>JACJYQ010000009.1 GCA_020636025.1 Lewinellaceae bacterium | reverse complement strand
TGCTCACATCCCAACTATTGAAATTGCCACTATTCAGGTTCTCGCAACTCCGGAACATGCCGTACATTGAGGTCACACCAGATAAATCCGGCACATCCGTTGCGTTGATCTGAAGATTGGTACAGGCAGTAAAAGCATACTCCATGGAAGTCCAGGCAATGGTTCCCCACTGGTCCACTGAGAGCAGCTTTAGCCGGTCACCTCCGCTGTTGAAATATATACGCGGGAAAGCGCCACGGATGCGAACGGTGTAGGTGCCCGCCACCCCGTAATCGTGCGTGGCGTCGCCGCTGAGGCCAAAAGATACGTTGCCGTCTCCCCAGTCCACATCGTAATTGTAACCGCCCCCGATAGTCGGGATAACAATTGAACTGCTATTGGAGTCTCCCGGGTTGTCGGTCTTCCAGGTGGTGACGAAATCGTCAGGCGATTGGGCCAGGGCCAGATTTGCAGTCAGCAGGGTTGTCAGAAGAGCAATAAGACGAATATGTTTCATTGTATGTTGTTTTTAAAAATTATCTGATGATGGTTATCCGGGAGGTTTTTTATGCTTTACCTGGCTGTAATTTGCAGCAGCCCCGGCCGACTGATCAGGGTGTCATTTTGTTGTTCAAATTCCCTGAGTTCGAGCAGGAGAGCATTCAATTCCTCGGTTGTGGAACCACGGCGCTGTAAAATGGCCGCCCTGCAGGCTTCCAGCGCCAGGGAAACTATATTGTGCTGATTGTTGGGAATAAATGCCGGCATGGCTGTGTTGAATTCGAGTAGCTCAAATCCATGTTGTTGCAGCAGAAGTTCAGCTTGGGTTGCTTTATCTCCGGTGGTCTCCAGCATACCGATCAGTTCCATGGCACGGGCAAATGCGTGGTTATAGGGATAGGCCTTGAATTCAGAAAGAGCCACGATTTCTATCAGCAATACGGCGTTCTTTTTTTGATTGGCGCGCAATAAATAAAGCAAAGCGCTGTGAGCGGTCCAATTTCCGGCGCTGAGGCGTGTATAGATAAAATCAAAGGCTTCGGTTGCTCTCCAGCAAAACGGATCTGCCTGAAGAAATTTTACTGCGCCATGATTGGAGTTAACAGCTGCATTTCGCGCCGTTTGTATCATGGCAGCATCTTCATCAATGCCTAAAAGCGTAGATTCAGCATCCAGCAAATGAGCAAGCATGTAGCTATCCATACCATTGCCACTGGCAAGGTGCAGGCCATTGCCTCCTTGAATATGTTTGAGTTGCAGCCGGAGCCACTCCTCCGTGTCCTGTTTGTAAATGGAGCTAAGCAGGCCGTCCAGTGCACGACGTGCAGCTGTGCCCAATTGTAAGGATTGTCCTGCTTGCTTTTCTGTGTCGAAAATCATCATACGTTGTCGTTGTGATTGCAAGACAAATATGCAAGACAGGCAAGCCGGAGGACGTTACCTATTGTTCGGGGAATATTACCAATTGTTCAGTAAGGGAAAAATTACTTTACCTATTGTTCAGGCGGGGAGAAGTACACCTATGCAAGAAATTGATTGTCAATCTTTTGCATGTTCACACGATGGCTGCTTTTAAAACCGGACATCTCGATGTGAAATGCTCAAAACTACTGAATATGATATGCCTGATTTTGGGAAAAAGCGTGTAAACGGGTATCGTAATTGCGAGCTTCTGTTGACTGCCTCAACAATCCCGAATGTAACATGAGTAAGGTGCAGCGCACCGAAACGTCTGTAGCTCGAAAATATAATATGTTCAACAAGGTGCAGCGCACCGAAACGTAACCAATGTGGCGGTGCGCTGCACCTGAATATTCATCTGACGTCGGATTCTACAGACATTTTGGTGCGCTGCACCTTGTTTTTTAGAATTGGGATTCGCCCTGTATGTGGTGTGGGTGTTGATAGTAATTTGAGTGTGTATTTCATCTTTGTTTAAACGATTACATGATTGACGATTACATAATTACATGATTGTTGATGGGATTTATTATGAATGATTGTTGAAGTATCTCTAAAATTTCACTTCAACAATCAAAAATCACTTTAACAATCATGTAATTATGTAATCGTCAATCATGTAATCAAAAGAAACCATTCACCTCCGCGTCTCCCTCGGAGGCTCCCCAAAGGTTTCTGCATAGATCCGTGAGAAGTACGCCGGATTGGAAATGCCCACTTCATAACTTACTTCCGAGACGTTCAGGTCCGTGGTTTGCAGTAATTCACGAGCCTTGTTCAATCTGATATAACGTACAAATTCAGATGTAGACCTGCCGGTCAGGGCTTTTATTTTGTTGTGTAGTTGCGTGCGACCCACACCGAGTGCGCGGCACAAAGGCACAATTCCGTAGTCTTCTTCTTCAATATGATCGAGTACCAGTTGGCGAAGTTTCAGAATAAAAACATCTTCTGTTTCGGCAGCTTCCGGTAACGGTTCTTGTCCGGAAAACGAAGGGTTTTGGTAGCGTTCCTGCAGTTTTTTGCGTAGGGTAAGCAGTTGCTCCAGGCGTACCTGCAATTCTTCCTGTTCAAACGGCTTGGTAAGATAATCGTCGGCGCCGCGGCGAAGCCCCTTCATGCGGGATTCGAAATCGGCCTTTGCTGTCAGCAGCACAATAGGTATATGGCTGGTGCGTTCGTCGTTTTTCAGCACATCGCAAAGGGCGAAGCCGTCTTTTTTGGGCATCATTACGTCACTCACAATGAGATCCGGCACTTGCTCAAGTGCCTGGTCAATTCCTTCCTCACCGTCTTTGGCTATGAGAAGTTGATATTGATTTTCAAGGCAGGCTTGTAAATAAAGTCGAACATCGGCATTGTCCTCTACGATAAGTACTCTAGGTTTCCCCTCAGTTTCCAGAGCCGACTCTTCCATAATTTGTTCAGACTCCCGTGCCACTTCAGGAGTATTTTTATTTGCCTTCATCTGAGGTTCTGTCACAGCGAATGCTGAATGACTTTCCTGAACTGCAGCCTCCCGGGTTATCGGGAAACGCAGCGAAAAAGTGGAACCGGCGCCCGGCTCACTGCTCACATCTATAGAGCCACCCAGGAGTTTGACGAGTTCTTTTGTCAGGGCCAGGCCCACACCGGAACCCTGGGGTTTTTGAGTTGCAAGGTCTTCTACCTGATAAAACTGATCGAAGATATGAGGCAATGCTTCGGCAGCTATTCCTTGCCCTGTGTCGCGCACCTGAAGCAGCAATTGTTCTCGACCCTCCGAAAAACCGTTGCCTATTTGCAGATAAATATCGCCGGGGGCGGGTGTGTACTTAATGGCGTTGGAAAGCAGGTTAGACAGGATGTGCATCATTTTATCGGGGTCGTAATCCATCTCAATGGACTTGACATTTTCGAGCACATGTATGCGGAGACCTTTTACCTGGGCCATCTGAACAAAAGATTCTGCGATGTAATGCAGATAAGGAACCACATTGTTTCTAATCAGATGTATGCCCAGCGTGCCGGATTCCAGTTTACGAAGATCAAGGATCTGATTGATCAGAGTGAGCAACTGATTGCTGTTGCGTTGGATCAGTTCCATGCCTTTTTCCAGCCACTCTTTGGGTTGCTTCCGGATTTGGGTAACCATACCTGTTATGACCGTGAGCGGGGTGCGGAATTCATGGGAGATGTTGGTAAAGAAGCGTGATTTCAACTCATCCAGTTCCTGCAGCTTGGCTGCCTGTTCCTCAATAATTGCTTTGTCGCTCAAAATCTGCTGCGTGCGGTTGGCCACTTCTGCTTCCAGGCGTTCGCGTTCCGTTTGAAGGCGGTGTATCCAGAAATAAGCGCCGAACATGAAGGGAAGCGCACAGATCGCATAAAACCACCAGCTTTTGTAAAAAAATTCCTGAACCTGAACCGGAATGGCAAGCGGCTCTACCGTCAACTGGCCTTTTGAATTAATGCCTTTTATCAGAATGGTATAGGAGCCGACTGGCAAGTCATTTAGCAATAACTCGGAACTGGAGCCGATGTTAGTCCAAATTGCTTCCTTATCACTTGCAGAATCCTGTTCTCCTTTGTGCAGGAGCCGGTAAGAAAATGAACATTTCTCCGGAGCCGTATAGTCAGACAAGCCAAAATCAAGTTTGATGTACCGGTGCGCAGCAGGCAACACAAGCCGTTCCAGTTGGTTAAACCGGTTTGTCCGGTGTATTTCGGCGCCTTCTGACCTGCTGTAATACGCTATATCGGTAAGATAAATCCGAAGAGAGTCTGTCTGGGTAAATTGTTCTTTAATCTTTTGGGGTTCCAACAGGGTAACGCCGTCAACCCCGCCAAATAGCAATTGTCCGCCACTGGTCTTCAAATAAGAGTATCGATTGAATTCCTTGTGAGCGAGTCCGTCTGCCTCTGACAGTTCAAACAGCACATTCCCCTCGGGAGAAATTACCGTAATGCCATTAAAGGTAGAAACCCAACGATCTCCCTGGTTGTCAATCAGGATGCCCACGACGGCATTATTAGACAACCCTACATTCTGATCAAGCACGCGCATAGCGCCTGTTTTCGGGTTGTAAAACTGGATACCACCACCTAGTGTACCTAGCCAAAATTCTCCATTCTCGGCCTCACTGATACACATGATCCGGTCGTCTACAAATCCATCGGCTTTGCCCAGATGTTTGCTCTCACCGGTTTGAGGTTCTACACGCCATAAACCATTCAGGGATGCAATCCACAGGACTCCGCTTTTATCAACGAACAGTTCGTTGGCGGTACCTCCAAGCTGCAGGGGAACACCGTTTTTGCCAACAGGACTGATGTTATGTTGATCGAGATTGTAACGGAAAACTTCATTTTTAGTGTTAACCAGGGCGATCTCCCGTGGCTGAATGAAATTGAATTTGTCAAATTCTTCTCCAACACTATAATACTGGAAAGATCGGTTTGAAAGGTGATAACAGGCAAGTTCTTTTCCCTCAACAGGGTACCACAATTGGCCAGTCCCTGACACCAATTGGCCATAGTTGCGCACTTTGCTCCATGGATCTTTGCTCCACCTGCTAATCAAGGTTGACTGCATGGTAGAGAGGTTCATGATTACCTTATTACCGCCTTCTGAAGTTATGAGTATGTGGTTGTCATCCAGTTCTCCAAATGTACGACAGGCAAAGCCCTTTACTCCCGTTTTTACAGGCAAATTGTTTTTAACCTCAACTGCAATAAGCCCTCCGTCGGTAGCGATCAATAACTGTTCCTTATAGTTCCGGCTGTTTAAAAAATATCCATATCCGGCATTATACCTGCCGGCTCCGGCCATTTGTACTACCGGTTTATAATCGAAAAACCGGCCATCCTTATCCAAGAGGACGCCGGCATTCCAATCTGAATTTGATAAGTTAACCGGGTTAACCTCCCAGGTTAACTCAATCAATGTGTTTTGCCAGTTATCGTGGAAAAATTTAATGACAAAATTATCGAGAACCGGATATTTTTGAAAATAACCATCCATCTCAGGTTGCCTTGATAATTGTTCTGACAACTGATCAAACACATAAAAGCAATTGCAGGAGCGCAAATAGAACAATAACCTGTCCCCATTGATTCCTGTGAAATTCTGTCCGGAATAATCCTGTTCCGGATCATCGCCAGCTGTTATTCCTTTGTAAGCACTGCCAATCAGATCTGTCCAGTAATAATATTTTATGCTGTGGTCGGTCAGGGAATAACTGACAAAGCCTTTGTCATTCAGCAGAAATGAAAACCGGTTTCCCGAAAGCGTTGCAGGAACTTCACAGGATTTATTACGGATGGGTTCTGCTGCAAACGGTATGTTGGCAAGCAGCTTTTTGGCATCCGTGGAATATGAATACAGGCAAAATGCATCCGGTTTGTAGGTCAGTACATACACCTCATTTCCCTGACCGGCTACCACATTGCAGATTTTTTCTGCCTGGTCAAATGAAGCGATCTGATTTGATCCGTTATCCGGGTTATAAAGAAAGCCAAAGGAATTATCAGCATCAGTTCCAAAAAGCAGTCCACCGTTGGTCAGTCCTTTCAAATACCAGCTGATTTTCTTTCCGTCTGGTGAGTCGAACTGTATCAAATGCGATTTATTGCCATCATATTGGTAAAAGTTCAGATTCTGGTAAATGTCCTGACCTCTGCAGGGACTGATGAAAAGCCTGCCTCTGCCATCAACAAACATGTTTTTCAGGCATGTGATGGGCATCCCGCGATCAATATCATAGGAGCTGACTGCGGAGGGGTAGAGTTTGGGCATGGCGACGCCAACGCTCTGTCCGAATGCGATATGGCAGAATAGTAGTTGAATCAAAAACCCTAATAAACAATTCCGGATCATACAGGGCGAAGTTCGCAAAATACTGGATGGATTCAGGTGCTTTTTTTTCAGTAGGTAGACAGGAAAAACATTTTTGATAAGTCTGCAATTGAATTTCAGATTTACTAAAAAACCAGGCGTCAGCCTCTACTAAAAAGCCCGCACCCAAATCTTGTAACTATAGGTAATGGTCATTTCCTCACCCGCTCCTATGCTTGTTTCCCAACATACATCAGTCGTATTATTCTGGTAACCTGAACTATTGCGCCCAGTAGTATTAATTCTGTTGGCCGTTAGCCACTTTATGCTCGATTGGCCCAATTCACCCATGATGGTCCGTTTTATATTCAGATCAATTTTCTTGTTCTTGAAATTTTTGACTTTGATCTTTCCTTCCACAGTAAAGAGGTCGTAGTAATCGGTGTAGTTACCTCGAACCACCGTTTTGGCTTTTTCCTTAACTGCAATGGTTTTTTCTGCCTGATTGATGCGCACATCCGGAGCTTCAGTCAGCTTCATGAATGAATGCCCTTTGATAGAGGTATAATTCAGACGATCCTGACTGATCGGTTTGGTATCTCCCTGCTGTTTAACCACCATGGCAGGACCTGTGGTAAACGGATATTTGGTGTCGTTGATCAGTTTTATAGAATGGTACACCACTGTTGGATCAGGGGAGAAAAGGAAATCATCCTTGTAGTAATTCTTGCTTTCCGTGTTTCCGGGCAGATTGCATTCATAAATATGCGCAATATCAATGTTGGCCGTAAACACCGGGTAATGCCCTCTCCCACCCTTTTTGAGGTTCATGTTTTTCAGCGTGTAGAAGAATAAGTCCTCTTCTGCACTGCCGTCGATGCCATCCATAGTACCTGAAGGGGAAACCGGAGCGAATTCCTCAATCTCATAGGTATTGGAATTTAACACTTGAACGGAGTTTGCAAATCTATTCACATCTGCCGCTGTCGGATAGTCATGAAAGCCTGATGCACTAAAATCAACCAGGGCCGACAGTTTTTTTGCGTCATTGAAATTGGGTACCCCAACCACAAAATTGACATCTGTATTATTGATGTCCTCCACGTTATTCACCACTTCAGCACGCAGGCTTAGACGGGCTTTTTGTTCTTCGATTAATTCAATAAGGTAAATAGGTGTCCAGCTCAATCCACTGGAGAGGTACATCATATCCAGATACTGCTCTTTTCTCACCGAGTTGAAATCAACCTGTAATACGGGTTTAATTTCCTTTTTGGTGAGTTCGTAATACCGATTGGGAGGTTCTGTAAATTCTATGCGTCGGATCTCTTGTACGGTCAATGTTAGCCATTTGCCATCCATGCGCAAATTGATGATGCTTTGTCTGGGTGATATTAGGCGCACATCTTCCATCTTGCCCAGTTCTTCCACTACGCCTTCCACCACTTCAGATTCGCCAATATGTAGTTTTACCCTCTGACCAAGGTTGGCGCTCAGCATCTCGGCAATGGAATTGGCAAGCATTTTTTCCGAGCTCTCCAGTGTGTCAATATAACTGCTTACATTGTTCAACTCGTTGGATGGAGAGCTTAACCAAAAGGTACCAAATAAGGCCGAAGGTATGTGTTCGGTCATTCGATACACTTTATCCTCCGTAGGTACTTTTCCGGATTTGATAAAAAAAGCGGTGCCGTTCTTAAAAATGGAAATAGAAGAGGTGTGCAAGTCCTTATTTACATCCTGGGCAATTGCGGAGTTGGCAAATAAAAGCATGTAAATAAGGAAGAGCTGATTGATTTTCATTGTCGTGGTTTATTTATAGCGTTGTACATGTGGTGATTACGAAGGTAGGAAAGAATAATCGTAATCAGATCAAGACAACTACCCACCTAATAAACAAGGACTTCACCCTCGTTCCCGGGCGACTCAACAATCCAATTGGCAAACCATCTTTTTACGTTTGGCTGTGGTTCAGTGAATTTACACTATAAACCTCAACTAATAATTATGATTATCATGCAGCAGGCGAAATAAGTCGTGGTAGTTCAATCCTAAAACGGGTATACATGCCAGGATCACTATCCACCATCATTTTACCGCGGTGTTCCTGTACAACAATGTTATAACTGATGGAAAGCCCCAAGCCAGTATTTCCGCTGCCTGTGGGTTTCGTTGTAAAAAACGGAGTAAATATTTTTTGAACCAAATCTGCCGGAACTCCCGGACCATTATCCTGAATGGTAATGCCGATAAACTGATCATCTGTAATGGTGGATACTTTTAGTTCAGGTTTGAACTCGGGGAAATCCTGATGTTTCACGTTTAAGGCATAAAAAGCGTTGCTGAGAATATTGATGATTACCCTGGCAATGTTTTGCGGGTACACTTCAATTTCAGGCAATTCCGGGTCTAACTCCTTTTGAATATTGACAACAAGATCCGGTTGTGATGCTTTAAAGCTTTGATAGGCAAGATTCAGGTTTTTATCAATAAGGTCATTCAGGTCAGTAACGCGGCGCACATCCGAGGTGTCGCGAGAGTGATCCATCATAGCCAAAACGATTCGATTGATCTCCTCGCCACTGGTTTCAATGTCTTCCGAGTTTTGTTGCACGCTCTTAAGCCTGTCTTGAATCTGGGGCAGTTTTGAGGGAGTAAGCTGTAGGGTATTCTCATCAAACTGGGCCATGACGTCGCCAATCAGTCGCTTGTTTATTCTTGCAAAGTTGTTGATGAAATTCAAGGGGTTTTTTATTTCATGAGCAATTCCCGCTGTGAGCATCCCAAGTGAAGCCATGCGCTCCTGCACAACTATCTGATCCTGCAATTTCTGTTTTTCATCTCTGCGTCTTTTCATTTGCTGATAATAAAGAAAAGCAAAAAGAAGACAGATGCCTGAAATAACAAAGCCGGAAATCCCAACGGTACTGATGACTTTTTGACGCTGAAGTTTAACTCTGTCTTCATAGCTTTCCACGCTGTCGTTGAATTCCTTTGTCAGGGTATTCACCAGGCGGATGTGTTCACCAGCAACCAATGTGTCTTTGGCAGCCTGGTACAGTTCCAGATACCGCAAAGCTTCGCCATGGTTATTTCTCCCTTTGTGCAAAGTATACAGGTGTGCAGACGCAATCTTGCTATATTCAAAATTCGAAGCATCCGTTGCATGTTGGAAGGCTTTTTCAAAACATTGAATGGCCATATCTGTGTCGCCAAGTTCCAGATGGTTTTTTCCGAGGTAGGTGAAACTTTTCACAACCAACAGACTATCGCCCGTTTCGGTGATCATTCGATGGGCATCCTGTAAATGCTGACCGGCTTTTTGATAAGAGCCTGCTTCATGCAGCGCAATGCCGAGGTGCAGTTTTAAGCGAGCCCTTTGATCAAGAAAATCAACACCCGGAGGCCGGGATTCAAGAGATACGAGTTCCCGACGCAGGCTGTCTGCCTTAAAGGTTTGGGCTGTTAACTGACCCAACCCAAATATAAGTATTATGAAAATTCTCAACTTCATGATTTTGTTCCGGAATGCTACACTGATTCCATATTGGAACAAAGGTACCCGCAGCCTCATCCATCGAACTTGCACTATTGTTCAAACGTATAGTCTTATTGTTCAGACCCGGCTGGATTTTGGGTTTTGTCCGAACTCTTCCCGGTAGGTTCGTGAAAAATAGGAAGGATCGCTAAAGCCAACAGCAAAAGCCACTTCCGATATCGTCATGTCGGATGTACGCAACATTTTTTGAGCTTCTGAAAGCCGAACAGCCCGGATAAAATGAGAGGTAGAGCGGCCTGTAAGTGATTTTAGCTTCAGGTGGAGATTGGAGCGGCTCATGGCAACATCCCGGCAAATTTCCGGAATGCCGTAATACTCATCATCCAAATTTTCCATGATCGCCTGGCGGACCTTCTCAACAAATTGATCTTCATGGCTAAAACGCTCATCCTGATCAGGCGCCTCAGCACCGGGTTGAGCATAGCGGTTTTGAAGTTCCTGCCTCACTCTAAGGAGGTTGCGGAGTTGCAGGTACAGCTCCTGCTTGTTAAAAGGCTTGTTAAGGTAAGCATCGGCACCTCGACTTAAACCTTCCAACCTGGAATCGTCTTCAGCTTTTGCCGTCAGCAAAATAATTGGAATGTGACTTGTCCGAACATCGGATTTAAGTGCCTGGCAAAGTTCAAATCCATCTTTTTCAGGCATCATAACATCACTAATGATGATATCTGGAACCTCTTCAATGGCTAAATCAATGCCTTTTTGACCATTAACAGCTGTTAAAAGTGTGTATTGGTCTTCCAAACAGCTTCGCAAGTATGCTGTTACATCCGGGTTGTCTTCTACAATCAGCAGGCGGGGAAGGGCATCGCCGGCCGCTTCCTGTGCTTTAATGGCCAGTGGTATTTCGGGTTCAAGGCTGGAAGATGGCTCTGCAGTGGCTCCGCTTATCTGACCGGCATCAACTTGTGGCGCCGAATTGGTCTTTGGAAGGCTAAGCTGGAACATGGAGCCCTTACCCTTTTCACTTTCAACAGAAATCTCCCAACCCAGGAGTTCTGTCAACTGCTTGGCCAAGGCAAGACCAATACCCGTTCCTTCTGTACCAACAGATGCCTTATTTTCGGGTAATACCTGAAAATAGCGCTCAAAAATATTGGACAAATCATCCTGGGACATCCCTACGCCTGTATCCTGCACACGAATTATCAGGTTTTGCGCACCGGATGTTACATGTAGCGAAATGCGCCCTCCTTCAGGGGTAAATTTTATGGCATTAGACAATAAATTGGATACGATCCGAAGCAATTTTTCCGGGTCAAAATCAATCACCAGCTTTTCAACATCAGCATCAAACTGGAACTGAATATCCTTGCGTTCTGCAAAATAATAGAATGAATCAACAATATATTTCAGGTAAGCAATGATGTCTGACTGAATCAGTTTTGCTTCCACTTTGCCAGCTTCCAGTTTTCTCAGGTCCAGGATCTGGTTGACCAGGTCGAGCAAAATATTGCTGTTCCGCCGGATGGTTATTCCTTCGTTCTTCGGCCATTTACCTTCATTTTCAAGTATCTGCTCCGCCATACCCGAAATAACTGTCAGGGGAGTCCGGAATTCGTGAGAAATGTTGGTAAAAAATCTGGATTTCAACTGGTCAAGTGCCTGGAGTTGCTCGTTTTCATCTGCCAGTTCCCGCGCTTTTTCCGCTTGTTTAAGGATGGAAGACTCCTGCAAGGTCTTTTGTATGGTGGCTTCCAGATCTTCAAATTCAATAGGCTTTGGTATGAAGTCATAGGCGCCAAAATTCATGGCTTTCCGGATATTAGGCATATCACCGTATGCAGAAACCATAACGACCTTCAAGCCAGGGCGAACTTCCTTCACTTTACCCAGGAATGTCAGACCATCCATTTGTGGCATGTTGATGTCGCTGAGTACCATATCAATTGCCTTGTTCTGAGCCAGCGCGTCCAAGGCTTCTTTGCCATTCAGCGCAAATACAAATTCATACAAGCCATCATCAATCTGATCACGAAACATGTTCCGGATCAAGCGTTCAAACATAGGCTGGTCATCAACAACAAGAATGGTAGCGCTCATAATTCGGTAAGAGATGAAGATTGAATATCCGGGCTAAACGGAATCTGAAGGATAAACATTGTAAACTCCTTCGGAATGCTTTCAACCTCTATTTTCCCTTTATGCTCATTCACAATGATGTCATGGGTTATCGACAGCCCGAGTCCGGTATTACCACCTCCAGTAGGTTTGGTTGTAAAGAAGGGTGTAAAGATATTTAATTTGACTATAGGATCAATGCCTGGCCCATTATCACGTATGCGGATTTCTGCCTGTTGGTTTATGGCTTTTGTCTGGATATCAATCGCAGGCGTAAACGGAACGCCATCCTGCTCTTTTTTCTCAAAAAGAGCAAAACACGCATTATTCATGATATTCAACAATGCCCGGGAAAGATTAAGCGGTGAGCCGTAAATACTCTGAATATCAGAATCATAGGTTTCGGTTACATTAATAAGAAATCCCGGATGGGTTGCCTTAAATCCTTTTACAGCCAGATGAATTGTCTCCGTTACCAAATGATTCAGGTCGAGTTCCTGCATTTTCTCTGAAGTCCCGCGCGCATGATCCATCATATTCCGCACTATACGGTCGGCTGTAGAGCCGCTGCTGTTGATATCCAGTGCGTTTTGCTTTAGATCTTCCAGATAGCGCATCATTTTCTTGTATGAATCCGAACCGCTTATTTGACCGGCCTGTTTTAATTCTTCAAAAACCTTGTCAGCCAGTTTGGAAGAATCCAGCGCAAAATTATTGATGAAGTTTAATGGGTTCTTTATCTCGTGAGCAATTCCGGCTGTGAGCTGCCCCAGTGAAGCAAGCTTTTCCTGGGCTACCAACTGATTGCGGGTGTTCATGATCTCCTGCGAACGCGCCTTTAACTCTCTTTCCAGCTTCTTTCGTTGCATCTGAAGTCGATTGACCCATATCAATACAGCGCTCACAACAAAGCAAATACAAAGAAGGATAAACCAGGTTCTTTTGTAAAAGAATTCAGCAGCGTGAATGGGAATAACCAATACATTCGAGGTGCCGGTTCCCCGGTAATCAAATCCCCGGATCAAAATCCTGTAATTACCGGCAGGTAATCCCTGGAGATTGAGGCTGTTATTTGTCCCTAAATAGATCCACTCGTCAGAACCTTTATGATCTGGACCTTCAAGTTTATAGGCGAATGTATTTGCTTCCAGTCGTACCAAACTGGCAAGGGCAAATTGCAGGCTGATGGTGCGATTAGCAGCAGATAACTTTATGATATCAATAGAATCTGACCAATTAATCTTTTTGATGAGACTATCGGTATTCGAGTCGTAGTAAGAATACCCCGTTAAAAAAATACGGATCGATGCAGTATCGAGTAGTTGAGGTTTAAGCAGTTCGGGTCTGATGATATTGATTCCTGCCACAGACCCGAACAGCAATTCACCATTGCCTCCCCTGAAATATGAATAACGGTTGAATTCATTTGAAGAAAGACCGTCTTCTTTAAACAAGCGGCTTAGCACCTTACCGGCAGGAGAAACCAGGTTTAATCCTTCAAAAGTAGAAACCCAATGGGATCCCTCATCATCCGACAATATACCTACCACAATGTTATTGGAAAGCCCGCTTTTTTGATCAATTACCGTGACTTTCTCTGATTCAGGGTCAAAGATTTGAACGCCACCACCATAAGTACCTAACCAAAACCGTCCTGTATCATCCTCTTCTACACACATGATTCGGTTATCCGAAAACCCATTTTCTTTTGTAAACAATCTGTAGGCCCCGGTTTTAAGATCAACACGGTGTAGCCCATCCAATGCTGCGATCCAAACCACCTTGTTTTTGGAAACATAAAACTGATTGACAACCCCATTTATGCGCAAAGGCTGCTGATTTCCCTCTACAGGGCTTAATTTCCGATCAGGAATATGGTATAAATACACCTGATTGTCAGAAGCAAAAATGATGGTTGAGGTATCTATAAAGGCAAATTTCATGAAGTCCTTGCCTACAGCATAACTGTTACAGTTGCCATTCGGATATAACCTGACAAGTTGCTTATCAAATGGCACCCAAAAACCATCACGAGCGTCCTTGACAATATCTATCAGGTGTTTTGGTCCAGTTGGACGGGCAGGTGAACGAAGGCAATCAAATTTATATGGATAATTGAATTTATCTGACGTCCCCTCCCCTGTCTTGAACTGGACAAACCAATCTGCAGGTTCCGGAAAGGTGAAGTATTGACCAGGCCCAATCTCACTAATATTCCGTACAGCTAATTCATCTAGTCGGACTGAAATAGAACTGGAGTATTTGATGTCGACCACAGCCAGGCCGGAATTCATGAATACATATACCTGTTTCAGGAAGTTACTGCTTATTATGTCATTAATACCGCTTTGGGGAAAACGGGAATTTTTCCTGGCTGTATTTAATATTGATGAATAATCATAGTATTGGCCGTTTGTATCCTCCAATATTGCATAAATATCATTGCGCCATTTATAATAATAAAGAAGGTTCCCGATGTTGTCTCTTTTAATAAAGAACCTGGCACTAAAATCTTTTTTATTAAATGACCTTAATATATCCCCGATTCCCTCAGATTGGTACTTTTTTACAGAATTATCAACAGGATCAATAAGAAAGAACTGGCTCCAGGCTGTCAGAAATAAAATGACTTTATTGTGGCTTCCCTGGGCCAAGACCCACCCCTTTTCAATTCTGACAGGAGCTGGAATTTTACCGGGATATAAATCTTTCAGGTTAAATTCATAAACTTCATGATTGCTCAGATTGAACCGGATCAAACCCAACAAATCAGGCTCATTTTCTATCAGCGTTTGTGTATTTACTTCTTTAATTGGACGCACAACCCATAAATCTGTTTCAGTAAGTAACATTTCATCCGAAGCAAGAACATTGGTTTTAATGCCTTTAACTCTACGGGGAATTGCCTTTAACAGAGTAGGTTGCCCTTGCGGGCATTGGTAAATGAGGTGATTATTTGGAGTCATAGCGTGCACAATCACACCATGGGATTCGGTAATGCCAATAAATGAAATTTTAGCCTCGATCGAATCCAGTGTGAAATACTGCGTCGCTTGTGATTGCGGGTCGAAACAAAAAATGGTATTCGAGCCTCTGAAATAACCTATAAGTACACCTGATTTGGTAAAACAGGAAAGAAAGGCTTGTCCTTTTACTTTTTCAGGAAGGTTCTGCCACTCTACCAGAGCCGATTGATGTCCGTCGAACCTGTAAAAATTGATGGTTTGATGTTCCTCCTGTCCAGAGCATGGATTAATCCATAATGTACCATTCACACCAAACAGACCATTATTGATACAGGATATTGGCATCCCGGCATCAATGTCAAAAACGCTCAGGTTTGAGGGCAATAATTTAGGCAATTCTTCCTGGGACCACAGCCCATCGAATGGCCATGTTCCTATCAGCAACAATAAAAAAAACAAGGAGGAGCTGCGCTTCATTGTAGAAGCAAATGTAAAAAACTGTGGGAACACAATCATCTGTCTGAAAAAGTCGCGCAAGTAAATATATAGAAACCCCTGATTATAATCCGGAGTGATCGCGCACGCCCAAGATACCAATCACTAAGTGGTTAAATATCAAATATTTACGTTTGAACAATTACTCATGCCACGGAATATTCAAACGCGCGGTCCCGGGATGGTAAAAATACCAGGGTTCTCTCCATTGGATTGAAATCCGAGGTTAATAGATGTTGCACCATGCTCAAAGTGATAGCAGAAACAAGCTGGGGATCATACTTTTTGCCTTCTTCTGCAATCCAAATTCATAGTGGTTCATTAGAACATCTTAATTGGCAACAACCTGGGTTAATTGTCTAACCCTTGTCAGGCTACATTTCCTGAAATGGGTAATTCAATCATAAATTCGGTAAATACTCCTGGTTCGCTTTCTACGTGTAACTGGCCGCCATGCTCGGATACTATAATGTCAAAACAAATAGATAAGCCAAGTCCGGTGTTGCCTTCCCCGGTAGGTTTTGTGGTAAAGAAAGGGGTAAAAACCTTATTCACAATGTCGGGAGATATCCCCAATCCATTATCGCGGATTTTTATCAGTGCTCGTCCTTTTGTTGCAAGACTTTGAATTTGAAGCGTCGGTTTAAACTGCGGGTCTTGCTGTTGCTTCATATATAAAGCGTAACAAGCATTGTTTAAAATATTTAGAATAGCCCGGGAGACATTTAGCGGAGAAGCATAAATCTGGGGCATTTTTGGATCAAACTTTTCAGTCAAATCAGTAAAAAAATCTGAATGTATAGCCCCGAAGCCACTGATCGCCAAATGTGTATTTTCTTGAATCAGGTGATTCAGATCAAGTAATTGCTTCTTGTCTGAAGTTCCTCTTGCATGATCCATCATACTGCGCACGATCCGGTCGGCTGTACTTCCGCTGCTGTTGATATCCAGGGCATTTTGCTTCATCTCTGCCAGATAATGCACAATGCGATCATACCGGTCGGCTTCGATTTCAGATTTCACCTTTTCCAGTTCAACCAAAAACCGGTCAGTCAGAACAGAGGAATCCAAAGCGAAATTATTGACGAAATTCAACGGGTTTTTGATTTCATGGGCAATCCCGGCTGTGAGCTGGCCCAGTGAGGCAAGTTTTTCCTGGGCAACCAATTGATCCCTGGTGCTCATGATTTCCTTTGTTCTGTGTAACAACTCTTGTTGGAGTCTCCTGCGCCTTCTTTTCTGTTGTTGAAACCATATTAAGGCCAGGGCAAGAATGATCCCTCCACTGAGCAGGAAAAACCAGCTTTGTTTATAAAAGATTTCAGCGGCTTGTATGGGAATTACAAGCGGGACTGCCGTCCAGTTGCCACGAAAATCACAGCCGCGAATTAATATATTGTATTTACCTGGTGGAAGGTTTTGAAGATTTAACTGGTTAATAGCGCCAATATAAATCCAATCCATTGGCTTTTTTATATCCGGCCCTTCCAACTTGTATGCAAAATTGTTTTCCGAATGGCGTAACAGATTGGACAAGGCAAAATGCAATTGAATGGAGCGATGGGATGCCGGTAGTTTTATGGTTTCAACGCTAAGAGACCAATTTATTTTATTTACCAGACTATCCAGCTTTGGATCAAAATATGTAAGACCGGTCAGGTAAACACGGGGTGAGCCAAGTTCATCCAGCTGTGCCTTTATACCCTCTGGTTGAAGGACATTTATTCCTTTTATCGAGCCAAAAATCAGCTCGCCAGTTTGGCTTTTATAGTAAGAGTATCGGTTAAATTCATTTGTTGAAAGTCCGTCTTCAGTATACAAACGACTGAATACTTCCCCTTCTGATGTAAGCAGGGTTATACCTGAGTATGTTGACAGCCATCGCACCCCCATATCATCGGACAGAATCCCTATGACAATATTGTTGGACAAGCCCTTTTTCTTGTCTACATTTAGCAACTCACTGGTTGCTGGATTATATATATAAAGGCCGCCGCCATAAGAACCTATCCAGAGCCTTCCTCGCTCGTCCTCATCAATGCACATGATCCGGTTGTTTTGAAAGCCTTCTGCCTCTCCTATCAAACGATAGGTCCCTTCTTTCAAATTGATTTGATGCAATCCGTCCAAAGCGGCTATCCAAATGACCCCATTTTTAGAAACATAAATTTGATTAACTGCATCTTTAAATTTTACCGGAATACCTTTTATGAGTACTTCCCTGAGTTTCTGGCTGGGCACATCATAAAGAAACAATTGGGCATCACCAACAAGTGCAATGTTGGTAGAGTCTAGAAAAGTGAACTTTAAAAAATCCTTACCGACAAAGTACGTTCTACAGGATCCATCACGCCGAAATCGGATAAATTGTTGATCCATCGGGGCCCAAATAGACTCTTTGCTGTCTTTGACCAGGTTTGATAAATAATTCAGGCTTAAGGTTGTTGAGTCAGAGCCAAAACAATGTAAAAAAAGTGGAATACCAGTTTGACCCGGATCATTGGTAAGGGTATTTATTTTGTTTACAGACGGCTCCCTATGCGCATTAACAATATATTCTCGGGGAGCAGTTTCCACAATAGCCCGAGTATTGAAATTACTCAGAACATGTTTAATCGACCCTGCCAGCCTCAGATCAACTACTACCAGACCGCTATTCAAATAGAAAGATGCCTGCTTTCTAAAATCGTGACTTTGTGCACTTTGGATGAAAATATTCGCCACCCTTGCGGTGTCCAGCACTGCAGATACTATAGGGGTATAATCATAATATGTTCCAATTAAATCGCGTAAAACTGCCCGATACCCAGTTGAATTATGGCCGAGGAACAATACATTTCCAAGGGAGTCTCTGACTATTCTGACATCCGTATATGGGTTTACATTTTCAGAAAAAGGTGCCGTCTTCTCCCTTCTAAATGGGTCAATTAGATGAAATTTTTCTTTATTTTTATCCAGAACAAAAAATTTATCCCAGGCAGAAAGATATATGATCATTTCATCATTCTGTCCGAGAGAAATCACCTGTTCATGCCATGGACGGAGTGTGGCCGGTATGGTACCACTAAAAAGGTCATTAAGATCATAACTCCTTATCTGTAACGTAGAAAGTTGAATTCTGGCAAAAGCGCCTAAGTGTTTAGTCGAGTTTGCATGGTCATTATCATCAGCATTCTTAAGATTTGTGATCCAAAGCTCTTTATCTGTTAAAATGGTTTTCCCTCCCCATCCTAATGGATAGTCTTCACTGTTTGTATCCAAACGGGGTATGGACAACAGCTTTTCCAAACGGTTGTCACTTAGCTTGTAAATCAGGTGATACAAAGGGGTAACAGCCTGTATGATCAAGCCATACTTTTCAACAGCACCGATAAAAAAGATCCTCGTATTGGAGGAATCAATGGTTACATACCTCGATCCACGCGTCTTGGGATCATAAATAAAACAGGTAGAGGTATTGCGGAAGTACCCAAATAATTCATCTTTTCGATTAAAACCACATAGTACTGCCTGTCCTTTTATACCAGAGGGCACATTTGGCAAATCAATAAAGTCGGCTTTCGTGCCGTCAAACCGGTAAAAGTTGATCGTTTGGTGTTCTTCCTGTGAGAAGCAGGGGTTTATCCATAGACGACCTGCTCTATCCATTAATCCATCAGAAGTACAGGAGATTGGCAGTCCGTTATTGCCATCGAACAGGGACAAATTGGAATGATACAGCTTTGGTAATGTGTCTACCTGCTGGCCATTGAGCCTAAAGGAACTACAAATAAGTTCCAGAAAAAGAATAAGGAGAACATTGTGCCGCATGGTCGGCAACAAAATTAATCAACTAAGTCTACATATAGGGCTTTACTTGTGGTTTCATGGGGAAGTTCCAATAATACCCTTTCCAGATAAGCCTCATTCGGCAACACATAATACGCTTAGCAGCTCACGTTGAGTTGCGCTTGGTCAAAAAAGACACAAGCGCGGCGAAAAGACATCCCGAACCTTCCATTAAGCGGAAAATTCGGGATGAATCATATTGGTCTTGTTTGCTGTTTATTAAGCAGACTGACACATTCAGTTAACTACCGTGACGAGCTCATTTCATTTAGTTCACCCGTTTTATCCATCTCCATAACCGCTTGAATATCCTCAACAGAAAGATGTTTTCCAATAATTTTTCGGTCAGGGTTAAGCAAATAGATTTCAGGTGTGGCTCGTACAAAATAACTTTTGAAGATGCTGTTGTTATCCTCATCAGTAAGGTTCACAAAATCATCCATGCGGTTCTTCTCCATGAATGCTTTCCACTCATCGGCCTCCGCACCCATCGAAACAGCTACCACCATCAAGCCCTGCTCCTTTAGTTCGCGATATTTCTGAACTAGTTCAGGAGTAGTTTCGATGCAGTGTTCGCAGTCAGTATGAAAAAAGAAGATCGCTATATATGGTGATTCGATGTCGAATAAATTGTGAGAGACACCATCCGCGGCCTTAGATGCAAAGTCTTGCCCTGGCATTCCAACCAGACTCGCCCGAAGATCTTCGGCACGCAAATTCCAGGCGTATACCTGTAGTGAATCGGCCCAAAAAGCACGCTCATTGGTCAGGTAATGATCTACCATATGGATGTAAAGTGCATCCGGGTCCATCATCCCGGTAAAGGGCGCTCTGTATTCTTTTGTCAGCCACTCTGCAAAAAACCGATAATAAGCCGGGTGATCAGCAACTTTGTCCATCAGTATGTCAACAGCCTGCAGCTTCACATCCGTTTGATCTGGTACGAATTTGTTGAAATACTGCCAAAGCTTATCGAAAACCATAGGGGTGTTCAACAGTCTGTCATCATGGAAATCAACATTATCCCAGTAATGACTGAGCATCATTTGTTGCCGGTCACTCCTATTGAGCAGAGCAGCGGATGCAATTCTGTTAAGGATGGCAGGTTCCTGGTTGGCTTTCTCATATTTTACATATAGGGTGTTGGAATACCTGGCAAATACTGAAGCATAAAATGACTCCCGCTCAACGAAATACCGTTCGCGAAGCTGATTGACAAATTGCTGGTCCATGGACTCCTGACGGTTTCTTTGCAATTCCTGGATCTCATTCTGAAATCGTTCGCCCAGATGGCTTTCGTACTGCAAACAGTTGTACAACAATTCATTCTCCAGACTGCCTTCCACAGCCATATTGTCGATTGGGTAATCCATTTGCGTACACAAAGTGATGTTTCGTTCTCCATTCAACAACACAGGCAACTCAGTTCCTGAAGGCAAGACAATATTGTAATATCCGGGTTCCGGCATAGTTGGCAACTGGAACACAATTTCGCCATCCTTATTCAGGTAGGTAGAATCCAGATTTGATTTTTTATTCTCATGAATTGCCTGCAGGTAAATGCAGGAAGTATCGGAAAGTCCGCCTATCTGCAAACATACTTTAGTCGCAGCAGCAGTTGAGCCTTGTCCGCTAAGTATGGTATAGCAAAACAAAAAGGCAAGCATGGTTGTGATTGAATGTCTGTATTTCATGTGATTCGTTTTTTTGAATTTCGATAGGGCAAAGGTGAGGTCTCCTTCAGAGGTAGTCTTGGACCATTGTTTCCATTAAATGGACTATTGTTCAATCGTCAGATACACCAATTGTGGCTAAACAATAATCCCAGGATTTAAAACAATAGTCCAAAGCCAGTTAACGGTTCCGGCACACCTTTGCCCCAACAAAATTTTACAGATTATGGACGCTACAATCAGTCACAATTCGAAAACCCGTACAGCCACTGTTGCTGCCGGTATAATTGGCAATGTTATGGAGTGGTACGACTTTGCGGTTTACGGCTTTTTTGCCAGTACACTGGGGCAGTTGTTTTTCCCTGCCGAGGACGACACCTCTTCTTTGATCGCCTCCTTTGGCGCTTTTGCTGCCGGATTCCTCATGCGCCCTGTAGGCGGGGCTTTTTTTGGCTACATCGGTGACAGAATCGGTCGCAAACGGGCGCTGAATTTATCGGTACTCATGATGGCTGTACCTACATTTTTAATAGGTGTTATGCCTACCCACGCTGAAATTGGTGTTACAGCATCTGTCTTGCTGGTTGTCCTGCGTATGTTGCAAGGGCTTTCAGTGGGCGGTGAATACACCAGCTCTGTTGTTTACCTGGCTGAAAGTGCTCCAGCCGGTAAAAGAGGTTTGTTTGCCTCCACATCCTTGTTAGGCGCTACTGGCGGAATCCTGCTGGGATCGATGCTGAGCACGCTCCTGTCCAAAGTGTTGACAGCAGAGGAGCTGGGCACCTGGGGCTGGCGGATACCTTTTATTCTGGGAGTAATGGTCGCTGGTGTCGGCTTCCTGATCCGCCGTCACATGCCTGAAACCCTGTCTGTGAAAAAGAAAGTGGAGAACCCTCTCCGGGAATTGCTCCGTAACTGGCGGCAGCTGTTGCAGGTAAGCGGACTTAACTTGATAACCGCTGTGGGTTTCTATGGCATATTCGTATTCTCCGTAACCTGGCTGATAAAGTATGTACACGAAGCAAGAACTGTCGCTTTGGAAATTAACACAACGGGTCTATTGGTTTTTCTTGGTGGTGTTCCCTTTTTCGCCTGGCTTTCGGACCGGGTAGGCAGACGTCCGGTGTTACTGTGTGCCGGCATTGCCATTGCTGTTATGGCCCATCCTATTACCTGGCTTATGTATCATTCGGATATACAGATGGTTCGTTTGGGCGAGATGGTGCTTGCC
The DNA here is from genome assembly GCA_020636025.1 of Lewinellaceae bacterium. Classification (GTDB taxonomy): domain Bacteria; phylum Bacteroidota; class Bacteroidia; order Chitinophagales; family Saprospiraceae; genus M3007. The sequence goes on along the minus strand of JACJYQ010000009.1, from coordinate 195,828 downwards.
TTGCTGCTTGCAGCTTTTGCAGGACCGGTACCTGCCTTACTTGCTGAAATGTTTCCGGGCAATATCAGGGTAAGTGCGGTAAGTGTAGGATATAACCTGACCTATGCCATTTTTGGAGGCACCACGCCCATGGTGGCAGTGTGGCTGATCAATAAAGAGCATGATGATTTGGCCTTTGCCTGGTATCTATCGGCAGCGGCAGTAATTTCCCTGCTTTTTGTTCGCAAGATTCATGACAGGTCTAAAGAACCATTACCCGAATAAAGGGAATAGCATAAGGCCCCCTACAACCATATTTCAATAGTTGTCCAAAATCAACGATGCTTAGCCATGTACATTTTTCAAACCATGTTATCGTCTATTCTGGTGTTGGTCATCATTGCCCTGTGTGGGCTGCTGGCCAGGCACAGAGGTGTGATAGATAAATCCCTCGCCGGGGGGCTTGCCAGAATTGTATTCGATCTGGGCATCCCAGCCATGATATTTGTTAATCTGGCAACCCAACAATTTGAACTGAAATGGCTATTCGGCGCAGGTATTATGATCCTGGTTGAATTGAGTATGGTCGTACTTGCGTGGATAATAAGCCGACAATTGGGGCTGACGACAACTCAAATGGGGGCTGTAGTCTTATGTGCTGCATTTGGAACCTCCGCGACCCTCGGGTATTCCGTGGTTTCAGTTGTTTTTCCTGACAATCACGATGCAATAGTAGAAGCTGTCCTGATTTCTGAACTGGGAGTCGGGTTGCTGATCTTTACGCTCGGGCCTATTATGGCAATGTATTTCGTTTCAGGAAAATTCTCTTTCCAAAGCGCCGGGAAATCCTTGTTGGCATTTACCAGAACACCCATTTGCATTTCATTGGTCATCAGCTTGCTGTGGGCCTGGTTTGAGTTACCTGGCAATCAACATCCCCTTATGAAACCTCTGTTTCATGCCGGACATATCCTGGCAAATCTGGTAGTTCCGGTTTCGGTGCTGATCATCAGCCTGAACATTCAGAAACCCAGATTCAGTCAGTTTGTAAAACCTTTTGGTGTGGTGGTATTTTTGAAGCTATTACTTGCTCCACTTCTGGCAGGAACCATCGCGCTGATCATCGGCTTGCCGGAGTTTTGGCGCGATGATTTGATCATCATGGCAGGAATGCCCCCTGCATTTATAAATGTAATCCTTCTGCAACGGTACGGAGGCGACACCAGTACGCTGTCTACAATCATCGCCGGATCCAGTCTATTAAGTTTGGGAACTGTACTGCTGGTCATCTTGATTCTTGGATAAGCTTACTGTAAAAGTCATCTAAAAACAACTTAATGAAAAAAGATATGGGCGATTATTCAATTTTTGGAGGTTTGCAAGGCATTGACCGACTAGAGGTGCTGTCCAGAACGGTTGCTCCCTTTACAAACAGGTTTCTTGATGACAATCAGGGAGCTATTAGAGGGAGATGCCTGGATTTGGGTTGTGGAAACGGAAGCGTAACCCTAAACATGGCCAGCCGGGTTGAAGGCCGGGGCCATGCCTATGGATTTGATCTGGATCAGCAAAATATTGCTTACGCAAAGCGTGTTGCTGAGGAGCATAACATCGGGAACGTGTCTTTCTGTCGTCTGGACGTCGGCGAATTCCAGGAAAAATCCAACTACAATTTGATATACGCAAGATTTCTGCTTTCACACCTCCATTACGCCAGGCAATTGCTTAAGAGCATTTATCAAGGCCTTGTGCCCGGCGGCCGGGTCCTGATCGAGGACACCGACTTTTCTGGACATTTTTGCTTTCCGGAGAATAACGAGTTTCAATCCTATGTAAATCTCTACCAGCAGTTGCTCAATAAAAGGGGGGCTGATGCCAATATCGGTCAACGCTTACCGCAAATGCTGAAGGAAGCCGGTTTTCATGGTATTACAGTACAAATTGAACAACCCGTACATTCGAAAGGAGAAGGCAAACTGATGGCCGAATTGACCATGACGGGAATTTCAGAAGCATTGACGAAGGACCAAATTGCTAAAAAAGAAGAGATAGAAAATATCTTTTCTTCCCTTAAACAATTCAGAGAAAATGAAAATACACTGATGAGCCTGCCAAGAATCGTGCAAGTTACCGCAGTTAAACCAAAACAATAAATTATGAAATCCAAATCAAGCATCATTTTGCTCGCATTGCTTTTAACAGCATCAATATTGTCAGCCCAGAACCGGGCGCCATCACTGTATCTGAACTATCAGGACGATGAACCCGGCGATGTCATCATCAATACCTTGAGAGTCGCCTCCCCTTCCCCACTCTACACCTATTACTGCGGATTGTTGTGGAACGGAGGGCAGGATGCCGGCGGGTATTGCGGTATGCAGGAACATCCGGCAGGAAGAAATTTTATCTTTTCTCTTTGGGATCCGATCACCTCAAACGATACCATAACAGCCGATTACGCCCATCCCGATACAGAACTTGCCAATTTCGGTGGAGAAGGAACCGGCTTGAGGTCACTGAACTTTGGCATCGGCTGGGAGGCTAACCAATGGTATTCCCTGGTTTCCCGGGCCTGGAGTACTGATCAACAGGTCACGTATTTCGGTTACTGGGTGTTCGACCAGTACAACAGGATCTGGCATCATCTGGTCACCATGAAATACCCGGTTCCGGATCTGAAGTTCAATACCCGCACCAGTTCCTTTATTGAAGACTGGCTCGGCAATGGCCAGGAAGCAAGGACAGTCCATCATCAAAACGGGTGGAAGCGCAAAACTTCAGATAACAGTTGGCATGCTTTTGACAAGAGTTATTTCGACCGGGTGTACCCCGATGCCGGAACCACCAACTACATCGAAAACTACGATGGCGGGGTGATTGACAATGCGTATTACTTTATGACCAGTGGCGGTACAACCATGCCTGTTACCAACGAAGATGATGTCTTGCTCTCTCTGCCCATTACTGCCACCGAGCCGGGTTTTCCTGCAGGGGCAATAGAAAATCTCCTTTTGGATGCAGAAAACGATATCCTGACAATCAGTTGGGGTGTTGTGGATTCGCTGTCCCCTCAGTATTCGTATCATCTTCGCATATATGATAACATCCAGCTATCAGGGACTCCGCTTGTCACCCTTGATCAAATTAAGCCACATTTCAGGGAGGCAACGGTAGACATCAGCAACCTGACAGACAATCAGCAGTACTTTGTACAATTTTACATCAGAGATATTTTTGATCAGGAATCAGCAGCCATCATCACCCCGTTTGTAAAAGGGAGCATGTCAGGTACGGATCAATTGCATCGAGCTAGAGGCATCTCGTTGTTTCCAAACCCTGTGACAGACACCTTGAACCTTATGTTTGAGGAAATCGTTCAGCATGCGCAAGTTGAGATACTCGACATGAAAGGCCGATTGATCAGTCAAAGAAAGATCACATATGCAAAGTCGATGGCCATTCCAATCAATGCGCCTGGTGGCTTGTATGTATTGAAAATTCACGATGGGACATCCGATAAAACCTGGCGGTTTGTAAAGAAATGAACGCTTGAAGCAGCGGTTGTTCTGAAGAATAAAATAGCCAAAATACTTCGATACGGTTTTGCATCGTGCCGAAGCATTTTCCCGCCGCGCTTGTGTCTTTCCCGAAGGGAATCGGGACAGGTTGTTACCAAGCGCAACACAACGTGAGGTATTATGCATATTAAATGAAGCCAAATGAGCTTTTACGATAGGTGCGGAGCACCGAAATGTCTTTAGAATTCAACGCCATTTATTATAACAAGGTGCAGCGCACCGAAACGAAAACCCTTGTTTCGGTGCGCTGCACCTTGTTGCTTTTATCCAATTTTCAAGCTACAGACGTTTCGGCGCTCCGCGCCTCTATGCTTGATCACCAACATTACTTCCTATTGCCACCTACGGCAATAAAAATCCCGATTCCTGAATTGCTCCATAACCCGGGATAACTCATGTTTTGTTTATTCTCGTTACAGCCTAAACAATAGTCCAAGAATTCAGAACATTAGTCCGGTGCTTCCTTAGTTAAAGCTGGCACCTTTGTATTGGTAAGGAAATAAAATGTCAATTAATTCATAAAAATTAAAAAATGAAAAAGTATAAAAAGCCAAGCAAGATCCAAACCTTTTTGCTTTTGATCATGATTGCTCTTTTCGTACCTGCCCTGCTAAATGCACAATGGGATTACTGGCACGTTATGGAACAGCAATACGGAGTCGCAGCTGTATCAGATGCTAAAAATGGTGGACGCTCACTTACAATGCAGAATAATGATAAAGACTTTTTTGTCTCCTATACCGGATCGTATGTAGATCTGGTTGTTCCGGGTAATGTCAATTATGACCACCTGCGAATTGAAGTGAGGGGCGCTGACGGTGGAAGCAGGATAAACACCGCACTGGTTACCCCATTTAAAACCAAAGGTGGCGGCGGAGCCTTGATCAAAGGTTATCTAAAAATTGGAACTGCTGCAAATGAAGTGCCACCAGGGTCAACTGTTCGGATGATTATCGGTAAAAGTGGCGATATTCATAACACAGTATATTTGGAATGTGCTGCCGGCGGCGGTGGAACAGGCATCTTTATTAAAAAACCTGATGAAGGCTCCTGGCAAACAATTGCTGTTGCAGGTGGTGGCGGAGGTGCTTATTCAGACTGCTGTTTGGCCCAACAAGAAGGCCAATCGGCATCCACGACAACTTCAGGTGTAAAAGGGGCCACAAAAGGCGGAACAAACGGAAGCGATGCCAATGGTGGCGGAGGTGGGTTGAACAGCTCCACGGAAAACGGGGAGCCGAAAGGCTCCTGGGGCAAATATACTACCGGGGATCCGGAAGGAGGAGGTGCAACTACCTCGAGTGGTAAATATTTTGGCTGTGGCTTCGGTCAGGAATCAGGCGCCATGGGCGGTGGCGGTGGTGGTTATTCCGGTGGTGGCTGTGGATCTTCGGTTAAAGGCGCGGGTGGCGGCGGCAGCTACATGAATAGTTTGTGGTTGTTTTTTAGTCAGTTCAGCATATTGTCTACTACAAATTCTCCTATGGACGGCTATGTTGTCTTTCAGCTCACAAGTGATGCTCCTGAGATTAGGGCTATCAAATTTGCCTATAATACCAATAAATGCATTGATGACTACGGAAGTGAAACCAGCAACGGCAATAATATTCAAACCTATTCTTGCACCGGCAATTACAACCAATTGTGGTACTTCCACCCTACAGATCGCACCATCCACTCCGGGTTAGATTTTGGCAAATGCCTGGATCTTAGTGGTGGGAATACCAGTAATGGCACCAACATCCAGCTGTGGGATTGTACGAATGACAACGATAACCAACACTGGGTGTACAATGGCCTCTTCAAAACGATCCACTCGTCGGTGAATTCAGGCAAATGCTTGGATGCGGCAAACGGTAGTGCTTATCCCAACTCGAATGTGAACATCCAGTTGTGGGAATGTCAATATTCAAATAACAACCAAAAGTGGGTAATCGATGGCGCTACGACGGTGAGCAATCCGGCGAATGTGAAGCACATCATCCCGGTTTTGGCGCCAAGCGTTGCGGTGGCCTCCGCCCTTGGAAATGTATGGGGCTCCAACATCCAGCTATGGACCAAGGATGCATCCCTGTCCTCCGAAAACTGGTATTTCGACGGCTGGGCCATCAAAATGCGCGATCACCAGGAATTATGCATTGACCTGCACGACAGCAACACCGACAACGGCAACAACATCCAGTTGTGGGGCTGTAACGATACCAACGCCCAAAAATGGCTCTACGACGGGATGAATCGTTCGATCCGCTCGGTGATCAACCCGGGCAAGTGCATGCAGATCGAACTCAACGCAGATAGCGCATATGGTAAGCGGTCGAATATTGATATCCAGGATTGCAACGGATCAGAGGCACAGCAGTTCCTGATACAGGAATAAACTGCACATTTTTCTTATTGTTTTTCTAATGCTCCGGCATGGGTTGAAACCCATGCCGGAGCATTTTTTATGCAAGCATTTTTTTGGACAATAGTCCAAGAAATCGAAACAATGGTGCGAGTGCATAAAGTCATATTGAGGCAACTTTGTCCTCATAAGTTTTCTAATAAATACATGTAAAAATCAAAAGTGATGAAAAAGCAATTCATTGATCTTAAATCCCGGCTCCTGATGAGCTGTATAATCATGCTGTTTTTCGGCCTTTATTTGCCTGAGGTAATGGCCACATCGCCTGTTTCCTTGCTGAAAGGGCAACTGCCGATTCCCGGTTCCAGCCAAACAACAGGCATACTCCCTACCAGCCTGCACGGTGTGCTGTTGGAAAATCAGAAAGTCAAGCTAACCTGGGAAGAGGATGGCAATCTTACCCTTCGCTTTTACGACCGGGAAATCCTGTGGAGCTCGAACACAGGAGGAACCGGAGCCACTTTGTACTTTCAGGAAGGAGATGGCAAGCTCTTGATCAAAAACCAAAACAATACCGTGGTCTGGAGTGCCGGCACGATTGGCGGCAACAAACTCTGGTTGCAGTCGGACCGCAACCTGGTACTGGTCAGCAGTACCGACCAAACCATCTGGGAATCCGGCACGACCATCAACTCCCTGGAAACGGGGGGTGGATGGCATCGGATTGGCAACACCGGCCTGCCGGAAGACTTCATGGTGCCCTGGAACAGCGGCTACAATTATCTTACCATCTACACGGAAGGTGGTGATGGAGGGAAAAAGGATGTCCCCGGCGGCGTTACCGCGAAAGGAGGTTCTGGAGCAACGATCATAGGCACCTATGAGATCGGAAACGGGGCTGATCAGCTCCCCCCGGGGTCCTTCATCCGGGTTTTTGTCGGTTCAAGAGGGGTCACGCGGACGGGCGGAACTACGTCCGGTTGTAGCGGCGGTGGTGGGACTGGAGTCTTGATAAAGCGGTATGGTGGAAGTAATTGGCACTTACTACAAGTGGCCGGGGGCGGCGGTGGCGCTTATTCATATTGTTGTAGTGGCGCGGAGGACGGAAGGTCTGCTGAAACGGGCAGGGATGGTGGAAAAGGTGGCGGCAACAATGGCGGTGCTGGTGGGACGAATGGCATGAACGGAGGGTCGCCATTGGGCGGTACTAACGGTTATGGAACGTTTGATTGGCAGTGTATGTGGGAGGGGGGAGATAAAAATCCAAATATATTGCCGGGACAAGCTAATAACGATTATAGTTATTATGATAAGGATTTTGGTTGGGAGTCGGACAATATGCCATTTGGATTTGGCCCAGGCGGTGAGGGAGATATTGCCGGCGGCGGCGGTGGTGGTTATTCCGGTGGCGGCAATGGTACCGGCTATCATGCCGGCGGAGGTGGCGGCAGTTACCTGAATACCGAGCAAATGGCGATCACGAACATCGTGATGATCAAGAACGATCCTACCATGGGTACTGAAGATGGTTTCATCCTGTATCAGTTCAGCAATGAGGCTACCTACAAACAGATCAAATTTGCTTACAACACCAGGAAATGCATTGACGACAATGGCAGCGGAACCAGCAACGGCAACAACATCCAATCGTGGGACTGCAATGGCAGCAACGCGCAAAAGTGGTTCTTTCACCCAACAGAACGCACGATCCACTCCGCATTAGATTTCAATAAATGCCTGGATCTTAGTAGTGGAAATACCAGTAACGGCGCTAACATCCAACTGTGGGATTGTACGGGTGGCAACGATAACCAGCACTGGGTGTACAACGGCCTCTTCAAAACAATCCACTCGTCGGTGAATTCGGGCAAATGCTTTGATGCTACCAACGGTAGCGCTTCGACCAACAATGTCAACCTCCAATTGTGGGATTGCAACTATTCGAGTAACAACATGAAGTGGACGATCGATGGGGCTACCACGGTGAGCAATGCGTCAAACATGAAACACATTGTCCCGGTCCTGGCTCCCAATTTTGCGGTGCACTCCCACACCGGCGCTGAATCTGGTTCCAACATCCAACTTTGGACCAAAGACAATATCAACACGGCTGAACAATGGTACTTCGATGGTTGGGCCATCAAGATGCGCGATCATCAAAACCTATGCATTGACCTCAGCCAGAGTAATACCTCTAACGGCAACAACATCCAGTTGTACAACTGCAACGACTCCAACGCCCAAAAATGGATCTATGATGGTATGAATCGATCGATCCGCTCGGTGGTCAATCCGGGCAAGTGCATGCAGATCGAGTACAATACCGACGGCGTGTACGGCAAGCGGTCGAATGTGGACATCCAGGATTGTAATGGATCAGCTCCGCAACAGTTCATGATCCAGGAGTAACAAAGAATCATTTTCCCCTCAATTCTAAGCTCCGGTACCGGTTTCAAGCCTGTTCCGGGGCCTTTTTTTGCCCGAATCCTAAACTGAACAATAATCCAAGAACTCAAAACAATAGTGCAGGAGTCCAGAGTTTATCCCCTGCAACTTTGCACCATAAAAAACACATTTCTGAAACTGAAAAATTCTAAAAATATGAAATATCAAAAAAAGGTTTTCCAACAGATATTAAGAGCACTCCTCTTCATTGCTGTAATCCAATACAGCAGCCCCATTACAGCCCAAACGGGCACATATTGTGAAGACGTTTATGCAGCCCTGCTCTCACGTATGGTGGAGAAAGGCACAAAATCCGATCAGAATTCGGCATTTCTGGAGTCAACCCAATATTGGCCGCAGCTCTGGGAAATTTATCACAACTCAGATACCTGGACAAAAATGATAAACAACGCGACCCTGTTCACCAGAACAACCACGGAGTATGACGGCTCATCCGGAAATACATACGCGTTGGTCACGATTAGCGACCGGGTGGCCTGGCTGGCATTCCCGGGGGTTTCTACGGATGCCAATTTGGAAAGCGGGATCCGTGGCGGTTTTATCACATGGCCCTGGAATGGCAATACGAACCCCGGCAAGGATGTACATAGTTTCTTTTATCAGGAGTGGCTGAATCTGCGTGCTCACGGCCTGGAAACCTGGTTTCAGGATCATAATTCGGAATTTGACAAACTGATTGTGACCGGGCACTCAAAAGGCGGCGTATTATCCCAATACTTTTTAGCTGATTATGCATCAATATTGTCGGATAAAGTCATCCACTTTGTGGCCTTTGGTTCTCCCAATGCAGGAAGTGAGGCTTTCATCCAGGAATGGGCAAACAGGCCAAACCTTAAACGGGTAAAATTCTATACAACTCAAGGTCCATATTATGATATGTTGAATGGACAGCAGACTGTGGATGACATGATCACCTATAAAGAAATGACTGTCAATGCTGCCATTTATTATTCCAACGCAGATATTGTACATGAAATAACGGTTTATCCCAGAGGACTTTCCCGGGCGGCCGACAAGTATGTCTCTGATTATACCCAAAGATGGCCAAGACAATACCTGCCGGTAGCCGGAGGAAAATTTGAGGTCCTAAACCCCACTACTACTGTCAAGGAAGCGTATGCCAAAAGGATACACGATGACTCTTACTATTTATCCGGTCTGCAAACCGCGTATTTTAATGGTGATCTGGATCCCATAAGCCCTGGCGATCTCGTATTGCCTTCCATTAGGCTTACTGCGGCCCAGACTGTAAAAAAGTGTATCGACAATGCGGCCGGAGGGCTGGCCAATGGAAACAATATTCTAATCTGGACCTGTAGCGACAACAACCTCAACCAGGGCTGGATTTTTCGAAATCACAACATCATTCTGGCCAGTAATACTGATAAATGCCTTGACCTGAATAACAGCAATACCACTAATGGTACTAATATTCAGCTTTGGAGCTGCAATTATTCCGATGCCCAAAAATGGACCTATGACGGGCTTACCAAAAACATACGCTCGAAGGTAAATTCGGGAAAATGCCTGGACCTGGTCAACGGCAATACTACTAACGGAAACAACATCCAGGTCTGGGATTGCAAAGATATCAATGCTCAAAGGTGGACCATCGATGGCGCCACGACGGTGAGCAATGTGTCAAACATGAAACACATCGTTCCGGTAGTCGCCACCAGCTTTGCCGTGCATTCGCATAACGGCGCCGAATCGGGTTCAAACATCCAGCTTTGGACCAAAGACAATACCAACACGGCTGAACAATGGTACTTCGACGGCCTGGCCATCAAGATGCGCAGTAGCCAGAATCTGTGCATCGACCTCAGCAGCAGCAATACCAACAACGGCAACAACATCCAGTTGTACAACTGCAATGATTCCAATGCTCAAAAATGGCTCTATGATGGGGTGACTCAATCGATCCGCTCGGTAGTTAACCCGGACAAGTGCATGCAGATAGAATATAATACCGACGGGGTATACGGCAAACGATCAAATGTGGAAATATATGATTGTAATGGCTCGGATCCGCAAAAGTTCACAATCCAGGAATAAAAAACAGATATTTCTTTCCTCTCAATTGACGAGCTCCGGTATGGGTTTCAGCCCTGTGCCGGAGCTTCCTTTTTCTAAATAATTCTACTCTAAACAATAGTCCAAGAATTCAGAACATTAGTCCGGTATTCATTTTGTCAAAGCCGGCACCTTTGTATTGACAAGGAAAAAACATCTCAACTAATTCATAAAAAATAGAAAATGAAAAAGAATAATAAGTCAAACCAAATCCAGATCTGTTTGCTTTTGATCATGATCGCTCTAGCCGAGCCTGCCTTGCTAAACGCACAATGGAACTATTGGACCGTTATGGAACAACAGTACGGAGTGGCAGCTGTATCAGATGCCAAAAATGGTGAACGCTCCCTTTCCATGCAGAATAATGACAAGAACTTTCTTGTCTCCTATACCGGGTCATACGTTGATCTCGTTGTTCCGGGCAGTGTTAATTACGACCACTTGCGGTTTGAAGTCAGGGGTGCTGATGGGGGAAGCAGGATAAACAACGATCTAATCGTACCATTTAAAACAAAAGGTGGCGGCGGAGCCCTGATCAAAGGTTATTTAAAAATTGGAACCGGTGAAAATGAAGTTCCACCAGGGTCTACCGTCCGAATGATAATCGGATTGAGTGGCGGCACTTTTAGTTCGTCAAGTACTGAAGGCGCTGCCGGTGGCGGTGGAACCGGTTTGTTTTTTAAAAAACCTGGTGACAACTCCTGGCAAACCGTTGCGGTTGCTGGTGGCGGCGGCGGCGCATATTCAGACTGCTGTACGTCACAGAAAGAAGGCCAATCTGCATCCACGACAACTTCAGGTCTAAATGGGGCTAATAAAGCAGGAACAAACGGAGATGACTCCGATGGTGGCGGCGGCGGCTTGAATACGGCCATGGAAAACGGGGAGCCAAAAGGATCCTGGGCCGATTTGTCTGAGCCCTTAAATCTATTTAGCAGCGGGAAAGACTATTTTGGCTGTGGTCACGGACAGAAAGATCAAACCTTTGCCGGTGGCGGAGGTGGTGGTTATTCCGGTGGTAGCGATGGATCTGCTGTCAAAAGTTCCGGTGGGGGCGGCAGTTATATCAATAATGCCTGGGTATATTTTAATGAGATCACCATTAATCCAAGCACCAATAGTCCAATGGCAGGTTCTGTTGTTTTTCAGCTGACAAATGATGCTCCAGAGATTTCTACCATTCAATTTGCATTTAATACCAGTAAATGTATTGACGACTACGGGAGTGGCACAAGTAATGGCAATAATATCCAAACGTATACTTGTACCGACCATCCCAACCAGCAGTGGTACTTTAAAACCGAAGATCGCACGGTGCATTCGATGGTGAATTACAACAAATGTCTGGACCTGTCCAATGGAAATACCAGCAATGGCGCCAACATCCAACTATGGGACTGTGTGGGGGGCAATGCCAATCAGCATTGGGTATACAATGGTCTCTACAAGACGATCCACTCTGGAAAAAATTCAGACAAATGCCTTGATGCGAACGGTGGTAGCCAATACCCAAATTCGAATGTCAATGTCCAGTTGTGGGATTGTAACTATTTAAATAACAACCAAAAGTGGAACATCGACGGCGCTGCAACAGTGGCTGATGTGACATTTAAGAAACACATTGTTCCGGTTTTAGCCACCAGTTCTGCGGTACATTCCCATACTGGCGCCGTGTCAGGCTCCAATATTCAATTGTGGACCAAGGATGATAGCAATGAATACGAACAATGGTTTTTCGAAGGTCTGGCCATCAAAATGCGTAACCACCGTGAACTATGCATCGACCTAAGCAGCAGCAACACCGACAATGGCAATAACATTCAGTTGTACAACTGTAACGGCTCCAATGCCCAGAAATGGCTATATGACGGGATGACGAAATCGATCCGCTCGGTGGTGAACCCGGACAAGTGTATGCAGATCGAGTACAACACTGATGGTGCGTATGGCAAGCGGTCGAATGTAAATATTTATGATTGCAATGGATCAGACGTACAGCAGTTCCTGATCCAGGAGTAAAATTTAAAGTTTTTTTTGATCCTTTTAGTATCACTCCGGCAAAGGTGTAGCCCTTTGCCGGAGTGTTTTATTGCCAACCCATGTATGCAAAACAATAGTCCAATAATTCAGAACATTAGTCCGGTATTCGCTCTGTCAAAGCCAGCACCTTTGTATTGACAAGAAAAAAACATCTCAATTAATTCATAAAAAATAGAAAATGAAAAAGAATAAGCCAAACCAGATCAAGATCTGTTTGCTTTTGATCATGATCGCTCTCACCGAGCCTGCCCTGCTCAACGCACAATGGGATTATTGGAACACTATGGAACAACAATACGGTGTCGCAGCTGTAGCAGCGGCCAAAAATGGTGAACGCTCACTTTCCATGCAGAATAATGATAAGAACTTTATTGTCTCCTATACCGGTTCGTACGTAGACCTGGTTGTTCCGGGCAATGTAACCTACGACCACTTGCGGTTTGAAGTCAGGGGTGCTGACGGTGGAAGCAGGATAAACACCGCGTTGATCACCCCATTCAAAACCAAAGGCGGAGGCGGCGCCCTGATCAAGGGTTATCTGAAAATCGGAACTGGAGAAAATGAAGTTCCGCCTGGATCAACCGTTCGGATGATTATTGGTAAAACTGGTGGCATTTATAATACAGTGCATATGGAATGCGCTGGTGGTGGCGGTGGAACTGGCCTATTCATTAAAAAAACTGGTGACAGTTCCTGGGAAACCATTGCGGTTGCCGGAGCTGGTGGAGGGGCCTATTCAGACTGCTGTTCCGCACACAAGGAAGGCCAATCTGCATCCACAACAATTTCAGGTATAAGTGGTGCTGTGAAAGGAGGAACAAACGGTGGTGATGGCGAACCCTGCGGTGGAGGAGGGCTGAATGGTGCCTTGCAAAACGGGGAACCGACAGGCTCTTTCGGAGAATATGCTTTCGGGGATGGAGAAGCTGGAGGGGCACAACCTGTGGCTGGTAATATTTTTGGTTGTGGCTACGGTCAGGAATCAGGCGCCATGGGCGGTGGTGGTGGTGGTTATTCCGGTGGCGGCTGTGGATCTTCGGTTAAGGGTGCTGGAGGAGGTGGCAGTTATTTAAATGGCGCCTGGGTATATTTTAATGAGATCACCATTGCTCCAAATACAAATAGTCCAATAGATGGTTATGTTGTTTTTCAGCTGACGAATGACGCTCCGGAGATTACTACTATACAATTTACCTATAATACCAATAAATGCATTGACGACTACGGGAGTGGCATAAGCAACGGCAATAACATTCAAACCTATTCCTGTACAGGAAATGCCAATCAGCTGTGGTACTTTAAAACCGAAGATCGCACCGTGCATTCTATGGTGAATTACAACAAATGTCTGGACCTGTCCAATGGAACTACCAGCAATGGCGCCAACATCCAACTATGGGACTGTGTGGGGGGCAATGCCAATCAGCATTGGGTATACAATGGTCTCTACAAGACGATTCACTCTGGAAAAAATTCAGACAAATGCCTTGATGCGAACGGTGGTAGCCAATACCCAAATTCGAATGTCAATGTCCAGTTGTGGGATTGTAACTATTTAAATAACAACCAAAAGTGGAACATCGACGGCGCTGCAACAGTGGCTGATGTGACATTTAAGAAACACATTGTTCCGGTTTTAGCCACCAGTTCTGCGGTACATTCCCATACTGGCGCCGTGTCAGGCTCCAATATTCAATTGTGGACCAAGGATGACAGCAATGAATACGAACAATGGTTTTTCGAAGGCCTGGCCATCAAAATGCGTAACCACCGTGAACTATGCATCGACCTAAGCAGCAGCAACACCGACAATGGCAATAACATTCAGTTGTACAACTGTAACGGCTCCAATGCCCAGAAATGGCTATATGACGGGATGACGAAATCGATCCGCTCGGTGGTGAACCCGGACAAGTGTATGCAGATCGAGTACAACACTGATGGTGCGTATGGCAAGCGGTCGAATGTAAATATTTATGATTGCAATGGATCAGACGTACAGCAGTTCCTGATCCAGGAATAAAAACCCAAAGAATTTTCGACCTATTTAATATGCTCTGGAACAACAATTCAACTTGTTTCGGAGCATTTTATTATAAGACCCTGCATTCTAAACAATAGTCCAAGAAATCGAGACAATAGTAAAAGCCCCCCTTTTAATATGCGACGAACTTTGTCCCAACAAATCACGCCTGACAATCATAGGCAATTCGATTATCTAAAAAAACAGATATCATGAAACATCAAAACAAGTTCAATGACATGCTTAGAAAATTTGGAGTTTTCGTATTGACAATAACCTTTGTGGCCATACACATGGCAAGAGCCCAGGGCCCCATCGAACCCGATAATTATTTGTACACATATAACCCGAGTTATCCCTACGAATATATGACGAGCGGGCACTATCAGGAAGTAACCATCCCATCAACAACAGAGGCTTCCTACCTCTACTTAGAAGTAAAAGGTGGAGATGGCGGATACAACCTGAACCACAACGGCGGCATAGGTGCTGTGACAAAAGGTATGTTTGAAATTGGCACCGGAACCAACCAGATCTCTCCAGGTTCAACACTACGGATGATCCAGGGGCAGCATGGCAGAAGTCATTACAGTGGAAGCGGAACAATTGGCGAAGGCTCAGGCGGCGGTGGCGGCGGCGGCAGTGCTGTAGTCCTCCTTCCTGCCGGGAAAACAAGCTGGAATAGTGAAAGCATTGTGCTGATGGTCGCTGGCGGCGGCGGCGGCGGTGGTGAAAAACAATCTGGCCGTCCTGGGAATACCGAAAAAAATGGTTTATCCGGAACTTCATCACACGGTGGAGATCTCAATAATGGAGGACTGTCAAATTATCCGGGTCAATCAACTAATGATGCGAGCGGAGGTGCTTCAATGGATAGAGATGCAATATTTGGCAACGCAACCTGTAATTCTGGATATTCCAACCCATCTGGAGCTATGAAGGGCTGGTCCACAGGAGGTCTAGGTTGTAAATGTGAATGCTGGGGTGGTTATGGTTTCGGTAGTGGTGGTTCCGGAAACTCGGCTGGTGGCGGCGGCGGTGGATACAGCGGCGGCGGCGGCGGCGAATTTGATGAATACGGCGGCGGCGGCGGCGGCGGCGGCGGCAGCCACGTGACTTCAAGTATCAATATAGAAAACCTATCAATTATTGGTGAAGGCACCACACGCAGCCCTTCAAGTGGCTATATAAAATATGGTTTGTTTGACAAAAAAAACATCAAATTCTCCTATAATACAGGGAAATGCATTGATGACACCGGCAGCAGTATCAACAATGGCACGAACATCTTATCCTTTAATTGTACTGGCAACTCCAACCAGCAGTGGCTCTTCAACACAGAGGACCGTACAATTCGCTCTTCGATGGATTTCTATAAATGCCTGGACTTGTCCAACAGCAACACTGGTAACGGCACCAACATTCAACTCTGGGATTGTAATGGCACCGGCGCCCAGAAATGGGTATACAACGGCCTCTTAAAGACCATCCACTCGGGTGTAAATTCTGATAAATGCTTTGACGCCCTGGATGGTAGCGTTAACCCGAATTCGAATGTTAACTTGCAATTGTGGGATTGTAACTACACAAGCAACAACCAAAAATGGGAGATAGATGAAGCCACTACAGTTAGTGATCCCATTCACTCCCAATTTATAATTCCGGTTCTTGCTCCAAACTATGCCGTACACTCTCATACGGGTAACGAATCAGGTTCCAATATTCAGCTTTGGACCAAGGATCAAACCCTTTACGCAGAGTACTGGTATTTTGACGGTCTGGCCATTAAAATGCGCGAATATCGCGATCTGTGCATCGATCTTAGCCAGAGCAATACCGACAATGGCAATAACATTCAGTTGTATAATTGCAACGGTACCAATGCACAAAAATGGATCTACGACGGGATGACCCAATCAATCCGCTCGGTGGTGAACCCTGACAAGTGCATGCAAATCGAACTCAACACAGATGGCGTTTACGGCAAACGGTCGAATCTTGACATCCAGGACTGTAACGGATCGGATAAACAGCGCTTCCTGATCCAACAATTGTAAGGCATTATTGAATTGAATGAATTCTGGAAATGCTCCGGTATGGGAATTAGACCTGTGCCGGAGCATTTTTTATTCGAGCTTTATTCTAAACAATAGTCCAAGAATTCAAAACAATGGTACAAGAACCCGAAGACCATCCCCTGCACCTTTGTATTAAACATTTCTCAAAGCAAAAGATTAAAATTATGAAATACAACAAAAGTTTCTTCCAATTCTGTTCCAAAGTAACGCCCATGTTGGGCTTGCTCTTTTTCAGAACCGCCGTTCAACTCACGGCACAAGTTGTCCCCTTCAATTATGAGGGCAACTATCATGATTATGTCATTCCTCAAACGACCGATCAATACATCGCGTTGACCGCCATCGGTGGAGATGGTGGAAGTATCCGTTTTAAAAATGTATTTGAAGATATTACAGTCAGCGGAGGCAGAGGAGCATTTCTAAAATCTTATTTCAAAATTGGAACTGCTTCCAATAATCTGAAGCCAGGTTCTACGCTGCGATTTATGGTTGGAGGAAGTGGAGAATCCCGACAGACTGCTGGAAGTACCGGGGCCGGTGGAGGCGGAGGTACGGGTATTGCCTATAAAGAAGTGGGCACACAACAGTGGACACTGTTGATGGTCGCCGGTGGAGGCGGTGGAGCTATATATGATTTGATTATAGGCAGAATTTCAGGTGGCGCAAGTCCCGCTTACAGTCAGGGTGAGGAAGGTGATGGGAATGGCGGCATCTCTGACCCTAACCAGGGCGGAGGAGCCGGCGCATTTGGTGATGATGAACAACACACGGCCGGAAGTTCAGCCATTAAATACGGCCAACATGCCAAAGCTGGGTGGTCGGGAGGACCGGGTGCAGGAGAGCCAACTGGAGGGGATTGTGTGAATACCGGCCCACAAGGTGGCTGGGGTTTCGGTGCTGGTGGTGATGGCAATTATGCGTCAGGTTTCGCCGGCGGTGGCGGTGGTTACACAGGTGGAGACGTAAACGATGGAGATTACCCTGTCACCGGAGGAACCTGTTATCTGAATACGTCCATGGAAAACATTTTTGTATTGACTTTTGGGCAGGGCACCACTACCAGCCCGCAGAGTGGATATGCTTCTTTGGAATTGGTGGATGTTTCGCCGATCAAAAGTATCCGATTCGCCTACAATTCTCTCATGTGTATTCAAACCGACGGTACCAGCAACGGTATAAACATAGAGACGCATAACTGGTTGGGTAACAACGCACAAAAGTGGTTCCTTAATACGGAAGATCGCACGATCCGTTCCAAATCGAATACCGCTAAATGTCTTGACCTGACTAATGGACATACCAGCAACGGCACCAACATCCAATTGTGGGATTGTGGGGTTGGAAACGCTAATCAGAAATGGGTGTACAATGGCCTCTACAAAACGATCCACTCAGGTGTCTACTCGGACAAATGTTTTGATGCCTCAAACGGAACTGATAACCCGAGTACGGGTGTAAATATCCAATTGTGGGATTGCCAATATTCTAACGACAACCAAAAGTGGAATATCGACGGAGCCACGACGGTAAGTAATGTGTCTAACATGAAACACATCGTCCCGGTATTAGCTACCGGCGTTGCAGTGCACTCACATACCGGCGCCGAATCGGGTTCCAACATCCAGCTGTGGACCAAAGATGACACCAATACGGCCGAACAATGGTATTTTGACGGACTGGCAATCAAAATGCGTAGTAACCAGAACCTGTGCATCGACCTCATCAATAGCAACACCGACAACGGCAATAACATCCAATTGTATAACTGCAACGGCACCAACGCCCAGAGATGGATGTACGACGGGATGACTCAAACGATCCGCTCGGTGGTCAACCCCGACAAGTGCATACAAATCGAATACAACACAGATGGCGCATATGGCAAGCGGTCGAATGTAGATATCTATGACTGCAACGGATCAGCCGCGCAGCAGTTCCTGATCCAGGAATAAACAAAGCATCATATATAGCTCTTTTGAAATGCTCCGGTATGGGTTTCAGTCCCGTGCCGGAGTATTTTTTTGCCAAGACTCTTTTTTAAACAATAGTCCAAGTATTCAAGACAATGGTGAAAAACTCTGGCTCAACAGTCCGATACCTTTGTAATCTGTAATACACAATCAAGATTTAAAATTAAAAAATCATACAATGAAAAAGCAAATCAAAAGATCCAACAAAAACATTTGGATCCTTCCCTTATTGATGATCTTCCTAGGAATGAACATCACAGTTTCACAGGCACAGAAAGTCATCACCTCCGGAACATATGATGTCCTTGTGACCAGCGATTACGATGAAATGTACATTGCACTACGGGGAGGCGATGGCGGTAAAAACGATCAATCAAAAGGCGGCCAGGGGGCAACTGTAGCCGGGCGGCTCACCTTTGGTTCCGACTCAGGCAAGATCCCGGTAGGAAGTACCCTGCGCTTCCTAGCTGGAGAGGCCGGTGAAAGCAATAGCCATGGAAGTGGTGGCGGCGGTGCCTCCGGCCTCGCTTTTAAAGCGCCTGGTTCTTCTCAGTGGGTCGTCCTTGCAGTCGCTGCCGGTGGCGGTGGAGCCTGCTATAATATAAATATAGGATTGTTAAAATCAACTGGTGCTGATGGAGGCCCAGGCAGAACAAGTATTGTTGATATGAAAGAAACACAGCTTAGTAACTATGAAGGCTACCAGGGTGGTGGTTTAATTAAAGGAAGTACCGATCCATGTGGAGGCCAACCCGGGATGGTGAATGGATCGCCCGAACAAGTAGCTGTCGGTTCCGGCTGTGATGTGAAAGGAGGTGCGGGATTTGGAAGCGGGGCTTCGAGACAGGCCGGAAGCGGAAATGCAGATTCTAAGACCTACTACGGTGGCGGTGGTGGTGGCTATTACGGCGGCTATATCCATTATAACAGTGACGGCGAAGCTACTTATGATAACGGTGGAGGCAGTTATAGCAATGGCACATATTTATCCAGCGCTAATGCCAATTCTTACGGCACTACCAATTCTCCTCAGGATGGCTATGCGATGTACACCTTCGAAAAGGAAATCAAGTTTGCTTACAATACCAATTTGTGCATCGAGGACATTAACGGTGGCACCGACAATGGTAACAACATCCAGACAAATTCTTGTGCAGGCAATAAGAAGCAGTCGTGGATAATTCACCCGACGGATCGCACGATCCACTCCAAATTGAACTACGGCAAGTGTTTGGACCTGACAGATGGAAATACCAGTAACAGTGCTAACATCCAACTGTGGGATTGTGTGAGCGGCAATGCCAATCAGCTGTGGGTGTACAACGGCCTGTATAACACAATCCACTCATCGGTAAATTCGGACAAATGCTTTGATGCGGCCAATGGAAGTGTGTCAAGTTCCGGTGTAAACCTACAGTTGTGGGATTGCCAATATTCTAACTACAATCAAAAGTGGATGATCGATGGCGCTACAACGGTCAACAACCCGGCAAACATGAAACACATTATTCCGGTGTACGCCCCTAGTTTTGCGGTGCACTCTCATACAGGCGCCGAATCAGGCTCCAACATCCAGCTGTGGACCAAAGACGATACCAACACAGCCGAACAATGGTACTTCGATGGCTTGGCTATTAAGATGCGCAATACCCAGAATTTGTGCATCGACCTGAACGGCAGCAACACCAGCAACGGCTCCAACATCCAACTGTACAACTGCAACGGAACAAACGCCCAAAAATGGATCTATGACGGAATGAATAAATCGATCCGCTCAGTAGTGAATCCAGGCAAGTGCATGCAGATTGTGGAGAATAGCGACGGCGCGTACGGAAAACGGTCGAATGTGGAGATCCAGGATTGCAACGGATCGGTCCTACAGCAGTTCCTGATCCAGGAATAACGGCGAATCCTAAAAAACTCAACTTAAATATGCTCCGGTCTGGATTCATACCCAGTACCGGAGCTGTTTTTTTAATGCAACTCATTTTTGGACAATAATCCTAGAATTCAAAACAATACCAAAAGTTTAAACCGACTTTACCTGGCACTTTTGCAGTAGAAATTATCAACAATAACGTAAAAAATTATAACCATGAATAAGGGAAATTCAAAATTCAACTTTTTAGCCTCATTACGGTGGAGCGTGCTGATATGTAGCCTTTGCCTGGCAACTTTTCTCAAAGCACAGACGACCATTTCATTCGATGACGCCACGAATCCCCATTATGTAGACATCACTGTACCTATTGGAAAAAACTTCATTTACCTGGAGGTCAAGGGCGGTGATGGAGGTTGGTGCTTCTTCGACAACGACCACAGTGGGGGCAGAGGCGCCATGGTGACCGGTTATGTAGAAATCGGTTCAGACAAGGTTCCTGTAGGATCTACCATCCGTTTTATTCCAGGGAAGGCTGGCGTGAGTGCACATTATAACGGTGGCGGCGGCGGTGGTTCCGCCATAGCTTTTAAAGCCCCGGGCTCTAATTGGAAATTGCTCATGGTGGCCGGCGGCGGCGGCGGCGCTGGCAGGAAATATGACGGCAGACAAGGCGACACCGATGAAGGAGGATCTAAAGGACTGGATTACTATGGACATTATATTACCAATGATGGCGACAATGGCAACGGAGGAAAGAATGGCAATGGCGGCTGTGGCGGTGGCGGCTCCATTTCCGATGCTTCCTGTTCATTAAATTCGGATTGCGATATTGAATCAGGGAAAATGGGAATGACAAACAATGAGCCGACCGGGAATGGCGGCGGCGCAGGTGCTAATAAGTGGACTGGCGGCGGTTTTGGATTCGGCGGTGGCGGTAGCGGAATGACGGGGGACACCGGAGACTTTGCCGGCGGCGGCGGCGGTGGCGGCTATTCCGGTGGCGGCGGCGGCGGAGACTGTGGCAGCGGCGGCGGTGGTGGTAGTTATGTGAATTCCACCTATGTAAGCCTGGGAATAAAAACGGCACTTGGCGTTACAAAATCGTCTCAGAACGGCTACGCAACTTATGAGTATGTGGAAGAACTTCCAGTAAAAGCCATTCAGTTCACCTACAACACCAATAAGTGTATCGACGACTACGGTAGCAGTACGAGCAACGGCAACAACATCCAGACTTATTCCTGTACCGGCAATTCCAATCAAAAGTGGTTTTTTAACCCATCAGATCGTACGATCCGCTCGATGTTAAATCCCCTAAAATGTGTGGACCTGAGCCAAAGCAATACAAACAATGGGACAAACATCCAGCTCTATGATTGCAACGGTTCTGACGCCCAACACTGGGTATATAATAGCCTCTATAAAACGATCCACTCGTCGATAAATTCTGACAAATGTTTTGATGCGAAAGATGCCAGCCAGGCGGTCAACTTAAATGTTAACCTCCAGTTGTGGGATTGCCAATACGCGAATAAAAACCAAAAGTGGGATATTGATGGAGCTGCTACTGTGAGTGATGTGTCAAACATGAAACACATCGTTCCTGTACTGGCTACCAGCAGTGCGATACACTCCCATACCGGCGCGGAGTCGGGTTCGAACATCCAGCTGTGGACCAAGGACGATACCAACACCGCCGAACAATGGTACTTCGACGGCCTGGCCATCAAGATGCGGGATCATCAGGACTTGTGCATCGAACTCAACCAGAGCAACACCGACAACGGCAACAACATCCAGTTGTACACCTGCAACGGATCCAACGCACAAAAATGGATCTATGACGGTATGACTCAAACCATCCGCTCGGTGGTGAATCCGGGCAAGTGCATGCAAATTGAACTTAATACGGATCTTGCCTATGGCAAGCGTTCCAATGTGGACATTTATGATTGCAATGGATCGGATGTACAGAAGTTCCTGATCCAGGAGTAAAAAATTAAGGATTTCACAGGTGTTTTTATAATGCTCCGGTACGGGAATCAACCCTGTTCCGGAGCATTTTCATTCCAGAACTTCTATGCTGAACAATAGTGCAAGAATTCAAGACAATAGTCAAATTTTAAGCTGAACCAAGCATGCACCTTTGTGCCATCAGTCATTGAAAAAAGGATTAATAAATTTGAAAAATGAAAAAGTCAGCATTGAAAATCAGAGCCATAGCGATCCTTGCTTTATTGCAGATTGGCCTTGTTCTGCCCACACTAAAAGCCCAAACCTACAGTGATGATTCCGGCCAACTTTTAGCGGATGGACGGCGGTATACAGTACCATACCAGAACAGAACATATCTGGATTTAAAAGTCCCACAATTGGCAGACGGGAAATACCTGTACCTGAGGCTGGAAGGAGCCGATGGAGGGCGGTTTCGCGCTTCAACTTATCATAGCTGGTTCGCCGGCGGTGAAGGGACTACCGTGGTGCTTATTGTTGATGTAGGAAATGGCGTCGGCGAGCTCCCTGTTGGTTCAACCCTGCGATTTATTGTAGGAGAAAAAGGTGGTGAAAGGTCAACAAGTGGGGGCTATACTCTAGGCGCCGGTAGTGGAGGCGGTACCGGTTTGGCTTATAAAGGGCCGGGGCAAAATGACAAATGGCAACTTTTAGCAGTAGCAGGAGCCGGATCGGGAAGCATTGGGAACTGTTGCGTCGATGGGATCGATGGCGGACCCGGCGGGGATATCGTAGCTACGCTTCCCAGTTCCTCAACGGGTGTTGGGGGAGACGCTTATCAAAACCCTTATATGGAAAAATACAGGATAGCCGGAGGCGGAGGCGGTGCATTTTCGGAAGGCGCAACTATGACCCAATACTCGATAACGGGCACGACTACAATGTCGGGTGGCTCCCCTGGTTGGCCCGGAGGACCGGATAATGGCGCCCCAACCGGAGGAAATGGCGGCCAGAATAGCGGCTGGGGTTTTGGCGGTGGAGGAAGTACTATAAACAGTTCAACTGATCGTACCGGAGGAGGAGGAGGATACACGGGAGGTCGTGTCCCGTATCCAGATGAAACAAACGAAAATTCAAGTAAACTGGTTCACGGTGATGGCGGTGGCAGCTTTTACAATGCTACCTATGCTAAAATTGGCTATGCAATAGTGCATGGAACAACTACATCCCCCGGGGATGGCTTTGTGGAATACCAGTTTGTCGAAGGCGCCATTTTTAACCCGATCTTGTTCACGTACAACACCAACAAATGTATTGATGACTACGGCAGCAGCACGAGCAACGGCAACAACATCCAGACTTATACCTGTACCGGCAACTCCAACCAACAATGGTTTTTTCACCCATCAGATCGTACGATCCGTTCGAAGGTGAATCCCTTTAAATGTGTGGACCTGAACCAAAGCAATACAAACAATGGGACCAACATCCAGTTGTATGATTGCAACGGTACCGACGCCCAACACTGGGTATATAATGGCCTCTATAAAACGATCCACTCGTCGGTAAATTCTGACAAATGTTTTGATGCGAAAGATGCCGACAAAGCGATCAACTCGAATGTTAACCTCCAATTGTGGGATTGCCTGTACTCGAGTAAACGCCAAAAGTGGGATATTGATGGTGCCACCTCTGTGACTAATTTGTCAAACATGAAACACATCATCCCGACAATCGCTACGAGCTTTGCGGTGCACTCCCATACCGGTGCTGAGTCTGGTTCCAACATCCAGCTGTGGACCAAGGACGATACCAACACCGCCGAACAATGGTATTTCGACGGTCTGGCCATCAAGATGCGCGATCATCAGGACTTGTGCATCGACCTCAACCAGAGCAACACCGACAACGGTAACAATATTAAGTTGTACACTTGCAACGGATCCAACGCCCAGAAATGGATCTTTGACGGGATGACTAAATCCGTCCGCTCGGTGGTGAATCCGGGCAAGTGCATGCAAATCGAACTCAATACAGATGGAGCGTACGGCAAGCGGTCAAATGTGGATATCCAGGATTGTAACGGATCAGCCGCGCAGCAGTTCCTGATACAGGAGTAAGGGTGTTGAAATTTTCTTCTCTCTGCTCCAAAAATCAAATTTATCTATTCAGTTTCCAAAAATTAATTCAAATCATGTTGCGAAATATCATTATTCTAATCATGTATATTGGCATGGTTGGAACTCTTAATCTGTCTGCTCAAACCAATTTCTGGACTGCTGCCCAGCAGGCAGATGGAAAGTGGGCCGTTGACAATGCCAAAGCGGGCTGGTATCCTCTGGAAATGTTCAATGATGACAACCAGTACATCGTAACGTATACAGGCAAACCAATTAATTTGATTATGCCTGAACACCTGAGTTATTCATTTTTGTACGTAGAAATCCGAGGTGGAGATGGTGGATCCCGTGCGAATCATAGTTTGGTCAACCCGCTCCTGGTAGCAGGAGGGGAGGGCGCTACTGTCAAAACTTATTATCGCATTGGATCAGGTACTAATCAGATGAAAAAACTTGATAATCTGCGCCTCATTATTGGCAGTAAAGGAGATGTGGTTGAAAGCGCAGGGACACGCGGCGCAAATGGCGGGGCTGGCACCGGATTGTTTCTGAATAAAAAAGGAACGGACAGTTGGGTTCCGCTCTTAGTGGCCGGTGGAGGTGGCGGGGCCTACTCCGATTGTTGCTCGGTTACCTCAGTAGGACGCTCGGCCTCCACAAGTCCAAATGGTAGGGATGGAGGAGGAGACTTTCCCAAAAAAGGGGGAACAAATGGAGCCGATGGGGAAAGCCCAACCTGGGAGTTTCATGCTTATGGTGGGGGCGGCCTGAACAATGCATGGGCTGATGGAGAACCTGTAGGATCAACAGACTCGCATGAAGGATATGGTGACAGTTTTCTGTATGGATGTGGCCACGGAGGATATGGAGACCTGGGTGGCGGCGGTGGCGGCGGTTATTCCGGCGGTGGCGCCGGCAGAAATTATGCCGGTGGTGGCGGTGGTGGAAGTTATTACAATTCGGATATGGATATCCTGGGAATGACTGTTACTGCCAATGCACAAACCAACGATCCGCAGAATGGCTACGCGATTTTTCAATTCACAAACGAGCCTCCATTTCCCGCTATCAAATTTTCGTTGAATACCAATAAATGCATTGATGACTATGCCAGCAGAACCGATAATGGCACGAACATTCAAACCTACACATGCACCGGGAATGACAATCAGATGTGGATTTTCAGCACGGAGGGTCGTACCATACAGCTTCCCAAGCACCCTAACAAATGCCTGGACCTGAACAATAGCAATACAAATAATGGCGCAAATATTCAACTTTGGGATTGTAACGGCACCAGCGCGCAAAAATGGGTGTACAACGGCATCTTCAAGACCATCCACTCGGGCGTTAATTCAGGAAAATGCTTTGATGCTGCAAGCGCCAGTGATAACCCAAGCGCGAATGTCAATGTCCAGTTATGGGATTGTCTGTACTCCAATAACCAAAAGTGGAATATTGCTGGCGCTACAACGGTGAGCAATCCGGCAACAGTCAAACACATCATCCCGGTATTGGCTCCCAATTTTGCTGTCCACTCGCATACCGGCGCAGAATGGGGCTCCAACATCCAGTTATGGACCAAGGATGTAACCAACGAATACGAAGAATGGTATTTTGACGGCCTTGCCATCAAAATGCGTAATCACCAGGAATTGTGCATCGACCTCAACAGCAGCAACACCAACAACGGCAACAACATCCAGTTGTGGGGTTGTAACGACACCAATGCGCAAAAATGGATCTACGATGGCATGATGCAATCAATCCGATCAGTGATAAACCCCGATAAGTGTGTGCAGATCGAGTACAATACCGATGGAGCATATGGCAAACGCGCCAACGTTGACATCCATGATTGCAACGGTTCGGCTGCGCAGCAGTTCACGATTATGGAATAGGGCAAAATGGTGTTCTCCTTCCTGTTGAAATGAGACATCCCGGACTTTCCGCTTAAAGGAAGGTTCGGGATGCTTTTACTAAAGCATCTATTTCAACAATAGTCCAAAGAACCAAGACAATAGTGCAAGTCTTGATTTCGGAAGGAAGGTAGATTTGCAGGTGTTCTAATCCGGAAACATCTCATTCCTAATAAACAAAACGATTCAACATGATTGCCAAAAAATTTACACTGCTATTAACCCTATGTTTTATTTCTCTGACATTTAGCCAATGCTTTGAAAAAAACCAACACGAAGAAGAGTCACAAAATACGACGGGAACTACTCCAAACCTGGAAGGCATCTGGGTAAATACCCATGGGCAGGTAATCTATTGGAATAAGAAAATCAGTAACATTCCTGAAGATTATGAGACTGCTCAATTTGACATTAAAGGGCAGAACGGCGGGGTCTTCGAAGCCTACCTGACAATAATTCCTAAAAGTTCGGAGCATCCCGGGCGCCATGGTTCTGACCCTCTTCCCCAAACAGCACTCCCGATGCTGGGTGTGATTGATTGGGACGGGAAGTCGGTAATGATGACCGACATTGGTGATGGCACTATTTACAAGTGTAGGATTACCGGTGAAAATGCCATGGAGTGCATGCTTTGGGAAAGTGGGGATAATGCAATTGCCGGCCGTATTTTACTTGAACGCAAGCAATAAAAAATCAAATAATGAAAAATCCATACACGCAAAATAATATTATCGCCTTTCTGACCAGTATCCTGCTCCTTCTGACTGTCGGGCTTTTTGCCCAGGCAGGCAGGATCGATTCTACTTTTGGAAATAATGGAGTTGTCGTGGCCGATTTCAATTCGGGCGGTTCAGATATGGTAACTTCAGTTCTAGTTCAGCCTGATAACAAGGTGGTGGCTGTGGGCAACTCAAAAACTTTCCCCGGAAAGTCCCAAATTGTCTTGATACGGTTGTTGGAAGATGGAAGCTATGACCCTGATTTTGGCACAGACGGTGCCGTTATTGCCAACTATGGAAACGTCAATTCAGCATTCTACGCAGCAGCGCTGGACGAGAATCAAAGGATCGTCGCGACCGGGCATGGCAATGAAGGTGATTTTCTGACAGCCCGCTTCTTGCCTGATGGTTCTTTGGACCAATCTTTTGGCACTAATGGGATCGCATTTACAGATTTTTTTAATGACGATGATTTGGCTAATGCTATTGCACTGCAAGCCGATGGCAAGATCGTGACCGGAGGTGGAGGCTATAATCCAAATGATCAGGAAAAATATGGGTTTGCACTTACCCGCTTAAACAGCGATGGATCCCTGGATACTACTTTTGGCATTCTGGGAAAGGTGTTCACCCAAATAGAGCCAGTCGATGATGAAATAACCAGTCTGGCCGTCCAGGCCGATGGAAAGTTATTGGCTTGTGGATACTCAGTGGATGGATCCTTTCCCAAATCCTACCTCGTCCGGTATCATCCGGACGGTACATTAGATACAGACTTTGGATCAGGTGGCATAGTAGTGGACTCAGGCAGTAACATCTCCTGGAAATTCCAGTGGACAGGCCTGCAGAACGATGGAAGGATTGTCGTTGTATTCAGCGCGCTGGGGGGTGATCAATATTTCGGAGTGGCCAGGTACCTTTCAAATGGCACACCGGACAGTACTTTTAACGACACTGGAAGGCTGATTCTCGATCAGGCGATCGAATGCATAGATTTAAAATCCGGATTGATTACACCCGACGGCAAGATCGTGATAGGAGGATACAGCGGTCCGGCTCCTGAATTTTTTGTGGGAAGAATTAATCCGGACGGGAGTATAGATTCCACGTTTGGGGAAAATGGATTTGTAAAGCAACAGGTTATTGGCACTGAAAGTTACATTAATTCAATGGCCACCACCCCTGATGGAAATCTGATTATGGCCGGTTATGGTCGTCCGGGTGGCAATACCGTTAGCGACTTTGTACTGGTGAAATACCTCAACGACCTACAGGTAGGGACCTTAAGCTTTGAAAACCCTGCACAGGAGATATTTGTGTACCCGAATCCAGTTGTCGACCATGCGGTGTTGCGCTATGATCTGAAAGAAGACCAGCTTATCTCTATTCGCCTATTGGATATTGCCGGCAAACCCATCAAGGTATTTGTCCAGGACCAAATCCAGGCTGCCGGCAGCAATCAACAAACAATCATGCTTCCCGATTCACTACCATCTGGCTTATATCTGATTCTGATAAGCTCGCCAAAGGGTCAGGTTTGTATAAAGGTTGTGAAATAAAAATATTAACGGTACATATTGATAAAACTCAAAACAATGAATCTTCATAAAAATTCAGGACGATTGGTCCTGCCTTTCTTTGCCTTACTGGTTTTGTCCCTTTTCTCTGCTTGTAAAAAGGACAAAGAGAGCGTCAATTCATATCTGCCGGAGGAAGGCCATCTGGTAATTACTTTTACCCACAGGTTTAATATAGCCGACTATGAAGAAGGCAAGCGCATTGTTGTAGAGGACTTCAGCGCGGCAATAAAAAACTCCGGCCAGACCAGGCGCACCTATTTTATGAGCAATCCGGATAGTGCAGAAGTATATGTGGTTTCATTCTTCCAACCCGGCAGCAGTCCCACGGAATGGCTGAATAGTGATGAGCGGGATGCAGTGCTGCAGCGACTATATCCTTTGTATCGCGAACCACTTGTCGTAGAAGAATATACCACCGAACTGGTCCACAACACCCATTTGTTGGCAGACAATACGCCGGAACACCTCCCGGAACCCGGCGATAAAGTAGTGGTTTACAATGGCTTTTACACACAGGGCACCTATGATATTGCCGTTGGTATAGTTACAAACGACTTTACTGAAGTTATTGAAAACTCAGGGTTTAAGCAACGCAGTTATTTCATGCTGAACCCCGACTTATTCGAAGTGTTGTCACTCGGATTTATTCATCCTTCCGCTAACATAGATGATTGGTTACAAAATTCTGAACATCTAATGCTCGCTGATTCCCTTGGAAACCTCGCGATCGAACCGCTAACTGTAGGTCGATATACACTTGACCTGGCACACAATTCTCAATGACATAAACTGTGAATTAAACAATTGCGGTGGAAAAGTTCGGCATGGCTCATATTTCTCATTCACGATCTTGAATGCAAAACAATAGTCCAAGAATTCAAGACAATAGTCAAATTTTAACGTGGGTCTAGCCTGCACCTTTGTATTAGATAAAACAATAGAGTTTTACTAAAATGCAAAATATCACAGCCATGAGTTCTCCACGTGAAAATACAGTTATGAATAGTCTTGTCACCAATGGGAAGTTTGAGCCCTTTGGTATGATCCCCAATCACATCGACGTAAATGGCATCCTTCGATATGCCCTGATGAGCAATCGCGATTTTGATGGAGAAGGGTTTCACGTAGCCTGTCATGTGCTTACCAAAGACTACTTTGAAGCGCCTACGGATTTCGCTGTACCCCACACCCACGATTTTGACGAGTTCAACATACTGCTCCCACTAGGGTCAGATATGGAATATGAAATCGAACTCGAAGGGGAAAAACAAAAAATAAACGCTCCGGCTACGATTTTCATCCCCGCCGGCACCGAACACAATGCACGTCCATTGTCAGGCGAAGGGATCTTTATTTGCATTCAACTTGACAATAAAATACAGATGATGATGAGCACATCAAAAAAGCAATTTGCATTTGATTGAACAACATTTGACAGGCGATAATCATCTCAGTTGTTGGATCTTGTTCCAAGATGAGAGGTAATCGCTTGCTGTTGTTCAACAAACATCTAGATTTAACCGTCTATCCCTCACTGGCAGGATTTCACCAGATTCAAATCGGAATTCAGGTAATAAACATACAATATTATGAAACCTACACATTTACTTCTTTCCCTCCTTTTTTTAGCAGGATTCAGTTTCAGCATCTGCAAAGACAAAGAAAATAAGACTATCCGGTTCGGAGCCATTTATAATCTGACTGGTACGCAAAGCGACCTGGATATTCCATCTTCCAAAGGTGCCTTGCTTGCTGTAAAAGAACTGAATGAATCCGGGGGGGTGCTAGGTAATACAGTTGAGTTGTTGGTAAAGGATGGACAAACTGATACGGCAGTCATTCGGCAACGGGTAGCAGAAATATTACAGGAAGCACAGGATGTTGTGGCGTTTACCGGATTCTCTGATACCGATATGGTTCTCGCTGCCGCCCCTTCAGCAAAATCAGCTGGCAGAGTCTTTCTCACTTCTGGAGCGACCTCGCCGCATTTGCCCGCCCAGGTGCCCGATTTCCTCTATCTCGCATGCTTTGGCGATAATGTTCAGGCGGCGGCGGCAGCTGAGTGGGCTTATGATGCACTCAATGCTCGTACTGCAGTAATACTGTATGATTCTACAGATAGCTATACAGTATTACTACAACAATATTTCAGGGAACGCTTTGAAGCACTTGGGGCAAAGGTTTCCCTGGTGAGAGGGTATGACCCCGCAAATACAGGGCAGCTTGCCAATGGACTGCCAAGCACTGATATAGTATTCCTTTCTGCAGCCATTGTTGACCGGATAGCTCCGATTGTTCGCGCATTACGCCAACAAGGCATTACTTGTCCTGTGATTGGTGGAGACGGCTATGATTCTGAAACCGAATGGGCTAATAATCCCGACCTGGCCGAAGTGTATTTTACTACCCATGCGTATTTGGGTGCGGATAACCCCAGAGCAGCAGTACAGGAATTCAGAAACGCTTATATGGCTGAATACAATGGTGAAAATCCGGATGCATTTGCAGCGTTGGGATATGATGCCATCATATTGCTGACAGAAGCAGCACAGCGTGCAGGCAGCACAAATCCCGAAGTTGTTCGCCTGGCGCTTGCTGGTACAAACAGTTTTCTGGGCTTAACTGGCCTGATCACCTTTGATCCAGGTCAGCAGATACCGCGCAAATCAGTCAGCATCATTGAAGTGAAAAACGGGCAGATTCAATTGAAACAGGAATTGATTCCGATGGAAGTGCCAGATCCTTGATCAGGATATTGTTAGTTTAGGTACATCATTTTTATTTCTCGCAGATTTTCGCAGATTTGTTGCGCGGATTCCACACAAAAGTTCTGTGTGGAATCCGCGTATTTTTTGTGTGAAGACCAATCTTAAAATTAATGAGCTAGACAAGATTAATATCAGAAAGGTAAAAACACCTATATAAAGTTAGGATTGTACGGCTAACGATCATCCATCTGAGTTATAACTGGAAAAATGCCGAGCATTGTAATGTTATGACCACTCAAGGTCTAATCGCTATTCACATGAGTTATTCCGATTTTTGGGACGATCCAAGAGGATTCGGAACTTGATCGTGGTATTTGGCAAAAGGAAGCCACCGCGGTGAACAAGCAACATTGGTGCGGGGCATCGAAACGTTATTAGCTTATAAATTAAATAAAAGCAACAAGGTGCAGCGCACCGAAACGGAAAACATTATTTCGGTGCTCCGCACCTTTCTTGACGAAAATTACAACCAGTCCAGTTTAAGTCAGGATTGCATACAATTAATGAACTCAGTTGTGATCTAATAAGGTGTCTCTCGCGCCTGCGGCGGATCTACACCTTATTAGATTACAACTTGGGTTTATTAGTATTTACACGGTATGCGAATAGGAGCATTACGGAGCCACCAAAAGTTGTCCTTATAGACTAAAGAATGGAATGGAGAACTTTATTATTAAGAATTAGGGTCACCTATAAGGAGATCTTCAGGAATTTTCGGGAATTATTAATGCATTACAAAAACACCAAAAGGCAAGGGAAAGACCTGTTGCCAGACTTCCCCTCGCCTAAATCAATGATGCTATTCTTGAATTAAATTCTATAAACTTATTCCACTGTTAAGGTAAGCCCAGTGCTAAGTCGATGCGTATGTAAATCCGGATCTAGCACTTCAACTTCCAGGAAGAAAGTGCCTGTATCGAGAAAGTTCTCGGAAAGGATCTGTCCGGTGAACAGATAGTGTTCAAGCCCCTGACTTTTCAGGTCGGCACTGTAAACGGCTATTGTAGTCAAATTATCATCCAGCAACCTTACATTACATTGAATGGGTGCAACAGATTCGTTGTAAGCATCCCTTACCTCTACATCAAAAACGACAGCATCTATAGTATCAAGGCGCAAAATGGGTTTGCTTATCGCATAGGAAAGCACCGTAGGGCTCCCGCTCAGAACCAGGTTTATCTCTGGCTCATTATCATCCTTTAAGTCGTGGAAAAGCGTTTTTACCTCATAACCTGTTCCCTGAACTGTAAGTTGGATTTCGTCCCACAGATCCCTTGCCATGTAGTACCCGTTATCATCCGTTTGTACGGTTTTAGTCTGTGGAAATACTGGTTCACCGGGTGACTGGGCAGGCTGATTATAGGTAATGGAAACTGTGACACCCGACAAAGGAGTTCCATTATTATCCGTAATAGTTCCTCTTATTGAACCTTTCGATGGAAATATAACCATGTCGTCACAGCCATAACCAAGCATGAGCAAAGCTCCAATGATAGTTCTAAAAATTATGTTTCGCATTTCTGTAAAGCTTTGATGGTGAGGAAAGCATTAATTATTTCCCTGACGTGCCTGTTTTCTGGCCGCTTTCCTGTTTCGTTTAATAGATTTCTGGGTGGCATCATATTTCAGGAATTGTGGATCCTGTTCAATGATCGTTTCCACTGTATTTTCAAAAGGGGTCATCTTGCGGATGTTTTTATATTCCGACTCATCCTGAATCGGATGCAAATAGGGTGTTATGTACATGACCCGTTCTACATAATTCTTGACTTCTTTCTTTGATTTGAACAACAAGCCAAGCAGTGGTATTTTACGCAGAAAAGGAACTCCTCCTTCCAGCACATTGGTTTCCTCCTGAATCAGTCCACCTATGATCAAAGACTGGCCATCTGCTATGGTCACTTTGGTGTTGATATCATTTTCTTCAATCAGGTATTCGCCGACATTTGAGAAGGGTAAAAATTCCGAAACCCTGCCTTGCACATCCAGATGGATTAGAGAGTCGTGTGTTGGTATCGGAGTAACATTGAGTGTAATTCCGGCCTCAACATTCTGTAGTGTAGTAGTGATCCCGTTTATAGTAGCTGTTTCCAATACTATGGTTCGACGATCAATAACACTTAAGGTGGCACTTTCTCCACTTACTACCGCTATGTGAGGATTTGTCATGACCTTGGCACGGTCTTCATTAACCAGCGCCCGAACGTTCAGGTGAAAATTAGGAACCAGGTTTGAAACAGCGTTATACATCAACGATATATCTCCATTAGAGGCCCCTGGTGTAAAACCGGCATTGCTGAAATTACCTGTGGTTCCCTGGGTAATGTCAATGCCCCAGTCAAAGTCATGCTCGTGAAAATACTCTACCAACATAAACTCAATGGTAACCATCATTTGTGGCACATCAAGCTTTTCCAACTCGAGCATGGCATTTTCGACCTGTGTCGAATCACCAACCAGGATTAGCCGGTTTCCTTCCTTATGTTCAAAAACAGTCACATCCGAGTTGAGTTGCTCAAACTGTTGAAGTACGGTACTCGATATCAGGTTTTTCAATTTATAGTCCTGAACGACTCGTTGGGCATTTATGGGAATCGAAATCCCCATGCACAGCAGGCATAAAAGCCCGAAGCGCAGCATCATTAATTTTTTCATGTTTAGCATCATTGATAATTAAATTATAACAGCTTACCTGTTTTGATTTTTTTTCATCAGCATGTAGCGTATGTATCCGTCTCCGGGGTTTTTTGTATAATCGTTTTGTTGTTTACTGGAAGTCATTGGACGGAAAGCTATCTGATTGAGATAGCTGCCGCCACCGCCACCGCCATTCCCTGGCTGCGCTGCACCGCCACCGGAATAGCCGCCGCCGCCGCCGCCACCGAGATCGCCCGAGCCACCACCGCCAAATCCCCAGCCGCCTTTTCGCGTCTTTTCCTGGATACCACCCAGTCCACCCAAGGGCTCTGATGCAAGCTTGGCATCTTTCCAGCCTGCATTACCATAGTATAGTACGCCGCTCAAGTGCTCACCATCGCTATAGGCGCCGCCACCACCGCCGCTCATATTTACCGATCCGCCACCATATCCGCGTTTTCCGGGAGTTGCCGTAGGGTTTTGTGTGTCACCAGCTGAGCCGTACTCCTCATCTGAAGCAGGGATTCCGGGACGATTAGTCAGTTGGCCGTTCATGAACTGAACTCCTGCGCCACCACCACCACCGGCGACCATAAGTATCTGCCAGGAAGTACCGCGATCTTTGGAAATCAGAATTGCTGTGCCGCCGCCGCCGCCGCCGCCGTATTGACCAGGTGTGAGTAAGTCGTGCTTTGACCATTCACCACGCTTTCCTACCAGCATACGTAATGTGGATAAAGGTGGAATTTCGCCCAGTCCTGTGCCGATGGAATAAACGGCACTAACCGTTGCACCTTCACCTGCCTGTACGCGTTGCGTGCGAATCGCATTGAAGCGATCTTTATAGGTGTATTCAATCCAGCCCCCGTCAGCACCTTTAGCTTCCAGGATTAACTGGTTGAGAGAATCATTTTTAGGTATAATGAAATCTTGAAACTGTTCATCCCCGGATAACACCAACTGGGGTTGACTGTCCAATAATAATGTTGTTTGCGAAATCGCAACGGTACTGAGTGAAATCGAAAACAGTACAAACAATAGTCCTGAAATGCACGCTCTTCTTAACATGATAATATGTTCTTGTGAATTGATGGTGCAAAGTTGCCGTGCAATCTGGCCGGGATATAGGACTATTGTTTCAAAAAGCCGGACTATTGTTCAGCTTTAAGAAATACAGGTTAATACAGTTAAATTCTTGGAAAAACCTACACGCTCCCAGGAGGAAGACATGGTTAAATAATAGAAGAGTACATCTGAATTTGGTCGTTATGGATAAGTTCTTACCAAACTACCAGTTAAAAAGTGGGACCACCCGCTTCCCCGACCGATTCAACAAGCCAATTTGCAAACCATCCACCTCTTTCGCGCTATTGAACAAGCCGATTTGTACACCCTTAACTTTTTTTGCCTGATTGAAAATAGCCGCGGCCTGAACACCACTGACTTCCTGTGCAATGTTCACCACACCGGCAGCCTGGAAGCCCTTAACTTCCTCTGCTTTATTAACTACACCGGCAAACTGATACAAAGCGCGGCCTTCTGATGCATGATTGAATACACCCGCCACTTGCCCTGAGCCATCAGACATTTCATTGGAAAGATTGAATACCCCGCCAATTTGGGCGCCGTGTAAGCTCTCTCCTGTTTTGTTGTAAATGCCGCCGATCTGAACGCCACGGGTATTGCCCCACAACTCATTCAAAAGCCCGCCAATTTGCACCCCCGACATATCTCCACGAGTGAAATTACCCAAACCACCTACCTCAAGAATCCGGTTGCCGCCAGAAACACCAGCCAGAACATTCAGGGACCAGTCGTTCACCACCTTGGCGCTCAGCTTGTGGTTGCTGCCCATTTTGGGCAAAAAGGAAATCTGAAAATGGCGATGAATCGAATCGGCTACGTTTACTGCCGTCCACCGATCCATGGTGGCTTTGAAAAACCGTTCTGCCTTGCTCAGCGTTTCATCCATGGTTCTTTCCAGGTTAAAGCGCTTTCGTTGCTTGACGGTATCGTACTGCATCTCAATTCGTTGCAGACGCGGACTTTGCACGCTGATGGATATAACAGTATCCTGATAATCCACTCGGGTGATGGCAATCTGTGTCGCTTTTTTTACCTGTAGTTTGTAATAGCCGTTTTTATCCGTTGTCGTCGAGCGGAGGGTTTTGGTATCGTACACGGTGGCATTGGCTACCCGGTTTCCGGTGCTTGGATCCTTTACATAGCCGTAGATTTCTTTTCGCTGTGGCTTGGCCTTTTTAAGGATCAAATAGTTTCCGTTGGACTTAAATTCATACCCTTCGCCCAGGACCTCATAAAGCGTTTCCCGAACGGTCCAGTTATTCGTAATAAGGGAAATTTTCTTTCCGGAATCGATGATGTGGCTGTTATAAGACAACTCAAAACCACCTTTTTGGGAGATAACAACAAGGGCTTCCTTAAGTGAGGTTTGCTTAAAACCTACCGAAATATACCTTTCCAGCACATCCGAAGCTTGTGCCTGCAGACTTGCGATGAAAACGCATAAGGAAATGATAAAGAAAGATCGCAGCATTTGATTCAATTTACGGCACAGGGTTCGCCATCCAGGGCAATGGTATCCTGCCCACGCTCGATGCTGAGTGAAAATGATTCGGCAATGATTTCCAGGATCTGATCTAGTGGAAGGTTGTTAAAATTGGTGGTGAGTGGACAATTAGCCAGATCCTTGTTTTTCAAAGAAATATTGGTTTCATAAACCTCATTGAGTTGTTCAATGACTGAACCAAGATTTGTATTGTCAAAACTGAATACCCGCGTTTTGTAAGCCAGCACGTTGGGACTTGGCTTTTGAATCCGTTCTATTTTCTTGCTTGTAATGTCAAAAATTGCCTGTTCGTTGGCCAATAACAATGCTGATTGCGCACTGCTCTTTAACAATACTTTGCCGCTTGTAACACTTACCGTCACTTTGCCCTCGCTGACTTTATTTTCCACGTTAAACTCTGTACCCACCACGGTAATTTCGAGTTGTTCGGCCTCCACCACAAAGGGACGAATGCTGTCGTGAGCTACCTGAAAGTAGGCTTCTCCTGAAAGTCTCATGCGCCGTTCTTTTCGGTTAAAGTTCTCGGCTATCCGAAGGCCTGAATTTCGGTTGAGCACTACAACAGAGCCGTCATTCAGCGTGTCAGTCACAATTCTTGAACTACTGGCAATTTCCTGAACAGGTATGGTTTCCGGCTCTTGTAAAAACCAGAGAGCAGCCAACATTAAGGCAAGAACAGCCGCGGCACGCATCCATCTGTATGATCGCTTACCCTGAAGTTGGGTAAACTGCCCACGTTGTATGTCAGATTTCACTTTTTTCAAGGCCGCTTCCGTATCTACTTCCCATTCAGGGCCTGTACGTACCTGGGGCGCTTCTTGCCACAGCCGTTTCAGGCCATCGAAATACGCCCGATTCTCGCTCGACTCTGCCAACCAGCTTTCAACAACTTTAAGCTCATCGGCATTGGCTTCGCCAGCGAGTTGCTTGGCGAGTAAAACATCAATATCCTTGTAAAATTCTGCCATAAGTTGCTGATTCAAAACAATTTAAACAAAAGAATACCAATCAGGGTCACCAGATAATCTGCCAGTTCGGTACGCATTAAGCGAAGCGCTTTCCCCATCTGTGTTTCCACTGTTTTGATGGAAATACCAAGCTGTTCGGCGATTTCCCGGTATTTCAATTCTTCAAAGCGACTCAACTCAAATACCCGCCTACACTCCGTCGGAAGTGCTTCCAGAGCCTTTTGAATTCGCTCGCTTAATTCCTTAGCGGCACCCGGTTGATGGTCAAATTGCTCCGACATCTGACTGGCATGATGAGTTTTAAATCGTTCTTCGGTTTTGGCATCTCGAATTCTGTTCAAGCCCCTGTTGTGCACCATTTTATACAGATAGGCTTTCACAGACCATTGCACATTCAGGGAACTTCGTGTCTCCCAAAATTTCACAAAAACCTGCTGAACCATATCCTCCGCAGCCGCCATATCGCCATCGGTCAGTGATCGCGCATAGCGGCACAAGGGTGCATAATAGCGTCGAAACAGCACATCGAATGCCGATTCGTCGCCCGACTGCGTCGCCTGTATCAATACTTGATCGTCGAGTTGTTCCAAAGTACCTGGATTTCTGTTGGCTCTATTGTTAAGACACCGAAGGTAAAACTTACCCTGATGCGGAGAGGCAAAAAATTGGAGTTTGGGTGGAAGAACCGGATAGATTACATGATTGATGATTACATAATTACATAATTGTTGATGTCATTGAATATTTATAAAGTTTGATTTCAAATTTGCTTTTAAAAAATCTGCCTACACAAATTCCATCTTCAATTATGTAATTATGTAATCGTCAATTATGTAATCAACTGTTTTTTTTCAAAGCTGCATCAGGGTAAAATCCGGGAGCCGTGTCTCAAGGGAAACAACTCACCAATTCAACATTAAAATTTTAGCTATGAAAAAGTTCTTTTTAATTCCTGTTTTGTTTTCCGCCTTGTTTCTGGCATCCTGTGATCCTAGCTTGAGAGGTAAAGGCGTATTGGTCACTGAAACCCGTAACGAACAAAATTTCCATGCCATCGACTTTTGTTCGAGCGGACAAGTAGAAGTGTACACCGATTCTGTATACAGTCTGAAAGTAACCTGCGAAGAAAACATCATCCCTTATCTGGAGACCCGGGTGGAAAACGGCGTGCTGAAAGTGTATTTCAGCAGAAACGTTTGGGATGTAGATGGATTGCGGATCAGGGTAGGCGCCCCCAACTGGGATGGATTTGACCTCTCTGGAAGTGGCAGCATCTACGTAAACGACCCGATTTACGGTCAACACCTTGATCTCGATATCAGCGGAAGTGGTAAAATCAAGATTGCCGATGCTGATTTTTTCAGCAGTAACCTCCGGGTTAGCGGCAGTGGCGACCTCTATTTGAGCGGTATCGGAGATGATCTGTACGCCAATGTTTCCGGAAGCGGGAACATTAATGCCCTTGATTTTTCAGTGAAAAACGCAGTAGCCAAGGTTTCTGGAAGTGGAAACATCCGCCTGAATGTGCTGGAAACTCTTGAAGTAGATATTTCAGGAAGCGGCAATGTCGAGTACCTGGGAAACCCGCAGGTAAACAGCCATGTTTCCGGCTCTGGCAACATCCGTAAGATTTGATCGCCATTACCTGCCTGCTTTTGCTTCGCTTTGTCCGGCAATACTGGATTAGATATTCAAAACCATAATCCGGTTTGCCGGACAAAGCCCTATTCAAACATTTTAACTCTCCTTACAACAATGCGAATCGTAAAACTATTGCTTGCCGCGCTGGCAAGCCTGCTACTCCTTTTCCCCTTACTAACCAACGCTCAGAATACCCAACTCACCCAAACCCTTAAAGGAACCATCAAGGACAAATCTGTCAGAACTCCCTTAATCGGCGCTACTGTTCAGCTGCTGGTTATGAAATCCGGAGAAATACAAGCCGATGCGGTAAGTATGGGCACCATCACCGATGTTGATGGATATTTCCGCATCCCGAACGTGCCAGTAGGTAAAGTGGCCCTAAAAGTTACCTACCTGGGCTACAAGGATGCTTTTGTCAATAACATCACCGTCAATTCAGGTAAAGAAGTGGAATTGAACATCGAGATGGAAGAAGACATCATCAGCACCAAAGAGGTGGTTATTTCTGCCAAAGTGGAAAAACAAAAAGCCCTGAATGAATTATCAGCTGTAAGTGCGAGAACGTTTTCAGTAGAAGAAACCAAGCAGTTTGCCGCAGCCGTGAATGACCCTGCCCGAATGGCTTCTTCCTTTGCGGGTGTGGTGACACAGGACGATGGAAATAATACCATTGTGATCAGAGGAAATGCGCCGAATGGCTTGCTTTGGCGCATGGAAGGTGTAGACATTCCGGCTCCGAATCACTTTTCGGCTGTGGGAACATCTGGGGGTGGTATTTCCATACTGAGCACCCAATTGCTTAGCAATTCCGATTTTATTACCGGTGCATTTGCTTCGGAATATGGCAATGCATTGTCTGGTGTATTTGATCTGAAACTCCGCAAAGGAAACCAGGACAAGCGGGAATACACTTTTCAGGCTGGCGTACTTGGACTTGATGCTGCCATGGAAGGTCCTATGCGTATGGGAAATCAGAAAGGTTCATTTCTGGTCAATTACCGCTACTCCACCCTATCCCTCCTGGGGAAAATGGGCGTAAACATTGGCGATGCCGTGACCAATTTTCAGGATCTGTCCTTCAACAACTATATGCCCGCGGGCAGGTTTGGTTCCTTCACCCTGTTTGGCATGGGTGGCTTGAGCAACCAATATCAAAACGGTAAAGCGGATACTGCCAGTTGGTCAGAGAATTTTTACAGCAAATACACCTTTGATTTTATTGCCAATACCGGAGTTCTGGGCTTGACACACAGCAAAGCCTGGGACAAGACATTTCTGAAAACCGTGATTGCGGCCTCAACTTTCATAAACGGTTTGCAACAGGAAGAAATTCAGGATGACTATTCCATTGTAGATCAATACGATCAGCGCCATACACAAATAACCTATACCATTTCCAGTATCCTGAGTCATAAATTCAATTCCCGTCATTTCATTCGGGCAGGCGCGTATGCATCGCTTTTAAAGTTTGATCTTAAGCAATCAGATTTCAACTGGGATGATGAGGTAATGGAGTTGAAGCTGAAGTCGAGCGGCACTTCAGGTACCATTAATTCATTTGCTCAGTATCAGTATCGCGCTTCAAAAGATTTGACCTTAAGTGCCGGTGTGCACAGTCTACTGTTTCTATTAAACAACAAATACTCTCTGGAGCCGCGAGCCTCAGTGAAGTATGCTTTAAGTGCTAAAAACTCCATCAGCCTGGGTTATGGATTGCACAGCCAGATTCAACCAATCGGTCTGTACTTTATTCAGGATGAATTCGGCGCCAGCAATGAAAACAAATCGCTGGACATGACAAAAGCACATCATCTGGTGTTGTCTTTCGATCAAATGCTGCCGGGAAACATGCACCTGAAAACAGAAGCTTATTACCAGTCATTGTATAATGCACCTGTCAGCAAATTTGAAAGCAACAGCTTTTCCATGTTAAATGCACAGGGTGGTTTTGAAACCCAAATTCTTGACAACAGTGGGTTCGGTAAAAACTATGGACTGGAGTTGACTCTGGAAAAATTTATGACCCGTGGACTGTACTTCCTCTTGTCTTCCTCCTTGTATGAATCAAAATACCAGGGAAGCGATGGCATCTGGAGAAACACCCGTTTCAATGGCAATTACGCCAATACTTTGACTGCGGGCAAAGAGTGGAGCTGGAACAGAAAGAACAAAAACCGCAGCATTGGATTTAACTTAAAGCTTGTCCACACGGGTGGACTACGGGAATCACCGGTTGATATCGAGGCTTCCCGGGATGCCGGATATACGGTGTATGATGAAACCCGTGCCTTTGAAATACAGGTTCCTGATTATTTTCGACTTGATATTGGTTTCAGGCTAAAACGCAATTACAAACATTTGACCACTACGCTTGGTCTTGACATCCAGAACACCACCAACAGACAAAATGTGTCGGGGCGATATTTTGATATTGAAACAGAGGAGATTGTCACCTCATATCAGGCGCCATTGATCCCGGTATTGTTTTACCGGGTGGAGTTTTAGAAAGTATAATGTTGAAGCTGCGCAGTTCCGGAGTGTTTGAACGACATGAAGGGGCTGCGCGCTTTTTTGAGCTGTGAAGTGGTTTGGTACTTAAGTATTTTATTTCGCGCAGATTTTACGCAGATTTGTTTCGCAGATTTTACACAGAAAAACCTGCGTGAAATCTGTGATTTTTTCCCCGCCGCGCTTGTGTCTTTTTTGACCAAGCGCACTAAACGTGAGCATCCAAGCTTATTTCTACATATTATTCCACACAGATTTTGCACGGAAAAATCTGCGCGAAATAAAACCAACAGGAATCACCCAAAAAACTTCCCTAACGCCGCCGGGTAATGCAGCAACCAACCCGTCAAACTATACCGGCTTTTA
Source organism: Lewinellaceae bacterium (assembly GCA_020636025.1). Taxonomy (GTDB): domain Bacteria; phylum Bacteroidota; class Bacteroidia; order Chitinophagales; family Saprospiraceae; genus M3007. The sequence goes on along the minus strand of JACJYQ010000009.1, from coordinate 153,623 downwards.
TGCGCTTCCAACACACCATGCAGCACTTCGGCGCTTTTAAACATCACGCATCGCCTGGCAATCGGTTCTATCAAAACCACCTTGTCATCACTTTCCACTATTTCCAGTTCGCCGCCATCGCCTTTTTGCCAGTTTTCGTTTAGGTAAATGATCATGGAGATCATTCGATTGTTTCGATTGGCAAACTGATCGAGATGCCTGGAATAGTGCGCGCCGGGCGGATAATGGGCCAGGTGGAATTCAAATCCCGACAGACTAAGATAGCAATATTGATTCAACGTATTAATGGTATCGTGAAGCAAGTCCCAATAGGGTGCCAGATTGGTGTCGCGCTTAGAGTCCAGCCAATAGGTGAGATCGCCTCTTATGCTGCGCTTGATCTGGTTATCGGCAAGTGCGCCAATACCGGCCTGGTGAAATTCATCCAGTTTTTCAAGGAAAAAGGATCTGATCTGTTGGTAAAGCTGATCATCCAGAAAATCGTCGATCACGACGTAATTGCGTTCGGAAAGCTCGTCAATCCAGAGGAGCTGTTTGTCCAGGCTGTTAAAATTCTCCAGTAGGTAAAAATTTGGGCGAAATTACGGGGAAAATGGAATGCGATGATCTTTTTTTACACTTGGGAAAGCGAGTGAAACATAAACCTTATTGGTTGACGTATGATTCTACAGTTGATAATTTTGATATGCGTTTTGCAGATACTGCTATATATACTCATTGATCAGTTGAACATAAAATATGCCAAGGGTTTGATCTTGTTTGCCATTCTGTATGCACATATTTTTGTACTTCCAGGATATTTCATTCCAGCACCTAAACCAGGCGGAGTAAATTGTGGAATGCCTATGATGGCCATCACGCTTGGGTTTTGGATATTCGGAGGAGGAGTCACACTATTAACTCACTATATTTATAGTATTATAGCCGGAGCGAAGCACAGGTGAGGCTTTTTGTACAATGCTGACAATTAACCCCATTTTTCATGCCCACATTGGCAAAGCCTGATCTTTAGAGAAATCTCCGAATTGCCCGTTCTACTTTTGATGATCAACCAATCTTACTAAATCTGGAAATTATCGAACATGAAAACTCTGTACAAGCTGAGCGCTATTTGTGCTTTCGTTTTATCAACCTCTACCCTACTGCCTGGAACGACCATTAATATCCCAACTGATTACAACTCCATTCAAGAGGGCATTGATCACGCTACAAATGGCGATACCGTTTTGGTGGCACCCGGCAGGTACGTGGAAAACCTCAATTTCAAAGGCAAAAACATCGTACTTGCTTCCTATTTCCTGAAAAACAAGGACGAAGCCTTTATTAAGCAAACGACCATCGACGGAAATTTCCTCGCCCCGGTCATTACTCTCGAAAATGGAGAAACACAGTCTGCCCGTATCATCGGATTCACCATAGAAGGTGGCGCCAATATTTTTGATAATACAGAGTTTCCATACGCAGGAGGTATTGTATGCGTAGGAGCTTCACCTGTAATCTGGAAAAACCGCATCCGGAACTGCCAAAATACCTATTTTGGCTATTTGGAAATGGGTGGTATTTATTGCCGAAATTCGAATGCCATGATCACCGAAAACAGCATTGATTCTATACAGGGGGCATTTTTGCAGCAACTGGGGGGTATTGTGAGCAATCAATCCAATTTGCAAGTGAACAAGAACAGAATATCCAAAGTTGGTGGTGGATATATATTTAACGGCGCTGGAATACTGGCCGACAGTAGCAGCATGCTGAACATCACTTTTAACGTCATTGACAGTTGTATTTTTGACGATATTCCAAGCACCTCCGCTATCAAGATTTTGCACTCGCAGGCGGAAATTGTGAACAACACCCTGGTTGGCGAATTGGCGCTGGAGTATGAAAATCAGGTCACGATCAAAAATAACATCATACTACCACCTTACAATTTTGGCAACCCCAGCGAACATGGTATTGTAGAGCTAAACCCTGGAAGTTCTGTAATTGATGCAACATACAACGACGTAAAAGGTGGCTGGACCGGAGTAGGGAACATTGATATGGATCCATTATTTATTGACTGGGCCGGGCAAGACTTTCACTTAAAACCAAACTCGCCCTGCATCGATGCCGGGGATCCCGGCTCCTGGCCCGACCCGGATGCCACGAGAGCCGACATAGGGGCTTTGTATTTTCAGCAAAATGTAAATGCAACTCCGTCACCAACCTTGTTCACGGGTATTCAAATTTATCCCAACCCGGTTGTTGATCTGCTTCATATCGACATTGCTGAGGAACAACCTGATTCATCCATAACTTACAGAATATTAACCATTAATGGCAAGATCATATCTGAGGGATGGTTAAAAACACGTACCAATATCAACCTTAAGTCTTACCCAACAGGTACGTATTTATTGGAATTAAAATCTGATCAAACTGGTAGTATCTACACTCAGCAGATTATTAAAATCCAGGAATAAGGTACCTTCACTAGCCATATCCGACTTAAATATTCACCACAGTTTTGAGCAGTTTCTTTATTAGATAATCTGTGTAAATCTGTGGTGAATTAATATTTCTTCCCATCTATGCTGAAAAACAAAATCCAGGCTCTCTGGCACCCCGAGCAATATCACGGCTGGGGAAAGACAAAGAAGTATTTCGAGGGCTGGTATTACAAGATCGTCAATGCCGACGAGTCAAGAGCTTTTGCCATCATACCAGGTATTGCCATGGATGTCAATGGCGAAAAGCAGGCGTTTATTCAATTACTTGACGGCAAGAAACGAACAGCCGAATATTTCAGATTTGAAGCCAAAGAGTTTGTTCCTACAAAAGGAAAATTTGAAGTGCACATTGGGAGTAATCTGTTTACTTCCAAAAGTCTCCAATTAGATCTCCTTCAAGCAAAGGGTGAACTCCACTTTAAAAACCAGGTTCCCTGGTCGAGCAGCTGGTATTCTCCCGGCATCATGGGTCCCTACTCTTTTGTGCCTTTTATGGAATGTTACCACGGCATCCTCAGCATGGACCATATCATTGAAGGTTGTCTGACGATCAATGGAGAAGAACTTGATTTTACTGGTGGCAAAGGCTACATGGAAAAAGACTGGGGACGATCATTCCCCAGCGCATACATCTGGATGCAAACAAATCATTTTTCGAAGCCGGGTATTTCTTTAAAAGCCTCCGTTGCCAAAATCCCCTGGCTTACCGGAGCTTTTGTGGGCTTTATCGCAGGTGTATGGATCAATGGCCAATTGATTGAATTCACCACATACAATTCCACAAAACTTCGAAAATCCTATGCCGACCAGGAAAAAGTGCAACTGGTTATGGAAAACAGGAAATACCTGCTTGAGATTCATGCACACCGGGAAAAAGCTACCGCCCTCGCCTCCCCAATTCTTGGGTTTATGGATGGCAGGATTGAAGAAAGTATGACTTCCAAAGTTGAAGTGAAACTTTATGATAAAAAACGCAAAGCCGTAATTTTTGAAGATACGGGGCGGAATGCCGGGTTGGAGGTTGCCGGGAAGGTAGAGGAAATAGTGATTTAAGTTTGATAATTCATGGTTTGTAACCATTATCCAATGGAATACAATACATAAATATGAATTTGAGGTACTGTATATTTAATGCTCAATAATTGTCTTATTGGCCAAAATCGCCCACTTTCTGTTACACATTTAACACACATGAAAATAAACATCAAATGATCCATAAAATATTCCTATTGAGCTCATTCTTAGCGTTATCCATTATGTGCGGATTCGCTCAATCATTAAGTTTGGATGTCATTACCTCTTCAGGTGCGTACTTTTCAAATGCTAATTGCGAATTGAGTTGGACACTCGGAGAAACTGTAACAGAAACATTTTCAAATGAACCAAAAATATATTTAACCCAAGGGTTCAATCAGAGTTATTCAATAATTACTGAAGTGGATGATTTAGCCCCCAATTATACAATTAAAGTGTACCCAAATCCAGCATCTGATTGGATCATAATTGAATGGAAAGACGCAATAAAAGATGATTACATTGAACTTTATAACTCTAGCGGAAAGCTGTTGGAACAAATTCCAATTTTAGTGTCAAATGGAACCCATTTCTTAAAGATGAACACTTTTTTGCCTGGCATTTATTTGTTGCAAATAAATAGTAAGCTTGGACAAAAGCTCAAATCTTGCAAAATTGTTAAACACAAGTAACTATGAAAACTTATTTATCGACTCTTTTTGGTTTAGTTTGCCTTTGGGCTTCAGCTATTACCCAAGTACCACAAGCCTTTAAGTATCAGGCTATTGTCCGAAATAATGTTGGGCAAATATTAGAGAATCAAAATGTGAATTTGAAAATTGATCTGATTCAAGAGAATACTGTATATTCTGAAACTCATATAACAACTACAAATGCTTTTGGACTTGTCAATCTAGAGATTGGCAGAGGAAGCGTTCTATTTGGACAATTTGATTCTATCAAATGGGGGAATACACCTACTAACATTCAAGTTTCATTAGACCTTACGGGCGGATCCAATTATCAATTAATGGGTACAGCTGAACTACTTAGCGTTCCTTATGCATTACTATCTGGCAGAAGCAGCGATACAGAACTACCTACAAATGCCAAACTCGGTGATATACTATATTTTAATGGTTTAGCCTGGCAACAATTGCCAGCCGGGGCGCCAACCACCGTTCTTACAATGGGAGAAGATGGTAAACCATTCTGGAAACCCTTACCCTCAGCCTTGGATAGCTTATTAAAGGTTACTATGGACAATGGTGATGTTATTTATTGTTACCCGAAAATGCTAAATACTTATGGATGGGGCCCTAATGGTATTGATATAATAGGTATCCCGAATCTGGCTACGGAAGCAGAAGCAAATATGGATTTCAATGGGCAATCAAATACTACTGCAATGCTAAGTCAATTGCCTAATTCTGTAGGCAAATTGTGTAATAACTTGGTAGCATATGGCTTTACAGATTGGTATATGCCCGCCCAAGGAGAGCTCGACGAATTATATAGAAAACTTGGGCCAAATGGCTCTGGGCATTTTATTACTGGTGGGTATTGGAGTTCTAGTGAAAAAGACAGTGATCATGCATGGGGTATTAACTTTGGGCTTGGACTACATTTCATTTCTACTAAAGAAATTAGTATCGGGTATTGCCTTTGTATTCGTAGATAACTTTCAAGTAATTTGCGTAGTCAAATAACTACATATATATTTGTAGCCAAATAGCTACGCGATGAATTTACGACGTGATGTTTTTCAGGCCATTGCCGATCCTACCAGACGAGCCATATTGCTTCTGGTGGCCTCTCAATCCATGACTGCCGGTGCTATTGCAGCCAATTTTGATACTGCCCGGCCAACAGTTTCCAAACATATTTCCATCCTGACCGAGTGCGAGTTGCTTCAGCAGGAGCAAAACGGTCGGGAAATTTATTACCATCTCAATGCTCAGAAAATGAAAGAAGTCGCCGAATTTCTCGAGCCTTTCCGCCTATTGTGGGAGGCGCGATTTGACAAACTCGAAAGCATCATGAAAAAGCACAAATAATTAGTTATGGAACAAAAAACAAAGATCCATGCCGAAGACGGTAAACAGGAAATTCTGATTACACGGGAATTTGAATTGCCACTGGATTTGCTTTTCAAAGCCTATGAAGATGCCGATATAGTGGCGGAGTGGATGGGTACCAAAGTGCTTAAACTGGAAAACAAAAGACACGGTGCTTACCGGTTCGAAACCACCGATCAAAAAGGGAACAAACACTACTTCAACGGAACCATACACGAGTTTGAACCGAACCGGAAGATCACTCGGACTTTCGAAATGGAGAACACCCCATTTCCTGTTCAACTGGAATTTCTGGAATTCGAAATGATGGGTGCAAACAGAAGCAAGCTAATCATGCAAATTGTATATAAATCAGTGACTCTTCGCGACCAGATGCTACAACTGCCTTTTGCAGTGGGAATAAATATGGCACACAACCGATTGGAGGAAGTGGCCAGTAAGGGATTAATCAACTAGGTGTCGTGAGTCAGTGTTTTTATTTCGCGCAGATTTTACACAGATTTGTTGCACAGATTCTACACAGAAAATCTGCGTAAAAACTGCGAGAAATTATTTTGCTAATCAATAGGAATGGAAATTATACAATCAATTATCATGAATCCAAAAGTTGATTTTTACTTCCAAAAGGCCGATAAATGGAAAAACGAGGTTGAGAAACTCCGTGAGATCGCACTCTCTTGCGGCCTGAACGAAGAACTTAAATGGGGCGTCCCCTGCTATACCTTTCAAAACAGCAACATTGTGCTGATCCACGATTTTAAAGAATACTGCGCTTTTCTTTTTCACAAAGGCGCCCTGTTGCAAGACCCCGAAAGCATATTGATTCAACAAACGGAAAATGTGCAAGCCGCCCGGCAGATAAGATTTAACAGTCTGAAACAAATCGTGGAACTGGAAGCCACTCTGAAAAACTATATTTTCGAAGCCATAGAGGTAGAAAGAGCCGGTTTGAAAATTGAATTCAAAAAGACAGCAGAGTTTACCATGCCGGAAGAGTTTCAGCAGAAACTGGATGAAAGCTCAGCACTCAAGACGGCTTTTGAAGCACTGACACCCGGGAGGCAAAGAGCATATTTGCTTCATTTCTCCGCTCCAAAACGCGACAAAACCCGGGTGGACAGAATTGAAAAATGGATACCTCAAATAATGGCAGGCAAAGGCCTAAATGATCTGGAAAAATGAATCCACAAATTGACGAATATCTGGCGAATGGCTGCGGACGTTGTCCGCTTGGCGGCACCCCTCAATGCAAAGTGCATAACTGGGAGCCCGAACTGGAGAAATTGCGGGAAATCCTGCTCGAATGCGGCCTGACAGAAGAGCTGAAATGGAAAATCCCTTGCTACACTTTTCAGCATCACAACATTCTGGTGATGGCAGCTTTTAATGACTATTGCTCCATCAGTTTTTTCAAAGGATCGCTGTTGCAGGATCCACATAATCTTCTCGTGAGGCCAGGCGAAAATTCCCAGGCCGCCCGGCTGTTTAAATTCACAGACGTGAAAGATGTTATCAAACTCGAACCGGTTATCAAAGAATACATATTCGAGGCAATAGAAGTAGAGAAAGCAGGTTTGAAAGTTGATTTCAAGCAAAAAGATGAGCTGAAATTGCCAGATGAATTGCTCGTCAAAATGGATCAAATGCCCGACCTGAAAATGGCATTTGAATCACTCACCCCTGGCCGTCAGCGAGGGTACGTGTTGTTTTTTACGGCACCCAAGCAATCCAAGACGAGGACGACCCGGATAGAAAAGTGCATTCCCGATATTTTAGTGGGAAAAGGTTTATACGACTAGAAATCGTCTTTGCTATGATTAATATTGCTCAATTGATCTTCTTGCAGGAAGGAAAAGAAAAAGAGTTCCTGGAATTCGAAAGCATCGCCATTCCGCTGATGGAAAAATACCGTGGTAAAATGCTATACCGTATCAGGCCGCCAGAGAATAGCTTTATAACTGCCGAAGCTGAACGTCCTTATGAAATTCACATCATTTCTTTTGAATCAGAACAGGACCTGAGTGCATTTATGCAGGATGAGGTAAGATTGAATTTCCTTCATTTAAAAGAAGAATCCGTAAGCTCTTCCATACTGATTATGGATAAAACAGCCAGTCCTGTATGAAACACTTCATATTATTGTTTTGTCTCAGCTGCCTATATATACACAGTGTACAAGCCCAATCGAACAAAAAATGGAAAGCGTTGGAATCAGCCCCTTCGTTCACAATCACCGATGTAAATGGCGACACGGTAAACCTTACTGATTACAAGGGAAAGAAAGTATTGCTCACATTTTACCGAAGCGTCGGTTGCCCGGTGTGCAATTTGTATTTCCATGAATTGCAGGAATATGCAGACTCATTTAAGCTTCAAAATGTGATTGTTATGTCTGTTTATGAAAGTCCGGCTTCCGCCATTCGGCAATATGTTGAAGGCGAAGACTTCTATGCTGTCATGATTCCCGACAGTACAGAAAAACTATATCATCTCTTTGGAGTGCAGCGAAGCTGGTGGAAAATGTTCAAGGGGCGTTTTCAAGGGGTAAACAAAAAGATCAAAAAAGGTCGAAAACTGTTTAGTAAAAAACCGAAATACGACGCACACGCCAACCGCATCAGCGCAGATTTCCTGATTGATGAACATGGGAAGTTTGTGTTTGCCTATTATGGGAAGTATTTTGGAGATCATATTTCTGTAGAGAAAGTGAAAGAATATTTGAGAGAGTGATAGCATAATTTATCAATACCTTCGCCCTACCCCTAAAAAAACATACAATTTCAATCATATCAGTTCCTAACCATGTCAAAGATCATCCTCTCTGATATTTCCACAACTGCCCCAAAAGGCATTTCAAAAAAAGACCTGAAAGACAAAACAAAGAAGCAGGTGAAACGCCTGGGTGAATTGCAAAACATCCTGTATGCAGAAGGCAAGCACTCAGTTCTGGTCATTTTCCAGGGTATGGATGGCAGTGGAAAAGACGGAGCAGTACGCAAGGTATTTCAGGAATGCACCATCGCAGGACTGGATCTGGTGAGTTTTAAAAAGCCCTCTGAAGAAGAATTTGCGCACGATTTTCTATGGCGTGTACATCGCTGGGTACCCCAAAAAGGCATGACAACCATTTTCAATCGCAGCCACTACGAAGACATCCTCATCCAACGTGTGCACGAGTGGATTGATCTGGATAGAGTAAAAAAACGCATGGCCGCCATCAATGCATTTGAAGACCTGCTCCAGGCCGACAACAATACCCTGATCTTCAAATTCTACATGCACATATCATACGAAGAGCAAGGCATCCAATTGCAACAACGCCTCGACGACCCTACCAAATACTGGAAGCACAATCCAGGCGACTGGGAAGAGCGCCAACACTGGGATAAATACATGGAAGCCTACGGGTTCGCGATCAACGAAAGCCACACACCCTGGCATATCTGCCCGGTTGACAACCGCTGGTATCGCGACTATTTTGTTTCCAAAACAATCGTGGAAGCACTGGAAAAGTTGGATATGAAACTTCCGATGCCTAATAAGGAAAACGGACAATGAACAAGGAACAATGAACAATGATTTTAATTGAGCCATTGTTCCTTGTTCGTTGTTCATTGCTCATTGTCCACACTAATAAGGAGATTTTGGTCGCCTGCCGCTTCCGGCTGGATTTGGGTAGAAGCGATCCTGCTCCGGATTTTTTCCAAATATTTTACATCGTACGAATACCTGGGCGCCGTAATTGGTCATGCGGGCGCTGCGTACGAGTTTGTCGGTAAGATCGAGTTCGTAAAAGCCTTCAATGCCGATGCTCCATCTGTAATACCAATCAATGGTCTTGGCGAAGGCTGCGTGTATGACAAAAAGGTCGCCTGAATTGCGCCCCAGCGCTTCTTTGGGTCCGAAAAAGTAGGACATTTGTTCACGTCCCTCATCCAGTCCTATGCTGTTTGTGAGGGTCTGTGCTCCGAATCCATAATCTCTGATGATGTATTTGTAACCACCTAAAAAGCTGAAATAGAAAGAGCTGTCGGCGAAATACACGTTTTTACCAAGTCCGGCGCAAACGGCATAAGCAGCTTTGGTATAAGCAGAGGAAGATGACAAGGCCTGTCCTTCAATAATTATTGGCCAGTCTTTGTAGGTAAGCTGACCAGTGAATCCCAAACGTGGTTGTCCAAATTTTTCGCGAACCTGATAAGTCGCCTGGAAATCATCCCAGGTGTATTTATCCTGGCCACCATGCGAAATGGCTACAAATTCATACAAATTGAACAGAGGGGTCGTTTGGAAATCGGTTTTGTGCTGGAGTACTGAATACCCGCCATTGAGGCTCACATTTAAGTGAAGGTGTTTGAGTTGTGCCTGGGCATTTGTGAGGAAAAATAAAAGAACTGTCGTCAGGATGAGTGAATTTTTACTCATAGCGTAATGATTAAGGATGAACAATAAGGATTCATCAAAGGCGCGAATTCTGACGGATTAAGGACTGCGAAGTAACGATTTTTAAAGCAATTACCGTTAAAAATCTGTTAGAAATAGTTAAAAAAACCTACATGCGTTCAGGTCAATGAAATAAACAAAGTTAAGAGGGCATTTTAAGGCTTGTCAAACGCACAGATCAATAAATGGTATCAAAATAACCACTTTGGTTGCCTGACATTATCAAATAATTGCATCTGTGAATTCAAAACCTAATTCTTTCATTTCAATCAGTTATCACTATGAAAAACACAATTTTCAGCCTTTTCGCCCTCGCAACTTTGCTATTCACCCTCCCATCCTGCAAAAAGGAAGCCACTTTTGAACAACAACTCTTCGGAGGGTGGACATCCACTGAAGTTATAGCTTCAGATAATGATGTTTCACAAACCGAGACATTCACCCTCGATCTGCAAGCCACCAACGAATTTAACCTTGACATCATCAAGCAGCTTCCGTTTAATGGAAGCTTCAATGTAAAGCACTCCGGCAACTGGGTAGCCGATGATGCCGCTCAGGAACTCACATTTACGTACAGTGAGTCCGGAGAAACCAGCAGCTGGAAAGTCACTACGCTTACTGAAACATCCATGACCGTAGAAACTCTTCAAGGCGGCACACAATATGTGATTACGTTTGAGAGAAACTAAGGAGTGCGGAGTGCGGAGTGCGGAGTGCGGAGTGCGGAGTGCGGAGTGCGGAGTGCGGAGTGCGGAGTGCGGAGTGCGGAGTGCGGAGTGCGGAGTAAAATAATCTGCCTTTTAAACAAACCAGGGAATATTCGATTAAAAACCGAATATTCCCTTTTAATTTCAAAACATCGTTTTTCATCACCTCCGCACTCCACATTCATCTCTCCGCACTCCACACTCCACACTCCGCATTCAACCGAATTTATCTACCTTAGCGCGCCCAAAAAACGCAGGTCGATGATTTATGCAAAATTCTAAGATTACCCTTACCGGAGATTTGGGCAGTGGGAAAAGCGCTGTTTCTAAAATTCTTTGTGAAAAAACCGGATTTGAGTACATCTCCACCGGTAGAATACAACGCCAGCTTGCACAGGAAATGGGCGTTGATACCCTGGAAATGAACCGACTGGCAGATACAGACCCGAGTATTGATGAGCGCATTGATGGAATTTTCATTTCGTTGAACGATGACCCTAAATCGTACGTGATCGACAGTCGTATGGCCTGGTTTTTTCTCCCAAAATCTTTTAAAGTTTACTTACAGGCGGATGTGGCCGTTGCAGCACAGCGCATCATTCACGACCCGGCTCGCGACAGTGAAGTATACGGTTCTCAAGAAGAGGCGGTAAAAAAGATACTGGCGCGAAAGGCAAGTGAAAATGCCAGATTTCTGTCCAAATACGGCGCCGATTGCTCAAATCTGGATAACTTTGATATCGTTATCAATACCACCTTTCGCACCCGGGAAGAAGTGACCAATCTGGTTTTGAAAGCACTTTACTCCCACAACGAAGGAATTCCTTTCCAAAAAAACTGGTGATTTTTTAAGCTTGGAAGTCAAGATTCAAAGTAGGGTAATACAAGTTGTTGCACTGGGTATTCTCGGCTGCATGGCATTATCACCTGCACTTTGGGGATTTGGTGACAGAAGCATCGTGCCACTATTGCCACTTGTTGGACAGGCAAAACAAGGCGGCGGCGAAATTTGGGTCGGTTTGCCTGCTATTGCCGGGTTGATTGCAGTGCTTATCTTTCCTAATAGAAAATGGATACTGGCTGGAACGAGCCTTCTCCTCCTAATTTATTGTTTGCTGGATCTAAACAGACTTCAACCATGGTTGTGGTTTGGTTTGCTGATGTTTACCGGTCAAGTTACGGGCGTTGGGCTCAAAGGCAGTTTATGGGTAATCGCAGGCATGTATTGCTGGAGCGGTTTCAATAAAATCAATCCACACTTTGTCAGCGGTAATTTTCCCTGGTTTTGTGATGCCTTTGAAGCGACCAAAGAATTTGGACTTCAACACTGGATGGGGTATTCAATAGCAGTTTTGGAAATGATACTTGGGCTTGGAATGCTGTCCGCTAAAACCCGCAAACTGGCTGCACCCAGCCTGATAGCCATGCATGTACTGATTGTTATTTTCCTAATGAAACTACAATGGAATTTTGTAGTGATCCCCTGGAATGTAAGCCTGGCAGTGATGTTGGCTCTGATCATTAAACACAATTCTGAATCAGCCCATGTCAAACACCTACATTGGAAAATGGCTCCCGCAATTGCTCTTGCCTGGCTCTGCCCGATTATCTATTTCTTTCATTGTTGGCCTTATAATCTGAGCTGGCAATTGTACAGCAACACCCAGGCAGAAGCAACATTTTATGTGCAGGACCCTTCGAAAATTGAAAATCAGCACTTGAAAGAACTATGGCCAGAAGTTGCCTTTGGAGAAGGCACTAAACTGTTTTTGGATGATCTTTCAACAAAATACCTGCGTGTACCTATGTTTGTTTCGGATCGAACATGTAAACAATACGGTGAATACCTTTGTCGTATAGCAGGAACAGATCAGGAGTACAAAGGCCTTTTTTTACTTTCAGTAGATCAGTGGGTTCTTGATTCGGATCGTCTGGAAGATATTCCCTGCAAATAAACATTTTCCTATCCTTTTATGGCTAAACAAAATTCTCTTCTCTGGCGCATAACACCCGCAAAAGGCGGTCAAGACTCATTTCTGTTTGGCACCATGCATGTTCGGGATATACGAGCCTTTGGCTGGATTGAGACAGCACGGGAAACCATATCACAATGTGACATATTTGCCACAGAATTTGATTTCTCAGAAGCCGATTCTGTAGCCTTATCTTCGGCACTTACCTTGCCGGAAGGTAAAACCCTACAAGATTTCCTCTCAAGAGGCGCCTGGAAACAGTTAATTTACTTTAGTCAAAAAAAGCTGGGGATAGACGTAGCTTCCATACAGCACATGCACCCGATGTCGGTTTCAGCCATGTTGGCCACTGCCAATATGCAGGATGATATGGCCCAATCACTAGACGAGACACTCTATGGCATCGCAACCAGCATGGGGAAAGAAACCACCGGTGTAGAAACCTTTCAGGATCAGATCAAAACATTGCATAAAATTTCTTTTGAGCAACATCTGAAAAACCTGACCTGGACGCTGAAGAATAAAAAGCGACAGCAAAAAAGGATGAAAAAAATGATGAAGCAATACGAATCTGGCGACATCAAGGCGCTATACCAATCGGCCAAAAAAGACGCCAAGGGCATGCGGAAAATCCTGATTTACGATCGAAACATTACCATGGCCAATCGATTTCTAGAAATCGCAAATGAGAAAGCGCTGTTTTGTGCTGTAGGCGCCGGGCACCTGGCGGGTGGCAAAGGGATGCTTCGGATCCTTAAGAGACTTGGTTGTAAAGTGAGGCCTGTATTTTGACGAAGTCGGTCTTCCAATAATTGGAACCTGAGGAGAATTTCGATATTCGATTTGTTCGAATTCCGATATTTGATTTGATTTTTGATTTGTGAATGATGATTCATTACAGTTTCCTTGATGTTACCATAAATTCAATATTAAATCCCAAATCCACTCGGAAATCGGAAATCGAACAAATCGAATTTCGGAAATCCAGAAAAGAATCCATAACCAACGCTAGTCATTCATAGAAAATCAATTTTATGCTCACCTTGCCAACCGCCTACCTTCCATCCATCCAATGGTGTTCCCTGTTCTGGAATGCCCCTGAAGTGGCGTTGGAGGCTTGTGAGAATTACCAAAAAGGCGGGATACGGAACAGAGCCACGATCGCCGGTCCCAATGGCATTCAGAGATTGAGCATTCCTTTGGAAAAAGGCAAACATCAGCAAACACCCATACAAGAGGTTCGCATTTCCTACACCGAAAACTGGCAAACTCAACATTGGCGAAGCATCCAAACAGCTTACGGGAACGCGCCTTATTTTGAACATTATGCAGATTACCTAAAGCCTTTATATGAAAAGCAATACGAATTCCTCTTCGACCTGAACCGCCAGTTAATTGAATTAATTTTGATCAAAAAAATGCATTGGCCTGGAGAACTGAAACTCACCAACACCTTTCAAGGAAACAGCTCTGCGAAGCAAAGTCCCGATCATCCATTTAACTCATTATCAAATTATCATATTAGCTCATTATCCCATTATCCCCAGGTATTTCAGGAAAAACACGGCTTCCTGCCCAACTTGTCAGTCCTGGACCTGCTTTTTTGTTGCGGTAAAAACGGAACTGAAATATTGGAAAACAAACGCTGAAAAAGACTGATCACAGTATATTATATTGCATCGAATTCAAAAACCATGAAAAAGATCTTAGCCTACAGCCTCATCCTCACTGTTATCTTTAGTTTTTGTAAAACTCAAAAGATCACCAACGCACCCAGGCCTATGGAGCAATACGATAATGCAGAAGAACAAGCGCTGGTATCAACTCTAAGCATACCCATTTATATTCCCATCAGCGACCTGGTGGCTTCACTAAATAACAGTTTGTCCGGGCATGCTTTGTACGAAGATTATTCATATTCAGATAATGGCTATGACGGTCTTATGTTTAACGCCTGGAAAAGTCAGAACATCACCCTGAGTATGTTCGGCAATACCCTGAAATACCGCGTTCCCCTAAAACTCTGGATAAAGAAAGAACTGGTATTTGGTACTGCTGCTGAAGCCGTTGCCGAGCTGGCGCTGAATTTCAGAACTGTTTTCAGGTTAAATCAGGACTGGACTATCTCTACCCAGACCGAAGTAGAATGGCATGAGTGGCTTCAACGCCCGGTACTTAAAACAGGCTTAGGAGATATTAGTGTGGAAACCATTGCCAACCTGGCACTCAACCGAAGCAAAAAAACGCTCGCCGAAGAAATTGACAAATACGTAAACCAGCAAATAAACCTGCGTCCCTACGTGCAATCTGCCTGGACAGCCATACAGGAACCTGTCCTGCTGGATAGTGCCTATCAAATGTGGTCGAAAACAACACCCATTAGTATTGGGATGACTCCATTGAATTCCTATAACAATACCATTCAATCAACCATTGCCATTGAATGTATCAATGATGTCACTTTTGGCGCTGAACCCTCGTTCAGACAGAATTCGTTTTTACCCGACCTAAACCTCATCACAGATGCACCTGATGATTTCATCATGCAGTTTGCGACGGATGTTCCATTTGCCGAAGCAGAACGTTTGGCCAAAAATATGATGATTGGGCAGGTATTTGAGAGTGGGAAAAAGAAAGTAAAGGTGGAGGATCTAAAGCTCTGGGGAAACAATGATAAATTGGTGGTAAATACCCGGTTGAGCGGCTCATTCAAAGGAGATATTTACTTCATTGGCAAACCGGTTTTTAATACAGTCAAAAATGCCGTTGAAGTAAAAGACCTGGATTTTCACTTTGATACGCGAAGCTTCCTGCTGCGAAGCGCCGCCTGGATTTTTCAGGGTCCGATAAAAAGAAAAATGGCTTCAGCCATGACTTTCCCAATGGCTGAAAACGTAACCAGCATTAAAAACTCGGTTCAGGAGACACTCGATTTTTACGAAATACAACCGGGAGTGGTACTGAAAGGCACCATTGATAGTGTGGCGGTTCAGGATGTACACGTTACACCATCCAGCATTCGGGTGAACCTTTACTCCAAGGGCAAAGTGGCTGTGGATGTACGGGGCCTCTGATTCAGCTGATAATTTTTGACAATTAGCATGAATAATTTTAATGCTGTAAAGCCTTAGCGCTTTACAGCTGTCCGACATTTTCTATCTTGCCCGACTAAATCGCATTTCCATGAAAAAAATTCTACCCGTTTTTGCAGTTGTTTCATTGCTTGTATCCTCATTTTTCTATTTCCAAATAGATAAATCCCCTGTACAGATGCCATCCGGCGCATCAGAAGAAAATGGCGAACTCCGTCGCGAATGGCAACGACAAATGTTGGCCGATCCTGAAACAGGAGAAATTCCGGCAGGCATTTCCTATGCTGAACGGCAATTTGCAGCCGCCATGACACAACCCAGCCTAGATCGCTCTTCCCCTACCTGGGTGTCTCGTGGCCCGTATAATTACGGCGGGAGAACCCGTGCACTGGCTATGGATGTTACCAATGAAAATCGCCTGCTGGCAGGTAGTGTTTCCGGTGGAGTGTGGTTAAGTGAAGACGGCGGACAAAGCTGGTCGCGCAAAACGCCAATTGATGCGCATCCTGGTTGTGTAAGCATTGCGCAGGACACACGACCTGGTAAAACAGACACATGGTACTATATTTCAGGTGAATTATATGGGACATCAGCCTCCGGCGGAAATGCTTTTTACCTGGGAGATGGCATGTTCAAAAGCACCGATGGCGGCAATACCTGGGCGCCAATCAATGGTACCAATAATGGAAATCCACAATCATTTACCACCGTATGGCAAGGTGCCTGGCGGGTAGTTACAGATCCGGTCGCCACTGCTGATATTGTATATGCAGCGACCTATGGTGCCATTTTCAGAAGTACAAATGGCGGCAGCTCCTGGACCGTAGTGCGCGGAAGCGCCGGTTCATCTCCATTCTCTTATTTCACAGACGTTGCCATTACGTCTTCCGGCGTTTTATATGCCACTTTGAGCAGCGATGGAGCACAGAAAGGTATTTATCGTAGCACAAATGGAACTACCTGGACAAACATTACCCCGCAGTTTATGCCCAATGTCTATGACAGGATCGTCATTGGCATAAACCCCAACAATGAGGATCAGGTATATTTCTTTGGCACAACGCCTGGTTCCGGGCATTCAACCTATTATATCAGCAGCGACGACTGGACCAGCCTGTTCCGCTACGAATTTGTAAGTGGGGATGGCTCCGGTGCCGGTGGTAACTGGACTGATCTTTCCGCTAATTTGCCCAGTGATGGCACTCAGTTTGACCAATGTGCCGCTCAAGGCGGTTATGATCTGGTAGTAAAGGTGCAGCCAGGCACCAATAATGTATTCATTGGCGGAACCAACATCTGGAGAAGCACTGATGGATTTGCCAGCGCTGACAGCATCACCAAAGTTGGCGGTTATAAAATTGGAACGGAGCTGCCATTTTTTGAATTATATCCAAATCACCACCCTGATATTCATGAACTTCTCTTCTTACCGTCCAATGCCAATGTGATGCTCTCTTGTAGTGATGGCGGTCTGCACAGGACTGATGATTGTTTGGCGCCATTTGTAAACTGGGATCGACTCAACAATGGATATGTGACTACTCAGTTCTACACAGCCATCATTGATAAAAACGCACCAAACGATAGCACACTTATTGGAGGCTTACAGGATAATGGAAACTTTTTCGTCAATTCACTCGAACCAAGTGCCTTGTGGAAACAAACTGTAAATGGCGACGGATCATACGGTGCAGTAGCCCCAAATAAAGAGTTCCATGTACTATCCATTCAACAAGGCAGAGTAGCCAAAGTGAAGCTGGATGGACAGGGGAATGTACAAGCATTCCAGAGAGTTGATCCGATTGGTCGAGTTAAGGATGATTATATGTTTATTAACCCACTAGCTTTAGATCCAAATGATGCCAACGTGCTTTACCTGCCTGCTGGTCGACAATTTTATCGCCAGTCGGCTTTGGGGTCTATTAGTTTGTTAGGAGAATGGGATTCTATCTCTACCGGCTGGACGATGTTTCCGGATACCCTGGAAGAGACAGCTACCAATAGCAAATTTTCGGCCATAGGCGTATCGGAAGCTAATCCAATGCACCGGGTTTATCTCGGCTCTACCAATAACAAGATTTACAGAATAGACAATGCCAATTCCGGCACACCGTCCCTGACTCCGATTACATCACCACTCACAGCCGGAAATGCATACATCAACTGCCTGGCAGTAGACCCAACTAATGGAGACCGGGTTGTATTGGTTTATTCCAATTACAACCTTTACAGCATTTACCTGACAGAAGATGCGGGGGCTACATGGCAAAAAGTAGCCGGCAACCTGGAGTCAAACCTGGTCGGCTCAGGAAGTGGACCATCCATTCGCTGGGTAAGTATTTTGCCATACCCGGATGGTAATTTCAAATATTTCTGCGGAACCAGTGTCGGACTTTATAGCGCCGATTCACTTGAATTGCATGCTTCCGGTCAACCGGGTACACAATGGGTTCAGGAAGCCCAGGCTGAAATCGGAAGCTCTGTGGTTAGTTTCGTTGACAACCGTCCATCCGATGGTTTAGTGGTAGCAGCCACCCACAGCATCGGCATGTTCACCGCGAACTTTATGCCTGCATCCGGCACAAAAGAACTGGGAGATAATATTCAGGTAAGTATTTATCCAAATCCAGCAACCGAAAAGGTGCTCTTTGAATTAGGCAACCAGACCATTAAATCAGCAAACCTGCAATTGTTTGACCTTTCAGGAAAACTTATAAGAAGTGAAAAAGTTAACAGCAACAGACACGAAGTGCGGCTAAATAACATTCCAGCCGGAGTTTATCTCTGGCAAATCAACTTGAATGGGAAGAAGAGAAGCGGGAAATTAGTGGTTAATGGTTAATGGTTAATGAACAATGAACAATGAACAACATTCGATGATTTATTGATTGATATTATCATTGTTCATTGTTCATTGTTCATTTATTAAAGCATTGCTTCCCGTGCAATTACCAGTTTCTGCACCTCTGAGGTGCCTTCGCCGATGGTGCAGAGTTTGGAATCACGGTAGAATTTTTCTACTGGGAAATCTTTGGTGTAGCCATAGCCGCCGAAGATTTGTACTGCGTCTGTGCTGACTTCAACCGATATTTCAGAGGCGTAATATTTGGCCATGGCAGCTTCTTTGGTATGCTTTTCACCAGCCATTTTTAGAGCACCGGCTTGTCGGGTTAACAGTTCGGCTGCTTCAATTTTGGTGGCCATATCTGCCAGCTTAAAAGATATTCCCTGGAACTTGGCAATAGGTTGTCCAAACTGGTGGCGTTCTTTGGCGTAGTTTACTGAGGCTTCATATGCTCCTTTTGCAATGCCAAGAGCCAGAGAGGCGATGGATATTCTACCGCCATCGAGAATTTTCATGGCCTGGATAAAGCCCTCTCCTTCGTTGCCTAAAATTTGACTTTTGTGCACGCGGCAGTTGTCAAAGATCATTTCTGCCGTTTCGGAAGCGCGCATACCCAATTTGTTTTCTTTTTTACCGGCACTGAAACCAGGTGTACCTCTTTCAACTACAAAAGCGGTCATTCCCCGGCTATCGAGCAGTTCACCGGTCCGAACTATGACAACTGCTGCATGTCCGCTCTTGCCGTGAGTGATCCACGATTTGGTTCCGTTTAACACCCAGTAATCTCCATCACGTTCTGCCACACATTGCATGCGCATGGCATCCGATCCGGTGTTGGGCTCCGTAAGGCCCCAGGCGCCAATCCACTCACCTGTGGCAAGTTTTGGCAGATAAGCCTGTTTTTGTTCTTCGCTTCCAAAACTCAATATATGATTGGTGCACAATGAGTTGTGAGCTGCAACGCTCAAGCCAATAGAACCACACACCTTAGAGATTTCTTCAATAATGGTAATGTATTCCTGATATCCCAATCCAGATCCTCCGTATTGCTCCGGAACCAGAACCCCCAGAAATCCATGACCGCCCATTTCATGAAAAAGATCCATAGGGAAAAATTGTGCTTCATCCCATTCCATCACATAAGGACGAATTTTAGTTTCAGCGAAATCTCTGGCACTTTGGCGTATGAGTTGGAGGTTATCAATCTGCTCGGCAGAAATACCCATAATTTTGTTGTTTATAAAGGGAATGTGAGGGCAAAAATTTGCGCCGCAAAGGTAAATGCAATCACACTAATATTCTAATCCTCCAATACATAGCGGTGGATTTGCTCAAATTGTGTCCCGAAATTATCAATACACCACAAACGGAACTCAACCACATCGCCTTTACCCAATACACCCGGGCCAGGCAAGGTTAAATTATCAATGAAGACTTCTAGATCAAGTGACAAGGTATTGGTGTGGGCATGTTCATCACCAAGCAGAACGCCGGCAAAGTTGTTATTCACAAAATAGGAGAAATCCCACTCGGTAATGTACTGGTCATTTGGGTCTGAATCTGTTGTATTGACATTTATCTCAAAAGCAAGTGCATCGCCGATAGATTGTGTACCAGAGTTATCATCATCGTACCAGCGTACGTCAAAACGCTCCAGGTCCAAGGGTGGAGGATCTTTTTCACAAGCGCTGAATATTAACAAACCAAAAGCAAGCAGAGGAAGAATAGTTGATTTCATAACGTTTAATTTTGATGCAAACCTACATGAGGTATCGCATTCAGGGCAAATAATTGAGCTTGTTTAGATTGAGTTTAACGGTTAACAATATAATATTAATTTTTTAACATAAATATATTTAACTAACAATCAACAAAAAATGTTTGTTTCATTAAATTATTCCTAATGTTATAGAAACACAACTCAGAGAGACTTTGTAAAATCATGCAGTAATTCAATATTGCCTCAAACCTTTATAATTTCAAGGGAAAAGCGGTATTGCCATGAGGATCAACTACTGCAAAAACACAAAACCAATCCCAAACGACCACCATAATTTGCCGTGGTGTTCCCATTCGTTACCTACATTGCTGGCATAATCCTTACCCAGCATCAAACCAAAACAGTATTGATCCAATTGGAAGATCAGGCCGGTACTCCAGGTTAATCCAGGTACTACCTCCGCATCAAATTCATCCCAGTCGGGCGTGGTATTGCTGTCGTTCAGGTTTATAAAAGTAAGCCCTGCTGTGAGCGGAATGGTCACAAAATATTCCTTGTTTACAGCCAGTTTTTGGGTGTACCCAACATACCCTCCCAAGGTGACATCAGTTGTTAACCTGAATGTTTCCTTTTCAGGACTCTTTCGGATTTTAAAAGGAAGGGTGATTTGTCCGCCTGTAATCCTGGCATCTTTCCAGAAGTGCGCATCCCCATGATGCCGCCGTTCCTCTGTGTTTTCTACATCAGGTGAGTTGTCTACACCAATAGCTGTTGAATCAATTGTTTGCGCCTGGAGGATGCTTAGGCAGCATATAAGCAGCCCAGCCGTTGTGCCGGTTAGTAAATGGAGCCTCATTAGAATAGTATTTTGCGATTAGTAAAATTTTCGGCACAGCAAGAGCATTTTTACAGATACAAAGCAATTTTAGCACTTCTTATTACAGAAGATGCAATATTTAATGATATAGGTGTGTGAATTAATTAGCTAATGTGATAATACTGATCATTAATCACTGATCATTAATCACTAATCATTAATCTCCGCGTTTTCATTAGCTAATTATCACATTAGCATATTATCACATTAATACTTATACTTTCCTTTCCAGTCGGAGGCCAGTTTGGCGCGGATTTTTTCTTCTGTTGGGTTACTTCCGGGCTCGTATAAGATGCTTCCTTCAATTTCATCTGGCAGGTTGTTCTGTTGAACAAAATTGCCTTCAAAGTCGTGGGCATACTTATAGCCGGAGCCATAATTGAGCTCCTGCATCAGCTTTGTGGGAGCGTTGCGCAAATGGAGCGGAACAGGCAAACTACCGCTTTGTTTTACCAGTTCAGCAGCCTTTCCAATGGCCATGTAGCTTGCATTGCTTTTGGGAGAAGTTGCCAGATAAATGGCACATTGAGACAAGATGATCCTGGCTTCAGGCATGCCGATCATGCGAATAGCATCCATGGTTGTAGTTGCCAGTAGCAGCGCATTGGGATTAGCCAATCCAATGTCTTCTGAAGCTAGAATAACCATTCTTCTGGCGATAAACTCAATATCCTCTCCCCCATCAAGCATTCTGGCCAGCCAATAAACCGCGGCATTGGGGTCACTACCACGCATACTTTTTATAAAGGCTGAAATGATGTCGTAATGTTGTTCACCAGTCTTGTCATACAAAGCGGCATTTTGTTGTATGAGCTCCCTAACAAGTTCGTTGGTGAGTTTGAAGGGTTCATTGGGTGTACGATAATTAGCCACCAATTCCAATGCGTTCAACAGGCGGCGGGCATCTCCGCCAGAATACAGCAATAAGGCATCATACTCTACAATTTCGATGTCCGCAGCCTTCAACACTTCGTCCTCCTCCAGGGCACGATCAACAAGACCGATCAACTCTTCCTTACTTAAATGTTGAAGCACATAAACCTGGCAACGCGACAACAAAGCCGGAATAACTTCGAAAGAGGGATTTTCGGTGGTAGCGCCTATCAGCGTCACGATGCCTTTTTCCACAGCACCAAGCAATGCATCCTGCTGGCTTTTGGAGAAACGGTGGATCTCATCTATGAAAAGAATCGCGCCTTTTTGTTTGAACAGATTTTGCTTGTCGGCGCTTTCAATAGCATCCCGAATGTCTTTCACGCCCGCATTAATAGCAGATAGCTGGAAAAATGGCTTGTCAAGCAAGTTGGCAATCAGTCTGGCCAGTGTGGTTTTACCAACGCCCGGAGGTCCCCAAAGAATAAATGAAGGGATACGCCCGCGTTCAATGGCTTGTCTGAGTACAGCCCCCTCCCCTACGAGGTGCTTTTGCCCTACGTAGTTTTCCAGATTCTCAGGGCGCATTCGTTCGGCTAATGGTGTCATGGATTTATCATTTCTACGAATTCTAATACAATGCTCTCGGCAATCATGTAAATTTAGTGCGAAAATACCGGCATTGATTCGGACATTTGTCCATATCAAGTATTTTATTGACTATGAGGAAATTAACAAGCACAAACTACCTGTCATTACTCATGCTTGCATGCCTAACCAGCTTTGGAAATGTATCATTTACAAAACTGGAATCCATTTCACCCGGAGGCTCAGACCCAAAGGCGGTACAAATTGCCCAGGAAGTGATGAAGGCCATGGGTGGCGAACAGGCCTGGATCAGCACAAGGTATCTTTCATGGAATTTTTTCGGTTCCAGAACGCTCCTTTGGGACAAGTGGACTGGAGAAGTTCGAATAGATTGGTTGAAAAAAGATCTGAAGGTAATGGTGAATGTGCTCTCTGGAAAAGGGAAGGTGCAGTTGAATGGAGTTTCGCAAAGTCATCCCGATTCCTTGTCTAAATACCTGCAACTTGGTCAGGAAGTCTGGATAAACGATTCCTATTGGCTGGTTATGCCCTTCAAACTACTCGACCCAGGTGTAACGCTAAAGTACTTGGGCAAAGGCAAAACAGAAAGTGGCCAGTCCTCAGACATTATTCAGTTGACATTTGAAAAAGTGGGGGTCACACCAGAGAACAAATACCACATCTGGGTTGATACTGAGACGAGCTTGGTAACTCAGTGGGCATATTTTGAAAAAAATACCGACAACAGCCCTAAATTCACCAATCCCTGGATCGATTACAAGTGGTATGGTAATATTCTTTTGTCTGGAGATCGCGGACGCGCCGGGAGATCATTATATCCCATCGAAGTTCCGGATTCCGTACCTAAGGGTATATTTAGTGAATTTTAGTTTGCTTTTCTGTTCTGGTATTTAACAGGCAGATCAACAAACAAACCTATGATGAAAACAATATGGCCAGGAGTCAGACAATCAGGATTTTTGTTGTGGAAGACGATCCGGTATACCAACGTTTGGTGAAGTATATCGTAGAAATGGATTCCGATCACGAGGTGCATGCCTTTGAAACCGGGGCAGCTTGTTTGGCCAATCTGAACCTGCAACCCGACATCATTTCCCTCGATTATAGTCTGCCTGATATGACTGGCGAAGAAGTACTGGGCCAAATCAAAGCATACAACCCCGAAATCGGGGTGGTCATCTTATCCGGTCAGCAGGATATTAGCACGGCCGTAAAACTGCTCAAAGCAGGTGCCACTGATTACATTATCAAAGACACAGAGACAAAAGAACGGCTGCTAAATTCCCTGGCAAATCACCGTGAGAAGATCTTGCTGCGCCGGGAAGTGGATCTTCTTAAAGTGGAGCTGGATAAAAGGTATGATGTCAGCAAACAACTGATTGGAGAGAGTCCCGCTATGATCAAGGTGTTCAACCTGATTGAAAAAGCTGTAAAATCCGACATCAATGTTTCGCTGGAAGGTGAATCCGGAACTGGAAAAGAGGTGGTCGCCAAATGTATTCACCACAATTCAAGCCGGAAACATGGCCCTTTTATTGCCCTGAATATGAGCGCCATCCCCCGGGAACTTGTTGAAAGCGAATTATTTGGACATGAAAAGGGGGCATTCACCGGTGCACTCAGCCGAAAGAAAGGACAATTCGAATTGTCGGATGGCGGAACCCTTTTTCTGGATGAGATTTCCGAAATCGATATAAACATTCAGGCAAAACTCCTGAGAGCCCTGCAAGAGCGTGAATTTCGCAGAGTCGGTGGTGAACAAAGCATTAAATTTGATGCGCGTGTCATCGTGGCTAGCCACAAAAATCTGGCAGAGGAAATAAAACAGGGCCATTTCAGGGAGGATCTGTACTTCAGACTATTAGGCCTGAATATTAAATTACCGCCACTCCGCGAGCGAGGCAATGATATCCTGCTTTTAACAAGAAGTTTTCTGAATAATATCGCCCAAAAGCAAGGCCTCAAAAAGCTTGATATTTCAAGTACCGCCAAAAAAAAATTACTCAACTATTCCTTTCCGGGTAATGTCAGAGAGTTAATGGCTATAATTGAATTAGGTGCTGTGATGGCTGAAGGACATATGCTGGATGATGAGCATATTCAATTTAACCGAATCAGTCGGGCAGAAGACCTCCTCCATCTCGACTTGACCATGGAAGAGTACAAAGAATACATCATCAAAGCCATGCTGGAAAAATATCAGAACCAGGTTTCCCTGGTTGCTGAAAAACTCAACATCGGTAAATCAACCATCTACAGACTATTGCAATCCGACAAGTAGTAAAACAGAATATGTATCTAGAAAAAAGTACAATTGAGTCAATTCTCGAAACTATCGACACACTCCAGGTAAAACAAAATGAAGTAGTGTTGATCCTTTTATCCGAGTTGGACCTGCCGGATATGGACCTGCTGATCCAGCAACTGAATGATAAAAAAGTTGCCTTTTTCGGTGGGGTATTCCCAGGTTTGATCATCGGGAATCAGATGTTTTCAACAGGTTGTATTCTGAAAAAATTCAAGGCCATTGTGATGCCCTTTTGCTTGTCGGGTATTGGCCAGGTTCAGGTATCCGATTTCCCGGATTACAAAACACCGGAAGAATTCAGAAACGGCACAGCCCTGGTTTTACTCGACGGCCTGGCTCCCAATATTTATGCATTTCTGGGCAAGCTTAACGAACTACTGGGAGGTGAATGCGGATTTATTGGCGGTGGCGCCGGCTTTATGAGTTTGCAGCCCCAGAAATGTGTTTTTTGCGAAGAAGGATTTAAGCAAAATGCCGCCGTTGTCTGCATCATTGAAAAGAAAGTAAATCTGGGGATCCGTCATGGCTGGGAGCATTTTGCGGGCCCAATGGTGGCTACTCAGGTTGAAGACAATACCATTAAACAGCTGAACTGGCGGAATGCCATTGATGTCTACAATGAAATTGTTTCGGTTGACTGTGGAACCACCCTAAACCAGGACAACTTTGGAAAAATCGCACAAGGATATCCATTTGGTATTCTTCGCGAAAATGAAGACGACATTGTTCGGGACCCGATTGCGCTAAATGGAGATGGGTCTATTGAGTGCATTGGTGAAGTACCCCCAAACACAGTGCTGCATGTTTTAAAAGGACGTCCGGCAGCATTGCTGGAAGCTACCAAACAGGCCATGAGAGATTGCGGAAGTTCCGAATCACAACCCATTAATGCCAGCGAAACCTTAATTGTCGACTGTATTACCAGAGCTTTATTTCTGGAAAATCAGTTTATAGAAGAAATGAATATTATTCGAAACAGTCTGCAAATCAGTAGTCCGGACCAGGAGCCCTATGGCGTATTGAGCCTGGGCGAAATTTCCTCTTACGGTGATGGCATGCTGGAATTGTTCAACAAAACCATAGTAGTGGGTACATTCAATTGATTATCAGGCCAATATGCCATTCAGGATAAAAATAATTCAGGACATTTCCCTGTTGTATGAATTGTCGCTTTCAGTAGGTAGCTCGCTGGACCCAAGGGTAAATTGTCAGAATTTCCTAAACACCATTACCAGAAGAAAAAGTCTGAATTTTAGCAGTATTTGGCTGAATAAAATTCCCGAAAAAGAGGTCGATGGATACGAACTTTTTGAGGTTTGCCCGAATTTCAGAAAATCAAACATTTGTCTTTCCAATCATCATTTCATCCTCAAACAACTTGAAAAAAATCCCTATTTTAATATTTCACACCATGATCCCAACTTTAAGGAGCTTGTACAGGAAAAAAAGGTAACAAGTGGTTCCTATGCGATTTTCAAACTCGGCAATATTGGATTCCTGAAGTTGTTTGCCAATAATCGGGAAAACGGGTTTTCCGACATTGAAATGGCTCAGCTAAAGCAGGTGGTTGACAAGTTGAATATTTCCCTGGACGGGTGCTTTGCCCATATTCAACTAAAAGAAGAGACACAACAGAGACTGGAAGCCCAGCAAGCCATTAAAGAGAGTGAGGAAAAATATCGCGGCGCTCTTGAAAACATGGAACTTGGGCTTCTGGAAGTCAATCCTGATGGACACATAATTCGAGCAAACAATGCCATTTGCCAGATGCTGGGATATCAGGCAGATGAGTTGGTAGGGAAACAAGAACGCTCTCTGTATCGAATTCCTGAGGACTCGGAGAATGTACTGACGAACTGGACTTATGCCAATACTCCCGGTAGACACCACAGCTACGAATTACAGTTTAACCACAAAAATGGTGCGCCGGTATGGGTGCTAATGAGCAGAGCACCTGTGATTAATCCGCATGGGCAAAATACTGGGTCGTTCGGGATATATTTCGACATCACCGCCCGCAAGACACTGGAGCAGGAACTTTCAGATGCGAAAATGGTGGCAGAGAGAGCCAGGCTGGCCGAACGGCAATTCATCACCCACATGAGCCACGAGATCAGAACGCCTATTAATGCCGTGATTGGAATGACTCATCTCCTGTCCACCACAAAGCTGGATGAAACACAAAAAGACTATCTCAACAGCCTGGATTTTTCAGCAAAAAGTTTGCTTGGCATCATTGATAATATTCTGGATTTGTCAAAAATTGATGCCGGGGTAATCGAGTTTGAACAACAACCTTTTGACCTGGATTATTTTCAAAAAAATCTGGTGAGAAGCTTTAAGTTCAAATCAGAAGAAAAAAACCTATTGCTTTATGGTGAATCGGATCCGGATATCGACCATATCGTGGTTGGCGACCCGATAAGACTAAACCAGATTCTGACCAATTTACTCGCCAATGCATTGAAGTTTACCGAAAATGGAGAAGTGTCTCTACATGTGAAATTGCTTTCTAAGTCAGCTGGAAAATACCTGATCCAATTTAGGGTACACGACACCGGAATTGGCATTCCGGAAGATAAACTGGATACCATATTTGAATATTTCAAACAGGCCGATCCCCAGATCAGTCGAAAATTTGGAGGAACCGGCCTTGGCCTTACCATCGTGAAACAGCTGGTTGAAATGCAGGGTGGCACCATTCATATAGAGAGTGAAGAAGGGAAAGGCTCAGATTTTATTTTTGAACTAAGCTTCGGAGACTCTGGCATTCCTGTAGAGTCCCGGCATGAACATGCAGGGCTTGAATATCAGACTGCCGACAATCGGATCGCAGGTTCGCATGTGATGATTGTGGAGGATAATCTCCTGAATCAAAAACTGCTGTGTAAAACCCTGGAAGGCTGGGATTGCACGTATGCCGTTGCCCATAACAGCGCCGAGGCGATAAATTTAAGTAAGCAGCAGCAATTCGACATCATCCTGATGGATATTCACATGCCGGATCAGGATGGATTTGAAACAACCGGAATTATTCGAAATGACACACAAAACATCAATAAAACAACCCCAATAATCGCGCTTACCGCCGCTGCGATGGCCGATGAGAAAAGAAAGGCCCTGGAGGCAGGCATGAACAGTTTTCTCACCAAACCAATTTCACCTAACAGCCTTTTGGATCATTTATGCCAGTATATTAAGCCTTCAGAGAATGCGAAAAAAGCGCCTCAATTCTGCAAGCCGCTTGATTTTACAAGCAACGAGCCAGATCTCAGTTACCTAAAAAAAATTAGTAATGGCGATCCTGAATTTATCCTTGGCATATTGAATGATTTTAAAAAAGAGGCGGACCAGGCCGTTGCTGAACTGGAGCGATATGCTCAGGAAGGCGACCTGGAAAAGACATTTGCCCTGCTGCACAAGTTACAGCCCAATTTCGCCATGCTCGGACTGAATACCCTTTGTGAGAACAGTAAAACCTTACAAAAAATATTGATGCAGGATGATAATAGCCTGGAAATTCTTCAGGTTTGCATAAACAAGATGGCTATAAACCTGCAACGAGCCAGTCGTCTGGTTTCCGATAAAATAGACTTGTGCCAGTAAACTTTCTCTCCTGTTTTCAGACCTACACGTCTACATATCAAGGTCTAATGTATTTCCTGTATTCACATTTTGTTTCAAGACAATTATAGCTTGTACGTTTTCCCACAGAGAGATCATTTTTCCCATTTTGAAACACATAATATTATTTTCAACTTATTAAATCATGATTGTCAAAGCATTAAAATTTGGCACGTATTTGTATTTATAAATTGGCAGGAATTGGATTAAGGACCATTAACCGAAAGAACTGGCCGTAGGCCATTCATGAGTATCCTTCCATTTAATTTGATTTAATCCGAACAACTTAATCACGTAGCTTTGCATCTCGGTATCTGGACACAAGACCCATTTTGCTGACGTGGGTGCATTCCTAACTTGCAGAGTAACCCTGAGAAGCATTTTGCAATTTATTGCCTTCATTGCCTTTCAACTCGCTTTTTTTATTTGAAAGGGCTGCTGGTTTCGGTAGCTCTTTTATTTTTTCCGGCTGTTGGCCTTGCGTAGCGCCCGCATTACCTTCGCCCCCCGTTTATGGCTACGCAAATCGTTTTCAACCTTTATCAATTTACAGATAATCTGTACCTGCCCTCGGCACACATTGTTGACCAAACTACAAACGGCCAGCTCGGCTATCCTTTACAACGAGCCACCCTGGCAACCATAGTACCTCATGGTCATGATGCAAGTCCTCCCATACTTCGTCTCTTTTCTCTGATTGATGAATTAATACCTGGAAATCTGGAATCCAGATATAAAGCATCCAAGGCAAGAACCGCTACCCCACTTGCCAAACTATTGGAAGAGCCCACAACCAAGCCCCTGGTAGAAAAGTATATTTTTGAAAGGCTCGATAGCTTCCTCACCACAATTGTCTCGGAACATTTCCCCTTAACCCTGGATATGACAAGGGATACGCCAGCAGAAAGTGTACGCATCAGCACTCAATCAGAAGATCTGATCCCACATATTTCCTTTCATAAAAACGAGGAAGGTGTTGAATATCGCTTTCAATTGGGCACTGAAATGGAGAAATGGCCCATCCGGGCGCACAAGGTGAGGCCACTCACCAATGCTGATCCCGCCTGGCTGCTAGTCGACTCTGCACTATTCAGGGTACCGGGAATTAATGGAAATATGGTAAAACCCTTCCAGCAAAAAGACGTAATCCACATACCTCAGGACAAGGCAAAAGTGTATTTCCGGCAATTTGTGGCTAAAAACGCCGGAAGGACAAGAATTGAAGCCAGTGGCTTTGAACTGCTGGAAACCCGTGAATTAACGGCTGCCAAACTAGTCCCTACAGAAAACGTGCTGGAAGGAGCCTGGTACCTGCAGACCATTTTTTCGTATGGCTCGGTTGAGTTCAGAATGAATGAAAACAGGGACAGGGTTACCAGCGTAGACTTTTCCGGTGACACACAGTATGAGTTTGTCATTCGCCAGGTGATCAGAGATCAATCCCTGGAAAAGGAGAAAGTTAGTCTTTTACAAAACCATGGCCTGGAACCTTCCGGAAGCCTGTTCCACATGCCTGGAGGGAATAATCTTGAACAACTTGTCGCGTGGCTTGCCCGCCATGGCAAAAGCTTACAAAAGGAAGGTTTTCATGTTGAATTGCCTTTGGTTGCCAATAAGTCCATCGCACTTGTTTCGGCCGAGCCCGCCATAACCGTGACTTCCGGTGCGGATTGGTTTGATATTCACGGAAATATCAGCATTGGCGAATTCAGTATTCCATTTAAAGCCTTACGCCAAAATCTTCGGGCCCGGGATCCTTATTTTGCCTTACCCGATGGCACCTTTTTTCTAATTCCGGAAACCTGGTTTACCCGCTATACCGAGCTGGCAGAAACGGCCACCGATGGTCCTGACAACACGCTCAGAATTCCCAAAAGCCTGTTTACCCTTCTTGAATCAGCGGGTATTCAATCTGCAGAAAATGGCGAAGTTCATAAGCAAGTTGATCCCTCAGCTGTGGCTTATGAAGTATCTGCAGATCTTAAAGCAGAGCTCCGACCGTATCAGTTGGAAGGCGTAAAATGGCTGGTTGGGCACCTCAATGCAGGTTTTGGCGCCTGTTTGGCAGATGACATGGGGCTCGGAAAGACTTTACAAACGATTGCGTTGCTGCTGTATGCCAAACAAAAACAGCTAAGCAATGGTGCAGACGAGCATTTGGGTCACAGTCCACAGCTCGATCTTTTTCAATCATACAGGGAAGACCTAAAGCCTTTAAATGCCTTGATTATTTTACCGGCTTCACTGGTGTTTAACTGGCAAAAAGAGTTGATGAAATTTGCACCATCTCTCATGGTTTGTGTGCATACCGGGCCAAAAAGAGGCAAAGATGCCCGGGCGCTCTCCGGCTTTGATGTTGTGTTAACCACTTATCATACGGCACGACAAGACCTGGATATGCTTCAATGCCTGCATTGGAAGGTCATAATCCTTGATGAAAGTCAACAGATAAAAAACAGGCAATCTGAAATTTCGAAGGTAGTGCTGAGTCTAAATGCATCCTGTAAAGTATCGCTTTCCGGAACACCCATTGAAAATTCGCTGAGTGATCTTTGGTCACAAATGGAATTTATCAACCCGGCTACATTGGGAAGCTTTAAATCTTTTAAGGAAAAATTTATTGTCCCCATTGAAAAACTGGATGATGAGATGGCAAAAGAGCAACTTTTCAGGCGGGTTCGGCCATTCTTTTTAAGGAGAACAAAAGAGCAGGTCGCACCCGATTTACCGGAACTCACCGAACAGTTGTTTTATTCTGAAATGACTACGGCCCAGGAAAAACTGTATGAAAAAACAAAATCGGCGGCCAGGAACGAAATTTTGTCGCTGTTCGGCGATCCTCAAACGCGATTTCAGGCATTGCAGGCCCTTACCCGACTGCGGCAAATTGCGAATGACCCGAGATTGGTAAACACCGATTTTGAAGGAGGATCCGGTAAGTTTAATGACGTGTTGGCTACCTGGGATACCATTCAATGTGCCGGACATAAAGTATTGTTTTTCAGCAGTTTTGAAAAACACCTGGAATTATTCAGAAAACATTTCGAATCCAACAAACTCCCCTATGCCTGGCTAAGTGGAAGCACTTCCATGCCCGATCGCGCCAAAGAAGTAAACCGGTTTCAAGAGGACCCAAACGTTCTGGCATTCTTTATGACCATTAAGGCCGGAGGGGTCGGGCTGAATTTAACGGCTGCCGACTATGTCTTTATTCTGGATCCCTGGTGGAATCCAGCCATTGAAGATCAGGCGATTGCCCGGGCACACCGGATTGGGCAGATTTGGCCGGTAACGGCACAAAGGTTTCTGTCCAGAAATACCATTGAAGAAAAGATCCGGGTATTGCAGGACAAAAAAAGGAAGTTGGGCGAATCGCTATTTGACGAGGAGCCAAAGTCAATCACCATGGAGGAGATGGAAGAGTTGCTTGCCTGATTTATTCGAAAAGGGAGACCCCGTTTGAATCCGTGGTCAGGACAAGGCTCATATAGTCAAAATAAGGTCTCATAGCCTCAAAAGTCCGTTTTACCTCATTCAAAAAATCCGGACTTAAAACTTCCTCATCTGTAAATGGTCTTCGGACCACAAATGATTTTTTTCGGATAAGGTCAATGGCAGGATCCTCTTTATCAAAACCTTTGGGGGCCGTTTTTAATTCATCTCCCTGAATGGTTCCAAAATAATCTATGAAAGCAGGTTCAGCCATAATCTTCTGTATGCTCTCCGGATCGGCCGCGAATTCATCTCTGATCCGCTTTAAGTCTGCTGCATTTGGCGCCCAAAAGCCACCGCCGGCAAAGGAGGCACCTGGCTCAAGGTGCAGATAATATCCGCCTCTAAGTCGCTTGGTTGCCCGCCTGAAACCGGAGCCAAAATTATTTTTATACGGGCTTTTATCCTTTGAAAAGCGAACATCCCGATAAATCCGAAATAGCTTGGAACTCTCCAAATGATCTGTTTCGCCAAGCGCATTTCCCACAGCCGTTACAAACTCCTTCATATTCGCCAGGGCTACGTCATAAGCCTCCTTGTTTGCAGAAAACCATTCTCGATTGTTATTAACCGAAATATCCCTTAAAAACTGAAGCGTGGAGTCATTTATCCGAATATCCATAAAAACCAAAAACAGTACAAACCCAAAAAAGATCACAGGCATCTCTCATCTCTTATCATTCATCTCTCCGCACTCTGCACTCCTCACTCCGCACTCCGCACTCCGCACTCATTTCTTTTCACTCAAAACCGGCAACCGTGGATCTTCCCTGCATTCCCGAAAAACACGAAACTCGCATTGCTTGCATACTTTGAGGTTAAGCCTTTTGTAAATGTACGCGAGCGCATCTGTTTTGGAATCGAAAATATTCTTTCGTCCAATGGCATTCAGGAAACCTCCGTCAACCAGCACTTCCCGGGCTACTCCCTTCAGATTGACCAGCACAATGCCACCTCCTTTTTTCTCTTTCCAGTATTTTGCTTCGTTTTGAAGCCACTCGGCGCCATCCAGATCTACGTGGTTTACCCCATTGATCAGCAACATCAGGTATCTGGCATTTCCTTTTCGATATTCACGGAAAATTCCGGCCACATGGGGAATGGCGCCAAAAAACAGGTTTCCGTCAATCCGGATGATCTTTACCTGAGGACATTGTGGCACCTGTTTTCGCTGGACATTTATAATCTGATGTCGATTATGCTCCGGATCCGGAGCCATTACAGCGATATTGGGTCTGGAGGTTCTTTTTAAATAAAAATAAAGCGACAGCAGCACACCGATGTATATGGCGAATTCAAGTTCTGCGAATAAGGTGGTAAAAAACACCACGCCTAAAATGATGTTGTCTTCCCGGCTGGCCAACTGTATTTCTTCCATGTGGTGGGAATCAATAAGGTTCCAGCCAACCATGACAATGAGTCCGGCCATGGCCGGCATGGGCAGCAAGGCCGCGTAAGGTGCCAGAAACAAGATGATGAGCATCAGAATGCCCGCAGAAAAAACCGCAGACATGGGTGTTTTGGCGCCCGCCTCATAATTCAGGGCCGATCTGGAAAAGGAACCCGAACTGGCATAACAGGAGAAAAAGCTTCCAACCATATTGGAAAGCCCCTGACCAATAAACTCCTGATTACCATCCAGCATATCCCCAGACTTGATGGCAATAGAACGGGCAATGGCAATTGACTGAACGAGACTAAGCAAGGCCACCACAAAAGCTTTCTGAATTAACAAGTGGAAATTTTCCGGGGTGAGGGATGGAACGTCAAAAGGTGGCAAATGGGCCGGCATGTGCCCTACTGATTGAATACCTGCTGACTCTCCTCCCAATAGCCAGGCCACCAGGGTTCCTACAGCCAGGCCAACGATCAGATCCGGAATACGCTTGGAAATCTTTTTGGCCACAATGGCTGCAACAATAGTAGCTGCTGAAACTGCCAATAACAGCGGCTTCGTTTGACCCAATCCTTGAAAAATCTCTCTCCAGGTTTCCAGGAAGGAAGCTCTGTTGGCCACTTCGATGCCAAGCATATTTTTCACTTGTGACGTGATGATCAAAAAAGATGCTCCTGCCGTAAAACCAACTACTACCGTATGAGAAACAAAACCAACATAACGCCCAAGTCGGCCAATACCCATTCCCAACTGGATAGCCCCTACCAGAAATGTCAAAACCAGCGTCATTTCGATGTACTGTGCGCTGCCGGCAACAGCATATTGACTCACCGTAGTGGCTATGATCAGAGAAATGGCCGTAGTTGGTCCGGAAACCATGTGCCTGGATGAGCCCATCAAACCCGAAATGATCGGCGAGACCATGGCGCTGTACAACCCATAAATTGGTGGTAATCCGGCAATAAGGGCAAAGGCTACACCTTGCGGCAATACCATGATGGCTCCCAATAAGCCCGCCATCAAATCAGCGCGCATTGTTTCTTTATTGCGAAGCTGGTCTTTCCAGGCTAAAAAAGGGAAAACACGGGGAAGGATGTGTTTTTTCCAGTTAAAATCTTCACCATCAGGTAGGCTTTCCTTCACCTGATCAATGGCACCCTTTACAGCATTCTTGATTAAATTTACACTCATATTAGAATCGGCCGTAACGCAGACGTTACCCTAAAAGTGCAGCGATATTGCTAGTTGAACAAATGTACCATTGTCTGGAAAAATAAGACTCAATAAAGTACAAAATCCCATCCTGTCTGCATTTCGATAAATAGTCCAAATTATTCTTTGAAAAGTACAAACTATTATAAAATATCATATTGCAGTTTTGCTATTAAATCCTTTGTTAAATTTTTTAGCACACTATGTCACATCATCAGATACTCATTATTGGCGGTGGAAACGCTGGAATTTCTACCGCAGCCCAACTTCTCAGAAAAAACCGGTCATTGGATATTGCCATCGTAGATCCGGCGGACAAACACTACTATCAACCTGCCTGGACATTGGTAGGTGGAGGAACCTTTGACATCAACAAAACCGTGCGAAATGAAGCCTCTGTAATGCCCAAAGGCGTTACCTGGATCAAGCAGAAAGCAGTTTCATTTAGCCCTGAGCAAAACAGCGTAGAACTCGATAATGGACCGGTTTCCTATGACTATCTGATCGTTTGTCCAGGCATTCAGCTAAACTGGAGCGCAGTGAAAGGTTTGCCGGAAACGTTGGGCAAGAACAATGTCTGCTCGAATTACTCTTTTGAAACAGCCCCCTACACCTTTGAATGCATTAAGAATTTCAAGGGAGGCACAGCGCTGTTCCACAATCCATCTACTCCAATTAAATGCGGTGGTGCACCACACAAGATCATGTACCTGGCAGCAGATTATTTCCGCAAACACGGAATCCTGGCCAAAACAGACATTCAATACTGGAGCGGGATTGGAAAGCTGTTTGCAGTACCGGAATACGAAAAAACACTACTTCAGGTGGTAAAGCGAGGCAACATAAAACTCAATTTTATGTACAACCTCACCGAAATTGACGGACCGAACAAAACAGCAAAGTTTGTGGGCATTGGCGATGGAAACAAAGACGAGGTAAAAGAAGTGAAGTTTGACATGATCCATGTAACACCTCCGCAGAGCGCTCCTGATTTTATAAAAAACAGTCCTCTGGCAAATGCCGGCGGCTGGGTTGACGTAGACAAAGGCACCTTGCAGCATCCAAAGTATGCCAATGTGTTCTCGCTCGGTGATGCTTCCGGCCTGCCAATTTCGAAAACAGGCGCCGCCATTCGCAAGCAGGCGCCGGTGCTGGTTGCCAATCTGTTGGATGTTATGTCGGGGCGTCAGCCATCTCAAACGTATATGGGATATACTTCCTGCCCGCTTGTTACAGGTTATGGCAAACTCGTGTTGGCGGAATTTGATTACAACAACAAACCCATGGAAACATTCCCATTCGATCAGTCAAAAGAACGCTGGTCAATGTACCAACTTAAAAAACAGGTTCTCCCCCGCATGTATTGGGGTGCAATTCTTAAGGGCACTGCCTGAAAATTTTCCTACCTTTAATTTACCGCCCCCGTGATAAATATCACGGGGGCTTTGTCATGTTGTCCAGACATTTGCGGTTGGCACATTCAGTTAAAAACTGCGATATTGACTGCAACATGAACTACCCTGCTGATTTTTGGAACGACAAATTTGCTGCGGCTTCTTACCTGTATGGCACTTCGCCAAACAGCTATTTTAAGGAGCAAATCGATGTGGCTCCCAAGCCAGGGCGATTGTTGTTGTTGGCAGAAGGCGAAGGCCGAAATGCAGTGTATGCAGCAGGTAAAGGATGGGAAGTCACCGCGGTTGATTTCAGTAAAAAAGGCAGGGAAAAAGCCCTCCAACTGGCCGATTTGCACGGTGTTGAAATCAATTATCTGATTGCAGATATTGCAGAACTTAATTTTTCTGCCTTTGGTCAACTCGACGTTATCGGGCTGTTTTATGCCCATTTCCCTTCGCAAACCAGAAGGCAGATCCACCAAAATTGTGTGACCGCACTTTCACCAACTGGTAAAGTGTGGCTGGAAGCTTTCAACCCAAAGCAATTGTCAAGGCAATCCGGCGGACCTAAAAACCCGGACATGCTGTACACAAAAGAGCTTCTGCTGACAGATTTTCAAGGTTTAACAGCGCATGAGGCAATTGAAACTGCCGTAAACCTTGAAGAGGGTCCCGGACATCAGGGGCTTGGTGAGGTGGTCAGGCTTTCATTGGTAAACTCAACAGGAAAATAACAAGGGGAACGATGACAAAATTGCCAAGCTATAGCATTTGCCAATTACTCGGAATAGATCGCTGCATGAGCGAGATATTCGTTTCCCGTCTGAGGGATTTTGGAGAATCTGAGGAATGCATCCAATTCCCGCACAAGCATGAATTCTTTCAGTTGGTGTTGTTTACCAAAGGTGGTGGACAACACAGCATAGATTTTGAGCAATACGAGGTGAAAGCTGACCAGGTATATTTTACGTCGCCGGGGCAGATCCACAGCTGGCAATTTGATGATGAAACTGACGGTTTTCTGGTTAACTTTAATGAATCGTTTTTCACCTCTATTTGCCACAACCCGAACTTTATTCACAACTTCCCATTATTTGGCAATTCAAGCACTTTTTCTACGCTTCAGTTGCAAGGAAAGGTGTTGATAGCTGTGAAGGGTGCTTTTATTCAAATGCTCGCCGAGTTCGAAAATGGCGACCAATACAGTATGGATATGCTGCGTGCCAGGTTGATGTCCATTATAATACAACTCTCCAGGATTTTACCAGAACCTGTAAATGATTTTGCCTCCAAGCATAATGTAGCCCTGATGCGCAAGTTTGAATCGCTGATAGAGGAGCATTACAAAAAGAAGCGCCTACCCAGAGAGTACGCAGAGCTGTTGTTTGTCACCCCAAATTACCTCAATACCTTATCTAACAGGGTACTGGGAAAGAGCGCCGGTGAAATTATTCGGGAACGCATTTTACTGGAAGCCAAACGCATGCTCACCAATTCGGACATGATGGTTGGAGAGATTGCCGAAACGCTGCATTTTGAAGACAATGCCTTATTTAACCCGTTTCTTCAAGAAATATATGGGCGCCACCCCGGAAGGCTTCCGCGCTTCCTATACGCTGGTGAATACTTTGCAATAAGCGCTATTTCTTTTCCAAATTGTATTTCTTGATTACCAGATACTTGAGTTCTGTATCTCCGGCATTGCTGATTCCGTGCATCATATTGGCCGGGCAATAGAAACTCGTGTAGGGTCCCGCTGTCGTAGTCTGGCCATCCAGGTGAAAAGAAGCTTTTCCTTCCAGCACGAAAAAGAACTCGTCTTCCTCATGTTTATGCGGAGCGTGAGTGGCCTGCCCTGGAGCAACAACACTTAACTTAAGTGTTCGCCCATCTCCCAAAAATTGTTTGTCGGCAAACCAGTATTGATACCCCGCTTTGGTCGAGTCAATTTTGGAGATATCGAATTGGTTTACACAGTTGTCAATGGTGAATTTTATGCCGCTCGGATTTTCGGTTTGAGCGCTCAGAGTGCTGCCATTTAATATCCCCGAGAGGCAAAGCGCAGAGAACAAAAGCTTCTTCATAATTCATATTTAATTTATCAATAAAGGTCAGTAGTGTCCGGTTAAGGATTTGAAATTGTGTTATAGTTTATTGATATTCAGGTTTTTATAGAGGTTTTGGTTTGTGAACGATTTGAATTTGTCGGGACCGTTGATCTTCGCCATCTAAAAGCGACGATGAACCGAGGAAAGTTTATTTTCTCACAACTGATGAGTTTGATTCATCCTGAGGAATTTAACCGCTGCGTTGAACGCTACAAGGGTAATCACCGTGTTCGACAGTTCAGTTGCTGGCACCAATTCCTGTGTCTTAGTTTCGGCCAACTGACCCACCGCGAGAGTCTTCGCGATATTGTCGTTTGTCTTCAAGCGCATAATTCCAAGTTGTATCACTTGGGGTTAACCAAAGGAGTAAGCCGTAGTACACTTGCCGATGCGAATGAACAACGCGATTGGCGTATTTACGCCGATCTGGCACAAGCTCTAATTCAAAAAGCCCGGGATTTGTATGCAGGAACAATTTTGGAAGAGGTCGATTTGGATAATTCCATTTATGCCCTGGATTCCACCACCATTGATTTGTGCCTCGAGGTTTTTTGGTGGGCCAAATTCCGCAAGCACAAGGCTGCAGTGAAATTGCATACGCTTTTTGATATTCGTTGTCAAGTGCCGTGCTTTATCCACATAACGGATGGATTGTTCCACGA
Source organism: Lewinellaceae bacterium (assembly GCA_020636025.1). Classification (GTDB taxonomy): domain Bacteria; phylum Bacteroidota; class Bacteroidia; order Chitinophagales; family Saprospiraceae; genus M3007. The sequence goes on along the minus strand of JACJYQ010000009.1, from coordinate 114,701 downwards.
TGTGAATGTATTAGACATTCTGGACTTCGAAAAAGAAGCTTTTTACATCATGGACAGAGGTTACCTGGATTGGATTCGGCTAAACTATATTCATTACCAGGGAGCCTACTTTGTAACACGGGCAAAGAAAAATCTTGCCTTTGAACGCATTTATTCCAACACCGTGGATAAAACCACTGGACTGAGATGTGATCAGACCATTCGATTAAAGAACTACTATGCCTCACTAGACTACCCCGATAATTTGCGAAGAATCAAATATTATGACAAAGAACATGATAAAACATTCGTTTTTCTTACCAATAATTTTGATGTGGAAGCTATCCAAATCACTCTGCTATACAAATACCGATGGCAGATCGAACTGTTTTTCAAATGGGTCAAGCAGCACTTACGGATAAAGGTGTTTTGGGGCGAAAGTTCAAATGCTGTCAAAACTCAAATCTGGGTGGCTGTTTGCACCTATGTTCTGGTGGCGATTTTGCGACAAACCCATCAAATCTCTATAAGCATGAACGAAATGTTACAAATTTTAAGCGTATCAGCTTTCGACAAAACACCTGTAAATCAATTACTTACGAACCCAAATTACAAAAACGAAAACCCCGATAATCCTAATCAATTGATTCTCTTTGACTTATAACCGGACACTACTGAATAAAGGTAATGATTCATACTCTTTACTTGGGAGTTGGATATTCCTTGTTGGATATTGGACATTCCTCATGTCTCTTTTGAATATCCAATATCCAACAAGGAATATCCAACTCCCAATTTCTTGAACAGGCAATAACCCACTTGCCCTTTTACCATGACTAAAAATAGCTAAATAACTCAAGTTTTAATGGTCAAAACCTGGTTTACCCAAGGACAAGTACCATTAATTGATATAAAAAGGCTCTAACAATTGACGAGTATTTAACCACACATTAAATTTTAATTCACCGTGTTAAGTTATCGCTAAATCGGTTGATCAAATTTCAAATTGACTTAATCCCGCATTAAAACTCCATTAATACTAGAGCAGGATTTTGTGGCTCATTTTGAGTTCATCACAAACCATTTACCATGTTTAAAAAGCTTACCATTTTATTCCTGCTATTTGTGCAGGCTGGGCTTCTGCTTGCTCAGAGCCCACAAGAACTGCGGCACCTTGCTTCCTACGAATCAGGAAGCGCTGATGCTGCAGAGGTTGTAGCCTTTGATCCGGCTACAAATCGCGTATTTTTCACCAGCAATGGTCCAAACACTTTAACAATTGTGGACATCAGTGTCCCAAGCGCTCCTGTTTTTTACAAGGAGGTTGATTTGTCGACCTACGGTGGCGGTGTAAATTCTGTGGCTGTGGCCGACGGAACCGTAGCTGTAGCCGTAAAATCAACAACCAACACCGCAAATGGTGCCGTTCTGTTTTTCAATACCGATGGTGATTTCCAATCTTATGCCACGGTAGGTGCAAATCCGGACATGGTAGTTTTCACACCTGATCACAGCAAGCTTTTGGTTGCTAATGAAGGTGAGCCTAATGACGATTATACAGTTGACCCTGTAGGTTCTGTTTCCATTATTGAAATGGCAACAGGAAATGTAACTACAATTGGTTTTACAAGCTACAACGACAAGAAAGTATCTCTTCAAAACAAGGGAATCCGTATTTTCGGAAACAATGGAGCTTCTACAGTTGCTCAGGACATAGAGCCTGAATACATCGCTGTAACTGAAGATGGCGCTTATGCCTATGTTGGCTGTCAGGAAAACAACGCATTTGCTGTTATTGATCTGAACTCCAATACACTGCTGGATCTGCTGCCACTTGGGTACAAAGATCACCGCTATGGAACTCCGGAACTGCACTCGTATATAGTGAACGAACTGGCTGCCAACTGGCCTTCACTCGGTTCTCCTGTTTATGATGGCGGACAACCAGCCGTATTACTTGGCGGTTTTTCTGGTCTTTGCTACGACGCAACTCAATCTACCCCTTATCAATATGTATTCTATGCGGTTCCTGACCGCGGTCCAAATGCCGATGCTGTTGCCAAGGCAGGTGTTACGCCAACACCCGCAGGTGACCTTCGCCCCTATAAGCTTCCAGATTACCAGTCTCGCCTGGTTAAAATGACCCTGAACCGTCAGTCTGGCGCGGTTACACTCGACGATCAGATCATGCTTTTTGGTAAAGACGGTGTTACTCCAATTTCCGGAAAAGGAAACGTTCCAGGGTTTGATGAAGTACCGGTAACTTTTGCTGATCCAAACACGCCTTATTCAAGTGTTGATTATGTAGATGTCAACGGAGAAGAATACACCGCACTTTCTTATGACCCAATGGGTGGCGACTTTGAAGGCGTTATCCGTGACAACGAAGGCAACTTCTGGCTTTGTGACGAAAACCGTCCTGCGATTTACAAATTTGCAGCAAACGGCACCTTGATCGAGCGTTTTGTACCAAAAGGCACTTCCCGCCTTGGCAACACTGCCCAGCCAGTTGGTTTCTACGGAGAAGAGTCTTTGCCAGCTGTATATGCCAAGCGCCGCGCCAATCGCGGTTTCGAGGCCATTGCTTATGATGCCGAAAACAACATCATTTATGCCTTTATCCAGAGCCCTATAGAAAACCCAACCAATGTTGTGCGCAACAAAACAGACGTTATCCGTATTCTTGGTATCAATGCCACAAACGGTCGTCCGGTTGCTGAATATGTATACCTGCTCGAGCGCAATGCTTACAGCGGATATGCCAGCTCCCGTGTAGATAAAATTGGTGATGCCGTTTATACCGGCAATGGCAAATTCCTGGTGCTGGAGCGCGACTCCGAGCTTCCTGGTGTAACCGAAGGTAAGAAATATGTTTTTGAGATTGACCTTACCGGCGCAACCAACATCGTCAATACTGAGCTTTCTCTGCGCGATGGTTTCACCCTGGCTGAAGTAGCATATCTGAGCGGCTCTGCCGGAACTACAGATGAAGCAACTGCTCCATTTGAACTTCCAAACGGATTTACTCAGGAACTGTTGGTTGACCGCAACACGGCAAATCTTGATCCTGATTTCGTAAGCACATTCGGTGACTGGGACATGGTTACACCTGATCCAAGCTTCCGCTACATCTACATCCCTTCTGAAGAAGGTACAGGCGCTGGCCTTGCTCGTTTCGACACCGAAACCGGTGATTTTGTAACAGCTCTTGCCGGTGATAACAGTGGAAATTTTGCAGCTGATCCAGGATGGGCTCCATGTTCTAATGACGATTACGGTGCTTTGGATCCTGCTGAATGGACTCCTTGGGGAACAGTTCTTACAGGTGAAGAATGGTCTGGAGCCGGACGTATGTTTGAATGGATGAACCCAATGATGGCTGCCGGTGAAACGCCAATCGTAAAATGGCGCAGCCGCATTCCTTCTGTATCGCACGAAGGGGTTAAGTTTGATGCTAATGGGGTTTTGTATATTGTTGATGAAGACAATTCAGGTTCCATTTACAAATTTGTACCTCAAACAGCTGGAGATCTTTCAAAAGGTCAAACATTTGTATTGAGCGTTGACGCCTTTACAGGTGACGCAAGCGCAAACTGGAATGCAACCGCTAATGCCGGTGCCATTCGTACCGGTTCAGCTAAATGGGTAGCGATCACAGATGCTGTCGGAAACGCAACTACAACTGCAAACCCGTTTGACTACTTTGCCCGTGGTGGTCGTAAGGCGGCAGATGAAGTAGGTGGCACCCCTTATGGTCGTCCTGAAGACCTGGAAATTGTTGGAAGCCGCTTGTATTTCAATACAACCAGCGAAAACAGAACATTCGTAATCGAGCTTTTGGATGCAAGTACTGCAGAGGTAAAAGTTTTTGCTTCGCAAAACACCATGGACGCCGGAACAGGCGCTCCTGTAGGCGCTGACTTCCGCAATCCGGATAACCTAGCCAGCGATTCTGATGGAAATATTTACATCATCGAAGACAACACACCCGGTGATATCTGGCTGGCTACAGATGCCGATAACGATGGTATTGCCGAATCAATACAACGTTGGGCCAGCCTTGGCGCTCCTGGTGCTGAGCCAACCGGTTTTATTGCTACCAACAATCCAGACGAATTCCTCGTTTGTATCCAGCACCCTAGCAGCGGAAACGATGCCATCTGGAAGATTACCCGCGATCCAAATGCTGCTAATTTGCTGGATGGATCAGCTAATTTGGAAGCCAGCACACCATTTCTGATGCCAGGCGGATTTACACAAACCAAAGTAGTTGACCGCAACACAGCCAACAACGATGCTGATTTTTCTGCAACTTTCGGAGATTGGGATATGATTGCCCTTGATCCAAGTGAGCGTTATGTATTCATTCCAATTGAAGAAGGAACCGGAGCAGGTCTTACACGTTACGATCGTCAGACCGGTGATTTCATTGCAGCCCTGACAGGTAACAATAGCGGTGTATTCTCTTCTGATCCACAAACCTGGGATCCAAAGAATGATGATTTCGGAGCTCTGGACCCTGCTGTTTGGACACCATGGGGAAGCATTGTAACAGGTGAAGAATGGGCTTCCAATGGTCGTCTTTTTGAGTGGAAAAATCCGCTTCAAAATGCAGGCGATGCTGTAGATGTTGTTTGGCATTCTAAAGTACCTTCAGTTTCACACGAGGGTGTAAAATTTGATGCTGACGGAAACATGTATTTCGTTGATGAAAATACTTCAGGTTCAGTTTACAAGTTTGTTCCTGAAACTGCAGGTGATTTGTCAAGCGGACAGACTTTTGTGCTTTCCATTGATGCATTTGCCGGTGACGCTGCTGCAAACTGGAATGATGCTGCAAATACAGGTCAGCCGCGCACAGGTGCCGCTACCTGGGTAGCCATCACCGATGTATCTGGAACCGCTACTACGGTAGCTGATCCTTTTGACTTTACAAATCGCGGTGGACGTTTGGCTGCTGATGAAGTAAACGCTACGCCATATGGTCGTCCTGAAGATCTGGAGATCATCGGTACCCGTTTGTTCTTTACTACTACAAGCGAGCACAGCGCATATTCAATCGATTTAAATGGCGGTACAGCAACTGTACAGCTTTTTGCTGATCAGAATACAATGGATGCCGTTACTGGTACTGCTGTTGGTTCAGAATTCCGCAATCCTGACAATCTCGCTTCTGATGCAAGCGGAAACGTTTACATCATTGAGGACAACGAACCAGGTGATGTGTGGAAAGTTGTTGATGCCGATAATGACGGTGTTGCAGAATCAATGGCGCGCTTTATTTCTCTTAGCGTTGATGGCGCTGAGCCAACTGGCTTCCTGCAAACTTCTGATCCTAATACCTTCCTGGTGTGCATTCAGCACCCGGCAAGTGGAAATGATGCCTTGTGGAGCATCACAGCTGATCCGAATGCTACTTTGTTGAGTCATACTGCTTCTGTTATCGATGAAGACAATACGCCTTTCCTGATTCCTGCCGGTTTCAGCCAGTCGGAAGTTGTTGACCGCAATACGGCCAATATGGATCCTGATTTCGTATCTACTTTTGGTGACTGGGATATGATCGCCCTTGATCCTGCCAATGAGCACATCTTTATTCCTCATGAAGAAGGAACAGGTGCCGGTCTTTCCCGCTTCAACATGGCAACCGGTGATTTTGTAGTGGCTCTTGCCGGCGATAATTCAGGCAATTTCAATACCAATCCAAAATGGCGCCCTTGCAATGGCGGCGACTTTGGAGCTCTTGATCCTGCCACCTGGACACCATCTAACACCGTTTTGACCGGTGAAGAGTGGTCTGGAAACGGTCGTTTGTTCGAATGGATGAACCCACTGATGGCTCCGGGAGAAACGCCTGAAGTTCGCTGGCTGGATGCCGTTCCTTCCATGTCGCATGAAGGAGTGAAATTCGATGCAAACGGCACCCTGTATTTGGTTGATGAAAACAACTCAGGTTCTCTGTACAAATTCGTTCCTAAAACTGCCGGAGACTATGCAGTTGGTCAAACCTTTGTTCTGTCAGTTGACGGTTTTACAGGTGACGCTTCTGCTAACTGGAATGCCGCTGCCAATGCTACTGCAACCCGTGTTGGTCCTGCAACCTGGATTCCAATCACCGACCAGAATGGTGCTGCCTTAACTACAGCCGATCCATTCTTCTATGACGCAAACCGTGGTGGTCGTGCTGCCGCTGATGAAGTAAACGCAACACCTTATGGCCGTCCCGAAGACCTTGAAATCGTTGGAAACATGTTGTATTGCAACCTGACCAGCGAGAACAGCACCATTTCTGTTGAATTGCAGAATAACAACAAAGCGGTTGTTCGCTGGTTTGTAACACGCGCTACCATGAATTCAGTTACCGGTGCTGCTGTGGATACTGACCTGAACAATCCGGATAACCTGGCTTCAGATGCCAATGGTACCATTTACATCATCGAGGACAACAACCCTGGAGATATCTGGAAAACGGTAGATGCCAACCACGACGGTGTTGCTGAGTCTATGGCTCGCTTCGCTTCTTTGGGTGTTGCCGGTTCTGAACCAACTGGTTTTGTCGCTTTGAATGAACCAAATAAATTCCTTGTATCAATTCAGCACCCAACATCAGGCAATGATGCTTTGTGGATCATCACTGCTGTTGATTCTGTACGTGTTCCGGATAATAACAAAACACTGGAACAGCACAGTGCCGACGAACTGTTGGCAGCTAATGTGCAAGCGGTACATAAAAACAAAGTGGTGAACATGCCTACCATCGGGTATGGCGGTTCTGACAAAACAGAAGGCATCGCATTGTTGCCAGGTAACGAGATCGCCATCATCAACGACAACGATTTCGGAATTGCCGGAGCAGGTGTTACCGATGATACAGAACTCGGCATCATCAGCTTCAACAACAACTACGGATTTGACGCCAGCAACCAGGATGACGCTATTAACATCGCAAATCACCCAACACTGGGCATGATTATGCCTGACGGAATTGCTGCCTACACTGCCGGTGATGGCAAATCGTACATTGTTACTGCAAACGAAGGCGATTCCCGCGACTATGATGGCTACTCAGAAGAAGAGCGTGTGAAAGACCTGGATCTCGATCCAGCACACTATCCAAATGCAGATGAATTGCAGAAAAGCGCCGACCTCGGCCGTTTGAAAACAACTTCTGCAAACGGTGACTTCGATGGCGATGGCGATTTCGATCAGATCTACTCTTATGGCGCCCGTTCATTCAGTATTTTTGATATCTATGGCAACCTCGTATATGATTCAGGTAACGATTTCGAAACCATCATCAAGTTTACAGAGCCAGAGATCTTCAACGAAGATGAAGGTGAGTTCGACGGTCGTTCCGACGATAAGGGTCCAGAGCCGGAAGCAATTGAAATTGCTACCATTGATGGATACAACTACGCTTTTGTAGGATTCGAACGTCAGAGCACCATTGTTGTGTACGACATCACAGATCCAACCAATCCGGAATTTGTGACCTACTACAACAACCGCAATGTAGACCTGGATGGCAATGTAACCGGCGATGTTTCTCCTGAGATCATCAAGTTTGTTTCTGCCGACGACAGCCCGAACGGACAAAATCTGTTGGTTGTAGGATACGAAGTAAGTGGTACAGTAGGCATTATTCAGATCGGTGGTGAACTGAGTCACATCAGCGAGCAACTGGCTGAAAAAGCTTCTTTCAAAGCCATGCCTAACCCGGCTACAGAATATGTGTACTTCGATCAGCCGATCACTGCACAGATCTTTGACGAAAACGGACGTTTGATCACCAGCGTAGTTGATGCCCGCAAATTGCAGGTTACCAACTTGCCTTCCGGTGTGTACAACATTGTTACAACAGAATTCGGCTCACGCCGCTTCCTGAAAATGTAAACACTGATTTAAGGGGATTAATCCCGAGTTTACCTCGGGACACATATTATTCCTTGTTTGTCCTCTTGATTTGATGTAATACTTGTAGAAATGGAAATACGGAAGCCGTCCCAAAACCTTGGGGCGGCTTCTTTTTTGACTCGGCAATCATTAGTTCCCAGCCAATTCATTTATCTCCTTATTCTCCAATAACTTGCTCTCCACAGGGAACGACAATGCATTGATCATGGCCTGTCCAAGCCTGGTAGTGGTCGTGATATTCTTTGACCTGCGCATCAGAGGGAAAAATGGCCTGGCAATAACATACATAGCATTGTACCAGCCAGTCCGAGACTTTATTCCTTTTTCAGGCAGGATAACTCCCGGCCGGAATGCATAGGCATCTTTAAAGCCTTTATTCAAAATGTAGTTCTCCGTTTTGCCTTTCACCCTGGCCCACATAACCCGTCCCTTCTCCGAACCATCGGTACCCGTGCCAGAAACATAGATGAATACAGCATTCGGGTTATGGTCGTATAGCACATCCGCTAGCGCTTTTGTGACATCAAAGGTTAGATGGGAGTAGTCGGCCTCACTCATGCCCACTGATGACACACCCATGCAATGGAAACAGGCGTCATAGCTAGCCAACTGATCCTTTATGTCTTCCATTTTTGTAAAATCCTTCAGCAACACCTCCTCAATTTTGGAATGAGACATCTTGAGTGAGTTGCGATTGATGAGTAAAACTTTCTCAATGACAGGGCTTTCTAGACATTCCAGCAAAACACCTTTTCCTACCATGCCGGTAGAGCCTGTAATGATTACTTTTTGGGACATAGGATTGATATTTTGACACTAATGTATGAGGAATGGATTGAATTCGAAATTGAATTTGAGTTTATCAACCTTGTAATTTCTATCCAATGATTAGCTAACAAGCGGATTACCAATAGCTAACAGAACTCAAAATCAAGAATTTGTTGGTTGTAATCCCGGTATTTTATCTAAATTTGATTTCACTCTGTTTAACTTTTTAATTGAAAACAATCTATGAGACAGTATTTCATTGTCATCATCCTGTTTATTCCAGCTACAATTTTTGGTCAGTCAATTGATTCAACTGCTATTCAGCAGGTAGATAGCCTGATTTTTCTCGCTCGTGATCTGATGAAGCAAAGTGATTTTGAAAATGCTCTAAAAGTGAATACTGAAGCTGAGAAAATTGCGCTTTCAGTTGATTTGGGAATGGGGCCAAAATCATCCACCTATGCCACCTGTTGCTTAAATCATGGGACAGCCCTACACATCAAAGGAGAATATCCTGAAGCTATAACATGGTATTTAAAAGCAAAATCTATCCGTGAAGATTTGATGGAGACAGACCACCCAGAATATGGAAAAACACTCAACAACCTGGCTATTGTTTACAAGACTTTAGGCCAATATTCAGAGGCAGAACCTATTTACCTTAAAACACTAGAGATAAAAAAACAAACAGTTGGTAACAAACATCCTGATTATGCAAAAACACTGAACAACCTGGCATTACTTTATGCCGACCTTGGGCAATATGAAAAAGCAGAATCTATTTATCTGGAAGCCCAAGCCATCAGAGAAGAAACAATAGGCAAAGATCATCCTCATTATGCAGAAGGATTGCAAAATCTGGCAGGTTTATTTTGGATTCAAAGTAGGTTTAAAAAAGTGGAGCCCTTATTAATCCAAGCAAATGAAATTTTTAAAAAACACTTAGGAGTAGAGCACCCAACTTATGCTATAAGTATCAGGACAATGGCAGACCTGTATAAACACACGGGGGAATATGAAAAAGCAGAATCGTACTACCTTGAGGCGATTGACATATTGAATAAAACCCTCGGGAAACAACACCCTCAATACTCTATTAGTTTGAGCACTTTGGCCTCATTATACAATAAATTAGGCCAATATGAGAAAGCCAAATCACTTTATGCCGAATCTATTGCCATCACTGAACAAGTTTATGGAAAAGAGCACATTAGATATGCTAGCAATTTGAATGGTTTAGCAATTTTATTAGAGAAAACAGGCGAATATGAGCAAGCTGAATCCCTATATGTTGAATCTAAAACAATTTGGGAAAAACTTGTTGGGAGGAATACACCAGAATTTGCTGGGAGCCTGGTCAACCTTGGTGGTTTGTATTGGAAAAGTGGCAGATATGATCATGCTATGCAATATTTTATTGAAGCTAAAGATTTATTTGAAAATCATATAAAAAACACCAATCACCCTTACTACCCCACATGCCTTGACAATCTGGCGAATTTATATTCGAGTTTAAACCAAAATCAGAAAGCTGAACCGCTTTTCCTAAAAGCCATCTCTTTGCGCGAAAAAATTCAGGGGAAAGAAAACTTATCTTATTTATATAATCTGATCAATGTTGCTTTATTCTATTGGAAAACAAATCAGTATGATAAGGCAGAGTCCTACTTTACTGATCTATCTGCTTTCAATGTGCGCCATATTGAAAAAGGTATGTATTACCTTACAGAACAAGAACTAAACAATTATATTAAGGTATTCTCCAAAACAGAAAACCATCTACTTTCTTTTAGTCAGGATGCCGGAAGTGGGAAACTGGCAAAAACTTGTTATAATAGCTGTCTCTTTTACAAAGGTTTACTCTTACAGTCTTCAGGTCGGGTCAAACAGTTAGCACTTTCAGATTCAATAATTTCTGAGAAATACTATCGGCTTCAGGCTTACCTAAATCAACTAGCTACTCAATATTCAAAACCAATTGCTGAACGCGATAGCAATATTATCGCCCAAATAAAGGATGCTGCAACTGAAATTGAAAAAGATCTAACACGAAATGTAGCGGGATGGGATGAAGCTAATCGTCGGGTTTATTGGGAAGATGTTCAAATGATGCTTAATGCTGATGAAGTTGCATTTGAGTTTGTCCAATACAACTACCTCAAAAATCAAACCTCCGACAGCATCATGTACGCCGCCCTGCTCCTCCGCCCCGGCTACAAACAACCCCAATTCATCCCTCTTTTCGAGGAGAAACAACTTGACAGCCTGCTCCAAAGCTCCGGACAACGAAAAGCCGATTATGTAAACAACCTGTACACCATGGCCGAAAGAGGCGTGCAGCCGGTCGAACAGCCACAAAAGTCTTTGTACGATCTGACCTGGCAGCCCTTAGAGCAGGAACTCGTTGGTGTCAATACAATTTATTTCTCTCCAGCGGGACTTTTGCACCGTTTAAACCTCGGAGCCATCCCCTTAAGTGATGAAGAAACCCTGGCTGATCGTTACCGGCTCATTGAGTTAGGCAGTACGAGGCAACTGGTTATCCCAACCAAAATAAATATTGCGGATCAGGATGCTCTGCTTTACGGTGGTATTCAATATGACATGGACAGTTCCGCCATTGCCTCTGCCAATACTGATTACACTTACGATTTGGCTGGGACAAGAGGAGAACTCTCATTTAGTTATAGCGATTCTACAAACCGAGGCGGCTCCTGGGATTACCTGAAGTGGACAAATAAAGAGGTGGATAAAGTTGCTACCACATTAACAGGTTCGGGGTTTAAGACGAATGTATTAAAAGGATACCTGGCCACAGAAGAATCCTTTAAATCCATCGGAAGACGAAAACCTTCGCCAAGGGTACTTCACATTGCCACACACGGCTTTTTCTTTCCCGATCCTAAAACGGATCCTAAAACAGAGTTCACTAATGCCATACAGGATGAACCTAGCTTTAAGATATCCGAACATCCAATGATCCGCTCAGGGCTCATTCTAGCCGGAGGTAACTACGCCTGGCAAACAAGCAAACCCTTTCAACCGGAACTCGAAGATGGCATTCTTACCGCTTATGAGATTAGCCAGATAAACCTTTCCAATACTGAACTCGTAGTCCTTTCTGCCTGTGAAACCGGGCTGGGCGATATTCAGGGAAATGAAGGTGTGTATGGCTTACAAAGGGCCTTCAAAATAGCCGGAGCCAAATACCTGATCATGTCACTGTGGCAGGTACCCGATCAGGAAACATCCATTTTTATGGACGCATTCTACAAACATTGGATTGAAGGAAAAATGAGCATTCCCGATGCTTTCCGCAGTACACAACAGGAAATGAAAGAGCGCTTTATCAATCCTTATCAGTGGGCCGGGTTTGTGTTGGTGGAGTAGTTCACTCTGCAACTTATCAGAAAATTCGAGAGCTTTTCAACTTTATTGATAGCCAGCATTTGCGAAGGCTACTCGGAAAATTGAGCATCCACGTCGATGATATCAATTTTTCTCATCTTTGGACGGTGAAACTCACCGCCAGAGTTGCATGCAGCTGCTCTAACCCAAACGCAAAGACGAGATACAACCCAACAGGACATGATCAGTAGATTAAAAAGAATGTACGCCAACTTCCAGCATAATAATGTTGAAACTCAGTTGCTGGCAACCGGTACACTTCTGTCGAATCAACAAAAATTCATAAACTCCGATGATATTGGAGACTATGAATTCAAAATATTCAGTCAGTACGGAGATGATGGCATTATTCAATTTTTGGTTAACAACCTGACTATTCAAAACAAGACCTTTATAGAATTCGGTGTAGAGAATTATCAGGAGTCCAACACCCGGTTTCTATTAATGAACAACAACTGGTCGGGATTCATCATGGATGGATCCGAAGCGGCCATGGAAAGCGTCAGAAAAAGAAACTGGTTTTATAAATATGACTTAAGAACAAAAGCCATTTTTATAACCCGGGATAATATTAAATCCTGTATAAATGAAGCGGGATATAAGGATCTTGGTTTGTTACATGTTGATCTCGACGGGAATGATTATTATATTTTAGAGAGTATAGATTTTAGCGCTTTAAACCCCAGTATTTTAATTGTAGAATACAACGCCGTTTTCGGCAACGAGCGCCCGATCTCTGTTCCCTACGACCCTGAATTCTATAGAACGAAAGCACATTATTCCAACCTTTACTTTGGCGCTTCCCTACCTGCATTCCATCACTTTGCAACGCAAAAAGGATATGTATTTGTGGGCGCCAACAAGGCGGGTAACAATGGCTATTTCATAAGGAAGGACCTGCTGAATGAGAAGGTAAAATCTAAAACCATTGCCGAAGGGTTTATTCAGAGCACATTCCGGGAAAGCAGAGATCAACATGGGACTCTTAGCTTTTTAAGGGGGAATGCCAGATATGAACTGATAAAAGGCTTGCCGGTTTGGAATGTGGTCACCCAACAACTGGAAAAACTGTAATTGAACCCTCGTTTCTATGCAAGTACTGTATGACCATCAGGCTTTTGCGTTCCAGAAATATGGCGGGATCAGCCGTTACCATGCCAAAATAATTCAGGAGTTAAGGCAAAAAGGGATGGCTGCGCATTTGCCGGAAGACATGTATCATGCGAATGTTTATCTGGATCAATATCTGGACAAAAATCCAAATCCGATATTCGGAATTCAGGGAGATTTCAAAGGGAAAAAGCTATTACAGTTCGTGCTTGGGCGCAAATTTTCCATGCGTTCTATAGACAAGTTGAATGGCAGCGCAGTATTCCATCCTACTTATTACGATCCTTATTTTCTTACAAAGCTTGAAAAACGAAAATTGCCTTTCGTTATCACGGTTCACGATTTGACCCATGAAAAATTCGGGCTTCGAACACCGATGCTTTCCATTGATTATTACGTCAGGAAAGGCCAGCGACTGCTTTGCGAAAGGGCTGATGCCATAGTATGTGTATCCCAAAACACAAAAAACGATCTGATCAGCCTATACCCGGAGCTTGCCTCAAAAAGAATTGAAGTGATTTACCACGGGAATACCTTGCAGTTGCCTCAATTAACAGACAATCCCAGTTCAATATTTACCGGCGATTATATACTCTATCTCGGTTCCAGATCCGGGTATAAGAACTTCAGGTCGATCATACCCGCGATGGGCAGGCTGCTTCGTGAAAATCGCGACCTGCACTTGCTTTGTTCCGGAGGCCCTGAATTTACCGAAGAGGAGATGGCCTTGTTTGAAAAGGAGAACATTCAGCATCAGGTCAAGCGCCAATTATTCAAAAACGACCATGAGTTGGCCTTGCTGTACAATCAGGCGCTGTTTTTTATTTTTCCTTCTGCGTATGAAGGCTTTGGAATTCCCATCCTGGAGGCTTTTGCCTGCGAATGTCCGGTACTTTTATCCAACAGCTCCTGTTTCCCCGAAATCGCCCAGGGCGCCGCGATTTTCTTTGAAGAAAATGATTCGGACTCTTGCTATGAGCAAGCTAAGCTTTTATTGCACAACAATGGTCTTAGAGCCGAAATGAAAGCCAAAGGCAAGGAACGATTGCAGGATTTCTCCTGGGAAAAGTCTGCTAGTGAGCATTGGGCCTTGTATGACTCGTTGAATATTGGATAAGGCTGGTGAGTTCGCAAATTTCACCACCGATTACACAGATTTTCACAGATACAATGGCTCTTCCAGGCAACTATTTACCATCAATGCCTAACCGCCTCCCCGGCCCCGCTCGGCACCCGAATATCCTCTACCAATTGCTGAATTTCATCCGGCGGCGGCGGCGTGATTCTGGAAATGATAAGGGATACAGCCGCATTGATGAACATACCAATGATTCCGATTCCCTCCGCACTAATCTTCATAAAGTCCTTGATGATCGGCTCTTCGGTTCCAAATAGTTTATCCGAACGCATCAACAGTATCATCACTATGGTAAAGCCAAGACCGGTGAGCATGCCGGCAACAGCGCCCTGGCGATTCATGCGCCTGTCGAATATGCCAAGCACAATAGCCGGGAAGAAGGAGGCTGCCGCAAGTCCAAACGCAAAGGCGACAACCTGTGCCACAAACCCGGGTGGGTAAATACCCAACAAGCCTGCAAACACTACTGCTACTCCTGCTGCGATACGAGCCGCCAGCAACTCACCTTTCTCAGAAATATCGGGACGAATGGCTTTTTTCAACAGATCATGCGAAATGGCAGAGGAGATCACCAATAACAAACCCGCAGCGGTGGAAAGCGCCGCGGCTAGTCCACCTGCAGCTACCAGGGCGATCACCCAGGCGGGAAGCCGGGCAATTTCAGGATTAGCCAGCACCATGATGTCCTTGTCAATGGTGAGTTCATTCACCTTGGGATCTTTCACATACTGTATGATGCCGTCGCCGTTTTTGTCTTCGTATTTGATCAGCTCCGCATCTTCCCATTTGCTAAACCAAAGTGGCATGTCCGCATAGGATTTATTGGAAACGGTTTCTATCAGATTTGTCCGCACAAAAACAGCCACTGATGGCGCTGTCGTGTACAAAATAGCAATAAACACCAGCGCCCAGCCGGCCGATGTGCGCGCATCACGCACCTTGGGAACCGTAAAAAATCGCACGATCACGTGCGGCAAGCCGGCAGTTCCAATCATGAGAGCCGCTGTTATGGCCAGAACGTCTATCATGGGTTTGGAGCCTGAAGTATAAGCCGCAAAACCAAGTTCTTCATTCAGTCCGTCCAGTTTATCGAGCAGGTAGGTGCCGTCAGCCAGCGTGCTGCCCATGCCAAGCTGTGGAATCGGATTTCCCGTCATCATGATGGAAATGAAAATGGCGGGTACCATGAAAGCGAAGATCAGCACCACGTATTGCGCCACCTGGGTATAGGTGATGCCTTTCATGCCACCGAGCACCGCGTAAATAAACACAATGGCCATACCGAGTATAACTCCGAGATTGACAGGCAATTCCAGAAAGCGGGAAAACACAATGCCTACCCCGCGCATTTGTCCGGCGATGTAGGTAAAAGATACAAACAGCGCACAAATCACCGCCACAATACGTGCCTGCTGAGAATAATAGCGCTCACCTATAAAGTCGGGGATGGTGAATTTCCCAAATTTCCGCAAGTATGGCGCCACCAGGAATGCCAGCAAGACGTATCCACCTGTCCAGCCCATGAGATACACCGAACCATCGTAGCCGGAAAAGGATATCAAACCCGCCATGGAGATAAAGGAAGCTGCCGACATCCAGTCGGCCGCCGTGGCCATGCCGTTCATTATTGGCGGCACACCACCACCGGCCACATAAAATTCATTGGTGGAGCTGGCTCTCGACCAGATGGCAATGCCGATATAAATGGCAAAGCTTATTCCTACGATGATGATGGTCCAGAGTTGAACGGTCATGATATTGATCACAGATTTAAAGGATTATTGGATTGCACAGATTTTACCTATGTAAGGTTTGATATTCAGAGGTAGAAATATTCTTTAACATTATCAAATTAGCTTATTATCAAATTATCACATTACTCTTCGAACACTTCATACTTATGATCCAGCTTGTTCATAAGCCTGACATACACGAAAATGAGTATCACAAAAATGTAAATAGAGCCTTGTTGGGCAAACCAGAAACCGAGTTTAAAGCCGCCAAGGCGGATGCCGTTAAGTGGTCCAGCTAACAGAATTCCGAAGCCGAATGAGGCCAGAAACCAGATGACCAGCAGTATGGCCAGGTATTGAAGGTTTTTCTTCCAATATTGATGCGGATCTTTGGACATAGCCGGAATGACGCTTTAATAATTTGAATTTGGGCAAATATATGTTTTGTAAAATACAAGTGCGCAGTTACCATATCTTAATTCATAGCTCCACCAACTATCCCCGAATAATTTCCCATTTTACACAGAATGATATAGCTTCACCACAGTAAATGAGACTTTTCGGAAATACATTCAGGAAGTGGAAACTTGTACAGCTCGTTTTGCTGGTGTTGCTGTTCGTTTATGTGCATGTCAGCGCCCAGAGTACCTATTACAATGAGTCTTCAGGGTATATTTCCTCCCTCACGTATTTCAGCGATCTGGATGGTTTGCCCCACCGGGAAGTATTGAGCATTTTTCAGGATCGCCGGGGATTTATCTGGATCACCACCCCAAACGGGCTTTGCCGTTACGATGGCACTGAATTTCGCAAATGGAACAATGACAAGGATTTACACTCAAAAGTTGACAGGATATTAGGGGAAGACTCCGAAGGATACCTTTGGCTTATTTCTGAAGAATTTGGTGAGCTTTTGGCCATTACCCTGATCCATACCACCAGTCTGGAAATTGTACCATTCAGCCATCTAATAAATGAATCGGCTGAGTTTTTGCCTCAGGGTGGGTTGGCCAATGTCCTCACCGGTGCCGATAGTACGCTTTACTATGTGAATAAAAAATCAGAGCTGATTGCCTACCACCACAAGCGCGGTTTTAGCAAAGTACAGCTGGATTGTCGACACAACCCCAATCCGGCTTTTTTCTCTGGTTCGGACAGATTCTGGACGAGCAACTATGAAGATTCTCCGGTCGACAGTACCCATCTCATTGAATTTTCTTCGAGCGGTAAAAAATTGCGAAGCCTTGATATTAAAGGTTTTACAAGCCATTCGAGAATGTTTTTGCAGGATGGCAAGCTTTGTTTTTTTGTCAAGTATAAGGATCAGGTGGGTCAGTTTTTTCAGTTGAATGCCGACAACCAGATTTACAGTATACCATTCAGTGCGTTTGGTTTACCCTCGGATATAACGCTCCCGGGTAAAGGATATCTTTATCTGCGTCCTAATCAACTTAACCATACCATACTGGCACTTAAGTACGAGCACCCTTTCATCTTCGAGCCAGGCAAAGGCATCGTGAATGACTTGTGGTCGTCCTTCCCCATTATGAGGGCTGATAATGTGATGGGTGAAAGAGGATTTTACGTAGACAATAAAGGCAGGTTTTGGCTTGGTGGTGATTTTGGGCTGTATGTGCTTGAGTACAAAAAAAATCCCTTTACTCGCTTCCTTAATCTACCGTTGCAAAAATTTGAGCAAAAAGGCATGCCCTGCAGAGGCATCTGTTTGTTTGACAACAGCATAGTTGTCGGTACTGAAGCGAATGGGGTGTTTGAATTTTCGCCGGAATCCAATACTGTAAGACGCCGGAATACAGGCGAGTTCAACTGGTGTATCGGCCTGTATCAAACCAATGACAAGCGATATACATGCTATGGATTTTTGAAAGGCTTGTTGGTTGAAGATGCTGTATCAGGAAGTTCTGTGTCAACCAATAATGAACGCATTGATCTAAAAGGAGCGGCAGAATGTTTCCTTGAAATTAGTCCGCATCAGTTGTTGGTTGGTTATACAATTGGTTTGGGAAGCTATGACCTCATTGAAAAATCTGCCAGAGACTATGACAAATACAATGGTTTTGCAAATCTCGGCAAATCATCCATCAACCATCTATACCGGGATAATTCCGGTGATATCTGGGTGTGCTCCTCCAAGGGCTTGTTTCTCCTGAATTATGATTCCGGGGTAAAATCCTATTATGGAAACCAGGCCTCCGGAAGCAATTACCTGCCATTCACCAGCGTGCAACATTTGTATGATCAAGGCAATGGCATTTTCTGGCTGGCCACAGACGCCGGACTCTTGCGCTGGAACAGAAATGATGGCACATACCGAATGTTTACAGTTGTGGAGGGCTTGGCTAATAACCATATTTATGCGGTGTATCCAGATGATTATGGAAACCTGTGGCTGAGCAGCGATGGAGGTATTATTCAGTTTGACAGCAAATCATTCAAATCCAGGGCTTTTCAGGAGGAAGACGGCATAACTCATCATGAGTTCAACAGGATGAGCCATTTTCAGGCGCCCGATGGCACCCTTTATTTTGGTGGATTAAATGGTGTTACCGCTTTTAACCCCGAACAATTCCGCAACTGGTCGGTACTGGAAGATGCTCCAATGGAGATCACCGCATTTTATCAATTCGAAGAAAGCAGCAACCAATTGCTGGACAAGAGTGCTGAGTTAATTCGCAGCAAGACTATTGTCATGAAGCCTGGTGACAGATTTTTCCAGTTGCAAGTGTCTTTATTAAACTTCAACCCTGGTCAGAGAAAGCGATATGCTTATAAAATAGAAGGTTTTGACAAGGACTGGAATGAGCAAACTGATAATACCATTAGGCTCAGTCGGCTGCCCTATGGTTCCTACACACTTAGGGTGAAAGGCCAGGAAGCCGATGGACATTGGTCAGGTAATGAATTACTACTCAAACTACGGGTATTAAAACCGGTTTACCTCCAAAGCTGGTTTCTGATAGCGCTCACACTTTTATTGATTGCCGGAATATACTGGTTGTACAAGTTTAACCTGAACAGAAGACTGGCCAGACAAGAAGCTCAGAAACTGCGTGAGCTAGACGCTATGAAGTCGGAGTTATACACCAATATCTCACACGAATTCCGTACCCCGCTGACTGTTATTCAGGGAATGACCGGTAATATCAACGGTCATGAAAAAGAGAAGACGCTCATTCAGCGCAACGTCAACAGTTTGCTTCAACTGGTGGGACAACTACTTGATTTGTCGAAACTGGATGCCGGAAGTCTGAAACTCGACTTCCGCCGCTCGGACATCATTAAGTTCCTGCAATACTTGATCGAATCATTTTACTCCAGCGCTGAGGAAAAGAAGATCAGGCTGGTTTTTGACAGTGAAGTAGACTCTTTGGTTATGGATTTTGATCCAGCGCGGTTGCAGCAGGTGATTTACAACCTGGTATCCAATGCCATGAAATTTACCCATGAGCGCGGGCAGGTTTTGGTATTGACAAAAAAACTAAGCCTTGAAAACCGTGATGTGCTCCAAATCCAGGTTAAAGATACCGGCATTGGCATTCCAGCTGAAAAGCTCCCCTATATTTTTGACCGCTTTTATCAGGTGGATGGCTCTCATACCCGAAAGGGAGAAGGTACCGGGATTGGACTTGCCTTAACCAAACAACTGGTAGAAATGATGCAAGGAAACATACGGGTGCAAAGTGTGGAAGGGAAAGGAACCAGCTTCGAAATTGAATTGCCTGTGAGCGTTTCCGCCCCATTACTCGCTCCGGATTGGGATAATTTGAAAAAACAGGAAAAAATCACCGAAGCAGAGATCGAACCTGAAGAAACCGTTTACACAGACCATGGCAAACCGGTTTTGCTGGTCATCGAAGACAGCAAGGATGTGGCGCTTTACATACAGTCATGTGTGGAAAAGGATTATCAGGTCCATTTTGCCTATGATGGAGTGAGTGGCATAAGAAAGGCCTTCGATCTTATCCCCGATATTGTGATCAGTGATGTGATGATGCCGGGTAAAGACGGTTTTGAAGTAACTGATGTACTCAAAAATGATGAGCGCAGCAGTCACATACCCATCATTTTGCTTACGGCCAAAGCAGGTGTGGAAAGCAGGGTTCAGGGCTTAAAAGCCGGAGCTGATGCATATCTGGTGAAACCCTTTCACAAGGAAGAGTTGCTGCTGTGGATGAGCAATATGGTAGAGCTTCGTACTCAATTGCAACAGCGCTTTGCCAACTATTCCCCTGTCAATAAAAAAGAAGAAGACCTCAGCATCGACGAGCGCTTCCTGCGCAATTTGCATCAGTTTGTCATCGCGGAAATTGACAACACAGATTTGGATGCTCAATCTCTGGGTAAACAGGTGCATCTGGGCCAGGCACAGATTTACCGCAAGATCAAGGCGCTTACCGGTAAAACACCCGCATTGTTTATTCGCTCCATCCGCCTGGAAAGAGCCAAACAACTCTTACAGGAAGGACACCTTAATGTCTCAGAAGTCGCTTACGCCGTTGGTTTTACTGATCCAAATTATTTTTCCCGGGTTTTTTCTCAGGAATTTGGCAAAGCCCCCAGTCATTTTACTGAACACTGATTATCAAGCACTTACAAGGGCACATTCTACTAATTGATAATCTAGTCCAGACATTTTTTCCCAAATCAGGGTATAGTCCAGAACCATGATAATGGAGTGAAGACGGCCGAAACCGGCAGGCCCCACCTTTGTCCCGATGGCAATCAAAAACAGCCAAAGTCATCCACGGGCAATTCACTTTTCACTCAATTATACTATACCATGAAAGTTCAAAGAATCATTTCGCTAACGCTTTTGGCAGCTTCCCTGATCTTATCCACAAAGAGTCAGGCACAATTTAGTATGAATGCCGGTATGACGCTGGGGATAGACTGGGCATCGGTGAGTACGGGCAATGAAGGAGATGAGGCATTAAATATCCCAGGGCTATACCTATCCGGACAACTGGATTTTGATTTTACCAGGCAATTTGGATTACAAACCCGGCTTGCATTTGTGCAAAAAGGGTATGGCTTTGACTTCACCAAATACAACATTGATCTGAAGCAAAAACACCGCTTGAATTATCTGGAAATCCCAGTTTTTCTCAAGTACGATTTTTTGCCCGATCCTGAAGCGGAGCTGGAAATCCTCGCCGGCCCAACCTTCGGATTTCTTTTAAGCGAGCAATACACGGTCGAAACAAGTCTGGGAACTCCGGAACCTCCGCCAGCCAGTGAAACGGAAAAAAAGGATACCGGTTTTGCTTTGGGTTTATCTATTGGCAAGTCTACCCCCTCAGGAAAATTCAGTCTGGATGTAATGCTTCAAACCAGCTTCTCTAAATCAGTTACTGTTGGTGAAGGTGAAAAAGGTTCCAATCAGTATTTCATGGTTGGCCTGAGTTATTACTACCCATTGGTAGTAGGTAAAAATCAGCAGAGCAAGTGAGCCAAGGTTCCTTGTTTTCAACTTCAATAATCTTGACTACAAACTAAATCATTATGAAAAATCTATTTCTATTTCTGCTCATGGCAGCAGCAACAACCATAATCTCATGTAAAGGCGAACAAGGCATTCCCGGTCCGGCAGGCGTCGCAGGTCAGGATGGCAAAGACGGAGAAAATGGAAATGGCAACATAGTTAGTACCACTTTTGAACTGAACTATACCGATTGGGTGGCCGTGAGTAACTATGAATATAAGGCAACGCTTATGGTCCCAATTCTCACTCAAGACATTGTTGACAAAGGGCTGGTTATGGTCTATCTCAAATCACCTTATTTGCTCGGACTTGACAATTCAAATTGGTATGTACTTCCATTTACGCTTGCGCGAGAATATTATACAGAATCATTCGCCTTTTCAACAAAGCTGAATCAACTTACCCTTGTGGATACCTCCAATGATGGAGTTCCTTTTAAACCATCTGGAAAAGTTCGAGTAGTTGCCGCAACCGCCGACGGCCTCGCCCGCAATCCCGATCTAGACTGGACAAATTATGAAGCTGTGAAATCAGCGCTTGGACTCGAAGACTAGTTTTTCGAGCCAAATGAAAACAATCTGACCATGGTTAACGCTACTTGACATTTTATTTCACGCAGAGAACGCAAAGGGATTCGCAAAGATCGCAAAGCAAACCTTTGCGGACTTTGCGTTTTAATGCTTTGCGCCCTTTGCGTGAAAAATTTACAGTGGCAAGGTGTTCACCAATCAAATCTCAGTTCCCGATGCAATGATTTGGAATGGCCGTTGTCCTTTAAAAAATAATTGTACACAAAATACCTGGGTATATCCTGTTAACAAGGTTATATCTCAAGCGATTAACAACATCTGTCACAAGTTTTTCGGAAATTGGTCTTACCAAATTAAACAAATATTTGAAAGGATGAAAACTTCTGTATTGAAAACAATCTTGCTCATTGCGGCCATTTGCCTTCATGGAATGGCCATTCTGAATGCTCAAAATCAAATTACAGGAAAGGTCTGGGACGCTGCCGAAAAACCGCTTGCTTACGCATCCGTTGTACTTTTAAACGCAGTTGACAGTTCACTGATCAGAGGGATCTTCTCATCTGAAACCGGAACCTACACTTTTGATGCTCTACCCGCTGGAATGTACCTGTGCTCTTATTCAATGGTTGGATTTACTACCAATTATTCCAAAACCTTTGAGCTAAACGGCAATTCCGGACTGGAAGAATTGGAAACAATCGTTCTAAAAGAATCAGCTGCCGCACTTAACGAAGTACAAGTTACTGCCAAACGTCCATTTCTGGAACAGCGCATTGACCGAACCGTAGTAAATGTTGCCAACAGCATTACCAATGCAGGCAGCTCGGCGCTCCAGGTTCTGCAGCGCTCACCAGGAGTGCAAATAAACGCCTTGAGTAATACCATCTCACTGGCTGGCAAGCAAGGAGTTGTAGTCATGATTAATGGTAAAATATCGCGTCTTCCGGAAGAAGCCCTTATACAAATGCTCGCCGGCATGAACTCTGACAACATAGACAGGATAGAACTCATTCACACGCCACCGGCAAACTTTGAAGCACAAGGGAACGGAGGAATAATCAATATTGTGTTGAAAAACACAGGGGATGAAGGCTTAAACGGAGGTTATTCTTTAAAAGTCGGTCAAGGGAATGGCCCCAAGTATGGTGGTGGTTTGCATTTTAATTATCGCAAAAAATGGTTCAACCTCTTTGGTAATTATGATCATAATTACAACCTGAATCCACAGTTATTTACCAATTATCGCGGAGTAAAGCAAGGCAACAATTTCCTTGAAACAGAAACATTTAGTGATCGCGATCACACACCTACCACGACCCAGAGCGCAAGACTGGGTGCTGACTTTCAGCTGTCGCCCAAAACAACTATAGGTGTTTTGGGTGTCTTTTTCGACAGGAACTGGTACATGAAAGCGCTCAACAGGGTGACCTATTCTCGTAATGGGATGTTGGAAGAACAGGCGAACATCCCCAATACCGAAACGAACCACTCACAATCCTTCACCGGAAACATCAACCTGGTTCAAACTTTTGGAAAAAACCAGACCCTGAACTTTGACGCCGATATCATCAAATACACATATCTGAACCCAAGTTTTTACAATATTCAAAACCTGAATGCCGATGGTACCATGGTTTCCTCTGAAGAAGAGCTAAGGATTGATAAAAACACCCCTATTCAGGTAATAGTAAGCAAAGCCGACTATTCACTCCCCATTGGGAAAAACACCAAAGTGGAAGCTGGCGGAAAATTCACCTCCATGCGTTTTGATAATGATGTACGGGTGGATAGACGAGAACCCGGACAGGATTGGCAGGTAATTCCGGAATACTCTTCCCTGTTTCATTTAAATGAAGACATTGCCGGTGTCTATGGATCAGTATCTGGAAAAGTGGATGAGAAAACAGAGTTTAAGGCAGGTTTGCGTTTTGAATATACGGATACAAACCTGAGCTCAGAAGAACAACCCGATGTCGTTGACCGGCAATATAGCTCCTGGTTTCCAAGTGTGTTTATTTCCCGAAAACTTACGGAAGTACAAAGCCTGAATATGTCATACAGCAGGCGGATATCCCGTCCCTCCTTACGGCGTCTGGCGCCTTACCTGATCTTTAGTGATCCAACAACAACTGACGGCGGCAACCCCGCCCTGCAAGCATCCTTTACCGATGCCACCCGCCTTGATTACAGCTATAAAACCTGGAGATTCGGCTTGTCCTACAGCATCGAACATGGGGTAATACGCTGGGTACCGGTTGTGGATGCAGTAAACAACACCCAGGTTGGCACTTACAATAATTTGGAGAATGAAAAGGTGGCCAGCGCAAGTATCTCATTCCCCTGGAAGCTACTCAGCTGGTGGGAATCTCAAAACAATTTTTATGTCAATAACCGTCAACTCAATTTTATCATTGAGGGGCACAAATTCAGAAATGAGAATGTGATTTGGGGATTTAACCTAACCCAGACGATCCGAATGCCCAATCAATTTAACCTTGAAATTTCGGGTAATTACGAGTCCCCCGGATACTGGGGAATATCGTATTGGAATGCTGTTGGCTCCCTGAATATTGGGCTTGAAAAAGATTTTGGCAACAGATGGGGAAAGCTGCGCTTCAGCGCTACAGACCTTTTCTCGAGCAACGAAAACTGGGTTGGCGAAACGCGGGAACCTGAAATAGATCTTCTGGTTAAATCATCTTATATAATGTCCGAGCGCGTTTTCATGCTTTCCTGGAACAATACTTTTGGGAACAGGAAACTGAAGTCGGCGCGACAGCGGCAAACGGGGTCAAGTGATGAGATGCGGCGGATGTGAGGGGTTGGAAGTCTAAGAACAAATAAAATAGATGTTCAAAATAAAAAGGGCCTCCTTTCGAAGGCCCTTTACAATGTCGGGATGACAAGATTCGAACTTGCGACCACACGCCCCCAAGACGTGTACTCTACCGGGCTGAGCTACTGTAAATCAAGTTGTTATGCGAGTGCAGTTTGGATTTGCAAGTAATTTGCAAGTTTGCTGCCGGATTTTCAATGATCTGGATGATGGCTGAGCCATTTTCAAGGTGCAATTTAATCCTTTCCTTTCAGCTATACAACTGGTTGATACAGCTCCTGGACCAGAAGGAACAGGTATTTCAAACTGCCTATGGCGATAATTTTTATCCGCGAGATATGAACACCCCAAGGCATACCTGGAAATACATGCCGCCTCCCCCCTAACGAACTGATTGTACCCCCTCCCCTTGGCGTTTTGGATTGCCGGGGCTGGATGCCGGTTAACCCTTGAAGGGTAAAGGGCGAACAAATAATGATTGTAGTCGTAGCCGGTATACTACGGCAATATGAGGTGAGGGATTCCATATTATCGTTACAGACTCGTTAGATGTTCTACACTCCGGAATGAACCCGCCCGGAGTCCTCATTCTCAAGAACAGAAGACGACCTTTTTTTCGGCACTGCATTACAAAAAGTGCCGAAAATTTGATATTTCGAAAAACTCCCCCATCTTTGCAGCATCATACACACCAACCAATGAGCGCTGACGTAACCGACACCATTGCCAATGCCTTTCAGGACAAAAAACTCCTGACCAAACGTGAGCTACTTACCTGGCTTGAGGAGGTGTATCCCGGCGTTTCAGAGGAGACACTCACTTGGCGCATTTATGATCTAAAGGCAAATGGTGTTCTGGAAAACCCCGGAAGAGGGGTATACCGATTGTCGACAAGGGAAGATTTCATACCGGTATTTTCCAATCTGTCTAAACGAATAGCCGCCTTGCTTGCGAAGGAACTGCCTCTGGTCAACGTCTGCATCTGGGAAACCCGATGGTTGAATGTCTGGATGGAACTCCAACCCGCCTATAATTGGACACTTGTTGAAGCAGAAAAAGACGTCCTCGGTGTCATCTTCAATCATCTTACAGGACTTTCCAAAAAGGTTTACTTCCAACCCAACCGCTCCATCATGGAACTGTACGTTTTATCCCAGAACGAAGCAGTCATCGTTAAGCCACTGGTGTCGGAGGCCCCACTCATGCGTGAAGGCAAAATCACTACTGCTGCCCCTGAGAAAATTCTCGTTGACATTGTCGCTGAGCCGGAGATTTTTGTTGGGCAGCAGGGAGAACTGGAGCACATCTTTGAGAACATGTTTTCCCAAATCCTCATTCACCAAAACCGCCTGCTGCGGTATGCCCGGCGGCGGAAGCGAGAGGAACAGGTACGTAAAAATATACCAGAAAAGCACTTGCTAAAATCCAGTATGAGTATGGAATAGCGGCCCGTTTTAGTGATTAGCTTTTCAATTTGAATAAACTGTAGTGCATGGCAACTAAATTTTTTACAAACCTTAAAGGCAAAACTCTGCTCCAAAAACTGGAAGGTACCTTTCAGTATATGGACGTCTATTACTTCGACGCTTTAGTGGGATATTTCCAAATGTCAGGATATTATCGAATCCATGAGTATCTGAACAAAGTTAAGGAGGTCAGAATTCTCGTCGGAATCAATATTGATGAACTTGTTTGGAAGGCATATCAAGACGGGATTGAGTTTGTTCAAGACAAGGAAACTACGAAAGAGAAGCTGCTGGAATCAATGGTGAGTGATGTGCAAAACGCTGAATATTCTTTTCCCGTAGAAAAAGGGATGCTCAATTTCATAGAAGGTATCCGCACCGGAAAAATCCAGGTGAAGGCGCACCCCTCCAAAAAATTGCATGCTAAAATTTACATTTTTCGGCAGAAAAACGAGCACGAACACGCTGGCTGGGGTTCGGTTATCACCGGCTCCAGTAATCTGACCGAACCAGGACTGGAGCGAAATTTTGAATTCAATGTCGAACTCCGAGACTACGACGATGTAAAGTTTGCCTTGGAGACCTTTGAAGACCTTTGGAAGGAAGGCATTGACCTTAATCCCGATTTTATCGAAAAATTAAAACGCAAAACCTACCTCAACGACGAGTTCACCCCATTTGAAATCTACATCAAATTCCTGATTGAATACTTTGGAAGAAGCATAGAATACGACCCCGATATTGCCAATGACCTGCCGAAAAAATATACCAGCCTGCGTTACCAGGTGGATGCCGTGAAACAGGGAGTAGAAATGCTGAAACGCCACAATGGTTTCTTCCTCGCGGATGTAGTGGGACTTGGAAAGACCGTTGTAGCAGCCATGATAATGAAGCGTTTTTACCATATTAACGGTTGGAAAACTCGGGTATTGGTAGTTTATCCGCCCGCTTTGAAAAACGCCTGGAGGAATACAATTGAGGACTTCGACCTCCCGTTCCGGGTGGACTTTATTTCCAATGGTAGTCTCCATAAAATCAGTGAAGCCAAGGCTCAGGGCTATGATTTGGTCATTGTGGATGAAGCACACAAGTTCCGCAGCGATACCTCCGATATGTTTCACCAACTTCAGACCCTATGTAAAACGAAACGCAAAAACCCTGGCCCGGATGGCGACCGCACAAAAAAAGTCATACTTGTTTCTGCTACGCCATTGAACAACCGCCCCGAGGACATACGAAACCTCATATTACTCTTCCAGGACGGGCGCAACTCTACCCTGGACATGAACATTATCCGCTTTTTCCGTACCCGTATAGATCGGTATAACAAACTCAAAACGGAGCCGAATAGAAAAGTGGCAATGGAAGGAATTAGCAAACTGTATGAAGAAATACGCACCGGAATTCTTGAACAAATTACCATCAGGAGGACAAGAACAGATATTCGTGAAAATGAGGAATATTGGCAAGATATGGAGAGACAAGGATTAACATTCCCTGAAATCGAAAAGCCCAAAGAAGTGCTTTATCAACTTGCCCCGACACTCAATAGCTTGTTCGAGGAAACAATGAATTGTCTGCGCAATCCAGTTGTTGGCATAAAATACTACCGTTACCAAGCCATTCGATTTTTGATAGAACCGTATAAAAGCAAGTACGAAAATGCAGACCTCGTTTCCGGCAGGTTAGCATACATTATGAAAACCCTACTTGTTAAACGACTTGATAGCAGCTTTTATGCTTTTATTCAGTCATTGAAACGGTATCGGGATGCTAACCGAGCAATGATTCTAATGTTCAAAAACGACCGGATACATATCGCTCCGCCGCTCGATGTCTCCAAGCACATTCTTGAAGGCGATGAAGAAATCTTACTGGAAAAGATGGAAAGACTCAAACTCACCGACCCATCCATCCAGACTTTCACCGCAGACGATTTCGACGAATCGTTTTTGATGGTGCTCAAACAAGACCAGAGTATTATTGACATACTCGTGGAAAAGTGGGAATCCTGGCAGCAAACAGGACAGGACCCAAAACTTGAAGAGTTTGTAAACTTACTCAACAATGGCATGATGAAGGGAAAGAATGGTGAACGAAAAAAACTCGTCATCTTCTCCGAATTTGCAGATACCACCGGTTATCTTTTAGAGTCCTTAAAACAGCGGCACTTTGATCGCCTACTTACAGTGGACAGTTCCAACCACAAGGCTCTGACTGACATCATCGCTCAAAACTTCGATGCTCGGATGCCCCTCGAAAAACGCCGTGACGACTACGACATCATTATCACAACAGAAGTGCTCGCGGAAGGCGTCAACCTTCACCGATCCGATACCATCCTGAACTACGACATCCCTTGGAACTCCACCCGCCTCATGCAGCGAATCGGAAGGGTCAACCGCATTGGCACCACCGCAGAGAAAATCCATATTTACAACTTTTACCCAACCGAGCAAACCGAAAACGAAATAGAACTGCACAAAAAAGCGCTACTCAAGCTCCAGGCCTTCCACTCCGCTCTCGGAGAAGACAGCCAGATTTACAGTAGCGAGGAAGAATTCGGCACCTTTGGATTGTTTGAGAAGGTGGAGGATGACGAGCGGGATGAAACGCTCCGCCTGCTTCTCGAACTGAGGGCTTTTAAAGAAAACAACCGGGACTGGTTCCGCAAAATCGAAAAAATGCCCCTTCGTTCTCGCTGCGGACGAGTCGATTCCTCCTCAAAAGGAACGGGTGACACGGTGGTTTTCCTAAAAAACAGTCGCAGGGATGCCTTCTTCCGGGTAGACGAAAATAGGGCAATAGAAGAGATTTCTTTCCTCGACACTGTCCGCCGTTTTCGAGCAACCACCGATGAGAAAGGGTTGCCGTTACTCGATGGACACCACGAACAAGTAAACAATGCCGTAATGCAGTTCAAAAGCTTGCAGGCAGGCGAGCGTGCAGCAGAAAAGCAAGCCTCAAAATTCGGCCCCAACGAAAAGAATGCACTCTCTTACCTCGACGCATTCACGCGGATGACGACTTGGAACGAAGATGACCTACTGCTCATCCAGCTGGCACAAAAGGCTATTAAAAATGCCATATTTCAAAAACTGCCCCGGCAATTGATCCAACTGCGTAAGAGTGCCGAAAAGGCAAAACTCAAACCAGCAGTGATTGCGGACAAAATCATCGAAATTTTGAAAACGTACCCGTTGCTCGAACCTCAAGCTGAAGAGAAAGAAGTCATTGAGAATGTAACCGTGAAACGGGATGAACCCAACATTATAATTTCTGAAAGTTTTATTTAACCTGATCACATACCAATGGAACTGGTACCAAAACAATCCGAATTTTTACTCTACAGTTCAAAGGAAGGTGATGTAAGAATTGACGTTATTCTGCAAGATGAAAATGTATGGCTTTCCCAGAAAAGCATGGGCGAGCTATTTGGTGTAGATAGAAGTGTGGTTACCAAACACCTGGCAAATATTTTCGAAACAAAAGAATTAAACCTGGATTCAGTTAGTGCAAAAATTGCACATACTGCCGCCGACGGCAAAACCTATCAGACCCAATTCTATAACCTCGATGCCATCATTTCCGTCGGTTATCGAGTCAATTCGAGGCAAGCCACCCAATTCCGCATTTGGGCTACCAGAATCCTCAAAGATTACCTCATCAAAGGCTTTGCTCTCGACGACCAGCGCCTCAAACAAGGTGGTCAAATGTTTGGGAAGGACTATTTTGAAGAACTGCTCGAACGCATCCGAGAAATACGCGCTTCCGAACGCAGGTTTTATCAAAAAATCACGGACATCTACGCACAATGCAGCATTGACTACGACGCAACGGCATTAATCACAAAAGAATTTTATGCTACCGTACAAAACAAACTCCATTGGGCTATTACCAAAATGACCGCCGCCGAAATCGTCAGCCGACGGGCAGATGCTAACAAGCCCAATATGGGGCTGACCACCTGGAAAAATGCTCCCGCAGGAAAAATATTAAAAACCGATGTATCCGTTGCCAAAAACTACCTTGAAGAAAAGGAGCTTCGGGAACTCAACCGCCTCGTTGAACTCTACCTCAACTTCGCTGAATTACAGGCTGAACGACAGATTCCCATGAAAATGACAGATTGGACTACCCGGCTCGACGCTTTCCTCCAATTCAATGAATATGAACTGCTGAACCATCCCGGCAAAGTCAGCCATGCCATTGCTAAAGCTACCGCCGAAAAGGAGTTTGAAAAATTCCGTGTGGACCAAGACCAAAGCTTCGTTTCCGACTTTGACCGGGAAGTAAAAAAGCTGGCCGCCAAGCCCCGAAACAAAAAAAACTCCGACCAGTAAAATAGATTAAACACCATTCAGTAATGAATAAGACCGACCTCCAAACCCTTCTGACCGCAAGATACCGCCGGGACAACTGGAAAGCCCTTCTGCTTGGCGTCTTTCATGACAACGGTGCCAATTTAAAACTCATTGAAAATCCGCAGCAAGAAAACTTGGGAACAAAATTGGGGGAATATAGAGTGAAGGAACTCTATCGTCTCGGTGACCTGATACTTTCTGATGGCAAGACAATTGCTCTGTTTGAGGCAGAGGTGCAAAACACAAGGATAGCAAAGAACAGAGTAGGATTGCGGAGCCTGATTCAAAATGAAATCATTCCTGGCTTTCAGGATGCGGCAATGGCGGTCTTCTACAGCCCCGACCAACCGGAGTGGCGATTTACATTTATGTCCAAGTATGAGTTCCCTCCAGAGGAAGGCGGCAAAACAGTGAGACACGAAACCCACCCAAAGAAATTCACCTATGTACTCGGCGAAACGGAAAGCTGCAAAACAGCCCGTGACCGTTTTTATGAACTCTCACTGAAAGAGCGCAAGACCCTAATAAATGTGACAGAGGCCTTTTCGGTCAGCAAACTTTCCGACGAGTTTTTTGAAGAATACAAGCAACACTACAAAGCTTTCTATGAGTTTTTGAAAACATCGCACGCCCATCTGGAGATTTTCGGCTTTGTTTCTACCGATGAAAAAGACTTGAAACCTGTTCGTGACTTTGTGAAGAAACTTTTGGGACGAATCGTTTTTCTCTACTTCCTCCAGAAGAAAGGATGGCTGGGGGTGCCGGAGGAAGAACAGGACACGTCCAAAGGCGATCAGCATTTCATGGCTACTATATTTGACAAACGGGACAAAACCAAAGATTTTTTTACCAACTACCTGGTTCCTCTGTTTTTTGAAACACTCAATCACCAACGCCCCGGTGATGCTTGTATCCTTGACGGTCAGAAGTTTGGAAAGGTTCCCTACCTCAATGGGGGTTTATTTGAAAGAGAGTTTGACAAAGTTGACGAATTAAATTTTCAGCAAAACGGCGAGGAGCGCTTATTTGAAAGCCTGTTTCATTTTTTTAACAGCTACAATTTTACTATCGTAGAAGATAGCCCTGACGAACGAGAAGTCGCTGTTGACCCCGAAATGCTGGGACATATTTTTGAAAACCTCATCGAAGACAACAAGGACAAGGGTACTTTTTACACTCCGAAGGAAGTCGTACACTTCATGACCCAGGAAGCCATCTCTCTCTACCTCCAACAACACTTGCAACCTGACGAAGCGGGTGAAACCTCGCTGCGCAAGTTCGTACAATATAGGGAATTGGATGCCTACATCCGACAGCATGCCACACGTATTGACGGCTTACTTGACTCCGTGAAAATCTGCGATCCCGCCATCGGGTCCGGTGCTTTCCCAATGGGTATGCTGCTCGAAATCTTCCATTGTAAACTCAAAATCTATGCAGAGACCAACCCTGGTACCGATTTTAAGCCCGCAGAGGTCAAAGAGAAAATCATCAGAAATTCCATCTACGGCGTAGACATTGATAAAGGTGCTATTGACACAGCCCGCCTCCGCTTTTGGCTTTCAATGATTGTAGATATTGACCAGCCCCGACAACTGCCTCATTTCGATTACAAGTTTATGCAAGGCGACAGTCTTCGAGAGGAATTTGAAGGAATTGATCTTTCCAGGTTGACGGAAAAAGAAGACGAAGATAAACCCAAATTAAAGTCAGGTCATCAAGGTTCATTTTTCGATTCGTCTATTCAAACCGAAATACGGTTTGACAAAAATGAACAAGCTACAATTGAAAAATTGACCCAAAAGTTTTTTCAAATTATTGACGAGGAGGAAAAAAGAAAAATACAAGAGCAGATTTCTCAAAAAGTGAATGATGCCATCAACGATACATTGAAAAAAGACAAATTGAAATTGTTGTTGGACAAAGGCGATTTGGAAAAAGAAGCCAAACGCCAAATGGAAACCACAAGAAAAATCACTTCTCGTTTGACAAATAAAATTGCCGCCATTGAAAAAGAGATTCTGGGTTTCGAAGAAAAACAAACCCTACTTTACAACTCAAGGGGCCTTTATGAGAAACCCTATTTTTTATGGCATCTCTGGTTTGCACATATTTTCAAAAATAAGGGCTTTGATATCGTCATCGCTAACCCACCCTACAAGCGGGACAACGCCTACGACGATGTGAAGGACAAAATGAAACTCGGCAGCACCGACCTCTACGGTATGTTCACCACTATGGCGATGGAAAAACTGCTTAAGCCCGGTGGCTCACTCGTGTTCATCACTTCCGACACCTGGCTCACCATCATCAGCCACAAGGAAATGCGAGAAAAGCTGCTCGCCCGTCAACTGCATAAAGTGCTGCGCTTGCCGCCTGATACTTTCGGCGCTACCGTAAACACCTGCGTGTTCACGCTGACCAATGCTGTACATCCAAAACCCGACTTCGTAAGTACAACGGATGCGGAAGCGTTGGCATGGAGCGGCAGACAAATCATCACAGCAGACCTCACTAATATCAGCCGTCAAAAAGAGACACCCGATTTCCGGGAAAAACTCTGGCACCTCGAAAAATACATAGGCGAAGCCACCAACCGTTACGCCGTGTACCAGTACCCACAAAACCTTATTTTCACCAATAGCAACCTGCCCGTTTTCACTGCGAGCCCGAACCTCTTCCGGCTAATGAATGACCTCACCTGTCACCAAATAGAAAAGGAAATTGGAGGCGACGAAATCGCTTTCAAACTGAACGTGCGGCAGGTCATTTTTAATGGGAAAACCGTTGAACTCGTTCGCTTTGGCGATATTGCGGAAGTTCCCCAAGGTATTTCAACCGGTGATAATGATTTTTACTTGAGAAGCATGGGCGGCGGGTCATACACCCAAATAGAGTTTGAAAAAGTATTGAGTAATGAAGAAATAAATTGTTTAAGCACAGAGGAAAAGGAAAACGGTATTGAGCCTGGTAATTATGATGGACGGTACTTTATTCCGTTTGAAAAAGTTGATAGTTCTGATGTAAGTATTGGATGGTTACCTAACTATTGGGCAAAAAATAAATACTTCATTGATTGGTCAAAAGATGCCGTTAATAGGATGAAAACACTTACAATTGAAGGGAGGAAAAGATACTATGGAGAAATAAATAAAATAAATATCGGAGACGATAAAAAAATTGCTTCAGCTCTTCGTAATAAGGGTTTTTGGTTTAGGAAATCTCTTTCGTTTTCGCCAACAGGAATTTATAGTCCAACTTTTCGTTTAGGAACATCTACACTTTTTCAAAACACGAGTTCTTCCATTGCTATTGATCTCTTTGATCAAAAACTGGTATTAGGAGTGTTATGTAGTAGATTAGCAAAATTCTTTTTCAAAAACTATTTGAATCACACAGTTCATACCCAAGAAGGAGATGTGGTTGAATACCCGTTTGCTCTGTTCCTACCTGTATTCCAAAATACCATAAATGCATTAGTTGAAACAATTATCAACAAACAGAACATAGGAGAAACTTATAATTTCATCGATAACGAGCAAAAGCAGATAGACTTGATCATCTACGAATTGTATGGTTTGGCGGATACCGACATACAGGAAGTCGAGACCTGGTGGGCAAGACGCTACCCCAAACTGGCGAGGTACGCCGATACTCGCTTCTTACTAACTGAAGCATTGCAGCGGCAGCAAGAAGAACTTGAAAAACGCTTGCGGGATACAATCGCACAGGGTGAGAACAAATATGTAGAGTTCAAGCAGAGCCTGCGTCCAAATCCTGCCACACAAAGCCGTTACAACTACGTACGCTACGATGACATCGTGGTGGAAATAGCCAGCTTCCTCAATAGCGACGGCGGCACTTTGCTCGTTGGTGTTACCAACGACCGTAGCATTTGTGGTTTGGAACACCACGATTTCAATACCTTTCAACAACCCGACAAAGCTGATGCCTGGAGTTTGAATTTTGACAATGTTGTTCAGACTTTTTTTGGTACTTCAGTGGCATTGATAGACCTAAACTTGGTGAAAGTAGAAGGTAAAACCGTCGCCGTCATCACCGTAAAACAACGAGCAGAATCACCAGTATGGCTTAGAAACCGGGACCGAGGCGACCGAGAGGAGTTCTACGTTCGTCGAAGTGCAAGCAAGACAGAACTACAAGGGCAGGAAGCATTGGCCTATATCCGCCAAGTATGGCAATAATCATGATACCCATCAGACTTAGAAACCACACAGCAAATCATCAACTTTGCAACGGCAAACAGATAATTCAAATATGACGCAAGACAAATTGATAAGGAAATGGAGCAATGCACTGCTTGACCGGTTGCTCGAACACAGGGCAGCAAATCCGGGGTTCACCTTTGCCATCCGGCAGGTCAACCGCTATGGCAGGCTTAATAAGGGTTATTGGTTCCAGGGGGATGAAAACTATATATTTGTTGGCTTCACCGATCGAGGTGACGAGAGCAATAAAACAAGGTCAGTCGGACTTGTTTTTAGCAACCTCAGCACATCCAAAGCAGACTGCTGGGTAGAAATAGTCTTCAAGACCGAACCCTTGGAAGAGTTGGTTACGTTGTATCGCCAATTCATGGAGAAGAGTGGCGGCTTTGAGACTATTGACCAGCCATCTTATCAGGATTATAAATTTGTAAAACACTACCTCCAGGATGACCCCTTAAAGAATTTGGATCGGTTTCTTACTCAGGATTGGGAAATGCTATCGGCAGCGGTAAGAAAAAGTGGATTGGAAGAAATATTCTTCGTTCCGGAGCAAGAGTTTCTACGGCACCTAAACCGTATTGAAACCATCCGGGGGAGACCTTTACATTCACGCGATACTCAGGGGGTAGATTTGAAATCGGACCCTGAATTTATGTTGGACTCCAATTACCTGAGGAGCCAATTGGAGGTGCCTGTTATTATTGGCGAACAGGAATATACCTTATTGTTGGAGGAAGTAGAGAATCCTTCATCCAATGCCCGTCGATGGAAAGGGGAAGTAGATGATTTCAGCCCTTTATGCAGTGTTGAGTTTCTGGAAGTGGATGGAGTGGTAACAAACCTGAAACATTCGGACCCCCTGAACTCTTTCCGGGAAATACTATACGAACGCCTTAACGATGCAATCAAAGACCTGCGTGAAGCGGAATCGGAAGGGGTAGAGCCAACAGAGACCGATGAAATTTCTGAGCAGGACCGTGCAAAAATTCTTGACCCTTACAATCCGGATGAAATAAAGGTAAGGCCCTCTCAATTCCCCATATTCCAAATGTTCGACATGATAAAAAAGCAGGATATTGACCTAAATCCTGATTTTCAGCGGCACCTTGTGTGGGACATGAAAAGAAAATCCCGCTTGATAGAAAGTATCCTGCTGGGCATTCCCTTGCCTGTTTTTTATTTTTCACAGAATAAGGAAGGAGTATTTCATGTGGTGGACGGTTTGCAGCGATTGACTACCATACGGGATTTTATGACCAACAAGTTCTACCTACGTCGCCTGGAACATTTGGATATGTGTGATGGAAAATACTTTGGGGCAGATGATAAGATTTCTCAAAATAAAGCACTTGAGCGCCGCTTTCAACGTCGTATTGAGCAAACACAATTGAGCGTAAATATCATTGAAAGTTCTTCCCCTCCAAAAGTAAAGTACGACATCTTTAAACGGATCAATGAAGGAGGGAAACCCCTTAACCAGCAGGAAATCAGAAACAGCCTTGCGAAGCCGCATACACGAAAGTTGATGAAGGACTTGGCATATTCCAAAGAGTTCA
The DNA here is from genome assembly GCA_020636025.1 of Lewinellaceae bacterium. Lineage (GTDB taxonomy): Bacteria > Bacteroidota > Bacteroidia > Chitinophagales > Saprospiraceae > M3007. Next base: position 78,167 of record JACJYQ010000009.1, on the reverse strand, counting down.
TTTTAGCGACGGGTGGGAATATTGACAAAAATATCCCAGGAGTTAGCGACCAGCGGATGGGGGCACAGGAAATGGTCTTGAGATTTGCTGGTTTTTACCTCGTAAAACGTAGTATGGCAACTTATTTGGGCGATATGAACGGTTTTTTGGACGACACATTGGATAAGTTGAATGCCCTACCTGAAAAAGAATTAGACAGTATTAGGGTTTCGTTTTTAAGGGGCATGGTCAACTGTTACCATCTGTTTGGGCAGTATTGTTTCCGAAAATGCCTAACGCCTCACCTGCGACCGAATGCCAGCAAACAGCTCATCAATAAGTCGCTGTTTACAACATGGTCAGTTGAAATGGCTGAGATATCATCGGAACGGGTTAAAAAAATTCCATTTGAAAGTTTTTCAAAGGTTCTGGCAAAAGAATTGGATAAAAAAGAGACATATTATACTGTTGTTACACTCCGAACCAATGACCGCAGCTATTTGGAAGAAGCCTTTAGAATTACTGAACGGATAATTAAAGACCAACTCTGATTTTTATGAAATCAATACACATCGAAAACTTCAAGTGTTTCAGAAATCAAAAGATTGATTTTGGGGAAATTACGGTTTTGGCGGGTGGCAATTCCGTTGGGAAATCGTCTGTCATTCAGGCGATACTTCTGAGCAGAATTTGTCTTGAAAAGGTGCAAGGCGTTTTTGTGAGCGGCACTTTTAAACCATTTAACGACGATGTTAAAATCCCTCTAAATGGAGTGTTTTCGATGTCCATGGGCAATTCCGTTGAGGTATTAAACCGTAATGCAGAAGATGAATCTATCAAATTTAATTTTGTCAACTCCGTCGCCGAATCGGGTGGGGTTTCTTTTTTTGCACCCCAAAAGGAGGATGCTGGCTATTCCCTGAGGTTTAATGGATTTACAGGGTCGAGACAGTTTTTGGATTCCATCCCTTTAGGAAAGGACCAATTCTATTATCTGAATGCAGAGAGGATCGGCCCCAGGCTCCGCTATGAAGTGGAAGACACAGACTACATCCATGCCGGTTGGAATGGGGAACTGGCGATTCAAGTATTGGGGCAGCATTTATTTTTACCGATTCCGGAGGGTCGCTGCTACAACCCAAATGAACCTAATCAATTGCTGACTCAAGCAAGGCTCTGGCTGGATTTCATTACCCCTGGCACAAGATTGGATGATGCACGGATATATTCTGAAATAAAAACAGCTGAAATAACACTTGGTAATAGCCGACCAACCAATGTTGGCTTCGGGCTTTCTTATGTGCTTCCCATACTCGTCAATGGCTTGATTGCTCAAAAAGGCTGTTTGGTGATTGTCGAAAATCCGGAAGCGCATTTGCATCCAATGGGACAATCCAACATCGGAAAATTCCTCGCAAAAATAGCTAATACAGGGGTTCAGGTCATTATAGAGACCCACAGCGAGCATGTCATTAACGGCATCCGACTCGCCGCCTTGGAAGGCTCAATTATCCATGACCGGGTTCAAGTCAATTTCTTCGACAGGGAGGAAAAATCGGTCAGGGTGGTACCTATAAAGCTAAATGAGAAAGCGGACCTTACCGATTGGCCTTTAGGCTTCTTCGACCAGCAAGAAAAAGACCTTGCCAGCATATTTCGATTGAAACGCTAAACAAAACCATAAAAGAATATGCCACGGTTTGATTTTTACCTATTAAATCTATCCTTTCAAAGCCCTTCGGGTACGACTGCCGAAGAATTGGGTGAAAGGGTTGAATTTTTAGCTACAGATTGTGATAGTATTCGTAGTAATAAGGAAGTCATATATAGGCATGATGCTATCTATGAAACCCCAATGTTTGAAGAGTTTACTTTTGCTGATATTGTTTATTATGGACAACCTGCATTAACCCGCGACCAGAGAAATGCCCTTCAAACTATCATTGACCAAAGCAAACCAACTTTGTGCGACAATGATTTCGTTATTGAACTACTGTCATTAAACAATGCAGAAGAAATCAACGGTCTGCTATGCCTTTTCCCTGTAATAGATGAAAGAATACCTTCTGATTGTCAGATTTATTGCCTTAGAGATTGGCTTCAATTCCATCGAGAATATTTTGTAAAATTCCCTCCACCAAGGACAGAGTTTGCTGCTCAGATTTCACCGTGGTTTCCCAACCTGCATTTCAATCCCGTATCCGTTCCATCAGGTTTGCGTGGACTTCACACTGATTTCCAAGAGATCATGAAATCGATAATACATCATTTATCTGCTTTGAATGACACTTACCACCCTTTTTTTATGCAAAACCGTAACTTAGGAGGTGATGGCGCATGCGACCACTTGGAAAATTCATTCAGGGGCCATCAGGTTCAAATAGGAGCGTCGAGAGATAGAAATGGTTTGGATGAGCTGTATTTCAACTTTCAAGATGATAGGAATGGCGAAACTCGTCGTTGTTATTGTGACCTCCACACCAAGTTCTATCAGTACTTTGAATATGATAATCCCTCCTACCAGGCTAAAGGCAACCGGATATATTTTCATCAACCAATTGATGGTTTTTTGGAAGGGAAATTATTGATAGGCAGAATTGGAAGGCATGCTGGGTAAAGGGTAACTAACTTAAGAAGAGTTGCCGAAAAAAGGTGCCTTTTCCCGAAAATAGAGACGCTTTTGGGCGAATACTCAATGAAATAAGTCCTAACTGTTTGCATTCCAGTCCCTGGCGTTGGTAGCGCTTTTTTTGATCGCATATAAAACTCCACTTACAGATGTCAATGAGCCCAGTTCTTCCTATTTGACAGTTCATCCCTTTGAGTATCCGGCAAGTCGTTAGTGTTCATTTGCCGGAATCCAGGTAGCGGGTATCTGCTGAATACCTCTACCATTGCATTCGTACGGATCAACCGCGCACGACCGACTGCCTGCACGAGTGTATCCTCGATAAAATGAAACTGAATTTTTCTAAGTTCAGGGTTCTCAAAAGTCTTCATGTTAAATTCAAATCCGTTTTCTTCAACGAGCAAATCCTTAAGCTCAGATTCTTCCGGATCATAAACTACTCCCAGAAAGGATGCCCACAACAGGTAAAAGAAGCCGGGTTTGCTTGGTGTCCCAACAACCACCATATCCTTTCCGTTGAGGTCATCGGTTCCGACGACATTCTCAAAATGCAAGAACGGTTGCTGAAACATGCGTTGGTATTTTTCACCTTTGTATGTTATGACAGGTTTGAAACCAATATGATCTGAAATTTGGCCAAGAGTCTTAAGTGAATTTTCACTATGCCAAAAAGACCTGCTAAAAGCCCGGTTAGAATACTGGATGGCTGTACCCTGGTTTTCGACAAGAGCCAAATCAAAAAACTCAACCTGGCCGAATAATTTGCGGTAGATGAACTCATTAGCGGTTGCGGATAGGACGATTATTTTTTTATCCTTTGGAGGCTCATTCCGCACGATGAATTGGATACTTTTTTCTCCATCCGGGTCCTTGTGATCCTGGGGAACAATCATCAGCACTTCAGCATTCAGCATGGAAATAATCTCACTCCGAACACCGGCCATTAATAATTCCTCTGTTACGGACTGGCCAATTGCAATTGATTGCATTTCATCTTCGTCAATTACCTGTGACCGGGTCAATGGAACTCCAATTGATTCAGAGTCACTGCTGAACATCAGCAGTCGGGAAAGTATCTGATGCATCATTGAGTGTTCATCAAACTGTTTTAATATTAACCTGATGTCTCTCATCGCAACAGTTTTAACCTCTCCAATGGTCTCAATTATGTCCTCGTCAAAAATTATCGTAGAATGGTTGGGGAAGTCTGTGTGTGCAATGCGTTTGTGAGTTGTGAGCACTGGATAAGTACTCTCTGTGGCTATTTTTATCCGGTTGAAGTATCGCATCAACTGAATGTCTAAAGATTTGGCTTCTTCGAGTGGTAACCCGGCTTCGACTAACTTATCCGTATCCAGGCTTCTGAGGTAACCAGCGGCATAATTGAAGGAGCCTACCGCAAGAAATGCTTCATATTTTTGCTGAATGCTCACAGGCAAGCCGGAAGGTAATTCGGGTATCGTGACGTGTCTGATTCCGGCTGCCTTCATCCGTCTTGATAGCTCTTCTTTCAGTCTGTGGGTCGGAACAGCAATGACACATTCATCCAACTTGATACGCATAAGCTCCTCCGTTTTTCCTAAACCTGTGGCGCACTTAAATACATAAACCCCCTTGCCGATTTCACCCTTAACCTCATGAAACATATACCGGAACGCCCATTGAGCATCCGGTAACGGCATATGGTATTGGCTCTCAATTTGTCTCGCTTCTTTTTGTCTGCTGAAATGAATATCCGTAAGCCGGTAGTATTTTCTACTTACCGGGTCATCTTCGGGCACATAATATTGCAAGGGTTTCTCCCAACTGACCCTGCCCAATTCCTCCCATTTGTCAATCCAACTGCCTATTTCTATTATTTTGTCATCGTTGATCTCCGGATTCTGGGTAATACATTCCCGCCACAACTTTCTACCGCCCTCAATCCGCTTCATTGCCGTGTATAACCCAAAAAGCTCATAGTGCAATACCTTTCGCTTTGCTCCGAGAAAGTCATCCAGCAATTTGCTCTGACTTCTCGCCGCCCCCCAATTAAAATTCCTGACAGGGGATGTTCCAATTTCCGCAGGTTGTATTAATGATGTATTACAGTTCGCGTTTTTTGGAACATTCGAATCATTAGCATTTTTTTTGCCCTGATGGAAAATAGCTTGGGGGAGGGCGGCGATTTTCTCAGTAAACTTTTTGGTCTTTCGCTTAGATTTTACAGATTCGGTCTCTTTTAAATGAGTTACGTGTATCAAATCCATTGGAACCAGACGGAAGTCAGGATTCCTGTAAATTACATGCTTTCCACCTGCCCAAACCTGTGTCGCATGACATCTATCAGCTTCTGGAAACAAAGCATACATGTGTTTCAACAGTTGTTTGAACAAATCAATATTCTCTACGGGGTTGTCCAGTATGAAAATCATACGGTACCGTTCAACCACCTCTAATTGTTCTTCATCCGGAAGGCTTGGGTCTGTTGGATTGTTGAATGTAACATAAATAGCATTGCACTGCAATCCATGCATACGCAAACGCTCCAATGCCTGGGCAGGATGAAATACCTGTTTCTTGTTGTCAATATCGAGGACGAGTAACTGACTGAATTGAAAGTGCTTATATCTAATATCACCATCGCAAACTGCATGGGTAAATGAATGACCACACTCACCAATTAATGTTGTAAATTCTTCAAAGGTTAGTTCGGACGCAAAAACATCACTAAGCTCGAACCACTCATTTGTAATGTTTGGCTTTTTTGTTCTGGGAAATCTTGTAACTGTAAGTTTAAACTGTTCCATAGTCTTTTCCCATAACTATGTTTCAGCCAGTTAATGAAACCGTTTGCTATTTCAAGAATCTCAAGTAACAGGAAGGAGAGATTGTTTGATTCCCGACTAAGCTCGTATCCGGTTAACGGGTCACCCGTTCATTCACCTCATCAATCACCGAATCCGCATACTGATTCAGGTAGATGCCGGTCACCTTATTCCCATACTCGTGCCCAAGGGCTTCAGCAATGAGGTCTTTTGAATAACCAAGTGACTTTGCGATGGTAGCCCACGAATGCCGGGAAACGTATGTAGTGAACTTATCAGTTATCCCGCAGCCGGAAGCAATCCTTCTCAGGTTGATATTGCAATATTTGTAACCCTGCCGGGTATAAAACATTTCCCTGGAGAGGTTGCCAATTGCGACACTGGGGATGATGGGTAAGATATACGGCGTCTTTGATTCCGCACTCTGATAATGTGTCAGAACTTGCAGGGCTTTGTCTGTGAGTTTGATGCTGTAAAATTTGCCGGTTTTACGTCGTTTGTAAATCACCCGCCCGTCAACGACATCTGACCATTTGAGAAAGGAGAGGTCAACGAAGGATATGCCAATCATGTAGAAGGACAGCATGAAATAGTTCCGGTAATGCCAAATGGGGGTGCCGGTTGGCAGTTCAGTAGTTTCGATCAACCGGATGGTATCCTTACTTACTGCACGCTTTGCCGTTGTTTCATTTTTGATACTGAAGTCAATGAATGGGTACTTGTTCCGGTCAACAAGTTTGGCTTTGACGGCTTTGTTGTAAATGGTCCGAACCGTCCGCAAGTAAAAGCTGATGGTATTCTGACGGACACCTTTGCCGAGCATGTTCGCTTGAAAATCCTCCAGAAAGTCAAAGGTGATGTCATCAAACCGGAGCCGGTTGTGACCCAGATAGGAGATCATTCGCTTTAGGGTGTTTTCATAAGCACGGGCATTGCCAACTTTACCGGACTTGCTCAGCCGGTCAACCCAGGTAAATCCATAGTCGAAAAAGGAGGGAGAAGCCGGGATAGGCTTGACTATTTTGTTTCTCCGGGTAACGCTTGTAACCGGGCTATCCGGGTCAGCCTTCAGTATTTTGGCTTCGAGCTGATGATAGGCTTCAATGATCCGGTGATTCACCAGTTGAGCGTTCGGATGAGATTTCCGCACTTGCCGTTTCCGGTCGTCCCAGTCTTTTTCAAACAGGTAAATGCCCAGGGATACGGAGGTGCTTTTACCGTTGTTGATGACACGAAGGATTACCGGGTAGGTTCGGTCTTGTTTCATTCTCCGGGTATCGAGAACGACTTTGATACTTGCCATAAGTGGATGTGGTTATGGCAGCAGACCTGAAACGATTTGCAAGTAATTTGCAAGTAGAAACCCCTAAAAAGGCCCATTTGCAAATAAAAAAAGGAGCCATGCAAATGCACAACTCCTTGATTTACAATGTCGGGACGACAAGATTCGAACTTGCGACCACACGCCCCCCAGACGTGTACTCTACCGGGCTGAGCTACATCCCGAAAAAATAATGGTTAATGGTTAATGGTTAAAATAATAGCTTGCTCAGCTAAATTTTCAGATATTAATCATTAACCATTAATCATTAACCATTTAAATTCGTCGGATCAACGGGATTCGAACCTGTGACCTCCACGATGTCAACGTGGCGCTCTAACCAACTGAGCTATGACCCGTATCCCCGTTGAAGCCTGAAATCTTTTCTCACTCCGTTTAGGGTGGGCAAAGGTACTTGCCTTGAAGGTAAAAAACCAACGGGTTTTTAAAATTTCCTGATGTTATGCATTGCCTACTGACAACTTCTTGTTGAACAATACAGTCGACAGTTTCTTAGGTCGAACCTGAGTAACTTAGCCGATTATAGATTCATTTTCAACAATTCCGCATAATCTTCCGGGGTGTCAATATCTATGTCGCCCTGCGGAAAAGCCACTGTTGCCAAATCCTGGATATTGGCTTTGAAGATTTTCTTGGCTCCCTCCTCCCCTTTCAGACTCATTAATTGGTTGAAATATTCCTTTGAGAATAGCGCTGGAATTCCCATTGTTCCTGCATAAGCTGATGCCACTATTGGCTTGCCTGAATCTTGTTGTGTTTCGCAAAGCTGCCTGAATAGTGCTGCCGAAACAAATGGCTGATCGCAGGCAGTAATGATGACCTGATGGATGTGTGTATGCTTTTCTGCAACGACACGAACACCCGCTTCGATCCCCGATGCTTTTCCTTGCTCCCAGTTTTCGTTAAATACAATATGTACCTCGCTATTCGACATGGAATCTTCTATCACCCCGGCATTTGCCCCGGTTACCACGATTATAGTAGATACTCCTGCCGACAAACATTCATCGATTGTGTGTTGCAATAAGGTTTTGTTACGGAAAACCAGCAATTGTTTAATACCACCATTCAGGCGTCGCGATTTTCCGGCAGCGAGAATTATGGCAGCTGTATCAATCATGTTGCAACAGCTGTTTGGGCATGGTGCGTTCGTGGATGGAAGATGACCTATTCTTAAGTGATGTCCCTGACCGCTTTGAAAAAACTGCCTTGATTTCGGCAACAATGGACAGCGCTATTTCTTCAGGCGTTTCAGCGCCAATGTCCAGGCCCACAGGTCCGTGAAGTTTATTGAGCAAATCCTCGTTTATTTCAAGACCCTTGTCAGACAAGGCATCCAGCATTCTTTGAAGTTTCCTGGCAGGGCCAAGTATGCCTATCCATCGGCAATCACTTTCTAGCAACTGTTCAAGCACCTGAAGGTCATAATTGAAATTATGGGTCATGATAACCACCGCGCTGTATTCGTCTAATTCAGTGGCTGATAGGATACCAGATGGTTTTGTAAGACAAACCAGGCCAGCCTTTGGAAACCGTTGTTGTGTGGCGTATGCTGGGCGGCCGTCTGCTACAATGGTTTTCCATCCAAGCAAATCAGTCATTTCCGTCAAGGGCTGCACATCATTTCCAGCACCTGCAATTAAGAGTTGAATGGAAGGCTCAATTAATTGAAACAGGATGCTTTGGTTGCCATTACTATTGACTACACTTTTCTTGTTTAGGAAGGTTTCATCTAGCTCTGTGACATTGTCTATATGCGTAAATGATTGCCTTTCTGTAGCCAATACGGCAAGGTTTGTCCCTGTCTGCGAGGCATTTTTATCCCTACTAAACCTGGTAACCAATACTGCCTCTTCACGACTGTTGGCCACCTTTATTATCTGCTGAATCGGGTTTTCTGCTTCTTCAGGATTTATCGGTTCGAATAAAATATAGACAATGCCATTGCAGCCCAGCTGAATACCGATGTTATGTTCCGTTTCATGCAAGGTGTCATACACGACCAACTTGTTCTGCTGCAGGTTCATGGCGTGTTTCGCCCTGCGCAAGGCATCTCCTTCCAAACAGCCGCCACTGATCGCGCCGGTAATGACGCCGTCTTCTGTTACCAGCATCCTGGCTCCGGGTCGGCGATAGGAAGAACCGATTACTTGTACTACCGTAGCAAGCAATGTTCTTTTTCCCAACAAAACAGCCTCGTCGTAGGCTTTGATAATATCCCTGAGTTCTTTCATGCAAAATGGCTGAACAAGCAATTAGACAGCATTTATGTCAAAAGGGAGTGTTCGGATGCGTTTTCCCGTTAGGTCAAAAATGGCATTGGTCAGAGCAGGGGCGAATGGCGGCAAACCCGGTTCTCCAACACCACCGGCATTTTCATCATTTTCCATGAGGTGAACCTCAACCGGAGGAGCATGCATAATCCGGGGCATTTGGTAACTGTGGAAGTTAGATTGCTCAACAAGCCCGTCCTTAAAAGTGATCTGGTGAGCAGTGGCTGCTCCAAGCGCCATCACAATGCTGCCTTCCATTTGCGCCTGTATGGTATCCGGGTTGACATACCAGCCACAATCCACCACAACCCAAACCTGATCAATTTTAATCCCACCACCTGGTACTTTCGATACCTTAACGACCTGACCCACTGTTGTTCCAAAGCACTCAGTAATAGCTACGCCATAACCTCCATTTTTGGGTCGGTTTTTCCAGTTTGAAACCGATTCCAGTTTGTCAATCAGGTTATGCAACCTTGTCTCTTCCAGATGTTGCCGCCTGAATTCCAGCGGATCCTTTCCAGCTTCATGTGCCAATTCATCCATGAAGCTCTCGTAAGCAAAACCATTTGTGGAAGCATACACAGAACGCCACCAGATAACCGGAATTGGCGTTTCAAATTGAACTTCTGCGAAGCTTACATTTTTCAGGCTATCAAAATAAGGCTTCAAAAAACCTTCGGATGTATTACGGTTGGCCACGTCTCTTTTGTCTGATCGCCAGTGATCGATGTTTTGTCCCGACATCCTGGCCTTGTAGGCGCTAATCATGCCATCCTCCACTACCCCCTCGCAACGATAGGATATCCCGGGACGATAAGGGCCCTGGGTCATGTCATCTTCCCTTGTCCATAATAGCTGTATAGGCACGCCCATTTTCTGTGAAATCAGACAAGCCTCATGCGGATAATCTGTAAAGGCTTTTCTCCCAAAACCGCCTCCTAAAAAAGTCAGATTTACAATCACATTATCCTTGTCAATACCCATTTCATCGCTGATAAAACCCTGAATCCAGTCGGGCGCTTGAATGGGACCCCAGATTTCTACCTTGTCGCCCTGATAGTGAGCGGTGCAATTCATGGGTTCCATACATGCATGCGACTGATATGGCGTTTGGTAGAGCGCTTCAATTTTCTTTGTGCTGCGCGCCAGCACTTCATCAGGGTCGCCAACTTTGCGTGAAATAAGTCCTTCCTCTGTATGAAGTTTTTCTTTCTGCCTTGAATAAATATCTGCTGTATTAATGTGTTCGAAGCCGCTGTCGTCCCACTCAATTTTTAGTGCTTTTTTACCCTGAATAGCCGCCCAGGTAGAATCGGCCACTACCGCAACGCCTTCTCGCTCTGTATTATGGACCTTTATTATTAGCGAAAAAACATCCTTAACTCCCGGAATCTTTCTCGCAGCTGTATCATCGAAACTCTTGACCTTTCCACGGAGCCTTGGATTGTGCTCAACGGCAGCGAACAACATGCCCGGAAGTCGTTTATCAATCCCGAATCCGGCAGCACCGTTCGTTTTCAAGGGCGTATCCAAACGTTTCAGTGGTTTTCCGATCAGCTTGTATTCCGAACGTGGTTTGAGCTCGATGTTTTCGGGTACCGGTAATTTAGACGCTTCCGCTGCCAGTTCTCCGTAATGGAACTTCCTTCCGCTTGGCCTGTGAATGATGTGACCAGCTTCGGCGTAGCATTCCGTTTTAGGCACCGACCATTTGTTACTAGCCGCCTCTAAAAGCATCTCACGTGCAGTGGCGCCCAGTTTCAGAAGGTTTTTATAGGAATTGCGCACCGTTGAACTACCACCTGTCACCTGACTGCCGTATTTTTTATTATCGCCCTGGGCAAATACTACCTTGACCTCTTCCAGCAAAACCGCCAGTTCTTCAGCCACTATTTGAGGGATTGCCTGATACACTCCCTGACCCATCTCTGCCCGGTGACTAAATATGGTAACCTTGCCGGTTGGATGTATACTGATCCAGGCATTCATTTCAATATTCCCATCCTGGTCATTATTTGAAACCGGGTTTAAAAATGTAGCTTCAGTTGCTCCCGAAACAAAATAATAACCGAGGCAAAATGCAGAGCCGGCGACGCCCGAAATCTGTAGAAATTTTCTTCTGGATAAGGTAGATGCACTCATGGCTGGAATGTATGTGATTAGATGTAACTACTGGTAACAGATAAAATCGAGTTGAATGATCTTGAGCAAAAACAGGTAAATCATTTTGCATCGGCCGGTGGCGCAAATGCCCCCAGGTTGATCCAACGATTCCATGCTTTTGCAAAATCCTCGTGGCTCATTGGGGGCAAACTGCGGCCTTCTCCCGGATCCCAGGCGGCCAGCACCAGACCGTCGTGAGCGTGTTCGAGAAGGGCTTTCGTGTCCTTATGTCCATTTTGATTGGGGTCAACCAATTGCCTGGCCAGCTGACGAGGTGTTCGTCCTTCGAATATCATTTTCATATCCGCAGGCGGCATGTGCCAGTTCGGATTTCCAGGTGGCGTATGTGCTCCCGGGACATTAGCCGACTGATGGCAATTCATGCATTTCATGGCGTAAAGGCCCTTTCCGTCTGTACCTCTTTTGGGCTCCATGGTATGTATATGGCTGTCATCGCCTTGAAGGGGAATATCTCCGGATGGATGGCAATTCATGCATCGCGGACTCATCAGTACCTTATAAACCTGCATGAAGGCATTGACAGATTCTACACTGTCTTTTTTCAATTCATCATTTCCAGCATTATCCGGGTGATGGTAATTCAACTCCCCGGAGGCCAAATTGACTATCAGGAATAGAATCATCATTGTGATAATCAAAACTGCCTTGCTGAAAGAGGGGCGAGTGTTTATTTGTTTCATAGTGGATTAATGTTTAGCGTCCTTGTTTTTGTAGTTCTGCTGCCTTGTGAATGGCCTTGCGTATGCGGGAATAGGTTCCACAGCGACAAATATTGCCTGCCATGGCATCATCAATATCCTGATCGGTGGGTGTACTATTCTCCCTGAGCAATACTGCTGCAGACATAAGCTGACCAGAATGGCAGTATCCGCATTGCGGCACATCCAGTTCTTTCCAGGCAAGCTGTAAAGGATGGTTGTTGTTCTCCGACAATCCCTCGATGGTGACCACTTCTTGTCCGGCTGCCCGGCTCAAAGGGGTAACGCAGGAACGCACGGCTTCTCCATTCAAATGCACCACACAAGCACCACACTGCGCTACACCGCAGCCATATTTTGTTCCTGTTAGACCAACTATGTCGCGAATGGCCCAGAGCAAGGGCATATTCGGATCGGCATCCAACTGATATGCTTTTTTATTGACGTTAAGTGAAATCATAATTACAATAGTCCGATCAAAACGGCTATGTTATTTTAACGAAATCAAGCGGCGAAAGCGCCGTAGTTATAAAAGTAATCGATTTTGCATTTAGAATTCACAAATTCGGGTTCAAGTCCGAGTTTGTGAATTAGCGAATGGATCAAGGTGGTATTAAAAGCGACCCTGATTAAAGAGTTCTTTGAGGTTATTTTGGGTAAATGTAATTGAAGTGCATTCATAAGGTTAACCTGAGCGAAACTTATGTTGAAGTGGTTGTTGAGGTTTTGTTGTTTCCTGGTTTGAGCATGTTCTAAGCCGGCGAACTGTTTGGCATCCCGGAATAGAAACTCAATTTGAAACCGGAGCTGGTAATATGCAATGACTTGTCGAGGATCTTGTTTGGGATTTGATGAAGCGATTATCTGGTAAGCGCCACTTTTGATGTTTTTTACCAAAACCACACGCAAGCGGCATTTGAATTGGGGGCTGTAAAGTTCTTGAGTGTAAAGATGTAGGTGTGGAGCTATAAAGTCCCGTTTGAGGTATTGCCATAAGCTGAGTTCTGAAAAATCCACTTTTTCGCCCCATTTAGGTTTTCGACCAGGTTTTCTGCGTTGAGTCGAGGGTTCTATGTAGCGTAAATTAGCATCGTTACGCAGTTGACTGATGAGGAAGTACCCTTGACTATTCATCAAGTTGAATACTTTCACTTTAGCATAAAAACTATCAGCCACCCAATACTTTATTTGTGGCAAATGCGACAACATTCGGCTCAATTGGGTCATGTAAGTGTCCAAACGGTTTACACCACTTGGTGTTTGTTGAACATCTAAAGCCCAGGCTCGGCGGCTTAATACTTCAACAGCACCTAACACACTTACCTCAAGCCCCTTGAGGGATTTGCCGGCAACGCTGGACCAGAATTTATCTAGTCCATAGGTTTTGCTACCAGATTTATGTATAAAACTACAATCCAGTACACCGATCACAGGTGAATCTGGTGATACAACATGCGACAATAGCGCCTTGTGAAAAGCTGGCCAATCAAATAACTGGCCAAGGCGACGACGAAGCGTGCTTTCCCCAAAGGAGCCATAGCGTGAAATGTTGGTATAGTTCTTACGGCCTCGCATATGTAGCAGTACTTCAAAAAAATTTATCCAAAAATCCTTGTCACGCTTGTTTGATACGCCAATTGTGTGCAATATTGTCGTGAGTATTCTTGTAATACTTTCTTTCATAGGTCACATAAGGTTGGTGTGTCGTAACCCAAACTTAGTGACCTATTTTTATTTTAACAAATATGTCCGGGTTCTGAACGGACTATTGAATTTGAGAGATGTAGTGTTCAGGTATAAAGTAAGGTCAACTTTATTGAATAAAGGTTGAAAGGATTGAATGGCAATTTAGGACTTTTTGTTTTACCGGGTTAATCAAGTAAATTAAAATGAACAATGAACAACGAACAACGATCAACGATCAACGATCAACGAATTTCGGAGGGATGTACTGGATTCCAGTAGTGTCCGGTTAAGGATTTGAAATTGTGTTATAGTTTATTGATATTCAGGTTTTTATAGAGGTTTTGGTTTGTGAACGATTTGAATTTGTCGGGACCGTTGATCTTCGCCATCTAAAAGCGACGATGAACCGAGGAAAGTTTATTTTCTCACAACTGATGAGTTTGATTCATCCTGAGGAATTTAACCGCTGCGTTGAACGCTACAAGGGTAATCACCGTGTTCGACAGTTCAGTTGCTGGCACCAATTCCTGTGTCTTAGTTTCGGCCAACTGACCCACCGCGAGAGTCTTCGCGATATTGTCGTTTGTCTTCAAGCGCATAATTCCAAGTTGTATCACTTGGGGTTAACCAAAGGAGTAAGCCGTAGTACACTTGCCGATGCGAATGAACAACGCGATTGGCGTATTTACGCCGATCTGGCACAAGCTCTAATTCAAAAAGCCCGGGATTTGTATGCAGGAACAATTTTGGAAGAGGTCGATTTGGATAATTCCATTTATGCCCTGGATTCCACCACCATTGATTTGTGCCTCGAGGTTTTGGTGGGCCAAATTCCGCAAGCACAAGGCTGCAGTGAAATTGCATACGCTTTTTGATATTCGTTGTCAAGTGCCGTGCTTTATCCACATAACGGATGGATTGTTCCACGATGTGAATGTATTAGACATTCTGGACTTCGAAAAAGAAGCTTTTACATCATGGACAGAGGTTACCTGGATTGGATTCGGCTAAACTATATTCATTACCAGGAGCCTACTTTGTAACACGGGCAAAGAAAAAAAATCTTGCCTTTGAACGCATTTATTCCAACACCGTGGATAAAACCACTGGACTGAGATGTGATCAGACCATTCGATTAAAGAACTACTATGCCTCACTAGACTACCCTGATAATTTGCGAAGAATCAAATATTATGACAAAGAACATGATAAAACATTCGTTTTTCTTACCAATAATTTTGATGTGGAAGCTATCCAAATCACTCTGCTATACAAATACCGATGGCAGATCGAACTGTTTTTCAAATGGGTCAAGCAGCACTTACGGATAAAGGTGTTTTGGGGCGAAAGTTCAAATGCTGTCAAAACTCAAATCTGGGTGGCTGTTTGCACCTATGTTCTGGTGGCGATTTTGCGACAAACCCATCAAATCTCTATAAGCATGAACGAAATGTTACAAATTTTAAGCGTATCAGCTTTCGACAAAACACCTGTAAATCAATTACTTACGAACCCAAATTACAAAAACGAAAACCCCGATAATCCTAATCAATTGATTCTCTTTGACTTATAACCGGACACTACTGACTGGATTCATACATTTATCAGCGTTAAAAACAGTTGGATGCATACAGCCTTTACTCTTTAATCTACTTCATCATTCATTGTTCATTGTTCGTTGTTCATTGTTCATTGTTCATTCAAGCAGCCAATAACCGGATAGTCAGTAAATTAAATTGTCTAATCACTACCTTTGGCATAATTCAGCAAACAATTTTTCTCCGGAACACGAATGAAAAGTGAAGTACAGCAATTAATATCTCGTGGCGATACCGAAAGCGCCTTGCAACTGCTTGCAACAAGAGTGCCGGATGAGGCCACCTTGCTATTGGCTCAATATTCCAGTGGCAAAAAACAATACGGCCTCAACCTGATGGATTTTTCCGAGTGGAACAGAATTCAGGCAAGGGTAAATTTCGCCGCGCTTGAGTTGGCCGGCAAAGTCGAAAATGGCGATTTTGACCTTGAAAAAACGGCAACATCTACCCCCCCTGCAGATTCTCCTTTGGTGTATATTACGTATAGCCCGGATGCTGATGACGACAAGGATACAGCCAATAAAATGAGGGATTTTCTACTTCAAAATGACATCCGTGTGATTACCAATGATGATATGGAGCTTGGGGAGAACATCGAAGGGTTCGTCAATAAATCAATTAAAGAATCGGACTACATTCTGGCGGTCATCTCCAGCGATAGTTTAAGTAACAGTTGGCGAAATGGAGAGGCAGCCCTCGATATTGTGTTGGACAGAATTTCAGAAACCAAGGTAATTCCCGTGAGTTTGGATCACAAGGTGCTTGATCCCGATTATTACTTTGAGTCGCTTGACTTCCTGAATGAGCACATTAAAAAGACACAGATCAATGTACAAAAAGCGCTGAACTCCGGTGGCGATGCCCGGCATTTTCAGCTTGATCTGAATCGCCTGAACAATGCCAAAAATCAGCTCAGTTTGATTATCGAAAAGATGAAGAGTGTTCGGATGGTGAACCTTGACAATGGTCATGAGGTATCGGAAGAACAGTTTGAGCGAGGTATGAACAGAATTTTGAAACGGATCCGCAACTCCAAATCCTGAGATTATGAATGTTGGCGAGACCCTTAGTTCCAATACCCTATTTCACTTTACCAGCAAACGGGAATACCTGGAAAGCATCATCGACAACGGGTTTCACCCCAGGTATTGTACCGAAGACTTTAGCGCCTTTGCCCCGGCATTGGGACAGGAAAGCAAAACCTTTGATTATGCCGTCCCCATGGTGTGCTTTTGCGACATCCCGCTCTCTAAAGTAAAAGAGCACATTTCTGTTTACAAAGGCTATGGAATTGGCTGCTCCAAAGCCTGGGGCATCGATAAAGGAATCACGCCCTTGATTTATGTAAAACCTACGTCCGAAACGGCCATTGGCATCCGAAATGCACTTGTTTCGCTCAGGCAATTATCTACTATTTCCACTGAGAACATTCCCAAAATTGGGACAATAAGAAAAAGCCTGATGAGGCTGATGAAATATGTAAAGCCCTATGAAGGCCGTTTTGAACATGGTGGTTTGACGTTTGAAAACAAACGATTTTATGACGAACGGGAATGGAGGTATATACCGGAATTAGAAGAAGAAATATTGCCACCGGTTTGGATTAGCAAAGAACTCATGTCGGGTGCATTTGTAATGGCAAAAGAAATGGTGCAGCAAAATGTAATTTTGACAGAATGGCCTTTTGATGAAGTGAGATGGATACATGATCAGCTGAAAGCAAATGCTGAGTTGATGACTTTGCCGGATGCAGAAGTGACACAAAAGCTGTTTGACTCCTTCAGGCAGGAGATGAATAAAAAGCTATCCGAAGAGCCGGATCCGAAAATGCAAATAGATCCAACTTCGCTAAAATATCTCATTGTAGAGAAAGACGAAGATGTAAAGCATATTGTGGAAAAACTCGAAAAAAGGTTTGAGGACCAGCCATTTACCGTGGTAAAAAGACTTATTACCCGGATCATAACACTGGAGCAGATTAATGATGATTTTTAGTGAACAATGGACAACGAACAATGGATAGGCGCAAAACTGAAAACAAAAAATGTTTTTTATTTTATTTATTTAAAACTTAATGTTTTTTTAACTTTGCTTCAGATTGAATCAAATCCATACAAATGGCTCGAAAAAAATCATCTGACGGCTTCCTGTTCAAATCCGGTGTGTTTGCCTTGTTGGCGGGCCTGGCTTTTTGGCTTTTCAATATGTTCGGAGGTGAAAAAGCAACAGAAACGACAGAAGAAAGCAAGCCTGCCAAAACAGCTTCTGTTCAATTGCCTTGTCAGGTACCAAAAGAAATCCTGCCGCTTTCCACTACTAATGAAATAGTATGCCACACCTGGTATTGCCTGTCTTATGATGAAGACCACGAACAGGCTGTGTGGGTCGCATATGAGCTTACCCGTGAGCATTTGAACGAAACCTGGGCCGAGCGCCCCAATACCTTCCGTCCCGACCCCGATGTTCGCACAGAGAGCGCTACTCCAAGAGACTATACTTCCAGCGGTTTTGATAAAGGCCACTTATGCCCGGCTGCTGACATGGCATTTGATGAAGTGGCCATTGATGAAACGTTTTTTATGAGTAACATCAGTCCTCAGGTGCGTGCTTTCAATGGCGGTGTATGGCGGGAACTGGAAGAATTAACCCGTGACTGGGCACGAAAATTCAAGCGATTGTATGTGGTTACCGGGCCAGTCCTCACCGATCGGGAATATGAAACCATTGGCTTCTGCAAGGTAAGTGTCCCTGATGCCTTTTATAAAGTACTGTATGCTCCCGAGCAAATGAAAGCCATCGCATTCATTTTACCCAATATGGTTAGTGACAGCCCCATCATGGATTATGCTTGTTCCATTGATAAGGTGGAAAAATTAACAGGGTTGGATTTTTTCCCTGAAATATTGAACGGCCTCAATGAAGAACTTGAAGGATCACTGGACAAATACGCCTGGCCGATCAACAACAAAAGACAGGAAACCAGGATTAAAGTCTGGAATGTGAGACGATAGTGGTGTTGAATAACCATTATTCAACAAGGAATATCCAATTTTGAAGTCCTTCATTTCAGACTTCCCACATCTTTTGAAGATCTGCTTAAAACATTTGCAGCTACTTTTGCGATTATTACACTTGGGAGTTGGACATTCCTTGTTGGATATTGGATATTCAAATTAGCGTTGGCAGCTTCCAAACATCCAGTCCCCCCTGATCACTTTTAGAAAAATTGTTGCATATAGTATGTACAGACTTCTGTTTTGCCTGGTAATCCTAAGCTTTTTCAGCTGTGAAGACTACGTTCCTGTTCCAAAGCCACGAGCTTACCCTAAGGTAGTTTATCCGGAGAAGGCTTATAAAGCTTTTGATGAGACCTATTGCGCATTCACTTTTGAACAACCCGAGTACGCAACCATTGAGCACGACACCACTTATTTTGACGAGAAAGCCAGAAACGATTGCTGGTTCAATATCCGGGTAGCGCCGTTAAATGCCACCATCTTTTGCAGCTACTACCCTATCCACGACCGCGCTGAATTTGATGAATTTGTCAAGGATTCATACGAAATAACCAATAAGCACAACGTTAAAGCAAGCTACATTGAAGAAACGGCCATTGCTCGTCCGGAAGATAAAGTGTACGGTGTAGTTTTTAACGTGGAAGGACCTGCAGCTTCGTCCTATCAGTTTTTTCTAACCGACTCTACCCGGAATTTCCTACGTGGTTCGCTGTATTTCAATACGGAAGCCCGACCTGACTCGCTAGCCCCTGTGGTAACTTTTATGCGTGCCGATCTGGATCACTTGGTAGAAACGCTGAAGTGGAATAACCCAGGAAAGTAATTCACGAAATAGCCCTGAAGGGGCGACATCAGGTACTCCATATCGAGCTGTGTAGACATGTCGCCCCTTCAGGGCTACTATTATGCTGGGTTCCTCCCATAGGGCTATACCCTATGTTCGGGGAAAGCGCCCCTTCAGGGCTTATAGGTTATATCACCCATCAACGATCTCCCCATTCACCAAAATTTCCATAAACCTGGTTTTGGAACTGGTTGGATCAAACATCTTGTCTCCATCAAGCGACTCGCCTTCGAGGATGGCGATTTCATATTCCTCATTAATCGTAGCAACCGACCTGTACACTGTTTCCTCTTTTACCCTTGTTCCGGCAATCACACGGTGACTGATGAGGTCTCCCTTAAGTGTAAACGTCGCCAGATGATATTCATAGTTCATCAGCTCTGCTTTCCACCAGACTAACGCGATGAATTTTTCGGTATCGGCAATGCCAAAGCATGGTACGTATTCCGTCATCTCCTCGTCAGGAATATAGGTCTCCAGCGGGTGGATAAACTGTGAGATCAACGCATCCGACAAAGGGTCATTCTCTTTACTAAAAATATGATGAGTGTCTTCCCCAAGCGTAACCGGCATGTCGACAGGCGGGAATTTTGCGATAAAATCGGGGAAGATGAGTTTTTGAGCCATAGGTTTTAATGAGCTAATGGGATAATACGATAATTAGCTAATGAAATTTTAGATTTGGCAATTCGCCGCGCTTGTGTCTTCTGACCAAGCGCAACATAACGTGAGACACTTAAACCAAAAAGTACGTGCTGAGTTTATCAATCCTTGATTAAAGGACATAAAAATTGAAATATTAGCTAATTGGCTAAATATCACATTAGCTAATTTGAATCATTTATTTCCAATAAATGATTCAAAATCTTCAAGTTGAGCACCTTTAAGCACCCTTGGAATTTTTGCCTGTCCATTCATTTTGCCACGCTGGCTTAGCCATGAAAGGAACAGTTCATTGGGCAGTACTTTAGCCCGCACTTCCTGCAGTGCATAACGACGCTCAACCAAATAATCATCATTTAAGCGGCCCAGTTCTGCATCTACCACTTTCACAAATTCTTCAGCGGTTACCGAAGGATTGTCCATGGATACATACCATTGATGAGCCCAAAAAGTACCTTCCCGCAGGGCTGCCACTGCAAACTCTCTTACTCCTGCGTGTAATTGATCGTCAACAGCTTTTACAGCAGCCGAGAGATTATCGATGGAAAGGTGTTCGCCGCAAGCAGAAAGGAATTGCTTGGTACGACCGGTAATGCGGAATTCCGAATGTTCTACATTGGTAAATTGTATGGTGTCTCCCAATAAATAACGCCAGGCTCCGGCAGTGGTGCTGAGTAGCAATGCATAGTGAACCCCTGTTTGGACCTCCTCAATCCGGAGACTTTCAGGCTGATCACTTTTGAGATCTCCATTCTCATCAAAATTATCCGAGGTGAAGGGGACAAATTCAAAGAACACACCGCAATCTGCCAGGAATCTCATGGACCGGTTGTCGGGATGCGTTTGATATCCCAGGAAACCTTCGGAAGTGCCATAACTATCCAGGTACTGGACAGGCTGCCCAAACAATTGTTCCAGGGAGGGTTTATAGGGCTCTACCATCACGCCGCCATGTACGTACAAATTAAAATTGGGCCACAGCTCATGAATGTGTTTCAGTTTGTGCTTTTCAATAATCCTCTCAAGCACCAATTGTAGCCACATGGGGTTGCTCACTGAAAATCCGATGTCCCAGGTTTTGGCTTCATCGGCTATCAGTTCGATGCGATCCCCCCATTCTGGCACATCCGTGATGTGGCGGCCAGGGCGGTATGAGCGTTCCATGACATAAGGACGATTTAGTCCCATTATTCCCGACAAATCTCCCCACCAGTGGTTTCCTTGTCTCTGAAGCTGGGTGCAGGAACCAATCATGAGCATTTGTTTGGTGTACTGGCTGGCCGGAATACCAAAGTTGCTCAGATCAAAAAACATCCTGCGCGAGCCACGTTTCATTCCACGCAGCAAGTCTTCGGTCACCGGTATGTATTTGGAAGTGGCCTGACTCGTTCCACTGGAGAGTGCGTAGTAAGGCACTACTCCGGGCCAACAGATATCTGGAGCATCCTCCAAATGCGACCTGGACCACCATCGTTCATAAATACCGTTGTAGTCAGTTGCCGGGACTGCCTTCTTAAATTCAGCAATCGGGTCGCTGGCCGCCATGAGTTCATGAAATTCATATTCCAGTCCAAATGCCGTAAAGCGTGCTTCGCGAAGCAGTTCGAGTAATTGCTGCTCCTGAAGTTGATGGGCTGGCTGTCGAGGGGTGTTGACAAGCGCTCCGAATTTGGCGCCTTTCTGAATAATAGTGCCTAGAATGGACATAGCAACAGGTGAATTCAGTTTTTAGAATCCGGCCGCGAAGGTAACAATAAGCCAGAAAAGGAAATACTGAAGATCAACTTTCCACCAAATAAGCTTTGGACATTCATCCTCGCCATAAGTCATGAATACTGCCTGCTATTTTTGTTCAAACAAATGATAATCAAGCCAATCGGCATTTCATTTTTATATCAAATTCGCCTTATTAAGGCGTATATTTGCCATAACTTTAAAATATACTTTGACACATGATACGTTCACTTGTAAAGCTCGCACTGCTTCTCGTAGCCGCCATACTCGTTTACAATTATTTGTTCGGCACTAGCCAGGAAAAAGAAAATTCCCGCAAGGTTTTTGGTCAATTGCGTGAAGTTGTAGTATCAGTAACTGATTTGGTTAAAGCTGAAAAAGAGAAATTTGATGCAGGGAAATACGATGTAGCCCTAAAAAAACTGGGTAATGCCTATAAAGCTGTTCGTGAGCAAGCACAATATGTTGATGATAAGGTCATCAAGCGACTAGATGATCTCGAAACTAGGAAGTCGGCGCTGGAACAGGAGCTTGAGAGTATAGACAGGGAGGATCATGAAGATCTGGTGCCGCAAACATCTACCCTGGGGAAAGGCGTTGCCAAAGGCACAGATACTCAAAGTGCCAAATCTGCAGATCGTCAACAAAGAAAAGAAGCACTGCAACGCGAAATTGATTCGCTCATTCGTGACACAGATCAATTGATGCAGGATGCCCAGCAATAAGCGCTAATTTTTGGCTAACTTTTTGCCCTCTTGAAACAAAAGCGCACCTTTGCGCCCGCAAAGACAAAATTCAACTTGGTCGTTCAAAGCATACCATTTGTAAAGACTATGGCAACTTTTGTCCTAAGCTGAACACTAAGCCCAACCATTTGACTTCCACCATGTTACCAATGCCTAGTACCGCGAATGATTGATCCGTTATGACCGAATTTTTGCAGGAGATATTTGGAGGTGAATGGGAGCGTTCAGCTATCATTGTGCTAAACCTGATTCTGATAGAAAGTTTGCTTTCTGTAGACAATGCTGCTGTTTTAGCAACCATGGTGCTCGACTTGCCCCCCGACAAGCGGAAGCTTGCTTTGCGGTATGGAATATTGGGAGCATACATATTCAGAGGGATTTGCCTGATTTTTGCCGCTCAACTCATCAAGATCTGGTGGTTAAAACCCTTGGGTGGTGTCTACCTGATCTACCTTACCTGGGATTATTTTCGGACCAAGGCCACACCGAAAAAAGAGGATGATATTTTAGCCAAAAAGAACAAGTGGTATTATAAATTGACCAATGGACTGGTAGGACCATTCTGGGCTACGATCATAGCTGTTGAAATCATGGATCTGGCCTTTTCCCTGGATAACGTTTTTGCCGCTGTTGCCTTTACTGATAATATTTATCTGATCTGTACCGGTGTTTTCATAGGTATCCTGGCCATGCGCTTTGTGGCGCAATGGTTCGTCAAATTGTTGGAAAAATATCCGTTTCTGGAAACCAGTGCCTTCCTCGTTATAGGTATACTTGGCGTTAAACTCTTTATAGCATTACCCTGCCACTTTTTCGAAGACCATCAGTGGGTATTGTGGCTGGAAAGTGAAGTCGCAGACCTGATCGTGAGCATCATCACAGCCGCATTTTTCTTTGTGCCGATTCTTTTTGCTGAGGTATTTCACAAGAAAAGCAATTAATAATATGATAATTAGCTAATTTGATAATGTGATAATTAGCTAATTTGATAATCCGATAATTAGCTAATATTTGGAATTCACTCTTGCCTTTAGTGAATCAAGATCTGATAAAGAGAAACCATCCAGAATTAAGGCATGTACCATGATGTCCCTAACACTAAATCCATTGGACTTCATTAGCTAATTCACCCTAGTTGTGACCTGTCAAAATTCTGAAGTAAACTTGCTATTGGCGAGGACGCCAACAGCGGCAAGCTGCCAATAGAATGCAACATTAGCCATTGGACTACATTAGCTAATTATCAAATTAGCTAATTATCGAATTATCACATTTATCTACCTTTCACTATAAATGGAGCTTCTACTTCCAGAGCTATCAAGGCCAAAAAAGTGATCACCCTCTATCAACAAGGCTTTGGCAAAACCATTCTGGAGATTTAGTTCGTGGTAGAGGTCGATGCACACTACCCTGCCGTCGTAATATGCTGTGAGGTCTTTTTTCAGCGTGTGTCCCAGAATTATTCTTTTGGCACCCAGATACTCCATGATCATATCAACATCTTCAACTGTAGTTTGGGTTTTTGCCAGTCCGCGAAACCAAAAAACACCGTTATTGCGATCGAATATCAACCTGGCTGCCGGGCTTTTTATTTCCTGTTCGTTTACTCCCAGGTGTTTGCGTGCTATTTTATTTATTTCTGCCAGTGAAAGACCGCTTTGGGCAAGTTTAGGGCTGATGCCTCCGTGGCAGAATACGACATCTCCAATCTTTTCAATTGAATTTTTTGTGCGCAGCCAACGGCCCAATTCTGTATTCTGATTATACAGATCAGGGTAGTTCAAATGCAGTAATTTGGCATTCTCAATGTACTTATTGCGGACGTAATTATAGTTGCCCTGTAAATTCATTATCTCGTGGTTACCCAGAATAAAATGAAGTCTGCCGCCAGCTGCTTCTGCCTCACCATCGAGTTTGTACAACAACCAAAGGCACTCAGTAACATTTAATCCCCGATCAAAAAAGTCGCCATTCAATACAAGATCGCCATCCCCGAATGTCCAGCGAAACTGCTTGTCCATTACACCTGCTGTCAGCAACATCATTTTCATTGCTTCAAAATTGCCCTCAATATCGGAGAGTACCAGCATGCGTTTTGAGGCTGGATACACTGAAGCTGGGACTGACAGCTGGTCTCTTAAAAGAAAACTGAATTTCTCTTTGGTTTCGGGAATGAAACAGGTAAGCTGGGCTGCTTGTCTATCAGTATAAATTTGCGTGACGGCTTTGGCGCCGACATCCCGCATAACTACATAATTGACATATATCTTGCCGTCACGATAAAACACATAAGGGCCATCAGCTCCTGCCTGCGAGCTGTCAACAACATTAATTTCTCGGGAAAACAAGCCCGAGGAAACGACAAAAACCAATAAAAGTATTCTGATAATATTCATAGCCATTCAAAAAAGGATCGCAAAGGTAGCACTACTTGCGCTACCTTGAAAAGGCTGATTGAATATATGACGATACGCTGAAAATTAAGACTAGGACCTTGCCAGTCCCAATTTGCGCACTTTTACCTCAAGGCGATTATTTTGCTGATGCTCTTCGTCCGAGCAATCTACGCCTTCCTTACAATGATTCCTGGGCTCGGTTTCACCCTTACCAATCGCATTTATCCGTTTCTCATCAATGCCTTTATACACCAGATAAGTCTTCGCGTTTTTGGATCGCTCAACTGTCAATTCCATGTTCAGGCGAGCATCGCCCCGGGTATCTGTATGAGAAATCAGGTCGATTTCCATATCCGGGTAGCGCTTCATCAAATCGAGTATGGCATCCAGGTACCGAACAGCTCCCTGGTTGAGGGTTGTTTTATTATACTCATAAAATATCTTATCCAGCACCAACACAGAGCCTTCTACCAAACCATTTGCCAACGGCATAACTTCTTCTTCTGAGGCCAGGTCGGCTAGTGGTTGCAAGCGAATTTCATTAAAAGCTGTTTGGCCTGATGATGCTTCAAGCCTGTAATTTTCCGACTTAAAACCGTTCCTCTCCACATAGGCAATGTATTCGCCATCGAAAGGCAAACAGGCATCAAACTCTCCGCTCCAGGTGGTACGCACCGTTTCAGTATGCCCGGTTGTCCGGTGGGTAAACCTGATTCTGGCATTCGCTATCCGGGTGCTAAATCCAGTGGTCAGTACAATTCCACCAGCTCGTAAACACGGTGGTTCGGTCACCATCTTAAAGTTTAGTCGCTGATCCTCATCTGAATCTACAAACAAGAACTGTTCGCGGGCAGTGTACCCTTTAGCGCTAACGATGATGAGGTATTGCTTATACCTGGTAAAGTCGGTAAGTGCCTTTCCTTCCACGTTTGAAAGTAATGTCGGGACACCCAGTTCTGAGGCGCCTTTACGAACGAGTTTCATGGTATAGGCATTTGGATCATCCTGCCTTTGCACCAAATCCAGTGTGTAAAAGGTGCTGTCGCTACTGCTGCTGATAAAACCATCATCCGAAGGATGTAACACCCTTATTTCAGCGCCCTGAATGGCTTCTCCTGTTTTCTGGTCGATCACAGAAATGGTAGCAGAGGTTGTCTCCGGCAAGCCCGTTCCTTCTATACCTTTAGGGGCAAAAAACTGAAATATGTCGTCCTTACCATAACCCAGGTCTTTTCGATCGCTGGAAAAATAACCGCTGTGGCCATCTTCATCTATAATGAAACCATGGTCGTTCCCATCAGAATTGAAAGGTTCTCCCAGGTTGACAATTTCTTCCGGGTTGTTTAGTGGATTATTCGCAAAATAGATGTCCATGCCCCCCAGCGTGGAGTCGCGTCCATTGGATGAGAAGAATAAGGTACCTGAAAAGCTTATAAATGGAAACAACTCCTGTTTGTCGGTATTAATGTTTGGTCCCAGGTTTATAGGCTTGCCCCAGTTTCCTTCTTTATCTTTCGAAACAACGTATAGATCAAAACCACCGAAACCGCCCGGCATATCCGATGCAAAGTACAATCGTTTGCCATCGGTACTCAGGCTTGGGTGCATACAGGAATAGTCGTCGCTATCAAATGGAAGTTCTTCCGGCCGGGTCCAGTCTGGAAAGCCGTAATAAGCCTTGTATATTTTTTGAGTGGAACGCCCGTCTTTACTCGCCTGTATAACCCCGTCTTTGTTGTTGTTCCGCGACATATAAACGGTTTTAAAATCGCGGGAGAAGCAGACGGCCCCTTCGTGAAAGCTCGATTTCTTGAGTGCATTAAATTCAAACTTCTGCGGAGGAAGTAGTTTTCCAAGTGCATCAAAAGCAGAAAAATAATGCTCCTTGAACGGTTCGTTTGTACGCTCATCCCTTGGTCCGCGTTTGGCCCGTGCCGTTACAAAAATGATCCCGTTGTCGTAATAAGCTGGGGAGTTATCTGTTCCGGGTAAATTCAGAATGGATGCATTATCGAGCCGTACCGGATAACGTCGGTCGTCTCTTTCACGGAAACGTTCCTTCGACTTGCTTTTAGAAGAGGTTTGGGCGGTGCTATTCCAGGCCAGTGCCAGAAAGAAGAGCGGAAGTAACAGGATTACCTTGCGAATCATTTTAGTCAAACGAATGAATATGTGTTGTATTGCAAAATTAAGGACGTGTTTAGGATTTTTACAATGTGTTAAAATCCATCAACTCCGGCAGCATTAATAGGGTGTATCTGATTCAATTGTAGTTATTACGCCTGGAGGAGTAAACCACCAACGCACACAGGCTTCTACTGAACCATTGTTGAATTTGCGCAAGCGCGTCAGCCCAATATCATAAGATAAACACAAAAACAAATTATCGGTTGCCTGAATACCCAACATAACATCCAGGCTTTCCCCCAGTCCATTGGTATCTCCACCAACCCGGTAGGTAAGTCCACCTAAAAACTTATGCTTTAACAGGGCGCTCACATTAGCTTCTGCATCAAAGGGTGCCCCAATAGCATATTTGAAAAGGACCTGAGGCGTTATGGTGAGGTCTTTATCTGGCTTAAAGGTCATGCCTCCCATAGCATTGATGTGTTGAACCTCTCTAGAGAATTCCGTCCCGAATTCAGAAAAATCGATGCTGTTGCGTACTAATCGCGGGATGGCCAAGCCGGCAAACCATTTGTCGTGGTAGGCTGCATAATAAACTCCAGCACCAAAATTTGGCAAAAACTTGCTCCTTGGTTGTACAGGAATCGCCGGATCAAGGTTATCGACCGCTCTTATGCGATCATCCCCCCAATTTTGACGGAAATTACGCATGCTCGCTTGCAGGCCAACAGCAAAGGTTCCTCGCTTTAATTCCAGACGATAGGCGTAAGCAATATCAAAGGTAATGTTGGTGGTAATGGCGATCTGCTGCCGTGAAATAGTACCTCCAAGTCCAACCCGGTTGTTTAGCAGGGGCTGTGTGTAAGATACCACCTGAGCATTTGGAGCGCCCTCCAAGCCTATCCATTGATGGCGATAAACGGCAGTAAGGGTTGGGGATACAAAACTGCCTGCCGAGCCGGGGTTGTAGGCGAGTTTGTTGTACATAAACTGCGTATACATCTGCTCTTGTTGAGCAGTTGCAGTAAGTGTAAACAAAATTGCCAGTGGGACAATGTAGAGTTTTCTCATAAATCGGTTTCTAATGCTGGATTAGCAAAAATCCGGCCTGTGGTTTTTCTCCGGAGTCAACAAACTTTATCACGTAGTAATACGTTCCCGCTGGCAGATCGGAGCCATTGTATTTACCATCCCAGGAATCCACATCAAGTTTGAAATCCGGGTTGTTGTACACATAATCGCCCCATTGATTAAATACAGTTACTTCAATTTTCGTTCGCTCTCCTTCACCAAAGAAATAGCATTCTGCCGGAATGATGAAGGCATCATTCAAGCCATCGTTATTGGGTGTAATGATGCTTGGTATTTCGCAGGCGCCAGCATCTCCAACCTGGAATGTTACGGTAGCTGTGCTACAGGCATCATTGCATTTGGAATTACAGATTTTGTAGACCATGGCGTCCTCTCCTGTGAAACCTGAATTGGGCCTGTATACATACGCGCCATTTGATGGATTATCTATAATTGTACCATTCATAGGTGGAACTATAATGGTTACAACAGGTGGATCTTGGGGCAGCATGTCATTTGTCAGTACCTGGAATTGGGTAGCAGTTCCAAATGGCACCGGTACAAAATCGTTTACAGCTTTGGGGAATATTTGATAATTGACCACAAATGTATCTCTGGATTTATCTCCACAATATCCATTATTGGTCGTCCAATAGATTATGTTATCACCGGGTTTAAGATTGCGGACCGTTGTAATGGAAGCATTCATTGGATCAAATTCCAGCGTTGGATCCGGGCTTGTCCATTTTCCGGTTTCCCAGGGTTGAATACCATGTGCTGAAAGATTAACAATATTTTCAACTGTGCAAACGATTGGTTGGCCTGAAATATCTGGAATGGTAGTCAGATAATCGATAAATACAGTATCTGCCGGCGTACCACAACCTATGTCTTCCAGCTTCCACACAAATACATACCTGTTTCCCATATTGAGACCTGTTACAGGCGACATTGGCTCATCTAGATCTGTAATATCTACACCAATTTGCCCCATTTGCATCCATATCCCAGGCGAGTACAGGCCTTGCGTGGCGTTCAAGAATACATTTTCTCCGCTACAGATTCTTTGATTCACTCCTGCCAGAGCTGTTTCTGGCGGCACAACACTTATCATAAGGGTATCCACACTGAAGTTTTTACAACCTCCACTGCTGAGCGTCCAGGTAAACGAATACTTGTTAATTGGATTTCCGGCTACGCCATTGAAAAAGGCATTGGGTGAATCAAAATTGAAATAATTGCCATTGGTAAGAGTCGGACCTCCAATTTGGGCCCACATTCCTGTGATATTACCCGAAGGAGGTATGGCAACCAATGGAATGTTGTTACCCCGGCAAGCGTTATGGTTATCTACAGTTTGTGCTGAATTGTCCGGAATGGTATCAAATCTTATCCACACTGTATTGGACAGATCCGAATTACACCCGTCTCCATTTGCATTGTCCTCATTCCAAACCACTACCTGATAGCTGTGCAGACCAGGTGCTAGTAAATCAGATGAAAGATCCAGGAAATTAAGTGTGGGGCTTCCTGAACTCTGTACCGTATCTCCTGCACTTATCCATGTATAAATGGCTCCAAATGTCTGGGAAACAGGTTTTACCGTAATAAAATCCGATGTCGTCAAATTCTCCACACAAATCAATTTCGGGTTCTGTTGTGTAGTGTTATCCGGTGGAGAAATAATTGGGGTCTTTGGTTTGCGAAGCACATCAACAAGCACAGAATCAGTAAGAGAGGCACATCCATTCACTACAACATATAACTTGTAGTATCCTTCAAAACTGAGGCTGGCGTCTACAAGCATTTGGCTTAACCCAGTTGCCTGGAATCCGGGTCCATCCCAAAAATAGGTTGCACCAGGTATCGGCGGGTTTGTGGCATTCAAAGTCAAAGTACTATGCTCACAAACCGGTTGATTACTGATTGGTCCCGGATTTGCTGGAATTGGGTTTACCACCAGGGTTTTTGAAGCTGAAAGTACCGATTGACAAAGCCCTTGACTTACAAATACTTTGTAGTTTCCAGACTGACTTACCAGAACGTTGGTTAAGATTAATTGTGGTCCGGTTGTTACAGTATCCATTCCATTGGGTCTAATCCAATGAAACATCGATCCGCCATTATATGCTGTTGGATTTGTGATCGACAGTGTCACCGAGTCTCCTGCACAAACCGGGTTAGGTGATATCATCAAACCAGGAGTTTCGATATATGGCTGAACGTTAAGTACTGCTGAAACAGGAGTAGAAGGACATCCAAATGTATCTTTAACTGTAAGTACGTAGGTCCCGTTATGAGTTGCCGCAACGACCGGATTGAAATTCAAAACGGGCACATTGGAAAAAGAGTTGCCGTTAAATGTCCAGCTATAGGAAAAAGAGGGGTTCATAACAGGCATATTCGGCGTAAGTGTCGCTGCATTCATGCCCGTTGCACAAGTTGGCGCATTCACAGTTATGCCGTTGACGATGGGTCCTACGCCCCCGGTTACCATAACCGTTGCGGTATCTGCACACATGTTTGCAGTACTACCAATCAATGTGTAAACTCCAGGTTGACCCGGATTAACAATCGGGTTTTGTTGAAATGAACCACCGGAAATCGGATATGTCCAGTTCCAGCTTGTCACATTCCCAGAAGCAGAGCCAAAAAGCGTCAATATTGAATCCTGACAAACAGTCGGTGTGCTCGCCGTGGCCGTTACAAGCGGGTAGGATTCAACATTGATCCCAAACGGAGCGGACCAGGGAGAAAAACAGTTATCATATCCTGCCCGCACTCTCCAGTTTCCATTGTGAATAGCCGAGGCATTCGGTATGATCAACATTTTATTGCTGCCCGTAACAATTGTATTTGTCATCGGATCCATCCATTCATAATAATCTGGCAATGGACTGCCACCAACAGATGCATTTAGAAAAATGGTATCACCTACACAAAGCTTGTTGATGTCCACGCCTAATATGGACGGGGTTGGCGGGGTGTATTTCACCAATACAACCGTGGTGTCTTTTGGAATTGACTCACAGCCATTTTGCTTGGTGGTGAGTACATACATGCCAGAATTAGCCACAGTAGCAGAGTTGGAAACGGTGGGGTTCTGATTGGTACTCATATACCCCGGACCATTCCACATATAGGTTATGCCATTCCCGGAAACCGGGGTTCCAAGTACAAGTGGATCGTTGGCACAAATCGTTATTGAATCGTCATTGACAATGGCAGGAGGCCGGGCGTAAACGTCAATGGTTGCAATTAAGGAACTGGGGGTTAAGCAATCTCCAACTTTTACTTTAAGATAATAGTGGTACTGTCCTGGCTGTGGACTGAATATAGTAAATGTGTTACCGCTTGTAGTGCCTAATAAGGTCCCAACACCCATTGAATCCGAGTACCACATATAAGTAACGGTTGGACCCGAAGGGAAAGTTGTTCCCAGCACAATGTTATCTCCTGTGCAAAATTTTACGCCATTGGGATTGATGGTTGGTGTATTCAGATTTGCGAATTGAACATTTACAGTACCACTAACCATACAAAGCGAAGTCCCTGTAATGGTAAGCGTATAGTTACCCTGGAAGTCTGGCTGAGCATTAAGTCTGATCGGGTTTATTATATTGTTGGCCATATAACCATTTGGGCCTGTCCAAGAGTAGGTATACGGACCTGGTAGAGGCGCATTGGCAAAAAGGAAAAGGGTATCTCCTTCACATGTCGGTAGCGTTGTAGGTACCAGCGGCTCAATCTGAGCCAATACTAATGTAGAACAGGTGGAAGTGTTACCAGATGCATCAGTGACGGTTAAAGTCACCACAAAATTGTTCCCAGCCTCATTACAGGTAAATTTGGTTTTTGAAAGCGCATAAGTAAGATTGCCAGAGCAATTGTCTGTACTTCCGTTGTTGATTTGGGAGGGTAACAATGTATAGTCAGTGCCTGAAGGATTGGTATAAATAATGATGGGAGCACTGCATTTTGCCATTGGTTTAATGGTATCCTTCACAATCAATGGGAAGGTGGCAATACCCATCAAACCCGCGTTGTCCGTTGTGGTATATTCAACAGTATAGGTTCCCGGGCTCAGCACCACGCTGGTATTGTTTCCCTGAATACCACCTGAAGCCACCACCGAATTTCCGGAATCAATTACTCTGAAACTTATTATGGCGTAATTGTACTCCAGCATTGCCTGAATACGACTCACTCCATCCGTTTGATCGGGTAGTAGTGCCCCACATGGGTTTATAAAGTCGTTGTCAAATAAAGGGCCTACATCCAGATTGGGTTTTGCCTTAAATATGGCCGTACCAGTTGCTGCCCAGGAGTTTATTTGAGCCGCAGTCGCTACGTAGGTAGTTATGACGGTATCAACACATTCCCCGGCAGGTGTTCCAAAATCTGTACTAGTTAAAAAAGTCTGGTTCCTGAAAATGTTAAAGAACTCTCTGGAGTCGTCATTCTGGCCTTTGAATTTGATGCTGAGTACACCCGGGCCGACAGCATTGGGTGTCAATCCGGATATGGCCAGCGTCAGACTGTCTGGAACAAAATCGGGTGCGTCCGGATCGGTTACAAAGTTTAGAAGTGGGAATAATGAAGACTTATTAACATGCCCCGACATCTGACAATTTTCTGTGATGTTTGGAAACGGAAGAATTACCGTATCCTTACAAATCAGAGCTCCGGGACTTATATATGTTGTAATGGCAGCAGGTGCCGCAATGCTTGGCGGCTGTACATCATTCACCTGTATCTGTACGCTTGCCGTACTGCTATTCCCGGCACAATCTGTAGCCAGGTATGTCACAGTATGCGAGCCAACTTCCAGGAATGTATTCCCCGGAGGCGGGTAAGGAGAAAATGAGCCACCATCAAGGGAGTAACTTAAATCAAGAGGCACATTAGCCGATGTGTAATTATAAGAAAGATTCGCTCTGGTTCGGCTGTTAGGGCATGATGGGTTAATGGCCGCCGGACCTGTTCCATTTGGAGCCAGGGTTAGGGTAAGCACACCGTCCGCAGTCCACTGGTTAAATTGATTGGCCGGAATGATCAAAGTCGCCATGGTAGAAGGACAACTTCCATTGTTTTGAAGAGTCGCCGTTGTCCCCAGTTGAGTACCGCTTTCACCAAATATTTTGAAAAACTCTGCCACCTGATCAACATCGCCTGAATCAATAAAAATTGTCAGACTAACATTCGATACAGCCGGCTGGTTAGGGGGCAGGTTTGGTATGGCAAACTCATATACTATGGTGTCAACTGGAAGATTGCCTGCAATCCCAGTTATGGCTATAGTATCTTTTAACAACACCATCGTCTCACCAAAAGTGCAAATATCCGTCACGGACAAGGGCGCTGGAATCATTGTTGTTATACCACAATCATCCGGATCATTGGAATAGGTAATGGCTGTGGGCGGTATTAGGATAGGTGCCTGAGTATCTGTAATCTGGATATTTTGGGTGTAAGTACGGGCATTACCACAGTCGTCAGTGGCTATCCATTCCCTTCTGAGAATATAATTCGTCCAATGATCGCAGTTACTCGTATCCGGATTTCTTATTTCTGTTTCCACCAAATTCACTTCAACTGCAGCAGCACAATTGTCAACGCCATTAAACGTGGCGGTATTTGGCGGGTCGGGAATGGCATCGCATTCCGCAGTAACATCCTCTGGCAGGTTTGTTAGTTGCGGCGCCACCGTATCCACCACATGCACCAGTTGAACAAAAGAAGTCTGGTTGTTACACACATCAGTGGTAATCCAGTTCAGAATTAGGGTATAATCTCCGGCGCAAGCCCCTGGAATGGTGTCGGTGTTGATGAAACTTGATGGGGCTACAGGGCTGCCACAACCATCAACACCAATTGGAGCTGGTGCCGGGAAAGGCACCATGGCGCTACACAATGCCGTAGTGTCCAACACGCCGGTTGGGATCGGCGGATGGTTATCCAGAACGGTTATCAGTTGGGTAGCAGTACTTGTATTGCCACATTCATCGGTTGCGGTGAATGTGCGTACTATCTCGTAGGAGTAATGACTGCAAAGCGCCGGGTTAGGGTTTTGAAAGGAAGTCACCAGGGTGCTGATGTCCACCACAGGACTGCAAACGTCAGTAGCATTGATATTGATTCCCTGAACAGGATCGGGAGGCAAGGCAAAAGTGTCGCAGTTGATGATTATCCCTGTAGGAACTAAGGTAAAAACAGGTTTGGTCGTATCTCTTACAAAAATGTTTTGGGTAGCGGTTGCTGTATTGCCACAATCATCGGTTGCCATCCAGGTGGTGAACACCGTGTATGAACCGTCGCACAGGCTATCCTGATATACTCTTGTAAATGTAATGGCAGGACTTAAGTCGCAATTATCCGTGATGGTAGCAGCCGGAACGGTTGGTAACGGATCAGGACAATAAACCGTAATGTCGGGCGCCAATCCGGAAAAGACAGGTGGCTGACTATCAAAAATCTGAAAACGCAATGTCAGATTGCTGTGATTCCCACATTCATCGCCGGCATAGAAAGTAACATCCACCCACCAATTGCAATTGTTGGCGGCAACTGTGGGAAATGGTCCGGAATTGAAGGATCCGGTTCCGGATTCACCGCTGGAACTCAGATAAGAGAAATTAATCCAGAATGGAATGGAACAATCGTCGTTAATGCTGGCCCCTGCTTTGGAATTGATCCAGCTTTGCAGGGCCATTTGATCATTTCCACCTCCGCATTGTTCAAATGTATTGGTGCCGGCCAACATTGGGGGAATGGTGTCGACAGCGGCGAAGGCTGCATTTCCGACAAAGGTTTCATTTCCACAGGCATCTGTTGCAAAGAAATCCACCTTTACAAAGGCTGAAACCTGATCAACCATTTGACCTCCAATCATTTGTGTAGCACAAGGACTGTTGAATGACGCCCAGAATGCCGCCACCACCGCACTCGAATCTACCACATTGCCATTGATTTTCATGGCATAATTAATCGGCGTCGAACAAGTATCATATACCGTACTGTAAGCTCTTTTATTGATCCATTCATACAATTTCGTCAAATGACTTCCTCCAAATGAGCAATAGGCAATTGTATCCAGGGGTGGATCTACAACCACCGGCCCCATATTGTCGGATGTGGTAAACACAGCCGTTGTAGGAATCATGAAATTGCAATTGTCCGTTGCTTTAAAAGTAACCGTAAGTGGAACGGTACAACCTGGAGGAAATGAGGCAGGACCATTGTTGGTGAGGGATTGAATACCCGAAGGATCCTGAGCTGAAAAGGCGGCCATTTGCGCTGCCAGCCAATTTGGATAGGAGGTAGCCAGGGTTGAACAGGGCGCCGAGCCGTTTTGCGGAAAAACAATGATGGTTGGCGGCGTGACGTCT
Organism: Lewinellaceae bacterium; assembly: GCA_020636025.1. GTDB lineage: Bacteria > Bacteroidota > Bacteroidia > Chitinophagales > Saprospiraceae > M3007. Next base: position 42,982 of record JACJYQ010000009.1, on the reverse strand, counting down.
GCGGAAATGATGACGGTTTGGGTAAAGGTGCTTGTATTGTCGTAACCGTCTGTTGCGGTCCAGGTTCTGGTAAAGGTTCCTGCTTCACAAATAGCAGGAGGGTCTGTTTGTACGAAATCGGTGTCAATACCCGTGCAATTGTCTGTAATAGGAATCATCGGAGGCGGTGGGACCTCAGCTATTGAGTTAAAAAACAGCGTATCGTTAACACCCGTCAGGTCGAAAGTTGGCGGGCTCAAGTCCACAAAAAAGATGAAAAACTCAAAAGTATGGGAATGTCCCATATCGTCTTCTACAAACCAGAAAACATGGGCAGTTTCTTCTGCGGAGAACAGATCAGAGAATGCGAATCCGGAGTTAACCGCGTCGAATTGCGAAGTAATGATGTTGGCTCCAATGGTAGACGTAACGGTTGGATTGGGAATATTGCCTTGAAGGGACAAATTACAATCAGGGCCTACTGCCAGTGTGTCGGGCCCGGGATAATTAAAGTTGAAGAAACCGGGCTGAGCAGCCAGACGCGGATTACAGGCTAAGAATAGTAAAATACCTGCACAGTAAGTATATGTCCATAGTTTTTCGTGCAACCGGTTTGTCATATTTGGACGTGGCGTTGCCGGCGATTGGGATTCGACCGGGTAGTTCAAGTGAATGGTGCAATCATGGGATTAAAATGGATTATGGTAAAAAATGATAGACACCTGTTTATTAATTTGGCACTGTCTATAAATGGCTTGTTTTGATTAAATACTTGTATCCGGTGGCGGCTCTGTTTGTTTTGAGCATGGCAAACCAATAATCAATTTGCCTGGACGTGTTGTAAAAATGAATCTACCCGACTAATCGTTTCCTCCCTGCCTAATAATTCGGCCGTGTCAAAAACGGCGGGTCCTTTCATGGTTCCTACCAGGGCAATTCGAAGCATTGGCAGAATTTCTCCCGGTTTGAAACCACTTTCAAGCATCATTTTTTTTGTCATATCTTCTAAAGATAGACTTGAAAAAGGCTCAAAAGTAACCAGAATATCCTTCAACCCAGCAAAAAACGGGCCTAAGTTTGTATTCCATTTTTTTGCAATGGATTCCTCATCGTATTTTCTCACCGGTTCAAACAGATAGTACGCTTCCTCGACAAAATCCGACAAAAAAGTCACCCTTTCCTTCATCATTGCCAGGGCTTTTTGCAAATATTCGTCTGACACCTTGTATCCTTTGGCCTGCACAAGTGGCTTTACAAAATTCATCAGTTCCGCGTCTCCTAGATCCTGAATATATTTATGGTTAAACCATTTCGCTTTCTCAAAATCAAAGCGGGCTCCGCTTTTACCAATATGTTCTACTGAAAACGCAGAGATCAACTCTTCTCTGGTGAATATTTCCTGATCGTCACCCGGGTGCCAGCCCAGCAAAGCCAGGAAATTCACCACGGCATCGGGTATGAACCCGGCTTCTCTGAAACCCTGGAAAAACTCTTCTTCTGATTGCCCTTTCCAGTCGAGCGGGAAAACGGGCATTCCGAATTTGGCGCCATCCCGTTTACTTAGTTTCCCATTGCCGACCGGCTTCAGGATCAACGGCAAATGCGCAAATTTCGGCATCGTATCTGTCCAACCGAAACGCTGGTACAGCAACACATGGTGCGCAGCACTTGGAAGCCATTCTTCTCCCCTGATCACATGCGTAATTTCCATCAAATGATCATCCACAATATTGGCCAGGTGGTAAGTAGGCATACCATCTGCTTTGAGGAGTACTTTATCATCCAATTCGCTGCTCTGTACCATTACGTCTCCGCGAACCAGATCGGGAATATGCACGGTTTCACCCGGCGTTACTTTCAGACGGATGACATAGGCGTCACCTGCTGCTATGCGCTTTTCAGCATATTCCATGCCTTTGTTCAGGCTGTTATCCAAACCATCGCGCACCGTGTGGTTATAGGTAAAATTGGCTTCAGCACTGCGAAGTGCCTCCAGGCTTTCGGGTGTATCAAAAGCATAGTAGGCATTTCCAAGTCCGACGAGTTCATGCGCATATTTGTGGTAAATCTCCTTTCGCTCACTTTGCCTGTATGGGCCAAATTCACCACCAAAACCAGGTCCTTCTTCGGGTGTCAATCCCACCCAGTTCAATGCTTCTATGATGTACTCTTCAGCGCCAGGTACAAAACGGCCCTGATCAGTATCCTCTATGCGTAAAATGAAAGTACCACCATGTTTTTTTGCAAAAAGATAGTTGTACAAAGCGGTGCGGATTCCGCCTATATGCAATGCCCCGGTTGGTGAAGGAGCGAATCTTACTCGAACTTTTGTCATTATTTGAAAAAGCAATGCTATGGAATGAAAAACGCGGCGACCGAGTTGTGCTGCTTCAGCCGTCGCGTTACTTGCGGAGCAAAAATAAGCGTTTTATGTTTGCCCGCTGAAATGATTAAGGTCAGTCTTTCAAAAGCGTCGCCTTTTTACATTTGCAAGTATCATGTTTTTAGCCAAAACACCCACTTTTATTCAATTTTTACTTCCATCAATGATTTGGAAGATGTCGGGAACAGATAAAAGTCTGTACCTCACCTTCGACGACGGCCCCATCCCTGAAATCACCCCCTGGGTATTGGAAACACTCGATCAATACCAGGCAAAAGCTACCTTCTTTTGCGTGGGAGACAATGTTCGCAAACACCCGGAAATATACAGCCAGCTTATTCAGCGGGGACATGCCACCGGCAACCACACATTTAACCATTTGAATGGCTGGACTAATCATAATGATCATTATCTGGAAAATGTGAACAAATGCCGTGACTTGGTATCTGGAAATCTGTTTCGCCCACCCTACGGCCGGATAAGTCCCAAACAGTTTAGGCAACTAAAAAAAGAGTATCAAATCGTAATGTGGGATGTGCTGAGTGGTGATTTTTCTGCCAATTTGAAACCGGAAGTGTGTTTGAATAATGTGTTGAGAAATGCGAAAGCCGGTTCAATAATCGTGATGCACGACAGCCTGAAGGCGGAAAAAAACCTTCGCTATGTGTTGCCCAAAATATTGGACTTTTATAGTGAATCAGGGTACACATTCAAGTCTATCCCGCAATCAATAACCAACGCAAACCAATGACCATTTTATTTGTTTTGGGTTCATGTTTAAGTTGTCCAGACCAACCGACCGGCTATTGCTGAATTTTCTGAATGAACAGAAAACACTGCCCTTCTCCTATCACGAAGTAAATGGCACCAAAGGTGATGAGAGGATTCCCTCTTACGACAATGATCTAAACGTACAGGTGCTTGGGAATGGAGAAAAAGCCTGGCAAGCTGCCCGGGAAGCTATAAAACAATGGAAAATGTTTCCGGGAGCCTGGGCTTATGTACACCCTGCCCCCTTGCCAATTGAAACAGATGTAGTAGTTTCCATGGTCGCCCGTGTAGCCGGTATGTGGTGGATCAACGCTTGTCGCATCGTATATGTGTTAGACACTGAAAACAAATTTGGATTTGCTTATGGAACACTTCCCGGGCATGTCGAAAAGGGTGAGGAGTTGTTTATGGTTGAAAAGTTGCCCGACGGGCAGGTGCAATACGTGATCAAGGCTTTTTCAAAACCCAGACACTGGATGGCGAGGTTTGGATACCCGCTGGCTCGTTTTCACCAGCGAAGATTTGTGGCTGATTCGAAAAGATCCATGTTGGCTTTTGTGGAACGAAACGAGGAGGTATTACATCGCACAAACCATTTGTCATAACACGCGACTCCTCCGCCGCGCTTGCGTCTTTTTTGACCAAGCGCAATACTACGCGGGGTATTTAACGGCCTCAATAAAAGTCAATGTGTCTAATATATAATGGTCTTAATCAATTTATACCTGCCCCAGATGCTCACGTATCGTGCGCTTGGTCAAAAAAGACGCAAGCGCGGCGGAATAAATATCCCGAACCTTCCTTTAAGCGAAAGATATCTGGATAAGCCATCCAATTTTATACATGTTGTACAATAACCAGAAAGTCAGTTTTATTTATTTAAAACCAGCAATAACACTTCTAATTTGGTTATCCCTGCTACCAATTGCAGGGGCAGAGTACATCCAGGAAAGTTGGGAGCGCCTCCTGGTAGTTTTTGCCGCTATGGTGTTGATTCCAATTGGCGTACCTCTTTTGGGAATTAAGTGGCGTTCCTGGTACTGGCTGATGGTGGCAGCTTTTTGTTTGTCATTTTTGATAGATACACCAGGTACAGGTTTTTCCGATTTGCTCGCCCTACCCTATCTGATCCTGTCGGCATCATTGGCTATTACGGCAGCAGTAGATATGATGGCTTTTTCCAGATTCAATTTATTGGAACTCGTAAGGGTATTTGCGCTGGGATATTGGGCAACGGGCGCATTTTGGGCTCTTTGTAGTTTAGCAGGGTTTCAACCATGGGATTTTGACCCAGTCATAGTCACGCTTACAGCGGCTCATTTTCATGTGGCCGGATTTGTTTTTGCCACCGCAGGGTACAAGTTATTGCAGTTCAATAATAACAGGTCAAACAGATTCTTAGGACTGGGTTTGATTGCAGGTATGCCGCTGGTGGCTTTTGGTATAACAGCCAGTAAATTGGGCATGCCATCCTGGATCGAGTCGGGCTCAGGACTGTTTTTCGTAATGCTTGCCTTGCTGTTGGGATACCAGCATGTTAAAATGGCCTTTCACCAACAAATCAATTCAATATCCCGATGGTGTTGGGGTATTAGCTCGATCTGCCTTTTTGCAGGTATGTGCATGGCGGCTATGTACGCCCTGAGGTTTTATTATCCAATGCCTTTTTTCCAGATTCCAAATATGAAAATATGGCACGGAAGCATTAACGCCATAGGGTTTGGCTGGCTGGTGCTTATTGGCTGGAACGCTCAAACCAGGATTCCAGCTCTTCAATCTCCCAGGCATCTTCCAGTTTAAAACCACCTGTCTCAGTCCTGGTTAAACTGCTTAAATACGCCCCGCTTCCCAGTGCCTGTCCAAGGTCATTGGCCAATGACCGGATATAGGTTCCTTTTCCGCAGCGAACTTCGAAATCAATTTGCATGCCCTGTTCATAATCAGGATGCAGCATGATTATTTTGCTTTTTTTGCCGGCAAAGTCAGTCTGCCTGTCTTGCTTACCGGAAACCGGATGCAATTCCCCTACTTCAAAAGAATCTATTCTGACCTGCCTGAATGGTATTTCTACCGTCTCTCCGGTTCTGGCATTTTTATAGATACGCTCTCCATCTATTTTTATCGCTGAAAAAACCGGCGGTACTTGTTGGATATCTCCAATAAAATCAGGGAGGGTTTGTTGTATCAGCTCGTTGGTTATATGATCTGTCGGGAAAAAGGTATCAGGTTCCTTTTCCAGATCATAGGAAGCCGTAGTGGCGCCAAAAGTGATTACGCCGGTGTAACATTTGGGCATCACTTGCAGCGATTCAATTCTTTTGGTGTAATCGCCAACACATAGAATCAGCAATCCGGTTGCCAGCGGATCAAGTGTACCCGCGTGTCCAACCTTTACCTTTTTTGCTTTCAGCTGTAGCTTTTTTGCCAGCATATACCGCACCTTATTCACCACGTCGAATGAACTCCAGGAGAATGGTTTGTTGAGCAAAATGATAAATCCCTTGGGAAATGGTTCCGGAAAATCCGAGTCTTTGCGAAGCATTTCAAACATGCCGCAAAGCTAAGTGCTTCATTTCAGTATAAGGCAAAGACGAGCAACATACCCACGCTAAATAATACGATAAAGCTTACCACATATAAAAAGGTAAACACCAGCCAGAATCCCAAAGCTTTTAGTGTACTTTTATTGTAGAAACGACGCATGGCTAAGTACAAGGCTGCCAAAGCCCAAACGACCCACAGGACCACCATAAGCCCTCCCCACAATTGAAGCGCCTTTCCAGCCAGCACCAGCAAAAGTGCCAACATCAATCCTGTGTGGTAGTGCAATAAAAACAGAAAATGCTCAACGAAGTAGCGTTTTTGTTTCCAGAACAATAATGAAAGCAAGATCGCCATGAAACTCACCTGTGCCAGAATGGTCCAGGTCATGCTTCCTAACACGGCATTCACAAGCGCCGTAGGGTTTTTAAATGACTTAGCGGTTTGCTTCACCAATATCTTGTCAAACCATCCTTTTATGCCGTACAATTGTATGATCTCCTCCGGTGTGTATCTAACCAGATCAATGGTGGCGATACGCAACTTTGTGCTGGTCAACAATACAATGGTTGTTGTGTCCAGTTTCTCTCCCAGGGAATCCAGCAAACTCAGATTGGTTATGCCATTTTTAACGCTGCTATTAGCAAGCACACTGTCCATGGCCTCTCTGCTTACAGGAGTTTTCAGATAATCTGGCAAAGAATCGAAGTAATGCTGCATATCCATCACCATTACCTTGTATTTTATTTTGTCAAAATTGGTCAGATTTGTTTTCCGTACAGTTTTGGTTCCATCCTCAAGCTCAACCTTGTCGGAAATGGTGAATGACGCACCATCGCTGTCCATAGGTCTATCACCAAACATATGATTGAACATTAACAGAAAGAAAAACATCACGATCGCAAACATCCTCAATGGGTGTGGGTACCGGCTCTGTCTGCCCTTAAATGTCTCAATGGTTACTTTGGCGGGGATAAACAACTGCCAGCAGGTTCGGATAAATTTCCCTTCCAAATGAAAGGTATTAGTCCAGAGATTCACCAGCATGGAGCGCATGGTAATTCTGCCATCGCTGTTCTTTTGCCCGCAATCCGGACAGAAATGGGCATCCTCAGGCAATGGAAAGTGACAATTTCGGCAATATCTTCTCATGAAAAATCCTGTTTTCCAGGAAGTCGTTGAATTTGAAACGGGAAAATACAGGATAGCTCAAATATAACTTGCATGGATGTCCATCTTTTCTGAATGCGTTGGATTGCAAACAAGGCAAAGCTCCAGCGATGATTTTAGATGTACATTATTGCCCAGTAACAAACAATGAATCAACAATCACACCGGATAAATCAAACAAATCACATAAATCAAGGTATATCTTTGCCCCTCTCAATACTCACAAATCAAACCACAATACAATTCATGGAATTTTTAGGCATTGGCTCCCGCATTAAACACCCTGCTTTTGGCGAAGGGGTTATCATCCGGCTACACGTAGCAGCTTATGAAGTTTGCTTTACCCAATTCGGAATAAAAATGGTAGGCAAGGAATACAACAACTGGCAAGTAATAGAACAAATACCGGTTGAAGAATCCGTTTCTTTTTCGGAGGCCGAAAAAGCACTGGTTAAAATCCTGAGAGCCTGGTCTGGCGTCAGCCTGGAAAAGGTGGAATTGGGCGACCGCTGGAAAAACGGGAAAATGATCCTGCAAGCAGACGGGGTTCAACCAAAAGAGATTCCCATTGATACATTCTTCCACAAAATTGTGATGATGCGTGATCGCTTGCGTGTGCTGGAACAATCCATAAACGCCAGTAAAAAACTGGATGACGAGGACAAGGTAAACCTCCAGCAGTACATTACGCGCTGCTATGGCAGTATGACTACTTTCAATATACTGTTCAAGAACCGAGAGGATTATTTCGTTGGGGAGAGCGCTAAGGAGTGATGAGTGCGGAGTGATGAGTGCGGAGTGATGAGTGCGGAGTGATGAGTGCGGAGTGATGAGTGCGGAGTGATGAGTGCGGAGTGATGAGTGCGGAGTTAGAAGATTCTCATTTTAGGTCTTCCAGTTGAGAAATTTGCCTTGAAAAGCTAAGTTTGGTGGTTTTGATTGACAAGAAGTCCCGTATTTGTTTTGGTACTGTATTACTTTCTTCAGGATTATCTGAAAGGCAAGCGGCTTGCCATTCAGAATCATCGGGTTTTTCTTTTCCCAGAAACTCCATGATAAACTGTGAGGCTACGGGAATAGATGGGCTTTTCCGGGAAACTCCAGCAAACGAACCGCCATAATAGCAAGGAGCTTTTTGCGGGAGTTCCTGTCGGTTTACGCTTATGCAGCAAAACCCGGTGCGTCCTGTTATGGTATTCTTCAGGGTTATATTCAACATACTTCCAACATCTTCCAGCTTGCCGGTGGCAATGTCTTTAAAGGAGTCCTCATGTGAAACAAATCCATTGCAAAAAATCTGCATCAAGCTTACCGATATTCCCTTACCTATGTCCCTGACACTATATAATTTGTAGAAACCTTCATACGGATGATCTGCTCCTTTTTTTTCCAGATCCTCATATTCCGGAGGTATTACCAGATTTTGATCTCTCATAGAGAGGTAGTTAACTATCCGGCGGGTTAAGGGCGTTTTTAAATTGGGATCTGATGGAAGGAATGCTTTGGGCTTTGCCTCTTCACCCTCGCCTCTTTCCTCTGGCCGTTTCACCATCATCACCACTCCGGCACCCAGTTTACCCAAGGGTTCATAAGCAATTAAATGACACCCGATCATTTTATTATCATCGATGATTTTTACCAATAAAATGATGCACCTTTCACTATCGGCGCCTGTGTATAAAGACATCAATAGATAAGGTGACATCCCCAGGCGGGTATTTATGATAAAACCCTCATGAACCAATGTTTCTCCATTGCTGCCCTTTCGGGTAGCCAGCGAACATTTAAGCACCCCCGTTTTCTCATCGATCCTAATGTTTAAGACGCCGTCGCCAACGCTGGAGAACGCCTTACTTTGTTTGTACAGGCCCAATTCGGCTTCTTCTACCGATTTAAAACGCTCGGTAAAAAACATATCATACTCCCCCACATATTGCCTGGTTTTATTGTAAAAACGGGCTTCCTGCCCATAGGGACCAGGATGAATGGCTACCGATTTGGAAAAGTCAAACGGAATGATGCTTTGATATACCTGCGTAGAAATCGGCTTTGAACGATGTTGAAGGAAATGTTGGATGTTCTTATAAACTGGAAGCTTGGTGTCCTGCTCTACCAAAAGAGCATCGTTGGCAAACACCAGATTTTCAGGAAGTTTGCTGGCGCCTCTTTTTGGTACGAACTCATGTATAAATATTTCCTCTGCCGCCTCTTCCATAGGCTTAACCTTTGCGAAAACTGCCAGGTTAGCTATTGTGTTGCCGAAGTTGTTGCAATAGATATTTACAGATTGAAGAAAAGTCGGCTTGTTGATAGGTCCGATATATACATAAAACAACAAGGCAAATTTATCCTCCTTTAGTGTCAGCAATACATTATTACTGCGGATAATATCTGCAACAAGAGTCTTTGTTTCTACTTCATTTTCACTGTTGACAAACTTAAGGAAACTTTCTTCCTCTCCTATTTTCAGCAAGGAAATCTGAAACCTGCCTGGTTGGGTGCTATGAGTAGAAAATAAATAGTACAGTCCCGTCACCCTTAACAATTCCTTGTTCAATTCCTTTTCCCGCAGTAGCGCTATTTCAAAAGACTTAAATACATTAATGGTTGACTCTGACGCCTTATGCCCTGTCAAACACCTTTTCAAGGTTTTTGTATCCAGCAAGTCAAGTTTAACGCTACCACTCAGGAAGGAGTCAAAGGCTTCACCAAGTTTTGGCTTTATCAGGCTGGCAACGACGGAACTCTTGGGGTGCTTTAATAAATATGACCTTATTTTACTACTTATAACACTAACAGCTTCAGACAATTCTCCCTCCCGAAGCTCGTTGGAGTCTTTATTCTTGAACAGATATCCAGATGGGAAGTGGTAGGTATTTATAATTTGCAGCAAGTCATCGGGAACACTTTCCCCGCCAGGTCGGCCTGGTTTGGATTTTCCATGCTCGTTCATAGCATCAGGAATTTAAAAGTTGTAGCAACTTTTTTGTGAATGACCGGGTTAATTATACAACACGCAGCCATGTAAACAGAGTAAAAGCAAATTTGCAATTAATTACTGAATCTAAAGGATTTTTTTCAACATTTTAGATAATAAATTCAGCATTAGATAATATTTTAAAAAATTTACACAAAATTAATCTCAAAATCACATTAAAACAACTCAAAACCCTCACCTTTCCCATCCAACTTTTAGAGAAAATTCGCCAAATGTTAAAGTTCTCGAACTAACTATATTAATTCCGGCAAATATTTTTTACTTCTATTAAAATCGCATACTTTCGTCCAATCTCAATAAAGCCGTAATCCGTCCCACACCCGGCCCTCATGAAGAAGCTTTCTGTAATCTTATAAATTCAGGTAGATATGGGACCAAATATTACACTTGTTGAAAAGTTATTTACTTACCTCAAAAAGCATCGCCCTCACTCTGTCAATAAGATTGACAAATCTTTGTTGGACTATCTGTCCCACATGGGGGGCAACAAATGGTCGGGGCGTGTTCTGATCGTTGTTTGCGATGTAAACAGAAACGAGATCATTCATACTGAAGGTCACGAACACCTGGGATACAGCGCGGATCAATTCACGTACAAAAAATCGTTGGAAATAGTTCCCATGGCTTATGGGGCACTCCACGAAGCCCAGATTGAAGGCTTCCATAACCTGTACAATTTCCAATTTTTAAAACCTCAGGGTGTCCTGTTGCATGTAGACAAACCTATTGTAGTTCAACATGCCTCCAGGCGAATGTTCCGGGCCCAGCATGAACATCGCATAGTGATCTGTGATGAGCATTCAATACCGGTCATCGTCATACACAAATATATCATACTGGAAGAGTGGACAATCTATCATCCACCAGTTCCAATGGTACCGGAGGTTTTTCTAATGACAGAAAAAATGCCTGAACTAGAGGCCGAGTTATTCAACTTGAGTATGCCCCTTTTCCTGGAGACTACACTCAAACTGAATGCTATTCAAATCAGGATCATGAAGTTAATGCTGGAAAAAGACTTAACAAATGGTCAAATTGGCGTGGAGTTAAACAAACCCAAAACCACGGTCAATTGGCACTGCACCAGGGTAATTGAACAATGCCAGGAGCACTTTTCTAAGCGTTTCACGATGGCAGTTGACTGGGCGATATTCCTCAGAATGATCCATGTTTTGTAGACATAAATAAGTACAGGATCATCCTGAAATTTTCTCAATTATTCTTTTTTCGGACCGATTTTACCTTGTCAATTAGCGAACTGGATAAATACGTCTGCTCGCTATCTCCACCCTGAAAACTCAGGTTCTCAAGACTTGTAGGGTTCCCGCCTTGTAATTCCTGTTGGTTGGCAAAGAAGCGGCTAAGTGTTTCCCAAATATGCCCTTCAGTGTTTAGGGTCACAAAACAAGTTAGCGAGGAGGGTACGAAATAGATATTCTTCCGCATGTTGTTTATGTGTTCATCCCATTGAGACTTCTCAAAAGAGTCTGGAAGAATTTGATTGGTTAATTCTACTATTTGAAGTTTTTCTTCAAAACTCATCGTTGGCCACTTTTCCCAAGCGTCCATAATTTGCTTGTGTGTTTCAAAAGGGCTTTCGAAAATTGCGATATTAACCGTATTTGAAGGGTCCTTAGCTGCCTGAGATTCTTGCAGCTCCGGTGTTGTATAGTTTATAACAAACTTGCTCATGACAATGCAATTTTAGTGTGAAGGCCGGAAGAGATGTATGCTTGGGAAGGATTGGATTAGGTGAACTTTGGACATGTATTTAGATGTTGACCTCAAGGCGAATTGCTTCAGCCTGGATATTACCCGCAAAAGTGCTGCCACAAATGTGTTGGCATGGCGAAACATGACATTCCGGGCTGTCAGGGCACAATAATACAAAAAAACGCCCTTGCATCCGAAATATGATGCACATCGATTAAGCAGAATTTTTTCAGTGGGTATTCCGAAAATTACCCGAAGTCAACAATCTGCTTCAGCTATGAAATGGATGATGAAAATGGAGATGCCATGGAGAGAAGGAGCCTGCAAAAGGATGGGCATCTCCTGTGCTTTTTATTGCGAAGTAAAAGCCAGAATAAATTGTCAGCGGAAATAAGCGACTAGCTTCAATAATTGAATAGACAGATTTCATAACACTTAATGAGAATTGTACTTTTTTTTAATGTGGGCGACAAAGGTACCGTGTAACAAAGGGTCAAATAACTATACCCTATAGTTAAATTTTATTTTACATAAAAACCAAACATCAAATTAATATTTTACAATCTATCTATACCGTATAGCATTTGTATTGAACACCACCCTTTACTTTTGTCTCAGGTTTTTCAATAATCAACCATAATTCCCCGGCAAATACAAAGACAGGCTCAATCCTGTTGAAGACCGGAACAAGAATCTCTCAGACGGTGCAAAGGCTCCGGAGCTGATAGCCTGAATTGTACACTTTTACAAACCTTCATTCTACTATGTCAGTGATTGCAATTTTGATTATCGCATTTTTTGCTCTGCTATTGTTAAGCGGGTCCCATTATCAACGCCCTCACGTAGTAGTCGTACAGGAACGAAATGTTGCTGAAGGCTGCATGGGTGGATTGATCAATCTTTTTTTGTTAGGAATGATGCTCTTTGTCGCCTGGAGTTTAATAGACCCATTCTCCGGAAACAATCTTCCAGACGAATCTGACCATTCCAAGGGTCAAAAAGAACAAGTCAGAGAGCGAGTTATTTCACCTGAGCAACATCTTACCCCGGATTCTGACTATGAAGATGATTTGCCAGACACCTTAATTAATATGTCACCTCCACCTCACTTTTACACCCGGTTATCCGGCAATAGTGATGTAAAAGACGAACCGCTGTATAGAAAAAATGAACGAAATGAGTTGACAGGCTCTGGTAGTAAACAAGTCATGGTAATCCTGATCAAACGCTTTTCCGATTTGGAATCTGCCACCCGCTTGCAAAAACATTTTACCCGTTGGGGCATGACCTTGTTTGAATTGCCTGCAGATGAGAAAAGATTCTGGGCTTGTGTCATCATTGAGGATGAAGCTGATGGGAAAGCCAGGATAAGGGAGTGGAACCGACATCGCGCTGACTATGCCCACATGGAACTCGAATTGCGTATTCTTCAACTAAATCTTTAAATAAAATAAATCTATTACCATGAAAAAGAAAATCAGTTTTTTCAGAAACAGTAAGTTCAAACTTTTCACTGCACCTCAGGCCGACAAATCAGAGCAGTTGGTACCAGCACTACACGATAAGGTTTTGCACCTCATTGCTGAAGAGTTGGATGCACAGGCAGATAGCGTAAGACACTTCCAAAATGCGGCCTGCCATCTTATTCACCAGGCAGTTGCGCACGGAAACGCTGGAATTCCGGAAGCAGATTCTGCCTCAAGTCATGCCGAAGAAACCCTGAACAACAAGAGACATGAAGCCAAACAGGCGATTAGACATCATGCCTCTGTTGCCCGCAAACCAATTGCCAGGGAATTACACGAACAGGAAGCCCTTTTAGCTTCTGCAGATGAAATCAAGTCTCACTGGCAACATGTTGCGCACATCAAGGGAATTAGCTTCGAGCACAATGACCACGAGAAACACCACGGATTGAAAGTACACAAGAAGCACAACCATGGTATTCACACAATTGGGGAATCACTGCACGAAACGCTGAATCACTTAAAAGCAGTATATGATGTAAATGTGATTCATGCTACGATCCAGCATTACAAGGCATACTTATCACACCTGGATAAGCACGAACAGCATTGTCTCGACGATGTAGAAAACATCTACGAAAGCGCCGTTACACAATACTGTCAGTTCAATCAGAAGGCAAGACACCACAATAACCTGCCTTTGGTAAAGCGTTGGAAGGCTTTGGATCATGCTGCCTGAAACAGGAGGGTAATCTGTTTACCAAAGCCCAAGAAGCCTGCCAAAGTTTAATCCAACAAGATTGTACTATGTCAATATTAAAAAAGGATAGGGGCGCTCCGGCATTCCGGAGCACCCCTTTTTCCATGTCAAGACTTACTACTTACTTACTTTGTATCATGGTACGAGCGGCACTATTTGCTGCAGTTTCTACTCTGTACCACAATGCACCGGTGGTGCCAATTAACTGGCGATCAATGCTAAATACATTGTAGCCTTTGGCGAAGTCACCTTTCTGGGTGTACACCAGTCTACCCGTTTCATCGTAAACAGTCAATGTGGCTGTTGCTGCCTCTGGCAGGTGGAAGCCGATCATAGTCTTGTTCACAAATGGGTTAGGTTGGTTCTGATACAATTCGAAGCCAACGCCTGCGATGGTCTTGTGGTCATAGCGCAGGGCAACTTCCATTCTGTTGTCGGTCAGGCTGTAAGCTTCAGCTTTTGTGATACGGCCGGATACCGCCAGCATCTCACTCAGCTTACCTGCTTTCTCTGCACGGAATTTCACGGTAAAGCTTTCCGCTCCATCGATTGACACAGTTAATGCATCAGCAAACACACCAAAATTGGTGGCATTCACTTTGTCGTTATTGATACCTTGTGAAAGGTCTGAAACTTTCAATCCATTCAGGTTCAGTGTCATCTGATAGCCTTGAGTGCGTTCTGAAGCGGCAAAGCTCACTTCAAATTCCTCTCCCGCTGCCAGTTGACGATCCTGTACATCAAACATCAATGTGCCTACTGTACGATCATCTGAAACCATCAGGCTGTTTGCTACTACGGTGTTGTTTACGTCACCGATCTTGATGCCCACAAAGTCTTCATCAGATTGATTTGTGATGGCATTGGCAATCGAGATATTTTCAGGGAACTGCTCCTGGAATGGGTTGGCTGTATTCGGGAATGAATACCCCTTATCCACAAATCTCCAGGATGTGTTGTTTGGCAGTTCGTTGTAAATACCAAGGATCAGTTTACGCAATTCAACAATGTCGAATGTGGTGATCGAGTTAGACTTGTTCGCATCAGCAGCGATCATCTTATAAGGGCTGCCAAGTGGCTGAATACCCAGAATATGCTTACTGATCAATACAAGGTCATAAGTGGTTACACCATTCAACGGGTTGTCGTCCTTCACAGGTGTAATCGTCATGTCTGCTGCCAATGGCACAGAGTTCTTGATGTCGAATACACCCTGGTTGTCAGACAGGTCGAAGTAGGAGAATGGCGGTGCGAAGTTCACCGAGCCGGTGATATTCACCTCTGCTTCCTCTACCCCATCCGTCATTTCAGTATTCAAGGCACCTGATACATTTACAGTACCAGTGTTTCCGCAGTTTCCGTTGTTATCCTGTACAATGACATACGTTTCGCAGTAGTCGGCGTTGCCAGCCAGATCAATGGCCCACAACTCAACACACTGGGTACCCAGCTCGGTGCAATCAAATGTCACGTTTGTGATTGGGTTGCCCTGTGCATCAACCGGGAAGCCTGTTCCCTGACCGCACTTGCGGATGCCGTATTTCAGGTATGGTGTTTCTGTACAGTTATCTTCAGCATACTGCAAGAAGTCGGAAGCCCACATCTGGATCATACCGGTTGGCATGATGTTCACACTCAGACCGTTCAGGCAAACCACTGTTGGCGCCTTGCAGTCTTTCACAATGATCGTGTACTCGCAGATGCTTTCGTTACCACAACCATCAGATACAAACCACTTGATCTTGTGGGTACCGTGTGGCAATTGTGGTGTTACATAGGTAGTCTGACTCTGGAAGGTGTTGAACTTCACACAAGCAGTCTTATTGTTGCCTGTAACCGTCTCCTGTATAGCAAAGCCCCATTTCTGGTTGGTTGGTACCGAACGTCCGTCAAACTGACGGGATTGACCGGCGCCACTTACGTTGCCATACATGATGTTGTTCCAGCCAAGACCACCAGCCTGATTGCCAAGCTGCGTGCTGTTTACAACTGTTTCCATTACGCCATCGCCGTCGAGATCCAGGAACAACTGGTACTCGATGTTGATGTTGGCGCCTGAACAAAGATCTGTAGCGGTGATGCAAATGTCTGATGGTGCTTCGCAAAGATCGTGGCTTTGGTTGGCGTTATCCCACCAGTAAGACGCATTCCACAACTGTGGATCATTATCCGTTACGTCACAGATCGTAACCGGAGAAGACGGACAATCGTTAATGATTGGATCTTCCGTATCAATCACCTTGATGATCTGCTTGTATGTGTAACAGTTTGCGTTCGGGTCGTAATAGATCGAGTAGTTGGTCGAACTTGGATCCGTAGACTTCACTTTAACGATGGTAGATTTCCATGGGTCGCCTGATGTCTGGATCGGTGATACGATCGGACCTGGCAGGTTAGACGGATGGTTGGCTATCGCGTTAGGTGATGGGTTCGGAACATCTATACAGATTCCGTTCGGATCGTAGGTACACCAGTTAATAACTCTCCAGTGTCGTTCAATCTTGAAGCAGGCATCTGGTACAACCGTAAACACCTCGTCCTCAAAACTTACACCCAGGAGTTCGCAATCTTCTCCAAAGAAGGTTGGTTCTCCATAGTTACCCGTTCCGTCACATACCGTAACAATAACGTCGTTCGGGAAGCGTACATAGTAATCCTGTTCGTAGTTAACAACGATACGCTGTGTACACTGGCTACTGTTGCCATGGCAGTCGAAAGCACGGAACGTGCGAACGATCGTACCCTTGTTACAAACTGTATCAAACTGTGAGTAGTTTACAGAGTGTGTCAAACCACACTGACCCTGATAAACTTTTGTCTCATCAAGACAGCAGTTATCCAACAGTTCAGCTTTTCCATACAACCAAAGACTTGGGTCGAACTGTTCACAAGTAACGGTAACATTGGATGGTGACTGACAAACAGGTTTTGTTTTATCCTGAACACCTACCTGTATCATACACTCATTGTACAATGGTGTGCCATCTATTCCATTAATGAAATTACCGTTTACATCAACCTGGTAAACACGCAGGATTACCGTTTGGGTAGTACCTACCTCGCAGCAGTAGAACTTAATAGAGTCGGACTCAGCAGTCGCTATACCAAACTCACTTTCACCACCTGGATAGCAAGGATCATGACTCAGGTTGTTTATACAATCAGTGTATGGCGCCATCCGGCGGATGGTAAACTTCAACTGGCTGCACTCATCATAAGAGCCATCGTCAAATGTTGTGGCTTTAACCCAGGTTACACCAGCGCCGTCACAACCATCTTCCGGAGTGTAGCAATCGTGCGGATCGTCAACTCCAATGGCTACGGTAGTGCTTTGGTCGCAAGCTGCAACCGGAGGTATCAAGTCGGCAACTGTCAGGTTAAACTCACAGGTTCCGGTGTTTCCACAATCATCTTCAGCAGTGTAAATAACGGTATGTGTACCCAATGGCAGACAAGGAGTATATCCCCATTTACCCAGAGTATCCAGATCCCACCAGTTGTTGCCAGGGAAATCAGACAGGGTACCGCCGGCAGTTACCATTGGCAACGGATCGCCCGTGTAGAACTCATGCGGAATAATCATCGCCGCAATGTTGTTCACTCTTGAACAATTGTCCTCGATCAAAGCATCCGGCAGATCCACGGTGGCGCAGCACTGGAATGGATCGGTGGTTACTTTCAGATTGGCAGGGCAGGCAATAACCGGGCCCTGGTTATCCATTACCGTAATGATTTGGATGTAGTAGAACGGATTGTACAATGGCGGGAATGGGCTGGTGGGTGAACACCAGTCGTGTACGCGCCATGTACGTTCGATCTTGTACGTTCCATCGCAAACAGGAATGTGTGCATCTGTGTAGGTCACACTCATTTCACAGAAACCAACATTTGGAGACAATGGCCATTGCTGTCCATTAAACTCTACATAAGGAGCTCCGGTGTTGGAAGGGTCAGTATTCACATTCGTACATGATACAATGGCATCATCCGGATAGAATACATCTGGTACATGCAGACGGTGGAAATAGATGTATTGTACACAAGTGCTTCCATTACCGTACTGATCAATCACCTGCCATTTGCGCTCTACATAAGCACTGAGGTCATCCTGACCGTTGAAGCCTTCGCCACAGGCGAGGTCGTGCCAGGTGTCCACATGTGTTGTGTTGAAATTAGAACACTCTGTGATATCCGGGAATGCAGCGCCAATACCCAATACATTTTCCAGATAAGCAGGATCATAATTGGTTACGGCACAATTCAGGTGAATATCTTCACAAGCTACAACTGGAGGCAGTTTATCTTCAATTTTGAAGTTGCCCCAGCAAGAGTTACAGCTCATGATGTGTTTCACGCTGTATTGTAAAGTTTTACCGATGTAAGACGGAGGTACCGGATTTGGCACCTGAAGTCCCTGAGCATCTGTAATGGTGATCTTGAAGAATCCACCCAATGGGTAGTTATCCTCATCGCAGTTTGGATCTTCTCCCTCCAGCAAGCCGGAAGGTTGCAGGAATGCATTGCAATCGGCATCCATTGAAATGTAGATAAAGTCGTTGCAAACCATATTCTGCGTAGTCAACCAGCAGTTTCCAAGCAAGGTAGGATCATCGAAAGTTCCTTTATCGCTCGGAGCATCCGGGTTGCTGCTCATAGGATCGGTTCCGTCATCAGACAGGTCCATGGCCATATACTGAGCACCTCCATTCCAGTAATCAGGAATTGGAACACCCTGGAAATTTTGCGCCTTTCCACTAACCATAGCCTGTGCTTTTGGCTGAGCAGGCGCCCCATTTGCCAGCGGATCCACATCGAAACGGACTCGGATACAGATCTGTTCGCCTGGCCACAACAATCCTGATGTGCCATTAAACAGGTTCTTTCCAGGAGCCGCAGAGCTACCTGTATAGTTGCCATTCAGGACTGGATTCTGCTGAGCATCGCTGAAAACAATTTCCGGAGCACCAAGCATACCCAGGAAGGCTGATCCATAGGCATTGGTACCAGCCAGATCCAGCATGGCTTGCAAATTAGCCAAAGGCGCTGTGCTGTTATTCTTGATGCACAGATCCATGATCACACCAAAATGACCGCAGCTGGTTTCTTCGAAACCTTTAATAGCCATGGCAGCAGCGATCTCAGGCTCATCGATAAATCCAAAGTCCAGATTGATCTGGTTCTGGTTGTCAGGGAAGCCGGTTGGGCGGTTGTCTTGTAAGCCATTTTCACCAGTTACCAGCAAATTGGTAGTCAGGTTTGGAATGTTTACAGAAATCAACGGAGCACCATCACTGTCGATGTTATCATCTGCAGGCAGATTTGGAATAGTCAAAATTTTATCCACCGGATTGATGCTGGCGCCAGCTACACCATTTGGAGCGGTGTATTTGTGTGGCAGGATACGGTAGTTAGAATTCGGGATCAGACCACGGAATTCGTAGTATCCAGTAGCATCAGTTGTGTACATATACACCTTATCATCACCGGCAGGAGTGGCGCTGTTCGAAGCAGTCTGGAACACACCGTCTTCACCAGCCCAGGTAAGGTTAATTTTCACATTAGCCAGTGGCATTTCAGAAGCATCCTGGTCACCTTCGATGTCAGGATTGTCCATCCAAACGTAGTTGCCAATAAGGGCCAGCGGAAGTTTGTAATCTTCCACTTCACCGTTCGGAAACTGTCCGTTGCCTGGAATGGCTGGCCCGGTTGGACCAACGCCTCCGTTCTGAGACAAGCGGAAACGAGCAAACAGATTACCACCGTTGAAGCTGGCAGTAGCCGGAACATCAAAGCAGAAATTCTGTGCAGTTACACCATTGTTTGGAATGGTAGCGCCCGCTGGAGCAAAGTCACCGGTAGTGAGTTGTTCATTTGCTTCAAATGTACCGTTGCCGTTGAAATCAATCCAGGCCTGCAGGAAGGCAGGACCACCGGTTTGGTTTCTGGCAGTCACTTTCACACAAGCAGTATTGCCCGGGATCAGTGGTGTTGGGAACGTAATACCGTTTTCATCATCAGCCAATGGTGAGCAAGTGCCGAGTGCGCCCGGACCGGCATTGCCATCGTCACCACCTGTCATAAATCCGGCCATGGCTTCTGGTTGACCATCCAGGTCAATATCAACGCATGGACCGAGATACAGATTAGGAGTTACTGTATGCACAGCACCGGTAGCGGCCTGTGTAGTAGCATAACTTTCTGGCAAATCACCAAAATCAAACCCGAGATAACCAAAGTCGAAAGTGAAATCTGCCTGATTGTCAGGGAAGCCATTGATTACCAATGGGTTGTCTCCAATTCCATTTTCGTTGACAGGCAATGTTGTCGGCGGATTAGGCACGGTAAACATTACACCAACCGGATCGTCGGCATCAATTACATCCTGGCTGTTACCATTGGCATCTATGATCAAGGTTGGAACATAGCCAAATGGAGGAACCACCATTTTGTAATTACCCGGAATAAGACCGCAGAAGAGATATTTACCATTCACACCATTCTCGGTAGCGGTAATATCTGTATAGGTTCTGTTGTCGACTGTTGTATTGAAGTTGCCGTCAGGACCTGCCCATTGCAGCTCCACGGTTACATCGTTAATACCAAGTGGAATTTCAAGTGGTTGCGTTTGCAAACCATCCACGTTGGCATCTATCCATACCAGGTTACCGGCTTTTGCAAGCGGCACTTTGTAATCTTCAACCTCACCAATTGGGAATGGCATCAGGTTTGGACCACCTGCACTCAAGCCACCACTTGGGCTCAAACGGAAGCGTACGAATGCCTGGCCACCCTGGAAGGTTGCCGTAGCAGGCACAGTAAAGCAGAAATCAGTATTTACATTGGCACCCGCTGGTACAATAGCACCTGGTGCTGCCGCGGCAAAAGAACCTGTATTTAACTGCTCTCCGGCGTCGTTTACATCGCCATCACCGTTGAAATCGATCCATGCTTGAAGCACGGCTGTTCCACCAAGGGTATTCATGGTATTTACACGAATACAAGCTTCGTAACCAGGGATCATTGGCGTGAGGAATGTAATACCGTTTTCGTCATCGCCGGCGCCACCTTCGTTGTAGCCACCGTTGTTGCCATCGTCACCACCGCTCATCAAACCTGCCATGGCTTCTGGCTGACCGTCGAGTTCACCGTCAACAGATGGACCAAGTTTCAGGTTTGGATTCACAATGTGTTTTGGACCATTCAGCGCAATGGTGGTACCGTATGTATTTGGCAAATCACCATAGTCAACGCTTACATATCCAAAGTCATAAGTCAGGTCATCCTGGTTATCAGGATATCCGTTGAAACCACCCGGCAGATCACCTGTACCATTTTCATTGATTGGCAGGTTGATCGGGTTCGGGATCATCACCATTACACCGGTTGGGTCATCGGCATCTGTTACATCCGAGCCAATGTTCAACTGAGTTGGGATAAATCCTGTAGGGTTGGTTGGCACACTGAGTTTATAGGCACCTGAAGTGAGTCCCCAGAACATGTACTGACCGTTCACACCATTCATTGATGATGTGGTAGTGGTAAAGGTTTTATTATCACCGGCGGTATTGAAATCACCGTCGGGACCTGCCCATACCAGTTGAACCAGTACGTTGTTCAGGCCATTTGCCCCTGGTTCATTCTGAATGCCATCGTTGTTGTTATCGTTCCATACGTAGTTGCCGATTTTAGCCATCGGCACTTTGTAGTCTTCTACCTCACCGATCGGGAACGGCATATTTTCCGGTCCGTTCGGGCTGAGGTTACCTGATGGGCTGATACGAACACGTACGCGTGCAGAACCTTCCGCAAAAATCGCAGTAGCAGGCACGTCAAAGCACAATTGTGCGTTCGACAAACCACCTGCAGGCACAACAGCGCCACCACCCGGGCCACTGAAGGAACCGGATGTAACCGCCTCGTTTGCGTCGTTTACATCGCCGTCGCCATTGTAGTCAATCCACATTTGCAATACGGCATCAGCCTGGAACATATTCATGGCTGTTACTCGAACGCAAGCCTGGTAACCAGGTACCATTGGACTTTCGAACACAATACCGTCTTCGTCATCGCCGCAAGTGGAAGCTGTTCCGTCAACGGCAGCACCACCTGTATTGTCATCGCCACCGCTCATCAATCCGGCCATAGGCTCGGGATTTCCGTCGAGTTCACCATCTTCACAAGCACCGAGTTTCAAATTCGGGTTTACAACGTGAACGGCTCCGTCATTTGGAGAAGCATCGGTGGTACCGTAAGAATCCGGAAGGTCACCAAAATCAGTAGTGATCAAACCGAAGTCGAGGGTAATATCATTTTGAGGATCCGGGAAGAAATCGTTTGGATTGTCACCTGTTCCGTTTTCACCCAAAGGCAAATTGATAGGATCAGGGATCATCACCATTTGTCCGGCTGGATCGTCAGCATCTGTTACATCCGAACCCTGGTTTAACTGGGTTGGGATAAAGTTTGCAGGGATATTTGGCAATAACAGTTTGTATGGACCGGGAATAAGGCCCCAGAACATATACTGTCCATCTACACCCATGTTCGCAGTGTTGGTCACATAGGTTTGGTCATCAGGTGTATTGAACGCAAGGTCAGGACCGGCCCATACCAGATCAACTTCCACGTTGTTCAAACCGGCATTGCCTGGTTCGTCCTGTACACCGTTGTTGTTCCAGTCATTCCACACCAGGTTACCCACCTTAGCCAATGGTGTTTTGTAATCTTCTACCTCACCAATTGGCAGTGGATCATTTAGAGAAGGACCATTTGGACCAAGTCCACCGTTTTGAGACAAACGGAATCTGCTGAAAGCATTACCGTTTGCAAATACTGCAGTGGTTGGTACGTCGAAGCAATACAGCATATTTACTACACCGCCATTGGGCACTACCGCACCGGCTGGAGCAAATGCTCCCGTTGTCAGTTCTTCATTGGCATCAAACGTGCCATTTCCATTCCAGTCAACCCACCCTTGCAGAATAGCATTAGAACCAGTTGTATTCACTGCCGTAACACGGATGCAGGCAGGATAACCAGGGATCATCGGAGTTTCGAATGACACTACGCCATTTTCATCATCACCGGTTCCGCAGTTTCCAACCAGAGCTACTGTGTTGTTGTTATCATCACCACCTGACATCAAACCGGCCATAGGGTCAGGCTGTCCATCGTTGTCACCATCGATACAGGTACCTAGGTACAGGTTTGGATTCACCAAATGCACGGCGCCATTGTTATTGTTATCAGTTCCGTAGCTGTCAGGTGCATCACCGTAATCTACAGCCGCATAACCAAAGTCATAAGTCAGATCATCCTGATTGTCCGGGAAATTGTTGTTTCCACCCGGGTTATCAGCCAAACCGTTCTCATTGGTTGGCAAGTTCACCGGATCAGGGATCATCACCATAACGCCAGCAGGATCGTCAGCATCTGTTACATCTGAACCCATGTTTAGTTTCGTTGGAATGAAACCTGAGGGCACATTGATTACACTTAGCTTATAAGCGCCAGGAAGAAGTCCCAGGAACATGTAAACACCGTCAGAACCATTCATATTTGAAGTGGTTGTGGTGTAAATGATGTCATCCCCACCACCAGGCTGTCCGTCTTGACCAAGATAGGTCAATTGAACATCGGTGTTGTTGATACCAGGTTCACCGGCATCTTGTACGCCATCATTATCGTAATCCCACCAAACGAGATTACCGATTTTGGCAAGAGAATTTTTATAATCTTCCACCTCACCCAGATCAGGAGTTGATCCCGGAGGGTTGCCCGACATTTGTCCACCTTCAGAAGACAGACGGAAACGAGAGAATACATTTCCACCGTCGAAGGTCGCAGTTGCCGGAACCATGAAGCAGTAAACAGCATTTGTAACGCCACCTACAGGTATAGACACACCTGCTGGAGCGAAATCAAGTGTGTTCAACTCTTCACCAGCATTGAAAGCTCCGTTTCCGTTGAAATCGATCCAACCTTGCAAAACGGCGGGATCATCAAGATCGTTGTGAGCAGTTACTTCAATACAAGCCTGGGTTCCAGGAACCAAAGGTGTAATGAACCTGATGCCATTTTCATCATCGCCAGGGTTGGCACACGTACCGAAATTGGTACCTCCAACATTTCCATCGTCACCGCCAGACATGGCGCCAGCCATAGCTTCAGGTTGACCTTCAGTTTCACTATCTATACAAGTGCCGAGATACAGATCCGGGGTGACTGCAGCTACCGGGCCGTTTGATGCCGAGGTAGTTCCATAAGAATCCGGCAAGTCACCGTAATCTAGTCCGGCAAAACCAAAGTCATAGCTAATATCATCCTGATTGTCGGCAAAACCGTTGGAGCCGCCTGGGTTATCTGACATACCATTTTCTCCAGTGATCAGACCCGTTGGGTTAGTGATCATCACCATTACTCCATTAGGATCGTCGGAGTCCTGTACATCATTTCCAACATTCAGCTGAGTTGGAATGCCGGGAGGGGCCGTTGGCAAGCTGATTTTATACGCGCCAGGAATCAAACCTATAAACATATATACACCATCATTTCCACCCATATTGGCCGTCGTGGTAGCATAATTAACATCATCGCCTCCACCAACAACACCGTCGGCACCAAACCAGGTTAGTTGAATCTGAACACCATTAATACCCGCATTGGCAGGTTCATTCTGAATACCATCAATGTTGTAATCACGCCAAACCAGGTTACCTACCTTATCCAGCGTTAGTTTATAATCCTCTACCTCACCGTCAACGCCACCACCAAATGGTGTTAATCCACCCATTGGCGACAGACGGAAACGGGAGAATGCAGCGCCACCCTGGAAGGTAGCTCCAGTAGGAACATCAAAACACAAGGTTACATTTGACAAACCTCCATTTGGAACGTTTGCACCTGATGGAGCGAAGTCACCCGTTGTCAATTGTTCATTAGGTTCAAAAGTACCATTACCGTTGAAGTCAATCCAACCCTGCAACACGGCTGGACTGCCTGTCATGTTCATAACATTTACTTTAATGCAGGCCTGATAACCAGGGATCATAGGGGTGGTAAAATCAATGCCATTTTCATCATCGCCATCTACAGGACAAGGGTCGCCAATGTTTAAGCCAACATTATTATCGTCACCACCTGTCATCAAGCCGGCCATAGCCTGTGGTTGACCATCATTTTCAGCATCAACACAGGCACCAATTTTCAAGTTATTATTTACCCAGTGCCACGGACCATTGTTGCCTTCTGTTGTTCCGTAGCTATCAGGTAAGTCACCGTAATCAGCCGGAATGACACCAAAGTCAAAAGAGTGATCATTTTCACCCGAGCTTCCGGTTGTGATCATGATCTCAATATCACCATTGCCTTGCAGAATGCCATCACTATCACTGAAGTTGCTTATACCTGCTCCAGACTGGTTGGCATCGGTTACTTTATAATTATGCAGTGGCTGGCCAGGATTAAACTGCGACGCCTGAATGCATATTTTGTAATCATAAAGTGAAAGTAAACCAGGCTGATTACCAGGTGTGCCTGGATCGCCATCAGCTACATTTGACTTATTAAAGATATAGGCACCATTGGCGTCTGTGGTAGTTGTTGCCAGTGTTACGCCATTTACGGTTCTCAAAAGAACTGTAACACCCGGAACTCCTGGCTCCCCACTATCCTGGATACCATCATGGTCAAAATCGGCCCATACCAGGTTACCAACTTCAATTGGGGCCGGATCACCTGAGAGTTCCACGTCACCCAATCCATTTGCCTTACTTGGTGTAGCGCCTGGCTGATTTAATGTCCAGCGATCGTCAAATACCTCATAAGCCGAATTAGCCACTCTGGTACCGTTACTATTAAGGAATCTGATAGTACCACCAGAGCGGATTTTAATTGGGTCAAGTACTACTGCGACAGCTTCATTTTGACCTGGAAGCACAGCAAGTGGTCCTTGCAAGGATTCAGGGTGAATGATGTTGTCATCATAAAAGTCTGTGGTGCCAGGTTTTGAAACTACTGAATAAACACAATTGGTATTTGCGTCTGCACGCAATAATTCACCTGCTGTTGAATACTCATAATTAATCAGTGCACCATTGTAGTTGTTATTGTTGATGGCATACTGGTGACCCTTCCGGTCGAGGACACCGATCAACATATTTCCATAATCGTCAAATTCAATGTCCGAGATTATTGGCTCGGCAATTTCCCGCTCTGTTCCGGAAAAATAGCGGCTCAAACCACTCAATGTGCTGTATCCCCATGGAATCCAGCCACGTTCACGACCGTAATTGAAATCAAAATCTATTTTAGTGGTAAATGTTTGTGCTACCGGGTCAAATTCGTATATGTAACCACGAACATCGGTACCCACACGTTGGCCGTTAACGGTAATCACAGGGCTTACCACCTCCCCTGCAGCGTCCTGACCGGACAGCACAAGACCCAGATATAACTTTCCTCGGAAATACTTAAGACCGAAAGGGCGATGTTCCCCTTCAGGTCCACTTGTAGCAGGATCCGGAGAATCCCAACTGCGAACTCGTTGGTTAAAATTTGCCAATGTGGGCGCTTGTGGATTTTGGGGATCCACCAGATCAATCTCATAGATTTTCCTGTCGTATAGATTCACCACATATAAATAACGACCATCATCAGAAATATCAATGTCACCTATTGATACCTTTCCTACCTGATCACCAGCGGCATAGTCAGTACTTGGCGTGGTAGAATTTGCACCAAGACCACGTTGCGCAGCTGTACCGATAAATCCGCTTACCGGGCTGGTGTTGTTGCCTGGGTTAGGTGGGTATGATCCAACATGGTCATTTGTCCAGATTCCTATTGCATCCAGATCAAGCCAATTGGTAACACCTCCTCCAAAGGGATTAATCATATAGATACCACCTGGACCAAGAGGACCAAAAGCAGCATGGCGACGCATTACAGCAGACGTAAACACTTTTTGTGCCTGACGTGAAAATGCGACACCGTAGAGTGCACCTACTTCACCAATAGTAGCCAGTACATTGGGATCGGGCACACCTGGTGTTCCTCCCTGATGGCTGGCTGGAACGCCATTTGTTAAAAAGTCATAGGAAACAAAAGCAGGCTTGCTTCCTGCATTTCCACCAAGGCCCGGATCACCAAACGAATAACATGGCAACATAATCAATGGGTTGGGATCTTCCACCCATTGTCCAGGATAATTGATGGAGAATTTCACTCCACTTTGCTGTCCAGTAATAAACTGAATGCTGGAACCATACACAGTAGCTTTTTGACCGACGAAATCAACTGTGTTATTCAGGTCGCAACCAAAGTTACCGGGAATGCTGAATTCTATGCGCACCTTTTCTCCAGGATTCGCAGCGCGACCTGAAATAACAAGGCTTGAAAAATTAAAATTACCATTCGCGTCTGTTTTAGTCTCCCCAATAAATACGTCCTTGGCAGGAGGAGCAACATCACCGTATATTTTTACGATAATGCCTTCTACTCCCGGCTCGGCACCGGTTTGAACACCGTCGCCATTAAAATCGCGAAAAGCCGTTCCCGATTGCGCATACGCACCGGTTGAAACGGCCAGAAAAAAGATTAAGAATAGGATTACTGAGTAGAATTTGCCCGCAATAGTCATACCCGGAATATTTGCCGGATAATCTGGAGACAATTTTTTCAGTATGTTTCTGATCCTTGATCTGAGATCAAAGATCAGCTTACCCAATCCCATCGTCAAGGCCAGTGGGATTGAAAGGCTCATCAGATCCATATTGGAAATGCTTGCTGGCATAATACTCCAGCAAATCATCCCCAGGAATGCCATGAGCACCAAAAAGGCAAACGGTGTGTTGGTCACTGCCCGAATGCCTTTTGAAACTTGTTCAATAAGGTAAACTCTTTTCATGAGAAAATTGAATTAGTAAGTAAATATTAAAGCGGTTAAAATGAAGCGCGTGATTAGAAGCACATTTGAAATCCATACCCGGAAACAGTCCGGTTTGGTTTATCTTACACATAGAGAAGAGGCGACAAAGCGGCAGGATACTTTTACCCCGCCGCATGTAGTCGATCATCTTATGTTGAAAAGTTTAATATCAAAAAGTCAAGCTCCTGAAGGGTTTTTGCTGACTTAGAATATTCATGTCGTTGGTTCTTTGGGTTGCCAGGCGGAAATTCAAAAATCTACGGTTAGGTAGTGGGGGGACTCCCAAACCGGATAGATCCCTGGTCGCAGCACTATTTCCGAATAGCCTAGTGCCTGCGAGATTCCACCTGGCATTTCGTACGGCTCATACACCTGGAACAACATCCAGCCAAAATGCCGCTTTATGTACCGTGGGCTCATATCGGCTTTCAGAAAGCTGATGCTGATGTTCCCCACTGCTTGTATTTTTATCCATGCTGTCACTTTCGGGCATGTGATTGCTCTCTGGTCGCCGTATGGCATAACCCTGCATATCCCCACACCCTGACAGCCTGAACTGGGCGATCCCAGTATGATCTCCGACTGGAGTTTTTTTTGATTGTTCGCGCCCAGAAGCAACTTTGATGGTGGCTGCAGCGCTGATCTGATCTTTGAGTCCATTTTCTTGCATTGTCCAAATAATTATTGTTTTCGTTCAGTTGATTCGACACACTACCGGCAAGGCCAAAGCTGACACAGCCGGAGTGTACAGGGTCATACGCCCGCGATATCAATGATGATCACCTGACTATTGCAATGGACTTTGGAAATGGAAAGGAGAAGTGCGTTTTCTGAGGAACCGAGGCTTGTTAAAACTTTCATGAGAACTTCGTTGATTATTAAAAAGAATGATTACGAAGTCAAAGGTGAGGCTCACAGCAGGCTAAGTCCCGGACAGAAATACGCTTGATTTCACACAGGGATTTTATTGTTTTTTTTAATACATTTTTTATAAGTATCTAATAATCAGTGTTTTATTTTTTTGAATTTATTTTTAGTCAAGCAATTCGCACTGAATTTCCACAAAAAAAATGGTCACTCAGACGTCAAAAAGCGTCTGAGTGACCATCTAAATTTCAAATTACTAATTAAATATAACTACAATATGTCTTTCGACCTGGCCATTCCATGTAAAGGCGCGTCGGGAGTTAAATGTTACCCATTGACCACTGCCCTACCCTTTGCAATACCAAGAGATTCCATGGCCAGATCCCATAAATGTTCGTAAGGAATGATCTCGATTTCATGCGTTTGGTAAGCCACTTCCAGTGGCTGCGTTTCGAGCATGTCGATGTATTTCTGCGCTTTTTGCAACACGATTTCCGGGTGGAAAGAGGCGGCCGGTATTTGAAGAAGCGCCTTTATGAAACAACTGCTCCTGAAAGTCTCGTTTTGTTTCAGATAGCGGCTGCAGTATTTCTCGATGGCCTCAATCCGGTCAATGGTCTGATCTACATTCTTTTCCATGATGCTGAATAAAATCTGTATGATCAGGATGGGGATATTCATGCCCTGTTTATCCTTGGAATATGTAGGTATTTCATTGAGGAATTTGTTTACCCTAAATTTCGTAGAGTAGTTTTTAGGCGGCTGTATTTTATCCAGGGCTATTAAAAACTGTGCATACGCCTCATAGATCTTCCACATTTCGGCGATTTGGGAGGGTTGATTACCGGATCGAAGTTTTTTGAGCACCATTTCACAAACCTCGAAGGCCTGCTGATAATGTTTGGTGTACATAGCCAGCAGGAAGAACAATTCCTGAAGCTTGAACCAGTTAAATGAACCCTCATCAAAGATGGATTGATACTGCTCGATGATGGCTGCTCCTTTTTCGAACTCCTGTAACTGAATATAACACACGATCAGCTGGTAGTAGAATGCCTGGAGAGGGAGGTTGCTTTCAAATTCCTTCTTTGTGAAAAAAGCGATGGCGTCTTCGCAGACAATTGCCGTGGAGGCATAGTCATTCTTGCTGCTGTGGATCATCACCTGAATCAGCCTGCCACACAAGTGTAGTCTGAAAGAGTCGCTCTCTTTCATGTGCGGTTCTATCAGGGCAAAGGTTTCATACGCCTGATCTGAAATTGGTGTTTTGGAAGCCTTGCTGTTTACGAAATGACTCACCAGATAGGTGTATGCATCTTCCGCCTCATTTTCCATCAGCAAAATTTGCTGGTATTTCCGGTACATTTCACGGTACAGATTGTATTTTGATACATCTCCGTATATGGTACCATAGTGAAGGCGTAGGGAAGAAAGAATGCTTAAAGTAAGTTCTGTAAACTCATAATGCAGGCTTTGCTTGAGCATGCTTTCCAGCAGGCTTACGCTGACGCCTTTGGCATTTTTAGACATCAGCACCATGGCAGCTGCCCATTTCTTGTTGCATTCCATGTAGGCTTTTTGCCTGTCAGAGCCGGTTTGCGAGCGAAACTCCAGCAGGAAAACAACATTCAGAATTCTTTCCTTGAGTCGTTCCTTCAGATTGGCATATTTAGAGCTTGGGCGCTCTCCGGGGTACAATAATTCCAGTGCTTCCTG
This sequence comes from Lewinellaceae bacterium, assembly GCA_020636025.1. Classification (GTDB taxonomy): domain Bacteria; phylum Bacteroidota; class Bacteroidia; order Chitinophagales; family Saprospiraceae; genus M3007. Next base: position 12,691 of record JACJYQ010000009.1, on the reverse strand, counting down.
ATCGGTGTTTACCTTCCCTTCATAAATGGCATCGCACAGTTGCTCCATGAGAGAGCCCTGTTCAAATATAAAGTTCCACAACCCGCCAGACTTCACCCTGGAGATGTTAATGGAACGTATGAGTTCAATTAAGTCTTGCATAGGTCATTCCCTGATTATCCTGTCAATTGAAACCCATGACTAAGCAGGCAGACATTTCCCACAATGTGCCACCCTGTCATGGTGACAATTGATTTACATTTTTGAGAAATAATCCTGGAACGACGCTTTGGGGCAAGACCAGCAAAGAGTACACGAAAGTAGGATGTCTTTTAACATGAGATTAAATTAAGAGTTATAAGGTAACTGCTAATTATTCTGGTTGGGAAACCCAAACCTGAGATCGACGCTTCATAGGACTGTGGATTAAAAAGGCTAGCCAAAAAAGGGATTTTCAGATTGCCTGGAAATTTGAAGCAAAAATGCGAAACATCTGCAAAAAACCTAAAATTTGGCAGTAAAAAAATAGCCGGATGTCACAAAGATTCCACAAATAGCATATATCAGACTTTTAATAGTGTTTGACATACCCTATTCAACTCTGTATACCTTCACCTTGAACGACCCGTTCCCAAGGCTTTCCATAGTACCTGCTCCGTTTACCAACAGACCGGAAAATCGGCCCCAAATGGTATCATTTTGAAAGCCGTCAACCACCACAATTATGTCTTCACTTACCTCATTAAACACCCCGGTATAATTCATGGTATCCCTCGAACTAAACATTACACCTCCCCAATTGAAATTTTTCAGTTGAAGCACTGCCATGGCTGGCGTGAAAGGGAAAGAGTCAATGGCTTCGTCAAATTCGAAGCCCAGCGCCAGGCCGACAGCAGGGTTCAATCCATCATCCTGCCTTATGATTTCGACATAGCTGCTTACCGGGTTATACCAGTTGCTCATCGTGTCGAGCGTTGAATCGTCCGGAAAAGAATGTGGGAAATACTCGCCTCTGCTGAGTTTAATCTTTTCCAGGAGCTGGAAATCCCGGCCTTTGAAGGTAAAATAAATACCTTCCGCATCCTTATTCTCGTAGCATGCGAAGACAAATAATAGGAATAATACCCGAAAAAGCGATAAAAACATGATATTAAAAAGATTGGACCACAGACCGTAAAATTATGGAAACAGGTCTGTGGTCCAATCTGGTAATTAGCAGCCCAACTTGCTGATGCTCTCCTCCAAAATAGCTATCCTGGCTTGTGCATCTGCCAGTTTTTTCCGCTCATTGTCAACTACTTGCGCCGGGGCGCCGGCAACAAAGCGTTCATTCGACAATTTCCCCTGAACCGATTTTAAAAACCCTTTCTGATAATCCAGTTCTTTTTGGAGTTTCTCACATTCTGCAGCCACATCTATTTCCTGATTAAGCGCCACATAATATTTTTCTGTTCCGGAAATAAAGGATTTGGCATTTTCGGGTTCTTCTTTGCTTATTGACAGTCCCTTCAATACGGCCAGCTTCATCACAAGCTCTTTAAGTCCTTGCTGTTCAAACAGCGAGTTGGCTGAAGCACTATCCTGTACATATAGCTCCAGAGGCTCCTTTGGCTTTATCTGATTCTGATTCCTCAGATCCCGCACTTTTGAAATTACCTCTTTCGCCTTCTCCACATTGGCTATCATTGTTGTATCTGATTTCTTTACAGATAACCATTTCTGGGCACAGCAATCATCACCTTCCGACCGTGTTTTCAGGTTATGCCAAATCTCTTCGGTTACAAATGGCATAAATGGATGCAAGGTGATCATCAATTCGCCAAATATGTCGAGTGTTGCCTCATAAGTTTCCCGGTCAATAGGCTGTTCATAACCCGGTTTGATCATTTCAAGATACCATGAACAGAAATCATCCCAAATAAAGGTGTACAGTGTCAACAAAGCTTCGCTCAACCGATACTGGCTGAAGTCATGGTTAATGGATGACAATACCTGCTGGGATTTATCCCGAAACCAGGAAATCGCCAGTTTGTTTTTGATCGCAGTTTCCTCATTTTCAGCCGATTCGGTTACTGACCAGCCTTTAACCAGACGTAAAGCATTCCAAAGTTTGTTGCAGAAATTACGCCCGTTTTCACAAAGTTTATCTTCAAAAAGTATGTCTCCACCGGCAGCAGCGCTCGACATCAATCCATAGCGAACACCATCGGCGCCAAACGACTCGATCAGTTTGAGTGCATCAGGTGAGTTGCCTAATGACTTGGACATTTTCCGTCGCTGGCTGTCACGCACCATGCCCGTGAAATAAACCGCCTGAAATGGCTTTTCTCCTTTGAATTCGAAACCGGCCATGATCATGCGGGCCACCCAAAAGAAAATGATGTCCCAGCCAGTTACGAGCACATTTGTCGGGTAATAATATTTGAACTCCCCTTCCGGATCTTCGAAACCGTTGAACACACTGATAGGCCAAAGCCAGGAAGACGCCCAGGTATCCAGTACATCTTCATCCTGACGCAAGTCATTCAATGTCAACGAATTGTTGCCAGTTTCAGCTTTTGCTTTTTCAAGGGCTTCTTCGGCGCTTTCAGCCACAAAAACATGAGTCTCCTTGCTAAGTGGTTCCGATTTAAGATACCAGGCAGGGATGCGTTGTCCCCACCATAACTGGCGGGAAATACACCAGTCCCGCAGGTTCTCCATCCAGTCGCGATACAGATTCTGAAAACTTGGTGGAAAGAACCTGACCACTTCTTCATTCACGGCGTTCAGGGCCGGATCGCGCAAACTGCTCATATCTACGAACCATTGCAGGGAGAGTTTGGGCTCCACTACTGCACTGGTTCTCTCTGAACGACCGATATTAGTCTGGTAATCTTCAATTTTTACCAGATTGCCAGAATCTTCCAGCAATGCTTTCATGCGTTTTCTGGCTTCGAAGCGATCCAACCCAACCAGCGGCTCATATGCACATGCCTCATTGATTGATCCATCGTCGTTGATGGTATCGATGATGGGTAAGTTGTGTCGCTGTCCAACCTCGTAGTCATTTGGATCGTGAGCAGGCGTTATTTTTAGCGCGCCAGTTCCAAAATCGATGTCTACATAATCGTCGGCGATTACCGGAATTTCCCGATTAATGATGGGGATAAGCACCATTTTCCCAACCAGTGATGTATACCGAGGATCTTTGGGATTCACGGCTATGGCAACATCGGCAAAAATTGTCTCAGGACGTTGGGTAGCGATTACCACACCCTTTGAGCCATCGGCACCTTTATATTGTATGTGATAAAGTTGTGCATTCTCCTCCTTATACAATACCTCCTCATTGGAGAGCACCGTTTTCGCTTCCGGGTCCCAGTTCACCATGCGCAACCCGCGGTATAGCTTTCCTTTATGATACAGATCAAGGAACACGCGAATTACATCCTGATAATACCCGGGATCCATGGTGAAAGCTGTGCGATCCCAGTCGCAGGAAGCGCCCAGCTTGCGCAATTGCTTCAGAATGATGCCACCGTATTTGTCTTTCCACTGGTAGGCATACTCCATAAACTCATCGCGGGTAATATCAGCTTTCCGCAGGTTTTTCTCTTCGCGCAGCCATCTCACCACTTTTGCTTCGGTGGCAATGCTGGCGTGATCAGTGCCAGGCACCCAGCAGGCATTTTTGCCATCCAGGCGGGCCTTTCTGATCAGTATATCTTGTATGGTGTTGTTGAGCATGTGGCCCATGTGCAACACACCCGTTACGTTTGGAGGGGGAATTACGATGGTAAAAGGTTCTCTTTCATCGGGTACAGAGCGAAAATAGCCGCGATTTTCCCAGTGTGCATACCAGCGTTCTTCCGTTTCAGAAGGATTGTATCTTGTTGAAATTTCCATATTGTTGTAAAGAAGAACGCAAAGGTAAGCGGACGGGGGTAATTAGGTAATTAGCTAATGGGATAATGTGAGAATTAGCTAATTTGATAATGCGATAATTAGCTAATGGAATGTTCATTCCCTGTGTGGTACCATCCCGATATGAGGCATCATATTCTAACCCCGGAATTCATTCCGGGGATTCCGGGGATCCGGGCATAAAAAAACCGGAGTGCAAGGTCACACTCCGGCGAAGGAATTGGATTAAGGTCGAATGAAGTGCAAAGCGTGTTTTGCCAACACGATGCTATGCTATTGCGAGATTAAAAATTGCATCGATTAAGGCGATATCGATACAACCGTGATTCGTTGATGAATCCCGACCTTGCCCGCGTGAGGGCAGGGTCGAGAGTAAAATGAGCGCGCAGTTACGGGCAAACGGTAGGAAGAAAGGACCAATAACTGAAATGAAAGCGCGGATTAAAACTCTGTTTTTTTTCAAGGTAGTTGGGAAGCACGCGGATTATATACACGGGGCGGAGACCCTCAGGAAAAATATATTGGGGTGGATTATTTTTTTATTGATTGAATTAAGGATTGCCGTCAAGAGCAATCACGAAATCTCCATTTCCAAACTTGTCTTTCTTTTTTGTGCCAGGCTCGTGCTGGGTAGTATTTCCACCCTGATTGATTCCTGTTTGGCCTTCGTTACTTGTAAAAGTTGGTGAAGATGTGCTAAAAAAGATGCTTAAAAAGAGGAAGATAAGATTCATGACATTGACCGAGTTTGTGAACGGAATTAATAACGGCACAAAGATCGGCAGACACGCATCTGCAAAAAAAGGACAGAAACCCCGATTTCAATACAGGCAGATTGAAAGCAGGTTCAGTCCTAGAACCCACTCTTCCAGGTGGGCAGGTCAATGAACTTATTGTACTTCAGGCAGTTATGTACACGCATTCCAGTTTTTCAAATGAATTACGTGCTTATTTGATTATAACATAGTAGATTTCGAGCTTACTTTTGATGGTTGTTTTATTTTCACAGCGGGGATTGAACCGTTCACAATTCTTTGGTTTAAATCCTTGATACAAAGGTGCAGGTATTGCGGGTATGAAAAAAAGGACAAAAAACCGGAATCCAATACATGCAGATAGTATTTAATATTAATAATTTGCCCATATTATGGATTTTTCTGCCCTAAAAGAGCTTGTGCAAACGGTTACGAGGAACAAGATCAAGAACATTGAAGTCTTGGGGAACAACCCGGATCAGGAAGGTTCTTTGATTGAAATGCTGTACGATGGGATTGGCAAAGGAGAAGTCAACTCCGAAGAGGAAGCTGTTTCATTATTATATGGAGACAAGGAATCCCCGAAATCTGCAGCCTATTTGAGAACCAGAAACAGGCTAATCCGGCAATTGATCAACATTTCCTTGTTTGTTGATATTAGTCAACCCATGTTCAATGATCGAGCAAAAGCTTATTACAATTGTTACCGGGATTTTGCTTCTGCCCATATATTAACCTTGCGAGATGCCATTCAAGCAGCAATAGATATTTTCGAACAAACACTTGAACAGGCCGTGAAATATGAGTTTGTTGACCTCACTGCTGATATTTCAAGAGAACTTAGGAAATTGTATGGTAGAGCTTCAGGCGACCCAGTCAAGCACGAAAGAATTTCTAAAATTCATCGTGAATATGAAAAGAAGAAGCATCTAGAAATGCTGGCATTGGAACATTATGAATCACTTATTAACTATTATATAGTAAAACGATCCCCAAGTAAGGAAGTACACAAACTTGCTTCCCAATATTTTGAGGAATTATATCCGATTGCTAAAGAAGCAAACACAAGTCAATATTATTATTACACATACACCATCGGACTTATCCGACATTTTTCAGCTAATGATACCATTGGCGCACTTAAATTGGTTGAAGAGGCTCTAGAAATTTTAAAAAAGAGAAAAAATACCAACAGAGCATCATTATCTGTTTTGGCACTTCAAAAGATAGTCTGTATTATCCAATTGCGACGATTTGACTTAGATTGTGATGATACAGTAGAGTATTGTATTTCGTTGTTAGAAGAAGGGCATTTAAATTGGTTTAGAGCACATGAGCTCCATCTCCATTATTGTTTATTTGCGAAGCGATACCAAGACGCCTTGAACATTTATTCTAAAATATCACAACACCAAAAATTTTCAACACTTGCAGGAGCAATACGCGACAACTGGCAACTTTTTGGCGGGTATTTACATCTGCTTGCCGCATTTGGAAAATTAGATGAGCAAAAGGTTACTGATATTGTTGGGATATATCGTTTTGGCAAAATGAATAATGAAATTGAGATAATAGCAAAAGATAAGGAAGGAATGAATGTCCCACTCATTTTGCTGCCTGTAATTTATGCCTTGGTAAAAGGAGAATTTGAAGATAAAGAAATTTCACCAGAGGCACTTGACAAGTACAGAAAACGCTATCTGAATACCGATATGAACAAAAGAAGTGCAGCCTTCCTTAACCTTTTACTCGCATACGCTAAAAAGGATTACGCCTCCAAAAGTGCTGAAAAGAAGATTACCAAAGAACTGGAAGTGCTATATAGTGAACAACCAGAAGTTGCCGGGCAAACATTTGCTGTTGAAATCATACCATACGAAGATCTGTGGGAAATGATGACAGAAAATGGTTAAGCCAGATTTTGCTATTCTCACATTTTATGCAAATGAGCCTCTTGAAAAAAAACATTTCAAGAGGCTCATTCAATAATTGCTTATGGATTACCATCCAGGCCAATAATAAAATCACTTACTGAACTCCCCGAGCAAATCGCGGCAACCGTAAACCGATACCCAACACCTGAGGGCAACCCACCCAGTGTTATAGAAGTCCCCCCAACTTCAGACTCAGTAAGATATATTGGTGTACCGCCATCCAATTCATAGACAGTTACCTTATACCCTATCGCACCTGATACAGAGGCCCAGGATGCATTGATTGAATTTGTAGAAACTCTGGAAAGATTGAGATATGCCGGGGCGGGCAAAGAACAACTGGCGCTGATGGAGTTATTCTCTTGTAATGTTAAACTGCTTTTTAATGGAAGGTGGAAATTAAACTGGAGGGCGAAAAAAAAGACGGCGGTGCAATTGAAAAAGTACTTTTTCATAGTAATCGAATTTTGGAAGAAATTAGGAATAAAATAATACGTGCCTAATGTACACCAGAAGTATCACTAATGGCGCCACACAACAGTTATTCTGCAAGCCATCTGACAATTGACTCTTCCTAACAATATTACTCCGGGATCAAGCTTCCATTATCGCTTTCATTTATTGTATTTTCTCCACAACCATTTCGGCGCTTTCCTGTTACTTTTGCAGCTCAATTTTTAAAGAAACACATCAATATGGATGCTACCGCAACCAAAAGTCCGGTAATGTTGTACACCGAACAAACACCCAATCCAGAAGCGCTGAAGTATGTCACCAATCGCATGCTTTACAGCGGGATTGCCGATTTCAAAGAACTAGACCTCGCCTCACAATGGAGTCCAATGGCTAAAAGCCTGATGGAGCTACCCTATGTTAAAAGCGCCTATTTCAATAATAATTATGTGACCGTAACCAAAGAGATGAACTACGAGTGGGAGGACATCATGCTCAAACTCAAAGAGTTTATCAAGGATTACATTGAAAAAGAAGGTGAAGTGGTGAAGGAAGGATTTGCCGAATTCATGAAGCAGGTTATGGCAGAGAACAACGCCGCTCAGTTCAGCGGTGAAAACGGGGAAATCGCCAAAAAAGTAAAAGAACTCATTGACACCTACGTGAAGCCGGCCGTGGAAATGGACGGCGGCAACATCGAATTCAAAGCTTATGAGGCTGGTAAAGTGTTTGTAACCATGCAGGGATCCTGCAGTGGCTGCCCTTCATCATCTGTTACACTGAAAGCTGGCATCGAAGGCATGTTGAAACGCATGATACCGGAGGTTGAGGAAGTGGTGCAGGAGATGGAGTGATTATATAGATATACGATATACAAAATCCGATATATGATATCCGATCGGATTTCATATATTTCTTCCTTTCTGCCACATGTTCCAAGTGGTGAAAATTTAGAATCCCTCGAAAAGTTGTTGCTTTTCGAGGGATTTTTTTCGCCGCTCGTGGTGTTTCCGAAGGAGCACCGCGAGCAAACGGCAATGCGCAATGCATTGGCGCACATAAATGTATTAATGCTTTTGGCAAAAGTTAGTAGACAGCGATTTTAAGCAGTTTTTCATAGCAGCCCCGTAGCCAGCCGTTTGCGCCTGGTGCTCCTGCGGAAACACAAGGCGCGGCGAAAAATCCCTCCTAATCCCGAAAAACAATCAACTTCCCACCTAATCGCCCCTGACTTCCCTTTATTACAACATGGTAAACTCCATTTGGCAATCTATCCAGCGAAAGCTGCTGTTCAAGAGAAACATCCGGGATGTATTTTTCATACATAAGCTTGCCATTATTGTCGGTAACCATAAGTACACCCGGTCCACTCAATAATCCATTTACACTCACCCTACAATATTCATTCGCCGGATTTGGCATGATCAGCAATTCATTTACTGTCTTTTTCACCTTAGGCTCAAGTGTAGATACTGAAGGAGAGTACAATCTTGTCTCCACCGTATTGGTGATAATTGGATCGTTGAAATCAAAATAAATGGCTGCCCGATTACGGATCCTAAAATAGGGGCTATAGTTTTTGTAGCGCTGAACGGCGAAAGTCACAAATCCATGGCTGGCGGGTTCGTTGCTGCTGCTATCTGCCAGCGCGATGTTGTCGAAAACAATTTCGAGCAAGCCGCCTGGCTTCAGATTGAATTCCGTTATGGGGTGACTGGCCGCTACCAAGCGCAGGGTTTCATAGTTTAAAGCGGTATCAAGCATATCTGTGATGCGAACACGCTCTGCCGGGTAGTTTCCGGTGTTCTGGAAATTGATGGTGTAAAGCAATTCTTTCCCAGCTGCAATTTCTTCGGCTGTAAGGCCACGGCTTGGGTCAACCAGTTTTTCGTTGGGGTCAAAAGAACCCATAAGAGTGCCGTCAATTTCAAAAAAGTTATCTGTGAGGTTGATATCCGGCACATCAGTACTGATGCTGCCGTGGAAATGAAGTTGAGTGCCAATGGGTAAGGAATTGGAAGGTTTTACCGTCATCTTGATCCTTCCACCGCTAAATAATTGAAGTTGTTGGTAGTTCCAAAAGATGCTGTCAACACCGACTGTTCCGCTTGGTGGTGGGTTCGAATCTTCAAAAGAAACGCCAGGAGGCAACTTGATTCCAATATCGCCACTGGCAAGTAGGGTACCTTCGTTTTTATAAGTCAACCACAAAAACGAAGAAAAACCGGGTCTCAAAATGGCATTTTTGGCATAAACTGAAACGTCAGTTAAATCTGCTGTAAAGTGTATGCCAAAGTTCAGCGTGTCGGTGCTGGCATTTACAATGTATTCTTGAGGGTTGATTTGTTGAATATACTGGCTATGGTTTCGTATTCGAATGGTATCCGTGCTACCTGGTGAGATACCCAAGGCATAGTGTCCGCCAACTGTTGAATGCGTGTACCAGTAAGACAGAGCATTCCCAACTTCCTTACTGGTAATTCCAATGCCTGGAAGGGCGATCTCCCCGGCATCCATAGAACCATTGTTATTATCATCTTTATAAACAAGTCCGCTGGCCAGCCCTTCATAATTTTGGGGGATGCCTGTTTTAAATACACCCCGTTTAGCTGCATAAAAAACAGAGTCATTAAAAACCATGTCACTAAAATTACTGGTTCTGGTAATAGGCAACCAGGATTTACAGGTATCCAAAGACACATAAAAACCAGGGCTTGCATGCAAAAAATATTTGTTTCCAACATGCCAGAATCCTCCTGAATTTATATTCAAATCATTAAACAATTCAAGGTCTAAAATACTTGTCGTTCCGTCATTTGAATAACTCCAGTTAACACCGTCTTCTGAGGAAAACAATGAGCTCCAAGCGATTAGATCCTTCCTGGCAATGGCCAGTAAGCGATCATCACACGCGAAAAGTTTCCAGATAAAATCCAAATCAGTTGCAACAAGTTGCCAGGTCAATCCTTGGTTGTTACTTATATATAATTGCCCCTGATAATCGATACTGTAATACTTCCCTTTAAATTCAGTGATTTGCCTATTTCTGGTTGTCGGGTTAAAACTCTGTCCGAAATCAGAACTCATGTATGTCCCGGAGCCAAATTGGTCGTATAAGAACACATTATCCCCGGCCCAGCACAAGCCGTGATTGGTTACCCAACCCACCTGGGGAAGACTATCGATACTATAGGCATCCCAGCTAGCCCCTTTGTCTGTGGAAATAAAAACATTTCGATCTGAACTTCCGCAGGCGATATGCCCATTCTCTGAAGTTGCCAAATAACTGTAACCAAAACCCGGCAAGGGCAGATCAGCAGCCGTCCAATCCTGTGTTTGAATGTCGTAGTTAAAAACATCCAGACCACTGCCAACCCATAATTTGCCTTCAGCGTAATCTAAATTGAATACTAACCCTGACTCCAATCCTGTATTGGCTTCAACAAGTTGTCCTGTGTTTTCATCAAATCTGAAGACTCCCTGGTTATCATTGGTAAGCAACAATTGCCCGTCAACAGCCCCAATTTCAAACATATTGCTACTTAAATTATAGGGTAAGGCCTGTTGCCAACTTTGTCCTCCATCCTCAGTGTACAAAAGCCCTGAAGCACCCATCATTTTGTAAATCCGGTTTCCAGCCTTTGCGAAATCATCCTGGCCGTTATTGAAATCAGTCGTAGTTTTTTGCCAGGTCTGGCCATAGTCATTTGAACCGAAAAGAGCACGCTCGGTTGAAAACAGCCAAATAGAATCCTGCACAAACATGCGCCTCGGATTACCAGATCCAGAAAAATCAGGGGACACCAGAGCCCAGCTTAATTCGTCATCACTTAAGCGCCAGAACTTATTGGACCATTCGGTATATATCTTACCTTGAAAAGACCATAAATCATAACAATACATACCCGGCGCCTGAACTGAATCCCATGTCAGACCATCATCGGTTGTTTTATATACATATTCTGAGTGTCCATCGGGTATATAAATGCCATTATCACCAACTGCTATCGAGCTAAAATATCCACCGTTGGATGTGGGTGGCAGATTACCAGCGACCCAGGATGTTCCATCATCATGACTCACCATGAGTGCCGGATTTTGCGGAGGGTTCGTAAAGCCAAATCCACTTCCTGCGGCAATAGTATTAGAATCGCAGGTTAAAGGCCACAAATTGCCAAAAGGCAGCTTTTCCCAAATCTGAGCGTCAGAAGAGCGGTAAAAAAAATTAGCATCTGATGCAAAAACGTACTTGCCGTTCTCATACAAATAATAGAAAGAGCCGCCCTCTGGGCCGCCCAGGTGCTGCCAGTTAATTTGAGCTTGTGAAAAGGTAAAAAGACAGAAAACAGAATAACAAAGGAGGATAGATCTTTTCATGTCGGGTGTAATCGTTTAGAGGCTTACAGATTTGCAAGCTTTGGTTTGAGGATCATTCCAATCGATAATTGGAAAAATTTGGAGCATATAACTTACGCAATGCTGTTACCTACAAAATTAGTTACTTTTTATTCTGTCTGATACCCTTAAAATGTATTGTACCAGGCATAACTAATAAATAATTTATCAATGTGTTTTCACTTACACGAACCCACATAACCAAATCGTAAATTCCGATCCCCCACCCTCTTAGCATTCAAAAGCATTAAATATATTTGCTATAACATTCTTCATTTGCCGAAAAAGGCAAGCTCTGCTTTGGTAAATCTATCCAATTAACCCAAGGCAGATACAAACCGATCACAACATGGAAACAATCAAAAATCTGGTCTTTCAAGGCGGAGGGGTCAAAGGCCTTGCTTACGTTGGCGCTCTGCAGGAACTCGACAAACAAGGCATTTATGCGCAAGTAGAAGGCGTGGCCGGCACCTCTGCCGGGTCTATCGTTTCGGCGTTGGTGAGTTTGCGCTATTCAGTGGGTGAGATCAACACCATCATGCAGGGTACCAACATGGCTTCCTTTATGGATCGCGAAAACCTGTTAAAAAAACTAAAGTACTTTGGTCTGCACCCCGGCGATGCTTTTCTGAACTGGATCAAGAAACAAATTCGCCAGTCTCCGTTAAAAGTTGCCGACACGGTGACTTTTCAGCAATTAAAAGACAAAGGCGCGCGCGACCTGCATGTGTACGCTACGGATCTGTTTACCCGAAATATTTGCCATTTTAGTGCCGAAACCACACCGAATGCCATTGTAGCAGAGGCTGTACGCGCCTCCATGTCTATTCCGGTATTCTTCAATGCCTGGAAATTTTCGAATAATATTCCCACCGATCATATTTACGTAGATGGTGGAGTGTTACTGAATTTTCCACTATTTACCTTCGACGATATGGGCATGCCCCCAAAGAGTACCCTGGGGTTCGAGCTGGCAAACCTAACCGGCAAACAAGTATTACACTCTTTCAAGTATTGGCATTGGGGTGAATTTGTGAAAAACACCTTCGAAACGCTCCTGATGGCTCAGGTGGTTGACCTAAGTTCCGACGAAAAAGAACTGAACCGGGTGATCCGCATCAACGATCTGGGCATCTCTGCGACTGATTTTGACTTGACCGATGAACAGAAGCAGGAACTGGTGCAGTCGGGCTGGGACGCGACGAAAAAGCATTTTGGCAGAGCGTGATTATTTTATATCCGAAATCCGATATACAAAATCCTAAATCC
>JACJYQ010000008.1 GCA_020636025.1 Lewinellaceae bacterium | reverse complement strand
TTGTAGATTGCAGATTGATGATTGCAGATTGAAGAATGCAGTACTCAATCTGAATTATTAACTTCGCGGGCTGCTAATGCAGTTTAACTTACTAGAAATTAAACCATGCGCGATATAACGGATCTGATAGGCAGAATTTTTCTATCAGCCATCTTCATCTTTGAAGCCATTGATTCCACCCTGTTTTTTGCAAAAACAAAAGAAACCATGACGGAATACGGGCTGGTTTGGGCACAAAATTTTTTACTGTACGGAGCTATTTTCCTGCTTATTACCGGAGGTCTGATGGTGTTATTTGGCTATCGTTCCACGCTTGGAGCCATGATGCTCCTGTTGTATTGGGTTCCCGTAACTTTTATAGTATATGATTTCTGGAACTGCTCAAAAAGCGCTGAATTGAGGATTCAAAGCATACTATTCATGAAAAATGTAGCCATAATTGGTGGTTTACTCATGTTGGTAGGAAAAGGAAGCGGCAGGTATAGTATAAAGCGTTTGTTGGCCACGACGAGAGTACACTAACCTGCGCATCTAAAAGGGTTAACGCACTTTTGCCCTGGTAAGGATTTTTGCAAAAAGTGCAGGGAAAAACCTTTTTACATAAATAGCCAAAACTTCCTTGCCTCCGAAATAGACTTCCTGACGACCATTTTCAATGGCGCGCAGTATTTTACGAGCAAGCCGCTCAGGAGCCATGCCTTTGTTTGTAGCATCGTCCATGGTGCCTAATTTCTCCCCGCTTCCGGTAAGGGCATTGATGCTCACATTTGTGCGGATAAAACCCGGACAAACAAGTGTAACTTTTATAGATGAGTCATGCACCTCAGCCCGCAGGCTGTCGAAAAAACCGTGGAGTGCATGTTTGGATGCAGCATAAGAAGTACGAAAAGGTGACCCGATCATACCCGTTAAACTGGTAATGGTTACGATATGTCCTAACTGATGCGTCAGCATGCTGGGTAACAAGGCTTTGGTAAGGGTGATGGTTCCAAAGAAGTTCACATCCATCAGTTTTTTGTCGACTTCCAGACTGGTATCTTTGGCAAGTGCTCGTTGTGAAATGCCTCCATTATTAATTAGAATATCAACTTTCCCAACCTTGGACAATACATTTTGCACGAGTTGAGGAATTTGATCATGCCTGGACAAATCCATCACCTGAACGATCACAATGCCTGCACCCAGTTCCCGACATTTGGTAGCGACCTGCTGCAATTCAGTTTCACTTCTGGCGGATAAAACCAATTGGGCTCCGTGAACAGCCATTTCTTTGGCTATGGCAGCACCAATGCCGGCAGAAGCGCCAGTGATCCATACTCGTTTGTTGTTGAAAAAGTTGGACATGAAAAGAGAATTATACAATTAATAGAATGAATTGGTCCGCAAGATACTTCTACTCAGCTTCGGCCACGTTCGCAAAGGTAAAAATGCCATAAAAACATACAACCAACACTTCTCCAGGGCCGCCAGGTCTCCGTCATGGCAATAAAATCGTGATGCTCAGGTCGTTTAGGCAGCTCTTTTAATGATCTGATAGATTCATACAAAGCAATATCACCTTTGGGTAAAACATCAGCCCGTTTTAAGCAAAAAAGCAGGTAAACGTCTACTGTCCAGTCGCCAATTCCTACCATTCGCTTCATATCGGCCCGAACAACCTCGTTGGCTTGATTTTCCAGCTTGTTTAAATCAAAATCTCCCTGCTGAATGGCCAATGCAAGTTCCCGAACGTACCTTTTCTTTTGCCGGCTAAAACCGATTTGGAGTAACTCTTCATCACTAAGGCCAAGAAACTCAGATGGGATAACAACTCCGATTGCAGCCTTGAGTTTGTTGAAAGCTGCCAGTGCAGATTCAAGGGAAACCTGCTGTTCGAGAATTATATGCACCAAACTGGGAAAGCCTGGTTCTCTTGACCAAAAGGGAGGTGAGCCATATTTCTCATAGACTTTTGCCAGGATTGGATCCTGAGTTGAGAGCCAGCTTACGGCAGATTGAAAATTATGATCGTTTAGTACCAATAGAATGTTTATTAGTGATGCACACATGCACTAAAAGAATCGTTATTTTGCAAAAACTAGAATTCTCGATTCATGAAGATATGCACCTTAACCCTTAATCCGGCTTTGGATAAAAGTACTTCAGTTGACAAACTGGTTGCAGAACAAAAACTGCGTTGCAAAGCTATGCATTTGAATGCCGGTGGCGGCGGTATAAACGTATCCAAAGGCATTCAACGATTGGGAGGCACAAGTACGGCTGTTTTTCCGGTCGGCGGTCATAATGGGCAAACGATTGTTAGCCTGTTACAACAAATGTCGGTTGAAACCTCTGTTGTTGAAGTGGACCAGGAAACCCGGGAGAATATTTCTGTAACGGAGCTGAGTACGAATAGCCAATACAGGTTCACCATGCCTGGGGCTCATGTATCAATAAATGAAGCAGATAAATGTCTGGAAATAATTGAAAAAATAAAGCCGGAGTATTTGGTAGCGAGTGGAAGTCTGGCCACTGGATTGCCATCAAACTATTATGAAAAAGTAGCTGCATTTGCCAAAAAAAATGGCTCAAAGTTGATTTTGGATACCTCTGGAGAAGCTTTATTGGCTGCTGCGGATGAAGGTTTGTATTTACTAAAACCCAACCTGGCAGAGCTCAGCGCCCTGGTCGGTGTAGACAAACTGGAAATGCAGGAGGTCGATGATGCTGCCCTGGAAATCATACGGTTGGGTAAATGCGAAATTGTGGTGGTTTCAATGGGGCCGCAAGGTGCTTTACTGGTTACAAAAGACCTGGTTCATCATATTCCGGCGCCACAGGTAAAGAAAGTCAGCACTGTCGGCGCCGGTGATAGCATGGTAGCCGGGATGGTTTGGGCCTTAAGTGAGGGTAAACCAATGCTGGAAATGGCCCAAATGGGCGTAGCCTGTGGTTCTGCGGCCACCTTAAATGAGGGTACCGAACTATTCCATACGAATGATGTTTACCGCTTGTTGAAATGGATTCAACAATATGGTGAAAGATTCAACATTAATTTTACCCAATAACTAACTTTGCATCCTTTCAAAAACCGGAGGAATTTGAATAAACTATTAGCAACAAAAAAATAATGATCAATTTAATACTTTTTGGCCCTCCAGGGTCGGGCAAAGGAACCCAGGCGGCGAAAATCATTGAGAAATATACACTCATTCATATCAGCACCGGTGATTTGTTCCGTTATGAAATGAGCCATGATACACCATTGGGAATGCAGGCAAAGGAATATATTGGGAAAGGTGAACTTGTTCCCGACAGTATTACCATCGGGATGTTGAGAAATAAGGTTGAATCGCACCCGGAAGCCAAAGGCTTTATCTTTGATGGTTTTCCCAGAACAATTCCGCAAGCAGAAGCGCTGGATGCACTTTTGACAGGCATGGAAACTTCCATTAGCGCTTTGATAGCCCTGGAAGTGCAGGATGAAGAAATAATCAAAAGGATCATGCTCAGAGGGGAAACCTCAGGCCGTCCGGATGACAGCGACGAATCAATTATTCGGAATCGTATTGAAGTGTATAACAGTGAAACAGCGCCGGTATTTGATTATTACAAACAACAGAATAAAAGCTACAGCATAAACGGCATTGGTACCATTGAAGAAATATTCGACCATATTTCCGAGGTGCTGGATGACCTTTAGCAGGATTGCATCCCAGGCTGTACTACTCATTTTATCATGGCAAAATTCTCCCATATAGATGCTGAGGGGCGGCCTTCCATGGTGAATGTTCAGGAAAAAACAGCTTCCCTGCGCGTCGCATCTGCCCAAAGTATAGTAGAACTTCCTGATGAAGTGATCAATGGGCTTGCAGATTTGAATAAGCCGGAAACTAAAAAAGGCGATCTTTTTCAAACCGCAGTGCTGGCGGGTATTATGGCCGCTAAAAAAACGGGAGACCTGATACCCCTTTGCCATCCAATTGGATTGGATCACTGTGATATTCAACTCGAATTCAGGGATGACAAACAACTGGTCATTACCTGTACAGCCAGTGTTTTTGCCAAAACAGGTGTGGAAATGGAAGCTATGGTGGGTGCCAGCATCGCTGCCCTCACCGTGTACGATATGTGCAAGGCTCTTTCACACGACATCGTTATCCGTGAAACCAGGTTAATGTCTAAAACGGGAGGTAAACGTGACTTCAAAAGAACATCATAAACATCCGAAACTGGCTAGGCCGGGATACGGATTTTATGCTCGACAGGAATGGGCATTGGTTGGCGCTCCTTGCAGTACGATACAAACCTTGTCCGGGCAGATTATTGAACAGCTTTCTGCTCGTTTTGCCTGTGCTTATCTGGATGCCAATCATCAACCTGTGGATATGCCAAACAGCTTGAAATCCGGAGCTGCCATGGATTATGTTGATGCCATTGATTTCAAACAGTTCAACACAAAAGGAGAAATCGGTCCTTTTCAATTTCGTGCCCTTTTCAATGATCTGGATTTCGTGCTGGTTAATGGAAACCATCATGAAGCCGCCGCCCAGATTGTGATGATCGATCCGGATAAGAAAGATTCCCTGCACAGAAAGCTAAACAGGTTAACCAATGTTAAACTGTTGATCCTCAAGGACGAGACAGTAACACCTTTTGACTTTTTGAAAGAATCCATATCCGATTTGGATACTGTACCCAGGGTGTATTTGCAGGACATCGATGGCATTGTGTCATTTTTTGAAAAGGAAATGGCACTAAATACTGCAATGCTAAATGGATTGGTTTTGGCGGGTGGACAAAGCCAGCGCATGGGGCAGGACAAAGGATTGATCGAATGGCATGGCATCCCGCAACGGGAACATCTGGCAAATTTGCTTGGGCCTTTGTGTGAATCAGTTTTTATCTCCTGCCGGGAAGATCAATTGGCGGGTATCCATGAAAACTTACAAGCCTTGCCAGACACCTTCAGCGGACTTGGGCCTTTTGGGGCGATTTTGTCGGCATTTAGAGCCTACCCCGACCGCGCCTGGCTGGTGGTGGCTTGTGACCTGCCCTTGCTCGACAGACCTTCACTTGAATACCTGATTCAATCCCGTTGTGTAAAGAAAATAGCCACGGCTTACCGGGTGGTCGATGATGCATTCCCCGAGCCGCTTATAACCATTTGGGAACCCAAAGCATACGCTGTAATGCTGTCATTTCTGGCTCAAGGCTATTCCTGTCCAAGAAAAGTATTGATCAATGCCAATGCTGAAGTGATTACAGCCCCCAATCCGGAAGCCCTACAAAACGTAAATAGCCGGGAGGATTTTGAGAAAATGCTGGCAAATCCGGCTTTTTCCAGTCAATTAGCCGTTGATCAGTCCAAACATGAGCTTTAAGCCCATGGCCAGAAAAACGAGGGCGATAAATCGGTTGGCATATCGCGCGATGTTCTCTGCTCGCTGAACAATGACTGTGCCTAACCAGGCATAAAGCGAAAGTGCCGCAAAAGTCCCGGAAGAAACTCCAGCCGCAAAAATTATGGTGCTGAACAAGCCTTCTTCCCACCAACCTTCCAGTCGCAACCATCCGCAATAAGTAAACCAATAGGGAATGGCCATAAGATTGAAAGCGCTGATGATCAGGCCTTTCACATAAGGGTTGGATAATTTCATGCCTGACCTTTCACCGCCGGGCGTTCCGGATTTTGCAAAGAAAAATAAATAGACAGCCAAGGTGAAAAATACACACATGGCCACCCATTTGAAGCCGGTTTCCACAGAAGGATGACTTAGAAAGAAGTCAGACAGATCCACAGCAATCCAGGCCTGAACAAATTCCGCTGAAGCCGCTCCAAAAGCCATGAGCAAGGCGATGGCCATGGTTCGGTGAATGGCAGTGTTGGCAACAGTAAGACTGATTAGTCCTGGGGGTAAAGAACCTATTAAACTCAAGGCAAATCCTGCTATGTAAAGTTTCATGTAGGTGTATGCTAAATAAAATAATTAATGTGTTGTGAGGGGGGAAATAATATCCGGATGTCCGAATCATTTTACCTGCCAATATCCATCAATTTTCATCAAAAGTAAGTGCGAATGTAATGATCGTTTATTTGGGATGTCCGGAGTATTACCTTTGAGCCATATTTTATTTTTCTTATAAAAAGGCACCGATATACTATGAATATTGATTCTCTTACCGTCCGTGAATTTCACGATAACAGAACTACGACTCCCCATGTTCTTCCGATCTATGCTACCTCCTCATTTGCTTTTGAAAACATCGACCAAGGTATCGAAATATTCAAAAACATTGAAAGTGGTCATGTTTACAGCAGATATGCAAATCCTACAGTAGATACAGTAGCAGCGAAAATTGCCGCCCTGGAGACTCATGGCCTCGGCATGGAAGCAACAGCGGTGATGACAAGCAGTGGTATGTCTGCCATTTCAACGCTGATGCTGGGTGTACTCAAACAGGGTGATAAGGTGTTGACCCAGGCAAATTTGTATGGAGGGACTACTGATTTGCTTAAAAATATATTGAGTCAGTACGGGATAGAACCGGTATTCACCAATTTGCAATCTCTGGAAGACGTAGAGAAATTGTTGGCCAGTGACAAGCAAATTAAAATGCTTTATTGTGAAACGCCTGCCAATCCAACCCTGGCTTGTGTGGATATTCAAGCGCTGGCATCGCTGGCTCGTAAACATGGAGCCTATACTGCCATTGATAATACTTTTGCCACTCCTTTGCTTCAGCAACCGTTCCGGTTTGGTATTGATTTTATCATTCATTCTACAACAAAATACCTGAATGGGCACGGCAATTCTACAGCTGGTGTGGTATTAGGCATAGACAAAGGAATTATGCGTGATTCTGTCTGGCGCGCTATGAAATTATTGGGAACAAATTGCTCACCATTTGAGGCGTGGCTGACCTACACCGGATTGAAAACATTGGCTTTGCGTCTGGAACGTCAGTGCTCAAATGCCCTGGCGCTTGCCCAATTTCTGGAAAAACATCCTGCTGTGGAGAAGGTAAACTATCCTGGCCTGCCTTCGCACCCGGATCATGTGTTGGCTCGCAAACAAATGCCCGGCGGGTTTGGAGCCATGCTTAGCTTTGAATTGAAAGGCGGATTACAAGCCGGTCTTGATTGCATGAACGAGATAAAATTTTGTACCCTTGCGCCTACCCTTGGAGATGTAGACACCCTTATCTTGCACCCTGCATCCTCCTCCCATTTGGCCATACCACAGGAAGTTCGCCTGCAAAATGGCATTACCGATGGCTTGATCCGTGTTTCTATTGGCATTGAGAACCCGAGTGACATCATTGAGGATTTGAAACAGGCTATTCGATAATACCTTTGGGATCAAGTTTTGACTGCTATGAAAGTACTACTCTTTTGCATAGGTGCCATAAGCATAATGGCTTCAAATAAATGCCATAAAAGTTCATCACCGGCCATGGTTACAGCACCGCTTGTGGAACTGGAAACATTCGGTTGCCGAGGATTTTGTCCTACCTACAAACTGCGTTTTTTTAATACTGGAATGGTCGCTTATGAAGGGACCCGGAATGTGGTTAAACCCGGGACTGATACGATCATATTGACAGATAAGGAGCTTAAGCAATTGAATGAATCGTTGGAATCGGTCAATCTATGGCAATATCCGGAACGGATAGAGGCAACAATCGTAGATGCGCCCTTTTCAAAACTCACAGTATTCGACAGCGAAAAAAGTCACGGGGTAATGGGTTCCGTTGATCGCCCTAAACCCTTGATGGAGTTTGAGGCATTGCTCAAAGATCTGGCTGAATTACATGGCCTGAAAGTAAAGGAAGGCGTAAATCCATACGAAGCACCAAAGAACCAACAAGAAATACTGCTAAAACTGGCCCCTGAAGTGAACCCAGGCAACTTTATGATGCAATTGGAAGAAATTCGCCTGCGCATCATCAGAAGAGTTTCAGCAGAGAATGAATGGTTGATTGGCTATAATCCCGATCAGATTTCACAAAAACAATTGATTGAATTACTAAGTAGTATGGATGGCGTTTTGGACGCTGGACCAGTAAAGAAATAGGTACAACTAGTCGAAATGAAAGATTTAATAATAAAGTTTTTCAAGTTTGGTGTCGTAGGTGCATCCGGAGTCATTGTGGATTTTGGAATTACCTGGCTTCTGAAGGAGAAAGCCAAAATCAATCAGTACATAGCCAACAGTACCGGATTTGGCTGTGCCGTACTTAGTAATTATGTATTGAACAGGGTGTGGACTTTTCACAGTCATGACAGCGCAATTGGGATGCAATTCACCAAGTTTTTTGTGGTAGCCCTGATTGGCCTCGGCATGAACAATGCTTTGATATACTGGTTTAACGAGCGACAGAAATTGTCTTTTTACCTATCGAAAGCCATTGCTACAGCCATCGTGATGGTTTGGAACTTTGGCGCCAACTATTTATTTACGTTCACCTCCTGAGGTCCTGATCAGTGGCCATAGAGCCAGGCAATGGTATTTTTGTAAAAAATCTTTTCCATTGTTTCTTCAGACAAACCCAGTTTTTCTATAAAACTGCCAATCTCAAGATCTCCAAGCGGGAAAGGATAATCAGATCCCAGGCAAACTTTGTCTTCTCCCATTACCTCCAAAATATATCTAAAAAGCTGCGGATCATGCGTTGCAGAATCCACCCATATCTTGCCTAGATAATGTCGTGGTGTAATTGGATTGTCAATGGCTACGAGATCCGGACGGCAGTTGAAACCATGTTCCAGGCGGCCAATGGTCGGGATAAGCGAACCGCCGGCATGAGCAAAGCAAACCCTTAATTCAGGCAGGCGTTCCAAAACACCGCCAAATATCAGGGAAGCTGCCGCACGCGCCGTTTCGGCAGGCATGCCCACCAGCCAGGGCAACCAGTATTTTCGCATATCTGCTTCGCCCATCATTTCCCATGGGTGAATGAACACAGCCAAATTCAGCTTTTGGCAGGCTTCAAAAATCGGAAAGAATTGTGATTCACTCAGGTTTTGTTGGTTAACATTTGACCCGATCTGAATTCCAGGGAAGCCAAGAGATTTAATCCGTTCCAATTCTTTGATCGCCAGATCAGTATCCTGCATAGGAATCGTTCCCAGTGCTATATAGTTTTCCGGATAATCATCTACAATGCCAGCCAGGTGGTCATTGAGAAACATGGAAAGGTCGAGGCAATCGGCCGGTTTTGCCCAGTACGAAAACATCACAGGAATGGTGCATACCACCTGAACCCGGGTTTTGAAATGGGCGTACTCTGAAATGCGGACTTCCGGATCCCAACAGTTTTTGGCTATTTCGCGAAAAAAGACATTGCCTTTCATCATGTTGGCAAAACCCTCTCTTTCGTGAACCAGATGGATGAAATCGCCATACCCAAATTTGTCGGCGAAATTTGGAAGCCGCT
This sequence comes from Lewinellaceae bacterium, assembly GCA_020636025.1. Taxonomy (GTDB): domain Bacteria; phylum Bacteroidota; class Bacteroidia; order Chitinophagales; family Saprospiraceae; genus M3007. The sequence goes on along the minus strand of JACJYQ010000008.1, from coordinate 453,567 downwards.
CAGGCAGGATATGGGTATGCATGTCAATCTTCTGCATGGGAATTGTATTGGCTGTTTATTTGATGGTTTACAGTTTTAAAAGCTTTCCGCTGGCTACTCCGCTTTCTGACAATAATTGCCAATAATAGACGCCTGCAGCATGTGAAGCCAGGGGGATTCTCAACACCTCTGTGTTATTTCCAGTCCAGCTTTTTGTGAAAACCTTCGCGCCCCTTGAATCAAATAGAGAGAGCTGTGATTTACCCGAAAGATTTTCCATGAAAAATGCGGCTTGCTCAATAACTGGATTGGGCATCACTTGTACTGAAACAGGTTTTAATAGAGGTGTTGAAACTGGGCTGTAGGCCAAAGCCACCTGCAAAGCAGCCAAGGCATCTACCCTTCCATAACCATAAGTATTATTTGGAATAGCGTCGCCGGCGACATTTCCGCATGGAATGGTGTCAAAAGAAGGCACTGCCGTTTGTTCCAGTATGTCTTCAATAACATCAACCTCTCCTGCCAGATCAGGCCGTGCGGAAAGGATAAGCGCAACGACTCCGACGACATGTGGACCCGCCATGCTTGTTCCGCTCAGGTTCTGATATTCACCGTTTAATACGCAAGACCGTACATCCTGACCAGGTGCTGAAATGTTTGGTTTGGTTCGGTTGCTTTGGTCTATGGTCACAGGCCCTCTAGTACTGAAACCTGTAATGGTATCATTCATTCTGGTGGCACCCACGCTAAAGCTTTCTTCAAAATAGGCAGGTGCAAAGTTCGCGCTGGAGCATCCGTTTACGCCATCATTGCCAACGCTTACCACCACAATTACACCTGAACTTCGGAGGTTTTTTACGGCGGAATGAAGCAATTCATTCACGGTTGTATCCACGCAGCCTTCTTCAATGCTGCAATACCACGAATTATTGATCACATGCGGCGCTTTGGACGGATCTGGGTTCATACCCCCAACATCGGTTGGTGCCAAAAACCACTGAAAACATTCAATATAACTGGATGGCCTTCCCCAGCCACGCTCCATGTTTCGGCAACCCACCCACTTTGCAGCAGGTGCAACTCCTATCTGATTACCCATTTTATCATCGCCGGTCATAGTACCCATGGTGTGCGTTCCATGTTTATGATCATCACAAGGAACCGGAGATTCCAATCCGCAAATGTTCACACCGGGGTTTCCTAATGAATCGTAGTTCAAAGGACTGTAGTCATGTATGGCATCATGCCAGTTGTAATTATGATCGGCAGTCTGACTGCCAGCATCCCAGCCTCGGTAATGGCCTTTGATGGCGGGGTGTTCCCAATCATAGCCGGTGTCAGCTCCGCCAACGGTTATACCCTGACCGGCATAACCCATGGCCCACACTTCGGGTGCATGCACGCGCGCTACGCCCCATTCTACGGTGTTTCTGTCAGTAACTGAAACTGGAATATCTTCAAAAGCACCAGGGAAATAAACCCAGGGGTCAAAAGAGATGTGATTTACTTCAGGTAAAAGAGCCAGTTTTTGGATGAGTTCCGGTGCTGCTTTTTCCAGCGATAGTCCGTTTATGAGGAACAGGGAGTTGGCAGAGGCGCCATACGTTTGAATAATGTCAATGGTTCTGGCCTGGCTTTTTCTCGAAATTTCTTGCAACCTGTTAAATACCGCACTTGCTTTCGCGGTTTTTCCATGTATGGTATTGAGGTCACTTAAATCTGCCTGTTGTTTGAAAGCAATTATTATATCGCAGGGTTTACCATCATTAATGGCAGCCAATACCTCCGGTGATACTTTATTACGCCACTCATTGTTCTGTCCTTGAAGAGAGATTGATACAAGGCTTAGAAAAATGATTGCCAATTTGAACTTTTGCATGATCTAATGTTGAAATAATGAATCAGAATTTGGGGCGTATTGCTATGGCATCCTGTATGGTTTTCCAGATTTTCTCGCGTTCTTCTCCCTGCAAAGTCAACCTGGGTGCACGTACATATTCGGTGCCAAGCCCGGTTGCCACTTCAGCCAATTTGATGTATTGCACCAGTTTTGGGTGAATATCCAGTTCAAGCAAGGGTAAAAACCAACGATATAATTTGGCCGCTTCGTCATATCTTCCTGCTTTGACCAATTCATAAATGACCACGGTTTCCCGCGGAAAGGCATCAACCAGCCCGGCTACCCAACCATCGGCTCCAAGCATCAGGCTTTCCAGGGCTATAGTGTCTACACCACATAATATCTTAAAGCGATCTCCAAATTGGTTAATCATCCGGCTGATATTACTCACGTCTCTGGTGCTTTCCTTTACTGCCTGAATGGTAGGCCATTCAGCCATTTTTTCAAACATCTTCAGCGTAACCAGGATCTTGTAATCAACCGGATTGTTGTAAATCATGATAGGCAAAGGAGTAGCCTCAGAAACTGCGTGGAAATAAGTAAGCGTTTCCTGGTCATCCGCAAAATAGCGCATGGGAGGAAGGAGCATGAGGCCATTGGCACCACATTTTTCAGCCTCTTTGGCTGCTTCAACGGCTGCCCTTGTGGTTTGTGCAGCGATGTTCATGATGACCGGAGCCCTGTTTGCCAGTTTTTCCACCGCAAAACGAACCAGATCATATTTTTCCTCATCAAGCAGACTGCTGGCTTCACCCAGGGTGCCGCCAAGAACAATACCGTGTACTCCGGCATTTAGCTGAGCTTCCAGTTTTTTGTCGAAAAGACCAAAGTCAATTTCTTCGGCAGCGGTGAATGGGGTAGTGAGTGCCGGATAAACGCCTTGCCAGGATGGAATCATGTCGATGTGAAAATATGTTATTCGGTGAGCAGGGCAAGTTTACGGAGATTTGGGCAATTGAGTGATTGATTCGAACCTAAGCATACCATAAATTGGGCAATTGGATATTGTTAGCGAAATTGCTTCTCCGCAGATTTATGCATATATCTTTACCATTCTCAATGCGCAGTGTTGGTTTATCTGTGAAAATCTGATAAAACCAATCTGCATCACATCTGTGCGAAATAAACACACCTTGCTAAGTGAATTCTCATTAGAATTGACCCGAAAAATTAAACCTGACTATCACTATGAAACTGGATGATCAACTAAAAGCGGCCATTGTCAAAATGCCGGTGAAAGAGAAAGATAAATTGTTGCTGCGTTTGGTAGCGAAGGACAGAAAACTGGTTAGACGCCTGGTTTTCGAGTTGATTGAGGGCGGTTCAACCATAGATGAACGTGTGTCCAGGTTGAAAAAAGACATTCACGATGACCTTTTTAAACTGGCTGTAGATCATGCTACACCTGGCCTGTTGTTGGTTTTTTATCGCCACTGGAATGCCAGAATTACCGAACATGTTCATGCAACCAAAGATAAGCTGGGGGAAGTCAGCCTGGTTTTTTATATGCTTGCCGAGGGTCTGCGAATTCACCATAAGATGCTGTCATCTTTTCCTGAACGAAGGAGCGATACCCTGGCGCCCTATCTTGTACAAAGAACAAAAGCTGTGATGGCAAAGGCTGAAAAGCTGCATGAAGATTATTTTATTGAATTCAGGCAGGATTTGCAGGAGTTGCTTCAATATATTTGGGCTTTTCCGCCAACAGCAGCCATTGCTGAAGACCTGCAATTGCCTCGAAACTGGTCTCATTAAGATATAGCTAAAATTGTACATTTGCCTCAGGATGGAATCAGGTAAAGTATTACTCAATAATGAACGTCTGGCGCTGGTAATAGAGCGCTTGTGTCACCAATTGCTGGAAGATTGGGGTGATTTCTCCAATGCCTGTATCATAGGTATTCAGCCTCGTGGCAGTTTACTGTCGGAAAGGGTACATCGGCGGTTGCAGCAATTGCTTGGCAACAAAAAGATAGAGTACGGCAAGCTGGATATTACTTTCTACCGCGACGATTTCCGGATGACGGAGGATCCGCTTACCGCTCACCCTAATGAGATCGATTTTGTAGTGGCCAATAAAAAGGTTCTGCTCATTGACGATGTGTTGTATACAGGTCGCACCATTTCGGCAGCACTGGCGGCACTACAGCACTATGGCAGGCCAAGCGCGGTAGAGCTGTTGGTATTGGTCGACAGAAGGTTTAACCGCCAGCTTCCAGTACAGCCCGACTACATCGGTATCAGTGTAGATGCGCTAAACGAGGCTTATGTTAAGGTTCGCTGGCAGGAAACACACAATGAAGATTCGGTTACTTTATATGACCAGAAAAAGTCTTCCTGACCACAATTCCATAGTTTAAGAAGTCACAAAACGTAGCAATCCAGGTAATTAAAAGGGTTCCCGTTCACCCCGAATCCTGCCATTCACCCCTGCATGTTTGCTATTAGCCACAAGGCTTCTCCGTTTACCCCTCTTATTTGCAGCGTTTTCTCTCACAGGGTTCTTTTGTGGAAACAAAAATTAATTCACATGGAACTCTTAGGAAAAATCTCACTGCTTATTCACATCGTAGCTGGCGTTTCAACGCTTATATCAGGCCCAATCGCTATATTCTATAATTTCAAGGACCCCAAAAAACACCGCATGGCTGGAAAGTTATTTTTCTACGCCATGATGATCGTGGTGGTTTCATCCATCATAGGATTTCTGAAAAGACCTGAGGTTGTCTTTTTTCAGTTTTTATTTGGATTGTCGATGCTCGTGCTTTGTGGAATCCTAAGAGGTTTAAGGAGCATTTTTATCATGAAAGGAGCCCCGGTTAGTCGATTCGACTGGTTTTATACTGTATTGCTTGCCTTTACAGGTATAGCCATGATCATCATGTCTGCCAGACATTTCGCGCTGGGTACGATGATTGCCTTGCCAATACTTTTTGGCGTGTTTGGCTTCACAACCTTATTGGATGTCAAATTGAACTACCGGGTATTCAGCAAGCCTCAGCTGCTGGATAAAATTGACTGGATGAAGTTGCACACGCAGACAATGTTAGGAGCATTTATCGCCTCAACTACAGCTTTTACGGTAAATGCAGCACACTTCCTTCCCTGGTGGGCACAATGGTTCGGCCCAACCATGCTGTTGTTGCCTTTACAGTTTTATTTTGCCAGGAAATTACAAGGAATGAAGCGTGTATCCTCCAGGCCTTCCGAAGAATTGCGAGCAGAAGTAAAATAATTAAGAATTTCTCTTTCTCCAGATAACTTCCTCTGCATGTAGATCTTTGGCCAGTTTTCTGGAAAGAACAAAAAACCAGTCAGAAAGCCGGTTGAGGTATTGTAATACCAATTCCTCAACCGGCTCTCCTGCCTGATCTATAGCTACTGTGAGTCGCTCGGCCCGGCGGCACACCGTGCGGCAGATATGGCATTTTGAAACGGTATCGTGACCGCCAGGCAGGATAAAATGTCGAAGAGGTGGCAAAACCTTTTCCATACTGTCCATGTCGGCTTCCAGCCATTCTACATCCTCCTTAAATATATCAGCGTCCGAATTGTTTTTCGCAGGGTCGGTTGCCAGGTGGGCTCCAATCGAAAACAAACGATGCTGCACGACACCAAGCTTTTCTTTCAAATCAGCATCCAGAACCGAATCTCGAAAAGCACCGGTGAAAGCATTTAGCTCATCAATGGTACCGTATGCATCTACGCGCAAATGGCTTTTAGGTACTCTTCGACCGCCAAACAAGGCAGTTTCTCCTTTGTCGCCTGTTCTAGTGTAAATGCGAAATGCCATAATTTTTCAGATTGTCTTGGATGATTTACTGGTAAAAGTGTGCGTTTGGCAACTTTTACTGCAATATAAAGATAGCGAGCCTGTCAAATTGAATGGCATGCTTGCTTTGTCAAAAGCCTAATTAATTGTCTTTGTCTGAATGCCCGGTACCAGTTTTGGAAGGTTGTGCATCAGTATTTTCAGCAGGTGCTGTGCCAGGTTTGTGTTTAGGCATGTTGTCCTTTTCCATTTTTAACTGGCCAAGAACACGTGCTTGTTCCTCAGTAAGAGGGGGCATATATTCTTTTCCATGCAAAACACCCCATGATAGCGGCGCCCATTCAGAAATTGGTTTGCGCAGTTCTTCTTTTTGGGTTTTGCCTTGGGCAAGCGCAAAGCGTTCCAGTAAAACAGCTTTGAGTTTTGGGCTGGTTTTCAAAATGCCGCCTGCATAATGGGCATCACGGCCAGCCATCAACTCCAAGAGGGTTACGCTGTGCTCAATTGCCTCTTTCCCATCAACAGTGCCGCTAAAGTCCAGCAGTCTGTAAATGGATTCCATGTCGTTTCTTTTTGCCTTTTCCAATTCTTCCTGGTATTTGAAATTGGCCCAATCGGCAGTTTTAAGGACGGATTCAAACACGGTTACGTCCTGCTCATTGTTTTTTGTTTGTGCAGAAGTATTGGCTACAAAAAGGCCTGAAAACAACACTAATAATAGTAAATGACGAAATCTCATGAGAATTCAAGTTTAGAAAATGGATTGAATATGTGATCTTGGGGAGGTGTCAAGACAGGTGCAAAATTGCAGGTTTTTTTTGGTTTGTTTTGTTTACTAATTCCTAAAGTATCTGCTCCCGGAAGTTTTTTTGTTGCCATTGAACAAGTACTTTTGCGGCGTTTTTATGAATCCGGAGTTGTCATGGCACTTAGTATACCAAAGGACAACACTGAATTATCAGATCAGTAAACAAAATTAAATCAACATAATATGGGACGCGCGTTTGAATTCCGCAAAGAGAGAAAGATGAAGCGTTGGGCCGGAATGGCCAAGACATTTACCCGGATTGGTCGTGAGATCGCCATTGCTGTAAAGGCGGGTGGACCGAATCCTGAATATAACGCTCAGTTGCGTTCGGCTATTCAGAATGCCAAGGCAGCCAATATGCCTAAGGTGAATGTTGAGAATGCTATTAAGAAAGCCTCTGGTAAAGATGCCGAGAATTTCCAGGAAGTTTTATACGAAGGCAAAGGCCCTTCCGGTATTGCCATTGTTGTTGAAACTGCCACGGATAATCCTACCAGGACAGTAGCCAATATCCGCATGTATTTTGATCGCTGTGGCGGAGCATTGGGTACTTCAGGAAGCGTAGGCTTCTTGTTTAATCGTAAAGGCGTCTTTAAGATAAAAGATGAAGGACAGAATTGGGACGATCTCGAATTTGAACTAATTGATGCCGGGCTTGAGGAAATGAAAAGGGAGGAAGATGAAGTTGTACTGTATACCAGTTTTCCCGATTACGGCACCATGCAAAAAGCGCTGGAAGATCGGGCAATCGAAACCAGTAGTTCAGCGCTTGAATACATTCCAACCACAGTGAAGAAATTGGAAGATTCGGATATTGAACAAGTAATTAAATTAATTGACAGATTAGAAGAGGATGATGATGTGCTAAACGTGTACCACACGATGGACATGTCTGAGTGATCTATTTTTAAAAGTTCCTAACTTTTTATAATAACTCATCCAGGTTTAGGATACTGTTGGCGACCAGGGTAAGCGCAATGCGCTCTCTGGTCGTTTTCAATTATGCAACTTTCAAAACATACCGAATATGGCCAGGCCTTATAACTACAAAACCATATTTGGCAAACAAACCCCTGACTTCAAAAAAGTATCATTTCTAAAACGGCGATTTTTCTAGTCGTTCAGAATTAAATATTGAAATCTTATAATTTTTACATTGTTAACAGAATAATAATTTTAAAATTCTTGATTTCTCTCCTGAAAGGACTTACTTTTGCATCGAAATTATCCTGAATTAACCGAACACCTGATTTTTTCATCTTTACAATTGTAAACAGAATTCATGGCAACTAAAAAAGTCACCGCCAAAACTGTTGAGGCCGTACAACCAGCAAAAACGGCAAAAGCTGCCAAAACCGCCAGCCCTGTTGCTGAGGCAAAGACTACAAAAAGCACCGCAAAAAAAGCTGTTGCAAAAAAGGCAGCTCCGGCAGCTAAATCAGCAACTACTACCGATAAAGCTGTTTCTAAAAAAACAAGTACTGCAAAAGTTACCTTCTCTCTTCCAAAAGAGGCTGTTGAAAATGCTGAGACCGTTGCAGTTCTCGGAGATTTCAACAACTGGCAGAACGGAACCAGCCTGAAAAAACAAAAAGACGGCTCTTTCCAGACTTCCATCGAGCTTGAGAAAGGCCGCAGCTACGAGTTCCGTTTTCTCATCAATGGAGAAAAATGGGAAAATGCCTGGAACGCAGAAGCTTACAAAGCTACACCATTTGGCGCCTTCAACTCTGTTGTAACTGCCTGATAGCTAAAGATTTAGAGAAACCATTGTTTTTAAGAGCTGCTCCATTTGGGGTGGCTCTTTTTTTTGAATGGTTAATGATTAATGGTTAATGATCAATAATATTGAAGTTTGGATATAAAATTTGCAAAGTTGATTTGCCCATCATTAACCATTAACCATTAACCATTAACCATTAACCATTAACCATTAACCATTAACCATTCAACATTACCAGGCTTTTACTTGTTCGGTTTTAAATAAAGTAGGGTAGCTTTCTTGAAACAGGATGACGGGTATCAATAAAACAACCGGATACTCTTGCTATCTTTACCCTTTCTATTCAGACTAAATTTTTCATGAGCCAAAAACAAGTTTTACGAGATCGCATTGAAGATGCTTTGAGCAGCATTCGACCACACTTGCAGGTCGATGGGGGCGATGTTGAATTTGTAGAGTTGACGGATGACATGCACGTCAAGATAAAGTGGTTGGGTATGTGCGAATCCTGCAATATGTCGGCCATGACCTTGCGTGCTGGTATTCAGGAAGCCATTTGCAGCAAAGTTCCAGAGATTGTGGCAGTTGAAGCAGTTAATGGTGTTTGATTACCATTTAAAGCGCGCCTGAATTTTCCAAAATCTTTTTTTTCCTGTAGTGCCGGTACTGGTTACCGCCCTGATCGTATTGGTTTGCTCCATTCTTGCTTCCAATATGAGCCATTTTCTGGGCTTGTACCTTAGATTAAGGTAGTATCGGCTTCCGCGGCCGGCGAATGCTGGTATGGATACAGCTGAAAACAAGTCGTTTTCGTATGTATATACCCGGGTATCATAATCTCTTGTATCAAATATGCTGTACCGGATGGATCCGGTTAGTGGAGAGCCCAGAATTTTTACAACGGCTTCCTGGTAGGCCAGATAACCATGCGATGCTTTTAAATCGCCTATTTGATATCTGGTTACTTCTATGCGGGATCTTAACTCCATATTCCGGTTTACCTTGCTGATTACATGAAGTCTGAGTCTGTCCCGGCGATTCTCCACCAAACCAGGTGTTTCTTCCAGGTTGCTGTCCGACTCCTTGGTTTCGGTCTGCCAAAGCAGATAAGTGAGGAAGGACTTACTTTTCTGCCATTGTAATTTAGCTAAAAATTCTCTTCCTGTTGAAGGGCTGCTTACCCCGAAACGCAACCAGGGATGGCGCCAGGCATCTGCATAAAAATTAAACTGCCAGCGACGCTCCCATCTAATGTCAGCGCCCAGATACAGTCCTTTTTCATTGTTACCTCCTGAGCTTTCCGCAAAAGGAGCCGCGTAAATAGACTGATAATCTTTTGCCAGGGAACGATGTACGGCACTCAACGTAACATTCCTGTGAGCAGAAAGCAATAGCCCATTTACTGCCGCTATGGCACCGTTGTCACTTCTGGCTGTTTCACCAAAAACAAAAAAGTTTCGCCAGCGCCAGTTATAATCGATGCTGGTACCTGTCAGTGTTTTGCCTGTAAAAGCAAATTGACGATACGCTGCCGGACTCGGACTCCAGGGCTTGTCATAGCTGATATACAAACCATTCACACCAATTTGACCGTTTTTGCCCTGCCAACTGGCCGACAATCCCGCTACCTGTTCCGTAAGCGCTTTCTCATCGGCTATTTCCGAGGCTGTACGGTGATATCCTGAACTTTGTAAAGAGGTGAAAATGATGTCTGCATCTTCCTGATCTGTGGAGTCGGGATATTGCACATTTCCATCGCGGCGACGATGAGAGTACAGCGCCGTTAATTCTACATGTTTACCCAGATTCAGACTGGCAGCGGCGCCGCGGAAGAAGAACGTTTCCCCAAAGGCGCCGTAAGCATTTATTTTTCTGCCACCTCTTACAATGGAAACAGTTTCTGCTGATTTCCCAGGAGAGAATCCGGTTTGCAAGAGTAAACCTTGTCCGAAACGCGCAGAATAATCACCCAGGGCGATAGCCTTGATGGTTTTGTTCAGATTTTGGGCAAAAAGATGGGCGCTGTAAAAGTCGAAACCTTGCGGGTTACTCTTGGCAAAGATTGCTTCACCCGGATCACTTTCAGCCGTAAAGCCAAAACGAAGACGATTGTCAAAGTTGTGTCTATACCGGATAGCGGAGGCAAAAGGCCGTCCTTCTACGGCGGTATTTTGTCCAAAGCTGGAGGAGTAATTGGGTGGAACGGCATATCCAAAGCGCATTTGTAATTCATTTTGCCCGGAGGAGAACCCTCGAATGATCCTGGTATTGCGGGTGTCCAACTCGCTGCTTATTTTTGTAAAGGGCAAAATCCTGCGGATGTCTTGGATCTCTAAAGTAGGGACAGCTTGCAATTCAAAAGCACTGAGAAACGGTCCAAACTGGTCGCGGTAGGCAATGAGATTCTCAATCTGCACGGCGTTTAGCAGGCGGAGGTTTTCCAGATCTTCGCGTGTAGCGGTGTTTAAATTTAGCGGTCTTTCCTGCAAGCGCTCCAGATATTCCAGGAACAATTGAGCATCTGACTCTGTTGCTGACTCATTATCACGGAAGAAATTTTCCAGCAGTTCTGACGAAGCATCATCATCAATCTGCGCCCAAACCCCAACTGGTAACAGGAAAAGTGAAACAATTATTAATTTTATCGTCTCTAGATATGTAATCCGGTACTTTTGGTGCATCCTTGTAAGGGCTTTCTTTGTGGAAACGTTACTCTTTACCTGAACAATGATATGCCGAAAACTTCGTTTGTAGGGCAAATTTTACTTTAAGAAATGCTGATTTTAGGCAGTATCTGATTGTTTATTCTAAATTGTTGTAAAAACTGAGGTTTCATAATCATTTCTAAATCACCTTTTTACATCATAGAAATCACGCAAATCACATAAATCAAGATATAATTTCACAATAGCTCATGGCGAAAAATTGCCCATTGAATCAAGACAACTGCTACTTTTGCAGCATAATTTTTTAACCAGTCAAAATCATTTTCTCAACATGAAAAAAACTGTTTTAGGTATTCTTGCAGGCGTTGCCCTGACATTCACAATGACCTCCTGCGGTGAAAAACTTCTTACAGACGAGCAGGTTCAGGCCGAAATCGAAAGCGCTTTCGAGGCAGGCAAAGCCGCCGTTGAAACTGAAGCGGATGCCAAATGCCAGGAGTCCTTCGATGCACGCGTTACTGCTGAAGTAGAGCGCATGAAGGCTGAGGCTACAACTGGAAACTAATCCAGACCGCAACAAACACATTCTTTCACATCGCATCAATTGAAAATTCTTAAACAATGAATAAAAAAATGATCCTTGTAGGAGTAGCTGCTCTTGTTGGCTGCTTCGTTTTCGCTTCTTTCGACAAAAAAACACTGGCTCAGCAAAAAGAAGAAATCGCTGAAGCCGCTAAGGCTCAACTCGATGCCTACCGCCTTGAATTGGAAACTGCATGTACAGATTCAGTAAATGCTGAAGCTACCCGTCAATACAACCAGTGGGTAGAGGAAGAAAATGCCAAACCTGCAGTAGGTGGCAAAAAGCGCGTGGTAAAAAAAGCTACACCAACTGGCCCTAAGGTTGATCCACTGCCTGAAACTACACCTCCGCCGGCAACTACAGATCCTAAAAAATCTAAGATGGAAGGCACAGGCAACTCAGAGGAAAAGGCTGCTAAAATGAGCGGTCAATCCAATACTGACCAGAAAAAGTCTAAAATGCAAAAGGCTAACGGAGGCAATTAATTTGTCATTCGTAAATAAATGGCGAAAAGGCTGTCTTCTTTTTGGGAGGCAGCCTTTTCTATTTCCATATCTGATTTCTAATATCTATTATCTGACTATCCGCATATTGTACAGTATTGTATCAGCATGCAGTATTGTTATTCGATTTACTTAGTGGTCGGACGGCTGGGAGCCGTCTGACCACTAGCGCCTATCGTCAGACAGCTCCCAGCTGTCCGACGATTAAGTTAAAACCAACGCTATTCAGTAACCAGAGTAGCAAAATGGCTTACTGTACAATAACCGTATAGTCAATATCTATTAATAAAAACAGATTACCAATAAACCGTTTCAAGTGGCATGCGGCACCAACATTCCTTAAGAGCGAGTACGTATTTTTATTCCAGAAAAAATAAGTGTAAACCCAAATAAGCTCTAAATCGGGTTCTTGTTGAGGAATCAAAACAAAGGGCCATATTTCAGTTGAGTCAATAAAAAAAGCTGTCAGAACCGAACGGTTCTGACAGCTTTTTTTATTGACTATATTATAGCTTACAGCTTGGTGTAAACCGTCTGAGAACAATTATCGGTTAGAATGTTGTTCGGATCAGTTTCATCAGTTACTGTGTAAGAAATAGTAATGGTCTCTACACCATTATTTTTTTCATAGTAACCAGAGCCTTCAACAAAATATTGATCGGCAGCATCAGGTTGTTGGCGAGCGATGGTGATGGTTTCGCAGTCAATAGTTGCATCCACTGAATTCAAGAATAAATCCCAGAAGTTAGAGATCTTGAGTTCTGTGTCAGAAGCACCACGTACAATGGTAATATTGTAAGAGGCAGCACCTGAAGTGCAATTTTCAGTGGCCAGAAATTGACCTACATAATCATCTTGTTTAACCTTGCAATCTTTTGTACAAGAAGTAACAAAAAGTGCACTGGCAACAAGCAAAAGGGCTGGGAGAAGGAACAGTTTTTTAGTCATGATTTTGGAAATGTTGTATTGTGATAGAAAAGTTAGGTGAATGGTAAAAATTTCGGTGCAAATGTAATGAATCTTAAATGTTCAAGGTAGTAAACAAAACGTTATTACTGTTTGCGCACTGCAAACGAGGGTTCTGGCAAATAATTGTTGGTATCAACATTTTTTTGAATCAGTTTTGAATAATAATGCTGAATTGACAAGTACTGGCCTCATTTACCAGACGCAAAAAATAACAGCCGGGGTTGAGTTCACCTGGGATTTTTAATTGAAATGGCCTTGAACCTAGCTCATTATGGAATTCCGAGGTAATCAATGCGCCTTGTTGGTTATAGAGGGCAATTTCTGTTTCCACACCTGAAAAATATCCATGACCGGAAATGCTCAAAGTTTCGCCTACGTAAACCGGGTTTGGCCAAATTTGTACAATTTCTGTTTGCAAGTCTTTTACACCCGAACTAAAAGGGACTGAAAAGCAAGCGGTACTTTCACAGTCATACACATCTTGAATGCTTACGCAATAGCTTCCTGGGAGCAAATTTTGGATGCTCAATGTTGTATCCCCGCTGTTCCAAAGTATGGAATAGGGCGGCACGCCACCTGTTACCAGACCATTTATAGAGCCATCAGCAGCAGTGCTGCCAGATGCCGGTATGATGCTTTCATAAGAGATGGTGATGATTTCGTATGGAATCAAGGTGATATTATACTGAGTCGCATTATTCACACAGCCATAAGCATCGTGCACAATTAGCTCAGGCAATACCGGATCCTGGCCCTGAAATTCTATTACAGTGAAATTACAGGTGCTGGATGTGGAAATAACTTGTCCATCATATTTCCATTGATATTGGGGTTGGATGGCATTTGTAAACGCCGTAAGCAAGGCAGGCTCAGGGCCATTACAACTCAATTGGATGGTGCCGTTTATAGCCAATTCGGGAGGAGTCAAGTGTTCGGTAATATCAATGGTTTTGCTGAATGAACAGCCATCGCGGACAACCTGAATTTCATATATTCCTTCTTCGTAAATATTAAGGCAAATCGAATCAGCAATCTGTATCCCATCCTTACGCCAAGTATAGCTTGCGTTATTTGCATACTCAGCACATAATTCAATTGCCGGGTCACTACAAGTAACTTCTTCACTTGAAGGAATGAAATCCAATAAATTTTCTGGGCTGAACACATCTAATGACAATTGTACTATGGTATCGCATCCTGCTGATCCCGGTATGGTAATGCTATAAAACCCGGGTGTCGATAAGTCGAGCCCGTTAATATGGTACGTTTCTCCAGAGCAAATGGTGGTATCCAGCATGATTTTTATTTGACCTCCATTTCCAATTAATACACTATCAACTTTGTTACAACCTTTGTCATCGGTGATTGTCAGGCGCCAGGTCCCCGGAACTGTAAATATTGCATCTGGTGTCTGCTCTCCCGTTTCCCATAAATATTGATATGGCGGTGTTCCACCACTAGCCAATGCTGTGGCGCTTCCGGGCGTACTATAGCAACCTGTAGCCTGAACCTTCGGGAAGGAGTTGGTCAATGGAGGTGGAGATGTAAGAAGGACATTAATGGTGGCTGAATCCCCTGCCGAATTGGTTACCGTAATGCCATAATTCCCGGCAGACAAGCTGTTTTGCTGATAAAAATTTAAAGGCAAGTTTGACCAATGGTAAAATAAACCATTCAGATCACCATAAACCCCTACTGAAATACTGCCGTTGCTGCTGCCAAAGCAACTTGGATTCACCGGGTGCGGCACAATAAGTAATGACGGTGCATCCGGGCCTCCATACGTAAATGTCAGCTTGTAATTCAGTCCTCCGTTGTTCTGAAACATACTGGTTTCTGGAATCTGGTCATCTCCAATCGTATCGATCTCTGCTTGAAAATACAGTTCCAGACAATAGGTATGCCCCACTAACAACCCGGAACTGATGCTGATATCGGTTGCCTGACTTCGATATCGGGTTGTATAGTCTCCATCGAATACGACATTGTCTTCCATCAAATTAAGGCTCATCCAATTACCTCCAGACAAACCCTGTTCGTAAATCCGGTATCGAAGCGATACCCCTGTTACATTGTTTTGACAGCTTTCCCAGGTTATGGCTTTTGCATTTATCAGGCTCAATGTTTGAACAGTTCCCAGTGAAAGTCCATTTAAATTGAAACCCAGAGGACAAGGAGCGACATTGAAGCTGTCACTTACCCCATTAATCTTCAAAAAAACTTCAGTGGAACAATCGCCAATCCAATCATACCCGCATGCTTTGGAAGGCAAATGGAAACAAAGGCAGCACAAACCGATGAGTAGCGGAAAGAGAAAGTGTTTGTTCATGTTTATCGGAAAGCAGTATCCAAAATCAAGACAAAAATACAATACTAACACTCAATTTTAATCCCTTTAAGGGCTGCTGTCGTAATTTGGCAGCATCAAGGTACTTTCTCCATGGATGCACATAAAATAACCATTTCGAAAACAGCTCACTTTTTTACACTGGGAACACCAGGAACACATATCAAGCAGATCTGGATTGTTTGCCATGGCTATGCACAGCTGGCCGACGATTTTCTAAAAGAGTTTATTTCGCTGGATGATGGCACCCGACTGGTGATCGCTCCCGAAGGAATGAATCATTTTTACCAGAGAGGTTTTGATGGACCAGTGGTGGCTAACTGGATGACAAGGCGCCACCGGGAGGATGAGATCAGCGATTATGCCTTGTTCCTGCAAACGCTTTACAACCAATTTACTGCTCAGTGCGCGCCTGATGTGCGGGTTGTTTTATTGGGGTTTTCACAGGGAACAGCAACGATTTGCAGATGGATGCTCAGACATCAGCCTCATTTTCATGATTTGTTGTTATGGGCCGGCCTACCGCCCGAAGACCTGGATTATGCGGCACACAAGGAATATCTGGGCAGCAAGAATTTATACCTGTTATACGGTTCCCACGATCCTTTCCTGACACCCGACCGGATCAATATGGTAGATGAAATTGAACAAAAAAATAACATTGACTTCGGCGCCAGGACATTCGAAGGCGGGCATGAGATACCTCAAACCACGCTGGCCGATTTTATCAAAAAAATGAATTAATTTATTGCTGGTTAAGTCCAGACTACCGAAGGGCAGCATTGATATCCTCCAAAACCGAGGAGCCGGGACACAAGTTTTCTTTACCCAGGCTGTTCAATGCTGTATCTGTTGTATTTAGTAAAGAATGCAGATCACGGGTTTCAGTATCAATAAAAATCAAGCCGGTTAGCACCTCTCCAGATGCCTTGGCGTGATACAATCTGTTCATAGCAGAATGCCGATCCTGCGGATCCCAATCCTTTGCCAATTTGCTCAGATGGATAACCGAACCATCGTGAAGATTTACATTTATTGAATTGCCCTCTTCATATTGGGCTGTAATTTCACTCATCAACGGCACAAAATCGACAGCTGCAGTGGTTTCTATATGCTCCCGTGTGTAGTCGTACGATTTCGTAGAGCCCTGATTGTTGTTAAAAGTGACACAGGGTGAAACCACGTCAATCAATGCAAATCCAGGATGCGACATGGCCGCTTTGATCATGGGTATAAGTTGTTCTTTGTCACCGGAAAAGCTTCTGCCCACAAACGAAGCACCCAGCTCAAGCGCCAGTCCTGCCATATCAATAGACTGATACATATTCGGAATGCCGGCTTTGCTTTTGGAGCCAAAATCAGCGGTTGCCGAATCCTGCCCTTTTGTAAGCCCGTAACATCCATTATTCATGATGATGTAAGTGATGTTCAGGTTTCTGCGAATGGCATGCACAAACTGTCCCATACCAATAGATGCTGAGTCGCCATCTCCCGATATCCCAATGTACATCAGGTCGCGGTTAGCCAGATAGGCGCCGGTAGCCACGGAGGGCATACGACCATGAACTGAGTTAAAACCATGTGAATTGGCCAGGAAATAGGCGGGGGTCTTGGATGAACACCCGATGCCGGAAAGTTTGGCAACCCGGTGTGGCTCTACAGCCATTTCAAAACAGGCCTGAATAATGGCGCCACTTACAGAGTCGTGTCCACAGCCTGCACAGAGGGTGGAAAGCGCTCCTTCGTAAAATTTACGGGTGTACCCAAGTCTATTGGTGGGTGACTCAGGATGGCGGAAAACTGGACGTACAAAAGTCATTTTTCAAAATATGATTTCGCTCTGGTCGAGCGGGTTTTTACTTGTTTTATTCGCTGATATCGGTATCTGTTGGCTCGGCTATTTCATGCTCAATAAAACCCGGATCCAGCTTGCCTATTAAATTCTCATAGATTTTTTGACGAATCAAATCGGCCGTAATGGGGAAACCGTCATAATTCAACACGGACACAAGCTTGTTGGAATTCATCACAAATTCACTGATCAGCAGTGACCTCAATTGACCATCCCGGTTTTGCTCCACCACAAAAATGCGGTCGTGAGAATCAATAAACTCTTTCACTGACTCATTGAACGGAAACGCTTTTACACGCATGGCGTCAATCTGAATATCACGTGCTTCAAGTAATTCCTTAGCTTCCATGGCGGCATAAGTTGTGGTGCCAAAAAAGATCATGCCGATGTTGCTCTGTTTCTCTTCCTGATAAAATTCCGGACCGGGAACGTATTCCTTGGCGGTTTCCCATTTTTTCATCAGGCGGTCCATGTTGCGAACATAGGCTGGGGCTTCTTCCGTATATACAGCGTATTCATCGCGGGACGTACCCCGTGTAAAGAATGAGCCTTTTGTTGGGTGTGTGCCTGGAATGGTGCGATATGGGATGCCATCTCCATCGGTATCAAGATAGCGGCCATAATATTCAATGTCTTCCAACTGCTTGGCATCCAGCACTTTACCACGTTCGTATACTTTGGAATCATCCCATTTTAGCGGTGGAGACATGTTTTCATTCATGCCCAGATCCAGATCGGTCATAACCAGAACCGGGGTTTGCAATTGCTCTGCCAAATCAAAAGCTAGCACCGTTTGTTCAAAACACTCGCCTGGCGTGCTTGGGAAAAGCAATACCTGTTTGGTATCGCCGTGAGAGGCATAAGCTGCAATCATCACATCAGATTGCTGGGTACGGGTAGGCATCCCGGTACTTGGACCACCGCGCTGAACATCGATCAACACTGTTGGTATTTCTGCGAAATAGGCCAAACCCAGAAATTCGCTCATGAGCGATACGCCGGGACCACTGGTAGCCGTAAATGAACGGGCGCCATTCCAGTTGGCTCCGATCACCATACCAATGGCGGCAAGTTCATCCTCGGCTTGCACAATGGCGAAATTGTTTTTGCCGGTTTCCGGATCTATGCGGTATTTCTTGGCATACTTGCCAAAAGCATCTGCCAGCGAAGTAGAAGGCGTGATTGGATACCAGGACAACACGGTAGCGCCCGCGTATACAGCGCCAAGGCCGCAAGCAGAATTACCGTCGATCATAATCCAGTCTCCAACCTTATCCCGACGCTCAACACGGTACTTAAGCGGACATGTAAAATGTTCCATAGCATAAGTTCTTCCCATGTCAACCGCCTCAAAGTTGGCGGTAACCAGTTTTTCCTTGTTTTTAAATTTCTCCTGTATGATTTGATGCAGCACAGGAAGCTCAATATCCAATAAGGCCGTGAGAGCGCCTACATAAACCATGTTTTTTAACAACTGGCGCTGTCTCGGATCAGCGAATTTATCCATACACATCTGCATCATTGGAATGCCCAAATAGTGAATGTCATCACGGATCATGTCCTTGTGCAGCTCCTTCGTACTGTCGTAGATAAAGTAGCCTCCTGACTTAACATTGGCTATGTCTTTCGACATGCTTTGAGGGTTTACAGAAAGCATAATATTAATGCCTTCCCTGCGGCCCAAATAGCCTTTTTCACTTACCCTTACCTCATACCAGGTGGGAAGCCCCTGTATATTGGAGGGGAATATATTCTTGGGGGAAACAGGTATTCCCATCCGGAATATCGCTTTGGCAAACATTTCGTTTGCACTGGCAGAACCGGTGCCATTTACATTGGCAAATCGAATTACAAAATCGTTTATCACGTTGATACTGTATCTGTTATAAACAAGCAATCAGGATCTGAGCAAATGTTGTCATGACCTGGTTACTAAATTTTTGGGTTTTAACAATTGGTACGCCAGGAGGAATAAAACCCCTCCTGTAATTGAAACATCAGCCATATTGAAAATGCCCGTATGGAAAATTCCAATGCGAACGTACAGGAAATCTGTCACAGAGCCATGCATAATCCGATCGAAAATATTTCCTATGCCTCCTCCAATGATAAAACAGAGGGCCAAGGCCATGCCCTGACTCAGATTTGATCGGAACAACCAAAACAACAACATAACCAGCGTAAGGGCGGGCAGAATATTGAGCAACAGGCTTTTAGAGAAGTCAGACATGTCATCACCCAGGCTTAAAAATGCCCCTGAATTTTCAACTTTTGTAAGAACCAGATTGTCACCAATCACCGGAATCTGATCGTGATAAGCAATGTGTTCTCGCGCTGCCGATTTTGATATCTGGTCACAACCAATATTGGCCGTGATCAGCAATATAAAACCGAGATATTTTATCAATTGTCTGGAAATACTCATGCCTTACTTATCCGTTGATATCCAGGCGCTTCCAGAGCCTGAATGAAGTCAAATTGTCGTTGAATAATTGGTATTCAAGCGGTGTGTTTTCATTTTTTTTTGTCAAAAAGTATTCGTGTTGTTTTTTGGAGTCCAAACTTATGTTGGCTATTCTGGAAAGATAAGCAACCAAGGTCCAATTAATGGCAAGGTCTTCTTTCGAACCGAGAATGGTGTTAGCTGGCACCTCCAAACTCAGGTTTGTAATTTCAGAAATAAGCAGCTCATCTCTCTTGAATTTACCCCAACATAAACCTGATACTAATAATACTGCGCAAAAAACAAGCCAGCTAACCATAGTCAAATTCTTTCCAGCAATTGTAAGGAAGGGACTAAACCGGCTACGCTCATTCATTAAACTTTCCATAAACATGGCCATACCAATGGCAAAAAAGCTGATCGATGGCACTAGGTAATGAAGTGATTGCTTAGGCGACAACAACAGCGGAAAGCTCCCCGCCAAGCCAATTGCCAGAAAAAACCAGGCAAGATTATTTATTCCCCCCCTTGAAGATTTAGTAAAGAGAAACATGGCCGATAAAATTACCAGTGGCAAGGCAAGTTGAGAAATTAGATCTATCAAAAAATGAAATCGGTTGCTAACAAATTCATCTCTTACTCCACCTAAGGTAGGCAACAAACGTGTCTGCAAATACCCATCAGTGAATTGAGCCATGCCCGGTATCCATCTTATGACCACCATTAAGGAACCTATACAGACCATTGATATTATGAAGCTATGAAAGACGGCTAACATTAACTTACCTTGTTTTAGGGTAATACTGGCTACTACCGGTGCCACAAGCGGGAAAAAACCAACTGGACCCTTTGTAAGAACAGCCATGGCGGTAAATATTGCCGACAATATCAGGAAGCCTGCATTTTTACTTAGTAGCCATTTTCCGGCCGACCATGTTGCCAGCAACACAAACAGACTCATGGTGCATTCCAGCATATTGTTTGAATAGGCCCAAAAAACCACCGGGGTGCAAATCCATATCAAAACAGCAAGCCAGGAATTATCATTTTTGAATGTTTTTTGATCCTTATGCAGTTGATCAATCGATTTATACACAACCCAATTCATCTGGAGCACTTTGGCGGTGCTAAGGGCCATTATCAGGCAATAGAACCGCTCCACCCAAAAATGATCACCAAAAACGCGGAAAAACAGCGATTGAAGCCACAATCCCAGTGGAGGTTGTTCATAGCAAACCGGATATAAGGATTCAGTATAATGCGGGCTGCTAAACGAGCCTTTGCCTTCTGCCATGTTCCGGGCAATGGAAGCATAACTAACCCCATCGAGGAACATGCCCTGCTGAACCAATGATGGTAACAAGAGCGCCATAAAAACCGTTGTGGTAATGATCCAGCCAGTACTGAGTTTAGGCATATTTCATTCCGCCGGCTTTTGCAGTGTTGTACAGGTATTTGTGCATATCCCAGGCGGCGGTAGGGCAGCGCTCGGCGCACAAACCACAGTGCAAGCATACATTTTCGTCCTTAACCATTACCCGTTTGGTAGGTAATTCCTCTGAGACATACAGATCTTGGTCCAATTCATGGGCTGGCGCAGAAAGCCTGTTTCGAAGGTCTTCCTCTTCACCATTTTCTGTGAACGTGATGCAATCTGTTGGACAAATGTCCACACAGGCATCACACTCAATACAGCGTGAGGTGCTGAACACGGTTTGCACATCGCAGTTTAGACAGCGCTGCGCTTCTTTGAAAGCCAATTGGTCATCGTAACCCAATTCCACTTCCATAAGCCTGTCTTTCAAGGATTTAACCTTGTCTGCATGTGGCACCTGATACCGCAGGTCGGATGCTACAGAACTGTCATACATCCATTCGTGGATGCCCATTTTCTGGTGAATCAGGTTAGTAAGTGGTGATGGCCGTCCCTCTGTAAGACTCTTTTCCTGACAGAATAGATCAATGGAAACCGCAGCAGTGTGTCCCTGGGCAACAGCCGTAATAACGTTTTTAGGACCCATAGCTGCATCCCCACCAAAAAATACATGGGGGAGCGTTGACTGGAAACTCTCCTTATTTAATATTGGAACCTCCCATTTGTCAAATTCAATTCCAAGATCGCGTTCAACCCAGGGGAACGCATTTTCCTGACCCACCGCGATCAAAACATCATCCGCTTCAAAGAAAACATCTGGTTCGCCGGTTGGAATGAGCTTTCTCTTGCCTTTTTCATCATATTCGGCACGCACAAGTTCGAACATCATGCCTTTGAGTTTGCCATTTTCCACGACAAAAGACTTGGGAACATGATTTTCATAAATTGGAATATCTTCATGTACAGCATCTTCAATTTCCCAAGGAGAGGCTTTCATCTCCGCTTTTGGACTTCTTACCACCACTTTCACATCTTCTCCACCCAGGCGACGTGAAGTGCGGCAACAGTCCATGGCTGTATTTCCTCCTCCCAATACCAAAACCTTTTTCCCAATTTTGCTGGTATGCTCAAAGGCTACATTGGCCAAAAACTCAATACCAATCTGAATGTGATCACCTGCTTCCTGCCTTCCGGGCAAATCATTTAAATCACGTCCTCTGGGCGCCCCGGTTCCTACAAAAATGGCATCATAGCCTTTTCCAAGCATATCTTTCATACTGGAAACATAAGTGCGGAACTGTGCGTGAATGCCCAGATCCAGAATATACCCTACTTCTTCATTCAATACGGATTCAGGTAATCTGAATGATGGAATCTGGCTGCGCATCATTCCGCCTCCGGCTGGCTGTTCATCAAACAAGTGAATTTCATAGCCAAGTGGCGCCAGGTCACGGGCCACCGTCAGAGAGGCAGGGCCGCCGCCAATTAGCGCGATTTTTTTACCATTGGGGGTAAATGGGCCTTTGGGCATGAGATTTTTCACATCTCCTTTATAGTCGGCAGCAACGCGTTTGAGGCGGCAAATGGCAACCGGTTCTTCCTCCACGCGGCCACGACGACAGGCTGGTTCACACGGACGGTCGCAGGTTCGGCCCAAGACGCCAGGGAAAACATTGGATTCCCAGTTGATCATATATGCCTCGGTATACCGCTCGGCAGCAATCAGTCTGATGTACTCGGGAACTGGCGTATGTGCAGGGCATGCATACTGGCAATCTACTACTTTATGGAAGTATTCTGGGTCTTTTATATTAGTCGGATTCACAATACAAGGTCTTTTTTCAATGATTTGAACTGCCAATGTAGGGGCTTAGTAAAAATTTTTTAAAAATTTTTTCATGGTAAAAAAACTGGCCAAATCAAGTTCTGATTTTAACACAATTAAGGCTCGAAATTTGAATAAAATTTGGCAGCAACTGTAAATTATGAAAATTACAATCATTTGGTTTTTAATTATTTATAATATATGCTGGGTACACTTTCACTTGTCCGCACACATATCCACATCTGAATGGATTTGCAATAACAAAATTGTTAACGCAAGGAAGAAAACCAACATTAATGTTTCGTTAAACGCGGAGATGTTTTCAGTACTGGCACGCAGTTCGCACGTCTATACTCATCAACGATAAAACTAGTCAGTCATTTCCAAAAACTAAATTGACATGCGGTATCTGAAATTTTTGATAGTCATTTCTTTGCTGAGCCCGGTATTTGCCAGCGCTCAGATTTTCACTAAAAATGTGAAGTCCCCTGCAACTGTTACAGTGGAGGGTAAAGTATTTGATGAGGTATCTGGTACGGCTTTGAATCAGGCAAGGGTAACCGTGTTTGATGATATGATGAAGGCGTCGCTGGCGCAAGCCGAAACAGATGCTTCAGGTTCATACAAAATCAAAGTGCCTAAAATGGCCCGCTATCGCGTATTGGCGGAAAAAGCCACTTACTTTGATTCCGAGCAAATTCTGTCCCCTGCTGATGGCCCACTTCAGGCCAACCTTGGTTTGGGCAGAAAATCGGGTTATGAATTTGATATTACCATTTTTGACAAAGCATACGAGCACAATACGATCAACACCTTGCGCGACTGCAAGGTTGAGATTTACAACAATACCACTGCCGAGCAGGTATTGACCATTGAAAAACTGGCCAAATCTACCTTCAACTTCTCTTTTGCAGAAGGAAACCACTACACAGTTTTGGTACGTAAAAAAGGCTACCTGAACCGCCGTATTGAGGTATATGTGAATGTGAATGGTTGTATTCTCTGCGTAGACGGTATGGGTATTCAGGAGCCAGACTTGGTACCACTAATGACCCATAACAACGAAATCGGGCATTTTTTGGGAACCATTGACCTGGATTCTATTGCCATTGGCAAACGTTTCCAGTTGAATAACATCTATTATGATTTCGACAAGTGGGCCATCCGTCCGGAGGCAGCCAGCACGCTGGATAACCTGGCAGTTTTTCTGAAAGACAACCCTGGTATCACCATTGAGCTCGGTTCACATACCGATTCCCGTGGTAGCGATGATTACAACATGCTGCTTTCCGACAAGCGTGCGGCTTCTGCGGTAGCCTATCTGGTTGATAAGCAACACATCGATTCTACTAAAATCACGTCAAAAGGATATGGAGAGTCTCAATTGGTAAACAGCTGCGGTAATGGTGTAAACTGCTCAGAATCTGACCACCAGCAAAACCGCAGAACCGAAATTAAAATCACGGGTGTGATTGAAGACGACCCTATGTGGTTCAAAACCCTCAAGCAGATCATTGAGGACAAACAGCTTTACAAAAAGATCATTGATCAGGAAAAAAAGGCGAAAGAACTGGAGCAGCAGAAAACCAGGAACTTAGAACAGGAGCGCAGAAAAAAATTAAGCAGCCTGACCGGTTCTAAATAATTTTTGGCACGGTTTTTCAACTGTACATATTCAAATAAAAAATTCTATTTCCTCACAACCCTTAACCTTAATCCGGACTTCAGGGTCAAAAATTCAAAAACATGATTTACCATCTGAATTCTCGCAAAAACGCATTTTTGGCCGTTTTACTGGCTGTGTCCTTTGGTGCAAATGCCCAGATCACTTCCCAGCATACGGATGATAAATACAACTTCACCACAGTTGTGTACAAAGACAAAGCAGCCTCTGATGATGAGGTACTCGCAGCACTTAACAACTCGGTGGGCATGGGCGATGTTATTCGCGTAACAGTCGCTCCACCCAAGCCACCGGTTGCTCCAATGATTGATGTGTCCAAAGGAGAAGATGTGTGGTTGACTGCCCGCAGCAAGCCATCTGTAACATTGAGCGCGTCTACATCAACAATGCCCGCCGTTGCGGTTGCATCGTCAGTTGAGTCTGCTCAAAACCAGGAATTTGCTGCACCTGTTATTAATGAAATTCCAGAAGCTACTCCAGTCGCCAATGTTGCTGTTGAAAATACACATGCAGTGACCGAAGCACAGGAACAGAAGCTCGAAGAGGTAAAAACTACAAGCACAAGCAGCAAGCAAACAACTGCCCGTTCTGCTAAAAAGGTTAAATCCTCCAAGCGCTTCTACAAACCATCACGAAAAGTAAAAAAGAGAAGTTTTAAATTGAAGCTCGGCAAAAAAGGCAAGCTTCGCTACGGATGTCCTACTTTCTAATTGGACCGAAGTAAAATGAAAAGGGGGATGGCAGAAAAGTCTGCTATCCCCCAATTTTTTTGTAGATCAAAACATTAAGGCTTAACCTTTTTGCTAACTACTTTTCCATCGGCATCGATTTGAATTACTTCCATGCCAAGTTCCTTCAAACCGGGCAAAGTCTTGGCAGCATCACCTGCCAGGAACCAGCCCATATCATGTGGCTTAACCATTGCCTTGGCAGTTAGCTGGACATCTTTCAATGACAGGCTCTGAACCTTGTCACTGTATTTTTTCCAGTAGTCATCAGCCAGTTTGAAGCGTACCAGGTTGCGAACACTGGCGTTCACTGCAGCGTTGGTTTCCCACATGCCACTCATTTGCAGTACTGTATTCTGTTTGGTTTTGTCAAACTCAGCCTGTGTAATTGGCTTATCTCCTACATAGTCATTCATCTCTTTCATTACCTCCTGAATACTTTCTTTTGTTTTATCCGTTTGAACAGGAGCATACACTATATAAGGGCGTTGGGCGCTGGTATTCAGGATCATGGATCGAGAACCGTAGGACCAATGCTTATCTTCACGGATATTCATATTGATGCGACTGGTAAAGTCACCGCCAAGTACATTATTCATTTGCTCCACAGCAGTCTCATCCATGGTGCCATAAGGATTGGTCAGATATCCTGATACAATGAGGCTTTGTTGACTTTCCGGGCGGTCCACCAGGTAAATCCGGTTTTTGGAAGCGCTTTCCTTAACTTCAGGAATAACTTTTTTAGGCACATCACCTTTTTTCCAGCTTCCAAATTGCTTCTCCAGTTTTGATTTTAATTCTTCAATGGTGATATCTCCGGTTACCACAATGGTGGCATTGTTTGGTCTTAACCAGCGAGTGTAAAACCCTTTTACATCTTCGAGGGTCATTTTATCAACGGATTCTTCATCCCCTGAGCCTGTGAGTGGCATAGCGTATGGATGTCCTTCTCCGTAAAGCAGTGGCGGTACCACCCTCATTACCATTCCTTGCGGGCTTTTCTTTTCATTTTTGATACCGGCGATCTGCTGCGCCTGTAACCTTTTGAAATCGGCCTCCGGGAAAGAAGGGTTTAGTACAACGTCGGCCATCAGGTTCAGGCTCTGATCAAAGCTTTGCTTAAGGGCATTGAGATTTACATAAGAGAAATCCAGGTCGCTGCCAGTGTTCAGGCTTGCTCCCAGCAATTGAAGCTTCTCATTGATTTGAAGTGAATTCAATGATTTGGTGCCTTCATCAAGCATATTCATGCTGAGATCTGCCAGACCAAGTGAACCTCCAAAGTTATCTGAGCAGTATCCTGCATCAAACATCAGGCTTGCGGCAATGGTAGGGCTTTCTGTACGACGGGCGAGTACTACCTTCATACCGTTTTTGAGTGTCGTGCGCTGAAGGTCAGGGAAAGCCGCTGTAACTTTTGTGTCCACTGCCGGTGGCTGACTTCTGTCTGCTTCGGTTCCACTCACTGAGTATTCAGGGAATGGATTGCATACTAGCGTAAAACGGCCATCGCTCAGGTACTTCTTTACAACATCGTGTATGTTTTTGGCTGTGGTCTCTTTGTACCAGGCCAGTCTCTTTTTATAGGCATCCGGACTTCCTCCGTATACCTCGTTCTCAGCCAGCAGATCACTTTTGCCACCAAATCCACCAATACGTTCCAGACGTTTTATAAAGTTGGCGAAATAGGATGCTTTCACACGATTCAATTCTTCTTCGGTTGGACCATTTGTCAGGAAATCTTCCAGCACTTCATTAATGGCATTTTCCACTTCTTCCAAGGACTTTCCCTGTTTTATGGTTGCGTCTACCATAAAATTGCCGGAAATTTCACTTGGGCCAACAAAAGCTGCTGCACGATCGCAGAGCTGCTTTTCATATACCAGCGTTTTGTACAAGCGACTGTTCTTGCCAGCAGCCAGTACATCAGAAGCCAGATCGAGCCAAACGCCTTCCTGTGTTCCCCACTGTACTGTATTCCAAACCATGGTTATCTTTTGATTCGGAACCCTGTCCTGGTATTCAGCACGAGTGTCATCATGACGACGGTACAAATCAACTCCCGGACGTGAAATGGTTGGCCCGGAAGGAATATTTCCAAAGTACTTCAAGGCTTTTTCGTAGGCTTCATCGGCTGTAATGTCACCGGCGATTACCAAAACGGCATTTGCCGCTCCATAGTAGGATTTGAACCATTCATGCACATCCTCGAGAGATGCCGCATTCAGGTCTTCCATTTCTCCAATAACCGTGTGTCCGTAAGGGTGATATGGAGGATAACAGGCTTTCTGTATGATATCCCAGCCTTTCGCATAAGGCTGGTTTTCTCCCTGGCGTTTTTCGTTCTGAACAACTCCACGTTGTTCATCGAGTTTAGCCTGATCAATGGCTCCGATCAGGTGACCCATACGATCACTTTCAAGCCAAAGAACCTGATCTAGTGCTCCAACAGGAACGTTTTGGAAGTAGTTGGTTCTGTCCTCATTGGTTGTTCCGTTCAGGTCGGTACCGCCTATGGCCTCCAATGCCTGGAAATAATCGGTATTAAAATTCTCGGAACCATTGAACATCAAGTGTTCAAACAGGTGGGCAAAGCCCGATTTGCCCATTTTTTCATTCTTGGAACCTACATGGTACCAAACATTTACGGCAACGATTGGCGCCTTGTGGTCTTCGTGAACGATCAGGCGAAGCCCATTGGTGAGCGTAAACTTCTTGTAAGGAACATCAATGGTAGAGGGATCATACACAGGGTAGTCCTGCGCCTTCGCTCCTAGTGGTATCAGGATTGCGATGAGAAGAATTAGGTTAAGGTATTGTTTCATGCCTAATGTATTGTTGGTTGGTTATAAAAATGAAATAACGAACAGCGTTGCACTGTTCTGCTACAAAGGTGCAAGTTGCAGTATAGTATGCTGCAAGGCTAAAACTTTATACAAAGGTTTTGAAAAAGGGGGTCAATTAGCTTGTTCATTCGGACTTTATCCAAAAAGGCACAAATGATTTAATGCCGGAAATGCCGGAAACCAGTCATAACCATAGCCATATCGCGCTGGTTACAGGCGTCAATAGAGTCCTGATCCTTGATGGAGCCACCTGGCTGAACAATGGCGTTTATGCCAGCTTCATGTGCGATTTCCACACAATCCGGAAACGGGAAAAAGGCATCACTGGCCATTACAGCACCATTCACATCAAACCCGAATGATTCGGCTTTGCTGATGGCCTGGCGCAGGGCGTCTACCCGGTTGGGTTGTCCGCAGCCCATACCTATGAGTTGATTGTTTTTTACTAGAGCGATGGCGTTGGATTTGAGGTGTTTGCAACATTTTACCGCAAACAACAATTCGGATTTTTCACTTTCCGTTGCTGCCCTATTTGTAGCCAATTTAAATTCCTCTGTTGTTTCCAGTTTTAGGTCCGTGTCTTGTTCTACGACTCCGTTCAACAAACTTTTGAAAGACCGTGAAGCAGGCGAAAGGTCTTTTGCTTTAAGCAGGATCCGGGTTTCTTTTTTCTTTAACAACTCAAGAGCATCCGGAGCAAAATCCGGGGCAATCAATACTTCATAAAACAGCTTGTTGATCTCTGTGGCAGTGGCCAGGTCAACAGGTGCATTGCAAATAAAAATGCCGCCAAAAGCGGAGGTAGAGTCACAAGCCAGGGCATCAACCCAGGACTGAAGCAGGGTGTCTCGCTGAGCCACTCCACAGGCATTGGTATGCTTCAAAATGGCAAAACACGGTTTTCCTCCCTTGAACTCATGCATCAATTGCATGGCAGCATCGATGTCCACCAGATTGTTATAGGAAATCGCCTTGCCATTCAATTTGTCAAATAGCTTATCGAGATCTCCGTGAAAAACAGCGCTTTGATGTGGATTCTCTCCATAACGCAAGGTTTCGTGTGTATGAATGGATTGTTTAAAGGCTATGTCTTCGCTGCCGGTATTAAACCAGTTGAAGATGGCGGTATCGTAATGGGATGTAACCTTAAATGCCCGGCGTGCCAGTTCTCTGCGATTTTCGTCGCTCAAGTTGGCTCCAGAAGTATTTAGCATTTCCTGAAAAATCGGATATTCTTCTTTCGAGGCAATCACGGTCACATCGCGCCAGTTTTTGGCGCCAGCCCGGATCAGGGAAACACCACCGATATCAATTTTCTCAATGATTTGGGATTCGTCATTTGACGTGGCGACAGTATCTTCAAATGGATACAAATCAACCATTACACAATCGATTTCCGGGATATCGTATTGTTTTAGCTGAGACAGGTGTGCCTCTTCCCGGCGTGCCAACAGACCTCCAAATACAGCAGGGTGGAGCGTTTTTACGCGCCCGTCCAATATGCTTGGATAACCAGTCAGACTTTCTACGGCAGTTACCGGTATCCCGAGTTTTTCGATGTAGGATTGAGTACCACCTGTGCTGTACAGCTTTACTCCGAGTTCGTGTAGTTTATGGATAATAGGATCCAGGCCCTCCTTTGAATAAACCGAAATGAGGGCGGATTTGATGGGTTTGCTATTGCTCATTATTGTACTTGAAATATGTGTAGGAAAGGATTTTCTGCCCAGTAGGCAAAAACCAAATTGATGCCGCAAAAGTACAATTTCATTTGGGCAGAATTGGTATCAAAGGCTGACTTATACAGCCCATTTTTCAATTTTCACAATGGCTTTTGGATAATCACCCACTCCGTACTCGTTTCTTTCTGAAGCAGTCAGTAAATCGGGCCGGTGGATTTTGTCAGGTGGGACATTTGCCAGTTCATGGCACCAGGTGCGGACGAAATCTCCTTGCGGGTCATAGGTTTTGGCTTGCGTCAAAATATTGAATACCCGGTCTTCTCTTGGGTCGCTACCCACGCCGGCCACGTAGTTCCAGTTTCCCCAATTGCTGCAAGGGTCGTAATCCAACAGGAGGCTTTCAAAATATTCAGCGCCCATTTGCCAGTTTACCTTTAGTTCGCGGACTAAAAAGGAGGCTACATTCATTCTTCCGCGGTTACTCATCCAGCCAACGGCATTTAGCTGTCGCATATTGGCATCAATGAATGGAACTCCGGTTTTACCTTCTGCCCAAATGGAAAATAATTCCCGGTTGTTTTTTAAGTGTTTTTGGGATTTACTCTGAACGCCTCCCTTTAAAAATATTTTGTTGCCGTGTTTTTTCCCCATCAGTCTGAAAAAATCCCGCCACAGCAATTCAAAAAACAGCCAGTAGGTACTTTCATTTGACACCCGCTCCTTTTCGTATTTTTTTAGTTCCTGATAAATCAATTTTGGAGAAAGGCATCCCTGCGCCAGCCAGGGGGAAAATCTGGAAGAGTTGTCACTTCCAAAAAGCTCGTTTCTTGTTTCTTTATAGGTAGATGCCAGGTTTTTTTCCCAGAGGTAATATTTGAGGCGCTGCAAAGCTACTGTTTCACCTCCCTTGAATATCATGTCTGCCTGTTCATTGTAAAGAATTGGTTCATAACCCAACCTTTCCAGGGAAGGAACTTCGCCGGGTTCCAGGTTGGCAGGTAGGGGAGGGATAGCTGATGGAGCCAGAATGGGCTCTCTGACTGGCGTTATGTTCTCGTTTTCCTTGCGAAACTGAAAAAAGAAATCGGGTGTGTGTTGTACGGGTAACGGAAGGTCTTGCGTGTGGTACAGCATCTTGCCGCGCGTGTAAATCAGTTCGATGCCAAATCCCCACAGCCTCGTCTCAAGCGCATCCTGTACCATAACTTCCTCCTGTGTTCTTTCCCGATTGCAAATAACCCAGGATGCTTTGTGTTCTCTGGCTAGTTCAGAAAGAATTTCCTCGGGTTGTCCAAGCCTAACGATGAGGTCACTACCAATTTTGCGCAGGTTTTCCCGCAGATCCAAAACACTCTCTATGATGAATTGTGCTCTGAATTTCCCGGTTTTGCGGAATCCAAAACGCGTTTCATCCTGAAATATCCTTTCATCAAAGATGTAAACAGGGAGAATGTCTTCACCCATACGCAAGGCTGTACTCAGCGCCTCGTTGTCATGTAGCCTTAAGTCCTGTCGAAACCAAACAATTGCACAGCGATTCATAGTTTATTTCAGTAGCCAGTAAAAGCTAAACTTTAACTTTGACGATTTGTTTGGAAAAGTTCCCCTTTTCATTCGCAAATGTCTTTTTATTATGCTCAAGTTTGTAAAAGCTCCCAGAAAAATCATCACAAAAGCGCTTGATAAAGAACTTGGTTTTGGTAAAGTCCTGACAACTGAAAAACGGCTTATGCTTGCTGACGGGTCTTTTAATGTACACAGAGAATCAATTGGGGTTTGGGACAATACCTATCATTTTTTGGTAACCATGAAATGGTCGACCTTTTTTCTCCTGGCGCTTTTGTTTTTCATCAGCATCAATTTGGTATTTGCCACTATGTATGTGCTTATCGGTGTTGAACATTTTACGGGTATGTCACCCGGTGGACCGGCTCAGGATTTTGTAAACGCCTTTTTCTTTAGCAGTCAGACCCTGACGACTGTTGGATATGGCCACATTAGCCCTACGGGTATGATAACCAGCATCGTAGCCTCCATTGAAAGTTTCTTTGGCCTGCTCA
Source organism: Lewinellaceae bacterium (assembly GCA_020636025.1). GTDB lineage: Bacteria > Bacteroidota > Bacteroidia > Chitinophagales > Saprospiraceae > M3007. Next base: position 421,822 of record JACJYQ010000008.1, on the reverse strand, counting down.
CATTTGCCCTGATCTCGGGTTTGCTTTACGGCCGTTTTTCACGCCCGGCGGCCAGGGTGGTATTTAGTGAGAATATTCTGGTGGCCCCGTATAAGGAAAGTCAGGGGCTGATGTTCCGGATGGTAAATGCACGCAAGAGTGAACTGATAGAAACAGAAGTTCAGATTCTTATGTCGTTTAACCAGGAAGATGGCGCAGGGAATACTACCAGAAAATTTTACCCGCTGAACCTGGAAATATCCAAGATATCTTTCTTTTCCATGTCCTGGACCGTGGTTCATCCATTGTTCGATAAAAGCCCGATAAAAGACTTTAGCAAAGAGGATTTTGAAAATGCCAATGCCGAATTTATGGTATTGGTAAAAGGGATTGATGAAACATCACAACAACTGGTACATGCCCGGCACTCCTACACCGCAGAGAATATGGTTTGGAATGCCAAATTTGTTCCCATCTTGAAATATAATGCATCGGGAATTCCTAAGATATTGACCAGTTTGGTTGGACATTATGAAAAGGTAGCTTGATGGCTGTTCCGCGCAGATCCTAGGGGCTTTCCTTATACTCTTTCCAGATCTTCAGGCGTATCAATACCAATTGTCTCCAAATCTGTAATGCCAACGGCAATTCCATAACCGTTTTCCAGCCACCGGAGCTGTTCAAGAGATTCCGATAATTCAAGCGGAGAAGGGGGTAATTTTGATATCTCCAACAGGGTTTGACTGTGGAATCCATACAATCCAATGTGCTTGTAAAAGTCATGTTTGCCAAGTCTCTCGCTCATCTGGGTTGACCTGCTGTAAGGAATGGGATATCGACTGAAATAAAGTGCATGCTCATTTGCCGTCATTACGAGCTTCACAACATTTGGATTGTCAAGCTCTTCAATTGAACTGATTTTTTTGGCAAGCGTAGCTATTTGAAATGAAGGGTTTTTCAGTAGTGTGTCTACCAACAAGTCAAGTTGCTGAGCTTGGATGAAGGGTTCATCTCCTTGAACATTCAATACAATATCTGCAGTTGGGTATGCAGCTGCAATTTCAGCACAACGGTCGGTTCCGCTTTGGTGCTCCGGACTGGTCATGACTGCTTTACCTCCAAAATCTGAAACATGATCAAAAATTCTGGCATCATCGGTGGCTACGATCACCTCATGAATTGAGTCCGATTTTTTCACTTGCTCCACCACGCGGCTGATCATAGATTTACCGTGGATGAGTGCCAATGGTTTCCCTGGAAAACGGGTGGAGGCATATCTGGCGGGAATAATGGCCAGAATATTTGCTTTTTGCGCGTTAATCATTTGTCAAAGGCTGAAATATCTTTAAATGCGTTGCGTAGATATTAATTTTGCACCGGTTAAAACCAAAACTGCTATGAAAATTCTAAGAAGCCTTTTCGTTCTGTTACTGTTTGTCACGGTTAAAACGGCTTTTTCACAGAACACACTGGAACCAATCTGGCTGTTAACGCCTCGCGACTCTGTACTGCTGATTGTAGAAGACGGAAGAAAGGTCGTTTTACACACTGTCAAACCCAAGCAAACCCTTTTCTCCATTTCCAGATTCTACAGCCTTGGCATGGAAAAATTGATTGATTACAATCCGGCCTTAAAGGAAAATACAACTCTGCAGATTGGGAGTACCCTTAAAATTCCGATACCTAATAAAGCCATTCGTCGCTACAAAGGTAAATCTTTCAAATCCACGGAATACACACCCATTTATTACATCGTACAAAGTGGTGAAAATCTCTTCCAAATCTGCAAACGTTATTTTGACATGCCTGTAGATACCATAATGAAGCGCAACCGCTTGAAAGATGTCAACATTAAACCCGGACAGCGGCTACATATAGGCTGGATGGGGATTGAAGGCATTCATGCCGATTGGCGGAAAGGGACTACCAACCCTCAGGATGAAGTGTTCCATTTGCATTATACACAGGAACGAAACGGGCGAGAAGAGTTCGATGGTCAGGGCGTTTGTTTCTGGCAAAAAGACAGTAAGGAGAACGGAGACCTTTATGCCATGCATCGCGAAGCGGGCATTGGCACCATTATTTCAGTGTATAATCCTATGAGCCAAAGAACTGTGTATGCCAAGGTTATATCCAGAATTCCGGATGGATTTGAGCGGAATACAGAAGTTATCCTTTCTCCTGGCGCTGCTCGTAAGATCGGTGCCATTGACCCGAAGTTTTTTGTGAAAGTTAAATATATTAAATAATGAACAAGAAAGTTTTTATACTATTGAATGTGTTGATCCTCAGTGTGCTATCATGTAAGGATGAACCAAAGAACAATGTTGATCCAAATCGCCCTGATAATTGGCAGGCAGGAGAGTTTGCAAACCCGGATGTTTTAGCCGGATACTGGATTGATCTTGATTTTTGTGCCAGAGTCGGTCAGTATGGCTCGGTATTGCAAGCCATGAACAATTCACATCTGCCTTTTGCTTTTGCATATTCTTTTAATCCGGGTAATCCTGATAGTGTAATATGTTCTTCCGCTACCAGAGAATGGACGTTGCCGGTTAAGTACAAAAAAGATACTTTAGAATTGGTTGGCGCTTCTAATGGAAGACCAATTTTTCTGAATTACCACTCACAAGGCGAACGAGATATGACGATGTATGACAATACCAGCGGTCGCACGCAAATTGATAAATTCATTAAATCTAAAGCAGGTACCAAGAACGGATATCTGGCTTTTACTACGGCTTTAAACCATCACCTGTTTAGCGGCATTTTTAAACTGATCGGGAAGGGCTCCAAGGAGGATATCAGCTTTACACCAGGCGGTTTTATTATGGGTTTGCCAGACTACAACAGATATGAGGTATGCACCGGAGGTGATTGCTTCGTGGCCGGACAAGAAATTGATGTGGTTACTTTTTACAAGGCAAAAGAAGGGAAAGAAGCTTCCCAGAAAATGTTTGGCTACAAATACAATGGCGGCAATGATACCTTGTCTATATATAACATGGTAGAAAATAAAAGCGGAGAAGGTGGCGCGTATACAACCGGATCACTTGCCTACAAGTTTTCAAGAACGATCCCGGCTCCACAGGTTGCCCAGCCAATGCAGAAAAAAGAGCAATAAAATGGGCTATCCCGTTTTTGTGTGACAGAGTTCTTTTAAATAAATTCACCACAGATAGCACAGATTTTCACTGATTGCCTTCGGCAATTTTTTAAATAATCTGTGAAAATCTGTGCTATCTGTGGTGAATAAAAATTCAATGAATAGAATCCCGAACCAATTCCCAGCGATCAAAGAAGTTTGGCACACACTCTCCAGCCAACTCGCTGGATCCATTGAACAAGATACAAATGCCAATATCGTCCTTGCGGTTGAAGGCAATTTCACTCCGAAAGCCATTCACATAACCAGCATGATAAATAATGGTGTCGTTGTGATGATTCAGCACCCGCCAACCCATGGCATAGGATGCATCGCTTCTATTTATCCAATGGCGGAAAATCCGGCGCTCACTTCCAGTTTCAACTACCGGACTGAATACTCTATCGAGTGTGACTTCATTGGCTATAGCCGGTCTGTGGCCCAGTAACAATTTCAACCATTTTCCCATGTCGGAAATGCTGGCATTTACTCCACCGGCTGCTGCGGCATTGTAATACAGCGGTGAAATTTCATCAGGGCGCCAGAACGATCCTGTCCAGAAATGGGGAAGAGCTTTGTTCCCGATGTTTTGAATGCTTTCAAAATCGCAGGAAGCGAGCGACATTCCGTTCGGGGTGAAAATATCTTCCTGTAATAACTGCTGATAGGATTTGTGCAGCTTTCCGCGCATCACTTCCTCAATGATGCAAAATGCCGCATTTTGGTAGCTGTACACTTCGCCTTCTTTGGCACTCAGTGGCGCTCCGGGAATGTATTGCAAGGCAATTTTCCGAACATCAAATCCTTTCTCAATTAAATTGGTATAGGCGTGATAAGGCAAGCCTGTGGTATGCGAAAGCACGTGCCACAGTTTTATCCTGTCGGCTTGTTTTTTATCCTTCAGAGAAAACTCGGGAAACCCTTCCTTTACTTTTTCATCCCAATCAAGCAGTCCATTCTGCACTAAAATTCCAGTAAGAACACCTGCGAAGCCTTTTGACAAAGAGCCAACTCTAAATACAGTATGCACATCAATAGAGTCTGACTTACCGACCTCTCGAACTCCAAAACCCCGCTGGAAGATCACAGAATCTCCTTTTACAATCACAATAGCCGCTCCGGGTGTTTGGGTAGCAACCATTCCATCCTTAAAGAACTGTGCATAGTCATCCAGGAATCCTTTCAGTACAGGATTCATTGGTGGAAGGTCCCTGATTGGAAAAGTGTTTTTTGAGGATACATCCACTACACAGTCAGAAAGTGTAAGTGAGATGAAAATTATTCCCAGCCAGACACAGCGCAACAGGTATTTCCGAAAAAGCAGCATAACAAGAATAAGGAAGATTAAGTCAAAAATGAATAAGATTGTTAGAGATCAACAAACCTTATTTCTTCATGACGCTTGCCATGGTTGCGCCAATTTGCGCCGGAGACTCCACGACAGTAATTCCGTTTTCAGCCAGAATACGCATTTTAGCAGCCGCTGTATCATCAGCTCCGCCTACAATGGCGCCGGCATGACCCATTTTTCTGCCCTTAGGGGCCGTCTGACCAGCAATAAACCCTACAACTGGTTTTTTATTTCCGTTTTCGCTGATCCAGCGAGCGGCCTCGGCCTCCAAAGCACCGCCGATTTCACCAATCATAACAATCCCTTCAGTTTCCGGATCATTCATAAACAGTTCAATGGCCTGGCGGGTAGTGGTGCCAATGATCGGGTCGCCACCGATTCCAATCGCAGTGGAAATTCCCAAACCGGCTTTGGCAATTTGATCCGCAGCCTCATACGTGAGTGTTCCGGATTTTGAAACCAGCCCGATAGGGCCGCGTTTGAACACAAATCCAGGCATGATGCCAACTTTAGCCTCATCTGGTGTGATGATGCCAGGACAGTTGGGGCCAATCAAAACCACTCCTTTGTCGGCAATAAAGGCTTTTGCTCTAACCATATCCTGAACAGGAATTCCTTCTGTAATGGCGACAATCACTTTGATGCCGGAGGCTGCAGCTTCAATAATGGCGTCTGCTGCATACCCAGGTGGTACAAAAATGATGGAAGTATCAGCACCTGTGCTTTTCACAGCATCTTCTACTGTATTGAAAACAGGTTTGTCGAGGTGAGTCTGACCGCCCTTTCCCGGGGTTACTCCGCCTACTACATTGGTGCCATAGGCGATCATTTGTTCGGCATGGAATGTTCCTTCTTTTCCTGTAAAACCCTGTACGATGATTTTGGAGTTCTTGTTAACTAAAATAGACATTAATAGTAAGGTGATTAATGTGATTTGGATGGTGAAATTCTGATCTCAATACGATTCCAGGATTGTGGTTTCGCGGTGTGTCAGTTGAATGATATGGTATTTATTTTCCTTCTTCCTGAATGATGTAAACATCCTCATTAGAACGTTTCATGTAGTAGTGTTCTCTGGCATATTTCTCCTTCGTCCGTTCAAAATCCTCTGCTTCTTCTCTTGCTTCCTTTATTTTTTCCTCGTAAAATTTGCAGTCCTGTTCAAGACGGTCGTGAGCTCTGTAAAGTCTCCATTGCGTCCATAAACTGTGTCTGTCCAGAAATACCAGGATAAATAAAAATACCACCAGCGTCAGGTAATAGCGATTTTGCAGGGGTTTCGGTAATCGCGACCACATTGACTGCCAGGGATTGCTAGGAATAGCCATGATGCTTTTATTTAAAGCCCAAAAGTAGGGCGTTTTTAATTAGCTAATTTGATAATTGGCTAATTTGATAATGATTTTATACGATGGTTGGTATTGTTTTATGTTTTTTGAAACACAGGGTCAAAGTTTTTCAAGGTAACCAGCATGCCCAAAAACACATTGTACAGTACATTCATTGGCAATTGAAGAATGGCCTCCTGAAAGTAACAGGCAACTGCCAGCATAAAACACCAGGTGGTAATTCCGGCATACAGCGATTTGATAAATGGATCCCTACATCGGACAAAATAGTACAAACCGGTTCGGAGGACAACGTAGTGAAACAGCGTGTATAAAAGCAGTCCTATCCAGCCAAGTTCAACGCCCATTCTCACAAAACTCGAATCATGTGGAAAATCTGCCAGCGGCGAATCGGGATTGAAGCGTTTGCCCCATACCCCGCAACTTCCTAAACCCATACCAAATGGCTTGCTCTGAATCAATGGTTGAATCTTCTTTTGGTTCTCCAGTCTCAGGTTCATGGAAGCATCCGAGCTGGGCTTGAAGGCTGACTGTATCCTGTAAATCACGCCGCTACTGGTAGATTTCAACACAAATGCCGTACCCAGCAATGCCAACATTCCTCCGATGATTAATACCCTTTTGCTCATAATCAGACCTGCAAAAAAAGCTGCTCCAATGGGTACGAGTCCGAACGCTGTTCGCGTACCTGTATAAGCCATTGCCCATAAAGAGCAAAGGAGCATGATGCCAAGCAGAATCTTTTGCACGTTGGAGCTTGGTCCGATTATCAGGGCAGCACAAAAAACGGCAAAACAGGCCATCAGAATCCCAAAGGTGGTCGGGTCATAACAAAAAGACGGGATGCGGAACAAACCCCACTGGTAATACAATTGATAGCGGAGTTCATCCGCCATCATCCAGGCGGTTTCCATCTGACTAAAGCCAAAAAATTGCTGCTTTAAACCATACAAGGCACTTATAAAACAAAGCGCCATGATGAATTTTAGTATGTTGAGTGAGAGCTTAAGTCGGCTTTTTAAGGCATAGGCAGCAATGAAAAAAACAACCTGTTGGACAGCCACACTTCTAACAGTATACAGCCAGGCAACTCTGGATTGCGCCTCTGGATTTAATACTTGAATGGTATTGTAAAAAAGCCACACAAGCACCATATAACTCAATGGGTGCCTGGCAAACGACCAGTCTCTTTCCTTTATTTGACGCAGCAGGATGCCGAGCCCGCTAAGCAGTATCAGCAAATCAAGCAATGTTCCTAAGGGTAGAGAAGTAAATTTAAGCAGGAACGGCAGCGCAAAGGCTGTGAAGATCATCAGGCCAATGGCAAAAGGAATGTTGAAAAGACAGAAGGCAACCAGTGGCAGACTGATCAGTGCTGAGAAAGCTACCACACTCAGTTTCAGACCCAGGGTTGACAAAAAATAGGAAACTGGTAATGTGGCGAGTAATAATAACGCGAGCATCAGTGGATTGCCCAATTGACGGCCACCCGATTGAATTTCCAGCCAGTTCTTTAGTTTACCGAACCCCGAGTTTTTCCTGGGTTCAAACAAGTCCTCCATAGTTAAAAAAGCAACACTTTCAGACAAATGCCCAACAGTGTGGCGATGATGACAACGTGCATCATTCTTTCAATAAATCGGTTATAGGATGATATGTCAGATTCCGGTTTGATCATAGTGCCAGGATGGGGTATTGGAGTAAAACGATCAATCCAAGTATGATTATATGCAGCAATTCTGCCAAGCCGGATCTCATTTCCTGAAATGCCATTCCCAGGAAAATGCCGATTGGTGCGGCCGTCAGGGCAAAGGCTTCCCAACGCCATTCTGGCCTCAATAACACAATAAGTGCACTTACCAGCAAACACCAGAACAAGACCGAAACACACTTCTGGGTTTGCATGGCTTTCACCCGGGCAAAAGTTCCGTAGTTAACCATCAAGATCAGAAATATCAGAATCAGTATGGCTGCTTTGATCATAAAAACAGCATCAGTACGCATGTCAAACCTGAACAGTCCATACAGATTACCAAATTGTGCTGCCCTGAATTCACCACCCATGTCGAACCAGAAATACCCTACCCAGGCAAGAAATAATGGCACAAACACCCCAGCTGCAAAAGCAATCTGATCGCGAAAGTTCCAGCTTCTGAATATGCCAATACCGAGGTAAACAGCTATTAATAACAAAAGCGCTTTTGGGTAAAACAAGCAACTAACTGCCATCCATAGCGATGCATCAAATACCAAAACAGGGCTCTTAGGCGACTTGTAGGTCTGAAATATTTTTCTCAGCGACAGGATAACAAAGGTGGCTGCAACAAGTGGTGCTGAAAAGAACTGAAAATCAGGCAAAGCACTTACAACCAATGCATAGGCCATACCAGGCAGCCAGCTTCTGTCTGCTAAAATCCTGAATTCATCTGCAAGCCGGTTTGCCAATAAAGCCTGTATATAGACCAAAATACAAGCATATAAAGCTGACCAGAATGCCTCCTTGCTCAGCCAACCAAACAAGCTGGTGTACAGTAATCCAGAGTCTTGCATGTCAGCATTAGCTGTCAACTGGCCACTAAGTGCGGCCCAATGCAATAACACAACATAAACAGCAAGTGTAATAGCAGTGGTAAACTGAATATTTCGGAATAACTGAAGCACAGAGTCTGAATTTTAATACAAGGGCTAAGGTCGGAAATAGGCGTCACATTTGGGTGCTTTCAACAATTACCTTCAACGAAAGCTTTACTACCAGCCAGTTTAAATCAGGCTTTTTCCAGTTCTTTGTGACCTGAAAACCAATTAAAGCAAGACCATACACCTGACGAACTTCACCACCATGCCTTTTCAGCATACATCAATTCCTGACCTGATCATATTTGAACCACAAGTATTTACTGATTCCAGAGGTTATTTCTTTGAAAGCTACAATCGCCTTACCTGGGCAGAAACTGATAAGAGTCCGATTTTCGTACAGGACAATCAGGCAAGGTCGGTGAGGGGAGTATTAAGAGGCCTGCATTATCAAAGCGGTGAAATGGCCCAGGCAAAATTGGTGAGGGTAATCGAAGGTGAAGTACTGGATGTGGTGGTTGATCTGAGAAAAAACTCTCCTGCTTACGGTCAGTGGTACTCCATTCTGTTATCTGCAGAAAATAAAAAGCAGTTATTTGTACCCCGGGGCTTCGCGCATGGGTACATTGTGTTGAGTGAAACTGCAGAGTTTTTCTATAAGTGCGATAATTATTACTCCCAAAAACACGAAGGCGGTATTCGTTTCGACGATCACAAATTGGGTATAAACTGGCAATTTGACCTATCAAAGGTGTTGGTTTCAGACAAAGACCTGGCTTTGCCGAATTTTGGTGATCATTTGCCGGTTGAATAATGTTATCTTATAATCATCTATATGAATATACTGCTCAACACACGGTTCATTGTATTGTCAGCGCTTCTGCTTGGAATGGGTTGTGAGCGACAGATTTTAAACCCGGAACCGTTTGATGAGAGTCAAGTTGATTACTTTCCTCTTCATCCCGGGCATTATGTGGTTTACCAAACAGACAGCTTGATATATGACCCGGTCAGCGGCGGTATTAAGGTAGATTCTACTACTACCTTCGTAAAAGAACTTGTGGCTGATACACTTACGGATAATGCAGGAAATTTACTTTTTACCATTGAACACTACGAGCGAAAGGCATTGAACGCCCCCTGGCAATTGAAATTTATAAGCAGCGCCAGTAGTTCAACAGGGCAGGCTATTCTTACAGAAATGAACCTTCGGTTTTTAAAGATGATATTTCCCATGGACAGCCGCAGCAATTGGGATGGCAACCTCTGGATCGATAAAGAGCGTGAAATTGAGATTGCAGGAGAAAGAATCCGGCCTTTTAAAAACTGGGATTATTCAGTAGATTCCATTGATGTGATTTGCCAGATTGGACAGTTTACCTTCGATTCTACACTGGTAATTACCGAGGCAGACGATAACAACGTAATCGAAAGACGTTTTTCCCGGGCCTGGTATGCCAAGCATATTGGTCTGGTAAAAAAGGAACAGTGGATACTTGATTCTCAATACTGCAACCAGATTCCGATACCAACAGACTGTACAAGCATACCCTGGGAACAAAAAGCAGAAAAAGGATACATACTCCGTCAGGTGGTATTGGAGTACAATTGAACAGGTTAATTTATGTCAAAGAAAGAACAGCAATATGTCAACATCGGTCGCACCCGAAAAGCACACGGGATAACCGGTGAGATCAAAATTTCCATTCTGGATCAGTATCTGGAGGATTTTCTGAAAACTGAACGCATATTCATTGAGTTCAAAGGCATGTACATCCCCTACTTTATCAAAAACCTGAGAGGTAAAGGGGAAATGATCCTGGAACTGGAAGAAGTAAGTACCCGGGACGCTGCTCAGGCGCTGCAACACCGCGATGTTTTTTTGCGTGAACAGGATGTTCTGTCAGAAAATGAGCGGGAATTTGAAGTACCGGATGAAAGTCTGCAATATGAAAAGCTCGTTGGATATACCATACTGGATAAATCGCTTGGCGAAATCGGGCCCATAGATGAAGTCCTGGAAATGCCCCAGCAGGAAATGGCATTTATGAAATACAAAGGGAAAGATGTACTCATTCCTCTTAACGATTCGCTCATTTCAGAAGTAGATGATTTACAAAGGATTGTGTATATGGAATTGCCGGAAGGCCTGCTGGATGTATGGAACAATTAAGATATATAGATAAATTTTAACAAATATTTAGTTTTCAGCGGAAACTATTTTTTTTAGCCCTGGCGTTTACGTTTCGTGTTTCAAAGCCATTAACCGTAAATTCCTCCGCTATGAACAACTACATGATCGAAAGAAACGAACGTCGGACGCGCACTTTTGCCACCATATTCGCCATTGGACTTCACCTGGGGCTTGGAGCCTTGCTATATTTCCAAATGGCCGACAAAGAATCGTCCAGTCTTGAAAAACCGGTTAAGGTGAATTTGAACAAATCCGCAACCAAGCCTCAGACCAAGGCAGCCAGTATCGGCACCTAGTCCCCCCTGTACAACTCTGAAAATTTTGCCATATAGCCGTCTTCTTTCAGGAGAAAACGGCTTTTTTATTTCCCTAAACGATCATTTCACGTAGATTTGCCGCAAAATAATCCCCGCCCATCTCTCAAGGCTATACATGGCACATCTCACACCCACCCACGTATTAATCGTTTTAATTCTCTATTTCGCCTTGCTGCTAGGTGTAGCCTGGTTTACCGGCAGAAATGTTGGCAACAAAGGTTTTTTTCTAGCCAATAAAAAAGTACCCTGGTTGGTAGTGGCATACGCCATGATTGGAACCAGTATAAGCGGCGTGACATTTATCAGTGTTCCGGGCAAAGTAGGTGGATCAGGCTTGAATATGGCCTTTTCCTATATGCAAATGGTACTGGGTTACCTGGTTGGATATTTATTTATCGCCCTAGTCCTCATGCCTATGTATTATCGCCTGAATCTTACCTCAATTTATGGGTATCTGGAAAAACGATTTGGGCATTGGTCTTACAAAACCGGTTCAGCCTTCTTTTTGCTCTCACGGACTTTGGGGTCTGCAGCGCGTATGTTCCTGGCGGCCAGTGTGTTACAAATGTTTGTATTTGGCCCTTTAGGGGTGCCTTTTCCACTTACAGTAACGTTGATGATGGCATTGATATACGTCTATACGTTTAAAGGAGGTTTAAAAACAATTATCTGGACCGATACGATAATGACCACCTTTTTTCTGGCGGCGTTATTTTTTACTGTAGTAACAATCGGGAAAGCGCTGCATCTCGGTTTAGGCGATATCATTCCAACGGTCATGGATGGACGCTATGGGCAAATGTTCTTCTTTGACGATTTTCTTGGCAACCCGAATCATTTTGTAAAACAGTTTATTGGTGGCGCACTGGTAGCCATCACTATGACGGGCCTCGATCAGGATCTAATGCAGAAAAATCTGGCATGTGTGGATATCCGTTCGGCCCAGAAAAACATGTTTGTGTTTTGTATTTACCTGGTGGTCATTAACTTTCTTTTCCTTGTGCTTGGCGCCCTTTTATATATGTATGCCGGATCCATTGGATTGGAAGTACCTGCCAGAACAGACCATTTGTACCCACAAATTGCTTTTAACCACCTTGATGCCGCAGCCGGTATATTCTTCATTCTGGGACTTATCGCCAGTACTTATGCCAGCAGTGATTCGGCACTAACAGCCCTTACGACAAGCTTTTGTGTGGATTTCCTCAATTTTGAAAAGAAAGCAACTACAGAACAGCAATTTATTTATGAGGAAGACCGGGTGGCACATGAAAAAAAAATAGAGAAGGCCCAGCAAAAGACAAGGACTCTGGTTCACTTAATGTTTTCAGTGGTGTTCATTTTCATCATTCGCTTTTTGAATGCTGTCAGCAGCGATGCGGTTATTGTACTCATTTTTAAAATTGCCGGTTATACATATGGTCCATTGCTTGGATTGTTTACATTTGGTTTGTTTACCAAACTTAAACTGCGAGACAAGTTCGTTCCGGCAGTTTGTGTGTTGGCTCCAGTTTTGACTTTTTTGGTTGAGGTGTCCTGTAAAAACTGGCTGGATGTTGGTTTTCTGACCATTTTGATAAATGGCCTGATTACAGCATTCGGACTTTGGGCCATTTCTTTCAGGGACTCAAATGAAGAATTAGATAGTGATTTGAATAGCATATAAATTGTCTACTAAAACCGGGCACCAATTCAACTTTCCTCCCGACTTTTTTTGGGGAACTTCCACCGCATTCGCTCAGGTGGAAACCGCTTCTGCGCATTCATGGAGAGGCACTAAGGCACTTGACGGAGCGATTTTTGAAAGAACCACCGATCACGAAAAACACCGCCTGGAGGATGCCGACCTGATCAGCAGATTTGGTACCATTTACCGCTGCAGCGTTGACTGGGCTCGCTTGCAAACGCAAGCATTTGCAGAATTTGATCAGGAGGTGATTCGGGAGTATCAGGAGCTTTTTGACAAGCTAGAATCAATAGGAATGCAATTAATGTTTGTGTTCCACCATTTTGCTCACCCGATTTGGTTCGAAGAAAAAGGAGCATTCTCCAATGAAGATAATTTACCTGCTTTCCTGGATTATGCAGAAAAGTGCATTCGGTACTTTGGTAAGTATGTCGGGTATTGGAATACCTTCAATGAGCCAAATGTGTATGCACTCAACGCTTATGTGTTGGGCAATTTTCCTCCTAAAAAGAAAGGGAAGCTTTGGGTTGCAAACAGAGCGCTTAGAAATATGGGGCGCGCCCATGATATTTTGTTTCACCTGATCCGCCAAAAATCTGATGCGCCCATTGGTATTTCCTTAAACACAGCCAGTTTCAAAGGCACCAACCTGTTAGGCAATCTGGTAGCAGCTTATGTGCGGCGGTGGTTTATCCACCGGGCTGCCTGGACATTCGATCAGGTAGATTTTTGGGGCTTGAGTTATTATGCACACGTGCTATTCAATCCATTCCCGATAGACGCCATATCACAGAAAGACTTTCTGGAAAAGAATCAATTGCCCCATGATGACATGTGGATTTATCGGCCGGAAGGATTGGCAGAAATACTTGAAGATTTTCACGAACAATTTAGGAAACCCATCATCATCACAGAAAATGGCCTTTGCACCAGTGATCAGGAAAAGCGCATTTCAGCCATAAAAGACTACCTGGAAGTGTGTCATGCAGCCATCGAAAAGGGAATTGATCTAAAAGGGTATATCCACTGGAGTACCTTAGATAATTTTGAATGGCATCTTGGTCCATCCTATCGGTTTGGACTTGTTGAGGTAAATTTTGATACCATGGAACGGAAAATGACCAAAGCCGGAGAATTTTACGAAAAAATCACGCGCGAAAACGGGTTCCCTTCATAGCATAAACGCTAACTTGGACCAAACTGAGTCACAGATTTTCAACAAATAATGAGTTGACCAAATTCCACTATGAAGCACTTCTTCCTGTTTTGTCTGGCGTTTATTTCCCTTTCTGTTAATGCCCAGGTTTTCATGCGGCCTTTTGATAATGCCGCTGCCATGGGAATGGGTGGAGCAAACGTGGCCTTGTCAGGACTTTCAACAGGTATTGGAAATGAGGCTCAGCTTGGGAAAAGTCCAAAATTACAATTGATGGCCGGCACAGCCATTCCCTACACGATTTCTGGTTGGCAATCTGCACATTTTCAGGGGATTCTGGGAATAGGCAAAAGTGGGGGCGCTGCCGTATCTGTTTTACACTCTGCCACAGAATTATACCGAGAGCAGCGTTTCGAACTTTCCTATGGCCGGCAATTGGGAGAAAAATTCTACCTGGGTGGTACGGCACAACTTATGCACAGCTCAGCCAATGAATATGGCAGCAACACCGCCGCCGGCTTCTCCATTGGCATTCTGGCACATGCTCTTCCCGAAGTATGGATCGGCGCCAAAATTCAGAATCCGTTGCAGCAGCAAATTGGTGATTATCTTGCGCCAACCATATTGCGAATAGGCGCCAGTTGGCAACCCAGCGACCTGTTTTTATTAAGCCTGGAAACGGAGAAGGACCTGGAGCGACCACTTCAGATGAAAATGGGAATTGAATATCGTCCTTCTCAGATGTTCGCCATACGACTCGGCACAAGAGCAGGCAATGTAGCCAGAATGACTTTTGGGCTTGGCTTGCGACTTAACAACGGGACTTCCATCGATGTGGGCTCGGAATGGCATCCGGTGTTGGGAATTACTCCGGCGGCGATGGTTTATCACAGATTTTAGGGGGTTACGCTGATTACACAGATTTCTCTCGCGCCGTTGCTGGATCGGAATTTGGATAAAAAGATTCACTCGAGTCACATTGTCATGTCGATCACAGGTAGACATCTTAACAGTTTTTGGATCTACTTAAACTTATATATACCTTAAATAGGCAAAACGGCCTTCTCCAACAATTCAATTTCAGTTGCAATTTTATATGTAAATTGGCCCCATACTGCCCCATTCATACACAGTTGATCCTTTGAAAACATATGCCAGATATCAGTAAGATCGTATCCGATCTCAAATCAGATAAAGCAGCCCTTATCCTAGGCCCCGAAATATTTGATGTAGATGGTGTTCCATTACAGCGATATGTGCGTTCGAATATAGAGAAAAATTATAGCCAACAAATAGCCTCCTTTTATGAGCGCGATGGTCTTTTTATCTTTAAAAACCAGGACGATAAACCTGAAATTGCTGAAGCTGTAGCAGAGCTGTATCGGGACCTTACTCCCGATGAGGAGTTATTTCGAAAGATTATTGAAATTCCATTTTCTATTGTTTTATCTGTCAACCCTGATACCTATTTAAGTGATGTAGCTTATCGATTAGGCGTGCCTCATAGATTCTCAGCCTTTTACCCCAACTTGCCCGAGGACATTGAACCCCCAACAAAAGAATTACCTCTGATATATAACGTAACAGGCTGTATTAACCGTGAGGCTTCCTTGATATTGGATTACGATGATTTACTGCAACTACTGGAAGGAATGGTTTCTGCACCTAAACTTCCGGAACGCTTGCGCAATGCGCTTGGTGATACCAAGTCTTTTGTTTTCCTGGGATTTCAATTCGACCGTTGGCATACTCAACTATTGCTTCGGCTTTTGAATATGCGTCAGGCAGTTCGTAGAATTGCTACGCCTACTTCCGCGAAATCACCAGATAATGATACGCAAGCCTTTTTGCTAAACCAGTTTAAAATTAAATTTCTTGGTACAGGGCTTAGCCTGCTCGATAAACTTCATCAGGCTTGTGCTGCTGAAAATATGCTCCGTGAAACCAGTCTGCCTGAGAGTGCTGAACAGGGAGATATTATTTATTTCGTCAGTAAAGGGCAGTTGGATACCGCACTTGAAAAACTGACAATTGCTACAAAAGATACTTCCCTGGCCGATAACGCAGCTTTATTATCCGGACAACATAAGGTGTTGCTTCAGGAGAAACCGTACCTGGATAGTCGGGATTTTTTTCCGCGATTGAATAAGATTGCTGATTCAATTCTCAATATTGCCAAACAACTCCCGGGCTCATGAAAAAAATGCACAGATATCCTGGCGTTCGTCCATTTGAGCCTGAAGACAAAGCCTTGTTCTTCGGGAGAGACCTTGATATTTCGGACCTCTGCGAAATGGTGCGCGCCGAGCGTTTGGTTGTGTTATTCGGGAAATCCGGATATGGCAAAAGCTCTTTGCTAAATGCAGGAGTTGTACCGAAGTTGCGTTCCTACATGAAAACTTTTGAGGTGCGTTTTAATGAATGGGATGCGAAGCAAACTTCCTTATTAAAAATCCTTGTAGATAAAACACCGCTTCCACTAAAAATCCGTTCCGAAGTTAAGTTCCTAGGAAAACTCGAACAAAACCTTTGGACACATTTTAAACAACTGGAAAACGGAGAAAAAAACAGCTATCTGCTTGTTTTTGATCAGTTTGAGGAGTTTTTCTCCTATCCTGTGGAAGCACAACGCGTGTTTTGTTATGAGTTGGCGGATCTGATGAGCGGCGAACTGCCGGAGTCCTTGCGTGAGACAGTACGTGGTCTCGATCGAGAACAACGTCGCCTTTTGTCTGCTCCGGTGGATGTTCGGGTGCTGTTCTCTATCCGTTCGGATCGAATGCATGAATTGGATAGTCTAAAGGACCGCTTACCTGCCATATTGCATAAGAGATATGAGCTAAAGCCACTGCGTCGGGATCAGGCAAAAAAAGCCATTGTAGGTCCGGCAGCCCTTATCGACCCGCGACCTGATCTGCGGGAAGGCAGGATTATTTCAGAATCTGAAAAGGACACGTGGGCATTTGTTTCAAAGCCATTTACTTACGAAGGAAATTGCCTGGATAAAATACTGGATTACCTGGCCGGAAGTGACCCTGCACAGCAGAAAGGGGTGGAAACCTGGCATTTACAGGTATTGTGTGAAAGCATTGAAAGTCAGGTGGCAGAACGTCATGGTATGGGCGAAACCTATGCGCCTCCGGTATCTGTAGATGATCTGCCCGATTTTGAGGATGTACTCAACCAGTATTACAAGCGCAAATTAGCATTGTTAGGGGCAGAAAAACAAATATCCGCCTCCTTCATAATTGAAGAAGGCTTGGTTAGCTACAATGCTGAAACCGAAACAGGTCGCCGCCGGAGTGTTGATGTGCAAACTTTGTTGGAAGAATATGGGGCAACCCATGATTTGCTTGGCGATCTGGAAGACACTTTCCTGGTGCGAAAAGAACCAAATACATTGGGTCGGCATAATTATGAGTTGAGCCATGATAGTTTACTTGGTCCTGTAATAATGGCCAAGAAAAAACGCCTGACAGTAGAGGAAGAACACAGAAGAAAGGTAGAACAAGCCCGTTTTGAAGCGGAAAAAGCAGACGCAGCAAAGCGGCAGCGCAATTCTTGGATAACGGCCGGAATTGCAGCGACATTGGTTTTGGCTGCTCTTGCTAGTATATTCATTGCCTACCAAGAAAGCATGCAGGCAAAAGTGGAAAGCGATCGCGCGGAAAAAGCAAAAAATCTTGCAGTGGAGTTAAAGCTAAAAGCAAATTCGGCCATAGCCTTGGCAGAGGAGAAGACAAAATTTGCAGAGGCAGCTCAAGAGAAAGCAAATATTGCAGAACAAGACGCAGCAAATCAAAAAAAACTGGCAGATTTAGCTAAAAAAGATGCTGCTAAGGCAATAGAAACAGCAGAAGAAAAGACAAAATATTCATTAATTTTAGAACGAAGTCTGGATACTTCTGTAAGAGTTTCTTACAGATTAAGAGATATTGTCCGTAGTAGTGCAGAAGAAGCAGTATCTGCCCTCTTGGAAACTTCACGCAAGGACATTCTATACCTGAATTATGACGCTGCTTACTCTAAAATGAAAAAGGCATCAAAGCTTGAGGTGTTAAAAGACAGTGTCGCCTTTGAACTCATGGAAATTGCCTTTTTTCAATATTACTCCGGCAGTGAACTAAAAGCTTGGGGAACACTAGGAACAGCTACTGCCCTGCTTGAAAAACCTGTAATGCCATCAAATTTATCTTTTTTTGAATCACTTTCAAATTTGGATCCTCGAAGAAATAGCTTTCTGCAAAAACGTTATTTCCCTGATATGGTATTCGTAAAAGGTGGGACTTTTACAATGGGGAGTGATGATGAGGAGGATAGCGATTTTTCAACTTTAGCGACGCCGCCTCATCTGGTTACACTTTCTGATTTTAAAATGGCCAGGACGGAAACAACGGTCTGGCAATATAACCTTCATCTGGCAGCCTTGGGAATGGACATTCAAAACGAGAACATCATTGAACGGCCTTCCTGGGGCTGGGAAGGAGATAACCCGATGGTATATGTAAGCTGGTACGACGCTATTGATTATGCCAACTGGCTGAGCAATTTGCAGAAGCCCCTACTTTCTGCCATTGTAGATACAAGTAATGGCGGCTATTTGCCAAACTGGGAAAAACATGGATATAGACTGCCAACAGAGGCTGAATGGGAATTTTCAGCAAAAGGTGGAATACATCATGATCCTTTTATATATAGTGGAAGTTCAAACATAGATTCCGTTGGCTGGTATGGTGGAAATAGCGGAAACCGTAGTCATACGGTAGCTTCCAAAAAGGCCAATGGCCTTGGCCTTTTTGATATGAGTGGAAACGTTATTGAGCGGTGTTGGGACCGGTATGATGATTACAAACCCGATGCACAAGTCAATCCGAAAGGCGCTGAAGAGGGCTACCCCCGCGTCTTTCGCGGCGGCTCCTATGGCAATTATAGGACGAGCTGTCGTGCCGCGCACCGCGGCAACGACTACGGGCCGGGCCGCCGCGAAGATAACATCGGCTTCCGTCTTGTCCTCCAGTGAGGTAGAGCCCTTTCCGGTTTTCTCGTGAGCAAAAGGGAAGGAGGGAGCCCTGACACGGAGCGAGCTGGGAGGGAGGGGGCGACCGACCGCGCCGCGGAGAGTCGGGGCGGAATTGATATCCGAGATACAATATCCGAGATACGAAATACGATTGGGATTTGAAATTTAGGAAATGTGATCAATTGTATTTGCGTGGAACGAATATTAAGCGTTAAATCCCGGAGGGATTTAACTTTGATTAACCCCGTATGAAATGCGGGGAAAAGAGGCAAAACATCATACAACCCTGAAAGGGTTGAATATTTCCACTACATTATTCCGGGTTCAACCCTTTCAGGGTTATAATGTTCTTCCGACTGCCGACCCCGCATTTCATACGGGGCTGTTCAGCGTTATATCCTTTCAGGATATTTAAATATTTCGTGAGTGTTTACTGCCTTACCATTGTTTTTTCCCAAAAGGAGACATGTAAATAATACTTCCAACAAGCTGAAATCGCCACATTTTCCCTAGGTTTGCAGCCGCCTTTTAAAGGGCGACTAAACGGAAATTTTCCTTCCAGGAATTACAATAAGTATGAAAAACATAACAGTAATCGGCGGTGGCACCATGGGCAATGGCATTGCACACGTGTTTGCCCAAAACGGATATGATGTAACCCTGGTCGACATTGCTTCGGCTGCGCTGGATAAAGCACTGGCCACCATTAGCAAAAATCTGGATCGCCAGGTGGCAAAGGAGCTCATCACCGAAGGTGATAAAATGGCCACATTGAAGCGCATTCATCCGATGACCGATCTGAAATCAGGAGTCTCCAATGCTGATCTCGTGGTAGAAGCAGCTACGGAAAACGTAAGTCTAAAGCTTAAAATATTTAAGGAAATTGACGAAAACGCACCTGTCGGAGCCATTTTAGCCACCAACACCTCCAGTATCAGCATTACACAGATAGCTGCTGTGACAGGTCGCCCTGAAAATGTGATCGGTATGCACTTTATGAATCCCGTGCCGGTGATGAAACTGGTAGAAGTTATCCGTGGCTACGCAACCTCCGATGAGGTTTGCAAAACCATCATGGATATGTCGGCCAAGCTTGGCAAAGTGCCGGTAGAAGTAAATGACTACCCTGGTTTTGTAGCCAATCGCATCCTGATGCCTATGATCAACGAAGCCATTTATTCTCTGTACGAAGGTGTAAGTGGCGTTTCGGAAATTGATACCGTAATGAAACTTGGTATGGCGCACCCTATGGGACCGCTTCAACTGGCCGATTTCATAGGTTTGGATGTTTGTCTTTCTATTCTCAGAGTACTGCAAGATGGATTTGGCAATCCAAAATATGCTCCATGCCCACTGCTGGTTAATATGGTTACTGCCGGCAAACTTGGTGTAAAGAGCGGAGAAGGATTTTATGTGCATACACCGGGGGTTAAGGAATTGGTAGTGGCGCCTGGATTTAAGTGAGCATAAATGCTTTTTTATTGACGATTGATGATTACATAATTACATGATTGTGGATGTAATGTATGATTTGAGAAGTAATAGGGATGTTAAAAACCATTTTCAATTAGAATTCAAAAATCACTTCAACAATCATGTAATTATGTAATCATCAATCGTCAATAAATCCCACTCTGCCAATCACACCCGAGCAGCAAAACAAAAAAAGGCTGCCACATTGAAATGCGGCAGCCGTACATACGTGGTTTAAACGTTTTGGTTTGACGGCGATTAAATCGCCATACCCGAGATCACATCGCGGGCAAAAAGGATTTTAGGTTTCCAGTATTTTGAGGTGGAAATATTTTCTACAATGATGCCGCGGCTGCAGGTAGCATGCACTACAAACACGCCTTCGGATGTGTTTTCTACAACCATGGCAACGTGCTTGATCCTGGCAGTAGTGCCAAAGAAAATCAGATCTCCAGCTTGTACATTTTCAAGATTAATTTTTTGTCCTTGTGTCGACTGCGTGCGTGAGCAGCTGGAAACTGGGATGTTAAATTCCTGGAGTACAAAAGATGTAAGACCTGAGCAATCAAAACCGGTTTTTGGCGAGCGGCCCGCGTAGCGGTACCGGAGTCCGGTGAAATTTTGAGCGTATCCGGTGATGTCGGCGCGCAACTGCATCATTTCAACATCGCTGGAGCGGTTGGCAGGTGCGCTATCAACACTCTTAAAGGATAAACTGATTAGGGAAAGAAAAAGTAAGGTAAAAAATGACAGTAAGCGTCGTAAGGAAGGGTCGCCAGAGGCGGAATTAGTAGGAATTGTTTCAGTCATGTTGGTGAAATTACAACTCGCGGAGGGGTTGGTCCACGCTCAAAATTGAGTTCGTTGCTGGTGAAAAATGCAATACATTAACCAAGCGATTAAACCACAATTAGAAAGAAAAGGCAGGCAAAAGTAGCAAGGGATTTTGTGAAACAAAAATTTTTAAACAAAAATTTTGATTAACTCACCTTTCCAAACTAAATGTATCTGCATCCTGCAAAAAGGGCAATTGTTTCCTAAATGCATCGAGTTTTTCACGGGATATTGTTGTGGTAAACAAACCTTCTTCATTACTTATTTTCACCAAATGTCGCCCCGAATAATCGATTATGGCACTATCGCCGCTGTAATCGAGGTTGTTTCCATCCTGTCCACAAATATTCACTCCAGCCACATAACATTGATTTTCAATGGCTCTCGCTGTTAACAGGCTGTTCCAATGATGCGAACGAGTGACGGGCCAGTTGGCTACGTACAAAAGCAGATCATAGGGAGTATCCTTCTGATTTCGGCTCCAAACCGGAAATCTCAAGTCATAACAAATTAGTGGGCGAATATGAAAGCCTTTCCACTCGACAATCAACTTTTTGTTTCCGTTGCTAAAAAATTTGTGCTCATTGGCCATGCCAAATAAGTGCCTTTTGTCGTAAAACAGGATCTTTCCCTCCGGAAATACAAAAACCAGACGGTTGAAAAAATGATCATTTGCTTTACAGATAAAACTTCCGGTAATGGCTGCGCCGAGTGATTTGGCGGTTTTCAAAAGCCACTTGATGGTTGGGCCTTCCATGGGTTCTGCGAGTGTCGCTGCATCCATGCTAAATCCTGTGCTGAACATCTCCGGTAAAACAATCAGATCAGTTTGGTTTTTCAAGACTGACAGCTTTTGAGAAAACATATCCCTGTTGGCTTTGGGATCTTCCCAGCTGAGGGCTGACTGAACAATGGTTAATCGCATCATTGGCTTATCTGCTTAATTGATAGAGTAATTCAAGCATCTTGTTTTTGGCCTTCCAAACTTGAAAATAAGGCCGAAGTCGGGCGCCAAAGGCACGAAAGGTATGACCAATTTTCGGATCCATACTGCCTTCGAAATCAAGAACCAGATTTCGGTTTCCACACCAGTTTATGGCCATCTCTATTAATCCAAAAACAGCACATGAAGATTTGAATTTCGGATCGGTTCCGCTCAGTATTATGCCAGCCTGTTGGTGATCGTAAGCCAGATACAAGGCTGCATGCGGCTCATTCGTTTTTTGATCTCTTGCCACAAAACAAACCGACTGACGGCGAGCTCTAAGTGCCGAATGTAGCCTATGAAAAACCTCGGCATTCCCAGACTGTCGCATGCTTTTTCGAAGCATTGATAATCTGTTTAGTTCAAAAGGCACTTCCCAGTTGTCGTTCTCTATTTCGTAATACACCAGCTTGGAAGCTTTTTTCAGATCGCTGCGCAGCGTGTTTTTCATAACGGCCGTTACCTTTTGTGGATCAGAAACCGGCTCATAGGTATACGTATAACGAGTGCTTTGTTTGAAATTTTGCCAATAGAATGGCAACCAGTTTCCCATCTCCGGTCTGAAATTCTGAACGAAATAGGCTGCTTTTGGAAGGCTTTCAATCAATTGAGTAAATGCATGTTTGTCAAATGCGTAGCGGCTTTGCAATTTGAACTCCGGCTCCTTAGGGTAGCTTAGCCAGGGCCCTGCATAGCTCGTGAATGGTGGCAACTGGATAACCGGAAGCCCCCAGCGGCGCTTTTGAAAATAAGGCAAGGCTCCTATTATGTTTTGTCCGCTGTCGTAAGCCAGTGATACCTCCCAGTTTTCGGGTCCACAAACCGCGTCGAGCCACCATGCCTGTAAATGAATTGGCAGTTTTTCAGTTTCACAGAATTGAATATAGCTGGTCTTGCTTTCAGACACAATCAGTATTTTTGCTGCTAAGAAAGGCAATTGGGGTAATATTCAGATCAAAAAAGAAGCTTGAAGCTCTGACTGTTCAATAGAAATTATCCTTTGTCAATGGGAATTAATTTGAGTTTGTATTCCCAATTTCAAATCATTTGGATCACCTAAATATGACCCTTCGCGAACTTTTTGATTATCTGCACGACAACCCGTTTATCGTATTAGCCTATTTTTTGCTTATCCCGATAGTGGCACTTTTTGCCGGATTCGCATCTAAAAATGAGGGTCATAAAAGTCCCTGGAAGTACCTCTATTCGGCCATTGTATTTATGGTTTGCGTACCTGGTATTTTTGCGGCGGCGCTGGCGGTTTATTTATTCTTATTTGAACGGGGAGGGAGCATTTTTAATGTCAACCTGCTAACCCAGGTGTTGCCCATTTTGTCCATGGTAACCACGCTGGGGATCATAAAGCGCAATATTTCATTTGCATACATACCTGGTTTTGGTAAGCTTTCGGATCTCATCATGATGATCGCCTCTGTATTCATCGTCATGTACCTACTCGACAGGTTGCATTTGATTGCCTGGATAAACTTGCCTGTGATCTGGCTGTTGATCATAGTCGTTGCATTTTTGATCGTATTCCGCTTTGCTTTAAAACGGATGATGTCATGAACAGGGGGCTGTTTCACATGATGCTGTTAGGCATCTTACTTTCCTTATTTGCATGTGATGACAAGGACAAGGAGTTGCGTCAGATCTTTACCGAAGATGATGTAGCTATTGAAGTGGCGCATGATGTGGAGATACTATATTCTGACAGCGCTATTGTGCGTGTAAGGGTCACCGGACCTTTGTTGTACAATTATACCGACCGTGAAAATGCCCGTCAGGAATTTCCTCAGGGAATACGAATGGATTTTATGCAGGCAGATTTCTCAGTTCGCAGTACATTAACTGCCAGGAATGCAATCAGGAGACAGGATAAGGGCTTGATTACGGCAAGAGATAGTGTAGTGTTGACAACCATAAAAGAAGAAAAATTGGAAACCGAAGAGTTGATCTGGGATGAGAAATCGGGTAAGGTTTATACCGAAAAATTTGTCAAAGTAACGCAACCCGGAGAGGTGATTTATGGTTTTGGTCTTGAAGCCGAGCAAGACTTTTCCTACTGGAGAATTCTCGTGCCGAAAGGCCGGATAAAGGTGAATCAATTAAACGAATTAAAGTAATTACCGGCTGTAACCCAAATATGGCAGACTCGATATCAGACAGATGGCTTAATTGGACTTCCTCTCTCAGGATTGGGACACATAGTTTTCCGGCAACGCTGGTCATTGTTTGTCTCTCCGTGTTAGCAAGCTGGTATTTATTGCCTTTTCTGACTTTTGTATTTGGAGTTGGTTGGGTGGCACCTGCAATAGCCATTTTGTTCTTGTTTGGTCTTTTACTGTTATTCAGACATCTGATTTTCAGAAACCTGAAACATGCTCCTGAAGGGGAACAGGAAGCCTTGCTGGAATATCTGATGAAGCAAAACATCAGCGGGGTAGAAGGAGAGGAGGAAATGGAAAAGGAACTGTTGGAGAACGCCATTCACCTAAAGGAAGTAAAGGCGCATGAATGTATGTCGCCCAGAAACGAGATCATTTACATAGATGTTCAGGCAACCATGGATGAACTGCGCCAGCTCTTCACCGAAAGTGGTCTGTCCAGAATTATTGTCACAGATGGTGACTTGGATAATACGCTTGGTTATGTTCATGTGCAGCAACTCTTTGCACGACCGGCAAATATTCGGAGCATCATGATGCCCATCACTTTTGTTCCGGAATCCATTCAGGTAAATGATCTACTCAGTAAATTCATAAAGAACCGCACCAATATTGCCTGTGTGGTTGATGAATATGGCAGTGTAGCTGGTTTGGTTACCCTGGAAGATGCTCTTGAACAACTTTTTGGGAATATTGATGATGAACACGATCAGGAGGAGTTTATTGAAGTAAAAGTGGGAGAACGAGAGTTTTTGTTTTCGGGTAGACTGAACGTAGAGCACCTCAATGAAAAATTTCCGGAGCTGGAAATCCCGTCCGGCGATTACAACACACTTTCCGGGTATATTGTAACCGTTGCACAGTCAATCCCGGAGCAAGGTGAACGACTGGTGCTCAACGGCAAAACTTTTATTCTGGAGTTGGTCAGCGATAGAAAGATTGAGACTGTACGGGTTGTGTGGTAAATCGCACAAAAATCTCCAGCAAACGCTTTCTCGTATCTCCAGCTTTACTTTTTCATCAATTCCATGTAGGTTTGCCCGCAAAATCGACCTGAAAATGTCTAAGAAAAAGTCTGGCAAAACAAAACACATTGTTACCCAAAAACGCAAGCCAAATCCCGCATCTACTGTAAGCTCACCACAAAGTGCGCTCGACCGCACCGCGATGATCTTTGGATTGGTTGCTGCTGCCCTTGGATTCCTGCTTTATGTGAATACACTTGGACATTATTACACGCTTGATGATTTTTCATCCATAAAGGACAACTGGGTAGTAAAAGGTGGTTTGAAAAACCTGGGCATTATTTTCAGCACCGAATATCGCTTCGGCACCTGGAACAGCCCCGGCTCGCTGTATCGACCCATTCCGCTGGCCATGTTTGCTTTCGAATGGCAGTTAGCGCCGGACAAACCCTTTATTTCACACCTGTTCAATATTTCATTTTATGCATTGACCGGCTGGGCGCTCTGGATAACCTGGCGGCGTGTACTGGTTAACTACCCACAGGCAATGGTCGCCATGGCAGTGCTGTTTTTTATCGCTCACCCGGTGCACACGGAGGTGGTTTGCAACATTAAAAGCCGCGACGAGATACTGGCCTTTTTATTCGGAACCTTTTCAATTTATGCAATTTGGCGGTACCTGGAATACAAACAAATGAATTGGCTGATTGTCGCCTTGCTGAGTTATACCGTTGCCATGTTTTCCAAGGAAGGCGCCATCATGTTCATATTTATCTTCCCGCTGACTCTTTGGTATTTCACGGATAAACCGCTCAGTGAAATCCTCAAATTGGCTGGTATAATGACCATTCCGGCTGTTATTTTCCTGCTGATCAGGCAAAATGTACTGGCGGCGCAATCGCACGACGAGGTGTATTCCATTCTCGACAATTTTATGGTGGGGGCTAAAAATTCTGCCGACCGTCTTGCCTCAGCGTTTATGATGTGCGGTGAATACCTGTGGGTGCTGATCTTTCCGCATCCATTGATTTGTGATATGGGATACCCGCAATTTGTACCGGTTGGCTGGGATGAATGGCGTGCCGTTGTCAGCTTTCTGATATACGCAGGTATGGGTGTTTGGGCCTTGTTGAATCTGCGTAAAAAGCACATCCTTTCTTATGCCATTTTCTTTTATCTGATCAGTTTCTCTCTGTTTAGTAATGTATTTTTCCTGATCGGTACTTCTTATGGGGAGCGTTTGCAATACATGCCTTCTTTTGGATTTGCGGTAGCACTTGCCTGGGCCATTTGCCGTTTTTACAAAATCAACGATCTAAAAGACATTTGGAATCCAAATGGTAAAGGAACCGGTCTTTGGACCGCGGCATTTGTCATCGTAGCGCTTTATTCCCTGAAGACTTTTACCCGTAATCCGGTTTGGGAAAACAGTGCCACCCTTTACGCTGCTGATTTGCCAAACTCACCCAACTGTGCCAAGCTAAATTATCACAATGCGCTTGAAGTAGCCAGAGTTGCGATGGATGAAAAAACCGGGAAGGTAATTGACCCGGATGGACTGAGAAATGCCATTGAGTGCTACTCCAAATGCATTAAACTGTATCCTGAATACCACGATGCCTTTGGTGGTCGCGGAATTGCCTATTTCCGACTAGGTGAATACGACAAAGCCTTTGATGATTATCAGGTGTCCTTGAAATATCGTCCAAATAACGCTCCGGTTCTTTCCAATATGGGGTATATCTATTTCATGCGTGGGCAGCTCGACAAGGCAGAGGAAGTGTACAAAGAATCAATTAAGTACGATCCGCGCTTTGTAGATGCCAGGCGAAATCTGGGCGCTGTTCTGGCCATGAAAAAACAGTTTCCAGAAGCCATTGAACAATGGAAAGAAGGTTTGAAATACGAACCCGACAATGCAACCCTGCTGTTTTACATTGGTTCCGGTTACCGCGATATGGGTCAGCCGGAAAAAAGTACAGAATGGCTGGAAAGGGCATATGCCATTGATCCTACCCTGAAAAAATAATTAAGAGTTTATAAACGAATCCGCTTGTAAATTCTTTTTAGTCCTGTATAAGCCGGCACACCATTGTTGATAATGGTAAGTTCAAAGGTGTCGTCATTGATATACCGCAATGAGCCAATGCCCTCAATCACCAGATATGGATTGAATTGGGAAAACACGTTGCCCTCAAGCTTCCAGTAGCCCATACCGGCATTGGTAACTTGACCATTTACGAGCACTGCATAGCTGATCACACCATTTACCCCCTGTACTGAATAATCGTAATTCAGTTCGATCATGATGGTTTGTGCTACGTTAAATTCAATGACATCTGCTGCCCAGGTGCCAATCAATTGTTGAGCAGTAACTGATTTCGAAGAATTGTTATTCCAGTTGTTATCTGGTTTTTTACCGGAATCCTTGCTTACAGCAGGCGGATAGCGTTCGGTTTTGCCCTTATCAACTGGTTCGGGTTCCCTTCGTATTTCTGTAGGTGTGCTTGTCGTTGGTTGATTTTGGCGCTGCAAACGTTCATCCTGTTTTTTCCAGCCGCTGGCAATGGCCTCCCTGCGTGCAGATGCTGGCGGGTGGGTTCGGCTTTCTCCTTCCAGCCCAAAAGTTTCTATGCCTGCCTGAGCTTCCTCCAA
Organism: Lewinellaceae bacterium; assembly: GCA_020636025.1. Classification (GTDB taxonomy): domain Bacteria; phylum Bacteroidota; class Bacteroidia; order Chitinophagales; family Saprospiraceae; genus M3007. The sequence goes on along the minus strand of JACJYQ010000008.1, from coordinate 393,970 downwards.
GGTGGCATGTAGGAGTCTGAGTACACCGCCTGAAAACTTATCAGCCTCGAGTTCCATGCGTTTGCGTTTGCCGGCATCCTGCTCCGAGAAATCATGCCCGTTCAAGTGATGGCCGATCTCGTGCGCCAAAACCGAATAAGCTGCCCAGCGAGTCCGCGCCTCTGATTTGAATTTTTCCAGAAAAGAAGTGGAGTATAAAATATACCGTTGACCGCCCTCAGTAGTCGCCAGAGCATTTTTTACGTTTGAGGCCTTAATGGTGAAATTTTTGGAGAGACTTACCGCGTTGCAGATCTCTGATACTATCCTGTCGGCTTCGTCAGAGGGATCGAACTGATAGAATTCTCTGCCGGATTCCTCTCCATCGTAGGCACATGAGTGATTTACTTTGATAAGGTCCTGGCCAAATGACTGGGTTGTTAACAGAAGAATCGGAATAAGGGAGATTAGTTTCATAATGACTTGATTTGGGAATGTGAAGGGGGATTTTTTGTAAAATTTGGTAAGACAAGGTAAATATCTTTTGCCAAAATAAAGTTTAAGGTCTGCGCTTGCAGGATTTTTCAGAGTTTTGCAGACTCACTTTTAAGATTATCTGATTTGAATAAAGAGGAAAGAGACGCTGGTTCACCTGTTGTTTTTTCAATTGTCACTGTGGTGTATAACGGTGAATCGCTGTTGCGTGGTACCATGCAAAGCGTTTTTGAACAAACTTACCCCCACATTGAGTATTGGGTGATTGATGGAGCCTCGAAAGATGGTACTCTGGAAATCGTCAGAGAGTATGAGCAAAAAATGCCCAATCTTAAGTGGATTTCTGAAAAAGATCGCGGACTGTATGATGCCATGAACAAGGGCTTGCTCAAAGCCACAGGTGATTTTATTCAGTTCTTGAATTGTGGTGACCACTTACATGCATCAGACACCATAGAGAAATTGGCTGCTTTGGTTGGGTCAAATACGGATGTGCTGTACGGTGAAACCCTGCTGGTAAATGAAGAACGCCATTCGGCTGGGACCATGAGTGAATTAAGCACCCGGAAAATACCTGCAAAATTGCGTTGGAAAGATTACCTGGGGGGTATGCTGGTCGTACATCAGTCATTCATACCGCGCAGGACCCTGGCTCCTTTTTACATGGAAAACAACCTCTGTGCCGATTTTGACTGGTGTATTCAAATATTAAAATCGAGCCGGGAAAATGTGTTTAGTGACATAATCATCACCGACTATTTGATGGGGGGCATGTCCAAGCAAAGACACCGACAGAGTTTAAAAGACCGGTTTGAGGTGATGAAAACACATTTTGGACTTTTGCCTACTATTGCAAGCCATATCAGGATTCTTTTCCGGGCATTTTTTCATAGAATCCTCCGAATTAACAAAGCCAGGTACTGAACCCTGAATGATAATTCCTGCCTTTACCAAGCCATATTTCGAAGAAGCAATTTTTTTTACTTTTACCCCACCCAAAAAGATTAAAACCTGAGTTTTATATCAATGAAGACTATGAGAATCAACCTAATTTTCCTCTTTTTTCTGTTGTTTTCAGCAGCCTACGGACAAAATGCAACTGTTCAGGGAACAGTAACCGACATGCAAAGTGATTTACCTGTAACAGGTGTGACCATCAAAATATTACAAAGTGGCACGGCTACTGACCTGGATGGTAAATACAGCCTTAGTGTGGCCCCCGGTAGCTATGAGATCAGTTTTTATATCGTAGGGTATGAACAGCAGACCATGAGCATCAATCTCCGGGCCGGAGAAACCCGCGAATTGAATGTGCAGCTGAACGATGGCAGCAACTTGCTGCAAACAGCCACAGTCACTGCTGGTAAATTCGAAAAGCCTTTGGGAGAAGTGACTGTATCTCTCGAGGTGTTGAAACCAAAACTCATTGAAAATACCAACACAACATCAGTAGATGAAGTATTGGTGAAAATACCCGGATTGAATATCATTGACGGACAGGCAAGCATCCGGGGTGGCGCAGGCTTTTCCTATGGCGCCGGCACCCGGGTGCTGGTGCTGGTAGATGATATTCCGGCATTACAGCCGGATGCCGGATTGCCCAACTGGGATGATTTTCCAGTGGAAAATCTGGCTCAGATTGAGGTGTTGAAGGGAGCGGCCTCTGCGCTGTATGGTTCATCAGCTATGAACGGGATCATAAACATCCGCACAGGGTTTGCCAAGGACAAGCCGGAAACCAATTTTGCGCTGTTTTCTAAGGTATGGGGAACACCAAAGGATGCCGATAAAAAATGGTGGGGAAATGACACCTCAACGCTTGTACAACCATTGGAAACCGGATTCAGTTTTTGTCATCGCCGCAAATATCAAAAGCTCGATGTAGTGCTGGGTGCCTATGGTTTGTTTCGCGATAGCTATAACCGCGATACCTACAGTCGGTACGGACGTGTCACACCCAATTTCCGGTATCGCGTAAATGATCGCCTTACCATCGGCCTGAACTCCAATTTCAACTTTGGACGCAGCGGCAGTTTCTTTATTTGGGGAGGCGATTCAACACTCGCTTACCAGCCCGGAGTTGGTTCTGCATCCTACACAAAAGGTCGACTCAGGTTCAATATTGACCCAACGCTGCAGTATTTTGATAAAAACGGTAATCGACACAAGATCCTGAGCCGCTACTTCTATATCCACAACAACAACTCTGGTAATCAGAGCAACGACAGTCGTTTGTATTACGGGGAATACCAGTTTCAACGTCAGTTTGAAAAGATTGGGCTGGTTATGACCGCTGGAGCTGTTGGAACCTACAACACGGTGGACGCGGAAGTGTATGGCAATGCACAATTTACCTCTCGGAATCTGGCGGGGTATCTTCAACTCGATTACAAGGTTTTTGACCGGCTTAATTTATCAGCGGGAGCCAGGTACGAGCATAATGTGCAACACAGTCCGGACACTATTTACATTGATCGAAACACCAATGATTTCGGCATAATACCCAATGGTGAAGTTGCTGAAGGGAAACCGGTATTTCGTTTCGGTGCCAATTACCGCGCAGCAGAAGCTACCTATTTCCGGGCTTCATGGGGACAAGGATATCGTTATCCTACGATTGCCGAAAAGTTTGTGAGCACAGATTTTGGTATTGGGAACAGCGTAGTTCCAAATCCAAATTTGTTTTCAGAAACAGGCTGGACTGCTGAGATTGGGTTTAAACAGGGCTTTAAAGTAAGTTCCTGGCAAGGATATTTTGATTTAACGGGCTTTGTCTCCGAATATCAGGATATGATGGAATTTGTACTCGACAAAATCGCTTTTGTTCCGGGTCAGGGCTTGTCGGCTCGTTTTCAGTCACAAAATACCGCTGATACCCGTACAACCGGTTGGGAGGTTTCGATTGTCGGCCAAGGCAAACTTGGAGAAGGATCTTTGTCTATGCTGGTTGGGTTTACCAGCACGCAACCCAAATACAAGGAGTTCAATGATTCCCTGCTAACTAATGTTTACAAAGCTTCTGATTCCACGAATGTGCTCAAATACAGGTTTAGAAACTCCTTTAAGTTTGATGCTGAGTATACGTTGAAAAAGTTGTCTTTGGGTGCATCAGTTCAATATTACAGCCACATGGAATCGATTGATGCAGTGTTTGAGTATGGCTTGCCTGGTGTACACGATTTCAGAGAACGGCATAATAAGGGTTTTACGGTGGTTGATTTGCGTGCAGCTTATTCACTTAACAAAAAAGCCAGGATCAGCGCTATTTGCGGAAATTTGCTAAATCAGGAATACACAGTACGACCTGCTCTTTTGGAAGGACCCAGGAATTATACAATTCGATTTGATTACAAAATATGAAGTCTGGAATTTTCTTGATGCTGATAAGTGTCTTGCTGTTTGCCTGTGGTGATTCAGAGACTGCTCAAAAAACGGGAGTACCGGGTCTGACTTTTGAATTTGGCAAAACTGCGCCCGGGGGCGCCGACAACTGGTGTCGCCTGCCATTACCTGAGGCAGCTGTTATCACAGCTGACCCTGTCAATTCCAATCGCCGCTTGTTCACCCTGAGCGATGGCCCACACCGTGTTGTGGTTGATTTCGGGCATATAGTTGCGTCGTTTGTTTTACAAAAGTCTGGAAATCGCATAGAAATATTTACCAGTGATAATTACCCTGAATGTCTGTCAAATCGGGAAAATTTTAGCATTGGAGCCAATGGGACCACATTTACCTATCAAAACAACAAGCACATAGATATTGAAATTCAGATTGTGCCATTGCCAAACGGCACGCAAATTGCAATAGAAATGGCTCCCGGATCCGGTTATGGCATCATCGTCCGTCGTTAACGGAGCTCCCAATGCCAATTTCAAATTAGGTATTATAAACCCAGAATTTATGCCCAGACTATTTGTGCTGCTATCCAGCCTGGTGATTCTCCAGGCCTGTGGCAACCGTGTAAATGAACCTGCAGAGACGAATAATGAAAACCCGGAAATATTTCAATCTACCGGTCCGGATGGAGCTGATTTGCTGAGAATACTTCAGGGGCGCTGGCAAAACCGCCCCGATTCCACCTTGGTATTGGAAGTTCTCGACACTAAAATTCGCTGGTTACATAACAAAACACTTGTTTCTGAATCAAAAATAGAAATAGATGGATCCTGTGAATCAGTAAATTGTGCATCGGCCGAAAGTCTTCCAAAGGAGGGCTGGTGCTTTTCAGAAGTCAGCCAGGAAGGCATAAAGTGCTATTTGGTAAGTCATTGCACGTTGGATTCGCTGTCTATTAGCCCATTGGAAAAGGCAGATCAGGAACTCGTATTTGAGAAGCTTTGAACCTCTGTCTGTAACTGAAAGACTAGGGCGTGTCTGGTAAAGTTATTTGGAATTTACAGATTCTGACTTTCGGGTAATTTTACCATATACTATTGATTCCCTGTGTTTTAGCAAGTTATTTTCATTTTTGGAAAGCTGGAAAATTGTATTCAATGTAATTCGTCAATACAATAGTCGTCATTGACCAGTACTTTTGCGGCTCATTTACTAAACCAATTTCATGTTTACAATTAACATTTATCTTCGATTCGCACTGATTGTTGTCGGTATATTGGGTGGCGCCATATTGTGGTCAATGTATGGGTTTTGGTATGGCTTCCCATTTTTGCTGGTTGGTGTTATCATGCTCGCCGGTTATTTAATGCTGGGTACCATATTGTCTACAAACCAGCTATTGAGCCAGCAAAAACTGGAAGAGGCAGAAGCCAGACTTAAAATGACTTACTTCCCCCGTATTTTGCTTGTAGGATATAAAGGCGTGTATTTCATGACCCAGGGAGCTATTGCCATGCAGAAGCGCGATTTTGCCACAGCTGAAGTATGGATCAAGAAATCGCTTGATTCAGGTTTGCCAACGGATAATGAAAGAGCCGCAGCCTTGTTGCAAATGGTCATGATATCGGCTGGGAAAAATAACATTAAGGCAGCCAGCAACCATTTATCAGAACTCAAAAAGCTGAAGGTTACGGAGCCAATGCTCAAAGAGCAGATAAAAGAAGTAGAAAAACAAATGAAACAAGCCGGACAAGGCATGAATCCTTCCATGATGGCCATGACCGGCGGAAAAGGTTTTCGCCAGGGCAGCAAACGCAGACAGCCGAAGATGAGATAATTGTTAAGTGCGGAATGCGGAGTGCGGAGTGTTGAATGCGGAGTGCGGAATGCGGAGTGTTTTTGACTTTTCAGGAGATTAAAATTAAACATGAGTCATCCCGAATTTTGAACGCAATTAAAATTCGGGATTTTGTTCTGACCTGCACAATTTATCAGGTACATTTCCTGCCGCGCTTGTGTCTTTTTTGACCAAGCGCATGTTACGTGAGTAGCCATGACAATGAAATCAATAATACCCTTGCCAATTAAGCCTAATTTGGCTTCACATAATATGCTTAGCACCTCACCTAATGTTGCGCTTGGTCAAAAAAGACACAAGCGCGGCGAAAAAACATCCCGAACCTTCCATTAAGCGGAAAATTCGGGATGACTCATGTTTTGTATAAACAACGAGCAGAAAACACTCCGCACTCAACACTCAACACTCAACACTACCTCACTACCGTTACATCTCCACGATAGAGTAGCACTCGGCCATCCAGGAATTTTACCTCGATGATGTATACGAATACGGCAGGATCAACAAAATCGCCACGGAATTTACCATCCCAGCCATCACCTGTGTTGTCGTTCTCAGGCAGGAATTTGTCTCTTGAATACACAAGCTCACCCCAGCGATCGTAGACCCTCATGTAGTTTACAATGTCGACACCACGGCCTACGTACACATTAAAGTGATCATTCAGACCGCCAATTCCTGGTTTGAATACGTTAGGCACATAAACATTCCGGTTTGGATCCACATTTACCTGAATTGAGCCTGTAGCTGAACATCCGTTATCATCTTCCACGGTAAGGGTATATAACTGGGAATCGAAGGTATGGATGTATGGGTTGATGCTGTCCGGGTTGGTTAGCAACTCAGCTGGTGTCCACATAAAGGAAGCTACAGCTGATCCGCTAATAAGTGGTTTTAATTGCGTCAAAGTATCTCCGAGTTCAATTTCAATGATAGGAGAATTAAAGCTAACCTCAAATGGAGCAGGTTCAATCACATTGATGGTGTCTTCATAGAAACAACCTTCAACATCGAAATAAGTAATTACGTGCTGGCCACCTGTTAAGGTTACCGGGAAATTGATATCAAGCAGTGCTCCATAATCCAGACTAAACTGGTAAGGACCGCCTGAACCACCTGATATACTCTCGATATTCAGCGTAGTAACGTCACCGTAGCAGGTGAGTGCTTCCGGTTGTTGATAGGCTCCCAATACAGGGGGCGGGTCTTGCAACATGATATCCATTAATGTACCCGTACAGCCTTGAGGGTCTGTTACAATTACCGAATAGAATCCAGCAGGGATTTCAACAAATTCAGCCACGTCCACAGTAGTACCGATAGAACCCATGTCGTCGAACCATTCATAGGTAAACTGCCCGGTATTGCCACCGTTTACAAGCACCGCAATGGCACCCTCGGAATCACCAAAACAATGAGGTTGTGTCGTGTTATTATCATCCTGGGTAACAACAATTTCAGCCGGTTCAGTCACAAATACCGAATCCACCACGCTGGTACAACCATTGGCATCCGTAACGGTTACCACGTATTCTCCGGCCAGCAAGTTATTGGCTGTTGGGCCAGTCGTACCACCCGGATCGCTCCAAACGTAAGTGTATGGACCGCCATTGCCTCCGCAACCCATAATGGTGGCTGAGCCATCGGCAACACCAAAGCAGCTTGTTTGGGTAGCGTTATAAGTACCGCAAACTTCAGGTGGTGACCCAATAAAGAGCGTGTCTGTGTCACCACAGCTATTATTATCTGCGCTGGTAATGATGTACATGCCTGAACATAAGTCGGTACGCATAGAGTCTACGCTGTTACCATCGCTCCACAAATACACAAAGTTGCCTGGTGTAGGGTTGGGCGAAGTAGCGTATTCTGCCATCACCGTGGCCGTACCATCACAAATGCCAAAACAGGATACGTCTGTAATGCCAGACAGGTTGTTGACGATCTCAGGAGGCTGATTCAGGGTAAAGGTCCCGGTAAGGGTGCAACCAACGTTGTCCGTTACGGTAACTGTGTAATCACCGGCAGTCAGACCAAACAGAGTTGGACCGTTTACGGATGGCCCTGGGGTCCATTCATAGTTGACATACGGTGGCTGACCGTCTTGTACCACAATACCGACAATACCATTGTCGTCTCCGTAGCAGAGAGGTTCCACAAAGGAGGTATCGATTATATTAAGCGGAACTACGTCCAATAAGGTGATATTGCCTACACCTGTACATCCTAAGCCATCTGTAACGGTAACCGCGTAGGTGCCTCCGGATAGATTGGATAGAGTATCTGTTGCACTCAATTGTCCTGTGCTAGGAACTGCTTCCCAATTGAAGGTGACGGCTCCTGGAGAAACAACAATCAATACACCATCATCACCACACTTTTCTGGAGTAACAGTTATATTAACCGGCGGAGGAATCGGTGGAAATAGTTCAATCATTGAGGAGTCCTGACAACCGTTTGCATCCGTAACTGTTACTGCATACATACCGACTGGTAAGCCACCTCTGCAGCAACCTGTAGTGCCATCAGACCATAGGTATGAATAGTTTGGTCCACCAGTGCCACCCTGGGCAAACATGTTGATTGTACCACTATTTGGTGCGCCGCAACCAGGGCCTTGAACGTCTAAGGTGTCAAGAACCAAAAGTGTAGGTTGAGTTACAACTACAGAAATGGTATCCATACATCCATCAATCTGATCGACGGCTGTTACAAAAAAAGTATCTGCAGGCAGGCCACTATTTACGGAAGACAAGTTGGTATTCACCAGGGAACCAATAGCTGGATTCCATGTAAACTGGTATGAATGTCCGGAAATAATTGATTCAGTTACGGTAACTGAGGCAACACCGTCACTAAGACCGAAACAGGAAACATTTTGAATTTGTCCTTCAGTCAGATCAACAACACGATTGTCGGTTACAGCAACACTGTCAATGGCTGTACAGCCATTGGCATCTGTGAGGGTCACTGTGTAGGTTCCTGCTGCCAGGTTATTGATGACAATCGGGTTGTTTTGTCCGGGAGCGCCAACTGGTCCATTTACATCTGACCAGGCAAACTGATACTGGTTGCCCGGGAATGGCGTGCCTCCGGTTACTTCATATTCGATCATGCCGTTTGCAACACCGGAACAAGATGCCTGGGTCATTACAATGTTCAGGTCATTGATTCTGGTCGGTTGCCCTAGAGAGCCCGAAGCAGATGCCGAACACATCGTATTTAGATCGGTGACGACCAGCGTATAGCTGGCTGCTCTTATATCATTATTCACGGTTCCATCCTGGAATTTCACCGTTGGGTCAACCAAGCCACCAGCCGTTGAAGTCCACTGGTATGTGTAGTTGGCGCCCGGGTTAGCCACCGGCAATCCACCGAAAAGGACAACGGCGTCTACAATACCATCGCCAAATCCATTACAAGTGGGTTGCTGTATGAAATCGATTTGAGCACCTAATGTTTCAATCAAAACAGTTATAGTATCACAAACTGTTGTACCAATACCATTGCTGTCTGTCACACAAATGCTGTACATCGTGGACAGGTTATTGAAATTGCCCAAAATGTCGACAAAAGTGATCATGCTGCCGGCGCCAATTATGTTACCGTTGTAGGTTACGCCTGAAGTTAAATCCTCAACAATCACCTGATACTGGCTATTCACGTCACCTCCGAAGGCAGTAACTTTTAAAGTAGCCAATCCGAGGCAGGTCGTATCAATTACTTCTGCTGTGAATGATAGCGGCATAAATCCGACACATACGCTGCCAGTATCTGAAGTCAGGGCAAGAGGTTGACCAACGGCGTCTTCAAAACCGATGCCGGTAGGACTGTTGGCAATGGTCAGCCCGGAGCATTGGCCAAGGCTTCCAACGACGTTAAAGCAAACATTAAAGGCTGCCTCTCCATCTGGAATACTAAGTACATTGCCTACTGTAACATTGTCAAAAACTACCAATCCCAGTTCTCCCAAGGATGTATTGGAAATGTTCAGGTTGATAAAATCATTTGGTGGAGGAGCCAAAACAGGGTTCACCTGATCGAGGCTGGTAAACTGAAGTACACTTGGATCCCAGTTTATAGAGAACTGCCCGGATGTGATATCAAAGTTTTCAACCGTGAGCGGCACACAGAAATTCGTAGCACCTGGAGAGACGATGGTATCCGGGAAGTTAAGCACAATATTGTCAGCTGAAACGCAGCTGGCCATATCCATGGTGAAAACGCCTGGACAGCTCTTTCCATCCTCAACTTCAATGGTGTAGTTACCAGCCTGTGTAACTGAGAAAATGATCGGTGCGTTGTGGAACATCTGTGATTTAGGCGTATGAATAACCGCCTTTACACTTGGATTAGATGTCAGGTAAATGTTGATGGTATAAATGCCGGCACCGTCATATTCCGGGTATCCGCCACGAATATTGAACTTGCCAAGGCAATCATTGCCAAAGTAATTGTTCACAATACCCTGTTGGGTAATAGGGTTGAGGTAAATAACTTCAAAAGCCTGGCTGATATTTACGTTTACACAAGGGCCGGGAGGAGAACCTACTACTGCAGATTCAAATCCTGCCGGGGGAATAATTTCGTCAAGGGTAATGGGTGCGTAAAAAATGGACACTGGTTGTCCAAGACCAAATGTTGATATTAAAGAACCACTGTTAAAAAACGAAGTGGTGCCATTGATACCTGTTCCTGGAGTGATATATAAACCATTGGCTGAAGGTGGCACATTAAGCACACAAGGATCTCCGGGACCTGGAATAGCACCAATTGCCTGAAGATTATCACCCATGATGGTTGGTGGACACTCATAGAAGCCAAAGGCAAGACCGGGAGGTGTGCCAGGTTGTGGATCACCGCTCAGGTCGGCATCTCCATTGAATCTTAGTTGGAATGAGTCATTTGCACATAAAAATATTTGCGGCAAGCTCGTGTCATTGCTATTTCCAAAAAACTGGACATAGGTGTATGTGCCGGCATTATTACACATCATATCCGGTGATGAAACAGCTTGTTCTTTTGGGTATTTAAATGGTCCTGGTGGAACCGATATTTCCTGCGGAATCTGGGCGAGCAGAACTGCCGGCATGCAAAAAGCAACAAATACGAAGAGCGGGATTAAGAGTCTTTGCATTAGAGTAGAATTTAACAATGGTTGTGGATAGATTGATTTAGGAGGAAATCCTCAATTGAGCGTCAGATACAGTTTGTTTAATGACTGTTGCCCCTGATTGACACATTTAACATTTTAGGTCAGGTTTGGGCACAACGGCCGCAAAATTAGAAAATTAACCCCGGTATTGGGCTATTTTAGGGGTGACAAAAGTGGCATTTTAACTAGTGTGAAAGCCAATTGCGGCCGCCCCTGAACGATGAACTTGTAGCCTTTATTGCCACAAAAAATCACTTTGATACCGCCACCCCGTTCAGCACCACCGTTTCCACAAGCTTGGTGCCAAAGCTGTATGGAAGAAGCCCTACGTTTTTCATAGGTTTGGAAATAAACAAATTTGCCATTTTCCCGACAGCAATTGTCCCTAACTCATGCTCCAACTCCATAGCCCTGGCCCCATTGAGGGTGGCAGCATTGATGGCTTCCTCCGGTGTCATCCTCATTTTTATGCAAGCCAGGGATACGACAAATGGCATGTTTCCGGAGGGCGCAGAACCCGGATTGTAATCTGTAGCAAGTGTGACGGGGAGCCCGGCTTCGATCATTTTTCTGGCATTTCCGTAAGGGATGCCGAGAAAAAACGAACAGTTTGGCAATAGGGTAGGCATGGTATTGCTGTTCTGAAGCACGTTGATCTCTTCTTCACCTGTATGTTCAAGATGGTCTACTGAAATGGCGTTATTGGCAACCCCAACCTGAATGCCTCCTGTTATACCCAATTCATTGGCATGGATCTTAGGCTTGAGCCCATGCTTCCAACCAGCCTTCAGTATCCGATTAGTTTCTTCAGGCGTAAAAAAGCCTTTGTCACAAAATACATCACAGTAGTCGGCCAGGCTTTCCTCGGCAATTTGTGGCAGCATTTTGTTGATTACCAAATCAATATATTCCTCTCTCCTTTCTTTGTACTCCATTGGGATGGCATGAGCTCCCAGAAAGGTCGCTTTTATGGGAATTGGACTATTTTGCTTTAGCCTGCGTATAACCCGAAGCATTTTGAGCTCACTTTCATAACTCAGCCCGTAACCACTTTTTATCTCGATGGCCCCGGTTCCATAAGAAATGACTTCCTGTAAACGCCCCCAGGCAGATTCATACAGGTCTTCTTCAGGGCACACCTGTAATTTTTTAGCAGAGTTTAAAATACCACCGCCACGTCGGGCGATTTCCTCATAAGACAGGCCATTTATTCTATCAACAAATTCCTCTTCCCTTGTTGTAGCAAAAACGATGTGCGTGTGGGAGTCGCACCAGGAAGGGAATACCATCCTGTCCGTAGCGTCAATGATGTTGTCAGCCTGATCCGGGCATGTTGACATTGGTCCAAAACCCGTAATTCTGCCGTCTTTCGCGCTAAGCCAGGCATTGTGCAATAAAGGTAATTGAGCCATATCGGCACCTTTTGCGATGGAGCGCTGATCACTCACCTCTGCTTGTACTAGTGTACCGATGTTTCTGATTAGAAGGGATGGGTTGCTTGTCATGGTTGGAATGTTATGGTGTTTGGCGTCCCCCCCCCGGACTAAAGTCCGGGGCTACAGGATGTTTGGTTCCCCGGACTGAAGTCCGGAGTTACAAGATGTTAACTTATCTGAACCAAGCCCATGGGCAGATGTAAGGTTTATTATTCAAGCTACATAGTTCATTAAACACTGATCACTAACCACTAACCACTAACCACTAACCATTAACCACTAACCATTAACCATTAAATTACATCCTCTCAACTCTGCTGCATCCAGGCGCCCGATTACTTCAAAGCGTCCATCTTCATATACTCTTCCCAGGTCTTCTGTTTGAATAAAAGCCATGGTATCCACATTGGCGAGGTCAATGATGTTTAACACGCCGGTTTTACCAGAGGGGACCAGGCAAAATGGGTCATTAGGCTCTGTAGCGATTACCCGCATGGTTGGTCCAGGCGCGAAGATAGCGTTCCCCTGCGCATAGGCCTGCGAAAAGAGCTCGGTCATGCCATATTCTGCGTGTATAGTGTCTACATGAAATGCCTTTTTTAATTGATGGTGAAGTTCCGCTTTGGTTAACTCTTTTCTCCGTCCTTTCATGCCCCCGGTTTCCATGACAATCGTATCACCCAGTTTCATTGGGTACTGCTCCGCAAAGTCGAGCAAAGCATAGCTTACGCCAAGCAATATCGTTTTGTATCCTTTTGAAATACAAAGGTCTAGGGTGTCATGAAGTCTGGAATATTCATCCAGAAAGAAACCACTTTGTTCATATTTAGAAATATGGATAAAGTGATCTGTCATGGCTACCAACGAGGAGTTGCCTCTTTCCAGGTAATTGGGTAGCAAGGCCAGAAAACAGTATTCCGCAGGGTTGCCGTAATATTTGTGAAAACAGTTTTTTGCATTTTCAAGGTAGAGGGACATGTCTCTCACTGGCAATCTCGAAGGGATTTGCCCGGTGGTTCCGCTGCTTTCAAAAAAAGTTGCAGGCTTCCACTCTCCACTTTGAATGACATGAGATTTGAAGAGTGAAACAGGCAAAAAGGGGCGAATTGGTTTTTCGCCTAGCAAATCCAGGTAATATGCATACAGTGGATTGTTCAGCTTTTGGTATTGAAATAGCATTTCTGCCACATTCTCGAACTCTGCAGCTTTCAATTCCCTTATCCTAGACAATATTTCTTCCCTGAGCGGTGTTTCCATGTTTTAGCGGGGATTATCCACAATCCTACGTACTTTTGATAAAATTTGATGCTCCATGAAAAAGCTGTTTACACCCTTTTTATTTCTGCTGCTTATTGTGCTATTGGCGGCACAATTTTGTGTGAAACCACCGGATTATCCTAACGAGCCGGTCATAGAGTTTCTCAACTTGTCAAAAGATATTTTGCAGCAAGGCAAAGGTAAGGGCGATAGCCTGAGTATCACATTTTCCTATACAGATGGCGATGGTGATCTTGGTTATCCGGATACTGATCCAACTCCAAGTGTTTTTGTTCGCGATGATAGGGATTCATTTCCCAAGTTTGAATATCAACTTCCTTATGTAGAGCCGCAAGGCGCCAGCAATGGTATTTCCGGTGAAATTTCTATAGTTGTGCCTACGAGTTGTTGCATTTTTATTGACAGCGAAGGATTTCCTCGTGCATGCGAACAGGTTCCGGATACAGTGTTATTCGATACGCTTTATTATTTCGTGAAAATCAAGGACAGGGCCGGAAATTTCAGCAATGAAATAAAAGCAGGACCCATCACGTTGCGTTGCCATTAGGCAATAAATTTATATCACCTTCAAACACAAAGGTCGCCGGACCACAAAGCCATATATCTGAATACTTTCCATGACCATTGGCCTGGAACCTGACTGACAGGTTTCCACCTCTAGCCTTTACAGGAATTTCATTCATCCCTTTTTCGCCGTTTTTATGCAGATGACGGGCAATTGCCGCAGCTGTAACACCAGTGCCGCAAGCAAGGGTCTCATCCTCTACTCCGCGCTCATAGGTTCTGATATTTAACCCAATTCCATTTTCTTCCACCAGATTTACATTGATTCCTTCCTGCTTAAACCGCTCTGAATAGCGCACCTGTCTACCCTCTGCAACCATGTCTCTGCTATCCAGTTTGTTCACAAATTGTACAACATGCGGCGACCCCGTGTCAAGTACATAATAATCCTGATTGTCTTCAATGTCTTGGATATCTTTCATCTTTAATTCTACCCAATAACTTCTATGTCCGGTTTCAGGTTTGATAATTGCCTCGTGCTCACCATCTATTGCCATGAAACGATAGTTCTCTTTCGAAATTCCCTGATCATAAGCAAAGGCGACAATGCATCTTCCGCCATTACCGCACATAGTGCTTTCATGGCCATCCGAATTGAAATAAACCATTTCGAAGTCATATCCTTCCAAATTTTGAAGCAGTATCAATCCATCAGCGCCAATGCCAAATCGACGATCACATAAATGTTCAATCAAGTCGGTATTGGCTCTTGTGATCCACTGATGCTGTCGCTGATCCAGCATGATAAAATCATTTCCCGCTCCCTGATACTTTTTGAAATTCATGTTGTCCTTTACCTTGATTTGGGTGATTATAGTGATTTAATTGATCCCGAGTCTACCTCGGGATTGATTGTTATGTGATTTTAGTGGGTTTCGTGTTATCTGGTTTTCAAAGCTACAAACTGATAGTGTTAGGGTCAGGGACAAAAATAGCGTTCCATCCGGCCTGATTTTTGTAATTTTTAGAACAAATTATTTGAGTTCCGGGTTCAGACTAAACTTCGCTTAAGTTTCGTTCTCC
The DNA here is from genome assembly GCA_020636025.1 of Lewinellaceae bacterium. Taxonomy (GTDB): domain Bacteria; phylum Bacteroidota; class Bacteroidia; order Chitinophagales; family Saprospiraceae; genus M3007. Next base: position 378,849 of record JACJYQ010000008.1, on the reverse strand, counting down.
AATTGTTAAAGTGTTAACCGCATGAATAAATACATCTGGATATTCATCACCTGCATCGCAAGTTCCTTGCTTTCTGTTTTTATATACAGTCAGTTTGCTGCGCCTGAGCAGGTAGTGTGGAAAAGAAATGAAGGAGAGTCTCATTATGCCTCCATGGTGGAAAAGTTATTGAATTACCGCTCCAACACAAGTGTGAACAACTCTGCTCCAACCAGCTTTATTCAGGCTGCTGAGCTGGCTACTCCGGCCGTTGTGAACATCCGTGCCCTGCTCGAATCCGGCGGCGGATTGTTTGGCGGAGGTACCCTTACCGGCTCTTCCGGTTCGGGTGTAATTCTTACTCCCGATGGTTTTATCGTAACCAATCACCACGTAATTGATCGGAGTACTGATATAAAAGTGACGCTTTCAGACAAAAGGGAATATAAAGCACGATTGGTAGGTTCCGATGTGTCAACTGATATCGCGCTGCTCAAAATTGAAGAAGCCAACCTGCCATTTATTGTATTTGGCAACAGCGATTCGGTTAGAGTTGGAGAATGGGTGTTGGCCGTGGGCAATCCATTTAATCTGGAAAGTACGGTTACCGCAGGTATCGTTAGTGCAAAGGGAAGAAACATAAATATTCTGGGGGGCGGTGCCAGCATCGAGTCTTTTATTCAAACGGATGCCGCGGTAAATCCGGGAAATAGCGGTGGCGCATTGGTAAATACAACCGGAGAGCTTATTGGCGTAAACACCGCCATCATTACAGAATCAGGAAGTTACGAAGGGTATTCCTTTGCAGTTCCCTCCAACCTTGTTCAAAAAGTAATTCGTGATTTGCGAGAGTTTAATACCGTACAACGCGCCTTTTTGGGTGTAGGTATTCAGGATTTGGATGCAGAAACCGCCAAAGATTTGCAGCTCCCAAATGCTGAAGGCGCCTTGATCAACCGCATCGCCATTGGAGGCGCTGCCGAGGATGCATCTTTGGAAATTGGAGATGTCATCATCAGTGTAAACGGGTCAAAGGTTCGCAGCACTTCCGAACTACAAGAATATGTTGGGCGTTTCCGTCCTGGTGAAACTGTGAACCTGGAGTACTGGAGAAATGGTAAAAAGAGGTTTTCGAAAGTTTTGCTAAAAGACAGCAACAATTCCACCAGCATTGCAAAAGTAAGAGGGGACGAACTGGAAAATCAGCTTGGTCTGGCCATTCGCGATCTGACAAAAGATGAAAAGCGGAAATTGCGTATACAGGGTTCTATTGTAACCAGTGTTCGCCGGGGAAGCGTGGTGTACGATACCAATATGCAGCCTGGCTTTATCATCAGCAGTGTAAATGGCAATCGCGTAAGCTCTGCCGCCGAGGCAGTACAGGCCATTCAAAACGCCTATAATTTCCTGTCACTTGACGGATATTATGAAGGGGAGCCAGACTTGTATTCTTACCGGTTCAAGAAAAGCGAGTAGATCAGACTTTTAAAGCTTCAACTTGCTTGAGTGTATTACGGGCTACTTCCATAAATGCTTCAGCAACTTGTGGAACATTATCCTGGGTAACTGCAGGCTTCCCGGAGTCTCCGCCTTCCCGGATACTTTGCACAATGGGAATTTGTCCCAGTAGAACTGAGCCATTTTCATGGGCAAATCTTTTGCCGCCCCCTTCGCCAAAGATGTAGTATTTATTTTCGGGTAGCTCAGCGGGTGTGAACCAGGCCATATTTTCCACAACTCCGAGAATGGGTATGTTGATGGCCTCCATTTTAAACATATTAATGGCCTTCAAAGCATCAGCCAGGGCAACATCCTGTGGAGTAGTTACCATTACCACGCCTGTAAGTGGTACCGTTTGTACAAGTGTCAATTGTACATCGCCGGTTCCGGGTGGCAGATCAACTATCAGAAAATCGAGCTCCGGCCACAGCACATCGCTCACAAACTGCTTGATGATGGCAGCCAGTCTGGGCCCACGCAACACTACTGCCTGTTCAGGTTCAATGATGTACCCAATGCTGATGGTTGGTACTTCATAAGATTCCAGGGGTATGATTTTGGTCATGCCGTTCACATCGCGAACCTTTGGGCGAGAACCCTGCAAACCAAACATGGTAGGAATGCTTGGACCGTATATATCGGCATCCAGAATACCAACCTTTGCACCTGATTTTTGTAAACCCAGTGCCAGGTTAACAGCCACGGTACTTTTCCCAACACCGCCTTTCCCGGAGGCTACAGCTATAATGTGCTTGATATTGGATATGGGGTTGGGTGTATGTGAACTTTCCGCGCTCCTGGCCATGAAGTGAACATTTACCTGGGCCTTTGGGAATACATCGTTGATCGCTCCTATGCAGGCAAAATTGAGTTCGGCCTTACCCGGCATTTGCAAATTCGGGATCACCAATTGAAAATTTACATTGTCTCCGGCAATCTCAAGTTTCTCAACCATACCTGCGGATACCAGGTCTCTGCCGCTTTGCGGATCGCGTACCTGACTTAAGATCGACAAGATTTTTTCCTTATCCATTATCATTTTGCTGTTTGCTTGATCTTTATTTTTTTAGGTGAAAAGCCACGGTGCTCATACGTTTTGAATGTACACCACCCTCAATTTCTTCTTCCAGGATCATTTTTTTCGCTACGGGATGCTCGAATACTTGTTTCATATTTCTAATCCTGGCGGCAGGAACATCATTTTCGATAAATTTATCCATCACTTCCTCTAAAGAAAAACTGGAAACGGCCTTTGCTATTAAAAGGTTTAACTCTTCTCGGTTTTCTACTCTGGAGCGGTTGTTCATAAATTTTTCGCTGCTAAGCAATTCTACCAACCCGAGGCAATGGCAAAGTCTGGTAAATTGTTTTTCTGTGCCCACTGCCAATAAAATCTGTGATCCATCTTTACACGCATACACATCGCCATAAGGTGCAATATTGGGATGCTTACTTCCCATCCTTTGGGGAATATGTCCGGTCATTAAATAGTTGCTTGCCTGGTTAACCAAGGACGCTAGAGCGGATTCCATCAATGAGCAATGTACCATACTGCCTTTGCCGCTGCGTTCTCTGTGAAGCAGTGCCAATAAAATACCTTCTTTCAACTGATGAGCAGCAATCGTATCAATTAATGCCACCGGCATTTTTACCGGATCGCCATTTTGTTCGCCGTTCATAAACATAAACCCGGCCTCCGCCTGGAGAACGGCATCAAAAGCTGGCCGCTCATCTTCGGGGTCTACATAAGAGTTAATTTGTGCAAAGATTAAGGTAGGAAACCTTTCCAGGAGGGATTCTCCATCCAGTTTTATCGACTTGGCAAAAGAGTGTTTGAAATTTGATATCACAACATCGGCATCTGCCAGTTCGGACAAGGCCTGTTGTCTTTCTGAAGAGTCCTTTAAGTCAAGAAACAGGTGTTTTTTACCCCAATTGACACTACACCAATAGGCCGAAACCGGAGATTCCGGGTCTTCATCCGGCAGTTTCCAGCCCCTGGTGACATCACCTCCGGTGCTCTTGTTTTCAATTTTCAAAACGTCAGCTCCCAGCTCCGCAAAGAACATTCCCACAGCCGGGCCGGCTAAAACACTGGCGAATTCTACTACTTTTAAGCCTTTGAAAAATTGGCTTTGATCTGTTGTCATGAAAATATTTTCTGCGTCACAAATTCGTGCCTGGGATGCTTATACTATTGAAAATGAACCTGTAGCTTCCCTTGAATTAATGAACCGGGCTTCTCAGGTGTTTGTGAACTGGTTTGCGAAGCAATACCCAGATCAGGAACGCCGGGTTATCGTCTGTTGCGGAACCGGTAACAACGGTGGCGATGGCCTGGCAGTGGCTCGTATGCTTCATCTTGCCAATTACGAGGCGAAGGTACTTGTTTGTGATTTTGCCGGGCGACATTCAACTGATTTTGATGCGCAAATATCCCTGAATAGAAAAATAACCCGGCTTGACATGGTCTTCTGCTCCACAGCTCAAGACCTTCAGGATAAATGGAATGTCTCAGCAGTAGAAAACCAGTTGTGTATTGACGCGCTTTTTGGTTCAGGATTGTCCAGACCTTTGACCGGGGAATGGGCTGCGGCTATTGAGTTCTTAAATGGATCGGGTGCTGATATGGTAAGCATTGACCTGCCTTCCGGATTGTTTTGTGACCTGACAAGTGTTGGAAATGCAGTGATCGAAGCCAACCAGACTTTCAGTTTTGAAAGGCCCAAACTGGCTTTTTTCTTTCCGGAAAATGCCTCGTATACAGGCGATTGGCTTATCGAGAGCATTGGTTTACATCCTGCATTTGATCAACAGACGACGAGCGATTTGTTCTATCTTGATGATGAACATGCGTCATGTTTGATACTCAAAAGAGACAAATTTGCCCATAAAGGTAGTTTTGGAAAGGCCCTTTTGATCTGCGGAAGCAAAGGAAAGATAGGGGCCGCCGTTTTGGCGGCTCGTGGGTGCCTTCGCTCGGGTGCAGGCTTAGTCACCATACACGCACCATCTTGCGGATTGGATATTTTGCAAACGGCCGTGCCTGAGGCAATGGTAAGCGTGGACGAACACCCGGATTACTTGACCATGTTGCCGGACTTGGAGGGATTTACAGGTATTGGAGTAGGACCAGGGATTGGACAAAATGATTTGACTGTAGGCGCTTTATCAGAGCTGATTTCCAAATTTAATAAGCCAATGGTCCTGGATGCAGACGCTCTTAATATCTTGTCAAAAAACAGAAGGGTATTGACAAAATTACCGAAAGACAGTATTCTGACACCCCATGTAAAAGAGTTTGAACGCCTGTTTGGGAAAACCGATCATGATTTTGAACGAAACGAATTGCAGAGAAAGTTCGCGGTTGAATTGGGGCTTTTTATCATTTTAAAAGGCGCTCATACAGCCATTGCCTGTCCGGATGGCACCTGCTGGTTTAATTCTACAGGCAACCCGGGCATGGCCACCGGAGGCTCGGGAGATGTGCTTACCGGAATACTATGTGGCTTGCTTGCACAGGGATATGATCCAAAGACTTCATGCTTGCTGGGCGTTTTTCTACATGGCCGTGCTGCGGATATTGCCATACTGGACATGGGCATGGAAGCCTTGATTGCCGGTGATCTGCCAGAATACCTTGGAGAAGCCTGGATTAGTGTACAGACATAAAAAATCCCGCATCCGGTAAACACCAGATGCGGGATTGGAAGAGCTGGATTCAAATTAGTTGAATTGAGCTTCGATTTTGTCTTTCAATGCCTGATGAGTGGTGGCACCTACAATCTTTTCTTTCAGTTCTCCATTTTTGAAAATGAGAAACGTTGGTATGCCGCGAACGTTGTAATTCATCGGGGTATCCGGATTGTCATCCACGTTCAGTTTGCCGATTACCGCTTTGCCATCGTACTCTTCAGCCAGTCGTTTGATGATTGGATCCATCATTTTACATGGACCACACCATTCAGCCCAAAAGTCGATGAGGGTTACATTGTCCGCCTCAAGAACATCTTTTTTGAAAGATGCATCGGTGAATTCTAATGCCATTGTATTGATATTGATGTTACGTAATAGTTGTAATTGAAAAGAATAACATTGCCCTCTTCAATTTGTTTGCAAAAGTAAGAGAATTGGCCATGTTACGCTGATAGATTGAATGAAAATGTCCTGGGGCGAACAATTGCGCGAATGTTAAAACTAAATCGAAGGTTCTTCCGACTCATCTGAAGCCACGATTCCTCTGCTTCCAAGTTCAATAACTTGCATATCCTGTATTTTCCCTTTATCGAGCGTAAAGCGAATGAGTGTTTTCACTTTGTGCCAACCAATATTTCCACAGGCTCCTGGATTGATGTGCAGGAAATTCAGTTTCTTATCTGGCATAACCTTCAAAATATGGGAGTGTCCGCTGATAAAGATCCCATTGACCGGCGGGTTTTCCCTTAGTATATTCCCTACTCTGGCATCATAACGGCCCGGATAACCGCCAATATGGGTCATAAACACCGGAACGCCATCACATTCAAAACGCAAATCGAGCGGCATTTCCAACCTGATCTTTGCCCCGTCAATATTGCCGTAAACCCCTCTAAGCGGCTTGAATTCCCTGAGTTTATCAATCAATTCAATACTGCCGAAATCACCGGCATGCCATATTTCATCACATTCTGCAAAATGTTTGAACACTCTTTCATCCAAAAAGGAATGTGTATCGGAAAGCAACCCTATGCGCGTCATGCAGACTGTTTTTCGTTATTCAATATTGATATTTAATTTTGGCCTTGATAAAAGCTATGCCAACACAAATGCAAAAATCATTTCACAAAACCATTCGTACTGACTTCATATTCCTATTGGGCTTCGTGCTGCTCTTTTGGGTAACAGCCTGCGAAAATAAGAAGACCTGCAAATTCAAACCCGAAGCAATGTTCAGCAAAGAGTTACCCCACATCACAGATTACAATTACGAGGTGGAAGGAGCTCAATCCCTGGAAAGCATTATGCTCGATCGCGGAATTTTGCTGGAAATCAGTCAGGACGTGTGCGATGAAACCCGCCAGGAGTTTCGATTCAGTGTCCCGGGTAATTTTACGGCTCAACCCGATTCTTTTTGGCTAAAAGAGGCTACCCGGCAACTGGTTTACCTGAGTACGTTTTCAGAAAAACAGATCGCGCTGAAATCCTGGGCGGATATTATTGAATTGCGCCGACAAGAGATGAAGCTGGGTCAGGATCGAGAAATGGAGCCCGGCATTTTTGTTCGTGTCGATAAGGTCACCAACCCAGATCAGGCAACATTGATCGTGGTATTATCACAACAATAAAATCTGCCTACTCTTTGTAAATGTTGATTTCCCGCTCTCCAGGTTTTGAATAGGCGCGATACATACCCGCTGAGTTAAAAGGCATCGCTATGTTTCCGTTCTTATCAACGGCAATGAGACCACCTTCGCCTCCTTTTTCCTTCAGTTTTTGGTTAATGATGTAATCTGCGGCAGTTTCAAGAGATTCTCCAAGATAATTAACCCTGGCCCACAGATCATGCGCCACGGAATAGCGGATGAAATACTCGCCGTGGCCCGTGCATGAAACAGCACATGCATCATTGGATGCATAAGTGCCGGCGCCTATGACAGGTGAATCTCCAAAACGATTCCATCTCTTATTGGTCATCCCGCCTGTGCTGGTGCCGGCCGCGAGGTTTCCCTGGCTGTCGAGTGCTACGCAGCCAACTGTACCAAATTTGTGGTCGCTATTAATAACCGGACTGGCATCTCCGGTTTTCCCATTTTGATTTTCTTTCTCCAATACTTTTTGCAGCGAGTTCCAGCGGTCTTCCGTGTAAAACCAGGAAGGATCAACAATCTCCAAACCGTTTTCTTCCGCAAATTGCTCAGCACCACGCCCACTGAGAAGCACGTGAGGTGATTTTTCCATGACAGCCCGGGCCAGCACAATCGGGTGCCTGACGGTACTGACACCACCCACGGCTCCTGCCATTTGATTGCTTCCGTCCATAATACTGGCATCCAGTTCGTTTTTTCCATCATGTGTAAAAACCGCTCCGCGCCCGGAATTAAACAGCGGGCAGTCTTCCATATAAGAAATGGTTTTTTCAACTGCATCAAGGGCTGAACCTCCGTTTTTGAGTACAGTTTCACCAATGCTAAGTGCGGTATCCAACGCGGCTAAATAAGCAGATTCTTTTTCTTCCGTCATATTCTCCTTTAAAATGGTTCCCGCACCGCCATGAATGGCAATAGCATAAGGAGGTTTTGTATCCATGCTACCCTTTTTTTCAGTTTTCAAAGTCTGATTTTTACAACAGACAAAAAATAAAGCGCCGCAAAACGCCAGTAAAATAGATCTATTCATAATTTAATACAGATTTTTGTCCATTAACCATTAACCATTAACCATTAACCACTAACCATTAACCATTAGCATATATGAACGTTCATTTCAAGCGACTTCTCGAAATTGCCAACAAGGACGAGCGCATCATTTTGGGTTTAATGTCCGGGACTTCTCTTGATGGGTTGGATTTGGCACTTTGTTCCTTTTCAGGCAGTGGACTTCAAACTAATGTCAAGGTACTTCAATTTGAAACGATTTCCTACGATGAAGAATTTCGGCAACAAATCAGGGAGGTTTTTGCCAAAAGAGAGGTCGATATGCTGAAGTTGACCCTCCTGATTGTAGTCATAGCCGAAAAACACGCTTCTATCATAAATGCTTGTTTGGCAAATTGGAAGGTAGACCCAAAAACGGTGGATGCCATTGCTTCTCACGGACAAACCGTATACCATGCCCCGCGTGTTTGGCATGGCCTTCCAGATTCGCCAAATGCCACCTTGCAAATTGGAGACGGGGATCACATTGCCCGAAAAACCGGCATCGTTACCCTGTCAGATTTTAGGCAAAAACACCTGGCGGCAGGGGGAGAAGGAGCCCCGCTGGCATTGTACGGAGATTATTTTTTGTTTTCCAGGTCTGGCGTAGACAGAATTCTGCTCAACATCGGGGGCATTTCAAATTTTACATTCCTACCCGCATCCGGAGATCCCAATCATGCATTTGCCACGGATATTGGTCCTGGAAACACCCTGATCGATGCTTTTGCCCGAGAGCTATTCAATGTGCCTTTTGATGAGAATGCTATGTTAGCCACTGCAGGCGGTGTAGATATCCGCTTGCTGCAAATTTTAAAGGATGAGCCATTCTTTGAAAAACCATTTCCCAAATCCACCGGGCCGGAAATGTTCTCAGTCGCCTGGGTACGGGCTGCTATGGCCATGTTGCCAAAAGGAAATCCGAATCCATACGATGTCATGGCGACGCTTACTCAACTAACTGCTGAAACAATTGTGGACGCTGTGCACAAACTTCCTTCAGCTGGCCTAAAAAAGCAATTATTCCTCAGCGGCGGCGGCTCCCACAACCCGATGACTGTGAGGATACTTAAAGAAAAACTACCCGAAATTTCAATTGCTCCAATGCAGGATCTTGGCATTCATGGCGATGCTAAAGAAGCAGTACTTTTTGCCCTTCTGGCCAATGAAACACTAGCCGGTGAATATGGCCCTTCAGAATGGCTGGGTGGTATCCCGCTTGTTGGAATGGGTAAAATTTCGCTTCCCGACTAAGTGCCGGCAATATTGATTTGACTGTTTTTTGCAGCACTTCTTTTGCTTACCTTTGCGCCTCAAAGCTCACCACACGGATGCTGATATCCGTACTTTTTTATGCAAAAAATTCTGATCCTTGATTTTGGCTCGCAATTCACCCAGTTGATTGCCCGGCGCGTTCGTGAAATGAACGTGTATTGCGAGATCGTTCCTTACAATAAGTTGCCCGAGTTAACAGCTGACATAAAAGGTGTAATTCTTTCCGGAAGTCCATTCTCTGTGCGTTGGGAAAATGCCCTGCGTATGGATTTGGATAAGGTTTCCGGGAAAACACCCTTATTGGGTATTTGTTACGGCGCCCAATTGCTGGCAGATCACTATGGCGGCGAAGTAAGCCAGTCTGACAAGCGCGAATATGGCAAAGTGATGCTGCAGCAACATGCGCCCAACGATCCGTTTTTCAATGGCATCAGTAAACGTTCGCAAGTATGGATGAGTCACTCAGACACCATTGTTCGACTACCGGTTGGTTTCGAGGTGTTGGGTAATTCGGATACCATCCCATATGCCGCGTTCAGATCAGTGAGTGGTCGTTTTGAACAACCTGTGTATGGTATTCAGTTTCACCCGGAGGTATACCACAGTCTGGAAGGTTTTGAAATTCTGAAGAATTTCGTGCTGAATATATGCGGATGCTCCGGCGATTGGACAGCAGCTCATTTTGTGGATGAGACAATTGAATCTCTCAAAAAACAAATTGGCAAGGAAAAAGTGATCATGGCGCTATCGGGTGGGGTTGACTCCACCGTAGCGGCAACCTTATTACACAGGGCTATTGGGGATCGCTTATTTTGCTTTTTTGTAGACAATGGATTGCTTCGCAAAAATGAATTTGAGGATGTGCTGGAATCTTATCGCGGTATGGGACTCAATATTGAAGGGGTAGATGCAAAAGAACGGTTTTACAAAGCGTTGGAAGGAGTCAGTGACCCGGAACAAAAGCGAAAAATCATCGGCCGGTTGTTTATTGAGATTTTTGAAGAGGAGAGCGAAGCGCATCCAGATTTTCAATGGCTTGGTCAGGGAACCATTTATCCCGATGTCATAGAATCTGTAAGTGTGCATGGCCCATCTGTTACCATCAAGAGTCACCATAATGTTGGAGGCTTGCCTGAAAAACTGAAGTTAAAAATTGTGGAACCTCTTCGTTCTCTTTTTAAGGATGAGGTACGCCGGGTGGGTAAAGAGCTAGAGGTCAGTCCCAATATTTTGAACCGTCATCCTTTTCCGGGCCCGGGCCTGGGAATCCGTATTTTGGGGGACATTACTCCGGAAAAAGTCAGGATATTGCAGGAAGCCGATGCCATTTACATAAACAAGCTTAAGCAATTTGAGCTCTACGATGAAGTTTGGCAGGCAGGAACCGTGTTGTTGCCCATTTTTTCGGTCGGCGTGATGGGCGATGAGCGCACCTATGAACAGGTGGTTGCATTGCGCGCCGTGAATTCAACGGATGGCATGACTGCCGAGTGGAGCCACCTGCCCCATGAATTTTTAGCCGAAGTTTCCAGTGAGATCATAAATAACGTAAAAGGTGTAAATAGGGTGGTGTTTGACATTTCCACAAAGCCACCGGCGACTATTGAATGGGAGTAATACCAAGGGTTAAAATATGCTATATCTCCAGTAAAGAGGAAGCAAACACAGCGAGCAGTTTTTTAAGGCAGCAGGGTACTGAGTGCTGCCGTTACATGTTCAGAATCTATTCTGCGTCGTAAATTTGTTCTGATGAAAGAAAAATGTCTTTTAGTGTTCATGGCTTTTTCCATGCTATTTGGAGGCTGCTACAGCTTTAAAGGCATTTCCATTGATCCGGATGTGAACACTTTCTTCGTTCAGAATTTTGAAAGTGTAGCGGGAAATGCTCCACCAACGCTAGCACTTGATTTTACAGAAGGCTTAAAAGATAAAATAAGATCCGAGTCTCGCCTGGTATTGAACAGTGAAGATCCCGATGTTGAATTTACAGGCAGAATTACAGGTTTTGCTGTTGTTCCAGTTGCACCAAAACCTGGTGAAGTAGTCGCACTTAACCAATTGAAAATCAATGTGTCTGTAAAATACATCAACAACAAAAACGAGAAGAAAAGCTGGCCTTCAGAGCGCACCAAAAGCCATTTTGCCGAATTTTCAAATACCGCCGATTTATTATCTGTTCAGGATGAACTCATCAGGCAAATTCGTACACAATTGCTGGACGATATTTTTAATGAAGCATTTAATGATTGGTGAATAATAGTGATCAGAGGACAATGAACAATGGACAATGAGTCATTAGCATATTATCAAATTAGCTAATTATCACATTCTAACCATGACCTTGGAACGATTTGCAAATATTGTTGAAAACCCGGACTTGCTCCATAAGATAACTTATGAAGAGCTCAAGACGCTGGCTTTGGCATATCCCTATGCACATAATCTGAGGTATTTTCTGGCAATAAAAGCAAGGCAAACCAATCATCCTGACAGTGCTAAAAACATTGCAACTGCAGCAGCCTATAGTTTGGATCGGGTGCAATTATTTAAACTTGTGGCTCCGCAAATGCTGGTTCCACAAGAAGTTTGGGTAGAGGAAGAAGTGTTGGAATTAAAGCCGATAGAAACACTCAAGAAAAAAATTGAAGAGGAGCTAATTGCCGTGGACAGGAATACCATTCAGGAAGAAAAAGCCATGGAAATGGTACAAGAGTTTATAGAACCTGAACCGGAATCCCTGACAGAAGTGACTTCCAAGGCAAATAATAGAGTTAGTGAAAATTCTGATCCAGCAGATGAGCTTGAAGTATCCTACCTGAATTTCAGTTCCTGGATTGGCAGTTTTAATCCGCCGGTATTAGGTGCGCCTGAGGAAAAGGATGTTGAACAAGAGCTGGAGGTTCAACGCAAGGCTGTTGACAGTGAGCCGGAATATGTTGTAGAAAGCATTGATAATCAAAATATTGAAGAAGGAGAAAAAGTAGATCAGGAGGTGGAAGAAGAATCAGAAAGCCCCAAAACCTCCGGCATTGCCCAAATACTGGCTGAAAAAAGCGTGGCTGAAAACAAGGATGTTATCTCCGAAACACTGGCCAAGTTGTATGCCAAGCAGGGACACCGGGATAAGGCCATTCAAATGTATGAAAGACTAGGTTTGGCGTTTCCCGAAAAAAGCACGTACTTTGCGGCCGAAATTGACAAACTTAAAAAATAGACGTATATGTTATCTACTATTACCGTGCTCATCGCTATTGTGAGCGTACTGTTGGTCCTGGTAGTTTTGATGCAAAACTCTAAAGGAGGCGGTATCGACCCGAATTTCGGAGGTCAGGCTCAAACACTTTTTGGCGCGGCTCGTTCAACAGATTTTATTGAAAAAGCAACCTGGGTTTTGGCAGGTGCATTGGTTGCCCTTTGCATTCTGGCGGTACTTTCAGTTGGCGGCGGAACTGCTCCTTCTGAAATTCCACTTCAGTCTCAGTGATAAGCTTATCATACAAGATAAAAAAGCCCTTCAAGTCATACTTGGAGGGCTTTTTTTGTTTATTCCAAATTTCAACTACTTCGCCGCGCTTGTGTCTTTTTTGACCAAGTGCAAGTTACGTGGGTAGCCAATGGTAATAAAAATCATAAACAACTTTTGCAGATAAACCGCTTTGGTGTTTAACGTTTCACGTTGTGTTGCGCTTGGTCAAAAAAGACACAAGCACGGCGAAAAGGGAAACCCCAGGATTTCTAATCTTATTGAAATTTCTTGGCAATCTCATCATAACTCGGAATATGCTTGTGGTGATACATGCCCACAACTTGTCCGTTTTTCCAGATTACAACACCCGGGTTTGCCCTGATGATTGTCTTTAGAAGCTTATCATCAGCTTTATAGAACGGATACGTCGCTCCTACTTTTTGTGCAAAATCTCCGGCAAATTCGCTGTCGCCATAAGTGGTTATGGCATACACTTTCCAGCCTGCCTTCTGAGCTTCATCAGCCAATGGATTGATTCCTTTTGTATAGAAATCCGCATATTTTGGTGTTGGAATAAATGCCTGCCTTTCCACTTGTTTTGGCTGTACAGAAACCACTCTTTGCTCAAAGCGAGTGGAGTCTTTTGACACAGCGATGGTATCAATCGCCCAGGTCGTATCCTGAACTGTAATGGTTTCCATTTGCTGGCTGCCATCCAAATGATAAGCCACGATCATCATGCTGTATCCTTCTTCATTTAGAATGTCTTCCGTCACTTCCCCATTTTCTGAACTCTCCACAGCAAATTCACTCACTTTTGTTTTCTGAATGTTCCTGCGAACGCCATTTTCCTCAACATACCAGTCGGTTTTGATCTGGTCTTTCACTTTCCAGCCATCGTCTTTGGTGTATTGCTTGTAGTAGGTGATCTTGCCGGGTTCCGGTTCAATGAACTTCATTTTTTCGCCGGTTTTTTCGTTCTCCAGTACCCAACCCAGAATATCCACCTTAGCGCTGGATTCAAGTTCGCGTTTCTCCCTGACGTTATTCCCAACTTTAAATGGACGGAAATCTACCATTGGAAGATCCCAATAGGTATTTCGAATACATAGCAACAAAACAACAGCTGTAGAAATGCCGATGATGATGTTCCGGATACGGATTGTCCAGAGTTCATGGGATTTTTTTGCCCAAACAATAAACAACACCGATGGAACCAGAAGTCCCAGATCCTTGAAGAAGGAGATCTTCGGATCCAGTTTGATGAAATCACCGAAACAACCGCAATCGGTAACCCGCATTTGTTCCTTTACATAAGGCCCCCACTGTGCAAAATCAAAGAAATTGGCATCGGTTGGAACAAAACCAGTCAAATAGGTAAACCCAGTGAGAAAGGTAAATACGACCATCAATATGAACAGTAACCAGGCTGTCAATCTGTTCCGCCAGCCAATGATCAGAGCAACACCCAATACGATTTCCAGAATGATCATTCCTATGGAGAATGAAATGCTGTGTCCGGCAAGCCAGGGAAACAAAGGTGCCAGTCCTTTCATAAAGTTGTGCAGACCTTCGAAAGTCGTTTCAAAGGCCGTGAAGTAATCTTCCATTTTATAGGCCGTACCAATCGGGTCAATAGCCTTTACCATTCCTGAAAAAACGAACCAAACACCAACAAAATGCTGGAGGAAGGTCATCAGGATATTTTTGTGCCATTTCATAAAAACGGTCAAGGCTGTCAAGGCAGCTCCGACAATGGCAAACTGAAAAATAAGTGAAGAAAGTGAAGTCATGGTTTACCTGCTACTTGGTTATTGCTGTTCTTCCCTTAACCTGATAAGGGCAAAGACTGCATAATTTATGATGTCCCGATAATTGCCTTCGAGTCCTTCAGACACGATGGTTTTACCGGCATTGTCCTCAATTTGTTTGATCCTGAGTATTTTCTGAAGAATAAGATCAGTCATGCTGCTGATGCGCATGAGGCGCCAGGCTTCGTCGTAATCGTGATTTTTGGCATCCAAGAGGCGGATGTTCTCTTCCACCTGATCATCGTACAAAACAGCCACCTCTTCTTTTGGAAGTTCAAGCGGATCGGTTTCCTTTAAACTCGCCTGAATGAGCGCCAGTACACAATAATTCACCAGACCTACAAACTCCGAGTCAACGGGTTCATCCACTTTTTGAGCGCCTTTCTCTTCAATACTTCTGATGCGCAGCGCTTTAATGTATAATTGGTCTGTAATAGAGGAAAGTCGCAGAATCCGCCAGGCAGTGCCATAATCAGCGGTTTTCTTTAAAAACAGGTCCCGGCAATTGCCAATGACTTCCCGAAACTGATCCAGTGTGTTTTTCATATAGGTGGAGCAAATATAGAAACACAGCTTCTCCACAGCCTAGTCATTGCGCTTATTTTAATTTTCACTAACTATTTATTGGGCAAATTTTTAGGGATGGGTTCACAGGTATTTGTATACCCCTCACACTGAGGCGAACTTTGAGTATTAAATATAAAGGTGCGGAGCACCGAAATGTTTGTAGAACACGATGTCGAATGACATTTGAGGTGCAGCGCACCGTTATATTGGTTACGTTTCGATGCGCTGCACATTTTTAATAATATTTCATTTGCGGGCTACAGGCATTTTGGTGCTCCGCACCTTTTTTAGAGGTCTAGGTTTACTGCTTAAACGTACCGACTGCCTTGTCCTTCGGGTACCGAATGGAGTAGGTAAACCTGAGTCGCTTATTTTGATTTGGCGGAATTTCCAGCTGCCATTTCAACTTGCCATAATCTTCATTGTGGATGGCACCGCCGGCTTCTTCCAGTTCCACGGTAATATCCTTCTTCCTGGAAACGGGAATCTGGTCCAGTATTTCGATGTTTACAGGTAGAGATTTATTGTTTTTTATCACTATTTCATACGTATAAGTCTCTTTCACGGTGCTGTTGAATACCCGTTTTCTTCCGGTAAAATCTTTTGGCTGCATGCGCTTAATGGTGATTTGTTCATCCCGTCCCAATGAAAGTAATAAGGTGTCACTCACAGTATTGGGGTTCACGAGTGTTTGTCCGATATAAGTATCCAGGTAGAAAATATTCGCACTGCCGGGAAGCAGGTTGTATTTGCCGTAATCCGTGATTTTCGCGAGTAGAAAAACGGCTTGTTCGAGTTTTGGGACCGCATGATATTCATAATCAGCCGGGATTTCCTGTTCGTCTACGGTGACAATATTATCGAGCCCATTGGCGAGAATATCCTGTGGCTTTACAAGGTCGAAATTGCTGATGATCTCGTCGTTGCTCTCTGCTTGTAGTGCTTCTTCTGGTAGTTCAATAACAACTTCCTCCAGCGTTTGTCCACGTCTCGCCATATCGGCTGTTTGCGCCATATTGGTTGCTGGAGCCATTTTATACAGCTGATCGTCGTTGTACACCTGCCCATAATTGTATGTTCTAAAATCTACAAAAACAGGTGTCAGTATGGGGCGATCGTTATTTAACAATGGATTTGCCGTAGACAAATGCAATATAACTTCCTTCCAGTCGAAACCGGATTGATTGCGAACATTGGCCTTGTATACCAGCTGCAGGGGCTTGCCAATACCTTCTGAACGAATGTCATATAGGGGTGTCCAACCAGCCTGTGTTACCAGGTAAGTACAGGTTATCTCCAGTTTCTGACTTCCAGCAGATTCTATTTTCATGGCTATCTGTCCGGTTGAATTGGATGTGTTCGGCTGAAGCTGTTGTAATATCTTTTGAATTTCCTGATACAGCTTATTGGTGTTCCGCTCCAGAATTGTGAGCTCGAGTTCCCTAGTTTTGATTTCCAGCAGGCGCTTCCGATAAAAATCACTCAGTTCTTTTAACTCTGTTACCGTAAGAGTAGTCGTATTTGGCTGACTACCTGTGATGCCTATCTGGTCCATTTTTTTGGTGATGATGGTATTTTCTCCTTTTAGCACCTCTTTTTCATTGCGTATGCGGACAAATTCATCGCCGAGTAATATCAGTGAATCACGAAGAATAGGCGCTCTTGGGTCTTCCGGACCCGGGCCAGGCGTGTTCAGACTGAATACTGCAGCGTTTAGCGTGGCAGTCCCTTTTATCCGAACCTGTAAACTGTTGGCATTGAAATAGGGGGAGAGGTTTTCGAAGATTACTTCTGATTTGCCGGCAGGTATGGTAACTGTGGCTACACTGCTAACTTTAGCTCCATTGCGATAAACCGTTACCTCCGAAATGATGGGGCTTACACGGTTGTCTGCCAATAAAATTTGAGTGAAAAATTGAAAAATAATCAGGATTGATAAGGTGCGCATGAATATTTGTTTTTGGTAAACACTGTATTTGTTAGAACGCAGATATGATGCTGTGTGGTTGGAGAATTGCACAGAAGAAACTATTTTTTATGTTAGAACACCCTGAATGAAAAATGCCAACACGTTGGCTACCTTTGCGCCTTCAAAATTGATAAATCTATGCTCCTCTCCAATCGCGTACAAAATCTTGCTGAATCAGAAACGCTCAAAATGGCCAGAATGGCCCGGGAATTAAAAGCTCAGGGGCATGACGTGATAAGCCTCAGCTTGGGAGAACCGGACTTCGATACTCCTGACTACATAAAGGAGGCCGCCTATCAGGCACTCAAGGATGGGTATACCAAGTACACGCCTGTCTCCGGATTGCAGGAGCTTACGAAAGCGGTAAGTGAAAAATTCAGACGCGATAATAATCTCGATTACCGCCAAGATCAGATTGTGGTGAGCAATGGCGCCAAGCAATGTATTTATAATCTGTGTCAGGCCCTGTTAAATCCGGGAGACGAGGTTGTGTTGTTTGCCCCGTACTGGGTTTCTTACTATGAAATTGTAAAGTTGTCCGAAGGCGTACCGGTTTGTATTTATGCCGGGGTTGAGTCTGATTTTAAACCCACACCAAAACAACTTGAGGAGGCCATTACGCCCAAAACGAAGTTTGTATTGTTCTCATCCCCATGCAATCCAACGGGTACGGTTTTTACTCGTGATGAACTGGAGGCTTATGCAGAGGTCATTGCCAAACATGAGAACCTGCTGGTGGTAAGTGACGAGATTTATGAATACATCAACTTTACTCATGAGCACGTGAGTATTGGATCTTTTCCTTCGGTTAAAGACAAAACTGTAACGGTGAATGGCTTTGCTAAAGGTTTTTCTATGACTGGCTGGAGGCTGGGCTACATGGGCGCTCCTAAATTTGTTGCAGACGCCTGCGCTAAGATACAGGGACAAGTAACCAGTGGTGCCGCGTCATTTAGTCAAAAGGCCGGGGCCGAAGCGCTCATGAGTGACCTTGGGCCCACAGAAGCCATGCGCGAAGCATTTCGCGAAAGACGCGATATCGTGATTTCCATGTTGGAAGAAATCCCCGGGATCAAGACCAATATGCCCGACGGAGCATTCTATATATTTCCAGATATCACCGCTTTCTTTGGTAAATCAGATGGTCGAATCACCATTAACAATGCCGATGATTTCTGCGATTATGTGATGGCGAATGCACATGTTGGACTGGTTTCCGGTACTGCTTTTGGTGATCCAAATTGTTTCCGCTTGAGCTATGCCGCTTCAGAAGAGCAACTTCGGGAGGCAGTACGCAGATTGAAAAATGTACTGTCCCTGCTAAAGTAATCTGAAAAGAGTTTAGAAGTAGCGTATACCCCAAAACCAGGGTTCTTCATTTTTCTTTTTCTCCTCGATGTGCTTTTTGAGCAACTCATTGTAAGCGGCCTCATTTATCCGCTTGCCTTTCATTTTTTTGGGCTCATCCATCTCGTTTGTAAACGTCATCCAGTCAATTTTCTGGGCTTCAATGAGCAGAGCGCCATTGTTAATATTAGCTTCCAAAATGAGGCCAGGGAGACCACAGAGCTGTTCAGGGCCTCCACTGTGTGGAATATCCAGCGCAAACCAGACTTCCACGGTTTGCTGTTTTAAAGTGTCTTCCCAGACTGCATTCATGCAAACGTGTCCTGCCACTTCCTTCAGATCATTCAATATTTTCCAATCCTGCACCTGAATGGAATCTTCGATCACGTACTTCTTCCCCAAAAACTCGATGTGATCTTTAAACATACCCGTTTCAAAGTTTTTGCGCAACACGAAGGTTTCCTTACGCCATGAATAACCGTAGTCATCATCTTCTGCTTTCTCATCTGATTCTTCGTATTTGGATGCCATTGGTGTTATATACAGATCCGCATACTCCTTCCATTCGGAGCGGCTTCCGCCCCACATATAAGCATTGCGCTCTTTACGCTGCTGGCTGATGTAGTCCAGGCCCGCATATTTTTTGGTCCAGTTATGGGTTAATAAATAGCGGATTTTTCCTTCGGCCTGAACCGGAGCTTGTTGACCAATGCCAACACAAGTTGAAAGGAATACTAAAGTGATTGCAATAAAGGAGGCTCTCATGGAGACAATAAATTTGATTGATTAATTGAGTCTTGTTTTGCGTTGGACTACCACCAACCTCTGGATTTTACTTTGTTTTCGTAACCGCGAACATTGTAGCTGAGGCTAACCATGTAATAGCGCGCCAGAGTTGGGGCAACACTTCTGGTTACATAGTTCAGAGTGGCGTATTGGGAAATATTTACCCGTTGGTTCAAGATGTCGAATGCAGATAGTCTGAGCTCAAGGCGGTTGCTTTTCCCAAGTAGTCGCCTGATTGATGCGTTGAAGATGGAAACATTCCGATCGAAAGTGAAGCGATCATTTTTATACAGTGAATAATCAAAATTGCTTTCCAAAAATGTTTTGTCAATGAACATCCATTTTATAGATGCACTGGCTGTATGGTTTTGAATGTTTTGAGTCAGGTCTTCATTAATGTCGTAGCTGGTTCTGTCGAATCTGAAATTGCCATTCAGACCCAGGATCAGCTTTTTATTCGGAGTAATGGAAAATCCACTCCTGATGCTATACCCCTGACTATTCGTAACCGTTTCTATGGCATCTACAAAAACTGGTGAATTGTTGAAATTTATATTACCACTCAAGTTGACTGTAAATTTGGTTTTGATGATTGGGTAGCTAGACCAAATGCCGCTAGAGAATCTCGTTCCACCCGATACGTTTTGCGGTTGAGATGTTACTCTAACCAAGTCACCTGTGAATTCTGTGGACTGACTTTGTACGATCCGGCTGTCATAAATATTGTACTCAGTCCAAATGTGCATACTGGAGAAATTGCCTGGATTCCAGTAGCCCATGTTTAGTCCGATGCTGTGGCTGGTTTCAGGTGTTAGATCTGGATTTCCTACATATCTGAAAGCTGGATTATTGACATTTGGGATCGGCTGAAGTTGTTGCAAGCTTGGCTCTTGCACATTGTATTCATAACTGGCTCCTATGTCCATATTGTTGGCAAATTCATATTCAAAATCTATATTGGGTACCAGATTGTTGAATTTCCGATTGATCGGGTCACCGATCAGGGGCTCATTTCGATCACGGGCGTATTCACCGTCCAATTGTATTTGTTGCCCAGCAAGTCCAAGTGAAAAATTCAGTCCTTCATGCGAATACCTGACCACACTTCCAATTCGGTTGTATAAAGTCTTGTTCTTATAGAAAATACTCAGACTATCGATGCGTTGACCGGCATTTTCCGGATCAGCTACCTGTCTGTTTACATAGTTATCAGTTTGATTAAAGTTGTAAAATGTTTCCCAAAACCATCGCTTGGTAATAGGTTCGGTAAACAACAAACTTGATTTCAATTGTCGCGTGTCATTCTCGCTATTATTATCCTGCGTTATGATACCGGCTAATCCGCTGTTGTTGGAAAGCAAATTTTCCAGATTGTCATTTACACTTTGATTGTACCCTCCACTAATCGCAAATGAGCGGCCTTTCTTTTTGAACTTATGTCGATAAATTGAAGCTGTGGCAACTCGCCAATAATCACCTCCACTGGTATTGTCTACGTTCAGGAAACTCACCGGCTTGCCATTTTCATCTGAGAAGATCTGATACTGCTGGTCTGTTCCATTTGTATTGCCAATCCGTCCGCTTGCTTTTATGATCAGTAAATTATTTGAGTCGAGTTTTTGCTCAATGCGGGTTGACAGACTGTGATTTCCTCTGAAATCTACCTTGCCGGTAGTGTCAGTATTGAAAAAGGTTGTATCCGTAAGAAAAGTCTGGCGGTCAGTGAATTGATCAACTGTCAACTCTGACTGGTTGTAGAAGTAATTGATGTTGAACTTCGTTTTCTTGCTGTCAAAATTGTAATTGGTTCCTCCGCCAAAATTCTTGGTAAAACCACGGCCGTCGAACCAGGCAATTGGAATGTCTCCGTCATTTCCCATGGTATAATATCGTCCTCCCTGTGAAAACCCGAAATCACCATTGTCTTCGTTGTTAAAGGTGTTTTGTCCTTTAAACTCACCATAATCCTCCCAATTTACCCCGGTTTCGTTGATGTTGTTTCCATAGGCGATAAAGGACAACTGTTCCTTTTCATTAAACCGGTTGTAATTACCTCTGCCGGCAAGTCGATCTTCTGTGCCAACAGCGCCGGTAATTTTGCCAAAGGACCCTTTTTTGAACTCATCCTTCAACTCCAGATTCATGGCTTTTTCCTTTTTTCCATCGTCGATACCAGTCAATTGCGCCTGTTCTGATTTTTCGTTGTATACCTGGACTTTGGAAATGGTTTCAGCGCCCAGGTTCTTTGTAGCGGCTTTTGGGTCGCTTCCAAAAAAAGTTTTTCCATCTACATATACTTTATTGACATCCTTCCCTTGTGCCTTGATATTCCCTTCCGCATCAAGTTCAATGCCTGGGAGGCGACGGAGCAGGTCCTCAACTGTAGAACCCGGCGGGACTTTAAAGGTAGTAGCATCGTATTCAATGGTATCTCCGTGAATGCGCAAAGGGGCTTTGGCTGTTTTGATCACCACTTCCATCAATTCATTGGAAATGGGTTTCATGTACAAGTTCCCTAGTTCGTTTTCTCCTGCTGCTGCAGGTTCCAGATTCAATTGGAAAGGAACATAACCAATGTAGGAAATCTTAAGGAGATAGTCTCTGTTTTTTACATTCTTGAAAGAGAAGCTGCCTTTTTCGTCACTTCTGGTAAAGTTTACCAGGGTGGTGTCTACAGGGTTTAACAGCATGACTGTTGCATAGCTCATGATGTTCTCAAAGCTGTCAACGGCGGTGCCTTTGATGGTAACTCTGGAAGGATTCTGGGCGCTAAGAAAGGGTAGGGAAAGGCATAAAAATGCCATGAGGGCAATGGCTCTTTTCATAGGGAGTAAGGCGGTAGCTTTAGTGTCAGGTTTAGTGTATATGGTTAACGGTGCATTCTGCAAAAGAATTGCTGCAAGGACAATGGACTTTTACCAAAGGCAATGATAAAACGGAATAGTTGCACGATTAGATGCTTTCGACTAACCGAGTCTACAATGGAGTAAAATTCAAAATATGCGGGAAGAATACACTGGAAAAGGCAGTTAATGCAGGATCTATATGTACTTATTGTTTGGAATGGAATATAACAACATGGTGTTTTCCCCGAAATACTCCTTAAAGGCCAGTGCAAATGTTCCCGGGCTGGAGAAACCCACTAACTCAGAAATCGCATTGGGTGTGCCGGCTCTTTTTTCCAACAGTGTTTTTGCTTTTTCCAGGCGCATTTCACGGATGAGTTGTATAGGCTCCTTCCCGGTGAGCGCATTGATCTTTTTTGTGAAATGCGCTTTGCTAAGCTGAAGCTTGCGCGCAATTTCATCGGCCATAAAATCAGGATTCGCCAGATTCTCCTCAATTAATGAGCAAACCTTTTGCATAAAAGGATCTTTTAGCCCTATGCGGTTGTCTGTAAAATAGAGATGTAGGGTGCGGTTGAAATCATGATGTAACTCCTTTCTGGTGTCGATCAATCGTTGAATAGAGGCATCAAATTCATCGTCGATGACAGGTCGGGTAAACCAGGCATCGGCGCCCGCCCGCAATGCGTCGAGTTTTCCTTCATTGCCAAATTTATTGGTAAGCAATACCAGCGGAACGTGGTTGCTTTTGTCGGAAAGCTTGATCTGGCGACCTATCTCAATACCCGACTTGCCATTCAGCAGCGCGTCACATACTATCAGATCCGGCAGCAACTCATTTACCATTTGCAGCCCTTCGTTTGCTGTTCTGGCAGTTTCTACCTGGAAACGATCCGACAAAAGGGATTTTAGATAGAGTACCACCTGTCTGTTTGGTTCTATCAGCAGGGCTATTTGTTCCGGCTTGGGATTGTAATATACATTTTGCTTCGCATCATTACCATCAGAAGCTGCACTGGACTGTGTTGCAGTCAATATTTGTTGAGCTGTATTTTCTTCAGCTTCCTGTCTGATATTGGCTTTCATGATTTCCCACTCCAGTTCTTTCTTGTCCAGCAATTTTGCCCATTTTTTATTGGTTCTGTAATTCTGAAACAAAAGAACCAAGATGAGAAGTGCCAGAAATCCTGCGATTGCATAAGCAACCTGCCTATCAAGCTGGAAGTAGGTTGCTTTCTCCTCTACTTGCTTTGCCTGAATTTGCGATAATGAGTCGATTCTTTGTTGCATGGCAAGAGACTCAAGCTTTCTTTTGCCAGATTCAATGGAGTCTTTGGTGGTACTTAGCAATTGTTGACAAGCCAGTGCCCGGTCTGTAATCCCCCAACTCTGATATTTCTTCACCAAAGTATCCAGCAAGATGGCCTTGGTAACTGGATTGGGATTCTGCTTGGCATTTGCCTCAGCTTGCCAGAGCATTTGAATGGCGCTTCGCTTATCCCTGTTTCCTGCATAAATGGCTGAGAGGAGTGATACTGTTTCCGCGTTGAGTGGAAGGCTTTGTCTTTCCAAAAACTCGATAAAAAAAACGGATTCTAGCTGAGCTTTCTCAAAGTTCTGCACGCTCACCAGCTGTTTCAGGATTTTTACCTCATTGGCAAATGTATCCTGAATGCTCGCAACCTGGGCAGAGGAATGGCAGTTGGGAACAAGTAGCCAAAGAATTCCAAAAAGCGTACAAAGATGGCGCATCGGTAACGGAGAAGTACAACCCTGCAAACATACGCAAAGCAATCCGTTAGCCCCAATACGATCTGAATATCATCTGTTAACATGGCTTAAGGGAGGGTTAAACCACGGTTAAAGCATACGGTATATCACTAGAACAGGATAACTAAAACTGATTGAAAATGAGGAATTTAATTTTCCAGGGTTTAAATAAGTTAAAAATACTGAGCAACTTCAAAGTGTAATCAAACGTCCTAAGACTGTCAAACAGAAGGAATTGCCCTACTTTTGCATCATCGAACAACCATAACTTAAAAACACAATACAACCATGAATATCAAAAAGATCATTTCAACCGTTTCACTTTTACTCGCTGTAACTGTTTTTGTATCTGCCCAACGAATCGCCGTGGTGGACGTTACGGCACTTTTAGAAGATTTACCCGAATACCAAAAGGCTCAGGAGCAGCTTGATAAAGTAGCCACCTCCTGGCGTCAGGAAATTGCTCAGGAGCAAGACAAGGTTAAGGGCATGTACAGCAAATACCAGGCAGAACAGGTTTTGTTGAGTGAGGAGATGAAAAAGACCCGCGAAGACGAGATCATGAACAAGGAAAAAGAAGTTCGTGAATTGCAGCGTACAAAATTTGGTCCGGAAGGCGCCCTGTTCAAAAAAAGAGAAGAGTTGGTAAAGCCAATTCAGGACAAGGTGTACAGCGCGATCAAACGTTTTGCTGAAGACAAGGGCCTGGATTTTATTTTTGACAAAGGTTCTGCTTCCGGTTTGATTTTTACAGATGCCAGAAATGATAAGACCGAGGATATCAAAGCCATTTTGACAAAAGGCTGATCATATTCAATCAAACAATAATAGTGAATCCCCGCGCTAAAACCTCGGTTGTCATTCAAATATCACAATTTAGCTAATAGTAGATTTTGTTCAAAAAGGCTGCGTACTTTTGCAGCCTTTTTGAACAATTTGCTTTTCAAATCATGACAATTATGAATAAATCAATCATTGCAGTTCTTGGGTTTTGCTTGATTGCCAGCGTTAGTTTTGCACAGAAATTCGGATATTGTAACTCCAATGCTCTTTTAGCTGATTTGCCAGAAGTTAAACAGGCTGATACCAACCTAAAGAATTATCAGACTCAGTTGACTAACAAAGGTCAAAATATGGTTAAGGCATATCAGGAGGCCGCAGCTTCCCTTCAAAAGAAACAGGATGAAGGTGTGATTTCTCCGAATGACATAAAAAGGCAAACGGAAAAATTACAAAAGGATCAAGAGGCCATTCAGAGTTATGAAAAAGAAGTCTATGAAAAACTGGCCAGCAAAAGAAGTGAGCTTTTTACACCTATCCTGGATGCCGTAAACAAAGCCATGGCTGATGTGGCCAAAGAACAGGGTATGATGTATGTTTTCGACACTGGTTCCAGTGTGTTGTTGTATGCTGACGAGTCACTTGATGTAACTACCCTGGTGAAGGAGAAGTACAATTCTTCCAAAGCCTCCAAGGAGTAGTTTTATTTTCGATATTCGATTTGTTCGATTTCCGATTTCCGAGTGGATTTGAGAATTTTGATTGAAGAATGCATCCGTCAGACTTTCATTTAAAAAATCGCAATTCCTAAATCAGATCAAAAATCGGAAATCGAACAAATCGGATATCGAAAATACAAGAATGGGGCCTTGCTGATTTCAGCAAGGCCCCATTCTTGTAAAAAGTGCTTCATTTGTCTGATTAAAACTTCGGACAAACGATTTCCTCGTTGTTATAATTCCCCAAGTAGGTAAGAGACAACTCAAAGGCTCCTTGTCGCTGACTGGCTTGAAGTGCTTTAATATTCAGGTCATAACTCATGCCGATGAGCATGTTGCTTAATTCTATTCCGACAAGTGCAACTACGGCATCAAGTCCAAATCCATCGCTATTGCGTACCGGGCGAGCCCATGCTCCGAAATTCAAGGCTGTGGATGCGTATTTATCCAGTGCAAAACGAAAGTTAGTTCCGGCATTAACCTGCATGTGCGGTCCCTGCATGGCTACTAGCAAACGTGGATGTATCTGAGCCCGGTTGTCCCGAGTCAGCGGCAAATTGGCTGCAATCTGGGCCGAATATTTTGAATAGAGCTTGTCTCCA
Source organism: Lewinellaceae bacterium (assembly GCA_020636025.1). Lineage (GTDB taxonomy): Bacteria > Bacteroidota > Bacteroidia > Chitinophagales > Saprospiraceae > M3007. The sequence goes on along the minus strand of JACJYQ010000008.1, from coordinate 353,040 downwards.
TCACCTGCATTGTCATAAAAAGAGATTTTTGGTTGCAGGAAATGGTGGATGGCAGCCCCGGCAAAAAAGCGGCCGTCTTTACCAATGTCGCTGGAATAGTTTATTCCGGCATTGTAATCAGGATAGGCAAAGTTGTTTCCAGGGAAAACTTCAGATGTTGGCATCGAATATCCTGTGTTGCCATCAAATTCGTCGTGAAACTGAAGCGAAGCATAGCTTACGTTTCTTTGGGTAAGCCCTCCCTGAATCCCTGCTGTCAAGTACTGGTTGTTGTTGGACCCTATTGATTTGTGATAAGCCAGCGATACAGAAATTTGTGTAGTACTGAAGTCGATTACACTTACTTTATCATTAAAGAAGGCAATACCCAAACCGATGGCATCGTCGGTCGATTTCTTTTTTCTTTTGGCATCAAAACGCAAGTCTGCAAAAAAGGAGAAGGTGCGGATGGGGTGATCCAGTACCTTGCGCCATTGATCACGGTAAATGGCACCCACCCGATAACTGCCTTCCATGGCTCCGGTCAGCGCTGGGTTCAGACTTAAAGGTGCTGCATAAAACTGGGTGAAATGTTTGTCCTGGCTGATTCCAGTTTGACAAATTGCCAATAAGAAAAGGGTAATGAGGAGAAGTTTTTTCATAGAAAGAAAGTATGAATTTCGGCAAAGGTAGTTCGATAATTCTGGCTTTTGCCAATAGAGTTACTCGCAAACGCCAAAAAAGGCTTCTATAATTTTAAAAGTAAGAATATTAACGTTGAGTTCTTCGAAGCTAATTTTTTCTACCTTTCCGATCCTCTTTATTTCAAAGAAATCATATTTGGCTGAAGGATTTATTTGATCTAACAAGCTTTTGTTTCATCTTAATGACGATTAATTATGGACAAACCCTCTACGTTTAAACCCTACATCCCTGCGGACAACACTTCTGTAAAGGAGTTTACATTGCGTGCCGTTGTCATCGGAGCTATTTTTGGTGTGCTTTTCGGTGCCGCGACAGTTTATTTGGCACTAAAGGCGGGACTTACCGTTTCTGCCTCTATTCCCATCGCCGTGCTGGCCATTTCGTTGGGGAGAAAATTTCTAGGCACAACCATTCTGGAAAACAACATCATTCAAACGACTGGTTCAGCTGGTGAGTCGGTGGCTGCCGGGGTAGTATTTACATTACCGGCATTCCTGTTCCTAAGTGAAGGCGTAGGAAATGGTTATTTCAACTACTGGACCATCCTGATGCTGGCCATTTTTGGCGGTATTCTCGGCGTTTTGATGATGATTCCATTGCGCCGTTCATTGATCGTTAAGGAGCATGAAACACTTCCATATCCGGAAGGTACTGCCTGCGCTCAGGTATTAATTGCCGGCGAAAAAGGTGGTGATTTTGCTAAAACTGCCTATCAGGGCCTCGGTTTTGCACTAATCTATGCCATGTTGCAGAGAGTTTTTCATGTCATTGCCGAAGCACCTCAATGGGTGTCCAGTGCCACAAATAAATATCTTCCAGCTGCCCGCCTTAGTGGAGAGATTACTCCGGAATACCTTGGTGTGGGCTATATCATCGGACCTAGAATTGCCGGTGTTCTGGTAGCAGGTGGCGTAGTTGCCTGGTTTGGATTAACCCCACTGCTGGCCACCCTGGTTCCTCACGATATGATAGCGGCACAGCTCGCCAAACTGGATCTGATGAATGTAGCCGAATCCAGCGCAAGGTTTGGCTGGGATCCAACAACCCATACATTCTCCAATCTTTCCGAGGCACTTTACAGAGCATATATTCGCCAGATAGGTGCGGGTGCGGTGGCCGGAGCCGGTTTTATCACCTTGATAAAAACAATGCCTACCATCATTTCATCTTTCCGCGACAGCATGGGTGATTTCCGTAAAACTGATGTGAAAAAAATTGTTTCCAGAACTGAACAAGACTTGTCTTTGAAAGTCGTGGCAGCGGGCAGTGTGGCCTTGATCGTGTTGATGGCACTGCTTCCGACAATGCCAGGTGAGAGTTTCCTGGGCAAGATCCTGATCGGTATTCTGGTGATCATTTTCGGCTTTTTCTTTGTGACCGTAGCTAGTCGTATCGTAGGCATCATTGGAAGTAGTAACAGTCCGGTATCTGGTATGACGATCGCTACGATCATGGGAACAGCCCTGGTGTTTATCGGAGTTGGCTGGACAGGAAAGGTGTTTGAACCCATGGCTTTGGTGGTCGGCGGTATGGTATGCATTGCTGCCGCCAATGCCGGTGCAACTTCTCAGGATCTAAAAACCGGATATCTGGTTGGGGCGACACCACGTTATCAGCAATTGGCCCTTTTCATAGGTGTGGTAGTTTCTTCTTTGGTTATCGGAGCCACTGTACTATTTCTTGATAATCCGCCGGCAGAACTGCGAGCAATGGGTATAGAGCATGCCATTGGCGAAAAATTCAATGCGCCACAGGCTACGCTGATGGCTACTTTGATCAAAGGCTTGCTATCCTTCAATCTTGACTGGCAGTTTGTGCTTGTAGGCGTATTCTTTGCCATCACCATGGAGCTCTGCGAAGTTAAATCTCTATCGTTTGCGGTAGGTTTTTACTTGCCTCTGGCCACCACACTCCCGATCTGGATTGGCGGTGCCTTGAAAGGCCTCACAGACTGGTGGGCAAAACGCAAAGGTGAAGAGGCTGAAGATGCCGAACTTGGCAAAGGAAGCCTGTTTGCTACTGGTTTGGTTGCCGGTGGTGCTTTGGCCGGTGTGATAGTGGCCTTGCTGCAAGCATCGGATGGAAGCGCTGAGGCATTGAAAAAAGTTGATATGGAAGATGGAATCGTGTCCAGTCTTGGCCATAATGGCTATCAAATACTGGGCATTATTGGATTTGCCGCGCTGGCTTACTTCCTTGTCAGAGCTGCCCGAAAGAAATAGCGTTTACAGCTTTTAACGCAGCTTTAGCGGAATTAATCAAAACATACCATTTCCCGGTTGCAATGCCGGGAAATGGTATTGTACTTTTGACACCTGAATTTTTAAACAAACAATATTTTATGGCACAATTTAAAAGATCTGCTTCTGCTGTTTGGCGTGGCAATGGACCGGATGGATCCGGTGTTTTAAACGGCCCTTCCGGCCTCCTATCTGATACTCCTTATTCGGCAGCTAAGCGTTTTCAGAATGAAGACGGCAAAGCTGGTACAAATCCGGAAGAACTGATTGCAGCTGCTCATGCTGGTTGTTATGCCATGGCGCTCAGCTTTGCGCTTACCAATGCAGGTTTTGTACCTGAAGAACTGAGCTGCGAAGCCACGATTGATATGGAAAAAGGAGATAGCGGTTGGGGATTTAAGCAGATTACGCTCAACCTTCAGGCATCAGTGCCGGGTATTGACGAGCAAAAATTTATGGAACTGGCCAAAGGGGCGAAAAGCGGATGTCCGGTAAGTAAGGCATTGTCTGCGGTTCCCATTGAGCTGAATGCAGCATTGAAATAAATTAAAGTGAACACAGCTGTTTTCTAAGTCATCTAAACTGAAATTTTGTTTCGCGCAGATTTTACGACGATTCTTTTCGCAGATTCTACACAGATATTTCAGTGTAGAATCAGTGCTTTTTTTCTGCGTAAAATTTGCTCGAAACAAATTCCTAAAAGGATGTGAGAAGGGTAATTAACACAAAAACTAATGTATTGACTATGTTCAGAACAATCCTAATTAGCATTGTCATTATAATATTCCATCATTCTGTACTGGCACAAAGTCCCTGGGCCAGAAGCAAATCAGGGTTTTATGCACAACTCGGGTATAATTTTATCCCTACCTATGGAACCCTGTTTGGAAAAGATGGAGAAGATATTATTCTCGACCATGAAGTTTCAGAGCAACAAATTCAGTTATATGGCGAATATGGTTTGTCGAATAAAACAACCCTTATTCTGTCCCTGCCCTATGTCATAAACGAGCGGGGCGCCTCCAACCCGGATTCCCCTTTAATGTTCGCAGTGGAAGATACGGGCAGCATCTCCGGATTAGGCAATACCAGGTTTGCGGTCAGACATCAGTTTCTAAATGGTCATGTGGCTCTCGCCGGAACCATGCTGGTAGGCTTGCCTGCTCCTGCTGATTATCAGCCATTTACAGATCTTAGCACCGGGTATGATGCTTTGCTCATCCAACCGATGATTAGCATTGGTAAAGGATTTGGCCGGTATTATGCTTATGGATATGGCAGCTACGGTTTTCGCAGCAACGATTATAGTCATTTCCTGAATTTAGGTGTTGAAGGTGGTGCTCAACTTGGGCATTTCTGGGTGATCGCCTTTTCGGAGTGGTTGTATTCTCTTGAAAATGGCAGCAGAGGATTGCCAGGACTTGATGTGCTTACCGGTCTCAATGCCAATGACCAGGGATGGTTTTCATTTGGATTAAAAGCCATTTGGCAGATCAATAGGTTTACAGGAATCACAGTTTCAGGAGCTGGCGCATTTGGGGGGCAATATGTGCCAAAAAGCCCCGGAATTGGAATTTCTGCCTACTTCAAGTGGGATTAGCCTAAAATCCAATGGCCTTTGTCGTTAATACCTTCATCTTCGGCGCAAGTGATTGCATTTTTGTCTTGACAATTCAACTATAAGATCTGTGACGCTTTTTATTAGCAGGAGCGTCATTCAAAACCAAAAAGATAATGCCTAGTAACCACGAAATTGATTACAAGATTTACGGAGAAGAGATGCAATGTGTTGAGATAGAGCTTGATCCTCAGGAAACCGTTATCGCTGAATCCGGAAGCTTTATGTTCATGGAAGAGGGAATCGAAATGGCCACTGCTTTTGGAGACGGTTCGGGTCGCGAAGCTGGATTTTTCGACAAGCTGTTGACAGCGGGTAAAAGGATGCTTACCGGAGAAAGTCTGTTCATTACCACTTTTACAAACGTCGTGAATGGAAAGCAAAGGGTGACATTCGCAGCGCCCTACGCAGGCAAAATCGTACCTCTTGATCTTTCCCAATTCAGCGGCAAAGTGATTTGTCAAAAAGATTCATTTTTATGTGCTGCTAAAGGCGTACAAATTGGCATTGAGTTCCAGCGTAAACTTGGTACCGGACTCTTTGGTGGAGAAGGATTTATTATGCAGAAGCTGGAAGGAGATGGAATGGCTTTTGTGCACTCCGGTGGGTATGTGTTGGAAAAAACATTGGAAGTTGGACAAACCATCAAGGTAGATACCGGATGTATTGTTGCCTTCACTGACCGCGTTGATTATGACATTCAATTTGTAAAAGGAATTAAGAATATGGTCTTTGGCGGAGAAGGTCTGTTCTTTGCTACACTGCGCGGACCAGGAAAGGTTTGGTTACAATCTCTACCTGTAAGTCGACTCGCTGGAAAGATACTTTCCTATGGAATTGGGCGCAGAAAGGAAGAAGGCAGTATTTTGGGCTCTTTGGGAAATCTCATTGATGGAGATTGATGAAAATGCCGGCAATGCCCTCCGGCAAGTAGCTTAATCATGCATTACAAGAATATTCGCAAAAGCACTGGATGGATTTACAATATCCTGGTGCCCTTTGTGCATCTGGAATACTTAATGCTGTTCCGGAAATTGTTTATCTACAACAAGAAGGGCATACCTTCTGATAAACCGGTACTAATAGCTGCCAATCATCCCACAGCATTCATTGATCCGCTCTTTTTCTGCTTCTCTTTTGACCCGCCTGTGTATAACATGACCAGAGGCGATATCTTCAGAAAGCCTTTTTACAGGTATTTGATGGAACAATGCAATATGTTTCCAGTGTATCGGCAGCGGGATGGATACGAAAGCCGTGACAGAAATGACGGAGTTTTTGAATACTGTGAGAAAAAAATGCTGGATGGGGTAGCGGTCAATATTTTTGTAGAAGGAGAACACCATCTAGATAAAAGAGTGCTCCGGTTACAGAAAGGCATTGCACGCATTGCCTTTGGCACCTATGAAAAACATCACCTCAAAGAGCTACAGATCATTCCGGTAGGCTGCAATTATGCCACCGGTGACCTGGCTCGTGATGAAGCCAAAGTAAATGTTGGGGAACCAATTTTTGTGAAAGATTACTGGGAGGCTTATCAGGCCAATCCAAACGGAGCAATTTTACAACTCTGTACGGATATTCGGGATAATTTGCTGGAATTGTGTTACCACATTGAAGATCCGGAGGACGATGGATTGGCCGACAACCTGCTCGAACTTTGGCGAAATGATCACCCAGCGAAAGTGCTGCCAATTGAGGAAAGGACCAATGGACGATTTCTACAGGAAAAAGCACTTCTGAATGGCTTGAATGCGATGCAGGCAGAACCCAAAAAGAACCTGCGTTCAAGAACGTCGGCATATTTTGAAACTCTAAGCAAATCAGGAATTAGTGATGAAGTTTTGATGCGAAGCGGTCAGGGAAGCTGGTTGTGGTTTTTATTTCTGGTGATTGGCTTTGTACCGTTTTTAGTCGGGCACATCCTGAGTTGGCCTTTCATAACACTTGCCTCAAATATTGCCCGCAGCAAAGTGAAGAAAAGAGAATTTCGAACGAGCGTTTTAATGGGTGTTACATTCGTGGGATCAATAATCTTGTACATGCTGCTCATTCCGGTGGCTATTTTTATCAGTTGGAAGTTTGTCTTGATCTTTGTTTTATTATATCCTTTCCTGTGTGGCTTTTCCGTTGTTTGGAGTGAACGCCTGCGATTGTGGAAAGGGGCAAGAAAAGCTTTGAAACACCCGGCAAGAGCAAATCTTCTTCAATTGCGGAAAGCAGTTCAGTACGAAAGCACATTAGGTATAGCCTAATTTTATTCTGGGTCAGGTTGCAACACGATGAACTCAGTTTCCAAGGGCTCCAGGGCATCCAACAAATCCAATAGGAACTTATCGCCGTATTTCAGCAACAGAGGAATGATGTTCTCCACTCTTTCCTGCAAACCATTCTCAGGGAATAGACGGTCTTTCAGGTTTCGTATTTGATTGACAGCCGTTTCATGCTTTTGTTTTTCAGCACGAAGCAGGCGATTTTCCCAGTGCTCAAATCCGGAAACGGCTTTCACTGACTCTGCTTCCACGGCGGTTTCCAGCGTTGGGTCAATGGCTCCGGCTTTTGACCCGATTTGTTTGTACAGATTTTTGAGTGCCTGAATTTCTTCGGCCAGACTTAAATCACCTTCGGTGTTTTTTTCTAGGTAATTACGGATAAGCGCATCCGTATCTTCAAACAGGTTCTGTTCTGTAAGCCCGAGTTTCTCCATTTTTTTTGTCACGTCCTTATCCAGCCAAAGTACTGAGTGACGTCGTACCAACATGGGGTAGGGTATGCCAAAATGCTCGAACTGGGTTTTGCGTTCCAGCCAGTAAGCCAGTTCGCCGCCGCCGCCAACATAGGCCAGGTTGGGCAATATGATTTCCTGATACAATGGTCGCATGATCACATTCGGACTAAAATGTTCAGGGTGTTCTTCCAATTCCTGTAAAATTGACTCTTGGGTAAACTCAAGATCAGTATTGAGTACTTTATATTGCCCGTTTTCAAAAACAATTCTCTCTCGTAAGCCCGGCTTCATATAAAACACGTTGATCTCTCTCGGAGTTGCCTGAGTTTTAAACCCGACCTCATTGAGCTTCTCGATGCTTTCGTTGACAATTTTGGATGAGTCCTGTTCCAGCAATTCGTGTTGTAAAATGCCGGCAAAATGGCGCTTTAAAACCGGTGTATTCATATTAAGTACTACTAACCCTGTGTCACCCAGAAATTCGTGGATTAGCGCCTGAGTCGCTTCAGCAAAAGTCTCTTTACCTGAATAAGCATGCAATATTCTGTCGTACAGCTGTTTAGCATCTTCCTTTTCACCCAACATGCTTTTCAATTCTTCAAGTACTGATAAAGTGCTGGAAGCTTGCATACTACCTACCGGGCCATTTTCCCCAGGCTCCCAAACCAGCTGTTTGCCAAAGATCTTGGCATGATTTACTTCTTCCAAATCGTGATCCTCGGCTCCAATTACATAAACCGGAATAATCCTGTTGGCGCTACCTGTTTCCTTTTCAACGGCCTTTGCCAGATTTACGGTCGACAAGGCTTTATAGATAAAATAGAGCGGGCCGAACAAGAAACTGGGCTGGTGAGCCGTAACTATGGTGAAAGTATTTTCAGCGATTAGCGCTTCTATATTTTCAATTACCGCTGGTTTTAATACCAATGGCTTGTATTGACCTCTCAGAACTTCCACAAGATCCTTTCGTGGGTAATTCTTGCCCTTCCGCTCCTCAATAATGTCCGAAAAAGATTTAAGCGTTGGCTGATGTGCATAAAAAGGAGACAATAGTGGGTCTCCTGTTGTATAGGCTATATCAGTCTTGGATAATTGGGAGACTTGCTGGAAAGGGATAGATACTTTTTTCATGCAAAATGGTTGTCCTGAGAAACAAGGTAGTATTGAATTGGTTTACCCGGTGGATATTTAAGTGCAACTCAGGACTCAAAATGTGGCACGCTTCATATCCTTCCCAAATCAATGTGTAGTACATTTGTCTTTCTATGGATAAACAACAAATAGTCAAGTGGCTGACGGGACTGGAATCGGAATTTGAGGAAGAGGACTTATTCCGGAAACTAACCCTGGAATTTATTGATGCACACGACGATTTCTGGCAAAGAAGCAATGAATCCGGCCAGCTTACCGGTTCTGCCTGGGTGCTTAATCCCGGGAAAGACAAAGCTTTAATGGTGCACCACCGTGGACTGGATAAATGGTTCCAACCTGGTGGTCATGCTGAATTAACCGATAATTCGCTCCTTGACACTTCCCTCAGAGAAGCATCTGAAGAATGCGGACTGCAAAACCTGACCCTGATTTCAGAAGGATTGTTTGATCTTGATATTCACATTATCCCACCCAAAGGTGAAGTATCCGGTCATCTGCACTACGATTTCAGATTCGCCTTTATTGCAGAGTCTGAAGCCCTTGATCCTGATCTGGCAGAAGTAAAGGACCTGAGCTGGGTGCCAGTTGAAAATTTGCTCCGCAATCTCGATACGCAGCAATCCATTCGCAGGATGGCCATCAAAAGCCTGTTTCTTTCTTCATTTTAAAATGAGGAATGGATACTTCTTCAAATTCATCACCGACAATTTCATAGCCTAGTTTCAAATAGAAAGGCACTGCTGTTTTTCGGGCATGCAGTACAATTTCCTTGAACTGTAGCATTGCAGCTAATTGTTCCGAGTAGGACACCATGGCAACGCCTATTCCTTTTCCTTGTTCCTCAGAAGCTACAGCCACTTGTCGCATTTTTACAGAAATTGTATTGAGGGGGGTAAGGTTTAAATAACCGCTCACCTGCCCACCGTCACCAAAGGCGGCAATGTGGATGTTATTCCATTCATCTGCCAATTGATCAAGGGTATACACCATACCCAGGGGTTTGCGAAGTACTTCTGTACGTAAGGCCAGGGCCTCGTCGAACTCAGGCGTAGCGAAGGAAATTTGGCATATTACCATGTATTAAAATATTTAGGCAAAGATGAAGCACATTTTTTAGCCTTTATTATCTTGCACTCCCTTATTTTGGGTTAAATATCCCAAGAGAGAAAATTCGACACTTTCACCTAAACTAAACCACTATTGAACATGGAAAATTTTGATCAACCTATGGATATGGGTATGGAAGCCAGTAAAGATGATGGATTGATTATCACAGAGGAAGTAAGGCAATACTGGAAGCAGATAGCTGTCTGGACACAGTTTTTTGCCATTTTACTATTTATCCTTTTTGGACTGGCATCGCTATTTGCACTATCACTTGCCTTTGCTGTAGGTGCTGCGGGATTAATAGGAAGCATAATGGTCATTGGGCTTTATGGAGCTGTCTTGTTTTTCCCCGCCCTGTACTATTATCGTTTTTCTACACAAATGAAAGAGGCATTGCGTTCCGAGGATAATGGCTTACTGGATCAGTCTTTTATGAATCTCAAACGCTTTTACCGGTATGTAGGAATTCTCCTTATTGTACTTATTTCTCTATATGTTGTGTTTTTCCTGACATTCGGAGCTGCCATGATGAGTCGTGGTTTCTAAAATTACAATCACTTAAAATCAAAAATATATGTCAATTCTAGATGAAAATATCAGTCGCTCATCCGATCTCGACGGAGGACTAAAAGTGACCGGCGAAATGAAGCGCAATTGGTTTACAACTTCCAAATGGGCGATGTTTTTTGCCATTTTAGGCTTTATTCAAATCGGTTTATCCGTCCTCATGTTGGGATCCTTTGGAAGCACCCTTCAAATGATGTCGGCATTAAGTGGAGAAAATACTATGATGGCCTTTTTCTCCATGATTGCACCTTATGTCACAGCATTGACCATCATTACATCAGCCGTTTTCTTTTTCATCCACTTTTACCATTACCGCTTTGCAAGCTTTATTCAACGTTCAATAAACTTTACGGATCAAACAGCTTTTGAAAAAGCCTGGATGAACCTTCGGAACAATGTTCGTTTGTTTGGAATAATGATCTGTGTGATGCTTGGTTTCTATTTGCTTGGCTTCCTCGCTTTTGTATTTATGGGCGGTGTAGCAGCAATGGGGATGTAAAATGCAAATTGCAAATCTCAGATGTAACAATTTATGTAGGAATGGCTCTGGCGAGATCTGAATAGAACCAAGAAAGTAAGGCGCAGAGCACCGAAATGTCTATAGCTTGTGAATTTAGCGAAATTAAGAAGGTGCAGCGCACCGCAACATAGATTTACGTTGCGGTGCGCTGCACCTGAAAAATAATTTTACATCAAATGCTAAAGACATTACGGTGCGCTGCACCTAAACTTTATCAATTGATATCAGAGGGTTGACTGATTTTACAGAATATGCTTAACCCGCGGTCTGTGTGGGGTAATATCTCCCAGCTTCGCTTTCTTGGCTTCTTCGTAATCGCTGAAACTACCTTCAAAAAAGACAACTTCAGCATCATCTTCAAATGATAGAATATGCGTGGCCAGGCGGTCGAGGAACCAGCGATCGTGACTTATGATGAGTACACAACCGGCAAAATCATCCAGTGCGTCTTCGAGTGCGCGTAGTGTATTTACATCAATGTCGTTGGTCGGCTCATCGAGCAGCAGTACGTTTCCGCCTTCTTTAAGCGTCATGGCCAGGTGAACCCGGTTTCTTTCCCCACCTGAACACACGCCCAGTTTCTTTTGCTGGTCGGCACCTGCGAAATTGAATTTCGACAGGTAGGCACGGGCATTTACAGAAGCGTTTCCAACCTGGATAAGATCATTTCCTTCCGAAACAATCTGATAAATCGTTTTTTCGGGAAGCAGGGCTTCATGGCTCTGATCTACATAGCTGATTTGAACGGTATCGCCAATGCTGACGGTACCAGTATCCGGCTTTTCCTGACCAGTCAGGATTTTAAACAGCGTGGATTTACCCACACCGTTTGGACCAATGATGCCTACAATGGCATTCTTTGGAATACTGAAACTAAGATTTTCAAATAGTACTCGGTCGTCAAAAGATTTTGTGAGGTCTTTTACCGAAATCACATTGTCACCCAGTCGGGCACCATTTGGTATCCACAATTCGAGTTTGGCTTCTTTTTCCTTGCTTTCTTCGCCGGCCATTTTATCGTAGGCGTTCAAACGGGCCTTTCCTTTGGCCTGACGTCCTTTGGCGCCCATGCGCACCCATTCCAATTCTCTTTCAAGCTGTTTACGGCGTTTGCCTTCAGATTTTTCTTCTTGTTCCAGTCTGCGCGCTTTCTGGTCAAGCCAACTGGAGTAATTTCCTTGCCATGGAATGCCTTCACCGCGATCGAGCTCTAATATCCAACCTGCTACATTATCGAGGAAGTAGCGGTCGTGCGTTACGGCGATAACCGTTCCAGGGAAATTCTGCAAATATTGCTCCAGCCAGGCTACAGACTCTGCATCCAGGTGGTTGGTTGGCTCGTCGAGCAACAGAATGTCTGGTTGTGAAAGGAGCAAGCGAGCCAGCGCAACACGGCGGCGTTCACCACCAGAACACACTTTTATCAAACGATCATCCGGCGGACAACGCAATGCATCCATGAAAAGGCCTAAACGGTAATCGAGTTCCCAGCCACCGGCATTTTCAATTTGCTCCAGTACTTCGCCCTGACGCTCAATCAGCTTCATCATTTCATCATCGTCGGTTACAGTACCCAGTTTCTCGCCGATGTCTTCATTTTCTTTCAGCAGGTCAACTATAGGTTGTACGGCCTCTTCTACAATTTGGCGAACCGTTTTGTTTTCATCCATTACAGGCTCCTGAGCCAGGTAACCGATTTTGTACTGCTTTTCAAACTCGATTTTCCCTTCGTAATTCTGGTCGAGACCGGCTATGATTTTCAGGAGCGTCGACTTCCCTGAGCCGTTAAGACCCAGAACGCCAATTTTGGCTCCGTAGAAAAAGGAAAGCCAGATATTCTTCAATACTTGTTTGCTTGGCGGGAATGTTTTATTCACGCCAGACATGGAGAAGATTATTTTTTCAGACATGTTTGTGTAGAAAATTCAGGTGAATGGTATGGGATTTTATTGGGCCGGCAAAGGTCGGAAAATTGCTTCGCAAACGAAAGAACAATTACCAAACTGAATCATCTTCAATAAAATAAATTCAGATCCCCAATAATCTGCTTAAAAATCACCGCCTCCCTCCATGCCTTCTTGCTTCTGGCCCGGTTCGGGTTTTTTCTTGCTTTGGTGAAGACGATAATTCAATGACAAATTATACTGGGTTGGGCGTCTTTGGAAATCATATTTGTTGTAAAAATTCTCTCCCTGAGTCACGCCACGCCAGCGTCTGGAATTGAAAACATCGCTAACATTAAAGGTGATGGTGCCATTATTTCGGAAAACATCCCGGCTTATGCCAATGTCGAGAAACGAAGTCGCTTTCCGGTTCCCCTGAGTGGTGGTTCTGGGTGCATCAAAATTAGCTCTGATTTGTAAATCCGTTTTGCGGAGTATACTTATCCGCGAGGTAAGCGTGCTAAACCAACTGTACGTATCTGCATCATAGCTTATGCCGTCCAGGGAACCTGTGATTATAGAACGGAAAAAATTAAGGCTTCCATCCAGTTTCCACCACTTGTAAGGTGAACAGGAGACAATAAACTCCGCTCCGTAGGCATTTTCGGCCGACAGATTTTCAGGTCGGGTATTCGCAAAACCAAGTGAATCTACCCGTCTGATGCGATCGACTTTGCCATTCGTGATTCGGTAATACAAGGCACTGCTCAGAGAGGTATTTCCAAAGTATTTAATGTGGCCGATCTCAAAGGCGTCAATAAGCTCAGGGTTCAGATCCGGGTTTCCACTCCAAAAATTTCGGCTGTCCCGGAAAGTGAAAAATGGGTTTAACTCATGATACCTGGGGCGGTGAATTCGGCGACTATAACTCAGTTGAATGGCATTGTCTTTTGGAAGGTCATAAGTAAAATGGGCGCTTGGAAACAGGTTGTTATAATCCCGGTCATTTATTTCTGCAGTTTCCAGCAGGGTAGTGGTAACGGCACTTAGTTCGGTTCGCAGGCCGAGTTGGTAAGAGAAGCGATTCTTTTTATTTCCCAAAATGGCATACAACGCATGTATATCCTCGTTATAAAGGAAATTGTTATCAAGTCCAGGTACAGCTTCCCAATTATTATCAATAAAGCTTTGAACCAGATAATCATTGGAAAGATCACGGAAAGTGCTTTTGACTCCTAATTCAAATCGCCCCTCTTTGCCAAAAGGCTTTACATAATCTATCTGGAACAGGTATTGTTTTTCTGTTTCCTTGTTCAACGATTCCTGTAGAAAATCTGGAGCCCCGCTGGCTGATCCATCTGGCAGGTAATATTTTTCGGTAAACAATTGATCGGAGTCTTCCCAATTGTCAATGTATCGGAATTCACCACTCAACTCATGGCCATCTCTTTTAAATGACCTTTTGTACAAAAGACTGTATTCCAGGTTTGGCTCGGTTTCTTTCTGATCCTGTTCCCGTGTACTAAGGCTGGTTGGTTGGGCCAAATCAAAAATATAATCGCGGTATTCAACAATGGATGTTCTGTTATTCTGACTCCTGTTGTAGGAAAATGCGCTTGTCAGTATGTTTTTCGCATTGAAAAAGTAATCGGCGCCAAACCTGAAATTGTGTGAGTATTGTTTGCGGTGCCGTTTGGAATACAAGTCATAGATGAATAAGGTATCCGGAGTGTAGAGTTCCTGATATGAACTATTCTGGCCCGGGGTGTTTTTATAATTTGGGCTATAGCCGGCAAAGAAATTCAGTTTCTCAGTTCGGTAATTCAAATTTGTACCAAAGCTGTAATTGTCCGGATATCCAAGGGTCAGGTCGAATGTACCATTCAATCCTCTGCTGCGGTCTTTTTTCATCACAATATTGATAATACCTCCAATGCCTTCAGCGTCGTATCGCGCAGATGGGTTGGTAATGATTTCAACCCGCTCAATCATACTGGCCTGCAATTGTTGCAAACCATCGGCGCCTTTAAATGTCAATAATCCCGATGGTTTGCCATCAATCAAAATACGTACATTTTCACTGCCGCGCAGACTTACTTCGTCTTCCTGTCCAACCTGAACAGAAGGAATGTTATTCAGGATATCCGAAGCCGAGCCTCCTGCATTGCCCAGGTCTTTGCCAACATTGAATATTTTTTTGTCGAGCGTCATCTGGATGCTGCTTTTCTCAGCTTGTATCAGAACTTCATCCAGGTTGGTTGATGATGGGTACAAAGAAATTTTGCCAAGGTCCAGCGTCTCTTTAGAATCATCAACCAAAATGTTGGGGATCACCATAGCATCATACCCGAGATAATCCACACGCGCATAATAAACTCCCGCCTCAACTTTTACAGTAAATCTTCCTTCCTCATCAGTTAAAGCACCGCTTACAGAAATACTATCTATGGATCGAAACACCGCCACACTTGCGTATGCAAGAGGCATGCCTTGATTGCCGTCTACAACCTGGCCGTTTATCTGATAATCGACCGATGTCAGAATAGTAGGTTTTGTATTTGTTTGTGCAGATGAGGCTGAGGTCATCAGCAGTAAAAAAAGGACAAAGACGGTTTGATTAGACATTACATTCATTACAGAGGATAGCTAGATAAGTTACAGGCTTGGTTTTGTATTACGATTGATGGCTTGACAAATCACCATACATTAAGTGTCAAAACATTGGTTTTGATAACAGGTTGCATCTAACCAAGTTAAATGTACCTGATTAGCTTAAATTAACCATTATGAAAGTGAAATCAGGTGCGTTTGCTCAGGGCGCTTGAAAACAACAAAAACCAACCGGCCATAAAACAAAGGCCGCCAAGCGGGGTAATCGGTCCTGCCCATGAAACAGAAAACGGTAGAATATCCTTACAGGCCAACAGGTACAGCGAACCTGAAAAGCAAATGATTCCAGCTAAAAAGAACCAGGCAGCTCTTCTAAGCATCACACTTTCCGTTTTTACGCCAAGTAGTATTCCAACAGCCAGCATAGCCATCGTGTGGAAAAACTGATACATTACGCCTTTTTCGAAAATGGTAATTTGGTATTCTGTCAGCTTTGGTTTTAATCCATGCGCACCAAAAGCACCGATGGCTACCGCAAGCAGCCCAACAATTGCTGCTATTCTTATAAATTTATCAGACATAATATTCAATTTGAGATACTTATGGTGTTCATTCGTTTTTCGGGATATTTATCTTAGTAAATCTGCTAACCAAATCTGTGAGAAATCTGAGCGCAAAATTAATTCTAGGTAGTTGGTTCGATACAAGATTGAAAAATGATCATTATCCAACCAATACCAACCATTTTTTCACGTACAACAACCATATAAAACTAGCAATCCAGGATAGAAGAATTAACTGTAAAAATCTGTCGCGCAACAAAGCCCGTGTTGGGGATTCCGTTTTGTTAAAAACCAGTGTTAACTGTAAGTACCTCAGCACACCTGTAACCACGAAAAAGGCCGTGTAGAATATTTTGTCACTGCCGATTCTGCTTGTAACCTCTGGGGAAAAGCAATACATCAAATAAGCAACAACAGCCACTGTAGAACATACGACCATTGACATATCCAGGAAAGGCAGATTATATCCTTCCAGGGCTTTTCTAAAATTATTTTCACCCATGGCCACGACATATTCACCACGGCGCTTGGCAAGTCCCAAAATGAGCGCGATCAAAAATGTAAGGATGATTAACCATTGAGAAACTTCCACTCCAGTCACGGCCCCGCCTGCAAATACGCGCAATAAAAACCCAACGCCAATGATGGAAATGTCCACAATGGCAATGTGTTTCAGCGAAAAAGAATAGGCTACATTGATCAAAAAATAAATGGATGCATAAATAAGCATCCCCTGACTTAATAATGCGGAAATAACTATGCCTGGTAACAACAACAAGCCTAGTATGACTATTCCTTGTTGCTGACTAATGGCGCCACTGGCTATCGGTCTTCTGCATTTATCCGGATGGTTGCGGTCATTAGGAGCATCTACTATGTCGTTCAAAACATACACGGATGAAGCAACCATTGAAAATGCAAGAAAGCCCAGCAAGGCGTGCTCTATTATCAGCGGCTCTGACAATCGGGCAGCAAAGAATGCAGGGATAAACAAAAACAAATTTTTTACCCAATGCTCAATTCTGATCAGCTTGATGAGGCTGGATAGGGACATGACACAAAGGTAATCTGAAATTTGAGGGTAACTTGAAATTGAAAATCTTACCTAAAAAAAACCTCAAACAGATCATCATCACCATTGCCTTCCTTTTCAGTGCCTGCTTTCCTGTTTGATACAAAAAATCCACCTAGCCCATTTCTTTTAAGCACAAAAAACATATCGTCAGCGCCGGAGTTGATAGGTTTCCCGGCGTTAACCGGTTTTGACCAGTCTCGGTTAATTCCATGGGAATAAAAAATATCCTGGCCTCCCAGCCCTGGATGACCCATGCTGTTGAACCACAAGCGTCCGGAAAAAACATCAAAGTAGGGATTGGCTTCATCTGCGCCAGTGTTTACTACATTCCCTAAGTTCTGCGGAAAAGAAAAATCCATATGCTGGGAATAGATGGAGCGCTGGCAAACATACAGGTCAAAACCACCCATGCCACCGGGTCGGTTGCTGGCAAAAAACAAATATTCCTGATCTCCTGATTCGCACACAAATGGCCAAAGGTTACTAGAGCCAGGAAGGTTTATGTAATCGGGTAGTGTAAGCTCCGACTCCCAGCTACCGTTGATATCTCGGCTCAGCATATACAGCGTACCCTTGCCAGCTTCCAAACTGCTTCCTTTCGAAGCAACAGGAGCGGATTCAGTTCTAACAAAATAAAACCGCTGTCCATCACTTGAAAAACAACCACTCAGGAAATTCTGCGCAGCACTACTCGGTAATCCTCTGGCGATTTCGGGATTTTGCCAGGAACCGTTTTTGAGTATGCATCTCATTAATCTGCACTGTGGCTCAACAGCTTCCGAATAATATAGGATTGTATCTCCAAATGGAATCGGAGCAAAGTTATTTCTGGCTTTGGCAACCGGAGAGCCTAACCAAGCCACAGAATCACCTGGTTCCATTTTTTTTTCTTCAAGACTTTTCGCCAATTCTATACCGCGTAACTCGTTCTCAACGACGTTTATAATCAACGCTTTTTCTTTTCCGCGATAGTTAAGGGCAAAGTCTTCAAGAGCTTTTTGCGCCATTTCCAGCAATCCTTCCTGCTTCAGGCATCTCGCATAATACAAGCCTGCCAGCGGGAATCTCGAATCGCCGCTAGCATTCTGATAGCAATTAGCTGCATTTTGGTAATCACGTACACGCCTATATGCTTCACCGGCCTGGAACAGCAAATCCGGATCGCTGTTTTTTAATCGCCCTGCGCGCTCCAGCAGACTTGCAGCTTTTGCATATTCCCCTTTGCTTAATAGCTGTTTTGATTGCTTTTGCAGGCTGCTGGTGGATTGCGCCAAAAGCAGACCTGGTAGGTGGAAAAGAAGTAGCCAAAGGGCTGCGCGAGGTGTCATTAGTGTTTGAATCAGGTATTAATTTCGATTGAAATGATTCGCGAAAATAGTGTACTAGCCACATTACAACGAAACCTTGGGAGTTGGACATTCCTTAACCTTTTTCAATATCCAATAACCAACAAGGAATATCCAATCTCCAAGGTTAATATTGAATAAAAAAAAGCCGCTCCGAAAAACCTCGGAGCGACTCAATATATGGACGGTTATTCAATGTCAACAATCACTTAGTCTTCGTAGTGCGATGGTCTGCTTGGGGATTTCTTGCTGCGGTAGCGACCCCATGAGAATCCGAACTTCAGCGTTGCCTGACCATACCAGCCACTCAGGGCTTCGTTACTCAATCCGGCTACTGAAACATCTCTTACCATTCTGTAGCCCCCGTCGAGACCAAAATGGAACCAGCGGAAAACGTTGATCTCAACACCGGCAGATGGTTGCATCACCAAAATTCTGTCAGTCACATCACCAAGTTCTACCTTTCCTCTTCCAATTTCAAATCCGATCTGTGGGTGGATAGCTTTGAAGTTTTTAAATCCGTATTGCAGGACAAACTGTTTCCATCTCATATCAAATTCCTGATTCTGGATCTCATCCCATTTAAACTGATCAATTAAGGAATAATGTCCCCAACCAACCAAAAGAGATTTTCCAAACTCCAGTCCGAACCAACCGCCGTTTACGTAGCTGGTTTTGTCGCCAAACTGAGTTAGCTGATGTTTGTATCCACCCCAGATTCCGGAAAATCCAAGACCTCTGGAACCTATGACGGTTTCTTCTTTTTGTGCGAAAATCTGGAGAGAGGATAATAAAGCAAGGGCAAGTAAAATTGATTTTGTGTACTTCATAACTTGATGCCGTTAATAAGGTGATGTTGTTTGTTTGATTTGAATAGTAACACGACGTATTCAGGCGTAACAAGGTTACAGTTCAATTCACGATTTGGCAAGAAAAAAGGTGAATATCCCGGGATATTCACCTTTTTGTAACGGCTTTTAACCACTTTTAACGAATTGGCTTAATTTGTCTTTCCATCCACTACTTCCTCAAACTTTTCATCAACAGGCTCCCATAACTCAATTTTGTTCCCCTCAAGATCCAGGATGTGAACAAATTTACCATAGTCGTAAGACTCGATGGCATCCAAAACCGTAACTCCTTCTTTTTTTAGCAGTTCGACGAGCACCTCAAGGTTTTCCACCCTGTAATTGATCATGAACTCTTTTTGGGATGGCTCAAAATACTTGGTACCGGCAGAAAAAGGCGACCATTGTGTGTATCCCTTTTTGTCGGGTTCCTCAGCCAAACGCCATTCGAAGGTGGTTCCGTACTGGTCTGTATCAAGGCCTAAATGGTCTTTATACCAGGCTTTGACTTTTTCGGGGTCCTGACATTTAAAAAAAACGCCTCCGATTCCTGTAACTCTTTTCATAGTAATGCTGGTTGAATGATTTTATGCTTCTGATGTCTTTGTTCGCAAAACAGCTGCCGAAATTAACGTTACCAGCAAACCAACTGGAAACGGTTCAATGAAGGTAAAGAGAAAGCGATACAGAGGATTTTTGTACATTTCTTTGTAATACTCCATTTTTTCTGTTTCCTCCGCAATCTTTTCAGGGGTGGCACCACTTGCTTGTAATTTATCCAGCATATGATTGGAGTATTGTTCCATGAAATCTGACATAGTTGTTTCATAAAGGATCAACCAAGTGATGACATAGAATAAGCAAGAAATAATAGAGATCAGGATTCCTACCTGAAATGCTTTTCTAAAGGTGATGCGGCCATTTTGCAGTTTATCTCTGAATGCTTTCACTCCCAAAAAGACAAATAGCATACTCATTAAGATACTGGTATAGCCAATGATTTCTCCGTATTCAAAACTTGATGTTTTGTTGAAATAGATGGAAAAGGCTACCATAAGGAGGGATGTGATGAGACCTGAAATCAGGCCGTACGTAAGTATTGTTTTTCTCATAAGTCAGAAAATTTTTGTTAGAACTGCTGCAAAACAAGGCATTCATCCCAAAATTGCACTCATACTTTTGAGTGAATTGAAGTGTAATAGGGTAATTCACCATTTTGGGTGAGATGATTTCTAAGGCAGGAGGCCCTCATCCTTGGCTCGTTGAATGGCTTGCGTTCGCCGCTGGGCATTCAACTTCGACAAGACATTTGAGATGTGGGTTTTAACAGTATTCAAAGAAACAAAAAGCAATTGCGCAATTTCCTGGTTGCTGTGACCATTGGCAATAAGTTGAAGCACTTCTAGTTCTCTGGGAGTAATACCCAGTTTTTCTACGGCCTCCGATGAAACTTCAAAGGCATCTGCGGGTTGTGCCCCGGCAGATGCCTTTTTCTTTTGGGTTAACTGGTAACCCGCCCAAATACCCAGTGTGCAAAAAACTATCGCAATGACAGCGGCATACCAGTCAAAAGCTCCGTGCAGAAAAACCAGCTTGTATTGGAAAAACTGGATTGCTGTGAGCAGGAGTCCAAGTGACAACCCGTAAATTAGAATGTCGAACCAATATTTTTTCATCTTTGGTTCAAATGACCGCATGCTCAGGTGGCTATTATGGCTTTAAAACAACCAGTCGTTTTGTACCTATTACGTTGCCTTTCTTATTGGCCAGACTGTAGAGGTAGGTTCCTTTCTTGAACTTATCCAGTTCAACACGGAAATGATCTGTACCGGTTAACTGATACGTTTCTTTCCAAACTTCCTTACCAATGATGTTGAATATTTTCAGGGTGTATTCATCAGATGGAAGGTTCACATAATCAAACCGCACCCAGTCGATGGCTGGATTTGGAAATGCTGAAATGCTCGCCGTACCAGGAGCAGTCAGATCGGCTGCATCGGTAGTAGCAAGTTTTTTGTACCGTACGTTTGCAACCATAGTTTGATCATTATTCATCTGGGCGCTGGCAATTTCTTCCTTTTCTGTGCCGCTTAAAAATTTGTAAGTCACTACAGTGTCGGTTCCAATAAGGTCACCAAGTCCACCACCGCTACCAGGTGGGATGAAATTGGTAGCATCAACCCAGAAATATCCAAAGCCTGGAATTGGCTCAGCATGCAAATCCAAGGCGGTTGTGATATAGTCTGTTTGTTTATTTCTAAGCACTGGGTAACTGCCGCCCGGGATTTGACAGGTTCCCCAGGCATTGACTACATTCTGTCTGGCGGTGGTTCTTCTTATCCTCATGGAATCCACATTTACCGGTAGCCCAGCAAAAAAGGCGTCGAGTGGGGGCTGGTCTGTTGGGAAAACCATACTAAGGCTTGATGTAATGTTCTTCAGGTCTAAGAACATCATGGGTGACCAACGCTCTAAAAGTGAAGGTGTATAGTGTATATTAACATCTAGTCCAAATCCATTAGGATCTGTTCCTGCGAATCCAAGTGCCTCGAACTGGCTTGAAGTAACGTTGAAATAACTTTCCCCTGCAATATTTTTTATTACTAACTCCGCTCCGGGAAATTCTATGGAATGCATACCAGTATTGGCCGCACTGAATACAGTGCTTTCAACCGCATCTTCCGTTAATGAACCAAACATCCACACCTGATCAGTGCCAGGGGCTGTTGCCGGATTAATTCCAACCGGATTGTTATCTACAGAATAAACAAGGGTGTCACCTGCGACCGGGAAGGTGGCGTTGGTAATGGTAATTTGGGCTGAGGCGCTAAGGCAAAGTGCGGAAAAAGCTGCAAGTAGCATTCTTTTCATCGGATTTGTTTGCTGTTTAAAATCAGTTTCAGGACTAATTGAGAAGTTGGATTAGGTCGTTTCGGATTGGCTTCAAAGATACAAGGAATATCTTTCATTTGCCGGTAGCCCTGCAAAAGTTCAAGACTTGGCTATTATGTGCCAGAAATAATTACATGAAATTTATTTGTTATTTGTAGTTCAGGAAACAATATTGCCTTTATAAGTAATTGATTCCCAAATGGTAGCATTTATAAAGCCTGCAACTCTACTAACTTTTTGTAAATTCCACTTTTCTTCATCAATTCTGTGTGCGTACCTCGTTCAGCAATTTGACCGGAGTCCAGCACTATGATCTCACTGGCATATTGCACGGTACTTAACCTGTGCGCAATAACCAGAGCCGTCCGATTTTCCAGCAGCCTTTCCAACGCGGCTTGCACCAGTTTCTCAGACTCAGAATCGAGCGCAGACGTTGCCTCGTCAAGGATCAGAATAGGAGGATTTTTTAATAATGCTCTGGCAATGGTAAGGCGCTGCCGCTGTCCACCGCTTAATTTTCCACCCCGGTCCCCAATATTTGTCTCATATCCCTGGGGCAAATGTTCAATAAATTCATGGGCATTGGCGGCTATGGCAGCGTTTTCAATCGCCTCATCTATTTCTTTTTTCGTTAATGATTCTCTCAGGATATCAATGGTAGAGAAAGAAATATTGTTCCAGACTGTGTCATTGAATAAGATGGCGTCCTGACTGACAATACCCATCAAGTTACGTAAATCTTGAAGATGTAAGTCACGAATGTCTTTCCCATCAATCAGTATTTGTCCTTCGGAAACATCAAAAAAACGGGGCAATAAGTCTGCTATGGTGCTTTTTCCGGCGCCCGAGGAACCAACCAATGCTATGGTTTGCCCTTTCTTAAGTTCAAAACTGATGTTGCTGAGGGCATTTTCCTCGGAGTTCTGATATCTAAAGGAAACGTTTTTGAACACAATTTTATCTTCAAAGGAACTGACTTTCAAGGCGTCATCTTTGCTGTATATTTTTAGATCAGCGTTTAAAACTGCTTCCACTCTTTCCAGTGCACCAAGTCCTTTTTTTATACCATAAGAGGCCGATGAAAGGGCTTTTGCCGGTTCAATTATGTTGTAAAAAGCGTAGAGGAAGGTGATAAAAGTAGCGGCAGAAATTTCGCCGGAAAAGACCTGTTTGGCGCCGAACCAGAGTAGAACTGAAACAGCTCCAATACCTAAAAACTCCGACAGGGGAGAGGCCAGATCACGGCGGCGGTAGATTTTGTTTAGGGTGCTTGTGTAATTATCATTCTCACGTGCAAAACGTTCCTCTTGCCATTTTTCGGCATTGAAACCTTTAATGATGCGCAAGCCTCCCAGGGTTTCTTCTAGCAGTGATCCTATCAATCCAAGTTTTTGCTGGGCTTCACCTGATTGCTTTTTCAGGGACCGACCAACACCTGCAATGATTAATCCGGAGAACAGCATAAGTCCAAATACAAAAACAAGAAGTCCAGGCGATACGGAAATCATGAAAATCAGGCTTCCCAGAATTACAATTGGTTCACGTGCCACGGCAACAGTAGCACTAACTATGCTCCATTCCACCTCCTGGACATCTGCTGAAACCCTGCTCATAAGATCCCCTTTTCTTTCTTCCGAAAAATAGGAAAGTGGCAGGGCTACTGTTTTGGCGACAAGTTTTTGTCTGAGGTCACGTACTATTCCATTTCTGACAGGAGCCAGGTAATACATGGATAAATAGCGGAAAATATTTTTCCCCAAAAAGGTAATTACGAGAAATACACAAACGATGAGCAAGGCATCTTCTCTTCCGTGGTCTGTAATTAGCTGGGAGAAAAAATGATTCAACTTTGCTTCCAATCCCTGTTGGGCATTGTTTCCAACAGGCTCTTTGAGTTCTCCCGGATTGAACAATATTTGAAGAAAAGGCTGCAATACCGGAATGCTGATCACCATAAAAACAGACATCAGGAGATTGCAAATCACAGCAAGCCCGATAAGTCGTTTATAGGGTGCATAATATTGGAGCAGTTTGCGCATGTGAAAATTGTATTTGGGGCGAGGCTACACTCTTCGTACTTTCTATTCCCCGGTTCTATTGGCAAAGTTGTTTTGCCAGTCCTCTACCTTTTGGGTCCGTTTTCCACCCTCGGCGGCACACAGATCCGAAAATTCTTTCACTGTTTTGGCCAGTTGGGTTCCAGGATATTTATCCAAAATGATCGCCCAGACTTTCTTGAAGTCATCCGTTATTTTGTTGTTGTCATAATCAAAAACGGGTGTATTGTCTGTACCGCTAACCAAAACCATGCGGAGCCAGCGTTCCGTTTCCTTTGTTTCATAACCACGAACAAAATATGGGTTCATCTGGTTGAACTTTTCCCAAAAAATCGCGCGCTGTGCAATGGTATCCAGTCCAATTACAATTCCACCATCGTCATAAGCATAAGATTTTAGCTCCGCTATGGATTGTTCAAGATACTCTTTCATGGGTGGTGTAACCCTGCCAACAAAAAAGTCGCCAAGTTTAAACCAGTCGACCACAGGGAATACCGATCCCTCTGCCGCTTCCATTCTGAAGCCGTTTTGACCATATTTCTTGGTAAGCGGGTATTTATTCATGTCAAATCGATCCTGGAAAATGTCTTCGAAATCGCTGTCAGTCCATGTAAAATCTTCGGTTTCCTTATAGAACATGCCTTCCCGTTCCATGGTGGACAGGAAATTCTCCAGCATCACAAAAACGGCATCGGCCAGGGTGCCGCTGCTGCTTGCATAATTTGTTTTGACAAACTCTATCGCCTTTCCTCCGTTTTCCAGTTTTGTAACATCCAGCGTTTTCAGGAATGCCGATAACTTGCTCAATCTGTTTAAATCCGGACGTGTCGATATTGCCCCGGTATACACAGGCTTTAGAGCGGCACTATACGCCCAACCAATATTTTGATTGTCACTTGTTTTTACCTGAAAATAGGGTTCGTTGTAAGGAATACCCCGTAGTGTGGCCTCTTCTTTGTTGTCGGAAATTACACCCGTTCCCTCTACAAAGGAGCCTTCCGGAAAACGCACGATCACCCGGCCACTTTTGTTTGGCTGTTCGCGTAAATTCAGATTGTCAACCATTACCATGTACAGGTAAACCGATGGCCTTGGTGTTACAGGAGCCTCATTAACAGCCGTCGGTTTGGGGATTGACCCGGGCTTTGAGTCTGACTGGCAAGACTGAATTACTGCTACGATGGCAATGGCTGAAAGAATGCGAAATATTTTCATGAGGGATAATTGAGTAATCGGTGATGTGTAATGTCTACTTTCCTACATAAGAGTATAGACACTTCCAGGCATTATAGTCAACATAATCATGAGCACGAGGCCAATGATAGCTGCCCACCGAACGCCGGTAGAAACAACTACCTTTTCATTTTCAAGTTCTGTCTCTGCTTTGGTAAAATAAGCAGCTGCAATGATCTTGAAGTAATAGTAGATGGAAATGGCTGAGTTGATAACTGCAAGCGTCACCAACCACGGATACTTTTCAAACACAACAGTAAACAGGAAGTATTTGCCAAAAAAACCCGCAAGAGGCGGAATACCTGCCAAAGAAAGTAGCGAAACCGAAACGACTGCTGCCAGAAAAGGGTTTGTTTTTCCCAACCCGTTAAACGCTTCAATTGAATTGTCCCTTTTTTGTCCGGAAACTAAAATGAACACACCAAACGCGCAAATGGTGGCAATTGAATAAGTCAGCAGATAAAACATAAGCGCATTTCCCGCTCCTGCATTGTCAATGGCGAGAATGGCCAATAACAGATATCCTGCATGGGCAACCGAGGAGTATGCCATCAGGCGTTTGAAATTACTTTGGAACAAGGCCGTCGTATTGGCCAAGGTCATGGTAAGCGCAGCAATAATGGCCAGCGGAAAACTCCAGGTCGATTCTACTGATGCGAATGCGGTGGAGAACAACCTGAAAAACGCTGCAAATCCAGCGGTTTTTACCACTGTAGCCATAAAGGATGTAACCAGACTCGGACTTCCTGTATACACATCAGGCGCCCAAAAATGGAAGGGTGCTGCAGAAACCTTAAAGCTCAAACCGATCATTATCAAAGCGATACCCACATGCAACATAATGGGAGAGCTGACTCCATTTTCTATGCTTCTGGAAATACTTGCCAGATCAAAACTGGCGGTATTGCCATATACCAGGGTTATGCCGAACAATAAGATTCCAGTAGCAAAGGCCCCCATGAGGAAATATTTCAAGGCTGCTTCATTTCCTTTTGGCTGTGATCGGCGACTTCCGGCCAATACATATAGTGGGATGGAAAGTATTTCTATGCCCAGAAAGAGCATTACGATATTGGTAAAGGAAAGCATGCACAACGCCCCGCAAAGACTGAAAAGGATCAGACCATAATTGTCTCCCAGGCTTTGGTTCAGATCCCGGAAGGCATAGCCGGATAGCGCTATGATCAGAAAACTGGAGATCACCGCAACCAGTCCAAAGCTCAGTGAAAATGAATCAAAACGGAGCATATTGCTAAGATCTGCCCAGCGTTGTAAAGAGCCCTGGTAATCATACAAGTCGAATGCCAGCGAGCCTATGGCCAGCGCGCATCCAGTCAATACTATGGGCTGTAACGCCGTTTTGCTCTTTGAAAGTCCGGCAAAAAGGGTAACCAGCGCTGTGAAAAATAATATAAGTAATGCAGTCATTTTTTAATCTGCGATTTTTCCTGAATATCAAATGATCTTAATGGTTACATCCTCAAAATTCACCAGATCACCATTTCTCAGTTTTTTTCTTTTTTGAAACTCAACTTCTCCATTCACTTTTACCTCACCATGCTCTATTCTAATGTTGGCTTCCCCACCTGTGCCAACCAGCCGTAGTACCTTCAGCAGGTTATTTAAGGGAATAAAGTCAGAGTCCTTTATTTGAAATTCCATTTGATTAGGGTTGATGATTTACTACCACGGCACTGAACTCATTATCTGGTTAACGCTGGCATCTGAAATATTCAGGATCAGACCAGGGAAAAAGCCCAATACTAAAACAAGTATGGCAATGGTTCCCAGAATCAACATTTCTCTTGTATCGACATCCTTGAATTGGGCCGTTTGTTCATTTGTTTCTCCAAAAGCAACCAGGCCGTAAGCCCTAAGCATATAAACAGCCCCGAAAATGATGGTGAGTCCTGCTATTGCTCCCATCCAGTAATTGTAGTTCCAAACACCGTTCAGCAACAGGAATTCTCCGGGAAAACCATTGGTAAGCGGTACTGCAACCGAGCCAAGCATGATAACCATAAACAGCGTGGCAAATTTTGGTGCTGATTTGGCTATTCCACCCAGCTCAGAAAGCGACCTGGTTTCCATTCTCGACTCAATAATATCTACAATGAAGAATAGCCCCACCACGTTGATGCCGTGGTTGAGCATTTGTATGATGCTTCCCTGTAAACCAGTCTTGTTCCAGGCGAAAATACCTGCTGCGATAAGCCCAACGTGCGCGATGGAGGAATAAGCAATCAGACGTTTCAGGTCACTTTGCTTAACAGCGATTATGCTGGCATATACGATACCAATAATTGCCAGGACCATGAAAACCGGAATAAGGGTATGCGCTCCCTCAGGCGCCAGCGGCATCATCCATCTGATAGCACCGTAAGTACCCATTTTCAGCATGATGCCTGAGAGCAGCATGGTGCCACCTGTTGGTGCCACCACATACGTATCTGGCTGCCAGGTGTGGAATGGGAAAACCGGCATTTTAACAACAAAAGCCAGCATAAAGCCAAGCATTACCCAGGTAGCCACCTCCGGTGAAAGTTGTACTTTCAGCAGATCGGCCCAGGCAAATGAATGTTGAGCGCCTGCTTCTGCCAGCGCTCCTGCCACGGGTGCCTGCGTATTCAAATACAAGTATAGTAGTGACAGCAACATGAATAGGGAGCCAATGAAGGTGTACACAAAAAACTTAAGTGTCACCCGAATGCGGTCCTGGCCTCCCCAAATGGCGCAGATGAAATAAATAGGGATGAGCGCCATTTCATAAAAAACATAGAAAAGCAAGCCATCCTGAGCCAGAAATACGCCATTCAAGGCTGATAGCATCAATAATACCAGGCCGTAATACCGCGATTCATTTTCAAATTTTCTGCTCCAGCTACTGAGAATAATCAAGGGAGCTACCAGGTTTGTCAGCAATAACATGACCATGGTAATTCCATCCATGCCCAGGCTGAAGCTGATTCCAGCGGAATCTACCCAGGGAACATCAAATGTGCAGTTCATGCCACGGCTGTAATCACATCCCAGACAATAAATCGTTGGAATAAGATTGGCAATAGCGGCAACCAGTGCAATTTGCCGGGATGCAGTAGCCTTGCTGAAAAGCAATAAGACAGAGACTACCAGAGGAATGAGTATAAATATCAATGACATCCGTCAGTTATTCTTTGATTCGATACAAATTGGTATTTCGAGGTTTTCGGGTAAATACCTGCTCATCGGAAAATGATCGTTAAGAGCACAATTACAATTCCCGCAACCATGCTCAACAGGTAATATTCGACATTTCCGTTTTGCCACTTCCTAAAACCAGCCCCTAAACGCCGAATGCCACTTCCGATGGCGTTTACAATGCCATCAATGCCCTGAATATCAACGAAATAGTAGAATATTTTTGACAGCCAGGCAAGCGGTTTGACAAAAAGCCAATCGTACAATTCGTCTACATAAAACTTATTGGCAATTAGCTTGGTAATCCCTTTCACAGATTCATCAGCAAGTGGCAAATTGGATTTTTTCTGATAAATGAAATAGGCTCCTATGATGATGGCCAGCGCCAATAGGGTGGTTATGCTCATTAATTGCCATTCAGTTGCCGCATCCAAATGAATTTCGCTGATTGGTATGATTTGAGAGAACCAATTTGCCAGCCACTGCTCGTTTCCAAGGTGAAGGAAATGAGGCGTATTCAGCAAGCCGCCAACCACAGATAATACAGCCAGTATGATCAGTGGAACTGTCATCACTGCCGGACTTTCATGCAAATGATGCTCCTGTTCTGTTGTGCCTCTGAAACTTCCAAAGAAAGTGACAAACAGCAAACGACTCATGTAAATAGCTGTCAACAAGCCTCCAATCACTCCTAATCCCCACCACAACCATCCGGCGTGTGCGTAGGTAAAGGCAAATATTTCGTCTTTGGAAAAGAAGCCGGAAAGGAATGGGAATCCTGATATGGCAAATGTGCCGATCAAAAATACCCAGAACGTAACGGGCATGGCTTTTCTCAGTCCACCCATTTTCCTGATATCCTGCTCTCCACCCATGCCGTGAATCACACTACCTGCTGCAAGGAACAAGAGAGCCTTAAAAAATGCATGTGTGGTAACATGAAAGATGGCTGTTGCATAAGCACCCATACCAAGCGCCAGGAACATCAGGCCAAGCTGGGAAACAGTAGAGTAGGCCAGTACTTTTTTGATGTCGTTTTGTCGTAAGCCAATGATCGCTGCAAAAATGCTGGTCACCAGACCAATTAGCGCCACAAACTCCATAGCATCCGGCGAAAGCGAATATACCGGATTACAGCGGGCGATCAGATATACACCAGCCGTAACCATGGTTGCAGCGTGGATAAGCGCAGAAACAGGCGTTGGACCAGCCATTGCATCAGGCAGCCAGGTGTATAAGGGTATTTGAGCACTCTTACCCATGGCTCCAATGAAAAGCAGGATGCAAATGGTTGTGATAACAGCAGGCTCTACGCGCACTGTAGAAAGCGCTCCAAACACTGCTGTATAATTGAGCGATCCAAATATTTTGAAAATCAAAAATATGCCAAGCAGCAATCCGAGGTCGCCTACCCGGTTCATGATAAAGGCTTTTCGGGCTGCTTTGCCAAATTCGCGGTTGCTGTACCAAAATCCTATCAATAGGTAGGAACAAAGCCCGACGCCTTCCCAACCGAAAAACAGCATCAGGAAGTTATTGCCCATGACAAGCAGTAACATGCTGAAAATGAACAGGTTGAGGTAAGCAAAGAACTTGTAAAATCCTTCATCGTCATGCATATAGCCAATGCTGTATACATGGATCAGGAATCCCACGCCTGTTACAATCAACATCATCCAAACAGAAAGCTGATCAACCAGAAAACCAAAATCTATACTGAGCGTGTCTACAGAAAAGAAGTTGTACAGGGTATATTCAATAGGGCCGGAAGCGGCTACCTGGTTGAAGCAAAGTACGCTCAGGATAAAGGAAACCAGCAGAGTCCCGGATCCAATGATCCCAACCATGGACTTGCTCATCTGTTTGCCAAACAATCCGTTGATGACAAAGCCAATAAGCGGCAAAAAGGGTATATAGGCTACAATTGAATTCATGCTTAATTCCTGAGATTATCCAATAAGTGAATATCTGTGCTTTTCGTATTTCGGTAGATCATGACCAGAATACCCAGCCCGACTGCTGCTTCAGCGGCAGCAACCACCATGATAAAAAACACCATTATTTGACCCTGAGCATCTGAGAGATAGGTAGAAAATGCCGCCAGCAACAAATTCACCGCATTGAGCATAAGCTCAATACACATTAATACCACAATGGCATTACGGCGAACCAGCACTCCGAATACACCTATGGCAAACAGAATGGAACTGTAGATCACGTAATGTTCTATGGGTATGGTTCGTATAATTTCGAGCATCGCTTCTGGTCTTTTGTCTGTTATAGTTTATTTTCTTTTTTACCAACCAGCACAGCACCAACCATGGCTGCCAGGAACAAAATTCCGGCTATTTCAAATGGCACCACAAAATCCCTGAATAAGACTCTGCCGAGGTTCTCTACGAGTCCGATCTTGGGATTGCCTTGTTCCGGTATGTTCACCTGAATGCTTCCCCGGAATGCTCCAACAAAAGTTATCAAAAGGGAGCCGGAACCTATACCCGCCATGAGTTTCCACATAGCAGATGCTCTGGGTTCCGTATCTTCATTGAGGTTTAGTAACATTAAAACAAAGAGGAAAAGCACCATTATAGCTCCGGCATACACAATGATGTGCACTACTGCCAGGAACTGGGCATTAAGCAACACATACTGACCGGCAATCAGAAAAAAGGTAATGATCAAATAAATAACACTGTGCACAGGGTTTTTGGTGAAAACCATGAGCAGAGAGGTCATTATGGTAATGGCTGCTAATGTGTAAAATAAATATTGTTCCATATAGTTGGTCTAACGCTTGTTCCGGGCCCCGAAACTTAAAAATGCAAGCCCGCAATTCTTTATCTCGCCTCAGTAACGTGCTTTTGCCTTTTACTCACATCAATCCGTTTTTCTGGCTCCACACCTTCCACGAGCAATTCCTTTCCGAAAATGAAGTTCTGTCTCACATAATCACTTGGCACCAATCTGTCGGTGAGGAATATGGCTTCCTTTGGACAGGCTTCTTCACAAAGGCCGCAAAAGATGCAACGCAACATATTGATCTCATATACAGCCGCATACTTTTCTTCCCGGTATAAGTTCTCTTCTCCTTTTTGCCTTTCTGCTGCCTCCATGGTAATGGCTTCAGCCGGACAAGCCACAGCACAAAGCCCGCAGGCTGTACAATTCTCCCGACCCTGATCATCGCGCTTCAGCACATGCCAGCCACGGTAAACCGGAGCAAACTCTCTTTTTTCATCCGGGTAGCGTACGGTACTTGCCTTCCCAAACAGCGTTTTAAGGAAGTGCTTCAGGGTTGTCCATAAACCACCCAAAATAGCCGGTAAATAGATACGCTCCCAGAAAGTCATTTCTTTATTGGAAACGGGCTTTGAACGGTTTGTAAGTGATTGCATATTTTCGACAACTAGGTTTTTGTTCAATTTCAAAACAGCAGGGAAGCGCCCCCTGTCAACAACATATTCAATATGGCCAGTGGAATAAGCACTTTCCAGCCCAAATGCATCAACTGATCATAGCGGAACCTCGGCAGTGTCCAGCGGATCCACATAAAGACAAATATAAAAAAGAAGGTTTTGGCAAAAATCACGATCGTGCCCATCAGTCCCCACATCCAGTCTGGGTTAATGCCCGGGAAATGATAGGCTCCAAAATAAACGGTAGCAATAACTGCGGAGGAAATGAACATGTTGATGTATTCGGCAAACAGAAAGAAGCCGAGCTTCATGGCACTATACTCTGTGTGATAGCCGCCTACCAATTCAGTTTCACATTCCGGCAGGTCAAACGGCGCGCGGTTTGTCTCCGCAAGCGCACAAATAAAGAATATAAAAAAGCCCAATGGCTGTGCAATTACATTCCACTGTGGAATAAAGCCAAGCCAGGTTCCTGCCTGACCATCGGCAATGCCTCTCAGGCTCAACGTGCCGGTAAGCATGATAACCGCAATAAGGCTCAGTCCCATGGCGAGTTCATAGGATATCATTTGTGAACTGGCACGGATCGCTCCAAAAAGGGAATACTTGTTATTGGAAGCCCAGCCGCCGATCATGATTCCATAAACACCCAGGGAGACAAACCCCATGACATACAAGATGCCAATGTTCACATCGGTTACCTGCAGGTCAAGGTTTAGTCCAAATCCGGTAAAAACAGTACCCCATGGAATAACCGCAGAGGTCATGAGCGCCACAAAAATGAACACTCCCGGTCCCAGAATAAACAACAAGCGATTAGACCCTTCCGGAATAAAGTCTTCCTTGGTAAACATTTTGACCCCGTCAGCCAGTGGTTGCAGGATACCAAATGGACCTGCGCGATCCGGACCCAGGCGATCCTGTATAAAGGCTGCCACCTTCCGTTCACCGTAGGTTGAATAAGCTGCAATACCCAGCGTAATGGCAAATACGATGAGGATCAAAGCCATTTTTTGCAGTACCGCTGCTGTAATAAAAAGTAGTGTAGCAATCATGCTGTAACTGTATATAGGTCACCCTAACCTGGGCGATGTTTTATTCGCATTTTACTTTAGCAAGCCACCATTTCCCATTCTCTTTTTTCATCTCAAAAGATCTGGGTCCTCCGTTTGGACCTCCCGGACTGAGCAGAAGTCTTGCTTTGGCTCTTTCTCCCACAATGCGCGCATTGATGCTTGCGAAGTTGTATTCTGATCCATCAAAATCCTGACTGCAGTAATACCGATCGTAATCCATGCAGGAGATTACCTCCCCGGATTCTTCTTCTTCCCAAGATTTTGCACACGCTGTGTAAAAGCTTTTTTCATTATCCAGAAACTCGGGACAGATGGCGCCGCTTTTTTGGAATTCTGCCAGGTATTTGTCCAGCGTTGCTTCATTGAGTTTGGGGTGTTTTCCACTCTGATCAACAAAGTTGAATTGATTGATCAGGTGAATGCCGGTTTTGCCATACCATTTGAAAAACTGGTGCAGTGCATCGGCAATGGCAACTGAATCTGCTTCAGGTAATCCATTGGCTGACACTGCTTTTGATTGTACAGCCGACTTATCTCCATCCCCGCAATAGGAAAAGAACAACAGCACACAAATACCGGCCAATATGTTTTTCATTTTTACCTGATTTATCAAATTAAACCACCGTGATGGATCCCTGATCGTAGTGATTTTGGGAAATTACAGAGTGTTGGTCTATGGCTCGTGGTCCCTCTACAATCCAGTCATTTTTATCTTTTTTCTCAAAACGACAGGTGTTGCAAATGAAATCATGTACTTCTCCGTATTTATCCTTACGCGCTGTCACCCGGTAAATATCACCGCCATACATCCATACGACCGCTTTTCCAGAGCAAGTTGGACAATCTCGGTGTGCGTCCATTGGATTCAGGAACCAGACACGGCTTTTGAATCTGAATGTCCGATCCGTTAATGCCCCAACAGGACAAACATCAATCACATTTCCACTAAACTCGCTTTCAACTGATTTCTCAATGTAGGTGCTAATCTCTGCATGATCCCCCCGACCAATAATACCATGCACACGTTCCGGTGTCAATTGCTGGGCAGTGTACACACAGCGCCAGCACATTATGCAGCGGGTCATGTGCAGCTTGATGTACGGGCCGATATCGATTTTCTCAAAAGTGCGGCGCTCAAATTCAAATCTTGTATTGGATTTTCCATGCTCAAATGCCAGGTCCTGCAAGTGACATTCACCCGCCTGGTCGCAGATAGGGCAATCAAGTGGGTGATTTATTAACAGAAATTCTGTTACCGCAGCTCTGGCATTGGTTACCGACTCATCTGTTGCGCTGGCCACTTCCATGCCATCCATTACCATCGTCTGGCAGGAAGCCATCAGTTTGGGCATGGGTCTGGGGTCTCGGTCCGAACCTTTGGTCACTTTCACCAGGCAAGTACGGCATTTACCTCCCGAACCTTTCAGTGTGGAATAATAGCACATGGCTGGCGGCACAAGTTCACCGCCAATTTGCCGCGCTGCATTCAGGATGGTTGTACCCTCCTCAACTTCTATTGATTTTCCGTCTATAGTAACTTTTGGCATGCTCCTCAATTAAATTGAAAAAGTACAATTTTAGTTAGGCATTAATAAGTTGGTTTTCAATGGGTACATGAGCCAGACCGTAGTTGCGTTGCATACAGCCTTGCGGGTCTTTCACGTGCCATTCAAATTCATCGCGGAAATGGCGAATAGCGGCACTAACCGGCCATGCTGCAGCATCTCCAAGTGGACAAATGGTATTTCCCTCGATTTTTTTGGCTACATCCGCCAGCAAATCAATATCACTCATTTTACCCTGTCCGTTCTCCAGGCGATGCAACACTTTTTCCATCCAACTGGTGCCTTCCCGGCATGGTGAACACTGACCACAGGATTCATGCGCATAGAAACGACTGAAATTCCAGGTGTTACGGACAATACACTGGTCTTCATCATACACAATAAATCCGCCAGAGCCCAACATGGAGCCAGACTCAAAGCCGCCATCAGCGAGGCTCTCATACGTCATGAGCCTTTGGTCGCCTTTGGCCGTTTTGGTCACCAGATAGTGTGGTAAAATGGGTACTGAAGAACCACCGGGGACAAGGGCTTTCAACTTCTTACCGTTCTTCATGCCTCCACACCACTGATCTGAGTACAGGAAGTTTTCTACCGTCATACCAAGTTCTATCTCATAAACCCCAGGGTGCCGGATATTGCCGCTGGCAGAAATCAGTTTGGTACCTGTGCTTTTGTCAATACCGATCTTCGCATATTCATCACCACCGTCATTTACAATGGGAACGACTGCAGCGATGGTTTCTACATTGTTTACAACAGTAGGGCACTGCCAAAGCCCTTTTACAGCCGGGAACGGAGGCTTGATCCTGGGGTTTCCGCGCTTGCCTTCCAGGCTTTCCAAAAGAGCAGTTTCTTCCCCGCAGATATAAGCCCCGGCGCCAATATTTACATACAAATCCAGGTCATACCCCGAGCCTTTGATGTTTTTACCGAGCCATCCTTTGTCATAAGCCTCGGCAATGGCTTTTTCCAGAATAAAAAGGATCCAGCTATATTCTCCTCTAATGTAAATAAACGAGGTATTGGCTCCCAGTGCATAAGAGGCGGTAATCATGCCCTCAATAAGCAAATGGGGGATCTTCTCCATCAGGTAGCGATCCTTGAACGTGCCAGGTTCGCTTTCATCTGCATTGCAAACAAGATAGCGGGGCACTCCTTCCGGCTTGGCCAAAAACGACCATTTAAGTCCGGTTGGGAAACCAGCGCCTCCTCTACCCCTCAATCCGCTTTTCTTTACCTCCTCAACTACTTCGTCCGGGGTCATTTTTTTCAAGGCTTTCTCAACCGAACTGTACCCGCCGTGCTTGCGGTATACCTCGTAGGTATTGATGCCTTCGACATGAACATTTCCTAATAATAACTTGCGGGCCATATTCTATAACTGGGAATGAAAACCTTCATTCACCTTTTTCTTTTTCAAATTCTTTGCTGAGGTCTTCCTTTACTCTTTCCGGTGTTAATACCGCACATTGAAATTCAGGAGTCGGGAAAACACCAATCTTTATTTTCTCGTCAGTTAGGTCATCAAACCACTCAATAAACTCATACAAATCAAGCGCTTCCACCGTAAAATCTTCATAACCGCCTTTTTGCTGAAACATCTCTGCAAATTCCACATTCGGGAATGCCGGAAGCACATCTGTTCCATCTTCATCATCTTCCAGCATCAGCCAACCTTCCTCGTCCATTAATCCCCACACTTCTTCCTCCTGCACTACAGTGCGGATAAAATATTTATACCGGCTTTCAGGCCGTTTACTTAAAATTTCCTCTACTTGTTTTTCCGTCAATTGCATGGCATCAGATTTGATTTAGATCCGAAGATCAGTGCATCTTCCAGGTTCCTTTATCAATTTTACCAGCCCTGCAATCCTCAATAAAAGCATCCATTTTTTCTTCCGTTAGGTGTTCGTGAAAAAACTCACCTACCTGCATCATAGGGGCATATCCACAAGCGCCCAGACATTCTACCTGTTTGACGGTAAATAGTCCATCCTCCGTCGTCTGGTTTTTACCAATCCCCAGTTTCAATTTTGTGTATTCGATGATCTTTTCGGCGCCTTCAATGGCGCAGGGACCTGTGTGGCAGAATTCCAATACGTATTTTCCAACGGGCGCCAGGTTGTACATGGAGTAGAAAGAGGCAACCTCATATACTTCAATCGGCGTAATGCCGAGTGTCGCAGCCACTTCATCCATCGCCGAAACGCTGAGCCAACCATTGTTTTCTTCTTGTGCCAGGTGCAGCGCACGAAGCAAGGCGCTTTTGCCACGACCTTCCGGATAGCGCTTTATAATGGCTTCCACCTCTTTTCGGGTCGCGTCCGAAAATTTAAAAGGTTTTCCGTTTTCTGTTACAACTGCGTGCATATAATCCGCTTGACTGTTATTGTCAATTATTTGTTTGTCAATGGTTTAATGAGATCAGGCGTCCAACTCACCGGCTATTACATTCATGGAACTCATGGTCAGGATTGCATCCGACAACAAGGAACCCTTGATCATTTCAGGGTAGGCCTGGTAATAAATAAAGCATGGCCTGCGAAAATGCAGCCGGAATGGATGGCGGCCTCCGTCGCTGATCAGATAAAAGCCAAGCTCGCCATTTCCGCCTTCCACGGCATGATATACTTCACCTACAGGAATTGGAGTTTCCTGCATCACCACTTTAAAGTGGTAAATGAGCGCTTCCATTTTGGTGTATACATCCGGTTTTTCTGGTAGGTAAAATGTAGGTACATCAGCGTGGTAATCTCCTTCCGGAAGGTTATTGTATGCTTGATTGATGATGCGCAGGCTTTGACGAATCTCTTCCTGTCGTACTACGAATCGATCGTAGGTATCTCCTGAAGTTCCGACCGGAATGTCAAATTCAAAATCTTCATAACTGCTGTAAGGGCTCATCACCCGCACGTCATAATCAACACCGGCAGCTCTCAGGTTTGGTCCTGTAAATCCATAGGAAATTGCTTTCTCAGCACTGATCGGACCTGCTCCGATGCAACGATCCATGAAAATCCTGTTTCTTTCAAGCAAATTGTTGAATTCCTCAAAACGCGCAGGGAATCCTTTCAGGAATGCTTGTAACTTTTCGTGGAATACTGGTGTGAAATCGCGTTCCATACCACCGATTCTGCCAATATTGGTGGTGAGTCGTGATCCACAAACCTCTTCATATAGTTCGTAAATACGCTCGCGTTCCTGCATCATATAAGTAAATCCGGTGAGCGCTCCGGTATCTACGCCAATAACGGCATCGCAAACCAGGTGATCGGCTATTCTCGCCAGTTCCATGATGATAACCCTCATGTACTGGGCGCGTTTGGGCAACTCGCATCCAATCAGTTTCTCCACAGTCATGTGCCATCCCATATTGTTGATGGGGGAGGAGCAATAGTTCAGTCGATCGGTGATGGGCGTAATCTGATTGTATGGTCTGTGTTCAGCCAGTTTTTCAAATGCCCTGTGTATGTAGCCAATGGTGGGTTCTCCACTAACGATCCGTTCGCCGTCCATTTTCAAGACATTCTGGAAAATACCATGTGTGGCCGGGTGAGTCGGACCCAGGTTAAGGGTGGCGAGTTCGCCCTCCAGGTTGTCAAGTGAAGAAAAATATGATTGAACTTGCATGTTTGGTTTGGTTCAGATATCAGGTCTTTTGAAGTTATCGAGTTATGTTTAATTAATCAAATGACCTTTCGTAATTGCCTTCTCTACCAAAAAAACGATCATCTTTATCAGTCCGGGTGCCGTCTTCCAACTTGTATTCCTTAAGCATGGGGAAAACTTCCATATCCTCCACATTCAAAATTCTTCTTAAATCCGGATGACCGGTAAAGATGATGCCAAAGAAATCGTATTCCTGACGCTCCATCCAGTTAGCCGTTGCCCATAGTCCTGTAGCCGTCTCAGTATGCGGATCATCCTTTGGAAAATATACTTTTACCCGAACTCGAACATTACTCACCCAATTATGGAGGTGGTACACAACTCCAAGTTCCTGTCCTTTCTGATTTGGATAATGCACTCCACAAAGACTGGTCAGGAAATTGAAATTCAGCTGCTCATCATCCCTAAGGGTGCTTAGAAGCGCCATGATATGCTCCCGGGAAGTATACAGGTTTAGGATTCCATCGTGAGCAGACTCTGATGAGGTAATTACTCCCGGCAATACCTTATGTAAATGTTCGAGGATTTGTTCGTAGGACATATTAGGTCAACTAATTTGGTCTCTTCAGGGCTTTAATAATAATGTGGCGAAAATGAGTAGCGGATTTAGTTCCCTTTCATTTTGCTGGTTTTCTCAGATTTGATATTTTTCTAACAATTGCTGGTATTCTGGAGAATAGCGTCGTCTGGCCGGCTCATTTTTTACCAATTCCTGAATTTTGAGTACGCCATCCATGATCTGTTCGGGTCTTGGTGGACAACCTGGGACATATACATCCACCGGAATTACCTTGTCGATGCCCTGCAAAACTGAATAAGTATCGAAAATTCCACCGGAACAGGCACAGGCGCCAACGGCAATCACCCATTTCGGCTCTGCCATCTGAGTGTACACTTGCTTCAATACAGGACCCATTTTCTTGGCTATGGTACCCATTACCATCAACAAATCCGATTGCCGCGGTGAAAACGACAAGCGTTCCATTCCAAATCTCGCCAAATCGTAATTGGATCCCATTGTCGCCATAAATTCAATACCGCAACATGAGGTAGCAAAGGGCAATGGCCAGATGGAATTTGCCCTGGCCAAGCCAACCACCTTTTCCAAACTGGTTAACTGATAGCCTTCGCCGATATATCCTTCCAGAACTTCTTCTTTTGAAACACTCATTATTTATGGTAAATGGTTAATGGTTAATGAATTTCAGAATAGCCTTACTTGTCCCACTCGAGGGCGCCTTTTCTGAGTACGTAGTAGAAACCAACCAGGAAAATAGCTACGAACATGAGCACAGCCAAAAAGCCCTGAGCGCCCATGCCGGATTCTTTAAAATGCTGAAAATTGACTGCGTAGGGATAGAAGAAAATCACTTCTACATCGAAAAGCACAAAAAGGATGGCTGTCATGAAGTACTTAATGGAAACCGGCATGCGCGCATTCCCCTGTACTTCAACGCCGCATTCAAAACTTTCATCTTTCTTTTTTCCACGGCGGCGTGGCCCGAGCATAGGCACTAACAATAACACAATAGCCACAAAACCAAGAGCGACGAGTGATTGCAAAACAATGGGTAAATAGCCTGATGGTCCCATAAATTGACATGATTTTCAACGAAAACAAAAATTTGGCTCAAGGGTTTTCTAATTATACAACAAGCTCAGAAAGGACCTGTTGATTAAATTGCCGCAAAGGTATCAAAAAGCCCTACAAACTTTAAGCTGGAAATTATATCATTCCGTCTAATTGGATCTTTATTTGATGGTTTCGGATATACTTTTGAATACCTACGGGTTAATTCCAGTCTATTTTATTCATTTGTGGCCTAAATATTCGCAATTATGAACCTTCAGATGCTCCGAAAACTCTGCATGTCTCTTCCTGAAACAAGTGAAGAGCTAAGGTTTGGCAGTGATTTGGGCTTTTCGGTAAAAGGCGAGTTGTACTGCACAACAGCAGATGACGATGAAGGTGGCGTATCTTTTAAAGTGAAGGAGTCTGAATTCAGGGAAATGACTCAACGAGAAGGCATTTTCCCGGCGCCCTATTTATCCAGATTCCATTGGGTATATGTGATTGATTATGCCTGGTTAAAAGACAAGGAATGGGAGTTTTTTGTAAAGCAGTCTTATGAGTTGGTTAAAGCGGAGGGTACAAATGATATATGAAATCCGAAATCCAAAATCCGAAATCCAATTTGTTGTACATTCATTCAATCGACTTAACAAAGATTGTATATCGCATTTCGGATATTAATCTGGCCAATTTTTAAACAAACTTATTTGGCGCTGCTTCCCGGATTCCCAAGTTTTTCCAACTTTGTGGCTGATTCACATCCTTGACCTTAACCAAGTAACAATACAAATGCAATTATTAGACGGAAAACTACTCTCTGAAAACATCAAATCCGAGCTTGCTGCTGAAGTAGACCAAATGGTGGCAAAAGGGGCAAAAAGACCACACCTCGCTGCTGTTTTGGTTGGCGAAAATGCCGCCAGCCAGGTGTACGTGCAAAGCAAGATCAGATCCTGCGAACAAGTTGGTTTTAAAAGCACTCTAATCCGTCAGGAAGCTGATATCACTGAGGCAGAATTGCTCAAAATTGTTGATCAATTAAATCAGGACCCTGACGTTGATGGATTTATCGTGCAGTTACCATTACCCAAGCACATCGACGAGGAAAGAATTACCCTGGCCATCGATCACCGCAAAGATGTTGATGGATTTCACCCGATAAATTTTGGTCGCATGGCCCAGGGGCTACCGGCCTTCCTTCCAGCCACTCCTTATGGAATTCTGGAAATATTGCGCCGGTACAACATTGAAACAGCAGGCAAACATTGCGTAGTGGTTGGCAGAAGTAATATTGTAGGCACACCGATGAGCATCTTGCTTTCAAGAAAAGGGTATCCTGGAGATTGTACGGTAACGCTGACACATTCGCGCACGAAAGACTTGCCCGGAGAAGTAAGAAGGGCAGATATCATTGTAGCGGCCATTGGTATCCCTCAGTTCATAAAAGGCGATTGGGTGAAGGATGGGGCTGTGGTGATTGACGTAGGGATAAACCGAATTGAAGATGCTTCCAGAAAATCAGGTACCCGATTGGTGGGTGACGTTGACTTTGAAGCTGTTGCACCAAAGTGTAGTCATATCACCCCTGTACCTGGCGGCGTTGGACTTATGACTGTTGCTGCTTTAATGATGAATACGCTGAAAGCTTGTAAGAAAGAGATTTATCAATAATAGATATTGATATTGCCTTTTTTTAGTGGGATGTG
The DNA here is from genome assembly GCA_020636025.1 of Lewinellaceae bacterium. Lineage (GTDB taxonomy): Bacteria > Bacteroidota > Bacteroidia > Chitinophagales > Saprospiraceae > M3007. The sequence goes on along the minus strand of JACJYQ010000008.1, from coordinate 311,735 downwards.
TTTCTTGACAAGCGCTCCAATTAAATGCGGTAAATTTTGACATCTCACCTTGAGTTGCGCTTGGTCAGAAGACACAAGCGCGGCGAAAAAGTTGCTGCTTCTCTTGTTTTGTATTGCTAATTAAGGCATATCCGGATTCTTTAAGTTAATCAGTGCAATCCTTGAATCAGTAAAATCTGTGATCAAAAAAAAGAAAAGCCCGGCGATACAATCGCCGGGCTTTTTAATTCAAATGAGGCACCGGGTATTTACTTCAAGTTGAAAGAACTGGTTCCAACCAAATAGCCTTTGTTGTAAATTTCGATGGCGTACTTGCCTTTTACGAAATTCTGGCCAGGCTGCCAGGCTCCGCAAACATCTGTCTCACCATTGGAGTAGTTGCAGGAAGCTGTGGTTGTATAGCGATATTCTTCTTCAGCGCGTTTGTTGTTGGCTACGCCAGATCCGAGGCTTTCGATGGCCAAAGGAGCACCTGTCGGGTCTACGATTCTGATGTAGAATACTTCTTCACCGGCAGGAGTAACCTCGTTTGCTTCTGTTGTAAAGCAGATATTCAGTTTATCTACCTTTTTAGCGCGTGTTTTTGAACGCTCTTTGCCATTGCTGCGAACATCAACGCCCTTGGTAGTGATATTCTTCACACGAATAGCAGAGGCAATGTCAACCTTTTTGCTAAGCTGGTTGCGCTCAGATTCCAGGGTTGTTTTTTCAGAGATCAACGCTGCTTTGGCTGTGCTTTCTTCCTGCAATTGAGTTTGGGTGGAAGCAAGATTGGTTGACAGTTCCTGATTTTGGCTGGTTAACTGCTGGTTGTTCTCTGTAAGGATACCTACCTGCTGTTTCAGATCTTCAATTTCGGCCAGATATTCGTTTTTCTGACGCTCCAGACGAGAGATTGCACCTTTGTAGTCTTTTTTATCTCTGATAAGACCAGCGATTTGGTTTTTCTGGTTTTCAAGATCAGCAAGTTGCTGGTTGATCTTTGCATCCAACTCGGCGTTGATACCTTTTTGCTGCTCCAGTTGGGTAACTGCTTCGTTGTATTTGAGATCCAACTCAGTGAAAGCTTCTTTTTGCTCTGTAAGTTCCATGCTTGTTGCCTCGAGACGGCTGCTGGTTCTGTACTTGCTAACGAGCAGATAAACACAAAGACCGAGAAGGACTGCGATGGCGACCCCCATAATAGTGGTCATGCGCTTTTGATTGCTTCCATCAGGAGAGGTTCCGTAATCCGGGGTATTGGGCTGATTGTAATTGGTGGGTGTGCTCATAATTTAAAAAGTTGAAAGGTTTTCGTAAGATAAAGATGTCAAAAACTGTTCTTATAGGCGACCTTTCGATTGAAGATAGTTAGTTTAGTAATGTTGCCGAAAAGGGCGGTTTGTTGTTTGAAATAACTGACATTAAAACCGAAAAGTTTAAAATGTTATTGCGTTATTTTTTTTCAGATTTTTTGATCTTTTTTTGGAAAAATTGCGTAAGTGTTTGATTTTCAGTGCGATTTTAATGCAAAGGTCAAAAAAAATATTCCAAGTTCAAAACGTATAAATACCGAAATGGCTGGAAACCCTAACTTTGCCTTACCATGCTTCTATCCAGAAGCTTTCTAGGGGAAAACCCTGATGTTAATTAGCTAATATGACAATGAGCCAATTAGCTAAAATGAATATTTACCCTTTAATTTAGCATATTAGCTAATTATCACATTAGCTAATTCAGGTTTTCTTTCAAGCTTCTTAACCACCCAACCATAATTTATGTCAGCTTTTGATTCCTTCGATTTATACAACATACTTTTCCTGGACATTGAGACGGCTCCTGTTGCAGGTGATTTTGAAGAATTGAGTGAAGAAATGCAAGAACTTTGGGGATTGAAATGCCAAACCATTCTCCGGCGTCCGGTTGATGAAATTGAATACCACGAAATGGCGGATGTATTTAAGCTCAAAGCGGGGATATATTCAGAATTTGCCAAGATCATTTGTATTTCAGTGGGTTTTCTGACCAGGCAATCGGATGGGTCTGATCCGGTACTCAGACTCAAATCCTTCAGCAATCATCAGGAAGACAAGTTGATCCTGGAATTTGGAGATTTGCTCAACAGGCATTTTAACAATCCGGATAAGTTTGCGATTTGTGGGCATAACATCAAAGAATTTGATATCCCCTTTATTTGCCGCCGTACGCTGGTAAATCAACTGCCCCTTCCAAAAATGCTTGATATTGCCGGTAAGAAACCCTGGGAAACCAAACATTTACTGGATACACTGGAAATGTGGAAATTCGGCGACATAAAGAATTACACCTCCCTCCGCTTGCTGGCAGCCTTGTTTGGTATACCTTCACCCAAAGACGATATTAGCGGTGCCGATGTGGGAAGGGTATACTGGGAGGATCGCGATCTGGATCGCATATCTTCTTATTGCGAGAAAGATGTCCTGGCCACCGTCCAACTCTTTCTAAAATTCAAACGCCTTCCCATATTAAAGGAAGAACAAGTAATCTCCGTCGCCTGACACATACACTCATAAAAATACATTAGCTAATTATCATATTAGCTAATTATCACATTAAAAAAATATTTGTGAAACAACATCTCATTGCTCCTTCCATGCTGGCAGCCGATTTTACCAGGCTGGCTGAAGAAATTGATATGGTGAACCGCTCGGAAGCGGACTGGTTTCATCTCGATGTTATGGATGGCCGATTTGTGCCGAACATCACTTTTGGCATGTTCATCATAGAGGCGATGTCCAAACTGGCTAAAAAACCTTTCGATGTACACCTAATGATTCTGGAGCCTGAAAAGTACATCGAGTCTTTCAGAAAAGCCGGCGCCGATGTCATCACCGTGCATTACGAAGCGTGTCCTCATTTGCACCGAACGGTTCATCAAATTAAGGAAAGTGGTGCAAAAGCAGGAGTGGCTTTGAACCCGCATACGCCAGTGTCTTTTCTGGAAGACTTAATTGAGGATATCGACCTGGTTTGCCTGATGTCGGTGAATCCGGGTTTTGGTGGACAGAAATTTATTTATCAGACTGTTCCTAAGATCAAAAAACTCAAAGAATTGATAACCACCAGGAATGCCAATACCTTAATAGAAATTGATGGGGGAGTAGGGCTGCAAAATGCAGAGAACCTTCTTCAGGCGGGTGCAGATGTTCTGGTTGCCGGCAGCAGCATTTTTGGAGCAAATGATCCCGTGGCAACTATCCAGACCATGAAAGCGTTTAAGTCCGGATTTGATTTTTGATGTCCGATTTATTGCATGAAGAAAATTGACAAATACCTGCTATCCAGTTTCATTGGCCCTTTTGTAGTGTCCTTTGGCATAGCGTTGTTTGTATTGGTCATGCAGTTTTTGTGGTTGTACATTGATGAAATCGCCGGAAAGGGAGTCAGCATCTTCATCCTGATAGAGCTGATCACATATATGTCGATCTCGACTTTCCCGATGGCATTGCCCATCGCCGTACTGATCGCCTCGGTTATGGTCATGGGTAATCTGGCAGAGCGATATGAACTTTCAAGCATGAAGTCGGCGGGTATACCATTGATCAGGATCATGCGTGGCATCATATTGATATCGGCAGCCATTTCCTGCTTTTCCTATTTCTGTTCCGATTATCTGATTCCGGAGTCCAACTTGAAATTCAAATCGCGTTTGTACGACATACGTCGGCAAAAACCTGCCCTGACCATTGAAGAAGGCCTTTTCAATGAGGATTTCAGGGCATTTGTCATCCGCATCGGAAAAAAGGAAAAGGATGGTGAGACGATTCGGGATGTCATGATCGAGGATCAGTCGAATTTGAGCAAAGCGCAGTTTAATCAGATTCTGGCCGATAGCGGACAGATGTACACCACCAAAGAAAAGCGGTTTTTTGTCATGAACCTGTTTAATGGCACCCAGTATCAGGAGCCGGGCACTCAGGCTAAAAATCAGAAACAGAAATATCCGTTTATCAGAACCAATTTTGGTTCCTGGACCAAGGTGTGGGACATGAAGGAGTTTGAAATGGTGAGGACGGAAGAGAATCGCTTTTCTGGGCAACGCTCAATGCTGAGCATGAATGAACTGCGGGCAAATATGGATACCCTGAAATCTGAAATCGCTCAGACTGGTTCCAAGGCTGTGGATGACATATTGCTCAACCTGAAGAAAACAGTTGAAAATGCTGAAAAAAAACCTGCTGAAGTGGTGACACCGAGTGTAGAGCTTAATAAATTCAAACAAGACAGGCTTGATGAGATCAGGAGAAGAGAGCAAGCATCTCAGGCTGGGGCGGTATTGCCCGTACAGGAATTGAAAAAGCCGCTAAATCAATATAAGACACTGCTGGAAACCTTCAGGGCCTGGGATATAGAGAATCTCAGGAAAAATGCCAGAAACCAGGTAAGTGCAGAAAAAAGTATTGTGGAAACCCGTTTGGCACAAACAGAGAACAGAAAAACAGATTGGGTGCGAACAGGGTATGAACTCTATATAAAATACAGTTTTGCCCTTGTATGCTTTATATTTTTATTCATCGGGGCACCCATGGGAGCGATCATCAGGAAAGGCGGCTTCGGTTATCCAATTCTGGTATCCATCATATTTTTTGTGGCTTTTATCTTTCTGACCATTCTTTGCCGTAAACTGGCGGAATCCTATGTCATGACGCCGTTTTGGGCAGCTATGATGCCCTGTCTGGGTCTGATTCCAATCGGGTTTTATTTAACCAGAATGGCCATGAACGATTCTCAACTATTTAGCTCTCAACGCATTGAAAGGTTGATGTTTAAATTGAGGAATAGATTTTTGACTAGGAAAGAAGCAATAGATAGCAAATGAAGGTACTTTGGGAACATAAAGGATTCAGCATTCCGGTCGCGATATTTTTACTTATCGGGATAGTGCTTGTATTGGTTGTTCCGTACGGAAATGAGGTTCTATTTTTTAATGATCTGAGAAAAGAGCCTTTGGTTAGTCTTTTCAAATTCTTTTCCTGGTGCGGCGAAACATGGATTTGGATAATTTGTGGCCTGGCGGCATTATTCTGGCGTTTCCGATTTACGTTAATCATCGCCGCTACCGGTCTGCTTATGCCTCTGGTTTTCATCCTGAAGGACCAGGCAGCTGTAGACAGGCCAGCTACCTATTTTCAAAAGGAGAACAAGTTTCAGGAATTGGTGGTCGTACCCGGCATATTCCTCAATCGAGGCCAAACCAGTTTCCCTTCCGGACATACCATGGCCGCTTTTGGTTTGTTTACTACGCTGACATTAATGGCTGGAAAGAAAAGAAAGGGAGCCACCACTTTGTTTGCTGTACTAGCCATAGGAGCGGGCGTTTCCAGAGTGTTTTTGGCTCAGCATTTTTTAATTGACGTGCTGGGAGGGGCGGTCCTGGGAATGCTGGTAAGCACATTTGTCTGGCAACTAAACGAGAGCAAACTGATTGGGAAAAACCAATTGTTGGATGGAAGAATTAAATGGCCTGCTAAAAGCCCTGGTGCATAATTTTCCAAAATAGTTCTTTCATCAATTCTCCTTCCCCGGTTGAAGTATTGTCATTGTCGACACCTTTGGAACGCAAATCATATTCTTTCAGTAGCGAAATGATCTGTACGGTTTGCCCGAAATTGTAATTCGCTGCCGCTACTTTATACTCTTTCAAAAACCAATCGGAACGCAGTTCCAGGGCTTTCAGTATTTCCGCATCCGGTTGTCCACGCAGACTGTGCAACATCAGCACTTTGGAAAAGTAGCCGAATAAACTGGATATGGTGACCACTAATGGGTTCTTTTTGGGATTCGAAGTGAAATGATCGCGAATGCGGCTCACTTTAGCGATATCGCGCACAGCCAGCGCCTTTTGGAGCTCAAACACATTGTACTCCTTGCTTATGCCTATATTATCCTGAACATCCTGAACGGTTATGCCTTTGCCTTTTGGCAGGTTTATTTCCAGTTTGTCTAGTTCATTGGTAATTTTCGATAATTCTGTACCCAGGTATTCGGCGATAAGAGCAGCGGCAGCCGGTTCAATCTGACGTTTTCTGGATTTGCAAAAATCGGAGACCCAGGCGGCTATCTGGTTGTCGTACAGCTTTTTCCCTTCAAATGCTATGACTTGTTTATTATTCAGCGCTTTTCCCAGCTTGGTTCGCGCATCTACTTTTTTGTGTTTGTGGCAAATGACAAATACGGTTGTGGGCATTGGATTTTCCAGGTAAGAGACGAGTTCACCAAGGCTTTTCATCTCTTGCGCTTCTTTCAGGATAACCACCTGTCGCTCGCTCATCATAGGGTAGCGTCTGAGCTGATCCAATAAGGCAAGGTGATCGGTTTCCTTTCCGTACAAAACCATTTGGTTAAAACTACGCTGATCTTCCGGCAGTGCGTTTTCTTCAATGGAATCTGCAATGGCATCTATAAAAAAGGGTTCTTCTCCGTGCAGGAAGTACACAGGGGAGAATTTTTGCTTTTTTATATCGCCTAGTATCTGATCAAAGGTCATTCCTTTCCTCCTTTTGCATGGTCTGTATAATGGTTTCTATTACCCTGGCATAATGACGGTGTTCTACCTCCAATACTTTTTTGGCTATGGTTGCTGCATCATCTTCGGGTTTTAAGGCACATGTAGCCTGAAAGATCAAATTGCCTTCGTCATAATGTTCATTGACAAAATGAATGCTGATACCACTTTGTGATTCCCCATTTGCCTTGACCGCCTTGTGAACGTTCATGCCATACATGCCCTTTCCGCCGTATTTCGGCAACAGAGCAGGGTGGATGTTCACAATTTTGTTTGGATAAGCCTGAACCAGATAATCCGGGATCAACCATAAAAAGCCTGCCAGTACAATAAACCCGATGTTGTATTTTTCCAAAGTTTCGAGTACATCCCTGCTTTCATAAAACTGCTTTCGAGTAATTAAAATACTGGGTATGTCAAATTCTCTGGCGATGTCGAGTACTCCTGCTTCCGGCTTGTTGCAAACAATCAGCGCCACTTTCCCAATTTGTGAAGCCTGAAAGTGCTCCATTATCTTTCGGGCATTGGAACCTCCTCCTGAAGCGAAAATGGCGATGTTAACAGTATTATCCATAATCATACAAGCAGGTCCAGAACGCTGAGCGTTCCAAAGGTTAAACTCGCAATGCCATTGGTGGTAAAAAAGGCCATATTCACCTTGCTAAGGTCGTTTGGCTTTACCAAGTAATGCTGATAAATCAACAAGATCAGGAAAATAGCAGTCGCGATCCAGAATAGCCATCCTGTTTGCGGGTAAGCAGTCAACGTCATTTTTGCTCCCAGCGCCATGAGGGCTGCTGTACACAAGTGGAGCCATCGCGAAATATCCAAAGCGGTCTTGCTGCCAAAAAAGGATGGCATGGAATACAATCCTTGTTCCTTGTCGAAGTTTTCATCCTGCAGTGCATAAATGACATCAAATCCGGCCACCCAACACAAAACCGCGAAGGCGTACACAATGGGTAAGGTGTCAAAATGGCCGCTCACCGCTATATAGGCGCCAACCGGAGCTAGCGAAAGTCCAAGGCCCAACACCAGATGGCACATCCAGGTAAACCTTTTTGTGTAACTGTAACCAAGCACTACAGCCAGGGCAACGGGCGACAAGAAAAAACAAAGCTGATTGATGAAAAAGGTAGTGATGATAAAAGCAGCACAATTGATCAGAACAAATGTCAGCGCTGATTTTGGCGTAATGATGCCCGCTGGAATTTCCCGCACTTTGGTTCGTTCATTGGCAGCATCAATATCGCGGTCGAGGTAGCGGTTGAAGGCCATGGCCGCGCTACGGGCAAAAACCATGCATAGCACAACCAAAAGCAATTTCTGCCAGGGAAAGCCATCGAGCTGTTGAGTACTGGCCAGAAAGAAACCCAGCATGGCAAAGGGCATCGCAAAGATGGTATGGCTGAACTTTACCAGGGACAAGTAATTTTTCATCAAGGCAAAATTAGAGCTTGTTGGCGATTTTCTCAGCAGACTGTCCTACTAAGTCTTGAAAACCAAAACTAGCGAAATTATACCGCTATCTAACAGATAAGCACGCTGATGCCGGACATTATTACCTCTGACTAAAAATTGACAACTTTTACTGGAACTTTGCGTTTCCATGCTCAACTTTGTGCCCAAATGGAGAAGGAACAAGCCGACCATCCGAAATTTTCCAGAAAAAGCCTGGCTAAATCTCTGGAGATTTTCACATTTGTTAGACCATATCGATGGCAATTCGTAATAGGATTGGTATTGCTCTTTTTATCCAGCTCCATTTTTATGGTATTCCCTTTGAGCATTGGCCAAATGCTTGATGTGGCACAAGGGAAGCCCAATGCCCTCAACCTAACTTTACCCGAAATCGGGATTCTTTTACTTATTGTACTGTTAGTTCAGGGCTTTTTCTCATATGTGCGTGTGATGTTGTTCGCCCAGATCAGTGAGAAAGGAACGGCAGATATTCGCAAGGCCTTATATCTGAAGATTATTTCCCTGCCTATTGTATTTTTTGAGAAAACCAGAGTCGGTGAGTTGGTGAGTCGACTAACGAATGATGTAGAAAAAATTTACAACACCTTTTATTTCATCCTGGCTGAATTCTTCAGGCAGGTTATTTTGTTAGTTGGTGGAGTAATAATTCTGGCCTGGCAAACACCAAAACTTGCCGGCGTGATGCTGCTGACTTTTCCCATCATCGTAATCGGAGCAATGATCTTTGGCAGAAGGATTCGGAAGCTTTCCAAAAAGCGTCAGGAAATACTAGCTGAAAGCAACACCATTTTGGATGAAACACTGCAATCGATTCAAGCGGTGAAAGCCTTTGGCAATGAGTTGTTCGAAATGGGACGTTACAGAAAAGCCAATGACACGGTAGTAGGAGTTTCCATGAAATACGCCTCTGGAAGAGCCTTGTTTGCCGTGTTTATCATCACCGTCCTGTTCGGCGCCCTGTTTTTTGTAATCTGGCTGGGTATGATGATGGTGCAGGAAGGGGAAGTCACTGCCGGACAATTGATTTCTTTTGTTACGCTGACAGCGGTTATTGGTGCCTCTATAGCTGGTTTGGGTAACTTTTTCACCGAACTCGTCGGCGCCATCGGGGCTACAGAACGAATTTTGGAAATACTCAATTCCAAGACAGAAAAAGAAGAAAGACCTCAGGTGAACAGATCGGCTGGCCGCTTAAAGGGAGACCTTCAATTTGAAAATCTGGCATTTTCATACCCAACCCGACCAGATGTTTCTGTTCTAAAAGGAGTTACGCTAAATATTAAATCTGGACAAAAAGTAGCACTTGTAGGTCAAAGCGGCGCGGGTAAGTCAACCATCATGCAATTGTTGTTGCAGTTTCATCAACCTGACAGTGGTACCATTGAGATTGATGGCGTAGACATTCATGATTACGAACTGAAAAGCTACCGTGACAACTTCGCCATTGTGCCTCAGGAGGTAATTCTCTTTGGAGGAACCATTCGCGAAAATATTCTGTATGGAAATCCTGATGCCAATATAGAGGAAATAGAAAGCGCAGCCAGAAAAGCCAATGCCTGGGATTTTATTCAGTCATTCCCTGATGGACTTGACACCATAGTAGGGGAGCGTGGCATAAAACTCTCCGGTGGTCAAAGACAACGGATCGCCATTGCAAGGGCTATACTTCGCAACCCCAGTATTTTATTATTGGACGAAGCTACCTCCTCATTGGATGCCGAATCGGAAAGACTCGTTCAGGAAGCGCTGGAAAATCTGATGGAAGGCCGTACCAGCATCATCATTGCTCACCGTTTGGCCACCATACGTGAAGTGGACTGCATTTATGTACTGGATGGAGGTAAAATTGTGGAGCAAGGCACTCACTTCGAACTATCCGAAATGCAAGACGGCGTTTATTCAAGCCTCGCACGCCTGCAATTTGACAACTCCAAAGTGTATCAAAACGAATTACATTAATCATTGATCACTGATCATTAACCATTAACCATTAACCACTAACCACTAACCACTATTCCTCCTTCACTTTCTCATTGTAATCGCGTTCCAGACTGTCAACCAGCAACTGGTATGAAGGATCTTCGAGTGGATTGGCGTATTTTTTTGGTTTGTTCTTGCCAAACAGCTTCACTTTAACACTGGTGTATCGCTCCGGGTGCATGCGCAAGTCCTGAGCAAGCAATTGAAGATGTCGAGTGCTGCTCACGAGATTGTTGTACAGCTCCTCGTCGGTCAGTGTTTTTCCAACCAGGCCTTCTCCACGCACCATTTTTTGAGCCAGTGTATCAACCCGGTTAATGGTTTTAGTTGTGCTGGTAAGGGTACTGCGCAGCGTATTAAGCGACAAGGTAATAGAGTCTATGGCGCTGGTGGCTTTTTGTGCTGTCTGATCAAGTCCTGCCGATTTCAACTGTTTACTGAGTTCAGTTAAATTTCCAATGGCCTCGCTGATGTTCTGATCATTTTCTTTGATGGTACCGCTTATGTCTGCCAGGTTGCCAGTGATAAGCCCTATACTTTTTTTATTCAAGGCCAATAATTCACTCAACTGCCTGGTGATAACCTCGATGTTTTTCAGTGAATTATCGAGGGCATCCACTGAGGCGGCAATTCCATCCGGATTTACACGCGCCAGCGAGTCAATATTTATGGACAGTCCGGCCCTCAGCCGTTCAGTATAAGCATCTATTTGAGACGGATCTCCGACAACTGTTTGTAAAAATGATTTGGAATCACCATTCAGATAAGTGCCGCTTTCTGCACAATCGCCGTCACAGGGGTTTTTGATCACAATTTCAACGGCCTTTCCACCCATGAGTGTAAGTCCAATCAAAGTTGCCACAGCATCCTTTGGTATATCCACACCGCGGTCGATGTTCAAAACCACAATAATCGTCTTGTCATCCTTGTCGTCTATGTACATATCCTTCACCATACCCACCTGAAAACCATTGATGAATACAGGGCTGGAAAGCCTTAGCTGATCTACATTGTTGTAGCGCACGTAATAGGTTTTCGAAGCGGTTAGGACATTGATCCCTTTCAGAAATTTAAAACCCCAGAAGCCCAGTGCCACGGCTACAATTGCGAGGACTGCGACTTTCACTTCATTGCTGATCTTGAACATTTTGGATTGGTATGTTGTGTTGGTTAAATTGTAATGAATGCTTTGTAAATCAGCAGTTTATTGAACAATTTTTGCGGTTTTAAAACCCAGGTTTCTTATTTCCGGTAAGATTTTTTCGGCCTCTTCCATTGAGGAATAATTGCCAAAATAATAGTGATACTTCCCTCCTTCATTTACTTCATGAACATCGGATAGCAAGCCAAGTTGTCCGGCGTTTGGATCGAGTTTGTTTGGCCATGAAAGCAAATAAATCCTGTATGGAGATTTTGAGGGTACCTGTTTTTTTTCAGGTTTCGCTGTAGTGCCTGGGCCTTTAGACGAACTTGTTGTGGTACTATTCACTACTATTTTTCTGGAAACAGGTTTAACGTAAGAGTTGCTTACGGCAGCCACACTGCTTTGGCCGTATTCCATGTGATTTTTGTAGGCTCTGATGGCCTTGAAAATAGCCAGGGCCATCTCCTCTTGTCCCTCGGAAGAGGCCAGATATTGTTCTTCAGTTGCGTTGGTCAGGTAGCCCGTTTCAATCAAAACCGAAGGCATCGCTGTCTCCTTGAGTACCAGGAATCCCGCTTGTTTTACACCACGGTCATCTCTCTCAGCTTCAGAATGGGCAAATTGCTGTACATATTGAGCCAGCAGTATACTCTGTTCCAGATAGGCGCTTTGCCAGGTGCTACCGAAAATATGTGCCTCCGGACTATCCGGATCATATCCAGAGTATTTCTTTTCATAATCATCCTCCAGGTAAATGGAGGCGTTTTCCCGTTTTGCCACTTCAAGATTGTGGGCCACTTTGTGCAATCCAAGCACATAGGTTTCGGAACCACTGATACTAGCCCTCGACACGGCATTACAATGGACGCAAACGAAAAGATCGGCATTGTTGCGGTTGGCAATATTGGCACGCTCGTTCAATTCGATAAACTCGTCGCTGTCGCGGGTGTAAATAACCTTCAGTTCGGGAAAGTTGGCTTCAAGCAGGGCTCCCAAATGAAGCACAATGGCCAGGGCATTGTCCTTTTCTTTGGAGGATGCGCCAATGCACCCCGGATCTTTTCCTCCGTGGCCAGCGTCGAGTACAATGGTTTTGATCCTGTAACTCGGATTAGATGGGGCAGAAAGTGAAAGTACGGAATTAGATTCCATACTTTTGCCCCGGTTGGAGCCGTTCATCAAACCTGCCTCCTGGCTACCATCAACCTTTACAGGGAGGTTAAAATTTTGCAAAACAAGCCACGATGCCAGAAGCATAATCGTTCGTAGTGCGAAGTTTGATCTCATAATTTAGTTTTGTGTATAAACTACCCCGCAAATATCGCCTTTTCTTTCAATTCCTGGGGCTGCTATTCCTCATGAATGGGCTAAAAGCTCAAAAGCCGGATTCTACTGCGGTAGTTATTAAGGATTCAATTCCTGTGCCAGTATCTGATTCTGCAGTTGTTGACCTCTACACCATTCGCATCAGCAATGAAAGTCTGGACGCTGCGGTGAACTGCAGCGCCAAAGATTCTATGTGGTTTGATGCGGTGAACAGGCAATTGCATTTGTACGGTTCAGCCCAGGTTAAGTACACTAGTCTGGAAATCAAGGCGGGATATATTTTACTGGATTACCAGAAGAACGAAATCAGCGCCGAACAATTGCGTGACAGCTCGGGTCAATTAGCCGGGCTACCCGAATTCAATGACGGGGAACAGAGTTTTACGGCGACCCGGCTCCGGTACAATTTCAAGTCTAGAAAAGGCATCATTTATGAGGCGAGAACCAAACAGGAGGATATGTATGTCCTTGGAGCCAAAGCCAAATTCATTGGTTCTGAAAGTGTAGATACCTCTGGTAAAACAAAAAACATCATTTACAATCAGGATGCCATCATCACGACCTGCGACGATCCTCATCCGCATTTTGGCATTCATACGCGAAAGCTCAAGGTAATTCCCAATAAACTGGTTGTCACCGGGTTGTCGAACCTTGAATTGGGCGGAGTTCCCACACCCATCATTATTCCGTTTGGTTTCTTCCCCATGACTCAAACCAGAAAAGCCGGACTGCTCATCCCCAGAGATTTCCAGGGAAGGCGAGAGGAAGGTTTGGGTATAAACGATATCGGTTGGTATCAACCCATCAGTGAACACGCAGATGCCTCTGTGTTGTTTCGTGCATTTACAAGCGGAACTTTCGGTGTATCGGGTACACTTCGGTACAATTACAGATACAAGTACAATGGCAACGTGATACTTGGGTTTAATAAAAGGGTTACAGAGAATAGTCGCGCTGAAAAAGTGGTTCAAAACTCTTTTAAGTTGCAACTGACGCATAATCAGGATGCCAAGGCACACCCATCGCGGAAGCTAAATGGTTCGGTGAACATTCAGACCAATCAGGATCAAAACCGAAATCAGAATGACTATTTGAGTGTATATGAGAATATTTTAACCTCAAATCTTACGTTTAACAAAACTTTTCCAGGTCGGCCATACCAGTTTTCTGCAGCTTTGCGCCACTCCCAGAATACACAGACACGGCAGATGGACATCACCTTGCCTTCTGTGAATTTTACCATGCAGCGCATTTTCCCTTTCAGACGAAAAATTACCATAGGAAAGGAGCGCTGGTTTGAAAAAATATCCCTGACCTATTCTTCAAAGCTCGACAATAGTTTCAGAACGGTTGACACCTTGCTGTTCACGCAAAGTACGCTCGAAAATGCGCGGATTGGCATCCAGCACACCGCGAGCAGCGACTATACTTTCAAGCTGTTTAAATACATCAACGTTAGTCCGAATATCCGTTATGAGGAGAACTGGTATCCGTATACCATTAGAAAAGAACTGAATAACGACACTACACTGGTATACGACACCACCTACGCCGATGATGGCAGCATACTGGAAATTACCCTGAATGAAGGCAAATCCACCTATGGAGAAGTGGAAACCCGCCGTGACTGGAATTTTTATGCCTTCAGGAAATATGATGTAGGGGTTTCAACCAATACGGCCTTGTTTTTCACCAAACAATTCAAAAAAGGCTGGTTCCGGGGTTTCCGGCACAAAATGACGCCTTCTGCGAATATTGGTTTCGGCCCGGATTTTAGCAAGCAACAGGATCGGTACTTTAAATATTATTACACTGATTTGCGACCGGAGGAACGCGATTCCATTCAATACGGCATTTACGACGAAGCGATTTACAGCAGGCCTGCACTAACAAAACGCAATGTTGCCTTGAACTATTCGCTCTCCAATGTCCTGGAATTCAAGCACTATTCTGCCAAAAGAGATTCGGTTCTCAAAAAACGCATTTTCGACAACCTGACTTTCTCTGGTAGTTACAGTTTTACCGCCGACTCTTTAAAATGGTCTACCGTAGGAACGGGAGGATTATTCCGTCTATTCAAAAACATCACCAACCTTACCTGGAACGTAACTTTTGATCCATACATCGCCAACGAGAACGGGAAGCGGATAAACCGACTTATGGTGCATGAAAAGAATCGCCTTGTCCGTGTCACACAACTGGGATTCGCGCTCAATACCGGCTTTTCTATCCGCCAACTAAGAGATGTCATTGAAGGCAAGGCGGAACAACCAAAAGGCAAAAAAGGCAGTAACATTCCACAAAACACCGTGGTGAACACAGACAACCTCTTCAGCCTCTTTGATAATTTCAGAGTAAGTCACAGGATTTCCCTGACCCGTCAGCTAATCCCAACGGGCTACGGAACCGCAAGAGATACTTTTACCATTGGTACAAATAACCTCAGTCTTTCTGGCAGCATACAACTCAACAGCAAATGGTCGCTTGACCTTGGAAACATCAGTTACGATTTCCCAAGCAAAAGACTAGTGTACCCCGACTTAGGATTCACCAGAGATCTCCACTGCTGGTATCTCAGCCTTCGCTGGCAACCCGACCGCGGCACCTACTCCTTCTACATCGGCGTAAAACCCGGAACCCTTGAGTTCCTTAAAGTGCCGTACCGGAAGGATTATTATGATACTTTTTAATTAGTGGTTAATGGTCAGCGGTTAGTGGTTAATGACACATTATTGCAATTCTGGTTTGGTTTTTATAATTCTGCAATTCTTCATTTTGGCTTGGCATAACCTATTTTACCAATAATTTTCGTTAACCGTTAACCGTTAACTGAATAACCATATTAACTTGGGGTCAAAAAGGGTCCTTTCATGAAACAACACAAAAATGCTCAATTGACAATAGCTCAACGTCGTTTGATACAAGAACTGTGTAGTAGCGGCAAAGCTTCAAAAAGTGAGTTGGCCAGGCGCTTTAATGTCAACCGCAAAACCATAAACAGATGGGTTAATCGAGACAGTCCATTTGACAAGCCCAGTGGTCCTAAAGAACCTCGTAGAGTGATCACTCCGGCATATCGTAAGGCTGTCATAGCATACCGTAAATCTCATCCAGACCGAGGTCCAAAGACAATCGCTTATCACCTAAAAGCTGAATTCAGTTTTGCTAATCGTGGAACGATTCATCGCATTCTTCAGCAAGAAGGTATGAACAACCGCAGTCAAAAAGAGAAAAAAAGCGGAGTCCACTAAATGTGGGAAAACATCGTGCTCAAATGGACTGGCAGCAATTGCCTGCGATTAAAGGTCAGCGTGGTTTTGCCTATAAAATCAGCATTATACATCTGAGCACCAGAATCAAATACAGTGAGATTCACCATAATCACAATACTCAGACACTAGCTGGTTTTTTACTGCGTGCCATGGAGCGATTACCGCCTTTTTATATTGTTTTTACAGATAACCACATGGCATTTACCATGAAGTTTGCATATCGTTCTGAGCGTCAAACGGCATTCAGTAAACTAGCAAAAAATCTGAAAGTCATTCATGCTTTAATTGCTAAAGGCAAACCCTGGCGAAACGGTTTTATAGAGCGTAGTAATCGAACTGATAATGAAGCACTTTTCAACCAAAAACGATTTACTTGTGAAGAACATCGTCGTTATGAACTCCGACTTTGGGAGATGTATTATAATCGACAAAGGCCACATCAAGGTTTGGATATGATGACTCCTTTAGAACTAGCTAGAAAACAGCACTTTTGCCATATCAGCAACTTGGCCCTATGTTAGCGTGTCAATTCAGTTAACCGTTAACCGTTAACCGTTAACCACTCCAATCAATCTCCCCCTTCCCATCCTTCTTAAGTATTTCGTTTGTGTAAGCGAAGTGCCCGCATCCCATGAAGGCGTTGCCGGCGAGTGGTGAGGGGTGTGGAGATTCGAGTACGTAGTGTTTGGATTGATCGATCAAGGCTTTTTTGCCGCGAGCGAAGTTGCCCCAGAGTAGAAATACTACGCCTTCTTTTTTGTCAGAAATGGTTTTGATGACGGCGTCAGTGAAGGTTTGCCAGCCAATTTTCTGGTGGGAAGCGGGTTTTTTAGCTTCCACGGTTAGCATGGCGTTTAATAGCAGCACGCCTTGATTGGCCCAATGGGTGAGGTCGCCATGAGTTGGGATGGGCAAACCGAGTTCGGCGTTTATTTCCTTGTAAATGTTTACCAGGGAAGGAGGGATTTTAGTCCCTTTTGGAACAGAGAAGCAAAGCCCCATGGCCTCACCCGGATTGTGATATGGATCCTGGCCAAGAATGACGACCTTCAGCTTGTCAAAAGGCGTTTTATTGAAGGCATTAAAGATTAGTGAGCCGGGCGGGTAGACGGTTTTTCCTGCCTGCTTAGCATCGACCAGCACTTTTTTTATTTCTCCGAAGTATGGTTTTTGAAACTCTACGTCCAGCACCTTTTTCCAGGATTCTTCAATCTGAACGTTATTTACTGTGGGTGTTTGCTCCATAAGTGGTCATTTCTTGCAATGTTTTGAAAAGATACGGGAATTTTTCCAGACCTGTTGGAAACAAATGAAACTTCAATTGAAAATTAATTGTTCCTGACTTTGCAAAAGTTCTTACTTTTGCGCCGCATTTCCAGGTCCCGTAGCACAATGGATAGTGCAACAGATTTCTAATCTGTAGGTTACAGGTTCGAGTCCTGTCGGGATCACTTCTTTATTAACGCAAATATCTGTAATTCAGGTGTTTGCGTTTTTTGTTACCCCTTATAGGGAGGTTGGTGTGCTCAAAATATTGAAAATGGCTCCTATTCTAAAGTTATTTAACCAACACCCCCACCAAATACTCCCACCCAAACCGCTTTTTCTCAACTTTCACTCCTTCTATCATTACCGCAGACCGTCCCTGGTCAAAGAAATCCTTCATCGCAGCAGCAATAGCTTCAGCTTCCGGAGGCACGACATACCCTGAAACCCCGTCGCTTACAATCTCGGGAAGTCCACCTACATTGGTCACAATCATGGGCTTTTCAAAGTGATAGGCAATTTGGGAAATACCGCTTTGGGTGGCGCTTTTGTAAGGTTGTACAACCAGGTCAGCGGCTGAGAAATATGTTCTCACCTGATCACTGGGTATGAAGTCGTTGAACAGGTGGATTTGTTCAGCTATCTTCTCATTTTCAATTATCTGCTGGTAATATTCCCAGGCGTCGTAACATTCACCGGCGATGATCGCATGAATTTCAGGCGTGCTGCGCAGTGCCTTTAACAAAAGATCAAGTCCCTTGTATTTTCGGATAAACCCAAAAAAAAGGACTACGGCTACTTCTTGAGGGATATTCAGTAAATCGCGCGCTTCGCTACGTGGTATTGGCTCTCCATAAGTGTCGTACAAAGGGTGGGGGGCGAAGCGAACTTCCTTTTTTGCAAAGGATTGAATTTCAAGGCCAACGGATTTTGACATGACTACAAAATCATCACAAGCTTTTACGAAATAGCGGGCAAATGGCTTGTCACCCGGTCGTTTTTCATGGGGAATGATGTTGTCAACCAGGCCTGTTATGTGAAATGGTTTTTTGCTGAAAAATTTTGCGACTCTCAACACGGTTCCCAGACATGGCCCCATAAACGGGAGCCAGAAGCGAACAATAATTTGATCGGGTTTTTCTTTTGCAATGGCTCTTCCGGAGAGAATCCAGTTAAATGGATTTACAGAGTTCAATTTGGTTTTTATATTCAATCCTTCAGGTGCCGGTTCATCGCTAAATTGGGTTTTTCCAGGAAAAAGGAATCCAGGATATTGCAGAGAAAACGAATAGATCACCACTTCATGCCCGGCATCCTGCAGGGCTAAGGCCAGTCGTTCGGACGATGCGGCAATGCCACCTCTAAGCGGGTGAGCCGGGGAAATAAGTACAATTTTTTGTGCCAAAAGAGAAGCTGATTTCGGGCGAAAATACATTGCTAATGCTATAACCTGCCTAATACCTGCAACACTTCCTCCCGATAAAGCCGGCCTATGGAAATTTCGGTGTCGCCAATTTGCAGACTGCTGCTGTTGAAGGATTGAATATGCCGGAGCGCCACCAAAAAAGACCGGTGAACCCGAAGGAAGTCATATCCAGCAAAAATTCTTTCCAGATCTGCGAGTGAAATTTTGGTAAACACTTGCTTATCCCCAGTCATAACTATGCGTGCGTATTCCTTTACACTTTCTACAAACAATACCTCATCTATCCACACCCGTACCATTTTTTTATTGGCATTGAAAAAATGGAAGGGTCGCGTATGATGCCCTGAAGCGACAGGACTTTTTAACTTTTGCACTGCCTGAACAAAGCGTTCGAAATCAATGGGTTTTAACAAGTAATCTGTCACATTCAGCGAATAGCTCTCCAATGCGTACTCATGGTATGCAGTTGTCAGGATCACCTCAGGTGCTTTTTTCAGACTTCGCAGGAAATCAAGCCCTTTCAAACCCGGCAAATGCAAATCGAGAAAAAGTACATCAACATCAGATTCCTGCATAATCTCCGAGGCATATATAGCGTCACCGCATTTTCCGATCAAACACAAAAAAGGGATATCGTGGATGTAATCCTCCAAAATGCCTGCGGCCAAAGGCTCGTCTTCTACAATTAGGCAATTCAACTGCTTCATAGTGAAATGCTTAAATGAATGCTGAAAACGGTTTCTTCTTCCTGAATAACAAGACTGTGGCGTTCCGGATACTGTAATTCAAGTTGTCTCAGCAAGTTTTTCAGGCCAATTCCCTGTTTGTTTTCCGGGTTCTTTGCCTGCCTCGAATTTCGGATTGAAAAGTTGAGGATTTTATTTTGCAGGGTAAGGTTAATGTTAATCCAAACCTCGTTGCGCACTTCACTTACGCCGTGTTTAAAGGCATTTTCAACCAGAGGCAACAACAACAATGGACTGATTGCTTGCTGCAGGTCATCTACATCTTCATTGAAACTGATTTTTAACCGCTCTTCATCAAAACGCAATTTTTCGAGTTCAATATAATCCTTCAGCAACTGTATTTCCTGCTCAAGTCTGACAGTTTGTTTGGAGGATTCATATAGGACATATCTCAGCAGCTGAGCCAGTTTTAACGCAATCGGAGCCGTTTTGTCAGATTTTTTTCGCGCCAACGCGTAAATGTTGTTAATGGTGTTGAACAAAAAATGAGGATGAATCTGGCTTTTCAACGCCAATAATTCTGCATTGATCTTTTCGTGGCGCAAGGCTGTTTCCCGTTGGTGGAATTCCTGTTGGCGAAAATATAAACGGGCGCTAATAGCGCAGGCACAGGCGACCAAGACATCAAACATATCATACACCATTCTGTAGCCCCAGAACTCAATGCTTGCATCCGGAAAATGCACCGGGACCAAATAGGAGAATTTGATCAGCCTGTTTAGCAAGCCTCCGGAAATCACAGCCAGCGCCGCACCCGCGAAAGCCAGCCAGAAACGCTGGTTATGTAAGCCGCTAAAACGATCAAAACACCACAAAGAGACATAGGTAGCCAACATCCTTGCCGGCATTTGTAGTCCTTCGGTGAGCAGGTATTTGGGCAGGTTTCCGTCGTAACGGCTACCTGTATAGGCATAAATAAGCCAGTATGCCAACCAAAAAGCAAAATGCAGGGCGATGCGGCGTTTCATGGGGCAAAATTCCACAAAAAGTTTCGCAGTATGTGGTTTTCTGTGGGGAGGAAACGGTTGTTCAGTGAATTATCAAGCAGTGCCCTGGCTCTTTTGTCAATTTTGGGAGTCGGCCGTTGGCCTTTTCTTAAATTCTAAAAAAGTATGACTATGAAATTCCTGTGCCTGCTTTCTATTATTATCTTTTTGATCATTCCCCATTTGAATACTAAAGCACAAACCGGTGTGGAAGGCCACTCTCCCATTTTTTCTAAAGTAATAGACGGTCCGGTGGCCAATACTCCCGGTGATTCTCGCTCGGTGAACTGGATTGATATAAATAATGACGGATACCTGGATTTGTTTATCAGCAATGGCCCATCAGGCGGGGCAAACAACTATCTGTACCTCAATGATGGAAGTGGTGGATTTTCTGCAGTGATTGATCAACCGATTGTACAGGACAAAGCGCCTTCAGACGGCGCAACCTGGGCTGATTACGACAATGACGGCGACATGGATTGTTTTGTCGTAAACTGGTACGGGGCGAATAATCTGTTTTACAGGAACAACGGCGACGGTACGTTCGAGCAGGTGACAATGGGTGATTTTACCAACAACGGGGGGTATTCGGAAACTGCCTCCTGGGGGGATTATGACCAGGACGGGTATCTGGATCTGTATGTAAGCAATAGTGGCGGTAACAAGCGCAATTTTCTGTATCACAACAACGGCGACGGCACCCTGAGCAGGATAATATCCGGAGCTCCGGTAACGGATGTTGGTACCTCACGCTCGATAAACTGGACAGATTTTGACCTCGATGGTGATCTGGATCTTTTTGTGACAAATGAAAATTATGAGCATGAGAATATGTATCGAAATGATGCTGGCAACTTCATAAAAATCACCGGAGGTTCCTTGCTCACCGCTGCCGGGTCAACCATCAGCAGCAGTTGGGGAGATTTCGACAACGATGGGGACTTGGATGTTTTCCTCGCAAACGATCAATCCAAAGATGGCTTATACAGAAACAACAACGGGGTTTTTGAGAAAGTTACCAATGATCCGGTTGTGAATGCAGTGGGTAATTCTTTCGGAAGCCAGTGGGCCGATGTAGACAATGATGGCGACCTTGACCTTTTTGTCACCCACGCATTTTGGGGCGGATTGTGGAAAAACAGTCTTTTTCTGAACCAGGGTGACGGCAGCTTTTTACAGGATGATGCAGAGGTAGTCAGCAGCGACCAGGGATGGTCCTATGGTTGCGCCTTTGGTGATTACGACCGAGACGGTGACCTGGATCTGGCAGTGGCCAACTGTTACAATGCCAGTCAAAAAGATTACCTGTATGAGAACCACAGCGCAGAAAACGGAAACAACTGGATCATGATAAACTGCATCGGAACAATAAGCAACAAAAACGCCATCGGCGCCAAGGTTTGGGTGTATACAACCTTAAACGGTCAGGTTAAAAAACAACTGCGTGAAATCAGCGCGCAGTCGGGTTATTGCGGACAAAACCAGTTGACAGCTCATTTTGGGTTGGGGCAATCACAAATGGTCGATTCTATTCTTATTCAGTGGCCAAATGCTCAATTGGAATCCTTTCCAGCCAAGTCGGTTAATCAGTATATTAATCTCATTGAAGGGCCGGTTGCTTCCAGCGTGACAGAACAATTGTATGAGCAAATAACACTGCTGGGAACACCAAATCCATTTTTTGATTCGGTCAGTATTTCCTGGCAATCTGCCATTCAGGAAAAAGTGCAAATTGACATTTTGGACACAACAGGGAAATCAGTTTATTCAATCCAAAAAGAAACAGCTTCGGGGGAACAACGGTGGACTTGGAATGGTGTTGATAATCAAGGGGTTCAGGTGTCGGAAGGAGTTTATTTTATCAGAATTCAGGGTCAGAAATGGCGAGGTACACTACAGCTTGTCAGGCATTGATTAAGTATGGAGGGTAATTGATTGAAATTGTCAGACCATTATTGATTCTCATGAAAAAGGCCGGTGGTTTTCAGGATATTTCTTTTGTTTGCAGTCAATGAAGATTCATATTCTGGGAGCACCGGGTTCCGGGGTTAGCAGCCTTGGTAAGTTACTGGCTGAGCATCTGACCGTGCCACATTTTGACACCGATGATTTTCATTGGTTTACAGATGATGAGTTACCATTTCGCCGCAGAAGAAACCCTGAGCACAGGCGGGAATTGTTGTCGAAAGCACTAAACGAAACCAATGACTGGGTTTTGTCAGGTGCATTATGTGGTTGGGGTGATGTATTCATACCCCTGTTTGATGTGGTTCTTTATATGTGGGCACCCAGGGAGATCAGGATTCAAAGGATTACGCTGCGGGAAGAAAACAGGTATGGAAAGGCTCGCGTCGATGAAGTTGGGGATTTGCATCAGGTTTTTGTTAAGTTTTTGGATTGGGCTGGCTCCTATGATGAGCCTTCCGGGAATCTCAGGAGTAGAGAAAGTGAAAAGGAATGGATGGCCAAGTTGCCTTGTCCTGTAATTAATCTGGATGGCATGCAACCTTTACAAGAAAACTTACGAATTGTATGTGAGAGCCTGGCTTTATAATCTCCTGGAGAAGTCAAGATTTAACAATTGCCTTACTCTTCCAATGAGTAAAATTACGTACCTTAGATTCAGGTATTTATACGCTTGCCAGGGTCATTTGAATAAATGCATTTTTGTGCACGAATTTTAAGTTAAAAATTGGAAATGAGATTCAATCCAAAGCATTGAATTCAAAATAATTTGCAGGCTGTAATAGCCTGGTTTAGGTAGGAAGATGAAGCCGTCCCGGAATGCCGGGGCGGCTTTTTTATACCCAATTAGGGTGTGGAGTGAAAGTTGAAAGTTTATGTAATTTAATTGTTTTTAGGTCTTAATGGTAATTTTAATACATTTTAATGTTATTTTAATGGTTTTAATAAACACATAGTAGATAAAATCAAAATATATAATTGCGGCTTAAACAATCTATTGTTAAGCTTGATTTCTCTATTAACATTTGGCACTCTGCAATTGGGCTCATTCGGCGCTTTCCATGACATTACAAGGAATGAAATTTGAGGTGCCTCACATACCTTTAGCCGGTATTAATCCAGTTTAAAAGTTTACTCATGAAAGGTTGATCATCTTATCCACTACATTCTGTAGCGGGTGTTTGCTCCTCCTTATTGCATTTTCTCATTCTACGTGTTACTAGCAATCGACAGTGTATGTCGGTTGCCTTACTCATTATTGTACTAATCGAAATATCCTGTACTAAATTTTCATGAAATGAATAAAATCTACACGTCCCTGGTATCCTTCGGAATCCTACACTACAGATTGCTTCTAATTACTTCCTTGATTGCCGGGTTAGCTGGAGCCAATAAGCTCCGGGCTCAATTAAGCGGCGTCAAGAATATCCCTGGCGACTATGCCACCATCACATTGGCAGTTACCGACCTAAATGCCCAGGGCGTAGGTGCAGGCGGCGTAGTGTTCAACATTGCTGCCGGATATACCGAAACCATCACAGCAACCATTAGCGTGACAGCGACCGGTACAATTGCAGACCCCATTACATTTCAGAAAAGCGGTGTGGGTGCGAACCCGCTGATTACTTCCTACACTGGAGGTACGGGAACGCCCGGCTCTGCCGTTCAGGATGGTATTTTCAACCTGATTGGCTCAGATTACGTAACCATCGACGGTATTGACCTTATGGACAACCCTGCCAATACAAGCAATCCATCTACCATGGAGTATGGTTATTCCCTGTACAAAGCCAGTGCGACAAACGGTTGCAATCACGTAACCATTAAGAACTGTACCATCACACTTAACAGGATAAACAACGCAACAGGCTCTGGACCGGCTGTGGATGGCTCCAGAGGAATAGAGATGGTAAATGCATTGTCTACGGCTGCCACCACCATCATCACGGTTACTGCAGCATCAGGTAGTAACTCAGATAACAGGTTTTACAACAACACCATTCAGAACTGCAACATTGGTATTTCACTGATCGGGTATGCTGCTTCTTCTCCATTTGATCTGGCTGATACCAACAATGATGTAGGCGGCTCTGCCCCGGCTACTGGCAATACCATCATTAATTTTGGTGGAGCCCCAGCGGCAACCAACCCTGCCGCCGGTGTACGTACCCTGGCGCAATATGGACTCAATGTATCTTACAACACAGTTAATAATAATAATGGCGCAGGTGTAAACCATGTGTCCACTCTTCGGGGTATTTACGTGAATACTGCCACGAGCGCCAGCGCTACAATCAGCTATAATCAGGTAACCATGCACGGAGGGGGCACTACCGCTCAGATATCCTTTATCGAGAACGTTTCCGGTTCAACTGCCGCCGGCAATACCATTCATATTCATCACAATATGCTGAGTGGTGATTACATAACCGCTACCTCAGGCACATTATATGGTATATACAGTTCGGCAAGTCCTGCGATGATAAAAATTGAAAACAATACCATTTCAGGCATAACCTATAGCGATTTAGCCTTAACAGGTTCTGGTACCATGTACACCATATACAATTCTGGCTCTGCAACGAATGCGATGGCTACAAGCAATACCGTTGAGAACGTCAGCAGATTCGGTACTTCAGGTGGAACCACCATTGGTATTTACCTTTCTTCTGGTACAACACAAACTGCTAAATACAACCTGGTTCATGATTTGAGTATTGATGGCTCCGGATCCAGCAGTACTTTGTACGGCATTCAGGTTGCCGGTACAACAGTTACAGCAGACACAAATACGATTTATAACCTGATGTGCCTGAAAACGACAGGTTCCAGTGCCATGTACGGACTTTATAATATTTCAGGTCCGACCAATGAAAATTACAACGGAAATATCATTCACGATCTGATGCATGCTGGTACGGGAACAACTTATGGCATTTACACTTTCACCGCTACCGGCACCAGAACAGTTTCGAAAAACCTGATATATAACATTAGTTCAGGTGGTACATTAGTTTCCGGTATTAACCAAGCCAGTAGTTCGCCCAGTATTTACAAAAACAAAATATACAACGTTCAAAGTAGCTCAACCGGAGCACCAACTGTTTCGGGTATTTCCATTACCTCTCTTGGTACCTCAGGAATTGCGAACGTGTACAATAACCTGATTGGAGATATCAAAGCACCATTTGCCAGCAGCACGGCGCCTACTTCTCCTTCTGTTCGTGGTTTGAATATCACGACTACTACAAGCTCTACAACCTTCAACGTTTCATACAACACCATCAGCCTGAATGCGTCTACAACAGGTACAAATTTCAGCACAACCGGTGTGTATGCAACTACTTCAACCACAGCTACTACAGCAACGCTGAATTTGCGAAACAACGTGATTGAAAACCTGTCCGTTCCAAAAGGAACCGGCTTCACCGTTGCCTATCAACGTTCCAGCACTACCCTGACAAACTACGGGTCGGCATCGGATAAAAACCTGTTTTTTGCAGGTGGTCCGTGTTCCAGCCGTTTGATTCATTACGATGGAACCAATGCTTTGCAAACACTGGCAGACTATAAAAACCTGGCAGGATTGGCCCCGCGTGATGCCAACTCTGTAACTGAAGATCCAAACTTGTTGAGTAATAACGGTTCTTCTCCAAACTTCTTGCATGTAAGCTCTGCAACAGCCACTCAAATAGAAGGCAATGCACTGGTTATTGCCGGCATAACCGAAGATTTTGATGGAGATGTTCGCAACGGTACAACACCGGACCTGGGTGCTGATGAAATAAGCGGTATTCAGGCGGTGGCTTGTGCGGGTATGCCAACAGCAGGTACTGCAACTGCATCACCGGCAACTATTTGTTCCGGTATGTCGACAGACATTTGTCTTAGTGGCCAAACAGCTGCGGAAGGCATTTCTTACAAATGGCAGTTTTCCCTGACTTCTGGCGGACCATATTCTGACATATCGTGTACAGGTGCCGCTTGCGTTAATACAGGAGCTCTTGCACCCGGAACTTATTATTATGTAGCGGTAGTTACCTGCAACAATTCCGGGCTTTCTGCCATGTCTAACGAAGTGACCGTAACGGTGAATGGCAGCCCGGCTGTTTCGGTTTCCCCATCGGCTCCGTCAGTGTGCATTGGTTCTTCCGTTAACCTGACAGCATCAGGTGCCAATACATACGTATGGGCCCCTTCAACGTTTCTCAATACCAGCATGGGCGCCAATGTAATTTCCACCCCATCGGCCAATATTACCTATACAGTTACCGGAACAGATTTGATTGGATGCACTGGAACTACCACTGTTGCAGTTTCTGTAAAATCCTCACCTGCGGTTTCTGCTTCTGCTACACCGGCAACTATTTGCGCCGGAGAAAACTCTCAGTTGGAGGCCACTGATTTAGTTCCTAAAACTGCTAACAACTACGTATTTACCCCAGGAACGGGTGCAGCCCTTGACCCAATGGCAGGTGCCACACAAGTACTTGGATCCAGCAATGATGATACCCCTACCGCTTCTCCGGCTCCGATTGGCTTTACCTTCAATTTTGAAGGGGTGGACTATACTGATTATTCAGTTTCTCCCGATGGATGGCTATTGCTTGGTACAACTACTGCGGTAAGTCAGTTTACAAACGCCGTAACCAGTTCCACCAATATTCCAAAGTTGTACCCATATTGGGACGACCTTGCTACCGGAGCAGATGGTAATGTACAGGTGCTGGTAACAGGCTCTGCACCAAACCGTATTTTTATAGTACAGTGGTTTGTGACCATTCCAAGAAATACAACTGGAAATGCCAACTCCACTTTCCAGGCCTGGCTATATGAAACTTCCGGAAAGATTGAATTCCGCTATGGCGCCATGGGTACCCCTACTTCGAACTCGATTTCAGGGGGCATTACAGGCAACCCATCCAGCAACTACAACAGCCTTACGTTTACAACAAACACCAGCAGCAGCACTGCGGCAAATGATGTAAACACCATCGCTCCTCCAAACGGCACAATTTACACCTATGTTCCACCATCGCTAATGTATGCATGGTCACCGGTAACATTCCTGAATAATCCTAATATCGCCAATCCTTTGGCTTCAGGTGTTTCTGCCACCACCACTTATACAGTAACGGCAACTTCTGTGAATGGCTGCACAGCTACAGCTTCTGCCACAGTTACAACAAACCCGATTATAGCTATTTCGGAAACCGATATGTCCGGGGTCGCCAACAATGATGGAATTATCTGCGCAGGCGGATCAGCAACCCTCACTGCATCAGGTGGCTCTAGTTATATGTGGAGCTCCGGAGATAATATGGCATCAACCACAGTTTCTCCTGTAACTACAACTACCTATACGGTTACTGTGAGCGACGGAATGTGTGCTGGTACAAAAACATTTACCGTTACCGTAAATCCCTTGCCGACACCTTCCATAGCCGTTGCGGAAATGTCAGGCAATGTAAACAATGATGGCATCATTTGTAATGGTGCTTCTGTGACGTTAACGGCATCCGGAGGTACTTCTTATTCCTGGAATACTGGTGAAACAACTGCAGCCATTACAAAATCACCAATGCTGGGAACTACCTATACGGTTACTGTTACAAATAGCAATGGTTGTGCTGCTACTGCGAGCCAAACCATTACAGTAAATCCACTTCCAACAGCTTTAATTTCTCCTTCACCAGCATCAGTTTGTCTCGGACAAAGTGTAACGCTGACCGCTTCAGGCGGTACAGGTTATGCCTGGAGTACAGGTTCTAATACTGCGTCAACAACGGTGAGCCCGGTTGTAAATACCACATACACAGTCACTGTAACGGATGGAAATGGCTGCACCAGCTCTACAACAGTTGTGGTTTCCATTGATCCGGCTCCAACATACACTGTAGTAGTCACACAACCTACCAGTTGTTTTACCGCCGATGGTGCCATTGATCTGACTTTGACTGGCGGTGTTTCTCCTTATACATTCAACTGGACTACACCAAATGGTTCTGGTATCAATCAGGGTCAGGAGGATCAAAGCGGAATTACGGTTGGTACTTACTTTGTAACCATTACTGGAAACAACGGCTGTACCACTACGGCAAGTTTCAATCTTTCTGGTCCAGGCGGATGCTTCAGTTGTCCGACCCTTGGTTCACTAAGCGATTCACCAACAGGAGCAGTATGTGCCAATTCAGTATTTACCTTAACTGAAAATGGCTTGCTTGACATGGGAAGCACTTATGGCATCATTTTTAAATACTCTTCTACTGCGTTGCCTGATCCTTATGTGGGGGGCACCATACTTGCCACGGTTTCAAACGCAAACCTGGGCGGTGGTGGAACCTTTGCTACAGCCAATGTTTCCATTCCAACTGGCGGGACTTATTTCATATATGCTATTCTTGATCCGACTCCCACAGATGGAGCTTGTCGTCCATTCTCCAGCATCACTAAAGTTATAAATCCTACACCAGATGCGGTGGCAACGCCACCGTCACAAACGATATGTTCCGGTTCATCCATCACAACCATTGCCCTGACTGGCAGTGTTCCAGGAACATCTTATTCCTGGACACGCGACAATACGGCTAGTGTAACCGGTATTGCCGCCAGCGGAATGGGTGATATCAGCGGTACGCTGACGAATACTACCAACGCTGCCGTAACGGTTACCTTTACAATCACCCCTTCTGCAAATGGATGCCAGGGCTCACCAATAATGGCCACTGTGGTGGTAAACCCGCTTCCGCAAGTGAATGCAGTGGCAAATATGACTTATTGCGTTGGATCAATTGTTCCGCAAGTCGTATTCACCAGCAACGTATCAGGTGCAACTTTCTCATGGTCTCGTACCAATGAAGCGATAGGTTTGGGAACAAACAGCGGTACTGGCAACGTGCCTTCTTTTACAGCCACAAACGCTGGAACAGCACCCTTAACCGCCACATTCTCAGTAGTAGCTACCTACACAAACAACGGGGTAAGTTGCAATGGCACACCAATTCAATTTACCATAACAGTCAATCCAAACCCAACAGTAAATGCCGTAGCCAACATGGCGTATTGCGTAGGTGCCACTGTGCCATCGGTGGTATTCACCAGCAATGTGCCGGGAGCAACTTTCTCCTGGTCTCGTACCAATGAAGCCATTGGTTTGGGTGTAAACAGTGGTACTGGAAATGTTCCTTCCTTTACAGCGGCAAACGCAGGCAATACCCCGCTTACAGCAACCTTCTCAGTAGTAGCCACTTACACAAATAATGGTGTAAGCTGCAATGGTACTCCAATACAGTTTACCATAACGGTTAACCCATCTCCAGTTGTTACGGCGACTCCGCCTTCACAAACCATTTGTTCGGGTAATGCCATTACTACCATTGCTTTGAGCAGCAATGTTTCGGGTTCAACTATTACCTGGACCAGAAATAATACGGCCACCGTTACAGGAATAGCAGCTTCCGGTTCCGGTAATATCAGTGGTTCATTGACCAATACAACCAATGCACCCATTACCGTGACTTTCACGATCACCGGCACAGCCAATTCATGCCCCGGCAATGCTACTACTGCCACTGTTTTGGTAAATCCAACACCGGCAGTCTTTGCAGTAACCGGTGGTGGTGGTGTTTGCACCACAGATAATATCGGTGCTGCAATAGGTTTGAGTGGTTCTCAGACAAACGTTAATTACCGCCTAAGTTTGAATGGAGTTCCTGTTGGAGCAGTTGTAGCTGGAACAGGTAATGCCATTTCATTTGGTACTTTCCTTGCCGCCGGTACATACACGGCAGTAGCTACCCACGCACAAGGCGGTTGTATGAGTACCATGACTGGCTCGGCAGTTGTAAGCACATTCAACTGCACTGTAAGCATTACAGATCCATGTATTTGTCTTGACAATGCTACTACACTCATAAACGGTCAGTTTGGTGAAACCATTAAGGTGAACGCGCCTGGAACTCAGACCTGGACAATACAATCTGTAACTGGATTGTACCAGAACGGAAGCCCGGCTCCCCCTGCCGCTCCGGTTCCTTTTGCAGCGAATGCAGCGCTGACCAATTTGGGCGCTGCTATGAATATGTTTGAGCTAAAAGGCAAACACGTAGATGCTATTGGGTATACCGTCACAGTAACCAATGGTTTAGGTACCTCACTGACCATCGGCAACGCTTGTCAATATCCAAATCCGAGCTTTACCGTTAATTTGAGCGGGGATTACTGTCTTAATTCAGATCCGGTTACACTAACCGGTGATCCGGGCGATGCCAATATTATCAGTCAGGGCTTTACCGTAAATGGTGTGCCTGCAACTCAATTTGACCCCGGTCAGGGAGTTGGCCAATATGTTATTGCATATATTGTGAATGGCGGAACGCCTAAGGCTTTTGGACCAAATGATCCTGGATGTACACAGACAATAAAACAGTTTGTAAACGTCGTACAAACACCTTCTACCATCTACTGTAATGATCAGGTATATGTTTCTCTCCCTGCATCTTGCACAGGTGAAATAATGCCTGACGACATTCTGGAAGGAACCTATGGCTGTTTTGATGACTATGTTGTAGAACTTGACAAAACACTGCCTTATGGCGATGGCCCATGGCTGCCCTCAACCTTGAGTGCTACAGATATTGGCAAAACCTATCAGGCCAGGGTAACCCATCTGGTAAGTGGAAACAAATGTTGGGGCTCAGTAACCATTCAGGACAAACTGGCTCCGAAAATGACTTGCCAGGATTTTCATTTGATCTGTCCGATTACAACATACGATCCTTCATACCTGAGTACAGTACTTGGCATTGCCGCAGCCAACCCTGTGGTTACAGACTGTTCAAGTTTTAGCAAATCATATACAGATACCTGGTTTGATCTCGCTTGTGGTGGTACCATAAACGGTATGCAGGATATCAGCGCATATGTAATACGCAAGTGGACGGCTATTGATCAGTGGGGTAACTCTACAACCTGTCAGCAGTACATTTACTTCGACAGAAAACATGTAACGGATGTAATTTTCCCTATTGACGTTGAAATTACTTGTGGCCAAAACATAAACACGGATCCTTCTGTTACTGGCGCACCTTATCTGGTAGGATTCAACAGGCAATGGCCGCTCAATCCAGGAGCAGGATTCTGTGAAATGCAGGCTGCCTATTCAGATCAAATATTACCGGTTTGCGATGGTACCTACAAGATTTTGCGCACATGGACAGTACTTGACTGGTGTTTGCCAACTACGCCAACACCTCCGTATACCAACCCGCAATATTATATTCAGTTGATCAAAGTAGTTGATCTTTCAGGGCCTGCCTTTACCTGTCCAGCCAATACTACTGTTTCCATTGACCCATTCCAATGCTGTGCAACAGTGGATATGCCAGACAGAATCATAGAAGACGGTTGCTCAAGGGTAAATAACATCAGTGGGATGGTGGTTACATTCGATCAATACACCGGTCAGCAATCTGGTATGTATACTTTTGGAGGCACACTGTCCGATTTCCCTGGAAATAACTGGTGGAATCGCGATACTATGGGTAACTGGGGCTCCACTCCTTGTTTGCCGATTGGCACTCACACGGTGACCTACATCGCTGAGGACGACTGTGGAAACTCAACAACCTGTTCTTTTAAATTAACCGTTGCAGATTTTGTACCTCCGGTTGCTGCCTGCGATCAAACAACTACTGTTGGAATTGGATATGATGATCCACATGATTGTTACACACCTGATAATGGTTGTGCAGGAGCAGGTGTAACCTGGGTAAAGGCCAGCACTTTCAACGATGGTTCTTATGACGATTGCCATAATGTAAAAATGACCATTCGCAGAATGTCTCCTTATTCAAGCTGTATCAATGACCTTGATAAGAACTCATGCTATCCAAATGGTCAGAGTGAATATACCATTGCTACAGCTGAATCAGATTCAATCAAATTCTACTGTTGCGAAGTAGGTACTACTCAAACGGTTATACTCCGTGTGTATCAGGTGGATGTCAATGGAAACCTGATGAATGGCATAGATGGTTCACCTTTGTATAACGAGTGCATGATCCAGGTAGAAGTTCAGGATAAGCAAAAGCCGTTCTGCTCTTCTCCATCTAACGTCACTGTGAGCTGTGAAACATTCGATCCAAGTTTGTGGCTGTATGGCAAGGCAAGTGTGTTAGACAACTGTTGTCTGGATGAAACCAAGGTTTACCAGGGTCAGTGTGGTCTGACGCACTCAGTAAACTACTCACAGTTTGATACGCTATGTAATAAAGGAACCATTGTGCGCACATTCCGTGCCTTTGACTGTCACGGTCAATCAAGCCAGTGTACACAACGCATTGTGGTGAATTATGAACAGGATTACTATGTTCGTTTCCCGAATGATGTGATTATCACCGTTTGTGATGGCACCGGAAACTACGGAGAGCCAACATTCTTCGGAGAAGATTGCGAACTCCTGGGTGTAAGTTATGAAGACGAAGTGTTTACAGTAGTACCGGATGCCTGCTTCAAGATTGAGCGCCAATGGAAGATCATCAACTGGTGTACCTACGACCCGAACGGCATTTGCATTGATGTGCCGAACCCGAGTCCAAACGCGATTACAAATCACGCGTCTAACCTGCCAGGTCCGATCGTATCACCGATCCAGACATCAGGTGACCCATGGAAGTCTACCATCGTGAAGATTAAGCCATCAGATGCGACTGCCACCAACTATTCGATCTATTACAATCCTAATGCAAACTGCTACACATACAAGCAGATCATTAAAATTATTGATACACAGGACCCAATTGTAGACTGCCCGGCTTCTCCGGTGACCATTTGTGATCTCACCTCAAATGATGCACAATTGTGGAATGCTTCCTACTGGTGGGATAATGCTAACCAAAGCCATGATCTTTGTGAAGCGCCATCAGATATATGCATCACGGCAACAGATCTTTGCTCTGGATCTAACATTAACATCGAGTACCAGTTGTTCCTGGATCTGGATGGCGATGGAGTAATGGAAACCGTAGTAAACAGCACACAATTGGGCAACCAGGCTGGTGGCCTTGGCTGGAACAACATCATGTTTGGCAACCTAACTGGCGCCGGTCAGTCACGTCAGTTTGACGGACGCCCGGTTCCCACAAACCAGAAATGGGGATTTGCGATCCAGGAGACAGTAACCGGCAATAATAAGACTGCCTGTGTGAAGTTTAACACCTTCCAAAACCAGACTACGTATGTAACACCGCAGTTGCCACACGGTACACACAAGATCAAGTGGTTTGTATCAGACGGTTGCGGAAATGAAACTGTTTGCGAATACACGATCATTGTGAAAGACTGCAAAGCGCCGACTGTAGTTTGCCTGAACGGGTTGAGTGTGAACATTATGCCAACGGGTATGATCCAGTTGTGGGCTACCGACTTCCTGCAATATGCCGACGATAACTGTACACTTGCTCCGTATTTGAAATACGGCATCCGCAAGTGTGGCCAGGGAACAGGCTTCCCGGTTGATGCACAGGGTAACCCGATCACGAATGTCACATTTGATTGCACCGAATTGGGCACTCAGTGTGTTGAGTTATGGGCCATTGATCTTGCCGGAAATGCTGACTACTGTGAGACGTATGTAATTGTACAGGACAATAACGGCAACTGTCCAAATGGAAGCACCGTAAATGTGTCAGGCTTTGTTAAAACTGAAACTCAGGATGGGGTAGAGGAAGCCAATATTGGAATTAACAATGCGGGTACCATAACCGGCAATAACGGCTTCTATCAGTTGATGAATAGCGTTCCTATGGGAGCCAACGTTTCCATCACACCGTTTAAAGATGATAATCCACTGAATGGAGTGACCACTTATGACCTCGTATTGATCAGCAAACACATCCTTGGTATAGAGCCGCTTGGCAGCCCGTACAAAATGATCGCTGCCGACGCGAACAAGTCAAACTCGATCACCACATTCGACGTCGTTGAGTTGCGCAAATTGATCCTGGGTATTTATCAGGAGCTTCCGAACAACACTTCATGGAGATTCGTAGACAAGGCTCAGGTGTTCGCCAATCCTGACAATCCATTTATGGGATCAATTAAGGAAAGTATTTCTGTTCCTAATGCGGTAACAAATCTGAATAACGAGGACTTTGTAGGGGTAAAAGTTGGCGATGTGAACAATACAGCCGTTGCCAACAGTCTGATGGTCTCCAACGATCGTACTTCTGGTACCTTGTTGTTTGATGTAAGTGATCGGGATGTGACGGTTGGTGAGGAATTTGAGGTGAATTTTATTGCTTCAGAGAAATCACAAGGCTATCAAATGACTTTGAACCTGAACGGGTTGAAAGTGTCTGACCTTACACAGGGTGACAACAGCGGTAAAGTGGACGCCAACAACTTTGGTGTATTTGCAGATGCGTTGACTGTGTCTATCGACGGAGCTGAGAACTTCACAGTTAAGTTCCGGGCCGAGAAAGCTGGTAAGTTAAGTGATATGCTGGGTGTATCCAGTCGCATTACCAAAGCAGAAGCTTACAGTATGACAAATGATCGTCAGGAGGTAGCACTTCGTTTTGACGGCAAGACCATTGCCGGTGTTGGCTTCGAGCTGTACCAGAACCAGCCAAACCCATTCGTGAACAAAACCTTTATTGGATTCCATTTGCCGGAGGATGCAACTGCCGTTCTGTCGGTTTATGATGAGACAGGTCGTATAGTCTTTACCCAAAAGGGTGATTTCGCAAAAGGTTACAATGTTATCTCACTTGATAAGGCGCTCATCAACGGTGACGGACTGCTTTACTATACATTGGAGAGTGGCGCTAATGCAGCTACTAAAAAAATGATAAGGGTCAGATAATCAGCAGTATATGGGCATAGTGCCATCAATATGCTCATGATAATATTACGGGTTCTGGAAAGTGTTCAGGCACTTTTTAGAGCCCGTTTAATTTTATCTCAAAAGGCATTACTGCAATCACCCGGCAGGTTTTTTTATGGAAAATGATATGATTGGTATGTATTGATTTTCTGAACTGTTATACCTTTCGCGTACAACCGAACTTTTTTGGTGCAAATGTTTATTTAAAAAAATGTCAATGGCCAGCAATACGGAAAATTGGACCTACGATGAATTTCATGCTTTTACCATGTTATATGCCGCAAATGTGGATGGTAATATAACAGCTGAAGAAAAAGCGCTTATTAAGCCGACACTTACAGAAGAAGGGTATGAAAAAATAAAAGCCATTTTTGATGCCTGCAGTGATTCTGTCGCTGAGGATATTATACTGTCCTACCGGAGTAAATATTTTAGTACTCAAGCTGAAAAGGACAAGATACTGGCAGATATGTTGGAAATTTATAAGGCTGACAATTCATTTGACATGGTTGAACAGGTGATACATCATATTTTCAGCAAGACTCTCTAAAGCTTATTTAACAAATATTTGCGAGCTTTTGGCACCGTACTAAGTGATTATTGTTGTAATGGCAAGTTTTAGCCTAAAATAGCACCCGGACTGTTTGATTCTTTGGGTGTTATTTGGTTATATTTGCAAATTATATTATTTATTTTTAATACATTTTAATCTCATGGAACAAGGATTTCCCAAGTTATAGACATTCGTCAGTAAATTCCTCTTTCCATCCGTTTCTGTTTTTTGGTTTAGGTCTTTAAGACCATTTTAGAATCTTCCATTCCAACCATCACTTTAACAGGATTTTATTTAAGTACTGCACGGATTTGTCATGAAATCAAAACTACACTTACTCACCTTATTGTTGACCTTTTTTTCGCAACTGGCCTATGCTCAGTATGACGAAACTTTTTCTACTCCAAATAAAGGCTACCTAATCAATAACGTAGATGATTTTATCGGTATAGACTGGACTCTTTCCTCTTGGGGGGCAGGCCGGGATGCTAGTGATTATTTCCAAACTACTGTTGGTGGGGTTCTTGAGTCTATAGATCTTGATCAGGAGGTATGTTGGACCAGCCCTTTGCTCACCGTTTCAGCTACCGGAAATATCAATTTTACTGCAGATATCACCTGGGCTGGTTTTGATGTTAATCAGTCAAGTCCGCTGGAATTTATAAATGTTGAATATAGTATTAATGGAGGAGCCTGGGTGAGACACCCAAATGTCGTAGGCTCCAACGGCGATTCTGCCTATACAGTTCGATACACAGGTGGTGTGGGGCCTTTTGATGGTATGGCAACTACCAATTTTGCATCTATAGCCGTTGTCGCGGGAAACAGTTTTCAGGTACGGGTTTGTGCAAGTGATAATGCCAACGCTGAAGTAGTTACCATTGACAACGTACATGTCAGTGGCGTTACACAAGGATGCGCAGCTCCTCAATTGAGTACTGTGGTTACTCCTGTAGGTTGCAGCAATCCAAATAGTGGAGCCATTGATCTTACACCCAGCGCCGGAAATCCACCTTATAGCTATGCATGGTCTAACAGCGCTACCACGCAAGATATCAGTGGCATTCCTACTGGCACATATACCGTTACTGTAACGGATGCAGCCATGTGTACCGCTTCTATTAGCGCTACGGTAGGAAATGCACCGGCCCTTGTTTTAAGCACTCAGGTACTGAATGCAACTTGTGGTCAAGTTGAAGATGGGGAGATCAGTTTAGCCGTTTCTGGTGGTGTGCCGGGCTATACCTATGACTGGAGTAACGATGGTCCTGAAAACCCGGACAATGATGATGAAGATCTGATTGGCGTGCCTCAGGGAACTTACACAGTTACGGTTACCGATGCAAGCGGCTGTACGGCCACAACAAGCGGAACTATTGGGCTTTTACCTACAAGTGCCTATCTCGAGACATTTAGCATAGATGACAAGGGATACTTCCTCAATTGGGATGAAGATTTTGCCGGTGTAAACTGGACCTTAAGCTCATGGCCACTTGAGCCACCTGATCCATTTGGAAGAGATGTCAATGATTATTTCCAGACAGTAGGGGGACAGCTGAAAGCCATTGATCTGGATCAGGAAGTTTGCTGGATTAGTCCAGTTATTGAAATGGGTTCAGCTACCCAATTCTCAGTGGATCTTACATGGGAAGGATTTGATGACTTAGATTATATCAATGTAAATTACAGTATTGATGGCGGCGCATACCAAACCGTACCCAATCAGGTGGGTGGAGGCGCCGGCACAATTCAATATTTAGCTGGATCTAATGATGGGGCTACTACAGTAACCGTGATGGGGCTTTCTGGTAATACCATTCAAATTAAGGTTTGTGGCGATTTTAATGCCAATGCTGAAATCATGACCATTGACAATGTCTCTGTGCCAAACAGCATGGGCATACATTGTCCCGGTCCACAACCTAGCATTGTAGTAACAGATGTTACCTGTAACGGCTACAATAATGGTTCTCTGGATCTGAGTGTGACCGACGGAACTCCACCATATTCCTATTTATGGTCAAACAGCGCAACCACAGAAGACATCAATGGCCTGAGTCCCGGTACTTACACTGTTACGGTTACCGATGCCAATAGTCTTATAGGAACGGCCAGCGCTGTCGTTTCCGAACCAGCTGTACTTATGTTGAGCACAACTCAGATGAATGTTTCCTGCAATGGAGGCACGAATGGTTCCATTGATCTCACAGTAACAGGCGGCACTTCTGGCTATACATTCGCCTGGACCAATGGTGATCTCACAGAAGATATAAGTAACCTGGGGCCTGGTACTTATACCGTAACGGTCACGGATGCGAATATGTGTACCGGTACCATTTCCGCCACGATCACGCAACCATCAGCACTCATGTTGAGTTTTACCTGGAGCAATGTACTCTGTAATGGTGGCTCGGACGGTTCAATAAATTTAACAGTTTCCGGAGGTACTCCGACCTATTCATACGCTTGGTCAAACGGAGCAACAACTGAAGATATTAGTGGGCTTTCGGCAGGTACCTACACCGTAACCGTGACTGATGCAAATATGTGTACCAAGAGTGCTTCACAAATGATCACAGAGCAATCAGCGCTCCAACTGAATACCACACAGGTAAATGTCTCCTGCAACGGTGGGGCAGATGGCTCAATTGATCTTACTGTCACTGGTGGAAAAAGTCCTTATACATATTCATGGTCAAACGGAGCAACCTCTGAGGACATTTCAGGCTTGTCTGTTGGCACCTACGGCGTTACAGTAACCGATGCCAATATGTGTACGAAAGCATCTTCTGTAACCCTGACTGAACCAACACCCATTAATCTTAGTACTGAACAATCAAACGTCACCTGTTTTGGTTCATCCAATGGCGAAATAGGCTTAATTGCATTTGGCGGCACTCCTGGTTATTCCTTCAATTGGTCAAATGGCGCTACCTCACAGGATCTCTCTGGAATTCCAGCCGGAACTTATACGGTTACAGTAACGGATGCCAACTCTTGTACAGCAACCACTTCAACCACCATTACGCAACCCGACGAAATGATGCTCACTACCTCTCAAGTGAATGTATCTTGTTTCGGTGGTAATAATGGTTCTGCTACAGTAATGGTAAGCGGAGGGGTAGGTCCATTTGTTTATAATTGGTCTACTGGCGGTACAATGGCTACAGAAAACTTCCTGGCTGCAGGTACCTATACCGTGACCGTTTATGATGATCCTTTAAATAATCCAATACAATGTATTAAAACGGCCACAGTAACCATTACACATCCTACCGATATTTCGTTGAGCACAACTGTGATGCCTGCCTGCGCCGGAGTCAACAATGGTTCTATTGATCTCATGGCAGGTGGCGGTACGCCAGGGTACACTTACCTATGGTCAACAGGCGCCACCAGTGAGGATGTCAGTGGATTAGGTGTCGGAACTTATACAGTTACAGTAACGGATGCCAATCAGTGTACAAAATCAGTGAGTGCCACAGTCACACAATCACCGGTTATGAACCTAAGTACCACCAGTACAAATACTTGTGCCGGGACAAGCCAGGGTACAATCGATTTAACGGTTACTGGCGGCACACCAGGTTATACCTATTTCTGGACAACCGGCGCAGCGATTCAGGATATCACTGGACTGGCAGCAGGCACCTATACTGTTACGGTAACGGATGCGCAAGGCTGTACTGCCACCACTTCTCAGGCAGTTGTGGCCAATCCGGTGCCAACAGTCAATGCTGTTTCAAACCAGGCATTGTGCGCCAATACGGCGACGACCGCAGTTAACTTTACAGGAACCCCGGCAGGTGTTGTGTTCAGATGGACGAATAATACTACTTCCATAGGCTTGGCTGCAAGTGGAGTAGGAAATATACCTTCATTCACAGCGTTGAATGCAAGCAATGCGCCGGTTATAGCCACGATTACGATTACACCTGAAATCACTGCAGGAGGTACCACCTGCTTTGGCACAGCAAGGACATTCACCATTACGGTAAATCCTGTTCCTGCGGTGTTTGCTG
The DNA here is from genome assembly GCA_020636025.1 of Lewinellaceae bacterium. GTDB lineage: Bacteria > Bacteroidota > Bacteroidia > Chitinophagales > Saprospiraceae > M3007. The sequence continues at coordinate 272,155 of JACJYQ010000008.1, read as the reverse complement.
TTACAGGTGGAGGCCTTGTTTGTACTACTGATGTTACCGGAGTAGCTATTGGCCTGAATGGTTCTCAAACAAATGTAAATTATCAGTTATTCCAAGGTGGTATTGCAACTGGCGGTCCGGTTGCCGGTACAGGAGCGGCTATATCATTTGGTCCGCATCTTGCCGGAACATATACAGTTGTTGCAACCCATACTCAAGGCGCTTGTACTGCCAATATGAGTGGTTCTGCGACGGTTTCGAATTTTAACTGTACCATTGAAATTTCAGATCCATGTGTGTGTCTGAACAATGCAACAACGCTAACCAATGGTCAATTTGGAGAAACCATCAAGGTAAATGCACCAGGTACTCAGACATGGGTAGTTGAAGCGGTAACCGGTTTGTTCTCTGCATCCAGCCCGGCGCCTCCGTCAGCACCAATTCCAATATCTGTTGGAACCACATTGACGAACATTGGCGGCAACATGTTTACCCAGGATGGCAGACACGTGGATGCCATTGGATACATGATTACCGTAGGGAATGGTCTTGGCACGAGCCTGAATATTGGTAATTCCTGTGCCTATCCAAACCCGAGCATCACTTCCGATCTGGCAGGAGATTTTTGCCTGTTTTCTGATCCCGTGAACCTGACAGGTACACCTGGCGATGCCAACATCATCAGCGAGCAGTTTACGGTGAATGGTGTACCAACAAATGTGTTTGATCCATCCCAAGGCGTAGGTCAATACATAATCAAATATACAGTGGACGGAGGTGATCCAAAAGCCTTTGGTCCGAATGATCCTGGTTGTGTACAGAGCGTAATGACCACGGTAAACGTGGTGCAAACACCGGCTGTACTCAATTGCAACGATCAGATTTATGTCTCGCTTCCTGCAAGCTGCACCGGTGAAGTAATGCCGGATGATGTCCTGGAAGGTACCTATGGATGTTTCGACGACTATATAGTTGAACTGGATAAAACCCAGCCATTTGGAAATGGCCCATGGTTACCGGCAACTCTTGGTGTTGCAGATATTGGCAAAACCTACCAAACACGGGTAACACATCTCGTTAGTGGCAACAAATGCTGGGGCTTGGTAACCATTGAAGATAAGCTGGCACCAAAACTCACTTGCGAGGATATCCATTTGATCTGCCCTGTTGTTCAATACACTCCTGCTTATATAACAGGTGTGTTAGGTATTCCTGCTGGCAATCCTACCATCACTGACTGCTCCAACTTCACATCATCTTATACAGATACATGGGTTGACCTGGCTTGTGGTGCCACCATAAATGGCATGCAGGACATCAGCGCTTATGTAAAACGCAAATGGACAGCAGTGGATGAATGGGGTAACTCCACCACTTGTCAGCAATACATCTATTTCGATCGCAAACATGTTGGAGATGTAAAATTCCCGGCAGATTATGAGATATCCTGTGCTTCAAGCATCAATCTTGATCCATCTGTAACAGGTGCTCCATATTTAGAAGGGTTTGGCCTGCAATGGCCTCTTAATCCTGATGCCGGATTCTGTGAGATGCAATCCGCCTACACCGACCAGATCCTTCCGGTTTGTGACGGTACTTATAAAATACTGCGTACCTGGACGGTGCTTGACTGGTGTTTGCCTACCACACCGACGCCACCTTTCACCAACCCGATGTACTACATCCAGTTGATCAAGGTGGTGGATGACCAGGGTCCTGCTTTCAGCTGCCCTGCGAACCTGACGGTATCGATCGATCCGTTCAGCTGCTGTGGCACAGTTAACCTTCCGGATGCGATCATCGAAGATGGCTGTTCGCGTGTGAACAACATCGAAGCGATGATCACCACCTTCGATCCATACACCGGCGAACAAACGGGTATGTACACCGTAGGTGGCACCCTGACCGATTTCCCTGGCAACAACTGGTGGGATCGCGATACGATGGGTAACTGGGGCACCACGCCATGTCTTCCAATAGGGACACACACGGTGGTTTACTCAGCGCAGGACGACTGCAGCAATGTATCTACCTGCTCGTTCCGACTGGCGATCAGGGACCTGATACCACCGGTGGCAGCCTGTGATCAATTCACCCAGGTATCCCTGGGCCCAAGTGGTTCTACGCTGGTAAATGCCACGACCTTTGATGATGGTTCCTACGACCTTTGCTGCTTCGATTATGTAAAAGCCGGCCGCATGGGCGGCGGTCTGGATGATCAGGTAGAATTCACCTGCGATGACATCGGCGACACGCTGACGATCATGATGCGCGCCTGGGACTGCGCCGGCAACACCAATGAGTGTATGGTAAGAGTCGTGGTAGACGACAAGATCAAACCGATCTGCCAATCACCCCAGAACTTCACGGTTACCTGCGAACAGTTTGACCCAAGCCTGTGGCTGTACGGCAAAGCCGACATTCTGGACAACTGCTGTCTGGATACCAATAAAGTATACCTGGGCCAACAAGGCCTTACCCACAGTGTAAACTACTCGCAGTTTGACACCTTGTGTAACAAAGGCACGATCGTACGCACCTTCCGTGCTTTCGACTGCAACAACAATAGCAGCCAGTGTACTCAGCGAATTGTAGTGAACTACGAACAGGATTACTACGTACGCTTCCCGAATGATGTGATCGTGACCGTATGCGACGGCACAGGCAACTACGGAGAACCAACCTTCTTTGGTGAAGATTGCGAATTACTGGGCGTTAGCTACGAAGATGAAGTATTCACCGTAGTACCGGATGCCTGCTTCAAGATCGAGCGTCACTGGAGAATCATCAACTGGTGTACCTACGATCCGAATGGCATTTGCATAGATGTACCGAACCCGAGTCCGAATGCGATTGCGAACCATGCATCGAACCTTCCAGGTCCGATCGTGAGTCCGATCCAGACCAGCGGTGATCCATGGAAATCCACGATCGTGAAGATCAAGTCCACGGATGCAACAAGTACGAATTACAGTGTTTACTACGATCCGAATGCGAACTGCTACACCTACAAACAGATCATCAAGGTGATAGACACGCAGGATCCGGTTGTAGATTGTCCAGGTTCACCACAAACGATCTGTGATGTAACGGCTAACGACGCTCAATTGTGGAACGAATCGTACTGGTGGGACAATGCCAACCAAAGCCACGACCTGTGCGAGGCGCCATCAGACATTTGCATTACAGCCACCGACCTTTGCTCCGGCTCCAACATCAACATCGAGTACCAGTTGTTTCTGGATCTGGATGGCGATGGTGTGATGGAAACAGTGGTAAACAGCACCCAACTTGGCAACCAGGCGGGAGGTCTTGGCTGGAACAACATCATGTATGGCAATGTAACAGGCGCTGGTCAGTCACGTCAGTTTGATGGACGTCCTGTACCAACGAACCAGAAATGGGGTTTTGCTATCCAGGAGACAGTAACGGGAACAGACAAGACGGCCTGTGTGAAGTTCAATACCTTCCAGAGCCAGAACACATACGTAACACCACAATTGCCACACGGCACCCACAAGATCAAGTGGTTTGTATCAGATGGTTGTGGAAACGAGACTGTTTGTGAGTACACGATCGTGATCAAAGACTGCAAGGCGCCCACGGTGGTATGTCTGAATGGTTTGAGTGTGAACATCATGCCCACGGGTATGATCCAGTTGTGGGCAACTGACTTCCTGCAATATGCGGAGGACAACTGCACCTTGACACCTTACCTGAAGTATGGCATCCGCAAGTGTGGTCAGGGCACGGGCTTCCCGGTAGATGCACAAGGCAACCCGATCACGAATGTGACCTTTGATTGCACGGAGTTGGGCAGTCAGTGTGTTGAATTGTGGGCGATAGATCTGGCGGGCAATGCGGATTACTGTGAGACTTATGTGATTGTACAGGATAATAATGGTAACTGCCCGAATGGAAGTAAAATAAATGTATCAGGTTACCTTAAAACCGAGGCAGATGATGGCGTTACAGAAGCAGATGTCTTGATTAATACATCAGTTGTTTCCACTGATGATAATGGTTACTACCAGTTGGCGAATGTAATTCCAATGAATGCAGATGTAACCATAATTCCCGCAAAGGATGACAACCCACTCAATGGTGTGACCACCTATGATCTGGTCTTGATGTCCAAGCACATTTTGGGTATTGAGCCATTGAACAGCCCTTATAAGATGATCGCTGCTGATGCCAACAAGTCGAACTCGATCACGACATTTGATGTAGTGGAGTTGAGAAAACTGATTCTTGGTATTTATCAGGAACTTCCGAATAATACCTCCTGGCGGTTTGTTGATAAAGCTCAGGTGTTTAGCAATCCATTAAATCCATTCATGGATCCAATTCAGGAAAGCATAGTTGTTCCCAATGCGACAATGAATCTGATGAACCAGGATTTCGTAAGCATCAAAATTGGAGATGTCAACAACACGGTAGTTGCCAATAGTCTCATGACAACTGATGACCGGACTTCCGGCACCTTGTTATTTGATCTGGATGATCGAGAAGTTAATGCCGGAGAAACATTTGAGGTATCATTTAAAGCTTCAGAAAAGACTCAGGGATATCAAATGACACTGAATCTCAATGGCTTGAAAGTGGTAGACCTCGTTCAGGGAGACAATAGTGGTAAAGTAAATGCAAACAATTTTGGTGTATTTGCGGATGCATTGACCGTCTCAATCGATGGAGCAGATCACTTCACAGTTAAGTTCCGAGCCGAAAAATCAGGTAAGTTGAGCGAATTGTTGGGTGTGTCCAGCCGCATCACGAAAGCAGAAGCTTACAGCCTGACAAATGACCGCCAGGAAGTAGCACTTCGTTTCGATGGCAAAACAATTGCCGGTGTAGGCTTTGAATTGTACCAGAATCAGCCAAATCCATTTGTTAGCAAAACAGCCATTGGGTTTCATTTGCCTGAAGCTGGAGCTGTTACCCTGAGCATCTTTGATGAAATGGGAAGACTTGTATTTACCCAGAAAGGAGAATTTGCCAAAGGATACAATCTCATTTCGCTAGACAAGGCATTGCTGAATGCTAGTGGTGTATTGTATTACACAGTTGAAACGGCTACCGAAACAGCAAGCAGAAAAATGATCCAGACGAAATAGAGCTGGATACTACTTTAGTAATAATAAAATTGGGCATGATCCATACAGATCATGCCCAATTTTATTAGTCCGATAGGGTGCGCTATGTAGATTGAACGGGCTACCTAACCGTAATACAGGCATTTCTAAGTCCTTGCATAAACTCCAGCCCTTTCTGCCGGGCAAACGCCATGTTTCTTTCGGGAACCTGATCAATATCCGGGTAATTGTCTACAGCCTCTGAAACGCTACTTTCCCTCAATAAATGAAGCATGGGGTAAACAGAGCGATTGGTATAATTAGCCGGATCGTCGGTCTCTTCTCCATCGAAACAATAATCGGGGTGAAAACTGGCCACCTGATAAACCCCGTCATAATCATTATCATCAAGCAGATTTTCGGCCATATCCACCAGGTCGAGATACCATTCAAAATCTGAGAAGCTGTTTGGAAAGATCAATAAGGTGGTTTCGGTGCCTGAATTTTGATCCAGAAACCTCAATTCTTCTTGTAGGGTCGACAGCGTATTTTCAACCGTAGTATCAGCCAATACGACAAAACGCACCCTGTTTTTGATCATCGCCCGTGACGCAAAAGGACAAAAATTGCAAGCGATCACAACGGAGTTTATCCAGTTCTCGGTTTGCCGGATTACCTGGCTTTCTTGTATCATCTTCAAAAGGCATGCACATGCTGCCGAGCCATAGACCTGGCAGCATGTGCAATTAATTTATTTGGTTAACCCTTGATATCGCCATAAATCGTCTGCAACTTCATGTTGAAGAACATAAAGGACAGAAAATCGGAGGCTTCCTCGATAATTTTAGTAGTGGGTTTTCCGGCTCCGTGACCGGCACTGGTCTCAATTCTGATTAATACCGGATTATCACCTTGCTGATGCTCCTGAAGAGTTGCTGCATATTTAAAGGAGTGTGCCGGTACCACCCGGTCGTCGTGATCAGCTGTAGTAATCATAGTAGCAGGATACGCCACATCCTTCACATTATGGAGTGGTGAGTATTTTAGCAGACAGGGAAATTCTTCTGCGTTGTCGCTTCGACCGTAATCTGTGGCCCAGGCATATCCAATGGTAAATTGGTGGTAGCGCAACATATCCAATACACCAACTGCCGGGAAACAAACGCCAAACAGATCCGGGCGTTGGGTCATGCAGGCACCAATCAGCAAACCTCCGTTTGAACCACCTTGAATGGCCAATCTTCCAGGACTGGTATATTTTTTGGCTACCAGATACTCAGCTGCAGCAATGAAGTCATTGAACACATTTTGCTTCTGGCATTTGGTACCTGCGAGGTGCCATTTCTCGCCAAACTCGCCACCACCACGTATATTGGCTACACAGTAAATACCGTTGTTCTCCAACAAAATAGCTCTGGTTGGACTGAATGTTGGCGTGAGCGATATATTGAATCCGCCGTATCCATACAGCAGGGTAGGGTTTTGCCCATCATAGGCAATGTTCTTTTTCCTGGTAATGAACATGGGAACCTTGGTGCCATCCTTGCTTTCATACCAAACCTGTTCTGTAGTAAAGAGGTCGGGATTGAAGTCAAGTTTTGGCGCCTTGAATATGTTGATTTTCAGGCTTTTCATATCCAACGAGTAAATGGAATTTGGCCGCAAAAATGAGCTGAATGAAAAGAAGGCCTGGTCTTCATTTGGCTTTCCACTGACTCCGCCAACACTGCCTATTTCAGGCAATTTGATCTCTTTGATAAATTTTCCATCCAGGTCAAATGCTCGCAGACTACCGGAGGCATTGTGCAGGTAATTGCAAACGATCTTTCCTCCACAAATGGCGGCACCCTGCAATACATCATTCGGGTCTTCCGGAATCAGTGTTTCCCAGTTTGACTCTTCCGGTTTTTCCGGATTGATTAGAATCAGGCGCTGATTTGGCGCATTGTTGTTGGTAATCACCAATAGTTTGTCACCAATATTATCCACTACTCCAAAGTCCTTTTCATAGGTAGTTACGATGCTCACGAAATCCGAAGCATCTTTACTCAGGTCTTTTACGAATAGCGCATTACCACTGGTGCTTTCCCAACCAGCCACGTACAAGAACCGTTCGTCATCGGTTGTGCCACCGCCAAAAGAGCGATCCGGATTTGATTTATCGGCGTAAACCAGTTTGTCTTCAGTCTGTGCCGTACCCAGTTTGTGATAATACACGGCGCCAAATTTGTTGGCAGCTTTTAATTCATCTCCTTTCTGTGGCTCCGGAAAACGGGTGTAATAAAAGCCGGTTCCTTGCCAGGAAATGCCGCTGAATTTTACCCAGTCAATCCTATCTTCCAGCATATTGCCGCTTTGTAGGTCTTTTACCACGATGCTGCGCCAATCGGAGCCACCAACCGAGGTAGAGTAAGCCAGATACCTGCCATCTTTTGAAAAAGCAAGTTCACCAAGCGAAGTAGTACCATCTTCACTGAATTTATTAGGATCTAGCACCACTTGTGATTGACTGTTCAGGTTTTCCTGTACGTACAATACGCTTTGGTTTTGCAGACCGTCATTCTTGAAATAATAGTATTTGCCACCTTCCTTAAATGGAGTGCCAAATTTCTCGTAGTCGTAAATTTCTTCCAGGCGCTTTTTGATGCTTTCCCGGAAAGGAATTTGGCTCAGGTAGCCATTCGTTACTATGTTCTGTCGGGTAACCCACTCTTTGGTTTCTTCGCTTTGGTCATCTTCAAGCCAGCGATATGGGTCTCTGATCTTTTCGCCGAAGTAATCATCCATCACCGCAGTATCCTTAAAGGACAATGGATAAGTCACTGGAATTTGCTTAAAATTCATATTTTGGGTATTCAGCTTCTGAGAGCCGGAGTTACAGGCATAAAAAGTAATAAGAAGGCCTAACAGGCAATAGGAAAGAATTGGTTTCATGTTTTGTCTTTAATGTTTGAAAGGAACAGCAGCAATATGGACTGTTTGCCGTTCTACTTGTACTTTTGCTGCGAAAATAGGGCTAACTCCATTTATTCATGGTAACAAACGCTCTGAAACACTTATTTGCAAATGAATGACCGTTTTTCATCGTCAGGCAACCAAATTTTGCTTCTGTTCATGTTCTTTTTGCCTTTTACGGCTATAGCCCAACAAGGACTCGAACCTTTGCCCCCTCTGGATAGCCTAAGCGACTGGCAAATTAATTCACTGGTGAAGCAATATCGTTCACAAGTCATTGAAATAGAGCAGGAATTTAAAAATAAGTTGCTCTTGGCCGAAGAAGATTTGGAGATAAAGAGCGAAATGTTGTCATTGGCAAAACAGGATTCAACCCTTGGAAAAGCTGAACTTGATTCTATTAGTACACTGGTCAAATCGGCTAAAAAGGAGCGTAAATCAGCCGTCAAAAATGAAAAGAAAGCCGCTTCCGCTTTAAAGCTAGCGGATAAAACGGTGGACTCAGACAATAACGCGCAACGAAAAAACCTGCCAAAACTGTGGAAGGAAACGAATAAATTATGGACTATGGTCCATCCACCTGAACCAAAGGAGGAAGCGTATGCTGAAACTGAAGAGCAACTTGCTGAAGTAGCCGCTGATGATACAGGGGCCGGAACACCCAAAGAACCCGAGTCAAAACCCAAAACTGCTGATCCCAAATCAACTGTGACCCTGAAGAAATACAACCCCGAGGAAGATGTGATGTTACATCCTCCTGCTTTGCCCTGTGTTTTGGCTGTGAATACCAGGGATGAGTTTTCAGGTGAAATTTATAAGCGTACAGCAGCCGTTGAGCTGTTTCGCACATACCCATCGGCTTTGCGTAGCTTTTTAGGGGATAAACCCAATGTATTGTGTAAAGCTGCCATGGCAGCCACTGGTTCAGAAGCATCTCTTTTTCTCAATTTCAGCATTTACGATCCAAATCCCAGAAAGTCATTCGGACGATTGGAAAAGAATTCAGCGGTCACTATTTTATTCCTCGATGGAAGCCGATATGTGCTCAATACCACACAGGACAGCGAGGGCACATTGAATGAAGAAACACAGGCATTTGTATATCAGGTTCAACTACCCCTTTCACAGGATGCCTTGAAAAAACTGCGCCGTGAAGAACTGGACAGGATTCGCATTACCTGGAGTAGTGGATATGAAGACTATGATGTGCAGTATATTCAATTGCTGAGTCAGCAGGCAACTTGTCTCTTCGACTAATTTATCATGCAAATTCATCAAAATTATTCCCTGAAAGAACTCAATACCTTTGGTATAGGCGTAAAGGCCGAGTACTTTGCCGAGTTGCAAAATATTCAGGATTTGCAAGAAGCAATCAGGAACCCGATTAGACCTTTATTGTTGATGGGAGGAGGCAGTAATTTACTGTTTACAAATGATGTAAAAGGTCTGGTACTCAAAGTTTCCATTTCAGGAATAAAGGTAGTCAGGGAATCTAATAATCGTGTTTGGGTGGAAGTCGGTGCCGGGGTAAATTGGCATCAATTGGTTCTATGGGCTGTGCAACATAATTATGGGGGTATTGAAAACCTCAGTCTGATCCCCGGCACTGTTGGTGCTGCCCCTGTACAAAACATCGGTGCTTACGGCGTGGAACTCAAGGATGTATTTGTCAAATTGAAAGCAGTTGACCTGACCACTGGTAAGCTCAAAACCTTTTTCAATTCCGATTGCGCATTCGGATATCGCGACAGCATTTTTAAAAAGGCCGCCAAAGGAAAATTCTGCATTACATCAGTGGTTTTATCGCTCAGCAAAACAAACCATCGCCTTAAATTATCCTACGGGGATATCCGCAAAATCCTGGAGCAAAATAAGGTTTCACAACCCGACATCGCTGATATCAGTAAGGCCGTTATTCAAATTCGAAGTTCTAAATTGCCTGATCCCGCAAAGATTGGCAACTGTGGCTCATTCTTTAAAAACCCGGAAACCGACCAAACCAAGCTCCGGGAAATTCAAGTTCATTTCCCGAATGTTCCTTTTTACGAACTGCCGAAAAACAAGGTGAAAATCCCCGCTGGCTGGCTAATTGAACAATGTGGCTGGAAAGGGAAAAGGGTAGGGAATACCGGCTCTTATGAAAAACAGGCACTGGTATTGGTCAATCACGGCGGAGCCACCGGCGAGGAAGTCTCTCAATTAGCCCAGGACATAATAGCCTCTGTTCAACAAAAATTTGGCATCCGCCTGGAACCAGAAGTGAACATCATATAAAGCCCTTCTTCAATCTGCGATCTGCGATTTGAACTTTGCCATAAAAAAAGCCGTCCTTTCTTTGCGACAGGACGGCTTACAACATAACCATGAAAACAATTAACCAATCAAATGTTAGCCCTTTCTATACTTCATATTTTCGAAAAACCGTGCCAAATTTTCCAAATTGGAAAATTTAACTGATCGAAAAATGTTAAAATCATGTACTGGGCCGTAGGTTAATTGTTGGGTTGCTGTTTATAGAAATATACTCGTTATTTTTTAATTATCCGGCTAACATAGACATTATCCAATCCGCTTACCCTGATCGTATAGGTGCCAGCGGGGAATTTATCCAATGCAATGTTTCCATGTAAACCATCATCCCATCGCAGCAAGCGGGTTTGCTGAACCAACTTTCCTTTCATATCAAACACGTCGCAGTTAGCAGCCTTCTCATTTCCGAAGGCTGGAAGTTCCAGGTGGGCAATTCCAATTGTTGGGTTTGGCGACACTTGAAGTTTTCTTTGTCTGCCTGGTTCAACTGAGCCTACTGTACCCACCGATACATCTATTTCCACAGCACAACCCAAAGCATCGATGACCACCAGGTGGTAGGTACCAGATGCAAGGTTGCTGAATATGGGTGATTGCTGAGGATTACCATTGTCCAGAATAAAAGAAAATGGTGGGGTTCCCCCGGTTGTCATAGCTTCGATCTTGCCGTCATTCATGCCGGAACCGGAGACATGAGTGACATTAGCAGTCATGCCAAACCCGGAGCACAGGGCCGAAACACAAAAAGTCTGGGAATATTCGTTGGTGAATGGCTGACCAGTAAATTCAAACACCGGCATGCCATTGATGCTCAGATTAGCAAAGCCATTGTCCATACCATTGCCACCCGAATCGAGTATCCTGAATTTGTAACAGCTATCCTTTGCCAGACAGGCATTTTCGAAATTGATACCCATTGGCTCTGTGTAAGGCCCTCCGGAAAACAGGATATTTCCCTGACTATCAACGATTTCCCAGGAGCTTTCCTGCGGATTGTTGTCTGGAGAGAAAATGATGTCAATGAGTTGATTGTTCGGATTGATATCAAAACTGCTGGTTTGAGCATCATTTGCCGGGATTTCATCTGGTCCCTCTCCATCTACATTGGCAATATTCAGAACTATTGTATTTATCCCGTTTTTCAATCCCGTAATAAACAAGGGAACCAATTCGCTTTCTCCTTGATTGGCCGTCAGTATATTATCAGGAATGTTGGGCTGCTGCACGCCATTCAATTCATATTCCACGTCGAAGGTGTGGAAATCACCAAGGCCATTATTCTTTACCAAAATATTTATTAAAGCAAAACTGCTATCACCACATGCGCCGCTATTATCGATGGAAATAAGTTCAAGTTCACGGATATAGCTGTTCAGAACAACCGTTTCACTTGTGTCATTCGAAGTATTTTCATCTGAAGGAACGGTCGCTGTCATGGTAAATGAATATGGATTCCCTAATTGTCCAAGATCCTCGGTGCCGGCGAATGTGTGGGATATTGTCTGCCCCGGGCCCAGCGGTCCGGGGATCACTTCGTTTTTCCAGGCCCCCGAATTTACCTGATACCCTACAGCAATGTTGGATTGCGGTGTGTAGCCAAAGTTGCGGAATTGGACCGTAATGCTTTCTGCAGTTGTCAGACCAGGTCCGGAAACCGGTGATTCCAGGGACAAGGGTCCTACGTCGATTTGCTGCCGTTGTGGTGTGCAAATGGTAAATATCTCTTCCGTTGTTCCCGCTTCGGTAATCTCCACCAATATTTTACCAAAGATGTCTTTCAATACGAAATGCCCGCCCCAGCTGAAATTGTTGGCACGAAGGGATACCTTATAGCATTCATTGTCGTCGCTGCAAATCTGGGCAACGGGTTGCGATGCACTCACTTCGCCCTTGGCCAACACTGAATTGGTAAGAGTTCTTAGCTCCCAGTGTAACACCCCAAAGTCCGACTCCGACTCAACCGTGAGATAGGTGCCATCATTATTTCCAAAGAATTTAACAAGCAGGGTGTCGTTGTTGATTTTTTCGTCCTGTACACCATTTGGAAGGGAACAAATGGCTCTTAGTGAATTTAAGCCATCATTGATATTAACGGCATGTAACTCTATGGTATCCTGCTCACCTGGAGCGAGGTTTCCAGTCCAGTTGTATACCTGATTTTGCTGCGTGTTAATTCTCCAGTCAACTCGTGCGCTTGACATGGGTACTCCGGAGGCATTTTTTAAGATTAACGCAAAATCTGTTTCTGTACCACAGACAAGCCCTGGCAGATTGTATTTTCCTACAATGGCAGCATCGTTTGAGGTGATCTTTTCAACTTCGTAATCCAGTGTGTCGTTGCGTACAAACTGATCCTTGTCCCAATCGGTGATGATGCGAAACTTATAAAATTTGCCAGGTGTTGGCATGCTGACTGTCTGACTGAAAGTATGTTCTGCGGCACTTCCAGCATCGATGGGGGCAAATACGGTGTCTTTAACTATGAAATTATTCTCCATATAAAGCGATACCGTAAACTTATCTGAAGGTACAAGCCCACCATTTATTATGCGCACCTTCACCATTTCACTATTTCCCAAAAATGGACTGGGCTGAGGGCTCACCAACACCTCAGGTTTGAGGTCGTATGTGTCGCGTTGTACCTTAAAAGAGCCAATTCTGGTTCCCCAAACGCTAACGGCATCAGGTTGATACTCACCCGTAAACCAGAACGTACGTCCATCATAAGGATCAACAGTCATGCTGCTGTAATCTCCCCAACGATTGGATGTGTGACTTGCACCACCCGCAGCAAGTGTATATTCTTCCAGGGTCATAACACCCAAATCATCGCCCTTCCGGTGCCCGGTCAAATATAGCCCGGGATACAAGGTGCTGCTGCAACCAGAATACCCTAGTCCAATGTTTCCAGCTTCATCTATGCTGATGTTGGGCATGAAACGGTTGGTCTGAAGATCCGGCGCATGTGTTCCTTCCTGATATATTTGCCAGTCTCCGCCGCCTGATTTGCGCAGTTCGTACCAACGCACCTCGGCATCTCCTCCATTGCCCACCATATTAGAAACGTCGGTAATGTGATTTAGCACAACTGACTCATGGTCTCCAAAATTCCGGTACGGGGCTCTATACATAATGGTGTTTTCCAGTGCCGCAATTCTTGTGTTTGTACCGGGCTGTTCTATGCAATCGAAAGAAAAGGAGCCTCCAAAACACACTCTGGTTTCAAATGGCTGAGGGAACAACAGGGATGGTCCGTCAACATGGCTGAGCGATGGATTTGACCAGTCGACATAAGCCTCCCAAATATCCAGATGATCCTGGCCGCCATCCCAGGAATCGTCATAAATCCTGAAGATATATTCCGGGCTGCCAGTAGGAGGAGGAGGGCCGCCTTCCCAATCGGCACCGGTGGCTGGTTGGAAAGTAATGCCCTGGAAATTGGGCATTTCAAATCTGTATATGTCAATATTATTGGCGCCGCTTATCATTTGGGCCCTGTTCAGCGCATATCCAGAGCATTTGTTACCTCCTACGAGCTCATTAACTGTAATGAAATAGGCGTTGTGCCATACATATAATTTGGGATAATCCGGAAATCCTAATGTCTGGATTCTGTATGCTTTCCAACTGCCGGTAGGGTCGCTGGAATTGGAAATGGCTACCAATAATTCGTTTGAATTGATAGAGCGCAATTCCATAATGATCCAGCGCTCGGCATCGTGGTCATATTGTACGATGCAATCGCCCAAACTGCTGGAGCTTACCTGCGACCAAATGGTCGAAGATTTCGCAGGGCCATACACAGAGTTTCCGGTGTATTTATCCCATATCTGTATCCAGGCGCCGCTATTTGTGTTTACCATTTGCATATAGTGATCCTTTCCAACATCCCCTGAGGGGTCGGGCGGAAACACACCGGAAGGGTCGTGCAATCCTTCGAAATTTAACCCGGGAATTATTTCCGGACCTGAGCCATCAGGGTGGGTTTGATTCTTCTTGGCTAGCGGGTCGCCGTTTTTGGGAAGGGCATTCGGGTTTTTTGCTTCGTTGCCAGAAAAGTAGTTTCTTTTTTCATACAGCTTTCCCGGCTCTCCTACTATATAATCTGTTCTGGGAGGCGTTTCGCGGAGTGGGGCTATATCTCCCAGAAATTCTCCACTGGAAACCATGGCAGGATAGGATTTCATCATACTCCTGTCTTCTTGTCCGGAAGAGATAATATAGGTGAAACCGAGTAAAAGGGTTACTAGAACTCTCATATTTAAAGTTGATTAGGTTAAGAAAGTTGCGCAAAATATGGTGAACTCACGATGATTTTTGTCTCAATTGTAGAAAAGACAAAAGAGGACAGAGTTATGGCAAAAAAAGCGGATAAGTAAACTCCCAACATACACTTAGTCTGCCGGAAGAAAGGCGACGCTGTCTTTTGGAGGCATCAGCGGGTACTTACGAGGGTATTCAAACCCGTGATCGTCTGCATTGGGTACATTCAGGTAGCGGGTTGGCCCGAGCACCCTCGAGGGCATCAAAGTGGTCATGATGGAAATGAAAATAAATAAGAGGATTGACCAGCCCAGCCATTCAGGTGGTTGAAATCCTTGTATTTCCTGAAATGCAAATTCGGATTCAGCTTCGCCTAAGTAGGGCAGTTCCTTCTGCTTTGATCCCAGTTTCGCCTGATCGGAATTTTCTTTTTTAGTCTGATAAAACTTCTCCTCCACGAGTTGTGTCTGAAGAAATTTCACCATCTCGGAAATCTCTTCCGTAACTGTCAGATAACCGTCTTCTTCCGGTTTAAAAGAAGATAAAGGGGTTGCATTAGCCATTGCCTTAAATCCTGCCAGCCGTGATGTTTCTTTCCACCGGGAAGGACTGATCAAAATAGGGTAGATAAAAGGCCCGGTTTTATCATCTCCTTTAACTCTACGCTGTACGGCTACTTCAATGTCAGAGTCGACATCCTTATTGCTCAATGATTTATAACTGGTTAGGAAAAGGTAAATATGGGCCACCTTCCGGCGTGCCTGCACAATTTTAGCATACCGTGGGCGATTGTCGGGAGCCGCATACCAGAATAGAAGAATTTGCCAGGGTATGCTTAGTTCAGGAGGTTTGGGTGGTGGACTGTTATACCAGATATTCACTTCATCGTGCATTGGATACAACCAGCTAAGCAATTTTTGCAATTGCTTTTTGTCCTCTGGTGCGTGGGAAATGAATATGTTGACTTTTACCGGTTTCATGAATTTGCCTTGATCAGGGAAGTCGAAAATTACAGACTTCTCGCAAATTCACTACAAGCACTTGGAATCAATTTCTGGTGCGGTCAAAACTTTTGCCTTCCAGCCAATCGACATAATCCACTGATCCCAGGCGGAATTTCATTGGGGGAGCTTTGATTGATTTTGACCATTTGTGCTCGATACGGCAGAAAAAGGGCAGCTCATCTGCCGACCACTGTGGTATCATGCAGGTTGAATAGGGTGGTTTTTTTTCGGGAAGTTGAAGTGGAAAATCGGGGCTGGAAAAAGTATTTATTTTTAATAAATCACTTCCCAAAAATGCTGACTTTGATACTTGAAAAGTATCAAGAGGACCTTTGAATTCTTTACTGATAATGGATTGTCCCAAACAGTTGGTGACTATAAAAAGGCAAAGTATGCTTCCCAAGCCCCATCGGGCAGATTGTTGGAATGCATATATTACCTTTTCAAGCGTCATAAATTATCCTTCTGCGACTTCGGGGGATTTTCCGGTGCGCACAATGTTTTTATTGACTTCATCACTTTCCACAAGTCCATCTCGCAAGCGGATGATCCGGTGCGCATGAGCGGCAATGTCGTTTTCGTGGGTTACTACAATTACGGTATTACCCGCCTTGTGAATTTCTTCGAGGAGGCCCATGATTTCATAACTGGTTTTGGTATCCAGGTTACCGGTGGGCTCATCTGCCAGTATGATGGCAGGATCGTTCACCAATGCCCTGGCAACTGCCACCCTTTGCCGCTGACCACCTGAAAGCTCATTGGGTTTGTGCATTACCCGGTCTCCCAGTCCAACCGATTCCAGAGTAACCTTGGCTTTATCAAGCCGCTCTTCTTTCCCTACTCCGGCATAAACCAATGGTAAAGCCACGTTTTCAAGGGAAGAAAGTCTTGGCAGGAGATTAAAAGTTTGAAAGACAAACCCGATGTCTTTGTTCCGAACCTCAGCCAGTTCGCTGTCGTCCATGGTGCTGACTTCTCTTCCATTCAACCAGTATTTTCCCCGGGTTGGGGAATCAAGACAACCTAATAGATTCATGAGTGTTGACTTGCCGCTTCCCGAAGGGCCCATAAGCGCAACGTACTCGTTTTGGTCAATGTCAATGCTTACATCTTTCAGGGCCTCTACTTTTTCAGAGCCCATGATGTAGGTTTTGTTCAGGTTTTTAATTGAAATCAGCATGAGTACGACAGAATTTGTTTAACTGCCTTTATTTTTTCTTCTGAATACCAGCGTGAAAAGAAAGGCAAAAAATGCGACGATGCCTGCTGCGATTTGCTCTACGATTTCAGGAAAGAATTGTCTGAGCACCAAAAAAGCAGCAATGCCTGCGATAACAAAAATACCAAGCCAGGTTACCCAAGTGCTTTTACCGGATCCATTGTTTGACATATCTACATGATTTAATGATGAATCGGGTGGCATCTTTATTTTCGGGTACGAAGTACGGTAATTAGCCGTCTGTACCCAAAAAGCTTAGATGATTGACCTGTCACACCCGTTGAAATTGCGGCGATACTCGTTCAACGCCCGTAGCAAATGTAACTTTCTGTTCGGGATGTTAGTAAAAAAGAGTTTTTGTTCTGCACAAAAGATGTTTGAACTGCTACCTTCGCTCTTATAAAGATAGAAAAAATTCTAGTGTAAAAAGAAGTAAGAATTCCCATGATCACAGGGCTGCCAACCGAGAAAACTACCATCAAACACGTTGCCATTGCCGGAAATATCGGCGCAGGAAAAACTACCCTCACAGAAATCCTTGCCAGGCACTTTGGCTGGGATGTTCATTATGAAAACACCGAAAACAACCCCTATCTCTCCGATTTTTATCTGGATATGAAACGCTGGTCTTTCAACCTGCAGGTCTTCTTTTTATCCAGTCGGTACCAACAGGTGCTAACCATTCTCCAGGGGAACAGGACGGTTATCCAGGATCGAACCATCTATGAAGATGCTTTCATATTTGCTCCAAATCTTGCAGACATGGGCTTGATGGAAAGACGCGACTTTGAGAATTATCTCACGCTCTTTCAATCCATCGTATCACAGATTAAAGCTCCTGATCTGCTTATTTATCTAAAAGCCAGCATTCCAACCCTTGTAGACCATATACAAATGCGTGGTCGCGATTATGAAGGGAATATCAGTTTGGATTACCTTAAAAGGCTGAATGAGCGCTACGAAAACTGGATAAGCGGTTATCGCGAAGGGAAACTATTGGTAATCAATGTCGATGATCTCGATTTCTCTTCCAACAAAGAGCATTCCGCCAAGGTGCTTGAAATGGTTCAGGCAGAACTACACGGCTTGTTCTGAAAACCCATCTCCTATGAATGTCGAAGAATTCAGGGAATACTGCCTTTCTAAAAAAGGAACCTCGGATGATTTCCCATTTGATGAACACACCTTGTGTCTCCGGGTAATGGGTAAAATATTCGCCATTACAGGACTCGACAATATTCCTTTTAAGGTGAATCTGAAGTGCGAGCCGGATTATGCCGTTGAACTAAGGGAGCAATACCCGGAAATTCAACCGGGCTGGCACATGAACAAGGCACATTGGAATACCGTGGAGTTTGAAGGTGGTTTGGGAGATGCTTTACTAAAACAGTTGATTGATCACAGCTACGAACAAGTAGTGAAAACCCTTAAAAAAGCACAAAAAGAGGAATTAGCCCAGCTCTAATTTTGAAAACCCATCCAATCAGAGCTTCCTCTGGGTATCTTTTCCAGAAATGCAGCATTTACACTGATTAGCAAGCTCATACCCAGACTTGCCAGCTCGATCTGAAATTGCTGCTTTCCTTCCTGTTTGATCACTTTCCCCTTTAACCCCGTTAATGTCCCGGCCGCAATTTCTACATGGTCGCCACTTGATATTTGTCCGGCAATGGTTTGTACATCGAGGTCTTCTTCGAGCGAAACACGTCTGATCGTGGCCATCTCTTCTTCGGGTATGGCCACCAGATCACGGTTGAATTTTACAAAACCGCTTACATTTTCGGTTTCCAATACCGGCAGGTAATGTTCTCTGGTAATGTATACAAATACGTAGCAATTGATCAGCGGTTTTTCCACCAGGCGTTTGCTGCGCGAATATTTCCGCATAATTTTCATTAGAGGCAGATAACAGGTAATGCCCTTTTTATGAAGCATCCGTACTACAAACTTCTCGCTTTTGGACCGCGTTTGAACGGCAAACCAGCGCGGTGTGCCTGAATCAAGATCATATATGGAGGAGCCTTTTGCCATTTCCTCAAAAGTCAAGATTGCCTGGCCAGAGGTTCATCCTTAAACCAAAACTAAAGAGTTTGCTTTCCTGATCACGTAGGCTTTCTCCACTGTTTTTTTTGCGAACTAAAAATTTCAAGTCGGCGAAAAGATTGTGATAAAACATCCAGGAAGCATCAAAACCTGCCAACAATATCCGGGTTGAAATGCCCTGCCCGATTTGATTCCCGTAATCCTGAACCCGGTCATCGTAGCTGAGCAATGGGTTGCTTCCCCAGTTTTCTGCATCGTTGTTTTCTCCTGATTTGGCCAATATTGCCCTCGCCGTTAGAAAGATTCGAGGGAGCGGCCGGAAGCGAGCTATCCAGACCATTTCTCTGAAATTGGCGCCGAGCGGATGCGCCAGGGCCTGGTTGTAATGTGTATAGCTGTCGTAAGGGTCATTGTGTGAATAGGTATAAGGCTGGACGCTGTTGTATTCCATTTGAAGGTCCAAATGTTCTATCGAAAAGGCATTCAGGTATTTGATGCCTGCTTGCGCACTGTATTTATTGGCCCACCAACCCTTGTTGCTGAAAAATTCCTTTAAACGAAATTCGTCGAACATAAACTGCCCGTAAAGCTGGATGCCCGGAACCGGATTGTATTGAGCGTTGAAACCAAGTAACACATTATCCGGACTGCCAATCATGCCTTCCACGGTTCGGTAAAAGATGACTGGATTCAGGTATTGAAATTCAAATTGCCTGCTTCGATGGAAAATACTGGCCTCAAAGAAACCTATGGAGAATTTTGGAGAAGCTTTAAAACTCAAGTAATGAATGGCTGCATATTTTTTGGGAAGTATAGTTCCATCGGGTATCGAGACTTGCGATACCGGACTTAATTCCAGAAACAAATTCTGATAATGCAGCTTCCATACCCGCGTGCTTAGTTTTAGAAAGAAGGCTGGATTTGAAAAGTCACTCAACAGCACCGATCGATAACCATTTCCTATAAAATGTTGGGCATGACCAAACTGAATGCCGATGTGTTTGGATACCTGGAATCCTACATAAGCTGTGGCTACATTAAAGTCGTAGGCGCTTTGGGTATTGAAAAGGCTGCTTTTGTAATTTTTGTAAAAACCAGCCCCGGGAATAGCCAAATAATCACTAACCCAGGAGCGCACATAGGCAGGGTAACGCAGCTGCGACTCAACCAGATTTGTATAAAAAAATGCCTTTTTATCTACGGATCCACGGATTTCCAGTCCTCTGTGATTTATGAAAAGCGGCTCATTATCATCTTTTTCCTTCCCCAATTGAAAGTCAAACATTGGGTTGATGCGCATGGTGAAATACCGGGAGTTGACTTCAAATAATTTAGCTGGAGACTTATAAAAGTATTTCAGCAGGGCTCTGCGTGATTTTGGAAAATACTGATTGCTGTCTGGCAGCCATTCGCTGCTTTCGGCAGCCAGGTATTGCAAATCGTAACGGTCGACCCTGTCTGAATTACAGGCAGAACTATCCAATGAGCTAATCACCGATCCGGCATCATTTCTCTGATAATTCCTGATTTCTGAGTGCAAGTTTGTCTCTCCAATATTCAAAATTTCCATCCTATCCAGGAGGTAGCTTGCCTGAGACTGGATCGGGAAAAAATCGGGCTGTGCCTGAATGAGCCCGGGCAAAAACAATCCGCACAGGATCAGGCAAATTACCTGACATGAAAAACCAGAATCGATTCTGTAAATGTTGCTCATAAACCTTTCAACCCTTTTTGGCCATAAAATCTGTAAATACTCTTTTCCAGGGCTCCCAATAGTAACTGTTCCAGGAAGAGTTGTGCCAAAGTAAAGTAAAATCTCCGCGATGTTTTTTTACTTCCAGGTACAGAGCATGCAAACAGGCAGCTCCCTCCTCCGGGCTGTACTTTTTGTACTGTGCCAGGGTGACATCCATGGCGATTAGTGGCTGTTCCCGCAAGGCAAGTATCTTCCGGTTTTCCAGATCATACACAGGGAAATCGTGGCAAATCCCGCATCGGAATCCTGGTTCTTCCGGGTAACCAAGTGTGCTGTCTCTTTTTAAGTTGGCAGTATCCCATGTCTGCCAGGTTTCTGGTATTTGGAAACGCAAATAATGCTGCCTCCCGGCTTCTACTGGTTTGGGGGATACAGATTGAAGAGAGTTTAATTCCTCAAGGAATAACGCCGGGTTGTTATAAGATTCGTACCCAGGGTGAAAGCCAATTTCATGTCCTTGCTCTGAGAGGTTTCGAATTAAATTCAGCACATAAGGGTGATGAAGTGGGTACCAACAGTCGCTTTCCATTGGCCGCTTTCCCATGAAATTGAATTGTACTATAAGCCGATTTTGCTCGAATAAGGCTTGCCACTCATCAAATACATCATAGGGGTCTTTTCGGGTAAATGACTGATTTTTAATCAAATACAATGCTTCTCCGATGCTTCTTCTAATTATCAGCGCTCCGCCCAGGGATTTGAACCTGTCGAAGAATTGCCACCATTGCTTTGGGTGATCCACATCGCAGGAAAGCAATAATCTGTATTGTCTAGTTGGCCTTGTGCCGTTCCAGCCAAGTTTAACCAGCATATTCCATATCAGATCCACCCACTCATTTACAACCGGGCGTTGCAGAAAACCTGCCTTGTAAGCCAAAGACTCAGCGGCAGGAAACCTGTCGTGCATGTCACGAGCTGAATTGACTCTTTCCTCCCATCTGCTTAGCATGAAAAATATGGAGGCAAAGAGATCCAGCCCGCATGTAATTGATTGACTTTCTATGGAAAATTCTGGTGATCCAAAAATGCCAATAATGGTTTCACCCTTTTGGAAAGGATTTTCGCATTCTCCCGGGATGTTGTTTGGTTCCGGAATTACCGCCGTTTGATCAGGTATTTCAAATTGATCGGCAATGAACAGTTCATGGCCATTTGGCAAAACAAGTCGAAAATGTACTTCCGTATCTATTGGAATGACCTGATAGGGGATTTTCAGCATTTCACCGAAAACTACCTTGAAAACGTATTCTTTTTCAGGCAGAGCTGTAGATGCGGTATATATTTTCAGCATTGCTCCAATACTTTGGCTGCTATCGTTTCTCCAATGGCGAGGGAGGCTGTTGCGGCAGGACTCGGGGCGTTTAGCACATTCACTATCCTGCTATTGCTTTGGATCAGAAAATCATCGATCAGATTGCCTTCGGCATCGCAAGCCATGGCCCGCACACCGCTTCTTCCAGGCACCAGATCCTTTTCAGAAATTTCCGGGACAAGTCGTTGAATGGCTTTGGTGAAGTGGCTTTTAAAATACGACCGTTTCATTTCAGCCCAGCCGTCGCGCCAGTATTTAGCTGCTATCTTTCGGAAACCCGGGAAAACAAGCGTTTCGCTGAGTTCTTTAATATTAAGGTTCCAGCGGGAATATCCCTCACGTCTGAACGCCAGTACGGCATTTGGACCCGCTTCTATACCGCCTTCGATCATCCGTGTTAAGTGCACACCCAGGAATGGAAAACTTGGGTTGGGGACCGGATAGATGAGGTTTTTTACCAAATGCTGTCTTTCCGGGACCAGATCGTAATACTCACCCCGAAACGGCAATATCTGAGCGGGAGCTTTTCCACCCAACATTTTTGCCACTTTGTCTGAATACAAACCGGTGCAGTTTACAAACACTTTTGCATTCCAGGTTGTCCCATTGTTTTTATCCGTATCTACTTCAACCTGTTTGCTGCCCTGACGTATGGCTACCACTTTTTGCTTCAGATAAATCTCGCCGCCATTCACTTCAAAAATCCGCGCATATTGACTGGCAACTGCTGCATAACTCACGATTCCTGCCTGTGGCACCCAAACGGCCTCTTTGCATTCCAAATTGGGCTCGATCTCTTTAGCTTTTTCTCCGCTTATTTTTTTTAACCCTTTGAGTCCATTTTCCTTACCACGCTGAAAAATGCGCTCTAGACCTTCCAATTCACTATTGTCTACAGCGGCAATGAGTTTACCGCAGACATCAAATGGAACGCCCTGCTCCTGACAAAACTCAAGCAGCAATTTATAACCACGCAGGCAATTGGTTGCCCGCAAGCTATTGGGTTTATAGTAAATACCGGAGTGTATTACACCACTGTTGTGGCTGCTTTGGTGAGCAGCCAAACCAGCCTCCTTTTCAATGATCCCGATTTTCAGATCGGGTCTTTGGCGTTGCAATTGTAAGGCCGTAGCCAGTCCAACAATTCCTGCTCCGGCAATAAGTATATCATGGCGCATAAGGCAAAAGTAGATAAATAACGATTACAGAGAATGACTTGAGAGTACTGGCATTTGGTCGGATTTGCCTTATTTGTCATAACCTGACTTATTCGGTTCTTGGGAAGAATGAGAGTAAATCTATCTTTGCCGCGATTTGGCAAAATCGATTGCTGCCGGATCAAACCCAACTATCCAATAAAAGCGTCAATGTGAATGACACTTACGGTCAAAAGAAGTGCGATGAATAACATACAAATGAGAAATTTTACCTTTTTACTATTGGTTTTGCTGTTTCCTTTTCTGTCAATTGCGCAAAAGGGAACGGTCAGAGGAAATATTTACGACAAAGACAGCGCTGAGCCTCTTCCATTTGCCTCGGTTGCTTTGGAAAATGCTTCAATGGGAACCACCAGTGATGTGAACGGATTCTTTTCAGTCACGAATGTTCCTGTCGGGAAATACACGTTGGTTATATCCTATCTAGGTTATGAAGACTATAGAGGGGAAATTGAGATCAAAAAGGGAGAGATACTGTTCCAGAATTACTTTTTGTCAGAAGGGGGCACTCAATTGGGAGAAGTAGAAATCAGCGGTAAAAAAGCACAGGCCCAAACAAACGTAGCTGTTTCCAAAATTGAAATTACACCGAAACAAATTCGGGCCCTGCCTTCGGCAGGTGGACAGGCTGACGTGGCGCAATACCTTACAGTACTGCCCGGTGTGATATTTACCGGCGATCAGGGTGGCCAATTGTATATTCGTGGTGGATCACCTGTTCAAAACAGAATCCTGCTGGATGGCATGACCATCTACAACCCTTTCCACAGCATTGGCTTTTTCTCGGTTTTTGAAACAGAACTCATCCGGAATGTGGAGGTGCTGACCGGTGGTTTCAACTCCGATTATGGTGGCCGTATTTCTGCCATTGTAGATGTGAACACACGCGAGGGTAACCGCAAGCGCTTGTCGGGCCTTGTTTCAGCAAGTCCGTTTCAGGCTAAGGCATTGATTGAAGGGCCTATTTCAAAATTGAAAACCGAGGGTGGTGGTAGCGTGTCATTTGTATTAACCGGCAAAAAAGGACTGATCAACCAGACAGATGAAAAATTCTACTCTTACGTAAATGATTCTGTAGGCATTCCTTTCGATTATCAGGATTTGTATGGAAAAATATCCTTATTGACCGGCAACGGCAGTAAAGTGAATTTCTTTGGATTTAAATACAAGGATGGTGTTGATTACCCAATTACGGACTTTGGTTGGGAAAGCAGCGGAGGAGGAATGGATTTTACCCTTATTCCAACAAATTCCAATACCATTATTAGTGGTGTGTTTACCGTTTCAGGGTACAATTCACATATTGAAGAAGCCGACCGTCTGCCTCGTACAAGTGGTATTTCCGGGTACTTCGCAGGGCTGAATTTTACAAACTTTGGCCGGAACAACGAATTTAAATATGGTCTGGAGCTCAATGGCTTCCGCACAGAATTTGAATTCGTAAATTTCAAGGGTGTTTCGATTGATAAAAACGACAATACAACTGAGATCAGCACCTACGCCAAATGGAAGTACAGGGCTGGTCCATTGGTACTGGAACCAGGTGTTCGTTTGCAGTACTACCAGTCACTCGGTGATGCTTCGCTCGAGCCAAGGTTTGGGATGAAGTACAACATCACTGAAAATCTCCGTTTTAAAGCTGCTGGTGGTTTGTATTCCCAAAATTTGCTTTCCACCACCAATGAGCGGGACGTGGTGAATCTTTTTGTTGGATTCCTGTCAGGACCAGAGGAGCAGATTTATGAATTGTCTTCCGACAAACCTACCAGCCATCGCTTGCAAAAGTCTATCCATGGTGTTGCAGGTATTGAGGTGGATGTTACCAAAACGATTGATTTGAATGTGGAGGGGTACTATAAAGACTTCTCTCAACTCATAGCATTGAATCGCAACAAGCTGGAACCTCAGGATCCTAACTACATCACAGAAACGGGTAAGGCTTATGGGCTAGATATCTCCCTGAAAGTAGAAGCCAAACGTGCTTATTTGTGGGGGGCTTATTCGCTCGGTTTTGTAACCCGTTTTGACGGTGAGCAGGAATATCCGCCGGTTTTTGACCGTCGACATAACCTTAACCTGGTAGGAACATATCAGCTTGGCAAGAAAAAACAATGGGAACTGGGTGCGCGCTGGAATTTTGGATCCGGATTTCCATTTACCCAAACTCAGGGTTTCTACAACAATGTTCCCTTCTTCGAAGGAGGCATTGGAACGGATATCCTGAGTGGTCAGGGTGATCTAGGTATTTTGTACTCCGATACAAGAAATGGTGGAAGATTGCCGTATTACCACCGTCTTGACCTGTCAATTAAGTACCTGTTGAAATTTACCAAATACAGCAATCTGGAAATTGTAGCCTCAGCTACCAATATCTATGATCGCCCGAATATTTTCTATTTCGACCGCGTACGGTACACAAGGGTAAATCAATTGCCAATACTGCCTAGCCTGAGCGCAACATTCCAGTTCTAGGGTGTTTATGAAGGTTGTTCTTATAGGCTAACATTAAATTATTGCTATGCCTATGAAAAAGTATTTCATACCATTATTAATACTTGCCCAGCTAACTGTACATGCACAACAGTGGGTTCAAAAGCAATACGCCTACAACAGCTTTCCCAACGTTGTTTATGGGACATCCATTGGTTTTAACCACGATCCGGTTGTATTGACAATGGATATATACGAACCTGTTTGTGATGAACCGGATGCTTCCACAGCCAAACCGTTGCTGATGTGGATTCACGGGGGCGCTTTCCTGTATGGATCTAAGGAAGATCCGAGCATCACAAGGCTTTGTAAGTCATTTGCCGAAAGGGGCTATGTGACAGCCAGCATCAACTACCGTCTGGGCTTCGTAGCAGATGATGTAGCCTGGTCTTGTAACTATCCAAATTATTCCTGTGTATTTGCTGTGGATACAGCCGAATGGTACCGGGCTTATTACCGGGGTATCCAGGATGCGAAAGGAGCCTTGCGGTATCTGATTAACCGGCACAGCACGTATGGTATTGATACCAACAACGTTTTCGTAGCCGGGGAGAGTGCAGGAGCCTTTTTGGCTCTTGGCGTTGCCTTGCTGGATACAAGTTCTGAAAGGATGGCACAGACTTATTTACAGCCTTCAGTACCAAATCCACACAGCAGTACACACAGTTGCGAGTACAATCTGAATACAACCTTTTCCGGGAATGAAGTGGAAAGACCTGACCTGGGTGGGGTAGAAGGGGATATTGAGCCTACTGATATTCAATTTGTCATTAAAGGAATTGGGAACAATTATGGTGGCATGATGACGGATCTGTTAAAAGATATACCTGCGGGGAAGCCCAGACCGGCAATCTATTCATTTCATCAACCTTGCGATCTGATCGTTCCGATTGACAGAGGAAGGGTTTTTGAGGGCCTTTCCTGGTGCTTTACCCATGGATATGGCTGCTCAAATATTGTCAATACCCCCCTGGTCAATGGCAGCCGGAAGATAAGCGAGTGGAATAGCAGTAATAATTACGGCTATGATATCCACGATGAGTTTACGAATGTCAATTTTCCCTATAATTTCCTCATTGGAACTGGCAGTTGCCTGGATCAGGTTAACAACCCTTGCCATGCCTACGACGCTGCTTTGTTGAGGGAAGAAAACCTGGCAAATTTCTTTGCAGGCCTGATAGGCACGCATCCCTTTTGCACTCCGGTAAGTTCTGGAACAAACGATTTAAACGGACAATTGGCAGACTATTTTACCATATTCCCAAGCCCGGTTAAAAGCAATTTGCATATCAAACAGTTTGGAAAAGGAGCATGGCAAATTGCGTTATTCAATACGCTTGGCCAAAGCATATATCAGGGCACCAGCACTCAGTATCAGCAGCTCGATATTGATATGCAATCCAGTGCTTCCGGGGTGTATTATTTGTTCGTCAATGATCAAAAGGGCAGAATATTTTCTCGCCCAATTGTTAAGATCTAACCAGGCATTACTTCAGAGCTGACTATTTTTGCAGGC
The DNA here is from genome assembly GCA_020636025.1 of Lewinellaceae bacterium. Taxonomy (GTDB): domain Bacteria; phylum Bacteroidota; class Bacteroidia; order Chitinophagales; family Saprospiraceae; genus M3007. The sequence continues at coordinate 245,019 of JACJYQ010000008.1, read as the reverse complement.
CATTCAAAGAAACCTTCACCGGCAGAAATCACAAATTGTTATGTACAAATTAACCCAATATTCCCACGGAGCGGGATGTGGATGCAAGATATCTCCAAAATTGCTGGACAATATCCTGAAGAGCAATAGCACAAAACAACATTTCCAACAACTGATCGTAGGCAATGAAGAAAGAGATGATGCGGCTGTTTATGATCTGGGTGACGGAACCGGGCTGATCAGTACCACAGATTTTTTCATGCCGATTGTGGATGATCCGGAGGACTTTGGCCGAATAGCCTCGGTGAATGCCATAAGTGATGTTTATGCAATGGGGGGGACACCGTTGATGGCGATCGCTATTTTAGGCTGGCCAATAAATTCACTTCCACCGGAAGTCGCCAACTCGGTGATTGAAGGCGCCCGAAAAACCTGCGCCGAAGCTGGAATTCCTCTGGCTGGAGGACATAGCATCGATAGCCCTGAACCAATATTTGGACTGGCGGTATCGGGAAGAGTAGATCTAAATCATCTGAAAAAAAACGGGGGAGCAACATCTGGAGCCAAGCTTTACCTGACTAAAGGTCTTGGAGTTGGTATTTTAACCACCGCTCAAAAAAAGGAGCTATTGAAGCCTGAACATGCCAATATCGCCCCCAACAGTATGAAAATGCTCAATAAGGCAGGCGAGCGATTTGGCAAGCTAAGCTACGTTCAGGCCATGACCGATGTTACCGGTTTTGGTTTGCTCGGGCACTTGTCGGAAATGTGTGAAGCCAGCAATGCCAGCGCCATTGTGCAATTCGACCAGGTGCCAACCATTGACCGCAATATTCTGGATTTCTATTTGGAGAACAAGTGTGTGCCCGGAGGGACCAACCGGAATTGGGACAGCTATGGCCACAAAATAGCAGGCGCCAATGAAGGGGTAAAAAGAAACATTCTGGCCGACCCGCAGACAAGCGGCGGTTTAATGGTGGCTGTAGATGCTGGTCACGAGGCAGATTTTGAAGCCGAAGCCAAAACCCTGGGATTGGAATTGAAACCCTTTGGATTCATCGTTGACAAGCAGGATGTGTTGGTTACAGTAGTCTGAAGCAATTGGCTGCAAGCGCTTCATTATACAAGGTATTGCCCTACATTAGCAATTCCCACAAACTGACACGGGATCAATGCTGTATTATCTGTTCAGAAGGCTTTTATATGGAGTACTTGTAATGATTTTGGTAATCATTACGATCAGCAGCATCATTTTTCTGGCTCCCGTTGATCCGGCACAGCTGACTTTTGGGCAACGCTCGGATGTCAGCACTGTCAAAGCCAAAACTGCGGAACTTGGTTTGGATAAATCATTGGGTGCTCAATTGGGCATGTACCTGGCTGATATTTCGCCGATTTCCATAATTACGGAAACACAGGAGAACAAACATAAGTACCACTATTTTGCACTGTTTACTTTCAACCAACATCAGTCGCTGGTACTAAAGGCACCTTACTTACGGGAATCCTATCAATCCGGCAGACCTGTTTCGGAAATCCTCAAAGAAGCGATTCCAGCGACAGCCATTTTGGCGGGAAGCGCCATGTTACTGGCTACGATCCTGGGTTTGTTCTTTGGCATTATTTCCTCTTTGAAAGCCCATTCAGCCTGGGATTATTTCATTTCAGTCATTTCAGTATTTGGATACTCCATTCCCTCTTATGTAGCCGCTATGATCCTGGCGCTGGTCTTTGGCTATGCTTTTGGGTCAATTACAGGATTAAACATCCAGGGCAGCTTGTACGTATTGAATGATTTTGGAGAGTGGGAAATGCAATGGCAAAACCTGATACTTCCCTCAATTGCCCTGGGTATGCGTCCGGTAGCCCTGATCACCCAGCTTACCAGAAGCGCTATGCTGGATGTTCTGTCACAGGATTATGTGCGCACTGCTAAGGCCAAAGGGCTGGCCTGGCGGGTAGTGGTGGTCAAACATGCCTTGCGCAACGCACTTAACCCGATTGTTTCCGCCATCTCCGGGTGGTTTGCCGCCTTACTTACGGGTGCTTTTTTTGTAGAAAATGTATTCAATTTCAAAGGGCTGGGAGAAGCTACCGTAACGGCTTTGCTGACCTTTGATATACCGGTTGTGTTGGGAGCGGTGTTATTCACCTCCGGCATATTTGTACTCGTAAACATTTTGGCAGATATGCTCTACGCCTGGCTTGATCCTAGAGTCTCTATAAAGTAATGAGAGCCATTCCGAATTTTGAACGCAATCAAGATTCGGGATTTTGTTCTGACCTGCACAATTTATCAAGTACATTTCCCGCCGCGCTTGTGCCTTTTTTGACCAAGCGCATGTTACGTGAGTAGCCATGACAACGAAATCAATTATACCCTTGCCGGATAAGCTTCATTTGGCATCAAATAATATGCTTAGCATCTCACCTTATGTTGCGCTTGGTCAAAAAAGACACAAGCGCGGTGAAAAAACATCCCGAACCTTCCTTTTAGCGGAAAATTCGGGATGACTCATAGGCTCATTATCAAATTATCAAATTAATCACTTTCCTTTCTTCTTCTCACCCTCAAACTTTATTACTTCTTCCATCACTTTATCCAGCTGTTCAGCTCCAATGCGTTTCATCAGGATCTTATGATTTCTATCCAGGATGAAAATGGATGGTGTAGTTTGAACATCATAAAGCTTCTTGTAGCGGCTGCGGATAAAGGGGTCAACCATGTTCATAAACAGGTCGTCAGAAAAGCCTTTTTCTTCAATGCCTTGCCAGCAATCGGGGGCATCTTTTCCAGCTTCATCTTTAGCTACGAATGTGCAAACGGCAAAAACCTTCACACCCTGGTCCTTGTATTTTTTAGCAAAGTCTACCATAAAAGGAGCTGCTTTCTTACAATGCCCACAATCTGGTGCCCAGAAGAAAAGAACGGTGTAGTCTGCATCCACATCCCAAAGAGCGTGTTGCTGGTTATTGCGATCGCTTACTACTATGTTGGGCGCAATTTTACCTATCAAAATAGGCTCCAAACGCGAAGCATTGTCGCAAATCTTCTCCAGATCTTCCTTGTTTGTCCAGGGCGCCAGTCCTACGCAATAATAGGCCTGTGCCAAATGCACATAGCAGGCATCAAAGCCAACCAATTGCGACTTGGCGTAGAAGTTCAGGAAGTGTACCAGGAAGTATTTGCGTATTTCGGGCGCGTTCTTGAGTTTGTCAAACAACTGGTCAAGTGCAATATTGACACTGTCCGGGTGTTGAGGTACTATTTTGGTAATGAAGGCATCAACTTTTGGTTGCAAAATTGGGCTACGCAATAGTGCCGGGTCGGTGATGTCGATGTTGTCGAAATAGTGCTCACGTATCCAGAAATATCTTTCCTTGGTAACAGTTGCTTCATCTCCTTTAAATTCCGGAATTTCCGGTTCGATGGAAGCTTTTGTAATTCTGGCGGTAAGGGAGGTAGGATTCTTTTTGATGATATCCTGTTGATATTGCTTCACAACTTTATCCAGTCTGACCAATTCATTTGTGAGGCGAATTGAATCGGCCGGATTGCCTTTTAACTCATTGAATTTGGCTCTGATTGAATCAGCCTCGGGCTTATGCTTTCCTAGGAATCGCAAATAATCGTAAAAAGCTTCATTATCCGGAGAGCCTTTGAATTTCATTTTATTCACTGAGTCGTTGGCATCTGTCGTAACCAAAAATTGCTGATCCTTTTCAGGAATGAGAATTTGGATGTAATTGTTGGTTGGCTGCATCACCATTAAGTAAATACCCGGTGGGAGCAAGGTGTCGGCTTTGAAGGTAAACCAACCGTCTTTGCCTATGGTGGCTGTGTCTTTTACATATTGTTTCTCACCAAAGTGAAAACCCAATACCAATTCACTTGCCGGATAATTATCCAGTTTAACCCTGATGTTGAATCCCGGGCCATCATTTCCATTGGCCAGAGCAAGCGTTAATGATATGATGGTAAAAAAAGAAAGTGCAAAAATGCGTTTCATCTTTAAATTGTTATGGTTGATGGATTTTGTAACTCTAAAACGTAATTGAGACTCGCAAATATCTGAAAGTGCGCCGCCAAACAGGGGTATTTATATAATTGTTAACACGAACTACCACTGAACAACACAAAGGCATGCCGTTCAGTCTGTCATTGAAGAAGAATCCATTGGTATCCGTTTAAGTAAGGTCAAACAGGTTCTGCACGCCTGGACTCCGGCTACAAGTAAACCCTTCGGCATACTGCGCACCAATCGACCGACCAAAGACCCGGGCTTTGCCCTCCATAAAGTCCATAAAATCCTTTCCGGAGATCGGTGTATTTGGGCCTTTCATATCCGGTTCATAAAATTGCGATCGGAATGTAAGAATCGCTTCCATTTTCTTTGAAAAATAGGGCGTAATATCTACCACGAAATCGGCTTTGAAATGCCTGTCCTGAATGTAATGGTAAACAGCTTTTGGTCTCCATTTATCCTGTGGAAAGCCATCATCACCCACTGTTTCAATTTTGGAAAGTCCGGAATAAAAACAAGCATCGGCTACCATTTTGGCCGCTCTGCCATGGTCGGGATGGCGGTCGTCAATGGCATTACACAAGACAATTTCGGGTTGGCAAGCTCTGATCTCGCGCACGATTTTCAGCCAGTTTTCGGGTTTGTGCTCGAACAAACCATCTGGTATGTCGAGTTGTCTGCGGAAAGCAGCGCCTAATAATTTGGCAGAGGCCATGGCCTCTTCTTTTCTGATTTCAGGGGTGCCTCTGGTCCCGAGTTCTCCGGCACTCAGATCGAGCAGGCCAAAGCTTTTGCCCATCGCCTGATGTGCTAAAAGGGTTCCAGATGCGCTTAATTCCACATCATCAGGGTGAATGCCGATAGCAAGAATGTCAACTTTCATGTTAAAGGGCTAAAATCAAGGATTTTTATCTGAGCAAAGATAAATTTGCATCAAAGAGCTAAACAATGAAACCAGAAACTCCCAACAATAAAAATCAGGAAGAGTTGATCACCGAACAGGGCAAACTCATTGAAGAACTGCAAAAAAGATGTGAAACGGCGGAAAAGCGAGCCTCAAGCTTTGAGTCGAACTGGTCGGTGCTGTTCGATCAAAATAAAACGCTGAGGGAAGAAAATCAGAAAATCCAGCAGGGTTACGAATCGCTCAGGGTTCAAAAAGGTGGTTTCGGATTCAGAATGCTGATGATCTCAGGGTTTGGAGGTTTTTTTACTGCTCTAGTACTTTGCTTTGTTTACCTGAAACTCAAACCCAAACCAAACTACGTAGCCACTTTTCAGGAATTCAGAAGGGAGTATTTGTTCGATTACGAACTGCAACTCAGCCAGGGAGATTTTAGTGCTGTAGAAAGCTCACTCATGCAAAATAGCCAGAATCCTTCCTATGCCCCTATCAAGGATGAGATTCATTTTACCCGTAAATTACTGGGAGCCGCCAAACGGTATTGTCAGGAAGAGCAGCATAAATAAATGCGGAGTGCAGAGTGCGGAGTGTTGAGTGCGGAGTGCGGAGAGCGGAGAGCGGAGAGCGGAGTGTAGAATTAAAACAGGAAGAAGTTTAAGCGTTTAGTAAATTAATCTAATTCACTAAATATAATTGTTTATTTACTTCAATATTTTTAACTCCGCACTCCGCACTCCGCACTCCGCACTCCGCACTCCGCACTCCGCACTATCAAAATTAGTTTCCTCTTGCGGCAGGTTGCTCTTTACCACGAACATCTCCTTTGATAACCAGGAATGTTTCTGTTGGTGTGGTATTGGCAGTAACTGTTACCTGCTTGCGCTGTGGACCAGGTTTCCCTTTTGAATTGAACTCAACCTTGATTTCACCGCTTCCACCAGGAGGAATTGGTTCTTTTGGCCAGGTTGGAACGGTGCAACCACAAGATCCTTTACAATTGCTGATCACGAGCGGCACATCACCGGTGTTTTTAAACTTGTAAATGTGCTTTACAATTTCTCCCTCATCTACTGTGGAAAATTCGTACTCGTTGTTTTCGTATTGAATGGTGGTGGTAGGGCCGGTTGGCACATCTGATGCTCCCGCTGGCATCGCAGTAGCGTTGATGTTGGTGCCTGGGATGTTGCCACTGTTTTGAGTTTGGCCAACAGCCGCAGCGCGAATTTTGTCGCCTTCTGATTTGCCGAGCCAGCTTTTGAAACCGCCTCCAAACAGATTAGCGATTAACAGAATGGCCAGCAACGCCAGCAAGCCGATTTGAATTTGTTTGTTCCTTTCCATGTTTTTTATGAATTGGTGAAAGAATATTTTTTGAATAACCGTAAAACGATCGCAAAATTAGCTTGTTTAAAATTCCCGCTTTTCGGTTTGCAAATGATTAACATCCCATTTGTACAAAAAAGGGGCTGAATACAAAGTGATGAATACTTGACGCTGAAAGAGTAATTTTGCGCCGCAATTCAAAAGCAGGATATGTCCAAACCAAATTACGAAATTAACCCAGGCCTGCTGAGCCTGGAGACCATTGCTCATTTGCAGGCCACCACCACAAAGATCGGACTTTCGGAGGAAAGCCGCCAGAGAATCAGGAAATGCCGTGATTACCTGGATAGCAAGCTCAACAATGCAGATGTGCTGTATTATGGCATCAACACGGGTTTCGGCTCGCTGTGCGACATCAGAATTTCAGACGCTGATATCGAAACGTTGCAATTAAATCTGGTGAAAAGCCATGCTGCCGGCATGGGCGACACGGTACCTCAGGAGCTTGTCAGAATCATGTTGCTCTTGAAAATCCAGAGCCTATCGTACGGGCACTCAGCTGTACGCGAAGAACTGGTGGAGCGGCTCATTGATTTTTACAACGAAGAAATTTACCCGGTAGTCTTTGAACTGGGCTCTCTAGGGGCATCCGGCGATTTGGCTCCGCTGGCGCATTTGAGCCTTCCTTTAGTTGGCCTTGGCGAAGTCTGGTACAAGGGTAAAAGGGTTCCTGCTTCTGCTGTTTTGAAAGAAAAAGGCTGGGAACCAATGACTTTCAAGGCTAAGGAAGCGCTTGCGCTGTTAAACGGCACCCAGTTTTCTCTGGCCTACGGTTCCTGGTGCCTTATCGAAAGTCGTCGCTTATCACAACTGGCGGATTTGAATGCGGCCATTGGGTATGACGCTTTTAACTGTCGACTGTCGCCACTTGATATGCATATCCATCAGGTAAGACCACATCAGGGGCAATTGCTGACGGCGAAACGGATATCGAGTCTGTTGTCAGACAGCGGAATTGCCAGTGCTGATAAAACCAGCGTTCAGGATCCTTATGCTTTCCGATGCGTGCCACAAGTGCATGGCGCCAGCAAAGATGCCTTGGCCTATATAGAAAGCATGGTAGGTACGGAGTTGAACTCCGTGACCGATAATCCCAATATTTTCCCTGATGACGACCTTATTGTTTCCGGAGGCAATTTTCACGCGCAACCTTTGGCATTACCATTGGATCATCTGGCGTTGGCACTCTCGGAGTTGGGTAGCATTTCTGAACGCCGAGTGTATCAGATGATCAGCGGCCAGCGCGGACTTCCCGCCTTTTTAGTGCAAAACCCCGGTCTCAATTCAGGTTTGATGATCGCCCAGTATACCGCTGCATCCATTGTTAGCCAGAATAAAACACTTTGTACACCTGCCTCTGCCGATAGCATTGTGAGTTGTAATGGCCAGGAAGATCATGTGAGTATGGCAGCGAATGCGGCTACCAAAGCCTATCGTGTGGTGCATAACCTCGAGCGTTTGCTGGCCATTGAATTCATGACAGCCATGCAGGCGCTGGAGTTTCGTAGGCCTTTGCTTTCGTCTGCCAAAATTGAGGACTTGCATAAACGATATCGCCAGGTGGTTCCGAAATTGGATGAGGACCGGATACTCAGCGATGATCTGGAGGCGACGAGGGTGTTTTTGAAGAGCGGGGTGCCGGTTGATTTGTTTTCAGCATAAATAGATACGCCGCACTTGAGTCTATTGATTGGGTGCAGGCGGAAACGTGAGAGGTTTATCACCCTGCTTTGTGTTGTTACAAAGCAGGGTGATAAAGTTTATATGTAATTATTGTAAAGCAGTGTGAAACATAACAAGCCTTAATGACACCAATCATAAACATCCATAAGTCAGGTCATGAGTAATTGCCTCTAAATATGTATAAGATTGTAAGGTGAAATTTAAGAAAGAACTCAGGCCATGAAAAACATATTGATCATCTTCAGTTTTCTATTCATTGGTTCAGGTATGTATGCCCAACATTCAGACAGCAGCAGGGTCAAAAGGCCAGCAAATTCAGTATATATGAATCTGCTTGCCGACGCCTCATTAATTTCAATAAACTACGAACGGCTGTTTCCAATAAACACCTATATGTTTTTCTCTGCAAGTATAGGCGTAGGATACAATGAAGAATTCAAAATTTGCATTTTTGGTCCCTGCGCTCCAGCCAGAACATACAGAACAATTCCACATCGAATTACCTTCAACGTAGGGAAAAGGAAAAACTTCTTTGAAATTGGAATGGGAGGAACCAGTTTTAAAAGTGGTGATTATCGTGATTATGTGCTTTACCCAATCATTGGATATAGAAGGCAGCCTTTGGTTACACAAAAATTCAACTTTCGGGTATACGGTCAATTCCCATTTTTTAAATCGGATAATTGGGAATCAGACAATCCGAATATTTTATTCATCCCGTTGGGACTTAGTTTTGGATTGTGCTTTTAATGAAAAAGGAACAATTACCATTGCTGAATATTATTGGGTGTTGAGAATTCCTTGTTGGATATTGGATTTTCATTAGGCTTTACCGGCTTTTATCTGAATTTCCAATATCCAACAAGGAATTTCCAATATCCAAGTTTAATAAACGTCCCTGGTTCATGCCCTTGAACCAGGGACGTTTAATTTTTGAGATTTATCACTTCCACAGTTCACAGAACAATAAAGCAAGGCATAAAACGGAAATAACTTTATTGCTTTCACATCTCAAAAATTGACAAAATGAACAAAAAATGCCTTCCGCTTGCAGCACTTGCTTTGCTGCTAAACTTCTTTACCCAGGAAATTCATGCTCAGGCCTCTGGCGTTAATCCTGAATTGTATATGTATCGCCACAACAGCGCTAAAATTATTTCGCCAACAGGACTGCAGGTAGGCGACATCCTGGGTACACTGCAATGGCGCGGACTTACTGCTATCGGTGAGATTGAACTGGGTGCCACCATCAAGTCCTTTACACGGGCGTCTTCGCCAGGTTCATTAACGGCAGACATGATTTTTAGTACCAATAATGGCACCAGTTTGACAGATAGAATGATCATCACCCCTGCCGGACTGGTAGGTATCGGTACTTTGACACCATCATTTAACCTGGATGTTGTTGGCAACACCCACACTTCCGGGCGCTTCCACGGGCGCATTCATTTCGATCAGCTTTCGGTAGCCAATGATGCTCCCAATACTTACACAGACGAAGCCTATTTCGAACAGAAATTGCGTTCTACCCTGGCTGTACCGGCTATGGCAGGGGTTAATGATTTTGGCGGCGTACTGAGCCTTGCGCCAGGTGGTGGAGCTTATGACCATCAATTGTTCTTTGGACAAGATGGTATCTGGAACCGTCGCGAACAGGAAAACAATGGCTCCTGGACGGATAGCTGGGAAAAACTGCTTTCTACCGGTGATATTGAGGGGACTCCCAATCGCCTGGCTCGTTTTCTCCCTCCCGACAATCCTTCCAGCAAATTGGGTGACAGTCAAATATTTGATGACGGCACAAACGTGGGTATCGGTACCGTCACTCCGGATGCTGCTTACCTCCTGACCATCGGTGGAGACACCCGGGTTACCGGAGATGTAGCTGTAGACGATCAATTAACGGTTGGCGACGATTTGACTGTATCGAATGATGCTACAGTTGATGGAAATACTACATTGAATGGGACCCTTGATGTATCCAACAATACTAATCTCCAAGGGCAACTTGACGTTTCTGGTGAGTCGAACTTTGATCAGCGCATGAAAATCGGCGCATCCAACTATGGCACCGGGTATCTGTTGAGCGTAGGCGGAAAAGTGATTGCAGAAGAAGTACGTGTAGCCCTCCAGGCAAGCTGGCCGGACTATGTTTTTGATAACCCAACTCCTGATATCCGATCCTGGGAGACATTTATCCTGGAAAATAAACACCTGCCTGGTGTTCCATCTGCGGATGAAGTAGCGCAGGCTGGAGGCATTGAATTGGGTGAAAATCAACGAGTATTGCTCGAGAAAGTTGAACAACTCACCTTGATCATCATAGAACAACAAAAACAAATTGATTCGCTTCAGAAGCAAATGTCAACAGGTAAGCAATAACTAAAAACCACAAACACATCGCGTTATGAAAAAGATAATGAAAATAACAGCGATTGGTCTTTTTGCTTGCTTTGGCGCCTGGTTTTTGATTCAGAATTGGCATGCCAATTTTCTGAATTTTGAATCCGAAGAAGACGAATCGCAACTCCAATACACCATTGCCGGACGTTTCGAACAGGAGTTTATGATGACCCGCGATCCGGCCACCAATACCATTCCACGGGAAAGGCTTTTAGTAGCTAAAAGAATAGCTGACGAAAAAAGAGCCCAAATGGCTGAAAAAGAAAGCGCTATTCCGATTTACTGGAATGAGCGCGGTCCAAACAACGTGGGTGGCCGAACCAGGGGGCTGATCTTTGATGCCAACGACCCCACCTGGAAAACAGTGTGGGCAGGAGGTGTTTCGGGAGGATTGTGGCACACTACCAATATTGATGCAGGCACACCATCATGGACCAAAAGCAACGATTTTTTTGACAACCTGAATATTACCAGCATTGCACAAAGCCCATTAGATCCGGACATTATGTACTTCGGTACAGGGGAGCAAGGATTTGCTTTTGGCATTGAAAACGGTTTGGGAATCTGGCGCTCGTCTGATGGCGGCGATAACTGGACAGTGTTGCCGTTTACCATACCTAGCAATCCAAACGACGATTTTGCCAACATCAATGACATCGTGGTGGATAATGCCGGACAAATCTATGCCGGCACCAATAAAGGAGTCTGGAGATCTATTGATCAAGGTGCTTCTTTCCAACAAGTGCGTACAGCTGGTACGAACAATGCTCAGGATCTGGAAATAGACGCCAACGGAGATATTTATGCGACATTTAATTCCAATGGAATCCACGTTTTTCGCAGTGGATCCTGGAGTAAGCTATCCAGCATGAATTTTCCTGTGTCATTCAACCGGGTTGAATTGGCTTGTATGCCTGGTAATGCAAACGTTGTATATGCCGCATTCGAAGCGACTGATGGTACCTGTGGTACGGTTGTACGCTCGGATGATGGCGGGTCAACATGGCCTACCGTTGCGACCTCCCCTGATTTGGGAACCATTTGCTGGTATGCTTTTATCATGGCGGTTGATCCCAACGATGCCGACCGAATTTGGCTCGGCAGCCGCGACATGGCGTATTCCGATGATGCGGGTGCCACCTGGAACGAGGATGGGACGATCCACGCAGATAACCATGCCATTTCCTACCGGCCAGGCAATTCCAATGAAATGATTTTTGGTTGTGATGGAGGTGTTTATCGTTGCACCAATGCTTCTGCTGGAACTCCTACACTCGCAGCGAAGAATAAAACCTACAACGTTACTCAGTTTTATGCCAATGCGCTGCATCCGGATGCGGGCTCCAATTATATGTTGGGGGGCACCCAGGATAATGGAACCCGGCGTTTTAATAATGCTGGTCTAAATGATACTGACCGACCAACCGGAAATGATGGCGCTTATTGTTTTATAGACCAGGACAATCCCGATATCCAGATTACCGGTTCTCAAAACCGTCAATTCTTCTTGTCAACCGATGGCGGCGGCAGTTTTTCAACCTTTCTAAACTCTAAGAAAGGAACCCTGTTCGCCACACCCGCTGATTATGACAATGCCAATGATATCTTTTACTTCTCGGACAACTCAGATACGTTGGGTAGAATGAGCTCAGTAGGCAGTTCCAATACCATCACTTTTGACAGAATAACAGAGTTTAACGGAGGTAAATTGAGTGCTCTGACTGTAGCGCCGGTAACTGCAAACCGCCTTTATGTGGGTACGACTGGTGGCAGGATTATCAGAATTGATGATGCCGACCAGGCAGGTGCTACTACCCGGACTGTTTTGCCACGTGATCCTTCTATGCCTTTCACCGGTGTTGCCTGTATTGAAGTGGAACCGGGTAATGAAAACCACCTGCTGGTTATTTTTCCTAATTACGGGGTAAACAGTATTTGGGAATCAACCGACGGTGGCAACAATTGGGTGGATCTGGATAATGACCTGCCAGATATGCCCGTTCGCTGGGCTATGTTCAATCCATTCAACCATGACCAGGTAATGCTGGCAACCGAGCTGGGTATCTGGAGCGCGGATGATTTGGATGGCGTAAACACCCAATGGTGGCCAACGAATACGTTTGGACTGGCCAATGTTCGTGTGGATATGCTGGAATATCGCAGTAGCGACCATCTGGTAGCGGCTGCTACGCATGGCAGAGGTATGTTCACCACCGATTATTTTACCATGTTGAATACTTGTGTCGCCAATATGTTTATTGGTGGTGGCATTCCATCGGGATTATACATGGCCGAGGATTTTATCAGTACGGACGGCACTGTTAATCCGGGGGGCAAAGTAATCATGCAGGCTGGAGACTATGTGGATATGACCACGGGTTTTTGGGCTAAACAGGGTTGTGATTACTGGGCGCTTATTGGGAAGTGTAATATACCACCAGCCGCAAAAAAAGCCGATAAATGGCAATTCGGGAATTCATTGTCGGAATCAGCCAACAGGTCTAAGGAAGCAGAAATCAACACGGAAGAAATGAATTTGAGTTGTTTCCCAAATCCAACAACATTCAGGTTGTACGTAAATATCAGCTTACCAAAAGACGGAAATTACAGCCTTTATGTACGAAGTATTCAAGGTCGTTTGGTGAAAAGTTTTGCCAGCAATGACTGGCATGCCGCAGGCGACCTGAACTTTGAAGTGGATGCTTCCGGATTTGAGCCGGGAATTTATGTGTTGACTCTACAAACTTCAGACAATACATTATCCGAGCGATTTATTGTAGCCAGATAATACCTTCTATAATAGTTTAACTTTGGTGATCTAACGCTGTTCGGGCTTTGTTCCGGGCAGCGTTTTTTTTCGCAGATTTTTCTCTGTAGAATCTGCGAAAACAAATCAGCAATCGGAAATCGAATATCGGAAATTCAATGGGCCCACTTATCTTTCTTGATTCGCATAGTATTCTTTTGCACCTTTGCCACTAGCTATGGCACTGCTAAATACCATTATTCCATTTCCGGGGATGACATTCAGTCTTTGGCATATTGCCGAGCCGGAATCCTATTTTGAGGGACAACTTCCCTTGAGCGAGGAAGAATCCAAAGAATTAGCCCGGTTAAATGAGTTGAGAAGACTGGAATGGCTGGCCAGCAGGTGGCTTCTCCACAAAACTACCGGGGTGGATCAGCGCCTACCTTTGTCCAAAAATGCCTTTTCAAAACCTTTTTTTCTGGATCAGCCTGATTTGTATTGCTCACTCAGTCACTCGCATGGTTTTGTGGGCGCATTAACTGCCTCAGAGAATTGCGGATGCGACATTCAGGTATTGGTAGAAAAAATGCCGGCAATTGCTTCGAAGTTTATCAGGGAGGATGAATTTGATGCCATTGCCGGATTTCCTGATAATTTTCGCTTTGAATTATATCACCTGTTTTGGACGGCGAAGGAAAGTTTATACAAGGCTTATGGTCTAAAAGCCCTTGACTTCAGAAAGCATATCAGGATTAGGGAGTTGATGTGGGATGGGAATACCGGTACAGCGATTGGCCGTATCGAAAAGGATAATTTCTGGCACAATTACCAGTTGAAGTTTGGTAAAGAAGAAAAAGAGAAGGACGTGCTTATCTGGGCTGTTTGTCTATGACGACATCAAGCGGGATTTAATGGTCGAAGGCGAAACGCCGAGGTCCCGGTGCATGTTGACGTAGGAAAAATGACAGGTCAATCCTATCCGGATAATGGCCAGGTGATGAATGGCGTGATCGTATACAAAAAGCAATTCTCTACTCAGGGAACTGTGGTAGTCTGGCCGCTCATCGCAGCCGTACTCGGCTTTTACTTTCATTGCGGAGTCAATGTCCTGCTTATCCAATGCCTGTATGAAATCCCGAAAGGCAGATGCTGTGATGCTGGGACTGTCTTCATACAACATGTTGCGCTCTCTGGATGCATAGTCAATAACTCCTTCTCCCATACCATTACCCAGGCACTGGAAAAACTCAAGAATATGCCTGAAATGCTGACCAATGGAATGCCCATCAAATTCAGGTAACTGCCGGCGGTAATCCTCTGTCTCAATTTGAGAAAGTATGTAATCTATCTGATCGACAACTATGATGATAGCTTCCTTTGCTTGATTCATTGTTAGAATTTTTATCCTGCAGGTAAGATCGTGGATGAAACGTAACCAAAGCCAGAGGTCAAATGCTAAATATTTGCCCAAATTTAGAGACGATTTTCATGTTTCTAAGTATTACTTGCATTTTTGCTTTTTAAATTGTCCGTTTTACGTCTTTCTCTATGCTTCCTCAATCCTTCATACACCAAATGCGAAACTTGCTGGGAGAGGAAGCATTGTCTGCTTTTTTGGAATCCCTTCAGCAGGCACCTCAGGTTAGTATTCGGCATAATCCTGAAAAACTTAAACCTAATCACCATATCCCGGAAGACCATCGTGTTCCCTGGCATCCGTTTGGTGAATATTTAGATGAGCGGCCTGTTTTCACGCTGGATCCTAGTCTACACGCAGGCGCATACTATGTGCAGGAGGCTTCTTCCATGTTCCTGTATGAGGCTCTGCGTCAAAGTGCCGACTTCTCTAAGCCCTTGCGCATACTCGATCTTTGTGCAGCCCCTGGCGGGAAAAGCACCTTAATCGCATCCATGATGAATGGACAAGGCATTCTGGTAGCGAATGAGGTTGTAAGGCAGCGAGTTAATCCACTTCGGGAAAACATGGAAAAGTGGGGTTATTCAAATATAGCTGTTACCAGTGCCGATTCCACTGATTTTACTGCGCTGGAAGATTTCTTTGACGTGATCGTAGTGGATGCTCCCTGCAGCGGAGAAGGATTGTTCAGAAAAGATCCCGATGCCATTTATGAATGGTCTCCCGAACATGTGATCTCCTGCTCGGCCAGACAAAAAATGATATTGTCGTCAGTGATCAGGTGCCTTGCCCCAAACGGCACATTAATTTACAGCACCTGTACATATAACCACACAGAAAATTCTGAAAACGCAAGCTGGATTTCGGAGTCGTTTGGACTCGAGAAAATTCCGCTCGCCATTCCGGATAGCTGGGGCATCGTTAACCGGCATGACGGATATCAGTTTTATCCACACCGCCTGAAGGGTGAAGGCTTTTTTGCGGCAGCCTTCCGAAAACCTGAAGGAAAAGAGAAAAGACACAAATTGCCTTCTGAATTCAGAAGCATAATTCCGATCAATAAAAAACAAATTCCACAGGTTTCGGAATGGCTAAAGCCGGAAAGCGGGCAAAAGATCTTTCAAACTGTGAAAGGTCATCTGTTCTTTTTGCCAGACGAGCTGGAAAAAGATTTTTTACTGATCGACAAATATGTGAAAACCAAATATTTTGGAACCTCAATAGGGGAGTTCAAAGCCAAAAATATGGTCCCCAACCACGGCCTTGCGCTCAGTTTGCATATTTCAGAGGATATTCCCTTCCTGGAGCTGGGCCTTGAACAGGCTTTGCTTTTCTTGAAAAAAGAAACTTTTCAACTTCCTCTCGGCACTGGAACAGGCTGGATGTTGCCCAGATACAAAGGCTTAAACCTGGGTTGGATTAAAGCTCTTCCAAATCGCATGAACAATTACCTGCCTCCGGAAAAACGCATTAGAATGGAGATTAGGTAATTGTAAATCCCTATCCAAACCGAAGCTGTGAATAGGTTGGGTAATCCAGTTTCGCTGGCGAGATGATCACGAAAAGCTTTGCAGAATTATCTGACTTAATCTGCATGCTGGAAACATTATCCAGGATGCAGAAATCTGTGGTATTGATTAACTCCCCATTTATTTCGGCACTCCCATCAAGCAGATAGGCAGAAATGGTTTGTGATTCGTTTACCGGTATTTCACTTGATCCATTTTCCAGCTCAATTTGCAAGACCTCAACTCCAGGTGTATCCATGGTGAACGGACTGCCTTCTCCAACGAGTACTTTTACCTTTGCGTCACCCATAGATTTTTCAGGAAAGCCGGCAGCTTTGTAATCATCATAGCTGGCTGGCTGAGATAGTGTTTTTTGCAAATTTGGATCAAACCAAATTTGAAACATTTCAGAATCTTTACCCATCCATTCGGAGTGGCTGATCCCATTTCCGGAACGGATGATCTGAACATCACCCGCGGATAATGGCCTCCATTCCTTTAGCTTGGTATCGTAGTGCCGGATTTCTCCTTTGAGTACAAATGAGCATATCTCAAATCCCTGATGTGGGTGCAAACCAATGGTGCTGTCGGTAACAGCCCTGGCGTGTGCCCAGTAAAAGAGGTTGGAATAAGGCCGGGTTTTGGAGTTGTCCTGCGGAAAACCAATTGGTTTGTTTTCGAGGATTTCTCCGCCGTTGAAGGCTCCTTTACCCTGTTGCGCTTTGGGGATGATTTGAATTGACATGTTATCTCCTTTTGTTTTTGGGGAATAACATCCAAAGCGCAAAAGGGTTTGAGTATTTACAATTCTTTAGGCATTAATGCCGGGCGCTGCGTCATTTCATGATAACAGATCACATCTTCGGCGTAATAATGGCATACCATGCTTTTGCGGGTAGTCCCCGGCTTTGATATGGCACACCCACCGTGTAACAGGTTTGAATGCCAGATCAAAACATCTCCTCGTTTAGGTAAAAATACCTTCTTTTCAAGACCTTTTTCGGCGATTATTTCAGCAATTTTATCCTCGTAGTGACGATTGCTGTCTTGTCCAAGTGTGAAATAGTTGTTTCCGGAATTGTAATCGGCGGTAGAAATAAAAGGAATTTGGTGACTTCCCGGGTAATACTCCAATTCTCCGCTTCCGGGCGAGATGTCTTCCAAAGCCGTCCAGCTAGCTATCAGATACCCCGGTGGTTCGGTGGTCATATGAATCGCATCTGAATGCGCTCTTTGCTCGCTTCCAAGCGTAAAATTCATCGACTGAAACGGAATCACACGTTTGCCCAGCAGAAATGACAATAAATCCAGCAATTCCGGATTCCTGAAAAAATGCTTGTTAGCCAGTTCACTCATTTCCCAAAGGTTGAAGACCTTTCTTCCAGTGAAATTGTATCCAACCTTTCCCTCAGCCAACAGTGTTGCTACTTCTTGATTGAGTGCATCAATTTCCTTATCCTGATAAAAACCTTCGAGGATCAAATAGCCATCTTGTACAAATTGAACTACAGAATCCTGGAGCTTTTTATCAAGATTGATAAAAAATTGATTGTGCTTCAGTTGCTCCAAGGCATCTGGTTTATCAAGCCAGGGAACATCACCCGAATGATCCGTTTTTGCAAAATCCTTTTTGCTTAATGGGCTAACCAGCGGTTTGTGAATCCCGTATTTGCGGTACAGGTTTTTATTGTGCCTTAATCTGCTGATATTCAACAAATTGTTGAGTATGTAGCTGGCCTTTAAATGCCGTAGAAAACCTTTGTATTGTTGAAAAAAACGTTGGAGCATAAGAATCGCTGTAAACTGAATCGGACAAAGGTAATACAAGCTGCATTGGGCCTCAAATTTGCTGGATTTTCTACATGTTGCCTTGATTTTGATTCACAGATTTTCTGTGTAAAATCTGCGAATCAAATCTGCGTAAAATCTGCGCGAAATAAAATTATTCTTCCTTTAAGCAGAACCCGTCACAAAAAAAAGCCCGCGCAGCCAGGGGAGCTGCGCGGGACAAGAGTAAATGTTGGAAAAATAATTTCCTGATGACGGTTAAAATGAAACTTTATTTTCAATTAGCCATCGAGCTATTTTCTTTCACCAGCAACTGAAATCCATTGCCGTGAATATTGACAATTTCAATGTCGGAATCAGGAGCCAGATATTTTCTGAGCTTGGTCACAAAAACATCCATTGACCTGGCAGTGAAATAAGTGTCTTCGTGCCAGATTTTGGTAAGCGCTTCGGATCTGGGTGTCACATCATTGATGTACTTGCAGAACAACTTCAGCAACTCGGCTTCTTTTGGACTGAGTTTCCACTGATTTTCTTCACCCGGCTTTGCATCAGTAAAGGTAAGAATGCGCAATGGGTAGTTGAAGTGGAATTTGCCAATGTTGAATTCTCTCTGATCATCACGTGGATCCGGCGCCTTATTACTGCGCTTCAACACAGCCTGAATACGGAGCAATAGCTCCTCAGAGTTGAATGGCTTTGAGATGTAATCATCAGCGCCAATCTTGAAACCATTCAGAACATCTTCCTTCATGGTTTTAGCTGTGAGGAAAATAATGGGTACTTCCTGATTGCGCTCTCTCACATCCTTTGCCAGGGTAAACCCGTCTTTACGGGGCATCATGACATCAAATACACAGAGGTCGTAGGAATTTTTGCGAAAGGCTTCGAGTCCCGCTACACCATCGGTAGCCAGGGTTACTTCGTAGTCGTGCATTTCAAGGTAGGAGCGTAATACGTCACCAAAGTTTTGGTCATCTTCTACCAGAAGGATTTTGTAATTAACACTTGCCATAAAGCGAGTCGGTTCAGGTAATGATTAGTTGAGTTTCTAGTATGGGAAATAGTTTAATGGGGATCGGTTTAGATATCTAACGCAATCAAAACGATTTGAAGTATGTAGAACCTGCGGATCGACCATAAAAATGTTAATTTTTTTGCTTTCTGACTGTTAAGTATGCTATAAGTGATTCATATTCAATGCTTAGATGGCGCATTCAGTCCTCATTTGCTCGGGTTCGTCGAACTATTTTCTCAAAAAACCAAAAGAGAAGCAACTTCGTTTCGATCTGCTTGTCAATGAACATAGGCCCAATTGCGATGATTCCCTCAACTAACCCGATAATCAGATTTTCCTTCACCAACAAATATTATTCACATCTATGAAAACAACATCTATCCTGTTAGCTGCTGCATTTTTGCTGCTACCCTGGTGCATAACACCTTTGTTTTCTCAAGAAACCAATGACAACCCTGAAAAGAAAATTACCATTATCAAGCATTACGTTGAGGACGACGGAACAGAAGTGACAGAAACCATCATCAAAAAAGGCAAAGCTGCCGAAGATTTTGATGTAGATGCTTTTGTGCGCGAAAACGATACTGAGGAGAATGAAATTGAGGTAATTGTTCACGATGTAATGCCGGAAATGGAATTCCACGGCATACATGGAATGGCTAAAGGACTTGCTTTTGCCAGCTGCGATAATAAATCTCCTTACCTGGGCGTGCAGGAGGATTCTGATGAAGATCCGGATGCTGCCGGAGTGGTGGTTGATATTGTTCGAGGAACAGCAGCAGATAAGGCGGGTTTGCACAACAATGATAAAATTCTGCAGATCAATGACGTGAAAACCGATAAGTGGAGCGATTTGACCGGTGCCATCAGTGCTTTAGCTCCTGGCGACAAATTGAGCATTCGCTATAGTCGCGATGGAAAAGAAGCAAGTACTGAAGCTATGCTTACAACCAGATCAGAGGTCTCCTGCATTAAAGGCGAATACCAAAAAGGTTTTCTGGGTGTTTCTGATGAGGACGAAGACGAAGATGAGCCGGGTGTTGCCGTAAGCATTACCGAAGGCTCCGGAGCCGAGAAAGCGGGCCTTCAAGATGGAGATGTGATCTATCAATTGAATACTACCGCTATTAATGATTTCGAAGACATCACTGATTTTATGGCGTATACCAAACCGGATGATAAGGTTACAGTGGTTTACGAGCGCGATGGGCAACGGAATACTACAGAGGCAACTCTGGGTACCAATAACCATGCTGCTGTAATAGAGGACATCAATGTTGAAATACCAGAAATCAATTTTGAGTTTCCAGATGTGGAACTGGCAGAGCCAGCAGATATCAGAGTAAATGAACCCAGATTCAACTGGGAAGTAAAAGAAAAGGAAGCTTGCCTGGGTGTTTACAGCAATGCGCACGAAGATCACGGCGCTGAAATCCAGAGCTTTACGGAGTTGAGTGCAGCCTCCGAAGCAGGTATGCATGAAGGAGATGTTATCACATCCGTAAATGCTCAGGTGGTGAATACACACAGTGAGCTTTGGGATGAAATTGCCAAATACAAAACCGGAGATGCCGTAGAGGTAGCATTTGAAAGAGAGGGTGAACCCATGCAGATCAAGGCAACGCTTAAAGCCTGTAAAGACAAAACAAGAATTGATGTTCTTGATAACTTTGGCAAGGATATTCGCCGTTTTTATACCTGGGACTGGAATGCCGGCGATCATCGCCGTATTCAAGAAACCAGGATCATCATTATCCGCAAAGCCGGAGAAGGTGATGTAGAACAGGTAAAAGTTGATCCTAAACCTGCCGTTGATCGCAGCCTGCAACTTGAATCTTTCCGGGCATTTCCCAACCCATCCGAAGGAGCCATCACCGTAGAATTTAAGGCCGAACCGGTAGAAACAGTTGTGTCTCTGTTTGATGTAGCTGGTCGCCAGCTTTTCAGAGAGGAATTAAATGCTTTTAATGGCGAATACAGTCAACAATTTGACCTAACTGCCTATGCCAAAGGAACCATCGTTATTCACGTTCAACAGAATAACAAAGTATATACCGAACAGATCATCGTTCAGTAAGATAATTTAGTGTGAAAATTATAAGGTACCGGGAGCTAATTGGGCACTCGGTACCTTTTTTATTGAGAAAACGGTTTTTTGGCACGAACTTTTCAATTGTATAGCAAAAGTTATTGCTAAATATCCCCAGTGAAGAATTATCAATTAATCCTATATAAACAAATCCAAAACCGATGGCACTACGTACGAATGAGTACCAGTGCCGGGGAATTGCATACCACCCAGGGTGTATGTGGTGAAGAAAACGGGAATACGGAAACTTTGGCCTTATCAGAAGGCAGAGATCCAGAGCATATCCTGCGTGAAAAGGGTGCCGAATGGGTTAAACAAGGTTACGAAAAGCCTGCTCAGAGCCAGCTGCACGTCATGACACTTCATTTTCAAATGCGGCGTTGGACGGGTTATCCGGCCGGGGCTCCCTGGTATGACGACTGGACAAGTGGATATCTCGATCCAATTCAGGAAATTCTGGAAAAAACATGCAACGGTATCCCACGAGGTGGAGAGCGTTTTTCGGGTAATTACCTGCAATATTATGTCGTATTTAATACAGACCTGGCTTTGGAAGCCGTTGAACAAATTGCCGCTGCTGCGTCTGTAAAATTTTTGCTGGACATTCATATCGGCCGTCGCGAAAAGCAGGTTCAGATACCCATCGATCCGAATGTTCCCGAATACCTCAGAACACTTTTCAGGATAGTTGAAAAATCTGCCAGAAGTATAGCTCATGAGCTTCCGGTTTTATTCCAGGGCGATCCTTTACAGCCGGAGGTATTACCGGAAAAAAGCAAGCACAAACGAATATCCGGGGATTTGGCCCGCCAGCTTCGCGAGGATTTGAAGGAACAATGGAATTTCACTTCCAATTTCTGGAATCCATTATCTGAAGATTCTCCTCACGAGGTGATATTTCTAAATGGCATGGAGGAGCCGAACAAGCAAAAGATTGTTCAACTACTCCAGCAAAAAGTATCTCTGCCATTTTATTTGCTGGATTGCGAAGAAGGCCTGTTTGAAATAGATAGCGAAGAGATATTTGGAGCAGCTCATGAAGGCATGGTATTCGATGCTTCTTTGTCCTGGGTGATCTATTTTTCACATCATTTTACCATCACATTTGGTGGTGACTGGCTGGTAAAAGCGGTACGAAACATGTACGTTGGAGAAGAAGAAAAACTGAACGCCTGGTAGGACCTCTCGGTAATTTTCCCGATACAGGATTTTTAATGAACTTGGGTTTTTGTGATAAATGTCACGGAAACCCAATTGCTTTTTTACCCATCTTTGTAGCTCATTCAATTTAAAACAGACATTTACATGGCTTTCAATTTCTTAAAGAATCTTTTCTCTGGTGGCGATACTGTAGACAATTTAGTTGAAACAGATGGCCCGCAATATGCTAATTTGAGCGGCGCTGCTTTCCGCAAAGCCTTGAAGGAATCCAAAAAAGCGGTGCTTCTTGATGTGAGAACACCAGCTGAATTTGCTCAGGGAGCAATTCCAGGCGCCAAGAACATTGATTTCCTTTCGCCAAGCTTTGCTGGAAAAATCAAGAATCTGGATAAAGATGTTACCTATTTCCTCTACTGCAGGAGTGGTGCCCGTAGCGCTCAGGCTGGCAAGCAAATGAATAAATTAGGATTTGATGTGCGCAACTTGTCTGGTGGCATCGGCGCTTTCTGATTATGAGCACTGAATTATATCCCATATTAGGTTTAGTGGTTCTCAGCCTGGGTTTGGGCATCATTGGCGTGTCTTCGAGCATTAATCTTTATTCGCATAAAATAGCCGAGGATCCAGAGTTGAATTCGCGATGCCTCAGACAGCGTTTGTTCCTGACCAGAGTTCGCAGCATGTTGTGGATACTGGTTCTGTTGCTGGTTGGCGGTACCCTGAGTATGTACGCCAAAGAAATTTCCAGTGAAAATTCAAATCTGGCCAAAACCCGCGAGAAATTATTCCCGGTTTATGACAAAGAAAAGATCTGGCAGGCCCCCAATGTTTTTCTGGCTGAAACCGATCCGGATGCCGACCTGATACAATATGGCAGAGATTTGATTGCCAGAACCCAGGATTATTTTGGGGAACACGGAATAGTAAGACCTTCATCCATAAATAGCCTGAACTGTCAAAATTGCCACCTGGATGCTGGAACTAAGGCTTTTGGAAACAATTATTCAGCTGTTCAAAGTATTTACCCAAAAATACGCGGTCGTTCCGGTCAACTGGAAACAATTCCCAAGCGCATCAACGATTGTTTTGAACGCAGTCTGAACGGACAGCCCCTGGATACCACCAGCCATGAAATGAAGGCAATGGTGGCCTATATGCAATGGTTGGGGACAGGAATTCCTAAAGGCGAATCACCAAAAGGTAAAGGTTTGGTAGATCTTCCTTTGCTTGACAGAGCAGCTGATCCGGTACTAGGCAAAGCCGTGTATGACAGGCAGTGTGCCTCCTGTCACGGCTCAGATGGTCAGGGGCTTGTAATCCCAGGGAGTCCAAGAAGTTACCCGCCACTTTGGGGGGCAGGAAGCTATAACCAGGCTGCCGGGCTTTTCAGACTTTCCAGATTTGCATCTTACGTAAAGGCCAATATGCCTTTTGGAGCCACCTATGAAAATCCACAGCTCAGCGATGAGGAAGCCTGGGATGTTGCCGCTTATGTAGATTCCCGGGATCGTCCGAAGCATCCTTTCCTGGACCTCGATTGGCCAGATATTTCCAAAAAGCCATTCGACCATCCTTTTGGTCCTTATGCTGATCCATTTTCGGAAGAGCAGCACAAATACGGGCCTTTTGGTCCCATTAAGGACTTTCAGAAGGCAAAGACAAAATAATCGCCTAAATTGAGCGGTATGGAATATTGGCAAATATTTCAAAACTCATTTGAAGGATATGCCAGGTATCTGCGGCATGAAATAAGCACTCCACACTGGAGCAATTACTTCTATTGGCTGATCGCCATTTCTGTGCTTGTTTATTTGCTGGAACTGGCTTTCCCCTGGAGGAAAAATCAGGCGCGCATTCGGGAAGATTTTTGGCTGGATGCATTCTATATGTTTTTCAATTTTTTCCTCTTTGGATTAATTGGCTATGCGGCGTTGTCAGATGTATTTGTCCATGTGTTTAATGACCTATTGTATTCCCTTTTGGGTATTCAAAATTTGGTTGCCATCAATGTATCCACCTTGCCCCATTGGACACAGTTGTTGATACTATTTGTCATAAGGGATTTTATCCAGTGGAATACGCATCGCTTATTGCATCGATCGCCCTGGCTTTGGCAGTTTCATAAAGTGCACCATTCGGTTCGGGAAATGGGGTTTGCAGCCCACCTGCGCTATCATTTTATGGAAACCATCGTGTACCGCACCATTGAATACATGCCATTAGCCATGATTGGATTTGGGATACAGGATTTTATCCTTGTACACCTGTTTACCATTGTAATTGGACATCTCAATCATGCCAATATCTTTTTGCCACTTGGTCCATTGAAATACATCTTTAATAGCCCCCAGATGCATATTTGGCATCATTCCAAGGAATTGCCGGAGGGGAGTCACGGAGTTAATTATGGACTCACACTTTCTCTTTGGGACTATATATTTGGCACCGTTTGGATGCCAAAAGATGGCCGGGATATTACCCTTGGTTTTGACGAGGTAGATGAATACCCGCATGGATTCCTGAGTCAGGTTTTAAAACCATTTCAAAAGAAATCGTAGTACCGTAGTTGTATTTTAAGTTTGCACACCTGGTTTCGCGCAGACTTTCTGTGTAAAATCTGCGAAACAAATCTGCGTAAAATCTGCGGGAAATAAATACAAGCCTATTGGTAGTCAAGGTTGCTTGCCAAACCTAAATGATCTCTTCAAACTCCTCTGTTTCTGTTGCCGGGTAAGCCCTGGATACAGCACTCAAGCGAGTTTGATGCATTTGCTTCATCCCGTTTAATACATCCGCAATAAATGCCTGGTCAATCAGCTTGCTTATGTTTTCCAGGTCGCTGAAACGATCATCTTCTCCCAGTTTATAGGTTTGCTCATATTGAGCGTTTTCAAACTTCACGCTTGTCCTGCCTTCCATTTTGAAAACAGTGATTTTCAGTGAGGGATGTTCTATATTTCCTATGATACGCATATATGTATTTCCTGTATTATTGACGGGGTGACTCAAAGTCACCCCGTCAATTGGCATGATATGTACATTAACTAGCGGAGCAAACTGATCTCCCCGTGTTTCTGGCGCTGCACCCCATTGCACTCAACCACCAGAATGTACACGTAAACATCAGAACTTGCGTCCTTTCCATTTACCTTGCCATTCCAGGCGGCGCCTGCTCCATTACCTTCATAAATCTTGGTTCCCCAGCGGTTATACACCTGAAGTGAAACAATCATTTCAGCCCCTTCAGTAGGTACTGGTCTGAAAAAGTCATTGTAGCCATCATTGTTCGGGGTGAAGGCATTGGGTACAATTTCCAAATACTTATCTACATCACAGGTTACTACGCGGTATGTTACACTGTCCCTGCATCCATGGTTATCCGTTACCGTAAGTATGAAATTAGTCGTGGAATCTGGCGTTGCAATCGGATCTTCACAATCTGAACAGGATAGGTGCGAGCCCTCCGGAGACCAGCTGTAACTGTCAAAGCCACTTGGTCCATCCAATGTGATTTCCGTACCTGCCTGCACAATCACAGAGTCCTGCGCCGGAAGGTTTGGATTTGGGAAAAAAGTGACTATATCACAATGGGTACTGTCGCAGCCATTGGATGTAGTGTAATCCGTACAGTTTGTACCGCTGGTCGTGTATTCTATGCTATTGATTAAAAGTGTGTCACCTTCACATCCTGTGTAAATGGTTTCAGTATTCATTTCTGGCACGGTGAGGGTTACAGTAACTAAAGTGTCACAGCCATTAGCAGAAGCTAAGGTGCCGGTATATACTCCTGCAACATCCGTTATTAAGCCATCAAACAATTGAATAGGAGTACCTGCACAAGTTGTTTTTTCAATAGAAATGTTGATCGCAGGGTCAACAAAAACCGTTACTGATCCAGTGCCAGTACACCCATCCGCGAAGGTCACCGTTACGCTGTAATTGGTGTTGCCAATTGGCGATACAACCTGGGTTTGCTGGTTTGGATTGGTAATTCCCGGCCCCGACCAGTTATAATTTGAACCGCCGGGTGTTGCCTCCAGCGTGGCTGATTGGCCTTCGCAAATGGTGAGATCCGTAGTCTCAATGCCAAATGAACCGCCAAACTGGATGTCAAAACGTCGCTCGATTTCGCAAGTGCCTGTTTGTTCTATTAAAACAAGCGTAATCAAGTCGCCAGGCATCACATCCGGACCAGGTGTGTAAGTGGTATTTGCACAAGTAGGACAGCCAATACCACCTGTTGTAAGCCAGGTGTATGTATTACCTGCAATACTATCGGTGCCAACAGAAACCATTTGTGGGTTACACAAACCAATGCCTGAAGTAACCACCTGATTGCCATCCAATGGGAACACCTTGTCATCGCAAGCGCAGTTCTCTTCGGCAGGAATAAGGGCGATCAAACTGCAATAGGCTGAAGGATCCAGATTGTTCAGATCGCCATTAATGCCAATGGTAGTACCCGGAATCAGGGTAGTGCCATTCAAACTTACAGTACTTACCAATGGGTCTGTTGGATCTATCACTCCGTTGCCATTCTGATCGTGATAAATTTGAACTACCGGATTGGATGCTGCTGCATTTCCCAAATTTTCCAGGTTGGCTGTGAATCCGGTTTGTCCACTAATATCCGTTTGTAACTGGAAATTGTTCAATTGCATTTCCGGATTCTCAGCCGTGAGGTTCAGCAGAGCTTCACTGCTGGCTACATAAACCGGACATTGAACATTCATACATTGAGCTTGCGTTTTTTCCCTTGTTTGCAGTGTAACAAACTTATCTATACACCCGGCAGGATCATCATAACGAACACTGAAGGTAAATGTAAGAATGGCGTTATTCCCCAAATTGGTTGGAATCGGCCATTGCAAAGACTGCCCAGAAATACTTGGCTGCTGAGTAGGAGCATTGGCGCCTGGCATGTAAGATCCACTTACATACGAGGTTCCGGAAGGCAGTGAAACATAAATGCTATCTCCTGCGGAAGCAGGCCCGTCCAGTTGGATGCTGGCCGATAATTCCACGACTTCTCCGCAGCCAATGCTGTGGTTAGGATCGGCAAAGCTCAGATTGGCGACGGCTTCATTAACAGCATTTACTCCATTTATAGCAATTGGTTGTCCAGGTTTTCTCAGGCGATTCGACGCCAGTCCACAAGGTTGGATTGCTTCTGCCCCGTAAATCGGTTGTGCATTTGCCACTGCACCACATTCGGCTTGGATTTTAAACAGAATCCGCATGGCATTGAGAGGTTCCTGCTCAAAACTTACAAGGCCATTTTGAGCGAGAGTGGGAGAAACAGCCTGGGGATCAAATTGATAAACATTGCCTGGAAGCTGAACCGGGTCGGGCATATTAATGGGTGCCCCTACACCGGCAGGGAATGACAAACGCGAGGAGCCGGGAACTATGATAAAGCCTTGCGGCAACTTCACGCTCGGCACCACATTATAAGCAGAGCCTTCATTGGCATTGAGTATTTCAAATTCAAAATCGTCTGATGGGCTACACAAAACCAGGGGAGATTGCTCCTTCAGAATGATCAATTCCAACTCTGGGATTTGGGGGCGTATTTCTACTGAACCCATAAATTCACCACAAGCCAAAGGCCGTTCGTTGAAGGTTGGCGTACAGCCCCAGCCAAAGCGATAGTTTACTGTGAAGGGGCCGCAACTGATGCTCTTTGCTCTCAATTTAAAGAATGGCTGCGCAAACGCTGGCAACGAATCCAGCTGATAAACACCACCAATCTGCGGTACTGGAACAAGATTAGGAGGATCGACAATAAACAACTCAAGGTCGGTCAGGTTATTGTCTGAATCGATAATGATCCAGGCATTCAACGCTGTCACCGGAGATGCATTTCTGATGGTGAAGTCAAGCTCAACATCATTGGTTTGAATAAAGACTGTATTTAAGCCAACATTGAAGAAGTCAAGCTGTGGACTACCACTGACATAACTGTTTGGGTTTGGCAGTTCATATACTACATCAACAGGATTGTGCAGGCACATGTCTGAATAGTGTACTCCAACATTGGTTTGACCAAAACTGGCGCCCTCATATCCGCAAATGGTATCGAATACCGTGTTTATCTCCATCGAATAGCCTTCATCAAGCGCATCGTCGAAAAAATCATCCAGTTGATAATTGATAAATCCGCCATTGGAGGTGGTAAGCAATGTGTCACCACTGAATAGAATTGTATTTTCCTGTAATCTCAAAAAGCCCAGTTCACTTTTCAGTAGATCAACTGCCAATGGCAAGCTATGCGAATATTGGGTAATCCTGGTTATTGGTCTTACCTCGAAAGGAAACATATTGCCCCTGGCAATACGAAGACGGTAATTAAAGGGGACAATTTCTGTGGATTGCTTACAAGGTTCCAGTCTCTGGATTGCCGGTACAAAAGTTTCAATAAATCCGGAAAATTGAAGCAGCGGTTTTACGGTACAAAAGTCTTCAAGTTTCCATGAGAAGGTTTTGAATTGATCACAGACGGAGGTCCTGAAATTGACCAAAGGAGGTGTTGAGGAACCTTCGGGTGTGAAATTGTTGGTAAATTTATAATCAGCCTGCAGGAAAACCTGATCACCGGCTTCGAGGGTGGTTCCCTGTGGTACACAACCACTTGCAATGGCACTATTAATATCAAACCGGTACTGATCAAACATGCTGATCATTTTATCAACAATCTGCTTTGGTTTGATATTCGGAATGGAAATATTTACGGTATGTTGATCCGAGCGGATATTGGGTCCGAATCCAGGACACTCGTACATTTCTCCGGTTGATTTTTGGATAATCACATTTCCACCTACGAATATGGTAGAATCGTAGTTAGTAAACATATTCTGTGCCTTGAAGAAACTGATCGAATCTCCATCCTGAACGCCGAAATCAGACATCATAGACTCGAGGAAGAATCTGTAATCAAGGGCTTCAAGTTGTCCGGCAAGCACCGTAATACGCAATTCGTTTCTCATGGTATCACCGACCAAAAACCTGTCGAGACGAATGTTAGGGGAATTGGCTTTGTTGTTGCTATCAGCCTGACGGTCGTTGTTGTCATCCTGAAAGCCCTTGTTAAGGCGCCAGCTATCAAAACCAACCAGAATTACCAGGTCTCCGCTCCCACTTCCAATTCCGCCACCTCCATCATTGCAGGAGTCGTCTACAACCATGGTGAATACCTCGCAGGCGCTTATGCCGCAATCGGAATCTTGCATGGAGTCTAAGAGAATGGAACAAGACAATGAAATGGGTAATTCACATCCGTTGCAATCGTTTTCGGGCGGATAAGCGTCTATTGTTGTATTTCTTGGAGGGAAAGTTGGGTTAGAATTTAAGCACGGCATGTCAGGCTGACACACGTATTGAATGCAAAAATCTGTACCCACCGAGTCGCTGGAGAATGGCAGGTCGAATAGGGCATCAATGGTTGTTGTACCCTGTGCATTTACACTTATGTCAAAATCAAGTGGTGTTTGGCCATCGATGCTAAAGTTGCAGCTTGGGTCAAAACTCAGGCCTTTTGGCAGGTTTATATTAATCCTGATCACACCGGTATCAATCAGCAGCCTTTTGGATTTGATCCAGTATTCAAGTGAATAGAATGAATCAGTTTCCAGGCAATGCCCAATATCAAAGGTGAACCCATTGTTCAACTGTAGGAAACTGGTGTCAGATAAAATGTTTGTCAATCCTGTAGTTGAGGCCTGAGGTGGGCAGGCTTTTGGATATTTGTATGTGAAGCCGGAGAAAGGCGCATAAGGGTAACATACCGGCACACAGTGGTATGTTTTATACCGAAGCCTCACTGTTTCTGCTATATCTACAAAAGGCACAACTGCCGTTACGCTCAGCACATACCCGTTCATATCACAAGTAGTGATGGGGGTTGGGAACGATGAAAGAATGTTTACAGGGGTCCAGGTTACGCCGTCATTACTCCATTCGAAAGAGCTTGGATCGAATGCCATGAATAAAGTATCGTAGGTAAATACCATCACTTCCACATTTGAAGCAGGTAATTGCCCATTATTGTGAATTGTGATCTCCTCCATAGAAGGTACGTCTCCACAATAGCTGAACGGACGCTGTGGAACCGGGACAAAGGTCAGATCCGGATTTTCATTGGTAGGTAGGATATTTATCTGGGCGATCAAACTATCACTTCTACAGGTAGTGGCATCACAACCCCATCCAACGATGATATCAGATTTCGCTGTGTAAGTGGGTATACCACAAGCGGTAATGGTCACTTTCTCTATAATGGTAATTTCTCCGTCCGTGTTCTCGAGGAGATCGTCGCCATCGCCAAACTGGGTAAAGTAACTTCCGGGGATTTCACCGGTATACAGCGTTGCCTGGTCATTTTCATTGATGGCACCGACAACCTGAATACTCAGGCCACTTGTATGCTGATCTCTAAATGACAGTGAGTGGATAGGGCCTTCCCGGGTGTTTTTTAGGGTAATGGTACGCATGATCACGTCGCCTTTCACCCCTGCAGCAGTTACCGGGTTTACAGAAATTAAATTTGCCAAACCCGTTTCTATGATGAAGGTGTTGGATGTGATCTGCTTGGTGCCCCCCGTATAATTCACAACGAAAGTATTGGAAAATACCTGACCATTGTTGATGTCTCCTACCAACGAACAACCCGCTTTTATAGAAAACCTGACGGTATTGGTTGCCCCACCGGGCAAGTCTGCCATCGCAAAAACCGGACTGCTTAAGTTGCTGATATTGAACTCTGTAGCGCCTGTTACGGTTCCCGGTTCATAGGTGACACCCAGTGGCAGAATGGCCACCAGCTGAACACTTGTGGCGGCAGGGCTTCCATTGGTGTTTTGAACCGTTACTGATACCTGATCAATACCGCAAACATACAATCCGGGTGGATTTTGAGTGGATAAGGCCAGGTTTTGGGCAAATGTTTCGCTGAAAATGCAAATGGAGATACAGCAGAATGCTGCAATGATTCTGGTAAATTGGTTCATTTCTAGGTAGTTTAAGCGTTTGACTTGAGTTAATTGAGGGTCGGCCTCAAATTGCATTGTTTGGCGCCTAAATGTATAAAACCTGTATTAAAAGAAGAAATCAATTGTGGAAAAATGCCTGATGTAAGCCAGAATTTAGCTTCTGGTTCTAAAAGGCATTTTATCAGAGATGAACAAGTTCCCGGGCCGTGGCAAGCGCAGCATCGCTTGGAGGGTTGCCGCTCAGCATCACCGCAATGCTTCTTATGCGGTCCTCGGGCTCCAGCAAACGAATGTTGGTAATGCTTCTGTTTTCCGTGATCTTTTTGTACACAAAATAATGCGCATCCGCACGGGCTGCTATCTGAGGAGTATGGGTAATGCTCACTACCTGGTGGCGCTTGCTGAGTTCCTTCAGAATATTGCCCATTTTGAGGGAAACATCACCGCTCACTCCGTAGTCGATTTCGTCAAAAATGAGGGTAGGTAAAGGTATTGCATCCGCTACAAGACTCTTAGTGCATAGCGTTAGTCGGGACAATTCACCACCGGAAGCCACATCTCTGATGGGCAAATATTTTGAGCCCACGTTGCTGGCAAACAGAAATTGAACATCATCCATACCGGTAGGGGAGAGACCAGGCAATTCCTTAATGTCGACCTTCAGTTTGGCGTGTGGCATAGAAAGTTGCTCAAGCATTTTATGCACCTGAGCTTCGAAAACGTCCGGTATCTTTTTTCTACGCTGACTGAGGCTGCTTGCTTTTTCTTTTAATGCTCTTTCTTGTTTGTCGATACTTTCCTGAAGTCTGCTAATCTCTGAATCCATATTGGCAAATCCTTCGCTTTGCTTTTCTAACTCCGATTGAATGGTCAATAGATCTTCCAGCGAAGAAACACCGTGTTTCTTCTGTAACTTGTAGATTGTATCCAGTCGATCCTGAACCTGAGCGATGCGTTCAGGATCGTGTTCAGTGGTTTCACTTATCCGTTCGAACTCCTTGGCGATGTCCTGGAGATCAAGTACAAGGGAGTCCATTCGGCTGCTCAATGATGCCAATTCTGGAGAAACAGCACTTGTTTGGTTCAGACTTCTGCTTATTTCCTGAAGCTGACCGGCGATATTTTGCTCCGATTGAAGCAGGTAATTAAAAGCTGTTCCATAGGAGCGCTTGATTTCCTCGGCATTGCTGAGCCTGGACAATTCCTGCTCCAGTTCGTCCTGCTCGCCATTTTCGAGATTGGCCTGTTGCAATTCTTCCAATTGAAATTGCAAAAACTCCAGTTCTTTAGTACCCTTCTCACTTTGGGATATTAAATTCTCCAAACGCTTCTTATCGCCGGAGTAAGATTTATAGGCCTGTTGATACTCTTTCAGCAAACCGAAATTATCAGCCAGGGCATCAATCATGCGCAACTGAAAATTTACATCATGAATATCCAGGACATCAAATTGCTGATGCAGGTCAATGAGTGACTCGGTGAGTCTTTGCAATACCTGGTTATTTACCGGGGTATCATTGATGAAAGCCCTGCTTTTACCGGTTGGGGATAGTTCCCTCCTGATCACTACTTCCTGATCATAATCAAGTTCATGCTGCTCGAAAAAGGATGTAAGATCGTAGGCGCCAACATCAAAAAAAGCTTCTACAATGCATTTTTCAGCATCGTTGTAAAAGACCTTTGAATCGGCTCGTTCGCCCATTACCAATCCAAGGGCGCCCAATAGGATGGATTTGCCGGCTCCGGTTTCACCGGTGATGATGGTAAGATTTTGGGAAAAGTTTATTTCCAGCCTGTCGATCAGTGCATAATTGCGGATGTGTAGACTTTTGAGCATTTTGGAACTTGTTCTTCTTTTTGAGTTTATGGGGTTTGTTCAACATTCACTTTCCGGCAATGGATACACTGTATGTGCAAAGGTTTCTTTTAAAGGCATTTGGAAGCGGCAAAAATAAGGTTTCGGACGCTTATTGACCCTTTTGTGACATTTTTTGTTTTAAAAGATTTTGTGTGTCTTTAAAGATATTCAATAGTGTAGCATTAAGACATTTACCTGATTTGCATATACACTTTTCACTTTTGATCTTTCATATCTACCTTAATCAGTTGATTTTCAAAAACTTGATATCCTGAAAAGTGACTTCTTTATAAAATTATTGCTTTTTTGCGCAACTCCATTAAACTCTAAGCGCTTTTTTTCATCTTAATTACCAAACACAGAAACTTGCAGACTGTAGTGATCACACCCACATCAGATGAACAAATTCTGGAACTCCTTGGATCGGATCAGACCTACGAGCGCGGGTTTCGATTGTTGATGTCGACGTATAAGGAGCTTTTGTACTGGCAAATCCGGCGCATTGTACAGGTGCACAACGATGCAGATGACGTCTTGCAAAACACTTTTATCAAAGTGTACAACGGCATCGCGAGGTTTGAAGGAAAGTCGAAATTGTATACCTGGTTGTACAGGATTGCTACCAACGAGGCAATTTCACACATGCAAAGTAAGGCGCGACAATCGGCGTCATCTTTGGATGATGTTAATAATCTAATGGCCAATCAGTTAAAGGCAGATCCCTGGTTCGATGGGGATGCCATTCAATTAAAACTGCAGGAAGCCATATCCCAACTTCCGGAAAAGCAAAAAATGGTTTTTAATCTCAGGTATTACGAGGAAATGCCCTACGAAGAAATGTCAGGCATGCTGAATACTTCGGTTGGGGCGCTGAAAGCCTCCTATCACCATGCCGTTAAAAAAATTGAAGCTTCTCTCAAAGAAGATGATGAGCAAAGCCTCAGCAACATTGCGTGATATTATGAAAGACAAAGGAAACAGGAACCCGGATATTCTTGGGAAACTGAAAGAAAAAGGAGATGGGTTTACAGTCCCGGCCGACTATTTCGATGGTTTTGAATCCCGTGTTTTTGAACGGATCGAAGCTGCCGGCATCAAACGTCAAATGCCCGAAGCACTGGTTAAATCGAAAGCGAAACGCGTATCCATTTATCAGTATGCTTTGGCTGCTGCGGCTGTATTTGCCATGGTACTGGCCGCTGTTTGGTTCTTTAGATCCAATGACGAATATGTACAGCCGATGGCTTCGGTTACCCTGAGTGAGGAAGATATTGAAGCTTATTTGCTGGAGAATGTCAGGGATTTTGAGGTAGAACAATTGGCCATGCTGCCAACAACTGAAGAACCGCAGGTAAGGCAGGCACCGTCCGACAGTAAACCGGTTGTTCCGGAAAAAACGGTCGCTCCTGATCCATACGAAATTTCACCAGAGGATATCGAGCATATCCTCAATGACATGACAGAAGAAGAACTACAAGACATTTTGTAGCCTCATAACCACAGACTTATTTATTTACAACTATGCACAACATGAAGAAGCTATTTCTTTTCGCCACAGTATTCTATGTCGGCATTGGCATTGCCAGTGCGCAAGTGAATGCAGATAAAAGAGACGAACGCCTTGCAGCCTTTCGCGCTGAAGTTTTTACCAGGGTGCTCAGGCTGAGCCCCGATGAAGCCCAGGGGTTCTGGCCGGTGTACAATGCCTTTCTGGATCGCCGGGAGCAGTTGCAGCGCGATTTCAAAATTGATAAACAGGAAGATCAAATGAGTGATACTGAAGTCGCTGAACAGATCAACCAGTATTTTGATAAAAAACTGCGCGACCTGGATCTGGAAAAATCTCTTTATCAGGATCTTAAAAAGGTGCTTCCACTTCGAAAAGTTGCCAAGATTCCATTGGCTGAACGCGAGTTCAGAGAATCTTTGGTGAAAAAACTACAGGAAGCCCGCCAACAAAGAATTCAGGAAAGGAGGCAAAACCTGGGAAATCGCAGGAACTGATTGCCACCTGCTTACAAGTAAAAGGCCCGCCCCGAACGAACGGAGCGGGCCTTTTTATTAATTTCAAAATCAATTATCTATAAACTGTCACATCGCCTTTCAGGAGCAATACTCTGCCGTCGATAATTTCGACTTCAGCCCACCAGACAAATACGCCCGGATTAACTGGTTTGCCTCTGAAATCACCTTCCCAACCGCTTGATCTGTCATTCGGCAGGAAGTCTCTGTTTTCAAACATCAGGCTACCCCAACGGTCGAAGATTTGCAATTTGTGGATGCTTCGTACAGAATTTTCACTGGCAAACAGCTGGAAGTAATTGTTCTCCCCATCAGGATCTTCCGGATAAATGATGTTTGGCGCGTAAATATCAATCTCACGATCCACCAGAATGGTAGTACGTGCAACAGAAGCGCAGCCTTCTGGTGTGATGATGGTAACGGTGTATTCCGTTGTCTTTAAGGGCATCGCTGTTGGACTTAGCAACTGTTGAATAGAGTTGCCGGCAAATACCAGGCCGTCCATTGGTTCCCAAATCACCTGTTCGATGGAACTCAGCGGGAAAGGAGCAGGAACGATGGCATTTAAAGACTGATCATCACCTAAATTGATGGAGAACTGCGGAGGAATGGTCACCAATGGCTGCAATGGTGGAACCAGGGTAAATGGTTCAGAGATTTCGCAACCGTTTACATCCTGAATTACCAGATCGAAGCTTCCTGGTTGCAGATCTCCGAACTCCTGGAAAGTAAAGAAGGTCTGCCCTCCGTCAATTGAATAAGCATAAGGTCCAACGCCACCCTGAACCTGTGTAACATTCACTACGCCCGGAGTTCCGTTACAAAGTGGCTGCGTCAGTTCAAAATCAACCCCGGTTGGGAGGTTTGTCTCCTGTTGCACCGGAATTTGATTTGTTGCAGTACATCCATTTACCGTTGAGGTTACCACTGCCTGGTATAAACCTGGCTCGTCAATAACAGGGCTCACGGAATTCTGCCCGGAAACAATGTGGCCATTGGTGGTTGTCCACATAATGGTCGTCTGTGGTGAAACAGAACTTTCCAGCGGAAACTCGGTAACTGAGCAAGTCAACAATTGAGCCGGTTGTACCTGGATATTAGGCGGAGCAATATTCTGAGCCACGGTGACAGGAACAGAAGTGGAACAGCCATTGATGGTATTGAGTATGGTAAGTGTATAATCACCAGGTTGGTCTACTACTGCATTTAACGTACTTCCTCCGCTTACTATTTGTCCGTTGCTGGTTACCCAGCTAAATGTGGGTGAATTGCCGAAATCTGTACCGGTAGCATTCAATGGAACTGAATTGATTACACAGGTAAGTATACCCGGAGCAGCAATGCTAAAGGCCGGTGGCGTAACATCCTCAGTGACAAGGACATTGTCTGTTTGCTCACAACCATTTTGTGTATTGGTTACCAGCAGTGTATAGGTGCCTGGCTCGTCAATGGTTGGATTCAAACTGGTTCCACCATTCGTAATTGAACCGTCAGTAGTACTCCACACATAGGTGAAATTGGCACCTGTGCTGGAACCAACACCATCGAGCATATTGCTTTGTGTGTCGCAGTCAAGGCCAACAGTCATGCCGGCCTCGGCATTTGGCAATACCACATCTTCCGGAACCACAACGCTGGCGGTTTGAGTACAACCATTGCTTGTGTTGGTAATCAGTACATTGTAAGTACCCGGGTCATCCACAACAGGAGACAATGGATCCACAACTGAAACGAAGCTCCCGCCTTGAGTAGTCCAGTCATATGTAAAGTTGGCTCCTGTGCTTGATCCTGACGTGTTAAGAGATATTTCTGTTAACACGCAGGTTAATGTCTGAGGATTGCCAATAAGCGCAGTAGGAAGAGTAACATCTTCGTTAATCACCAGTTGATCGGTACCTGTACAGCCATTGATGGCATCGGTAATCGTAACTATGTAGGTGCCAACCGCACCAATGGTTGGTGAGGCTGTATTACCACCTGTCAGGATTTGACCGTCAGGTGTTCCCCACATGTAGCTAATGCCAGGGGATGATGAGGAAACGATCTCAGCTTGAAGTGGCAATGTAGTAATGGCACAGGTGAGGGTATTGTTAACGCCTGCATCCACAACCGGCTGAACTACATTTTCAGTAATAATTACACTGGAAGCGGCTGTACAGTTATTGGTAATGTCTGTAACTGTAATTGAATATGTTCCCGGTGCATCAATCGTTGGCATGAGTGTTCCTGAACCGCCGGTGATACTTCCATTTGCAGTAGACCAGGCATAGGAGAACTGGGCTCCGCTACTTGATCCGCTTGCATTTAAAGTAGTATTTGTAAGCGTACAGGTCAGTATTTGAGGCGGTCCGGCTATTGCAGTTGGCACATCATCACTTTGTGTAATGATAACAGAAGCGGTGGATGTACAACCATTTTGCGTGTTGGTTACCAAAAGATCGTACACGCCATCTGAATTTACATTTGGAGTAAGGGTGGTTTCTCCGCTGACAATGTTTCCATCAACGGTGGTCCACAAATACTCAAATCCAGCGCCAGTACTTCCGGTTCCCTGCAAATCGACAGAGGTCATGACGCAGGTGAGCTCTGAAGTAGGCCCGGCATTTGCTAAAGGTTGAACAAAATCATCTGTTACAATTACGTCATCTGTACTACTGCAACCATTTTGCAAATTGGTAATTACCAGATTGTAAGTACCCGCCTGGTCGATCATAACAGTTGGTGCGTCTGTAGGTGAGGTAATGTTACCTCCAACCGTGGTCCAAACAATGCTAAACCCGGCACCGGATTGATTGCTTAAATCTCCAAGAGTTCCAGTTGGTGTTGTGCAATTAATGAGCACATCTGCACCGGCCAGGGCGCCCGGAGGAGCAATGTCCTGAGGTACCACTACCGAAGCCTCATCAGTACAACCATTGTCGTTATTGGTAACGACAAGCGTATAGGTGCCAGGTAGATTTACACCTACAATGAGCGTGCCTGCTCCGGAAACGAGGCCTGGGCCGGACCAGTCGAAAGTTAAATTGCCTACTTGTGTTGAACCTGATCCGTCTATATTTATTTCCGTTGCGGCACAGGTTAAGGTAGCTGGTGGTGCCAGAGCTGCCAATGGCGCTGTAGCATCATTTTGTACAACTGTGCTGGATGTTGAGGTACATCCATTATTTGTATCAGTTACCTGTAGGACATAAGTACCCGCAAGTCCAATTGTGGGCATTAGGGTTGTTCCACCGCTAATAATCATACCATCTGCCGTACTCCAGTTGTATAGATATTGCGGACCGTTAGCAGATCCTGAACCATCCAGATCGAGTGATAACAGGGTGCAGCTCAATGTTTGACCAGGCCCTGCGTTCGATAATGGTGGCTGGATATTCTGATTCACAATTACATCGAGTGTTGCGGTGCAATTATTGGCAGTGTTTACCAGGGTAAGCATGTAAGTACCCGGAGCGCTCACTGTTGGCATAAGGGTATTGTCACCACTTTCAATCATGCCATTCACAGTTGTCCAGGTGTATTCATAATCTGGCCCTGTGGAACTATTACTGGCATCTATAATTACGTTGGTGATGCTGCAGGTTAAGGTGCCAGGCATCGCAGCACTCACAACGGGAATGTTGTTGTCTGCATCAACGGTAACCGTTGTACTGGAAGTACATCCATTAACTGTATTGGTTACCAGCAGGGTATAGTCACCAGTAGAGGAAGCAGTAGCTGTATTTCCATTTGTTGGGCCTG
This sequence comes from Lewinellaceae bacterium, assembly GCA_020636025.1. Lineage (GTDB taxonomy): Bacteria > Bacteroidota > Bacteroidia > Chitinophagales > Saprospiraceae > M3007. The sequence continues at coordinate 206,304 of JACJYQ010000008.1, read as the reverse complement.
AAATGGCGCCGTTTAAAGTTGACCATTGGTAGCTGAAATTCGCCCCTGCGCTGCTGGCGGTACCATCGAGCAGCGAAGTGCTCTGGTTACAGGTAAGCATGGATGGGGGTGCAACAACCGCCATTGGGTTTGCAAAGTCCTCGGTAATATTCACACTTGCTGTGCTAGTACAGCTGTTGCTTAGATTGGTAACAGTAAGTATATAAGTACCAAACAGGTCGACATTTGGCGACCAGGAAGAATCACCGGAAATGATGTTTCCATTGGCTGTTGTCCAAACAGGTTGAAGATTTGGATCGGAAGGCGCCGGAACCGGGCCGATGATCAAATCCGGGTTGGTGCAATTGAGCGTTGCCGGAGGGCCAGGATCTGCTCCAGGAGGAGCAATGTCCTGATTTACGGTAACGGTATCCATGACCACACAACCAGTAGTATCATTTGTAATGGTTAGTATATACACCCCGGGTTGATCCACAATGGGCATCAGCGTAGTATCACCGGAAACAATGTTGCCGCCCTGCGTAGACCAGGTAAACGGATAATTTGACCCAGATGAGGAGGCTGTGCCATCCAATGGAATTTGTGTAGGGTTACAGGTTAAGATGGCAGGTGGTTGAATAATGGTGGTAGGCACTGCCGCCAAATTGACTACTACATTGGTTGAGGTGGCACAAACTCCCGGTCCACTTACCGTAACAGAATAAGTTCCAGGCGCTGAGATTTGAATTACAGCTGTATCGAGCGGACTTGATGACCAAGAGTATTTTGGGAAAGTATCGCTTAGTGCATGTAAAATAGCCGTTCCCCCTGGGCATAATGGAGTTTGTGAAATCCCGATATTTGGCGGAAATATTGGCGTTACAGTTCCTGAGGCCGTACCAGTACATCCATAAATATTTGTTACCGTGACCTCATAATCACCAGGTGTATTGACAATATTGGTAATGCCGTTGGCACCATTCGACCATTGATAACTGGAATAGCCTCCTAACACTCGCAGTGTATCTAGTTGTCCCGGGCAAATTGTCGGACTTGATATGGTAATATTAAAAGGATCTACACCTCCAGATTGAACGCCGAAAAAACCGACGCCTGTACAGCCATATGAATCTGTAGCGGTTACTTCGTAAATTCCAGGGGATGTTACAATAATGGGACTGCCCACATCACCACTACTCCATTCAAAATTAAAGTAATTACCCTGTACAGTCAGGATAGCCGTATCGCCTTCGGGGCAAATTCTGATTGGTCCTGTAATTTGTGGAACAAATGGAGGAACGAGCGGAATATTCACCTGATCTGTAAATGGGCAATCGTAAGCATCAAATACGGTAAGTGTATAAGTGCCTGGCCCAGTAACCAGATAAGGCGAAAGTTGGTTGGGGCTGTTACCAGGAGTCCATTGGTAATGAGTTATGTCATCGTATCCGTTTGTATTAACCGTCAACTCTACTTCCTCAAATGGACAGATGGCACTAGGCCCTTCAATCTCAAGAGGGCCAGTCATAAACACATGATCCAGTGTGATTTCATTATGCCAGTGAGTCGACTCACAGCCAATGCCCGTTACATCCCAGCTCCAGGTTCCGGTTGGCACTACGGTAATTTTGTGGGCTACTTCACCGGTAGACCATGGTACAGTAACCGGTACAGATTGACCGGAAAAGGTGTAATCAATCCAGGCTTCCAGATTGACTGTCATATCTGCACAGTTGGGAATCACGTGGATATTGCAGGAAAGGTGACCTCTTGGTTCACCATCCAGGGAATCGGAAGTAACTGCCGGGTCGCCCGGATCTTCAGATTCAATATCGATATGTGTATCCGGAAAGTTGACAAAATCTGGTTTTGGAGAAATGTTGGGATTTACTGGCTCCCCAATATTATAGGAAAACCCGGCAATTGGGAGGGCCAGCAACAAAATGAACGATAACTTTTGAAGTAAATAGCTTGTGTAAAGTTTTGTCATAGGTGGGAAATTTGAAAATGCTTCATCCAATTAAAAGACAGATACAACGTCTGCAAAAAACGCGTGCTTTACCCGAATTAATCCTTGGGATAAATATCAAAATTTAGTTTCCAAAGTGTAATGAAAGGCCAAATTTATCACCTTTAAATAATAATTAGTTCTTATTCCGGGATTTTAATTGAACAAACAATTTTGAAATGTTTTTGTATCGGAGCCGCAATTTTTAGTTTTCAAGCACCAAATAATTCAGGATACTAAACCGTTTGCAAACATACCCCCGTGCAAAATGCGGCTCCATGAAATTATGAACCTTCACAAGATGATGCCTACCGGCCGTGTGCTTCTGCTCTGGCTGTTGATGATCCCCAATGTGGCCTTGTTCGCACAAACAGTTTCCATAGAAGATATTCTGAATCAACCCTTGATCTTTATACCACAATTCGATACTGTCGGGTTTGGTACATACGAGCTGGCTATTCGGTTTCCCTATGGTAGCCCCAGAATTCTGAATTCCAAAGACTATGAGGAAATTCGTTCCTATGGAAAAGTTTCAGTTGAATACATTTATTCCAAATACACACTATCCCAGCCCGGACAAAAGAAACTTGACAGGGCCAGGTTTTATGCTCTGAAAAAACTGGCCCCTGATCTTTTTGATGATCCCTACATACAATGGAACATAACTGTTCAAGATGCTGCCATCACCGCTGATTCTGCCCGAAATCTGTTTCATGGATTTATAATCAGGTATCAGCCGCCGATTACGGAGGAAAGGAAGGAGGAGATCAAAACCGAACTGGACGGCTTGATTGATTGCGCCAAAAAACGCCCGCCTGCCGATGCGCCGGTTTTCCCCGGTGGGCAGGATTCCTTGAAGTCATGGTTCGCCGGTCACATTCCTTTTCCGACGAATTTCAACAAAAGAGGCTCCAAAAAAGCGGCTGTAATAGAATTTCGGATTGATACAGCCTATGGCACTCCTATTAATATCCAGGCAAAAAGAGGTGTTTCGGTTAAACACAACAAAGCCATTGAAGAAGCCATCACCAGGTTAAAAGGCTGGGAAAAAGGCAACCCCGATGTGGTATTTACACTGCTCATTCAGTTTTCCGTTGATCAGGGTGGAAGAAAAACCATTGAGAGCACGCCCCTGCGTGCCTACAACCCAAAGACCTGCAAAGGCCTGAAATCCGATTCCCTGATCATGAAAGTACTCACCCGAAATAAGGACTGGAAAAAGATGTTGGTAGTAGAGGATGTAACCGGAAGTATGATGCCTTATCTGGCCGACTTGCTGCTGTGGAATGCCCTTAAAAGGAACCTGGAAAATACCAGCCACTTTGTTTTTTTTAATGATGGAGATGCCAAAAGAAGAGATGAAAAAGTGATCGGTAAAACTGGTGGTTTGTATCATGCCAAACCCAACAATGTAGATTCGCTTGAAATGACCATGATCACCGCTATCGCCGGAGGAAATGGCGACGATATTCCGGAAAATGATATTGAAGCCGTCTTGGCAGGGATAGCTGCCTGCCCCGATTGTGGAGAGGTGGTGCTGATCTCCGACAATCGCGCTGTTCCCCGAGATCTGGAGCTGGTCACGAAAATTGGGAAACCGGTTCATGTGATTCTATGTGGTGTAAGTACAGCCTATCCGGTCAGTCCGGCACATTTATACATAGCCTGGAAAACTAAAGGCAGCCTGCATACCATCACGGAGGATATTACCAAACTCGCTGAAATGGAGGAAGGAGAGTCGATTTCTGTAATGGGAAAAAAGTATAAGATACTGAATGGCAAGTTCGTGACAGTCAGTAAATTATAAGTACATCTTCCTATTTTTGAACGAGTACTTTACCGACGATCTCATCATTTGCCATCACAAAATATATACCAGTGCCAAACTGCTCCAAATCGATCTGCCAATGATTGTACCCCTCAACGGCATCAAAATCTTCCATGGAAACGAGTCGACTCAATTGGTCATATACCTCCACCTTTACAGGCTCTCCGCTTTTACTTATATATGAAATGTAAAAGACACCTGGACTGGGGTTAGGGCTTATTGAATATGTCTGTCCTTCTTGATTGACATTTTTAACCCATTCCAAAACCAGATCTCTGTTGCGTCCAGATACTTCATAAGCTTCCGAAACCAGAGAGCCATTTTGACTCAATTGGATGCAATCGGATAGTCGACAGTTCTTGAGAGCCGTAATTTCCAGGGTGACCACAATTGAATTTGCAGGTAACTGTTGGCCATATCCATCGATCCATGAAATCGGGATGTACCCATTGCGCTGTGATTTCAGGTTGAAAGAGTTGTCAAAATCGGTTAGAAGGGTTGAGTGCATGTTGGTAACGGATATGTTTTCCTGATTTACCTGTAAACTTCCCTGGAGGCCCTGAAGGTCAATGTTTTCTGGACAGGAAATTTCCAGCAATACCCGGTCACCGGCCTGAAGCAACTGATCATTTGCTGACAGGGAGAGGGTTGAGCGCTCATCAATCGGGCCGTTTGCCTGAACGCATGGCCAGCCATTCACATCTCCCATTTTAACACCTATAAAGTCGGTACAATTGCCATTGGTGGTTACAATCGAATCGGGTATAAATCGCCATGATTTGCAGGGTAATTCTAGTAAAATACCCAGAATGACTTTTCGGGCGGTCACAATGTCGAGTGTGGTAATTGACCCACTGCAGTTGACATCTGCGGCTACTTGTTGCCAATCACAGGAAAGAGGTTCAATGCCCAGAATATGTTTGGAGATCAATACCAGATCATAGGTGGTGAGTCCGTTCAGTGGGTTGTCATCTTTTGATGGTACGATGGAATAATCTACATTATTCAAAGCAGCAATATTGGATACCGAGTAGCTTCCCGCGGCACTCAGGGTGGTATCGTAAGGGAGGGCCGCTCCGATGGCTGAAACCTTTAAATCTACGCCTGAAAGTCCAACATCTACCACGTTTTTCAGGTTGCATACTACAGGTGGCGGAGGAGGTGTAGACACCAATTCGGCAATTTTGGCTTCCAGCAATGCAATGGTTTGTGAAGCCGAATTACCGCGTATATCGAAATGGACCTCACCTGTACCTGGTGCGATCACTATGAATGTTGGCGTTCCATAAAACAGTCCAAACTGGTTGCTGGTATATGGCTGAAGGGCTGTAAGGCTTCCTCCATCCGAGCCAACCGCGGGCATGGTAAATCCCTTACTGGTCTTGTATTGTGCGACGTTGGTATTCAAATCTCCGTTTTGTGTACTGAGCAGCATGAATTCAACCTTGCCGGGATATGCAGCTTGTACCTGTTCGTAAAGGCTTTTTACAAGAGGAGCATGCGTGTTACAGGGCGGACAGGCAATGAAAAAGGCTTCCAATACTACAAGCTTGTCCTGATTGATGTAATTCTGATAGAGATTCTGCTTTTGACCATCTGAATCGGTCACGATGAAATTTGGCGCCGGAGTGGCTTTCAAACAGCTGGTCAGGAGTATAAATAACGGGAGTAAAATGTTTTTCATGCAAATCGGATTTGTCCGCGAAATTTATTGAAAATCTGTGACAGCATCGCAAAAATGTATTCAAATGCCGTACATATTGCTAAAACGCCATATTGTCGATGGGCACACGCTTAACTCCAACTCCGTTTTTAAACTCATCGGGAATCCCTTTCAGCAGTTCTTCTTTAAACGCATTGATCAGATCGGCTTTCAGAAAATTGCGGTGCATGGCCATACTCACTTCGCGAACCGGCGCTGGCGCCTTGAAGGGGAATACGCGTTTTTTCTGTTTTTCAGTCAGCGCTTCCACTGCCAGCGCAGGTATGATGGTCACCCCTTGTCCGGTATTCACCAGTCTCATCAGGGTTTCCAGACTTCCGCTTTGATAATTCAATCTGGTGTCTGCTTTGCGCTGTAACTCACAGAGGTTCATGATCTGGGATCGCAAACAATGCCCTTCTTCCAGCAGCAGCAACTCCTCTGGATCAAGGTCTTCCGGCAGGAGATATTGCTTGTCGAAGGAATGAGAAGAATACACCATCAGCGGCTCATAAAACAGAGGTATTTCCCGGATCGCCGGATCATTGATCGGACTCACCAAAATGCCGACATCCAATTGGTTTTTTCTCAACCTTTTGATGATGGAGGAGGTCACGTGTTCCCTGATCTTTAATCGAACACCCGGATATTTTTCCAAAAACTCATTGATAAAACGGTGAACAATGTAGGGCGCCAGGGTTGGAATGATGCCTACTCTAAGCTCGCCTGTCAGGGTGGATTTGAATTGTCTCAAAATGTCCTTAGTGCGCTGGACTTCCACAATGATCTTATTGGCTTGCGCAATGACGAGTTCTCCGGGTGGTGTAGTCACAACCGGCTTTTTGCTGCGATCAAAGATTTTTATCTCCAACTCATCTTCCAGCTTTTGGATCATCATGCTCAGGGTAGGCTGCGTGACATGGCAGGATTCGGCTGCCCTGGCAAAGTGCTTGTGCTCATCTACCGCTATGATGTATTCGAGTTGCTGGATGTTCATAGTAATTATCTATGTGATAATAAAAAATATCGATTTGATTTATGGGTAAATGTAGGGGATATTTGTATCAGAATAAAGTTAGAAACAATCCGAAGCAAAAAGCGACCGGTGTTTTCTGTGAAAGTGCGTGTTAGAGGGTGTTAATTTCTATAGTTTGGTTTATAACTCAGGGGTGCCATTTTTTGGTGCCCCTGTTTTTTTTGCCAACTAATTTTGTGTGGCTTTGTTACAGAATATTTAGATGATCATTGTCGTAAAAGCAATACGGAAAAATGGAAAACAAATCAATAAACTGGAACGACCTCAGTCTGGAAGAACATCAGGTGATCGTTGAAAAAGGCACTGAACGGGCTTTTACCGGAGAATACTGGAATTTCAAAGGGGCAGGCACCTATATATGCCGTCGCTGCAATGCGCCTTTGTACAATTCAGGCGACAAGTTCGATAGCGGCTGTGGCTGGCCTTCTTTCGATGATGAAATTCCAGGCGCGGTCATTCGACATACTGATACCTCCCTTGGCATGAAACGCACGGAAATCGTGTGTGCCAATTGTGAAGGGCATTTGGGACATGTATTCGAAGGAGAACGCATGACCCCCAAAAATACCCGACACTGCGTGAATTCACTTTCCATAAAATTTGTACCCGAAAAATCCTGAGAATGACGGTAAAGAATCTGCTCAGCGAATACGCCGACTACAATCTCTGGGCCAACACTCAAATGGCCTACTGGTTAAAAAGCAAGGCTTCCGAATTGATGGAAGCACCGGTTTCGTCCAGTTTCCCCAATTTGAAAATCACCGTGTTGCACATTTGGGGCGCTGAAAAGGTTTGGCTGGAACGCCTGAATGAACAGACACCTGAAACATTTATCACCGATACGTTTCAGGGAACAGCGCTGGAAGCCCTGGATGGATGGGTGAAATTTTCCGGCACATTTCAACAGTATGTTCACTCCCTGTCAGATGAACAATTGATGGCTTCCTGCGATTTCAAACTGCTAAATGGCACGGCTGACAATCGCCCGCGCGTGGAAATGATCCAGCATTGCATGAACCACAGCACCTATCATCGCGGACAAATGGTGACCATGGCCCGCAGCCTTGGACTTACAGATCCTCCACAAACGGATTACATCAAGTACATTCGCATTCGATAAGACTTTATGAAGATCCTGCACTTTTCAGATACACACCTCGGCTTTCAGGCATTCGATCGCGTGACGGATGCCGGTGTGAATGCCCGCGAGCAGGATGTGTATGATGCTTTTGAGCAGGTGGTGGATCAAATTGTTAGCCTGAAACCCGAACTAGTACTTCACTCCGGAGATTTGTTTCACCGGCCCAGTCCCAGCAACCGGGCGCTCACATTCGCGCTGGAACAATTGCGTCGCGTAAGTGACGCCAGGATACCCATGGTCATCATTGCGGGCAACCACGAAACACCCAAGACGATTTACAACAGTCCGATCCTGCGCGCCCTGCGTACACTCGATCTGGTATTTCCGGTTTTTGGCGAACGCTGGGAAAAGCACGAATTTGGGAATGTAGTAGTTCACGGTATTCCACACATAAACGACAATCGCCTGTTGCTGGAAGAACTCAACAATTTGAAAGCAGAAAAAGGAAAATTCAATATCCTGATGCTGCACACCTCTCTTGGTCGTCGGTTCTTAATGGAAGAATACGGTGAGCAGGTATTCCCGCCTGAGTTTGAAACAAAACTGAAAGATTTTCAATACGTGGCGCTTGGTCACTGGCACGATTGCCAGTCGCTGAGTCTGCATCCGGCGGCCTGGTATTCCGGAAGCACAGAACGGTTCAGCGATACGGAAATATGTGCCGATAAAGGATTCTTGATGCTGGAGCTTTCGGACAAAGCGGATTTCTCAGTTACATTCGAATCCATTAATACGCGATCCTGGCTTAAATGGGAACGCAAGAAATGCCATGCAGTTTCTGTAGCCGAACTTGAAACGGAACTCGAAGCATTTGCCAAAGACAATACGATTCAGGATGCTATTGTATCGCTGAATTTTCTGGATATAAAACCCGAGCAGGCACTCGAACTATCCAACATGCGGCTTCGGCAGCTGTTTCCGGAGGCTTTTCAGCTGATTCCCAAACGCAAAACGTTCAGCGACCGGGAATTTGTGCATAGCCTCGAAGCCAATCAGTTTGGAAGCCTCGATCAGGTTTTCGGTGATTATTTGCGGAGCAAATACACTGATGACAAGGCGCAGGCGGAGAAGTTGGTTGAGGTGGCTTCGCGGTATTTTGGAGAATAAAAAATTGACAATTGACGATTACATAATTACATAATTGTTGATGTGATTTTTAAAGGGTAGTCTTGTGAATTTATAATTTGGTGAATGCCATTGATTAGAATTGTCAATTTGAGTTAATAGTCTAATGTCAATTATCAATCCCATCAACAATTATGTAATTATGTAATCGTCAATTGTCAATAAAGCGCAGCGCAAATGATATTAACTCAGCTTCTTCTTTCCAACTACAAACAGTACCGACACCTGGAGCTCGACTTCCGGGAAGGACTTGTAGGCGTTATTGGAAAGAATGGAGCGGGGAAATCCACCATTTTCGAGGCCATATTGTATTGCCTGTTTGGACGTGATGAAGGCAGCAAAGCGCATATCCGGTCCACTTTTGCGGAAGATCCAAAGGCGACGGTTTTGCTGGAACTGGGGTTTGAAATTGGGGAAATACACTACAAGGTGCGAAGAGAATTTCGCGGTAAAGCCATGTCGGTAAATGCGGAGTTTTTTAAAAACAGCGAGCTGGTGGCTAAAGGCGTATCAGCCGTGAACGAAGAACTGGTGAAGGTGCTGCACATGGAAAGGGAAGCATTTAAGCGTTCGGTGTTCAGTGGTCAGAAGGAGCTTTCCGAACTTTCCGATACCAGTGGAGAAGCGCGTAAGAAAATGATCCGTAAAATGCTGGGTCTGGATACCCTGGATGACGTGCAGGCAAAGGTGGGCAGTGATATCCGTGATTTGAACAGTCAGATCATTGGTCAGCAACAAAACCTGTTGGATGAGGATGCCATAAAGGAACTGGAAGCAGAAGCCAAAAAGCTGGATAAAGAGCTGAAAATCAAGCTTCAACTACTGGAAAAAGAAAACAAGGCGCTGAGCAAAACGGAAGCCGAGTATAAGATCAAAAAAGGCATTTTTGAACAAGAGGAGGCAAGGTTGAAACAGCATCATACGCTGGAAAGAATGCTGGTTCAAACGAGGGAAAGATTGGCAAGCTTAACTGAGCAAAAAGATTCTTTGCAAAACAAATTGAGCGCTTTGCAGAAGCAAAAATCGGAGCTGGAAAAGCAACGCGAGTCCTTTGCCAATTTTGAATCAGACAAAAAACAAGTTCAGGTGCTGGAACTCCAACGGCAGAAACAGGTGAACCGCGCCAGCGTTCTATCCAGAATTGAGGAGCATAAACAACAGCTACAAACATCGAAGCAGCATCTTGATGAATTCCAGCTGCAACTGGCCGAAAAAGACAAAACAGAGCAGAATCTTCAGCAGCATAAACTGGATTATATCAGCCTTGAGCAGCAAATGGAACAAAAGCGCAATGAGCTCAGAGGCGTAGATCAACAAATTGCAGGGTTGAATGCCAGTTTGCAGGAGAGAAAAGAAAAACTCGAGAGCTTGAAGACCATCGGTCGCGATGGAACTTGTCCGACTTGCCTGCAACCACTACTGGATGGTTACGAAAAAGTGCTGGCTGAGCTGGATACGCAAATCCAGCAGCTGCAGCAAAAGGAGTTACAATCTCTCGATGCACAAAAGAAAAAGATTACTGATGAAGGCTTGCAACTAAAAAGCCGTCAAACTGCCTTGCGCAGCAAAGTAGATGAGCTTATGGTGTTGCAGTCAAAACTGGCGCAGGTGGAAAAGCAACGGCAGGTGGAAGACGCCAATTTCCAACGTTACACGGTAAACTTGAAAAGGGATGAACTCATCTTGGAGGAAATAGGCTCATCAAACTTTGATGAAACATTATTCAATGCACTTAAAAAGAAACAAGCCGAAGAAGCGCCGCTTTACCTGGAATTTCAGAAGGCAGAGAATTACTTGTCCAGGGAATTGCCTTTAACAGAAGAAACCCTGCAAAAGACCGCCAACAGCATATCGGAAGCATCGCATACAATTTCAGTCAAGGATGCCGAACTCAAGGCACTGGATTTTCAGGAAGCTGTGTATCTGAAAGCAAAAGAAGCTTTCACCGGTTTCGATGAAGCTTATTCCAGGCAATCGGGCATTGTGAGACAATTGGAGCGTGAGAGCCTGGAAATGAAAAACACGCGTGAGCAGATAAGCGCGAAGCAGCGAAGCAATGAAACCATCAAATCCCGGATCAGCGACAAACTGGAGGAAATAGAACTGCTCAGGAAACTGTGGGAACACCTCGGGAATTTCAAAACGGAGATTCTGGAAAAAGTGAGTCCGGGCATATCGAAGGAGGCCAGCGATCTGTTCAGCCGCATTACCAAGGGCAAGTACGAAAGCATCCTGGTGAATGAAAATTTCGATTTCTACATCGCCGACGGCGGTCAATATTTCCCCATCGACCGCTTCAGCGGTGGCGAAGTAGATCTCGCCAATTTCTGTCTGCGCATCGCCGTCACCAAAGCCATCATGGATCTCAGCGGCAGCGATCACCGCCTCGAATTCCTCGCCTTCGACGAAATTTTCGGCAGTCAGGACGAAGAACGCAGACTGGAAATGATGCTCGCCCTCAACTACCTGCAGGAGCAGTTCCGACAAATCTACATTGTTTCCCACATCGAAAACCTCCGCGACTACTTCCCCAACCTCCTCGAAGTACAATTCGAATCCAATGGCAGCCACGCCATTTGGCGGTGAGTTGAATTATGAATTATGAATTATGAATTCATTAATCATTAACCATTAACCACTAACCATTCAAGACACTCCGCATCATAAACTCTCACCATTCCCGCTCGTTGAAACCCGCATTTCTCCATGACTCTGTTGGACGCGGCGTTTTCTGTATCCGTAAAAGCCACAAATGAGGAAATGCCGAGCTTTTCTTTGGCATAATGCATTAGACCCAGGGTGGCTTCTGTGGCAAAGCCTTTTCCCCAGTGTTCCTTTTCAACGGTATATCCTACTTCTATTTCCTTTCCCGGCGTGAATTCAACGTGCCGCAACACTGCGTACCCGATAAAGGACTGATCATCTTTATTTTCCAGAATCCATACGCCATACCCCGGATTTTCGGCTGCATAGCTAAGCCATTTATCGCTTCGCTCGAGTACTATACGCTCGTCGTTTGTAGCAGCCCGGATGTAGCGCATGATCTCTTCGTCGCTTTGCAAACGGAAGATGTGAGGGAAGTCGTTTTCGGTGTACAGGCGAATTTGAAGCCGGGAGGTGAATATGGAGGCTGCCATGGCGATTCTTTTTGGCAAAAGTAGGGTGTTGGGATCTAGGAAGCTATTCGGGAAATTCTATATTTGTTTCTGGAATAGGATGGGGTGTTGGATAAAGGAAAGGGCGATTAGGTATGGAGGGAATACATGCCATTAATGGCGGGAGTACATTTGTTGCGACGTAATAGATCACAGTAAACTCATATTGAGCATCGGCGCGGCCGCACCACAAACAGTTTTTCGCCGAACTGAGTGTGGAAATATAAATATTTGCTAAATGAAGTTCGGCGAAAAACCAGAAATAAACAAACAAAAATCAAAGATTATTTATCATTTATTTCATTCTGTTTGCTGGTACGCCCGCATCGAAGAAAAACAATATAAATTTACAAGGAGCTACTACGTCCAACTATGCTGAAATGATCATGCCTCCTAATCGTCGGCACGACATTTCCGCTCTTGTTATGTGCAAATTGATCAACAAATATTACCAATAAAAATATGGATAAACCTAAAAGGTTGTATAAGTATCAACCGGTTTCACAATACTCTTTAAGAAATTTAAAGAATAATCACATATATTTTAATCACCCAAATGATTTTAATGACCCATTTGACACTTTTCATGAAGTCAAAATTGGAAGACTCACTGAAGATGTTGCTAAAGAGCTATATTTCGGTCAAGGCACCGAAAGGCTATTGTTCGAAAGAACAGAACAAAAGTTAGCAAAAAAGGAAGAGATCCTTCAAATTTTAGCGTTACTATTCAAGACATTTACAACATTTAAAATTAGTTTGTTTAAATTATTGAATTTTAACGAAAATGATTTTTTGAATAAAAGCCCACAAGATGTTCTTAAGGAACGGAGTGTAAATAATAAACTATATGACTCAGTAGTGTCCGGTTAAGGATTTGAAATTGTGTTATAGTTCATTGATATTCAGGTTTTTATAGAGGTTTTGGTTTGTGAACGATTTGAATTTGTCGGGACCGTTGATCTTCGCCATCTAAAAGCGACGATGAACCGAGGAAAGTTTATTTTCTCACAACTGATGAGTTTGATTCATCCTGAGGAATTTAACCGCTGCGTTGAACGCTACAAGGGTAATCACCGTGTTCGACAGTTCAGTTGCTGGCACCAATTCCTGTGTCTTAGTTTCGGCCAACTGACCCACCGCGAGAGTCTTCGCGATATTGTCGTTTGTCTTCAAGCGCATAATTCCAAGTTGTATCACTTGGGGTTAACCAAAGGAGTAAGCCGTAGTACACTTGCCGATGCGAATGAACAACGCGATTGGCGTATTTACGCCGATCTGGCACAAGCTCTAATTCAAAAAGCCCGGGATTTGTATGCAGGAACAATTTTGGAAGAGGTCGATTTGGATAATTCCATTTATGCCCTGGATTCCACCACCATTGATTTGTGCCTCGAGGTTTTTTGGTGGGCCAAATTCCGCAAGCACAAGGCTGCAGTGAAATTGCATACGCTTTTTGATATTCGTTGTCAAGTGCCGTGCTTTATCCACATAACGGATGGATTGTTCCACGATGTGAATGTATTAGACATTCTGGACTTCGAAAAAGAAGCTTTTTACATCATGGACAGAGGTTACCTGGATTGGATTCGGCTAAACTATATTCATTACCAGGGAGCCTACTTTGTAACACGGGCAAAGAAAAATCTTGCCTTTGAACGCATTTATTCCAACACCGTGGATAAAACCACTGGACTGAGATGTGATCAGACCATTCGATTAAAGAACTACTATGCCTCACTAGACTACCCCGATAATTTGCGAAGAATCAAATATTATGACAAAGAACATGATAAAACATTCGTTTTTCTTACCAATAATTTTGATGTGGAAGCTATCCAAATCACTCTGCTATACAAATACCGATGGCAGATCGAACTGTTTTTCAAATGGGTCAAGCAGCACTTACGGATAAAGGTGTTTTGGGGCGAAAGTTCAAATGCTGTCAAAACTCAAATCTGGGTGGCTGTTTGCACCTATGTTCTGGTGGCGATTTTGCGACAAACCCATCAAATCTCTATAAGCATGAACGAAATGTTACAAATTTTAAGCGTATCAGCTTTCGACAAAACACCTGTAAATCAATTACTTACGAACCCAAATTACAAAAACGAAAACCCCGATAATCCTAATCAATTGATTCTCTTTGACTTATAACCGGACACTACTGTATATGACTCAATAATTAAATCATTTTATTCATCGCTGGATAGCACCATTGATGAATCGCTTAGGTATGCCAGGGAAGTAAACATGAAAAACAAAGGAATAAGTTGCTTTTCAACGGAATTTGATAATATGCTAATGTGGGCATACTATGCAGACGGACACAAAGGCATGTGTCTGGAATTTAACACCGAGTACGAGCCATTTTCTAAAATACACAAAGTTAAATATAGCAATGAGACACCAACTGTTGATGCAAATATTATCCTTAATGATTCAACTGATCACCATGAGATTGTTGAGGCTTACTTACTATCTAAATATGAAGATTGGTCTCATGAGAGAGAGTGGAGAATTCTTCATACACAAAATAGGATCACATTTGGTTACAAATCAAATGCATTGACTGGAATATATTTTGGCTCAAAAATTAGTTTTACAGATTTAGAGATTATCGCTTTAATTATCAAAGGCCAACATTCTAACTGTAAATTTTATCAAATGGAAAAAGTCCCTGGTGAGTTTAAGATCATTCCACGCGAACTCAACTATACTACATTTCAAGAAGCAAAAAACATTGTTTTAAAAAATATCCAGCCAAAGCTTGATATTGGAGTTAGTGATTTGAATGAATTAACTAAGGATTTAAATTTAGCAACTTCTGAGTCTCATTTGAGAACAATAGTTGAAGCAATACTTGATGATTTAAAAATAACTAAGAGCACATAACAAAGGTTATATCGATTATGTCGGCTAAACGCCGCCAAACCGTATAACCAACCGCTCTCGGCAATTGTAAATCTAAAAATGGTGAGTTACAGCATCCGAATATCAATGCTAAGGATTGGATGGCTGCAAACTCAAGTTTTATCAATTTCTTTCAAATAATGTTTTGAAAAATGGGGAAAGCCACCTTAACGTAAACAATTATTGATGAAGTTAAAAAAGCTGTCTGTTGTCATTGTATTTATCTTAGCAATTGGATTGTTGTATTGTGTAAATAAACGATTTGCTCAGGATCACGGCAGGCGAATTGATATTGGAGCAGAATTGATAAAATTGGCAAAAAAGGACAACCTTGGAGAGATTAAAATCATGTTGAGCCATCATCCAGATAGTGTGGAATCTTGCTTGAAAAGGATAGGATGTAAGCTGCTGCAAGAAGCATCCATGGCAGGCAGTTTGAAAACTGTAAAATACTTAGTGACTGAAAAAAAACTGGATATTAATTGCAATGAAGGTTCAGCACTTTTTTATGCCTCTTCAATGGGCAGAGCAGAAATGGTTCAGTACTTACTTCAACATGAGGCTAAAATTCTTCCAAATGGTTATAGTCGAGAAAATCCATTGCATGTAGCTGCAAATACAAACCCTGATCTGTGGGTTGAGCGTGAGGAAAAAGATTTTTCGAAAATTAATGTATTCTCTGTTGCTAAAATATTGGTTGAGCATGGTATTGATGTAAATACACTTGACAGAAATCATGAGACTCCTCTACATAAGGCCGCTTTTACGAAAAATTATTTGATAGCAGAATATTTGATTGAGCAAAAAGCCGAAGTCAATTGCCAAGATAAATACGGGAATACGCCCTTGCACAAGGCTTGTTTTACAAATAAAGACAACAGCATTTGTGCTTTGCTTTTAAATCACGGAGCTAACCCCTCTGTTAAAAACAAAGATGGGAAAACCCCTATACTTTGGGGATATGGTAGCGTTGATACAAGCACGATCGATTTGTTTGCCAATTATGGTTATGATCCTGTACACGATTCTGATAATGAAGGATATATGTTATTGCACCTCGCTTTAAAAAATGGCCAGTTTGCAACGATTGACTATCTTCTCGATCATAAAGTGAACATTAATGCTGTAACGAAAAAAGGCATAACCCCATTTCATATTGCGGTAAAATTACGCGGCACAAATGGATTAAGTGTAATAAAAAAACTTATGAACGGTGGTGCAAACATCAATGCATTGGATGCTTCTGGCCACACGCCATTATTCTATATTTCTAAAATTATTGAAAGCGACCATGGTACTTATTTCCCGGACACATTAATTGTAAATTTCTTGCGAGAAAATGGAGCACTATCGTTGTGATAATCAACTTTGAAGCAAAAGCTGATACAAAGAAAATTGAACTTAAAAAGATGAGTAAAAACCGAGAACATAGTATATGCGAAAATGCTTTCTAAGCGGCGGCACGTTCGTACATGTCCATGCCCAAACAAGCTTTTACACTAAGACATGAGGCTGCCAATCAGACTCTTCTCCTTAATAGTTAGTTTACTGGGCGTAAGCCTGTTCATTTTTTTTATAAGCCGAAATCAATCATCTACCTGGTTTTCAACTACCTTTTACTGGGAAGAAGGAGTAGATGTTTCATTTAGAAGGAACGGGACTTATCGTGCAGCTAATTATGATATGTTAGACTGAAACCATTTTTGGCAATAAAATAACAACCAGAATTTGAATTATGAAACTGGAATGGATAAATGAAATGAAAAAAACCAGGAGATTAAAACTCTCTTTTACAGGCTACTTAACGCATTATCTAATAGTACTGCTTCTTTTTATTCCATTTATTTTAGTGCTATTTGATTTTTTTAGATTTTATGTTCTTGATTCCTATGATGGAGTCAGGACGCTACAAGAATTGTTACGCGCTACTCTTCCATTTGCTGCCATAGGGGTTTTGTTCTCTTTCATTCAATACCGAAGATTGCGATTTCAAATTATAGAAACCGTTTTGCCCAGAAAAGAATTACAAGAAATTATTATTAAAACTGCCGAAGAACTTGAATGGTTACCGGTGATCAATAGAGCCGATATAATCCTCAGCAAGACAAATCCAAGCTGGTGGACAGGCAGTTGGGGAGAACAGATCACCATACTATTTGACAAGGACAAACTGTTGATAAACAGCATTTGTGATCCTGAAAAAAAGGCTTCAGTTCTTTCTTTTGGCAGAAATAAAAGGAACGTAACCAAGTTGGCAGAAAATATAGAGAATGCCAGCCGTTAGTAAATGGTATGATCTATTGCCGTAAAGCATGCTGTTTTCAAGCTTTGAAAAATAAGTGCACCACAGATTACACAGATTTTCACGGATCGCCTTCTGCAATCTTCTAATTTATCTGTGAAAATCTGTGCAATCTGTGGTGAAAAAATAGGCGTCCATAGCACAAAAACGAAAAACATGAAAATCAAATTACCCCTCTTTTTAATCCTGACGTTGGGAGCCTTGGGTTGCAGAACTGATGATAAATTCAACCTTGACTGCATTCCAGCAAATCTTCAAAATGGCGTAATTGCTTTTTATCCCTTTATTGGCGGTAGTCTGCAGGATGAATCCGCAAATTCAAATAACCTGACAAATACAACAAGCGCCGTTCCTTCAAGTGATAGAAACGGGAATGCCAATTGTGCCTTTCAATTTGATAATTCACAAAACAATGATGAATTTCTTACAAGCTCTAAGTCCAAATTCCTTAACGGCTTGGATGAGTTCTCTATATCAATTTGGTATGAACCATTTGATACTACGAGATATGGAGGGGCTTATGAAGTTTTAATAGGTCGAGGTGATGCATCCTGGTGTCCCGACAGAAGAGGCGAGTGGTCAATTGGATTATATGATTGCAGAAGGGCCGTTTTTGGACATAATAACTCCGTTTGGGCAAATAGGGTAACAGGGCTCCCATTTGACTGTAATAAGGAAATAGTAGCTTTAACCGACAAATGGCATCATGTTGTCGCAACCAAAAAAGGAGATGAATTTAAGATCTACTTCAATGGCCATTTAGACGAATCTGTGGTGGGAAATGCAAATTGTGGCAATCTGCATCTTGCCGAAGATATTGGTGATGTGTTTATTGGAAAGAAATTCACGGGAAAGATCGACGATGTTTTAATTTACAATAGGGAATTGTCTCAATCTGAAGTCACCCAGTTGTTTAATTTAGAACCATGCTGTCAGTAATAACCCTGAATAGAATCAATAACAGACACACTAATTAATGCACAATAAGCAGATGAAACACACATTGACACTTTTGTTACTGATTGTACTCCTTGGCAGTTGTTCTTCACTTCGCAAGAAGCCGGTAACCATTTATTTAATTGGCGATTCTACAGTGGCCAATTATGCCGATAACTATGATTCGGGAAAGGATTATTTCAAAACCAGATACCCGGTAACCGGATGGGGACAGGTTTTTCAAGAGTACTTTACGGCATCCGAGATGAGCGATTTTAAACCACTTATTAAAACTAAAAAAGTAGTTGTAGATGATCGGGCGCGGGGAGGCCGGAGTACTAGAACTTTTTTCCAGGAGGGACGCTGGCGATCAGTTTATGAGAACCTCCACAAAGGCGATATCGTCATTATGCAATTTGGTCATAATGACGGAGCGGAGAACAAACCAGAGCGTTATGTCGATGTTGCCGGGTATAAAGAGTTTTTGAGATTATTTACGGCACAAGCCATTGAGAAAAAGGCAAAGCCAATAATATTAAGCCCTGTTGCAAGAAACTATCCATAGAAGGATGGCCAATTGGAGAATATTCACGGCCAATATCCAGACGCTGCCAAGGAAGTAGCAAATGAGTCAGGAGCATATTTCATTGACTTAAACAGATTGTCCATGGATGAATTTAGCAGAAAGGGGCGCGATTACGTAAGCAATCATTATTTCATGAACCTACCTCCTAACAAGTATGAGGCTTATCCTGAGGGCAGTTCTGATAACACCCATTTTCAGCCTGATGGGGCAAAAGCAGTGGCTAAGTTAGTATTCGAAGCAATGAAGGAACTGAAGAAGTGATAAGAGCGCGGATGGATTATAAACGCCTATTTTGGAACCCGTGCTTCGACATTTCTTCAGATCTACCATAGTGGCGCTAACATGAACTTTTCAATATGTAATCAATCGTTAGCCTGGAACCCAGGTTGATAAATCTGACGATTTAAAAACAAGCTTCGTAGAAATAATAGAATAGAAAATAAAGCCTTCCACAACTTTTGGAAATAATAAGGGCTAAGGTTCTCAATAGAAACGGTAGCCGCAATAAATCTCAAATTAAACTCTTCAAACCATGACCACTCCAATTCCAACCCAAGTCAAAAACCTGTTAAACCTGCACCGCACTAGCGACGCGCTCAGCCTGCTTCTCAACGCAAGCCAGTCTAACAAACAATTGCAAGGGGCCATTCAAGCAGTACTCGGTGAATTCAATGAGCTTACATCGCAAAAAGTAAGTGGCTATATAGCCGAAACAGAAGCAAATCAAAAGCTTAATAGTATCCATGATAAAATCCTGATGGCCCTGAATTTTTTTGACGGGGAAGGAAAGCTGTTGCCAGGTAGCGCGGTTATTGTATCAGGACAGAGAAATCGATTATTATTAAGGGTCGGGTTGATGGTTATATGCGGTAGCTTTTTGTTAGTACCGCTTGGCATTGCTTTAAAACTCATGTCAATAGAAGGTGCATCTGAAGTTATGATCGCAGGATGGTTCCTGGGGATGGCAGGCTTATTTGTACTGGTGCTTTGGTTGCTGGGACGGGTAAAAGAGTCTGGAGTCATATAAAAACATCCTATCGTTAAGGCCTAATGGTCAATACAGTTTGATTGTGCCTCAAGTTGAAAAACCAAGTACACGGTTTTGCTGTTATTTCAATAGTGCCGGGGTCACTCGCAAGGAAGTCTGACCCGGCTAAATAAATAACGGTCGTTCCCATGAAAATTACGTTTATACAGCCAAGCTTCTTGCTGCACTTTGCAAGAGGTTGCGACTTTTATTTTTGCAGTCTTTGGTTTGTAAAAAAGCGTTCTGATATAACAATTCGGTAGTTTCAAAAGCCTGCCTAAACAATGGATGTAGAAATACTTGCCCGCATACAATTCGCCTTTACCGTAGCTTTCCATTATATCTATCCGCCCCTGAGTATCGGTCTTGGCCTGCTTATGGTAATTTTTGAAAGCGCTTACATACGCACAAAAAACGAAGACTACCACAAGCTGGCGAAATTCTGGACCAAGATATTTGCCCTCACTTTTGGTATCGGAGTAGCCACTGGAATTGTGATGGAGTTCGAGTTTGGAACCAACTGGGCAGTCTATTCAAAATATGTGGGCGATATTTTCGGCAGCGCTTTGGCGGCTGAAGGCATTTTTGCCTTTGCCCTGGAAAGCGGATTTCTGGGGGTGCTTTTATTTGGCTGGAACAGGGTTCAGCCATGGGTGCATCTGGTGTCTACCATTGGTGTATTTCTGGGATCCATGTTTTCTGCGATATGGATTGTGGTGGCCAACAGCTGGCAGCAAACGCCTGCGGGATATCACATTGTAGGAGAGGGCTTGAATGCCCGCGCCGAGATCACTGATTTCTGGGCCATGATCTTCAACCCCTCTTCGATTGACAGAATTTCGCATGTGTGGCTAGGCGCTTTTCTAGCCGGTATATTTTTGGTGCTGAGCGTTCATGCCTTTTACATGCTGAAAGGCAGGTATGTGGAGATATCAAAAAAAGCCTTTAAAATCGCGTTGCTGGCGGGTACAGTGGTTTCACTCGGTCAGTTGGTCAGCGGCAGCAAATCTGCGGAAGGCGTAGGGGAAAATCAACCGGCCAAGCTTGCGGCCATGGAAGGCGTATGGGAAGAAAGCGCTCCCGCGGAAATGTATTTGTTTGGCTGGGTTAACAAGGAAAATGAAACGACACGCGGGCTAGCGATACCCGGTGGATTATCCTTCCTGATGCATCAGGATGTTAATGCTCCGGTTACGGGTTTAAAAGCCATTAAGCCGGAGGACCGGCCTTCACAAATCAATGCCGTTTTCCAATTTTACCACCTGATGATCTCCATCGGAATAGCCTTGATAGGTCTCACCCTGCTGGGCTGTTTTATGTGGTGGAAAGGCAGACTTTTTACATCGCGATGGTTGTTGTGGCTATTTGTATGGGCTGTGTTTTTGCCTCAGATCGCCAATCAGGTGGGATGGTTTACGGCCGAAATGGGCAGACAACCCTGGGTGGTGTACGGCTTATTGCGCACTTCAGATGCTTTTTCACAGGCCGTTACTGCGAATCAGGTCTTGTTTTCCCTGATCATGTTTTTTGTGTTGTATGCCCTCTTGTTCGTTCTTTTTATTTATTTGCTAAACAAAAAAATCAAGGGCGGGCTATACCTTGAAACACAGGTAGAAGAGGGTAATATTCGGGAAGAGATCATTGATGCGTTAACCGGTAAAAAGAATTAATGATGGAAACACTATTTGGTTTGGACTATCCAACAATCTGGTTCATGGTGGTTGGAGCCCTGTTTTCAGGATATGCCATATTGGATGGCTTTGATTTCGGAGCGGGCGCCTGGCATTTATTCTTCAAAAAGGAGCAGAGCCGCCGAATCGGACTAAACGCCATTGGACCCGTCTGGGACGGCAATGAGGTTTGGCTGGTGATTGGCGGCGGTGCGTTGTTTGCAGGCTTCCCGGTGATGTACGCCGCGTTCCTGTCGGCCTTGTACATTCCATTTATGCTGTTTTTGTTTTTCCTGATCCTCCGGGCCATTTCGATAGAGTTCAGAAGTAAGGAGGACATGTTGTGGTGGCGAAAAACCTGGGATTATGTGTATGGTATTTCCAGCATTATGTTGGCTTTTTTACTTGGGGTTGTGTTGGGTAATGTCTTGCAAGGCATTCAGATAGGGGCGGATTATCAATATGAAGGAGCCGGCTTTTTTGAGTTCCTGAATCCATTCGCCATCATGGTGGGCTCTACCACATTGAGTCTGTTTATGCTGCACGGCGCCATTTACCTGCTGCTTAAAACGGAGCACCGCCTGTACGCCAAACTCACGATTTTGGTGAAACGGGTAATTGTGTTTTTCCTCATAATTTTTAGCGTCACTACCATGTACGCTTTAGAGTTTATACCACACCTTTACAATGATATCAAAGCCAATCTCTGGTTGGCGATTTTCCCTTTATCCGGATTTATATCCATAGCCGTCTTGCCGAGGTTGATTGCCAGAAAGAGATTCCGATATGCTTTTTTGTTTTCAACGTTGACCATATCTTTTATGCTGATGACCGTGGCAGTAGAGCTATATCCCAATCTACTTTTATCCTCTATAGAATCAAGGTATAACATTGATATTTACAACGCAGCTTCCTCCATTAAAACGCTGAAGATTATGTTGACTATGGTAGCGGTTGGCGGCCCCCTGGTACTGGCCTACACCCTTTTCGTGTACAAGGTGTTTTCTGGCAGGGTGCAATTGGATGAAACAAGTTATTAGAGCCTATTAACGACAATTACCTATGAAAAAAATGAAGGAAATCATCAAAAGAACCATTGCCGGAACACTGCTTTTTGCGATGATTGGAATTGGCGGATTGGTTACGCTGATATTTTATCCTCAATCTTTGTTTGCCAACAAATTTGAATACAATCAATTTACCGTTTATTACAACAAGGATTATAAGATCGATAAAGAAGCTTTTCAGGATATTTTATACAATGCATACGAAATCATTGAAAAGAGCGAATTGCATAATCATGTGGAAACTGGAGGGGTATCCGGAATACGTTGCCCGTAATGCTTATCTTAGAAGCGAATCTTATGACTTGCGAAAAGAAATTGAACGCTTTGTCGCAACTGATGAAGACGCCAGACGTGAAACCTTTGAAGCCGTAGAAGGGCATTTCATGCCGACCTACTATTTCAAGGGCAGGATCATGGTTGAATACCTGATGAATATTAAGGGTATGACGTATGATGCAATTTTGAAGGATAAAAGGACCGAAGAAGAGGTTTTTGACGAAATGGTTCAATGGATGAATGAAGTGAAAAGTGAAGGGTGATTTATCCACAAACTCATAAACTAATTAACCCACACTATGGATAAAGACAAAATCAGAAAAGAGTACACCAATGGAGAAATTACGGTTGTGTGGCAACCAGGTAAGTGTATCCATTCGGGAAATTGCGCTCGACACAACCCTGATGTATTTCAGCCTAAAGCAAGACCCTGGATAAAGCCGGAAGCCAGCACAACCGAGGAGATCAAAAATACCGTTGATTTGTGTCCGTCGGGAGCGCTGTCCTATTACTTCAATAACAACCAGGATGATGAAAATTACTAGAATTCATCACAATATTGGCGTCGAAACCAACATGTGGGGATAGAAGTTGAAGGTGTCGATTCTGTGGCTTGGGGAGCTAATTTCATTTGGTTGTTTATTATTTGGGCCTGGTGGATTGAGCGAGCGAAAAAATAATGGTTGATACCACCAGTGTTTGGAAGACTCAAAATTGGGTTCGTAAATTTTGACTGTTTTAACAAAAGTATTTGGTACTGTTCTCAAATGTTTGCTGGTTGTTAGAGCAAACATTTGAGAACAGTACCAAAAATTTAAGAATAAATGCTGCTCTTAACAAACGTTGTTTTCGTCAGTAGATCAATATAAGAGTTGTCTCATTATACAAGGTCGATAGAACTTGCGGTGTTATGAAAAAAATGAAATATGTCTTGATACTTATGTTGACAGGAGTTTTACTGCTTTCATGTGCGCGAAGAGATATATTTAAAAAGAAATACCAATATGAGGTTTGCATTTATCTGGAACCAAAAGAAAAGCCAGTAGTGTTAAAGAATGAGACAATTGGTATCGTTGATTCAATTGTAGCGTGCATTTATGGGACAATTTATGATTATGAAAACCAAGCCCTTGGATTTGCTTCTTTGCATTTGACCAGCCTGACAGACAGCAGCTTTTACGGAGTAATATTGGACAGTTTAGGCAAATTCAATTTAAAATTGCCTGCAGACAAGTATACTTTGACTGCCTTATTCACGGGATATACCAGCTTGATAATCGAAGAGCTGCAACTTGAGACGGGCGAATTGAGTGAGCTAAAACTTCAGCTTGGCAATGGCGGTACATTTATGTCTTATTTAATTCATTCTAACAGACAATTAAATCAACGACAACTGAATAAAATTAAAAAGCGACTTAGAAGAAAAGGATAAATAATTGAATTGAACAACAATGTTCAAAAGGCAGGTCGAGATTGGCAAAAAGAGCATTTTTGCTTGCATTACAAGCTAGTGTTTTGAAAGCCCCACTTTCCCACCACTTATGGTGTTTCTGCAGAAACACCATGAGCATGCTGATCGAGCTGTCTTATGTGCTTGGCGCTACATCGGGAACTCCAGGCATAACGAAAACGTTCTTGCCCCTAAAAAAATAAACTCACCATGAATAACTACCAGGTAATCGCAGACGAAGAGAAATTAAACCAATTCATAGACTGGCTACCGGATCTGGGGGAAGATGAAAAATACTACGTTTGCCTTTTCTCAAGGAAGAAATACAGTGATGACAAAAGATTGAAGAGTGATAAAGTGCAATTGAGAAGATTTGCCTCAAGTAAAGAGCGGTTGATCGATAAAATCCGGCAATTGGAGATTCCTGCGGGGTATTGGAAATTGGATAGCCTGGAGGTGCCCCAGGATTCCCTGGCTTTGTACATTTCAGTAAATCCACGCTGCATGAAAAAAGCAACTGAAATGATGGGAAAGAGATGTTGGGATTTGATAAAATCCAATAATTATAATCTGCATTCGGAAGCCATGAGCTGTATCCAGCAAGCAAAATCCCGGACTTGCTATGTTGATTTCGATATAGATGATAAATCGAAAGAAGTTGGAAGCGAGTGGTTGGATCAGGAAATTGGAAAGGATAGTTATTCCGTTGTAGAAACCAGGGGAGGTTTTCACCTCCTGGTTCAACCTGAATTAGCCTCGGATTATAGAAAGCAAGCTTTTGACGACCGAAATTGGTATCAGCAAATTCAAAAAAGGTATACGGTTGACCAATCAGGGGATCAGCTTTTACCAGTTGTAGGAACTTTTCAGGGTGGGTTTGTACCGGGTTTTATTAAAATGACATAGACACTAAACATGGCAACTAACATTTCACGATTGACAATTAATTCCTCAAAAGAAGCCGTCTGGGATGCTCTAACCAACCCTGAAAAAGTAAAGGCCTGGCAATACGGAAGCGACTTGATAACTGATTGGCAAGTTGGAAGTGAAATCCGATTTAAAACGGAGTGGGAAGGAACCGTATTTGAACAATGGGGAACAGTACTTGACTTTAGTCCTTTCGACAGTCTTAAGTACAGGCTTTTTGCTCCCAGACCTGGTCTCGAAGACAAACCTGAAAACTATTTCGTAATGGAATACAAATTGATCCAACAAGGAAACAAAACGGAATTGTTGATTGTGCAGGAAGATAATCGTCCGGGCGCAAAGCAAGAACCAGAGCAAGGTGAAGAAAACCCGGTGCTAAAAAATTTAAAGGACCTCATTGAAGCGTAAAATCATGCTTGCAGCATAATACCAAGCTCTCAGACAAGCTAATTGCCTTACCAGGGGGGCAAAGTTGTCACTTATCCGACAAATAAATTTTGATAATCCAAATATTATTATTGATTTTGCCTTACCGACAGGAACCCCTGTTCAAATCAAGGCAATATGACATTTAGCGATGAACATCTGATCAGTGAAATCCAGCTTGGCGGCAAAAAAGGTGAGCAGGCTATTAAGGTCTTGTATGAGCAATGCTTTTACCTGGTCAGGAATGGCCGAAGTAGCTACCGACAGCTTGACGATGAGGATCTGATGAGCGCCTACAATTCTGCTGTAATCGCCGTTCGAAAGCAAATCCTGAACGGGGCCTTTCGTGCTGAAAGTGCTTTGTCAACTTACCTCCAGAAAATTTTTTCCAACCGAGCCATTGATATTATCCGTTCCAAATCGTCTAATAAGGAAAAATCAGTGGAGTATCTTCCCGATCAACCGGACACACGCCATGACCTACTCTCTACTTTGATACAAAAAGAAGAGTTGACGCTTGTGCGGGAGAAACTAAAACAGCTTGGTGAGATCTGTTCGAAAATACTTCACTACTCGGTGTATATGGGCTATAGCGCCCTGGAAATTGCGGAAACCATTGGTTTCAGTAATGCTAATAGTGTAAACAGTAAAAAATACAGCTGCCTGCAACAACTCCGGGAACTCTTGAAAACCTAGAATAGCCATGAATGACTCTATCCTTGACCAATTAAAAAAATACAGCACCGGGCAAATGTCTGCTGCTGAATTGCAGGCCTTTGAAAGCCGCTTGGCAAGCGATCCGGAATTCGCCAAAGAAGTGGCCACCTGGGCGGCAATATACACAGGCCTGGAAGAGGAAGGAGATCGTCAATTGGATTCAGAGCTGTCGGTTTTAGGGAATAAGCTATTGGAGGAATCCGGTGATGAATCCGTATTCGCAGCACAGGTAAACCAATCAAAAATAAAGGCCACTAAAACAATACCGCGTTGGGTGTACGGCTTGGCCGCCACCTTGCTTCTACTCTTGCTTGCCTGGCCAATTTACCAGCGATTCAGCGAACCTGACATCACTTACGCTTCAGCTGGTGAGCTTTATGAAACACACTATCAGTCTATGCCATTGACCCTAACTCGTGAGGATACCTTGGCCGATTGGCAAAAAGCTTATCAACAGAATCGGTATAAGGATGCCATTCCACTTCTGAGGCTGTTATTATCGGACACCAGCTATGAGCGGCCATCCTATGCCAATTTGTTTTTGGGTCTTTCATTTTTGGGCACAGGTGATGCAGCATCAGCGATAGCTGCTTTTGAACAAGTGAACCCCGATAGTTACGAATGGGAGCATGCGCAGTGGTACAGTACCCTGGCCTACATGAAAACAGGCAATACAGAAAAAGCGAAGCAATTTTTGCGGGAAATCTCTAAACAAAAAAACAATCCCAGGAGCGAAGAGGCCAGTCTGATGTTGAAACAACTCAAAGAATAACCTGCCGTGATTCTTTTTTAAGAATCAATTAAGCAATGCATAAAATTGAATTTATAAACCGAGTGAAAATAAGCTTATTGTCTGTGTGTTTTACCTCAGCAGGCAAGGCGAGCTGTGCTAACTTATCGAAATGCAGAGCGCCCATTTCCGTATGTAATGCTCTTCAAATGCCTTGTATAGGTTTCGTTTTTTTACTGCTGTGCCTGGTTTTTGTGCGTTGCAACCCGACGCCTCCTACAAACCAGGCAAGCTCAAAAAAGGTAGATCAACAGCCTGAAATTCCGGCCAAAAGAGACAGTCTGGCTCTTGCCTTGAGTAAAAAAATGCAAATGGCTTATGAGGCCGATTTGCCGCCGGACAGCACCCTGGCTTATGCGCTGGCTGCTGTTGCGCAGGCGGAAAAGGCGCAGGATTGGCGTACCTGGGGCGAAGCGCAGACCTACGTGCTGGCCGCCTATTACGGATTGAATAAATTCGCAGAAGCCGCTGAAACTTTCCCGCAACTGGAACAAACAGCCTTTGCCAGGATTCCCAATGACAGCACCTTCTGGAGTGATTATTACAACACCGCAGGCGCTATTTACTTTGGATTGGGTAATTATGAGAACGCCTTGAAATACGGATTGAAGGAGCTGGCTTTTTATGAAAAAATTGGCAACAAACCTGAAACTGCCATTGCCAGCAACAACATTGGTACTTATTACCGTGATCGGGGCGATTATGACCGCGCATTGGAGTATACACTATCTGCCCTGCAAATGTTTAGCTCCCTGCCGGATATCGACCCCTCCGACATTCTTTGGACTTATGATAACATCAGCAAGATCTGGCTTCGAAAGAAAAATTACGAAAATGCTATTTCTTATGCTGAAAAAGGGCTTTCGATCCTGAAAAAACAATGCCCGGATCAATATGAGAGGGAAATCAACTTTTATCTGGATCAGGCCAATGCCTACATCGAACTGGAAGAATTTCCCCAGGTACTTGAGGCACTTAATCACGCCCGTCAATTGCAAGAATTCCATCATAGCAGATTTGGCATCGCCGATACCTGGCTAAATCTGGGCTTTGTGTATTGCATGACCAATCAATACGCACTTGCAGAAAGTAATCTGAAAAAAGCAATCGACGCATTTGGCAGCGGCCATCCTTTCCTGGGAAAAACCTGTCGGTATTTCGGCTTGCTATATCAGTTTCAGGGCCAATATCGGAAAGCGTTGGAGTGGCAACAAAAAGGCCTGCGGTTGATGGCTGGATTGGAACCTACTTCAGACCTTATTTCCAATCCGGATATGCAGCATGTAAATGTCTATAACGATTATGTGCGCGCCCTGATGGAAAAAGGCGAAACATTGAAAAAAATATCGATTACCGAATCCGATCCTGTCATGTTGGAAGCTGCCTTGAATACCTATGACTATGCTACGCAGGTGTTGGACACCATGCGAAACCTGTACCAGGAAGGCTCAAAGGCGTACTGGAACCTGGAAACCCGACCCATTTTGGAGAATGCCATCTCCATCGCCTTACAGTTGCACAAGCAAAGCGGGAATGAGGATTATATCCACCAGGCTTTTCGTTATGCAGAAAAAGGGAAAGCATATTTGTTGACGGAAGCATTGAGGGAATCTGCCGCCAAACAAGAATCCGGAATTCCGGAAGAATTGCTGGCAGAGGAAAAACACTTGAATATTGAAATCGCCTTCTATAAAAAACTGATATATCAGGAACAACAGAAACAGACACCGGATGCCAGCCGCATGCTGCTATGCCAATCAGAAATACTACAGCGGCGGCGTGCAAACGAAAGCTTGATGGTCAAATTGGAGCGCAATTACCCGGAGTATTATCAAATTAAGTATCGACAGATCATTCCTGATATTCCCATGCTGCAAAAGTCACTGCCTGATCATGCAGGCTTGTTGGAGTATTTCCAAAGCGATAGCGCCATTTATGCTTTTTATGTTTCACCTAACTCAGTAAAAGCGGTTCAGTGTGCCTCGGATGATGATTTGTTTCAACTGTTGGATGGATTGAGAAATCAAAAGCGTGTGGCAGAGCAGGGTAGGAGCAAGGCGGCGATTCATGACTTTGCCCATCAAGCAGCTTCCTTGTATCAAATGCTGATAGCGCCCGTGTTGTCAGAGATCCCGGAGCAATTGATCATCATCCCTGATGGACAATTAGCCTATCTGCCCTTTGAATTATTGCTGACTCAGGATATAAGCGAAGACGCCAATGCTACTTATGCGAGCTTGCCTTATTTGCTCCAAAAAACAACCGTTCGATATGAATATTCCGCTTTGCTGGCATTTCAAAAACCTGTAAAAAAGCATTGCAATCGTTTTTTTGAAGGCTACGCTCCCATTTATGGCAAAAAACTAATGGCAGAAGCGCTTCGCGGCGCCGGGCATGGTTGCCGGGAATGGAATGCCTCGGATTTTGTGAACCTGGCCAATAACCAGCCTGAGGTGAGTGCCATTGCCGAAATCACGGGCGGTTCAGCCATTCTTGGGCCAGATGCAACAGAAGCCAGTTTTCGAGAGAAGGCGCCTGGCTCACGGATTCTTCATCTGTCTATGCATGGCTTTTTAAATGATTGCGATCCGGCCTATTCAGGGTTGGTTTTTGCTCCTGACAATAAAGACATGGATCAGGAAGCTGATCAGGAAGCAAACGATGGTATTCTCCACGCCTACGAAGTGTATAATTTGCGGCTCAATGCCGATTTGGCCGTATTAAGCGCCTGTAATACTGGTCGCGGCAAACTAGCCAAGGGAGAAGGCATCATCAGCATGGCCCGTGCTTTTAAGTACGCCGGATGTAACAATGTATTGATGAGCCTTTGGCAAGCAGATGATTTGTCGACCAGGGAGATCATGACGGGTTTTTATGAACGTCTTAAAAAAGGGGATGGAAAAGCAGCCGCGCTGAGGCAGGCGAAGCTGGATTATTTAGCTGCATCGCCAAGGACGCACCCATTTTTTTGGGGGGCATTTATTCTGATCGGCGACAACACTGAGCTTCAATCAGAAAACCATTGGTATTGGTATGGAGGAGCCATTGTATTAGTACTAGCCATTTTCCTGATTTATCAAGAAAGAAAGAAAAAGCATTGAGATCCTTTTGTTTTACTCGTCTAATAAGAAAAAAGGTTCTCCCAATCATTTTACCAAACCATAAGTTATGCCTAAAATCAAAGTATCTTCCACCAGCTCCATTTTTGATCCGACTATGACGGTTCATAAACTTACTTTTCACATTTCGTGTGATACTACCAATATTTTAACCGATAGTTTTACAGCAAACTGTGACCTTGCGAGTTCGGCTACTGCTGTGGCTCCAAGCAATGTACAGGCCGGATCTTTTGGTGGGCAAACAACAGTTCCTTCCACTGCAGAACTGAAATTTACAACAGCAACCCAAGTGGCAGCAGGCTCATCCTATACGCTTACGATCGCGAATCCCCCTTTTAGCGATACATGGTCTTTCGACGATGCAGGCACCGTCCTGTCGTCGACTGGCTCCACCAATGCAGCCGAAACAAATGTGGTAATTGAACCGCAAAACAGGCAAAAGAAACGCTCTTTTTGGCAGCGTATATTCGATTTCTTTAAGCGTTTGTTCAATTAATATAAGCCGGTTCCTATTTGGGACGATATATCGAAGCATCTCTCAACCCCGCATTTCAATCCGGGGAGATCAGGCAAAGCATCACATAACTCCGGATTTTAATCCGGAGAGATCAGACGAAGCATCCTGTAACTCCGGATTTTAATCCGGAGAGATCAGACGAAGCATCCTGTAACTCCGGATTTTAATCCGGAGAGATCAGGCACGCCCTGGTAAATTAAGACTTTCACTTCACTAAAACAAAGTATTATGCCTAAGATCAAAGTGACTTCCAGTGGTTCCATCGTTGATATGATGGAAGAGGCTACTACCCACCCCCTAAGCATTTCTGTATCATGCGATACCCATGACTTTACAAGTAATTGCTTCAAAGCAAAATGCAGCCTTGCCATCGATCCGAATGCAGAAGTTTCGCCCAGTAATAATGTGAATAGGGGTACAGATGAAATAACTGGAAAAACTTTTCCTTCTAGCTGTACTCTGGTATTTCAAACAACAAACCCGGTGCCATTGGGTACGTCTTATACACTTACACTCGTGAATAGTAATCCAAATGAAACCTGGTCATTTGGCAACGACACCGCCACATTTACCGGCACGTTTCCCAACTAAGCTGGTTTGGATGTATAAAAGGTAATCATATTTAGGTGTTCAAGATCAATTTTGCTATAAAAAGTAACGGAAACAATCATTTCACTAAAACTTACAATCATGCCTAAAATCAGAGTAACAACCGTGAGCAGCATAGTTCATAAAATTCATATGGATGGCGAGCCTACCTATCATAGCCTATGTATTACTGTTTACTGTGATACAGATGTCATTTCTTTTGACAGTTTTGAGGCAATGTGTAGCCGTTCAAGTTCGCCGAATGCAACAAATGGACCTGCCAATGTGAGTGGTGATAATATCCCATGTTGTGCCAAACTGCAATTTCTAGCAACCCAACAATACTCTCAAGGCACGTCTTTCACACTTACGCTTATCAATAGCAATCCAAATGAAACATGGACTTTTGAGGACGGTACGACTACATATAACGGTACTATCAATAATTCTGATTCAACAGATGTGACTTTTGCGTCGCAGGCCAAACGAATGAAACGCTCTGTTGGCCAGCGTATCCGCGACTTCTTTAAGCGTTTGTTTAGCTAGCAATTTACTTATAGCTTCGATCGCTCTTTTGCAAAACAGGCGTCTTTCCTATGTTCCGGAAAGACGCCTGTTTTTTTTGCCTAAAAGGCCAGGAGGAAAATGGTTGTGTTGGTTAAAATATTGTAAATCAATACTTTATAATATAAAAAGTGTAGGCTTGATCAAACAATTCGCAGGTGCTGAAAAAACTTTTAAAAAGTCATTGAGATTTTTTCACCCCCCCCGTCTAATCAAATGTAAGGCAGTTCTGAAAGACATATTCTGCCATTTTAATCCACCTCTCAACCACGCTTAATAGACGATCAACCTGATCATTCTGGAACCTCGGAATCTGCCATCATGCAGAAGGTGATTGCTATGCCAAAAATGTAACTCAAATACCAATCTGAATTATTTATTAACCAATCGAAACAAGTACATCATGAGAAATTCAATGTTTTTTTTCGCCCTGTGTATCCCCGTATTATTCGCTTTTGCCACAGCTCAAACCAGCAGTTCTAACAATGCATGCCCGGCACCGGAAAATGTAACCATTGTAAATAAAACATCCAACAGCGCCACCTTCAGTTGGGACGATTGTGGTTGTGGTGGGGAATACCATATTTACCATACGAAAGATGGTATAACCAGTCAGGTGTATGAAACCAGTTCACCAGGAATCAACATCAACGGACTTTCTACCGGTACCTACCAGTTTTATTTTTACTCTGAATGCTCAGAAGGGACAAGCAACATCATCATCGAAGTGGTGGTGATTGGATAAAACCGGCATATCCCTTTATATCATGGGTAAGAAGGATAAGGCATCCCTGGCTAACGAATTCGGAGGAAAACTCGGAAAGGCTATTGTAACAGGTTATTGTATAAAGTTTAAAACGCTACAGGATATTGACCTTAAGGTTCTTGAAGAGGTTATAAACTATGGGTTTGAGGTATTGTGATCCTGTTCCGAATTGATTATATATTTACATACACTTTGAAAAAACATGAGTCATCCCGAATTTTGAGCCCACCAAAAGTATAGGCAATTAGCGATGGCCATTCTTAGTCTGTAAAGCGGTATCGAGGATTCTCGGTACCGCTTTCCTGTTCGATGAGCCCAATCAGATAGAAAGATTGGCACCCAACTTTTCCAATTTCTCACCATAGTGAGTAAAAAGTCATATACCAAAGTTACAATTGCCATTAGTTTCATTCTGTTGTCCCAGAACCAAAGTCTTGGTGATTCCAAGCCCATTTCAGATTTTAGGAAACGGAATCCTTGTTCTGCTTCCCATCGGTGTAAGTAACTGAAGAACACTTCCCATGCCTGGTGTGGTTTTGAGACATGTAGTGAGGTAATTAAATACAGGGGGCTAT
This sequence comes from Lewinellaceae bacterium, assembly GCA_020636025.1. Lineage (GTDB taxonomy): Bacteria > Bacteroidota > Bacteroidia > Chitinophagales > Saprospiraceae > M3007. Next base: position 173,117 of record JACJYQ010000008.1, on the reverse strand, counting down.
TGTAGTTATTTTTGTCTCTTACAATTATCAAAACAAGTTGATTGTCAGGATAATCTGGGTGATTTACAGTTGTCCAATCAATAGAGATTCTTTTGTTTTTTTGTCGGACTTTATCTCCTACAATTTTACTTGTCCTGCCTGGAAAAGATCGGGCTAATAAGTGGGTTTTCTTGCAGCCTTTTTCTGCATGAACCAACAGATGGTTTTGCTTCCAACGGATGATAAAATCTTGTTCAAACTTAAATAGATAACGAAGCATCTTTTCGTTGGCATATCCCCGATCCAGTACATGAACCAACGCCCTACCAATATGCTGATGTAATTTTCTTAATAGCCGATAAATAATATTGTCGGGATCCTCCTTGAATTTACCTCGGGTTGTCCACCAACTCATATGACATACACTTGGCACACCACCCAAATGAGACAAAAACACCCCTGTCCATTGAAAACCTGGTACACATATGCGACCTGTAGGTGGTGTGAAAAAACCCTTGCGAACTTTGGTAAGCCGCTGACCTTTACTACTAAATACACTGCAAAGCCCTTCGGCCATCCAACTTTCATGCTTTTCTACTCGACTATCATCCCATAGTATGAGCGGCCGCTTGCCTCGCTGGCATAGATCTTCAATGCGATCCTTGGCGCGTACAAACAAATGTGTGTCAATTATGTCCGAGGACCATTTTTTTGACCTGAGCAAATTACTAATCCGCTTAGTGCCTGCTGGCGAATGCTTGAACCCTTTAATGAAACCACCTAACTCACTGAGTAGCAAACCCATAGCCCGGTTTCTAAACATCAATATGATACCAAATAAATCTAAAAATGTGTGTACCAAGCGTTTGTCTAGTTGAACATCTAAGTCCAGAAGAATTTGTTTGGTGTATTGCTCAACTCTAAGAAGTAGAAATGTGCCTGAATTTGGCTGATAAACAGAATTGGACTTATTTTGCTGTAGTATTTTAAACATATTGACCTCCTGTCTTTTTGGTGTGGTGAGATACCCAAATTTACAGGAGGTTTCTTTTTGTCAATAAAAAATCCCGAATTCTGGACCAATCCAAAATTCGGGATGACTCATGTTAATTGTCAGAGCAAGATTACAATCCGGCAGCTCCGCCAAACTTCAGCAAGCTTCGGAAGTTTGAAATTTTACCATAAGCGCCACCAGTCACCTCAATGTGGGTATCGGTGATGGCCGGGTCGTGTAAGTTGTTCATATAACTGTTGGGGTCTTGTTTTAGCAAACCAATCAGGGTTTCTGCCACAATACGGCTACCTGCTTCGCCCAATCGTTCCCCACCTTGTTGTACGGCTGCTTCGCGAAGCAAATAATACCAAAGCGGTGAGCGCGTATCGAAGTTGTTCGCGGTAACCACAGCCGCAATGGCAGGATCTTCGGTGCTGGTTATTTCGCTTGGGCTGAGTGGAATAATACCCATGGCATCACACACAGCCTGTCCGGTTGGGATGCTCAAACTGTATCCGCGAACCAGGTTACTGGTAGTCAGGCTGCTGAGGATCGGATCGCCACTTGGACGGAATGGAAGCGTGAACAGATCGTGCGCAATCTTGGTATCCAGCTTGCGCGCTTTTTGTGCCGAATTGCCAATGAAATTGCTCCAGTTAATCATCAGTCCTGAAACAAATTGTCCATCGTCATCAAAATTATCTGCGCGGGCATTTGGACCGAGAATTTGAAGTCCACCCGCCATGTTAACCAAATGTACAGCTGAATTTGTATTGTTCAACTTGTAAAACGGACGGATCATGGAGTGGCCAAAACGAAAGGCTGCTACGGAGAACTCCAAAGGCATAAAAGTTTCTCCCTTGCCAGCCGTGGAACTGTAAAAGCGTGGGCCATTGGCCAACACATCCAGCACAATATTTCGATCACACACTGCCATCAGGTAGTCGTGAACAACGGCATACTGGTAGCTCCAGCGAACCAATTGTCTTGCGCGGATATATTTTTCTTCTTTTGTGCCACTCAATACATCGTAAACATGATTATAAAAGCTCAAAAAGAGCGCCTGGATCTGACTGATATTCAGGTTTTCATCATTGCGACCATCTGCTATAATCGCTTGCTGTACCGGATCAGGATTGTTTATCTGTTGGCGGGGCAGATCAATTCGGCTACCGTTTTTAAATAGATTGAGCTTTAAATCATTGTTATACAATATCTGTGATTGAGTTTTTGCCTGGGCGGTACTTCCAGCAAGGCCAGGACCTTCTCCAAATACGCTATCCAGATCGAGCTGTGGACGGCGACCATTTTTGAGTGTTTTAATAACGTTATCGGGATTAGCAGGTGTGATGGCGCTTTCATTGCTCAAGTCAGAAATGGTAGTATCCCTGTCTGTTCTGGCCGTGATGTCATGATCAATAAATTGACCAATGTAGGTAAACAAAGCGTCGATTTGACTGTCGCCTTGTCCGGCCGGATCTCCAATGGATCCATTGTCGGCCATGGCATTGCCGAGAGCTTTCAAACCCTGGATAGTATTGAGGCTTACAGGGAGCAAACAGGCGGCTGATCGTGCCGCTTCGGGAAAAAGATAATTGAAAGGCGTGGAAAAAAGGATTTCTTCCTCATCCGTAACTCCCGTTGAGTGGCTAATTTTTTGGAACATGGTTAAATATTTATGGTGGTTATTGATTGCTTACTTTAATTATTTTGTACACTCAAATCGTTTTCTGCAATAAGAAATAGCTCGGTGCTTGAATGATGTTCACAAAGCTATCCCTTATAGACAGAGGAAAACTCGGTACTAATAATAACAATAGTATTCACTGGAAAGTAGCTTTAGTGCCTAGGCGTTGAGGTTATTCCAGAAGATTTACTGTATGACAATATTATCCCCACTAGGAAGCTTAATACTTAAACTGGTTATATCAAAGCCAAGATTTTTAGTCAGGGCAATTACCAGTATTAATTCTTCAATTATTATCCCGGTCATACTGTTTTGAAGTTTATTTTTATTTCAGAATAAAGATTGCTGCTACTATTCAGTTTGGCTGGTTGTGCCGACAATCTCACATTTGGAATCTGATAATTCGAACTACCTATATCATTGGCCGTTTTTTTATCAATGAGTACTGTGCTGTGTCCCGTTAGGGCATCCTTAATGTTGATAACATCTACTTCCTTGGCAATCGTAGGAAGCTTTACTTTCTCCTTGGTCAGAACGTCCTGCTCAATCTTTTGTAAACTTGGACTTACCGGGTATGCATTTTCTCCTGAGAACAAGTTTTTTAACTCCAATTTGGCGGAAATCTCACCCGAGTCTACTACCAGATTTGAAACTCCTGATTTGTTTAAGAGTGCATTCAGAATGCTCTTTCGCTCGCGAACAAGTAAATCTGAAATGAATCCATTGATCAAATCAGATCCCAGTCCGGTGAGTTTGTTGTTGTAAATCAGGCCCTGGTCCAAATCAAAGGTTTCGGCAATAAACTGTCTGAGATCTTCATCTACATGCATTTGAGGCTCAATTTTAAACCCGAAATGCTCCAGTTTTTTGGTTTCTATTTGCTCATTGGTAATGTAATACTCAGCAAACACATTGTTAGGCAAGTTCATTTTTGCCTCTAGTTCCGCATACTTCTCCAATTGATAGTTTTGCGATGAGAGCACCGCATCAAATGTTTCCTGAATTAGTTGAGATACAAATTCTGCAAAGCCCAGAGACACTTCTTTAAAGTCTTCCATGGCTTATCCATTTAGAGGCGCATAATCTGTTTTAAATTTGATCAGTACTCTCCCAAAAATATCCACTTTGGTACCGCTGGAATCTCTTTGGTATGATTTGGCAGTATTCACAGTAACGGTCCTTTGCTTTGTTTTATCCCGGCCGTTGAAAATTCTTCCGAACACACCTCTTTTATCCTTATACCTGATTTTTACCTTATTGGAGTTGTCAGATGTGCTTTCTGTTGACGAGTTATTCCAGGTAGAGAAGGTTATTTTGGTTTCAATTTCACCTTCTGTTACCACCAATCGCATCACACCTTGCTTGGCCATGGTTTGAAGCAAGCCATATTTATTGGAAGTAATAAGGGCTGCAATGGCATCGTGAATTTGCTTGTAGTTTGGTACTGTAATGGTGGCAGCTCCAGCCAGAACGTCCTTGTTATACTTGTCCAATTCGCTTAAGCCGGCAATGTGTTCATCTGGATTTATTTTATCAATCAATTGCGTAACGGCTGGTGCCAATCCATTTATCAAGCCGCCCCACCAGGTATTTGGTGTAGCAGGCGAACTTGGATCTGGATTGGCTGGCGTAGGAGCAGTTGTTGCTGATGGAGCCTGTAGCTGGCTCAATACAGAAACCAAAGCCGAATTATCAATGGTTGGCAAGTCATAGCCTTGAACAAATTCTGAGATCTGCTCAAATGTTACGCCATCCTGGGTATTGTTGATATAGGTGGATAAATCCTGGGTTAGAGAATTTACAAAGGTGGCGTATTCCTCCATTTGGAGAACGTGGGCGTCAACGAGTGAGTCAAAAACTCCGGTGACCAGGTCTTTTGTGAACTCAACAAAAGGAATATCCCCGAATCTGGAAGCGGTGTCAATTGCGTAATTGCTCATAAGTATGTTGATTTTTTATGGTGAATTTTTAAGTGTTGAAGAAGTGTCTGAATCATTTGAAAACTTCAAAGTCAGACACTTCTTCCTGGCATTGCTGTTTACATAATGCACTTTCGCCAAAATGTGAGTTCCCAACAAGTTAATCCCCACATAATGTTATGTCGAAACAGATTTCTGTTTGCTGGCTTAAGCGAATTTTATAGCAAATTCCTTGAAGTCTTATTTGATATTTGCCGCTTCTTGCTCCCAGGGTATTGATGACCAATTCCCGGCTGATACATGAAGGATTTCCTTTTTCACAAGGTGGAATATCACCAAAACAAATGGCTCCTGATGGAACTAGTTCAATGGAAGGTTTACCATTGGGAAGATTTTGAACCGGATTTCCATTTCCATCGGTGATAACAATTTTGCTGATCCTGAAATCTTCAAAACTTACATTTTCATATTTGTTGCATACGGTTATGCACGCGACTTCGAAGTCAGTAGTTTCCAAACAGTCACATGCGCTATCTCCCCAGGAAAGGCTAATACAAGGTTCCAGTTTTGGAAGTTTAGCTTTCTCGCAGCAGTCTTTCGGCACTTGTTCATCCTGTGGTTTACCTGAACATCCACAATCAGATTCAGCGTCGTTATCGGGGCATTTACAAACATAAGGCTCCAGTTTGTTGGCCTTGCCTTTACACTTTCTGAGTAGTTCAGCCTCTATTTCATTTTTATAGTCATCACATGTTTTACATGTTACCATATAGTCATTATTCAGTCCTTTGGCAACTCCAGATTGTGGATTCCCAATTTTTTTCGTCGCCACTACAGTTGAACCAATCATAAACTTGGCATTCACCATGAAATCAAAGCCTCCCAGACCAAGGTTTAACCCTGAAATGGTGCTTGGGTCTATGGCAAAACAATAATTATTTCCGCTTGATAATGTTGGACTGCTTAGTGATGCGATCAATATCCCGTTTTGAATGATATCGAGCTTGATATCAACTGTGCCGGTAATTGTGTTGCCCTGCGCGTCTACAGTATGAGGCAATGTGTATTCAAAGCATAATGTTCCATTTCCACACTGATGGCTATTATCACAGTCGTAATTAATGGTTCCTGTTGGCGAACCTTTGCAAGTATCACAGTAGCGACCAATGTATGCATAACCCCAATGGCCACCGTAACCACAATCTCCTGCAATAAATTCAATGGTTACTTGTCTGCCAATATGTGATGAAAGATCGATTTGAGCACAACTCCAGTCTTTATACACAACATCTCCAATAGACTTGAAAAATGGATTGTTTTTATCGGCGATTAATTTATCCGAACCGTTTCCAAAATCAAAGGCTCCGGGAATTATGGCACCACCTGCATCTGTAACTCTAACCCAAAATAAGGGCTGGTCGCTTGGTGGGTGCCCAATTGGGTTTTGCATAACCGTAGCATACCAAAAACTGATGGTACTCTTACTGGCGATAAATGTTTTTGATATCAATTCAGCACCGTATCCATTGACATTGTTTCCAATTCTTACGGCACCAACAGAACTAGGAGCTATGGTCTGAATAGGGGCATTTGGATCAGTACCAGGCCCAACCCAGGTTTGATGAGAATTACCGTTGTTAATGGCTCCGCTTATAAATCCGTCTGTAAAACTGCCCGGAATATTTCTTACATCGCCGTAGGCACCCTGCCATTCTGAGAGATCTATTTTCTCTTGAAAATCTCCATTCCCACACTCCGTCATGGCAGGATTTAAAACGGGTTTATACTTAGCAGTTAACCCTTGATTTAATAATGCCTGGTTTCTATACTGTTGCTTCTCAAATTCCAGATGTTTGGAAAAGGAAATCTCAGGATCCTTTAATTTATCAAATTTTGCTTTTTGATTTTTCTCAAAATCTTTTGGAAATTCAATTTCCATGTTTAGCAACTTATCCAGCTCCAGATTTTTTGAGAGTTCTTGGGATGAATTTTTTTCTTTTTTCATTTTTAGGGTATTTAAATTTTATGGAGAAACTTGATTCTATTATAGAATGCACCAACCCTAAAATGCGAGTTCTTAAAACTAGTTCTATTGCGCTTATTTTTCTTTCAAAACGAAATGACATGCCATTTTAAGTTGAATAATGAGCACATTATCAACGGTTTAAGCGAGCTTCAAAAAAACTGAAATAATTGAATAGAAAAATTGACTGTCCGGTTTTTGTACGGGAGGGAAAATTCAAACACTCCCTAGTTAGCCATATTCACCACAGATAACACAGATTTTCACAGATTAATTAAAGTATTGCCGAAGGCAATCTGTGAAAATCTGTGTTATCTGTGGTAAAATAAAAAGTGTTCGGTTTCCTATAATCCACCTTACATATAAAATTATGCTGCACCACAATAGGGTGATAGACAATAAAAATGATCACCTCAGAGAGCGCCAATACCGCCAGGCGAAAAAGATTACTCCAGCCAAAGCGAATGCAGCTATTGAATACAAACACCAGGGAACAGGCTGACGCACAGGACCTTCATACCCGATCAGCACCTGGCCAGCCCAGAAAAACGGGTGTTGCCTCGCCGGGTCTGCACTTTCTATAAATGCCAGTTTGGCCGCACGCAAAGCCTGATCTTTTGGTATTTCTTTCTTCAACGATTGTAGAAAAGCAGTGGTAATTTTATTGGTTTCAACGCTGGGTACTTCCCAGAGGTTAGCAGTCAATGCCGGACAGCCGGCCAGGGCAAAAGCGCGGGATAAACTCATCACACCCTCACCGCGGAAAACAGCCCCATTGCCTGTGTTACAGGCGGAAAGCACGGCCAGTTGAGCCGGCAATTCCATTTGACTGATTTCAAGAGTGTTTAATATTTCAATGCTGTCGCCGGAAACCGGGAATGCCAAACCGGTTTGCGTTCGGACATCTTTATTGAGCAAGCCGTGCATGGCCAGGTGCAGAATGTCAAACTTTCCGGCTTTTTTGAGAAACAGCGCTTTGCTGACCTCAGACCCTTGAAATACTTTCCCTGACCAGGTTTTGGCGACTTCTTCTACTGCTTTTCTGGCCTCCGGCAAATCGCTTAATCCATTACCCAGCATGGCCATGGGTTTCGAATTCGCCTTGTATTTTGGGGCAAAACCTGCATATCCGTTCGCCAATCCTTTTTCCATACCTCTTTTGCGGGCCTGTAGCCACAAGGCGCCCGACCAGTGGTAGCTTATGGAATAGTCCTTGATCAAATAACGTCCTTTTTCTGCTTGAAAAGCTTCAAAAGGCAGCGTGCTGAGTGGCCCATCCGGTATGATCAGTAAGCGTTTCACCCCCTCGACATTGGCCAATGCCGGTTCGCAAAATTGATGGTAAACTTCATTGGCAGCCGTTTCATAATCACTTAACTTTCCCTGGTAGTCGGTTAGAGATGCTTCAAACTGGCGAATGGAAGTTTCCAGCGCTTCTGTGATGGGTATATCGTGAATATTGACCCCGTTTTTACGCAGAGAAAAAACAATAACCGATTGATCACCCCAAAAATATTGAAGCAGCAATTCGTCGGAATCAAGATTTTGCTGAAGAGATGTCAGTGGCGTAACCTGATATTGCGCCCGTGCCAATGCCAATAAAGGGCTGTGTTTTTCAATGGCATTACGGATCTTTTCCAGGTGGCGAATGGCAGATAAAAGGCTGTCCTGGTTCTTGCCCTCCCAACGCGCAACAAAAGCTTTTGCTTTATTTTCCTGCCATAATAAGCTATCCGGTATGTTTGCTGATTGCCTCAGGTCTTTTTCTGCTAAATTGGTTTTTAGCGTATTGGCCTTGGACCGCTCTGCGAATGCATAAGCGTTAGACAAATGGCCGACGCCAGGTTCCACTTTTTCCAACTGTCGGGATATCTGAATGGCTGTTTCATAAGTAGCATAAACATAATCCACGGCATCCTGTCCGGATGTTTCATTTTTCATGCCCGACCGAAGAGAGTCGATCGCTACAACCGCCGTTTTTATGGCGATGTCACCTTGCTTCAAGTCGCTTGGGTTATTGCTTTTTAAATATATATCCCGAAATGCCTTAGCCTTACAACACAACAAGGCGATCGACCAAAAATCCTTCGCAAGCCCGACCTCCAAATTGTCTGAAGGATTATTGTCGGCCAGTATTGGGAAAAATCCGTGAAGCGATTGTTGGAAAACCTGTAAAGCCGCTTCTGGTTGTTTCCGATTGAGCAAGGCATTACCTATGTAATACCGCACGATGGCTGAATCGCGGGTGTCAGGGGCTATTTTCAGTGCTTCGTTGAAATAGTAGTTGGCCTTAACCGTATCCCCCAGTTTTTCAGCACAGCTCCCCATAAACCTGTAAATGTCTTCAGGCGGTGATCCGTATTTTAAAGAGTTTGAAAAATGGGTGAGAGCAGAACTGTACAGGCCTTCATCAATGTCTGATAAACCCAGATGCTCCGTAAGCATGGCCATGTCTTGACTAAACTGAAAGGCCTGCTGAGCAAACTCACGTGCAGCTTTAAAATCGAAAATATAGCGACTGATGTCGCTTAGGTTAATATAAGCTTTTTCCAGGTTAGTAGTATCTCCCTGTTTGGTCAACAGGGGAATGGCAGCGAGGTAATATTGGCGAGCTTCGCGATAATCTCCTTTCCCTTTTAAGGAAAAACCAAGGTTCATGTAGGCTAACCCGATTCCGCTTTCGCAATGATTTCTAACCAAACCTGCAAGGCACTGCTCGTAATATTCGGCGCCCATTTCGTATTGTCCGGCATTTAAACAGGCGTACCCCAAAAGCCCGTTAAGATTTGCAGTAATGCAGTCATCAATTGTTTGCCTCTCGATAATCGATTGCAATTCTACTATTCCATTCTCAGCTTTGCTGGCATATTTTTGAGCTATTGCTTTTTTTGTCAGTGCCTTATACCAAGCATCTCGCATACCATTTGCCTCAAAGATCCTTGCAACAGAATCAGCCAATGGTATGGCAGCCTCATATTCGTCGTTGGACAGTAAGGTGTTGAGTTTTTTGATCAAGGGTTCAGGATCAATGTTTGCCTGTGGCTTGCCAGATCCCTGCGCAATGGCCATAAATACCAAAAGGGCAAGGGTTGAAACAACCATTGCCCTGAGAAATAAATTCCCACCAATCTGTTTAATCATATTGCCGATGTTTTCATGGTTCTGGCTAAGAGGTGCTGTGTTAGCTTTCAGGCTTGTGTCTTGGCCTTCTCCTCCTGTACATCCAGTATAAGGCAACAAGCAGTAAAATGACGAGCAAGCCCCAAACCCAGCACAAGCATTTACACAAACAAATACAATCCTGGCAGCATTGGTTTGTGCTTGTACTATCAGTGTTTTCTTCAAGATCCACACGGGCTATCCCGGTTATTACTACTGGCAACTGGGTGGTATCGTCCAGATGGAAATATACGGCTGCGTTATTATCTATAGGTTTTTGGATCCCTGGAATTGTATTGACTTCAAAGGAAAAGCGATAAATGGTTTGGTCAAAACTATACTTTGGGTTGGCCTGGTTCAATCCTGGAAGACCGGCAAAGTTAGGAGCCCGTTTAAAAAATATCTTTTTAATATATGGATTAATAGAATCTGATTTAAAGCCATTAAACATCAATCCATTCATCTTGGGTAGATTAATTAAATTGAAAGATGATGGATCAAGCTCTTGCGGCAAAGTGTCAATAACAGTAACATTGGATACAGGTGCTTCACCATCGTTGTGAAACTGTATGGTGTACACCAACTTTACAGGACTATTCTTACCCTTGGCAATTTTTTTTACATCCACCTCTTTATAGTTGGGGTCGTGGGGTTCTCCTTTTACTTGAAATGGGATCGTGTCGAATGGTGGATTGACTTTTGGCTTGCCCGCATCATCTCTATCGCAAAGAGTAGATCTAATGAACACATTCAAAATACTGTCTATGGCAACGGTGGTATCTAATTTTAATTTAAGATAAAAGTTACACGGGTTCAATTCAGGTGTTACTCCCAAAATAATGGTATCTTCATCAACTGACATATATTCAGATTTGAAACTCAGGGTGTCCACCATTTCAACGCCAGGGGGTAACACGATATCAAATTGAGCAGTTGGAAAATCACAAAACTCCTTTTTGTAGGATAAAACCAGAAAATTATGTTTACCACGAGCAAACTCCCAGGTATAGCTTGCTTTCCAGCTTCGACCTACTGGGAAGTTTATGTTAATCGGAGTTGTGCTTGAACCGCCACTGAATACTGGTGTAGGGTTCCCAGGTACTACTGCTTTTGCTGGATCACCAGTATCGCCTTTTTTAGCAATGTAAGCTTGTACGGTATTAACATTGACATTGGTGTTATAGGGCGCCCATGTTACCTCATAATTTAAAGCTGTATTTCCATTCTTAATAATTTCCTTTTGCTGCATTTGCCCGTCGGGGAAAATCCAGGTAATCAAATCCCCATTGCTCCAAGTGGAACTGCCGGTTTGCAAAACCCTACAGCTAAACTGAGTGGTAGAACCGTTTAATGGGGTGACACTTAGGGCATAAGGCTGGGCGCGCAACACGCCAAAAGAACAACAAACAAGAAAAAGCGAAATAATGATGGTGTTTTTCATAGGCTTATGGATTGATTTGGAAAAATGGTTTTTTGATTCTGTGCCAACATCCGGAAGATGTTTTATCAAACTTGAGGTGATACAGGGCAAATATTTAGTTTTTTGTAGAATTAACAATATTAATTATTGGAAAACTGTGTAATAAAAAGCTTACTGAGCACAACCATGGCAAGCTAACAAAATAACAATCCACTTGCCACTTGAACGGTTTTGCTGTCAAAGCCTGTAATAACAACTGCTTTCTTACATAATGCACCATTGGAAAAATGCGAGGCTTCGATATGTATTTTGAATATGTGTTTTACCTTTAACCTATTAAAAAAAACGGACAACCATATTGACGAAACAGGAATTCGAATCCTTTGCCTCTGGTGACGAACATGCTCTGTCAGGATTCTTTAAAGCTCATTTTGGATACACGACCGGCTGGCTCATTTATCGTGAAAGCTGTCCAAAGGATCGTGCGCCTGATATTTATTGCGATGCCGTGTTGCGCATTCGCGATAAAGCGATGAGTGGTGATCTGGAATATGGAAACATTCGCGCTTACCTCTTAAAAACGGCCATTAATTTTTGGAAGATGGAGCAGCGAGGGGAGACGAGCTTACTCAAGCAGCAGGAAAATTATTTGAACCAAATCTCAGATACTGGGATTGAATCTGAATTTGATTTACTGGAGAAAGTAGAAACAGAAGAACAATTGGAAACTCAGCGTAAACGCAACCTGGTTTTAGTAAGTAATGCCATGGAAAAACTCAGCGAAGCCTGTCGCAATTTGTTGAAAGACAACATTATAAATGGTATTAAAGTGGGTAAATTGGTTGAAAAATATGGATTGAAAAATGCCAAAGGTGTAACTGCTAAAAAGCAGGACTGCATGAGTCAGTTCAGAAATCATATCAAAATAATGGCGATTGATAAAGGCTGGAACCTGAATATGTAGTTATTGGTAAACCTGCATTTTCAGTAATTTGCATTATATAAAAAACACTAGTTTTTTCCCAAAACCCGATCTCAAAATCACCGTTGAGTATCCGGGTACAGATTTCTTTAATCACAGTGAATATTAGTAGTAGTGCGAAAATTTAATAAAGTTTGACCCATGGATGATGGTTACGAAAAACTAATTCGGGATTATGTGGCTGGAGAACTGAGCGGTCAGGATTTAATAGCCTTCGAAAATCAACTGAAGAACAATACAGAACTGGCTTCAGAACTGGAATTGTATCTTGCATTAAAAGCCCTCGACAACCACCGGTTGAAAAAACAACTAGGGAAGGAGATAAGCGTGAATCGGCTAAGTCCTGAAAAACCAAAACGCACAATTTCACATAAAAGACTTTGGTGGCTGGCCGCAGCCTGTGCAGCATTTGTCATCATTACAGCAGTATGGAAGTCGATTCAACAACCACCAGAAAAAGATGCCAGACAAATGGCGCTGGAATTGATAAACACTCCCTACCCACCTCCGGTAACACTTATGGGAGGAAATGACAGCGTACCGGAAGATGTCCAACAAGCCATAGTTTCTTATAAAAATGGTGATTACGCTTCGGCCTCTCAACAACTTGTCCGCCTGGATTCGATACAGCCTCTTACGGATGAAATGCTTTTTTATGCGGGAGAATCATTTATGCAAAATGCTCAGTGGGAAAAAGCCATCGCGTATTTTGATCGCATTCCAGCAGGATATTGGCAAGACATCGCGAAATGGCGTTGCGCTCTGACACTCATCCAGAAAGGGGATAATGCCCGCGCTAAACAACTCTTGGAAGAATTAAAGGGTACCGCGCGAAAGGAGCAGGCTTTGGAGCTACTTAAGGCCATGGAATGACAGACTTTACTACCTAATCAGAATATGGAATTATTCCGTAGCCTCCCAAATTTTGTCACTCACCTGACCTTCTCTACCGTTTCTCAAAATATTGGCATTGTTATTGGCTATGTACATGCAAGCGAATCAACTCGCGCTATGCTACATTTTTCTTTAACCAAAATCTGATATTTAATCATGTTTATTATTGCCGTTACACTCGTTCTCTTCGCAGTAGGTGAAGTTGCGGGGTACCTCGCAGATTTCCTGCTGAAACGCATCCGTTAAGCTTACCCTGATTCACGGAGCAAAAAAGCCCGGGCACATCCTTTTGATGTTGTTCGGGCTTTTTTTCTGTATGGTAATAAGGGTCTGTCTGAAAAAACTGATGGAGATAAAAATAGTAGATTTTAGGTTCTGGACAATTGTCCTTTTGAGGGGAATAGCGGGGATTATTGCCCAAAAAAGACATGCGGGACAGGTTCTAAAAGATACATTTTTAGCCCATTAAGTATTTTTCAGACAGACCCTTAATGTACTTTTGCCTGCAAATCATTTTGTATGCGAAATTACCCTGGATTGTTTCTGTTGCTGATCATTGGATTGAGCGCCTGTATTTCACCCGACGCAACCTATTCAAAAGTGGCGCCCGGAATTTGGCGGGGAGCTTTGGAGCTGGAGCATTTTACCATCCCCGCCAGAAAAAAGAAAGAAGTTACTCTGCTATATGACCAGATCAAGCCAGGCGAACTTCCTTTCAATTTTGAGATCAAATACCTCGACAACGATCGCTTTTATGTGGAATTCATCAATGGAAGCGAGCGCATCCGCGTAGACAGCATTCAATACGGACGCGACCGATCCCTGGCGCGCGATACCATGAACATCTGGTTCCCTGAATACCAGTCCTACATACACGCAGAGATACGTGGTGGGGTTATGCAGGGATACTGGCGAGTACTTACCAGAGAAGATTATCAGATACCTTTTTATGCTCACGCAGGGCGTGACTATCGCTTCACCACCATGGAGAAAAAGCCACTGGCAGACCTAAGCGGGGATTGGGCAACCTTTTTAGGTGTGGAGAAAACGGATGAAGATCCTGAAAGAGCCGTGGCTGAATTTAAACAGGATGGCAACCACCTGGAAGGTACATTCAGGACTGAAACCGGTGATTATCGCTTTTTGGAAGGGACCATTCAAGACCGCGATTTCTGGCTTTCCTGTTTCGATGGCGCCCACGCCTTTTTGTTTTCCGGGGCTGTTCAAGGTGATTCCTTACAAGGGGAGTTTTGCTCTGGAACGCATTATAAAACGCTATGGACAAGCTGGCAATCCGATGACTTTGAACTGACCCCATTGGACTCAATTTCCCAGGTGAAATCAGGGCAGCAATTGTCTTTCTCGGTAAAAACTCCTGAGGGCAAAGAGATCAAATATCCTTCTTCCGAATTTGATGGAAAACTTAAGATCTTCACCATCTCCGGAACCTGGTGTCCGAATTGCAAGGACGAACTGTTGTTTCTCACAGAATTTATGAAAGAAAATCCAGATCTGGCGAACAAAATGGCCGTTGTCAGCTTTTCATTTGAAAGAGCTAAAGATGAATCCGCTGCAAACATGCACCTGATCGAATACAAAAAGAAACTGAATTTGCCTTTTGATATCGTGTATGCAGGCGTGGCCAGGAAAGAAGTTGCCGAAGAATTTTTCCCGGCACTCAACAAAGTGATATCTTTCCCAACCATGGTCATATTGGATAAGAATGACAAGGTTTTGCAGGTACACACAGGTTTCGATGGACCGGCAACTTCCCGATATGAATCATTCAAAAAACATTTTGCTGATCTGGTAAATTCAGCTCTCCAGTAAACCTCCAAAATCAACCATCATGTAATCATTTACTCATTTAATCACCACAAGGTTCTCACCTTTAATGAATCATAATCGCTCAACAACCAATACCAAATAATGAATCGAATCATCCTCGCCTATTCCGGCACCAATGCTCCCCAGGCTCAACAAATCGACAATCAATTATCCCGGATAGGCATTCCCTTCGAACATCAGTCTTCAGTTGATGGCAACTTTTCAACATCCATTACCAATGCAGGCGAACCGGTTTTGCTGTTGGTTAGCGATAATTTTTTAAAGGAAAGAAACAGCATGGAAGGGCTGTTGGATTGCCTGAGTCAGTTCCCGGCAAACCGTCCATTGGTGCCGGTATTGGTGGATGGTGTGGATGAGGATGGCAAGGTGGTAAAGACAGAGTTGGATAGAATGGTGAATTTGTTGCATTACATGAATCATTGGCAAACTGCCTGGCTGGATTTGAGTGAAGTATATAAAAATGCCGAACCGGCACGCAAGGAAAAACTGCAACAGGAACTGGATGTTATTCGTACGATTGCCAATCAGACCGGTGACATCATTACGGCCATTCGAAACCGTAAAATGATCAGCTTTGAAGATTTTCAGGCGAATGATTTTTACCGGTTTTTCGACAGGTTTGAATTGATCAGCTGGCATGATCAATATAAAAATCTCGACAAGCAGTCACAGGCACCAGAACTCCCCAAACCGGAGCCTAAACCTGAATTGCCAGAGACACCGGTAACAGGAGGTGTATTTGCTCCGGAACCACTTTCTGAACCAACATTTAAAGAGGAAGAACCAATTATTCCTCAAAACCAGTATGAACCGGAGCCCGAAGAGGAACCTGCTTTGCGAGAAACCGAGGACACAGCTTCTCAATCACTTAATTACATCGAGCAGGCCATTAACGACGCCCAGATATGGATTGAAAGGGGCTACACTGAACGAGGCGTTGAACTGCTGAAAATTGCAGCCGAAGAGTATCCGGATAGTCAGGAACTAAACGATGCATACCAAAAAGCTTTGTCTGCACTTCCACCAGAAGAGCAAGCTGAACTGCATCCCATGGCCGTAGAAATTGAACCTACAGAAATTGAGGTGGATTCTGACACAAATACTGAAACACCGGAAATCGTGGAGCCAGAAATAGAACCGGAACAACAGATCAAATCTTATGAAATGATGGGTGATCTGGCCTTGGATAAAGGCGATTATCTGTTTGCGAAGTATTGCTGGGACAGGGTATTGGAATTGGCGCCAAATTCAACAGGCGTGTATCGGAAACTTGGTCTGATGACAGCCGAACACCTGCATGATTATAGGGAAACAGCCATTCATTATTTGAATAAGGCCTTATTAGAGAATGCCGATGATGCTGAGGTGAACAACTGTCTGCAAAGCTTGATGGCCGAAATAAAGGAAGAAACTCCCGCGCCAAAAGCCGAATCAATCAAAGAAGACACAAAGCCTGAAAGTCCAGAACAACCCAAAAAGCAAGCGGCACCTAAAAAGACAACAGTCCCCAAAAAAGAAGCAAAAGGCACAGTGCTGATAACAGGAGCGACTTCAGGTATCGGAAAGGCCACCGCTGAATTATTTGCCCAAAACGGGTATAGGTTGATCCTGACGGGAAGGCGAAAAGAAAGGCTGGAAGAACTCAAGGCTCATTTCGAATCTGAATATGGAAATGACAACATGATCCTCTCTTTCGATGTACGCAATCAAAAAGCAGTAGACAAAGCGCTTAGCAAACTGCCAAAGGAATTTAGTGAGGTAGATATTTTGATCAATAATGCAGGACTGGCGAAAGGCCTGGATCCCATTCATAAGGGAAGTCTTGAACATTGGGAAACCATGATAGACACCAATGTGAAAGGTCTGCTGTATGTAACGCGTTGTATTTCACCCGGAATGGTAGAGCGAAAAAGCGGCCATATTATAAACCTGGGAAGCAGCGCAGGAAAAGAGGCCTATCCAAATGGGAATGTGTATTGTGCCACCAAATTTGCCGTAGATGCGCTTACCAAAGCCATACGCATGGATTTGCACAGTTATAACATCCGGGTAAGCCAGGTAAGTCCTGGACATGTAGAAGAAACCGAATTCGCCATCAATCGCTTCGACGGAGATAAAAAGCGGGCAAAGATTTACGAGGATTTTCAACCGCTGAAATCAAGCGATGTGGCAGATGTGATCTACTTTATGGCGACCCGGCCGGCTCACGTGAATATTCAGGATGTGCAAATGTTCGGCACCCAACAGGCAAGTAGTATGATCATTGATCGCAGCGGGCGGAAGTCGTAATATCAATGTCTGCGATGCGTCTGCGTCCTGTCCGGTAAAATTCGAAAGTCCCAACTAAAGTAGTCTTCACCATTTGAAAAGATCAGCGGAACATGCTGAGGGATCACATGTCCCTGTAGCGCAAGCGTAAGTTTCAAACAATCCGGATCATCAGATTTGTTTACCTCCTCAAGTCTCACACCCTGTGCCGGCCCAAGAGATACTGTACATGAGGCTACTCCCTTGCAATTTACAATGAGTTCTATCTTTTGCTGATTGGGATCCAATCTCCACCGGCCTGGTTCGACACTTAGTGAAGAGCTCACCGAGACCTGCCTTGGCACCACCGCCACTTTGTGACGATTACCAATGAAATCCTTGCATTGAGCAAAAACCAATATTGTAATGAGAAACAGAAACCGGGTCATGATACCATAAAAAAGGCTGGCCAATTGAGCTTCATACAACAGGCCAGCTTTTGAGAAAATTGTCTGGTCACTCAAGATTTCTTAACCAGGCCAATTAAAAAAAGCACAACCAGTGCTCCGATCACAGAAGTAAGAATAGTTCCCAGCAAGCCGCCGCCCAAACTGATGTGTAATACCGAGCGAAGCAACCAGCTACCCACGAAGGCTCCAATGATGCCAACGATTACGTTGCCGAAAAAACCATACCCGTAGCCTTGTCTGATCTGGCCCGCGAGCCACCCGGAAACAGCTCCTACTAAAACGATGAAAATCAATTCATTTAGATCCATATAGAAATGAGTTTAGGTGAATAATTAATTTGATAATGCGGTAATTCGATAATATGATAATGAGATAATATGATAATTCGATAATGGTTTAATTGATGATTAAAAGATCACAATCTTAGTCTCATATTATCTCATTATCATATTATCAAATTATCTCATTATCAAATTATCATATTAAACAACGTCATCCTTATCCTCTACCAGATTCACCGCAAGTGCCGCTATCAGGAAACAAACACCGGCCATCACGATGGCGTACATGGCGTTGTCGTGAAATAGATATTGCACAATGGGGCGATTCACGATGCCGCTGAATATCTGCGGAATGGTGATAAAAAAGTTGAAGATACCCATAAATACGCCAATCTTATGAACCGGCAAAGAGCCTGCAAGCATGGCATAGGGCATCGCCAGGATACTTGCCCAGGCCATACCTACACCCACCATGCTGAGAATCAGGAAGTTGGGGGAGGTGGCAAAATACATGGAAATCAATCCCAAACCACCGCATACCAGGGAAAGGGCGTGTGTTCTTTTTCGGCCAAGCTTGGCAGCAATTCTGGGAAGGAATAATGCATAAATAGCCGAAACAGCATTGTATACACCAAATATGATCCCTGTCCAGTTACCGGCATCGCTGTATGCCTGTGAATCTGTTTCGTTAATCGCACAACCGTAAACGTGGTGAGCAATGGCGGGAGTCGTGAATACCCACATGGAAAACAAGCCGAACCAGGAAAAGAACTGCACCCAGCCCAGTTGACGCATGGTCTTGGGCATATTGGCCAGGTCCTTGAAAATTTGTCCCAGTCCTCCTGAAGTTTCTTCCTGTTGGGTCTCACCAGAATAGCGAGCCTGCTCTTCCGGCGAATATTCTTTTGTGGTGGAGATCGTCCATAAAATAGCGCCAAGCAACAAGATGCCGCCAATGTAAAATGCCCATTTCACATTATCAGGTACAATGCCCTCCGGGGCAGTATCGGCAACACCTGCTTTGTTGGCCAAAAACCAGGGCAACCAGGAGCCTATCACAGCACCTACGCCTATCAGGGCTGTTTGAATGGAAAAGCCAAGGGTTCTTTGTTGAGACGGTAGTTTGTCGGCAACCAGAGCCCTGAATGGTTCCATGGCTACATTAAAGGCTGCATCCATGACCATGAGCATGCCTGCGCCCATCAATACAAGCGGGAGCGCTGCAGCGAGCACCCCGGCATTGGGCATCAGCATCATGCCAAAACAGGCAGCAATGGCGCCACTCAGGAAATAGGGCTTCCTACGTCCAAGCCGGTTCCAGGTTCTATCGGAAAAATGTCCAATCAAAGGTTGCACGATCATGCCTATGATTGGAGCTACCAGCCAGAAATTGGGTAATTCGTGTACATCGGCGCCATAGCGTTGAAGTATGCTGCTGGCATTTCCGTTTTGCAGGGCAAAACCAGCCTGAATACCAAGAAAACCTACGCTCATATTCCAAATGCTAACCGTGGATAGAATAGGTTTTGAGTCGGCGCCTGTGATCGGAGAGTTAGAAGTGGCCATTTGTTTCGTTTTTTTTGAATGGCTATTGGAGAAGAAGGAAGCGATGGATTACATAATTAAATGATTACCTGATTGTTGCAGGGAGCTGCTTTAACAGATGTCAGATCATGCACATAAAAAAATTGCCACGGGCTCGAAAACGAAGCCCGTGGCAAAGATGAAAAAAAAGAAGACTTATCAGTAAAAGAATATCATCCCAGGAACTCATTCCTGGGAAGGCCTACACCATCATCCCAGGAATCCATCCCTGGGTAAAGAGCCAACGTAATCACTACGCATTGCCAAGCTTCCAGTCATAAGGCCGCTTTTTCAACTGTTCCAGCTTTTCCTGGAGTTTCTGATCGATCAGGAATTTCTCCACAGTGATGGCCGAAGTGGTTTTGTACAAACCTGTCTCCGTGTCAAATTTGAGCTTGTTGTGGATGGCGTTGCTGCGCAGGGTTGTGGTTTCCAGATTGGCCATTTGGAACACATGCTCATGTTCGTGCAGCAGGTAATCGTATGGACTTCTGTAAGAAATGAGTTTAACCAGGATGGGAGCCGTTTCAATGGCTATAAAAAGCAACATGATAAACATGCTGGCCAGCAAAATGGCTTCACTTTTTTTGGAAAGCCGGCTTAGCGCTTCCATCCGGGCGGCCAGTCCATTATATCGGCTTCGCTGTAGTGTGGCTGTCTCCTGACCAATTTTCGCCAATAGTTCTCTATTAGCTTGTTCTTTTTCAAGGATCAAAGGTTCGTTTCGGGCTATAACAGCTGCCAGTTCGGCTTCTGCCTTATCAGCCTCTGCTCTTTTAGCCCGGTAAATAGGACCCAGATTTTTTTTGCGAGAGCCACCGGTGCCATCGGCTTCTTGCACGGCTCTTCGGGTTAAGGTGTCCCGGGCGCTGGTTTTGTCGACGATTTCATTTTTGAGTGTATTTATCTGCGCCTGGTTGGCGGCTATTTCGCCGGTAAAACGATCCTTCACCCGATCTTCCTGCGCTTTGTACACTTCTTGCTCCATCTGCACCAGTTCACCTTCAATCTCCTTTTCAAATATTTTCATTTCCAGAGGTTTGGAAATCACAAGCGCAAGCAGAACGGCTAATCCGACCCTGGGCAGGGCAACCAGCAAGTCGCGATACCACTTGCCATTGTTTTTCATGCTCATCACGATGTAGCGGTCGAGGTTAAATATCATTAGCCCCCAAACTGCGCCGAAAGCAATGGCTGCCCAGTATGATTCAAAAACGGTGAAAAGGGCATAGCCGGAAGAAAAGAAAGCCAGCAAGCCGGTGAAGAAAATGGTTGCGCCGATGCCCACGTATTTGTTTTTGTCGGAAGGGCATTTTTCCAAAATGTCAGCGTTTACTCCTGAACAAAAGAGGAAGAATTGTTCGATGTTTTTCATAGCCAATAGCAGTTTTGTTGTCGGAAAGCGGAAACTCAAAAAGACTGGTTTTTATTGGCTTTTAAAGGTCTTTTTAGATGGGAATCTAAAAAAGGTGGATAAAAGAGACTGAATGAGTCCAAATTTTAAAATTTGTATTGCTGGTATACAGGGATTTTTCTTTCCTTTGTGGCGCAATTAAACCCACCAACGCAAACGTTTTTTGAAATTTTATGCTAAGTCGCCGCAGCGTTCGTATTAAGGTAATGCAACTTTTATACATGCTCAACAGGGATGAGCAACTCACCCCGAAGGATGTTGTAAAGTTGTACAAAGATGGTATCTGGAAAGCCTTCGAGTTGTACCTGTTCCAACTGTATGTTTTACTCAAGGTTGCCCAGTATGCAGAAAAAGACGCAGAAAAGCGCGCCTCGAAACATCTTCCAACAGATGAGGACAAGAAATTCAGTCCACGGCTTAGTCAAAACGATTGCACTAAAAGTCTGGCCAATCACACAGAATTTGCCAAACTGGCCAAGAAGTATAAGGTCAGTGAAAATATTGATGAGGACCACATCAAGTCCCTCTACAATCTTTTCGTAGACACTCCCGAGTACAAGGAATACCTCGAACTGGAAAGTCCGGATGTCAAGGATCACTCCAAGGCACTTCTGAATTTATACCGCACCCTGGCAGCAAGTGATCTGTTTTCCGATATGTCGGAAGATCGATACACCAACTGGGCCGATGACGATTCTCTGGTGAGTGGCGCCATGAAAAAGACCCTGAAGGCCATGCCGCTGGAGGGCAAGTTTTACGAAGAGCACGAACCATCTGACGAAACCGTGTTGGAATTCGGAGAAGAACTTCTCACCAAAACCTGTGAGGAAGATGCCGCTCTTTTTTCAGATATCGAACCTACCTTGAAAAACTGGGATGCCGACCGCGTGGCTATTCTTGACATGGTAATGCTCAAAATGGCGCTTTGTGAATTGCTCCACTTCCCGACCATTCCTACCAAGGTTACCCTCAACGAATTTGTTGAAATTTCAAAAACATACTCCACCGACAAGAGCAAGGAGTTTATCAATGGCATACTGGATCGCCTGATGAAAGAATTGCTCGATAAAGGCCGTATTGTTAAGGAAGGGCGCGGCCTGCAGGAATAATCATGAATGCCAAACTGGAACCATTTCACAACCGTCTAGCCAAAAACCGCAAACACCTGGGTAAATGGGCAAGAAGGGTAGGGGTTCAATGCTACCGCTTGTATGATAATGATATTCCAGGCACTCCACTTGCCATAGATCTGTATGAAAACCTTGTGCATGTTTCTGAATACGAACGGAATCATGGCATGGAGGAAGCCGAGCATGCCCAGTGGCTTGCCGACTGTCTGGAGATCATCTCGGCAGTGCTGGAAGTTCATACAGACAGCATTTATCTGAAATTCCGTCAGCGACAAAAAGGCTCACAGCAATACAACAGGTTTGCCCGTCAGGGTGGAGAATTCATCGTTCGGGAAAACAGCCTGAAATTTATCATCAATCCCAGCGACTATCTGGATGTAGGCTTGTTTCTTGACCACCGCATCACCCGTCAAATGGTTAGGGAAAATGCGGAAGGGAAAAAAGTGCTCAATCTGTTTGCCTACACAGGCTCATTTTCGGTATACGCCGCTGCAGGTGGCGCCTCCGAAACCTTGACTGTCGACATGAGCAACACCTACCTCCAATGGGCCGACAGAAATTTGGTGCTTAACGGCTTTGACGGAGAGAACCATAAGCTTTTACAAGCTGATGTGCTTCAATGGCTAAAGGATCCAACCGATCGGGATTTCGATCTAATTGTCATTGATCCGCCGACCTTTTCAAACAGCAAAAGAATGGAAGGCACCCTGGATACTCAGCGTGATCATGTTTGGATCATCAATCAGGCTCTGATGATTTGCGCTCCCGGCGCCGAAATTTGGTTCTCCACCAACTACCGTAAATTCAAACTGGATGATTCCGGCATCAAATCAGAAAACATTCAGGACATTACCAAACAAACCATTCCCCCGGATTTTCGGAATGACAAAGTGCATTATTGTTACCGGATCTTTGCAAGATAGAGTGAAGGAATTCGATAATTAGCTAATGTGATAATTAGCTAATGAAATTCACTTTGTCAGTTCTTTTAATGCAACAAAATCACTTATTGTAATTTTATAATTAATTGATTTATAAATCATTATCGAATTAGCTAATTATCACATTATCAAATTAGCTAATTAACCCTTTGTCTTAAGGCTTCATACAACACAATCCCGGCAGCCACGCTCACATTATACGAATCAAAATCTGTTGCCTGAGGGATTTTCACAACCTGATCGGACATTTTCAACAGTTTGGGGTGAACGCCATCGCCTTCGGAGCCCATGAGAATGGCAGTTGGGACACTCATGTCTGCCTCATACAAAGGAATAGCCCTATCGCTTAGGGCGGTAGCTACTACCTGAACGCCACATTCCTGAAGCCACTCCAGCGTGCTGAACAGACTTCTCACCCGACATATTCGAATGCGAGACAAAGCTCCGGCAGAAGCTTTCATGGCTTCTTCATTGGCCAGGGCCGAGCCAGATTGTGGAACTATGACGGCATGGGCGCCGGCACATTCAGCTGAGCGGCAGATTGCCCCGAAATTGCGTACATCGGTTACGCTGTCGAGCATAACCAAAAGCGGCACTTCTCCCGATTCAAAAACAAAAGGCAAAACATCTTCCAGGGATTGATATTCAACAAGCGCCAGGTAAGCCACCACTCCCTGATGTTGACCTTTTACCATGCGATTGAGTTTATCTTTTGGCACTACCTGCAGCGTGATGCCGTATTCCTTCGTGAGGTGCCGGATCTCCTTTTCCATTTCACCGCGTTCTCCCTGTTGGAAAAATACTTTTTCCACAGATTTGCCTGCGCGTATGGCTTCTACAACCGGGTGGTGACCGTAAATCAGATTTTTGTCCATTTCGGCTCAAAATTACGCTTTATTAAATGCTGTGTCATTCTGTTTTGGAAATAACTTTGCTATTCAAAGTATTCCATCGCGTTCTGAAGTATGAAAGATATTCTTGCCAAGATTAACCCTGCTTTTGATCATCGCAATCGAATGGGAATTATGGCCCTGCTTGTGACCAATGAAATGGTGGATTACAACACGCTTCGCAATGCGCTGGAACTAACCGACGGTAACCTGGCCAGTCATTTGAAACCATTGGAAAATCAAGGATACATCCTGTTCAACAAAGTATTCATTGGACGAAGGCCACAAACAACTTATCAGGCGACTGAAGAAGGACGTGACGCATTTCATGCTCACCTGGATGCGCTGGAACAAATGATCAGGGTAGGGCGAGACGATTGAATTTATGCCTTCTCAATGCCCCCCAGAAATGGCACAAATCTGAAATTATCAAAGGCTTCTTCTTTAAACTCGGTTTCTGATAAACGGGTGATTTTCAACATTTTTTGTACCTGATTACCTACGGGAATCACCAGGATTCCACCAATGGCCAATTGTGCTTTCAAAGGCTCCGGAATTCCGGTTGCCCCTGCCGTTGCCAATATTTTTGTAAATGGAGCATACTCAGGCAGACCTTTAGTGCCATCTCGGAAAAAACAATGCACCGTTCTGAAGCCGAGTTCTGCAAGTAAGACCTTGGATCTGAAATACAGCATTTCCTGTCTTTCCACGGTATACACCTTAGCTCCCAAAACCGATAATATAGCTGCCTGGTAGCCCGAACCGGTACCTATCTCCAGTACTTTATCACCATTTTGAATATTGAGCATGGCCGTCTGGTAGGCTACTGTAAATGGCTGGGAAATGGTTTGCTCGCATCCGATGGGAAATGGCTTGTCCTCGTATGCGTGATCTTCAAAATCCTTTTCCAGAAAAAAATGTCTTGGCACGGCAGCCATGGCCGTAAGCACGGCTTCATCCTCGATGCCTCGTCTGCGCAGAGACTCCACCATGCGCTTCCGCATGCCTTTTTGTTTGTAAGTATCCTTCAATTTAGCGGGTAATTTTCCGGAACGGATATTAAATTTATGATTTTCAGGAAAGGAGCAACGAAAGTACGGCTTGAAAAAATAATTTTGCCTTTGTGATGACAGCTTTCTTTCACAGAATTTGACAAGCTGGAAGGCTTCAAAACCTGGATTAGTCATAACATCAATCAGTTCACTAAATCAATTAATCACTGCAAAGTATGGCAACACCTATCAAATTTGGCACAGATGGTTGGCGGGCAATTATCGCCGATGATTATACGGTAGAAAACGTAAAGCGCGTGGCAGAAGCCACCGCATTGTTTATGAAGCAACACAAAATGAAAAAAGCCGTGATTGGCTTCGATTGCCGTTTTGGCGGATTACTGTTTGCTTCCACAACGGCTCAGGTGCTGGGTGCCTATAACATACAATGCCATATCGCCAGCGCAGGATTTGTGAGTACACCCATGGTGAGTTTTGGTGTGGTTAAATTAAAAGCCAGTCTTGGTATCGTGATTACAGCCAGCCACAATCCGCCGTCATACAATGGCTTCAAACTAAAAGCAGCTTATGGCGGACCAATGATTCCATCAGATATTGCAGAGGTGGAAAAACTGATTCCTGATGTTTGCAGTTTGAAGGAATTGCCATCATTTAGTGAACTTAGAGAGAAAAATCTGCTGAAGGAAGCTGATCTGGAGAAACTATATCTCAGACATGCCCGCCAGAATTTTGATCTGAAACTGATCAAGTCGGCTGCAGGCAAAATAGCCTACGATGCCATGTATGGTGCAGGTCAAAACGCTGTTAAAAAATTACTACCACGTTGTGTATTTCTGCATTGCGACAATAATCCCGGCATGCATGGCCAGGCGCCGGAGCCAATACATCGTAACCTGGGACTACTTAGCGAAACCATCAAAAGAAACCCGAAGATCACTGCCGGACTAGCCAACGATGGTGATGCTGACCGTATTGGCATGTACGACGAGGATGGAAACTTCGTGGATAGCCACCACCTATTGCTGATCTTGTTGTTGTATCTACACAAATATAAAGGCATGAACGGTAAAGTGGTATTTACTTTTTCCGTAACCGACAAGATGAAAAAGATGGCCGAGAAATTTGGTCTTCCATATGAAATCACCAAAGTTGGTTTCAAATACATTGCAGAGATCATGACCAAGGAAGATGTCTTGGTAGGTGGTGAGGAGTCGGGGGGCTTGGCTGTAAAAGGGCATATTCCGGAGCGCGACGGAGTTTGGATGGGCTTGCTGGTATTTGAGTTTATGGCGAAAACCGGAAAAACACTAAAAGGTCTTGTGGAAGAAGTGTACAAGGAAGTAGGCGCCGTTGCTTTCGATCGCGACGATTTACATATTACGGAAGAACAAAAGCAGCAAGTAATCAAAATGTGCAATGCTCGTAGCTATACAGCTTTTGGCAATTACAAAATCAAATCTGTGGATGATCTGGATGGCTGGAAATTCCAGTTTGGCGATGAAAAATGGGTGATGATCCGGGCCAGTGGTACGGAACCGGTTTTGCGTGTATATGCCCAGTCACCGAGTTTGGATGAATGCCGCATCATGCTGGATGCTGCCAGATCAACAATTCTGTAAATATTCCTGTTTAACCGATCTAAAAAGTACATACTATGAAAATTGCCATTGGATGCGATCACGCAGGATTTCCCTATAAAGAAGGCATCATCGCCATGTTGCAGTCACAAGGGCACATGGTGCTTGACTTCGGTACCCACTCGGCAGATTCTGTTGATTATCCTGATTTTGCCCACCCGGTTGCCGAGGCTGTTGAGAGTGGCCAGGCAGAAAAAGGGGTATTGATTTGTGGTAGTGGAAACGGAGTTGCCATGGCCGCCAATAAACACGCAGGGATCAGATGTGCTATTTGCTGGACTGAGGAATTGGCTGCACTGGCTCGTCAGCACAATGATGCCAACGTCATTGCTTTGCCGGCCCGCTTTGTAACCGAGATTTTGGCGCAAGCCATGGTGCGCATATTTATAAATACGGCTTTTGAAGGAGGCCGGCATGCAGGAAGGGTAAACAAGATCGCATGTTGATCATGGCTTATTGATGAACATGCCTGTTGTTCAACTGTTTATCATGCTGTTTTACCAGAGTACAATCAGGATATTTGTATGGTTTTTCGGACTCTGCAGGTATCCTGATTTGTTTCTTAGCGTTAAATGGAATGCATTCGGCTTATTTCTTGAAAAATTTGCAGGATTGGCAATAAAATTGCCTCGCTTTTCAGCAAGTTCTAAAAAGGGTCTTTTTTAGGCCTATTCAATTAAATGTACATTTTATGAAATTCAAATTATTGATATGCTCTTTGTTTCTGGCACTTAGCCTGTCTGCACAAGTTGACGGGAATAGAAACGCCGGATATGAAAATGATACGAATACTTCCTACACAGGGGAAGGCAAAGGCTTTCAGCGCCACTACGATTTGGCAGATGCGACGCCTTTTGCAAACGACATCAAAGCAAGTGACCTGAAAGCCTTGTTGGATGTTTTGGCATCCGACACACTTCAGGGCCGGGAAACCGGAGAACCTGGACAATGGAAAGCCGCCGATTTTATAGCGAGTCAATTCAAACAAGCGGGTATTGCAGCCAAA
Source organism: Lewinellaceae bacterium (assembly GCA_020636025.1). Taxonomy (GTDB): domain Bacteria; phylum Bacteroidota; class Bacteroidia; order Chitinophagales; family Saprospiraceae; genus M3007. Next base: position 145,599 of record JACJYQ010000008.1, on the reverse strand, counting down.
GCTGATCGAAATTCCTATTTCCAAAATATTTTACTGAGAAAAACCTCCTGGTCAGATATTGGCCTGGTAGTAGGGACGCAGGAGTTCAGAAACCGCTCAGATTTTTATGTATATCCTGCCTTAACCAGTGATGCACCTAAGACAAGCATAAAAGACCTGGTTTTTGTTGGATATGGCATTGAAGACGCAAAATACAACGACTATGAAAAGGCCGATGTTCGCGGCAAGGCAGTGATTTTCTACGATGGAGAACCTTTGGATACAAAGGGTAATTCATTGATTACTGGTACCGAGTTTCGCACAAGTTGGTCTTTAAACTGGAGGAAAAAAGTAAAACTGGCGAAAGACAAAGGGGCGACTATGGTATTTATCATTGACCCGAATTTCGAGGAAAGTGTAAAGAAAAACAGACAACAGATATCTACTTATGGCTGGAAACCGGAAGGTAATTTCATGGGTACAGACGCCAATGACCTAATCAACTGCTTGTTCCTCTCTCAAAGCACGGCAGATGCGATCCTGGGTAAAAAAGCCGGAAAAGCGGAAAATGAATTTTCAGATCTGCGAAACGGGAAAAAATTCAAGCCGGTTAAAATAAAAAGTAAGGTAGAAGTTCGTCTCGCGAAAGTTACCAAAGAGCTTAAAGGCTCCAATGTACTGGCTGTGATCGAGGGTACTGACTCTGTTTTAAAAAAAGAATACGTGTTTGTAACAGCCCACTATGATCACCTGGGCATGGCAGACAGCACCGTTATATACAACGGCGCTGATGATAATGCGAGCGGCACATCAGGTGTAATTGAAATCGCCCGTGCATTCCAGGCGGCAAAAGACAAAGGTATTGGCCCAAAAAGAACGGTTGTATGCATGTTGGTGAGCGGTGAAGAAAAAGGTCTTCTAGGCTCAAAATACTACACGGAATTCCCGCTTTTCCCACTCGATAAAACCGTTGTAGACGTAAACATTGATATGATCGGGAGAGTAGATGAACGTCATGCAGACAACCCCGACTATGTATATGTGATCGGAGCAGACAGGATCAGTACCGATCTTCATAAAATTAATGAGGCGCAAAATTTCGAACACACAAAACTAGAGCTCGATTATCGCTACAATGCCAAGGATGATCCGAATCACTATTATGAGAGAAGCGATCACTACAACTTTGCAGAAAAAGGAATCCCGGCAATCTTTTTCTTCAACGGCACTCACCCCGACTACCACCGCCCAACAGATACTGCCGATAAAATTAATTTTGAAGCACTGGCCAAGCGCGCCCAACTGGCTTTTTACACCGCCTGGGAAGTTGCCAACCGCCCCTTCAAATTATCGAGAGATATTTGGCCTGATAAGAATTAATTAGCTAATTCGATAATGTGATAATTAGCTAATATGATATTTGGTTAATTATCACATTGTCAAATTGCTGCATTAGCCAATTATCGAATTATCACATTATCACATTAAAGAATTAGCTAATTATCGAATTAGCACATTAGCTAATTAATTCAACCTTCCTTTCCATTCCTGAATGGCTTGCTGAATGGCTTCTTTGCGGTTCTCAGGATCCGGGTGTGTGCTTTGGAATTCAGGTACACGGTTTGGGCCTGATGCCTGTTTCAGAATTTCCATTACGTCAATAAGTTTCTCCGGGTCATATCCAGCCTCGAGCATAAAACGTACGCCCAGATTATCGCTTTGTAGTTCCTGGCCTCGACCATACTTCAATTGAATCATATTCGCTACTGCCTGCGCGATGTATCCGGTATTCGGATTGGATGGATCGTAGGTAGCCATGGTGACTGCACCGGTTAGTCCCTGGGCGAGTTCCATTTGGGCCATTTTTTCGGCGCTGTGACGAGCCACTACGTGACCGATTTCATGGCCCAAAACTCCGGCAAGCATGTGCTTGTTCAGCGATTGTCCGTCACTGGTCAGGCGCATAAGCAGTCCTTCGGTAATGAATATTTGTCCACCGGGGAGCGCGAAGGCGTTGATGGTTTGCGGATCGGCCAGCAAATGGAAATCGTATTTGTACGGCGTGTTTCTGGCAGCTGATTTTTGCACCACATCCTGACCAATTTGCTTTACGATGGCCGTTGCCTGTTGGTTATTGCTTAATCCACCCATCTCGTTCGCCATTTGAGGAGCGCTTTGAAGCCCCATGGCAATCTCCTGTTCCGGCGTCATGCTGATGTGTTGGGTTTCGCCGGTAATGTCATTCACAGTGCTTTGTCCGTAAAATTTGCAGAGTGCAAATCCAGCCATCACAACACCGATGATAAGCGTTGGTGGGATGCGAAAGCCGCCTCGTTGATTTCTAAACATGGTAGTCCGTTTTGAATAGTTAGAAATGTATTGGCGGCCGGCTCCAGGGATTAATTAAATAAATCCCGCATATCGTCATCATCGTCATCACCCATATTCCCGGTGAGGTGATCCTTAAATACCCATCGGGTCTGGATAAATTCCTTGCTCAGCAGATCAAACTCGGAGAGCCCGTGCAACACCAGTTCCATAAAGGTATAGATTTCAGCTTTTTCGAAGTTAGCCGATTCCACCAGTTTTTTCAGACCAGCTACTTTGTCGAGTTCTTGCTGGAATTTCTTGGCTGGAAGGTCGGTATACAGATCAACCATGTTTCCCGCAGAAAACCAGGCTTTTATAACACCATAAGGGTCGCGTTCCTGACCATGCTTTAACCTGCTAGGGTCGGGGAAATATTGCAGAAAAACGGTTCTGACAGCCTGTCCAATCAGGTGCAGCGCTACAGCTGAGGCTCCTTCCTGCTCTCCTTCGTATACCATTTCCACCTTACCGGTAATGGCAGGAACCACACCCCAGAAATCGGTGATCCTGGCAGTAACATTCTTTTCTGCGTTCCGCAACATGCGACGTTCAGCACTGGAACACAGGTTTTCAAATGCTGCAATCGTCAAACGGGCACTTACGCCACTTTTCTGATCCACAAATTCGCTGTCGCGCGCGGTGAAGGCAATTTCTTCTACCAGATTCTTGAGCATCTCCGGAACAGTCACAGAAGCGTGTTGATCTTCACTCAGCCTGGCTTCCTGTTCGGTGATTTTCCGGCCTATGTCTATGCTGTCGGGATAGTGGGTCATGATCTGACTTTCTATCCGGTCTTTCAGCGGTGTAATGATGCTTCCCCGGTTTGTATAATCTTCCGGGTTGGCAGTAAATACAAATTCCACATCAAGCGGCAATCTGAGTTTAAAGCCCCTGATCTGCATATCTCCTTCCTGCAACACATTGAACAGAGAAACCTGAATTCTGGCCTGCAAATCGGGCAATTCATTGATCACAAACAGACAGCGATGCGCCCTTGGGATCAATCCGAAATGGATAACCCGCTCGTCAGAATAGGGGAGGCGTAAGTTGGCGGCCTTGATCGGATCCACATCGCCTACGAGATCGGCAATGCTCACATCCGGTGTGGCCAGTTTTTCCACATAACGATCTTCTCTGGACAGCCATTCCACAGGTGTATCATCGCCTTTTTCGGCGATCAGCTCCTTTGCCCAGCGACTAATGGGCGCCATTGGATCGTCGTTCAATTCGCTGCCAGCCACCACCGGAATGGATTCATCCAGCAAGTTGATGAGCATGCGTGCGATACGCGTTTTTGCCTGACCACGAAGTCCGAGCAATAATATGTTATGGCGGCTTAAAATGGCTCTTTCCACATCTGGAATGACGGTGTCATCGAAGCCAAAAATGCCCGGAAATACTTCCTCTTTGCGTTTGATCTTCTCTATAAGGTTGCTGCGAAGCTCATCTTTGACAGAGCGAGGCTTGTAACCTGATTTTTTGAGTTGCCCCAGGGTGCGGATCTGTTCATTGTTTTTCATTGCGGGGAAAACGCGTAAGTAGTGAGTTTTGTTTAGGATTGAATGGCTTGTTTCAAAAATTATTACACAGAACCCAACACAGGTCTTTTCAGCTATGATTGATAAATGACATGAAATGAGGACAGGGCTTTTATTTTTGCCGGACAATTCATACTGATGACACAACTACGCATTATCACATTGTTCCTTTTATTTGCCTGTTTTGGAACAAAAAGTACCTCACAAAGCTATTTTCAAAAGTCATACGACATTGGTTTTTCAGAACAGATACACGCGGCCATCCTGTTGAATAACGGAGATTTTGTTTTGGCCGGGTTTACAGAAAGTGTCACTAATGGAAACAGGAACATTTGGTTGATGAAACTCAAACCCGATGGTGATACAATTTGGACAAAATCCCTATCTCTTACCCAGGCAACAGAAGCTGTAGCCCTGCAAAAAACAAGCGACGGCAATATCTTGCTGGTGTACAATGTCATTGGTTCAGTAACCACTTCGGGTTGGATGAAAATTTCAACGGATGGCAATATCCTGTGGTCAAAAAAAGCCATAGGTGGATCATACTTGATCAATGTAAGCCCTTCAGCACAGAGTGGATATTTGCTCTGTGGAAAAAGCATAAGTTCCGGAAATCAGGAGACTGGCCTGGTGATCAAAATTGATGAAAGTGGCAACATTGCCTGGTCATCGGTTTTCGGAGAAAATGGCAGCAGTGCGGTAACCGATTGCTGGGAAGATGCCCTTGGCTTTATTCACTGCTGTGGTTTCACCAGTGTGAGTGGTGGAAACCGCGATGGCTTCTGGGCCAAACTTGGCGGTACCGGAGATCTTGTATCGCCTGTGCGCCGATTCGGAAGCACGGAACCCGATGAATTTGCCAGCATTGTTCCGCTTGGACAGGACAAATTGCTGCTTTGCGGACATACATTTGGCTTCGATAATGATGCTTATTCAGAAGCCTGGGCGGTAGAGGTCGATTATTTTGGAGGTCTAAAATCTTCTAAAACCTTTGCCCTGGCGGAGACAAATCTGAGTACCAAAGACATGATTCCTTCCCCGGGAGGCCAATTTCTGTGGGCATTAGGTTTATCGCAAGGGCAGCTCAGTCCTGCCATCGTATTAAAGATTAATGAGGGCATGGATCAGCTTTTTGCCTATCAATACAAAGGCGGAAGCGAATCGGATGTGTTTACGCAACTGGTTAAAACAGCCTCGGGATTTGCCGGAGCAGGCAATACCTTGCGTAATGGCAATTCTAATGGCTACCTGGTCAACATGGATATTGAAGGCCGCCTGAATGATGATGATTGCTGCCCTGTGCCGCTGGAGATTATCCGCACGGATGTTACGCCAACCACTTCAAGTTTTGTACCCACTCAAACGGCTTTCTATGCCGTTCAGGCAAATAGCTTTACGGTGTCATCGGCTGCAGCAGATGTTGAGGATCTATGTCAAAGAATTGACCTGGATTTCAGCATTTCGGTGGATACAATATGTCCGGGAGAATGTGTGGAAATCACGCATGTTGACAGTGTGCCCGGCATTCAATACCGCTTTGAATTTCAGAATGGCGAAGAAGACCCTGATATGCCGGGAACGATTTGCCACACAGGAAATGGCGCCATGTTCATCACCCTGTTTGGCGCAAATCACAATTGCGAAAAGAGTTACACAAAAAAAGTAAACATCGGTTCCAAGTATGACGCATTCCCCAATGCGTTTACCCCCAATAATGACTCGGCCAATGATGTTTTCCGCCCGGTGTTCAATTGCCCGGCCGTTTCCATGCATTTACAGGTTTTTGACCGCTGGGGAAACAAGGTTTTTGAAACAAATGACCCAAAAGGCGGCTGGGACGGCAAGATCAAAGGCACTGATGCAGCTTCTGATGTATATGTCTGGAAGCTGGAATACGAAGCGGAAAACAACGGGGTGCGGGAGCAGTTTTTTAAAAGCGGAGAGGTGAGTTTGTTGCGGTGAGTAGGAACGCCCAGATTAACCTTCCAGCTTATTTGGACATTGGACATTCCTTGTTGGATATTGGATATTCAATTTAGGAGGGAATATCCAATATCCAACAAGGAATGTCCAACTCCCAAGTTTACTGTACGTCCCTGAAATAGGTTGACCGTCAAAACATCAACTTATGAAAGGCACAGTAAAGTTACTGAGAAAGTACCGGCGGTATGATGAATCCTTTAGGAAGCAACTGGTTTGTGAATTTGAATCCGGAGCTTTCAGTGTGATTCAACTTAGTCGTTTGCATGGGGTTCACATTTCTACGATTTACGAATGGATATATAAATACTCTACCTTTAATGAAAAAGGATATCGAGTCGTGGAGAAAAAAGCAAGCAGTACGGAAAAGGTCAAGCAGTTGGAGGTCAAAGTTCGGGATTTGGAACAGGCCTTGGGCCGCAAGCAAATTCTGATTGATTATCTGGAACAACTCATTATTCAGGCTGAAGAGGAGCTAAAGGTGGATATTAAAAAAAACTACTCCACCCCACACTCAGATATTTCAGGGAAAAGCAAGAAGAAATGAGTTATTCATTAAATGCTTTGTACCAGGTCGTTGGCATTAGCAAACAGGCTGTTCATCAATATGAACGTCGTCAGCAAGCTTTTAATGAAAAAGTGAGTCACTTGCTTATAGAGGCTGACGAATTACGCAGAGACCATCCGGGCTGTGGGGTAGAGAAGATGTATTACACTTTGCGTCCAGACTTTATAGGTCGGGATCGTTTTGTGGAATTGATGATGTCCTTAGGGTATCGACTTAAGAAGCCCAGGAACTATCAAAAAACGACATTTAGGGGTGCTTTTTACTATCCTAATTTGATCAAAGGGTTAAAACTCAATGCCAGATCCACCGTTTGGCAATCTGACATTACCTACTTTGATGTAGCAGGCAAATACTACTATGGTGTTTTTATCACTGATGTGTACACTAGAAAAGTAGTTGGTTACCAGATCTCAGATCATTTACGAGCTACAGCAAACGTAAAAGCCCTTAAAATGGCATTAAGCAAAGAAAAAGCTCCTCTAATACATCATTCAGATCGTGGTAGTCAATACATTTACAAACCTTACATAGAACTACTGAAAACCAATGATGTGCAGATTAGCATGGGAATATGTGCTCAAGACAATGCTTATGCTGAAAGATTCCATCGAACTATTAAAGAAGAATATCTGAATTATTGGAACCCCAAAACCTTCAACTCTTTGAAATCTATGGTTCGAAAAGCTGTAAAGCATTACAACAACCACAGAATACACAATGAATTACTCAGAAAAAGTCCAAGAGATTTTATCGAATATTGGGATTCCCTAACTAGTGAACAAAGACCTGTTTTAACAATATTTGACGATCAACTAATATCTAATAACGGTCAACTCTAATCAGGGATGTGCATTACTTAGAGTACTTCCATTTTTCTTCGTATTTCAAGGCATTGTCTAGGGCTTTTGAATAGTTAAAGTTCTCATGTTTTAGATATGCCTGAAACTGCTGAAACAGTATTAAATTATTTACAGTTATGCTGTTTTTATTATTTTCCAATCAGTAGTGTCCGGTTATAAGTCAAAGAGAATCAATTGATTAGGATTATCGGGGTTTTCGTTTTTGTAATTTGGGTTCGTAAGTAATTGATTTACAGGTGTTTTGTCGAAAGCTGATACGCTTAAAATTTGTAACATTTCGTTCATGCTTATAGAGATTTGATGGGTTTGTCGCAAAATCGCCACCAGAACATAGGTGCAAACAGCCACCCAGATTTGAGTTTTGACAGCATTTGAACTTTCGCCCCAAAACACCTTTATCCGTAAGTGCTGCTTGACCCATTTGAAAAACAGTTCGATCTGCCATCGGTATTTGTATAGCAGAGTGATTTGGATAGCTTCCACATCAAAATTATTGGTAAGAAAAACGAATGTTTTATCATGTTCTTTGTCATAATATTTGATTCTTCGCAAATTATCGGGGTAGTCTAGTGAGGCATAGTAGTTCTTTAATCGAATGGTCTGATCACATCTCAGTCCAGTGGTTTTATCCACGGTGTTGGAATAAATGCGTTCAAAGGCAAGATTTTTCTTTGCCCGTGTTACAAAGTAGGCTCCCTGGTAATGAATATAGTTTAGCCGAATCCAATCCAGGTAACCTCTGTCCATGATGTAAAAAGCTTCTTTTTCGAAGTCCAGAATGTCTAATACATTCACATCGTGGAACAATCCATCCGTTATGTGGATAAAGCACGGCACTTGACAACGAATATCAAAAAGCGTATGCAATTTCACTGCAGCCTTGTGCTTGCGGAATTTGGCCCACCAAAAAACCTCGAGGCACAAATCAATGGTGGTGGAATCCAGGGCATAAATGGAATTATCCAAATCGACCTCTTCCAAAATTGTTCCTGCATACAAATCCCGGGCTTTTTGAATTAGAGCTTGTGCCAGATCGGCGTAAATACGCCAATCGCGTTGTTCATTCGCATCGGCAAGTGTACTACGGCTTACTCCTTTGGTTAACCCCAAGTGATACAACTTGGAATTATGCGCTTGAAGACAAACGACAATATCGCGAAGACTCTCGCGGTGGGTCAGTTGGCCGAAACTAAGACACAGGAATTGGTGCCAGCAACTGAACTGTCGAACACGGTGATTACCCTTGTAGCGTTCAACGCAGCGGTTAAATTCCTCAGGATGAATCAAACTCATCAGTTGTGAGAAAATAAACTTTCCTCGGTTCATCGTCGCTTTTAGATGGCGAAGATCAACGGTCCCGACAAATTCAAATCGTTCACAAACCAAAACCTCTATAAAAACCTGAATATCAATAAACTATAACACAATTTCAAATCCTTAACCGGACACTACTGTTTTCCAATAAAAATTCATTGATACCAATTGAACACATTGAGTCGGATTTTAGCTCTTCGCTAACCGACTCGCTAATTATAGACGCGAATTCTCCAAAGCTATCAATAGGGCTATAAGCTAATTTATTTAAAATCGAATCAGAGTTTATTCTGCTTTGAATATTTTCAAAACATATTTCAATGTTTGAATGTCTAGTAGCACAGTTTGTTAAAATCAACAAAAAGGCAGTAATAAAAACCTTTATACTCATCACTTAATATTTTATTTTGGTTCATCTGTTTTCCCGCCTTAATTAGTGCAGTCAGCAAGCAGAAAAGGATTGTACATTACATTTTTATTGTTCTATGGGTTGTGATTTAGAGAGTGTTTGAAATGTATTGATAAAGTAAATTGTTGAAATGGATCAGTAGTGTCCGGTTATAAGTCAAAGAGAATCAATTGATTAGGGTTATCGGGGTTTTCGTTTTTGTAATTTGGACTGGTAAGTAATTGATTTACAGGTGTTTTGTCGAAAGCTGATACGCTTAAAATTTGTAACATTTCGTTCATGCTTATAGAGATTTGATGGGTTTTTCGCAAAATCGCCACCAGAACATAAGTGCAAACTGCCACCCAGATTTGAGTTTTGACAGCATTTGAACTTTCGCCCCAGAACACCTTAATCCGTAAGTGTTGCTTGACCCATTTGAAAAACAGTTCGATCTGCCATCGGTATTTGTATAGCTGCGTGATTTGCATGGCATCTACATCAAAATTATTGGTCAGGAAAACGAATGTTTTATCATGTTCTTTGTCATAATATTTGAGTCTTCGCAACTTTTCGGGGTAGTCTAGTGAAGCGTAGTAGTTCTTTAAGCGAATGGTCTGATCACATCTCAGCCCCGTGGTTTTATCCACGGTGTTGGAATAAATGCGTTCAAAGGCAAGGTTTTTCTTTGCCCGTGTTACAAAGTAGGCTCCCTGGAGATGAATATAGTTTAGCCGAATCCAATCCAGGTAACCTCTGTCCATGATGTAAAAAGCTTCTTTTTCGAAGTCCAGAATGTCTAATACATTCACATCGTGGAACAATCCATCCGTTATGTGGATAAAGCACGGCACCTGGCAACGAATATCAAAAAGCGTATGCAATTTCACTGCAGCCTTGTGCTTGCGGAATTTGGCCCACCAAAAAACCTCGAGGCACAAATCAATGGTGGTGGAATCCAGGGCATAAATGGAATTATCCAAATCGACCTCTTCCAAAATTGTTCCTGCATACAAATCCCGGGCTTTTTGAATTAGAGCTTGTGCCAGATCGGCGTAAATACGCCAATCGCGTTGTTCATTCGCATCGGCAAGTGTACTACGGCTTACTCCTTTGGTTAACCCCAAGTGATACAACTTGGAATTATGCGCTTGAAGACAAACGACAATATCGCGAAGACTCTCGCGGTGGGTCAGTTGGCCGAAACTAAGACACAGGAATTGGTGCCAGCAACTGAACTGTCGAACACGGTGATTACCCTTGTAGCGTTCAACGCATCGACCAAACTCATTTGGGTCCACCAGGCTCATTAACTGGGCAAAAACATATTTACCTCGATTCATGCCCGAATATCTTTTAGGCTCGAATCAATTCAAATCGTTTAAAATCAAAACCTCTATAATAGCCTGTATTTCAATGAACTATAACACAATCTCAAATCCTTAACCGGACACTACTGGAAATGGATTAATCATTAAAATTGAGTCAAGTCAGTTTTTTATGATTTCTTTTTCTTATAAAACATAAAAATTTGTGTGAAAATATTATATACCAAAAATGGCAAAAACGACATTGGAAAGAATGTCATGCCTTGAAAAATCCAACTAAGAAGGGTGAAATCAGGTGAAATATCAGAGTCAATAAATATTGAATAAAGTAAAATATAAATACCCATTATTAATATACTGATTAGATATCCAATTGTGTAATAAGTTATGAATATAGCTAAATTAAAAGGCTTGTTTAAATTATATTTTCTAAACAAAAATAATCCTGCTATGATGGCAGAAAGATGATATAAAACAGAGCCTATGTTGAAGAATACTAATTCCATTTTCTAATAATCTTGATTAGCGTTTTAAATTTTTCTGGAAGCTGGAATACGAAGCGGAAAACAACGGGGTGCGGGAGCAGTTTTTTAGGAGTGGAGAGGTGAGTTTGTTGCGGTGAGTAGGAACGCCAAGATTAACCTTCCAGCTTATTTGGACATTGGAAATTCCTTGTTGGATATTGGATATTCAATTTAGGAGGAAATATCCAATATCCAACAAGGAATATCCAACTCCCAAGTTTACTTCTTAACGCGCCACCTTCACCCGTTTCAAAGACAATAAATTAATGGCATTCGCCGGAAGCCCGCTAACCTGCTTGCCGGCAAATTGCGCCGTTTCATCATAAAACATAAAAACGACCGGCGCCTCTTCAATAAGTATCCTTTCCATGGCCTGGTATAGTTCGTACCGTATTTTGTCATTTATTTCCAGCAGACTTGCTTCATACAAACGATCAAATTCGGCATTGCTGAAATGCGTGTAGTTGGGAGGCGCACCGTTTTGGGAATAGAAGCAGGTGAGAAAACTTTCGGCGTCGGGGTAGTCGGCTATCCAGGAAGCGCGAAAGAAATCGGCCTGACTGTTGCGCATTTTTTCTCTGAGCAGGGATGTTTCCGTCAGTTCAATCGAAACCTTGATGCCAAGATCTTCCCATTGCCGGGCTGCGAAGGTGCAGAGATCCAGATAGTCGGTGTTGCAGAGCAAGGTGATTTCAGGTAGCCCTTTGCCGCGCGGGTATCCTGCTTTTGCCAATAACGCGGATGCTTTGGCAGGATCATACCGGTACCCCGGCACTTGCACACTATTAAATGAAGGCAGTCCGCGTGGCGCAAAGCCCGAATTGGCCGGCTTGCCTACGTTGTTGCGCAACGTTTGCAGCATTTGCCCGCGGTCGAAGCCATAATTGAGCGCCTGCCTGATCGCTTTTTTCTGCAACGGGTTATTAAGGTCGGAATCATCTATCCGGATTCCCAGATATTCTGTGTTGAGGTATGGATTTTTCTGACAATAAAATTTGTCGGAAAGGTCCGGCTTAAGGTCACCGGTAGGTGTCAATAATTCATTTATATAGGCGCTTTCCAACCCGAAGAAATAATCCAGTCGACCTTTCATAAACTCCAGAAACGCCGTTTTCCTGTCTGTAATAAAGGTGGTTTTTACGGCATCCAGGTAGGGGAGCCTTGTTCCGTTTGAGTCTGTTTCAAAATAGTTTTGGTTTTTCAGTACCACCAGCGCCTGATTCTCCGCCCATATTTTAAACCGAAAAGGCCCTGTACCAACCGGGTTTCTTCTGAAATCTCGACCGTAAAACTCGCAGGCTTCATGCGGCACCACACTCGCATATTGCATGGTGAGTATTTGCAGCATGGCCTGAAAAGGCTTGTTCAATCGCAATACAAAAACCGAATCGTTTGGCGCCAAAAAGGCAGAATCATCGGCTATTCTATCTTTAAAGATCCAGGAGCCGGGTTTTGGCCATGTTTCATCGATCAGGCGGTAAAAACTGTACACCACATCGGCAGCCACCATTTTTCGCCCTTTCCCACCTTCAAATGCCTCGTTGTCGTGAAAAAACACATCCTTCCGCAGGTGAAATTTGTATTCCAGTCCATCCTCCGAAATTTCCCAACTGCGCGCCAGACAAGGTTTTACATGCAAACTGTCATCCAGTTGAACCAGGCCATTGAACAGACAATCTACGGCCCATATATTGTTCTGTGAACGCGCAAACGCCGGATCAAGCGAAGTAATCGGGTTGTGTTGGTTATACCGGAATGCCACACGATCCTCATCTCGCTCCTTCGCCTGATGGCAGGAAAAGCAAAAGATTATCAGGAAGAGGAGAGCAATGTGCTTCATGTAATGCAAAATGTATCAATGTATCAATGTATCAATGTATCAATGTATCAATGTACCAATGTACCAATGCGCAATATGTTGCAAATGTAAAAGTAAATCGCCCTGCCGTTGATAATTCAACAACAGAGCGATCTCACAAACCATTCTATGTACTAAACTAAACTGTATCGAAATCTCAAATTAATTACGCATTGCGCATTGGTACATTGCGCATTGATGAATTGATCCATTAATTTGTTGGTGGCGCTACATCCTGGAACATTGGAATATGGTCCATCATTTTGTGCTTTTTGGCGAAACGGTAGGTAACGCCGGCATTTACGAGGTAATCTGCGAACGCAGCATCGCCGTGACGCTGGCCGCTTGGATCGGCAAGATCGCTTACGCTTTTCACGCGGTTGCGGTAAAGGGCGTAAGGCACGCTTGCGTTAAATCCAAAGTTTCCGTGTTGGAAGGATATGCCTGGTTCAGCAGAAATGATGTAGCCCGGACGACGGAAGCCCCAAGAGCCACCGATGAGATCTTTGGAAGGAACACCTTCGGCGCGCATGCCCAATGAGAATACCAGACCTTTGGCCGGCCACAATACGTAGCTGGCGCCAACGCGTACTGCAAATTGGTCGGCAATTGAGTGAAACTGGTTAATGGAGTCAGATAGAGAGGAATTTGCATTTAATGTTCTGCCCACGGTTTTGTTTACTTCCTGCGGATTCGACATGTAGAAACCATTGAAGTAAAGAGAGAATTTTTTTGCCAGCAGGGTGTACCCTTGCAGGTCGAGCGTAATGCCTACGCCACCGTCACCAAGTTGAATGGACTGGTCAACAGCTTTTACGATGGTGTAATCTGTTCCGTCGTTGTTTCTTTTGTGGAACTCATCCTGTACGTTGGAATCGCCGGTAGGTAGTTTTATGCCGAGTCCTACTGCCAGATTTCTTTTCATCGATTTGGCAGGATCAAGAAGCCAGTATGAACCAGATAGTCTCAAATCACCAATTCCGCTTGAGCTGGTGTGAAAGCGCAATTGATCAGGATTTGAATTCAAGCTATTGCCATAGTGCTCATACAGGGAAGAACGATCATTGAAAATGAGGGGAAGGCTGGCAGTGACTGAAAATCTTTGTGAAAAGGCGTGGCTAAGGCTGAGGTCGATGGCTTTGGCGTCGTTGATAACCTGTGTGCCAAGTTCTACGCGCTCGGATTCTTCTACGTCTCCGCGGAAATGTCTGAAAGACTCAAAATAGCGGAATAGGACACTGGCCTGCCAGTCACCCTTATCCATTAAAAAGGTGCCTGAATTTCCGGTAGAGCCACCGCATCCCATAGGACGAACGGCAACACAGCCCTGGGCTTGCAGGGAATTCATCTGCAGAGCAAAAAGGCTGAGTGTAAAAAGAACCTGGAATATGTATGTTTTTTTCATGTGAAGACAGAAAGTTTGTTCAATTGTAAAAGTCTGTTTGAAACTTGTTTTTCAAAATTACAATGACAAAGGTCAGTCCAATCCATGATCTTATTCCTTAGAAACCCTTTAGAATTGAAATTGATGGCTTGAAACAAGTGTTATAAGTAGGTTTTTGGATCATAACGTAAAAATACGTTAAATAACTTAAAAAATAGTTGCAAGGCTAAATAATGCGTTATACCTTTGTAGCAACAAATTCACTCAAAATTTCATCTATGCAAAAATTAACCAAAGCAGAAGAGGACATCATGCAATTGATATGGACTGTAGAACGTGGCACGGTGAGTGAACTTCTGGATTTGTGTCCCGATCCGAAGCCTCCTCATAGTACTGTGTCCAGTGTAGTGAGGATACTGGAAAAGAAAGGGTACGTGGATCACAAGGCTTATGGAAAAACCTATGAGTACTTTCCCCTGATAAAGAGGGAGGAATATGGCAAGCAGTCGCTGGGTGATCTGTTGAAAAATTATTTTGATGGCTCTGCTACCCGACTTGTTTCCCATTTGGCAGAGGATGAAAAACTCAGCAAGGAAGAAATTGACGAGTTGAAACAAATGCTGGATAAACTGGATTGAAAGCTGGCGACTAGACAATTTGACACTCATCAAAAAAGAGACTATGGTTACATTTCTTATCAAATTGAGCATTTGTTGGGGCTTTTTTGCCCTTTTGTACATAGCATTGTTGCGCAAGGAAACATTCTTTCAGGCGAATAGGCTGTATTTACTCGGTACGCTGATTTTGGGGTTATTTATAGCGGCTGTACCCGGAGAGAAAATACCAGAACCGATCTATGTGGCTTCATTCACAGAAATTGCCTTGCCGGTATTTACAGTAGGCATGGAACAGGCTGAAAAGGCTGCTGCAGGCCTGGCCTCCTGGAACTGGCTCGAACTAATTTATTGGGCCGGATTCAGTCTGGTGATGTTGCGCATTTCCTGGGGATTGATCCTGTTAATCAGAACACTCAGAGCTGGCAGGTCAGAACGTTTAAGTGATGGCACGCGGGTGATTTACACCGGCAAAACGGCAAAACCCTATTCATTTTACCAATGGATATTTCTTCCTGAGCAGTTTTCCGAAACCTCCTCGTCGCTGATACTGGCTCATGAACGTGCGCATGTACGCGGTAAACACAGCGTCGATGTGTTGCTATTGGAGGTTTTAAGCGCTATTTTCTGGTTTCACCCTTTCATTTACTGGTATAAACGGTCGATACGCACCGTACACGAATACCTGGCCGATGCGGCTGCATCCGGCCAAACAGATAAAAAACAATATGGCCTTTTGTTGATAGGGCAATCACAGATGGGTTCTCCGGCTGTTTTTGCCAACCATTTTTATCAATCACCACTAAAACAAAGACTCGTTATGTTGACGAAAAAAAGTTCCGCTCCATACAGGGCATTAAAATTCGGGCTTCTGTTGCCCCTAAGCTTTCTATTTGTGCTCCTGTTCAGACAGGCGCCGGCCATCGCCCAGGCTGTGGAAGAAGCCAATCAGATTCCTGCTGTCGGATTTGAAAATCCGGAAAGCACTCCACAGTTTCCAGGTGGCAAGGAAGCACTGGCCAATTATTTAAACAGCCATTTGAAATACCCACTAGCAGTACATCCGGGAGAAAACACAGCGCGGGTATCGGTTAATTTTGACGTAACAAAATCCGGAGATGTTTCAAACGTGAAAGCCACTGTGGTAAACGGCTTGAAGAATATTGAATCTTCCATAGCCAATATTGAAAAAGTATTTGCCGCTATGCCAAAGTGGACGCCAGCCAGTAAAAACGGCGAACTGATGACTGTTTCCACCAACCTGAATCTGTTGCTTCAGGTGTCAAATGAAAAGTCATCCAAAACTTCGTCGGCCGATCCTGAGTTCCCGGGCGGTAATGAAGCCATGGGCAAATTCCTGATGAAAAATGTCAAATACCCGGAAAGCGCCAAAAAGGAAAATGCTGAAGGCGTTGTGGTGGTAGCTTTTGTTGTTCAGGAGGATGGGTCACTGTCGGATATTCAGGAGGCCACAGGCAGAAAAGACCTTCACGCTGATCTGGTGAAAGAAGCCATCCGGGTGGTTTCCATTATGCCTAAGTGGAAACCAGGCGTTGTAGATGGCAAAACCGTGAAAACGAAGTTTACCTTGCCTATCAAATTCACATTGGATAATGAAACTGCAAAAGACATCTCTGATATCGATAAAATGCCTGAATATCCGGGCGGATTTAACGCGCTGGTTGCCTTTATGGGGGATAACATCAAATACCCGGAAGCACCGAAAAAAGCCAATATTACAGGGACCGTTTTGGTTTCCTTTATTGTAGAGACAGATGGTAAACTCAGTAATTTTGAAGCGTTAAAGTCCCCTCATCCTGATCTCAGCGCAGAAGCCATTCGTGTCATGAAACTGATGCCGGCTTTTAGTCCGGGCATGAAAGACGGAAAGGCTGTGCGCGTAAAAATGACTTTGCCGGTTAAGTTTGCTTTGTAAGAGGGATTCGCCACAGATTTACACAGGTGTCATTTTGTCTGCGTAAATCTGTGGTGCATATTGACCATTTATCTGGTGATCAGTATCTAAAAATAGATTCAATTTGTGATAGTGTCGAGTTAGCCTCTGGAGCTTTTCCAGGGGCTATTTTATAAAATCACTCAGGCAAGGTAATTGTACCCATCCTGAAATTGCTTTTCGCAAACAATTTGGGTTTCAGCGTTGTGAAAAACAGGTTGGTAGTCTCATACGGACTGCTGTCATTAGGCACAAAGAGCGACTCAACGTCCTTTGAGCCAAACAACTGCTTTCTACTTAGTTTGCCATCAGGAGAGAGCGTAGTCATAACCGCTACACATTTTTTGAAATTGCTGGTGAGGTCAGGCTTTGGGTTGTCTATTGGCTTATTCAGATTGTCCTTGTCTTCATTATAATAGAACACCACGTCGTCACCGTGAATGACAGAAGCATAGGAGAGGAAGAAGTTGGTATCAGTAGCGCTTTGCCTTTTGGGAATGATGTTAACCCGGTCAATTTCACCACGGGTGTTGATGCTTAAAATAATGATGTCGTTGGAATAGTATCTGGTAGTAGTTGTGTAGGTGCGACCGTTGTACCGGGTATACGTTACCGAGTAATTTTCTTCTGCCACTACAACCGCCGAGCCATTGTCCCGCACCATAAAACTATTGAATTTGAAAGAGTCTTCCAGACCGATATCTCCGGTGCGATCTTTATCCGTGTTCTTCTTGCCAAATTTCTTCAGGTCATCTACCGTGAATGACTTTTTACTGCTGGCCGTAATATTGCCATCTGCTCCAATTTCAAGATAGAAAACTCCCTGCAGGCTACCAGACTTAGTATTGGAATAAAACCCGGCGCATTTCATGTTGTCGCTATTATCGGTTGTCATAAATGCGCTACGGATAAAGGAATCGCCCAGGCGCAATTCAAATTCCTGAGCGGATTCGTCGGTGGCCGTAAAATGGAACAACTTCATGTCATAGGCGGCTACTGATTTTTTGCCGTCAGACTTTTTGCTCTCTTTCGCCCTCTTGCCTTCGTACACCTTTGCCAGAATGAAAACACTTCCGTCGTTCTTAAGCTGGGTTGCCATAACCTGTACCTGCTCCTCTGTATAGCCAAGTTTGTACCTGCGCGACCAAAGGACATTCATTCCCTGATCCATGACGGATAAAAATATGCTGTATTTATCCTCCTTGTTGTCGTTATCGGATGAAGCAGAGAACATTAACTTGCTGGAATCTCTTGAGATCGACCAAAGGGTGGCAGGTCTGTCAGATCTTTTTTCATATTTAAACTTGGCGATGTCTTTCGATTTGCCTTGCTTTCCATCCAGGCCTAAAGGCATCAGGCTGTAGCGAATGTAGTCGTCTTTCTTATTAGTTTCGGAGTACAGCCACACGATCTGGTTATTAAAATAACGCATGCCCAGGGAGCTTATCCCTTTTCGGTCTGACTTATATTCCTTGCTAAACTGCAGCTTGAATGTCTGATCGTATTTTTCCAGTACCGGGGTGTAAGAGTATCCGCCAAATGGACTGCCTGAAATGTTGTAGAAATACACATAATGTCCGGTAGCATCAGAACACAGGTAGCTGATAAATTCCTTGGTTTTAGGCAGCTTTAGTTCCGGGCTGAGTTTGACAACCGGTTTTTGAGCTATGATTACAGAAGAGATGCCAATCAACAGAATGGCCAGGGAGGAGATGCGACGCATAGGGTTATAAGATTGAATCGGTTAGAGAAAAAGGGAAGCACATTTTATACAACGGCCTTGCGAAGATACCTGATTAATTGCGACATTTAAGCCATATTTTTCTCCACTATTTAAAGCCACATTTATGTACAAACTCCGATTTATTAGCCTGTTGTTTTTCGCCTTATTTGTTTCAAGCCTAAGCTATGCTCAAAAAGACAAGAAAAAACCTTCTACAGACGTAGAGATCATCGATTTTGGGGATGAATCAGGTTCGCAAAAAGAACAGAAGGTCTATAAAGGCCTGATCATTAAAACCAGTCCGATCAGCTTTGTTTTTGTACTCAGCCTGTAGAACTCGAAAAGGAAATTACCGACCTTCTGAGCCTTCAGGTCGGATTAGGGGTTACTTTTGAACCTTTATGGGCCGAATACGATGAATTTGTAGCTGAACTTGTGGATGCCTCTGACGGCTATTGCGAAAGCAGGATGTGGACTTACGATGAGTGTGACTATTACAACGACTACACCATCAGAACAGGTAAAGTAGGACTTTTGGCATCGGCATCTTCGCGTTTGTTTTTTGACAGCGATGGCTACGAAGGCATGTATATAGCCCCTTTCCTCAGATTCTCTCAACAGAAATTTGAGGTTGAAAAAGTCAGGGAAGGGTATGCTTTTTTGGAACGTACCCCCGATGATACGCAATCAGAGTCTGTCACAAATTTTGACATCCTGGTGCATTATGGCAGTCAGGCGCTTTATCCCAAACTATCCATGGAATGGTTTATTGGTGCCGGCGTACGGTTGAGAAACAATACGCGACAGGATATTGGTTATGATGGATTAAACCTGTTGAGAAATGGTGAGCGTAATTTTAAAGACAAACGTTTCAGGTTTGAAGCCGGGATCAGAATAGGGCTTCAGTTATAAACTCGCGATAAAATACACGGGATTATAGCTCATTGTACTTAAGGCACAGCCTAAGTCTATTAATAATGATCAACATGGAAGAACAAATCAGGTATATTTCAGATGAATTACTTCAAAAGGGAAACCTTGATGTGATAGAAACTGGTTTCACTCATGATTACAAGGCTCACGCCGAAGGCAAGCTGTTTACCGGTCATGAGTTCATTATTAAATTTACCAAACAATTAAGGACAGCAATCACCAATATAAAAGTAACAGACATACAGGTATTTGCTACAACAGAAAACACCATTACTCACCAGCGCAAATTGGAAGGAATCCATACAGGAAATATGATGGGTATTCCTGCGTCGGGCAATAAAGTAGTCTGGTACGAAATGTTGGTCACCCGCTTTGAAGGAGAAAGAATTGCAGAGGATTGGTTGCTTTCGACACTTGCCGGAGAATTATTGTTGAAACAAAGCAAAAAGTAAAAGCAACTAGACTCAGTTCATTTAAGCAGTCATATACATGGAAAAAGGAAGAATGGAAGCGTTTAGTGATGGTGTTTTAGCCATCATCATCACCATTATGGTGTTGGAAATAAAAGTTCCGCACGGTCATGAATTATCTGACCTCAAGCCCTTGGGACCAATACTTCTCAGTTACATTCTCAGTTTCATTTATTTGGGTATTTATTGGAATAATCACCATCACATGCTCCAGACAGTTGAGAAGGTGACAGGGGGAATCCTTTGGGCCAATCTCCATCTTCTGTTCTGGCTCTCTCTGGTGCCTTTTGTTACCGGCTGGCTTGGTGAGAACAAATTCAGCTCAACTCCCATGGCTTTGTATGGCGTTGTGCTGCTCATGGCGGCCATCGCTTATTACATGTTGCAAATGCAAATTATAAGAAGTCAGGGAGAGGGTTCTAAACTGGCGAAAGCCATTGGGAAAGATGCAAAAGGCAAGATATCTCCGGTTTTATATGTCATTGGCATTGCCTTTAGTTGGATGAATCCTGCCATTTCGGGTGCTTTGTTTGTGCTGGTAGCCTTAATCTGGCTTGTGCCCGATAAAAGAATTGAACGAATTTTCTGGTAATGGGCATTCCATAAACTCCGGATATTGAAACGGCTCCTTTCACTGTGTTTTAATGTCCTTAATATTCACAAATAGAACATCCCAATCAAGCATTTTAGTGCTGATGGCTTGCAGACTGATTGGCTCTCCCACAAAAGGAAGAATCTCCTTGTTGCAAGGGTTGCCTTTTTGATCTAAAAGCAAGTAGTACCGATACCGTTCATCCTGTGAATCGCCTTCTGAAGCCCTGAAAACCGGTGGTATGCCACCGCTTATACACCTGATGGCACAACTCTTATGAATTTTGCCTTCACCGGGCTTCATGACACCGAAGTAACATTTCGGGTCGAGAATTTCGCCCTGCAAAGTAACATTTTCTGGGGCAGGTGGAGCAGGTGTTTCGATTAATTCCACATTAAGCATCTCCTTTAACGCGTCAGTGCCATTCGTAAGCTCCAAAAGTGTCTTCCCATCACCGGAAATGAGGGTTCCTTCCAGGGTGATCCTGATGCCACTTAGGGCCCCGCTTTTGTCCTGGATTTTGTCCATGATACCTTTGGCTCCGAATTTTCCAGAGCCTACAAGCAACACCGTTTTCGCCTGACCGGATTCCGCATTGTAATCGGTTAGAATAAAAGGGTAGGGTTCATCATAATATACACCGGTAATCTGGTCCAATTGTCCAAAATTGAAAAAGTGTTTTTTAAAGGGTTTTTCGAAAAAAACCAAACCAATGGCCATTACCACTATGAGTGCCATAGCAATCCATAAAAACCTTTTCAAAAACTTTCGGGTATTTTCCGGCATTTTACCCTGCCAGCCAATATAAAATTCCTTTTTGCTCATGCTTTTTCAATAATGACTGGTTCTACAAAAGTGCCTTCTTCTTTCGGTACCGGATTTACCCAAACATATCCCTCCAGAATTTTAACGTCATAGGTTTTTACCTTTTCCGTAAAGGGTGGGGGAGACTGTCCATTATGCGGCAAGTACTGATATCCATGCCATGGACAGGTTATGCAACCGTCGACGATCCGGCCTTCACCCAATGGACCCATTTGGTGTTTACACACATTGTGAATAGCAGAAATCTTTCCATCGTATTTAAAAATGGCGATGTTCTCGCCGTTGATAAAAGCCGTTTTGGCGCAAGTGTTCTCTATTTCGTTCACCCTGCAAACCTGGTAAAAGCCATTTTCAGCAAGTATGTTTTTATGGGTGTTTAACTTGTATCGTTCACTAAATCCGGCATATACATGCAGTCCGGAAATGCCCCAAAAACCGATAAATAACAGGATCCAATTAAATGGATGATTTTCATACTGAAACGCACCTGTGGCTACATGAAGCACGATCAAAGCATAGGCAACATACACACCCATGTGAAGCACTTTCCAAATAGCCGGACTCAGGTTGCTTAACCAGAAATCATGACTGGTTGCAGCCATCAAAAAAAGGATCATCAATGCCAGAAACCCGAGAGTCTGAAAGGGAAACTGGCTTGTCTCCAGGTATTTGGGATTGGAGATAAAAACACTTATCAAGGGATTGGTATCACTAAGCGCATGAAACTGAATGATGCAAAACGCCCCGTGTATCAGAGCAAGTATGAACATGGATACACCTGCGTGTCTTCTGTTGTACAACAATGGTAGAAAAGCCGGGTTTATGCGGCTCAAAGGACCAATGGCCAATATCAGGTGTAGCAGTACAAATGCGGCTAAAGCAGTTGCCCTTATAATGAGCGTTTCGAAGGTAATACTGGGTTGTAGCCATAATTGAAATACTGCATAAACCAACATGAACAAGCCGATCCCAAGCCACATATAGCGATCGTATAGTTTTTTCTGTTGATTCCACAAAATGGCGGTATAATTCGCACTCATGGTATGGCAATTATTAGCAAAGTGAAAAGAGCCAGGCTAATGAAGATCCACATCCAAAGATGTCGTATGCGCAACGACGGTTTCATGGTTTCTGTTTTAGCCATTTTCTTAAAAACACGACCCAAAAGGCAGTCATTCCCGGGAAAATCAACAGTTTGAAAAACCAACCGGCTCCTTTTGTTTGCGGGTCAAGTTTTTCAAGACCATTCCACATCAAAATTATGGTAAATAAGACTCCCAGGAAGAGGTAAATGCCGATTATCAAAAATGTGATCTCAATCAAATTTTCCATGTCAACTAATTGGATTGAATTCCTGCAAAAGGAATTCCGGTGAGTTGATGCATTTTATAATCCGTGGTGCTGAGGTCTTGAAAGTTAAATTTAGCCACATCGTCATGACCGCATGCCCGGGCCACCACCTTTAGTAATTCATTGCTGGCCCGGAAGAAATTGTTCAATTGCTGTGCCGAGGCTTCAATGATCAACCTGTTTCGCAAATGACTTTTTTGGGTGGCTATGCCCACCGGACAGTTGTTGCTATTGCAGGCTCTCATGCCCAGACAACCTATTGCCTGCAAGGCTGCGTTCGAAACGGCAATTGCATCTGCGCCCATCATGAGCGCTTTGGCAAAGTCATCCGCAACGCGCAATCCACCCGTAATGATCAAGGTAACATCTTTGGCTCCAACTTTATCCAGGTGGTGACGTGCTCTTGCCAATGCTGGTATGGTGGGCACATTTATGTTGTTTCTCAAAATGGTGGGCGCAGCCCCCGTGCCACCACCCCTGCCATCCAAAATAATGTAATCCACGCCGACGGCCAGGGCAAAATCAATGTCTGCTTCGATGTGACTGGCTGCAATCTTGAATCCAACAGGAATACCGCCCGTTCTTTCACGGACTTCACTTGCCACCTTTTTAAAATCGTCCACCTTAATCAGATCCGGGAAAGCGGCGGGTGAAATAGCTGATTCTCCTGGTTTCAAACCTCTTACCTGGGCAATTTCAGCGGTTACTTTATTGCCAGGCAAATGACCGCCAGTTCCAGTTTTAGCGCCCTGCCCCCCTTTAAAATGAAAAGCCTGAGCTTTTTGTACTTTTTCAAAGCTGAATCCAAATTTGGCAGAAGCCAATTCATAAAAGTATCTGGAATTGTTGGCCTGTTCTTCCGGCAACATGCCACCTTCCCCGGAACAGATCCCGGTGCCGGCTAATTCTGCCCCCATAGATAGCGATATCTTGGCTTCTCGGGATAGTGCGCCAAAACTCATGTCTGACACAAAAATGGGCATGTCCAGCACCAATGGTTTGTTGCTTTTCGGGCCGATGGTCACTTTTGTGCTTACTGCTTCGTGATCCAACAATGGCCGTGTTGCTAATTGCGCCGGTAAAAACTGAATGTCCTCCCATTTTGGCAGCAAGTTGCGGTCTACCCCCATGGCCGCGGTTGGACCGTGGTGTCCGTAATTCTTTAAACCGTTTTGAGCCAGTTCCTTTATGTAGTGGGTGTATGGCTCTGTATTTTCCTGGTGTGTGTCTGCAAATTGACCAAGGTATTCTTCCCGTTTAAAAGGTTGCGGGTGCCTTTCAAGGTAATCGCTGATCTCATCGGCATCTACCCAAACCCAGCCCTCGCTTATTTCAGCGTAAAATTTGTATAAGGCTTCGCTGTTGTTGTATTCGCTTACGCCGGTAGCATATCGATAATCCCATCCGTGAATCCCGCATATCAGATTGTCGCCATCAATATGTCCGTCGCCCATTAAAGCGCCACGGTGTAAACAGCGTCCGTAGAGCACTGATACCTTTTCTTCATAGCGTATCACCACCAGATCAAGGCCATTGACCAATTGATGAAGGGGGTGCTTTTCTTCCAAAGAATTGAATTCTATCAGTTTGGTTTTATTCATGGTTAAATTCAGATTATTTGATTGAACTTGTTTGGTTCGCAATTATAGGGATAAAAATTAAGGGTATTTTCCGGTTTCCCAGGTTGACTGAGACATTAATATAGAATTTAAATTAAATGTCCGCGCTACTACCAAATTGTCCCCCCTGCAATTAAAAGCAGTTCATTAAACTACCTTAATTCAAACAACAAGGTGAATAGTAGCTCACTGAGATTATGATAAGTTGAACTGGTAGAATTTTACAAACCTGATTTTGTCAGAATAAAAATAATGGATACTTTGACGGGTCAATTTTTATAAATTTGAAAAAAAATAAATATCTATAATGAAGATAACCAGACTATTGCTATCTTTTGCAAGTGCACTTTTACCAATCTTGGCTTTTGCTCAGGATGTGCAACCAGTGGAAAAAGGACTCGATGACCGAATCAATGATGCAGTAGCTCCAATTACAGCTGCTGTTGCCAATGTGGTTTTTTATCCGGTTACAATTGGTGGTATAAATATTCCCATTGTTCTCATTATTTTGATTGGAGCAGCCACTTATTTTACTCTTTACTTCCGATTTCCCAATATTACCAGATTCAAACTTGCCTTAAATGTAGTAAGAGGTAAGTATGATGACCTGGCAGGTGATCCGAGCGAGCATCCTGAAAGAGGAGAAAAAGAGGTAATTGACAAAGACATCCCCACCACTTTCGAAGGTGATATCCAGGAAACAATCAGAGTAGAGGAGCATACTGGAGAAGTTTCGGCATTCCAGGCCTTGACAGCGGCACTTTCGGCGACAGTTGGACTGGGAAATATTGCCGGTGTAGCCATTGCGATTGCGGTTGGCGGACCCGGTGCCACTTTCTGGATGATATTGGCTGGCTTCCTCGGTATGGCATCCAAATTTACTGAGTGTACATTGGGTGTTAAGTATCGCGAAATTGGACCGGATGGCACTGTGTTTGGCGGCCCAATGTATTACCTGAAAAAAGGACTCGGTGAGAAAGGCTGGGTAGGTATGGGTAAATTCTTTGCGGCTTTTTACGCTGTAATGCTTGTTGGCGGTTCATTTGGAGGTGGCAATATGTTTCAGGCAAACCAGGCTGCTGCACAATTCAAAGCAGTCATTGGCACCAACTCTACATTCGCCGGTACCGCCTTTGGCTTGGTGGTGGCTATTCTTGTAGGTGTGGTAATTATTGGCGGAATTAAGCGAATTGGAAAGGTTGCCGAGAAAATTGTTCCATTTATGGTAGGCATTTATGTTGCTGCGGCTTTGTTTATTTTATTGGCCAACTTCACCATGATCCCCAAAGCTTTTGGTGAAATATTTGCCGGAGCATTTACAGGAGATGGTATTGTTGGCGGCTTTCTCGGTGTTTTGATCCAGGGGTTCAGAAGGGCGGCATTTTCCAACGAGGCAGGCGTGGGTTCAGCCTCCGTTGCTCACTCGGCTGTAAAAACCAGATACCCAGCCAGTGAAGGTATTGTAGCTCTATTGGAGCCCTTTATTGATACTGTGGTTGTTTGTACCATGACTGCATTGGTTATCGTAATGTTCAACATAAATGGCGCCTTTGATTACGGTGGCACAAGTTCAAATGTCATAATCAAGGCCACCGGGCAGTCATTGGATGGTGTTAACCTCACAGCTGCAGCCTTCAATGACACAATCCCAGGCTTCTCTTATGTATTGACAATTGCGGTAATTCTGTTCGCCTTCTCTACCATGATCTCATGGTCATACTACGGCCTCCAAGGCTGGAAGTATTTGTTTGGAAGAAGCAAGTTAGTAGACTTGTCCTACAAAGGCTTGTTTTTGCTCTTCATCATTGTAGGCGCTGCTGCCAGCCTCGGAGCAGTGGTAGATTTCTCCGATGCCATGATATTCGCCATGATATTCCCGAATATGATAGGTTTATTGATTCTGGCGCCAAAAGTTAAAGATGAAGTCGCCAGATACGTAAAGGCGATAAAAGCGAGCGAGAAAAAATGAGTGCGGAGTGATTAATGCGGAATGCGGAGTGATGAGTGATGAGTGCGGAGTACGAAACTTTATTTTTAACCGCTAGGTGATTGGGCTTTTTACCAAATATATAATATTCCGCATTCCGCATTCCGCATTCCACACTCCACACTCAATTTATCCGTTTGCTTTCTTGTGATCTGCCAGGAAGTTTGCAAGGCCGATATCGGTAAGAGGGTGCTTGAGTAGGCCTGTAATGGCGGATAGCGGGCAGGTCACTACATCAGCGCCGGCTTTGGCTGACTGAACAATGTGCAGTGGAGTACGAATACTAGCTGCCAAAATCGCCGTCTGATAGCCCTGCATGATGTAAATTTCAGATATTTCCTTAATCAGGGAAATGCCATCCCAGGTAATGTCGTCTACTCTTCCAATGAATGGCGACAGGTAAGTCGCACCGGCTTTGGCAGCGAGAATGGCTTGTCCGGCTGAAAAAACCAGGGTGCAATTTGTGCGGATATCAATATCGGTGAAATGGGCAATGGCCTTTACACCATCTTTGATCATGGGAACTTTCACCACGATATTTTCATGCAATTCAGCCAGTCGTTTTCCTTCTTCAACCATGCCTTTAAAATCTGTGCTGATCACTTCAGCGCTCACATCTTTTCCCGGACCAACGATGTCGCAAATATCACGGTAGTGTTTCATAATGGCATCCTGGCCGGAAATACCTTCTTTGGCCATGAGGGATGGATTGGTTGTCACTCCGTCAAGAATACCAAGTTCAGCAGCTTCACGAATGTGGTCAAGATTGGCAGTGTCAATAAAAAATTGCATGAAAATAAGGTTTAGAAACTGGTTTAGAAAAACGTCAATTTTATAACAACCCATGAAAACCCGATTCCGAAGGAATCGAAAAGTCAATCAAGTCACAAAAATCAAACAAATCAAGGTCAAAGACAATGTGCCAATGCGCAGGGTCAGCACATTGGCACATTGAATGTTACAAGCTTTTTGTTGGTACTCCATGTTTGAGCTAAAGCAACGAGGCTTATCATATTTGGTTCAAACAGGCGGATTCCAGGAATTGATTTGAAAATGGAATTCAGAATATAAAAAAGTGCCGAACACACCGCTACGACCACATATCCTTGCTGCATTTCTGCCCTGGGGAGGTTTTGCAGGAGCTGGTCGCCCGGCACGCCGCAAAGATAAGACTAATTGCCTGATTGGTGAATAATAAATTGAAAAATAGTGAGCAGTGATTAGTGGTCAGTGATCAACGATCAGTGATTAATGATTTGCTTTACAGAAATTTTATTCTGAACACTAATCACTGAACACTGAACACTGAACACTAATCACTGATCACTGATCACTACCCCAGCCGTTCTACAGTTTCTTCCCATTCGGTATACACAATTGCGAGCGAATCCTTAAGATCCTGGTATTTTTTCAATTCGTCATTTGCTTCAGGGCGGTTGTAGAAATCCGGGTCGCCCATTTTTTCTTCATATTTTTTAACTTCCGTTTCGAGATCGGCAATTTTCTTTTCCGCTTTTTGTACTGCCCGCTCCAATTGCTTTTTTTCCTCTGAGCCGAGGGCTTTGACGCTGGTATCAGGTGCTTTTTGCCCGACATTGGCTTTGCTTCTCATTTCCACTTCCCGCATATTGTCCACTTTTCGCTTGTCCAGGAAATAATTCACGTCGCCCAGGTATTCATACAAATGACCATCCCGGAATTCTATGGTGCGGGAGCTGAGGTCGGTTAGGAACTCACGGTCGTGGCTCACGACAAGCAGGGTGCCTTTGTAGGCTAATAATGCTTGCTTCAACACGTCTTTGGATAACATATCCAGGTGATTGGTTGGCTCATCAAGCAACAAAAGGTTGAATGGACGCAACAACATGCAGGCAAGTGCCAGTCTGGCTCGTTCACCACCTGAAAGCGCAGCTACCTTTTTATCCACGTCGCCGCCGCTGAACAAAAATGCGCCGAGTATACTGCGCAATCTGGTACGCATTTCCTCCGGCGAATTCAATTCCATTGTTTCCAGGAGTGTCAGCTTGGGATTCAGCGTTTCCGCCTGGTTTTGTGCATAATATCCGATGCTTACATTATGTCCAAGTTTAGCATTCCCGGAGGTAGCTGCTTCTGCACCAACCAGGATCTTGGCAAGTGTGGTTTTGCCCTGGCCGTTCTGACCGACAAATGCTACTCTTTCACCTCTTAATACTTGAAAATCAACCTTTTCCAACACCTTTAACTGACCGTAGGATTTCGACAGACTCTCTGCTTTCGCGACTACTTCACCAGATCGTGGGGCCTCCGGGAAGCGGATCTTCATGGTAGCTGTGTCAACATCCTCAATTTCTATCCGCTCAATTTTATCCAGCTGTTTTTGCATGGATTGGGCCATCTTGGTTTTGGTGGCCTTGGCCATAAAGCGGGAGATGGTTCGCTCTTTTTCGTTGATGACCTTTTGCTGATTTTCGTAAGCAGCCGCCATTTGTTCTCGGCGCTCGGCGCTCAGCTCCACGTATTTTGAGTATGGGGCTTTGTAATCATAGAGTTTGCCCAAAATGATTTCCACCGTCCGGTTTGTCACATTGTCGAGAAAGCGACGGTCGTGGCTGATCACGATGACCATACCCGGATAATTTAACAGCCAATCTTCCAGCCAAAGAATACTTTCAATGTCAAGGTGGTTCGTCGGCTCATCAAGCAGCATGAGATCAGGGCGGCGCAGCAGCATTTTTGCCAGCTCAATGCGCATTTTCCAGCCTCCGCTGAATTCATCAGTCAGGCGATTCATATCGGTGGCTGCAAATCCCAAGCCGCCCAACACTTTTTCGGCATCTACCTGACTGGTGGATCCCCCCATGTGATGCAGATGTTCAGTAACATCACTCATCTGCTCAATGAGTTTGTTATAGGCATCGGATTCATAATCTTCCCGATTCGCCAATTCCGCACTTATATCGTTTAATTGCTTTTCAAGGGCCAAAATCTCCTCAAAAGCGGTCATTGTTTCATCAATGACAGTTTTGCCTTTTGGCAATAACATGTCCTGATGAAGATATCCTACTGTAAAATGACCTGGAACTACAACATCGCCTTCGTGAGGTGACATTTCTCCGGCGATGATTTTAAGCAGCGTGGATTTTCCGGCGCCATTCCGGCCAACCAGACCGACTCTTTCACCGGGTTTAAGCACGAAATTGATCCTGTCGAGTAGAACTCGATTGCCGTATTGAACGTAAATATTGGAAAGGCTGAGCATAGCGGCCGCAAAGGTAGGAATTTGGAAGACTTGGACGCCAAATTATCAGATTATGAACAGTGGATTTGCTTAAAACTACTGCACGAATGCGCAGGAGTTTTGGAAACTAAGTTTTTAACTTGCAGCATCTATGAAGAAATTTGACTCAAAGCAAAAAACGCTGACTAACAATAGAACACCTATGATTTCAAAAATCAAAATGATGTTGATTCTGTTCCTTGGATGTTCTCCAATACTGATGAACAGTCAATCCCTAATTGATAGTCTGGAAAATGAACTAAAAACAGCCAAAGGTGCCCACAGGGCAGAAGCATTGTACATGCTTAGCTGGGAATACCGCTTTTCAGATAAGGACAAGGCACTGCTTTATGGTGAAGAGGGATTGAAATTAGCCAAAGAGTTGAAGGATTCTGTTTCCATTGGCAGTGCCATGAACAGCATTGCTGAAGCCTATCTGAATGCGGGTAATTTTGAAGAAGCTGAAAAAATCACCAAAGAGGAATTACCATACGCCCGGGCAACCCCCAAGAAGAAAAATCTGCTTGGTGCCCTTACCAGATTAGGCACCATAAATTATCGTCGAGGCAAGTTTGATGATGCTCTGGTGTATCAACTGGAAGTAATGCGGGAAGTGGAAAAAATGGATAATCCTGAATTTACAGGAGTTGCCAGTCTGAATCTGGGCCTTACCTATATGGATTTGAAGCGATATGATGAGGCCATGCAGTATTACAATATTTCCCTTGAAGCATTTAAGAAAATGAATTTTGCCGCCGGCCTCGGGGCTTGTTATGTGAATATTGCCGAGACTCTCACCAATCAAAAAAAGTATGGTGAAGCGGAAGAAGCAGCCTTTAAAGGGGAGGAGCAATTGATAAAAGCGGGCAATAAACTGCATTTGGCATATATATATACAGTATTGGGTAAAATTTATGCAAACACAGGGCAGACACAAAAACGACTCATGTACAATCGAAAGGCACTGGCATTGGCTCATGAAAATCAGGACGATTTTATGATGGCCATGAATCAGGAGTATTTGGGTAGCACACTTATGGAAATGGGCGAAATGTCATCTGCCAAGATGTATTTGGACAGTGCCTTAACCATTGGGAAAAATATCGGTGAAAAGTCGGTTGTCATTGAAACCTATGGCCATTTGCGGGACTGGCACATTTTGCAGAAACAATTTGATCAAGCCCGTAAATATGATGAATTATATAGCAGCGCAATGGATTCGGTTTTCAATACCAAAATGGCTGAGAAAGTTGCCGACTCGGAGACCAAATACGAAACCGAAAAAAAGGAAGCCGAGATCAGCGCACAAAAGCTTGAATTGTTGAGTCAGCGCGTATGGATTTACGGATTATTTGTAGGATTGCTTACCGTTATTATTCTTGGATACCTGTTTTACAATCGGTACCGGTTACGCAAAGAAGCGGAGCTAAATGAAGCCATAATAAGAGAGCAGCAATTGGGGTTGAATGCGGTGATTGAAGCACAGGAAGCTGAACGCAAACGCATTGCACAGGAGTTGCATGACAGCATTGCGCAAGATATGGCAGCCATACGAATGGGTTTTAGTGTACTGCAACACAAGATGTCCAAAACGGCCCCTGCCGAGGCTGCCCAGATTGATACCCTGGCTCAGCAACTCGATCAATCGTGCACTGAAGTGCGATCAATTTCTCATACCATGATGCCGCCCGGACTTGAGCAACACGGATTGGTCCCAAGTCTTGAATTGCTCGTGGAAAAGACATTGCAACACAGCGGTTTGAACTACAGTTTTGATAAGGCAGAATTGCCGCAGCAGATCAATGAAAAGACAACTCTGGGGCTATACCGTATAACCCAGGAATTGCTTAACAATGTAATCAAGCATGCCAATGCGACTGAGGTGGTAATTGCTCTTCAAAAACTGGGGGATCAATTGGTGCTTAAAGTGGAAGACAATGGTCAGGGATTTGATTTTGAAAAAGCCAGGCAAAAAGGCAATATGGGGCTTCTTAATATCGTGAGCCGCGTGAGTACTCTTGGTGGAACCTTGCGTACAGACATGGCACAACCACGTGGTACGGTGGTGACGGTTGCTGTTCCCGTATAGATGTTGGGCCTCTCCGAGGCCATCTCCTTTTGATTGCCGATGTTAACGGTGTTGGGCCTCTCCGAGGCCATTCATTTTTTAATCGACCGGGGGCTACCGGGGTTATGCCTCTCCGAGGCCATCTCCTTTAGATTGTCGATGTTACCGGTGTTGGGCTTCTCCGAGGCCATTCATTTTTTTAATCGACCGGGGGCTACCGGGGTTATGCCTCTCCGAGGCCATCTCCTTTAGATTGTCGATGTTACCGGTGTTGGGCCTCTCCGAGGCTATTTTTTATTTTGGTTACTGTTATAGATATTGGGCCTCTCGGAGGCTGTTTTATCATTGATTTCATATTATTTAGCCTCGGAGAGGCATAACACCACTAGAAAAAATGCCACAACGAATCAGGCCTCGGAGAGGCCCAACCCCATTATCCGTATAGATATTGGGCCTCTCGGAGGCCATTCATTTTTTTAATCGACCGGGGGCTACCGGGGTTATGCCCCTCTGAGGCCATCTCTTTTTGATTGCCGATGTTACCGGTGTTGGGCTTCTCCGAGGCTATTTTTTATTTTGGTTACTGTTATAGATATTGGGCCTCTCGGAGGCTGTTTTATCATTGCTTTCATATTATTTAGCCTCGGAGAGGCATAACACCACTAGAAAAAATGCCACAACGAATCAGGCCTCGGAGAGGCCCAACCCCATTAGCAATTCGCCCGGTTGCCATTCAAACATCAGGCCTCGGAGAGGCCGAACATCTATTATGTTCCGGGTTTAGTCAACATAGGTGTTAGAATTATTCCTCAAGATTCAACTTGAGTTCCGCTACGAACAAGCCATTTTCCCGTCCGGTTTTAAGCTCATACTTGTCGGCATAAATAAGGTCGAGCTGTCTTTTTACATTTTTCAGACCAATTCCGCTACCCTGGCCGACATTTGCGCTATCAGGATCTATTGTATTAGTGACGGTGTAGTTTAGCTGGTTGTTTTCCAGATGTATCCTGATAGATATCCCTACATCTCCGGTTGTGCCGCTGGCGCCGTGTTTAAAGCTATTTTCTACAAATGGTAACAAAAGCAATGGAGCGATGGAAGCATGCGGGTTGTCGGTAATCTCCTGATATTCAACACTTAAACGCTTGTTGTACCGAAGTTTTTCCAGTTCAATGTAGTCCTGGATAACTTTGGCTTCATCGGCGACGGCAATTCTGGGTTGCCGACATTCATACAACACAAACCGCATGATCTTGGACAACATCATAATGGCATCGGCGGTGCTGTCGGATTTTTTTCTTGCCAGGACAAACAGATTGTTCAGCGTATTGAACAAAAAATGAGGGTTTGTTTGTGTTCTGAGGAAATTCAATTCAGATTGTAGCTTTTCCCGAATCAACTCTTGCTCAAATTCAATGCTTTTGTACCGCATTCTGATCATTTTGATGGTAACAGCAGCAGCAGCAGTGATAAACAGGTCGAAAACGGTTAATACAACGCCATTGAAGTTAAATACTTCAAATGGTTTCTCAGGCATGAAATTCCTGTAGTACGTATAGGTAATGAAGTATCTGTAGAAAACGGTGGTGGCGACAAATGCCAACAGTATCAATAAAATAAGTTTGCCAACTTTTCGCCTATCGAGGTACTGTGGTATTATGTAATAGAAAATGAAGTAAACCAATATGATTTTGGGAGGCAAGCTGAAAAACTCACCAATCATAGCCTGCGGCAGGAATTCAAGGATGGGGCCTCTTTCGATGATGCAATTCAGCATACCGTTGAGGACGATATACACCAGCCAAAAAACGACGTGATTACCAATTCTAGCCCAGTTTAACCTTGCCATTCTATTTTTTCGAAATTTGGTTCAATGTTTAAAGTATACAGTGACCGATCGCGTAATTTGATTTCTTTAATGGGAATTTCCGCTTCATTCACTGTGCATTTTTTTACAAACACAGGGAAGCCTACAAAATAGATCTTCACCATATTATAGCCTGGAGTATATGATCCTTCGATCCTTTGACGCAATGTAAAAGACTTATCATCTCCATCAGTCTCAAAGATCTTTAAGCAAAATTCCCCATCCTGATATGCATAGCCCTCGCCTTTATCTTCATATAAATGACTCGTTTCCACACCTTTCTTATAATACACATACAAAGTCAGCTCTTCAATTACCTCTTCTGTATGTTGCCTCACAGGGTAAACAGGTAACACGGCGCCTTCCCGTATGAAAAACGGTATTTGATCCGGCATCACATTCACAAACTGCTCCCCGTTCCCGGGCTGCCCTGTCCAGAAGTAATACCAATTACCTTTTGGCAGATTTACCCCCTGGCGCTGAATCTTTGCCTGAATAATCGGGCTAACCAAAATATGCTCGCCAAACAAGAAATCTCTGTCCTGGTCCCACAACTTCTGGTCTGCTGGATCTGCAAATAAAAGGTGCCGTAAAACCGGGGTCCCATCCAGATTATGTAACCACATCGCTGTATACAGGCAAGGTAGGATGCAATACCGAAGCTCAATGGCTTTTTTCGCCAAATCGGTGTATTTTTCCCCGAAAGACCAGGGTTCCTGGTCTGAATTGTGCAGTTTCGGATCTGTCAGTTCAGCTTCATCTGCCGGCAAGGCATCACCACTGCCATGCTGTCCCATGCTGTGGACGCGCATCAACGGATGAAATACACCTAGCTGGAGCCACCGAACGAAGAGCTCTCCATCGGCGTTTCCGGCAAAGCCCCCTATATCAGTTCCGCAAAACGAAAACCCTGAAATGGATAGCCGCTGACATTGGATATTGGCAATTTGAAGATGCTCCCAGGTGGAGAAGTTGTCACCAGTCCAGACTGCACCAAAGCGTTGGCTTCCACTAAAGGCTGCACGGGTTAACAGATAGGGCCTTTTGTCAGTTTTTAATTTCTTAAAGCCTTCCCAGGACGATCGGCACATCTGTTGGCCATAGATGTTGTGCGCTTTTCTGTGACTGCAAGGGTGGCCGTCATAATGGTGCATGACGGTGTCGGGCAAGGTTTTATGATTAATGTGGAATACGGCAGGTTCATTCATGTCGTTCCAAAAGCCTGCAACGCCCATCTCTGCATATAATTCTTTGTACAATTCACCCCACCATTCCCGCACCTTGGGGTCAGTGAAATCCGGAAAGGCACAAAACCCCGGCCAAACGGGTCCTTTTGCCACCTCGCCATCCATGGTTTTTACAAACATACCCTGCTTAATACCTTCTGAATATACCAGGTAATCCGGGTCTTCCTTTACCCCGGGGTCAATCATGCAAACCGTTTGAAAACCTTGTTCACTCAATGATTCGATCAAGCGTTTAGGGTCTGGAAAATGCTTTTTATCCCATGTGAAACAGCGATAGCCATCCATGTAATCTATATCCAGATAAATGGCGTCGCAGGGAATTTCTCGTCTTCTAAACTCTCCGGCTATTTCCTGAACCCTGCTTTCCGGGTAATAGCTCCATCTGCATTGATGAAACCCTAGGGACCACATAGGTGGTAAATCGCATACGCCGGTCAGGCGGGCATATTGGCGGGACACATCCAGTAATTCAGGGCCGTATATAAAATAATAGTTCATGTCTCCGCCATCAACTGAAAAGCGGGTCATACCATTTTCCCCCGAATTAAAGTCAAAGTGAGACTTATAGCTGTTATCTACAAAAATACCATATGCCAGTTCATGATTCAGGGAATAATAAAATGGAATGGCACGGTACATTTCGTCGCTTTCCAGGCCGAATCCATAGGCATCCATGCACCAGTTGCTGTATTTCTTGCCTGATAAATTGACCCCACAGGTTTTATCACCCAGGCCGAGTAACAATTCCCTTTTATGGGATTTTTTCTCAATAGCCAGCGAAGACCAGCCACTCATGATGGTTCTTCTTGCAGAAAAACCACCGGCATCTTCACAAATAAGACGGTCTGATTGGTCATAAATTTTGGTCCTCAAATCCAGCTTCGAAATCACCACCTGCAACACTTCCGATTCCAGTGTGTATTCGTTGTCGTTTTCGTTGAGTGTAATGGTAACCTTTTCTGTCTGATATGCTGGGTCAAGTGCATAGGAAAAGTCAGGACTAAAACGACCTTCCGCTGCGTATCGCATGCGCACAATACCAGAGTCCGCAAACTGCACCCTGAGTGTAATGCCATTCATGCAAACAAACTCATAAGAGCCATCTTTCCAGCGTACAGATACTACTGCATCAGGTTTGATTACTTCGAATACGTCCTCATATCGTTCGCTAACACTGGCATCGGCCATGGAAATGATCTTGGGTCGTTCTTCTGAGGGGGGAATGGCCGTTTCTTCCGTATTTGTTTTGGGCTCCTGCTCCATACTGCTCGGTTTGAGCCTCAAAAATCCGTTGAATTTTTTAGCTCAGCAAAAAGAAAGCAGTTTTTCCATAAAGTATTGGAAATCAGGGTAGAGAAAAAGTCATTGGCAAGAACGAAGTTTTGAATAACTGTCATCTGCAAGCCTAATCGAAATTATATATGGAAATGTTTCCATATTCCCGAAACAAAAATTACATTTGCCCATCAATTAAGTGAATTGGAAGATTCTTATTGAAAAGTAAACTTTCTCCCGCACACAGGATTTCTCCAATACTTTAGTTAATCCGATTTTTAAGTATGGCAGAACCGGCAGTTTCGACGCAACGAACAGCCGGTTTTTGTTTTTTAAGCACAGATTTAGGTTGATTTCACTGATTACACAGAATTTTCTGTGTAATCAAAGATTCTTAACCTAATCGTTGAGCTTAAGCACTTTGATAAAGGCCTCCGGCGGTACTTCCACGTTGCCAAATTGCTTCATTCGCTTCTTACCTTCTTTCTGCTTTTCCAACAGCTTGCGCTTACGGGTGATGTCACCACCATAACATTTGGATGTTACGTCTTTCCGAAGAGCAGAAATGGTTTCCCGGGCTATTACTTTTTGTCCGATCGCGGCCTGAATAGCGATCTGGAATTGCTGGCGAGGTAGCAGTTCTTTCAGCTTTTCACACATGCGGCGTCCCATTTGTTCGGCTTTGGAACGGTGCACCAGTGCAGAAAGTGCATCCACTTGTTCGCCATTTAATTTGATATCCAATCGGATAAGATCAGTCTCGCGGTAATCGAGCAGGTGATAATCGAAAGATGCGTACCCGCGGGTAGATGACTTCAACTGATCATAAAAGTCAAATACTATTTCTGCCAGGGGAAGGTGAAAGGTCATTTCCAGGCGGGTAGGGGTGAGGTAGGTCTGCTTTTGCAGGATACCACGCTTGTCCATGCACAGTTTCATGATGTTGCCGATGTACTCCGGTTTTGTAATGATCTGCGCGTATATATATGGCTCTTCCGCCGACTCCAGGTGGTTAGGCTCCGGCAATTCGCTTGGCTGACGGATTAGCCTTCTTTCGCTTTTTGTGTTAGTGGCAAAATACGGTACGTTTGGAACCGTGGTTATGATGTCCTGGTCGAACTCGCGTAGCAGTCGTTGCTGAACAATTTCCAGGTGAAGCATGCCCAAAAAACCGCAACGGAAACCAAAGCCAAGGGCAGCAGACGTTTCTGGCTCAAACACCAGAGACGCATCATTTAGCTGAAGTTTTTCCAAAGAATCACGCAGGTCCTCAAAATCATCAGTATCCAGCGGGTACACACCAGCGAATACCATGGGCTTTACTTCTTCGAAACCTTTTACGGCCTTTTCACAGGGGCGCGCAACGTGGGTAAGCGTATCACCCACCTTGATCTCTCGGCTGACTTTAATACCTGTTATTACATAACCAACATTGCCGGTGCCAATTTCTGCGGCTTCAAACTGCCCCATTTTTAATACCCCTACTTCCTCTGCAAATACCTCTTTCCCGGTATTCAAAAATTTGAGCTTGTCGCCTTTCTTGATCTTTCCGTTCATCACCCGTACATAGGCAATTACACCGCGATACGAGTTAAACATTGAATCAAAGATCATGGTCTGCAGCGGCGCTTCAGGGTCGCCGGTTGGCGCCGGTACTCGATCCACAACAGCTTTTAAAATTTCGGGAATGCCGATACCCGTCCGTCCGGATGCAGAAATGATTTCCTCTCTTTTACATCCGATCAAGTCTATGATCTGATCCTGAACTTCTTCCACGTTTGCACTCTGCATATCCACTTTGTTCACGATCGGAATGATCTCCAAATCGTGATCCACCGCCAGATAGAGGTTACTAATGGTTTGTGCCTGAATACCCTGAGTAGCATCTACTAGCAAAAGGGCACCCTCGCAGGCTGCAATTGAGCGGCTTACCTCATAGGAGAAATCCACGTGCCCCGGTGTGTCGATCAGGTTGTAAATATATTCTTCGCCGGTATCCGGATCCTTGTAATTCATCTGGATGGCGTGACTTTTAATGGTAATGCCACGCTCGCGCTCCAGGTCCATATTGTCAAGTGCCTGGTCCTTCATCTCCCGCTGAGCGATGGTATTGGTGTACTCCAATAGCCTGTCAGCCAGCGTGCTTTTACCGTGATCGATGTGGGCAATGATGCAAAAATTGCGGATGTTCTTCATGTATTCATTTACAAAAATCAGGGTAGAAAGTGAAGCCTCTGATTTTGAGGGCGCAAAGGTAGGGAAAATGGGGTTTTGAAGGGTTAATTTATTTGTTTTTAATGCGGAGTGCGGAATGCGGAGTGCGGAGAGTTGAGAGAAAAGAGATAAGTGCGGAGAGTTTAACGCTGAGTGTGTAATGTTGATGCTTCGCTGGATTATATCATTCGATGACAACAGCCTTTTAATAGTCTTTCCTCAGGAGCGCTGTAAGTAAAGGGCAATGTAATACTCCCTTTTTGATAATAAAAAATAGCCGAACGGCATACTACCGTCCGGCCATCATTTTATTGACTATCATTAATCCCAGCCACTTGTGGCATTTTCGCACTCCGCACTCCACACTCAATTAAACAGCATCCAGCTCCTTCGTCACCACCTCTTTTCCGTTCATTTCGGACTTC
This sequence comes from Lewinellaceae bacterium, assembly GCA_020636025.1. GTDB lineage: Bacteria > Bacteroidota > Bacteroidia > Chitinophagales > Saprospiraceae > M3007. Next base: position 107,086 of record JACJYQ010000008.1, on the reverse strand, counting down.
CTGCCAAAAGAAAGTGCGGCGCCTTTGGCATCCACCACTATGGTATCGCCTTTTACATAGTCACCTGCGAGCATGTGCTTGGCTAGCTCATTGATGAGTTCCCGTTGCAAGGTGCGTTTCAGTGGTCTGGCGCCATATTTCGGATCGAAACCATGCTCAACCAGTACTTTGGCAGCGTCGTCGGTAATTTCGAGTTTCAGCTCCTGCATGGTCAGCATCTGACTGATTTCAGCAGTAAGAATACCCAGGATTTGAGCCATTTGATTCTTCATCAACGGATGGAACACCACTACCTCGTCAATCCTGTTCAGGAATTCAGGGCGTAGATTCATCTTCAAGGCATCCATCACCTCTTCCTTGGCTGCTTCAAACACCTCGTGCTTGCGCTTGTCAGGCATTTCCTCATAATCCTCAAAAGTTTCCATGATCCGGTCACTCGCCAGGTTTGAGGTCATGATGATGATGGTATTCCTGAAATTCGCTGTTCTTCCCTTGTTATCAGTTAATCGGCCATCATCTAATACCTGCAACAAGATGTTGAAGGTATCCGGGTGCGCTTTTTCAATCTCGTCAAGCAGCACAATGGAGTAGGGACGACGACGCACGGCTTCGGTTAATTGTCCACCTTCATCGTATCCTACGTATCCGGGAGGTGCGCCAACCAGACGGGAAACGGTGTGCTTTTCCTGATACTCACTCATGTCAATCCTGGTGATGGCTTTTTCATCATCAAACAATACATCAGCCAGGGCCTTTGCCAGCTCCGTTTTACCCACCCCCGTAGGTCCGCAGAAAATAAAAGAGCCAATTGGTTTGTCAGGATCGCTGAGCCCGGCTCGGTTACGGCGTATGGCATCACTCACCGCTTCTACTGCCTCATCCTGTCCAATTACGCGCTTGTGCATTTCATCTTCGAGATGCAACAGGCGCTCCATTTCACCCTTCATCATTTTGGCCAGCGGAATACCTGTCCAACGAGCTACTACCTCGGCAATATCATTGGCAGTAACTACCTGGGTCGTCATCCTGTTTTCCGGAGCGAGTTCGGCCAGTTTTTCCTCGGCAGCTTTCAGCATGGCTTCCTGGGCCGGGATATCCTGATACTTGATTTTGGAGGCGTCTTCCAGATTGCCTTCGCGCTCGGCGCGCTGGTAGAGAATGTGCATCTCTTCCAGTTTTAGTTTGCAATTCTGAATGGCTTCTACGATCTCTTTTTCCGAGGTCCATTTGGCGCGCATGCTGTCCAGCTTTTCCCGGAGATCCTGGATCTGCTTGTTCATAGCCTCCAGTTTGCGGGTGTCTTTTTCACGCTTAATGGCTTCTCTTTCTATTTCCAACTGACGAAGTTGGCGGTCCAGTTTGTCAATGTCTTCAGGAACAGAATCGAGCTCCAGTCGAAGTTTGGCCGCCGCCTCATCAATAAGATCAATGGCTTTGTCTGGCAATTTCCTTTCCGAAATATACCTATGTGACAATTCAGCTGCGGCGATCAAGGCTTCGTCCATCAGTTCTACCTTGTGGTAGTTCTCATATTTTTCCTGAATACCACGCAGAATGGAGATGGTATCTTCCAGACTTGGCTCATCCACATATACTGCCTGGAAACGGCGTTCCAGCGCCTTATCGCTTTCAAAATACTTCTGGTACTCATCCAGGGTAGTAGCCCCAATGGTACGTAATTCGCCCCTGGCCAAGGCCGGTTTCAGAATATTGGCAGCATCCATGGCGCCTTGTCCACCACCTGCACCTACCAGCGTGTGAATTTCGTCAATAAACAGGATCACCTGCTCATCACTGTCTACTACCTCTTTTATAACGGCTTTCAAGCGCTCTTCAAATTCACCTTTATACTTGGCACCTGCAATCAGCGCAGCCATATCAAGTGAAAAAATCTTTTTCCCAGCGAGGGTTTCCGGAACATCGTGCTTGACAATACGCCAGGCAATGCCTTCCACAATGGCGGTTTTACCCACACCGGGGTCGCCAATTACTACCGGATTGTTTTTCTTTCTTCGGCTTAGAATGTGCAACACACGTCTGATCTCTTCGTCGCGACCAATAACAGGGTCGAGTTTGCCTGTTTCGGCCAGCTCTGTGAGATTGATGGCGTATTTATTGAGAGCATTGTAAATGTTGTCTGAACTCTGATCTGTCACTTTCCTGCCTTTCCTCAATTCTTTGATGGCAGCTGTTATGGTATCGATGGTTGCACCTTGCTCACGCAGGAGCCGGGCTGTTTTGTCATTGCCTTTAGCAATGCCAAGCAGCAGCAGCTCAAGAGATATGTATTCATCGCCAAAATCCTTTAGCATGGATTTCGCAGCCGAAATTGCCTTGTTGGCTTCGTTTGACAGGAATTGCTTGTCGGCGCCCTGTACTTTTGGTGTTTCCCAAATAAGCTTGTCCAGTTCTTCCTCAAACCTGGGAATATTGGTACCGGTCTTTTTCAGGATAAAATCGGTCACAGACTCGTCGGCCTGGCGCATGCCTTTGAGCAAATGGGCTGTATCAACACTTTGCTGCTCGTAACCGGCGGCAATCTGTTGAGCCTGGAGGATGGCTTCCTGAGCCTTTATGGTAAAATTATCGTAAGTCATGGTTTGCTAAGATTCAATTGAGTTATATCATTTGAATGATGCAAAAAATCAACCTGAAGTTCTGACATCTGTTTCAAATGATATTGGATTAACTAAGGAATAAATGTACGGTAATGTGAAAGGTATGTCTTCATGATTGTGATAAGTTTTGATGACTTTAATCACGAGTTTTACAAAGCCTTTCAGCGGATGTTATTCACTGATCAAATTAGCGTCCAAATCGATTTTTCGGAAAAAATGGCAACAATTTTTCAATTCCTGCGTCATTTTGACAGCCACATTAAACTGGTCATGTGTCAACTTGTGAAATACATCCATTTCATTTACAGGCAATATCTTTGCAAGACAGAATCTCCAATATGAAATGCTAAAATAAATTGTTCAGTATGATGTCTGATAATGAAAGGGAAAGGATGTTGAAATGGTGTCTCGGGATCCGCAAACAGGGACGTCTCAAATATAGCCTCATTCATGGGATGTTGTTTGGGTTTATGATATTTTTGATAAACGCCCTGATTGACCTTTTTGACATGTCCTTTTTCGAGGCTTTCTTATCTAAGAGAGCATTGTTTTCGCTGGCTTTTTTGCTGGTAACCTTAGTAATTGCACATGCCACCTTTTTCTGGTGGAATAATGAGCGAATGCTCAAGAAACTTTTAAAAGAAGAGGAGTGAATTAATCTCAAATTCAATTTAATACATAACAGTTATGCGCAGAGTTCTATTTGTGTTTGCACTTTTTTGCCTTTTAGGCAATCAGTTGAAAGCGTCCGTGATCCTTATTCCAATGGATGAAACCCACCAACGAAACCATTTGAAAGCTTATGGCATTACCTATTGGGTACTGTCACAAGGAGTAGAAGCCTATTGGTTGCTCAACTATCGCGGAGGCAGCTTTGCCTTTGCCTATGCTCCTGCATTCGAAAAGGAATGCAAAACCAGGGATGTCAGTTACGAGGTGATCGCCGACGCCCAGTTTGCAGCCATCGAAAATGAAATCCTTGATCCAGAGGTGAATATGGACAAGATAAAGCTTGAAAAAGCGCCCAAAATCGCCGTTTACACTCCAGACCGCGACGAAAAAGGCCAGGAAATACAACCCTGGGATGATGCGGTGACCATGGTGCTTACCTATGCGGAAATACCTTACGACAAATTATACGATACCGAAGTATTGCAAGGCAAACTGGCCGATTACGACTGGCTGCACCTTCACCACGAGGACTTTGCGGGTATGTATGGAAAGTTCTACGCGAATTACAGCGGGCAGCCCTGGTACCGTGACCACGTGAAACTAATGGAAGGCCTGGCCCGTAAAAATGGGTTTGATAAGGTGAGCGAGTTAAAGCTAGAGGTAACCAAGCGCATAAAGGAGTTTGTGGTGAATGGAGGTTTTATGTTTGCCATGTGCTCAGCTACAGATACTTACGACATTGCCCTGGCGGCCGAGGGAACTGATATTTGCGCCACACCTTTTGATGGTGACCCAATTGATCCAGGCTACAAAAGCAAGCTTAATTACAACAATACGCTGGCCTTCGAGAACTTCGATATTGTTACCGATCCTATGATCTATGAGCATTCTACCATAGATAACAGTGAAGTATTGGGTAGGAGGGTATCACCCGAACAAGACTATTTTACCTTGTTCGATTTTTCTGCGAAATGGGATCCGGTGCCCACCATGCTAACCCAATGCCAAACCCGCACAGTGAAAGGATTCATGGGACAGTGTACGGCCTTTAAAAAGCAATACATCAAGTCGAATGTACTGATCATGGGAGAGAACAAACCAGCCAATGAAGCCAGATACATTCACAGCGCCTACGGTAAAGGCTTTTTTACTTTCTACAGCGGTCACGACCCCGAGGATTATCGTCACTATGTAGGTGATCCTCCAACCGACCTGAATTTGCACCCACAATCACCAGGCTTCAGACTTATCCTGAACAACATATTGTTCCCAGCGGCAAAAAAGAAGCACCAGAAAACCTGATATTAATGGTTAATGGTTAATGGTTAATGGTTAATGAACAATGAACAATGAACAATGAACAATGAACAATGAACAATGAACAATGAACAATGAACAATGAACAATGAACAATGAATATTGAACAAGAGTATTAACCATTAACCATTAACCATTAAAATATTCCGGGTTTCCCCTGAATTTTAAATAATTTTCCCGTCAAGGATTTCCCGGAAAATTTACTGGATGAAAACTGGTATTTTTTCCATTAAAGGGTAGCGTAAAAAATTGTTTTTTATGTAAATGACTGGCTACTAATAAGTGTGTATTTTATTGATATTCAATATTTTAAAAATTTATATTTCGCTTTATTTATTCTTTGCCTACCCGTTTTTCTTAATAAATCAATACAATTCCAACATGCAATTATGGGCTTTTTGACTTCGTTTTAATTGCATAATCCTTTCCTCCTCCCTACTGCGTAAACAAACCTATCCAATGTGATAATTTGCTTTACACGACAGCCGGCTCGATTTTGAATTGTCGGTTACAATACATACCACTCAAATCAGGAGTTTCCTGAAAACTCATTCTCATTGAAGCTCGTAAGCTTTTATGATCAGGAAATTTTTCGATCAGTTAATCACTATTAAACTTATATCCCATGAAGTACACGAAAATTTCATCCGTCTTAATTTTTGCACTTGCCTTATTCCTGCCAGTATTCACTTCCTGTGACAAGGACCAGTCTACAAATGGCACTTCAGGTCAGGTTCGGCTGGAAATTACCGATGGTCCCAGTGACGACCCTGATGTGAAAGCGGTCTTCATTACAGTGGCTGAAGTCAAAATTGATGGTCAGGTATTTGATGGCTTTTCCGGAAAGAAAACCATCGATCTGCTGACTTACCAGCAAGGTGACGTTGCTGCTCTTGGGCTTGGTGAACTGGAGGCCGGTTCCTACAGCCAGATTTCACTTGTACTGGATACCCAAACCGATGAAAACGGTAATAGCCCGGGTTGCTACGTCCAAACCCTAGACAATGCCAAACATTCCCTTTCTGTTCTTGCTTCTCATACGGTGACCGCCAGTAACAATTTCGTAGTGGAAGCCGGATCAACCACTGAGCTGGTTCTTGACTTTGACCTGCGTAAGGCCATTCAATATAATAATAGCGGTTCAGAGCCCTATTCATTTGTGGGTGCTGCCGATTTGCAAAGCGCCATGCGATTGGTGGTGAAATCCGAAAGCGGAAATATGCAGGGGACCTGCCAGAACAGCATAATTCTCGCAGACAAAATTGTTGCCTACGCGTACCACAAAGGTGCGTTTGATCGGAACACCGAGATATCTGCCAGCAACGGAGTGGCTTTTAAAAATGCTATTTCCAGTTGTGCGGTTGGACCAAATGGAGAATTCAATATTGCCTTTTTGGAAAGAGGTGAATATGAAATACACTTTGCCGCTTACCAGGACGACGATCAGGATGGTGATCTGGAATTCCAGGGAACACTGATTGTAGACGGACTTATTGACCTGAATTCAATAATGGTGAGCAGCACTACAGAACTAGACCTGAACATTATGGTCATCGGCATATTGCCATAAGGTTTTTTGTTGTCATTTTATTAAATGGAGCGGGACGACGAATGTCGCCCCGCTTTTTTTGTGTGTGATTACAGCACATTGGTCTATGAAAAGTGGTTGTTCAGAATTTTCATGCATCCGATCTGTAACATAGACGTCTTTGAGTCTGTCTTGGGTGAACAAAGGAATGAGTGTGGTTTGATAAGATATGAAATTAGGTTCGTCGAATAATTTCAGTCATTGATAACCAAGAAGTATGTTTTAGTAGGTTCTATGCTAAACAAAGTACCCAAAACACTCACCTTTGTCGCACAGATTAAAACTGGTTAATGGATTACACTGAGTAGAATGTCGATTCCATCTGGTTGTGGCAAAGAAGCGAAAACAAAAACACGTGATATTATCCCATCGCTGCAGCCTGGAGGAATTGAGAAACTCAAATCAATGGAAATTGGAATGCTGTATTTTTTAGCTTCAGTGTGATCAGTAACATCAGTTTAAATCCGTGTTGACATTTTTCCTATTAACTCAAGACTGAAAATTAAGCTATGAAATCAATCAGAAACCTCCTTTTGGCTTTCCTATTACTTTCAATTAGTTGGGCAAACGCTCAAAAAATATCGGGATCGGTATTTCAATCCGACGGAAGCGTGGCAGAGTTTGCCACGGTTTTATTGTACAACGCTGCCGATTCTGTTCTGGTAAAAGGCGCCATTACCGATGAATCTGGTCAGTACTCCATTGAACAGGTCCCTGCCGGTAGTTATTTCCTCAATTCAAAATTATTAGGCGCCGGCAATGGTGCCAGCGCAGTATTTGATTATGATGGAGGTGATAAATTGGTGGAAAGCATGTCGCTTGCTACCAGTAGTAAAGAACTGGATCAGGTAACCATCACGGCCAGGAAATCTGTAGTGGAAGTCAGGGCCGACAAGACAATTCTAAATGTTGAAGGCAACATCAATTCCCAGGGACAGAATGCACTAGAGCTTTTGAGAAAAGCACCGGGTGTAACGGTCGACAACAACGACAACGTGGCCATTAAGGGTAAAAACTCAGTTCGCTTTCAAATTGACGGTCGGGATGTTCGCATGGACTCAAAAGAGGTGACAGACATGTTGAAGACTATGCGAGCAGAAGATGTTTCAGCCATAGAAATGATCACCAATCCATCTGCCAAGTACGATGCCAGCGGTAATGCCGGGATCATCAATTTCAGAACAAAGAAGAACAAGGCTTATGGCACAAACGGAACCATTGGTGGTCAGGCGATCTATGGAGAAACATTGAAAGGAGGAGCGAATCTCTCCTTTAATCACCGGAATAAAAAACTCAATGTTTTTGGCTCTTATTCCAATCATTTTGGCAATTGGGCCAACAATCTCAACCTATTGCGTGATCAGCAAGGCTCTCAACCAGATCCTAATCTGCCAAACTATGACCCAAGTCGTCGCTACGATCAAAGGACCGAAATGACGGATAACAATAACAACCACAATTTCAAACTGGGTACTGACTTCTTTTTGGATTCTAAAAACACCATCGGATTTATGGTGAATGGTCGGCATGCTCATGGGCCCTGGGAAAGCCAGGCAAGAACCGTAATATCCAGTCTGGAAAATCCGGATCAGATCGAGTCGATTTTGATAGCCAGCAACAGACAACCTCAATACCGCGACAATTTCGATTTCAACGTGAATTATCGGTATGCCGATAAAAAAGGAAATGAACTGAATATTGATGCCAATCGCGGTATTTATCATTCCAGAATGGATTCATATCAGCCCAATCAGTATTTCGACGCTGCTGAACAAACCCTTCTTTCGGAAAATATTTATCGAAATAATACGCCGACCGACATCTATATCACCATCATCAAAGCCGATTGGGAGCAAAAACTTTGGAAAGGAAAATTTGGAGTGGGCTTTAAACTGAATGATGTAGAGACTGATAACACTTTTGATTTCTACAATGTCATTAATGGGGAGGCCTTGATCGACACCGGAAGAAGCAATCGCTTTGTATATCGTGAAATGGTAAATGCCGGGTATGTCAACTACAATGTTCAATTGGAAAAGTGGGGATTTCAGGCAGGCGTTCGTGCAGAACATACCGATTGGGCCGGGGAACTCACAAGCCTCAGACCAGAAAACAATGAAATGCCCAGTAATGAATACTTGAGCTGGTTCCCAAGCGCAGCCGTTACCTATGCTCTTAGTAAGGACAACCAGTTTAATCTGACTTATAGCCGCAGGATTGACCGCCCAAGCTATCGCGACCTGAACCCATTCGAAGACAAACTGGATGAATTGACATTTAAAAAAGGGAATCCGTTTCTGCGTCCTCAGTTTACACACAGTCTGGAATTAACTCATACGTTTAAAGGAGCAGTCAACACTACCCTTGGGTACAGCAATACCAATGATTTATTTACCGAATACATTGATACAGCAGCCAACGGAGTATCCTTCCTGAGACAAGGCAACATTGCTACGCAGAATAACTATTCATTAAGCATCAGTACACCAATTCCAATAGCAAAATGGTGGGAGAGTTTCATCAACGTAACGGGCGTCATCAGCGAATTTGAGGCAAACTTCAGAGAGGGATATGCCTACACAGCTTCATTCTCAAGTTTTAATGTGTACAATGAGCATACATTCCGTTTGCCAAAAGGATGGGCATTTCAACTCTCCGGGTGGTTTAATTCACCATCAATCCACGAGGCAATTTTCCGCACTAAAGCCATGGGTGCGCTCAGCGCCGGTGTAAGAAAACAAGTGCTGGATGGAAATGGTACCATTAGCGTGAATGTAGGTGACATATTGGGCACCGCTGGATGGAGAAGTGTAAATGACTATACACCTGGCTTATACATGAAAGGCAATGGTAACTGGGAAAGCCAGAACGTGAAACTGAATTTCAGTTACCGTTTCGGAAATAAAAATGTGAAAGGATCGAGACAGAGAAAGACCGGTACTGAGGACGTGAATTCAAGGATCAAGTCGGGGAATTGATTGGACAATTAATATTCAAGGTGGCATGGAGAATATTGAGTGATAACATCACCAAGTGATTTTGAAATACAGTTTATGAACATGCCCTAATCAGGCTCGGAAACAACCACGCTTAGGCTCAGGATATGAAAAATCATAAAATCATCAAAATCACACAAATCAAGGTAAATCAAGGTAAAGTACGAGTTTAGAACATACAATTACGAAAGTTTGATTTGGTTAATCGGAGAAGGATCCCACGGCGTAATGCTGTCGGGATCTTTTTTTAGGATTATACCACTGATTTGAGAAATAGTCAAAACAAGGCATTGGCGCTTAAACCTTCTTGTTTCTCAACCGTTAAACGAAATAACATTGCAGGAGGTAAACTATCCGTTGATTTGCGCTTCTGACCAAAAATATCGTCCTACATTTACGGTAAATTTTCCAATCAGATATGCTTAATAAACACATTCGCAAAGTAGCTGTGCTTGGTTCCGGACTCATGGGAACAGGCATAGCAGCACATCTTGCCGGCTGCGGTCTGGAGGTACTTATGCTGGATCTTCCTACAGAAAATGGCAACAGAAATAAAATTGCTGCCGATTCTTTAGCCAAGGCCTTGAAAGCCAAACCAGCTCCTTTTTACGATAATAAATACGCCGGCAGAATTACGGTTGGAAACTTTGACGATGACTTTCCCAATATTAAGGAATGTGACTGGATCATTGAAGTAGTGGTAGAACGCCTGGACATCAAGAAACTGATATATGACAAGGTTGAAAAATTCCGGGCTCCCGGCTCTCTCGTAACTTCCAATACTTCCGGTATCCCAATTCATTTAATGTCGGAAGGCCGCAGTGATGATTTTAAAAAGCATTTCTGCGGAACGCACTTTTTCAATCCGGTGCGGTATATGCGCCTGTTTGAGGTGATTCCAACACCGGAAACCGATCCGGATGTGGTGGCCTTTTTCATGCATTTTGGGGATGTGATTCTCGGCAAGCAAACCGTGTTGTGTAAAGATACTCCGGCTTTTATCGCCAACAGGGTAGGGGTGTATGCTATGGCCAAAATCTTCCAATTGACTCATGAATTGGGTCTGGGCATAGGAACCGTGGATTCTCTGACCGGACCTGCCATTGGAAGACCCAAGACAGGCACTTTCCGCCTGGCCGATCTGGTAGGCATGGATACCGCAGTGCATGTGATAAATGGTATGCGGGAAAACTGCCCTGATGATGAGCAAATTTCCAACATGGAAGTCCCTGCATTCCTGAACTTCCTGGTAGAAAACAAATTCTTTGGCAATAAATCGGGTCAGGGCTTTTATAAAAAAACTGGAGAAAAGGATGAAAAAGGCCGTTCGGAAGTACTGGCACTAAACCTTGAAACGCTAGAATACGAGAAAGCACCGAAGGCCAAGTTTGCTACACTGGATACGCTAAAACAAATTGACGAGCTTCCACGAAGAATAAAAGCAATATTCAAAGGCGACGACAAAGCCGCAGAATTGCTGCAGCGTTCATTCCTGGGCTTGTTTGCCTACGTTTCCAACCGAGTTCCGGAAATATCCAATACGCACTACGCCATTGATGACGCACTTCGCGCCGGATTCGCCTGGGAAATTGGTCCTTTCCAGTACTGGGATATGGTTGGAGTAAAAGAAGGCGTTGAGCTCGCCGAGAAGCAAGGCGAAAAAGTGGCTGATTGGGTAAAGGATATGGTGGCTGACGGACATGATTCCTTCTACAAAGTAGAAAAAGGAGAGCGCCAATATTATGATTGGCAAAGCAAATCATACAAAGCACTTCCCGGAGGAGAAGCCTTCATAGTGCTGGATAGTTACCGCGAAAACAAACCGGTTTATCAAAACAGCGAATGCACGCTACATGATATTGGTGACGGAGTACTCTGTCTGGAATTCCATTCCAAAATGAACGCCATCGGTGAGGGTATTTTAAGAGGTATCAATGACGCCATTCAAATTGCGGAAGAGCAGGGATGGAAAGGCATGGTAATTGGTAATAACGCGCAGAACTTTACTGTGGGCGCCAACATCATGATGATTGCCATGATGGCCTACCAGCAGGAATGGGATGAACTAAACCAGGCGGTGGATATTTTCCAGCAAACATCCATGCGGATTCGCTATTCTTGCATTCCAGTAGTTATTGCTACACAAGGGTATGTGTTTGGTGGAGGTTGTGAATTTTCCATGCATGCCGATTCTGTAGTGGCAGCAGCAGAAAGCTACATCGGATTGGTTGAAGTGGGTGTTGGTCTGTTGCCGGGTGGCGGGGGCACCAAAGAATTCGCTGTACGACTGAGTGATGAAATGAGCTCCGAAGGGGATGTACAGATTCCAAGGCTGATTGAAAAGTTCAAAACACTGGCGACTGCTCAGGTTGCCACTTCTGCCGATCAGGCATTTAATTATGGTTACCTCTTGCCCAACAAGGACAGCATTATACGCAACTCAGCCCGCAATATCAGCGAGGCTAAAAAGAAGGTGCTTGAACTCGCCGAGGATTATGTGATGCCCATCCCTCGCAAGGACATTACCGTGCTTGGCAGGACGGGGTTAGGTGCTCTTTACATAGCGGCCCATTCGCTGAAACTTGGACACTATGCGACCGAGCACGACATCTTGATTGCCAAAAAGATAGCCTATGTACTTTGTGGCGGCGATCTTACCAGTCAGCAACAGGTAAGCGAAAAATATCTGCTGGATATTGAAAGAGAGATGTTCCTGTCCTTATGCGGCGAGCAAAAAACACTGGAACGCATTCAGTATATGTTGGAAAACGGAAAACCATTGCGGAACTAACCACATTCATCTGGGGCGGCCTGGCGCCTAAACTGGCATAGTATGCACCCTCGCATAGCAGCATTTTTTTCAAATATTGGCAATCCATTTCTGCTGTTTCCGGTAGTTATATCTTATCTGGCTGCTCGCGAACTTGGGTATAAAGCTGCCAAGCCTTTACTTTTTACCATGCTGGCCATATTTGGGATATTGGCTGTTTTTCTGTTTGTGAGAAAACAAAGAGGTGAAATCACCAACCTGGATGTTTCAAACCAAAAGCAACGTGCGCTGAATATCTACCTGCCAACCATCATTATGCTATTGTTAGCCATAGCTTATTTTCAATGGACAAAACAACCGTACGTCTTTCGCACGCTCTATGTTGGCTTACTGCTCATCACTTGTTTCGCCCTGAATTTCTGGAAAAAAATATCGCTGCATACCGTAGTAGCTACCTACCTGAGTTCCCTGCTGCTGTCTACCAATTATTGGCTTGGAATCGCTTTTTTTGTATTCGCCTTCCTCATCGCCTGGTCAAGAGTTGTTCTTGAACGCCATACAAAAACAGAAGTCCTGTTAGGCTGGGTCGTTGGCTCTCTGTTTGGCCTTGGCTACGCATGGATATTTTAATAATGTACCAATGTACCAATGTAACAATGCGAAATACGCAATTAATACATTAGGCATTTCACACATTGGTACATTGTTACATTTCGCATTGATTCATTGTTCATTGAACTTTATCTCCCCTCAAAACCCTAAACTCCTTCCTGGCTTCTACGGCAAATATGCTTCCAGAGTATTCCATAAAGATGCGTTCGTACAGTTCTTTTGCTTTTTCCAGATCAGGTAGGCGGGTTTCGTATATCTGGGCAAGTGCAAACAGCGCGTTGTCGGCGCGAATTTCTTCCGGGAATTTATCCACAATTTCCTGATACAATTTGGCCGCCTTTTCCCAGTCTCGTTTTTTGGCATAGATCTGTGCTTCGAGATACAGGATGTCGTCTTGCAGGGAATGGTCTGGAAACTCGGAGCGCAGAGTGTCGAGCTTCAGAAATGCCTCATCAAAGCGGTTCTGGTATACTAAAAGTTCAGCTCCGGAGTAAAGTGAAATAGCGGCTGAGGAAGTATCGAGGTTCAGGTTGTCCATGATGAACACGGAAAGATCAAGAGCATCATTGGATATTAGTTTGGATGTGGAAGCTTTCAACACATCAAATTGTGCCTGAGCCCACTGGAAGTCCCCGTTGAAATAAGCCAGCCGGGCATTCTTGAATCTCGCTTCCTGTCCAATGGTTTCTTCTTTAAAATCTTTATCTACCTGACTGTATAAAAGGGTGCTTTCCCAAATATCGCCATTTATCAGGTAAAAATCTCCAAGCTGGATTTTGGTTTCAGCCAGGGTGGTTCTATTCAGTCCCGGCATACTCTTCAACTCTTCCAACAAGTAAATTGCCTTTGAAAGGTTTTGCATGTAATATGCTTCCAGATTGGCGAGTTGCAATATCAGGTTGGCTGTTAGGGTAGATTTGCCAAAGCGCTGAAGAAAGGTTTCATACTCTGTCTCCAGGGCTTTCAAATCATCAATGGTATAGGTGTAGCCCTCTGTGATTTTTTTACGACGGCACTCCATAATTTCTTTTTTGGCGTCGTAAAAAAATGGGCTCATTTGACCTTTTTCATCAATGATGTATTCATACCCGGCGATGGCAGCATCGTAATCACTGGCTTCGGCGGCATCATTGGCGAGGTTCATAATCCGCTGGCCATTTTCTCCCAGTCTTTTATCCAAAGCCTTGTATTGCCGCAAGGCATTTTGAAAATCTTTTTGAATAACAAATGACCAGGCAAGGATCTCGATGTAATCCGGATTGCTACCATTCTGTACCCTGTTGTACAATTGGGTTTGCAATTCGGCGTAGTCGTCGGTAGTAAGTGTTTGCGCCAGCCGTGTCTGAACAACCACCAATTTGCCGGGATCAGAACCCAATGCATTCAAATAGGCTTCGATCATTTTTGTTGTTTCCCCCTTTCTGCGGTATAGTTCACCAATATTGAAGGCAAATCGCTGTTTGTCGCGTGTCAGCTCTGCTCCCTTTTCATAAGTTTCAAGGGCATAATCGAATTTTGATTGACTGGTAAACAGCCGGGCCAAGCGCTCAACAGATGCGTAATCGGCATCCATTTTTTCGATGGCCTTCTTATACTGAGCTTCGGCTTCAGCCTCTTTGTTTTGCTTTTCAAACAGATTGCCATAGGTGACGTACAGTGAATTGTTCTGGCCGGAGCTTTTGATCTGCTTTTTGATCACTTTCTCACACTCATCGTATTGTTCCAGATTTAGCAGGCAATCTACATAACGGGTGAAATAGTAATCGCTACGCTTATCTCTTTCATATAGCTGCACATAAAGAGCGGATGCTTTTTCGTATTCACCGTTTACAAAATACTGGTTGGCCAGGTTTGGATCCTGAGCCTGTAAATCTGTACTGATGGATATGGAGATAAAAAAGGTGAAAGCAGCAAGTAGCAGCGTGCGCATCGTCATTGTGTTAATTTTGAATGGGAAACAGATTCCAAAGGTACGATGATAAACGTTTGATCCGGCAATTGTGTTTTGGATAATGAGACAGTATGAATATTAAGGGTTGCACAATGTTCAAATTCTGCGTCCCCTAATGTAAATGCCAACTATGTTACTATATTTGGATTCCCGATGATAACAGTTAGTAACAACACGTTTCCGAAAAACAAAAACAACAATGAATCAATGCGCAATGTACCAATGTATCAGTGCAAATTTGGTGTTGATACATTGCGCATTGCGCATTTCGCATTGAAACATTGAAACATTGAAACATTGATACATTGATACATTGCGCATTAATTAACCATGTCTTTTATTCTGAATATTTTCAGACTTGTTGTCTGGTTTTTTTGGTTGCCCGAAATCAATTATGTTGACAAGGAGCGTTCGGAACATGTATTCAGTGCCATTCGGAGGTTGAGGGCTGCGGTGGGCTTGTTGGCTATTGCTGTTATGATAGGGACAATTGGCTACCGGGTTATTGAGCATATTCCCTGGTTCGATGCGTATTATATGAGCCTGGTAACGTTGTCAACTGTTGGTTTCGGCGAGGTCATTCCTTTGAGCCACACGGGCAGGGTGTTTACTTCTTTTCTGATATTGTTTAATATTGGTTTTTTTGCCTATGCCATTTCTTCCATTACCAGCATTTTCGCAGATAATGATATCCATGACTTTTTCTCAGAATACAATATGTTTGACAGGATACAGCATTTGAATAACCATACCATCGTTTGTGGCTATGGGCGTCACTCCATTGAAGTGTGCGAGGAACTGACCAAAGAAAAGGTGCCTTTTTTGGTCATTGAACTGAGTCCCGAGAGAATTGAGTTTCTCAAACAGGAAACAGACTACATTGTATTGGAAGGTGATGCTACAGATGACAGCACTCTACTGGAAGCTGGAATTGAAAAAGCCTCTGCCCTTGTGGTTACTTTGCCCAAGGATGCCAGCAATTTATTCGTTGTTTTATCGGCAAGACAATTGAACCCAAAATTGAAAATTATCAGCAGGCTTAACAATGCGGCAGATGAACCCAAGTTGCTGCGTGCTGGTGCTAATCATGTTGTGATGCCTGAGCGAATTGGCGGGTTCTACATGGCTATGCTGGTTAATAATTCGGATCTTGGAGAATTCTTTTCCCTGATATCCAACATTGGAGCCAATCGCGTCGTTTTTGAAGAGATTCCTGTCGGGAGATTAAAGGAAAAGTTTCGTGGTGAAAACGTGAAGGTGGGTGACATACAGGAGGCAGTAAAAATTCCCATATTGGCTCTGCGAAAGAAAAACGGGCAATATGAGCTAAATCCGGGTCCTTTAGAGCCAGTTGGGCCAGAAATGAATATTGTAATATTGGGGGATACCGATCAGATAAAGCATTTTACCAAAACAGCTTTGTCTGATGTGTAGAGCTAGTTCTGATAATGTTAGAAACAGCTCTTAGGCAGCGTGTAAGTTGAAATCATACTCTAACTTATTGAACAAAATCCTTGACATGCCTATAAAGCATCTGTTACTCTATCTCTCTGTTTTTTTGATTTCATGCGCCATCCTGTTGGTTCAGGGGCCAATTCCCCAGGACCCGGCGTACCACAATTTTGCCGATCAACGACATATCGGCGGAATCCAGAATTTCTGGAATGTGGTAAGCAATGTCCCTATGTTCTTTTTGGGTATTTATGGCCTTAACTTGGCATTTCAGCATTTTGGTCAGCGCGCTGATTTTACAGCAAAGTGGATTCCTGTAGTGTTGGCCCTGGGCATATTCACGGCCAGTATTGGCTCGGCATATTACCATTACAACCCTAATAATGAGACACTTGTGTGGGATCGATTGCCCATGACGCTGATGTTTATGTCGGTGTTTTCACTAATTGCATATGATTTGATAGGTCCCAATTGGGGTCGCTGGGCCTTTTTATTAAGTATCCCACTTGGCATTTTCAGTATTTGGTACTGGCAAATAACGGAGGCTGCCGGGCACGGAGATCTGCGGCCATATGCCTTTGTACAATTCTTTCCGATGGCCATTGCGCCGGTGGTTATATGGCTATCTAACAAGAAAACCACATACATTCGGTATATTTGGTTTGTCATTGCCTGGTATGGTATTGCCAAGGTTTTTGAACATTTTGATCGCGAAACATATCAAATTCTGGGTTTTTGGAGCGGGCATACCATAAAGCACCTGCTTGGGGCACTTAGCCTGGTGTACTTATTAATGCTTGTTCGCGCCAGGGATGCCCAACATAACCAGCCTCAATTTGCTTAGAATGTGGAATGAAAATTGATGATATTGAAATTTATAGTATCATATTTTTATTTTATAGTTCAAGCAATTACCTTACCCGATAAGCCCGCTTTATCTACTCTTCATAATCCTAATCCTGTCGTGATCGGCACCCTGTTTGTATGGGTGAACAACGGCATTCATCCATTTTTTTCATCATTATATCTCACCGATATGAACTACAAAATTCTACTGCCTTTTTTCATGGTCTTTTGCGCCTTAGGGATTAGCCTGAACGCGCAGGGCCTTCTCCAATGCCCCCCAGGAGAACCTGGAGGACAACGTTGCACCCAGTCTTGCATAAATTGTTCTCTAGACAGCATTTTTGATCAGAATCCCCCTCTGCCACCGGGTCTACCTCCTCTTACGGTTTGCGGTGGCGCCATTACACTTGAAAGCCCTCGTTATTACGGTTTCGTGGCAGGTAGTCCCAGTCTGACCCTTGAGGTTACAGAAATTAACTGTTTGAATGGACAGGGGCTTGAATTTGCATTTGTTGAAGAATGTGGCAAATATTTTGGTTGTATGCCCGGCCCGAATGTTCCGTTGGGAGGCAAGTATTTTATTACCGTATTCAATCTCGTAGTGGGGCAACCGTATCAATTTATGGTTGACGGTTTCAATGGAGAAAACTGCCAGTATCTGATAACGGTAAATAATGGCTCTACGGAAGGCCCACCATTGGGTGCTGTTGGCAATATTGAGGGTCTTGCCGAAATATGTCCAAATGCTACCGCGACTTACACAATTCCGGAAGTTGAAAATGCTATATATTATCAGTGGACCTCTCCTCCTGGATCCTTTATTAATGGAACTTCCAGTAATTCGGTGTTATTGCCGGCATCTGCTGGAAATAATTCCATTGATGTTACTTTTGGTCAGGTTGGAGGACAGGTATGTGTGAAGGTTTCCAACGCCTGTGATCCACCTGTAACAAAGTGTTTCCCGATAACTTTTGCTTCATTGCCCCCTACTATTTTACCCGATCTGGTTATTTGCAATGAGAATGCACCGTACGAATGGGAAGAAGAACCCCATAACCTGTTGGTTGCTCCAGGGACTTACAACCTGACATCTACGCCATACCTTTCCTACCTTGGTTGCGACAGTCTAGTAAAGCAAAAGGTGGTAGTATTACCATACAACCAAACAAATTTGCCTTTGCAATACCTGTGTAATGATGAGTGTTTTGTGATCGGTGGATTTGAATATTGTGAAACCGGTACCTATCAGGAGTATCTATATACAGATCTTGGCTGTGACAGTTTGGTAAATTTCTCTTTGTATAAGATCATTTCGCATGCCGAAATCGTCACTCCGGATACCATTACCTGTGCTGTTACATCTGTCCCTTTGTCAGGAGCTGGTTCTACTTCTGGAAATACGGTAAGCTATAAATGGCTGGATCCCAATGGGGTTGATATCGGTCATTCGATAAACGCCACGGCAAATTCTCCCGGGCAATATGCGTTAATTGTGACCAATCAGATTGGTGGTCATATCTGTCGAGACACTGCCTATGTGGAGGTGCCTGCCAATTTGGTTAAACCCATGGCCGATGCAGGCCCGGATATGTTGCTTACCTGCAACATAACGGAAGTGCAATTGCAGGGTAACGGCTCCATGGGTGCTAATTATACTTATTTTTGGAAGGTGCTTCTGGGCGGAAATATAGTCTCAGGAGTGAACACTCTTACTCCGTTGGTAAATGCTCCAGGCACATATTCTCTACGGGTAACAGATACACACAATGGATGTACAGCCGTATCAAATACAGATGTCGATCAGGACATAACCCCACCTGTAGTATCCACTGCCGGTGGAACAGTGACCTGCTCACAGCCAAATGTAACCTTACAGGCATCTACCACAGCTCCGAACCCAAGCTATGCATGGTCAGGTCCAAATAACTTCATGTCTTCCCAGCAAAATCCGAGCGTAAGTGTTCCAGGGACCTATACCGTATTGGTTACCAATGGAAATACTGGTTGCACATCCACCTCTAATGCGGAAGTGATTGCCGGGAATGCGCCACCTAATGCCTCGGCGACAGGTGGAGCGATAACTTGCGCACAACTGGATGTAACCCTGATGGGTAATTCTACCACTCCCGGGGTTTCCTATTCCTGGACTGGCCCTGGAGGCTTTATGTCCATGATGCAAAATCCAACTGTTAGCGTATCCGGAAACTACCAATTGAAAGTTACAGCGCCAAATGGTTGCACTAGCACGGTGGCAGCCATGGTGACTTTAAATAACACACCTCCGGGAACAACACTGTCAACTTCAGGAAACCTGAATTGTAATAACAACTCAGTAAATGTGCTGGCCAGCAGTATGGGCAACCCGGCAAATCTGACCCATCAATGGACTTTGCCTGATCTGAGTAACCAGAATACAGGAGTTGTAGCATTCCTGTCGGCGTCAGTACCAGGTTTATACTCGGTGCTGGTCACCAATACAGCAACAGGATGCCAGAGCACTGCCTCTTTCACCGTTGTGGAGTATGCCGATGTAACTGCCAGCGTTGATTCCATGTCAAATGCGCGTTGTTTCGAGTCCAATGACGGTGTACTAAGCGTACTGCCAGGAGGTGGAGATGGTGTATATACATATGCATGGAGCAATGGAGGCTCTTCAAACCTGGTCAATAACCTGGCGCCTGGTTTGTACACGGCTACTGTTACCGATGGAGATAACTGCACAGCTACAGTTTCAGCCACGGTTACGGCTCCTGCTGCCATTGTAACCAACGCAACCGCTACCCCACAAATGTTGAACGGAGCGGCTGATGGTACAGCGACCGCCAATCCAACTGGTGGAACTCCAGGTTATACTTATGCATGGAGCAATGGTGAAATGACACAGACAATAACCGGATTATTACCGGGTTCTTATACTGTTACTGTTACAGATATAAACGGTTGTACAAAAGTGAAAACAGTAAACGTAAGTCAGTTCGATTGTACGCTTGCTGTTGATTTAAACTCTTCCGATATAACTTGTTTTGGCGAAGGAAACGGTACTGCCTTCCTGAACTTTAGCGGAGGAACCAGTCCATATATGGTAATGTGGAGTACCGGTGAAACCACCGATACCATCAGCAATTTGGCCGTAGGTAGCTACTCTGTTTCTGTAACAGATGCAGCTAATTGTCCGGATGTGCAAACCTTTACCATTGATCAACCTACACAGCTTATTGCAAGTCCTAACGGCTCGGTAACGAGCGGCCCTGGAACCGCAGATGGAACAGCCTCTGCAAATGCCAGCGGTGGTACCATGCCGTACAACTATGCCTGGAGCAATGGTGAGACTACTGCCATGATCATGGATCTTTTGCCTGGTATTTACACTGTGAGTGTGATGGATGCCAATGGCTGTCAGGACGTGAAGGAGGTAGAGGTCATTGCAGGTAATTGCAGTCTGACAACTGATTTCCAAACGACCAACCCTGTTTGTGTCGGTGACTCAAATGGTGTCGCAACCATTTTGCTTACCGGTGGGGCCGGCGGCTTTAGCTATGCCTGGAGTTCCGGTGGTACAGATGCAACAGAAACTGGTTTGCCAGCAGGAACCCATACGGTATCCGTAACTGATGTAAACAACTGTTCGATAGAAGTTTCAGTAGATTTGATAGATCCTCCAGCTATAACTGTTACGCTTGATTCAGTTACACTCACAAACTGTGCTACTGCACCAGAAGGGGAGGCATTCATTAGTATAGCCGGTGGAACTGGAGATTTGTCGGTAGAGTGGAGCGATGGACAAACGGGCACGGAGGCCATTGGGCTAATCGCTGATACCTACACGGCTACAGTGACAGATGAAAGTGGCTGTGTTGCAACGCTGGATGTGGACATCATGGCTGAGGACACCGAAGCACCTGTTATTGCAGCATCAGATACCAGCGTGCCCATTGGACCCAATGGTTCTGTTATACTCACTACGGTTAACCTGGGTGCCACTGTGACTGACAACTGTGTTCTGTCATCGGTGAGCATAGTGCCAAATGAGTTTACTTGTCTTCAATTAGGCGAGCACGAAGTGGTGATTACAGCGATGGATGATGCTGGCAATACAACTACAGACACCATCACCGTTACAGCAATTGACAATTCAAACCCATCACTTGTTTGTTCTCCAAGTTTGGTGTTGTGCTTCGAAGACAATCCAGTGTCGTACCAGGCGCCTACTGCAACCGACAACTGTCTGATCAACGGAGGGTTCTTCAACATTACAGAAGGATTGCCGATTGGTGCGACCTTCCCTGTGGGAACAACTACAACTACTTACACCTTTACAGATTCTGAGGGTAATATGGGATCATGCTCATTTGAGGTAACCATTTTGCCTCAAATTTCGATCATGGTTGACACCATCATTAATGATTTTAATTTCCAGAATATAGGAGCCATATTTATCAATGTTTCTGGTGGTTTACCACCTTACACTTATTCCTGGATGTTTAATGGTGTTCAAATTTCCACTAACCAGAATATTAGTGGATTAGGCGCCGGTATTTACACACTGGATGTTATTGATGACAACGGATGTACCATCGCCACTCAGATATTCATCGTAGACAATACCTCGGCTACACATACGCCGATTGCGCTCGACGAGATCAGAATTTTCCCGAATCCTACAGCGGGAAATCTGACGGTGATGTTACCTGCGGAATTGGTAGATGAGTCTGTATTTATGCAGGTATATGACCAAACCGGACGCCGGGTGATGCAGCAGAATTCCAGCAAATTGAAGCATATCGATTTGAGTATGCACAATTTGGCTGATGGCCTGTATTCGGTTGTGATCCGGGTTGGAAATCAGCAAATTGCCCGCAAAATCATATTGGATAAATAATCCACCGTGATCGTGGGTTCAAGTATTCACCACAGGTTTCGCAGATTGGCACAGAGCAATAAAATATCTGTGAAAATCCGGGTAATCTGTGGTGAATCTTTTTTTATGCCTATTTTGGTACCGAGTAAGCCATGCAAACAGTTAGAGAAATAAGAAGTTCGGACATCGACCTGATCATCCATTACTGGGTGACAGCCGATACGGAATACCTAAGAGGCATGGGAGCCGATATTAACAAACTACCCAGCCCGGATGAATTGAGGCAAATGTTGCATAAGCAAACCACTCAAGCGTACGCGGACAAAAAAGCCTATTGCATCATTTGGGAGTTGGATGGAGTGCCGGTTGGTCACTGTAATGTGAACAAGATCATCTATGGTGAAGAAGCCTACATGCACCTGCATCTATGGCAAGCCCAGAACCGGAGGTCAGGCCTGGGCTTAGAGTTTGTACGAATGACCTTGCCCTATTTCTTTAGGAATATGAAGCTTCAAAGGCTGTATGCTGAGCCATTTGCAGCGAACCCGGCACCTAATAAAACCCTGGCCAGGCTTGGCTTCCGGTTTTTGAAAACATATACCACCACACCTGGGTCCATTAATTTTGAGCAGGAAGTAAATTTGTGGGTATTGGATGCTTAAGGTATATGTTATCCCAAATTAGTTTCAGCTTGTTACTTCACTATTACTAACCAGGTTATTAAGGCAGATACACTTAATGGCATAAGTAAGTAATACTGAAATAGCATTGGGCTGAATAGGTAAAGTATCATTATCATGAAAAATAATAGGATCAAGGAAAAGGTATATAGGTCCACATTGTTTTTCCATTTCTTTTGGTAAAAATACACTCCTAGACCACATATTATTAGCTCAGTTATTACCTGCGGAAAGGTTCTAAGGCCTTTGTTCTCAATTGGTGTACCTGGCAACCAATTTCTAAAGTGAATATTAAAGCTCAACCCATCTTTAAAGGTATATTCATCAGGTCGAAGCCATGAATTATCTGCAGCGCCATAATAGTAATCCAGAATTCTATGTACTAAATTGGGCTCTTTAACCCAGAAAGGAAAGACAAAAAAGACAAGCACTGAGAGGATTACGCTTCCCCACATTAAAATTGAAATCCTTTTTGGAACATTAAGCCAAAGCAACAGTGCAAAAGCTGGTAGCCAAAACAAAAGTGAATATCTGGAAAGAACTGCACCGATAAGACCTATGGTGATTACAATATGGTTTTTTGTTGCTAATCCAACTGCTAGAACTAAATACCATGCTGTAACAATTCCCTCCAAGCTTAATGCGATTTCATGTTCATCCTCCAATACGAATGCCCATAGTGGCAATGCAAATAAAAGCATTCCCGGTATGCTTAATTTAATAGAAACTTTGGTATAATATCTGGAGAGCAAAAATCCCGATAAGCCTGTTGCTATTGCAAGCATAATAATAGAAGACCATCTGACATCTATTCCAAGCAAGTTAGATATTTGAACTGGAAACCAGTGGAATGGCATATACACTGGAAATGGATGGTGGCCCACCTCCGTTACTTCCTGGTAAGGAAATTGACCAGAAAAAAACCAGTTGCATTGGGACTTTAATTGCGGGATTACATCTGAATACCTGGCATAGTCAGAGAACTTTATCCATAATTTTCTTAATTCCTCCGTAGCAGTGAAAATTCCAAAAATCCCTACAAAAGCATGTATCCATGGATATACTAAATTACTGGTATTATTGACTTTCGTTGTTTGGGGATTGCTTAATGCCACAAAACTATACCAGGAAAATAGACAAGTTGCTAGTAAAAGAGCAAATGGATTTGCGGTGTTTAGAAAAATGTCCGTTCCCCATTTGACTAATACAATCAAAGTGAGAAAGTAAAAAGTGACCTTTAGTTTGTTATTGTCCATTTATCTACTAATGTTCGAGAAACTGAAGCAAGCTGAGTCAAATCTATGCATAATGGTTTAGAATAGGCTTGTCTTTTTCAATAATCTCCCGTAATTTTAATAGTAGCTTGAGATCTAGATAGCTTTAAAATTCTAAAAATGAGAAGCGTGGGAGAACCCTGGAATGCAAGGTCCATCACAAAAGTCAATCACAAATACAAACCAATTCACCATGAAAAAAACGAAATATACTTACCCAAGAAAAATTTCAAATCACTCCAATAGAACATCACGCAAATAACCCCGGGTGAAACCCAAACAATCCCGAAGGGATTTCACACAAATAACCCCGGATGAAATCCGGGAAGGAGGATGCCACCCATCCCCCCCCAGAAACCAATCGAATAACCCACAAAAAAACCAAACCATGAGCTCCTACAACCAATCGCTATATCAAATCGTTTTCAGTACCAAATACCGTAAACCAACCCTTATCAAAGAAAACCGCCCTATACTCTACAAATTCATCTGGGGCATTCTGAAAAACAAGAATTGCCACACCTACAGGATAAATGGTGTCGAAGACCATGTACACATCATTTGCAGTCTGCACCCGGCTGTATCCCTGGCATTGCTAGTGAAGACTATAAAAAGTTCTTCCTCAAAATACTTGAAGTCGAGTGGCTGCTTTCCTGAGTTTGAAGGTTGGCAAGAAGGGTATGGCGCTTTTACCTACTCTATAGATGCGAAAGCAAATCTCATAAACTATGTGAAAAACCAGGAGGCACATCACAAGAAAAAGAGTGCTAAAAATGAATTGAGAGAGTTGTTGATACGGCATGCTGTGGATTATGATGATAGGTATTTTGAGTAGTGGAGGTTTTGCTTTTGTGCCCCGTACTGGTCTGCCCGGCTGCGCCTGGAGTTTATGGCATTCTGGCTCCCCGGCACAGTGGGACTCCAGCTCCTCGGCACCCCGGCTCCTCGGCTCCCTGGCACCCTGGCACCCCGGCTCCTCGGCTCCCTGGCACCCTGGCACCCCGGCCCCCCGGCTCATGGCACCCCGGCACCCCGGCTCCCCGGATTTCATCCGGGGTTACTTGTGTGAAATCCCTTCGGGATTGTTTGGATTCATAACCGTGTTTTTTCAAAAACTGTCTATTAAATACCTTTGCCTAAAATCGGAATTCCTTTGTTATCACCGCTATCCATTTTACAACAATACTGGGGACATCAGAGCTTCCGGCCGATGCAGGAAGAGATTGTTCAGTCAGCGCTGGATGGTAAAGATGCGTTGGCTTTATTACCTACTGGTGGTGGTAAATCTGTATGTTTTCAGGTGCCGGCACTTTGTCTGGAGGGTATTACCATCGTAATTTCTCCTTTGATTGCGCTTATGAAGGATCAGGTGCAAAATTTGCAAAAACTTGGTGTTCCGGCGGCAGCTGTGTTTTCCGGAATGAGCAGAAGAATGGTGGATATAGTATTTGAAAATGCTTGCAACGGAGCCTATAAACTACTTTACCTGAGTCCCGAGAGATTGCAAACCGAGTTGGCCATTGAACGGCTGAAACGCATGCAGATCAACCTGATTGCAGTAGATGAGGCACATTGCGTGAGTCAATGGGGATACGATTTCAGACCATCTTATTTGAAAATTGCTGAGTTGCGTGAGTTGCTACCCAATGTTCCGGTTTTAGCGCTTACAGCAACTGCGACAAAAGAGGTCTTAATTGATATTCAGGAAAAACTGGCTTTCCGCGAACCTTTGGTATTTCGAAAAAGCTTTCTGCGTGAGAACCTGTCGTATTCCGTACTGTATGAGGATAAGAAACGGGAAAAGTTGCTTGACATCCTGCGAAACGTACCTGGCTCTGGTCTGGTGTATGTGCGTACCCGTGGCGAAACCAGGGAAATTGCTCAGTTTCTAATACAAAATCGAATAATTGCCGACAGCTACCATGCCGGACTTTCCAGTGACCAGAGAAATAAACGACAAGAAGCATGGATAGCGGGAAAAACCCGGATCATGGTTTGTACAAATGCTTTTGGCATGGGCATCGATAAGCCGGATGTGCGTATAGTGGTGCATTGGCAGATACCCGAAACGCTGGAAGCCTATTTTCAGGAAGCCGGCAGGGCAGGGCGGGATGGTAAAAAATCCTACGCTACACTGCTTTATGGGAAAAGCGATGCGAATACGCTACAGTATTATTTGAAGGCATCCTATCCTCCTGTAGATATGGTACGTAGTGTGTATGCCTCTTTGGCAAGTTACACTCAACTTGCTGTTGGCGCTGGACTAGGAGAAAGTTTTGACTTCGATCTGAGTGGATTTTGTAAAACCTACAAACTAGAGCATGGGCAAACCCACGCTTCGCTAAAATTGCTCGAGCAGGAAGGCTGGATCTACCTGCCAGAGGCTTCTTCCACGCCTGCCAAGGTGCATGTAACTGCGGGTCGGGAAGCGATATATGATTACCAGTTGAGAAACCCCAAAGCAGACGCTGTGATTAAGACCATGCTTAGAGCTTATCCTGGTATTCAGCAGGGTTTTGTTGATATCAGTGAAAGCACGATTTCCGGATATGCAAAATGTAGCACCGAAGAAGTAAAGAGAGTATTGATGGCTGCACAGCATGAGGAGGTGCTGGCGTACGAACCAATACATGATTCACCACAATTGATTTTTACGCGGGAAAGGGTGCTGCCTGAAAATCTGGTAATAAACCATGAGTTGTATAATTTCCGGAAATCAAGGGCAGAGCAGCGAATTGCCAGTGCTATTGCCTATGCTGAAAACCGTAAATGCCGGAGCCAACAGTTGTTGCGCTATTTTGATGAACCTGATTCAAAACCTTGTGGGATTTGCGATGTCTGCACAGGCCGGAATAAGTCTGAGGTAAATACAAATGAGTTTGAGAGTTATGAACACAAGATCCGGCAGGTACTGGGAAAGGAATCACTCTCAATTGAAGAAGTCTTAAGCGGCTTTGCCCAGAAACGCCATGAGCAGGTAGCCAGAGTGTTGGAGTATTTACTGGATGAAGGATTGCTTGTTCAAGATGATCAAGGACTGGTTACCTTTCAGAAATGATTTCCTTCAATAAAAGTTGTTCAAAAAGCTGATTGTTTTGTGGGTTTTGATGCAGAATAATATCGGCTTGTTCGTAATATTTACTTCGCTCTTGAAGCTTTTGAGCAATATAAGCATCAAGATTTTCCTGCTGAATATTTCTTAATAAAGGCCTTTCATTCATTTGCTTCTTTAACCTTCCGGCCAATAAAGAAATGGGTGTTTTCAAATAGATGGTTTTTCCCTGATGTTTCATCCAATCCATATTCTGATGGTAACATGGTGTGCCGCCACCGGTGGCCACAATGGTTGTTTTGTCGGATTTAATAGAGCGTAAACAGGCAGATTCAATTTCACGAAACCCATCTTCCCCATAAAGCTGAAAAATCTGTGGTATTGAATTTTTTACCTTTTCAATGATCAGTTTGTCAAGATCAATAAATTCCACACTGGCCAAGGCAGAGATTTTTTGTCCCCAATAGGTTTTTCCGCAACCCATAAAACCAATAAAGTAGTAAATGTCTTGAGATAACATTTTTGCTGAATTAAGAGTCTGAATCCCCGTTAATTTATTTGGTAAGGATACTAAAACAATGGTATGCTTTATTAACCAATAGTGTAGCTAGAGTTGTCCTGCATTACTACCCCTTGGCAGATATTATTTTGACTCGCCTACCGTATCTCAAATTCCGTCTGTTCCAAATTTATTTCGATCTGAATACCTGGTTACACCACAAGGTATTCATTAATAACTATTTGCTAAAACAAAACGATTTAACCAAATTTTACTGCACATGCATGTTGTTTTACGATTTTTGCTCAAACCTTCTAACCACATATTACTCCTCGTCTTATTGAGTATTGCTTTTAGCCTTCATTCTTGCGACAATGGGGAGAGTAGTCAAAAAACATCAAAAGAAAATCTCACATCACATGAAAAAATGCTTGCCTTATTGGCAAAAATAAGGGAGGAAGTGAATAGCCCCAATAATATATACGCATCAGAAGCCCGGTTGGCTTATTATGATGATGCGAAGCAAAGTGCGTTAAATTTTGAAACCCAGATGCAACTTGCTATGAAGAAAGCTATGACATTGCTGGAGTTCGGCGATGAAGAAAAAGCCGTAGCGTTCATGGAGAATATTTTAAACACATCTCTGAAATATCCCAATGCGAGAAAAGGTGCTCTGGATGCGTTGGGTTTAGCTTATTTACGGCTGGGAGAGCGTACAAATTGCATAAACAACCACAATGCCGACGCCTGTATTATGCCCATTCAGGGAGATGGCATTTACCCGATTCAGGACCCTACTCGCAAGGCAATTAATACATTCCAGCGATTACTAAGAGATGATGATCCGAATAATATGGACGCCATCTGGCTGCTGAATGTGGCGTATATGAGTATTGGAGAATATCCGGATCGGGTTCCTAAAGAATGGCTGATTCCGGGACTTAATGAACAGGGTGTTGTAAAAGTGAAGCCCTTCACAGAGATCGCAACTGATTTAGGTCTTGCTGTAAAAAACCGTTCGGGAGGGGTAATTGTTGATGACTTTGATAATGATGGATACCTTGATATCATAAACTCTGCCTGGGGCATGGACGATCCATTGCATTTTTTCAAAAACAATGGAGACGGAACCTTTACAGATCGCTCGGAAGAGTCAGGT
Source organism: Lewinellaceae bacterium (assembly GCA_020636025.1). GTDB lineage: Bacteria > Bacteroidota > Bacteroidia > Chitinophagales > Saprospiraceae > M3007. The sequence continues at coordinate 78,742 of JACJYQ010000008.1, read as the reverse complement.
TTGGCTCCTTTTACAGGCGGATTAAATATGGTGCAGGCTGACTATAATAACGACGGCTGGGTTGATTTTCTGGTGCTCAGGGGCGCCTGGCAGGGGGTTTCTGGTTTTGGAAAACAACCCAATTCACTTTTTAGAAATAATGGTGACGGCACATTTACCGATGTAACCTTTGACACAGGGATATTATCCTTAATGCCTACTCAAACAGCCACCTGGAATGATTTTAATCGTGACGGATGGCTGGATCTCTTTATTGGTAATGAAACGGCCCCGGTAGGTGAGAAATATCCGTGCGAGTTATATATCAATAATCAGGACGGCACATTTACCAATGTAGCACCTGGTACCAACCTCAGTATTCAGGAGTTTGTAAAAGCCGTAGTTTCTGCTGATTACGACAAAGACGGGTGGCCGGATATCTTCATTTCCACACTCAACGGACCCAAAATCCTGCTGCATAATAAAGGTGTTTCAGGACCCGGAGTTGCTTTTGAAAATGTATCAGCAAATGCTGGTTTTGCCAAGGATACATCCCATACGTTTCCTACCGGCTTTTTCGATTATGATAATGATGGCTGGTTGGACCTTTTCCTGTGTAAATATGATTTTGACAAGGATCTTTCTTATTACATGGCTGAAGAAGCACTCAAACCCCAAGCTGAGAGGTCTGGGAAAATGATGATTTACCGAAACAATCAGGACGGTACTTTTAAAGACGTATCTAAAAAAGTAGGCTTTGATAAATCCGTATTCGGAATGGCTGTAAATTTTGGAGACATAGATAATGACGGTTACCTGGATTTATATTGCTCAACTGGGAACCCTAGTTATAAATCAATCATTCCCAATAAATTATACAAAAACATGAATGGTAAAAAATTCGCAGATGTAACGGTCTCTGCACGGGTCGGCAATATTCAGAAAGGGCACGCGGTATCTTTTGCAGATTTAAATAACAACGGTGACCTGGATATTTTTGTAGATTATGGAGGGGCATACAGAGGCGACTATTATCACTCGGCACTTTACCTCAATCCAGGTCAGAGTGACAATAACTGGATTTCTATTCAATTGGAAGGGACAAAATCTAATCGCTCAGCGATCGGAGCTAAAATCACTTTGAAAGTTTCTGATAACGCGGGTAAGAGGACAATTTATCGGGAAATGAATTCAGGAGCGAGTTTCGGGTGTTCACCATTAAGAGCTCAGATTGGAATTGGCAAGGCACAGATAATTGAGGAAATTACAGTTCAATGGCCTTCTGGTATAAATACCATTAAGTTAAACAATATTCAACCCAACCAAATGATAAGGATCAAAGAGGGTGTCGAAGGTTTTATGGAAATTCCATTAAAAAATATTGTGTTTAAAAAGCTGGATGGCAGCATACCTATGTGTGCTCCGCTTAAAGGGGCCCTTAATGAATAAACAATTTTAGGACTTTACCATTCCATTAAGAAAAACACTTTTTGAGACATTTTATCTTTGCCCAAATTAACGATAATTGAACTCAAAATATGAAGATTTTTTTGCCCATACTCGCCTTGAACATTTTTTTATTCACCGCTTGTCAGAACGATGAGGGTGTAAAAAGAATGGGCGGTGGCCCTAACTCTGAACTGGTTCATAATCCAGCTACTGCAGGACTCCCGAGTGATACCAATATGCTTGCCAGAATAGTTTTTGAAGAATCGGAGTTTGATTTTGGCACAGCTACTGAAGGTGACATTGTGAAACACGATTTTAAGTTTACCAACACCGGGAAAGTTCCTTTGACTATTCTTAATGCCAAATCTACCTGTGGGTGTACCGTTCCCGAGTGGCCGGAAGATCCGATTCCGCCAGGTGGTACCGGTGCTATTACTGCCAGGTTCAATACGGATGGTAAACCGAACGATCAAAGAAAACGAATCACCATAACGGCCAATACCTACCCAAATGAAACAAGGGTTGTGCTGACTGGGCATGTGACACCGACTAAAGAAAATTGAATTATCAGCTAATCCAGTAATGTGATAATTAGCTTACATGTTTAAAAACAAAAAAGGCATCGCAATTGCGATGCCTTTCAAATTTCTGGGAGGAAGAGGGGGCTCGAACCCCCGACCTTCGGAACCACAATCCGACGCTCTAACCTGCTGAGCTACAACCTCCATTTTTAAGCGGCTGCAAAGATACGGTGCCTTTTATTAAACCGTCAAAAGTTTTTTGCAGGAAATTTTACCTTGATTCTATTGATTAATATGATTACGCTGATAAAGGTGAATTAAATGATTAATAATCATGATTTTAGTTCGTGTGACAGAGTTGTGATGTCACAAGTTTATGATTATACAGAGCTTAAACGAACTGTTTCACGTATTGGTTCCGCTGTTTGCCAGCCGCGTAATTTTTTCAACAGTTTGCAGAGTTTGAGATTGAGGCTGTCATTTGCGGTAAAAAAGTGCCCATTGATGGTAAGCCAATCTTTTTGTTTCTGGATGGTCCCAATGTCTTTATACATCACCTTTCTGGCTTTTTCAAACGCGGACTTCCAGTAAATTCCCTTGCTGGTCATCGCAAAACCTTCTTTACAATTACTTTTTACCGATAAGTCACAAATAAAGTATACGCGCTCCTGCCGTTCGGCGGATAGAAAGCTCTTGCAAGCATTGGCTAACAGTTCCGGTTTCATGGTGATGAAATCGAAGTAAAAAACTTCGTCCTCATGATCGAAGTCTAGAAAATCACGGATCATAAGCCACAGATCAGTCTTGCCGGGAATCACTTTTTCATACTTTAAAATGGCAGAAGGCAATAGTATTCCGTTCAAATCCGGGCAGTACTGAATAATGAAGAAATCAAGCAATCCTTCAAAAGCTGTATGCAGGCGCTTATCAATCTCCATCAGCGCTTCATTTCCAAAACGCTCCCATTGCATCATGATATCTTCTGCAATTTGCTCCGACCGCAGGCCGTAAATGTCTCGAAACCTTGATTGGTAAAATCGTTCCACGTAATCCCCATATTTCTGCGTATCGTGTTCCAATTCAATTCTGTTCCGGAGCGTATTGAAAAAAAGTGCTTTCACCTGTTCCGTAAGTGTAACAGAATCAAACTCCAGCGGATAAACCGGCTGATACCTGTGTTTGTCAGCCGGGTGTTTCCCGTCAAAATGAAAGCCGCAATGATGGCAAAACACAGAACTCAAGGGCCCTTTATGGGAGCAGGCCGGACATTCCTTGGTTCGCTCCGCAATTTTGTCACCACAACGGTTGCAAAATTTAGACCCCGGGATGATCTCAGAAGCACAATTTGGACAAAGATTCATTTTAAAATTGTTGTTGCTTTATCAAAAAACCAACGTTAAGTCGGTAGCGACAACAAAAATAAAACAAATTGTTTTTAAATAAAACTTTTTGTTGAAAAAACTTATCAATGTATCAATGTATCAATGTATCAATGTATCAATGTATCAATGTATCAATGTATCAATGTATCAATTTATCAATGTATCAACTTCCTAAACAAATTTGGATTTGTGTATAAATCGGTTTAATTTTAGAAACAATTTGAATTCAACCACTCAAAAAATCAACCCATGAAGCCGTTTGAAATTAAACATGACCCGTTAAAAGAAAAAACACTTTCATTAGCCATTAGAATTTTTAAGCTCAATCGTTTTTTAATTGAACAAAAAAAGGAGTTTGTAATTTCCAAACAAATACTGAAATCGGGAACTAACCCAGGTGCAATGGTAAGAGAAGCTGATAATGCAGAGAGTGGCGCTGATTTTATTCATAAGTTATCCATTGCCCAAAAGGAAGTCTGTGAAACACAATACTGGCTGGAATTACTTTGGCGCACAAGTTTGATTAATGAGACAGAATATAGTTCCTTAACAAATGATTTAAAAGAGGTCATTAAGCTTCTGGTAAGTTCAATTCGCACATGTAGAAAAAATCTCCACCAAAAATCAAACTCTGATTTTGTATCTAATAAACAATCCCGACAAAACTAAATAACCACTGTCACCCTGATACATTGATACCTAGTTACATTGATACATTGATACATTGTTACATTAAAAAAGGTCTGGCCGCCTTGCTTTCGTCCTTTCCACTGCCTGATCATGCCTCCAGTCTTCAATGTTTTTCTCGTGACCGGACAAGAGTATATCAGGAACTGGCATGCCATTCCAGACTGCCGGGCGGGTGTACACCGGCGGCGCCAGCAAGTTGTCCTGAAAACTGTCGAACAGGGCGGAGGTTTCGTCATTCAGCACACCTGGTATGAGTCGCCCGACAGAGTCGACGAGGACGGCGGCGGCTAATTCGCCCCCTGAGAGCACATAATCGCCTATGCTTATTTCCATGGTGACGTATTTCTGGCGAATGCGATCATCCACACCTTTATAATGGCCGCAAAGAACTATAAGGTTGTTTTTTAAACTTAGTTGATTGCAAACCGATTGGTCCAGTTTTACCCCGTCCGGAGTGGTATAAATGATTTCATCATATTGGCGTTCGGCCAACAATTTATCGAGGCAGGCAGCTATGGGTTCGGGTTTCATGACCATGCCAGCGCCTCCGCCGAACTGATAATCATCTACCTGCCGGTGCTTGCCTGTTGCATAGTCTCTTAATTGGTGCAAATGCACATCAAGAAGCCCTTTGTCCCTGGCTCTTTGCATGATGGAATGATTGAGTGGACTTTCCAGTAATTCCGGTAAAACAGTGATGATATCAAAACGCATTTTATAAAATTTGTACAAAGGTACCATGAAACCTTTTTCTCTGAATCTCTGTTACCTTTTTCCATACCTTTGACCCGCCATTCACCACAAATTTTAATAAAATCATGGAAGTCCTGACAAATCACCCTGTCAAAGGGTCAGCCGAGTTAATCGAATTTGAAGATCGCTATAATGCCCATAATTACCACCCGCTACCTGTGGTGCTTGAACGCGGCAGAGGTGTTTATTTGTGGGATGTTGAAGGCAAGCGGTATTACGACTTTCTCTCGGCCTATAGCGCTGTTAATCAAGGACATTGCCATCCAAGACTCATTAATGCGCTTACTGAACAAGCGCAAAAACTTACCCTTACTTCCCGGGCGTTCTATAACAATCTGCTAGGTGAATACGCGGCTTTCATTTGTCAGTATTTCAATTACGATCGTGTACTGCCAATTAATACAGGTGTGGAGGCAGTTGAGTCTGCCTTAAAGTTATGCCGTAAATGGGCCTATCAGGTAAAAGGTCTGGATCAGGATAAGGCCAAAATTATTTTCGTGGAAGGTAATTTCCACGGACGTACCCTCGCGGTTGTTTCTGCTTCCACCGATCCGGTTGCGCGAAGGGAATTTGGCCCATACATGGATGGTTTTGAAGTGATTCCTTACAACGATTTACCTGCACTCGAAAAAGCGCTGGAGGATCCGAATGTAGCCGGACTTATTGTGGAACCGATTCAAGGAGAAGCCGGCGTGTATGTACCTGATGAGAACTACATACCCGAAGCATACCGGATGTGTAAAGAGCATCATGTACTTTTCATTGCTGACGAAGTGCAAACAGGCATTGCCCGCACGGGAAAATTGCTTTGTTGTGATCATTATGGTGTGAAACCCGATATTCTGGTGTTAGGAAAAGCACTTTCGGGTGGTGTGATTCCAGTAAGTGCTGTGCTGGCCAATAATGAGATCATGGGTACTTTGAAACCGGGGGAACACGGTTCTACTTTTGGAGGTAACCCACTGGCTTGTGCTGTTGCCATGGAAGCACTTAAAGTTGTTACAGAAGAAAATCTCGCCGAAAATGCCGAAATGCTGGGTCAGATATTCAGAACCAGGATGGAAGACCTGGTAGCTAAACGTCCTGACCTTTTGTTGAAAGTCAGAGGAAAGGGCTTGCTCAACGCAGTGGTTATCAATGATTCTGAAGACAGTGATACGGCCTGGAATATTTGCATAGAATTGGCAAATAACGGGTTGCTGGCCAAACCAACGCATGGCAACATCATTCGCTTTGCTCCGCCATTAGTCATGAATCACTCCCAGATTGAGGAGTGCTGTGACATAATTGAGCGGGTGCTGCTTGGCTTCGAGAAATAGATTTTTCACACCCACAATTATTTTCTCCTGTTGGTGGTTACCTTTTTTACAATTTACGGCATATACATATGCCTTGGGGATGTATGTGTATGACCAGGCTTTAAGCGATTCAATATTAATTTATTGTTACGTGCATGTGGATATTTGTAATATTGCTTCGGCAATATCTTGTTATCCATGGCTCAATTGCTTGATTTTTTGTTGAATAAAAACGCGAGGCGATGTTCTGATCAATACCCTGATCACGAATCGCTGTTTTGGGGTTTTTCCAATGAAGAATCAGCGGCCATACGTTGTTTGGAATCGAGCGTTTCTGGATATATAGTGAGGCTAGGCAAAAAGTATGGTCTGGCAAATGAGGATATTGAAGAGTTGATTTGTGATAGCATTTCCTTATGCCTATTAAAAATAAAACAAGGGAAATACGTTTTTCAGGGGCATGCGCTGAGTTCATACGTGATAGAAATAGCTGGAAAAAAGGCCCTGAATATTAAAACCAGACTCCAAAAAGACAGAGCATTCATAAACCAATCGGAAAAAGAGTTGGCATACGAGCCGGACTATACGGACAAGGTGGCTGCTGAGAAACTGGAAGCTCTGCTGGCTCAACTTGACGAAAATTGCAGAAATCTGGTTACACTCAAGTATCTGGATGGCATTAGAGACAAAGAAGTCATTGAAAAAAAACTAACACAATATACCACGGTTGATGCCTTGAAAAATCATAGGTCCAAGTGCATGAAAAAGCTGTCAGACCTCGCCAGGAAAAGCAAGAAACCGTAAAACACACGTTTAGATTAATCAAGTTTTAAACCATGCAAGATCTGGATTCGAAAATAGAGGCGTACCTGGCTGGTGAATTAAATCCTGAAGAAACTGCTGAGTTCGAAAAAGAACTTCAACACAATTCCGAGCTGTACGAATCTGTTCAGGAGCAAAGAGAATTGAGGGAGAGGTTGGAAGGTTTTCGAGTACGTCAGAAAGTAGCAAATGCATTGTCAGAAAATCAGCGGAGTTCCAATTGGTCCTTGTCAGGAAAAAGCATTTTTATTGCTTTGCTGATGATACTCACTTTCTGTCTTTGGTATTTTACTCGTAAACAGCCTCAAGCAGTCAACACGGCAAATCCGGTAATTGAAAAAAAGGAGCCGGTTATGCCTTCGTCACCCAAATCACAAGTTGAACCTGTTGTCGAGGCACCGGAAAAAATTGAACCCAAGCCGAAATCGACGCCTTCTAAGTCCAGATTAATGGCCTTGGCCAAGCAATTTTACCAGCCACCAAATACTGCTATAACACGGAGTTCGGGAGAGAACAATAGTGCTTCTGATATTCAACGAGCGAAACAAGCGTATGAAGATGAACAATATGAAGACTGCCTCGAAATTTTATTGACTTTGGGAGGATCTGTTCAGCCTTCCGAAGTACGATATCTGTTGGCGTCCACTTATTTTACATTGGGTAACTATAAGAAAGCTGCCGAGATATACACGTCTTTGGAAAGCAGCTTTATATACCAATATGATGCGGGCTGGAATTTGATCATGTGTCAACTGGCAGAAGGAAAGCTCGATAAAGCAAAAGAGTTGCTCGCTGCCCTTAGTGAAGATCCACAGGCGCCATACAAGGCGCGGGCTCAGGAATTACTTGTCAGACTTTAGCACTTAGAGCTTGTTCAGATTTTGCTTTTGGAGCGAACGCCTCCTAATTTTGTTCTGAACAAGGCGTGATGAGGAAGCATAGCCGTAGCTACGTGACCGAAGAACAACGAAGTTCAGGATAAAATTTGGCAAGTGTAGCCCAAAAGGTAAAATCCGAACAAGCTCTTAATTTTTTAAAGCTTTGAAATCCCCGATTCCAATAAATCCTGCCCAGAAAAATGGGTGTGCGTACTGCGCCTGGCTTGATTTAATATAGGATCGTTTAGCCTCCACTAAAGCGGTGTTCTTGGGCTTTCCATCTTGTAACTCCCTGTAATAATTTTCCATTATCTGCATGGTGGATTTATCGTTCACCTGCCAAAGCGAGGAAACAATACATTTTGCTCCGGCATAAGCAAACGCACTGGCCAGGCCCATTACCCCGTCTCCGCTGGAAGTCTCTCCGAGACCTGTTTCACAGGCTGAAAGCACCACCATATCGGCATTCAGATAATAATTGTACAATTCAGCGGCTGTAAGTGTACTATTTTGTTCATCAATGGAATCTGGAAAGAAACTTAAATAGCAAAAGGCTCCGTCCCGTTGATTGGCTTTTGCATGGGTAGCCAAATGCAAAATCTGATAGTCTCCCGCCATTTTCAGAAACTTGTTTTTACTAGCCTCGTGGCCATAAAGTGCCAGGGATTTCTTTGATACATATTGCTGGATTTGTTGCAATTCTTTGCCTGAATTGGGGAGCGAACCGGTGCCGGATGTTCGGGAGGCCTGAGCGGACTCGTCGAGGAAATACGGAGCAATTCCCAGCAATCCCTGATTAGGAGACTTTCTGTGGATGTTGGAAACCATTTGTTGGTACATACTGGCTGAGTATCCATAAAAAATGGTGTGTTTATGCAGCCAAAATGGATAAGTACTAAAGTTGTTCAATGTTTTGGGGCTGGCACTTAAAAGTGTTTCAAAAGGTAAGGACGCCATTCCATCTCCCGGAATGATGATCAATTCTGGCAAGAGTTGTTCTTCAATCGGCTCGACTAATTTCTGATATAGTTTTTGGGCGCTTGTCGTGTATTCTCTCAATGTCTCTGCATAAAATTCATCACTTAATTGCTCGCCATTATAGAACCCGGTTATTCCGTGAATCAACCTATCCACCAGGGAATCAAGAGGGAAATTTAAGGGTGTTTCATATATCCGAAAATCGTTCTTTTTGATTAAAAAAGTGAAAATCGCAGAATCGGCGGTAAAAAACTCGAGGATGCATTGGCGGTCGCTCAACAGGGCTTGCGCCTCCCGGATGGAGATGGTTTTAGGTGCATATTTAAGGCTGTGGTAATCCGGGTAATGCTGTTCAAAATACTGCTCTGACTGGCGACAGGCCTCTTTTTGGCTGGTTAATTTCAAATTCAGCTCTAGAATCACGGAGTCATTTAAAGAAAGTTTCAGGTATTCCAGGGCGAATTGCTTTTCATATTCCAGACGGATCAATTCTTCTCTGAGCATGGAGTCTTTTTCCAACTCTATTGAAGGAATTCCAGCAAACTGCCGGGCATTTGATTCTTGTATGGAGGCGCTTAAAGAATAGCCATGCATGGTTTCAGACACCTGCCAGGCCTTTTCTTTAATTTGATTTTCTGATCCTATTTTTCGCTGCATGCAACTGTAAAGGCTTGTTAGATAATCGCCATATAGTTTATGCGCGTCGATAAGTAGTTTTCTGCGCATATTTCGTGAGTCATGTTTTTTGAGTCCTGCTCTTAACACAATTTCAGCATTATGAAAATATTCCAGGCTTTGCAGCAGCAGGCTGTCCCTGCCCTCATGTAAAAACATCAGGTAGTAGCATTTCCCAATTTCAGCTAAGGCATGATAAGAGAAATCCGATTCAGTGCCAAATATCTGGCCGAGCATATCAAGATCTTCGTGGAAAGATTTTAATGCAGCATCATAATAGCCGGCAGCCATTTGTGCCCGGCCCAGCCATAACAGTACAGCCGACACATCCTGGTTCGGTTCGCTAGAATTTCCTTTGAGAAACTCAATGGCTTTTTTCTCCCAATCGATGGCTGATAGATATTTGCCTGCAGCGTAATAGATACGAGCCCGGTCATGATTGGTGTAGCCATACGCGGAGGAGTCGTTTTCATTCAATGCCAGCAAGACCTCATTGCTTTTCAAAGCAAACTCACTTGCTGCATCAGTATTACCCATATCAAGAAATATCTGACCTTTTACAGAATAGCAAAAAGAAAGCAAGCCACTAGGATTGTTGCCTTCGACTGCCTGATAAGTTGAGAGGGCTAAATCTGAATAGCTGATCGCTGTCTCGTATTTTTTTAAACTCGTGTAACATTCAGCCAAAGAATTATAGGTACCGGCCAGAGCCAGTGTATCCGTTTCATCTGAGAGATTTAATTTAATGGCCTGCAGGATCAGGTTGATGCCCTTTTCGGGTGCTCCGGTGTAATTGTAATCGGTTCCTAATTTGGCCAGGATACCTGATTTAAGCCTGATATCATCTTCCGGCATTTTATTGAGCCATTCAAGCGCTTTTTCAAAATTGGGTATGGCCTCGTTGTAATTGGTTATAGCGTGGTTGATGTTTCCCAAACTAAAATATGCTCTGGTTCTTTCCGGAGCATTTTCATTGGGGTTTTCGTCCAGGATCGTCAGGGCCTTTTGAGCCATTTCCCTGGCAGCCCTGACCTTTTCAAGTTTCAAAAATGTTCTGGACAATTCAATGGCACATCTGGCAGCCATAATGGAGCCCTGGGCATAAAGCGACTCCCAGTTTTTCAGGGCTGATTCCAAATATATTTTAGACAGCTTAAAGCTATCCAGCTTATAGGCAGCGCGACCAGCAAGGTACTGCGCTTCGGCATCTGCTTCCAGGTTGTTTAATTCACGGCCATAGTACAAACTACTGTCGGCCCATTGAATGGCCTCTTTGAATTGTTTTGATTCAAAATAGCCAATCGCCTTTTCACTTGTCACTAAAGCTTTTGCAGCCTTCGTCCCTAAGGATTCATCTTTCATCACATCCTGAACCTGGGTAAATGAAGGCATACAATTACCCAACATTAAAAGCACCAATACAGCCTTTCGAAAATAAATCATAAAAAAATGCTAGACACGGTTACAAAGAGCTTGTTTTTGAAAATAAACTCTTGAAAGTACATTTTCCATGTTATTCAAGCCACACAATTTATGAAAGCTATCCTTAACCGTAGAAATTTTATTGTTAGCCGTCTTCAACATGTTGCAATTATTGCTTTCCTGTTTGTTCTCTTTTCACAACAAAATGGATTTGCACAGGCGTGCTCAGGCATTACCTTTTCTTTTGAGCACTATGAACCCTGTAAATTCAGAGCTAAATATTCCAGTATGAATGACTGTTTTACAGAGATTCGATACACGCTGGAATCGGGAAGCTTTGCTTCATGGAGTGTGAATGACGCTGCAGGATTTACGGCAGATGAGATTAGCCCTTCTGAAATATGGATACACCACAATGCGGGTTTTTTGCCGGTAGGTGATCAGACGCCCTTGTTGTTTACCCTGGCACCAGATGTAAATACCAATATGCTGGTGGCTTACCTGGATGATTGTGCACAAATAGGTTGCGAAATTTTTGGTGGCATACCCATCGAGTCATGTCCGGATCCGCAGGATGCTTCCATTGTTGGTGTGAAGTATAGAGAGTGCAATAGTTTGCCGTATTCCAACCAGCAAACCATCCCTGACTGGACCATTCAATTGCTTGATGAAATGGGGAATGTACTTGGCGAGCAGGTCACGGATGCTGATGGAGCTTATGCGTTTTATGATTTACATGCAGGCAATTATATCATCAGAGAGGGGCAACTGCCGGGCTGGACGACTAAGGTGCCTGCGAGTGGAGAGTATTCTGTGAACCTGGCGGCTTCGGAGCAGGCGGAGCGGAATTTTGGGAATTGTCCTGGGTGTTCCTGTGATTCGATTTATATGAATGTCGTGCAGCTGCCTGGAACTTCGGATACTTGTGCATATGTATTGGAATTGAATAACAATACTGAATTTTGTTTTGAATATATGGATGTTACACTGAACTCAGGAATAATAGTAGATTTTTTCGTAGAAAATGGATTTGTAGAAGTTATTGATTCTCAAAATGTTAGGTTTTTGGCCTGGGGAGCTGCTTGTGCTTGCCATTACAGAATTACAGGAAGTTCCAGCCATGAAATTTCAGTTTCCACTTCCTATAATACAGGAAACGGTGACGTGACTTGTAGTCGCGATTTTTCATATTCATGTCCGTCGTCGCCTGTCCCACCACCATGTTGTCCGGCTGGATACCAATTCGGCCCCGAACTGGTTAACAACGGTGATTTTGAATTGGGGAATCAGGGTTTTACCAATACTTACGGCTATTTCATTCCGGGAGGCCCCACCAGCATAGGGAAATACTCAGTACTTAATCAATCAGAAGTTTATACAGCCAACAACCAATGGACATGCCTGGATCACACGGCTTTTTCCGCCACTGGTAAAATGCTAATCGTGGATGGATATGGCGGTGCGGTGGCCTGGGAGCAAACTGTGAATGTTTTGGCCGGAAAAAGCTACTCATTCTCCGCCTGGTTTAACAATTTGGTGATACCTACAAAGAACTATGACGATCCGCAAATGGCTTTGTTTGTGGACAACAACATGATTGCCGGCCCATTGAACTTACCGGAAACACCGGATGAATGGGTGAGGCTTTGTGAGCAATGGACGAGTATGACAACGGGACCGGTGACTTTGTCAATCAGGATGCTTTCAACTGCAGATATTGGGAATGATGTGGGGATTGATGATGTTAGTTTAAGGGAATGTATTCCACCTCCGCCTTGCCAGGTTAGTATTAGTTACACCCAAAACTCTGATTGTACTATAACAGTTAGTGCAACTACAACAGGACCTCAGCCCGTAACATATCAATGGTGCGATGGTCGTACAGATGATAGCTTTACAATTTTCCAGACACCATGTACGACGGTAACTTATTGTGTTACAGCCACCTGTGCTGATGGCAGTACTTCTACTGCCGCATTGCCTGTTACTGTCTCAGACCCAACACCTCCTGTAGCTCTTTGTAATCCGGGAATAGGTGTAGTGCTGGATGCCAACTGCACCTACACGGTAACAACTGCATTTGTTGACGGTGGCTCTACAGATAATTGTGGTATTCAATCCATGTCAGTAAGTCCTACATTACTGGTCGGTTGTATAGATACAAACGTTGTTTTGACCGTAACTGACTGGTGCAATAACACAAGTACCTGTACCATGGGTATTCAAACAATAGAGTCTGTACCACCTGTGATAACTTGTCCGATAAATATATCTATTCAGGGATCGATTGGTCCAAACGGACAGTGCACAGCTCCGTTCATACCGCCAACCGTTTCGGCAACTGATAATTGTGATCCCAATGTGATGGTTACCAATAATGCACCAACGGTATTATCAGAAGGACCAAATACAATTACATACACGGCAACAGATGATTGTGGCAATCAAAGTACCTGCTCATATGTGGTGACGGTTTATTGTGACAGTTGTACATGTGGCACATATTCAGATTTGAATTACCGTCCTACACAAGGCGCTCCGAATATATCAATCTCTTGCGGAGATACGCTCATGGCGGCATGCAAAGGCCCAATCCCGTGGACACTCAACGGCAACTTTAGCTGTAGTGGAGGTGTTTGCCCTGATACAACCCAAATGATGTGGATGCTTACCAAACCAGACGGATCTATGACAGGAAATTCCATGTTTGCAGACCCTGGATTTAACGTATCGATTATGGCATCAGAATTCAATATGCCAGGTTGTTATGGCCTTTCATTAAAGGCAATTTGTGGCATGGATACATGCTATTGTGATTTCAAAATATTGGTTGAGGATTGTCCATGCATAGAAGATTTCGAAGACGGAAGTACTGGACAATGGCAAACATTAAATGGAGCCATTTCAAACTTTTTTGATCCTGTCTTGGGTTCGAATGTGCTTAAGGGAGATGACTTTAGTGGACCTAGCTGGATGTACAACAACTCATCGGCCTATTCTGGTGACTGGACGCAAAATTTCAATAACTGCTTTTGTTTTAGTATTCGATACGATAGTGGGATTCCATCAAACCCTGCATCTGGTACCAGCGCCATATCTATTTATCAGGGGGCCACACCATCAGTAGCTACTAAAAGAGCCGTATTTTTAGTGAACACACCAATTGGCAATACCTGGACAAGAGTATGCGCTCCGGTTGCATTGGCAACTGGAAGTACTTATCCTTCAAATTCTTATGGTACCTGGACCAGTACTTCAACTGCAGATTTCAATTCGATCATTTCATCCGTTAGTGGAATAGGAGTTTTGCTGGATTTCGCAGGTGGGTCTTCTCCCTCTGAAAAAGTATATGTTGATGATTTTTGTATTGAGAAATGTTTAGATTCTTGTTTTTGCGGTGGCTTTACAAACCTATATGCCAGGGATAAAAATGGAACTATTAACCAAGCATTTTCCTGTGGCGATGAGGTCAACATATTCAGCTGTACAGCTGGACAAGGTATTAACATAACTGGAGCATTCAATTGCCAGGGCGATTTATGTGATCCTGAGCATCAAATAGAATGGACATTAACAGGGCCCAATAACAGCACGCACACCGGCAATTTCCTGGACAATGATCCTATATTTGGCATATATCTATATGCTGCCTGGTTAAGTTCTCCGGGTGATTATACCCTGGATATGAAAGGGAATTGTGGTGGCGACAGTTGCTTTTGTTCAGTCACATTTCACATTGATTGCCCTGAAATTTGTCCATGTGATATGTCGACAATTCTGGATATGGAAAAACGTGTCAATAAAGGCTTTGCCATTTCAAAATCCTTGAATTCTTGTAATGCCTGCTTCTATCCTTTGGCAGTTAGTGATTGCGAAACGGTTGATTGGCACCTTGGTTCCTCCTCAACAGGCCAATTGATTGGCTCTACGAATGGTAAACAAAGCATTTGTTACACATTCTCAACAGCCGGTACATACACCATTACCATGGTAGTAACAAGACTTAAGCCTGGAGGAGAACTGTGTGAAATATTTGAAAAATCTCGATCAGTCTCCGTCTCATGTGGGGTCATTAATGATTGCGACAATACATTGTTTGCCAATCCGAGATTTAATGATATGCCTGAAGCCGGTGGATTGGCTGATGCGGGCAAGGCTAATGGCTGGGAAGCATTCACTGGAAGTCCTTTGTTGCTGGAAGACGGAAACAGCGAGGACGGCTGGAGCATGGTGCTAACCGGAAGTCGGGATGCTTCTGATGTTTTAAGTTCTGCTATGCCATTCTGTATTCCAAGAAACGATACCGGGGTAATGGAAATTACTTTGCGAGCTCCTACTGATCCTATTCCTGGATGTGATGTAAAAGTAGGGAAGAAACCACCTGGAGGAGGTATCCATATTTCTTTCTTCACAGGAATGAGCAACCCTTACCCAAATTGTGAAGGCCAAAACTGTTATGTCTTGGCAAATTTGGAAGATATTATACCTTTTGACGACAATGGCTGGTATAATCTCAGTATCCCTTACGATCTGGGGGATTGGGATCCTGTCAACTTTTGTGGAGATAATAATGCAGGTATATCTGCTAAACTGGCAATATATGTTGACAATTATTTATCTCAAGATCAGTTCATCGCATCTGTAAAAGACGGTGTAGTGATTGATGATCTTTGTATAGGAAGTAAGCATGTAGGCACACAAAACCCTAGTTTATCCCAATCAGTTCATGTATATCCGAATCCTAACAATGGCACATTTACCGTGGTGCTTCCTTCCCCTGCAAAAGTTAGTACAACATTCCGAATAACTGATATTTCAGGCAAAACAATGATTGAGCGGAATGCTGAGATATCCCATATTCAACAGCAACTGGATTTACAGGAGTTACCAGGAGGACTTTACTTCCTTCAGGTGGTAACTGATGGCAAAGTGTTGGGTGTGGAAAAATTCGTAAAGCAATAAAAACCCGAGTTTATTTAAAAGCGGCACTTTTTTCAAAGCAAAGAGGTGTCGCCTGATTTTTCCTTTTAAAATCAAGTGTTAACACTTAATATTTTTGCCATGAGAACGATTAAAAGAGTTCAGTTATATGCGCTGTTGGCTCTGCTCTTTTTTATTTATCAAAGTGATTTAATGTCTCAGCCCTGTGCGGGCATTTCTTTCACATTCGAACATTACGAACCTTGTCATTTTCGTGCACATTATTCCAGTACCAACGATTGTTTTACTGAAATTCGCTACACCCTGGAATCAGGCACTTTCGCCTCCTGGAGCGTAAATTCGGCTGCCGGCTTTACAGCAGATGAGATCAGCCCCTCCGAAATTTGGATACACCACAATGCGGGCTTTTTACCGGTTGGAGATCAGTTTCCAATGCTGTTTACCCTGGCGCCAGACCTGAATACCAATATGTTGTTGGCTTATCTGGATGATTGTGCTCAGATAGGATGTGAAATTTTCGGAGGAATACCTATCGAGTCTTGTCCCGATCCACAGGATGCGAGCATAACCGGTGTTAAATACCGGGAGTGCAACAGCCTGCCATATTCCAACCAAACCTCAATTCCCGACTGGACCATCCAATTACTGGATGGTATGGGGAATATGATTGGAGAGCAACAAACAGATGCCGATGGATTTTATGCTTTTTATGACCTTCCTTATGGGCTTTACACAGTAAAGGAAACGCAACTTCCTGACTGGACGACAAAAGTGCCTGCAAGTGGAGAGTATGTGGTGGACCTGGCTCCTTCTGCAAATGAAGAACGAAATTTTGGTAATTGCCCGAATTGCTCCTGTGATCAAATCTACCTTAATCTCAGCCAATTGCCGGGTTCTAACGACACTAACACATACTATCTCAATATCAGCAATAATGGACCTTACTGTTTCAATTATATTGATATAAAAGTAGATACCGGGCAATTGTTGGACTGGAACTTGTTGCTTCCTAACTGGACCACCAGCCAGCAAGGGCCAAACTTTATAAGATTAAGTCCTACTGCAGATTATATACCTGCCGGAGGCAGTATCCCATTAAGCTTGCTGGTTAGCGGCATGGGAACGCATTATTTTACAGTAAGCGCTTTCATGGGGAATGGTTTAGGAGGAGTGGCTTGTGAGCGTTCCTATGGTTTTCCCAGCAACCCATTACCCTTATTCGGAAATTGTTGTCCGGCAGGTTCTATACCAGGTCCGGAAATGGTGGTTGACGGAAATTTTGATTCTCCTCCACAATTTTCCTGGTCGGGATATAACTATGTGCTGTCAAGTGGCCCCGGTACTATGTTTGTAGTGACAAGTGCCCAGATCCCGGCTTTGAATAGTCAGTGGCAATGTTCCAGTAAAAGTGGATCGCTAACTGATCAGTTCTTATTTGTTGACGGAAGCGTGACTCCGGGCTCGATTATTTGGGAGCAACCTGTAACCTTAACACCGGGTACAGGCTATGCATTTGGTGTAGCCGTCAATAATCTGACCTTGCCAACACTTCCTGGGACTCCTGATCCTGTTATTCATTGGTCCATTGTAGATGGGTCCAATACGGCTGTTTCTACGGGCACGTCAGTTATTCAGGAAAATCCCGACAACTGGTTGCAACTTTGTGGATGGTGGACTTCACCTTCTACCCTTAACCCACCTTATTCCCTGCGTATCCAAACAATTGCCAATAGTGCTGCAGGAAATGATTTTGCGCTGGATTGTATAACCTTCCGCTCCTGCACTGTGCCCTGTGCAGCGTCATTCATCAATGTGGACCTTGGATGCGGCAAAATCAGTTTTAACGGCCTTCCTACCGGATCACCAGGGTTCCTTTATTCATGGGACTTTGGGGATGCGGCTTCAGGAGGAAATAATTTCTCAAATTTAAAAGCTCCAATCCACCAATTTACCAGCCCTGGACCTTATGTAGTAACATTAACCGTTACTGATGCTACCAATTGCACGGCGACTTACTCAACCACAATAACAGTACCTCCATTTCCAACATCTCTTACCATTACCGGTAACCCGGGCCTAAGTTACTGTCAGGGAGGAAGTACGACATTGAGCGTAAGCGGAGGACCATGGTCGGTCTGTTCCTGGTCGAATGGCTTTGGAGGGCAAAGTGTTGCCATTTTCAACCCTGGAAACTACTGCGTCACCTGTACCGATGTCAGTGGATGCACTGCGACAGGTTGTGTTACTGTAAATGAGATACCTGCGCCAAATGCCTCCATTTCCGGGAATCTGTCGATATGCGCGGGAGGATCTACCACTTTAACTGCTTCCGGGGGAGGCAGTTACTTATGGTCTCCTGGTGGCGCAACAACCGCATCCATTACTGTAAGCCCGACTTCAAGTACGGTGTACACTGTTCTTGTCACTAATGCTAGTAACTGCACAGCCGTTGCAAGCGCATCAGTTGCTGTACATGCCAATCCTTTGGTAGATGCCGGGGTGGATGAAGTAATATGTTTTGGGGCTAATGCGACACTGCAAGCCACCACGAGTGGAGGTATAGCTCCCTACAATTATGTTTGGACACCGGGCAATTTACCAAACCCAAGCAGTGTAAGCCCCCCCGCCACAACATCCTATAACGTAGTTGTGACAGATGCTAACGGCTGTACCTCCTCAGACAATTTTACAGTGATTGTGGTTCCCCTGCCATTGGCCAATGCCGGCCCTGATCAGGCAATTTGCGCAGGGGAATCGGTTACTCTCACTGCTTCCGGGGGCGGTACTTATCAATGGTCAGCAGGCGGCCTCAATCAAAATCCGATCACTGTTACGCCGACCACTACCACTACCTATACGGTTACCATTACCCTGAATGGGTGCACAGCTATGGATCAGGTTGTCATAACGGTGAATCCTCTGCCGAATGCCAATGCCGGGGCTGATAAAAAGATATGCTTTGGTAATTCAACTACCTTAATAGCATCAGGTGGAACCAGCTATCATTGGTCACCGAGTGGAGCTGGTAACCCATATACCGTGTCGCCATCGACTACGACAACCTATACGGTGACGGTTACAAATGCAAATGGCTGCACGGCAACTGATCAGGTCATGGTTACGGTGAATCCATTGCCCATTGCGAATGCAGGGCCCGATCAGGATATGTGCGCCGGACAATCTGCTGTTCTTACGGCAACTGCGAGTGGCGGAACACCTCCGTATACTTATTTATGGGTGCCGTGGTGGCCTAACAACCCAAACACGGTTAGTCCTGCTAGTGACCAATATTATACGGTGGTTGTAAAAGATGCCAACGGATGCAGCTCAACAGACAAAATGAAGGTAAATGTGATAAGTTGTTGTAGCAGCAGCTTGGTTCAAAACTGGGATTTTAGTCAAAGTGTTACCCCGCTTAGCCCACTAGGCATCGAAGATATATGGGGAGCAACAAATTGGGAAGGAATTTGGCTGCTAGGCGGACCATTAAATCGTCATGGGGATTATTGGGACTTAAATAGCTTTAACAACGGCCACATTGGTCCTTTTGGACTTCCGATCGACGTCATGCCTTTATGTGATTTAGAAGGGGGGACGCCACTACCTACATCGCAAGGAAAATATGGAGGCTTTGTGAGCATGTATGCAATAGGTACCGTTGGTAAACAAATGCGTCAAGGAATCATGAATAATTTATCTTCAGTGATTCCCAATACCCCGGGAACTCCAACTTATTACAAAGTTTCAATGAAGATAGCCTGTCCTTGTTACCAAATTGGGGCATCTCAAATGGATGTATATGGTGTTTATTTAGGTGCAAAAAGATCAACGATCCCAGCATGCGGCTTCCCGGATTTTGGCCCCTTGTCCATTTATCCAAGTAATGGTAATCTTTTTGGATTTGGTGTTCTACCTTGTCCTATTCCTGGTGTTGGAGCCAAATGGCTTGGGCGTATTACATTGCCTAATAATAAAACAATTAGATGCAATGAAGATTTTGAAACCTATTTTACTGTTTTTAATGCCCAAAATCTCAGCCTACCCATTGACCGGATTTTTCTCACACGAAGAGATTACATAGCAACTGGAAAAGGCTATCTCGCCATAGACGACGTATGCATAGAAAAAGTGTCCAACTCCAATGGCGATCCAATTTGCGACTGTTCATCAGTAGCAACCGGAACAATCTATCAGGGTGGAACAGGTGTTTCAAAACAGATATCTTGCGGTACTCCGGCGCCGTTTGTGCAACTGCCTTGCAGGAGGCAAGGGTATAATACCTCTTTATTAGGTACATTTCCTTGTAATACGTCCAATTGCGCAGACGGAAACAATTCAGTATCCTGGGTACTGACCAGCCCTGGGCAGCCTACCCATTCGGGTACGTCAGCGGGCTATCCGGGCTATCCAAATTTTTCCATAACCATGCCCTGGAACTGGTTTCCGCTTACAGGAGGTTCATATACCCTGACGGTAACCAGAATGTGCGGCAACAAGCCCTGCACCTGCGATTTTAAATTTGATGTGGCAGCATGCCCCTGTATTTGTGATAACTCATTTTACAATGATGTGAATCAGGGTTTTTCAACACTCGGACCAGTTTCGTTTACGAATTGCTCCCGTAAATACAAACCGGCTGCACTTTGTCCAAACGATGCCGTCACCTGGGTAGTGCCGGGAGTTGGCAACTTTGGCCCTTCATTTGGTAACAACGTGCAGACGATCACTTTCCCTGGTCCCGGAACTTATCAGGTATGTATGACTGTAACGCGTACGCAACCTGGTGGCCAAACCTGCGTGGCTGAAAAATGCCCGTATGTAAACATAAACTGTCTGAATAACCCTAGTTGGACTTCGTTTAGGATATGTGGTGAAAGTACCAAGCTGAGAAATGGAGACCTCCGGGATACCGGGGTAATCGTGGGGTTATTAGGTGAAGGAGGCTGGATGCCTGAGTGGGATATATCTCCAAACTTCGGAGATGGTCATGTGATTGTGGAGGACAGCACAGGCGCTGACGACGAAGGCCATTTGGTACTGATTGGCGGTGAAGGGAATTTCTCTGGCATTACTCAGGAAGTATTCCTGGAGCCAGATACCATCATAACCTTGGCATTTGCCTACAAAAACTATCTGGGTAACGAGAGCCCTGTCGGTACCAGATTAGAAATAAGGCTGCATGAATTCCCCTTGCCGTGGTCTACCTATCAAATTCTTGACAGGTGGTACCTGGACACAATAGCGGGCTGGCAGCACAAAACCATAGAGGTGGATATGCCGCCGGATACCTCGCTTAAATACCTGGTTATCTGTCTGCAAAATGATGATTCCACCAGACGCTCAGCGGTCGGGTTAGATAATCTAGAGCTTTGTACGTCGAAAATGCCATTGACAAGTGTTGAAGATGTTGGTCAACTTTCCAATGTCAAAATCTATCCGAATCCAAACTCCGGTACTTTCACTATGGAATTATCCAGGCTGGCTTCAAATGATATGAATTACAGAGTGTTGGGCATTACCGGGCAGGTTCTGAAGGAAGGCGAAATTCAGGAGGGTGGTCGATATCAGACTGTACAGGCGCAGGAGCTTCCACCTGGGCTTTACTTCCTTCAAGTACTGGAGAAAGGAAGAACTTTATTCACAGAAAAATTCGTCAAACAATAAACAATAAACAGCTTCTTCAATTGAAAACAATACAGCCCATCCGGAACCCCGGATGGGCTTTTTCATTTTCCCTAAATCGCCGCCATATGCTCCCGGAGACCAATAACTCCATGCTGCTGGGTAGTTATGGCGACATGGAAACCGAAACATTTTGGAAGGCACTATCCGATGACAAAGTGCTGTTTGAAGTAAAAGCCATCAAATCGGCTAAGATCAAGGAGCTCAGGAAGTTCAGCGATGTGCAGGCCACCAGGTTGATAGTAGCCGAATTGATGAGTCAACTTAGAGAACTTCACGGAAAGAATGTTGATATTCCCGAACCATACATCACCTACTTCAGAGATTGGACCGACGATCCATTTGGCGCCGGGTACCATGCCTGGAAAGCGGTAATTAGCAATGCGAAATGTATCAATGCATCAATGCGCAATGATTTATTGCATTGCGCATTGGTACATTGTTTCATTGCGCATTAATAAGCCTTTCTATATCTTTCATAAATCTGTCGACATCCTCCGCGTTGGTACCGTCGCAGAAGGAGCGGACGTGGCGGTTTTTGTCTATCAGGATAAGTCTGCCGGAGTGGTCGAAGCCGCCGGGGGCGCTGGGGTCTTCCTTGGCTACGCTGAAGTAGTTGTCGGCAATGTTGTAGATCGCGTCGTGATCGCCGGTGACCAGATGCCATTTCTTTGAATCAATACCGAGCTTTTCAGCGTGGTGTTTCAATGCCGCCACTGTATCATTCCGCACGTCGATGGAGTGGGAGAGCATAAGCAGCTTGTCATTATCCTTGAATTTATTGTAAATCCGGAGTCCGTTTGCCTTCACTTTTGGACAGATGGTTGGGCAATGGATAAAGAAAAAATCTACCACATAAGCTTTGCCGGCAAAGGTGGCGTTGTTCACGATCTGACTGTCCTGGTCTACGAATTCAAAGTCGGGTATGCTTGGGTAAATGGTATCGCCGGCAGGAGAGATATCCCTTTCTCCAATAATGGGTAATGGTTGTTTGTTTGTTGGATTGTCGCAACTGATGATGGCCAGAGCAGATATGATCCCGGCAAAAACTATATGGTTGAGTTTCATAATGTAGAGTTTGTAAACTTTCAACAAAGTAAACTTTCAACAAAGATGATAAGGGCTTGCTGTAAATAACAAATGGAGTTGTAGTTTTGAACAGTTATAAATTCGATTAGCACACTATTTTTTGTTTCGCGCAGATTTTACACAGATTTAGAATTCGCAGATTCCACGCAGATTTTTCTGTGTAAAATCTGCGCGAAAAATCTGCGTGGAATCTGCGAGAAATAAAACAATGATCAAGATTTTGCTCCCATGATTAAACAGCTACTCACGGCTCTGCTACTCTTTTCCAGCTTCTCTGTCAACGCTCAACTTGTCCCCTGCCGCCCAAAAATCTGCATGGTAGACTACGCCTACCACGACGATAATTTCCCGAATGCTGACATGATGCGCATCAAAGCTGCCAAGCCGGATATTCTGATCGACAACACACCTGGCGGGTATTGGGGACAAATAAATGGTGGGGTAGGCTGCCTACCAAAAGAATACACGCCACTGGGCATTCAGGTGTTTTCCTATATCCCGGGTGGCTACGAAGGCACCAAATACCAGAGTTTCATCGATAACCTGGATACCAATTTGATGCGGGTAAATCTGATTGCTGCCGACAGCGCCACCGGCGTTTTTCTCGACGAGGTGAGCACCTTCCCGGATGCTGCTTCGAAAGCATATCTCACGGCCATTTATCAGGAATGTCAGAACCTTGGTTTGAAGCTGATCTTCAACACGGGTGTTGACACTTTCGATTCCTGGTTGATGGATCATTGTGATTATCTGATGTCAGATGAGTTGTATGACGGCAACCGGGTGCCTACATCTTTTGAAGCCCCTTTCATCGACCGCATGCTGGTAATTGCCAATAGTGTCACAACTGCTGCAGATGCTCAGCATATCACGACCGGTGCCTATCAGCACGGGTTTGGATTTTCTTATGCCTGTGAAACCTACATTTTACTGCCAACCTGGATGGAAGATTATCTGATCCAGTCAGTACTTCCAACTCCCATGCCCCCGGTTATTACACAAGGTGGAAACGCACTTGAATCGAGTGAAACGACCGGAAATCAGTGGTATGAAGTAGGTTTGGGTGAGATTCCCGGAGAAGTGGGTCAAAGTTTTGAGCCTTTGGCAAATGGCAGTTATTACGTAGTGGTGACCAATGATCTGAATTGCAGCTCCGATCCATCAAATGTGATCAATTTTACACTTTCTAGGTTGCGTGATGTAGAAACATTATCTGCCATTCAGGTATTTCCAAATCCGGCATCTGAATTTGTCTCCGTCTCTGCTGACATCAACCAATTGCCAATCACATATCAGGTATATGATCAATACGGAAGACTCTGTGTGGCAGGGACGATTGACTTTGAAGGCCAATTGCTGCCTTTAAATGAATTATCGAATGGCTTGTACCTGATAAAGCTTAATTCAGAATTTGGTAGTGTTGCCCGCAAGTTGGTTGTAGAGAAATGATGGTGGTGAAACAATCAAATCCGAATCAGTTTGCCGGCAACACTTTTTCCGCCTGTTTGCAATTGCCAAATATATATACCGGGCGTATTAATAGCACTTTCAGGGATTTTCAATGCTTGCTCACCGGCTGGTAGTTGAACAATGCTTTGAAACAGCTTTCTACCAGATAGATCACTTATTTGTAAAGATATATTTCCGGGCTCCGGCAGATTCAGTTGGAGAATAGAACCACTTTGTGTTGGATTTGGAAAAAGATTAGCAACGATCATTGATCCGGTATTTTGCTCAGAAACAGGGGTTTGACCAAAACAGTCAATGGTTAGGTCTCCAATTTTTACGCCTATAAACAGAACTTCAATTGAATCGACTAGTTCATCATATGGTATCGTTTCAGGAAAGGGCTGTGATAGAGGATCTGGCCATGGGAAAACATAATCCGATCGATAAAAACGCCAGGAAGAATTATTAGGCAAATCGGAGTAGTTTCCCATAATTAGGTTTCTGAGCTCAATAATGTCAAACGTATCGATGATGTTGTCCTTATTGGCATCTGCAGCAATAAATTGCCAGGGTTCAGTAAATGGTTTTGTGCCATCTATATGATAACTTATTTGAAGTAAATCATAGGTTCCAACCCCGTTTAATGGATTGTCATCTTTATATAGCGATAAAGTATAGGAAGAGTCTAGTAAATAATTATCTGGCAACTCCCAACACCCTGCTCCATTGCTCATATCAAAATAGGAAATACTGTCGTTGAAAATGGCTAGTTCAGCTTCCTCAACTCCATCGTGATTACATAACTCGACACATAAAGTGCCCATTACATTTATAGGCCCACAATTACCGTTGTTGTCATTAACAATCAAGGTTGATTCACAAAAAGCTGCATTGCCAGCAAGGTCCATTGCCCACAGCTCAATTGTATGCGCTCCCTGTTCAGTACATTCAAAATCAAGAAAGCTTACTGGTTTTTCCTGAGAATTGAGCGGGAATCCAGTACCAGTGCCAGCCTCCCTCATACTTAGAATAATCTGGTCTGTTGGGGTTATGTTATCCTGAACGGATAGAAGGAAATCAGAATCCCACAACAGAACTTTGCCAATTGGCATTATGTTGACGCTTAATCCATTCAGGCAGGTAATCACCGGAGGTTCAATATCTATCTCTTTTATCACAGGAGGTCTTTCCTCCATACAATTCAAATCACCAACTTTAATGGCTTTGAAAGTAAAGTCAGGTACTGCAGACAATTCCCAAACTTTTATAGTATCCGGAATGGCCTGAGCCAGGGGGGTAGGGCTTGGAAATACATAATCCTGGCGCACAAATCTCCATGATTGATTGTGAGGGAATTCTTGATACACTCCCGCAAGCATGTCACTTAACTCCAGGCTGTCTTGTGAATCCACGACCTGGTCGTTATTTATATCAGCGGCAACCCATTGCCAGGGTTCAGTAAATGGTGTGATACCATGAATATGATCGCTTAATATCTGTAGATCAACGTTGCTTACATTTTCCAGTGGATCACCGGTTGAAAACGGTGTTGCCGTAAATGAATTCGAAATGGGTATAAATAGCGGAAATTGGTAACAACCAGTACCTGGGATCTGAAATGTGTCCATAAAGAACAAAAACGGAGGGGCAAAATTTACGTCACTCTTCAAATTCAGACCAATGTTTTCCAGAACACTTTCACCATTGCAGTACTTTTCAATGCAGATAGGGGCAAAATTATTATTAGAGCTACAATACCCCCATTCATCCTCAATTGTTATCGTGATTTCACAAAGACTCACATTGCCCGATAAATCCATGGCCCATAATTCTAGGGCATGGCCACCTAGATTTTGGCAATCAAACTGCAATGTGTCCGGTTTGTCACTTAGTCCGGGAAAAGGAATGCCATTTCCGCTTCCTGCAAGCCTCAGGGTAAATCTCAATTGGTCTACAGGAGTTACATTATCCTGTGCCTGTACCAGAATATCCTCAATTGTCAAACTAAAATGATCGTTGGGTAAAAGATTGCTAGTAAAGGTGTTCTGGCAAGTGAGGGTAGGTGGTTTAATATCCTCACTTTGAATATTATTACCGATTATCGGGTCTCTTTGAATCGGCTGTTGCGACTTCTGAGCGTTCGTATATTGAATACAGGATAATAGAAACAGCGGAAGGGTGTAGTAGATTTTCTTCATGAGGTTATAATTTTAAAAAAGCAATTTATCACTTTCTCGTTACAGAAAACTTATTAAATCTCTAATTGACGCATCGCTTACAATTTATTGAAGTCCTTATGAGTTGAAAGTTGCTGTTTAAAGAAAACAAAGCCTATGAGAAAATCTCCTGCAATTCAACTGATTTCGATGCTTCTTCTCCTGATGATGGGTTTCCCAATCAAGTCACAAGATTATGCAGACATTGATGAGCGCGCTCGTGGGGTTTCCATTCGCGGGACCACAAGCGTATCAAAACTCGCCAGAGAACTTGCCCGAAATTGTCAGAATGACACCGAGAAAGCCCGCAGCTTTTTTATATGGATTGCCGATAATATCGCCTACGACCTGAGAAGTTTCAGTCCCCAAAGCAGGTTAAGTGTCGAGCAACGCCTGGCACTTCAAACGCCCGAACAGGTGATCAAGCGCAGACAGGCCGTTTGTGAAGGGTACACCAACCTGTTTAATGCGCTTTGTGAAAGTGTTGGCATACAATCCATTGCTGTGAGCGGACAGGTGAAATATAATGATGGTCATATTGCAGAAAACGGCCACTTGTGGAGCCTCATTCTGGTCGACGGAAAGTGGGGCATTGTGGACCCAACCTGGGGCGCCGGAGGTGTTGATGAAAACAAATGGAAATTCATCAAGCAACTTGACGACAGTGTGTTTCTTCCCAATCCGGAAACCATTATTAAAGATCACTATCCCAATGATCCTTTATTCCAATGTCTGCCGGTTCCAATTACTTTACAGGAATTCAAGTCGGATGAAGCTTCTCTGGAATTATATATAAATAGGAAAACGGGAAACACAACTTCTTCAGGTCTTTCAGAAACACATCAGAACCTTCTTGCCAGCGCCAAAGTGGATAGCACTCAATACTATTTGGAAGCCGGCAACCGATCTTTAGCCCTGAATCCTGGTAATAATTTTGGGCTATGGGCTTCCGGGAAATATCACATCAAAAATGCCATTCAGGCACGAGAAGCACATTATCAATCTATTCGCGACCTGAAATATGTCAATTACTATCCATCGGAAGCCTGGTTCGACAAGCAAATGCCAATACTTAAAGCCTGGGAAGAAGGCGCCCTAAACTGTTTGAAATTTATTGAAAAAAGCAGTAGCCGGGAAGGTAACTACAAGGTTCAGATAGAAAATCTCAAAAAATCGGCACAGTCTAACTTAAAAGCCAGCCGAAAGGCATTGAATGATTTTCCAAAACTGAAAGCAGATGTAAAACGTGGAGTGCGTGTGAGGCTGTACGAAGGGTAATTAAGCCCAGGTAGCCTCCATTTGAGGTAGGTTGGAATACACCTCCTCCACCTCATCCAATATATCAAACAAAACCGCTGGATCCATTTCTGTCACCAATCTGGCCCGATATGGTTTTACATGCGGCAAATCGCGCAGGTAGGGTGCATAATGCCGACGCATTTCAAGCACGCCGAGCTTTTCACCCTTCCAGTCGAGACTGTCGCGCAAATGTTGCCGGGCGGCGCGTACACGTTCATGTACGTCAGGAGCAGGCAATAACTCTCCGGTAGTAAAATAGTGCTTGATCTCTTTAAATATCCAGGGATACCCAATGCTGGCACGACCGATCATGATGCCATCGGGGCCAAATCGATTTTTATAGTCCAGCGCTTTTTGCGGAGAATCAACGTCGCCATTACCAAAAATCGGAATGTGCATGCGCGGATTATTTTTCACTTTGGCGATCCATTCCCAATTTGCTTCCCCTTTATACATCTGAGCACGGGTACGTGCGTGAATGCTCAAGGCTTTGATGCCCACATCCTGTAATCGCTCAGCCACTTCCAATATGTTGATGGAAGAGTCATCCCAACCCAATCTGGTCTTTACAGTCACGGGGTATTTGGTAGATTTTACAACAGCCTCCGTGAGTTTTACCATTTGCGGTACATCACGAAGCAGTCCAGCCCCAGCCATACGGCAGGCTACTTTGGCTACCGGGCATCCGAAATTAATGTCAATAACATTAGGCTGTTTCGCTTCAATGATCCCGGCAGCTTCGATCATGTTCTCCAGTTGACCCCCGAAGTACTGTATTCCTACCGGCCGCTCATAGTCGAATATCTCCAGTTTCTGGAATATCCTCTTGGCTTCATGCACCAGACCATCGGCACTGATAAACTCGGTGTACACCATATCCGCCCCCTGTTCTTTGCAGAGTTTGCGGAATGGCGGGTCACTCACATCCTCCATTGGTGCGAGCAACAGCGGGAATTCACCTAGTTCAACATTGCCTATTTTAACCATAAGTTGTATTTGGAACCGCAAAATTACGGCACTTTGAACAAAGTTGCAGGTTGACGCTTCCATTACGTGGTACATCTGCCTTTTTGGTTTGTGTTAATTAACGGTATTGTGGATTTGGGGTTCAATTTTATTTTTATCGGCGATGAAACAACTGTTGGGCCTCTCCGAGGCTGGGTTTTTTGTGTGCCTTCGTGTTAGAGATGTTGGGCCTCTCCGAGGCTGGATTTTTTTTGTGCCTTCTTGTTAGAGATGTTGGGCCTCTCCGAGGCCGGGTTTTTTTGCGCCTTCGTGTTAGAGATGTTGGGCCTCTCCGAGGCCGGGTTTTTTTGCGCCTTCGTGTTAGAGATGTTGGGCCTCTCCGAGGCCGGGTTTTTTGTGTGCCTTCGTGTTAGAGATGTTGGGCCTCTCCGAGGCAGATTAAAAGTGTTTTGCCCTTCGAGTTTTTGAATTCGTGTGGCCTTTAATCGCAAACAGACATGACCAGCTTTATTCTCTACATAACTTTTACTCTGATCACTGATCACTTACAACTGATCACTAACCACTTACCACTGATCACTGATCACTAACCACTTACCACTGATCACTGATCACTAATCATTGATCACTAACCACTAATCCAGGCTGCATTTTTAAGCGCCCACCCGTTATATAAATCCGTACCTTGCTGCACCCTACAGCCTCCTGTTTATGATCCGGTTACATGCTGTGCTTGTTGGAATTTGTTTTTTGCTGACAAACATCCCCTTGTCTGCGCAGAATCCTTTATCACAAAACATAGATTTTTCCTGTCAGAGTTGCACGCCTTCAGAAGCGCTGCTGCGATTGGGGCGTGAGACGGGATTGGCTATTTCATTTAGCGATCGCTTTTTCGCAAGTTGTGGCAACGTTAGCATTCAGGCTAAAAATGAATCCGTTAAAAATCTGGTTGATCAAATCAGCAGTTGCTCTAAAGTGGGCTATAAACTTATTGGTAATCAATTGGTGTTTTTCAGAAAAACGCAAAAGAGAACCCTGAGTGGATTTGTGGAAGATGCAGAGACCGGAGAACGTCTGATCGGAGCTACGGTGAGGGTGCTGTCCGCAAATAACCTCGGCGTTATCAGCAATGAATTTGGTTTTTTTAGCCTTAAACTTGAGGAGGGTGAACAGGAACTTTTGGCTTCTTATGTCAGCTATCACAGTGCTCAAACAAAACTGAATATAACAGCTGATAAAATCATACACCTCAAATTGCAACCGAACAATCGCCTGAAGGAGGTGATAATACCGGCTTATTCTGAGCAGGAAGCAAAAGAGCGAAAAGCAGGGAGTCCAAAATATTTGAATCTGGCAGAGTTGCAAATGATACCCATGCCGGGGGGAGAAGCAGATTTGCTGCGGCAAACAGCCCTTCAACCAGGAATCCAAACAGGTACTGATGGCTTGGGCGGATTACATATTCGGGGCGGAAATGCCGACCAGAATTTGTTTTTGTTGGATGATGTGCCTGTTTATAGCCCAAGTCACACGCTTGGACTTTTCTCAATTTTCAATCCTTCCACCGTTAGCAGTGTTCGACTTTGGAAGGGCGATTTTCCAGCCAGATATGGGGGTAGGGCCTCATCGGTCCTGGATGTAAGAACCAGGGAGGGAAATCTCCAGGAATACAAAGCCGAGGTGTCTGCTGGCTTGTTTGCGACTTCAGCAGTGGTTGAAGGCCCTATTGTAAAAGGAAAAGGTTCTTTCTTATTAGGAGGGCGATACACATATTTCGAACCCTGGGTGAAGTTTTTTAGCAAAAAAGGTAATCTGCTCACTTTTTCCGGGGATCAAGTGCGGTACCGGTTTTACGATAGTAACCTGAAACTCAATTATTCTCTTAGTGATAAGGATAGATTGTACTTCAGTTTCTACTACGGTGGTGATGTGTTCAAAAACAATTTCGGCCAGTCCTTTAGTGATGAAAAAGGATTCATTACCGACAATTCCAATCTGGCCACAGACTGGGGTAACTCCATAGCGGCCTTGCGCTGGAATCACTTGTTGAAGGAAAACCTGTTTACCAATACAACCATCCGCTATAGCCGATTTTTCTATCAGAGCAGACTCGGTTTCCGGTCAGACATCCTGTATCCGAATGGAAAGGAATCCCAGATATCCAATTATGGTCAGCTGTATCAAACATTGATCAGTGACTGGTCTGGCAAAACGGATTTTACCTTTTACGTGTCAAAACCACTCACACTTCGTTGGGGTGTATCTTTCACCAACCACGATTTCCAGCCTGGGGCCTTGTCAGCCAACTTTCTACAGCCCGGACAAACGGAAGAGAATGTGGATTCACTTGCCAGTATTTTGTTGAATAACGAACGTTTGAATGCTGAAGAAGCAGAAGCTTATTTTGACACTGAATGGGAACCATATCAGCATTTGAAACTGGAGGCGGGTTTGCATGGTACTGTTTTTCAGGTTAAAAATGCCAACTATCGGGTAGCACAGCCTCGTTTGCGTCTCAAATACGAAGGATTGCGCAACTTCACCGAATGGATTGGGTATCACCAGACAGCCCAAAATCTGCACCAGATCGGCTCATTCAACATCAGTCTGCCATTCGAACTTTGGGTTCCGAGCACCAGGAAAGTACCTCCGGAAAAAGTATGGCAGTTTTCAACTGGTGTGTCCTGGCATAGCCATGGCTGGAATGCTCAATTGGAAGCATACTATAAGAAATTTGTACACGTACTCACTTTTATTTCTTCGGGTGACGCTCTGTTTACAGGTGGTGCCGTAGATGCCAGTGGTTGGGAGGATCGTATTGCCGCCGGTTCTGGTAAAAGCCGTGGACTGGAATTGCTCATTGAAAGGTCTCTTGGCAAAACCACCGGTTCATTTACCTACACACTCTCTGAGAGCAATCGACTATTTGAAGACTTGAATTCCGGAAGACCATTCCCTTTGCGCTATGACAGAACCCATGATTTGAAAATATCAGTAAGGCAACGCATTTTCAATTGGCTTGAAGCAGATCTCATTTGGGGTTTTGCTACCGGAAACCCAATCACCCTTACTGGTGTTAAATTTCAACATGAATCTGTGGAAGGTGAGGTGGCTCGGGATGTATTTTTCTACACAGAAGTAAATGGTTACCGGCTTCCAAATTATCACAGATTAGACATTGCCTTCAATGCTTACTTTAAAACTGGTGGCGTGAAACACGAGTTGCAATTTGGCGCATACAATGCCTACAACCGATCAAATCCGTTTTTTTTGTATGTTGATGCAGGAAGTAGTATAAAAGGTAAGGCAATTCAATTTACCTTGTTGCCTGTTTTACCGGTATTTAGATATACTGTTAGATTTTAATCTGCTTGTCTATGGCATTATTGAGACTAATAACCTTGCTGTTTATTGCGCTCGGGCTGTTCCGATGTGCAAGGGAGGTTATCATCGATTTGCCAGACGAGGAGCCAAGAGTAGTAGCCATTTGTCACTTTACAGAAGGGCAACATTTTAGGGCGAATATCAGCATGAGCCAGGCCGTAAATGAAGGTCAGGATCCGGAACAACCAAGCAATGTGGAAGCAACGCTTTCCATTAATGGCGCTTATTACGATGTTTTATACCGGGTAAA
The DNA here is from genome assembly GCA_020636025.1 of Lewinellaceae bacterium. Taxonomy (GTDB): domain Bacteria; phylum Bacteroidota; class Bacteroidia; order Chitinophagales; family Saprospiraceae; genus M3007. Next base: position 46,619 of record JACJYQ010000008.1, on the reverse strand, counting down.
AGGCGATGGAAACGATTATTACTGGCGGAGCCATCAGGCAAAACTTGCAGAACCTGGCATTGAGTACGCATTGTCGGTGAGAGTTCCGGGTTATACCTCTGTAATGGCTAAAAGCAGCATCCCTCAGCATTATTCATTGAGTCCAATTGTGCTGCATTCCGAGGAGCTTTATGTAGAAACCCGGAATGATGGATCAAAGGAATTGAGAATCCCCTTGGAGCTTCAACTGCAAAACCTGCCTGAAAATGAACGGTATTTTGCGTTTTACCTTACACACGACACTGATGTATACGACGATTCAGTAGTGCCGGCTGAATTTGATCACTCCGAAGAACAGAAACCCACGAACTTCCTGGCAGACGGTCGAACAATTTCTCTCCTGCACAACATCCCCGAGCCGGTGGTACTCATCAATGAAAATTACTGGGCCGACAACAGAAAAACACTTTACCTGACTGCGCGTATTCCTTTCAATCCATCTACAGACAGGGTCACTAAATTGTATGTTACCTGGAGAACCCTCTCACCGGAATTTTATAAATACCACCTTTCACTTTCCCGTCAGAGCGGCAACATTCCACTCAGCGATCCTGATGCAGTGTATAACAACATGGAAGGCGGCCTCGGAAATTTCTCAGGTTATTCTGTGAGTGTCGACACCATTGATATTCCGGAATTTTAGTGTGATGCCTGAAGATGGTTTTCTTCAAATTGCTGAATACTCCAATTAATTTTCCTGAACTAAATACGAAGCAAAGTGAATGACCCGCGTTTGCCAAAGGATGGGACATGTATTTGCTATAAAATCAGCTTTTTTCTTCAATCTAATCGCATAATGCACTTTAATCAAGGTATTATTAGCTAATTTTGCCCCAATCTTTTCCATCTGTTAAAATACCCTTTTGAGGGGAATAAATCCATAGTAAATGAGCAAAATTACCGTAGTTGGTGCCGGAAATGTAGGTGCTACCTGTGCCAACGTACTGGCACATGCCGATGTATTCAATGAAGTAGTCCTGATCGATATTCAGGGCAACATGGCTAAAGGAAAAGCCCTGGATACCTGGCAGCAGGCACCCATTGACAGCTATTCTACCCGCCTGGTTGGAGGCGATGATTACGCGCTTACCGCAGGTTCCGACATTGTTGTCATTACCGCGGGCATTCCACGCAAACCTGGCATGAGCCGCGACGACCTGATCGCTACCAACGCCAAAATCGTTGTGTCTGTTACCAAAAGCATTTTGGAACATTCCCGCAACCCAATTTTTATTGTTGTGTCCAATCCATTGGATGTAATGACTTACGCTTGCTGGAAGGCATCAGGTTTGTCCGACAAACGCGTGATGGGCATGGCCGGTATTCTCGACACAGCTCGCTACCGCGCCTTCCTGGCAGAAGAGCTGAACGTGTCTCCAAAAGACATTCAGGCTATCCTGATGGGTGGTCACGGTGACACCATGGTGCCGCTGCCGCGATACACAACTGTGAGCGGTATTCCGGTAACCGAGCTCATTAAAAAGGAGAAACTTGACGCCATTATTGAACGCACAAAATTTGGCGGCGGAGAACTGGTGAACCTCATGGGTACCTCCGCCTGGTATGCTCCTGGTGCTGCTGCTGCTCAAATGGCCCTGTCCATCATCAAAGATGAAAAACGAATTTTCCCATGCTGTGTACGTTTGAACGGACAGTACAAGTTGAATGATATTTTCCTGGGCGCTCCGGTTAAACTGGGTAAAAAGGGAATTCTTCAGGTAGTAAAACTCAAACTGAGAAAAGGCGAAATGGAACTGCTGCACAAATCAGCAGAAGCTGTAAAAGAAGTTGCCGAGGCGCTGGACGCCATGAAAGTGGTTTAAGAGGGTTAATTCCCTTTGTTTTTTGAATGCTCCGGCAGAAAACCCCCGGTTGTATATACCCAACATGACGATGTTGAAATCTGCCAATATTATATACGGTTTAGGCTCAGGAACTTGCAGGCAAGTCTTGAGCCTATTCCTTTTTTGGGGAATTGGTTGTGTTGCTCAAGCCCAGACTGATTCTATTAAATGGGAATACAGCATTCGGGAAGCCATAATTCAGGATTCAAAAATTGATGCAGCAGGTTATCATGTCTGGAAATCTGATTCACTATCTACTAGTTCAACGCTTTCATTGTCGAACCGACTGTTTTGGGAAAACAGCCTTGATGTGCGACAAAATGCTCCCGGAACCTTATCAACCATTTCAGCACGTGGTGCAGGACCAAGCAGAACCGCTGTGTTATGGAACGGTCTAAACCTGCAAAGCCCAATGAATGGCGTGATGGATGTCTCCCTTATCCCTTTATGGCAGTCAGATAAGCTCGAAGTACAGTATGGCGGCAACAGCGCTGCTTTGGGTAGCGGCGCCATGGGTGGTGTGGTGAAAATTAATTCAAATCCATCAAACGGACCTGATGGTATCTCCGGCTCGGCTGGATTGGAGGCAGGCAGCTTTGGGCGCGCTGGACTACAGGGAAGTATTGGATTGGGCAAAAAAAGTTATGCAGGCTTGATAAGAGCAAGTTGGGAACAGGCAGAAAATGATTTTCCATACCAAAAGACTGATTTAAGTGGTCAAACTCAACGCGTTCATCAATCCAATAATTTTGGGAAAAAACTGGATGTACAGCAATTCAACCAATATTCAATTGATAAAAAGAATACAATAAATTCTTCGGCATGGATTCAATCCGCCTTTCGCCAGATTCCTCCATCGGCAACCGAAGCGCCGTCTGACACATGGCAGCGAGATCGAAGCGCCCGATTGTTAACCAGTTGGCAATTTCAACCAAATACGTTCTCGAGTTTGCAATCAAACATTGCCTGGCTAAATGAATACATAGCCTTCCATTTTGCCGGAGAAACGGAACAGAGTCATGCAAAAACTGCCATGATTAGTTCAGAGTGGAATAGTCAGACAAAAAATGGCTACAATCTAAAAATTGGCAGTCAGATACAGCAAGTGTGGGCCAAGGCAGACGGCTATAAATTGCCCGATAACTGGTATGATCAGGGCCGTATAAAAGTTTATGCCGGAGCAAAGAAAAGATATTGGCAAAGGGTTTTAGTCTCGGTTTCTGTACGACAGGAATGGGTGGAAAATTTGAATTCTCCATTTACCGGGACACTTGGCACAGAATGGTCAACCAGCTCAAATACGATGCTAATAGGCCATTTTTCCAGAAATTTTAATCTGCCAACATTCAATGATCGTTTTTGGGAAACCCTGAATTCCAGTAATCTTCAACCTGAAAAAGGATATAGCGCTGATCTTGGCTTTACCTTTAAATCCAAAATTGTCGAGGCAGAACTCACCGCTTTTTGGTTGTCGCTTGACGATTGGATCATCTGGCTCCCTGGCTCTGATGGTATTTTCCGACCCGGTAACCTTCGCAAGGTAGACAGTCGTGGGGTAGAAGTAAATGCCGGTATAAGACATCAAATTGGAACATGGCAGTTTAAAGCGAGAGCACACACACAGTTCTCGGCTACAGAAAATGCGGCTGTGTACGATGGCTCCGGATATGTATTGAACAAGCAGTTGCCTTACACACCCAAATTTTCGGCAGGTGCAGGTTTGTCGGCTCAAAAGGGATGCTGGTCAATGGCTTTCTTGTATCAGGTTACCGGAGCGCGATTTATAAGCTCTGACAATACGCAAACCATTCCTGGTTTCCACACAGGAAATTTCATGATTAGTTATCAACCTGCCTGGATTCGAATGAAAGCATGCAGCAATTTGAAACTGGATTTGATCCTGGACAATATTTGGAATGAGCAATACCAGTCACTTATCAACCGGCCAATGCCTGGTTTCAATTGGCGGCTCGGATTGTCCTCTAATTGGTAATGCAACCTTGGGACTGGTATAATTGTTATGTTTTATTGATATTCACCGCAGATTTGCCAGGTTTTGAATTTTCTCTTTGTAAATCTGTGTTGGTTAAAATATGAAGAATTCAATCATCCATAACAGCTAAAATGCCACAAGTCGAATTTCGGGATCTGGGAGAAATAGCATATCAGGCTGCCTGGGACTATCAAACGGAGCTGCATCGTCAAATGGTGGAGAATAAACTGGCGAACCGGCAGTTAAAAGCAGGTGAGTATCCACAGACTCACTATTTGCTGTTTGTGGAGCACCCGCCGGTTTTTACCCTCGGTAAGAGTGGCTCATTGGAAAATCTGCGTTTGTCAGAAGCCGAACTGGAATCTAAAGGGATTTCATTTTTTCCAATTAATCGAGGAGGTGATATTACCTTTCATGGCCCCGGTCAAATTGTGGGCTATCCCTTGCTTGACCTGGATCATTTTTTCAATGACGTGCATTTATATGTTAGAAATATTGAAGAAGTAATTATCAGGACAGTAGCAGAATACGGGCTGGAGGCATTTAGAATTAAAGAGTATACAGGTGTTTGGGTAAATTCAAAAAAAGGGGGGTTAGGAAAGCTTTGCGCGATTGGTGTTCACCTCAGTCGTTGGGTGACCCTGCATGGCTGGGCCTTTAATGTGAATACCTCACTGGATTATTTTGATTATATCATTCCCTGTGGCATTTCAGATCAGGATAAGGGCGTTACTTCTTTGGCCAGGGAACTCAACAGACCAGTTGATATTCTGGAGGTTAAAGAGAAGTTGAAACGCCATTTTGCCGACGTTTTTAATTGTACATTGATAAACTCAGAAAGTTATGCTTAGGGATATAGAAATACGGAAAGTCACTGATCTGGTTATTGCGATTGTTCCCCGGAACCCCGGTGAAGAAGGCGCTGATGAGTTTTGGGATGCCTATATCCTGAATCTGAAGAATAAACCCATTCGCTCTGTCATCGTAAATTCAAGAGGCTACGGCCTGATGGAAGGTGAAATGAGACGGACCAGTACGCTGCGTTATTTCTGGGAGTATATTGAACCGGGAACGATGCAAAAAATTGAACCAATTCAAAAAAAGCTTTTTGACTTATCGAATGAGTATTGGGTAAGCTTCGCGGCAGACCAATATCTATATGATAAAAAGTACATTTTTGTCCCAGGCAGCCTAAACGAAACAAATTTTACGGAGATTCCTTTCCTGAAAAAGAAGGGTGTGATGATTCGTTAACCATCAAAACAAACTGGGTACTTTGTGACCAGTATACAGGTTGAACCATGAAATTATCTTTACAAAAACAGATTGAAAAGCCTATTTGGCAAGCCATATTCGTATTTGCCGCAGCATTGGTTCTTATGCTGATAAATGTGGTGATCAACCTGATGATACCAGATACCTCCGGCAAGTTGTTCCCCTGGGCCATCGCCACTGCTTTCATGCTTTTTTTTGCCATGCTCAATAGCCTGCAGAGTCTGCGTGCCGACAGTTTTGTTAAATACTGGCAGGCTTCTATGTACAGCTATATGTTACTGGCGTTTGGGAATGCAATGATCGCCTGGGGCTTTTCAGGAACATCCATTTCCGATGCCGAATCGTATAAGTGGATATTTCTGGTGGTTTCCATTGGCTTTATCGTTTTTCTCAGCATGGTGAATTTTATGAAGGTAATTGTGAAGTTTGCTGAAAAAGAGGAGTGGACTGAGCCGAGGAAACGGAAGTGAATGATTAATTATGAATGATAAATTATGGATTATGAATTAGTTACTTGCATGTTGAAATTAAAGTTGTGAAAATCCATAATCTGGTAAATCCTTAATAACCCAAACACCGTAAATAGAACAATAGTATAAACATGAAATATCTCAGCATTTTATTGGCCATTGTGGCTTGCAATTCAGGTGGTGTAAAAGAATCAGCGGCAGCAGCTTCCGATACTGTGAAACATGAAATGACAGCAGCATCCGACACGCTGGTACCTCCTGCTTATGATGCAGATGGTAAGTTGCTTACAGTGACAAAAACGGATGAAGAATGGAAAAAGGAACTCACTGAAAAGGAATTTTACGTGTTGCGTCGTGAGGGTACAGAGCGTGCCTTTACCGGAGATCTTTGGGACAATCATGAAAAAGGCGTTTTTGTTTGTGCAGGATGTGGTTTACCCTTGTTTTCATCCGATACCAAGTTTGATTCAGGTACCGGCTGGCCTTCATTCTGGAAGCCTGTTTCCGAGGATTGCATAGCCGATAAAAGCGATTCGTCACATGGAATGGATCGCACAGAAGTAGAATGTGCCCGCTGTGGCGGTCACCAGGGCCATGTTTTTGCCGATGGACCGCCCCCGACGGGCTTGCGGTATTGTATCAATTCGGTTTCGTTGAATTTTATCAAGGACCATGATGCCGGAACCGATCATTAATTACCACATTTCTTGTTGATGGTTCCAGAATATCAGGAACAGCCATCGCTTTTTATACCTTTGCCCGGTATTTCAATCATTACCGGTTTTTTATGGATAAAAAGTTTGAAACGCTGGCCGAAAAACTGGCAGCATCAAAGCTTGGCGGTGGCCAGGCCAGAATAGATTCTCAGCACAAGAAAGGAAAGCTGACTGCCAGGGAGCGCATACATTTCCTGCTCGATCCAGACAGTTTTGAGGAAATCGGTGCATTGGTGACGCACCGCAGTACTGATTTTGGCATGGAATCGCAGCAGTTTCTCGGCGATGGGGTAGTGACCGGCTATGGCACCGTAAAAGGTCGATTGATTTACGTGTTTGCCCAGGACTTTACCGTTTTTGGTGGATCCCTTTCAGAAACGCATGCCGAGAAGATATGTAAGGTGATGGATTTAGCGCTGAAAAGCGGAGCGCCGCTCATTGGTCTTAATGACTCCGGGGGCGCTCGCATACAGGAAGGTGTAAATTCTCTCGGCGGTTACGCGGACATCTTTTTCAGAAACGTTCAGGTGAGTGGGGTCATCCCGCAAATTTCAGCCATCATGGGCCCGTGTGCAGGCGGCGCTGTGTACAGCCCTGCCATGACCGATTTTATTCTGATGGTGGAGGGTAGTTCTTATATGTTTGTTACCGGCCCCAATGTGGTGAAAACAGTCACTAATGAAACAGTTACATCAGAAGAATTGGGAGGAGCCAGCACGCATGCCTCCAAGTCTGGCGTAACTCACCTGACTGCTGCTAATGACATCGATTGCATTGACAAAATAAAGCGGTTGCTTTCCTATATCCCACAAAACTGCGTGGATAAAGTGCCAGATTTGCCATTTGAACTGGGTGAAGAATACCGCGAAGAGCTAAACAACATCATTCCGGAAAATGCCAATCAGCCTTATGATATAAAGGAAGTGATTGCTCAAATTGCGGATGAAGGCTCCTTTTTTGAAATTCACGAGCATTATGCAGAAAATATAGTAGTAGGCTTCGCACGACTAGCAGGTCGAAGCATCGGCATTATTGCCAATCAACCAATGAGTCTGGCAGGAGTACTTGACGTGAATTCGTCCAAAAAAGCGGCACGGTTTGTCCGTTTTTGCGATTGCTTCAATATTCCCATGCTGGTCTTGGAAGATGTACCTGGCTTCCTGCCTGGAACCGATCAGGAATGGAACGCCATCATCACCAATGGAGCAAAATTGCTTTATGCATTTTCAGAGGCAACGGTTCCCCGCATCACCGTAATTACCAGAAAAGCCTATGGCGGCGCCTACGATGTGATGAATTCCAAACACATAGGCGCTGACATGAACTTCGCCTGGCCAAGTGCTGAAATCGCTGTTATGGGGGCAAAGGGCGCTTCGGAGATCATCTTCAAAAAGGAAATTGACAGCGCCGAAGACCCGGCCGCCAAGCTGACGGAAAAAGAGCAGGAATACGCGGAGAAATTTGCCAATCCCTATAGAGCCGCCGCCAGAGGATTTATTGATGAGGTGATTCAACCCTCCGAAACACGCCGAAAACTGATCAAAGCATTTGCCGCACTGGAACACAAAGTGGTTCAAAGACCAAAACGTAAACACGGCAACGTTCCGTTGTAATTATGAGTTATGAATTATGAATTATGAATGACGTGCTTTTTCAATTCATAACTCATAACTCATAATTCATAATTCTTTCTCCCGCACATAGACCTCCTGATCCTTATACTTGGAAGGGCATTTCAGTAGCATTTCAGAGGCTGAGAATTTGTCGCCTTTCATTTCTCCGGTAAGTACAATTGATTCGGAGCGTTCAAAGTCTTGTGGTTTAGCAGCGTGGAGTTCTATTTGTCTCACCTCTCCGGCTTCGTCGCGAAGCCAGAATGTCATAAAGTCTGCATTCTTCTGAGGATCGTAATCAACAGGCTTGTCTTTTACCAGTGTGCCTACGAGTTTTACCCTGTCACCACTTTTGGTGGCTTGAGCAAAATTGGCATAAGTTGTTACATCATTACTGGCAGAAATCAGCACGCCTATTGCAACCGCAATAACAGCAATGCCCAAAATATAAGAAGTCTTCATAGCTTTAATTATTTGATACACTTTATATTAGCTAATTATCACATTGTCAAATTAGCTAATTATCACATTATCGAATTAGCTAATTATCACATTAACTATGTGGGCTTTTTACCACCTTTAAGGAATCCTTGCACAGATTTCAAAGTCTCCCACTGGTCGTTGGCTGCCAGGTTGGCCTGCGAGGGCCAGGTACCCGGATCGTGCATGGCCAGTTGCGGACCTGCGGCGGCAAGTATTTCCTTCAATTTTTCTACTTCTGTCTCAGCCAGCTGATGGTAGTTATAAATCTGGTACTGATTTAGAAGCATCTGGATTTTCGGGCCAATGCCTTCAATTACAGTCAGATCATCACTGTTTGATTTAGCTACAACTTTGGTTTTTTCACCGTTTTCTGCAGTTTTTTTGCTCGATGACTTTTTCTTTTCCGGCTCCTTGATGCTCATGGGTTCAATGACGGTCGGTGCCGCTGAATTTTCTGCCATGACGGTTTCCACAGCTACCTCTTTCTTTTCTTTTTCAGGTTTTGCCGCTTTTGTCTCATTTACCTCCAGAGCAATTTCTTCAGTTTTAACCGGCTCCGGTTTTTTAGCTAATCCGAGTTCGGTATCAAGCTGCCTGATTTTGGCCTGTGCCTCATCCAGGTCTGCTTCCAGTTTATTCACTTTATCGCTGAGCTCCGAATTTGAGCTATTCAAAATAGCTGCTTCGGAAGAGAAGTTATTATTGTCGTTCTCCAGGGTTGTGAGTTTACTTTTTAGAGAAGTCAATTCTGTACGCATGGCTTCAGAATTCAGCACCAGGCTTTGATTCTCGAGCGTAATTTTATCAATCTGACGCTTGTATTTTGCCCACAAAGCCCATCCCAGCCAAAGGCCTATCAAAAAGGCGCCAATCAGCATGATTAGGATTTCAAAAGTGTGCTGTGAAAAGGTGCCGGTACCGGGGCCGAGGGTTACATTTTGTTCAAACATGATGTAATACTATGATTAAATTGATTTGATTGGTTTGTTTAAAATAAAGAGGGTCAGGCTTGGTTATTTGCCAACCCTTAGCTCTGCTCTTCGGTTCAGATATCTGCCGTAAGGGGTATCATTCGTAGCCACGGGTTTCTTCTCACCATATGACTTGCAAATAACCTGGCTTTTGGAAACGCCTTTATTTACAAGAATGTCTCTTAAGCTGTAAGCTCTCTGCAGTCCGAAGTTATAGTTGACTTTTGATTCGCCTACGAAGTCAGTATGGCCGTTGATGTACACCTTTTCACCTGAACTAATAAGTACCTTAGCCAGGTCACTCAGGTAGCTGTCAATCGCAGCATTGTCCTCTTTTCTTGTCGAGCGATATGGAAAATAAATAACCATCTGATCGGCAATGGCCTCCATTTGAACCTTGTTCATGTCTTCTTGAAGAACTGGCTTCGAGTGATTCAACAGTGTGTTTTTGCCATCACCAGCGCTTGACATCGAGTTTGTGTCAAGTTTGCTGTCACTTGAATCATTTTCAATGGCTGGCGTTTCAATCACATCCGGTGTAGCCTGACTTGGCCCACAAACGTTTTTAATACCGCACACATACCAGCGGGTACATATAAAACACCAAATGGCGAAAGAGACCAGGATTATAGGTTTAGAATTCATAAACAGAGTTTTTATGGAAGCCACCGGAAGGTGACTGTGGAAAAAGCTGCAAGTTTTTGATTTGTAGCGTTTCTGATTCTGTATAAAAAAGAACTCTTTACAAATCTGCGTACAGTTTCCAAGTGCAATGTTCGGTACTGATTTTCAAGTTTTTATAAAAAAACGAAAAAAAAGCTATAATTGAATGCTTTAAGGTTCGATTTTTTTTGAAATAGTTAGTGAAAAGTAGAATTTCGCCTTCACAATTAAATGTTCAACTAGCATCGTGGCCTCAATCGTAAAAATCTCTTCTGCCGACATTTGCCAGTCAGATGGCAGCGTTATTCTCCAAAATATTGGACTCGAAATCGGCGAAGGAGAATTCATATACCTAATAGGTAAAACAGGAAGTGGCAAAACAAGTTTGCTTAAAACGCTGTATGCTGCACTTCCGCTCGACACCGGTAATGGTGAAGTAGCAGGGTTCAATCTGAAATCGGTGAATCGAAAAAATGTGCATTTGCTACGCCGGAAACTGGGTATTGTGTTCCAGGATTTCAATCTGTTAACTGATCGTTCTGTTGAAGAAAACCTTCACTTTGTGCTGCGCGCCACTGGCTGGACTGATCAGGCCGAAATGGAAACCAGGGTGGAAGAAGTGCTGAATGAGGTTGGCCTTCAGGGTAAGCGTAATTCCATGCCTTTTGAATTATCGGGTGGAGAACAACAGCGGGTTGTCATTGCCCGTGCATTGTTGAATAAACCTCCGCTTATTCTCGCCGATGAGCCTACGGGAAACCTCGATCCGGAAACCAGCGATGATGTGTTGACTTTGCTTAGAAATTTGGCAAAGCAACACAATACAGCGGTTTTATGCGCCACGCACGATTACCGTATCCTGCAAAATTTTCCGGCTCGCATCATCCGTGTCATGAATGGCAATTTAATTGATGACGATAATTAGTAATTATTAGTCAGGGAATGTTATGCCTCTCCGAGGCCGGTTTTTTCAGCACCATTTGTTCAAGAGATATTATGCCTCTCCGAGGCCGGTTTTTTCAGCACCATTTGTTCAAGAGATATTATGCCTCTCCGAGGCCGGTTTTTTCAGCACCTTTTGTTCAAGAGTTATTATGCCTCTCCGAGGCCAGTTTTTTTTTCAGCACCTTTTGTTCAAGAATTATTGTGTCTCTCCGAGGCTGCAACCTATACAGAACACTTTACAGGCAGTAAATGATGACCGCATCAAAACCTGAATTTGAATTAAATAATGGCCTCGGAGAGGCCCAACATTTTTAAAACCCTGCTAACTTTGCGCGCTACGAAATCACTTTACTTACAAACTTGATCCAAACTTTATGAATCTCCACGAGTATCAGGGAAAAGAACTGCTAAAATCTTACGGTGTAAAAATTCAGGAAGGCATAGTGGCCACCAACGCTGAAGAAGCCGTGGCTGCCGCCAAAAAAATAAAGGAATTGTACAACTCCGATTGGTGCGTAGTGAAAGCCCAGGTACATGCGGGAGGTCGTGGAAAGGGTGGTGGCGTGAAACTCGCCAAAAGCCCGGAGCAAGCAGGGGAAATTGCCGGTAACATGATCGGCATGCACCTCATTACGCCGCAAACCTCAGCAGAGGGCAAGCTGGTAAGAAAAGTGTTGCTTGCTCAGGACGTGTTTTATCCTGGCCCTTCAGATCCAAAGGAATTTTACATCAGTATTCTTACCGATCGCGGTCGCGGAGCCAATGTGATCATGTACTCCCCGGATGGTGGTATGGACATTGAAAAGGTGGCTGAGGAAACTCCTGATCGAGTATTTTTTGAAGTAATTGATCCGCTATTAGGGCTTCGTCCTTATCAGGCACAGAAAGTTGCCTTCAATCTTGGCTTAAGCGGTCAAGCTTTTAAGGAAATGGTAGCTTTTGTAAGAAATCTGTACGCTGCATTCTTAGGATCAGATGCCAGTCTGTTCGAAATAAACCCGTGTCTCAAAACCTCTGATGATCACATCATTGCCGTTGATTCCAAGGTAACGCTCGACGACAATGCCCTGTTCAGACATCAGGAACTGGAGCAGTTGCGTGATAAACTGGAAGAAGACCCTGCTGAAGTAGAAGCTCAGGAGCACGATCTCAACTATGTAAAACTGGATGGAAACGTAGGCTGCATGGTAAATGGCGCCGGACTGGCTATGGCAACCATGGATCTGATCAAGCTTTCCGGCGGTGAGCCGGCCAACTTCCTCGATGTGGGTGGTACAGCAGATGCCCAGCGCGTTGAACATGCGATGCGTTTTATCCTGAAAGACCCGAATGTAAAAGCTATTTTGATTAATATTTTTGGTGGTATCGTTCGCTGTGACCGCGTAGCCCAAGGCGTCGTAGATGCCTATAAAGCCATTGGAAAGATCCCGGTACCTGTAATCGTAAGACTTCAGGGTACCAATGCGGATATCGCAAAAAAGATCATCGATGAGTCTGGTCTGGAGGTCATGGGCGCCACAGAGTTTCAGGAAGCAGCGGATCTGGTGGCCAAGGTGCTTGTCTAAATCTGGAAGATTAAATGATTAATAGATCAAATGATTACATGGTTTTCGAGGTGATTTTTGATTGACTGACATTCTAAATTCAACAATCACTTCATGTAATCATATGTTCATTTAATCTATTAATCATTTAATTAGAAAAAATCAGATACCAGATATCAAAAAAGCGTCCCCTGCCTTCCGGCTGCCTCATTAGGTCCTCTGGTAACTAGTCCAGGTACTGCTTCCCGGAATTTTTCTTCACAAATTGCTGCCAGTTCCGGCGCCAACAGGTTGTCCGGTTCGTGGGTAAAAAAATAGGCGGATTGCAATCCCGATTCAAACCAGGATTTCAAACGCTTTGCCCAGTCCTCTACTCGTGTATAGTCACTTTTGTGCAAACCATTGCCCACAAACCTGATCATGGTTACCGGACAAGTCAACCGCATGTGACACACATCTCTCCTGCCTGCTACATCTGTAATTACGGCGGCTATTTGATGTTCCTCCAGTAAGTTGAAATAATCCGCGGATGCTTCTCCAATGGTGAAAAACAATGGGTTGCGCACTTCCAATGCGAGTGGAATTGATTTGGGGAAGTACTCAAGGAACCGTTTCAAAATGCCCAGGCCTCTCGGGCCAAACCCCTCGGGCAGTTGCATGAAACAGTATCCCAGCTTTTCTTTTAATTCAATGATGGCATCGCAAAAGAGTTTTATTTCAACGCCGTTCATACCCAGGTCACGAGCGTGACTGATGCTTTGCGGAATTTTGGGGCAAAATCGAAAGTCATCCGGTACATTTTCGCGCCAGCGTTCCACCAGACTAATATCAGGTATTCTTTAATGGGTGGTGTTGTGTTCAAGTGTATTGAACTGCTCTCCGTAATGTTTCAGGAAGTTAGCCTCCTTTGTTCCCGGAGGATACCATTTGCCTACCCAGGGCTTCATGTGATATCCGGTTGGCCCCAGATATATGGTAGGGCTGTCTGCTGCACCCAGGTCCTGTAACACCAGTTTGTTCTGGTAAGGATCAGGTGGAAGCGTAAAGTCAATCTTTTCGATATCGGGGAGTTTGCCAAATTCCATTGTGCCGGCTAATGTCGGGCTTTCCTGCCAATTGCCTGATTCGATTCCATGTGTTGCGACCAAAAGTCACGGTTGTTGGTATCGGACTTCCCACAATTTACCATAATCTCCCTTTATTTCCAGATGTTTCCACTTTCTACCACGATGTACACTGTTTCCTTCAATGGGGCGTTTATTTTGTACAATAATTATATAAAACCAAGTTCAAATTCAGTTTTAGCCCAATTTTTTTGGGAGGTCTGCTTCCGGATGAGTAAAGTTTGTGAATATTTTATAAAATTGAATAAAATTATAAATAATTGATTAATAGTATTTTAAATAATTTAATTATAGTACTTTATATCGATTGGTAAAAAAAAGTACAACAAAGTGGTAAAATATGGGAATAGTCAATACATTTGTGTCGGTGAATTATAGACGCTATCCCACAATTTGCGTTTGTAGGCCGCCAACCAGCAGAAATAGATTACTGGTCCCACACAGTTATGCAACTTATAGGTGAATATCCGGTTGCCCTTGACGATAAGGGTCGTATGCGCCTACCAACCGCGCTACTACGTCAATTAGGAGAGAATCCAAATGGCGAGGGTGCGGCTTATGAGTTTGTAGTAAACCGGGGGTTCGAAAAGTGTCTCACACTTTACCCCAAACCGGTCTGGGATGCTATCGCTGCCAAGTTGAGCCGTCTCAATCGTTTTAACGACCGGAATCGCGCCTTTCTTCGCTCCTTTTACCTTGGAGCCTATCCTATTGCTACCGATAGCGCGGATCGGATTCTTTTACAGAAACACTTGATGGATTACGCAGGACTCGCCAAAAGCGCAGTGCTCGTAGCCATGGATGACCGTATTGAAATATGGTCGCCTGAAGCGCATGCCGATGTGGCTGCGATGGACTCCAATATTTTTGCTGATTTGGCCAACGACGTTATGGGCGGTGGAATGGAAGGTGTTGGCGATATCGAAATGTAATGAAACAAGTCCATCCGGATCAGTATGTCCGGCAATTTGAAATTATATGTACCACGTCTCTGTCCTTTTGAACGAAGCCGTTGACAGTCTTCAGGTTACACCGGGTTCGAAGTATGCGGATGCAACATTCGGGGGAGGAGGACATTCGAAGTTGATACTGGAACGATTGGGTGGGAAAGGTCACTTATATGCATTTGACCAGGATGAGGATGCGGAGAAAAATGCAGGAGAGCCGGTGTTTAGCGAAAGTCAGGCTTTCACATTTGTTCATTCAAATTTCAGGTACCTGAAGAAGATGTTGCGGGTTGAAGGTGTTCGGGAAAACTCCATGCAAGGGATTCTTGCAGATCTGGGTGTGAGCAGTCACCAGCTTGATCAGCCAGAGAGAGGTTTTTCCTACCGTTTTGATGCGGCACTCGATATGAGAATGGATGTAAGGGAATCACGAACGGCAGCAGATATACTGAATGTTTATGGAGCGGAGCAATTGCAGAAAGTATTTGGTGAGCTTGGTGAAGTGCGCAACGCAAAAACACTGGCAGCAGCAGTACTTAATGGCAGAGATCAAAAGCCTTTCAAGACAACCGGCGATTTGCTGGCGCTTTGCGAAAAGCACTTTATGGGCGATCGGATGCGGTATAAATCACAGGTGTTTCAGGCTTTGCGAATGGAAGTAAATGATGAATTGGGCGCCCTGGAAGAGTTGTTGAAAGCCAGTTACGACATGCTGGCACCCGGAGGCAGGCTGGCTGTGATCACCTTCCATTCACTGGAAGACAGAATGGTGAAAAATTTCCTGAAGACCGGAAATATAGCCGGAGAGATGAAAAAGGACTTTTACGGAAACATAGACAGGCCCTGGAAAGTGATAACCAAAAAAGCCATAGAGCCTGGGGAAACTGAAATAAACCGGAATAACCGGGCGCGGAGCTCAAAGTTGAGAGTTGGCGAAAAAATAAAGAAAACTCAATAAACAGGATTATGGCTAACAAAATGCTCAATGCCTTGAACGTAAGTCAACATACCACCAACCTGGTATTTGGCAACTTCAAGTTCATGCTTTTCCTGGGCTTTTTGGGCATTATCTACATCGCCAATGCACATTTCGCTGAAAAAAACGTGCGTCGGATTCAATTGAAGCAGAAAGAGATGAAGGAGTTGAAGTGGGAGTATACCTCCATTAAAAGTGAGACAATGTATAAATCCATGCAGAGTCAGATTGACGAAAGCCTCGATCCAAAAGGAGTGAACCTCGCAAATGCAGGTCCAAAAGTGATCATAAAAAAATAGACCCTGAAAAGCTGAAAAAACCAAAACCGTGCTGAACGTAAAAAATGAAGTACTGATCAGAGTGTTCTCGGTTGCCTTTGGGGTGATCCTGCTCGCTGTTGTAATCTTTCTAAGGTTGTTTCAGATCAGTATTAAAGATTCGGCAAAATGGGAAGCCAAAGCAGACAGCCTGTATGTGAAATGGGTGGATGCGCCCTCGCAACGAGGCAATATTCTGGCTGATGATGGCTCGCTGCTGGCAACTTCGCTTCCGTTCTTTGACATACATTTTGATGCAAAAGCTGAAGGTCTCAGCGACCAGATATTTAATGATGAGGCTGTTGATAGCCTGGGTCGCCTGCTTTCCCTGTACGTGGATCAGCAGTTTACACCCGGTGCTTATGCCTCCTGGTTAAGAAGGCTTCGGGATAGCACAGACGCCAAAGCACATGGAATTCGATATGTACCCATCGCCAAAGGAATTACCTATTCCAAAGCCTTGCTGGTAAAGAGTTTTCCAATATTCAGAGAAGGTCGATATAAAGGCGGATTCATTCTGGAGCAAAAAAACCGCCGCGAACGACCTTTTAAACTATTGGCGCAGAGAACCATCGGCTATACAAGGGAAGGTGCCCTGCCGGTTGGACTTGAAGGGAGTTTTGACAATGTATTGGAAGGCCGCGAAGGAAAACAGCTGATGATCCGGGTTCCAGGCGATGCTTACATTCCTGTTCACGACTTAGCCGAGATTGAGCCGGAAGCGGGAGATGATGTTGTGACTACCCTGGATATCAACATTCAGGATGTAGCAGAACGCAGTTTGCTGAATGCCTGCCAAACCCACAATGCCGACCACGGTTGCGCCATTGTCATGGAAGTGAAAACAGGCAAGATCAGGGCAATGGCAAATATTGGCCGAACACCTGATGGCTGGTGGGAAACCTACAACTATGCCATTGGTGAGCGGGTAGAACCTGGCTCCATGTTCAAATTGGCCTCTTTCATGGCCATGATGGAGGAAGGAGAGCTAAAGGACTTTGAACAGAAAATTCCTGTGTATAAAGGTAAAGTGAAGATTTACGACGAAGAATTGGTTGATGCCTCACCTCATGGACTGGATTCGATGACGATAAAACAGGTTTTTGCACATTCGAGCAACGTAGGTACCGCCACTTTAACTCAGGAATTTTTCAAAGGAAATGCATCGGCTTTTACGGCACACCTGCGCGACTTTGGACTTGATCTGCCAACCAACATTGAAATTGGTGGTGAAGAAGCGCCGCTCATCAAAGATCCGAAAGACCCGAAAAGCGAATGGTCGGGTACTACGCTTCCCTGGATGAGTATTGGCTATGAATTGTTACTGACCCCCATGCAACTGCTCACCTTTTACAATGCAGTAGCCAATAATGGCAGGATGATGAAGCCATACATTGTGCAACGGACAGAGCGATATGGTGAGGTGATCAAAGAATTCAGGCCAACAGTGGTTAAAAGAAGTATTGCTTCCAAAACAACCGTAAATAAAGCCAAAGAGCTGCTGGAAGAGGTAGTTATCAATGGTACAGCAAAAAATATTTACCCAAAAGACTATGCAATTGCCGGAAAAACCGGGACTGCTCAGTTGAACTACCACAAATTCAGAGCTTCTAAAGGCATTCGCCACCAGGCAGGTTTCTGTGGATTCTTCCCGGCCGACAATCCCGTGTATTCCTGTATCGTCGTGATCAGTGAACCGGAAAGAGGAGGATATCACGGCTCAGAAGTAGCGGCTCCCGTGTTCCGGGCCATTGCTGATAAATGCTTCGCGCTGAAGGCTGAGATGCACCCTCCGGTGAATCAGGCTCCTCCACCAAAAATGGTGAGCGCACAAATGCCAAGTTTTGATGCCGGAACTCAGGAAGATCTAAAAAAAGGACTCAGATGGTTGGGAATGGATTATTTCAAAGGATCGCCGGATGAGGATGATAAAGACTCGGAGTGGTCAGTGCTGGTAGCCGAAAAGGGCGATTCCCTGGTAATGAAAAACAGAATTGTGAGTGATAAAACAATTCCTTCTGTAGTTGGCATGGGATTGAAGGACGCGATCTTTTTACTGGAAAATCGCGGTTGCAAAGTAAGGGTTAGAGGGTATGGAAAAGTACGCCGGCAGAGCCTGGCGGTTGGAACAAGAGCCAGTGGACAAACATGCATTCTTTATCTGCAATAATTGAATTCAATAATGCAGTAATCCGATATGCCGCAAATGACTTTTTGAAAACATGACATTACGAGAACTACTAACAAACGTCCAGGTACAAGACATTTCCGGGAATACAGACCTGGAGATCCCGGGAATCAGATTTGACTCCCGGACTGTCGAAACCGGCGATTTGTTTGTAGCCATCAAAGGGGCCTCCGCCAACGGCCATCAGTTCATTGAAAGTGCGATTGAAAAAGGGGCTGCTGCCATTGTGTATGATCAATCGGTTGTTGAATTTCCGCAAACAACGGTTACCAAAATTCGGGTTGACGACTCAGCCAAAGCGCTGGGGATAATGGCTTCTGCTTTCTTCCATAATCCATCCGAACAACTCACGATTGTAGGTATTACCGGTACCAATGGAAAAACCACCAGCGCCACGCTTCTGTGGCAACTGTTTTCCAGGCTCGGCTACAAATGCGGATTGATTGGAACGGTAGAAAACAGGATCGGGGATACTATTCTCGGCAGTACCCACACAACCCCGGATGCCTTGAAAATTCAGGAGCTGCTGTCGCAAATGTCGAATGCCGGATGTGCTTATGTATTCATGGAAGTAAGCAGCCACGCCATTGAACAAAGGAGGATAGCTGGCATAAAGTTCACAGGCGGCGTTTTTACCAATCTGACCCATGAGCATCTCGATTATCACAAAACCTTTGCTGATTACCGAGATGCCAAAAAAAAGTTCTTTGATGAATTGCCTGCTGAGGCCTTCGCCCTCATCAATAATGATGAGAAAAATGGCCCTTTCATGCTGCAAAATACGGTGGCCAGAAAGTATAGCTACGGGTTGAAAAAAGCGGCTGATTTTAAATCTAAAATCATCGCTAACACATTGAATGGCTTGCATTTGCAGATGGATGGCACTGAAATGTTCGCGCGCATGATAGGAGAGTTCAATGCGTATAATCTGACCTCCGCCTACGCAGTAGCAAGTCTGTTGGGAATAGAAAAAATGGAGACGCTGACGGTGCTGAGTGACCTGATTGGAGCAGAAGGCCGTTTCGACCGGATTGCCCATCCGCATAAAAAGGACTGTATCGCCATTGTCGATTATGCCCATACTCCTGATGCACTTGAAAAAGTGCTGGAGACCATTGAAAAACTGAAAAGCAAAAACTCCCGGGTAATCACCGTAACCGGAGCCGGGGGCGATCGCGATAAAAGCAAAAGACCTGAAATGGCGAGGATTAGCGCCAGATTCAGTGATCATTTAATCCTGACCTCAGATAATCCACGAACCGAAGACCCAATGCAGATCCTGCGGGACATGCTGGCAGGCTTGAATGAAAAGGAACAATCAAAAACACTGGTCATTGCCGACCGGGAGCAGGCGATAAAAACAGCCACCATGCTGGCCAAACCTGCAGATGTGATCCTCGTGGCTGGAAAAGGCCACGAAAAGTATCAGGAAATAAATGGGGTGAAGTACCCTTTTGACGATAAACAAGTACTGATAAATCTGATGGATTATGACAAATAATCAGACACAGTACAAAGACATAATAGTGGAGGGACTATTATTTTGAAATGGTTGCGGGGCGATGTAAGATCGCCCCACAGCCCACTTTAAAAACTCAAACCTTAACGAAAAGCGATGCTTGTCCATCTGTTTGAATATCTGAAAGAGCACTACGACCTGCCTGGAGCGGGCCTGTTCCGCTACATCTCCTTCCGGGCCGGAGTTGCCATGCTTTTGTCCTTGCTCATATCCATCGTGATCGGAAAGAGGATAATCAATTGGCTGCGTTCGCTTCAGATTGGAGAAACGGTTCGGGACCTGGGGCTGGATGGACAGAATTTGAAGGCAGGTACGCCGACTATGGGTGGCATCATCATCATAGCAGCAACCATAATTCCTTGCTTGCTGATGGCAAGGCTTGACAATATCTATGTTTTGCTCATGCTGTTCAGCACCGTTTGGATGTTCGCAATTGGATTTATTGATGACTATATAAAGGTATTTAAAAAGGACAAGGCGGGTTTGAAAGGCAGATTCAAGATCATGGGGCAGGTTGGACTGGGGCTGATCGTAGGTTTGGCGATGCTGTGGAATGATGAAGTGGTGGTGAGGCTGGATTCCGAAGTAGCAGTAATGCACGGATATGAAATAACCGATACCGTATTTGTAAAGGATCCGGTAAGGGTGGGGCAGTTTAATGAAATGGTATATGCCAAAGCCCCGATCACCAATGTTCCGTTCTTTAAAAACAATGAGCTTGACTACTCCAGAATCCTTTGGTTTTTGGGTGATAATGCTTCTGATCTGAGTGCCATAATATTTGTCATCATGGTCATCATCATCATCACGGCGGTGAGCAACGGCGCAAATCTGACGGATGGACTAGATGGACAACTGGCAGGAGTAGCGGCGATCGTTTGTGCAGCCCTTGGAATTCTGGCTTACCTGAGTGGTAACTCTGTAGCCGCCGACTTCCTGAAAATCCTGTACATCCCAAACAGTAGTGAGATGGTGATTTACTCGGCCTGTCTCCTGGGGGGATGTATCGGGTTTCTATGGTACAATGTATTCCCGGCACGGGTATTCATGGGAGATACCGGAAGTCTGACGCTGGGAGGCATCATTGCGGCCATGGCCATCATACTCAGAAAAGAACTGCTCATTCCATTGTTATGCGGCGTTTTTCTGGTTGAAAACCTATCGGTGATCATCCAGGTGTGGTGGTTCAAGCGCACAAAGAAAAAATACGGTGAAGGTAGAAGGGTGTTCCTCATGGCGCCACTTCATCATCACTACCAGAAGCAAGGCATGCATGAAGTGACCATTGCGGTCCGGTTCTGGATCATTCAGATTTTATTGGCAGTAGCCACCATTATAACCTTGAAAATCAGATAAATACAAGCATACATGAAAAAACGAATCGTCATATTAGGCTCCGGTGAATCCGGAACAGGTGCGGCCCTCCTGGCGCAGCATCTGGGCTATGACGTATTTGTTTCTGATAAAGGACCGATCAAAGAGCAGTACAAACAGGAATTGAATGTCCATGGAATTGCCTGGGAAGAAAATCAGCATAGTATGGACAAGATCCTCACGGCTTCGCAGGTGATCAAGAGTCCGGGTATACCGGAAAAATCAGAGGTGATAAAAGCCTTGCGTGAATGGGGTACAGAGGTTTTTGGAGAAATTGAATTTGCATTCCGTCATGCCGGCAAATGTCAGATTGTAGCCATCACAGGCTCCAATGGAAAAACCACTACCACTGAACTGTGCTACCACCTGCTAAAAAGTGCAGGAATGAATGTTCGGAAAGGTGGGAACGTAGGAAATTCATTTGCCCGGATGGTGCTGGACGATATTGTAGATAAACAGGTGAAAGACGGTTCAAGAATCTTTGTTTTGGAGATCAGCAGTTTTCAGTTGGATGACACACTGGACTTTAAACCAAAGATTGCCATCCTGCTAAACATCACCCCAGATCACCTGGATCGCTACGATTATAGTTTGGAAAAGTATGCGGCTTCGAAGTTCAGGATTACCCTGAATCAGGGTAGGGGAGACAAGTTTATTTACAATGGCTTTGATCCGGTGATCAAATCAAATTTTGAGCATGGAATAGCCAACAGAGAGGCAAATGGTTTAAAACCAAAGGACATCGCCATCAGGAAGAGTTTTTATAAGAACGGTTGTATAAAAATTGGAAAAGATCTGTTTGATATGCAGGCGAGTCAACTGAAAGGCAGTCACAATATGTTCAATGCTGCCTGCGCGCTTAGGGCTTCCATATTGCTGGGAGCCGACAAGGAACGGTTGGCAGAATCACTGAACACCTTCAGTACACCACCACACAGATTGGAAAAAGTAGCTGAAATAAATGGTGTTACCTGGATCAACGACTCGAAGGCCACCAATGTGGATGCCGTTTTTTACGCCCTGCAATCTATGGAAACGCCGGTAGTATGGATAGTGGGTGGACAGGACAAAGGCAATGACTATGAAGTACTGAAGAAACTGGTAAAAAGAAAAGTAAACACCATCATTTGCATGGGTCTTGATAACACCAAAATCATCGAAGCATTCAAATCACTCAATAAAAAAATGGTAGAAACAAAAAGCGCAGAAGAGGCTGTTCAACAAGCATCAAAATACGCCAAATCAGGATACACCGTCCTGCTCAGCCCGGCCTGCGCCAGTTTCGACCTATTCAAAAACTACGAAGACCGCGGCAACCAATTCAAACAAGCCGTAAAATCATTAACCATTAACCATTAACCACTAAAAAAATGTCTCTAGGTAACCGCATAGCAGCAGAATTAAAAGGGGATCGTACCATCTGGATGATCACTGCGGTGTTGGGTTTGTTCAGCATCCTGGCTGTGTATTCGGCATCGGGCTGGGAAGCCTGGCGCTCACGCGGTGGAGACACGACTATTTTTCTGGTAAAGCACATGGTGATGATGGCTTTTGGTTTTGTGGTGATTTATCTGTGCCATTTGCTGCACTATAGGCAATATCAACGGGTAGCGCCATTTCTGATGCTGTTTGCCGTGCCTTTGTTGGTGTTTACCCTGGCATTTGGACAAAACATCAATGAAGCAACCAGGTGGATCAGTGTTTTTGGATTTAGTTTTCAGCCGTCTGAATTTGCCAAAATTGCCCTGATTATTTACATCGCCAAAGAGCTGACCAAGCGGCAGGACAGGATCACCAGTTTCAAGCAGGCATTTATGCCCATCATCGTTCCGGTTCTGATCGTTTGTGCACTGATCGCTCCATCAAACCTGAGTACAGCCAGTGTATTGTTTGTCACCTGCATTATGCTGATGTTCATGGGACGAGTAAGCTGGAAATACATATTCCTGCTTGGCGTATTGGGTGTAGTGGTCATGGTGGGATTGATCGCCATCGGACGCATGTATCCACAGTTAGAACTTGTAAGACTGGACACCTGGATATCCAGGGTAAATGAATTTGCCAATGCTGAAGATGGCGGGTATCAGGTGCAACAGGCAAAGATAGCCATTGCGAAAGGCGGTCTGATCGGAAATGGCCCGGGGAATAGCCTGATTCGGAATTTCCTGCCTTATGCCCATGCGGATTTTATATACGCTATCATTTGTGAGGAATATGGACTTCTTGGAGGCACGGTTATACTGGTATTGTATGTTTTGCTTTTTCTGAGAAGTGTAAAACTGGTAACAAAGAGTCCAAAAGCATTTGGAGCTTTTTTGGCTCTTGGACTGAGTTTGTTGCTGACGGTTCAGGCCCTGGTAAATATTGCGGTGAATGTAAATCTGGTTCCAGCCACCGGACTCACCCTCCCATTGATATCTATGGGTGGAACCAGTTTGATGTTCACCTGTATCTCACTCGGAATGATACTGAGTGTGAGTAAATACATTGAATCAATAGAGTAGGAACATAGATGAAGCTGAAGATCATGATAACAGGAGGCGGCACAGGCGGCCATGTTTTTCCGGCCATTTCGGTGGCGGATGCCATCAGGCGCTTGCAGCCGGATGCTGAGTTCCTGTTTGTAGGAGCAAATGGCAGAATGGAAATGGAGCGCGTGCCAAAGGCTGGCTATGCAATTGAAGGCCTGAATATCGCCGGATTTCAGCGGAAACTAAGTGTGAAAAACCTGGCTTTCCCTTTCAAATTGCTTTCAAGCCTGAGAAAAGCCAAGCGTATCGTGCGTGATTTTGCCCCGAATGTGGTAGTCGGAACTGGAGGCTACGCGAGTGGACCGGTTATGAGAGCAGCACAAAGGGCTGGAATTCCAACCCTCATCCAGGAACAGAATTCCTACGCGGGCATCACAAATAAGTTGCTGGGAAAACAGGCAACAGCGGTGTGTGTGGCTTATGATAACATGGATCAGTTCTTTGATAAGGATAAAATACTGATGACCGGCAATCCGGTGCGATCTGATATTGCAAATCTGGCCGAAAAGAGAGTGGAAGCCATTCAATATTATGGCCTGAATCCGGCCTACAAAACAATTGTGGTGATGGGGGGCAGTCTGGGTGCCAAAACACTCAACGAAGCCATGGCCGAGGGTATGGAAAACCTGAAAGACAAGCCTGTTAACGTAGTTTGGCAATGCGGCAAGTTTTATGAACTCATCTACAATGATTGTGAAACGGCCAAATTGCCCAACGTGCACATGCGGGCTTTTATCGACAGAATGGATCTGTTGTACGCGGCTGCAGATGTGATCGTGTCGCGGGCTGGCGCTTTGAGTATCAGCGAGTTGTGCCTGGTAGGCAAGCCGGCCATCCTTGTGCCATCTCCCAATGTTGCGGAAGATCACCAAACCAAAAATGCCATGGCTTTGGTGGAAAAAGGCGCGGCAAGATTGGTGCACGATTCTGAAGCGTCGGTGAAATTGCTGTCGGAGGTATTTCTTATCCTGAACAACCAGGCCCTGGCTTTTAGTCTGGGCGAAAACATAAGCCCTTTGGGCAGACCAAATGCGGCCGATCTGATTGCCAGAAAAGCCCTGGAAATTGCGCGTGTGAACAAATAAATGCAGACTGAATACTTTGAATAAAGTTGTACTTGAAATGGAAAGATTGCGAAACCTGAATGCGGGACTGGGACAATATTGTCTCCATCTCGGACGGGCGCTGACAAAGATGTCGGCGACGCAGGATATCCATTTAGCCTACTACCTGCCCGAATCAAAAACGGGCTTGTTCGGGGCATCTGAAGAGTACAAGCAGGTGAGTAAATGGCATAAAACAAGTCGGGTAAATGTGGTTGCGGATCTGTGGCACTGTATGCATCAGGACTCTGAATATTATCCTAAAAGAAAGGACATGCCGGTGGTTTTAACCATCCATGATCTCAACTTTCTGGAGAGAGCGGATTACAGCCGCTGGAGGAAATTTGTAAAGCTTCAGCGCTTGCAGAGAAAGATAAATCGAATGAAAGGCCTGGTGTACATCTCCAGTTATGTGAAAAGCGTGGTTCATGGACATTTGGAAATACCAGGCACTGTAATGGAGACTGTCATTTACAATGGTGTTGCTGTGGAGAATCAAACTGAAATGACTAAGCCTAAAACGAAAACACCTTATTTGTTTTCCATTGGCCTGCACCCCAAAAAGAATTATGCAGCGGCCTTGGTACTGTTGAAGTACAATCCTGATTTACAATGGATTATTGCAGGGGAAGACAGTAAGGATTATATGACCATACTTCAGAAAAAAGCACTGGAGCTGGGTGTGTCAGATAGGCTAAGCTTTACAGGTCTGGTGGAAGAATCCGAAAAATGGACTTTGTATCAAAACTGCACGGCATTCATTTTTCCTTCATTGTCGGAGGGCTTTGGCTTGCCAGTTTTGGAAGCCATGTCCTATGGAAAGCCGGTCTTTTTGTCGATCAAAACCAGCTTGCCCGAAATTGGTGGTAAAGAAGCCTACTATTTTCAAAATTTTGAAGCAGAACACATCTGCGAGGTTTTTGAAAAAGGAATGCAGGAATTTAATAATGACTCAACAAAATCAGAACGCCTAAAGCAATATGCAGCCGGTTTTCAATGGGAAAGAGCTGCAAAAGAATACTGTGCATTTTACCATGAAGTATTAAACAACAACTCTCAAAAATTAGTGAATTAAAAATGAATTTGTCAAGCATACATAACATCTACTTCATAGGAATCGGCGGCATAGGCATGTCGGCTCTGGCGAGGTATTTCAAGCTGCAGGGAGCAGCGGTGTATGGCTATGACAGAACCGAAACGGAACTCACTAAGGCCCTGGTAGCTGAAGGTATGGCGATTCACTATGAGGACGATGTTAATCAAATACCCGAAAATATAGATCTGGTGGTATACACACCGGCAGTTCCAGCTGATCATTCGGAGCTGAGCTGGTTCAGAGATCAAGGTTATCCGGTGAAGAAGCGTGCAGAGGTACTGGGTATTATCAGTCGTGCGAAACGGTGCATTGCCATCGCTGGCACACATGGTAAAACCACTACCAGCACGATGACAAGTCATTTGCTCCGTTCATGCGGTATTGATGCTACAGCCTTTGTTGGAGGAATTTCAGGTAACCTGAGTTCAAATTTTGCACAGGGAACCAGCGATTGGGTTGTGGTTGAGGCCGATGAATATGATCGCTCCTTTCTGCACCTGCACCCGGAGATTGCCGTAATCAATTCAGTGGATGCTGATCACCTGGATATTTATGGTTCTGAAGCTGAGGTGCGAGCCAGTTACACACAATTCGCTTCACAGTTGAAACCTGGTGGCCGTTTGTTGCTCGAGCAAGGTGTTGATATACAGGTTGATAACGCCCTGCGTTTCGGACCGGGTGCTAAAAACTTTGAGCCGGTGAATATCCGGATGGAAAATGGGTTCTCTGTTTTTGATCTGCTTGAAAATAATGGCGAAACCTCGCACACATTATTTACTGGATTAAAACTGCCTTATCCGGGTTTACACAATGTGAAAAACGCTACCGCAGCCATCGCCGCAACCATTATGGCGGGAGGAGACAAAGACTCGATCCCGGCAGCCCTGGAAGTTTTCAAGGGTGTGAAAAGACGTTTTGAAACCATTTATAAATCCGATGATGTCGTGTACATAGATGATTATGCACACCATCCGGCAGAGTTGAATGCTGCGATTTCGGCGGCGAGAGATATGTATCCCGGTAAAAAATTAACCGCAGTGTTTCAACCACATTTATTTACAAGGACCCGTGATTTTGCCAATGAGTTTGCCAAAGCGCTGGATAAACTGGATGCCTGTGTGTTGCTGCCCATCTACCCGGCGCGTGAATTGCCCATGGAAGGGGTGAATTCAGAGATGTTATTGAATAAAATGACCCTGAAAAACAAGCAATTGTTAAATGCTGAACAACTATTAACTGAAATAAAAAACGACGGTGTTTCTGGTGTTTTGATGACCATGGGCGCCGGAGATATTGACAAACTGATTGAACCGATAAAAAATCTGTTGAACTCAAAAAAACAATGAAGATTAACCAATACATGGATATCAAGATTTTAAGGAACCGTTCATTCGAAATGAATGCGCCCTTCATACAATCTGTGCAATCCGTTAATCCTCAATAATCTGTGTTTATGTTCTACAACCTCCGCATAAAACAAGTGCTGTTTATCTGCTTCCTGGCCGTGGTAGCCTTGTTGCTGTATGCTGCCATTGGACGGAAGAAGAACAGCTTCGCCCATGCGGTAGAGGTGGAGGTGAGAGCATTCAAGGATGGCAAAAAGCTGATCAGTGAGAGTGATGTTCGCCAGACATTGTTGCGCTCCTTTGGAAATACACTGGAAGGAACCGAATTGGGTCGCCTGGAAATAGAAAGAATGGAGCGGGTGCTGGAAGAAGATCCATTTGTGCTGGATGCTGAAGCCTATGTAGATCAGCAGAACACTATCCACATTAAAATTGATCAGCGCGAGCCGGTAATTCGAATACTGGATAATAATGGAGGCAATTATTACCTCGATCAGGATGCGGTGAAAATGCCTCCTTCCAAGAATTATTCGGCCCGGGTTATAGTGGCCACCGGAAACATTGCGCCTTATACCCTGGATTTTTTAAAGAAGAAAAAGAACACCTTGCACGACTTGTACACGCTGACCCAAACCATACTTGAAGATGAATTTCTGACAGCATTTGTTCAGCAGATACACGTGACCAATTCAGACGATTTTATCCTGATACCACTCATCGGCGACCAGGAAATCATACTGGGTTCGGTGAAGAAACTGGATGATAAATTAAACCGCCTGAAAATATTTTATCAGGAGGGTATGCCTTACACGGGCTGGAATAAATACCGCTCAATAAATCTGAAGTACAGCGGACAGGTTGTGTGCAAACGATAAAGTGCCATTTGGCAAAGAAAAAGTAAACATGAAGAAATTAATAAAGTCATTGATCCTGCTTTTGATCCCGATGTTGCTGACAGCTCAGGCACAGGAAGGTGCCCTGCTTGGGCATTGGACAGACTCTACTTTAGTTGGGTCTTCGGATTATAGCAATCGCTTCAATGAAGTTTGGTCAGTAGCTGTAAATGGACATGAGTATGGCATCATAGGCTCAACCAAGGGAACACATTTTATTGATGTTACCGATCCGGCAAATCTGTTTGAGAAAGCTTTTGTTCCAGGGCGGGTACAGGGACCGGTTGTAGTCCATCGCGATTACAAGACTTATAAAAATTACATATATGCGGTTTGCGATGAAGGCGAAAGTAGCTTGCAAATTATCGACTACTCATTTTTGCCCGATTCAGTGAGTGTGGTTTACAACTCAAATGCGATCTTGAAAAGAAGTCACAATATTTTTATTGATACAGCCACAGCTAAATTATACGCCTTGGCTTTTTCCGGTTCGCAACAGGTGGGTGGATATGGTGGGGTGGCAGTACTGGATATTTCCAACCCTGTTCTGCCAGTTTTCATCAAGAAGTTTGGAAACATCGGCGCTTTTGAATTCGGCCACATTCATGATGCTTATGTCAGAAACGACACTGCTTATTTAAACGCCGGCAACGATGGCTTTGCAGTGGCAGACTTTTCTGATACCGAAAATCCGGTATTGCTGGGTACCATGACCCACTACATCGGCCAGGGCTATGATCACTCCGGATGGTTATCAGCAGATGGACATTATTACTTTTTGTCGGACGAAAATCATGGGAAACCACTTAAAACCGTGGATGTCTCGGATTTTGAGGACATCAAGGTGGTCAACACATTTGACATAGGTGGTCTTCCGCAATCGATACCGCACAACCAGATGATCGCTTGCAATTATCTGTATGTATCCTACTACTATGACGGGGTGCAGGTGTTTGACATCAGCGATCCTACAAATGTGAAACGAGTGTTGTACTACGATACCTCGAGCTGGCCTTATGACAATAATTATCGCGGTGCCTGGGGCGTGAATCCATGGTTGCCTTCGGGTAATATTCTGGTCTCTGATATGCAGGAAGGATTGTTTGTGATTGAAGGACTGGGGGATAATTGCTTCGGACCGGTTTCTAAAACTACGTCGATTTTAAAACAAAAATTTGATGTGAGTTTAGCCCCCCAGCCAGCAACTGACAAGTTACAGGTGATTATTAGTGGAGAACTGTCAAATCAGGGAACTTTAATCAGGGTTTATGACTTAAATCAAAGACTGGTTTTAAGTCAAATAATTGATAGTCAAAATGTTGAACTGGATATTCCAACTGCGCTTGCCAACGGGCTATACATCGCCCAAATTCAACAAGGCAGTGCGATTGTTAGCAAAAAAGTGCTGATTCAACATTGATGCGCATAATTGAAAATTGGATCATTTGTTTGTTTTTTAAACAAAAAAAATAAAATAAACAAACAAATTATTTATAAAAATATTACTTTTGTCGCGGGAAAGAGTTTCGTCCGCCACAGAAGTTTCACAAAACCGAAACTCACCACTTAAACAGTTACATTATGTCGGAATTGATCCCACAACCCCATGATGTTGTTGTTGCGCTTGACATTGGCACTACGAAAGTCTGCTGCCTGGCAGGTCGCAAGAATGATTATGGGAAACTCGAAATTATCGGGGTTGGAAAGGTGGAAAGCGCCGGCGTTCTGCGCGGTGTGGTTTCCAACATCGAGAAAACAGTTGGTGCCATCCGCGAAGCAGTGGAAATCTGCGAACGGAATGCAAAAATGAAATTCAACTCCGTGCACGTCGGTATTGCCGGCCAGCACATCAAAAGTCTTCAGCATCGGGGTATTCTCACCCGCGATAGCGACCACACGGAAATCGTTGACCGCGATATCGACCGTTTGGTGAACGACATGTTCAAACTGGTTTTGCCGCCCGGCGACAAGATCATACATGTCTTTCCCCAGGAATTTACGGTGGATTCCGAGCAGGGTATTACCGACCCTGTAGGCATGTGTGGCGTGCGTCTGGAGGCTAACTTCCACATCATCACCGGACAAATCACGGCCATAAACAACATTTATCGCTGCATTGAAAAGGCCGGCCTGAAGGTTGCAGATCTTACCCTGGAACCAATTGCCAGCGCCGATGCTACGCTCAGCGATGAAGAAAAACAGGCCGGTGTTGCCCTGGTAGACATTGGTGGAGGCACCACTGACATCACTATTTTTCACGAAGGTATCATCCGACATACAGCTGTTATCCCCTTTGGTGGCAACGTCATTACAGCCGACATCAAGGAGGGCTGCACCGTGATGCAACCGCAGGCGGAAAAACTGAAGATCAAGTTCGGTTCTGCCCTGGCCAATGAGGTATACGACAATCGTATCATCACCATCCCGGGTTTGAAAGGACGCGATCACAAGGAGATCAGCGAGAAAAATCTCGCCCGGATCATCCAGGCGCGCATGGAAGAAGTACTCGACTATGTGCTTTGGGAGATTCGCCGCAGCGGTTACGAGCGCAAACTCATCGGTGGCATCGTGCTCACCGGTGGAGGTTCTCTGCTTGCAAACACGGATAAACTTTCTGAAATGCACACCGGTATGTCATGCCGTGTTGGGGCTCCTGTGGAGAACCTGGCGCATGGTTACCACGAATCGGTGAGCAGTCCGATTTTCAGTACCGGCATTGGATTGCTTCTTCGCGGTTTACAGGATCTGGAAATTGATACTGCGCCTGTTGAAGAAAGCAATTCTGACAAAAACGGCAAACACGAACCTTCTAATGTTTCTGAAGAAAAAGAACCATCATGGTTCGAAAATGTCTTCAAGAAAACCAAAGAATGGTTTGAAGCCGAGCCGGATATGGATTTCAACGGAAAGTTCTGACCGGAAAAACTACACAACAAAAACGGGCAGACTTTCGAAAAAGGTTGATATCCAACCTGTCGACAGCCCACAATTGATAACCCAATTACCTGGAGCTTACAAAGCTTGTTTTTTCCAGGTTTTAAAAAAATAAATTGTTATGCTTTTTGACTTGCCAAAAGATGAGCCGAGCATCATAAAAATAATCGGCGTAGGTGGTGGCGGTTCAAATGCTGTTACCCATATGTACAAACAAGGTATTGTTGGTGTGGATTACGCCATTTGCAATACCGACGCCCAGGCTATGCAACTTAGCCCGGTGCCGACCAAAATTTCACTGGGACAAGTACTCACAGAAGGCCGTGGCGCAGGCAGCAAGCCAAGCGTCGGCAAACAGGCCTGCGTGGAAAGTCTGGACGAGATCACCCGCTTTCTGGATGATGGAACCAAAATGGTGTTCATCACGGCTGGTATGGGTGGCGGAACCGGTACCGGAGCCGCTCCAATCATTGCCCAGGCAGCCCAGGAATTGGGAATCCTGACGGTGGGAATCGTTACCCTTCCATTCACTTTCGAAGGCAAAGTCCGTGTAGGAAACGGCCTTGAAGGATTGGAGGAGATTCGCAAGAGCGTGGATTGCCTGGTGATCATTTCCAACGACAAGCTTCGCGAGATATTCGGAAACTTGTCCATCTCTCAGGCTTTTGCCGAGGCCGACAATATCCTTTGTACTGCGGCAAAAGGAATTGCTGAAATCATCACTGTTCCAGGTTATGTGAACGTCGATTTTGAGGACGTGAACACAACCATGCGCAGCTCTGGTGTAGCGATCATGGGTACCGCAGCCATTGAAGGCGAAAATCGCGCTTTCCGTGCTGCTGATGAAGCCCTTCGTTCTCCGCTGCTTGAAGATAATGACATCTATGGCGCTAAAAACATTCTGGTAAACATCACTTCCGGAGTGAAAGAAGCTACTATGGACGAGATCTTCGAGATCACCAACTTCGTACAGGAGAAAGCCGGCGAAAATGCAAACCTGATTTGGGGTAACTGCTTTGACGAACGTCTAGGTGAAAAACTCGCCGTTACCATCATTGCTACCGGTTTCGAAGTAAATGAACGCGGCAAGGCTTCTGCTGGTGGCCAACGCCAATCAAACAGTGGACCGGACCGTCAGGTGGTACATCTTGATGAGGACGAAGCTGGCATCAAAAGAGGCCCGCATTCCCTTCATTCAATCACCGCTGAAGGCCCTTACACCGAAGTGGATGAAAAAACAGCAAGCTCTCTGGAGTTTGAGTTCGACAACATCCGTGAATCGGTAGACAAGATTCGTCGTACAACACCGGTAAATTCAGACCCATATCTGCGGGGAGAAGAAGATGCCGATGAGATAACACCTGAAGAGCGCCGCAAGCGCATCGAGCAGGCACAACGCCGCCGTCAGGAAGCCTTGAATCGCCCGATCAATGTGGTGAAGCTTAATTCACCGCAGACGATCATCGATCTGGAAAGCCAGCCGGCTTACTTGCGTAAGAGCATTAATCTGGATGATGTGCCGGATTCAGAGCAATCTGAAATGTCGGACTGGACAATATCATTGGAAGAAGAAGGAGAGATCCGTGTGGGCGGTAATTCTTTCTTACACGACAATGTTGACTGAGTGGACCATGAATGACTACTTAAGGTAGTTAACTCAATATTTCTGCTAAGTGGTAGCGGCCAGGGTGTGTGGGACACCCGGCCGCTTTTTTTTATGGCGGAGTTTTTATCACAGATTTTTAGGGATTAGAGTGATTTCGCAGATTTTATTGTTTCGGAGTTCTGCGGTTAGCGTGTTCGTTGTTATGATTGAATATTGAACATGTGAACTCCGAACTAGGATGGTACGCCGTCACACCTCAAATAAGAGGGCTAGAGAGTACTTTATTTAACTTTAAGCCTCTCAATCGCCTTTAGCACCTCTTCCCTGTTTTTAGCAGCCGTCATCCAACGTGGCAATCTGGCGCCAATGCCTTTTATGCGATACTTGAAACCGTTGCGTTCCCGCAATTTGGCTGCTACATGTTGTTCCAGGATGTCAAGGTGCTCGTGGTTGTATGCCCAAAGGACTTCACCGTACATCTCCGTTTTTAGCCAAAGTGGAAGTCTGAAAAATGGATCAAATGCGGCTCCGATTATAAAGTGTTTGCTGCGGATAGAAACACGATTAAGGGTCTTGTGGTAGGCACAATGACTACAAGTCACGCGGACGTTTTCAGCCATGGTCTGGAAGAATGTGTATCCGTTTGTATCCACCATGGCCCTTTTGCCACATTTCGGGCACTCCACCAATATATCTTTGACAAATTCGTACAGTTGCCTGCGATATGTATGTTTTGTTCTGGGATCCATTTCATGTAGGCATTTAGGGATAAATCAGAATGTAATTGGGGCCTATCTCATATCTGCCATGCCCAATTGTTGTTTGTTGGCGCACAGTTTCGCGGCCTATATAATGCAACACGGCATTTCGTTGAATGATTGGAATTTGGGTTTTCGATGCCCACTCTGCCTCTGAAGGTACAGTCAGACTGGCCAGTGTTTCTCCGCCGGTGAAATCCCACCATCCACTTAGGTTTCCGTCTTTGCTTTTGTAGTAGAAATATCCACCGCTGCCTTCCTGGGTATAGGATACCTGTGGCAATTCAAATTTGAGATTCATCGTATTTCGGGGTGTATTATCAGGTGGTGGAACAGTTGTGTTTTTCCTTGCTCGGATAAACAGATACGCCAACCAGATGATGGCTGGAATGCCAAACAATATCAGGCTAAGAAGTTTTCCAGTCAAAAAGGCCGACATATCAGGATTTAAAGTTGATAATAACGGTACCAATAATAAGGACAACGAATAAAAAAAGTACGCCAATAATGTACGCAGTTCCAATGCCAGGTCCTTGCTTGCTGTACGCACTCATAACTTTGCCCATTACAAGTAATCCACCCACTAAACCTGCCATCCAGATCCGAAGAATTAACCAGCTTTTCTCAACGGGTAACCAGTAAAATCCAAAGGACAGCAATGCGAGCATAGGAACATAAAACCAGCAAGATCTTATGAAATTGTCCATGGATTCTGAAGGCGGTATGTTGACATGAACAAGCAACCTGGTAACTCCGTAAAGCAACAGCCAGAATAATTCAGGTCCGAGTATGTAACGCATAAGATGCATTTGGAAAGAAATGGAAATTATTTTAATTGGCTATACACATATTGTACAGTAGCTTAATGTAGTATCCGATGGATATTGTTATATGCCGGACGCCTGTTTTTCACCACAGATTACACAGATTTTCACAGATAAATTAAAAGATTGCCGAAGGCAATCCGTGAAAAATCTGTGTAATCTGTGGTGAATTTATTTTACAAGGTCAAATCCACTCAGATTATTTCTTTTTGTACATAATCCGGATAACCAATTTATTTTATTCGGACTTAAATACCTGGATTCTTACCACCTTCTGTTCATCCAGGTCAAACTCCACAACTATGTGTCCGGCTTCATCGATGGTTTCCTGATCATCTGCCTTTTGCCAGGAATAAGGGAATGAGAAAAGAGAAAGTTCCATCGCTTCCGGTATTTGCTCAAATTCTACCAGGTTAATCAGGTTTATGGCTGGTTTGAGGTTTTGAGCTGCCCATTCTTCCGCTGCTTTCCGACATTGTTCATGGTAAGTCGAAAATCGAGGGTTATCAATGTTGAATTTCCATTTTCCAATCCAGTCACCAGCTTTAAATGGACGATCGTATGGACACATGAGGCTATAAGTCACCTGTTTCCAATTCTCCCTATTGTAACCCAGCCAAAACTGAAGTGGTAAATCCTGGCCGCGATAGGATGCCATGCCTGCCGGAGACATGATGAGGATTTCTTTGTCATATTGAACGCCTTCCGGCCACGCAGACAAAGCTGCTTCAAATTGATGGAGGTATTCACTTCGCTGATTGGGTCCTGCCTCTGCAATAATTACGGTTGAAAGCTTGCCATCGCGAATGCCGACCGACCAATCTGAAAGTCCCTTGTTCTTTAAAATGCTGAGAAATGCCTCTACATCCTTCCAGTCTTTTTCAGCTCTTGAATAAATGGTGTCGATGTTTACATCTGCCAGATTAAGATCTGGTTGTCGCAGGTCATAGGGCAGGAGCGCCTGAACCATTGGATTGGCCTTTTCAGCGACAATTGACTTTTTTACTTTAAAACTCAGTTTGGTGAACAGCCCGTCAGATTCGGTGTACAGCACCTGAAACCGTCCCGGGTACTTTTCGTCCAGCCAGCCTTGCAGGCTGGGTGCATCCTTTTTCTTGCGGCTACAGAATACAAACAGTAGCACCAACAATCCGATAACAACCAATTTTAGCAGGAATCCCATAGCTTAGTTTTTACTTTTTTTGCCTTCAATGATCTTGATGACTGTATCCAGGCTAGCCATAAATTCTGGTCGTTGTGCAATAGCATCATTCCAGTTTAGTGACAATAATAATGGTCTGTCAGTCAAAGCGACATCCCCTTTTACACCCCACATCACCAATACATCAACGGCTCGCTTAAAATGTCTTTCGTCTTTACCGCGAAGGCATTGAATGATAAAGTTTTGCACGGCTTTGTTATCTCTCATGCGGCCATAGGAGCTAAAGGCATGATCCCACCAATAGTTGTCTTCATCTTTGTATTCTCGCATGGAATGTATGATATCAGCAGCTGCCTCGCTGTGAAACTGTTCTTTGAGGATTTGCGCAATGGCCTGTCTTGCTTTTAAATTGGGTTTATTTGCCGCTTTAATAAATAGCTCTTCGGCATCCGGCACACCATGATATTGCATCACCTGGGCAATAAAAAGCAAGCCGGAATAATGATCGATCTTTTCAAGACGTTGTTTGAGGTCATCGAGTAATTCGCGTTTCCAGATTAATTCGTCGATAGGGCTTGCATTGTAGCTGTCGCCATGTTCGCGGGCGATGTGATGCGACATGCCACCGTTTTCCAGATAAATTTGTCTCATGGCTGCTTTTTGGGGATCGGGCTCCTCCCGGACGGTCACCTTGTCTTTAACGGATAAATGTTCACGAATCGCCTTCTGGATATCTGGAGAGATAAATCGTTCCAGTTGTTTGCCATTTGTCAGCATCCGTTCGAAGGAGATGAAATCATTGTACATCAGACCATCGTGCCAGTTTTCTGCACTTATTTCAATGCCAAAAGGACGCAGCGTAACGTAATCTTTCCGTTTGTGATCTCCTTCTTGCCAATGGCGCTCCTTGCGCAGTTTCGGGTATTCAAACAGTTGAAAGTGTTGTTGAGCAACCGGACCTATTTGCAAAAATGCATTCCTAATCTGAGCTACAACTTTCTGCCTGATGCTGAGATCGGGAATTGGTTTCTCAGGGCCAAAAAACCAAAAGTCGCTAAACAGTTGTTCCTGAACCTCGCCGGCTTGCTGACAATACATGGCTGAAAGGTCCTTGTAGAACAAGCCTTTACTATTGATTGTCAATTCCCATTCGGGGGTCTCGCTTTCAGTGCTTACCGAGTATTTGTATTTCTGTGTCTCAATTCGGTCGGGGCGCAGTTGCTTCCAGAAATGATAACACAGGAGCGCATTTTCCGGAAGTTCGCTAAAGACCGATTCTGCCATGGTAAGGACTTCATGCTGCATGGCTTCCATTCGTTTTGACAAGGGTTCACCTGAGAGAGGACGGCAACTGGTGAGCAGATCAGTAACT
The DNA here is from genome assembly GCA_020636025.1 of Lewinellaceae bacterium. Taxonomy (GTDB): domain Bacteria; phylum Bacteroidota; class Bacteroidia; order Chitinophagales; family Saprospiraceae; genus M3007. Next base: position 9,993 of record JACJYQ010000008.1, on the reverse strand, counting down.
GTCCAGGTATAATCCATACCAGGCAGATTCTGGATGATTTGGTTTTCTTTGATTGTGATCATCGGCTGTGGATTTGGTGCCGAAAGGTAATGATTGGTTTTTGCACTTTTACATAGAAAATTAACAGGCCTATACCGGGTAGCTGGGCGAGGTAAATTATGCTGGATGAACAGTTGAGATGAGGTTTAAAGCCTTGATTGTTATCAATCTGCTAATTGAAATTAATTTAGTAAGCGGTTTGTTATTTTCCCTTTATTTTGCAATCTCTCGAGTGTTGAAGCATGCTTCTCAATCATGCACATAATCTTTTTTTGGAACATTAAAAAAAGTAAAATTTATGAAATTCACACTCAGCACATTGCTTATAGCATTTCTTCTCTGTATTTCCTCCTCCATATTTAGTCAAACAATCACCAAATGGACCGGCGCCGCCAGTTCCGATTGGGTAGATCCTGGCAACTGGACAAACGGCGTTCCCGTAAAAGGCTTTGATGCGCGCATTGAGTCCATAGCTCCTGATGGTCACGCACCCGTTATTTCAGCACCCAATTATGTGGTGGATTATCCCATTACCAATAAGAAGACATTAACCATTGATGGGACAGTAACTTTAAAGCATAAAATATTAAACAGTGGGTCGCTGGAAATAAATAACAAGCTGATTACCACAAATAAGGCTTTTATTAAAAATACTACATCAACTTCCAGCATCAAGAATGCTGGAGTGATAGAAGTGTGCTCAACTTGTTCTCTGGTAAATAATGGAACAGTGAATAACCAGGCCACTGCTCAAATCAAGAATACAGGTACCATCGAAAACAATGCAAGTGTCAGCAATCAGGGAACCCTGGATATCGCGGCAAGCGCAAAGGTGACCAATACCGGAACACTTGAAAACCAGCAAACTGCCAAGGTCGTAAACAGTGGCCAAATTGATAATGCTCAAAGTGCCACCATTTCCAATAAGGGTAGTGTTGAAATTAAAGCAAATGCCAGCCTTAACAACCAGGGAACCTTGAATAATGCTGCAAGCGCTCAGGTGACCAATACCGGCACCATTGATAACCAGGCAACTGCTACTGTCAACAATAGCGGCAAAATTGTGAATGCACCCACCGCCACCATTTCCAATAAGGGTAGTGTAGCAAACCTGCCTTCAGCGGAAATAATAAATCAGGGAACTATGAGCATTCCGTCTCCCTCCGCTACGATTGACAATAAGGGTAGCCTGAAAAACGAACCTGGCGGTACAATTTCCAACACAGGTAAAATCGATAATCAGTCAACAGCCCAGCTTACCAATAAAGGCAATGTGGATAATGCCGCCAGCGCTTCTGTTACAAATTATGGGGAACTGGATAATCAGCAAGGGGCCCGGATTTCAAATGAGGGTACTGTGGACAACAAGGAAGGGTCTACCATGGATAACAAAGGAACCGTCACCAACGAATATGGGGCAGCTATGACGATGCTGGGTATTTTTACCAATAACGGTCAATTGTACTATATGGATCAGAACCGTTACCCTTGTCCTGTATTCAATGAAGGCAATCTTCTCTCGAATGTTCAGGGTAGAACCTATTTTGAGGTGAATGCTGCCGGGACAGGTTATAACACCGTGGATTTCAATACTTGCCCCAGAGCTGTTTGCGGCAAAGTGATCCTCAATGACAATGCATTTCAGTATCCGGCTCTTTGGATGATTGGTGACAGGAAGGAAGGATTTGTGATGTACGCGAAAGGCCACAATCCATCAAGGAATAGCCAGGGAGAATACGATCTGACAATTCCAACAGCCAACAGCGTAAATACCAACATCGAGCTGGTATACAATACAACGGACGACTGGATGAAGATATGGGTGAAGAATAATTTCTCAACAGCACACCACTACCGAAACCCCAGGATGGTCAGCAACATGAAAATCACAGGCGGCTGGTATATAAATCCACCATCCCCGGATAACCTGGATGTAATCATGGTGAACACCAATTTCACCTTTATGACTATGTGGAATCAGACAAATTATACTTTTGAACGCTGCCAGGATCAGGAAACTCCGATACATCTGACTCTTCCCGATGATGTTAAAAGTATGACTGAAGCAGAACAATGGAACTGGTGCCGGAATCAAAATAATGGTCAATGTTTCAGAACCGTTAAGGGTACAGTGCCTAGTTTCCTGTTTGTTTACCACCCTGACCTGGACAAACTCGAAATCACTAAGGATATGAAGGACGGCAGCCCTCCCGAGGTTAAGGTTTATCGAAGGAATTAAATATAGACTGTATAGAGCTGTGAGTGATAGTCTCCGGTGCTTTGAGAAAAGTGCCGGAGACTATTTTATTAAGGCATATTCAGATGTGCGGAAATTTCGAAGGTAGACAAATAGAAGACAGAGTTGGAATTACCGCTGAAAACAATTCATCGAATTTGTCCGGAATAAATGTTGCGTCTAATCTGCGTATGATCTGTGCGAAACAAAACACCATGGTACATGGTAATTGAATAATACGTCTCCCACTGGATTTTTTATCCATCATCACGCAGCGTTTTTCTCAATTCCGCATAATAGGTTCGAAGGCGGCCGCCATTCCTTCATTATTTTCTAAAATTGAATAAAACATCATGAAATATTCTGGAAAACTAATACTCCTGATCGCCTTTATAGCAGGCTTGTTCGCAGCCTGCAGGAAAGACACATTCAACCAAACCGACATCACCATAATGCCCGACCCGCTCGTAGAAATAAATACCGATGCTTCCGGTTTTGTGGTAGATGAATCCGGACAACCAATTGAAGCCGCCACCGTTCGGCTTGGAACCAGCAGTACCCTAAGCGATGAAAAGGGCTATTTTAGGCTTAATGGCGTCACCAGCCAGATGCAGCCTTTTGTTTCTGCTGAAAAATCCGGCTATCTCCCATCCCTGGCCAGTTTTTCCGCAAAAGCCGGCGATGTGGGCCGCGTAGTGATAACACTTAAGGCCAAACCGGCTGGAGAAATGATTCAAGCTGGGACCGGTGGGCAGGTAAACGTTTCCGGTGGCGGTTCCATAAATTTCAAAGCAAACAGTTTTGTGACCACATCCGGCCAGAGCTATACCGGTACTGTTGTTGTATATGCCACGTATCTAGATCCATCCAAAAGCCAGACGAGCACGATGATTCCCGGTTCCTATCTGGGTAGAAATGCCGAGGGCGAAGTGCAGGTATTGCACAGTTTTGGTATGATCCATGCCTTGCTTGAAACGCCGGCGGGCGAAAAACTCCAGCTCTCTCAGTCAGCCGAAATCACCGTACCTGTTCCATCTGATCGCCTGTCAGCTGCTCCGGCAGAAATTCCGCTATGGTCGATAGATGAAAGCACCAGTCTTTGGAAAGAAGAAGGTACTGCACAACTGAACGGATCGGAGTACAAAGGAGAGGTGAGTCATTTCAGCTGGTGGAATTGTGATGCCAGCTTTCCTGTGATTACCTTATCCGGAACGCTTCGTTTGGGCAACCACCATCCATATGTGGAAATTCGGATAACCCGCCCGAATGGCTCTTCTCTTGGAACTACACCAAGTGCTAATGGCTTTTTCTCAGGTAGTGTGCCGGCAAATGAGGTGTTGATCCTTGAAGTGATAAATGAATGCGGAGATGTTGTGCATACGGAGACCATTGGCCCTTACTCAGACGATGTTAATCTTGGTATAATTTCTCTCAACTGGAATAATGATTGGGTTGAAATTTCGGGTACTTTGCTGAATTGCAACCAGGATCCTGTGACCAATGGATTTGTGAGCGCTTCTATTAACAACCAGAGCCCGCTCCATTTTCCTGTAAGCCTGGATCCTGTAACCGGTGAATTTTCCGCAGCCCTGGTTGATTGTGGTGGAACCGAGGTTACTCTGTATGGCTACGATCTGGATGCTTTGAAAACCACCGAAAATCTGACAATGTCTGTTAGCCCGCAAGTTGATTTTGGCAATGTAATTGCCTGTGATGCGCAAATTATTCAGGGCTTGCGTCTCGAGTTATCAGGTGGTGCAGAAAAATTTATTCCAGATATTACAGCCACGTTTGACGCCAATCCCGGAACAGGAAATCTCTATCATTTTGTAGTTAGAGACATCCAGGGAGTAGATGGCGTAATTTACGAATACTATTTTCTGGATTGGAATCAGAACCCAGCTGATCCGCTTTGGGCTTTTAATTTCACCAATCAATTAATTGGCTCACCTGTAGTGTATGAAATGGATAGCCAGACCGGAACAATTGAAGCCATTGAGCAGGGGACTTTGCCTGGTGAACAGGTAATATTCAAGCTGACAAATGTGACCATAACCGAAAAGCCATCCAACATCAGTTATCCAAATTCTACCGCGACCTTTACGGCTGTTTTACAGTAGGTATATGCACGAAGACCAGCTCCTGCAAATCATCGAAGGCTGCCGCAAAGGGGTAGCTGCCGCCGAGAAAGCGCTTTTTGGGTATTTCGCCCCCAAAGTGCTGGCCATCGCCCGCCGCTACGCGTGTGATGAACCTCAGGCGCTCGATTTTTTGCAGGAGTCTTTCGTGCTCTTGTTTGATAAAATAAAACTCTTCGACCCAAAAAAGGGGGCATTTGAAGCCTGGTTATACAGGCTCACGGTGAATACCATTTTGCAGGAAATGCGTAAGAACAGGAAACAACAGGTGTTTGTGGAACTACCTGTCGAATTTCCCGAGCAGGAACTTCAAGAATCGGATTTGATGCAAATAGGGGAGAAGCGACTCACAGAAGCAATTCAAAGTTTGCCGGATGGTTATCGCCAGGTACTCAATTTATATGTTTTTGAAGACTGGTCGCATCGGGAAATTGCAGCCAGGCTGGATATAACAGAAAGCAGCTCGCGTTCTCAACTGAGTCGCGCCAAACAATTGCTGAGACAAAAACTACAACCATTATTACGACAATATGAACAAGGACTCGTTTGAAAAAGGTTTGAAAAACAGCTTGCCAGGCAGCGTCCACGATTTTGATCCGGATGCCGCCTGGGATGCCCTGGAAGCGCGACGTAAAAAACCAAAGCGCCGCGGATTGGTCTGGTATTTTGCCGGAGCAGCCTTGTTGCTTGGCTTTCTGATCGCCGGTTGGTCATTGAATAAGGATTCGGTGGTCAAAGAGCCTGGATTGAAGGTAGCAGAGAGCATCGAAAAAACTGAGCCATTGAATGAGCAAAAGCTGCGCACAAAGTCCCCGGAAAAGGCTGTCGCTGAGCATGCTGAAAAACCAATGGTGGAGCAGAAACAGGCAATAACTACAAAGCATGAATCTATTTCAGGTAATATGTCTGCTTCAGTTTCCTTTGCAAAGCCCCCATTTACGGATGAAAGTGATTTGAAAGAGGCATCAATCTCAACCAGTCAAATTGAAAGTCCTGAAGTTTCAATATTGTCCGCAGTAAACTCATCAGAAACGAGTGTTGTATTAACCAATTTGCCGATTGCCCGCTTAGAAAAGCTGCCCTGTATGTATCCCGAACCGATCGTGTATGTAAGTCCAAAAGCGCCTGAATGCTCAAAAAGCTATATAAGTACAAATCCAAAAAAACGAAAGACCAGGGAACAGAAATGGTGGATCGGAGCACAGGCCATCTATGGCGCCAATATGGTACAGCGAAAAGGTGATGCAGGTTACCTGGAAACCCGCCAGCGCGAGGAAACCCCGCTCGACCTGATGCAAGCCAAGTTGACAATCAGCCGCAGGTTGAACAAACGTCTGTATGTTTCAACAGGCTTGCAATTTGCCCAATGGACGGATGTGCGTCGATACAGCCAGGTGGAAGTTCAAAGTGAAACTGTACCTAACATGCTGTTGCGACAGGTCATTCAAGCTGACGGCAGCATTGAGGATTTCTATGGTCCCGGCACCATAACCATACAGCGCATAACCGAGTCGCAAAGCTATCTGCGATACCAACAACTCGAACTGCCTCTGTTGTTGGGGCTGACTGCAAGGGCCGGAAAACATTGGGCCTATGATGTTTCGGCAGGTGGACTGGTTTCTTTGTACGGCCATTACTCAGGCAATGTTTCCGGTGTTTCGGGCGAGCAGTCGCTGAGTTCGTTGTCGTACAGAAAAAGCGGGGCTGTTTCGCTTCAGGGGCAGTTTAGCTGCTTGTACAAGACATCAAAGGGAGCCATTGGCCTCACACTTTCCGGCCGGACCGGTTTGAACGGAATGACGAGCTCAGATGCTGTGTTTGAGGAGCGAAGGAGTTCTTTGGGTGTTGGGGTTTTGTTGCGGAGAGGGTTTTAAGATTGGCTTAGAGTTGACTTTTGGTCATTTAGCTTTCGCTTTTTTAGGCTTTATCGACCAAGAATAAGGGTGCCAAAACTAAGATTCGTGACAATAATGAAATCTTAATAGTGTAATACTGATAAGCCCCAATTGACTTAAAAAGGAATATGTAATACAGCCGGGAGGCTCCAGTTTGAATGTGTCTTTGATACCGCCATCAACCTTGTTTGTTTTCATATTATACGGCACGTAATTACTTCCTTTAAGCATATGAGTAGTGTTGTTGCTCCAGTCGCTGGCCAAATTCCAGCCATCAGCAGAGATTTTTTGGGGAAGCCAACATCATAGGCTGTTCCTTTCAGGTCGTATCGACCCTAATATATGCCCTGAAAGAGATAAGCCTTATTTCCGTCCCACTGAATGGCAGCCTATTTCAGATACACCCTTGTCTCGGCAGAAAACTCCAGACAAACTTTAATACTCATCGATAAATTCTACCATGTATTTTTTAGATAGACTTTGGGCAACCAATTTATCCTGCCGAGAACAGTTGTCTAGATCTTGTTCTATAAGATGCCAATCCTCTACTGGGTCATCTTTTAATTTACTGACTCCCTGAGTAGCCAAAAAACTTATCTGAATCTTTATAGAATCTCTACTAAAAGTGGAGAAATTATCAAAGTGCTTCACTGCCCTTAGATATACCCCCGCAGTATTCAGAATTAGAGTCTTTAATTCAGGATCTACCTTAACAAGGTTGATATCCATATATAAACGGAATCTCCGCATGTAAGTATCTAAATTTGATTGTAAATGTGCTGTAAGCCTATCAGCTTCCTGAAAGTCCCTCCATGCCCTGATAGTTGCTTTTTTAGTAAGTTCAAATTCCTCATCAACATCATCAAACTTAGCCTTTTCAACTTTTCGTTTCGGTTCATGCGTGGGTTGGGGTGTAAATGGTGTACCGTCTTCCTTTAGATTTAATTCTTTGAGAACGATGGCGGCCAATACAATCGTGGCTACTCCTATCAGCAAAGTTTTGAAAGAATTATTCTTTGAATCACTCATTTTTCTAACTGATTGATAAATTGATGTTTATTGTATTAATACCTGGTAATTAATGGTTTTAAGCAAGCAAAGTAATACGAATCTTTTTATAAGCGCTAATATTCAAAAAAACGCTTCACAATTCATAGAAACAAGAGGTATAGTGCTTTTTATTCTGAGAGAGGATAAGAGCATTTATAATTGGCTTTAACAAACTGAAACAAGAAAATGACACCCGGCTTCAGCCGAGTGTCATTTAAAATCACTGAAACACACTTAGAGTTTCAATAGTGAATTATATTTATGGTTTGGGCTTTTCTTGAGACGATGCCACAACCATAAATCGAATATGGCTCCTGATTAGTCATTCAGGTAGATAGCCCGAATAACTTCGTTGTATTCAGACCAGTCAAGATCAGGGTTGCGAACCAGGCCATCGGCGCTTGCGGTTACTATTCTTATATTCAAATTGCCAGTAAAGGGATTTCCGTCATTTGATGTACTGTGATACACAATTTGCCCAACATCTGCAACATAATGATATGACCAGGTTGTATTGGCATTAATGGCAACAGAGAATGGAGTAGCATACCATTGGCTTGAAAATGCGTCCTGAGTATACACCATAATCAATCCGGTATTCAAGATCTCTTGCGTGATATTTGGAACAGAAATGGTCGCTTTTCTGGTTAAGTTGCTACCAACCCAATCAGTAGAATTGATCGTAGTAGCGTAATTCTTGATGTTGGCATTCCCATCTACACCATTGGTACCATCCACCCCGTTTGTGCCGGCAACGCCAGCTGGACCAGGGTCACCTTGTTCGCCTTTACAGGATAACAGGACAGTAAGTCCTAACAACATCAGAAATAGAAATTGATTTTTCATAATAAGAAATTTGGTTATAAAGTTGAAGATTGAAATATTTGAAATTGGTTATTGTTAAGTGCAAGAACAAACCAGGGCTGAAATCAAAGTTAATTAGAAATTATGGCAATCAGCAATCCTAGAATGCTCACAAACATGAAGAAGTAATTATTGGCATCAACAGGAGAGTCAACATATTTTTCATTGTACCTGGCAAGCCTAAACGTAAGCCAAAAAGACACAAGTATTAAAAAAGGAATGGCCACCAAAATCCCGACCAATCCAATGGCTCCAACAATTTTGTTATACAGGTATATCAGGTTAATCTTACTCCCGATGGCCAGGGATGAAAAGTACTTTGTATTCATAGCAACTGTCAATGCACTCACAAAGTTTGGCTGTATTTCTACCGGGAAAAAGTGGAATGGTTTAACAGGATATCCATTGCTAGCTTCAACTGCTGATTTTATTCTATCCCTGAATTGTTGACTATAGGGCTTCGAGTTAAAAATCTCCTTAGTGGTATTTACCAATTTAGAATACACAAATTTACTGGTATCTTTTTCAGGGCCTAAGTCATAATGAAATCCATACATAAGCCTGTATTGGGAAATCATATTGACTCTGGAAACAATCATTATCTCTTCCTGATACCTGTTTCGAAATGAACGGGCGCTGCTATCGCTTAGCACTAGCAAATGGCTTGTAGATGGGGCTTCCAGGCAGCTCTGATATTTTTTATCCAGGCCGCCATTTTCAATTTGATAGTGAAGAATTAAAGCTAATAATGCCATAATGGCGAGAAAAATGAAAAGAAGTATGGCAAATGGCCTTAGAGTTAGAACCATTTCTTTTAGGCGCTTTCGGTTTTTCCAAAGAACTATGGGTAGTAGAACTATTGCGATTGTTCCATTGTAAAGCACATTAAGCACAAATGTTTGAACCAAATAAAAATCAATAATGGATAGTATTAGATATAAGACTACCACCAGAATAGTGCTACTCAGGAAAAAAAGCATTCCCCTATATATTGGATAAAACTTTACCAGCGTCTCATTTCTGATAAATGTAATCCTCAGAATGGATTTTCCAATGGGTGTATTGGGGTCAATGAGCGCGACCACGCTTAAAACAGCAAGTAGTAAACCGAGGAATCCAAGCATGCTTTAAACTGGGTTAGTGAAACTCCTTTTTTATTGATCTTCCCTGGCTGTGGTACTTTCGTTGGAAGAACTTCTGAAAATATTGATCCCAAAGCCCACAGCATAGCATATTTTCTTGTTGTAAATCCAGGAAGTTGATTCAGCTGAATCTGCATTTATCCAATCCATACCCTTGCCAAAGCCAATTGAAAAGTTCTGGAAAGAAAACAGCAGATTTAGACTTGGCGTCAGCGCAGGTTTTTTGCCCGTGGTCATCACCACGCCATTTGTGGAGATCGAGTCTAGGGTGTTTCTGAAAAATACTTGCCGGGCTTAAAAGGTATCTTTATTGAGGAATTTCTGTAATTATTGGATCAATTTCGGTAGAGTCATTCAACGAGTGAATAATATTGTCATATGCAGAAATTACTTTTGCATAGGTGTCGACTGAAAATTGAGCACTTGGCAAATTCGTGTAGAAGTTGTCAGGATTGATGCCAAATGTTTCAAATTTATACTCTGCCTTTGCCAGTCCAAGTTCAGCGGCTGCTGCGATTACTCCGAGCGATGGAGCAGAGACTTTAATTTTTAGGTCAGAAGCATGTACATACAACTTTAGTCCAACCTGTGCTCTTTTTGATGTCCCATCACAATTGTAATCTTTGTAT
>JACJYQ010000007.1:465000-474407 GCA_020636025.1 Lewinellaceae bacterium | reverse complement strand
CAGTCCAAATTACAAAAACGAAAACCCCGATAATCCTAATCAATTGATTCTCTTTGACTTATAACCGGACACTACTGAACTGTCATAAAGTTTAAGGATACCTAACTATTTCTGTGTGTTCGTAAAATGCTGATAAATTATCACCACTACAAAATATGTTAACAACCTTGATATTTGAAATAGAGTCATGAGTCTCCATAAACACCTCAGTGCCAAAGTTTATAGGTTCCTTACATGGTTTAGGTATAAAACTAATTAAAAGTGCTGTATTATTGGACTCTACATAGTCTAAAAAAGATATATAACTGTAGGCACAACTCATGGTTCTTTGTTTCTCTGAAATATTTTTATATTCTCTTTTTGCCTTATTTCTCAACTTTTGCTCACCAAAATATAACAAAGTCTTCTTGTCACTTGTCAATGGAAGAATAATGCTTTTAGGTAATTTATAAGAAGTTAAGCGAAGTTCAAACTCTGTTGGAAGTTGAGTATGCTTCTTATAAAAATTACTTCGCAAATCATTCAATAGCCCATCCGGAGCTTTTGGCACCCATTGCCAATCATTTACTATAATTGACAAATTAATTTGTTTATCAGGATTTGAAGAAATTAATTTTAAGGCTGTTTCCCAGGTAATTAAGGGAAACTTACCCATGTATGGATGCTGAGCTACCACTTTTTTTACTTTTTCATCCTCAACACCTTCCTCAATCGCTGGTACAAGCTCTCCAATAATTCTGTCGAAAACCAGTGCAAAATGACCAGCCTGGATGACGATATTTCCAGCTGCCTTTAAAATATAATCTTGTAAAAAAGATATCAACTGCTCTTCTGAATGAAGCAACTTATATGCCATGGCAACATTCGGTTGTTATATTTAAACTATAAAAGCAAATTTGAACTCAAAAGTGCAAACACTCCAAACATGTTATTGGTAGCTCGTTTCAGTATTTATCAAACACGGACTCAGCAGTCTGTCCAATTTGTTTAGTATTTAAGCTTGTCTCATGAGGTCATTTTTATTACAAAAATAATCAAAAATCTGCATGCAAATTGAAACAAAGCGATTAACGAATTTTTGCAGCTGTTGGGGGCATAATAATGAGTCAAATTATTTTTAATTACAACATTTATAGACTTAGTTGTTGTAAGGTGCCCCATTCTGTTCTCCTTTCCAAACTGCCACTATCAACTATCCATTAGTTATTCCTGATGACCCCTCCCACCCCAATCACCCGATCCATCTTCTCCACATACTGAAATCCAACAGCCCGGCCATTGCGCCTGCGCAAAGCCTCAGACAATAAGCGCACCAGCCGCTCGTAAGGCACTATTTCCAGCTCATGCGCCTGGTTGCTCATTTGCAGTGGCGCCTTTTGAAGCTCTTCCAGATATGGCCGAGCCTTGTCAAGGAATTTATCGCCATCGTAATTGTATCGGGAAAGGATTACCAGGATCTTGATGAACAACTGTGAGCGGTGTGTGTCGTCGCTGTTCCTCAGGTAGCGTTCGCGGTATTTTTCCAGGGCGGCTATGCGATCCCAGAGACTGTCGTCTTTGCCTTCTACAAATTCAAGCAGTACTTCGGCGGCCAACACGGCGATGTTCATACCCATTTTGTCCTGTGAGAAGTCTTTTATGTCATTTCTGAAACGGCTGCTTCTCACTTTTGGCACTTGCAATTGTAGTGTTTCATCACCGCTTAATTGTTGAACAATGTAGAGATAGGCGCCCAGGATCGTCCAGGATTCTTGTTGAATATCCCGGAGGACGAAAAACTTCTTGTGTTTGGTAGCCGTTGCATAAATGGCCGCGGCGCCTTCATAGTCGGCCTCGTACATTCTTAGGTAAAACCCGAGTTCCAGTGTGCCAAACCAGTTTATGTTGCCAACGGAGGAAAGGTTAATCGCCTTTTCATAATACCTGGCTCCTCTCTTATAATTGTTCAGGTAAAAGCAATTCACGATTTCCAGATAGTAGAAAATCGTCAGCGTATTGTTACAGGTGTATCCGCAGCGTTCAAAATAACGGATGGCTTCCAGGTGCACCAGGGAAGCTTCGTGGTATCTGGCTTCGGTGACAAAGCGGTATGATTTCAGGGAATAATAGGACAGGTGAAAATGGTGGGAGGTTATATGACCAACATGGGGTTCAAGTTCCTGCAAATACCGGGAGGCGACTTCGCCATTTTCTTTCTGAAATGCTTTTTTCCTCACATAAGGCAGCCTGATCCGTTCCAGATAGATCTGTGCTTTTTCTTCCAGTACTCTGTACCCACTGTGCGTTTCATACAATTCGTAATACTTGTCGAAGGATTTTGGATCATCGCCGGCTATGGCCACGTAATCCATCAGGGCTTTGCTTGCTTCCACCACGAACTCCGGGCGCGCATAGGTTTGTCCAATATGCAACAGTTCTTCGGCATAGCGTTTTGCGCTGTTTTTGCAGGAAAGCGTTACCAGCGTTTTCACAAGCGCCATAAGCTCATATCCGCGCAGGCGATCCTGTAATTGACAAGTGCCTGATTTCGCGTTTGAACCAATCTGCAGCACCATGATCTCCAAAATCCGCATCAATTCCCTGGCCACTTTGCGAAACTTGGTTCTCTCCCCTACCCCAGCCATTTCAATGGCTTCGGCTTCCGTTCGGAAACTGTTTTGATGGAACATACCATATAGTTGAATGACATCGGGATTGCCATTTGACAAGGAGGATATCAATTCCGTTGGTCGTGGGATCGACTGTTCTACCAGCAATACGAGTTCTGTCAGTTCTTTAATCATAGTCGGGAATTCATTTACCTGAATAATGCTGCATGATTTCTCTCATCAGCTTGTTAGGCAAATGTCCTGTCTACCTATATCTTATTTAGTAACAATTTTCTTACTGAATTCCATACTGGATTACCCGCATCCATTTCTCGAATTGGAAATGTGCTGTTGATGCGCCCACTTTTAAAAAGAAGCCAGGTGGAATATGCGAGTGTTTGAAGCTAAAAAGTTGAATAATCAAGCCATAAGGCCACATTTATGAATTTCCGCAATCAGTTTTGATCAACATGAAGGGAGAGATAATTCGAGGAAATTGCATTGAAAAAGAAGATACATGATGGCTGATCTGATTTGATTTCGGTAACAATTTGCTGAAAAGATTCCACTGATCCTTTAGGTAAAAACCAATGCTAGAAAACCATAGCAGCAAACGGGTCAACAAGCAACTACAAGAAATTTAACCATTCAATCATAACCTTTAAAAACCAGTACACATGAAACATGTACACGATTTCAAACAAACATCCACGAGCATTGCATTTGCTGATTATTCACCGATTAACCAGGTTATCATCATTGATGTAACCAGCGGCAGAGCCCGTTTTTTCAAAAGCTCCGAAACGCATTGCGAACAAAACAATTTTACACAAAACATTGACTAACAACCACTTAACCAAAAACAACATGATTTTTTACACAAAAAAAAGCATCAAAAACCTGCACAACTGTCGCAACTTTATTGCATGCACAACCCGCACTTTTGTCTTGTCAACCAAATAAAGCCACATGATACACATACGAAAACAACCCGAGACACGACCCTATCTGGAACAAGATGTATTGGTGCGCTGGGTTCAAACACAAGCAGCAGACATGGAAGCTTACAAACTGGAAGAATTAGGTATTGCTACACATATTGGGGAATTAGTAGGAAGGAAAGCGGGGCTGGTATCCGAAGGCGAATATGCACATTCGAGACTTTCTTTACAAGAGAGCGGAGCGGTACTGGCCTCCTTTCCACTGCTGGGAAAAATTCCCGGGAAGATCCAGGCCGATCAATTCACCGTCTGGTTCGAGCTGGAATTGCCCGCTTTGATTCCCTCAGGCATTTTTGGAAAAGAGATCAGGTTTAAAGCAGGACGCCATCTGATGGCCTCTGTATTGGGGAACTGGGTGGTGTTCTTTAAACCTGAAAGATAGAATTAAGCATTGCAAGTCATCATTTGGTATGGAAGGGGTGCCTGCATCAGGCGATAGGTCAGGTGCCCCTGTATCAACCACCAAAATTCACGGCCTTCGTGCCTAATCCCAAAAAAACCATTAAAACACCCAAAACCAACCAAGAGCCATGATGAACCTCGAGTCGCTCACGGGCAACTTCGGAAGTCGGTGAGTTGACCGAGGCATCTGGCCGAACCCCAAAAAACAAACACTTTCCAAACCGCAAAAAACCTTAAAACACGCTTCAACGATTATGAGAAAATTGTCAACCTTAATCACTTTGTTTCTTGCCGGGCTTGGAAATATGCAGGCTCAGCAGGAGGATTTGCGGCCCATCCCAGGGCAGTATATAGTCCTCCTGTCAGAGACTGCGGCGGCTCCTTTGTCTTTGCAAAAGACAATTTTACCAGATCGGTTGAATGCTGTTGCGGCTGATGAAGAAAAACGATCAATGCTGATCCAGGAGATTGATCAGATCAGAAAACACGCATCAATTGACGAAGCAAATGTTATCGCCGAATTCACAGATGCTGTGGTAGGGTTTTCAGCAACCCTTAGTGAAGCAGAAATTGAAAGACTAGCCAATGAACCTTTGGTTGAAGGCATTTACCCGGATTATCAATTTGAGCTGGAGCCAAGCGTTGAAGAGTCCGCACCTGACGAATTCGTTAGTGAGCATCAAACAACTCCGTGTGCGGTGGTACGGTCAGGCGGTTTCCAGGAAACTACAAGCGATAGCTGGATCTGGATACTGGACACCGGAATTGACCTTGATCATCCCGATCTGGAAGTTATGGCGCAAAGTCCTTTTGCACGGACATGCATACCCAACGAAAACTGCGATGACAAACATGGTCACGGCACACATCTGGCGGGTATTGCTGCGGCAAAAAACAACGCCTTTGGCTCAGTGGGTGTATCTGCAGGCGCAACTGTGGTACCGGTTAAAGTGATCGCGAATACCGGCTCGGCTTCTTTCAGCTACCTAATACAGGGAATAAACCATGTAGCGAAATACGGCAAGCCCAATGATGTAATCTGCCTGGGCATGGGTACATATCCTTACAGAACATGTCAAACCATTAATCCGGCGCTCAGAAAAGCCATCCTGAATATTGCCAATATGGGAGTTTGGGTGTGCATGGCGGCAGGAAATAATGCGGGTAATGCCAATTACCATTTGCCGGCTTGCCTGAAAGGGAACAGAATATTTACCGTTGGAGCCATCACCTGTGCCGGCGATTGTCTGGCAGCCTCCAACTGGGGCAAAGGCGTGGTTGACTGGGTAGCCACGGGCGCCAACGTGTATTCCACTTATAAAAACGGAGAATATGCCGTAATGAGCGGAACGGCTCAGGCAGCAGCTGTGGTAGCCGGTATTATTCATGCCAGGAGCGGAGAACCGATGCCAGGTGAAATTGTCCGATGTGGCAATGCAAGCGCTGCGGTATTTGATTATCCAAAAGCCATTCGATAAAAAACGGAGTATGCCGGAAAATCCTTAAAAGAGTACGGTCGCGGTAGCCGAAAAGCGGAAAGAGTAGGCAAAAACACGCTTTAAATTATTTTATTATGAAACCTCAAGTCCTTATTCCAAGAAGTCTTTTCTTATTCTTTTTTCTGGCATTTGCACAGTTGTCTTTTGCTCAGAATCTAGTGGGATGTCCAAACTGTAGTTGCTCCAACGTTTTCTGTGGGTGCAAAAGTGGTCCTTGTTGCAAACCCAATACGCCGGATTGCACCTGTACAACTTTTACTTGTACCTGCAGTTGTGGTTTGGCCGCGGCATCGCTTCCTGAGGTACATGTAGAAAATGTACTTGCCTTTTCTACTTATTTGAGAGGGCCTGAGTTTAACTCTCCAGCTTCTGCCGACCTGGCTCAAAGACTAGATTTAGTATTGCAGGCAAATACCAGTAATGATGTTAATCTTTACCTTTCATCAAGCCACGATGCCGAAATAATTTCCAGGTATCTTACAACGAATGAAAAGTCCAAGGCGAATGCCTGGATACAATCAAAGGGTGGAACAACTCAAATCCATTAAATTAAACCACTGATGATAGGCAACCGTGAATAAATCCACGGTTGCCTATTACACCTAAATCCTACGCCATGAAAAAGCTCTTTATCCCGGTGTTATTATTATTCCTACTAAAAATGACAGAAGCACAAACGGTTATTTTAGGAGAAGTCCACAAAACTGAGGGCTATAAACCCACTTTGTTTCTATCTTATTTAGAAAGCTATGATAGAATATTCAGTGGCTATGATGGATTTGTTATAGACTCTGCCATTTTAGATGGATCAGGGCATTTTGAATTTCACCTTGATACTATTTTGAAAGGCATTTACAGGATAAATATTCAGGAGCAGGAGACAAGTTCAATGGCCGCCATGAAAATGGGAATGCCTGATGAAAACTATATTGTATTCTATCTGAATGGCTCTGAGGACAGCGTTCAAATACAGGCAAACGCCAATGAACTGACCAGATCCTACCATATCAAAGGAAATAAAGTATCAGTCAACATACAATCTTTCAGCCGATTCAAAGAAAGCCTGTACAAAGTGCTAGATACTATTGTTGTAAAACTTGAGGAAGCCAAAAGTCTCGAAGAAGAACAATTCATTCAGGTTAGACAAGCCTGTTTTAAAGATGTCATGAATGCCGCCAAAGAGATGCAAATTTCATTTGGGCATTTTATGGATACTACTTCTGATGTTACAGCAGGTTTGATTGCAACCAAGTTTTATAACATCGAGGATCAAATAGGTCAATATGTTGATTATTTTGAAAGTCTGGCGCAAAAATGGAAGAAAATAGCACCTGAAAACCCTTATATCTCAGGATTAATCGAGGAAATAGAAGACTTCAAAAACTTCATACCCATTGGATCAATTGCTCCAGAAATAAAACTGCCATCTATTAACGGTGACTCAATAGTCCTTAGTGATGTAAAAGGAAAATTGATTCTGATAGATTTCTGGGCGTCCTGGTGTGGCCCGTGTCGTTCAGAAAACAGAGAAAATCTTCTGCCACTTTATCAATTGTATCACGAGAAAGGATTTGAGGTTTTTGCTGTGTCGCAGGATACAGATAAAAGAAAGTGGCTAAATGCTATAGAGAAAGATGGGTATCCATGGTTACATGTAATTGAACAGTCAAAAAACGCTGACACTTCAGTAAGCCATCTGTATAAAGTCAGCAGTATTCCGCTTACTTATTTAGTAGACGAAAACAGAAGGGTAATTCAAAAAAATCTGCGAGGAGATAACCTCAGATTATTTCTGGAAGATTTTTTTAAAGAATAAATCATCCATACTTAGAACTTGTTTGGATTTTGATTCCCTCAACCCCTAAAAAATCAAGCCATGAGAACACGAACATTCCTTTGGAGTGCAGGCATTGCGCTGTCTCTTGTATGCATTTTCAAATCTAGCATTAAGGCTGGAAATCCGATAGACAGCTGCAATGTCTGGCTCCAACCCCTGGTTGCCAGCATCACCACAGATGCCAATGAACTAAGCAGGCAATTCAATGAAGCTGCCGCCCCCTTGAGACAACGTCTCAACGAAGTCATCCTTGAACTGAAAGACCCCAGAAATATCGATCCCAATTGCGGATTTAAATTGTTGTGGGAAAGGGTTCAGCTGGAAGATGCCATTAAAAACCTGGAGGCAGACCACACATTAAAATTTACCAAGCTACGCTACCGCAAAGGGATAGAAATTGTGAAAATGCTGTACGAAAAGATCCTCAGCATGGATCACCATTTCAGCAGTCTGAAAGCACAGCAGGAACTGATGAAAATTTCCAATCCGCACAATTATCCGGAATTCAAGGAATCCATCAGCGCCATGGAAGACAAAATGAAACGCAAATACAATTTCACGCTTCCTGGGTTATTGCAAGGGAATCCATTCCTTTCAGCCACTTTTTCCATAGTTGGACTCATGTTGAATGGCGGTGATGACAAGGACAAAAAAGAAAGTCAGGAAAAAATGTCTTGTATCCTCGACTTTACGGTGCGTATGTACAACGACCTCAATGTCATTTACTACGAAACCGGGTACTTGAGAGACGCCAACCTTACACTCAAGAAAGATTGCGAAGCACTGTTTTCCGACTGTGCCCGTCAGGTTGGTTATACCATTACCCTGGAAGGTTGCCGCCAAAGCGATGATTGGGAACGACTGTACTCTTTGCTCGACAATTTGGTTGCAAAATCGCTGGGAGAAAATAATACAATTCCGGGAATGCCTGGACAACCAGATCCCAAGCTATTGCCTAAAACAGAAACAAACCTTCAGTTTGCCATCGACCGGGTGGTTCAATTTATAAACCGCTACAGCGACTTTGTAAACCAGGGCGCAGAATACTATAAGAAGTTTGCCAAGATCGCGGACAGCTATGAAAATGAAAAAGTCTGCTCGGAAGTGCTTCCTGATCAGTTTTTGCAACTCAAATCCGACATTGTACAAACCCTGGATAAGTTCAACAGCGCCTACAGAATGCCGGAAGTACAAGGCTCCAAACTGAAAGACATGCTTTACGGAACTCTTGAATAAACCAAAATACCTCAGCCCATGAAAACCATTATTACCATTCTATTATCATGTCAAATGGCCTTTCTATATGGTCAAAGACTTGTCAGCTTGAATCCGGATAAAGATCCTGTTGCCAGAATGGATTCTACCAACAAGCTAAAGCTTACCGTACCTCTACAAACCATTGAAGCCAGCCTTGCCCAAGCTTTCCCGGAATTTGAAGGGATTCAATTGCTTGGCATTCAAAAAATTGGCAAGTCAAATTATCTACTTGCCAAAGGTCAGGCCAAAGAAAATGAGCTAATCAACATCTATCTATCCATTCTATTGGTGCAAAACGAATGCGATTCCTACCTCTTGGATGACCTGATCATCACATGTTCAGGCTCAGGCGAATGCAGGGAGTGCACGACGCCTCCACAATGCCAATGCAATAAAGGAGAAGGCACCTGCGAACAAAGCAAGGTGTTGATGAAGACCCTACCCAGGGTGACCCTAACCATTCTCGACTAATACAATTGATCATGAAAACTAGGCTGCTTTTCGTAATTATGTGGATAGCACTTGGGCATGCCTCAGCTCAGGTGGCTTTTGACCCAAATATCGATTCCATTGCGGTGATGCATCCGAACGGGATTTGGGAGATTCTGATTTCTGAAAAACTGCTTATTAAATCTGCCCAGAAAGTCGTTCCACGCTTAACGGAGGTATCAGAACTTTCGGTTCAGCAAATTCATAGCAAACCATATTTGTTCTTCCGAGGAAAAGATGGAGAAAGTCCGGAATCAGGTTTTACGCTGATGGTGGCATTGAAAGAAAAGGCTCCGAATCTTTGGATGGCAGGCAACAAGTTTCAAATTTGCAG
>JACJYQ010000007.1:347500-460000 GCA_020636025.1 Lewinellaceae bacterium | reverse complement strand
TCTGCGCCAGAGTAAGGTTATCCTGCAAGACCCGGTCATAATTAAAATAAAGCTGCCATTGCAAATAGGAGGCACTGGCATTGAACATCAGTTCGTTCAGCAATACCTGTTGCTCGTTCCTCGCCATTTCCTGGTACACCCGTGCCTGTTGAAGTGCCGTTTTGCGCTCATTCACCAATAGCCCCTGCAATACATCCAACTCCAGCCCGATATGCCACAGTCCATCAGAGGAAGTGTTGTTTTCCGGATTTAGATAATCACCGTTTGCGTAATTATAACCTCCTACAACATCCAGACCAATTGGTGTAGGTATTTTTACCCTGGTTCCGAATTGGCGGTAGTAAAGCTTTTCATTGAAATTCTTTTCGCTCCAGTCGGAAGTGAGCGCTGGGTCAAAACTACCCTTCGCTTTGAGTAACTCAGCCGCACCAAATTTCACCTTCAAAGCAGCTTGTCTGGCAACCGGGTGAAATTGAACAATGTTTTGTATAAATTCCGAATAAGCCAGTTCCACACCATCCTGTGACAATCCTCGAGGCGGGGCAATGAACAATAGAATGGCAATAACAACGCAATATCTCATGCTATTTTACTGATTTTATGGGCGCCTTTCGCTTCACATCCCCACCCTTTTCCTCTCCATTCTGGTAGAAATCAGGTGGAAATCCATTGAGCTGTCGCCATGCTTCGTACCATATAGGGACCTCCTTCAACAGTAAAAACGCCTGCGCTCCTGTGCCGATGCTCAATTGCGGTGGCCAAACTTTTTTCGAATTATCCGGACTTACGATCACCCTGTAGCTTCCATTTTCGCTGATGTACCTGTCAATGGCCACAACCTCTCCCTTAAACACTCCGGTAGAAGTCTCGGGCCAGCCACTGATTACCACGGCAGGCCAACCGTCGAACCTCAGCTGAACAGGGCTGCCAATGCTCAACAAGGGTACATCTTGCGGTTTTACATACAGTTCAATGGCCAGTTCGTAAGACGCTGGTACGATGGTTACAATGTCATCGCCTTCTTTGAGGGTTTCACCCAGGCCTTTTTTGATCGTTTTGGTTATGTATCCATCCTGTGGCGCGGTTATGTAATAATGTTTTTGGCGCTCTGTGTAATTGCTGAGCTGGTTTTTAAGCTTGGCAGTAGCTGCTCTGCTTTCCAGTTGATCAGACATGGCAGTCTGACGATCAGAGAGTGATTTTGCCATTTTATCAGCATATTCCCTTTCAATGGCAGAAAGCTCCAGAATCAGGTTGCTCAACTCATTTCTCTGATTGATCAACTTGTTTTTTTGCACATTTACCTTTGCCTGCTCAGATTGCACTTTGTATTCCTTATCCTGACGCTCAGTCAGGGATTTCAAGCCTTTTCC
Source organism: Lewinellaceae bacterium (assembly GCA_020636025.1). Taxonomy (GTDB): domain Bacteria; phylum Bacteroidota; class Bacteroidia; order Chitinophagales; family Saprospiraceae; genus M3007. The sequence goes on along the minus strand of JACJYQ010000007.1, from coordinate 458,627 downwards.
ATACAGCTCATTGGTTCTGTTTAGTTGGTTTTGTGAAATCAACAAATTGGTTTCCAGCGCAACCAGATCGATGCTGTCGATCCTGATTTTATTGTTTGCCTGGGCAATCTTGTTCAGGGTTTGTTCCCGCTTGAGCATCAGGCCTTCCTGGAGTGCTGTATACTGGCTTTTTAGGGCAAATACCTTTTGATCGTAAGCTTCGATACTTTGAGATTTGGCGGCCACCTGCTCTGAAGTCCTTTCCAGGATATCAGGATCGAAGTATTCGCTTTTTATTTCCGAAATGAAAGCGATCGTATCTCCCTTTTGGACAAAATCGCCTTCCCGCACGTACCATTTCTCCAGGCGTCCGGCAAGCACCGATTGAATGGCCTGCGGACGTTGTTGGGGGGAGCGGGTAGTGACGTAACCTTTAGCACTGATATTCTGCGTCCAGGGTAAAAAAAGCGTTATCAGTATCACCATAAACAATACAGATACCAACCACAGGGTAAGTTTTCCAAGCAGGTTTTGTTTCAGCAACTGATATGAATCAAAGTCGCTCATCTGTACATGCTGGCTGATGCTGTTTTCAGAAATATTCAACATTGGTTTTCGGTTTTTACAGTTCCAGTATTCTGTCGCATTTTTCCACCCAATGATGGTAGTCAGAGATGACAACAAGCGTCCATTTTCGTTCCTTCGACATCATGTAATCGATGATCTTTTTCTTTTCATCCTCTTCAATAAAGGGCAAAGGGTCCTCCATCAGAATTAGTTTGGGTTCTCCAATAATGATTCTGGCAACCAGTATCTTTTGCATGACACTCCTTGGTAGCCAGCCTCCACCGCTATCCAATCGGGTATCTATGCCTTTTTCCTGATGAATCAGGAATCCATTCAAGCCCAGGAGTTCAAGGGTTTCCGACATTTTACGTTCATCGCAATCTCTGCCCAGTAAAATATTCTCCCGAATGGTACCATCAAATATTTGATTCTCCGGGAAACTGACACTGAGTGATTTAAACAATTCGTCTTTCTTGTAATGCGCTACCGGGATCCCATCGACATACAGTTCTCCATCCTGAATTTGATAAATACCGGCAATTAACTGTAATAAAACAGATTTACCACTGCCAGCTTTCCCTGATAAAACGACCTTTTCATTCGGCGCTATTTCAAAATCCAGTTCGTCAATGATCTTTCTTTTTTCATCCGGAAACCCAAAAACCAGCTCTTTCCCAACTATCCCCAGACCTTCATCCGCTTTCACAGTACCCACTCCATTGTCTTCATCCAGTTTCAGATCAGTTACATACCCAATTTTTTCCAGCGCAGTTAAGACATCATAAATCACGTCAATGGTAGTGAGCAACTTTTCCACCGAGTTTAAGATCAGGAGAATGATGATCTCGGCAGCGACAAACTGACCAATGTTCATACGCTCCTGAAAAACAAGTATTCCACCCAGAATGAGCAAGCCGGCGGCGACAATGAGTTTAAAGCCAATGAACAACTTGAATTGCCCAATCAGGACCTGAAAATGCTTTTCTCTTGCCTGGATATAGTTAGACACAATCCCATCTGTTTTTTTCAGATGAAATTTCGTGTAATTGAAGATCTTCAGACTTCGGTTCAGGCGCGCTGATTCTTCAAGCCAGTGCACCAAATGGTACTTATACTTGCTTTCTTTCAAACTGGTAGCCAGGCCTCTAGGGCCGGAAAATCTGGTGATCAGCCACAGGATAAGCAACAAAGCCAGTCCAAGAATGATGAAATACGGACTGTAAATGGTGAGCAAAATAAGTCCGAAGAAGATCTGGAAAATGGCCAGTGAAAAATCAATCAGTATCTTGGGGACACCCTTCTGAATGGTCAATGTATCGAAAAATCGATTCACCAGTTCCGGCATGTGCATTTTATCAAGCTGCAAATAGGTGATTTTAGGTATTCGGTAAGCGAATTCAAATGCCGAACGAGCCAGCAAATCCTGTTGACTGTTTTCCACCACCCTGAATTGCAGTATCTGTAAAATACCACTCACCAGAATACCAAACAACACGAAACCAACCAACAACAGCCAGGTTGAGGTGTATTCACCGGTTTGCAGAAAATTGATGATGGCCTGAATACCCAGCGGCAACGTGAGATTAATAAACCCAATGAATATGGCATAGACATAGATCTGTCTGATTTCCAACTTATACACCTTGAGCAGGTTCCAGAACCGTTTGATCGGGCTAAGCAACATAAAATCTGAGATCGGAAAGTGTTAGAACTGGCGAAATTAGGGTCTGTCTATCGGCAAAATGGTCGATAGCGAAGGTAAAACGAAAGAACTTCCATGATGTTCATTGTTGTAGAAATCAGTGATACACCTTACTTAACCACCTTAAAAGCCCGATCTAATCCAAAGGCTCCGGTACCCGGATAAACTTGTTCACCATTGTACCAAATCTGATCACATGAGGTGTAGGCGCCCTTGTTCTTTTTCTTAAAATGGCATTTAATTGTATCTGTATCAAATTCGGTCCATTGAATATACGTGACCGGATATTCTTCATCGGTTAAGTAATACGGACTTACACCAATGACTTCCTTATTTGGTTCATCATCATTAAAACAAATATTTCGCGGGCAATCCATATTATAATCATAGACTTCAACCTTGTCTTCACCAACCTGGTAGAACAATTTAATCGTTTGCCAATCAATGTATCCCTGTGTCGAAGGAGATAATAAATTTTCTCCCTGGTGGTTTTCAACAAAAATGTCCATCCCTACATCGATAATAATGGGACCGATTGGTTCTTTACATTCGTTACATGACGTTAAAATGGCCAGCAGTAATATGGACAGATATTTCATAATCAATGGGTTATATGGTAAATATTGGAATTGACTTGCAAACAGGTGCATATGTATTTCAATTTTACATGCGTGTGAAAGTAAGCTATTTAATTATTGATGATGCTTTTTTTTCGATGTGGATTATACTATAATCAAAGCAGGAATTCACATTGAATCAGTCTACTTCATCATTGGAAATTCCTTGTTGGATATTGGATATTCAGATACTTGATTGAATATCCAATATCCAACAAGGAATTTCCAACAAAGAATATCCAATATTGGCCTGTACAGATATTTTTTTAGCGCCACGTATATACCACCCCAATCTCCGCCGAACTTCCAAAATTCTTTCCTACCGATTGTGTAATCGGCAAATCAAAAGCAAAGCCTGTTTTGATCTGGCTTTTCACCAACTGCACTTGTTCACCCAAAAACAGACCAGCCTCAAATCGCAAAGTAGCGCTTGGCTGCAGACCAAATCCGCTGTTCACCCCTACCCCGGCCCAAATCAGCTCGCTTACCTGAGCGCGTAAATTTAGATCTACATTCAGAGGAGCATTGGCGGCATATTTTACCCAAATAGAAGGCTCCACAAATGACGTTTCATTGCCCAGCCAGGGAGTACTCCAATAGCCGCCAACCACTGCAAAAACATGTGGTATTCTTTTTATGCTGAACACCTCATCTCCACTTTGGAAGTCAGTACTGAGACCAAAAGTCTGCGGGATAGAGACGCCCGCATAATAGCGATCAGAATGGTGGTAAAACACGCCTACTCCCAAGTCAGGCTTGATCAGATTCGGCGCTTCGGTTGGAGCTGAATTAGGATCAGGGAATTCTATTTCGTTCAGCTTGGCGCGATATTGTACAGCTCCAATATTCAAACCTATAAGGAGTGTTTTTGTAACCCGCCTACCCATTTTAATCCGATAGGCATAGCGACCATAGACACCTGTCTGCGCAATCTTACCGGTTTGGTCGTTCAAAATATGCGCACCGAAAACACTGTTTTTGGCATCACTGACCATTTCCCAGGCCAAAGATTGCGTCCTGGGCGATTCAGGCAAATTCCACCACTGCACATGCCAGGCGCCACTCAGATTCATAGTGCGGTTATTCAGTACATAGTTGTTGGAATATGCTGCAGGGTTCAAAATTCCTCGTTGGTCGCGGTACATAGAGAAAAGGGGTGTCTGCTGGGCAACACAGCTATTTATCAGATAGAAACAAGCGACAAGGAGAGATGTAAGTGTCTTCATAATATTACCTCTTTCAAAAGTGGTTAGTGGGCAATTTGTGATCACTATTCAAATAAGTGAATGACTCCGGTTATGGTTTTGCCAATTTGTTCTGCTCCGTCATATACTTTCAGAAAATAATAATAGGCTCCTCCAGGCAAATACCGACCGGATCGGCGATAATCGCCTTGCCAGGGATCGGTGTTTTTATAGTCGTCATCCAGAAAAACCAGATCACCCCAGCGATCGAAAATATTAATCTCGGCTTTACTGAATCCTGAAAGTCCTTTTATGGTTAAAGCACCATTTAAACCAGGATCATTTACTACCAGGCCGGTTGGCACCTTTGGCAAGTTTTGCACTTCAATCGTCACAGTTGCTGTATCGCAGGGAATATTGCACACGGTAGAAGGGTTACACACGGTATATTGAAAAGAAACGGTTCCTCTAAAGTTTTCATCAACTGTATAGCGGAAGCGATTTGTTTCTGAAAGCAGTTCCAATATTCCACTAGACGGGGCGCCTATTTGTTGAACAACTGTATCAGTAAGCCCTTTCAGATCATCGTTTAACAAAACTTCCATAACTGCAATGTCCAACGCATATTGAAGCACATAATGATCGTCTCCTGCATTGGCTTTGCTTTCCACGAAAAAGATCACAGTATCGGTAGCAGCCTGTACACAATCACCCAAAGCTACCTGCCAAACAAAGAGGTTTGCGCCGTTTTGAAGGTTGTTGGCCATTGTCTGATTTTGAGCGGGATTGGCAACTGAAGCAGCTCCCAGCGACACCCAGGAACCGGTTCCGGCACCTGGAATGGAAGCGTTTAATTGGACAGGAACTGCTGAACAGTTTACAGCTCCAGTGCCCGCAGAAACATTATCAACCGTAAGCACAGTCACAGGTGCGCCGCCAACCGGGATGGAGCGACAACCCGCCGAATCCCTGAGCACAAAATACTCTCCGGAAAAGGCCGAAGAATTGGCCATAATAGTAAGCGTAGCCTGGCTGGTAAGGGCAGAATCTCCATTTGGAAACTGCCATACATAGTTCACAACTGGATTCGGATATAGATCGTCCGCAACAAGTGTAAATTCGGTATTCCCACAAACTTCATCGGGAACCAGAACAGCGTATACCGGCAGCGCTGAACAACCACCTCCGGAGCCGCCAATGGTTACTACCACCGAGCTGGTTTTGGTGCAATTAAGCGCGTCTGTTACTGTAACCGTATAAGTACCGGGAGATAATCCGGTAATCACACGTATCATTTCACCATTGCTCCAATTGTAGAAATACGGTCCATTGCCACCGCTTGCGGTTGCAGAAGCGGTGCCGTCCCCAGCACCTGCCATAGACTCTCCGGTAAAGCTGAGGTTTACCACCAATTCAGGCGATTGAGTAATGTTGGTACTGGAAGTAATGGTACAGGTATTCACATCTGTAACCGTGACCGTATAATTTCCGGCCGCAAGCCCGGTTGCCATACCAGACATCTGACCATCACTCCAGGCATAAGAAAAACCGGGCGTGCCACCTCCGGCATTAGCAGTTGCCGAGCCTGTATTGGTGCCAAAACAAGGTATAGGAACTGGAGTGACCGATAAACTCAGAGCCGGGGCTTCGCTCAGGATCAACACCTGAGAGGAAGTGCAGTTATTCTGATCTGTAACAGTGGCTGAATATGTACCAGCCGCAAGACCGGTGATGGTTGGCACCATTTCACCCGTGTTCCAGGCATAAGTATAGTTAGGTGTTCCACCGTCAGGCATGGCCGTAATGGAGCCATTGTTTCCACCACCGGAGCATGGTGCATTATCGGTGGCGATAAACACGCTCAATACCAGAGGCTCGAGAATATCAGTGCTTTGTGTTGAAGTACAACCATCGGTATTGGTAATGGTAACTGTATACGTTCCGGCAGCCAGGTTGAAAACCGAAGGTGTAATCGGACCATGCGACCAGCTGTAATCAAATGCTGTATTGTCGGGAATGGCCATGGCGCTTCCATTGTTGTCGCCATTACAGGCGATGTCGCTATGGTCGATATCTGTAACAAAACCTGAACAATCAATCACGGTGACTGCCGGGGAAAATGCCGAGGTATTATTATTGTTTTCAGTACTGGTAGCGGTTACCATATCACCAGCATTTACACTGCCGGGGTTAACCGTTAGGGTCCATTCGCCAGTTGCGAGTGAGGTGGTATTACCCACAAACGTCTTCCCTTGCACGGGAACACCAGCACATCCTGCATCGCTGAAAACAAACACTTCAATGGCGGTATTTGGTGTTGAAACGCCTTTGATGGTTTGGGTGCTAGCTTGTGTCACCACCGGAATATTGGGAGGACTTGGCCGTGTAATGCCTCCTGCAAAATTGCAGTTAATGCTGTTTTGAGAGATCAGCACCGTGCCACCTAAAATACTGACTCCTGAGCCTCCGTTTTCTTCAATGGTGTTGCCGGAAATAATACCGTTGGTCGGGCCGCCGTTGATGGCGATCCCGCTTTGGGTATTTCCCTCCCCAATGGTGCCTATGTTGTTGTTTAAAATGGAGAAACTGAATACTGCCGAGCCAGTTTCTATGCCTACAAGATTTGCCTTAATTATATTTTGTTGAACAGTGGATCCATTTCCAATAATATTTATCCCTCTTCCGGAGGTAAAATTCTGAATGGTCAAATCTTGTACGGTTACATTAGGAGAGGAGATCAACAAGCCATTTGTAGATGGACCTGCCGGGTTACCGCCATCTATGACAATTGGGCCGCCGCCGCCAAGATTAACTCCCTCTATGGTAGCACCGGCTTTATTTACCGATAGCAGGTTTATGGCACTTGGCTGTATTTCAGTAGCACCGTTTATGTTGAATTGCACCGTAGTAAGTGTGGAACCAACATTGTCTAGACAATCCAGCGCCCAGGCAAATGAGCCATTAACGTTGGCACTTGAGTTGTTGATTACCGTTACAATGGTGCCGTTTGGGCATTGCGCCATTGCGTGCATGCCTGAAATGAACAGGCTTATAACCAGGGGAATTCTTGTGAGTTTATTCATAGGATACAGTGTTGGCTGCCTATTTGAAGATTAAAAAGCATTTATACAGTGTTACTTTTTCAATATGTACAGAGGCAACTGCTTATCTAGCTCGCTTTCGGGCATAAACGGTGTTTGGCTGGTTGGTGCATTTGGCACTTCTGCTTTGACCAATTCGGGCACCCTTCTGCGTAGAAAATCATACAGTTCTCCCAGTCGAAGTATCCCATCCTGATCCTTGTCGGCCTGGAATTGTCCTGTTGCATCACTACAGGTAGTTCCGTTAAATGCATTCAACAAAGCCTCAGTAAACGCACCATTTTCCCAGGATTTATTCTCATAAGATTTTTCAGTACTGCCACAACTGGTGAGCGTACTTACCCCAGGCTGGGTTTTCGCCAACTCCACCACAGCCTGACTCACCCCACCAAATCCTTCTTTAGCACCACCGCTGTGACAGGCATCCAGAAAAATGAGCTTTTTGCAGTTTATGGGGCTTAGTGTTTCCAGAATGTCAGATTTGAAATCCACCGTCAGCCGGTCGTATTTTGGGTTATATCCAGTTTGCAGAATCTTAAATCGGTTTTCTACGATTTTGCCATGGGAGCTAAAGAACAAAATCAGCACATCATTTGGCTTTATTTGGCCATCTGTCCACTGATAGGCAAGGTCAAACATGGCCTGTTTAATCGCCATCATATTGGTTTCTTCAGGAGTGGTGAGCGTTTTTACAAACACCTGATTAAACAAGGCATTTGCACCACCCTGATCCTTAAAAGCATCTCCGAAATCCATGGCATCCTTTGCTGTGTATTGCAAGTCCTCGTGATGAGGGCCTATGCTTAAAACGAAGAGGTTAGCTCTTTGAGGAGTGAATTCCACTTCCAAAGGATCGGAAACCTGATCACCGACGACCACCTCTACCCTATTGGAACCTTGTTGCAGTGGAATTTTATTCCGGTAAGTATATGTATAGCGCGTGTTTTCCATTCTGGGAGGTGAGAGATCTTCTTCATTGAATTTAGAGCCATCCATTTCAATGCCGTTCACCTTCATTTTTATGTTCTTGGTGTTAATGGGGTTTGGTGAAACCACCGTCATCTTAAACTCAAAATGATCGTCTGATTTTCGCACTTTGTTCGTTCCGGTTTCGTGCGGCGCAGGATCTGTCCAGATAAGAATCGGCCCTCCGGAAATTACACCTGAATTGCCGCTTCCAGTTTGATAATCAAATGTTTTACGCACGGATTCAGTGCCATTTTCCAGAATCACACAGGAAATACTGGCAACCGGATTTGAGAATTGAGGAGTTTTCAAAAACACAAATGACATGTCGCGCTGGCTATGTGCCCCAACCACACCCATTGGCATCACCGTAGAGCTGGTGGCTTTTAATCCATTTGGCAGGGTGAAACGCATTTCGGCTGGCCCAGAGCTAGCATCCCCTGTATTTTGAACTTTAACTTTCAGGGTAATTTCGTCAGAGCGACCGCTTTGGTTAAATTGGTGATCTGTAATAAGCAAGGCAGCCGGTTGCAGTGTGCGCAGGGTTACGGTTTTTTCAAACGACTTTACCGATCTGTTCCCGCTGCTTAGGTTAAAGTCGAGCTTCTGATCTCCTGAATTAATGGATTTGGCTACATCCATAGGGATGCGGACGGTCATTGTGGCATCTTTTTCGAGAGCCCCCAAGAAACTGGTACTCCAGGCTTGCAGATCAGCGCCGCTGCGATTGTCAACTGCCACTCGAAAATCATTCAGATCAACATCGCTTTTATTGGTCAACACAAAACTGGCATAGCTGTGCTGGCCGGGTGTGAGCGTTCCATCCGCGCTGTGTATGGTAAATTCCGACACTTCAAGATCTGCCAGATCGCGGGCTCCGGAAAATGCGAGTTGCAATGTTTGCGGATCTGACAAACGCAGTAGATTATGGTTATTACCATCCATAGTGGCATAAAACACCATGCTTCCATTGTGTAATTGATACGCGGTTTTCACGGCGTCATCGCGATCCTTTCCCATAAACTGTTCCCATTCGAGTTCGCCTCCCGAAGTTGTTTTTACAAAATAGGCATCCGTAAACCTGGCGCCGCTTCTTTGTGATTTTGAATTACCGGCCAATAAATAGCCTCCATCCGAGCCTTGCAAGATCGTATTGGCTACATCGGCGTCCTTTCCACCAAAAGTCTTGTCCCATTGCCGAAATCCATCACGGCTGGTTTTAATAAGCCAACAATCCAGGTCTCCTGCGCCTTTTGACTTGGTTAGTCCTGCAATGGCAAAGCCTCCGTCTTTTGTAGCGATCAAATCCAGTGCTTCCTCCCAGCTGCCTTCCCCAAATACTTTATTCCACTTCAAATCGCCGTTGGCATCTGCCTTGGCCAGGTAAATATCTCCAGTGCCTTTTTCAGCTTTCTTTCCTGTGTTTCCACAGAACACATAGCCTCCATCCGTTGCCAAAGCCAGGCCCCCCAGTGTTTCAAACTCCGAGTTGCCCAGGGTTTTTTCCCAAACCAGCGTTTGATCGTGCAATTTTGCCAGCCATACATCACCTGTTTTGCCATTATTCTGCGTGCCAGCTAACAATACGTCGCCATCAGCTAGTAGTTTCATTGCCAAACATTCATCTTTTCCTTTGGTGCCGAATGTTTTTTCCCACAGCATTTCGCCTTTTTCATCTACCAACAGTACCCATGCATCGCTGCTTCCCTCGCCACTGGAATTTGTACTACCGGCCAGCAAAAACCGGCCATCATAGGTTTGAACAGCCCCATTCAAAACGTCATCCTTTGAGCCTCCATAGCGCAGCTCATGAATGATTTGTCCACTGCTGTGGTCAACAATGATCAGCAGTCCATCCGAACCGCCTTTAGTTTTGGAACTGGTTTCTCCAACTGCCAGCAGATAGCCATTGGTTGCCTCCACTACAGCATGAATTTTTGAACTACCATCGATGGATTTCTCCCATTCGATTTTCAAATTTTGACTAAAAATGAAGGATGGGATTTGGATGAGGAGAAAAAATAGGAGTACTCGCATGGCAAACCGGCATTTACTTTGATTCATGTGATTTAGGTGATTACCTTGATTTTTCGGATTAGGTTGAATTAATTGACTTATTAAATTGATTTTGAGCGTGCTGGGAGACATTCTCGTTTAAACCAATCATGTATTGGGATTTTAATTTTTTGGCTCCAAACAAATATCGGAACTATCAGGTCCAGTCAAAGCACATTCAGGGTAAAAAAGTGGAGCACTGATTTATTTGGATGCTTTGGTTTCTATGATTTGACCTTTGATGGCATGTTTCTTATTTGGCGCTTACTTCAAGTATGATGGGAACAATGTAGCCATCGGCTCGGGAGGCTGCAGAAAAGCCTATTTGGTTTCTGGTATAGTCGATATCAGTTTGAGGTACTGCGTACTTACCGAGTGTTTTGACCAGATTATGAGCCAGATTCTCTGGATCAGCGCACAGTCGTTCAGCCAATTGTCCAACGGTTTCGATCTTTTTTTTGCTGTAAAGGATCACCAAACGGTCTGTTCCTGATTCTACAATTTTGAGCGCTTTGCTTGCTCCGGGAATGATGACTTCGCCGTTGTGCAGTATCAAAGCGCTTTCATTCATACCTTCGAACTTATCATTCAATTCATGCTGGCGGGGCCAGTGAAAATGCACTTTACGTTTAACATCTATACTGAAAACATACAGATACTCCTCATCCCGCAGGGTCTGAGCAAGCAGTTGAAACAATTGCCCCTGCTCCCAGTCTTTTTTTTGCAGCTGGTAAACCATGCCTTGTGATACAACCGAAGCGGTATCAAAGATTGGTTGTCCGGTCTGTTCCAGCCAGCCGTTTAAATATCGAAACCGAAACCTGCCGGAGAGTTGAAGTAAGGGTTTCCCGGATGAGTTTACTGTGCTGATTGCTTCAGTTTCTTCATTAGCTTCGTGTCCAAACAAATACAATACATATCCGTATTTACAGAAGTCTCCAAAATCCTTGTATTTCACCCAAATGTAGCCATTATCACCCCAGTTCTTACCCCATGAGTTCATCAGGCGAAAAGCGCCTTTATAGTCGTCATACCCCACTACTACCAGCGCATGCCCACCGGCGGGAGCTGTATTTCCCAAACTTGGGTGCCAGTATTGGGCGTTTTTCAATTCGTAAAAATTCCTTAGAAGCGACATGCCAATAATCACCGGTTTGTTTTTGACCAGCGCAACTTTTACCCGCCTGATCTTTGCCTCGCTCTTTTCTTTTGCGGAGAACAAGGTGAGGTAATCATCGATGGCAAAACGTTTGGCATGAGAAGAAATCGAGCTATCGGGCAAGGCAGAACAGTTGTTCACATCGAAATCGAATTGCCGGGCCAGACAGTCTCCATTTTTATTCAGAAAATTCAAGGCATCCGAAATCCGGGAGCCGTTGTCGCAATCCTCCGGTTTTATCTGATTATATAGAAACAGCGCTGAATTGGCATTCCGGGTAATTATTTGTTTATCAGTACATTTATTCAGGATGGCCCGTTGAATGGAAAGTGCTCCGTAACCTGCCGCCCAACCAACACAGGAAAATATGTATCCCTGATGCCTGACCTCGGGGCAAAATGGCGTCAGATCAACGGATACAGGAAGATCCGCTTTACTGCCATCTTCCGGACTTTGCCTGGGAAGTTGTTCATAGGTTTCATCTTCGAATAGCAGACCTCCTCCAAAATTTTCATGTAAGGTTTGAGCAGTTAAAGGACAAACCATGATCAACAAGTAAAAAATCAAGAATTGTTTCATGGCAGATATTTGATTTGAAAGCACTTTAATCTGGTTATCTAGAAATTAAAAAACTGTCCGTTCTGCTATTCTGTCTTTTGTTAAGTAAAGTCAGCTTTTTGTACGCAGAACGGACAGTTGTTACATTTGGAACCTCGGGCAATTAAGCCAGTTTTTAGTCACCTCCTACGCTTCCACCTTTTGGTCCAACTTTGATTTTCAAGCAGGCAGCTTTACACCAGAAACGATTCCAGCCTTTACCACCACCCCAGCCAGAGTAAGCATCATCACATTCTGTCATACATCCTGCAGGACCCTGATTGGCTGTTGGCATGGTGTCAATTCTGTCCAGAGAAGCGCAAAGAGATTGAAGATTACGCTGGAAGGTCTTGTACTGAGTGTCGCTCATGTTAGCGCCAACTCTTTCAACCTGAGCCGCCAGGTTTTTGGCATCAGAAAGTGTCTTGGCAAATGCCCTGCCCGCAGCTTCGCGAACCTTTTGTACCGCAGGAAGAAGCAAACTAATTTGTACGCCTGTTTCGTGGGCAGCAATGACAAATTCTCCTTTTTCATTTCCGGTTTGTGCAGTGGCTGTGTTTACGTTGAAAGCCATGGTGCAAGCGATGAGCGTCAGGAGTGCGAAAACATTTTTAATCGATTTCATTTTGAAAATTTTTAATGGTTTAAAATGTGTTATGGTTTAAAAACTAAAGCGTTTGTGCTTGTTTATATACATGTGTTTTCATCGGAAAGGATGTACCCAGAGTTTCACATTTTTTTTGAAAAAAATTTTTAACACTAATAAAAAAGAGAGCCAACACAGGGTAAAAGACTCATAAACAGTCCTTTATCCGCAAGTCAACCCTCTTACATCCAACCTAAAAAAAACAATAACCTTAAAACAAGTCGTGATTCGGCCAGTAGGTAATGGCCTTTTTGATGTTACCCAGCAATGAGCCCATATCGCCTCCATTGAAGTCCTTATCCTTTGCCGGACGAGTATTCATCAGAATGGCAATGCTGTATCCATCACTTGTCTGCTTCATTTCGGAAAGTGTGCTTGGCAAAGCGCCATTGTGCCACAAGGAACCTGAGCCCTGAACCAAAGCCCAGCCACGACAGTAAGAGCCATTTTTTGGAGACTTGGTGAACATGGAAGTCAATGATCCCGGGCTTAAAATATCAGGAACCGAGTTAGACTGATCTACGTGTACCAGAAAACGCACCAGGTCTATTGGACTTGCGATCCAGCCGCCATGAGAATCCATGCGTGGAATGTTATAGAAGTAGGCATCCTGACCGTAGTACTTCACTTCATTTGGCTTTCTTTGGGCAAGTGTGGAGCCGCCTATACTCATACCCTTGATGCCACAAGGCGTCAGAATATTGTCCTTAACCCAGTTTTCATAAGTTTTGCCGGTTTTCGTTTCAATTACCCGGCCTAGTAATGCAAACCCGAAGTTGGAATAGTCATACACCTGGCCGGGTTGGTTATCCAATGGATAGTTATCCAGTGTTTTAGTTATGTAAGTACCCATATTCCAACCCTGATTCTGAGTGATGGGGTCTCCATCCTGATCCCAGCCACCCGGCGTGTGCTGGAGCAGGTGATCTACATTAATTTGCTTCAGCCAGTTGGTGTACGCGTTATTGCCATAGGTATTCCCTAAAATGGCGCCGTTGCCAAAGATCTTATCGGTCAGTTCAAGCTTGTTTGTTTCTTCAAGCTTCATGATGGCAGTTGCGGTGATCGGCTTGGAAACACTGGCGATGCGGAACGTGTGCCGGGGCGCTACTTTTTCACCCGCCTCTTTGTCGGCCCAACCATAAGTTCTGGCAAACTTCAGTTTTCCGTCCTTGGCAAAAGCAATGGATAAACCGGGAATGGCATTGTCGTCCATATATTGCTTAACCAGAGCATCCACAGCGGCAATTTCATTGGCTTTGAAAGGATCGGAATTGGTCCAGATTCCGGCATATGAATCCGTATTGTTTACCGTGTATCCATTTACCCAGGCCGGGCGGAAACCCATGTAGTATTGACGCTCCGCTTCATCCTGGTAGTTTTGTGGGCCATGGAGCTCATGGCGGGCCGACAATGCCGGGCCACCGCTTTTTTCCCAGATGGCCGCAAAATATGGCTTGTTGTTAACTGAATATCCGGAAACCTTGACAATGCGATAGCCTTGAGAAGACATTGTGTTAAATTCGGACTGGTACTTAGCGCTTGACATAAGGTGGCGGCAGTGTTGTTTTGGGCCGGGAGATTTTTCCCAAATAGCAGCGTAATAATCTGTGCCCATCACGGTATAAGCACTGATATCAATCAATCGGTAGCCCTGACCTGTCCATTTGTTGAACTCAATCTGGTAAGCATTGGCTGTCATGCCATGCTTGGCTACATAAGGCGGCGGAGCATTTTCCTTGATAAAAATGGCTGCATATTTTACGCCACTGCTGCCTGAAGGATAACCGCTTACCTGGATAGGACGGTAGCCTCTTTCTACCAACGTGTTCACTTCATTCTGATACTGGGCCGGAGTCATGCCATGCTTGGCTGTCCAAACGGGTCCGTTCTTTTTCTCAAATAAAGCTGCGTAGCGATCCTGGCCGTTGGCGCTGTAACCGCTCACTTGCGAGAGACGATAGCCTTTACCAGTCCATTTATTAAATTCAGTTTGGTATTGGGCGCCGGTGAGGTTGTGTCTAAGCACATAGGGTTGGGCTGAAATGCCTGTTGCGATTAAAAGAAAGGTAAAAATAATTAAGCTGGTTTTGGAGATCAGGTTTAGGGTGTTTGAGATCACAAAGCCTGGCATGGTGATCTTTGGTTGTTGCATTATTTGGTTCATTTTTTTGAAAAAATTAAAGGTTGTTGCGTCGAAACCAATGTCGGTTCGAGGAACGGGTTTGATAAATCAGGTGAAAAACTGGCTGTTTTGAGGGTTTAGGAGATCATGCTGCCCTGTTTGACGCAGGCAAAAGCACTGTTGTGAATGTTGAATTTGTTGTGGTGCTGCGTTGTCAAATAGTGACAGCGCGATCCCGATTATTTGGCTGTGGGCTTTATAAGAGAATTATCTTACGATCACCTCTGAAACCTGTATACTTTGGTTTGAGAAGGTTTTTTCAAATTCGACTTTAAGCTTGGCGGCAGACAAACCTGGATTGAAATTGAATATGGCGTTATCATCTCCATTAGTCACGGATATTGATTGAACAAGTTCATAGGTAGCCTGAGAAGGAATTGCGCCTTTCAATTGGTACAGGTTTACTTTTTTGATGTTGTGATTGTTTCTGGGAAAAGTAACAGCCACCGTTTTGGTGCTTATTGACAACAGGTTTCCTTTATAGTATTTAGGCAGATTCGACAATATTAAAGTTGGTTTGAAATCGGCGCTGCTGGCAGTAGTCAGAAAATCAATATCCTTCAATACGGTCGCATAATTAGCACTGAATTTTTCCGCGCTAATGCTGAATGTCGGGTTGTATTTATTAAACAAAGGCAACACATCATACTGGTACTTACAGGCCATAAAATGCCGACTCATATCCTGCACTGCGCCTACGCCTCTGTTTCCACCCACATTACTTACAGCCATAAAGGCAAAGTTCTTGTTCGGGAAAAGGAAGGCTTCTGCGTAACAAGTGTTGTTGCCATGCGCACCATTATGCCACAAACTCATCTCGGCGTCGATCCAGGAAGCAGAAGGAATCTTGTCTTTGATGGCCACATTGTACCAGCCTCCGCGCATTTTGGTATCCTTTATGGTTGAACCACCGAGATAAGTAGCCAGATTTGTGTTGGACAATATTTTCATCCGATCCGGGGAATTGGGCATCATTTCTATCATTAGTCGGGCCATATCCCTTGGAGAAATCATGAGTCCGCCACTGGCATGTCCGATGTGGTATTTAAAAAAGGTAGAGCCCCATGCGCGGACAGGATCCAATACATTACTGGATGTACTGCCATTGTGCAACAGTGGAAATGCGGTTGTATTGATTTCTGTATTGGTAATTTCAGTTATGAATTTCGCACTTGAATTCATTGGACCAAAAACATAATCCCTGGCGCATTTCTCAAAGGTTTTGTCGGCAGCTTTCTGAATCATGGCTGAGATAACGACCGGGGCATTGTTGTTGTAGGTGCCGGAAGTTCCCTGCGGCGAGCGCAGCATTTTTTCCACAAACTCATTCCGACCAACAGTCCAATAACCGGCTCCGTTCTTATTGGCGGTTTCAGAAACTCCCTGCACCGAAAGACATAGAATAGCAGGTCCGCTAAATCCATTTAATCCGCATGAAGGATGTGACATACCTGCCAGACTTAGTGTTGTTGAAAAGTCGGAAAGATCTTCCACGGTGTTGTTTTCGAATCTGGAGCCGCTATTTGGGTAATATGTCTTTATCGGAGTACTCCAGCTAAGTTTATAAGGAAAGCTCTGCATAACCCTGGCTGCAATAAAGCTGGTAACAGGTTTGGTTACCGAACCTATAGCAAAGCGGTCATTGTGGGTTACTTTGCTATTTGGGTTATTCTGGTTGCGGATACCAACGGCACCGTAGCCCATAACCTTTCCAGCCAGCACAATGCTTCCGCCCAAAGCGGGTGTATTGAACTTGTTTCGGGTAGTTTCCAGTGCTTTACGCACATACAGGGTGGTACCTTCTTCCAATCCAGCGGGTAAGCCGGGATTTATTATTACTGCCTGAGCAAAAGATTGAAGAGTAGCATTGAGCACCAGAAAAAATATGGCAATGGTCTTATTCAGTTTTTTTGACAAAATTGATTTTTTCATTTTATGAAGATTTAAAACTTGAGCGAATAGAATTGGATGTTGATTTGGAAGTAGTTAGAGTTATTGGTCTGGCTTTTTGGAGTTTGGTTTTACTTTGTTGTCTTGTTGCTTAATTGTTGGTTTAGGGTTCTTGGCAGTCGGGGTTTTAGGCTTTGACGACTTAGTTGGTTCTGTTTTTGAGCTCTTATCCCTTTCATCAGACTGAGGGTCCTGTGGATTTGTTGGAGTCCAGTCGTCGTATTGAAATGGGGAATCACCGCCTGGTGGGATATATGAATCCTCAGGTACGTAATAGTTGTCGTTGTAGTAATTGTCGTTGTAATTGCCTTGCCCATTATCTTTTGTAGGCAGGTTTATGATCGCCTGATTCATTTTTTGCAATTGCTGGTCAAGCGGATCTTCCATCATTGGTTGTTGCATATTAAGCTCGCTGCTCTTTTCAAAATTTTCATAGGGCGAAACACTACCCGATAATTCATCCCAGTAACGCCAGCGATATGGTTGCACCAAATGTTCCTGCAAATAAGCGTCTGTGTATTGGCGCGACTCGCGTTTGATAGCTGCGAAATAATTTGTTAGACCTTTCGTCAGACCGATCAATTCCACAACCAGCAGCAGAACCGCGCTGCCCATCACTTCCTCATTTTCATCTACCGTTGCATCGGCCAGAGCTTGCTGAAAATTACCGGCGTAGAAATCAGACAGATCCTGAAGCTTGAATCTCAGGCCATCGGAGTACATCTCCGGAAACTGAGCAATGCTTTTCAGCTTCTTGGAATTCATAAAGTCCTGCTTAACACCTTCAATAAGCTGATTGGCTCTGGTTGCCGTTTGGTCATAAGCCGTGCGGAGGCGAAAGACATCCGAGGATTTCATCTGGTCTCTTTTGGATTGAACACTTATCGCGGCACTTTCTGCTTCAATCCGCAAGTCGCGATATTTCATCATAAATTCCGTATTCAGGAATTTTGACAAAGCAGGGGCAACCTTTTTATTGGGTTGTGCCAGCGCTTGCACGCTTAGCATCATCAGGATGATTAATTGAAAGATTTGCTTGTTCATTTTGTGGTCCATTTTATTGTTTGTGCAGAGATGTGTTGCGACAAAAAAAAATGTACCCACCAGGCAGCAACATTTTTTTTAAGACATGCAAAACAGCTCCAACTGACCACATGCCAGCCGATGATTACATGAGCAAATGATTAAATGATCATATGATTACATGATATGAATGAAGATCTGTCATTACTTACGCCGAAAGGCATCCCAAAGCCTCGGAGAGGCAAAACATATATAACTCTAAAAGACCAGAGACACACTAGGCCTCAGATAGGCAAAACATATATAACTCTAAAAGACCAGAGACATACTAGGCCTCAGATAGGCAAAACATATATAACTCTAAAAGACCAGAGACACACTAGGCCTCAGATAGGTAAAACATATATAACTCTAAAAGACCAGAGACGCACTAGGCCTCGGAGAGGCCCAACATCTGTAACACAAGATGTCAAACATGAACACCCGGCCTCGGAGAGGCAAAACATATATAACTCTAAAAGACCAGAGACATACTAGGCCTCGGAGAGGCCCAACATCTATACCCCATAGCCCCTACGACGAAGCCAATAATAGAAGAGAAAACACCCGATAATCAGGAACAGAGCTACCTGCCAATACACATAGCTTACCACATTCAGTGGTGCAGTATCACCATACAAGCCTACTGCTGCCCAGTATACAGGATGTGCTTCCTCTTGGGGGTGGTTGTGCAGAAACTCGAGTTTTGCTTTCCTGAGCGCCTGATCTTTAGGTATGCCTGATTTAAGTGCTTTAAAAAAGAGTTGGATCAGCTCGGCATTTTTGGCATCATCTACGCTCCAGAGGGTTGCCGCTACGCTGCGGGCGCCTGCCTGAAAAAAACCTTTGGCCAGACTGGTTACACCCTGGCCAAAGCGATAAGAACCCACACTGGTTTCGCAGGCGCTCAACACCACCAGGTCTGCCGGGATTTTTTGCGTGTACAGCTCCCGGGCATATAAAAATGGGTTGGCGGTAACAGCAGAATCTGAGCTAAACGCCAGGTAGGATAAATCACCAACTGTACTACTGGCTTTCCCATGCATGGAGAGTAGCAACAGTTGATATTGACCAGCTTCAGCTAAAAAAGCCTGTTTTGTAGCAGATTCACCACTCAAAACCTTACCGCCCAGCATTTGGCCCACGGCTTTTGCTTCCTGCTGGTTGTTGTATAGGGGTTCCAGGCCAAAAGGAGAGTGATTGTACGTTGGAGCAATGGTCAAAAGTTTGTGCGTAGGTTTTGTCTTTTTGGAATACAGAAGCTCGGCTTGCTGACTGGCAGAGTATGCGTAACTAATGCAGTAATTCTGCAATAGATACCGATGACTTTTAAATTTATCAGATTGTACCGGCTTCTCGGTTAATAGACATTCGAAGGGCAAATATGAAAGCGCTGCGTCCGGAACAATGATCAGGTTTTCTGGCAGTTTCACTTGCTTTTGAACTGGGGCCATTACATGTTGATAGAGATCAAAGGCGCAACTAGCATATTGCATGGAGAGATCTTGTGCAGCCCGTTCGCCTGCGTTGGGATAAGCCTGCAAGCTATGTCTTAGTGAATTTACCCATTCATCCAAAGGAAAATCAAGTCGAATGCGGACGCAGTTGAACCCTTTTTTATCAAGTACAAATGCAAACAGACTACTGTCACCAACAAAATATTCGAGTAATGTCTGGTTTTCTGAAAGCAGGTTTTTGCGGAGATGTTCAATGTCAAATGACTGTCTGTTAAACCTCTGCTTGTAATAAGCAGGATATTGCTTCTCAATTTTCTGCTCCAGGATTGACAATTCCTGTCGTTTGTTTGCCAGCTCGACTTCCAGTTGCCGTACATCAACCTTGTCCTTGTTTTCTCGTGCAGCTACAAGTGACATATCCAACGTATTTAGTTGGCTGTTTAACAACTGCTCCCTCAACAACAATGAATCTGGAATTCCGAAAGATTCCTCTGCCTGCTCTTTTCTTTTCTGTTCCAGTAATTGAATGCTCTTGTTGCGTTCTGCCATGGCAAATGCACTTTCCAAATATGGCGTTTCACCGGTCAGTTCCCATAGGGCAAAACAAGACTCAATTGAGCTGTTGATGGCTGGGTATTGCAACTCTATCCATCTTTGCCGGGAACCAGGATTGCTCAATTGGGCCAGCAGGCTGTCAGATTTAAATTGTGTTTCTTTAAAGAGTGCCAGCGACTGCTTTAGGAGCGCCGTGCCTTTGGTTGACATTCCCTGATTACTTAGAATTCCTCCCCATTTGTTTCGAATTTCAATTCCTGTAATCAAATCGGACGAAGTAAGGAATTGAAGAGCGTTTTCAAATGCCTGCTTGGTTTCTGGCCATCGACCAAGTTTATACAAGGCAAGACCTTTGTTTTTGAAAATACTTGCCATTTGACCGGCACTGATGGCGTCGGCTTTTTGAGCTGTTTTTAAAGCCTGGTCAATATAGTTGAGTGCCGATTCCAAATGTCCTGATTCCAGACTGACATACCCTAAATTATTGATAACCAAAGCAACATTGGCTAGTTGCTGTGAATTTCCGCGCTCATATATTTGAAGAGATTTTAAATAAGACACCTCAGCCAGATAGTACTTTTTTTTCCCGGCATAGCAATTCCCCAGATTGTTATAAAAGCCGGCAATAAAAGGATGATGCTTGTCAAATGATTTTACCAATATAGGTTCAGCTGCCAGTAATTGTTCAATTGCCCGATCAAAATCCCCCTCATACTGATAGCACAACCCGATTTGATGCCAAAGGGACGCCAACGCCAGCGATTGACTTCCCTGAACATCCAGTTGAATGGCTTGAGCCTGACGGTAATAATCAAGCGCCGCGATGTAATCGCCATTTCCAAATAGCAGATCTGCTATATTTTCAAGGGTTCCGGCAATTGCAGGATGCTTGTCGCCGAGTTCTCGCCGTCTGATACTCAGAGAGCGCTGGTAAAACGCCAGCGCTTCCTGATTTCGGCCAAGAGCGACACAAGTATTGCCCAGGTTGTTTAGTATTTGTGCCGTTTTGGGGTGTTCCGGACCATACACTTGATCGCGAATCAGGCGGGCATTTTCAAAATAGCTGTAAGATTGCTGGTAGTCGCCAAGGAGGTAATAACAATTACCGAGGTTGTTATAACTGGTTGCCAGATCTGCATTTGTATCCGGCAAAACCTCTTCTCTGATGCTCAGTGCCTTCAAATGCAGGGTGGTTGCCTCTGCATAATTTCCCATACCAACCTGACAGTTTCCCAAATTGTTGTATACATCTGCCACCAATTCGTGCTGTGGGCCAAGCTTCGCCTCCCGTATACGTAGTGCTTTGTTATAATTGAAAGTAGCCTGTCTGAAATCGTTCTTTTTGTAATAATACTCCCCTACCCTGTTCCAGGCATCTGCAATAGCCAGATCCCCAGGTTCCAACTTATCAATATATACATTCAGTGCAGTCCTATATTGCTCGAAAGCTGCGTCCCACTGACCTGTTTCAAGGAAAACATCACCCAGCACCAACAAACAGTTTGCAAAATCAGGAGAATCGGTTTCAGAAAGTTGCAAGGCTTCCTGCGCTTTTTGCATGGCCTGTTCGTAGCGTGCAGAATCCAGCAGCATTTTTGCTTCCTCCAGTTTTGTGCTACCGGATTCCGGTGCGACAGTCTGGCTGCTGGCCACTATGAGCAGTAATAGAAGTGATAAAATTTCAATTTTTCTGATCATTCCACAATAGATCACTCTTTTAAACAAAAGCAAGACAAACTGTTTGCAGTATTAGCAAAAGTAGCATTTGAACAGGCGACAAATGTACCTTTGTAAAAAATCAGCATGTTGCTGGGTACATATTACCAAGAAGAAACACATTTATGAAAAGCATCAACTGGACAGACGAGCAATTCATGGAAGCCATTTCACAGGGCGGTGTTAGAAGAGAGACGGCATTGAAGGAAATTTATGATGATCAGGATCTGAAACGAAAGGTCATCAGCTTTGTGAGAAACAGGAATGGAAATACGGAAGACGGGCAGGATATGTTTCATGAGGGCATTATTGTGCTTGACCGTAATATCCGGGAAGGAAAGTTTAGAGGAGAATCTCCGTTAAAAGGCTATCTGTACTCCATTTGTCGCTTTTTATGGATGAACCAGCTTCGCAAAAACAGCCATACGGTTCAGGGAGCAGAAAAGGTCATGGTTAACGAGCCTGACGAAGAAACACCTGAAATCGCGGTAATCACCCAGGAGCGAAAAGACCTGTTAAATCAGCTTTTAGGCAACCTGGGAGAACGCTGTCAGCAAATTTTGGAATTGTGGAAGCTGTCTTATTCGATGGAAGAAATTGCCGGGAAACTGGGCTTCTCCAGTGCAGGTATGGCCCGCAAAGCCAAATACCGCTGCCACCTGAGCCTGGTGGAGCTGGTACAACAACATGCTAATCATTTAATGTAACACGGATTATGAACCTTGAGATTTACATAGAACGCATTGAGCAATATGAAAGCGGTCAAATGACAGCGGCTGAGCGCAGCGCTTTTGAGGCTGAGCTTAGCACCAATGCTGAACTGAAACAGGCACATACCTTTTTTCTCGGCGCTAATGAAGTGATTGAACAGGGCATAGAGAACAGTCTGCGCAATCAGCTTAACGACTGGGCGGCAGCAGAAGCCGGAACCAGTGCAAAACCTGCGAAGACCAAAGTCGTATCCATGCAAACAACCTGGGTGCGTATGGCCATTGCAGCCAGTGTAACCCTGCTCATCGGCTGGTTTGGCTTGCAATGGATGAGCAACCAGTATACCGATCAGGCATTGTACTCTGGGTTTTACGAAAAGCCTGGAGACAGTACTTTCCGCGGCGGGCCGTCTGAGCACCCGCTAAAGCTCGGGTACGAAGCTTTTCAAAAAAATGACTTTGCAGCTGCGGTTTCATTTTTCAACAGTATTCCGGATAGCAGCGACTATTACGCAGAGGCGCAGTACTATCTGGGACACTCGTTTATACCATTAAAAGAATATAATCAGGCCATTAAAGCCTTTCAACATTGTGCTTCACGAAGTGAATCAAAATTCAGTGAAAAGGCAGAATGGTATATGCTGTTGACATATCTTAATAGTGGAAAAACCAATGATGCGGATTTCAAAGCACTGCTTGACAAACTGCTGAGCAACCCAGATCATTCCTTTTATGAGCAGGCAAAAAAGCTATCGGGAAAGATCAACTCTGTTTGGCGCAGGTTTGCTGAATAATAATGGAGTTTGTTCAGGCTTCTATGCTAAGGCGAAGATGAGAAACCTGAACATATGCCTAATTTTACTTCAAATTAAGGACAAAATGGATAATCAACTCACCGGCGCGCGAATTGCCAACCTGCTTACCGCCCGGAACATCGAATTTGAACAAAAAAACATGTTCGGAGGCGTCTGCTTTATGGTGGACGAAAAAATGTGCCTGGGTTCCTACAAAGGCGGATTGATGGCAAGGATTAATCCGGAAGAAGTAGACATGCTAAGCAAGCGTCCGGGAACCGAACAAATGATTCATGCCGGGCGAACAATGGTAGGTTATGTTTTTATAGAAGCCCCTGGATTTGAGAACGACGAGGACCTTGGCTTTTGGGTGGATAAGTGTCTGGCCTGGAACCCGTTTGTAAAGAAAAGCGCCAAAAAGAAAAAGTAGTGCAGAGTGTGGAGTGCGGAGTGTGGAGTGTGGAGTGCGGAGTGCGGACATAACCGCGAATTTATTCGGGGTATTTCGCCCGATCCATCAAATCCACGGAGCCGTTTTCCAGGCGCAACACCCCGCGCGGACAAACAGCCGAGCAAATGCCGCAACCAACGCAACTCGCCCGTACAATATCCTGTCCGCGTTGTGCATATGATTTCACATCTATCCCCATTTCGCAATAAGTAGAGCAGTTTCCACAGGAGATGCACTGCCCGCCATTGGTGGTAATCCGGAAGCGGGAAAAGAACTTTTGAAAAATACCTAAAAGAGCCGCTTGCGGACACCCGAAACGGCACCAGACCCGGTTGCCAAAAATTGGATAAAAACCGGTACCTATTACCCCGGAAAACATGGAACCGATCAGAAATCCATAGGTTTTGGAAAAGCCCATGGAGTATTCACCGAGTATGGCCCCCTGTTTCCAGGAGTTTGCCCACAGCAAAATGGTAGTGATAATGATAAAGACCAGCACACTGTGAATCAGCCAGCGCTCAAGCTTCCAGGCGCTCAAAGATTTATCAGACAAGGTCCGAAATGAATCACCGGCGGTTTCTGCCAATGCCCCGCATCCGCAAACCCAGGAACAATACCAGCGTTTCCCGAAAAAATAGGTGAGGACAGGAACGGCAATAAAACTCATGACCGCTCCCCAGAATACAAGAAATACACCCAGGTGCGCATAACTGTTGGTTAACCAGTTGACGGTATTTGGAAAGAGATAATCGTATTTGAGCGGCCAGAAATAGGTGAAATAAAACTCCGGTTGGTTCATCAGCAACATCCAGGCAGGTATCAGAAAGCTGAATCCCAGCTGGAAAAACATGACGGAAATGGTCCTTATTTGTTGATAGCGATTGTGCCGGTATTTGAGCATGAATTTCACACCAAGCAATAAAACCGCCAGGGTGTAAAAGGTGCCGTACACAAACCACTGATCAGCAGCACGTCCCCGGATAAACATACTCAAGGGATCAAACATCTGAACCAGGCCACCCAACATTTTAGGAAACCAATACAAGCA
Organism: Lewinellaceae bacterium; assembly: GCA_020636025.1. Taxonomy (GTDB): domain Bacteria; phylum Bacteroidota; class Bacteroidia; order Chitinophagales; family Saprospiraceae; genus M3007. The sequence goes on along the minus strand of JACJYQ010000007.1, from coordinate 434,126 downwards.
CACATAAAAAGCGGTAATAAACACCCCGACCATCCAGCCCCAAACGCCGCGATTGCTCAAACTCCTGAACATCACGCCGTTATTCTTTATACCAGGCAAGCTTCCCTTGTATGTTTCAAATGCGTACCAAAGAGTGCCCACAGAAAGGGTGACCAGTGAACCTGTCAGAGACAAAAGTGGATTCCACACCTGCCGAGATGCCCAGGTAACCAGTACAAACAGTAGTCCGACCGCCACCAAAGCAAGAGCCATTTTTTGCCGGAGACTTGTATTCACCGGATGCGGTTGAGCAATTGAGATACTTTCCAGAGGCTGATTATTCATGTTGATTGGCAATTTGGCCGTTTAAGCGTTCGATTGTTGTCCAAGGTTTGACAGGAACCTGCTCACCTGGTTTCTACTCCGTTTTGACGACAACCTGATGTTTGTATTATTTTGTCGGTTATACTGATCAAGGATCTCAGATTCGTATTGCCTGAAAAACTCAGGATCGAAATTGGCCAGGGATAAATTTTCCAGCACCTGGGAAATTGGGGTACGCTCTTTTATCCACTTCTCACAAACCTCCTGCCGGTATCGCACCCCCATCAAATTAAATCCGGTGACGGCACCTCCATTTTTTTCAAAATTGATTCTGACAGATTTCCTTCCTTCCGGGTGCTCCCAATACAGGGTTTCCAGATGCGCCGGCAATACAGCCGGTACATCTCCATATACCTGATACTCAATGTCAAAGAATTTGGCAGAGTTGAACCAGATTCCCGGTTTATAGGCAGTTTTAACTCCACAGATGGTTTGTGCCACTGTTTGTCCCATCATTCTGCCTGTATACCAAACCGCTTCAATGGCTCGGCGGCCTGAGTCAGGTTGTTGCAATTCTGCGCAGTCGCCAATGGCATAAATGTCCTTCTCGGATGTTTCAAGCCATTCATTCACCAAAACGCCGCGATTCAGTTTAATCCCGCTTTCTTTTAAAAATTCAATATTGGGACTCACCCCAACAGTCAATCCGGCAAACTGGCACGCAATCCGATCTCCATGATTTGTGTACACTTCTGAAACTTTACCTGCGGCATCTCCTGTAATTTCTTTCAGCTCCGTATTTAGCCGCAAATCAATACCATGTTCCCGAATATGACGATTGATCATGTCACTTTCCTCGGGTGGCAGCACCTGGTTCCAAAAGCTGTTTTCCCGAACCAAAAACGTTACCGGAATATGCCTGGAATGAAACATTTCAGCCATTTCAATGCCGATCAGGCCACCACCTACAATTACAGCCCGCGCATTTTTACCGGCAGCTAGTATATCAAGGGTACTTCCCTCCATAGACTCAAGGTCTTGCAAATGATAGAGCCCTTGTACCCCTTTCAGCGATTGTCCGGGCCATCCAAATTTATTTGGTCTGGAGCCACAGGCAATGATCAGCTTATCATATTCGAGGGTTTTGCCATCCTGTAACTGCAATTGTTTTTTATGAATATCCACCCTATTCACCCTTGATTGAATACGTTCAAGGCAGTTTTTCTCCCAAAACCAGTCCTCATAAAGATGGGTATCCTTCAACTTCAAATGTCCCATATACACATACATCAGCGCCGTGCGGGAATATGGCTGCCACGATTCTTCCGAAATCATAATAATCTGATGATCAGTCCGCTTACGAATAAACCTCGCAGCATTCGTACCTGCTATGCCATTTCCTATGATCACTATTTTCATACCCTTAGTTTGGTCATTTTTCTGTGTATGAGCATGTTGAACTTCAAACGTACAGAAAATATCAACATGATATGTACCTAATAGAATCGGGCCATTCACTTGTCGGCACTGTGACAATTGAATGGCCCGATTAATTGAATTAGCTAATGTGCTAATGTGGCAATTAGCTAATGAGCTTATTTTTGAACTACTACTTTCAGTATCTCTTTGTCTCCTATTTCGTCTGAAACCTCCAGGAAGTATAGACCGGTAGACAGATTCGCAGGTAAATCCAGCTTTTGCGGAGTAGCCGAAGCTTCCAACTCATTTGATAAAACACGCTGTCCCTGACTGCTGAACATTTGCAAACGAACTCTTTGACCTTCCCACATGGAAAGATCGATGTTCAGATCGCCACTGGTCGGGTTGGGAAAAACAGCAATGGCGCCAGCTTCCAGCACTAAACCGGCCTTTGAGTTATCAGAGCGCTCATCTACTGGCGTAATCCCGATCGGGCAATAGAATGTGTTCAAATGCGCGCTGTAATACTGCTGAATATTGATTCTGGAGGTAACGTTGATGTAGGTCACATCTGCCTGGGCAGGCAATGTGTAACGCAGCACATCTGACTGACCATTTGCAATGCCTCCATTTAAGGCGCGATATCTGACAGAGTAAATAGGTGAATAGTTGGGGTTGCGCACCAGATACTGGTTTCCACTTGGCGCTACATAAATTGTATTGTCCAGTGGCTTATTGGCTATAATACCACTCGGGATCTGAATGGCAGTGTAGATCAACTCATCACTGCAGAAATTGGTCACCCTGATCTTGTAGGTCTTGTTTTTGAACTGATCCTGAGTTATGGTGAGCAGTTCATATTTCATGCAACCAATGGTTTTTACATCACATGGATTTCCTTCGGCAACGGTAATGTCAAAACAACATGAGGCTGTTTGTCCACAAGCGTCCTGAGCTGAGTAACATACCTGCGAAGTTCCCAAGGGGAAATCACTGCCGGAAGGTAATCCCGCACTTTGTTGCAGATCAATTCCAGGACATAAACAATCGCTGGAAACAGAAGCATCATTGTAGGTAATATTAGCCGAAGTCACCCCGGTAGCTACATCTATCGAAATATTATTCGGGCACTTCATCGACATATTGGATGGCGCTGGCGTGAGAAACTCTACAGTATAAGTAACAATAGTGTCACAACCAACAGCTGCCGCCTCTTCAACAACTACTGTACCTGGTTGTGAATAAAAAATGCCTGCCAGTAAAACCGAATCACCCGGGCAAATACCGATGGTTTCCGAACGGGTAGGTTGATCAAGCCATTCAAAGGTATGGGTGACTATGGTATCACAACCCACAGAAGCCGGGATGACCACCTGAGCAGAACCAGGATCTGTAATGGGCACACCGCCAACATACACAGTATCTCCCGGACAGAATGAGATGGTTTCCGAACGCATAGGGCTGGGCAGGAAAAAGAGCGTGTGCGTTACCACACTGTCGCATCCTTGTCCATCCACCAGGGTATCAAGTACAATTCCAGGGCTGTTGTAACTATTTCCAGCAATAATTATTTCATCTCCCGGGCAAAAGCCTATAGAATCAGCACCTGTTACTGGATCCAGAAAATCGATTACATAAGTAGTGATTTCGCCACAGGCCGAACCTGTAAACGTGGTATCCTGTACCACCGTGGAACTGGTATATGTAATGCCATTGAGTGTAAATTCTCCACCAGCGCACAAAACGACATCAGAGGTGTCACGCAGTATAGGAATTACATCCACACGAACTTCGTCTGTGGCGGTCATACCACAATCATCGGTCACTGTCACTGTATAGGTGCTTGACTGTGTAGGTGACACCATGAGGGTTTCTGTAGAGTCTCCGGTATTCCAATCGTAAAGGAATGGCGCCACACCATCCGTTGTTTCCGCGATCAAAAGAACGGATAAGCCTTCACAAATAGTTGTATCCTGAACAACCGTCACCGTAAATACCTGTGCATCGTTGATCAGAAACTCAATTTCTTCCAAATCGCAATTGCAGGAACTGCTTGTCTGCAAAATGATGCTTTCCTGTCCTTCAACAAAAGTATCCTGAAAGACAATAACCGGAAGTAAAACCTCCGATTCACCTGCCGGAATGGTAACCGGGCTTACGAGTGGTTCGTAATCTACCCCAGCGGTTGCTGTGCTGCTTGGCAAAACGGTAAAATCTATGGTGATCGGCTGACTCAGATCTGTACCCAGACGTGAGAATCGAATGCCTCCTTGTTGACAGTTTTCATAGGCGGTTTGTTCATTATTTGCATACTCCGGAGCAGCAATGGTGGCGTCTCCAGAGTTAAAGGAGTTGGCTTTCAGAAAAACAGCAGAATCATAGTACTTGTCTTCTACATCGGCAATGGCCAGTTTCAGGTGGTAGGTTTCGCAAGGAGTTACTGTAGCCAAGGCAGTGATGGGTACTGTCCAGCCATCCAGCTCACATTCGAAAATATGATTGGCCGGAAGGAAATCACATTCCAGCAATTCAAGGTTATTATTTACATAAAAACTGCTGTTATCCGCATGGTTGACATTATTGGTCGTAACCGGCACTCCATTTGTGCCAGGTATTACAGCCAGGTTTTGCACTCCGTTTATTCCGGGGCCACTGATAAAAAATCCAAATACGTCATTGAAAACGGTGCCCACGTACTCACAATATTCATCTGAGCCAAAAGCAAATTCAAACTGAACGGTATTGGCCGTGGGGGTGAAATCAAATTCTATGATGTTAACATCGTATAGTCTACCGGAAACGATAGAGGAAAGGTCCGGATCATTACCCTGCGGACCAAAACCGCCATAAGCAGCTCCAGAGAAATTTGGCCCGGGCAATACATTTATCCTTCCGGTGCTCATGACCATACCTGAATCGATGCCGATGTTACTCCCACCACTACGAAACTTTCCGATGGCTAGGGGATTTCCGTTGAAAGTAACATTGCTGATGTCAAAGCAGTCACCGCCAATCAGCGTGTTTTTAATAAGCTGCTCTGCTGTAAAGTTTTCCTGTACTTCCAAATTGGCCAGAAATTCAGCCTGAGACGAAGTTTTATCAGGTATCTCGAGAGGGCAACTCTCGCAATCTACTGAAACAAATACCGGAATCGAACTCTCCTTTTGCAGGCTGCTTGCTTTGACCCGGAAACTTTCTGTATCGTTGGTTGCCGTGAAATGAAAGATTTCTTTGCCTTTGGTGCTTTGAGCGTTGCTATTAGTTACAATGTCTAGATTGGCCTTAACATGGTTAGTGGCCGGCAGTACTAAAATGGAATACGTATTTCCAGGTTCAAGACCGTTAAGGGTAATGCCATTTTCTCCTTCAGACAGCGCTAATGCGTAGCGTGTTTGGGCATTTCGGAGATTTACGTCAAAATTTTGTTGGGAGAAAAGACTGGGGTTGAGGCTTAAAAAAAGGGCACAAAAAAGCCCGTAACAATACAGCGTTTGTTGTTTCATAAGTTTTCAAAATTAGGGTGAATTATTTGGCGGCCCGAAAGTAGGCATCCGGATCGGCTTGTGGTATACTTTTAAGGCTTTTTGTGCATTATTAACAAGGGAACGGCAATGACTGGATTAAATAACTACCTAAAAACCTGTCGAAAATTTCTGTCAAAGCACTAAAGAACTCATTTTGTCTTCGACATAAATTTTCGACAAGTTATTTAACCACTCTCTTGATTTCCTTTACAAATGAACGTTTTATCCCTGGATCACAAAACGCAAGGTTCGTTTTTCACCATTGTCATAAAGGATATCCAATAAATACAATCCATCAGGCAAACTTGCAGGCAGGCTAATGGGCACTACCCCTGAACCGGTATTTGAGGAATTCGAGGCCATTAACCGACCTTGAAGATTCATTATCTGCCACTGAAATGGCATGTCAGCATAATTGTCAAAAACAAGATTTATTAAACCGGTTGCCGGATTAGGGTACAAACTAACTACCCTTGTGGGTTCGACCTTGTAATCATTATCCCGGTTACCACTCGGCGTAATGCCTATCGGACAATAAAAGGTATTCAAATGCGCCTCAAAATACTGTTGAGTGACGAGGCGTGAATTGATGTTGATATAAGTAACGTTGGCTTGCGCGGGCAGCGTATACCTGAATATATCTGATTCTCCGTTTGAAATGCTGTCGGTAGTTGATTTGTAGCGGATGGAGTAAAATGGCGAGTAATTTGGGTTGCGAATGTCGTAATCCCTCCCGGTTTCTGACGTGAAAACAGATAGATGTTCAGGCTCCAGGGCAACCATGCCATCAGGTATTTGAATGGCTGTATAAATCAGCTTGTCCTGGCAGTTATTGGTAACCCTGATTCTGTACGTAAGGTTTTGGCCGGGATCTGCCGTAATACTTAAAAGTTCATACTTCATGCAGCCATTTACTTTAACATCGCAGGGCTGGATTTCTCTAACATTTACCGTAAAACAACAGGATGCCGTCTGACCACATACATCTTCGGCCTCATAGCAAACCTCTGTCAAACCACCAGGAAAAAGATTACCCGGAGCCAGGCCTGAAGTCAATGCAACAGAAACGCCCGGACAGGGACAATCACTACTCGCCATAGGCATGGTGTAATCTACCGGCAATGGAGTTGTCCCGGGATCTGCGATGAGGTTAATGTTATTTGGACAAGAAATGGAGACTACAGACGGCGCCGGCAATTGTGAAACCAGATTGTACACCACAATGGTATCGCAACCGGAACTTGCTGCCACAGTATCCAGGACTACTCCCGGCTGATCGTAAACAACGCCATTGATGGTCACAGTGCTTCCCGGACAAAATGGAATGGTAACTGAATCGGTTGGATTGGGCAATTGAGTAAGTGTGTATGTGATGATCGAATCACAACCAGAGCTACTAGTAAGGGTATCGGATACGGTGCCTGCCTGGGTGTACAGTTCTCCGTTTATGGTAATGGATTCTCCGGGGCAGAGTGAGATGTATTCTTGTGTAATCGTTGGGTCTATAAGGCTGGCAATGAATTGGAAAAGCGTATCACAACCTTGTGAATTAACTCCAATCACCTCAAACACCCCACTTGTATCTATGGTTATTCCGTGAGTAGTTACGCTAGACCCTGAGCAAAAACTAATACTGTCTACTATCACAATCTGGTTTCCAAAATCGGAAAAATAGCCATATCGGCAACCGGTTGCTAATGATGCGCCGTTTAGAAATCCCATTTGGAACAGGCCGGAAGTATTTTCAATCACAGAAGAGGCGTTATCCGGCACCTGAATTGTGTTTAAGCTAATGATGGCAGATACATACTGGCCATTCGAACCAGGAACGACTGAAAAGGCGCTCGGGAGAATGGCTGTACCAGAGCCATTGAGTGTGAAGCTGTCTTCATTTCCTGCCTCAGTAGTCAAAAACAGCAAAAATGTTTCACTCGTTGGTCTCACAAACCGAATTGAGCTTGAACCGCTACAATCCAGTGCCGGCATCAAAGCTGCGCCAACTTCACAGCCATTCCCAGTAATTTGCCAGACATAAACCGGTTGTGATGACTCTATGAAATGCTGGCCTGTAACCGATAACGCAAGTGTTTCACCCGTATTTACTGTCCCCGCAGGAACACCGTTATATAAAATTTGGGTACCATCCTGTGTGCCAAAAATGAATACATATTCGCTTATATTGAGCAAGCCTTTTTGAACGACATATTTGGTTCCCGTCTTTTCAACAGGCACAATCTGGTCGCCGATCATATCCCTACAAAAACCACCAAATTCAATACCGGATTCCAGCAAATCATCTTTAATGGTGATGGCTATAGGTTTATCTGCGCTTACTAATGAACCGGATGGGTGTTCCGATGCCGCCTGACTTACTGCTTCAGCAGAATAGGTCTGACCGCGATTTAAAGTGATGGAGAACGGAACCCCTGCAGCATGACCGACAATATCCTTGCTTGGTGTGATGTTGACGGTTGTATTATCTTCAGAAGCAACTAAATCAAAAGCGCTATGAGGCAATGGGAAATAGCTAGGCGCATTGGCATTATCTATGATATTTTGGATCGGAATCACAAACTGTGTTCCCAAAGCGTTGCGGCCTTTCAAAGCAAAAAGCTCCGGATTTGTAAGCGTTGTACTGATAATTTCATAACTGGCTGTGATCGGCGAGGTAGCTTCGATTAAAAAGCCCTTGTTGAGGATTGTCGCTGGTGGCGTGTTTTCTACATCATCAAAAAAGGGTGGGAACTGGATTTTATCGCTGGAATTTGGTGCCATATTTAAAACTATGGGTACAAATCCAGGATTAGCAGGCTGCGAAAGTGTAACCGTTGCAGCAGCTGAATAAGTGGAAAACCTGAAAGCAACGGGCCGGTCATAATCATTCGCGCCTTTTGTGATTTCAGGAGCTACAAACCAAAATTCTGTATCTTTTTGGGCAAGTAGATGGATGCTGGAAACAGCAATAAATAGCAATACAAGTGTAAGTCTGGACATGGGCTGAATTTTTTATATTAAAATAAGTACTACTTCTTAAAGAATTTTACAGACAAACCCTACATCAAAACCTGACACTAAAATTTCATGATCACAGACCGCACTTTGAGGAATTAAACTTTATTACAACAGCATCCTTATCTGATTAGTGTTACACTACCCTTTAATATTTCTCTTGACTGTGATTTATCAGAGAATATCTGGGCAACCCAGATATAAACCCCATTCTCCATACTCTTGCCTCTAAATGTTCCGTCCCAACAATCATCTACGCCTTTTGACTCAAACACCAGTTCGCCCCAGCGGTCATAAACCCGAAAGCGAACATCAGAGCATGCGTCTATAGTGTACAAGCAAAATTCATCGTTTATGCCATCCTCGTTAGGAGAAAATATATTGGGGACATAGACATTATGATCACTACAGCAATTATTGATCAAAATAGTATCCTTCCATATACAGCCATTTTCATTTTCAACCTGAGCAATCACCAGTCCGGGTTCTCTAACTGAATAGGATTCTGATGGTCCTGTTCCGTTCCAATAAGTTTGATTAAAGGGGCTGTTTAACAATATTACATCCTCATAACAAATAACGGTATCGGCAGGCAGGAAGGGTTGCGGCACATCTTGATACAAGGTATTTATCCGGATCGTATCACAACCTTCACCGGAAGAAATAATCGTATCCGTCACTACACCCTCTCCAGAGTATCGAACACCGTTTATGATGATAGATTCACCATCGCATATCGTCAAATCACGAAATATAGTGGGTAAAGAAGCCCATTGTAAGTTTATTGTACGAAGGGTATCACATCCGGATTGTGAAAGAATGGTATCCTTAACTATTGAAGGCTCTGAGTATGAAACATTGTTTATACTGACACTTGTTCCTGGACAAAAATAGATCGTTTGTTCATGTGGGATAAACTCGGCAAATTGAAGTGCATAAATGGCAATGGTATCGCACGTTTGATTAGCATGGATTGTATCCACCACAATCTGTTCCTGTGAGTAAGTATTGCCATGTATAGTGACAGAATCTCCTACGCAAAAGAATATTGACTGCTGAATGAACTTATACGAGTTCTCTATAGCAGTAATTTCAAAAAGAGTGTCGCAGCCATCGGCATTTGGGACCGTTACTTCATAAAACCCCTTTGTAGAAATTTCCAACCCATGAGACATTATGCTTTCTCCCTGGCAAAAAGTGACCGTATCTTTCACCTGAATATTGTTGCCAAAATCTGAGAAATAGCCATATCTACAACCAGTAGCAGAGGATGCTCCATTCAGAAAACCCATTTGAAAATCTCCCAAAGAATTTTCAACAATGGAAGAAAACCCAACAGGTACCTGAAAAGGTGACATTAAAAATGTAGCAGCCACGAATTCCCCATTTGAGCCTGGTACTATCTGAAAAGTATTCGATGGGAGTGGATTTCCATTTAATAAAAAACCTGTCTCCAAGCCAGCAGTAGTAGTTAAAAACAGAAAAAATGGTTCATCTGTGGATCGTACAAATCGAACTGTTTCAGAGCCACTGCAGTCCAATGGCGGCAGAACGGCTCCTCCAATTTCACATCCATTACCGGTAATTTGCAATACATATACAGGTGCCGATGCTTCGATAAAATGTACATTATTTACCGGCAGATTAAATATTTGTCCGCCGCCAATATACCCTTTGATTATCCCGTCAATTTTTAATTCAGTATTGGGTTCAGTTCCAACCACAAAAGCATCCTCTGTTGTATTTAATATACCCTTCTGTACTATATATTTTGAGCCAAGGTTCTTTACGGGAATTATTTGGTCACCAATCATATCCCTGCAAGACCCTCCGTAAAAATCTCCTGAAGACAACAAATCATCCTTAATGGTAATAGCAATTGGCTTGTTAGATGTCACATAGGATCCGGATGGATGTTCAGATGCTGATTGACCAACTGCCTGGGCAGAATAGGTTTGACCTTTATTCAACACAATTGAAAACGGGAACCCTGCGGCATGTCCAACTATTGGCTTCGAAGGCGTAATATTTACAGTAGTATTATTCTCTGTTGCGACAATGTCAAATGCAGCATGTGGAAGAGGAAAGTGGGTATTGGGATTGGAAATTTTATTTTGTATAGGTATGTAAAAAGAGTTGCCAAGGGCATTTTTACCCTTTAAAGCGAAAATATCAGGATTTGATTTTAGGCCTCCGATAACTTCATAATAAACCGATATAGGGGCAGTCGACTTTAGAAAAAAACCATGATTTAAAACCGTATTGGCAGGTGTATTCTCCACGAAACCGAAAAAAGGAGGGAAAGTAATATTACCGCTCGTATTAGCCGGTAGAACCAGCGTTTGGGGGACAAAAGCCGAATTAGCCGGTTGAGAAATCACAATTGTCGCGGGTGCGTCATAAGTTGACATCCAAAAAGCAACCGGGCGGTCGTAATCGTAGTTCCCCTGACTAATTTCGGGTGCTACAAACCAAAATTCAGTATCCTTTTGTGCAGAAACTGAAACGATGAAATAGAATAGAAAAAAAGGAATAAACAGGTTTCGAAGGGTAATCTGGGGCATAATTGATAGGTTTTGGTTAGTTAACGATTTTCTGATAGATGATAGTCCTTTTCAGAACCGCTGAAATACGGTAACCCTGGCTTTTCAAAAATACATAAATTTTGGATTTTTCCAACTGCTCTATCTGGAACTCATGATCCTCAACCAGCACGAATTTCGGACTCCACTTCTGCCAGTCATTAGATTGAAGTACTTCCAGATCCAAACCTTCAACATCAATCGAAATAAAATCTATCACCTGTCCTTTAGGAAGATGTTCAATTAAAACATCTATCAAGGGCCGAATCGGTATTTCAACTTCACGGATTACCTTGTATGGTTTACCAGTATTGCGTTGCTGAGCAACCTGTGCGTCAAATGTGTTCAGCGCAGGATCATTAAAGCAGAAAAATTTCAATGTATCATTTTGTGCGCCAATACCAATCTCAAGATTGATGTCCCGAAGGCGCCAAAACCTGAATGCTTTCATACTTCCTGGCGTAGGGTCAATATTAATACCTCTCCAACCTAGTTTGTAAAACAAATGGGTATTTGAAAACCTCACAGGATGATGCGCTCCAATGTCAACATAGAACCCCTTATAGTGCTTTACTCCCTCGTAAAAGCCAAGTAATGCGACATCCTCACCATCTTGTGAGTATGATTTTTTGTGGCGGATATAATTCAGTATTGATAGTATGAAACGTTTCAGTTGACCCATCATTAGTTCCTGATATATTTATTTGTTATTGTATAATATTCCTGTTCTACACCTCACCTTTCCTCAAAGGCCAGCATTTCCACTCTTCCAATCCTGGTTTCCTGTAATGCTTTCGGAAGCCTTTCATAAAAAGCATATACCCCTACCCCACGCTTTTCTCCGGCTTGCATTGGTCCCTCTCGTTCCAAACCCATCATTTGCCTGGTTTGTGGGTCCTCTGGATTAAGCATGGTCGTAAACCACAGACGATTGTCTTTGCCAAAAAGCAACAACTCCAGACGCGGATGCTGCGCTTGCATGGACAAAGGATTATTCAAAACAGCATTAATCTGCAAGGCTACCTCTTCTTGTATACTCGAATCCTGTTTTGAAGGTACCAACATTTTTACAGCACTGATTTGATCTACCAATAATACTGGTCCGGCACTCATTTGGGTTGCACCCGCTACCGTTACGTGACAGGAATCAGGTTGACCTTCAAAGTCACTAAGAGGCCAAAAGGCTAAAAAAGAAGTTCTGCCGCTGGGAGCTATCGCTGATGAAAATGTGGGGAATATGGCAGCGTTGGAACCATGGATGCGGACTGACTCTCCCATCGCATTTATTGGTGAGCCTTGTAACCAGATCTTTTGCCAATTGGGACTTTCATTCACACAGATGCCGCACACACAAAACTGATCTTTTTCCACCCAGCAATTCAAATCGGTAATGCGAACGTCTGTAATTTTGGATGCTGCCGGAAGAATTTGTGCATTAAAAGGCGTATTGTCTGCTCCTCCATTTGCACAGCTTTGCGCGATCGAAACCAGCAACAAAGCGCTGAATAACATAGTCTGGCTAAATTTCATTTTCCGGATTTGAGCAGTAAAACTACGAGACAAGTGATTGACTATCCCAAACGAATGTACATAAAAAAGCCTGCCCGAATTATTCGGACAGGCGTTGAAATGTCTTTTTTGGGATTAGTCCCGACTTCCAACCAGCATCCACAGCAAGTACAGAAACTGCACCAATGCTGCCAAAGCTGCTGAAACGTAGGTCATGGCGGCCCAGGTAAGGGCATCTTTTGCACCGTCATACTCAGCGCCGCGGGCAAATCCGCTGTTGTCGAGCCAAACCAGCGCCCGATGGCTGGCATCAAATTCCACTGGAAGGGTAATCAAACTGAACAGCGTGGTAATGCCAAAAAGCACCAATGCGATGATCAAAAAGATTGGACTTTTGAACATACCGATTCCTACAAATCCGAGCATGAATACGTACTGTTGCAGGTTTGCCGCAATGCTTACGACCGGCACAAGCGACGAACGCATTTGCAGGAAGCTATATGCAGTGGCATGCTGAACAGCATGCCCGCATTCGTGCGCAGCAACCGCAGCGGCCGCTACAGAACGGCCATAATACACATCATGGCTAAGGTTAACCGTTTTGGTCTGCGGGTTGTAGTGGTCAGTCAACTGTCCTTCTACCTGAGTGATCTGAACGTCATAGATCTGGCTGTGCTTTAGCATGGCTGCCGCCACTTCTGCGCCACTCATGCCGTTAGACAATCCAACTTGTGAATATTTTTTGAATTTGCTTTTGAGAACATTGCTTATGATAAAGCCAATGACTGCGAAAACAATACTGATGATAATTAACATGGTTTGAGCTTTTTAAGTATCGCCTGGGTTTTTGAAAATCTAATGTAGTAACCGATAATAACATCCATCAAAAATGAATGTTTAAGGTTTCAACAAAAATACATCGAATTCTGCATCTGCCATTACTGATTCGCCATTTCCAAAATGGCTTCATTCATTTCTCTACCCCAGGCAGGATGAATGGTGCTGGCAGGTTTAAAGGTATCAAATTTCTTTTCGGCTTCTTCCATCAGCTCTTTCCCTTTGACCTTGTCACCACCCCATTGCTCAGGTGTAAAAAACAGCGAAATGCCTTTTTGCATATATCCGCGTGGATTTTCAGGGTCCAGGCTCATGCCTTTTTCCAACTCCATACCTGCGATCGGGCCGTATTTCTGGCCGTTTACCATTGGATTGATTCGAATGAACAAGCCAGACACCATGCTTTTTAATACGTATATCTCGGAATTATCGGGCTGAAGTTTATCGGCCTTATCCACAAACTCCTGCGCCTTTTTAGCGAAGAGTTCCTGTTTCTCAGCATCTTTTGACAGATTGAATGCCATAGTCTGGCACAAAGCCACGTAATAAGCCGGCAGCCATTCCTTGGTTTCTTTCAAAGAAATCCTTTCAAAATTATTGGATGCATCAAGCCAGTGCTCATAGGTGGTGGCCGTGTCCAGAACTGCCAGTGCTTTTTCCATGGCTTTTACAAATTTGCTGTTGGTGGTTTGGGCCTGCATGGAGACTGCAAAGACGAACAACAGGAGAACAGAGAGTGCTTTTTTCATAGTTAAGTTGTTTTGTTATGATCGGATTTATGTGGATTTAATTCTGATTGTCAATTACTTCCTGACGCCGGTCGGTTCCCCAACTCAAAAATGCGCCTACAAAAAAGAACTGCCTGGCAGCCGGTGTAATGGCTGTGCGCATGGTTCCATCAGGGGAATAGCGGTAGCTGAATATTTGCTCCTGATTCAAGATATTTGAAACATTCAATACTATCACGGTAAATGCTTTGCCGATTGTAGTCAGGTGGCTCAAAGTAAGGCTAAGGTTTTGATATGCCGGGGTTTTGTCTGACAGGAATTCATCCAGCGGACGATTCGGGTTGAAATAGGGTCGCCCGGTAGAATAGCTGTAGGACATACCCACATTTGTTCTGAGTTTAAAAAAGAACTTTTTAGCCACCAAGGTTGCAATGTGATTTGCCGCAAAAGTTGGCTGAGCAGATTCCGGGTACCACTGAAAACGCCTTTTCGTGTCCAGCCAGGAATAAGACAGCCATACATCAAACCCGGGGATGCTTTTTTTATCCCGGTAAAACAATTCCAGGCCCTGTGCATATCCATCACCATCGTTTCCAAGCTTGTCAACAGTCGTAATCAGGTCTTTGTACTTTTTGTAAAAACCCTCTACCCGGAATGTCCTATCGCTTTTGATGTACTGGTAATTCAGGATATAATGCTCAGCTCTTTGAAATCCGGGGATCTGACCGTTGAACTGTGTTTGCCAGCGCAGCAAACTATCTCCTTTTTGATAAAAATGCCCCCAGGCAAAGGACACCTGATCGTTATCTCCGAATTTATAAGCCAAAGAGACGCGCGGGGCAATGGTGGCTTTTTCAAGCAAGGTAGAGTATTCACCCCTTAAACCCAGCCGCGTGACCAAGCGTGTAGTTATATACAGATCAGACTCAGCAAAAAGTGCCGAATAGTTGTCGGAAAGCTCGCTATTGCCAAATCGATCGCTTTTAAAGCCATCAGTAAAATACAGATTTTCAACCCCAAACCGTAAAGATGTGAGGCGTCCCAAAAACCGGGTAGCCACCGCTCTCACCTGTAAGAGCGAGTTATTAACCTTGAATGTATCCGGGTTAATGAATCCAACATTATAAGAGGATGAAATTCTGTTCCAGTCCTGAGAATAGGATGTACCAATGGCCAGTTTCCATTTATCTCGCAGCAGACCTTTCCAGTTTAGATTGGTGTATAAGTTGTGGTTGCTTACATCAAATCCGAAAATACCGCCGTCCGGTGCTGTTGTTTCAAACCCTACCCCACCGTTGCTGTAATACCCGTAAAATTTCAGCATGCCGTTATGCTTCGTTTTCTGGCGGAAAATAAGGTCAACATTGGATCCGTTTGGGGTTTTAGTGAAGTTTGGCTTCTGCTTTACGATCCAGAAATAGGGCGCCAGGTTTGCGTAGTTTATACTCACACCTAGAGAGCGTTGTTTTTCTTTCCACAGCTTTTGTTGACCGTAATTCAATCCAACACTCGACAAGCCAAATGTACCCGACGAACGATCCGGAAGATCCTGTGTTTCCAGAACCAGCGCTGATGACATAGCCTGTCCGTATTGTGCAGAATAGCCTCCGGTACTGAAAATAGTGCCTTTAAACAGGAATGGGCTAAAACGACCCCTCGCTGCAAAATCCGGTGTGCTGGTAGAAAATGGCGTTCGCACCAACATACCATCAATAAACGTCTGTGCTTCTGTACCAGAACCACCGCGCACAAATAAACCCGTTTCATCACCCGAAGAAACCTGCGCGCCGGGTAATGTTTTCAGAGCGCCATAGGTATCACCACCCGCGGAGGCAGTTGTTACTATGTCAAGAGGTTTTAAAACCGTCGTCTTTTTCTCATCACTCGCTTCAAACGCACCGGCTGAGATCACCACGACTTTCAGTTCGTTGAAACTTTCGCGCATCACCAGGTTCAGATCCTGAGCTTCGCCATTGAGCATAAGTTGCTGAACCAGAGAGTCATACCCAAGATAGTTCACCTGAAGCACCTGTTCACCTGTCTCCTCAGTCTCAAACTGAAATCTCCCTTCGGCATCCGTGGTGGCGCCATCGTAGGTGTCTTGTAAAAACACGTTGGCACCGATAAGTGCTTGCTTCGATTTGTCTGTAACAATACCTTTTACCAGGGTTGTCTGGGCTAGTACCATGGCACTAATGCCCGTCAACAGGAGGGTAAGTATTTGTCTTTTCATTGGACAAATATAAATTTGGTTTATAAAATAAACTTAATTATTCGATAAACTTAGATCATTTATCGGCGAGTGTTTTTTCGACACTAAAAGGGCAGGTTCAGGTTACAGAAATGATCAGATCATTTTGAAGCCCGTATACTTCCACAAAGCCTTAGGGATCGCAATACCTTCAGCTGTTTGGTTGTTTTCCAGCAAAGCTGCCACGATTCTGGCAAGAGCCATGGCCGAACCATTTAATGAGTGGGCCAATTGGGTTTGACCATTTGCATCTTTGTAACGAGTCTTCAAACGGTTGGTTTGATAAGTCTCAAAATTAGACACAGAGCTTACTTCCAGCCAGCGTTTCTGTGCAGCAGACCACACTTCAAAATCATATGTTTTCGCAGATGCAAAACCCATATCACCGCCGCACAGCAACAGGATGCGATAAGGCAATTCCAGTTTCTTCATCAGTTTTTCAACATGTCGAAGCATGGATTGCAGGGTTTTGTAAGATTTGTCCGGATGCTCTATTACCACGATCTCAACCTTGTCAAACTGGTGAACGCGATTCAGGCCACGTACGTGGGCGCCCCACGCGCCTGCTTCCCTTCTAAAACACGGGGTGTAGGCAGTCATCTTGATAGGAAAATCTTTCTCAGCGAGAATATCGTCTCTGACAATGTTGGTAACCGGAACTTCCGCAGTGGGTATCAGATACAGGTTATCCTCGGTGCAGTGATACATCTGCCCTTCTTTATCAGGCAATTGACCTGTGCCTCGGGCAGAGTCTTCATTTACCAAATGTGGTGGAATAATCTCCTCAAAGCCAGCCTTACCTGCTTCATCGAGGAAAAACTGGATCAAAGCTCTCTGCAGCCTGGCACCCTTGCCACGGTACACAGGAAAACCGGCACCTGTCAATTTAACACCAAGTTCAAGGTCGAAAAGGTTGTATTTTTTACCGAGATCCCAGTGAGCCAGGGCGTCTGCCGGAAGTTCGGGAAATGGCTTATCCCAGTCCTTTGCCACCGTATTATCCTCCGGTGTTTTACCGGCGGGCACACTTGAATGCGGGCAATTTGGGATGCTGTACAGGAGTTCATCAAGGTCTGCTTGAATTTGACGTTGTTGCTCTTCCAGGGCCTTTGACTGTTCCTTGTAACCAGCAACGATCGTTTTCATTGTCTCCGCTTCCTCTTTTTTGCCCTGAGCCATCAACTGACCGATCTGCTTGGCCATTTTGTTTTGTTCGGCAAGTAAATCATCAACGGCTTTTTGCCCACTTCTTCTGGCCTCATCCAGCTTAATCACCTGATTAACAATCTTGAGTTGATCATCCGACCAGTTTCTTTTTCTAAGGCCTTTCAGTATCCGTCTTTTTTCGTCGCGTATCGTTTTAAGTTGGAGCATTGTACTGTTAATGATAGAAATGTGAAGGGAAAAGTTGATTGATTTATTGTGATCACAAAGGACTGGAAATTCCTTCAAATAGCTTTATAAAACAGTGGATGTTATCTGTGAAATCATTTAAACACCAGAATATGCGCTTCATATTTGGCAACAATCCCTGCATTAGAGCGTTATTTGAATAGGTTTTCGTTGCAAAAAGGAAAATTTTGACAAAAAACCATTGGCTCAGGGTAAAAATCTGCGCGAAGATAGGGTGAATTTAAAAACAGGATTATCTTTGCCGTGCTCAAATCGAATTAGTCGGTGCCAGCCGTCAACCTCAGAACCCACATTCCTTTACTGTCTCTTTTTTCTTTTTCAACCAGTTTGCCCGGCTTGTCTTGAGGTTGTTTTGAGTACTTTGGCAGACTTTTGAAAATTAAATTTCAACCATTTCATACCCAGACCTCTCAGGTATACAGCCTTTTAATAGGCCTGATTCTTGTGATTCTATTGTTCAACTAAGTTCTATTTTTAAAACAAATCATACAACAGGAATGGTTCCAACCTTCCTTTTAATGTAAATTTTCCCACCTAACGGGTCCAGCATCAATGATCCATTTCTTACGGTAATTGGCCCGTATTTCTTTTTTTAAACATTTCAATCCCACCATGTACGACATTTTACAGCTTAACGACAAGCTAGTAACCGAGCTCAAGGAAATCGCCCAGAATATTGGTATCAAGGGCTATAATAAAATGCTCAAGCAAGACCTGATCTATAAAATTCTTGATGAACAGGCGCTTTCCGAAAAAAATTCTTCCAATAAAGATGTACCGGTTGTAGATGAACCGAACCCTCAAACAGGAAGGAGACCCAGAAAACCGGCTTCAAAAGGAACTGACAAACAAGAAAAGGCGGCTGAGCCTGAAAAAAGTTCCCCAAACAGTAAACAGAGCAATTCAGGCGGTAATTCCGGCAGCACGCAAAGATCAAACGATTCAGGTGCCAGAAATCAAAACCCAGGCCGTGACAACCAAAATCGCCAACGCGATAACCGCCCACAGCAACAACAAAATCGCGAACGTTCTGGCTCACAGGAAAAATCCTCACAGAATCAGGAAGGCCGCAGAAAAGACTGGGACGATCGGCGCAATAACCGCGACCGCAATCGCTGGGAAGATCGCAGAAATCGCGATAGAGACAGAAACCGACCACAGCAAAAACCCGGAAGCCCGGGGCTTTATGACCCGGAAGCTGCCAAACTCAGCAATCTGGAAGAAGAGGAATACACACCACAAACACCCATGGACGATGATGACGAAATGGTAGCGCGTCCACAAGTGACCAATACCGATTCCAAAAGCAACACAAAGGAGCAAGAGCCGGAAGTGATGCCGGAAATTCCAAAAGAGAAATTTGATGTGGAATTGGATGGTATTATCGAAGGTCTGGGAACTCTCGAAATGATGCCCGATGGATATGGTTTCCTTCGCTCCCCGGATTATAACTACCAAACCAGTCCGGACGATATTTACGTTTCTCCTTCTCAAATTAAACTCTTTGGTCTCAAAACCGGCGACACCGTTCGAGGAGCCATTAGACCTCCTAAGGAAGGTGAAAAATATTTTGCACTGCTTAAGGTTAGCAAGATCAACGGCCTGGATCCAAAAGACGTGCGAGACCGCGTACCTTTTGATTACCTCACACCACTGTTTCCAACATCTAAGTTCTCCCTGTTAACCAGCACCAGTGGCCGTGACTTCGGCAACCGGATCATCGATTTGTTTACGCCAATCGGGAAAGGACAAAGGGGATTGATCGTAGCGCAACCCAAAACGGGTAAAACCTTCCTGTTGAAAGATATTGCCAACGCGATCACTAAAAATCACCCTGAGTGCTATGTGATCGTGTTGCTGATCGATGAAAGACCGGAAGAGGTAACCGATATGCGCCGAAATGTAAAAGCAGAGGTTGTTGCTTCTACTTTTGATGAATCAGCTGAAAACCACGTTCGACTGGCTAATATCGTACTCGATAAATCCAAGCGTATGGTTGAAAGCGGTCACCATGTGGTAATCCTACTGGATTCTATTACCCGTATGGCCAGAGCCTACAACACAGTGGCTCCAGCCTCAGGTAAGGTATTGTCTGGAGGTGTTGAAGCTACTGCATTACAAAAACCAAAGAAATTCTTTGGTGCTGCCCGTGCCATTGAACATGGTGGATCCCTTACTATTTTGGCTACTGCCCTTATAGACACAGGCTCCAAGATGGATCAGGTAATTTTTGAGGAATTTAAAGGTACCGGTAATATGGAACTGCAACTCGACCGCAACCTGGCGAACCGCAGACTCTACCCTTCCATCGACCTTACGAAATCCAGCACCCGTCGCGAAGATCTTCTACTCGACAAGGATACATTACAGCGTATGTTCATTTTACGTAATCACCTGGCGGATATGAAACCCGAAGAAGCCATGGAGTTTATGAAGAAACAGATGATGCATACCAGCAGCAATGAAGAGTTCCTGGAATCTATGAATCGATAAGTCAAGTTCCAATAATTAAAAAAAGCCCCGTTTTCAGAGATTTTCTGAAAGCGGGGCTTTTTTTGTTTTTACTCGCTAAGGCATTTTTAAATATTGATGGCCTCCACCATAGAAAACGGTGTTTTTTAATTGACGATTATCCCGAATTCGATTCGGGATTTATGTGATTGAGGGTGGATAGTTCATTTCAAATTAAGTAAGCGTAAACCATTAACTAATACATTGTACAGTCGCCCATTAACTTGGCGTTCGCGTTTTCCTCAATTGAAAAATGGTCAATTCTTTGGCCCCATATCCCTACATTGTTGGGCCTCTCCGAGGCCGGTACAATCTCCCAAAACTCGGTCAAATGATATTTGACCTCTCCGAGGCCTGTATAATCTCCCACCACTCGACGGGCTAACTGGGTTTGGCCTCTCCGAGGCCAATGACGGCACCCAACGTTCAGGTTAATTGAATTTTGGCCTCGCCGAAGCCATATGGTGTTGGAAATCAGCCTCGCAAAGACGATTATAGCTCAACTTCAATCCAATGGTTCAAACACTCGGAGAGGCGATTACTGCTCAAATCCAATCCAAGGGTTCATACAATCCCTCGGAGAAGAAGATTACTACTCAAAGCCAATCCAAAACACCCAAACAAGGCCTCGGAGAGGCCCAACATCTAGAGCCTCAAAGCCAATCCAAAACACCCAAACAAGACCTCGGAGAGGTGATTACTGCCCAAAGCCAATCCAAAACACCCAAACAAGGCCTCGGAGAGGCCCAACATCTAGAGCCTCGGAGAGGCCAAATACCTCTAACCCAGGCGATCCCCGAAAAAACATCTGGCCTCGGAGAGGCCCAACATCTAAAGCCCAACAATTTGCATTTTCAAAAACCAGCTCATTTATCCACAAAAACAAAGAAGCCAGCCCAAAATTGGACTGGCTTCTTTTATTCAATCTTTGTGCTAATCAGCAGTGATCCTATTTAGTCTGGATCATTTTCCGGTTAGCGCTATCGCTGTTGGTTTCAACACGATACCAAAGAATACCTGTCGTTTTAACTAACTGGCGATCAATTGCAAATGCGTTATAGCCTTTCGCAAAGTCACCTTTCTGCGTGTACACCAGTTTGCCTGTTTCATCGTAAACAGTCAGGGTTGCTTCGCTTGCCTCTGGGAGGTGGAAACCGATAACCGTTCTGTTCACAAATGGGTTTGGCTGGTTCTGATACAGTTCGAAACCTACACCTGAGATGGTTTTGTGATCATATCTCAGTGCAACTTCCAATCTGTTGTTATCCATGTTGTAAGCTTCAGCTTTGGTGATCTGGCTTGAAACGGCCAGCATTTCACTCAATTTACCTGCTTTGTTCGCACGGAATGTAACAGTGAAGGAATCAGATCCGTCGATTGATACTGTCAATGCATCGTTGAACACACCGAAGTTGTTGCTGGAAACATGATCACCTTCCGTGATCTCGGATACTTCCAGACCATTCAGTTTCAGTGTCATTTGATAACCCTGACTGCGTTCTGCAGCGGTGAATGTCACATCAAAGGTTTCACCTGCTTTCACCAGACGATCGTCTACATCAAACAGCATTGTGCCATTCGTACGTTCATCTGATACCATCAGGCTGTTTGCCACAACTGTGTTGTTCACGTCACCGATCTTCACCCCAACGAAGTCTTCACCAAGCTGGTTGACAATGGCGTTCGCGATGGAGATATTTTCAGGGAACTGCTCCTGGAATGGATTAGCCGCATTCGGGAATGCATAATTTTTATCCACAAATCTCCAGGATGTATTGTTTGGCAGTTCGGTGTAAATACCAAGGATCAGTTTACGCAATTCAACGATATCGAACGTGGTGATCGAGTTAGACTTGTTCGCATCCGCCGCAATCATCTTGTACGGACTTCCAAGTGGCTCGATACCCAGAATGTGTTTACTCATCAACACAAGGTCATAAGTAGTTACACCGTTCAACGGGTTATCGTCTTTCAACGGACTGATTGTCATATCGGCAGCGATCGGAACAGAGTTCTTGATCTCGTAAATACCGTTGTTGTCAGTGATGTCGAAGTATGAGAACGGAGGAGCGAAGTTCACCGAACCGGTGATGTTCACATCCGCTTCTTCTACGCCATCAGCAATCTCGGTTTTCAACACACCGGATACGTTCACCGTATTGCCATTCGGGCAGTTACCGTCATTATCCTGAACGATCACATACGTTTCGCAATAGTCGGCATTGCCGGCCAGATCGATGGCCCACAATTCAACACACTGAGTACCCAACTCGGTGCAATCGAATGTCACACTGGTGATCGGGTTGCCCTGTGCATCAACCGGGAAGCCAGTGCCTGTACCGCACTTGCGTATGCCATACTGGATGAGTGGTGTTTGTGTGCAATTGTCCTCTGCATATTGCAGGAAGTCAGAAGCCCACAACTGGATCATACCGGTTGGCATGATGTTCACACTCAGACCGTTTAGACAAACCACTGTTGGCGCCTTGCAGTCTCTGATCACGATCGGATATTCGCAAACAGATTCGTTACCGCAACCATCTGATACAAACCACTTGATCTTGTGGTTTCCAGGTGGCAACTGTGGCGCCACGTAAGTGCTCTGATTCTGGAAGGTGTTAAACTTCACACAAGCAGTCTTATCTGTACCGGAAACAGTTTCCTGGATGGCAAAGCCCCATTTCTGGTTAACCGGAACGGAACGGTTGTCGAACGCTCTAGGTTGTCCGACACCTGTTACATTACCGTACAGGATGTTATTCCATCCCAATCCACCAGGTTGGCTACCCAGCTGTGTGCTGTTCACCATTGTTTCCATCACTCCGTCACCGTCGAGATCCAGGAACAACTGGTACTCGAAGTTGATGTTGGAGCCTGAGCAGAAGTCAGTAGCTGTGATGCAAATGTCTGACGGCGCTTCGCAGAGATCATGAACCTCATTCGCACCATCCCACCAATCAGGTGTATTCCAAAGATCGGCATCATTATCTGTTACGTCACATATGGTCACCGTTGAATCCGGACACTCGATTACAGGATCCTGTGTATCGATGATCTTAATGATCTGCTTGTATGTGTAGCAGTTGGCATTCGGATCATAGAAGATCGAGTAATTCGTTGATGTTGGGTCCGTAGGCAGAATCTTAACAATGGTAGATTTCCATGGATCTCCACTTGTCTGAATTGGACTTACAATCGGACCCGGCAGATTTGACGGGTGATTCGAAGTCGCATTCGGATTCGGGTTCGGCACGTTCACACAACCTCCGTTTGGATCGAAAGTACACCAGTTGATAACTTTCCAGGTACGTTCAATCTTGAAGCAGGCATCCGGTACAACCGTAAATATCTGGTCTGTGTAAGATGTTCCGAGCAATTCGCAATCCTCACCAAAGAAGGTAGGCTCACCGTAGTTGCCCGTTCCATCGCAAACCGTTACGATCACATCGTTCGGGAATCGTACATAGTAATCCTGCTCGTAGTTCACCACGATGCGCTGTGTACACTGGCTGGACTGACCGTGACAATCGAATGCGCGGAAAGTACGTACCAGTGTTCCTTTGTTACAAACCGTATCAAATTGTGAGTAGTTGACTGAATGTGTCAATCCACAATGTCCCTGATACATCTTCGTGGTATCCAGACAGCAGTTATCTACGATATCTGCCACACCATACAACCACAGGCTTGCATCAAATTCCTCACAGGTAACGGTTACATTATCAGGAGCCACACAATATGGCTTGATCTTATCCTGAACCTCTACCTGGATCATGCACTCGTTGTAAATCGGCTCACCATCTGTACCAAGCACATAGTCTCCATTCAGATCAACCTGATATGTACGCAGGATCACAGTCTGTGTATCTCCTACTTCACAGCAGTAGAACTTGATAGAATCTGCTTCAGCAATGGCAAGGTCGTATTCACTTTCACCGCCAGGGTAGCATGGATCGTGGCTCAGATTTTCAATACAATCTGAGTATGGAGCCATGCGGCGGATGCTGACTTTCACCTGATTACAGTTATCATATGAACCATCATCGAAGGTGCTTGCTTTCACCCATGTTACACCGGCTCCGTCGCAACCATCTGCAGGTGTGTAGCAATCATTTGGATCATCTCCATTGATGCCAACCACCGTTTGCTGGTCACAGGATGCTACAGGTGGAATCAAGTCGGCAACAGTAAGTTCGAAGAAACAGAACGAAGTGTTACCACACTGATCGGATGCTTTGTAGCGAACATTGTAGGTACCCAATGGCAAGCACTGTGTATAGTCAAATATCGCCAGCGTATCCGGGTTCCAGTAGTTGTTACCAGGGAAGTCGCCCAGGTGGCCAGGAACCGTAAAGGTGATGATGTTACCTGTCGCAGGATCTGTACCAGTTACTTTGGCTTCCAGATTCAGGATCTTGGAACATCCTTCAGAAATGATCATATCCGGCAAGGCAGCTGTAGAGCAGCATGTCAGTGGATCGGTAGATACCGTCGCAGATACCGGACAATCAAACTGAGGACCTCCCAGGTCAACCACTTCGATTCTCTGTACATGTGAGATTGGGTTGCCTTGGCCAACTGGCAAACAGTTGTTCAATACGCCCCAGGTTCTCAATACGGTGAATGTGCCACCGCAACCATAGTAAATCTCATCTGTGTATCCAACCTGAGCGCCACACCATACACTTCCTACGATGGAAGCTCCATTGATGCTAGGCTCGCCTGTGTTGATGGATGCAATACCGGCAGGGTTCAGATAAGTATCCTCACAATCTACCTGAGCATCATCCGGCCAAACAACATCATCCAGATCGAATGGCGTGATCGTAACGGTTTGAGAGCAAACCGACTGATTACCCCAGGCATCTGTTACCAACCAGGTGCGATACAGGAAGGCACGTGGATCATTACAGTTGCCATTATCTGCATATTCATCATCAATTACTGTTGTAGTAGTGCTGCAATCCTGGATGGCAACATCTCCCAGATGAGATACGTCTGTTGACTCACTGCAGGCAATCGTCAGATCTGGAGGACAGGTGAGCGCAGGCGCCAGTTTATCCTCAATCTTGATTTCACCCCAACAGAGGTTCGGACCACCAGTAATGTGTCTTACACGGTAATAATATGTCTTACCAATATCAGTTGCATCAAATACCGGTGGCAGCCATGGACCATTACCGTAAGGCAGGGTTTTATCTACTTCCACTACAAAGTCGTCGTAGCAGTAGTATGTGCCTTCCAGAACATCATCCGGGTTAATCACCGCAATACAATCTGCATCAATGGATACGTGTACCAGGTCATTACAATGCAACTGGTCAGGTGTTTCCACAATATTGACATATTGAGAAATCTTCTGTTGACAACCAGGATCAGCAAGTGCTTCTGCCATGGTGCCTCCAACCAATACGCCATTTACATATAGATTTGGCAATGCTGGACCTGCATCAAATATACCCATTACTAGGTGTTGACCCAGACCAAGTGCCGCCGCATCAAAGATGTTTGTTGGCACACCGTCAACCATGATCGAACCAGGAACGACATTTCCGTCACCGCCATTTTCATCCGCCATTTCAATGGTAAATGGCGGAGTTCCCAGACACAGGATGTCTTCCAGGTTGGTGAACACAGGCGTTGGGTAGTAACACTTGTTCGTAAGCGTCAGTGTCTGACCCAAATCATTGGTAAACGTAGCTGTGTAGCCAATTCCCTCAACGTGACGACCATTGAACGTGTAGAATACGATCTCTTCAAATTCATCGATCATGCCGTTGTTGTTGTTATCCACACCATCAGCAGTACCGTTCACCAACAGTGTACCCACTGTAACTGGTATCGGAGCAGCCGGAGGAGCCGGGCTGGTAGCCAGGTACAGTCCGGATACTGATGTAATCGTCCAGGTCTGGCCTCCAAGTGCATGGATCTGAACGAATTCACCAAACTGACCATTGGTCAGGTTAGTAGCATTGTCCAGACATACACATGGATCTGAGCCATCGTAGTCGTATTCAGGATCGCATTTACCTATGCCTTCCAGTACGGTGACAATTGCTGTGCAAGTGTCGAAGTTTCCGCATGGATCGGTCACTGTCAAGGTCACATAATTCACACCCAGGTTCTGACAAGCAAAGGCCAGTTGTGGCGCTGAGAAGGTCAGGTATTGTGGATCAGCGCAATTGTCTGTTGATCCTCCATCCAGATCCTTTGGAGTAATGTTTACATTTCCAAATGGATCAAGCGTGATGGTAATGTCTTTACAGACAGCCATTGGCTTGGTTGTATCCTGCACTTCAATTTCCTGAACATGAACCAACTCATTGTCATAGCAATCAGAAATTGTCCAGGTTCTTGTCAGGTGGTATGTATAGTAGCAGCACATAGAAGGATCATTGCACTGCGTACTTTCTTCTGTAAATACTATTTCCAGATCTTCCGGATCGGTACAGTTATCGTGCACATCATTGTTGGTCAATGGCGTGCAAATGCCGTTACCATGATACACGCAGTTTGTCGG
Organism: Lewinellaceae bacterium; assembly: GCA_020636025.1. Classification (GTDB taxonomy): domain Bacteria; phylum Bacteroidota; class Bacteroidia; order Chitinophagales; family Saprospiraceae; genus M3007. Next base: position 407,520 of record JACJYQ010000007.1, on the reverse strand, counting down.
AACAGAGTGACAATCTACTGTAGTATCATTTGGCATGGTGATATCCGCATCAAACTCGGGTTTCTGTGTTTCAATAACCATTACCTGGAAAGTACACTCTGAAGTATTACCCGATCCGTCTGTTGCCTGATAAGTAATGTTTATCGGCGTTGGAGGACAAGTAATGTCAATTGGCGTACCTGGTAATGGGCCACCGGTTTGCACCACGGTACCAGGTTGTGGATCACCAGGTGCAGAAATTACCAGTGGTAAACAGTTATCAGTCGCTACAGGTGGCTGCCAGTTTGCTTTGCCGCTACACTGATCCGGATCGTTGGCGATCATGATCATGGCTGTAGGACAATTTTCAAAAATTGGCGCCTCATCATCTGTAACAGTTACGGTGAACGTACAGGTTGTTGTGTTGCCGTGAACGTCTGTTACATAGTAAGTAACCGTTGTAACACCCTGAGCGAAATTGTGGCTGGCCATTGTAGGAATGGTACCATCAGAGATCTGCTCACCATCATAAGGTCCGTCAATGGAACCATCAGGATTGGTGTAAGTGAAATCAATGTCGGCGATGTCACAATTGTCTGTAGGCATTGGATGCTCCCACTCATAAGTTCCGGCACAATCACCCAGATTACCCAGGTTGCTTGTTGTGATCTCTACATTATCCGGGCAGGTAATCTGTGGATCTTCTTCATCGTTAACCGTTACTTCGAAACTACATGAAGCCGTATTTCCGGAATTATCCGTAATCACAAATGTATTGATCGTGGTACCAACAGGGAACTCGGAACCGCTAGGCAGTCCTTCCGTTTGAACAAGCATGGCAGGAGATAAAACCGTGTAAGTGAATCTTACAAAACCGTTTCCTGCCTGTACATCAGACATAGTGTTTGCCATTCCGGCTGTTCCAACAAAGCTGGAGCCACCGCCACCGGAACCACCTACCCAGGTGTTTCCTGGAGAATCGATGCCATTACCGCCATCAAAGCCACCACCTACACCACCGTCTGTTCCTGACTGACTACCAGTCTGGTTATTGGCAGGAGCATGTCCACCGGCGCCTCCAACTCCAAGTGCACCATCCAGACCAGGACCGCCACCAGAAGAAGGGAAGCCAGTTGCTCCACCAGCACCACCGGCAATTTGCGTACCACCGCCGCCGCCATTGCCGCGGTATCCGCCGCCGCCGCCGCCGCCGTAGTATCCACCGCCGCCGCCGCCGCCAGCTCCTGGGCCACAACCCTGGTTCCTGCGACCTCCGGCACCGCCGCCACCACCGGCAACGATCACTCGATCAGCAATAGCAGCACCGCCCTGACGAATATCGGAAGCACCACCACCGGAGCCACCTTTCGAATTATCACAATCCGCATCATCACCGGCGCCACCGCCGTTATATCCGTCCTGACCGCCTACATAGACTGTCAAAACTTCACCTGGAGTCACTGAGATCACTCCGGTAGCATAGCCACCTAATCCGCCATCAGCGTCATTGGCTACGTTAGGAGAACCTTGTGCGCCCCAGGCTTCTACCATAATTTCAGTCACACCAGGAGGCACCACAAATACTGCTTCGTCTCCAGTGAACTCAAACTCGGCCATCACATCAGGAACTTCAATTACCAGTTCGCAGTTGTCGCTGAATTCAGGATCGTCGAATTCAACCACAGCACCACAAACACCAGGATCGTTGGCTACTTCAATATCATCAGGACACTCAATTACCGGTGCTTCGTGATCTTCCACTGTCACGGTGAAGCTGCATGACCAGCTCTGGCCACTGGCATCTTCTGTGATCGTGTAGGTCACCGTGCTGGTACCCAGTGCAAAGGTGTAGCCGCTCACATCATCAAAACCTGTATTCACACTGGCATCCGGATTTACTACTTCCCAGGTTACTGTCGCAGGACAGTTGCTGGCAATGTAAAGCGGTGTCAGACTGTGATCAGGAGCAGTCCAGCTGCACAAACCTGGATCTGTTTCATCCACTACTACGTTTCCTGGACAAACGATCGCAGGATCCTGTGTATCAATAACTTCAATTGAGAAGTTACAAGTGGCTGTGTTGCCAGCTGCATCTTCAGCTGTGTACTGAATCTGGTAAGTACCAACCGCCAGTAATTCACCCTGATCCGGGCCGTCTGACTGGGTAACGCTCACGCTACAGTTATCAGATGCAATCGGAATACTCCAGATCGCTCCGCCTTCGCAGTCGTCACTGAACAAGCCAACCGTAAAGGTTACACCTTCAGGACAGTTCACGAACTCAGGATCTTCATCATCAGTAACTGTAACGGTGAAGTCACAGTTGGTTGTGTTTCCGTGCTCGTCTTCTACATAGTAAGTAATGGCCGTTGTACCGATTTCAAATTGCCAGTTGTTCGGAGCCAATCCAGTTGGGAAGTTCGGCAAGCTGAACTGGTATACATCCATCGGGCCCGAATTGGAACCGTCAGGGTTTACAAACACTACATGGTATTCTTCCAGACCGCAGTTGTCGGTTGGCGTCGGTGCTGTCCATTCGTACTGACCGAAGCAGTCGCCTGTTGTCCCCAGGTTGCTGGTCGTAATGGATACCGGAGCCGGACAGTCAATGGCTGGTTGTTCTGTATCTTCAACAGTTACATTGAAACTACAGCTGGCTGTGTTGCCAGCCAAATCGGATACCACGAATGTATTGATTGTTGTTCCAACCGGGAAGCTTGATCCTGAAGGCATGCCAGTCGTTTGAACCAGGTTGCCGCTGGAGATAGTTGAAATACGGATCATACCATCGCCTGCGCGTACACCGGTCAGACCGGAAGCCATGTTTAGGGTGCCCAGATAACTGGAACCACCACCACCGCCGCCGCCGGCAACGCCGCTGCCGTTGGATGCGCCGCCGCCGCCGCCGCCGCCGTAGTAACCACCGCCGCCGCCGCCGCCAGCAACATCATATAAACCGTCGGAACCGGTACCTCCACCGCCAAATGCGCCGGATGTACCCATGTTGCTGCTGCCGTTGTCTTGCGGACCGCCAGCGCCGCCAGCCAATTGGGTAGCACCACCTCCAAAGTTTACACCCTGGCCGGAATAGCCGAAGCCGCAGTTGTAAGCTGCAAAACCATCAACGCCATTGAGGCCACCAGCGCCACCGCCAGCACCACCACAACCACAAGGCTGGCAGGAGCCATTGCAATAGTCACGGCCACTGCCGCCACCACCTGCCGCTACCACCATGCGGTCGTTCAGGGTGTTACCTCCGATACGAATATCAGATGCACCACCACCACCGGCAGCAGGGCCGCCAGCGCAGGAGGAACCTGCCTGGCCGTAGCCACCGTCGCCGCCGCCATTGTAACCGCCTGTACCACTTGGCAAGCCCTGACCTCCAACGTAGAGGTACAGCGTCTGGCCTGGAGTAACAGACATTACGCCAGTAACGTATCCTCCCAAACCGCCGTCGGAGTTATCCAGACGGTCTTCGGGTTCGCCACCCTGGGCGCCCCAGGCTTCCACTATGATTTCGGAAACTCCAGCAGGCACTACAAATACCTGTTCAGAGCCAGTATAGTTGAAATCAAATTGTTGCTGGTTGAGATTCAAATTACAGTTGTCGGATACTTCCGGATCGTCAAATTCAACGACCGCACCGCACACACCCGGATCATTTTCAACAGCAATATCAGCCGGACACTCGATCGTTGGCGCTTCGTGATCCTCAACAGTCACAGTGAAGCTACATGACCAGCTTTGGCCACTGGCATCTTCCGTAATCGTGTAGGTCACCAGGCTGGTACCAAGATCAAAGATGTATCCGCTAACATCGCCCGATCCCGTATTCACAGATGCATCCGGATTTACCACCTCCCAGGTAACGGTTGCCGGACAATTGCTCTGGATGTAGAGCGGTGTCAGACTGTTCTCAGGAGATGTCCAGGTGCAAACACCAGGATCAGTTTCATCAACGATCACATTACCAGGACATACAATCGCAGGATCCTGTGTATCGATCACTTCAATGGTGAAGTTACAGGTCGCTGTATTGCCTGCTGCGTCTTCGGCTGTGTACTGGATTTCGTATGTACCTACTCCAAGCAATTCGCCCTGATCAGGTCCATCAGTTTGTTCTACGGTAACGCCGCAGTTATCCTCGGCAATCGGAATGCTCCAGATCGCGCCGCCTTCGCAGTCGTCGCTGAACAGGCCAACCGTAAAGGTGGTACCTTCAGGACAGTTTACGAATGCAGGATCTTCATCGTCGGTAACGGTTACTGTGAAATTACAGCTTGTTGTATTGCCGTGCTCGTCTTCAACATAGTAGGTTACTGTTGTAACTCCCAAATCAAAGTTGCGTACTGCCATTGGTTCACCATTGGCAGGATTGCCTGGGGTAAACATAAAGGCATCAGAAGGCCCGTCAATGGAAGCATCCGGGTTGGTATAGGTAACGGTATATCCTAAAACTCCGCAGTTATCCATTGGAATCGGAACATCCCAGCTGTATTGTCCAGCACAATCACCCTCAACACCATCTGATGTGGTAATGGCAACATCAAGGCCGGAGCAATCTACAGTTGGTGCTTCCGTATCATTTACTGTTACATTAAAGCTGCAGGATGCTGTATTTCCTGAAGCATCAGTGGCTACAAAAATGTTTGTTGTAGTTCCAACCGGGAATACAGACCCGCTAGGCAAGCCACCAACCTGTACCAATGAACCGGATGAGGAATAGCTGATGATCAGCAGGCCATCGCCAGACTGCAGACCTCCTGTAGTTGCACCCATGGTAAGGCCACCTACATACGAAGAACCACCTGCACCTCCGTGCCATGATCCTCCACCGCCGCCATAGAATCCGGCACCGCCGCCGCCGCCAGCGCTTAAAGTTGGACTGCCTGTTCCATCACAAGCATCTCCACCAAAGCCCAGCGTACCATCCAATCCATTGCACCATCCCCCCAGTGACCCACCAGCACCACCCATGGTTGGGGTGCCGCCAGTAGGCGCATTACCAGCGCAGGAAGGAGGAGGCGTACTGCCGGTAAAGTCACCTCCATTGCCACCATCTCTCAAGGTGCCACTGCAGGAAGCAGCACCACCACCGCCGGCAGCAACCGCTACCCGGTTAGTAAGACCAGTTCCGCCTTGTCTTATATCGGTAGCGCCGCCACCGCCACCACCGGCTTGTGTTTCAAAATTAGTTGTCGTAGAGCCTGCACCACCACCATTATATCCACCAATTCCGGCAATGCCATTTTCTCCGTTACCACCTTCTCCGCCAACATAAATTGTCAGCACCTCGCCAGGAGTCACAGCCAGTTTACCGGAAACCATACCTCCAAGTCCACCGTCGCCCATATTGCTGGATCCTGTTTCCGGTGTACTGAATCCACCGGAAGCGCCATACATCAATACATCAATTTCGGTAACGCCAGCTGGAACTGTCCAAGTTTGCATCGCTCCAGTATATTCAAATTCAATAGACTGAGATCCGCCAACAGACAGGGCGCAGTTATCGTCAACCTCCGGATCATCAAACTCCACCACAGCACCGCAAATGCCCGGATCGTTGTCCACTTCAATATCTGCAGGACAAACGATCTCCGGCGCCTGATGATCTTCAACGGTAACGGTAAAGCTGCAGGACCAGCTTTGCATGCTGGCAGTCTCCGTTATTGTGTAAGTTACTGTGCTGGTACCCAGTTCAAAGGTGTATCCACTTACGTCATCATCACCTGTATTCACACTCATATCAGGATTCACCACTTCCCAGGTAACTTCTGAAGGACAGTTGCTGGTAATGTACAACGGAGTCAGGCTGTTAGCAGGGGATGTCCAGCTGCACTCATCCAGGTCGGTTTCATCAACCACTACATTTCCTGGGCAAACGATCACCGGATCTTCTGTATCAATTACTTCTATGGAGAAGTTACAGGTTGCTGTGTTTCCTGCTGCATCTTCAGCGGTATACTGAATGTCATACACGCCTACAGACAGCAGTTCTCCCTGTTCAGGACCATCTGTTTGCTCAACTTCCACGCTGCAGTTATCAGATGCAACCGGAATGCTCCAGATAGCACCGCCCTGACAATCGTCGCTGAATAAACCAACTGTGAAGGTTACACCTTCCGGGCAGTTTACGAATGTTGGATCTTCATCGTCGGTTACAGTCACGGTAAAGTCACAGGAAGTTGTGTTACCGTGAACATCTTCTACATAATAAGTTACTGTGGTTGTGCCAAGTTCAAAGTCATGGCTGGCATCCAAAGAAATGGAACCGTTCGCAATCTGATATCCATCGTAAGGGCCATCGATTGTATTATCCGGGTTGGTATAGGTGAAATCAAAATCACTGATACCACAATTATCATCCGGTATTGGATGCATCCAGTCGTACTTTCCTGCACAATCGCCTTCGCTGTCGAGATTGCTTGTTGTAATATCGACATTCTGAGGACAAGTGATCGTTGGATCTTCCACATCATTCACAGTTACCTCAAAACTGCAGGTAGCTGTATTGCCGGAATTATCAGTCAATACAAACGTATTTACAGTCGTTCCAACCGGGAATTCAGAGCCACTAGGCAGACCAGTTGTTTGTACAAGACTGGCGGTTGCCGAGTATTCGATCATAATGCTGCCGTTGCCAATATTCGTACCTGACATACCCATTTGGGCACCACCGATGTTATATGAAGTTGCACCAGTTGACTCCTGTCCGCCAAAACAAAGAATGTTTGCAGCAGCATCTCCACCGGTATAACCACCGCCACCGCCAGCTGAACCGCAGTCGGCAGCACCGCCGCCGCCGCCGCCAAATCCGCCGCGACCATTATTGTAGTATATTGGAGGTCCTGCCTCTCCACCGGCGCCACCATTCAATGGTGAATGACCTCCGGTTCCTGGATAAATGGTATTATCCATACCATCTGACAACCATCCGGCGCCACCGCCACCGCCGCCGTTAATGCCACATCCATTAGACTGACCTCCAAGGCCTCCCTGGCCGCTTCCGCCAAGTGTTGCCAGGCCATCTTTTGGAATATTGCCATTTCCACACTGTCCTGATCCGCTACCACCTGCAGCTGCAATCAACAAGGTATTGCCAGTGGTTTTCCAAACAAAGGATCCACCACCACCACCACCATTGAGGGATGATGGCTCCATCGGCGGTTGCTCACCTACGAGTATATTCAATACTTCACCAGGAGTTACAGCGAAGGTTCCACTCAATACTGCGCCTTTGCCAGGAGCTTTAGGGCTGTAAGTCTGATTAGCTCCTTCGGCACCCGCTGCCGTAATGGTAATTTCCGTTACTCCAGCCGGTACGGTCCATGTTTCAACCGCACCTGAGAAGTCAAATATTTCTAATCCATCGCCCAATACTATCGGACAATTATCTGATATCTCCGGATCGTCGAATTCTACGATCGCGCCACATGCCTCCGGATCGTTATCTACTTCAATATCACCAGGACATTCGATCACCGGCGCTTCGTGGTCTTCTACCGTTACGGTGAAGCTACATGACCATGTCTGGCCACTTGCTGTCTCTGTGATTGTATAGGTCACCGTGCTGGTGCCCAGATCAAAGGTGTACCCGCTCACATCATCGTCGCCGGTATTCACACTCATGTCAGGATTCACTACTTCCCAGGTAACTTCTGCCGGACAGTTGCTCTGTATGTACAAGGCTGTCAGGCTGTTGTCAAGAGATGTCCAACTGCACAGGCCAGGGTCGGTTTCTTCAACCACTACGTTGCCTGGGCATACGATCACCGGGTCTTGTGTGTCTACAACTTCTATGGAGAAGTTACAAGTCGCCGTGTTACCGGCTGCATCTTCAGCTGTGTACTGAATTGTGTATGTACCAACAGCCAGGAGTTCTCCCTGATCGGGGCCGTCTGTCTGTTCCAATTCATACCCGCAATTATCATCAGCGATTGGAATGCTCCAGATCGCACCACCCTGGCAATCGTCGCTGAACAAGCCTACGGTGAAGGTTACGCCTTCAGGGCAGTTTACGAATGTTGGGTCTTCATCATCGGTTACCGTTACTGAGAAGGTACATGTGCCTGTATTTCCGGAAGCGTCCTCCACATAGTATGTAACTATGGTTGTTCCCAGGTCAAAATTTCTATTGTTACTAGAAATACCATTTCCATTGGGATAATTGGCTGGAGAATACACAAATGCCGGGTAGGGACCGTCAATGGTATTATCCGGATTAGTATAAGTCACCGTGTATGATTCCAGGCTACAGTTTTCAGCAGGAATAGGCGTATCCCATTCATATTGTCCGGCACAATCACCAGTTGATGAAAGGTTACTGGTAGTAATTTCTACATCTGCCGGGCAGTTTATAACAGGCGCCTGTTCATCAATTACGGTTACTGCAAAGGAACATGTTGCTGTATTTCCACTTTCATCCGTTGCCAGGAATGTATTGATGGTGGTTCCCACAGGGAATACAGAACCACTTGGTAGTCCCGTAGTTTGCACAAGACTTGCATTGCTGGTCACCAAAAGAGATACATCATCTATACTGTAGTCAGATGGACCTGTTTGAACCTCTGGTATGTATGCACTTATTTTAAGCACTACATCCATTCCCTCATAAGCCTGTAGTACGGAGGTAACATCCTCCATATCAGGACCCCAACCCTGGGATGTATCCATATCAACAGGGAAGTCCCTGCTTGCCAGATTGGCCAGGAATGTAACACCCGAAGCATCATATAAATCGAACCTCAATGTCCGGTCCATTGTGCCTGAGCCACCGGTAACCGACAATAGCAGGAATTGATAGGTCGACAACCAGCTTAATTGAGCTGACTCAACATTATCAGGAATAGAAATGCTCTGATCCATGAAAAGAGTAAGTGGACCTGGGCCATCAAAAGCAGTATAACTGGCATAAGTACCGGAAACTGGAGTCAAATCAAGGCCGAACCAACATTGTTCTAATAGTGATGGGCCAGAATATACTTCCCAATCCTTACCACCACAATATGATCCAGGATATCCCGTATTTGTCCAGTTTGTCAAATCGCCAGTTTCAAATCCTCCATTCGAAATAAGTTCGAACATCGCAGGAACTGGGAACATTGTGCAATTGTCGTTCACTTCCGGATCATCAAATTCTACAATTGCGCCACAAATTCCTGGGTCATTTGCCACCTCAATATCACCAGGACATACAATCGTTGGTGCTTCGTTATCCTCTACCGTCACAGTAAAGCTACAAGTCCAGCTTTGCATGCTGGCAGTTTCCGTAATGGTATAGGTTACCGTGCTGGTACCCAGTTCAAATGTGTACCCGCTAACGTCATCGTCGCCAGTATTAACTGATGCATCAGGATTCACCACTTCCCAGGTAACTTCTGAAGGACAATTGCTCTGGATGTACAGTGGTGACAGGCTATTCGCCGGAGATGTCCAGCTGCACTCCCCTGGATCGGTTTCTTCAACCACTACATTACCAGGACAAACAATCACCGGATCCTGTGTATCAACAACTTCAATAGAGAAGTTACAAGTTGCTGTGTTACCAGCCGCATCTTCAGCTGTATACTGTATGTCATAAATTCCTACTGACAGCAGATCACCCTGGTCAGGACCATCGGTCTGTTCTACTTCTACGCTGCAATTATCAGAGGCAATCGGAATACTCCAGATCGCACCGCCTTCACAATCGTCGCTAAACAAGCCTACGGTGAAGGTTACACCTTCAGGGCAGTTTACGAATGTTGGGTCTTCATCATCTGTTACGGTTACGGTAAATGCACAGGTAGTTGCATTGCCGTGAACATCCACCACATAGTAGGTCACAGTAGTTGTGCCCAATTCGAAATTGTGATTTGCATTAGAAGAAATAAAGCCCAATGAAATCTGTTCCCCATCATACGGGCCATCAATGGTATTATCAGGGTTCGTATATGTGAAATCAAATTCTTCAACTCCACAGTTGTCAGCAGCAGTTGGATGATCCCATGCATATTGACCAGCACAATCTCCCTCGCTATTCAGGTTGCTTGTAGTGATATTTGCATTCATAGGACAACTGACGGTTGGATCCTCTACATCATTTACAGTCACTGCAAAACTGCAGGATGCTGTATTTCCAGCATTGTCAGAAACAACGAAAGTGTTATTAATTGTACCAACTGGGAAAATTGAGCCGCTTGGCAATCCGCTTACCTGGGTGAGCATGGATGTGCCATAGGTAATATTCACAAATCCACTTCCGCTATTTACTCCGGCAATATTTATGCCTCCTGCATCAGCGTTATAAGAACCTCCGCCGCCGCCGCCGATATATGTATTAGGTATGCAACCATTAATTCTGTCATTTGCACCACCAGCACCACCGGAATAACCGCCGCCGCCGCCGCCGCCGTTTCCGCCAGAACCACCGCCACCAAAGCCACCAAAGCCTTCATCTGTACATGATATAGGATTTTCTACGCCACCTGCGCCACCGCTTACAAAAGACTGGCCGCCAGAAACACCCATTCCACCAGCAGTGAATAATCCACCACCGCCGTTTCCAGGATCTCCACAGCCCGAATCAACATCATCAAATCCAAATGCACCGCCGTTTCCACCGGAACCACCAAGGTCTCCGCAAACAGAATTCCCGCCATCTTCAGTTGCTAACCCTGGGCCTCCGGGCCCAGATTCAAAGCTACTTATGACACCTTGACCACCACCACCACCAGCAATTACCAGGGGTGTATCATCGAATCTTGTAACGAATGTTCCTCCACCGCCACCATGCCTGGCTAATCCCGAGGTTGCAACTTGTCCAGTACCACCAGAAAGAATTTTTAACACTTCACCTGGCGTAACTGATACTGTACCTGTTATTGAAGCCCCTAATCCACCATCTGCACCGCCTCCTGAAGCACCATTTGCTTCGATTGTGATTTCGGTAACTCCAGCTGGAACTGTCCAATACTCAATATTCCCTGTATATACAAAGGATGCTGAGCCAGGTGTTAAATTAATTCCACAATTATCATCAACTGTTGGATCGTCAAATTCTACGATCGCACCACATTCACCCATATCGTTGTCAACCACTATATCAGCAGGACATTCGATCGTTGGTGCTTCGTTGTCTTCTACCGTAACGGTAAAGCTACAAGTCCAGGTCTGACCGCTAGCTGTCTCTGTAATGGTGTAGGTCACCGTGCTGGTACCCAGTTCAAATGTGTACCCGCTTACGTCATCGTCGCCAGTATTAACTGATGCATCAGGATTCACCACCTCCCAGGTAACTTCTGAAGGGCAATTGCTCTGGATGTACAGTGGTGACAGGCTATTTGCCGGAGATTCCCAGCTGCATTCTCCAGGATCGGTTTCATCAACCACCACGTTTCCGGGGCAAACGATCACCGGATCCTGCGTGTCTATTACTTCTATGCTGAAGTTACAAGTCGCCGTGTTACCGGCTGCATCTTCAGCTGTATATTGAATTGTGTATGTTCCTACAGCCAGGAGATCTCCCTGATCGGGGCCGTCTGTTTGTTCCAGTTCATAACCGCAATTATCTTCTGCGATTGGAATGCTCCATATCGCACCACCCTGACAGTCGTCACTGAACAAGCCTACGGTGAAGGTTACGCCTTCAGGGCAGTTCACGAATGTTGGATCTTCATTATCGGTAACGGATACGGTGAAATCGCAGCTGGCTGTGTTGCCATTTGCATCCTCTACATAGTAAGTTACGGTTGTAACACCCAGGTCGAAGTTTCTCACTGCTACAGGTAGTCCATTCGCCGGATTACCTGGTGTAAACATTAATACATCTGATGGACCGTCAATAGATGCATCCGGATTGGCGTAGGTAACAGTATATTCTACAACTTCACAGTTATCCATTGGAACTGGTATGTCCCATGAATATTGTCCGGCACAGTCTCCTGTTCCTCCATCTGAAGTAACAATGTCAACCTCAAGGCCGGAACAATCAACACTTGGTACTTCTGTGTCATTAACCGTCACAGTAAAGCTACAAGATGCTGAATTGCCTGATGCATCAGTGACCACAAAAACGTTCGTAGTAGTACCTACTGGAAATTCAGAGCCACTAGGCAAGCCATTCGCTTGCACCAAATTACCAGATGGTGAATAACTGATGATCAGCAAGCCATCGCCAGATTGCAGGCCTCCTGTAGTTGTTCCCATAGTGAGGCCTCCTACGTACGATGAGCCACCGGCACCACCGTGCCATGAACCGCCGCCACCGCCATAGTAGCCACCGCCACCGCCACCGCCTGCACTCGGAGAGCCCATACCGTTACAGGCGTCACCACCAATACCCAGTACTCCATTAATTCCACTGCAATACATCGGCAATGAACCTCCAGTGCCACCCATTGTCGGGGTGCCTCCTGTCGGTGCGATTCCCGCACAGGAAGGAGGTGGTGTACTTCCTGTAAAATCACCTCCATGGCCACCATCGAACAAGATGCTAGTACATGAAGCAGCGCCTCCACCTCCGGCAGCAACTGCTACTCTATTGGAGAGAGCGGTCCCACCTTGTCTGATATCAGAAGCGCCGCCGCCGCCGCCGCCAAATTGGGATGATCCTATTGAAGAACCTGAACCTCCACCATTAAAACCACCAACACCCGCCATGCCGTTTTCTCCATTGCCACCCGCGCCACCAACAAATATATTCAGAACCTCTCCAGGAGTTACAGATAGTTTACCCGAAACCATGCCACCATGGCCTCCATCACCCATACCTGGCAAAGAACTACTACTGAATCCCCCTTCAGCCCCATACATTAAGATGTCTATCTCGGTTACACCAGCAGGTACTGTCCAGGTTTCCATCGCACCTGTATAATTAAATTCTACTGATCCCATTGAACCAAACGACGTGGTACAATTGTCGCTTACATCCGGATCATCGAACGCTACGATCGCGCCACATTCGCTCATATCGTTGTCAACCACTATATCGCCTGGACATTCGATCGTTGGTGCTTCATTGTCTTCTACTGTAACGGTAAAGCTGCAAGTCCAGCTTTGCATGCTGGCTGTCTCAGTAATGGTGTAGGTCACCGTGCTGGTACCCAGCATAAACTCATACCCACTTACATCATTCATACCCGTATTCATGGTTGCATCCGGGTTTACAACCTGCCATGTTACTGTAGCCGGGCAGTTACTTTGTATGTAAAGTGGAGTCAGGCTATTGGCGGGTGAAGTCCAGCTGCATTCGCCCGGGTCGGTTTCGTCAACCACTACGTTGCCTGGGCAAACGATCACCGGATCTTGTGTATCAACAACCTCTATGCTGAAGTTACAGGTTGCCGTGTTCCCAGCTGCATCTTCAGCTGTGTATTGTATGTCATAAATTCCTACAGACAACAGATCTCCCTGATCAGGGCCGTCTGTCTGTTCAACTTCCACGCTGCAATTATCTTCGGCAACCGGAATACTCCAGATCGCACCGCCTTCGCAATCATCGCTGAACAAGCCTACAGTGAAGGTTACGCCTTCAGGGCAGTTTACGAATGATGGGTCTTCATCGTCGGTGACCGTGACGGTGAATGCGCAGGTTGTTGCATTACCGGCAGGATCCACTACATAATAAGTAACAGTCGTAACACCAAGGTCAAAGTTGCGGTTACCTTCATTGCCAATGATCATACTTTCAATCAATTCCAGATCATCAGGTCCATCGATCGTATTATCAGGATTTTCGTAGGTAACGGCATACTCTTCAATGCCGCAGTTGTCGTCTGGATCAGGATGCATCCAGGAATACTGACCGGCACAATCGCCTACACTGTTGAGGTTACTTGTTTCAATTTCAACATTAGCCGGGCAGGTAATCGTTGGATCTTCTACATCGTTTACGGTTACCTCAAAGCTGCAGGATGCTGTGTTACCAGCATTATCGGTCAATACAAATGTATTTACAGTTGTTCCTACCGGAAACTCCGATCCGCTTGGCAACCCTTCGGTTTGTACAAGGGTTCCGGCAGACTGGAAAGTGATCATCACGATGCCATCGCCAACGGAACCAATTGAATTAATTTGGTTTGTTCCTCCATTGAAGGAACCGCCGCCGCCGCCGTAGGCAAGGGTACAACTTCCATGGCCGCCGCCGCCGCCGCCGCTGTAACCGCCGCCGCCGCCGCCAAGTTGTGAACCGCCGCCACCGCCGCCAAAACCGCCGGTACGTGGGGTAACATCATTATCACAGTTAACTGTTCCACCCATTCCTCCAGCTCCACCATTCATCGGGCTCATTCCTCCTTTCGCAAGGTCATTAGGATCACCACAATTCTGACCATCCTGGCCATTGCCCAGGATACCTGCTCCCGCAGCAGCAGTGCCTATATCATCTGTTGAGGATGTGCCGCCATTTCCTCCGATGCCACCAGCGCCATCGCCTTGTGGGCCTGTGTTACCATCGACAGTTAAGCTTGCATCAATTCCAACAGCACCTAGGGCAGGAACGTTACAAGAAATACCGCCGCCGCCGCCAGCAGCAATCAATGTATTGGCAACAGTAAAGTCGGAGAACCCGGAATTACCTACAGCAACGAAGGTTCCGCCGCCGCCGCCGCCTCGAAGGTTTGATGAAGAAATTCCCTGGCCACCCACCAGGATCTGAAGGGTTTGTCCGGGGGTTACATCAAAATCACCTTGCATAATGGCTCCGCGACCGGCATTCTGGCCGCCACCGGCAGCACCGCGTGCTTCAATGGTAATGGAAGTTACGCCTGGTGGTACCGTCCAGTCCTGAAGAGCACCTGTATAGGAGAATACTTCCATTCCGGGCTCAAGTTGGATATCGCAGTTATCACTTACATCCGGATCATCAAATTCTACAATCGCGCCACATTCACCCATATCGTTATCTACCTCAATATCAGCAGGACAATCGATTGTTGGCGCTTCCTCATCTTCCACAGTCACGGTGAATGAGCAAGACCAGGTCTGGCCACTATCTGTTTCGGTAATGGTATAAGTCACGGTACTGGTTCCCAACTGGAATTCATAACCACTTACATCATCGTCACCGGTATTCACACTCATATCGGGATTTTCAACCTCCCATTCCACTGTTGCCGGACAATTGCTCTGAATGTAGAGCGGAGACAAGCTGTTTGGAGGAGATGTCCAGTAGCATACCCCTGGGTCCGTTTCTGCTTCTATGATGTTTCCAGGACAAACAATGATCGGATCCTGGGTATCAATTACTTCAATTACAAAATTACAGGTAGCGGTATTGCCCGAGGCATCTTCCGCTGTGTACTGTATATTATAAGTACCCACATCCAGCAAGTCTCCCTGAGCAGGGCCATCTGTTTGGGTAACGGTTACTTCATCGTTATCGGTTGCTATTGGAATACTCCAGATCGCACCACCCTGACAATCATCGCTGAACAAGCCAACGGTGAATGTTACGTTCTCAGGGCAGTTTATAAATACCGGAGGCTCGTTGTCCATAATAGACATTACGATTTCACAGGTAGCATCGTTTCCGGCAACATCAGTACCGGTCCAAACTACTGTGGTCATACCAAGCGGGAACATGGCACCCATCAGGGTGTTTGGATCCGGTGCGCTGCCGAAGTTATGGCTGATCATAGCGCCGCAGTTATCCATAATGGTTGGATCAAAGCTATTGTCCGGAACAGTAAAGGTGTTTTCACCTGGATCCGGGTTCTGGTTACCCATAATCGCGCTGCAATCAATCGATGGGTCTGTATCATCCACTACATTCACTACAGACTGGCAGCTCGCAGTGTTGCCGGCTGCATCCATGGTGGTGAAGGTGATGGTATTCGGTCCACCCATCAGCATGCCACCCGGGGCAGGGCTTTGCATGGCAGTGAGCATTGGGTCGCAGTTATCAAAAATCATAACCGAACCTGTAAAGTCAGGAGCCATGGCCTCACAATTGGCATCAGCAGAAAGGTCGCTGAATACAGCTGGGCAGGACACTATTGGATCCTGATCATCTTCTACGATCACGCTGAACTGACAGGTATTAATGTTTCCATTGCCGTCATTGGCGGTAAAGGTTACCACCGTTGTTCCAACCATGAAGTCGTCGCCAGAGTTGTAGTCGCTGCTCAGGGAAGGACTGGCTGCACAGTTATCGGAAGCGGTAGCCGAACTAAACATTACGTTCGTAGCTACACATGCTCCCATATCAGCGTCAACCATCACATTCGCAGGACAGATAACGCTTGGCATTTCATTGTCTTCTACCGTGATTACCTGATCACATGTATCCATGTTGCCATTGTCGTCGGTGGCTGTCCAGGTAACTGTATTGGCTCCCAGCATATAGCTTGCTGGAGCATTGTTGGTAATTGTTGGACTACCGGTACAATTGTCGGTAGCGGTAGCCATACCGAGCATAACGCCGGTGGCAGTACAAGCGCCCATATCTGTATCTACAGTAAAGCCTGCAGGACAGCTAATCACTGGATCTTGATTGTCTTCTACGGTAACTTCCTGATCGCAAGAATCTGTATTGCCACTTGTATCGTGAGCAGTCCAGGTTACGGTTGTGGTTCCCAGTGGGAAGCTGGCCGGTGCATTGTTGGTTGATGGAGTTGTTGCGCAGTTGTCGGTTACAACAGGCATTCCAAGCATTACGCCAGTGGCTTCACATACACCCATATCGGTGTTTACAGTTACTCCTGCGGGGCAGGTAATTTCTGGATCTTCGTTGTCTTGAACCGTAATAACCTGATCACAAGAAGCTGTATTTCCATTGCCGTCATTTGCTGTCCAGGTAACAGTTGTATTACCCAGGCCATAAGGCTCGGAACCATTATTGCTCACGGCCGGGCTTCCGCTACAGTTGTCGGAAGCGCTTGCTGATCCCAGCATAACGCCAGTTGCAGTACATTGTCCAGGATCGGTATCTACAGTAAAGCCTGCGGGACAGGTAATCATTGGATCCTGATTATCCTGTACGGTAACCGTTTGTTCACAAGTAGCCATATTTCCGCTGGCATCTGTAGCAGTCCAGGTAACGGTATTGGCGCCCAGCATATAACCGGCTGGCGCATTATTGCTTGCACTTGGCATTCCGCAATTATCTACCATTGTTGGCATACCCAACATGACTCCGGTGGCTACACAAGTACCCATATCCGTATTTGCCATAACGTTGGCTGGACAGGTAATGACTGGAGCCAGATTATCTTCTACTGTAATGATTGCATCACATTGGTCCGTATTGCCATTTACATCCACTACAGTAAGTACTACCATGTTATCACCCAGGTCCATACAGGTAAAGGTGCTGTCGTCAAGGAAGAATTGGTCAATAGGACCGCAGAGGTCAGAGCTTCCGTCATCTACCAGTTCAGCATCAACTACAATTGAGCCCATGGCATTAAGTGAAACTGTAATGTCATTACAAACGGCCATGGGGTCTTCGTTATCAGTAACGGTAACCGTCATGGAACAAGTTGCTGTGTTACCGCTTGCGTCGGTTACCGTCCATTCTACGGTTGTAGTACCCAATGGATATGTATCGCTTGCATCGTCAGTATTGTTAAAGTCATTCACTACTGAAGTGACCATACAATTGTCGTTTACAGAGGCCGAGCCAACCGTCACATCAGCCTCGCAGAATCCCGGAGGTGCTGCCTCTGTTTCATTGGCAGGGCATGTGATCGTTGGAGGCGTAACATCACCAACTTCGATCTCAACCATTTGCACAGGGGCAAGACAGTTGTTGTTATCTCTCACCACTACATTATAGGTACCTATTGGAAGATCGGTGAAAGTGCTGGCGTTAAAGAAGGATATACCGTTGTTGATGGAGTATTTATAAGGAGCGGTGCCACCCATAGCAGTGAAGGCTATTTCACCATCATCGCTGTCGGCACATGTTGCATCGGTAACCATTACTGTAAAGCTAAGGGCCGAAGCAGGAGCCGTAATGATGATGTCTTGTGGCGCTGTTTCACAATCAATGGCATCTTTTACGATCAGGCTGTATGTTCCAGGAGGAAGCCCTGTAAAGGAACCTGACGCCTGGTAGTTCATGCCGCCATCAATGGAGTATTGATATGGAGCAACACCACCAGTAGCGGAAACTACTATACTACCATTGTCATTTCCAAAGCAATCCACATTGGTTGCCACAACGGTTTTCTGGATATTGGAAACCACGATCATGGTATCCGTAATGGCTGGGCAGCCATTGACGTCGATATAGGACAACTGAACCGTAAATGTTCCTCCAGTTGCATAGGTATGGCTTGGATCTTCCAGTGTAGAACTGGTGAAATCGCCAAACTCCCACAAGTAGCTATCAACCGGCTCAACCGGAGTTCCGGCCATAAAGTCGATGGTTTCACCCAGGCAGATATCAAGATCCGAAACCATGAAAGGAACCGGATTGATCAAACTCGGGTCATTCACTACGTCAACCGCTTCGCTTACGCTACATCCGGAGGCGTCTGTTACCGTTACTGTATATGTATCGGGGATCAGGTTTTCAATCAGGGCTGTTGTTTCTGTTGTTGACCACAGGTAGGAGAATGGCGCGGTTCCGCCGGCAACCATGGTTACTTCGGCAGTACCGTCGTTATTGGTGATACAATCTACTGTAGTAGCTACAATGGTAAGCACCAACATTGGTGGGGAAGTAAAGTTCCAGCCCATGTTGCCGCCATTGTCGGTACTATAATTGGCGTTGAAAGTAGCGCCGCCTGTAGCCGTGTTGTCTGTGATATTCAGGAATTCTCCATCTACGGTTCCGCTGGCCTGGCTAAATGTAGCCGGGGTGCCTGGCAAAAGAGAAGTAATGTCGATGAAGTTGTCGCAAGAGCCTACTGCAATTAATTGATTTACGGTTTGTGTAACCGGCTCCATGGCCAGACTAAGGCCTTGTTCAATGGTAAAGTTGTTGAAAGTATTGGCCCCTGTTATCCCTGCTGAAAGAGTAGATGAGGTTGTGAATTTCACATCATGGTAGGTAAGTCCATTTCCGAGGAAGTTAGCTGTACTTGTACCCTGAATCACGATCTCGGAAGTACCTTCTATCAGACTTGCATTATCAAGTGTTTCAGGATCCCAGTCGCCATCTGTAATGGTTACAGTTGAAGCGCCCAGATCCAAGGAGCGCATAAAGGCTGAATTACTGATAAAGTTCTTGGCCGAAATGTCTTTGTCGTTACTTATTAAGGTACCATTATCAAAAGTAATGGTATTGGTTACCATCAATGGGTTCAACAAGGTCCATTCGCCCTCTCCGTCATTTCCACCGAAAAAGTTTACGTCGGTAAATGAATTACCCGCAGGGTTGATGATGTTGCCTGTATCGTCGGCTTCGAAGTTCCAGACTCCAGTGAAGTTCTGGTTCATGTCTGTGATCAGATCCAGATCGCCGTACACATTGATCTCTGTGCTACCTGCCAGGGTCGGGTTAAATACAGCCGACTGCCAGGTAATGTTATGACCGTTCGCGCTGGCTACATCTACCGTAACTACGCGACCGGTTGTTGTGAAAGAGTTTACGTCAAAGTAAATATCGTCGCCAGGACCAGGAACAGTCGTGTGGAAAGTGGTGCCGCCTGAAGAAGTTGCCCAGTGATTGGCAAAATCAGACCAGTTACCGCTATCGCCTACCCAGTAGTACCCGGAGCAGGAAGAGAAGTCCCAGTTTACGTTGTTACCCAGGTCAACCGAGCTGGCGCCTGCGTAGTAATCTGTAAGTATACCACCCATGCCATCTGAATCGCCGTCACCGATGATGTCTTGCATCAGTACATAATCGAGACAAACCACACCCGATGGGATGTAGATGGTTGACTGCATGCCATCTGTTTGTGATTTCACAAATACCGGGAAGCTACCGTTACCCAGAGCCAACAGACCCATAATCGTTTGCGTTTTCCCTGCGGCCAGCAACAAGCGGGTTCCCAAACCGGCAGCGATTAGGTCAACCATGGTGTTGTTGTTGTTCAGGTATATATATGGTCCGCCGTTTCCGGTAGAGGTAACACTTAATACGTTTATGTCATTGGTTCCATAGAAGGTTACCGTTGGGATATTGATGGTATTGTTATTGAAGAGTACGGTAATATCGTTGTAGGTTGAATTACCGTAAAAATTCACTTCCGGGTAATTGTTAGACTCAATATTTACGTTGTTTACCGTATTATTTCCTTCAATATTGATTGGATTGGCTCCATCGTCATGGTCGAAGTACAAATCGTTAAAGGTATTGTTAGAGCCGTACAGGCGATACTGATCACCTTCCATGTTCTCCCAATAAACATCAGCACTTCCGATGTTGAAGGTCGGGTTTGATTGGATCTCGAAACGCCACCTGAGTGTGATCTTATCTGTTCCGGAGAAATCTATGGAAATGCCTGCATCGTTATCATCAGCATATATGCTTCTGGCTTTTACATCGTATCCGTTGGAGACAAAGCTACCCGCTCTGAAGTAAATGTCGTATTGTACAGTCAGATCATCCTGAAGTGTCCAAACGCCGGTATTCACACCTCCGTCGCCCTGGAACTGTACCTGATACATTTGGACACCATTCGTTTTGATGGTTTGTCCGGCAGTTCTTGCCTGGAACAAAACCGAGCCTGTGTGATTCCAGGTCAGGTTGGATGCCAGCTGAAGGGATCCGTAAACATTCAGGTTTTGGTTGCCACCGATTCTCGGGTTATTCACATTATTCCACACCATGTTCCTGCACTCTGCCTCTACATTGACAGTCACCGTCTGGTTGGCAGCTGTAAATGAGTTTACATCAAAAAAGACATTATCTCCGCGGGTTGGCAAACAACCTGCTGAAGGACCGCCGCTGGTAAGCGACCAGTGATTTGGGTCGTTCCAGTTACCTGCGCCGCCTACCCAGTACATGTTGACGCCGCTTCCGAATGGCCAACCAGTTACATTGCCACCGTCTATAGAGTTAGAAGAGGTGTACACACCACCACCGGCAGCATTGATATCTTTTATGATGGCGTAATCTGCATGTGCCGTGTTGCTTGTTTCAAAAGTTACCTGAGAACCACTGGTTAAGCTGTAAACCAAGGTTCGATTCAAACAGGTTCCCGTAATCTTGACATCTTCAAATTTGAAAGTGTAGCTTGGATGGAAACGAGCCAGATCCACGTTGGTAAGAATAAATGAATCAGCACTGAAATTACGATCAGCATAAAAAAATGGCAATACGCTTGTATTGACAGTTGAAAATTCAAAATCTCCAAAGTGGTTGTTAAATGAATTGCTGACGTACTGAAATTGTGGTGATCCGGCTGTACCCATGTGTTTTACCCTGAAAGACACCATGGTATCTCGTTGGTTGTTGTAATACTGCATGTGCGTATTACTATTACTTGCCGGATAATTAAAGGTTACGTTCTGGTAGTGATTGTCACGTGAGTGGCTAAATAAAATGTATTGGTTACCCTCTTGGGTCGCCTCAACATCCTCATAGGTATTGTTAATGTTTTCCTGGAAAATTATCTGCCCACTGCCACTTTTTGTCATGGACACATCCTTGAATGTACAGTTTTGGGTATACCGGAATTGCAAGTGATTACCTGATGTACCCGTTTTGTTCATGGTAATGTTGTTGAAGTCATGCCCAACATTATTAAAGAACTCCACATTCGTGTTGTTAGACTCCATCAGGATATCTGCGATGCCCATGTCCAGGGTGGTGGTATTATAGGCTCTGAACAGTCTGTGGGCTTCAATCAGGGTTGTACCTCCTGTGAAGTTTACATTACTGTTTTGTGACTGGAAATATAGCACGTCCAGATTATTACCATCTGAGTTAAACGTACCCCTGTTCACATAAAAGTAATCTGTGCAGGTAAAGTCATCTATCAAGGTCCAGACACCGGTAGCCTGGTTTTGCCCTTCAATAACGACCCGGAAAAGTGAAACACCCTGTGTTTCTATGGTATTATTGTTATCAATGGCCTCGAAATACATGATTCCGTTATAGTTATTTACCATATCGGCGTCTAGGGTAAGAGAGCCGTAAATGTCGAGACGTTGACTACCACTGAGTCCGGCGCCAGGAGTGATATTACTCCAGGTCATGTTGTGACATTCTGCCGGCACATCCACTGAACAAAACTGTCCGCTCGCAGAGAATGAATTGACGTCGAAAATAACATCATCTATACGGCTTGGAATGGCGCAGAATGGCGCGCCACCAGACATTAGCGACCAGTTATTCGGATCGCTCCAAACACCGTTGTTCCCGATCCAGTAATAGGTAACCGCTGCAATGGGCACAATGGTCCAACCGGTTACATTACCCAGGTCGGCGGTGTTGGTGGTGCTAAATGTAGCGCCTCCGGTTGCATTGTTATCCTGCAATTGCAGGTAATCGCCTGTTACGGTTCCGGATGCCTGGGATATTGTTCCTTGATTTCCGAGTGAGCTACTGAAAATCAGAATGGGTTGTTCACAGGTACCCAGCAAAGGCTTCAGGTCGGTAATAGACTGTGTTGAGCCGGCTTGAATTTCCCAACGATCGATCCGGTTGCCAATGTCCAGCACATTGAAAGTATTGTTGCCAAAAGTTCTGAAGTTAACCTTTAGCGTTCCACTGGAATTGATGGTAAAGGTATTGTTAAAGGTCTCTCCTCCATCCATATATACCTGTGGTGTAATAATGGTATTCTTGCTGTAGTTGACGGTGAAATCATCAACATCACTGTTGCTGTTTTGGAAATTCACATTTTGCTCACCATCCGCATTAACCACAATAGAAGCCACATCTGTAGCATATTGAATACTGATAGTCTGTCCCCCGGTACTGGTTGCATCGAATATCAGGTTATTAAAGGTGTTGTTCAGGCCACCAACAAAAGTCATATTTCCAGTACTAGTAAACGTAACATTTGGGGTAGGCCACACAAAGGTTGTATTGGCATTAACTGAAAGCCGGAATTCTGTAGCTACATTTACTATAGGTGTGCCAGTAAGGTCTATTGTCATTACCTTATTTGAATTGCTATAAAACCTGCCTACATCTATGGCATTCCCATCTGAGAAAAACTTGTTTGAATAAATATAGAGACCATCATTGGCCACAAAGTCATCTATGAGCGTGTATTCTGTATTAAAGTTTGTTTGGTCTACAATTTCAACCCTGCGCAAGTCATTACCACCACTCTGAATATTATATTGACCAAAAGCGTTAGAATACAACCAAATGCGATCAGAGTGGGTAACAGTGGCCGCCGGGTCTAACTCAAATCCCCCGTCATAAATCCGCCAACCATTTGAACCCAATGAGGTAATTGTACTGTTTGCCTCAGCTTTGAATCCACCGTCCCGGAGATATTTATCTCCACCTCCAATATAAAAGGTAGCGTTGGCAGGCACAATCAGATCACCCACTCTGAAATCTATAAAACCATTATCCTTCCGGAATTCAGAATTGGTATCCATGATCAGCGTACCATCGTATATTCTCATCCAGTAATTCTGACGGTGACGGTAATAGGAGCCATTACCTAAGGAAACATCCCCGTTGGTAATATTCATTTCCCCGAACAACTGATCAAAATCGGAATTTCCTTCCATGGTGAAATTACCGTTTATAGCAACACTACCAGAATGAATATAATTGCCTCCATCTTGAATTAGTACATCACCTGTATAATTACTGCCGTTGCCACCCGTAACAGTCAGCGTGGAATTCACGCCAACGGTTAAACCACCTGAAGTAATGACAAGCGCTCCATTATGGTAGAGTGTTGATGTACTTTCCAACGTAAGGCCACCTACAATTGTTGAGCTACCTGCAAGATTCAGATCAAGACCATTGCCCAACGTCAATCCGCCGGCATCCACATTGATATCGCCATTGTGATCCCAATTGATCACGCCTTCCACATCAATCCCGCTTTCGGAATTAAGCGTGGCGTTGAAGTCAAAGTTCACATCAAAACCAAGGCTGGAAGCTGTAAACGTATTACAGAAGGCCTCGAAGTTGATGGTAACCGTTTGTCCATTTGCCGAAAAAGAATTCGCGTCAAAAATGACATTGTCCAGCGGCGTAGGTACGATGGCATGGAATGTACCGCCACCGGAGCTGGTTGCCCAGTGTGTCAGGTCGGTCCAGACACCGGAACCGCCTACCCAGTAGTAGTCGGCAGAGAAAGCCTGGGTGCTGACATGCAGAAGACTGATGATAATCAGAGATCTAATCGCAGATGTAAAATTCTTTTTCATGATGATAGTTTTCCTAAAACAGGTACAGGATAATGGCAATTATTAAAATGACTAAAGCGCTTCCAGCAGGAAGACGCTTTGATGGGTACTGATTTTTTTTCCGTTCCGGGTTTCATGTATGTTGATTCCCAGCAAATATGTTCCGGAGTGATCCGGTGAAAATTTGAGTATTCCGGTTTTGGGGTCAATGCTGCAGGTGGCAGGGTTTATCGTATAAACAGCCCCGTCGTCTCCTGCTTCCGCCAGGGTTTGAAATGGCGGTCTCCGCAATATGGTCTGATAGGCAAGTCCGTGTATTGATTTCGGACTTTCGTCGCCAGGTACGTAAGCCGGTCCCGACTCGGAGCTTTTGTCCTGTTTGAAGGACATGGGCTCGCTTAGTTCATAGCTCAAAGCATCTCCATCAGCATCTTTTCCGGAGAAGACTATTTCGTATGTTTTACCGGAGCAGTACACCTGACTTTTCAGAGCAGGCATTTCCGGCATAGCATTTATTTCTATTGGGTCGGGAAGGTGAAGGGCCAGAGAGAAACCGGCAGGTCCATCCATGGAATGATCCATAGTTTGATCCAGTTTGGCTTGCATCCACACAACCTCATAACCTCCAGGCATTCCCAGCAGATCCAGATCAGCCGCGTAATACACCGGCTTGATGCAGGTGTTGGCTCTGGTCATTTCGTGTCCACAATCAAGAGCGCTTTTCTCGTAAGTAGTGGTATCATCCATGCGCTGGAGATCCAGGCGGGCAAAAAACAGTTTTGATTCTACTTCGTGAATGATCACTGTTTCACTGGCATGGATATCTGCCTGATCGCAGGGAACATATTTTTTCAATACGATGTGTGCCTGGTGAATGTCGTTCAGGCTGGCAAACATCTCTGCTCCAATGAACAGCGGACTGTTCTCTTGTGGAGATGTTTCCTGAGTTTGTGCAATAAGGATATTGGAAAGAGGGGCGAGTATCATCGCCAACGCAAGAATCCCGGAGTAAATTCCAGTGGAGAATTTAACCGAGAGAACAGGAGGAGCAATAAATGAATTTTTAGAGTGTAGCGTTGGCCTCATTCATTCTTGATTAAGATTAATCTTCATTCAGCATCAAAATTTCTGCAAACCAAGCAGGAACCATGATGGCAATCGGTGGCTACCCTCAAAACAACAAATCACGATAGAGCAAAAGCAACAATGCTAAATACCAGTCGCGCTGTTCAGAGAACAACCGTATGACAGCTTGACACTGTCAAATCAGAAAATGGGAATAATACAAGAGTGGGGAATGCAACAGTGGCATAAGAGGACCAGCACTGCAAACTTTTCATGGATTAAACGGATTAAATCGCAGGGACATAATTTTCCCTGAATACGCTTGCAAATATCCAGTAATGATGCTGGTGAACGTACCACCTTAAGGGTAGAAAATGGTGACACATAGGGGGAAAATGGTGACATCGCAGTTTCCGTAAAGAATCTAATGGGTGTAAATCCGGACATATAGGGTGTAAATCCGGACATGTCATCTCAATTATCAGGTGTGGTGTACTTCGAGGGAGATATTCCGAATCGGACCTTGAATGCTTTTGAAAAATACTTCACATCCCGGAAACCAACAGAAGCGGCCAGTTCCCTGATCGTCATAGCCTCCTCCTGCTCCATGAGTTCCCGTGCTTTTTGCAGTCTGAGTTCAAGCAGATATTCTGTGGCGGTAAGCCCGGTTGCCGATTTCAATCTTCGCTGGAACTGGCGACGGCTCAGTCCCATGGTTTCGCTGAGAGAGTCTAGTGTAAAGTTACTGTCGGTTATTTGCTCGTGTACCACCGACTCCACTGTTTCAAGCCATTGCAGTTGTTTCTCGTCAATATCATCAGAGGCCAAGGTTTGTTTTTGTTTTGTTACCGGTGCCGTTTCTTGAAGGGAGGTTCTTGCCTCCTGGTTCTTTAACAGATTTTCTATACGGGCCAACAGCTCATCTTCCTCAAATGGTTTTAACAAATAGTCATCTACTCCAATTCTCAATGCTTTCAGACGGTCTTGTTTGCCGGCCCTGGCGGTTAACATGATCACGGGAATGTTTTTCCACCGGTCATCGGATTTCAACGTTTCCAGTAAATGGTAGCCATCCATTTGTGGCATCATGATGTCGGAAATGATGATTTTCACAGGATTTGTCCCGTGTTCATTTTCAAGAAGTTGAAGCGCATTTTTCCCATTGCTGGCTGTCACCACCTGATATTTTATGGATAGAATGTAATTGATGAAATCCAGCACGCCAGGATCATCTTCCACAACCATCACCCTGGGGCCTTTCCTGAAACCCAGTGGAACCCCTTCGAGTTTGATCTCTTTTGAACCTTCTGAATTCAGGTCGTGCAGATCTACCGCATCCGTTTCAGTTTCATTTTCCCAAAGCGGTGAAACCGGAATTTCCACATAAAAACTCGAGCCTTTACCCGGGACACTGCTTGCCCATATTTTGCCCCCCAACAGGGTTGCCAACTCTCTTGATAAGGCAAGGCCAATACCAGCGCCACCCTCCATAGGGGCATTTACCTGATTGGTTTGGAAATAACGATCAAAAATTTTGGGCAGATCCTCCCTGGATATACCAGCACCTGTGTCCGCCACCTTGAACTTTACAGTATCCCCATTTTCTTCTGCTGACAGGCTTACCGAGCCGCCGGGAGGCGTGAATTTAATGGCGTTATTCAGCAAATTGGTGAGTATGGTATTGAGGTGAACAGGATCGGTGTGAACATGCACAGCCCGCTTAGGCAGACTGCTTACAGACAAGTCCACCTCGCCCATTTTTGCTTTACTCTGAAATTGTGTAACCAGATCTTTCAGGAAACTTTGCAAAGGAACCTTTCTTTTCTGGCGCTCCATTTTGCCGCTTTCCAGCTTGGACAATTTAAGAATATCGCCTATCCTGTTCATCAAATTATAACAGTTCTGGAGGGCAATTTTCAGAAGCTCCTTCTGCCTGTTTCCAATGCCATTGCTGTTAAGCACATTTGAAATTGGCCCCAATATCAAGGTAATAGGCGTTCGGAGTTCATGCGCAACATTTACGAAAAAGCGGGATTTTTGCGCTTCTGCTTTTTTCAACTCATCTGCCTGAATGCTGATTACCTCCAACTGTTCCGCAAGTACTTTTTTATCCTGCTTCTGTCTGTAAAAAGCATAGCTGATATAGGCTAGAAGGAGCGAGATCAATATTACCATACTGAGGAGCAACAGGCGGGTCGTCTCTTTTGATCTGAGCAAATGATCTTTGTTTTTCAACTCGGATAATTGTTCGCGGGTACGCAAGTTTGCTTCCATGCCTGCGATTTGCTCGGCAGAGCGTTTCAAATAAGACTCTCCCACCCCACTGTATGCCTTTTCAAGATACTCAAATGCCTTTTCTCGATTCCCTCTTACTTTTTCAATACCATACAGTTTTTCATTTAAGTCGTATTCATCCAATACCAACCCTCTAACCAGCGCCGAATCGAGATACATGTTGGCCTTTTCCGGTTTTTTCTCTTGCAGGTTCACATCACACAACTGTATGTATAGATGCTGAACATAGTCTTCCCTGCCAATCTGAGTGGCAATTTTCATGGCCGAACGGAACATTTCCTCACTCCGCTCATAATCTTTTGTTTCGGATAAGAATGTTCCAAACAAAATGCGGGCCCGCACTTGCGAAACCGGAGCGCCAACGCTGTTAAGAATAAAGGCGGCCTTTTCGAGATACTCGAGAAAACGGTCGTAGCGACCAGCCTGCAGGTAGTTATCGGCCAGCGCAAGGAGTTGTCTGGAAATATAAACGGAGTCTTTCAGTTCTTTGGAAATTGCCAGGGCCTTCTCATGATGCGGAACTGCTTTTAATGAGTGGCCCAAAAACACATCTCTTGAAATATCGCCAATGGTTCCGAAACACCTCATTTGAAGCTCCCGATCTCCTGATTCATTGGCCATTAATAAGGCAGAATCTGCCAGTTTAAAAGCCCGCTGATAATTTCGGAGCCCGAATTGGTTTCTCGATTTGGCTAAAACCCTCCAGGCATCTGTAGAATCAACAACAACATTAGGCATTGCTTCTCCAACCCACATAAATTCGGATTCCAGTTGTTGAAACAACAAATCGGACTGATGCGTGTCATAATCAGCCTTTTGCAAACTTGGAAAATGTGTGATGGGCTCATTCTGAGCATCAATTAAGACCAGCCTGAATAGGATCAGACTGATTAACAGCAAAGTTTTCAGTAAAAAATTCCTTGCAGGTATTTTGTTTATAACCTCTGGGGAATACATAGGTTTTAATTCAGGCTATTAAACAGATCACACCATATCTATTCACATTAGCTGGAAATATCCTGGAATTAGGCAAAGTAAGCGCAAATATTCAAGTCACACAAAAATGACTTGATACGATTCTGAAAAAGTTGACAGGTTGAAGTACCCTCAGACGAAGTGTTGCGATTAATTATTAAGAAGCCCTAAGATACACATTAACACTTCCTTATTAGCACGTGGTTTATTGTTATTAACCTTTCCTGTATAATTATTGTCCTGAATGCTTTGTTTGGCATGAAATATGAGCCCTACCGAAATTTGTCAGCTGTTTGCCAATTGTTCACAAGCCTGAACCAAGCTGCGGAAAACTAATTTTCTTCGTGTCGTTTACAATTCAAGCGTTCCGGTCATTAATGATGTAAAATAATTCAACCGCTTATGCTCCTCCGTTACTTAAGTGCTTTGATGTTGATGTTTAGCCCCTTTTCCGGAGTGCAGAAGCATGCTGTGCCGCACGCCCAAACTGAGTTACACGGTGTGGATGTATCGCACTACCAGTTCGACATTGACTGGGGCATGGTTGCGGAAATGAATCCTGTCGATTTCGCCTTTGTAAAAGCCACCGAAGGTCATGATTATATCGATACCTTCTTTTGCCAGAACTGGGAAGACCTGAAACAGTTTGGGATTAGAAGAGGAGCCTATCATTTCTTTCGGGCTTATGGATGCGGAGAAGAACAGGCGGCTAATTTTCTTTCCCTCGTTGACATGCACCCAGGCGACCTGGCCCCTGTTTTGGATATTGAAAGAATAGATGGTGTAGAGCCGGAAATTATGCTGGAAGAAGCCAGAATCTGGTTGAATAGAATTGAAGAGACTTTGCACATCAAACCAATTATTTATACCAACCAGTATTTCTACGACCGCTATCTCGCTGGTCAGTTCAACGATTACCCGCTGTGGATTGCCAAGTACTCCGAAGACAAACCCTTTTTGTCGGATGGGGAAACCTGGGATTTCTGGCAGTACAGCTGCAAGGGTTGCGTTGATGGCATATCCCAAAAGGTTGACCTGAACATTTTCCCAGGCACCAAAGAAATGCTGGAAACACTATGCTGGTATCCTGAAACAACACAGGAAAGTGTAACAGCCAGACCTTAGCTCTGTCTCAAACAGTATCTGGCAAATACTCAGGAATTAATTATCGAAAAATTTCTTTTTGGAAAAGTGCGCTGCTTTGGGTTTGTATGGCAAAGCTGCAGCATCTGATATTTCAGACACTTCAGCGAGTCCAATCATCTGGCCTTCCTCGGAGCCATCCACCATCTTTCCCTGCAAACGATCGAGCGCGCGCTCAATGTCGAGCAAGGCGCTTTCGATGTTGGGCAATGGCCGGTGAATGATCATTCTGATAATGCCTTCCGGATCAATAATCACGGCGAGACGGTCACAACCCGGTTGCGGACGCCGTCCGGAGGCCAGGCCATACATATTGGCAATGCGAAAATCCAGATCTTCAATAACCGGTGCTTTCAGATAAATGCCAATGAAACGACGGGCTTTGTCCGACCAGTCATTGTTGTGCTTGAGCGACTCGTTTGATAGCGCCAACACTTTGGTATTTCGTTCATTTAACCACCGCTCTTTCATAGCCAGAAACGCAGAAAACATGGTCCAGGCGGAAGTGAAATTTGCAGGATGCGCAAAGAATATGCACCAACCTCCGGCGCTGTACTCTGGGAAACGTACGTTTCCCTTGGAAGTTTTCACTTTAAAGGCCGGTGCCGGATCCCCAACCTGGGGCAATATTTCTCTTCGGTTAAACATGTTTTACTTTCGCAATGGCACTAAAGAAACTAATAATTATCTGTTTGCCATCAATATTTCGACAAGCGACAAAATATTATCTTAATATTACAAAGATATAAGCATTCCATTAATGTCGTGTGATCAAATTGACAAACGTCAAAATTTAACAGTAAATCCAAGAGATATACGCAATTGAGTAATTAAAAACCACTAAGTAATGCGATCCTGTTTATAATCAGCAACAAGTTGAAAGCAGTAATGTTTGATGTTTTCTTACAGATCGCCCAATTGTGGCCTGATTAGTAATTCTTCCACCACGGCCGAATCAGATAGTGCATAACAACCCCAAATTGCCTTGGCAACATCCTCTGCCTTCATGATCCTATCCGCTGGCAAAGCAGCCCCTTTCCAGGCGTCTGACCAGGTATTGCCCGGTAGCACGGCTGTCACCCTCAGCCCTTTGGTTTTCATTTCTTCCCGCAACACTTTTGAAAATCCCAATAAGGCAAACTTGGAAACACTGTAAGAACCCGCATCGGGATACGCCGCCAGACTGGCAATGCTGCACATATTGAAAATGTGTCCGTGTTTATGCGGTAGCATCAGGGGCAGTAAATGGCGGGTCACATAATAGGCACTGTATACATTTGTTTGGATAAGCTCTTCCAATTGCCCTTCCTTTTCCTCAGTCATGTTCCCTGGCAAGTACACTCCGGCATTATTCACCAATACATCTACTCTGTTCCATTTTTCAGAAATCACCTTACAAAAGCCTGCAATGGCAGTTTTATCCTTCAAATCAAGTGCATAGGTATATAATTTGCACGCAGGAAACTCCTTTGCCCAATACGCTGCCATCTGATCCAGATCGTCGGTCGTTCGGGCGCAAACGAAGAGATCGAATCCGTTTTGCGCAAATATTTCTGCAATGGCCCTGCCAATCCCTTTCGTAGCTCCGGTTATGACTGCTTTTCTATTCATCAGTGGTAAAGAAAATCTTTTTTAGACAAATGAGATATCTGGCAAAGCTAGACATTGGGTTAATTAGCTAATGTGATAATTAGCTAATATGCTAATATTTTAAGGTCAGGTGAATGTTGGCGGAATCAGAGGGCTTGCCTCCGGATTTTCCATGTACCTTTAAGCCCACAAATAATCATTAGCTAATACGATGATTAGCTAATTGGCTAATTGGCTCATTAGCTAATTAATTACCATGCGACAAATTCTTAGCAAATACAATTACCTGCATGATCTGGGGCAATACCTGATCATGATGAAGCAGTCATTCAGCCGTCCGGAAAAGGTTTCCATGTACTGGAAAGAGATTTCGAGGCAAATGAATGACATTGGCGTAGGTTCTCTGATCATTGTATGCCTGATCTCCATATTTATTGGTGCTGTGGCTGCTTTGCAGTTTTCCTACCAGCTGGACGGTCAATTGGTACCGCGGTACTACATCGGGTATATTGTGCGCGATTTGGCCTTGATTGAACTGTCACCCACCATTACTTGTCTGGTGCTGGCAGGAAAAGTAGGATCCAATATGGCGGCCGAAATCGGTGGAATGCGTCAAAAAGAACATATTGATGCGATGGAAGTCATGGGGGTGAATACGGCTGCCTATCTGATTACACCTAAACTAATTGCTGGATTGTTGGTGATTCCTTTGCTGGTTACTTTTTCAGCTTTTGTGGCGGTTATTGGTGGTTATCTTTCTACCGTACCTACGGAAATATTGACAGATGACGAGTATATCCGCGGAGTTCGATCCTTTTTTGTACCGTACAATGTATTTATGATGTATGTAAAATCATTTGTTTTTGCCTACATCCTGACCACCATTTCCTGCTATCAGGGTTACTTTGTAAAAGGTGGCAGTATTGAGCTGGGCCATGCCAGTACCCGGGCGGTGGTATTCAGCGATATTTTCATCCTGCTTTCAGATTATATAATTGCGGTACTACTAAATGGCTAGTGTCTGCCAAAAGTGACGAAGTTTCTTTTTTCATTATCATATATGACTGATCTACAACAAACAATTGAGGCGGCCTGGACAGACAGGTCCCTGCTCCAGAAACCCGAAACACAACAAGCCATAAGAGAAGTATTGGCCTTGCTGGATGATGGCAAAATACGGGTAGCTCAACCTGTTGATGAAGGTGCAGAAGGAGCAAAAAATGGCTGGCTAACAAATGAATGGGTCAAAATGGCCATTGTACTTTACTTCCCAATTCAGCAAATGGAAACCATCGAAGTAGGGCCATTTGAATACCACGATAAAATTCCATTAAAGAAAGGATTTGCTGAAAAAGGAGTCAGGGTAGTGCCTCAGGCCTTGGCCCGTTATGGCTCCTATATCGAAAAAGGAGCGATTCTGATGCCTTCTTATGTAAACATAGGCGCCTGGGTAGGCAGCGGCACCATGGTGGACACCTGGGCCACTGTTGGTTCTTCCGCGCAAATAGGGAGAAATGTTCACCTGGCCGGAGGTGTCGGCATTGGTGGCGTTCTGGAACCGCCACAGGCTACACCCACCATCATAGAAGATGAGTGTTTTATAGGATCTCGTTGTATCGTGGTGGAAGGCGTTCATGTTGCCAGGGAAGCGGTGCTGGGCGCCAATGTAGTGCTCACCCAAAGCACACATATTATTGATGTGACCGGCTCTGAGCCTGTTGTTCAGAAAGGATATGTGCCACCCAGATCAATTGTTATTCCAGGTACTTACACGCGTCAGTTTCCTGCTGGTGAATATCAGGTAGCTTGCGCCCTGATCATTGGTCAAAGGAAAGAAAGCACTGATAAAAAAGTGTCTTTGAACGATGCCTTGAGAGAATATTCAGTTGCTGTTTAACTGTCGATCTGTATTCTGAGATGCAACAGAGCATAGAAATAAATACGGTGCAGAATGTCACCATAGAATATGACCTTGCCAGCATGTGGGAAAGAATGCTGGCCTGGATCATTGATGCGCTGATTGTTTCTCTTGGCTATCTTATTTTGATCCGCCTCGCCGTTTTCATCTTTCAATCCATTTGGGAAAGAGGATGGTCAATTTTCTGGGTCGTCATGTCCTTTGTGGTGTATTTCATGTACAATATTTTCATGGAAATACTCAATGGAGGTCAGACCCTTGGGAAAATGATCATGAGTACGAGGGTTGTCAGACTGGATGGGAATGAACCCGAATGGAGCGACGTGGTGCTGCGAGCCATATTGCAGATGCTGGACTCGCTGTTTTCCTTTGGTATTATCGGGCTTCTTTTGATCAAGACAACGCCAAAATCGCAACGATTGGGTGATATGGCGGCAAATACAACCGTTATCAAGATCCAGCAAAGTTCCTGGCGATTCAGGCTGGAAGACATACTGGGCATTTCAACCATTCAAAATTATCAACCACTTTATCCCGAGGTTCGCAATCTGAGTGAAAAGGATATGATTTACATCAAGAATGTAATTGCCCGGCAAAAGCGGTTTAACAATGAAGCTCACAGGGAAGTAGTCGAAGATTTGGTGACCCACTTGATGCAAGTACTGCAAATTGACAAACGGCCTCCAAACTCTTTGGATTTTTTAAAAATCCTCCTGAAAGACTACATAGTGCTTACACGTTGAGGCTATGAACAAAATTTGACTCTTGGCGTTCGAAAGGCAAGCTTTACCTTGATTTATGTGATTTGTGTGATTTATTTGATTTGAAGGATCCTGACCTTACTTCGGGGCTGATTTTACAATAAATTATCAAATGACATTTATTAAGAGAGCTTGTTCAGGTTTCTATGCTGAGGCGAAAGTGAGGAAATTTTGTTTCAGGCGAGGCGAAATTTGCAGTCGCATGCGGGCAATTCGGCGAAAATTTCAACGAAGGATGAAACGAAATTTTCCACTTGCAGCCCAGCGATAGAAACCTGAACAAGCTCGTACGTTGAACTAACTTTTTTCAAGCCAATTATCATTGTCTCAAAATTCAAAAACTATGTTTCACCTAAAAGAAGGCGATAAAGCACCCGATTTTTCAGTTTCAGACGAAACCGGCAAAATGGTAAACCTGTCTGATTTCGCAGGCAAAAAGCTCGTATTGTATTTTTACCCTAAAGATGACACACCAGGATGCACGGCTCAGGCTTGCAGTCTCCGCGACAACTACCAAAGCTTTATGGGAAAGGGCTATGCCATACTAGGGGTTAGCCCGGATTCAGCCAAAAAGCATGTAAAATTCCAGGACAAATACAGCCTGCCATTTTCCCTGTTGGCAGATGAGGACCACGCAGTTTCGGAAGCCTATGGCGTTTGGGGTGAGAAAAAATTTATGGGCAGAACCTACATGGGGATACACAGAACCACTTTTGTCATTGATGAGCAAGGGAATATAGAGCGCATCATCGATAAAGTGGATACCGCCAACCATTCCGAACAACTTTTCTCCTAGAAATTGGGTAAGGTCAGAATCCAGAATGCAGAATGCAACTTGAAGAAGTAAGCAATCATGGATGTGTCAGTAAAATCAACCAATTTTACTTATACCATTTTCCATCACTTTTTCAATTTGCATTCTGCATACTGAGTTCTTTATCTAGTTGCCTGTTTTCACAAATCGCTTTGTTACCACAGAATTGCGGCTGTACAGGCATACCTGAAGCAGACCGGCAGGCAGGCTACTGATGTTTACCTTAATGGTGTTGTTTTCAGGTTCAATGTCCAGTTGTTCCAACAGCAGTCTGCCTCCCATATCCAGTATTCTTAACTGAAGCACCTCGCTAACAAGTGACTCGGATTTCAGGAATATTTCAGCCTGAGCCGGGTTGGGAAATACCAGCCAGTCTGCCTCATTGCCGGGTTCAATGGTGGCAACAGAGTTGCTAACCGTAAATATTGTACTAGTAAACTGGCATCCATTTCCATCCACTACTTTTAGGATGTATTGCCCCTGGTAAACGTTAACCAGGTTTTGGCTGGAAGCGAAATAATTGCCGTTGCGGGTCCAGGTATATGTATAGGGCTGGGTTCCTCCGGCAACATTCACCACAATGCTTCCAACACCTGCATTCCCGGCGTCATTGGTAACCGTAAAGGAGCTGATGTTAATGGCCGTTGGTTCAGATATTTGAGCAACCGAGGTCTGCTGGCAACCATAAATATCGACCACAGTCGCTGTATAAATTCCGGAGCAAAGGCTGGAAATACTGTTTCCTGTTCCTCCATTACTCCAAGACAGGTTATATGGCCCGGAGTCTCCGGAAACACCCAATGCAATGGCGCCAGAGCAATCTCCGTGGCACTTTACATTGGTTACGGTAGAACTAACAGCGGCTGTCTGTTTTACTGTCACAGAGAAACTACAATCTCCAATATTTCCACCGCCATCTGTATATCTGTACAAAATGGTGCTGGTTCCTACAGGAAAGTTAGATCCTGAAGGCAATCCGGAAACAAGTTGCAATTGCTGTGGAATAATGGTGCAATTATCCTGAACCTGTGGCGCAGGATAAGTTACATGTGCATTGCAAAAGCCTACATTGATATTAGCTGGACAGGTCAGTACAGGCGCCTGTGTATCAAGAACTTCTACCTGCGTGTCAAAGGATTGTGTGCATCCTGAGTTGTCTGTTACAATTACTGTATAAACACCTGGACAAAGGTTATTGGCCGTAAATCCAGTTTGTCCATTACTCCATACTATGGAAGACGCAATGCCTCCCCCATTAACGGTTAAGGTTGCCGAACCATTACATTCCCCGGAACAGCTTGCCGGAGCACTCGAAACAGTTGCGCTCAGACCTGGCAAAACCGTAATTTCGAATTGACAGCTGCCGGTATTTCCGCCTACATCGGTATAAGAATATTTCTCAATGGTGGTTCCAACCGGAAAGCTTGAACCCGAAGGCAATCCGCTGATCAGAGTCGCTGATCCATTTATAGAACAGTTATCCTGAATTTGTGGTGCAGAAAAATAAACGACTGAAGAACATACAGACGCAATCTGATCCTGCGGGCAGGTCAACACAGGTACAATATTGTCCATAATGGTAACCAGCGCCGTTCCGGAAGCAATGTTGTTATTTTTATCGGAAGCCGTAATGGTTACACTTTGAGTGCCTGTTTGTGCACAGGAGAAGGATGTCGGACTTACACTCCAGCTTGCTATGCTGCAAGTCGCATCAAAACTGCCATTATCAAACATCACAGGCGTTAGATTTACCAGACCATTTGCATCCAATACAACACTGATATTCTTCAGGATCAGTTGTGGAGGCACATTGTCAGTGGCGCTGATTTGTGCACTTTTAGTAGCAGTGCAACCATGAGAATCAGTTACTGTGCATATATAATTCCCAAGGGCCAGATTATTAGCCATTGGGCCAATGGCATTATTAGACCACATGTATGAAAATGGCGCTGTGCCACCATTGCCGCTCATAGATAGGGAGCCATTCGTTCCGTCTACACAGTCAATATTTGTGGTAGCCGTTACACTCAAACTCACAGCCTGCGGAGCAGTTACCTGGGCTGTTTGAACAGCTGTACAACCTTTATTATCCGTGGTAGTGCAGCTGTAATTACCCACAGCCAGATTGGAAACGGTAGGACCATTTCCACCATTTGACCAGCTATATGTATAAGGAGACGTTCCACCGGAAGAGTTCATGGTAATAGAGCCGTTCTGTTGACCAGAGCAAGCTACCGGAATGTTGGACGTTACAGCCAGCAAAATTGGTTGGGGGCCATTTATTTGGGTACTCTGAACTGTGGAGCAGCCATTGGCTCCTGTGGCTGTAACCGAGTAATTGCCAACGGTCAATGAAGATGCTATGGCTGTTTGTGCGCCATTAGACCAAACATAGGTGATTGGTGAAGGCACACCGGAAATCAGAACTGTTGCAGTACCGCTGGCAGATCCGGGGCAGACAACATCGGTTCCTGAAATGCTTCCACTTATGGAACAACTAATTGGGTTCACATTCGCCATTTGACTGGTACTGCATCCTTTACTATCAGTTACAGTAACGGTATAGGTTCCCGGAGCCAGATTCATGATGGTTAAGGAGGTCGCGTTGTTACTCCATTTTACCGTGTAAGGAGCTGTCCCTCCACCTGGAGTAACGGTTGCCGTACCATTGTTCACATTCAAAATTGTCTGCGGAGTGGCACTGACATTTGCCGTAATTACTGCTGGTTGGTTGATGGTAACACTTGAGGTAATCGTGCAACCTTCTGTATCTGTTACCGTAACGGTGTACGTGCCGGCACTCAAGTTCGTGATGGTGGCAACCTTGCTGCCTGTTGACCACATGTAAGAATACACGGTAGTTCCGCCGTTTGGACTAGCCTTTACGCTGCCGTTGTTGCCTCCATTGCAGGAAACATGATTAAGCTGTGTAAAATTCACTCCGAGCGGTGGTGTTTGCATTACTTCCATGCTGTCGATGCCGAAACAGCCATTTTGTGTATTGGTAACTTTGAGTGTATAGTTACCAACTGTCTCAAATCGCGCATATAAGGTATTGGCTCCTGAAGCGATCACGCCGTCCCAGGTTGTCCATTGGTAGGTAATATTGGCACCGGTGGCTGTGCCAATTGGATTGGCCACAATAGAACTGAAATTGCAATTCAGATTCCGGTCTTCACCCGCAAACACAAACGGTTTATCGATATTTTCGGTAACATAAATATTGGCCGATGCAGTACAACCATTCGCAGGGTTGGTAGCCGTAACATAGTAGTACCCGCCTTCGGTAACACTGGGATTGGATATGCTGGAAGAAAAGCCTTTGGGCCCGCTCCATGCAAAAGTGGCCCCACTGGTAGTAGAGGTAGCTTTTACATTGGGAGCGGGAACATAACAGGTGATGGTAGCAGTGGTTACCATCAGGTTGGGTTGAGCGAAGTTCTGATTAACAGAAGCTGTAGCGATGCTGGTACAACCATTTACAGGGTTGGTAACCGTTACCGTATAGGTTCCTATTTGACTGGCTACAGGGTTTTGCAGCGTTGAAGAGAAGCCGCCCGGGCCGCTCCATTTATAAGTTACACCGGGTGTATTGCTGGATGCGTTCAGGGTAACAGAAGGATTGGAACAGGTGCGCGTTCCTCCTGTTGCAGAAGCTCCTGGTGCTATTTTATTGGAAAGCACTTCGGCTGATGCGGTGGCAGTGCAGCCGTTTTGCGGGTTTTTAGTAGTCAGAATGTATGTTCCCGCAGTTGTCACGGAAATATTCTGTAGGCTGGAAGAGAAGCCATTCGGGCCGCTCCATGCGTAGGTAATTCCTGCAGGGCTACCGCCTCCAATGACCAATACGTTGGGACTGGCACAGGTAATGGTACCATTTGGCGTAGCAGATGCGGTTGGAGGACTTACATCAGCCGTTACAAAAGCGGTGCTGCTGGCAGTACATCCATTCCCTGGTTTGGTTACCGTTACCTTGTAAGTGCCGGCAAGGCTAGTCAAGGGATTTTGCTGATTTGATGAAAATCCGGCAGGTCCGGACCAGCTAAAGTTTAGGCCAACTGGTGAAAAACTTCCACCAAGCGCAACACTTGGGTTTGCGCAGCTAACAATGCCGCCGGTAGCGCTTGCAGTAGGTCTGATTGTATCGGCAGTCACCTGGGCAGTTGCAAGATTACTACAAGTGCTTAAGGTGTCAGTCACTTTAATCGTGTATGTACCGACAACTGCCACCTGAGGGTTGACAAAATTGGATATGAAGTTTGCTGGGCCCGTCCAGACTACACTGCAATTTTGTGCAGGGAATGAGGCCGTCAGGGTCACAAAAGGTTGATAACAGGTAAAAACACCTCCATTGGCTGATATGCCTGGAGATTGATGGGTTGCCGTTGCTACTACATTAGAGCTGCCGGTACAACCGTTTTCTGTATTCGAAACTACCAATGTGAAGGTTCCTACATGGTCGATGGTTGGACTCAGGGTATTGCCACCCGATTTTATGGAACCGCCATTAGCGGCATTCCATTGGTATGAAAATTCCGGGCCTATTGATCCATCTCCAAAAATTTTTACAGTTGAATTATCGCAAACGGCAGAAAAATTGGGGCCGGCGTCTGCCTCAGGTTTTTCAAGGTCTTCCGTAATATTAACACTGATGGAAGCTGTTGCGCCCAAATTATCTGAAACGGTAATAATATAGTTTCCAGCAATCAGGTTCGTTGACAAGGGACCACTTTGTCCATTGCTCCATGAATACGTGTAAGGCGTAACGCCTCCGGATGCTTCGACTCTCAAATAACCTGTTGATCTTAAACAGTTTATTTGATGAATGGAATCGACAGCCAAACTCAATAGAGAGCTTTCATAAGT
Organism: Lewinellaceae bacterium; assembly: GCA_020636025.1. Taxonomy (GTDB): domain Bacteria; phylum Bacteroidota; class Bacteroidia; order Chitinophagales; family Saprospiraceae; genus M3007. Next base: position 367,910 of record JACJYQ010000007.1, on the reverse strand, counting down.
GGATTTCTGAAAAAGAACCCGCGGTTGATCAGGCGTAGAATTAAACTGGTTTGAGGGACCGATGGCGAAACCTGAAATTTGCAGGCAAATACTCAGGCAGGAATAAATAAAAAGTCTCATTTCTAAATTGATAAACTTGTAAAACTTGGTGATGAGCATTAAAATCAGGGGGATGTGTGCTAAAATTCATGCCGAGAATGCCAGTTTTATTAGCAGAGAATTAGACATGCATTAAAATGCAATCAAATTTTAGCTGTATGAAAAAAATAAGGGCGCCCCACTTTTGGAAACGCCCTTAACCAGTTGGATTCACTTTTACTGTATTTTGGTGAACTCCTTCTTCCTAAACTTATCTTTAGTTGCTTTTAACCAGCATTTTTATTGAAACTGAGTCCTTTGCTAAGAGTTTAACCCATAGAATACCATCATTGAAGGCACCTATTTTAAACTTAAAATGATCTGTGCCCGTGGGAACAATCTGTTGTTCCAGCAATTTACCGGTTGCATCATATATCTGCAAGCTTAGGTCAGAAACCAGCATCTCACCAAACACGATCATACTCTCCTCCTTCGCCGGGTTTGGAGCCAGTTGCCAGGATTGCTGCCATTGTGGCTGACCAGTGCCTGAAATGGTCACAGAAATGCAATCAGACATGGCGATACATCCTGCAGATGATGTCACTCCTACCGCGTATTGGCCAGAAACAAGCGGGGTAAAACTCGCTCCGGTTTCTCCTGGGATTTCGGAACCGGCCCCACAATCGATCCATTGGAAATTGCCAGCTGATGAAACCGCAGTCAGGGTTCCATTATCAAGGAAAATACTAACGGTTGGGTTGGGAATTACTTCCAAAACAAAGGTGAATATGGAATCACAGCCATTGGCTGCTCCGTGCTCTATCACAAAGCTGTACTCGCCCTCCGTTTCATAAATTTCGCCGTTGTATTCATAGGCGTCTCCTTCACAAATAGATATATTAACTATTTCAGAAGCCAAAGGCAATACTGATAATTGCAAAATCTGAATGGAATCGCAACCGTAACTGTTTACCAGGACACTTGTGTACGTGCCTTCCGCATCCAGAACCTGACCGTTAAACTCAAAGATTTCTCCTGCACAAATGGTAGCCTCAAGGCTTTCTTGAGACATTGGATAAACACTTAACTGTAGTTCAACAATGGAGTCACATCCGTTTACAGCAGCATTGGGGAATACCTTGGTATATACTCCGCTTTGATTGATGGTTTCTCCGTAAAAGTCATACTCCTGGCCGGCACAAATTCCGGCTAAAACAGAACTTTGTGCTACTTCCAGAACACCAAGGTTTAGTGTTACAGTGGAATCACAACCTGATTCGGCAACCAGGACGCTTGAATATACCCCTGCAATACTCAACAAAACTCCATTGAAGTTGTAGGATTCATTGGCACAAATGGTAGCTTCAATTGATTCGGCGATTTCCGGGAGTACATTAAGATCCAGTACTACCGTTGAATCGCAACCATTCTCCGAAGTGAATACAGCTGTATATTCACCAGAATCAGTCAGATCATGGCCATCAAATGAATATGATTCTCCTGTACAAATGGTGGCCGGCACGGCACTACTGCTAACAGGTAAAACCGTAAGCAAAACGGTAACCATGGAATCACAACCATTTACAGCGGAAAGAATAGCGGTATAGCTGCCCTCATCTGTCAATATGACGCCGTTGAACGGATAGGACTCACCGGAACAAATAGTGGCAGCATATTCAGTTTCCATGACTGTCAAAACATGTAACGTAAGTGTAACCAAAGAATCGCAACCGCCTGAAGATTGGAAAGTTTGTGAATACTCACCACTCTCATTCAAGACATCAGTACCAAAAACAAACTCCTCTCCAGCACAAATACTAGATTCGAATGATGATTCGAACTGATCTACAAAGTTCAGATGCAGGGATATTGTACTATCACATCCAAAAACACTTTGCAGATTGGCCACATATACACCAGATACATCATATACTGCACCATTAAATTCATAAGACTGTCCTGTACACATGTTTACTTCAAGCTCTGTTGAATAAACAGGATGCACCAGCAAATTAAGCGTAAATAAAGAATCGCAGCCATTCGCAGCCTCATAAACTGCCGAAAAGGTTCCGGATTCACTTAGCATTTCACCGTCAAAAACATAGACCTCTCCTGAGCATAATTCAACCGTCTCAGAGCTCTCAGATATTGGCAAAACGATCAAATTCAACGTAACAATTGAATCGCAACCATTCAAGGCTGCAAGGTTTGCCAAATACAAACCTCCCTGAGAAAGCTCTTCACCATTGAACACATAAACTTCATTGGCACAAATGACTGCCTCTGCAGTGCTGTTAAATACCGGTAAAACCCCCAGGGTAAGTATGACGGTTGAATCACAACCGTTTGCCCCGGCAAGCACAAATGAATACACACCGGAATCAGTCAGATCCGATCCGTTGAATGAGTAGATTTCACCATGGCAAATACTTGCGGTAAGCTCAGTTTGATGACCTGGCAAAACAACAAGACTTAGTGTCACCAAGGAATCACATCCACCTTCCGCCTGAAATACCTGAGTATATTCGCCTTCTGTGCTTAACGTATCGGTTCCGAATACAAATGACTCATTTTCGCAAATAATGGCGTCAATAGCAAGCTCATATTGAGTAACAAAGGTTAGTGTAAGTGTGACAGTGCTGTCACATCCTTGAGCTGTCTGATATACTGCCGAATAAACACCGGCATCTGTAATTAATATTCCATCAAATTCATAAGACCCACCGCTGCATTGGGTTGCTTCGATATTGGTTGATGCGGTGGGTAAAACAGAGAGTGATAATATAACCGTTGAATCACAGCCATTTTCAGCCTGATAAACATACGTGTAAATACCGGCAGCAGCCAATTCTTCTCCGTTGTACTCGTAAGCAGTGCCTTCGCATGTCACTGCATATAGGTTTGTTTCTTGTGTGGGGAGTACGGATAGTGTAAGGGTTATAGTTGAATCGCAGCCGTTTTCTGCGCTTAATACCTGAGTGTAAATACCTTCCTCGTCGATCGCCTCTCCATTAAAATCGTATGTTGCTCCATTACAGATGCCAACATGCAACTCTGTTTGGATTTGTGGAATGACTGTAAGGGTAAGGGTAAGAATGGAGTCACATCCACCGCTTGCTGATAGTGTTTCCTGATACACTCCGCTTGCATCCAATTCCTGGGACCCCAATGTATACACCTCGCCCTCACAGATGGTAGCCTCGAGGACAGTCTCAAAATAAGGCACCATTTGAAGGTCAAGGGTAACGATAGAATCGCAACCGTTCGAACCTGTAAGGAAGGCAACATAAATACCTGTGTCGGTTAAAGCATCTCCATTAAACTCGTATGAACTGCCGTCGCAAAGCACCACGTGCTGTTGCGAAGAGAGCGTAGGTAATAATTGTAACTGTAGGGTTACCACAGAGTCACAGCCTCCACTGGCTTGCAGTGAATCAACGTAAGTGCCTGGCGAAAACAACTCAATATCACCAAACTGATATGAATCACCCGGGCATAAGCCAACCGTCAGAACTTGGTCAAAATAGTCCACAACCTGAAGTTCGAGAACTACGAGCGAGTCGCATCCATTTTCGGCAGAATACAAGGCATGGTACTGGCCGCTTGCAAACAACTCCTCTCCGGCAAACAAATAACTCGACCCGGTACAGATGGCAGCACTTTGTTGAGTTAGGATTTCCGGAAGAACCGATAAATTCAGTGTAATGACTGAATCGCATCCATATTGATTGACCAATATTGCCTGATACGCTCCAGTGGTGCTGTAACTCGCTCCAAAAAACGGATAACTCTCACCAAAACAAATCGTCGCTTCCAACTGGCTTCCAGAAATTGGAAGCAACTCAAGTTGTAAAATGGCTATTGAGTCACATCCGTTTTCTCCTGTACCAATGTATGAGTATTCACCAGGATCGGAAAGGTCAAAGCCATTAAAAGAGTAGGTTGAACCAGGACAAATGGATTCCACAATGATGGTATTTTGCAAGGGCAACACGGTTAATTGAAGCGTCAGTATAGAATCAGAGCCATCAAATGCCGTGTAGGTAGCCATGTAATCACCACTTTGATCAAGCAACTCACCATTAAATTCGTAAACTTCATTGGCACAAATGGTTGCTACAATGGTGGAGTCACCGGGTAAGATGGGCAAGTCATAATGGTTGGCAAGGGCTGGATCGGTATAAGCAAAACAGGTAATTGGGATGACCAGAAAAAAATGAAAGTAAATCCGAAGTCGATTAATCAGTTCAAGTTGGTTTATTGTAAAGGAACCGATGGGTGTAAGATGTAGATTCATAAAAAATCATACTTTTTTAGTGAGAAATTAGTATTAAGGCATAGAAAATCCCTCTCAGCCCATGTGAGCTGAAAAGTGTTAATAGGGACCAGAAATATTATTGGGGGAAGTTTTTGTAAAAGCAATTATGAGGAGCTACCTGTGTAACCCTTTTCATGAATTGCCCTGCAAAAGTCTGATTGGAACAAAAAAACCCGCTTAAAGTCCAATTAAAAGATAATTAAATTATTAATCCTTCCGAATGGGCAATTTCAGCCTGAAACGAGATCCTTTTCCGGATTTGGATTCTACGGTTAATGACCCGTTATGTAGAAGTACGATGCGTTGGCAAAGTGGAAGCCCAATACCATAGCCTTTGTTTTGCGCGGGAACATTGCTTGCTCTGAAGAATGGACTGAAGATCTTTTCCTGTTCTTCTAATGGAATTCCAATTCCCTTGTCGATGAACGTAATTTCAATATGATCTTTTTTAGACGAGATTCGCACCTGAACGGTTTTATCTTTTGAGAATTTACAAGCATTGTCCATCAAATTCAGGATGGCAGTTTTGATCAGTCGTTCATTTCCGTTTACAACCAAAAGCGATTCATCATCTGGCATATCATCGTATTCAATTTGAAAATGATATTCCGGCCTCATCCTTCCCAATTCATCCTGGGCAGCAAAAAGCGCCTCGTCCACCCTGAAGGGTTGGAACTGAGTTTGATGTTTGTCATTTCCTGAACTGGCCAGGTTTAACAGGCCGTTAGTGAGCTGTACCAATGTCTGTGTGTCTTCCAATACAGACTTTAATACTCTTTCATACTCATCTGAAGAGCGTTGCTGAGACAAAACCAACTGCAATTGGCTGGTAATCGAAGCCAAAGGTGTACGCAACTCGTGAGAGGCATTGCTCACAAATTGTTCTTGTATGGCAAATGCAGATTCCAAGCGTTCCAGCATGTGGTTGAAATTCATAGCCAGTCGCGCAATTTCATCTTTCTTGTTGCCCTCATTCAACCTGATGTCAAGGTGTCCGGCACTTATTTCAGAAACATCAGCATTGATTCGGGCAAGCGGTTCGAGCATTTGTCTGGAAAAAAACACGCCTGCTACGATGGCAAACAAAATTCCAAATACCAGCCCTATGACCAGTACATTGTACAGGTTACTCAATTTTCGCCTTCCATACCGATCAAAGGCAGAGGCTATAACTACAAAATCGCCGGTGTCGTCATCAAAGGACAAGCCAACGATCTCGTTTGTATTTTCTGTGTATTCAATCTTTTTGGCTTTTCTGATTTCATTCAACAAAGAGTCTGAGTAGTTCACCTGGAGGTCATCGAGGCTTTTGTACACTATCTCGTTTTGCTGATCAAATACCAGTATTTTTTCCTGAAAAAGGGCGTAAATGGAGTTTTTGTCGATGATCCGCAAGAGGTCCTTATCCACCTCTTTAACCTTAACCAACAGCTGAACCGTTGTTACAGCCCTGCTTTCGAGACGACTGTAAAATTCTTCCTTGCGATAGTCTTCCGAAAGCCAGTAAATAGACAAGGAAAACACGACAAGGATACTTGCCACTATTAATGAAAACTGAAGTATGAGCTTTGAGCGAATATTCATGTAGTGCTGCTCTGGGCTTTCATGTAATACCCCATACCCTGTTTGGTGTGTATGAGTTTGGGTTCAAAATCGCGATCAATTTTTTTGCGCAAATAGTTTACATAAACGTCCACCACGTTTGTACTCAGGTTAAAATTTACGTTCCAAACGTTTTCAATAATTTCCGGACGTGAAGCTATCCGGCCATTCTTTTTCATTAAATAAACCAGTAAATCAAACTCTTTTACAGTAAGCTCAATTGGAGTTCCGTTTCTGGTAACATTTCTAAAGCCCAGATCAACCTCCATATCTGCCATTTTTAGCACTTCTTGTTCCACAACCTTTTCACTTGGTCCCTGGGTTCTTTTCAAAAGAGTCTTAATGCGGGCAAGCAACTCCCTGAAATCAAAGGGCTTTACCATATAGTCATCCGCACCGGCATCAAATCCGGATAATTTCTGCTCTATTCTTTCCATGGCCGTGATGAGGATAACAGGCAAGCCCGGGTGCTTGGCTTTGATGGCCGCACAAACCTCATATCCACTCAAAAATGGAAGGGTTAAATCGAGCAGTACAATGTCGTAAGTATTTGTGAGCGCAAGGTGTCTGCCAACAGCTCCGTCCGGTGCGATATCAACCATAAAGCTGTTTTCTTCCAGCCATTTTTTTACTGAAACAGCTACTTTGGCTTCGTCTTCAATGATCAATACTTTATTCATAAATACAGATAGATTGATACAGAATTATGTTCTAAAACAGGCACAAATGTACGCCCACGAATGAATAATGCAAGCCCTGTAATTGTCAGGCAATTTACAGCTTAACTCAGCTAGTGTCTGAAAAGTACCATGGTACTTTTCAGACACATCCTAGCTTGCATGAAATGTAAGGAAAATTACTGATTCGGATACACATACTGTTTCACCTGAGAGGCTTCTACAGTTTGATCGCAAAGTATGAAGAGTCGCTCAATCACATTGGCCAGTTCGCGGATATTTCCAGTCCAGTTATATTCCTGTAAGGCTTTAATGGCATCCGGTGTGAAGTTTTTAGGAGGGTGACCATAATCATCCGCAATGCGCCGGTTGAAATGCTCCAGCAATAATGGGATGTCTTCTTTGCGCTCATTTAGCGAAGGCACGTGAACCACAATAACCGCCAGGCGGTGATACAAATCCTCCCGGAAACGGCCGCCTGCAATTTCTTCTCTGAGGTCTTTGTTCGTAGCTGCCAACACGCGCACATCAACTTTTATTTCCTTGTTGTCCCCTACCCTGGTGATTTTGCTTTCCTGTAAGGCACGTAATACTTTAGCCTGGGCGTCGAGGCTCATATCACCAATTTCATCGAGAAACAAAGTGCCTCCATTAGCGGATTCAAATTTGCCGGGTTTATCGGCAATAGCGCCTGTAAAGGACCCCTTTTTATGCCCAAACAATTCACTTTCAATTAGTTCTGCGGGAATGGCAGCGCAGTTTACCTCCACCATTGGGCCATCCACGCGATTGCTTTTTTCATGTATCCACCGAGCAACCAATTCCTTACCCGTTCCATTCTGGCCGGTGATCAACACGCGGCTATCCGTAGGCGCTACGCGCTCGAGCATTTTTTTAATCTCCCTGATCGGAGCGCTTTCTCCAATCATGTTTACGCCTTTGCTTCCTTTCACTTGCTTGCGCAACACCTGTGTGGTATTGACCAATTCGCTTCTATCGAGTGCATTGCGAACGGTGATTAGCATACGGTTCAAATCTGGTGGTTTGGAAATAAAGTCGAAGGCGCCTTTTTTTACAGCTTCAACAGCAGTATCAATGGTACCATGGCCACTAACCATAATGACTGGTGTCTCTGGAGAAAGGATCTGAAGCCTTTCAAGCGCTTCAATTCCGTCCATCTTTGGCATTTTAATGTCGGTAATTACCACATCAAACTTCTCCTTCTGGACTTTGGCTACACAATCGAAGCCATCAGTAGCTTCATCTACTTCATAACCTTCAAATTCAAGAATATCCCGTAAGGTTCGGCGGATAGGGGTTTCGTCGTCAACAATCAGAATCTTTGCCATTGGTTTTTTTATGTATTAAAGGTCACAAAGGAAAATCATTCGAGGCAATTTCCCTAACAATGAGGGAAGCCATATCTCATTGATTCCATTTTTCTTTAATAGAACCGGGATTGACAACGCATTTGTCAATGTCAACCGAGGCTCTATCCGCCGCGCTTGTGTCTTTTTTGACCATGCGCGGCGAAACCTGTTCCAGATTCCTTCGGGGAAGACGCAAGCACGGTGAAAAAAAGCATCCCGAACTTTCCTATAACCAGAAAATTCGGGATGTTTCAAGAAGTCTGAGGGAACTAATTCCTTCAACAGGATCAATTACTCTTCGCCTTCAAATGCTTCAAAATCAAACAGCAGAGAAAAACGAAGGGTGTTGTCCAGTGGATTCCGCTGGTTGCTGGTTGGAACCAGGTATGAGAAGTTCAGACCGAAAATATTGTATTTCACACCAAGGCCTACGCTGAAATACTTGCGATTTCCTTTGGAGTAGTGCTCATAGAAATATCCCATACGGATAGCAAACTGATCATCGTACCAGTATTCGGCACCAATGCCGTAGGTAATTTCTTTCAACTCTTCAGAGAATCCACCCGGGGCATCGCCAAATGATTTGAAAACGCCGCGAATGGGTGAATACTGCTTGTAGTCTGGAATATTATCTCCATCGTTGTCGATTTCCGGACGCGGAGTGGGTACCAGTAATTTATTAAGATCAGTGCTGAATGTAAGTGAGTTAAATTCATCCAGTCCAATTTTCAGCGCTCCGCCGATTCCCAAATTCGTAGGAATGTAATCGCGGTTTACAGAGTTTGTATAGGTGATTTTGGAACCCAGATTACTAATGGCCGCACCAAAAGTAAAGTCGCTTTTATAGCTAGATACTTTAACCGGAGTCTTGTATGTCATGGAAATATCGGCCGCGCTGGCAATACCCGGTTTGATTTCATTTCCTTCAACGATCCTGCCAGTAGCCAGGTTGGAGTAAATAAATTTGGCACCAATGGCAGCAGAAAATTTATCGGATAATTTACGCGCATAAGCTCCAGTGAACTCAAATTCGTTGGGTTTGCCTTGTCCAAGCGATTCACCCTGATCATTAGTAAATTCAATATCACCAAGAGAGAAGTAACGCAAGCTTGCGCCGATTGCCTGAAACTTATCTATTTTGTAATAGCCAGACAAGTATGCCAGATATACATCATTCAAGCCTAAGTTGCGCATCCATGGCGTGTAGGTCGCTGAAATGGAAACATTTTTATCAGCAAATGCCAATTTGGAAGGGTTGTAATGCATTCCATTTGGATCTGGAGTTGTGGCGATGCCTACATCGCCCATGGCGCCCCCGCGAGCATCCGGTACAATGCGAAGGAAAGGCACAGCTGAGGTAACGGAGTTTGCACATCTTTCTCCGGTGATGGGGTTGTTCCCATCGATACATTTAGGTTCAATTTGTGCATAAAGTGTGCTACCCATCAATAAAAAAGCACCAACGAATAGTGGCAGGGCAAGTAAGTTCTTCATATTTAGCATGTTAATTTAAGCCGGTTTGCCGAAACTCTACAATCAATGTAAAAGCGACCTTTTGTGTAAAAATAAAACGATCAATTTAGGTCAGCGCAGAATTGACGCAACTTTATAGTCTTAGGTTGTCCAAAGAATAAAAAAGATGAGACACAATACCAATCGGCAATAAAGCCGACAATTTTAAGACCTTGTTCTGGGACTGCTGACTCATTTTAATCTGACTTTCAGCATGGTTGCCAAACTGCTGAAAGCTGTTTCCCACTCATTATTCAGAAACACCCACTGATCTTTTCTATACCCTTTAGTAATGAGGTAAAACATGTTCTGACTTCGCCAAATATCGGGTCTAAGCCCCATTTCTTTTACTTTTTTCAGCACCTCTGCTATCCAGTTCACCCTGGCGACCGAAGATTCATCCATATTGATTCGGTCGATTTCATGGAACACGCGCTGGCCACTGAGGTGATTTAACAAATCGAGATCATTGATTTTCACATTCCAGCGCTTCATATCTTCAGAAATTCGTTCAAGTACTCTCAGCTCACCCATATCTTCCTCTTCAAAGAAATTTACCAGATCCGCGTTTAGGACATACGTCGCAATATTTCTCCAGCTGGCCAGCATGGGCATATTAGCCTCTTCAAGTGCTGACATAAGCTGGTAGTTTTCATTAAATACATTGCGGAAGGTAGATTCACCGGCATCTAAACTGGTTTCCGTAATGGCCTGAATAATCTGTATTTTCTCATCTGAAAACAGGCTGGACAAGGAAAATTTATCCGGCCCAAAATACTCCTGAAGCGTTCCAATTACATCTCCTAGGTTTGCGGCCCGAAATGCCTTGCTTGTACGCTCATACATTTCATCAAATGTGGCCTTGTGCATGGAGCCGGAGATGTTGCCAATAACGTGTTGTTGTCCCAGGTACAACACGGCGTAGCAAAATGTTTTTTCAGCATGGCTTATGCGGGAAAAAATACTGAGGCGTCCGGCGGCGAATTTGGGAGTTCCAGCTTCGATTTTATCAAAAAAATCGACGGTTGCCTTGTAATTAAACAGGTCAAGGTCTTCGGGGTTATCTTCAAAAAGAGACGAAACCGCAAAGTGCGTAGCTACTCTTTCCATGGTGACCCTGGTAGGCACAACATTTTTTTCAAAACTGACTGCGCCACTCTGCATGACATTGCTGGGCGCTTTGGAAAGTCTCTTCAAAAACTCGGGATACAGATCAACACCAAATACTTCTTGTGAGTAATCAATGGTGCGCAAGGCATACTGCAATATCTGGTTTGTCTCTATCCCCGAAATTTCGTCAAAAAACCATCCGCAGCTTGTATACATGAGAATAGCATGACGCTGAATTTCCATTAAACGCAACACGGCCACTTGCTCCAACTCACTCATTTCCCTTCGGGCGTGTTTTTCAAAAAACTCCCGAACATTTTCATCAGAGCGATCGAGCATCAGGGAGATGTAATCGTTTCTTGCTGCCCACGGATCCCTCAAAAATCTCTTGCCTTCGCGCTCGAATAAAGGAGCCAGTTTGTCTCGAAGCCAGTCGAGTGCTTCCCGAAGCGGCTTCCTCCATTGCTGGTTCCATCCTGCTTTGCCAGAGTTACACCCACAATCTGCCCGCCATCGTTCAACTCCATGTACACAAGACCAGGATGAATTTTCATGTATCTGAACCTCCCAGGTTGGAGGATGCAGCTCAAGATATTGACCGTAATTGACTAAAGAGGCTTCACTTCCATCCTCAATAGAATTCAGGCAATCGGCCAAAGCCATTTCACCATAGCGATGATGGTGTCCATAACTCTCTCCATCCGTAGCTATGTGAGATATCTGGGGTTCATCATTATTGTCGAAAATCCCAACCAATCTGTTCGAAAGCGCTTTACCACTATTAAGTAAGCCTTTAAAAGCCACTTCCTGAGCAATTTCACCGTGATAAAAGAATAGTGCAATCCGTCTTCCACTTGGTAGAATACACCAGTATGGATGTCTGGTATCCAAAGTATCCGAACCAACAGCTTTCCAGGTACCGGCTGATTTGCCGGCTGTTTCTGAAAACGGCTTAACCGCTTTCGCTTGTCTTGGCGCCAAAATGGTATACTGGATGCCATGAGAAGCCAGCACTTCCAGGGTTTCGGTATCTACAGCCGTTTCCGCCAGCCATATCCCTTCCGGATAGCGCTGAAATCTGGATTCAAAATCACGAATGCCCCACAATACCTGGGTTACTTTATCCCGATAATTGGCAAGTGGCATGATGAGGTGGCTATGCACCTGAGCCAATGCAGAACCGTGACCACCATACCTTTCAATGCTCTGTTTGTCTGCCTTCAATAAAAGCGCATAGGCATCCGGATCATTATCTTCTAACCAAGAAAGTAGTGTTGGACCGAAATTGTAGGAAATCCTATTGTAGTTATTCCGGATCTTGACAATCCAGCCTTCTTCATCAAGAATACGAGCCGCAGCATTTGGGGCGTAACATTCAAAGTTAATCCGGGCGTTCCAGTCGTGGAACGGGCGTGCCGATTCCTGCCTTTCTACCGATTCCAACCAGGCATTTTCCCTGGGTGGCTGATAAAAATGGCCATGGATACACACATATTTATTGTTGGATGACATGGGCCGCGAAGGTAGGATTGATTTGGGAATTACGGATTAAAAATGAGGAGTGTTGAGTGCGGAGTGCGGAGTGTTTTTTTAAACTTGTTCCAATAGCCATTCTTTTTCTGCGAGTGGTTTTGAGGCTTCAATTTTTGATCGCAAAGACTGACGGGTAGATTTATCTCCCGGCGCTACTTCCAGCAACCGATTCACAAACTGAACCAGATTGAGATAATTATCACGGTGATAACCCATTATCTTTTTCCTTCCGATAAAAGCAGTAATTGCCTGTAGGTGTGAAAGCAACAGGTCAAATTCTCCTGATTCGTAATAGATTTTCAACTGAAGTGTTTTTGCAGCCAAGGCCAGCATGGTTTCCCGATACTCTGCCTTTTGCAGCAGCAGCAATGCATCACCATAGTGTTTTTGTTGATACTCAAGGCGCGCCATATTAAAGGCAAATAGGCTGTCCTGATACGGTAGTTCAAGATAAGCTTTATAATGTCTGATGAAATCCTCCAGCCAGGCATATTCTTTAATTTTCAGTGCAATGGTAGCTGCATTCAAATAGGTAAATCTCGACAGAATTCCTTTGGGCATAAAGATGCCTTTTTCGAATCCTATTTTGTACAAATCAAATTGATCCTGTAAAAAAGCAAGCTCTCCTTCGTTATAACGTCTTGTGCAATAATTAATGGCCAGAATATACAGGTCTTGCATCTCTGCAACTGTAAACAGTTCATCACATTGAAAAAGTTGTTCTTTAAATGAACGGAAAAAGTGTTGTTGAGTAGCTTGAGTTAAGGACTGATAACAGTAATAATACACTGAAACTGCCGGGTAGTGTAAATAGTCCTCTGCCTTTGGTAGAATTGTTTCAAGCAATCCGAAATCGCAGGTACTGTTGTATCGGGCCTGGTGTGCAAGAAGAAAGCAAGCTTGTGCAAGTTTGCGGGATATAAAGGCTATATCCAGCTGATCTGATAATGGTTGAAGGTCCATTGTTTCCACCTCTGGTGAATTCTGGATGGCTTTATATTTCTCTTCCTGATAGACATATTCCTGATAAAAATGATCCGAATTTCTTTCAGGATCTTGCGCCAATGCATCAAATCCATATTGCCAGGCAGTATTTGCCAGATTTGGTAAATTTCGTTCCTCAAGTATTTGACTTAGGCGCAGTTGATAGGCAGGTTTATCATCAAGCAATGATTTTGTCACTAAATATTTTTCGGCAATTCGGAGCAAAGCACTCATTGCCATTCGAATTCGGTGATCATTATAATTACCTTTCCCAAAAATGGTTTTATGAATGGATTCTTTCGATGGAGGATTCCTGCCTTCGGACCATGATTTGATAAGCATTTGAAGCAATGTATTTGTTTCAGAACGCTGGTTGAAATACGGGTTTGCAGCAAATTTTGACAATTCGCGTAATTCAACAGAAGAAAAAGTTTGTAAAAGCTGAAATAGCTTGCTATTATTCATAAATTACTTTGTTACAAATTTTAAATTTAAAAAACTGTTTATCAATATTTTACACCATAAATAACAGAATAAATTTGTTACAATATTAAATTTTTGTGTTTGATTGTGCAAGTGCATAGCCACACTTTTGTACCATCAAATAATTAATCACCATTTAGATATCATGAAAAAAATCTCAACTATCCGCGTTCTATTATTTTTTCTCTTGTCTGGTTTATTAAGCTACCAGACTGCCAACAGCCAGGTAACCGTTTCCGGTCATCTAAACACACCCAATAATGGCATATTAGCGGGATATGCTGTGTTGGTTTCCGGTACTGAAACCAAAGTTGCTTATACCGATTTCAACGGTGAATACAGTTTCGAACTCCAGGAGGGAGGATCTTATGAAATAAGACCCATTGATTGTGATCATTCTGTATTGAACGGGGTAACCACTTATGACATGGTGCTCGTTTCAAAACACATGGATGGGTCACTGCCGATTACTGATCCATATAAACTCATCGCTGCCGATCTTGATGCTACGGGTACTATCGATAGTACTGACCTGAATTACTATTCTGAGTTGGTTTTGGGCATAATTCAAGATCTACCAGCTGGGAACTGGCAATTTGTTCCGCAAAACTATGTTTTCCCTGATCCCGGAAACCCATTTTCGCCTCCATTTCCACATACAATAACCATCTCAAATTTACAGGCCCAGGGTATCAGTGATGCCGATTTCTTTGGAATTAAAGTAGGTGATGTAAACAATTCCACAATGCTAAATCAAGAATGTGGTTCTCCTGTATTACCTGCCGTGATTTCAGGAAAAGTGTTCCATGATGAGGCTCTGACATGCCTGTATGACCCCAGTCAACCGGTACTTTCCAACTGGAATATCAGTGCGAGTGACGGGGTCAACAGCTATTATGGAACAAGCAATCAGAACGGGGATTACAATATTTTTCTCTTTCCGGGTGTGTATGACCTTGTTCTGACTACCCCAAATGATCTTTGGGCTCCCTGCTCAGATACCATTCACCAGGTATTTGTTGACATTGACAATTCAGCTTCAGTTGACCTTCCGGTTCAGGCTTTGGGGTCATGCCCTGCCCTGGAGGTCAATATTTCTACAGCAAGGCTGAGGCGCTGTTTTAATAATACATACACAATTTTTTACTGCAATTTTGGAACAGAAGTAGCGCAAGATGCCTACGTGGAGTTTGAAATGGATCCATTTTTTGATTACATATCCAGCAGTATTCCAGGAACACTCATTAGCGGCAATACCTATTCATTTGATCTTGGGGATATTCCTGTTGGGTATTGTGGGCAGTTTAATGTGACCTTTTTGCTTAACTGCGATGCAGAAGCAGGTCAAACACATTGCTCTGAAGCCCGCATTTACCCAGATGATATTTGTGGCGAAGCTGCAAGTTGGGAGGGCGCTGACCTGCATGTTCAAGGAGAGTGTGATGGAACAGATGTAAAATTTACCATCACAAACAATGGTGGCGACATGGGCGACCCAGGTACATACATTGTAATAGAAGACATCGTGGTAATGATCCCACCGGTTCAAAATCCAATATGGCTTGCAGCAGGCGAAAGTGAGGTCATAACCATTCCATCAAACGGAACCACAGTTCGTTTGGAAGTTAAACAGCCGACCGGACACCCCTGGGCAGACAAGGCCAGTGCAACCGTAGAAGGTTGTGGCACTCTTCCAGGTGGCGGGTTTTCCACCGGCATGGTGAATTTATTCGCGCTCAGCGATGAGACTCCAATATTTGATATCGACTGTGTAGAAAATATTGGTTCGTATGATCCAAATGACAAACAAGGCATTCCGCTTGGAGTCATGGCAGAGCACTTTGTTCCAACCAATCAAAACATCGAATACACCATTCGTTTCCAAAACACCGGTACAGATACGGCCTTCACAGTTATCATCAGAGATACATTGGATAACAATTTTGACATCAGTTCAATAAGGCCATTGGGAAGCAGTCATCCTTACAGTTTTAACTTGAGTGGAAGCGGTGTTGCCCAGTTTGTATTTACAGATATCATGCTGCCCGATAGTAATGTGAATGAAGCTGCGTCGCACGGGTATGTCAAATACTCCATCAGGCCAAAAGCAGGTGCAACAGAAGGCTTGGAAGTTCGCAACAATGCAGGCATCTACTTTGATTTTAATGAACCGGTTATCACCAATACCACCCTACACACACTAGGTAGCAGATTTTTGAGTAGCTCCAATATTTCTTTCAATCCCGAAATAGGTGTTGAGGTATATCCTAATCCAACAAATGATCTGCTCAACTTTACCATAAAAAGCCGGAATACCGTAGAGGGAAGTATTGACATTTACGATTTAAGCGGTCATTTGGTTACCAATCAAAAGTTTAAGCACAACAAATTCCAGGTTAATGCGAAGGAACTAAAACCTGGGTATTATGTGTACAAGATCAGGGATAAGCATAATGATCTGGCAACGGGTAAAGTGATTGTTTTGGAGTGATTTTGATTCATTTACAGAAATTGAAAGGCAAAGGGTGCTGCGACTTAGGTTGCGGCACCCTTTTATTATTTCAGTTTATTAGCAGGCAAAACAATAAAATGTAGATTCCAGGCAATAGATATGTTGATATAATAACCCACAATTACCGAATCACCATTCAACTTAGACAATTAGCATCAATAATAGGTACTGTATAGAAATGTATGCTGATGAATTGTGATATAAAAAACAATGGGAACGAGCTAAATTTGGAGGTATGTTCGAAGTACTCATCCAAGTTTGCTGTCCCCATTGCGCGGGAACAAACATAAAGCGAAATGGCCTAAAGGTCAACGGCAAGCAGAATTATCGCTGCCTTGATTGTTTGAAACAGTTTCAAGATCGGTATTGCTACCGAGGTGCTGATCCACGAATCAAAAAGCAAGTCGTCGAAATGACCTTGCATGCTTCCGGCATCAGAGACATCAGTCAGGTTTTAGGGCTTTGTGCCTCCAGCGTGGTAGATATTCTGCGTCGTCACGCTAAAAAAATTAAAGAACCGTGCTTTGAGGGGCATTTTGAAGCGGTTGAAGTAGATGAATTCTGGTCTTTTGTGGATCAACGAAAAAAACAAAAACGATGGTGTTGGTATGCTTGGGCTAGAAAAGAACGAAAAGTATTAGCCTTTCACATCGGCAAACGAAATCAAAGCGCTTGCAAAGCCTTACATCGAAAACTCAAAAACCTGTCTATCGGCCAGTTCTACACAGATGATTACAAAGCTTACTCCAAGGTATTGCCGCCAGAAAAACACACCATTGGCAAAGAACACACAACGCACATTGAAAGATTAAACAGAGACTTCAGAACCCATATCAAAAGATTGACTCGACGAACTGTCTGCCACTCCAGAACTGACCAAATGCATTATTCCATTATCAAAATGTACATCAATCACCGAAATGCAGCTTGATTATCAACCTCTTATATCAGCATACATTTCTATACAGTACCCAATAATAAAATGTCATTCAGGTTATTTTTATTTGGAGTGATTCAAGAATAGAATACTTAAAATTCCTTGTTGGATAATCCATTCTACCTTCTTAATCCACCCTGATAGGGAGAGTTTTTTGATTACCTGATTACTAGATTACATGAACATATGATTTGTGATGGGATGGATGATTAATTAAACTCAAAAATCTATAATCACATCAAGAAATCATATGTTCATGTAATCTAGTAATCAGGTAATCTTCTGCGAATTGCCCTAAATACCGTATATACAGCTATGGAAGTATCAAGAGCTTTCAGGCGAGTAATAAAAACGGCTAAAGCCGTTCTTGACGTGTTGTTTCTTCCTGTGTATCCCACGACTGAAGTCATGGGATAAAGTAAAGCACGACCGTGACACTTCGAACCCACGACTTCAGTCGTGGACACGATGCCCCAGAGGCGGACGAGGCACGCCTACTCACCCTGTCTCGCCACAGGCGGATTACCCAGTCCCGGTTTCACACGGGATCAGCGCTGGCAGGCTTATCCGCCGCAGGCGGATCGGAATGGAAAGAGGGGGGGGAAGTATTTGGTATAAACAAAAAAAAGGTCCCGCAGCATTCTTGCTACGAGACCTCGTAATTTGGGTTGGCACCGATCCTCCTTCGGCGTGACACGCCTACTCTCCCGTCCGCCGCAGGCGGATGACCCAGTCCCGGTTTTACATCGGGATCAGCGCTGGCAGGCTTATCCGCCTGAGGCGGATCGGAATGGAAAGAGGGGGGGGAAGTATTTGGTATAAACAAAAAAAAGGTCCCGCAGCATTCTTGCTACGAGACCTCGTAATTTGGGTTGGCACCGATCCTCCTTCGGCGTGACACGCCTACTCTCCCGTCCGCCGCAGGCGGATGACCCAGTCCCGGTTTTACATCGGGATCAGCGCTGGCAGGCTTATCCGCCTGAGGCGGATCGGAATGGAAAGAGGTAGGGGAAGTATTTGGTATAAACAAAAAAAAGGTCCCGCAGCATTCTTGCTACGAGACCTCGTAATTTGGGTTGGCACCGATCCTCCTTCGGCGTGACACGCCTACTCTCCCGTCCGCCGCAGGCGGATGACCCAGTCCCGGTTTTACATCGGGATCAGCGCTGGCAGGCTTATCCGCCTGAGGCGGATCGGAATGGAAAGGCTGGAGAGAAGTATTTGGTATAAACAAAAAAAGGTCCCGCAGCATTCTTGCTACGAGACCTCGTAATTTGGGTTGGCACCGACCTACTCTCCCGGGACATCTGACCCAGTACCATCAGCGCTGGCAGGCTTAACGACTCTGTTCGGAATGGAAAGAGGTGGGACCCTGCCGCCAAAGGCACCAACATGTCTTTGTGTTACTCATTTGCAACACCTGTTTCTTTTATTGACAAAACTGGGTAGAGAATAGTTTTTTATGATATCAAGGTAAAAACCATCTATCGGGCTATTTACACAGCCCGACCGACTGTTAAAAAGTAAAAAAAAGGAAGTTTACGGGTAATTAGTACGGCTCAGCTAACATGTCACCATGCTCACACCTACCGCCTATCAACGCAGTCGTCTTCTGCGACCCTTAATCGGAAGGCTCATCTCGAGGTGGGCTTCGCGCTTAGATGCTTTCAGCGCTTATCCCTGCCGAACTTCGCTACCCTGCGCTGCAACTGGCGTCACAACAGGTACACGAGCGGTTCGTCCAGCACGGTCCTCTCGTACTGGTGCCAGGTCCCCTCAACCTTCCAACGCCCACAACAGATAGGGACCGAACTGTCTTGCGACGTTCTGAACCCAGCTCACGTGCCGCTTTAATGGGCGAACAGCCCAACCCTTGGGACCTTCTCCAGCCCCAGGATGCGACGAGCCGACATCGAGGTGCCAAACCTCCCCGTCGATTTGAGCTCTTGGGGGAGATCAGCCTGTTATCCCCGGAGTACCTTTTATCCTTTGAGCGATGGCCCTTCCATGCGGAACCACCGGATCACTTTAGCCGCCTTTCGGCCCTGATCGGCCCGTCGGCCTCTCAGTCAAGCACCCTTATACTAATACGCTCTGCGTACGGTTACCGTCCGTACTGAGGGTACCTTTGCAAACCTCCGTTACTCTTTTGGAGGTGACCACCCCAGTCAAACTGCCCGCCATGCAATGTCTCCGCCTCTGGCGGATTAGGACTCAAATAGGCAAAGGGTGGTATTTCAACGTCGACTCCCCAACGGCCAGAACCGCCAGTTCATAGTCTCCCACCTATCCTACGCATCGAATATTCAAGCCCAATGCAAAGCTGCAGTAAAGGTTCACGGGGTCTTTCCGTCCCGTTGCGGGTAATCGGCATCTTCACCGATACTTCAATTTCACCGAGCTCGTGGCTGAGACAGTGCCCAGATCGTTACACCATTCGTGCAGGTCGGAACTTACCCGACAAGGAATTTCGCTACCTTAGGACCGTTATAGTTACGGCCGCCGTTTACCGGGGCTTCAGTCAAGACCTTCGCGCTTACGCACTAAGCCCCTCCCTTAACCTTCCGGCACCGGGCAGGTGTCAGGCCTTATACTTCATCTTGCGATTTCGCAAAGCCATGTGTTTTTGCTAAACAGTCGCCTGGACCTTTTCACTGCGCCCCCAATCGCTTGGGGGGTCTCTTCTCCCGAAGTTACGAGACAATTTTGCCTAGTTCCTTAGCCACGAATCACTCGAGCGCCTGAGGATACTCTCCTCGACTACCTGTGTCGGTTTACGGTACGGGCAGCTTATACCTGATGTTTCCGCGGATTTTCCTGGAAGATTATTCTGTACACTATCACCGCTCCCGTAGGATTGGTGTACTATCGCTTGCGCTTTAACGTGCTATTCCGTCAGCACGCGGTACATCCTGCTCTCCGTCCCCGCTTCACAGTATAAGCTGGCATGGGAATCTTAACCCATTTGCCATCGGCTTCGCCTTTCGGCTTATCCTTAGGACCCGGCTCACCCTGATCCGATTAACGTAGATCAGGAACCCTTAGTCTTACGGCGATGATGTTTTCCACATCATTTATCGTTACTTATGCCTACATTTGCTTTTCTGCTATGTCCACAATCCCTCACGAAACTGCTTCTACCACGCAGAATGCTCCCCTACCACTCTTTCAAGTCCAAAGTTTCGGTACACAACTTGATGCCCGCTTATTTTCCGCGCAGGAACGCTCGACCAGTGAGCTGTTACGCACTCTTTGAATGAATTGCTGCTTCCAAGCAAACATCCTGGCTGTCAC
>JACJYQ010000007.1:0-342500 GCA_020636025.1 Lewinellaceae bacterium | reverse complement strand
AATTAAAAAGCTGGGCTGCCTTTCCTTCATTATCACCGTCAGCAACAATTGCATTTTCAGGCTCTGAATCGCCACAAGAAATCAGGGTTAGTATAACCAGACTTGATATAATACTTGAAAACAACTTGGATATCTTCATAAAGCTTCATGTGGTAAAAAGAAGAGGCAAAATTAGATAAAAGAACAGGAGCAGCACCGCATAAACCATACTTCAACACCTCACTTAAGTCACTTTTTTGCAAAACAAGTAAAACTGGGCAAAAAGTTTTGGTCAAACAATATTACATTTGCATTTATATCAAGTGATGGGCCATCACAATTCTCAGGCCCAATCCCCTCTCAAGATTATTAAGTGTTTGTTCATAGTGTTTGTTTTTTGTTTTGTCCCTGTCAAGTAGCAATATTTGACAGGGTCCTTTTTATATCCCAAACACTTCCTCACTCAAACCATTAATCAAGGCCTATCCCCTATTTACAGTCGTTTCTCATGATTTGGTATATTAACAATCCGCTAGCAAGCAAATTGTAAAAGATTTGCGTTCTATAAATTTGAATGCTGCCTCGGCACAGGTTTCTTAATTGTTAAGTTTTCATTTTTTTTTGAAATATCAATCCAATAAAGACTTATTAAAAATAACACAAATAGCTGTAATTGAGCAGTTTGTGACAAAAAAATGAAAATTCGAACTAATTTTAGGATTTTCTTAAGGTATTTTGTTGAATCTTTTCTTTGCAGATATTAAACAAGTATATACCTTTGAACTCTGAAAGAAATAAAAGATCGAACCAATGACAAGTTTAGAGTTTAATACAAAGTTGAGTGGTTTGGCGTCCATCTTACACTCATTTGCATACAACCTCACCAAAAACGTAGAGGACGCAAAAGATTTATACCAAGAAACTGCCTTCCGGGCACTTTTCAACAGAGATAAGTTTCAGCCCGATACCAATTTCAAGGCTTGGATGTTCACGATAATGAAGAACATCTTTATTAATAACTACCGGAAAAAGGTAAAGGCCAATACAATTCTGGACACTACCGACAATCAGTACTACCTCAATTCTGGCAGTCACTCAACCGGTAATGCCGCAGAAGGTGCTATTTTGTTGAAAGAGCTGAACACAATGGTAGAAGCGCTGGATGACAGCATTCGCGTACCCTTTCTGATGCATTTTGAAGGCTATAAGTACCAAGAGATTGCTGAAGAATTGGTTTTACCACTAGGCACAGTTAAAAGCAGGATCTTTTTTGCCCGTAAAGCACTGAAAGAAAAGATCTTATCCAACTACGGGTTTAACCCAAATTAAGCTCAAATGCCACTCCAGGTGATGAATTCCCTTTCCGAGTTGGCATTACTCACTGAGATTTCATGAGAATTACCCAATACTAAATATCCACTCTTTCAGGGTGGATATTTTTTTTTAACCCTAAAGGCTTTTGGTTCGCCCTCCATCCACTGGCAAATTAATACCACTGATATAGCCAGCTGCAGGAGAAGCGAGAAAAGCTACAGCTGCAGCGACTTCTTCAGGTTCAGCAAAACGCCGTAAAGGAACCTGAGATTTCATTGAATTTTCTATTACGGAACGGCTTGCCGCCGATTTTTTTACCCGATTTTCAATTATCTCGTCAAGTCTGGATGTATTTGTAAATCCTGGCAACACGTTATTTACAGTGATGCCAAACTCTCCCAGTTCAACAGACAAGGTTTTGGCCCAACTGGCAACCGCCCAACGAGTGGTATTGGATACTCCAAGCCCAACTATAGGCTCCTTTACAGAAGTACTGATCACATTTATCACTCTGCCGTACCCTGCTTTTTTCATACCCGGAAGTAAGGCCTGTAATAATAGGTGATTGCAAAGCAAATGATTGTGAAACGCCGAAATAAACTCTTTGTCACTAGCTTCACTTATAGGGCCTCCCGGCGGGCCACCAGTATTATTAACCAAAATTTGAAAAGAACGCTTTTCCAACAAAGCATCCACTCCAACTTTGAGCTTTTCAATATCAGAATAATCGGCTACCAAAATATCATGCATCTGACCTTGACTCGTATCCAAGATTTCTTTTGCAGCCATTAAGCGGTCCTCAGACCTGGCAAGCAGCGTCACGTTAGCTCCGAGCTGTGCTAGTTCAGCTGCAACTGCCCGCCCTATCCCTGCACTTCCACCCCCGACAAGGGCATTTTTACCAACAAGTGATGTATTCATGTAGCAATTTTGAGGCAAAAATCGCTTTTTTTAACAATTCCAGGTACTTATTACTTGTCAAGTTCATAAAGCTTGTAATAAGAGATCACTTCAGCCATTTTTGAACCTAAGTTGCCCACAGAAGATATGTCCTTCCCATTCAGCAGCTTGCACCATCTTTCCCAATCCTTTCCCGCCTTTTGTTTTATGGCCCCAAACCACACCTGACTGCTTACATAAATACTAAAGTCTCGCCAACTATACCAGGCTGTTTCATATTTGCGAATGCACCGGTTATCAACACTTGCTGCTTCACCCTCCCAATCTTCGGTACAGGGAGTGGCAAAATAATTATTGACTAATTTGGCAGATGGGTCCTGCCCAGCATGACTATTCAGAAAAGCAAGTGACAATAAAACTGAAGCAGGTATGCCAAATTTCTTTCGCTCAGTTATAGCAACTGAAGAGAAGCGTTTGAAAAACGCTGAAGCAGATGCCTGACTGATATCAGGCCCGGATGCAATTTGCCTGGATTGTTCTCCAGCTAACCCAAAAGCAGTTTCCTTATTAGGAGATGCCCATGATTGCCCTGACAACATTAACGACGCTGCTGAGTTTTTTGAACCTAAAAAATTCAAGTTACTTTTAACAATAGCCGCAATCAGCAGTAAAAGAAGTGCTATTGTAAACCAATTTGTTTTAATAAATGACCAATTCATGGCAGGATGAAAATTTAGCTATTTGATAATTAATTGAAAATCAGCTAAAAGCTGCAAATTACCACAACTGTTTTATGAATTCAGGACACAAATATAAAACAATTTGTTTTTATTTAAAGTATTTCAAACATTTTTTTGAAATCTCAAGGGATTATTTTCAACCAGCTTTCATGGAAGAACTAAAGAATATTTCATCCTTTTTCATAACCAATTATTGTTTTGATACAAACAAGAAATTTACACTTTCTCCAAATTAAAAACTGTTAATGATTGTTTTATTGGGAAAATTTGGATAAAAGTTTGTGGAATTTCAGATTTTGTTTTTCTATCTTTGGCGGCTTTTCTTAAAAGCGGGATTTTTTTTGACTTTTTTAAGTAAAAATTTGATAATTTTAGGGGCTAGCTTTCGGTTTGAACGAGCAGCCATTTTTTATAATCTTTAATGAATTTGAAGAAGATGTCAGCGATAGAAACGGGCAAACAATCACTCCTTGAAAACTTACAAAAATATTTTGGTTTTGATGCCTTTAAAGCAGAGCAGGGTGCTATTATACAAAGCCTGCTTGACGGGAAGGACACTTTTGTGATCATGCCTACTGGAGGTGGCAAAAGCTTGTGCTATCAGCTTCCGGCATTAATGCTCCCTGGCACTGCCATCGTGATCAGTCCGCTCATTGCCCTGATGAAAAATCAGGTTGATTCACTCCGCGGTTACTCCGACTCTGATTCTGTTGCCCACTTCCTTAATTCCTCCCTTACCAAAGCTCAAATGAAAGTGGTAAAGCAGGACATAACAGAAGGTCGCACCAAGATTCTTTATGTGGCTCCTGAAACCTTAACCAAGGAAGAAAACATAGAGTATTTTCAAAATTCCAATATCTCTTTTGTTGCTGTAGATGAAGCGCACTGTATCTCAGAATGGGGCCACGATTTCAGGCCTGAGTATCGCCGAATCAGGACTATGCTTGATTCTATTGCACGGGAAGTTCCCATTATGGCACTTACTGCAACGGCAACTCCAAAGGTTCAGCAGGATATTTTGAAAAACCTGGAGATGAGGGGAGAGAACACGTTTGTGTCTTCTTTTAACCGCGACAACCTGTTTTATGAGATCCGTCCTAAGATCAAGAAGGAGCATACTATAAAACAAATCATCCAGATAATTAAAGAGGAATTTAGAGGCGAGTCGGGCATTATATACGTTCAAAACAGAAAAACGGCGGAAGATATCGCGCAGATGCTGATGGTAAATGACATCAAGGCGGCGCCATACCACGCTGGACTGGATCCCAAACTGCGCGCGAAAACCCAGGATGCCTTTTTGATGGAAGACATCGATGTCATTTGTGCCACCATTGCCTTTGGAATGGGCATCGACAAGCCGGATGTGCGATTTGTGATGCACTACGACATGCCTAAATCTATAGAAAACTACTATCAGGAAACCGGTAGAGCCGGACGTGACGGGCTGAATGGCAAATGCATCGCGTTTTACAATTATGCCGATATCCTTCGCCTGGAAAAATTCCTTCGCGATAAACCCGTAGCAGAACGGGAAATGGGCGCACAATTAATGCAGGAAGTAGTGGCGTATGCAGAAACCGCGGCTTGTCGGAGACGCTTCCTGCTCCACTATTTTGGCGAAGAGTACCAGGAGTCCCAGTGCCAGAAAATGTGCGACAACTGCAAAAACCCTAAAGAAAAGGTAAAGGTTCAGCAGGAGATCATTAATGTAATTCAGTGTATTCTGGATCTTAATGAAAACTACCTCATGAAAACCGTCCTCGACTTCCTGATGGGTAAGGACACCAAGGAAATGAAGGATTTCCGCTTTAATCAACTGGAAAACTATGGCGTTGGTGAAGAAAAGGATGAAAACTTCTGGAGCTCCATCTTCCGTCATGCCATGATCAACAACCTTATTTATAAGGAAATTGAACAATTTGGCCTGTTGAAGGTCTCAGAGGCCGGGCGTGAATATCTAAAGAACCCATATCCACTTGAAATCACCCTGAATCACGATTACGATGAAGGAGATTATGTTGCAGATGATGAAAAAGGCGGGACAGCTGTTTTAGACGAAACCCTCATGCATATCCTGAAAGATCTGCGCCGGGATATAGCCAAAAAGCAAAACTTACCCCCATATATCATTTTCCAGGACCCATCTCTGGAGGAAATGGCCACTCAGTACCCTATCTCAATGGAGGATATGTCCAAAATTGTAGGTGTGTCTCAGGGAAAAGCACAAAAATATGGCCAGCCATTCGTAGATGCCATCAAGAAGTATTGTGAGGAGAATGAGATTGAGCGACCAATGGATATTACCATTAAAACGGTTGCCAACAAATCGAAAACGAAGGTTAACATCATTCAATCCATCGATAAAAAGCTGAATCTGGAAGATATTGCCAAAAGCAACGACCTGAGTATGGCCGAGTTGATGGAAGAACTTGACGGCATTGTAAATTCCGGTACCAAGCTCCGAATCGATTACTATATCAACCCAAACGTCGACGAGTACGTAAGGGAAACCGTTCTGGAATATTTTAAGGAAGCTGAAACTGACAGTATAGAAGAGGCATTTAAAGAACTAAAAGAAGACGAAATTACCTGGGAAGAGATCCAGTTGATGCGCATTAAGTTCCTCAGTGACTTTGCCAATTAATGAATTGGTATAAAAAATAGCACCGGGCAGCAACTTACTGCACCCGGTGCCAAACCAAACCCTTACTGTGTTTCTGTTGTGAATCCTTTTTTCACCAACTTTTCTACAAAAAACCTTATCGTCTTGTGTTTATCTGCCTAAGTGGCACATACTCATGCATTCATAGCTTAATCATGCTGTAGTTTTTTGGGTTTATACAGTGTGATTCTGGTTAATCTGTCTGAGTACAGGAATTCTGCAGCAAGCTTCACAACTTTAACGGGGTTTAGCCTTTATTCGTTCCTGAAAAAGCTTTTCAGCGAATCCATAAAGTTCTCTTTTTGACCTGTGGAAACAGTCAGCGTTACGCCATTTTGAAGCATTACATGCCCTCCTTTTCCACGAACGTATTTTTTTATATGCCTCAGATTGATGGTGTGCGAGCGATGAATTCGTGAGAAACCTTTCGCCGGCAACATTTGCTCAACCTCGCGAAGCGTCTTACAAACCAGAACTTGCCGTTTATCCTTAAAATGAATGGCGGTATAGTTTCCATTTGCCTCGAGGTAGGTAATATGCTTCACTTTTTCAAAACAAAGACCTTCCATAGTAGGCAATACTACTTTTTCACCTTTTGCAGGAGATTTAAACCTGGGTTCAGACTTGTAGGTGAAAGAACCCATGCCAGCTTTTGGTTCAGTGAGGTCGGGACTGGGTAGAAATGTAATGGCGTTCAACATGGCTCTAGTATTTATGGAAAACTAACAGGTCAGAGTTCTGAAGTTTTTCCGGTTAATTGATCTGACAGGACAAATGTATTTCCAACACAAAGTCTTGAACAACCAAACTTTTCTCAAAAGTCAGGTTTCTAAAGCCTTATTTAATCTTGGATAAATGATAATTAACTGACACTTTTGCCTGAGAATTCCGGCAAAACACAAACATTCCGGTTTAACACCGCCCTAGCCAGTCCTTTTATGCCAAAAACACCGTCTGATAAATTATATCGCCTGGTAGCGTCTCTGAGTCCTACGGAGAAACGCTATTTCAGGATATTCATCCGTGGAAAAACCGATCGTCAGAGTAAATACCTGCAACTGTTTGAAACCATAAGTTCGGGCATCACTGATGAAGAAAAGGTGAAGCAGGCCATTTATCAGGACGAACAAATAGAAGGCAAAAAGTTTTCTGAACTAAAAGCCTACTTGTATGATCTGTTGCTGAAATGTTTGCAGTCATTTGACGAGCAGCAATCAGTTGAATACAAAATTGACCAGTTCCTGCAAAGCACACATGTTCTGTACAAAAGAGGGCACTACCAGGACTGCCGGGATCTTTTGCAAAAAGCAAAAAAAATAGCCGTTAAATACGAGGCATTTTCCCAGCAGTTGGAAATCATCAGATGGGAAAAACAACTTGCCTACACGCAAATGGATGCCGACTTTCTGGATAAAAACCTGGAACATTTGCACCACGAAGAAACAATTGCCCTGGATAAACTGCAAAATGCGGCTTTATACAGGAAGGCCTTTTTCGAAGTGTATTCAGCGGTCAAAAGAGAAGCGCTTCAAAGAAATAAGGAACGACTGGAACAATTAAAAGAGCTGATCAGTCGTCCGGACTTTGGCAGCCTGGATCGCGCCATTTCCCACCGGGCCAGAACTCAATATCTCCGCACCATAAACCTCTATCATTACGCTGCGCTGGAGCAGGAGCAATTCTACGAGTCAGGGCAGAACCTGATATCCCTTATTGAGTCACAACCGCACTTTCTGAAAGACAACATTTCAGATTACATAGCCGCTCTGAGCAATCAGGTATTGGCATGTGGATTATTAAGAAAATATGACGAGGTGCGCGAGTGTCTTAGCAAATTACGCGAATTGAAGCCCATAACAGCCGATGACAAAAGAAAAATCCACCGGCAGTATTTCAGCAATTATTTCGCCCTCTGCACCTATTCAGGCGAATTTGAAGAAGCTTTTACAGAAATGCAGGTATGCCAGGAGGAAGCTGCGGCATTTGATCCCAGGGATTATGAAACAGCCAGTTTTTACTATCAATATGCGCTGATCAGCTTTGGATGCGGCAATTACGATCAGGCCATGGATTACCTGAACGAATGGCATAACCAGCCCAGATCGGTTGAAAGGGAAGACTTGCAAAGTGTGGCCCGGATGTTTACCATCATTCTGCACATTGAAATGGGTAACACGGTACTACTTGAATCCCTCTTACGTTCCGCTACGAGATTTTTAAAAAAGAAGAACCGCTATCTGAGTATCGAACAGCGGTTTATTCACTTTGTATCAGAAATATCAAAGCTCCCTGCAGGAAAAAGTCAATTGGAAGCCTATCGGAAAATGCAGGAGGATCTGCTTTCATCAAGTGACCAGGCTGCTACAAAAACATTGCTGCAAACGTTTGACCTCGATGCATGGCTGGAAAGCAAGCTGAGAGGAGAATCGTTTGCAGCAATAATTCAGAAAAAATGGGCTGGAGAATTACATACAGATTGACCGGAATCAACCTTTACCCGGGATAGGTAGACTTTTAGCTGAATGGAAGTCTGACTGAACTCGGGTATCTACTGCAGTCCATCTGATGGTGTAGCTGTGGCGAAGTCCTTTTACTATGGCAGCGCCACCCTTGACTTTACCCAATTGATCGCCGCTAAGAGAGGTTACGCAGCTTTCAATCTTTAAGTCGCTAATGGTAAATTTTTTCTTTGCCATAACGAGTGAAAGTTTAGAGAATGATAGAATCGAGAAATGTTTCCTAAAGATAATGATCATTTAAAAAAGCGCGTTGAACAGTTTTTTGGAAAAGTCAGGATTCTAATGAGTGGTAAGTGATGAGTGATGAGTGATAAATGAAGGGGTTTATAGCATTTTAAATACAAGGGCCGGCTCAAATCCTGCGCGGATTAGCGATGCTGCCGATTTTTCCCTGGCTTTTGGATCGTTGGCATATTGACTGAGTTTCCGCTCTATTAATTTTGATAAGGTAGCCTCATAATCCTCCATCTCAATTGAATCTAGTGCTTCTTCAATAAGATCTGGATCTATTTCCCTCATTTTAAGCTCTAGGCGGATACGCACCTTGCCCCAGTTATTGACCCGAAATTTTCCACCGGCATAAGCGAGGGCAAACCGTTTTTCATTAAAAAAATTATCGCCTTCTAAAACCTGCATGATTTGTCTGGCAATTTCGGTGTCGGCCCCCAAATCCTTTAATTTGCTTCGAATCTCTTTTGGACAACGTTCCCGGTAGGCACAGTATTGCTGCAACCGAATGAGCAACTGATCGGGTGTCAGTTTTTGTGGAACCAAGCCTTTTTTGCGTTTTGAATACATATCTGGGCTGTGGATACATTGTTAGCATGAGTACTAACTACATGGAAGATCAGGAAACAATGTTGACACTTGAGGATGAACCCAGTAGATCTGCGCCTGCGTCAATGAGTTTTTGAGCCGTTTGCGCATCCCGGATTCCACCTGCAGCTTTAATTTTTACAGAAGGCCCTACCTGCTCTCGCAAGGCCTTAACCATTGCCTCTGTAGCATTAAATCCCTGAAAGCCGGTACACGTTTTTACACACGGAACACCAGCTTTGATGGCAATTTCGCACACGCTTTGTAGTTCTTCCTGGCTCAGAAACCCTGCTTCCAGAATAAGTTTTAGAAATCCGCTTCGCGAACTGGTGGCGAGGGCAATCCCCTCAATATCCCGTCGAACGAGGTTCCACTGAGCACTTTTTACATAAGCAATGTTGATCACCGCATCTATGTCGTTAGCGCCTTCCTCCAGGGCACGCTTAATCTCTTCGCTTTTGGCAGAAAGCGCGGCGTATCCCATCGGGAAACCCACCACCGTGGCCAGGCGAACGGGATTATCCTCTCCAAGTATACGCCTGGCTTCCTTAACGAAGCAAGGAGGTATACACACAGCAGCAAACCCAAATTGAACAGCTTCTTCACAGATCCTTTGAACATCACTCAGCGTAGTATCGGCTTTGAGCACAGTATGTTCCAGGAATTTAGCCAAGGTTGACATAGGCGAAATTCGAACAGTATTATTTAGTAAAACGATTGGAAAACTGGTATAGAATAAAAAAACCTTCCCGCATGGTTCAAGGCGGGAAGGTTTATACCGGTGCTTTCATGTGGCCTTTCCGAGAACAAATATAGCGGAAGTTTTTAATTATTCATTTATTTACAAAATATTCTTTTCTCGATTTTTAGATTAACCCTTAAAACCGGAATCATTCCACAGCATCAAAGGAGTTATATTCTATTTTTATCAATTTGACGTTAAGCGGGCTTTAATATGCAAACCCAACAAATAAAATACCTGAAAAACCAGTTACCTACCAAGCCATCAATTATGCTAGGTTTGCGATACAAATCTGCCCGTACATGAATTTCCTGAACCGCAATTTCTTTTATCTGCTTGGCCTGGTCATCCTGGGGGCAATTGTGTATTATTTCTCTGGTATTGTTACCTACGTCCTCATTGCCTGGGTATTGTCGATGCTGGGAAACCCTCTCGTAGCATTCCTAAAAAAGCATGTGCGATTGGGCAAATTTAAAATGGGAGACACAACAGCTTCCATGTTGACCATTTTACTATTCTACCTTTTCATAGCCGGTACAATTTTACTGTTTGTTCCCACCATAGTTTCTCAGGCAAGAAACCTGGCAAGCATTGATTATCAAGCTTTTGGAGAAAAACTTCGAGAGCCTTTCGCCCAACTTGACGCCCAAATGCATCAGATTGGCATGCTCGAATCGGGCGAATCCCTGGCAAATGCCACACAAACCCTGGTTCGCAAATGGTTCAAACCCACCCTCCTTGGCGATTTCCTGGAGGGATTCATTGCCATTGCAGGCAACATGCTGATTGCCATAGCCTCCATCACATTCATACTCTTTTTCTTTTTGAAAGAAAATGATCTGTTTACCGACATCATTCACGCACTTGTACCAAATGAGCAGGAACTCAAAGTGCAAAATGCCATTAATGAATCAAGTGAGGTGCTCACCAGGTATTTCCGGGGTTTATTGATCCAGATGGCGGTTTTTTCCGCACTAACTTCCATTACCCTTTGGGTATTCGGGATCGACAATGCCTTATTAATAGGGGCCTTTGGCGGCTTGTTTAATGTAATTCCATACGTTGGAATTGTAATAGGGATAGTTTTTGGACTGTTTATCACGATTTCATCGAATATGGATACCGAGTTCGTGTTGATGATCCCCATGCTTACTAAAGTAGCGGCCACGTTTATTGCCGTTCACCTGCTGGATGCGAATATTCTGGCTCCCATCATTTTCTCAAAAAGTGTGAAAGCACATCCACTGGAAATATTCATCGTAATTCTGGCAGCTGCCAAAATTGGCGGCATCGTGGGCATGCTGATTGGAATTCCGGTATACACGATCCTTCGGATCATTGCCCGGGAATTCTTCAGCCAGTTCAAAGTTGTGCAGCGCTTAACTGATCACATGGATGATGAAGACTGAATTAATGTGATAATTAGCTAATTTGATAATTAGCTAATGGATTTTTGATGTTTGAATGTATGAAGTGATTGACTTTGCCTTTTTAAATCAATGTGTAACAAATAAACCTTTTAATGCTATGAGAATTGCAATCCCAATTATGTTTTTGATCTCTGTTGTAATGGTTGGATCCAGCTGTGCATCCTGGAAGCAAAACAGATGGCTCTCGACCCACAAGAAAGAATTGGATCGTCTGGCCAACAGCAATCTTTCGCCAGAGCAGAAGTTGGATGGACTCGTGCAGGATTACATCAAATTCATGAACGAGGACCTGAAATTCATTGATCCCAGAAAAGGAGTTAAATACGTAAAAAAATACCACGACCAGAATCAGAAATCCATGCAGAAGATACTGGATAGCTCAGCCAATTGGCAGGAAAGTCTGAATACCGTTGATAAGGTGGCGCTTGGCGTCAGAACAATTAAGAAACCGTATGTCAAGGACCTTATTGATCTGGCACCAAAATTCAAGCGCAAATACAAACAGTATGCGATCGCCCTGAAATTATTGGGCAAAATTGGAGGTGGCTTAACCCATTTTGTCGGAAAAGAGTTGTTTTAAGTAAAGAAGGCAAGTCATTATGGAAAAAGAAACGGCACGTGCTACTATTGACCAAAGTCGGTATAAAACCCAAATTATGGCTGGAGGGCACCAATTAACCGCTGACGAAAGCGTAGAGAATGGAGGTTCCAACCTGGGTCCAGACCCCAGTGGTTTATTGGCAAGCTCACTCGCAGCTTGTACAGCCATAACCCTTAGAATGTACGCCGACCGCAAGGAATGGGACTTACAAAAAGCGGATGTCAGCGTATTGGTAACACGGGACAGAGCCGCCAACATCACCCATATTACTAGGGAAATTGATCTGAAAGGAAATCTCAGTGAAGATGAGCAAGCGCGTTTGCTGGTAATCGCCAACAAATGCCCAATCCATCAAATCCTGTCCAATCAGATTGAAATTGAAACGGTAATCGTGTAAGCTAATGCTCTAGCAAGAACTTTCTTACCAGATTTAACCCGTAGATTCCAGACAACTGTATGTTTTTTGACCGGTCACGACCAAAAACATGCAGTGCTGTTATGGTTTGTTTGCCATTGCTCACTGCCATCCAAACGGTGCCAACCGGTTTATCGGGAAGTCCGCCGTCCGGTCCTGCAATACCCGATATGGCCAGGGAAATATCTACACCAAGTGTATTAATAGCTCCTTGAGCCATTTCTACAACAGTTTCCTCACTTACGGCCCCAAACTCTTGCAAGGTCTCCGATTTTACACCCAGCAATTTGGTTTTCAATTCATAAGAA
The DNA here is from genome assembly GCA_020636025.1 of Lewinellaceae bacterium. Taxonomy (GTDB): domain Bacteria; phylum Bacteroidota; class Bacteroidia; order Chitinophagales; family Saprospiraceae; genus M3007. The sequence goes on along the minus strand of JACJYQ010000007.1, from coordinate 330,071 downwards.
TAGGTAACCACCGACCCGGGGTAATAGGCAGAGGCACCTGGAATGGAAGTCATTAAATGCGCTACATATCCACCTGTACAACTTTCGGCAGTCCCAAATTGAAATCCTTTCTCCAGCAAAATATTTCCGAGAACACGCTGAAGCGAGTCGTCTTCCTTTCCAAAAACGATGTCGGGCAACAAGGCAGCCAACTCCTCCATTTTCGTGTCCAGTTCTTTTTGGAGAATTGCTTCAGAATCCACCTGTACCTCTTCGTTTGGCCAGATACCGGTAAGTCTCAATCGCACCTGGCCAAGTGAAGGAAGGTAGGCCAGTTTGATATGCGACGGCAATGCATTTTCAAAATTCTCAATCCTTTTCGCAATATTGGACTCCCCCTCCCCTACTGTTTGAAGGGTGCGATGCACAATTGGTCTTCCCGGAAAACGCTTTTTCAGTCTGGGTATCACTTCAGCAGACATGAGGTATTCCATTTCAAAAGGCACCCCTGGCAGGGATACAACCACTTTGCCTTTTTCCTCAAACCACATGCCCGGAGCAGTCCCTACCTTATTAAGTAAAACATCTGCTTTAACAGGAATACTCGCCTGATGCTCACCCAAGGTGGGTGGCAATGGTTTCTTGATTTTCTCGAAATACGCCGCTATCCGGTCAAATGTTTCCTGGTGCATAGCCATGTCAGATCCAAAGAATTCAGCCAGGGTCTTTTTGGTAATATCATCCTTGGTGGGTCCCAATCCCCCGGTCAAAATGACAATATCTGCCTGCGACATGGCCTGTTTCAAGCCATCAATAATTGCAGCCGCAGTATCTCCTACACTGCTTTTCCCGATAACAGTAAAACCTGCCAAATTCAATTGCCTGCTCATCCAGGCAGAATTTGTATCGATTATCTGACCTATGAGTATCTCATCGCCAATGGTTAATAAATAGGCATTCATTTTTACAAAAATTCAGATGGGTTATGTATTGAAACACTTTGATCAGATCAACTCCCAGATTATTACTAAGATGCAATTTTGATCACGGTGCTTGATCTATAAAAATTAAACACTTTTTGTGTTATTATTTTACAATTTGTTTTAAATGTATATTTTTGCCGAAACATTATCCCTGTGGAGTACGATGAATATGGCTTTGAAGTATCGTGGAATGAGGCCGACGAATCTGCCGAATCGCACGAAGCTCCGTTGGAACCGCATGTTCCAATGCGGGAGCAATTCCCGGAAGCCAATGTTGAATACATGGGAGGGATAAGTGACGGATTTGTGTACAGAAGCATTTTTGCCGGCTCAAAGCTCTCTATTACTTATGACATGATACGCAGTTTTCTTCAGGAAGAAGGTTACGGAGACATTCCCCTCCCCGAAACTCTGGAAATACTCAGAATGTTCAAAAAGCCCCGACATCCACAGTTGCAATTTTTTGAAGAAAAGGGATATTGGCACAATCCGGTGAAGATCCTGTTTCCTAATCAGCCTGTGCAGCGCAATGCCTTGCTTCTGCTTATTTACAATGAAAAAGCAGAGAATCACCTATTGCGATTTCACGATCTGGCTTAACTAAATCAATTTTACTTTAAGGTAATTCCCCTCCGGACCCTATGAAAAAGCAGAAATCACCTGCCATCAACATCGTTTTGGGCTGAAAATGAATGCCAGGATTTAAATGAGTCCTGAGTGCTTTTTCCACCTCAGGATCCTTATCCATAAAAGTCATGAGTGTTCGCAATACCTTACAATACCTGGGAAGGTCGTGTTGCTCCGGAATGTCGCGGGCGCCTAGTAAAAGCAAGGCATCGCGAAAAATGTCAAATTCATAGGGTGCATAGGTTTCCGGATATCGGAAGCTGAGGTATAAGGCAAGCATTTGGTAATCATTGTGGTAATGATTGTTGTCGATGCTGGTAGCCTTGCTTTTTTTAAAATCGCTCAGCAAAGCATCGCAGCCGAACAGGAAGCGGCCAATCCTGCCATCCACACTTTTTGTCTCATTAAAGAGGTCGTCAAACATCAGCCTGGTTGTCAACGGATCGAGTTTCCAATACTCATGCATCATCCGTTTAGGTTCCCAGTTTTCTTTCTGCCAAAGTCGTTTGGTCACTGAATTATAAAAGCAGCTGTCGAACATGGCAGCAGGGTCCTCGGTATCGAGATCCCAGTGATCCTGAAAGTGCTGAACAGACTCCCACCAGTGGATTCGGGGATGAACTTTTATTTGAGTTAACCAGGCTTTGTACGCTTCTAAAAATGATTGGATTTTTGACAGGACCATGGAAAAACAGGCAACTAATTTGGGGAGTGTTAAAGTGGTGACGTTCGTTTATTCATAATGGCAAACCACAATGGTGGCAATAGAGAAACCAACATAGCGGCTGGATAACCAAAGGGCAATTGTGGACTTTCATCGATGTGGCGCAGCACCTGATATTTTCGGGTGCTTTTGTAGTGATGATCGCTGTGTCTGGTTAATTCATACAACAGAATCCGACCAATCTCATGATCGCTGTTCCATGAATGCACAGGGCTTACAGGTTCGTAATAGCCATTTGACATTTTTTTTCTGCGCAGGCCATAGTGTTCCAGATAGTTTACCGTTTCCAATAACAACATACCTGTCACAGCAATTGAGACCGCTGCCAGCAGTCCGGTCCATGACAAGAACAGAAATATGATAAGCAGGTAGCCGAGCTGGTAGACGGTAAAACGCCACATTTGGTTTGACCATGAAAGGGCTTTGGCTCCCTGGTTCTTCAAGCGTTGTTTCTCCAAATCCCAGGCATGCCACCATCCACCAAAAAGAGATCTGATCCAAAAAGCATAAACGGTTTCACCCTTTCGCGCGGAGGCAGGATCATCGTCTGTACCCACATTTTTATGGTGCCCCCAATTGTGCTCTACGAAAAAATGCTGGTATAGCGCAGGCAATAGCATCAATTTGGACAAACCCTGTTCAAACCTGGTGTTTCGATGCCCCAGTTCATGCGCCACATTTATTCCGCAAGTACCGACGACAATTCCTGTTGCCAGGGTAATGCCCAACACCTCCATTTGCTCCATCGCAGTAAAACAAACCTCATACAAATACCAGCCTACAATGGCATATAACAACAGGGCATTCGTATATAATAGATAATCAAAGAAAGGATTCCTTTCCAGCTTTTCTGCTTGTTCCGAGGAAGCGTTTTTTGGTGAGCCCGGCAACAGGAATTCCAATAGAGGAATAATGCCAAAAGCCAGGATGACCGTTGTCCATGCCCAGGGCCCTTTGAAGTAAAGGGCGCTCATGCAGGAAACAGGAACCAAATAAGCCAACAAATATTTTAAGTCTTTCATCGCAGTTCAATTGCTCAAACAAATCCGGAAAGCCAAAAATAACGCAAATTCCATGATTCAAATCACTCGTCACGTACCCCCTTTTCTATTTTGCAGCCGTACATTTGCGGCCACTAAAAATGACATTACAGAGATATGGAGTTTTTTCAACTAAAAGTTAAGCAAACAGCACAAGAAACGAGTGAAGCAATAAGCATCGAGTTTGACATCCCAACAGATTTACTTGATAAGTTTCAATATAAACAAGGACAATTTATTACGCTGCGTACGGTTTTGGAAGGACATGAATTGCGGCGTTCATACTCCATGTCATCCAGCCCCGTTGAAAACAAGCTGGTAATAACCGTTAAAAAAGTGGAAGATGGCGTAGTGTCTGGATGGCTAAATGATCAGGTAAAAACCGGGGACACCATTGAGGTTTCCACTCCGGACGGCAGATTTTACAACGACCTTGACCCGGATAAACGCAGAACCTATTACATGTTTGGCGCCGGTAGCGGAATTACACCACTGAAATCGATCATACAAACGATACTGGAGAAAGAGCCTATGAGCGCTATTTTTCTCCTGTATGGCAGCCGGAGTGAGGATCAGATCATTTTCCGCGACGAACTTGATCGTATGACTGAACGCTACGCTGGCCAACTGCACGTAGAATATGTTTTAAGCCAACCCAAAAAAGAAGGCGGCGGTTTGTTTGGCATCTTCAAAAAAAGCAGTCAAAACTGGCAGGGAAAATCTGGTCGCATCAACGGCCGGCTTGTCAATAATTTCCTGGACGAGCAAATGGCACGCGGCCCTGAGCACGATTGTTATTACTTTATATGTGGACCAGGCTCCATGACAGATGATGTAAAAGCTACGCTTGTAACACGAGGCGTTTCAGCCAAGCAAATTCACACCGAACATTTTGTGAATGCCAATCACATTCCGGGAGAATTCACAAGCAGTCCTTCTGCTAAAAAGAGCGCGGAAAAAATGGCCATCATTCACCTCAATGGCGAACGTCTTGAAATCCCCATCCCGGATGGCGCTACTATACTGGACGTGCTGGTTAAAGAAAAATACGACCCGCCTTACTCTTGTACAGCAGGTGCATGCTCCACCTGTATGGCCAAACTAACCAGCGGTAAAGTAAATATGGAAGCTTGTTATGCCCTTGACGATGACGAGGTGAAAGCAGGTTATATCCTGACTTGTCAATCGCATTTGGTTACGGATGTGGTAGAACTCACTTATGATATGTAGATTCAAGAAGCAAGAATTGACATAAAGCTGCTTTACTGCTGTTTTTTTATCAAAGTCTGCTAGTTTTGCAAGACAGCCCTGATAGACGTTGACTTTTAAATTCTTGCTATGAATAGAATTGTACTATCTCTTGTGCTGGTAATTTCCGGGCTTTCCAATCAATACAGCTGGTGTCAAACCAATGTAACCCTTCTATCTACTGTTGATTTTCCGGATGAACAATTAGCCAATGTCTGGGGGTACTCCTCAGGAGGATCAGAGTATGCGTTGGTGGGTGGTTTTGATGGCACGCATATTATCGATATTACGGATCCTTACAGCCCTAATGAAGTGGCGTTTGTAAATGGCCCTGACAATCAGTGGCGCGAGATCAAAACATATCAGGATTACGCTTATGTGGTTTCAGAAGGTGGAAGCGGCGTTCAGATCATTGACCTGACGAACCTGCCAGATCCAAACCCTCCCCACGAAAATTATTTTTTCAACGTACCAGGATTTGGTCTACTCACCAAGGCACATGCTTTACATGTTGATGAGTCAGCCGGCTTTTTATACATTTACGGCAGTAACCTGAACAGCGGCAAACCGTTTGTTTTTAATCTGGAGCCGGATCCTTATAACCCGACTTATGCAGGCAGGTTTAACGGTATCGGCTATGTGCATGACGGTTATGCTGACAATGACATCATGTATGCGGGTCATATTTTTGCCGGGGAATTTTCCATAGTTGATTTTAGTAACAAGTCAAGCCCGAATTTGCTGGCTACACAACCCACTCCAGGCGCCTTTACGCATAACACCTGGCTTTCCGGATCAACCTTGTTCACCACCGATGAGGTAAGCAACTCATATCTCACTGCCTACGATGTTTCAGACCCTGATAACATAACAGAGCTTGACCGTATTCAAAGCAATCCCGGCTCAGGTTCTATTGTCCATAATACATACATTATCAATGATTTTGCCGTAAGCTCCTGGTACCGCGATGGATTCACCATTGTGGATGCCGCCCGACCAGCCAACCTGATCCAGGTAGGCAATTATGACACCTACGATGCCGGTGGAAGCGGATTTCAGGGTTGTTGGGGAGTTTACCCCTACTTCCCTTCCGGAACCATCATTGCCTCCAACATTAAGAAATTTGGTACCGATGACGGCGAGCTGCTCATCTTTTCCGCCGACTATGTGAGGGCCTGCTATTTGGAAGGGACTGCCCGAAACGAAGACAACAATCCGCTTTTTAATGTCCAGATTGAAATACTGAATACCAGTGTATCTGAAAACACGGCGGTCAACGGGCAATATAAAACCGGCCTACTGAATGGCGGAAACTATACAGTCCGGGCAAGCTTATTTGGTTATATACCCCAGGAAGTAGATGTGACGCTCTCCAACGGCAATCTTACCGTTCAGGACTTTGTTTTGGAGTTGGCTGGATTACCAGTGGAATTAACGCAATTGAAAGTCCGGGAAGAAGGTTATACCGCTGTGCTTAACTGGGAAACAGCCTCTGAGACCGAGAATAAAGGGTTTGAAATAGAACACTCAACGGACATTACCAGCTGGGAAAACATCGGCTTTGTAGCTGGCCGGGGAAGTGGCAGTCAATATGCGTTTACAACAAAAGAACTCGATAAGGGTGTTCACTATTTCCGCCTGAAGCAAGTGGATTTTGATGGAAAATTTTCTTATACAGATTGGGTGTCGCTTGTTATGCGGGGTGGCAAACTACGATTAGAACTTGTGCCAAATCTGGTAAATGACCAAAGTACCTTAAAGATCTACAATCCGGTTGCCGGTGAAATAAACCTGGAGATTTTTCCTGCTGATATGAAATCGGGCACACAACAAATGTCCTTCAGCGTAGAAGATAATTTTGAAACTACCTTGCAATTGGGGCACCTTCCGGCAGGCAAATATTATGTACGCATTGAAAATGGTCGTGAAAAAGCAGTGACCGCTTTTATGAAAATGTAAGGTTGCAGAATGCAGATCGCAGATTGTTGACGTGGACTAATGCTCTCGTTTCAATAGGCGATCTGCATTCTTATATCATCCCTTTCTTATTTTTCCAATACGGGAAACTGACCGAATCCTCTCACGGCCCAACCTTTATGGGTATTGCCGTTGGCCGTAATTTCTACAGAATTACTGTATTTAACGCCTGTTACCGGATCTACCACATCCTCTTTTTTGATGACGATTTTCATGGCGCCTCCAATTCCTTCAATTTCAGGGATATCAAAACTATACGTGTTACCATCGAAGGTAGGCCGCTTCCAGTTGCCTCTCCAGGCAATTTGCTCACCCTTATTAATATAATATACGCCACCTTCAAATGAAGTGATTTGCAACTCCCAATCAGGCCCATAGCACCAGAAATCAAATGGGAATTCAAGAGAAGAAAGGTTTTGTATGTTCTTGGTCTCTATCTTATCGATTTTACTCAAAATGAACTTTTGACCCGTCCGTGCAGTAGCCTCACCCGGTTTTCCGGTAACTTCAACGTACACTGCTTCAGCATCGTAATTTAAAGGGCCTACCGCTTCCAGAAACCTGGCCTCAAGGGTATGTGTGCTGTCCAATATTTCGTACATATTGCGATTAGGAGCCTGAAGTAAGCCAAAAGCATTACCGGTTTTTCGCATCAACCCTTTTATATAGATATATCCTTCTGAAGCAGGAAAATCAGGATCATCATTCTTAACAACATGAGAAGCCGGCTTACCTGCCTGGGCACCGTCCAGTTTCGAGTCATTTTTACAATTTGACAGACACAATAACAGGGCTGCAAACAAAACAAAATTCTTCATAAATATATTTTTTATAGTCATTGAGAGGTGGACCTGATTATTCAGATTCCGCTTTTGCACCATTCAAATTCTACGATTCAACGAATTTAAGGTTCAATTCGGCCGCAAAGGTACTTGCTGATCATGTTTTAAACAGTACAACTCAAATGGAATTTATACGAGCACTCTTTGAGATTAGTTAGTGGCCTATTTACACGAAGTTAAAAAGACTGTTTTACCTTTGCCGCTCACGTAACGCTGCTTTTGAGTAGTTCATTAGCCAGGTTGCAAAATCGTGAGCATTATAAATCATTCAAAATATGGTGGGCAACTTAACCCAAAAGAGCGCCAAATTGAAGCGCATATTTATTGAACCGAATCTCGCTGAGGAACTACAACCGCTGGCAGATCTGTCCCAAAACCTGTGGTGGTCCTGGGATCATGAAGCAACGGAGTTGTTCAAAAGCATTGATATACAGGCTTTTGAGGCCTTTAATTACAATCCGGTGGCCCTGCTTGACGAGCTGAGCAATGAAAAAACGCAATCGCTGATTTCCGACCCGGATTTTATCAGCCGTATGCACAGCGTGCATGATCGCTTTCAGGCCTATATGAAATCTGCTCCTAAAAAAGGCAGCGCTCAAATAGCATATTTCTGCATGGAATATGGTTTGCACCAGTCGCTGCGACTGTACTCCGGTGGCCTTGGCGTGCTGGCAGGCGATTACCTAAAAGAAATTAGTGATCGAAACGATCATTTTGTTGCTGTGGGTTTGCTATATCGCTACGGGTATTTCCAGCAAGGAATTTCCATAAATGGCGAGCAAATACACCATTCTGATCCGGCGAAATTCACACAACTTCCCTTGCAACCGGTGAGAGATGAGCATGATGAATGGCTTAAAATCCACATAACCCTGAACAATCGAACCGTTTGGGCAAAAGTGTGGATGCTTCCTGTCGGTCGAATGCCGCTTTATCTGCTCGACACGGATATAGACGACAACAATTGGGAAGACCGCGAGTTGACGCATAAACTGTATGGCGGGAATAACGAACACAGGCTAAAGCAGGAATTATTGTTAGGTATCGGCGGACTGCGTGCGCTCAATGCCATGAAAATTACGCCTGATATTTTCCACCTGAACGAAGGCCATGCCGCATTCCTAGGATTGGAACGTCTGCGCAATTTTATGAAAGACAAAGGGTTGTCGTACGAAGAAGCATTGGAAGCCGTGCGTACGACCCAATTGTTTACCACACACACACCGGTTCCTGCCGGGCATGATACATTCTCCGAAGGCCTGCTCAAAGACTATATTTTTGAATACACCTATGCAATGGACATCGACTGGGAAAAATTGATGGCGCTTGGGAGAGTAGATCCAGAAGATAATGCAGAGGTGTTTAATGTTAGTCATCTGGCCATCAGAACCAGTCAGGAAGTAAATGGCGTAAGCAAATTGCACGGAGAAGTAAGTCAGAAAATGTTCGCTATACTGAACCCGGATTATCAGTACAATGAGAGTCATATTGGCTATGTAACCAACAGCGTGCATTTTCCAACCTGGGTAGCCGGGGAATGGATGGATTATTACAGTAAAAAGTTTGGAAAAGGGTTTTTAGAAGCACAATCTGATAAAAAATTTTGGGCCAAGATCCAGAAAGCGCCTGCCGCTGAAATTTTAGAGATCAGAAAGGCATTAAAAAAGCGACTGCTCAACTGGGTAAGAAAATCACTGGCGGAAGATTTCATGAAGCGTGGCGAAAACCCGAGAAGCACCTTTGGCATCGTGAATGCCATTAAGGACGATGTGTTGATATTTGGATTTGCCCGTCGCTTTGCTACCTATAAGCGCGCTACGCTGCTGTTTTCAAATGAAGAGAGACTTGCAGAGATCGTAAATGATCCTGAGAAGCCGGTGATCTTTTTGTTTGCCGGCAAGGCACACCCTGCGGATAAGGGCGGCCAGGAGTTTATCAGACTGATCTACAACATCACTAAAAACCCGCAGTTTAAAGGCAAAGTGATCTTCCTGGAGAATTACAGTATGGAAATGGCCAAGCTGTTGACGCAAGGAGTAGATGTGTGGCTGAACAACCCAACCCGTCCAAAAGAAGCATCCGGAACAAGCGGCATGAAAGCCGTAATGAACGGAGTGATGAATTTTTCTGTGCTCGACGGGTGGTGGTGTGAAGGCTACAAACCCGGCGCCGGCTGGGCCCTGCCCGAAGAAGAAACCTATGCGGACGCCGGTCTGCAAAACGAGCTCGATGCGGAAACCATCTACAATTTGCTGGAAAACGACATAATCCCAAGCTATTATGAGCAGGATGAAAAGGGGATCAGCGAAAGCTGGGTACAGCACATCAAAAACACCATTGCTGATATTGCCCCCGACTTTGTGATGGGTCGCATGCTCGATGATTACCACACCCGTTTTTACAGCAAACTGGAGAACAGAAGCAAGCAATTATTGAAGAACAATTTTCAGCAACTCAAAGAGCTGACAAGCTGGAAGTCACGGGTTAGAAAAACCTGGAACGCCATTGAACTCATTGACCTTCAGGCACCAGACACATTCAATCGTTCACTTCACCTGGGATCGGCCTTTGAGGCTAGTGCCAAACTGCACTTGCAGGATTTGGCACCACAGGACATTGGCATTGAGGTAGTTTTTTACAAACGAATTTCAGAAGAGGAATTGCAACTGGTTGAAACACACGAGCTTGAAGTTTCCAAACACGAAGGAGCTACAGCGACTTACAGCTGCCATTTCAAGCCAAATGAGGCCGGGGTGTTTGAATATGGGTTCCGCATGTTCCCGAAAAATAACTTATTGCCTCATCGTCAGGATTTTGCGCTTGTGCGTTGGCTGTAGTGACAACTTGCCTTAAGTTTGTCCTATTCAGTTCCAATTGTACCACTATGAATTTGAGCTTAGATGTAACGTGGTGACGAATAAGTTATCTGGATACGTTTATGAAAAGGTTTGTCGCGCTTGTAAGTGCCTGTCCACTCTACCTGCGCTGAACATGTGAATGTTGCAAACCCACCGTACGTTTTCCACCTTAGAGAGGACGGGCGCTTACAGCGCGACAAATTAAGCGGGGGAGAATGTTTGGCAGCAATTGTAATTTTGTGGTGCTTTGTTCATAAGTTAAGATGTCTCCCAAAGATGATTAGATCAATTCTCCTTTTTATAACCCTTTTCATTTCAACCATTATCAGCGCACAGCGTCTCGACCACCACGATATTCTGCTAATGGAAATACGGCAAAATCCGGACGGAAGCTGGCAAACCTTTCCTCCGAGTTTTATTACGGCTTTTAACCGGAGCGGATATAACAACCAACCCAAATTCTTTAACGACTACAGCCTTTGGCTCACCGTTCAGAACAGTACTGACACAACACAAACTGATATTTATCAACTTGACCTGATAAAAAAAGCCCTTGCAAGAATCACCAATACTCCTTCTACCTCTGAATACTCCCCTACCCCAATGCCCGGCGGCCAGCGTTTCTCTGCCGTTCGGGTGGACGAAGATAATCAGCAACGTCTCTGGACTTTCCCGCTTGACGGCTCCGACAACGGTCGTTCTGAATTTCCGGACATTCTTAACGTGGGATACCATTGCTGGTTGGGTGATAAAACCATTGCATTCTTTATTGTTGGTGATGATGCCAACCCACACACCTTGCAAATTCTGGATGTCAACAACAAAAACCTGCGAAAAATTGCCAGCAACATCGGAAGATGCCTGCTTCAGACCACTGACGGAAAACTTGCATTCGTGCAAAAACCTACCAATCAAACCTGGTTTCTGAAAACATGGAATCCGGTGAACAACACACAAGACATATTGGTAAAAATGCCCACAGAAACGGAAGATTTTGCTCAGCTTTCTGATGGTACATTCATTTGCGGCTCCGGTCCAAAATTGTACAGCTACAAATCGGGCAAAGATCAGGATTGGAGGCAGGTAAGTGACCTGAGTCGTTTTGGGGTGAAAACCATCACCCGTTTGGCAAGCAGCAAATTGGGCAAACTGGCGGTTGTGGTGGAATAGGATTTCGTTAGGAACATGAGGGTAATAAAAATCCTATTTTTGTGGAAAATTTACACCATGCTAAAGAAAACAACAGTTATTACCCTCATTCTTCTTTCAATATTCTCCCTTTCAACCCTTCATGCCCAAAATACATGGTCCCCAATTATTTCTCCTGATGGCAAATATAGTGTACACAGTTCTGAAAAAGCCAGGGAATCGGCCGCCTGTCTGGTCACCACCCTTTCACTTAAAGGAGAAGGCATAGAAGATTCACTCATCGTAAGTCAAACATCGGCTTTTGATTGTCCAAAACCCCAATTCTTCTGGTCAAAAAACAGACCCTTGCTGATTGTTGAGTCTTCCTTTTTCGATAACGGTTGTGACGGACCCCGCCAAACCCGGGTGTTTGACCTGGAGACAAAGGAAATGATTTATACGACTGACGGCCAATTGTTTCTCTTTGACAATCAAACCAATAAAGCCATTCTATACACAGGAGTATCCGACAGAGATGCCTACGGAAATGTCAGCAAATTCTTTTTCAACCTGCATGTGCTGGACATTACCAATAATGTAAAATTACCGATGTGCTCCCTGGAAACCTATCCTGTAGATTGCAAAGGTGACTTCGCTCTGAGTTTTGATGAAAAAGCGCCGGGAACGGTGATGATCAAATTTCTGAATAATCAGAACAGGATGGCGAATGATGAGTTTCGGATTAGGTATTGAGAGGGCGGAGTGTGGAGTGCGGAGTGCGGAGTGCGGAAGGAAATTTTAACCAGCTTGAGGACAAAAAAAGGGGCCATGAATTTATTATTAATGCTGCCAATACCCAACTAGATCTTTATTCAAGGTTTGAGCTCTTTTTACTAGGCTATCACCAAAATTGCGTACTTGCTCATCATTCCTGCCATCGAAAGGATAGCCTTTGTGATTTCTTAAATCATAAATCGCAACTATTTCATTTGGGTGAAAATATGCCAAGTAGATTATACTATCAAATTCACCGGGATAAAAGTTTTTTGTATCCCGTTCATACAGATCAGTTCCACACAAATAAGTTCTAAATTTGATTAAACTATCATTTTTATCAACTATTTCGCATGTAAGTGCGGTAAATTGCTCGAACTCATCACTCTGATACACCTTAAAATTTATGCTCCTTGAATTAGGGGCTGCTATCTTACCTAAATATCTATCCTCTCCATTCACACAGGCAGCAATACCTACAAGGATGATCAAATATTTATACCATTTGGCTTTTTGATATTTCATTCACATTTAATTTTTCGCCCTGCTTATGTTAACCTCAAGAAAGACACTTAAGTTATCATAAAATAGTACCCAGTCACAAGCTGGGTCTGATTACTTATTTCAAATTCAATGGTTATGCCTTCATATTCGTTGTGGTCATTACTTATCCAACTGACTGCCACATAATAAATAAAGGTCTTCGTGGATTCATCTAGGTGCATTTTGTTTGGATTCCCAAAATAATGGATCAGGCATTCTTGGGTGGTGCCATTCAATGGTAAATGCTTTTTCCTCCCTTTGGAGTCTGTAAACATTGTAATATAGAACTCCTTTCTACTATTATCAATCCCCAGGCTATCCCTTTGCCAGTTTTGTGCAAAATCAGATGGAAAGAGAGTGTCTAAATCACATGGCGAATGTTGTGAAAAACAAGGCACGGCGCACATAGTTAGTAAAGCAATAATCAACTTCTTCATGTTGTTTTTTTGTACTCTATTTTCTAATACGTCTCAATGATATTAACTAATCTTTTCAGAATGAATATGTAAGATAAACCAAGGTATTGATACCAACCTCGGCATTGTGGCCAATTGAGGCTTTAAAATGCCCGCTTTAGGCTGAGTTAACGTGGATTTAACCTATACCCATGGCCGTTACTGAACCTTTGTCCTTGAGGCCTCTAAATTGCCTTTATCCAATGAAAGGAATAAATTTTTTACGTGGGCGGCTATAAAATACCTGACTGTGCAATTGCCAAAATTACTGCCTGGGTAAATCGCGGTGGTAAAAATGACTAAATTTCATGAAGCTTTAACTTCAGGTCTTTTCTACCTTCTCGGGCAGGCAAATTGCTTACTTTTGCCGACAATTTTATTTTCATGTCAACTGCCCTTTCCTCCTTCCAAGCGAGTATACAAGCAGGCATTCCTGCATCCCTTCCACCCAAAGCCACTCACGATACTTCTGTCAGCCATGCGCCCGTGCGGGTGATCAATGGCGTGCTGAGTCAAAAAGAAAAAGTGCTGGCCATTCAAAATGCCTTGCGCTACTTCCCGGTTGAATGGCACGCTGAACTGGCACCCGAATTTGCCGATGAACTAAACAAATACGGACGCATATATATGTACCGGTTCCGGCCGACATATCCCATGCATTCCCGCCCAATTGCCGATTATCCGGCGAAATCACAGCAGGCGGCCGCGATCATGCTGATGATCCAGAACAACCTCGATCCGAAAGTGGCCAAGCATCCACACGAGTTGATCACGTATGGTGGTAACGGCGCCGTTTTTCAAAACTGGGCTCAGTACTTGCTTACGATGCGCTATTTATCCGAAATGACTAATCAGCAAACGCTGGTGATGTATTCCGGACATCCGATGGGCCTGTTTCCCAGTCATCCGGATGCGCCCAGAGTGGTCGTTACCAATGGAATGATGATCCCCAACTACTCCCAAAAAGAAGACTGGAATAAATACAATGCGCTCGGTGTAACACAATACGGGCAAATGACCGCCGGCTCTTACATGTACATCGGTCCACAAGGCATTGTACACGGTACCACCATTACTTTGCTGAATGCAGGCAGACGGCTTGGACTTGGCGATCACCTGGGTGGACGCATATTTGTCACCTCCGGTCTGGGAGGCATGAGTGGTGCTCAGGCCATTGCCGCCGTAATCACCGGATGTGTTGGCGTGATTGCCGAAGTGGATGGTGAAATGGTGCAACAGCGCGTGACCGATGGATATATTAAACCTGAAAACGTCTATCAGGATTTGGATAAGCTGATCGAGGATATGGAAGAGGCCCGGGAACAGAAAAAGGCCATTACCCTGGTTTATCACGGTAATATCGTTGACCTGTGGGAACGATTTGTTCAGGACAAGATCAAAGTGGAGTTGGGCTCCGATCAAACCAGTTGCCACAACATTCATGACCTGGGCTATTGCCCCGTGGACTATTCTTATGAAGAAGCAAAAGCATTGTTGATCAAAGACAAGGACAAGTTCTTGCAAGAAGTTCAAAAAACACTTTGTCGCCACGTGGAAGCCATTAATGCCATGACGGCCAATGGCATGTATTTCTGGGATTACGGAAACGCATTCCTGAAAGAAGCTGGTGAGGCCCATGCAGATGTCTGGAAAAATGAAGAGGAAGGCTTGTTCCGATACCCATCTTATGTGGAAGACATCATGGGTCCAATGTGTTTTGATTACGGTTTTGGTCCATTCCGCTGGGTTTGTTGCTCTGGTGTGCCTGCCGACCTGGAAATGACTGATAAAATAGCCGGAGATGTGCTGGAAGAAATGCTTCAGGAGGCACCCGAAGAAATTCAGGGACAAATCGGCGACAACTTAAAATGGATCAGAGCAGCCCAGGTAAATCTTCCTGTGGTTGGTTCCTACTCCCGCATTCTATACGCCGATTCTGAAGGAAGGATGCGCATCAGTAAAGCATTCAACGATGCCATTGCCTCCGGCAAACTAAACGGACCAGTTGTGCTGGGAAGAGATCACCACGATGTGAGCGGCACCGATTCCCCATATCGCGAAACGGCCAATATCTATGACGGTTCAAGATTTACGGCAGACATGGCAGTACACAACGTAATAGGCGACTCCTTCCGCGGCGCCACCTGGGTGAGCTTGCACAATGGTGGCGGTGTCGGCTGGGGCGAAGTGATCAATGGAGGTTTCGGCATGGTGCTCGACGGCACCGCAGATTCGGAACGCAGATTACACAACATGCTTTTCTGGGATGTAAACAATGGCATTTCCCGCCGGGCATGGGCGCGTAATCCACACGCCATAAGCACCTTGAAACGCACAATGGAACAATATCCCGATTTAAAAGTGACGGTTCCCAACCTGGCGGATGAGGAATTGGTTCGAAAAGCACTGGGTAATTCAAAGGCAGAATGATGATGACGGTTTTAAAAATAGGCGTAATAGAGGGAGAACTGGCTGAAGGGCAAGCAATACATACGCAACATGAATTAGAGAAGCTTGGAATTAGCAGCGAGATCATCGTCCTAAAAAAGGAACGGGAACAATCAGCAGGAAACGCCTTGTTGCAGGGTGAAGTAGATGTGATAGTACAAGCGCTTCCCGATTTACACACCACGCAACCAGAAGAACTGGCCATCACCGCGGTTTCACAGCGTGAAGAACCTGCTGACTGTCTGGTAATACACCCCGACAAATACGACAATACTGCCTTGTTTAAAATGAACAAAGGCATTCGGATTGGCAGTTCAGGCCAACATCGACGTGTGCAACTGCTGGATTACCGACCGGATATTGAATGGACAGACATTGAAGGAGAAAGCAGCCAGGTCTTGGAAATGCTAAAAAAAGGAGATTGCGATGCCATCATTTTACCCAAATTTGAATTGACCAGACTGAAAACAGATAATGCCTTTTATAAAATCATCGAATTAAACCCTATAGAATTTATTCCCGCTCCCGGTCAAGGTGTCCTGGCCTGGCTATGCCATAAAAACGACCTTCCCACACGTCGAATATTTAAAGCGCTCCACCATTCAGAAGTAGCGGCCTGTACCAACATTGAACGAAAGATCCTCCAGTTAGCCAGTCCGGAAACATCGACAAGTATGTCAGCCTATTGCCACCGGGACGCAAATGGAAATTACCACATAAATGCCGTTTGTGAAATAAATGGAGAAGTACGAAGAGCCAGACTTTCCTCCAGCACCAGTTTTGGGGTAGCGGAGAAAACAGTTTTATTAATGAACAATGAACAATGAACAATGAACAATGAACAATGAACAATGAACAATGAACAATGAACAATGAACAATGAACAATTGATAATAAAATCATTTAATGCGTACAGAATTATACTTGAAATATTCATTGTTCATTGTTCATTGCTTTGGCTATTTCCGCTCCGAGCCTGGCATTGTTGAGTACCAGTTGAATGTTGGTTTCCAGGCTTTTTCCACCGCTGAGTTTTTCAATTTTGGCAAGTAAATAAGGTGTAATTGCCTTGCCTTTGATACCTTCTTTGTCTGCTTCAACGATGGCCGCTTCGATGGTCTTTTCAATTTGAGCAGCGTCCATTTGATGGGCTTCTGGTACTGGATTGGCGATTAGAACGGCGCCTTGCAGGTTCAGCTCCCATTTGGCTTTCAACAGCTTAGCTATTTGTTTGGGAGTTTCTAATCGGCAATCAACTCCAAACCCGCTTTTTCGGGTGTAAAACGCGGGAAATTCATCTGTTTGAAATCCTACCACCGGCACGCCCATTGTTTCCAGATATTCCAGGGTGAGGCCGATATCGAGAATGCTTTTGGCGCCTGCGCTGACTACCGCCACCGGTGTTCTGGCCAATTCCTGCAAGTCAGCAGAAATATCCATGGTACTGTTGGCGCCTCTGTGTACGCCTCCAATTCCCCCGGTAGCGAATATCTTTATGCCAGCCAAATGCGCAATAATCATGGTAGAAGCCACCGTGGTAGCCCCGTGTTGACCTTGACTCACCAGATAAGGAATATCTCTTCGACTGGCTTTTGGTATTTTTTGACCCATAACTCCCAACAGTTCAATTTCCTCTTCGGAAAGTCCTGCTTTAAGTTGTCCATGTATGATGGCACAGGTTGCCGGTATTGCTCCAGCTTCCCGCACAGTTCTTTCTACAAGCAATGCAGTTTCCACATTTTGAGGATATGGCATTCCATGAGAAATAATGGTGCTTTCCAGGGCAACGACTGCTTGTTGCTCTTGCATGGCTTCGTAAACTTCTTTGGAAACATGAAAATGGGTCATTCTAAATTTCTGTTGATTTTCTTCAAAAAGAAGAAAGGCATGGGACTTTTTGTTTGCTCTAACCTGTCATAAATTACAGTTTGCCCGAATTTTAATTTAAACATTTCCAAACAAACACTCCTTTGTTTTGCATGCATGTTTATAATCAATTTTCTCTGTATGTTTACCCGACACAATTAGACAATTAATCAAAATCGTTAGCCAATTAAGTATGTCAGTATTAACTACACTCGACTGGATTGTAATTCTCCTTTACTTTCTCATCATTTTGGGGATTGCCTGGCGGGTGATCCGGCAAAGCTCCGAAACATCCAATGACTATTTTCTGGCCGGCCGAAATCTGGGTTGGTTTGTGGTAGGTGCCTCCATCTTTGCATCAAATATTGGCTCAGAGCACTTGGTAGGGCTGGCCGGTTCCGGCGCTACCGATGGTGTTGCACTTGCGCATTATGAATTACACGCGTGGTGTCTGTTGGTTTTAGGCTGGTTATTGGCTCCCTTTTACATTCGCTCAAATGTATTTACCATGCCGGAGTTTCTGGAAAAGCGTTTTTCAGAAACCTCACGTTGGATACTCAGCATCATCTCTTTGGTTGCGTATGTACTTACCAAAGTTGCCGTAGGCATATTTGCCGGAGGCATTGTATTTGGTGTTCTGCTCCCTGAAGTAAGCCTATTTGGACTAAACAGCTTCTGGGTTGGCTCCATCCTTATGATCGTGCTGACAGGTGTTTACACAATGCTTGGAGGATTGAGAGCCGTGGCCTATACTGAAGCCATTCAAACGGTGATTCTGGTCTTTGGAGCCATTCTGGTGACCATTTATGGTCTCGATGCCTTAGGTGGTTGGGGAGAATTAAAAAGAATTGCCGGTTCAGAGATGTTCAATCTGTGGAAACCGATGGTTCCGGCAGGATACGAGGCCACCTGGGCGCCGGTCAAGACAGATACTGAAATGGCCTGGTATTTCAACAGCAACTATCCATGGTTAGGCATGCTTTTCTGTGCACCGATTGTGGGTATGTGGTACTGGTGTACGGATCAGTATATAGTACAAAGGATACTGGGTGCCGAGAATCTTACTCAGGCAAGGAGAGGTACGATTGCGGCAGCCTTCTTCAAGCTGCTCCCTGTATTTATATTCATCATTCCGGGCATCATCACCTTTGCCCTGGCGAGTAGTGGTAAGATCCCATCATTGGGAGAAGCGCTTTTGGATAGCGATGGACACATCATTAATGCCAATGCCCAGCAGGTATTTCCATTGCTGGTATCCAAAGTATTGCCCTCCGGGATACGAGGTATCGTGGTTGCCGGATTGTTGGCAGCTTTGATGAGTTCACTGGCTGGTGTGTTTAATGCCTGCTCTACCCTATTCACCATGGATCTCTATTCCAAATTCAATCCGAATGTATCGGAAAAGCAATTGGTAAGAGTTGGCCGGATTGCAACTGCTGTAATGGTTGTCATTGGTTTGCTGTGGATTCCGGTAATACAGGGAAGCCGCGGTTTGTACGATTACTTGCAAAGTGTACAGGGTTATCTGGCGCCGCCGATATTTGTGGTATTCTTCTTTGGTATTTTCAATAAACGACTGAATGCCAAAGGCGCTATAGCCGCTCTATTGGTAGGTTTCGCGCTTGGACTTTTCCGTTTGGCCATTGACACGCCTGTTACACTTACAGAAGGGTTCAGCTATGAGCACGGATCATTTTTCTGGATCATAAACAACATTTTCTTCCAATACTACAGCCTGCTGATCTTTATTATCTCAGGTTTGGTGATGATTGGCGTGAGTTATGCCAGCGAAGCGCCTCCTGCCGAAAAAGTGGAAAACCTTACCATGGGAAGCGTAACACCGGAACAAAAAGCTGCGGTGAAAGCCAGTTATACCAGAATGGATGTCATTGCTTCTATCGTAGTGGTTGGGCTGATTCTGATGGCTTATATTTATTTCTCAGGATAAGCTAATTTGGTATCGCAATTGATTTAATGGAAAAGCGGGCTTCAAGGCGAGGTCCGCTTTTTTATTTTAGGTACTTCTCAACCTTGTGTATCTGAGATTAATAGCCAATAACATTGGCTAATTTCAATTGCCAAGGACTGTGCTTTGATGTAAATCCAGTTCCAAGTTCGTTGTGAAACAGCATCCGGGTTTCCATGTCAGGAGTTTGACCAACATAATACATATCTGATGACCCGGAGTACAGGATGTAGACGAAATGCATACGAGCGAGGTTTTGAAAATAAAAAACCCCGTAGAAGTATTTTCTACGAGGTTCGTTTGCGCTCCCTCAAGGACTTGAATCCCGATATACATCGGGAGACCTACGGATTAATCCCGATCTGCATCGGGACCGCTCTAACCTGCTGAGCACTTTTCAATGACGTATTCCCATAGAGTATCGTCATAAATGAGTTTCTTGATGAATACTCGGCTCTTTTTCTTTTTGATATATTTCTCAACCCTGTGTGCTAAAGATGAGTTCCCTACATCGTATGATTTCATCAATGCCCAGGGCCTATGATTTGATGTAAATCCAGTTCCAAGTTCGTTGTGAAACAGCATCCGGGTTTCCATGTCAGGAGTTTGACCAACATAATACATATCTGATGACCCGGAGTACAGGATGTAGACGAAATGCATATGAGCGAGGTTTTGAAAATAAAAAACCCCGTAGAAGTATTTTCTACGAGGTTCGTTTGCGCTCCCTCAAGGACTTGAATCCCGATATACATCGGGAGACCTACGGATTAATCCCGATCTGCATCGGGACCGCTCTAACCTGCTGAGCACTTTTCAATGACGTATTCCCATAGAGTATCGTCATAAATGAGTTTCTTGATGAATACTCGGCTCTTTTTCTTTTTGATATATTTCTCAACCCTGTGTGCTAAAGATGAGTTCCCTACATCGTATGATTTCATCAATGCCCAGGGCCTATGATTTGATGTAAATCCAGTTCCAAGTTCGTTGTGAAACAGCATCCTGGTTTCCATGTCAGGAGTTTGACCAACATAATACATATCTGATGACTCAGAGTACAGGATGTAGACGAAATGCATATGAGCGAGGTTTTGAAAATAAAAAACCCCGTAGAAGTATTTTCTACGAGGTTCGTTTGCGCTCCCTCAAGGACTTGAACCTTGGACCTACGGATTAACAGTCCGCCGCTCTAACCAGCTGAGCTAAGGGAGCTTTTGCTCTTTATGTTGTATGCTCTTTTAATCTCCTTCAAGGAATTGATCCTTGTGCCTTCGGATTAATCCCGATCTCCATCGGGACCGCTCTAACCAGCTGAGCTAAGGGAGCTTTTGCTCTTTATGTTGTATGCTCTTTTAATCTCCTTCAAGGAATTGATCCTTGTGCCTTCGGATTAATCCCGATCTCCATCGGGACCGCTCTAACCAGCTGAGCTAAGGGAGCTTTTGCTCTTTATGTTGTATGCTCTTTTAATCTCCTTCAAGGAATTGAACCTTGTGCCTTCAGATTAATCCCGATCTCCATCGGGACCGCTCTAACCAGCTGAGCTAAGGGAGCTTTTTGCACTTTATGTCTTAAACTCTTTAACTCTATCAAGGAATTGATCCTTGTGCCTTCGGATTAATCCCGATCTCCATCGGGACCGCTCTAACCAGCTGAGCTAAGGGAGCTTTTGCTCTTTATGTTGTATGCTCTTTTAATCTCCTTCAAGGAATTGATCCTTGTGCCTTCGGATTAATCCCGATCTCCATCGGGACCGCTCTAACCAGCTGAGCTAAGGGAGCTTTTTGCTCTTTATGTCTTAAACTCTTTAACTCTATCAAGGAATTGAACCTTGTGCCTTCAGATTAATCCCGATCTCCATCGGGACCGCTCTAACCAGCTGAGCTAAGGGAGCTTTTTGCTCTTTATGTCTTAAACTCTTTAACTCTATCAAGGAATTGATCCTTGTGCCTTCGGATTAATCCCGATCTCCATCGGGACCGCTCTAACCAGCTGAGCTAAGGGAGCTTTTGCTCTTTATGTTGTATGCTCTTTTAATCTCCTTCAAGGAATTGAACCTTGTGCCTTCAGATTAATCCCGATCTCCATCGGGACCGCTCTAACCAGCTGAGCTAAGGGAGCTTTTTTGCATCGAAAAAAATTGTTTCTTTCAAAAGCGGCGGCAAAGGTATGTTCAGCCCTCAGAATTTACAACCTTTGCAGGAAAATTTTTTTATTTCGATCACTAGTCATTGTTTTTCAGCACCAAAATCATCTATTTATGAGTCTTTTAGCCGTAGGAACCGTTGCTTTTGACAATATTGAAACACCAACAGGCCGTGCCGACATGGTGGTTGGGGGTGCCTGCACCTATATAACACTGGCTGCTTCCTATTTTGTAAAGCCTGTTCGCATTGTTTCAGTAATAGGTGATGATTTCCCCAATGATACACTTTCTGAATTAAAAGCCCGTGGGGCTGATCTGGAAGGACTCCAAATCAAGGAAGGTGAAAAGTCGTTCTTCTGGGCTGGAAGATATCACAACAATTTTATCAGCAGAGATACGCTGGATACTCAATTGAACGTATTGGCTGATTTCGATCCAGTACTACCTGAAAGTTACCGAAACTCGGAGTACCTGATGCTGGGGAACCTTGTGCCTGCCATTCAAATGCGTGTATTGGAACAACTGGAGAAGCGACCAAAGCTGGTTGCCCTGGATACCATGAATTTCTGGATGGATTCAGCGCTTGATGATCTGAAGGCGGTGCTGAAAAAAGTAGATGTATTGACAATCAACGATGAAGAAGCCCGCCAGTTATCAGGAGAACACTCACTTATGAAGGCAGCCAGAGTTATTCACCAGATGGGTCCAAAAAATCTGATTATAAAAAAAGGAGAACACGGCGCATTGCTATTCCATGATGGGGAAATCTTTTTTGCCCCAGCTCTTCCATTGGCAGAAGTAGTGGACCCTACCGGCGCTGGTGATACCTTTGCAGGTGGGTTTATTGGTTATTTGGCTAAAACGGGCGATTTGTCATTCGCCAATATGAAACGTGCCGTAATCTACGGCTCGGCCATGGCTTCATTTTGCGTGGAAAGGTTTAGTGTAGATCACCTGAAAGAGCTTACACCGGATATCATACAGGACCGGGTGAAGCAGTTTGCCAAGCTTGTTCATTTTCAAATATAATTAGGGTAAGGCAACAAGTCAGTACCTTGTTGCGTCTCCATTTATACACACTTTAATAATGGTATTTGGCGTTAATCAAAGCAAAATTTTCAAGTCGATGCGTTTTAACATACTAGCTTTTTTTATTCTCTTTTCGATAGGTAGTTTAAGTGCTCAGGTGGTTACTGACAAACTGGAAGCCTATTTTTCATTTGACAACTGCAAGGGTAAGGATGACAGCGGGAATGGCTCAACTGCCGCTTTAAAGGGCATGATAGCCTGTGATTGTGGCATCCGGGACTCCGCCATGCGCTTTGCAGATAACAACGATGCCATGAACTTCGTTGGCCCTTTTGCAGATGTATTCAGTACCAGCGATTTCACAGTAAGCTTTTACATACGCCCTCCTGATGGACAAAATCAGCTGGCTTCTCAGGTAATTATGTCTAAGCAGGATACCTGCAGTCTGAAGAATGCCTTTTGGGTGCGTTATGTTCCTAAGACAAATTTTCTTTCTTCAGGAATCAGTGAAAACGATACGCTGTTGGTTACCGTGTCCGCGAAGCTCGATGCAAATCCATGCTGGCAGTTTATTACCATCACGAGAAGTAACAAGCTTTATTCCTTGTATGTGAACGGCAAACTTCGCAGTTCAAATTCATCTCAAGCGCGAATTGACCTGTTTAACACCTCCCCTCTTAAAGTTGGAACACCGGTTTGCGCGACTGACCTTCCATTTAAAGGCATGTTTGATGAGTTACGTTTTCACAGCAAGGCGCTTTCGGAAGAAGAAATTGCCAAATACAACCTGAGAGCTGATCAAATATTAAATCGCGATACGCTGGTGTACCTTGGCAATAGTTTCCAAATCACTACCGCTCCCTACTGCGCCGATCAATTTACCTGGTCGCCCACAACTGGCGTTTCCGACCCATTTTCAGCAAATCCAGAGATCACCCCACTCGATTCTACCTATTATGTTGTTGAAATTGAATATGGAAATGAATGCCTGGCCAAGGATTCTATTTATGTACGTGTAGTCGATCCAAAGACCCTCGATTGTAACAAGGTATTCATACCAAACGCCTTCACTCCAGGCGGCACACCTGGGTTAAACGACAATTTTGGCATCAGCAATCCTTTTGCTGTTGATGAATTTATTTCCTTCGAAATATTCGATCGTTGGGGAGGACGGGTATTTAATGCGACCACAGCCTTTGAAACCTGGGACGGCACTTCCAATGGCGATGCATTGAATCCTGGAGTTTTCCTATACCGGTTGCGGTATAAATGTGTTGGAGAAGAAAAGGTCAAAACGGGTAGTCTGACCCTGTTGAGGTGATTATTCTAAATTTCTAGTCTTCTGAAAGTAATTTCAGGATAAATGAAAAGCCCGGAGCGCATTCGCCCCGGGCTTTTTTTCACTAAACCATTTCTATTGTATGAAGCGATTAGATATAAGCTAAAGGCGTGCCAAAAATCAATTACTAAACCACAAACTTGAAATTTAACACTTAACATTTTACTGGCAAAGACCAAATTAATATTCTTTATTCTGAAATATTTCAAATTTTTTTTATAAAATTTCGCCAATAACAAGACCCCTAAAGTATTATTTCACTAAATATTTTTTTGCCATATGAAACGATCGATTAAAATTTTTGGGTATGCATTGCTCGCTATTTTGCTTTTGGTGTTAATTGCGGTTGCTTACATCTATTTTGATGGGATTCCTAAATACAAATATGATCCGCCGGAAACAGTACGCACACTTCAAGTACCAAGAGACAGTGCTCTTGTTGAACGAGGCGCAAAAATTGCTACCCTGCTCTGCAATGAATGTCACAGATCAGATGATGGGAAGCTGGTAGGCAAACAAATGCTGGATATGCCTGCAGAATTGGCGCCTTCCTATTCCCTTAACATCACTCAGGACAAAGAACACGGCATCGGCAACTGGACCGATGGAGAAATCTATTATTTCCTCCGTACGGGAATTCATAAAGATGGGCATTGGTCGCCGCCATTTATGCCCAAATTCCCGCTCATGGCCGACGATGATTTGTACTCAATAATCGCCTGGCTTCGCTCCGATGACCCCGCTCTTGCCCCGGATACACGAGAATTTCCTCCAACTAAATGGAATTTATTGGTCAAATTCCTGTCTCATGTTGCCTTTACCCCGCCACCTCTGCCCGAAAAAGCGATTAGCATACCTGACACAACCGATTTGATAAAATATGGCCGCTATGTCGCCGATGGATTGTGTGCTTGCTACGCCTGCCATTCAGCAGATTTCACAAAAATGGATTTGCTCGTTCCGGAGAATAGCGCTGGATTTTATGGCGGCGGCAATCCAATGCTCAATTTGGAAGGTGAAACTGTAAACTCCGCCAATATTACCATGGATAAAGAAACCGGGATTGGAAATTGGACCTATGAGCAATTCTATGAAGCTGTGAAGTATAGTAAAAGCCCCAAGGGTGGTCCATTGTATTACCCGATGTTTCCACATACCACTTTAAGCGATGTTGAAATCAAAGGCATTTGGTCATATCTGCAAACAGTCCCTCCTCTAAAAAACAAGGTGGATAGATATAAGCCAAAGGACTAAACCTTATTTCCTGAATATAAATGACAAGATAGCCTCGGATCAAAAAGCTCCGGGGCTGTTTATTTTTGACCAGAAAATTCATCAAAAACCGCAAAATTGCAGCCAATTGGAAATTTTTACTTTTGAAATCCGTTTTGAAAGAAATACTGACTATGCGTAGCCTGATCATTGCCCTCCTAATTCCATTTGTTTCTTTTTCCCAGAACTACACAACGCTGAAAAACACCACAGACAGAGCAAAATCTGCCTATAATGAAGGCATGAGACAAGCTGAGAATGGAGAAGCTGCCATTGCCGAAGGCTACTTCGAAAAGGCCCTTAAAGCCGACCCCTTGTTTATTGATGCTAAGCTGGCTCTGGCTGATAATTATATTTCTCTACGCAATTTGTTTAAAGCAGAACAGTATTTTGAAGAAGCGATCGCTCTGGACTCCACGTATGCTCCATTAGCCTATTATTTGCTTGGAAGAATTGAATGGGATTTGAATAAATATGACAAGTGCGCCAATTATCTGAGCAGTTATGTCAACAGCAATTCGGACAATGAAAAAGCAAAAAACAATGCACGTAGGATGATCGCAAGTGCCAAATTTGCTGCTCATGCTGTTAACAACCCCGTTCCTTTTGACCCAAAATCACTAGGACCAAAAATAAATACCAAGGATAGCGAATATTTTCCCTCACTCACGGCTGATGGCTCAACGCTTATTTTCACCCGCCAGCAATGGAGAGATGAGGATTTTTACTCCAGCACCCTTGTGGATGGTGAATGGACTGAAGCGGTGCCACTGGAAGGAGTAAATACAAGAGAAAATGAAGGCGCTCAATCTATTAGTCCTGACGGCACATGGCTTGTTTTTACGGCATGTAACCGTGAAGGAGATGGCTCGAAAGGCAGCTGCGACTTGTATTGGTCACAATACAAAAATGCAAAATGGACGACTCCTGTACCATTTAGCTCAGCCATCAATTCAGGAAACTGGGAAGCTCAACCCACCATTGGCGCCGACAATAAAACGCTGATTTTTAGCAAGGGAAGCGGTGGGCCTAACAGTCCTATTGCACTTTATGAGACAGTTAGGCAAAAAGGTGGAGTATGGACCAGACCTCAAAAACTGCCTCCACAAATAAATGTTGGCGGGAAAGTCCACACGCCTTTCCTTCATCCGGATGGTCAAACACTCTACTTCTCGTCAGACAGCCTCCCTGGTATGGGTGGTAGCGACATTTTTTACGTTCGTCGTGATCTTAACGGGGAATGGGGCAGCCCTGTGAACATTGGCTATCCCATCAATACCAAAGGCGAAGAAGGCATGATCGTGGTAAGTCTGGACGGTAAAACGGCATATTACGCTTCCGATAAACCTGGTGGCGCCGGCGGACTGGATATTTACAGCTTTGAACTTCCTGTGGCAGCGCGACCCAGACCAGTCACCTATGCGCGCGCACATGTGGTGGATGCCATTACAGGCTATCCAGTAGTATCAAAAGTCGATTTTATTGACCTGAAAACTGGTGAATCTTATGTCTCTCGAAACACTGACACTGAAGGGAATGCCCTGGTTTGTCTTCCTGCGGGACGGGATTATGCACTCAATGTCAGCAAAACCAACTATCTCTTTTATTCAGATAACTTCAACCTGACAGACGTAGCTACTTTTGAAAAACCCTTCACCTTGAACATTGAATTACAACCCATTAATTCGGATTCAAACAACATAAAACCTGCTGGTCCTGCCAAACCGATTGTTTTGCGGAATGTATTCTTTGAAACCGGCTCGGCAACACTTGCGTCAGCCTCAACTGCGGAGCTTGAACAATTGGCCAACCTGTTGACTGATATCCCCAGAATACGAATACAAATCAACGGGCATACGGATAATGTGGGCAATGTTCAGGACAACCAAAAGCTGTCGGAACAACGCGCCAAAGCGGTTCATGACTTTTTGATCGAAAAAGGAATTGAAGCATCAAGACTGCGTTTTAAAGGCTTTGGAGAATCAAAACCGGTTGCTTCAAACGACAATCCGGAAGGTCGCGCACAAAACCGCAGAACGGAATTTGAGCTATGGCAGTGAAAACCTTCTTTTGTGTGGATGCGCATACTTGCGGTAATCCCGTACGCCTCGTGGCCGGAGGCGGGCCTCATCTCGAGGGAAATAACATGAGTGAAAAGCGCCAGCATTTCTTGCAGGAATTCGACTGGATCCGAAAAGGGCTCATGTTTGAGCCGCGCGGCCACGATATGATGAGCGGTAGCATCCTTTACCCACCCCATGATCCTGCCAACGACAGCGCTGTGTTATTTATCGAAACCAGCGGTTGTTTGCCCATGTGTGGTCATGGCACCATTGGCACTGTTACCATTGCCATAGAACAGGGACTGATAAATCCCAAAGTACCCGGCCAATTACGACTGGAAACACCTGCCGGATTGGTGGAGGTGCTGTACCATCAGGAAGGAAAGAAAGTAAAATGGGTTCGACTCACCAATGTTCCGGCTTTCCTGGCCGCTGAAAACATAGAGGTAAAATGTTCTGATCTTGGGCATTTAAAGGTTGACGTGGCGTATGGAGGCAACTTTTACGCCATTATTGATCCTCAACCAAATTTCTCCGGATTACAAAATTACCGGGCGGAACAACTGATCACTTGGTCGCGAAGCATTCGTCAATTACTAAACGAAACCCACGAGTTTATTCATCCAGAAAACCCGACCATCAAAGGCCTTAGCCATATTCTCTGGACAGGCGAACCGCTTGACTCAAACTCCACAGCTCGTAATGCCGTTTTTTATGGCGACAAAGCAATCGACCGCTCTCCTTGTGGTACCGGTACCAGCGCGCGTATGGCACAATGGTATGCCAAAGGTCTTCTCAAGCCCGGAGATCAATTCATCCATGAAAGCATTATTGGGTCAAAATTTATTGGTCGGATAGAAGAAGAAACCAGCGTTGCGGGGCAGCCAGCCATTCGGCCAAGCATTGAAGGCTGGGCGATCGTTACCGGTTTCAATACCATTTTGTTTGATGATGAGGATCCGTATGTGGAAGGATTTCAGGTGATTTGATGAGCTTAGGGTTTGATTGAATAGGTAGTTTTTTTATTAATTGACGATTGATTATTACATTATTACATAATTGTTGATGTGGTTGATGAGCTGAGAAAAGTTGATTTTTTAGGCTTTTAAAGAAGCGTTCTTAGGATTAAAACAGGGTGAAATAGTAGGGGCCTATTTCTCATTTTCCATCCAATCTCCAAGCACCCAATTTTCCATCTTAATTCAAAAATTACATCAACAATTATGTAATAATGTAATCATCAATCGTCAATCATTTTGTCATACTTTAAATACTCTAAAATATTCAACCCAACCCAAATTCCTGCTTAGCTGTACCTTTGCCGCAAATTTCCCACATGACGCTTACATTCGACACCCTGAATTTGAATACCCCGCTCAAAAATGCGCTGAGCGATCTTGGATTTGAGCATCCCACTCCGATCCAGCAAAAGGCATTTTCGGTGATCATGTCGGGTAGAGATGTGGTAGGAATTGCGCAGACCGGTACCGGTAAAACCCTGGCGTATTTGTTGCCAATTCTGCGTCAACTTACATTTTCCAAACAAAAAGCGCCTCGGGTGCTTATTGTAGCGCCAACACGGGAGTTGGTGGTGCAGCTCGTAGGGGAAATTGAAAAACTCACGGCTTATATGACCGTGCGAGTAGAAGGTGTATTTGGAGGAACCAACATCAACACCCAAAAACAGCGCATAGAAGAAGGCGTGGATGTAATGGTGGCGACACCGGGCCGTTTGATCGACCTGGCATTGACCAGGGTATTAAAACTGAATTCCATTAAACAACTGGTGATCGATGAAGTGGATGAAATGTTGAGTCTCGGCTTTTTGCCACAACTCGAACAGCTACTGGATCTTCTGCCACCCAAGCGGCAAAATTTGTTGTTTTCCGCCACCATGACCGAAGAAGTGGAGGCTTTGATAGACGAATTTTTCAATGCTCCCCAGTACGTTGAAATTGTAAAAGCCGGCACACCGATTGAGAAGATCAGACAGAGCGCCTATGAGGTGCCCAATTTTTTCACCAAAATAAACTTGCTGGCAAACCTGTTGGCAAACGACCCGGAAATGAGCCGGGTATTGATCTTTAGTCCAACCAAGCGCATTGCCGATGTGGTACATGAGCGCCTGCAGGATCAGTTTCCCGATCAGATGGCGGTGGTGCATTCCAATAAATCACAGAATTTCCGTTTAAATTCCGTAGTTGCTTTTCAAAAGGGAGAGCTGCGCGGACTCATAACCACCGATTTGCTGTCGCGAGGTTTGGATGTAACCGATGTAACCCACGTAGTAAACATAAACACCCCGGATGTTCCCGAGCTGTACATACATCGCATCGGACGTACCGGTCGTGCAGATACGGAAGGCGCATCCATTACCTTTATCGCTCCGGCAGAAAAAGAATACCAGGCGGCCATTGAGGAATTTATGGGTAAAGAAATACCCATGCAGCCACTCCCGGAAAGTTTGGAAGTTTCCAAAGAACTGACCCTGGAAGAGCAATACACGCACCCGGAAAAAAATTACTTGCCACGTCCTACCCTTAAGCATTCACAGGGCGCTTTCCATGAAAAAAAGGAAAAGAACAAGAAGGTGAACAAGGGCCTTAAGTCGCGTTGGATGCGTGAGAAGAAGTATAAGAAGCCGCTAAAGAAAAAGAGTAAGCGCTGAATCTTTTATCCTTTTAATAGCTTCCCTGTGTATATTTCTCCACTTTCCGTGACCGCCTGAAGCAAGTAAACACCCTTACTCATACTACCAATATTTATTGTTGTTCCGTGTTGCTCCACTTGCAGGATTTCACGTCCAAGCAAATCTCGAAAACTGACGGAATGAATTAGTTCATCTTCAGGTATATCCAGCGTTATTTGATCTGTGGCTGGGTTGGGGAATATGTTCAATGGAAGGCTAGATGGGTTCTGAGAAGACGAGTTTGTTCCGCGGATACGGACTACCCACATGTCACTTTTACCATGGTTTCCTGTTACGTCGCCGTCGTTTGACATAGACTCTCCTGCAATTATGTAGCCACCATCAGTAGTGTTTTGTAAATCATATGCAGAATCAACATTTGACCCTCCAAAAGTTTTTTGAAATTGGATTTTACCATCTGGTGCTAATTTGACCACCCAATAATTTATAGTTCCGTCACTGTTCTTGACATCTCCATCATCAGAGGATGTGAACCCACCAACAACGTAACCTCCATCATTAGTTTGAACAATTGCTCGACCATAATCTTCACTACTCCCTCCAATTGGTTTTTGCCATTCTATATCTCCAGTTAAGTTTAATTTCACTATCCAAAAATCAAAAAAACCTTGACTTCCGCTTACTTGACCAGTATTATATGAGCCTGAGATTCCTGTCACTGCATATCCTCCATCATCGGTTTGTATTATTGATCTCGCCTGATCAATCCCCTCCCCTCCTAAAGCTTTTTGCCATTCAACCTCACCATTTTTATTTAGTTTCAGTACCCAATAATCTCCACTTCCATGGTATTCAGATAGTTCACCCTCATTTGAATAGGTTTCTCCTGTAATAACATATCCACTATCATTTGTTACTTTAACATCATAAGCTTGACTCAGTCCGTACCCATAAACTCTTTGCCATTCAATCACGCCAATGGAATTTAATTTAACAATCCAAGCACCATAAACTGCAGGGTTACCAGTTAAATCCCCATCATTGGAACTCGTATTCCCAACAACGATATAGCCTCCATCAGGTGTTTGCTTAATACATTCGCCATAATCATTTCCACTTCCTCCCAATGTACGTTGCCACTCAATTGTCCCAATTGAATCCAGTTTAACTACCCAATAATCAAGTTTGCCATTCAAATCTGTTACATCCCCATCATCTGAAATTGTCCTGCCTACAACTATAAACCCGCCATCAAAAGTTTGTTGAATGTATTCAGCAACTTCTGTCGAACTCCCTCCTAAAGCTTTTTGCCATTCAACCTCACCATTGGAATTCAACTTAACAACCCAAAAATCTCCTCCCCCCATCATACCTGAAACATCTCCATTATTATTGGAAATTGTAAACCCGGCAAGTATAAAGCCTCCATCAGAAGTTTGCTGCGTTGCATTTGCTAGCTCATCTGCACTTCCCCCCAACGCCTTTTGCCATTCGAGATTAAATTGTGCATTTACATTGTGTAGGTTCAAAAACAGGAGTAGAAAAATGATTCTGGGATTCATTATTTAACTTAGTTTAATTCTTACGTTTGTTCAACTTATTGCAATTGATAAAAGAAAAGGTCAGTTTAATATTTCGATACAAGTTAATTCAAAATCTACTGCTTCCACATGACCCAGGTCCACTCCTTTGAATTCTCTCCCTTCGCAGAAAACACCTACGTCCTGTGGGACGATACAAAGGAATGCGTCATTTTTGATCCGGGTTGCTATACAGAGCAGGAGCGACAGATATTGCGTCAACACATCACTCAACATGATCTGAAACCGGTCAGACTCATCAATACTCATTGCCATCTTGACCATGTGTTTGGAAACAAATTTGTAGCAGACACCTGGAACCTGGAATTGGAAATTCATCATGGCGAATTACCCCTGCTGGAGCGATTTGAGCAAACTTGCCAAATGTATGGCATCCCGAATATTCAGCCATCGCCCATGCCGGGTAAATTTCTGGAAGCCGGCGAAACACTGACATTCGGAGAAACAGCATTGGAGATGATCTTCACGCCTGGACACTCGCCAGCCAGCTTGTCGTTCTATTGCGAAAAAGAAAAGTTCCTGATCGCCGGAGATGTGCTGTTTTATGAAAGTATTGGCCGCACCGATCTGCCGGGTGGTGATTTTAATACACTTATTCAGAGCATTAGATCAAAGCTATTTACTCTGCCGGGAGAAACGATGGTATACCCCGGTCATGGGCCCGCAACAACCATTCGGCATGAAATGGAATACAACCCATTTTTGTAAACAGGCATTTCAACCCACCGATATACCATTGGAATAAAATTTTTGTTTCGCAGAGATTTTACGCAGATTTCTTTTCGCAGATTTGACACAGATTTTTCTGCGTAAAATCTGTGCATTTTTTCTGTGTAGAATCTGCGCGAAATAAATTTCTATTTAGGAAGCAGCCTTTTAATTTCCGAAACAATATCCACATAGGCTTCATCAGCATTGGCAAAATCGGAAACCGCGCGATTCTGGGTAGGCAAGGAGCGCAGCTTTTCAAGACCGGTACCTTCATAATCAGCGCGTTGGATGCGAATGGGTATTACCCGGCGACCTTCGCCCAGGGCTTCGTATACCATGCCAAACCAGTCAGGCGAATTAAACAGGTTCACCGTAATCAGCGCCAGCATATAATCCGCATCGGCCCATTCCTGCTGGGCGCGCTCCAGGAGATTATCACCTCCCAAGGCATCATTCACATTGTACACTCTGATCTTACCCGTGATCTTCAGAATATTCAAGTGCCGGTTAATCTGGGTGGCATACTCCTGATCGGCCTGATCGTATATCACCACGAATTTTGGTGCATTGGAGGCCACGGGCGCTATTGTATGCGCTTCAGAATCCAGATCCTTTTCCTGCAAAGAATCCATCAAATCAATCAAACTGCTTCTGATCTGGTTGTTCCTTAGATCAATATCCTCCTGGGACAAAATTCCGCGCTGAATGGATTTTTTCACATCTGCCCGCTGTGCCTGAAGCAACAAAACCTGTCGTGCTTTCGGCGCCGATTCCGGCAGCCCTTCCCTGGCCGTTTGAAGAGCCATATCCAGGTCTTCTACCAGCAGGTTTAGTACGGATTCTTTTAGTTTGGAGATAGACATGATTATTTAATTTGATAATGGGCTAATACGATAATTCGATAATAGACTCATTTATTCAATTAATTCAACATTTAGGTTGGATTTTCAATTCATTATCAAATTAGCTAATTATCTCATTATCACATTAAAAACCTATCCCAGAAACCCCAAAATATTCTTAAACAATATTCCTTCGTTGGCATCGCGTCCATTGATTTTTTTGGCTGCGTGGTGGAGGGCAACAACTTTCCAGTCGCGGTTAAATACCGGGGATCCACTGCTTCCGGGTTCTGTATCTGTTGTGTAATAGAGGTATTGTGCCTGCTGATCTACCACTTCGTTGGCACGCAGAGCAATACGTTTATCACCACCAGAAGGGTGTTGAATGATGGTGACAGCATCCCCAGCACTAAGGGCTGCTGATGGATCAAATTCCAGATAACCCCAATCGCTTAATGGCTTTTCGCCATTTTCAATCACCTTTACCCGGCTGAAATCAAATTCTGGAACCGGACTGGTTTTGAAATCGGTTGCATCGAGTTTATAGGTCGACATTGGCTTTATCGTACCTGTGAGCCCTACTTCATAATTGAACTCAATGGTAGCGGCGGCGGCTTCATCTTCATTATCCAGTACATGGTTATTGGTGAACAGATACCCCTCTTTTGTGATAAAACCTGTGCCCGATTCTCCATCGCCTCTCACCACTTTGCAAACCGCTTTGGATGCCTGTAAAGCTTTTTCCAACCAGCTGATCGTCAGCAAATTATCTTTACTGCCAATGATTTTTTCAAGGCCAACAACCTTTTCCGAAATATTGAATTGGTAAGTGTCCAGATTTCTTACCTGCGCGTATAACTCTATTTTACGCGGGATATCCTTCATCATTTCGGTAAGCCCGTAGCGAATGCGGTTTTTCACTTTCATGTAATCGCTGTCGAGCGGACTAACCAGACCTCGCTGCACATTTCTTTCCAGTTCTTTTAATTGCGCCGACATCAAGATTACATCCTGCCGGATGCCTGCCTGCGCCTCGTCGTCGAGTTTCAGCAATAGTTCTATGGCTTTGTCAAGGTCGTTTAGCTCAACGAGTCCTTCAATATTTTTCAGGTAAAGAGCCTGGGCGTTTTGCATAATCAACTGGTATTTATATAAAGATCTTTCCAGTTGCGAAAATGAGCAGATTTTTCCGGGTTTTCAATTATAAGCTGACAAAGTTCGTTGCCAAAGCCTTGGGATTTAGACAGCGGCCTTTTACCAGGGTTAAAATTTAGCGTTTTCCGCCACGCGTGGTCAAAAAAGACGCAAGCGCGGCAAAAAAAGCATCCCGGATTTTTCTTTATTCGGAAAATCCGGGATGCCTCATCAAATCAATAACACATACAGCATCTCATTATCGAATTAGCTCATTATCATATTATCATATTAGCTAATTATCGAATCACAGTCACGCTTCCCTCATAGGGCAATTCCCGGCCATCTATAAAGCCAACAAGTGAATACCAGGTGAACACTCCAGACATCTTCTCACCTTTGTAAGTGCCATCCCAGCCAAGTGTGGGTTCATTCAGATTAAAGTCTTTTCTTTCAAAAATCAGGCTTCCCCAGCGATCGTAAATACGCAGCAGGTTGATCTGTTGAGCCGCCGGACCACTGTATCCTGTAAAATAATCATTTCCATAATCCGAAGCGCCTTCGGGCTTAAATACATTGGGGAAGTATACCGGACGGGATTTATTCACCCGGATATGAACTGTATCATCAGCTACACAGCCATCTTCATCGGTAATCTTTACGATGTAATACTGCTCATCAATGGCTGTAATCGTGGGCTCAGGATTAGTGGTGCTGCTAATTCCAATTGCTGGGCTCCATTCAAAATCGACTGGCCGACCACTAGGCAGTGTAATGGTGCTGACATCTACAGTGTAACCCAAATTAAGCAAAGTATCTTGTGGTTGCGCGATCACTTGAAGAGCCGGCGGCTGATTGATGGTGGCAAAAACAGAGTCCATGCAACCCTCATCATCCTGCACCAACACCCAAAAGTCGCCGGCAGGAAGACCGCTCAGTAAGTTACTGGAGGTAAAGTTTTGACCATCAACACTGTAGGTATAGGGTGGATTTCCACCGTCTCCCTGCACAGAAATGGAGCCTTCCGGAATGCCATTGCAAATCAGATCCACGATACGCACAACACCAACCGAAATATCAGGAGGCTCTACGATGAATGCCCCGCTGGTGGTGGAACAGCCGTTGCTGTCTGTCAGCGTAACATCGTACTGGCCCGGATCCAGACCATCAATCCTGGCTCCTGTTTCAAAATTTGACCAGTTGTATGAGTAGTTTCCAACACCGCCTTGCGGATCGGTGAGTACGGAGCCATCTCCGGCTCCAAAACATGACACATCAATGGTGTCTACCGATATGGTTACCGGCAGATGATCCGTCACGGTAATGTTGAAATTACCCTTACAGAGTACATCATCTATGGCCTGAACAGTATAAATACCGGAAGGGAAGCCACTTAGTGAATTATCAGGAATGTAACCATTTCCCCAGTCGAATTGAACCGGGTCAACCCCATTGGTAATATTCAGGGTGATCACGGCATTTGAATCTCCAAAACATAATGGCGGATCAACAACTATATCAGCTGTCAGTACACGTTCCTGCACATCAATGGTCAAGTCTGTTTCGCAGAAATTCGAATCCCGTATCACTAAAGAGTACTGACCTACACCCAAATTATCCAGCATATTGCTGTTGCCAAAAGGCCCGCCATTCCAGCTGAATTCATAAGGAGGTGTTCCACTGGTAATATTATCGATGGTGATGGAGCCATTGGCTGTTCCATTGCAATCAGGAGCAGCAATAAGTGTATCCACATCAACATCGGGATAGATCAGCACGCTATGGATGTCGGTAACCTTACAACCCAGATTTGTTTCAAGCGTAAGCACAACCGGGTGATTTCCAGGTGTGTTAAACTGAACGGTATGAGGTCCTTTTCCAGTTGCGGTTTGCGGAACGGCATCGGCGCCAAAACTCCAGTTCCAGGCATCTATCTGGCCAATGGAAAACGTAGATTGGTCGATGACCTGTACAGCGGTTCCAAGGCAAACGGCATCCGGAACTGTTTCAAAATTTGCTTCCGGACCCAGGAACTCACCCGTGCCGCCAAAATCCACGGCAAATCCATTACCTGTTTGAGAGAAATTATTGACTACCAAAGCATAGGTTTCACCCTGGATCATATCAAGTGGTGCCAGCCAGGCATCATCACCGGCATCCTGGCAACCGGCATCTTCGCTGATATCCGGATCACCTGCCCTTAAACCGGTTGGACCCAAACATGGACTTGGATAGGGAGGTCCTTCCCCGGAGGCCATACAACGCAATATTTGTTTATTGGTGCAATCTCCAATTCCATTAGGCAATCGATAAACCACAAAATCGAGGTCATCTGGAAGATTGATGGGACTAAGCGTAAACTCCAGGGTTCCCGATTTTGAGCAGGTCCATACAAACCAGGTTGAATTGGACTCATTAATACCTGGAACACCATTGAAGAAACATTCAGCATCTTCCATTTCCAAATTATCATTTCCGGCTCCGGTAACTTTTTGAACAACAAAGGATGATTTATCACAAAGAATAGATGATTCAGGGCAATCTGATGTTGGCTCTACCGGAGGGTTGTAATTGTTGATACACAACTGGAAAGTTCCCTCCTGGCCATTACCTCCCTGAACACGGATCAGGTAAGTTGAACCTACAAACAAGCCTCCTTGATATCCCTCTGCAATATTGGTTCCAACGCCACTTTGACATTCCAATTGATTAATAACACCACCGCATGTGCCAAAATAAAGGGCGATTTGAGGTATTTTCAATGTACCACCCGGCGCCTGAGCAGTAGACCCGCGTACGGTTATGGTAACATCAGTAGCTAAAGCAGTAAAGGCAAACCAAACGTCACTTTGAGTACCACTAAAACAGTTGGCTGGTCCATAAGCAGAGGGTGTTGCTCCAACATTGGTAAACGCACCAATCGGGCTGCAATAATTGTATACGTTGGGCAACACAATGGGATTGTCGCACTCGTCATTAGAAGGCTGAGCAAATGACTTTGGCACCAAGCTAATAATGGCAAAAAGGAGAAGTAGAAATTGTTTGTTCATAGCATGTTGGAATTTGAGTTATTTGGGAACATATAAACTGAATAACGCTGTTTTTCAGTCTAAGGGTTTGCATGCTTCCTGGTATTTATGACTCAAAAATGCCAAATAGGGCTGCTTGGCCAATTGGCAACTTTACGACAAAGATGTCGTAACCAAAGACATTCAGATTAAAAGGTAAAGTTACAGGGCAAATTTCACGAAATTAATTCCAAAAACTCGCTCATGATCATGGCTGTTGCACCCCACACCGCGCGGTCTTCCAACATGTAACAAGGAACATCTTTAAGTCTGACACCCGTGCCAACTACCAATTCCCGATACGCTTTATTCTCCTCCTGTAGGAAATGCCCTATGGAAGGTGTAAGGATGGTTTCCACTTCCTCCGCCTGCGGTTTAAAGTTTGGCTGCCCCGTTAAAAGTGCCACAAAAGGGTGTACAATAAAATTACTTACCGGGATGTACAGGTCCGTGAGTTGACCCAATATTTCCATTTTTTCAGGGTCAATACCAATTTCTTCCTGAGCTTCTCTTTTTGCCGTTTGAATGAGTGTACCATCACTTTCTTCATGCTTGCCACCAGGGAAGCTCACCTGCCCGCTGTGTCTATCCTGTGGATGAGTGCTGCGCTGGATCATTACGGTATTCCATCCCAAATCGTTTTCATACAGGATCAGGGAAACGCTGGCAATCCTGGCACCAGAGGGAGGGTCAGGGTTTAGACGCAGTTCTTCTGCCCGACGGGAAAAAGCCATGCGTAATTGTGCCTGGCGGCCAGGCAAAGGCTGCGAAAGTCTGCTCCGAAGCTGATCAATTGATAAGGAAAAATTCACCATAATAGCAATTGCAAAATTGCCCTTTTTCACGGCAATTTGGTCTGGATGGTAACACTGAAAAGGGCATATTGTTGGAGGCCTTACAACAAGCCTTCCCGAATCAGATCGTGCAGGTGCACCATACCAACATAAACTCCGTTTTCCAATACAACAAGTTGTGTGATGGAGAATGACCGCATGATGGTCAGTGCATCAACCGCCAGGGCATCGGGAGAAATGGTTTTGGGATGGGCAGATAAAATATCCTTGGCTGTAATTCCGGTAAAATCCTTTGACTGTTGAAGCATTCGCCTTAGGTCGCCATCGGTAATGATCCCGGCAAGTGCTCCTTTTTCATCAATCACTGCAGTTGCTCCAAGTCTTTTGGAAGATATCTCATAGATAAGCTCCTGAAGCCCCGCATTCAGTCCAACCTGAGGGTTATCGTGTTGCGGGTATAAATCGCGAACCCTGAGATAAAGTTGCTTTCCCAGCGCTCCTCCAGGGTGAAATTTGGCAAAATCCTCAGCAGAGAAGCCTTTAAGGCTGAGCAAGCTAATGGCCAGGGCATCGCCGAGCGCCATTTGCGCTATGGTGCTGGTAGTAGGCGCCAGGTTATTTGGATCTGCTTCCTGATCTACAGGCGTCCATAGAAGATAATCGGCCAATTTGGCCAGACTGCTTTCCTTGTTGGCAGTCATGGCGATCATTGGGTTGCCAAAATTTTTGAGTAGTGGCACCAGCACTTTTATTTCAGGGCTTTCACCACTTTTGGAAATGCAGAGTACAAAATCACCGGCTTGTATCATGCCCAGATCGCCATGAATGGCATCGGCAGCATGAAGGAAGAGGGCGGGTGTGCCGGTTGAGTTCAGCGTTGCCACGATTTTCTGAGCGATTATGGCACTTTTCCCTATACCGGTAATCACCAGGCGACCTTTTAACCCGGCTAGTGCTTCAACACAATCCTGAAAGTCTGTGCTTTCCGACAGACTTTTCTCCAAATTAATAAGAACCTCGGCTTCCAGTTGGATGGTATGCCGGGCGATGCGCAAAATCTCTTCAGCGTTGGGAATCATTTTCGTCACTCCAAATACAGGCTACTTTCCAATTTTTTTGTCTTCCTCCCCTACCCTGTTGAGCAAGGCTTCTACGCGGTACATCTCGTCTACGGTATCATCCAGGAAGAATTCCAGTTCGGGCATGCGTCGCATTTGTTTGCCAATTTTGGATGACAAAGCTGCCCTTAGGTGTGGATAATTGTCTTCCATCATCAGGATCACCTCCTGCTTGTTTTCGGTGCCATATACGCTGATGTAGATCTTGGCAATCAGGAGGTCGGGGGTCATTTTCACTTCTGTTACGGTTACGAGTTTATCTCGGCCGTAAATATTGCTACCCTCCTCGGTGAGTATCATACCAAAATATCGGCGGATCACTTCTCCTACCTGTTTTTGTCGAATGGATTCCATTTTAGGTAATTTGATAATTTGATAATAAGCTAATACGATAATGAATTGGCGGGCAGTGACGTATTAACAGATTTTCTTTCCAAAAAGTGCCATAAAGGTATGCTATTCCGAAACTTATTTTCCCGCAAAGGCGTTTTTAGGGCGAAATCAAAATTTTCATTGGCATTTTTTTGTGCAGGGTATTGGTTTTTAGGATTAGGTCGTAGTATCTTTGCACCCGCTTTTTAAAGCACCCGATTCCGTAGCTCAGTCGGTAGAGCACTTGACTTTTAATCAAGTGGTCATGGGTTCGAGCCCCATCGGGATCACAGAAAGAGGTCAGCATAACATGCTGGCCTTTTTTATTGCTAATCGGATTCCCGCTATTTCATTTTAAAAGGTAATAATTCAAGTAAGCAACACCTTCTATTCCTCAATAACGAAATCCAAGGCTCCTTTTCTAATCATATAGTCTTTATGTGCCTTTTGAAAAGCCTCTTTGCCACAGAACCAATTTAAAATTGCTTCTCTCTGCAATAAAGTTTCGTGATTTGAAAGGAGGGATAGGTAGGAACTATCTTTCCAATCACTGAAATCCCCGCACAAATCATGCAACTGTGGATTTGAGTGAATGTATTGAACGACTGTCTTACAATGCTGAAGACCAGACACATGAAGGCGTTTAAAATTTTTCTGGAAAAGGCTGCCTACCCTCCCTTCTTGTTTGTTAATTGCCTTGGCGTATGACAAAAAGAAAAGGCGAAACTGGTTGGAGACGGTATTACTGATGGCCTTTTCTACAGCGATATTATCGCCGCGCGTAACTAAATCTTCCAGGTCTTGAAGACCTGGAAGATTTTTCGACCGAAAATCATCTACCGTCTTAACCCTAAACAATCATGCTTAGCACTACCTTCAATTCCCTGTCTCATTCTCCACATTATTCAATCGCTGCTTTACTTCCTCAATGATCCGCTTTTGGGCATCCTGATCAACCAGGTTTGTTTCCTGATCCTGCACATTGTTTACCAGATCCTGTTCAGCTTTCTGGATCCTTGATTTCCAGTTTTCAATGTCTTTGTGCAACGACTCATTTTCCCTGACCAGTTTCTTTTGTTTGTTTTCAAGGTCTTTGAGCTTCTTTTCTTCGTCATCCAGGTCATCTTGTATGGCTGCCCTGCGAATGTCATAATAGCACTGGCGGAGTGAGCGCATCATTTCCTCCGCACGACTCGAATTGTCACGTGAACTCAGAAAGTAAGCGCCGGCATCCACCCATACATTCAGGGAGTTTTTACTGCCTTCACTTTCTACAGTTGAATAAATGGAAAATTCATTGCTACCCATAAATGAGCTTTGAACCTTGGTTGCATACCATTCCCCTTTCTTCTTTTTGAGCTTGGCGTTGTAATTTTTCTTGGCAAAGTCGCGCCAAACGCCTTCAATCACTTTGGTATCTGTTCCCGAGAATTCCATGCGGAAACAAGGTCGACTGCCAAAGGACATCAGACGCTGCGTTTCTTGTACAACGTTCCATTGGGCATAAAGGCCCGAAATGAAGAATACTGAGCAAAACAGAACAAAAAATACTTTGATTTTCATGATTTTCAATTTTATCGGTCTGGAAGTCTTGGTTGTTAAAATAGCCTCATCAAATATCCGATGACACCTTAGACTCAATACCACAAATATAATCTGTCAGGCAGGCATAAGCACACTCAGCCCTAAAAAACCGGACAGGAGCGAAGATAAAAATCTTCCCTGGCGGTCATTTCCAGCTTTTTTTCGGGTGATTTATCGTCATACCCTGACAGGTGCAGCATACCATGTGCCATAACACGGCAAAGCTCAATTTCAAATGTTACGCCATTATCACCGGCATTCTCCTTCACCCGATCAGTACTGATGAAAACATCTCCTGAAACAGGTTCCTCAGAATATGGAAACGTAATCACATCGGTAAAGTAATCGTGGTCCAGGTATTCAATATTGATTTCCCTCAGACGCTCGTCCGAACAAAAAATAAAATTCACCTCCGTACAGGACTTGTTTTCTGTCTTTGGGATGGTCAATAGCCAGTTGGCCAAATCAACTTCTTGAGGCAACTCAAGCTCCACGTCCTCACAATAGAAGGACACTGTGGGCTCTGTTGATTCTTCTGGAAATAAAGGAAATTCCATAGTGGATGCTGTAAGCAGGTACTATAAAAAACGAAGCTCCGAAGGTACTTCCTCCGGAGCTTCGTTGATCAAATTAAGTAATAATCAAGAAATTTTGAATTTCATTTGCACTGTTCTGCCACCTTGTGAAAAGCAACATTCGTCGCTTAATCTACGCATTAACAGAAGTCCGCGGCCACCACAGCAATCGAGTAATTCCGGACATGTGGGATCTGGAACTTCTGCAGGATCAAACCCAGGACCTTCGTCGCTTACCAAAACAGATATCGAATCTTTTTCGTGTTGGCAGGAAATCGAAACATGCTTGGCTTCGTCGCTTCCATTGCCATGTAAAATTGCATTGGTTACAGCTTCTGTAAGGCTAACTAGGAGATCACCTTTAATACCTGGTGAAAGGTTATAACGTGTGGCTACATCTTGTACAAATGGTTCGACTTTAGAAACTTGTTGTGGATTTGAGGGTAATGTAAGATTCGTGTGCAAGTCGCTCATTCGCAATTTTTTCGTTAAAACAAGGCCAAAAAGGCCTTAATAACACAGTAATGAAGACAAATTTAAAAGAGCAGGCAATTCGAAAAACCACCTGACACTGAGAGCGTTCAAAAAGCGGATTAATAACGAAAGCAGGTACAAAATTAAGGCAATCTTAACATACAACGCAAGTATTTTCCCGAATTTCTTTTGATTTCCTGCAAAAAAGCTGCGATTAAGGGTGATTTATACACTATCAAGGAACACCAAACCTGAATGCGTTACAGATTTGATGGAAATTCACCCATTCATATTAACAAAAGCGAAGACATACCCTCTGCTAACATCTCCAATAAATTAGCCTTAAACCTCTAAAAAAATCAGTGTAATCCGCGAAATCAAATAAAAATCTGTGATCAAAACTCCGCGCTGCCCGGGTAACGAGGGAAAGCAATGACATCCCGAATATTGGTCATACCCGTTACAAACTGCACCAACCTTTCAAAACCAAGGCCAAAGCCGGCGTGTGGACATGTACCAAATCGGCGGGTATCCAGATACCAGAATAGCTCTTTTTCCGGAATATCCATCTCGTGCATACGTTGTTTCAACTTGTCCAGCCTTTCCTCACGCTGCGATCCACCTACAATTTCGCCAATCCCGGGGAAAAGAATGTCCATGGCGGCTACTGTTGGCCCTGGGACACCTTCCAATGGTTCATCCTGGCGCATATAAAAGGCCTTTATAGCAGCTGGGTAATTGGTAAGAACAACCGGCTTCTTAAAGTGCTTTTCTACGAGATAACGTTCGTGTTCGCTTTGCAAGTCGGTTCCCCAGCCTTCTACCGGGAATTGGAATTTGCCTTTTTTATTAGGTTTAGAATCCTTCAGAATCTGAATTGCCTCGGTGTACGTGAGTCGCTCAAACTTGTTTTCCGTTACAAAATGCAGCTTTTCGGTGAGTGACAACTCACTTCGCTGATCCTGCGGCTTGGACTTTTCCTCTTCCAGCAATCTGTCTTCCAGTATCTTGAGATCTGCTGCGCAGTTTTCCAGAATGTACTTTATCACATACTGAAGCATATCCTCCGCGAGATTCATGTTATCTGTCAAATCGCAAAAGGCGACTTCAGGCTCAATCATCCAAAACTCGGCCAGGTGACGGGTGGTATTGGAGTTTTCGGCCCGGAATGTCGGACCAAAGGTGTACACATCACCCAAGGCAAGCGCGCCAAGTTCCGCCTCCAGTTGTCCGGAAACGGTAAGGTTGGTTGATCGACCAAAAAAGTCCTCTGAAAAATCAATTTCACCCTGTTCAGTACGCGGTGGATTTTCCAATGGAAGCGTTGTCACCCGGAACATCTCTCCAGCGCCTTCAGCATCGCTTGCCGTGATCA
Source organism: Lewinellaceae bacterium (assembly GCA_020636025.1). Taxonomy (GTDB): domain Bacteria; phylum Bacteroidota; class Bacteroidia; order Chitinophagales; family Saprospiraceae; genus M3007. Next base: position 286,463 of record JACJYQ010000007.1, on the reverse strand, counting down.
CAGGCGTATGCAGGTAATAAAAACCTCTGTCATTGAAGAACTTATGTACTGCAAACGCCAATGCATGACGAATGCGAAAAACAGCGCTAAAAGTGTTTGTCCTAAAGCGCAAATGCGCGTTTTCTCTCAAGAACTCCAGAGATTGACGTTTAGGCTGTAATGGGAACTCATCGAGGTTACAATCACCGTAAATTTCAATGCTCTCGGCCTTAACTTCCACTGTCTGACCTTTACCCTGACTTTCAACCAGTATGCCTGTCGCACCAATAGCAGCCCCGAATTTAATACGATCTACAATGGCTGGATCAGCGTTTTCAAGATCAATAACCACTTGTAAATTACTGGCTGTGGAGCCATCATTAAGTGCAATAAACTGATTGTTTCGGAAGGCTTTTACCCACCCTTTCACTAAAACAGAAGTATTAACCGGTTCGGTACGAAGTATTTCGGCGATTTTTAAACGCTGCATGGATCTATTAAAAATTGTTTGACAGTTCAACCCGCGATTCAATTTTCGGGTTCCAAAAAGAGCCGCAAAGGTAGTTGAAATGATAAGTAAATTTTACTGTGATTACTTTGATTAGTGCGATAACTGTGATTGATATGAATTGATTAGTAACAAACTTGATTCGGGGTTGAATAAGGATTTCGATCCAATCAAGCTCCAGGATCGATTCCAAGTATCCTACCCAGGATAAAATGAATCTACTGATTCAGGGAGTAACTCATACGGCAGAATCCGGAGAAGCAGCTACCTTTGCAACAAATAGCTTTTCAGGCTGTTTATTTCAGGCAATTCAGGTATTCCCTGAAATTGAAAGAAGGAGTAAATCATGTTTATCGAAGTTTTTAAGAGTAAAATACACCGGGTTAAGGTCACCCAGGCCGATCTGAATTACATAGGCAGCATCACCATTGATGAGGACTTGTTGGATGCTGCGAATATTCTGGAAGGAGAGAAGGTGCAAATTGTGAACAACAACAATGGTGAGCGGATTGAAACCTACACTATAAGAGGAGAAAGAGGTAGCGGTGTCATTTGCCTGAATGGCGCAGCAGCCCGCAGAGTACAGGTTGGTGACATCGTCATCATCATCTCTTACGCATATCTCACACCAGAAGAAGCAAAGATTTTCAAGCCCATTGCCGTCTTCCCTGACGAAAACAACAAATTGGTAAAAAGTTGAGAAATTATGAATTATTAATTATGAGTTATGAATGAAAATAATTCATAATTAATAATTCATAATTGAATGCTTAGACGGCGAAGCTTTCGCCACATCCGCAGGTGCGGGTAGCATTGGGATTGTTGAATGTGAAACCCTTGCCGTTCAGGCCGCCGGAAAATTCCAGGGTAGTATTGAAGAGGTATAAAAAGCTTTTCAAATCGGTAACGACTTTCACGCCATTGTCCTCAAAAATCTGATCTGTTGGCTTCTCCTCGTTATCAAAATCCATTTTATACGACAAGCCCGAGCAGCCGCCGGAGGTGACGCTAACCCGAATAAAGAAGTCTTCTGCAATCTTTCCTGATTGCTTGATTTCTTCTATTTTTTGCTTGGCGTTATCTGATACGTAAATCATTGTTTTTCAATAATTGACGGTATGCGGAAAGGTGTTTAAGCAGTAGTTGTTTCCGCAATACCGTTTTTCTTGCGATAATCGCTAATGGCTGCTTTAATGGCATCTTCTGCCAGTACAGAACAGTGAATTTTCACCGGCGGCAATGCCAGTTCTTCCACTATATCCATGTTATCTATGCCGGCAGCATCATCCAGGCTTTTGCCTTTTAACCATTCGGTAGCAAGTGAAGAGGAGGCGATGGCCGAGCCACAACCAAAGGTTTTAAACTTCGCGTCGCGAATGGTTCCTGTAGACTCATCTACTTCTATTTGAAGACGCATAACGTCCCCACATTCGGGAGCCCCAACCAGGCCGGTGCCAACATTTTTTGAATCTTTATCCAAAACACCCACATTCCTTGGGTTTTTGAAGTGATCGAGCACTTTTTCTGAATATGCCATGTTAATACAGAGATTTATTTTTTGTTGAAAATGCTGTAATAAAAGCCTTTGACCGTGTAATAAATGCGGTAAAGCAATTTATTAAAAGGATCGGGTGGACTTTGTATTGGCATTTCTCTAATGATTATTGTTTAGTGAGCGGCCCATTCAATTTTTGAAAGGTCGACTCCATCTTTATACATTTCCCATATTGGCGACAGGTCGCGCATGTGATTTACACCGGTGCTAACCAGTTTGATTGCGTCTTCTACATCTTCTTCCGTGGTAAAACGGCCAAGTGAGAAACGTATGCTTGAATGTGCCAGATCATCGCCTAACCCCATGCCTACCAACACGTAGGATGGTTCCAGAGAGGCCGATGTACAGGCTGAACCAGATGAAACTGCTATGTTTTGGTTAAAAGTCATCATAAGACCCTCCCCTTCCACATGTTTGAATGAAATATTGGTCACATGCGGCATGCGGCTTCCTTCGTTTCCATTCACTTTTGTTTCTTCCAGTTTTGTCAATTCTGCCTGCAAACGGTCGCGGAGCTTGCTCAAACGTTCGGCATCCTGATCCATTTCCTTGCGGGCAATTTCAGCTGCTTTGCCGAAACCCACAATTCCGGGTACGTTCAGCGTGCCGGAACGCATTCCTCTTTCGTGACCACCACCATCAATCTGTGCGGTTACTTTCACCCTCGGATTCTTGCGACTAACATACAAACCACCTACTCCTTTTGGACCGTACATTTTATGTGCGGAGAAGGACATAAGGTGTATGCCAACTTCCCTGGGGTGTGTTTTGATCTTTCCTACAGCCTGTGTAGCATCCGAGTGAAAAAGAACTCCGTGCTTCTCGCAAATGGTAGCAATTTCCCGCATGGGTTGTATAACCCCTGTTTCGTTGTTGGCCCACATAATCGATACAAGAATTGTATTCGGCTTAATGGCTGCCTCCAGATCGGTCAGCGAAACCAGTCCATCTTCCTGCACCTTTAAATAGGTAATTTCCGCACCGGCTTTTTCCAGGTGCTTACAAGTGTCTAGTACCGCTTTATGCTCGGTTTCAACGGTTATGATGTGATTGCCTTTTCTGGCGTACATTTCGAATACGCCTTTGATGGCCAGGTTATTACTTTCAGTAGCACCGGAAGTAAAGATTACCTCCTTGTCATCTACATCCAACAATTGCGCAATTTGCTCTCTTGCATAATCAACTGCATCTTCGGCTTCCCATCCAAACTGGTGGCTGCGGCTCGCGGCATTCCCGTGTTTTTCAAAGAAATAGGGAACCATTGCCTCTACTACCCGGGGATCACAAGGGGTGGTTGCATTGTTGTCCAAATATATCAGACGGTGCTTATTCATAATTTTATTTAGATTTAATCAATTGCAAAGATAAACAGGCCTGATGAAAAAAAGTTTGACATTTTTGCTTCAAATTATTGTTCCCAACGAATGATTGGCTTCGTCATCAGATGTTATAATTTTGCTGCCTATGCCGGACAAAGATTTTTTTGCAGAATTTCCACCTGTTAGTAAAGCCGACTGGCTGAATAAGGTACGTAATGACCTCAAAAATGATCAATTGGAGGATTTCAATTGGGAGATTGCCGAGGATTTAAGCCAATCACCATTTGTTCATGCCGATGATTTCCCCGTTGCACCTATTGCCACTCCCAGCAGCAACACCAGTTGGGCAATTTGTGAAACCATTGAGGTAGAAGATGCTGTACGTGCAAATAAAGAAGCGCTTGATGCCTTACAAGGTGGCGCAGAAGCGCTGGAATTCGTATTTGCCAAACAAGCGGACTTCCCTGCATTTGAAGCACTTTTTGAGGGTATTCATCCGGATTTTATTGGATTACACTTCAGCGGGCCTGGCGTTTCTCAAAATCCGGCCAATGTTTTTGCCCTGCTTGATCAGATTCTCAAACTCAGCAACAAAAAGTCCGATAGCCTTCACGGAACACTTTACTTCGACCCCGTTAAAGCGGGCGGTATCATTGATTGGCGTTATCTGACAGACCTGATCGAATTCTCATCTGATTCTTTTCCGAATTTCAGTCTGATTTCTCTTGAGCTGGAAGCCAATGATAATCCAGCTGTATCATTAGCACTTCTGATTAAAAGAGTCAATGAATACATTGTAAAACTGGCAGAACGAGGTGTGAAACCCGAAACAAGTACCCGATTTATGCATTTGATAGTGCCGGTTGGCAACAGTTATTTTTTGGAAATTGCCAAACTCAGAGCTTTGCGTTTGCTTTGGTTCAATCTGCTGAAAGCCTGGGAAATACCCTTAAAAGCCCCCGTAGTTCATGCCAGCATTAATTCCGAATCATACAGCGACAATTTGTACAGTAATATGATCAGTGGTACTACTGCGGCCATGTCAGCCATCATGGGCGGCGTCGACCGTCTTACTGTATTGCCTTATGATTCCGGAAGAGAAAGTGTAGCAACTTACCCAAAAGCATTCAGCAGAAGGATCGCCAGAAACGTCCAGCATTTATTGAAGCTGGAAAGCAATCTCCATGAATTAAACGACCCTGCTGCCGGCAGCTACTATATTGAGCATCTGAGCGCCAAAATTGCTGAAAAAGCCTGGCAAGAATTTAAAAAGTTGGGTTAGTGGTGATGACCGCCAGCTCCGTGCACGTGACCGTGTTCCAACTCGGAAGGATCTGCATCCCTCAAAGATTCAACATGGCCGGTAAAAAACAAGTCAACCCCAGCCATCGGATGATTGAAATCCATAGTGACATTGGTGTCATCAAAGCCGGCCACCATCCCTTGTAGCTGATTACCTTCCTGATCCTGCATAGGAAGCATTCTGCCTATCTCCAGCAAACCTTCTGGCACCTTGCCATTATCTTCAAAGATTGATTTGGGGATCGACACCACAGCTGACTTATTGTATTCTCCATATGCCTTGGCTGCAGGAATGCCAAAAGAAAACTGATCACCAGTCTTCATTCCTTGTAAATTGGACTCAAAATCGGGGATCATCATGCCAATTCCAAAAATGAAAACAAGCGGCTCTCCACCTTTGGTAGATTCTACCAGGTTTCCTTCTGCAGTTCCTTCAGTTAAGGTATAATGTACTGATACTACTTTATTGACTTCTACAACCATTTGGTTTGTATTTATAAGCGGTAAAATGTCGCTTTGGTGAAAAATGGCCGCAAAGGTAGCCAAGATCGGCCTGAAATCGAAACTAATTCAAAGAAGAACCCGGTATATCTTTTTCCAGGGCAAGCACCACTTTTTCGGCAGCGTCCCAATCTGATCGGATGGATACTCCGGCACTCTGACCCGAATAAACGGAAGCCTCGCATGACTCCCATATCGATAAAAATGCCTGAATACGAATAGAAGGCACATCCAGACGCTCTAGTTTTTCTTTTACGAGAGAGTGATCCAGTTCAGCCTGACTAATGTGTAATTTTAAAGAGATATAGCTTTGCAAAGCTTTTAGAAGCTCACCGTAAAAATGTGGCGGGTCAGGAGAGTTTGCTGAAGTGGCCAGTTTCTCAACCTTGTAAAATTGTTGAATGGCGCTAGGCATTTGCTTGATATCTGCAACCGTGGCAGGCTCTTTTACAGTCTTCTTTCTTTTTGAAACAAAAAACCATACAAGCGCTACGGTCACCATGGATGAAATGACTGTTCCCACAAAAACCGGCTCGCTCAGAAATTTTAACATGCGTGAGCCCAAACCATCCTCATCTTTTGCAGTATTTGTGACTGGCAACTTCTTTTCCACGTTATCAGCCGGCTTATAATTCTCACCGGCACTTACTTCGAATTTAATCGCCTCTGCGTGTAAGGTGCAATAACGATTGCTGTCCAGATCGAAATACGTCAAGGATGCAAGCAACTCCTGATGACCTGGCTCCCGTGGGAGAATTACATATTCAAATTGCTTTTCATGTACAATCTCCGTTTCACTTTCATATTCTTCCTCACTAATGATTCGCGGGTCGAATATCTCGCAGGTAGCAGGCACCGGAATCTTTGGTGGTGAAACGCGACGGGAGTCTCCATTTCCTTTCAGGCTAATAACCAGGGTAAGCGCATCATCTGTAGACAGAGAGCTGGTGTCAGCATGGACTTCCCATTCATAATGACCAATACCTCCAATAAAATTATCCGGTACGGGTTCCGGAAGTGATGAAACATCAATGGCAGTTGGTTGTGAGCTAAGCGTTGCCAGTTTAGGTCCATACAGAAAGCCCTGGGCTCCAGGTTGATCCAGGCCAACGCGGACTTTAGCACTGCCAATTGTCAGTCGCCCTGTTTTCTGCGGGAAAAGTGCCTCTTCATGAAGAATTTTCACTGCATACTTTTTCCCCTGAACCATTTGGTATTGAATTCTGGTATCAAAGCGCCGTTTTTCACGGGAATAAAAATCATCAAAAGCAGGCAGGGAGATCAGGTCTGCCCCCTCAATGGCTACACGGGTAAAAAGCTTTAATTGCCAGGTAAGTTGTTGTCCCGGGAATGCATGATCCGTGTTAATCATGCCTATAATAAACACCTCATCGTCCTTTCCCGGTGGAACTACCTTTCCTCCTGCAGCACTTGGAGCTGCCAGTACGACTAATTTATAAGGTTCTGTTTTAAGAGTTTTACCATCAACAGTAACCGTTGCAGAGCCTATATTGAATGTCCCTGCTTTTTTCGCCTCCAGTAAATAGCTCCAGCTTTGCCGCGAACTTTTTTTGCCTTTATTCAGGGTCATCCCCCTGGATTCAGAGACCGATCCCTTTGTCGTAAATTCCCTGAATGCAGGGGGTGAAAAAGTCCTCCCTTCTGCGTCGGTCAGGGTAAAAGTCACCTCAAATGGATTGCCAACAATTACCTCCTTAACATCAAGGCTAGTAGTAAATGTTGGAGACTGCCCCCAAAGAGTGCTTGTGACGCCAAACAAGATAAATATCCATCTCCCCTTTTTAAGGGCATACTCAAGGGCAGGAGATGTATAAAGCGTGCGACCAGTCATTTAGTGGAGGTGAAATGCCTAGAGGTGAATGGTTTTGATCTTTTTCTTCAGTTCTTTCCGGCGCTTTTCCATAGGATCTTCAGATGGCTGCGGTGGACTAAAAAACGCATCGTTTGGTAACACATGAATGGTCTGTGGTTCCGTAATCAATTCTCGGGAACCTTCAGTAAACCGGGCAGATGGAATTTCCAGATTGCCGGTATCACGTGCCATTACCCTGTATTTATACATCTGGGAAGATTTACCAACTCCATTGTTAAAAGTGATGTTGGAAGATTGGCTGGTTCCTACAACCGTAAAGCCCGCAGATTCAAAATCGGGAGGGTAAAAAGAGCCACCATTGTTGTTTTCCAGTTCAAAAACTACTTCAAATGGCTCACCGGCAGGCACTTCTGTTTGAGTAAGTTCTATTGAGAGCGTTGACACTTCCTGACCAACAGCCCAGGTGGTCAGAAAAACGGTTCCCAGTAAGATGATGAGATTTTGACGCATGGTTCAAACATTTACAAGCATGCAAAATTAATGAACCGAATCAAAATTTGTTTGGAGAGACCAGGGAAACTTGGAAGTTGACACAGAATTAATTTCCCTTAAAAAAATATTGCCGACCGGAAAATTAGGATTATCCTGGTCGGCAATAGAAAAAACGGCGAATAATCAGCCTACAGTAATATTTAAAACCTTGAACTCCATTTGTCCGGCTGGGGTGGTAATTTGAGCGATATCGCCTTTTTCTTTACCCAACAAGCCCTGACCAATTGGAGAATTCACTGAAATTCTTTGCTGTTTGGCATCCGCTTCAGTTTCAGAGACCAGCTTATAGGTCATTTCCTTGCCTGTTTTCATGTTTTTGATGGTCACATTCGACAGAATGGCCACTTTGGAGTCATCCAGTTGACTTTCATCAATAATTCTGGCATTTGAAATAACCGTTTCCAGTTCATTGATTTTCAACTCGAGCAATCCTTGCGCATCTTTTGCTGCGTCATATTCTGCGTTTTCGGACAAATCACCCTGAGCGCGCGCTTCTGCGATGGCTGTGGCTGCTGCCTGCCGTCCATTGGTTTTCAATTCGTCAAGTTCTGCCTTCAGCTTTTCAAAACCACCTTGAGTGAGATAAACGTAATTTGCCATAATAAATCATTGTACATTAAAAGGGTACACAATAGTGAACTGCCATAAAAGAGCGTTGAAACTGCAATTACCTTTGGACAAAGGAATAATTTCTAATTCACACAAGCTCCGCCGAAGGGAGCAATCGTATAAGGGAAAGTCAGAAAAGTTAATACGAAGAATGAAGCGAAATTACCGCTTGAGGACCAGGAAAACATTCCATGAAACGCTCTTAGGCAGAAAAACGCAGGAACGTTCCTGTCCTCTGGATAGAAACGTTCCTGCGTTTTTCGTGACTGCAAAGGTATTGCCGATCTTTTAAAATAAAAAGAGTCGACGGTATAAATCTTTACAAATCGAGTCTCAAGCCCAAATTGTGGATACCATTAAAAATGGAAGTTTGGCGATATCCATAATCAAAAGTGATGCGGGTATCGGACCCTTTTCTCACTGGAACCGAGAAAGTGAAACCTGCACTCAAGCCATTGTCGAGCGTAGCCTCAGAATCACCAGGAGAAGCATCAAGCTCATATTTGTAGGCTACTCTGAATCCAAATGCCTTGCGAACATTGAGTTCGAGGCCGGCACCCAGCTGATCACGTGAGAAAGCATTAGAGGTAAAGTTCCCCATCAGTGTCAGGGTATTAGTTTTGCCTAACAACCAATCATAGGAAGCGCCGATATTCAACTGTGATGGCAATTCAAATTCAGCAGAACGGGCATAATAAGTGTTATCGTACACAAAGGTTGGGCCTGGGTTAGGCAGTGCCTCAGAGAGACCTTCGCCTACAAACCGCATTTTATTACCAACATTCCGCAAGGAAATTCCAAATTTGAAATTGTCATTTTCACCAGTTACATACTGAACACCTGCATCCAGGGCGAAGGCTCTGGCTGCCACGTTGGTAACAGACTCATTTACTATTTTGGCAGTAAAGCCAACTGAAACCTTGTTTTCAAACAAATAGGAATACGAAAGTCCCATGTTAAAAAATGAAGGGCTGAATGTTGCTCCGGAGCCTTCAGGAACATCTTCTGTGGTATAATCAAAGTCACCCAGGTCAAAAGCCACAAGTGAAATTCCCAACACCCCGCCTTTGCCAATTTTCTGAGCAAAGCCAAGTGAATTGAGGTTGATATCAGCAATGTAGCGTGTGTGCCCCAACTGAATCTGGGTTTTATTGATACGCGACAAGCCTGCCACGTTAAGGAACATGGCTTCTGCACCATACACACAAGAAGTGTTCATTTCGTGCAATCCAGCTGTTCTGGCCCATGGGTTGATCAGCAATTGGTTTGCACCTGCTTCACCCTGACGATCCGGGTTTCCGGCATTAACTGAAATGGTCAGCAGGGTAAAACAAAGGATATAGTATAGTTTCTTCATTATCAATTGAAGTTGAAAAGTTGATTGATCGGCGAAAGTGCCTTACCGGAACTCGGGTGATTTGCAAAGTTTCCCAGAGAAAACCAGGACCCCGCAAATCACCCTGAAAACCGGTATAATTCAGGCATTAAAGCCTTAAACTGAATTCATTACAGACCCGTTGGGTCAAACTGTCTGGCTATACCAAACCACTTCACTGTTCGCTCACCCATGCCAGGGGCGTCTATATGTATCAAATAAACACCACTCGCAACAGGTATACCCTTACTATTTTTCAAATCCCATTCTACATCCGGAACGATTTGATTGTAAGGCATGTACTCTTCATTTCGGTTATACTGTCGAATGAACTTGCCATCGAGTGAGTAAATGGTAACCTTACATTTCCCTGGCAGGTTGGTAACCTTAACCGTTTGTGAGAACTGCGAAGTTTCGTAATCTGAAAAACCATAGTATGGATTCGGTACAACTTTCACTGAATCCAGTGCATTTTCAATTTCAACTTCACTCAAGGCCGCACGTCCTCTTCCTTCGATCTTGAAGCCATAGCGCGGGTGACCGTTTTTCGTACCGTCCGAGTCGTTATACCAGGTTTGGTAAGGCTGATCTACACGAAGTTTAACTACAGCATCATTGTTTCTAGGAATCAAACCATCGTTGTAGGAACGCAGCGGGAACAGTTCATTACCTACCATCATACCGGCCCAGGCTATTGTTTTAATAGCAGGGAATTTGGCAGTGGTTGCCGCGTTTACCTCAGGAGAGCAACGTGAGTGAATGTATCCGCATGAATCATAAGTCATGTTGGTAACATAAACCCAGTGTTGGCCACCCAGAAGCAGATCGTAGTAATTCACAGGATTGGTAGGGCCAGGCTCATACCCAGATCTGTACACTACTCCTGATGGATTCCACATCATGTCGCGTCCGGTATATGATGGATCCTGAGCTTTAGAGTAGCAAGAGTTTTCTCCGAAGAAGATATTCAATCGGCGACCAGTTTCTACATCTACAGCATAGCCAGGGAACCATCCCATTCCATACAGTGGCTGACCCGCTTTAGTGTTGTTGATAACCTTACCATTTGGTTGTGTAATGGTGGCTGGCTCAACAGCTCCGTCAGGGTCAGGGTATCCGTCATTATCAGCATCTTCTTTACCAACAGATGGAGAGAAACGCACATCAAAGCTATTTCTGGTTTTTGTTGGTGTAGCTGGGTTACCTTCAGTTTCAAATCCCGGGAATTTAGGATAGTTTGAAGGCGATGTGCTGGTGTATGCATATGAAGCACTTTCAAGAATGGCGCAACGGCTCCATTTAGACTTGTCACTGGTGAATACAATATCCACGTTTGGCAAAGCCTCCAGCATCTTCAGCTGACCTGCGGCACCTCCCATAGCGCTACCATTAAAGGAAAGCTTATCTGTCCAGGCTGGTGTGATGTAGAAGTTAGGTGTTAATGCAAACGCACTACGCCAGTCACAAAGAGCATAAGGCACAAAGAAACCATCCCCCAGTGTGCTCAACCCTTGATAAGGATCAAGGTCTGCATCAGGCTCTAGTGGACTTGTTTTCACATAATTCAACACATTTTCGCCCTGATCAGGTATACCCTGTATCCAAGGTTGGTCCGGGTTCTGATATTCAATTTCAGCACCTATACCACCATTGGCTTCATCTTCTTTCGCACCAGGCGAGTTAGTCTGAACTATAGACACAGAGAAACCGTATTCGGCTATGATCTGCTCGTTGAGCTTTTCGATAGACTTTTCAGATGCAATAATCTGACCGTCAGGCAGTTTGCGCAGGTTCCAACGGGCATCAACATCCAAAACCTCATCTGAGTTATTGCTGTCCACAAACTCAAGCTCATAGTCTCCATCCTCAACTTCGAATGGATTGAAAATGGTTACGTTCAAAGGACCGAGACCAGATTTGTAGGTAATTACACTATCAAAACCAGGTTGTATCATTTGATCGCGCATGGCATCCTCCACATCCAGGAAATTACCGCCTACACCGGCTCCTTCATAGCGAATTACCTGTACACCATCTCCATAAGCTGAATTTAGAGCAACGTCGACAATTGGCCGAGGTATTGCTGTTCTGGTTTGAACATTTAACCTACTGGCAATATAAGGGCGCTGTTGTCCAGCAGCTGTAAATGGATCAAAGGTTCCATAGTTGTTGTAACCATAGGCAATCACCACATAATAGTACTTCTTGTGGTTGATCAGTCGCTTGTCGTTACCTGTTGCAAACCTGTCTTCCTTAATGCTGAATGTATGGCGCACACCCAAATCCTGCCCTTCAGCTCTCACTTCAGGGAAATACAGTTTCTTGGCAGGGTCGCTTGGATTTACTTCCTCTACCCAGTTATAAATTTTCTCAACCCCATTTTTCACGTCCACCTGATACACCAAACGAGATCTTTCAGGATTTTCATAATCAGCTGAAGAGACATTTGGATCAATCAACTGATAGATCTTGTATCCTTCAAATTTGTAACTAATAAGTTCCTGGATCGCTGGATCAGGATTGTTCAGCAATGTATCTGGTGCAAGGATATCGCGCTCTGAGTAATTTTCTCCGGCGTTGTTGTTAATGTCCTTATCAGGGTTGTTGGTAAGTACAACCACGATCTCTCTATCCATTTCAACCCAATCGGCATCAGGAGCATCCGGGCCGTCAAGAATATCAAAGCAGTTATCGAAAAGACCCTGTGCCAATTTATCAGCACGGAAAAGCCCTTCCATATCCGGACATGGGTAGGCAATATCTGGTACCCATGGCACACCGATGATAAGTTCGTTTACAGCACCTGGCAGCAGGGAGAAAGGACCTGAAGCCTGCAAAGTTCTTCTGTCACCAAATGGCAGGTTGGCAGTACACATACTCCAGCCATTGATGTCATTAGGTGGTTCTGTGAATACGTAACGAATAGGAATATTACCATCCTGGTATCCACTTCCACCATAGGTGTAAGGTGTACCGTCCTTCCAGGTACCCGTCAGATAATTGTAAAACTCACCTGGCGCTGAAGGATCTGTTGTGCCTGGAGGCGGACCGTTAATGTTGTTGTTGTAGTACACAAACGATGACATGCCAATTTCCATAGCATTCGAATCGAGTGGGCCACGGAAGTAGTCAACACCCAGGATCGGCACTTTGTCGCCATACGTAGGAACTCCATCACAAGTAGCACCTGGCTGGCCGTCAACAGCATCCTGGTTATACACATACATCAGGTTTTTTGCCGTATCACAACCAATATAATCATCCAAGGCACATCCAAGATCAGGGTCAACCCACATAGCAAAGAAAGTGGAGTCGATACGCTCGGTAGCCCGGTTGATCAACTTGTAACGCTGGAAGGTCATATCATTCAATTCATCGGTGGTCTGGTAACCAAATGCTTGTACCTGAACCTCCATTTGAATGGCATTTCCGTTTGTATTTCCGTGTGGCTGGCCACCTCCCTGGTCATTGTAGATCCAGAAGATCATTTCGTCCGGATATTTATCCAGTGGACAACCTCTGATTTCAATGGAAGGATAATCTCCCTTTAAAGGGTCATACAAACCATCATCATCTTTATCGAAGAATCCGGCCAGTTTCTGCTCGGTAAATGGCAGATCAAAGCCCCAAACATCTACGAAATATGGATTCCCGGTTGCCGGCCATCCTCTCAAACCACGAGGGATTTCAGATTCTGCCAAATTGCCTTTTGAAAGATTAGAAAGGTGTTTTCTGATCTCTTCTCCAGTAACCCTGAAATGACGATCCCAGTTATTACAGGTAAAAGATTCTGTTACACCTACTTCTGTCAATGGCCCGGGCCAGAATTCGTTGTTACTTCCACTCCGGTAATCCTGGCAAGCCAGTTTAAGGTTACCCGCAGGGTCAATACCACCCAGCCAAACGGAGCCGGCGAAAATAGAAGATACCTCTTGTTGGCCAGTGCTGACATCTACTTTAGGTACGATATACCGGCCATCGGTAAAATCCCACCAGCAGTCGCCACCACCCAGCAAACGAGCTCTGACGTTGTTGATTTCCTGGTCAATTTGTGACTCAGAGTTGGCACAAACATCACGGTATTGTGCCCTGGCGCTTTTCACAGCTTTCCTTGCATCCGGGTTGTTTCGCGCCGAGACACCCAATGCGACGAAGGCGAGCAAAAACGCTATCCAAAGTCTGTATGTACGCATGATTTTATTTTTTAAAAGATGAATTTATTGTGTTGGGTAATTTGAAGCTTTTGTGTACCATCAGAATTGGAATGCTGCTCCTACAAACAATCTCCTAGGCAGCGTATAATTCCCTGGATTTCTTACAGACCATGAGTATGCATCCAGATATGCCTGGACATTGCCTCCCTGATTAGCAACCTGATCAATAGAAGTTTGGCCTTCAGCAGTTGCCAGGTAACCGTCGTCGATTGGAGAACCTGTTGCCGTGTAAACACCAATGATATTCTTCGCGTTAAGCAGGTTGGAAACACGGAAATAAATGTTCAGGCTCAGCGGCTTTTTACCTTCTCCTTTCACCAGATTGAACGTTTTGTCCACCCGGAGATCAGCATTGAAACGCCAAGGAAGGCGGTTTCCATTGATAGAACCCAATGTACCACTGCCACCAAAACGCTCAGGGCGAAGTGTAGCTGTGTATGGGCGACCAGAAGCTGCAGCTATCTGCAGATTAATGCCAAAGTTGGAAAGGATGTCCTTGTTGCCAATGGTTGGTCCGTTGTAACGCTTGCCTTCATCATAGCGATAATCGATGATTGCACTGATGTTATGGCGCTCGTCAAAATCAAGTGGGAACAACGTTCTCAGGTTACCTAAACGAGTTAATCCGCGTTGTGAATCCGCACCAGAACCGGTAGCTCCTGCAAATTGCAAGGTATAAGCAATACGCAATTCTGTATTCATGGTACGGCGCAGGTCATACTGCCAGGTAAATCCTTTTACCGTTCCAAAGTCAATGTTTCCATAAGTTTCATAACGGCCGATTACCGGTACGTACTGGATCAACCGGCTCTGAATCATGTCGCGCTGTTCGCGGTAGTAAGCAGAGAACTTAATGGCTGAATTCTGATTCAACTTTTGCTGGAAACCAACTTCATAGTCAACTACACGTTCAGGCAAAAGATTGGCATTATTACCTGGTGTACGGTTAGGCGTATAGAAGTATGTGTAGTTAAGAGGTGTAACCTGCCAGTTGCTTGGTGGTCGCTGTACCAGTACATCGTAGTGCGCAAAAAAGTTTGCATCATCCGATATAGGGAATGAGAAAGCCAAACGGGGCAACCAGTTCACCTGAGGAGTGTAATCTTCAAATGAAAGATCAGGATCAAAACGAGAATCCAGAATATTATCACCCTTAACGGTATCGGCAAGCAATGGAGTAACAACACCACCACCAAAGATCACGTTACCATCGTTCGCCTGAGTACCATCAGCAAAATACCAGGTATCACCATCGCGGAAAGCTTTTACTTCTGTCGAGTTCGGACCGGAAATGTACACCTTAAAGTCATCGCCAACATTAGCAGGGCGAGTTCCCAGAGGCAATTCGGCATAGGCAGATTTCGCATCCTTAATCTGGTAGAGTGAATAAATATCTCTCATCACCTTTGTATTAAGGTCGAAACGTTCTACACGCATACCCAAACTGAAAATCATCTTGTTAAAGGTGAATTTATCCTTCAGGTAAGCAGCTGTATAAATTGGCTGCAGTGGTGCAACAGGGAAATCTCGCACACCGCTCGCATCAGTACTCTTAAAGTAGTCTGCGAAACCAACTCCACTTTGAAGTTTATTGCCTAAATAGTCATAACCATAATAAGCAATGAGTCCCTCATCATTCAACTCACGGGCACCAAACATATCCAAACGAAGCTGGTCAGGTGTCAGTGAATTTACATTCACCCACTCATCTATACCGATGCCCAGGCTTTCACGAAGCTCTTTGTAGAATTTCTTATCAGGCAGATCAATGATGGCATTTGCATACTGATCAAGGGAGTCACCAATAACATCGCTCCAAAATGGATCCCAAAATTTTCCGATCACTCTGGATGTATCCAATCCGTTGAAATGAATGTTGGCAGTTTGATCAGCCAGCAACCACAAACGACGCGGCGCGATAGACCAGCTTCTTTCAGTACGCTGCTCGTTCAACAATCCAAACTGGAAGTTGTGAACGCCACTTTTGCCAAGTTTCAAATCGAAGGATGCAGAAGCGGTGATGGTCATGATGTCCGACTCAGTCTTGTTGTACCTGTTGTAAATCAAGTTTACGTTCGGGTACATTCCAGACCAAATGTCATCATAAGTATCAGAGAAAAATCCATTGATGGCCAGGTATGAACCATAAGCCTCTGCATTGGCAAACTCATTGTAGGCAGCTATACCCGGGTTTTGTGTGCCCGGTGTGTATCCCTGAAAAGCCTCAAAGTTGTCAATATGTCTGATTGTTCCGTCAACATCAGGACCTGCAAATGGTTGATATTCAAAATCGAAGCGACCGATGTAGCCGTAATCCATGATATTGGTACCGTGCTTTTTGTCGCCGATATGGCTGGTTCCACGCTCAAAACCAAACTGGAGTTGGTAGCTCGCATTGGATATAGACACCTTTTTTGAGTTATCTGACTCAGCATCTGTAGACCCAAGACGGTGACGCAAGCGGGCAAGACCTCTGTAGCGCTGACCAAACTGAGTTGGGTTGTTTTGACTGTTCAGCAAACGCCAAAGAGCCAGGCCTGTTCCAGGGTCAACAAGATTACGAGTGTCCCTGAAGGTACCAGTCACACTAAAATCTATGTTTTCGGTGAGGCGGAAATCTAACTTACCGGTTACATCAATATCCGTACGATTTTGGTATGGATTTGCTTTCAATACATCAACGCTGTCGTTTGTAAAAGTCTGTGCAGTAGACACGATGTTTCCGTTTACAACACTAAGCGGATGCTCGATGGCATAACCAAGTGGGCCTTCAAAGTTTCCTTTGAAAGAATTTGGATCATTTGGATCATAATTAGGATCGTATTCTCCCGAACCTTTGGCTCTATAAACCGGAAGTGCACGAGGGTTGTCGTCTTTCCGGTAGTTATACTGGCCTGAAAATCGGAAACCGATCAGTGAGCGAGTAGAGCCATCGGCCAGTTTTTTCTTGAGGATCGGGCCACTTACGTTGGCTGTAAGCAGGCGGAAGCCATAAGGATCAAGCCCTTCAGAAGTTTCCCCTTCAATGGATCCGTGGAAATCACTGGCAGCACCTTTTGTAACGATGGAAATTACACCACCGGTTACATCACCATATTCGGCGCCAAGGCCACCGGTAATAACGGACAATTGTTCAATGTCCTGAACCGGAGGAGGTGTTCCTGATACACGAATACCATCAATGTAATAGTTGGTGGCATTTGAACGGGATCCTTTGATGTTGATATCACCTCCATCAATAGATGATGTTCCCGCTGTTGTGGCCACGATGGCATTCACACTTCTGGTTGGCAAATTTTTGATCTGGTCAGAAGTGAGTGTTTGTCCACCCTGAGTTTTGTCCTGTTCAATCAAAGGAACCTTGTAGGCAATGATTTCAACCTCCGTAAGGATGTTATTGGACAGGGAAATGTCGGGAAGTCGGTTGAGTTGACCATTTATCACCTGCACACCTTCAATTCTTTGAGTTTGTGCGCCTGTGTAGCTAACTTCAACATCATAAGTTCCAGGATCTAATGAGATTCGGAATTCACCCTGAAAGTCGGTAATAGCGCCCCGAATTAATTCGGCGCCTTTTGTCACTTTAACACTGGCTCCAATCACCTCGCCTTCAGCGTCGATGACTTTTCCAAGCAAGTAAGAATTTGATTGGGAAAGCACGACTCCAAAGCTGCAAAGGAGTACAGCAAAAGTTAAGAGTAAAGAACGTACCATAAAACTGTGGTTAAAATTGTTGATTCAATCTTGATTTGGCATTATTAAAATCTATTCTATTGGCAATTCAGGTTAATCGGTTGAATGGATTTTATCTTTTCCAGCAATATTTCAGCCAGTAGTTTTTTTGATTCATGTGTCCAGCCAGCTACATGGGGACTGAATATTACGTTTTCAAAAGCATGAAGCTGATCGTACATTTTCTTTTCATCCTCGCTAAAAGTCCCTGGTTTCTCATTTTCAAACACATCCAAACAAGCTCCTCCAACTTTTCCGGTTTCCAGCGCCACAATCAGGTCTTTTGTTTTCACACATTTGCCCCTCGAGGTATTCAACAGGATAAATCCGTTTTTGCAACCAGAAATAAACTCCTTATCCACAATGTATCGAGTTTCTTCTGTCAATGGCAAATGCAGACTTATTATATCGGCCCTGGCTTGTATTTCTTCCACACTTGAAGCCTTTACCATGGCATCCTCCACTCTATTATCCACCGGGTTGTATTTGTCGAAAGCCAAAATTTGCATATCCATCCCCAACAACTTTCTGGCAAATTGACTTCCCGTATTTCCAAAGCCTATAATACCTAAGGTCTTATTTTTCAATTCAAATCCGCGGTTTTCTTCCCGATTCCAAATATTCTCCCGCACCTCTTTATCACCTCTGTTCAAATTATTCGCCAGGCTCAGCAACATTCCCAGGGCGTGTTCCGCTACTGCATTTCTGTTCCCTTCCGGACTGCTAAATACGGCAATTTTTTTCTTCTCGGCATAACCCTGATCCACAATCTCCATCCCTGAGCCCAATCGTCCTATAAATTTCAAATTTACAGCTGCATTCAAAAAGTTCTGATCGACTCTGATCTTGCTGTTGATGATCAGTCCTTCATATCCCGGTATCTGTCCCAGCGTTTCTTGCTGTGTAATATTTGGCTGAAACTCGCAGACATAACCCAGCGAAACAAGTCCTTCAATCAAAACCGGATGACAATCATCCGTAATTAGCACACTCTTCATGTCCTTGTTATGCTCGAAAATACGGCTCTTTTTTATGGTTGTGGGGAGCAATTGTGTGAAACGATGGCACACGTATGCGAATGCGGCTATTGGATTCGTGAAAGAAAAGCCAATTATTTGGTGTAAAGCCTACCATAACGGAACTTTGCAACAACAAAAAACAAGCTTGTCAAAAGAATAAATCCTGACCGACAAGCGGCAAAGATATTCAGACAAGTATATGAAACACATCTTTTTTTTAATTCTGACAACATTGGCACTTTTTGGATGCGGTACAAATGATAAGTCAGACAACACAGCGCTCCTCTGTTATGTACGATATGATGAGGCACTCAGTACTGCCAAAGCAGAGGCCACATTACAAAACATTGATACCAAAACCGCCGAAGAAATACCTGGTGGTATCCGTTATCAGGGAACCGAAATGAAACTGACTCCGATCATAGGCATGACATACAATTATGAATACGCAGCCAAATTTTTGACTGACCATGTATTTGAATGGCGAGATGCCGAGAAGAACAAAAAAACTTTCACCCTTAAAATTGATCCGATCAAATCCTTTTCTCTGGCCGGAGAAATGGTTTCATTGTCGCACTCAAACGTGCTAAGCTGGGAGGGCTCCGGACTTGGAAAAGGTGAAACGCTGGTGTTTATGTGGGAAAATCAGGAAGCAGGATTAACCGTTCCCATGGAGGTAAGCACCACCAATAACCAGCCAAAAATTGAACTGCCAGCTACTAAATTAAAAGAACTCTCACCAGGCAATTGGACGCTGTATTTGGTTCGCAAAAAACTGGTTAAAGACAAGGTTGACGGATTGGCAGTTAATGGGATTTCTGAATTTTATACCAAACCGATAAAGATTAGTATGACAGATTGAGCAGGGAAGCAGGTAAAGATTTACGATATTCGATTTGTTCGATTTCCGATTTACAAATGGAATTGTGGTTTTAGAACTCCGGTTCATCATGTTTTACCGGTTATAACTGTTCAATCAAAAATTATAAATCAGATCGGAAATCGGAAATCGAACAAATCGAATATCGTAAATCTATTTCAGAATTGCATTCCCAACAGCGCATTCCAAACATCGCTTCTGATCGCAGAAGCGGGTTTTCAAATGAATGAGTGCCTGTGACTGAAATGAGTTTTCCGCCTTTATACCGATGGCCTCCCATTCTCTCAGAATTGAGTTTGATTCTGGCGGCAGTTGTTCCAACAAACGCAGTGCATGATTTTCAAACGGATCGTGCTTTTTTACCTTTCCCCAGTAAAAAATAAAAGGCACTACGGCGTTTATTATTAATAGATGGACATAATCTCGTCCAAGGCTTTTCGATGATGCCTTTGACTCCTTGTCAAACACAAAATGATCGAGCCAATACCCTCCCAATTGCACATCCAGTATTTTTTCCAGTTCTTTTATGTCTTTGGTTTCCAGTATATTGGAGAGGAGATTGTTGGCATTATGCAGCAATACCGCGAACTGTGCCAATCGAATGCTGGGAAAGTTGGCAGGTCTGAGTCTGAGAAATTTCCAGGCAGACTCATTCATAGGGGTCAGTTTGTACTTGTGCCTCAGAAATTGGTACTCCCTGGCCAGAATCCTGGGGTGCTTGTCTTTAAATTCTTTATTCAACATACCGGCCTGACCAAACAGCAAAGCCTCTATCTGCGACAACTGGTGTTTGTGTTTGGCAATAACCTTGAACGAAAGCGAACGTGCCAGCATCTCAAAAGGTTCTGCATTTACCTTCAAACCAAAGCTTCTCGCCAGCACCCGATAAAATGTTTCCTGCCAGTCGTGGTTTGTTTCTTCCAGTATTCTGGCAATGTGCGCCGTTTTTTCTTCCAGCCTTTCCACCAACATCCTTTCATGCCAGCCTGTCCGAACGATCGCCGGTACTTGCATGTATTCATTCTGACAAGGAATCCAGGACCGTTGTTTTTCCAGTCGCCGGTATTTACTCAGTATACCCGAAGGAATTCTGTTGGCAAGCTCAAGACAGGGAATTCGCTCCCGATTTGATCTGTAAATGGGGATATCCTCCTCCAGTACGACATGCAGGATCACGGTATCGTAAGCCGGGTCATCGGAGTGTCGGTGGTTGTTCCATTCAGATGATTTTACATGAAGCTCTACGTTGCCAGCCCACAGGGTGTTGCCAATTTTTACCCGGGCATTAAAAAAATCAGGACCGGCGTGTTTATTCCATTCACCCGGATGAAGAATTTCGAGCGTTTGTCCATCCGTAGTAAACAAGGAAGTGGCCTCAAAACGGCGCCAACGCCATAAGAAATGAAGAAAGGATTCTTTCATGGTTTGTTGAAGGTTTTAACTACCTAAAGTTAAGCAATTAAAACCACAAAATCAACGTGCCATGTTTAAAAACAGACTGGTGATCCAGCCGGGTTCGGTTTTTACCAAGGTCTCAAGCGTTTGGTTTGCTTTGTGTGATATTTTCTGAATGTCCCGAACCACGGTGCAAAAATGTTTGGAGTTTGGACAGCTTTCTTTTACACAGGCCAGCTCGTCCAGAAGTTGCAACAGCGGTTCCAATTCCCGCTTTTTGCGGTTAATGATGATTTGTCGTACAACCGTCCACATATCCTTTTCAGCCACATAAAAATCCTTGCGTTCGCCTTCCTGGGACTCCTTGTACACCAAGCCCCATTCTATGAGTGCCCGAAGGTTCATGCTGACGTTTCCTGTAGATATATCCAGTTGCTCTTTTACCTGCTCTGCGGTAAGCGGTTCAGGTGCGATAAGCAGAAGAGCATGTACCTGCGCCATAGCAGGTGGAATGCTCCAGCTTCCGGCGAGCCGGCCCCAGGCCTCAATGAATTTATCCTTGCCTTCCTGAATATCCATGTGGGGAATATCTGCTAGTTATATTTACAATGTGTATTCTGACAATGAACGGATTTCAGAAATAAATGTTCAGCACATCTCGTTCAAAAGCTTTTTTGAAAATGCGGTGAACTATCCCCTAACTGCTACTTTTGCCTTGCTCTATAAAGTAAGGAAGATTCAAATATGCAGAACTACGCAGATATTCAGGCGCTAAACCAGCAGATCAAAGCGGAAAGTGCTTTTGTAGAACAATTGAAAGCCGAAACCTCCAAAGTGATCGTTGGTCAGGATCACATGATCGAACGACTGCTGATCGGATTGCTTACAAAAGGTCATATTCTTCTGGAAGGCATGCCTGGCCTGGCGAAAACGCTGGCCATTAAAACACTGGCACAGGCAGTAAATGCCCGTTTCAGCCGCATACAGTTTACGCCAGACCTGCTTCCGGCTGACGTGATCGGCACCATGATCTACAATCCGGCGACTTCTGAATTCAGCGTTCGGAAAGGTCCGGTGTTTTCCAATTTTGTGTTGGCAGATGAAATCAACCGCGCTCCGGCCAAGGTGCAAAGCGCCCTGCTGGAAGCCATGCAGGAGCGCCAGGTAACCATTGGCAACGAGACATTTCACCTGGAAGAGCCTTTCCTGGTATTGGCAACGCAAAATCCTATTGAGCAAGAAGGAACGTATCCACTGCCCGAAGCTCAGGCGGATCGCTTTTTACTCAAGGTAAAAATCGGTTACCCAAGTCAGGATGAAGAGCGGAGCATCATCAGGCACAACATGAGCGGCGAACAGCCACATATCCATAAAGTGGTGACTACCAAGGCCTTGCTTAGAGCCAGAGAGGTGATGCATGGGGTGTATATGGACGAAAAAATTGAGCAGTATATTCTGGATATCGTTTTTGCCAGCCGGAAACCTTCAGAATTTGGTCTGTCTGAATTAACACCACTCTTACAATACGGCGCTTCCCCTCGGGGCAGCATCGCTTTGGCACAGGCTGCTCGGGCGCTGGCATTTTTGCGTCATCGCGGATATGTAATTCCTGAGGACGTGCGCGCCATTTGCCCGGATGTATTGCGCCACCGAATTGGTTTAACCTATGAAGCGGAAGCGGAAAACCTCAGTCCGGAAGACATCATCACCAGGATTCTGAATGCCGTGGAGGTGCCATAAAACCCCAGCATTAATAAGTAAAAACGCAAATGATATTAGTCACCGGATCAACAGGTCAGTTGGGCAGCTGTTTTCAGCAATTGTCAAAAGGAAATCCTTCCACGGATTTTCTGTTTGCCGATTCCGAAGTGTTGGATATCAGTGACAAAAAGTGCGTACAGCGGTTTTTCATGGAACACCAAAATATCGAATGGGTTATCAATTGTGCAGCCTACACGGCGGTTGACAAGGCTGAGTCGGAGCCGGAAAAAGCGCGACAGGCGAATGTAAAAGGCGTAAAAAACCTGGCGGAAGCCTGTGCTGCTTGCGGAGCAACCTTAATTCACTTTTCAACCGATTACGTGTATCACAGTCGTCAGAACACACCTTTTGAAGAAAGTGATTCCGTCAGTCCAAAAAGTGTGTACGGAAGCAGCAAACTGGCCGGTGAGCGAGCGGCTTTAAAAGTGTATCCACAAGGCACCATGGTGATCAGAACCTCCTGGGTTTATTCCCCGTATGGACACAATTTTGTAAAAACCATGCTCCGATTGGGAGCCGGACGAGACAGCCTGAATGTCGTGTCGGATCAGATTGGTACTCCAACCTATGCACCGGATCTGGCAGCTGCTGTAATGCAGATTATTCATCAAGTTGAAAGCGCAGATGTATCTAAGGAGAAGATAGCCGGTATTTGGCATTATTCAAACGAAGGAGTTGCTTCCTGGTATGATTTCGCGGTGGCCATTTTCGAATTGAGCCATTTAAAATGTCGCGTAAGCCCCATCAAAACCAGCGACTACCCTACCCCGGCCAGGCGCCCGCCATTTAGCGTATTGAGCAAATCAAAAATAAAAGCGACCTTTCATCTGGATATTCCGCATTGGAGGCAAAGTTTGGAGGTTTGTTTGAAAGAAATGGATGAAAAGGTTTAATCCGTTATTAGGTTGTATTCACCACAGAAATCAGATAAAATTTGTGGTGAACCAGCAAGCGCTCGAAATTTCACACATAAAATTCGGTTATGGCAAATTTTGATCAGATACGTCAATTAATCACCAATGGTGAAACCGCCAATGCCATACAAACGCTTACATCCCAGTTAAAACAAGATGGCAACTTGCCTGCCGGACTACATGTGCTCAGGGTTATTGAGGCCGGATTTGCCCGCGTGCGAAAAAAAGAGATCAGCGGTGTTTTGAGTTTTTCGGAAGCCCAGCAGGAATACAATAAAGTGAATGATGCACTGGTTGGTCTGCTTGAAGACCTGGAAGCTGGTCGGAACCCTGTTCAGCGGATGCCTGATCCGGGACGCAGGCCAATGCAGCTTTACTGGATCATTGGCATAGCCATCGTACTCTTGCTTGGCCTGATCGCCGGAATATTACTTGGCGGCTCCGACAAAGCCGAAGGCAATGAGGCTCCTGCCCCCTGCCCCACTTTTGCGAAATCAGAAATTCCTATTCTGATCATACCTTTTCAAAATCTGGGTAGTGAAGTGTCAAAACCCGAACTCGTGTTGCAAACACGCATTCGCGATTTAACCGAACAGAATAAAATGTCCAGCGATGTCCAGCTATTTAAAGGGGAGCAATTTAAGGAAAGTACGCCGGGAAACCGGGAAGCCCTGAAAGTAGGCATGGATTGCATGGCGCAAATGGTCATCTGGGGTCAGTACGAACGCGTTGCAGAGGGCATCTCACTGTATGTTCGATATGGTTTTACCAATGATGCCAACCTGCCCCCGGGAAAATTCTCCGAAACACTTTCCAATTTGAGTCAGTTGCGCTCTGATAGTACCCGATTTAATTCATTGGAAGATGCCATATTCTCTTTATGCACCGTGTTGGCAGTGCATGAGGGCAGAACTGCCCTGGCTGAAAAATGGGTTAAAAAAGTGGCAAGTCCCGGAATGGTAGAGAAAAAGCTGATGGAAGCTATGGACGACCCGGGAAACTGATCATTTCTTTTGGAAAGGCAGCATGTCCAGAAAATCTATTGTCTCCTGCATACCATTAAAGGTTTTCGCATTGGAAGGTAGATTCAATGGCCCAACAAACACTTGTGAGCCAGTCAGCAGCATTTTACTATCCCCCACGCAAGCGGCCATTTCATCAATATAAGTCTGTACAGACTGTCTTGGAATGGGATCTTCAATTACTGTCATCACATAGTCGGGCTTTAGCAATTCTACTGCCGCTGCCAAATCGCTGATAACAAGACTTGAACCCAGATAAATAGATTGAATTTGTCTGGATCTGATCAGATATTGAAGAAATAACAGAGAGAAGTCCTGAACCGCGCCTTCAGGAGAGAAAAGCAAAATGTTTTCCTGACTGGATTTCATAGACACCCTGGGCAGCTGATCGATGTAGCACATCAGCTTTTGCCGGATCAACTGGCAAATGAATTTTTCCTGAGCCAGGTTTATATTGCTTGTCAACCACAATACCCGCAACTTATCCAGAAAAGGATATAAAAGATGCATCATGGTGTCTTCAAACCCGTGTTCAGACACATATTTGAAAAACACATCCTCAAAAGCCTTTTCATCCATATCGAGTGCAGCCAGGGTAATGGCCTCAATATGGCTGTTGGTATTGTTCTTTTTCCGACAGATCTGGGCGCCTTTCGCCTCAATATCATCCGGACTCATTTGGGCGAGCTTGCTTATTTTAAGTCCGTGCCGGTAAAGCAGCGCAATGTTGTTCAGCAATTTCAGGTTTTCATCGGAGTAATACCGGATGTTGGTTTCGGTGCGCATAGGTGTGATCAGGTTATAGCGCTGTTCCCACACGCGGATGGTGTGCGCTTTGATGCCTGTCAGTTTTTCCAGATCGCGGATCGAATACGTTGCCATTTACTGCTTCGGAAATGTTTACTACCGGAGTCTGAGTAACCCGGTCAGCTCCCGGTTCCCAGTCTACCATCGATAAACATTAAAACGGCGCAATGGTTGTGCAGGAATGGGAAGAATGGACAAGACCGGAGAGGTCGATCAGGCTTCTTTCGCTTCTTGTGGCCTTACCGCAGAGCATCTGGAGCACAGGAATGGTGGAATTATTTGTGCAAAAATCAAATTAAAAGCGCCTGATTGAAACTGTTTTGACTGGCTACTCACGCTGCCGTGACATTTGGTGTTAATAAAAACACCAAATGCGGCAAGAAAATTTCAGTGATCAATGTTCAACGATCAATGATCAACGATCAGTGACTAATCGTGATCATGAGGTATACATGTACATCAGGACTATTAAATTTTACCAGAAGATAAACTCATTTCGAGTTCCGGGAAATAATTCCTTGTTGGATGTTGGATATTCCAGTTAAAGCCATAGAGGAATACCCAACTTCCATAACCCCGGAATTCATTCCGGGGTACGAATGCCCCCAAAAAACACCAACCACGGAGTGGTTGAATATGTTACACCGAACACGGGGCTTCCGATGGAGAATCACACTACACCACCAAACAGGCAATATGCACATCCCTGATTAGAGTTGACCGTTATTAGATATTAGTTGATCGTCAAATATTGTTAAAACAGGTCTTTGTTCACTAGTTAGGGAATCCCAATATTCGATAAAATCTCTTGGACTTTTTCTGAGTAATTCATTGTGTATTCTGTGGTTGTTGTAATGCTTTACAGCTTTTCGAACCATAGATTTCAAAGAGTTGAAGGTTTTGGGGTTCCAATAATTCAGATATTCTTCTTTAATAGTTCGATGGAATCTTTCAGCATAAGCATTGTCTTGAGCACATATTCCCATGCTAATCTGCACATCATTGGTTTTCAGTAGTTCTATGTAAGGTTTGTAAATGTATTGACTACCACGATCTGAATGATGTATTAGAGGAGCTTTTTCTTTGCTTAATGCCATTTTAAGGGCTTTTACGTTTGCTGTAGCTCGTAAATGATCTGAGATCTGGTAACCAACTACTTTTCTAGTGTACACATCAGTGATAAAAACACCATAGTAGTATTTGCCTGCTACATCAAAGTAGGTAATGTCAGATTGCCAAACGGTGGATCTGGCATTGAGTTTTAACCCTTTGATCAAATTAGGATAGTAAAAAGCACCCCTAAATGTCGTTTTTTGATAGTTCCTGGGCTTCTTAAGTCGATACCCTAAGGACATCATCAATTCCACAAAACGATCCCGACCTATAAAGTCTGGACGCAAAGTGTAATACATCTTCTCTACCCCACAGCCCGGATGGTCTCTGCGTAATTCGTCAGCCTCTATAAGCAAGTGACTCACTTTTTCATTAAAAGCTTGCTGACGACGTTCATATTGATGAACAGCCTGTTTGCTAATGCCAACGACCTGGTACAAAGCATTTAATGAATAACTCATTTCTTCTTGCTTTTCCCTGAAATATCTGAGTGTGGGGTGGAGTAGTTTTTTTTAATATCCACCTTTAGCTCCTCTTCAGCCTGAATAATGAGTTGTTCCAGATAATCAATCAGAATTTGCTTGCGGCCCAAGGCCTGTTCCAAATCCCGAACTTTGACCTCCAACTGCTTGACCTTTTCCGTACTGCTTGCTTTTTTCTCCACGACTCGATATCCTTTTTCATTAAAGGTAGAGTATTTATATATCCATTCGTAAATCGTAGAAATGTGAACCCCATGCAAACGACTAAGTTGAATCACACTGAAAGCTCCGGATTCAAATTCACAAACCAGTTGCTTCCTAAAGGATTCATCATACCGCCGGTACTTTCTCAGTAACTTTACTGTGCCTTTCATAAGTTGATGTTTTGACGGTCAACCTATTTCAGGGACGTACAATAAATTTGAGCATTGGATATTCCTTGTTGGGTGTTGGACATTCCTACTAAAGCCATGGAGAAATACCAACATCCATAACCCCGGAATTCATTCCGGGGTACCAGCGGCCCCTACTTCACCACCTTCCCGCTTTGCACCACTTCCAAGCCATTGGTCAGGCTCCAATCGTATATCCCGCCGGGGATACCGCCGATATCAAGCAGCGCCCGCCCGCCAGCAATGATTTCAGATCTCACTTCACGCCCCAGCGCATCTCGCAGTATAAAGCGCCAGTCGCCCGAAGGCAGGTTATTCGCGTGGATTTCCAGCCAGGAGTGCATCGGATTGGGCCATACCTGTACCTGTAAGTCGCTGAGTTCACCCGTACCCACCATGAATTTCACCTCAGCCGTAGCAGTTGTGGTGCAGCCATGCGCATCCGTGACCGTGACCGTGTATATGCCTGTTGTCAGGCCGGTAATGGTTTGTCCGCTGCTGCCATTGCTCCAGTTGTATGAGTAGTTCTGAGTGCCGCCGTTGACAAATATGACGCTGGCAGTCCCGTTTGGCGTTTGTAAACTGCTCGTTGGCGTGCCTTCGGCCTGCGCCTGTAAAAGCCCCGGCTCGCTCACCTGGAAACTGTAAGTAGCCGTACAATCGTAGGCATCTGTAACGGTAATGATGTACTGACCTTCGCCCAGATTGGTTAGCACAGAGTCCATGGAACCTTGTGACCATAGGTAGCTGAAGGGCGCCTTGCCGTTGGCCGGGGTAGCACTGAGCATAGCATCTGTTTCACCAAAGCAGGAGATGGGTTCTCCATTCACGCTCAGGGTTATCTGACCGGATTGGGTGATGGTCATGTCAGTAGAGTCCTGACAGCCGTTGGTATCGGTGACGGTAACGCTGTATTGACCTGCCGGAAGCATGGTGAGCAGACTATCGCCGGCGTTGTTGTTCCAGTGGAAGGTGTAGGGTGCTGTGCCGTTGGTTATGGTTATGGTGGCTTGTCCGCCGATGGGGTTGCCGCATTGTAGGTTGGAAGGGATAGGGGTTAGCTGTGGGTTACTTGCAGCGCCTATACTGAAGGTATCGCTAAAGACCTGACCGCGGGAGTCAGTGATCGTAAACGAGTAATCCCCAGGGGCTAGATCGTTGGCTGTTGGCCCGCTGCTTACAGGAGGATCCCATTGGTAGTCGAAAGGTCCGCAGCCATAATCCGGTACGAGGCTGATGCTGCCGCCATTGGCGCTTTCGCAAGCAGGGCGGATTTGGGTGGAATCTGAAAGGTGTAAGGTGGGGGATTCGTAGGCGCCTATGTCTACGGTACCGCCCTGGATACGGGGCGCGCCGGAAATGTCGGTTAGTAGCCCGGCTGCTGCTGCGTTGCTGCCGGCATCTATGAGTGGAGAACAGGGAAGCAGGGAATAGTCATTGTTGGCGGTGTCGCGGAAGAGAGGGTCTAGGCCGATTAGGTTGTTGGGGCCGCAGGTAATGGTTGGCCCTAAACTTTGGCAATCCAGTTCGTCAAAATGGCAATAGGAATATTCAGCGTGGTTGTTAGTACTTAAAAAAAACTTTTTGTTAATCGATCCGGAGAATATGCAATTCGTTGCGGTTTTATAGGTAGATGCATTGGGCATATCCAACTGAGGAATGGTGTTGTCTGCAAATGTGCAGTTAGTAAATTTAAGGGTATCTGAGCTTAGATTTAAAATATAATATGTTGGGACAGTTGAGATATTACCAGTTATGATACAATTGGCATATGAAATAAAGCCAGTACCGGTTACATTTGA
Source organism: Lewinellaceae bacterium (assembly GCA_020636025.1). GTDB lineage: Bacteria > Bacteroidota > Bacteroidia > Chitinophagales > Saprospiraceae > M3007. The sequence continues at coordinate 257,396 of JACJYQ010000007.1, read as the reverse complement.
TATTAAATATCCTTCAAATTTATTATTTTTTAGGCTTATTGCTTTCATATCCAATAAGGAGTTTGGTTGGATATAAAACCCTCCACCGACGTCATTATTGGAAGCCAAAAGATTCTCGCATGTTGTTGTAAAATCAGAACACTCAATATACGCCAGAAGATTCCAGTTGCTATTATTTTGATAAATACAGTTATTAATTATTCCGATAGCATTATTTGCCCCAAATAATTGTATCGAAACCACAGCTTTTTCATCATTAAAATCATGAAATCTATATTTGTTATCAATGAATGAGCAACTATCTAGATGTACGCTATTAACATTTAAAAAGCTATTTGGGTAGAGTATCAATGCCCCCCCATGATCAGCTATGTTACGTGTAAATGAGCAATTGATCACTGAAACACCTGCAGGATTACCTCGGCCCAATAATAAATATAGCCCCCCCCCATTATCTATTGCTTCATTTTCTTCAAACATACACCCATGAATGTCCAGATCATCACTTCGCTCAGAGTCCTTATAATAGAACCCTCCGCCCTGAAAGCCCGCCCTGTTGCGATAAAACACACAACCCTCCAAATCATCGCCCCGTTCCAGCCAGCTTCCACCAAAACGAGCATACCCTCCCCCGTTTCCTGTAACCGCATGATTTGATTCAAACCGACAATTTATAAATCTTGGCGCCACAGACCCCATGCCTGCGCCAAAAGCCATTGCGCCAGCACCGTTTTGAAGCGCAGTATTGTGAAGGAAAGTGCAGTTTTGAATATCCGGATAGGCTTCTGCATCATAGCCCATAATATACATGCCTCCGCCACACCTGCCACGCGCAAAGGAAGGGGCGGCCGTATTGTCTGCCACGCCATCTTTAATAATAAATCCATCTATAATTGTGTTGGTATCCGGTTCGTGCAAAAACACTACACAGAATGAATTATCCGTACTATCGCCTTCTACTCCAATATCCCCTGATAGTATTGTTGGGTTTATTTGCCAGTTCCTCTGCTCCGGCGCGGATTCTGTTCCTTTGAAGCCGCCAAGTAATTTTATTCCGCTGGGAGGCTCGAAGGAGAAATTTCTATTTACCCCCGAGGTTGGGTAATAAGTTCCTGATGCGACCCAGATTTCGTCGCCGGAAACGGCGTTTTGAAGCGCTGTTTGCAAATCAGTATAGGCATTGTCCCAGGTCTGTCCATTATTCAAGCCGGTTGCTGATTTATCGACAAGTATTTGAGATTGGGCATAAAGGCAGGCTGTACATGCCATTAGACACAGGATTATAATCTTTTTCATATACAAGAGATTTATGCTTTGATTATGATGGGTTGAATGATTCCGGTTCAAAATCCAATGAGTTTTTAAAAAGTGGTGTGCCCGACAGTTGTTTACTGAACTTTTTCAGACACACCACTTGCTTATTACCAGTGCCGCATTCGGTAATTAAGCAGCACTATAAATTAGATCTTCACCCAATGGCCTTGTGCTTTATGCCCCTTAAAATAGAGCTTCCAGCTATAAACACCTGCTGGCAAACTTGCCACCTCCGGAATATGAATTTCCTGATTACCAATGGAAAGTTGGACATCCCGCATGATTACCCTGTTGCCAAAAGGTCCGAATAACGCAATCCTGGCTTTTGTTTCAAGCGGGGATTCCACAGAAATATTCAACTCATTTACACCGGGATTGGGATGACAAACTGCCGCTAACTCATCAGCTTTGGTGTTGACCTCAGCTTTTCTTTGAGAAGTAGTAGTTTGATGTACCAACTTATGTTCCACTCCGGAAAAAGGCCATGCTAAACAGTTTAGCAGATTATAATCAAGATGTATTGGCAAGCCAGACTCGGGAATAGAAGCCACCACTTTAAAGGTGAGATAAAACAATACATCCCCCGTTTTAGCTAATTGTGACGGATCGCGCAAATCTCCCGAAAGCCAGAGCGTTTTTATTTCTCCGCTTGCAGCATTTGCAAGATTGAAACTACCCTGTGACCAATCCGGGAGGTCGCCAATTGAAGGACTGATCAACTGCAATATATTCGGATCGAACTTAATGCCCATTTGCAGCGCTTCCAATTGTTCAGCGCCATTATAGGCAATCGGTATGGTAATTACATCGCCAACCTGCCCGCGAAATTCAGGCCAATTCAGTGGGATTACAGGACGATCTTCCAGAGCGGGTCTGCTATGGGCTACTGCCGTATTGTTAACATCGCCAACCTTGATGGCGATAAAATCATTTGATACTAGATTTGAAGCTGACTTGTCTATATTATCGATAATCTCTGGGAATGCTGGTGATTGAGGTGTAATTGGGTAAGGGATAGAGTAACTTTTATCCACAAACCGCCATGATGTACTATTTGGAAGTTCCTGATAAATGCCAAGGATTAGTTTCCTTAATTCAACAATATCTAATTGCGTTAAACTATTTGAGCGATTTGCATCTCCTGCAATCCACTTATATGGCGACCCAATCTGATTATTATCATCCCATAGCGGCTCAATACCCAAAATATGCTTGGAGATTAAAACCAGATCGTAAGTGGTCACTCCGTTTAGTGGGTTGTCGTCTTTAAACGGGGTCACTTTGAAAAAATCACAATCATCACATGGACAAAAACCGTAACCTCCTGAATCACCCGTTCCAATGCCACCATTAAATGATTCTGCAGGACAACTCATTGAATTACAACCCGCCGGTTGGCTAGCATTCGGATCCTCTTCTATCGTTACCTGAACTTCTTCAACGCCTTCTCCTATATCTGTTGTTATGATGCCGTATATGCCTCCAAAACAAATCGGGATATCCTGATATGGCGGTTCGTCATAAACCGGAATACAGGATTCCTGATCGCCATTTCTTCTTATAGAAAGTGAAGTAATACTAATGGCATCAATACACCCTGCCCCTGTAAAAGTGAGTTCCATAAAGGCATCTGGCGCTGGCTGAATATTCAATAATAATGAAGAATTTGGGTCTATATTTACACAATAGGAAAACTCAATATGCCCTGATGATGAGCTGGCAGTATAACATGGATCGGGTAAGCAGGTATTTGAAGATGACGGGCAATCCGACCAACCGGAAGCCGGTAAGCTTGCACTTTCAAATACAACCGGACCTGTGGTTTGAATATCCAGATTAAAGGAAAGTTCTTTAAGCGCCAAAAGTCCGTACGGCAAATCATCATCAACAAATCCAACCTTTACTTTCTGAGTGAAAGGATAGGTGCAATCTAATGTGTTGTCAGCAATTATGGTGAAGCGAACTCCTTCGTTTGAAAAATTACAATCATCCAATCCAGGATTATTAATAGTTTGCGATCCGCCCAGAATCAGACTGGTACATTGCTCATTTCCGCTTAAGTTAGATTGAATTTTTGATTTACCTGCATCAGCAAAAGATATCATGGCATTCCATTCTATATTGGATAGTTCCGGCCTTATGTTTATAGATCCAATGTTTATTGAACCATTTGCCGGTAGAACCCAGCCTTCATCCGGTACTATGAAGTGTATATTATTGTCCCCCATAGAACCAGGAACTATTGGCCTATCGTAGTCGCTGTCCACATTAATAACTATTGGCTTATCATTTGCAATAGTTAGAAGAAACTCCAGATAATCGATGTTGACAGCTACTCCAATTTTACTAGATAAGTCAATATCAATATCGTAACTCACGCCATCTGCATTTAAAGTCGGAGTGCCAAGTTCTACTTCAATATGCAAATTTGGATTGGCATTTGGTGCGTCCGGCAAGGCTGCGGTAGTGGTTGTTGAACCAAATGAAGATTGCGGAATGATGCAATAGCCTCCTGAGCTCGGATCATAGTTTGTAAGAGTGGGCTCCAACCGAATGGCCTCCCCTGGGTAGGCATGCACTACTACTGTAAAAAGCTCAGTAATTGAGCAGGGCAAGCCCAGGTTTCCAGGACAGTTCCCTGTTTGCGTGGCAGAAAAATGAATTATTGCTGCCTCAGGACAAGGGAACACATCATTGGTAAAAACAATATTCGCAGTATGTTCATCGGTTGTAAGTGTAACGCCATTGGTAAATCCTCCATTCCCATCATCTATAGAGACATCCCAACCATTGTCGGAAACAGTTTGATCAAAACAAGATTGAGTTACTATTCCATCTATATGTGACAAACCTAATGAACCAGGAGGCCCTGGAACAATCTGCTCAATGGTAATGTCCAGATTTTCATAATCAAGATCAAATTCATAGATTCCATTCGTAGGAAAGGTGACAAGCCTTACTTTATAATATTGATCATGAAATTGGTTTCCTCCTCCGCAAGGAGTTGTTGCCTGGCAGCCCGATATATTGGGGTGATCAGGATCAGGAATTATTTGTACATAGGTGCTTGAATTGCAACTAACAGGATAACAGGAAGAAGTTTGACCTATTAGACAAATTGTAGGAAGGATAAAAATTAGCAGAAGCAAAATCGCCCCCCCCCATACTCTTACAAAATAAAATGTTGCGTAACATAATAATGTGGTTTTTAAAAGTGAATAGTTAAAGGAGTGTTTCATGTTCAGATGAAATACGCGCCTGGTGGCTCGGGTTGCTTGGCATGCTCGGGTCCGGAGACCCTCGCGAAGAACGCGAGCGAGCGTAGTTTTGAATGCTCCCTGCCACTTGGCACAGAACATTACACATTAAGAATTATGGAAGGGTTTTTCCAGCCTGTCAGGGCAGAAAAACATGAGCTAACCTATGTGTACCGGCAAAGAAAATTAGTCTGGAAAAATACTAGTGTATCTGGGAATACCTCTTGTTTAACGTGTTTCGGAATGGCTACAAAAAAAATACGAGTAAGGTTGGATTATCTTAAAAAATACATGCGGAGCTTTCCTGTCCGCCCAGGTGATTAATTCGGAGTTTCACATAAAGGTTGTAGCAAAGATAAACAAGTGAGGGAAGGGTGCAAATTTTGGAGAGGTAAAATTCAGTGATCAATGTTCAACGATCAATGATCAACGATCAGTGTTCAGTGACCAATCGTGAGCATGGGGTAACATGTACATCAGGGCTAATAAATTTTACCTGAGAATAAACCCATCTCGAGCTCAGGGAATTAATTCCCTTTTGGCGCCAGCGACGCATCATTCAGGGTCAGGGTAACCCTTCTGTTCCATTTCCGGTTTTCAGGAAGATCGCGGCCTTTTCCTTTGTTGGAGCCATCGTCTTCGTAGTTGGGCGCAGCGGGCGCGGCTTCTCCAAATACTTTCATCAGCATTTTATCAGCGCGCAAACCCTTGTAAATCAGGTAGTCCCGCGCGGCGCGGCTCCTGGTCGCAGCCAGCACCATGTTGGATCGCGCATCGCCCACGGCATCTGTAAATCCTTCAATGTCCAGGGTAGCCGTTGGCACCTCCTTCATGCGATGGTACACTTCATCCAGCGTTGCTTTGGACTCTGCATTGAGTGAAGAACTGCCAAAATCGAAGTAAATGGTCTTTTGGTTCGGATCCGGATTGGGATCGTGCAAGAATACCACGCCATTGCGGATGTAAGGACAATCGGTGTCCGCCAGAATGCGCTGTTCTTCTTCATCAATGATCAGCGGGTGTTTGAAACCATTATCCAGCGCTTGTTGTTGCACTTTTTCTGCTTCTTCCAGGTTGGGAAATCTGCCGGCGAAATACCAGAAAATGCCTTCTCTGTCGGCAATTTCAATATAATCGGGGAAGCCTCGTTCGATGAAAAATGTGTCCGGCTGCTGTACATTGTACACGGCTAACTGCACCTGAAATGATTGTGCTTTTAACAACGTGCTTACTGAAATAAAAAACAGCAAAAACAAAAAATTCCGGACTGTATACACAGGCATAGATTTACCAATTTGACTTAAAACCGAGGCAAAAATAAGGCCAATGAAGCAAAAGACTCTAAAAAGAAAGTTAATGGTCAGACTCATACTGCTGATGTCGTTTCCTGTATTCCTGGCTGCCCAGGGTCCGCTGGACGGCTACCTGAAAGGGAAAGGTGTACTGGATCTGGTGCCGTCCTTTTCTTTTAACCGGGCAGATAAATTCTTTGGAAATGATAACCAGGTGTATGAAGAGCCTTATCGGGGTCAATTGTTTAGTCTGTTTACAGCTTACGGACTTACCCAACGAATCGATCTGGTTGGTACGGCTGCTGTTGTTTTCAACCCCTTGCAAAGTGGCCTGCAAGATGGCGGGCTTTTCCTAAAATACAGGCCTGTGTATAAATCGCTCGGACAAGCAGGCAACCTGGGCATCCTGCTTGGTAGCGGAGCCATGTTTCCCATTAGCCGTTATGAGCCTGTTAGTACCGGGGCTTTAGGGCAAAGAGCCGTTTCGGTGCCGGTAAAGGGAATAGTGCAGTGGGAAACGCCTTTAGGGCCTTTTGTAAACATCACGTATGGCTATCACTTCAGGGTGGATAAATTATCGGCAGAAGATATCAGCCAAATCCAAGTGGAAAGGCCTGATTATCAGCCGATTGAACCTGGAAACTTCAGTACTCTTCTATTTAAGGTCGGACTACCAACGGCGCATTTTTATGCAGATGCATGGTATGAAATACAACGAACCAGGACTGGAAGTGACTATGTTCCCGATCTGCCCGATCTGGCTCAGTCGTTCCGGGTGTCGTACACACAAATTGGGGGAACGATCTATTATTCAGATTCCGGAAAATCGGGGTTTTTCCTGAGTGGTGGGTATATATTGGGAGGAAGGAATGTCAACCAGATCCAGCGGATTACGGTTGGTGTGGTTTTTAAGGTTAATACGCAGCATTGACCGGGTGACTTTGAGTCACCCGGTCAATAGGCAATGCAACCACCTTATTTATTTGGAACCCGAATCTGATAAAGTCTTTTCTCCCTGTTTGTAAGTTTGGAAGAGATCAACCAGGGATTGTACAGCTTCAGCATACGATAACTGGTGCCGTGCTCAATGGCAAAGTCGCCCCAATTGGCAATCGGCCCGTCGACGGTAACAATCTTATAATCTGTTTTTGGCTCGTACAAATGATCTTTTTCAATGGTGTAATCGTAGTCTGCCAGATTCTCCATTACCTCTTTGATGGCGACAATCCTGAATGGATATCGCATGGTTTCGTCGGCGGCCAGATTAAGGTCAAAAAATGATTTGGCGCGCTGGTTGGCCATTTCATCTTCAATACGTCCTGGTCCTCCGTTATAGGCGGCAGCAGCCAGTATCCAGGAACCAAGTCTCTCTTTTTCCTTTTTCATATACTTACAAGCTGCCCGGGTCGCTTTTTCCAGGTCATAGCGTTCATCCACTTCAGAATTCACTTCCAGGCCGTACCCGTCAGCGGCAGATTTCATAAACTGCCAAACGCCTTTTGCTCCCGCAGGAGAAATCGCATTCGACAAGGCACTTTCAGCAGCAGCCAAATATTTCAGATCATCGGGCAAGCCCTCTGATTTCAATATCGGTTCAATGATCGGGAATATCGCATTGGCTCGTTTTACAGTAATAATCGTCTGGGAATGGAAATACACATTGCGCATGAGCTCTGCATCGAGACGCTGGCGTACATCCCAGTTGTCCATCGGGAATTTCTCACCACAAAAATTGAAGTCCTTATCCAGACTGATCGACCTGACTCTCTGTTCAGGGGACATGGAAATACCACCCTCGCCTCCTCCCGAGAAAGAGGAAACAAAAATTCCGATAAGAGCAGCAGCCAACAAAACGTTGACTATCAATAAGGTGCGGGTTTTACTTGTCCAGGTCATATTCTGTGATTTTAATTGACTTTGATTCAGGTTTCACTTTTGTGCCGCTTGTGTTATCAAGGTGTCTCTCACGCCTGCGGCGGATCGACATGACAGCCCAAGTAGGAATCTAACTATTATCAGCATTCTCGTTTCACTCGAATTTGTTTTTAGGTGTTGACATTTCGACTGAAAGGAGAAATCTAAATTAATAATCCATGTATTGTCGTATTGTCATGTCGAGGAGCGCTGCGGTCTTTTCTGGCCTCATCAAATCGAGAATGAACTATCCAAAGCGCCACCCTTTACAATTGCTACCAAACAATCACCTTCGCTTAATTTGTCGCGCTGTAAGCGCCTGTCCACGCTAAGTGCGCTCAACCAACAAAGCCGCATACTCACTTTACGTTCTTCCAACCTAGAGTGGACGTGTGCTTACAGCACGACAAAGTTATTTAATGAAGCATCCAGATGAGGGAATAACCACCGCTCTTCTTCTAAGCCCAAATACATCGCGGTTCATTAGGATCCGCCGCAGGCGTGAGAGACATCTTGACAAACTCATACACCGTGAAACACCTACTAAAGGTATGCTCCTTATAACATCAACGCAACTCCAGCCCTCAAATTGACCGCCGGTGATTTTTTAATGGAAAATGCATTAAACAGATTATCCGTAGCGAAATACATCTGAAGTGGCAACAGTTTCAGCAGTACATGAAAGCCGACATTCGCAGCGCTTCGGTCGTTGACGCTGTACATGGTACCAACCGAAAACCACTGTTTCAAATGCCAGCGGGCAGAAAGGCCAACGGCATAATTAGCATCCGAATTTTCCGGTTTGCTGAAGTACCCGTTTACACCAAATTCAAGACGCCTGCTAAAGGTATATTGCGCTCCGAAATAGCCCCTCAATGGCAGTTTCGAAGTGAATTCTGTTGGCGTTTTTTCAAAATTAAAAACGTCATTCAGTGTATCCAGGGTAAGATTAAATGACAGGCTGTCGGCCCCGTTAATGATGTCAGTACCCGGGAATACAGTTCCTTCGTATTCATAGTCGCCCTGACTTAAAAAGTAGTTTGATTTGCTGTCCCAGGTGATTTTCCCACCGATATCCAGCACAGAAGCATCAAGCGTGAGTTTGTCATTAACTTTTACTTGGATGCCAATGTCTACCGCATTTCCTGTATTGGTTGACAGGTATTTACGTTTTGTTTCTGCGAGTTTAAAATCGAAGCCCAGACCGGCAGTATCAATGGAAGAAATGATGGATGAAGAGTAAAAGCCGTAATCTGTGTGCAGCGTTAACTGGTAAATATCAGGCGATGTATACACACTCATTGACGCGTGGTCAGGGTCGGAGCGAAGAGCGCTTACTCCGCTCAGTATCTTTCCGCGAACACCAAGGCGTACCTTGCCAAATTCTTTCATAAAACCAATGCTCCATTCATTCCAGTCGGCAATATCGGCCTGAGGCGCAATTTCCAGGGTTTCACCTATGTATTGTCCATTGCCGTACCACAGTAATTCGGGCAAACTTTTCGGGTAATTGACCACCCCACTGAGCCTGTTGGCATATCCAGCCTGCAGGTACATTTTTCCGGGAAGCCTGAAACCAAGACTTACCACATCACTCCGTTGATCAATTTGGGCTTCATTATTGGGATCCAAACGATCTATGGCGTTGCTGAAATCGATGATCGTCCGGTCGCCATTTTTCTTAAAAATATCCCGGTAAGTGATGTCACCAGAATGAGCCGCATCCAGCCCTACCCCGGAAAGACCCAGCACGAATTTTTTATTTTCCGGAAAAAAGGCCGGGTTTGTTGTTGTGCTGTGCCAGATATTGGGAAGTGAATGCAGCATCAGCTCCTGTTGTGCAGTAAGCTGACTTGCAAAAACAATAAACAGACTTAAAAGCCAGGTTTTTTGCATATTTTTAATTGATTTTATTCCGATTGAATTATCCATGAATTAATGGCTTGGTTATACTTCACGCTGTTTGGTTTTGAAAATCGCCTGCGGCTAAATCATTGATTAACAGCGTTCAGTATGACAAGTGTTTTCACAACCATTTTGCGGTGGCTATAAATGCGGTTTTGGGAAGAATCTCTTTAATTGACAATTGACGATTACATAATTACATGATTGTTGATGGAAGGTTATATTGTTCATGTAGATTAGTTTCAATTGAAAATGGGGAAATCTTTCTGATTGAGTGCCTTTCAACCTCCTAGTAAAAAAATACATCAACAATCATGTAATTATGTAATCGTCAATCATCAATCAAAACAGCTCACTACCCTATTTGAAACCCCAATCATCTACTGTTTTCTATTCCCCAAAAATTCGTTTCCGGACTTTTATGCCCATTTTCACCACAGCTGAATTATCCGCCAGGAACTTAACCGGGACGGTGCCGTCTTCTGCCGTAGTGAAATATGCCTTCAAGTAAGCTGTTTTGGTAGTGCGAATGTGCTCAAAGCGCTCGGCAATCATGGGGATAAATGTTTCGGTGCGGGTAATGCCATCTGCTACGCCATCTGCATTTACCGGAGCTGCATTCATGATGTTTCTGGAGCCTTCATCAAACAGCGAATCTACCGGGTTGTCATTTTCATCGCGGAAATATATCTGGGCATTGATGTCGACTGGTGTTCCGTTTTCGGTAACCAGCTTGAATTCTACCGATTCAATTCTGGCGGAATCTAGTGAGCCGAATTCTCCGAAGTTCAGATCCAGTGTTTGCTCGGCGCCAAAGTTCTTTGCTGATCCTTCCAGCAACAGTTCTACCCGCATCTGGAGCGCCAGAATACTCTCATCTGTCATAAAACCGATGAGGTTGGGATCTTGCTGGGCATTGCTCACGCCGTCCACCTCGTAAATCAAGCGAGTGGGCTGTGAATTGAAAATATCGGCAATGTTGGAGTTTGTCTCATCCAGATAAATATCTGTGTATTTCTCCTGTCCAACCTCTCCGGCAGCATAAGACGGGTAATCGAAATCGGCATAGTCATAGGTGCCGTCATTCTCGAAAACAGAGCCTGTGAGCTGCAATTCTTCACCATTTTGACCAATAAAGCTCAGGTATTTAATGATGCCTCTGGTAGGGAAACCCCAGGAGTTGCGCACGCGCATGGTCACTTTTGGGTTCTTAACCTTTATATCACCACGCAAATCCGTTTGGTTGATATTGATTTCGATGGTATCGCGTGTAAGAGCATAAAGTTGGTAGCCCCAGTATCCTTCTACGTAACTGAATTTCAAGCCCAGATATACAAATAGGATGTTGCCCAGATCCGGCATTTTTATCCTGGTACCATCCGGTTTATAAGCATAATACCGGAAGGTAAGCGTATTGCTGTTTGAATTTAGTTCATAGCCCGACATATCAAAGGGGCCTAATATCAAGTTCTGAGTGTCCGGATTTGCCACAAAAGGAGCGCTGAAGGAAACTCCGTTAAGGCTTAGTTCCGGAATTTCAACACTACCGGTTATAGTGTCATGAAACGGGTTATTTATCAATACCGACATGGTTCCCGATTTCAGAACAGCCTGGCGAACACTGACACCATTTGGCGCCTGAATCGGATTAATAATCACAGAATCAGCCATGGGCACACCACCATTCTCTAGGAAAGCAAAAATATCGCTTGCCGGTTTTTCAGCCACATCACCTGAGTAAAACAAGGTCATGGTATTATCCGGGTTGATAAATATGGTATCACCGGAGAGCGTATCATTCAACACATTGAGCATCAGGTCTTTTAAGGTAAGATCTGTGCTAAAAAGTGGAAAAGCAAACTCTGCCGTGTGCTCGTCTATTTCCGGATTGGAAATATCAAATTTCTTACATCCCTGGTTCAAGGCTGAAAGCAGCATCACCAGGGCAAGCAGGTAAGTGGTTCTTTTAAATAGCATATTGTATGTGCTGTGATTTATGTGATTCTTTAGATTACTGTGATTCATACGGGACTTTGAAGCACGGTTCTCCTGATCACTTTGCGTATTCAGTCATGCGAAAATTACTTTGAAAAATCACTTTCAGTATTCACTTGAAAGCAGTCCTTCGGGAATATAACTGCGAAAATAGGTACTTGCGTACAAATGGCATTTACCATGAAGCAGCTATGTCGCTTCAGGGCATAAAGCCTAAACTGTTGGCGGATTGACCCCGAACTCGCTTCGGGGCATGATTATGGAGTCTAAAAACTGAACCCAACGGACGCCTGGATAACGAAATTCTTATCCTTGTCATCTCTGAATATCGGGGATTTATCAGCGTTGGTAGATGCTTTCTGAACATCAACATTGTTGTTGGTGATGTCGGCCAGCCCATATTGCAGTCTTACGCTTGCATACAGAGAACTTGTCATGAAGTAGGAAACACCGCCAATTAAACCGTAATCGAGGCTTTTGAAGTATTTGCCTTTGTCCTCTGAAAAATCGTAGTAGGCGCCCAGGGTTTTTGGCAATTCGAGGTTGCGGTTATCCACACGAACAATTTGCGTTTCATCGCCAACAGATTCTCCGGGATCATCTTTGCGGAAATTGTAATTCAGGAAAAACTCGGTGTTGTCAATGACCACATTTGGGTCATTCACTGTGCGGCCGTCAGTAAACAATAGTGAGCCTTCCCCGTCAGAAGCGACCAAAAAGCCTACATAGCCACCCGCTGAAAATTCGAAATCACCCGCTTTGGCAAAAGCGATCACCGGAATATCGATGTAAGAGTTGCTGATGTTGATCAGATATTTTGCATTGCCGGTAGCATAAGATACGCCTCCGGGATAGTAAAAGTTGCGATAGGAAGGCCCTTCAAACTTGTACTCTCCACCTTTTTTGGAATACAGAAATTCGGCCCTCATCCCAAAATTATCGGTGAAATGAGTGGCAAAAGAAATGCCTATGTGAAAACCAACGATGTTTTTCCAGCTTTCCAGTTCCGTTCCGGCAATGTCGAGTTCGGAAGGGCCGCTGAGCTTTGAGAAGTTTAGCCCTGTTTTAAATCCGTATTTGATCTGCGCCTGTGCCGTAGTGATGAAAAGCAGAAATAAGAAAGTGGTAATGTGTTTTAATGTGTTCATTTTTGTGTGCATTATAAATCTGGAGCTGCAAAAATGGTGAATTATCGTTGTTTATGCTATGATTGGAGTGAATTGAATGATATAAATAGTTTTTCGGAGATCTACGCGGCGAAAATGCTATCTGTCTCCTGCATTAAATGATCATATTTCGTTGGACATGATCCTTGGATGCCTTGTTATGACTATTGAAATTACTAGTAATCCCAATATTGCTTGATGTACTGTATTCTTTGCTCGTCCAATAAATTTATTAAAATGATTCCCCCTCCTCCGGTTTCCATATTTGTCATTTCGCCATTCGAACCTATCCATTTGTGATATATGTCATAGGTTGTTACGGCATATTCCTTTCCTTCAGTCAGAAAAACCGGCCCAAATCTGAAATACCCCCTCATATTGAAAGATTGTTCTTCAGTCAAGGAAGTCAATGGTACATTCAATAAGAAACGCTCATTATTGTATTTATTGAAAGCTTCACAAGTCGGATGATACTCCAAAGGAATCAATTTTGAGGTTTCAATGGATATTTGCTGAAAATATTTGGACAGGGCATCTTTAATATAATTTGAATCTCTCAGCTCAACATCCGTATTTATCAAGTGAAAGCTGTTTTTCACAATGTCTCGTTTGCTTACAAATTTTTCAGTCTGGTTGAATTTGTTCCATTGCTCTCTGACAAGTGTTTTTTCATTGACAAATGTCGATTCATATGTTTGAGGATCAATGATCTGGATTAAAGTATCTTTTGCTTCTGAAAGCAAAATTTTTGGCTTAGGTACATCAGGTTTAAAATAGGGAATTTCTTCAAACCGAACCTTGCCAAAGAACTCTTCAAACATTTTACATGAATTAAATTCTACTTGGCTGTAGCAACAGTTTTGGCATTGCAATAGAATTATCAAACCAATAACAAGTCTCATACTAAGATTTAATTAATATGAATACAACGTTGACAGACCCATCCTTCATATATGAATACTCACGGTTCGTGTATGTGGCGTCGCCGGCTTTTGCTTGAAGCGAACAACATACACATTGTTATAGCCCGCTTTCTTTTTTATTGTCATTCCCGAAATCGTAGAACTGATTTTGATATTTACCAATTCCGTCAAATCTGAACCCCAATATTTTTGGGCGATTTTGAGAAATTATTTTACGTACGTTTCAAGTTTCGTGTTGACTTACTTTTATCACTTTCCCATTCTCAAAATATATATCTAAAACATCAGGGTCAATTCCAAGCATTGACGGAACAAACCCTAAGTAATATGCAATATGTTCTTCGTCATATATAGAAAATTCTTCGCCTAAAATCTCAATCACTTCTTCTTTTGTTTTGCCAATTAGCATTTCACTTTTGATGATGTTTTTTGACATCGTATATCTTCCTTCAATATTTGTATCCCATTCTGCTTTGTTAAATTTTTTAGTAGGGTAATAAGATACACTCATCATCCAAATCACTATCATTCCAACATAAGCAAGGGGGCTCAAAATAATTGTAGGAATAATAGCCGTCAATTTTCGACTCTTAGGATTACCAATTTCCCATTTGTTAAGCGTCCATTTGCATAAGAAATATATTGGTATCGCTAAAATCAGAATGGTTATTAATGCTTCCGGACTCATTTTTTTCTTATTAGGGTGTTCATAAACGTCACCTTTCTCTGAAAATTTCAGATTGCATAACAACGAAGTGATAAATTTTTTGGCTGCCTGATTCGCTAAACCACCGCCGATTCCAACAAGAGGAGACTTTGTTTGTCGGCATCCAGCTCCGCCTGAATGCCATAAGGAAGCGTCGCCTGATGGGCAACATGGCCAAACGGGATTCCATACACAACTGGAATATTCAGATTTTGCAATTGATTCCGTAAAGTATCTTCCAGGGAAAACGACGGGCTACCTGGTTTTGGTTCACATTCATTGAAAACGCCCAGGGCAATGCCGGCAGCCTGACTGAGGTCCGTGCCCTGCAAAAGCTGCGTCAGCATCCTGTCGATGCGGTAAGGCTGCTCCCCTACTTCTTCTATAAATACGATCCGGTTTTTAAATTCGGGAGAGAATTTTGTACCGGTAAGGGCAGCAAGCAGCGTGAGATTACCACCGGTTAAGGCGCCTTGCGCTGTTCCATGGCTTATGGTAAATGGTTTTAATTCGGTACCGGATAAGTTTTCCGGATCTGCCTGGATCAGGTGATTGGCCGCGCCTTTCATGACTACTGACTGAAAATGATGCAAGGTATCTTCCGGAAAATCAGATGCCGCCACCGGGCCATGGAAGGTCACTAAATTACATTGCTGATAAAACGCCAGGTGCAATGCTGTTACATCGCTGTAGCCAATAAATAGTTTGGGGTGTTTTCTAATTAGTTTGTAGTCGATAGCATGCAGCAATCGACCGGCGCCATATCCACCTCTGACACACCATACTGCATCAATTGCATCATCCGCAAAAGCCCAGTGGATATCATCCAGGCGCTCTTGATCGCTGCCGGCCAGAAAACCGTTTTGCTTCCGCAAGCTTTTCCCTTCAATGACCTCAAAGCCAAATTCCTGTAAATTATCCAGCGCTTTCGCCAGTTTTTCTGCAGAAGGCGGACTGGAAGGAGCGATAAGTGCGATGGTAGCGCCTGGCTTCAATCGCTTTGGAATGAGCATTTTCTTTTTTGTCAATACCTTATTGGAATTAAAAGGGAAAGGCAATCCTGAGGCCATTAATGCAAGGCCTGTTTGTTGTAGAAAAAATCTTCTGAGCATACACTTCAGAGCGCTTTGCAAAAATTCAACTGCGTTAGTTGAAATAGGCACAAAGCTGTTTAACCCCGATTAGCGGGCGAAAGCAAAATACATGAGTACCATCAACACTACCGTGGCAATGGCCAGTACCATCATGAATTTGCGATTGTCCTCGCTGTCCTTTACTTTATTCCTCTTCTTTGATGTTTTTAGCCTGGTCATATCGAGAGACATTTTTATTTGTGAAAAAATGATTTACAACTTGGCAGCCTGTTTTTATCAAAGCTAAAACAAACCGACCCTGTGTTCAATGAAACACAGGGTCGGCAAATGTAATTTGGAAATCAAATTTATCAAAAGAGCAGGACTCAAAAAACCTGTAGAATTATGCTCTTGAATCAACCTCAGGCTCTGATCAACTCAAAGGATCGGCAACCGGGTTGGAAAGTTTCAGATAATTTTCCAGTGCCACAGCAATGGATGGCGCTTCCGGTGTTCCGGCACGAATATCCACATGCATTCCATGATCGGTAATAGCTTTTAAGGCATTGGTGCCGAATACGCAGATCCTGCGGTCTTCTTGCTTAAAATCAGGAAACTGATCAAAAAGTGAGTTGATCTCAAGCGCCGAGAAAAAGGCGATGATGTCGTATTTAATGTCTTTTAGATCAGACAGATCATTATTTACCGTACGGTACATGACAGCATCCTGAATGGGTACTTTCAGTTCCTTGAAAAAGTTCAGGATCTCCGGGCTACCGGTTTCGCTACAAGGCAAATAGAATTTTTCGTCTTTATTCCGCAGGATGTATGATTTCAGGTCTAGCACCGATTTGGTGCCGTTGAACACTTTGCGTTTACGGAAAACGATAAATTTCTGCAGGTAATTGGCAATCGCTTCGGATGCACAAAAGTATTTGGTGTCTTCTGACATCTTGATCCGCATGTCACCACAGAGTCTGAAGAAGTGATCAATGGCGTGTCTGCTGGTAAAAACGATGGCAGTATAGTCATTGGGGTACACACGGTTCTTACGGTACTCCTTTTCCGTTAATCCTTCCAAGGCAACAAAAGGAACAAAATCGATGTGTACACCAAATCGATTTTCGAGATCCTCATAAGCAGAAAGGACGGCCGGCTTGGCCTGAGAAATTAGGATGTTGTGAACTCTTTGATTGGAAATTTCCTGAAAGGGTGCAGTAGTGCTTGCAGACATTCGGGACAGTTTTTGTGATATTTAGTTGAAAAATAGAAGCGCCGGGGCTACGGTTTTTGCATAATCGCAAGTTTTACAAGCAATAAAACCGGTGCAATTTCTACGGCGCAAAGGTACAATAAAAAGTGGAATGGGCTGCTACCCAAATTTTTAATTCCTATCCTGGCAGAGCGCAAGCCGCGGTATAAATAGAAGATCGTAACCACGCCAAGCATCCAGAAAACGAGCAAATATTTGTAATCGGCTTTCTCTGAAAAAGTGATCAGGAAATTAAATGGAACCAGGAACAAGCCCAGCACACAGTTGAAAATCATGATCAGAAAATTATATCTCCGCGCTTCCTGATCCCTGGAGAACAGGTAGCTAACCAGATTCACAAAAACATGCTTGGAAAGGAAGGCCATTATCGCGCCGACCATACAAATCAGCAGGAAAATCAGATTGTTGAATGTGTCACCCAGAAAAGTTCGGGTTACCAGAAATATGAAAATTCCGGCGTTCAACAGAAAATTGACGTAGAGAAAATAATACGGAGCGCTGCCCACCATACCCGAAGCATCGCGTTGGGCCAGATTCAGGGCATTGTCGCTCAGAAAACCGCGCCAGGCCTTTCCCACCAGGGAGCGATTGGAAGCAACCGAAAAGGTTAACAGTCCAAAAACTGCAAGCAGTACCACCAGAAGTAATCCTTCGTTCATGCCACCACCTCTCGGCAACACAGAAAAATTGCTGACACTCAGCGTTGAGTTTTCCGTAAGTTGTTTCGAAGCTCCTGGCACGCGATGCGCCACCATTTCGAATGGATTCGTATTTACAGCCGAAGAAAGAGATGTTTTGGGCAAACGGCTGATAATCTCAAACGGATTGGAATTGGACTGACTACTGCCTTTCAGAGACAGCATTAAAAGCGCCATTAGGAAGAATATTCGCCAAAACATGATGCAAAGGTAGGAATTCCTTTGGTCGGCTTTTTCTTTTCATACTTTTGTGGCGAAAATGAATTTTCAATTATCCAAAAATTTTAAAACGATACTTACCCATAGAACCCTGCTATTCTGATATGCAAAAAATAGATGTGATTTTAGGCCTCCAATGGGGCGACGAAGGAAAAGGCAAAATTGTTGATTACCTCGCTCAGGATTACGATATCGTAGCCAGGTTTCAGGGCGGCCCGAACGCCGGGCATACCCTCAAGTTTGGTGGCAACAAGTATATTTTACATACTGTACCTTCCGGAATATTCAGAGAGAACCTAATCAACCTGATTGGCAATGGCGTGGTACTTGACCCCCTGGTTTTTCAGCGCGAATTGCAATCTCTTGAACAGAGTTCAGTGAATTTTCAGAAACGACTACTCGTTTCCAGAAAAGCTCACCTGATCGTGCCTACCCATCGCTGGCTGGATGCTGCCAGTGAAGCGCACAAAGGCAAGGCCAAAATTGGCTCAACCCTCAAAGGCATTGGTCCTACGTACATGGATAAAACCGGCCGGAACGGTCTTCGGGTGGGCGACCTGGAGGCATCGAACTTCATGGAGCAGTATGAAGCCCTGAAAAACAAACACCTGGAATTGCTCCAAATTTATCCGGAAGTTGATTTTGATCTGAAAGCAGAAGAAAAGAAATGGTTCGACAGCATTGAAGCGCTCCGCGCACTCACTTTTGTCGACAGCGAATATTATGTCAACAATGCGCTGTCGGAAGGCAAAAAAATCCTCGCTGAAGGCGCTCAGGGCAGCATGCTCGACATAGATTTTGGCACCTATCCTTTTGTTACTTCCAGCAATACCATTACGGCTGGCGTATGCACCGGACTTGGGGTAGCGCCACAATTGATAGGCAGGGTCATTGGCATCACCAAAGCCTATTGCACCCGTGTTGGCAGTGGCCCCTTCCCTACTGAACAGGAAAACGAAACCGGGGAAAAACTGCGCGAACAGGGTATGGAATTCGGTTCTACTACCGGACGCGCCCGCCGCTGCGGCTGGATCGACCTGCCTCAATTGCGCTATACCATTTTGCTGAACGGGGTCACAGATCTTTGCATGACAAAAATTGATGTGCTCAACGATTTTCCTGAATTAAAAGCAGCCGTGAGCTACCGTTACGATGGTAAAGAAAGCGATCAATTGCCCTTTGATCTGTGCCATACAGACGTTGACCCCAGTTATGAAAGTTATCCGGGTTGGAACGCATCTCTGGATGAGGCAAGAACATTTGATGCGCTTCCGGAAAATGCCAAAAACTACCTGAATCGTCTGGAAAAAATACTAGGCGTGCCTTTCAGCATGATCTCTACGGGACCAGAACGCGAAAAACTGATCATACGCTAAAACCAGGTACGGCCAACAACACAAACTGCGATGACATACATCCTATTTTCCATTGAAAACGGTGTTGCCCACATAACGTTTAACCGACCCGAGGTATTCAATTCCATGCATCAGGCGATGCGGGAGGAGATTCTGGAAGCTTTGGATACATGCGCCAGGGATGAAACTGTTCGTGCCGTTTATGTTACCGGAACGGGCAAAGCTTTCTGCGCCGGAGAGGACCTTCAGGAGGTAATTGATCCGAATGGACCCTCCTTGACGACCATTATTTCTACAGGCTACAATCCCATCGTGCAAAAGATCAGAAACCTGGAAAAGCCGGTGGTGGCAGCTATAAACGGCGTGGCGGCAGGCGCAGGGGCTAACATAGCTCTGGCTTGTGATATCGTTGTAGCAACTGCCTCTGCTTCCTTCACCCAGGCTTTCTCCAAAATCGGGCTGATACCTGATTCTGGAGGCACCTGGACCCTTCCCCGTTTGGTCGGGTTCCAACGGGCTTCAGCTTTGATGATGCTTTCCGACAAAATTAGCGCCCTGGAAGCTGCTGCTATGGGCATGATTTGGAAGGTTTTCCCCGATGAGAACTTCCGGGAGGAAAGCATTGCTTTGGCTGAGAAACTGGCCAAAATGCCAACCCGGGGGCTAGCCTTAACCAAGCAAGCGCTAAATCAGAGCTTCGATCACGACTTCGCCGCTCAGACTTTGTTGGAAGACAAGCTGCAAAGCATGGCCGGAAATACAGAGGATTATCGCGAAGGGGTAGCCGCCTTCCTGGAAAAAAGAAAACCGGTTTTCAAGGGTAAGTAACACGAGTTTGAATCGATTTTGCCCATAACAAAGTCTTCAATTGTCCAATTTCAGAATTTTCAGAACACCACAAAGTACGAAAGCAGAGCGCCAGAGGGCTGGTTGTCTCTTGCTGTTTGTATTTCTGGCTGTTTTGATCTTCAGCCCCGATTTCAGATTTTGGGTGCGCTCTTTGGTTGAATACCCGTTTCACTACAAAGAGTACAAGCATTTTGGCATTCGGATTCCCGGTGGCTACAAAGTGCATGGCATTGATGTGAGCAAGTGGCAAAGCCGGGTCGACTGGGCGCGGGTGAAAGCCATGAAGGTTGGAAAGGTTCGCATCAGTTTTGCCTTCATTAAAGCAACTGAAGGTTCCTGGATGGAAGACCCTCAATTTGATAGAAACTGGATAAACGCAAAGAAAAACGGCATCATTCGAGGTGCTTACCACTATTTTCTGCCCAACATCAGTGCAAAAGACCAGGCACTTAAATTTACCAAAACGGTAAAACTGCGCTCAGGAGACCTGCCCCCGGTGGTAGATGTGGAAGAGGAAAACGGTATGACTGCCGCACAGATCAGGATGTACACAAAGGAATTCCTGAACCTGCTGCAAAAGCACTATAAGGTCAAGCCGATTCTATATACCAACAAAGATTTTTACAAGCGATTTTTTGCAAAAAACGAAGCGTTCAAAGATTATTTGTTCTGGATTGCCCACTACCACGTTGCCGACCTGGAAATGCCCGACGACGGCAACTGGCATTTCTGGCAACACAGCGACCGGGGCAATGTAAATGGCATAAATGAACCGGTGGATTTCAATGTTTTCAACGGAGATAGCATCAAGTTAAGCAAACTTTGCATACCCTAACATTCAGTTAAAGAGAGGTTAATTGAGCATTTCCTCGACCGAGTTGAATAATTTTGCCACCGCTTTTTGCATTTACAGCATACACTTATCATTTTACTCAACAACATATTTGTTAAGCATGAAAAAAATCCTGACCATTTTCGCTGCTGTTTTACTGACTAGTACTGCATTTTCCCAGACAAAAAAAATACCATCAGCTGTTCTTAAAACCCTTGAGGGCCAATCCGTGGACGCCGCGACTTTGGGTGGCGACGGCAAAATCAGAGTCGTAAGTTTCTGGGCTACCTGGTGCTCTCCCTGTAAAAAAGAACTTGACGCCATCTCCGAGATCTATGAAGATTGGCAGCATGATTATGATGTGGAATTGGTAGCGATCAGTACCGACGACGCCCGCTCCGCTGCTAAAGTTCCCGGAGTTGTAAACGCCAAAGGCTGGCCATACCGCATCCTCCTGGACTCCAATAAAGAACTCTCCAGAGCTGCCAACATCCAATCCGTTCCCTATACTTTTCTCCTGGATAAAGAAGGCAACATCGTGTTCGAACACATTGGTTATGCCCCTGGCGATGAAGAAGAACTGGAAGAACAGATTGCCAAGCTTGCGAAGAAATGAGTTTAATTAGCTAATTTGATAGTGTGATAATTAGCTAATGGTGTAAATCTACAAGAAACGGCTAGCCAAATTGGCTAGCCGTTTCTTTTTATCATCACTTGTTTTCGCCGTGCTTGTGACCTTTGACCAAGCGTACTTTACGTGAGTAGTCCGGGTAATTTTTCATAAAAAAGGCCAAGGCAAACAGGCTGCAAATGGTTTAACAAAATGTGTGATCATCTCGCGTTGTGTTGCGCTTGGTCAAAAGACACAAGCGCGGCGGGTAGAGCAATTTTAGGTAGTGCAATCTCAAATCAAATCGAATATCGGAAATCGAACAAATCGGATATCGGAAATAAAAAAACAAGGGGGCAAAAGCCCCCTCACAAATCACCAAACAATCAATTAGTATGAACTTTTATAGTTTTTAATCCATCTGCCGCCGTTATGTGGACGAACCAGATGCCATTTGGACTTATGTCAAATTCGAAATCCGAACTGCTCTCCAAGGATTTTAATAACCTGCCATTGGTGTCATAAACCATCACCTGGGTTTTTGAAACCACATTTGAAATATACACCCTGTGGTTAATGGCCTTTGCTACTACCGATGTTTCCGGAAAGGGCTGGTGGGTACCCACCTGGTCCTCGCTGATCAATCCTGGCAGCGGGTCCCAACCGTCATTGCCTTTTGTAAAATTAAAAGGAGTAATGTCTGTCCCGTCGTTTAGCACAGGTTGGTTAAGCTGAGTAGCCCAGCTTGCACGGCTGCCTGTATTGTTTTCACCAGAGATTTCGGTGGTATTGTACTCATACATACCAGGAGATTCACCACCTAATGAATTTTGCCAGCCAAGCGGAACTATTAGCGATTTACCTTCCGAACCTGGGTAATCTGTAGTTTCAATGGTCGTATTGTAGAAAACAACTTCACTGGTATTTGCCAGCCATGGGCGACCAAAGTAGCCGGGTTTAGCCCTGTTTACGGAGGTGTTTTCAATACCTGGTTTGGCCGAAGTAACGGTACATTCATACATGAGATAACCGCGTCCACTTCCCTGCTGCGCTGCTGTTATATAAGACTGGTCGTTGCTGGCATCGCTGATGTTCATGGCCAGTTCGGTTTTGTAAAAAACGGCTGTCATGCCACCAAAGATGTAGTCCACAGCGCCCATGGCAGATCCTTTATACATCACCACGCGAGTATTTGTTCCGCCAAAAAAGGCATCCTGACGGCCAATCACGCGGCATTTGTTCAATATTACTTTGTCGGTATTGTTGGCAACGCCGATGGCTGCGGCGCGCTCTACAAAGCTTTTTTCCTGAACATCGGTATTTCCTGCCACCGTTGGTCGTGGACCTTTGCCGCCCACCGGCCATTCCACCACCACGTCAGTGGCTTCTTTTGCGGAGATGTATTGGTTAAAAGAATTTTCGAAAATGATGGACTCTGCTACAAAGCCTTCAGCCATAACGACTACGGTAGCGTTCCAGTAAGAACCGTTGGTAGTGCCACCAGGATTGTCGTTCGTGTGGTAGCCATTTTCCTTGTTAACCGCGAGTACCTCAGCATTCCATTTTTCATCGCTGCCCTGACTGTAATAGTAGTAACCATGGCCGTAATAAGAGGTTACCCGAACGGCATTGGGTTCTATATCCAGACCTTTATTTAATAAACCTATGCCCGGAGATGCGGCTGCATTTTTCAGGGTGACATTTGGCTCGTCGATCACAAGCATTTCTTCATAATTACCTGGATCAACCAAAATGGTCACGCGATCGTCATCGTTGCGGATCATCCTGCGAATGGCATCCAGGGCTTCGTTTATGGTTTGATAATCTTTATTTGTGCCAACTGTAATGGTTGCAGCGTAAGGAAGATGCTGAACTACCTTGATGTTGGGGAAATAACTGGTGGAAACACTGCCTCCAATGGTAAGGGTAACATAACCGGGAGCACTACCGGGATATGTGTACTCGGCGTATTCAAGCAGACTGGTACTTTGGCTGTTCGTGGTAATGGCTGTTCCGCCATCGAAAGAAAAATCAGCGCTGTAGTAGTAGGTCACTTTGACGGTTTCCCCCACATTCACCGGCACCTGAATGGTGGCGGCGTTCTTAGCGGTGAGATGACCCTTGGCTACCTCATTAGAGACCTGCCCTGTGAAGAGCATTCCTTTGTAAGCAGGATCGCCGTTATTGATCACCTTGTCGTCGAAGTCCCAATCAGTAACCGGGACAAAACGCAGGTTTTTATCAGTATCAGCGCCTGCGACTTTCAGGTTTGAGGTTAAAGCCAACTGAACAGGATATAAATCAAGACCACTTTCTTCAACTGAATATGTTCCATCGCGCAGATTAATGGCTGCCACATCAGAAAAACTGTAGGCATAACCGGCTTCGTTTAAATTGCTAAAGCTAAGGTTCAGACCAGCCGATTGCATGGCATCCAGTCCGCTCGTATTGATGGTTACATGGTAAAGCGTTTTCGCAGCAAAATTGATATCGGCCATGGTATTCCCGGCTCCGATGGTGATCGTGTTGTTTGGTATGAAATAGTCATTTACCCCATCTGCGGAAATGGTGTATTCAAGATTTGGCTCCAACTCTACTGAATATGTCCCGTTTCCGGCATCCACAACCGGTTCTGGAGTGAATATGGAATTGGCCATCGGATCTGGCGTGAATTGAAGGCTCAGGTTGTTGATGGCGCTGCCCAGTCCTAGAATCGAACCAGAAACGGTAAATAAATCAAGTTTTACAACTTTAATGGCATGTGCCGTGGTATTGTCATCCACATCGAGACTGCTCCCAGTAGTGATGATGTACCCATTTGTGCCAGACAGGCTTAGTTCGTATGAATGACCGGATGGCAGAACAGCGGTAAAACTTCCATTTGACGCATCAAAACTCCAGGATTTACCTGCAGCATTGGTACAAACCACCGAATAGTTGGCTGGTATGCCCGCTGCTTCGGACTCATCTATGCTTCCGGTAATCGTGACATAATTTGCATGTTTCCTGCTTATTCTGAAATAACTGGGCTTCCCCTGGGTGTCATAAAAACGATATATACCCGCGTTTTTTGCCACAAATGTCAATTCCGTCAAATCACTGGTCAGGGAAACCACATCAGTTTGCTGAGCGGGATCGGTGCTGAACTCAAAATTGAGTTCGCCGCCAGAATCGGTTTTTACCGCCAGCGAAACTTCATCGTCTTCCGCCAGGTTCAGGCTTATAAATCGGGTGACATTGGCTGCTGAATTTACATAAATGCGCCCGTCATAGCCGGTCACGCCACCAATGTTCTGATCATAGCGGGTGAGGTTCGTATTGATGGTACGCAGCCGATCATTTCCTCCTCCTGTCCACGTCAGGTCACCTGCTGTAATGTTGCTGGGTAAAACATTGCCCGAACTTCCAACCGTAATGGATCCGTCGTACCAGTTATTTATGGTGGTTTCGTCCAATTGGTTGTTATAAATCGAAGGGTCTAGTTGGGTAGCCGCAAAATCCCACACATCTATCTTGCTTTGTGCATGTGCGATGGCACACAAAAACAAGATGGGTAGCATCAATAATTGTATTTTTTTGATCATGGTTTAGTAGCTGATAAAAATTATTAAATATTGAAAATCAATGAATTATTCTTTAATGATCTTTTTGGTAATCTGAAAGTGCTCGCCCTTTATCTGGCAGAAATAGGCGCCGGAAGAAAGGCTGGACAGTTGAAGTTTCAGGAGGTTGTTTTCACCATTGTTGAAAGTTTTACTGTACACCAGTTGTCCATGCTGGGAGTAAATGCCTACGAAAATGGTCTCAGAATTAGATCCCCCAGGCAGTTCAATAAAGAGGAAATCACGAAAAATGGCCGGGTAACATTTTATGGACTTTTCTATTTGGCTTTCTTCAGCTCCCACCGAAGCACAAGGCGATGAAATTTCTCCCGTTTCTGTGATCTGTAGAGTAGCTCCGGCTCCGCAATTTCCATTGGCCACGTAAGTTGCTACTTCTGTAGCGGGGTAAGCTGTGTATGCATAGCCAGGTGCGGAAACGGAGCCTACATTGGCAACGCCGTTCAAACAGCCAGTGAAATTTACTGCTACCGTTCCACCGTCAGAACTGCTGTAGTCTTTGTAAACCGTTCCAATGGAAGCGAAGTCGCAATTCTCCACATAGCAGCTGAGGTTGTTTATGCCACCTCCAAGGCCAAGCGCCCGAGAGCTGGAAACATCTGTGTTGTAGTAACAATTCAATATGTGCAGCTCGCCATTTCTGGCACGAGGCATACGTTCGCGGCATCCATTGGCCCAATAACAATTCTGAAATGTGATGCTGTAATGCAGGTCATTCGGTGCGTCTGAACTGCCAGAACCCACGAGATTTGAATATCTATGATCGTTGGCGCCACCGGAGCCGCCGGAAGTGGGTGGTTTCAGGTATGTGAATTTGCACCAGGAAACCGTGACATTGTCACTCTTGCCTTTTATGTCGAAATTACCATCGATGCCATCCTGAAATTCGCAGTGATCCACCCAAAGATTTACACAACCATCGGAAGTGAGATTGTCGCGGCCATCAACATCGTAAGCGCCTGGACCTTCGAAAGTTAGGTTGCGGATAATTACATTAGAGGAGCCGGGTTTCAGGTAAAGCACTCCGGAGCCGCTTTGCGTTTTGGTGTTATTGATCAACCTTGCGCCAGGCAAGCCAAGTATGGTTTTGTTTTGAACAATGGAGCTGATCTGTCCACCCTCAGGGATGGTGATGGTGCCGGAAACCAGCACTACAGGTGTATTGGCATCCAAAATTTTGGACTTCAATTCATTGTATGTGCTCACCACAACCGGGGCTGCGTTACCACCGCCGGTAGCAGCAGCGCCAAACCCCTCCGCTGAAGCGGTGTAATAGTTTTGAGCATTGAATTGAAATGGAATGAACAGTAGCCAGAAATATTTATACATGCTGTGTGGGTTCGAATGTCAGGTGGTTAAAAAACAAGCAGCCTCCTCTCGGTCAGGAGCATTTTGTCCTACCGGCAATTTTCTTCTGATATTAATCTGTATTATGGAATAAAAATTAGCCTCCCAGCTGCCTTTGCCATCTAAAGTTAGGATTCTTACATGCGTATCCCGGAGAAAATTGGAGAGTTTTTTTACGCAATCGTTATCGGGAACGTTCCCAATGAGTGCGGAGTGCTGAGTGCGGAGTGCGGAGTGCGGAGTGCGGAGTGCGGAATGCGGAGTGCGGAGTGCTGAGTATTGGGTAGTGGGTAGTTCAGATAAGTTCTGTTATCATGCCTTCTATTGGGAATACCAGCAGATAGCGGCAGAAACTGTTTCCATTTTCATTCATGATGTATTTCATCCAGGAAATGGATGGGCTAATTGCCTGGGCCTGGGGACGCCACTTTTTCATACCTTCTGCAAATCCAGCGAATGTGATGATGGCAGATTCCTGTTCGTTTTCCAGGTACAGGTCGGCTTCCATCTTAAGGTATCGGTTTTGATGTTGGCCTTTCAGAGGATATTGAGCTATTTTTTTTGCACCAGGAAATTGCGCATCCAAATACTTTTGAAAAGTTTCTACCTGTTGCAACATGGCCAAAGAGGTAAATGCATCCGACAAGCCTCTCAGTATTAGTTGGTTTTCAGCCAATTGCAGTCGTTCCTCATGTTTGAGATGTTGAATGTTGGCCACCATCAGAGTTTGCAGGGCTTTTTTAATTGCCGGATCGTAATCTCCTTTGAATTCCAGCCAGGAGCCCCAGGCTTTGGGTTCACTCCAGTTCGGCTCTGAACCCAATGGCATCTCCCGATGGTGATCGATCATTAGTGGGAAACGGTGTTCCGGGTGTTTGCCTTTTCGCGCGCTGAAGTACAGCACAGGTGTTTGATCGGGCAGTGCTTCTGCAAAATCCCTTGGCATGATCAGGCTTTCCGTATCGCAGAGTATGGGGCTCCCATTGTGATAAAATGGTGTTTGGTTGGAATCTGGATCGAGGCATGGTATGGTTTCATCGCCGTGATTGAACACACGACTTAGCCATTTGGTGCCCTTGGCCGTGGTGGGGAACACGAGATAATCCCTGGCGCGCGTAAGGCCCACGTACAACAACCTGGCTTCCTCTTCAAGGGCAATGCGGTGAGCATCTGCCCATTCGTCTGTTTCCAGCAAAGCCTCCTGCAAATGGGTTCTGGCAAACTGATCGGCGTAAGGATTCACCCAATAGCGCAGCCAGCGATTTCCCAGGATGTTATTCAAATCCGGTTTTTCCTGCTCTGATATCAGGTTGATGCCCCAAATTTGCTCTTTCAGGCGCTGATCCAGATCGTGGCAAATGGCCACAGGGTACTCCAGCCCTTTGCTTTTGTGGTAAGTAAGCACCTTTATGGCATCCTCGCCTTCTCCGGCTCCCTGCCAATCGCGATCTGCCAGGGCGAGTTCATTTACCCATAACAGAAAGCCGCCAAGCGAGGCCGCTGAATGCAAACGGTTACAGGCAGATTCATATTCCAAGGCATAGCGACGAACCTGGTCGATGTTGTCGAGGCGCTGATTGGGGTTGCCAAATTGTATGGCAATCCTGCGTAAATCCAGATCTTCCAGTACAAGATCTAATATCTCAGAGGCAGAGAGATCCGCCGTACGAGCGCGCATCTCATTCAATAATCTGAGATGAAGATTATCCGAAGCCCATCGCTCGCCGGTTGGGGAATTTGCTTGCCGGTGTAAATATTCCAACCGGTTGTTGGCCATTTCCTCCAGGTCCATGCTTCCTGTCAAAATGAGTATTTCGGCTACGCTCAGAGAATCTGAAGCACTGAGTAAATATTTTAAACAGGCCAGCACCAGTTTGGCTTCTTTTGTTTCAAACAGTCCAACGCGGCTTATGGAAGCTTTCAATCCAGTCCGGTGGAGCGCCTCGGCAACTTCCAGACAGCCGGTATTATTTCGACACAACACAGCAATGTCTCCCGGTTTTACCTCCCTGAATTCTGTTCTTTTCTTGTTGAATACCGGAATCTTACGGTTAAGCAGGGTGCTTATCTGCGTGGCGATGCAGTTTTCCAGCCAGGGCTTTCCGGGTACTTTCTTTTCGTCTAGTTCAGATTTGAAATGCCAGTGTTGCAGGGCTGTTCCGACTTCCATATCCGGATCCTGATGCGCAGGCTCCAAAACCACTTGTTCTTCAGGCAGGTTAGGGAAGGC
Organism: Lewinellaceae bacterium; assembly: GCA_020636025.1. Classification (GTDB taxonomy): domain Bacteria; phylum Bacteroidota; class Bacteroidia; order Chitinophagales; family Saprospiraceae; genus M3007. The sequence goes on along the minus strand of JACJYQ010000007.1, from coordinate 228,818 downwards.
CTTGGTGAATATGGCATTTACCGCAAACACGATACCCGGCCGACTTCGCCACGATTTCTTGAGAATATTCTCATCGTTCACTCCTCCAGATGCCTCAATGATTGCCTGCATCAGCGCTGGATCTGCTCCCCGGAAACCGTAAATGCTTTGCTTGGGGTCGCCTACCCAAATGGAATGTGTTGCCAGTTTGCTCAATTCAAGAAATATATCGAGCTGAATGGGGGAAGTATCCTGAAACTCATCCACCAGCAGCAGACCGATCTCGTCTTTCAAAGCATCGCGAACGGATTCATCCCTTAAAATCTTGCTCACATAAGCCTCCATATCGGTGTAATCGATCAATCCGCGCTTTTTCTTGTACTCTTCGAATTCTCCTAGTGCATCTATTGATATGTCGAATAGCAGGTCGATGTATGCTTTTATGTCTTGCCTGAACTGTGGATGCTCCCAATGACTTTGAGCCAGACTTTGCAGGTCTTCCATCAAATCCCGACTCTTGGCTCCGGCATTTGTTTTGGCAATTTTTACCCATTCATGCCAGTATAACTCTCCCCGAAACTTCAGTTGATTTTGAAATCCTTTCAGCGCCACAATGGCGTTTTTGGTGACCTGCGTGCCATCGGCTTCATTGTTCTCCAGCGCTGCTACGGTCTGATCAATGGCAGAGATCAGGCGATTGTTCCAGACAACTTCATCCTGGAGACTTGCAGGAGGAAGCAGGCGCTCGAATGACTCCCATGATTGCTTTTTGCTTTTTCCCAGCACTTCCCTGGAAAAGTTATTGGCTCTGGCCACTTCCGTGAGAAACCGTATTTCCCGCCGCCAATCGAAAGGCTCTCCATAGGACTTTTTGGTAAAGCCAAGTCGATCAGCCAGCTGATTCATGCGGTTGATCCGCTTTTCGCTTAAAACCTGGGAAAGCGATTCGTTGAACAAGCGTTGTTCATCTCCATCTGCAATGATTTCTACCAGGGGAGAGACACCTGCCTCAAAGGCAAATCGTTGCAAAAGGCGTGTGCCAATACTGTGTACCGTGCCAATCATAGCCTCGTCCAGTTCATTGGCCGCCTCGGTCATACCGCATTCCAGTAGCTTTTGCCTAACCCTTTCCTGAAGTTCTGCAGCAGCCTTTTTGGTAAAAGTTGTAGCGAGAATACTGGCTGGCCGGACGCCTTCCTTCAACAGGGATACCATCCGCTCCGTAAGCGTATAGGTTTTACCGGAACCGGCGCCGGCGGAGATTATTTCAATGTTTAAGGGCAAAATGGAGATGTTGGATATTTAGCTTTCGAATTGGTTTGCAAGTTATGGCTATTTGATAATCCGGTGTAAGATTTGGGAGATGGAAAGGATTTGGCTACTGGAATTATCCTGGGAATAGTTGAATGAAAAACCTGACACCCAATCGTGGAGCTATTCAGTATTTAACCACTTCGTAGTTTTTGTTTGCCTGGGCGCCTTGTTCCAAGCAAACAACATTAAGTTTTGGCATCACGCGCTGCGTGGCTCTTGGTCACAAGACCAAGAGCGGCGAAGAATCCCCTCACTCCGCACTCAACACTCCGCATTCAACACTCCGCACTCAAAAAAAATGCCGCTGCAACCAGGTCACAGCGGCATTGAACCAATGAGAATTTTTCTGCATTAATTTGTGCGAACGGCGCTTCTGTAGCGGCGTCCAACTTCTTCCCAATTTACCACGTTCCACCAGGCGGAAACGTAATCCGGACGGCGGTTTTGGTAATGCAGATAATAGGCATGCTCCCAAACATCCAGCCCGAGGATCGGACGGCCTTGTTTGTCGGCAACATCCATCAGCGGATTGTCCTGGTTCGGAGTAGAAGTGATGAACAGGTCGTCATTTCCATCTACGCAAAGCCAGGCCCAACCGGAACCAAAGCGGGTAGCGGCAGCGGCAGCAAATTGCTTTTGCATTTCTTCGAATGAACCAAAATTCTTGTTGATCTTGGAAGCCAGATCGCCATCCGGTGCGCCGCCTCCATTGGGGGACATGATTTCCCAGAACATAGAGTGGTTCCAGTGCCCGCCACCGTTGTTTCTAACGGCTGGGGATAGCTTGGAAACATGGGCCAGCAGGTCTTCAAGGTCTTTGCCTTCATGCTCAGTACCTGCTATGGCAGCATTGAGATTATTCACATAAGCAGCGTGGTGTTTGTCGTGGTGAATTTCCATGGTACGAGCATCCACGTGGGGTTCTAAAGCATTGAAAGCGTATGGGAGGTTGGGAAGAGAAAAAGCCATTTTTTGATCGTTTATTCAGTAAAGAGAGAAAATTGTTCGTTTGGTTTTTTAAACAGGAGGTAGGGTAAGAAGTTCAAAGTTAGGGAGTAAAATCCGGTAACAATGCCTGGAAAGGGAGGCTTTTTCCGGCCACTGTGAAGCCTTTCAGGATAGTCACTCCAGAAAACCTGCCCTGAAAGGGCTATATCCCTAAACATAGGGTGAAGCCCTATGAAAAAGGCCAAGTTATCAACCCTGCCCTGAAAGGGCTATATCCCTAAACATAGGGTGAAGCCCTATGATCACAGTCATCTCAAAAGAAAAGCCCTGAAGGGGCGGAATTAGCACTTCTCATTACCAGAATCCTTCCACGAATATTCTATATCGCCCCTTCAGGGCTGGGTTAGTGATATGGCCTTCATGCTCTAGGGCTTCACCCTAGGTTAAGGGATATGGCCTTCATGCTAGGGCTTCACCCTGGGTTAAGGGATATCGCCTTCATGCCAGGGCTTCACCCTAGGTTAAGGGATATAGCCTTCATGCCAGGGCTTCACCCTAGGTTAAGGGATATCGCCCTTTCAGGGCTTTTTCTTGAATATCTATTAGTGAGTGAATTGGAGCCATTATCTCACATTTCCACAAGCTGTTTTTACTCAAATTCAAAAAATATTTGGCAGTTTCAAAAAAGGTTTTTAATTTTGACCGAACGTTCAGTCAAAAAATATGTCGCCAAGAACTTCAACACAATTACAAGCCCTGCGGGAAGAGCGTTCCATGCAGATCCTCCGGGCTGCTCTGAAGGTGTTTGCCAATCAAGGATACAATGGCTCTACCATTGAAATGATCGCCAGAGAGGCCGGGGTGGCCAAGGGTTTGCTGTACAGCTATTTTGAAAGCAAGGAGAAATTGCTGGAGTCGCTGATCACTTATGGTTTAGAAAAAGCATCGGCCTTTTTAACCGAGCCTCCAGATGGGCCGCAGCACACAAAAGAAGCCTTTGCCGCCAACCTCCGGAAGATGGTTCAGCTTTTTCGGGAAGAGCAGGATTTCTGGCGCTTGTATTCCATGCTGATCTTACAGCCCAAAATGGCCGAGAAATTCAAAGCGGATGCGATGAGTTTTCTGGAGACCTATATGTCGGTGTATGGAAGTTACTTTCAGCAAAAGCAATCGAAAAACCCGATGGCGGAAGCGATGTTATTCGGCGCTGTACTCGATGGACTGATGTTTGACCTCATTCTATCACCCGATGAATATCCATTGGAAGAAGTGTTGGACATGATCATTGAAAAATTTGCCTAAATCATTTATCAAATATGAAAAAACTGATGTTGCTTATCCCTTTTCTGGCGCTGCTTACCATTAGTGTCTCAGCTCAGACAAACGAAGCCAAGGAAATTGTCCGCAAGGCAAATGAGCTCATGCTTGGCCGATCGAGTCAGAGCATAACGTCCATGACGATCAAAAGACCCAGCTGGAGTCGTACCGTTTCTATGAAAACATGGTCGCTGGGTACGGAGTATTATATGATCCTGATCACAGCGCCGGCACAGGATAAAGGACAAGTATTTCTGAAACGCAACAATGAAATGTGGAACTGGATGCCCAATATCAGTCGAACCATCAGACTCCCGCCATCCATGATGGGTCAGAACTGGATGGGGTCTGATTTTACCAATAACGACCTGGTGAAAGCCAATTCCATTGTGGAAGATTATACGCATACCCTGCTGGGGCACGAAACTTTGGAAGGGTATGATTGCTATAAAATCCAGTTAAAGCCAAAGCCCAGCGCGGCAGTGGTGTGGGACAAGATCATTGTATGGATCGCAAAGGATAAGTACTTCCAGTTGAAAGCTGAATTCTATGATGAAGACGGCGATCTGGTGAATCGCGAAGTTCAATCCGAAGTTCGGCGATTTGGCGATCGGGATTTGCCTTCTAAAATGGTCATGACACCCGTTCGGGAAAGTGGTAAACAAACCACGCTGACATTTGACCAGATGTCTTTCAACATGAAACTCGATCCGGGCTTCTTTTCTCAACAGAATATGAAAAAGGTGCGCTGATCACTGTTTAACTAAAGAGCCTAAACAGCTTATTCAAATGATGCAACTTATAAAACTGGCCTGGCGAAACCTGTGGCGAAGCAGGCGGCGAACGCTGATCACGCTGGCGTCGGTACTAATGGCAGTTGCCCTGGCCATCGCGATCCGCTCGCTCCAAATCGGCGTTTACGGAAACATGATCGGAAATGCGGTTCGCTTTTCCACCGGGTACATACAAATACATGCAGCCGGGTATTACGATGATCAGTCCATCAACAACTCCTTTGTTTCTGATGACAACCTGCAATCGGTAATAGATGCCCAACAAAACATCTCCTTAGCCGTCCCCCGCCTGGAATCATTTGCTTTGGCATCCTCCGGGCAGCATACCAAAGGGGTTGGGGTGATGGGCATTCATCCTGATGCTGAATCGGAAATGAATAACCTGAATGAGAAGATTGTCCAGGGTACATATTTCAAAACGGATTCAGACACAGGTATTTTGATTGGGGATGGTTTGGCAGATTATTTAAAACTAAATCTGGGAGATACCCTTGTTCTGTTAGGACAAGGATTTCAGGGAGCCACCGCGGCCGGCAAGTTTCCCATCCGGGCCATTTTTCACTTCCCGCTTGAGGAGATTAACAATACCCTGGTTTACCTCTCTTTGGGTGAGGCACAGACCTTGTTTGCCGCACAAAACAGACTCACTTCCTATAGCATTATGCTGAATGATCCCAAAAAAATGGATCGAACCAGAAATCACCTACAGGCAGGTTTGGATGAGCGTTGGGAGGTAATGGAATGGCCGGCTATGAATAAAGCGCTGGTGCAGGAAATACAGGGCGACAATGCGGGCGGACTGATCATGCTGGGGATTCTGTATATGGTGGTAGCCTTTGGTGTGTTTGGCACCATTCTGATGATGACCATGGAGCGAAAAAAGGAATTTGCCGTCATGGTGGCCATTGGCTTAAAACCCACCAAGCTTAGTCTGATTGTGATTTTGGAAACGATCTTTATTGGAATGCTTGGTGTGATTGCCGGAGCGGTACTCATTCTTCCCGTATTGATATATCTGCATTGGAACCCTATTACCCTTACCGGCGCCGCTGCCCAGGCTTATCAGGAATATGGAATAGAGCCCATTTTGCCTACATCACTTGATCCAGCCTTATTCATCAACCAGGGAATCCTGGTATTGATCATCACCTGTATTTCGGGACTGTATCCCATTTTATATGTCAACCGTTTCAAAATTGCGGAAACCTTAAAAATATAACATCATGTTGATTCAAATAGCCTGGAGAAATGTCTGGCGAAATAAGGTTCGCAGTCTGGTGGTTGTCATTGCAGTTGCGCTTGGCTTGTGGGCCGGTGTCTTCTCCGATGCTTTCATGCAAGGTATGGCCGATCAGCAGATATATTCGGTCATTCATACCAAAACGGGGCATATTCAACTTAATGAGCCCTGTTTTTTACAAAATCACGATCTGCAGTTGCGCATGGATCACGCAGATAGTCTGACTTCAGAAATCAGTGCCATGCCTGGAGTCGCGGCTGTTTCAGCCATTTTGCAACAGACTTCGATGGCGAGTACATCTGCCAGTTCGGCCGGAGTCATGATTAATGCTGTTGATCCGGATGATCAACAAAAGGTGAGTGATTTGTACACCATGATGGTAGCGGGTAGTTGGTTTGAAAGAAGTACACGCTCAAACCCAATCGTCATCGGCCAGGGGTTGGCTAATAAGCTAAAAGTAAAGGAGAAGTCCCGCATGGTGTTGACCCTGCAAACTGATCAGGGGGAGATCGTATACGGCGCTTTTAAAGTGGTTGGTATTTTTAAATCACAGGATTCGGAGTACGATAAATTGACTGTGTTTGTGCGTCGGCAAGACCTGCTTCCGCTGATCCATTTGCCCGAATCAACGGCCACTTCCATTACGGTTCTCCTGAATAACACTGAGGATACTGAAGTTAAGATGGCTGAGTTGAACAGCAGGTATAAAGATCTGCAAATACAATCCTGGACAGAGATCACACCCATGTTGCAAATGATGTCGAGTGCCATGACGCTTACCAACATCATTTTTGTCGGCATCATCCTGATCGCCCTGGCGTTTGGCATCATCAATACCATGCTGATGGCGGTGATGGACCGCACACGTGAGATCGGTATGTTGGCCTCCATTGGTATGAAACCCGGTCAGATTTTCTGGATGATCATGCTTGAAACAGTGTTTCTGTCCATCACCGGAGCCATATTTGGACTGGTTGCCAGCATCCTCATGGTAAACTGGTTTGGCCGCTCGGGAATTGACCTGGGCATGCTGGCTGAAGGCATTAATTCAGTTGGTTTTAGTACTACAGTTTACCCGGGTCTGAGTACAGCCATGTACGCAATCATTGCCTGTATGGTCGTCGTAATCGCTCTGATAGCCGGCATTTTCCCGGCCAGACGGGCCATAAGCCTGAAACCGGCGTCGGCGGTTCGCGGCGAATAGTTTTTACAATTACTCTTGAAATTTTAAACAATGGCAGTCATAGAAATATCATCCCTTACCAAAACCTACAATGAAACCACCGTTCCGGTTCATGCCTTGAATGGCGTTGACCTGCAATTTGAAAAAGGAGAATTCACCGCCATCGTGGGCCCCTCAGGTTGCGGAAAAACAACGCTGTTGAATATGATGGGAGGACTGGACGCTCCCAGTTCCGGCGAAGTGCTGGTGGAGAACGAGGACATCACCAGGATGAAAGCCGGTCCTCTGGTGGAATACAGGCTCAACAACATTGGGTTCATTTTTCAGTCTTACAACCTGATACCGGTTTTAACGGTGGAGGAAAATGTGCAATTCATCATGGAATTGCAGCATAGAAATAAAAAAGAAGTAAGAGACAGGGTTGATCATCTTCTTCAGGTCATGGGGATATCAGACAAGAAGACGGTGAGGCCAAAATTCTTGTCAGGCGGTCAGCAGCAAAGAGTTGCCGTAGCCCGGGCGCTGGCTTCCAAACCCAAATTTATTTTGGCAGATGAGCCAACGGCTAACCTGGATTCCAAATCAACAGATACCTTACTCGATTTGATGGCGGAGCTTAATGAACAGGAGCAAATGACCTTCATCTTCTCCACGCACGATCAAAGAGTGATGGACAAAGCCAAACGCATCATTACCATGGAAGATGGCAAGGTGATCAGTGACGTAAAAGTGTCGAATTGAAATGAATAGCATCAAACACATAGGTTGGATGCTTGCCTGTATTGTATCAATTGTGAACATAAGGGCACAGACATCTCAGGACAGCAGCTTTCTGGAACCTGAGATCCGAAAATTCGAAATTGGTGGCTACATAAAAGATTTGCAGGCGATCCAGTTTTTCAATTTCAACGAACAATGGAACCTAGACAATCTGGTGCATGTTCGCGCCGATGCACGCTGGTACCCTGCTCAAAACTGGACTGTACATGTTGGTCTCCGCAATCGCTTTTTATACGGTGCATCAGTGCCATTCTACCGTTTGGATAAATCTTTGCTGGATGACAAAAACGGCTATTTCGACCTTTCACGGACACTTGCTGACGGAGAATCCTATCTTCTGCACTCTACCATTGACCGGGCGTCTGTGGATTTTACTCAAGGTAAATGGCAGTTCACCCTGGGGCGGCAACGTATAAACTGGGGCCTGAATCTGGTTTGGAATCCCAACGATATTTTTAATGCCTATTCCTATTTTGATTTCGATTATGAGGAACGACCCGGAACTGATGCTCTGAAAGTGCAATATTATTTAAACAGCACATCTTCGGCAGAGCTGGCGATAAAGACCGGTAAAAAATCTGACGACGTGATTATAGCGGGATTATATCGTTTCACAAAAGGAAGTTATGATTTTCAGACGATTGCCGGACTGGTTCGAGGTGATGCAATGGTAGGTACTGGTTGGTCGGGTGTACTGGGAACAGCAGGTTTTAATGGGGAGATCAGCGCGTTTATGCCACGCAAAGATTTTCAGCACAGTCGCGCAACAGTTACAGGTTCTATTGGACTAAACTATACTTTCCCTAATAGTTTGTTTCTGCACGGCTCCTATCTGCTAAACAGCCAGGGGCTTGTGAACTTTGATTCTTTGTCTACAAGTCTGTTACTGGAAAATGTAACTGCCAAAACCCTATCTCCTGCCCGTCATTCTGTATTTGCCGAAATTGCCTATCAGCTCACGCCACTCATTCGGGCTGATTTAGCTGGAATGTTAAACCCTTCAGACGGGTCATATTTTGTCGGACCATTCTTCGCTTTTTCCCTGAGTGATAACCTTCAGTTGCTGGCTGGCGGACAGCTTTTCTTTGGCAAATCAAATAGTTTATATGGCAATTATGGCAAGGCTGTATTCTTCCGTTTGAAATGGAGCTTTTGAGAATTGTCTACCAAAGAAAATCGCCCGAAATTCTTGCGAACTCCGGGCGATAATTTTCGTCATAGTACGAAAAATTGGCTCCTTTTAGATTTCAGGTAAATACAACTTCAGGTGTAGATAACAACTTTAATCGTTTGAAAGCCGGGGGGGTAGAGCAGCTCGCGCTGCGGAAAGGTTTAGAATTAAGGATGCTGATTATAATGCAAGAAAAATGTGCTTGTTTCTTGCCCCTTCTTTAAAACTAGGATTAACAAAAAAGGGGGGGTAATCGCATCACAAATCGGTTTTTGTGATTGCTTGGCAAAGATATATATCACTTTTGGGCTTTATATCAGGGCAAATCCGGTAAATGATATCAGGGAAAACCCTGAGTTCAATGTACCAATGTACCAATGTACCAATGCGCATTGGTACATTGGTACATTGGTACATTATTAAGATAGTGGTATCGTAATCAAAGTACTCGTTCCTTGTCCGGGTGCGGATTGTATATTGTACTCTCCTTTCAGGAATTTTACGCGGTGGGCAATGTTGTCGGTACCCATGCCTTTTTTCACTTCATCTATTGCATAGCCGATGCCATCGTCCTCGACCAACAGTTCCAGTTGATGATCCTGGCAGGAGATCTGGACCAGGATTTCAGATGCTTGGGCATGTTTTAGGCTGTTTTGGAGAAGTTCCTGGACAATTCTGTAGCAGTTGAGGGCCATGTTATGTTCCAGGTTTGAAAAATCACCGAATTGTTGAAAGGCGATACTGGGCATTCCCTCTCCTCTGAAGTGACTGGTCAGGTCCCGTATAGCGGTGGCCAACCCAAATTGTAGCAGGGTGTTTGGCTGCATATTACGGGCTATATGCCTGGTTTCAGCCACAGTATTATCCAACATGGTTTTAATCTTTAGCAGGTCGGGATTTTGAGCAAGCTTGCCATTTTTCCCAGAGAGCTTCTCTACTTGAATCTTGGTGGCAGCCAGTAAGCCGCCAACACTGTCATGCAAATCCTGTGCGATTCGCCGTCGTTCGCTTTCCTGGCCAACGAGCATGCTTTGCATGGTTTCGATCTTGAGTTTATCTTCCAGCTCCGTGATTTTTTGTTGGTTCAGCGCTTCAGATTGCGTGGAGATAACTTTGTTTGTATGCAAGCGATGTCGATAATCCCGGACTATAAAAAAGGTTGCCAGAAGCAGAGCACAGAAAGTAACCCCGAGCGTTGCCAGACCAAGTCTCTGTTGTCGTGCAGTGGACTGGGCGGCATCGTTTCGCTCTCTTAGCAAGGCTATTTGGGCTTTTTTTTCACGAGAGTCAAAGCGCAGGGCCAGTTGTTGAATAGAAGCCAGTCTACCTCTGTCGAGGAGTGTATCTCCAAGTTGTGCGTAGCGAATGGCATAGTGGTGTGCCTGGGGTAAACTGTCGATGAGCGCATAAGTTTCCGAAAGTCCGTGGTAAATGTCCCTGCGCATGGCTTCCGTAGGACCAGAGTGCTCGGCCTTGTGGTAGTACTTCAGTGCCGTTGTATAATCACGATCGAGGCGACAATTGTCGGCAATGGAAAACTGAGCCCAATTGATCAGTTCGGAATTGTTTTTCAATTCGGCCAATTGTAATGCCCTGAAAGAAATATGCCTGGCACCCCGGTAATTATGGGCCTTCCTTAGCTTTTCAATTTCATCTTCCAACACCAAAATATCCAAAATAGTATCCCGCAGCGTTTCATTTTTAGCCATGAACTTTTTCTTAAACTCCAGGGCTGAAACAGTATCTCCCTTTTGTAGATACCCGCGGTTTAATCTGGCCAGTATATGGGTCTCCATATACAGGTTATCGGTGTTTTGGTAATACTCAAGTGCTTCATTGTAAATGCGAAAAGCTTCATCAAACAATCCTCTGCGGATCATTCTATCGGCAAGATCGGCGCGTACACGTTCGTATGAAGTACTATCGTTGGCTTTTAAGAACTTATCAGCACTACGTCCCAGATACTGAAAAGCACTGTCACTCATACCGGTCTGCAATTCATCGTAATACGCCCAGTGGTACCAGGCAAGGGCCTGTTTCCTGAGATTTGGCTCATCAATGCCCTCTTGCAGCAGGGCCTGCAATTCCTTGTAATTCAGATGCTGATCAAATTCTGGCTGAGACAACAGGTGCCCTTGCCAGCAAAAGACCGACAGCATTAAAAAGACCAGGTTTTTTATGGAAAAATGAGTAGGCAAATCTTAAAAAATTGGTGTACTTGACAGGAAAACGTCAAATTGGATGGCTGATTATGTAGCTGCCTAATTTGTGTTTGTCTCCTAACTATTCAAATCATTGCATGTGAAAGATGCTTGGGTTTTTAAAGTTATCCCCAAATTACTTTCAAGGTTCAATTAATTTCCACTGAAGGGCAGCTTTCACCAGGCCTGCAGTGTTTCTGGCTCCAAGCTTTGCCAACAAGGCTGCACGATGACTTTCTACTGTTTTTTCAGATAAGAACAGAATGGCCGCTATTTCAGGAGTGGTTTTTTCATCCATGATATGTTTCAAAACCTCCAGTTCCCGACGGCTTACTTTTGGTGCTTCTTTAGCTCCGGTTGCGCCAGCACGGTTTTGCATCAGTCCGCTCATCACCACATCTGTTACTTGCTTGCTGAAATAGGTTTTCCCCGCTGCCAGGGCCCGAATGGCGGCGCATAACTCAATTTTCCCTGTATTTTTCAGTAAGTATCCCTGCGCTCCCAGGCCAAGCATATTGGATATATAGCTTTCATCGCTAAACATAGAAAGCGCCATTATTTTAACATCGGGTAATTCTTCTCTGAGTTGTTTGCAAACCTCCAGGCCAGACTGATCAGGAAGATTAATATCCAGAAGCAATACATCCGGAGGCATGGCTTTAACCTTGCGCAGTGTTTCCTCGGCTGTACCGGCTTTTCCAATCAGGTTAAAATCCTGCTCTCCGGCAAGTAGGCTTTCGAGTCCTTCGGCAAACATGGCGTGGTCGTCAGCGATAAATATTTTGATCATGCGTCAAATATACGAAGAGTGTAAAGTTGTGGGTAATAAAAGCATGGCTCCAATTTGTGGGCTTTTTCTTTACTCTGCTACCTTTGTGCTTTAATTAACCTTCTTTTCAAATTTTTGTTTTTTTGATATAAATAATGGTTTAAAAACAGACCATTTCAAGCTCTCATATATGGAATACCGCACAGAAAAAGACACCATGGGTAAAGTACAGGTTCCGGCCCATGTTTACTGGGGCGCTCAAACGCAGCGCTCGATCGAGAATTTCAAAATTGCCCGGGAAACCAATAAAATGCCCATAGAGATCATTCACGCCTTTGGGTATCTCAAAAAGGCAGCCGCCCTTACCAATTTGGAAGCAGGCGTATTGCCAAAAGAAAAATGCGACCTGATTACTCAAGTGTGTGACGAAATACTGGCCGGTAAACTGGATGATCAGTTCCCTCTGGTGGTTTGGCAAACAGGATCGGGGACTCAAAGCAATATGAATTCCAATGAAGTGATCGCTTACCGGGCCCATGTCTTGAACGGAGGCAGCCTGACCGACGAACAGAAATTCATTCATCCCAATGACGATGTAAACAAGTCTCAGTCTTCCAACGATACCTTTCCAACCGCCATGCACATTGCAGCGTATAAAATGCTGGTGGAGGTAACCATTCCGGGTATTGAGAAGCTCCGCGATACGCTTCAGGAAAAATCCGAAGCCTACATGGATGTGGTGAAAATCGGACGGACGCACTTTATGGATGCCACGCCCCTTACCCTGGGACAGGAGTTTTCCGGATATGTAGCTCAGCTGAATCACGGCTTACGGGCAATCAAAAATACACTTACACACTTGTCAGAACTGGCGCTTGGCGGCACAGCGGTTGGTACCGGCATCAATACGCCAAAAGGATATTCTGAGAACGTGGCCCGTCATATTGCTTCGCTTACCGGATTGCCATTTGTTACGGCTCCGAATAAATTTGAATCTCTGGCAGCCCATGATGGCATAGTGGAGGCGCATGGCGCACTCAAAACCGTGGCAGTGAGCCTCATGAAAATCGCCAATGATATTCGCATTCTCTCTTCCGGTCCTCGTTCCGGAATTGGAGAGATCCATATTCCAGACAATGAGCCTGGTTCATCCATTATGCCGGGTAAAGTAAATCCTACCCAGTGTGAAGCCATGACGATGGTGGCCGCCCAGGTGATGGGCAATGACGTAGCCATCAACGTGGGAGGCTCCAATGGACATTTTGAGCTAAATGTTTTCAAACCGGTCATGATTTACAACTTCCTCCATTCGGCACGTCTGATCGGGGAAGCTTGTGTGTCCTTTAATGACAAGTGCGCAGTTGGCATTGAGCCCTTGCGGGAAAATATTGCGAAACACGTTCAGAATTCGCTGATGCTGGTCACAGCCCTGAATACCAAGATCGGGTATTACAATGCTGCGGCCATTGCACAAAACGCCCACAAGAAAGGAATCACCTTGAAGGAGTCGGCTCTCGAATACGAACTGCAAGGACTTGACTTTAAACACATGACGGCCGAGCAATTTGACGAATGGGTTCGCCCGGAAGACATGGTTGGAAGATAATGTCCTTTAATTCAAGGCTTTGCGATTGGGCTTACAAGCCTTCTTCTTATATTGCCTGCAAAACTGAATAACATGAATATCAAATTCTGCGGGGCAGCCCGTGAAGTGACTGGAAGCTGCCATTTGTTGACCCTGGATGACGGATACAAAATCTTGCTTGATTGCGGACTTTATCAAGGAGGTGACGATGACGGCAGGGCTGGGGATGACCATCCATTGACTAATTTCAACGAAAAATGGCAATTTGATCCGCAAGAAATTGATTGTCTCATTCTCAGTCATGCACACATCGACCACAGTGGTAGAATACCAAAGCTGGTAAGAGATGGGTTTCGTGGGAAAATATATGCAACAAATGCTACCCGTGATCTTTGTGCGATCATGTTGCTAGACAGCGCCCGAATCCAGGAAGGCGATGCCGAGCGGCAGAACAGACACAAACGAAATGACGAACCTGAGGAAGAACCTTTGTATCAGGTGGAAGATGTTCAGGCAGCCATGCGCTTGTTTGTTGGATACAATTATGAACAGTGGTTCCATGTGCATCCGGATGTGAAAGTTCTGTTTAGAGATGCGGGACATATTTTAGGTAGCGCTACGGTGACATTGGTGATCAATCGCGGTGGCGAGAAAATTAGATTTGGTTTCACTGGAGATATTGGCCGGCCCGACAGGCCGATTTTGGATGATCCAAGTTTGATGCCGGAAGTTGATTACCTGATCTGTGAAAGCACCTACGGCGACCGCGATCACGAATCAGCTCCAGAGGAGGTAGAGAAGTTTATTGAAGTGATCAAACATACCTGTCTGGAAAAGAAAGGAAAAGTGATCATTCCGGCATTCTCCATAGGCCGTACCCAGGAGATTGTCTACATGCTGGATAAACTGGAACATTCGGGTCAATTGCCGCATGTACCGGTTTATGTAGATAGCCCGCTTGCTGTAAATGCAACCGAGGTGTTTCTAAAACACCCGGAGTGTTTCGACAGGGAACTGCATAAATACATGATGGTTGATGAAAACCCATTTGGATTCAACAACCTGTATTACATCAGAAGAACAGAGGGCTCCAAAGCTTTAAACACCATGAAAAAACCGTGTATCATCATTTCCGCTTCGGGTATGATGAATGCAGGGCGGGTAAAACACCATTTATTTAACAACATCGAGAATCAACGCAATACCTTTCTGATCGTAGGGTATTGCGCGCCCAATACTCCGGGAGGCAAATTGCGCAACGGCGCCAAAAGCCTGTATGTCATGGGACAAAACAAGCAGGTGTTGGCAGACATAGTGATCATGGATTCCTTCTCGGCACATGGTGACAGAAGGGAAATGCTGGACATGATACAAAATCAGAAAAAATCTGTCAAGAAGATCTGGCTTGTACACGGGACTTATGATCGACAGGAAGCCTGGCGCAGTTACTTGCAAGAACATGGTTTTGGTGAAATAGGCATTCCAAGTCTGGGGGATGTTGAGGAGCTATAAATCTACGCTGAGCTTCAATACTTATTTATTTATGTAAGGATCGCTTCAATACCATGGCAAATACGACTGACATATTAGACGATGGCCCTTTCTACCATGGAACAAAGGCAGATTTACAAGTTGGCGAATTGCTAACAGCTGGATTTCGGTCGAATTACAGACCCGAAGTCATCATGAACCACATCTATTTCACGGCACTCGTTGATGGAGCCGGACTTGCTGCAGCACTGGCCCAAGGGGAAGGCCGGGACCGGGTTTACATCGTTGAACCATTGGGACATTTTGAAAATGATCCCAATGTGACAGATAAGAAATTCCCCGGCAATCCAACCAGATCATACCGCAGCCAGGAGCCCTTGAAAATTGTAGGTGAAATAACCGAATGGACGCGACTGACACCTGAGCAGCTTCAACAATGGCGAGAGAAGCTCGCCAATATCAAGGGAGATATCATCAATTAGGGCATTTCCCAAAATAGCTATCAGGTCACAGCTCAATCAATAGTTTACAAGCCGTGTCAACAATTCTTTAGCTCTTTCAAGCGGGAAGAAATTCTTCTCCAACGGTATGGCGAACGGCACCGGTGTATCCAGACTTGCTGCCCGCATTACCGGGGCATCCAGGTGTTCAAATAAATGTTCGGAAATCCAGGCGGCAATTTCACCGCCAATTCCTCCGAACATGGTGTCCTCGTGCAGGATCAACACTCTGTTACAACGCTTCACCGAATTTTCGATGGCTTCATAATCCAGCGGCATCAGGCTCCTCAGATCTACAATGTCTGCATCAATATCCAGTTCTTTTGTGAGTTCCTGGGCCCAGCGTACGCCCAGGCCATAAGTAATGATGCTTACCTGACTGCCTTCCCGAACCTGCCGCGCCTTGCCAATTTCTGTGGTGTAATAGCCATCCGGTACCATGCCGCTTTCACTTCTGTACAGTCCTTTGTGTTCAAAAAACATCACCGGATTTGGATCTTCGAACGCCGCCAACAACAGTCCTTTTGCATCGGCCGGAGTGCTGGGGTACAGCACTTTAAGTCCGGGTGTATGGGTGAACCAGGCTTCATTCGATTGGGAGTGAAATGGTCCGGCTCCGGTTCCGCCGCCTGTAGGCATGCGAATCACGACATCGGCGCATTGTCCCCAGCGCCAGTGAATTTTGGCAAGGTTGTTTACAATTTGATTGAATCCACAACTCACAAAATCAGCGAATTGCATTTCCACCATGCTTTTGTACCCGGCAATGCCCAGGCCCAGGCTGATGCCTACAATGGCCGATTCACAAAGCGGCGTGTTGCGCACTCTGTCCTTTCCAAATTCATCTGTGAATCCTTGAGTGATCTTGAATACACCGCCATAATCGGCAATGTCCTGTCCCATCAATATCAGCTTGGGATGTCGTTGCATGGCTTCTCTGAGACCGGATGAAATGGCGTCTATAAATCGCAAGGTTTTGTTTTCAGCGTCTGGAGGTGCAGGCTTTGCACCTGCCTCAGGTATTTTGTACACGTCCCGCAATTCTTCAGTCGTATCAGCCACCGGCTCTGGTTCGGTGAACATAACTTCCACTGCCGCCTGTATCTCTTTTTTGAAAGAATCCTTAATGTTCTTTTCCTGTTCTTCAGACAGAATGCCTTCCCTTTTCAACCATGCCTCATAATTCTGAATTGGGTCTTTTAACGCCCACTCATCCATCAATTCTTTGGGGACATATTTGGTGCCGCTGGCCTCTTCGTGGCCGCGCATTCTAAAGGTCATACACTCCAACAGAAATGGCTGTGGATCTTTCCGCATGTCTTCCGCCACTTTTTGAATGGTGAAATACACTTCCAAAATGTTGTTTCCATCAATTTTGGCAGACTTCATGCCGTAGCCTAAAGCCCTGTCAACCAGGTCCTTGCAGGCGTATTGCTCATTGGTTGTGGTACTCAGTCCGTACCCGTTGTTTTCAATCAAAAAGATCACCGGCAATTTCCATACAGAGGCAACATTGAGCGCCTCGTGAAACTCTCCCTGACTCGTGGCGCCCTCTCCGGTAAAAGCAAGGGATACCTTTCCTTCTTTGTTGAGTTTATGTGCCATGGCCACTCCGGCTGCCAGCGAAAGTTGAGGTCCCAAATGTGAGATCATGCCTACAATGCCATGCTCAAGTGCGCCAAAGTGAAAGGAGCGATCCCGCGC
Source organism: Lewinellaceae bacterium (assembly GCA_020636025.1). Classification (GTDB taxonomy): domain Bacteria; phylum Bacteroidota; class Bacteroidia; order Chitinophagales; family Saprospiraceae; genus M3007. Next base: position 211,842 of record JACJYQ010000007.1, on the reverse strand, counting down.
TTTGGTATACCCTGATTTCTTTCCCTGTAATTGACAAAACAAGCGATCCAACGGCATGTCTCTGGCTGTAAAAACACCCAGATTGCGATGCATGGTAAATATGCGTTCATCAGGCAATAAGGCACAGGCCGCCCCAACGCTAATCGCTTCCTGTCCTATGCCGCTAAACCATTTTGAAATGCGCCCCTGACGAAGCAGGTTTAGCATTTTTTCTTCAATTAGACGCGGCCGAACCAACTGCTCATACAACTGGAGCAGCGTTTCGTTTGAGAATCCTTTCTTGTGATATTGTATAGCTGACATGTAGTGAAAATCGACTTTTTGAGAAACGCCGCAAAAGTCAGATGAAAAAATGGAATAGGAAAGAATGTTTGCAAGTAAGACTACATAAAGTGGATTTTGGGTAAATTTTTGTGGTTATGACAAATGGCTATGCAGTAAATTACAAGCCCAAACCCTCCTTGTTCGACCGATAATAAATTGCCTTATGAAAAAATCGATTTTACTTGCTGGTGCACTCCTTTTTGCCATCACCTTGAACGCACAGGATACCGTCCGTCTGACAGTCTGTAATAATTTCTGGAAAAACGGGGAGCCAATCACCGGAGTTCGGATATATGCTGGTAACCCGAATTATAATTTTCAGATTGATCTTGACGATACTCAACATTGTGCTGAATTTGAATTTGTGATCAGTGAGTTTGGGACTGATTCCAGTGTTTTCTTTTCAGCCCAAAAAGAGGAAGCCATAGTAAATGGCGTTAACATATTGGATATACTTAAGATTACAAAGCACATTTTGGGTGTCGAGCGACTTAAATTATTTGGCAGGTTCTCTTCAGATATAAATTTGAGTGAAAATATAACGTCATTTGATTCTTTCATTTTAAAGCAGTTCATCCTGGGTATTTATCAGGATAATCCTTTCCGCGATACATGGAATCTTCTTCCAGATTATTACCTGCCTCATATTAACCCACTGACCACCATAATATACCCTTTGGAAATCACCGTAAGTGAGTTGCAAGCATTAAATGGCGACACACTTCAGATCATTGGGTACAAGACAGGAGACGTTGATGGCGATTTATTTACTGATTACACAAATCTGGATTCTGTTCAATTGCTTTTGCCAGATATACAATTAAGTGCCAATGTCCCGGTTACTGTTCCGCTTTACATCCAGTCAGACTTTGACTATTCAGGTTTGCAAATTGAATTAAATGGAGCTGCAGGAATTGTTGTAATTGATACGGTTTTGAGGGGACAAATAATTGACCAGCCCGAATTTAACATACATTACCTTTCATCAAATAACATTGTGCGGTTGATCTCTTTAGTTGGAGGACCATTAAGTTCCGGAACGCCATTGTATTATTTTACCTTGGTTTCAAATCAGGACATTCCGCTCAAGGATGCCGTTTCATTGGGGAGATCAGATGTTTTTCCTATTATAGCAGATCAAGATTGTGAACCACACCAAATGGTGTTGGACTTCCGTACCAACCTTGCTATACAAGAACCGGTTGCAGAAACGCTCAAGGTGCTCAATATTAGCCCAAATCCATTTATTGAGAATGTTCAAATTGAACTTGAATTAACATCCAGGGAGTATGTTCTGTTGGAAGTGTTGGATCTAAGCGGGAAGTTGCTGTATTCTTCCAATACTGTATTGCAGGTCGGAAATCAGCAACTGGAAATACCGGGAAGCTTATTGCCAGATAACTCGATGCTTCTGTATAGAATTAGTGCTGGTGGCCAAAGTATTTCGGGCAAGCTTTACAAAAATGCAAAACAATAAAACTGCAGAGCAAAGCGAAGTTACTGTAAGGCTCTTATGCAGCTGATGTTTTATAAATTGCAGTATGACATTCTCCCCTTTTTCAACCTATAAATAACTTCATTATGAAAAAACCATGTTTACTTGCCTTTGCACTATTAATTTCAACAGTTGTTCAATCACAGGATACCATTCGCCTCACCGTTTGCACCAATTTTTGGAAAAACGGCGAGCCAATCACCGGGGCTACGATTTACGGAGGTAACCAAAGTCAATTCATGCAATTTGATCTGGATGGTACTCAACATTGCGCAGAATTTGAATTTATTAGCAGTGAGTTTGGGGTTGATACAATTATTACATTTTATGCGGATTACGAGGATGAGATACTGCGAGGTATTGATATGTTGGATGTCTTGAAGTTGAGTAAGCATATTCTGGGTATTGAGATGTTGCCAACTTTTGGCATGTTGGCGGGAGATGTCAATAAGTCAAATTCACTTACTACTTTCGATATAGTAGAATTACAAAAATTAATAATTGGGTTCTATCAGGAATTTCCACAGCAATCACAATGGCGTTTTCTCCCTGATTACTTTTACCCAAACCTAAACCCAAGCAATCCATTTAGTAAGTCACTAATTCCAAATTATATTACTGCAAGCGAACTAAAACAATATGCAAGGTGATACTATTCATTTAGTTGGATATAAATCTGGAGATGTAAATGGTGATGTATATTTAAATCCAAGTTATCCGGATTCCATAGTTTTCTTATTGCCTGATATTCAACTAAATGCTGGAGTTAAAGAGGCTGTTCCTGTGTATATTGAATCGGATTTTGACTATTCAGTTTTGCAATTACAGCTAGATGGGCTGCAAAGTATCATTGAATTTGACTCAATTTTATTTAACCAATTGTATTCCGCAATATTCAACAACCCACAAGACTACAACATGCGCCTCCTGGCTAATGACATGATTCACCTAAGTCCTGGAACTCCGCTGTTTTATATCTATATAACTCCAAATCAGACTATTTTACTTAAAGATGCAGTGAAGCTGAGTCAATCGGGAATAGAATCTTTTATTGCGGATGATGAATGCAAGCCTTATCAAATTGTCCTTGAGTTCCGTACTAACGTTGCCGTGGTAGAGCCTGATTCAGAAACTTTCACAGTATTAAAAGTCAGCCCAAATCCATTTATTGACAAGGCTCAAATTGAGCTATCATTAGCGTCCAGAGCGCCTGTACTTTTAGAAGTGTTTGATCTAAGCGGAATGTTGTTGTATTCTTCTAATACCGAATTACAAGCCGGTGCACAGCAACTGGAAATACCGGGAGGCTCATTTCCAGAGAACTCGATGCTGCTGTATAGAATTAGTGCCGGAGGCCAAAGCTATTCCGGCAAGCTTTTCAAAAGCGCGAAGCAATAAAACTGCGAAGCGAAGCGAAGCTACTGCAAGGCTGTGCCTTGCAGTTTGCTTTGCTTTGCGGCCTGCAAGGCCTGTAAAAAATCCATGGCAAAATATTGGTGCTTTGCTTACCGGTTATTAAATTTGAAAGCAAAACACCAATAAACCATGCGTACCGCCCACAGAATCCGTCACCAGAACGGACTTAATTTTCTTACCTGCACCACCGTTGGCTGGATTGACATCTTCAGCCGGGCTGCTTTCAGAGACATAATATTGGATAGCTGGAGATACTGCGCTAAGCACAAAGGACTCCAAATATGGGCCTATGTGATCATGACCAATCATTTGCACATGATTGTCAATACAAAGTCTCCATATAAATTGTCCGATGTAATGCGCGATTTCAAAGCGCACACAGCTCGCGAAATACTTGCCTATTTGCACGACAGAAACAAGGTGGAAAGTCGCAGAGAGTGGCTCCTTAATCTGCATAAGTTTTTTGCTTACCCCAAACGACATAGTCAGGATTTTCAGGTTTGGCAAAATGGCAGCTATCCAATCGAACTATATTCGGAGAAGGTAACCAGGCAAAAACTCAATTATATCCATGACAACCCTGTGCGTGCAAAACTGGTGTCCCGACCGGAGGAATGGTTATACAGCAGCGCCAGTAATTATGAATTGGGTCATGGGATATATGATGTGCATTTGTTGTGGACGCCATTTGATGAGGATGGCGGTTGGTTTTTTGGGAATGTACCTGGTGTTACGTTGGATTAGTTGTTTTTCATTTTTGCCGGCAAAGTGGTTGTAATGTCCTGCAAGGTTGTAATGCCCTGCAAGGCGCAGCCTTGCAGGAGCTTCGCTTCGCTCCGCTGTAAATTAAGATCGCTTGTTTTCAATATTGAAAACAAGCGATCTTAATTTTGTATCTACTGACGGGGTGACTCAAAGTCACCCCGTCAATAACCCAGGCACTACTAGCCAGAAATCACCTCAACCCATTTTCCAGGTTCTGTTGCCTGAATCCTGTCGTCGTACATAGCTTCGCAAGCTACCGTTGGTAAGAAATATCGTCCTGCGTAGGCGGCGTTTAGTTGTATTCGATACGTTTTGGACTTCTTAGCATTACTGCTACGACTAAACGGCAAGTCGAAATAAGTCATCACCCGGTCGTCGCGTACATCCTGGTAGTCAAATGGATCTGAAGTGCCGCCTCCTACCAGATTCATTCTGGTATTGAGAATTTCCCAACCAGAGGGGAATATCTGCGTTAGCGCTAATTCATTGAAATTAAAGGTCATGTCTCCGGTTCTGGTTACCGTAACCTCTGCCATGAAATCTGTGCCCTGACTTAATTTCACTGGATCAATGTCCTTGCCTTTCAAATCAGTATACTTTATGCTCAAAGAGATGTTCTTTGATTCCGCCAGTTGATTGGTAATCGCTGGTTGCCCATTGAATACAGCCCTCACAAAGAGTGCTTGTTTGCTGGTGTTTTTTACCGAAATGTTCTGGGTAGCGTCTTCCGAGAAATTGTACAGGTAATACGAGGTGCTACTGGTAATCGGAATCTGTTGCCCGCCTTTATTGATGACAAAATCGGCCTTTTCACCAAAATCTCCTGACTTGGCATATTTGCACAATGCCCGAAGACAAGTAGCAACTTCCTGGGTAGAGTACCACCGGCTTGAACTGCCGATATCTGTGGCCACCTTCATGGCAGCGTCCCTGCTTTTCTTTTTATCACCTATGGCAGAGAGAGCCTCAAGGGCCAGTGCTTCATCACGCAAATTCGAGCCATAGGTATATCCCCACCAGTTGTACACGTATACTTTAGCAGATTCTTCTTTGAGCAGTTTCCGGGCCGCATCCTTTTTGCCGGCTGAGGCATAAGCCGCCGCCAAAAGCGTATTGGAACTGCTGTATTTGTTCTTGGTTTCCCGCAACAGGTTCATGCCTGCCAAATCCGGCTTGCCTGCCAATGCCAGACTATACAAGCGGTAAGCCTGCGCCATTTCATTGTCGTGATACCACCAGTCCTGGTTGTTCCCGTTTTGGTTCTGATTCCAGTTCCTGGAAGTTTTGGTCTGATACTCAATCCATTTTTTCAGCATTCTTTCCGGAACAACATATCCGCGGTCTTTCGCTTCCAACAGGAAATGTCCGGCATAGGTGCCTGCCCAATCGGCTGCTTCAGAGCCTCCTTGCCAGTAGGAGAATGCACCCGAGGACATTTGGAAACTCTGCAGCTTGGTAATCGCCGCTTTTACATTCTTGTCAATCTCTATCCGCTGTTTGTCATTCAATGGGGCTATCAGATCTACATACAGTTGCGGGAAAACCGAAGAGGTGGTTTGTTCCACACAGCCGTGCGGATACCGGATCAGATAGTCGAGTTGTTTGGAAAGGTTTATCGGAGGAATGTTGCTTATTTCCAGAACAGCCTCTTTCAACTCGGCGAAATCTGTTGGATTGCCTGGTTTATCCCAGGTCTTCCCTGGTTCGATCACGCCATCCAGAACTCTTGTAATCACAGGATTTGGATTGCGCACCAGCAACTCAATTTCAGAAGTGGCTGTTTCTCCGCCACCGCTTGCCTGAACCACAAATTTGGCCACGCCTGTTTTTTGTCCAACCTTCAGATCAAAATAGGCCATTTGATCTCCCGGTTCACTAAACGACAGCGTATTGGAAGCTCCGCTTACACTTACAAGCCCAGACTTTTCCTTAACCGTAACTGTTGCATTTTGCACGCTCTTTTCCATGGCAAATACATTCACAGGCAAGCGCAAGGATTCTCCCGGCCCCAAAACCCTTGGCAGGGTTGGGAGAATCATAAGTGGTTTTCTCACCGGACAGGTTTTTTCTGCATTTCCGTATGCTCCGGGTCCACCTTCCGAGGGCGGAGCGGAGAGTACGGCCATTACCCTGACCGATCCCACGTAGTTGCTGATCTTAACCCTGTGGTTGGCAGTTTGCCCTTTTTCAAGTTTGAAAGGGCCAAGGTGTACCACTGCAGGTTTGAATCGGTTCACCGAAGCAGGTTTAGCTTTCTGGTTAATCCCGTCCCCGCCGATGGCCAGAATACGATCAAGTTCCGCTCCGTACGCTCCCAGCACATAGTCGAAAATATCCCAGGTTTTCACGCCCAAGGCTTCTCTGGCAAAGAATGTTTCCCAGGGATTTGGTGTCTGGAAGCGGGTTAGATCCAGCAATCCTTCATCAACAATATCCAGGGTATACACACAGGCTTTACCGCCCAGTTCTTTGATCCCGATGTTGAAAAACTCATCGGGTTTCAGGACATCCGGCATATTGAGCTGGGCCTCCAGTCGGCTGTTTGGATCTTCGATGTTCACGGGAACAACCCCATACATTCTAATAGGCAGGTCGTTTACCGTTTGCGCATGTGGTTGCAGCATGCTGACGTGGGCATATACAGTAGGCGCCATATTGACATCAGTTTTAAATGTCAGCATATTGTCTCCTGCCTTGGCATCGAACCAAAGGTGTTTAGCCACCCGGGTGCCTGTTTCCAGGGTAAGCAAAATGCGGCCGTTTTCACTGGCTGGTACTTTCAGGGTTACTGTTTCACCTACTTGATATTTGTCTTTTTCTACAGTAAATGGAAGCATGGCTGCAGCATTCCGACTGGCCATATCATTCAGGTCGGAGGGGTATCCGCTCCAGAACAAGTCACCTGCGGCATGTTCCCCTTCTCCATCAGCGACGCGAACAAAATATCGTCCCCAGCCATTAGGCTTCACTTTCCAGGTAACCTGGCCGCGTTCGTTGGTGCTTAGGGTAGCTTCGTCAATTACATTGTTGTATGTACCAGAGTTGAAATTGCCAATACCGCTGTTGGAATCTTCATCCCACCACCAGCGCCAGTCTACCCGGTAAACGGCCACAATTACCTGCTGGTTTGCCAGTGGTTTCCCGTTCTCGTCAACCATAACAAAGGTGATGTCAGCACCTCTTCTGTCCAGTGTTTTGCTTCCCCACTTATTTGTAGGGATGTACACACCAACATAGCGCTTGTATGGAGAAACCTCCAGCGAAAAATTATCGGTACTAAAATCACCGCCTTGCTCAAAGGCCCGCACCTTGAAGTTAGCTGTGAGTTTGCCGGGTGCCTCATTTACATCGCCAATCTTCAGCGGAACCTTTGCCATGCCCTGTTGATCAACAGCCGCATTGAAAAGCACCTGAGGCTCGGAATAGAAATATCGGGATGGATCGTCAAATGAGTAATTTTTATAGTTGGAAAACTCGGTTTTGCGCGTTTTAACCGTCATTTCCACTTTTGCTTTCAGTCCCTTGCCAACAGCGCCGTGCAGCCAATTCACTTTCAGGGTGCCGGTTAAGCTTTTGCCATCGGCCTTGGTAAAGAAATCGCTGGCTTGCAACATCTTTTTACCAAAATCGAGATCCATTTTAAGCCGGTTGGGCTTCACGGTTTCAATCTTCAGCGTTTTAGTAAAGGCGGCGCTGCCGACTTTTACTTTACAGATCCAGTTGCCGGTGGGAGCATCTTCGCGGGTAGCGAAATAAAACGGATAAACACCCTCAACGCCACTGCTGGTCGTTCGGGTAAACTGCACCGCTCCACGAGGGTCCGTCACTTCCATCGTTACCGGGTGGCCCGCCGGAAGCTTGCCAGACTTGTCTTCCAATACAAAATTCAGAAAAAGAGAATCTCCAGGTCTCCACACGCCTCTTTCACCGTAAATGTATCCTTTCAGGCCTTTTTGTGCTTCCACACCGGCCACATCAAAACGGCTCAGGGAGAGTGAGCTTCCATCGGCCAGGCGTAGATACCCTCTTCGATTGTTGGCAGTTGCTACGGCGATAAATGGAATTTCCCGCAATCCTTCCAGCATCACGGTTCCGTCGCCGGTGGTTTGCGCCTGAGCGATGGGTTGAAGTTGGTAATTAAGCAATTCGATGGAAATCCCACTCAAAGGCTGGGTGGTATGCAGATCAGTAACTGCCAGGAAAAGCGAGTTGTCGCGGCCCATTTTGCCGGTTATACCCAGGTCACTTACGAATGCATTACGACTGGCGAAGTGAGCATCGTAATAATATTCCTTTGAACAAGGTTCTTCCCGCTGGTCCCAGTTATAGGCATTGGGGTTGTCACCATCATAATCCCACCACCATGGATCGTCGTCGCTCCAGTAGATTCCGCGGTTGCCTCCCAAAATACTGGTGACCATGCCATACTGATCTGGTTCGTCGGTGGCTGGCACCCAATTTTCTTTTGAATCGTTGCAATTGGTGTATTCTTTTCTAAAGGCTACCCTGACCTGGTAAATGGCTCCGGGGTCCTTCTGGATCATTTCCTTCAGATCAAATGCATAACGCTGCCAGGTCATGGAGCTGGCATTCGGATTCAGTTCGGCCAGATCAAATTTCTTCTGCATGATGATCCTGCCTACACGCTCCAATTGGTAATCTCCCTCCAGATCATTTACCTGAAGATAATGCAGAATATTGCTGTTGTATATTTTAAAGACCTCTACATCAATGGCGCTTAGTCCTACCGCTTCAAAAGGGAAAATAACGCTTCCATTGGCCTGTTGAGGAATAATGGCACCACGGCCTACCAGCCTGACTGCCGGTTTCAGGTCCTCAAATTCCAGGTTGTATTTCGATAGCTCTTTGAGACTTTGGCCAGCGGCATTTCGAATGGCTGGGTCGATCAGCAGGGTGTTAGAGCCGACAATCCGTTTGGAAGGATAAACCCGCACAAAATTGCCATTGCTGACAAATCGCAGTGTTCCGTCAAAACCTTCCAGACGTATCAAACCACTCAAATCCTGCCTGGCGTCCACCGGATCGCTGAAATTGATGAGCACATATTGCTCTTCCACTTGAATGACATTGGCAGAAAGCACGACGAAATCGTCGAGTGGTGGTATTAACTGCGTGTTTTTTTGAGTTCTTGGAACACCAAGTGATTCACCGCTCCAGGCGAGATTTACCTGGGAGCCAACCTTGCTGCGCTCTACGCCTACAACAGTCCATGCATGTGTTTTGCCATCCTCATTGTGTTTCCAGCTAACCGAAAGGGATTTGTTTCCTTGCTTTGCAGAAAGCATTTTTTCCACCTTGGCAGCATCGCAGGCCTGGTTGATGTGCAGACGACCGCTTAACTCCTGTTTGTGCAAATCTGCGGGATCGGCAGAAATACCTTCGGTAATCACTTCATAAGCAAGTTCACGCACCCTGAAACTGTACTGGAATATCCTGGCGTTTTTGGGCACTTCGGGATAAATCTTACTCAGTGCCACATCCACAGTATATTTCTTCCCAAATGGCAGGACAGTAGAGGGCTTTAATAGAATTGTTCGATCATCTTCCCAAATGGCTTGTCCGTCGATTTTCGGGTAAGTGTGAAAAATATTCGAAGGAACATTCTGTCCAACCTGTTCCTGGGAAACGGCTGCATTTACAAAGCGAACCCTAAGTAGCTCGTCATTGCCAATGGTACCGCCCGAATAGGCATAGATGTACTTGGAGATTGCTTCGAAATAGGCTTCGTTTTTTACGATTTTTTGGCTTTTTACAAGAAAAAACAATCCGGTTAGGGCTAATCCGGCAATCAGGATGTAAGAAATTTGCTTTCGCATGGGTGTGTGGGTGGATGGTTAGAAATGGTAAAAATTAAGTTGTTGTCTGGATTTTCAAAACCCAGATCAGGTTCATCGGTTTGGTGGATTAAAAGTATAATTCTTTCAGGGTTTAATATAGGCAAAATTATCAGGCGTTGAAAACTGATGAGTAATCGAGGCGTTCATCTAATCATCCGGACTTAAAAAACAAGATTCAGCGAAGCTTCGCCAGCCTTTTGTACCTTTGTGGCGTAATTGACTATTTTCTTTTCATTTTTTTAGCTAAGTATTTCCCGGCATGACATTCACTGCCGCACAAATTGCACAGATCATAGGAGGCTCTGTTGAAGGAGACCCAAAAGCAAGTGTTACCCGCCCTGCGCGTATTGAGGATGCAGTAGAGGGTGATTTTGTTTTTCTGGATCATCCTAAATACGAGCCTTTTGCCTATTCGACACAGGCTTCTATCCTGTTGTTAAACAAATCGTTTGCAGCAGCCAAACCAATAAAGCCAACCCTGATTCGAGTTGATGATGTGAGGGGAGCGTTGGTCAAACTTTTGCCTGTTTTTGATGAATCGCTAAACAGCAACCCTGCGGCATTGGCCGAAAAGGAACAGCTGTCCATTCACCCAGATGCTCAAATCGGAGCAGGGACAACCATTGGCGCATTTGCTGTGATCCAGGAAGGCGCGGTGATTGGAAGCAATTGCATCATTTATCCACAGGTTTTTATAGGACGAAACGCGCGTATTGGCGATGGTTGTCGGATATACCCTGGCGTTCGAATCCATTTTGATTGCGTGATAGGTAATAATTGTGTGTTGCATGCCAATGCCGTGATCGGTGCAGATGGTTTTGGGTTTGCACCTCAAGAGGATGGTAGCTGGAACAAGGTGCCCCAACTCGGTAATGTGGTGTTGGAAGACGATGTGGAAATAGGTGCCTGTACCTGTATTGATCGCGCATCAATTGGCAGCACCCTGATACACAAAGGAGTAAAGTTGGATAATCTGATCCACATTGCCCATAATTCTGAAGTAGGTGAAAATTCAGTACTCGCAGCCCAGGTGGGTGTTGCGGGCAGCACCCATTTGGGCAAAGGGCTTCAGGTGGGTGGTCAGGCCGGTTTTGCCGGACACCTGAAAATTGCCGATGGTACCCGCATTCAGGCACAAAGCGGTCTCGCTACCAACATAACCGAGCCTAATACAGCCTTATTTGGCAGTCCGGCCATTGGATACCGTGATTTCATACGTTCACACGTGGTTTTCAAACATTTACCCGAGTTGCAACGCAAAGTGGCTGAGCTTGAGAAAATGCTAAAAAACATTCACGACAATCTGCCCACGGATACACCCATTCAGTAAAATTAACCAGGATGAAAATCCAATCCTACTTCGCATCAGAAAAAAAAGGAGGGTATCTGGCCTTAAGCATTGGCCTGATCTCCTGCACCATTGGTTTTTCTTTTCTGTTGAGCGCCATGCCGCCATTTTATGTTGGTTTGGCCATCCCACTCATACTTTTTGGAGGCGTGGAGCTTTTTGCCGGGGCAACAGTGGCACGCCGGAGTGATTTTCAGGCTTATGACCTGCAGAAATTATTGGGCAATGATCCGGAAGAGTTTGTCTCTACGGAATCTCCCCGGATGGGAAAGGTCATGCGCACATTTGTGATTCTGCGTTGGCTGGAGGGAGTGGCTGTGGTTATTGGTGTCATTTTGATTCTGGTGGCGCAAGACATGGTTTTTACCATGGGGCTTGGTCTTGGCATGCTGGTACACGGCGCAATTATGCTGGTGTTTGATTATTTTGCAGAAAAGCGTGCCGCTAAATATTCCCTCTTTGTAGATACAGTTTTGGAAGATTAACAGGCTGCTTATCTTTGTTTGAAATCTTTAGAATAACCTTGTTTCTCACCAATCGCTTTTTCTGGTTAAACGGCATTCTCGTTGCCCTCTTTGCACTGGCTTTCCCCTTTAGCTGGTTGTTTCCTATAGCCAAAACAGCATTTGTGATCTTATACGCGCTGGCGCTCGGAGATGCCGCGCTTCTATATTTGAATAAACCAAAGATTAATTGCCGGCGGGAGCTGGCCTCCGTGTTTTCATTAAGCGATCCAAATCCGGTACAGATTTTCATCGAAAACCAAGGAAATATTTTTTTTGACGCCAAGGTGATTGATGAACTTCCGGTGCAGTTTCAAAATCGCGATTTTGAATTCAGCATGTCACTTTCACCCGGTGAGGAAAAACACTATGAACACCATCTTAGGCCGCTGTCAAGGGGTGAATACTTGTTTGGGAAACTCAATGTGTTTTTGAGTACCCGACTGGGTTTACTGGAGCGCCGCTTGAAATTTGACCTTGCTCAAAATGTGGCTGTCTACCCGTCCATCATTCAAATGAAACAGTTTGAGTTGAGGGCCATGCAACACATTGCTCATGAAACCGGCATCAAAAAAATGCGGCGCATCGGGCACTCTTATGAGTTTGAGCAGATAAAAAACTACGTGCCTGGCGATGATTACCGCAGCATCAACTGGAAAGCATCCAGCCGTCGCGGCTCGCTCATGGTGAATCAATACGAGGATGAGCGCAGTCAGCAGGTGTATTGTGTGGTAGACAAAAGCAGGGCCATGAAAATGCCTTTCGAAGGACTTAGCCTGATGGATTACTCCATAAATGCGGTACTGGCCATCAGTAATATCATCCTAAAAAAACAGGACAAGGCAGGTTTGCTAACCTTTTCAGATGTGATTGGAGCTACCATAAAAGCCGAGCGCGATACCAGTCACCTGAACCGAATCATGGAGGCTTTGTACCGCGAAAAAGAAAGACCCGGAGAGTCCAATTACGAGTTGTTGTATGAAGCAGTTCGCCGACTGGTTGGCGCAAGATCTTTGCTGTTGCTGTTCACCAATTTCGAGAGTAGCTACGCGCTGGAGCGCTCCTTGCCAACATTACGACGCTTGAACCGGCAACACCTTCTGGTGGTGATATTTTTTGAAAACACAGAAATACGAAAGCTTGCCAACGAAGACGTAAAAACCACAGCAGATATTTATCGTCAAACAATTGCACGCCAGTTTTTACAGGAGAAAAAGGAAATGGTAAACAAGCTGCAGCAATACGGCATACAGGCAGTTTTGACAAAACCGCAGGATCTGACGTTGAATACCATCAATAAATACCTGGAGTTGAAATCCCGAGGATTAATATAGGCTGAAAAACAAAGACAAATGACAAACTTTGATACCAACCCTATCGACACATATATTGCTACGTACCCGAAAGAAACCCAGATACTCTTAGAGCAGGTGCGTGCTACCATCAGGAATGCCGCCCCCGAAGCGCAAGAAACCATGAGCTATGGCATTCCAACCTTTAAAATGAAACGGAATCTGGTTCACTTTGCCGGCTATAAAAACCACATCGGGTTTTACCCGGGAGCATCGGGAATCGCCAATTTTCAGCGTGATATCAGCGCGTATAAATCTGCGAAAGGCTCAATACAGTTTCCCATTGATCAGGCAATGCCTCTTGCCCTGATCGAGCGGATCGTAGCCTTTAGGGTGCAGGAAGAAATGAGTAAAGCCAAGTAAACCTTGGCCTTACGGGTTTGGTATTTCCGATAAATGTTTTTTCGAATCAGCCCTGAAGGGGCGATATCTACTAACATAGGGTGCAGCCCTATGCCGGTATGCATCTAAAAAAGCAGCCCTGAAGGGGTGGTATGGTAGTTAGCGCAAGCAAATTCCGCCCCTTCAGGGCTTATCATCTACTAGATCCTTAATACATAGGGTTGCACCCTATGTTAAGAGATAATGACCCTTTCAGGGCTGATTCGGTTAAAAAGGACTTACTTCGATCTTTTAAGGCGATTCTTATCGCGCCAGTTCTGACGGTTGTTCTCCTTGTCCCCTTTTCTGTCTTCCTGAGGTTCAGCCTTTTGCCTGTCCTTGTACGAAGGCTTTGGCTTTTTGAATGATGGCTGCTTTTCCAATTGCGCTACTTCCAGAATAGAGGCGTACCGCTTTTTTCTTGAAGAGAACAGGCTTGATTCCTCTCTTTTTTCAGAACGATTTTGCTGACCATCTGAAGATTTTTTCTCGCGCCACTGATTGCGATCAGGCCGTCTCTCGGCATCCTTTTTTGGAGAAAACTGCTTTTTATTGCGGTTGCTCTGTTCTGCTCTGTTTTGGTTCCGTTCGGAATCTCTCCTGGGATTTTTAGACGATCCGGATTCCGGTTTTCCTGACTCCTCCCTCACAGGATTTTGATTGCCTTCTCGCACAAACGCCGGCTTTTCTTTCCTGCTTCGGTCACGGCTCTTTTTCGGTCTGTTGCTGCGTTCTTCAGAGGCTTGTGGAACAAAAGGCTTGCCGGAATCTGCCGCATAAGGATGATCTTCAATGACCGGTATCTGAATTCCGGTCAGCTTTTGAATGTCTTTCAGATAAGGACGTTCTTCGGAGTCGCAAAATGACAGCGCAATGCCACTGGCACCTGCTCTTCCGGTTCGGCCAATGCGGTGAACATAGGTTTCCGGGATATTGGGCAAATCGAAATTAATTACGTGCGTGAGGTCGTCGATGTCTATGCCACGTGCAGCAATATCAGTAGCTACCAACACTCGTATTTTCCCGTTTTTGAAACCAGTCAGCGCCGATTGGCGTGCATTCTGGGATTTGTTTCCGTGGATGGCTTCCGCGCTGATCCGGGCTTTCGACAGCATTTGCGCAATTTTGTTCGCGCCGTGTTTGGTTCTCGAAAATACCAGGGCAGATTTAATGCTCTGGTCTTCTAACAAATGCACCAACAAATGTCTTTTGTCTGCTTTGCCAACAAAATAAACCGCCTGATCGATTTTTTCAGCCGTAGAAGAAACAGGGGTAACCGCTACTTTGACAGGGTTTGTCAAAATGGAATCGGCTAGCGAAGCTATTTCTTTTGGCATCGTTGCCGAGAAAAACAAGGTCTGACGTTGTTTCGGAAGTCGGGCGATGACTTTCTTGACATCGTGGATAAAACCCATATCCAGCATGCGGTCGGCTTCATCCAGTACAAAAATTCCCAGATCGCTTAAATCAATGTATCCCTGGTTGATCAGATCGAGCAGTCGGCCCGGAGTTGCCACCAGGATATCTGTACCGCGATGTAATGCCTGCGTTTGTGAATGCTGAGACACACCACCAAAAATTACCAGGTTGCGCAGATCCAAAAAACGACCGTAGGCTGTAAAGCTGTCTCCGATCTGAATGGCCAGTTCGCGGGTGGGAGTCAGTACCAGTACTTTGATGCGATGTCCTTTTTTAGAGCGCAGCTCTGTCTGAAGCTTTTGCAGGATAGGCAGCGCAAAGGCGGCTGTTTTTCCGGTGCCGGTCTGGGCACATCCCAACAGATCATGACTGTCTAGTACGGGTGGAATGGCTTGTTGTTGAATGGGTGTAGGGCTTTCGTAGCCCTCGGTTTCGAGCGCGCGTAATAGCGGCTCGATAAGAGATAAGTCTTTAAATAACATTGAGTTAAAAGTGTCCGGAGTCGTACGCGTCGGGCTTTATCACAGCCCTACATGGTGTAAAGTTTTTGGGGAAAACTTGTTGTCCAGGGCGGACACAAACCGGATAATGAATTGTTGGGGACAAAGGTAAGTGATTAATGTGATAATTATCAAATCGAACAAATCGGAAATCAGAAATACTCAAGGGCTCCTCAAAATTGAGACTTAATTCACTTCAAATTGCGCTTAATCCAGTCCAGAATGCCGTGCCGGGTTTCCAGGGAAATCCAGTGTTCATTCACAGGGGTGATCAAGGCTTCTTTTTTACAGCTTAAAACATTGTACACGATGTAGCTGGTGGTTGGTGGACAAACATCGTCATTAAATCCCCAGGTCATAAATACCGGCACTTTTATCTTTTTCGCAAAATTTACCACATCGTAATACGCCATGGTGTTTAGCTTTTCCGGTGTATCCATCCCATCAAATTTTGTGAACAGATGCGGATAGCCACCAGCCCGGCCGGCTTTATACCCGGCCATATCACTCAGGGCCGGGTGATTGGCGGCACAGGCCGTTATTCTTGAGTCAAGACCTGTGACAATCAACGACAGCGCCCCACCCTGGCTTCCTCCCTGAGCGATCAGATTTTTGCCATCCCATTCAGGCAAGGTTGTCAGATAATCCAGGGCTCGAACGCAGGCCAGGTACACTTTTTTCATGTAATAGGAATCACGGTCATCAAGGCCGTTAACCAGATAGCTGTTATTCCCCTCGCCAAAAGCCCGGCTGATTTCCCTGTATGTATCGGCATCCAGGTTTGGTCGGATACCGTGTATTTCCATATCAAATCGAATGACATCGTTTTCGGCATAGAAAATATCTTTTAAAGGATTCATGGGTTTTATACCGGCCCCGGGAGGCGCAAAAACCACCGGAAATTTTCCTTCTTTTTTGGGGATGGTCAGGTAGCCATAAACAAAATTGTTCTTCTTGTATGCCTGTAATTTCACCAAATAGCAATCCACTTTGTCACTGGAGTATTCTGGGACAAACTCCTTTTCAATCTTAAACGGACACTTGGCTGCTTCCATTTTGGCATTTTCCCAAAATGATTCGAAATCTGAGGGCATTTGCGTGTACGGCTCTAAATTTTCAGGTTCAAATCCTAGTTTGATGTGATGCCGATATACTTTACCATGTAGCGAAACAGAAAGTCTGCAATCCCTGAACCCCGGCTCAGTCATGGTGCCCAACGAAATATTAGCGTCTCCATTACGAAGCGTTACAGTCCCTTCATTGTCTGCCGGCAACATATCCGGTCCGATGCTGTACTGTATTTCCAGATCATTTCGCAGAATACCAAATTCATACAGAGCTACAGAAACAGTGGCTTCCTCTCCAATTTTATAAAGCCAGTTGTCATGGCTTGGTTGGGTCACCCAAAGTACATCTGATTGATACGGGTAATTTTGGGCGTTTACCAAAATTGCAAGTAACAAACCCAGCATGCATGGAATAATGCTTTTTATGTTCATATTTGATAAGTGCCAGCAGTTTGAACCCGCTAGCTATTAAATGGCTGCAATATTAATATGGTAAAATTATTCTTTACCCAGTGACGACCCTCTAATAATGAGTTTTGTCGAAAGGTTCACCGTTTGATAGGCATCCGGCTTCTGTTTAGCCTCTATCAGATCCAACAAGAGTTCAGCTGCTTTATGACCCATTTCAAAGGCGGGCTGTACCACCACGCTCATGGGTGGATCCAGCAAGTCGGATACATTGAGGTTGAAATACCCCAAAAACGCCACATCCTCCGGGATTCGAAATCCGCGTTTTTTCAACCCGGCATAATATGGTAAAGCAAGGCGATCAGATGCCGTAAAAAAAGCATCCGGGGGCTGCGGCAAAGAAAATAACGCATCGATATTGCGCTCTACCTCATCGCTGGCATAGCTGCAATATTTTACCAACTCCTCCCGGAATGGCACATTATGTTTCTGCAAGGCATCTTTATACCCCTGCAATCGCTCACGAGTAATAAACAAGCCTGGCTGGCTGGTAATGTGCGCAATACTTCTGCGTCCCGTTTCTAGTAGATGGTCTGCTGCTTCAAAGGCGCCTCCCTTATTATCTGCTATTACCTTATGGGTTTCAATGTCTGATGGGATTCGGTCAAAAAACACCAGAGGCATACCTCTTGACTGAAGTGATTTTAAATGGCTCACATCTGCTGTGTGGCTGGAAAGGGACATCAGCAAGCCATCTACTCTTCGGGAAGCTAAATGTTCAACTTCCGCTATTTCCCGTTCGTATGATTCCTGACTTTGGCTAATGACTACGTGATAGCCTCTTTCATAAGCGGCTGCTTCAATACCATTAATGGCCTGGGAAAAATAGTTATTGGCAATTTCTGGAACCATTACGCCAATGGACTGGCTGCGGTTCTCCTTCAGACTCAGGGCAATGGGATTGGGGCGATAATGCATCCTCTCAGCGTATTCCAACACCATCCGTTTGGTTTCAGGGCTTATCTCATAACTGTCTCGCAAAGCCCGCGACACCGTAGAAGTAGAAAGGTTAAGTGCTTTGGCAATGTCTTTTATGGTAATGTTGTCCATGAATGCAGGGCTACAATCTTCAACGATCAAAGATAGCATTTTTAACATTAGCTAAATACAGTCCACCAATTGGGAACGTTCCCGATAACGATTGCGTAGAAAAATACAGGCATTTGTTTGCTGAAAGCTCAGGCTAAAAACTACCTTTCCACTAAGGACAGGGATTATTGTAAAATTTTATTCGCTGTACCTGCCACTTTCTATCCTTAATATTCTTTTTATGCCAGTTCCATCCTTTTTTGATCTTCACGGTAAAATAGCCCTGGTTACGGGCTGTTCCAAGGGCATCGGAGAAAGTATGGCGATTGGACTGGCTGAAGCTGGCGCTGATATTATAGGTGTTTCCCACAGCCTGAGAGATGACAGTGATGTGGCGCTCAAAGTCAGGGCTTTGGGAAGAAAATTTCACACGTATCAAGCAGATTTTTCCAATCGGGACAGCCTGTATGGCTTTATTCAACAGGTTAAAAGTGATTTTACGCATCTTGATATTCTGATTAATAATGCAGGAACCATCATGCGTGCACCTGCTGCCGAACACCCGGATGAATACTGGGATAAGGTGCTGGATATAAATCTGGATGCGCCATTTATCCTTTCCCGCGAATTTGGAGCAGATATGGTGAGAAAGGGTGGCGGAAAAATCATTTTCACCGCATCCCTGTTAACATTTCAAGGTGGCATAAATGTGCCGGGGTACGCTGCAAGCAAAGGCGCCGTGGGCAGCTTGGTAAAAGCCCTGGCCAATGAATGGGCCTCCAAAGGGGTTCAAGTGAATGGCATTGCCCCTGGTTACATAGCCACCGATAATACCAAAGCGCTTCGGGAAGACGCTGTTCGAAACAAAGCCATTCTCGACAGAATACCGGCTGGTCGCTGGGGAACACCCAACGACTTCAAAGGTCCGGTTGTCTTTCTGGCTTCAGATGCCTCTGATTATGTAAACGGAACCATTCTGACCGTAGATGGCGGTTGGATGGGAAGATGATCTTTAATGTGATAATTAGCTAATTCGATAATGAGATAATTAGCTAATGTAAAATTTAAAAATTAGCTAATTGGCTAATTAGCTTATTAGCTAATTCTGCCAGGCAATAAACCAACAGTATTTTATGAACATTAGGCAGGCATGCAGTCCGCGAGAAGTGGCCACCATGGATACAGCCGCACTAAGAAATGAATTTCTGGTGCAAAACCTGTTTTCAAAAAACGAAATAACACTGACTTACAGCCATTACGACAGAATGATCGTTGGCGGGGCATTTCCTCTAGATAAAACGCTTGCACTGGAGGCGCCTGCTGAATTGAGGGCTGATTTTTTTCTGGAAAGACGGGAAATAGGGATCATTAATGTGGGTGGCCCGGGAAGCATCTCAGCCGGTGCTGAAAACTACAAACTCGACAAACTGGATTGTGTGTACCTGGGAAAGGGAACCCAAAAAGTACATTTCAGTAGCAACTCGGCTCAAAACCCGGCTCAGTTCTTTTTTCTGAGCAGTCCGGCACACAGAGTATGTGAAAACCGTCTGATGACTGCAGCAGAAGCGAATCCAAACAGTTTAGGCTCGGCCGAAACCGCCAATGCACGCACGATATACAAATACATCCACCCGGATGGTATTGAAAGCTGCCAGCTGGTGATGGGACTTACCACCCTCGAAAACGGAAGCGTTTGGAATACCATGCCGCCGCATACACACGACCGCCGCATGGAGGTGTATTGTTATTTCGACGTGCCAGCGGATCAACGGGTGCTCCATCTGATGGGTCGCCCTGATGAAACCCGGCACCTTTGGATGGAAAATCACCAGGCGGCCATTTCGCCACCATGGAGCATACATGCCGGCTGCGGCACCATGGCATATTCGTTTATCTGGGGAATGGCCGGTGAGAACCAGTCATTTGCCGATATGGACCTTTTGACACTTTCAGAATTGGCTTAAACTTAACCAGCGTGAGAAATATACTCCTTCTTCTTTTTCCTTTATTTGTCTTGTCATTCGACCAAAAAGAGCGCCCTACTGTTTTTCTGGCAGGCGATTCTACCATGTCGCAGAAAAAAGAATCTGCCTATCCGGAGCACGGATGGGGAATGGCCATCCCTGATCTTTTCGATACAACGGAGGTGAGATTTGAAAACCATGCCGTCAATGGGAGATCTACCAAAAGTTTTAGAACTCTGGGCCATTGGGATGCCATGATGAAAAATGTGAAACCCGGCGACTATGTCTTTATGCAGTTTGGACACAACGACTCTAAAGAAAGTGATACAACACGGTATGCACCGGCTCAGACAGATTACAGAGCCAACTTGAAGAGGTTCATTTCAGAAATCAGAGCAAAAGGTGCCCAACCGGTATTGCTTACGCCGGTTGTACGCCGGAATTTTGATTCAAATGGCGGGTTTGTAGACAAGCATGGGGATTATCCTTCCGTTGTCCGTGAAGTAGCAAAATCGGAAAAAGTACCCATGATCGACCTCTGGGCGAAAAGCAAAGCCTTGTTGGAGAAGCTGGGGCCTGATGACTCCAAAGCCATGTTCATGAACTTAAAGGCCGGGGTATATCCAAATCGTCCTGATGGACTAAACGACAATACGCACTTCAGACCATTTGGGGCAAAAATGGTGGCTTCTTTGGTGGCAGAAGGAATCAGAGAAATTGAATTGCCGCTTGCAGCCTTTCTAAAGAAAACAGCCTTCCCTGGCAAGTACACGTACGAATTGCCGATTGTCAACACCCCTGAGTTTCACAAGGACACCTTTGATATCCGGGACTATGGAGCTGTTGCAGGAGGAATTGAGTTGAATACAAAAGCCATCAATACAGCCATCGATTCCTGTGCCAGTCACGGAGGAGGTGTGGTTCTTATCCCAGCCGGCTTATGGCTAACCGGACCAATCACTCTTCAAAGTTATGTGAACCTGCATTTGGAAAGAGGTGCCCTGGTTCAATTCACGGAAGATCAGGATCAATACCCACTTGTTCGCACCAATTGGGAAGGTCTGGATGCTATCCGCAACCAGTCGCCCTTGAGCGGTATGGATCTTGAAAACATTGCCATTACCGGCGATGGCATCTTTGATGGCGCCGGACTCGCCTGGAGACCACTAAAAAAATCAAAGGTTACCCAAAGCGAGTGGAAACAAATCACGTCCAGCGGTGGCGTCCTTGACGAATCAAAATCAACCTGGTACCCAACCGAAAGGGCGCTGAAAGGTTCCACTATGAATCGCCCCGGCGTGATAGACGAAGGGTTTGACGAAGCCAAGGCCATGGAGATCAAGGAATTTCTTCGTCCAAACATGGTGAGTCTGCGCAACTGCAATGTGGTGATGATTGACGGACCCACCTTTCAGAATTCACCTGCCTGGACCATTCACCCTTTGCTTTGCAAACATCTGACGCTACGGAATGTAACGGTGAAAAATCCTTCCTATGCGCAAAATGGCGATGGTGTGGATGTAGAAAGCACTCGTTATTTCAACATAGAAGACTGTGTATTTGACACAGGCGATGACGGCGTATGCATCAAATCGGGTCGCAATGAAGAAGGGCGCAAACGCGGTGTACCCACCTCCGATGGTTTTGTGACCGGTTGCAAGGTGTACAAGGCCCATGGTGGATTTGTGGTTGGTTCAGAAATGTCGGGTGGTGTAAACAACATCTTTGTGAGCAACTGCACCTTCCTGGGTTCTGACATCGGCCTTCGATTCAAGACCACCAGAGGCCGGGGCGGTGTAGTGGAAAACATCTACATCACAGACATCAACATGACAGATATTCCTTCTGAGGCCATCTTGTTTGATATGTACTACAACGGTAAAGAGGCTGCAGAAGCCTTAAAAAACCCTCAAATGGACAAAAAACCGGTTACTGAGGAAACACCCGTGTTCAGAAACTTTTACATTCAAAACATTGCCTGCAAGGGAGGGCAATACGCCTTGTACGCACAGGGATTGCCGGAAATGAACGTGCAAAACGTGAACATCAGTAATAGTGTTTTTCATACCACTCACGGCATCACTTGTGTAGAATCAAATGGCATTCACCTCGATAACATTACGCTGCACACAGACAAAGAGGAACCAGGTATTCTGGCCAAAGGTGTTCGGAATCTGAGTTTTGAAAACATGAAGATTGGAGGAAAAGCAAATAAATTCCTTCAGGTAGAAGGAGTAGGAAATACTTCCATCAATCTAAAAAATACCAATGCCGAAGCCCTGGGGATCGGATTTGGAGAAGGCGTCCCTCACGGAATCATCAACAAGAAATGAAGATAAGACCATCCATATTTACCGCACTTTTTTTTGCAGCCAGCATCTCCATTCTTCAGGCACAGAATCCTGAAAAATGGTCGGAGCGAATGGCTCAAACCCTGATGACAACCCACGCCGATTCATTTTGCTATAACAAGGAAAAACCGGCTCGTTGGGATTACGAACTGGGCCTGTTCATGAAAAGCATTGAACAGGTGTGGCGTAGCACGGGTAAAGGCGTGTATTTTGATTACATCCAAAAACAAATGGATCTGTATGTCCAGGAGGATGGCGACATACGCACGTACAAAAAAGACGTTTTCAACATAGACCATATTACGCCTGGCAGACCTGTTTTGATGTTGTGGCAGCAAACCGGAAAGGAAAAATACCGCAAGGCAGCACAACTTCTGCGCTCCCAACTCGACGAACATCCGCGAACCAAGGAAGGCGGGTTCTGGCACAAAAAACGGTACCCCTGGCAGATGTGGCTGGATGGCCTGTACATGGGCGAGCCCTTTTATGCCGAATACAGTCTGCTTTTCAACGAACCAAAGAATTTTGATGACATCGCCAATCAGTTCATCTGGGTGGAATCCCATACAAGAGATCCTAAAACAGGGTTGCTCTATCACGCCTGGGACGAAAGCAAAGAGCAGCGATGGGCCAACAAAAATACTGGCACCTCGCCTCATTTCTGGGGAAGGGCCATGGGCTGGTACAGCATGGCCCTCGTAGATGTACTCGATTATTTCCCAACCGATCATCCAAAAAGGAAAGAGATCATCGCCATCCTCAATCGCCTGGCACAGGCAGTCTCCAGTGTTCAAGACAGCAAAAGCGGACTATGGTATCAGGTGTTGGATATGAGCGATAAAAAAGGAAACTATCTCGAGGCCTCTGCATCCTGTATGTTTACCTATTGCCTGTTAAAAGCGGTCAGACTGGGATATATCAGCGAAAGCTACCTGGATGTAGCTCAAAAAGGCTACGCAGGAATCATCCGCGAATTCATGGTGCAGGATGAGGATCGCAGCTGGCACCTGGATAAGGTGTGCAGCGTGGCCGGCCTGGGCGGCAATCCGTATCGCGATGGCAGTTTTGAGTATTACATATCCGAACCTACCCGAAGAGATGACCTGAAAGGCGCCGGTCCGTTTATTCTGGCCAGCCTGGAAATGGAACGTTTGCCAACAAATAAACTTGGAGATGGCAAGACAGTTTTGCTTGACCAGTATTTCAACCACGAAATAAAAGACGGTAAAGTATTTCACTATACATGGGATGATCTTCAGAACTCCGGCTTTGCCTGGTGGGGACAGATATTTCGCGACCTGGGAGCCTCCACGACATCCCTGATGGAAGGCCCTACAGAACAAAACCTGCAAAATGCAGATGTTTACATCATTGTAGACCCGGATACACCTAAGGAGACCAAAGACCCGAAATACATTGAAGGTCAGCATATTACTGCCATCAAAAACTGGGTTAATGCCGGAGGAACCTTGGTTATGTTCGCCAACGATACCAGCAATTGCGAGATTTCACATTTCAATAAACTGGCAGAAAACTTCGGAATACGGTTTTCCAACAAAAACCGCAACATGGTGAAGAACAACCAGTTTGAGCAAGGCGCCATCACCATTCCTGACATGAACAGGGTTTTCGAAACAGGACGCAAGCTCTACATTAAAGAGATCAGTACACTGGATATTGAAACGCCTGCCAAAGCTGTACTAACCGAAGGCGGTGATGTAATTATGGCCAGCGCAGCTTATGGAAAGGGTCGTGTTTTTGCGCTAGGCGACCCATGGCTCTACAATGAATATGTAGACGGGAAGAAATTGCCGGATGATTTCGACAACTTCGGGGCAGCCTCAGACCTGGCCGCATGGCTTTTGCAGAATCCTCTGGACAAGCAGGAAGAAGAAGTAGCTGCGGCTGTAGAAACACTTCGCCTGGCATTAATTTCAGGTGATAAGGATGCCCTGGAAGCCATCGCCCTTGATAAACTTACGTATGGTCATTCAAGTGGAAAGGTTGAGAACAAACAGGAATTTGTAGATCAACTCGTTTCGGGTAGATCGGACTTCAAAGAAATAAAGCTGACCGGACAAAGGATTTCTGTCGTAGGCAACACCGCGACAGTGAGGCACAGCCTTGATGCCGTAACCAACGATGCCGGTAAAGGCCCCGGAACCGTTCAGTTGGATGTGTTGCTGGTATGGGTTAAACAGGATGACAATTGGAAATTACTGGCTCGGCAAGCAGTCAAGAAAAAATAATAAAGTATGGATCATCTTTCAAAAGCGTTTTTACAAGACCGGCCTGAGTTGGCCGATTTTTCTCTTCCTGAGAAGGTGCTTCAATTTGGTACCGGTGCGCTGCTAAGGGCTCTCCCCGATTATTTGATCAATAAAGCAAACCGACAAGGAGTGTTCAATGGCCGCGTGGTGGTGGTAAAATCCACTGACTCGGGAAGCGCAACAGCCTTTGATAAGCAGGATGGCTTGTACACCATTTGTTTGCGCGGAATAGAAAATGGCGAACAGATTGATGAAAACATCATTTCATCCGCTATTAGCCGCGTGCTTTCTGCAAAAAAACAATGGAAGGAAATTTTGGAACTAGCCGAAAGTCCCGACCTTGAAATTGTGATTTCCAACACAACCGAAGTCGGCATTCAACTGGTTTCAGAAGACATTAAGGAAACGCCGCCCGAGTCTTTTCCCGGTAAACTGCTCTCATTCTTATACACCAGATACCGCCATTTTGAAGGCGACAGGTCAAAAGGGCTGGTGATTGTACCAACCGAGTTGTTGCCTAAAAATGGCTCATTACTCGAGTCGATCATTCTGGAACTGGCTCATCTCAACAATCTGGAATACGGATTTATCGAATGGCTCGAAGAGTCCTGCACCTTCTGCAATTCCCTAGTCGATCGCATTGTACCTGGCCAACCTGCCCCAGAACTGGTAAAATCCCTACAAGAAACACTTGGGTATCAGGACAGTCTGTTTACCGTGTCAGAGCCATATTGCCTTTGGGCCATAGAGGGTGATGAACAGGTGGCTAAAATCCTATCGTTTCAGCAAGCAAACCCGGAATCTGTAATTGTAGCACCTAATATTGATACATATCGCGAACGCAAACTCAGGTTACTAAATGGCACTCACACGCTTAGCTGTGGCCTGGCTATCCTGGCGGGATTCCAAACCGTAAGCGAAGCCATGGAAGACGAAGCCATGTCCGGCTATATCAAGAATCTGATGTTTCAAGAAATCATTCCGGCAATTCCGGTTGACATTCCAACAAAAGATGCCGAGCAATTTGCCCACCAGGTGTTGGACCGCTTCAGAAATCCATTTGTGGAGCATTTCTGGACGAGCATTACCGTTCAGTATTCTACCAAAATGAAAATGCGCAATGTTCCGCTGGTTTTGGAGCATTACAGGAAAGGCAAGCTTGCTCCCATGTATTTTGCCTTGGGCTTTGCCGCTTTTCTATGTTACTTTCGGGAAAACAAACACTCAGTGCAGGATGAAAATGCCGAGTACTTCAAGGATAAATGGCGAAATTTTGCACCTGAGGACATTGCTCAGGAAGTCTTGTCTGACAAAAAATTCTGGGGACACGACCTTTCAAAACTACCCGGATTCAGTCAAAGAGTGAGCCAGTTTGTTGAAGATATTCTCCAACAGGGAGCTGCCAGTGTTTTACACGATTTGGTTATAAAAAATGAAGCAAAGAGTCTTACAGATACACCCGCATGACAATGCCATTGTAGCGCTCGACAACCTTGCCAAAGGTGAAACTGTCCAGTTGAACGGACATAGTTGGCAACTGGTGTCGGATGTGCCGGCTAAACACAAGTTTGCCGCTGAAACGCTCAATCCCGGCGATGAGGTGCGTATGTATGGCGTACTTGTAGGCAAGGCACAAAGCCCTATCGCTGCCGGAGCAGTGCTGACTACAGAAAACCTCAAACACGCCACGAACAGCTTTAGTCTGGACGTTAAAAAAATGGCTGAATGGACCGCGCCGGATGTGTCTGCCTGGAGTGGACGTGAGTTTCTGGGTTATCATCGCGCCGATGGTTCAGTAGGAACTGCCAATTATTGGCTGGTAATTCCGATGGTTTTCTGTGAAAACCGCAATGTCAATGTACTCCGCGAGGCATTGGTGCATGATCTTGGCTACGAAAAAAAGCGTGGTTATCGCACGCTTACACAGGAATTGGTGCAGTTATACAAAGCCGGAAAAAATGTTTCGGATATTCTGGAAACTGAATTACTGACAAACCCGGAAACTGCCCCAACAAGGCTGTTTCCCAATGTGGATGGCATAAAATTCTTAACCCACGAAGGTGGATGCGGCGGCATACGACAGGATTCACAGGCACTCTGTGGATTACTAGCCGGATATATTACCAATCCAAACGTAGCAGGCGCCACAGTGCTGAGTCTGGGCTGTCAGAATGCCCAGGTGCCTATGCTGATGGAAGAAATAGCCAAGCGCGATTCGAATTTCCAAAAACCACTGATCGTACTGGAACAGCAGAAAGTTGGGAAAGAATCAGAACTGATTGCACAAGCGTTAAAGAAAACCTTTGCCGCGCTCATAGAAGCCAATAAACTGGAACGGAAACCGGCACCTCTTTCCAAATTATGCATTGGATTGGAATGCGGCGGTTCTGATGGCTTTTCCGGACTATCGGCAAATCCCACTTTAGGACAATTGTCAGATACCCTTGTAGCGCTTGGTGGATCAGTAGTATTGTCAGAATTCCCGGAATTATGCGGTGTTGAACAGGAGCTGTGCGACAGATGCTCAGATCGCGAAACAGCTGCGCGTTTTTCAGGGCTTATGAATACCTATAATCAACGGGCCAAAGAAGCCGGCAGTGGATTTGATATGAATCCTTCACCCGGTAATATTCGCGACGGATTGATCACCGATGCCATCAAATCAGCGGGAGCAGCCAAAAAAGGAGGCACTTCACCTGTAATGGATGTTTTGGACTATCCGGATAAAGTTAGCAAGGCAGGACTCAATCTGTTATGTACCCCGGGAAATGATGTGGAAAGCACCACTGCAGAGGTAGCAGCTGGAGCCAACATCGTTTTGTTCACAACAGGTCTTGGCACGCCAACCGGCAACCCCATTGCTCCTGTAGTGAAGGTTTCCAGCAATACGGCACTGGCCCAAAGAATGCCCGATATCATCGACTACGATACCGGCCCTGTAATTGAAGGCATGAAAACCATTGAACAGTCGGCAGCAGACCTGTTGGATCTGGTAATTGATGTAGCCAGCGGCAAAAAAGACGTAGCCGCCATGCGCCTCGGCCAGGACGATTTTATACCCTGGAAGCGGGGCATTTCTCTTTAATACCTAATCTTAATAATGATTTAGATGAAACCATTTCTAGACAAGGATTTTTTACTTCATACGTCGGCGGCGCAGCGGCTTTATCACGAGTTTGCTGCGCCAATGCCAATCATAGATTACCACAACCACCTGCCCCCGCAACAAATTGCGGAAGATCACAACTTCGAAAATCTTACGCAGGTGTGGCTGTATGGAGATCACTATAAATGGCGTGCCATGCGCACCCACGGCGTTTCTGAGGATTATTGTACCGGTTCGGCAAGCGATTGGGAAAAGTTTGAGAAATGGGCCGAAACTGTACCCTACACTCTCCGCAACCCGCTTTATCACTGGACACATTTGGAGCTCCAGCGCTATTTCGGCATATCTGATCTATTGAATGCCAAAACAGCGAAAGCAGTGTATGAAAAGGCCAGCGAAATGTTGCGTCAGCCCGAATACTCAGTGCGCAATTTGCTGCGTAAAATGAATGTACAGGTAGTGTGCACTACGGATGATCCGACCGACAATCTGGAATACCATCAACAAATGGCTAAAGATTCAAATCTCGGCCTAAAAGTATATCCGGCATATCGTCCCGATAAAGCCATGGCTGTGGAAGACCCTGCCGCATTTAACACCTGGACAGATAAATTGAGCTCCGTGTCAGGCGTCCAAATCAGCAATTACGATGATTTCCTCACAGCGCTGAAAAACCGTCACGACTTTTTTGCTCAAAACAATTGTCGTTTGAGCGATCACGGCTTGGAGCATATTTATGCAGAAGTGTACACAGAGCAGGAAATCAAACGGATATTCAGCAAAGTGCGCTCCGGCGAGGCTCTTGACCTCGAAGAGACCTTAAAAATTAAAAGCGCCCTGTTGCATGAATTTGCGCTTTGGGATCATGAAAAAGGCTGGGTTCAGCAATTTCACCTGGGTGCTTTGCGCAACAACAACTCACGCGCCATGCGTCGCCTGGGCCCGGATACCGGCTGGGACAGCATCGGCGATTTCAAGCAAGGCGAATTTCTGGCGCGTTTCCTCGACCGTCTCGACAATGAGAACAAACTGGCGAAAACCATTTTGTACAACCTAAATCCTGCCGACAATGAGTTAATGGCCACTATGGTAGGCAATTTTAATGATGGTTCTGTGGCCGGTAAGGTGCAGTTCGGTTCGGCCTGGTGGTTCCTGGATCAGAAAGACGGCATGGAAAAGCAATTGAATGCCCTTTCGAATATGGGTATGTTAAGTCATTTTGTTGGCATGCTCACCGACTCCCGATCATTCCTCTCCTACCCTCGCCATGAGTATTTCCGGAGGACAATTTGCAACCTGTTTGGCCATGAAATTGAAAACGGGGAACTGCCCGATGAAATGGAATGGATAGGTGAAGTGATCCGCGATATTTCCTACCGCAATGCAGCGGGCTTTTTTGGATTCCAAAACTAAATCTGAGAAAAAATTCATTCCTTGAAGCATCTTACACTAAACTTTGGAATCCGGGCATGGCAACTGTAGTAACATTTGGAGAGATTATGATGCGACTGACGGCACCCGGCCATCAGCGTTTTGCCCAGGCAAATGGCCTGGATATTACTTATGGAGGCGGCGAGGCAAACGCCGCGGCCGCACTGGCCCAAATGGGTGTTTCAGCGGCTCACGTGACAGTTTTCCCTGAAAATGACCTGGGGAAGTCTGCCGCTGCGTTTTTTCATAAAAGCGGTATTGACAGCAGCCATTTTGTGTTTCAGGATGGCCGTCTTGGATTGTATTTCATGGAGGTTGGTGCCGGTATCCGGCCAAGTCGGATTGTGTACGACCGCTATGAATCGGCCTTTGCAAAGCTCAACCCAGCTGCATTTAACTGGGATGAAATATTCAGAGATGCCAGGTGGTTTCACTGGACTGGGATAACCCCCGCCGTGTCAGCTTCTGCAGCTGAAGCATGTTCTGATGCAGTGAAGACGGCAAAAAAACTTGGTGTCAGCATCAGTGCCGATGTGAATTACAGAAGGGTGCTTTGGCAATATGGAAAAAAAGCCTCTGAAGTGATGCCCGATCTCGTGGCTGATTGTGATGTCATTGTTTGCACTGTTGGAGATGCGGAGGACATTTTTAGTATCAGATCCAGTGATTTTGAAAGCATGGCCACTCAGATGATGGACCGCTTTCCGAATCTTAAGAAAATTATTGCCACCCGGAGGGATACACTGAGTGCCAATCACAACCGCCTGACAGGCCTTTGCTTTGATGGCAAGCAAATGATTGAGTCACCCACGTTTGATCTCAAACCTATTGTTGACCGTATCGGCGGTGGTGATGCCTTTATGGCCGGGTTTATTTACGGTTCCTTAAAATACGAAGACACCAATAAGGCATTGTCATTTGCAACAGCTGCTTCAGCCCTGAAACATACCATTGAAGGCGATTTCAATGTGGTAAGTGCGGCTGAGGTGGAACAAGTCATGGAAGGAGATGTCTCTGGCCGCCTCCTTCGATAAACAAACGAAAAACTTAAATCAGACTAATCTGTGCTTGATAAACTTATAGCTAACCCCATCGTTCCGGTATTCTACCATGCAGATGCGGAATATTCTTGTCAGGTCGTAAAAGCGTGTTACGATGGCGGCCTGCGCTTCTTTGAATTCACCAATCGCGGAGAATCGGCTTTTGGAGTGTTCAAGGAGCTGGTGCCTTTCGTGCGTGAGCATTGCCCTGATATGGAAATTGGCATTGGAACCATTTTCACGGCATCCGATGCAGAAAAATTTTTGGCGGCAGGGGCTGACTTCGTGGTTCAGCCGGTTACTACTTCAGACGTTGCCAAGGTTTGCCAGGAGCACAAAAAACCCTGGATGCCTGGCGCCTTGACGCTGAATGAAATCTGGACGGCCTGGGATATGGGCGCTGCACTGGTCAAAGTTTTCCCTGGAAACATAGTAGGCCCTGATTACATCAAAGCCCTGCGAGGACCAATGCCCAAAGTACCATTGATGGTTACAGGAGGCGTGCATCCGACCCGGGAAAGTATTGGAGAGTGGCTTGACGCCGGCGTGCAGGCAGTGGGTATGGGATCCCAGCTTTTTAAAGGCGATGCTGCTACTGACTCGACAGTTCTTAGTTTGCGGGTTCGCAGGCTAAGCGACTACATCCTGGAAAGGCAATCTGCCAAATCTTAATTGACTTACATTTTCAATTCATAAACCCAACTACCCTGTACAACATGCAACAAGCAATTGGAAAATACCGCTGGACAGTAGTGGCACTTCTGTTTTTTGCCACTACCATCAACTACCTGGACCGCCAGGTGATCGGGCTTTTGAAACCCACCCTTGAAACAGCTTTTGAATGGACAGAAACGGATTATGGCAACATTGTAATGGCCTTTTCCGCGGCTTATGCCCTGGGTATGTTGTTCTTTGGAAGGATAGTTGACTGGCTGGGTACAAAGAAAGGGTACATCATTTCCATCATAACCTGGAGTATTGCCGCCATAGCTCACGCCTTTGCCAAGAGTACTTTCGGCTTTGGTGCTGCCAGGGCTGCTTTGGGTCTTGGCGAATCCGGGAACTTTCCAACTGCTATTAAGTCTGTTGCTGAATGGTTTCCAAAAAAAGAAAGAGCGCTTGCAACCGGTATTTTTAACTCCGGTGCCAATATTGGTGCCGTAGTAGCTCCAATCATGGTTCCGTGGATACTGGGTGTATGGGGCTGGCAGGAAGCATTTATCATCACAGGTGCCATAGGTTTTATCTGGCTTGTGTTTTGGATCATCTATTACGAGATACCATCAAGACACAAAAAACTCAGCAAGGAAGAATACGATTACATACACAGCGATGATCCGGAACCCGACGAAAAGCCGGTAAACTGGCTCAGTCTGTTCAAGATTCGCCAAACATGGGCATTTTTCTTTGGCAAGCTGCTTACCGACCCCATCTGGTGGTTCTTCCTGTTCTGGCTTCCTTCATATTTTTCCAGCACTTTCCATCTTGATCTGAAAAAGCCAAGCCTGGAATTAGCGGTTGTGTATACTGCTACTACCATTGGCAGTATTGGCGGTGGCTATTTATCAGGATACTTTATGAAACTCGGATGGCCTGTATTCAGAGCCAGAAAAACAGCCATGTTGATCTTCGCTCTTTGTGTAGTACCCATCATCTTGGCTAAATACGCCACCAATGTTTGGGTGGCTGTTGGACTAATCAGTCTGGCCGCTGCTGCACACCAGGCCTGGAGCGCCAATATTTTCACAACTGCATCCGATATGTTCCCTAAAAAGGCAGTGAGTTCCATTGTGGGCATTGGTGGTATGGCAGGCGCTGTTGGCGGCATCATGTTCCCCTTGTTGGTGGGCAGATTGCTTGATTCTTACAAAGCCGCCGGTGATATTGGAGCCGGATACAATGTACTATTTCTCATTTGCGGATGTGTATACGTCATTGCCTGGCTGATCATGCATTTCCTGGCGCCTAAAATGGATACGGTTAAAATCTAAGTGGATAAAACAGGAATCATGAGTTTCAACTTTTTGAGAAGAATATTTTTTGTCAGTGTTGTACTGTTAATGTGTGTTTGTAGTTCAATAGCGCAACCCAAACAGGCGAGCATGGAACAATGCTTTGCTTCAAAGGTGTGGCTGCCCGACCTACAAGATGGGCGCTACAGGAATCCGATCATCTATGCCGATTATTCTGATCCTGATGTAATACGGGTTGGTAAAGAGTATTACATGACGGCTTCCAGTTTTAATTGTACTCCCGGACTACCCATTTTGCATTCCAGGGATATGATCCATTGGACAATCATCGGGCACGCGCTCCCAAAACAATATCCTGTAGAGTATTTCAATGTGCCCAGGCACGGCGATGGATGCTGGGCGCCCTGCATTCGATACCACAATGAGCACTTCTACATTTACTGGGGTGATCCGGATTTTGGTATTTACATGGTAAAAGCCAGCAATCCGGCAGGCCCATGGACGGAACCGGTGCTCGTATTGGAAGGCAAAGGTCTGATTGACCCAAGCCCGCTCTGGGATGATGACGGCAAGGTTTGGCTGGTGCATGGCTGGGCTGGAAGTCGCGCCGGGGTAAACAGTCTGCTCACGGTAAATCAATTATCCCCAGATGGCAGTAAAGCCCTGGATGAAGGGAAACACGTATTTGACGGGCATGACGCTCATCCAACCATCGAAGGCCCAAAGTTTTACAAACGCGACGGGTATTACTACATATTTGCCCCGGCAGGAGGAGTGAGTACCGGATGGCAATTGGCCCTGAGATCGAAAGATGTGTACGGCCCTTATGAAGAGAAAATTGTATTGGAACAAGGCGGCAGTGAGACTAATGGGCCCCACCAGGGCGCCTGGGTGGAAACACCGGAAGGCAAATCCTGGTTTTATCACTTTCAGGATCGCGAAGCTTATGGGCGCATCGTACATCTTCAACCCATGGAGTGGAAAGATGGCTGGCCAGTTATCGGTAAAGATGGCGATGGCGATGGCATAGGTGAACCGGTTTACTATTGGGAAAAACCTGTAAAAACCAATCCGGAAACCATTTGCACTCCTGCTGAAGATGATGAATTTAACAGCGACAAGTTGGGTCTTCAATGGCAATGGCATGCCAATCCGATGGTGACCTGGTATGCGCTGATGCGCGGCAGTGGATATCTGCGCTTGTTTCCGATGAAGCTTCCGGAAGACCAGATTAACATGTGGATGTCTCCCAACCTTCTTTTGCAAAAATTCCCTGCTCCCGATTTCACAGCTACTACTTCCATCTCATGGAATGTAGACACCATTGCCATGAATGGGAAGCGGGCGGGCCTGCTTGTCATGGGTAATGATTATGCCGGCCTGGTTATTTATAGAGATAGTGAAGGCTATAAAATCAGCCAGATCGAATGTCTGAAGGCAAAATCCGGAGCCTCAGAAAAAATGCTGGATGAGCATCGGCTACCTGGCAATGAAGTTTTCATGCGGGTTAAGGTTGAATCACCGCTCGGCTGGTGCCGTTTTAGCTGGAGTACCGATGGCACCCACTTTTATTCTATCGGAAAGCCGTTTCAAGCACAACCTGACACATGGATTGGCGCCAAAGTAGGTGTATTCTCCAGCAGTTCCGACAATAAAAAACGAGGTGGATTTGCAGATATCGACTGGTTCAGAATTACTAAATAAGTACAGAATGAGGTTTCAACTTGGGATACAGGTATTGATTATTATTTGTTTGGGCACGTCGCGACACAGGCTTGTTGCCCAAACTGCTGACTTTCCCAGAGACACTTCCTATACGCTTTACAGCTCTTACAAGCATCTCCTGAAACGTCATACTCAGGTAACGCCCATTCATGAATCTTTGCCAAAAGGCGTAGGCGAAAAGCGAAATGTTGTGTACGCCAAACTCGGCGAACGGGAACTGCATCTCGACATTTTTTCTCCGGCCAAAAAGAAGCGAAAAGGTTGTCCGGCTATATTGATGATCCACGGAGGTGGCTGGAGTTCGGGCAGCAAGGAAATGGAGGTTCCCATGGCTCAGCAACTGGCTGCCAGGGGTTATGTTACCATTCCGGTGGAGTATCGCCTGAGTCCGGAAGCCATATTCCCTGCTGCCGTGTACGATTTAAAAGCTGCTGTTCGGTGGATTCGGGCACATGCTGCTGAATACGGAATTAATCCGAAAAAAATAGCAGTGTATGGATGCTCTGCCGGCGCCCAACTAGCGGCTCTGATCGCTGCAACAAATGGCTTGAAGTCTATGGAAGGCGATGAAGGTTATGCTGAATTTTCCAGTGAAGTTCAGGCAGTATTGAGTATTGACGGCATTGTTTCATTTGTCCACCCTGAAGCGGATGCAGAAGGAAAAGCCGCCTCCAAATGGCTTGATGGCTCACGAACAGAAAACTGGACAAACTGGAAAGCGGCCTCTGCTCTTGAATATGCCAATGAGCACATACCCCCATTTTTATTTGTGAATTCTGCCGCACCCCGTTTTCACGCCGGAAGGGACGATATGATTAAAATATTGACTAAAGCGGGTACCTACTATGAAGTGCACGAAATTCCAGATTCTCCGCATTCGTTCTGGACCGTGCACCCCTGGTTTGAAGAAACCTTTACATACAGTACTGACTTCTTAAAAAAAGTGTTCTAAAACATTTGAAATCATCCCTTTTATGAAACAGATATTGCTGTTGTTTTTGCTCAACACGGTTCAAATTCACCCCCACCATACTGAAGTTCGTGTAAAACCGGATTTCGTGGTGGCCGCTGACGGAAGTGGTGATTTTACACGAGTGCAGGATGCCATCAATGCCGTGCCACCGCTAAGGGCAAAAAGGACCGTCATTTATATCAAAAACGGTACGTATAAAGAAAAACTCCTACTACCTTCCACTGCCACCAATGTCTCCTTTATCGGGGAAGATGTGGAGAAGACCATCCTGACTTTTGATGATTATGCCAGCAGGCAAAACAAATTCGGGGAAAACATCGGCACATCGGGCTCCGCGTCTTTTTTTGTGTACGGTGATGGATTCGAAGCAAAGAACATCACTTTTGAAAACAGTGCAGGCCCTGTAGGTCAAGCCGTTGCTGTACGCACCGATGGCGATCGGCTCAAATTTGAGAACTGCCGCTTTCTGGGTTTTCAGGATACCCTGTATCTGCACGGCAAAAACAGCCGACAGTATTTCAAGAACTGTTACATAGAAGGCACAGTCGATTTCATTTTTGGCTGGTCAACCGGCTTGTTCGACAGCTGTACCATATACGGCAAATCCGGGGGATACCTGACGGCGGCCTCCACTGAGGAACAAACCGAATATGGCTTTGTATTTCGCGATTGTACAATCACCGGCAATGCAGACAAACACTCCTTTTATCTGGGAAGACCATGGCGGCCTTATGCCAAAGTAGTTTATTTGAATTGTGAGCTGGGTGATTTGATCCGCCCGGAAGGTTGGGACAACTGGCGCAAGGAAGAAAATGAAAAAACGGCTTATTATGCTGAATACAACAGTTCAGGTGCCGGAGCAAGCGATGCCCAAAGAGTGAAATGGGCTCATGTATTAAGCAGTGAAGAAGCAGCAAAATACAGCCTTGAAAATGTGTTGGCCGGCTGGAATCCAAATGAATAGCATGAAGTCTGGCAAGGTCAGTTTTACGTTAGCGCATATTTGGGGTCTTATTTTTCTATTTCTCATTGTTGCTCAACCGCTGAAAGCTCAATACGCCACTGAAATCACCGTTGCGCAAGATGGAAGTGGAGACTACAGGAGTATTCAGGAGGCGATTTACAGCGCCAAAGCCTTTCCAGATAAACGGATTACCATTTACATTAAAGCTGGCATTTACCGTGAGAAAGTGCGTGTCCCTTCCTGGAATACCAATATTACCCTGAAAGGGGAAAATGCAGAAACAACCAAAATCACCTGGGATGACCATTTCAAAAAAATTGACCTGGGTCGAAACAGCACGTTTTACACGGCGACACTACTCGTAGAAGGTGAAGACTTCCGGGCAGAAAACCTGAGCATCGAAAATACTGCAGGACCGGTTGGACAAGCCATTGCCCTGGCAGTTGAAGCTGATCGCTGTGTTTTCAAAAACTGCCGTATCAAGGGCAATCAGGATACCTTGTATACAGCAGGGACTCACAGTCGTCAATACTTCACCCAATGTTACATCGAAGGGACTACTGATTTCATCTTTGGAGAAGCTGTTGTTTTATTTGACAGTTGCCAGATCCACAGCAAAAGCAATTCTTACATTACTGCAGCAAGCACACCAGAAGCAAACAAATTTGGTTTTGTTTTCAGGAATTGCAGGCTTACAGCTGCTGACAATGTCGACAAGGTGTATTTGGGTCGACCCTGGAGGAAATATGCACGTGTAGCCTATTTACACTGCTATTTTGGAGCTCATATCGCCCCGGAAGGTTGGCAAAACTGGTCGGGTACAGATCACAATAAAACCGCTTATTATGCTGAATTCGGGAATACAGGACCCGGATCAGGCGCCGCTGACAGAGTAAGCTGGAGCCTTCAATTAAGAAGAAGGGAAGCCAGATATTACAGCCTCAACAAAATACTCGGAACGCTGCCTGGAGGCAGTTTCAACAACGCCGACTGGATTTCTTCACACCAATAAGTTAGCAGATTTAGACATCCCCGCTCTATGGAGTCTTCCAAACGCCTTCAGGCGCTTTGCCTTTGGCATCACTATTTGCCTGCTTTTGGTCTGAGAACTGGCATTTCCGGGAACGTTCCCGATAACGATTGCGTAAAAAAATATGCAAATTTCTAACTGCGGAACACTTCCCAAAACCTAACTTTCGATGGCTTAAGGCAAATTTCAATAAATATTATTTGCATTTCGCCAATCAAAAGAACGGAATTTATTGTCCTGAGAGAGGACGCTTCTATCAAGTAATATTCACCTACAGAGCCTGCCCCATTTACTGCACTTTACATTAACGGACGCCCTTACATGGAATTGATTTCTTCATTTCCCTAAGGGCAAGAATGATTATTTTTCAATTAACGAACCTTTTCTATGAAATTCAAATTTTTACAAAAACCATTGGTCCTGCTGATGCTCCTTACCGCTTGGGGGAGTTTCTCTGCCTTCGGACAAAATATGGTAAGCGGAAACGTGGTTTCCAATGAAAATGAGCCCTTGATCGGGGTTACTGTAGTGGTGCAAAATACCACCAATGGTACATCCACCGACATTGACGGTCATTTTGAAATCAGAGCATCCAGCACCGATACGCTGGTGGTCACCTATACAGGTTACGCCACTCAGTATGTTGCTGTTGGAAACAGCCGTAACCTTCAGGTAGTTATGGAAACCAGTTCCAGCCTCCTCGACGAAGTTGTGGTTGTTGGATACGGAACGGTTAAAAAGTCTGACCTGACCGGTTCCGTTGCCACCATTTCAGGTGAAAAACTGGCTGCCATCCCGGTTGCCAGTGCAGAACAGGCCATCACCGGCCGCCTGCCTGGTGTACGGGTTTTAACCACAGATGGCTCTCCTGATGCCGAAGTGGTTATCCGTGTTCGTGGTGGCGGATCCATTACACAGGACAATTCACCTTTGTTTGTAGTGGACGGATTTATTGTAAACAGCATCCGCGACATTCCACCTTCGGATATCGAAAGCATCAGTGTCTTGAAAGATGCTTCGGCAACAGCCATTTATGGTGCGCAGGCTTCCAACGGTGTTGTGGTAATCACCACCAAGCGTCCATTGCCAGGTAAAATTTCTGTTACCTACAACGGATGGGCACAATTCAAGCAGTTGCCTCAAGACAGAAAATACGAAGTGCTTGATCCCTACGAGTTCGCACTGGCGAATTACGAGTATGCCAAACTGCGTTCCGAGGCTGATCTTCGCAACTTCGAGAAGTTCTTTGGCAAATATGATGATTTAGAGCTCTACAAGCAGAAGAAGCCTACCGATTGGCAGGATGAACTGTTTGGCGATCCGAAATTGTCGCAGTATCACAACATTGGTTTAAGCGGCGGTACAGATAATACCAAGATCAGCCTGAGTCTTACCAATAATAATGATGAAGGACTTCTGCTTGGCTCAGGATACAACCGTAACGTGTTGAATTTCAAATTGAATCAGAAAATCAACAAGAAACTTACTTTCGACGCCATTGCCAGGATCACCGATACTGAAATTGATGGTAAAGGAACTTCAGGTAATACTTCTGTGAACATCAAAGATGCCGTACAAACTCGTCCGGTAAATGGTATTGCCGACGAACTGGATCTCGATCTAAATGCAGCCGCAGGAAGTGATGATTATGTAACCTTTATTAAGAGTTTGACCAATCCGATTGAACTGGTAAAACAGGATTGGCGCAAGCGCAAAGTAAATGATTACAACCTCAGTGCAGCGTTGAAATGGTCAGTGTTGGATAACCTGGATCTTCAATCTACCATTACAGGTTCCAAGACTTTTGACAAAGACCTTCGTTTCTATGGACCATTGACCAGCTTGTCATTTAATGACGGCGGAAGTTTGCCACTTGGTGATAAAACAACCAATGAAAACTTCTCTTACCGCTGGTTGAACACCGCATTTTATCGTTTTGACAATCTGAGAAATCAGAATCTGGATGTTTTGGTTGGTCATGAGATTTATTCCAATGGTGGAACCAACGATTTCCTCCGTGGATTTGGATTCCGCAGTTCAATTACGCCAGAAGAGTTGTTTGCTAATATGGCCTTTGCCACTTCAACAACACACTCTACTCAGGACTATACAAATTCCAACCGTCTTTCTTTCTTCGGCCGTGTCAACTATCAGTTGAACAACAAGTACCTACTCACGTTAACCGGCCGTTCAGACGCTTCCAGTAAGTTCTCAGAAGGCAACCGCCTCGGCTTTTTCCCGGCTGTTGCCCTTGGATGGAAAATCTCTGAAGAATCCTTCCTGCAGGATGTCACCTTCATTAATGAGTTGAAACTTCGCGCCAGTTACGGTGAAACCGGTAACGACCGCATTGATCCTACAGCCACCCAATTCCTGTTTGTAGGCGCTACACTGCGGGGTCCTGGTTTTGGCAATACTACCAATCCATACTACACTCCTTCAGGAAGCACGTTGTACAACCCTGATCTTAAATGGGAAACAACTGTAAACCGCAACATCGGTCTTGATTTCACCCTGGCACAAGGCAAAATCGCCGGTGCGCTTGATTTCTACAAGAATACAACCCGTGACTTGCTGCTTCAGTCGGCCATTCCATCCAACACCGGTTTCTCTACTCAGTGGAACAACATTGGAACCACTTCAAATCAGGGTGTTGAGCTTGGCCTTACAGCCTATGTTGTTGACCGCCGCGACTTCTCTTTCTCTGCTAATTTTAACATTGGTTTTAACCAAGCCAAAGTGGTTGATCTGGATGGTACTGATTCTCGCTTTTTCCAGTCTAACTGGGCCAGCACTGACCTGAAAGATCAGAACGATTTCTATTTGGAAGTGGGTGGTACCCTGGGTGACATTTACGGTTATGTAACAGATGGTTTCTATACCACAGATGACTTTACAAGCTACGATGCCTCAACTGACACTTATGTGTTGAAAGACGGCATTGCAAACTCTGGCGCTACCGTCGGCAATCAGAATCTTCGTCCTGGATTCCTGAAACTTAAGGATCTGAATAATGATGGCGTTATCAACAGCGACGACCGTCAGGTGATCGGCAACACATTGCCTAAACACCAGGGTGGTTTTGGATTTGATGCAAGATGGAAAGGCATTGACGCCTCTGTCTTCTTTAACTATTCTTACGGAAACGACGTGTACAACACAGGTAAAATCCAGTACAACCAGTTCCGTCGTATCACTTATGGAAACCTGTTGACCACCATGAGTTCAGATAACCGCTTCACATACATTGATGTTGATGGTTCTTATACCGGAACACCTGGTGAAGTAGTAACAGATCTGGATCAGTTGGCTCGTATGAACGAGGGTAAAAATATTTGGTCGCACTACAGCTATGGTGTAGCACAGGCAGTTATCCACAGTTGGGCAGTTGAAGACGGTTCATTCATCCGTCTAAACAATGTAAGCGTTGGATATACTTTGCCAAAACACTTGACTTCACACGTAGGAATATCTAACTTGCGCTTGTATGTAACCGGTAACAACCTCCATATCTGGACCAAGTACTCTGGTTACGATCCTGAAGTTAGTACCACCAGAAACTCAGCCTATACTGCGCTGACTCCAGGTGTTGACTATTCTTCATTCCCTAGAAGTCGCTCCTATACGTTTGGCCTCAACGTAACTTTCTAAACAGAATTCACACAAAAAAGAAATTATTATGAAACTGAGAATTTATATGATCCTTGCCGGGCTGGCTCTGATGATGCCTTCGTGCAAAGACTTCTTAAATCCAGACTCTATATCCACCTTTGACACCCAGTACGTATTTTCCAATGTGGATGATGCCAGAAAAGGTGTGAACGCCATTTATGTTCAATTTGGCGTGGATGGATTCCGTTCCCGTTTGTCAAATAACATGACCGGGAACACAGACATTGAGCGATCCAGCGGCTGGACAAGCTCTAGTGATCGTTATCAGATCTGGGATCTGAATGCCCTTTCCAGCAACGGCGATCTTCGCCAGTTCTGGAATGCTGCATACACCGCCATTCGCGATGCCAATATTTGTATTGATGGCATCGAATCAAGCGGTGCGCTGAACTCAGGTGACGTGCTGACCAATCGTTTGATGCACAATATGCTGGGTGAAGCCTACACGCTTCGTGCCTTCTGGTACAGCATGCTTGTTTACTACTTTGGTGATGTTCCGGATGTGCGCCAGGCGCCTAAAGCCGGTAATGACTTCTTCCTGCCTAAGCAGGATCGCAATGTGATTTTGACAGAAGTGATCGAGGATATGAAGAATATCGAAGGTGACATGCTTTGGGGCGACGAATCTCCTTATGGCATTGAGCAGGTTAACCGTGAATACACCATTGCGCTTATTGCCCGGATCGCGCTGCAACGTGCCGGTTGGTATCTGAAGCCTGACCTGACAATGGATCGTCCTTCTGACTACCAGCAGTACTATCAGATTGCAAAAGACTACACAGAGAAACTGATCAATTTGAAAGACCGTGAGTTGCCAACAGATTTCCGTCAGGTATTCCTGAATCAGTGTAAGTTCATTTCTCCACTGAATTCAGAAGTCTTGTTTGAAGTACCCTTTGCAATCGGCAATGGCGATGTGGGTTGGAACATTGGCATCACCGTACAAGGTGGAGCTACAGCAACACATGATTATGGCTCAGGTAACAACTACATGGCCATTCCACCAACTTACTTCTACTCCTTTGACACTATGGATCTACGTCGCGATGTAACCTGTGCTTATTACCAGGTGAACACCAATTTCGTAGAGGAATTTGTAGGTGGTGGCGTTTCCAATATTTCTCAGGGAAAATGGAGCCGTTATTTCCTCGACAAAGGTCCTGGTGTATCCAGTGCAAAAGGAACCGGTATCAACTGGCCAATGATGCGCTACTCAGATGTTTTATTGATGTATGCAGAAGCAGAAAACGAATTGAATGGTCCAACCGCATCTGCACAGGATGCTATGAAGAGAGTCCGCTATCGCGCCTTTGATTCTTCTAACTGGGCAGAAAAAGTGGACAATTACGTGACTTCCGTTTCTACGGATAAGCAGTCATTCTTCAATGCGCTGGTAAATGAAAGAGCCTGGGAATTCGGCGGTGAAATGATTCGCAAATACGAGCTTATTCGCTGGGGTATCTACTCCGACAAAATGGCCGAAACAGTAGCTGGTCTGAAGCAAATGGCTGATGATGCCTTTAATGGTACAGGAACTTTGCCGGATTACATCTACTGGAAGCTCGACGCGAGCGGTCACTTTACCGTACTTAACCCAAACCATAAGATTCCGGATGCAGATGCTTCCTGGACCAGAGAGTCATGGCTGATCGGCCTGCATAGCGATGCCACTACTTACCAGCAGTGGATCACTAAGGACTGGAGAAACTACATTGATGAAGGTCCTGCTCCTGGCATCGTTCGCTACATCTTCCCTATCCCGGAAGAAGCGATCACCAATAGCCAGGGTACCCTTAAAAATGACGGGTACGGATTCTAATTCTGCAAATCATTAAAACAAGAAATATGCAATTCAATATTTTTAAAATAAGCAGAGCGCTCCTCATTATGCTTACTGTGTTTACAGTCATAATCAGCGCTTGTAAAAAAGAGGAGATCTATGAAAAGACCCGCCTCTTCCGCCCGGTGCTGAATGAAGAACTCACCGCCGAGCTCAATACCATTATCGTGAATATGGGCAATATTCGCGAAGCGGTTTCTTACACTCTTGAAGTGAGCCGTGATACATTTGCTACCCTTGATTACACATTTGATTCAGATACCAGTTATGTGATCATCAACAGCGATGTACTCAACGGAGAATCTCTGTTGTGGAACACCCTGTATCAGGTTCGAGTTACAGCCCATGCTTCAGATCCACAATACGACAGTAAAGTATCTGATCTTGGAAATGTTCGTACAGAGCGTTTCCCATCCATCATGAACATCCCTTCTGTGGATGATGTGATTGACGTAGCTGCCCGCGTTTCCTGGCAGGTTTCAGGCGCTGCAGTTACCAAGATCAAAACCTTTACGCCCGCGGATTTGCAATTGTCTTCCCCCATCGCTGAATATGATGTAGATGCCACTGGACAGGCAAACGGAGAATTCATCGTTACTGGTCTTTCTCCTGAAACTGCTTACCAGATCGCCATTTACAGCGGCACAACCCTGCGCGGTTGGGAAACTTTTGTTACCCTGCCAGCCGGTGTTGATCTTACC
Organism: Lewinellaceae bacterium; assembly: GCA_020636025.1. GTDB lineage: Bacteria > Bacteroidota > Bacteroidia > Chitinophagales > Saprospiraceae > M3007. Next base: position 168,877 of record JACJYQ010000007.1, on the reverse strand, counting down.
GATCCAAATGTGATTGACCTGAGTACTTCCGAAGATGTTGATGCCGTAAGCACCGCTGTTGCCGGTGCTGCCGACGGACAGATCATTGTGGTTAAGAAAGGCTTCCAGTACAACCTGCCTTCCGATCCATTGGATAAGTCCATCACCATTCGCGGTGCTTATGGATTTGGCACGCAGAAAGCCATTTTGTTCACAACAGGCAACTGGAACATCGCTGATGGTGCTACCGTTGGTCACATCCGTTTCATCGATCTGGAATTGCGCGGTGAAGATATAGGTGGAGATTATGTGTTCAATCCGAACAACTCTACGGATACGAACATCGGTGAGTTAACTTTTGATAATTGCATCATCAATACTTTCCGAGGTATCATTCGTATCAGGTCTAAAGTATTTGTACACAACTATACCATCAACAATTGCATCGTGCATCACATTGGAGGTTATGGTGTATTTACTGCTGACACCGATGGCGCAGGAAATGCCGCTTTTGATGATATCTCATTCACGAACAGCACATTTACCAAAATTCACGCATTCCTGCAAACCCGTACAAACAGTCAGTCATTGACCATTGATGGTTGTACAATAAGCGAATTAGCAGACCCGGATGGCATTGTATTCCGCTGGAGAGGTGCAGCAGGAACGCTCAGCAACGTGTTGAATGGTGTAACCATCACCAATACCGTTTGGGGACATGCATGGGATGAAGGCATGACTGGCAACCTTAATGTGAGAGGCTTGTATGCCGGACTTGAAGCCACCAGCTTCAACATCGTGAACACCTATGCTACCGGTGACTTTGGTTTTACTGCAGGTTCTGAAATCCCTGGTTTCCCAGCACTGACTTACAGTGGACCGGCAGCCAGCCTTTGGGCAGATCCATATGATACCATGGATTTCCACTTCAAGGATTCAGGTTTCGCAGGTAAATACGACACCGGCGATCCTCGCTGGAGAACTAAATTGTAATCGCTTTTTATCCATAATACAGAAAGGCATGGCCATCGTCCGGCCATGCCTTTTCTTGTCTTATCACAGATTTTAATCCCGAGGTAAACTTGGGATCTGATTACACAGATATTCTACCGCGCTTGTGCCTTCTGACCAAGCGTATCACAACGCACAATATTAAACACGCCGAGCTTGTGTATTTTGACCAAGCGCATCACAACGCGAGGTGCTAAACATTTTGACGAGCTGGAATTGGTTAATTTATGGTAGTCTATTCCATACAAAAATCAGAGATGCAATCGCTACAAAAACTACTCCCTACATTCAACATTAAGGTTATGAAACACATCAAACACCCGGTACTTTTCTTAGGCATATTATTGATGCTGCCTTTCTTCAACTGTAAAAAAGCAGATCAGATGCCTCCAGGCGGTACTGTTGATGGGCCAACGCAGGTTCAGGAAAAAGCTTATGCATTTCCCGGTGCGGAAGGTTTTGGCAGAGATGCCACAGGCGGCCGGGGTGGCCGGGTAATGTATGTAACCAACCTGAACGATTCAGGATCAGGAAGTTTCCGCTCAGCAGTGGAAGCCATTGGGCCAAGATATATTCTCTTTAAAGTTTCCGGAACTATAGCCCTGAAATCAAAATTATTGATCACAAATGGAGATGTAACCATTGCCGGTCAAACCGCGCCCGGAGATGGCATTTGTATCCGCGACTACCCCGTGATATTGAATGCTGATAATGTGATCATTCGATTCCTTCGCTTTCGTCTGGGAGATGTCGAAATGCAGGAAGCAGATGCCCTGGAGGGCCGTTTCCATAAAAATATAATCATTGACCACTGCTCTATGAGTTGGTCGGTGGATGAATGCATGACCTTGTATGCCAATGAGAATACTACCTTGCAATGGTGTCTCATCGCAGAAAGCATGAACAATTCTGTTCATAGCAAGGGTCCACATGGATATGGAGGAATTTGGGGTGGAACCAAAGCCTCATTTCACCACAACCTGCTCGCCCACCATCAAAGCAGAAACCCACGTTTGGGAGAATTGGCTGGCGATGCGTCTGCCTTATCAGACCTAACCGACCTGCGCAATAATGTTATGTACAATTGGGGTGCCAATAGTTGCTACGGCGGAGAAGCCATGAATGTCAACATCGTAAACTGTTACTACAAACCAGGCCCTGCCTCAAGTAACCGGGAAAGAATCATTTCCATTGATAAAAACAAAACCCTTGGAACAGCCGTGTATGATATCTGGGGTAAATTTTTCATAGATGGAAACTACGTTGATGGAAGTACCAGAGCGACTGACGACAACTGGACTTACGGTGTGTATAACCAGTTCCACTCCAGCTATGGTACCGTTTCACAGGCAGATAAGAATGCCATGCGGCTGAGCGATGAATGGCCGATCAATGGCAATGTAAAAACGCATTCAGCACAAATCGCTTATGATAAAGTGCTGGATGTGGCGGGTGCTTCATTAAGCAGGGATGCTGTTGATTCACGCGTAGTTGATAATGTGAGAAATGGCACCTTTTCTTTTAATGGCTCTGCAGGTGGTACAAAGGGCATCATCGATAGTCAGGCAGATGTGGGCGGCTGGCCTTTGTTAAATACCACTATGGCTCCAACCGATAGTTCCAATGACGGGATGCCGGATGACTGGAAAACAGCCAAAAAGCTGGATTCAAATGAAAAACAAACAAACGGAAATGACCTCAGCAGTGGATACGATAATGTTGAGGTATACATCAACAGCCTTGTAGAGGATATCGTTTCCAGACAACAATAGCGGAAAGGATTTCACTCGCGCGCAATATCAAGATGCGTTTTATTTCGCGCAGATTCCACGCTGATTTCTGTGTAAAATCTGCGAGAAATACTAATTCAATAAAAAAGTCACCTAAAAAGTTTGCCATGAGATTTCTGCTCATTTATCTCCTTTGCTCTTCCTGTTTTTTTGCCTGTAGTCAATCACATGGCGTATCTGATCATACAAAGACTACAAGCCTAAGCATAATGCCACAGGCCCCAGCTTTCCCAGGTGCTGAAGGTTGTGGCAAGTACACTACAGGAGGTCGGGGTGGCAAGGTTATAAAGGTTAGCAATCTCAACGACAATGGCCCAGGAAGTTTGCGGGAAGCCCTTGAAATAAATGAACCCAGGACGATCATATTTACCGTATCAGGAACCATCGCCCTCGAGTCGCCTCTCAGGATCACATCTGGTGACCTTACCATTGCCGGACAATCTGCTCCGGGCGATGGCATTTGTGTGCGGAATTACAATGTTTCCATTGTGGCCAACAACGTCATAGTCCGTTACATGCGGTTCCGGTTGGGCGATGAATTTCGACAACAGGAAGACGCCCTCACCTGTCTAAGACGCAAAAACATCATCATCGACCACTGCTCCATGAGTTGGTCGGCCGATGAAACAGCCTCTACTTACGACACCGAGAATGTTACGATGCAGTGGTGCATCATTTCCGAAAGCCTGAACAATTCTGTCCATTTCAAGGGCCCGCATGGATATGGAGGAATTTGGGGTGGCAACAACGCCAGCTTCCACCACAATTTGTTGGCCAACCATACCAGCCGAAATCCCCGATTTTGCGGTTCTCGATATCATCATCATCCGGAGTGGGAAGTGGTTGATTTCCGCAATAACGTGATCTTTAATTGGGAACACAACAGCGCCTATGGCGGAGAACAGGGCAATTACAACATGGTGAACAATTATTACAAAGCCGGTCCGGCAACTCATAAAAATATTAGAAACAGAATCGTGAACCCGAGTTCCCCGGTTGGCAAATTTTACGTGGACGGTAATTACGTCGATGGATTCCCGGAAATCACCAAAGACAACTGGGCAGGAGGTGTGCAATGCAAAGCATTGGATTCAGTACACATATTTAAAGCTGTTCCCATGCGCGTTGACATACCTGAAGAAAGTGCCGAACAAGCATACCTGGCCGTTTTAGCCGAAGCAGGAGCCAGTTTCAAACGGGACGCATTAGACCGCCGAATTATTGAAGAAGTGAGGTCTGGCAAACCTACTTATGGCGACGGCGTTATCGATTCTCAAACAACTGTAGGCGGCTGGCCGGATTTGAAAGCAGAGGAAGCTCCTAGCGACGCAGATTCAGATGGCATGCCGGATCTATGGGAAAAAGCCTATGGGCTGGATTCAAACAAGGCTGATGATGCGTTGTACACCCTTGATCCTCAGTTTACCAATTTGGAAGTTTATTTGAATTCGATTTTGACGGAGCATTGAAAATCGTATCGTGAACCGCATTACAGCTACCCAATAACCTTTTCACCAGAATTACTCAACCCTGCTACATTCCCGTTCAGCTTGGAATTCTGCTGATTCGGCCTGGTTGAGGCATTAAGTATTTCCCGGGAATCTGATGTTTGCATCATTGAATTTGAAAAGAAATGCAATGACTATGCGAACAAAACTTCTACTCCTTTTTACTCTGTTTACAATTGCCACTACTGTTACAACCTTTGCTCAAACGGTAGTAGAGGCAAAAGACCTTGCGGAAGCTGGCCAGTTTGAAAAAGCCCGCGCACTGTACAACGAGATTCTTCAAAAGGATCCGGAAAATCTGGCGGCCATCATCGGGCAGGCATACAATTATTCCTGGGCCAAGAAATATTCGGAAGCAAGAGAACAATTTGAGCTGGCACTCACCATTGATCCCAGTAACGCCGATGCACTGGTTGGAAATGGCTACAATCTGGCCTGGTCCAAACAATACACTGCTGCGAAGTCCTCATTTCAAAAATTGGGAAACCTGAACCCAGGCAGCATCGAGGCCAGGAAAGGTCTGGCTTATGTATCTCTATGGGAAGGGAACAGCGTGGCAGCAATGAAATATTTTGAAGAGCTCATCCTGGAGGACAGTAAACAAATTGAATACTACATCGCACTCGCTCAGGCCTATTTGCTGGACCACCAAATCAGAAAAGCACGCATTGCGCTGCGCTCTGCGCTGCTCATCGAGCCTGACAACAGAATTGCCGAAGACCTTCTTCAACGAACATATGGTTTGGCAGCTCCGGTAGAACTGGACATCTGGAGTGGTTATTCAGGCATAGGAGACATGGGGAAATTCAGCCTGAGAATGGTGCAACTCACAGCCCAGGTCTCCAATAACCTGTGGATGTATTTAAAATACGACAATTCCTTATCGATGGATCTGGCTTCATTGGTGCGTACCAATCAGGATGCACAGGCATTCTCCATTGGAGCGGTTACCCCCATCGGCAAGAGATACGTTTCACGTGTAGAGTATGGCGCAAGATTCTTACCAGAGAATGTAGTGCAACACATTTTCAGTACAGAGCAGGTGTATTTCCCATCCGATAAATTTTCCCTGAAACTTGGAGGTTTTCTAGGCATAAGCGATTCTTTGAATACCGAATACCTGGTATATGGAAGTGTACGAGTGCCATTGTCAAGTACTTACGCAATCGAACCGTATTATTTCTTTTCGCGGGTTGAAGGAGCTCCAAGAGCAGAAAACCGCTTTATGCTGAACAACCAATTCCGCAACAAGAAAGGCTATGAACTGAATTTGGGAGCCATACTTGGCATGAGTGGATTGCCCGCAGAAGTTGAAGATAAAATGCTGTACGGCGGTTATATAACTGCAGTACTGCCGTTCAGTAGAACTGTCTGGGGACTTGGTTCTTTCAGGTGGGAACGAGGTCCCATTGATGAGCTCTTTGCCTTGTCAATTGGAGCCAAACTCCGCTTAGAGCGCTGAGTACACAATCCAAAGGATTTTTCCAAACAACAGTAACAAAGCAATCGCAAAACGCTTGTGCTCTATGCCAGGCCTTATCTCTTATACTCATTTGTCATGAATCTATTACACTCTAATCAAACTCCGGGTCCCAATGCTGCTACCATGGCAGTACCGGCACTTAGATCCGGCAACACGACCAGGACCTCTGTTTCAAGCCAGCCAATGGCCGCCGCACCAAGTCCGGCTATGTATCTGAGCATTTTTGCCTGCTGGCTTGCTGCATTATGGTGGTTTCAGCCAAGATTATTATTGCTGCTTGATATGGCCTATAACCTGCCCAGTAAATTGGCGATTTGGACATTTATAGGTTTTATTGATTTTGCCTGGTTATATGGCATGTACAATCTGGGCGTGATAGCCTTCGCCTTCTTCTATCGGATTACTGGCAAAAAAAGTGCCCTGGGGCAGATTCCGGCGCATATTGACCTTACCGCTATGCCTCAACCGGCCATAGCTCTTTTATATACCACTTGTAATGACTTCGTGGAAGAAAGCGTGGAATCCTGCGTTCGACAGCACTACAATAATTACAAGGTCTACATTCTTGATGATTCCTCGCAGCAATCATTTAAGGATCAGGTGGATGCCTTCGCCGCTAGATATCCCGACAGAGTAACGGTCGTGCGCAGACCTGACAGAAAGGGCTTTAAGGCAGGAAACATGAATTACGGCCTTGCCAATCACGCCATAAACGAACCCTATTTCGCCATTGCCGATGCAGATGAGATCCTGCCTACCGACTTCCTGAGCAAAACTGTTGCCATTATGGAATCGGATCCCACTTGTGGTTTTGTGCAGGCCAATCACCGGGCCAACCCCAATGATTCAAGTGCGCTGGCAAAATCACTTGGCGTAGGCATTGACATCCATTGGAAATGGTACCAGCCACTGCGCAATGATTATGGATTTGTGATGTTTTTGGGACATGGAGCCTTGCTAAGAAGGAGCGTGTGGGAGAAGATCGGAGGATTCCCTCATATAGTGAGTGAAGATCTTGGCTTTGCCATTCATGCACGCGAACTTGGATACAGAGGCCGGTTTCTGGAAGATATCATTTGCTACGAAAATTTCCCAGATACCGTCAGGGCTTTCCGTATTCGTCACATGAAATGGACGCGGGGAACGTCAGAGTTTCTAAAGAAAAAAATGGGATTTCTGATGCGTGCCAGGAATATCTCGTTGACCGAGAAGCTGGACATCCTTTTCCCAACGCTGAATTTGCCGCTAACCCTGTTGTATTTTCTCTTCATGATAAATGCAAACCTGGCACTCCCCTACTTCTTTGGATTTAGTCAGGACATAACTTTCGTGGTAGCCGGCTCTGAGTTCAGAATGCCCATGATTGCCTTAAATCCGGACTTTCAGGTCATTTACGGCTGGGATTTTTACCTGATCACCATATTAACCTTCTTTGCTCCGGTGCTATCTTTTATCGTTGCCTTGCTACACAAACCACTTAAATTATTCAAATTCTTGAGCCATAGTACCGCCATTTATGCGGCGCTCACACCATTGTCGAGCCTTGGCGTAATAGCGTATTTTATTTCTGGAAAAGCTTTTTTTCTGGTAACCGGGGATCAAAAACAGGCTGAACATACCGGGAAGAATCAAAGCATGTCGAATGGCTTTTTCAGTAAACTCCGTCTGAGCTGGAAGAATTTTCTGGCAAAAAGTCATCCTGATACCAGGATCGTGCAGGGCTTTGAAATCCTGACCGGTCTGGGATTTGGGTTGGCGTCCCTTATGATGTTTCAGATTTCCTTTATGGGATTATGCGTGGCTTTCTTACTCCTTCCACTGTTGCATCATGTAAAATGGGAAAACCGGTTTATGAGGAAATTGGTTTACCTACCTTTTTTGTTAATTATGGCGGGCGTTTTACTATCTGGATTTAGCGTATTCGGCATGAAAGCCGTGTTTTTCGGATACGGGTTTCATTTCTAAGGTTTCAAACACGGGCTTTCGGATTCTTCCTACCGCCCCCGGCCACATCTCTGATGTGAGCTGGGGGTGTTTTAATTAATAATTGCAATGGCAAAACACATGAAATACCTGATCCTAATACTCATAACGCTGATCAATTTCCAACGATCCTCTGGACAGGGCATTGAACTGCCCGAGGGATTTGTCCAGGAAATAATGGCTGAAAACCTCAACCCTACCGCCATGGCTTTTGACCATCATGGCAATGCTTACCTGGCTCAAAAGGATGGTCGGGTTTTACTTGTTTCAGCAGACGGGACATTGCAACCTGATCCTGTGTTGAGTATTCCTGTGGATGATTTCAATGAAAGAGGTGTTTCAGGCATAGCGCTGCATCCCGATTTTGACAATTTGCCTTACTTGTATCTGTACTACACCGTTCCAGATTCAAATTATAACCGGGTAAGCAGGTTTCTGATAAATGGCACCCTCGCAGTACCTGGAAGTGAACAGGTCATTTTCAATTTTGACAAACTTAACAGCGGAATTCACAACGGTGGATCCATGGTGTTTGGCAAAGACGGAAATTTATATGTCGGCACAGGGGATGGCGGTAAAAGCAGCAATGCGCAGTCTCTTGATGTAACCCTTGGTAAAATCATCAGAATACAGGATGATGGTGGCATTCCCGACGACAATCCGTTTATCAATGAGGTTCAAGGTAGAAACCAGGCTATTTATGCATACGGATTGCGCAATCCTTTCTCCATGGCTCTAGAGCCGGAGACAGGCCAAATATTCGTGTCTGAAGTAGGACAAGGCGCCTTTGAGGAAGTCAATGAAATTGTCAGCGCCAAAAATTATGGATGGAGTTTGATTGAAGGGCCATTAGGTAGTCAAACAGCTCCTCAGGACTATCAGGATCCGTTTTTTGCCTATCCACACAATCAGGGTTGTGCCATCGTTGGCGCTGCGATTTATAAACCCACTGCATCAAACTTTCCATCCGAATATCTTGGCAAATACTATTTCGCCGACTATTGCAACGGGTATTTGATGGTGCTTGATCTTCAAAACGGAGTTGTGAACGACACCTTTGCCAGGGGTCTGAAACAGCCAGTTGCCTTTGCCATCAATCCCCTTGACGGCAGTTTCTGGTATTTGATGCGCAGTGGAATTGGAGGTGGATCTATTGATGATAATACCGCGACAAACAACGGCACTCTTTGGAAAGTCACTTATACCGGCTCCGGTGCTCCTTTCATCAGCGTCAACCCAGGTGACGAGTTTGTCCCAGACGGCGAAAGCGCCCGATTTGAAGTTCAGGCATTTGGTTCTCAACCCTTGCACTATCAATGGCAAATAAACGGTGTAAACCTGCCGGCATCTGACAGCCCCGTATTACAATTTCACAATGCAAGCCTGATTGATCATGGTTCATTATTCCGTTGCATAGTGTCCAATGTCCACGGTGCCGACACCAGTGCTTCGGCTGAGCTACGGGTTACTTCCAATCAGCGTCCAATTCCAGAAATCCTACAACCCATTACCGGCCTGAAATACCAGGCAGGTGATACCATACGCTTTCAGGGTTTTGCCAATGACCCGGAGACCGGAATTTTGCCAGATTCCAGCCTTGAGTGGTATGTGGATTTTCACCATGATACCCACACGCACCCGGTTGTAAGTTCATTAAAGCATGTTGCAAGTGGTGCATTCATCATTCCTCAGGCCGGAGAAACCAGCATAAATACCTGGTACAGAATTTATTTAAAAGCAAAAGACAGCGAAGGACTTGAGCAGACCACTTTCAGGGAGATTTATCCTGCGATCAGCGAATTCAGTATTGAAGGGCCGAATGGCCTTTTGGTAAATGTTGATGGATTGCTCAGGCCAATGCCCTACACTTTTGAGAGCCTGCAAAAACAACAACATATTGCCCAGGCAAGCGAACAAATGATCATTGGGGATTCGCTGTATTTATTTGAAAAATGGCTGGAACGCAATGATCACCAACTGATCCATACATTTAATGCTCCCGACACGCAAAGCCTGACACTTCATGCCCTTTATTCATCGTACAAGCTGGGAAATGGTACAGGGCTCCATGGCGAATATTTTATCGATCCGGAATTCGATCTCGATGAAGACCCGGCGGCGCTTCGTTTGGATACGATGATCAATTTTAATTGGGGTAATACCTCGCCGTTTCCAGGGCTAATACCCAATGATGGATTTACGGTGAGATGGACCGGATTTGTGTTGCCTTATTTTACAGGAATATACAATTTCCACGTCAATTCCGATGATGGCTGCCGGCTTTGGATTGGAGACAGCCTGGTCATTGACAAATGGGTGGCACAGGCAAATACGGAAAACAGCGGATCAATATACCTGGATGGTGGACAGCAGATTCCCATCATACTTGAGTATTTGGAAATAGGCGGTGGTGCCAACATTTCCATGAAATGGAGCGGACCGAATACTCCAAAAGCACTCGTTCCCAAAAAGCAACTTTACCCGCCACCACCTTACGAACCGGCAACCATAAAGGGAACTGTGTGGCACGACCTGAATTACGATCAGGCAATTGATACAAATGAGCCGCTGATGGCCAATACAACGGTATTGTTGTTTAGCGGTCAGGATTCCAGCATCATTGGTACAACCATAACCGGGTCTTCCGGTAATTATAAATTTTCTGGCCTTGCTTCTGACGCTTACTTCCTTCGATTCCTGCCAGCTTCAAATTTTAGCAACCTGATTCCGGGAGTAAATCTTGATAGCTTGGGACAAACTGTGCTCATACAGCTTGACCCATTACAATCCCAAACCCTCCATGTTTCCTTTGAAACACCAGCTGCAGAGATTCAAGGATTGTGCTTTCATGATCTGAATCTGGATGGCCAACCCGACCCTGGTGAAATCAGGATGCCAGGTGTTTCTGTTTTCCTTTTTCAAGCTCCGGACACCTTGCTGGTAGGTTTGAAGCAAACAGACCTGGATGGGCGATATATCTTTAAACCAGTTGGCCCGGGCGACTATTTTTTGAATTTTTATGATCCATTTAATGCTGAGGGCCTAATACCTTCAACGACTCATTTGACCAATGGATTCTCGCCGGTAATTCCCGTGTCCAGTGGCCAATCAGCCACAGTACATGGTCCTTTTGTTTCACAACCTGGGCATTTGCTGGGCAAAGTGTGGCTGGATGGGAACGGAAACAGTTTTGCAGATCAGGGAGAAGCTGGTATTCAGGGTATTGTTCTGCTCCTGTATAGCTCAGACTCTACTTTCATTGATGCGCGTTCCACCAATGCGGAAGGCGATTTTGTATTTTACAACCTGCCAGCTGGAACATACTTTTTTGTTGTTTCCAGCAATACGATACCGGCCTCCCTGGAGCCTTCTTTTGGAGTGAATACGTCTGGAGTGAGTCCCATGTTTGATATTCATCAGGGAAGTACCCGGGCCATTGAGTTGGGTTACAAACCTTTGCAACTGGGTTCTAATGAACTGAATGAAGGAATGGATATACAAATCTATCCAAATCCCGTTCATCACCGTTTGAGCATTATTACAAGTGCTGACCTAAATACTCCCTTACAAATCAGTATTTTTGATCTTACAGGGAAAAAAGTAACTTCATCTGAGTTTGACCAATCTGACAACCGCATCTTCACCTTGAACGTAGACAGATTAGCCCCGGGCATGTATTTTATTCATTTTGACACCCAATTCGGGCAGCTTGTAAAACGTTTTATGAAAAATTGATCATACTGAATCAGTTGGTTAATCTTCGTCTTTGGTTGTATTTTTTTTGGTTTTAGACATTCCCGGATGAGTGCGACAACTGTTGCAAGCTACATTTCCGGAGTTATTTCACTTTTATGAAATCGAACAACAAGACATTTCATTGGTCCGCAATTTTGATGTCACTCCTTTTGCTGAGTGGGCATCGTACAGCTTTGCCACCGCGCTATAGTTGTAACAATGGCGAGATTACCATCAACTCTGTGGCTGCCCTTGAGCTCATTACTGCACAAAGCAACAAACTGCACGGTGTTATAGATACCGAAAACAGAACCTTTGCCTGGACCGTTGAAATCCGGTCTTTTCAGGGCTTTAATTCACCCTTGCAAAGAGAACATTTCAACGAAAACTACATGGAAACCACCCAGTTTCCTAAAGCGAAATTTACAGGCAAGATCATTGAACAGGTTAATTTTGAACAGGTAGGAACACAGAGCATTCGGGCAAAAGGCATCTTGTCCATTCATGGTGTTGATCAGGAACGAATTGTGAAAAGTACCTTGTCAAATCATAATGGTAAACTCTACATCCAGTCGAAATTTACAGTGCCGGTTGCCGATCACAATATTTCCATACCCCGAATTGTACACCAAAAAATTGCAGAAGAAATTGAAGTTACAGTTACCGCCGTTTTAAGTCCCCAATAAACAATCGACATTTTTACCTTGAAAAGAGCGATTTTCATATTTTTTATCCTGTTGGGGCTATCCTTGAATGCTCAGGTGCCTTTGGTAAAACTGAGGACCTCGCAGGAAATGACCGCACTGGAATTCACTACCATTTATCAGGATTCGTCCGGTTGGATTTGGTTGGGAACCAAATCAGGGATTTACAAATATGATGGATTGGACATTATACCCCTTGGCGTGCCGGACGTACTTGACTCTATAGAAGTAACGGCCATTTTTGAACATGATGATCGCCTCTGGGTCGGCTATAAGAACGGGGCTATTGCCTTTTTGGATAACCTGAGCGGCACTACATTTTTTCCAAGCACCGGGAATGAATACAACCCATTGCTCCCTCAATTACAACTCTGGGAGCCGGAGGAAGGCCTTCCAACCGCCAGCATAAGCGGGTTTGTTGTAGACATGAACAATGGCCTTTGGATCAGTACCTATGGTGAAGGTTTGTATGTGTGGGAAATGAAGCAGGAGCGAATGTACCAATTCGACCATGCAGGTGACGGACTAAGCAGCAACGACATTTATTCCATAACACGGGATATGTTCGGAAAAATTTGGGCGGCAACAGATGCGGGTATTAGTATTTGCTCTATGCCAGAGCCTGGTAAAAAGCAGGTAAAGAAAATCACCAAATCAGACGGCTTACCCGATGAAATCATAACATGCTTGTATACAGATTTACAGGGCAACATTTGGGGGGGTACAGATGAAAAAGGCGTTTTTAAATACGACCCGAGAGAGTATAAAGTATTGTTTCAAAGTAATAACTGGTCATTCGGAGCCATTACCAGGCTGGCTGTTTTTGGAAATGACGAGCTTTGGATAGGAACCAAGAAAGATGGAATGATCCATCTGAGCATACCTGAAAACATTCCGGTTGCGCTTCCTTCCGAGCATGCACTTAGGCACAATAAAGTCATCTCTGTGATGAAAGACAGGGAAGGTTTGTTGTGGCTGGCAACCAACCGTGGGCAGCTATTTTCGGCCAATGTGCGGTTTTGTGAAGAGGAGACCCCTTTTCAACAAATTCAGGCAATTTGTACTGACAAGCAAGGTAATTTTTGGCTGGGTTCCCGAACCGGTTTGTTTGTCCGAAATGGCAGCAAATACAAACAGGTTTTATCCGATGAGATCAATGTTGTATCTCTTTGGGTATCTCCTGTGGATGGGAAAATATGGGTAGGAACCCTGGGCAAAGGGATCTATCTCGCAGACCCGGGCACCCACAAAGCAGTTCACCTTCCTGCGAATACTGATGAGATCAATGAAGGTGTTTTATCCATTGCCGGCGATTCGAACAAAGTGTGGTTGGCTACCCTAGACGGGGTAACGGTTGTGGACCCCGTTACGCTGCAACCCGATAAAAGCATCATTCCCCCCGAACTGGCTGCTAACTACGTGTACAAAGTGCTGTCTGACAAGAAAGGACGCATTTGGTTCGGGACCGATGGCGTTGGGCTTGGCCTTTTTGATTCCGGAAAATTTTACCTCTTTGACAAAGCCAATGGCACCGAGCTGCGGACCATTTATTCCATAGCCGAAGATTATCAGGGCAATATCTGGTTTAGCACAGCCAGAACCGGTCTCTTTCAGTACGACGGACAAAATTTCAAGAATTATACTACGGAAAATAACCTGCACAGCATGGACATTACCGGATTGGCGGTGGATGGAAAAAATCAACTGGTAATCGGATATGAAGACGGCTTTGATATATTAAATACGGAGAGGTTCGACCATTTTAATTTTTGCTCTGAAAAAACAGGCGCACCAAATATCAACGTCAACCTGAACGCTTTATGGACAGATGCTTCCGGGCATGTGTGGCTTGGTTCAGAAAATGGCATCGTACGATCAGCGGCCTATAAGGAAGACCTTACGGATGATCCACAGCCTGGGATCATCGGTATATCCGTTTTTTTACAGCCCATTGATTTTTCGAAACGAACTGTCTTCGACCATGATCAAAATAATTTCCTGATCAATTTTATTGGGCTTTGGTATACAAACCCCGAATCAGTGCGCTACCGCTACCGATTGGATGGCTATGATACCGAATGGAAAATTTCCAAGGATCACACTTGTTCGTATCCAAAATTGCCGCCAGGAAATTATGTGTTCCGCCTTCAGGCAAGTGAGCATGGCAACTTCGCCAATGTTCCGGAGGTCAGCTGGAATTTTACCATTTCACAGCCCTTCTGGAAGCGGTGGTGGTTTATTGGCTTGTCGGGCATAGCCTTGTTTGGACTTTTCAATGCGTACATAAAATCCAGAGAAAACCGACTCAAAAGGGAGGATCAGTTGAAGAGGGAAAACATGGAATCTCAGTTTGAAGCTTTAAAAAGCCAAATAAATCCGCATTTCCTGTTCAACAGTTTTAATACGCTGATTACGATCATCGAAGAAAATCCAAATCTGGCGGTTGAATATGTAGAACATTTATCTGATTTCTATCGCAGCATAATGGTGTATCGGGAGCGTGATTTTATCACGGTGAATGAAGAGATGGAACTTGTCAGAAGCTTCTATTTCCTATTGAAAAAGCGATACGAGGACGGATTGATATTCATTGATCATGTCAGCGACCAGGATGGAAAAGTCATGCCCCTTTCACTTCAGATTCTGGTGGAGAATGCCGTCAAGCACAACATAATCTCGGCTTCTAAACCTTTAACTATTGAGGTATATGTACTGGATAACTATCTGGTGGTGAAAAATAATATTCAAAGAAAAATAAAGTCCGAGCCGAGTACAAGATTTGGATTGCACAGTTTGGTAAACAGGTACAAACTCCTTGGTGAAAGATCGGTTGTGGTGGAAGAAAACCCCGCGTTTTTTATAGTCCGAATTCCAATTTTGTAAAACAAAGCAGTGAAAAACAATTACAAGAATATGAACATTCTGATCATTGAAGATGAAAATGCAGCTGCCAGAAGACTGGAAAAACTGGTGCTGGAAATCGAACCCGATGCCAATATCATGGAGAAGATCGACAGTGTTGAATCGGCATTGCTTTATTTGAAGAACAACCCGGCTCCCGATCTGATTTTGCTCGATATCCACCTGGCAGACGGTTCAAGTTTTGAGATTTTTCAACACATCGAAGTCACAGCCCCTATCATTTTTACAACGGCTTATGACAACTATGCCCTGGATGCTTTCAAGGCAAATACCGTCGACTATCTTTTAAAACCGATCAAAAGTCAGGAACTTCAGGTCGCCATCGAGAAATTTAAGCGACACCACCTGTCGAAACAATCCGTTGATTACAAAACCCTGGCAGATACCCTGTTGAAAGCCGAAAACAGCAAAAACTTCCTTCGTCGCATGCTCATACGATTTGGAAGCAGTTTCAAATTGATTGATATGAAAGATGCTGCCTATTTCTACAGCAAGGATAAAATCACCTTCCTGGTAAGCAGCAGCACGGGCAAGCGTTTTCCGGTCGATTACCCTTTGGACAAACTCGAAGGCATTCTGGATCCTGAGTCATTTTACAGGATCAACAGACAATTTATTGTCAACATCAATGCCATTGGGGAAATGCATCAGTATTCCAAAAGCAGGGTAAAAATTGAACTGGAACCACCCGTTGATCAGGACATCATCGTCAGCACAGAAAAAAGCGCCAGTTTCAAGCGCTGGCTTGTAAATGAGCAATAAGTCACATGTTAACCCACTTCGATTTGCTTTTCCCGCTGGCAATCACTTTCTCTATAAATTGCATGCCACGCACCCCATCCTGGATGGTTGGATAATCTACACGCACCGGATCGGGTGAAACGCCATTTATGTGTGCCTGCACGCAATGCGCAAAATTCCTATAGATATTGGCAAAAGCTTCCAAATACCCTTCCGGGTGACCGGCGGGGATTCTTGTGGCGGCCTGCGCTTCCAGGCATAAGTCCCCTACCCCGGTTCGCAGTACCTGCATCGGTTTGTCAAGCCATTTTACCAGCAGTGTATTGGGTTCCATTTGGCGCCATTCGAGGCCACCTTTTTCGCCATACACCCGGATATTCAGGTTGTTCTCTTCACCCGCGGAAATCTGGCTGGCGTGTAAAATGCCTTTGGCGCCTCCTTCAAAGCGGAGCAGAACATTGCCATCGTCGTCGAGTTGTCGGCCTGGAACAAAAATGCTGATATCGGCGCATATTTCCTTGATTTTCAATCCGGTTATGTACTCAGCCAGATTTTCAGCATGCGAACCAATATCACCCATGGCTCCGGCAATACCGCTTCTTTTAGGGTCGGTACGCCAGGCGGCCTGTTTCTGTCCGGATGACTCCAGATTGGTACTCAGCCATCCCTGAGGATATTCGACCACAATTTTTCTCAACTTGCCGAGCTCACCATTTTTTATCATGCTTTTGGCCTGCTTCACCATGGGGTATCCCGTGTAATTGTGCGTGAGCGCGAATACAAGTCCCGATTTTTCTACGATTTTTTCCAGCGCCAAAGCTTCCTTCAGGCTGAATGCTACTGGCTTGTCGCAGATCACGTGAAAGCCGTTTTGCAGCGCCATTTTAGCTGGCGCGAAATGCACGTGATTGGGTGTTACGATGCTTACAAACTGCATGCGCCGTTCGGGCTTCAGCCGTTTTTCCCGCTGAATCATATCCTTAAAGGTGGCATAACATCGATCCGGAGGCAATCCCAGCTCGGCTCCCGAAGCTTTTGATCTTTCCGGGTCGCTGCTGAAAGCGCCGCATACCAGTTCTATTTCACCATCCAGTGCAGCTGCCATGCGATGTACAGCACCAATAAAAGCTCCCTGGCCACCGCCAACCATTCCCATGCGCAATTTGTGTTTCATAAAGACAAATTAATTTTAGTAAATCCCGAAAATCAGGATACAATATTCTATTGGCCAAAATACGCCATGTTTCGGCTAAGGGTGAAAAATTTTTCTTAACAATTCTGCCTGCAAAAAATATTCAATTTGGCATAAAGCGTTAAGCCGACGCATTTTTTATGGATAGTTTTTAAAATCGTACTTTCTTTGTGGCTGTTCAATTAAAAACTGCCAGCAAAGCGTGTTGGGATTCCAAACATCTTTGAGGCAACAAAATCGGATTTCTAAATAAGTTATCATTTACAAACTTTTTACCCATGAGAATGCATCATAAATTGTTTTTTGGCGTGCTCTTTTTATTCCTCGCCTCTTACGGTTTGCAAGCACAAATTCGGTTCGGAGCAAAAGCGGCTTTCAACATCGCAACTGTAAATTACCGGGTACACCCTGGACTTCAGCCAAAAATGAACCCCACTTATACCATTGGCGGTGTAATGGAATTGCCATTGCCCATCAATACCTTTTTGAACGTAGGACTGGAAGCCCAGACCAAAGGCTACCGCTATGCGATTGTTGGAACTGATACTTCCGACCAGGTGAATGCAACGGTTACACCATTATACATTCAGGTGCCTGTTAGCTGGACCTTCCGAGGAGAAGAAGGCGGCGTTTACGGCGGTATCGGTGCGTATGCTGCCTATGGAGTTGCGGGCAATGTTAAAAAAGTCATTCACTCCTATGTTGACGATGCCAGAACCGAGACCAGCGAGAGCGTGGTTTATGGTAAGAAAGAAAACACACACTTCCCAGGCTTTGATTTCGGAGCCGTTATTGAATTCGGTTTTGAAACAGAAATGGGTATCCGTATCTCCGGTACTTATAGCTGGGGAATTGGCGACTTCCGTTCCGATGTGGTTAAAGGAGAATACATCGCTCCGGTTAACCACCGCGTGGGAAGCATTTGCTTGAGTTATATGTTTGCTTCTGTTAAGTAAGGCATCTGAATACTCCTGAAACAGCCCATGTGCTGTTTCGAATCATCCCGCCTGACAAAGATCAATTTTGTCATTAATTGTCCTCAACTTCCAGCAATGAAAAGTTGAGGACTTTTACTTTTTTAGAACAAATTTTCAACAGACATTTCTGTGCACAATCTGTGTATATCTTTGCGAGAAATAAATTTCAATCTGATAAATTGACGGGTATTATCACCTGAATTATGACAATATGAAGCAAGAAATTTCACCTGACCTGCTAAACAAGATTGAAGAAAAATACAAAGCAATTGGTCAAAACGCAGCTGTTCACCTGGAAGGACTTGTGTATGCCAAGCCCATTAATTATTGGGACTACATCCAGACTGATGTATTGCTAAACCTCCAGGTTCAGCGCACCACCCTGCCTGATGAAATGGTGTTCATCATGTATCATCAGATAAATGAACTGCTGTTTAAAATGATACTCTGGGAGATTAATCAGGTGTCACACTGCGAGCACCTTACAACAGCTTATTTTACCGAAAAGCTATCCAGAATCAGTCGATATTTTGATATGCTCGCCAACTCCTTCTCCATTATGGCAGAAGGTATGGAAGTAGAGCAATACATGAAATTCCGGAATAACCTCACACCGGCCAGTGGTTTCCAAAGTGCTCAATACCGGCAAGTTGAATTTTGCTCCACCGATCTCATAAACCTGATTGATTACCGCTTCCGCGCAACCATAGATCGCAACACTCCCTATGAACATGCCTATAACCATTTGTACTGGCAGGCCGCCGGGAAAAACCACGAAACAGGAGAAAAGACAACGTTGATCCAGATTTTCGAAAAGCGATACAAAGACGAGTTCATCAGAACCATGGAGGAATACAACACCAAAAACCTCTGGGCTCGTTTCAGACAACTACCAGAAAAGGATCAGAAAAATCCGGATCTGGTACACGCCATGCGGCATTACGATTATACGGTGAATATCACCTGGGTAATGGCCCATTTCCACGCGGCCAAAAAATACCTGGAAAGCAGCGGTGAACCCGCTGAAGCCACCGGTGGCAGCGAATGGAAAAAATACATGCTTCCGCAATACCAAAGGCGCATATTCTTCCCGGAATTATGGACCGAAGAGGAGCTAAAAAATTGGGGTACAGAAGCGCTGAAACCCTGATCTTTTTTGGCGTTGGATTGTTTTCCTCTTGATACGAATAAGCCAACAGGATAAAGATAAGTGCATTCATTCCTGCCGCGCTTGTGTCTTTTGACCAAGCGCACGGTGCGTGAGTAGTCAAAACATTGACTAAATCATTTTAGACTATTGCAAATAAACCTCATAAGGCTTCACCCTTAACCCCTCACGTTGTATCGCGCTTGGTCAAAAGACACAAACGCGGCGAAATCGGTTTCTAAAAACATATCAGCATCATTGATTCCGAATCAGGCTAATCAAAAAAATCATACAAATCATGGTCAAAGACTCCACCCTACTCCACCGCGAGGCATTTATCAACGGCGAATGGATAGAAGCAGAATCAGGCAAAACCTTTGCAGTCACCAACCCGGCAACAGGTGAAGAACTGGCCCGTGTGGCCGATTGCCATGAGTCAGAAACAACAAAAGCAATTTTGGCTGCAGAAGCCGCCCTGCCTGATTGGCGTTCCAAAACGGCAACAGCAAGGGCCGTTATCCTGCGTCGCTGGCACGACCTGATTATGGAAAACGCCGACGACCTGGGCATGCTCATGACCCTGGAGCAGGGCAAGCCTTTTCCGGAGGCCCGAGGCGAGGTGCGATACGGCGCTTCTTTTATCGAATGGTTCGCTGAAGAAGGAAAGCGCGCCTACGGAGATATCATACCTCCACACATGCCTGGCAACAGACTCCTGGTGCAAAAACAGTCCATAGGCGTTGTAGCTGCCATCACACCATGGAATTTCCCAAATGCCATGATCACACGAAAGGTGGCGCCTGCCCTGGCAGCGGGATGTACTGTGGTAATCAAACCCTCTGAAGAAACACCACTTTCAGCGCTGGCATTGGCAGAACTCGCCATCCGTGCAGGGTTTCCAGCAGGTGTTATAAACATCGTTACCGGTATGGACGCCGCAGCCATTGGGAAGACCATGACGGATAGCACGATTGTACGAAAACTGTCTTTCACGGGAAGTACGGCCGTTGGCAAACTGCTGATGAGACAGTGCGCTGATTCTGTAAAAAAAGTATCCCTTGAACTTGGCGGCAACGCGCCATTTATTGTTTTCGACGACGCGGATATTGATGAAGCGGTAAAAGGAGCCATAGTTTCCAAATACCGCAATGCGGGTCAAACCTGCGTATGCGCCAATCGCCTGTTTGTGCAGGATGCGGTGTATGATGAATTCCTAGAAAAATTCACAGCAGCAGTGATGGAGCAGAAAGTGGGGAACGGAGTAGAAAGAGGCATCAATATTGGCCCACTGATCAATCAGAAAGCGCTCAATAAAGTAACCCGATTGGTGGGCAATGCAACTGAAAATGGGGCCCGGGTAGTTACCGGCGGTAAAGCCTTACAGGGCACCTTTTACGAACCCACCGTGTTAGCAGATGTCGCTCCGGATATGGACATTATGAACGAAGAGATCTTTGGTCCGGTAGCTCCTGTAGTCCGTTTCCACACAGAAGAGGAGGTTATTCAAATGGCCAACGACACGCCTTACGGTTTGGCTGCCTATTTCTACGGCCGGGACATAGGGCGCGTATTCCGGGTTTCAGAAGCCCTCGAATATGGCATGGTTGGGGTGAATACCGGGCTGGTGGCCACTACAGTAGCACCTTTTGGCGGCGTAAAAGAGAGCGGCATTGGTCGCGAAGGCTCAAAATATGGGTTGGATGACTTTCTGGAGATTAAATATGTTTGTTTGGGAGGAATATAATTTTTAATGCGAAATGTATCAATGCGAAATGCGCAATGATACATTTCGCATTATTACATTGATAATTTTCGCTTTGAAAAAAATTGGTTGTTATTCTGAAAACCCTTTACTTTGCACCCCCGTTTACAACGGAACAAGATGGTTTCCTGGCCGAGCGGTTAGGCACAGCTCTGCAAAAGCTGCTACAGC
This sequence comes from Lewinellaceae bacterium, assembly GCA_020636025.1. Classification (GTDB taxonomy): domain Bacteria; phylum Bacteroidota; class Bacteroidia; order Chitinophagales; family Saprospiraceae; genus M3007. The sequence continues at coordinate 147,772 of JACJYQ010000007.1, read as the reverse complement.
GGTTCGAATCCGCTGGAAACCTCTCTAAAGTTAAGTCCCTCACAAGTTTTTCCTTGTGAGGGATTTTTATTTGCAGCTTCCCCTATTTTTGCCGTAATTACAGAGTAACCAAATCTGAAAATATAGACAACATAAAGTGGATTTGAATAATTAGGTTTTGTAATCATCTTAAAATCAGCTTTTTACATCAATCAAATCATTCAAATCACAGAAATCATCGTATATATGGATAAAATGATAGCCCGCTTCCCGGCACAATTAGAGGAAGCAGTTCAAATCGCCAATCAAATTAATTTTACTAAACACAGCTCCCCTATCCGTGCAGTATTTATATCCGGGCTTGGCGGAAGTGGCATTGGTGGCGGTTTCGTGCAGGATTTTGTGCGTACTACCTGCAAAGTACCGGTCGTCGTCAGCAAAGGTTATCAGGCGCCAAACTGGGTAAACAAGCACACGCTGGCGATCTGTTCATCATACAGTGGCAATACCGAGGAAACATTAAGCACCTTTGAGCAATTGCTGGAAACTGGGGCAAAGATCGTGTGTATTTCCTCCGGAGGAAAATTGATTGAGCAGGCTAAAAAACTTGGTTTGGATTATGTGCAACTTCCCGGCGGCTGGAGCAGCCCAAGGGCTTGTATGGGTTATTCAATAGTTGCCCAGCTCGGTGTATTGCGGGCTGCCAGACTTATTCCGCAAAAATTGCTGAACAACGTTACAGCCGCGCAAAAATTAGTGAATCGAGATCAGGCCAGTATCCAAAAAAGCGCACGCAAAATTGCCGGTTTCCTGCATGGGAAAACTCCGGTGGTATACATTGCAGATACGATGGAAGCCGTGGCAGTACGCTGGCGCCAACAGATAAATGAAAACGCCAAAATGCTTTGCTGGCACCATGTTGTTCCGGAAATGAACCACAATGAGCTGGTTGGCTGGCGCGATCAGCGCTCCGACCTCGCCGTTATCTGGTTGCGCAACCGCGACGATTTCGGCCGCACATCCATTCGTATGGATATTAACAAGGAAATTGTGGAGCACTACACCCAAACCAGCATTGAGCTTTGGTCCAAAGGAAAATCCCTTATTGAAAAAGCCTTTTACCTGGTCCACCTCGGTGATTGGGTATCTCTCTACCTCGCCGAATTGCGAAACATTGATCCGGTAGAAATTAAAGTAATCGATTTTTTAAAAGGGGAATTGGCGAAAGTCTGATTGCCCGCCCAGCCTTCTGTTACCTTTTCACATAAAAAGTCGACAGATTAAGACATGCTACACTTCGAATACAGTCCGTACAACAGTTTCATTTCGGTGCAGGAGCTAAAGAACATAGAGGCTCATACTGATACTGCCATGCAATTATTGGAAAGCCGGAATGGCCCCGGAAATGATTTTCTGGGCTGGCTTGATTTGCCTGAAAAATATGACCGGGAAGAATTTTCAAGAATAAAAACTGCCGCCATTAAAATCCAGCAGCAGAGTGAGGTGCTAATTGTCATCGGCATTGGCGGATCATATTTGGGCGCAAAGGCTGCCATTGAGTTTTGCCAGCATGGCTTTTACAACAACCTTCCAAAAAGTAAAAGAGCCTACCCAGAAATTTATTTTGCCGGAACCAATATCTCGGGTACCTATTTATCGCAATTAATGGACGTTGTGGGCGACCGCGACTTTTCTGTTAATGTGATTTCCAAATCAGGCACAACCACCGAACCAGCCATAGCTTTTCGTTTTTTCAAACAAAAGCTGGAAGAAAAATATGGTAAAGAGGGTGCCAGGGAACGCATTTTTGCTACTACAGATAAGGCAAAAGGCGCCCTCAAAACATTATCCGATCAGGAAGGCTACGAAACATTTGTAGTACCCGATGATGTAGGCGGACGTTTTTCTGTCCTAACCGCCGTGGGGCTCCTGCCGATCGCTGCCGTTGGCATCGACATCGACTCATTAATGGAAGGAGCTAGTGTCGCCCTTGAGAGATACAAAAAGCCTTTTGAAGAAAACCCTTGTATGCAGTATGCAGCAATTCGCAATCTGCTCCTGCGGAACGGAAAGCATATTGAAATTCTGGTGAACTACGAGCCTCGTTGCCATTACATTGCAGAATGGTGGAAACAGCTTTATGGGGAAAGTGAAGGTAAAGATGGAAAAGGCATATTCCCTGCTTCGGTAGATTTCACCTGCGATTTGCATTCTATGGGTCAATACATCCAGGACGGACAACGGCATATTTTTGAAACTGTATTGGAAATAGCATCTCCAGAGCTGGATCAAACCATGTTCGCCACAGCAGATGATCTCGATGGATTAAATTATCTCGAGGGAAAAACACTGGACTATATTAACAAGAAAGCCGCGGAAGGTACCAGAATGGCCCATACAGATGGTGGCGTACCCAACCTGATCATTCGGATACCGCAAGCCACGCCATTTTATCTCGGGCAACTGTTCTTTTTCTTTGAAAAAGCCTGCGCCATTAGCGGCTACATTCTGGGCGTAAACCCATTCGATCAGCCCGGCGTTGAAGCGTATAAGAAGAATATGTTCGCCCTCCTGGGAAAACCAGGCTGAATTGAATTATGAATTATGAATTATGAAAAGGTGTTCCATTCATAACTCATAATTCATAATTCATAATCACTTACTATTCCATCTTACTCAAACGCACACCACCCCATTGCTTGCCATCGGTAAGCCGCAGGATGTATGTTCCGTTTGGCATATTACGCAAATCAAGGTTGGTTTCGAATCTTCCTCCGTTTGGAGTGAAATTCAATGTTTGAAGCAAGCGGCCGGCTGCATCATATACCTGTGTTTCCAGATTTACTGGAGCCAGCTCCAAGGTCATGTGGAACAATCCGTTTCCTGGATTTGGTGTAATAGATAGCCCCCAGGTTTTAACAGGCTCTACCACATCACTGGCTACTATCAGGTTCTCGGCAACAGCAGTACAGCCATTGGCATCGGTAACGAGTACCGTGTAGGTGCCAGGAGTAAGGTTTTCAAATGTTCCATCAGCTTGTCCGGTTCCGCCATTTAAGCCATACATATATGGTTCAACACCCCCTGAAGCTATAACGGTAATGGTATTTCCGTTCACATTTGACATGAGGGTAATATCCGAAATCGTAGGAAGTGTAATGCTTGGCGATGTTACTGTGTTGCCTTCTGAATCTCGCACCGTTATTTCAAACGGACCTACATCCAAACCACTAAAAGTATTGCTGGATTGGAAGGCACCGCCATTCAGACTGTACTCATAAGGAGGTATGCCACCTTCCGGATTTATGGTAATGCTGCCATCGGCTCCACCCAGACAGGAAACACCTGTGGTTTCAATGCCGTTATTCGGAATGGAAATAGGTGCCACATCAATGGTGAACGTAGTTACCGCAGTACATCCGTTTGCATCTGTCGCTGTGACATTGTAAGTGCCGTTTGGCAAATTCTGCAAATCCGGGTTGGGAGCATCTGTGGTAAATGTATAAGCAGGTGTTCCACCACTAAACATCACAGTACCATCATTGAAAGAAACAGATACACCAACCATAAGTTGAGTGGGCTCGGAGATAGTTACCATGGAAGAGACTTCAGTTCCCGCTGCGTCTTTCACCCAAACGGTATAGGAGCCAGCGCCCAAGCCTGTGAACACATTACTCATTTGATAAGCGCCATTATCCAAACGGTATTCATAAGGAGGAATACCTCCGTTTGCATTTGCGGTTATAACTCCATCCATAGCACCAAAACACGCCAGCGTTGAATTAAAACTGGCAGTCAATTCCAGCGTTGGAATGGTCACGGTCACCATGGTAGTAGTAGTACACCCATTTTCATCCTGAACAGTTATTTCATAAGTACCGCTTGCAAGCACTACAAACTCATTGGACGATTGGAAAGGCCCGCCGTCCAAACTGTATTGGAATACATTCGTACCGCCAGAAGCATTTACAGTAATTACGTTGAGCACAGCGCTTCCATTGGCAGTTACCGGATCCGGATCCGCTAACACGATGCTGTTTGTTTCAGCGGTCAAGCCCATATTATCGGTAATAACCACTGTGTATGTGCCGGCACTCAGGCCTGTAAATGTATTGTCAGACTGGTCTGGCCCGCCATTCAGGCTGTAAACATAAGGGGCATCTCCACCCATAACATCTACAGTTATACTACCATCACTCTCTCCTGCACAGGAAACTTCAGCAGTGATTTGAGTGCTGTATGTCAACATACCTACAGAAACTATGGATTCAACCGTAACAACACATCCGTTTTCATCGCGAACATATACCGTATAGGTTCCATTAGCCAGATCTGAGAATGTGTTGTCTGATTGGTATGCCACACCATCAAGACTGTATTCCAATGTACCTGCTCCTCCAGAAGCATTTACGGTAATGGTATTTACAGTGACTGTTGCAGATACAGTAATTTCAGAAGCATCAGCAATCACTACCTGGTTTGATTCTACAGTGAAACCAAATTGACCTGTTACAACAACTGTATAATTTCCGGCTGCGAGTCCACTAAATACATTTGAACTTTGGTTTACTCCGCCATTCAAACTATACATGTAATTTCCATCAAGACCAGTTGCGTCTACAGTAATTTCACCATCTGCAGCACCGAAACACAGCACATCCTGTGTCTGAGTAGCCGTTGCAGCCAGGTTGTTCTGAATGACATTTATGACAAACACTGCATTATGTACCCAGGCGTCGTTATTTTCATCAAGGGCGTCAAAATGGAATTCATCGGTCAAATCCGGGTCTCCATTATTGGTGTATACTACCAGGTTATTATTAATATCATCCTGAGAGAATGAGTCACCAATTCCAAGTGCTACACCATTCAGCATGAGTGTGCCGTGCGCTGGCAAAGCAGTCAAAATGAATGAACTCTGATCAGCACTTCCAGTTAGTGACAGCTCCAGATAACTATTATCAATAGTGCCATTTCCTCCATTTGGCACTGTCAACGGACTATTGGTCAGGAGGCTGCCAGCCGTTATTGGATTAGGGAAGCAGAAGTTAAGGCTCCAGGACATCAGAGAACCTCCATCTTCATCATAATTATCCGTTACCACCAGTCTCCAGTCACCCATGGCACTTTTACCATTTAATGTGGCCAAAGAGCCAATTGGCTGGAAGGTGCCGCTCAGCGAAGGAGGGGTGCCAACACACATGTTCTCAAGATCTGTTGCTGTTTGGGCAGCCTGGTCATCAAATGTGAGCAGTGCATCATCTCCCGGACATCCAAATGGAGAAGCGGGAACACCCGGCTGGTCAAACAGTTGAATGGTATCATTTGTAGGAGAAATAAGAGATGCAATCAAATCCCCGGTGTAGGTATGCAAAATAAATAGCGACAAGTCCACATCAGCAATAACATTGTTATCGGCAACGGTCAGGCTTGATTCAATGGTATTAACCGTTGCTGCATCAATTGTTACAGGAATGTCCGTGCTGCTGTACTCATGTCCACAATCCTGACCACCGGTCTGGAATGCAAATACACTGGATCCTGATGCTGTTCCGCAGTCGTTGGAGTTTGTTACACGCCAGTAATAAACTGTAGCCGGGTCCAGATTTGCAAGTGCCAAGGCAGTGTCGCTCACGCTTGTGGAAGTAACTATTGAACCCGCAGAGAAAGACGGGTTTGTGGCCACTTCTACCAAGGCGGATGTTGCAAAGCCGTTATTCCATGACAAGGTTTCAAATGTGGAGGCCCCAATAGCGCCGTCGGCCGGGCTTAGCAGGGAAGCTGTTGCCGGAAGACCAGGGAAAACTTGCAGCGTAAACGCTATGTTACGGGTAATACCTCCAGCTACTGCCTCAATATCCAGGTTGTAGGTTCCAGCCATTGCCGCTGTAAAACCACTCAGTTGTACTACAGCAGCGTTGCCAGGAACAACCGGATTGGGCGTAATATCTATGGTGCTTCCAGCAGGAGCGCCGGTTATGGATATGTCTGCAGGTGTGTTAAAGCTCAACACCGAGGTGAAGTCCAGATTAATGGTTGCTGTGTCTCCAGCGCAAACTGTAGCCTGGGCTATATCTGAAACCATAAAAAACGTTGGCACAACTGGTTGGTCAATGTGGAAGTTCGCATTGGAAATATCAAAGAAGATATTGCCCATTCCTTCTACTTTCACACGGCAAGTAGTGCCTTCGTTGTTAGGTACAGTAATGGTTGCCATACCATCATTTGGCTCATTATCAGCCAAAACGATTGGGTATGTAAAACCACCATCTGTCGACAATAGTATCCGCACATGTGAGCAGGAAACAGGCGCTGCCGTAGTGTTGGCCACATCCCAGGTTACAGTTTCCTGGCTGCCGATGGTCCATCCAATGTTGGTATTCGGCTGAGTTACTAAAAATGGACCTGAATTACCATCTACTGTTACAAACATGTCATCCTCATCCGTACACCCGGCAAACCAGTCATTGTCACGTAAGGAAACTCGGAAACTCATCACTCGGGCAACGCCAGGCAGTTTTTCCCAGGTCGGGTTTGCATTGTTGATGATGTCTACCAATCTTGGGAAAACGCGTGTCGGTGAAGTAGTGCCTTTAAATGGACGGAACAATGGGCCCGCAGCATTGCTTGACTGTGGCGGAGAGGAAGCGTTACCGTTGTCCATTTGTTCCCAGGTGTAGGTAAGTGTATCTCCATCCATATCACTGCCAACAGCAGTAAGAGCAAATGGAGTCGACTTTGGAATGGTATAATTTGGCCCGGCTTCAACAGTTGGGTTGTGGTTCCCAGAGGCAATTTTTTCAGGGCATGTATTTCCACCACCATTGTAAATGAAAGATCCCATTTCGGTGAGGTTATACCCGTGGAAGTAATCAAGACTGTGTGCATCTACGTTGTTACTGCCACAAATTCCGGCATAGGCCATGATGGTAATACCGCTACCTGTTTCTACTGCCGAAGACTGGCCATTGTTACCCGAACAATTGTTAAATGTATGGTTACCTCCAAACTGGTGACCCATTTCATGCGCTACATAATCGATATCAAATGGATCGCCAACGGGAGCACCCAGACCGGTTACACCCCTGGCTTTTGAGTTGCCACAAATAACGGCCAGGTTTGCCACACCGCCACCTCCGGTGCTAAATACGTGGCCCATGTCATAGTTGGCTGTTCCAATCAGGTTGTTACAAGTAGTCTGATTCTGCCCCAGCATGGTTCCTCCATTATTGTTGGTATACGGATCAGTAGCTGCGTCCAGGAATATCAGTACATCGTTGTTGGCTATGATCTGAAGGGTTACAGCAAAATCGTTTTCATAAACGCTGTTTACACGATTTATGGAGGTGTTCATGGCAGCCAGTACCAATGGTTTGGTACCACCGTGGAAAGTGGCGTATTCTCCAGTACAGGCAAGTGCAAGCCTGTAGCGTCTCAACTGAGTATCACCCTGAAAATCGGGTTCTGCGCTGGAGTGTGCCTTAATAGGCCCAAGCTCAACAGCGTTATCCGGATTGGGCGTTTCACAGGTCCAGTTAGCATCTTCTTTTGATGGTTTATAATCCTTTTTAAAATACACAACATAGTTTTCTTTATTGCCATGAAACATTGGATCAATAAAGTAGGCGTCGTGATTTGGAGAAGTAACCATGGCGTGGAATCCCCAAGGTGTCAGGTCAAGTTTTATTTTTTCAGAAGGATCCTCAAGAGAACGACCTGTATAGCAGCGGATTTCAGGATATTTCGCCTGCAATGCCGGAGCCATTACAGCTGCTTCATAGATTTGAAAATGGCTCGACTTTCCGTCAGGACGAGGAATTTCTAATACCGATACGTTGTCAGGAGCGGAGCTGGAGTATAGATCCGGTGCAGCCGCCAAGACAGGTTGTAAAACATTAAGATCCAATTGCATGGACCGGAATTTATCAGGTACGATCCGGCGTTCTCCGCCATTAGGAAGGGCACCCTGAGGCATCTCGGACCACAAAGACTGGCCATTGAGGATACCGGTAAAAAGGAGTAACCACAATAAGGAAAAAAGATTTCTACACATGTTGAAAAGGAGCTTGGTTTGGATAAATATTTCAAAGAATGATTCGGCGAATGTAGCATCCCGCAATGCCGGGTGCAAAAAATTTTGGCAATTTGGCAATTTGCAGTCTAATTTAAACCAGGATTAAGGTGAAGATAAAATTGGATTTGTATTGAAGATGGTCTTGAAAATTCAAGTAAGATGTTCTTGACACCTAATCAATGGTAAGAACCATCATACATCACCTATTTACCTTACTTCAAAAGTCTGAACAATTCCTTCTTTGCATCAACTCTTACAAACCTATTATCTTCTTTATCATCGCTTCGTCTACCTCTGTGCCGGCAAAATCATCAAAAGCGCGACCGGCTACTTTAATAATATGGTCCTGAATAAATGGAGCACCCTCCTGTGCGCCTTGTTCTGAATCTTTGATGCAGCATTCCCACTCCAGCACAGCCCAGCCTTTAAAATCATATTGGGCAAGTTTTGAAAATATTCCGGCAAAATCCACTTGTCCATCACCCAAAGAACGGAAACGGCCCGGGCGATCAACCCAATCTTGATAACCGCCATAAACACCACATTTCCCGTTGGGGTTAAACTCCGCGTCTTTCACATGGAACATCTTGATTCGCTCGTGATAAAAGTCGATGAATTGCAAGTAGTCAAGTTGTTGTAAAACAAAATGGGATGGGTCATATAGTATATTACAGCGTTTGTGATTGTTCACCGCAGCCAGAAAGCGCTCAAATGTGATTCCATCATGCAGGTCTTCATTTGGATGGAGTTCAAAACACAAGTCTACACCAGCATCTTCAAAAGCATTAAAAATAGGCATCCAGCGATTGGCTAATTCCTTGAAAGCTGCATCCACCAGGCCCTTCGGACGTTGAGGCCATGGATAAACTGTATGCCAAATCAGTGAACCAGAAAAACTCACATGTGCATCAAGTCCAAGATTTTCACTCGCTTTTGCTGCATTTTTCAAAGTAGCGATGGCCCATTCTGTTCTGGCAGCTGGCTTCCCGTGAAGATGTTTCGGAGCAAATGCGTCAAACATCAGATCATACGCAGGGTTAACGGCCACAAGCTGCCCTTGCAAATGGGTGGAAAGTTCTGTAATCTGAACACCACATGCTTCCACACGGCCTTTTAAATCATCACAATAGTCCTTGCTGTTGGCGGCTTTTTCGAGGTCGATCAATCGCTCATCCCAGGTTGGGATCTGAACTCCTATATATCCCAGGGAAGCGGCCCATTTGCATATACTTTCCAAAGAGTTGAATGGGGCTTCATCACCCATAAACTGGGCTAAGAAAATGGCGGGACCTTTTACTGTTGTCATAATGCTGATCGTGAATGTTACGATCACAAACATCTATTAAAAACTTCAAATGACACAATGCAGTAGTGCTCTTTATATTCAAATTTCTAAAATAAGGACACATTGCAAGTCTCTGCAACCTCTTAAGGCCTACTCAAATTGAGCATGAATCATTGGTTAGCATTAACCAATCAACCCAGGAAAAGTAATCATCGTGAAACCCCGTATTTCCATTCCGGGATGATCCAAACCACTAAAATCAAATTATATTTTACGAATGGTTCACAGCCATTTACAGATCGTTTTCAATTTTAACAAATTTTGCAAAAACCATAACATGATTTAAAAGTACCATGTCATTTTAACCTGCACCTTTCGGTTATCAATTCAAATCACCCGCGAGCCAAGTATTTGTTGAATTAAAAATCACACGTTATGAAAGCCAACTTCCAAAATTTCGCCGCTCTGTTCTTGTTGTCATTTTTACTGAGCAATTGCCAAACCGTAAAGAAATACGTGGAAAGTGGCAATTACGACGACGCCATCGACCTTTGTGTCCGCAAACTCAGAGGAAAACAAAAGAAACAAACCGAATATGTTCAGGGCCTTGAAGCTGCCTTTAAAAAAGCCCAGGACCGTGACATGGCACTGGTAAATTCGCTAATGTCTGAAGGCCGCCCGGAACTCTGGGAGAAGATCCATGTCCTCCATCTTGATATCATGGATCGTCAGAATAAGGTACGGCCACTAACCCCACTTGTATCCAGCAAGGGTTATAAGGCTCAATTCGAATTCGTGGATATAAGCCGCATGGAAATTAATAGCCGGAAAAATGCTGCCGCTTATTTGTACGATCAGGCTACTGTTTTGCTAAACCGAGCAGAAAATGGAGACAAACTGGCTGCCCGCAAAGCCTACAGTTTGTTGAATGACCTTGGACGCCGCTATTACCAAAATTACCTCGATCGGGTTGACCTGATGGCCAAAGCACGCGACCTCGGAACTTCTTATATTTTACTGGAAGTGAAAAACCAGTCTGGAAAAATATTGCCCCAGGATTTCACTGATCGACTCCTGGCCATAAGCAAACAGGAGCTTGACAGCGAATGGAAAGCATTCTACTTTGATGCAAAACCAGGCGAACAATTTGATTACAAAGCCGTGTTCAACATTCGCAACATTGATATAAGCCCTGAAAGAATAGCAGAGCGTGCCTATGTAGATGAGAAAAGAATTCAGGATGGATGGGAATACGAACTGGACAAGCGCGGTAACGTGAAAAAGGACAGTTTGGGTAACGACATTAAAAAACCAAAGTACGTAAACGTCCGCGCCAAGGTCCTTGAAATCCACCAAACCAAAGCCGCGCGCCTGGGTGGATTTATTGAAATAATTGATGCAAACCGCGACGTTTCACTGGAGAGCTGCAACCTGGCAACTGAAGTTGTTTTCGAACATTTTGCCGCCACTTACAAAGGTGATGCCCGTGCACTCAGCAAAGAAACCAAAGTACTTTTAGATTGTAGCCCATTGCCTTTCCCTCACGATCTGGATATGCTTGCACAGGCTGCAGATCGTCTGAAACCTGAGTTAAGACATGAATTACGAGGCAGTAGAGCCATCTTATAAACCTCAGAACCATAAACCCTAAAGTATTAGGCCTTGAATGATACAATTCAAGGCCTTTTTTTGCAATCCATGGAAAAAATTGGCGAGAGGCCATCTTTTTCCTGAAATACCCTAAAGCCCGATACTTGAAAATACAGGATAATGATCTGAATAATCGGGATTCTTTACCACCTTGCAATTATATGGTACCATGATTTTCTCGGTGAGTATATAGTCGATGCGGAGAAACGGCAGGTCGCCAGCAAAGGTGGTTCCAAAGCCAAATCCCTTTTCCCGAAAGGTATCGTTTAGCCCTTCTGATAAAACTGAATAAACATAGGAATTAGGGGTATCATTGAAATCTCCGCAAACGATGACCGGGTATTTTGAAGAGGCAATGTGTTCTCTGAGTTTCTTGGCCTGTAGAGCCCGAATCCCCGTTGCCCCACCTACCTTGTCTAGTACACTTCCAATATTCTGCCAGGTCTCTCCTTCATCCAGTTCTCCTTTTTTCAGGACTCGTTCTGTAGCCTGGGTTACACGGTTTGATTGCAGGTGTACATTGTAAACCCGTATAATTTTCGACCCTTTCACCTTGATATCGGCCCACAGGATAGAGTTCGCGGTCTTTCCAAATGGCACATCACCACCGGATTGAATCGGGAATTTGCTCAGGATGACGGTTCCTTTCTTCAAATTAAAGGAGTAAGGGTATTCAAGTTTTTCGGCCAGTGGGCGGTAAAATTTGCCACTTGTTTCTTGTGTACACAGGATATCCGGGACCGCATGCTGTTTTAGGAAGCCTGCGTAAGCTGAAATTCTGTCTTGCCGCCAGGCATCTGTTGGTTTCTTTCCCTGATAAATGTTGCCCAGGTTGTGTGTGCAAACAGTAATCGCATCTTCAGGTACGTTGTCTCCAACCAAATCAAAGCCAATGAAGCCTGTAACGTATGCCCAGCCAAAAACAATGATGGCCAAATGGTATAGCGCAAATCTGTTAAACCTCCAGGCCCAAAACAATAAGAGTAAAATATTGAGAAATAACAGCCAGGGAAATGCAGTTCCAATAAAGGCCAGCCAGGAAAAAGAAGCTGGGTTCACCATAGGGCATACATAGGATAACAGCGTAAGCAGAATCACAAAAGCACTTATCAATTGCAGCGAATATCTGAGTATGGATTGCATTTTGGGAAACTGACTTGAGCTATTTCTGACTTGCTTTGTAGAGAAAATCTTTTTCCTCCTGTGATAGGCTTTCGTATCCGGACTGTTTTATTTTATCCAGGATGCCGTCAAGCTGCTCCTGAAAAGTCTGATCCGATTCACTTTTAGCCTTTCTGTCTTTGTCCTTGAAACTGGTATAGGTGGTTCGCATATTTCCGGCAGCTCTTTTTTGGCCTTTGGCTTGTCCAGAAGATTGATTTGCTTTGAACAACCCGACAATTTTCCCCATCACCCGGTTTATTTTTTCCGACCAATCCTGTCCATCTCTTAGCTGGTAGATAACGATGCACCCAAGGACAAACCCGGCGATGTGTGCCAAAGGCCCTCCAGATTCGTACCGCCCTGCAATGGCGGTAAGATCCAACAGTACCAAAACCAACACGATATACTTAACTTTCACAGCTCCGAGAGCCAACAGCTGCACCTTATAATCGGGAGCCAAGATCAATGCGGCCCCTCCCAGAGACATAACAGCCGCAGATGCCCCCAGTGCATAACCTCCTGAGGGCAAGAAGCCAAATAGTGCTGAAATGATAAAAAATACACCTCCGGCTAATCCACCCATGATGTACAGCGGCAAGACACGGCGATCCCCTATTAGATCCCCAACGATTCGGCCAAAAATCAAGAGGATCATCATATTACCCGCCAAATGCCAGAATGCATCATGCAGAAACATGTGTGAGAACAGGCTCCAGGGCTGCCATAGCAAGGTTGCAAGACTGGCGGGGATGCACAAATAATGTAGTACTTTGACGTACAGCCCGTCTGGATATCCCAGGGTAAAACCTCCCAATAGGACGTAGGCAAGTTTCATGATCACAAAGACAGCAAAATTGATCACCACCAGTTTGGTAACCATATTCCCGGTACGAAGGGAATATTTAAGATCGTCCCATATTGAATTAAAGATTGCCATAAATTATTTTAGGTGTGGGCCCAGGGATTAGACGCTAAATTAAAAACGAAGCCTGAAGCCAGACCAGTACCACATTAGTAAAAAGCCAAATAAAGCACCTCCAAGGTGTGCATAATGGGCTATGCCCGTTTGAAATCCTCCTACTCCATACACTAATTCCAGCAAGGCTATAATCGGTACAAAATACTTGGCTCGCATCGCGATTGGGGGAAACAACATCCTGATTTCCTGATTGGGAAAGTTCATCGCAAAGGCTACCAGTATGCCAAAAACCGCACCGGATGCCCCCAAAGAGGAACCATTCCAAAGCGTTGGATCTATTCCTAAACGACTAATCTCCCACCATTGTGTTGCCGTTTGTACCAAATAGGCACCTATTCCGCAAAAAAAGTAGAAAAACAAAAAACGCTTTGGCCCCCAAACCATTTCAACCATCGAACCAAACCAGTAAATAGCCAGCATATTAAACAGCAAGTGCATGATATCACCATGCATAAACATGTGGGTAAAAATCTGATATGGCTCAAAATGTTCCGATCCTGGCAAAAAGGCAGCCAGTCGCATCCTTCCTAAGGTAATGTAGTCAAAACGGTCATAGTCAAACACTTCTGTACCCAATATGGCATACGTACCTATAAACATGAGTACATTGATGATGATCAAATGTTTGACAACCCCGTGGAATGGAAGATTGAACTGAAAAAAGGACATTTTTTGCTGGTTTGTTGTTTAAAGCAGAGTAGGTTTATTCAAATGATTTTCTGATCGCATCCAAATCATACTGAATGAAGCATTTGCGACCACCCGGACTGGCAAATGGCACGGCACAGGCAAATAACTGATCGATCAAATCGGTCATAGCCGTAGGGGTTAATGTCTGTCCTCTTTTCAGGGAGGCATTTCTGGCCATAGAACGCGCCAGATTATCATGAATACTGAGTTCCATTTCGAGATTTTCCTTGTATTGTGCCAGCACCTTCTCCAACAATGCCTCTTCCTGGATGTTTGCATCCAAATTAGCCGGAGTTCCGTGTACAACGAATGTTTGTCCACCAAACGCGGCGATTTCAAAACCTAAAAAATTCACTTCTTCCAGAATTTCAGTCAATAATGCTGCATCTGCAGGCGACAATTCAATGGTTTTGGGGAACAAGGCTTTTTGTGTGGCAATTGGCTGGTTTCCCAAAGCTGCCAGATATCGTTCATACAGTATGCGCTCACTGGCGGCCTGCTGGTCTATCAGAATAAATCCTGACTTGATGTGGTTGACAATATACTGACCGTGAATTTGGTATGGCTCTTTTTGCGTTTTTGAAAACTGCTCCTTCTCATCATCCATTTCCAGAATCTCTACATTGGGCTGTTTTGAAACTGGCGGCAAAAAGTCAGATGAATCGGAATCATTTCCCTCCTCAGTATCCCCTTCTATTCTACTGACAGCCAATCCCATTCCCTCATAAAGCTTTTGCCAGTTTCGCAGATTATCACTGTGTCTGCGTTCATCACCTGTACTGCGCGAGCCTTTGGAATCCCCCACTCTGGTTGGTTCATCACTTTCCGGGCGAATGGTAGGAGTTTGCACAGGCATGGCCCGAAAAGCCGGCTCGTGCTCAAAATCCAAAGTGGGTGTAATGTTATTTCGGCCAAGCGCGTGACGCACGGTTACTTTAAGGTAATTGTACACCAGCCTTTCATCATCAAACTTTATTTCCTGCTTTGTTGGATGTACATTTATATCGATGCTTGACGGATCAATATCGAGGAACAACACGTACAGTGGATGATGATCAGCCGGCAACATATCTTCATAAGCAGCCACCACCGCATGATGCAGGTAATTGCTTTTAATAAATCGTTTGTTTACAAAGAACAGTTGCTCACCTCGTGACTTTTTAAAATAATCGGGTTTCCCTACGAATCCGGATATTTTGAGTATTTCTGTCTCTTCTTGAACCGGTACAAGTTTCTTATTCACTGCCTCGCCAAAAATCTTCACAACCCGTTGACGCAGGTTACTCTCCGGCAGGTGAAATATTTCATTATCGTTTTGGAAAAAGGAGAAAAACACATCGCCATTGGCCATCGCTACCCGCTGGAACTCATCGATGATGTGCCGCATTTCCACGGGGTCGGCTTTTAGGAAATTACGCCGGGCAGGTACATTGTAAAACAGGTTTTTAACCGCAATACTGGTACCCTGAGGTGTTTGGCAGGCTTCCTGTATTTTCACAGTTGAATCTTCCACCACCAGACGAATGCCCAGTTCATCGCTGTTGCGCCGGGATTTCATTTCCACCTGAGCTACTGCCGCAATGGATGCCAGGGCTTCCCCGCGAAAGCCCATGGTTTTAATCGCAAAAAGGTCTTTCGCATCCCTGATCTTGGAGGTGGCATGCCTTTCGAAGCTCATTCGTGCATCGGTTTCCGACATGCCACAACCATTGTCAATCACCTGGATGAGGGTTTTACCTGCATCCTTAATGATTAGCTTTATTTGGGTCGCTCCGGCATCTATTGCGTTTTCCAGCAACTCTTTTACAACCGATGCAGGACGCTGTACCACCTCGCCTGCGGCAATCTGGTTGGCCACATTCTCAGGTAACAATTGAATAA
Source organism: Lewinellaceae bacterium (assembly GCA_020636025.1). Classification (GTDB taxonomy): domain Bacteria; phylum Bacteroidota; class Bacteroidia; order Chitinophagales; family Saprospiraceae; genus M3007. Next base: position 132,070 of record JACJYQ010000007.1, on the reverse strand, counting down.
CATCTGCCATATAATCATCTACAGGTTCTGACGACCAGGCAAAGATACAATGCCTGCTTTCCCCGTGTTTGTATTTATCGGGCTAAGATTCCCAAATTTGGAAAAACGGACTCAAATCCACGACAAAAGTCAAAAACCTGTTCTTTTCAAAAATGAATGTTTATTGCCTGTTTTTGCATTGATTATCAGGCTTTTACTCGAATTTAACAATGCGCAGACCAAATATGTTTTTCCCGAAAATGCAAGATAGCTGTTTATAATAATTCTGAAAACTGCAAAAAAAAGCCCCGAGGGACTTATTGTAAACCGCGCTTTTATACTTTTGCAGCACATTAGCAACAGACAATTTCAGTATAAAATGGAAAACATTCAGAATTCGCGCGGTAAGGGATATTGCATCCTGTATATTATTATGGCTTTATTCTTTGTTACAGCCCTAATTATTATGTTCTTCAACCGGAGCGCGATGGTTGACTTCCCCAAATAAGTCCGAAGTTGATTTCCGGCATCTACTTACAAAAATCACCCAAGCCTCTGTACATCTGCAGGCCTGCAAGCTGATACAATGGGACTGCAAATAAAACACCTGCTTTTCGACAACGACGGTACTGTTGTCGATTCTGAAATAATTGCCCAGCGCTCCATGCTGGATTTATTGGCTGTCAATGGCTTGCAATTAGATGAAAAAGAGTACAGCCAGCGCTTCCCAGGATTACTTGAGCGGGAAATTTTACAATTGCTAAAAATCGAGCATGATTTCGATGCCCCACCCAATTTCATGGCAGATCTTCATGCCATGCAAATAACCGGGTTTGAACAATCGCTTCGGGCAATACCAGGCATGACCAGCTTGTTTCGCAACCTGCAAATGCCGAAAAGTATGGTATCCAACGGGAGCATCAGGCATGTTCGGAAATGCCTTAACAAGGTAAAACTGCTTTCGTCAGTGAACGGTCATATTTTCTCGGCCGAACAGGTTGAAAAACCCAAGCCTCACCCGGATGTTTACTTCCTTGCCCTTGAAACGCTGCGATTAAAAGCCGTTGAGGTAATTGTTGTAGAAGACAGTCCAACAGGTGTTAAGGCTGCAAAAAGTGCTGGTTTACAAACAATTGGGTTCTTAGGCGCCGCACATCTTCACGATGGTCACGATAAAAAACTACTGGATTCCGGGGCTGATCATATTGCCGGAGATTCAAGAGAATTGGCCCGCATATTTGACAGCCTCGGCATTCAATAAGATATTAAAAACCGACAAACAATATCAATTTTGATATTGCGTTGTGTTGTTAGTTTTCATTTGGTTTTTTGGGGTTTATTAGTCGTCGGATCACGTAAGTGTTTCCGGCGACTTTTTTATAACTCACAAAACCTCTTTCAAAACCGTCCACACATTCTCTGCCACAATTTTCTGGCCCTCAACATTTGGGTGAATGCCATCTTCGAGATTTAGTTCCCGAATCCCCGCAACATTTTCAAGCAGAAACGGGACCAGTTTGGCGCCATTCTTTTTTGCCAGTTCAGGATACATATCGCGAAAAGCGTTGGTATAGTGTGCGCCCAGGTTTGGAGGTGCCAACATGCCGGCAATGACCAGTTTGCACTCAGGTCTGGCTGCTTTTACCCTGTCGATGATCATCTGCAAATTCTTGATAGACTCATCAAGCGGCAGTCCGCGTAGTGCATCGTTGGGCCCAAGTTCAAGTACAAATACATCCATGGGTTGCTGCAATACCCAATCGATGCGGTTCACTCCATCGGCGGTAGTTTCTCCGCTCAGGCCAGCGTTGACACATTTATAGGGCAAACCCAGAGAATCAATTTTCTGCTGAATGAGTGCTGGGAATCCCTGCTCAGGGGAAAGTTGATAGGCTGCTGTTAAGCTGTTTCCGAAGAATACAATTGATTTAACGGAGGCGTTTACAGATTGAGTTTGCTCTGTTGAAAGGGTATCTTTCTTTTCACCAGTATTGTTTTCATTGCTTTCGCAGCTTATAAGAGAAGCCAGGAGGCCAAGGATCAATAATTTTCCCTTCATGAGTGGATAAAAGTTGTTTGTCTAACAACGCCCGAAGGGAGGTAAAGTTTTGGTGAATGATATAGGATATACAATATCTGAAATGGGATATGCGATTTAATTGTAAAATTGCCGATCGCATATTCCGATAGGATTTTGGAAATTGTAAATCGCGATATCAGACATTCTGACAGGTCTCCATACCGGCGAACAAGACACAAGAACAAAACCACGATGCTCCGGCGCCCCACGCACCGGAAAACTGCGTTAATGGGTAAGGCCGGGCACCGTGTGCTTTCATGGCTAAGGCTTTTGGGGTTGAGCAGGAAACAGGGAATGATTTCCGATATCGCTAAATCCGATATACGATTTGATTTAAAAATTGCCAATTGCAGATTCAAATCAGATTTCGGATATTGAATATCGTGATATCGGATATCCCGTTGTACTTGTGTTTATTTGTTTGGATCAGACTGATCTGACGCGAATTTGTCAAAGTCAATCTGCTGCAATGATCAGGTACTTTTTTTACCCCTGCAATAGCAAATCAACCTGATCGACTGCTTTAACCTTCCTTAACCTTAAAGCCCTTTACATTTAGAAATTATCTTGTGTATAATATTGAAATACAACGCTTATTATATAAGTTAAAATAATTAATTCAATTGCGTTAAAAAACTTTAACCCTTACATGATTCTTCAAAAGGTTGTGTTTTTGTGGCATTATGTATCTACATCAGATAAATATCTAACAAGCTCAACCTGTATCTTTACCCCATGCGCCGTCAATTGCCAGAAATTGAAGAATTTGTTCAAGGCATTCAAGCTGCCGATCGTGTCCTGTTGGGACAGGCCATTACCCTCGTAGAAAGTACCCGCCCCGAGCATCAAGAAATGGCCCGGGAAATAATTGGCAGGCTCTTAAAACAATCCGGTGTTACTGATTCATTCCGAATAGGACTCACCGGCGCGCCAGGTGTTGGGAAAAGCACCCTTATCGAAGCCCTCGGGCTTCATCTCACCAATCAGCAAAAGAAGGTGGCCGTTTTGGCCATTGACCCGAGTAGTGCCATCAGCCGTGGAAGCATTCTTGGTGATAAAACCAGAATGGAGAAGCTTTCCACCAGTGAGCTGGCTTTTATTCGCCCCTCCCCTTCCGGAGACTCTTTGGGTGGTGTGGCAAGAAAAACAAGGGAGAGTATTTTGCTGGTTGAAGCCGCTGGCTTTGATACGGTCATCATTGAAACGGTTGGCGTGGGGCAATCAGAGTACGCCGTACACAGCATGAGTGACGTTTTTGTGCTGATGCTTCAGCCGGGCGCAGGAGATGAATTGCAGGGCATCAAACGAGGAATCGTGGAAATGGCCGATTTCCTAGTGGTGAACAAGGCCGATGGCGACAATGTAAAACTGGCCAATCAGGCCAGAACCCACTATCTGAACGCCACCCATTTGCTACCGGAAAAAGCAAATACCTGGTCACCCAAAGTGCTTGCTTGCAGCGCACTCGAACAGACCGGCATTTCAGAATTATGGGAAAGTCTGGAATTATATCTCAAACATGTAAAAGACAATGGGTTTTTAGAAACGAACAGGCGCCGTCAAGCCTCTTATTGGTTAAAGGAAGCTCTTGAAAATGGTTTGAGAACCATGTTTTATAACAATCCGGTAATTGTTAACCAGTTTGAAACCATTGAAAAAGAAGTGCTGGAAAGCCGGATCTCTCCTTTTGCGGCTGCTGAAAAATTACTGAATGCATTTAAAGACAATTCCGGATGAAACCTGATTATCCACATCTTTTCAAACCTCTTGACCTGGGTTTTACCGTCTTGAAAAACAGAGCCCTGATGGGATCCATGCACACCGGCCTGGAAGAACACAAGGACGGACTCAAAGCCATGGCTGATTATTTTGCCGCCAGGGCCAGAGGAGGAGCCGGGCTGATGGTAACCGGAGGAATTGCCCCTAACCGACAAGGCTGGCTGACTCCATTTGGCGCCAAGTTAAGTACCTCTTCTGAGGCCAAAAAACACCGGACTGTTACAGAAGCGGTACATGCCGAAGATGGTAAGATCTGTATGCAAATACTCCACGCAGGACGATATGCCGTTCATCCTTTTCAGGTGGCCCCCTCCCCTATTAAGTCTGTGATCTCACCATTTAAACCCTGGAAAATGAGTCGGCGACTGATCCGTTCTACGATCAATGATTTTGCCCATTCAGCTTCACTTGCCAGAGAAGCAGGGTACGATGGCATTGAGATCATGGGTAGTGAAGGATATCTGATAAATCAGTTTATAGCCCCAAGAACCAATAAGCGAAACGATGATTGGGGCGGCAGTTTTGAAAACCGTATCCGTTTCCCCCTGGAAATCATGAAGAAAGTGCGGGAACAGGCAGGGCATGATTTTATTGTCATTTACAGGCTGAGTATGCTCGATCTGGTGGAGGATGGATCAAGTTGGGAAGAAGTAGAGCAGCTGGCATTGGCTATTGAAGCCACTGGGGCAAGCATGATCAATACCGGTATTGGGTGGCATGAAGCAAGGATTCCCACAATTGCCACAGTGGTTCCACGCGGCGCTTATGGATGGGTAACCAAACGCTTAAAAGACCAGATCAAAATACCCTTGATCACTACAAACCGGATCAACTCGCCAGAGAAAGCTGAACAACTGCTTCAGGACGGATTTGCCGACATGATTTCTATGGCCAGACCTTTTTTGGCAGATCCCGATTTTATGGCAAAGGCAAGAACTGGTAGAAGCCAGGAAATTAATACCTGCATTGCCTGCAATCAGGCTTGTCTGGATTATATATTTAACAGGAAGCTTGCCTCCTGCATGGTGAATCCTATGACCCTTGGTCTGGAGACTCAGATGCCTCAAAAGGTCAAACCAGGTTTTAGCGGTAAAACTCAATCAGCACCTATAGCCGTTATTGGCGCCGGGCCTGCAGGACTTTCGGCTGCTCTGGAACTGGCAAAATCCGGAAAAGAGGTTCACCTATTTGAAAGCAGCAAGGAAATAGGTGGACAATTTAACATGGCAAAGCAAATTCCGGGGAAAGAGGAGTTTCATGAAACACTCCGCTATTTTACCACCATGCTGGAAAAACATGAGGTCCAAATTCATTTGGATACCCAGGTGAGCGCCGAATGGCTGCTACAAAAAGGGTACAAAGAAGTTGTGTTGGCCACCGGAGTTACTCCAAGAATTCCGGCAATAGAAGGCATCGGTCATTATAAAGTCCTTTCCTACATTGACGTATTAAAATACAAAAAGGCGGTGGGAAAATCTGTTGCCATCATTGGTGCCGGTGGTATCGGTTTCGACGTAGCCGCGTATCTAACCACACCCGAATCAGCAGATGATGCCCTGGAACAATATTACGCTGAATGGGGCATCGACCCAACTTACCAGAACCGGGGTGGATTAAAAAAGCCCGAGGATGAAAATGTGCCGAGAAAAGTGTGGCTGTTGCAGCGCTCTAAAGGAAAAGTTGGCCAGGGATTGGGGAAAACCACCGGCTGGGCGCACCGTCTCACCTTGAAAAGAAGAGGGGTACACATGTGGTCATCGGTTGTTTACAACAAAATTGACAACAAGGGATTGCACATCACGGTAAATGGTGAATCTACCATTCTGGATGTAGACAACGTGATTATTTGCGCTGGACAAGAGTCTTTGAGCAAGCTTTATGAACCTTTGACAAAAGCAGGCGTGCGTGTTCACTTGATTGGCGGGGCAAAAAAAGCAGGGGAACTGGATGCGGTGAGGGCGATTCGGGAGGGGTATTTAACAGCAAACGCTATTGAGTGATCGTTTACGCCTGAAAGTCCAGCAACACTTTTTTCACATCCTCCTGGAAAGCTATTTCATCATCTCCACAGAATTGCACCTCAATAGGCAATATAAACACAGGTAAATTATGCTGAATAAAGAACTCATTATGCAGTTCTAGCCTGGTTGCATCTTTTTCAGTAGTGATGATGATTTTTTCCTTACCTGGCAATCGCTCAAAATGCTTTTTCATGTTGCTTAGCTCATCCTCAGAAAAATAGTGATGATCTTCATACTCAATGGTTTGCACCGACTTTGCCTCTGATCCAACATAGTTTAGCAGGTAATCTGTATTCGCAATAGCGCTTACCAAGAGCACATCCGTATTCAAATCTATTTCGCGTTTCTGATCAGGCCGGAGCATATCATAAGGCATTCCGTAATTGTACCTTGAAAAATAGATGCGCTGCCTCGGATATGGGTCTATTTCGTACCGTATTTTCTGACGCTGTTGTTCAGTAAGATCAGCCGGACACTTGGTTACAATTATGATATCTGCCCGCCTGTACCCGTTGCGCCACTCTCTAAGGCGGCCCGATGGCAGCAACCAATCACGGTAAAATGGCCGGTTGTATTCGGTAAGCATTATGTTTAATCCCGGAGTGATGGCCAAATGCTGGAAAGCATCATCCAGCAATACACAATGTGTACTTGGATTGCTTTTCACCAACTGAGGAATACCTAAAGAACGACTTTCACTCACACTGATTGGGATAGACGGAAATTTGCGTTTGAATTGCAATGGCTCGTCTCCAACCGTTTCTGCGGTCTCAAATGCCGTGACTTCACGATAGCCAGCCGTACTTCTTCCATATCCTCTACTTAATACCGCCAGATCCAAATATTCCGACAACCAACTCAGCAGATATTCAATATGAGGCGATTTTCCTGTCCCTCCGACAGTAAGGTTTCCAACCGAAATTACGGGAATGTCAAACTTTACACTCCTCAATACTCCAATGCGGTATAACAAGTTCCGGAGCCCAACTCCCAATCCATACAAAAGAGCGATGGGTAAAAGCAGTATCCTTATTACGATGTCTTGTGGCATATTTTGAATTTGGATTATTGGGAAGGTGGTTTATTTGATTACATGATTAATAGATTACATGAATACATGATTTATGATGTGATTGCTGATTTCTGATCTGGTGATTATCTAAATTGGAAAATCAACAATCACACCTCACTTCGACAATCATGTATTCATGTAATCTATTAATCATGTAATTAAAAAGGCCCTGAAGGAAAACCCTCCAGGACCTTTGTGGTACCTCCCAGAATCGAACTGGGGACACATGGATTTTCAGTCCATTGCTCTACCATCTGAGCTAAGGTACCTAGCTTCTTTTTTGAGCGGGGCAAAGATACATTCGCTTTCTCCAGAAATGCTAAGGGTTTTTTCAATTTTTTTAAAAAATATGCAACAAGCGATAAGAATCCCGATACCAGCAGGCCTTACGCATACGTTCCTCATTCAAAATCCTTAATACCGGTGTATTTTTGCCCTCATATCTCAAGAGGTGAAAACTATTATCGAATCAGCCTTAGAGATAATCATACTGAAATCAGTCCCGAATTTGCCTCTGGATCAGTCAAATCATATAAATCAAAAGAATCAAAGCAAATGTTTGCAAACCTTCTGGCCTTGCCGTTTCTCATTTGTATGCTGTTTTTCCTTTATCTGGCCTGGAGCGTTGATGGCAAATACGCACCTTACATGGTGCCTTTTTTGGTTGTTTCAGCGCTAATATACATTCTCAATCCTCAGATAAACTGGTGGTGGTACAGCCGAAACGCGCCAAAGCTCAATCAGGATTTAAAGAATCTGCTGAATCGGTTTTGTGGGTTTTACAGCACTTTGCCTCCGGAAGACAAGCGGAAATTTGAAGGGAAAGTCGGGTTATTCCGCATGGGTACCAATTGGACACCCATTGCCTGGCCGGAAGATAATTTGCCACATGATATAGAGTTGGTGCTGGCAGCCCAGGCTGTTACCCTGAATTTCCACAAAGAACAAATTTTATTTCCCGCTTTTGAAAAGGTGATCGTTTACCCCAAACCGTTCCCTTCACCGGAGCATCCATACCCGCACTCCTCAGAGCTTTATGAACCAGATGGCTGTCTTATTTTTTCGGCGGAAAATCTGATGAGGGCGTTTTTTAACCCCGGAAAGCTGTACCAGGTTGGACTTCATGAATATGCCAAGGCATATTTACTGGCCAATCCGAACGATAATTGGCCACCATTTGAAGCTGAAGACACCTGGGAAAAACTTGAGAAGTTGAGTGGCATGTCCAGAGAGCACGTAGAAACAACCGTCGGACTAAGCGGACTGGATGCTCTGCCCGTCGCCATTCACCATTTCTTTATTTTTCCCAAGTCATTTGAAGCTACATTTCCTGAAGAGGCTGAAGCACTTAAAAACAACTTCAGCGCCTAAGCCATGCTTAAAACGAAAGGCATTGTTTTCAGAACGGTGAAATATGGTGAAACCAGTGTAATCACAGATATTTTCACTGAGGAAAAAGGCCTGCACACTTTTATCGGAGGAGGTGTACGCAGCGCCAAAGCCCGTATGCCTTACAGCTTGTTTCAGCCGATGATGGTGGTAGAACTGGTGGCCTATTACAAAGATGATCCAAATGCCATGAACCGTCTGAAGGAACTCCGCACTGCAGAGATATGGCAAGCCATTCCATTCGATATTAAAAAGGGTTCTGTTGCCTTGTTCATGGCTGAAATTTGTCGGAAAAGCATCCAGGAAGTAGAAGAGAATCGGGACTTGTTCCATTTTTTGTTGGAGACCCTGCGCTGGCTTGATGCAAGTCCCCACCCCATTGCCAATGTGCACCTTTACTTTATGCTAGGCCTCTCTGCCTACTTAGGCTTTTTGCCTCAAATTGATTTTGAGGCCTCGGAAGAGCGTTTTTTTGATTTAAAAGAAGGGAATTTTAGCTCGGTCCCCCCGCAGCACATACATCATCTTGAAGTTGGGGAAACCCAACAACTGGTACAGCTTTTAAATACATCGCTGGAAAATTGTCACGAAGTCATTTTATCCAGAGCCGAACGTAAAGTACTTCTGACAAAATTGCTGAAGTATTATGAATTTCACGTAGGAGGCTTTTCAGGAGCCAATACGCCGGAAATTTTGGAAATGGTGCTGGGTTAATTTAAGCATGGTGTTTACGCTTGTTTTATTGATTACCTGAGCAAATGATTAAATGAACATATGATTAACGAAGTGAATGATGATTGGTGATGGACTTTGACGCCGCGTTTGGTGTTTTTTTCAACACCAAACGCCGCAGCGGAGTGAGTGACTTATGAACCTCCATTCTACCATTCGTGTATATTCCTTTGTTATTATGCCAAACCACTTTCACCTGATTTAGCAAATAAACAAGCCGTTGTCAATACCCTTGCTTACAGAAAGTATGGTGAGTCGAATGCTTCTCCGTACGAGTACCGCGAGTAAACAGCAAGGCAGAATGGTTGTGCCAACCACTCACTCCGCGTTTGCGTTTGGTGTTGAAAAAAACACCAAACGCGGCGTCAAAGTCCATCCCCAATCATCTCATTCACTTCGTTAATCATATGTTCATGTAATCATTTGCAATTATCCGAGCTAAAGCCCAAATAAAAAAAGGCTCCGGAAGTAACCCTCCGGAGCCTGATATTTTACAATCGAAAATTGTCTTACCTGCGGCCACCTCCGCCGCCACCGCGACGATCATCGCGACCACCGCCACGGCGATCATCACGGCCTCCGCCACGGCGATCGTCTCGACCACCGCCACGGCGGTCACCTCCGCCGCCGCCGCCACGGTTTGCCCGTGCTGCATTCTCCTCATCGGTAGGCATGGTACCATCGGGTTTTGCCGTAATGGCGCGACGCGACAGCTTCATTTTACCTGTCTTAGGATCTACATCCAGAATTTTGAAGGAGATCTCATCGCCTACTTTCAGAACATCTGCAATGCTTTCAATGCGTCTGTGGTCGTATTCTGAAACGTGCAACAAGCCGGTTTTGCCTTTGAACTTAATAAAGGCTCCATATTCAGCCAGTTCTTCTACAACACCATCATAAACGGCACCCACTTCAGGGGTAAATACGATTCCCTGAATTTGCGCAAAGGCAGCATCAATGGCCTGCTTATCTGGACTGAAAATCGCTACAATACCACCCTGTTCATCTTCTGTAATGGAAATGGTGGTACCGGTATTGCGCTGCATTTCCTGAATGATCTTACCACCCGGGCCAATTACGGCGCCAATGAAATCACGTGGAATTCTAAATTCAACCACTCGCGGTGCATGTGGTTTCAGATCTTCACGTGCTGATGAAATGGTTTTGGCCATTTCATTTAAAATATGCAAACGACCTTCTTTTGCCTGCATCAGCGCCTTGGTCAGCATTTCATAAGGCATGCCATCGATCTTGATATCCATTTGGGTGCCTGTAATGCCTTTCGCGGTTCCGGTCACTTTAAAGTCCATATCGCCAAGTGCATCTTCATCACCCAGGATGTCGGAAAGTATGGCAATCCGCCCTTTGTCATCGGCGATCGCACCCATGGCGATACCGGCAACAGGTGCTGCGATCGGCACACCACCATCCATTAAAGCCAGCGAACCGGCGCAAACAGTAGCCATGGAAGAGGAACCGTTTGATTCCAGAATATCGGAAACCAGACGTACGGTGTATGGGAAATCAGTTGGCATCACTTTGCGCAGGGAACGACCCGCCAGGTTAGCGTGACCAACCTCACGACGGCCTGGGCCGCGCATTGGTTTTACCTCGCCTGTGCTGTAAGGCGGGAAGTTGTAGTGCAAAATGAATTTCTCATCATGCGGATCCAAGGCAATATCCACCAAGGCCTGATCTTCTTTTGTTCCCAGCGTAAGGGAAGTCAGCGACTGCGTTTCACCGCGGGTAAAGATTGATGAACCGTGAGCCGTTGGCAGATAATCCACCTCTGTCCAGATATGACGCACCTCATTGGTTTTACGTCCATCCAAACGCTTGGCTTCACTAAGCACAACATCGCGAATGATGTTCTTCTTGGTCTTTTCAAAATACCGGGAGGCCAATGGTTTCCACTCGTCAAGAGTTTCCTCTCCAAATTCTTCCAGAAGAGTTGTCATAGCAGCTTCTTTAATGGCCTCGATACGCTCTTTACGGGCTTCTTTGTTGGAAGCGCTGCGAGCAAGCTCGTATATGTCATTGCTGATCAGTGACTCCACGCGAGCCTTCAAAGCCTCATTTTCAGGAATTTCAGGTGGATCACGCTTGATCAGCGCCTTATCTCCAACCATTTCAGCCAGTTTTTCCTGAGCAGCGATCTGAACTTTAATGGTTTCATGCGCCAGTTTCATGGCTTCGATCAGGTCTTCTTCCTGACATTCGTTTGCCTCGCCTTCCACCATCGTGATGTCGTGCTTCGTGGCCGCCACGATGAAATCCATATCGGCATTCTCCAAAGCTTTTCTGCCCGGATTGATCACGAACTTTCCATCAATACGTGCAACACGCACCTCAGAGAATAGCGCTTCAACCGGAATATCACTTACTGCGATGGCTGTAGATGTAGCCAACCCTGCCAGTGCGTCCGGCATAATGTCTTTGTCGGCAGAGATCAGATTGATGATCACCTGAGTTTCATTCATGTAGCCATCTGGGAAGAGCGGACGCAAGGCGCGATCCACCAAACGGCTGATCAGGATTTCATAATCGGAAAGGCGTGCCTCACGACGGAAGAAGTTACCCGGGATACGGCCAACAGAGGCGTATTTTTCCTGGTAATCAACTGAGAGTGGAAAGAAAGCCTGACCTTCTTTGGCAGTTTTCATGCTGACTACCGTACAAAGCAACATGGTATTGCCCATTCTCAGGACGACAGAACCATCGGCCTGTGCAGCCAGCTTACCTGTTTCGAGCGCAATTTCCTGCCCGTCGGGCATGGTTATCGTGGTGCGCAAGGGGATTTGTTTACCCATAAAATATCAAAATTGTGCACCACTGAACGTTTTGCATTCGGAAAAAGATGAAAAAAGGGTTGGGAACGTAGAGTAGATCGAATTGAAAAAGTCAAAACTACACACAAAGAGGAGACCTCGAATTTTGTCTAAACAAGCCTCCTCTTTGTGTGGGGGAACCATTTCCCCGTTTTTAAATCAATCCGCCCCAACATGTACCCGCCTCTCAAATCAACTGCTCCTTTATCCAAAAGTATGTTCAGCAGTGCTGGTTAATAATTAACAACCTATAATGGGCGCCGACTTTTTATTATTTCAGTCGGTTTACTCCACACCTAAATACAGCGTGGGCCCAAAACAAAAATGTCCGGCTGTCGAACTCGGCAGCCGGACATTTGTCCTTTATTACTTACGCAAACCAAGTTTTTCGATCAGCGCACGATACTTGTAAATGTCTTTCTTCGCGTAGTATCCCAGAAGGCTCTTCCGTTGACCTACCATAGTAAGCAGGGCACGACGGGTTGAGTGATCCTTCTTGTTAGCACGCAAGTGGCTAGACAAACACTCTATACGGTAGGTCAACAAAGCAACTTGCACTTCTGTGTTGCCTGTATCATGTTCGTTTTTACCGTACTCTTTTGCAATCTCGTTAATTTTTTCTTTGCTGTAGTAAACTGCCATTTTAATAAATGAATTTAATGGTTAACAAATTCGCACCAAAAACAAATTTCAGAGGGTCAAACGGCAGTTTTTGCCTATCCATCCGCTTTTAGCGCTGCAAAAGTACATCATACTTTTCGTATTTGTCAAATTTCTTTAAAAAGTCAAATGTTTGTTGAATTAGCTAATGCGATAATTAGCCAATTAGCTAATGCTTTTTCACAAATCAAGTTTCGTTTGATTGGGGTGTCGAAACAGATTAAGCATCGAAACTCAAACCAATATTACGGTGCGCTGCACCTTTTTGATTGCACTCAATCTGTACGCTAACGACATTCCGGTGCTCTGCACCTAAGTTAAGTAGCACAAACCCAAAACAATGCCTATCGCCTGAGACCAACTTTAATTTATTATCGAATCATCAAATTAACTCATTATCATATTAGCTAATTATCACATTAGCTAATATGCTCATTAATTCATGGCATCCACAGCCAATACGGCATCGAGCAACAAACTGAGGTCGTCGTAAAATTCCCGCACTACAGCATAGCTCACATTGGAACGAAGCAAAGAGGGTTCCAACAGGTCTTTATCCTGGGTAAGTGCCAGATAAATTTTGTCTCCAATGATGGAGAAGTATATTTCCTTTTGCCGATTTACTTCCTGAAACCTGCTCCTGATTTTGAGGATCTTTTGTTGCAATTCGGGAGAAATGATGTCCTTTATTCGAACATCCGGGGTAGCGTAAGTATCGAAAAAGGCTTCAAATTCCGGCAGGAGGTTATCCTTTACCCTTCGGCCACCAATGAGATGGAATGCTTTTTCACTTCGGCTTGAATACTTCCGGTAGGAATCCGGTAATACCAGCACGGCGCCCTGCATATCCCAGCGTTGGTAATCACCGATCATAAATATGCCGTTAAAAACAACGTCGAGCTTTGTTCGCACCGGACTAAATTCCTTTACCCTCAATTCGCATAATTCGTATGGTGTTTCCCGCACTTTTCCACGAATCAAGTCTTCTCCTTTATACTCGTCGCCACTGACAAAAAGTCGACTTTCAAAGAACTTTTCAGCCGGTATTTTGCCTTTGGGCTCGTAGCCTTCAAAGGAATAATTGACGTCATTGTCAATGAAATCGAGCAGTAAGGCGACGATCCGGGGTTTAAACTCCCTGAAAAAAACTTGAATTCTAAAGCCGATGTAAGCGATCCAGAATCCAACCAGCAAGGATAGGAGCAGTGATACAAAAAAGATGGACAGATAAATCTGAAGAGCCAGGACAAAGAGCAGAAGCAATATTGAAACACCGAGCAAGCGTATTAAGCGCAAACGCCGCTGTTCAAGATGCAACAACTCAGGGTGAATGGTTTGATTGTAAAAAAGCCTGAAGTCCTGGTAAGCACTTAGCATATAATATGGTCAGAAATTGACGGCTGGTCCGGAAACGAGCATGGTGTACCTGTTGGTGGCTTTGAACATAAGCCGGCTTATTTCAGACCTTTCTTGTGGGGGTATTTTTGTAGATATTCATCAATGAGGGAAATCAGAAGGTCCTTCATATAGGCATTTTCAAGTCGGGCGATGGATTTAAGCTGCTCTACTTTTGATTTATCCACGGCAACAGTGATACGGCGTTTACCTGTGTTTTCATCTGAATCAATCTCTTTTATATCGATCGTCTGGCGGATGAGTGAATCCAGCCCTAAAGACGACTCCCGGGTGCCGGACTTTGATTTATTGCTTGGAATCGCGTCATCTGTTCGGTTTGTTTCCAGTTTTTCCAGACTTTCTTCCAGCGATTCCTGCAACAGGGAATCGAGATCAGACATAAAATTCTTATGACTGCTACGGCGTTCAGGCACAGGCGTAGCCACTGGAGGCTCATTGCTAAACAATGAACCAACACTGGATTTGGTATCGCTGAACAGGTCCTCAAGACCTTCCGAAAATCTTTTTTTACTCATAAGAATAGGCGTTGAGCCGGCAAAATGGGCTTAGCTCAGCTTAGTCCGTTCAATGATTTCTTTTGTCACATCCAAATAATCAACAGCCCCCGGACTTTTTGGACTGTAGTCAAAAATATCCTTTCGTTGGGCTGGGGCTTCAGCCAGGGCAACATTGTCACGAATATAAGTCTTAAAGACCTTTTCACCAAAATACTTGTGAATGGTGTCCACTACGTCACGGTTCAGAACACGCCGGCTATCGTACATGGTGGCAATAACGCCACACATCTCCAGATTCTTGTTCAAGCGCATGCGAACCTTGTCAATCACCTGCTTGATCTTCGCCAAACCCTGCACCGCCAGAAACTCCGTTTGAAGCGGTATCAATACATATCGACTGCTGGTTAAAGCATTTAAGGTTAGCAGACCAAGAGACGGCGGACAGTCGATTAGAATATAATCGTAATCGTCGGCCACCTGCGAAATAAGCTCTCTGAGAATAAATTCCCTGCCTGCTTCATTGATCAACTCCATTTCTGCACCGGAAAGATCCAGAGAAGAAGTGATGATATCCATGTTGGGCTTGTGCGTTACCGGCGTCAGATCTCCTTCTCCCCGCAGTGCTTCATATATGGTAATGCGTTGCCGTTGGATTCCCAGTGAAATGGTGAGGTTGGCCTGCGGATCCAGATCAATTAGTAGGACTCTCTTTCCCATCTCCGCCATCGCAGCGCCTATATTAATGGCGCTGGTAGTTTTCCCAACGCCACCTTTGTGATTAAGTAATGATATAGTTATTGACATACAGAATCGACTATTGTCAAGTCTCAGTTATGGTTTGCAAAACAATTAGATTGCAAAGGTAAAAGTACGATTATTTTTCAAACATACCGTCGAAATCAGCTTACACTGGAATTTCACAACCAATATTGTTTGAAAATCTGAAATTACAACACAAATTTATAACCAACTGTAATTCATCAAATTACATGAATATTCGATCTGATTCAAAATGTTTTGCAAAAAAATTCTTTGACATTTTTTGTTTTTAAAAACTCTTTGTTTTAAATTTGCACTATCAATTTGGGGTCAAAATCAAATTACATCCTCAATAAAAATTCTTTATTTGACCATTTAACCCTTTGTATTATGATTAAGGAAGACAGAATTGATTTGAACAAGCGATTTATCCAGGCATTTAAACTGTTGGAAGACCGCGGCGCTATTATTAAAAATGATCGCGGTGGTAAAGGCGTTGGTGATGTTGCAGAAAAAGTACTGGGTAACAAGGCTTATGGACACATCATCCGGGCCTTTCTTAACAGTGACAGCAAAAGGGTTATCGACTATGGGCAGGCACAGTCGTTTTGCCGGTCCTATGATATCAATGAAGCCTGGTTGCTGCACGGCATAGGCAATCCATTTGGATTTGATGCACCAGGTGACGCTCTTTCCGGCGATCGCATGGTCTCAGGTGGCATAGGTAATATTTTGTACACCACTGTCAGGGCTTTTGCCGGTGCCACCTTTGGCGCAGAAAATCAGGAAGACAATACTTATTTCTCAATTCCTGGAGTTTCCGGTTCGGGCTTGGTTGCTTTTCAAATTGAAGGTAACTCCATGGACCCGGTGATCAAGCACAATGATATCGTTGTGTGTCGTTCGGTAGAAAACCTGAATGACATCCGCGACAATGAAATATATGCTGTTCGCTCAAACGGCAATGTTTGGGTCAAATACATCCAGAAAATCTACAACAACCGCGGAAGAATGGTCAGGATGAAATTAATCTCCGCCAACTATTTCGACAACGATCCTTTTGAAGAGGATGTGAACGAATCTACCCGGCTGTATAAGGTTGTCAGAAAGATCAGCAATGTGTAGGCAGGTATACTGCTAAACGGTTTTCCAAAATACAAACACTCCCCTTTACTCCTTTACCGGTTTTTAGCTATGAAAGCCTGGGCAATTCGTTGTCCAAAGGCAGGTTCAAATATTGTCCTAACCAATAACCACCTGCCAAAAGAATTATCCTGCTGTTTATTGTTTTCGGAGCCTCCCGGCGTAATGCTCGGTGAGGCTTTTTTTATCACGGCTTTTTTATCACAGATTTATTGGATTACGGGATTTCACTGATGGCATCAGCCACGTATTTTCAGTCATATATTTATACCCTGGCATTTTGTAAAAGGCTCCAACCGTGTTCTTCGCGGCGGGTCGTGGAACAACAACACACCCGACAATCGCAACAACAACATAGGTTTCCGCCTTGCCAATACAGGACGTATGCTCAGAACCAGTTTTAGAATGTAAAACCATCCGCTACCTTCCTGAATTCCCGCCATAATGGACTTAGCTTTTTAGGGACACGCATTTTTCCAGGCATTGTCCGCTTGCGCAATGAAAACTTACGCCGCATCACGCGCCGAATTGCAGTAAAAGAAAAATACTTCAAGCTCGGCCTGCTTTCAGAAGAAGAATTCCTGCACAGTATGAACTCCTACTGGGCTATGCTCCAATACTACCCCTGCGAAGGCCTCCGGCAAAGTCTCCTCGGCTGTTATCTGGAATAAGGCCCTTCCATATATCTATTCAGTGGGAACACATAAACTACGTCTCTTTATATATCTGCTATATATAGGTTGCTAAAAAGACTATATATACCAAATGCCATATGTTCATTGCATAACAAGCCAATTCCCAAAGTGTAAAAGGGTAAAAAGACTAGAATTTAAGGGGTCCTGGCAAGGCGGAAACCTATGAAGTCGTAGCGATAGTCGGGAGTGAGGTCGCTGCGATTCGATGCACGACAAACCTGCGGGTCACTGCTCCGCGACCCGCCGCGAAGAACACGGTAGGAGCCTGAGGGCGCGCCTGTTGGATTTACCTCAACTTTGGGATCGTATTCGCCATACCAATCCGAACACCATTCCCACACATTGCCGCTCATGTCGTGCAATTTCAAGTGGTTTTGGTCTTTTTTCCCGACCGGATGGGTAGTTCCAGTGGAATTGTCAACATACCAGGCTACATCTCCAATATTGTTGCTTCCGGAATATGTATAGCCATCCTTTATCCCGGCCTGGCCACCGCGGGCGGCGTATTCCCACTCGGCCTCGGTAGGCAGCCGGAATTTCTTGCCATTGCTTTTCCGGCTCAGCCACTCACAATAGGCCACGGCATCATCCCAACTGACGCCGGTTACCGGGTAGTCTTTGTTTGCCCGGCTCATGCCTATGGTTTTGTAGTAATCATTACTGCCGGTTTCTATATTATAATCATTGCCAGGCTCCAGCCATTCCGGGTAATGGGTTTTGGTTTCGTCGCAAAAAGCCAGGTACTGGCCAATGGTTACCTCGTATTTTCCAATTTCATAGCTGGAAAGCGTGACCTTGTGGAGAACTTCATCTGATTCGGCATCCTTATCTTTTTTATTGCTACCCATCATAAAAGTGCCGCCTGGTACCGGTATCATTTCGGGAAAGGAAAATGCCAGGGGCGGGTTGGAGATTACACCACTCGGTTCAGTCGTGCTTACGGTAGTCTCATCTGGTGTTTCAATAACCGGTATTTTTTCTACTTGTAGAATTACCGTTCCCGCTTCAAGCGTTTCACTGCTCCAGGAACCTCTAAGCTCCTGTTTGTATGGATCGTACCCGGTTTTTTTATAATTCAGTTCAAAAACAAAGTCATTTTGGGTATTCGCGGGTATTTCAAAGATTAGAGTAAATTTCCCTGTAACATCCGTCAATACAGGCGCTATGCCATCAGGAGAGCTTACTTCTACATCCGGCACAGGAGGGCGCCCTGCATCAGCGATACCCTGAGATGACCTGACCACACCATTTACCCTGAGTATTTTGGATCTTACTTTCTTCAGGCGCAATTCCTGGAAACTTGTCGCGCCATCCAGCAAGGCGTTAAAAACCCCGTCTTCATAACCTCCAGCCGTTACAAAAAGCCGCACCCTTGGGCTTCTCCAATCAGTTGGCGGGTTCAGCACAAACTGTCCGCCCTGCTTACTTAAAGCATCGGCGGGCATTCCTTGTGCGCGCACCAGAGCATTCTGAATGGGCGCATCTGTGTCAGCATCCAGTACGGAGAAGCGTTTGGGTTCCAGGGATTGTATGGTCGGCGTCAAATGGTCTGAAGGGGCGGCGCACCAGCTGTTGGCTGCGTCCAGATCCGCCGCATCAAGGATGTTATTGGGGGCGTCTTTAGCACGAAACGCACCCCATATATTATTGACTTGCTCAAAACAGAGACAGGCAGAGTCCTTTTTGTTTTGCTCATAAAAAGCCACCCCCTTGTTCCAAAAAGCTGTCAACACGTTTTGCCTTGTTTCCTGGAGAATTTTAAGGCTGTCATAAAAATCTGCCCCTTCAAGGTCTGAAAATGTTTTATTCAGGCTGTCCACATCTTGAAAGGCTCCAAGCTGAATTAAATCCAACGTCAGTCGTTCCACCCACAGCACTGTATCCTCCGGACTGTCGAGGCAAAGCATGTAATCCTTATTCAGGTCTCGTTTTATATCTTTAGGGAATCCATAGGGCGTACCGGGTTTGGGGCGGTATTCCACTGTTTGTCCTTTGCAGGGATTCAATAGTTTTTCCAGCCAGTTTTCCACCCGGGAATTCCCTGCCAAAGCCAGTAGGCACAAACCGGCAAGCAGCGCCAGCAGAAGGGGAAGGCGGTTGCCCAGGGCGGGCTTGCCGCCAGGGTGCAGGTATTTTTTCCACCTGTCGGGAACCACAAAATCCAGCAAGCCCTTAGGCTTGTCCAGGTATTTCAGACTCACAAAATCGGCTTCCGCACCGGCCTCCAGCAACTTCCCGATTTCCATCTCCAGGGCTTTGCGGCGCTTGGGATCTTTGGTTGCCATCAATTCGGTAAGGGCAATGCTGAGCGCATGGTCGTTATAAGCAGCAGAGTCCTCCGGCGGGCGGTTTTGGCGCAGTACGTCAGCCAGCGCGAGCCGGGTATCGAGCAAAAAGTCGGGATCTTCTGCTTCCAGCCATTCGAGCAGCGCCAGGCGCGCAGTCCGCGGAATTTGTCCATCCACAAACCAGCGCAAGCGGAAAACGGCCGCCAGATCTTCCAGGGAAAGCGCCCGATCATTTTTCGGCGCCTGGTCAAAAACACGGTGGCCCAGCCATACAGTGAGATCATAATACAGCGCAGGGTAAATGGCGCAGGCTGCTATCCATTTCACCATCAGAGGATCGTACTGCATTTGGAGCATGGGCAGCGGCACTTCCGGGTCGGGTTGCCAGAATGCCGCCGGAGCGTCCAGCACTTTATCCCGCCACAATTCGAAGCGAGCATCCTCTTTGGCTTCGGTTTCTTCAATCCAGAAGGCCAGACTTTGCAGGGAAGCCGGCAATACGGAATCAAAACAAGCGCTTAACCGGTGTTCATTACGTCCCCATTCATCATAAGGCTTGGGAGTAAACAGCGCTCTTTCATCCCAGGCATTAAATACGCCGGTCCAGGACTCCAACTTTCCGCTTAAGGGGCTGATGAGCTGTGTGCCGGTACCAAATACGATCAGGCGGGCATCGCCGTAACGCTGTGCGATCTCTGTGATCCGAAGACCTTGCGGATGCGCCTCGTTGTAACACAGGCGAATATCCGAATCGTAGAAAAAGCGGGCTATCTCAATTTCCTGCTCCCTGAAAGCGCGGTACAGGGCATCGTACAATTGGGCCCGGTGGTTATGCTGGCTTTGCCGGTCGATAAGCAGCAGATAATCCACCGGCCGGGTAATGTGCCGGAATTTAAACTCCGGCATGCCTCCGCGTTCAGCTGTGGCGGCAATAGTAGCCTTTACATCCAGCCACTGGGAATCGCTTCCGGTTCTACGGCGCAATACCTGCAACACATTGGCAAAGTCCTGGCCCAGCACAATATCGTCGCGACCCGGAATATGGATGTTCCATACGTAAGGCGGTTTCGTTCGGCTGCTGAGTTCGGCAATCAGTTTTTTGCGTTTAAGCAACCAGTATTTCCAGGCGGCCCAAAAAGCGAGCAGCAGCAACCCGAAGAGCGCAAATCGCAGCCAGGGCCAGTGTTTCGCCAACAAAACTACCCAGGCCGATGGTTCTTCTATGGCCAGCTCCAGAATATTGTGCGGGTGGGGGAATTCAACTTCGGTGAAAAGGCTCTGTGTTGCAACTTGGCTTGAATCGGGCTTTTCCTCTTCTGTAACTTCAGTAGAACTGATAAAGACTTTTAATTGGAGTTCGGCTTGTTTATCATCTGAATAGCTAAGACCTAATACAAGCGAGTCTGTTCCGACACTGTCTTTCGCTGTATAATACAAGCAGGTGTCGTTTATGACAGAAAAACGGCCCAGTGTTGAGCTGCCGGTCATTCTGCCGCTATCGGGATTGGTCGGCCCTTCTCGTTTACCCAGCACACCTTCAGTAAGATGGGCGTTCGCGCCTGGCGATCTGGAATAGTCGATAATTAGCTGACTGAGCCTGGCTGGTAATGAGTCCGACTTCGGTAAGCCGGATGGGCATAGCTGTAAAGATTGTCCCGGCTTCAGGCCCCACTCCTGTTTCAAATGTACCGTGGCCGGACCCTTTTGCCATAAGGTGAACAACGCAATGACTATGGCCAACATCCCGAGGAGACCCAAAGGAATCCAGATACGCCAGTACCATTTACGCAGTTCGCGCTCCACCTCAGCCATTTTGGGCGCAAGTGGCTCCGGAGTAACTTCGACAAGTTCATCTGCTTTTTTAGAGCATTCTTTCAACTTTTCGTATACCAATTCCTGTTCCCGGGCATTTCGAGCCAGAATTGGCGCTAAGGCCAGTCCCAATGCATCGTCGTCAGTATCCGGGGGCAATTGGCGCAACAGATCCTGCAAGCGGAGATGTTGTCCTGTGCCAAACTGCCAGCCTTCCGATTCGAGTATGTCGATCAGAAGCGCAGTCAGGATATATGGACGGGAACGGGTCATGGTTTTAGCCAACCGGTGCGGAAACCAGCGGGTTTATTGCAAAAGGCTATTCATACTAAGTTCAGATCCAATCGTTTAAAGCTTTCAGGTCTTCCCTGTTTTTTGCCAGAACCGGATAGGAGATCAGGAGTTTTTCCCGATTTTCTGCCGACATAGTCTCCAAATCAGCCAATTGTTCTGCCTTGAAATCCAATTGGTGCAAAAGGCTCGCCCATTGAATCAGTTCAGCGGTTGCCGGGTTTTTGCGCAATTTCACCTCCGTACCATTACGAATGGTTTCAAAATGCGCCACCACGGCATCCAGGGCCTTATCGCTAAATCCATCTACTTTTTTAGCCACGATCTTTAACAGCGACTTGTGATCGGGGAATGGAATATGGTAATACACCACACGGCGCAAGAAGGCATCGGGCAGGTTTTTTTCCGAATTTGAGGTCATGACAATAATCGGCCTGGCCTCATTGGAAGAAGCAAAAGATTTGGCAATTTCAGGAACGTCGAAACTCAGGTCCTCAATAGCGGCCAGCACATCATTGGGAAGGTCGCGGGGCGCCTTGTCAATTTCATCAATCAGCACCACCGCCTTGCGCTGATGGCGAATAGCATCACCCAGCGCCATGAAGCGGATAAAACGGGCTTCGACATCTTCAAAGGAAATGGCCGTTTTTTGGGTTTGGCTGGCCTGAAAGTGCCCAAGCGCATCGTATTGGTAAAACAAGTCGCGTGCACTGGAGTTGGACTGAGTGTTAAAAACCAGGGGTTTTCCCATACCAAAAAATTCGGCCAGGTGGTAGGCAAGCTGAGTTTTACCGGTGCCGGGTTCTCCAGTGAGCAAAAGGGGTTGCCCCAGTGTAAGGGCAACATTAACAGCGCTTTGCAAGCCTTTAGAAGGCAGGTAAAGGCTGGTGTCTTTTAATTTGGGGTTTGGTGAATAATTGGGCAATTTAGCCTTGCCTTCGTCTTTGTAGATGTGAAAACTCATATCAGGAATTTACGGCTTTATCATAGATCATTCGCTGCACAATTTCAATGTCTTTCATGTGCAGGCGGTTTTCAGTGTCATACATTTTGCGTTCATCGGGTGTCAGGGATTGTACCAGCGCCTCTAGTACATGATTGGCATAGTTTGGATTGCGCACACCCAACTCTGCCAGCCAATCGCTAAAATCCTGTGCATCAACCGGCGGAAACTCTGTCAAAATTGTGGCAAAATCCGCGTGCTTTTCACATAAATTAGTTATCTCATTCAGAATCAGCGACTGTCGTTTAGTCCTGACCGAATCATCCCAGAAGTTCTGGCTGCGAATCACTATAAAAAAGAGAAAAGTAGGTACGGCAGGGTGCGCGCTTTGAAAGGTTTGCATCATCCAGTCGAAGTAGTCCCTGATTTCTCCTTCGTCGCCTTCCCACTTTTTTTCAGAAACTTCAAAGATGGCGGTAACGTAGTCTTCCTCCAGCTTGGGTACTCCGGTTTCAATAAAGGCTTCAAAAGTTTCTGTATCCGAAAAATTAAATCGTTTGGCGACATAAGCCTTCAGGCGTTTAATGCTCGACTCCAGGTCATCGCCGAGTGGTAATTCCTCCGTTCGGATACGATCCACATCTTCCTGAAACGGGAAATTGATGCTTCGTTCGCGTCCATCCAGGTGATCCCTGATAATGGAATAGATCAGTCGTTTGGCAAAGGAGCCCGGCATTTCATTGGGGCAGCCACATAGAAAGTAAAACTGGAAATGTTCCTTGTTTTTTCGGTCGGTGAACACGCGCCGAAATGATTTTGCCGGTTTTATCCGGTTGCAATTCACCAGATGCATGGCATCAATCTCGGTATTGCGGTCGATTCCCAATTAATGGATGGCATTTTCGACTGGTCCGGAATCACCGCCGGGTTCCCAGGTATTCAGGGTTTTCAGCATGCCCATCATCAATTGATTCCTGGCTTGCATTTCCTCATTAAAATTGATTAATCCCCGTGCGCTATCGGCATTCAGGCTTATTAATCTGGCGGAGAAACCTACCACATCATCCCGGATCGGGCTACGGTCTGAGAGAACCGAGAGCCAAAGGTCAATTGCCTCTCTCAGTTCAGCGCGGGCAACCTGTTGTAATATGGCTTCTTTAGAATTCATCTTTGGTTTCGTCTGCCGGGACAAAAAGCAAAGATAGTTTTTGAGTAATATGATTGCCTATTTTCTTTAAGCATTCTAAAAACAGGCTCTATTGCCTGCCAATCCTAATCTGACAAGCCAATGGACCACCATTGTGTTTCAGGCACATCCGCTTCAATAAAAACCGGCTCTTTTTTCACCGGATGCTCCAACTCTATGCGCCAACTATGCAATCCAATAGAAGCATCCTCCAATGGTTTCGGCGCTCCATATTTCAAATCACCCAGGATTGGGCAGCCGATTGCCGCCAGTTGTGCCCTGATCTGATGTGAACGGCCGGTTATCGGAGAAACCCGGAGCAGAGTGAGTCCATTTATGTTCCGGATCACTTCGTAGGTGGTAATGCTTTCTTTTGCATCTCGAAATGGGTGGATTTTGGCCTCCACAACATTCCGTTTTTCATCTTTTAACAGATAGTGGGTCAAGGTACCGGAAGTTGCCGGTGTTGATTTTAATACCAGCGCCAGATAGGTCTTCTGTACTTTTTTATCCCGAAACATGATATTAAGGCGGCTCAGCGCCTTATCCGTTCGCGCAAAAAGCACTGCGCCACTCACTGGCCGGTCGATCCGGTGGCATGGATGCAAAAAAACTGCACCAGGCTTTTCATATTTCTCTTTCAGGTATTGCTTTCCCCAATCAGTGAGCGTCGGATCTCCCGTCTTGTCACCCTGTACCAGCATTCCAGCCGGTTTATTGATAGCCAACAGGTGATTGTCTTCATAAATGATGGTCATTGCTCCTGCGTTGGCTTGCTGCGTTCCTTAAAGTCGAGCCGAAGCGAGAATATGTGCGAATATTGCACAGCCGACACATTGCCAATATCTGTGAGGGCATAATCCAACTGTACACGCCCCAGGTGCAGACCTATACCAAAGTTAGGTTGCAAACTCAGGTGCTCTTTATTAGGATCAAAATCATTTTTCACCCGCTGAAAATTAGCTACGCCAACACGCAATTGAACCAGGCCCTTGTAATCAGCCTCTACTCCAATTTTCGGATCAATATTCAAACTCTTGCTACTAATCAGTACGTTGCGTTGTCCATCAGTCGTCCATTCAAGATCGATGGCAGGCATAAGTGTTGTTTTGCTGTTTATTTTCCATTTGTAAGCAGCACCCAGCATAAACCTTGGCTTGGTTATTTCTGTATTGCTCACCGGGATCTCGTTATTTGTTGAATCAAAAACAGCCTTTTCCCTGTCAGTCAGATTGAAAGACCATGCATTAAAAGTGGTGGTCAGA
This sequence comes from Lewinellaceae bacterium, assembly GCA_020636025.1. Taxonomy (GTDB): domain Bacteria; phylum Bacteroidota; class Bacteroidia; order Chitinophagales; family Saprospiraceae; genus M3007. The sequence continues at coordinate 107,235 of JACJYQ010000007.1, read as the reverse complement.
TCCCGGCCTTGTGCGCCCAACATCCAGCTTCCTTTCCTGTATTGAATACCTGCATCGGCGCCAAAGCCCCAGGAATTTCCGAATGAACCGATCACCCGACGCACAACTTTTACACTTCCGCCAACTGAGAGGTGCGGGTTTTTCAATTTCTGTGCATAACTTCCAAAAACTGCATAATCGGCAGCAGAAAAACTGGTTACATTATCGTAGTTAATGGTGCCATCGGCGTTCACCAAATTAATGGTATACGGAATATTATCCACACCCAGGCGGATAAGAGAAAACGCCAGATAGGCACCCCGATCACCCTTTAATGCTTTTCCAAAACTCAAGTAATCATATTGCCCTACCCCGCCAAACCATTCGGCATGCATAACCGCTGCCTGTAAAGGCGCTTGTATCTGGGTTAATCCTGCAGGATTCCAATAGGCAGCTGTGATATCATCTGTTAAGGCTACCTGCGCACCCGACATGCCGTGAGCACGGCCGCCAACCCCAATCGCCAGAAATTCATTGCTGTATTTTTGGGCTAGTATGGCATTTAATGCCAAAATGATCAATAAGGTGCTTAAAAAAAGTTGTTTTTTCATATTGTGCTACTTTCGTGCTCGAGAATGACGTAAGCGGTCAAAACCCGGTTGCCTGTGCTTGAACAACTCTGCGAAAGATCAGGTTTTGTTTCTGAAAGCCGCCTCTCCATTTCTAACTTTTTCTCCAAATATGAAGAATTTCATGCTTTGCCTGACACTCAGTCTGGCTTTCCTCCACCTTAACGCACAAAATAATTTCAACCTTGAATTGCTTGGTCATTGGGACGACGATTCCCTCCCAATTGCATCTCCAGACAACATTATGAATCAATACAGCAGTTGCTGGGGGCTTGAGGTAAACAACAGAGAATATGCCGTTATCGGTGGAGCCAGGCATGTATTGTTTTTTGACGTCACCAATCCTTATATACCTGTACTCAAAGGAAAGTTTGAAGGCAGATCAACCGTGGTGCCAAGAGAGTTTAAATCCTATAAAAACCGCGTATATGCCGTTGCCGACGGCGGAAAGGATGGTCTTATGATCTTTGACCTGAGTCATGCAGAAGACAGCATTGTACGCACTCTTTGGGACACAACCTATTTCTTGCGCATTCACACCATTGCGCTGGATACCAGTTCTGGCAGGATTTACCTCAATGGAGGCAATGCCGGCGATGGTATTATGGTATTTGATGCCAGCCAGAACCCGGACAATCCTACCTTCTTGTCTCACAAAATCCTGCCTGGTGGCTATGTACATGATTGCTATGTCCGGAATGATACCGTTTACGCTTCCTCCGGATATGAAGGCTATTACATTTTTGACTACAAAGACCCCGATAATCCGGTATTGCTGGCCCAGAATGGAACAGGAGGTTACAATCACAACAGCTGGCTCACGCTGGATGGGAAATATGCGTATTATGCGGAAGAGGTCCCCGTAGGGCAACCAATTCACATCGTTGATTTACAGAACCTTGATATAGGAGAAATTGAAATTGTAGGCAGTTTTCTTGACAACCTTCAAGCGCCAAACGATACCGTCAAAAAGGCTATTCCACACAATGTGTATATCCAAGGTGACTTGCTGTATGTTTCGCAGTATGAAGATGGTCTTCTGGTGTACGATATCAGCGACAGGTTAAACCCCGCATTGATAGCCCATTATGATACAAGACCTGAAAACACGGAGTACAATGGTTATTTCGGGAATTGGGGCAATTATCCCTGGCTACCTTCAGGAACCATCATTTCAAGTGACATGCAAAATGGTCTTTTCCTGTTTAGAATTCCCAACGTGAGCCATTCGCAAGAACCAACAAGTTTGTCTGCTACAATTTTCCCCAACCCTGCCACTTCAGTGTTATCAATTCGATTAGATAAGGTAGAAAATTGTCTACTTCAAGTATTTAATTTGTCTGGCCAGATGGTATTGCAGGATCAATGGTCAAACAACAAAAATAAAGACATAGATGTATCCTCGATCGTGGATGGGATGTACTTTATTAGAATCTCGAGTCAGTCGGGAGCTGTATGCACAAAAAAAATATTAATTAACCACTAAATCTTCGAACACAAAGGCGGATTGCAATTTACCCAATCTTACCAATAAGAAATTGGGTGGCCCTCAACCAGGCAAATTTGTTAAAGCAGATACTATAGATAATAATCAATTCTACTGCATCGTATTTTCGAAGCAACAAAAACTTTCTCGATGGCAAAATGCCTCATTCGGGTACTCCTGCTGACTTCCTGCCTGATTTTCCTGCACTCGGCTATTCTTTCACAAGATCTGCGAAAAGACAGGGCATTTTTTGGTGACAAACTTGCCGAATTCAATCATTGGTTGGAAAAAAACCAGCTGGACCACCTATTATTTGCCGATAGTATAATGATCACAGCAAATCGGGCTACATTATTTCTCCGCCCAACCTATAACGGTAGAAACACCTGTGATTCTTTACAATTTGCCTGGCAACGTCTGGAAACCCTCAGCAAAAAAAACCAGAAAATACTTTTTCACGAACGCTTGTTACACAAATGGGCTTTTTTGGCAGAGGTCCATGAAGACCAGGCGGAGGTAATTGTTCGATGTCATGATCCCGCTCATTTCAGAGCTAAAATATACAACAAGAACGGCCAGATACCGGTTGAGGAGCAAAATATACGCTCTGGAACGCTGCTCGATTTGTCCTTGTCAAATTCCCTGCAGGAAGCCAATTCAGGCGACAACACCTTTTTGTTTCCGGGAAAAAACGTCAACTTCCTGTGTACCAAAGCCCGGCGTTGGCTCGTTAGCTACTATACGAACAAAGGCACGCCTATATTATGGCGAGCCAAAATTGACACGACATACACTACTTACGATGAATTCGTTATTGAGGTAACTCATTTGAATTATGAAGTTTGTCCGGATGGATATTTTGAATATCACCGGATTTATGTCAAAGGCCTGCAAAGAGGAGAAGATGTGGAATTAAGCTGGCATTTTCAGGGGAAATATGGCTCTGGAATCATATTCCCTCCCCGAAAAAACGACTATAAAGACATGGAGTTGCATTATAAAAGCAACCTTGAAGAATACCAAAGACGACTTTTTAAATTACTTTTGGATCACTTACGTCAATGACAAGCGCTAACACCTCGACCATGGCAACATCTATGGCATCAGAAGCGAGAACTAACACGGCAACGGATAAGCCTGCGGTGAGCAGTAACCCTCCGCTTTCTCCACGCACCCGTATCGCCCGGCAGATTCTCATTTACCATTTTGCACTCATTATTGTATCCTGCGTTTTTTACATATTGCGGGGATTCGACCTTGAGGAGTTCACCTCCCTGATGGGCATACTGGCACCCATTACCGCCTTGTATGGGGGTGCTGTTTTCCGGTTCCTAGGCCGCAGCATTACTGAGCCAAATCTCAGCGCTCAGAATGGAGCCCCAATTAACAATCTGGTTAAGTGGCTGGTTAACGGACATTTTGTAACAGTACTAATATTGATCAGCCTGAAGGCACTGGCTCCCAACCTTTTGAATTTTCAGGATATGACCATGTTCCTTACCCTGGTGGAATCAGCGCTTGGGGTATACATGGGCAATATTATTCTGGCTCTCTTTGAAGGAAAAACGCCAAACGGAGAAAAAAAGGACTAAACCAACTACACCATTATATATAGGTAAGCAACGTTTTAAAAACAAACAGGGCTGCTTTGACAATTGTCAAAGCAGCCCTGTTTGTTTTTTTCAGTTTCACATTAAAAATGAGGGCAGTTACATTTGGGTTTAAACATACTGCAACTTTGCATCACGAACATGCCAAATGTAATCAGAAGAAAGGCGATGCGCCACCAATTGATTTTTTTCATAGCTGAATAATTTTTTACTTTTACAAAGGCGAATGTAGAAAAAACCTTGTGGGTTGTCAATAATTTAACGCCTGTCATTTCAAATTCTCTACGATTATCATGCCTCCCGACATTCCAGGCGATTTCAATTCCTATAATAAACGTGTCATGATCGCTCCGCTTAACTGGGGGCTAGGACACGTTTCCCGCTGTATACCGATCATACACGCTTTGGAAGAAATGGGCGTTGGCATTTTGCTGGCCTCAGATGGAGAAGCATTGCATTTACTAAAGGCCGAGTTCCCTCATTTGCCATCCGTTCGGCTCCCTTCCTACCATATCAAATACTACGGTAATAACATGGTGCTCAATATTGCCAGGCAGTTGCCTAGAATATTGTATGCTAAAAGGGCGGAGAAATGGCACACTGAAAAGTTGGTTAGGCAATACGGCATTCAAGGCATCATCTCCGACAACCGCTATGGTTGTTTTCACAGAAGTACCAGCAACGTGATTATGACACATCAGTTAAACCTGCGCATTCCGCAAAAATCGCTGGAGTGGATGGCCAATCGGGCATTGCGCATATCACTTGCCAGTTTTGATGAAGTGTGGGTTCCTGATACAGCCAGTGAGCCAAGTTTATCAGGCGAGCTATCGCATCCGATAGATGGCTTGAAAAATGTTCACTACATAGGATTGTTGTCAAGAGCTGTGCATAACACTTCAGAAAAAGAGTACGATGTTGCGGTGGTTTTATCAGGCCCGGAACCTCAACGGAGCAATCTCGAACAAATGCTGCTGGAACAGGCCATGGCATTACCGCAGAAGTTTATTTTTGTACAGGGAAAGACCAAAACAAAAGAACATCATTTTCTGGCTGATCACCTGGAACTTGTTTCATACCTCACGTCGGAGGCGCTAAATGAAGTACTCTGTGCCAGCGATGTAATCATTTGTCGCTCTGGATACAGTAGTTTGATGGATCTGGTGGTACTAGGGAAACCTGCTGTACTTATTCCAACTCCGGGACAAACCGAACAGGAGTATCTCGCAGAGGAGTGCGCCCGACGAAAATGGTTTCAAATTCAACAGCAGAATAATATTGATTTAAAGGTAGCCCTGACGAGTGCAAAGCCGCCCATTCACCTGGCCGAGCTAAAAAAACACATCAATGTATTTCACCCATTCCTGGAATCCTGGATAAATAAGCTGTAACGGACAAAGCAAATTATTTTTTCCGTATCAGCATCAAACCATCACGTAACGGCAATAATAGATTTTCTACTCTGTCGTCCTGATGCACATGATCATTAAAAGCTCGTAGCGAGACAGCCGTTTCATCCTTTTGATCCCCACCTGCCACTTTCCCATCCCAAAGTACATTATCAACCAGGATGAATCCTCCCGATCTCACTTTTGGCAATACCATTTCAAAGTGAGTGGTATACTCCAATTTCCCGGCATCTATAAAAACCAGGTCGAAAATCTCGTCAAGTTTAGGTATGATGGATTTAGCATCACCTATGTGCAAAACGATCTTGTCTTCAAATCCTGAAAGCTGAACGTACTTTTGAATAAGCCAGGCGAGTTCATCATTCACCTCAATGGTGTGAAGTACGCCATCTTCTGAAAGTCCGTCAGCCAAACAAATAGCAGAGTATCCCGAAAAGGTGCCAATCTCCAGAATTCTTTGTGGATTGATCATCTGGCTGATAAATTTCAGTAATACGCCCTGATAAGATCCACTTTGCATTTGGGGACTCAGGGTTTTGAGGTTAGTTTCCCTGTCAAGTTGACTGAGTACAGCAGTTTCGGTGGTGGTATGAGTTATACAATAGTCTATATCGGCAGCTTTCATAGGTCTGGAAAGTGTTCATTTTTGTGATTTAGGGGCTAACACAAAGGTTAGGTAAAAATCTTAGTATTTTTTACTGTTTTTTCAAAAATTGTTTTTCAGTTCCAACTGAGGAATGTACCTTTGCACTCGCTTTTCAAAAAGGGTATTAATTTTTGCGAAAAGTAAAGTTGTTTGACTGTAATTAAATAGCCTTTGGAGGCCTGTTTTAAGCCACTGTAGCTCAGTTGGTAGAGCAGCTGATTTGTAATCAGCTGGTCGGGGGTTCGAGTCCCTCCAGTGGCTCAGTAACAAATGTTGGCATGTAAAGAACGATCCTGAATATAGATGGTTGTTTGCGTGACAATGTATCCAAGGGGGTGCCCCGGAGTTGGAGAGCCGGGCCAGACTGTAAATCTGGTGCTTTACCGCTGAGTAGGTTCGAATCCCACCACCCCCACCATTCTATCATACTTTATGATGGAAGTCTTTGCAAACAGAACTGTTAAGTCAAAGGCTTACTAATTACTGTAACCACTCAGTTCCGTGTGGTTAATGCGGTGGTAACTCAGTTGGTAGAGTGTCAGCCTTCCAAGCTGAATGTCGCGAGTTCGAATCTCGTCCGCCGCTCATCGTAACCGTTAACCGATGCCCTTACAGGCAATGGAAAACGGCCTTGCTGTTGTAGCTCAGGGGTAGAGCACTTCCTTGGTAAGGAAGAGGTCGTGAGTTCAAATCTCATCAACAGCTCCTGGTAATTTGATAATCTGACAATTTGATAATTCGATAATCTGGTTTAACATCATCTATCAATGACATTATCTGATTTTCAAGTTATTAAATTATCAATTAAAATTTGAATTTTTCACTTAACGTTTTTGATACAAATCTAAATTATACCAATGGCAAAAGAGACATTCCAGCGCACCAAGCCACACGTAAATATTGGTACCATTGGTCACGTTGACCATGGTAAGACTACCCTAACAGCTGCCATTACTTACGTTCTTTCAAAGCAAGGTCTCGCAAAGAAAACAGACTACGACAGCATCGATGGTGCTCCTGAAGAAAAGGAGCGTGGTATCACCATCAATACTGCACACGTAGAATACGAAACTGCAAATCGTCACTATGCACACGTTGACTGCCCAGGTCACGCGGATTATGTAAAAAACATGATCACAGGTGCTGCTCAGATGGACGGTGCTATTGTGGTTTGTGCTGCTACAGATGGTCCAATGCCTCAAACTCGTGAGCACATCCTGCTTGCACGTCAGGTTGGCGTTCCTAAGATCGTTGTATTCATGAACAAAGTTGACCTTGTTGATGACAAGGAAATGCTTGAGTTGGTTGACATGGAACTTCGTGAAATCCTTGACTCATACGGCTTTAAAGGTGATGACACTACCATCATCCAAGGTTCTGCCTTGAAAGCCCTGGAAGGAGATGCTGCAGCTGAACAAGCCATTATGGATTTGATGGCAGCTTGTGACAACGACATTCCAGAACCAGTTCGTGAGGTTGACAAAGACTTCCTTATGCCAATCGAGGACGTATTCACCATCACTGGTCGTGGTACTGTTGCTACTGGCCGTATCGAGCGTGGTGTAATTAACGTGAACGATCCTGTTGAGATCATTGGTATGATGAAAGAAGGTGAAAAACCTCTTACTTCAACCGTAACAGGTGTTGAAATGTTCCGCAAATTATTGTCTCGCGGTGAAGCTGGTGACAACGCCGGTATTCTTCTCCGTGGTATTGAAAAAGACGATATCAAGCGTGGAATGGTTATTTGCAAGCCAAAAAGCGTTACTCCACACAAACACTTTAAGTGTTCTGTATACGTACTGGGTAAAGACGAAGGTGGTCGTCACACTCCGTTCTTCAACGGATACCGCCCACAGTTCTACTTCCGTACAACTGACGTAACCGGTGATTGTACCTTGCCTAGCAACGTAGAAATGGTAATGCCTGGTGATAACGTTGAACTTGAAGTTAAACTTATCAACTCCATCGCGATGGAAAAAGGTCTTCGCTTCGCTATTCGTGAAGGTGGCCGTACCGTAGGCGCTGGTCAGGTAACTGAAATTCTCGACTAATACGAGAGAGACTCGGGTGGTGAGTATCAAGGATTTAAACCCTTGATACTCACCACCTAACTCCTCTCACCTAGGGGCATAGCTCAATTGGTAGAGTGGCGGTCTCCAAAACCGTAGGCTGCGGGTTCGAGTCCTGCTGCCCCTGCAATAAAAAAAAGTTTGGTGTTCGTTATCCCGTTGGAGGATGGCGGACTTTTTTGCCAAAACGAAAACCCTGAAAACCCACACTTGATTTCAATTCTGATGGAAAAAATTACACTTTATCTAAAAGAAAGCTATAACGAACTGCTCAAGCATGTTTCGTGGCCTACAGCATCACAATTACAGGAAAGCACCATTGTAGTTTTAGTGACTTCTACCGTCCTTGCGTTGCTCATTTTTTTAATGGATGGTGCATGTAGCGTCTTCTTTAAGAATATTTACGGTGTTTGGAGTTAATATCCGTTCAAACCGTAATCCTTTTTGTTAATCATGACTCAAGAGAAAGAATTACCAGCCAGTCCAACTGGTGAAGAAAAACAGTGGTATTGCCTAAGAGTTATCAGTGGCAAGGAAAAGAAAATCCAGGAGCGGATCGCTGTTGAAGTAGAGCGGTCTGAATGGAAGAATATTGTTTTTTCAGTAATTGTTCCAACAGAGAAAGTTTACAAAGTACGCAACGGGAAAAAAGTTATGCAAGAGCGCAACCTGCTCCCGGGATACATACTAATTGAGGCTTTTGGTTCAAAGCTAAATGGAGATGTCGCCAAACAAATTGCCGACATCCCAAACGTCATCCACTTTTTAGGCCGTGAAAACCCACTGCCTATGACTCTGGCAGAAGCCAATCGTTTGTTAGGAAAAGTAGATGAAAGTGCTGAAACAGGTGAGATGCTTAGTGAACCATTCCTCGTCAATGAAACCGTTAAAATTATTGACGGTCCATTTGCAGATTTCGTCGGCGATATTCAGGAAGTAAACGATGAGAAGAAGAAACTAAAGGTTATCGTAAAAATCTTTGGCCGTGGTACTGAAGTAGAGCTTAACTTCCTGCAGGTTGAAAAAATTAGCTAATAAGAGCTGTACCGTTACACACAGCTTATGTATAAAAAATATTGAAGTTTGCTTTTTGATGCCTGTTCTCCCAGGCTCGCTTCCACACTAAAGCAAGTTCAAGTTTTGATTACTTTCTTAATCCTTTTGATAAGGAGCAAGCCCAATAGGCAATTAGAGAGCAATCATTAAACACTGCTTTTTATCAGGCAGTGCATGGAAACATTTGGCAATGGTAACATTGTCAGATTTCATCAACGACAAACAAGCAATAGTAAAATGGCAAAAGAAGTAGATGTATATATCAAACTTCAAGTGAAAGGTGGTCAAGCTAACCCTGCACCTCCAATTGGTCCGGCTCTTGGTGCCAAAGGTGTAAATATCATGGAGTTCTGCAAGCGTTTCAACGCACAGACTTCTGAACAAATGGGTAAAGTGCTTCCAGTGGTCATTTCTGTGTATAAAGACAAGACATTTGACTTTATCATCAAAACACCACCGGCAGCCATTCAATTGTTTGAAGCCGCCAAGCTTGCCCCAGGCAAAGGTTCACCTGAATCAAACCGTAAAAAAGTTGGTTCAGTAACCTGGGACCAGGTACGGACCATCGCCGAGAGTAAAATGCCCGATCTGAACTGCTTTACTGTTGAATCTGCAATGAAAATGATTGCAGGAACTGCACGGAGCATGGGCCTTACAATCACTGGCGATTCTCCATTTGGAAGTAATTGATTTTCAAGCTGTTACAAAATGTAACACTTACAAGGGAGTTCCGCCCATCGGAACGTTAAAACCTTAAATATTTAAACAGTGGCAAAGAAATTAACAAAAAAACGCAAAGCCGTTGAAGGCAAGGTTGACGCCGACAAGTTGTACTCCCTCAATGAGGCGATGACGCTTGTAAAAGAGGTGAATACTGCTAAATTCGACGCATCAGTTGATGTACATGTGCGTTTGGGAATTGATCCACGTAAAGCCGATCAGGCTCTTCGTGGCACCGTTTCTCTCCCACATGGCACGGGTAAAACCAAAAGTGTACTTGTGTTTTGCACACCTGATAAAGTAGACGAAGCGAAAGCCGCAGGTGCCGATCACGTTGGTCTAGAAGAATACATCCAAAAGGTTTCTGATGGATGGATGGACATTGACGTGATTATCGCAACACCCAATGTTATGGCACAGCTTGGTAAGGTTGCCCGTATTCTCGGTCCTCGTGGCTTAATGCCAAACCCGAAGACCGGTACTGTAACCAATGACATTGCCTCCGCTGTTCAGGAAGTAAAGAAAGGTAAAATTGCATTCCGTGTTGACAAGTTTGGAATCATCCATGCGTCAGTTGGGCGGGTATCTTTCTCGCCAGAACAATTGACAGATAATGCAAATGAGCTTGTATCAACCTTGGTTAAGATGAAACCATCTAGTGCCAAAGGGGTGTACATGAAAACACTTTCTGTGGCCAGTACCATGAGCCCAGGCATTTCTGTTGACCCAAAATCAATTAAAGCATAATGGTCTGCTGTTTTGTTCAGTAAAACTGACAATTCAAGCAAAATACCAATCTAATTTTCACTCGAATTCTTATACAGTCAAATTCATAAAAAATGACAAGAGAAGAAAAAACAGCGGCCATTGCAGTGTTGAAGGAAGAACTGGGTAACGCCCCGTTTTTCTATCTCGCTGACTCCTCAACGCTGACTGTTGACAAGATCAATAAGTTCCGTCGCCTTTGCTTTCAAAATGATGTTACAGTAAAGGTTGCCAAGAACAAACTGATCCAAAAAGCACTGGAAGGTGAAGACGAATCAAAAGGCTACGCAGCTCTTTTCGACGTGCTTCACGGTCCAACCACCATCATGATTTCATCAAATCCGAAGACTCCGGCAAAACTTATAACAGAGTTTCGCAAGTCTGAAGAAAAGCCAATTCTTAAAGCTGCCTACATCGATGCAACTGTATTTATTGGCGATGATCAACTGTCTACACTGACTAAGATCAAGTCAAAAGATGAAATTATTGGCGAAATCGTTACGCTCTTGCAGTCTCCAGCTCGCAACCTTGCTGGCTTGATCACTGCTACCGGCTCCAAACTTGCAGGCATTGTAAAAACCCTGGAAGAGCGGAGTGAATAATTGACGGCTTCCAAGTTCGCACTATACCCACTAAACCAACCGAAGAACCTTAGATTCACAAAAATTCGCAAACAAGTTTTAAATTTATCTACAATGGCAGATTTGAAAGCACTGGCTGAAACGCTCGTGAACCTGACAATTAAAGAGGCCAACGAACTGGCTGGTATTTTGAAAGATGATTATGGCATTGAGCCTGCTGCATCTGCAGTTGCTGTTGCTGCTGCTCCTGGCGCTGCCGGTGGCGATGGTGGCGACGCTGGCGCTGAAAAAACAGAGTTTGATGTAATCCTGAAAGATGCAGGTGCCAACAAACTTAATGTAGTAAAAGAAGTGAAAAACATTCTTGGCTTGGGCCTGAAAGAGGCGAAAGACCTCGTTGACGGCGCTCCAAGTGAATTGAAAAGTGGTGTGAACAAAGCTGAGGCTGATTCCATCAAAACAGCACTCGAAGGAGCTGGAGCAGTGGTTGAAGTGAAGTAAGAAAGTTTCGTTTCTGTTTATGGTGTAAACTTTTTGCACCATCTTTCGGTTAACCTAACTACTTACGATTTCAACACAATGCTTGGCATTCTCAAACTACATTGATAAACGATAGGGCTTAATATGCTTCCTGGTCACAGGAGCATGTTAAGCCTATCGCTGTCTCTAAGGGTGCCTTTCGATTGTTTTTTATTTTACTCCCATTTCTTAACGGCTCAGCGCTGCGATTAGCGCAAAAGTCGCCGCGAAACAACGTGGCACACCTGCCATCAGCATTTCAAGCAATATCTTGCAAAAATGACCAATAACGGCACAACAAATGGGGCAATTGCCAAACCGGGCGAACAAGAACGCGTCAACTTTGGCAAAATACGCCTCGCTGGTCACTACCCTGACCTCCTTGAAATTCAACTCAAATCTTTTCAGGAGTATTTTCAGCTGGAAACTACCCCTGAAAACAGGATTAATGAAGGACTTTATCGCGTTTTCCAGGAGAACTTCCCCATCACGGATGCACGGAATATCTTTAACCTGGAATTCCTGGATTACTTCATTGACCCGCCGCGATACACCATTGATGAGTGTATGCAGCGCGGTTTGACCTATTCGGTACCGCTGAAAGCAAAACTCAAGCTTTCTTGTAATGATCCGGAACACATCGACTTCCAGACAATCGTGCAGGACGTCTTTTTGGGAAATATCCCTTACATGACGCCTAAAGGCACTTTTGTTATCAACGGAGCCGAGCGTGTAATTGTATCTCAGCTACACCGCTCACCTGGTGTATTTTTCGGTCAATCATTCCACCCGAATGGTACAAAGATCTATTCCGCCAGAGTAATTCCTTTCAAAGGCGCCTGGATGGAATTCGCAACCGATATCAACCTGGTGATGTATGCTTACATCGACCGTAAAAAGAAGTTTCCGGTTACCACGCTGCTGCGTGCCATCGGTTTCGATACGGATAAAGCCATACTCGATCTGTTCAACCTGGCAGATGAAATCACTTGCACCCGGGAAAATCTTGAAGCTGCAATTGGCAGAAAGCTGGCTGCACGTGTACTGAAATCATGGACTGAGGACTTCGTTGATGAGGATACCGGTGAAGTGGTTTCTATTGCGCGTAATGAGATCATTCTGGAGCGGGATGCCGTGCTGGATGAGGAAAACCTCGAGTTGATCCTCGACCCGGACACGAACGTTCCGACCATTATTTTGCAAAAAACAGATATCGACGAGGATTACTCGATCATATATAACACTTTGCAAAAAGATCCGACTTCCAGTGAAGTGGAAGCCGTGACCTATATATACCGTCAATTGCGCGGAAGTGATCCGCCGGATGATGAAACAGCCCGTGGTATCATCGACAAATTGTTCTTCTCCGACAAGCGTTATAACCTCGGGGAAGTTGGTCGATTTAAAATCAACCGCAAACTGGGACATAACATTGATGCAGACAATCTCGTACTCACGAAGGAAGATATCATCGCCATTGTGAAGTACATCGTTTATCTCATCAACAATAAATCCGAGATTGACGACATCGATCACCTGTCAAACCGCCGTGTTCGTACTGTTGGAGAACAATTGTATGCACAATTTGGTGTGGGTCTGGCAAGGATGGCACGTACGATCCGTGAGCGTATGAATGTTCGGGACAATGAGGTGTTCACACCGGTTGACCTGATCAACGCCCGTACGCTATCCTCTGTGATCAACTCATTCTTCGGAACCAGCCAGCTGTCACAGTTCCTGGATCAAACCAACCCACTGTCTGAGATCACGCACAAGCGTCGTATCTCCGCCTTGGGTCCAGGTGGTCTGTCAAGAGAGCGTGCCGGTTTTGAGGTTCGTGACGTACACTACTCACACTATGGTCGTCTTTGCACCATTGAAACACCGGAAGGACCGAACATTGGTCTTATTTCCACCTTGTGTACCCACGCGAAGATCAATAAAATGGGCTTCCTGGAAACACCTTACCGTCGCGTAAAAGATGGTAAAGTGGTAATGGAAGGCGATGTGGAATACCTCTCTGCCGAAGCTGAGGATAAGATGAAAATTGCGCAGGCAAACTCTCCTGTTCAGGAGAACGGCGCATTTTTGAGTGATCGTGTGAAAGCCCGTGAAAGCGGTGACTTCCCAATCCTTGCTCCGGAAGAACTCGAATACATCGACGTGGCGCCGAACCAGATCGTAGGGGTATCCGCCTCTCTGATTCCGTTCCTCGAAAATGACGATGCCAACCGTGCCTTGATGGGATCAAACATGCAGCGTCAGGCAGTTCCGCTGATCCGTCCTAACTCACCAGTTGTGGGTACCGGACTTGAAGCGAAAGTAGCTCGTGATAGCCGTATGCTGATCAATGCCGAAGGCGGTGGTGTAGTTGAATACGTTGACGCTAACGAGATCATCATCGATTACGATCGTACAGAAGAAGACCAGTTGGTTTCTTTTGAAGAGTCTCGTAAAACATACAAACTCACCAAGTTCATGCGTACCAACCAGGGTACATGCATCAACCTGAAGCCAATTGTTCGCCGCGGACAACGTGTTGTTGAAGGCGATATCCTTTGCGAAGGTTATGCTACTCAAAATGGTGAACTTGCTCTTGGTCAAAACCTGAAAGTGGCCTTCATGCCATGGAAAGGGTACAACTTTGAGGATGCCATCGTATTATCTGAGCGTGTGGTTCAGGAGGATGTATTTACCTCAATCCACATTGAACACTTCGAACTTGACGTTCGGGATACCAAACTTGGGGAGGAAGAACTCACCCAGGATATTCCAAACGTAAGCGAAGAAGCTACAAAAGACCTTGATGAGTTTGGTATCATTCGCATTGGTGCATGGGCTAAAGAAGGTGATATTCTGATTGGTAAGATCACACCTAAGGGTGAAACTGATCCAACACCGGAGGAAAAACTGCTTCGCGCCATCTTTGGTGACAAAGCCGGTGATGTAAAAGATGCTTCTCTGAAAGTACCACCTAGTGTAAACGGTGTGGTAATAGACAAACAGTTGTTTGCCCGTGCCAAGAAGGATAAAATTCAGAAAGAATCTGAAAAAGCGTTGCTCGACAAGCTCGACGACGAACACGCAGTTTCACTGAACAAGCTGAAAACGATCCTGATCGACAAATTGCAACTTTTGGTTAAAGATCAGGTGACCAACGGAATCCGCTCTATTTATGGAGAGGAAATGGTTCCTAAAGGTTCCAAATTAACCGTGGCAATTCTGCGCGATCAGATTGATTACAGCCAGGTTGACTATGGCAATTGGATCAGCGACAAGCATGCCAACGGACTTATTGCCCGTCTGCTGCACAACTACAGCATTAAAGTTAACGAAGAAGTTGGTCGCTACAAGCGCGAGAAATTCAACATCAGCATTGGTGATGAGCTTCCAGCAGGTGTTTTAAAACTGGCAAAAGTGTATGTTGCCAAGAAACGCAAGCTTAAGGTGGGTGATAAACTCGCCGGTCGTCACGGTAACAAAGGTATTGTGAGCCGTATCGTTCGTATGGAAGACATGCCGTTCCTGGAAGACGGAACTCCAGTTGACGTGGTACTTAACCCGCTGGGTGTACCATCCCGTATGAACCTCGGTCAGATCTTTGAAACGGTACTAGGTTGGGCAGGTGAGCGTCTCGGATGCAAATTTGCTACTCCGATCTTCGACGGTGCCAAAACCGAGGAAATTGGTGAATGGGTGGAAAAGGCTGGCTTGCCAGAACTTGGACAAACATTCCTGTTCGATGGCGAAACGGGTGACCGTTTCCACCAGAAAGCAACCGTTGGTATCATCTACATGCTGAAACTCAGCCACATGGTAGACGATAAGATGCACGCACGTTCTATCGGTCCATACTCATTGATCACTCAGCAGCCACTCGGTGGTAAAGCACAATTCGGTGGTCAGCGTTTTGGTGAGATGGAGGTATGGGCCCTTGAAGCGTACGGTGCATCCAATATCCTGCAGGAATTGCTGACCTACAAGTCAGATGATATCCAGGGACGTGCCAAGGCTTACGAAGCCATCGTTAAAGGAGATAATTTACCAGACGCAAATATTCCGGAGTCATTCAATGTATTGGTACATGAATTACGCGGACTTGCGCTTGACGTAAAGTTTGAATAAAAATTGTTGGTTCCCTGGTGAATATCGGGGAACCAACACCTATAATTTCAATTGAAACTCTGAATTATAAGATATGCCTTTCAAAAAGAAAAGCAATAAAACCGACCAGGCTTTCAACAACATCATTATTGCGTTGGCAAGCCCGGACGAAATCCTTGAGCGCAGCTATGGCGAAGTGCTCAAGCCAGAAACCATCAACTATCGTTCATACAAGCCCGAACGCGACGGTCTTTTCTGTGAGCGCATTTTCGGTCCTGTAAAGGATTACGAATGCTATTGCGGAAAATACAAGCGTATTCGATACAAAGGCATCGTGTGTGATCGTTGCGGTGTTGAGGTTACTGAGAAAAAAGTGCGCCGCGAACGTATGGGGCATATTCGCCTTGTAGTTCCAGTGGTACACATTTGGTTCTTCAAGAGCCTTCCAAACAAAATTGGTTACCTGCTGGGCCTCTCTTCCAAGAAATTGGAAGGCGTAATCTATTACGAGCGCTATGTGGTTGTACAGCCAGGTGTTAAAGCTGAAGAAGGCATGAGCCGCATGGATCTGCTGACGGAGGAGGAATACATGGAAATCCTCGACACTTTGCCGAAGGACAACCAGCTTCTGGAAGACTCGCATCCTGATAAATTCATTGCAAAAATGGGCGCAGAAGCCGTTTTTGCATTGCTTACTACATTGGATCTTGACGATCTGTCTTCTCAATTGCGCCACGATGCGCATAATGAGAGCAGTATGGCCAAGAAAACCGAAGCTAATAAGCGTTTGAGGGTTGTAGAGGCATTCCGTGCAGGCCTGGAAGGCTCCGGACAGCGTCCTGAGTGGACGGTGATCCAGTACCTGCCAGTTGTTCCACCTGAACTGCGCCCATTGGTGCCGTTGGATGGTGGCCGTTTTGCCTCTTCAGATCTGAACGATCTTTACCGCAGGGTAATTATCCGTAACAACCGTCTGAAGCGTCTGCTCGAGATCAAGGCTCCTGAAGTGATCCTGCGTAACGAGAAAAGGATGTTGCAGGAGGCTGTCGACTCTTTGTTCGACAACTCACGTAAATCCAATGCGGTGAAGGCAGAAGGTGGTCGCGCACTAAAATCACTGTCAGATATTCTGAAAGGTAAGCAAGGTCGTTTCCGTCAGAACCTGCTCGGTAAGCGTGTTGACTACTCAGGTCGTTCTGTAATTGTGGTAGGTCCAACCTTAAAGCTCCATGAGTGCGGTATTCCGAAAGCTATGGCGGCTGAGTTGTTCAAGCCATTTATCATCAGAAAGCTGATTGAGCGCGGCATTGTAAAAACGGTTAAATCAGCTAAGAAACTGGTTGATAGAAAAGATCAGGTGATTTGGGAGATTCTTGAGAATATCCTACGTGGTCACCCGGTAATGCTTAACCGTGCTCCAACGCTGCACAGATTGTCTATTCAGGCCTTCCAGCCTCGAATCATTGAAGGTAAAGCGATTCAGCTGCACCCACTTGTTTGTACAGCCTTTAACGCTGACTTTGACGGTGACCAAATGGCGGTACACGTGCCTTTGAGTCATGCTGCTATACTGGAAGCACAGGTGCTTATGCTTTCCAGCCACAACATGCTGAACCCACAAGATGGTTCTCCAATTTCCCTGCCTTCTCAGGACATGGTACTTGGATTGTACTATCTGACTAAGGAGCGTAAGAGCATTCCTGAAAACCCTGTAAAGGGAGAAGGTCGTGTATTCTACTCTGAAGAGGAAGTGGGCATCGCCTATAATGAAGGGCAGTTGGGACTTCATGCCGCTATTGAATGCCGTGTTCCACAAGAAGAGGATGGCGAGATTGTTCTAAAGCGGATCAAAACTACTGTAGGTCGTGTTCTTTTCAACATGGCTGTTCCGGAAGGTGTTCCTTACATCAATGAACTGTTAACCAAACGTAACCTGAAGGGGATCATCAGTGAGATCCTGAATCGCACAAGCTTTAAACTGACTGCTGAGTTCCTGGATGCCATTAAGGAGCTTGGTTTCGGTTGGGCCTTCAAAGCCGGTTTGTCCTTTAACCTGGGAGATCTTATCATCCCTGAAGTGAAACAGACAACGCTGGAAGCTGCACAAGGCGATGTAGATGAAGTTTGGGAAAACTACAACATGGGTCTGATCACCTATAACGAGCGTTATAACCAGATCATTGATAAATGGACATTTGCAGATAACCGCATCACCGATCAGTTGATGAAAGAACTGAGCAGCCACAAACAGGGCTTCAACTCTGTGTTTATGATGCTCGATTCCGGTGCCCGTGGTTCTAAACAACAGATTAAACAGCTTTGCGGTCTTCGTGGTCTTATGGCCAAGCCACGGAAATCCGGAGATACCGGAGGGGCCATCATCGAAAACCCGATTTTGTCAAACTTCCTGGAAGGTCTTTCAGTTCAGGAGTTCTTTATCTCTACTCACGGTGCCCGTAAAGGTCTGGCCGATACAGCTCTGAAAACGGCAGATGCCGGTTACCTCACCCGTCGTTTGGTTGATGTAGCCCAGGATGTCGTAATTCGCGAGGTTGACTGCAGCACATTACGTGGCATTGACACTACAGCCTTCAAGGAAGGTGAAAAGATTCTGGTAAGCCTGAAGGATCGTATCAAAGGTCGCTACAGCTTGCATGATGTTTACCACCCTGAGGACAATAGTGTAATTGTCGCAGCCGGAGAGTACATCAGTGACGCAGTTGCTACTAAAATTGAAGCTGCAGAGATTGAATTAGTAGCCATTCGCTCTGTACTAACATGCGAAAGCCGTCATGGTGTTTGCGCCAAGTGTTATGGTAAAAACCTGGCAACCGGACGCGTGGCAGAAATTGGTGATGCAACCGGTATCATCGCTGCCCAGTCAATCGGTGAACCTGGTACTCAGCTGACACTTCGTACCTTCCACACGGGTGGTACGGCGATGTTGTCACAAACCGAGAACAGTCTGACAGCCCGTAACGGCGGACGTATCGAGTTCGACTCTATCCGTACCGTTGACGGTAAAGACAGCGATGGCAATGCAGTTAAGGTAGTTGTTTCCCGTACCGGTGAGATCCGTATGATCGATCCTAAAAACAACCGGGTATTGTATAACAACTACATTCCTTACGGCGCCTTCTTATACGTAACTGATGGACAGGTGATTGAAAGAGGTGAAAAACTTTGTACCTGGGATCCGTTCAACGCATCTATTGTAAGTGATTTCAAGGGCATTATTCGCTACTCCAATCTTGAAGAAGGTACGAACTACCGCATAGAGCGTGATGATCAAACCGGCTTTGCTGAGAAGATCGTAACAGAAAGTAAGAACAAGAAAAAGATACCTACAATTATTCTGGTAGATGCCAAATCAGGTGAGGAGCTTAAAACCTACTCACTACCTATCGGAGCCTATATCTCGGTTAATGACAATGCCGAGGTTAATTCCGGTCAGATGTTGGCTAAGATTCCACGTAAACTTGGTAAAATCGCCGATATCACTGGTGGTCTTCCACGTGTAACCGAACTGTTCGAAGCGCGTAACCCATCCAACCCGGCAATTGTAGCTGAGCTAGATGGTGTGATCACCTTTGGTGCAGTTAAGCGTGGAAACCGTGAGGCGTTTATTAAAGCAAAAGACGGCCAGGAATGCAAATACCTGATTCCGCTGACCAAACACGTATTGGTTCAGAATGAGGACTTTGTTCGTTCAGGAATGGCGCTTACAGAAGGTGTGATTTCTGTGAAAGACATCCTGGCAATTGCAGGGCCATTTGCCGCCTCATCCTATCTGGTTAACGGTGTACAGGAGGTATATCGCTCACAGGGTATCAACATCAACGACAAGCACATTGAGGTAATCGTACGTCAGATGCTCCGTCGTCTTGAAATTGTTGATGCTGGTGACACTCACTTCCTGGAAGGTGAGCCCGTTGAGCGCAATGAGTTCATTGATTACAATGACTGGATCTACGACAAGAAATACGTACTGGACGGTGGTGACAGCACGAAACTGAAACCAGGTGCTCTTGTTACGCTGCGTCAGATCAGGGAAGAGAATTCATTCCTGAAGCGCAACGACAAGAAACTTGTTGAATTCAGGGATGCTGTAGCGGCAACATCAATTCCGATGTTGCAAGGTATTACCAAGGCTTCTCTGGGAACAGAATCATGGATTTCTGCTGCTTCGTTCCAGGAGACAACCAAAGTGCTCAGCTCAGCGGCCATTGCTGCCAAGAAAGACTTCTTAATGGGATTGAAAGAAAACGTTATCGTTGGAAAGAAAATCCCTGCGGGAACCGGCATGCGTCGCTACGATCACTTGCAGGTTACTGGCTCAGGACGTCCATTCAGAGAGCCTCAGGAGGCTGTGGTTGAAGAAGTTGAACAATAATTTTTTTCTCCATGTAATATGCGCCCAACTTTTTCAAATGAAAAAGTTGGGCGTTTTTTTTGGCATGGTTTTCGGCATATTATAAAAAGAGTGCAAGTATTTGTTCCAAGAATTGAAAAGAACTAAGCGCGGGAAAAGTCCTGCGCTTTTTTTTATCACTGATTTATGCGGATTATTGGATTACACAGATTCTATTGGGGTTCCTTCGGAACCCTGAGAGTTAATTATTCATTTATAGAAGGAAACAAGAGCAAATAAGGTTACTGAGGCCAATATTACCACGAAAGCAAATCTGTGTAATCCAATAATCCGTATAAATCAGTGATAAAAAAGCCCCCTTCACGTTTACCGCGAAGAGGGCCTGAATGAATAATCAGACTTATTTATTCACAACTTTCTTTTAAGGCGCGTAGCTCATCTGCGCTGTTTAAAGTTACCAGACTATCATCGTCGGTCATTTTCACCGTAATGGGGAAAACAAACTTTGGACGTTGATCAACACCAGGGTTGTTATGGTGCCAAACGCGAATTAACTGATGCAGTTCCATGCGATCATTCGCTTCGGCGGTTGATCCATCAGGAAATTCAATGGTGATTGGGAAAACGATGGTAAAACAAGAGAGTCCGTGCTGACCATGACCATGGTGGTCGTGATTGCCAAATGTTCCGGCACAGTCTTCGCGCAAATCTTTCAATCCGGCCTGATCATTTACCGTAATGATCTCACCATCTTCATTTATTACAGAGATAGGAAATACAAAATCGATCTTTGGACGAATATGATCATGTTGATGTGGAGTACCATTGTTCTGGAAGTAATCACGGATGGCGGCTTTCATTTCATCATAGGAATCAACTGTTACTTCTGTTCCATCAGGCAGGGTAAAGCTAACCGGAAACACCAGTTCGTAGCAACCAAACCGCCCCATTCCACCGCGCTCCTGAACTGAGAAAAGTACTTCGTCTACTGCATCTTCAACTGTTGCTGCAGATTCTTTATTACAGGCAACGAAAATGGCGATGATGGCGAGGAAAGGCAAAAAGAAAAACTTCAATGATTTTTTCATGATAAATAGTTTGTGTGAGAGTGATTGTTGAGATAAATGAAAAAGATTAGTTTCCGGAAAAATGCTTTTTGATGAAGCTGTTTGTCTACTTAGGTCTTATAAAAACTCAGGGGTTGCATTTTTGCAGTATTTTTTTTAGAAAGAATTTTTTTGTTGCTAAATGCAACCCCTATTCAAATTACCATACCTAAGCTATTATAGGTACAATCAGACTTTACCATCCGATAGATGATCGAACCCAACCTGAAGGCTTGTCTGGAGAATAATCGCAGCGCGCAAAAAGCCCTTTTTGAGCAATTGAAGGGCAAAATGTTTGCGCTGTGTCTTCGCTATGCGAATAGCCGTGAGGATGCTGAGGATATACTGCAGGAAGGGTTCATTAAAGTGTTTCGCGACTTGGGTCAGTATTCCGGAGAAGGTAATTTTGAAGGATGGGTGCGAAAAATATTTGTGAACACGGCCCTTCAGCATTTGCAGAAACAGCGCAAAGGTCCCATTGTAGTAGAACTTAACGGACAAGAATTCACCTCAGAATCCGAGCCTTTTATCAGCGACGAAGCCCCGGCAAAAAACATCACCCGCTTATTGCAAAAACTACCGCCCGGGTTTCGCGCTGTCTTTAATCTTCATGTACTGGAGGGATATTCCCATCCGGAGATCGCCGAAATACTAAATATATCGGTTGGCACATCAAAATCTCAACTCCTGAGGGCTAAGGCTCATTTCCGGACTTTACTGGAAGGGAGTTTAACTATTTGACTGCTATGGAAAAAAATATACACGACGACCGTTTGGATGACTTTGTAAAAAAGTCATTTGATGGCTATTCGGAAGAGCCCGGAATGGATATGTGGGACAGAATTGAAGTAGGACTGCCTCCCGAGGAACCGGGCAAACCCCTGGGCTTTACATGGCGTGGCTACCGATGGCAATTGGCGGCTGCTATTGTCATCCTTTTATTAATTGCCCGATTGGTTTGTGTTGAAAAGTATTACCAAGAGAAACTACGCGCTGCAACTCAGCAAAACGACTTAACTGAAAACTTTAGCCAGTCAAACGAAATAGCAATTCCACCCAGTACAACACAAATTAGCTCTCATCAACCTGAAAACGCTGAAGCAACTCAATTAATAAACAAAAATGAAGGGTCGCACAAAGCCCTGGAGAAAAGCCCTAAAATTGATAATGTCGATAAAGGAGTTGCACAAACAACAAATAACTCTGATATAACTTCAATGCATGGCAACTCAGACAAACCAGATATCGCCGATTCACAGATTAAAACCTTAGAATCAATTGGTAATAGCACAGATAAAGAATTAATTGAAAACCACCATCAAAAGCCTATAGTATCCAACGATAAAACAAAAGTGTCAGTAACTCCTGAATTTTCAAATTTTCAGACAATTGCAAACAAACTTAGTGATGTTGAGTACAATCATAAGCCTGTAATCAATGGTGTTGAAACGCAACCTGTGAAAGTGAAAACTGGTTTAGGTTGGTATGCCAGCCTTGATGTGATGCCTCAATTAATCGTAGAAAAAACCATTACACCCAAAAGGCCGGGTGGTAAGGATTCTCCCAGACAATTACTGGCGAGTCGACAGGAAAGTCCGGAACTATCAGCCAACCTTTCCCTCAGAATTGGCAAGCAGATTAGCCCACGATTTGCGCTCGAAACAGGCATTGGCTATCAAAGATTTAGTAGAAAAGCCCGGCATGCGGTAGGCTTTGAATATAGGGACGGGCATGTGATTCAAAATCCGGGAGGGGCAGAATCGCGCAATTTCGAATACGACCTGAACACATATAGTGGATCGGCAACAGTAAGCCTCAGAACCGAAGTGAGTGGCAGCGATGTGCCAAATGATCACGAGCGTCTTGCCATCATTATCAACAGTGAAGAGGTGTTAAAAACACTTCAGTTCCCACTGATAGGTGTAGCAAGATTGGGGAATGGAAATACCAGAGGAATTATCAAGGCTGGTGTAGTTGGTAATTATCTCTATGAAAATACCCTGGCGCTTACTGCTTTTGCCTTGCAAAACAACAAGCTCCGGCTTCGCAATTCCGATGGGCATTCAGTTCAATTAAGTCGGCCTAAGAATTTCGTACTTGGCTATCTGGTGTCAGCGGGAGTGGAATTTCGCATTGGTCGCAGTTTGAGCCTCGCGCTATCCCCTACCCTTGCCGGAGATTTCAAACGAACAGATCCGCAAACGGGAACACTTCCCGGGCATACTACTTTTGGTCTTGATATGGGAGTTAATCTCTGGTTTTGATGGCAGAATGCAGAGTGCAGAGTGAAGATGTGACTTTCCTGCCATGCTTGTGTATTTAAACCAAGCACACGTTAATTATTGAAGGCCAGAGCTAGTAAGCCGCATTTGTCTTAGCAAATTGATTTAGCACCTCGCGTTGTGCTGCGCTTGGTCAAAAGACGCAAGCGCGGCGTAAAAATAACCCGAACCTTCCTTGAAATGGAAAGTTCGGGTTGGCTTATTAAGTGAAATTGAAGTCTTAAAACTTATAAATCACATCTTCACTTTGCATTCTGTGATCTGCATTCTGCAATTACAGAGCCGGCTTATTTCACTCCGAACTCTGTTCTGATTTTATTCAATGCGCTTCCGGCCTGTACCCACTCAATTTGCTGGTGGTTATAGCTGTGATTTACATCGAACTTATCTTCCGTACCATCTGAGTGTGTAAGCACTACTTTCAATGGTTTACCAGGCGCAAAACTATCGAGGCCAAGAATGTTAACATGATCGTCCTGGCGAACCTTATCATAATCAGCCGGATTGGCGAATGTAAGTGCCAGCATTCCCTGCTTTTTCAAATTTGTCTGGTGGATTCTGGCAAATGATTTCACGATCACCGCCTTAACACCTAAATATCTGGGCTCCATAGCTGCATGCTCGCGGCTACTGCCCTCGCCGAGGTTCTCTTCTCCAAATACAACTGTTCCGACTCCTTTTTTCTGATACAGTCTGGCAGATGCCGGAACTTCCATATACTCACCATTTTCCAGGTTCAGTACACTGTTGCGTTCGCCGTTAAAGGCATTTTCAGCGCCTATGTAGCAGTTGTTAGAAATGTTCTCCAGGTGACCGCGGAACTTCAGCCATGGACCAGCCATGGAAATATGGTCGGTGGTACACTTGCCTTTGGTTTTGATCAGCACGCGCATGCCCTGAAGCTCTTCATTGGTAATGGGTTTGAAAGGCTTCAGCAATTGAAGGCGTTGGCTATCTTTGGCAACGGCTACTTTTATGGCTCCTTTAGCAGGAGCTATGTATCCGGCGTCTTCCACGGCAAATCCGGCTTTTGGCAACTCAATACCTTTCGGTGGATCGAGTTTTACCAATTCTCCTTTTTTGTTGGTCAGCTTGCCTCTTTTCGGATTGAAAGTGAGGTCGCCTGCAATGGCGAATGCTGTCACAATTTCAGGAGAAGCTACGAATGCATGCGTATTGGGGTTGCCGTCGTTACGCGACGTGAAGTTCCTGTTGAAGGAAGTCATGATCGAGTTAGGCCGCTTTTTATCGTCCATGTGGCGCGCCCATTGACCAATACAAGGGCCGCAGGCATTGGCCATTACTACCCCGCCTATCTTTTCAAATTCATCGAGCAGTCCATCGCGCTCTGCTGTGTATCTGATCTGCTCAGAACCCGGTGTGATGGTAAACTCAGCTTTTACCTCAATGCCTTTTTCCTTGGCCTGCCGAGCAATGGAAGCTGCTCTGGTGAGGTCTTCGTAGCTAGAGTTTGTGCAAGAACCGATGAGTCCCACTTCCAGTTTAGCCGGATATTTATTCTTTTTAACGGCGGCTGCAAATTTTGACAATGGCCAGGCGAGATCCGGCGTAAATGGACCATTGATGTGTGGTTCCAGTTTGCTCAGATCGATTTCAATTACCTGATCGAAGTACTTTTCAGGATTCTCATAACATTCAGGGTCACCGGTGAGATAATCGGCCACTTTATTACACATGGTAGCCACTCGGCTTCTTCCAGTTGCTCTGAGGTAGCGAGCCATGGTTTTGTCATACCCGAACGTAGATGTCGTAGCGCCAATCTCTGCGCCCATGTTGCAAATCGTG
Organism: Lewinellaceae bacterium; assembly: GCA_020636025.1. Lineage (GTDB taxonomy): Bacteria > Bacteroidota > Bacteroidia > Chitinophagales > Saprospiraceae > M3007. The sequence continues at coordinate 82,093 of JACJYQ010000007.1, read as the reverse complement.
CCTTTACCTGTGGCACTCATTTTTTCAGCGCCTGGACCAAAATATTCTACAATTGCTCCGGTTCCGCCTTTTACGGTTAGAATACCGGCTACTTTCAAAATCACATCTTTTGGAGATGTCCAGCCGCGAAGTTTACCGGTGAGTTTTACCCCGATAAGTTTTGGCATTTGCAATTCCCAACCCATTCCACTCATGGCATCCACGGCATCGGCGCCACCAACGCCAATGGCCACCATACCCAATCCTCCGGCGTTTACTGTGTGAGAATCCGTTCCGATCATCATACCTCCCGGAAAGGCGTAGTTTTCCAGTACAATCTGGTGAATGATACCGGCACCTGGCTTCCAGAATCCAATTCCGTATTTCTGTGATACAGTGCTGAGGAAATCAAATACTTCCTTGTTTTTATCCAGCGCAACTACCATGTCCTTATCTGCGCCAACTTCAGCAGTGATGAGGTGATCGCAATGCACCGTGCTGGGAACAGCAACCTTCTTGCGGCCACAGGTCATAAACTGCAAAAGCGCCATTTGAGCTGTTGCATCCTGCATGGCAACCCTGTCAACCTGAAAGAACACATAATCTGAACCGCGCTTGTAGTTTGCCAGCGGATTTTCTGGATGCAGGTGTGCAAAGAGTATTTTTTCGGAAAGAGTTAGGGGACGGTTTAGTTTGGCTTTTGCCGCATCAACGCGGGCCGGGAATGAGGCGTAAAACGCCCGCAACATTTTTAGATCGAATATTGTGGAGGCCATTCTGTGAGTTTGTGATAAAAGAGGCCGCAAAGGTAGCTAATTCAGGCTGCAAATCCGAAGGAGAAAGCCTCCAATTTGGTGTAAAAAGCCATAAAAAAGGGCCGGTTTTCTCAACCAGCCCAATCATTTAATTTGAACTTTTGAATATCAGAATCTGAGTCCTGCTGACGCTCCAACCGAAGGAATAAATTTGGCCCCATTGGGTCTTGCAAAAGAAAATTCCAAATCTAAGAACCCTGTTTTTAGGATGTTAATCTGAGCGCCTGCTCCTGCTACAGGGGAAAAATCGACGGTTTCATTTTCTACTTCAATAGGGATGGCAATATCACTGATAAAAGCCTGTAGTTTTGAATTAAAAGGGATATTTGCCTGAACGGCTGCTGATACAAATGGCTTGATCATTCCTTTTGCCAAAAGGACAGATACCCCTGTTTGGAGATATAAACCCGAAGTATACCCTCTTATTTCACCCTGCAATGAAGTTGGCATTGAAGATGGGTTTTGTTCATTTGGAAAGACCAATACCGGGAATTCACCACTCCATTCGTTCCGGAAAAATGCGCCGGAAGCTCTCAACCTGAGAAACTTAAACAGTTGAAAACCGTATTGAATGCCAGGTACAATAGAAGACTTTCCTTTCAACTTGGTCTGAGTTGCTGTCTCTCCGCTAAGGCTCCCTATCATAAATTCTCCATCCAGTTTTTCCAGCAGTTGCTCAGCATATTCTTGTTTGGAAAATGCGTTGGAAATATCAGAATATTGAAGCTGCTTGTTCTGTGGATTCAGAAGTGGGAATCCAGTGGAAATCCCAATGGAGTTTTTCAGGCTTTGTTTAATTACTATCAGCTTTACGCCTTCCCCTGTCAGACTTATGTTATCCCAATTCAGACTCTTGCTTTCGACTGTAGCGTTCTGAGGATTTGATGCGGATTTATTTTCCTGTGATTGTAGTGACAAACTAGCAAGGAGTAATGCAAACGCCAGCCACCACGAGACTTGATTTTTTTTCATGATCGATATAGTTTGAGTAAATAAGTTTGGCGAGTTGAACATTTATTTTCTGGGGATTGTAACCTCAAACTTCGCCTTGCACTTATCCGATCTCGACTTACACGGATCACTGGCGCATACATAGGTAACTGTGATAAACAAGCGTACAGGACTCTCTTCTGCTTTCTTGGTCCTGCCTAAATTCGTTACTGTACGTGCTGCCATTTTAGCCTTGCCCTCCTCTGGTGTTACCTCTTCCTTATTATTACTCTTCATTCCTTCACTGTCGAAACTAATTTGCACTTCCTTAGGCGCACATTCACCATCCTGACATTCGGTACACCGTGTAACAATATCCTCAAGTTCCATTCTGATCTCATAATTTGGAATCACCTTGTACTCAATGGTATCCCTGACATTTGAACCTGAATTCAATACCAAATCCTTGCAGGCTACTTCAGGTTGAAAAGGATCTTTTATAAACACCTTTGCCTTAAGGCTAACAGTACCGCATTCACAAAATTTATCTTCTACGCTGATTTCAATAGGTCCATCCTGAGAACCTGGCTCTACCTCCACTACGACAACCTTGACTTTCTTACCTACTGCTTCAAAAACAGTCCAAAAATCTGTTACACCCGCTTCAACACCTTGCCGAACTTCTTCAGAGGATTCTTCGAATTTCTTGCCGGTTGCCGCTTCAAATTGTTTTATGGTATTCTCCCGGAATTGGTCCTTGGTGTATTTACCGTCTGAATGCTCAATCCACAAGCTGTGTTGGATTGACGCCTCTTTCTCTTTATCAGGCTGGCTGCTGAATGGAGTGCTGACAAGGCCCTCTTTTTTCAATTCATCAAATGCCTTACTGGCTTTTCGAAAGTAATCCAGCGGATTTTTCTCGGATTCGGGAATGTCTTTTTCTTGCACCCAGGTCCAAAATGAAGGCATTTCATGTCCTTTCGGAACCGGTGGAGAAAAAATATCGATGCAATAACCATCTACCGGAATATTGGCCATGGATCCTGGCTGTATCCATCTCCTGATTACAAAAACGACTATGTATTTTTGGTTATGGCCATCAGAGGGGATAATACAGGGTAATAAAATAAATTCTTTTGCTTCGGTGCCAGGATTGAATACACGGAGGTCGGCAATATGACCCGTTGTATTTCCAGTGCCTGTAGCTTTAATCTGCAGGTCGTGGTTTTGTGAATAAAGTTGTGCGGCTGTGAACAGCAATAGAACAGTTGCATAAATCATCTTTTTCATAATTGAGTTTTTTTGATTGTTAGTGTTAGACTTTGTTGTCTTTACTAATCAATCGGGGGGATGCTCAATTTCTTACCCATTGGGGTTAAATTTTTCAAACGAGTAAATAAAAAAGGCTCCTTGCATGGTGCAAGGAGCCTTTTTTACGGCGCATTTCAAGCCGCTTTTGGTGTTTTTTCAACACCAAAAGCAACAAGGCGCAGCGCACCGGAATAAGGATTTTCGTTTCGGTGCGCTGCACCTTGTTGTTATATATCGCGTTGTAAGCTACAGGCATTTCGGTGCGCTGCACCTAATAAATAAGGAATATTTAGTTTGATCTAAAATGCTCCCCCCTTATGTTGCACTTAACCAAAGTCTGTCCTGAATCCCTTCAGGGAAACACCACGAGCGGCGAATAGCACTATTAATTAATCTATCACCTCTATCAATATCTCAGGATTTGTATTTTGTTCTTCATAAAAAACAACCTTGTTTCTTAAGGCGAGTATCTCTTCTTGTAAACCATTCACCTGTTGCAACAGATGCATGATGGTTTCAATTCCTTCCAGGTTGATGTCCATTTCATAGTGAAAACGGATGATCTGTTCCAGTTCCCGCAAAGAGCTTTCCTCCACGAACTCGGTAGTATCAATGGTGATGACTTCCAGAATACCACGGCTCTGAAGCGTATGAATAAAGGAAGTTTCAACATTATGGCTGTTGCAAAGTATGCTGACTTCTATCAAATTTTCTTTGTCCATGATATCGCGTTAATTAGGAACGAGCGTTTTTTAATTGTACAAACAAGTCTTTCTCCTGTTCATTCAGGTTCGTCGGCAGCTGAATGTTATAGGTTACATACAGGTCGCCGAATTTCCCCTCGTTTTTGTAAACAGGGAAGCCTTTGCCTTTCAACTTCACTTTGGCCTCATTCTGTGTTTCGGGTTTCACCTTCAGTTTCACCTGTCCGTCCAAAGTATCAATCGTGATCTCGCCGCCTAAAATGGCTGTGTACAGATCAAGGTCTACAGATGTATACAAATCATTGCCAAGTCTCTTGAATCTTGGGTGTTGCGCTATGGAAAAGGTGATGTACAAATCGCCATTCGGGCCACCATTCACACCAGGGCCTCCATGACCGGCAATTTTAATGGTTTGTCCGTTTTCCACCCCAGCCGGAACGGTGATCCTGATATTCTTCCCGTTTACATTCAGCGTTTGCTTGAATGTTTTGGAAGCGGATAGGAGATCGAGTTGAAGCTCGGCATTGTAATCCTCTCCTCTGAACTTTACGTTTCTGGTACGACCAGAAAAGCCGCTGCCTCCACCAAACATGCTTTCAAAAAAATCGGAAAATTCACCCTCTGAATAGGATGTAGAGTACCCTTTTCCCGAGCGGGAAGAATATGCGTTTTCCTGTTGCTTCCTGGCTTGCTCAAACTGCTCGGCGTGTTCCCAGTCTTTACCGTACTGATCGTATTTTTTTCTCTTTTCCGGATCACTCAGTACCTCATTCGCTTCGTTTATTTCCTGAAACTTCTTTTTTGCATCAGCGTCATTGGGATTCACATCCGGGTGATATTTTCTGGCCAGTTTGCGATAAGCGCTCTTGATCTCCGCCGGAGTAGCGCTTTTGTCGATGCCTAATATTTTATAGTAATCCATTGGATAATTTGTCCTGTATTATGCTGTTTTTAGGAGTTAAGTCAATACTTATAACACATTAAATCCGTATGTGGTTTTGATAGAATTCGATCTTTTTAGGGCTTTTTTGATGGTACTCAAACTTCGATGATCAACCACTTTGTGGTTGTGTTCGTGGTGTCTTGCCACGGATTAAAATCCGTGGTTAATAGATGTAGGTACTCTTATCCTTTTAATCTACTTTACTTCCCGCTCCGCCGCCAATCGGCAATTGCCCAGCGTATTTTGTCATAGTTGTAGCGTCCTTCGAAGTGATCGAAGATCTCTTTTTGCTGGAAAGGTTCTTCAAAAAGGGACAAGGCGCCCTGGATCAGATCGCATTCTTCCGGGGAAACCCACTCGTCAATATCCAACATTTCACCGCCCTCATACATGGTTGCCAGATGACTGGATATTGTAACCGGACTGAGCGAGCGTTCAGCAGCAATCTCCTCCACAGATTTCCCGCTTTTGAACATCGTCCAGCTTTGCAATTGCGTACCTCCTTTAACCTGATTTCCTTCCTTGGATTGCTCCAGGACGAATTCACGGATTTTCTCCATAAAGGCATCGCCATATAAACGCAGTTTTTGCTCCCCTACCCCGCTCACGTCCAGCATGGCTTCATCAGTAAGCGGTCTTTTGAAAGACATGTCCTGCAAAGTCGCATCGCTGAAGATAAGATAAGGCGGCACTCCGCGCTGTTGCGCCAGTTGCCGACGTAAGCCTGAAAGTACCTGAAACAGCTCATCACGCAAGACCTGGGTTTTGGTTTTCTCCACTCGCTTGGGTGCGCGTTCGGATGCTTTGGTTTTGGGCTTCGGCATGGCCAGCGGCACTTTTTTTCCGTCGAAAAGCACCTTTTTCCCTTCTTCGCCTACCCGAAGTCGGTTGTGATCGTCATAAGCAATTTCAATTTGCCCCAAATGGATCAGCTGCATCAGAATGTACATCCAGTCTTCAAAACTGTATTCCTTGCCAAGACCGTATGTTTTTATTTCGTGATAGCCATTGTCGAATATTTCGCGTCTGCTGCTGCCACGTAAAATATCCACCAGGAGATTCATCCCAACTTTTTCGCCAGTTCGGCTAATGGCAGACAGCGCTTTTTGAGCAGCAATGGTACCGTCGAATTGCTGGGGTGGATTTTTACACACATCACAGTTTCCGCAGTTTTTATTGAATGGCTCTCCAAAGTAAGTAAGCACCGTTTTCCGACGACAAATCAGGGAGTCGGCGAATTGAAACACCCTGTCGAGCTTCGCCATTTTCAGCGCTTTTTGCTCGGCATTCGACTCGCTGTTCTCAAACATTTCACGATAGGATATTACATCCGCAAAGCTGAAAAACATGAGTGCTGAGGCTGGCAATCCATCGCGACCCGCACGGCCGATCTCCTGATAATAGCCTTCAAGATTCCGCGGTAAATTGTAGTGAACCACAAAACGAACATTGCTTTTGTCAATACCCATTCCAAAAGCGATGGTGGCGCAAATAATCGGGATGCGGTCATTGATAAAATCCTCTTGAGTCTGGCTGCGTCGGGCTGCCGGTATATCGGCATGATAGTGAGTCGCTTTGAAACCTTTATCATTCAGCTTCTGCGCCAGGCTTTCACAGCCTTTTCGGGAAAGGCAGTAAATGATGCCCGACTCATCCGGAAAATCTTTTAGGAAATCAACCAGTTGCTCGAAGCGGCGCTGGCCTGGTTTAACATTGAGACTGATGTTTGGTCGGTCGAAGGATGAGATAAAAATGGCCGGATTCTGTAACTTCAATTGAGAAGCAATATCCTTTCGCGTTAACTTATCGGCTGTAGCCGTTAAAGCGATCAAAGGGACTTCCGGATATTGTTCTTTCAGGAATTTCAACTGTGTGTATTCCGGGCGAAAATCGTGTCCCCAGGAAGAAATGCAATGCGCTTCGTCAATGGCAAACAAACTAATTGTCAAGCGATTTAACAGAGGCTGAAAGCTTTGCGATACCAGTTTCTCCGGACTGACATACAGTATTTTTATGTACCCGTCAGCGGCTGCATCTTCTACATTTCTGACTTCGGCTGAACTTTGTGAGCTGTTCAGGTAAGCAGCTGAAACACCGTTTGCAATGAGTCCTTCCACCTGGTCTTTCATCAGGGCGATCAAGGGACTGACCACGATGGCGGTTCCGGGGAGTGTAACAGCTGGAATTTGATAACATATACTCTTACCCCCGCCGGTAGGCATGAGTACCAGGGTGTCTTTGCGGTCATACACCGCCTGAACGATTTCGGCTTGAAGGGGCCGGAATGCGTCATAACCGAAGAATTTTTTTAGCGCTTTGGTAGCTTGTTGGAGATCCATTTTTGTTTACTAATTTGTACTCCTCATAACCTGCTTTCCATAAAAAGTCATGGCCTTTGGGATCACAATTGTGATAACGCCGCTGATATTGATCCGATCTAAAATTGGAATTGACTCCTGAATTTTCGGGTAAGCAATGGTTTTTAAGGGTTGGTTTAGGGTTATATCTATGGTTTTAAGGCTTTCTCTACAAATTTAAACAAAATATTCAGATCTACAAGCTCCAGTTGGTGCTTTGTCGATTCGAGTTCTACAAAATTACCAAGTGAAATCAGTTGGGCAACATGCAAGCTCTCTTCTTTACTTACCACATTGTCTTCTGATCCCCAACCAATGGTGACCGGACAACTTATATTCCTAAAATCAGCCTCCTGAATACCCAATCCATTCCCGAGATCAAGTAAAAATGCAGTGGTATAACGACACAACGTTTTCCAGTCGGCGTGAGCGGCATCCAGCATGGCGGCAAATTTCGGGACCTTTGCTTCAATCACTTCCGGGTTGAAAATCTTAACCATGCCGGCAGCCACTTCCGGGTTCCAGGCAAGCTTGGTTCCCAGGGTTATCACCTTCTCAATTTTGTTGGGCCATTTGGCAGCCATATTCAATGCTGCATATCCACCCATGCTGTACCCGAATATGATCACCTTGTCAAATTGCTTTTCATCCAGAAATTTGAGTATGGAATCCGAAAACAGTTGCAAGGAAAAAGCTTCATCGGGTTGTTTGGAACCATGCCCGGGCAAATCAATGGCATAAACCGGCTGATCTTCCGGGAACATGGACAACAGCGGTTCAAAATTGTTGGCACAGCCCAGCGCTCCATGCAGGAAAATGATGGGTGATTTCATTTGGCGAAGATAGGGGCTTGTTCAAATTGTTTGTCTGTTTTGAGTTTCGGATTACTTTTGGCTGGTTCCAATTCTGTGCTTCTTATTCGCATGTGTTACCCGTCTTTTCAACTTACATTAATATGATTATCTCTGCCAAACTGATTGATCTTCACCAACGCCGCATATACCCTGCCACCATTGAATTCTCTGATGGTAAAATCAATGCTATTGCGGAAATATCTGAAGTACCCGAAGATGCAGGCTACCTACTTCCCGGTTTTGTAGATGCACATGTCCATATCGAAAGCAGTATGTTGCCGCCAAGTGAGTTCGCGCGCATGGCTGTTGTACACGGCACAGTGGCCACCGTTTCCGATCCACATGAAATCGCGAATGTGTTGGGCGAAGAAGGCGTGGAGTTTATGCTGAAAGATGCCGCCCAGGTACCACTCAAGTTTTGTTTTGGCGCCCCGTCCTGTGTCCCTGCTACAGCTTTTGAAACCGCTGGCGCCACCCTGAATGCCGAAGCCGTAGAGAAACTATTGCAAAAACCGGAGATCGGGTATTTGTCGGAAATGATGAACTTCCCCGGTGTGCTGCATAATGATCCCGAAGTGATGGCCAAAATCAAAGCGGCCAAAGCGCTTGGGAAACCGATCGACGGTCATGCTCCCGGATTAACAGGGGAAACAGCTGCCCAATATTTTGCTGCCGGCATCACAAGCGATCACGAGTGTTTCACCTACGAAGAAGGGCTGGATAAAGCCCGGCTTGGCGTAAAGATCCTCATCCGCGAAGGAAGCGCGGCACGTAATTTTGAGGCGCTTTGGCCACTGGTTCAGGAGTTTCCGGATCAGATCATGTTTTGCAGCGACGACAAACACCCCGATGACCTGGTGAAAGGCCATATCAATCAATTGGTTAGCCGGGCATTGGCCAAAGGATGTGATATGTTTGACACGCTAAGGGCTGCCTGTGTTCACCCGGTGGAACATTACAATCTTTCTGTAGGCCTCTTGCGCGAAGGCGACCCCGCTGATTTTATTCAAATTCATGACCGGAATTCATTTGAAGTGACCGCAACCTGGATCAATGGTGAAAAAGTAGCCGAACATGGCAAAACAATGCTCCATAGATCCGAAACACCGGCGCCCAATCAGTTTTTGGCAGAACTACGAACCGAGGCAGATTTTCTAATGCCTGCCAAGGAGAGTCAAACAAAACTTAGGGTAATCAGGGTATATGACGGCGAAATTGTAACCGGAGAAGAAGAAGGCACATTGCCGTCGAACGGATTTTACCAGGCCGACCCGGAGTCAGATATTCTATTTATTACCGTACTAAACCGATATGCGGCAAATGCGAAACCTGCCATGGGTGTTGTCAGGGGTTTTGCATTAACCAAAGGAGCGCTTGCCAGCAGCGTTGCACACGACTCCCACAACATCGTTGCGGTAGGGACTAATGCCAAAGCTTTGGCCGAAGCCGTAAATGCCGTGATAAAAGCAAAAGGCGGTATAAGCGCCACTGATGGTGCCGGAGAAACCAAAGTGCTTCCACTTCCCATAGCAGGTCTGATGAGCCAGTCCGATGGCTGGCAACTGGCCGACGACTATGCGGATTTGGATAAATGGGTGAAGACAGTGTTGGGTTGTCAGTTAAGAGCGCCTTTCATGTCCCTTTCCTTTTTAGCGCTTCCGGTAATACCCAAACTTAAAATGACCGATCTGGGTTTGTTCGACGTTGAAATATTTGATTTTGTAGCAGTGGAAAAGTCTTCTGGCTAATTCCTCCAACAACAATCACATTCACCTGTTTCATACCTTTGCACCGGCTAATGAACTAGGCTCTACACTTGGAACTTAAGGGTAAACTTCTTTTTGGCATTGCAGGTATGATCTTATTCGACCTGATGAATGTTCCGCTGGGCGGGCTGATTGGTTTTTTCGTTGGCTCACTGGCCGGTCATTACCTGTTGGATAAGCCGAGGGAAACTACCGATTCTGAAAGTACCTTCAGAGCATATCAGAGAAGGCGCGGGGAGTTTTTGTTTCACGTATTCCGCTTGTGTGCCAAAATGGCCAAATCCGATGGCGCTGTGTCCAAACCTGAGGTGACGCTGATGGAAAATCTGATGCGCAATCATTTTCGGCTGAATGACAAATCCCGAAGTCAGGCCATCAGAGTCTGGAAACAGGCAAAAGATTCAAGCGACTCCTTTGACCAATATGCCCGGGCTTTCTATCATGAATTTGGCAGAGAACGGCACCAGGTAATGAATATGATGGATCTGCTATTTGCCACAGCAGCAGCCGACGGCGGATTGCACCCCAGAGAGGAGGAGCTGCTCCTGCGTGCCGCCGGCATTTTCCACATTGGCCGCATGCAGTACGACCGGATAAAAAGTCGCTATTATCAAACCAATTACAGGCAGTATAAACAGCAGCAAGGCAAATGGTCGGCACTCGATCCGCATTACGCCATTTTAGAAGCAAAACCGACTGATTCTTTGGAGATTATCAAGAAAAAATATCGCGCACTTGCCGTGAAGTGGCATCCCGACAAAATGCTGGCCAATGGCGCCTCTTCAGAAGCGCTCCGCCATGCACAGGAGAAGTTTCAGAAAATCAACGATGCCTACGATAAAATTCTGGAGGCAAGGAAATGAACACGCAACGCTATTTTCTAAGTCTGTCCTACAAGGGAACCAATTTTTGTGGCTGGCAAATTCAGCCCAGTGATCCGTCTGTGCAGGAGACGCTGGAATCAGCCATTGGCACCATATTAAACGAGCAAATTTCCGTTACCGGTTGTGGCAGAACCGACACAGGTGTACACGCCAGTTACTATGTAGCCCATTTTGATACCGAACAGAAAATCCCCGCCAGATTTGTAAACAGCCTGAATGGAGTGCTTCCTAAGGACATCGCTGTATTTAACGTGAAAGCCGTAGATCAGGAAGCTCATGCCCGTTTTAGCGCTGAAGAAAGAGCCTATATCTACCATATTACCTTTAAAAAGGATCCATTTCTTACAGAAACAGCCTGGTTTTACCCTCAATACAAAAGTCTCAAGCTTGAATTATTACAAGAGGTCGCCGATACTCTTTCCAGATACACGGAATTCTTTCCCTTTTGCAAATCAAATAGCGGACTGGATAATTATAGATGCACCCTTAAAAATATTCAATGGGAGGTACTGCCTGATGAGCAAGGGCTGAAGCTCCACATATCAGCTAATCGCTTTTTGCGTGGCATGGTGAGACTTATTGTTGGTGCCTGCATTCAAACGGCCCAGGGTAAACTCACCGTCCAGGATATTGACCACGCCCTTCAAACGCAGCAATTGCTGCCTAAAAACCTGAGTGTACCTCCACAAGGCTTGTTTTTATGCGACGTAAAATATCCGGATAAGGTGTTTCCGTTGCATCTTTGAGCAAAATCCGCCCTTCAACATGACATTTTCTTCAAAACTCATCGAAAAAGCGGTAGAAGCTTTTGCCACCTTACCCGGCATCGGGAGAAAAACTGCCCTGCGTTTGGTTCTCCACCTCTTGAAGCAGGACAAACAAACAACCGAGCAATTTGCCACGGCGCTGACTGCCATGCGCGACGGGATACAAGAGTGTAAAAGCTGCCATAATTTTTCGGATGCTGAACTTTGCCATATCTGTACTGACCCCAGGCGCGACAAAAGCCTGGTATGCGTGGTAGAAAATGTACGCGACCTTATGGCCATTGAGGACACTTCACAATACAGGGGGCTTTACCACATACTGGGTGGCATCATTTCCCCCATTGAAGGCATCGGCCCATCCGATCTGAACATAGATTCTTTAGCAGAACGCGTGGCAGCAGGCGAGATCAAAGAAGCCATCATGGCCATCTCTCCAACCATTGAGGGCGAAACCACCATTTACTATCTTACCAAGAAATTACAGCCACTTGGCGTTCAGGTAAGCGCCATTGCACGCGGTGTTTCTTTTGGCGGCGATCTCGAGTATGCAGACGAAGTAACATTGGGCCGAAGCATTGTGGCCAGGATGCCTTACGAGGCCAAATAATCGCCATTTCGACCTGAATTTTCGCCAACCCGGTACTTTTTCCCAATATTTAACTCGATCCTAACATCTGGGAGCGAGCATTCCTGCGTCTATGAATGTTGTAATTAATGTGATAATATGATAATTAGCCAATATGATAATGGCAATCTATTATCAATACAATTCACTCATTCATTATCAAATTGTCGTATTATCATATTAATACCCGTTACCATTAACCATTTATCATTAAACATCTCACCATGAGCAGGACTATATTGCTATTCACCATAATCTTTTTCTACAGCCTTCAGTCTTCTGCCCAATATTTCGGCCGCAACAAGCCACGCTATAATCAGCAGGAGTTTAAAGTGACAGAGACAGAGCACTTTGCCATTTACGATTACCTGAACAACCCCGAAAAGCTGAAAGAACTTGCTGCAGCGGCAGAAGTCTGGTATGATATGCATCAGGCAGTACTGCGCGACAGTTTCACAGAAAAGAATCCGCTGATAATCTATAATGACCATGCTGGCTTTCAGCAAACCAATGCTATTCGAGGAGATATCAGTGTGGGTACCGGTGGTGTAACAGAGGGATTGCGAAACCGGGTTGTCTTCCCGGTGGCGGTAACCAATCAACAAACGCATCACGTGCTGGGACACGAATTGGTGCACGCCTTCCAATACCACATGATCCTTAATGGCGATTCTACCAATATGCGCAGTCTGGCAAACCTGCCACTGTGGATGGTGGAAGGGCTGGCCGAGTACCTCAGCATCGGCCGTATTGACCCGCACACTGCGCTGTGGATGCGCGATGCCGTCCAAAATGATGATATTCCAAAGATTAAGGATCTGGACAATTACAAGTACTTCCCCTATCGCTGGGGACAAGCATTTTGGGCATTTGTGACAGGGTATTATGGAGATGAAGCCATTCGTCCCTTGTTTGAGAATACGGCCAAATACGGAATGAAGCTTGCTGTACCCATGACTTTGGGCACCACAGTAGATTCTCTTTCTTTAAACTGGCAAAACAGTATCAAAAATTACTACGGTGTATGGGTGGCCAAGGGTAAGAAAGAAAACCTGCCAGGCAGAACGCTATTGAACGACGACAATGCGGGTAAAATGAATATAAGTCCGGTGTTGAGTCCGAATGGTAAATACGTGATTTTCCTTTCGGAGAAGAACCTGTTTACTACCGATCTGTTTTTGGCCGACGCCAGAACCGGAAAAATCATTAAAAAAGTATCCAGCACCGTTTCTGACGGACACATAGATCAATTCAACGCCATTGAAAGTGCCGGCACCTGGAGTCCCGACAGCAAGCGCTTCGCCTTTGATGTGTATGAAAAAGGACGCAGTGTGTTGATTATCAAGGACATATTCAAAGGCAAGAAAACGCAAAAAATTAGAATCCCGGGTGTGAATTCATTCAGTAATCCTGCCTGGAGCCCCGACGGGAAAAGCATCGTGGTAAGCGGACAGGTGAACGGACAAACTGATCTTTGGGAATACAACTTCAAAACCAGAAAAGTCAAAAGGCTCACCAATGATGTATATTCCGAAATACTGCCTACCTGGAGCGCCGATGGCAAGTACCTGGCCTACTCCACAGATGAAATGAGCATGAAGCTTGGCCGTGTAAATGGTTCCTGGCACATGAATCTGGTGCGCATGGATATGAGCACTGGGCAAACGGAAAATATAGATGTCTTTTCGGGCGCAGACAACATGAACCCTCAGTTCGACAAGGACGGTAATTTGTACTTCCTCAGCAATCGGGATGGTTTCCGCAACCTGTATCGCTATGATTTCGAAAGCAAGAAGGTGTTCCAATTGACTAAAATTTCTACCGGGATTACTGGAATTACCCCCTATTCACCGGCAATTAGTGTGGCTGAGGACCGCGACAGAATCCTGTTCACACACTACTCTAACCGATCATACGTCATACACCGTGCGAAAGCTGAAGATTTTACAGCAACCGAGGTTGATCCTATGGATGTGGATATGGTACCCGCCGCGTTGCCTCCGTTTGACCCCAGGAAGCGCGATATTGTAAATACCAATCTGCGTACGATCGACAACAACTTCAATCCGGAGGTCGACAGTCTGAGCATTCAACAAAAGAAATTCAAGCCTAAATTTTCGCTGGAATATCTGGGTGGAAGCACCGGCGTTGGCGTGTATACAGGGAACAGCAGTTTTGGCACACAAACAGGATTGGCAGGTGGTATTGACATGCTATTTGGTGATATACTGGGTAATAATCAGCTCTATACCGGTTTTGCCTTAAACGGAGAAATCACCGATGCCGCAGGTCAAATCTCTTATATCAACAGCAAAAACCGCATAAACTGGGGTGTAAGCCTTTCGCATATTCCGTACATATCTGGTGGCGCGTATTATCAGGATCCGAATTACTACCTCGGTGTTATTGATACTCAGTACTATAAAAACGGGGATGCTTTTGTAGGGTGGCAGGATGTGCAGCTGCTTGAACGGATATTTCAGGAGAGGGTCGGTTTGTTCGCTTCGTACCCTTTCTCCGTCACAACAAGAGTTGAGATTGGTACTGCCTTTGAGTATTACAAACAACGGGTAGATGCCTATTATTACAACTATGTTTTCGACCCTGAAACAGGTGCTTACAGGGGTCGTGCTGATGAACGGGAAAAGTTGCCCGGCGGCGCCAAACTCAATCTGAGCAACATTAGTGCGGCATTTGTTGGTGATAATTCTTATTTCGGACTAACGGCCCCTTTGCAAGGCTACCGCTATCGTGTTGGTGTGGAACAGTATTTTGGAGATTACAACTTTACCACCATTTTGCTGGATGGACGGAAGTACTTCTACGCCAAGCCGGTAACATTTGCCTTCCGAGGATTAGGTTATACCCGCGTAGGAGGTAATTCTAGCGAAGTGTTCCCGTTGTACGCAGCCAACTCCTATTTTGTAAGAGGTTATACCCGTGATGTCTTCGATGGAGATACCACCGGCTTAATTGACAAGGTGGCCGGAAGTAAGTTGATAGTAGCCAATGCCGAGATCAGGATTCCGTTTACCGGACCGAAACGGCTTTCTCTTATCAAATCCAATTTTCTGCTCACAGACCTAAACTTCTTCTTTGATGCAGGTCTGGCTTTTTACGATAAAACATCCTTCCAAAGCGAAGACCCCACGCCATTTGATGGGCAAGAGCACTATGTTCACAAGCCAATTTTATCAACAGGTGTATCGCTGCGCGTGAACCTGTTCAATTACCTGGTTTTGGAACCTTATTTCGCCTTACCCATTTCGGCGCCTGAAGGACAACGGAAGTGGGTGTTCGGGATGAATTTCATACCGGGATGGTGATTAATAATGTGATAATTAGCTAATTTGATAATTAGCTAATGGAGGGTGGGGTGCTGCCTTCGGGTTTGGATAAACCAGCTATTTGGACTAAAAAACACTTTTGATCTTAATAACAGTGAAATACAAACCACATTTTCATTATCGAATTATCAAATTAGCTCATTATCACATTAATCCCTTTTCTCTTTATTTTGTCGGCTCAAAAAATGTTGTTCACCTGTCAACCTGACGGTATATGCTTGAATACCAACCAATTGAGCGGCGAAGTGGCCTCACCCGGGAGGAATTTGCCCGGGATTATCTGGCACCCCTCAAACCGGTAATATTTACCGATCTGACAGCCAATTGGCCGGCAATCAATAAATGGACGATCGATTTTTTCAAAGAAAAATATGGCGATTTAAGCGTCCCTGTCGTGTCCAGTAAATTTTCTCAGCCTGGAAAAGGGTATATGACCGCCGAGCGGTATATACCGTTCAAGGAATACCTGGACTTGCTTGAAGCAGGGCCAACGGATCTCAGAATTTTTGCCTGGAATATTTTCAGAAAGGTTCCCGAACTCAGACAGGATTTCAGCATTCCCACCATCATGGATGGTTTTGTAAATGAGCTCCCCTTCCTGTTTTTTGGCTGCGAGGGGTCTAGAGTAACCATGCACTTTGATGTGGATATGAGCAACGTTTTCCTCAACCAGATACATGGAAGAAAGCGCGTGATACTTTTCCCTCCAAACCAAAGCCGACGGCTTTACCATTTGCCTTTCACAGTAGCCAGCCATGTTAATATTATGAACCCGGATTTCCTTCAGTATCCGGCGCTGGCGAGGGCTCAAGGCCTGGAGGTGATGTTAATGCCAGGAGAAACGCTCTACATTCCCATGGGATACTGGCACCACATAGAATATACAGACGGTGGTTATTCCATAAGCCTGCGCGCGTTTGACTCGGTACGAAGCCGGTTTAAAGGACTGGCCAGCATCACCAAAAACTATGCAGTAGACCGGCTTATGAACCGCCTGATGGGGCAAGGATGGTACGATATGAAGGTCCGACTGGCTGCACGACGTGCCGAACGCATAAAAAATGAATGAAATAGTTTATAATGTGATAATTAGCTAATGTGATAATTAGCTAATGGTGCAAAATCTTAGTTTTTTTTGCAGCGATTGCGCCTTCTGCCAAAGTGATTTCAATTTGATTAGTAACTATTAGCTAATTGGCTAATTATCACATTATCAAATTACTTTTTATTCACCGTTTCCAACACCTCTTCCACGTATTTTTCTTTCAGGACATCGTAGAACGAGTGCCTGCTAATGATTGTCGCGAAGAGGTTTGCCAGCAGGGCACTTAGCATCAGGTGAAAGATGATGTTGTGGCTGTTGGTCATTTCAATCACCAGAATGGAAGATGTAAATGGACTGCGGGTAATGCCCGTCAGAAAACCAACCATTCCACAGAGTACGATGAGGTTTGTTTCAGAGTCGGTTAAATGGAACCACTCTGCGCAAAGAGCGCCAATGGATGCGCCAGCGCTGAGCGATGGAGCAAAAACACCTCCTGCAGCGCCCGTAGAAAAGGAAATAATCGGCCCAATTACCCTGACAATTGGCATATACCACGGCATCTCCTTGTCTGCTGTAAAGAGGGTATTTACCATAATTTCTTTCCCCGAGCCGAAAGCGTGTTCATTTATAAATATGGCCATGGCTGCCATGATCAGTCCACAGACTACAACATAAAGAACATGTTTGTAGTACTTTTTGAGTCTGTTCTTTCGCTTAAGAATGTACAATATCGCCTCACCCATCCAGCTGCCCGACAAACCCGCCATAATGGCGCAGATCACCACAGGTACCACAATGATGATGGGGAGATTTGTGAGTTGAGGATACCCGAGATATAAATACGGTCCCAACAGATTCAATGCTGTTAGACCCGAAATGATCACACCGGTAAGCAGAGCCGATTTGAAGAAATTCAGGTGAGTCTTGGTTAGCTCTTCTATGGCAAAAACGATTCCACCTAATGGTGTATTAAAGGCAGATGCCAGTCCGGAAGCAGCACCCGTAATGATCATGTTCCGTTTTGATATCTTAGGATACCATTCGGGCAGTAAATCGTTTATTTTCTTAAAAATGGCTGCAGATATTTGAATGGTTGGGCCTTCACGACCGATTGCGCCGCCACCAAATACCATAACTAAGCTGGAGAATACTTTAATCACCAGTAATTTAAGATTCAACAATAACCTTACCCGCCCCTTGGTTTTTGGGTTGGCGAGTTCTATTGCTGCCGATACCTGTGGAATGCCACTACCCCGCGCGAAAGGTGCATACTTAACTACTAAATGCCATGCAAGCCAAAAGCAAAATGGTGTGATGATAAAAAACAACCAACTTGCATGGTGGAATACAAAGCGGGTGCCATGCTCAGCCCAAGAGAATAATTTGGCATACACAACCGCCGCTAAGCCTGTAATAAAAGAACCTATCCAGAATGGCAGGGCATTCAGGAGGTTCTTTTTCAGCTTTTCATTGGGAATTGAATCGTAAAGTTGCTGTAGCTTTTTCTTTATGTAAAGCAGGCGTTTCATTTACCACAAAGGTATTCACTGATCAAGGCCGATTATAGGATTTCATAGATTGATTAACCGAATACCGGGAAATCGAATAACCCGACAATAGGAAATACCTGTAGTTGGGAACCTGAATTCACCTCATCAGCACGATCTTTTCAAAACCTGCGGGTTTTTCATTTACCGAAAGTTGGCAGTAATAGATTCCGGCTGGCAGCTTTTGACCGTTGGTGCCCAAACCATTCCATATTTGCGAGTAATGACCCGGGATTTCAGCTTCATCCTTAATTGACGAGACCAGAACACCCATTTGATTGAAAATCTGAATATTAACCCGACCGGCTATGTCTGTATCATATTGAATGGTACTCTGATCTATCATTGGGTTAGGATTAATTTTCAGCGTTTGATTTATGTGCTTGTCAGCCTCTGTTGTTGCTGAATTTGGCAAGGTGATGTGGGCATAATACACATCCTGCCCTCCTGTAAATGTTGCTGCCCAGGCAAGGTGAGCACCTGAATTATCAGAAACCATGTGAAAGTAGTCACCCATTTTATCCTGATTGGGCCAGCCAATATGGGGATCAAAGGAAGGTGATAATTGCTCGTTTGGCGACCAGATATCACCGCCATCGGTTGAATAAGAATAATACAGAGCAGACAAAAGCATTCCCGGATTATCGCGCGTATCCAGCCATACTACATCGATACGCCCGTTTGGAGCCACCGACATGGTGCCGAACCACTGCCAGGTTTCCCCGAGGTCATCATTGATTTTTACTGCTGGTGTCCAATTGAGCCCTCCATCGCTGCTGCGGCTGAACATCACATCACGCGGATCATTTCCACCTTGTTGTCTTACCGATTGCAAAACATATATCTGCCCATTTAATGGACCTGGCGAGTGATTTGTGGCTATGTAGCATTGTCCAAGCAAGCCTCCTGGATTTGGCGTTGGACCACCCATAGCCTGATAATCGTAATTAAGATCTGCGTACGATATTCCATCAAAAATCACATCCTCTCCATCATTCTGCGCATTTGATGACCACACCACATCTCCACCATTACCACTCATATACAAGGTGCCGTCAGGGCCTATGGAGATTGTGCCCCAATAAATACCAGGCGTAAAGGTTGTACAATATTCATAAGAATCGCCATCATCGGTAGAACGGGTAAAATCGCTGCCATTAGCACAATCAGAAAAACCGCCATTCCAGTTGGAATAGATATGCCCTTTCCCAGGTCCATCGGTTTGATCTATGGCCATCCAGGCTTTGTCACCACCTACAGCATACACCCCGTCATCCCAGGTGCCATCGCCGGTAGAACGGTAAACATCACAATGAAAATTATTATTATTACCAACTGTTAGACTGTTGTAAAAAATCCGGCCCTCGGCATCGGAAGCAAGTACCGGATCTGAGCGAAAAATGCCGGGATCAATCACTCCGGGAAATGTCCAGGTTTGACCTCCATCGGTTGTATAACCAAATCCCGCCTGTCGGAAATTGCTCTGGATGTTATCAAACTGTCTCCAACCAATCACCATTCTGGAAGGATCAAGTGCATTTATCGCTATAGACGGTTCATTGGCTGCATCATTCAAAATATTGTTTCCATCTGAGTCTATATTTACCTGCGTGATAAAAACATTGGCGCCGGTATATTGAAAAGCTGGAGAGGTCTTGGGGCCGGCCGTATTTGCGGGAGGCAAATATGGATCGTCCAGGGTTTCGCTGTGCTGAGCCATTGAAATTCCGGGGGCAATAATAACAAGTGACAGCCGAAGGAGGGAGTAAAAAAGTCGCATGAATAGTTTGATTTGTGAACGGCAAAAATAGCAGTAAAATCAAGCTGAATTTGTCGGGAAAATGCACTTGCCAAAGTAACACGATTCGTCATGCAGGCACATCTGCAGTCCGCTTTCTGAGCCTGGATGCGATCCAGCCTGGAACCACTACAGCGCCTAGTAAAAGATACCCATAATAGGACATCCCACGCCAGATAAGGGCCACCACCATGCCCACACCCGCAGGTACGTAATCGCTGATAAAGCTCGCAAGTGCAATTTCATACAGTCCAGCCCCGCCCGGAGTAGGACTAAAGGTTAGAATAATAAACATGGCCACAAGGCGTGCGTAAATAAATACTTGTGTTGCGCCATCTAAAGGTGTGCTTGGAACCAATGCAATAATGATGCAATTGATCATCAGGAACTTAGTCGCCCAGGATCCAATGGTTGCCAGAATCACCTTCACATGATAGCTCCAGTTTTGGCTCCGCATTTCCCTGGCAGCCAGACTAAACTCTTCGCCCAGAAAAATGAGCTTCTCAGAAAAACGCTTAAGGATTGGAAGCCTGGCTAACCATTGCAATAATGCGTTTGCCGCCTTTGGATTTATGATCAGAAAAAAGACCATAAATGCCCAGTATACAAGCATCATGGCGAAAGTCACAAAAAAAGTCCCACTTGCCAAACCAACATCCTGATAGCTATTCATACCCGGATACAACATGGACGGGCCATAAATCAGCAAAAGGAGTGGTAGTGAAATCACAAAGAATCCGGAATCCAGCACCATGGTATAAAATACCGCCGTGGCTGTTTTTCCTGCTTGAAGTTTTTCTTTGGTAAGCACAAACAGCATCACAAACGGACCGCCCTTACTGGTGGGTGTCAAGGCACTACTGAACTCCCAGAGAACCATCAATTCCAGGCATTTCCGGTAAGAAAAGTAGCCTCGGGTCAGCACCAGTAATCGATAGGAGTAACAAAAGTGTCGCGCAATGAGCAGAGCCAGGGATATACCCAGCCAAATGAAGGCTGTACCTGACCAATGTATTTCCCGAAACTTTTCAGCGTCAAATTGATAATAGAAAAGATACCCTACCGCAACCACGCCAATCAGGATTGGAAAGATCATGCGACTCAGACGCATGGAGCGCAAAAACTTTTGTTCTTCTTCCTGGCTAATGGGTGGATTATCGGAAATGTCCTGACTCAATGTGATGTGGTTTTATGGGTTAATTGAATGATTTGATTCATTTAGAGCTTTAAAAGATCAATACTATAGTACAAGGCTGCTCCCTGAAATGCGACACTTCCGTTGCAAAGTATGGAACTGCCACCATCGCAATATCGGATATACAGGTTGTCGAGATTCGCCAAACCTAAATTGGCTCTCAGGCCAAGAATACCACCCAAATCTTTTTTACCAAAATTCAGTTTGCATTGGAAACCCAATTGCAAACCCACATCATTTTTCTTGAAGTCATTATTTGCCTTAAACAGTTTATTTTCCGTTCCAGGAAGATCTACACCCTTGCCACGTGAGCTTACCAATCTGGCGTAATATGGACCTGCCATCAGGGAAAAGCGGCTGTCGCGACCGAATGAAATTTCCGGATACAAACCTATGGTTAGCCAGGCAGTTTGATAGGTGAGATCCCGCTTGTAATCAACGATTGAGGTGTCGTCGATGGCTGTAAACTCAGACTTGGCGTGTACGTATTTGCCGCTAACACCTATTTCTGCATTCACAGTTACAAACCCACCACGACCTTTAAACCTGATCTGTGTTCCCAATTCCCAACCCGGGCGCCATTCAAACTCGGGAGAGGAGCCAGGAGGGTCGGTATTGAATGTACCTGTACTGCGAATATTTTGCATATTAATGCCGCCTTTTACCCTGAACTCTACTGTTCCCGGGGCAAATTCCCGTTCATATACGTCCTCTCTGGTTACAATACGGCCATTTCGCTTGCTCTCTGTGATGATCTGCATTTCCCGGTTTCCCAGCAGCAAATACTTGAGCTTGGTGGGATCATCATTTTCAGGGTTTGAAAAAACATAAAACCCGTTTTCATCAATATCTTCAAACCTCAGGGTAACCGCTTCTTTAGACCGTTGGATACGTGGTGTAATAATGTAGGTTAGAAAAGTATCTCTAAGCTCCAAACCCAATCTTTCCAGCAAAACCGTATCTCCATTTTCGGGTTTTATTCGTACGCTTTTTCCTGCCAGCGTGGAATCATTTTCCAGTTCCCAAATCTCCAGTTTGTCTCCTCTATCGGTCGGGAGGAACCAGGTGCCTGGCATTTCACGACGCAAATCACGGAAGGCGCTTTTTGCTGTTATGGTCTGCGCAAAAACAGACAGCGGGCTCACAATGACAAAAAGTAAAATCAGAATAGAATATCGTAGCATGTGTAAATAGTTTGACGCAAAAAAAGTGAAATCCAGAGAGTTGAGTTTAATAATGATCGTTCTTTTATATAAAGGGTTGGTTGTAGCTTGTTTTTTGAATCGACAAAAATAGACCTGTCTTTGCATTAAACACAAAGCAAACAGATTGAAACCTGTAATATTGTCTAAAAAGTCGTCTATGGAAATAGGAGAAGTATTTTATCCCGAAACCAGGGGAGATTGGCGCCGTTGGCTTGAAACTTATCATCAGGAAAAAACCGAGATTTGGTTGAGAACATTTCGCAAAGCTAGTGGAAAGCCTACCCTTGCTTATGATGACATGGTGGAAGAATGCCTTTGTTTCGGCTGGATTGATGGAATCAACAAAAAATACGATGAGGAAAGCGCTGTTCAAAGGATAACCCCCAGAAGGAAAAAGAGTTTTCTGTCAGAGCTGAACCGTCAACGGGTTTGGAAACTTCAAAAGCTCGGCCTCATGACCCAGGCAGGCCTGGATCCAATTATGGATCAGATTGGCCACCCAGATGACCCGCTAATCATCCCTGACTGGGTGCAGGAACAGCTGCAGATCGATCCGGAAATTTGGGATACATTCCAGCAGTTTCCACACAATTACAAAAGGCTGAAGATCGGTTGGATCGCCGAGATAAAAGGAAACAGCCGAAGAGAGGAAGCCCAAAAACGCCTGAACTATCTCATTAAAATGACTGGTCAGGGCAAGATGTATGGAAGCATACCTTGAATGAATTAGCTAATGTGCCAATTAGCTAATTATCGCATTAGCTAATTAAAAAACAGCTTCCTATTAAAGTAAAAGTTCCACTCATTCGTCAGCCCATATAAAGAACCAATGTATTCAATGGTTGCACAGAAAAATATGGTAGGGGTTGTTCGCGAATATGGCAAGCGGCTGTTTGGGTTTATTCGCAACCGGGTCAGAACTGACGCTGATGCAGAGGATATTTTGCAGGATGTGTGGTATCAGTTTAGCAGAGTGGCCGGAGCAGAACCAATTGGGGAGATTAGTGCCTGGCTTTACAGAGTAGCGCGTAACCGGATCACAGATACGTACCGAAAAAAGAAAAATGATAGTCTTGAAGATTTTGTGATGGAAGACGAAGAAGGAGATGTAGATTTTAAAGACCTCCTTCTGAACACCCCCGAAACACCTGAAACAGAATATCTCCGACAACTATTTTGGGAAGAACTTATGATGGCGCTTGATGAACTGCCTCCGGAGCAACGCGATGTATTTGTCTGGAATGAGCTGGAAGACCAGACATTTCAGGAAATCGCAGACCGAACGGGACAAAACATCAAAACGCTTATTTCCAGAAAAGGCTATGCCGTTAAACACCTGAGGCGCCGTTTGGACGCATTTTATCAGGAATTTCTTTACAGCTAAATCAACTTTCAATATGTCAGACATGGATAAATATTTTGGAAATCCCCGTCGCAAATACTGGCTCTTTCTATTGATTCCTCTCGGGATTGCTGCCTTTGCCCTGGTTATGGGGTATCTCGTTATGTGGTTATGGAATGCCATACTGCCCGATGTACTTGGTGTACGAAGCATCAATTATTGGCAGGCGATTGGAATATTGGCACTCTCCCGAATACTCTTTGGCGGTTTTGGCGGGAAAGGTGGAGGTCGTGGCAACAAATGGCGCCACAAAGGCCGGAAATTCCGTGCCAAAGGTGGCATGTTTCGCGAACGCTGGATGCAGATGAGTGAAGAAGAGCGGGCACGTTTTAAGCAGGAATGGCGGGACAGATGTGGCCGAAGAGACTAAGGGTTTCACCCTGCACATCTTTCAATTCGCCAACTCACCACTCTTCTAAAAGGGATGCCCGAGCTAAAAACCAAGTAGCGGTTAAACATAACCAACCCCGGATTTCAATCCGAAAAACATCCTCTAACCCCGGAATTCATTCCGGGGAAAAGCACGTAACCCCGGAATTCATTCCGAAGAAAATCATGTAACCCCGGAATTCATTCCGGGGAAAGTCACGCAATCCCGGAATTCATTCCGGGGAAAGCCACGCAACCCAGGAATTCATTCCAGGGGCACACATAACCCAGGAATTCATTCCGGGGCGAAGAAAAAACCTCCCCTCCTTAAAGTAATTCCATCCCTCATTCGTCTTCATATATATCAAACACAGATTGCCATTGGAAAAAGTTCCAAACCATCTGTGTACTCCAAAGCCCTTTTAATCCGTGATCAATTCACTATAAAAACAAAAACACCATGCGATTTGCAAAATTCTTTTTCGCACTGATTTTCGGCGTTGTATTCTTTATAACTCTGATGAAAGTGCTTGGCTTCCTGCTCTTTGCAGGATTGATCTTCGGAGCCGTTTTCCTGATCCGACGCGCGTTCTTCGGCTATCCCTCCTACAGAGGACAATACAGTCACCGCAGTTACGGATATGAGGCTCAATCTCCGAACATTTCCTTTGGCGATTTCGACCGCGACTTTGAGCAGCCATTGAATCCCACCTGGCGCAAACAGCGGCAATCAAATTCATTTGGTCGCAGGATCGAAGTGATCTAACAATTGCCAGGACAGAACAAAAACCAGTCAATTATTCAACTAAATTTAAGCTATGTATCACACACATCATGCGCGTCACGGACGCGGACAATGGCGCGGCTGCGGCGCCTGGAAACACGCAGCAAACTTTGACCGTTCAGGTTTTTTCAAACAGTTTCGGGGTGACTCAGCCTCTGCTCCGGTAAACATCCGGGAAACCAAGGATTATTATGAGCTCTTTGTTTTTGCTCCTGGACTGAGTAAAGATGCGTTCAACATTAGCATTGCCGATGATGTACTCATCATCAGTGCTGTGGCCGGTACCGACGAGGAATCTGCCAGAAGTAAATGGATGCACCACGAGTATAACCGCGGTGGATTCGAAAGGCGCTTCGAGTTGAACAATAAAATTGAAACGGACGGCATAACGGCTTCCTATACCGATGGCGTCTTGGAAGTAACGCTGCCCAAAGCTCCTGGCACTGCTGCCAAGGATATTTCCATAAGTTAGGTGTAACCATGGCTGCCCGACAATCTGAAGGAAGTGACAGAATGCCGCGGCAGCCATTTTAGTTTTCCTACTGAATGCTCACCGGGAAAGTGACGTCAAAATCTATTTCTCCTCCGGGATTATTCAGGTCGTCTTTGGTAACAGGTTGGTGGTGAAGTACAATATTCACAGATCCCGTACCTGTACCTGCCGTCCACTTGGTATCCAGGCCCAATGGTTTTCCATTTCCATCAGTATCATTGTAATCGATCATGGAAACTGCCGTTCCGCTGATCTTGTACACCAAAAGATGCACATCCCCTTCACCCTCAATTTCTGAGGTAAGGTCTTCAGTCGGCGACTTACTTTCATCCAGAACGTGTATGTGGCAGGTAATATCAGTTGTTCCAGCGGGAATGATGATGTCATCAACAACGGCATTTGAAATGTCGCCGCCATCCGGATCGCTCCATGCAAACTCCTCGTTAAATCCGTTTGAGCCCTGAAGGTGTACAATCACTTTGGTGATCAATTCCTGCTGTGTGGCTGTGTCTTTTTTACACGCGCTAAAACCTAATACAAGCGCTGTAAGGCTGAAAAATGCTATATTCTTAATCATTGTTTTAATTTTTATACATGATGATTGATTGAAATTCCGCTACGTACCAAAAATGAATTTGGCGCGGAGGCCAAGGTTAAACCCTGGTTCATCGGCATAATAGCGGAAGAAATTCAGGTACTCGCGATAGCGGGCATTGGTCATGTTCTGAATACTTAAACCCAGCTCCAGTGACCTGCCATTTGCTTTTCCTGATTTTGAAAAATGAATCGTGCGCCCTGCATCGAGACTAAAGGTTGAGTATCCCGGAGGAGGCGCCTTTAATAAGCCATCCGGATATCTGCTTTGCTTCAAAACGGAAGTGACCATTACACGGAGAAAATTATTTCTGTTACCCGCCTCTGTATCTGTTTGCTTTCCAAACAGATAATTAAGTCCATACTGAAAACGATCGCAGGGCATCAATGGCAGCCATTTATCTGAATCTGGATCAGGCGACTCAGCATTATCTGTTCGAAAGCCACGAAGTATGGAAACCCGACTCTCCACTAACAGGGTAGCGATAATGGGTATGGTAATACTTCCATCGATCCCCTGAATGGCTGCATTGCTTTGTTCGTACGTGTACAAAGGGAAAGTACCCCGGATCGTTTGAATTCCCTCCGCTTGTGGCTTCAGGTACATAAAATGCTGTATCTGATTCCGATAAGCTGAAAGCGAAAGATCCAGCAATGATGTCTGCCAGTTAAAACTGAAATTTGAGTTCCAGGCCTGTTCAGGAACCAAATCATATCTCCCCCTTTCGTAGGTAGCCGAACCGTGGTGAACCCCTTCTGCATACAGCTCGTTTACTTGCGGGGGCCGCCAGGCAAGACCAGTGTTCACGCTTACCTTCATGTTGTTATTGATGTGGTAAATACCGCCTACAGTGCCGGACATGTTTCCGAATGAAAGTTTATCATCAATATTGCGGCTGCCATTTCCTGTTGACTCTACATGGCTCCAGCGGTAATCATACCTTGCGCCAATCTCGAATTCCCAGGGAATCGGATACCTTCTCCAGCGTTCAGAAGCCCATATTGCTCCACCAACGCTTGCATAATCCGGAATAAGTCCTCCTTGTCCCACAAAATTCAACTGGTGGCTACCTTGAATGCCTACACCTCCCTCCCAGTGGTGAATGGGAAGATGCTCAAGTGCCAGATCCAGGGTATTGCTCCATATCCTGAACGACAACTGGTTCTTTTTCAGCAGGTCTTGCGGATCACTTTTGGGAGGATGCGCATCGAACTCCCTTCGGTAGTTGTACTGCCAGGAATATTGCTGCGAGTATTTCCATTTGTCCGAAACACGAAATACTGATTTGTATTTCAGCGTATTGTGCTGAATCAGCTGATATGGGCGATTTATATCCCAACTGAACTCATCAACATTATTCAATGGAACATCACTGCGGATTGCTTCTCCAAATGAAGTGGTATCGCTGATATGAGCCGAACGCAGAATGCCAAGTTTCTGATCGAATCTGGTGAAGCCAAGCTTGTGATCCCATCTGCGAGATTTCCAGCCTGTCATGGCAGAAAAATTGGCTTCCCGCACGCCGGTGTTTCCCAAATAATAATCTGGCGCTCGTAGATTGCCACTTCGCTTCAAGGTCCCCTGTAGTCTAAAAGTTAAAGACCTACCCGGCAAATGCCAGTCGGCAGCCCCGGAAGCCACTCCTGCCAGGCCATTGGAAAATGTGCCAAGAGAAAACCAGCCACCAATACCTTCCCTTTCTCGCAAATCAGCAGGTTCAATTAGAATAGCACCACCCATGGCGCCTACGCCATATCGCACACCTGCGGCACCTTTCAATACAGAAATTTTATCCGCTGTAAAAGGGTCTACTTCCGGAGCGTGCTCACTCCCCCATTGCTGTCCTTCGAGTACCACTTCATTATCTACAATGGCAATTCTATTGGAATGTAAACCCTGAATAACCGGTTTCGAAATAGAAGCTCCGGTATTGAGTGTAGTGACACCTGGCAAGCGTTTCAGTGTTTCACCGAGGTTTACTCCTTTCCCGGCCTCCAGTTCATGATAAGAAACGGTATTCTGAGTTTGGGTAGGTGAAGGGGCAATGGCTTTCTCACTGATGATCACTTCATTCAACTCTGTGTTGTGGTCCAATGTAAAATCGATATTGGAATTCTCCGTAAGCCGAACAATTTTAGTGAGGTGATCACAGGTTACATGGCTCACTTCGATGGTATACGATGTGTTCTCGCACAGATCAGCGATCGCATAATAACCTGATTCATCGGTCATGGCACCTCGCCCTGCTTCTTTCACAAAAACACTCGCATAGGCAAGCGCTTCGTGACTGAAAGCATCTTTTATATATCCACGCAGAGCCAGATGGCAGTGTTGCGCATGGGCAGATACGGCCGCAAAGAGCAAGCCCAGGGCCGCCCGTGAGGCTTTACTTTTAAACATAATAGGAAATCAGAAATTTGAAAAGTGCTGTTTAAGTACTCATAACCTGTTTACTTAAAGAAACAGAATTTCCTCACAGCACTGGTGGACCTCTCAGAAAGGTGGTATCCAGAACATATCTGTGTAAACTACAGTCGCACTGGAAATTGTTCTGATATTCAAATGCTTGATGTGATGAAACAAGCGTTTGCGTGATAGAAATGATCGCAGGAGAATTGAGTAAAAAAGCACAAAGGAAACAATGCTCATTGGTGTAGCGATCATCATGTACGTGCGTACTGTGCCCATCGTAGTAGGCACTGCAATCCATTCCTTTGTGTTCGTGATGGCTTTGCAAACGATGCAACGTCACCCATGACCAGGCGGACATGAAGACTAGAAGAATGCCCCAGGCATAGCATCGTGTAAGTAACTTTCCCTTTTGCAAAGCGCTTAATCGTGGAATCTGCTAATGTAACGCTAAACCGACAGGTTTTAGAATATAATCCCAAGGTTTTTCGATCAAAATGACCAAAAAATTACTCATTGCCTAGATATCAGATGCAATGTTTCCAATGAATCACAACAGCATTTACTCAGAGTTTGATAAAAATCTTTTTAACAAACAGATAGCGACAAACAATCCAGCACAGCAGCATGTAGCACAAGGCAAATAATAACGAACCAAACTCTTGCCCTTCAATTGGCTTAAAAAGATGCTGATAAATCCAGCCCTGTACATTTGTTTCACCCTCTCCCGTTCCCCAGGAAATGGAGTACCAAAAGATGATCAACACTTCAGACAACAAATAGGCGAACAGAGAGTTAGCGCCAAACGCAAAAAAGAAGCTTGCTCCATTCCGCCACTTCTGAACATCAATTACCCAAATACTGGCTGCTAAAAATATCATAGCCAAACCTCCGCTGTACAACACATAAGAACTGGTCCAAAGCTTCTTGTTAATCGGGAAAAACAGATCCCAGGCAAGTCCGGCAAATCCAATCCATAATCCCAAAACCAATAAATCTCTAATCAAAACACTTTTTTGCTGCGAACGCTGAGCCATGATGGAAGCACTCAGCCACCCTAAAATTACAGTTACTACAGAAGGTAGTGTGCTCAACAAACCTTCGGGATCAAAAGGCATTCTCAGGCCGCCATCAACTTCACCATTATAAAGATGCGCTGTTCCAAACAACCAGGTATCCAAGCGCAGAACGGCACTTGAAGCAGCTAAATAAGGGTCACCTCCTGGCATTGCGAAACCATATAATAAACCCCAATACAAAATCAATATGCCTATTGCAACCCAAATAAGTGTACGCCTGTTTAGATTAAGAACAAGAACCGAAGCCAATCCATATCCCAATGCCAATCTTTGCGGCACCCCCATAATCCTGCAAGTGTCCCAATCCCGCCATAAAAATGGCAATTTGTACATAAGCACACCTATCAGAAATAGAAGTACTGTGCGTTTAAGCACTTTCATCCCAACTTCTTTTGACCACTTTCGATTGAATTTTCCGAAGGAAAACCACATGGAAACACCGATAATGAACATAAAAAATGGAAAAACCAGGTCAGTCGGCGTGCATCCATGCCATATTGCATGTTGAAGGGGCGCATAAACGTACTCTCCAGTTCCCGGGGTATTCACAATAATCATTAAAGCAATGGTTGCTCCCCGAAAAAAATCTATAGACAAGTACCTTGGTGAGGCTGTTTTTTCACTCATAACTAATCAATTTTAATTAGCTAATTAGCTAATTCGGCAATTAGCTAATTAAAAAAACAATGGCTTACTTTTGCGAAAAGTAGCAGTTTCACCAGTATCTAAAGAGAAAAAATGCTGTTTACCATAGGAACCAGGGTAAAATTCCGGTTTACAGAAGAAACCGGAGTTGTTATAGGATATCTGGAGGATGGCATGCTCCAGATAAGACTTGATGATGATCCTGAATTCGAAATACCGGCCTTTGAAGATGATATACTGCCTTATGAGGAGCTAGGGCCTCAACAGGCAGCAACATTGTATGGCGCCGGCTTACAGAAAAAAGTACCCCAGGCCCCTCAGCGCCGGGTACTTACTACACAATATCATATCTTAAAACCCAAAGGGCTACAGTTGGCATTTGAGCCCATGCCTGGGCGGGATGACCAGATATCAAGATATAAGGTGTGGCTGATCAATGACACGCAATTTGAGTTCCTGCTTGAATTTGATCTTTATTCGAGTACCAGAGATATTCTTTCAGCGGATGAAAAGGTACAAACTGCCTCAGCCTTGGAATTGGGAGATTTTTTATCTGACGACCTGAATGATTCCCCAGAAGCTTTTGTAAAAATTCAGCGAATAACCACCGCCGGTTTGGAAGAAGCCCTTGAAACAACACTGAAGATCCGCCCCAAACAGTTCTTTAACAGCCTCTCCACGGCCCCTATTCTTGGGGTTCCCGCATATCAATTTGTTGTTTTCAATTCTTTTGAAAAAGCGGCAGATTCAGAGGAAGGCTTGGCAGATTATACAAAAAGCAAAAAGAAAAGTAAACGAGCAGACTCCTCGAATTCCAGACAATACAAACCCTATGATCCGGAAGCATTTGCCACTTTTGTTCCGGAAATTGATTTGCACATTCAAAAACTAATTAATGGATATGCCAAACTAGATAAGGGGGAAATTGTCAGAATCCAGATGTTGCACTTTCAAAAATTTCTGGACAGAGCCATACGGCTGGGTGTACCCCGAATATTTGTCATTCACGGGCTTGGAGAGGGAAAATTACGCGAAGCCATTGCAGCCCGGCTGAAAGAACATCCCGATGTGGTAAAATTTAAAAACGAATTTCACCACAAATATGGATATGGAGCAACGGAAGTGTACTTACAGTAATATGGCAGAATGCAAAATGCAGATTGCGAAATGAAGAGGTGGATCAATAATCCGAAATCACTTCTTCATTCTGCAATCTGCATTCTTCACTCTGCATTAAATATCAAACCTGATAAGGTTTAATATTGCCACAGATCGTGTTCCCAGTTGAAAATATCTGCTTTGATCTTTTCAGATTCCATCAGCAGATCTACACCTTGCAAGTAGTGCTCAAGTCTACGATCGTACACGTTTGACTCCTTGTAGATGTAGCTGGCGAAATATCTCATTTCCAGGAAGTCTTCCCAGGAAATGGTAGCATTGGTATTACCACCCATGGTGTAAACACGGTGACGTGCAAACATTTCACGGGCATGTGGGTAATACACCCAGAACATAGGTTTTTCAAAACGGAAGTTACCTTCGTTATCGCGAACATCGATCATGGGAGCAATACCCAGGATGCGAACATTCATGACAGACGTTTCTTTATCAAAGAACCAAACTTCCTTGATACGGAAACGTTTAACATCCTGCCAGTTGATGTCGTTACGAACAATCTGAACCTTCTCTTCATAGGTTTCAGGGTCGAAAGTCACAACTGTATCGGTTTTAGACAGCATGGAAAGCACATCATCAGTGCTCAGACGCTTTTTAAACTTAGCACCATCTTCATCTGTGCTATACACAGGAAGATCTCCTTTCGTGGCTGCTTCAGCCAGAATTTTAAAGAAAGGCTCTTCCGGATATGCGAACGGGAGATTCATTTTTTCCCGAACGTCAATAACACGCCAGATGCGTTTTTCCCAAAAGATATCACTTTCGCGAACGGGCTGGTAAACCAGTACCCTTCTTTCGCCCATGATCTCTTTTTTTACTACGTCATCGATGGGTGCTTCGCCAGAATCATCCAACAATAGAAGCTCCTCCTCGGTGGCCGTTGTAGTTTCAATTTCTTCAGGATCTTGGGCCATTACAGCAGTCGCTGTGCCCATTAGGAAGAACAGACACAAGCACATCCATTTCATAAACGTTGTTTGCATGACTAGCACAGATTTGGGTAGATAAGTATTGAAAAGTGTTTAAAAAATTTGATTGTTGGCCTAACACTAGTGTGTCAGCATCGGGCCAACAATCAAACGAAAATATTTAGCGAATCTTGAATGCCAGACCACCGATGTTACGGGCAGCCGGGTCACCAGGACATTTGCATTTGATATCGTCGAAGAAATAAGAATCACCAGGTTTGGCCTTATTAATATAGTCCTGAACCGTGCTGTTCCAGCGAGCACCTGCATTTTGAGCAGTGATCGGATCCTGACGTTTTGGCAAATAGGTAGTCTCAAATCCTACGATATCACATTTTGCATCGAAATCAAAGTTTTCCAATACAGAAGCAATACCGCCCTGAGCCTTGAATTCACCATTACCCATAGATTTTGATCTGTGCTTGGCACCGAGTAGTGGAACAGGATCAGGAATACGCTTTACGCGATATTTGAATGACTGAGAAGCACCGCCGCCAGAGACAGTAAGGGTAGCTTCTCCAGGCGTAGTTGCAGTCACTATATAGTGTCCGCCACCTTGAGAAGAAACACTTACACCAGAGGCTGATACTTTAACTTCGTTGGAAGAAACACCGGCAGCTGATACACTGATCGGATTTTCAACACCAATGTAGAATACGTTCATTTTGTCGAGTGATACGGCAACAGAACGCTGACCTACTTCGTATTTGAAATCTTTGCTGTAGTTCTTTATTTCATTAGTGAGCGGATTCTTAACATTAATACTCACCTTAACAGTACGCTCTCCTACACCGCTTGTGGATGCTTCATAGTGAGCAAATCCTTCTTTAACAGGAAGATTGCTACCATTTACCGCTATACTAATATTGTCAGCAGAGGTACTATAAGCGCTAAGAAATATGTCAGCAGCAAATTTATCACCAGAAATAACGTAGTTTTTTTCAGCAGAAAGAGCTGGAGTAAAGGCATCAACTTTAAACTCTTCTCCTCCTACCTTTTTTGCACAAAAAGACAAAATAGAAGAATAAGAATTTTTAGCATCACTTTGCATTTTCCCCAGGATAGGGAAAATAGCAGCAACCGGCATTTGCTTAAATTTAAATTCCGGCCAATTATTAGCCTTAGTGCCAGCAGGCAGTTCCTCAATATTCAATGGTAAGGATGCCTCTACAGATTTATCACCATCTGCTAAAGCTGCTAATGAGGTCCTTGTATCCTGAATTTTTTTCATTATAGCTTCACCAAGACCTTCATTGATGAACATTCTCGTAGTCAAATCTTTATTACGAATATCTTTTGGTTGGTCAGGAACTTTTGGATTCTGACCACCAGCTTTCTCGAATAAATCTTTACGAATTTGTTCAATGTATGAAATAAAACCGTCTGTAACAACTTTAGCCTGTTTGGCATTCTGACGGTATTTTTCATTATTATCATTTTTGTAAGCATCCGCCTGCTTATCGATGCTACCCATTAACGCTTCATTCATGTTGTCAACGATAGCACCGCTGTCTTTCATCCCTTTATCCAGGGAGAAAAAAGCATTCATTACCTCGGCAGATACGTTCAGTGCCAGCAGCGCAGTCAACACCAGATACATCAGGTTGATCATAAGCTGTCGCGGCTCCTTTGGTATAGACATGAGTCTTTAAATTTTTGATTGTGAACAATTAAATTAACCAAATGTCAAAAGAGCGCGTCAATTACTGACGGCCGATGTTTGACATAGCAGCGAGCATATTGCCATAAACTGTGTTCAAAGAACCGAGGTTCTTGTTCAAACCAGCCATTTGATCTTTGTAAGCTTTCACATCATCGGCAGATTTTGCCATGTCAGCCATAGCTTCATTCAGTTTTGTGTAGAAGTTGCTCATGGCTTTCACTTGCTCTTGAGTACCAGAAAAATCTACTTCCTGAAGGGCTTTCAAAGCACCCATGCTTTTAGACATAGATTGGAGTTCGGTAAGCATACCACCAAGCTGACGCTCAATTACATCACCATGGAGAGGCTGAAACTCACTGTTGTTAGTTGGGCCTTCAGTTAAAGGTGCGATGCGAGAGTTGTAGTCAGCAAGACCTGGATACAGTTTGTCCCAATAGTAATCGGGCTCTGGGCCTAGTACACCCAACATTACGAAAATAAAGATCTCGATACTCATACCGAGAATGAGCATTTCGGAAGCACCCTCCCATGATTCAAGTTTGAAAAGGGCTCCTGCGAGTACGAAACCGGCTCCAATGCCGATCATAAGATTTTTGAAATACTTAAAACCTTTGGTTTTGACGAAACTCATTGTTTTTAAACTTTTTAGCAGTTTAGAGAAAAGGTATCAAATTCGTTATTCAATTTGGTAGTCCGGGGTTGGACAAAAGTAGCAATCGCAAATGAACTTGTTTCAATAAAAATTGGCACGAGAATCACCTTACACCTTTTGAATTGCCAGAAATGGAATGAAAAAGTGTTGGAATGAAAAAGGCCTAAAGAAATTTGAAACGGAAGATTATCTGCAAATGCAAGAGAATGATTTTGAAAAGGATGGGCAAAACGAATTCAAAAATAAACCGAACCGCGTTTCGCCCATGCTTTCTATACTACATTAATTAAAAATCGTTGATAGAACGTCCAAGGAAAGTAAGAACACAACGGAAACCGATGTAGCATTTTGTGGTATCCTGATATTCATAAGAGCGGTTACCGGTCTGAAGGAAATATGCAACGTCTTTCCAGGAACCACCGCGAATTACTTTACGCTTGGCAGTTTTTTCGTCTTCCTCTTTGGCATCATAGCGGACATCAGGGTTGAGGTCGTGCATAAATGAGTAAGAGTTTTCGAAATAAGCAGTTTCTGTCCACTCAGCAACGTTACCAGCCATGCAATACAACCCATAGTCATTTGGATAGTAGCCATCAGCTTTTACGGTGTACAAACCACCGTCTTCCGGATAATTACCGCGACCAGGTTTGAAGTTTGCCAGCAAGCATCCTTTAGCGTTACGTGTGTAATATGCTCCCCAAGGATATGGAGCGCCATCGCGACCACCGCGGGCAGCGTATTCCCACTCATGTTCTGTAGGGAGACGGAAATCTTCAGTATTCTCTTTAGTTTCACCGTACATATCCCACAACTTGCTACGCCAGTAGCAGAATGCCTTGGCCATTTTCCAGTTAACCCCAACAACAGGATAGTCATCAAAGGCAGGGTGCCAGAAATAGTTACGAGTCATCGGCTCATTGTAAGAGTATGCATAATCACGCACCCAGGTCAGGGTATCAGGATATACTTTAATCTTTTCACGATGGATAAAGCTGGTGCGATTGCCATTGCGATCATGAGCGGCACGCTGCCAGTCATACCACTGGAATTCAAATACCAGTTTATCAACGTCGATTTCTTTACGGCCTGCAAAGCGCTCATTACCCTGGTAGTACATATCTTCCAAAGCCTGGTCGCCTTCAGCATCACCTTCCCAATCAATATCATAGCTCCAATCGAGCTGATTTTCAGGAGGCAACTGGTCGTTTTCAGTATCCTCGACAATGTGATCCATTTTGCGGTGAGCAATGGAATCTGTTACCCAATCAACAAACTGACGGTATTCGTTGTTTGTGATTTCGGTATCATCCATAAAGAAACCCTGAATGGAGATTGATTTTGGACGAGCCACCATAGAACGGCTGAGATCTTCGTCTCCAACTCCAATGTGGAGTTGACCTGATGGTACATAAACCATTCCGTAAGGATTGATGCCTTTCCATTTAGGACGGTTAGCTGAGCCCACAAGCTGGCCGCCTTCTTTCCGGCCGCAAGAAGCAAATACTGCTACGAAGGCAAGCAGAATAAGAGTAAATTGCTGTAGTTTTTTCATTTTTAACACCCGATGTTTTCCTACTTTAATTGTGCGATAAGGGAAAAAGTGGTCGTAAAGGTAGAAATGATTAGAATTAATAGAAAAAAGATTTCCAAATAAAATTTGTTACCATCAATTTTCCAGCTGTTTTCGCCCCTCACAAACGACTTTTTAACTTTTGATTGTATTCAAATTGAAATTTTTTTGTCAAATTTTCAGGAAATTCAATATAAATGCTTGAAAACCTTGAATTTGCAAACTTTAGGTCAGTATGATATTAAATGGCCAATTGGCATTTTTTTGACAAAAAACCGTATTTATTTGTCAAAATCAATGTGTTTTTCCATGCCTCATGCCAACAACAGTGCCAGACTATCCTGTAAAAAAATTTGGTGATTCAGGTCGAGCTTCTTCAAAAAAAGCGCGGATTGTAAATTATCGGAGGAAGCTTGCCTACTCCGATGGGTTTATTCAAGCTGTATCGCAGTAGTAATTCATGGCTTCCGCGATTAACTGAACTGAGCGGGGATAAAGGAACGTCAAAGGAATATGCCAATGTTGTTTTATCGTTCAATTTTAACCCTGCAATTATTATGAATGCATCTTTGGAGGTATTCCCAAAGCCTCTGAATGAGGAACCTGCAAAAATATTATCTTTCCATTTTGCCAGCAGTGAAATTTCGGCTTGTGTCTGAACCAGATCGCTTTTCACTAAAAACGATGGTTTTAAGGCCAAATTTTCAACCAAATCTATGTTATAAGCCCCATAAACAATGCCATGTGGAATTGGCTTAATGGCAAACCCTATGGCATTACTCCCCAGCTTCGCTGCAAAAACGGGCTGCAATGATACACCAATTTCATATTTTTTTGACAGTAAAAAAATACCGGTCTCAAAAACTGGCGCTCCCACTCTTTCTTTGCCTTCTGGTATGACAAGATCATTGTGTGAAAAATCCGGATCATCATAGGTACCCTCAGGAGCCCTGAGTTTTGTCCCATCCAACACATACTGCAAATACCCTGCACTAAATCCAAAGGATAACAAAGTATTTCTGTTTATATCCAGATGATAATCATAGCTCAGGGAAACCTGGCTCGTATTGTGCGCACCGATTACATCGTTTTCCAGACGAATACCAACACCGCTGCTTATGGCATAAAAGGGCAGGTGGGCATTAATATGCTGCGTTACCGGAGCACCTGTTAGGCCTGACCACTGCTGGCGGTAAACCCCGGTTGCAACCAGTGTACTCTCTAAACCTGCATAAGCCGGGTTAAAAGAATACGGATTCAGGCTGTACATGCTGAATTGTGGCACTTGCTGCCCGAATAATGAACTGGCAAATAGCAATAAAAAAAGGTGTAAATAATATTTCATGCAAGGCTAATTGGTATTACAACGCGATTCTTCAGGTATTATTTGGACCTATCTGCAGTTCTGGATTCACTTACCAAAGCCCAAAAACCTTCCTCCGAATCAACCGGTGCCTGACAGGCAAAATTCTGACACAGAAAATATAAAGCCTTCTCTCCGGCTTCTTTCCCTGCAAGTAAAGGATTTTTATCATTTGCCTGTTCGCTCGCTGCCATAATTTTGTTGGGTAAAAAACGCTTTTGTATTAAAATAGCCTTTTCACGAGACTCAGGCCCAACTACTGCGACCTCAAAAGAGGGGTGATGCAAATGAAAAAGTGCAGTGGTCCAATTAGAAAAGGAAACCGTGTACTTCAAAGCTGGATCCTGAATTTTTGACAACATGGCAACGGCCATCTCCTGCCACGCTGGCTTGTCTAGTAAAAGCCCCAGTTTAAGCAGATTATGCGCCATAACGCTGTTGCCAGAAGGCGTTGCGTTATCATAAACATCAAACTTGCGCATCGGAATGTCTTGTTGATTTTCCGATGAAAAATAGAACATTCCGGAGGAATTATCCCAATACTGCTGAATCACATACCCGGTGTACTGCTCTGCCAAATCCAGATATTTATCTTCAAAAGTGATGTCATAAACATGCCGCAGAGCCTCTATGAAGTAGGCATAATCATCCAAGAAAGCAAAGTGCTGCTCTTTGCTGTGCATCAACGGTGGCACACCTGTTTCACCGTTTTGGTTATTACGCAGCTTGCTGAGTACAAAGTCAATATTATCAAGCGCCATTTGCCGGTATTGCTCATTGCCCAAAGCTGTGTACGCCTGACAACAAGCCGTGCACATCAATGCATTCATATCAAGCAACACTTTTGTATCTAACAAAGGCGGAATGCGCTTCACCCGTTGTTCCAACAGTAATTTCCTTTGAGCCCCAAAAAGATGATGATCTGCCGAATTTACAGGTCTGTGCAAAATGTTTTTACCTTCCCAATTGCCAGATTCAGAAACCCCGTAATATTGGCAAAAAGCCTCAGAGTCTTCCTTCAGTATCTGGTCAATTTCGGATTTATCCCATACATAAAACTTACCCTCAACTCCCTCGGAATCAGCATCCTGAGCGGTAAAGAACCCTCCTTCCTCATTGGTCATTTCACGTTTGATGTACGTTAAGGTTTCTGTAATCGTAATTTGCATTACCTCAGCCAATTGTTGCTGATTCGGAGTTGA
This sequence comes from Lewinellaceae bacterium, assembly GCA_020636025.1. Classification (GTDB taxonomy): domain Bacteria; phylum Bacteroidota; class Bacteroidia; order Chitinophagales; family Saprospiraceae; genus M3007. The sequence goes on along the minus strand of JACJYQ010000007.1, from coordinate 43,651 downwards.
TGGAATGTTGGGATCCTTCAACAATTTATAGGCCTCGGAAAGAACCCCTACCAGGAGTGCATTATCGTACAGCATTTTTTCGAAATGTGGAACCAGCCAGGCCCTGTCGGTGGCATACCTGGCGAATCCACCACCCAATTGATCATTTATCCCGCCCGAAATCATTTTTTCAATGGAAAGCAGAGCATGATCTAAGGCCTGTGGGTCCCGATAAATGGCATAATACTCCAATAGTAATTGTATGGCCATGGTAGATGGGAATTTCGGCGCGCCGCCAAAACCACCCTCAACAGGATCGAACTGGTTCTGAAGGTTTGAGAAAACCTCCCTCCAATTGATGGCTGTTTGTTCAGAAACCGGTTTTAGCAAAGCAGTTCCCGAGTCATGTATCCGGCTTGTGAGTCGCTCAGCTTGCTCTAGTGCGGCATCTCTCTGGTTTTCCCAAATATCAGCCAGGTACATCAGCAATTGCGTCCAGGAAGGCCTGCTGTGAGCAGGCTGGGGAGGAAAATAGGTTCCTGCATAAAACGGTTTTCCATCAGGAGTCAGAAAACAATTGAGTGGCCAACCGCCGCCGCCTGTGAGCAACTGGCATGCTTCCATATAAATGGCATCTACATCAGGCCGTTCCTCCCTATCTACCTTTATACACACAAAATGGCGGTTCATAATGGCAGCCACTGCCTCATTCTCAAATGATTCCCGTTCCATCACATGGCACCAGTGACAAGTGCTGTACCCGATACTTACCAGAATTGGTTTTTGTTCTTCTTTTGCTCGTTCCAGGGCTTCGGGTTTCCAGGCATACCAATGGACCGGATTGTGCGCGTGTTGCTGTAAATACGGAGATGATTCGTGCTGAAGTTGATTCATAATTGCTTTGATTTCAGGTCTTTAGATAACTGAATGACCTATTTCATCAGGTGGTCCCAATGGTTTATCTGCGAATTTCTTTCGTTCTGTAATGATCTCTACCAAACGCCTAATTGCCTTTTTGCGAATGACTCGCTCCATTTCCTTGTTTGGCTTTTTCAAAATGTACTGAAATTTCATGGCTACATTGTCCTTTCGGACTTCAGCTACACGCAAATAATATGATTCAGGTTTAATTAATTCCTGAAATGAAGATATGGCATCGATCAGGTTTTTCTCCAGTTCCTCCACGGTTGTCAGATACTTAAGGTCGATTTCGAATTCAATGCTTGTCCTTTTTACCTCCCGTCTTGTATAGTTCACTACTTCCGAGCTAAGCAGGAGGTTGTTGGGGATGTATATCATATCATCGTCATCGTTGAGCATGTGAATGTTCTGGAGCGTAATGTCAACGATCTTTCCCCTTTGCTTACCCAAACGAACATTATCACCAATACTCAATTGACCAGAAAAAGTAATGATCATGCCATTAACCATATTGGTGATGTAATCCTTGGTGAGAATGGCAATACCGGCAAAAACGATGGAAAGAGAGGTAAATAACTTACTCCCATCAATGCGGAAAAGAGATAAAAATCCAGCTATCAGACCAATTACCAACAAGATCATATAGATCTGACCTACCCCGATGATAAAGTTGTCTTCTCCCTGTACCTTATTTCTGCGACGGTATAGGCGAATGGCTGTAAACTGTACAAAGTCCAGGAACATCAAAAAAATGGCGATGTTCACAATGGCATACTTGTAATAATCAAAGGAGTCCCTGTATTTGGAATACGCGTATAACCAGCTGATATCCAGCTCATTAAGGCGTATCATTACCAAAAGGACAAAAATTACAGCCTTTAATAAAAGGATCAGGTATTTCATTTTATCAATTCAATTTCACCAACAAAACGCAAAAGAAGCGGCACTGTTTCAAGCCTTGGAAATTTTGTTTTGCAATTAGAAGAACGCTGTATTTAAAAGGCAAAAACATGTTTTTAACAATTCTTCTGCGATTGCAACGTTAGCTCTTCACTATGTTTGCCACCCTTCCCTTTCATGGAATGAATCCGTTGTCGCCCCGGTTTTAATCTCTCATCCTCACATTTCGCAACGAATTTTTCATTTCAAAACCGTGATCATATGCTCAGATCTACTCTAACCATTTGGATTTCAATTATTTACTTAACATTTCTACATGCTCAATCCGGTTGTCCAGGTTGTTTGGTTTCCGTACCTCCAGGTTTACCAGCAGATACAGTATACTTGCCAGGACTGCCAGATGGCGAAGCAGGTGTTTACTACGACCAGGATGTATCCTTCCGCCTGCCCAAAACAACTACTCCGGTACATGCAATAGACAGTACTACCCCATCAGGACTTACCATTTCCAAGTTTGAGATTGTCTCCGTAGATGGCCTTCCTCCGGGATTGTACTGGCAGCCAAATAAGTTCAACTTTGATGTATCAAATGAAACGGATGGTTGTGTTAAATTCTGCGGCACTCCCCATGTGTCAGATTCCTTTGAGCTCACCGTAAAACTAAAGGCAACCGTGCTTTTTCTGACGCAGGAAGCTACGTTTCCCATGAAACTATATATAGCGCCAAAAGTCAGCAATACCGTTGGTTTCTCTATGACCAATCCGGAAGGCTGTGGCAGCGCGACCGTTACGCTCACCAATAATATTCCATCCGGTGGCTCTACAGGCTATTCTTACAGCTGGGATTTTGGCGATGGTTCACCTGTGTACAACGGAGAAGACCCTCAACCACACACCTATGATCAGCCAGGTGTTTACCCGGTAAGTTACCACGCTACTGTAGATACAGCAGGATATTTTCTGGAAAGTATAAAGGTTATACATGTGGGATGCGTAGATGAACTTGGATTAGGCAAACCAGATCTTTTTCTGCAAATTTTTGAGCCCAATAATGGCCCGTTGATATTTGACTCCTCACCGTATGTGAACAACACCCCACTACCTTACACATTCCCGGTGGGCATTGAATTGGGTACCGGCAATTATTTACTAAAAGTTATTGACGAAGATGGTGGCTTGAAAGGCGGAGATGATAATTGTGGTACTACGTCGTTTAACTACCTGAGTAACGGAACCATTGTTGCAGGCGACCTGACAGTTGAATTCATCATAGTACATCCCGTTGAAGAAATCACTTCAATTGATACGGTTATTGTATATCCACAACCTGTCAATCCAGTATTAAATGCAGCAAACGGCACTGCGGCATGTGCTGACGAAAACAATCTGGTACTCATGTCTTCTTATGGTAGCGGCAATCAATGGTTGTTAAACGGATCCAATATCCCTGGCGCCACCGATTTTACCTATTCACCGCTTGAGAGTGGTTTTTATCAGGCACAGATAGTTTCCCAATATGGCTGCGTAGCCACCTCAGATTCCATGGAAATTGAGATTTATCCTCTTCCGGCTGAACCTGTCTGGTACAATTACCGCAACTCCCTGAGAGTCTATGATACTGCTGCTCTTCCGGCAAACTATGCTTTGCAATGGTACCTGGGAACAAATCCAATTCCCGGGGAAACCGGTATTTGGTATTGCTCTATGACAAGTGGTGTCTTTGGCCTTGAGGTTACCGATCTGGAAACCGGTTGCACGAATTTTTATGCAAACCAGGTAACAAATGATCCACAATATGATTGCACGGTGGCCACGGCGAGCCCTGATTTAATTCCTTTTGAAATACGGCCAAACCCGGCTACAGAAGTTGTGACGCTGCATTTCCCAGAGGCAAGCAGTCCGGGACAGTTGATGTTGAGAGACATAACCGGAAAAGTGATTTTACAGAAACAGATCAAAACAGGCCAGCACATTTCAGGCATTGATGTGCACACACTTCCTGCTGGAATCTATTTGCTCGATCTAATACTGAAGGAAGGTCATAGGACGGAGAAACTGGTTGTTTCTCATTAATGCGGAGTGCAGAGTGCAGAGTGCGGAGTGCGGAGTGCGGAGTGCGGAATTTATTGCCGTTCTTGGTCTTGTGACCAAGAGAAACGCAGCGCGCGACGCCCAGGCTTGAGATTGATCAATTAGAAAAACTCCGCACTCATCACTCCGCACTCATCACTCCGCACTCATCACTCCGCACTCCGCACTCATCACTAATTACATCCTCAATTTCTCCAACAGCATCTCCGCTACCATCTGATTTCCTTTGGCATTGAGGTGAACACCGTCGGTAGTCAGCACATTGCTGTGTAAATTATCTGCATTGTGTGTTGATTGATATGTTCTGAAGGCCTCCCTCAGGTCACACAACTTGCATTTATTTGCGTTGGCCAACTGTCTGATGGTTTCTGAGTAAGCATCAAGGTCGGCATCTTGTGAATTGTTGGATTGTTCGCCTATACAGGCAGGAGTACAAAGTATTACCTCAATATTCTCTTTCTGAAGTTTCCGGATAATGGCCTGGTAAAACTTTTGAAACTTATCGGCATCGGTACCCGTATGGTGGGTTTCCTTGTGCCAGATATCGTTGACTCCGACATAAATCACCACAACATCCGGTTTTTGGGCTAGCACATCTGTCTCCAGCCTTAGATACAGATCATACACTTTATTGCCACCGATTCCTGAGCCAATCAATTCAAATTTTTTGTCAAGCTTGTGGGAGGCAAGGGAGTCTTTCATTTGGGCGATGTAACCACCTTGATAAACACCCGCTTCTGTGATGCTATCTCCAAAAAACAAGACACGAGTACATTTCTTCATGGGAGTAAATGAGCAGAACAAACTTGCCAGCAAGGGCAGGAAAAAGTAAATTCGTTTAAGCATTTTATGAACCTTGTCAAACCAAAAAGCCACAGACCTGTAAGCCGGATTTTGTTCCCCGGTTTCCCGGAGCCTTTGTCATTTATCTAACGCTGCCTACCCCCCTTGCTCCCAAAAAGGGAATATGCGAGCAGCATAAATGCCGTTGAGGCAAACAAGGTATACATGGCATTTCAACCCGTAGGGTTTATCCACCACAACAGTTGCCTGCTGCAGTCGTGCGCTCTTACCGCACGTTTTCACCTTTACCCGCAAGAAAACTTGCAGGAAGTTATTTTCTGCGACACTTTCCAGGCTCCCGATTTTATCGGAAACTCCACCCGTTAGGTGGTACGGTGCTCTGTGTTGTCCGGACTTTCCTCCCCGAAGGGCGACAAAGCGGTCTGTGGCAATTTCATTTTTGGCTTGAGCTTTGCAAAGGAACATGTATTCATGCCTATTTGATAGTTTTTGCTGCCGGAAATACATGATTATTTGCAAATTCTCCGGTATTGGCTCAAACTTTGATTTAAAGTGAACATCCGTTTAATCCATGCATATTATTTTGAAATTTAAAAGATTTGAGTCCCTGTCATCAGTAAGTATAGATACTTTTGCGCGCAGGCCTGATGCGATTTACATGAATCACCCTATAGAATATCCCAAAAACCGCCAATTCCCGATATGCTGAAACGCGTGCTTTTATACGTACTCGTATTATCCATTTTGCTGGCCGCAGCCTTCACTGCCGGGCAACAGGATGGAAATGAGGAATTGCTTCAGCAATATGCTGGGGATATTTCCAGCTGGCTGGGAACCCAGGAAGAACAGGCTTTAAGCATCAGTAAAAACCTGAGCTATTCTTCCGGAACATCTGAAAATGATGCCGGACAGGTATTTACCATATTGCTTCACCAGGAAGATTCTCTGGAATATTGGTCAAATAACAACATTATCCCTTCGCCTTATGATTTAAAACAGCTGGCTGGCAAAACGGGTTCCAGACTTGTACAATTGCCACTCGGCTGGTTTTATGCTCATGTTGACAAAAGCGGGAACCGAGCCAAAACCATCCTTATACCCATTCGATATTCTCTCGATTTTAACCATAAATTATCAGGAGTTTTTCCTGCCAATAAGAAAATCCCCGCTCAGGTTTTGCTTGGTAAAGAGGACACTGCATATCCAATCAGCATCAATGGTTCCAATTACGGATTCATTCAATCGCAGGGACAACTTCAAACAGGGTGGCAAGCCTGGCTAAAACTTGGTTTGTGGGCTCTTTTCTTTGTCACACTATTGAGTCTGGTATGGCACATGGCTAAATATGCCAATCGCAGATTCGGCATATTTGCCGGAACAGCCGTGATAGCTGCTTTGAGCCTGGGAGCTGCTTATTACAATGTAAACAACGGCTGGGCAATTTCTAATTTTGGTGGCCTGTCATTATTTAAAGACCAGTTTAAGAATGCCAATCTTATTGGTCATTCCATAGGTGACTGGCTAATTAATGTCGTCTTGTTTGTTTACCTGATGGCTTTCATGCATGGCAGTATTCGCGAGAAGTCGAGGGAAAAAATGCCTGTTGGATTACGCATTGGCCTGGCCACTCTCAGCAATTTACTTGCTTTACTGGGTATTCCACTGCTAATTTCTGCTGTTCGCCAGCTGGTTTTCAACAACTTTACAGGATTTGACTTTGACAATATACTGAGCATCGGAGCCAGCGGGTTCTTAACTCTTGCCGGGCTTGTTGGACTTATGATGGGCTTGTTCCTTTTTGGTCACCGGCTAGCCCTGGGTATTCGGGATCTTCATTTAAAAAACAATCAACGGTTTATAGCCATCGCAGCCTCTACCCTGCTGTTGGCCTTAATTTCTGGTCTGTTCGGCGTAGAAGCTTTATACGCAGGCATTTGCGGCTTGGTTTATGCCATAGCACTCGACTTTTTTGTAAACTGGGAAGCAAATGGCTTTGGATGGCTGGTAGTTTGGATGCTGCTGTTTTCTCTTTGGTCATCTACCCTACTCTACCGGTTTAATGACAAGCGTATTTCCAGCCAGCGAATGGCTTATGCAGAAGCTCTTGCCAGTGAAAGAGATACGAGCCTTGCAGAAAACTTATTGCCAACATTTCGGGAAGCCATTTTACATGACTCTTCTCAAATAAGCCAGATTTTAAAACCCTGGCCATTTAAGGGCAACATCAAAGAACTCCGCGCCAGTCTAAACAGCCTGGCTTTGCGACATCCTTATTTATTTCAGCACTACAGACTGGAAACGGCCGCTTTCGATCAGGAAAACCAACCAATTCTGATTGGACAAACTTATGGTTATCAAGAGGTTGTTAAGAGCAATTGGGAGCAAGCCAGCGCGCTGGAGCAAAACCCAGACATTCGTTATTTGACTGTTGAGGGTGGGAAATTCAGATATATGATCCGCTGTGTGCTGGGCCGCGCTGCGGATGTTACACAGCGGGTGCAGTTGTTTGTCATGCTTGATCATGAATACCCGCCACCATCAAAATCATACAGTCAGATATTCTATACAAGTCCGTATAAAGGCCTTGGCCAGCTTTCTCGCTACAATTTTGCCGTTCAAAAGGAAGGCCGTATTGTTGTTGAACAAGGCCGGGGTAGTATTCCTGCGCTTTCAGCCAGTATAGGCAGAGGAGAAGTCGAAGAAGTGTATTCGACGGTACCACTCCGCGTAGACGCTGTGGCAAAAAGTCAGGACGGAAAAACCATCGCATCAGTAGGTAAATCAGTAGGCAGTTGGTTGAAACAGGTGTATCTGTTCGCCATTATTTTCACATTGATTTCTTTCCTTCTGTTGGTAGCGGCCTTTGCCAATTCCTTCCTTAATTTTTTACCTGAAGCATACGATTTCAGGTTAACAACCAAAGGCTCATTGGCGAGGCGAATACATTTATGGAATGTATCGCTATTGGTTGTTTCCTTTTTTGTGGTGGGATATCTCACCTACAAACATTTTACAGACTCTGCCAAAGAAGCGGAACGCATTGCTTTCGATTACAAAGTGGAGGCCATGCAAAACAACCTGGAAGCACCGTTTTTGGACAATACCGACAGCAGTTTTACCAACAATCGTTCGGCTTTGCAGACTTCCATGCAGCAGATTACCAAAAGCCTGAGTGCCGATGCCAACCTCTTTGATCCGGAAGGAAATTTGATTTACAGTACCCGTCAGGATTTGGTTGCCCTGGGAATTCTTCCGGCCAAGCTTAGCAAACCCGTACAAAATGCCCTGTCTAAAAACAACATTCCGGAAACCGAAGAGCTTGAACAGATTGGCGGCCAGGAATTTTATTGTAAATACCGACCCTGTCACAATGGAAGAGGTGAATTACTAGGCTTTTTGGGCGTTCCCCATCAGCCAGATCAACACATTATCCGGGCTGAAGTGTCTGATTTCATAGGAGTCTTGGCCAGTTTGTATGTATTCCTGCTGCTGATTGCCTTTGTGATTACATATGTGCTTTCGCGGTCAATTATCCGCCCGCTTAGCTTGTTGTCTGACAAAGTAAAAGACCTGAAACTGGAAGACAAAAATGATCCGCTGGAATACGAGGGTGACGCTCAGGATGAAGTGAGCGAGCTCATCGGTCAATACAACATCATGGTGGATAAGCTGGAAGCTTCCAAAGTTCAACTGGTTCGTCTGGAAAGAGAAGGCGCCTGGCGGGAAATGGCTAAACAGGTGGCACACGACATCAAAAATCCGCTGACCACCATGAAACTTTCCATGCAACAACTGGAAAGGGTCTCCAATAACCCGGAACAAGCTGCTGCATATCTGCGGAAAGCCATCACTCGCCTGATCGAGCAAATTGATTCGCTCGCGCAAATTGCTTCGGAGTTCTCCATGTTTGCCAACCTGGATATTCGCAATAAAAATGATGTGGTGATAAATGAGGTCGTAGAAAGCGTTCACGACCTGTTTAGCGAACAAAAAAATGTGTCGCTGGAATTGAAACTACCCAAAGACAGATATCATATACTCGGCGATAAAAACCATCTGATACGGGTTTTTAACAACCTGGTAATCAACGCCATACAATCGGTACCCAGCGACCGGACCGGGAGTATTAAAGTCAGTCTCACCAAACAGGGACACAGTTCTATTGTCAAAATAAGCGACAATGGCGGTGGCATTCCACCCGAAATCGCCGAACGGGTTTTTGAACCCAATTTCACCACCAAGACTTCGGGAAGCGGGCTTGGACTGGCCATTTGCAAGAAGATCATTGAAGCCCACGAAGGCAATATCAGATTCGAGACCCGGGAAAATGAAGGAACTGATTTCTTTGTTGAAATTCCTATTACGGCTTACGAGAATGGCACACCTGCCAAGAAGTGAATGCGGAATGCGGAATGCGGAATGCGGAATGCGGAATGCGGAATGCGGAATGCGGAATGCGGAATGCGGAATGCGGAATGCGGAATGCGGAATGCGGAATGCGGAATGCGGAATGCGGAATGCGGAAATTTTATAATTTCAATTGGCAAACAAGTTCCTGCGGCCTTTTTTATATAATCTTGAAACAAATCCAGTATCTGGTAAAATCTATATTTCAGTACCCTTTTCTTCGCACTCCGCATTCCGCACTCATACTCTTATATTGCGCTCAACAAAGGCATGGCAGGCATCATCCAGCATTTGATAAACCTGTTCAAAGCCATCGTCATCGTAATAGGGGTCGGGAACTGAGCGATTTTCACCGGGGTGACTTTCCTCGAGCATGAGTGACACTTTCAGACTATCAGATTCGTTTCTTGCCTGCCTGATCACGTCACGAAAGTTTTGTGAATCCATGACAAATATTCTGTCAAAATCATCAAAATCCTGCGGCCTGAACTGTCGCGCCCGTTGATCACTGATGTCGATGCCGTGTTGCCTGGCGGTGCTTCTGGAGCGAGGGTCGGGTAACTCGCCTGAGTGCCAGCCACCGGTACCTGCACTATCCACCGTCCAGTTTAAACCGTTTTGGGCAACTTTGCTTTTCATAATACCTTCAGCCAAAGGGCTTCGGCAGATGTTGCCCAGGCAAACCATTAAAATACGCATAATGTGAGTTTTTTGCTTTTTGGCTTTGTAAACCTTTTACCACCGGCGTTTACCTAAAACCAACACCGTGGATGCCAAAAAGAAGGCAATAACAGATAAAAAGTATATGAGATCCCTTGTGTCCAATGCTCCCCGGCTGATTGAATTGTAGTGGTATTCAATGCCCAATGACTGCACGATATCATCTGTTTTACCAAAAAATATGGGCAAACGGCTCAGGAAATCAAAGGCCAGATACACAAAAAAGCAAAGGAAGGTTGCCAGCACAAAAGCTACGATCTGGTTGTTGGTAAGAGCACTTGCAAACACCCCAATGGCCACAAAAGCAGCCGCTAAAAAGAGCAATCCAATGTAGGAACCCAGCGTACCTCCTGAATCGATATTGCCTACCGGAGCGCCCAATTTGTACACACTAATGTAATACAAGACGGTCGGAAGCAGCGCAATGCTGACCAGTACAAAACAAGCCAGAAATTTGCCAGCCACAATCTGCCAGTCGCTGATTGGGCGTGTAACCAGCAATTCAATGGTACCGCTTTGTTTTTCTTCAGCAAAGCTGCGCATGGTTACGGCCGGTATCAAAAACATGAACACCATAGGTGATACGGCAAACAGCGTTTCCAAAGAAGCATAATTGCCGTCGAGAATGCTGAACTCCGGGAAAACCCAAAGCAGGAGGCCTATTAACACCAGAAAAGTCCCAATAACGATGTAGCCAATGAGCGAGGAAAAGAAAGCATTGATCTCTTTTAGAAATATCGGGAGCATAGTTATTTTGTTAGCTGTTGGAATACATCCTCCACACTGAGCACTTCTTTGTGCAATTCGAGCAGGGTTAATTTTTGAGTAACGGCAAATTGGAAAACCTGCGCACGAATATCATCGCCGGCACCGGATTCCAGCTGCCACCTGTTTTTATCAAGTTTCTTTACCGCCTTTACTTTGTCAATTGCCGCAAGCCTGGATTTATCAACGCTTTCTACAAATTCAACGGTAACAATGCTTTGCCCAACAACCTGCTGTTTTAGTTCCTCAATAGGAGCATCTGCTACAAGTTTACCCTTATTTATGATGATGGCACGATCACAAACAGCCTCTACCTCCCTGAGAATATGCGTAGACAGGATTACTGTTTTTTCTTTGCCCAGCTCTTTGATCAGCTGCCGTATTTCAACGATCTGATTGGGATCCAGTCCACTGGTAGGCTCATCCAGAATCAGCACCTGAGGATCGTGTAGCATGGCTTGTGCCAAACCTACGCGCTGACGATATCCCTTGGAAAGCTCACCGATTCGTTTTTGAGCATGGCTGCTCAACCCCGTCCGGTCAATCATCTCGGCAATCTTCTTTACAGGGTTCTTAACGTTGTGCAGCCCTGCGGTGAAAGCCAGGTATTCCTTTACAAACATCTCCTTATAAAGTGGATTGTGTTCGGGCAGATAGCCGATGCAAGCTCTGGAATCCATGGGATTTGATACCACATTGAAACCACATACTTCCACCTCACCGGAACTGGGGGGCAGGTAGCCGGTAACCACCTTCATTGTCGTGGTTTTACCCGCACCGTTTGGACCTAAAAAGCCCAGGACCTCTCCCTTTCTTGCTTCAAAGCTGATAGAATCCACAGCATGCTGCGATCCATAGGTTTTTACAAGCTGAGTTACTTTTACGGACATTGGGAGAAAAATTGAATTGAAGAAATTCTGAATCAGAGGGCAAAATTAGAAAATTGTGTCGGAACATTGTCCGCAGGAAAACACTTTACAAAACGCAGGCTGGCGTTGGAAATATATGCGCTTGCCTTCCGTTTATCAAAACACTTACTACTCGCACTCAGAAAGCACAGAGTCTTTCCGTCTTCTGAAACCGAATGGTCATATCAAAGTTTAATAAGTAAAATGATGATCAAAAACCTATTACTCGCCCTGGTTACCCTTCTTATTTACGCCTGTAACAGCGCACCAGAACCTGCTGATTCCGGTAATACAATCAACACGGAAACAAACAGCAATTCAGTACAGACAACCGATGACCATGAATTGCAGAAGACTGAAGAAAAAACTGATTCCGGGAATGAAATTGTTCAGGATGTTACTCCTGAACCTGAAAAAGTTACAGCCGCAAAACCACGAGAAGTGCAACAGGTACAAGAAGCTCAACAAGAAGAGGTTATGATGTCAAAAGACGTGACTGAGTCCGTGGCAAAACCTTTTCCAAAAAGCGGCATCAATCATGCTGCATTTGACCAGTTGCTAAGCAAGTTTGTAGGTAAAGACGGGAAAGTAAACTATCAGGGTTTAAAAGAGGAAAAAGCCATATTGGATGCCTATTGCCAGATGTTGACTGATAATCCGGTACAGGATTCCTGGAACCGTCAGGAGAAAATGGCGTATTGGATAAATGCCTATAATGCCTTTACGCTACAATTGATTACTGAAAACTATCCGATCTCAAGTATTTTAAAACTTGATGGCGGCAAGACATGGGATGTTCGCCGCATTAAAATTGGAGATAAAAGCTACAGTTTGAACAACATCGAGAACGACATTCTCAGACCTGAATTTAAAGATCCCAGGATTCACTTCGCAGTAAATTGTGCTGCAAAAAGCTGCCCACCACTCTGGAATCACGCCTATAACGTGAATAATCTTGAATCCACCTTGCAGGCGAGAACTCGTGAGTTTATCAATAACAAAGCATTCAACTCCATTTCGAGAGACCAGGTTGAAGTCTCTAAAATATTCGAATGGTACGCCTCTGATTTTGGCGCTCTGATTCCCTTCCTGAATAAATACAGCAATACACAAATCGGTAGCAATGCTTCAATACGATACAGCGAGTATAACTGGGATTTAAACAAGTAATCCGCTCTTACTTCAACTTTTTCAATTCGCGTTCAAACACTTCTTCCAATTGGTTTGCGTGCAGGTTTTTGGCTATCAATATCCGGTCTTTATTAAGCACGTACAATTCAGGAGTGATGTCTACAAAGTATTTTGCGTAAATCGCGCGATTACTCGGGTCGTAGACATTCGTAAAGGTGAAGCCTTTTTCCTTGCTGAATTGCTTCCAGTCTTCTGTATTGGTATTTACCGCAATGCCATAGAAATCCACCCCTTTATCCTTCCATTTCCTGTAGATCGCTTCTATTTCTGCAGCTTCTTTCTGGCAGTGCTCGCAATCGGGACTATACATGAAAATGACTATGATCGGAGCCGTTTTTTCGTAAATGGAATGAGGCTGACCATTCATATCTGAAGCTGTTACATCAGGGCCTTTTTTACCAAGAAGGCTGGCTTCCATTTCCCAAACGTGCTTGCGCAGGGCAGCCAGGTTTTCCGGTTTATCCCAAAATGCCAGTTCGTCAGTAAAGAAGTTTTGCACAACATGTACAAAAACTGCCTCTCCGTCCATCACCGTCGTTTTGGTGTTTTCATATTGCAGGGCAATCCAGTTGGCAAAAAACTTGAAATACTCCGGATATGGGATCACTTTGCGAATAAGCGCATCTGAAACCTTAATAATTGAATCGGGCCTTTGTGGCGTCAGATCCTTTATGTAGCGCTTCAATTTATTGGAGATAACAGGCGTATAAAGCAGCCTTTCATCGTTGAAATCTACGTTGTCCCACATTTTCTCCCTGTAAGCAACGAGTTGTCCAACGGTATCAATATCGCCATTGGGCTTGCGCATTTCCACGAACTCCGGATTTTGTCCTGCATATTTAAATTTGGTAAAAAACAAGTCCGGGTAGCGTTTGTAAATACCATCCAGATACGCAGTCCTTTCGTCAATTAGCTTAGTTTGCTGAGCTTTGGCCTCTGTATGTTCTGGTGATCCGGGAGGGAATTTTCTCATGGTTTCCGCCAGCTTATTCAGTTCCGGCTCTTGCTGCACCTGAAAGCGATTGGTTTCATACAGCATTTGTGTGTTTAGCGATCCTTCCACCTCCATGGTTGCCGTATAATCTGGGAGACGGGCGTTAAGCTGCATGATCTGATCATCCGTATCTATCAGGAAGGAGATGTTTTTTAGCGCGGGAAGCAGCAAAGTGTAAAAGCCTGCTTTCAGGGGTGATTTGCGTTTGAGGATAAAATGTCCTTTTTCGTCAACCATAACGGAATCGGCCAGGTAATTCTGATCACCGTAAACACCAACCAGACGGGCGATACCTGATTTCTGTCCTTCCAAAAATCCTTCGATATAAGTGGAATCTTTGGGTTCGGTCTGAGCGTGGAGAAAAGAGATTGAAAAGAGAGCAATTAGTATCGTAGCTTTCAATTTCATCATGTCTGATTCTTTTATGTTTATGTCAGGTTTCTTCAAATCCGGATGAGGAGTATTTGAAACGCAAAATTAAAGCCACAGGTTAAGTTAGCCCTGGCTTTTGGAAATTGTTTGCAAACAGAGATGCACAAAACATCAAAAATTCAATCCTTCACCCTGCTGAATCCCAAAGTTTTTAACATCCAGGCAGGAAGCGGTTTTTCCGGATTGCTTCGCTTGCGCAAATCGAGGTACCATCCGACTTTTTTCAAAATCGGGATCTTGTGTGTTTCCACAAACTCTATCAGCGTTCCATCCGGATCTTCAATGTATGAGAAATACCCTGCAGCTTCTCCCATGTCAAATGAACCGCTGCTGTCAATAGTAAAAGGATGACCCTGCTCAGCACAAAACTGCTTCATCTCCGCCATGCCGGTTATGTCAAAGCACAAATGGATATACCCCAGATCTCCCCAAAAGCGGTTTTCAAAAATTTTGCGCGGCTTTCGGTCCAGCGCCTGGTACAATTCTATTTCAGAATCACCGAGCAACCGTGAAAATGGCCCCTTCCGTTTATCAGGATGTTGCAGCAAGACCCTTCTGTATTTTTCAAAGCCACCATCCAGACCTGCCAGGTCTTCAAAGACGGCGATCTGATCATATACTTTCACGCTGTAACCCAGAATTTCGCTGTAAAATTTGATGGCGCGATCCATGTCTGAAACACCAATAATGGCACCATACATACCTCCCGTAGTCCCTTTACCATCATTGGCTGGCTGTGAGAACCAGTCCCTGGCTGCTGTTATTTCAAAAGGGTTGTTCCAGGGGTCTTTCACAAAAAAGTGTTCCGTTCCATCAGGGCGCACCATAGGATTGGTAAGTATCGTTACTCCTGATTTGCGCAAACGGTGAAAGCAAGCCATTACATCGCGGCATTTTATCTTGGCGATGTTTATCCCCAGGTCGCCCAATTGCGGACCAAACTCGGGCGCAACCGGTGTCCGGCCAGTATACTGCCATATTTCCATCCCACCCCCACCATGAAGATTCAAGGCCAGAATAGCATGACGAGATTGTGGTTGGCCGCCGGTATACGGCAGCATCAGACCTGCTTCTGCAGCCTCCTCAAACATGGGAATGTCCATCCCAAAATGTTGACGATACCATTTAAAAGCCTCGTGAACATTTGACACACCAATTCCAACTTGTTGAATTCCAGATATAAACATATTTGTTTGTTTGTAATCATAATAACCCATAGGCTGGGTATTCAAAAAAACCGGGCAAATATATGGACTATGGTTAAGGTGATTTATATGAATTGGAAGATATAAGAAGGGAGTCCTTTGGCACCCCGGATTGGAAATCCGAGGTTTGGTGATGTTTGGCACCCCGGATTGGAAATCCGGGGTTTGGTGATGATGTTTGGATTTACTTTCCGTTTAAGAATCATCAACTGCGCGAAAACAGTGTTTTCCCAATTTCCCTCTTAGTACATTTGCCACCATGGAAGACTGGCAACTCGATTTTGAATGGCTTCATGTGCAGAACCTGGTTCAGAAGGCTATGAAACAGCAATCCCTGCCCGATCTGAATACCATATTATTCCTGATCGGGATTCAGGAATTGGGTCGATGGAAGCGGGAATTCAGCAAGGAAGAAAAACAGGATCTCATGCACATCGCCGTTTGCCGCCTGCTTGCCTACGACGGGTATTTTGAGTTTGCCGGCCGCGATGAAGATGGATGGCCGCATTATCGCCAGGTATTGGAAATGCCCGCCCAAAACACCATTTCTCAGGAAAAAATGCTGAAAACCTATGCTGTTAAGTATTTTAAGGAGTGGGAAAGTGAGTAATTTGATAAAAGGCTAATATGATAATTTGATAATGATTGTAGAATTGGACATTATCAAATTAGCTCATTATCAAATTATCACATTAATCACTTGCTTGCCAGATACAATCCAGTCAATATCACACCAGTGCCCATAATATCCATTACGGATAATGCTTCTCCATCCAAAACGCCTAGTGCAATGGCTGTAACCGGTAATAAATACGTGACGGAAGTGGCAAAAATTGGGGAAGTACGCTGTAGCAGAATGTAATATAAAATAGAGCCTCCCACGGTTCCCAATGCCGCAAGATAGGTCACATATCCAAGACCTTCCAGACCTCTTGGATGTTGCCAGGCAGCTTCCCAGCCACCGGATAAGAACAGTCCAATTAAGAACAGTCCACCCGTTATCACAAAAGCTGAGGAAGCGATTCCGGCCGGCGGCTGATCTTTTAAATGCCGACCAACAACATTGGCATTGATTGCGTAGCATAAGGTGGCCAGTATACAGAGCCCGGCAAACAGAGCATTACCGGCTGCCTGCACCCGGCTGTTCAGCAAAACCAGCATAACAGCTCCGGTTAATCCTACAATAATCCCAAGCCCCCGGGCCCAGCTTACTTTGAGTTGAAAAAAGGAGGCGCCAATGATGAATGTGAAAAGTGGAGAAAGCGAATTCAAAATACCGGCCAGACTACTGTTTACATGTCGCTGGGCAACGGCAAACAGAAAATTGGGAATGGCCGAGCCACAAAAAGCTACCACCAACATGGGTTTCCAGCGCTTCCAGTCTATCCGGCTCCAGTAGGCTAATGCAATGGGAAGATATATCACAGTTGCCAAAACCATTCGCCACATAGCTACATGCACAGGCTCGAAAATACTAACCGAGCGTTTGATCATGAGGAATGAGGCGCCCCACATAACCGCGAGAACTAACATGAGTAGCCAGTCGATCGCAGTGGGTTGGCGGGTCTCAGCATTCATGGGAGACAAATTGAGAATTTAGTAAAAGCAACTATTATAGCCGCAAAGAACGCCAAAAGATCAGTGCATTATCATAAAAACAAAATCTTTCCACATCCTCATGCGTTTTGCTTTTATTAGCATTGTCTTTTGAGGAGAATTCCCCAATTTTACACAAAATCTGCCTGGAAATGAGAATTTCGATCCTATACATAATTGGTACATTATTCATCCTCTTTTTTAACCCGGTATTCTTGCAGTCCCAATCGGCTGCCCAGGTGAGTTTTGGCAAAAACCGGGTTCAGTACCACCACCAGTTCGATGACTGGAGTTTATATGAAACCGGCAACTTCATTACCTATTGGTATGGGGATGCTCGAAATGTTGCTCAATCGGCTCTGCAACTGGCAGAATATGACTTCCCGGACGTCCAACAATTGCTTGAGCATCAACCCACAGAAAAGATCGAAATGCTGGTTTTCAGCGACCTCACCGATCTGAAACAAAGCAATATTGGAGAAGACGACGTGTTTCTGCTGCAAACAGGAGAGACCAAAGTGGTGGGTAATAAGGTGTTTATATACTTTGATGGCGACCATCGTCACCTGAGAGCCCAGATCCGGGAAGGTGTTGCGGGGGTTCTGCTCAATTCCATGCTTTACGGAGCCAATCTTCAGGAAATAGTTTCCAATGCCGTGCTGTTGAACCTGCCTCCCTGGTACACCAGAGGTTTGACCGCTTTTTGCGGTGAGGACTGGAATACCGAACTGGATGACCAGCTTAGAGAGCTTATTCAGTCGGGAAGGTTTAAGTCCTTTGACCGATTTGCCCGGGAACAACCAAGGTTTGCCGGACAAGCATTCTGGTATTATATCAACCTGCATTTCGGGAAGGGCACCATCAGTAATTTATTGTACCTCACCCGTATCAACCGCAGCGTGGACAATGGCTTCTTTTATGTTTTGGGCAATGGATATAGACGAACAACCGAGTCCATGATGGATTACTTCAAAGACAGGTATACCAAAGAATTACAGGCACTTAGCCCTGCCGACGAGAGTGGAAAAATTGAAGTAAAAAACCGTAAAAAGCTTCCGCTTATTCAGTTAAAAATCAGTCCGGACGGCAAACGGCTTGCTTATGTAAGCAACGACCTCGGCAAATGGAAAGTATACACTTACGACCTGGAAACCGGCGTAAGGAAAAGGGTTATGAAAGGCGGAGCCCGAAACGCACTTCAATCGGCCGATTACAATTATCCTCAAATTGCCTGGAATCCGGATAATCAGCAACTAGCCGTTTTATATGAGCGGCGGGATGTGCCACACCTGGCCATGATAGAACTGGCCACCGGCAAAAAGGAAGTCAGCGATCTCTCACCTGAATTTCAACGGGTGTTCAGTATGGATTTTATTAGTCCAGCTGAAATTGCCTTGTCGGCCGCCGTGAAAGGCTACTCTGACCTGTTTATCTACCGCACCATAACTAGGCAGACTGAAAGGCTTTCCAATGATTTTTGGGACGACCTTGACGCGACAGTTGTAACCCTAGATGGCCACAAATCACTCATTTTTAGCAGCAACCGGCTAACAGATACGCTGACAACCCAAAGACTGGATACCATTCTGCCTGTAGACCACTTTGATTTGTTTCTGTACGATCTGGAAACCAGAAATCCTGTCCTGCAAAGACTCACCGACACTCCGCTTGCTGATGAGCGCATGGGAATGGGGATCGACAGCAGCCACTTTTCATTTCTAAGTGATGAAAGTGGCATCATCAATCGCAAAATAGGGAAACTGGAACCTTATGTTGCCTGGAGTCAGACAAGGATATACATGAAAGACGGGGCTGAATTCAATGCGCTGGATATGAGCCGACCTATACATTTTCCATTGTCTCAAATATTGATTCACCTGGCTCCTCTCGACACCGTTTTATCCAATATAGATTCCACACTAATTGACAGCATTAAAACATTTCCGGTAATCAAAAAACGGCCGATTGTATGGAATTCCACCAATTACGACAGAAACATTATTCAGCAGCATAGCACACAGCGAGCGCAAAAAATGGTGGAAGCCATTTACAAAAACCGGAAAACCATTTTTCATGTCAGGCAATTGAATCCTGAAAGTAAAATCCAGCCATATACCACGCATTGGCGGGAACAAACCCTGCGCGCCAATGGAATGCCGGTACCGGAGAACATGACGCCCATTGAAGAAACTGGAGGGTTAGAGCCCGAGATCATTGTACCGGTTATTCCAAGAGATACAATACCTGAAATTGAACCAGGCTGGTTGTTCCAGGTTCCGGATTACATAAAACCCGCACCGAAACCAGCCAAGGTGGTGGTTGAGTTTTCAGAACCAACTCCAGAGAGTCCCAAGAAACCCGAAATTTCAGCAATAAAACCCGATTCTATGCCGGTGACACCCGGGAGAAAAGGTCGAACTGAAAGGCTTGCCGTAAAGAAAAACAATCCGGTTGAGCGGTTCTATCCTTACAAGATCATCCCATACCGACTCCGGTTCCGCACTGATTACATCTCCACGACAATGGATAACAATCAAATGTTTGAAGGACTTCAATTGTACGAAGGTCCGGAAAGTCGTTTGAATGTACCACCTCCCGGAGTCCTGCTCAGAGCAAACTTCAAAGACTTGTTGGAGAACTACGTCATTGAGGCTGGGTTCAGGCTACCCATCACTTTTAATGGCATGGAATACTACCTGTGGCTGGATGACAAGAAAAAGCGCATGGATAAGCGCTTTGTGATTTATCGCCGCACTTTCCTGAATAGCATCTTGCGTCCTCAGCCATATCCACCCAACCTGGCGCCGGAATATCAGGAGCGCACCACTACCCTACTCGGGCAATATGAACTCCGTTATCCGCTGGATGTATTTACAAGCCTGCGCGCCACTTTTGGATTGCGGGAAGACAAGGTGCGAGCTCTAAGTTCAGATCCTTATACACTCGAAAAACCTGATCGCGCCGAGCAAAGAGCTTCGGTCAGACTGGCTGCCGTTTTTGACAATACCGTTGATATTGACATCAACTTCAAAACCGGTACCAGAGCGAAAGCGTATACTGACATCATAAAAGGCTTTGATCTGAACACCCAGCCAAATCTGAGTCTGAAATTCGCCAAGGGCTTCACCACCGTTATAGGAGTAGATGCCCGGCATTATCAAATGCTGGATCGCCGTTCACAAATTGCTTTCCGTTTTGCAGGCGCCACTTCCTTCGGCTCCGAAAAAATGTTGTACATATTAGGTGGAGTCGACAACTGGATTTTGCCAAGATTTAATGATGCCATTGGCTTGCCCGCTCAGGATGAATTTGCCTACCAGGCCCCGGCCGTCAATTTGCGTGGCTTCAAACAGAATATCAGGAATGGTAATTCCTACGCCTTGTTAAACACCGAGTTGCGGATTCCGATCTTCAAATATTTCTCAAAGAAACCGGTGATGGGCAATTTCTTCCGCAATTTCCAGATTATTGGCTTTTTCGATATGGGAACGGCCTGGCAAGGACCGAGTCCTTACGATGGCGACAACCCTATAAACATCGTTTTTCTGGAGAAAGGGCCGGATGGGCAAGCTCCAATCGTAACCATGCGGGTTAATTACTTCCGGGATCCGGTGGTAGCAGGATACGGCGTCGGCTTGCGTACGCTCTTGTTTGGGATGTACTTACGAGCTGATTATGCCTGGGGAATTGAATCCAGGGAAATTCAAAAGCCTTTACTGCATATCGCTTTGGGCACGGATTTTTAATCACAGATTTTGATCCCGAGGTGAACTCGGGACGCAGATTACACTGATTTTCGTTACGCGCGTGTTGTCACCCACACATGGCGAGAAACTGTTGTCCAAAAATATACAAACCAGGTGGTATCGGAAAAAAATTAAGTTGATATTCTTGAAACCCAGACACCATAACTCGATGAAATTCTCACTTTTTATGCCCCTCGTTTTGCTGTGCATACTTTTCCACAGCAATGTTGCACATGCATTTCAACTAGCGGATGCCAACCCTCCATTTTCTCGAACAGGGTCCAAATACATTTTCTATTGGAGCAAATTCCAATGCGAGCTTTCCGAGGAGAATGGATACAAGGGTAAAATGGAGATTCCTGCTAATGAATTCAGGCAGATACTTACCAATTCACCAAAACTGTGGGATGGCATTAGCATCAATTATCAGCTGACGTTCAAACTTGAAAAGATGCCTGTGAGTGGATCGGAATATTTGACACAACTGGAAAAACTGGACACATATATCACTCCAAAAATAAAAGCCGGTTACACGATTACACTCAGCGATCTTCAACTCGGCCAGGGTTTGACAGGAACCATCGACATTATGCTAAGCGACGGCGAGCAAGAGGTCAGAAATTCTCAGGCCGATTATTTTTCCAGATACGACCATCCATATCTAAACGATGTATGGATTGAACAGGCGAGTTGGGGCCGTGAGGATATTTACAACAATTCCAATCGCGACTATTTCAGCATTCGCGAATTCTGGCAAAATATCAGGCAGGAGCCAGTTTTGGTATGGAAAGATTTTATAAAGCCCAAACCCTTGCGTTGCATCATCGGAATTGTTTCCGAAGACAATACAAACATTAGCCTGGCAGATCGCCTGGATGATGTTTTGTACCAGGATCTGATCGCATTGCTGGAGCCATATAAACACCTCATTCGGCCTGGAACAAAGATTGACCTGGAACTGCAATCTGCCGATCAATATGAAAAATTGTACAAAAAAACCATGTGGCTTGTTTCCGACAATGACCCCAGATTGACCTTGCAACGAGATCGTGACCTCCACCAGGTTGACATAAATTGGGGAGCCTGGCACGAAAGATTTGAGGGGCTTTACCTAAGGAGCTTCAATACTCCTGACGCTGGCATGCTATTAGCTGACAAGCCCGTTAAGAGAAACAGCGCCATCAGCTACAAGGAGGATGAACACCAATTTCCGGCTGAATCTGAACCCGAAATCAAAATAGACGATATTCGCATCCCCGACCACTTCACATTCAGGGTTACCTCGCCGGATTCCCAGCAAATCTGGATAGACTCACATCATTACGATGTTCAGGAAGTTGACGATTTCTTTAATCAGCCTGAAAAAGAGCTCGATTATTTTCGGATAGACTCTTTGGTAGTGGATGGATATGATTTTCCGCAAACCGGTTTTACCGTTCGTCAAATTCAATTAAACAATCCCCTGATGGTGCGCAACAATTTGGATGCACTCTTACGGCTTTCTGTAATGGGTTCAACTGTTAAGATAGCAGAACCGGTATTCGAGGAAAATGACTTGAGTTTTAGCATTGAGTTCCCAAAAGAATCAGATGCTATTTTCAGCATTTTCGGCCCAAATGAGCTTGCTCTATATCTGGAGAAAAAGCATTTTACTATCGGAACAAACATCATAAAAGTACCGCGAAGTAGTTTCGGAGAAAAAGGCACTCACTTTGCCTTTATCAATACGCTCATGGGTGTTTCCCGAATTAAGTTTGAAATTCCCTGAGAAATATTTCCGATTTCCGATTTGAATGGAAAGCCCCGAAGGGGTGGAATTACCTAACGTAGGGTGTAGCCCTACGTGTACTATGTGTATAAAAAAGTAGCCCTGAAAGGGTGGCACCTAAACCTGCGACGCAAATTTCACCCCTTCAGGGCTTTTGATTTACCAGGTCTATTCATGTAGGGCTACACCCAACGTTCAGAGATGACACCCCTTCGGGGCTTTCCATTCAAATCAAATTTCGAAAATCAATACAACCTACTAGACCTGCATCCGAATAGCTTTCAGGTCAAATTGTGCTAGTTCTCCATCTTCCAATTCAACCCTGAGGTGCCCAGCTTCATTCACGCCTCTGATCACACCCTTGAAAGCGGTCTCGTCCTTACTAAGAACAAACGTCGTAGTTTCATTCATTCTGTAAAGTCTATTTTCATAAGCATGCTTAATTTCTGCCAGTCGTCCTGCTTTCAAATCGAGATAGCGCCTTTCCAGGCAAGTGAAAAGCCGGGACATTAGCTGGTCCAAATCATAGGTTTTACCGGTGTGAACTGCAAGCGAAGTTGGATTAGGCAAAGAAGTATCGAATTCATGTTGATTTACATTCAAACCAATACCTACGACAGACGACTGAATGGTGCCGCCATTCAAGCTATTCTGAATCAGAATTCCAGCCGCTTTTTTACTTCCCAGGTACAAATCATTTGGCCATTTAAGGCGCGCATCAGACAGGTCAAGCGTTTCATGTAAACCTAGCGCCATGGCCATACTCAAATAAAACTGATCCCGTGCTGCCAGCCATTTTGGATATAAAATCACACTCAAAAGCAGGTTTTGTCCGGCCGGGCTCAGCCATCGGCTGCCAAACTGACCGTGCCCGACTGTCTGTGTGGCAGCCCGAACGACCATTCCATCAGGTGGCTTGCTTTTTGCGAGTTGCTCCAGGGCCCAATCATTGGTAGACTGGATCTCTTCAAAATATTGATAAACTTTTCCAATAAAAAGAGTGTTTGTCATGTTTGACGAGTGAGTACCGGGAAACAATATGGTTGCTCTTAATTTTTCCCTTAATTTTGAGCCAAATTATAGATTACACATTCGAATAAACAAATTTTGACGACTGCAACCACTCCACAAGAAAAAAACCCACAAATTGAACAGCTAAATCATGCCATCGTTGAGGGTATCCGCGACAAGAAAGGCAAAAATATTGTTCAACTCGACTTGAGAAAACTTGGTGACGCTCCTGCTGATTTCTTTATCATCTGCGAAGGCGACTCCAATACCCATATCAAAGCGATTTCCGACAGCATCTATAAAAGAGTAAAAGAAGAAACACTCACTTCGCCAAGTCACCTGGAAGGCTCCAGTTCTGCGACCTGGGTCCTGATGGATTATTTCAGCACCATTGTTCATGTTTTCCATCCGGATACCAGAGCGTTTTACGAATTGGAAAATTTATGGAGTGATGCTGAACATACTGAGTACGGAGAGGTTTAATATAATCTTTTTTATCTAATTAAACATCTCCAAACCCCGCAAGGACCAATCGTTTAAATTTAAAAAAATGGAACAAGAAAATAAAAAGGGTAACGGTGAAAAAGATCCGGGATCGCCTCAGAATGGCAACAACGGTGACGGAATGCCGAAATTCAATTTCATGTGGATCTACATCCTCATTGGAATCGGATTGCTTACTCTTCAAATGACCAAATTCTCCGGAGCATCCAAAAATGCTACCTGGGCCGACTTTGAGCGCTGGGCAAAAAAAGGACATGTAGATAGATTTCTCGTCGTGAATGACAAAGAAGCCTATGTCTATATCAATCCTGATTCTTTGGCAGTAGATGAAGAATACAAGGATTTGAAACCCACAAAGAAAACCATGTTCAATGCTGACCAGCCACAGTACGTCATGAAAATTGGCAAGGTTGAGGTGCTGGAACCAAAAGTGAACAGACTGAATGAGGTGCTTCTCAAAGAGAAAAAACCTCAGGTTACCATTGAATACGACCAGCGAATAAACTGGACCAGCGCAATCATCACGTATGGTTTGCCACTTCTACTATTTATCGGTTTATGGATACTCATCATTCGCCGGGTTGGCGGTGGAGCAGGTGGACCGGGAGGTCAAATATTCAATATCGGCAAGTCTAAAGCCACGTTGTTCGACAATACGTCAAAAGTAAACAGCAATTTTGCCGACGTTGCCGGACTTGATGAAGCGAAAGAGGAAGTCATGGAAGTCGTAGATTTCCTGAAAAACCCGAAGAAGTACACCAACCTTGGAGGTAAAATTCCAAAAGGCGTGCTGCTAATTGGTCCTCCAGGTACGGGTAAAACCTTACTGGCAAAGGCCGTGGCCGGAGAGGCCAATGTTCCATTCTTCTCTATTTCGGGTTCTGATTTTGTGGAAATGTTCGTTGGTGTGGGTGCATCCCGCGTGCGCGATCTTTTCCGTCAGGCCAGAGAAAAAGCGCCATGTATTATTTTTATCGACGAGATTGACGCCATTGGTCGGGCAAGAGGACGTGGCGCCATTCAGGGCGGCAACGACGAAAGAGAAAACACCCTGAACCAGCTTTTGGTGGAAATGGACGGATTCCCCACAGACAAAGGGGTAATCATCATGGCGGCAACCAACCGCCCGGATATTCTCGACCAGGCGCTGATGCGTCCGGGGCGTTTCGACCGACAGATCGGCATCGACCGACCTGATTTGAAAGGCCGTGAACAAATATTCCTGGTACACATGAAAGCCATCAAAGTTTCACCGGATGTGACAGCCACCACATTGGCTGAAATGACTCCGGGTTTTGTGGGTGCCGATATTGCCAACGTTTGCAACGAAGCCGCATTGATTGCCGCACGACGTGATAAAGTTGCCGTTGATCTTGATGATTTCAACTACGCACTGGATAAAGTAATTGGAGGTCTGGAAAAGAAAAACAAGATCATCAGTCCGGAAGAGAAAAGGATCATTGCGTACCACGAAGCCGGTCACGCCATTTGCGGCTGGTATCTGGAACATGCGCATCCGCTTGTGAAAGTTACCATTGTACCTCGTGGGTTGGCAGCCTTGGGCTATGCTCAGTACCTCCCAAAGGAACAATACATCACCAGAAAAGAAAAGTTACTGGACGATATCTGTATGACCCTGGGTGGCAGAGCTGCAGAATCTGTGGTGTTTGACAAGATCAGCACCGGAGCACAAAGCGATCTTGACCATATTACCAAGCTCTCGTATGACATGATTGTCAATTACGGGCTAAGCGAAAAAGTAGGTAATGTTTCTTACTACTCCATGTTGAACGATACTTTCAACAGACCTTTCTCTGAGCAAACTGCCTACCTGATCGATCAGGAAGTCAAAAACATGATTGACAAGGAGTACGACAGAGCTAAGAAACTGCTAAAAGAAAAGCGTGAAGAACTGGATGCCCTGGCATCTGCATTGTTGGAAAAAGAAGTTTTACACCGTACTGACCTTGAATCCATCATTGGCAAGCGCCCATTTCCGGATCCTACACCCGGAGAAAGCGCCATCATTCCCGATGTGGAACCCATACATGGAAGTGATGAATAATGGTGTAATGATAATCTGAAATACATAAGTCACCCAGAATTTTGGAACAAATAGAGCTCGGGGAATTCATCCTGTGCTAGTACATTTTAGGGACTAATTCCCGCCGCGCTTGTGTCTTCTGACCAAGCGCACGTTACTTGAGTAGTCAAGAAAATTGAACTATTCTTTTTGATATAGGTCAGTTTATTTTTAATCAATTGCTCCTCACGTTATGGTGCGCTTGGTCAGAAGACACAAGCGCGGCGAAAAAATCAAGAATACTGAAACGCTCCAAATTTCAGGATGGCTTGTGTACTTATATTTAATGATATTGATGATGAGCAAGCGTCATTTGTTGGCCCGTATAGCCTCTGTTTGTCTGTTATTTGGACTTTTTTCAAACCTGCTTTCAGCGCAACAATCTACCCAGTTAACCAGCATTCACGGCAGGGTGATCGACAGTTTGAGCAAAGATCCCCTACCCTATGCATCGGTTCAGATAGCCGGTGAAGAACTGGGTACCCGCACAGACATCAATGGTTATTTCTTTTACCAAACCAACAAAAGACCTCAGCAAATCAAGATTACCTATGTAGGGTATAAACCCATAAAAGCACAGATACTGCCCGGCACCAACAATGAACTAAGCATTGAAATGGTGGAAGAAACCTACGGAATCAAGGAAATTACTGTACGACCAAAGAAATACCGCAGGAAAAACAACCCAGCCATAGATCTGATCCAGGAGGTTTTCAAACACAAGGATGAAAACCGAAAGGAAGGGCTTGACTACTACAGCTATGAAAAGTACGAAAAGCTCCAGTTTGACCTGAACAACATCGACAATAAGTTCAGAAAAAGATGGTACCTGAAAAAATTCAGATTCATCTTTGACAATGTAGATACCAATAAGGTAAACGGAAAGGTTGCCTTGCCTTTTTATCTGAGGGAAAGATTGTCAAATGTTTATTACCGCAAGGACCCAAATGCGAAAAAAGAATACGTCCTGGCAGAAAATCAAACCAGGCTTCAAGATGAGTATGAGGTCGACAACGACGGCATTTCCAGCTATCTGACTAACTTATATCAGGACGTCGATATATATGATCCGAATATCACGCTATTGACCACCCAGTTTGTTGGTCCACTCTCGGGAGCTGCCACTGCATTTTACCGCTTCTATATCATTGATACGCTCGAAGCGGGTGGAGAGAAATTTGCCGACATCTTTTTTGCACCAAAGAACAAGACCGATCTGGCTTTTATGGGTAATATTTTGGTAGCGCTCGATTCTACCTATGCGGTGAGAAAGGTTACCATGGGAATTTCCAAACAAATAAACCTGAACTGGGTGACTGATCTGCGGATTGAGCAGGAATACAGCTTTTTCGGCAGCGGTGAGAATCGCCGTCTTTTGTTAACAACAGATGCGGTGGTGATGGACTTTAATGTGTTCAAAAAATCCAAAGGCAGAAGTTTACAGGCGCATAAAACAGTGTCCTACAAAAACTACCAAATGAATCAGCCAATTCCTGATTCGTTGTTTGCCGGTACGCTGGATGTTATAAAAAACCTCAGCCCTACCCCTAAAAGCCAGTGGCCCAAATTGCGCCACAGCCCGCTTGGCACCCGTGAAAAGGGCATTAATACAATGATGGACAGCATTCAGCAAGTCCCGGCTTTCAAAGCCTTTATGCTCGCTGCCACCATTACCTCTTCCGGATACGTCAAATTCAATGGCTTTGAAGCCGGCCCCATTGCCACTTTTGTCAGCTTCAACGATGTAGAAGGAACCCGGCTCCGGTTTGGGGGTAGAAGCAATCAGAAATTTGTCAAAAACCTGCTGCTCACCGGATACGGCGCGTATGGTTTTAAAGATCAGCGCTGGAAATGGAACGGAACTGCTACCTGGTCATTTACCAATGAGATTCCTCGAAAATTTCCCATGAACCAGGTGACTGTTGCCTATCAGCGAGACATTCGCTCTCCCGGAGCAGATGTAACCAACTGGTCGCCCGACAATATTTTCCTTTCCTTTCAACGAGGTACCAATCTGCGCATGCAATATCAACGCATTGCCCGGATCGAATACATAAAGGAGCATAGAGGCGGATTTTCTCTAAACCCTGCATTTTACTGGAAAGAATACACTCCTGGCGGATTACTGCGCTACGAATACCAGGTTCCCGGCGATTCTACTTTTCTGGAAAAACCGGACATTACCACGGCTGAAGCCGGCATTACCCTGCGATTTGCTCCTAATGAAAAGTTTTATCAGGGTACTGTGTACCGCTTCCCCATGCTGACAAAATATCCGGTTTTCCTCCTGTCCTACAAGGCGGGTATAAAAGGCGTAATGGGTAGCGAATTCAATTACCACAAGGTGACCTTTTCGGCATTTAAAAACGTATTCATGGGGCCAATCGGCCGATCGCAGGTTACCCTGGAAGCGGGTCGAACGTTTGGGTCTGTACCTTTCCCATTATTGGATATTCACCGCGCCAATCAATCCTATCAATTCGACTGGTATTCATACAACCTGATGAATTTCATGGAATTCGCCAGCGATAAATACCTGGCCCTGACGGTGCATCACAATATGAATGGCTTCATCTTCAATAAGCTCCCGCTGATCAAACATTTGAAACTGCGGGAAGTGGGCAGCTTTAAATTGCTATGGGGTGGACTTGATCAGAAGAACAGGCCTTCAGTCGACAACGGATTGCTGATATTTCCAAAGGACGATTTTGGCGACACCTATATACACACATTGGAGGATGAACCATACATGGAAGCCAGCGTTGGAATTGCCAATATTTTCAGGCTATTGCGCATAGACTATTTGTGGCGTTTAACCTACAAAGACCTCCCCAATGTAGATAGCTGGGGCGTCCGCTTTTCTATACAAGTTGGCTTCTGATACCCGAATTTGCTTTACTTTGTATTATGACTAACGAAGAGATTCAGCAATATCACCAGAAGGTGGTATCGGAAATAAATAAGGTAAAGGCATTTATTATCGAATTGGAAGAGGCCACGGAGCCTGAGGTGCCAGACAACGCGATAGGCCGTATTTCCAGAATGGATGCCATCAATAATAAAAGTGTAGTGGAGAACAGCTTACGGGAAAACAAGCAAAAGCTGGCACGCCTGCAAACGATATTGGAAAAGTATGGAAGCTCGGATTTTGGCAAATGCACCCGTTGTGGAACTGACATTCCGTTTCCCCGGTTAATGTTTATGCCGCAGTCAACCAGGTGTATGCATTGTTCAGCTTAAAATTGCCAATTGCTTCAACATGCTTGAAATCCAATTTAACGAGTTTCCGGAGCTTAATACAGATCGTCTTTTGTTGCGTGAAATGACCGACGCTGATGCTGATCGGTTATATCAGTTTCGCTCCGATCCCAGGGTAATGGAGTATTTCGGCAGGCCTGTGATGGAGTCAATTGATGAAGCCCGGCAGTTTATTGTCAAGATACAAGAGATGTTTTCAAATAATGAAGGTGTTCAATGGGGTATTTGTTTGAAGGGAGCGAAAGAGATGATCGGCACCATAACCATCTGGAAAATTGACAAAACAAATCACCGCGGAGAAATCGGTTATTTACTGGATCCTGAGCAACAAAGGAAAGGGATCATGAGTGAAGCGTTGCAGGCCATTTTACAATATGGTTTCAAAACACTAAAGCTTCACTCGATGGAAGCCAATGTAAATCCGGACAATCAGAAATCAATTAATTTGCTGGAGAGAAACGGCTTTGTGAAAGAAGCCCATTTCAGGGAAAACTTCTATAACGATGGAGTATTTGAAGACTCTGCCATCTATTCGCTTATTGATCCCGGATAATGTCTATGCTGCCTAAGATACACCTGGAACAAATTTGGGAAACCCGCCCTTTGATTATGGTCCTGCTGATCGGAATCGGCGTGTTCTGGGCAGATTACAGTGAACTTTCCTCCCCACTGATCCGGGAATTAGTGCTGGTAGCCCTTAGTCTGGCAAAATCAGTGTGGTTTGTATCCTTTGTTATCCGGAGGATCCGGTTAAGCACTCAATTTGAATTCTACTTTCACGAATTCATGATCTTTATAGGCATGAGCATTGTGCTGTTCATCATTTCCTATGCCATCGATTTTTATTGTCTGTATCAAATAAACCCTGACTCTTTTCACGGATTGACACAACCGGCAAATTTGGCAAACGACTTTTTGAGCTTTTTCTATTACAGTGTAACCACCTTTACCACAGCCGGCTTGGGCGATATTGTACCGGCCTCTGCAAGTGCCCGCTTATTCACTTCTGCTGAGCTGATCATTTCCTTCTTCTTCACCATTTTTATCATAGCCAACCTGGCCATCTTGCGGGAATCATTTTCCCAGAAAAAGAATGGAAAAGACTTAGGCAGAAAAGATCAGCAATAATGGTCAATTTTCGCTGGTTCTGGTCTCGTGCTTAGTACAGGAATTGCAGTAAAATCAAAGTAGCCGCAGCGCGGCGGAAAATATGTAGCCAATCAAAGCAACACAA
This sequence comes from Lewinellaceae bacterium, assembly GCA_020636025.1. GTDB lineage: Bacteria > Bacteroidota > Bacteroidia > Chitinophagales > Saprospiraceae > M3007. The sequence goes on along the minus strand of JACJYQ010000007.1, from coordinate 13,134 downwards.
AATCCCAAGGTGCAGCGCACCGAAACATAAATTATGGATTCTTTTGAATACATTCTGGTCTGCTGTACCAGAGGGCAAATGGCGGAACTAAACATCAACAGTCATTTCGCCGCTCTGCGGCTTGCCCCCTAAAGCGTCTCTTGGTTGCTCTCTGATTTATCCACATTTAGCTCTGAATTATCCTGCTCAGAAGGCATTTCAGTTTCTACTGAACCCGATTCATTTTCTGAATCAACATCCTCCTCTTTTTTCTCTTCTACAAACCCATCCTTAAAAAACCGGCGCTGAAACAACAAAATGCTCAAGACCCCACAGGTAATTGATGCATCTGCCACATTAAAGATCGGGCTGAAGAACAGCCAGTTGCCACCACCAAGCCAGCTGGGCAGTTCAAAATTATGCATGGGGAAATAAAGCATATCCACCACTTTCCCATGCAGGAATTTTCCATAACCTTCCCCAAAAGGTACCAACTCAGCCAGTCCCCCGTGATAAGGTGTTTCTGTAAAGATCATTCCGAAAAAAGCACTGTCAATGATATTGCCTAAAGCTCCGGCTGTGATGAGTCCTACGCTCAAAACAAATCCTGTAGGTGCTTTGGCGGCAATCAGCGCGCGGATGTAGTAAATAAGTCCGGCAACCATTAAAATGCGAAACAAGCTGAGGAATAGCTTTCCGTATGTCCATTCGAAAGTAATACCGAAGGCCATGCCTTCATTTTCAACAAAGTGCAGTCGAGCCCATTTTTGGCCGAGGATAAGCAGCTCTTCGTTGTATTCAAAATGGGTTTTGATGTAAAACTTAGAGATTTGATCAATAAGCAAAACAACAAAAACGAGCAGGGCTACCTGATAACCTTTTTTCAAGGGTGATGATTTTTTCGTGAAAAGGACTGCAAAGAAACGATGAATAATGTAAAAAACGGGACTTGCCTTTTGCTTTGTCACTCAATCTGTTTCAAGAGCCATTCGCGCTCGGCAAGCGGATTGGTTTTCTCCACCAGCTCCCGGAATTTTTCCCGCTGTGTTTTCGAGAAGATGTTCACGTTGAGCAGTTTTTTCATCAGGCTGATCATGTTTTTGTATGCCTGTTTTCTGGCGGGGTCAAGGGCTTCTTTTCTTTGTAGATAGGTACGCATACTTTCCAGTAGAGATTCGAATGCATCGTATTCTTCGTGTTCGTGGTATATCTTTAATAGTATGGTTTTGGCAATAATATTGAAGAGCATATCATCATATTCAAAACGTGTAAGCATATCCTGTGCCTTATCGTAATCACCTTTTTCAAAGTATACCCTCGACAAATTGAAGTTGACAATGCTATTTCGTTCCTTGTCATCAAGGTGATGTTTAAAACGTTCAATGAACTGCTCTGACCATTCAAATTCTCCTATTCTGATGGCAAATGCCACTGCGTTCCCGAATGTGTATCTGGTAATTTTGTTATTTTCCAACAAAAAACCTTTTTCTACGCCTGTCCTATAAAACTTTAACGCCATTTTACAATATTCCAATGCCCCCTGATTTACTTTCGCTGTGCAATAGTTCAGTGCCGTAAGGTAAAGGTTCCGTGTTTCTGGAATTGTGAAGCTTTCTGCGCTTTTACCATGTATTAATTTTTCAAAGTGATCAAAATACTCTGTTTTGGCAGGGTATATACTGGCGAGGTAAGCATAGTAATAAGAAGCAATTGCAGACTCATCAAGTAGTTGACGGTCTCCAACGTATTTAATTACTTCATCTAATAATCCTGTATCGTAATTTGCCTTTTGGTAAACTTTATGGTGGGCAAGCATCGCATTGCTGATCATAAGTTTTTCCATAATAAAATACTGCTCCAGGGCATCAGCAACTTCTTGTAGATTAACCGGAGCATTTTGTGTCACACCCAATTTATACTCATAGGTTTCATGTTCAAGAAAAAATTTATTTAAATAATAATAGGTATTCCTTAATGGCTGCTTTTCGAGGGAATCAGAACCAAGTCGATATGCCTGTTTATAGGCTTTATCTAGTTTCTTTTTTCTGTAAATCCTAGTCAATGCAATTTGATACTGTACTCGGTCACTTGTAAAATCAGCGAACACAAGATATTCTTCAATGGATTTTAGCAGGAAATACATTACCTGCCTCATATAAGCATCATCAAAAGGTTTATCCGGAAAGACGGCTGTCCAGGCTCGCTCCTTTTCGTAAGCAATTTCAAAATTGTCCTGGTATTTTGTCAAATAATCAAACAAATCGATCACATCCTGCCGCAAATTATGGGCTGGTGATTGCAACCATTTATGTAAATCCCGAATCTCCTTCTTATCCAAAGAAAGGATAATTTCAGCCAATACACTTTTTTGCATTCCTTTAAATAATAATTTGTTCAACAAAAAGGCATGATATTGAATTAATAAAAAACCTTATTTTTGAAATATTTTTTGCCCATAGGCACAAATATCACACAATAATCCATTTCTCACTTGAAAATTTCATGTAAAATGAAGGCTAATTTAGCTCAACAAACCCGAATATTTGTCTTTCTACGACAACTTGCTTACCTGCACATTTGTAATGTCGAAGAAGAACTTCGGCCGCAACTAATCCTTTCACCCATGGTAAAGCACCTGTATATCTTCTTATTTGCACTTCTTTCCTGTGTCCAGAGCTATGGACAAGGCTGGGAACGTATTTATGGAGGTGGTGGCCAGGATGTGGCCAGAGCAATTTCCAAAACCAGGGATGGTGGTTATATATTAACCGGATATTACAATGGCAATATTCGGCTATACCTGCTTAAAGTGGATGCAGATGGCAAGTTGCAGTGGAGCAAAACATTTGCCGGACCACAAGGCAATTCCAGATTAGAAGGCTACGGTGTTGTTGCTACTCCGGATAACGGGTATGCCATTGTTGGATATGTAGATCCAGATGGAATTGGCACTACTTTCAACAGAGATATTTACCTGCTCAAAACAGATGAATTCGGCAATAAAGAGTGGGATAAAACTTTTGGTGGAAACCTTGCTGATGAAGCACGAGCCATTACGCTTCTTTCTGATGGTTGTTTCGTGATTACTGGTTTCCAGTCTTTTGATAACGGCGATAGTGAGAATGTATTCATTCTGAAAACCGATTCTCAGGGAAATACCCTGTGGTTTAATAATTACGGTGCAACCGGTGCCAGAAAAAAAGGGCTGGCCATTACACAGGCTCAAAATGGCGACCTCCTGGTTGCAGGCGAACTAAAAGCTTCCAATTTTAATAGTAAGGATGCCTACGTACTCCGGGTTGGTCTTAGTGGTAACCTGATTAAGGAACAGACCTATGAAATGGAAGACATGGGTGTCACCGGGGATGATGAAGCGCGTTCGATTGTATCGACTGATGATGGCAGTTTTGCTGTCGCAGGTTTTAGTACAATTGGCCCTGGAGGACAAGGTTTTGTGTTTAAAGTTGATGCCACACTCAGTTCAAATCCAGTTTGGGCAAATCTGTACCCAACCAGTGACTTTTACGGCATTACCCGCGACAAAGCAACTGGCAACCTATATGCCTCTGGTATTAAAACAATCGGCCCTTTAGCAGACTTGAATATTGTTAAAATGGATCCGGTCGGCCAGATTCTCTGGGAAGCCTTTGTTGGCCGCGGAGGTGTTGATGCTGGCTATGCAGTTCTTCCGACAAAAGATGGAGCCATTTCAGCAGGCTTCACTGAACCAACTGTAGGCAGCCTTGGAGATTCTTATGCGTACCTGGTTCGTACTGATTCAGAAGGTAAAGTCTTTACGAGCTACATTGAAGCCAATGTTTTCTGGGACTTCAATAACAACTGCCAACGAGATATTGATGAGCCTGGTTTGTCAAATTGGATTGTCAAGATTGAAGGGCCTTATGATTTACAGTATACTGTAGCTAATTCAGAAGGCGACTTGCATGCAGAAGTTGATACAGGCACTTATAACCTGATAGTCTTCCCTCCCAACACATACTGGAAGTCCTGTGATTCAATTATACAGGTTCAAGTACCTGATTTTTATGATTCTGTATCAGTTTCAGTTCCTGTTCGCACTGTTTTTGATTGTGCACGGAACGAGGTTGATATTGCCACACCAATACTTCGTCGTTGTACAAACAATGTATATAATGTCAGGTATTGCAACTCAGGAACTGTTCCGTCATTGAATACAAAAATTCAGGTGGTATTGGATCCAATGCTGCAGTATGTCAGCAGTTCCATTCCCTTAAGTGGATTGTCTGGAGACACGCTCTCTTTTAATATTGGAACATTGCCAAATGGAGATTGCAGGGATTTCACCATCACGGCATTCCTTGACTGCGACAATACAGTTGCAGGTCAAACTCACTGTGTTTCTGCGTTTATTAGTCCAAACGAATTTTGCGACATAAATACTGGCTGGGATGGAGATATCGTCGCCGCGAAGGCCGTTTGTGAGAATGATACGGTGAAAATGGTGCTCACCAATATTGGTACGGGTAACATGCCAGGGCCATTGGGATTTGTCATTGCAGAAGATGTTGTGATGCTCTCTCCACCTGGCGATCCAAATTTCCGTTTCCAACTTGGCGCCGGGCAGGATACTTTAGTTTATACTCATCCTGCCAATGGAAGCACGTTTAGAATTATTGCACAGCAAAGTCCGGGCTACCCGGGCAATCCATATACTACGGCTGCTGTTGAAGGCTGTATTAGCGACACCAGTTCTCTTGAGCCATCCAAAGGTTTCTACACAATGTTTCCCGAGGATGATGCCGATGCTTTTAAAGAAACTGATTGCCAAGAAAGCCAGGAAGCCAATTATAATCCAACCAACCTGAAAAGAGGTCATCCCAAGGGCTATTTAACAGCCCAGCATTACATTGATCCGCAAACCGATTTAAATTATTTAATCCGCTTTAGGAACGACGGTGCCGATACAGTGCATCAGGTGATCATTCGTGATACCCTGTCTTCAGCACTTGATCCGGCAACCGTTTATCCTGGCACAGCCAGCCACCCTTACGAATTTGAGGTTTATGGCGACGGTATTGTGCAATTTACCCTTGAAAATGCAAATCTGGTACCAGGTGGCGGCGCCAGTGAAGGCTTTGTTTCGTTCCGCGTAGCTCAAAAACCGAATTTGCCATGTGGTACGATCATCTTCAACAGCGCCGCCATTTATCTCGACTTTAATGCACCAAGCAAATCGAACTCTACATTCCATACGATATGCGATTTAGATAGTGTCTTGATAATTACCAAAACTCAGGATGTGTACATTCCTGGTGCACAGGTAAAAACCTATCCAAACCCAGCAACCGATTACGTAACTTTTGACATTACAGGTGTAGCAGCCAAACAGTTCACGCTACAACTTTACGATATTCAAGGCCGATTAATTAGTAATCAATTTTACAATCATCCGACATTCCAATTGTATCGTCAACAAATTCCGGCCGGCACCACAATTTACCGGCTTGCCGCCGATGGCAAACCGCTTGCCGCCGGGAAAATAATCGTACGTTGACAAATTGAGGCCATTCCAAACCGATTCTCTTTTACTTGAAATTAAAAACGCCGCGTTGCAAATGAGCAATCGCGGCGTTTTTTTTATCAGCGGGTTATTAACCGGGTGACTTTGAGCCACCCGGTTAATAAATCAGTTATTTATCGGCAAAAAGGAATATTCCTTGCCATAGCGCAACATTTGTTGCACAAAATTCAACTCTTTCTCCACTTTAACATCGGTAATGTTACCAGAAGCATCTATTACAGCTACCAGTTTTGGCTGAACAAACCCTGAATAAGGCTTGGTTGGAAGCGCTGCATAACGATCCCTTACCTCTTTGCCAACAGCCGCATCTGTTTTTACTCCATAACCTTCTACCAGAGCGCTGGCTGCGGCAAAATCTCCTTCTGATTTTATGCGCTGAATTTCGCTAAGTAGCTGCCCAAACAAATCGCGCAATTTCACATAATCCTTGATATCGTAATAGGTTTTTCCGTTACGGTTTACTTTTTCAATAACGTTGTCTGCCTTGCCTTTTTCATAAACCCAGGCAGCTACCAACTGACGGTTGCGCATGTGATCTTCCTCTATGTCTGCACCTGCCGGCAAACGACGAAGCTGTTGCAACAAGCCATTTCTTATATAGGAATCATATTCAGACTTATAAGCTTCAGCATCTGGCATTAACCCCCACTCCACCAGTTTTGGGTCGGGCATAAAATATAAAGCCACCAGATCGGCACGACCTTCTTCAAGAGTACTTGAATAGTGCTTTAAGGTAACATTTGGTTCAGCCATTCCATCTTTGAGTTTACCACTGGCATGCCCAATTACTTCATGCAATGCCGTATGCATCTTGCCACAAGCCTCAGAATACTTTGCAGCTATGGCAATTTCCTCTTCATCATGAGCAAACTCCTGGGTAGCGACAGCGCCACCAGCCTTTGCATATGCGTTCTCTATATTATTCAGACTGATTGATTTTGAACCATATTGCTGGCGGATCCAGTTAGAGTTGGGCAAATTTACACCGATGGGCGTGCTGGGCGCGCTGTCGCCTCCTTCCATCGCCACATTGATCACCCGGTAAGAGACACCGGTTACCTTATCCTTTTTATACTCAGCAGGAATGGTAGAGTTATCTTCGAAGTATTGAGCGTTTTTACTAACAATGGCCATTTTTTCTGTGGCATCCGGATCATTATACTGTATAATCGCCTCATAATCGCCCTTGTAACCTTTTGGATCATGATACACTTCGATGAAGCCGTTTATGAAATCAATGGTGCTTTCTGTATCGAGTACCCATGCCTTGTTGTACTCATCAAAGGTTTTTATTTCACCGGATTTATAATAATCAACCAGTAACCCTATGGCTTTTTTCTGCTGGTCATTTTCCGCAAAAGGAATGGCCTTTTCAAGGTTTTCTACAATTTTATCGATGGCAGCGCCATACATGCCGCCCGACTTCCAGGGTATTTCCTGAAGCGCCCCGTCTTTTTTAACCAGCTTGGAGTTTAATCCAAACAGAGGTGCATTTTCCCCCGCATCATTGATCAGACCTTTATAGTAGTTATCCACTTCATCTGCCGTTACGCCTTCATAAAAGTTTACAGCTGAATTCATCACCACATCATGTGTTTTGTCCTTACTGGTTCTTTTTGATAAAACCTGAGGATCAAACATAACAGGTGTAAGAGTTGTCAATAATTCATCTGCTGGCATGGGCAATGACTCAGCTGAGCAAGCTTTTACCAATTCAGCAAAGTAAGTCTCTGAGAAGCCTGGTATTATCTTGCCTTCATTATAGTGATGGTGAATGCCGTTGCTGAACCAAACACGCTTGGCGTACTCCTCAAATGCTTTCCAGTCTGCACTTGATTTATCGCCATTGAAGTTCCCTATTACTGCTTCCAAGGTCTTGCGAACCGCAAGGTTGTATTTGCAATGCTGGTCGTAAATAATGTCACGACCGGCAAGAGCGGCTTCACTCAGATAATAGATAAATGTTTTTTGACGCAAATCCAGTTTATCCCATCCAGGGAGTTCATATTGTAGAATTTGCAAATCGGCAAATGTGTCCAACAATACCTTGTTTGGCTCATTTGCTGAAACAGTATCCTGCTGGTCATTTTTCTTTTCTCCACAGGAAACAGCCACCATTAGAAGTATGGCTAATAGAAATAAGTTGGTAATTTTCATGGAAATAAATTGGTTTACAATTGAAAATAGTCCGGCTAATCCGGGGCGAATCGGAGTAATATCTGAAATTGAAAAGATGTTACACCTGATTTATAGACCTGCTGGTTCTATTCTTTTCTCAAAAGCGAATTAAGCTGATCAAATAGAGCCTGAACATCAGCATCCACTGTATATGCCTGATCACCCCAGGTAATCCGGCTGATCATATCTCCTTCCTGATACTCAAGAAATGAGTATATATTCCCTGGGTGATTGAATTCTCGTTTTCCCAACTCAAGCATTTCTGCTTTTTTAATAAGGGATTTTGCCACTTTAGCCTTGATTTTTCCAACCTCTGTCGCTTCCCCCTTGAAGCCTTGTTTAAATATCTGGCCATTCTCCAATAGTGTAAGGGTGGTTTCCTTCCCAACAATTCCTCCACCGGTACCCCAGCGAAGTTGCAGCGTTGGCAGATTGTCTGCGGTGAATGTTTGTTGATGTTTACAAAAAATAAACAGGGCGGCCACAGCCACGAGAGTAATGACAATCAGAACGATTTTCATAAATTTGGAACGGTTTGGTGAATGATCGGAATTTGATATGAGCAAATGTAGCCAATGTACCGTTCGCCGGGCAGGATGTTTCGACTACTATTTCATCTTTTTGCGCATCTTTTTTGAGAAGAGCTCAGAAGAACCTTTTGACTTTTTATAGGTACCATCTTTATTTGTCTTTGGTTTCAGACTATCTGTAGCTGGGCAACCACTTTTCTTGCTACAGGATGGTGTAGTTGCTGTAGAAGCAATGAGTAAAATGATGGCAAATATGATACGTGAAATTTTCATAGTAAAAACAACAATTGGAATGGCTGGTCTATGTGCTTAGAACTTGTAAACGTTAAAGTTTCCCGCCCCGGTATCCGAATTGAATCACAAATATGGCAATAAAAGCCTTACAAACTAAATATGCACGCATTGGGAGAAAATTTGTCAGCAATTGGCAAGAAAAAAATTCACTGATTTCACTATTTTATACTATCCTTGCCAATTATTTTTGAATAATTTTCACTTCATGGTTTTTAAAGAAATTTCCGCAAAAACCTGATTATCAAAATTTTAAAGACATCCATCAATAACCACAATTTTTATCATCATCTCCGCATCTTAAAAAAACAAAATTTGGCCCTTTCTTTGCTGTGGCAGATTTGTGAAAATGATATCGGAGTGCTGAATACGTAATTCCCAAGCTCACAAATGGCATCTCCTTTCGGTCCAAGACAGTCTCTTAATTTAAAACTTCAGCAAAAGCTTTCTCCGCAACAGATTCAATTAATGAAGCTGCTGCAGATACCAACGGCAACGCTGGAGCAGCGCATCCAGGAAGAACTGGAAGCCAACCCCGCCTTGGAAGAAGGCGATGATGCTGCCGACTTGAACGAAGGAATGTCGGAAATGGATTTGTCAGATGCGGATCTGAATTACCACGAAAGAGAAAAAAAAGCTGAGTCGGGTGAAAAAGACAGCGATCAGGACAATAGTAGTTCTGACAACGATGAAAGCAGAGATTCGGATCAGTCTGATGATTACGATAGTGACTCCTCCGATGATTTTATCGATGAAGATGAAACCGTCAGCCTTAGCGAAGATGATGGTCCCGATCTGGATGATTACATGATCGACTTTATCGAAGACGACCCATCTACCTACAAGACAAGAGATGACGGTCGCGGCGGTGACGAGGAAGAGAAAAGTATGCCGCTGGTTTTCGAAAATACCTTTCACGAATATTTGGAGCAACAATTGGGCATGCTCGATCTCGATGATGAACGGGAATTTGCCATAGCCCAACAGATCATCGGTTCTATTGATGATGATGGTTACATGCGTCGGGAGCCAGACGCCATGGTTGATGACTTGCTATTCAGCCAGAATATTTCGACTCATGAGAAGGAGATCAATAAAATATTGTTGAAAATTCAGCAGTTCGACCCTCCTGGCACCGGAGCCAGGGATCTCAGAGAGTGCCTGTTGCTACAGCTCCATCATCGTTTAAAGCAGGATGAAGACAACCTGTCCAGAGACGAAAAGCATACGATCCAAATCGCTATTCGTCTGATTGATCAGTATTTTGATGAATTTACCAAAAAACACTACCCCAAACTGTGTCGTTTGCTAAGCATCGATGAGGAAGACCTGCGTGACGCCGTGAATGAAATTCTGAAGCTCAACCCCAAACCAGCCAGCGGATTTGCCACTAAAGGCAACAGAGCCCTGAATTATGTAGTACCTGATTTTTTGGTAAATAACCGGGATGGTGAGCTCGAATTAACCCTGAATGCCCGCAACGCTCCTGACCTGCGCATCAACGACCATTACCGGGAAATGCTCAAAGCCTTTCACGATGGGAAAGTTCACCGCAAACCTAGCAAGCAGGAAAAAGAAGCGGTGCTGTTTATCAAACAGAAAATCGACAGCGCCAAATGGTTTATCGATGCCATTAAGCAACGCCAGCAAACCATGATGCTTACCATGGGTGCTATCCTCAGCCATCAGGAAGAGTATTTCCTGACCGGTGATCAAAAAAAGATCCGGCCGATGATTTTGAAGGACATTGCGGATGTTACCAGTCTGGATATATCTACTGTGAGCAGGGTTGCCAATTCTAAATATGTTCAAACAGAATTCGGCACTAAAAGACTAAAAGAATTCTTCTCAGAAAGCCTCAGCACACAGGATGGTGAAGAAGTTTCTACGCTGGAAGTTAAAAAAATCCTCAGCGAAGTAATCAATGAAGAGAGTAAACGAAGACCACTCTCCGATGAAAAACTAAAATCAATCCTCTTGAAAAAGGGATACAACATTGCCCGAAGAACGGTGGCCAAATACCGGGAACAATTGAATATTCCCGTTGCCCGCTTAAGAAAGGAACTATAATTTTTCCGGCTGTGTTGTTTTGTTATACAGCCATAAATCCCACAAGGCTTTCTACTTTTGCAATCATGAATCAAGCTCGTTCCCTCAGGATCTATAATACCCTCACCGGTAAGAAAGAAATATTTGAACCCATTGTACCCGGCCATGTTGGCATGTATGTGTGCGGCCCTACCGTTTACAACGATGCACACCTTGGCAATTGCCGCACTTATGTCAGTTTCGATGTGATACATCGATATTTTCGGCTGTTGGACTATAAGGTTCGCTATGTGCGGAACATAACAGATGTAGGGCACCTTACTGATGATGGAGAAGATCGTATGGCAAAAGGCTCCAAACTTGCCCAACTGGAGCCCATGGAAGTTGCTCAGCGATATACTGTAGGATTTCACGAGATGATGCGCATCCTCAACACTTTACCTCCCAGTATTGAGCCACGGGCTACCGGTCATATTCCGGAGCAGATAGAGATGGTTCAGGACATCCTGGATCGAGGTTATGCTTATGAAAAAAATGGCTCGGTGTATTTCAATGTGCCAAAATTTGCCGCTGAAAACCCGGGCACCTACGGCTCTGTGAGTGGCCGAATACTCGAAGATTTGTATGCAGAAACCCGTGAATTGAAAAGCCAGGATGAAAAAGAACATCCGGCCGACTTTGCTATTTGGATGAAAGGTCGCCCTCAGGATCTGATGCTTTGGAAAAGCCCCTGGTCAGTAGGTTTCCCTGGCTGGCATCTCGAGTGCAGCGCCATGAGCACCAAGTATTTAGGAAAAACCTTTGATATTCATGGTGGCGGCAATGACCTGAAATTTCCGCATCATGAAAATGAAGTAGCTCAGAATTTCGGCTCCTGCGGATGCGCACCTGCCAAACTATGGATGCACGCCAATATGTTGTTGCTGAACAACAAAAAGATGTCGAAATCCGATGGCAACACCATCTCACCGGCAGAATTATTTACCGGCACCAGTCAGCATACCAGCAAAGCCTATTCTCCCATGGTTGTCCGCTTTTTTATGCTTATGGCCCATTACCGGAGTACCCTTGACATCACTGATGAAGCATTACTGGCGGCGGAGAAAGGCTTTAAAAAACTGATGGAAACCAACAAGATCCTTCAGTCTTTGCCTGTAGATTCCAAAGCTTTTGACGGTTCTGAAAATGATCATGACAGAGCCATTCTGGAGCTCATTGAAGAGGCATACAAAGGAATGGATGATGACTTTAATACAGCCATTGCCATTGCATCATTGAATGAAATAGGCAGTTATGTTCATAAAATTGCCAACCAGCAATTGCCAGCAGATGCCATTGCACCCTGGGTACTTGAGAAAATGAAATCCACCTTTGAAACATTCATTTTCAATATATTCGGACTTAAAGACGATAGTGCCGAATCCGGTGACGACGGTACTATTGACGGGCTCATGAGCCTTATTCTCGATATAAGAAATCATGCCCGTACCCAGAAAGACTGGACTACAAGCGACAAGATCAGGGATACTCTTTCGGAGCTAGGAATTCAGGTTAAAGATGGCAAGGAGGGAGTCAGCTGGGGAAAGGCCTAATTTACTACTCAGTTTTACTCTTTGTTCTTGGAATCTATGATGATCGTAACAGGACCATCATTGAGCAGAGATACCTTCATGTCTGCTCCAAATACCCCCGTTGACACAGGGCGTTTTGACTCAAATTGCAAGGTTTTTACAAACAATTCATACATCGGTACAGCAAAGTCTGGCTTCGCAGCCCTGATAAATGACGGTCGATTGCCTTTTTTAGTGCTGGCAAACAAGGTAAACTGACTAACCACAATCATTTTGCCTTGTACATCCTGTACAGACAAGTTCATCAATCCCTGATCATCTGAAAAAATGCGCAGAGACGCTATCTTTTTGCATAGCCAGTCAATATCCTCTATTACATCTTCCGCTTCTATTCCCAGAAGAATTAGTAGCCCCAATGCTATTTTTGACCTTGTCTCCCCGGCAACGGTTACGGTTGCGTTAGAAACCCTTTGAATGACAACTCTCATAAATTCCAATTTTAAGTACCGCTGGAAGCACAATTCCCTTGACCTTTACAAGCCCAAATGTAGGCATACCACTTTTCTTTCTCAACATTACAAAATCTGCAAACATGTCTTTAGTAAAAGAATTCAATGATTACCGAGCCAAAATGAATGACCGCATCCTTGCACACGACAATAAAGTGATGAAACGCTTCTGGAGCCTGGATAATCAAGCTTACCAGGAAGGAGCACTCGATGTAAAAACCAAAGAATTGCTGGGACTGGTTGCCTCTATGGTGTTGCGTTGCGATGATTGCATTAAATACCACTTACAACGCGCCCACGAACTTGGTGTAAATACTGATCAAATATTTGAAGTATTTGCTGTAGCTAACATAGTCGGCGGCTCTATTTGCGTCCCTCATACCCGTAGAGCCGTAGAATTCTGGGAAGAACTCGCATAGAATTCATGTAATCCCGATCTCAAATCTGCAATCATCAATCTTCAA
>JACJYQ010000006.1 GCA_020636025.1 Lewinellaceae bacterium | reverse complement strand
TGCTCTTGAAGCCGGCGTTTCAGGTTGTTGGTAACACCGATGTATAGAACGCTTTTTTTTGGGTTTGTGAGTATGTACACGTAGTAATTGTGCATTGGGGTGTGGGTTTGGTTTTAAGGGTTTGGATGTCTCTCACGCCTGCGGCGGATCGACATGACAATTCGACGCTGTTGGGTGGTTTTATCGGATTTCTCCTTTCAGTCGAAATTACAAATAATACGGCACAATTTCGACCGTAGGGAGAAATCTGAATAAAAATATTCCTTTAAACGGGCGCTGTCATGTCGATCCGCCGCAGGCGTGAGAGACATCTGGACGGATATCCATAATCGCGAAATCCAGGCTCCAAAATCCGACCCAAAGCTGCAAGTTTACCGCCCCACTACTGCTTTTCCAGAACCCATTGTGCCGTCCCGCAATCTCCAGCTAACCATATAAACTCCGGGAGAAAGGCTTGCTGTTTCCATTCTGAGGGTATGGGTAGTCCCGACGGAGGATTTTTGCTTGCCGACCCAGTGACCCAACATATTGAACAGGGTAATTTCTTCAATGGGGGTACTGGAGCTTTGTACTTTGATGTGATCGGTGGCGGGGTTTGGGAAAATAATTACTTGGTTTTCATTTTGTACAATTGATGGTAAGCAGGGCCTTTGAAAAGGCATGTCAAAAGGGTAACCCATAATAAAATAGTTTTGGGCACTTTTAAATTCCCTTATTTGATTTAACTGAGAAGAAATTCCTGTTTGGTTTGAGGCTGATAATGAAAAAAATATGCGGTTCACCGCTTTTGGAAACAAAACCGGAACCTTGAAAGAAATAAGCGCACTTCTATCTTCTAATAGATTATTTGCCGACAATTCACTCCAGTTTGTAGAATCAGCTGGATGACCGGGAAAGGGGAAGTCGGTTATCTCATTGCCATGCCATCCGTTTCCTCCAACTGTTAACGGGCTTCCATCTCGCCATAACCCAGAGAGGTAATTATAGAATTCAAAATTATTGATAGGTAAATCCGCCCACCAAAACTGTGAACCTGGATGGATTGGCATTATGTTATGGACCCCTACATTTATCCCATGGGAATCTAAAGGTGTTTGATATACAGAAAGATTGATTACAGGTGGATTAGTTCCTGATTGTTGGTCAAATAGGGTATCTGAATTAAAGGCAAAAACTCCAGAGAATGCAGGCAGTTCTGTTCCTAAATAGTCGTCAAATGGATTCCCAATATCAAAATCAGCATAAAGTCCATAATATACTGGTGCAGTTAATTCTGTATTCGAATTTATAAAATGGTACTCCAGAAATACTGAATTCTCAACGAACTCCTGTTGATCACAATCAAATGTGTAAGCCATTAGACAGGCTTCAGTATCGATATTCTTGTTGTGGGTCAAATGAGTAATCGTGTCGCTATGAAATGGGGTGAAAGTGATTTGATCTAGTGGTAGTTGATGATAAAACCTACGTGTATTATCAGAAAGAGGATAATCTCCTTTCTCCGGATTATAAACACCGTTGTCATCAACATCAAAAAAATCCGCTAAAACTGAATAAACTTCCGGGCTGGAAGGTATCTCAAAACCGTTATAAAAAAGAGAAAAAGGGTTTCCCCTTGCAGGCCAGGCGAAAATCTCCGGAATGGGGTTGTCGATTACGCCATTATCTGCAAAATCCGCCAGGTGAATGGCAATCTGGTCATTGGTCACTTTCCAAACTTTCCCAGAATTGGGTATACCTCGAAAACCGGGTTTCCAGTCTGAAAAATCCGGATCTTCCAGCTCGCAGGCAGCTTTAAGGTTTCCCGCAGGGTCTTCTCCGACAATCCACGGAGTTAAATGGCTAAGTAAATTTACGGTATTGCCTCCGGGTTGATTCAATAGAAATCCACCACTACTATCGGCATGAATACCAGTTGGCGTTATTCTCACAGAGATGTTATCTGTAGTAAGCCAGGCATGGTTTGAGGCAGGACTTTGAGCATTTAATCCACAAGTCAGGAAAATGCTTGAAAGGGTAATTAAATGGCGCATGAGTAATTGGAGTTTGATGAATTGCTTGCAATATGCATCATATTCCCAGATTTGGAAAACAAAGATTTCGAATAAGTCAGGTTTCTAAGTGCTTCAATTATAGATAATTTACGGCTCTTTCTGCATGGTAAAAACTGAATGCGCAGGCAAGCTCCTTGTCTCCTCGACCTCATCAAAATCAAATAATAATTCACCATCCATAATTCATAATTCAGTTCAAGAATTACATTTGCGTCTTATGGAATTCATTGCATTTGCCCCCGATGCGCTGCCCAGTCTGATGCTACACGTCATGGATGGGCTGAAAGGCAGGAAAAAAGTGGCCGTTATTGGCGACATGGGTGCCGGTAAAACCACCCTTATCAAAGCATTTTGCCAACATTTGGGTGTTCACGGCAATATTTCCAGTCCAACCTATTCGCTGGTAAACGATTACGATTACAAGGATGAAAATGGCCAGCCATCTGTAATCCACCACCTCGACCTGTACCGCCTGAACAAGATGGAAGAAGCGCTCGACATCGGTATTGAAGAGTTGTTGGACGATCCTTACTATACTTTTATTGAATGGCCACAGCTGGTTGAATCCATGTTACCACCGGATACAGCTCAGATTATCATTGAAATAACCGGCGAAACAACCAGAAAGATTCGCATATTGTAAGTACGAGAGGGAATTTTCTCACCATGCTTTAAAAACGGCGTGCTTCAAAGCCTATCTTTGCCCATATACTTCCCGATATGGAAACCCTTTCCTTACCTCGTACCCAACCGGAAATGCTCGATGTGTCGCCAAAGCAACACAAGATCCTCATAGGCATTCCCAAGGAAAACACCCTTCAGGAAAACAGAGTAGCGCTGGTTCCTCATGCAGTAGCAACATTAACCGCTCACGGACACCGGGTGCTGGTGGAAAATGGCGCAGGTGAAAATGCCAATTTCAGTGATTTTGAGTATGCCGAGGTGGGCGCGCAACTGGTGCACAGCGCCGAAGAAATATTCAAAGCGGACCTGTTGCTGATGGTGGCGCCGCCAACGCACGAGGAAATAGAACTTATGCGCCCCGGCCAAGTGGTTATTTCGCCCATCCACCTGCCTTTACTGGATGCTGAATACATAGAAAAACTCCTGAAAAAACGCGTGATCGCCCTGGCAATGGAATACATCCGCGACGATGAGAACGACGAGTTCCCGATCGTGAATGCCATGAGTGAAATATCGGGGACCAGCGCCATTTTGATCGCAGCTGAATTGCTGTCCACTTCGCGTGGTGGTAAAGGTGTGTTGCTGGGAGGTATAGCCGGAGTGCCACCTGCCAAAGTGATCATCCTGGGTGCCGGAGTTGTCGCGGAATTTGCCACCCGGACAGCACATGGACTGGGCGCAGAGGTGAGTATCTTCGACAATAACGTGCATAAACTCATGCATTTGCAGAGTCAGATAGGTCGGCAGTTGCATACTTCGGTGTTGAATCCGGTTCACTTGAGAGAACAATTGCTGAAAGCCGATGTGGCCATTGGGGCCATGCATTCGGCACATGCCAACTCGCCCATGCTCGTGCCGGAAGACGTGGTGCAGCGCATGAAAGACGGCTCTGTTATTGTGGATGTAAGCATTGATCAGGGCGGTTGTTTCGAAACTTCAGCTACCACAACGCTTGATAAGCCAACCTTTGTCAAACACGGGGTGATCCACTATTGCGTACCCAATATCCCTTCACGCGTAGCACGAACGGCCTCCGATGCCATCAGCAACATCCTCACCTCCATGTTGATCAAAGCAGAAACCGGAGGAATCCTGTCGCTGATTGTGAGTGACCCCGGATTGCGGAATGGCGTATATACCTACAAAGGTTCCCTGACAAATGCCTATATCGGTGAAAAATTTCAATTGCGCAGTACCAACCTCGATCTGTTGATTACATCGGGTTACTAATAAAGTTGCCACAAATGATTTCTTGATCAAAAGAAACATACTCATAACTTCTTTTCAACTGTGGTAATCTGTGGTAAAAAACTACAAACCGTGATTAGACTACTACTTGTTTTATCCCTCGCACCAATTTTTATGTTTGCCCAGAGTGACAGCACCTTGCTGCTGGCTCCTGAGCGCCTGAGCGAAAGAGACATCCTTTTCCGGGATTTGTCGAAGGAAGAAATAAAAGTGATCTCTGCCACTCGTTCACCGGAGGCCATCAGCAACCAGCCCTTCTCAGTCTGGGTAATTACCGGAGAAGATATTTTGCGCAATGGATTTGTAACCCTAGCTGATGTGTTAAAAGCAGCTCCGGGCATCCGGGTTTCCCAACCCGGCAATGCGATGGAAGGAGAGACTTTTCTGATGCGCGGCTTGTCGGGAAACCAGTATGTGAAGATCCTGATCAATGACATGCCTGTAAAACCGGCCATCGCGCTCGGTATGCCTATTGGAGCACAATTGCCCATAAGACAGGCCGAGCGGATTGAGGTCTTATACGGCCCGGCAGGCGCTATTTATGGCGAAGAAGCCTGTGCAGGTGTGATCAACATTATTTTAAAAGAAACGGAACGCCCGGTATTTACCCAGGCCGATCTTTCTTTTGCACAAAACGGCTATACCAGCCTGGATCTGATGTTCGGAGGCAAGCTCGGTCGCGACAAGAACATTTTCCGATACAGCATTTACGGCAGCAGTACCGTGCGTGATGACTCCGATTACTTTTACGATGAGGAGTTATTTAATACCAATAATTACCTGGAGCTGGGGCTGGACACCAGTTTTTATATAAATAACGATAATTATCGGGGGCAGAACACGCCAAAAGACAGCATCGCCAGAACAGGTGTTTTGCCGCACGAAAGCCGGATGTTCGGGTTGAACATGACCTGGCGTGGCTTGCAATTTTCTTATAACCGTTTTAACCGCTTTGACCGAAGCGCCCTGGGCCTCAATCCCTTGGCCGTTTCCTACGCCAATCCTTCGAATCGTTTGGCTGAAACCATTGAGAATTACACCCTTGGATTTCAGCGGGTTAAAAACAAAAGAACTACGCAGACCACTTTCTCTCTGGAGACCTATCAGATAAGCAATACATCCACTACAACCTATATTTTTGATCGCCTGAGCGCGGCCAATTATCTTATCAGATCGCAACCGCTTCAAACAGACTCTGCGCGAAGTGCATTGATAACCGGTATTTTCAACTGGTATGCCTCCGATGAGCGCTTTGCTGTGGCAAACGGTTATGATGCCAGGGTGCGCTCCAAAATGAACATGTACTTCAATTCCCGTTTTAAATTGGATGTGGGAGGACTGATACACCTGGGTGGCGGAGCGCCACAGAGTTCTTACTTCCCTGTTCCGGTTTCGGTGGGTGTGGATGGAAGTATATTCCCTATGGGCCCCAAAACGATTTCTCCGGCCACCAAAACCGCGCTCGACGGCAATTTCTTTGCGCAGGCAGATTGGCATTATAAGCATGTAAACCTGATTGGAGGAACTGCTGTCAACGTGTCGGTAGAGCAAGGAATCACATTGGCACCCCGTTTGGGTATTTTGTACAAGATCGACAGCACCTGGTCGCTGCGTTTTACGGGCAGCTCGGGTTTCAGACACGCCTCTATGTTTGGATACGCGAACACATTTACCATCCAGCCTGGAACAGGTTTGCAGGTTACTGCCGGCTCACGGGATTTCGGTACGGAAAAGTTTTACGCAGCTGAAGCCGGGTTGCGATATCGCGAAGGAACAATAAGATCGGAGATCACTTTCTTCTTGCAGCAGGCACATCGCTTGTATCGGCCCGGGTATCTGGTATCTGAACCCGGAATTGTGCCCTCCTTTTCCTACGGTTATAAAAACGCTCCCGGGCTGGCGCAGGCTCTTTGGGGCGTGCAGGGCCTGTTTAAATCTGAACGCCTTGCTTTACTTGATATTGGCAACTCTCGTCACCGCGCCATTGTTACCGGACGCTCGGAATTGTATGTGCAGTATATGAAGGGCAAAGAGTGGTTTGGCTACGACATCTCATCAACCGATGACTTGCTCAATCAACCGAAATGGACAATACAGTTTCGCAGTTTTATCAAGGTAAACAAAAATGTGGAACTGGTGATAGCCGCTACCAAGCTATCCGCTTCGCTCAGCAAATCGGTGCTGTACGCCGATTTTTACAGACTGCAAGATCGCGAAGAGCGTCTGGAACAATACACTACATGGGATCTGGTGGCAAGGGCTTACCTGAGCAATCACTTTCTGGTGTACTGCAATTTCACCAACATTTTCAACCGGGAATATCAAGGCCTGGATGCTACGGGCACGCAGGATGATCTGCTGTATAATCCGCAACCGGGGCGGGTGTTTCGGTTAGGAGTGAATTATAATATGAATTAACCACGCGATGCAGAGCCTCGCGCGAGCAATGCCTCGCACGAACAATGAATTTTGTAAGGTTAGCACTACCTAATACAAGGGTACATGAAAGACACCTTAAACATTCTGCCAAATACTTTGCTGGAACCCTACAGGCTTCAGGTATCCAAGCATTTGGCAACCTTGTTTGAGGGGCTAACAGATGCCGAATTATCTACAGATACTTTCAGTTTTTACACTTCAGTATCCTCTGTGTATTCCAGTAAAATAGAAGGTGAGGATGTGGACCTGGATTCCTACGTGAAACACAAACGTTTTGGTATTGAGTTTCAACCCGATTACACCAAAAAAACAGACGATTTATACGACGCCTACATATTTGCCAGCACTCATGACCTTACAGAGTCAAATATATCAGAGGCGCATAAATTATTAAGCAAACACATTGTTGCCAAACACCAGCAGGGGAAGTTCAGGAGCCAAAACATGTACGTATCTACGCCCGATGGCAGGATAGAGTACGTGGCTGCAACCCCTTTTGAGGTAGAAAGTGAGATGCAGAAATTGTATGCAGATATAGAGAGCTTGCTTTCGCAGGAACTCGACATTGAGGAGGTGTTTTATTATGCCGCTATGATCCATTTGGTGTTCGTAAAAATCCACCCATGGAGCGATGGAAACGGTCGCTGCGCCCGACTGGTTAAAAAATGGTTCCTGGCTCAAAAGCTGGGCGATAAAGCCTGGTTTATCCAATCTGAAAAAGGCTATTATCAACAGCATCAGACATATTACCAAAACTTAAGGGCGCTGGGTTTGGAATACGCTGAACTGGATTATGGGATGGCGTTGCCGTTTCTGTTGATGTTGCCGGTGGCATTGGAGGTTACGGCCTAAGTCCATGTAAAATTATTTCCACCGTTACACCGTTATGAGAACTTCATTCCAAAGTGAACGGTTGTAAATGAAACTTCATGGTTTTATAAAGTTCGGTATCTGGCTGCTTTTTTTTATTCTCGTAAGCGGTTTAATAAATAAGTGTAATCATGGGCGCATAGTAGAAGCTTTTGCCATCATTGATCCGGGGTTACGAAATGATCATGTAAAGATTCAAAAAGTCACAAAGCAGCTATATAATAGTATTAAATCCAGTATAGAGTTTTTCCCAGATAGTCAAAACCTAGTTTTGTTAGGTGAATTACAGCACGTAATTGAATTGGAGGAAGATTATTATGCTTTTATCGAAGATTTACGGCATACACTTTTATTGGCTGCAAACCTCTCTCCGGAGATTCCTTTGGAACAACAAGTATTGAAAAATTCCGATGAAATTGTTTGGCGAGTATTAACTGAGCCCAAAAGCAATCCTTTGCAGAGTTTTAGCAATCGAACTACCAATCTCCGGCAGGCTTTTATCTATATAACTGACAAATATCCGTGGCATTATACAAGTTGGAAATGCCGGGATGCTATAGTTGATCCTTCAGGAAGCTTCCTGTTATATGATAAAAAGGGAAATTTGACAAACCTCCCAATTAGTGGTGTGTTGGCCATTTTGTCGGGATTTCAAACTGTGTTCCGTACCAGTCTACATGAATTTTCAATGATCGCTGCAAGACGGGTTGGTCCTGAGTATGGTTGTGATTTCCCAAGTTTTAGTCCTTTTGTTTCACCGGTATCAACATTTGTGCCTTCAGGCGAGAAATATGAAGCTGATATTTATTTGGAAATTTTACGCGAATCAAGAGCAACCAAAATCATTAATGTACAAGTAAATGGAAAATCACTTAAAGTTGAAGATGGCATGGCACATTATGAGGCTAATCCTTATGGAGTCGGAACAAGAACCCTGAAAGTAGAAATCTGGACAGAGCAAATCCTCCATACAAAAGAGGGATTTGTGCGGGATACCCAGGTAGCAAACAGAAAATTTACCTATGAGGTTAGAATGCCGCATGTTGGATGTGAACTGGACAATGGCAAAAAGTATCTTTATGCTGGTGTGAAAAACCCTGTTTCTGTCTCTTCCTGGGGTGGAATTGGTGGGAATAATATTAGAATTTATGCAACAGAAGCCTCTCTGGAAAATTTAAGCGGCGGACATTATGTACTCACACCCAATTCTACCAAACCCGTCACCCTTCACGTAGGGTTTGTTCCTCTAACTTTTGCGGTTCGGCCCATACCAAACCCCATTGCAGTTCTGGCAGAAGCGGGTTCCGGCAGGGCAATACCGCTTGAATTATTATTATCACAAACAAAGCTTGGTACTCGCTTTCCACAGGATTTTGATTTTGAAGCGAATTGTGAGGTTGTTGATTTTCAGCTTACAAGATTACGCGGCCGGGAAGACCCTGTAACGGTGATTAATAACGGTCAGAATTTCGGCAATTCTGTGAAACAGCTATTGTCATCTGCTTTAACTGGTGATCGACTACTTTTTGAAGAGATACGCGTAAAATGCCCGGGAGATAGAAAGTATAGAGGGATTGATCCATTATCTATTCGGGTTGAATGATGTGATATAAGCTTAACTAAATATATACTTCACAAAATTTTTTTCAGTCCCAATCACTCCAGAATCACCAAACACCCTAAAAACATACGCCCCGTCAGCTAGTAAACGGGAAGCAAACAAGATTATTGATACAACTTTTTCACTTCAGTCAGGATCCTTTTTTTTACGTCTGGCCATGACACTTGAATGAACAGATTTAAGTCCTCATCACCATCTGCATCATCAAAATAGGTTAGACTTCTTGCCACAAGCAATTCTGAATTGTCTGAGTATTTTTGGTTATAAAATTCCAGAAGAGTTCTCAAGGGGAATTCTTTCAATAAAAAAAAGATGTCAATAAAATCCCTCTTTTTGCCACGACCTGTGATGGCGCTGAGTTTCATTGCTGCGATATCAGGAAGATCAAGTAAGCGAACCCCTGATTCCATTTTCACATCCCGGATCAAAGGATATTGATAATTGACAAAATCCACCTTAATACCCTCGATATTGAGTATCAATATGTTTTTAGTCTGGTGCATGGTATGACAATCACCGACATCGGCAAGTAACTCTATGATTTCACCTTTTTCAAAGGGGCGATTGCCAAACATATCCAGATCAACTGACTTCCTATGACCTATTTGTAAGGCAAGGGATGTACCGCCGGCCAGATTAAAACCTTCTAATTCCGGCACTGCCATTATGGTGTTTAATAAACCCAGTGTCCTGGGTTCGACTGTATGTACTTGTAACATCGGAATTGTTCTTTGGGTATATCAAAAATTGCACTCAAAAAACTTAGAGCCTTAGGATCCAGATCACGAGAATGGAGCATTTCGTTGCGAATACGGTCCATACCATATTTTTTCTGAATAGCTCTCCAATCGGACACGGTGCCAAAAGACACCACTCGTTCTATCACATAGCGAGCCTTGTTATCCCAGTCAATGGCATCGTAGTCGGTGTCCCAAAAAATGACCCGCGACAATTGCATTTCTGCACCGGGTTTAGTTTGCTTATCTGTCATACCGCTTACAAAGTTAAGGGTTTTGAATTGCTTGATCAGGCTACTATTCATTCCACCAATACCTTCCCAAGCCCAATCACCCCATCCTCACCAATCACCCTAAAAACATACGCCCCGGCAGCTAAACCAGAAACATCCAAAACTGCTTTCCCCAAATCCCCATCAAGCTTTCGTTCCAAAACTTTTGCTCCCAATAAATCATATAAGCAAAAGCGCAAGTCACCAGAACCAGCTGCCTCATACTCTATCACCAATTGATCCACAGCGGGGTTGGGATACACTTTTATTATGCGCTGTTCAAGATCCGAAATGCCACTCACCATACCTTCGATTACCACTTCCTGACAAAGCGTATCGGCTCCGCAGGCATTGCTTGTTATCAAACATACTTGAAAGGTAGCAGGCGTGGAATAAATATGTACAGGATCCCTTTCTGTACCCATGGAACCGTCGCCAAAATCCCAGTGATATTCCAACGCGCCCCCATAGGAAAGACCCGTAAATGCCACCGTGGAATCAAGCACACTAAAACTGAAATCGCAAGCGGGAGTTCCCTGCGCCTGACTGAAAACGGTATCTGTGCTGATAGAGCAAGGAAATGCCGATTGTATTATCACTTCAGGGTCGAAGGCGATAACCATGGCGGAAACATTGTTGGTGAGTGCAGGATCAAAAGGATTCAAAACCGGCAGATTGTCTGAAGTGGTGTATCCGGCAGCGTGCACCCTGTCCCAATTATCCACGTCGCAAGAGCGAAGGCGGTCGGTGGCGCCGCCTCCAATCAGGGTTGAATACAGTATTTTGCTCAAGTCGGCGGAAACCATGGTGAGGAGTCCGTCTTCGGTACCGGCCCTGACTTTTTGGTAGGCATCTGGACTTACCGGGAAATCCTGGGATGTTGTATTTCCTGTAACATAAATGTTGTCGTGGCTATCAATGCCCACACCTTCCAGTTCATCCTTGCCGCTGCCACCAATAAAAGTGGAAGCCAACAAGGTGCTGCCGTCGGCCGAAACCAGCGAAAGCACACCGTCAAGATTACCGCCACCAAACACAGGCTGTACAGCATTAGGTGTAGTCGGGTAATCTGTGGAATTGGAGTATGCGGCCACCACGATATCGCCATTGGATGTTACTTCCAAACTATGCGTTTCGATTTCTTCATGAGTCGAGCCACCCAGGTAAGAGCTGAAAATCAGCGTGCCATCGGAGGAAAATTTACTCACAACAAAGTCGCTATTTCCTGCCCACAACGGCTGAAAAACCCCAGGTGTTACAGGCACATCATCGCCACCGGACATAGAGAGCAAAATGGCGTTATCCTGATGATCCACGCGAATGGCGGGCGGGCCAATGCCCGTGTCATCGCTGGCAGTCAAAAATGAACCATACAAGAGCGTGGAACCATCGGCAGATACTTTAACAATAGCCGTGTTAAATCCCGCTGTGGCGGTGGGCTGCGCGGCATTTGCCGTAATATGAGGGAAGGTATTCGCTACAGTTGACATACCAGCCCATACATTTCCTTCCGAATCAAGCGCCATATCACGGATAAAGCCTCGTCCTTCGCCACCCACATAGGTGCTCCAGATCAATTGTCCGTACGGACTGACTTTGCATATAAAACCATCCTGGGCTCCGTAAGCGCCATTTGTATTTATATCGCCTGCAAAATTTTCCTGTAAGGCGCATTGGGTCGTGGGAAAATTACTGCTCGCCCGTCCTGCTACATAAATAAAGCCTTCATCGTCGGTTTCCACGGCATAGGCGCGGTCGTATTTATTGCCGCCAATCAGGGTGCGCCACAATTCATGGCCACTTGAGTCGATCTTTACAATAAACACATCACAATTGCCACCATTGTAACCCGTGCTGATCGTATTCGGACTACAAACAAACGCAGCAGACTTGGTTCCTCCTACATAAATGATGTTACCGGCGCAGTCAACCTTAACATCGCGGGCATAAACGGTGGTGTTGTCTATGTAGGAAACAAAACGGGGAACAAGGGTGTCTGATTGGGCGATGGCGGCTTGGCAAAGAAGGCTTAGGATTAGCGTTTGGAAGGTGAGTTTCATTTTCAATTATGAATTATGAATTATGAATTATGAATTATGAATTATGAATTATGAATTATGAATTATGAATTATGAATTGGCATTATGGTAATATGGTTAGGCTAATATCATCTACAAATAACTCGCCGGAAGCTGTGGAACTGAGCCAGAAATAGACATTTAGTTCACGTTCTTCACTTCCCAATGCCGGAATTTCCATATTGGTTTCAATGGTACTCCATTCCTGGGCATTAAATTGCTGAGTTGTTACCGGCACTTTTCCCCAAAATGCGACTTTGTGATTGGGAAGCGATTTTACTTCAAATATTATAAATAATTCACCAGCATAGTCTCCTTTGATGAACCCCTTGTATTCAATTTTTATGGGTTCTGGAAGCGCCATGTTTGTTTTAAAATTACTGCCAAAGGGCATTATGGTATCCATTCTGCAGGCAAATTTTCCATTGTGGTGCTCATTGGGTGTGATGTTCTGCGGTTTGTAACGGAGCCCGGGATATTCGAATCCTGTAGTGAAATGCGTCGGATCGGAATTATTCCAGACATCAATACATTTTGATTCGTCGAATAGGGACATACGCCTTAATCCGAGGTAGGTGTAGTCCTTTCTTTCCATAGCTCTAATTACTTGTTCTCTCTTCAGCTTCAAACCGTATTTAACTGAGTTTTTGCAGGCCAGTGCAACCTGAAATATGATACCCGAGACAACAAAAACGATTGCTATGATATTGAAAATCCGTGATCTAAACCAATGTTGAAAGCAATATAAAGAATACCACAAGGAGAGCGGCAACATCAGGTACATCGCATGCGGTTTTGGCGGCTGATCGGAAAAAAGATAAGCAAGATATACCAACGCAATACCAGCAATAAACAGCATTTTGACTTTAGGCCATTCTGGCAAGCTGCGCTTCTGAAAAAGTGATATTGTTTGCCACACAAATTGTAACAATCCAAGCAAGGTAAATACAACTACAAATGCCGCTGCCCAGAGATGCGTTTTCAGGAATGCCAAACGCTCTTCATGATTGCTTCCGATGAAGTGGACTGTTTCACCGCAGGAGTAAGAAATTACCCTTGCTGCAATATTGGGCAACTTCAGTATGTTCTCCAGGTTTAGTCTGATATTCTGTTCCGTTCCGCCGTATTCTCCCATTCCGAATTCCATCCAAAAAGGTATTAGAGTACTGGCTGATACCAATGCTCCAATGACAAAATACAAGAACTCAGTTTTGATTGACTTTTCACGAGTATATTCAAATACAAATGCCCCGGCGATAAACGGTACCATTAGTACCCAGGAAAGGTGTAATTGCATCACCCAAAACAAGGCGAAGCCGAGACTAAAAAAAGACCATTTTGTTGGTATTAACCTTTCGCTATACATTGGAAATGTTTCCCAAATAGCGATAAAGAACAAAACTGAAGCAAACAGCAGGTAGGAGGGGTTTTCTATATGCGCGGAGTACCCCAATGTCCAGGGAGCGAAAAATAACCAGGTCAATAGCAGCCAGTCGGGTGTATTGGGTATCCGTTTTTTGAAATACCAACCCAGGTAGCAAATGGCGATCAACGACAACAAATTCAGCAGAAGGAATGGAGCCTCAGGAATCGGTATTACAAAGAATGGCCCTCCAACCAAAATTCCCTGTAGTGAGCCTGGAATTTGAGATACGGTATACACTACATCCGGACCCCAATAGGGAAATACGCCCGTGGTATACCATTTTAATCCAATCAGGTAAACCTGAAAAGCATCTTCTCCTGAAAAAATGGTGGTTCCGTACAGGCAGCGCAGTAAAAACACCAACAGCAAATAAAGGAAAAGAAGAGTTTTGTGTTTTTGGAACATGGGGGTGGATATTGAGTTTCAATCCTTATTTCAATACCATATAGAAGTCCTTTAATCCGCTTAAGATACTTTGAACAGCATAAGAAGCCAGTATCATACCCATTATTTTACTGATTACTGTAATACCGTATTCACCTATTCTTTTTTGCACGTGTGTGGCTGCCAACAAGATCAGCATGGTCAGGATCACAACCAAAAATACAAGGAATGTTGTTAGCGCCTGTTGTTGAATGGTGTATACATGGTTGTCTGTAAGCAATACTACAGCCATAATGGCGCCTGGTGAGGCGATGGAAGGTATAGCAACGGGGAAAACGGTTACGTGTTTGTAATCACTGATCAGGTGTTTTTCAGATTCGGGTTTACCCTCTCCAAAAATCATGGACAGTGCAAACAGAAAAAGGATAACGCCTCCGGATATTTCAAAGGCGTACAATGATACCTGCATCCCTTCCAGAATTACCTGCCCAACCAGAATAAAGAACAGTAAAATTCCGAATGCAATAAATGAGGCTCGCTTAGCAATTTTCCTCTTGTGTCGCTGGTCGAAATGTTTGGTTGCTTCCAAAAAAACCGGCACAGAACCCAGTGGGTCAATAACGGCAATCAGCATCAGGATCTTGGTTAATATTTCTGTGGCCATTTCATTTCAAGCGTTTGCCCTGCGTGGTAAATGAAAGTCCCTGTTGTCCGGAGGTCGAGATCATAACCCCTTCAAAAAGAGGTTCGTTTGATGTTGGCTTTATACGCCAGTTGAAAAGGAAATTAGCGCCGGTTCCTCCTTCGCGATCAACCTCGTCTATCACAATCTCAACTGTTTCCATGGGGGCAATAAAAACCGGTTTGTCGAAATAGCTGCGGATTGGATTACCATGCGTGTCAAAATACGCAGCTTTATCAATGAAGACGGTGTCTGAAAGGTTGGTATTACGCATGCTAACCGTTGCTGTCAGGTTGTGGGTTCGGTGCTCCGACTGACTATATATTTCTGAATAAACCGATAAATAAGTGCTTCCACTGATCATTGAATCTTCCAGCGTATAGGTGATCATTCTTTTATTCCAGTTCACCGGATCCACAGAACTAATGGTTTTAGGCTCCTCGCAGGAATTTGCGAAAAAGAGCAGGAATAAAAGGCTATATATCGGTTTCATAGTCTTCAAGTTTTACTGATTTAGTAAGCCTTTATAATTCTAAAGTTGCCCATTTGTTTAGCCATGATTAGCTATTGGTCATATTTCACATACATGCCACCTTTTCTCAAGCCATTCCAATAAGAATTCAACGCTTTTATTTGTCCGGTACTGTCTGCTTCAAATATTATCCTGTCCATCGGGAACTCATCGTAGGCAAATTCATGACCGCCTTTATAATAGAGTTTTAGTCCCTTTGTGTAATTGACATTAGGAATCCTGTACAGGTACAAATGCGGGTCATCTTCATACTTTACCACCGACATATCCCTTGAGCCATAATATAGGTTCCTTATGGTTTTATAGTCTCCCAGATAGGGCTGATATTCAAAATTCAACATTTCATTTTTTGTCAAATCAGGCACAGATTTCCCCATCATTGCCAGAGACACAAAGCCCTCAATTATCAGGGCGTCAGCAGGAGAACCATCGGTATTTACCATGACAACCACACTTGTTTCCAGTTCGGGATAATATTTCATTACGGCCCATGTGGAAATGTTGCCACCGGTATGGCCAACGCATTTTTCCCCTTCAAACTTACCGGTTCTCACACCAAGTCCATAGCCTGTATGTACACCGTTCGATAATTTGGCCGGGGTACACATTTCGTTGTAGGAGGCTTTGGAAATCAGAGTTCCATCAGACCAATAGAATGGAAAAAGAGCCAGGTCGCCAGCTGTTGCTGTTAGCCCTCCATCACCTTTTATCCAGGTCCAATGTGGCTCGTAAACCAATTCGCCATCCTTGAAATTGAAAATGGAGGTGGTTTTTTCATCCGCAGCTCTTTCGGCAATGAGCTTGAGGCTTAGCCCGCTGGGGTTGTTTATGATCCTGTCAAGCTCATCAGCATAGGTATTGCCCGATAATTTCTCAATGATCATGGCCAATAACCTGAACCCTGAATTGGAATAATTGAAGTTGGTTCCCGGCTCAAAATCCAGGTCATTTTCCCTAAAAAATTGATAGTAATCTTCTTTTACAGGCTCTGCGCCGGTTTTGATATAAGCGCTGTCAATGACTTGAGCATAATCCTTCAATCCTGAAGTATGTGTCAGTAAATGACGGACTGTAATCTTCTTCGCCTGTATTTCATTTGGATAATCCGGCAAAAGCTCAAACAAGGTATTATCCAAAGACAGTTTCTTTTCCTCGACCAGTTTCATGACCATCGTTGCAGTCACCAATTTTGAAATGGAGGCCAATAA
Source organism: Lewinellaceae bacterium (assembly GCA_020636025.1). GTDB lineage: Bacteria > Bacteroidota > Bacteroidia > Chitinophagales > Saprospiraceae > M3007. Next base: position 531,213 of record JACJYQ010000006.1, on the reverse strand, counting down.
AAAAAACTGATCATTTGATACTGGTTTTGTTCGGACAGAGTCGATGTATCCAAAGCCTTTTTGGTAAACAAGTTTCCCATGTCGGGCAATGGCTATGTTAATGCCCATCACATCCAAACCGCTTCCCAGATACTTTTGCCCGATGGAATCAATTTTGGTAATGGCTGAAGCATCGAGTTCCGTTTGTTTATCTGCCGGCGAATCAGCCTTGTTACCACAGGCAAACACAAAAAACAGGGCGGAAATGAGTATGATTCTGAATAAATTCATGGATTGAAATTCTGGTATAAAACTGTATCAATCAATATGATAAGCAGCCACAAGATAGGTCTATAAAATGATTCTGCCCTGTCCGACAATACACCGGAACAGGGCAGATATTCATAACTCATAATTATTAATGGTTAATGGTTAACGGTTAGTGGGAATTTGATAAGGCAAAGCACTGGAATATGTAATGGTCAAACAAAGTTTAGGTTCTATTATTCAATAAGAGTCCCAAATATTGATTTCCACGGATCACTGACCGTAAACCACTGAACACTAATCACTCATAATTAATAATTCATAATTCAACGAAGTGCTTTCTTCTTCCTCCACGGCGCATCTTTCTCCCAGTCACCCGCCATGATGCAGCCATAAGGCAGTACCTTGTCCACCACATTTCCGAGATTGAACTCCTTCATTTGATCCTGCACGTTTTTAGCGTTTTTGTAGGCGCTTGGCAGTTCGGAAATATCAATATGCCTGGAGAAAAACCGCACATCCAAACCCTCGGTCTCTTTAGCAAACAATTGCTCGATGGTGCGGTGTGAGTTGTTCCGCTTGTGCTGGCTACGGCTGATATCCCGCCCGGCGCCGTGAGGAGCGAAACCAAGGTTGTTCTCTGTGGTTTCTCCTTTCACGATCAGAACGGGCTCACTCATATTGAGCGGGATCAGGCGAAGACCTTCCTTTGAATCAGGCACAAATTTATCATCCAGCGGCGTAGCGCCCTTGGCGTGATAAAACAAGTCGTCTTCTTTGAACACGAAATTGTGTTCGTTCCAAAAGTTATCAAGCGGCTCTATTCCCAGTTTTTCATAGGTAGCCTGGTGCAGCACTCTATGGTTCAACTTTGTCCATTCCCGCACCAGTTGAAGGGCTTCCCAGTACTGTTTTCCTTCTTCAGTATCGTAAGGGATCCAGGCGTTTTTGGCCAGCGTCTTTGGCGAAATCTCCTTGCGGAAATATTCTGCCAGCTTGATACCTGTTGAATACAAGTTCGCTCCGAAACCACGGCTACCGTGGTGAGTCACCATAATGGTTTCGCCGGTGTTTTCAGATTGTCCTACGAACAAAAAGTGGTTGCCATCGCCCTGGGTTCCCAGATGACTTTTGGCAAAGGTCAGGCTCCGCTCATTGTTGAGCAGTCTGTTGGCCTTGATCCGGTCTTTCAGTTCCTTCGGCAATTTGAAAGGCTGCGCTCTGCCACCAGGACCAAAATGCGTAATGGAATGCGCCGCATCCAGGATGACCTTGGGATCTACGTTACCGAAATTTGTCATCATCACAGAGCAGCAGATATCCGCGCTGTGCATGGCCGGGTGAATGGCGTTTTTGGCCGCCACGATTCCACCCACCGGAATTTGTCCGGGAGCGCCTGTCGGACAGGCATCGGGCATAACGGCGCCTTTCACCAACGTAGGCGTTCTCATCAACAGCTCCATGGTTTTCAGCACCTGTTCCACGTTGGCAGTTTCTTCTACGCTTTCAGCCCGGATATTTTGGTAATAATCCAGCGGTTTGTCGAAAGGCTCAACGAGTTTTGGTCTGATGGATTCCACATAGCTCACCAAAGCCTGGCCTTCCAGACCATGCGTGTTGGCATGTTCGATCACATCCCTGAACCATTTGGCGGGTTTGAATCCCAGTTTTATGAGTGTTTTTCCGGTGATCATGTTATTTGTAAAATGTTTTTCAGGATAAATCCGATTAAAGATCGGGTTAAAAACGGCCTCAATTCAATAAAAGTTCCATGAAATGTCGCTGGAACCTCGATTTGGAGGTTTGAATTCCAGTTTATTATCAGTAAATAATGGAACTTATAGCCACCGCAAAGTGGTTGTGAAAATACTTGTCATACTGAACGCTGTTAATCAATGATTTAGCCGCAGGCGATTTTCAAAACCAAACAGCGTGAAGTATAAAATCAGACAATTAGAGTTAAGTTTGCAGAGTAAAATCCAATCAAACTATTTAATGTCGAAAACTCCATGAACCCAATTGCATCTTACCCACCAGCCCCGCTGAATGTTCCAGTCACGCTGACCGAACCATCCCAGTCTTTTAAATCGGAAGTAGGTAAAGTCGTAACCGCCATCATCGCTTTTATAATTACGTATCTGTTGATGGTATTGCTGGCTGCCGTATTGGTGTGGTTTTGTTTTAAAGCCGGCCTGATAGTTATGACACTGAGATTTAGTGTTTACACCTTGCTGTTGGGTTTAGGCATTATGCTGATGGGAGGTTTGGTCATTTTTTTCCTGATCAAGTTTCTTTTCGCTTCCAACAAAAGTACCGGAGAACCCGGTGTGCGCATTTACGAGGAAGATGAGCCCGAGTTGTTTACTTTTATTCGCAAGGTAGCTGATGAAGTGGGTACCCATTTCCCGCAAAAAATATTTCTCATTCCTGATGTAAATGCCTCGGTGTTTTATAATTCCAGCTTTCTCAGCCTGTTCTTTCCATCAAGGAAAAACCTTAACATCGGGTTGGGGCTGGTTAATTCTCTGAACCTCAGTGAGTTCAAAGCAGTACTGGCGCATGAATTTGGCCACTTTTCCCAAAACAGCATGCGGCTGGGTTCTTATGTGTATTATGTGAATCAAGTGATTTACAACATGCTTTACCGAAATGACGGGTGGATAAGTGCAGCCAATGGCATTGCCGGAATACATCAGATATTATGGTTTTTTGTGCGCATGGCCGCCTATATTGTTCAGGGTGTACAATGGGTACTCCGACAGATGTATGGCATAATCAACCGGCAGTATCTGAGCCTTTCGCGGGAGATGGAATTTCATGCTGACACCATTTCCGCCAGCGTTTCCGGAAGTAACAACATGTCGCAGGCGTTGCGGCAAGTGGAACTTGGCTCTGAAACCTACAGCAGGATCATCGATAAATGCAATGAAATGCTGCAGGACAAAAAAGGACCATTGAATGCGTACAAGGGTCAGATCGCTGTTGCAGCGCATATTGCTTCCGTAAATAAACTATCGCTTGTAGAAGGCGTACCGGTGGTAAGCGCCGACTTTATTGCCCGCCACCAGCATCAGCGTGTGAATGTGAAGAACCAATGGGCCTCTCACCCTACACATGATGAACGGGAAGCCAATTTGCAAAGCATTGGTCTGGATTCGCCGGTAGAGAAAGGGTCTGCCTGGTCGCTGTTCAGGCAAGCAGAAAAATGGCAGCATGAGCTTACCAATTTTCTGTACAGGAATGTAGAATTCAGGGTTGAAGACGTGGATGACCAAAATTTTGTGAGCATGCTGAATGCAGATGGTGAAGCGCAGGAGTTTCCCGAAATTTATCTCGGTTATTTTGATGCCCATACGATGTATACTGAAAGTCTGCCAGAGGCGTTTTCTCAGGTCAAGCCGGAAACTCTGACGGCGGCAATGGTAAATGAGATGGTAAGTGAAAATTTCGACAGTAAGCTGATTGCCTTGCAAAATGATGTGAATACACTAAACATGATTGCTGAAGGGCAAATTGATACCAAGTCTTTTGATTTCGATGGTAAAAAATACCCAAAAGAGGAGGCCGGTGATATTCAAAAATTGCTTGAAAAGGAAATTGAGCAGGAGCTGAAGTTGCGCAATGATCAGGATCTGCGGATGGCCAAAGCCTTCTATGCCCAGGCATTAACCAAGAGTACTCCCAAAGCCGAGTCTCTGAAAAATGCGTACGCTGAATTGGTTGCTTATGACGGCCTGGTAAAGTCTGCCATGCCATACGCCAATAAAATTCTGACAGCCATTCACTATGCCGCAGCCAATGGTTATGGACTGCCATCCGAAATATTCCCACACTTCAAACAAATGACGGATGTGCTGGTACCCGAGCTAGCCAGGATGCTCCGTGAACCGTCCAATTTGGCCCTGCTTCCCGCTGAATTACAGAATAAGATCAAAGAGGTATTTGATGGCAACCTGAAATATTTTCACGAATTAATGGCACATCAAACCAATACCGAAAAACTTCGGGATGTGGTTTTCGGGCTGGTTCAGTTTCTACAGAAGTCTGTTTTTGAGAAGCAAAAAGCGGTGCTGGTGATGCAGACTGAGGTGTTGTAGATTTGCTCAATCACTTATCCTGCTTCGCAAACACCTTTTTCAACAACTCACTCGTCCGTGCACCTTTGTTTTTACGGATGTTTTTTTCCTCTTCCGCAATTTTGCTGAATAAGCCTTTTAGCGCCTCATTGGTAACGTAATCGCTCAGGTCGTTATTTACCTTGGTCACCAGCGGAATTTTGTTGTAGGCGTTTACAGCTTTTGTATACAGATCGTTGGCGCCAATTTTATCCAGTGAAGCTACGATCTTGGGCTTAAACTTGTCGTACAACTGTTGAGTAGTACTCTTTTTTAGATACTCGGTTGCTGCATTGTCACTGCCCAGCAAAATATTGGAGGCATCCTGAAAGGTGAGCCCTTTGATGGCGGCAACAAATATGGGAGCAGCCTCTTTCGCGGCGTCTTCTGCGCCGCGATTCATCTTTTCCACCAGTTCGTTTTCTAGATTTGAAAAACCGGGAATGGCCTTCAATCTGTCGGTAACCGTACGCACATCGGATGGCAGCAGAATTTTATAAATACTCTTGAAATATCCATCTTTCAGAGCCAGGGCATTGGCGCCTTTGGTAATACCATTGGTAAGCGCCTCTTTCAGACCACGACCAATTTCTTCCACAGTAGGTTCATTCAAAATAGTGCCGGCAGCCTCCTGCAAAACATCGCATGAAGGAAGGGTTATTGTCATGGCCAGGAGGAAGGGGAGGATGTGTTTTTTCATGTAAAGATTTATTTAATGAACAATGAACAATGGACAATGAACAATGAACAATGAACAATGAACAATGAACAATGAACAATGCATGGTTAGGGCAAATGATGTTAATTTTAGAGCCCGCCAAAAAAACCTGAAGCAAATTTTTGACTTCCAAAATTATTTAAGCAACTCATTGTTCATTGTTCATTGTTCATTGTTCATTATTAATTATTCCAATCACTTTTCCTTTGAACTTTTGTCCAATAAAAGGGCTGTTTTTGGATTTAGATTTGATGTAGTTTGCTTCGAAAGTCCATTCCTGATCAGGGTCGAAAACAGTGAGGTTGGCGATGGCTCCTTTGGCAATTTCCGGAACAGGAAGCCCTAATAAACGCCGGGGGGCCAGGGATAATTTTTCTACCAGATCGTTCAGACTAAAACTTTTGGGGAGAAAGGTTCTGCAAAGAGCGAAAGCAGTTTCAAGGCCCAGCATGCCAAATTTTGCGAAGGGGAATTCCAGGTTTTTGGCTTCTTCATCCCAGGGTGTGTGGTTGGAGCAGATAAAATCGATGGTGCCATCTGCCAGGCCCTGAAGGAGTGTTTTTTTGTCGTCCTGGCTTCTCAAAGGTGGTTGTATTTTCCAGTACGAGTCAAAATCAACCATTTTCTCATCAGTAAAGCAAAGGTTGGCAATGGCAACTGAGCAGGTAACCTGTTTGCCAGCTTTTTTGGCTGCGCGGATCATGGCTACACTGTTGGCTGTGGAGATCAGGTGAATGTGCAATCGTCCACCGGAGTAATCGAGCAGACTCAGATCGCGTTGCACCATGAGTTCTTCTGCAAGAGCAGGGATGCCACGTAGTCCAAGCGAAGTACTCACTTTACCTTCATGCATTTGTCCGCCGGAGGCTATAGACTTGTAGTATGGCTCATTGAAAACCATTCCATTGAAAGAACGGGCATATTGAATGGCCCGAAGCAACAAACCAGCGTCCTGAATCGCCTTTGAGCCATCCGAAAAGGCTACAGCGCCTGCGTTGTTCATATCCATCAGTTCTGCTAGGTCTTTTCCTTCGCAACCCAGCGAAATGGCGCCAATTGGGTGAACGGTAACAGGAGACTTTAATCCCTCCGATTTGTTTTTTACATACAGAATTTCGGATTTGGAGTGAAGCGCCGGGCTTGTATTAGGCATACATGCAATGGCGGTAAATCCACCGGCTTCAGCGGCAGAAACAGCGCTGCGCATATCCTCCCGGTGTTCGAAACCGGGATCGCAAATTTGTACACCAACATCCATCCAGCCGGGCGATACGCACAGGTTCTTTGATTCCCAAACCTGAGCGTCTTTGGAAAGTGGAATATTTGCCCCAATTTCCGCAATCAGGCCATTTTTAATCAGAATGTCCTGTGGTTGGTGTTCAGAAGTACCATCAATAATACGTGCGTTCTTTATGAGCAATTGCATGAGCTAAAATTATAGAGCCTGTTTAAATTTAACATTCGGATGACAGGGCGATTCAATTTTATTCTGACCAAGGCATTTTTTTGCAGTCGTATGCGGGCAATACGGCGAAAAAAATAACGCCGGGCAGGATAAAATTGGGCGGCTTGGCGCCGAAATGTTAAATTTAAACAGGCTCATAGTCTAAACCAATAATTGTTGCGGGAAACCCAGCCCGGTTCTTGTCGGTACACAGTACAATCTGTGGGTTTAATCATCACTTCATCTAAATAAAAAGATCCTTTCAGGTTCTCTTTTTGAAGAAATATGTCGACGGCAGAGTTGTTTTCATACACTGTAAAGATAATGTCAAAAAGAGCCCAACCATCTACAATTCCAACAGTGTGAAAGCGTATCCCTTCATGCCGGAAGCCAACCTGATGGCCATCGTCCAGATTGCGTTCTATGATCTTTGCCTCCTGGGTAAATCCCATATCCTCGGTTACCTGAACCCATAATGTTAGGCTATAATCTCCTTTCGGCATGGATTTGTTCCATATCCAGGTTGTATCTGAAAAATTTCCGGAATATGATCCGTTGCCTTGGAAGGCATGGCCGGAAGTATTCATCGAATCATAACTCTCGTACATAAAAAACGAGTTATCTGTGTGGGTGGTAAACCAGCCCCTTTCAATAGGTTTTAATGGAGCGGTTTGATTCATTTCTTTTTCAACGGATCTTGCCATCTGGCGTGAGTAAGCGCGTACACTATCTGGTATCAGCGACATTATCTTGATGTCCGGACTTTCAAAAACGAGTTTGGCTTTTTCGATCAGATGCGGATAATGCCATTGCACATCGTCCCATTTTTCCGGTTCGATCATCAACGCAATTGGTTTGTTGTTTGGCAAATCCTGCAAAATTCTGGGCGGCTCCATTGGTAGCTCAGACCATTGAACAGATTTTACTGTATTTCCAATTGAAGTACGGCTTAAAAACACCCCCATATCCGGTAACCCGGTATGCAAGGAGGTGTACAAGGTTTTTTTGAAAATAGGGTAATTGATATCCAGCCAGATGTTTTCAGAACCGACATGGTGATAAGGCAATGGCATAACTGCCTGATAACCTGTGAAATCTACTTTGTTGAGCCAGTGATCAGGGCTTGGAGCTGCCAGCTCTCTTTTTGCCAGGTTAGGTGTCAGATGTAATTGTTTGCTTTTCTGAAATGTCCAGGCTTCATAACAAAGCACCAATAATGGCAAAACAGCAATGGCCCATTTTTTTGTGTTGACAAAGCGACATTTTCTCAATTGCCCTTTTTTAATTTTATCCCAGTTCAACTGAAATTCTTCCCGCCAGCTTTGGTCCGGCTTTATGCGCACACTCCTGTTCCACAATACATAAAAGACAAGTAGATTTATTACATAATAAAATACCCAGGTAAAGCGACCCAGTCCGCGAAACTGCTTAAGTGGACCGAAATAATCAACCATCCATCCCATTCCTGGTATGGCAAATGGAAAGCCACAGGAGAAGATCAACAACACAAACGAGGCGAAGAAAATGCCGTTCAAGTAGTTTTTGTGTACCCTGTGATAGGCCGCTTCGTTCCAGGTAGCTTCGAACATTTTGAACCTGCGACCAAACATGAGCCAAAGCGTAAATGCAAAGGCAATCAACCCTACATAGGCCTGTGCTTCACCACCCACGCTTCTGATAGGGATGATGTTATCACTAATCCACTTATGCATTGGAAAGGATTCATAGGGCAGAAATACTCCTTCCCAATATCCAATATAGGTTGTAAAACCGTATGGACTAGCGGGTCTGTCGGTGTAATAATCTGACCAATGGATCCATATATTCAGCAGCGCAAACGGCACTATGACCATCACGATGAGGTGATAAATTCTTTTGGCAATATTCCTCCAGCGGAAATTGAGCATCACCTGGTAGGCTGTATATAAACCTAAAAACAAGGCGGCAACTCCGAAATAATAAAAGTGCAATTGCGCTACTATGAATAATAGAATTCCAATCAGCAGACTTTGATATCGTCGGCTTTGTCGTTCTTCATACCGACATAGCAGAAGAAGGAGAAACGGAAGCACCCAGGTATGCGAAAGGCCAAAATGACCGTCGAATCGGTTGTATTGTGGAGAAAGAAACAATATTCCAAGGGCAGCAATGCCGGCGTACCATACCGGCAGGTGTAATTTTCGCAGTAAAAGGAAAATTATGCAAGCGCCAAATAGCAGGGATAATACCTGAAAAATATTTATCAAGCCTGTACTGAGGCCATGCAAATCATAAACATGGCGACTCCACCATTGTAATGCGGCACTGAAAATTGGCTGATTATCGGTGAAAAGCACATGTTCACCATAAGGATAACTCATACCGCCGTAATGCACATAACTGGAATCGTGTTCCAAATGCCAGGCTGTGGTCATGTAATTTTTTAAACCATCGGGAGAATCCAATAGGCCATAATTATTAGCATTAGGAATCCATTCACCGTGCTTGATCCATATCAGGATGGCTGCTATTAATAATACACCCAGCAGTCCCCAGAAAGTATGGCCGCGTTTTGGAGATACCAGATTATGCAGACTATGCTCTATTTGATCAATTTTATCCACCTTTTCTTGTAAAAAGTATTTTCAAAAAATTCCATCCTTCGGTTGTCAGTATTTTCATGCCTACCTTGCTGAATATCACTCCTTCTCTGAGAACAACCGGAACGGGAGTAATGGCCACTCTGTCTTTAGCGAGCATCAAGAACTCTAAATCAAAAAGGAAACGGTCGATCGAGGTTTCCATAAATACCTTTTTGCCTTCGTTATCAAATCCTTTTAGTCCGCATTGAGAGTCACTTATGGGCTGTCTCAACAAATTGCGCAATATCCAACGAAATACTTTTGAAATGATTCTCCTCGACAAAGGCACTTTTGTGTAATACTGAGTATCGCGATTGCCAGCGGCTATGCCTCCATTTTCTTTTAAGCTCACCACAATTCTTTTCATGCTTTCCATATCATACGGGAAATCAGCATCGGTAAGAAGATGAAAGTCGGCTTCGGATTCGGCAACGCCTTTTCGAAGTGCATATCCTTTTCCTCTGTTTTCTTCATAACTAACCACCTTCACATCAGGAATTGCATGGCGCAATCTGTTAAAGTTATCCTCGGTGGCATTTATTGGCGAACCGTCATTCACCACAATTAATCCCAGAGAGTCAACAATTCCGGAAACGTTTTTTTGAAAGGCAAACACCCGGTCAGCCAAAGCCGCCTCCCAGCCCTCCGGGGGCTTGTAGCACGGTACAATCACATTCAGGCGAACAGGTTTCAGTTTATCCATCGGATGTTGGGTTGCAAAAGTAGAAAAAAGAGCCGGAGTGAAAGATCGATTCAGCGATTCTGATGTTCCAAAAATGGATTGGTTTTGTTGATCTGGCTTTTTCTGCCGACTTTCGTGCAAAACAACTCGTATACCTGTGAATTATTGGCTAGTTAAATCAGAACCCGACGTTTATAGCTTTGATCAATTGATCAGCGATGGCAGCACACGCTGGGACGGTGTGAGAAATTACCAGGCGAGAAATAATCTCCGCGGCATGAAAAAAGGAGATATCTGTCTATATTATCATTCCAATATCGGACTATCTGTGGTGGGCATTGCCCGGGTGAAAAAAGAACATTACCCCGACCCGACGGCGGAAAAAGGCGATTGGTCTGCCGTGGATCTCGAACCTGTGAAGCCATTTAAACGCTCGGTTCCTCTCTCGGAAATCAAGGCAAATCCGGCTTTGAGCGAGCTATTGCTCGTGCGCAACGGACGTTTGTCGGTAATGCCGGTTACTTCCGCCGAATTTTCCACCCTGCTTACCATGGGGGAGACCGATCTTTGATCCATGATATTCAGATATTCAAATCAGGGTACACAATTTGGACGCATTCCCGGCGGTGGATTAGGCTGCTTGCTGGGTTTGATTCTGGTGGGTGTAGGCGGGTACTATTTGCTGAAAGGCTTGTATCACCTGTTGTGGTGGGCAGCACCGGCACTGATCGTCCTAACCCTCATGATAAACTGGCGGGTCATTCCTGATACATTCACCAGATGGCTGAAAACCCTGGAGACACAGCCACTAACCGGAATCATTTCTGCAGCATTTGCCGTAGTGGCCTTCCCGTTTTTTACACTCTGGCTATTTTTGAAAGCACTTGGTGCTCGTAAACTGAAGCAATTCGAGCAGGAGTATTCCCATAAATCTGAAGAACCCAAAGAGGACTTCACCGAGTTTGAGGAAATTGAAAGTACCCCTTTGGACAAAATGCCGGAACCGGATATTGTGGAAGCGCCACCAGCAAAAGAAGACAAAGAACCTAAGGATAAGGAGAATCCTTATGACAGCTTTTTTGGGTAAAAGCCAATTTTCCCCGTTCTTTGACTCCCATTGTATCCATTACCCTTGAAAAAGTACTTTTTCATTCCGATTTTATTGCTTTTGGCTTTCAATCCCTTGACAAGCCAGCAATTTGACAATCTGGAAAGAAGCGCCGATGAAGTAGATGGTTTCCTGAAAAAAGCGCTGGAGGCAAATGGCGACGCCGAAAAAGAAACCCTGGCGACCCAGGGGCTTAACCTTGCACGCAGCCTTCGATATGATGAAGGCATCGCCCGGGCTTCCACCATGTTGGGGGAAATGTATTCCAAATCAGGAAAATCTGCCGAGGCATTGCAACACTATCTGGAAGCGGAAGCCAAAGTGGAATCCATGGGCAATCAAAATGCTCTGCTGAATATTCGCAGGGCGCTGGGCGATATTTTCTTTCAGGAAAAACTATACGGCACGGCCAGGCGATATTACGATGAAGTCCTTCGCTCCGAACCCGATGATTTTACCACCAAGGAGAAAGCTGCTGATGCTAGTCTGTACGACATGCATTTCGACAGTGCAGAGGTGTTTTACAAAAGCCTGATCAAGAAATATAAACAGGAAGGGAATTATCCACGGCTGGTGAAAATCTACCAGAAACTCGCCCGCGCCTACGACGAACACGGCGATGCCGGGAAAAGCCTGTATTACTACCTGCCCATTCAGGACATCATTGAAAAATCGGGTACCACACAGGAGCAATCCCTGCTGTATAACAACCTGGGCCGACAATATGCCACCCTTCAGGATTTCAACAAAGCCCTCGAATATTTCCGGAAATGTGAATTGCAATGCCGCTATATTCCCTGCGATTATCCTGAAGTGTTGTGGGCCAATATTGGCATTTGCCTGCACAACACAGGGAAAACCAAAGACGGCATTGAATACCTGCTGAAAGCCCGCAACCTGCTGGCAACCCGTAAAGACGAAGTCGCTCTTGCCAATCTGGAGCATCTGCTTGCTACGGTTTATTTCAGTAACAACGATCTGTACAACGCCCTGTCACATAACGACCTGGCCATTGAATACGCCCGCAACAGCAGCCAGCAACGCACCCTTGCAGAGGGCTATAAAACAGCTGCTGATCTCTATCACCAATTGTACGATTTTGAAAAGGCTTTTGAGAGCTACAAAGCTTACCTCAATGTGCTCGACTCGGTGAGAATAGAAGAAACGGCCAGGGAACAGGAACTAAATCAGCAACGCGCCCTGCTTTCAGAAGCCGAAGGCCAAATCAAATACCTGATCGCGCGCCAAAACTTCAAGGATCTGGAGTACTCTCAGATTCAATTTGAAAGTGAACGTTTGGCCTTGATGAATAAAAACCTGGAGCTGGAATCTCAGCGAAAGGAAAATGACCTGCGTTTGTTAGAGGCGCAAAAAGCAGCCGATCAGGCTAATCTGAGGGAACAAACACTAAATGCCTTGCGCGCGCGGCAGGAACTGCGCCTCGCAGCACAAAACCTGGACGCGGAAAAGAAAACCCGTCTGATCGCAGAACTCCGACAAAAAGAAACCATCGAACGCGCCCAGAATTTTGCCGACAGCACCCGAAGGGCCGAAGAATTGATTCGTGTACAGCGCGAACAGGAATTTCAGAAACAACGGGAGGAGAATTTCCGTTCGTTCGTATCCTGGCTCGTTGGACTGCTGGGCATTATTCTCGCGCTGCTGGGTATAGGCTGGTGGCTGGCCCGGCGAGCCAGTACGCGTTTGAAGGGTCAGAACAAACAAATTCACGAGCAAAATGTACTGATCGCCAAGGAGCGGGAGAAAAGCGACGGATTGCTGCGAAATATCCTGCCTGAAGAAATTGCCCAGGAGCTGAAAGCAAGTGGACAAGCAACGCCCAAGCACTATGAGGCCGCTACTGTGCTGTTCACCGATTTTGTGAATTTTACTCGATTATCTACACAGTTAACACCGGGCGAACTCATCGATGAACTCAATGCCTGCTTCCTGGCCTTCGATGAGATCAGCGACCGACACGGACTCGAAAAGATCAAAACCATCGGTGATGCCTACATGTGTGCCGGAGGAATCCCGGTTCCCAATGAAACGCATGCTGCAGATGCAGTAAGAGCAGCCCTGGAAATGTCGACCTGGCTGGAAAACAGAAAAAATACCAACCCGAAAGCCTTATTAAACGACATGCGCATAGGTATTCATACCGGTCCTGTTGTTGCCGGCGTAGTAGGCAAATACAAATTCGCTTACGATATCTGGGGAGACGCCGTAAACCTGGCTGCCCGCCTGGAAGAACACGGAGAATCAGGGAAAATAAATGTTTCAGCTGCCACCGCAGAAGCCGTAAAACACCTGTTTAAAACAAAATCCCGCGGAGAATTCGACGTACACAATAAGGGCACTGTGGAGATGTTTTTCATCATTCCCCCCAAAAGTTAATGCGCATTGGTACATTTCGCATTGATGCATTGATACATTGCGCATTGTTGCATTAATTCATTTATACCATTTCCGCAGTACTGCTTCCGCCATCTTTCCCTGTGGAGTATAATCGCGCTCCGGAGAGCCTTCGTGGCCACGCATTTCGGGATACCATTTCCATAGAAAACTACCTGCCCACCATTCTTCGTGGTGGAAGGTGCTGAGCATGGCCTCCATGCAATTTGCCTGTGCCTGTTGATTGATGGAGCAGGTTTTCAGAATTTTTTCAAGTTCCCAGTTTTGCCAGCCGCAGCCGTCGACGCTCAGGTAGCCCCATTCTGTAAACAAAACGGGTTTTTGCTTTTCCATACTGAAGGCTTTGAGTTTGTTGCAAATTGGTTTCCATGCTTGTTGTAGTTCCTTTACCTCTGGCATGGAAGTATCTACGAGCGGGAAATAGCTTCCGAGACCAATGTAATCAAGTTCATTCCAGAATGGCACCTTGTCCCAGTCGTCCCAGTTGGCAGAATAAGTTAGAGGGCCATGATACAGGCTTTTAATTTTGGGTATCAGTTGTTGCCAGAACTGTGGTCTTTGCTGAAGCGACTTATTAAACTCGGTTCCTATGCAAAACAATTCTGCTTTCATGGTATCGGCCAGGCCTGCTAAACGTAAAATATATCGCTCGTAGGCATTTTCCCAGGCAGTCCAGGCCGAGTCAGTTGGGAACTCCAGGCTACCTGTCCATCCTCTGGGAATCCACACCTGCGGTTTGACCATTACTTTTAAATTGTCTTTGTGTGCCAACCGGATGCTTTCCTTTATTCCGACTGGCCGTTCACCCCACCAGTGTTTCCCATCTTCACTGTAGTGCACATCGGGTACATCTGGCCGTGTGAAAGCGTATGGAACTACTGCTATCCAGTTGGCGCCGACATTTGTTATGTCGGTCATTGGGTTTTCGGTGAATGGTCGGGGCGGCGCAACGAAGGTGAGGCCGTTTATTTTTTCTGTTAATCCAAAGCTGGTTCCCGGCGCCTCTTTTTGGTATGCTTCTTTCACCGAAGGCTTGGATCTCGAGCAACTTATCAAGCTAAATAGCAGTAAAAAATACAGAGATATAGGTTTCATAAAAATGCTATTTCATAACTTGGGGTAAGTATTAAAAAAGATATGATCGTTGCAATGAAATCAATATGAGATCATGCCCCAATTTCAGGTTTGCCAAAAATCTTCCTGGGCAATGCTATTTAACAAAGAAACAAGCTCTAATAGCACAATAAACACTCATTTTGTCTCACACACACATACCCTCATCGAAAATTGTACATTTAAGCTCGGTTTCAACCGTTCCTTTGCAAAAATTCACGCCCGGGATGAACTCGTGGGTCGGCAAAATTCACTTCCAAATCAATAAAAAAAAACATGAAAAAAGCGCTCTTTTTTGCAGCATTTCTTATCTCTACCCCCTTCATCCACGCCCAGGATGCTCATGAAGTGGTAGCCAAACACCTCAAGGCCACAGGTGGCGATAAGTGGGCCAACATCAACAGCATTAAAATGGACGCCAATATAGCTTCCGATGCCGCAGCAGGCATGACCATTGGCTGGAGTATGACCGCCATCCGAGACAAAGCTGCTCGTATGGATGTTTCCGTTATGGGGATGGAGCAAACAGTGGTAGTTAATGGCGACGCTGGTTGGGCTACCAATCCATTTGCCGGACAAAACGACCCGGAACCTCTTACCGATGATCAGATCAAATCAATGAGCGATATGACCGATATCGATGGTACGCTCGTAGGGTACAAGGAAAAAGGATACAAACTTGAATATGTCGGCACCGAAGATGTAGAAGGTGTAGACTGCATCAAGATCAAGGTCGACAAAGGTGAAAAAACAGAATACTCATTCTTCGATCCGGAAACTTACTACGAAATCAAGCGTGTGGACGTTCAGGATGTTGATGGCAAATCTGTTGAAAGCGAAACCCTCTATTCCAATTTCAAAGACCAGGATGGTATCGTTATGCCTTTTACCATCCAACAAGTTGGTGGTGGAATGGGTAATTCAACCATTACGATGACTAAACTTGAGTTCAATCCAGAAGTGGATAACGCAATCTTTGAAATGCCTAAAAAGTAAGGTTGTTTATTATAGAATGCGGAGTGCGGAGAGTTGAGTGCGGAGCGCGGAATTTTTCTAATTTCTCCTGGTAATTAATTCCTGAGACTTCTTAATGGAAATATCGAATTCAAAATCTAAAATCTTGATTTTGAATTCAGAATATCATTCCGCACTCCGCATTCATCATTCCGCACTCCGCATTCTGCATTTATACGCCTTTCTTCTACCTACATGATGTTAAAAATGAAACACTTCCTAATCTCTTTCTGCCTTCTGGCAAGCTTTAATCTGCACGCACAAAAAATAAGCTCATCTACCTTTGGAGCTATGGAGGCCCGTTCTATTGGGCCTGCAGTAATGGGTGGCAGGACTACTGCCATTGACGGAGTTATAAACTCCCCAAAGATCCTGTACGTAGGAACTGCCGGTGGCGGGGTATGGAAAAGCACAACCGCCGGGATAACCTTCGAATCTGTTTTCGATAAGCACCCTCAGAGTATTGGATGTTTAACCATAGATCAGGCACACCCGGACACCATTTGGGTTGGAACCGGCGAATGCAATATGCGCAATACCGTTTCCGTAGGGAAAGGACTTTTTAAAAGTACAGATGCCGGTCGAAACTGGGTCCGGGTAGGACTGGAAAACACCGAACACATCTCCAAAATCATCCTGCATCCCAATGACCCAAATACGGTGCTTGTTGCCGTGCCCGGTCCACTCTGGAGCGACAGCCCCGAGCGGGGATTATACAAAAGCACAGACGGCGGCAAAAACTGGGAAAAGATATTGTATACCGATGAGAAAACAGGCTGTGCCGATATCATCATGGATCCCAGAAACCCGGATGTTTTACTGGCTTCCATGTGGCAGTTCAGACGCACACCTTATTCCTTCGAATCAGGAGGCCCTGGTAGTGCCCTTTATAAAAGTACCGACGGGGGTAAAAACTGGCGGAAGATCACCAATGGTCTCCCCGAAGGAGAAATTGGTCGCATAGCCCTGGCCCTGGCGCCCAGCGCTCCCGACAACATGCTCGCTATTGTAGAAAGCAAGGAAACAAGCCTGCTGATCTCTGCCGATGGCGGGGAAAGCTGGAAATACCAGAGCGCCAATTCAAATGTAACGGCCAGACCGTTCTACTTCAGTACCATCGTGGTGGATCCCAAGGATCCGAAACGCGTGTACCGCCCTGCCTTTTCCTTTTCCTATAGCAACGACGGCGGGTACTCATTCAGTGAGGCCTCCAATGACGGAGGCTGGGTTCACTCCGATCACCATGCCTTGTGGATAAACCCGAATTCTACCAACCACATGTACCTGGGTACAGATGGCGGTTTATACATGAGCCTCGATCGCGGCGTCACCTGGACCCACCTAAATACCATGCCCATCTCACAATTTTATCATGTGCAAATTGATGATCAGTCGCCATACATGGTGTATGGCGGATTGCAGGATAATGGTTCATGGCGGGGACCTTCCCAAAGTTCAGGTGGCATTCAAAATAAAGACTGGGACCCGATTGGTGGAGGCGATGGATTTTGGGTGCAACCCGATGCTTCCGATCCCGAGATCATTTACTGCGAAAGTCAGGGTGGTTTGATCACGAAAGTGAACACGCACACCAATCAAACGCAATTTGTGCAGCCACAACCACTGAAGGGCGAAGAAAAATACCGCTGGAATTGGAACACGCCCATTGTAAAAGGCATTAAAAATCCCAAAACCCTGTACATGGGCGCCCAATTCCTGTTTAAGACGGATGACCAGGGATTTAGCTGGCAGCGCATTTCTCCAGACCTTACCACGAACGATAAGGAAAAACAAAAACAGGCGGAAAGCGGCGGTGTGACACTCGATAACACCACAGCTGAAAACCACTGTACCATTTTCACAATAGGACTTTCTCCTCTTGATGAAAACCTGATCTATGTGGGTACAGATGATGGCAATATTCAGATGACAGAAAGTGGCGGTAAATACTGGAAACTGGTATCCCAAAGTGTGGAAGGTGTTCCTGCCGGCGCCTGGGTTAGCAGGGTTACACCGAGCCATTTTGATAAAAACGTGGTATATGCCACTTTCGATAACCATGCTTATGGCGATATGAATACGTATGCCGTTAAGTCAACAAACGGCGGGAAAACATGGTCGCTCATCAGTAAGGACAAGGTTCTACAAGGTTTCGCAAGTGTAATTATAGAAGATACTGAAAATCCGGATCTACTATTCCTGGGTACTGAATTTGGCTTGTATTTAAGCACCAATGGCGGTGAAAGCTGGGTGCTTTATAAATCAAACATGCCTGAATACGCCATGGTTAGAGATATGGTCATCCACCCCAAAACAAACGACCTGGTAGTGGCTACGCACGGACGCGGAATCTTTATTGTGGATGACATTTCGCCACTTCGAAACCTTACCGGCGAAGTCCTTTCAAAAGACCTGGCTATGTTGCCTACCCGATCAGTAGCCATCACCAGTGGACATTATGGACAGGGATTTCCAAACACCGATTCTTATGCCGGACCCAACACCACGGAAATGGCGGTAATTCCATACTACCTGAAAGGCCGGTTGAGTTCCGGAGATGTGACCATTGAAATATATGACCCCAGTGGTAAAAACCTGATTGCCACGCTCCCCGGAACCAAGCGTAAGGGTGTAAACTTCGTTCGATGGGACATGCGTTCTGCGCCGCCAAAGGCGGCAAGCGGGGTTATGGTGAAAGGTGAATTTGGCGTATTTGCCGGCTTTGTTGGCCAAATGGTTGAACCAGGTGATTATATAGTGACAATCAAAGCAGGCGACTATTACGACAAAGGTAAACTGAAGCTAATACCAGATCCAGTCCAACCGGAGTTGGATTATGCAAAACGCAGGGCCAATTCTACCGAGCTGTTCAACATGGTGGAAGAACTCGGCCTGCTCGAAGCCCAGGTAAAGTCGATGAAAGATACCGTTGACCAGCGATTGCCCGAAGTGAAAAACCAAAAATTGAAATCCAAACTGGATGCCTACAGCAATAAAATGGAAGAGTTTCGTAAAATACTCACGGAAACCATTGAATCCAAAGGCATCACTGGAGAACAACAACTCCGCGCCCGAATCGGCAAACTGTATGTTATGACCGAACTCTCTGACAATGCTTCCACACAATCATTTGTTGATGGTGCAAAATCATTAAAAGAGGAACTGAAAGACGCTCAAACAAAGGCAAACGCCTATTTCGACAAAGAGTTGAAAGAGTTGAATGCCGGTCTTAAAAAAGAAAAACTGGGCGAGCTAAAAGTGCTCGATGAAGCCGAATGGCGCAAACGCTTTGACGGCAATAAATCGGACTCGGGAAGCTGATTTTAATGAACAAAGAACAAAGAACAAAGGGCAATGAACAAAGGGTAATGGACAATATGATTCAATGGATTGGCATACAACATTTTAGCCAGACCTACCTTTGTAATATTCACGTCCCTTGTATTATCCACTGTTCATTGTCCAATACTCATTGTTCATTGTTCTTTGTTCATTGTCCACTAAATTTCAAGTAGTTCCATCCACGCTCTCGGGCTGTTTGTTCTTTCGGTTACATCGTCGAGCGTGAGGACGGTGCTTTTGTTTTTGTCAAATGGTTGACTGGCGTATTTTTCTGCCGGGTAGTGATATTGACGGCCGTTGAGGTCAGTAATGATTACGTCGAGACGGCGACCTTCAGCACTGAATAGCTTATCAACATTTGGCTGGGTAATGAATATCCTGGAACTGCGTTCCAGGAGACAAACGCTGAAAGGATTTATCGTTACACCTTCCGGTGTTTTATAAGTAGCCAGAACATATTGGTTTTTTCCATTTCCAAATCTGAATATCTGATCGCAGTTATAGGTTCCAAATTTGCTTAGTCTGAGTGAATATCTCAAGCTACTGGAGGCTAACTCTTTATTCATAGAGCCATCCTGGTTCCTGGCAAATCTCAGTCCTAATAGTTTCGCCTGCCAATCATCCCATGCTTTTGTGGCAAGTTCATCGTTTTGGGCAAGCCCTTCTGTAATCAACTTGTCGTACCGATCGGCCATCATCGGATGGTTTTGCTCAAAATACTCCAGCCAATCTTGTGGTGAAAGACACCATTCACCCTCTGGTTTGAAAATGGAAGCCGCAAATAGGAATGACCGAAGCGCCTTGTTTTTTGCGCCAAAGTCCTGCAATCGCTTATTGCGAAGGCGGTTGTATTCTGCCATGACAGCCTCGGGATCAAAGTTTTCATTTTCTGTACTTCCCTTTAGCACTGAGTGGAACTGCATTTGATTTTCTTTTCCATCGAAGAGGGTTATGAAGCAATCCTTTCCTCCTTCATGGCTGATGATGATCCGTTGCCAGTAATCATTTTTGCTTGCGTATTTTGTATTGGTAGCGCCTCCCATTGAATCCGCATTAAAGGTGAAATAGCAATCCTTTAAGGCGGTCAGCTCTGTGAAATAGTGGTTCAGGTCTTCCGGGAAAAAGAGGCGCCCCTGGTCTTTGTGCCATTTGATCTGGATCAATCCCCGCTCTAGTCTGAACAGCAATTGATTGTCGGTCAGAAACGGGTTTTTCTTAAACCAGGTAGGCATGCTGATCTTTCCGGTGGCCAGATCGTATCCGGTTTGCACTCCTAGTTTGATAAAAGCAGCCGGGTTCGGATTGTCTACTGGTGTTACCAAATCGGGCAGGCAGGATGCGCCCCGTTTGGCAATATTATTCATGGCAACTTCCATGGCACTGGCTACCGGTGGTTTTGTAAGGTTTTGTTGTCCAAATGCAGCTTCCGGAATAAACTCCCATGCTTTTGACTGGTCATCGAGGAAATACAGGCTTGCGTCTTTTAAGTTCTGGGTAGGGCTGAAGTTCACGGTGTAATCACTACCGGTTTTTATGCTTAGTGGAGTTCCTCTCTGCGAAACCCGCACTTCGAACATACCACCGGAGTTAAAGAAGTACTGGCCGCGATCGTCAGTGTAGTGCATGGGGATTCCCGAGGCCAGGTAATCGGCAACAGATCGGTATTCACGGAAATACAATTCGGCTTCCCCATAGACCGCATTTCCTTCTGTATCCATCAGGCTGTTTGCCGGGATTTTTACGGTGGTTCCCGTAATCGGGTTTTCATAGCTTATCCCCTCTTCCGCCTGGAAGCTTTGGGTGTTTCCAGGTACTGAATTGATTCGGGTACTAAAGTTGGGCGCAGATGCAGGTATGTCAGCTGATTTACGGGTGGTTTGTGGTTCATCATTTTCTGCATTAATACCCAACACATCTACCATTTCACTTTTCCGCTCCTGAATCGGCTGCTGAATTTCCTGTTCCGGCCCTGTTTTTTGGTTTTTATCAAACAATTTGTCATACCACAATCCACTCACCAACGCCAAGGTGACCAAAACACCCAGGGCATACCAGGCATATTGCTTTAATTTCAGACGCATATTTGTTCGCGACTGCTCATGTATGATTCGTCCCCAAAGTTCGTCGTCAGGTGATTTATTAACCTTTTGCAGGTTGTTCTTCAGATATTTTTCAAAATCCGGATTCGGTGTATTGGTATTTTCCATGTCAATCTTTGTTTGTGGTTAGGCACAGATTAAAAGTTTTTCCACCAGAAACCGCAACTGTTTGCAGGCTCTGGCATATTGGGACCTTACTGTGCTTTCGGCTATCCCTAATGCTGCTGCGATTTCCGGATATGAAAATTCCTCTACGCAGCGTAAATTGAAAACCATGCGGTAACCATCGGGTAATTGCTGTACCATTTTTAAAATGGCTTCGCTGTTCAAATCAGTGTCAGGAGAAAAAGTGAATGAATCTGATATTTGCATGTCAAACTCTTCTGCCTGTCGAAGCGGGTTTTTCTTTCTAAGATGCTGAAGAGCTGCCCTTACGGTGACCCTGTGCAGCCAGCCTTCCAGACTTCCCGAGCCATTATATTGATGCAAATCGCGAAAAATGGCGATAAATGCATCTTGCAACATATCCTGAGCCTCCGGATGATCCTTAGCATAACGCAAGCACAAAGAAAACAAACGATCCTTGTGCAACTTGTACAGCGTATGCTGAGCCCCGGCGTTTCCTCTCCGGCACTTTTTGAGCAATTCCCTCTGATTTGGTTCGGTCATAAGCTATGGTTTTTTGTATGGTGCAAAGAGCTTCAGGATTGCTGCATGAATAATGATAAATGTTGAATGCGGAGTGCGGAGTGCAATTTAATCATTATCAAATTAGCTAATTCTCGCTTTAGTCGAAGAATTTATTCCATTCATAGAGAGTTGTTTGGTGAAATGGATTTTTCAATATACTTTTGATATCAAATTAATATCAATTCAAATAAACTGACTATGGAAAAGACAATAAAATCACCTTCCGGCTGGCTAATGTTGCTGGTATTATTTCTGATGCTGGTAGGCGGGGTAGCCCTGATCATCTCCGGCTCCGTGATAATCGGGATAATTCTCATTATTTTGGCAGCCTTTTTTATCGCCCCGGGCTTTATAGCCATTGAACCAAACAGCAGCCGTGTAATGACGCTATTCGGCGATTATGTTGGAACGGTTAAGGATAGTGGTTTCTTTTACACCAATCCTTTCTATACCAAAAGGAAAGTTTCCCTGAGAGCTGTCAACCTGGATATTCCCACCATCAAGGTAAATGACCATCAAGGCAATCCACTTATGATCGGCGCGGTGGTTATGTACCGGGTAAAAGACACTTTTAAAGCTGCTTTCGCCGTGGAACAGTATCCTCAGTTTGTAAAAATCCAAAGTGAAGCGGCTCTGCGTATGCTGGCTGGATTGTATCCTTATGATAATCTGGAAGACGAGAATGCTACCGTTACGCTGCGTACCAGTTCCGATGAGGTGAATAACAAACTTGTTCAGGAGATCAGCGAGCGTCTCGAACTGGCCGGAATTGAAGTAATTGAAGCGCGGATCAACAACCTGGCTTACGCCACCGAGATCGCTCAGGCGATGTTGCAACGCCAGCAAGCTACTGCCATTGTAGCTGCCAGGAGCACCATTGTAGAAGGCGCCGTAGGTATGGTTGAAATGGCCCTTGAACACCTGTCGCAGCGGAACATCATTGAACTGGATGATGAAAAAAGGGCCGCGATGGTCAGCAACCTGCTGGTTGTACTTTGCGGCGACAGAAATGCACAACCCGTTTTGAACACGGGAACACTCCATCAATAAAATTTTCACCGGTAGTTGCTGGCAGTCAGCAACTACCGGCTTTTTAATATGTCAGCAAAAAAATCATTTGTTCTTCGTCTGGATGAAGCCGCGTACGCTGCATTGGAAAAGTGGGCGGCTGATGAGTTTCGCAGCGTCAACGGACAGCTGGAATGGATCATCAGCAAAGCATTGAAGGACGCCAATAGAAGTCCAAAAGAGAAAAAGGTCAACATAGCTCCGGATTCAAAGAAAACCGGAGGATAATTCCGGTTGACCCCATCAGGATAACTCAGAGTACCCTGGAAATAGTTTAAGTGGCATTATTCAATTATTTTCACCGCCATTAAATTTATTTCCATGAAAAAATATAGCTGGTTAAGCCTGTTGCTCGCCAATCTCATAGGGTTAAATACCATTTACGCCCAAATAACCACCCCCGCCTCTGCACCCACCGATGAAAGACCCGGCATACACGCCTTCACAAATGCCACCATTTACGTCGATTATAAAACACATCTCGACAGCGCTACCCTGCTCGTAAAAGATGGCAAAATTGTGTTCGCCGGACTGAATGTTTCCATCCCGGCTGATGCTGTTTTGCACGAATGCACTGGTAAAACCATCTACCCATCATTTATTGATCTGTATGCGGGAGATTACGGACTTCCTGCTCCTAAACCAGGCACAAGCGGCGGCGGACGTCAACAAGCAGCCAATACTGACGACAACAAAAAAGGTGCTGCTTTTTCATGGAACGAAGCGCTGACACCCGAATACAACACAGTTGACTATTTCAACAACGACGCTAAAGCCGCTGATACATATAGAAAAGCCGGATTTGGCACCGTACTCACGCACCACCCCGATGGTATTTCCCGGGGAACAGGCGCCCTGGTTTTGCTGGGCAGCGACCCGGAACAGGAAATGATACTCATTGACAAGGCCAGTCATCATTTATCTTTTCGAAAAGGTTCCAGCAAAACCAGATACCCTACCTCTCTGA
Organism: Lewinellaceae bacterium; assembly: GCA_020636025.1. Classification (GTDB taxonomy): domain Bacteria; phylum Bacteroidota; class Bacteroidia; order Chitinophagales; family Saprospiraceae; genus M3007. The sequence continues at coordinate 507,571 of JACJYQ010000006.1, read as the reverse complement.
TGGGTGTTATTGCGCTATTAAGGCAAACTTATCTGGACGGTCAGTGGTACCAGGCTGAAGGGTACAAGCAGGAGAAAAATCTTTCGCTCGATGCCTGGAATGAAGTTCAGTCCCTACCACAAATTTTCGAAGCCGGAGATAAACTCGATGTGCTCCGTATCGCCAGATTGGGAAATGAATTTGGCAAAAAGTACATCGTAAAATCAGCTGGTGATGAATACCAGCGCATGCGCGAAATCGTCAAAACAGGGTACTCATTTATAGTCCCACTCGACTTTCCCGAAGGCTATGACGTGCGCGACCCATTTGATGCCCTGGATGTCCAGCTAAAGGACCTGAAACACTGGGAACTGGCTCCGGCCAACCCGGCACGGTTACAGGAGTCTGGTATTTCATTTGCGCTTACCTCAAGCGATCTCAAGGACAAGTCCAAGTTCCTGACGAATCTTAGAAAAGCAGTTGAATACGGTTTAAGTGAAGAAATGGCACTCAAAGCGCTCACGTATAATCCGGCGTCTTTTGTCAATGCCTATGATAAAGTTGGGAGTCTGGAGACAGGAAAGGTGGCCAATTTTATCATTGCCGATGGAGATATATTTGACTCAGGTACCAAAATCCAGGAGAACTGGGCAAACGGAAAAGCTTTTGAAACAAGTCCTGATAAATCCATGCCCCACGAAAAAATGGGCACTTATGACTTGAAATTTGGCGATCAGTCGTATACCCTGAACATCAGCGGCAAAGCAGAGTCTCCCGAGGCTCAGATCATTACTGCCGACAGTTCAAAAGTGAAGGTGAATTTCACCTATGCAAGCAACCAATTTGTTACGCTCTCCTTTCAGCCCGATTCTACCAACAAAGCGCTGGTGGCGCTAAGCGGTATTGCCGGCACACGAGAATGGAAAGGCCAGGGGACCCTTCAAAATGGGGACTGGATAAACTGGCAGGCGGTACTTACTAAAGCTGCATCTCCGGAAAAACCGAAAAAACAGGATCCAAAAGAAACACCTGAATTGGGTGAAGTCGTTTATCCGTTTACCGCATTCGGGACCACAGAAATGCCTCAAAAACAAAGTTTTCTAATCCAGAATGTAACGGTCTGGACAAGCGAGAAAGCCGGTATTTTAAAACAGGCAGATGTATTGCTCTCAAACGGAAAAATTGAAAAAATTGCCAAAAAACTTCCCGTTCAGGATGATGCCATTGTGATAGACGGAACCGGGAAGCACCTTACGGCAGGAATCATTGATGAGCACTCGCACATAGCCGGTTCAAGAGGCATAAACGAAGGTTCTCAGGAAAGCAGCGCCGAGGTGCGCATAGGAGACATCATTGATTCGGAGGATATGGATATTTATCGCCAGTTGGCAGGTGGTGTTACCACGAGTCATATTTTGCATGGCTCGGCGAACCCGATTGGCGGTCAAACCCAGCTTATTAAACTTCGCTGGGGCGCCGCGCCGGAGGATTTGAAATTTGCTAACTGGCCTGGGTTTATCAAATTCGCCCTGGGTGAAAATGTAAAACGGGGCAATTCTCCCAGCAGCGACCGTTTCCCTCAAACTCGTATGGGCGTGGAAGAAACCTATGTGGACTACTTTACAAGGGCCCAGGAATACGGCAAATTGAAAAAATCGGGAAAACCATTCCGTAAAGATTTGGAGTTGGAGGCTCTGCTGGAAATTATGGAATCGAAGCGCTTTATTACCTGCCATTCTTATGTGCAATCCGAGATTACCATGATGATGCGGGTTGCCGAGCAATTCGGATTCAGGCTAAACACCTTTACGCATATCCTGGAAGGATACAAAGTGGCCGATAAAATGGCCAAACACGGCGCGGGGGCCAGCACCTTTTCCGACTGGTGGGCATACAAGTTTGAGGTGTATGAAGCCATTCCGCAAAATGCCAGGATCATGATGGATCAGGGCGTTACGGTTGCCATCAATTCCGATGATGCCGAGATGGCCCGCAGGCTAAACCAGGAAGCAGCCAAATCGGTTATGTACGGTGGCATGAGCGAAGAAGACGCCTGGAAAATGGTCACCATCAATCCGGCAAAACTCTTGCACGTAGATGACCGAGTGGGTAGTATCAAATCAGGTAAAGACGCCGATGTGGTGCTTTGGAGCGACAATCCTCTGTCTATTTACGCCAAAGCTGAAAAAACCTGGGTAGATGGCGCACTTTACTTCGATCGGGAAGAGGATGCAAAAAGGCAGGAAGCTGTAAAAAACGAACGCACCCGGCTGATCCAGAAATTGCAAAGCGAGAAAAAAGGCGGTGCTGGTGGCGAGCGGCCAAGAAGACCCAAACAGCATTACCACTGCGATAGCTTTGAGGATGAAGGGTGATTGGGTTGTGGCTAATGGCTTGAGTTTGCTACACGTGAATGAAGGGGTATAAGAAAGCTGCTTTCAGGAATTGCTAATACATGGCGGTTATTCTACTAAAATACGTTCACAAGCCATTCTGCTGAGTGTCTCGCCTTTGTTGCCAGCATATTCGACCACCAGAGAACCGTCAAATGGTTCAATAGATTTCACTTCGCGGATATGCTCCATTTCTTCGGCGATCTCGTGTACAGATTCCCATCCAAAGCCCATTTTCTCAATGAGGAACATCTCCGTTAACCTGTGTTTGCGTACGATCAGACTGGCGGCCTTCATGCCTTTTTCACTCAGGCGTAAGGGCTGGTAACTTTTCGGAAGCAAACAGCATGGTGGGTATACTCGGAAATCCGCCGGCGCTAACGGGCGGATTTAGTTTCGGGATTTCGTCGTATTGCTAAATCTTTCAAAATCCAATATCAAATTTCCAGTAAATTGAACATGAGCGGAAACATTTGAAACATAAGCGGAAACTTTGTCAATTGACTGCCGATACCTTTGCAAGGTGTTTAGAGCGTGTTTGGAAATTTGATACATTATAAAAAATAGGAATCAGTGCATAACTTGTGAGTATCGAATTCATAAGGTTATGCGAAAGAAGTTTGAACCTCTCACTGATTCCCAATGGCAAGTTATAGCAGAATTTTTGCCCTTGCAACGGAAAAGACGAATTGATTTGAGAAAAGTGGTAGATGGTATTCGTTGGATAAACGAAACAGGAAGCCAATGGCGGAATTTGCCACCCTGTTTTCCGGATTGGAGTGCGGTTTACTACTATTTTAGAAAATGGGGTCACGATGGAACCTTGCGAGAATTAAATACGAGGCTGAACTCAAGGCAGAGGATTGTAGTTGAAAAGGAGGCAACACCATCATTAGTATGTGTTGATAGTCAATCAATTAAGTTAGCGCCGTTTATTTCTGAGGAGCGTGGCCTTGATGGGAATAAGAAAATAAATGGCCGAAAGCGTCAGGTTTTGGTTGATACACTTGGTCTGGTTTGGGGGGTGGTTGTTCATGCTGCTAATGGCGGCGACAGTATATACGGAGGGGTGGTAATTCTGGAAGTGAAGCAAGCTTTGAAAAGGACTAAAAGAATATTGGTTGATAAGGCTTACGAAGGTGAATTTTTTGAAGTCTCTAAAAAAGCAATCGGCGTGATTCCGGAGGTTTCATCCAAACCACCTACTGCCAAAGGATTCGTCCCTGTTAAGTGGCGTTGGGTTAGTGAACGGACATTTGGATGGTTTAATTTCTTCCGTAGACTATCCAAGGATTATGAGAAAACAGTAGAAAGTTCGGAATCATGGATACTTTGGGCCAATTGTCAAATGATTCTTGCTAAATACTGACGCTGTGAAAAACTAAATTTCCAAACATGCTCTTATTGTTTTCCATTTGCCATTTGCCCTGATTTAATATAAAATTAGAGCTTCAGATATGGAGTAATTGGACTAATTTTAGACATTTGAAATGTTTCGTTTATGCTGGCAAGCCAGTATTCAAATCATTCCTGATCATGAAAATCTCTGTATTCAAATTGCCCGCCATTTGCTGCGGCTTATTTCTTGGCATTTCTGTCGCTCATGCCCAACTGGGCAATACGCTTCTTGGCAACCAGGCGGGCGCGAACATCACCTTTGCCGATTCCTGTACGATTATTGGAGAAGGCGCCGGTGAAAACCTGACTTCCGGATCGTACAACACATACTTTGGTTCACTGGCCGGATATTCGAATACCAACGGTACCGATAACATTTTAATTGGTCACAGAGCCGGGGTTTCCGGTTCCGGATTCTCCGATTGTGTTGTTATTGGCAACCTGGCCGGTTCGAATTTTAGCGGTTCCTCTGTAAACGACAATGTGCTCATCGGAACGCAAGCAGGGTTGAGTACTACAACCGGCAGCGACAATATAATTATTGGAGAGGAAGCCGGACTGGCCAATACCACAGGTAGTCGCAATGTGTTTATTGGAGAGGATGCCGGTAAAAGCAATACGAGTGGACACAACAATGTATATGTTGGCCGATTGGTAGGGTCTAGTAATACCACCGGTTCCTTTAATACCTGTATTGGAGGTGACCCCGGTTCAGAGGACGGGATCGGGCCTTATATGACGGGCCTGCATATTACAACCGGAAAATATAATACCTGCTTTGGAGCTGGCGCCGGTGGCGACATGAGTACTCCTGACGGAAACACGATGATCGGGGTGTCAAGTGGCCAGAATACAGAGTATGCCGATAAAAACACCTTTATTGGCGTGTCTGCCGGCTGGGATAATAACCGAACCAACGAAACGGACAATGCTTTGCGGAATACCTATGTTGGTTATTATACCGGATTTACCAATCAGGAAGGCTCCGATAATGTAGGGATTGGCGCCAATGCTGATTTTACCGGTAAGGGCACAAATGGATCTAATAACCGAAATCTATTTATTGGCGCCGATATAAAGGTAAATGGAAATGACCTGATTGCCATAGGCTATGCATCCAGGGTTACAGCCGACAGCTCCATTGCCATCGGATCAAATTCTCTTGTTACCCAAAAAAAATCCGTGGCTATTGGCCATCAGGATACCCTTACGGCAACTCAATCCATTGCCCTTGGCGCCGATGCCAAAGTGACTGGAAATAATTCAGTGGCTATAGGGTATGAGGCAAGCGTTACCACCGCAAACAAAGTGAGCCTGGGTAACAGCGCCACCACCTCCATCGGCGGCATTGCAAACTGGACAGCTACTTCAGACGGCCGATTCAAAAAGAACCTCCGCGACGATGTTCCCGGGCTCGATTTTATCAATCGCCTGCAACCAGTTACCTACCACTTCAATGCCCGGAAACTGCATGAGTTCCGCAGTCGAAATTCTACAGCACTTGAAACGGCCTTTACCCAAAAGGAAAACATCCGGTACTCCGGCTTCATAGCACAGGATGTAGAGATAGCTGCCAAACAATCAAATTTTGACTTCAGTGGGGTGGATGTTCCTGTTTCAGCACAGGAGGTGTATGGCCTTCGTTATGCCGAGTTCAGCGTACCACTTGTAAAGGCGCTAAAGGAGCTGGATCAGAAAGCAAAAGATCAGGAAGTACTTATAGAACAACTGGAAGCCATTGTAAAAATGCAGGAAGAACAGATCACTTCGCTGGAAAAACTTGGCGGTGGCTCAACTGAACCCACTCAATTCACAAATAGCAAAAAATAATACCAACCATGAATAATTCAATAATCAAGATTATCGCCATTTGCTGTGTGGCCCTACTTGCTCAATCCCCGTTGAAAGCGCAACTTGGCAACACCAAGTATGGCAATGAGGCAGGAATAAGCATTACCACCGCCGACTCCTGTACGATGGTTGGAGAAGGAGCTGGCAGAAGCACTACTTTAGGGTCGTTCAACACCTTTCTGGGCGCCATGGCAGGGCAAGCCAATTCAAGCGGAAACGACAATACCTATATTGGTTTCAGAGCCGGCTCCTCTGGAACAAGCGCTTCCAACAATACCATTATCGGCACCAGAGCCGGCCTAAACATTACCAACGCCTCGGCCAGCGACAATGTTTTCATCGGCACGGAGGCTGGCCGGGAAACAACAACAGGAGGCGACAATGTGTTCATCGGCGACAATGCAGGCCGCGACAATATCACAGGCAGATCAAATGTTTTCATCGGCGATCAAACAGGTATAAGTAATACAGATGCTGATGACAATACATTTATAGGACGGCAGGCCGGACAAGCCAATACAACCGGGGTTAGCAATACATTTATTGGGGCTGCCAATGATGGGAATGACAATATAAGTTCAAATGAACTTGCTGCAGGCTATTTTCATACGACCGGGAGCTTTAACACCCTCATGGGCAATGGCGCCGGCGCCAGATCACTGGATGCAAATGGCAATACTTTGATAGGCTATATATGTGGGTTCAATACCAGGTATGCGGATGAATGTACTATGGTAGGCGCTTTTGCAGGCTGGGAAAATAACCGCACAAACAGTGAAACCAATGCCAACCGGAATACCTATGTAGGATATGAAGCCGGTTTTACCAATCGCATAGGCGAAGACAATGTTGGAATAGGTACCTACGCAGATTTTCAGCAAACCGGAAGCGGTAGCCGCAACTACCGAACAGTATTTATCGGCGCCAACGCCCAGGTTGATGGCAATGATGTAATTGCGGTGGGATATGATGCTGATGGGGATGCCACAAATGCCATCGCCATCGGCAATAAATCCTTTGTCGACAACAACTACTCCATTGCGATTGGCCAGAATGCCACTGCCACACAAGCCGAATCCATTGCCATTGGTGCCGAAACCAACGTCACCGGCTCCAACGCCGTTGCCATAGGCTACCAGGCTGTATGCCCCGGGCACAATGAGGTGCACTTTGGCAACAGCGCCGTCACTTCCATTGGCGGTAGTGTAAACTGGACTGCCACTTCCGATGGCCGATTTAAAAAGGATGTTCGGGAGGATGTGCCCGGACTTGATTTTATCAATCGCCTGCATCCGGTCACCTACAATTTTGATTCCCGTAAACTGCATGAATACCAACAGGGCTGCACAGAATCGTTGGAAACGGCTTTTCAACAAAAAGAAAACACCCGGTATACCGGCTTTATCGCGCAGGAAGTGGAAGAAGCCGCAAAAGCATCCAATTACGACTTCAGCGGTGTAGATACTCCTGCCTCGAAGAACGATGTGTACGGGCTTCGATATGCTGAGTTCAGTGTGCCGATGGTGAAAGCCGTTCAGGAACTGGATGAAAAAGTGAAAAGTCAGGAAGCGCGAATTGAGCAATTGCTGGCCAAAATAAAAACACAGCAGGAGCATATTAGTGCCCTCACAAAAGCCCACAAGCCCGTAATATCCAACAACTCACCCTCCTATTCAGCCAATAAAAAATAAACTGAGATGCACAAGTTCATAATCAAATCATCAGCCATTTGCTGGATGCTTTTCCTTAGCCATACCATGGTTTTTGCGCAAACCGGCAATACCCTATACGGCAATGAAGCTGGTATGAGCATCACTACTGCCGATTCCTGTACACTGGTGGGATCCGGAGCTGGAAAAAATGTAACAACTGGCTCATTTTCTTCCTTTTTGGGCGCCAAAGCGGGCGAAAGCAATACCAATAGTACCGACAATATATTTATCGGTTTCAGGGCAGGCACTTCCGGTACAGGTTTCAGTGATAATGTAGTCATTGGCGCGAGGGCCGGGACAAGCATGCAAAGCGGTGCGGCAAGTGACCTGGTATTCATTGGAAATGAAGCCGGCCGTTTTACTACAACTGGTGCCGACAATGTTTTCATCGGCCAGGAGGCAGGCAGGTTTAATACAACAGGCAACCGCCATGTTTTTATCGGCGAAGATGCCGGTTACAACAATACTACCGGGGACGACAACACTTTTATTGGACGCTGGGCTGGGAAAGGCAATACGACAGGTTCCCACAATACATTTGTTGGTGGACAAGCTGCTGTAAATGGCTTGCACTCCAATATTGGCTATGCTGCCGGTGAGGACAATAAAACCGGATGGTATAACTCCTGTCTGGGCGCCGGCGCCGGTGGTGACATGGGTGAAGCTGATGGGAATACCATGGTGGGTTTCGCTGCCGGCCATAATACAGAGTATGCAAGTCAGTGCACGTTTGTTGGCGCTAATGCCGGCTGGGATAACAACCGCACCAATGACAGGAATAATGCCGCCCGTAACACCTACATAGGCTATGATACCGGTTCCGCAAACCGGGAAGGAGAGGACAATGTGGGTATGGGTGCATGGGCCAATTTTGAGACGAATGGTGTAAGCGGTAATAAAAATAACCGTACCGTTTTTATGGGCGCCAGTGCCGTATTGGATGGTAATGACATCATCACAATTGGATATGGTGCGAACATCGATGCCAACAATTCCATCGCCATTGGATCCAATACATTTATTGATAACAACAACTCCGTTGCCATCGGATATCAGGCATCCGTGACTCCGGCTCAATCCATTGCCATTGGTGCCGAAAGCAATGTCACCGGAACCAACTCCATTGCCATTGGTTACCAGGTATCCGTGACTGCCGCTAACAAAGTGTATGTGGGCAACGACGCCATGAGCACCATCGGTGGCGTGGTAAACTGGACAGCCACTTCAGACGGCCGCTTCAAATACGATGTCCGCGCAGATGTACCAGGCCTCGATTTTATCAACCGCCTGCGGCCGGTTACTTACCATTTCGATGCACGTAAGCTCCTCACCTTCCACCATGATTGCACAGAAGATCTGGAAGCCGCATTTGCAGAAAAAGAAAATACCCGGTACACCGGCTTTATAGCCCAGGAAGTGGAAGAAGCTGCCAAACAATGCGGTTATGAATTCAGCGGGGTAGATGTTCCTCAAAATGAAAATGAGGTGTATGGTTTGCGCTATGCAGAGTTCAATGTGCCGCTGACAAAAGCTGTACAGGAGCTGGATCAGAAATTGAACAAACATCAGGCTGATCTGGATCAGATACTGGCTACTGTGAAAATGCAGCAGGAGCAAATTACATCATTGTCTATACCTAAATAGCAGTTTCCCTAATGACCCATGCAAGGGAGCCACAAAATAATTATGTTATGAAAAAGTTTTTACAGCTTATCCAAATAAGTCTGTTTGCTGTAATGATGCCGGGCTTCATATCAGCCCAGATAACGCTATCCGGTACAGAGATCCAGGCAAATACAAGTAGCTCAAATTCCCAGCAATGGCTGGCTGTAGCCATGGATACCTCCGGGAATTACGCCGTAGTTTGGGAAAGTTTCGGTCACGACGGCAATGGATATGGTGTGTTCTGCCAGCAATTCGATAACACCGATTCACCTGTGGGTGTTGAATTCAGGGTAAATACAACAGCTTCAAATGATCAGCGTTTTCCGGCCATTGCCATGGATGTAGATGGCAACTTTATAGTGGTGTGGCAAAGCTATACTCAGGACGGCGATGGCTGGGGAATTTATGCACAGCTTTATGACAACACAGGTACAGCTGTAGGAAGCGAATTCCTGGTGAATACAACTACTGCCGGACAGCAAAGACGCCCACGGGTGGCCATGGACGACAGCGGTAACTTCACCGTAGTATGGGAAAGCGAACTGGACATTATGTACCAACGCTATGATAATACAGGCACGGCACTTGGCTCTGAAACAATCGTAAATACCACCACGGCTGAAGCACAAAATTACCCGGATATCGCCATGGATAAAGACGGCGATTTTGTAGTGGTCTGGCAGAGTTTTGCGCAGGATGGTGATGATTTCGGGGTATATATGCAGCGATACAACAATTCAGGTGTGGCACAGGGAGGCGAAACCATGGTGAATACAGAAACGACCAATGCACAGCTAAGCCCAAGGGTCTCCTCAGACACTCTTGGTAATTATGTAGTGGTTTGGGTGAGCAATACCCAGGATGGTTCCCAGGAAGGTATTTATGGTCAGCTGTACGACAATACCGGCACGGCAGTTGGCAGTGAATTTCTGGTAAATACCACTACCAGCGGGGCACAGGACAACCCTGAAGTACAAATGAACGGCGGCGGCCATTTTTTGGTTTCATGGAACAGCTATGGTCAGGACGGCGATTTCTTCGGCGTGTACGCCCAGCTCTATCACAACCTTGGTTTTGCACTCGGCGACGAAACACTGATAAACGTGACCATCACCAATTTCCAACAGTTTTCTGCCATAGCACTGCGGAATTCAACAGCCATATTCGGCTGGCAGGACGGCGAGCGAAATACAAGCAGCAGTTTCGACGGCGACGATTATGGGGTTATCATTCAGTCATCAACCCTGACTTTCTCCTGCGCCGCGCCAATGGCCTCCTGTGCTGATTATACCCTGGAACTCGACGCTTCCGGATCCGCCACCCTCGATCCGGCGGACATAGACGGCGGAAGCAGCGCCACTTGCAATCCGGTGAACTTTTCAGCAGCGCCAAATACTTTCAGTTGTTCGGATGTGGGAACAACCGTGGTCACACTTACCGTCACCGACATTACCGGTAACACATCTTCTTGTACTGCAACTGTTACGGTGGAAGACAACATAGATCCTACAGCTATATGCCAGAGTGTTACAGTTCAACTGGATGCAAACGGAGAAGGTTCTACAACTGCAAATAACGTGAATAATGGGTCAAATGACGCCTGTGGCATTTCGGGATTAAGCCTTAGTCAAACCAGTTTCACCTGCGCTGATGTGGGTGTCAATACCGTCACCCTGACGGCCACGGATGCAAACAGCAATATGAGCACCTGCACCGCTGCCATCACCGTGGAAGACAATATAGCCCCGACAGCTCTATGCCAGAATGTGACGGTTCAACTGGATGTTATCGGTAGTGGATTCACCACAGCAAACGCTGTAGATAACGGCTCCAACGACGCTTGCGGAATCAGCGGACTAAGTCTCAGCACCGACGCATTTACCTGCGGCGACGTAGGCGCCAACGTGGTTACCCTCACTGCCACGGATGTAAACAACAATACCGGCACCTGTACTGCAACGGTTACTGTGGAAGACAATGTACAGCCAACGGCCTATTGTAACAATGTAACGGTGCAGTTGAATGCCAGCGGAAATGGCTCCACTACTGCAAACGCAGTAGACAATAATTCATACGATGCTTGTAACATTGCCAGTCTCAGCTTGAGCCAAAGCACTTTTACCTGCGATGATATTGGCACTAATATAATCACCCTTTCAGCCACGGATGAAAACAACAACACCGGAACCTGTACGGCTACCGTTACTGTTGAAGACAATATTAATCCGACGGCTAATTGTAACAATGTTACAGTAGAACTGGATACCGATGGAAATGGGACACTCAGCACAGGAGAAGTGGGTAATGGCTCCAACGATGCCTGCGGCATTGCATCTTATGGTCTAAGCGAATCAAGTTTCGATTGTTCCGACATCGGTACACACACGGTCACCCTTACAGTTACCGATGCTTCCGGCAATATTGCAACCTGTAATGGTTTCGCTATTGTTGTTGATAATCTTCCTCCTACAGCCATTTGCCAGAACGTAACTGTCCAACTGGATGCTAGTGGAAGCGGATCAACCACTCCTTCGGCAGTTAATAATGGTTCGTACGACAACTGCGGAACGGCGGGTATGTTTCTAAGCCAGAGCAGCTTTACCTGCGCCGATGTTGGCGACAACATGGTGACCCTTTCTGTAAACGATCCTAATGACAATACCGGATTCTGCACGGCTACCGTTACCGTAGAAGACAACATACAACCAACAGCGATTTGCCAGGGTGTTACCGTTCAACTGGATGCAAATGGTGAAGGATCAGCTTCTGCCAATAACGTGGACAATGGTTCAAATGACGCTTGCGGAATTGGAAGCTTAAGTCTCAACCAAACCGGTTTTACCTGTGCTGATGTTGGGATCAATACGGTTATCCTAACAGCTACAGATGTAAATAGCAATACGGGTACCTGCACGGCAGCCGTAACCGTGGAAGACAATGTGGGTCCAACTGCCCTGTGCCAGAACCTAACGGTTCAATTGGATGCCAGCGGGAGTGGCTCCACCAGCGCAAACGATGTAGACAATGGTTCAAACGATGCCTGCGGCATCAACATGCTCAGTCTGAATACAAGCATCTTTGACTGCTCTGATGTGGGCGCCAATATAGTGACGTTAACGGCAAGTGATGTGAACGGCAACTCTGCCAGTTGCACCGCAACGGTTACCGTAGAGGACAATGTACAACCAACAGCCATTTGCAACAATGCGACAATACAATTGAATTCAAGTGGAATGGTTACTATTGGCGCCAGCGTCGTAAATAATGGATCAAATGATGCCTGCGGAATTGCCGGCCTGAGCTTGAGTCAAAGCAGTTTTACCTGCACTGATGTAGGCGCTAATGTAATTACCCTTTCAGCCACGGATGTCAATAACAACACAGGTGCCTGCACGGCCACGGTAACCGTGGAAGACAACGTTGATCCGATAGCTTATTGCAACGACGTTACGGTGGAACTCGATGCCAGCGGAAATGGCACGCTAAGCACCGGAGAGGTAAATAACAACTCAACCGACGCCTGTGGCGTTGCCTCTTACAGCCTCAGCGAAAGTAATTTTGATTGTTCCGATGTTGGTATTCAGATAATTGTACTCACAGTCACTGATGTAAACAGCAATACCGACTTCTGTACAGCTACGATTACCGTAGAAGACAATATCGACCCATCAGCTATTTGTCAGGACCAGACCGTTCAACTCGACGCTAATGGTGACGGTAGTACTTCTGCCGGCGCGGTTGACAATGGCTCAAATGACGCCTGCGGTATTGCAAACCTCAGTTTGAGCGAAACCAGTTTTGATTGTGCCGATGTAGGCACCTCTGTGGTGACCTTAACGGCTACAGATGTAAATAACAACACCTCCAGTTGTACGGCCATGATCACCATTCAAGACAATATAGCGCCTGAGGCACTTTGTCAGCATGTGACGGTTTTGCTCGATAATACCGGCAATGGTTCTACTTCCGCAGGAGCTGTAAATAATGGCTCCAGCGATGCCTGTGGTGTAGCTTTTCTAAGCCTCAGTCAATCTAATTTCGATTGTAATGACCTTGGGGCAAATGTTGTCACTTTGACAGTGACTGATGCGAATAACAATACCAATACCTGTACGGCTACGGTAACAGTGGAAGACAATGGAGATCCCAATGTTACCTGCCACAGTGCCACCGTGCAACTGGATGCAAACGGAAATGGCACCCTTAGCACCGGAGACGTGGACAATGGCTCCAGCGACGCATGCGGCATTGTTTCCTTGAGTGTAAGTGAAACAAGTTTTGACTGTTCCGACGTAGGAACAACGGTAGTAACCCTTACAGCGACAGATGCCGCCAACAATTCTGCAAGCTGTACTGCCACCATTAACATCGTTGATAATATTCAACCTGTGACATTGTGCCAGGACGTAACTGTTCAGCTGGATGCCGGAGGGAATGGCTCAACGAGTACAGCAGCAGTGGATAATGGTTCGAATGACGCCTGTGGAATTTCAGGATTGAGCCTGAGCCAAAGCAGCTTCACCTGTGCCAATGTCGGCACCAACATAGTGACCCTTTCCGCAACGGATGTGAACAACAACACCGGAACCTGCACGGCAACTATTACCGTGGAAGACAATGTGCCACCAAGTGCAAGTTGCCAGGATGTTACCGTTCAGATAGACGGCAGCGGCAATGCCTCCGTGAACAACAGCGACGTGAATGACGGTTCCAGTGATGCCTGCGGCATTGGCGGACTAAGCCTTAGCCAGAGCAGCTTTACCTGTGCCGACCTGGGTGCCAACGTTGTGACCCTTACCGTTACAGATGTAAACAGCAATACGAATACCTGCACGGCAACCATTACCGTGGAAGACAATGTGCCGCCAACGGCAATCTGTCAGGATGTTACCGTAGAGCTGGATGCAAACGGCGACGGAAACACCACGGCTGGCGCCGTGGATAACGGTTCGAGCGATGCCTGTGGAATTGCTAACCTAAGCCTTAGTCAGACAAGCTTTGACTGTTCGGATGTCGGCACAACCGTTGTCACGTTAACTGTTACAGATGGAAACAATAACATGAATTCCTGTACGGCTACCATCGCCGTAGAAGATAATGTAGATCCAACGGCGATTTGTCAGGATGTTACCGTTCAATTGGACGCCAGCGGAAATGGCGCTCTGGATGCAGCTGATGTGGATAACGGTTCCAATGATGCCTGCGGTATCAGCAGCCTGATGCTTAGCCAAAGCAGCTTTACCTGTGCCAATGTTGGCACTGTCGTTATTTCACTTACTGCAACCGATGTAAACAGCAATATCAGTACCTGTACGGCTACCATCACGGTTGAAGACAATGTGCCGCCAACGGCGCTGTGCCAGAGCGTGAACGTGCAGCTGGACGCCAACGGCAACGGTGTGCTGGGTACCGGAGATGTAAATAACGGTTCTAGTGATGCCTGTGGAATTTCAGGGTTAAGCCTTAGCCAAACAGACTTCAATTGTTCAGATGTTGGGATAAATGTTGTTACCCTAACCGTTACAGATGTAAACAGCAATACGAATAGTTGTACAGCTACTGTTACCGTGCAAGACAATATACCGCCAACTGCCCTTTGTCAGAATGTGATTATTCAGCTGGATGTAAATGGCAATGGAAGCACCAGCGCCGGCGAAGTAGATAACGGCTCTAATGATGCCTGCGGCATTGCAGGACTTAGCCTCAGTCAAACGGCTTTTGACTGCTCGGATGTGGGGATGACGGTAGTAACGCTCACCGCAACTGATGTGAACAATAACGTCGAAACCTGCACAGCCACCATCACGGTGGAAGACAATGTGCCACCAGCGGCCATGTGCAAGAATATAATTGTTCAACTGGATGCAAACGGGACCGGTTCCGCGAATCCCGGGGATGTAAACAATGGAACCAGCGATGCCTGTGGAATTGCCGGTTTCTCATTAAGTCAAACGGTTTTTGATTGCTCCAATGTAGGTGTGAATGTGGTCACCCTAATCGCAACCGATGTCAACAACAATACGGGAACATGCACAGCAACCATTACGGTGCAGGATAACATTCCTCCCACAACTATTTGTCAAAATGCCACTGTTCAGCTCGATGCCAACGGCAATGGATCTGTCAGCCCGGGAGCGATTAATAATGGTTCGAACGATGCCTGTGGCGTTGCTGGCTTGTCTTTGAACCCAAACACATTCAATTGTTCTAATCTGGGAGCCAATGTGGTGACACTTACAGCTACCGACAATAATGGCAATACGGGAACCTGCACGGCTACAGTTACGGTTGTTGATCTGATACCGCCCACAGTGAAATGCAAGCCTGCGACTATTTTTCTGGATGCCAACGGTCAGGCTACCTTACAGGTATCTGATGTGAATGATGGTAGCTTCGATAATTGCTCGCTGCTGGGCCTGAGCGTGTCTCAAACAATGTTCACTTGTTCTGATATTGGAGACAATACGGTGAAGCTGTTTGGCCGGGATCAGAGCTTTAATCAGGGTTTCTGTTATGCTACAATTACGGTAGTGGATAATATTCAGCCAACGGCATTTTGCCAGAACCTCACCGTTGATATTGGTCCGAATGGCTCCGTGACATTGTCACCTGATGATATCGACAACGGAAGTGGCGACAATTGCTCCTTTACATTGTCGGTCACACCAAATACCCTGAATTGTTCCAACATAGGTATGAAAACCTTTGTCACGCTGGTTGTAACAGATGCAGGTGGCAACACGGCCACTTGTTCTGCTCTGGTAACGGTGGGGGATCAATCTCCGCCAATTGCCGTGTGCAGGAACCCCGAAGTATTCCTTGATGAGTATGGACAAGCAACGCTTCAGGTTTCTGATGTGAATAACGGTAGCTCTGACAACTGCGGTATTAAGAACATTTTCCTTAGTCAAACGGATTTCAATTGTTCTGACCTGTCGGGGCCGCAATGGCCGGTTACGATGACCGTGAGGGATAATTTCAACAATGTAAGCACTTGTCTGGCTTATGTAACCGTGAGGGATACTATCCCACCTTCACCAGTTTGTGATGACGTCATTGTAAAGCTGAATTCTTCCGGGTATGCTGTAGTATTTTCCTCTTCGCTCGCCGGAAACAGTACGGATAACTGTAACGTGTGGTCATACAGTCCGTTTGCAACCGTGTATACAAATGCCAATATTGGGTTGAACTTTCTGACCATAGTGGTGCAAGACTGGAGTGGAAATGCAGCAACTTGCGTATCTGAGGTTACTGTGCTGCCATTCCTCAGTTTGAAGGGCAATGGTGATGATTGGAGACCAAGAAATGGCTCAGTACTTGAAAAAGAACTTAGCCTGCGTTTGTATCCAAATCCTACCAGCGGTAATGCGACCTTTGAGTTTGAGTTGCCCATTACTCAAGGCTACCGTTTGAAGGTTTTCGACCTGGCAGACAGAATGGTGCTGCTTCGGGAAGGCGAAGGCCAGGAAGGCTGGAACAGCTTACCTATAACCATGGGCAATGTAGCACCAGGCGTGTATATGCTGGAACTGGTTTCAGGAAAATCACAGGCAGTGAAGAGGTTGATTATTCAGGAGTAATTTCGGTGTAATAGAAAATAAAGTTACAGAATTGTTCGCCCTGGTTTCAGGGCGAACAATTTGTATCTAGGCTGCGGCTCAAACAGAGTGTCCGTTAGCGCCAAGGCTCTGCCCACAAATGCGAAGTGAAAAGTCCATACCAGCTCTGAATTCCCTAATTTTGACTCATGATTCCCGAGCCGGCAAACACTACAGTCGTCTTTCTTTCCCTTTTCAGGACGGATAACGCATACTCTTCTATTTCTCTTTCCATGGCGAAAGAGCTGGCCAAAAACCGGCAAGTCCTTTATTTCAATCATCCCTATTCACTTAAGGATTGCTTATCTGGCTTGATAAAAGGTGACTCAGCTCTTCGAAGGCGTCTGCCGAAATTGCTGATTGGAAAAACAGTGTATGAACAGATTTCCAGTATTCCGAAGAATTTTCTGGCGGTTCAACTACCCATCACATTGCCCATTAATTGGCTGCCTCCCGGGAAGTTATACGACTACCTTCAGCGTTTTAATAACCGACTGGCTTTACGCTGTATACAAAAAGTGCTGAAGGCCCAGAAAACCAATAACTATCTCTATATCAATTGTTACGATCCTTTTTTTGCCGGATACCTGCCAAAAGAGCTGGGCGCCACCCATTGTATTTATCACTGCATAGATGACATCTCTCAAAATGATTATACCGCCCGACATGGGCTGAAACTCGAAAATGAAACTTGCGCAAATGCCGACCTTACCCTGGTTACCTCAACCAACCTTTATCGCCTGAAAGAACCCCATGCAAAAAGAATAAGCACCTTTTTTAATGCGGCAGAGGTTTCGCTTTTCCAGCAAGTCCTGACAAAAAGGTTTGATCGCCCGGCTGAACTTAGCGGCATAAAAAACCGTATCATCGGTTTTATCGGTAACCTCGATGCACAACGGATTGATTATGCCTTGCTAAAGCAGGTAGCCCTGGCTTTCCCACAGGATATCTTGTTGCTCATTGGGCCTGTAAACAGCCCGGAACCGGCTTCTATTGGACTGGATAAACTACCCAATGTCCTATTCACTGGCAGCCGGAAACTGGAGGAACTTCCTGCTTATCTGCAAGACATGGATTGTGTCCTGATCCCATTTTTATGCAATACCCTAACTGCCAGCATTTATCCTCTAAAAATAAATGAATATCTGGCCGCAGGTAAATCAGTTGTTTCCACCAGTTTTTCAACGGACATACGTAATTTTGCGCCGGTTATCCGCCTGGCAGAGTCTCATCCTGAATTTATTGAACAAATTGAAGAGGCTTTGCAGGAAAACGATCCAGATTTGATGCAAAAGCGCCTGGAGATTGCGAAAAGCAATACATGGGAAGCTAGAATTCAACAGCTTTGGACATTGGTGGCTGATCTGGATTAAGCATAAAAACAAATCTTGCACCATATCGACAGGTGCTTCATTCAAATAGATTCTATGAAATTCGCAGTAATTGTTTTCCCTGGCTCCAATTGTGACGATGATATGGTACACGTGCTGGGCGATGTCATGGGACAGGAAGTCGTAAAAGTGTGGCACAAGGAAACTGCCCTGCCTGCTGGATTCGGACCAGAAGATTGTGTGGTTTTACCTGGCGGCTTTTCTTACGGCGACTACGTTCGTGCCGGAGCGATTGCGCGTTTTTCACCCATCATGAAGTCTGTGGTAACTTTTGCAGAAGCCGGTGGATTTGTATTTGGTGTTTGCAACGGATTTCAGGTATTATGTGAATGCGGTTTGTTACCAGGGGTTTTGCTGCGCAACCAAAACCAGCAGTTTATCTGCAAAAATATCTGGATCACTCCTGCCACTGAAAACTCTCCTGTAACAGATGGTATAGCAGAAGGAACAGCGCTCAAAATACCGATTGCACACGCAGAGGGGCGTTTTTACACTGATCAGAAAACCCTCGATGAGCTGGAGAAAAATGACCAAATCTTGTTCCGCTACTGCGATCCGGAAGGAAATGTCACTGCAGAATCAAACCCGAATGGCGCCTTGAACAACATTGCCGGTATATGCAATGCTCAACGTAATGTTTTCGGTATGATGCCACACCCCGAGCGGGCCAGCGAAGAAGTATTGGGGAATACCGACGGACGATTGTTGTTTGAATCTCTTTTAAAAGCAAGTCTAGGGTGTGTCTGAAAAATGCTGTCGAGGATTAAAAGAGTAGATTTTGGGTTCTGTGGAAGACTCCTTTTTTGAGGAATATCGGGCTATATTGCTCGAAAAAGAGGCGAAGCACAGGTCCCAAAAGATGCCTTTTAAGCCCGGCAAGTATTTTTCAGACACACCCTAGTCGCCCAGTAACTTTTCAAGCTTTTCTTCTGTCTGACGCAGGCGTTCCCGGCAATAGCTGGTCAGGAGCGTAGCTCTTTC
Organism: Lewinellaceae bacterium; assembly: GCA_020636025.1. Lineage (GTDB taxonomy): Bacteria > Bacteroidota > Bacteroidia > Chitinophagales > Saprospiraceae > M3007. Next base: position 488,603 of record JACJYQ010000006.1, on the reverse strand, counting down.
TATTTTCCCGGCAAGGTCATCAATCCCCACACTTTCCGACTGAAGCGCAGCTACAATTTCCTGAAGCTCCTTCCAGGCCTCGTCATAGCTTTTAGGCAATTCGGTTTTTTGCTTCATTATTCACAAATGTTTCAAATTTATTAATAACCCTCGGCACAGAAATTGCAAGGCATAAGCGTGCGGTGATTTGAACTAAAAAATATCGGATATCAAATAAATTGGAAATCCGATATCCTGGCTCTCAATCGAGATAGAAGCTGCAAATTACATTGAATTAACCAAGAGATCTCCTTGATGCAATTGATTTCCCAGAGGGTACTTTCTCTCCTTTTTTTTCGTTCTAGTGCCGTTTTAGGCACTAAAGGTCTATAATTTTGCGGCCTTCAAAACATGCACTCAAAGCGCAATATTCAAATTATCATGTCATATAGTTTATTTCACCCACATAGGGTGTTGATTATCAGCCTGTTCTCTCTCTTCGCAATTAGTTTGCATTCCCAAAAAGCAGGGCTCGAAGTTACCCGATGCGAAGCCATGGATCGCAGCCTGGAAATTACCAATGTCAGCGTTGATGCCTCCGGCCGGCGCTGGGCTGCCAATAAAAAGGGCGTATTTCAAATCAAAGCCAATGATTTCAGCGTTCCGCTGAAAATCGCTGCCGGTTATAAAAACGTATTGTCATACCCTGGTGGAAATGTAGATTTCGCCTGGGTGGATGATGAATTCAAAAAGCAGGTTCATACGCCTTGCAGCGTGACAGCTGCCTGGTACGACAGCAAAAACAAGGTGCTTTGGTTGGGTACGGATGAAGCCGGTTTATTTCAGTTCAGTACTGACCCCGATTTTAAAATGGTGCAACAGTACCTGCCCGTAAATTCCAAATTACAATCCAGCCACATCACCAGTATTTATCAGGACAATAGCGGCCGGTTCTGGATAGGTAATACCGTTGGGATTATGTACGGCACCCCTGGCCGTTGGAAAAGCGATCTGGATGGATATCCGGTACAGAGAATTCGGGAATACAACAACGTAATTTTCGTACTCGCCGATGGCTACATTTCCAAAGCTCCGAATGGCGATAAATGGTCGGACCTCTCCCTCGACGAGAAAAAACTGGAAGGCGACATCCGGGACTTTGATATAGACGCTACCGGTAAAATGTGGCTCTTGTCCGGACACCTTACCCGTTTCGATATGCTGGCCAATACCTATGATGTTTTCAGCGGTCCGGAATATTACACCAGCCAGTACGGAAGTTATCTGTCTGTCGATAATGATGGAGCTGTTTGGGTGGGCACTTACGACAAAGGCCTGTACAGTGTTGACAAAGCCTCCAACATGGTTTTGAACGCCTATGTCGACAAGCCCATCAGCTGTGAAGGGGATGGCAAGGATGCCCAATTGATGGCCAGGGTCACCGGCGGTGTTGAACCCTATACCTATTCCTGGAGTGCCGGACTAAGCGGAGAAAATCCAAAAAACATTGGCGCCGGAACATACTCGGTCACCGTAACCGACAGCAAAGGGAAAACCCGCAGCTCAGAAATCATGGTGCTTGACTCCCGTCTGAAATTGAAAGTCAGGCAGAAAAAAGCAGCCAGTGGCCCAGGCATGGCCGACGGGTCCGCTGAGGTGGACATTGCAACGAATGCCAGTGGTATCACTGTAGTTTGGGATAATGGCGAAAGTAAAGTAGTGGCCACCAAACTCACCAGTGGTGAACACAAAGTGACTGTTACGGATCCTAAAGGCTGTGCGATGACCCTCACGACTGTTGTTAAGGAACAAGGTCAGCCTCTTGCTTTGGAAATAAATGTGGAAGCACCTATTAAGTGTGCAGGGGATAAAACGGGCATTGTCGCCAGCGCGAGTGGGGGTAAAATACCCTACAGCTTTACCTGGAGCCTGCCCGAATTGAATGGCGCCAGGCAAACCCTTGGTTCCGGCCCGTATTCTGTTACGGTGACCGATGGAGCTGGCTCCTCTACTACGGCCAGTTTCTTTTTACCACAACCTGAACCGGTTAGCATAAACGTGGTGGTGCAATCATCGCCAAGCTCAGGCGCGGCCGATGGGAAAGCGCTGGTACAGGCCAAAGGCGGCAGCGGTGTGTACTCGTTTAAGTGGGATAATGGGGAAACTAATTTTACCGCCAGCAAACTCGCCGAAGGAGCTCACCAGGTTACGGCCACAGACGGAAATGGTTGTTCCGCCAGTGCGCCATTCGACATGAAAGCCAAACTCGCTGACCTCACCGTCATACTGAGGGAAGCGCGACCAATTAAATGCGCCGGTGAAAAAACCAACCTGACGGTAGCAGCCGTAGGCGGGAAAGAACCCTACAAAGAGTTCCAGTGGTCACCCGCCATAGGCTCCTTGGCTGAAGGAGTAAAAGCTGGAAACTACACGGTTACAGCTACAGACGCGCTGGGTACCACAGCTACGGCTTCTATCAATATTAATGAGCCACAAAAACTGGTGGCAGATGCCATTGCACAATCAGCAACCAGTCCGGGCAAAGACGATGGGAAAGCGCTGGTAAGCGTAAAAGGTGGAACCGGCGCCATGTTTTTTACCTGGGACAATGAAGAATCTACGGCCGCAACCAACTTCCTTTCTGCAGGTTTACATAAAGTAACCGTTACTGATGAAAACGGGTGTACGGCAACTGCCAGCGTGACCATTACAGAAGGTGTTTTGCCTTTAAGCATGGTGATCAAAAAAGTAAAAAATGTAAAATGTCCTGGTGAAAAAGCCTCACTAGAGGTAGAGATCACCGGAGGCAAAGGTCCTTTTGAGTATGTGTGGAGCGACCCCAAAATTATTGGAGGAAGACCAGATGTACCTGCCGGTGAATACACGGTTACGATGACCGACAGAGCCGGAAGCACTGCCACAGCAAGTATCAGTGTGGAGGGTCCTGCGCCTTTTGATTTGTCAACCACCGCGACCCGGGGTGCCTTGCCAGGATCGAAAGACGGAGCCAGCAAGATTGAATTTAAAGGAGGAACGTCACCTTATAGCTACGTTTGGGATAATGGAGAAACAACCCAGGAAGCGGTTCAGCTTTCGGAAGGTGAACACAGCGTAACCGCTACTGATGCGAATGGCTGTGCCGCCGTGGGTAAAGTGAGCGTTCACCAAAAGGATCTTCCTCTTGAAGTAAGCTTGACAGAGAAACCCAGGACAGCTTGTAGCGGTGAAAAAGCCAGTTTGATCGTAGAAGCCAAAGGTGGTCGCGGGCCGATCAATTATGCCTGGAGCGACCCAAAATTGAGTGGCAATAATCCGAATAATTTGCCTGGTGGTAATTATACCGTTACGGTATCCGATAATGCCGGTGCGATCGCTACCGCATCAATTCAGGTAAACGTAAGCGATGCATTGAAACTTAGTGCAAGCGTTGTGGCAGCCGCCAGCACCGGTAAAAGCGACGGACAGGCTAAGGCCGAAGTGAGCGGCGGTAAATCACCTTATACGTATAAATGGAGCAGCGGAGAATCAAGTGAAACCGCATCTGCATTGGCGCCCGGGAATCAGGGGCTTACCGTTACAGACGCTAATGGATGCACGGCATCTGCATCGCTCAATATCTCAGAAAACATATTGCCATTGAGTGCGAAAATTATTGCCAGCGAACAGGTGAAATGCTCCGGAGACAAGATCTCTGTGGGTGTAGATGTTTCAGGTGGTAAAAAACCTTTCACATATAATTGGAACAATCCGGCTGCCAGCGGTGAAACAGCTTCTTTTGTCGGCGGCACTTATAAAGTAACCGTAACCGATGCGGTAGGCACCACTGTTACAGCCAGCATAGACATTTCACAACCTGAGCCTTTGACAGTTAGCGCTGAAGTGCTGGCATCGGCCAGTGCAGGAAATAAAGACGGTAAAGCCATCGCAACACCAACTGGAGGAACCGCTCCATACATTTACGCCTGGAGCAGCGGAGAAAGCACCAATCAAGCAGAACGCTTAGGGCCTGGTAACCACGATGTGAAAGTGACGGATGCCAATGGCTGCCATGCCAATGCAGTGATTACCATTACCGAAAACATACTTCCACTCGCCATCAGCATCGAGGAACTAAAGTCGATCAATTGTGCCGGGGAAAAGGCCGATTTGCAGGTAAAAGTAAAAGGAGGGAAACCTCCATTTCAATATGAATGGAATACCCCTGGTTTGGCAGATGCTAATCCAGCCGGCATTGGAGATGGTAATTATTCAGTAACGGTAACTGATGCCCTGGGAACTTCAAAAGAAGCCTCCGTTTCGCTCAGCACACCGGCCGAACTAAGTCTGGAACTCCAGAATGTCGTAGGTGCATCTTCCGACAAAGTAAATGATGGAAAAGCCGAAATTGCCGTAAAAGGCGGTACGCCCGAATACAGCATTCGTTGGGACAGCCGACACACGGGCCTGGTAGCCTCTAAATTGCCCATCGGCAAACACAGTGTTACCGTTACCGATGCAAAAGGCTGTAAGGAAACGGCTGATTTTGAGATCAAGAGAAGGGTATTTCCAGAGCTCACAGGTAAGCTCGAAGACGGACAAACGATTCGCATGCGATTGCTAAAGTTTGCGCCCGACAGTACCAATCTCCAACCAGAGGCATACTTTATGCTGGACGAGCTTTACGATTTCATGATGGAACACAGCTTTGTTGTAATCGAAGTTGCCGGTCATACGAACAACCTGCCAAATGATGAATTTGCCGATCAATTATCCACCGCCCGCGCAAAATCCGTGGCTGATTACCTGTTCGAAAAAGGCATTGATCCATCCAGGGTTGTATACAAAGGCTATGGAAAACGTCTGCCTTTGGTGCCCAATACCTCACCCGAGGGAAGAGCAACAAACCAGCGGGTGGAGATCAAGTTGTTGAAAGTGAAAGAATGATTTATCAATGGATCAATGCGAAATGTATCAATGTACCAATGCGAAATGCACCAATGGTAATGATAAATGGCAGTTTCAAAGCCTCGGAGAGGCCCAACATCACTAGCCTCGGAGAGGCCAAAACATCACTAGCCTCGGAGAGGCGAAAGATCGGTAGGTAGCCAGATAATGCCCCACAAAAACATCGGTCTCGGAGAGGCCCAACCTTGATAGGTCTTTAGTAGAAAGCAACGCGATCATAAAAAGCGTCTTACCGGATTTTATCGGTAAGACGCTTTTTTATTAGGCAAGGGATATCGCCGATAAAACATTGACCATCAATTATTTATTCCTGGCATGATTGATTTTTATTAATAATCTTTCAAAAATATTTTGCGAAACCGTTCAGTTGCATATATATTTGCAACCAATTGGTTTCAAATATATGTAATTGCCCAGTTTTACCCCAATTAACAATCAGCCTAATCACAATAAATCTCAAGGGGTTTTTAAGATAAAATCAAATCAATCACAAAAATCACAAAAATCAAGGTATGAGACGAGATGTATTCCAGGCCATAGCCGACCCTACCCGAAGAGCCATCATGGCATTAATTGCCATGCAGGCCATGACCCCTAATGCCATTGCCGAGCATTTCGATACTACCCGGCAGGCGGTTTCCAAACATTTGCGGATTTTGACCGAGTGCGAGTTGATTACGCAGGAACAACAGGGACGTGAAATTTACTATCAACTGGAAATAGAAAAAATGAAAGAAATAGACAAATGGCTCGAACAATTCAGAGCGATCTGGGAAAAGAGATTTAGCCAACTGGATCAGTTGATCGCAACAATTAAAAAACAAAAAAAAGCATGAACAAAAACCTTCAATTTGACTTCCTTGCAGATAAGGTTCAAAGCACCATTACCATTCGAAGAGAGTTTCAGTGTGGCCGCCAGCTCGCCTGGGATTGTCACACGAAACATGAGTTGCTGGAACAGTGGTTTGCTCCAAAACCCTTTACGGCTAAAACCAAATCCATGGACTTCAGGGCGGGTGGTCACTGGCATTATGCCATGGTTGATCCAAAAGGGACTGAATACTGGGGCTGGACAGATTACCTGACCATTAAGCCCATTGACCAATATACCTCAAAGGATGCATTCTGCAATGAGGCCGGTGAAATCAATCCAGATATGCCACGAGCTGGCTGGAGTGTATCCTTTTTTGATAAAGGTGAAAATGCTTTGGTAGAAACAATCATTCAGTATAATTCACTTGCCGATCTTGAAAAGGTACAGCAAATGGGTATGCAAGAAGGCTTCAGCGCTGCACTTGAAAATCTGGATGAATTGCTCGAAAGTTTGCAAAATTAATTTCTCAACTCTTTGAACTATAAAAAAAATACAAACTATGGACGCAACAAAAATAGCGATACAAGCCACCATTAACGCCAACAGCAAAAAGACCTGGGAATACTATACCAGCCCGGAACATATCGTGAACTGGAATTTTGCTTCCGACGACTGGGAATGCCCAAGCGCTACAAATGATATGCAGGTTGGTGGAAAATACAGCGCCAGAATGCAGGCCAAAGACGGCAGCTTCGGCTTTGACTTTGAAGCTACCTACAATGCAATTTCGGAAGGAAAATCATTTACCTATACCATACCCGATGGACGGGTGGTTGATGTGATTTTTGAACCGGATGGGGACAATACCAGGATTGATATTCGGTTTGACGCGGAGAAAATGAATCCAGTAGAGATGCAGCAAAATGGCTGGCAGGCAATTTTGAATAATTTTAAAAAGTATACAGAAGGGAATTGATCTTATCGGCTATCCGGAAATTGTCAGTAACCCCTTAGGCAGAATTGACCATTGCGAATAATAAACAGGACGCAACGCTTAATATGTGACGTAGTTAAAGGCTTTTAATAGCTTTTATATTTGCATGGCCGCCATGATTAAGGCAAATATTGAATAAATAACAATGCGCTTATCCAGGCAAATGATGGCTGGCTGGCGCATTATTATTTCAGACATAATCTTGTCCTCCCATTTACAGCATAAACTATGTGCTCTATGAAACCATACATTCTGTTTATTGGATTGTTCCTTCTCCATTCGACAACAAGCGAGTGTATCAACTCTTATTTCGCAGGTGATACTTTGACTGTATGGGCTGAGGGCGGACTATTCCTGAGAGACACCAACTCAATTAATGGGCATAAACTTGGCCTTATTCCTTATGGGCATACATTGAAAATTCTGGAAACCAAAACATTTAGATATAAAGAAGATAGCATTCTTTATTTTAATGCCAGGCAAGATGAATACGGCCGATTGTATGAAGAATATTATTTGAAAGGACACTGGGTCAAAGTGATCTATAATAGTAAGACTGGGTACGTTTTTGATGGGTATTTATCTCATTTTTCTGCACCTAAGATTTTAGTTTATAATGAACAGGAAGACTTGATTCATTACATAGAAAGGGTATTTGGACTCATAAGCAGCCATAAGAAAGAATCTGACACTAAAGACATAACCATTGTTAGCAAATATTTCCATAAAGGAATAAGTGTATGTTATACAATATTCGAATCAAAAGGAGGTAAAGCCAGATATGTACTTCCGGAATTTTCATTGGAAGAAATCATGATTTTTTATAAAAATGGCAAAGGGATTAATTACGAAAATGGGGGTTATATGTTAAGAGCAGATCAAGGGTCAGGACAGATTAGAACGCTAAAATTAGGGTACTGTATAGAAATATATGCTGATGAATTGTGATATAAAAAACAATGGGAACGAGCTAAATTTGGAGGTATGTTCGAAGTACTCATCCAAGTTTGCTGTCCCCATTGCGCGGGAACAAACATAAAGCGAAATGGCCTAAAGGTCAACGGCAAGCAGAATTATCGCTGCCTTGATTGTTTGAAACAGTTTCAAGATCGGTATTGCTACCGAGGTGCTGATCCACGAATCAAAAAGCAAGTCGTCGAAATGACCTTGCATGCTTCCGGCATCAGAGACATCAGTCAGGTTTTAGGGCTTTGTGCCTCCAGCGTGGTAGATATTCTGCGTCGTCACGCTAAAAAAATTAAAGAACCGTGCTTTGAGGGGCATTTTGAAGCGGTTGAAGTAGATGAATTCTGGTCTTTTGTGGATCAACGAAAAAAACAAAAACGATGGTGTTGGTATGCTTGGGCTAGAAAAGAACGAAAAGTATTAGCCTTTCACATCGGCAAACGAAATCAAAGCGCTTGCAAAGCCTTACATCGAAAACTCAAAAACCTGTCTATCGGCCAGTTCTACACAGATGATTACAAAGCTTACTCCAAGGTATTGCCGCCAGAAAAACACACCATTGGCAAAGAACACACAACGCACATTGAAAGATTAAACAGAGACTTCAGAACCCATATCAAAAGATTGACTCGACGAACTGTCTGCCACTCCAGAACTGACCAAATGCATTATTCCATTATCAAAATGTACATCAATCACCGAAATGCAGCTTGATTATCAACCTCTTATATCAGCATACATTTCTATACAGTACCAAAATTAGATCTTGGATATAACGTGGAGTTGACGATCTTTGAATTAGGGGATATGATTGTTATAGAGTCAGAAGCGAGTTGCTGAGCTTCCAAACAAAATGATTTAATGCAAGTCACGAATGTTATTAAGAAATAAATTTACTGACTACCCGCATATTGTACAGTATTGTTTCAGAATGCAGTATAGGCATTCGATTTACTTAGTGGTCGGACGGCTGGGAGCCGTCTGACCACTAGCGCCCATCGTCAGACGGCTCTCAGCCGTCCGACGATTAAGCTAAAACCAAAGCTTTTCATTAATTGTAGTAGCGAATTGGCTTACTGTACAATAACCAGGTAGTAAATATAAGTTTTAGAGACATGCTCAGTATAAAGCCATACCTCATATTGGTCTGCCTGGTACTAATTCAAACAACCAAGGCGGAGTGTATCAACTCTTATTTCGCAGGTGATACTTTGACTGTATGGGCTGAGGGCGGACTGACCTTAAGAGACGCTCCATCCATTAAAGGGAATAAGGTTGTTATAATACCTTATGGGCAATCATTAAAAGTGTTGGATACAAATCAATTAATTTATGAAAAAGACAGTGTCAAGTTCATTTATTCAACATCTGAATTTAAAGAATATTACCTTAAAGGTCGCTGGGCGAAGGTTATTTACGATGGAAAGACAGGCTACGTGTTTGACGCATATTTATCCCATTTTTCAGCTCCCGAATTGCAGGAAGGTGGCTCAAGAGAGAGCCTAAAAGATTTTATGGAAAGGGTTTTTGGTCTCTTGGGTAGCTCCAGCCAGTTTAATGATGAGGTAGGTGTGCGTGAACAGTATTTTGGTTATGGTTGCAGTTATTATAACTGGTGCTCCAAATCGTCATTTGAGAGATTTATACTACCTGCTTTATCACTTGAAGAAGTTATTATGTTTATTAAAAACAGTAAGAAGGCCAGCAATATCAATGGTCAAGTCATGCTGAAAGAGATGCAAGACAAAGGCTGTGGTAAAATTTTGACATTCCTGTATTTTGAAAATGGAGATGGATCACTGGAAGTACATTTAGCAGGAGGCATAGTTATTATTTTTACCGAATCAGTTACTTAAATTGCAGCCTTTAAAGCACCTTGTAATACTATGAAAAAAGAAACCTGTTTTATTACCAAACAACAACACTCAATGGGTGAACTGGCAACAGGTTCTTCCCTGAAACCACAGATACTTTCCCTGATTCAAAAAGACCATCCCGACTTTTCTGCTGATAAATTTATTTCAATAGAAATTGTAAACCAATACAGAAAAAAGTATCTGGAATCGATTTTAGTGGCGGAGAACATTGAGTTGAATGAGTTGGAAAAAGAAGTAATCAAAGCCATTCAGGGTAACAACCTCTTATCGGCAAACATTGAAGAGGAAATTGCTTCCGACCTGAGTTTCGGACAAAAAATGGCAGATAAAATAGCCACTTTTGGCGGCAGCTGGACCTTCATTATCACTTTCTTTTCCTTCCTGGTCGTCTGGATGCTTATCAATGTCCTGTTCCTTGCCAGCAAGCCTTTCGACCCCTACCCATTTATTTTACTTAACCTGATTTTGTCCTGCCTGGCTGCCATCCAGGCGCCGATCATCATGATGAGTCAGAATCGGCAGGAACAAAAAGACCGGGCGCGAAGCGAGAATGACTATAAGGTAAATTTAAAGGCAGAATTGGAAATCCAATTGTTGCATGAGAAACTTGATCACATGCTTATTCACCAGAACAAAAGGTTACTGGAAATCCAGGAGTTGCAACTGGATTATCTGGAAGAAATAACAAAGTTGAATGAGAAGGCGAAGAAATAAAAATATTCTGCCACCAAAGGAGTTTGCAAAACGGGTACTAAAGTATTCCGTTTTCTCTATTAGCCTACTGGTTGTTTCTATTGGAATAGGCATAACGGGCTATCATTTTATAGGGGAATTAAATTGGATTGACAGCTTTTACAATGCCTCCATGATACTCACTGGAATGGGGCCCGTAAATGCCATGGAAAAAGATTCGGCAAAGCTCTTTGCTTCTTTATATGCCATATTCAGCGGAGTGATATTTTTAAGTACCGTAGCCATCTTCTTTTCTCCATTTGCGCATAGAATAATGCATTTATTGCACATAGAGGAAATAGACGATGAAGAGTAAACTAAACACAGACTATAAACATGAAACAAGATTACTGGAATGTATCCGATGAACAAGTCATCGAAAAAACAGGAAATAAAATTGCCTTCTGGATTGAGACCCTGGACGCTTTTGATGCCGCCAACAAAAAATCCAACGACGTGGTAGTCTACCTTCAGAACAAGCATAATGTTCCCCGTTACTGGGCAAGAACACTCACAACCCTGTACCTAAAAGCAAAGAACGGATAACCCTAATCTGTGACATCCAATAATCATTTTAAATCTGTGATCAACCCTCGCAACACATGAAATTGAGAAACGCCTGGTGGGGACCTCCAAAAAAATTTTCCACTGAATTTGAAGATAGAAAGGTCAGTTGTCTGGAACTGTTTTACGATCTCGTGTATGTCATCGCGATTTCACGGATCACTCACCATTTGGCCGAGCATCCGGACGTAACAGGTTTACTGGATTACACGTATTTCTTTGTGATGATCTTCTGGGGCTGGCTGAACGGTAGTTTGTACCACGATCTGCACGGTACTTCCGGCGTAAGAACCAGCCTGATGACGCTTTGGCAAATGATGATCGTCGCAGGATTGGTGGTCACCGTCAACAACTCCGGTGAGAACATGTTGTTCAACATCACCATTTGCGTGATGATCATGCAATTGTACATTACCTATCTCTGGTGGAGCGTGGGCATTTATGATAAGGTACACCGAAGATTGAACAGGCCCTGGACGGTCATTTACCTTAGCTCATTTGCCCTAATGGTACTCACCCTGTTTTTGGAGCAACCTTACATACGCATCGTTTTTTACCTCACCCTTGTGTTGAATTATTTGCCACCGTTTGTGGTGCAGAATCTGCTCAGAAGAGAGTCCTCGGATTTCAATCTTTCTTCGAGTATGGCGGAGCGAATGGGCCTGTTTACCATCATTATTTTTGGAGAAACCATCCTTGGCGTCGTGACTGGAACAAGTGAACTGGGCAAGCTGAACTGGGAGGTTTGGATCAATTTCGGGCTCTCCATTATGATCGTCTTTGCCCTTTGGTGGATCTTTTTTTCGCTGGTTTCGGATCGACCATGCAGGCCTGGATACGTCAACAGCCACAAAATGGAGCTTTTATACATTCCTACGCTTATGGGACTTGGCGTTACAGGAGTGGCTTTTAGCAGTCTGTTTCAAGGCCATACACACCCTGAAACGGAGAATGCCTATTTGCTCAAAGTAGGTTTTGGCGTTGCCATGTGTTTGTTTCTCACAGGCATTACCTTAATGCTAACGTTTCTGGAATACCCAGATGGGTATCAAAACAGCAAAAGAAGTATTCAGAAAAGGTTGGCCATTACCATTGCCGTTCTGCTTTTGGCAACCTGTCTGAATATCGTATTGGATCTTGGTATTTACCTGATGATCGTACTGGGGGTACTGGTTATTTTTATTTTAACGGTTCAGGCAAGTTGGTTGAAAATTGAGGCGGGAATTATTGCCAATACAAATGAGCAACATAGTCCTACATAGCCGACCTAAACTGCTTCAAAAACCGCACATCATTCTCAAACAACAGACGGATATCGCCAATCTCATACAAGCGAAGCGCTTGTCGCTCAATACCCATACCAAAAGCAAATCCACTGTACTTCTTTGAATCGATGCCACACATTTCGAGCACATCGGGGTCTACCATGCCGCAGCCCAGTATTTCGAGCCAACCGGTGCCTTTGGTCAGACGGTAATCTTTTTCGGTGTCTGTTCCAAGCCAGATATCCATTTCCGCCGAAGGCTCCGTAAATGGGAAAAACGAAGGGCGCAGGCGGATCTTGGTGGCGCCAAACATCTCCTGAGCGAAGTAATACAGCGTTTGTTTCAGGTCGGCGAATGACACACCCTCATCCACGTAAAGTCCTTCCACCTGATGGAACTGACAATGCGAGCGGGTAGAGATCGTTTCATTCCGGTAAACACGCCCTGGCGCGATGATGCGAATGGGTGGTTTGCGCGATTTCATCACCCTGGCTTGTACCGGAGAAGTATGCGTGCGCAGCAGCATGCCCGGAGCATCCACGAGGTAGAAAGTGTCCTGCATATCGCGCGCCGGGTGATCTTCCGGCGTATTCATAGCGGTGAAATTATGCCAGTCGTCCTCTATCTCGGGTCCGTCGGCTACGCTGAAGCCCATGCGCGCAAAAATGTCGATGATGCGGTTCATGGTAACAGCCACCGGATGCCGGGCGCCCAGCGGGACCGGCTCTCCCGGAGCACTCAGGTCGATTGCCAACGCTCCGGCGCTCTGTTCTTTTTCTTCAAAAGCTTCTTTCAGGCTTTGGTATTTTGCTTCTGCCGCTTGTTTCAGACTGTTCATCAGCTGGCCATAGTCGCGCTTCCGCTCATTGGGAACTTTCCCCATTTCAGCCATCAGGCTTTTCAGCAAACCTTTTGCTCCCAAATATTGAATGCGGAATGCTTCCAGCGCCTCCGAATTGGCGGGAGATTCAGCATCAATGGCCGTTTGTACCTCTTTGGCTTTATCGAAAATATCTTGCATAATCTTGTCAGTTCCTGTGTTATCTGCGGATTTTACCGGTATCCGGGCAAAGTTACACAGGCTTTTTCAGAATAATGAACATGGTAATGATGATAAAATTCAGGTGAGTCAGGTATTATTTCTTCGCCAATACCAGACACGGGTTAGCCATTTTTCCGATTTTTGCCTCTCCGGAAATACCTTTGGACATCTACATATTCGCAACCACAAACGCTTACCATGCGCAAGATCACTTTTCTTTTCTCTGTTCTGATTATTTCCCCAATTCTGCTACTGGCACAACCAAAAATTCAGTTGCAAGACTGGGCTTCGGGATTTTCAAAACCGTTGGACATAACACACTGCGGCGATAGCCGGATTTTTGTTGTTCAGCAAGTTGGCGTGATCAGAGTGCTGGATAGCCTGGGTAATCACCTCGATACCTTTCTCAACATCGATCCAAGGGTGAATTCGGTGGCCAACGAGCGAGGTTTGCTTGGTTTGGCTTTCCATCCTGATTATCTTAATAACGGCTATTTCTTTGTCCACTACTCAAGCAGCAATGGCTCTACTCAGGTATCCAGGTTTTCGGTGAAAGCAGACAATCCCAACCAGGCAGATCCGGATAGCGAGCTTTCCATACTTACGGCCTCACAGCCTTTTAACAACCACAACGGCGGGTGTATAAAATTCGGCCCGGACGGATATCTGTACATCGGACTGGGAGATGGAGGATCAGGGGGTGATCCACAGGATAACGGACAAAAAAAGAGCACATTTTTGGGAAAAATTTTGCGGATTGATGTAAACAACAGCGACTCTATGAATCCCTATGTGGTGCCGGCCGATAATCCATTTGTGGGACAGTCTGAATATCTCCCTGAAATCTGGTCGCTGGGATGGCGCAATCCATGGCGTTTTTCTTTTGACAGATTAACAGGCGACATGTGGGTCGGCGATGTGGGCCAGGTTACGCGCGAAGAAGTAGATTTTGAGCCAGCCGGTATGGGCGGCCGCAATTACGGATGGCGTTGTTACGAAGGCACCCTGCCATACAATACCGCTAACTGTCAGCCTCAAAACTCTTATGTCGGACCCGTTTTCGATTATGACAACAACTCGGTGGGCTGTTCCATGACCGGCGGTTTTGTGTATCGCGGCAGCAAGTACACGGATCTGTACGGATTGTATCTGAACGCTGATTACTGCAGCGGCAGGATATGGGCCACCAAACACCATGACGATGACAGTTTCAGCACAGAAGAACTGGCCAATTTGGGCAACAACGAGTTCAGTTCTTTCGGAGAAGGCGCAGATGGCGAATTGTATATTGCCTTGCATTTTTCAGGAAAGGTTCAGCGAATTACAGAACTCTGTTCTCCTTTTCAAGTGACAGCTTCCGAGATCATTTCACCTGTTTGCGAGGGCACTAATGCCGGTTCTATACAGCTGGAAGTTGAGAATGGAACAAACGTGAGTTTTATGTGGTCGAATGGCCAGACAAACAGCAAATGCCGCAATTTGAACCCTGGTACCTACACAGCAACCGTAACCAATGCCGATGGCTGTTCACGTGTTCAGACGTATGAAATTGAACAAGGTGGACCAAACCCGCCGGATCTGATGGCAAGCGATAGTGTTTTTTGTATTGATGAAAGCATCGTACTTACAGCATCGGGCTTGTCGATACCCAATCAGTTGAACTGGTACCACAATGCGGTGTTGATAGACTCAACGTTTTCCAATGAACCCAATTATTCCATTGAAGTAACCGAACCGGGAAGCTATTATGTATTGGCGGCAGATTCATTGTGTGCTTTTACCTCAAACCCGATTGTCTTAACCAACGACTCGCTTCTGACACCGCAAATCAGTCAATCAGGCGATACTTTGTATTCGGATATGAGTTGTACCAATTGTCAGTGGCTCATGAATGGCCAGCCAATACCGGGTGCCACCGATTCACTGTACATAGCCCTGGTTTCGGGCACATACAGTCTGGAAGTCACTTCGCCTAACGGTTGCACCTATCTTTCGCCGGAGATCCAGCTTGTCATTAGCGAAGCGATACTGCCCACATCAGTCCTCAAATTCTCGCTGTCGCCCAATCCAACCTTTGATACCATGTTGCTAAACATGGAATTGGCTAAAAAAGAGCGTTTCACCTTATCCCTTGTGGATGGAAACCAAAGACAGTTATTTATGCAAACGCATCAGCAGTCCAAGATCAGTTTGCCTATTCAGTTGGAGGCTTTACCCGCTGGAACCTATTTCTTGAAGGTAGATATGGAGTCGGGCAAGTTTATCAAAAAGCTTGTAAAGCAATAGTGAAAGTATGGTGAGATTTATGTGATAGCATTTAACGCGTTTTCACTACCATGTTGAGCCTGAACTGGTGATTAAACAATTGTGCATGTACGCGGTTTAGTAGGCAATATTTCGGCAATAATGCCGCTGATTAGATTCCTCTGTACATGCACATAACCATTTTATCTTCCAGCACCAGAATTGATCGATTATCTCACCGTGTGGCACTTTTCCTCGAAAAAGCCATAAACGCCACAGGAGAACACACCGCCTCGGTTTTGGACCTGGCAGAATTCAATTTCCCCATTATGGAGGAGGTGTTGCACAAGCACCCGAACCCGCCGGAAGGCTTGCCTGAATTCGCCGCCGAAATTCGCCGCTCCGATGCGCATATTTTTGTTTCTCCGGAGTACAACGGTACTTATACCTCAGCCTTGAAAAACGCGGTTGATTATCTGAAAGAAAGAGAATTCAGCAAGAAAGTCATTGGTGTTGCGGCTGTTTCTACGGGAATGTTAGGAGGCATCCGCGCTGCCCTGTCTATGCAACAACTGGTGTTGGGCGTTGCCGGGTTCCCGTTACCACAGATGTTTACAGTTCCCCAGGTAGCCCAAAAATTTGATGAACAAGGAAACTTACAGGATGCTGCTTTCGAGAGCAGAGCCAGTTTGTTTTTGCAGAACTTTTTGTGGTTGGCAGAGGCGGTTTCGGTGAAGAAGGGAGTGGAGGTGTAGGCGAGGCAGAATAAGGTAAAAATGATGGCCTTGGAATGGTACTCACTTCGCTGTATTGACTAGTGTAAAAAAGTCTACAATGTTGCGAGAAACATGAGTTATTTGAATCACAAATAGCTAGCAGGTGGTAAGGCTTCCATAACACGGTGTTCAACGAGCCTCTGGTAGTTTTACAGACTTCTTCGCCTTGTTTTTTTTAATTTGAAGAATTGTTTTTTGAGTTTGTTCATGAATTATGCGCATTTGCTCCAGAATGGGCAAATGTTTGAGGTCTTCGTACGCTTTTTCTTTCCATTCCCAAACAGAGAGCTGTGCTTTTGATATTTTAGGTTCCATATCCTGATCGATTTCTGTTATTATAAAATGGTTAATAAATGTATTGTACACTCCCAGCTTTGCAAAATTCCCAAAGAGATTTATGATATTCTCGAATGTATAATCAACCTTTTGAAATTAGTAGCATTCCCCTGAAAAATTTTAACTGTCATATTCTTTTAAGTTATAAATCTCTGTACTTACTCGGAATTGTTGGACTAACAACTCAATCCTCTGGAGATTGTGACGCTTAAAAAACACCAAACGGTATGGAACGGTTCTAGATTTGTAAAAGGCAAATTTGGGAGTTACACTGTTAAGTTTTTGAGAAATAACAATGTCTTGTACATAATTGAGTTCAAAGAAAATATAGTGGAATGCCTGAAATGGGGCGAATAAAGTTATACAGCTATCCGTTTCTGCTGGGAAATCTAGCAAGAACTTAGCAAGATAGGCTACAAAGACCACCATATAACCCAGTTATTCGCCAGTCAATATTGACTTTATGTTTTTTTTAATCTATTTTTGTCAAAAATATAATCCATGATTGTCCTGAAAGTTATTGATCATAATGTTGCCGACAAAGTCGATACCGATTTTATAGCGAACTACTTCTCTAATGTGAAGGTCCCATTCCTAATCGTTTTGTTGCCTTCATAAGTATCATTGGACATACATCACTTGAAAACTTTACTTCAGTATATGGCAAGTGAATTACAATCTGTCTAATACCATCTTCATCAATCCAATCGTCTTCATCGCGTCCTTTTTGAATGCAAATGATAGGCTTGATCACTACTTGTATTTAACTAACCCAACACGAAAACTATAACCCGACAAATTGCCTCATTTTACCCATTTATTGCATGTCTTTATTCAGCTTGGAAAAGCTTCTTTCCACAATAATCGTTCTGATCAGATTATTGCTAATAGAGTAATTACCAATTTGTTAGTCGACATCTTAACACTTAAAGGCGAATACGAATAATCATTTCGTATGCACTAATGCTAGTTTGTGGAATTCAATTAAAAAAGTGTTACTAAATGTTACCCGAGAAAAAAGAACCTTTGTTCTGAAACTAATAACCACAAAAATTAGATCATGATATCTCAAGTTAAAACCAGAAAGGAAATTGCTGATCAATATGGTGTTGATGTAAAAACCTTAATAAAGTGGTGTGAAAAGGAAGGAGTCCAACTTGAAAAACGATCACGACTCTTACCAAAGGTGGTTAAAGAAATCTATGAGAGGTTGGGATCTCCAGAATTCAATAGAAATTCCCGATAATTCCCGATAATTCCCGATAAGCTCCTATTCAGAAGCTTGACAATCCTATACTTTTGCAAACATGTACGTAGTATTTGATAAATTTTAAATCGACCGAAATGCCTCAAAGAAACTCTTGAGGTTTAAGAAGAATAAATAAGTAAAACAAGCGGAATAAAGTACTTTATAATTGAGTTGATCAGTTGTTCAATCATCATTTACCCTTACGATGATTAAATTTCTTGCACTTGAAAATTAGCCCTACACAACTAGTTTTTTAAACAATGAAAAGACTCTTTATTACCCTTTCAATTATTTTATTATTTGTCACCAACAGCTTGACGGCTCAAAGTGGAGACATATCTGTAATCCGGGTTGAGTTTTTTAGCCCTGTTGAAGGGTTGGACTATTGGGTGAGAATCAAAGAAGATGGTCTGTCAAACATTGAGTTGTCTGGACCAAACAAAACAAAGGCTTGGATGCTTAATTCAGATGGCTCCATTTTAAAGAAACCAGTAGCGTATGTAAGTGGAAGCACACCAAGAATTAGTGCTTGTTTCAAAATTGCCGGGTCAAATGGCAATTGTAGAAATGCAAATGGTCAGGCAGTTCCTGTTAAATATTTTGCTAAAGCGGATATTTTGGATGAGTTTGGCACCCCATTGGGAATGGAGCTGCCATCAAAACAACTGGTGAAATCGGGCTCAAATACTGTTTTTGAATATTTAACTGAAGCAATTACCTCCATCTTTGAAAAGAACAAAACCAGGTACTTTGACCAATTTAAGATTTCATGGAAATGGTCTAGGAGTATCGATGGGCCATGGGAGGATGCAGGAACAACCGACAATCGCTTATATGTTACGCATGCGAAGCCCATTTATCCCGGAAGTTTGGCGTCACCAATTTTCCATACATGTTTGTATCTGGGGTGTGTTGCTGCCAATAACCAAACACAGGATCAAAATGTTTTTGATGAAATAAATCAGGAATTTGCCACTAAGTGTATAAAAAGAGTTGACGACCCTGAAGGCAACTGTCTGAATTATTACGGCGATCCAATTTTAACACGGCAAAACAGAGGCTTAGAGTATTTACTAGAAAATGCTTCCGGTTCGGCATATGAGGATGGCAGGTGCAACGAGTGGGTTGATTTTCTTACCGAAACAATTAATGCGCAAGGTTAGACGGGCAACAAATAAAGGTTTTGCCTTATAACCCAGCTGGATCAGTTGGGGTGTTCTCGAATACACTTGAAGATACCTACTTAATTGAGGTAGAGCAATTTTTTGGCAATTCACTTTTCCCAACACCAAATGATCCTGACAATCCTACAAACGTATTATTGGATGATGCTGACCCGGTTCTTAATCTGCCTGGCTCTGGCGCGAGATTAATATTGCATGGTATAAAAGCCATTAATCAGGGGACTGGGTTGGAAGAGCTGGTGATTATTTCGAGGTTTTTTGTAAAGAAATGGGACTTCTCAAATGGGGAAAATCAATTCTATTATGATCAAAATGAAAATGAAAATGTTGATATTGTTAACCCTGATGGGAGCTTGGTGCAAAGTTTATTTGGTGCAGATCAAATCGGATTAGGTGCACAAGGCCTTTTGGATAATCCATATTCTATATTTGATGATCATGTTTTATTTAAATATAATGGTCAATATTATGACCCTTCTTATGGTAAGGGTCCATTTGCTGATAAGTATTCTTGGGTGAATGAATTGTTGGATGGATACGGAACATTCTTGACTTATATTAATCCCCAAGGCTTAATTTATTACCTTATATGGTTGCACCAACTGCCATCATCTTCAAATTATACTACTATTAAATTCATTGGCGAATGAAGAAGCTTATATTTTATTGTATTTCATTTCTGTTCAGTATTCAAGTTTTTTCACAAAAGGTTATATATGCTGAGACTGATCGTGAGAACGAAATAACATTTTTAGAAATGGGGAATGACATAGTAGCACTCCGTAGTTCCAAAGATGAAGTGAAGGTTGATACAGTTTTTAAATATCCAGGCGCGGTGCATATGCATGTAAAAGTGATTGATGCATTGTACAAAGATGGGATTTTTGTTTGTATTTATCAAAATGGCTATTTTTTAGCTTTCACTAATTATATACTAAAAGGAGATCGATTTGACCCTTTATTAGGTGGGCATTTGCGAACGTTGTCAAATGAGACATATGGTAACTTTTCACTTAAAATCTTAAATTCTAACAAGGTCGAGTACACTGAATTAGGAAAGAAATACAACTATTTATTTGATTATGATAAAAAATCAGTAGAACTAATAGAGGAATGAAAAACGCCAACATGATCAATACTCAGCTTTTAGTAATTATTTTCTTTCTAATACATAGAGGGCTTATCGCTCAGCTACCCTCTGTTAATTTGGAGTCTGTTGAGTTTTGGCAACCTCAAAATAAAACTACACATTGGATACAACTTAAAGTTGACGGGACTAATGGCACCAATATTTCCGATGGAATAAAAACCAAAGCGTGGAAGCTTAACTCTGATGGTAGTGTTATTCGAAAACCGGTTTGCTATGTCAGTGGCTGTCAGGCCAGAGTTTCTGCAAGTTTTTCTCTTGATGGTTCAAATAATTCATGCATAGGTCCAGATGGACTTCCACAAAATGGATGTGATTTTTTTGCAAGAGCTACTGTTCAAGGGTTAGATGAATCTGGCAATATTGCTTTTGCCACAAACCTACCTCCGAAAAAATTAGTGCTCTCTGGCAATAAAAAACATTTGGAATACCCGGCGACATCAATTGAAGATGAATTTACCTTAAATAAGATCCATTATTTTCCTATGTTTACTATCAACTGGGAATGGGCTTATGACTTGGATGGTGCTTGGACAGATGCTGGAACTAGTGATAATCCTCTTTATATAACCAAAGAGGTTCCCAAAAAAGAAGAACCAAGTAAAGGATATTACCATTATTTGACTGTAGTTCATATTGGTTGTAAATATGGTGATAAAATGAACACGTATGAAGATCTTGTTGAAAATATTAAAAACTATTTTTCTTTGCGGCAAGTAACTAATATTAATGGTGAGCCCTTGAAATATTATGGTCAATGGACCGGAGGTAGTTTGGGTTCAAATACGAGAGATTTACTATTATATAAGGATGGGATATGCTGGGCTTGGGTTAAATTTTTTATTGATGTACTAAAATCACAAGGTTTCCAAGAGTTAAATAATTTAGTAACTGTTGCTGGAAGCCAAATAGGGACTTCCCCGGGCTTTTTTGTCAAAACATGGATTGATTCTCCTCCTGGAATTTCGGGCAATCCAGACTTTCCCTATATAAATGTAAAAGGATCTCCATTTTACTTAAATAACTCATATAACTGGGATTATGAAGAGGTCACACTAATTACACCTGCAAGTGCCCAAAACAATAGTAACCCTCAATCTGATTTTGGAAGTCATGGTATTGTTAGGGTTCTAGGAACGTTTTATGATCCATCTTATGGATTGTTTTATGGAGCACCAGTATTTCTCCCTCCTCCTTACAACCTAATAGAAACGGTTCCTGGCTTGGATGCGAATATTAGTGCTTATTACATTACCGACATGATGGATCCTAACATTTATTTTATTATTATGAACAATTCACTCGATTATCCATATATCCACGTTAAATTGCCATTTCTAGATGAGGATGATGACTGGTAACAAACCTTCAACCCTATGATCATCTAAAATACTGATGACATCAAGCTCTATTATTCCTATAATTAATTACAAATAGTATGGGCGTGTCTACTACTTTGAAAAGTAAATATAATTTCAACGTTAACCCGAATTAATTTACCAATTATGAAATTAGTCTTAATAATAAATTTTGTGTTTTTATTCGATTGTTTAAAGGCTCAAATAATCGAATCTAGAACCAATGATTTGCGCAATGAAAAAATTGTAATTGAAAATAATAAAGCCTATATATTTGATGCTTTTATTCAGGAACCGATGGAATTTTTTCAAATTCCACATGAGGGAATTAATCCCAGTATAATTAGTAAATATTTTAAACCTAAAAATCAATTTACAAAACAGCCATTCAACTGGGATGTTATAGATGATTGTTTAATTCAATTAAGACTTTCTTATGACCCTTATAAAATCACGAGAGGCAATCTTGTGTATTTTGGTATAGATACATTGAAGAAAATTTATGTAAATGGCGCAGAGAGATCAGCTATTTATTTTAATGATAAAGAGCGTTTTTTACTTACTGATATTGGCCCATTTGATCGTTATTATGAACGAATTTATTATAAAAGCGATACATTAAAAGGAGATTTATATTTTGATTTTTTATCTACAAAAGATACGTTTTTATATTATATATACATTGACGCTTCTAAAATTATTGAAGAGTGGGCACTATGTCCAGCGCCCTTAGGCAAGGGGGTTAGACCTAGTGATCTTAATAGGGTTGGAGCTAGGCCTTGGAAACGTCTTCATTCTTGGCCAATTAATTTAGATAGTCCATTTTGGTGTTTTGGCAATGGAAGCAAGAATTATTTGGTAACGGAGTCTGGAGAGATTTATGAAATAAATAAAAAAGAAATAACTAATACAGATGTTCATGTTAATCTAAGGGGAAAATTTATTATCATCAACAAGGATAAAGGGGGGCTTCAAATAATAGATAAGCAGCTTTTGAAGGATATAAACAAAATCTCTTTTGCATTGATTATCCAAAATGCAGAAACAATATTTAATTTTAATTAATCTATTATCCTATAGATTAACCATATGTAAAAATTAAGCAATTTTAAAATGAACCGTTTTTGCAATAAATCAAATCTGTGTTTTCTAAGCTCTGTATATCTGGTTGTAGCATTTTTTCTTTTAAAAAATGGCTCCTTAATCGCACAATGCATGCCACCTTATTCCCAATTTACATACAATATCCAACCAGACGGATTTACAGTTGTATTTAATGCAGAAAGCTGTGACCCAGATCAAATATTTAACTGGTCATTTGGGGATGGGGCTATTGATGAAGGAACCACTCCCACCCATATCTATAGTGAAGAGGGTACCTACGTAGTCACCATGACAGTAAGTTACCCTTCTCCATGTACCCTTACATATACACAGACTGAAACGATTGTCATTAACAGTGTTTCTCCTTCCTCATTATGGCTCGAGTTATCAGGTCCTACACTTTTGGGGGAATGCCAACAAGCAATATTTAATGCCAATGTAATAGGTGGTCAACCACCGTATCGTTTCAAATGGGATTTGGGGAGTGCTTATTGCCCCAGTGATTGCCCAACAGGCTGTTCCCCTCCTTCACAGCCAATTGATGGAGGTCCTACATTCACTGCAAGTTTTCAAGGGACAGGCGGTTACGGTAATAACGTTTGCGTAGAAGTATTTGATGCTATTGGCAACTCTGATTATAAATGTCTTGAGATCAAGGTTAAAGATTTTATTTATCCATTGGAAATAAATTTAAATGGCACTAATAGTGGAGGCTGTTACATTCCCAATTCTAATATAGTTTTTCTTCCTGATATAGATCCATTGACCGCTTTTGAGTATCCAATTATTTACGAATGGGATTTTGGTGACGGTAATACTTTTATTGACAATTTCGATGGTGGAGGAGTTGCTATTCACCAATATGCGACACCTTCTAATGGTAATACGCCCTATATAGTCAAGCTCAAAGTTTCTGATTTAAATGGTTCAATGCAGGCAACTAAAGACATTGTTGTGTGCGGCGATGGCAATAGTAGCGGCGGTGAATGGACGTTATCTAATGGTACTGGCTGGGGATAATACATTGGCTATGTATTATCCTGGAATGGGAAATCCGATTTATGCAGGAATTAGCTTTGTGAACACCTCTGGGGAGCCATGTTGGGGATCTAACGTTCGATGGAAATGGCAGTTTACTGATGACTCCGAGACCCCTACTGTCGTATTAAATACTATGCCGGGAACTCTTGACCCAGTTCTATTTTACAAGTGTAACAATCCTTTGGAATATCTACCGCAACATGAATACGGGTCTTCGTATGGATTGAATCTAGTTGAAAACTCATGTGGACTAATGGTGTCCACGAACAATAGGAAACATTGGGGGTGTATGTCTGTGCAGGCAAATGCTTATGAAACCAACCCTAATGTACAACCTCCAGATAATACAACAAATTTATGTGAGTCCAAATCTAATCCATGCTTAATATATATTGTGCCTGAAGAGCTGGTTTTAGAAGATATTGAAGTAGAGGGACAATGCAGAACATTTGATTTACTCCCCATAGTAAGCGGTGGCGGCTGGAAATTAATAGGAAACGATTATAGATACAAGAATTATACTTGGAAAGCATTTGATGTAAATAATCTGGATGAGGAGATAGATATTTTTAACCCCTCGTCAAACAATACACCTGGATCTATACAGGTTAACCTGGAACACTCCTATTTCCAGCAATTTCGGGCAGGATCATATGCAGAATTTTTTGTAAAATTAGTTGTAGAAGACTATGCAAATAACATAGTTGAAAAAAATCAACTGATTGCATTTGATCCTTTTCGAATAAACCTTGATGATGAGTACACCAGATGCCCTGGCGTTTCCTCAGCATTTAGTTTAAGTCCATTAGTTTCTGGAGGAACAAATAATTATTCATATTCCTGGAGCACAAGTAGTGGCTCTCTTGATTTTGAGTCAAATGATCCTGAAGACCCCAATCCGGTTTTCATGGCTCCTGCAAGTGGTAATAAAGTTTATGATTTGATTGTTGACATGTTAGATGCCTCTGGTATGCCAGTTTGTTCCCTAAGCAAACAAATAACGGTAACTGCGACTCCTTTACTGCTTGAACTGCCAAATCTAAACTGGTCAGTTTGTACTGATGGGGAAGGGCAGATTGGCCTGACTGAAGGTATTGACCTGGGCGGATCAGGAACCTATAGTTATGAGTGGACTAGCTCAGATCCAGTATTGGGTTATCTGAGCGATGTATACTCTCCAATTCCAACAGTATCTGACTTCCCTACAGGGAATTCTTATACCTATACGCTCACAGCAACAGATGCTTATGGAGGATGTACTTCTAGTGATGCTGCTGAAGTAACAGGTATTGTCAATGACCATCAAGTGACATTGCCGGCCAGTATGGATCTTTGCTTTCGTGAAGGAACAATTCTGAAGCCTACAGTTTCACCTATTGAAAACAATCCACCATTTGGAGACCTTATTCATCATTATTACTGGACAACAACTAATCAGAATCAGAACCTGACCGGGCTTGGCTTGTACACAAAAGAACTACAGGTAAATGAAATTGCCAGCTCCTTAACATGGACACATACATACACTTTGCGATATGAAAATTCAATAACTGGATGTTTTGCTGAGGCAAGTACAAATATTACTGTTGGGCCAATTTGGAGGCATGTAGGATATGTGCCTAAGGTTAAGTTTGCCATTGACGGAAGTACTCTTCCTTTATGGGATGATTCTGACAATAACATTATGTCTGGCTTGGACCTTTCTCAAATAAGTGTAATATGGGATCCATATCCTCCTTCAACAGTAACAAATAATGGCACAACTGTACTTCCAAAAAATGGAACATTTGTTCCTACGAAAGATGTACCTTATTTAACAATGACAGTAGTTGACAACACAACTGGTTGCACTAAATCTTATAAAACCGTAAAGTATGTCATTTTGGATGAAGAGCCAAAGATTAATATATATACCGATACAGTAGTGTCCGGTTATAAGTCAAAGAGAATCAATTGATTAGGATTATCGGGGTTTTCGTTTTTGTAATTTGGGTTCGTAAGTAATTGATTTACAGGTGTTTTGTCGAAAGCTGATACGCTTAAAATTTGTAACATTTCGTTCATGCTTATAGAGATTTGATGGGTTTGTCGCAAAATCGCCACCAGAACATAGGTGCAAACAGCCACCCAGATTTGAGTTTTGACAGCATTTGAACTTTCGCCCCAAAACACCTTTATCCGTAAGTGCTGCTTGACCCATTTGAAAAACAGTTCGATCTGCCATCGGTATTTGTATAGCAGAGTGATTTGGATAGCTTCCACATCAAAATTATTGGTAAGAAAAACGAATGTTTTATCATGTTCTTTGTCATAATATTTGATTCTTCGCAAATTATCGGGGTAGTCTAGTGAGGCATAGTAGTTCTTTAATCGAATGGTCTGATCACATCTCAGTCCAGTGGTTTTATCCACGGTGTTGGAATAAATGCGTTCAAAGGCAAGATTTTTCTTTGCCCGTGTTACAAAGTAGGCTCCCTGGTAATGAATATAGTTTAGCCGAATCCAATCCAGGTAACCTCTGTCCATGATGTAAAAAGCTTCTTTTTCGAAGTCCAGAATGTCTAATACATTCACATCGTGGAACAATCCATCCGTTATGTGGATAAAGCACGGCACTTGACAACGAATATCAAAAAGCGTATGCAATTTCACTGCAGCCTTGTGCTTGCGGAATTTGGCCCACCAAAAAACCTCGAGGCACAAATCAATGGTGGTGGAATCCAGGGCATAAATGGAATTATCCAAATCGACCTCTTCCAAAATTGTTCCTGCATACAAATCCCGGGCTTTTTGAATTAGAGCTTGTGCCAGATCGGCGTAAATACGCCAATCGCGTTGTTCATTCGCATCGGCAAGTGTACTACGGCTTACTCCTTTGGTTAACCCCAAGTGATACAACTTGGAATTATGCGCTTGAAGACAAACGACAATATCGCGAAGACTCTCGCGGTGGGTCAGTTGGCCGAAACTAAGACACAGGAATTGGTGCCAGCAACTGAACTGTCGAACACGGTGATTACCCTTGTAGCGTTCAACGCAGCGGTTAAATTCCTCAGGATGAATCAAACTCATCAGTTGTGAGAAAATAAACTTTCCTCGGTTCATCGTCGCTTTTAGATGGCGAAGATCAACGGTCCCGACAAATTCAAATCGTTCACAAACCAAAACCTCTATAAAAACCTGAATATCAATAAACTATAACACAATTTCAAATCCTTAACCGGACACTACTGATACCGATAATGTAATGAGTTGTATTGGAGGAGAAGTTTGTTTCACGGTTGAACTAGATGCTCTTACCTCTGATAATCAAATATCTTATTTGCCAGTTACTCAAACTGTAAATTGTAGGTTTATTGCGCCACTTTGGTCAGGACAACAACCAGATCATAAGGATTTTACATTAGAACTTGAATTAGAAAATGCTTCAGGGTTATATAAAGGATTTTTTTGTGAAAGTGACTATTTTCAATCAGAGGCATACATTGGCTATCCTTATAAACTGAAAGTTTCTACTCCAATCGACGGGGCATTCGATACTGGTTCTCAATTTAACCCTCAAATTTTTTCCAACACAATTGAAATATATTTTTTTGAAAACCTTGGATTTCAGGTTGCTCCACGTTGCTTGCCAGCTGATAATGGTGAACACATTTTTGCACAGTCTTTAATTTACGGAGTTAATTGTCCATCGTATGGAAAAATAAGGAGCTCACACTACTCCATAAATATAGCAGCTGAATATATTGAAATCCGACCAGATTTTGGAATAGAGATTAAACCATCATCAAGCGCTAATACTGGAAGCTGGTTTGCAATAAATCCATGTATTGAAGTTGAAAAACCACAGCTCAACGAAGAAAAATTCGAGAGTACATTTATACAAGACGAACGCGCAAATGAAATTAAAAATAACCTGGTTGTTGATAAGGCAATTTTGGAAATATACCCCAACCCATTTACTGATGAAATCAATATAAATTATTTCATACCTGAAAATTGCATTGGGAACACGTCAATTTCTCTTTTTAGTGTTACGGGCAGTTTAATTGGAATTATACAAAAACTGGAAAACTGTTCAGAAGGTAATCACCAGATAAAATATAATGCTAGTCAGCTAGCCCCTGGACTATATTTCTACGAATTAAAAACTTGTAACAATCAACGTGTAGTTCGCAAAGCTGTAAAAATTGCTAACCGTTAACTTAAACTAAGACAGATGAGTTGTTCAAAATTAATAATATTTGTTCATGTAATGTTTTTAGGTGGAGGTATTGGAAATATCGAAGCCCAGATTGCGTGCCCTCAATATGCAGGATACCTAACTTATCCTTGTGTTACTATAACAGAAGGTTTTTTCTTTTATAATTATTCAGGTGGTATTTCTTCACAGTTGGCTACAGCAACTGTTAATTTTGGTGGTAGTGACCAGAAGTGTAATACTACAATTAATTTAACAGGTAAGAGTTGCAATGGGTTTTATAGCAGAGCTGACGTTTTATCAGAATTTTGTTCTTATGCAAATCCTACAGGTACGGTTATTTTTAACAAAAATACGCAAACGGAATTAGTATGCATTTATGTTGGAGGAGAACTTGTTCCTTGTAATGACCTGATTACTGAATGTAAGTCCCCTTTAATTGAGCTTGCTCAAGATCTAATTCCAAATCCAAATGACTGTAAATTGTTGGAAGGCCCTTGCACCATTGAAAGTGGTATTTGGCGAAATGGAAAAGTCATTATAGGATCTCAAGTATCTAATCAGGGTTTTAAATTAGGTGTCAAAGGCGGAGTAACTTCAGAACAATTACAAATTTGTAATGGTGAATGGTGCGATTACGTCTTTGATAATACCTACGATTTAAAATCACTAGAGGAGCTAAATACTTTCATTCAAAAAAGCAAGCATTTGCCTGGATGCCCATCTTCTGAAAAAATAAAGCAGGATGGAGGTTTTTTTATTGGAGATGAAACCATTCACCAACAAGAAAAGATTGAAGAGATTTTCCTTCATTTGATTGAGTTACAAAAGCGAGTTGAACATATAGATGAACAACTATCTATAAAAGAAATCCCACCATCAATTAAATTAGTTCAAAACAAATCAATCAATATTGATCCTGGCGAGGAATATCCACTAGATCAAAATGCTTTGGTCCAAATTACTTGTTTCCAAATTAAACCCTCTACAGACGATGCATCTGGTGGTGACGGTGTTGCTGGTATAATGATTAGTGGTGCCAATACTCCATATACCATAAGTTGGATGGGAGCAGAAAGCGGGATTAGGGCCAATTTATTTTGTAATGATGGTATAGTGCAGATTCCAGACCTAATAAGTGGAAATTATGGTTTGACTGTTACTGATGCTTCTGGCATGGCTGGAACCTGTAATTTTACCATATTGCATAATGGACAAGCGAGCTCCTGTGATGTGCTTAATGATCCAGACTGTCGAAAAGCAATTCTGGACATGCTTGAAAATGAAGCCTTCAATCAATCACAAAACTGTATTCAATGGGAAGGAGATCCATGTTCCCATGAAGGAAATATTTATCATTTAGGGACGGTTGAAATTGGGACAAACGTCGGGAAAGTTGGGTATAGTCTTGCTGTGAAGGGGGGAATTGTAACAGATAAATTCCGAGTAGAATTGTGTGAAAGTCAAGGCTGGTGCGATTATGTATTTAAAGATGATTATGGGTTATTGCCTTTATTGGAAGTAGAATCTTACATAAAGGAGCACAAACATTTACCTGGCTCAATTTCACAGAAGGAAGTAGAAGAAAATGGAGGGATAGAATTGAAAAGTGTTAAGCTTGATCAGCAAAAGAAAATTGAAGAAGCTTTTCTTCATTTGATTGCGTTAAATAATAAGAAGGATGCTCTGAATCAAAAACTTAATTTATTAATGAAAAACAAATAATACACAATGAAAAAAATAAATATAGTATGTCAAGTTTTTCAAAACTATATATTGGCACTTGTTTTTGTACTTCTTTCAATAGTTAATACTCACGCACAAGCTGTCAGCACCAAACTAGGTGCAATTGGGTATAATGGGAAAATAACAATAAGAGTAGATAGCTTATCGACGATACCAACCTATTTTCTAGTTAATAATAATAGTATTGATCTCGACTTTTATTTTGAAGAAGATGATCCTAGAAATGGTATTCATTCAGGTATTCTAACTGCTCAGCCTAGTGGAGAGGTTTATTTTTCATTTTCAGATTTACCTTATCAACAAGGGGATACTTTATCGTTTAGTACAACAGAGGAATTATCTGGAACTACCACAAAATATTATGTATTTGTAAGAGGAGGCTATTTCCCAAAATCAGGAGGACCAATTAATACATGCCCGACTCATTTTGAATGTACTTCATATGTGAAAGAGAGCCTTTTTTTTTATTTTGACCCTAATGAAATAATTTTGGATCCTTCAGTTTTCTTTAGTAATTCTTCAATATCTGTTATAATCCCTGGAACAAATTTTACTTTTTCCAAGGAATCATGGGGAATTAGCATAGATAAAAATGCAATAATTGTTAGTTTTATACCTCCCATTTTTGACTGTAATGAAATGATGCTTGGATTTGCACAATTTACGATTAATGGGATGACTTGCACTTTTGAAAATGGAGAATTAATCTGTCCACCATGGGCTGACATCCCAGAAAATTTAGATGGTGATTGTGCTGATTTTTTCGATAATTGCATCTTAGACTACATAGATTTACTTTCCGAGAACCAAAACTCAATCGCTTGTAAGCAATGGGTAGATTTTGATCAATGTTCTACTAATTCTCTGATTCATCGGCAAGGTAACGTCGCTATTGGCACAATGAACTTCTCCCCTAATGCTGCATTAACTGTAAAAAATGGAGTCATAACTGACAGGGTAAAAGTGACAAATATCGGTTGGGCAGATTATGTTTTTGATAAGAATTATGAATTAAAACCACTAGAAGAAGTAGACGCTTATATTAAAAAGTATGGACATCTACCAGGAACCCGAAGCTCATCAATTGTAGAAACAGAAGGAAGCGTTGAATTGGGAGAAACAACGATAAACCAGCAAGAAAAGATTGAAGAGATTTTCCTGTATTTAATTAAGTTAGAGAAAGAAGTTAGTGAGCTTGAAGCAATTTTATTTGTTGAGAAAGCCTTAACCAAGGCTCAATTGAAATAATAATAAGTATTTACTACATGTACAAACGCCACGGCGGAGTGAGTAGTCATTCTACCCACTCCGCCGTGGCGTTTGTATTGAAAAAAAACCACCCAAAACAAAAAAAGGCTCGCCATGCGAGCCTTCTTGGATTCTAAAAAATGCCCCAACCGCGAGCCTAACCGGAGGGGCAACCATGAGATTATAATGGAACAATCCTATGATTCAGGCAGCTGCACAAGGGCAGCATAAACCATATAATGAACCCTAATGAATGACTGGGTCGATTTAAACTAACTTTAAAAAAGGGATAACTCGGCTGGGAATGAGTAATCTGTGGCAGAAAGCCGGGATTAAAAAGGGAGGTAAACTACTGCTGCAAAAGTAATCCAAATATCAATACCACGACAAAACCGGGAAAAATTCTTGCCTCCTCATTGAACAATATTATTAATTTTAATTGATAAACAGCATCTTATCAATGACTTTCAGGCTGCTTCGGGTGCTATATTAATTTCATGTTTTTTTACTTTTTGAGCTAAATCATGCCCTAAAACCTGAGTTTTACGCGCTTTTTGACCATTTGTCAAAGCTCCTGAACATTCTAAAACCACCGTGCGTTTACTTGCCTGATCTTTCAAGAATAGCGAATATGCAGCAGTTAAGTCTAGGTTTTTCTCCCTGTCCGAACGATACCTTCATTTTTGATGCGCTCATCCACGGCAAAATAGATACCGAAGGCCTGGAATTTGAGGTGATCATGGAAGATGTGGAAGCGCTGAACAAAAAGGCCTTTCAGGGCGATATCCACATCACCAAACTGAGCTATCACGCATTTGCACACCTCACAGAATCCTATAATTTGCTGAATTCCGGCAGCGCCTTGGGCAAGAACTGCGGCCCTCTGCTTATCGCGAAAGAATTCATGAGTCCGGAGCAAATAAACAGGGCCGGCATCGCCATTCCAGGCGCCATGACAACCGCCAATTTTCTGCTGGGACTGGCCTACCCCGAAGCGAAAAACAAAACCGCCGTGTTATTCTCTGAAATCGAAGATTCCGTGCTGAGCGGTCAGTATGAAGCCGGTTTGATCATTCATGAAAATCGATTTACTTACGAACAAAAAGGCCTGAAAAAGCTGATCGATCTGGGAGAGTATTGGGAAAGCAGCACCGGATTTCCAATTCCGCTGGGTGGTATTGTGATCAATCGCGCCTTGCCCTTGGAGATTCAGCAGAAGGTAAACCGCGCCCTGAAAAAAAGCGTGGAATATGCATTTGCCAACCAGGACGATGTGATGCCTTTTGTGCGTCAATACGCCCAGGAAATGGATGAAGCCGTGATGCGCGCGCACATCAATTTGTATGTAAACAATTTCAGCGTCGACCTGGGCGAAGCAGGTAAACAGGCCATCATGGCTATGTTCAACACCGCCCGTGAAAAAGGGCTGATCCCTGGATTTCGGACTGACTTCTTTGTTCCTGTGTAAGGAGTTGGAGCACTCTGCTGGGGAAAACACGTCCATAAACTATGGCACAGTTTATATTACCAAGGCCCAACCTTGCCCTGAAAGGGCAAAATCCTAAAAGGAAGGGTGAAGCCCTTCAGTAGGGTCGGCCGTTCTTAAAAGCCCTGAAAGGGTGACATCTGTTGATTTGTGTGGAAGTATTTATATCACCCTTTCAGGGCACTTTTATGAGGCGCACTAACCAATGGGCTTCGCCACATTGTTATGTGATTATGCCCTTTCAGGGCTATTTTGATAAATAAATGAGTCATTCCGAATTTTGAGCCCCCCCCGGAATAAGAAGCCTTAACGATGGCCATTCTGAGTCTGAAAACATGAACCACCTTCTTCGATCTTTACGAAAAAGTAGTATAGAGTTGGCATCATTTTCAGGGGTATGGGATATGCGTTCTGTACATTTACCGCTATGAAGCTCAAGTATCCATGGCAAATTCTCTTGGGAGCAGGCGTTTTACTTGCCCTGTTGGTTTTAGCCATTGTTTTCTATCTGGAGCGTATCGGCCACATCGACATGGCCTTTCAAACTTTCCTGATCCTGAAAAGCGGTAGTCCGGACATACAAAGCGGACGGTTTGGTGCCATGGCTACTCAATGTTGGCCCTGGCTTGCCCAGGCAATGAATCTTCCCCTGAAATGGGTGCTGCTTTTCTACTCAATGGGACATGTACTGTGGCCCGCCATCCTGTTTGCCTGGATCTGCTGGCTGCGCGCCTGGAAATGGGCACTTGTACTTGTCCTCGTCCTGACCGGCATGACCACGCACACTTTTTACTGGTTATCAGAAATGCCACAGGGACTGGTTTTTCTGGTAGCGATCTTTGCCTGGATGAGCACTAAAAATGGCGTTTCGGCTTTGAAATGGTGGGAATGGATTTTGTGGACTGCTTCGGTTGTTACGGCTTTTTATTTTCATCCATTGGTCATGTATGCCGCCATTTTCGGTTGTCTGTTTTTCATCCTCAGAGACTATTGGAAAAATGCATTCTGGAAAAGCCCAAGGTCATTATTTGCCATGATGATGGGCATGTTGGCTTTGCTGACCTTCCTGAAATTCAAGGTATTTAAGCTGGATTGGTACGATGCCATTGCCCTGGACAAAGCCAAGGCGTTTGAACAGTTGTGGCCTCACTGGCTGGATATTCAAAGTAACCGCGACTTGCTTGAGTATTTGTTCCGGGATTACTGGTTTGTATTGCTTGGCTTGTTTCCAACAGTGTTGTATTACGTATGGAAAAAGCGCTGGCTTTTAGGATTCTTGACGGCGTTGTACCCACTCGGTTTTGTATTGATGGTAAACATCCCGTACCACGAAAGCACGCACCAGTTTTACATGGAAAATCTGTGGCTGCCGCTGGGTTTGTTCGCGGCAATTCCGCTGGTATTCGATGTGCTCCCTGGCCTTTTATCCGAAATGAAAATGGCCCTGGTCATTTCGGCCATAGCCCTATTGGGATTGTTTCGTATTTATCAGGCGCACAAACCATGGACGGATCGCCTTAACTGGGAAAGGGCATTTTTGCATGAAGCAAGCACTTTGACACATAAAAAATGGATACTTAGTGAACAGCAAGTACCGATGGATACCATAAAACTTGCCTGGTCCATGCCTTACGAATTCCTGATGCTTTCATCACTTGAGTCCCCGGATTCATCCAAATGCATATTGGTTACCAATGACCTTGCCCGTTTTGATACCCTATTGAACAAACCCGGTTTGTTTTTGGGCCCTTTCAAAAATTACACCTTCGATAAATTCCCAAAACGCTATTTCAATCTTAAAGACAGCAGCGCCTACATGCGCTGGATGAAATAGTCGGCGTACCTTGCAAGCTTATTTTACACCTCCGGTTTCATGAATAAATACCTTATCAGCTCCCGCTTCCTGATATCACTGGCTCTTGTAGCCATCAGCTCAGGCCTTTTTTCCCAGAATCTTCCCGATCTCGAAGTCAATATCACTTCCGACAACTATTTTGAAATATGCGCCCAACTTGACGCACACTTCGCGCTTGAAATGCCGGAAAGCGATTGTCCCGACAACGCTTTCGTTAAATATCAGCGATGGAAATGGTTTTGGCGTGACCGGGTAAATATCGACGGATCATTTCCCGATCTGCGCGAGCAATGGCTGGAAAGCAGAAAACGCGTGGCAGAAAATCTGCAAAACAGGAGTCAACAGCCCGAGTGGCAGAATGAGGGCCCGCGATATAACCCGAATGGCGGTTATTGGGGTATGGGGCGTACCAAACATGTTGCCTTTCACCCCTTCGACCCAAACATCATGTGGGTAGGCACGCCTGACGGCGGTATCTGGAAAACGACAGATGGCGGAAATAACTGGAACCCAATGGGAGACGGCCTGCCTTATTTGCCGGTCAGCGTGATCCTGGTTGATTATCAAAACCCGGAAACGCTCTACATTTCGCTGGGTGATAAAGGTGGCTGGTGGATGTGGAACCTGGGCATTTATAAAAGCACAGATGGCGGGAACACCTGGGCGCCCACCGGGCTCGACTGGAAACTCACTCAGAACAATGTGATTTACAATATGGTGATGTCGCCTTCAGATCCTCAAACCATATTGGTAGCCTCCAACAGAGGTGTTTTGCGCACAAAAGATGGCGGCGTAACCTGGGAAACCCTGCGAACCGGAGAATATACAGATATCGTTTTTCACCCCAGCAACGACTCCACCATATATGCTGCACACCACAACTATTGGGGTACAAGCCAGGTGGATAAAACCACCAATACCGGCGATAGCTGGGAACAGATCTCGGATTTCCAAACATCCGAGAATACCATTCGCCTGGCGGTAAGCCCGCTTATGCCCGAATGGCTGGGTGTGCATTTTTCCAATGGAAAGCTGTTTTTATTGTCGAAAGATGGCGGACTGACCTACACAGAAAATCAGGCGCCCGATGATGATTGGGGAATATTTGCTTTTTCCCCGACCGACACCAATACAGTATATATCTGCGGTGTGGTTGTCAGCCGATCTCAGGACCAAGGCGCGAACTGGGAACCCATTACCCATTGGTACAATGACAATGTGCATGCAGAAGTACACGCTGATGCCCACGACCTGATACGGAGTCCGCATAATCAGGCAGAGATCTGGTATTGCAACGACGGCGGCATATACAGGTACAATGAATCAACCGAAACCTGGAAGGATTTCTCGAGTAGTCTGGCCATTGCTCAATTCTATAGGATAGATGTCTCTCAGGTGGGAGAACTGAAAATTGCAGCCGGTTCACAGGACAACGGCGGTTGGCTCAGAACCTCGTTTGGCGGGTGGTCACATACAAACGGCGGCGACGCGATGTGCCAGATCATTGATCCGGAGGCGAACAACATCATGTACACAGAATACTACGGAGGAAATGATATTTACAGAACAACCGATAGCTACATAAACTCCACCAACATTGCCGATAACATTCCCGGGCAGCCCTCCGGTGACTGGGTTACGCCTTTTATTCTAAATCCGCAAAATGGCAAGACGTTTATTGCCGGATTTGAAGATGTTTTCCGCTCTTTCGATCGCGGAAACCATTTTCACAAGATCAGCGATAACCTTACCGGTGATGTGAACAATGAACTGAGAGATATAGTCATGTCGCCAACGGATACAAATGTAATTTACGCCTGCTGGTCGAAACGGGTTTACCGTACTTCCGATGGTGGTCAAAGCTGGAACCAGTATTTTATCCCGGCTACAGAAGATATTACCAGGCTATTTGTACACCCCACAAACCCTCAAAAAGTCTGGGTTACAACAGGTGGTTATTCGGCAGGGAAGAAAGTTTTTTGCAGTTCAACTGCCGGAACCAGCTGGCAGAACCTGAGTGGCAATTTGCCCAATGTGCCGGTAAACTGCATTCTCTTCGACAGCATTACCAATTACTTGATGATAGGAACGGATATCGGTGTTTACTACTCTGATGCAGATGTGATCAACTGGAAACCCTATGGCCAGGGCATGCCGGCCGTGTATGTGCTTGACCTGAAAATACGGCACTCCATACGCCGCTTATACGCCGGAACCCACGGACGGGGAGTCTTTTCAATTCCTCTGGAAACCCTTGTGGGAACCCAGGAAGAATTGTCTTCTGATGTTAAAAAAGCCGTTTTATACCCTAACCCGGCAAATACCCAGGTGTATTTCAAAAGCACATCAACAGTCGCGTTTGATGGCAGCATCCGCCTTTTTGATGCCATGGGTAAATTAAGACTCACAAAACCTGTACGGAACCAAAGGCTTGACGATCAGATACTGGATATCGCCTCGCTGCCTGCAGGGTTATATTACGTACAGATAGTCGGAGTTTCAGGTAAAATACTGACTTCGGAAAAACTGGTTAAACTGTAGTGTATGGCGATTTGGAAGCAGGAAGCCACTCTCGAAGGGCTGAACAACATGAATGAAAACACCATGGGAGCAGCCCTGGGCATTGTGTTTACAGAAATTGGCGAAAATTTCCTGAAAGCCACCATGCCGGTGAATGCCAATACGGTGCAGCCATTTCGCATACTTCACGGTGGAGCCAATGTTACCCTGGCTGAAACACTAGGCTCCGTGGCCAGTACCCTTTGCATAGCAGACTGGACAGCCAAAACAGCGGTGGGCCTGGAGATAAACGCCAATCACTTGAAAAGCGTAAAAGAGGGTTCGCAGGTAACCGGAACATGCCGACCCATCCGGGTGGGCAGTCAGGTGCATGTATGGCAAATTGAAATCCACAACGAAAAAGGGGATTTGTCGTGCGTTAGCCGACTAACCGTGGCAATTGTCAATAGGCGATAGTTGCGATTGAGATTGGCAAGCTACTTTTGCAGCCTTGCCGCCAAAGAGCCATTCGTGTCTCACTTTATTATTTTCAATGAAAAACTATTTCAAACTTTTTTTGTGTGCAGGTTTAACTCTGACACTGGGCACTGCCATGGCCCAAAACTACAACCTTGAACTTCGTTCAACCCTGAGCTTTCCGGGGCAAACACTGGCAAATATTTGCGGATACACACAAGACGGCAGGGAATACGCCTTGCTTGGCGCTTCCAAAGGCATGATCATCGTGGACATCACCAATCCAGATATGCCACAACAGATCGTACAGATACCTGGTCCGGATAACCTGTGGAAAGAGATCAAGACCTATGACCATTATGCGTACGTCACCTCTGAAGGCGGACAGGGACTTCAAATCGTTGATTTGAGCAATTTGCCGAATTCAACTTTGAATAGCCACTTTTATACCGGTGACGGTGTTATCCAGGGAGGAATGGATAAGATCCACGCCTTGCACATTGATGTGAAAAAAGGGTATTTATATACTTTTGGCGGTGACCTTTTTCAAGGAGGGGCTAAAATTTTAGACCTCAATACTGATCCGTATAATCCCAGCTATGTAGGAAAATACGACCAACTGGGATATGTGCATGATGGCTTCGCCGAAAACGACACTCTGTATGCAGCACATATCTATACAGGTATACTGGCTGTTGTGGATATGGCTGATAAGAGCAATCCAAAAGTTCTGGGAACTGCAACCACGCCGGGGCATTTCACGCACAATGCCTGGCTTTTGGACGATCACAAGCACATTCTGACAACAGATGAAGAATTTGCCTCTTTTGTTACGGCATTTGACATCAGCAATCCGGAAGACATTCAGGAACTGGATCGGATCTCTACTACGCGCGATGGAGTGAACTCGATCGGGCACAACACCCACGTGCGAAATGACTGGGCCATCACTTCCTGGTATACAGACGGAGTAACCATTGTAGATGCACACCGCCCTGATAATCTGGTGGAAGTGGCTCGTTACGACACCTATGCCACACCTGTAAATCTGAATGATCCATTTGAAGGCTGTTGGGGAGCATTCCCGTTTTTCCCTTCCGGAACCATTGTAACCTCCAATATCACGCCGGCTGTGTTTAATGTATTTACCCCAACCTATGTACGCGCCTGCTATCTGGAAGGAACAGTATTGAATGGTTGCAACGGTTTTCCCTTAAATGGCGCCAATATTGAAGTTAATACACCTGAGATAAGGGTGGATGTGAGCAGCAAAACAAATGGTGTGTTTAAAACCGGACAGGTAACACCTGGAGATTATGTTGCTACCATCAGCAAGCCTGGCTTTGTTACCCAAAACATTCCTTTCAGTTTTGTGACCGGACAAGTAGCGACTATAAATGTGACTATGGTTCCGGAAGCTGTGAGTGATTACAGTGGAGTTGTTCTGGATGCCATTACGCAACAGCCGGTTCCAAATGCCTTTGTAGAACTATTCTCGGCTACACAGAGCTTTGATTTGGCCGCTGATGCAGACGGTAAGTTTGATGTCGATTGTATTTTGACAGACAACTATCAGGCTACTGCGGGAGCCTGGGGTTACTTAAGCAATACTGTTTCATTAAATGGCAGCACTTCAGCCAACATCATGTTGCAAAGAGGATATTACGACGACTTTCAGCTTGATTTGGGGTGGACCACCAGCGCTACAGCTTCTTCCGGTTTTTGGGAGTTGGGAGATCCGGTCGGAACTTATGGCAACCAAAACAACCTGGTTAATCCGGAATTTGATGCCAATGGGGATAATAATCAACAATGTTATGTGACCGGAAACGGGGCATCTGGGAATAGCGTAGGTGGCGATGATGTTGACGATGGCTCCGTGACCCTGATTTCTCCAGCCATGGATCTTACTGGCTTTAGCAACGGCACTATATCATTCTACTACTGGTTCTACAATGGATTTGGGCAGGGGACACCAAATGATGAATTGGCAGTCAATGTTTTGGTGAATGGCCAGAGCTATCCGGTTTTCATTGAAACAGTATCTGGAAGCACTTGGCGTTTTTCGGGAGATATTGCCTTGCCGGCACAAGCCTTTTCAAGCAATGATGTAAAAGTAGAATTTGTAGCTACAGATAATGATCCCGGACATGTCACTGAGGCCGGAGTGGATATTTTCAAGGTGGAGCTTACACCTGTAAGTGGTACTCAAAATCCATTTTTGACCGCTTCCATACAAGCGGCGCCAAATCCAACGCATAGTGATTTCATTTTGTCCTACAATTTAGGCAACACGCAGGATGCAGCAGTCTTGGAAGTTCGCAACCTGTTGGGCCAATTGATGTACACACAGCCTGTTGATACAAAAACAGGTCGTATTCAATGTGGAGGCAATTGGACTCCAGGTGTGTATTTTGCGTCAATACACAACGGAAACGCTCAAAGTCAACCCTTGAAATTGGTTAAGGAATAAGCGTAGAGTCATTGACGGGGTGACCCAAAGTCACCCCGTCAATAAACGCTAGAAACTCCCCGCAAAATTTTCTAAACCCCAAATATGATGCGTCGAAATATTTACAATTTTATCAGTTTCAGGCTTTAATAAAGTTCTGAAATTTGACTTTGTTAATACCGAGGAAACATTGGCTTAATATTCGGGAATTGGCAAAAAGTCTTTAATTTTGCAGCTTCAAAGGCATTTTTATGTTTTTGTGATGCCATTTAGAAGTATAACAACCTTTCCTGTTTCATTTTGGATGCTGACCCCGCTCGGCAATTGGGAAGGACGCCCCCTGACTCATTTTACACGACCACTTTATTTCTTTTTCACCGACACCCGACAACGGTGCCAGGTTTAATCTTTTTTGTCGCCCTGATTTCAGGTTGACAGATTTCGCCTTTAATTCCAGGTTTTCATCCCCTGGGTGACTACTTGTTTTTATACGAAATCAACATCCATTTGGCTCATCACTTATAATTCATAATTCATAATTCTCCATATGTCCCTCTCTCGTTTTAATGCACTCCAAACAATGGAAAGTCGCTTCGAGCCGATTTCCACTGACTTTAATGACAGCAAACCGGAAAAAATAGCCAGTTATTTTGCCGAAAATGTTTTCAACGACAGCGCCATGAAAAAGCATTTGCCAGAAAATGCTTACCTCACGGTAAAAGCTGCCGTGCAAAGTGGTCAGAAACTGACACGTGACATCGCGGATATCATCGCAACAGGTATGAAAACCTGGGCGGAGGAACACGGTTGTACACACTTTGCTCACTGGTTTCAGCCACTTACAGGCAAAACAGCTGAGAAGCACGATTCCTTTTTTACGCTGACACACGATGGCCGTGTGATTGAAGAGTTTACAGGATCTGCACTTGTACAGCAGGAGCCAGACGGTTCGTCCTTTCCATCCGGCGGTATGCGCAGTACTTTCGAAGCTCGTGGATATACCGTGTGGGATCCAAGCAGCCCGGCTTTCATCATGGAAGTGGGCGAGGGTAAAACACTGTGTATCCCTACAATTTTTGTGACCTATGGAGGAGCTGCGCAGGATTACAAATTGCCACTGTTGCGCTCTCAAACTTTCCTGGAAAATGCGGCAGTACCTGTGGCCCAAATGTTCAATGAAAATGTAACGAAAATCACCGCCACTCTGGGCTGGGAGCAGGAGTATTTCCTCGTTGATGAAGCTTTGTTCAACGCACGTCCGGACCTGGCCATGACCGGTCGTACTTTGTTGGGCCGCCCGGCAACCAAGCATCAGCAATTGGAAGACCATTACTTTGGTTCTATACCTGAGCGTGTTTATGCCTTTATGCGCGATCTGGAAACAGAAAGTCACAAGCTGGGTATCCCGGTGCGTACCCGCCACAACGAGGTAGCGCCTAGTCAGTACGAAGTAGCGCCTATTTTCGAAGAGATCAACGTAGCGGTTGATCATAACCAATTGTTGATGGACCTGATGGAGCGTGTTGCCCGCCGCCACAAACTGCGCGTGTTGCTACACGAAAAGCCATTTGCAGGTGTAAACGGCTCTGGAAAACACAACAACTGGAGTATGGGCGCCAATACTGGTGTTAATCTCCTTGCTCCGGCTAAAGTACCTGGTACGAACCTGCGCTTCATTACATTCTTTGTAAATACCATAGCTGCTGTGCATAAATACGCTGATGTGTTGCGTGCAAGTATCGCTCACGCAGGCAATGATCACCGACTTGGCGCAAATGAGGCTCCACCAGCCATTATTTCTGTATTTATTGGGGAAGCCATGACCAATCTGTTGAATCAGATACTGGATGGTAAAAATGACAATGATGGCGAAGTGGAACGCGTACTGGATATGGTAGCTAAATTGCCAAATCTTCAGTTGGACAATACTGACAGAAACCGGACTTCACCTTTTGCATTTACAGGTAACAAGTTTGAGATCCGTGCCGTAGGCAGCAGTCAGAACTGTGCCGGGCCAATGGCCGTTATGAATACGATGATGGGCTTACAACTCATTGAGTTTAAAGAAGCGGTAGATAAGCTTGTGGCCAAAGGAGAAGATCAGGATTTAGCCATTCTGGCGGTAGTAAAAACATTGATCGCCAAGTCAAAA
This sequence comes from Lewinellaceae bacterium, assembly GCA_020636025.1. Classification (GTDB taxonomy): domain Bacteria; phylum Bacteroidota; class Bacteroidia; order Chitinophagales; family Saprospiraceae; genus M3007. The sequence continues at coordinate 446,871 of JACJYQ010000006.1, read as the reverse complement.
TCTATTTTGTTTGAAGGGAATAACTATTCTGATGAATGGAAAGAAGAAGCGAAGAAGCGTGGCCTGAATAACTTCCCTTCTGCTCCAGAGGCGCTGGACGTGCTGTCTCAACCATTAGGAATCGAGTTTTACGGCAAATCCGGAGTTATGGATAAAGTAGAACTGGAAGCTTATCATCAGGTTCAGTTACACGCTTACATTACCAAACTGGACATCGAGGCTAAAACGCTTGAAGAACTGCTTACCTCACACGTGATTCCAGCATCCCTTCGCTATCAGAAAGAACTGGCTGATAACGTAGCCGCGCTTCGCTCCATTGATATGGTACAAGGCGCACGCATGCAGGTAGATCTGCTGCGCAGAATTTCAGATGATATCGCAGCCATCCATTCCGGATTGGAGAAAATGAACGCAGCTTATGACAAAGCTCATGCAGCCGACTCACTCCGCGCCGAAGCAGACATATTCTGCAACGAGGTGAAGCCGCAAATGGAAGCCATCCGCGAAGCTGCCGATGATCTGGAAGGCCTGGTAGATGACCAATACTGGCCTCTCGTGAAATACCGGGAAATGTTGTTTATTAGATAAATGCGTAATGGGCTAATTAGCTAATGAGCTAATTCGATAATGAGCTAATATTTGATTTTACGAAATCGCTCCTTGTCTTCTTAGCTCATTAGCTCTTTATCACATTAGCTCACTCATTTTATTTCACCCTTTCAGGGCTTGTTATTAGGGGTGAATATCTTTATCAATGGGCTTCGCCGCATTGCTGAGGGATTACGCCCCTTTGGGGCTGATAATTTTTCATTATCAAATTAGCTAATTATCGCATTAGCTCACTCATTTTATTTCACCCTTTCAGGGCTTGTTATTAGGGGTGAATATCTTTATCAATGGGCTTCGCCGCATTGCTGAGGGATTACGCCCCTGTGGGGCTGATAATTTTTCATTATCAAATTAGCTAATTATCACATTATCGAATTAGCTAATTATCCCATTAGCTAATTCCTAAAAATGCACCCATCCCTGCGCTTTAAGATCGTGCAGGTTGCCACCTTTGGTATTTAGTTTAATGCCTTCTTTGGCCTGTAAAATTTCACCGGCAATGTAAATGTCCGGCAGGTATTTCACCTTTTCTACATCATTTGGGTTAATGGTAAAGAGAAGTTCATAGTCCTCTCCGCCATTGAGGGCGCAGGTTACCGGATCCAGTTTGAATTTTAGTGCCAGCAATTGCGCTTCCTGATTGATGGGAATTCCGCTTTCTTCGATCAGGGCACCCACTCCACTTTGTTTGCAAATATGGAATATTTCGGAAGCCAAGCCGTCAGAAATATCGATCATGGAGGTGGGTATCAGCGCCGATTTCTGAAAAGTTTCGATCATATCGCGGCGCGCTTCGGGCTTTAGCTGTCTTCCCACCACATATTTCTGGTCTTCCAGATCGGGCTGAATATCCGGATGTTTTTCCCAAATCTGTTTTTCCCGTTCAAGGAGCTGTAAGCCTAGATAAGCGGCTCCGAGGTCGCCGGTTATGCAAATCAGGTCACCCACTTTCGCGCCGGATCTATAGCAAAGGCGATTTTTTTCGCCCTGCCCGATAGCAGTTATGCTGATGGTAAGTCCTTTTGGAGAAGAACATGTATCGCCGCCAACCAGATCAACCTGATACATTTCACAGGCAAGTCTTATGCCTTCATACAATTCCCCTAAGGATTCTACGGAAAAGCGGTTTGAAATAGCAATAGATACCGTGATCTGCTTTGGCGTAGCATTCATGGCGTAGATGTCCGAGAGGTTTACCACCACAGATTTATAACCAAGATGTTTAAGCGGCATATAAGCCAGATCAAAATGGATGCCTTCTACCAGCATATCCGTACTTACAACGGTGCATAAGTCGCCGTTTTCAATGACGGCAGCATCATCGCCTATCCCTTTAATGGTGGAGGGTTGCTGCAAAGGGAACTCCTTTGTAAGGTGATCTATAAGTCCAAATTCACCTAAAGTATTGACATCGGTCCGCTGTCCTTCCTGCATGTTTATATCCTTATTAAATTATCGAATTAGCTAATTAAATTAATGTTGCCCCTTCGGCATCAATGGGCTACGCCACATTGCTATAGGATTACGCCCCTTTGGGGCTAATAAAAACATTATCGAATTAGCTAATTATCGAATTAGATAATTGAACTAATGTCGCCCCTTCAGCATCAATGGGCTACGCCACATTGCTATAGGATTACGCCCCTTTGGGGCTAATAAAAAACATTATCGAATTAGCTAATTATCGAATTAGCTAATTAAAAACTATTTTTTCATTTCCGCATAATACTTATAGAAATACGGAATGGTCTCTATGCCTTTATAAAAATTAAAGAGGCCGTAATGCTCATTAGGCGAGTGGATGTCATCAGAGTCCAAACCAAATCCCATCAACACAGATTTTGCTTTTAATACCTGGTCGAACATGGCTACGATTGGAATACTACCGCCGCCACGCTGAGGAAGTGGTTTTTTACCAAAGGTTTGTTCCATGGCTTTTTCAGAAGCTTTGTACTCAACTGAATCGGTTGGCACTACTACCGGATATCCTCCGTGTTGCGCGGTTACTTTAACTTTTACTGATTCCGGTGCCAGCTTCTCAAAATGTTTCTGAAACAACTTTTCAATTTTAGCCGGATCCTGGTCTGGAACCAGACGCATGGAGATTTTGGCATAAGCGGCTGAAGGCAATACTGTCTTAGCGCCTTCCCCAATGTATCCACCCCAAATACCGTTGACATCAAGCGTTGGGCGAATGCCTGTACGTTCAATGGTTGTATATCCTTTTTCACCCATCAGCTCGGCTACACCCAGGTCTTTCATGTATTGCTTCTCATTGTAAGGAGCTTCATTCATCATTTTGCGTTCTTTGTTGCTCACCTTCTGAACGTCGTCATAGAAGCCTTTAACGGTGACTTTCTTTTTGTCGTCGTGCAGGGAAGCGATCATATCGCAAAGAACATTGATCGGGTTGGCAACGGCGCCACCATAAACACCTGAGTGAAGGTCCTTATTCGGGCCAATCACTTCGACTTCCATATAACACAACCCGCGCAGACCTACTGTCAGGCTAGGCGTTTTATTGTCTATAATACTCGTGTCTGAAATTAACACGACATCGCAGGCAAGTTTCTTTTTGTTTTCCTTGCAATAACGCTCCAGGTTTTTAGAGCCTACCTCTTCTTCTCCTTCTATCATAAATTTTACATTGCAGGGAAGGCTGTTGGTTTGCATCATCATTTCAAAAGCTTTGATGTGCATGAAAACCTGACCTTTATCGTCGCAGGAGCCGCGGGCAAAAATGGCGCCATCGGGATGCAATTTGGTCTTTTTAATTACCGGTTCAAAAGGAGGACTTTCCCATAGTTCAAGCGGGTCGGGCGGCTGCACATCGTAGTGTCCGTATACCAATACGGTTGGCGCCTTTGGTGAAATAATTTTTTCACCATAAACGATTGGGTGGCCTGCCGTTTTTGAAACTTCTACCTTGTCCACACCCACCGTTTTCAGGTGTTGGGCAACAGCTTCAGCCATCTTCGCCACATCGCCTGCGTAATTCGGATCGGCACTTACAGAAGGGATTTTTAAGATTTCCAGCAGCTCATCGAGGAAGCGCTGTTTATTGTTCTTGAAATAGGTATTTATGTCTGTCATAATGATTCGATTGTTTGCTTATAAATAGCATAATTCAATATGTGCGACAAAGTTCATCTTTTTTGTGAAAAAACCGCTCATCTCTCCACACTCATCGCACATCTCTCAGCACTTCTTTCTATACCTTTGCCTGGCAATAAATGCATACGGTCCCTAATCACTTGAAATTCAACACATAATGCTAAAAATTGGAATAATCCGGGAAGGGAAGGTCCCTCCAGATGCCCGAACACCGATGACCCCCGAACAATGTGCTGAGGCACAAGTAGAATTACCATTGCGCATTGTAGTTCAGCCCTCTCAGGTTCGCTGTTTTAAGGATGCCGAATATACCAATCACGGAATTCATTTACAGGAAGACCTTTCCGATTGCAATTTGCTGTTGGGGATAAAAGAGGTGCCAATTAATCAGTTGCTGGCTGACAAAGCTTATATGTTCTTTTCCCATACCATGAAGAAGCAGGCATATAATCGTCCGCTTTTACAGGCATTGGTGGATAAGAATATTCGGATGATAGATTATGAGGCGCTTCAGGATGAAAAAGGCCAGCGTCTGATAGCTTTTGGTTTTTACGCAGGTATTGTCGGCGCGCATAATGCCTTGTGGACCTGGGGTGAACGAACCGGAGATTTTTCCCTTCCCAGGCTGAGTAACAGTCATGATTATGCACAAGTGCTGGAAGTGTATAACCAAATGAATTTACCGCCATTGCGCATTGTACTCACAGGTGGCGGCAGAGTAGCTAAAGGGGCTGCCAAGAACCTGAAGGATATGGGTATTGGGCAGGTAAGCCCGGAAGAATATTTGAATCAGAAGTTTAATGAGCCTGTGTTTACACAACTAAAGGCATCTGACTATGTAGAACGCAAAGACGGCACCGCGTTTGATAAGGCTGATTTCTATGCGAATGGGGCTGCTTATCAGAGTAAATTCCATTTGTTTTCCGGCATTACCGATATTTTTATCAACGGTATTTTCTATGATAAAACGGCACCCAAATTTTTTACACTTAAAGAAATAAACAATTCTGATTTCAGTATACAAGTAATAGCTGACATCACCTGCGATATAATGCCCGACTCTTCTGTCCCCTGTACCATAAGAGCCAGTAAAATTGCTAACCCGGTGTATGGCATAGATAAAAAAAGTGGTCAGGAAACATTACCCTTTGAAGCTGGTTCTATAGACATAATGGCTATAGATAATTTACCCTCCGAGCTTCCACGCGACGCTTCGGCTTTTTTTGGGCGCCAATTGATAGAAAAGATTTTGCCCGAGTTTTTACTAGCAGAAGAAAGCGAAGTGCTTAAACAAGCTACAATATGTGGGGCAGGTGCATTGACTGAGAAGTTTAGTTATCTGCAATCTTTCTTGATTGGTCAATAGTTTAATTAGCTAATTAGCACATTATTTTATTCCACCCTTTCAGGGCTTATAAATATTGTGCGTATTATCCATCAATGGACTACGCCACATTGCTATGGGATTATACCCCTTTGGGGCGCTTTATCTTATTAACTCATTATCAAATTAGCTAATTAGCACATTATCGAATTAGCTAATTACCTCACTCTTCCTCTTTTACCAGAAAAAAACCATCACTTCCTTTTGGCTGATAAAGAGGCATCAGAATTAAGCTGTTGTAATTGGAGCGAATGGGACCGGTTGCATCATCTGCCAGATGTTCTCCGGCCTCTATCGGCTGAAAATTTCTATACCCCGGTCGCATTTTAAAATTGTCGTCTTCTTCTATGTGGTGTGCATAGATAATGCGGGTCACTTTGGGTAATGCAGCAGCAGATTCTTTTAACTCCTGTTCATTTGGTGACTCAAGGCTTCCCTTTTCGATGCATCCGGCAAATGTCAGCGTATTAATGATGGCCAGCATTGCCCGACTCACGGCCAGAAAATCTTCGTGCTGGCCTGCTTCAAAGGCAACTCCCAGGGTTTGGATGGGAATTCCTCCACTGACAAAATGTCCATTCCTTGCGAAGCGCAATAAGGTGCCATCCACTTCTTTGAATAAATCGAGGATGACCGGCGCTTGTAGTGATTTTGCCCACTGCAAACTTGGTCCTTCTCCGGTAGGTATGGAAAAAATGCCTCCATTGGCCGAGGTCGTATGAAGGTCCAGGAAAAAGATGCGATCTGGTTTGTACGCTTCAATTTCGTGGTGAATAATTTCGAAGAGCTCGGCAAGTTCCTTGTCTTCCGCCTGTAATCTGCTTTTTCTCCGGCGTAGAATCTGCTGTAGCCGATCCACAAACCAGATGCGGTTGAAATCTTGTCTGACATACCTGATCCCCGATGAATAAGCGCCCAGGTTGCCGATCAGGCCGAGAAATCTGCCATTAAATTCGAGTTCCGGTTTTGCTGCCAATTGTTGAAAAACCATTTCCAGGGCATGTACCCCGGCTGGTTCATTGCCGTGCAAAGCGCCTATACAGATAACCAGAGCACCAGGTTTTTCACCCCCAAAAGTGCCAATAACTCGACTTGCCATACAAATGAAGCGTAATCAATAAAAGCATGATTGGAATTTACTACCTGAGACTAAGAAAACGTTTTAGGCCCAGCGAGCAAACACCAATCATGCACTAACACAATAACCTTATTTCTTCTTTTTGTTTGCTTTTCTGGCAGCTCTGGCTTTTTCGAGGATTTCAGCTCTGCTGAGTTTGGGCTTGGCGGCTTGTTCAGCTTTGTAAGCTTCCATTTCAGCTTTGGTTCTGCGCTTTCTTTTAGGCGCTTCTGTTGCTTTGGCGGAAGCCGGTCTGCCCCGTTTTTTGCCGGTGGTTTTGCTGGCAGTATTGCCTGCTGCACTGGCTTTTCTGGCAGCTCTGGCTTTTTCGAGGATTTCAGCTCTGCTGAGTTTGGGCTTGGTGGCTTGTTCAGCTTTGTAAGCTTCCATTTCAGCTTTGGTTCTGCGCTTTCTTTTAGGCGCTTCTGTTGCTTTGGCGGAAGCCGGTCTGCCCCGTTTTTTGCCGGTGGTTTTGCTGGCAGTATTGCCTGCTGCACTGGCTTTTCTGGCAGCTCTGGCTTTTTCGAGGATTTCAGCTCTGCTGAGTTTGGGCTTGGTGGCTTGTTCAGCTTTGTAAGCTTCCATTTCAGCTTTGGTTCTGCGCTTTCTTTTAGGCGCTTCTGTTGCTTTGGCGGAAGCCGGTCTGCCCCGTTTTTTGCCGGTGGTTTTGCTGGCAGTATTGCCTGCTGCACTGGCTTTTCTGGCAGCTCTGGCTTTTTCGAGGATTTCAACTCTGCTGAGTTTGGGCTTGGCGGCTTGTTCAGCTTTGTAGGCTTCCATTTCAGCTTTGGTTCTGCGCTTTCTTTTGGGCGCTTCTACAGTTTTCACTGTAGCCGGGCGGCCGCGTCTTTTCGGTGCTGCATCCGGAGAAGCTTCCTGCACTTCTTTAATGGCTTTACGAGCAGCATGTGCGGCACGGATCTTTTCTTTGTGTTCCTCACTCATTACCCGTTTTTTCCGCTTGCCGGTCGTTTTTGTTTCAACTTTTGCCGTGCTGCTGTCTGTAGAGGATTCTGCTTTTGTTCCGCTGGCGAATTTTTTAAATTTAAGTTTTTTGCTGTGCGCAACTAGTTGAATATGAGCCAAGTGATGCATTCCGTGCCAGGCATACAAGGCAATGGCTTCCTGTAACTGGAAGCTGCGCTTGGTTACCGGATGGTAAAATGCTCGCTCCAGGTCCTCTTCGTCAAGGCTCGACAAAAACAGCACCCAGCGTTGGTGCAGGGCATCGAGAAGTTTGATGGAATATTTAATGGAACCGTGCTTACTGTCCTCCGTTTCTGCCCAGCGTTGTTCCTCGTAAGGCTTGATAACCGGAGTGTTTTCAGTAACCGTCAGTTTCATTCTGACATAGGCATTCATATGGCTGTCTGCCAGGTGGTGAATAACTTGTCGGGCTGTCCAGCCATTCTGGCGGTAAGATTTGTCGAGTTCACCACCTTTGAATTTTTTGACAACTTTTTTTATGTTTTTGGGAAGGGACGCAATTGTTTTAATATGTTTTCTGGTGTCATCAAGGGTATAAACATTCCCATATTCGAAATGGCCAATGGGGTAGCGCAAATCAATAAGATTCTTCATAAATTATGGATAGAAAAATTAAACAAACGTGTTTTAAGGGGCTTTATTAGAAAATGCAAATTTGTATATTCAGTTCATGCTGTATCTTTCCATCGCCAAATATACCGGCAAGCCACTGTGCGATAAGGGCGCCAGGGTTCAGCGAGTTCGACCATTTTCATTTTTAATGCCTTACCGCTTTCCTGGAGTCCAAAGATTTTGGCCATTCCCTGTTGTATTCCAAGGTCGTCTATCGGAAAGACATCGGGGCGTCCAAGGCTAAACATGAGTAACATTTGAACGGTCCAGGGACCTACTCCTTTTATTTGAGTAAGGAATCCAAGGATGTCATCATCACTCATATTTTGCCAATCTTTGTTTTCAAGGTTGTGCTGCAGGGTAAATGAAGCGACATTTTGAATATAACCGGCTTTTTGATTGGATAGCCCCGCTTTTCGCAATTGATCAAATTCAATAGAATTTACCAATTCCGGATGCGGATAGTTATCAGGAAACAGGTTTAAAAATCTGGAGTAGATTACTGAGGCTACTTTTACGCTTAATTGTTGGGAAATAATAGACTCCAACAGGTCGTCGTAAATTTTTTGGCTAGGCGTAAAATCAGGTATTTTGATGGAATTTATTATCCTGCTTATATTGGGTTCTTTATGCAGGTGCAAAATTGCCTCATCTGGATTCATTGCCAAAAGTAATTGTAATTTATAAATTGGAACTATATACAAAGCGGTTTTTAAATAACTGTTTTCAAAAGTTGAGTTTTTAACAAATTTTATGATAAAAAGCAACTTAGCTCCTGATAAAATTACCTTGAATTCTATTCCATTGCGTGTTGTACAATATTTGAAAGGCATTCAAAAAATAAAAGCCAGGCAGATTGACAGTTTAGTATTTAACCAGACTTTATTGTCGCCGTAAGCCGGTTTGGAAGATCAACAAGCAGTAATTACCTCAATGACCTTGTTAGTCAATCAATGTAAACAAATTACTAAAATCAAAGTATACATCACTTTAATCACAGCATAAATGGGGTTTCAAAAAGTTAATACTGTAGAAAGTAAAACAGACCGATTGCGCTTTGTCCGAAGTCTGCTTAATGATGTGCAGGCCTTCGAATATATGTTGGCCAATGACTGGTTCGAGTCTGATATTGTCCGCATTGGCGCCGAGCAGGAAATGTGTCTTGTTCATAATAAAACACTGAAACCCGCCTGCATAAACATGGAAGTGTTGGAGCGGATGGGAGAAGGCAAACCCTGGTGCGTCACAGAACTGGCCAAGTTTAATCTGGAATGCAACCTGGATCCGCGCGAGTTTACCGGCAATTGCCTTAGTCAGATGGAGGCAGAAAATCGCAAATACCTGGCTGCTATTCAGAAAGTGCTGAAAGAATTTGATGCCAGCTACATTTTGTGTGGCGTATTGCCTACCCTTCGCAAACACGACCTGGATCTGCAGAACCTAACGCCAAAGGACAGGTACTTTGCCCTGATGACGGCCATTCAGAAATATCTGATCGGAACTTCTTTCGAGCTAAGACTGGAAGGTATAGATGAGATTTTGGTAAAGCATGACTCGCCGCTGCTGGAAGCCTGTAATACAAGCTTTCAGGTACACCTTCAGGTAGCGCCCGACGATTATGTGAAAATGTACAACATTGCGCAAACGTTGACGGCGCCCATCATCGCTATATCAGCCAATTCGCCTCTTGTCTTTGGTCGCAGGCTGTGGCATGAAACCCGGATCGCCCTGTTCCAGCAAAGTCTGGACACCCGGACAACAAGTCATTACATGCGGGAGCGTTCACCCAGGGTAAATTATGGCTCCGACTGGCTACAAGGCGATATCACCGAAATCTATAAAGAAGATATCAGTCGTTTTCCGGTGTTGCTTGCCGGGCAAATTGACGAGGATTCACTGGCAATGATCATGGATGGTAAAACGCCAAAATTGCGCGCTTTGCAAATTCACAATTCAACCGTTTACCGTTGGAATAGAGCTTGCTATGGCATCTCCCCCAATGGCAAACCACACCTGCGCATTGAAAACCGGGTGATACCTGCCGGTCCCACAACCGTAGATGAAATGGCCAATGCTGCGTTCTGGCTCGGTTGTATGGTAGGCATGGGAGACAACTACCCCGACATCACCAAGCACATCGATTTTGTGGATACCCGCGACAACTTCCTGAAATCAGCCAAGTTTGGTATTGACACCACCTTTACCTGGCTCAAAGACAGAAAAGTACCGGTGACAGAACTGATTTTGAAAGATCTTTTGCCCTTGGCAAAAGAAGGGCTCAAAAAGAGGAAGGTCAATCCCGACGATATTTCGAAATACCTCGACATCATTGAGGGCCGGGCGCGCGAACACAGAACAGGAGCACGTTGGGCACTCAGATCGTTTACATCCTTAAAAAAAGAGGTCACCAATGATGAAGCGGTGACTGCTGTTACTGCCGCCATGCTGAAGAAACAAAAAGACAATAACCCGGTGCATACCTGGGAGCTGGCAAATACCAGCGATCTGGACAACTGGCGCCCCACCAAAATGAAAGTGGAAGAGTTTATGTCCACCGACCTCTTTACCGTACAAAGTGATGCTTTAATTGAATTGGTTGCCGAAACCATGGATTGGCGCCGAATCCGTTACATGCCAGTAGAAGACGGAAAAGGCGCCCTCATTGGCCTGATCTCCTCCCGAATTCTGCTCCGCCATTTTGCCCATTCCCACAAACTGGCTGACAAAGAATTTTACTCCGTCAAAGACATCATGATCGAAAAACCCATTACGGTAACTCCGGAAACCAGCATCATCGATGCCATGAATAAAATGCGCACACTACGCATCGGCTGCCTCCCGGTAGTAAACGGAAAGGAACTTGTAGGAATAATAACAGAAATGGATTTCCTGAGAATTACCTCAAGACTGCTAGAACGCGAGGAAAAATAAATTAACAATGTAACAATGTATCAATGCGAAATAACTCATTGCGCATTGATACATTGTTACATTGTTAATTTATTTTTTGTTCTTTTTCTGTATTTCTGCCAAATAGTCGGTGTTGCTGAGCGCCATCATTTCGCGCAGGGTTTTCTGCATGCCTTCTACCGATCCATCCAGGAAGATGATGTTGCCATCGCCTTGTTCGGTGAAGTTCTTGATGGCTTCCGTCCACATAGAGAATAGAATTACGGAAGTGTCGAGATTGGCGCCGTGCATTTCCTTGGCGGCGTGACTCATACCGCGGGCCACTTCTTCGCGGAACAGGGCTACTGCCTGCCCACGCATCTTGGCTGCTTCACGCTCCGCTTCTGCTGCAATTTTGATGGAATTACCTTCTGCTTCTGCGGCTTTTGTTTTGGTGATCAGCAATGCTTGACCTTCATTTTCTGCAGCAGCTTTCAGGTTGTTGGCCGCCACAATTTTTGACATGGAGCGCATAACTTCATCATCAAAAGTGATGTCGTTGATCTGCAAGTCGATCAGGTGGAAACCCCAGTCTTCGAGCATGTGATCCACGTTTCCTTTTACCGCTTCGGTGATTTCGCGACGAAGGCTAAGTATTTCCTGTTGTTTTTTGGAAGCCACATAAGAACGGATGCTGCCCTCAACAGTACGGGTAAGGGTAGCCATAAAATCACGGTCGCTCAGGAAGCGGAAAGCCACTTTCTTGATTGTTTCTTCCCGATCGTCCAGTACGGCAAACAGCAAGAGGGAAGTAAAATGCACATTGGCCTGATCACTGGTAACAGCCTGAAAATTTAATTCAACGGCTCTGTTCTGAACTGAAATACGCTTAAAAATGCTTTCGATCAGAGGGATCTTGAAGTTCAGACCAGGGCGCAGGGTGCGATTGTATTTTCCGAAAATGGTGGTTACCGCCACGGTGCCTTGTTGCACGGTTGCAATACTGAGAAATATCAAAAGAAGTATTACGGGTAATAAAATCGGGAATGTCATATTTCGGTATTTAGTTTGTTTTAGGATGCAAATTTGGTTGCGTTAGACTTGTCGTAAAAACTAATCAGGCAATTCCTTGATTTTTAACGATAAGCGATAATTTATTAGCCACGAAATTACTAAAGTATTTGTCATACTTGGCAAATAAATCCCCGGGCCGGAATTGCACTGTTTTTACCTCAAAAAACATGCTTTTTATAGATGAAAATACTACTAAATAGGGGGTAGATTTTGTACCTTTGTCCTCCTTATATGAACGACGAAAAGAATCCTGTGGAAGAACAAAAAAACCGCTCCGGATCAAATGATTACGGAGCCAGTAGTATCACCGCTCTTGAAGGCCTTGAAGCGGTTCGCAAGCGTCCCGGTATGTACATCGGTAGTACCGATTCCAAAGGCTTGCATCACCTTGTTTGGGAAGTAGTTGATAACTCCATTGATGAGCATTTGGCTGGCCATTGCTCGGAAATCTGGGTATACATTCACAAAGACAATTCCATCACGGTAAAAGACAATGGCCGGGGTATTCCAACCGGCATGCACGAAAAGCTGAAAAAGTCGGCACTGGAAGTGGTTATGACTGTGTTACACGCCGGTGGTAAATTCGATAAAGATTCCTACAAGGTTTCCGGTGGTTTGCACGGGGTGGGTGTTTCATGCGTAAACGCTTTGTCTATCCATTTGCGGGCAGAAGTACACCGTGAAGGCAAAGTATTTGAACAGGAATATAAACAGGGAAAGCCTCAGTATGATGTACGCGAAATCGGCACAACTGATACGCGAGGAACTTTTATCAGTTTCCTGCCTGATCCGGAAGTTTTTGAAACATCGGAATACAAATTTGATGTGCTGGCACATCGTCTGCGTGAGTTGTCATTCCTGAATAAAGGCCTTCGACTCAATTTGGTAGATGAGCGCGTAAAGGATGATGATGGTTTCAAAACCGAACAGTTTTACTCGGAAGGTGGATTGCAGGAGTTTGTACAATGGATTGATGAAGGCAAACAAAGGCTGATTGAAACACCGATTTACATCACCGCAAATGAAGAAGGTGTGGATGTGGAAGTAGCACTCATGTACAACACTTCCTACTCTGAAAACCTGATCTCTTTTGTGAACAATATCAGCACTAAAGACGGTGGTACACACGTTGGCGGCTTCAGAAGAGCCCTGACTCGTGAGTTCAAAAAATACGGCGAAGAGGGCGGCTTCTTCAAGAAAATCACTTTCCCGATCTCGGGTGAGGACTTTATGGAAGGTATGACCGCCATCGTGTCGGTGAAAGTGCCGGAGCCACAGTTCAAGGGCCAGACAAAAGGCGAACTGGGCAACTCTGAAGTGACGGGTATTGTTTCCCGCTGCGTAGGCGATTCCCTGAAAATATTCCTGGAAGAAAATCCAAATCCGGCGCGTCGCATCATTGAGAAAGTAGTTCTGGCTGCTACCGCGCGTAACGCCGCCCGGAAAGCCCGGGAAATGGTACAGCGCAAAAACGTGCTTAGCGGAACCGGACTTCCTGGCAAGCTGGCCGATTGCGCCAGCAGGAACCCGGAAAACAGTGAATTATTCCTTGTCGAGGGTGATTCGGCGGGTGGTACGGCCAAACAGGGCCGTGATCGCCATACCCAGGCCATTTTGCCATTACGTGGTAAAATCCTGAATGTGGAAAAAGCGCTGGAACACAAAATTTACGAGAACGAGGAGATCAAAAATATGTTTACGGCGCTGGGTGTGAGCGTTGCCGAAAACGAAGAGGGACATCGTGTGCTTAACATCGATAAACTGCGCTATCACAAAATAATCATCATGTGTGATGCCGATATCGATGGTTCGCACATCACTACCCTGATCCTGACATTCTTCTTCCGCTACATGCGCGAATTGATTGAGAATAACCACATCTACATCGCTCAGCCGCCACTTTACCTGGTTAGAAAAGGCAAAAACCAGCGCTATTGCTGGAATGATGATGAGCGGAAAGCGGCTCAACTGGAGTTTTCCGGTGGTAAGGAGGATGACGACTCAGTAAAGGTGCAACGATACAAAGGTCTTGGTGAGATGAATGCCGAGCAATTGTGGGAAACCACCATGGACCCTACGACCCGTATTCTGAAAATCGCCAGCATCGACGACTCTTCGGAAGCCGATCGTATGTTCTCCATGCTTATGGGTGATGAGGTTCCACCACGTCGTGCATTCATTGAAGCAAATGCCAAATATGCGCGTATTGACGCGTAGTGTAGCGTGTGGGTGTGAAAGGCATTATTTCTTAACGCCGGAAATTCACGCACATCTATAGTTCTCGCAGATTCTACACAGATTTTATTCACAGATTCCACACAGAAAAATCCGTGAAAATCTGCGCAAAAAATCTGTGTGAAATCTGCGAGAACTATAATACCCGGTATTGATTTACTGCGTGATTTCCCGCCGCTCTTGGTGTTTCCGCAGAGCACCAAGAGCAAGCGGCAACGCGGTATGCTATGCAAGTAGTTGATGCAGCATTGATGTAGTTTAAAACCTAAATATTGGATTAGGCCGGACACTTAGAATTGTATCATAATCAGACTACTCACGTTTCCGTATGCGCGTGGTGCTCCTGCGGAAACACCACGCGCGGCGAAAAACACCCAGGCATTGGATTTACTATGAAATTTCTGATATCCCAAACCCCAGCCTTGCCATATCCTCCCAAAAGTCAGGGTATGACTTTTTCACTACCTCAGGATTTTCAATTTCCACGTCACCCAAGATTGCCAGGGGAGCAAAGGCCATAGCCATCCGGTGATCGCCATGTGTGGCAATCCTCAACACTCCTTCCCAGCTTGCTTTTCCTTGTACCTGATAAAAGATCTTGTCAGGTGAGCGCTTGTTCATGTGTGCCGGAAGTTTGATAAAAGAAACACCGCATTTTTTCAGTTCAGTTTTCAGCGCAGCAATGCGATTTGTTTCCTTGATAGAAAGTGTTTCCAGCCCGGAAAACAAGCCCATGGTTCCTGTGCCGGCACAGACCACGGCCATTGTTTGAGCCAGATCTGGGTTTCCGGTGAAATCATATTCCAGAAATTTTCTGTGGGGCTCTCCGCTTTTTCTAAGGTGCAGCATTTGACCTTCGAATTTCGAATGGATACCAAAACGTTTCATCAAGGCAGGTAAGGCGGAGTCTCCCTGCCAGCTATCCTTATGGAGGCCTTCAAGGATAAGGTCAAGCTCATCAGATAAGGCGCCCACAGCATACCAATATGATGCTGCGGACCAGTCTGATTCGATGTGTAATTGTCTGGGAGTATATCCGCCGGGGTTTACTTTGAAAGTATTGCCAACACGCACCACCTCTACACCAAAATGCTGCATAAGCTTGATGGTCATATCGAGGTAAGGTTCCGATACAAGTTTGCCTTCCGGAACAATTTCAATACCGTTTGGCAGATATGGCGCGATTAGCAACAGGGCTGACAGAAACTGACTGCTGATATTGGCAGGGAGGTTTACCCTGTTTCCAAATCTGAGAAAGTCACCCTGCTCGCCAATTTTCAAAGGCGGGTATCCTTCTTTGTCAAGATATTCAATATTCGCGCCGAGATCGCGCAGGGCAGTCACAAGCGGCCCAATCGGTCGTTCGTGCATACGAGCAGAGCCTGTCAGTATTTGTGTGCCGGGCTGAATAGCCAGGAAAGCCGTTAAAAAACGGAAACTGGTGCCTGCATCACCGGCATCGTAAGTATTGCCGTCTTGTGATAGCAAGTCTGATAATACCCGGGTATCGGATGAGTCGGACAAGTTGGAAAGCCAATCATCTGAATTGGCTTTTGCCAGAGCCAGGGCAATGAGGGCTCTGTTGCTGATGCTTTTCGATCCGTTTAATTTTATTGTTCCTTTCAACGCAGAGCCGGTTCTGGAAAGTCGGATCGCCCCCATATGCTATACTTTATCGTTGTGGTCAATCAACTCCATGACGGTTCTGAAGGCCGCAAATTTGCCATTGTAGCGGTCATGGTGCTGCTTTTGCAATTCCGGTGCGAATTCGTTTTGATAATGCGTGAGCATAGCCATATCCTTCACCAGATATTGCACCGTATAAATTTCAGATTCTGTGTGCTCATGACCAATCAATCGGCTCATGCGATAGGAAATGAACATCCCGGTGATCATCACCTCGGGAATATGCACTTCCTTCATCCACTTAACCCAATCTTCGTGAACATCCAGATCTATGGTGATGGTTACGTTGTATAGAAACATGATGTTTTAATGAGCTAATATGCTAATGAGCCAATTAGCTAATTATTTATGATGTTAGAAGTTAAAATTAGCAAATTATCACATTAGCTAATTAGCTCATTAATTAGTATTTCCTCTTTCCTCCTCTACCACCCTTGCGTTCCCACTTTTCAAAAAAGCGGTCTTCCTTTTTCGGGTTTTTCTTTTTCGGAGTAGATGCGTCATCTACCCGAATTTTACGACCATTTATGGTGAACTCGGAAAGTCCTTGCCGAACGACTGTTACGAAAGCGGGATCCAGGTCGAAATGCATGTAGGCGCGGTTCATGTCAATGGTACCAATGCCCGAGGTGGGTACTCCAAAGTTTCTGGAAAGTAACTTTACAAAATCCTTTTTGGTAACCCCGTCCATTTCACCTACGTTGACAAAAAGTCTTTGCATTTGTCCGAATGAGCCGGTTCCATTGACGACTTTTTTACTGCGTCTGTCACCTTTCGGATAAATATTGATGTCGGGGGCGTTGCGATAATAGGCCAGGAAGCGATTGAACTCAACACTGGCAAAACGCTTGATCAGTTCCTCTTTGGAAAGATCTTTCAATTCTTCCACAATTCTTTCCATAAAAGGCTCTATCTCAGCATGATGCACCTCCTGTTCGTGAATACCGCGGATGATGTGGAACAGTTGTTGTTCGCAAACTTCAATGCCGGTAGGCAACATTTTTTTGGTGAAAGAGGCCTTTGTTTTGCGCTCGATCTGTGGAATGCGTGCTTCAAATTTTGGTGTGACAATGCTTATGCTCACACCGTTTTTGCCAGCGCGTCCTGTCCGTCCGGAACGGTGGGTGTATACCTCGATCTCGTCGGGTAATCCGTAGTTGATCACGTGTGAGATATTGCTCACATCCAATCCGCGTGCTGCTACGTCTGTGGCAATCAGCAATTGCAGGTTGTTCTCGCGGAAGCGTTGCATTACCCGGTCGCGATCGCTTTGGGCCATATCGCCATGAAGCGCATCGGAGTCGTATCCGTCGCGGATCATTTGTTCGGCGACCTCCTTGGTTTCGGCGCGGGTGCGGCAAAATATTAGGGCGTAAATGCCAGGGTTGGCATCTACCACGCGTTTCAGCGCTGAAAAGCGATCATCGGCGCGGCAAACGTAATATTCGTGTTCAATGTTTGCATTGGTCTGATTCTTTCCGCCTACGGTCAGCTCCAAGGGCTTGTCCATGTAATTGGCGGCGATGCTGCGTACTTCGGCAGGCATGGTAGCAGAAAACAACCAGATGGATTCGCGATTCTCGGCAGCCGCCAGGATGAAATCGATGGCTTCCTTAAAGCCCATGTTGAGCATTTCGTCGGCCTCATCGAGCACAACGCGCTCTACAGAATCGAGTCGGACGGCTTTGCGCGACATCATATCCATCAAGCGGCCTGGTGTGGCTACGACAATCTGGGCGCCTGCTTTTACCTGGCGAATTTGTCCTTCAATACCGGCGCCACCGTAAATGGCCACCACTTTATACTGGTGTGCAAACTGGGAATAATTCTCCAGATCGCTGGCCACCTGAACACAGAGTTCACGTGTGGGGCACATGACCAACGCCTGAACGGCTTTGGATTTGGGGTTGATCCTTTGTAACAAAGGAAGGCCGAAGGCAGCTGTTTTACCGGTACCGGTATTGGCCAGGGCAATGATGTCCTTTTCCCCTTCGAGGGCAACAGGAATTACAGCTTCTTGTACGGGAGTGGGGTTTTCAAAACCCAGTGCTGCAATACCTTGCAGCAGATCTTCGGCGACGCCGAGATTTTGGAATGCATTCATTAATTAATGTTGACTTTATGACCCTGGGATTGATTGACTTCGCATACTTTCTGCCTTGAGACTACAACTTTTCAATCGCTTCTACACCAAGGTCTGATTGTCAACACTACCCAATGCCAAAATGAGCTAAATAACCGGAAGATGCCCGAACAATACTGGTCATTCCTTCCAATTCGCCGCAAAGATACAAACTATCTTTTGAACAGCTATTGATTTTTTGTTAATACTTCGTTTTCATTTTATGAAATTGAAAATCAGGTAAGAAAAATTTGGCAACTCGGTGTTATTGAGTTTTTGCTAAAGAAAATTTAGGCTGCTATTTTAAGCTTTTTAATAACATGCCAAAATGGGTGTAGCCCCAACGGGGCGTTATCTCCCAGGGAAGGGTGTAGCCCTTTCTCTGAAGTTTCATATAGATCAAGCCCTGAAAGGGTGAAATCTATTTTTTGTACCCAAATCCATTCATATCTATGGATTTCGCCCTTTCAGGGCTCGATATTATTTCCAACTTGCGGAGAAGGGCTGCACCCTTCCCTTAGGGATAGCGCCCCGTTGGGGCTCTTGAATTGTAGTTGTTTGAAGATTATGATTTAATCTACTTTATTCAATCCATCTCTTCATTCTGCACTCTGCGATCTGCATTCTGCAATGAGTCCTCCTCTCGGGAATCTTCCCCGGTACGCTGTTTTTCAAACATTTCAGCGTAATAGCCGCCTTTTGCCAGGAGTGATTCATGCTTGCCTTCTTCTACAATACGATGTTCATCCAGGACAATGATTTTGTCGAATTGCAGCATGGAGTATATACGATGGGTAATGATAATGGCGGTTTTGTCGGCCAGTGCAGATTGCAGGTAACCAAGTATCTGGCTTTCCGTGTTGGTATCCACGGCCGATAAGCAATCGTCGAGGAGTACTATATCTGGTTGTTTGGCAAAGGCTCGCGCCAGACTGATCCGTTGTTTTTGTCCGCCTGAAAGTGTGACGCCGCGCTCACCAACAGTTGTTTCATATCCTTTTTCCAGCCCCATAATGTCCTGGTGTACGGCGGCATTTTTAGCGAAATGTTGAGCCTCTTCCAGTTCCAGCCCTGCGCGACCAAAGGCAATATTGCCCAGAACGGTATCAGAGAAAAGGAAAACATCCTGCGGAACATAGCCAATGTGCCTGCGCAATTCGTAGAGATCGTGCTCACGGATGTCCTTGCCATCAATCAGTATTTGACCATCTGTGGGGTCGTACATACGCACCAGGAGATCGGCGATGGTTGTTTTACCACTGCCTGTTCGACCAAGGATCGCCATTTTCTGTCCCGGTTTCAACTTGAATGAAATGTTCTCCAATGCTTTTATGCCGGTATCCGGATAAACAAAGGACACGTTTTTGAATTCAATATCGCCTTGTATAGTATGATTGGCGCCATTCAGGCTTGGGTAATTATTTTGAATGGTCGGCTCCTGCCCCAAAAATTCATTGATGCGTTTTTGTGACGCCGCTGCTCTCTGAGTGAGTGAGGCAATCCAACCAATGGCGGTTACCGGCCAGGTCAACATGTTGATGTAAATGACAAATTCGGCTATATGGCCTGCGCTCAATTTACCGGCAATCACCTGTAAGCCGCCTACATAAACGGTAATGATGATGCTGGTCCCGATGAGCAAGGACATGAGTGGAAAGAAAAAGGCATCCACCCTGATCAGCTTTAGCGATTTTTGCCGGTAGGTTTCACTTTGATCTGCAAACCAACGGCCCATAGCCGCTTCCTGAGCATAGCTTTTTACCACCCGAATCCCGCTGTACACTTCCTGTGTTGTACTGGTCAGTGTAGCGAGCTGTTCCTGAATTTTTTCACTTCGCTTATTAATGATCGAACTAACCCAGTAGATGGAAAGACTGAGAAAAGGCAAAGGCAACAAGGACCAAAGCGTGAGTTCTACGCTAACACTAAGCATAGAAGAGATAGCCAGAATAAATAGAAAGGTAAGATCCAGTCCGTATAAAACTGTGGGGCCCAAAAACATACGGACTTTGGAAACATCCTCTGAAATTCGCGACATCATGTCGCCGGTACTGTTTCGCTTGTAAAAGGCCAGATCGAGTTTGGTGTAATGTGCAAAAATCTCTTTACGCATGTCGTATTCAACCAGTCGGCTCATCACTATGATGGTCTGTCGCATGAAATACATGAACACCCCCATCAGAATAGCCATCCCAATCACGGCTCCGCCAAACCAGGCGATCTTGCTTCCCAACTCGGCGAAAGCCTCCGGATGAGCTGAAATACCTCCATGGTCCTGGTAAAATTTCACCCGCTCCACTACGGTATCCAAGGCCTGCCCGATCATTTTGGGTTGCCACACCCTAAACACATTTGCCAGCCCGACAAAAACGATACCCGCCAAAAAACGCCATCGGTATATCCAGAAGAATTTTTTCAGGTAGGCAAGGTGTTTCATTTAATTAGCTAATTTGATAATGTGATAATTAGCTAATGATTCAGTTTTAATTGACCACTAACCGTTAACCACTAATCGTTGAACACTCCTGAACAGCATGGCTCAAAAACTGTTCAATATAGTTACAAACTAAATTGGAGCGATTATCGTTCCGTCAAGCCAATGATTTATCGGGCAAGTTATATTTTTGCTCTTGCTCTCATCACTAATTTTATACAAAAACACCCATGCAGGAAGCATATATCATCGCTGGTTACCGTTCGGCTGTAGGCAAGGCCGGAAAAGGAAGTTTCAAAAGCTATCGTTCCGACGATTTGGCAGTAGACGTGATTAAACATTTACTGTCGCAAGTGCCACAACTCGATCCCAAGTTGGTGGATGATTGCATCGTTGGTTGCGCCAACCCGGAAGGAGAGCAAGGCCTTCAGATCGGTCGACTGATCTCAACCCGGGCATTGGGAAAAGATGTACCGGGTATGACGGTGAACCGCTACTGCGCTTCCGGACTGGAAACGATCAGCATTGCGGTTGCCAAGATCCGCGCCGGCATGGGGCATTGTTATATTGCCGGTGGTGCTGAAAGCATGTCAGCCATTCCGATGACGGGCTATAAACTGGCGCCTAACTACAACATCGCTGCCAATACACCTGATTATCTGGTGGGCATGGGTCTTACCGCAGAGGCGGTTGCAGAGAGATATAAAATCAGCCGCGAAGCTTCCGACGAGTTTAGCGTGCGCAGCCATACCCGCGCTGCCGCGGCCATTGATGGTGGTAAATTTAAAGGTGAAATTGTACCGGTAGAAGTACCGGAAGTGTGGGTAGAAAACGACAAACGACAAGAGCGAACTTTCACCATGGACACAGATGAAGGCGTGCGCCGGGATACCAATATCGAAGGGCTTTCCAAACTTAGACCGGTATTTGCTCAAGGCGGTATTGTAACAGCAGGTAATTCATCCCAAACTTCCGATGGGGCTGCATTTACCCTGGTGATGTCGGAGGAGATGATGAAGTCACTGGGACTGGAACCGGTGGCTCGCTTGGCCGCCTGCTCGGTGGCCGGTGTTGAACCTCTCTATATGGGCATCGGTCCGGTAGCTGCCATTCCAAAAGCCTTGAAACAGGCAGGCATGAAACTCGACCAGATCGAAGCCATAGAACTAAATGAAGCTTTTGCCGCCCAGGCATTGGCCGTTATACAGGAAGCCGGTCTAAATCCGGATATCGTAAATGTAAACGGCGGAGCAGTAGCACTTGGCCACCCACTTGGCTGCACCGGAGCAAAACTCAGCGTACAACTCCTGAACGAAATGCGACGCAGCAATCAGAAATACGGCATGGTTACAGCCTGTGTAGGCGGCGGACAAGGGATTGCTGGCATCTATGAAAGACTGAATTAATTAGCTAATGTGATAATGTGATAATGCGATAATTAGCTAATGAAACATCATCCTTTATACTTTAAAAATCATTAGCTCATTGGCTAATTAGCATATTAGCTAATTAATTGAGTGTCCATGAAACACAGATTCTATTTTTCATTGCTATTGCTTGGAGTTGCGACTACTCTTTCCGCTCAAATCACCGTAAAAGGCAAAATCGCCAACATGCCAACCCGCTCTCCGCAGGTGGCTTTGATGGATTATTGGTCGGTGGATCGCTGGAGACAATTGGCTATTCTGCAACTTGAGGATGGCGGCACATTTTCGGCGTCGGTATCGCCGCCTACTCAGGCGCAATGCCGGATCAGACTGGCGGGTCAACCGAAGATGATGGCCGATTTTATACTGCCTGGACCAGGCATGCCCAGCGATTCTGTGATTATGTTTGATCTGGATGCCAATAAGATGAACAATAGTCCGGTCAAGATTCAGGGATTTCCGGAAAACGACTTGTATTACACGCTGGTGTCGGCTTATGTGGATCTGGAAAATGAAAAAGAAGCGAGTACAGATCCCAACTCTGAACAAATAATAACGG
This sequence comes from Lewinellaceae bacterium, assembly GCA_020636025.1. GTDB lineage: Bacteria > Bacteroidota > Bacteroidia > Chitinophagales > Saprospiraceae > M3007. Next base: position 424,622 of record JACJYQ010000006.1, on the reverse strand, counting down.
CAACGCGAAATTTCAATCGCTTTTGTGCTCAAATGTCACAGGAGCATCGTGGAACTTTTACGGGCGACATTGTGGCCAACTTGCTTTATGAACCACAACGGGAGGACTATCCAAAAGATCCTGAAGTGGCCAAAATGAGTGATGCTGAATTCCAGGCCAAACATGCGCTTGACAAGCTGCCGTTCTATAAAGAGAGTGTTTTATATCACATAATATTTGCTCAAAAGCTGTATAAATACTACGATAGCTTCGATCCTGAATCTACCACAAATGGGGTAGATTATATTGAAGGGATCATGTCGAAACGGAACGGAAGCGATGCTGTTGATCTGTACCTGTTCCGGTACCTGCTCGACAGAATGATAGACCTGAAAAACGAAGCCGGACTGAATCATTTGCTGAAATGGTACCCGCCGGATTGTTCAGCAGATTCGCCCCTTCCCGATTACACCAAAACCCTGATCGAAGCGCTGAAGTACTGCACGCCGGGTAATGTGGTCGACGATCTTTCATTCACGGATATCAATGGAGCTGCAGTAAAATTGTCTGATGTCTGTGCCGACAACAAACTCACCTTGCTGCTTTTCTGGAAAACAACCTGCTCGCACTGCCGCGAGTTTGAACCGGTTTTAGCGGAACTGTATGAGCGTTACAAATCTCAAGGCCTGGAAGTGATCGGCGTTTCCATCGACAAGGTAGAACCCATCTGGCGCAAGTTCCTGGAAACGGCGCCGCAGCCATGGATCAGCACTTTTGTACCTGCAGATCAACGGGAAATGATTACCAGTCGGTTTCCTATTCCGAGTACGCCTACATTGATTGCGCTGGATAAGGATCGGAAGGTGCTGAGTCGTTTGATTTTGAGGGAGCAGTTGGAGGAATACCTTAAGGAGGAGCTTTATCAGGATTGATTTAATGCGTAATGTATCAATGCGCAATGCGCAATGATTCATGTTTCAGGCCTATGCATTAATCTTGAAATGGGAATCGATCTCATTTACTCAACTACCTTTACCAGCGAAATCATTCAAAACCAAACGGGTACAACCCAACCTGACAAACAGCCTTTTTATGAAAAACCTGTTTTTTACCCTTTTGGCACTCATTGCTTTTACTACCGTTTTTAGTTGTAAAAAAGACAAGAACGAACCCAATTCTTATGAATTTTCCTACGATGGCAACAAATACAAACTGACATCTGGTTTTTTGACTGAATATGGAACAAACGGAAATGGCAGTTATGATTGGGACGTTTACCTCACCTCTGATGGTATAGCAAAAGAAGGTTTTCGTGACCTAACAGGTAAAGGAGATTTCATTTTTTTAGATTTAAATAGCTCTTCTTCTACAGGTTTAACTACCGGTACATATACCTGGTCAACTTTTAGGGATGCTTCTACCATTACAACCGGATTCATTGGTCTGGATTATGATGTTGATAACCCAAATGGAGTACCACTTATTCCAGCTACTGACGGCACCGTTACAATAGACATCAATGGGACAGAAACAACCATAACATTTAGCCTGATTATGGATAGCGGAAAGACCGTAAGCGGAGAATGGAAAGGAATGCTTCAAACTCTTTAGCCTGTAAAATAGGTAGCTGAAGGTAGTTAGGTGTTTTTAACTCAACTACTCACGCTGCCGTTTGCACTTGGTCAGAAGACACAAGTGCGGCGAAAAAACATCATCAATCAACAATCATGTAATCGTAAATCGTAAATCAAAACCAACTCAGCCTTTCAACCCGCGTATCTCCGCAAGACTTGCTTCATCCCGCGCTACCCAGGCTTTGTCGCCAGCCACCACAATTGGTCGCTCAATCAGTATCGGGTTTTCTACCATTACTTTTATCCAGGCATCATCAGAAAGCTCCTGACCTTTGAACTTTAGTTTAAATACCTCTTCTTTTCTGCGAATAAGATCCAGCGGTTTTTTGTCAAGCAACTTGAGCATATGCTTTAGTTCGGTTTCGGAAGGAGGGTTGTTGAGGTACTCTATAACCTTGAAGGGTTGACCGGTGGTTTCTATCTCCTGCAAGGCGCATCGGCTTTTTCCGCAGCGCTTGTTGTGATATATATAGATCATGGATCGATGTTGGGCCTCTCCGAGGCCGGGGTTGAGTGTGTGGTTCTTGTTAGAGATGTTGGGCCTCTCCGAGGCCTGTCTTTTTTGTGTGGTTTGTGATAGAGGCTTTGAGCCTCTCCAAAGGCTGGTTGCATGTTCCAGATTGCTCAGGAGTATCTGATGGCATGCTTAAATCACGAATAACAAAAACATACAGTCTTACAGACACCAGACTACCAAAATTTCATTCCCCACTGATCACTGATCACAGACCATTACAATTTTAAACCTTTCTAATCACTGGTCATTGATCACTAATCGTTGATCACTAATCATTGATCATTGATCGTTGATCACTGATCATTAATCACTACCAAATAAACTTTTCCGTTGCCACCAAAGATCCGTTCGGGTGATGCAGTACTGCCAGGTAAATTCCGGAAGGCAATTCCGGCGCTTCGAGCCAGCCTTTGGCTCCCACAGCCCGGTCGATCAACACGCGACCATCGATGGCGCATATCTGAAGATGCCAGGTTTCTTTTCCTGCGTTTTCACCGATCACCTGATAATAGGCTTTTCCGTCGCCACTGCTCATGCGAAGCGTATAGCCGGTTTGCGACATGGTGAGGATTCGGATTGGGCTGTAGAATATCTTTCCTGAGTAATCCATTTGTTCAAAGCGGTAATAATTCACGCCCTGGAATGGATTGTCATCAGAAAATGTATAAGCCGTTTCGCCTGCGGTCGGTGTTCCTTTACACGATACTTCGCCTATATTTTGCCAGTTGATTCCATTCAGACTGCGTTGCAGGGTGAAATGGGAACAATCAATTTCCGAAGCAGTTGTCCAGCTAAGCAATGCAGAACGACCGTTGGCTTTTACATTGAAATCAAGCAGTTCAATCGGGAGGGCGGCGTTTACAGCGGCCAATACATCCAGTCGTCCATGCCCGTACACATTGTTTGGAAGTGAACTGCCATTGTCGTTGCCACAGAAAGGCGCAGTTGCGAATTTGGCTACAGCCGTATTGTTTATCACATTTTCGATGGCATCTACATCACCGATCAGGTCGGGGCGGGCGCTGAAAATCAGGGCTACCGCACCGGCTACGTGCGGGCCAGCCATGCTGGTTCCCTGCCAGTTGATATAGCTGTATGATCCGGGATCGTTATCGTGTCCGATACAGGATTTGATGTTCACTCCCGGTGCGCTGATGTCAGGCTTCATGATCTGTGTATAAACAGTAACCGGACCACGACTGCTGAAACCCGCGATATTGTCCGAACTGTTGGTTGCCCCTACTGAGTACACACCGTCGTAAATAGCAGCAGGAGAATCAACTGTTTCGCAACCGGAACCACTGTTGCCGGCTGACACCACGATGACTATGCCGGCAGCTCTTACATTGTTTACAACATCCTCCATGGTGGCAAAGTTGGAGCTGTTACAGCCTTCTGAAGTCGGACAGCCCCAGGAGTTGTTGATGACGTGGGGCGCCATGGCCGGATCGGGGTTATCATCGTTCAAGTCAGTAGGTGCTACAAACCATTCGAAGCATTCGATGTAGGTAGATGGCTCTCCATCTCCTTCTTCCATATTGCGGCATCCCATCCATTTGGCATCGGGTGCTACACCAATGATGTGGTCGGCATCTTCCCCACCCGTCATGGTGCCAACGGTGTGTGTGCCGTGGTTGTGATCGTCACAAGGCTCAGAAAGGTCCAGACCACAGGAATTACCTCCTGCGCCAATAAGGCTGCGAATGGCATCGTGCCAGTTGTAATTGTGATCAGCGGTGGTGCCGTCCCAACCGCGGTATTTTTCCTTGATGGCAGGATGTTCCCATTCATATCCGGTATCCTGACCGCCCACCACTACACCGGCTCCTGTAAAGCCCATGTTCCATACGTCGTCTGCGTTAATCTTGGTGAGGCCCCAGGAATCGGGAGTAAGTCTGTCTTCTGCCAGATTGCTGGTAAACCCGTCTTTTGGCTCCTGTAAATGCCAAACCGGATTGATTTCCAAACGTCCTACTTCGGGCATTTTGGCCACCTTTTCAATCAGGGTCTTATTGCCTTTTACCCAAAGGGCATTGATGATCCAGAATGATTGGAAAGACTCAGCCTCTACATGCAACATATCGCGAATGTTGCGCTGGGTTTGCTGAGAAAGACCTGCCAATGTTTGAAAGACATATCTGCCTTTTTCTTCTTTCTTTTTCAATTGTTTCGCAGCACTCAGGTCGGCTTGTTCCTGCATAATTACAAGAAATTCAACCGCTGAATCGGGGTTGCTGGCGTATTCGCGAAGCTTGGGATCAATTTTCGATTCCCAGTTAGGCGATTGAGCAAAGGTGGCTAAGGGGGCCAGTAGCAAAAGTGTAATAAGCTGGCGCATGACAATAGTTTTGAGAAATCCGGCTCAAAGATATTGTTTTAACGAAATTATGTTGAATCTCCATCAGGATACCTTATCAAATGATTAAATGAGCAAATAAATTTTGAATTGAGTGGTTAGTGGTCAGTGTTCAGTGATTAGTGAATTATTCTATTAATACTGGGGTTGTGGCTTGGGCTTGATTCAATATTTTAGGTCCACAGAACAATATTCCGGTTTTGCAACCGTAATTAAGAAATTAATCCTGGAATCCGGAATTATTTTAATGTTAGCCTGGAGCAACCTTTATTGAATCCGGGCATCCCATCGTATCTTCACCCCTCAATTGATCAAACAGACTCTGTTTTGAAACATTTCCTGCCACATTTCATTCAGGAACATTATCGAAATGGTATTCAAGAAGGCTCGCTGAGGGCCTGTACCATGTTCGCGGATTTGAGCGGTTTTACCCACCTCACTGATTCCCTGATGCAACGGGGACCTGAAGGGGCTGAGGAGCTATCCGATATCCTCAAGCACATTTTTCAGCCCACGGTTGCCATGGTGTATGAAGAAGGAGGCTTTATACCGTATTTTGCAGGAGACAGTTTTACCGCCATATTCCCAATAAGCAAAGACGAAGAAGCACCCGCTGTTGCCCGAAAAGCATTGTACACGGCACACAGGATGGTCTCAAGGTTTCAACGCGAGCAATCAGACAAAAACTCCATTCTTTCGGAACACAACATCGGTTTGAAGGTTGGCCTTTCAGAGGGGGAAGTGCATTGGGGAATTGTTGGGGAGCGCAGAAAAGCTTTTTATTTTAGAGGGGCGCCTATTGATGGTTGTGCAGAAGCCCAAACCAGAAGCCAGCACCTGGAAATGGTGGGCGACAGTCACATCCTTCGTCTCCTGTCTCCCGATTTTGTTGCCAGTGAGGCAGTAAGTGATGTGTACAGCAAATTAAAGCTGATTTCCGCAGCCATGCCGGATTCTGGGCAGCCTGTTGCAGTGAAACTCCCCGATCCCGACCCGGCCATCACCGCTGATTTTTATGCCAGTGAAGTCTTTGAAAATCAGGACATCGGTGAATTCCGAAATGTGGTTAGCGTGTTTATTTCCTTTGAAGGGGTGGTAAGCCATGAGTCGCTAAACCATTTTGCTTCCATCGTGCTCGATCACAGCCTGGATTTTGGCGGCTATTTCAAGGAAATTGATTTTGGCGACAAAGGTGGTGTGATGTTTTGTCTCTTCGGCGCTCCCATTGCTTTTGAGAACAACACAGAGCGAGCGTTGGAATTTTTGGGGGCTGTTCAGGAGGATTTGCGAAGCCTGCAGTCGTTAACAGGAGCGCGATACCGCATAGGTATAGCCTCAGGACAAGCTTTTGCTGGCGTGATCGGGAGTAAAGAACGTTGCCAGTACGCAGCTGTTGGTGCCCGGGTTAATCTCGGCGCTCGTTTGATGATGAAAGCCGATTGGGGTCAGGTTATGGCTGATGAAAATGTTTCCCGGAACCGAAATTTTAAATTTAGCTACAGCGGAGACGGGGAATATAAAGGCTTTGACAAACCTATACCAACCTATACGTTGACCGGTCGAAACATGGCCGGACGTGCCAGTTTCAATGGAAATTATTTTGGTAGACAAACGGAACTTAACAAGGTTTTTGATTTTGCCAGACCTCTTCGGGAAAACAAGTTTGCCGGTGTATCTTATGTGTATGGTGAGGCCGGTATTGGGAAAAGTCGTTTCAGCTACGAATTGAGGCGCATGATCCGCGAAAGCATGGTAGTTACCTGGTTTAGTTGTGCTAGTGATCAGATTTTGCGCAAGCCCTTCAATCCGTTTATATACCTGCTCAAGAACTATTTTGATCAGAGTCCTGATAATTCTCCAGAACGGAACAGAGAATTGTTTGAGCAGAATTTTCTGGAACTTCAATATGAGCTCACGGAGAGCAATCACCCGGAAGCAGATTCGGTGCGGCGGGAAATAGCGCGTACACAAAGTGTGCTGGCTGCGATGATTGGCATTCAATATCCAGGTTCTCTGTGGGAGCAATTGGATGCCCGCGGAAGATATCAAAACGGTTTGGCTGCTATGGCCAACCTGTTTGTATCAGAATCGCTCTTGCAACCCATAGTGATAGAGTTGGAGGATGCCCACTGGTACGACGATATGAGTCGCGAGTTTTTGGCCCAATTCATACGCAGAGCCCAGGCTTATCCGATATTTTTCCTCGTAACCAGTCGATACGATGATGATGGTAGTAAAACCTATGTATTCAGGCAAAAGTTACTAGAAGAGCTTAATTGTGAATTCACAGAAGTTGATCTGAATTTTTTACAACCTGAAGACCTCAGGGCTTTTGCAGAATCGCAGCTTGGTGGCGCCATGCATCCCGATCTGCTGGAGCTCATGCAAAGAATGACCCAGGGAAATCCGTTCTACATTGAGCAAATGGCAGAGTATTTTCTGGAATCCAATTTGCTCAAAACCATTGATGGGCAATTGCAGCTTAAAAATGAGGATGTCCAGATAAATGACTCGGTTAAAGAGATCATGATGGCGCGTATTGACCGTCTGAGTGGTCTGGTGAAAGAAACCGTAAAAGCTGCTGCCGTGATCGGTCGGGAATTTGAATTGCCGGTACTCACCGCAGTCATGGCCAAGCAGGAAGATTTTATTCGGAAAAACGGCGATCTTGATTCAGTACTCAAGGAACAGGTGCAGACGGCTGAAAAATGGCAGGTTTGGTATGCCATGAATGAATTGCGTTACATTTTCCGGCACTCGCTGCTTCGGGAGGCTGCCTATGATATGCAATTGCGCACCCGTCTGCGCGAATTGCACCACTCCATTGCCGAAGCCATCGAACAGCTGTATCCGGAATCTGAAGAGCGCTTTGTGGATCTTGCTTTCCACTTTGAGCAATCGGAAGACCGGAAGAAGACAAATGAGTACCTGGAGAGAGCCGGACGCTATTCTCAGCGCAATTTTTTGAATCGCCAGGCCATCTCCTTTTACAGCAAGTTGATAACCAGTCTGCTCGAAAAGGATAAAAAGAACAAGAAGATCATAAAGCTGCTGCTTCGCAAAGGCACCGTGCATGAATTGGTGGGGCAATGGGATGAGGGCGAACAGGATTACCGCGATGCCTTGCAAAGGGCCAAAGACCTGGATGACTGGTACCTGATCGGGCGTAGCAACAGGCGTTTGGGTAACCTGCTGTTGTTGCGCGGTGATTATAACGAAGCTAAAAAACACCTGGATGTCGCCGTTACTTGCTTCGACCTTGCAGCCGATGAAATTGGCATGGCTACAGCTTATGGCAATTTGGGGACTTTCCATTTCAGGCAGGGCAGCTACGAGGCAGCCAAAAGCTGGTTTGGAAAGGCCATTGAAATAAACCGAACCCTGCATCGCGATGTAGAAAACACACCCATTGTTGCCAATCTGGGTCTGATCTTTATGAACCAGGGGCATTACGATGAGGGCATCCGCTGGCTGGAAGAGCAATTGGAGATGGCAGAAAAAGCCGGCGACAAGCCCGGGTTAACGACACTTTATACCAACCTGGGCATTATTTATCTGGAAAAAGGCGCTCTCGATTCGGCTTTGCTTTGCCTTGAGAAGGGGCTGGCGCTTTCTGAGGAATTGGGCAATAAGCTGTTCATGACTATTTGCATTGGCTCCATTGGCTCTGTTTGGGAGAAAAAAGGAGATTACCCAAAGGCCATGGAGAATTTTGAGCGAGACCTTCAATTGGTAAAGGAACTTGGCGACAAGCAAGGCATGGCCATAGCCTGTGGCCTCATCGGGGACTTGCTGGCGCTGACCGGTGAATTCGATCGTGCCATTGAATTTTTGGATCAAAACCTGGAGCTCAGCCGGGAACTGAACTATAAGAAAGGAATTGCCAAAGCACTCAATACGCTTGGCGACACCTGGTATTACAAAGGAGATTATAAACGCAGCATCCAGTATTATGACGAGGCCATTGAGTATGCCCGGGACATGGGTAACAGGCTCGTACTGGGCAATTCACTCATTGAAAAAGGGCTTGTGCACCTGCATGCCAATGACCTTACGACGACCAAACAGCTTTTGGAAGAGGGGCGCGACATCGCCTTAGCCTTGGGGAATGCAGAGTTGACTTTCGGAGCCAACATTCTGCGCGCGCAATTGATCATCACTGAAGGGGATCGCCATGAAGCGCTTCGACAGCTTCAGCAACTGGCGTCCATGGCCAGAACCGAGCGCGAAGAAGCGGCCGTGCATTACGAGCTCAGACGGGTCGCCGACAACCCTACACCCCATCACCTCAAAGCATTATCTCTTTACCAAAGTCTATACGCCCGTACTCCACAGTATATGTACAAGATTCGTATTGAGGATCTGGAGAAGTAATGGTGGTGTGTTTGGAAAATTAATTCTCCTATGCATTCAGACCATAAATACATAGAAGCACTGCGCCAAAATGATCAGATTCTGATCAGGGATATCTATGTAAATCATGCAGACAACGTGCAGCGCTGGGTGCAATCTCGCGGCGGAGCACTCGAGGATGCCAGAGATGTATTTCAGGAAGGGCTTATAGCCTTGTTTGAGAAAGCCCAGGATCCGGCTTTTGAACTAAGTTGTCCGCTAGGTGCTTTATTGCACATTATTTGCTCCAGAAAATTTATTGACAAACTCAGACAAAAAGGCAGAGATACGGAGGTAAGAAATGAAGAAGAGCGCCGTTATACAGAAGAAGGAGATGCTGATGCACTCACCCTGGCGGAAGAAAGCCTGGCAGAAAAGGAAAAACAGGACCGCCTGGGACGTGCATTTGAGCAGCTCAGTGAATTGTGTCGCAATTTGCTAACCATGCTTTCCAAAGGACTGAGTCCGAAGGAAGTTGTGGAGCAACTGCAAATGAACAGCCTCGATACCCTGTACCGGCGAAAGAATGCCTGCGGAGAACGTTGGCGTAGTTTGTATGCGGAAATGGCCATCTGAGAAACTCCATTTTAATATTTTAAAACCGGCCTTTCATGAATGAAAAAGATTTTACACTGATCCATAATTATTTCAATGGTTTGCTGTCTCCACAAGATGTTGTCATGGTAGAACAACGGGTTATGCGTGACGAGGTCTTTAAACAGGAATTTGAGTTGCAAAAAGATATGGAAGCCTATCCACGGAGAAGGGGAAAACGACAGGAGTTCATTGAATCTCTTGCAGCTGTTGAAAAGGAGTTTTTTCAGGTTGAACAAAACAAGCGAACACCCCTGAAAGCGCGGGTTAATCTGAGAAGACTGATCATGGCCGCCGCTGCCAGCGTAGTATTTCTGTTGTCGGTGATTTGGTTGTTTCAGCAGAGAGCTACGCCCACTTATGAACACTATGCACAGCACGACCCATTATCTTTAACCTTAAGGGGCGAAACCAGCACCGCCATAAGTGATGCTGAGAAAGCATTTGCCAATGAAAATTACCAGAAAGCAGAAATTGCTTTAGACCAGATAATTTCAACAGATTCTTCCAACATTACGGCACGCCTCTACAAGGGAATATGTCAAATTGAACTTAACAAAATTGAACCTGCCAGAGCAACATTAGAACCTATAGCTGAAGGGCAGTCTGCGCTGCGGTCGGAAGCCATCTGGTATATTGCTTTGAGTTATTTAAAGGAGGGTAACTACAGCGCCTGTGAACAAGCCCTTTCGGGCATTCATGTGGGCGATTCGCGAAGCAGAGAAGCCGCTAAATTGATGAAGAAGTTGAAGTCGAAGTCTAAATAGTGCAACAAAAGCGGCATTTTTTAAAACCAACTGGTCTGTAAAGCTGTTTACCTTTGCTGTCTTACTCGACAAAAACTCTCTTAAAAAAGTCTATTCAGAATATTATGTATCCAGAAGCACTCACCACTCCCATGGCACAGGACCTGACCGCATTCGGTTTTGAGGCCCTTACCACATCCGCAGATGTTGACCAGTTATTTGAAAATCAGGAAGGCACTGCTTTGGTGGTAGTCAACAGTGTTTGCGGCTGCGCAGCCGCTATGGCACGTCCGGGAGCCAAGCTTTCTTTGCAAAATGATAAAAAACCGGCAAAATTATACACCGTTTTTGCCGGCGTAGATATGGAAGCTACCGCCAAAGTGCGCGAATACCTGGCTCCATATCCACCTTCATCACCCAGCATTGCCTTGTTTAAAGACGGCAAACTGGTTCATTTCCTGGAGCGCCGCCACATCGAAGGTCGTCCTGCCCAAATTATCGCAGAAAACCTGCGCGCTGCCTACAATTCTTACTGCTAACCCACCTGATCATAATTCATAATTCATAATTCATAATTCATAATTAAGTCAAATTATGAATTATGAATTATGAATTATGAATGCTTGCTAATGTTCCGAGCTTATCGGAATTATCCTACCACATCCAGGAGTCCTGTTCCCGGTTGAAGATTTCATCTTCGATGGCTTCAGCTTTTTGAACCAATTCCTCCCCGGCATACATATCCTGCAATCGAAGATCTCGGACATTGCTTTCCTTGATCACAGAGGAAGAGAAATAGCGCATTTCAAACACATCTTCCCAGGTAGTTGTACTGGCCCAGTTGTCCATGTGAGTTATGGCCTTGTGCCTGGCCAATAATTCACGGCTCGATGGGTAGTGCACCCAGAATAGCGGCATTTCAAATTTAAAGTCTCCATTTTCATTTCTTACTTCCAACAGCGGTGCAATGCCCAGGATTCGGTGACGTAGCGTAGCTGTATTGGCGTCAAAAAACCAGGTTTCCTTTATCCGAAATCGCTTAACATCTTCCCAGCTAATGTCATTTTGCACGATCTTGATCATCTCATCTCCTGTTTCCAGATCAATCGTCACAATCGTATCTATCTTAAACAGTTTGCTTTCAATTTGATCCAGCGTAAGGCGTTTTGTAAATCGGTCGTTTTCAGTGGAGTATACAGGGAGCGTACCATCAATGGCTGCATCAAAGACGATTTTGAACAGGGGGGATTCCGGGGCCGTAAATGACTGATTCATTTTTTCCCGAACATCCACAATTCGCCACAGGCGCTTTTCCCAAAGTATGTCGGCTTCGCGAATGGGTTGGTAGGTTAGTATCTGGTGGTTGGCCACCACACTCCTTTCAGTAATATCATCCAGAGGTGTTGGGTAATTTTCGGGTTCCTGTCCGGATGCGATGGGCATAAAAGACAGACTCCCGGTGAGGCAGAGCAATAGCCTGACTGCCTGCACAGACAACATTTTTGTCATGTAGGTAAAGTTTAAGTTGGTGAATAAATGGAATAATGCCTGCGGCGAAGGCCGTTGCCGCAATGGTTTTTTGTTGGAAAGAATGGATCGGAAGTCGGGAGTATTGTTCTGATCAGGAACGGCTAAAAAACGGGGCTTTAACCCGGTGTATTTCTTTTGTTAAAAATTTTAACAATGAAGTGGAGGGAACTGGAATCACATTGCCCACAGCCTTGCAAAATCAAGAAGGGCATCAAAGGTGTAATCCACCTGGATATCTTTCAGTTTTTCCAGCTCTTCAAATTTACCACGAATAAGCACTTTTCGCAGTCCCAGGATTTCTGCAAACTTCATATCTGAAATAGAGTCACCTACCATCCAGCAATTTTCGAAATCTATTGTTGGGAAATCCTGCAAAGCTTTCCAGGCCATTCCGGTAGCAGGTTTGCGGCATGGGCAATTTGCTGCACTCAGATGGGGGCAGTGATACACCGCATCAATTCGTCCTCCAGCGGCCTCTATTTGCTCGCGCATTTTTTGATGAACATTGGCCAGATCCAATTCACTCATCAACCCTTTGCTGATTCCTTGCTGGTTGGTGACAACGATGATCAGGTCAAATTTTTTGGAGAGCATGGTTAGGGCGTCTTCTACCCCGGGCAACAACTCAAATGCCTCCGGGGATCGGATATAATCGCCTGGAATTCTTTTATTTATGACGCCGTCTCTGTCGAGAAAAAGGGTTTGCATTAAATTTTTAAAGATTATTTCTTCCCGCCTCTGGTTTCCATGATAGTAGGATCAATTTTCAGCGCTTGCTGCCGTATTTCTTCTCCTTTAGCCAAATTACCGGAGGCAGAGTAGGCCAGGCCTAAATCCCACAAATAGGTAGCATTATCCGGCTGAAGCTCAACCGCTTTGCCAAACCACATAATGGCATCGGCGTGTTTTCCCTGAACACCATAGCATACACCCAATAGTCGGGCTGTTTCCGGGTCTTTGTTGTTGTACTGCCAGGATTCTGTGAGGTAGGTCAAGGCTTTGGCCAGGTTGTTTTGTTTTTCTCCCTGAAACTTGCCGCCATCCCGGAGCGCCAGGGCCAGGTAGCCTTTGTATTTGGGTTCGTCGGGAACCAGTTTTATGGCAGTACGGTAGTCGGCAATGGCTGCGTCGTAATTCTGAAGCACAAATTGACAACCACCACGGCTGATGTAGGCATCCTTGTAATTCGGGTATATTTTAACCGCCTGATCGAGATGTTTCAGCGCTCTGCTGCAAAGCTCTTTTTGTTTATCCAGGGTTTCTTCCTTAGTGGCTTTATCAAACAACACACCGCCACAAGCATTTTGTAGTTTGGCGCTGTTAAAAGACGTTTCCGCATCGCTTAGAAACAGTGTTTCATTACTTGCCCACACCGTGTTTCTGGTAACGGTTTTTAATGAAAACAAGGCAATGGCGATACCAAATAGTCCCAATACCAGATTCCTGTTTTTCGGGAATAAATTCGCAAGCAAAATGGCGATGATCAGGCAAAAACCGAGAGAGGGCATGAAGGCAAATCGCTCTCCCATGTTGGTGCCAATCGGGAATACTATGTTGGACACAATGCCAAGCGGCAGCAAATACAACCAGATGCCAAACGCCAGTGGATTGCGCTTTTGCGTGCCTTTGATGGCGTAATATCCCAAAAAGGCATACACCGCCACACTCAGCAAAGCCAGCGGATTGGCAAAAGTGATCAGCCCAATTTGACGTGGGTAATAATCGTGTGTAAGCGGATGTGGAATGAAAAGCAGCTGAATGTATTTCCACAGGGTGTAAAAAATAGTAGCCAGCTTTTCTGCAGGAGCGAAAGGCACCCATTGTGTTCCTTCAATCTTCAAAAAAGGATTGTTCATTAATTCCAGCGGAGCGCCGCCAAAGCGCCAGTGCAGAATGCTTCCACGCAGGAAAAAGAACAGAGCAAAAGCAATGAAAATAGGAACAGATGCGGCTAATACAGATGGTTTGTTTGCTTTTTCCGCGGAGCTGCCTCCCCTGAAGAACCACAAGGCCATCGGAATCAATATGACAAAAGCGGCCGCATTTTCTTTAGATAAGCAAGCGAAAAAGAAGGTAATCCCAGCCAGGATCGTCCATTTTTTACTACCGGTGTCATAGGCTTTCACGGTGAAAAAGAGTGCTGCCAGGCTACCCAACATGGTCACAATTTCATCACAGCCCTTTATGTTAGCAACTACTTCGGTATGGATGGGATGTGCGGCAAACAGCACAGCGGCAAGCCAGGATATAAGAGCAGCGCGATCATTTTCCTTTCCCCCAAATAACAACAACAAGGTATGATAAAAGAGTACACAAGTAGCTGCGAACAGAAGCACGGTTAGCAAGTGAAAAACAAATGGCGCAGCGCCTACCATCTGGTACAAAATGGCAAAAAATACCAGCGTCATGGGACGGTAACGACCACCGGAGACGAGTGTTTCCTTTCCTTCTACCTTGAAAAAACCAAAAAAAGTATCTTTAGAAAGTATTCCGTTTATGCCCTTGATACCCTCCTGAGTATACATGTTGTCAGTGATGACAATCGCGTCGTCCAGCACAAAGCCGTGCTGCAAGGTGTTGGCATATAACAAAAAGGCAAAAGCAAAAATCAGTCGGCTTTGAAGGGATATGTTGCGTATAAATGCCGGAAGCTGAAAAGAAGCACTACCTGTTGCTGCAGGCGTTGCTGATTGATTGCGAGCAGATTTTTTAGTATTTGCTTTGCGTGACTGTTTGGACATAACGGTTAGTTTCGTAGGCTAAAGAACGGGATTAATTTCCTAATGAACCAGCAGCGGCTTTCTGTGCAATGTCGGGATCGAGTGCCATGGCTTTTGCGTGTAGCGCCTGCGCAACTTCCTGCATCCCCAGATTTGCGTAAGCGATTCCGAGTTCCCAAAGTGAGGCAGCATCATTGGGCGCAGCTTTTTCTGCTTTCTGATACCAGGCGATGGCTTCGTCCTGCTTGCCCTGCACAAAGTTGGCCACTCCCAGGAGGCGAGCTGTTTCAGGATCTTCCGGGTTCAAGTCCCAGGACTCATTCAGGTTTTTAAATGCATTTGCTAGGTCATTGCGTTTTTGGCCGTAATATTTGCCGTATTCGCGAAGCGCCAGCGCCAGCATGACCTTTCGTTGCTTGTCATCAGGCGCCAGACTAAGCGCTTTGCGATAATCCTTAATGGCCTCCTCAAATTGTTCCATCTCCAGTTCAGCGCCCGCCCTTACTACAATGGATGCTTTGAACTCTGGATAGTATTCTAAAGAGATATTGGTCCTTTTTACTGCATCCTGACATAACTGGCGTTTTTTGTTTAAATCCTTTTCCTCTCTTGCCTGATCCAGCAAAAGCTGGGCGCAGGCATTCTGCAATTTGGCGCTGTGCTTTGACACCTCTACATCTGTCATAAACAGGCTGTCGTTGCTTTTCCAATTGGCGTTTCTGCTTATGGTTTTGAGCGAGAAAAGCAACATGGCGATACCAAAAATACCGGTAACCAGGCTTTTGTTTTTATCCCAGTTGCGACTCAGGAAAATGCCAGCTGCCAGGCTAAAACCTATGGATGGCATGAAAATAAATCGCTCACTCATATTGGTACCTACGGGGAAAAGTATGTTGGAAACAATGCCCAGCGGAAGCAGATACAGCAAAATGGCATAGGCAATGGGGTCTCGTTTTTTTAAGCCCAAAATGGCCCATACGGCCAGGAAGCCATACATGGCCAGACTCAACAAAACCATTGGGTTGCCAAAGCTCATCATGTCTATGTGTCTTGGATAATAATCATGCGTGAGGGGATGCGGGACAAACAGCAACCGAACATACTCCCACAGCGTGTAGAAAATGGTGGCAAATTTTTCAGAAAAACTGAAATCTACCCATTGACCACCTTCATATTTCAGGAATGGGTTGTTGAGCAGTTCAGCGCTGGCTGTGTTGCCGAAGGAGCTGGACCAGGGTAAAACCACGCCGCGGATCAGCAAAAAGGCTACTGTTGCAGCAAAAATTGGCATGCTGTTGCGCCAAACCGATGTAGTCGCTTTATCCTCTTCTTTGTCTCTGAAAAACCAAATAGCCAATGGAATTAGTATGGCATAGGTCACGGCATTTTCTTTGGAAAGACAGGCTATCAAAAAGGCGATGCCTGACCAAAGCGCCCATTTCCGTTCGCCACTATCCCAGGCTTTTAATGCGTAATACAAAGCGCCCAATGAACCCAATAGTGCCAATAATTCATCACAACCCTTTATGTTGGCCACCACCTCAGTGTGCACCGGATGCGCGGCAAAGAGCATGGTTCCAAGCCAGGCCGCTTTGGTGGCAATTTCTGAATATCGGGCGTTTAACAAGCTGAGCAATACCCTGTACAAGACAAGACAGGTAAAGGCAAACAGCAACACCGTAACCAAATGAAAGAGAAAAGGATTGGCACCGACAAGCTGATATATAATGGCAAACAACACCAGCGACATGGGACGGTACCGGCCTCCGGCAACCAGGTTCTCTAAGCCTTCCTGTTGAAAAAATCCGTAAAACGTATCGTGGGCGAGTATGCCGCCAATGCCTTTTACCCCGTCTTTGGTGAACACGTTTTCGGTGATGACAATCCCGTCATCAAGGACAAATCCGTGCCCGAGTGTATTGGCGTACAAGAGGAAAGCAAAGCCAAAAATCAGCCAGCTTTGCAATTTGATGTTTTGGAAGAATTCCGGACTGGCGCCAGAAGCTTTGCTTTTCCGGCCGGAACCGGAGCGGGTAGTATTACGCTGATGTTTTTTTGACATGTCGGAGGCGATATTTCTTCTGCGAAAGAACGAAATATTTTGCGCTCAATCCTCCTTCATGCGCAATTCAGGCCCGGATTTTCTAAAAGCCTTGTAAGCGCCCTTCCCAAATTTAGAGCCATTGAAGACTTCAGTTTTTGCCAGTTCTTTTTGAGTTTCCAGAGGAAGCTGGATAAAATCGGCGCATTTTTCAGAACAGCACTCGTCATACTTTTCGGCGCATTCCGGACATTGAATAAACAGGATGTGGCAATGCGTATTGGCGCAGTTGTGGTGGGTATCGGCCGGAGCGCCGCACTGGTGACAATGGGCAATGATGTCAGAGCTGATACGCTCTCCCAGGCGCTCATCAAAAACGAAATTCTTGCCAATAAATTTGTTCTCAAGTCCCTGGGCCTTTACTTGTCGATCGTACTCAATGATCCCGCCTTCCAGTTGAAATACATTGTCGAAACCGCGGTATTTCATATACGCGCTAGCCTTTTCGCAACGGATGCCACCGGTGCAGTACATCAGAATATTCTTTTCCTTTTTGTCTGAAAGTAATTCGGCTACATGGGGTAGCTCTTCCCGGAAAGTAGCCACATCGGGTGTTATGGCATTTTCAAAATGCCCCACTTCGCTTTCGTAGTGATTGCGCATATCCACCACGATGGTATCCGGATCGCTGGTCAATTCGTTCCAGGCTTCGGCATTCAGGTGGGTACCGGTATTACCCGGATTGAATTCGGGATCATCGATGCCATCGGCCACGATCTTGTCGCGCACCTTGATGATCAGCGCGAAAAATGATTTACCATCAGCTTCCACGGCAATGTTGAGTCTCATGCCCATGAACATCGGGTATTCGTTCATAGCATTTTTGAACGCCTCGAAATTATCAGACGGAACCGATAATTGCGCATTAACGCCTTCCCTGGCTACATAAATGCGGCCTAACACTCCCAGGCTCTGGTATAATTGAAACAATTCATCGCGAAATGCCTTGGGGTCGGCAATCTGTGCGTATTTGTAATAAGACAATGTAATGCGCTCTTCGGTGCTGTTGCGCATCCGTTCTTTCAATTCCTGGCGATTAACCCGGTTGTATAGATTGCGGAGAGGTTTTTTCTTTTCGATCGTCAATGCCATTTGCTCGTTAGTTTAAAGTAAATGATTTCCAGGTGTTTTTGAGTGATTGAAATAAATCAGATTAAATCACTCCCGAGGGTGATTCGGGCTCAATCAAATCAATTATACTTCACGCTGTTTGGGTTTGAAAATCGCCTGCGGCTAAATCATTGATTAACAGCGTTCAGTATGACAAGTGTTTTCACAACCACTTTGCGGTGGCTATAAATCACACAAAATCATGGTATAATTAAGAGGTCCTGTTCTAAAGAGCGGCGCAAAATTAAAGCAAATTTGATCATGAAATAAGCAATAAACCCGATTTTTGCCGGTGATATACATCAACCTTTTCCTGGCGGCGTTGTTCCTGCTACGCAGAAAGGCTTCATGCATTTCAGAACAAAAACACAAATACGCCGATTTGAAATTTAAGGCTTTAATACATGCTGACGGTTTGGAAATTCCGGTAGACATTACGCTGGAACGACGAAGAGATACCAGATTAGGACTTACCGGCAAACGCGCTACCCTTCGTATGCCTTTGGGTGCTCAGCCCGATTATGTGCAGCAGCAATTAAAAAAACTGGAAGAGTGGGTGGAAGAGGTGTTTGTGAAAAAACCAATGATGCGGCACCCTTTCGAACGGAAGGAATATAAAACCGGAGACATCCTTACCGTGGGCACCCGCCGATATCATCTCGACATTCAATTCGAGGACCGCGTCACCCATACGGCCAAATTGATCGGCGATACCATTCATTTGCAACTGTCAAAAAAGGCCAGCGAAGGGCATGTGCAGAAAAGCATTAAAACGCTTTTGTCAAGAGTAGTTGCCGGGGATTTTCAACAGGAAATAAAAAACCGGGTGCTCGACTGGAACGACCGGACTTTCCGGAAGCACATTAAAAGCGTAAATCTGAAATACAACCACAGTAACTGGGGAAGCTGCTCTTCAAACAATAACGTAAACCTTTCCACCCGGCTGTTATTTGCCCCAACAGATGTGCAGGATTATGTGATTGTGCATGAACTGGCCCATTTGGTAGAGCTCAATCACTCGGATCGCTTCTGGTCGCTGGTTGAAAAATACGTACCCGATTACCCTGAAAAAGAACGCTGGTTGAAAAAAAACCGCTCTTTTTGTGACTTTTGAGCACAGATTTTACTGATTAAGGGATTACACAGAATTCATCACCTTCGGTGATTTTATTTCTTTAAATTTATGAAAGCTGATATTGTTACTTCTGCTGATATTAAGACGTTGATTGATACTTTTTACGAGAAGGTAAAATCAGATGAGGTGATTGGCTATATTTTTAACGACATCGCTAAAGTAGACTGGCCGCAACATCTGCCAAAAATGTATGCATTCTGGGAGTTTTTGCTGCTCGATCGCGCAGATGCTTATCGCGGCAATCCCATGGAAAAACATGCGGAGCTTCACGCCAAACATCCATTAAAAGCGGCACATTTCGATCGTTGGCTGGCATTGTTCAAAGAGACCGTGGATGAGCTTTATGAAGGTCCCGGCGCGGAAAATGCCAAGTTCAGGGCATTTGCTATTTCAGAAACCTGGAAGCCGAAGTTCGACGGGCCGTTTGCGGTGTAATTCTGCTCGGGTCGGAGTTCGGGTCGGAGACCCTCACTAACTTTTTGGCATTTGTTCGTACCGTGTTCGGGGCGGGAGCCCCTCACGAGCGATCTTCGATTTTTTATCACATTATGCTGGAGCCCCTCACGAGCGTTCTTCAATATATTATCAAATTAGCTAATTATCACATTATCAAATTAGCTAATTCATTCCTTGCTTTTCTCCTCAATATCGCGCAGCAGCAAGTTTAGCGCACCTGCGGATAAAATCGTTTCCAAAATGGTGATCACTAAGGAGGTCATCATCATCAACAGACTGGTGGCAAACAATACTTTGCTCCACACCTGCCAGCCTTCATATATAAAGAACATGGTAATCACGCAGATCAGGATGCTGGAAACAGCGAATACCTGCATCCAGCGGATAAGCCAAAGTCGTCGCCGGAGCGTATGAATTTGCTTTAGCAGATCGTGATTTCGCTGTTCTTCATAGTCGCATACAAGTTTTCGTATGAGGTTGGCTATCGCCAGAAACTTGTTTGTGTAGGCGATCAGCAGCAGCGAAACAGCGGGGAATAAAAGCGCGGGCGTTTGGATAGTCAGTTCCATAGTATATATGTGTGTTCGGGTCGGAGACCCTCACGAGCGGGTTCGGGTCGGAGACCCTCACGAGCGGTACGTGCGGGTCGGAGACTCTCACGAGCGGTTTGCGATAGATAAAAACAAAAAATGCAGTTCCAAGGTTTCGGAATCTCCTTATGCATACTAACTCACCTCGTCATCTGGCAGTTTCACCCCTGTTTTTGCCCGTTTTGCCTTTCAAGTACTGGCACCTTTCTCTTCAGAGCAACATTTTTGTAGCACCATTTACTGATATCACATGATCAAGATGAATTTCTTGTCATTAGAATCAGCAGGTTTTAGAAGCACAAACTCTATAAACTAATCCGTGTAATCAGTGAAATCAATTAAATCAGTGCTTAAAAAACGTTCATTCATGAGAAAGTATTTGTTATTAGCAGCAATGGCGATTGGAGGCGGCCTTACAGCCTTGTTAGGAGTGCGTTTGATGGATAATCAAAATACCAGCTTTGCAAATGCCTCCCATGCTACAGTTCCTGTAAAATACGCTCACTATACACCGGGAGGAAACGGCTCAGCAGTAGCCGATTTTACATTTGCCGCAGAAAAGGCTTTGCCTATGGTAGTGCATATATCAGCCAGTATGCACATGAAACGAAACGGAAATTCTATGCAGGGCTTTGGTTTTGGCAACATTCCGGAAGAATTCCGTCAGTTTTTTGAAGGCCCTGGCCTTCGGTTTTCACCTGGCGATGATGGCGCGGATCAGGTTCAACAGGGAACGGGAAGTGGCGTAATCCTCAGTGCTGACGGATATATTGTAACCAATAACCACGTCGTCCGAGAAGCCGATGAGCTGACTGTAACCTTGAACGACAAACGGGAATTTAAAGCCAAAGTGATTGGTACAGATCCTTCCACTGATCTGGCTTTGGTGAAAATAGAGGCCAAAGATTTACCTTATATACAATTCGGGAATTCCGATGAAGCAAAGGTGGGTGAATGGGTAGTAGCCATTGGCAATCCTTTCAACCTGGCCAGTACCGTAACAGCAGGCATAGTTAGCGCCAAAGGGCGTGATATTCATATAGTGCAGGATAAAGCCCCAATTGAAAGCTTTATCCAGACAGACGCGGTGGTGAACCCGGGGAACAGCGGCGGAGCATTGCTTAACCTCGATGGCTCCCTGATTGGAATAAATACTGCAATTGCTTCTCCGACAGGTGTTTATGCCGGTTATGCATTTGCCATTCCCTCCAATCTGGTTCAAAAGGTAGTGGAAGACCTCAGGCAATTTGGGGTAGTGCAGCGCGGTTACCTGGGTATCATCATTCGCGATCAGGCAAAAGAAGGTGAGGACAAACTTCTGACCGGAGTTATTGTCGATAGTCTGGTAGAAAACAGTGCCGCCAGAGAGGCAGGCATCAAAAAAGGCGATGTGATCACTAAAATTGATGATCAGCAGATCAAATCATCTCCGGAATTACTGGAGATTGTGGGTAAACACCGTCCTGGCGACAAACTCAAACTCTATGTGCAACGCAATGGCTCAGAACGAGATTATACCGTTGTATTAAAAAACCGTTCCGGTAATACAGATAAAGTAGTGAAACCGGTAGGATCTGCCGCGATGGATGCTCTCGGCGCCGAATTCGAAACACTATCCAAAGCCGAAGCCAAGAAACTGGATATAAAGGGTGGTGTTCAGGTTAAAAGCATGAGCATGGGAAAGCTCTCTAATCAAACAGATATCAGAGAAGGGTTCATCATAACAAGTGTAAACAATCAGTTTGTAACCGACCTTGAATCATTCCAGGATATACTGAACGAAGCAAAAGGTGGCGTTATGCTCGAAGGCATTTATCCTGCAAATCCCGATCGGCAATATTATTATGCGTTTGGAATATGAATTAATTAGCTAATGAGCTAATTGGCCAATGTGCTAATGTGAATGATTAAGGTTTAAGTGACTATTTTATTCATTAGCTAATTATCACATTATCAAATTAGCTCATTAAAATACAGGTATTCAATACGTTTAGTTGGTGAGGATCGTGCCGTAGTCGGGTGACTTGGCACGATCCATTTTTTAGCCAAAATTGATTGGTACCTTTACTTTGTGCATTAATTTTAATGGTATAGAAGATGAGGAACTTGTATAAAATATATTACATGATGGCTGGTGCCGGTATTATGTTTGTACTGGCTTGTCAGCAAAACGCTGAGGAACAGGAAGCTGCCAGGCGCGGGCGCCTGTCCAGCATGGCGCATTTCGCAGATACCCAGGAAATGCTGGATGCGGGCAATTACAGTTTTGCTGCCGCCAAATTGAACAAGGCCATTGTTGCTTACAGAAAGGAAACCGGAATGTATTACGGTGAAAGAGCCAGAAAGGCCAACCATGCCATAGATGAACTGATACTTTTGCGTAAAATGCTTCGCAATGGGAATGCTGTCGATCAGGATGAACTGACTTTTGCCATTCAACAGGCGCTCGCCGTGGAAGGATTGACCTATCCTTACCCGCGCGAACAACAGCCAACCCAAAGCATCGGTGTCCCGGTGGGTGGACATTGACAATGCCCTTGATTCAGCATGAAAATACCAGCTATACGAACCAGATCTGCTTACCGGACCGCCGCTTTCATCAGTGCGGTGATGGCTGGACTGATATTTCCGGCAAATGCCTGGTTCCGACAGGGCTATCAACCTGAAGTGATGTTGCGGGAAGCCATGTTTGGCTTCTTTTTCACTCTGTCTGTCTGGTGGTACAACTTGCTTGGGTATCCCTGGATCATCAAGCAAGTTTACAAAGCCAAAAATACTCTTTGGCCGCATATCGGCAGGATACTTACTACCCTGTTTTTCAGCTTTGTGGTCATCTGGCTGGATGAGCGGCTACAGATTTTGCATATCGACGATGACTTACAAGGTTACGTGGAGCGCGAAGGCGCCAATGAGTTCAGGGCAGCCATTACCGCCAGTTTTGTATTGCTGATCATATATTTTCTGGATATTTTGACGCGATTTCACAGTACGCAGCTGGAAAACGAGCAATTGAAGCTGGAAACCTCTATCGCCAATTTTGAACGCTTGAAACAACAGATAAATCCGCATTTTCTGTTCAATTCCCTGAATATCCTGAAAACGATGGTGAAAAGTAACGACTCCAAATCCGAGGAGTACGTGATCCGGCTCTCGGAGCTGTATCGGAGTTTTTTGTTAAGCGATCAGAAAGAAATTGTGCCGCTGGCAGAAGAGCTAAAGGCTCTGGAAAACTACTTTTTTATGCTGAAGGCCCGTTTTGAGGATAAATTGGTGGTATTGCAAAAGATTGATCTATTGGATGATGCCAGTTACATTCCTCCGCTCACTCTTCAGATCCTGGTGGAAAACTCCATAAAACACAATGTCGTTAGCACTGAAAAGCCGCTGACCGTTGAGTTGTTTCGTGAAAACGGACATCTGGTGGTCCGAAACAATTTACAACCAAAACGCAGTGTGGAAGAAAGCAATCACATCGGTCTGGAAAACATACGACAGCGCTACAAAATTTTGAGCGGCAAAACCATCGAAGTAGAACAAAGCGATGCTCATTTTACCGTTAAATTACCCATTATAAAAGGCTTGAGCACTAAACATGAAGCTATTGATCGTTGAGGATGAACAACGTACAGCAGTAGATCTGCTGTCGACCATACAGTCCATCATGCCCGAAGCGGAATGCCTGGCGATTCTGGATTCTGTGGAAAGCACCATAAAATGGTTAAACGGAAACCCCAGTCCCGACCTTTGTTTTTTTGACATACAACTGGCAGATGGACTGAGTTTTGATATTTTTGATGAAGTGAAGGTTGAATGTCCTGTGATATTCTGCACGGCCTTTGACGAATATGCGCTTCAGGCCTTTCAGGTAAATGGCGTTGACTATATTTTAAAACCATTCGAAAAGGAATCAGTCCGGAGAGCCCTGGATAAGGTGAAAACGCTCGACAATTTTTTCCAAAAACGGGATGGCAAACTTGAAGAACGACTGGAAAAACTTCTGGAGGGCGTAAGGCCGAAACAAGCCAAAAGTACTTTTTTGGTATCCTACCGCGACAAGTTACTGCCGATCAACATTTCGGAAGTCGCTTACTTTCATATTGAGAATGAGCTTACCTTTTTGTACACCTTCGACAAGCAACGGTACGTGTTAAGCCAGAGTCTTGACGAGCTCGAAAAAACACTTGATCCGGCACTTTTTTACCGCGCCAACCGGCAATTTTTGATCCATGTTACGGCCATAACTGAAGTTGAACAATACTTCGCACGAAAGTTATTAGTAAAATTAAAAGTGGATACAAAAGAACCCGTCATAGTAAGCAAGGCGAAAGCCTCAGAGTTTATCCACTGGCTGGAAAACAGGTGAAAATTAGTGATCACTAATCACTGACCACTCAATTGTCCGTTTCCACCTGCCTAATGCCCGCCTGGACGCAATCGTACTTTTGAGTTGGCGATGCTACCTACACCTTTGAATCATTAATAACGGTGTTCACAATTTTATTCATTTTTCATTTTTTAACATCATGAAAAAAGTAGCATTCACAATCGGGCTGGGACTATTTGCCATCGGCCTTTTCGCCCAAACTCCTTCAAACTCTTTGAACACAAAACCGGCAACAGCCTCAGTTACCAAAACGGCACCGGCGACTCAGGGAACTATGCATCAAAGCGCCACAAGCAATGCAAAAACGAGGCAGGGTACCATGGCTAATGTAGGAACTACGAAGCCAACTCAAAAACCTGCAGACAAAGCCATGGCAAAGTCGGCAACAACTGCAAAATCTGGCAATAAAGTCACTGAAGCAAATAAACACAAAAACAAAGGGCAGCATAAAAAGCCCCAGGGGTCTTCCAAAGAGAAAACGAAGAGCTCGGGCTCCCCAAAACAGAATTAGTAAAGAATAGGTAGCAAAGTGGTTTAAGGCCTTATTCCGGAGTCGGAGTGAGGCTTTTTTAATTATGAGTTATGAATTATGAATTATGAATGCCAACACTGATCACTGATCGTTGATCACTAATCACTCAATTGTCCGTTTCACGGTCTAAAATGCCCGGTTCACTTATTTGGGATTATATCAAATGTCCTTTTATGTTCATCTTTGATCAGAAAGTGATCCTATTCATTACCGCTTGTGGAGACTAAGATACAGATGTTGGTTTTCTAAACATGAGCGAGCGAAATTTAGGTAGAAAGTGGTTTATGGCCTTGTCCTGTTCCTGGGGCAGGGCTTTTTTAATTATGAGTTATGAATTATAAATTATGAATGGTCTACGACCTGAACTACATCATAATTCATGATTCATAATTCATAATTCATAATTCATAATTACCATTAAACCTAAAGGCTGCTTTCCCATCCAAGGCAACATGCTCGATCCCAGTAAATTCAGCGGTATTCAATGGGCCATTGTTCCTTTCATTATATTTCTCCGCTATTTCATTATGGCGGGTGCTGCTTTCTTTATTTTCTATGTGTGGAAAAGAAGAGACTGGATTTACCGGAAAATACAAGAGCAATTTCCCCGCAGTGCTGATTACCGTCGCGAGATAACCTATTCTGCGATTACATCCTTTATTTTCGGATTTAGTGTGTGGTTGTGTATTGGTACGCCGTTCAGAGAATACACGCAGTATTACAGCGATATTCATGCCTACTCTTTGACCTGGTTTTGGATAAGCATTGGACTTACCGTAATTATTCACGACACCTATTTTTACTGGGCACATCGGTTCATGCATTTGCCGGTTATTTATCGGAAAGTGCATCTCACACATCACCGTTCGGTGAATCCTTCTCCCTGGGCGGCGTTTGCCTTCCATCCGCTGGAAGCTTTGGTAGAGGCCGGGATCATTCCTATTTTGTTTCTGGTGATGCCTTTGCATCCTTATGCTTTTCTGGGATTTGTGTTTATCATGCTGCTGTTTAATGTCTATGGACACTTAGGCTATGAATTGTTCCCTAAAAGCAGTTACAGAAATCCATTGGGTAAATGGATAAATTCCGGTGTTTATCACAACCTGCACCACGAGCGTTTTACAGGCAACTATGGTTTGTATTTCACCATTTGGGACAAGATTTGTGGTACATTGCGAACCGATAGCGCAGAGAAGGTGGAAATAATTCACAATCGAATCCAATCAAATAAGTAATTTCATACCAATTAAATAATAGCTAATCATCCCATTAGCTAATGAGCTAATTCAAAAAATTATGACGAACAAAACCCTACTGTTGGCATGCCTGCTATTTCTTCAATCGCCAATTTTTTCTCAGGTAAACTGGGCGACTGATATTGCGCCAATCCTCTATGAAAACTGTGCAAAATGCCATCGTGATGGCGGTCTTGGTCACTTTTCCCTGATAGGCTACGACAATGCTTTTAGCAATCGATACGGTATTCAATACAACACTACCGAGCGCATTATGCCGCCCTGGAAACCGGACCCGTCTTACCGGCACTTTGCCCAGGAAAACCTGCTCAGCGATGTACAAATTCAGAAAATCAGCGAATGGGTAGATGGCGGAGCTCCTCCCGGCAATCTGGCAGACGCACCACCGACACCCATTTTCAGCGATGACTCTGAGGTGGGAACTCCCGACCATGTACTGGTGACACCTTTTTTCACCGTTACAGCCACCGAGGATGAGTACCGATGCTTTGTAATACCCAATGGACTAAATCAGGCTGCCTATTTGCGAGGACTGGAAGCCATACCCGGAAACCATGAAGTGGTGCATCATATTTTGGTGTATGAAGATACCACCGGACAGGCCAAAATACTGGATGCGCAAACACCCGAACCGGGTTATGTCAATTTTGGCGGCCCGGGCGTAAACGGAGCCCGATTGGTGGGCGCCTGGGTTCCCGGAGCCCGCACGCTGTTATTGCCGCCATTTATGGGGATTAAACTTACTCCCGGTGCGGATCTTATTGTTCAGATGCATTATCCGGCGGGGACAACGGGCATGAGCGATCAGACCAAGCTGAACTTTTTCTTCACGCCGCAAAACCAGGGAATACGGGAAGTGAAGCTGGCTCCCGTTCTGAACCACACACCACTGTCACTGGAAAATGGACCATTGAATATTCCACCGAATACCATTAAGGAGTACCATGCGCAGTTCAATGTATTTCAGAATGTTTCGGTAATAAATGTAGCGCCACACATGCATTTGATTGGACGAAAAATCGAAGTTTTCGGTATTACGCCACAACAGGATACCATCCGGGGAATTCGGATTAATGACTGGGATTTTCACTGGCAGGGCGCCTACTATTTCCAGAAAGTATTGAAGATACCGTTTGGCACAAAATTGCATGCCTACGCCACTTACGACAACACCGATAACAATCCAAATCAGCCGAGTTTCCCCCCTCAAACAGTTGTGCAGGGAGAAGCTACTACTGATGAAATGATGCTGGTGTATTTCGCTTATATGGATTATCAGCCGGGTGATGAAAACATCGTTTTGGACAGTACTTTGCTGAGTTCCGGATTGCCCTTCGTCGGGTCTGCGTCTGAGCCTTTACCCATGAAAATTTCTCCGAATCCGGCGAACGATTATGTGCGACTGGAGTTTGAGTTGGCATCAAAGTCGACTTGTCAAATTCGGGTCATTGATCAATCGGGCCGCGTTGTGCGGACACTTGCAGACAAGATAGAGTCAGCGCCGGGTATTTATCGCGAGGAGGTTTCGGTGGCTGATTTGGCGCTAGGCGTATATGTGGTAGAGGTTGAGACTGATGGGGATGAGCGGTATTTAGGGCGGTTTGTGAAACAGTGATGTGATACGATATCCCTCAGCAATGAGTGTAGCCCATTAAAACCAGCGTGCCCATCACATAGAGCCCTGAAAGAGTGAGATCATTATAAATCTTTGATTTCACCCTTTCAGGGCTTATTTGATTTTGGTGCCGATTCCGTAGGGCTTCACCCTACGTTATGGGATTTACCCCTTCGGGGAATGGCACTAGCCATGATTATTTATTTTATACGTAAGCTTTTCAGATCAATTTTCTTAATGCGCATGGGCATGCTTCTTTTTGCCTTAGGATTTTTGAATAGACTTATGTAAGCATACTTCGTTGTATCTGCATAGTCTTTATGTAGTATAGCATAACCATTTGTATCCAAAAACCTGGTTTCCTCCTCCAACTTGAAATTAATCGTGTTATTCTTTATTTGATAAGTGCCAAAGTAGAAGACCTTGTTGAAACAGTAGCTGGAGTATTTGAATCTGTTTTTGGCCTTTAATTGAATCTTGGTTAAGCAATTTACCGTACCCAGGTAATTAGCTTCGAGAAAGCTCTCGCCTTCAAATTTTTCCCAATTAATAATCCCATAAGGGTGCTCGTAAGTGATGTATAAGGTAATAGTTATTATGCCTAAAAAAAGGAAACTAAAATAATCTTTGTTCGATTTTAAAATTATTTTGATCAGATTATACACTACGACTCCCAATAAGAAAAACCATGTCGCAAGTGCAATTAATGATGTGATAAAATACAAGTTTGATATATAACATAGAAAATATTGAAAAAACCAAGCCAGGATAAATAGGCCAAGCAAAATAGATATGGACTTCTTTCTTTTCATATCAAATCTCTGTTATTGTTTCTTCGCCCGTGTCATCTCCCGCTTTCCGGGAGGACCTTCCAGTCTTTCCACTTCAAAGCCTGCTTTTTTTAAGGTTCGTTTGAATTCACCTTGTGCACAAAACGTAACCAGAATTCCGCCGGGTTTCAGACAGTCGTACATCTTGACGAATATGTTCTCGGTCCAGAGTTCTGGCTGTGCGCCCGGACCAAAGGCGTCAAAGTAAACGATATCGAATTTTTCCTGAGTACTGTAGTCTTCCAGCAATGATTGGGTTTTATACAGGCTGAAACTTCCAGATAATTGAATATTCTGTTCCCAAGAGCTTTTGTGCATGTTGATGAAATCTGCCTGTCGATCGGGTACATTCAATTGTTCTGCAAAGTTTAATGCCTCGCATTCTTCCAGGGTTATGGGATAGGCTTCTATGCTGTGGAATTTCACCATAAGTTGAAGTCGTTCGGCTTCCAGCCAGGTCATAAATGCGTTTAGTCCAGTGCCAAAGCCTACTTCAAGAATTGACAATTCTTTTTTGTCGGCGGCTTTAAGATACAGGCCGGCCTTTATAAACACATGCTCCGACTCGGTAATAGCGCCGTACTTGGAATGGTAGGAAACGCCAAATTTTTCTGCGATGATGGTGTGAGAGCCGTCCTGTGTGGTGAAGATGGGCATACGCTTGTGGTTCAGGATTTCCGATATTCGATTTGTTTCGATTTCCGATTATTGATTGGATGGATAATTTTCGATTTGGTAGTTTGAGAATTTAGCAAGTCAATAAATCAACAATCCAATCAATAATCGGAAATCGAAACAAATCGAATATCGGAAATTCCTGTAAGCATGAAAAAGCTTTTATTACTCACTTTTCACAACCTTTCCAATATACACCTTTCCTGAGTTGGTAATACCCTGTAAAAAGTAAATACCGTTTTTTAAAAATGAAACATCAAGATATCCTTCTGAGGAAAGAGTGAGGTTTCCAGCAACCTTTTTACCGTTCACATCTGTGATGGATACGCGCTCTAATGGTGGTGCATTCAAATACACCAAATCCCTGGCAGGATTAGGAGAAATTTCCAAAGGTTCAGCCGCGATCAATGAAAATGGTGATTCTGCGCCCAGGCTTTCCGGGGATAGTTTGACCACCCAAATGTCCTGAATGCCTTTGTTTTCGGTGACGTCGCCGTCGGTGGAATAGGAATAACCTGCTAGAATAAACCCTCCATCGTTTGTTTTTGATATACTCGAGCCCCCATCTCCTAATGACCCGCCTAAACATTTTTGCCATGAGACTTCTCCGCTTGAATCCAGTTTAACTATCCAAAGGTCTTTTTGGCCATAATTATTGAACACATCTCCATCATTGGATGACGTAATACCTGCTGCTAAATAACTGCCATCTGAGGCTAAAATTCCACTAAACAACCAATCTGAAGCAGAACCACCTAGCGCTCTTTTGCCAAACAATTCTCGCCGTTTTGCTCCAGTTTAATATCCAGCCATCTATAAACCCATGATGACTTGTAATATCACCATCAGTAGATCCTGCAAGTCCGGTTACATAATAGCCATCTACAGATTCTTCAACTGTGCATCCTATGTCCGCGCCTGAGCCTCCAAGAGCATTCTGCCCATTCTATCGTGCCCAGGCTATCTGTTTTTACAACCCAAATATCAATATTACCATGAGCCCCTGATACATCACCATCATTAGACCATGATTCACCGCAAAAATATATCCTCCATCAGATGTGTTTCCTTACAGACCAGATTTCATCTTTATTGTTACCTCCCAGAGATTTTTGCCAAACTATTTACCCGTTGCTATCTTACTTTTACTATCCAATAATCAAAACTCCCATTGTGAGTGCCATCAACGTCACCATCATCAGAATCGGTTCGTGCTGCTAGAATATATCCTCCATCCATCGTTAATTCTATTGCTCTGGCTTCATCTGTTCCAGTACCTCCTAACGCTTTTTGCCATTCAACTGTTCCCAATTGTTTAATTTAACCACCCAGGCGTCAAACCCACCATGAAAATCCATCAACATCTCCATCATCTGAATAAGTTTTTCCAACCATAATATATCCACCGTCAGGCGTCTGGATAATGTCATTAGCAAGATCATTACCTACCTCCGAGGAGTTTGGTCCATTCAAAAGATCCTGTCTGATCTAGTTTATTATACAGGCATCAGAGACTCCGTGGTTGCCTGTGAAATCAAAATCATTAGAGTCTAGTTCCCGCAAACAATATATCCGCCATCTTTTGTTTGTTTAACCGATTTGGCATCTTCTAAGTTACTTCCCCCAATGCTTTTTTTGCCATTGGAGAGACGGTTGAGCGGTGAGGCTGTAGTTTTTTAAAAAAATTAAAAAAAAAAATGATAAATCGTTTCATTTCATTACTGTTGAATACGTTTAAATTTGAAAAAATTCTGCGGAGGATTAAAAAACCATTTAAGTCAAGCAGGTGTTTTCAGATGCATCCAAGATTAATATTTCATAAAATTAGCCATTTGTTAGTTGTTGATTTTGATAACTTTTAACGTATTAATTATCGATTCTTGCTTATTTTCTATAATATATAATCCTTCAGCTAAATTTCCAACTTCATATGATAGTTTATCCTTGTAAAAACTGGACTTTCATTTTTGTCAACTATTTGTCCATTTAAGTTTCGAATGATGATGTCAACATCTGAGCCTTCTTTAAAAAAAATCTGAAGCAAAAATTATCAGGTTGGAAGAAAATGGACTATTGAAAATAATAATATTTGTTTTCTTTAAATGTTCTTGGGAGTAAAAAAGTGAATATGTTGATTTGGGATTCAGGGATTCTTCAGTCTCCTCAGCCACTAAAACTTGTATATTAAAAATTGCTATTCCATTTTGGGACTTCGTTTTTTATGCAAATGTCAATTTTATTACCTGGTTGATAAAATTTTACTTCAATACGACTCTGACATCAAAGAACCCACCTGTTGGTAGAATTTTTACAACTCTAAATGCATCATCGTATATCCTAATTAAATCACTAGGATCCGAAGGGTAGATATGATCTTGATCTGCTGCTACAATTACGTTATTTGGTAATATTCGATTTATTTGCAAGGTGATCCTTTCCAGTTTTTATTATTTCAAATAAAACCCTTCAGGAAATAAGCTTCCAGGGATATTCTCAATCACTTTAAACCAACCCAATCATGATTATCCAGATTTACCCGAGTACAAGATACAGGAACAGGGTTGATTGGAATACGACCGCCAACCACTAGATCAATGATAATTTTATCAAGCTCCAGAACGGCTGGATAAATGCTCGGTTCCCCAAAACCACAATTAGTATATAACAACAAACGGCAATTCTGTCCCAATCCTGGACCAGAAAGTGAAAATGTACTTCCAGGTAAGTCATGAGTACTCACCAAATAGCTCCCAGGCACTACTACTATCCGGTCTGGTATATGCTTTAAGTGTGTGAATGGCGTCAACAGAAATTGGATTCCAGGCCAGTTCAATAAGCTCAGAGCTTCTGCTTATTATATGAAAACTATCCGGTGGTGGCAGTTCACAATTTGCTGGGTTGGTTTCATTTTCGTGGAATTCTGAGGACTCATTAGAAGCCGATACTGAAAGGAATGTGCATTGAAACACACAAAAAAGAATTACAAAACGCTTTACAATTTCCATGACGATTGAATTTTGTTTGAATTGAGGATGTATTATTTGTGCAAAGGTCATTCCTTAGAGTCAGAAAAAAAGTTACAGTTTTAGTTTTAAATTCCAAGCCAATATATGGTTAATACCCAATTGTTTGAGATGATCAGGGCCTTGAATGAAGAAGAAAGGAGCGAGGTGATGCATTTTGCGACAATTCCATTTTTCAATGCAGGAAGGATGCGTGCGTATGTTGAACCATTAATTGGAGTCTGTGTTGATTATCTAGAGCATAACCCAGATGACAACCTTGAAAAAACAAACGTTTATTCAGCCTTATTTCAGGATGAAAAACCTGTAAGCGGCAAGCTGGAAAAGGTATTCGTTGAAGCCCAAAAACTCATCCGCCAGTATTTGCTTGCCAAATATTATTTCCGTGAGCAGAATGAATTCTACCAGACTTTTGATTTTGCTGAAATTGCCAGGGTTAAAGGGTTAGAGGGGAAGTACAAACAATCAATGACCCGTCTTATTCAGATGCAGGAGCAAGCCCCGGCAAAAATGCAATCCATTTTCATCAGCAATTTCAACTCGAAACAGCAATCCATTATGTCGAGAGCATTGAAAATCAATATCGAGGAGATATAAATATTCCCAATGTCCTCCATGCCACGGAGATGTATTATCAGATCAGAAAAGTTACCTTGCTTAGTCGCTATCTTTTGCAATTGAAGGTAGCCAAATTGGAAACACCTGAGTTTATCCAGGAACAAATAGAAAATCTTCAAGTGCCGGAACGTTGTCTGGAAGATTCAGAGCAACTTAAAATCAACCTTGAGATTTTCAAGGCTATGAGAAAAGAGTCGCTTGAGTCTTCTGATATCAGAGCCCTGTTTAACTTGTTAAAGACATATGAACCGAAACTTGATGATGAAACACTTCAAGAATTTTATACCTACCTCAGAAATTTTGCAGTACTAGTTATTCGGACCGATCGGGAAAACTATGATACTTACCATTTGCACTATGAACTAATCCGAGATAATCTGAAACGTGGATATTTACACTATGAAGGCAGATTAACACCAAACCGATATTTAAGCATAATTATGACCGCAACATTGGTCAAGGAGTTTGAATGGGCACTGGAAATATTAGAAGAAAACAAAAACTGTCTCCACGGTGAAAATGAAGACAGCGATATCTATCGGTTTACCAAAGCCCGATATCTGTTTGCCATGGGTGAGTTCGCAGAGTGTTTAGATATCCTACCCGATAATTCTCCTTATATCGAATTTTTCTTATTAGGTAAGCGTCTGGAAATAATGGTTTATTATGAGCTTGGCTCTGAATTATTGCAATTCAAGCTTGATGCATTTAAGGCATATCTAAGTCGAACCGCCAGAAAAGTGCTCCCTGATATCTTACGAGAAGGGCAAACCTCTTTTATCAATTTTTTATATCAATTGGTTGCCTCAGTGCCGGGAGACAAAGCCCGATCTGATCGTGTGGCAAAACGAATCAGGGAAAATAAACATGTTGCAGAGTGGCATTGGGTGCTGGAAAAAGCCGAAGCATTGAAGAGGTAAAAACAAACGGAACTCAACCCTCACTCACAAAATCTCCACCTCCTTTGGCACCATCAAAAACAACACACATCCCTCCTCCGATTTAACCGCACGCCTGAAATTGGCAGGTGTATACAGGTAATCGCCTTTTTGTACACTCAATCCCCATTTTTCCTAAAATCATTTCCCTCCCCTGCCAGGAATTCCAAATATTTGCAGTTCCCCGCTGCCGATGCAATCACTCCCAACCTGTAAAAATGACAAACAAAGCTTTACTCTTCTTCCTGCTTTTATTCCTTGCCTGTCAATCTGCTTTCAGTCAAAGGGCTTACCTGAAAGGTCGTATTGCCGTGCAAAACAGCAAGACCAATACCGGCAAACGGATATATCTCGACAACGCTACCATTGAAGCCGAATCGGCCAACCCGGCGCGGTCATTTGACGGTGGAAACTTCACCCTTTCCTATTTCAACAAATCTGCAGGAGAGCAAACACAATTGCGCATCACCTACCCGGAAATGGAGGTGGTGAACATCGACGCACTAAACACGATCATTCCTTCCGATACAAGCCTGCGCAAACACATTTACCTGAGCAAAAGGGGGGAGCTGGCTTCCATGATCCTGAAGCTGCGCGGAGTGGCAGAACGGGAGATCACCAAAAAATACGAAGACAAAATCTCCACGCTTCAGCTCGAGCTGACCAATCAGGCCAATTCACAACTGGAACTGGAAGAGGAGCGCGACGAAGCCATCCGGCATTTCAAGGATTTGGCCAAGAAACTGGCGCGCATCAACCTCGACGACGCCAATGACGCGGTGCAGCAAGCATATCAGCTTTTTGAAAAAGGGGATATCGAGATGGCCGACAAAAAGATGGAAGCCATAGATATTGGCAATACAGTACATGAACTCACAGATAAAATAAAACTCGGGGAGAAACTTACCCGCGAAGCAAAGGCCGATTTGCAGGATTTCTTTGCTACGGTAGTGCCGCTCAAAATGGGTATTAAATACTCCAAACTTGATTTTAAAAGTGTCGACAAAATCTATGAGGACATTTTGATCAACAGCGATACGCTCAACATCGATTTCAATATAGAGGCTGCACTGTATTATTTGTCCCAGTCCAAACCGGGAAAAGCTTTCCCTATCCTGTTGAAAACAGCCTCTCTGTGTAAAGACGATCTGAAAAAACAGGCTTACCTGAACTACCTGCTTTCCTCCACAGCTTTTACTTCTTCACAAGTCGACAAGATGCTGTTGTATGGCAGAGCAAGCTGCGATCAATACGGAAAGCTGGCCAGGCTGGACCCTGATAAATACACTCCCATATTGGCTATTTTAAAGGTCTGGCTGGGCGTGGCCGAAGGTTTCAGCAAAAATATGGAAGCCTCGGAAGCCGCAACCAATGAAGGCGTAGCTTTAATGGAGCAATTATGCCAAAAGGATTCTTTGAAATATGAACCCATGCTGGCCTGGGCGATGAGTGCACACATGACCAATTTCGATCTGGAGCGCAGCACGAAAGTGGAAAGTATGTTCAGGAAACTAAGCGTTCGCGAACCTGAGGTTTACGAGCCATATCTCGCGTTTGTTCTGTTCCAAAAAGCCCTGGCACTCATGTATGGTGCGGATGGAGGTGTGTCGCGTAAAAAGGAACTGGAGACGTGTATGCAGGAAGCATTCGCCCTGGCGAAGAGCCAATTTTCCAAAATCAAGGCCACGACGCCCAAAGTCAACGTGCTTATTGCGGCTCCCGATAGCCTGATGCCTTTCAGAGAAATTCTGGGTAATTCGGATAGCCGCACCAATATCATCCTGTCTACCATGGGTTTGATGAGTTCAATTTCACTTTGGATATTCAACACCCCGGATCCTGAGAGTCACTTATGGCAATCCTCCAAGCAGACGCTGGAACTGGCAGTGAAAAAAAGCCGGGAGCTTGCGAATGACAACCCCGATCGCTTCATTGGCAATTATGCCGAATTTGTTACCATTCTCGGTCTGATTGATTTGCGGGAACAACATTTTGAAGAAGCTTTCAAAAAACTGGAACTTGGTTATCAGGCGCTGGTAGCTCCTTATCAGGATGAGCCACAGGCTTACGGACTGATCATGGCTACCAACCGTGTGTATTACTACACCGGACAAGCAACTTATTACGGTGCAAAAGATGCCTTTTACGGCGGGATGGACAAGGATAGCATGGAACTGCTGTATCAATTCTGCGTGGAACAGTTGAAGAACTATCCGAACGTCCCGATGCTCGATCAACAAATAACTTTGATGGATGAATGGCACGAGTGTTTGCAAAGAAAAACGTCAAGAGAAACCATTTTACTCCGTGCTTTTCAGGAAACACGAATATTGAGAAGTGTTGCCCTAGAGCGGAAGGATAATGAAGATTACAACAGAAATGTTGAAATGGGTATAAAGTTTCTCGACAGGCTTTACGAGGACTATAAGCTACCCGATGACGGCATTTTATTGCTTACTGAATACAACAACTGGCTTGATAGACTTGATCCAAAATCGGAACCATTTTATGTCTACTCGGTAAAGCGGGTTGAACTACAAGAGCAATTGTTGTTGCAGATATATGACCCGACGCTGGTTTCCAGTCTGGCAGCGAATTGCGGCAATCTCTCCTGGAACCGTATCCTGGTCGGTGAGTACAAAACCGCCATCGACTTCGCGAAAATGGGCATGGATTACGACCCAGACCAGACCTGGATCATGACCAATCTCGCGCTGGCTACCTTTTTGACAGGCGACGAAGATGGCGGCATTCGCTTGTATGCCGAATTTGCCAATAAACCCTATCAAATCGATTCCAGTAAATTGTTCAAAGATTTCTTTTTGGCTGATATTGATGTTTTGCTAGCCGGCAATCCCAAAAACAAAGAGCTGGTTTCCCTCAGAAAAAAGATAGCTCGTGATAAATACCCAAAAGGAATTGCCGAGCAGATCAGCCGGGTCAATGCCGCCAATGCTATTTTTGATGAAGCAGTTGAACTGGCCTCTACGGATGGGGAAGGCGCCACCCAAAAAATTGTGGAGGCTACCGAGGAATTCAAATCAATTGTCTCCGAAGCATGGTTTGCTCAATCATTCAAGCCGGATATACAGGTAGTGTTTTCAAAACTTGCCTTGTGCAATCTGTTGCAGGACAAGGAGATGACCGATGTTGCGGAATTCCCATTCCCGGAACTCGTTTTCGAGGTTATCGATCATGAAAACACGGCTTTGGAAAAGATACTCAGGCAGTACCCAACACTTGATTACAGCATTTTTGCCATTAAATACTACGTGCTGGTGAGCATGGACAAGTACATCATTGCCTACAATCCTGGCAACGACCATTTCAAAACAATTTTATTGAAGTTGTACGGCAATTTAGCGACAACGCTGGTATTGTCACAATCTTACAGTGATGCGCTGGATTCAGCAAAAGAAGGCCTGGAATTAAGTCCGGAAAATGGCTGGCTGTACTCTATTATGGCTTTGGCGCATGCTTGCGCCGGGGATACAGATGATGCGATCGCGATTTACCGCGAATGGAAGGATAAAGCCTATTTCAACAGTGATTTTGAAACCTATAAAGATCGCTTTGCATTTGATTTGAAGAAAGTGAAGGGATTGGAAATTGAGGTTCCGGAATACGAGCAATTAATGAAATTGTTGGAGTGATGGTGGTCAGGTCGATCAGGGTATGGTAATCACGGGGTGACTCAAAGTCACCCCGTGATTTAACCAATTGGAAAACAAATCAGTTCTTCACAACCCGAACCGTATACGTTTCCGTCCCATTACCGATTTGCAATACATACAGTCCAGCGGGCAAATCGCCAAGCTCGATGCTAGATACAGGCGTATTCCACTCCTTCAGTAATCGGCCAATTGGATCGATCACTTTTACCCAATCGGCGGAAAATCCTTTAAACTGTACGGGACCCGAAGTCGGGTTGGGATAAACCTCAAATGGCGTATCCGCAATTTCCGTAACCGGCACATTCCCAAGTCGCGTCACCTCCAGGCAAAAGCTTCCTGCGGCTACATAGGTTGGTCCTATATAACCGTCAACCATAAGAAGGTATTCCACTCCGGGACTGGTATTTATCTCCAGAAGCGCGTTATACAAACTGGCGTTGAAATCTTCATCTTCGCTACAACCAACGGCAATTAATCCATTGCAATTTCCGCTGTACAAGGCAAACTGCGTGTCGTTGTTTAACAATGGGTTTACGTTATCGCAAATGACGCTGGTAATTTTGTAGGTGTTGCCATCGCCGGTGAAAGAAAACCAAATGGTGTGGTTGAGCGTCGGAGCAGGATCCTGCCAACATTCATAACCGGATAGCGGCTCATTTGTGTTGTTGTAAAGGGAATTGTCCTGTACACCCGATAACTGAGGAACATTTACGGCGCCACCAAACAGGCTATTGATACTGATCGCATCTGCACAAATATCGCCTTCCAGCGGCTGACCTTGCTCAACGACTATGTTTGTGGTGGCCATAGCGGCACAGCCATCCGTGCTGGTGAATGTGTAGCTAAGGGTATGTGTACCTACCGTGGCTGTAACCGGGTCAAAAGTGAAAGTTATGCCGTTGCCGTCATCAATTACCCCGGGACCACTATACACGCCGCCTGCTGGTGAGCCACCTGACAAACCAGTCTGAACGCCATCAGCAATATTTACCGTTGAAATACCGCTGGTAAATGTTACCGCAGGGACAGGATACACGTCAATGGTACTGGTGGCCACATTTGTACCGCAAACAGCGGCATCGGATACGGTATAAGTGATGGTATTGAAACCCACAGAGGCCATGGATGGGTCGAAGCTGAAGGTAAAGCCATTACCATCGTCAAATACGCCTGTACCGCTGTATACGCCTCCAAAAGGCATTCCTCCGCCAAGACCGGATTGAAATCCGTCATTTCCACATACCTCTGCCAGGGCTGCAAAATCAATTACTGGTAAATCCACAATGGTAATGGTTCCGGATATTGCAAACGGACGGCAATTCGCATCTGCCGGAGCCGGGTCCAGTACTGCGTACACCGTGTTTGGTCCGGTTGTAACCAGGCTTGCCCCATTCAAAGTGGCGGTGGTACCGTTTGTTCCCAGTTGGTTAAAAGCCACAACACCCAGGTCGGTGCCGCCGGTGTAAGGATCTCCAGGGGTGGAAGGGAAGGCAACGAAACGAATGCCGAAGTCTTGCTCATTATTGGCAGCCATATCCATATCTGACAACCCGGAAGCAGAGATATTCCAGGTTTCACCTGTACACACGCTTGTTTCGCTGTTGCTCACACTGCCAATCGCTGGACAGGTAAATACAATAGGCGCCCCGCCAACCACTCGAATGAAGTAGTCGTCCAGGTTACCTGTCTCGTCTTCATCATCATAATAAAGCACCACAAAATTGCCGTCGTTCAAGGCCAACACATATCGCAGTACTTCTTCTTCAGCGTCGTTTCCGGTATTTGTTTTGATTGTTCCGCAAAGTGGCGTTCCTGTATTGTCATACACCCGGTGATACACATCCTGATCATCCATGAAGCCGCCACCGGGACCTACGTCACCAGGGCCTTGTTCCGATTGCCATACCACGACATAACCATTTGGCAGGGCTCTTACATAAGGACCCGTTCCCGATTGGTTGCCTGTACCCATTGGGTTGATGTCTTCATAAGGGCGAATAACGCCAGTCACGGCAGCACCCATGGAATTGAATACCCGGTGAAAGCAGGCATATCCATCTCCGTCTGCCCCGTCAAAAGCGCCCCAACTCACCACAAAATTGCCGTTGCTCAATGCTGCCATGGAAAACTCGGTATTGAGCACATTGTATACGTTGTTTTGTGTTCCACCACTCACTTCAACACTGCTGCCAAGGGCCGTTCCGGTAGCATTAAAAACCCGGACATAAATATCGTCTGTATTCCCTGTGAGGTCTTTATCCGGTGAGAAAGCAATCGCAAAATTGCCACCTTCCAGGGCCAGAATTCCGCGAAATTTGTCTTCTTCTCCCGTGATGTCGTTTGCTTTTGTGGTTCCGGATACAGGCGCCCCTGAAGAGTTATACACCCTGAAATAAGTATCCAGTTGATCGTCTCCGGCGGCTCCTTCATCACCAGGGCCATCTTCCGATTCCCAGGCTATGACGAAATTACCCCCGTCCAGGCTGATTACCCGGGGGCCAGGCGTTCCCTGACTTCCTGTACCCATTGGATTGATGTCGGAATATGGGGTGCTGACAGGTGTATCAGCCGACCCGCTGGTATCAAATACACGAAAATATGCACCCTCGCGATCGCCATCGGCACCATCCCTGGCTTCCCAGGCTACAACAAATTTACTGTTGGGAAGCGCCACCATGGCGTTTTCATTGTCTGTCGTTTGAAAGAAAGCATCGTGTGCCCCGCCGGTAATATTTATCAATTGGGAAATGGCCATTCCGGTTGCGTCATACGATTGAAAAAAGTAATCGTCGTTATTTCCGGTATTGTCTTCATCGATCCGGAATAACAGCACGAATTCATTGTTATTAATGGGAAGAATAAATTCGATATGGTCTTCCTGGGCCGCAATATTAATCCGTATGGTATTTGAAAGGGCTGTGCCGCTATTATCATACACCCTGAAGCAAACATCCTGTCGTTGGCCACTGGCAGGGCCGGTATCTCCGGGACCGTCTTCGGATTCCCAGACCACCACAAACCCGTTGGTTAACGCAGCTACAAACGGACCGAAAGCACCCTGGTTTCCGATCCCACCCGGATTGATATCCGAGTAAGGCATGATCACGCTTGAAACAGGAGTTCCGGTTGCGTCAAACACCTGAAAAAATGCGCCTATCTGATCTCCGTCCACCCCATCTCTGGTGGACCAGGTCATGACAAAATTCTGGTTGCTAAGCGTTGCGCCTGCAAAAACCGGGTGAACCTCCTGATACCCCGGATCATGAGCAGCTCCGCCTAATGAAACATTGCCGCTTATAAAAGAGCAAGGCTGTCCAAATAACCCGGCAGTAAACAAGATTGAAATAAACAGACTAAGTGCTGTGCTGAACACAGCCCTACTTGGGTAGATTGTTTTAAACATACATGGAAATTTTGGTTAATTTTAAAGATATGGTAAGTATATGAAGAAAAAGCTTAATTCCGCACATTGGAGGAATTAAGCTTCTCTGTTTTTTCAGCACCCATAAAATTTTCCCGCCGCGCTTGTGTCTTTTTTGACCAAGCGCATGTTACGTGAGTAGCCATGACAATGAAATCAATAATACCCTTGCCAATTAAGCCTAATTTGGCTTCACATAATATGCTTAGCACCTCACCTAATGTTGCGCTTGGTCAAAAAAGACACAAGCGCGGCGAAAAACACCCCGAATCTTCCTTTAAGCGGAAAATTCGGGATGACTCATGTCTCTGTTTTTTCAACACCCTTAAAATTTTCCGCACTCCGCGCTTCTCACTCCGCACTCCGCACTCAACACTCCGCATTAAATCACTTTGTCTGCGCCTGTATCCAGGTCAATATCTCCTCCAGTACCACCGGTGAAAAAGTTTGTTCTATCTCAGCGTATTCTGAAGGCGCACCTGTTTTAGTTTCCTGGAACAAATGATTCAGACCTGGAAATTCTTTGGTGCTTACATTTTTATTACCGCCTTTCTTTAGGGCTTTTGCAATAGCGGCCAGGTTTTCCTTTGACGGAACCTGCAGGTCTTTTTCGCCATTCAAAGCGAGTACAGGACATTTCACTTTTTGCAAGGCCGGTGCCGGATCGTATGTGAGAAAGTATTGCATCCAGGGGCTGGCAATTTGCTTTGCCTGCATAGATATAAACGCTTCTTTCGACATGCCTCCAGGAATATCGGCTTCCGCTTCTTCATCGATGGCCTCATTCAATATTTTTGAAATGTCTGATTTGAGTTGCTCATCGTTCTTGGATTTATGTACCAGTTTAAACACCTTTCTATTCGTGTCCAGTGATTTTTTGATTTCCTCTTCTGATTCGCCGGAAGCTTTGGCGATTAGTTCCATTTGTGCCAGCAAGATCTTGTCGCCCCGAATACCAGGTCCGGCTAATAACACAATAAAACCAACATCTTTGGACCGTGCCGCAACCAATGGCGCAATCAATCCTCCTTCGCTGTGCCCCATCAGGCCTATCTGCTTTTGATTTATCTCATTTCTCGTTTTCAGGTAGGCAATGGCGCTTTCTACATCGGTGGCAAAGTCGGCAGAATTGGCCGCTTTAAAGTCTCCGGTTGATTTTCCAACACCCCGGTCGTCATATCTAAGTACAGCAATGCCATTCCGGGTTAAATAATCGGCGATCACCAGAAACGGCTTGTGACCCAACAGCTCTTCATCCCTGTTTTGTGGACCGCTTCCCGTGATCAAAACCACCACCGGAAAAACACCCTCTTTTTTGGGTAGAGTCAGGGTGCCTGCGAGTGCGATGTCGGCCTTTGTATTCAGAAATATGACGTCTTCTGTGTAATAGGGATATGGTTTTGTGGGTTCCTGTGGCCTCCTGATTGTTTCCTTTTCTATTACTTCTCTCGACAAGTTGAGGGGAAATTCATGTCCGGCCTGTTTAAAGGTTCCAACGATTTCATTGTCTTTTAGCTCGCCGGTATATCCCATCTTCAAATTGCTTGCTTCAAAAGTTACCGTGGAGTTTTCAAAGGTGGTATTTGTTACCGGGATGCCCTTGGCGCCCTGATCCGGGCTGTCCATAGTAGAGGTATAGCCATCGTCCGTTTTTGTGACATTGAATATTACCCTCAGTTGTGCGCCCGGGGCTTTGAGTAAACCGTTCCATTGGCCGCTTATGTCTTGTTGAGCAATAAGGGCAACAGTATTTAGAATGGCAATTAGTGCGAGTAAAAGGACTCTCATGTTATTTTTGATTTTAGATTTTTTATTGTTGTCAAGGTTTTATCACTTTCAAAGTTTTCATTATACCATGGCTATTGCATGGCATTATGCTGAGTATGTAAATGCCACTCTCATAAGGTTCCAGGCTAATGGCTATCATCCCATTATTTTCTGAGTATGATTCCGTGAATATCTGGCGTCCATGCATATCATGCATCACAAGCTGACAAATATGTTCAGTTCCGGCAATGTAGAGTTGGCTATTGGAAGGATTGGGATACAACTTAAAACCACCGTCCTTGTCAACCTGATTGATTCCGGAAATAACCATGGTGTATTCATAAGCGCCGATATCCGGCAATATTCCGAATGGTCTCGGATTTAATTCAATATCATCAGAAGGGGAATAAACCGGATTGGCGGCATCTATCAGCACACTGCCGGGTAGCAAGTGAAAATCATATTGGGCATAATCCACAAAGTTATCTTCGTATTGCTGATAGGTGTTTAATACTTTATTGTTGAACGTCTGTCCATCCACGTAAAAGCTGTTGGCTACGTTGTTTGCTACCAAACAACCCGAGCTGGGTGTTCCGTCTTTATGTGCATTAATTCTGATCCAGCTGCCGCCAGGCGTAATATCCGGAGTCAGGTCAAGCACGGTATTGTTGATGATTTCGCAATCGTGCGCTCCCAGGAAAGTAATCCCGTGCCAGTGATCCACCATGATGAGGTTGTTCATGACTTTCCAGCGATTGTAAAATCCATCGAAACAGCCAATACCTTGCAGTGGACCGTTCAATGGGCGTTCCGTATCGTCGGTATTTAGGATGATGTTGCCGACCACTTCATTGTCATCCGCGATTACGCCATTGATCTGGGCCCAGGACTGAATGCCATCATCGTGGTTATCGTTTACGTCGTAGCAGTTCTTGATCAGGTTGTACCTAAAGGCAATATGTGAACCGATCATACGCATCCCATCCCCGGCGAAATTAATGACCTGATTATGCTCTGCTTCGATGTAATTGCCAACGGCCTGAATGCCAAAATTTACATTCCTGACCAGGTTGTTTTTGAGAACTACGGAGTCACCTTTAATGTAAATACCGTCGCTCATGAGGTTATTCCAGTCGGCGGCTGTTGTCCAGGGGGTTTGGGTGCTGTACAATTCGCAGTTATCGATTTCAATGTGGGAAGATGGCCCTTGCCAGCTATGTGATTCTA
The DNA here is from genome assembly GCA_020636025.1 of Lewinellaceae bacterium. Classification (GTDB taxonomy): domain Bacteria; phylum Bacteroidota; class Bacteroidia; order Chitinophagales; family Saprospiraceae; genus M3007. The sequence goes on along the minus strand of JACJYQ010000006.1, from coordinate 380,802 downwards.
TGTAAAACAATTTACCACTCAAATAATACCCGAAGTCTTCCGTACTGACTTTTACGTGTTCAAATCGCCAGTTTTTGCAGGCGCGCAGGTGTACGTATTCTATGACAGGAGTATGCCCGGCCATGCCCATGATGGTGATCGGTAAGGTGTTGATGTAGTTATTCAGGAAAGCGGCGCCATGCAGACCGTGCATCAAAACCAGTGTGTCGCCTTCATGCACAAATCCGGAAGCATTTTTAGGTATCAGGCTGCTGGTTGAGGCATTATAGGGCAAAGGAGAGTACTGGTTGGAAACGATGTATCCGGCTCCAATGACCGCTTCGAGTGTGCTCCAGGGAGCGGACAGGGTGCCAGGGTTTGACAGATTTCCACTTGCCGGATCGAGGTAGAATTTGTTGGCCTGGGCTGCCAGGGACAGGAGAAGAAGCGCTGGAAGGAGGGTGTGTTTCATGATGGTGTATGTGCTGGATTTATTCGCAATTTAGAAATCGCGCGTTCCTGTGGCGGATTAACTAGACAAGGTGCAATAATAAAAGCTATTTAACCGTATTTCTCGCTTCGCTCGAAATTTATCCAATAAGGGGACTTTAGTAAAGTAGTTTATACCATAAAAAGGTCTGGAGTTTCTGAAATCACTCCTTAGCCAAAAACTTGAAATCCACCCCAACGCCAATTGTCAGGTAGTGCTCATTTTCAAAATCGAACACGATTCCAACCTCCGGGCGGATCGTCCATATAGCGGAGGGCTTGGTGATGCCAAATCCAAGGTTGAATGCCATGGCGGCTTTACCCCTTAAAAACAGATCAGCCCGGGCGCCGAAGGTTGATTCAAACGCTTGACTAAAAGTATGGGTGTACAGCAAACCCGGGCTCACAGCCAAATACAGTATCGGGGAGCTGATGTTCCGCTCCCGAAGCAGGCTGAAGGGTGTTATTAACGCAAGCTTGTCCTGTATGAGTGAAAATTTCGGTGATACGGATAGAAAATGCAGGCCATTGTCTTCATACCCATGTACAAATTCATAGCGGTATTTGATGTTGAATTTATCGCTGTATCCGTATCCATAACCAATCCCGATTGCGCTGCTGTATTTGTGCGTGATTTTATCAACGGCAACATAGGTAATGGCGCCTTTCCACTCACTACCACCGTCAGGGATCATTTTGGCTGTCTCGTAAGGCACCACACATCCTACTCCGAGAAATGCAAGGAGCATGAGAATAAAACTGGATAGTTTGAAGATGCTATCCATGGTGTGTTCAAATTTTAGTACACCTAAAAATAAGGGTTTGGCGCTTGCCTGTTAACTGATCCTGATCATAGGTAATCATGTTTTTCTACCACGCGATCCCCAGCGATCCCGGTTCCCCGTCCCGGGCCTCCGTTCCCCGTTCCCCGTTCCCCGGACTGGAAGTCCGGGGTTATGGGATGGGGCTTTGGCTTAGAATTTTATGGAGTGTGAAATTTCAAGGTACTTATTCCCGAAAGGCGTTGAAAGAAGTGCCGTCATAACGATAAACGCCTCTCAGATTGCCCAGCCAAATGCTGCCATTCTTGTCTTCATAAATGCCAAAAAACATGTTTTCCTCCTTCAGCAATTCTGTGGCAACTGAATGGTCATCCTCCATGGCAGATTTATCATAACGCGATAACACCCAATCAAACCTGTTTTCCGGACTCTCTGAACTGGACCAGATATTCCCTTTTTTGTCTTCGTAGATATAGCCCGTAAAACTCTTGCTGAAATTTGTGAATGTACTGCCGTCGTAGCGCCAAAGTCCGTCGTTGCCGCCAAGCCAGATATTGCCTTTTGAATCTCCCAGGATGGTGCGTACATTAACAAAGGCCCTGCCATCGGGATTATGCAGCGTCGTAAATGTTTTCCCGTCGTACACACAGGCGTCACCCCTTGTGCCGATCCAAAGTTTGCCTGATTTGTCTTCTATGATGGCATTGACATCGTTGCTACAAAGACCCTCTTCTGTGGTAATATTCTGGAACGACTTCCCATCGAATATGCTTATCCCGCCTTCTGTGCCTATCCAGATCTTGCCGGAATCTTCTATGTAAAAACAAGAAATGCGGTTATTGACGAGTCCCTCATTCGTTGTGAAATTGGTAAATGTATTTCCATCAAATCGGTACACACCGGCGCCGATGGTGCCAAACCACAGATTACCTGCCTTATCCTCCGCAACAGCAAAAACATGGTAATTTCGCAGATTTTTTGTTTTGGTGTAATTGGTAAATAAACTGCCATTATACCCTATAATGCCTTCCCAGGTGGCAAACCACAGGTGTCCGTTTTTGTCCTGGAGAATGTTGCGCGTAATGCTTTTCGGCCCCAAAGGACTGACCGTAGCATTGGTTTCGACAAAGTAAGGGTCGATATCCTGAGCCTTGTTTTCCGCTTCCTCAGGTTTTTCAGTCGGTGTTTGTCCCTGGCAGTAAACAAGAGAAAGTACTATCAGGCTGACCAGATTTATCTTAAGGTATTTATTCATTATGGAATATTCTGGGTGAATTAAACTACTTCATTATTCGATATTGGGTGTTCTGCTGTTCGATATTCTTGTTGCCGGCGGGCAGAAAGGAAATAAACAACATGTTCATTAGCAGCCCTCTATGCCAAAAAAGAACACAAGTTCCTGGGCCACTTTTTCTCCTTCGGCGTTTTCAGCCGGATTCCATTTGCCGGGCAAGTTGGAAATGAGTTCAAGTAATAGTGCATCAACGGCAGGATAGCCCGAGGTAGAGTCAAGAATAGGATTGGCGACCTTTCCTTCCTTTGTTACAGTAAACCTGATCTGTGCGGCCCGCAGGTTGTCTTCGGTGATAACAGAAGTCTGGTCTTTGCTTTTTTCTCTTAAGTACGTGATCAGGGAATTATAACCATTGGCGTATTCGGCTTCTTTTTCCGGAACAATGGTAAAATAATACGCATAGTCTTCTATTCTTCCGGTAACAGGATCATTGTCTTTACCCCGGCCCTTTATGTAAAAGTTATCTGAGTAATTGCTTGAGTTTAATAGCTTGATTTGGGAGACATTCAACTCCTTGTCATCTCCAGTGGCTGTAATTTCCTTGTCCTCTTTAAGGATCGCTACCGTTATAGATTGAAAGGAAACTTGCCACCAGCTGTACGCGTCAATTGGAATTATATCGAGTACAGAACTCGCCTTGTCCAGATCCTGTTTGGTGACCGTGGCATGAAACCGCGATGCTATTTTGTACACGAGATCGGGATTGTGTTGGCAGGTCACTTGCTGCGCTATTTCTGTTTGACTCAAATTCAGGTAACTAAAGGCTGTGATTCCCAGGGTGGCGAGTATGGCGCCAAGTGTTAGCAGGCTCTTTTTCATGATAGAACAATTTGATAGTTTAATGCAACTGTGCTGATAATAGGTTGTTTTTATTCACCACAGATGATTTCCATCAAAATTAGGATGCACCCATGCAGCAGTCGGCATTTCAAATGTAAATTGATGTAAAATGATGTAAATCAAGTGTAAAGCATGGTGTCTCAAGTTTCAGAATTAGCTTAGTATTGCAGTATGTTCCTATCTCTCGTTAGAAAATCGCTTTGTATACTTGTGTGCTCATGGCTGTGTACACTTCCTGGGTATGCCCAGAATAGCTTTGAGGAGGAACACACAGCGGTTGCATTAAGGATGATCGGACACCGGATTCTGCTTAATTCGAATGATAGCGTATCGCGGGTGCTGCCCATTAAAAAAAGTTTTGATCACTATAGGATCGAGTTCGAAACTGAGTTTGAGTTTGTCCCGGAAGAACTGGTCGCAACCGTTAATGAGGTTGCACAGGAAGCAGGCTTAAACAAAAGCTATATCGTAGAAGTGGAGGAATGCGTGACCGGAGACGTGGTGTATAGCTTTGAAATGAGCGAGCCGGATCAAACTGAAATGGCCCCTTGTCTATCGAGGGCTTTGCCGAAATCCTGCTACAGTCTTGTTTTTAAGTTTACGGGGCTAGGAGAACCAATAGCTGCTAACCATAATGACCACAACGGCGTTTCAGCCGAAACACGATCTAGTACAGGTCAATTTGGCTATATTCCCATTGGACTACTGGTTTTAATAACTTCCGCATTGTTGTATTTTTTGTTTAAAAGCAGACAAAAATCCAAGGCCAATCCGAATTTGATCCGGCTGGGAGAATCCCAGTTTGACAAACGCAATACCAGGCTGCTCATAGATCAAAAATCAATAGAACTCAGCAGCAAAGAGGGCGATCTGCTGTTATTGCTATACTACGCAGCCAATAAAACTGTGGAGCGGGAGCGGATCCTGAATACCATCTGGGGCGACAACGGCGATTATGTAGGCAGGACCCTGGATGTGTTCATCTCCAAATTGCGCAAGAAACTTGAAGCTGATTCCAAGGTGAAAATTGTGAATATCCGCGGGATCGGGTATAAGCTGGTGCTGGATGTGTAGAAGCGAACTCATCAGCCATTCTTCAAATACAGGCCTTTCGACTCCGGCATGGTATCCTGAAAGCCAAATTGCTCGTACAAATATGAGGCATTGCCATCGGCGATCAGACTGGTATAGCAAGATGTTGGCAATTTGGTTTTGATAAATTCCGCGATGCTGGCCATGATTACCTTGCCAATGCCTTTTCCTTGCTGCTCCGGAACAACGCAAATGTCCACTACCTGGCAAAAACAACCACCGTCGCCGATCACCCGGCCCATGCCAATAATGACATCGCCTTCTTTTATGATGACAGAATACAGGGAGTTTTTCAAGCCAATTTCGCAGGCTTCATCTGTTTTCGGTGACAAGCCGCAGACTGCTCTTAATCTCTGATATTCTTCTATTGGTATTGTAGCTTCAATGACTTCCATTTGTTTGTAGTGGGTGTTTTTATGATTGAACTCAAGGTTTGTCCCTTCCAATAAACCTTTCCTTACCAAGCAAAAAGCCAATGGCCCGTGACACATTTCGTTCAACGCTTTCCTCTGTTTTCAAGTTTGCAATGTACCGAACGATCTCTTTTCTCCTCGATGCCGGCAAGGCATCAAATATCTCCTGAAGGATTTCCGGAGGCACAAATACAAACGGGTTTACTCCGATGATTTCAAGGCTGGCGGTGAAGTGGTGCATTGGCAGGTTTTATTGGTATTTATACAAGTATAGTAGTTATGTCTTATTTCTCGCAGATTCTACGCAGAAATTTTGATGCACTTTCCGTACTATTCCCATATCATATATCTATTCAGTTTTCTTATAAATCCATTCAATAACAAAGCAAGTCAATACTATTCCCGTAGCCATTAAAACACCTGTCCTGTTTGAAGAAAACTGCTGATTAATAAGCATAATCAGCGCAGCAGAGCATAGTAAACAACCTAAAATTGGAATAATTCTGTTTACGCCAATAGAATGATAAAGCTTAAAGCCAATATAATTTACCACCGCAAAAATTAACAAAAAGCCAATGCTACCCGCCGTGGAAATGCTTTCCAGTTGGAGGAGATTCGTGATTACCAGCGTGGCTATTGCAGTAATCAACAATCCGATGGGTTGGTTCCAAAGTTTGGCCGTCAATTGATGCGGTAATTCGTCATCTTCCGATATCTCATAGCTTACACGGCTACCGCCATAGAGCGAGGCATTGATTGCCGAGAAAGTAGAGATCAGTGCAGCAATAGTGATGATGGTGAAGCCTGTTTTGCCAAGAAGTGGTTTTGCCGCTTCTGCCAGCACATAATCCTCTGCTGTTGAAATTTCTTTGAAAGGCAATGAACCAACCGTCACCACTGCTATAACCACGTACAGCAGGATGACAAAAAGAACGGAAAAATAGTATGCCAGAGGTATGTTTTTTTGTGGATTCTGAATGTCAGGCGCGGCATTTGCGATCAGCTCAAATCCTTCATAGGCTACAAAAATAACCATGCCGCCAGTTAGCAGATGTACCGGTGTTTCCCAGTTTGAGAGCGCCAATTGCGACAAGTTTGGATTGCCGATAAGTCCATAAACACCAAAGAAAACAAAGGATAATAAAATGGCAAGTTTTATAACAACTGCATAAGACTCAATCTGCCCTACCACTTTTATGCTGTAATAGTTGATGGCTGTTGCCAGCACGATTATCAAACTGGCATAAATATGGAAATCGGTTGTTTTATCGCTTATAGACAGTAAATTAGGGGCATAGGAACCAAAAGCAGAGGCATACAGCGACAGCATGATGACATAGCTTACCCATAAAAGATTGTTTATACCTCCGCTGAAAACTGTTTTGCCAAAACCCTGGTTTATAAATCTTACAGTACCACCCCTGTCAGGATAGGTAATCGACAGCTTTACATAACTTTGAGCAGTAACTAGGGCGATCAACCCTGCGAACAAAAAGGCTACTGGAGTACCTCCTTTTGACAAGGAGACTGCAAGGCCCAAAACGGCAAATATCCCGCCACCAACCATGCCACCGATGCCTATGGATACTGCTTCTTTTAGTCCAATTTTATTATTCATGAATTAGTATAAGTGCTTTTTCTATTTCAGTAATACATGTTTCTTATTTCATAGGTCGTTTCCCTGATGTACCTCAAATCAGGATGTTCGGGTAAATCGCTGGCTGCAAACGCCTGTTCCATTTCTGTCTGTTTCTCCTTTGCCAACAGTAAAAGTTCCTCATACTCGTAAGCGCCAGACTTTATGCCAAGTAGAAAATCTCTGTCTTCCCGCCTAACATTGATTTGCTTTTGCCGGGCAATTTCAATGGCCATGTTCAGCAAGCGAAAAGTGTGCATCATGTTCTTTGCATCGTAATTCTTCCCATGACTTTTAGTGTTTTGATACCTGTCTTCATTGCGATGCTGAACCCATTCCCAGTATTCCCGGTAATCCTTGCAATACGTTGAATATCCGTTCCGGTTGTAATACAGCAAGGCAATTTGCTCCTCTCCTTTTGGAATGGAACTCAGGCTAATGTCATTGGATCTGTCGCTTTTAATAATGCCCGCATATAGATGATCAGTATGGTGGTAAAGACCATACACATCCTGCATGTTGGGGATTTTCACCAGGCCACAGTCCTTCTGTTCCATGCCATTGGCTTCTAAAAAAACAGCCAGGGAAACAGAGCCTGCCTTATGATTCACAAAGCAAAAATCAAGTGGGCTTTTTCGTTTCTTGTCTATAGGATTTACAATTTTCTTTTTAAGCCCCTTCGCTTTTTTTATTTGAGAAATGGCAAACTTGCCAAAGGTGTCCTGACAGCGTTTTGAAAGAATTCTCTCTGTTTTGATCTGTTCCATAAAACCGGATTTATGGATGATAGAATCAGCAGGAGTATTTAAAAGCTCCAGGATGTTTGGGTTGTTTAAGGACAATAGCTCCATGAAACGACCAAACTCATAAAAAACCACATCATTGGATTCATTGCTTATCTGCTCGATATAATTCAATCCGTAGAAATCTTTTTTGGGCGACATAAAAACCCCTTTTATATCTGTGTCAGAGGCAGGTGTATCCAGGCCATAAGCTTTGCTTCCGCTTATGCACTCAAGTACGATCAGGCCTTGTTCTCTGAGATCCTCAATGGTCATACCGGTGAATGTATTTTCTTAAAACACTATTTAGTTCATCCTTTTTGCAATTCCCGACTGGAAGTCCGGTCTTGATTTGCTCCGACTCAAATATGCTGTTATTTATAAACTCCTTAATCTCTGATTCACCGGTATGCAGGTAAGATTCAGGCCTGGTTGATTTCAATTCGATCAAATGATTGATTCGATTCAGCAAACCGGCTGGAATTTCCAAACCCTCCAGCGCTTTGTGAAACTCAATAGGCGGTATTTCCTCTTTGACAAGGATCCATTTACACAACACCGCTGTCCGCAATGCATAGAACAGCTTTTTCAAACTGTATTCTTCGGTTTCTGAAATGATGGCATTCATCTTTTTGGCCAGGCTCAGGTAGTGGTGCATGGTGGCAATTTTTGAATAGCAGGATGTTGCCAATGCCTGTATGTCGCGTAGAAAATCAGCATCTGCCTTATATACGATGGGTGATTGTATCCTTTCCAACAAGGCCGGATTCGATTTCTTTAAAAGCTCCAGAGACTTTTTCAATTCCCAACCGGATATATCCAGTTCATTGTTTTCGAGCATCATTTCAATGGTGTCACGAGACTGGCCAACGGAAAGATACCAATCCGTTTTATGGACGTATATTATCCGAACGTCGTAATCGCTGTCGGGAGAGGGAAAGCCCCAGGCCCTGGAACCTGTTTCGCATGCCAGCAGGATCTTGATGTTGCGGCTTTGTTCCAGCTCTTCGAGGTAATGGTTGATCTTGTGTTTCATCGAAATGGTAAATATTGATCGCTTGAGAAGCAAACAGAATACCCATTGCTTCGGGTTCCCGGGTAACAATAATACAAAGGGAGAATTTTGTGTGAATAGATGGTAGGGTTGAACACGGTATTTTATTTCTCGCAGATTATACGCAGATTTTTCCGCAGAAATTCCTGTGTGGAATCTGTAAAAAAACTGTGAGAACCTATTTTCAAATGTAGGGTGTTGCCGGAAAGCTTTAAATAACTTCCCCTGCTCTGTAAGTTCATAAACCAAAATATTCACGCAAACACCTCACCAGTACTTTATTAAAGTCTTTTCGATTGGCGTTCAGTAAAATACTGAAGGCTATGTTTTCTTCCGGGAAATAAGCAGAGAAAGCTTCGAAGGAATCAATGTTTCCCGAATGGCCATAAGCTGATTTGCCGTAAAAAGGAAAAACATACAGCCCAAGTCCCATTCCCCCTTTCAGGTTCATCATTTCCCGCAACTGTTCTTTTGGCAGGATTTCGTGTGTAAACAATGCTTTTAAAAACACATTCAAATCTCCTGGCGTACTTACCAGGGCCCCTGCACCTAAAAGAGAAGGAGAATAATGATCTTCATTCTCAATCCAGCCGTTTTTCCAGAAATATGAGCTGGCCTCATTGTCCGCTTCATCAATGAATCCGCCGGCATGGGTATTTTTTAAAGACAATGGCTTAATGATTCGCGCTTGCAGTGATTCGGCAAAATCTCTTTTGTCAATTTCCTCAATAATTAAACTCAGCACAACATAATTGGCATTGTTGTAATCAACATTTTTTCCTGGACTAAATGCTACGGGAGCATTTTCAAAAACAGCTATGATTTCCTCCTTGCTTTTCGGATCAATATTCTGGTACTTTTTATTAGGGCTCTTTCCGAAGTTAAATATTCCTGATTCATGTCGGAGCAGGTGTTTCATAGTGATCTTATCGGCGTTTGGCCATTTCGGGAAGAAACGCGAAAGTTTATCATCCAGATTGAGTTTGGCTTCAGATACCAGTTGAAGGGTCATAGTGGCTGTGAGCAATTTGGAAACAGAACCGATTCTATATTTGGTAAGTGTATCCGCTTTGGCACCTGTCTTCATCTTTGAAAATCCAAATGCACGTGCGTAAGTCGTTACCCCGTTTTCAGAAAATGCGATGCTGCCCATTACCTGTTTCCGTTTTTCAAGGTCGGTCAGAATTTTATCCAGTATTGAGAGATCACGCCGCTGACCTGCTGCTGAACAGGAAAACAAGGTGACACATATCAGGACAATGAGACGCACTTTAGAACCCATCTCAATACGTTTTAAAATGGTTTGAAAATATCAATATTGTCTATGCCTAATCTCTCATAAATATACTGATTATATTGTATCATTTCTTTTTTGCTGGTACCGCGATCAACGGCTTTTAAGAACTCGTTTATTTTACCTGAAAACTTTCGCATAAAGCCTTCATATTGTTCCTGTGCATTATTATTTCTATTGGTCTTTAATTCTTCTAACAGTTCCATTCTTGCCATTTCGTGCAGATCAAAGTACATGTTTATAAAACAATCGCTTTGCTTGTCCATGGGAAGGCGATAATAACTTTCATAAGGGTCAATGATAGTAGCGGTGAGTATATCGGTTGAATCTGCGTATGAGTTTTTGTCCAGAAAGATCTTGACTGCCAGATTATATTTTTCAGAATTATAGCCTGCTGTATTTTGTTGAACAAGGGTATCAGAAAAGTTCTCTCTGAATTTGATCCTGTTCTCCGACCAACTGAGGTACGGATGTTCAAAAAGTCCCTTTTTTGATACAGTGTTCTTTTTAAAAAGAGATTTGTTTGTCAAGGAGGTGCTATCTGAAAAGAAAAGCTCATTCGAATCAATGCTGTCATTCAAGCTGTATTCGTCATTAAATCTCCAGAAAAAATCATTGTAAGGCATGGCGTTTATCTTACCATAGTCGCCCGGAGTGTATTGGTTAAAATCAAAAATGGGCAAGAAAAAGGTGTCATCGAAATCGTATGCGTACAAAATCGCCTTAGTTTTTATTGAATAGCTTTCCTCTTCCTCTTTGCCAATCCTGCTATTGTAGTCAATTGTATAAATGAAATCTATTTGGTTAAAAACAGCATGGCCATTTAATTCCTTAAATGACTGGGTAATGGTAAAGTTGACATTGGACACTTTGTCAGATTGAAACAATGCCAGGAACGGGTGAGTCTTAGCATTGGTGCAATTCAAGGTAATCTTCAGGATCTGACTTTTAGTTTTATTGATCCACATTTTACCTTCGAAAAAAGCCCCGTTTTTGTCCTTTGGCTGGTACTCGATGACATACACGGAGTCGGCGTTCCCTTCCAGATATTTATTATCCAGACGTAAATAGAAATTCTTTTTCATGCTGGATCTGGACAATTCAAGCGGGTTCTTTGGGAAGCGATCACTGCCACTAAGTAAATTCAGCATCATGATCGCCCTTGAACCTTCCAGAGAAGTAAAAAACCGGTTTTTCGCTGAACGCAAAGCAATTCTTCCAGCCTTCAAATCCAGGTTGTTAAGGGCATATCCACTTATATCCGTATTGTAATAGCCTTCAACAAGCTCTATCTGTTCTTCGTCTTTGTAACTCTTTAGCTCATAATATGCCTTCGATTTGCTATCTCTTGAAGAGGCTGTTTTCCGGCATTTGTGTATCAAATCAAATAAATAGGAATTGTCTTTAGGGATTATGGTCACCTCATTCAACAGATATGAGTTTTCTTCGAGAATAACCTCATACCTGCTTTCATATTGAATAAGCTTGAGTTGTTTTTCTTTAAAACCTATACAAGTTATAAGAATAGTGTCGAGTACGTCATCGACAATAATTCTAAAATAACCATCTGTATTACTTAAGGTTCCTTTCTGTAAACTCAGGTTATAAATATTGGCAAACTGAACTGGTTCGTTTGTTTCCTTGCTGAGCAGCACGCCTTCAATTTCCCGATGGTTTTGCCCGAGCAATTGATAGTTCAGGCTCAATGACAGGCAAATCATAAATAAAGTAGTTTTCATGTAGTGTTTAAGTGTATAGAGGGTTTTAAATGCGCTCCTATGGATCTAGTTTGACAAAAGACGATTGAAAAACAACCCTGGGGTCTTTACCCTTTATAATAACCTTATATAAACCAGGTTCCAGCTGCTTAATATTTACCTTTTGATTATTAAGGATAGGAGCGTTTAATACCTCATGTCCAACTCGATCATACACATTGATGAAACATTCCGGAGGAATTCCCTCAAAATATATGTATTCATTCGATGGGTTTGGAAAGGCTTTTACACTAATTGGTTTATAGGAGTTTTGGATGCCTGTCGACTGACTAAGGTTAAGGTAATAAACTCTCCCTTCTCCCGATTCTTCCATTGGAGCCCCAATAATAATATAGTCGCCATCTATATGCACTTCTTCGCCCATTCTTTTATCTTCATCGCTGTCAATAGGCAAAAGCACTTTAGTTAACTGCCAGCCTGACGAGTCTTTTTCATACAGGAAGGAAGTGCCACTTTCGTTATTTAATAATGGAGCTCCAACTAATAAGTGTTTGTCGGTTATGGATACACTATATCCGAAACTTCCTTCAATTTCTTCAATAGTGGGAAAAATAGAATGATCTAAATTCCAGTGTCCGTTATCTTTTTTGAAAACAAAAAGATAAGCGATCCCCGATACGACTAAATAATGATCACTGGCATCTATCCTGCAACAGGAGCTGAGTGGTTGTACGCCATAAGCAGTCAAATCTATGGTTTGTATAAGGTCCCATTGGCCATTAAGAGAATCTTTTTCGTACACAAAAATACTGCTGTTGTCTATACCCGATATAATGAGCTCAGCATTGTTTTTTAAGGATACCCAATCGCCGAATGCTCCTCCTACGGTTGTGGGCTTATATAATACAGTATCTTTTTCCCATTTGGAAGTCAATGGGTTTTTACTAAAAATGAACACCGAGCCTCTACTTGAACCAAATGGATTTTCTCTTAGAGGAGCTGTTGATACGGCAACACTATCGTTTATGGCCACGCTGCTTCCAAAATTGTCGCAATCAATCAGTTCATCTGGTTGTAGCTTTTGAATTTGGGTCCAAACGTTATTGCCAGATTCTTCAAAAATATAACAAGCTCCTTGTGCATTATAATCTGCTCCAACAATCAACTGTTTTTTAAAGATGTCAATGGCGTGTCCTTCATGCCAACCTCCGAAATATTCGGTGTACGGTGTGTCTATTCCTACAATACGCTCATCATATATGATATCGCCAGATCCGTTAATGTCATAGATATAAGCCGCGCCTAAAAACCCATCATCTCCGGGAGAAGCTATGGCAACTTTATTTTGATAAGACGAAATGCCGTATCCAAATGTGTACAAGTCGTCATAATCCGGATAAAAATTATGGAGGTAAACAGTATCCTGACCAATTACATTGTTATACGAGATTAAAAGGATGAAGGGAAATAGAGAAGAAAGCAAAATTGATTTAGTCATTGTAAAAGGTAAAGTTTTGCGGCCATAAATATGTCGTCGCGTTTGCAAGAGTTTTGCAAATATGCTGAAACTTCTGGAGCAGCGAGACTTGAAAAAAGCAAATGTGAAAAACTTGAGTGCTCAATCAATCTCAATCATAAGAGCCTCTTTCAATCCCAGAGTATTCCCAAAAGAATCGGGGTTGAATTGATTGTTGTTGCTTAATATCACAATCGTTTTATTGGTGTCGAGCATTCGAATTAGTACCGCAGTAGCGCCCAATATCCCACCTCTGCGCTCCATTACTCTTGGCTGTGAACCGGCAAATGGATAATTATACGTCCACACACTATATCCCGAATAATTGTACTTCGGATAGGATGTGTACATGAGTTGCTTGCTTTTTTCTGTGAGTAACTCATCGGTGTACATGGCCTGATCGAGCTTTATGAGATCTTCGGCCGTTGAATACATACAGCCTGCTGCATAATAGTTTTCAATATTAAGCAGTGGATCTGCCAACCTTTTTCCATCCTCATTACATGAAAATGTATAGGCAAAATTGCCCGGATAAATCCCCTTTTTTAAAAAGCCCGTTTCATCCATTTTCAGTTTCTCCAAAATTCTCCTTTGCACTGATTTTTCCCAGCTTGTCTTGTCGTATTTTTCGATAATTAAGCCAAGCAACACATAGTCGATATTGGCGTAATTAAATTCGTCAATGGTATGAAAACTGTTTGAGAGTGTTGTAGAAACAAATTGAATTGGAGCTTTTCTTTTCTTGTAGAAATTGTCGCTTTCATTTGGCAATCCTGAGATGTGAAGCAGTAAATGATGGACTGTAATATTTTCAGCATTTGGAATTTTCAATTCCGGCAACAAAGCGCTTACTGGATCAGATAACTGGATTCTTCTTTCCTCCACAAGTTCCAGTATGACGATGGCCGTAAACATTTTCGTTATAGAGGCGATGCTAAACCTTGTGGAGTTTTCTATCGGCTTAACTTTCCCTTTATCCTTAAATCCAAAGGATTTGTGATAAACCGGCTTGCCTTGTTCAGCAATCAGAATGGTGCCTTCAAACAAGTCGTTTTTTACAGCATGTTGCACAATACTGTCGATGGGTTGGATGTTGATTTGAGCTTCGCTTTGAAACGAGCCAATCAGCGCTAAAACCAGGATCGTAATTATTTTCATGTTCTTAATTCATTTGAAATTTATCAGGTTCTAAAAATACGGCTTCATTTCTATTCCGGAAATGGAAATCCCCACAGGTGGACTTTTCCTGCGGGGATTTGAGCGTGGTGGTTATTTTTGAAACAGCTTCTAATAATGCCCTACCGAACTATTTGCAATTTGCGGACAGCCAAGCCTTCATCAAACTGCATTTGTAGAAGATAGCTTCCAGGTGGAAGGTCAGAAACATCTATCGTCTGGTCTGTAACCAGATAATGCCTGATTTTCCGACCAAAGCTGTCGAACAAAGTGAGCTCTGCAGGAAGCTGGCGGTCACATTTGATGTTTATTGATCTGTTTGCGGGGTTTGGAAAAACTGACAAACCCGGAACCTCTATTACATTTGACAAAGCATCGGTTATTACCATCATTTCATCACCAAACGTAATCACAGGGTCAGCAGATAGCGCAGCCCGGATGCCCACATACTCTATCTTAATTGGCGTACTAAAGGAGGAGAAAAATGGTCTCAGGGCATCGAATTCCATTTGCGTAATCGTGAGCGTGTCGAGATTTTCACTGCCGGTGGAGTAGTTTGTCGTTCTGGTAAAATTCAGATGTTTGTTTGCATCAATGAAACCAGAAACACTCATGATGTTTAGGTCGTTGCGGGGTACCTGAATAAAGGGGTACATAAGGCCGGGGTTAAATCCGCCACTCAAGGTGTCAGACATCAGGGCAATGATATCCAGGGTGTCGTAAGATTGAGCGCCACTGTCGTAACGCAGACCTACACGCTGCAAGTCGGCAGTATCACCGATCCCATATACCTGCGAATTGTTGGCATTGGCGGCAAAATCAAAAGTCACGGGTCCTGTATATCCAACGCGGGGTGCTGCATATTGGAATATCCCGCCATTTCCAAAAACACCGGTAAATCGCAATTCCCCATCCACCTCGGCGTACAAGGAATGCTGTCCAACGGGCTCCCATTTTGTGTCATCGATGACCCCGTCTTCGAAATCATCAAAGAAATCAAAAGTTGCAAGTCCATCAATGACGCTCGACTGAGATCCATCACCACCATAGTACAACTGGATCGTAATGCCGCTGGTGGTAAACTCTGGTGTTTTCACATACAACACGTTGGCATCTCGATCTGCCAAACCCTGAACAAAGAATGGCAATGGTTCACAGGCTTCATTCACCACCCGGAGATCAGAGCCGTCGGGGGCCAGCTTGCCGGCATCTACCAGCTCTTTGGTATTAAAAGGAATGGCGATGGTGCCGGCCTCAAGGGTTCCTGAAACAGACGCCAACTGAATGTTTCTTTTGTACTTAAATTCAAAAAAGCAGTCTTGAGCGATGATGGACGTTCCTCCAAACAAGAAGCACAACAAGAGTAATCGGTTTTGCATTTTCATTTAATTTTTGAAAGTTTTAATGGTAAAAATCCAAAGATAGTAAATGAAATGTTTGGCGTGGCATGGGTGAAGGATAACGATCCTTAAAAGACAAAATGCCAACTTCTGAAATACAGAAGTTGGCATTGTTTAGTGTGCATTATGTTGCTAAAGGTGCACCATTTACAACGAAAAACGCCGATCGGCTCCTGTTTTTTGCCCGACAAAACCTACCCTTTTTCACTCAGCTCCTTCACCTTTTTCGCCCAATTGGTGATGATGCTTTTTTGTGCATCATAATCATCGATAAAAGGACCACAGACAATTTTTAACGTCGTCGTATTGGCTTCCTTATCTTCCAGCAGCAGGAATTTTTCATTGTAGCCTAATCGATCATAGTCATTCTGCACATAGAAGGCGCCAAACAAAATATCCGCATAAGCGGCAGTTGATTTTCCAGACTTTGGATAGCGATAATTTACATTTGATGTCTTCCTCCAGTCGGCATTTAGCTTTTTGTTTTTATCAAAAGTCGGCTGCAGTGCTTTCGCATAATCAGGGTTAGTCAAAATCTTACTGATCTCATCCTGAGTGGCGTTGATCTTTATGTCATAAGAGACAAATCGGGAATTAGGGATCTGGGCGATTTCATTCTCATTAAGAAAGGTCACTTCATTCAACCTCGCGCTTCCATTACCGCCATTTAAATATCTGAAACCAACGATATTGTCATTATCAATATTGAAGGCCTGAATCACGATGATGAGTTCGAATCTTTCCGTGAATTCATTGTAAAATCTGGCTAGTTTGGGCATGGTAATATCCAATGGCTTTGCATTGGGATACTTTTCAGCATCTACCAAAATCAGCGAAGAGCCATTTTTAGTATCTTCTTTTGTAGGCATACGCCCGTTCACCACAGGAACCTTATTCCAGTTGGCGATATCCACCGCTGGAAAACCATTTAAATTATCGGGGCAATACCAGCCGCCATATCTGTGCGGTTTTGTTTTTACGGTTTCAGTTTGTTCTTGAGATCCCTCATTTTCTTTAATTATCCCGTCAGTTTGCGAACAGGAGCTTAGCGAAATCAGGCAGGATGCAGTAAGTAAAATCAATGCTTTGCTTTTCATGATCAATATTTTTTTTGATTCATAAAGATATTGGGAGACGATGAGTAAGGAACTCCCTGAAATGTAAAATAGTGTAAATCGTATGTAAAATAGAATTTTGGTTGCTCATACTCATTTTGCCTGATATGCTCTGGGGTGACCCAGCAATATTAAAATACACCTGACTAAAGGTTTTTTTATCCGGCAATCCTCCCTTGGAAATTGAGTCTGTTCCAATTCTCAAATTGTGTCCTATATTTACCCATCACAAAGAATGTAGCCTAATGAGTGCCGACATCATCATCACACTGATCATTCTGACAGGAGCGATCATATTGTTTGCAACCGAAGTTGTATCGGTGGATGTTACGGCTATGTTGATCATTGGTTCACTGGTGATCACCGGTATATTGAGCCCGCAGGAAGGTATCGCCGGGTTCGCCAATACGGCTGTAGTTACGGTGGCTTCCATGTTTGTACTGAGTGCAGGAATTGAGAAAAGCGGTGCCTTAAATCCCATCACAGCATTCCTCGAAAAATTGTTTCTGAGGAATTTCTGGTTAGGCGTTATCTGTATGTTGTTGAGTGTGGCGTTTTTATCGGCTTTCATCAACAACACACCGGTAGTGGCGCTGTTCATCCCGGTGGTGATCAGTTGTGCCAAAGCAATCAAAATCAGTCCGGAAAAGTTGCTCATTCCCTTATCCTTTGCTTCTATGTTTGGAGGGGTGTGTACCCTCATTGGTACCTCCACTAATATTCTGGTAAGTGACTACGCAGCATCGGTTGGGTTGGGTGCTTTTACCATGTACGAAATGACCGAGCTGGGCTTGATTTTTCTGGTTTCAGGCCTGGTGTATTTGCTCGTCATAGGCATCCGGCAGCTGCCCGACAAAACCGCGGTGCAGAAGTACGAAGAGAAGTATCACCTGGGCGATTATATTACCAATGTAGTGCTGCAAAAAGGCGCCAGTTCCATTGGTAAACCTTTGAATAAATCATCTCTGATTACTGAACTTGGCCTGGAAATTTTTCAGGTGAGAAGAGGCAACAGTCGCTACTTCCTGCCTCCAAATGATTTTATACTGGAAGAAAACGACATTCTGAAAATTAAAGGGAATGTGGACAAAATCCGCAAGCTGAAGAACCGTACAGGCATAGTTATCCAGCCGGTGCTAAATAAGGAGCAACCGGTTAGTCTTACGGGTAATCTTATTCTGCACGAGGTGGTGGTACTGCCGAGTTCCGATCTGTCGGGTGTTACGGTGAGAGACATAGACTTTGAAGAAAGTTTCGGGGCCGTTTTCCTGGGTGCACGGAGCCGGAAAGGACTTCACAACAAGCTGATTGGAGATTGGAAATTAGCTTCCGGTGATTGCATGCTACTGGCCTCCACCAAGGACAAAACCAAGACCATGCACAAGTACTTCCCCGACCTGTTTATCATCAATCATACCGATTACAGCGACTTTACACCAAAAAATGCCCTGATCGCCAGTGCGACCATCGTGTCAGTAATTCTGCTGGCATCCCTGGGTATTTTTCCGATTATAACCGCTGCATTTCTGGGGTGTCTGGTTTTGGTACTTACCCGGATTGTTAGTCCGGAAGATGCCTATAAAAGCGTCAGCTGGAAGGTGATCATGCTGCTGGCAGGATCACTTAGTTTGGGAGCCGCGCTTGAAAAAACCGGTGCCGCTCAGTTGCTGGCTAATGAGATCGTATACATTGGCGGCAACTTCGGACCAACTGTTGTGCTAAGTGTTGTGTACCTGATTGCTACGCTGCTCACTTCTGCCATGGCCAATAATGCGACAGTAGTGTTGTTAGCGCCCATAGTCATATCACTGGCTGGAACCATGGGTATTTCGCCAAAACCATTTCTCATGGCCATTACCTTCGCCGCTTCTGCGAGCTTTATGACGCCCATTGGCTATCAAACGAATACCATGGTTTATGCTGCCGGAAATTACACCTTCAGAGATTTTTTCAGAATAGGTGCACCATTAAATCTCCTTTTCTGGATCATCGCCAGCCTGATGATTCCCATATTATTCCCTTTTTGACAAAGGGAATAATATAAATCAAAAGTCGTATCTCGGATATTGTATATCGTATTTCAATTACCGCACAAATTTCTCCTCAAAAACCCGCTCATTCCCTTTGTCGTCTGTCACGTTTAAGCGCAGCATGTGTGTTCCAGATGTAACGTGTTCATCAAATGTGTAGGTAAGGCGATTTCGTTTTCTGTCGTATTCGAAAAGTACCCACTGCCCGTCTACTGTTCCACGGTAATTCAATTTTCTGGCAGTTCCGCTTATAGAGAAATTATCATAGATCGTAAAGGCCATGGTTTTGTTTTTACGCATGTCACTACCAAAAACAACAGGTTTGATATACGGCGCAACTGTATCAGCCATGATGCAATAATCGCCAAAGCTACGCACCCGGGTTTTCAGCATATCGCCATCCCAGGTTCCGCCACAATTATCGGGTTTCCCTTCACCGCAATAAGCGATAAATGCTTTATCCCGAAGTTCAGCAGGCAAATTGTCGGGCCTGATCCGCAATTCGAAATTCTTTTGCACCGGTACTCTCGTATTGTGTACGTGGTGCATGAGTGAATAAATGCCACTACTCTCGTCAAGGGAACTGCTGTATTGAAATCCGAGCGATTCATACAAGGAACCTTTTTCCATGGTGATAGCGAACCCGTCGTGCTCGAAATGGCTGTCCTCATCATAAGGGAAAAATGCCTGATAGGGTTGACTGGTAAAGGAATCCATGTCAGCATCATCCCTTTTCACCCAAAAGGTCAGTGATTTTGTATTGCCTGTGCCGTCTTTTATCTCCAAATGGATCTTCACCGGCACCTCTTTGTATAATTGAATAGAACCGAGTCCGGGAGTTTCGCCGTAATTGCTAAGCTTATTTCCCGGAAGTACGAAGCAGCGATGAAACCAGGCGCCATACCGCTGTTTGGCTGAGTAGTCGATGTGGGCATTCAAATACCGGGTTTCAGCAAAATTGAATACATCAGCTGTCCATTCATAAGCCAGCGATTCATTGGCCCAGAGTTTTATGCTGTATACGCCATTGCTGTTTGGATAACCATTGCTTTTGTCATAGGTTTTTACGCCAAAACCCACCCGCCAGGCGCCTATGTTGATGGTATCATTCTCAAGACCAATATTGCCTTTTTTGTCTTTGTGCAAGGGAAATGCTTTGCTGCCAAGTACCTGTCTGTCTTCTGCCAGATAATACACTTTCATATCCCTTAATTCCGGCGCGATGTTGTCTACAACCGGCAAGCCAAAAAGCAAAGGATTTAAGGCCCTGGAAGCGGCGTTTCTGATCTCAAAGTGCAGGTGGGAACCCGATGAGCTTCCGCTGTTGCCGAGCTTGGCAATTTCCTGACCCTTTTTCACCCGAAACATAGAAGCCGGCGGTCGCAATTCAACCTGAAATCTTTCCTTGCGATATTGGTTGCTTTTTACATATTTCTGAATCTCGGCACTAAAGCGATCCAAATGCGCATAAACCGTGCTGTAGCCATTGGGATGTTTCACGTATAAAACATTCCCATACCCACTTTCCAGCACTTTTATACGGTACACATATCCATCGGCAGCCGCATACACCGGATCGCCTACAACGCCGTCGATATCTGCTCCGGAGTGAAAATGGTTTGAACGCAATTCGCCACACGTACCAGTCAAATGTATAGGTCCTTTTACAGGAGAAATGAAATAGTCCTTTGGGTAATCATCAGGAGAAGGATTGCCCGTCCTGTCATGTCCACTAAAAGACATTAACAGGGGCATGGTTACAGCGACAAAAAGCAGGACCGGTGTCAGGATCTTATACATGAGACAAATAGTTTATTACGATTATGGATAGTATACTTCACGCTGTTTGGTTTTGAAAATCGCCTGCGGCTAAATCATTGATTAACAGCGTTCAGTATGACAAGTGTTTTCACAACCACTTTGCGGTGGCTATAAATATCGGATTTTACAAGCAATTTGTAAACCTGTTCTGCCCAAATTAACCATCAAAACATTTGCCATTTCGTCATGGTGGGGTAATTTAACTTATGTTTTGGGAATAAGGAGAGAGCTATCTACTAACTCCGGATTTTAATCCGGAGATTCCGGAGACCCCAGAGTGCCAGGAAAATTCTGAGAGTCGCCTCCTATTCATCAATTTTGAATGTCTTCAGAAAATCTTCAGGAATGTCCGATTTCTTCTCCGCAACAATGGCATAATAATACAGCGGGATACCCTCCATAGAAAGCCTGTGTCGGTACCGCTCCAGATGATAAAGGTCCAGATATTCCGAAAAGATGAGCTCTCTGATAAGCCTGGAGAATCCGGAGGTATCTGAATTATTCAAAAAGGTCTCCTTGATGTTAAAAGCTACCCAACCACCAGTTTGAACAAATTTCAGGGCCTGTAAAAAAGCCTTGGTTGGAATATCACCAAATCCAAGGGCTGCCACGGTAGTCAGGCAGTCCACAGACCATTCAGAAATCTCTTCTATTAATTCTGGTTTCAGGTTGGTGAAATCAGCTACATAATACTCGTCATAGACTCCCGGACTGTCTCGTATACAAGCTTTTTTTGCCTCAGGTATGATGTCTGCCCCAATCATTCTGGCAACACCGTAATCCTTCATAACCTGACCCATGATCCCGTTTCCAGCGCCCAGGTCGAGTACACGCAATTCTGAAAAATTCTTATTGTTCGAGGTCAGGATTTTATTGAGAATCTCTCCTACCTTTTTCGGGGAGCTGCACTTCAGGCGATCGTAAAAAAGTTGTTCATAAAGCCCCGGGCGCAGATAGATCTGGCTGTAGTCATGAAATCGAAGTTTTTGTTTTTGATTGTTTTCAATGAGATGAAAAACCACTTCATCCTGGGCAATGTCTTGCGCGTCCTGAGGTGGAAACTGAATGCGATGTCTTTCGGACATGGATTTGTAATAATTTTATAACATTAAGAGATCAGTTGACTGACCGGTTTCAGCGAAACAAACGAAGAAACAAGTTGAAACACCTTCCCTGTTTTGGGCAGGACGGAGATCCGGAAGCCTGACGGCCGGAACAAAGCATTCCACAAAATGAGCGACCAATTGCTGGTCAGGTGCGGAATGAGGTGAAGGAATCCAAAGTTATAAAATTATACTCCCCGATTAAGGCTTGTGCAGGATTTTTAATTTAAAAACTACAACACGAAGATTGTCTGATATCGAAAATTTTAGTAAATTAATCTTGCTAGGTCTTCTAGCCAGGCGCAGCGAAAAGTAATGGGTAACAAAGCTAAAAAAGCCCCTTGCAAAATCACTTTTGCAAGGGGCGTTAACTATTAGTGCATTAGCTAATTATCCCATTAGCTAATTAATTCAGCTTCGTTTTCACTTCATTCACCACATAGGATTCAATGAAGTCACCAACTTTGATGTCGTTGAAATTCTTGATCGTAATACCGCATTCCATGCCGGATTTCACTTCTTTGATGTCATCCTTGAAGCGTTTCAGCGATTGGATCTCGGCGTGCGTATTGGCGTTTGTTGGATAGGCCACGATACCGTCGCGAATGATGCGTACAAAGTGGTTTCTGCTGATCTTGCCCTCCTGTACGAAGCAACCGGCAACTGTACCAATCTTGGAGATTTTGTACACTTCCCGCACTTCTACCTGACTCGTGATCTCTTCCACTTTAGTTGGCTCCAACATGCCTTCCATCGCAGCCTTGATCTCCTCAATGGCTTCGTAAATGATGGAGTACATCTTGATCTCCACACCTTCCTTCTCGGCGAGTTTCCGTGCAGTCAGAGAAGGCCGCACCTGGAAGCCGATGATGATGGCGTCGGATGCAGAGGCGAGCATAACATCACTGTCTACGATCTGACCTACGGCTTTGTGGATCACATTCACCTGGATCTTTTCCATAGATAGTTTCAGCAAGGCATCACTAAGTGCCTCGATGGAGCCATCCACATCACCTTTAACGATCAGGTTCAGCTCTTTAAAGTTGCCAAGTGCCAGACGGCGTCCGATTTCGTCGAGCGAGATACGCTTGTTGGCGCGGTTCGATTGCTCGCGAATGATTTGTCCGCGTTTGCTGGCGATGTCTTTTGCTTCGCTATCGGAAGCAGCGACTTTAATTCGTTCACCGGCCTGTGGGGCGCCTGGAAGTCCGAGAACCATTACTGGTTGTGCCGGACCGGCGTTTTTCACTTTTTTTCCACGCTCGTTAAACAAGGCTTTCACACGACCGGCATGTTCACCGGCGATGATCGGATCGCCGTTCTTGATTGAGCCGTTCTCTACCAGGATCTTGGCCACAAAGCCAAGGCCTTTTTCAAGCGAAGCTTCCAGAACAGTACCGATTGCCCGGCGTTTTGGATTTGCTTTCAATTCAAGCATTTCCGCTTCGAGCAATACTTTTTCCAGCAATTTGTCAATATTCAAGCCTTTTTTGGCAGAAATATCCTGACTCTGGTATTTACCTCCCCATTCCTCAACAAGCATGTTCATTTGTGACAGCTCGTTTTTGATGCGCTCTGGATCGGCGCCTTCCTTATCTATCTTGTTGATGGCAAAAATGATCGGTACACCGGCGGCCTGCGCGTGGCTGATCGCCTCCTTGGTTTGCGGCATGATGCTGTCGTCGGCCGCAATCACGATGATGGCGATGTCGGTCACTTTGGCACCCCTGGCACGCATGGCGGTAAAGGCTTCGTGACCAGGTGTATCGAGGAAAGTAATCTTGTCCTGGTTTTCACCAACTTTCACCTCGTATGCACCAATGTGCTGGGTGATACCACCAGCCTCACCTTCGGCAACATTCGCTTCTCGGATAAAGTCAAGCAGCGAAGTTTTACCATGGTCAACGTGACCCATAACGGTTACAATTGGCTGGCGAGGCACTAGATCTGCCGGGTCGTCTATTTCTTCCTCAATAACCTCTACCTGTTCTTCGGCGGAGATGAAGGAAACTTCGTATTCAAATTCGCTGGCTACTACTTCGATGATTTCAGCATCCAGGCGCTGGTTGATGGATACAAAAATACCGAGCGACATACAAGCTTTGATCACGTCGGAAGGACGGACGTTCATCAGCGAAGCGAGATCTGAAACAGAGATAAACTCTGTTACATTTAGTTTCTTTTCGCTTTCTGAGCGTGCGCTTTCTGCCAGTTCCGCCCTTTCGCGCATGGAATCGCGTTTGTCACGGCGAACCTTTTGCCTTTTGCGGCTGGCACCGGCACCCAAACGCGCCATAGTTTGGCGAATCTGGTTTTCGATGTCTTTCTGGGAGACTTCTTTGGTTCCATCTGTTCTGCCCCGGCCCTTTTTATCTCCCTGATTATTACTCATGGAAGACTGTAGGGATTCGGCAGTAACCGGCTGCTGCACTTTTCTTCTTTTACGCTTGTGGCGGTTGCCGGCATCGCCAGTTCCGGCACCCGGAGTGCCAGACCTTTGTCCGCCTCTGTTGCCAGATTGTGTACCACCACGGCCTTTGCCCTGGTTAGACTGACCTTTTCCGCCTGAGCCGCTATCTGCGGGTTTGGGCTTTTCCAGGGTAATTTTACCGAGGATCTTAAGCCCGCGCAGCGTAGGTGTATCTGAACGATGCACGTCTTCTTCACCGCTGCTTTCCGGAGCATCAGGTTCATTTTTGGCTGGTGCCGGTGCCTTTTCTTCGGCTTTCGGTGCAGCTGCTTTCTTTTCTTTTTTGTCTTCAGCCGGAGGTGTCTCAACGGCTTTTGGTTCCTCTGCCTTTTCTTTTGGCGCCGCTTTTTCTTCGACTTTAGGAGCTGGTTTTTTAGCATCCAGGTCGATTTTACCCACAATTTTGAGAGCCGGTTTTTCGCGTTTAACCGGGGCTACTACTTCTTCCTTGGGTGGAGCCGGGGCTTCCGCCGGCACTACAGGTTCCCTTGGAGGTAATAAAGTTGGGCGCGTTGCAGGCGGAGGTGTTGGGGGGGTAGCACTAGGTGTAGCGCCAGAAACTGGCGCCGGCTCTTTTTTCAAGACCGGGCGAGCAAGTTTATCTGCCTCCTTTTTAATAGCCAGGTCTTTTTGAAATTCCTTTTGCAACACCAGCAACATTTCGTCGCTGATATCGGCAGTTGGTTTCTCCTCAACACCTGGAAAACCCTTGCTGTGCAGGGTCTCCACGATGGTGTGAAGTCCAACATTTAATTCCTTTGCTACCTTGATAAGTTTAATTGCCATGCAGTATTTTTTCCTGCTTTATTGATAAGGTTTAATTTCAGAGCGCAAGCGGGATAACGCGTTTTTCTCCGCTTCAGAATTTTTCTTTAGAAAGCCTTGAATTTTAAAATGTTATGAATTGCGCCGCAAAAGTACATAAAAAAAGAGGGTAATTCTTTAATTATACACCTTGCTGGCAGCTTTTACCAAAACTTGACCTTAAAAGGTCTTATTTCTCCTCCTCGAATTCTTCTTCCAGAATGCGGAATACTTCCTTGATGGTTTCTTCCTCCAGATCGGTACGGCGAACAAGCACATCAACACTCAATTCCAGTACCTGACGGGCTGTATCACAGCCAATATTTTTGAGTGCTTCAATCACCCATGGCTCAATAGCATCGCTGAATTCGTCGAGATCAACATCGTCGACTTCGTATTCAGCCTGGTTGCGATATACATCAATTTCGTAGCCAGTCAGTTTGGTTGCCAATTTGATATTGCTTCCGGATTTACCGATTGCCAGACTGACCTGATCGGCATCGAGGTAAACAGCGGCGCGTTTGCGTTCGTTGTCGATATCAATGTTGGTGATCTTGGCAGGCGTCAAACTACGTTGCAAGTACAGTGGCAGGTTGGTTGTATAATTGATGATATCAATGTTTTCGTTGCGCAGCTCGCGTACGATGCCGTGAATACGGCTACCTTTCATACCAACACATGCACCAACCGGATCAATTCGTTCGTCGTGGCTTTCCACAGCAACTTTGGCACGTTCGCCTGGGAGTCTGACGATGTTTTTGATGTCAATTACACCATCTTCAATCTCAGGAACCTCGGCTTCAAGCAGTTTCGCCAGGAAGTCGGGATCGGTACGGCTAACCATGATATAGGGAACATTGTTCCTCATTTCAACCTTGCTGATGATGCCTTTCACCATATCGCCCTTGCGGTAGTAATCGCCACGGATCATTTCGGTTCTCGGAAGCACCAGTTCGTTGCTGGTAGCATCATCCAAAATGAGGATTTCCCGTTTCATGATCTGGTTAACCTCACCCGTGATCACTTCGCCTACGCGCTCGGAGTATTTGCGGAAGATCTCGTCTTTCTCAAGCTCCATGATCCTGGAAACCAGCGTCTGGCGGGCAGCCATGATGGCTCTGCGGCCAAAATCTTCGATGGATAGTTGTTCGTAGCACTCGTCGCCAACATCCACGCTTTCGTCAATGTCATGCGCTTCGGTTATACTTACCTGAGCGAGTTCGTTTGTTACCTCGCCATCAGGAACGACTTCGCGTACACGCCAGATCTCAAGGTCACCGGTGCTGGTATTGACAATCACGTCGAAATTGTCATCAGTACCGTATTTCTTTTTGATGAGCGTGCGAAAGACGTCCTCTAAAACACGCACCATCGTAGGGCGGTCTATATTTTTTCCGCTTTTAAATTCGGAGAATACATCAACTAAATTGACCATTCTGTATATGTAGTTGTTTAATTATTTGTATCGATAAAAACCGGGTTTTTTAAAATCCCAGTTTAATCACAGCTTTTTCAATTTGATCATAAGAAATAGGCGTCTCAACCAACACTTCTTTTTTCTTTTTCCCCTCTCTTTCTATGATGGTATTTACCAGCAATACCCTGTTTCCGTCAGCATCCTGAATGGTGCCTTCATGCAGTGTTTTGTCAAGCAGGGTAACCTTCAGATTCCGGCCAATATTCTTTTTGTACTGACGGGGAAATTTAAGGGGGCGGTCTATGCCCGGGCTGCTCACTTCCAACACATATTTTTCTCCCAGCCATCCATTACTATCCAGGTGACTTTCCAGATATCGGCTTAGTTTCTGACAGCGTTCAAAAGTGAACCCATTATCGGCATCGGCAAAAACATAGAGTTTTTGTTGTGGTTTTAATTGAATATCCACTACAAAACAGTCGGCAAAGTCTTCATCGGTGGAAAATTTCTCTTCCAGAAGCGTTTCAATTTTTTGCGTTAACTCCATTGATTGCCAGGTGCTTATAAACGAAAGAGGGAACTTTTGGTTCCCTCTTTCATTGCCACGATATTGATTAGCGGCACAAAGGTACGATGTGGATTTGGACTAGCCAAATATCTTTCATTTTAGAAAGTATACAGTTGCGCGCTCTAAAAGAGCTACAATAAAGTTCTATGATCAAAAGGGAAAGAAAATTATTGAGGTCGATTTTAAATAAAACAAAAAAACAGGGCACTGACCAGAAACTGGTAGCACCCTGTATAACCCCAAAAAACCAAATGAAAACTTCTTATGTATAAAACCCTAAAAGGGCAGAACATGCAATAAATTTTCAAGAATAATCATTCCTGATGGCACAAAGATACAACCCCTTTTATAATTAGCAATAGCTTAATCTATTTTTTTTTCATTAAACTATAGCAGGCAGCGAAATTGTCTGAAAGCTTGTTGTTTTCTTGGCCTGAGAGGGCATTTTATGCAAGATTGGCTCAATAATTTTTTTCAGCAAATTCACTTTTTTTGAGAGTTTTACACCATGAAAGGGTTTAGTTTTCAATCTGCAGGATTCTTGCAATTCCTGCTTTCGATATGTCTGTTCAGTCATTTTCTTGTTTCATGCCATGAAGATCGCGACAAGATCATAGCTGAAAAAGTTGCTGAAAGACTGGAGGAGTATCGGAAAAAGAAAATGGACAATTGTCGCCAGAACCTGTATGAAAAGGCCGAAAAACTGGTGGACTCACTATTATTGGAAGAAGCAAAAGAAGCGCTACAGGATTCTTTGTCTAAAATGAAGCCTTTCAAGCCACTTCAGCCACCAGACGTACTGCCTATTGATTCTGAAGAGGTAAAACCCATTTTTCAAGGCTCCGGCTCAGGAGGTTAATGTCCGGTTGGGCAACTGAATACTGGCGCCAAACGCCATCCCCCATACTAAAGCATTGTTTTGAATCTTAGGCATCCGGAATTCCTGCGCATATATTGTATGCTGTTTATGTGCTTTGTGTGGAATGCAGCACAGGCTCAGGTAGACTATAGTTATTCCTCCCTGAGATACAAGGTATTGGATTTAAGTGCCTCCGGAATTAGCCTGGATTCTCTTACAGTAGTACCCCCTCTTGGGCTTGTGATGGATCAGGAAAGTGCTGAAATACTAGACTCGCGTCTGTTTTCTCTACAATACAATTGCCTTTATTTTGACAGTGCACAGGTGCAACAGCGATATCCGGATTGCCGGAAATTTGGTGTCAGCTACCGCGTAACACCTTACGATTTTTCGCAAGTAACTGCCCGACTGGATACGGTGGCCATTCGGAGAAAATTCAATTCGGATGCCATTGAGTTCGACTATACACCGTATGAACCGGTAAAAAAGCCCTGGGAAAGCGGTGGGCTGAACTCGTCTGGCGCCTATACGAGGGGATTGTCTTTTGGGAATAGCCAGAATCTGGTATTCAATTCGAACCTGAACCTACAGCTCGACGGCAAGCTGGGGAACGATCTGGAACTCCGCGCTGCTTTATCAGACAACAGCATTCCTCTGCAACCGGATGGCACCACCCGCCAGCTTCAGGAATTTGACCGGGTGTTTATTCAGCTAAAGCAAAAACAGAACACACTCACAGCAGGCGATTATGATCTGGTAAAACCTACAGGTTATTTCAGCAATTATTTCAAACGCTTGCAAGGCGGCATGTTTCAATCTTCTTTTTTGCAAAAAGAAGATTCCATTAATGTCCGTGCCGCCGCGGCAGTCAGCAGAGGAAAGTTTTCCAGGCAAATCATTCAAGGACAGGAGGGAAACCAGGGCCCCTACAGACTTCAGGGTGCTGAAGGGGAAAGATTTATCATTGTATTGGCCGGCACCGAAAAGGTGTACATCGATGGCCAGCTGATGCAACGCGGACTTGAAGACGATTATGTGGTTGATTACAATCTTGGGGAAGTTGTATTTACTGCACATCGGCTGATCAGCAAAGACAGCCGAATCATTATTGAATTTGAATATGCCGTACAGAGCTACCTGCGGTCTACCATTGCCTTTAACACAGATTGGAACCGGGAAAAAAGCCGATTTTATTTGAATGTGTATTCGGAACAGGACTCACGAAATAGCGGAGGAGCACAGGAACTTTCGGAGAGCGAACGGAAAAGTCTGGCAGCGGTTGGCGACCAATTATTGAACGCCTATGTTTCCGGCATAGATACTTTAGAGAATTTTGATCCCGATCGCGTATTGTACAGTTTGGTTGATTCGGTGGTTTGCGGACAAACGGTTTCCATTTTAGTATACAGTACAAATACAGATTCGGCTCGCTATGCAGCCAGGTTCACCGAAGTGACACCGGGACAAGGAAATTACGTGCTCGCCCAAACAGCAGCCAATGGGCGGGTATTTAAATGGTCCCCCCCCGATTCAATTACCTGCACTCCAAGTGGTAATTTTGAACCGATCATTAAGCTGATAGCGCCAGAATTAAAACAATTATGGACCGCCGGAGCGGAGTTAAAGCCTTTCAAAAACACGGATGTAAAAGCCGAACTGGCGCTCAGTAACCGGGATCTGAATCGTTTTTCCCCATTGGGAAATGATGACAACCTCGGACTTGCCGGTTTTTTACATCTCAGGCAACAACTCGATTTCGGGAAGCTGCCAACTGACGGCGGTAAACAACTATGGCGCAGTGAACTAAACATAAACTACGAACAAACAGCTAAGACTTTTGAGGCTTTAAACCCCTACAGACAGGCAGAATTTATCAGAGACTGGAATGTGAATTCTCAACGAGATACTGTGCAGGAGCAGATACTGAAAAGCAGTGTATCCATTGAAAACAGAAAACTGGGCAACTTGCAATATGAGTTTGGCGCTTTCCGCAGGTTGGGCATATATAATGGCAACAAACACGCCGCGGTCTTATCAATTGAAAAAAATGGCTGGGAATTGCAGGCGACAGGAAATTTACTGCAAACGGATGCTGCTCTGGAAAAGAGCATTTTTGAGCGTCCAAAAATCGATGTTGCGAGAACATTTTATAAACGGGATTCTACCGGGAAACAGGCTGTTTTGAAGACTGGTATTTATGCGGAACGAGAAAAGAATGCCCGAACAGACATTAAAACAGATACCTTGAATAGTCAGAGCTTCTGGTATGACCTCGTAAGGATATATGCAGAAATGCCCGACCAGGGAAGGCCATGGAAGTTGTCGGGATATGTGTCCCAACGAAATGATTTTGCACCCTCTGAATCCGTGTTTCAATTGAGCACAATTGCCAATGAATTGAGTTTGAATGGCCATTGGAAAAACAGAGCTGTCAGAAAAACGCTCAATCAGTCGGTAAACTGGGTAATGACGCTTCGACGCTTGCGGATCATCAATTCCGAGCTGACCAACCTGGAAGCCCAGCGATCCTATCTGGGCAAGGTGGATTACAACCTGAATGCCTGGAAAAATGCCCTTGTGTTCACCCTAAACTATGAACTCGGCTCCGGTCAAAGCCCCAAACTTGAATACAACTACCTGCAAGTAAATCCCGGCGACGGGCAATTCACCTGGGTTGACCGCAACCGCGACAGCGTTTTGCAGGTGGACGAAATGGAAGTGGCGGTGTTTCAGGATCAGGCTAATTATGTGCGAGTGGCTGTAAGCACACCCGATTATGTGCGTACGAATAATGTCCTGTTTGGACCTGGCTTACGCATCGAACCAAGGCTCTTTTGGCGGCAGCCTGAAAACAGCTGGCAGCGATTTGTCAGCCGTCTAAGCACACAAAGCAATCTGCAAATCAACCGGCGCACTTTTGTTGATGCAGTAGGTGTTAGGCCCTGGGATCCTTTTCAATTGTCCGGACTGGCCGACTCTGCCCTGGTAACCCTAAGTTCCGGTTGGCGGAATGCTCTTTTCATAAACCGGGCGAATCCAAAATGGGATGCCGGTATTGTTCAGGTGGATAACCAAAGCCGCCTGGCCATTACGACCGGTTTTGAGCAACGTCGGAATAAGGAGTGGAGCATTCATTTTCGCTTAAATTTGGGCCAGCGTTGGAGTATGGAGGCCGATGCCAAAAAGGGCGATAAACTCTCTGATAATCAAACTTTTAACAACAGAGATTATCAAATTGCGTCGTATTCAGTGGGGCCTAAAATCACTTGGCTGGCCAGCAGAAATTTTCGCATAAATGGCAGCGTATTGTGGAAGGAAAGTGAAAATGGCATTGGTGAAATGGAATCGGCCAAACAAAGCAACTGGAATATGGAGCTGACCTGGAACCCGACCAGTAAACCAACTGCGCAGGGTTTTAAAGCCAGCACTTCGATAAGAGCCAGCATGACATTTGCTGATATCCAATACCTTGGTCAGGCCAATTCTGCGGTGGCGTTTACCATGCTGGAAGGATTACAGGGTGGTAAGAATTTTCTTTGGAGTCTCAATCTGGACAGGCAACTGTCAAAATCCGTACAATTGGGAATTAATTATGAGGGCCGAAAAACGGGTACAAACCGGATAGTTCACGTTGGCAGGGCACAGGTTCGCGCCTTGTTTTGATCTCATGGCTAAACTTTTCGATTTGCCTGTTAGCTTTGCATCCTCAACCATGTTGTTACAAGGCATTTTACTCGGTTTTTCTCTCAGTTTTCTGGTTGGTCCATTGCTCTTTGCGGTAGTGGAGGCGGGAATAAGTCAGGGCTTTCGTGCCGGCCTGTCAGTCGCCAGCGGAATTTGGTTCAGCGATATCTTATTTGTGTCCACCATTTTATGGAGTGTTGAAACGCTGGCTGCGGTAACAGCCATTCAGGGTTTCAGAACCTGGGTAGGAATATTGGGTGGATTACTGTTGATAGCATTCGGTTTGGGCAGTCTTTTCCTGAAGTCGAAGGTTAAGGACGGAGCTGAACATAAAGTGGAAAAACGCAGTTATTTATCCTGGTGGCTTCGCGGATTTTTGCTCAATCTGATCAATCCAGGAACCATTTTTTTCTGGCTGGGTATTGTAAGTGCTGTGGTAGTTCCAAACAACTGGACACGCGAACAATCCATGGTGTTTTTTGCCGGCATGTTGGGCATGCTCATTCTCACAGATACCTTGAAGGCCTGGGCTGCCAAACGGGTACGGAAGTTTCTTACACCTCATCACGCAAGACAAATTCAGAAAGTCATTGGGATGGTATTATTGGTATTTGGTTCGGTCTTGATTTTTAGGGCAATTTTCATATTGATCTAAAAATTATGGTCTTGAATCGACAAAGCCTTAAAAATTGCACTCATCTTAACTAAAAGTGAAGAATTTTGCATGATGGAGGAAATTCCTTCCAGTCCAAACAAATTTAAACTATTGATCACACGCCTGATTTTGCAGGTGAAACAAAAACAATTAACCATGCGTATATTTCTGACCCTTATAATGGCTCTGGGATTTTGCATTTCCAGCAATTTCGCCCAGGTAGCTCCGGACTTCTGGGGGAGAATTTCCCCGGATGATGTAGTGCTGAGCAAAGGCATTGAACGCCAGCACGAACCGCTTAGATACAAAGCACTGACACTTGATTTTCCACAAATTTCTGCCTATCTGAAAAACGCTCCACGCGAATTTTCAGCCGCTGCCAGAAGTAACGGGTTTCAGGTAGTATTGCCTCTGGCAGATGGCAAGAAAGAAACCTTTGCCGTCGTTAAAAACCGGGTAATGGATAAAAGCCTGGAAGCCAAGCACCCTGAGATTGGCACTTATGCCGGAATTTCATTGAATACTCCGGGTATGCAAGTGCGTATTACTGTTACTCCAGGCTGGGGATTCCAGGCAATGATTACTCGTCCGGACAAAGGCATTGAGTATATCGAGCCGGTGGCGCCAGGTCAGAATGAGTTTTTCATGGTGTACGACCGTCTTGACTTACCCAAAGACATTCGTACAGGACAGCTCAAAACAATTATTGAAATGCCGCCTGCTGATGAAGTAACGGAGCAGTCGCTTCCACGTTTTGCCCTGGCAGAACCCGATCCCGGAACCGGCGAAAGAGTGCTGGGCAGTCCGGTGAATTTAAAGGTGTACAGATTTGCCTGCGCTGCTACAGGGGAATTTTCTCAAGACAATGGAGGCACCAAAGACCTGGTTTTTCAAAAACTTACCCAGTTCACCAACCAGTTGAACGCCATTTACGAGCGAGATATTAACATTCGACTGGAATTGATTCCCGAGTCGTACGACATTATTTTCCTGGATCCTGTAACCGATCCCTATACTGGAACGGAAGTAGGTGGATGGATGAGCCAGAACCCGAGTGTGATGGCTCAGCATCTGGGTTCTGCCAGTAAATATGACATTGGACACGTATTTGCCCGTTACATTGATGGTTCGGCCATTGGTGTGGCTGGAGGTTTGTGTTGCACCCAATTCAAAGGCCGCGGTTGCTCTGCCTGGTATGGCCCTCCTTATGGAGATGCTTTTTTCGCTATTGTGGGTCAGGAAATTGGCCACCAATGGAATTCAGGGCACACCTTTAACCAATGCCAGTCAGATAGCCAGTTTAACTATGACTCGGCTTGCGAGCCTGGAAGCGGCAGCACCATTATGTCTTACAATGGCGCCTGCGGATCAAATAACATCGGCGGTGGTGGAACAGCGCTTTTTTACCACGCTTGTTCCATTGCTGAAATTCGCCGATTCTACACCTTCCAGGAAGGAGCTACCTGTGGAAGCACTTTGGCTACTAACAACACCACTCCGGATGTAAGCACTGCTTACCCGGCAATTACATTCATTCCTGTGCGGACTCCATTTGAGCTTACCGGTACCGGTACCGATATTGATGGTGATGATCTTACCTACAGCTGGGACGAGATCGACATCGGTCCTACCAGCGCTTTGGGTAGCCCTTCAGGTGGTGCGCCAATTTTTCGCTGGTTCGAACCAACCACTAACCCTACTCGTACTTTCCCGCGTATTTCTACCATTAGAAACAATGGTAACGATAAAACAGAGGTACTGCCAACTTACAACAGAGACGTAACTTTTGTTTTTGTTGCCAGGGATAACAAGGTTGGTGGCGGCGGTGTCTCCTGGGATACCGTGGAGTTAAGGGCCACCACTTTGGCCGGCCCATTTTTGGTGACATATCCAAACTCTTCGAGCCTGGCATGGAAGGTTGGTGAATACCAAACCGTTACCTGGGATGTTGCCAATACCAATGCGCCACCGGTTAATTGTCAAACAGTTAACATCAAACTGAGTACTGATGATGGCAATACTTACCCGATCACCCTGGCCAGCAATGTGCCAAACTCGGGTAAATATTGCATACAGGTGCCGAACAATACCGGTACCAATATGCGTATAAGAGTGGAAGCGGCCGACAATGTGTTTTTTGATATTTCCAATTTCAAATTTACCATTGAACAGCCAACAGCCGCCATTTCCCTTTGCTCTGCTCAGCCCTATGATTTTGCCTGCCTTCCAGGTGTTTACAACACAAATGTGAGCACAGTTGGACTCGGTGGACTTACAGATCCGATAACACTGACCGCAACAGGATTGCCCAATGGCGTGACGGCAACATTTATTCCGAATCCGGTGATGCCCGGCAGCAATGCCCTGATGTCGCTGAGCTTTCCTGCCAATACACAGGAGTCTGTTTTCGATGTAACCATTGAAGGGAATACAGGATCAGCTACTGCCAGTGCAATCACTACCATTTCAGTAATCAACAACGACTTTGCTGCATTTGGACCAACCTCTCCAGCAAATGGCGAAGCAGGTGTCAACAAGCAGCCACCTTTGTACTGGAGTACAGTGCCAGATGCCGATTATTATGACGTTGAATTGGCCAGCAACCCATCATTTGAGTCGGGTGTAATGATAAGTTCTAAGGTAAATGTTGCCGTAGACAGTTTTCAGGTGCCTGTTCCATTGGAAGAAGGCAAGGTATATTACTGGAGGGTTCGTCCTAAAAATGATTGTGGTGCTGCGGCCTGGTCACCAATTCAGGTATTTGTAGTAGCTATTCAAAGTTGTGCGCTCAAAGAAGCAACTGATTTACCTAAAAACATCACAGCCAACGGTACTCCAACTGTTGAGTCGGTAATCAACATTCCAAATGGCGGTACCATTAATGATGTGAATGTGATCACCATCCAGGGAAATCATTCCTTTTTTATGGATCTTGAAGCACACCTGATTGGTCCTTCGGGTACAGATGTGTTGCTATGGAAAAGTAAATGTTCCGGATTTAATGGAAGTTTCAATTTTGGTATGGATGATGGAGCTACTGGTCCTTTCGGATGTCCACCACCAAATAGTGGTCAGGCATTCAAGCCAGCCTCTCCTCTAAATGCATTCATTGGACAGAATTCAACGGGTCAATGGAAATTGCAGGTAACGGACAATATGATCAGCTCAGGCGGTTCGTTGGCAAACTTTGTGCTCGAAATTTGCTCCAGTGTTTCTACAGATCCGCCACTTATTGTGAAGAATGATGTGCTGATGCTGGCACCGGGTACCAATGCGGCCATTAATGATGTACTGTTGAAGGCAGAAGATACCAATAATGGACCTGACGAACTGCTCTTTACGCTCATGAGCATCCCCAAACACGGAGAACTGCTCATCAATGGTGTTTTATCGGATGTTGGTTCTCAATTCACCCAGGCTGATATTAACAATGGCGCCGTACGCTATTATGATTACGGGTTGAATCTTGGCCAGGATAGTTTTGATTTCGCCGTAACCGATGGTGAAGGCGGACTAGCCAAAGGCACTTTTGTGGTACAGCCATTTGCTGTGGGTACAAAAGAACCAAACGCAGCGCTTTCTTTTGAACTCGCACCAAACCCGGCAAACTCCATTGCTGTGCTTTCGCTGAGTTCAGGATTGAGCGATGATGCCCAGGTAAAACTGGTGAATATGGCTGGACAGGTTGTCAAAAGCTGGAGCCTGGCCGAAGGAGCCTATTCCCTGCGACTGGAACTGGCAGATTTTCCGAAAGGAGTTTACGCCGTTTCTTTGGAAACGGATAGCCTGAAGAGTGTGAAAAAACTGGTTATTCAGTAATCTTAGCTGAACCCACTTTACGAGCCTGACCAGATTTCGACATTCGAATTTGGTCAGGCTCTCTTTTTATTGACGATTGATGATTACATAATTACATGATTGTTGATGTGGATGGTATAAGTGGAAATTTAACAACAATGATCAATGTTCACGAATAAGGTGAGTGGCTATAATAATTAATCAATTACTTCAACAATCATGTAATTATGTAATCATCAATCGTCAATCCCAATAAACAACCTCTCCGCACTCATCATGTAAACCTTCCGTAAACCCTTACTCCTAACCGCTTTCTGTTTGCCAATAGCCAAAGTATTTTGGTTACATTTGCCACATCCACCCCTTTTGTATCCGCAGTGATTTTGTAACAATTTGAAAATCAATTTTTTGCATGGATATTATCCCTTCCTTCGATCTTCTTGACGGCAAGCTTGTTCGTCTTCTTCAGGGCGACTTTGAGCAAAAAACCGAGTATCCCGCGAATCCTCTTGAATTAGCCATGGAACTGGAAGCTGCCGGTTTGACGCGCCTGCACATGGTGGATCTGGATGGCGCGCGTAGTGGTTATCCGTCAAATCTTCACATTCTGGAGGAGGTGGCAGCCCGCACGCGCTTACAGATTGATTATGGTGGCGGCCTGAGATCCATTCCTTCTTTAAAACAGGTATGGGATGCGGGAGCCATGTTGTTTTCCGTAGGAAGTGTAGCCTTGCTGGCCCAGGATGAATTTGGCGCCTGGATGGAAAAGTTCGGCCCCGATCGTTTTCTGGTAGGCGCAGATGTACGGGATGGTCAACTGGCTGTGCATGGCTGGAAAGAGCAAACCAATGTGGATGTGTTCGACTTTCTGGATCAAATGCATAAAATGGGTATCCGCCAGGTTTCCGTTACCGATATCGAACGCGATGGCGGCATGGGTGGCCCGGCAGTTGAACTCTACAAGGAAATCGTTCAGAAATTCCCGGACATGCAATTGGTTGCCAGCGGAGGCATAAGCAGCGTCGGCGATCTGGAAGAACTAAATGCCGCAGGGTGTGCCGGCGCCATCGTTGGCAAAGCCTTTTTTGAAGACAAAATACCGCTTCAGTATTTCAGGGTGTTTTCGAAAGTATAGATTACCAATGCGCAATGTACCAATGCATCAATGTACCAATGCGAAATGCAACAATGTGTAGTGTTGATTATTGTTTTCTAGGGAATATCCAAGTGAGTTTTTAGCGAGGTGTCCCGAAGTTCCAAGAGCTTAATTAAGTCTCCATTATCATTTTAGTTCTCAAGCCAATCAAAAGTGTTGATTGCGCATTGGTACATTGATACATTGGTACATTGGTACATTGGTACATTGCGCATTGGTAAGTTGTCATATTCAAGACATTTTCCATTCATTTTTTTCTAATTTCATGTAACAAATATTTGGCCGGTGCGTTAAAAGGGCTCACTGTTCAGAAATTTGTTTGGCAATTGTCATTTGGCTGAAATTTAATTTCAATTTTTAGTTTTTGGCACGGCCTTTGAATTATAACTAAAATCTTTCATAAATATTCTCGCAGCTTATCGGATCAAAATTTACAAAATCAATTTCATCACGAATTTTTGTTATTTATTAAATCCGATATCATGAACACCAAAATCTTTGCTTTCGCTGCGATTTTCGCCTTGGTTGCCACTACTACCCTGAATGCCCAAAGCTCCTACAAAATGGGTTTTACCCTTGGCAGCAACTACTCATCCCTTAAGTCTGACATGTTTACTACCGCTTCAGGACGCCTGAGCGCGGCAGCCGGTTTTACCATTTCTCTGGGATTTGGAGATCAGTTTGAACTGACACCTGAAATTATGTTTGTGCAGAAAGGCGCTTCTGCCAAGGTGGTTGACTTCCAGCCAGAATCCCAATCAGAAGTAAGCACCTACGATTTTTACTATAACAGTTTCGAAGCCGGAGTTTTTGCCGGATTCCAGCCTTCAAAAAACGTTCCTGTAAGCATCCAGGTGGGTGGATTCTTTGGTTCTCATTTTCACAACCTTGATCGCAGTCAGCAAGATCTGTACCTGGGTGATTATGAAAGCATCAATAATGCCACCAAAGCCATCGATCTGAACGAAGCATTCACCGGTATCGACTACGGTCCAGCTTTCGGCATCAGCGCCGGTACTGGTCGCTTCCGTGTAAATGCCCGCTACTACCTCGGAACTCGCAACCTAAACGACAACCGCGATTTTGTGGAAAAGGTGAACAACATACACACCAACTCCATTCGCCTCGGCCTGACCTATTTCTTTAAGCAGTAATCACCACATACTGCCCAAATACTTCCAAATTTTAAAAACCCGGTCGCTCTGCAATGAGGACCGGGTTTTTCTTTTTTCTTCTGGCGAAAATTCTAACAGATTTGAAAAATCTGTTAGAATGCGGCTCGATTGAAATAACCCTCTGTTATTTTCAATAACAATTCCTGACTAAATACCCATATATTTCATCCCTAACCGCTAACCATTGCGCATTTCGCATTGATACATTTCGCATTGGTTTTATTGTACTACCACAAACACCTTCTTAATCCGCATCACATTTCCATCCGGACCAAAGATCTCCATATACAGAATGTGTATTCCGGGTCTTGCTTTAGAGCCATTCTCTGTGTCGCCGTCCCAACGGAGATAGCCTTCTGTGCCTAGCAGTTCCTGTTTCGCAATTTGCTTGAGCCGATTGCCATCGGAGTCAAAAATGGACATGGATGCGGCATATCCTGCTTTTGGCAATTGATAACGGATGTCCAGAAAATCTTCGTAACCATCGTCATCCGGAGAAAGACGAGCGGGGTTGAGGCTGATCAGGTCTTCGGCGGGATTGCTATTGCTCAGTCGCTGGGAATTGGGTAATGTAGGCGTTCCCGGCTTACCGGTTATGGTGGATGAGGCTGAGGTCCAGTTGGATGGGTCATTTGTATCACCATCGAGTCGAATTCGTTCGAGGGCTACACCATCACGATCGCCAACGGAATACAAGCTGTTGTGCCAGCTGTCGTAATAGTGAAGTGCATCCAGCAACACAGTATCGCCATTCTCTACCCAATATATCAGGATGGAGCCTTCCTTGTCGTTGAGTGTAGGCAGGCTGTTTTCCATGACGTGCAACTGGTAAATATTCTGGAAGTTGCTGCGAACATTTGGAGCATCTGAGGTGAAAACGTGGTACTGACCCGGGATAGACAAGCGTTTTTGAATAATCTGACTGGTGAAAAACCCGTCCAGTACATTGGCGATGTAGAATTTACCCCAGTCGAAGATTTTTCCGCTTTGGTTGTACAATTCGATGTATCTGGGTTCACCACTCGCCGGATTGAACATTACCTCGTTGATGAGTATGTCATTTGGTTCGGGCATGAGCGGAATGCCAAAGGTGGCCGTATCACTGATTTCAGCGATGTTGCCGCTGCAATCCGTCAACGTCTGGGTCGCTTGTAAGTGATACAGAAAGCCATCTTCCATGGGGTCGGTAAATATCAATTTCACCTGAGCAATATTCGACTGCTGAATGGCCGCCGCGATTCCTAGATTTGGTGTGATCTGGTATGAAGAAATGTTCTCCATAGCGCTTTTATCCAATCCTTCCGAGAAGGTTAGCAACACAGAATTGTCCGATTCGGGGTAGGCCCAATACAAGTGAGGGACAGCCTCATCGCTGGTATTTCGGTAGGCGGCATTTTGTATGCCGGGTGTTCCGCCAGGCAAAACCGGACAGGATTGCCAGTTTTCGGAACCTAGACAAGGCAAATCGTAGTTTATGCGTTCCAGCGACCAGCCGCCATCGTCTTTTCCGTCTTCCGTATGCCATCTTTTATCGTAAGCAACTCGATCAATAACCTGGCCGTTGGCATCACTGAGGGTAATCACATCGCCGTCATCATTTAATAGTGATGTGCTGACCCCAACTCCCAGCACAGGCCCCTGGCTGCTGGCCTGAAGCAATGCCTGATTTGAACTCGCAGTAATCGCTATGTAAGATTTTGGAAGCAACAAATATGATGGTAAGGCAATGGGAGAGCCACTCAGATCCTGCACTCGCAGCGAGGCCAGATCCACTATTTTATCCGTACGGTTATATAATTCAATCCACTCTGCCACCGGAAGACCAACCATGGGAGATGGTTTTGCCATGATTTCATTGATGACCACCTCCAATGGTGCGGCAGCTTCCGGGATGCCGAAATATAGTGTATCCGTTGTGGAAGCTCCATTGCCGCTGCAATCGGTGATGCTTGTGTTTACGGTGATGGCATATACTTTGGACAGCTCAAGCGAAGTTGACAAACTCAATTGAACCTGCGCCCGATCAGTAGCTGATTGGGTAGCAGATGCAATTCCCACAGCTGGAGTGATTTGGTAAGCAGCAGGATTTTCGGCGCTGCTTTTATCCAGTCCTTCTGAAAAAATGATGGTGAGAGACGTTGGGCTGCCAATGATCACCTGAACCGGCTTGGGACCGGTAACATCTGGCGAAGTATCCAGCGATGCATTGGCCAGGCCAGGTGTTCCTCCGGGTGAAACAGGGCAGGAAACCCAGTTGGTGCTACCGAGACATGGCAGACCGGGATTGGAACGTTCAAGCGACCAGCCACCATCTTTTTTCATTGAGTTGGTGTGCCAGTCAACATCGTATGCCACGCGGTCAATGACCGTACCTCCTGCGGTGCTTATGGTGATCACATCACCATCATTATTCAAGGTGGTGGTGCCAATGCCTACACCTAACACAGGGCCAATTGTAGCTGCTTCCAGGCTGGTTACGTTTGCCAGTGCCGTAATGGCAACATAGCTGCCGGGATCTAAAATATAGCTGGGAAAAGTAACCGGAGAGCCGGTCGCATCCTGAACCCGCAATTCTCCCAGATCCAGGGTTTTGGTGGAGCGATTGTATAATTCCAACCATTCCACTTCCGGGAGTCCTGCCGACGGAGTGGGATCGGCCATAATTTCGTTGATCAGGATATCAAATTCTTCGGCCACATCTGTTTTGAAAAACTGAAAATCAGCTGTTTGAACAGCGCTGACATTGCCGGCAGTATCCTGAACACCGGTACTTTCCAGCGTGTAGTTTCCGTTCGGCAAGGCGCTGGCCAGACCCAGTACAACTGTTTTTCCATCGGGCTGTATGTCTGCTGTTAGAGG
Source organism: Lewinellaceae bacterium (assembly GCA_020636025.1). Lineage (GTDB taxonomy): Bacteria > Bacteroidota > Bacteroidia > Chitinophagales > Saprospiraceae > M3007. The sequence goes on along the minus strand of JACJYQ010000006.1, from coordinate 339,823 downwards.
TTGTCCAATGCCGTTGTTGATGGTGAAATTGCTCGGGTTCACGGGTCCGAGCGCTTCATTGAATACGGCGCTTACTTGCAACTCATTGTCGGCAATTGCGGAAACCAAAACAGGTGGATCTGTATCAGCCGGCCCGAGGGTAATGTCAAGGTCATCAAAATAGAATTTGGCAATATTAGACACGGTGTACATGCACTTCACGCCAAAGAAGCTGTTTGCGCCTCCTGTATAGGTAGCATCTGTGGCGTTGAATTGCGGTATGAAGGCGCCACCACCGAAAGCAGCGTCTACAGTCCATTGTCCGGAACCCGTTCGCGTAATATCTAGCTGAATATCCGGACTTACTGCTACCAATCCCAAAACTCCGGTTCCCAGTAAGGTGCTGCTTCCACCATCCTGCCGGTATAGTTTTATGGCATCATTGCTGCCGTTTTCACCTATTTCCAGATAATAACCTTTTGCAGATGCAAAGTTTACCTGATCAGACTGGAGGTAAATTCGAAGCATGTTATTTGCCGACGGAGAAAAATCAAGACGAAATTTAAATTTCCAGTTGACGCTCGCCGGAATGCTTCCCTGAACTGCGAGGCTTGACGTGCCTGCTACGGTGGCATTCAGTTGTAGCTCATTGGAAGCATTTACCATAAAATTGGCTACATCACCTTGCCAGGCTGGATTTTGATCAAAATTTCCATCGGAAAAATCGTCGAATATCTGAGCGGAAAGGAAATTGGAGCAGGAAAAAAGGAGGCTAAAAACCAGAAAACGGTGGAGCTTCATGTCATCGAATTGTTTGGTATCGGGAAGGTACGATCTTCAAGGAAAAGCAGGCACGCAGGGAAGGAAAGTATTCGTAAAATAACAGCAGTAGCCATATCAAATAAGAACAATTTCCTAATTTCGGGTGAAAATATTCCATGCGTTTCTTACCGATCATCATACTTCCCTTTCTGTGTTCCTGCAACCCGGATAAATCAGACCACACGCTTAGCGTCTCAGTTGGGCAAATAGCCCTTCAGACTGCACCTGGACTAAAAAAAGAGGTAGTCACAACTCTGCTGGAAGGCAAAAAATTAAAGGATCTGGGTGAGGTAAGCCATTTTGAAAGTGTGATTACTTTTGGCTACAATCCCATCCAGAGCCCCTGGATAAAAGTGGAGAGCAGTTCAGGAAAACAAGGTTGGGTGTTTGCGGGTGCTTTAAAACCCAACGGAGAATTTGAACCCTGGCTTCAGCAAAAACGCCTTCAGTGCTATTTCGGGAAGGCCCTTACAGCTCGTGTGGAAAGCTTCCCTGACAAAGTAAGCGCCCTCACTGACGAAGAACATTGTGCACTAAGCTATCGCCAGATCAGAGGCATGCGCGACACCATGCTCTTCCTGTTAAAACACAGGGCCGAACCGGAAGGACAAGTTACCTACGATTGGATGGCAAATCTAGTTCCCGGGCTCGTTTACCAGCGCTCCCTAACCGGCGACGCGCCAGACATGTTTTTTGATTACGGCCATTGGCTAAAAACTGCAACTAAAAGCACCGGCGATGCAGATGATGCATTTTTCAAATTCAATTGCATGATATTCCCAATGGATAGTGTGGAATCCCCTTTCCCAGTGTGGAAATTCCAGATGTCTGCAACAGAATCCGCCAGTCAACTGGGTACGGGCGTGCATGTAAAGGTGCTTGACCAAATAGACCAATTATTATCAGCATCGCCCATTTTCAAACCTGAACTGTTGGCGACAAAAGATGCAATTCTCGATGATATTCTGGACAAAAACACGCAATTTTGGCAGACTAAGGATTTGATCCTACAAGAACTGGATTCCATACTCGTAAAAACACCCGCATGCCTTAACACAAAAGAAAGCAGCGCATTGAAAGTACGACGTGTCATGCTGGAAGCAGCAGAAAATAACGGGGTTAGGATTGGATTGAGATCGGGAGAGATGAGTGAGCAGTGATCAGAGATCAACGAACAATGAATAATGAACAGAGATCAACGAACAATGAACAATATAAGATGAGTAGGTATATCAGCCTCGGAGAGGCAAAACATCGGTAGCAAAGAGGCAGAACAACGAGAAATCAGTGAGTAGTGATCAATGATCAACGAACAATGAACAATAATAAGATGAGTAGGTATATCAGCCTCGGAGAGGCCAAACATCGGTAGAGGCGAAAATAACAAGAGATCAGTGATCAACGAACAATGAATAATGAACAGAGATCAACGAACAATAATAAGATGAATAGGTATATCAGCCTCGGAGAGGCAAAACAATGGTAGCCAACATGACAACGCCCAGAAAAATCGGGCCTCGGAGAGGCCAAACATTATTTCAATGAACAGTGATCAACGATAAGTGATCAGCGTATTAAGGAATGAAACATAAACGCCCTAGAATACAAACGATCGTTCGTGAGGGTCTCTGAACCAAATGAATGACCAAACGACCTTTATAAATAATTTACCGCCAGATCAACATGATGAAAAACTACTTCCTCCGCCTATTTGCCATTATTTCCCTGGTTTCAATCTCTGCATCACTATTTGGACAAAACCTGATGGTAGATAGCCAGGTTTCCGGCGCTGGCTGCGCATGTATTGGGAAAATAGACCTTACTGTCACAGGAGGAACTCCGCCATACTTTTATGATTGGAGCAATGGAGCAAGTTTTGAACCTTTAACTGGCTTGTGTCCTGGCACCTATACGGCCACTGTAACTGATGCCAATGGGAATTCTGAAGTCCTTTCGGTCTATGTTCCGGGCGGCAATTCTCAGATGAATTTGTCAACTTGTGTGACCGATGTGAATTGTAATGGTGGATTCGATGGATCAATTGACCTAAGCATATCAGGTGGCCAGCCGGGTTATACTTATTCATGGTCCAATGGAGCTACCACACAGGATCTAAACAACGTGACAGCAGGAACCTATACCACTACGGTTACCGATGCTACTGGCTGCACGGCCACCACAAGCGCAACGGTGAGCCAGCCCCCGGCATTGGATCTCATATCCAGTGTATACGGTAGCGATCCAACCAACTCCGGTGGAGCAATCGACCTGACGGTATTTGGTGGAATACCACCTTACACCTACCTCTGGTCAAACGGCGTCAGCACCCAGGACATAAGTAACTTGTCACCGGGCTCATATTCCGTTACCATTACCGATGCAAATGGATGTACCATACACAACACCTATACGATTCAGGGCAATGGCGGCACTGGCACCAATGACATATTGTTAAACGGCGTCACTACTAATGTTGCCTGCGTTCAGTCACCTGATTGTACGGGTGCCGTTACGCTAAATGTCACGGGTGGCAACATGTCAAATTATATTTTCCAATGGTCGGGGCCAAACGGCTTTACCTCGAGTGATCAGCATTTATTCAATATATGCACGGCGGGCACTTATTGCGTTACGGTGGTTTCTGCTAACGGCCTTGTAGCGGCAACCGGTTGCTACACCATCGGGCAATTCAACAGTGAAACCCTGGAGATTGAATCTTCCAATGCGGCATTTTGCAATTATGATCAGGGCAATAGTCCTTCGATCTGCGAAAAGGTTTGTCCGCATTCCAACGTGACTTACTTTGTAAATCCGCCGGTGAATTGCGGTCAGCAATTGCCCTTGCAGGGGGCTGTGTGGACGGTCAGCGGAGCGGAGAGTTACACCGTAAAACCCAATGGTCGCGAGGTACAGGTACAATGGGGAGAAGCCGGACCAGGCTTGATTACCCTTTCAGGAGGAAATGCCAGTTCCTGCTTCCAGGGTTCGCATTGTATTACCGTGGTGGAAGAGCCGGAGGCAAAATTCAGCACCGACCCGCCTGTGGGTGGGAACGCTACTCTTCAGGTGTGTAAAGGGCAATCTGTGGCCTTTAAAAATGAAAGTTTGTTTGGCGACCAATACGAATGGATTTTCAGCGATGATCTCACTGTGCTGACAGAAGAAAATCCGCAGCATACATATTACACACCCGGAAATTTTACCGTAACCCTGATTGCACGCAGCAATTGCCTTTGTGCCGATACCATGGTGTTGCCCATTGAGGTATTGGACACAGAACCGCCTTTGCTGGATTGCGTGGGCTCAATTTGTCCGGGAGAAGTGGTAGAATATACCACATCCGGCGCTTGCAGCAGCTACACCTGGAATGTATCGTCAAACGGTACCGTGGTTGATGGCGGTGGCATCAACGACAATAGTATTACGGTAGAATGGGGCCAAGGTCCTGTTGGCAGCATATCATTGAGCGCGCTGAATTGCAACGGCGCCACCTGTCCGCAGGCCAGCGTATTTTCCATACCCATCATTTCCGACAATGCGGAGATCCGGGGAAATGAATCTGTTTGTTCGGGTAGCGAGGAGGATTACAGCATCGATTTCTTTGATGGTACCGAATATATCTGGAGTGTAACCAACGGGGGAAGCATACTTCGTGGGCAGGGAACCAATGAAATTACCATTGGCTGGACCGAGCAGGCCAGCGCCAATACGACCTATTATGTGATCGTGGATTACTACAATTGCTACCTCGGCTGCGGTGGTCAGGATTCCATTCCTGTGAAAATCCTGTCGCCATTCTCTGTGCAGGGCAAGGTGGAAATTTGTGAAAAAGGAAATGCCGTATTTTCAGCAAAACTGATCAATCCACCCAATCTGATCAATTGCGATTGGACCATTTACCAACAGGCCGGACCAGTTTTCTGGACATCGCCTGCTGCTGCCAATTCGATCACTTTCCCAACAAATGCGCCTCCGGGCAAATACCGCGTTTTTGCTACACCGGCGGTACCTGGTCAAACCTGCTCCTTTGAAGCCGAACTGGTGGTGAGCGTGGTGGCCAGTCCGCCTAAACCCACAGCTATCTCCGGGCCGGATATAGTTTGTCCGGGAAATCCTTCAACGTATGAACTGATGGGTAGCCTGCCCTATTCTGTGCAATGGAATACGACTGGCGGTAATCCGGGTTCGGCACAGGGAAACCCGATTAACGTGACCTGGTCGGGCAATAGCGGTTCCATTACGGCCACTTATGTTTCTGTGGACGGACTGGGCTGTAAATCAGAAACCGAAACGCTGCAAGTGAGCGGTATTTCCAGTCTGAGCGTTACCGGCATTCCAACTGTTTGTCAGGGTACTGTAGCGACATACACCACCGATTTTTACCCCAATTTTGATTACCAATGGGAGATCATTCCCGCCGATGCCGGCGTCATTAAGCAAGGTCAGGGTAAAAACACACTTGAAATTTTCTGGCAAAAGCCCGGAAACCACAAAGTGAGACTGACGGTTTGCGGTGTGAGCTCGGATATGGATGTGACGGTTTTTGGAAATCCCGAGCCGGCTATAAACGCCCCAACGGGTCTTTGCCCCGGTGATTCTGCTGTCATAACCACCATGCAACCTTATGCGGCTTATGAATGGCAATCCGCAAGCGGCAATTTGCTTTCCAACGCCAACAATATAGAAATTCCAAAAGGCAGTTATGTGATAGAGGTAACCGATGCGAACGGTTGCGTAGGCAGCACCGAATTCACCATTGATGCATTCCCGCGGCCAAACGTCAGTCTGACCACTACCGATCCAACCGGTTTTTGCAACAACAGCATTTTCGTACATATGACGGCCCTGGTACCGGATGGAGGCGCTTTCACCTTCCAATGGCTGTTTGATGGCAATCCTGTTGGTGGATCGGGACCCACTTATGCTACCAATCAGTACGGACAGGTGTCCGTTATCGCGACCAATTCTTACGGTTGTACAGCGAAATCGGCTGCCTTGACTTTATATGATCACTGCGGCGGTGGCGGGTATTGTCCAATCCCCCCCAATCCTCCTTGTCCGCCGGGAGCCATTCAAATTGTACCCGATCCGACGAACAGGTGCGACTCCATGCTCATGGTGTTGAATGATTATACAGGACAATATGTTCCCGGCAGCGCCAACTGGTGGACCGGTATTTCAGGTGGAGCTTTAGTGGGCAATGCCATTGGCGATGATGTCAGTTTCGTATATCCGAATGCCGGTAAATACATTGTGATCGTCGCTGCTTTGTTATCGAACGGAAGCGTATGCGACGTCATTGATTCTCTTGACATTGAAGCAGTTGCACAGTTTTCACAACAGCAGGCTTGTCCGGGCGACAGCACCATATTTACCGATGAAAGCACCCGCCTGCCCGATGCCGACATTGTAGCTTGGACCTGGGATTTTGGGGAGGCAGGCACAACCGATACCAGCAGTGTTCCTTCTCCCGGCTATCCTTATGCCAATTCAGGTAACTACACGGCTACCCTGACGGTTACAGCCGCTTCGGGTTGTACTTCGAGTTATTCTGAAAATGTATTTGTACCGGATCAGCCCGCTCCAACATTTGCATTGCCACTGGCCAATTGCGCTGGTAACGCCACGGAATTTACCCTGGGCAATCCGGCGGGCATACTGGAGACCAGCTGGGAATTTGGAGACCCCACATCAGGTGATTTAAACGAAGGCGAAGGCGGCACCGTGTATCACAATTATTCCCCGGCTGGCATGTATCCGGTTACGGTTCATGCGGTAAATAATTACGGCTGTCTGGGTTCCTTTACGCAGGCGGTGGATATAGTAGACAATCCGTTTTCCGGCATTATTGTTCCGGTCAATGCGGTGATCTGTGAAGGCAAAACCATTACGCTGGTGGCGCCTGCCGGACCATCGGCGAGCTATGTCTGGTCGAATGGCACCACCCTGCAGACGCTGGTGGTGGACAAAGAGGGAATTTATGATGTAACCCTCACCAATGGAAACGGATGCACCTATTCTCCGCCCGAGCGGATTGTAGATGTGAACCCTGCCCCGGTTGGTACCATAAAAGCCTTGCAGCTCAATGAATTCGGGCAAGTGATTGGTGTCGCTTATCCCGATTATGCTGTTTGTCATGGAGAAGATGTTTACCTGCAAGTGCAGGACGACGGCAATTACAACATAAACTGGAGCGGAGGAAACGGAAACAATGAGATCCTGATCTTTTCCGATGACCGCAACAACCTGCTGGATGTGGGCTCTTACACCTACACGGTGACGGTCACGAATTCGAATACGGGCTGTACGGCCGTGTTCGATCCATTTGATGTAACCGTAAACCCGGTACCAGAAGGATTTGACCTGACTACCGATGATGTATGCGCCGGTACGCCATCTACGATCAGCTACAACGGACCGCAACCACCCGAGTGGGATATATTTTGGAACACCGGAGAAACGGGCCCTCAGATGGTGACCGACGATGCAGGTTTGTATTTTGTACGGGTAATCAATGAATTTGGCTGCTCGGCGCAGAGCAATACCGTGGTGATATTCCCCGGACCAAATGTAGGCGCGCTACCCGCAGGTTGTCACGAGCGCTGCAACCCGGATACGCTTTGTTTGCCGCCATTGCCCGACATCGTTTCCTGGCAATGGTATTTCGATGGCAATCCGATCCCGGGCGCTACGAGCAACCAGTTTGCCGCCACACAAAGCGGCACTTATTACGCAGAGCTCCTGGATGTAAACGGATGCCAGGCGCAGAGCTCCGATCTGACGCTTGACCTGTACGACGGATTCGGAAACATACTCGGACACGTATGGTCGGATGTCAACAACAACGGCATCATTGATGCGGCCGATACGCTGGTGGCCTTTATTCCGGTGCAGCTGTGGCAAAATGGCAGCCAGGTGAATTCCAACATCACCGGCACCGGTGGAAATTTCGACTGGTTCAATGTGCCCGCAACCGGCTATACAGTGCAGCTGGATACTGGTCTGTTGAGTCCAATTTGGACAGTAGTGATCGGTTCGGATTCTGTTACCTTAACCGGCTGCGGCGGAAAGGTATTTGCCGATCTGCTGATCGATTATGAGTGTACGGCTCAGAATACCAGCCTGCCGATGAGCGCCTGCGCCGGCACCTCCGTTACCTATAACGGCAGCCAGATCATGGCCGGTGACACGCAGGATTTTACCTTCAACAGCTATTTGGGATGTGATTCCATTGTGACGGTAACGGTGATGTCATTGGCTACCTCTTCCTCCTCGATTGCGGAAAGCATTTGTCCGGGCAGCACCTACAACTATCAAGGAGTTGATCTGTCTGTGGGCGATACACAGGATTTTACCCTGATGAATTACCTGGGCTGCGACTCTGTGGTGACGGTAACCATAAGCGCCTTGCCGACTTCTACTTCTTCCGTGAGCTTGAGTACTTGCCCGGGTACAACGGTGCAATATCAAGGCACAGATCTTTCCGTGGGTGATACGCAGGATTTTATTTTGATGAATTTCCTGGGCTGTGATTCCGTTGTAACAGTCACAGTTAGCGCGCTTCCTACTTCCTCATCGTCTGTGAGTTTGAAAACTTGTCCCGGAAGCACGGTGCAGTATCAAGGCGTTGACTTGTCGGTGGGTGATACACAGGATTTCACGCTGACGAATTACCTGGGTTGCGATTCCGTTGTGACGGTAACCGTGAGCGCTTTGCTCACTTCTTCATCGTCTTTGGGTTTGAGTACTTGTCCGGGTACCACGGTGCAATACCAGGGTACTGATCTTTCGGTTGGTCAAACGCAGGATTTCACCTTGATGAATTACCTGGGTTGTGATTCCATTGTGACTGTGACTGTGAGCGCTTTACCAACTTCAACTTCTTCGCTGAATGCAAGCACCTGCCCAGGTTCCACCTACCAATATCAGGGTGTTGACCTGGCCGTGGGCGATACACAGGATTTCACGCTGACAAACTACTTGGGTTGCGATTCCATTGTAACCGTAACCGTGAGCGCCATTCCAACTTCGACTTCTTCGCTGGCAGTAAGTACTTGTCCGGGTTCCATGTACCAATATCAGGGCGTAGACCTGGCCGTGGGTGACACGCAGGACTTTACCCTGGTGAATTATCTGGGCTGTGATTCCATAGTGACCTTAACCGTAGGCGCCCTGGCGACTTCCACCGGCGCCGAGAGTATTGGCGTTTGTCCGAACGAAACCACGGTGTACCAGGGACAAAACCTATCTGCCGGAGACGTGCAGGATTTTGTGCTGACCAATTACCTGGGTTGCGACTCCATTGTGACCGTAACGGTATTTGAAAAAGCCTCCTCGGCCGAGGTGCTGGATATACAAGTGTGTCCCGACATGTTCTATGAATACAATGGAACCGTCATTCAAATTGGCGAAGAAAAGGACATACATTTTACCAATTCAGAGGGCTGCGATTCGCTGATCACGGTGCGCGTTTCCGCGTATCCATCGCTTGATTTTAATGTGACCACGCTGAATTCCTGTCCGAACCTGGCAAACGGAGAGCTGAGCGTACAGGTAACACCGGGAGGCAGCATGGCCACCGGTTATTCCCTGGATGGCGGCATGTTTCAGACCAGTCCGGTATTTACGGATCTGTCGGCGGGCACCTACATTGTATTTGTGCAGGATGAACACTCCTGCGAGTTTGAAGCGCCCGCCATTGTGCATGCTTCCGAAGACCTGAAACTCAGCCTGCCCGATGCCCTGATCATACCCTGTGACAGCAATGCCATTACCCTTGCCCCCGAGATTACCGGCGACACCACCGGGCTACAGCTGAGTTGGTCCACGGGCGCTCAGAGTCCGAGCATAAGTACGGCCGAAGCGGGTACTTTCTGGGTGGAAGCCGGCAACCACTGCAACCAGACCCTGCGCCGCGAAGCCGAAGTGGCCTGGGCGGGCATCAATGGCGAACCTATTCGCATTTACCTGCCCAACATATTCGCGCCCAATGCCAAAAACCCGGGCAACGACGAGTTCCGCGCCTACTTTGGCGACAATTTCGAACTGCTGGATTACCGACTGGAGGTATACGACCGCTGGGGCAATATGCTCTTCAAAACCGAGCAACCCGAGGATGGCTGGCGTGGTAGTTTCCGGGATGAGATCATGGAGCCGGGGGTGTTTGTGTGGCAGGTTTGGGCGAAGGTGGCGTTTTGTGGTCGGGTGATTGAGGTTTATAGGAAGGGGGATGTTACGGTGGAGAGGTGAGTACTGATTTATACAGATTAACTTATTACACTGATTTTCAGCCGGCTTTGTGATTGTGATGAGTTAGGCGAAAGTGAATTTTGCAGGGTGGCCGGGTTATAGAATTTACTATATCTTGGCATAGAGTAATAGTAATTTTGCTTAATGTGATGAACAAAAAAAAATGACCATACAGAAAATGTCGAGAGTCTTATGCGAAATGCCGTAGATTTTCAATCAGAACTGTTAAAAGCAAGAAGCAAGACCAATGAGGTTTATCGTTCTATGGAACCAGAATCGCACAATACCCTTAGAATCACTTTGGATGGGCTTTTGGTCAGATGTATTAAACAACTGAGCAAAAAAATCGATGAACCAACAGAAAAAATTTCCTATCAAATAAGCCTAGCAATCTCTTTTGTGAGAACTCACTTTATAATTAATGATATGGTACTCGAAGGTAATTTAATCGAAGCATTCACTTTGATTAGGAAAAACTTTGAATCTGCAACTCGACTAAATGAGATTGATAAATCTCCATTAACTAAACTCCTTCGAAAGACACCGAACGTTATTAACATATTTGGAAATGGTGGTAAAAAGCTTTATCCAACACTTTCAGAAATAGCACACTTCGCAACTCCAAGAGTAGGAGTATTATTAACTGTAAATTCAGCAGATGACGGAAGATTTGGGCCCAGTTTGTACCCTGCGTTTAATGTTGACACATTTGCTTGTTACGATAGGCATGCTTTTGTCTCAATTTATTTCTGTTTTTGGCTCATTGAATTCTTGAAGAAATTGTATAAAGATGATTATGACTCGACCAACGATGAAGCAACATTTTACATAATGCTCAGCCAAGCCGAAGAATGTGGGGTTATTGAAATTGAAAAAGAAGAAAAACACTAAGCACGACAAAACCTAAGAGTAATAGCGTAATGCGGGACGCAATTGCTCATAGCCAAACTGTTGTAGGTCAATATAATAATTAATAGAAAATCGACAATATGAATAAAGAATATAACTGGCAACAAATAAAACAGGCACTAAAAGAAAGTTTTATTGAACCTGATTTTGAAAATTATTCTACCACAGCATTCGTAGGGGTTGATTTTGAAAATGGGCTTGAGATTTTCAGATACATCCTAGAACAAAAACTGTCTAACCACGATGAAACATCATCTGTTCTTGAAGCACTACAATTATATGCAAAAACAACTCAAAATAAAGATATCTTGGAGAAGATAGTGCATAAATATGAAATTTATATCAAGAAATTATTTGACATACTGAGTAATCCCTTTCCAGCTGGAAAAGGGTTAGGACATGGATATAATGAATTATTTGATAAACTGTCAGTTGTAGCATCAAATAAGAGAATACCTACAATTAGAGATGAATTTTTTGGCGATGATTCATCAAGCGGAGTAAGGGTACCCAAATTTTCATCTGATCATTTTAATAGTTTACTCACAGATAGTACAAATTTTGGCAAATCTCTACATTCTTCTTACCATAACAGAAATCTAAAAATACACAATGACTCAGCTTCAACTACAAGGCAAATTCCAGAATATACAACTGACTTTTTACATTCTTACCTATACTTCACTTTTAAATACTATAATGAACTCAAAGCTGTAATTCGGCCTGATGATTTGATTCCTCCCACAACTTTAACCATAAGAAATTTGGCTTCCTTTAGCGGTGGAGCATATAATCCTGATATTGAAAATGAAGTAAAAAGAGATAATATCATTCAAACTGTTGAAAATAAACTCAAAGGTTTAGATGTCCTTTTTATTGTAGGTGATGAAGGCATTGGTAAAACTACCATGTTACATCAATTTATAGCCAAACATCCTAATAATTGTTTTACGTACTTTATAGATGGTAAAGATAGTAGCACCTATTCAAATTTGGCAATTCTTCAATCGCTATGTAATCAACTATGTTTTATTGGGAAAGGACATACATTAGAAGAGGATATCCACTTCAATATAAACAACTTTACAAATGAAGATTGGTTAAAAAGTTATTTTTATTCAGAAAAGATAAGAAACAAACCGAATCAAACTTACTATTTTATTATAGATGGACTTGATGAAATCAGTCAAGATAGACAAAATGATATTAAGGAACTAATACTGGATGAATTGCCTTATGACAAGGCGAATTTCAAATTACTTTATGGAGGAAAATATAACAAAAAAATTATAAAACAAGGCTGCAAATATGATAAATTTGATATTACACTTCTCACTGAAGATGAATCTCTGACTATTTTTGGAAATGGTGTCACTAAAGAACAATTTGATGCCATAAATAAAGTATGCAAGAATAACGCAGGAAGAGTCGTTTTTTTCAGAGAATTAATCAAGAATGGAGAAACAAAAGTTGAAAACATTATAGATAAACTTTCTTCAGATTTGAGAAGTGTCTATCAATATTTATGGAATAACACTTCTTTTGATAAAAATAGTAAAATAATTTTAGCAATTATTGCTTTTCAAGAAGAAAAATATAACATCAAAGAGATTGCTAAAATTTTAAATATAAACGAAAGACAAGTTATAGATGCTCTGCAAGTAATTCCATTTGTAAAGAAAAATGCTAGGGGCACCTACGAATATATTTTTGATGGTTTTATAGAGTTTTCGAAAATAAAACTTATAGATTACAAAAATAAAATTGATACGATAGTTATAGACTACTTATTGCGTGATTTTGATTCTATTGATTCCTTGATTCGATTACCTGAAATGTATAAAAAAACAGGAAATATAGATGACTTGATGAAGTTGTTGTCAAATGAGACATGGAAGCAGTTATTAGTTAAAAGCGAAAAAATTAGTGTAGTAAAACGAGTTTCAAATATAACACTCGAAGCAATTCAAGATGAAAGTGAAAATAAGTACATCCCTACTATACTTAAATATTCAGTTTTAAAATCTGCCTTAAAAGAACTTAGCCGTACAACAGTATGGCAACATGAAATATCTGCAAGCCTTGTGTTAAAAGATGATATAGGCGCTCAGAACTTGGCAAATATCGCATTTTTAAAAGAAGATAAACTAAAAATGTTTGCTTCAATAGCAAGGGCATACATAGAAAGAAAAGAGCCAGTTCCTCAAAATATACTCACAAAAATTCATGAAATATATGACGATATTGATGCCTCCAAGGATTTTAAAAACATTAAGGAATCTGCTGTAGAAATAGCATCTTTACTAATGTATTCTAATCCCAAATTAGCCTTTCGTTTAATTGAAGATTTATCTGGAGCTATTTCAGATAATGATAATGCTTTTGATTGGGCATTAGCTCAAATCTCACTTTCAGTTCATTCTAATTTAGAAAATTTAGAAGATATTACTAAAGAAGACATCAATGCAAAAGTATATTCAAAAATTCGCAATCCTAAAATTAAGAAATTTGCTGATGCAATTCTATACTTTTCTGAAAACCAAACTGCCGAACAGATAATTGAGGGGATCAATCAATTAGAAAGCACAAGCCAAAAAATGCTTTTGATAAGAAATTGGATAGGAAACAATTATAAAGATGACAGTGTAGCCCAAATCATTGAACAGGGATTAATCTTAGTGGTAGATAAAAGTGATAAATATGTCCCTAAATCAAGTGATTATAAAGTTTTTGCAATGCCTTTACCTTATCTTAAAGATAAAGTTAAAGCATATGAATTAATTAATAAGATAGAGCAATACACCGTATCAATTGAAGCAACCTCAGGAACTAATGATTTATTAACCATTAAACTATTTATTGCTCGTGCTTTATGTAATTTTAAATTTGAAGAAGGCGAAGAAAAACTATTAGATATCTATAGCGAAATTGAACAGGTCTCAGATTTAGCAATGAGATGTACTTGTTTTGCTATATATGCAAATGAAGCTACAAAAATTAAAAACAAATTTCAAGAACAAAATCTTGATATGTACCTAGATACAGCAAGAAATGGCATTAAAGGAAATATTGATAAAATTCTTGAACAAACTGCATCCCATTTTGAGATAGTGCAAAGTATTATCACAAATTTAGTTCGATTATATCCTAACGATGCTATTGAAATTTGTAAAAAACTAAATAAATCTATTGATAGAGATAATGCCTTTTTGGAAGGATTATCTACTTATCTTAAACAAAGTATTGAAAACATTGATGTTGCTATAGTAGACGAGTTTTTAGAAAGTATCTCTGACTTAGATATTCAAGAAATTGCAATTTCTGAAATTATTAACAGGTTAGTTGGGGTTGTTGACAATGAAAAGGTGATTTTATCTGATTTCTACAAATATCTAAAAAAAGTTGATATTTTATTGGATAACAGAGTCAAATGCTTGTTGTATGTCAAAATAATATCCATTTTAGAGCAAAATGATAAACCTTTTTCTACCACTTGTGATAAACTTTATCAAACTTGGAACGAATTAGAAAAATCAGTTTATAAGATAGAATTGGGGTTTGAAATTGCTTATAATGCAGCTTTTTTAAAAAATACTGATTTCGCAAAAAGGATCTTAATTGCTGCCAAAGAAGAAAAAGGCCGACCAAATTTGTTGTTAGACTCACCTAATACAACAGAAGTATTTAGCTCAGCTATTGAACTTGCAATAAGAGTATTTAGTGGTTTAATTATTAGAAATAGCTTTGAACAAAAAGATATTGAAGAAATTGAAAAAATTATTGGTTCATTGCCTTCTGAAAGACAACAAATGCAACTTTGGTCTATCTTGATTTTGAAAATTACTCCAAAATCAAAAGATGATGTATTTCCTAAACAATTAATTAATTCTTTTATTATTCCTAAACTTTCAAAAATTAAAAATAAGAATGAGCGGATTAGTGCTATTTTGGAAAATATTGTCGTTTTGTATATTAATGACAAGAATTTGCCTAATTTAAACGAATTGCCAAATAAGAAAATAAAAGACATTGCGCTTTCAAGAATTTGCAAATATCTATTTACAACATGTTTGCCTGATGATGTCTGTGATGATAATGACGAAGGTTATTCTATAAATTACGACACAGTAGAAAAAATATTAGAATTGGTGACTTTAATGGAAAATGATTACTTCATTGCTTCTCAAATAATTGAACTTCGGCAATCTATTTTATCTGAAAAAACACTGATTAGTAGTCAACAAAAGATAGACATTAAGAATAAATTTGATAGTATAGCAATCACTAAATTACCAGACCTAAACAACATAAATCATTTAGGTTATCAATTGCTTGTAAAGGCAAATGCTCTTGCTATTCAATCAAAAGCGAAATGGGAAGAATGGAATGGTCTTTTGCAAGAAGTTGAAAACATACCAAATTTATCAGACAGAATATTCTTATGGGATTCTATTGCTGAATTACTGCCAAATGACCTTTTTAAACGAAAACAAGAATTAATAAATAAGGCAATAGATTCAGCTTACAAACTACCTTCATTTTTAGATACAGTTGAAAGAATAGGAATGATATTTTTTACATTATATAGGAAAAGCATAGCAGGAATTGGTTTAAAACCTTTATTAATTGATTTTGTGAATGCCATAAATAATAACTCACATAGTCCTTCTCTTAGAGAAAGATATAAGAATATACTTGACGTAGCTTATTCAACCGACCCTGAAATTGCTAAGATGCTTGTTAATTCTTTTGATAAAGATATTGCCAGATTTAATACGGGTGCATATCTTGGCAATCACTTAAATTTATTAGAATTTCAATCAAAATTGGATAATAAACTTAATCCAAATAATAATGAGCAAAAACTACTTGAGAACAACTCTAAATTTTTTAATAAGGTTATTGAAAAAAAATTAGCTCGTCTAAATGCCTTTAAATCGGCAGGAGATGGTTTATACCCCAAAGATTTAGTTTATCAACTAAGAATGGCATCTCAATATTCTATTTATGATAGTCATAATGCCTTCTCATATTTTATTGAAAGACTTGTTATTATGTATCAAGATACAGACGAGTCGAAAATTTTAATACGAAAATCATTTTTAGAACTCCTAGAAGTATGCGATATAATCAAACTTTTATCTATACGTAATGTGGATAAAATACGAAGTTTATTAGATGTTTTATCTGCCGATAAGAATGAAAACGATACTATTCAAGGGCAAATTGAAGAGTTGGATGAGGACACACAGAATGATATTTTACGATTTCATAGTAAGGGTAAGTCTGCTGAGGAAATATCGTCCTTTTTTGAGCTTAAATTAGAAATTGTTAAGACATTAATAGGTTGACTTTTACAAGTGAATTGTAAGAGTTCTCTAAAATGTGAATATATTAGAGTAGAAACTTCCCCGTTCGAGTGCGAGGCAATAAGCCTCGCGATTCCTATCCCCGTCGGCTCCGCCGACAAACCCACCACCATATCCAAAACCCTATTGGCGCGAGGCTGTCGGCAAATAATCCTTAACAAAATCGATCGCGCGAGGCAATAAGCCTCGTGTTTAAAATCACCGTCGGCTTCGCCGACAAACCCACCACCATATCCAAAACCCTCTTAGGGCTAACATACAACCCCCTCAATTAGACCCCGATTGAAAGTCTCTCAATATCTCTTAACAAATAAGAGGCATTAAAACACCTACAAAAGTCTTTGAGGCAAATAAATTAAGGCTATTTCTGCTTTAAATATTTTGAATCAATGATAAAACTACTGCCTGCTTGTTTGATTACCTTTGACTCAATTAATGAATTAATAAAACCATTAACACGCAGTCCTGAATTATTATCATTTAGTTTTTGAATATCAGAAATCTTCGTCCCGGTTGGTGTTAAAGCATCTAAATTCAACTCAGAATATAATTCAGAAGGATCGTCGTACCTGACATCCTGACTTATTTTAGCAAGATCAGCAGCAAATATGCGTACGGTCAATAAACGCGTGTAGTCATCTCCATTTATTCTAAATTTAAACCCAATTTTCACTTCACTGTTACCACCTGCTAAAGCCAAATAGTCTGAATTAGAATTCACCGGGAAATACATCTCATATAAACCTCCTGGCCGAGCTCTAAAATATGCAGATAAAATTTGTTGCTTAAAAACATTTTCAAACAAAGGTGACATTCCAAAAACATCATAAACTGTGAGATTTTCAACACTATATTGCTCATTCGTGCCAGTAAAAAACTGTAATGTAGGTTTATAATTTATTATGTCCTTTTTGGGGTAAGGTAGCCAGTTCGTTTCAGATGATATATAAGGATAAACTTGTGTTTCAAGATTGATATTGTCATAAATTTTATCTAAGTATTTATCATTAACTTGTTGGTCAATATAAAAACGTAGAGGCAAATTGCATCTTAATAATTTTCTTCCATTAAAATGGGTAGAGCCAAGATAAGCCTCATCCCTCCAGATCGCTACTTTAAATTTATAATAATTCTTTTTTCCTGGAATAGGAGTTTGTGATCCTGGAATAAGCTTGATTTTATTTACAAATTTATCCTGCTTCTGCATGGATATTGAAAATTTTTCATCAAGTCTAACTAAAGGCAATACCTTTTCGTTAGGAATTGGCCCAAAAGACACTTCAACAATTAGCTCTTTCTGAGGTAAAATTTCTGGGTTTGGCAATGAAATCGCATTTGGAATATTACGTGAGAGGACTTCCCAGTTACTTAATATTTTCTCTACACTAGGTATAGGTTCACATCTTGGCTTGCTGAACAAATAAACATCATAAGTTCTCTCTTCAATATGTACTTCATTAGATTTTGTCCAATTCGCCTGTGCATTAGAGTCGTAGCTTAAAAATGGAAAATTTCCGCTTGAACTAATTTCATTTTTTGACACAAACTCATCTACACGTTCAATACCTGTATTTGAGTAGATACACATTCCATCAATTGTATAAATTACAGAGTCACGATCACTAATTCGCCCTGGGATTTGATACTCTAACCACAAGTAATATAATGGCTCGAAATCTTCAGCATCAACTTGAATCCTATTTGCGTCCCTAAAAATTTCACCTAATCTATTGATAAACATTCCTGCCCCAATACTAATCTGTGATTTTTTGCTTTTATCACGGCTCAAATTTGTTGCAGCTTTAGCATTAAAATAATTTTGAAGTTTTACATCACCTTCAGCATTGATTTCCCCTTGAAACAAGTTTGTAGAAGTAATATTAAGCCGGTAGTTAGTGCCGTCTGGCGACGCGGAAGGAATTGTTACTTGCCGCCCAGAACTTAGAATCGGGAGATTTGGTTCGAAATTTTTAATGACACTAAAGTCGCCATCTTTTATAACGTAGCTTCCTAGTTTACTGAAGCTTATGTTTTCATAAGTTTCATAAATGATTTTTTTTGAACAATATTTAGGTGGTTTAAACTCCTTCAACAATGCCTTTTTTAATTTGTTATCATACTCTTGATCTTTTTCTTTGACATCTTTTTTGGATTTTAATAAGACACCATCGTTAGCTAACAATTCAATAAGTCTTTCTTTGCAATATTCATTTGCAAGCTTTCCATTTTGTGCATAGCAATAGACAGGAACTAAAACGAGAGAACAAAATAATAAGGCTTTTTTCATCGGTGTATATTAAGATATAAAAGTATTGAAATAATTGTTAGTAGAATTTCTAAACATATTTCCACATTATCGGTTTTCATAACCTCCGTTTTTTACTACCACCTATCCCTGTTACCAATTTGTAGGGATAAATATAAAGAAAAGTTTAAATTTAAAGCCCGTTCGCGCGAGGCTGCCAACAAATCATCAAAAACAAAATCGTTAGCGCGAAGCAATAAGCCTTCCAGACGCTAAAGGCCGGGACAGGCTGTAGTAATTCCTATCCCCGCCGGCTCCGCCGCACCATATCCAAAACCCCTCTTGGAGAGAACATACACCCCCCTCAATTCGAAATCTTACTATGCTTCCTACCATAAAGGAAATAAATAACGATTCCAATCGCCATCCATACGATCAGGCGCAGCCATGTATCGCCTGGTAAGGTGGCCATAACACCCAGCGAAGACAATACACCCAATATCGGTACAAAGGGGAAAAATGGTGTTTTAAATGGCCGGTGGATATCAGGACTTTTGTATCGCAATACGAGAATTCCGCCGCACACGAGTGCAAAGGCAAGCAAGGTGCCGATGGAAACCAGTTCACCGAGAATGCCAATCGGGAATAAGCCCGCAATGATGGCCGCTACCGCACCGGTAACAATGGTCGTTATATAAGGCGTAAAATATTTAGAATGCACTTTCCCGAATGCCGGCGGAAGCAGTCCGTCCCTTGACATGGCAAAGAAGATCCGCGGCTGTCCCATCAGCATGACCAGTATCACGGAGCTGAGGCCGGCAATGGCGCCTATTTTAATCGGCAATCGCAACCACGCCATGCCCTCGCCTGCGGTATTCACCGCCACGGCTACGGGTGCAGGGTCGTTCAGATTGGCGAAAGGAACAATCCCGGTCATGATCAAGCCCACCAGGATGTACAGGATGGTACACACAAGCAAGGAACCTAAAATGCCCCAAGGCATGTCTTTCTGCGGGTTTTTGGCTTCCTGCGCGGCGGTGGATACCGCATCGAAGCCTATGTAGGCAAAGAATATGACGCCGGCTGCGCGAAAAATTCCGCTCCATCCGAAATGTCCGAATTCACCCGTGTTGTCGGGAATGAAGGGCTCCCAATTGGCAGAAACAATGTGGCCGGCGCCAAAGCCGATAAAAAGAAGTATGACCACTACTTTGATGAAAACGATCAGGTTATTAAAATTTGCCGATTCCCTGATCCCGATGACCAGCAGTGTTGTCATGATGCCTATAATAAAGATGGCAGGGAAGTTTATCAAGGCTCCGGTTGTCGACCAGGCACCTGTGGCCGCGTCATAGGATATGGGGGCATTTGATAAGGCGGGAGGAATGTGAATGCCTAAATCGGCGAAGAAACTAACGACATATCCCGACCATCCTACTGCAACCGTTGAGGCTCCAAATAAATACTCTAGAATTAAGTCCCAGCCAATGATCCAGGCTATGAATTCTCCCAAGGTGGCGTACGAATAGGTATAGGCGCTTCCGGCTATTGGGATCATGGAGGCAAATTCTGCATAGCACAAGCCTGCAAAAGCGCAGGCAATTCCGGCCACTACAAAAGAATATACGACTGCGGGTCCGGCATAGCTGGCTGCCGCTTGTCCCGTAAGTACAAAAATGCCCGCACCGATGATGGCTCCTATGCCCAGTGACACAAGGTTCCATCTGCCCAATGTGCGCTTAAGCGCATTCTTTTCGTCGGATGATTCTGTAAGAAGTGTGCTCAGCGGTTTTTTTACCCAGAGATTTCCCATAGTGATGTTTAATTGTAGTGAAGATTGTAAAGGTAGAAAGTCTTGAGTTGTAAATCAGGTACTTCGGGTGCTTATTCGCTTTGCTCCTTCGGAAAGAGCAGGTGCGATGAAAAGATTGGATATTGGACATTCTTCTACGGTTCTTTATGGAATAAGAATATCCAACAAGGAATGTCCAAGTCGCAAGTTTAACATGGATATCTCCCACCTCACTTGGTGTTTTCGCAAGAGTAACGAGAGGGGCAGAAAAACCTAGTGTCCACTCACCTACCTCCCAATCATGCCCCAAAACCCTTGTCCCGGAGCCCGGGTTTGACCAACCCACCAATGAATTAAGAAGAAAGAGGCAATCGTAAAAGGAATCATAATGATGCTGCCCTCAGCGCCAAAACTGCCACCACTGAGCCAGTCAGCCGCCAGGGGTTTTTGCATAATCAGGGAAGGAGAAACATTTCCACTGGAAGCAAATCCAAAAACGGATGCCTGGAAGAAATTCCAGCCTAAGTGAAGCCCTATGGGCAACCAAAGTTGGCCGGTTTTGAGATAGGCATATATCAATTGTGGTGTGATCAAAGCTATCAAAAGCGTACTTAGTACGGTAGCATCCGGATTTCCTGCATGAATCAACCCAAATAATGCAGAGGATATCACGACAGCCCAAATGAGCCCTACACCTTTAATCAGGTATTGGAGGATAACGCCACGCCAGACAAGTTCTTCCCACCATGCCACAATGATCAGCTTCCAGAGTACCATCAAAACAACCGGCATCACCGATATGCTAAAATTTGCAGTTGGGCCAAGGCCGCCGCTCCAACAGCTGAATCCGCTAAATTCTATGAGGCCGGTGAATAACATGGTGAAATAAATACCGGCCATCACAAGCCCGCTGTTAATGACCCCTGAAACGACATCCAGTAATGCTGTTTTGTCCAGCCTCAACCCCAAGGTTACAAATGATTCTTTGTTGAGATACTTATGGGTAAGGTAAACAGCAAGCGTGGCAGAAATTCCCAATAAAGTAAACCATAAGGGGCCCCCTCCTTTCAAGCTTCCGAGGATTTCGTGTACCCCAAAAGTAAGGCCAAAGTTGATGGGAATAAAAATAGCGACGAAACTCAGAATAAGCCAACCTGCGCGAAGAATATGGGTGTTAGGATTGATAAAGATTGCTTTCATGGTGCTCCTGTTAGTGTAACAATGCCCAAATTGACACGGTCAAATATGGAAAGGTTACAGCATCAGAAAATTCCTGCCGCTCCTGGGGTTTCCGCATTGATGCAGTTTAAAACCTAATCGTCAGGTTAGAACGATCGCAATAGAATTGGATCATGATCGAACTCCTCACGTTGCCGTGTGCGCTTGGTGCTCCTGCGGAAACGCCAAGCACGGCGAAAGGTAGAAAGTCTTGTGTAGTAAATCAGCGACTTCGGGTGCTTATTCACTTTGCTCCTTCGGAAAGGGCTGGCGTGGCGATAGGTGATGTTTCAGATTAAATGAACAAATGAATACATGAACATATGATTGTCGAAGTGAATGCTGAATTGAAGATGACCTGTTCTATAAAATATTAGCTGTTTAGAGTCAGCCTTACACTTTCAAAAGCCCAATAGTTACTTAACAAACATGTTTTTGAGAATTCAATTTCGGTTTTCAATTTTATCAATCGAACTTCTGGAATCACTTCAACAATCATATGTTCATGTATTCATTTGTTCATTTAATCAATAAGGGCATGAAACTGAGTTATAACCTTGATTACCAACTATTTTAATGTGTATACTGTAGTTCGGAAACACCAAGCGCAAACGACAACGACGGGGTGCTATGCAGTATGGTGAAGTGGATGGGTGCCTACAGCACGACAAAGTTGGGGTGGGTGCAAAGGGTTTTGGCATTTGGAAATATTTGGCGCTTTATATCCCGCCTTGTTTGGTGTTCCTGCGGAAACATCACGCGTGGCAAAACCACTTTATCGTAGTGAAATGCGAACCAAAAGGAAACCAAGAAGCCTGAAAAGTCGTTATCTTTCGAAAAATTCCACTTATGGAAACTGTCAAAGGACTTACTAACCTACAACTGGAGTTGCTGAAAATATTCTCCATTCCGCTCAAGGAAGATCAACTCATGGAGATTAAAGCATTGCTTTCCCGCTATTTTGCTGAAAAAGCATCAGAGGAAATGGACAAACTCTGGGATGAAAATAACTGGTCGGATGAAACAATGCGCGAATGGGCGCAGGAACATATGAGGACGAAATCCAACCAATGATGCGCGTTGTTATAGACACCAATGTGTTGCTAGTTTCCATTTCTACAAAATCGAGGTATAGACCCATATTTGACGCTCTTCTGGAAGGCAAATATCAGTTGGCAATTAGCAACGAGATTCTATCAGAATATATGGAAGTGCTTGAACGGAAAGCCAATGCTACAGTGGCTACCAACATTGCCGAGGCATTGCTGAATAGTGAAAACGTCATAAGAACAGAAATCTTCTTCAGCTGGGGATTAATAAAGGAAGATGAGGATGACAACAAATTCGTGGATTGTGCAATAGCTGCAAATGCCAAATACTTAGTCAGCAACGACAAGCATTTCAGAATTCTTCAAGAAGTTGAATTTCCCAAGGTTGATGTAGTCGGAATCGAAGAATTTCTTGAGAGTCTTAGAGAATAAGGAATTGTTCGTTCACGTGAGGTAGAACAGGCTGGTACCTGGTCATCTACTTCCCAATCAAGCCCCAAAACAGCTCCCGTCACTCTCGTATGTTCGCCCTTAGTTAGCTATCATTTTAACGTAAAACCTACAACACAAAATATGAAAAATCAAATTATCCCCCTGGGAGAAAAAAACCGCAAGGTATTCGGGTATTCGGATGAACAGATAATTATCAGTTCAAAAGGACATAGTTCATTTGATTCGTTGCTTGCGGCAACTGAAAAATCTGGTTTGTTGGAAAGTGTAACCACAATTCCTGTAGATTCCGTGCAAGAAATTCTATTCAATGAAAAAGAAGAAACTTTCACCATTAAGTATGACAAAAACGGGAAAACGAAAAAAGACTCTGTTCAATTGAGTGACCTTGATTTGCGGGAATCTGTAGTGGCTGATATTGCTTCTTTAAAGCAGTTTAGCAAATCGGTGGTGGATGAATCCAAAACACAACCCTTGCTTCTTAATTTATTGGGCGTAATAGCCATTCCATTTTTTACATGGGTATTCAGGGGAATGGCATTAGATGCTCAACATGGGGAACACTATACAGCCTCAGGAAGAAGAAGTGGGGCAAAGCAATTACTGGCGGATGCAGTAGAAGCCATTGGCCCAACAGGGATAACCATTATAGGCGTTTTAGGATTGCTTTATATGGTATATGTAACTTACAGGAGATATACCAATCCGGCATCTGAAATAAAGTACTCGTAAGAATTTGAAAGCGTAGGGAAATATTAATTTAGCTGGAATACTAGGTTAACATCAGAACAATGACATTCAGTTGTACAAAAAAAGTACTCGATAGAATCGGGAAATATCATCCGATTGATGAGACCAGGCAAGAAACTGGCTTCTACAATTGGTATGTAGATCAGATTAATCTGGAAAGGAAAAATTACTTCCTGTTCACGAATTCCGAAACACTCTTTAGCTTTTTTATTTATGCAGGAACCAAACTTGAACTAGCTGATATTGAAGACCTGTTTAAGCAAAAACTGGCAGAGCAAATCATCCGCGAGATTAGCTCTGCTCCTGAACTAATTGAAAAGGCTTTAGGGCCCCAATCGGGTTGTACCTTTCACAAGACAAATAGCCGCTCTGTCCTTGGCTCGATGAATGAGTTAAAATATCTGATTTGGGCTCATTTAGAAAGAGAAGAACTTGAATACAAATACGATTTTATTAACCACGCTCTGAACAAATGCCCTATGAGCGCTTTGAAATACGAATACCCCCAAGATGTTATGCGGGAGAAACTTGTTACGTGATATGGAAATGTGGCTGCGCTTGGTGCTCCTGCGGGAACACTATGCTTGGCGAAAAGTATTGGATATTCTTCTATGGAATAACCAATATCCAACAAGGAATGTCCAACTCCCAAGGTTAATTGGATATTTAAACCGCCGCATATGATGCTCTTGTAAAACACCGAATGCAGCGAAAACTCTACCAGCTTGTTCCCATCCGACAAAAAACCGGGCGTTGAAATACACAACAACGCCCGGAGGTTTTCAACAGATTTATCGGGTTTACTACTACTGAACGATCAATTTCCCGGTCCCAACCAGATTACCGTTTTGGGTAATCTGGAAGAAATAAACTCCATTGGGCAAATTGTTTTTCCTGATTTCAAAGGCGCCGGAATCTGATTCCAGGCGTAGTTTTTCTTTTCCGCGGGCATCAAACAAGTGCAATTCCAGCTTGTCGAAACGGAGCAGTCCGCTCAGATTGATCGTGGTGCTTTCAGAAAATGGATTTGGGGCCGCGGTTATTTTTAATAGTGGCAGTCGTGGTTGCCAAACCCCCACACTGATAAACTTTTCGGCCAGCTCATGAAAGGTCGTATTCGTTCTGATGGGGTCGTTAAAATCGAAATATATATCTGCAAAGTTTTCGATAACGGAACCCAGTAACGCCGATTTCTTGGGTCTGATGGCAAAATTGACAAATCCATGGGAGGCCACTTCATTCACATTCGAATCAGGCAGCATGATGTTGTCCAGATAAAAGTGAGTCACACCTTCTCCCGTTAAATCAAATCGACAGGGTGCGCTGCTGCTTTTGAATTGTATGCTCGCCGGATCCAGGAATTTCGACAGGGTGTCAATGATCACAATATTGAAGGCCGTATCGGTTCCCGTATTCTGAAAATTGATTTGGTACTCAATCTCGGTGCCGGGGCGGATATAGTGTTCCGCCCCATAACCGATTGGGTAGCTGTGTTTATCATTCGGGTCATAGGAGCCTACATTTTCTGCGCAGACCAAATCCACGGCATTGGCCACAACATTCAATGGAAACTGGTTAATATACCCGGTCGAGAAATTGCCGTTGCTGCTGCAACCCTCCACCGATAGTACAACCGGGTCGGGGTACGGGTGGTAAAGTTCCTGCTCCACTTCCACCATCCAGGTGCTTCCGTTGGCCGGCACATAAACACCGATCGAATCTCCACCGGGCAATATGTCAATCGGCTCTTCAGATCGCATGACGGCATCCTCCACCACGATGTAATTTACCTTGTGCTGGAGATCGCCGGAACCTATGTTTTTAATAAAAAACCGTAGCGAATCCGTTTCACAGGTACTCCTTAAACTCAGGCTGGCGCCTGACCACAAGGGATTTGTATTGCAAGTTTCATCAGGGTAAATATGCACCTCCATACAATGCGTTTGTCCCAATACCGAATTGCAACTAACATGTATTTTTATGTTAAAAGTTCCACTTTCCCCGATGGCGACATCGCCGATAAAGAAACGGCGGATGTTCGGAGCAATCAATTGTGAAGCTAAATTAGATGATTCAAATGTTACAAAAGGATCTATTGTAACATCCACATAGGCATCCGTAGCAATGTCTGTTCCGTTGTTTTGGTAATGAACATACATGTAACTCGAAAAGCAGCGTCTGAAGACCACCGTTCCAATGGAAACATCAAGGGCCGGACAATCAACCAGCTTTTTAACTGGAATATCGTCCACAACAGCAGTGTCATTGGGTACAGCCACAGTAGCCTGCCAAATGCCCGGGCAGATTTCCCAACTGCCATTTGGCGGAAATACAGTCATTTTGTAATCTCCCGTGGGTACTCCCATAAAATAATGGCCAAGCGCATCAGTCATGCCGTACAGGGTATCGGCGCCTTCGGCCCGAAGCACCCAGCCTACAATGCCCGGTTCATTTGCATCAGCCACACAATTGCCGTTATTATCGAGTATTACCCGGCCCTGGATATAACCACAATTGCCTCCGTTCAACAACTCCAGCAATAATTCTGATGTGCCGGTGCAGCCATGGCTATCGGTTGCTGTAAGCTGATAGGTTCCGGAAACCGGCGCCACAATCGTGTTGCTTGAACCTGATATGCCATTCGGACCATCCCAGCTAAATGAAATCGGCGCAACACCGCCAATTGACTGTGCTTCCAGTACTGCGAAATTGCAGGAATTGGATAGCAGCTCAATGCTTGTAAACACAGGTATTGGGTCATTCAGGGTTCCTGATACCTCCGAACTGCAACCCGTGGCATTGCTTACCGACAGCAGATAATCGCCACTGCTTAAACCGGGAATTTCAAATGTGTGTAACATGGAAGTCCCGGAGAGGCTTACCGGCCCTGAAAGATCCCAATTGAATGGTCCGGCACCAGGATCGGTTACAGTGATTTCAAATACACCATTGGAAGCTCCAAAGCAACTTGGGGACATGAAGGTCTTGACCATAGCGCTTATGGCCGGCGTGGTGTTGATGACGACACAATCCTGGGCTGTGCAAGCGCTCACTACATCTGTCACCGTAACACAATAGATGCCTGCGCTCAGATTTGATATGCTGTTGTCGGTTTGTCCGTTATTCCACAGATAACTGTATTGGCTACTTCCGTTGTTTACTGTTACCTGAATCGCACCATTATTGGTATCGCCACAAAGGTTGTGTTCCACATCAAAAGCCATTTCCAGTCCGATGTTGTTATTGATGGTGCTGCTTGCGCTTAGCGAACACCCTCCGGCATCGCTGACTGTAAGGCTGTAGGTTCCGGCAATTGTATAGGTCAAATTTGCGGTACTGGCGCCCGTAGACCATTCATAGTTAAGCGGCGGCACGCCTCCGCTTACAACAGACTCAATTGTGCCCTCGGTGCAGCTTGCCGGACCTATTGTCAGGCTCAAACTCATATTGCCTGGCAATTTATCAACTTGCAGATTCGCAGTAAAAACACAACCCGTTGCATCGATGATGTTTAGATCGTAAGCGCCGGCTTGCAAGTCCTGAATATCCTGGTCGGTAGCGCTATAACCCTGGGGTCCGCTCCATTGATAATTCAAGGGTGACACCGCACCCGCAGGAATGGCGATCAGGCTAATGGCGCCATCGGCAGCTCCACTTTGGCAGGAAGCCGGTGTAATGGAAAAATCGGTCGCCTGGAGGACAGTGCCTTCCTCCACGGTTTCCGAAAACACCGCGGTACATCCTGGTGCATCGGTTACGGTCACTGTAAACGTTCCCACCGGAAGTCCGACGATGTCTTCTGTCGTTTCTCCATTAGTCCATACGTATGTGTATGGGCCGGTTCCTCCGTTTACGGTAAGGCCAATTGCGCCGGTGGGGTTACCGGCGCCGCATGGAATATTATCAACCAAAGCATTTACCTGCAAGGCGGCAGGCTGAGTGACAGAATAAATATTGGAAACCAGGCTACACCCGTGTGCATCCGTGATGGTTAGGATGTAGGTTCCAGTGCCTATTCCGCTTAAGTCTTCAAGATCATTATCCGGGTTTTCGGGACCATCGTTACTCCAATCGAAGGTAAAAGGCGCTACACCGCCCATCGGGCTGACATCTATGCTTCCGTCCTGCCCGCCATAGCAGGAGGGCGCTGAAACGCTTGTAAGGTTGCTCGGCAGGCTAAGGGCCGGAGGCGCTGATAGATTGGCAGAACCCGTTATCGAGCAGTGGGTAGCATCGGACACAGTCACCGTGTAATTTCCCGCTGAAAGGTTGGATATGTTGTTTTCACTTGAACTGAAATTTTGTGGGCCAGACCATTGATAGGTATAGGGTCCTGTACCGTTCGCGGCGATGAGGTCGATGCTGCCATCGTTGCTGCCAAAGCACTGCGGTAACGTGCTGCTAATCCCCAGGGATAAATCGGTATTACCCTGTTTTACTTTTGCAGTGCCATAGTATGTACAGCCATTGCCGCTGGTGACTGCCACGGTGTAGGTGCCGGGATCCAGGTTGTCAATGTCTTCAGTAGTGGCGCCGTTGGACCAAAGGAAGCTGTAAGGTGGTATGGCGAAATTCACCGTCAGGTCGATTGATCCCAATACGCCAGGAATACACGGCACATGGGTGACATCAAAGTCTGAGGAAGATAATGCAGGGCCAGGATAAACGGTAATGTACTCATAGGCCGTACAACCTCTAACGGTATCTGTACTGGCCAACTGGTATTCTCCGGGCTGGTCCACTACCGGGTCTTTCAAAGTGGAGGTCCAGCCATTTGGCCCTGTCCATTCAAATTTCAGGTTTTTAGTGTTGATCACATGCAAGGTAACAGGGCTCCCATTGCAGGAGATGCCTGGCCCCGGGTTTGCATAAGGGTGCGCATAAGGTGTTGTGGTATCAATATGTATACGTACGGTATTTGATCCGATACAACCGTTCAGGGTATTGGTAGCCCACAGTGTATAATTTCCCGGCTCATCAACGGTCGTTTGTAGTGTGTTTGTCCCGCTTGCGAAATGCCCGTTATTGGTCATCCATTCGTACACCATTGGACCATTGCCGGAAGCGGTGGCTTCGAGGTCGGCAGTTTGTTTCAAACAGGTTAATGTTTGGTCAAGTCCGGCATTTACGTTTGGCTTGTTTATATCCTGCCTAACATTCAACCATATATTTTCAAAGCACCCATTGATGGAATCTACCAGGGCATAAGAATACAAACCCAATTCCTGAACAGGAAGCGCCAGATTGGGACCTAAATAGATAACGGAATCTACATCTTCGGCATAATAGCATCTTAACTGGGTGCCCGGTCTGAAAATGCTTGTAGCGCTCACATCGAGCACTACACTTGAATCCTGGCAAGCGATTGTAGGTGGACTAATACTGCCTATGTCAGGGTAACCGGCATCAATCTGTTTCGAAACCTGGCAACCCGCGGCATCCGTGAGCGTCACACCAAAAGTTTTAATGGTAGTTGGGATAAAAATAACATCGGTTTCATCCCCGGTAGACCACAAGTATTGGTAGGGTTGAACACCGCCTGTAACATTATAATTTAGTTGGGCTGGATAGCAGATCTCGACCAGTGTATCCAGGATAACAGGAGGGTCGATCAAAGTTTTTATCGTCATCGCTGAACAGCCCGCTGCGTCCATCACTTGAGCGGTATAGGTTCCTGCCGTAATATTTGCCAGATCTTCTGCTTCTTCGCCATTCGACCATACAACGCTATAGGGAGGGGTGGCATTCAGCACAGTAATGTCAATAGCGCCTGTTGCGCTGCCTCCACAGGTGACCGGCGTCACGCTTGCCTGGAGGATGATATTGCATTGAGCTTGTGCATCGAAAGTGCCACCCAGCAGTACTACGATGGCGAAAACAAGGATATTAAAGCGATTCATAAGAGTTGTTTTTTAGCAATTCCGGCATAATTTAACACTGCAAATGTTGGGGTTAGGGCTTTAAAAATATGGGACAATTATTCCAAATTGTACATGTTATTTTAATTTAAAAATACAATAACTATTGATTATCAATATTTTATTAAATAGATTGTATAAAATAATTTCGTTTTTATTGCAGATATTTGTTCCAGATTTTGCTGAAACATGGAAAAAACACAACTCTGGCTTGCCTTAGCAACGCTTTCTGCAGCAGAATTACGGGAATTTGACAAATTCGTGCGTTCGCCTTTCTTTAATTCCCGCCAAAAGCTGATGGCGCATTTTGAAAAAATATATGCGGCCAGGAATAAAGGCGTGATCCCGGAATTTCCCGGCATGCCCAACACCGAGTTCCGCTTATTGAATTCCGCGCTCCTGAAATTGCTGGAAAAATATCTGATCTATAAAGAAAAGTTCAAAGACCCCGAGCGGGGCAAGATCAAGCTTGCTGCAGCGTATAGAAAACGCAATCTCACCAAACATTTTAAGATAGCCCTGCGGGACGCCCGTCAAAGTCGCGAAAAACAACAATGGCGGCATGCCGAATATTTCCACGACCTCAACCTGATTGAGTGGGAGCAGTATAAACATGAAATTCTGGAGCATCGCACCGAAACCCTGAACATACAGAACGTATCAGATAAAATGGATCAGGCATTTATAGCCAGGAAGCTCCGTCTGGCATGTTTGGCAATTTCCCATCAGGCCGTGTATAAAACCGACTACAACATCAATTTGCTTTCGCCCATCCTGGCATTTGTACAGGAGACAAATCAGTTTGAAATTCCTGCCATTGGGCTTTATTACCATTGTTACTACTTTCTGAGTTCAGATTTTGACACAGGGGAACAGCACTTTCAACGATTTCGGGAAATTCTGAACCGCGCTGCGAATTCTTTTCCCGATGACGAATTGCGCACCATGTATCTGCTGGCCCTGAATTTTGGCATAAAAAAGCTGAATGAAGCCCGGGAAGGATGGCTGGAAATCACATTCGATTTATACAAAGAGGCGCTTGCCCTGAATCTGCTGTTGGAAAACAACCAGATATCCCGTTTTGCCTTTAACAACATTACCGCCATTGCGCTCCGGGTTGGAGCCCTCGACTGGGCGGAGCAATTCGTGCTGAGTTACCGCCCGAAACTCGAACGTCAATGGCGCGACGCCACCGCCAGCCTCAACCTGGCGCGGGTGGCCTATGCCCGGAAGGATTACCGGGAGGCCTTGTTACATTTACAACGATCGGATTATAAGGATCTGATCAACAACCTCATTGCAAAAACCCTGCAGCTAAAGATTTACTACGAAACCGATGAATTCGATTTGTTAACCAGTCACCTTGCGAGTATGAAAAACTATATTCGACGGCACACGGCCATCGGATATCACCGCAACAATTACAGTCGGCTGGTGCGCTACACACAGCAAATGAGCATCTTGAATTTCAGTGATCAAAAAGCTGTAGCCGCGCTGCGAAAAAAGATTGAGCAGGAGAAAGTACTGTCGGAGAAAGCGTGGTTTTTGGAAATGCTGGTGTGAGGTGATCAGAGGAGGTTTTGGCCGGTTATTCTACAACAGATAGAGCGCAGTAACCCTTAGTCGTCGCCCCTTCAGTAGAGCCAAGCACAGCAATAAATGCTGCATTTGCGCCTATCTTTCTATTCTCTCGTAGAGCGGACGGGTGCTTACAGCACGACAAATTTTGAGTGGTTTGAAGGTTTTGGTATTTGGAAGTATTTGGCGCTTTATATTGTGGCGTAAGCTTTTCCTATCTTCATAATGGCTCCAGAAGCTGCAAGCAGAGGCAACAAAATACATTTATAAATCAT
This sequence comes from Lewinellaceae bacterium, assembly GCA_020636025.1. Classification (GTDB taxonomy): domain Bacteria; phylum Bacteroidota; class Bacteroidia; order Chitinophagales; family Saprospiraceae; genus M3007. The sequence goes on along the minus strand of JACJYQ010000006.1, from coordinate 308,220 downwards.
GCAAAAACTCAACTTAATACCCGTTTTCACCTTGTTCTTTGCCTTCTTGAACGCGCAAACACCCGATTTCTCCATCATGGGCTTTGCTACCATGAATGGAGGCACTAATGGCGGAAAAGGAGGAATGGTGGTAACGCCCGTCGATTTTGACGAGCTGAACAGTTATTGTACTTCCGATCAGCCCTACATTATCCTGATCGATCGGGAAATTAAAGGTTCGAATCCGGACTCAGCCAATGCCGGGGAGCCGGTTAGAAGGGTGATCAAAATGAATTCCAACAAAACGCTGTTAGGCCTTGGCTCCAGCGGATTCATCAATCAGATTTGTCTTGACATCAATTCGAAACACAACATCATCATTCGGAACATCAAGTTCTCGATGAAAGATGTGCCGGTGGATCTATCTGGATCGGAAGTAAAAATTCTGGGTACCAATACCGACCCGGACATCATATCCATTTCGGCAGACCTGAGTTCGATCCCGGCGGCAGAGCGTATTACCCGGAATATATGGATAGATCATTGTGAGTTTTACAATGAAGATCCTTCTGTGATGACGGATGCTGATCGCTACGACGGCCTGGTGGATATAAAAAACGACGTACAGTTTGTGACCATATCCTGGTGCTATTTTCATGATCACCACAAGGGTTGTTTGTCAGGCTCGGGAAACTCGGACAATTACGACCGGAAAAGCACCATGCACCACAACCTGTTCGATAATATTTCGTCCCGAATTCCCTTGCAGCGCTATGGCAAGCTGCATCTGTTGAACAACTATGTTGTAAATTCGGAAAACGGTCTGAACGTGCGTATTCAATCGGAGGCTCTGGCGGAAAAGAACTATTTCAAGAACACGAAGAAACCCATTTTCGGGAAAGTCTCCGAAGGCGGGTCTGCTTCGGAAATCGACAACTATTTTGATAATTGTTCGCGTTTGTCCTGGGTACACATCCCCTCTGCCAGCTCTCCAGATGCCGATGCGCTGAGCGCTTCGGAAGAGTACAATCCCAATAATTACGTGATTCCCTATGACTACAGCAATTATGTAACAGCGGTTGCCGATGTGCCTGACGTAGTCTCCGAATGGGCAGGCATCGGCAAGATTCCTTTTGACCCGATGACCTTGGCCATAGGCGAAAACGATGATGCTTCAGGTGTTACAGTTACCCCATCCATAGTGAGCGATGTGCTGCTTATTTCCATTAATGCCGATGCCGGATTTGTTTCTCTGATCACAATTGTGGACATAAACGGACATGTTGTACTGAAGAAAAAGGAATCGATTGTGGTTGGAAAGAATGAAATTAAACTGGACATGCGCCATGTCAAAAGCGGGTATTATTTCTGCCAGGTACCTACTGGTAAGGGAACCGCGGTGCAAAAGGTTTTTAAACGGGGTAATTGAAGTATGTTCTCAGCACATGTTTCTTCCAGATACGCCCTACATTTGTACATGGGCATTATCGTCCGAATAATTACCAACAAAATTTAATCACTATGAACCGATTTAGTTTCCTATGGCTGCTCCTTTTGCTCCCCTTGACAGCCTTTGCACAGGATTGCGCAACCATGTACGATTTTTTTCAGGAAGGCGTAAAACTGGAGTACACGAGCTATAACAAGAAAGACAAGATTCAGGCGGTTAGAACCCAGGAGGTTGCCAGCATCAGCAATCATGGCGATACGCTTATTGCCAGCATCACCATGACTGCAGTAGATAAAAAAGGCAAGAACCCGTACCAGAATACATTCCCAATGAAGTGCTATAAAGGCAGCATTTACATGGATATGCGTTCGATTATTCCACCTACCCAAAACCGGCAACAAACGGCGGATGTACAAATATCAGTTAGCGGAACCGATCAGATGTTTCCAGGTGACATGCGTGTCGGACAAACCCTGCCTGATGCGGAAATGGAAATGTCCATGGAACTTGGTGCTTTGCAATTGATGAACAGCAAGTATTTTGTCAAAAACAGAAAAGTAGAATCGCAGGAGTCACTCACTACAAGCGCCGGAACCTACACTTGCTACAAGATCAGCTATGATTTCGAATACAAATTGCTGGGTACCCGAAAAAACCATATTGAGTATTGGTACTCGCCCAAAATCGGTATGGTAAAATCGGTTACCTATGATGGCAAAGGCAATATGGACGGCTGGGAAGAATTGACGAAGGTGGAGCGTTAGGAGCTCCTTAAAAACTCAAAAAAGACACCAAATTTATTTGATCCCGGCTGCCCTGGCTAAAAAACTGGTTCATGTAACCCACTTCAACACGGATGAGTTTATTGAATTTGTACCCCAGTCCACCGTACAATCTGTTGCGGTCAAACACCGTGTTTTTGGTGTTCAGGAAGACCTCATTGTAGGCCGACAGGTACAGGGTTTTATCAACCAGGGTTTTATTGCTCAGCGCAACATTTAAAGCGAGAAAATACCTGAACCTGAGTTTGAAATCGGATTCCACCCAACGCTGTTCGAAGCGGTAGCGATGCTGCAAAGCCACCCTGCTGAAACGCTGTTTGGTAATGAACTGCTGATAAACCCGATGCTCTTTAATGCTTTGTTTCATATCGGTACCATCCAGATAATTTTCACTCAAGACATAGCCATAGCCCAGCAACAGGTTATTGTTATTTTCTGAAAGGTTATATCCAAAGCCTGTGCGCAACAGCAGTTGCTCCAGGTCACCAATGGCGTTGTAGTTCCGGTACTGTACTTCGTGGTGCCAGTTCCACTTGTTGTCGATCTGCTTGTTCCCAAAATAGATGATCCAGTTGCCCAGATTACTTGTTTGGGAGAATAGAGTTAGAGGGGAGATTGTAAAGAGAAATAATAGTACAAATAGCTTCATTGCGCTGAATAACAGAGGTTTGCCCAATTGTCGATACATGCCAAGGACACACATCGAAAAAGGAATCAGGTAAAAAGTAAGTGAATTCCTAGGCAACAAGGAAGTGACTGAAAGGGTTTAACCCGCCCATAAATAATTCAACCGAATCCTGTCAATAACAGAGATTTTATACCTTTAATGCATGTCAAAGGATCTGGAAACGGTAAAACAACTGATTGGCGCAGCGCAGCTGAAACCAGCCATGGATTTGCTTAAAACAGCCACACAAAATATAAAAGGATTTGAGGAACGGATTGTATTAATTGAGTCGCGATACAGCAATTACATCAAGATTCTGGGCGGCGGTATGATTGATCCGCTCGACAAGGAGTATAACCGGATCGCCAGCAGTTTGCTGGATATGGTTGTAGAGGCCGGCGCCGAAGAAAATACTTCGGAGGATGCCGTGTTAAAAAATGTGGGCGAAACCCTTCTGCTGACACCCATACCAACCACCAAATTCAAACTGTACTACAAACGCTTCAAAACCGGTCAGGTGTTTGAGATGCAGGTAGCTGCGGACATGAATACTCGGGAGCTAAAAAACAGGCTGGTGCTATCTGTAATGCCCCAATATTTAAGCTCATCCGATATGCAGGAGGTCTTTGATTTCGATTTGGTTCTCGACCGCACCAGCGCCGCTTTGCCCAATGGCCGCTCACTCCGCGAAAACGGGGTGCAGGAAAATGATACCGTTTATTTGCGCAAGTTCTTTATCGATGATATGGAGGAGGAGGAGTAACCGTCTGAATCACAGATTTTATGGATTACTGGATTACACTGATTTTTTGATAATCTGTGTAATCTAATAATTACTTTGAAAATACTCTGTAATACTTACAAGATCAGTCTTTTGAATGTTAGGCTTTTGGTGCCGAAGTTTATCAGTAGAGCTACTTCCAGTTTGTAGGCTTTTAGATAGTTGAGGACTTGGTTCATGTGTATTTCGTCTAATTGGCCGACAGCCTTAAGTTCTACCAATACCTTTCCTTCCACTACAAAATCTGCTCTGCGTTTTCCGATGGGATCAGGCAAATCTTTGTAGAATATATCCTGCTCTATTTCACGGGCAAAACTCAGGTCCACCTGGCGAAACTCATAAGTCAGCGCCCGCTGGTAAATAACTTCCTGAAAGCCATTTCCAAAGAATTTGTGTACTTCAAAAGAGGCTCCAATGATCTTTTTAGTAATATCCGAATACTTGTAATCAGGGGTCATAATTCATTTAAAATCATTAAAAATCAAAATCAGTGTAATCCAGTAATCCGTAAAATCAGTGATCCCGGAGGGAAAAGTATATTCAAATATAAAGAAAAAAGATCAAAATAACAAGGGGCTTTAGGCGTTCTGGCGTTGAGTAGACACGGGTAGTTTTTACAATGTTATATTCAACTCTAGTAGTCTTTCGCGTACATAAGGTACACACTTGTCATTGACAAATTCTGAAATAAATTGCTTCGCTGCTTTTCTCACCTTATTAACATCAGGTTCATAAGAATAACTTAATCCTAAAAATATTTCAAAGTAAATCTCCGCTCTGGTGTCACTATCTGGATATTTTCTTAAAAATTTCTCATACTCATTGATGCGAATATTCATATCTTCCGCATCATATTCTTCATAGAAAAAGTCATAACCTAAGGTAAGTGTGAATTCCGCATTATCACAGAGTTTACTGTTTGGAAATTTAGACATAAATTCTTTTAGTGCATCATACATAATGGTATAAATATAACCTGCACAACTTTCAGTACTGTACCACCTAGAAGTACAAATGGTACTGAGTTCCATCGCCTTATAATAGCATAAAGAGTCTTCTGCCAGGCCCAAACGATCTAAACTATCGATCACCTTAACATAAACAAGGCAACTATCCACAACTGAACGGAAGTAGTAGTCATCATCTCTGGCTTCTTTTCCAAAATATTTTATATACTCCTTATTAAGACCAGCAGCCTTTCTAAAATTTGAACCTTTGCCATACTGATCAACAAGTGTATGTAGGCAGTTGATTCTTTTGGTTAGGGGTAATGCACTATCTCGATAGCATTCAACAAGCCCATTTGGAAATGAGAAATTTACACTCTCGAAGGCGGTAATATCCAGAATTTGCAATTGCCTTTTAATGTCCGGATGATCGAGCCAGGCATATTCATCTTTTAAATATTTCAATTTTTCAAGTACAACACTAGTTGCACTATCTTTTTTAAGACCTATAGAATCGACTACATGCTCAAAATTGGCGAGCTTAGAGTCGTACTGTTTGGGATCAAACTCAGTACATTGATTTTTAAAAGCTTCTTTTGTGTATAGAGTTAATTTGTGCCTATAAAGAATATACAAATTATGGTCGTCAAAGACTAGTTTTTGGAATCCAATAGCTTGCGAGTTCCGAAATTCAAATTGTTTCTTATCAATTAGGTCGATAAGCATGACCAATCCGGGGTTATAAATCCACAGGTGTTTTTTGTCAACATAAAACCTAAATGAAGAACTGTTTACGGTTGGCAAGCGGTACTTATATTCTTCTAATTGGTTGTTTTCCGGATCAAAGACATAAGATACATCTTCGTTGAACTGCCAAATTCTGTTGCCAAAAACAAATGTGTTATGTGCATAACTCTTTCTAAATGGCACTTGTTTTTTTTCTCCTCTATAATTATACCAAATCGAATTGTTGTCTCTATAAAGCTCAATGTTGTTTTTAGATATGATAGTACGATTTCTTTTATTCCTCAGGTATAAAAGAAAGTCTGAATACACAATATCTCCTGAATTAAATTTATAACTGTATTCCAGGTCAATAAAGCAACCTGGATCTATAATGGTTTTTGTTTTTAAATCAAACTCTCCAGGAGTTTTAACAACTCGACGCACAGTTTTTTCTTTTCTGTACCAATAGTATATGTCACTTTCACAATAAAAATAAACAGCTTTAGGCCTAACGACCACATCTAAAACTTGTTGAATCGGTAGGGCTTTAATCAATTTCGTTTTTTGGTCATATAGTGCCACATTTCTACCTGGACAGGCCAGCCAAATGAGCGAGTCATATTCATCTACGTACCGTTTTCGCAATTGTGCCGTTTCAGAATCAGTATCATAAATATTGATCAATGAGGCAATACTGTCGGCCAGTCTTTTTCTATTCCCTTTAAAATCCAACTCTACAATACCTGGGATATAGCCATTCATTTCCTCCACCCAGATCTTTTCAGGTTCAAAGGGTGACAGGCAATTGTTCCGTAGCCAGGAACTATCGAATGTAAATTCAATTGGTTGATCAACTTCTATGTTAACTGAAGGTTTTTCCGGGGTGATACAGGCGTGTATAAACATGACAAACGTCACAAGACAAGGTAACAAGCCAGCTAATTTGGCATTGACTGGTTCCAGAAAGGGAGCTTTCTTATTTGAATTCCAATTATTGCTCATATCAATAAGGTTTACATGTTATCTCATTAGGGTGTGTCTGAAAAATACTTGCCGGGCTTAAAAGGCATCTTTTGGAACCTGTGCTTCGCCTCTTTTTCGAGCAATATAGCCCGATATTCCTCAAAAAAGGAGTCTTCCACAGAGCCCAAAATCTACTCTTTTAATCCTCGGCAGCATTTTTCAGACACACCCTAATTACAACATCAAAACTATACCCACCCCACAAGCAATACCCATATCAAATAGGATTCGCCTACCTTGCTCTATTATTTGTAGCCATTATTGTTTCAATGCCGTCACTATGAGATTTATTTGCCTCCTGTGCTCCATGTTTGCGATAAGCCTTGCTTCCACACAAACACCTGTTAATTACCACCCACTCGACCCCAAGGACCCAATCCAGTTCCTCGGCAACCGAATCATCTACGGAGGAGATGCCATTGCGCTTGGCCCGCATGATTTCTTCATAGACGGGCAATTAAGCGATCAGGAGGCTGAGAAATATCCATTCGTATTCAACTCCATACAAAGCGCTGTGCAACAGCTTAGTGAGGGCACCGAAGCGCATCCTATGACGCTGTATATAGCCCCCTGGGTGTACTGGATCGACAACCCCGATGATCCGGAGATTCGGGTTCCAGAGCCGGGAGACCGGGCGCCTTACGGCATGAAAATTCGCTGCAAATGGTTGCGATTTTACGGGCTGAACAAAGACCCAAATAATGTGGTGCTTGCCTGCAACAGAGGGCAAACCATCGGAGCACAGGGCAACTTTACCATGTTCCGGTTTTACGGCGATGGTACCAGCTCGGAGAACATCACCTTCGGCAATTACTGCAACGTGGATCTTGAATTTCCTTTGAAGCCCGAATTGAGCAAAAAGAAACGCGCGGAGGCCATCGTGCAGGCACAGTTGATCCATTGCGATGGTGATAAGATAGTTGCGCGGAACACCCGGTTTATCAGTCGCCTGAATTTGTGTCCTTTTGTTGGCGGCAAACGCGTGTTGTTCGACCGCTGTCATTTCGAATCCACCGACGATGCGCTTTGTGGTACCGGTGTTTACCTGAACAGCACTTTTGATTTTTACAGTTCCAAGCCATTTTACATAACCCGCGGCACCGGCACCGTGTTGTTGAATTGCGATATACATACCTATTGCCATGGCAATCAGTATTTTGTAAAGGCAGGTGGACAACTGGCCGTTGTGGACAGTCGTTTTCATGCGGAAGACAAGAACCTGTACGTGGGATGGAAAGATTTGCCCCCCGTTAGCATGCGGAATTATCAATTTGACAATGCGATTAATGGACGCCTGCTTTTTATTGGGGCAAATGATGCAGCCAATACAGTTGATATGATGGAAAAACCAATCCTTGATGCATACAGGATCAGGTTGGATAATGGCGTGTTGTACAATACCTACAATCTGCTGAAGGCTAATGACGACTGGGATCCGATGGGTATTAAATCCTATGTACAGGAGGCCGAGCTAATGCAACATACCCGGTACACGGATATTCCCACGCAATTGCTCATGCGTTCTGATCGCGATACCATTGAAACCGGAAAAGACAAGGCCGAATTATCAGTTGAGCTATTTCGCTTCGGCAATGTACCTGTAACGCCAGACAGCATTCTTTTCACGATCTGGCCTGAAGGCGATCCTTGCACCAGGCTAATAAGAACCAATGGCGGCATCACTTGCACAGTTATACCCGATAACCAAAGCCAGGAAGCACAAAAGGTGATCATTGTTGCTTCCACGCCTTCCGGGTTGGAAGCTGCTGTTGAATTGCTTGTCCTCCCAAGCATTCAGCCGGCGCCAGGTTTCCGAAAAACACCGGAAATCACTTTGAACGGTAAAGGCACACTTAGTGTCAAGTATCAACTTGATACTGATTTGGATGACCAAAGCCTGATTACCTGGTACCGCTGCATAGATAAAATGGGAACAGAGGATGTTCCTATGGCCATTTCCCGCTTCAACAAACCTTTATATGTTTACGAATTGAACGCTGGAGATGCCGGATACTACATCAAGGCAATGGTAGAGTCTAAACATAATATGAGCAATCCCGGAAATCCGGTTGAAGTTTTGTTTCCCAATAAAATTCAGACTGGCGACATACAAGCAGACAGCAAAGTACTACACCCATATTTCTCCAAATTGTCAACAGTCAATCAGCCAAAAGTGCTCCCTGGGTTCTGGACTTTCCGACACCTCGATAACCTCGATGGACCTGTCCCAACTGGCGACGCCTGGTATTACGGCGAAGGCCGGGACGGAGCACAGGACATCAGCGGGTTAATGCAGGGGAGAAGTGGTTTTATGTGTTATACGCCCGTTGCAAATACCAATAAAGGCATGGAACTATCGCTACAAATCGCTCCCTATAAATCCTCGGGACAAGGCTTTTCCGTAGCGCCATTGTATATGGATCTGCTGATCAAGTTCGACTCCGAAACCATGAGTGGCTATGGCTTGCGCATAGAGCGCACCACCAAATATGGCAATTCCGTGGATTTTGTATTTGTGCAATATAAGAATGGTGAAGTTACCCGTATAGGAGAGCCGGTTTCCACTTCCTGTTACCGTACAAATTGCCACATCCAATTTCAAATGAAAGCTGGAAAACTGATCGCCACGGCTGGCACCGATGCCAAATACAACGCTTCATCTTACCCCGAAGCTGTTGTAGCCGAAGTTGTCATGGAACTGCCGGTTGAGGTGAATTCCTTTGGCAGTGTTGGAATTTTGTACAACGGCGGCGCTCCGGCGGTGATCAGGGATATGGAGGTGAAATGGGAGTGATGGGTATATCATTCTAAAACAACACAGCCTGCTTCCCTAGACTAACCCTAACCCAGGGTTTTCAATCCAAAGAAATAGGCTGATGAAAGACCGTTTCCAATTCGGCAAGTTTTCAGAAATGCTGTAAAAAGGGCAACACAGGGCGTGGAAATTCGGGCCGTTCAAGGAGTCTTTATTCCGGTTCTACCGGACATACATTTCTGAAATAAAAAAAGTTGTTTCCATTTGGTTTCTTCGAGCAAGGCTGATGCAAAAGTGCTGAGGAAGTGAAAATCAGGGTAGCGTATTTTTACCCGATTTGGAATCACGTGAAAATACCTGATTATCATTTATGGAAACATTGCCTATGTTTATTAGACATCATAAACAGGTAACCATCTGGGTTAATCAGGCGGGTTTCGCCTTTTTTTTGAGCCTCAAAAACGGCTCCTCGATCAATATCCAGCTAATGCGGGCAAGAATATAAGTCCCACCAAAAGCAGCCAGAATAAACAGCGTTTGTCCAATCACCGGATGCAAATTGCTTTCCAGCAATGGCTTGCCAAACCAGTTGCGCCAGAAATACTCAAACATGTGATGAAAGACATACAATCCGTAACTGTATTTACCCAGATGCCGCAAAAAGCGATTTTCACATACGCGCCGGGCAATGGCCCTGGCATCGGGATTCAGCGTCAGAAATAGCAAGGCTGAGAAGAACAAAGCCGATAGGGTGTAAAGCGTTTGTTTGGTACCATTGATGAAATTCCCCATGATTAAAATGCCTGTCGACACAAACAGGATGCGCGCCAACCACCATTTATACGGGATATTTTGTAACCAGCCCAGGCGCAGTGCAGCCGCCAAAAAACTGCCCGCCGCCAATCCATCCATGCGGCAAAACGGGAACGTATACGAGGAAATAGACAGATCCATACCCACCAGGTGATCGGTAAAATGTCGAAGACCGGTTCCCATGGATATTAATACCAGACACAGGATGGCCAACCATCGCATGGGCAAATACCGAACAATCAGCGGCCAGAACAAGTAGAACTGCTCCTCAATGGCCAGCGACCACAGATGGTTCAAGTTGAAAATGTGGCTGTGGTACAGGTAGTTGTTTTTCAAGCCCATGGCGATGTTGGGCGTGAAGGTGAAAAACCAGCCAAAGGAATCGTAGCCCTGCAGCCGATCGGGAGCTTTTTCGATAAACAGAACCGTCAGCCAGGTAATGATTACCACGAAATAATACAGCGGAAAGATCCGCAACACCCGTCGGCGGTAGAAATTTCGCCAATAATGTTCGTTCTGTCGGGAATCAAGTAGAATGCCTGTGATCAGAAATCCGGATAGCACGAAGAACAGATCAACGCCTATCCAACCAAACTGCGTCATAAAATAATGACGCTCGTTCATGAAATAATCCCGAAGCATGAAATGGCTCAATAGCACCAGAACAATGGCAATGCCCCTGACTCCATCGAGCGCCGGAATATGGCCGCGAAAATTTATTTCATTGCTCATGCGGTGATTATTTCAGGCATGCTTCCGCAGATGTAGTCAATTACCTTCTACAACCTGCACTTTTGTCCCCTCGCTGAGATTCAATTGTCCGGTCAGCACCACTTTATCTCCTGATTTCAACCCGGTTTTTACTTCCACCCGGTCGCCATAAATTTCTCCGAGCGTGATGTGCCGGAGCTCGGCAATGGAGTCGTTTGCCACCACAAACACACTGGGATCCTGCAAGCTCCCGGCAATGGTCTTTCTCGGAACAGTGAGCCCTTCCTGATTGCTGACAAAAGTAAAACTGGCGCGTGCATGCATGCCGCCCAACAAAGGACTCTGCTTAGGATTCACCACCTCTATTTCAACATTATAGGTAAAGGCATTGTCGGCGCGCAAACCGATGTTGGTCACTTTCCCCGGGATTTTCAAGCTTGGATACACATCGGCAACAACGGTAACCGATTGTCCTTTACGTACTTTCAATACATCCTTTTCGGTGACCTTGACCATCAGCGACAATTTTTCGAGATTGGTCATTTGTGCCACTTGTATGCCGGGACCAATTACCGAGCCGCGTTCGATAAAACGCATACCCAGGGTGCCGGTCATGGGAGCTTTTATACTGGTATTGGCAATTTGCTTTTTCAGGCCTTTTTCCTTGGCTTCCGCCGCCAAAATACCCAGTTGAATGTCCTCTATCTTGTTTTTCGGAGCGGCTTCTCCTTCAATAAGATTGGCTAATCGCTCCTGATCCTTTTTCAGCTTGGCGAGGTTCGCCTGTGTGGCTTCCAGTTCGATGGCCAGCAATTCATCATCTACCTTGGCAATCACCTCCCCTTCTTTTACCCATTCCCCTTTATCCTTAAACACCTCAATTACCTTTCCGGCCGTTTCAGAAATGACAAACATTTCCTTGGCCGGCAGGAAAATGCCATCGGCTTCCAGGTTGTTTGCTAACACTTCCAGTTTGGGTTCAATTACTTCCACTGGCACAAACGCGCGTGACATGGTGGAAAGTTTTGCCTCTTCATCCAGCAATGATTTATTGGAAAATAGCTTCCATACTGCCAGCGCAATTACCAGGGCAAGGGCCAGCCAAAGAAAAAATCTATTCCGCATGCATGTATATTATGAGTCCAGGTACTCCTGGGCTTGTTTAAACTGCAAAACTACGCAAAGCAAAAAGGCTTTTGCGCATAAGATTTCACATACCTTTGGCCACTTCCGCTCAATAATCACAGGAATCGTAATAAAATATGCTCGTAAAAGCTTCCAGCGTTACCAATCTGACCGATGCCCGATACTTTGCGGCAAAAGAAGTGAACTATCTGGGTTTCAACCTGGAAGAGGGCAGCCCCGGGTACCTGGAGCCGGCCTCTATGAAAGCCATACGGGAATGGATTGCCGGACCACATATTGTCGGGGAGTTTGAAAATGCGGGTATTGATCATGTGTTGGCTGCCATTGAGTTTTACAACCTCGATGTGGTGCAACTTAAGGCAGATAATCACCTGAAAGTGCTGGATGAGTTTTACGGCGCCGAACTCATATTGCAGGTGAATGGCAGTAGTGATTTATCCACCATGGAACAGATTTTCCGCTTGGCCAGTCCTTTTACCAGCTGTTTTTTGCTTGATTTTGGTCAAAATCAGGATTGGGAAAGCATCCTGCTTGAGGAGCGCGATTTATGGAATGAATTGCTTGGATTGCGGCCAACATTGATACAAGCAGGCTTTTCACAGGAGCAAATTGCTCCGCTTTTCAAGAAATTGAATTTTGCCGGAATAGGGGTTACCGGTGGCGAAGAAGAAATGGTTGGAGTGAAATCTTTTGACGAGATAGACGAGATTTTTGACGCCATTGGCAGATAAATTATACATGCCAGTAGCGCATCCATATCCAGACCAGCATCAGCATATTCCCCAGCAACAGGATGTAAGCTGAGAACCGCACAATCTCTTGTCTCCATTTATCAAGTAGACCATTTCCAAAGGCCATAACCGCCAGCGGAGCAACAGGTATAAAATATCGCCCTTGCCAGTTGTCCAATTGATCTGCACCAACCGGAATCCACAACAGATAAATCGTATAAGCGAAAGCAAGGACATATAGCAGCAAAACCGTGGCCATGCTCATCCTTGGTTTTTGTCCAAAAGGGTTCTTTTCCGACAAAACCAGTCCGAATAAAGCCAGCCACAGCAGTAGCACGCACCAACCAGGCAAATAGTTCTTTTCCCAGCCAAACTTTCCAACAAAATGCGCGCCCAGAGATGGCAATGCCCGAAACAGGGATTTTGTTACTGTTATCATGAATTGTAATGGATGCCCCAGCACATAATCCATTTGGCGACCAGGATCCACCCCCGCATTCAGGGTTTGGCTATCGCGAAATGATGCATGGTATTCATCATAAGGGATAAACCAGTTTTGCGCAAGTTTGGCCCATAATATAGCCGAAATTGTGCCGGCAACAAATAGCCCAATTAATTGCCTTTTGTTCAGCCGGGAAAATCCGGCCAGCAGTATAATCGGCCAGGTTATGAGTTTGTTCAGGGTAACTGCTATTACTCCCAATACCTTTTTCCAATACAATTCTCTGGTAAGGTTTCCCATAAAACCAGCGATCAACCACCACAAAAGGCAACCAGTTGTAACCTCTGCATTGGTGGAGGCAGCTATGCAAAGCGTGGCAGGTAACATGGCAATGGCTGTAACTGCAATCCGGTTGTAAGGCCAAATTCTTAGCGTTGCTCTTATGACAAAAAACCACAGCAACAAATTGGCCAATCGCGCTGCGTATAGCATGTATAGTGGTCCGGCATTGAAAAGCCTGAGTATGGCTATTGCCAATGCTTGCGGTAAATAGCCAGTGGGTGCGTAAATCGCGGTATTGGCAAAGTCTGTAAATTTTCTGTTGTCTGGATCCAGTGAAATGGACAGCCCATTTTTCAAGCCTTGTAAACTTAGGCGGGCGTCGTAGTTGTTTTTCAGATATAAAAAGGAATCGCGCAATGCGGACAGGCTGGCTGGCAATTTGCCACCAAGTCTGGCATCTCTTTTTTCGCAAAAGAACTGCCCTTCACTTACCTGATAGGCGCGAAAAAAGTGGTTGTACTCGTCGGGGGACTGAAAGGGAGGTACAAGTAAAGCAATCAGGAATCCGAAAACAAGAATTATGAGCGGTTGAAAAACAATACCTGCAATTCCTCCATGTTTTCGCATAAGAAGCTGACAATCAAACGCCAATCATATCAAAAGATCAGCGCGTAACTATAAATTTCCGGGTACCCCACACTTTGCCATTGGTGCGGGCAAAAGCTATATAAACACCCGGTACAAACTGATTTAAATCGATGTTCTCCTCGTGCTTTCCAAAGCCTTTGAATTGTCCCCGCCATAAGCTGCGACCGGAAGCATCTGTGATCACAACCTCGGCAACCTGGTTCGATTTCAGATTTTCCACACTGAGCATGGTGCTGGAGTATGCCGGGCTGGGGCTTACTGCCAGATTGGGTGGTGCCAGGCCGCCCGGACTGAATGTAGAAGAGTTTTCTGCGAGATGAAGTGAATCTATCGGGAAGCTGTACATACTTCTGGCGAAGGTTCCGGCGATCAGGGTCTTTTGTGAAAGATTCAGATCCAGATCGAATACGGGAACAAATGGCATTCCTGTTCCCAAACGCTCCCAGTTTATTCCGCTATTCAAAGTAATATACACGCCGCCATCAGTTGCCGCAAAAATGATGGAGTCCTGATGTCCGGGAAGTATCTGAATTTCGTTTATCGCCAGGTCCGGCAGATCGCCTACAATGGGCGCCCAGGTATTGCCGCGATCATCGGAACGATGCAAACGCGGGGAAAAATCATTGTCTTTATACCCTGTGTGGGAAACAAAAACCCTGTCGGGATTACCCGGAGAAGCTTTTACCGAGGATACATATCTGTCTGGCAAACCGGCACTGATATTGGTGCTGCTTTGCCCCGCAGGATTGATGCGCCAGACATTACCATCTGAAGTGCCTACATACACCTGATCTGGATCAAGCGGGCTCTCATCTATGGTGGTAATGCTGTGGAAAGAGGCGCCGAAAATATCGCCGTCAGTTAAGTCTCCTGTAATGGGGAACCAGACGGGTAGGTGACCATTTCCTTCGTAAAGCCGGTAGGTGCCTGCGTACATCACATCTGGGTCGTGGTGACTCAGGATGTAGGGCATGTCCCAGTTTCGGCGATCTGCGCCATCGATGCCGTCTGTGGCGTCAAAAAATTCAATTCCGTCAATGGTGCCATTAATGGAACCGAATTGATATTCGTAGTAATAAATATCGGGGTTGTTTGGATGAAATACTGCCTGAAAACCATCGGCTCCATACACGCGTTGCCAGTTGTTCATCATGCTGGCATTCCCTGCGCTTGTTCCGTTGTCCTGTGCTCCACCGTAGTACAAGGTGGGCTGATGCGGATTGTAGGCTACCCGGTAAAACTGGGTGGTTGGAATATTTTCAATCCGGGTCCAGACACCGCCATTGTCGCTCGAGCGATATAAGCCTCCATCTGTGGCCATCAAAAATTCGGTTGCGCTGATGAATGCCAAATCATGGTGATCGGCATGAACGCCCTGCTGGTTACCAACTGCACGGAACCAGTTTTGACCACCATCGGTTGACCGGAATGAGCTCACGCCCAACAGCCAAATATCCTGTGAGTTAAATGGATTTATGCGCACTTGCCCGAAATACCAGGCAAAATTGCTTTGAAAGTTGTTGTTCAGACCGTTGCCGGCGTTCTTTTGCCAGTTTAGGCCTCCGTCAAATGTTTCGTACAAGCCTTCGAAACTGAGGTCGGTACCTGCATAGGAGGCCAGGACATGTAAATCGTTGTTGGGATCTATTGTAAGACCAATGCGACACATCTCCGTCTGAGGCAATCCACCGCTGAGCATTTGCCAGGAGTTGCCGCCGTCCTTTGTTTTCCAGATCCGGGCGTTGTTTCCTGAAGCCACACTTTCGTGGTTGTTCCGGACACGATCCCAGCCTGCTGCAAAGATGACATTCGGATTGGTATTTGATACAACCATATCAATAACACCGGCTCCGTCGGCTATGAATAATTTCTGATTCCAGGCAGAGGAAGCCATATCCTTAATGTACAAACCACGATCGCTATTTCGCTCAAAGGGAAGGCCCATGGTAGCCGCATAAATTTTATTAGATACGGCGGAATTCACAAAAATGCGGGAAACAATTCGTTGGTCCTGCAGCCCAATTGGCGCCCAGTTAATCCCTCTGTCGGTACTTTTCCAGATGCCATCGCCTATAAAAGGAAAGATGCTGATGTTTGGATCTCCTGTGCCAACATACACATGGGTGGGATTTGCAGGGTCAATGGCAATGCTACCAATAGACAGGTAATTGTTGTCGTCGAACATTGGGTTCCAGCTTTGTCCGCCATTGGTGGTTCTCCAAACGCCGCCATGCGAATAGCCGATGTAAATGATGTTGTGATTTTGTGGATCAACGGCTACGGCGTTTATACGTGCACCGATATTACCGGGGCCTTCCAATGTCCAGGGGGCAAAAACACCATCGTTGCCGCCACGTGGCCGGGCAGCTTCATATCTGTCGCGGGCATCAGAAATGGCCTCGTTGTACTTGCGCATGCTCGGGTGGAAAACTGGATAATCCCGCATGGCAAAGAAAGTCTCATAAGGAAACTGGCCGGGTGTTGCAGATTCACTTGTCTCAGTTTCAGCCTCATTTTCATGCAATTCCTGCTTCTTGTTTTCTCTGAGTTTGCTGATAATAAAAAGGAGCATCAACAGCACAGCTGCTGCGAGGAGGGCAATATTCCGGCCGGGAAATGCAGGGCGGCTTTGACGTTGAAACATAGAGCAGGTTGTTGGCAGTTTGTCAGGTTTATCGCGCTAAGATAACCCCTTTGAACGAGCTTATTAAGCGACTTGAATCGATTTTATAAAAATGTAGGCACTTCGCTTGTTTTGGCAATTCACCAAAATCTCGTTTACAAAGTGAAAAGGCAAACCTGTTTGTACACGATAGCTGTCTAATAGATAATGGATCCAAACCGAAAAATAAAATGCTATCCTTGTTTTCAATTTTAAATTTCTCACCCGAAAAGAATAAATCGTATGTTTAAACTATTACTACCCACTGCCTTCTTACTCATTTCACACGTTGCATGGTCCCAATGCCTTGAACCTCAGGCTCAGATTGACATTCACGCCAACAACATCAAGGCGCGAATCCTAAATGGTGGTGACCTGTTCACAGATTTTGATAACTCGCAATTCATACCCGATCCGGTTGCCGGTGTGGATAATCCGGGAACCATTTTCGCCGCAGGATTGTGGTTGGGTGGACTTGATCCGGCAGGCAATCTGAAAACTTCTGCTGCGCATTATCGATATTCATCAGGTACAGATTTCAGAACCGGCCCATTAACTGAAGACGGATTAACGGATGACACCAATTGCGCCAACTGGGACCGGCTTTTTAAAGTAAAAGGATCAGAGATCGCCGCTTTTTTAGCAGCACTGCCTATGACCCCTGCGGAAATAATTTCCCAATACCCATCCATTGCCGGCTGGCCAGCCATAGGAAACCCATATTTTGTCAGTATTTATGGATTTGATCTTCCTTTAACGGGCCAATCTCTTGCCCCTTTTTTCGATCATGACCAAGATGGTCTGTATGATCCTTTGAGAGGCGATTACCCGGCAGTAGGGATTAGGAACCATAAATTTTTCCCTGCCTCAGAGATTATCTGGTGTGTATTTAATGATCAGGGTAATGGCGCTCCTCATTCCGTAACAGGTGGGCAACCATTTCCCATGGAAGTTCAATTAACCGCCTGGGCTTTTGATTGTCCCGGCATTCCGGTTATAAACAACACGATTTTTACCAGTCACAAAATTATTTACAGAGGCCTTGAGCCAATTGATTCCTTTTACGCCGGACTCTGGGTGGACATGGATCTTGGGTGTTATTTTGATGATTATCTGGGCTGCGACCCTTCCAGAAATACCATGTTTGCCTATAACCAGGATGCTGTAGACGGAATTAACAACTCTTCCTGTAACGGCATACCTACCTTTAACAACAACCCACCTGTACAAACAGTCATGATGTTTGGCGCTCAACCCTTTGTTTCGCTTAATAAATTCATGGCTATAAACACACAGTCACCGGTAGGTTTCCCAAGTAAAGACTATGAATATTACCGGTTACTTTCTGGGTCGTGGACAGATGGTACGCCACTCACTTATGGTGGCTTTGGTTATGGAGGAGTAACGCCTACCGATTTTGCGTACCCCGGAGATCCTGGCACTCCAAATGACTGGACAATGTGTTCTACTTCGGCCAGTTCCGAAGACCGCTTTGCTGTTGGGTCATTTTATCTCGAAACCCTGCATCCCGGAGCAGTCACCGAACTTGATGCCGCCTGGACAGTCCATCACAACATCGCCCAGCCCTGCAACATAGGCGATGCTTTAAGCAATGTAGATCAACTCAAAGCATACATAGACAGCGATTGGGCTGGTGTGTGCTCGATACTAAGCAATGTCCCGCCATATCCATCCGACAGCGTGGATCTTTTCCCAAATCCCACAAATGATCAGGCGACATTGAGATACAACAACCTGAATGTGAATCAAATCCTCATTTTCGATGCCCTCGGCAGACTGGTTCAAAGCATTGACAACCCCGACAAAGGAGAAACGGTCATCCATGGAGAAAACCTTGCATCAGGCATGTATCTTCTTCAGATATTGTCGGATGAAGGGAAATTGACGAAGAAATTGGTTGTTAGTGGACAATGAGCAATGGACAATGGACAATGAACAATGGACAATGAACAATGAACAATGAACAATGATAAGGTTTTGTTTGGCTTTGGAGTTCTGTGACCTGTGAAGCCTGATTAGCTGAAAAAAAATCCGTGCTTTGCACATCCAAATCCAATTATTCACTGTTCATTGTTCATTGTTCATTGTTCATTGTCCATTATTCATTGTCCATTGTCTATTGCAAAGTATTTCTCTCTCGTCCGCAGCACATTTGAAAAAAATGGTGATCCGGAAACAGCGCAGGGCCAGATGGCTTATATGCGGCATCAGTTTGAGTATTTTGGGTTGAAAATGCCGAAGTGGACGGCGCTTACCCGGGAGATCCACAAAGAACAAGGAATGCCGGAAGGCGAGGACTTGAAAGCTTTGGTACGTCTTTGCTTCGAAGATGATCACCGGGAGATGCATTATTTCGCCCTGGAAACGGTGCAAAAATCGCTGAAGCATCAGCCGGCAGAATTTATTGAGTTTCTGGAGGAACTTATTTTGACCAATTCATGGTGGGATACCGTGGATTGGATAAATAAGCTGGTGGGTATTCATTTTCGAAAATTTCCTAAATTGACAAAACCGGTAACCGAAAAATGGATGGCTTCCGGCAACATCTGGTTGCAGCGAGTGTGCATGATCTTTCAATTGATGTACAAGGAAAAAACCGACAAGGAACTGATGTTTAAATACATCAGGCAAGTGGCCGGTTCTAAGGAGTTCTTTCTGCAAAAAGGAGCAGGATGGGCGCTGCGGCAATACTCTAGAACAAATCCGGAAGCGGTGAAAAAGTTTGTGGCTGAAAACCAACTGGCAGCACTGACAAGGCGGGAGGCACTGCGCCTTATGAAATAAAAATCCCGAATTTCTTCACGCTGAAAAAATTCGGGATCGACAAAAAATGTGGTGAATGTTTTGTCAGGCTGTTTGGGGTTTCAGATTTATGAGTTTTCTGCCTGCATAAATAGCTGCCAAAATCAGGGTGTACGTGAAAGTTGCTGTCATGGTTAGTGCGTCGGTTTTGTGATTAAAGATGTTGTTCTAACGGCCAGCCCCGGAAATGCGCTGCTTCGATTTTCATTTTTTTTCAAAAATGTTGCGCGCTTGTAAAATTGCTCCCGCAAGTCAAGTCAAAACAACACCCAAAAAAAATTAACGGATAACTATTTTGTGGATTAATGTCAATTCAGACCAAGGTGGGAACAAAAGTCCATAAGATTCGTTCTTTTGCTGTAACGCACCGCCCGCCCCCTGCGGCCCGTTGCCCGTTGCCCGCCCCCCGAATAAATTCGGGGGATTATTGGATCTATTCTGAGGGAATCCTGTTTTTTAATCACAAAGAGCTTTCAATGAATTACAATTCGGGAAAGAAGACTTTAAATTTGCACAACCCCAAATCAAATTCAAAATACATCCCAACCTCCATTAGCTAATTATCGAATTAGCACATTATCACATTAGCTAATTATCACATTAAAAACTATGACCTCTCTCCTCGACAGTGCCACCCAAAACCTTGACCGGAACGGATACCTCGACCTTGATGTAGACCCCACGCTCGACCTGGTGGAAGAGATAAACCGTTTGAAAAAGGAAAAGAATGCGGTAATTCTGGCGCATTACTACCAGGAATCTGAAATTCAGGACATAGCCGATTACATTGGTGATTCTCTGGGATTGTCACAGCAAGCCGCGGCAACGGAGGCGGATATCATAGTTTTTGCCGGAGTGCATTTTATGGCGGAAACGGCTAAAATGCTTAGTCCATCCAAAAAGGTCTTGTTGCCTGATCTTAAGGCGGGGTGTTCCCTGGCCGACTCTTGTCCGCCGCATCTGTTCCGCAAATTCAAGGAAAAATACCCGGATCATGTGGTGGTGAGCTACATCAACTGCACAGCCGAACTAAAGACACTGACCGACATTTGTTGCACCAGCACCAATGCCGTTCAGATTATTGAGAGCATACCGGAAGACAGAAAGATCATTTTTGCTCCGGATAAAAACCTGGGAGCTTATCTTGAGAAAAAAACGGGGAGAGAGATGGTGATCTGGAATGGCGCTTGCATGGTGCACGAAATTTTCAGTCACGAAAGAATTGTAAAACTGAAGAACCGGCATCCGAATGCCAAATTTATTGCTCACCCTGAATGTGAAGCGCATATCCTTGAAATGGCCGATTACATCGGCAGTACCACCGGCTTGCTGAAGTATACCATACATGACCCTGCTACCGAGTTTATCGTAGCCACAGAAGCCGGCATTCTGCACCAGATGGAAAAGGCCAGTCCAAACAAAACTTTCATTCCGGCTCCGCCTAATAACAACTGCGCCTGCAACGATTGTCCGCACATGAAGCGGAATACTATGGAGAAGCTGTACCTCTGCATGAAGTACGAGTTGCCGGAGATCATTTTGCCTGAATGGGTGATCAAAGAGGGTGTAGCCAGCATAGATCGGATGCTGGAGATTTCAGCCAAGGCTGGACTGGTTAGTAAATAAGATCAATTTGCAATACGGACTCATCGGCTGGCCGCTGGGCCATTCATTTTCCAAAATGTATTTCACGGAAAAATTTATCCGGGAAGGCATTTCTGATGCCAGGTATGAGTTGTATCCGATTTCTGAAATTCAGGAGCTGCCAGATCTGCTATCCCGCGTTCCGGATTTAAGAGGGCTAAACGTAACCATTCCTTATAAACAATCTGTAATTCCATTTCTTGATCAACTGGACAAAAGTGCGGAGGCTGTAGGAGCGGTTAATTGCATTAAAATTTCCAGTAACCGAAAACTTACAGGCTACAACACCGATGTCATAGGTTTTGAGAAGAGCTTGCATGATTTTACCGGCAAATTGCCTGATGTGAAATACGCTTTCATCCTCGGAACCGGAGGTGCCGCCAAAGCCGTTGCCTACGTGCTTCAAAAACAGAACATTCCGTTCCACTTCATTTCGAGGAATCCGAAAAAGGAAGATGAAAAGTTCTATTCCTTTCTTACCCATTGGCGCGAATCAAGTACCCTTCTGATCAATTGCACACCACTCGGCACGTATCCGGATACTCAGGAAATGCCACCGGTTCCATTGGAAATTCTGCACGCTGGAAATTTGGTCTTTGATCTCGTATACAATCCGGCTGAAACACTACTTTTGCAGCACGCCCGCGCACGTGGTTGTCACGTGCAAAACGGCCTTGACATGCTCCATCACCAGGCAGAAGCAGCCTGGAATATTTGGCAAACAGAATCATGACCACCACGATAGATTTTAAGAATACAGAGATTGCCTTTGCCCACCTGACCAATAAAGAACTGAAGAAATCAGCCTGGCTGTTCTCTATGATGAACAGACCGTTGATCGCAAAATATGCTCCACGCTTGGCATTATGGGCCGTTGAATACAACATCCCTTTTGCCGAAACCATGGTTAAAAAAACCATTTTTGATCAGTTCGTAGGTGGAACGACCCTGCTTGATAGTCAGCCCGATATCGAAAAGCTGGGCAAACACAATACCCTCACCATCCTGGATTACGGCGCAGAAGGCAAGGAATCGGAAACCGATTTCAATCTCACCATGAATGAGAACATCAAGGCCATTGACTTTGCTTCCCGCTCCGTGAAAACAGTTCCGGTGATCAGCTCCAAAATAACCGGATTGGCCCGCTTCGCCTTACTCGAGCGCATTCAATCAGCACAAACTCTTAGCCGCGACGAAGTTTTTGAATACAGAAATGCCCTTAAACGCATTGACGCCATTTGTTACCACGCAGAGAAGAAAGGAGTCGCTGTGTTTTTCGATGCAGAAGAAAGCTGGATTCAGGATACGCTGGACCATTTGGTTTGGCTGATGATGAAGCGATACAACAAGAAAAAAGTGGTGGTGTACAACACATACCAGTTATACCGCCACGACCGCCTGCAATTCCTCACCGAAAGTTATGACCGGGCGCGCGAAGCCGGGTTTATGCTGGGCGCCAAACTGGTGCGTGGCGCTTATATGGAGAAGGAGAGACTTAGAGCAGAGGAGAAGGGGTATGAAAGCCCAATCAATCCCGATAAAAACACTACCGACGATTTTTACAACACCGCACTGCGTTTTTGCCTGAACCATGTGGAAAATATGGCCGTGTGCAATGCCAGCCATAATGCCGACAGCATGCAGCTCATGGTGGATATCATGGCGAAAAAGAATATCCGGAATGATCATCCGAATACGCTGTTCAGTCAACTGTTTGGCATGAGCGACAACCTCACGTTCAATCTGGCACATGGCGGCTTCCGAGTGGCCAAATATCTGCCTTATGGACAGGTAAAAGAGGTGATTCCCTATCTGATCCGACGCGCCCAGGAAAACACTTCGGTAACGGGAGATGCAGGCCGCGAGTTATTGCTCATTCGGGAAGAGATGAAGCGTAGGGGTCTTTGACCTTGATTTTTGTGATTTAGGTGATTGATTTGATTTTATGAGTTTGCCATGATTAATTGAAGTATTTCTGCTGAACTCTCAAAGCAAGCTTTTCTCTTTAGAAATCAAATTAAGATGCGATCTCACATATTTTACCCAGAAACTTCTGCGTAGAATCTGCGAAAAAATCTGTGTAAAATCTGCGCGAAACAAAATGTCATTGAGCGGTATGCAATGTTGAGATTTTCAACTCAATAATGGGGTGATACATCAGATATAGACTGAATATTAAATTTCAATACATGCCAATTTTTTGACTTGTGCCGCGTTTGCAATCAATACCTATGAAAAACGGTCTGATATACCTACTTGCCAGTCTATTGGTAACTGCCTGTGACCCATATAAAAAAAGCGGTTCGGGGCCTGTTCGAAGTACTCCGGAGCCTGTTGTTACCTCTGTGCCCGTTTCCAATCAGGCCGTAAATATTGCCTGGCTCGACAGTGAACGACTGATGCCGGTTTTGGAAATGGCCAATGAGCAACACAAACCCGTATTTGTCGTGTTTTTTGCATCCTGGTGCGCCCCCTGCAAAGTCATGGAGGAAGAAGTCTTCCCACAAACAGATGTCTTCACCTACCTCAATAATCATTTCCTAAACTTCCATACCGACTTCGACTCGCCCGCCGGCCGCACCATTGCTGATATTTATGAAGTGACTCAACTGCCTACTGTTCTATTCCTCGATCCCCAAGGCATTGTACTGGAGCGTCATGTTGGCATGGCAGTACCCAGTTTGTTGAATACGATGGGAAATTCGGCGTTGGAGAAAATGAAAAGGTGATTTTCGGGTCGAAGACTCTCACAAGCTCCCCAGACCTCGGAGAGCCTCAATTATCTATTCGCATTAGAACAAGTTTTAATTAAAACAAAAGGTAAAACCTGATCCCAATACTCAATCATCGCGCAAAGCCGTCACCGGATTCCCCAGCGCACCCCGCAGCGTTTGCGTGCCGATGGTGAGTACAGCAACCAACAGCAACAGCAAAATGCCTGGGAGTATCACTCCGAGCCCCAGCTCTATTCTATGGGCAAAAATATTCAGCATTTGTGTTCCCAAAAACCATCCAATTGGAATGGCCAGGACTGCGGCGATGCCCAGCAGCCATAAAAAGCTGCGGGAAAGCAGCAGCACAAGATCAAGGATGGAAGCTCCCATAACTTTCCGCACGCCGATTTCCTTGGTTCGTGTTTCTACGGTATAGGTTGCCATGCCCAATAATCCCATAGCGGCAATGACTATTCCCAGGAAACCAAAAAAGGAAATGATGATCAGTATATCATTTAAGTTGGCGTAATTCTCCTCTATCGTTTCCTCATAAAATTCAGAAACCATCTCACGTTCAGGTACCAACTCTGACCACACACCTTGCAAAGCAGCTATGGTAGACGCCGGATTGCCTGCTGCCAGTTTTATATTCAACAGCCGCCAGTAGTCCGGATCATTGCGCAGCATCAAAGGCTCTAAAGCATAATTAGCAGGTTTATATAAAAAATCCTTTATCACACCCCTTAGAATAACCGACGTACTGTCTCCAATCAGGATTCGTTTACCAATGGCTTCAGCGGGAGTTCCCAAATTATATTTCTCTACAAAACGTTCATTTACTATCAAAAAAGACTCTTTCCCGTGTGGTGGATTCTCTGGAAAATTTTCTCCGGCAATAAATGTCAGACCCATATTGTCTGCAAAATGCCTGTCGACAGAGTAATCGCGTACTGCCTCAGGTTCCGCATTGGGACTGCAACGGACATCATCAGATGAATCCTCAAAAGTGCCCATATTGTGAGATGCTGCTGAAATGTTCTCCACTCCAGGAAGTGCAGCAAATGCCGGAATGAGTTTTTCCGGATCCACTCCTTGAAGTTTAATATTGAGTATACGACTTGTGTTAAATCCGTAATCCAGGCTCATAACAAACCCAATCTGCCGCGCAATCACCGTAACTAAAATGATAAAAACCAGGGAAACCGTGAATTGAGATACCAGCAACACCTTGCGTAGGCCAACGCGTTTGAAAAGTTTGATACTCTCCAATTTGCGCAATACTGCTGTCGGACTAACTCGCGACATCGTAAGCGCAGGCAGGAGTCCGGCAATAATGCCTATCACCACTGCAAATCCCAAAAACCACAGCGCCGTCATCGCATCAGCTTTGACAGAAAGATCTGTGAATGCAGCAAAGGAAAGGCTGTTAAACCCGGGTTGTACCAGTTTCATCAGCAACCAGCCACCGCCCAATGCGATCAGGGAGGTCAATACCCCTTCGGTAAGCAATTGTCCGATCACCTGTTGTCGAGAAGCGCCGATCACCTTGCGCACACCAATCTCTTTCGCTCTGGAAAGGGCTCTGGAGAGAGTCAGGTTTGTATAATTGAAACAGGCTGAGAGCATAATTATGGCTCCCAAAGCAGTTAGGAACCACAACAGCATGGCCGGCAACGCTCTGCCCATACTATTGCTGAGAATAGGGCCAGGGGTGATTTTTTCAAGTGGCTGCAAATAAAAGCGGTAATCGGCATCCCGGCTTTCAAGAGTCAGCTTACTGTACATTGAGCTGGAAACTGCCGCCAGATCCGATTCTGTTTGTCCCCAGGAAGCTCCTTTAGCCAATTTTATAAATGAATAGGTCTGATAATAGTCGGTCCAGTCATCCGACAGTTTGCTTAAAGTCCCAGAGGCCTCCATGGCCGGGATGGAAGATGCCGAACCAAGGGCTTCAAATTCAAAATGTGTTTTTCCAGGAAAGTCGGCCAGTATCCCGGTTACTTGAAATGCACCAATGCCCCTCAATTCCATCGTTTTTCCAAGCGCCGATTCACGAGGGAAAAATTTGTCTGCCAGTTTTTGTGTCAGAACGATCGAAAAAGGCTCCTTCAGCGCTGTGGCGGCATTTCCCTCCAGCAGCTGAAAGCCAAACATCTGAAAAAAGGAAGGTTCAGTTAGCAGCCCCTGAACCGGCAAAATTTTTCCGCTGCACGACGCTTCGCTGTTAAAGCTGCGCATAAACCGGCAACTGTTTTCTACTTGTGAGTACCGTTGCTTTAGTACGGAAGCCAGTGGATAAGGGGTAGAAGCATAAGACTCGCTCCCTCCGTTTTTTCGGATGGCCTCTGTGTTGATTCGATAAACCCGGTCGCTATCAGGGTGAAAATTATCGTAGCGGTAGGCCTCCTGCAACAGCATTAAAATAAGCAGACAAACAGACATGCTCAGTGATAGTCCGAATATGTTGATGGCAGAGAACAAACGGTGCTTTGCCAGGTTGCGCAGGGCGAGCTTGAAGTAGTTGGTGATCATAGCTTTATTATGGTTATGTTGCCTGGATTATTCGTTTCGAAGCGATTTCACCGGGTTGGCCAGCGCAGCTTTTATACTTTGAAGGCTGACGGTTACAATGGCAATTATCACGGCAATCACGGCAGCCGTTGCAAACATCCACCATTGAATATCAATGCGATAAGCAAAATCCGAGAGCCAGTCCCCCATCAAATAATAGGATAGAGGGGAAGCGATAAGAATGGCGATCACCACCAGTTTTAGAAAGTCTTTTGTCAGAAGGGATGTAATACCCAGCACCGAAGCACCGAGAACTTTCCTGATGCCAATTTCCTTTGTTCTCTGCTCTGCCGTGAATGCCGAGAGCCCAAATAAACCCAGGCATGAAATTATTACAGATAAGAGGGCAAAAAGCCCGGCCAGGGTACCTATGCGCTGTTCAGCCCGGTACATCCGGTTGAAAGCATCATCCAGAAAACGGAAACTAAAAGGCTGGTCGGGAGCCAGGCTTTTCCATTCTTTTTCCAGGGATGCTATAACGGCTTCCGTGTCTTTACCTGTATAACGGAAACTGGCAAGACCACGCGAGCGCCCCAATTGAAAACACAAGGGGCCGATGTTGCTGCGCAGGCTTTCCCAGTGAAAATTCCTAACAACGCCAATTACTTCAAGTTCCTTAAAATCTTCCGGCTTTGGGGTACTGCCCGGGGTGTTATCAAGCGTATAAATTTTCTTACCCAAGGGATCATCAAAGCCAAAAAGCTTGGCAGCCGCCTCATTGATAATCACTGCGCTGCTGTCTGTCCGAATAGCAGGGTCGAAAAAGCGGCCCGATTGTAGATCCATTCCCATCGTTTTAAAGTAATCTGAATCTACCCTCCAGCGCTGCATATCCACTGTATTGTCTACTTCTATTACCCTGCTTGTAAAAAAGTTCATATCGCTGCGACTACTTGGAACGGGTAAATACCCTGAAACCGTAGCGGATTCGATTGCCGGATTTTGCAATATCTCATTCTTAAAGGCATAAATTCGATCTCCAAGGGCATAGGCATCGTCCAGAATAATAACCTGGCTTTTTTGAAAACCCAGAGACTTGGTCTGTATATAGTGTAATTGCTTAAATACCAGGATGGTTGCCAGGATCAAAACAACGGAGATCGAAAACTGGAACACAACCAGCACACTGCGAAAACCAACCTTTTTCCGTCCTGGTCCCGACGGATCCCCTTTCACAACCTGAACAGCATTAAAAGCGGACAGGAAAAATGCCGGATAACTCCCGGCCAGCAAACCAACCAATCCGGCACCACCAGCCAGCGTGAGCCAGAACAGAGGCTGAGCCCAAGGAATGGATAAATCCCGTCCGGTTAGTTCATTATAGGGCGCCATCACCATGGTGGCTAAAAGCAAAGCCAAGCCCACCGACAATGCAGAGACCAGAATAGATTCAGTTAAAAATTGCCCCATTAATCCAGTTCTTGTGCCGCCAAGTACTTTGCGCACTCCGATTTCCCGCGCACGCATAGAAGATCGCGCAGTAGCCAGGTTCATAAAATTAATGCAGGCGATGAGCAGAATGAAGAGGGCAATGGCGCTGAATACCCAAACATAGCGGATGTTGCCATTGACCGCCAGTTCGGCAGTTAAATCCGAGTGCAAGTGGATATCCGGAATGTTTTGCAAGTAAAAATGAGCATACTGGCCGGTTTTTTCGAATTCTTCCAAGGAGAAACCCATCACTTGTTGGGCCGTAATGGCAATTTTCTGCCTGGCAAGCTGCTCGAATTTTTTAGAAAAAGCAACCTTGTCAGTTCCTTTCCGGAGCAATAAATAGGTTTGGAAGTTGTTGTTCATGCCCCAAAAAGGAGGCGATTCCTGTACCTCCTGATCATTCACAAGGGATAGCAGTAAGTCGGCGCGGAAATGGGTGTTTTGCGGCATATCCTCAAACACTGCAGTTATTAGCCTTCGATCCTCGTTCTCAAGCATCAGTGTTTGCCCCATAGCCAATTGAGGGGAGGAGAAGAATTTTTCGGCCCGACTCCGAGAAATGGCGATCGAATTTGGTTGTGTCAGACAGTGTAATGGATCGCCCTGTAGCACTTTTACCGGAAAAACTTCGAAAAAACTGCTGTCTACTGTCAGCACGTCTTCTTCGCGAATGTTTGATTGCAGTTCGCCTTCCCGCCTTACCAGATAACTTCCCCGGTTGCGAAAACGGCACCATGACTGAACTTCCGGCAACTCCCGACCACAGTCGGGGCCGATAACAGCACCGGCAACTGCAAAGCCCATCTGACTACCACCGTAATTGATATCAGAAGCCACACGAACCGTGCGGTCTGCTCGATCATTCCAGTTATCATAACTGGTTTCATAGGCAAGGTACAGGAAGATGAGGAGGCAGGCGGCGATACCAAGTGCCAGGCCTACTATATTCAACCCGGAATAAAGCGGGTGTTTTCTGAGGTTTCGGATTGCGATGGTGATATAATTCAACAACATAGCCAAGGTGTTTAAATGCTGAGTTTCAATGCCTCATTCGCTTCAATATTCAATTCAAGTGTTTTCTCTTTTTCTCCTTTCATTTTATATTTTATGATCACTTTCCCCGGTTTGAAGTTAAGTTTCATCGGAAAACACCTGGCCTGAGTAAATGCATCCCATTCAAACGCGTAATGGGTATCCTCGGCAATAAATTCAAACTGTGAAAGGTTGGCAGGCGCAATACATTTAATGGTTACACTTCCCTGCTCGGCCGAAAAGGATACGGATTCAAATACCAGGGGCATTTCTGGTGCGGTTAATACCTCGCATTTCTGTGCACGCATGTAAAAAAATGACAGAGGAAGGAGGATACTGAGCATAATTTTTGCCTTCATATTTCTTGTTTTTAACCCGGGCATACCGGATGTTTGATCTTAACAGACTTGCTGTATATCGTAAAGCATGATCCAAAGAATGGTGCCGGAGGTATATTAATTTAGTACCCCAGTTTCCTTATGACCGATTACCGTACAATAAGAGGGAAGTCAGATTATTTTATTCAGTCCTTAAGCTATTGACCGGGTTGGCCAGCGCAGCTTTCAGGCTTTGAAAGCTTACGGTAAAAAAGGCAACCAGTACAGCACCGGAACAGGCCATGGCGAACATCCACCACTTCATATCAATTCGGAACACAAAATCAGACAGCCATTTATCCATGAAGTAGTATGCCAATGGGGTGGCGATCAAAATGGCTAACAGCACAAGCGCAAGAAAATCGCGTGTAAGGAGTCCGGTTATATTGCCAACCGAAGCACCCAGGACTTTCCGCACGCCGATCTCTTTGGTTCGTCGGGCAGCGGCATGAGTAGCGAGTCCAAACAAACCCAGGCATCCGATCAGAATAGCCAGGGCGGCTATGCCTTTGCAGAAGTCTGAAAATCGCGATTCGCTTTCGTAAAAGTTGGCAATGGATTCGTCAAAAAACTCCGACTCAAACACTTGCTCGGGGAAGGTTTCGTCGTACACAGAGCGAATGGCATTGGTGGTGCCAGAAATGTCACCGGGACGAATTTTAATGCCGATTCCGGAGTAAAATGTTTTATTGGGTAATAATGTCAAGGCTTCGTACTCCTCGTGCAATGAGTGCGAATGAAAGTCCTTTACAACGCCCACTATGGGGAACCAGCTTTGCCCGCCAAGTCTGAAAACTTTGCCAACGATTTCCTCCGGAGCCATTCCGAGCTTCCGGCACATTGTTTCATTTACGACATATTCCTTAACTGTATCGCTTGCCGTAAACCAATGCCCCGCCAGCATCTCCAGACCAAATGTTTTCTGGTAGTCTTCATCGCATAGCTTTACCGATGTGTGAAAATCCGGTTCTTCCGGCCTTCTGTCAATATTAAAATTGCTCGACCAGGTATTGCCGGATGCAGGCAGGTCGCTCGAAAAACTGACATATTCAACTTTCGGGAGTTGAAGGAGCCTTTGTTTCATAGTAGCCAGTTTGGTAAGACCTATGCTGTCGGCATTAAAACGGGTTGTCAACACCAGGTCCTTGTTAAATCCCAAATCCATTTCACGGATATAATTGAGTTGGGAAATCGTGACCACAGCGCCAATGATAAGCGCTTGTGCTATGGTGAACTGTGAAACTACCAGTATTTTTCGAAGAGAAACGCCGCCACCCTTTGCGGTAGTCAGATTGCTCCGAAGCGCCTTTATGGGACTAAATCCAGATAGCACCAGGGATGGGTAGAATCCCGACAATAAGGTGACAAGAACCCCTATGACAGCCAGGAACAGCCAGAGTATGGGATCGCTCAGAAATGGCTGGGTATCCGGAACATCCGAAATATGCTTAAGCAGCGGGGCGCACACAAAGGCCAGGCCCACCCCAACTGCCAGAGAAAAAGCCACAATCAAACTTGTTTCTGTCATAAACTGCGCGATCAATGAGTTCCTGTTGCTTCCTAATGCTTTTCGCACGCCAACCTCCCGGGCTCTCATGGTCGACAATGCAGTGGCCAGATTGATAAAATTGAAACAAGCCATCAGCAACACCAATAAACCAATGGTCCCCAGAACCCATAGCCGGGACCAACTAATGGTGTGTGTGCCGGCACTGCCTACTTCTTCATCGTAGTGCATATCTCCCAAAGACTGCAACACAAAGCTGGTATGGAGATTTCGCTTTTTTTTGCGTTCATTCAATTCATGTTGCCCTACCTGAGCCATAGCTGAACTGGCTGCAGAGAATTGGTTCTTGTCCTGCAGTAAAGCAAAAAACTGATCGTTGCTGCTGATCGACCCCCATTCTTCTTCCCTGAAAAAATAGAGGCTGGCATAGGCACGAAGCGTTTCATAAGACGCCAGGGTGAAAATCGGGAAATCACAATTTGAGGGAAGGTCTTCAATAACACCGCGTACTATACAGGGAACATTATTGTTCATTACCACGGTTTTTTCGAGAGCATTTTCCACTTTTCCAAAACAAAACTCCGCCACTCTTCTTGTGAGCACTATATCGCCAACCTCATTGAGAGCCGTTTCGGGATTTCCTGCCAACCATGTTAAATCAAATATTTTTACAAAGCCGGGCTCTGCAAAAAAGGAAATCTCACTCTGGCTGATGCTGATCTTTTTAAGCGGAGGGCCTCCTCCGGCTTTCGGAATGGTAATGGTAGGCCAGTCTTCATGTAGGCGGGTGCTGTGGGCAAACTGTGAAATAGATTGTTCTATGGCTGCCATACCTGGAATCGGCAAGCCCCGGCTTGTTTGATCGCCATTCTCTGAACCTGTTGTTTTGGTCAGTACCCGTACGATGCGTTCACTATTGCTAAAATTCTGATTGAAGCTTAATTCATAGCGAAGAATGCGGTAAATGAGCAAGCTGGCTGCTATCCCAATGGCCAGACCCAAAATATTGAGCAAGGCATAGGTGCGGTTTTTGGTTAATTGACGAATAGCGATGCGGAGGTTATTCTTGAACATGCTGGTTGTTTTTGTTTATTGCTTTTTAGCAAAGTTGGTGCCCCGGATTTTGTAGTCACAGACGGTTTTTCAGGGGGAAATTTGACAGTGGAAAAATCAGGCATCTATTTTTCCGTCTTTCAGATTTAATATCCGATTCCCGTATCCGGCATTCTCCTCAGAGTGGGTTACCTGAATGATGGTCACTCCCTCTTCTTTATTCAGTTGTTGAAATATGCTCATTATTTCCTCTGCCTGTTGACTTTGCAGATTTCCGGTCGGTTCATCGGCCAGGATCAGTTTTGGCCGTCCGATCAGGGCTCTGGCTATGCCTACCAACTGCTGCTGTCCGCCTGAAAGCTGATTGGGAAACAGGTCCTTTTTAGCCACGATATTGAAGCGGTCGAGCAGATCGGCAATACGGCTCTTACGTTCTGCAGAAGGTACTTTTTTATAGATCAAGGGCGCCTCCAGGTTTTCATAAACCGTCAGGTCATCTATGAGGTGATATGCCTGAAACACAAACCCGATGTACTCCCTGTACATTTCCGCCCGTCGGCGTTCATTAAATTTATGAACACCTTCTCCCAGGAACCAGTATTCACCGGCTGTTGGTTCTTCCAGCATCCCGATGATATTCAGCAAGGTGCTTTTCCCGGCGCCGGAAGGCCCCATGATGCTTACAAATTCACCTTCAAGAATTTTAGCGGTGACATAGCGCAGCACATAGGTCTTCAGGGAACCTGTTTGGAAATAGCGCTCTATGTCTTTTAGTTCAATCATACCAGGGCTTTGTATAATGGTTACACATGGAAATTTTCTGTAACTACCTTACCGTCGAACAGGTTGACGATCCGGTGGGCAAATCCGGCATCGTGCGGAGAGTGGGTCACCATGATGATGGTGGCGCCATCCTGATTGAGCTGTGAAAGCAAATTCATCACCTCAAGTCCGTTCGCAGAGTCGAGGTTTCCCGTAGGCTCATCGGCCAGGATCACTTTGGGTTGTGCGATCACTGCGCGTGCAATGGCTACCCTTTGCTGTTGTCCCCCTGAAAGCTGTTGCGGAAAATGGTTGCGACGGTGCATGATGTTCATACGTTCGAGGGCTGCCTCTACGCTTTTCTTTCGCTCGGAAGCGGAAACTTTCAGATATAGCAGTGGCAACTCAACATTCTCGAATACCGTGAGCTCATCAATCAAATTGAAAGACTGAAATACAAACCCGATATTCCCTTTGCGGAGACCGGCGCGCTGGCGCTCACTCAATCCCGACACTTCGGTATCGTAGAAATGGTATTTGCCACCACTCGGATTATCGAGTAGCCCAAGTATGTTGAGCAGGGTCGACTTGCCACAGCCCGATGGACCCATGATCGCCACAAACTCCCCGCTGTCAATTTGCAGATCGATGCCATTTAGCGCTGTGGTTTCGACTTCTTCAGTTGTAAATAGCTTCTGCAGATCAGTTGTTTTTATCATGTCATTTTAATGGTTTTAATAAGCAGTATCAGGGTATTTCGGGGTATTCAAAATCACCTTGTTTTATTTCAAATTCAATACATCCTTTTCTCCATAGTTATCATAGGTACTGGTAATGACTGTTTCTCCGGCTTCCAGTCCGCTGAGTACTTCAAAAAATTGCGGGTTCTTGCGACCCAGGGAAATATCGCGTTTTACCGCTTTATCCCCTCCGGGTTCCAATACATAAACCCAGTTGCCTCCGGTAGAAGAGAAGAATCCACCGGTTTGAAGCAAAAGCGCCTGGGCAGGTTTGCCCAACTGTAAGCGCACAGGTACCGACTGTCCCCGTCTGATCCCGGATGGAATCTCATCCTCAAAACTCATGTCAACATCAAAACGGCCGTTGCGGACTTCAGGAAACACCTTTGAAACCTGCAGTTTTACCAGCACTCCATTAAATTCGAAAGAACCCTCCAAGCCGGGAAAAATGCGTGATACGTAGTGTTCATCCACTTCCACCCGCATTTTAAAACCGTTCAGATCGTCAATCTGACCGATGTTTTGTCCGGCCGTAATGCTGGCGCCAATTTCAACATCTACCCTGGAAAGAAGTCCAGATACAGGAGCCCTCACCGAAAGATTCGCCAGATTGTCTTTCATCATTTTCAGGTTAAGCTTTGTACGATCCAGCGTTCCTTCCAGTTGTCTGATTTGTGTGACACTGTTTTCTTCCTGAAATTTTTGGTTCTCAATCTCAATGGCGCGTTGTTGCACCAAGCGCTCGTATGAAATTTTAGTTTTTGTAAATTCCTGCTGGCTGATGATATGGTCAGCAAACAATGTACTGTTCCGGTCAAATTCGTCTTTGGCCTGCAGTATTTGAAAATCAAGTTCGGAGAGCACTTTCTTAAGGGTAAATTTATCTTGTTTTAGCTGGAGTCTGGTGTTCTCCAAATTGTTGATCAGGTCGTACATCTGTGTTTCCCGGTTCACGAAGTCGAGCATCAGGCTCTGGTTTTCCAGGCTAAGGATCAAGTCTCCTTTTTTGACTTTCGCCCCTCCGTCCAGCAATTTTTCCGCAACGTATCCACCCTCGATGGCGTCGAGTTGATAGGTTTTCAATGGCTGTACCACCCCTGTAACTACAATAAATTCATCAAACACTCCCTGTTCAACCTGACTGAGCGTTAATTTCTCCCGTTCCACATTCAGGCTGCTATTGCTGCCATTGATCATGGTATTTACTGCAAAGACAAGAAAAGCAATTACTACCAACCCAATGCCTATGCGTTGCGGGGTAAACGTTTTTTTCTTTATCGGACGATCCACTTTTTAAACTGTTGAATGGTGAGTGTTGATAAACAAATAGAGAAGCCCGTGCCAATTGTATAATCATCTGATTATCAATAAAATATCAAACTGAAAAATAAAGGGTGTTTGTTCGGACTTGAACGCTGGTGTCCGAAATCGGACACTAAACCGAAAAAAAATCATTGATTTGCAATAGCTTAGCTGCGGGCATTGTCTTTGCGGTAACAAAGCAATTATGCAGATGAATCAGGCCAACATTTTAATAGTCGACGATAACCCCGGTGTACTCAGCGCCGGCAAGTTATTTTTAAAACGGCACTTTGCCGTAGTAGAAACCACCCGCGATCCTTCCGATATTCCGGCATTGCTTGCTTCTACGCGTTTTGCCGTAATCCTGCTCGATATGAATTTCGGGAAAAGTAACAGACATTCCGGACAGGAGGGACTCGACTGGCTTGAGCGTATCCTGCAAATCGATCCAAATGCGGTAGTAGTATTAATCACAGCTTTTGGTGATGTTGAATTGGCGGTGCAGGCCATTAAAAATGGCGCAACGGATTTTGTTCTCAAACCCTGGGACAATCATAAATTGCTGGCCACCCTGCATGCTGCCATGCGCCTCAGTTCCAGCATGGAAGAAAATAGCCAACTCATTTCCAGTCAATCGGGCGCTAACCTGGCCGCCGTTCGTGATTTGCCACAAATCATTTATCAGAGTGAAGCTATGCATGCCGTGATGCAAACAGTAGCACAGGTGGCAGATACGGATGCTAATGTGCTCTTGTTGGGCGAAAACGGAACTGGTAAAGACCTGGTTGCCAAGGCTATTCACGGACAAAGTCTTCGTGTCCAGGGTAATTTCATAAAGGTAGATCTGGGTGCCCTGACGGAATCCCTTTTTGAAAGTGAGCTTTTTGGTCACGTCAAAGGCGCATTCACCGATGCCAGAGAGGACCGGGCAGGGCGCTTTGAAGCTGCCGATGGTGGTACCATCTTTCTCGACGAGATTGGCAACCTGCCAATGACACAGCAATCTAAGTTATTGACAGTTATTCAGGAAAAAGCAATCGTCAGGGTAGGTTCCAATCGACAAAGGAATGTGAATGTTCGCGTGCTGGCCGCCACCAATCAGGACCTGTATGCAGCTGTTCAAAACCGTGAATTCAGGCAGGATCTATTGTATCGCATCAATACCATAGAAATACATTTACCGCCCCTTCGCGAGCGCCTGGAGGACATTGAGCCGCTTACCTATCACTTTTTAAAGCAATTTGCCCACAAATACAAACGTCCTGCCAGCAGCCTGAGTGCATCCCTGCTAAAAGAGATGCTTCGCTATCCCTGGCCCGGTAATATCCGCGAACTGCAACATGCTGTTGAACGCGCCGTGATCATGTCAAATTCCGAGCGACTGCAGCCTGATGATTTCTTTTTCAGAGATACCCAGACAACTCCCGGAGATTTGGATTTACCGAGTATGAACCTGGATGACATGGAAAAACAACTCATTATAAAAGCGATGTCAAAATACCAGGGCAATATTACTGAAGCGGCCCAGGAACTGGGTCTTACGCGCGCCTCCTTGTACCGCCGCCTGGAGAAATACAATCTTTGAGTTTTGGGTCTGAAGATGCTCGATAACCCGAAGTTATATTTTTAACAAAACCCGCTATTCATGCTATTTGCCCGTTCATTTTCTGCTAATCTGTCATTGCGTATCGCAACGATTTTCGTCCTGATACTGGCCGGTGCTTTTTTGTGGGTAAATGAAATTGGAGGTGTCTTTTTACCGCTTCTATTTCTGGGACTTGCAGGAGTAGCCGCTTTCAATTTATTGCACTATGTCAACGACACAAACCGGCGACTCGCCAGGTTGTTTGAAAGTGTCCGTTATTCCGATTTCGCCATTCGCTTTTCTTCCGCCAAAGAAAAAGGGCCTTCATTTGAAGATGTCAACCGGCAGTTCAATGAAGTACTGGAAGCTTTTCGGCAAACAAGAGCCGAGAAAGAAGCCAATTTGTTATTTCTCAATACGATGGTGCAGCATCTGAGTACCGGACTGGTGGCTTTTAATGCCAATATGAATGTCCTGGTGTCCAACAGCGCAGCTTTCCAACAGCTGGGTTTGTATCGCCTCAATCATCTGAACGATTTGCCCAAACAGCATCAACCACTGATTGATTTTGTACAGGACCTAAGCGGAAAAAGCAAGTTATTGTATCAGCCAGATTCCAGTCGTCAATTGGCAGTGCAAGGTGTTAAGCTAAATTTGCAGGGACGTACGGTTTTTCTTCTCACGATTCAGAATATTCACACGGAGCTTCAGCGCAGGGAGGTGGATGCATGGCGAAACCTCGCAAGGGTGTTGCGTCATGAAATGATGAACTCCATCACACCTATTGTATCACTGGTTGAAACCATGCAGGTGATTGTACGGGAAGAGCTGGCTCCAAGCCCTCCGACCGAAGATCTTAAGGAAGCCCTGGATGTTGTGGCAACCCGGAGTCGTGGTCTGATGACTTTCGTTGATGCCTATCGCTCCTTTACCGCCATTCCAACCCCGAAATATGAAACCATCAGCGCGCAAAAACTGTTGGAGCAGGTTGTTTCTTTGGCAGAAGTTGAACAAAAAACCGTCCAAATTAAAGTCGAGTATTTTATTCAGCCCAGCGATCTGTTCCTGACCATCGACCCATCGCAGATAGAGATGACCCTGATTAACCTGATGAAAAATGGCCGGGAAGCAATTGTAAAAGCGAATGCAGAAAGGGCCCGCAAAGATTGGCGAATAACCCTGAGGGCCGGCGCTGATTCCCGTGGCCGCCCTTTTATAGAAGTGGAGGATAATGGCCCCGGAATCCCCTCAGACTTACTCGACGAAATATTCATTCCGTTTTTCACAACCAAACAGGAAGGAACCGGAGTTGGACTCAGTATTTCTCGCCAGATCATGCAGCAACATGGTGGAGACCTGAGGGTTAGCTCGGAAGTAGGACGTGGAACAAGGTTTCTGCTCGAGTTTTGATAAATTGCACATTTCGCATTGGTACATTTCGCATTGGTACATTGCGCATTAAGTCCCTGCTACTACCACCACGATCTCTCCCTTCACTTCTTTCTGTGAAAAATGCTCCTTCAGCTCTGCCAGGGAGGCTGTTTTCACTTCTTCAAATTTTTTGCTGAGTTCCCGGGCTACACAGGCCTGACGATCTTCTCCACAAAAGCTGATCAGTTCATCGAGGCATTTGAGCAGGCGGAATGGCGATTCATACAACACGAAAGTGTGCGCTAGTGCAGTCAGGTATTTCAGTCGGGTTTGGCGACCTTTTTTG
Source organism: Lewinellaceae bacterium (assembly GCA_020636025.1). Taxonomy (GTDB): domain Bacteria; phylum Bacteroidota; class Bacteroidia; order Chitinophagales; family Saprospiraceae; genus M3007. Next base: position 270,414 of record JACJYQ010000006.1, on the reverse strand, counting down.
TGTGGCAGAAATCCTTCAAAATGAAAGATATCGCATGGGAGGCCACTGGCCACCAGCGCTGGTACAAATGCGGTAGCGCCGGGCAGACACTCCACTTTTATGCCTTTCCTCTGACAGGCTCTGGCCAGTAAAAAACCGGGATCGCTGATGCCCGGAGTACCGGCGTCGGAAACCAGAGCCATGGTGGTACCCGAAGCGAGCTCATCGGTGATGCGCTCTACAACGGCGTGTTCGTTGTGCGCGTGGAAAGATCGGAGCGGGGTTTTGATTTCGTAGTGATCCAACAAGCGTTTGCTGGTGCGGGTATCCTCAGCCAGCACACAGGAGACTTCCTTCAGAATGCGGATGGCACGCAGCGTGATGTCTTCCAGATTGCCAATGGGTGTTGGAACAATGTACAGCATGGAAGGAGGACAAATTTATGCCTGCTTCAGATCGAAGTGGTAGGTTTCCATGATGAGATTGGCCAGCAGTTTTTTGCAGGCGGTATCTACTTTCTCACGAGCTTCAGCTTCGTTTGAAGCGTCCAGGCTCATGCTCACGTGGCGACCGATGCGCACGTCTTCAATGCCGCTTAGATCGAGGTGCTTCATATTGTTTACCACAACCTTGCCTTGCGGGTCGAGCAATTCTTTGTGTGGCATTATGTCAATTTCAGCGATAAATTTCATGTATAAATTCAATTAAGGTTAATTCGAAAGGATCTTGTTTCTGGAAAACAGCGACAAAAGTACATAACTCAGAATGATGACCGATAAAGCCAACTCTTTCAGTATGATCACCAACACGATGAATAAGGCCACAAAGGCTATGTTTAATACATTGGAAGCCAAATCGGCTCTCTTGATTTTCATGCCGTACATCGGGATCTCGCTTACCAGTAACCAGGATAAAACTATTACCAAAGCATATAAAAACCATTGATTGGCAATCATTTCTGCGAGACCGAAGCGGTTGTAGTGGTGTGCCAGATGTAGTCCTAAAACAAACATGGTACAAGCTGGAGTCGCAAGTCCTATGAAATAATTTCCTTGGCGGGTGTCCAGGTTGAATTTGGCAAGCCGATAACCGGAAAAAGCGGAAAGTATAAATGCCGGGAACCCAACAAAACTGATCATTTTAAATCCTTCACCCTGCTGTATAATAGTTTGCCCATCTGTAAGCAGTTGGAAAATCATAGCCCCAGGTACCGCACCAAAACTGATCACATCCGCCAAAGAATCCAGTTCCTTTCCTATTGGCGAACTCACTCCAAGCGCACGCGCAACCATACCATCCAGGTAATCAAACACCAAACTGGCTCCTGTAAGCATAGCTGCGATAACAGGCTCACCATATAACACAAATACAAACGCACAGCATCCGCAAAAGAGATTGGCGAGCGTGAGTGCGTTTGGCAGTTGTTTCATGTCGGTTGCAAATAAGAGCTTTGGAAAAAGCGCAATTTAGTTTTGAAATTCAATCCCCTTGACTCAGGGTTATCATTTGAAATCAGCTTTTTACATCATTCAAATCATAAAAATCACATAAATCAAGGTTTAGACTCTACTATTTTTATGCCCAGTTCTTCCAGTTGTTTCGGGTTAATAGCATCCGGTGCATCGATCATCATATCGCGGCCTTGGTTGTTTTTCGGGAACGCGATAAAATCACGGATAGAACTGGCGCCATTCATCACGGAACACAATCGATCGAAGCCAAAGGCGATGCCACCGTGTGGTGGTGCACCAAATTCAAAGGCTCCCAACAGGAAGCCGAATTGAGCTTCCGCTTCTTCCTGCGTAAATCCGAGCAGTTTGAAATTCCGCGCCTGTAAATCGCGGTCGTGAATACGTATGGAACCTCCGCCAATTTCAGAGCCATTGATCACGAGGTCATAAGCGTCGGCGCGCATGGATTTTAGTACCTGGCGATCATTGCTTTCCATTTTTGGAATGTCATTTGGCTTCGGCGAAGTGAAGGGGTGGTGCATGGCAAAGAAACGATTTTCTTCCTCATCCCATTCCAGCAGCGGGAAATCGAGTACCCAAAGTGGCTTGAAATCTCCGGCTTTGCGTAGTTCGAGACGTGTACCCATTTCCAGGCGCAATTCGCAAAGTTGTTTGCGGGTTTTTTCTTCTTCTCCGCAAAGCACCAGTAAAAGGTCGCCGGTTTTGGCGCCACAGCGTTCTGCCCATTGTTTCAAATCTTCCTGACTGTAAAACTTGTCCACGCTGGATTTCAGACTGCCGTCTTCTTCCAGTTTTACGTAAACCAGTCCTTTTGCACCGATCTGCGGGCGCTTTACCCATTCGGTAAGTTCATCAACCTGTTTGCGGGAATAGCCAGCACAACCAGGTGCACAGATGGCCAATACCGACTCCGCACTGTCGAACACCGGAAAGCCTTTTCCTTTGGCTACATCGGTGAGGTCAGAGAACTCCATTTCGAAACGCATGTCGGGTTTATCGGAGCCGAATCGGCGCATGGCTTCGTCGTAGGTCATGCGAGGGAAATCACCTAGTTCTATGTTCAATACATTTTTAAACAGGTGCCTGGTCATTCCTTCAAAAGTGTTTAGAATATCTTCCTGATGCACGAACGACATTTCACAGTCTATTTGCGTAAACTCCGGCTGGCGGTCGGCGCGCAAATCTTCATCGCGGAAACATTTCACGATCTGGAAATACTTGTCAAAACCCGCCACCATGAGGATTTGCTTGAAAGTTTGTGGCGATTGGGGCAGGGCGTAAAACTGACCTTTATTCATCCGGCTGGGCACCACGAAATCGCGGGCTCCTTCCGGAGTGCTTTTGATCAGGTTTGGTGTTTCTACTTCGATAAAACCAATACCTGCCAGGTACTTCCGGCTTTCAATGGCCAGGTTGGATCTGAACAGTAGGTTTTTCTGCACCGCATTGCGACGAAGGTCCAGGTAGCGGTACTTCATGCGCAGGTCGTCACCGCCGTCGGTATCATCCTGAATGGTAAAAGGAGGTGTCTTGGAAGCGTTCAGGATTTTTAGCTCAGTCACCTTTATCTCAATTTCACCGGTAGGGATCTTGTTTGTCTTGGAGGCGCGTTCAATTACCGTTCCGGTAGCCTGAAGTACGAATTCACGGCCAATGGATCTGGCTGTTTCAAACAATTCTTTGGAGGTGTAATTCTCATCCATCACCAATTGTGTGATGCCATAACGGTCGCGCAGGTCTATCCAGAGCAGGGCGCCTTTGTCGCGCACGATGGCAGCCCAGCCGCTCAGGGTTACTTCTTTATTTACATCGCTGATGCGGAGTTCTCCGCAAGTATGGGTACGGTACATGGTAGTTTATTGCAGATATCAGAATGCAGATTGCAGATTTTAGAATTATCGGTTTTGTCTGGGAGGGCGCAAAGGTACTCATTGTGGGGGTTGGAATTCATGCAGTTTTCATTAAAAAGCTGTATTTTTATGAATTGGCATTTCCGGGTTGGATTACCTTTGGAGTAACATATTTACAGCCTCAAAGATTCCCGGAAAAGATATAGTAGTATCTTCCAGAAGCAAATATTGATTTTTTAACCCTCAAACGCCCATGAAACAGAGGATATTAATTGCTCTTCATCTAATGCTGCTTGTATCCTTTAGCAGTTGTGTTATTTTTCCGGCAAAAGTTGAAAATTCAAATGAAGTTGGAAAGCGGGTCAAGACTAGCAATCCGGCTCTTCCCTACCTGTATAAAAACGGGTATAAGGATTATGAGGTCAAGCCTTTTTTGAGCATCATAGAAATGGATAGCATCTATATACATGAACTGCGGTTCAATGCAGTTTATTCCTATGGTTATACCGAAAAAGCGCTCTTTGATAAATTTGGGAGATGGGATATTTATGTGCGTACATGTTTAGAGTGCGAGGAATCGTTCATTTGGAATAACATCAAGTTGTTCAAGGATTCTGATGAATTGTATACAGTAGGAGCTTCGGGCATCTCGAATTGTGATGAGGCTTATGCTTCTGTAGTAGTTTTTAATTCAAAACAGGAAGACTGCCTTTCCGAAAACCATGAACAAAGAGACGCCATTATTGAGTATTTTTCCAGAGCCATTCGCCATGCGAATAACAACATGACCTTCTTCAGGGAAGCCCACGACCAACGAAGGGATTTTGTGAAGATTAACAAGGAGTAAAAATTCACTCCGCAGTTCGCGATGGCCTCCGCCCCGAGCCCACTTCGCGAGGGTCTCCGACCCGAGCATTTAAAACAATTTCAACTGCCCCGATTTAAACTGCTCGTGCAGTTCCAGATTCAGCGCAGGCATTTTCCGGCCTGCCAGATATTTCTCTTTGGCCAGCTGCATCTGTTGTTTGATGATGTCGGCAATATTTCCTTCGCCGCGCATCCGTTTGCCAAATCGCTTTTCTTCCAGCGAGCCGCCGTGTGTGTCGCGAATCCGGTTCAACACTCTGTCCGCCCGGTCGGGCATGGTTTTGCGGATCCAGTCTTCGAAAATGGTGGCGACATCTCCATTCAGGCGCACCATAGTATAGCCGAGGCCGAGAGCGCCTAGATTGGCTACTTCTTTTACCAGCGGTAATATTTCATGATCGTTAAGGCCAGGGATGATTGGCGCCATCATGACAAACACCGGGATATTGGATGCGCTAAGTGTCTCAATGGTTTTCAGGCGTTGTTTAACAGAAGCCGTGCGCGGCTCCAGAAATTGCCGCAAGGGCTCATCCAGGGTTGTGAGGCTGATGGCCACATGCACCAGGTTTTCCGAGTTCAGTTTCTCCAGAATATCCAGATCCCGGAGCACCATACTGTTTTTGGTGATTATGCTCACCGGATGACGGTATTTCCAAAAGACCTCCAGGCACGCTCTGGTCAGCTTGAATTTTCGCTCGGCTGGTTGGTACACATCCGTATTCCCGGCAAACATCACGGGTTCTGCTTTCCAGCTCTTCTTTTTCAACTCTTTTTCCAGCAGCTCGGCCGCGTTTCGCTTGATCAGGATTTTACGCTCAAAATCGAGTCCGGCGCTGTAGCCCCAGTATGGGTGTGTGTTGCGTGCATAGCAATAAATACAACCGTGTTCACAACCCTGATAGGGATTCATGCTCCAGGGAATCGGAATGTCCGGGCTAACAACTTTGTTTAAAATGGACTTGGGATGTGTTTCCAGGTATTCGGTTTGCAGTTCTTCCGTTTCCCAATCGGCAGCTACCAGCGCCCAGTCGATGGGCTCCTGATCGCGCAGCAATTTGTCGTAAGGTGAGGCGGGGTTTATCTGCGCGCCGCGGCCTTTTATGGTTAGTTTACCGGTTGCCAAACAGAAAGTTTTTGTTGGACAAATTTAAAACAAATTGCGTTATAAACACGAGATTTTATTGATCAAATATTTTCGAACAGCATATTTCAATGCTCTTAGTTAAACTTTTACCAGGTGAAATGGGCAGTATTCAGGAATAATCTTAGGAATGTGTCCAGATTCACGGCTCTTATAAAGTATGTTTTTAATTCAAATTACTAAAAAACAATATAAATACGTGTAAATTATTGTGTATTTTCAATATTGCCCCTGGGTATTCAGACCAATATTTGTCCTTGTACGGGTGATGCAAACCAAGGCACTTTTGTCCTGTCCAAACGCAATTGACAGATTTTTCAACTTATTCGAGTGATTAAATCCAGGAATTGCACAGGATATAAACATCATGATTTTTCACCCAAATTAATTAACAGTAACATGAAAAAACTACATTTAATTTCGCTTTCCATTCTCAGTGTATTGTTCGTTTTTACAGCCTGCACAAAAGACAATAACCGCATTCTTGACTTGCCAGATCAGGCAGCTACCGAACGTGATGGCGGTGGTGGCGGCCAACTTCAAGATCAATGTTATCTTGCAACAGTGCCCTATTACTACCTGGCTGAAAAAAAGCCCATTCAGAATGCCGCTTTTAACGAGGGTTGGAATTACGGAACTCTGGATTCATACGCAAATGGATGCGTATTGGGAAATGTGATATATCCGGATTGTGAATTGGGTGGCACGGCTACGTTTGCAGGATTATCACAGTTTGATATTGGCAATTTTATAGATGCCAATGGCAATGTATCTGCTGCCAACCAACGTTTGATCGTTAATATGGCTCTTTCCTATGCACAAGCCAATATCGGCTGTGGAGAAGGCTTTTCGGCAACGATTACCCAAATAGATTTTTCCATATTCCCATCGGGCCCGTTTTTTGGTGAGGAAATTCAATTTGCAGTGCGCTATCAGTGTTGCCCTGTAGATGTAGATTATGAATAATCCCGCATAAATTTCCTCCCCCCTTAAAAACCAAAATCCCGGACTTTTCCAACGAAAAGTCCGGGATCCTTTTTTAATTACTATTTGGAGAGAATTACCTCTGCAACATCACTCTTTGCACCTCTGTACCATATTCAGTTTGCAAATGCAGTACATGTACACCGGTTACTGCTTTTCCGTTAACCGGCATTTCAACCGAATGCCAGCCCTCTTCAGCATATTCCTGATAAGTGGAAATAGCGCCGCCATTCAGATTGGATAAAATAAGAGAAATATTGCCTTCCTGAGGAACATAGAACTGGGCTGTAAATGGACCAGTAGTCGGGTTCGGACTAGGTGGCAGAAGTTTTGCCTGGGCTCCTTTGATCTTTGTTGGAGCAAACTCCAATTCAACGCCCATGGGCTGTCTGCCAAGATCATAAGCCTCTGCTCTGGTGATATCTGAACTAAAGTTAATGGATTGTTTCAAACTGCTGTTTGCAAGAGCCTTGAACCGCAATTTCAGAACCGGACGGATGCCGGAAGACTCTCCGCTTCTTCTGTACCAACTCATGGAAGCATCGCCCTGGGCTGGGAAAGCGCCTGTTTTTGCTGTAAGCATTGGCTCTGCCGACAGTAACTCCAGATTTTCCGGATTGGCGGAAAGCGTAAATTGGAAGCCCAGCATGTCACTTAATTCAGGTGATATAAGTTGAGCTGTGATCTCCTCACCAGCCTGGAAGCGCTGGTTCACCATTTTAAAGGTAACTGTTCCAGCCGAAGAGCCGCGATCGTCGGGACTGGAAATCAGACTGTGGATCAGGTTGGCATTGCCGTCGGCATCGCCGGTTTTCATGGCTACAAAGTGCTGATTCAAACCTGAGGGAGCCGGACAGGTTGTGCTGATCGTTTCCGGGAACAGGTCGGCAAGTGGATCCAGCGGATCTGTGAATGAGTAGGCCAACGGCACAAAACGCCAGGAGGGACTGTTGGGGAACGTTGGTATTACACCTGTGATCAAATCACCCATTACGTCCAGATCATCTGTGTCTACTACACCATCGGCGTTTGCATCTACGGCAATGATGCGGTATGGTGTTGGCAAGGCCTGCGTTCCGCTGATGTGCCAGTCGGTGAGCATAACGTCCATGGTATTCACGCCGTTCAATGGTAATGTATCCAGCGTCGGGATAATGGAATAATTACAGGTTCCCGGAGCACCGGCAAAAGCGTAATTGCCCTGCGCATCTGTTTTGGTTATGAATTGAGTGGCAGGCTGCAAGTTATTTTGAAGGAGGACGTGAGCTCCTTTTAGGGCTTGCTGCTGATCGTTCGTAATGGTGCCAGAAACGGGTCCGGGAGCTGTGCAGGCGCCAAAATGATCCTGAATGATCACATAGGTGATGCAGAAGCCGCCATTGCCACATTCATCTTCCGCCCAAACTTCAACTTCCTGCTGGCCGATTTCGTTACAATCAAAAGTCACTGATGTATTTCCAAATGGGAAACCGGTGCCGGTGCCTGCCTTGCGGATGGCGATTTTTAACAAGTCGTCCGGAGTGCAATTGTCGTATGCATATTTAAGGAAGTCGCTGGCCCAAAGGGTGATCATACCTGTAGGCATGATGTTTACACTCAGGCCATTCACGCATACCACAGTAGGTTCTTTACAATCTTTAGTGGCGAAATCGTATTTACATATTGACTGGTTGCCGCAGCCATCAGCTGCGATCCATTCCACTTTATGGGTGCCGTACGGGAGTCCTACCCCGGGAGGCAATTTTATCGTTCCGCAAACGGTATCTCCCATGATCGTTTTTTCAATGGGCCAGGCATTTGGCATGCTGCTGGAAATAAAGGTTTCCATACTGCCATTGCCATCCAGATCGAGCGATAACAAATAAGTGAGGGTAATATCGGTGCCTGAGCAATCGTCCACGACTTTCACACTCAAATCTACCGGGCCTTCGCATTTGTTGCCGTATTGAGCCGGGTCGTTGTTGGTGTAATCGCAAAACAGCACGGTTGAGTCCGGACAATTCAGAAAAACCGGAGGCACGTTGTCGCGCACTTTTATGATTTGTGTGTATTGTAAATACCCGTGGTTGTAAATGTCTCCATTAATGGTGGGACCTACATCCGTATTGCCCGGATTGGGAATGATGGTTGGACCGGGCCAGTTGGGGTCGTAATCGCACCAGTAAACGAGTTTCCAGGTACGCAGTATCTTTTTGCAGCCTCCCGTAGCATTCAGGTTGAACACCTGATCTTTTACGGAAATGCCAACATTAAAGTTGCAATTGGAATAATAAGTAATGATAGGGCCATTGCTGGTATCAGGCATGACACCACAGCCGATCAACTCATAATCATCAGGAAATTTTACAGAGAAATAGATGGGTTGGGATAAGAGGTTTGCGCAAAAGGCAAACCCAAACATCAAGGCGAGTATGGATTTTTGCATAATGTAACCGGAATTTGTTTGTTGTTTCCGGCGAAGTTAGCATACCCGCCTGTACTCCTCACCTGCGTTTATGACAGGCAGAAGACATATACAAAATTTTAACCCTCCAATTACCCTAATAAGGGTAGGGTGAATGATGAGTTATGAATTATAAATTATGAATGCACGCGACTGTTTGGCATTCGCTTGAATGGAAAAGTTTGTTTTCAAGTTAAGTCGCAATGATTTACAAACGTGTAATTCATAATTTATGCGAATAATGGGTTAAATCCAATTAAGCAAAGCGGTTACAATAGCACCGAAAACATGTAGAATCAGGCCTTTTGTAGCGCGGACCTTGCTTGCTTTTTGAAGGTTTGTTTTTTCGATGAGCCAATTAAATAATCCTTCAATGGGTTGTCGAACCGTCGATACAGCAGTTGAAAAGAGCGAATCAGCGGCCTTTTTGAAGTTTCTGGTGAATATCGTTTCACCTTTGATCAGTTTTGTTGGAGTGTATATGAAAGTGTTGGCGTTATTTAAGAGGTCTTGGTTTAAAGGTTTGTTTGCATAGGCTTTATCAGCAAAGATGGCGCGGTTGACTAGGTTTGTCAAAACAGGTCGAATTGCTTCCAGATCATTTTCTGCCGCGGAGGTAAGGAGTAGATATTCTGGCAGCGGAAGTTTTCCTTTTCGGTAAAAAGCGATAGTGTGAAGTTTTACCCCATAATAATAGACTCCTTTTGTAGAACAGAAGGATTTTTCGGATAATTCGGGTGCTACTTTACCTTTCCGTTTACCAGAACAAAGCATGATGGGCATTGAATCGATCAAAGAGATTGAGTTTTCAACATGTTGATATTCAAATACATGTATCTTGTTTAAGATTCGGTTGGCTAAATATGGAAGGCAATTTCCCAAATTATTCAGCCGAACATTGAAAGTAGCGTAGGCCGGTAAATCCGGGAACCAACTCCGCAGATAGCGATCAGCATAATCGTGAATTTCAGATTTTAGGTGTTTGTTCTCAAATCGCCGACAGTAAAAATAGATCGTCAATAATTCTGCATCCGTCAGTTTTTCATTGGATGGACAAGAATTAGGGCTAAATCGCTGACAGTAAAGGGCAAGTTCTTTATCATTGCATTCGCAGAAGTAGTAGTAGAGGCGAATGAGTTCCAACTCTTTCATGGTCAATGTTTTATAGTGTGAGAACTACAAACATATTGACTTTGCTCAAAATCTGCTACTTCTGCTTTCTAACCCATTATTCGCATAATTTATAATTCATAACTCATAATTAAAAAAACTATTTATCACCATAGCCAAGGGCCCAGCCGATTACGCCGCCCACAATGGCACCTTGTACAGCACTGGCTACCACATCTACCATGATGGCAGTCATATTCATAACATTCATGCCAGCGTAAACGAAAAAGTCGGCTCCCAGGGCAATCAGCAGCATAATCCAGGCACCTCCCATGGCTCCTGACTTAAATGTGGAAATACCTGCCCAGCGACTATATACCAGGGCTAGCAATAAAGAATAGGCAATACAGCCTACGGCAATGGCCCATAACAAGGGCATTTCCCCACGGGATACAGCCAATCCGGCTTCTGTGGTGTTGCTTTCCATAATTCCAGCCAGTGCCATGCCCCAGATAAGCCATCCGGTGATGAATGCAACGACTGCTCCTGCCAATGCAGCTAGTAAAACTTTGGTGTTCATAACATGTTGATTTTAGGTTAATCGTATAAAGTTTTGTTCTGCAAACATATAAAATGGCAGGATATATTTTTACTTTTTAGTTAAAATGTGATATAGATCAAAACTTTACTTTTATCGGAATGTGAATAATCACCTCTGTTCCACTGATCTCTCCTTTGGCATTTTTCAAGTCATTGTAGACGAGTGGTTCATAGTGCATTTCCCCTTTCATGGCTTCCAGACGCTCACTCGTAACCTGCACTGCCACAGACTGATGCCCCGGATTTCTGCCGGCCTGCAATTGAGACGCTTTCTCGCGGCCAACACCGTTATCGCGTATGCTGCAGGTCAGCATTTCGCCTTTCAGACTGAAGTTGATGTCAATTTTACCGGGCCATTCGAGGTGTGAAATGCCGTGAACCACCGCGTTTTCTACAAAAGGTTGTAGCAGCATGGGTGGAATGTCAACTTCTTCATAATCAATATTTTCTGGTAATTTAATGGAGTATTCGAAAGCGTTTTGCTGGCAAAACTGTTCCATTTGCAGATACTGTTCCAGCGCATTTACTTCTTCTTTCAATGAGATGCTGGTTTTGCGCGAATTATTCAACACCCCGCGCATCATTTGAGCAAACTTGCCGATTTGAGTCCTGGCTTTTTCAGTATCCCCGGCACTGACCAGCGACTGTATGCTGTTCAGGGCGTTGAACAGGAAATGTGGGTTCATCTGCAATTGCAGGGACTTTTGCTCGAGCTGCAACAAGTGGTTCTGAAGTTCCAGTTGCAGGCGTTTGGCCTCCTCACTTTTTCGAATGCTTCGGATTCTGGATCTGGTGATCCACAATATCAGTCCAAGCAACAAAAAGCCTGCGAGTAACTGGAATTTGATCAATTGCCAGAAAGGCTTATCTATCTCAAAAGAAGACGATTTCGTTTCGCTGAATGTCTCTCCATCAGCGCTGGCCTGAACGAGAAAGGTGTACTTGCCGGGCTGTAACCCGGCAAAGTTTACAGATGTCTGACTCGTGAGTGGCGACCATTGTGCATTTGGTGAGCCTTCCAGTTTCCAGCGATAAAGCAGTGCATCGGGATTTGCCAGGTCGACTGCTCTAAACTCAAAACTGAGATGATTCTGGTCCCAGGGCAATACGAGGCCATTCAGTAATTCATTTTCCGGGTTGATCCATTGAGCAAAGAGTGTTTGAGCAAGCGGTTTGTAAAAAAGCGTAACTTCCTCAAAATGAAGAATAGGCGCCGCCTCAGATGCGGTTTTGTCTGACGGGCTGTATTTCATTAGTCCGTTCATGGTGCCAAACCATAAGTTTCCCTCAAGGTCAGCCAAGGCAGCATCCTGACAGGTTTCTATGCCCAGAAATCCTTCGTTTTTACCAAAGTGTTGGGTACCTGATATTTTGTCAAATGACTGATCAAAAGTGATCTGGTCGAGTCCCGACTCGCTTCCGGCCCACAGGTTACCTTTAGGATCGAGCAACAGCAGATAAATATTATCTGACGCCAGCTTATTAGGTGTTCTGATTTCCTGAAAACGCATGCTGTCTTTCAGGTAATTGGCTTCAAAAATGCCTGCGCTTTTTGTCCCCAGCCAGATATGTCCTCCGGCTTCAGTTTCAATACAACGCACAGGCGAACCGGGAAGTCCGTCTTTTTCGCCAAATACTGCGGCGAGTTGGCCGTTTTTGAACATTCCAATCTTTCCGGATAAATCGGCAAACCAGAGGTTACCCTGCTCATCTGTATGCAAAGTGCCGATCTCGGAATTAGGCAAGCCATCTGACCGGTTATATTTTCGGATGGAGAAGCTGTCGGGCAGGCTATAGGTAATTCTCGCGATTCCGGCATTGGTGGCTGCCCACATTTCGCCTGGCGTACCGTTCACGATACTGCGAATATTTTGATTTGGTAAATCAGGTACGGCATACATACCCGACGAATCAAATACCAAAATGCCTTTTCCACCTGTGGCTACCCACACTCTGCCAAATACGTCCTCACTAATGCCGCTGCATTTTACGCCTGATAGAAACCCGCTGTCGCGAACAAAAGGGTGGATACCCAAAGAGTCGAAAACCTGCAGTCCTGAAAGAGAAACTGAAAGCAGCAGACGACCCAAATGGTCTTGCTTCAACGCATATACTCTATTTCCGGAAAGTCCATGTGAAGCGCCATAATGAGTAAATGCCTGGCTTTCCAGAAACTTCACCACACCGCCACCGGAGGTGCCAACCCAAACATTACCGCTGTTATCAAGGGTCATGCTGCGAACATACTGATGCGGAAAGCCTTGTTTTTCATTTACAGCAGTCCAGGTGGAATCTTTCGGATTGTACACGGTAAGTCCGCCATTGGATGTGCCTATCCACATTTTTCCGTCCGGATCGGGTTGCAGACTGGTTGTCCAGGCGGGGTTTGTGAAATTAGTTACGAGCTTTTTTTGTTGTTCATCGAAAACAGAAATGCCGCCACCTGCGGTTGCAATCCATAAGCGTCCATTCGAATCCATGGAGAATGCACGGACAGCATTTGAGTTCAATCCGTTTTTAGTGGTCAATTGCAATACTTCAGCATCTGCCCGGAATGCTCCAGCATCAGTCGCTATCCAGGTTCCTTTTTCAGCTGGCAGAAAAGCCCAAATGGTAGCTTCAGCAATAGACTGACCGAGTAAAACCGGATTTAGTTTTTGCTCGGCGCTGTCGAAACGAAAAACACCGCGATTGGTGCCAAACCATACATCTCCGGAAGTTTGTTCACAAATAGCCAGCACCTGTAATTTCTCCTGATCTTTCACATCCACCCTGCGAAACACTTTCCCCTCCAAATAGGCGACCCCTGCATTGGTTCCGATCCATAGGCGATGCTGGCGGTCTTCACACAGAGCATTTACATAATTGGAAGGCAAGCCGTCGGCAATGGTGTATGCCCGAAAATCCTGTCCGTCGAAACGGCAAAGTCCACCGCCTTGTGTGCCCATCCACATATATCCTTTACTGTCTTGCCGCACCGCATATACCTGCGATTGAGGAAGTCCTTGCGCCAGCGAGTAGGTGACGAAAGTCTGGGCGCGGAGGGCCTGGCTGAGAGCCAGGATGAGTAGGGTGGTTATGAGTTTGTACACTGGTTGAGTTGTGGTTCCCCGGATTGAAATCCGGGGTTACTAGATGTTGGATTTCTTGGGGGGGGTGTTATATCAACATTCAAACATACTTCGATATTGGATATTCCTTGTTGGGTGTTGGATATTCAGGGGAATATTGAATTTAGAACAAGGAACTCCGAACTTCCAAGTCGAGTATGAATTACAATTGTTCGAGCATCACCATTTGTGATTATTTCTACCAACAATAATGCATAACACTACTATTCAAAAATCCCGAAGGGATTGAACTTTGAATAGCCCCGGATTGAAATCCGGGCAATGAATCGGTAATATAAAACCAACCACGGAGTGGTTGAATATATTTTATGATGCAAAAGTTATATCGTTGTAATTCAACCGGTTCCCGGTTGTGGTTTTGGGGGGCTTTCTTTTCCCCGGATTGAAATCCGGGGTTTGTAGTTGTTTTGAGGGCTTGAAACTCGCGTTTGGTAAGGGTTTATTCCCTTCAGTATTTAGCCGCTATATATTTCTTATTAATACCCCCCCTCCATTAAAACTATAACTTCTGTATCTAACTCACCTTGTTCCTTAATCGTTAGCCGATAGTACCCATCTTCATCTTCTTCATATTTTATAAACTCCCTATTGGTTTGAGAATAGCTACCACCCTTCATCTCTGAACGTTTCACCACCTGACAGATCAGCAGAACTTCTTCAAATGAAATATAATCATATGAGACTGTAGTATGGCCCCACTCCCACCCCCAGTAATCAATAGATTTTGCTGTAAAATTTACCCCCTGGAACAATTGAATTTTCACTCCATAATTACCTCCTCCACCATACCCTTCAGGACACGAATTCGATTTTTCAATTGGCTTACTCTTAAATTCAGAAACCCTACATAAGTATCGATAAAGACCGGAATCCTGGACAGTCGGGGCAGGCATCCCGCTTAAATATCCATCAAATACAAAACCTTCCAAATTCTGAAATCTTACTTTCACCCAGTATCCAGGTATATTTTCGTAAATATCAGGGTAATCATACATTTTTGATTCCAATATCAAAACCTGCTCCCCCAACGCCACCGTCGCAATTTGTTTCCCTTTTGGTGCATCGCGAAGTTTCAGCCCGTTTAAGGCCAGGCAGTTTAAGGTATCGCCAACGCAATAGTGGTCTATTGAATATACCGGTGCAGCAATACACATTAGCATAGCCAACGGAATGGACCATATTAGGAGCTTGGAATTATGAACTGGGTTGATTTGCATATTGAATGGAAACATAACGAATGATTTTTATGTAGTTGGTGGTTATACAGGTCGTCATTTATGAATACAAAGCTATCGTGTAAAACCACTTTAATCATGACCCAACTAAATTGCGCTGTTTTAGGTTTAGTATCTGTTGGACCTTGGCAATTATTTGTATCGCAGGGCAGATTCTGTTCTGTACTTCTACACAAAAACTATTTTCTCATTCCCATAAGAAGCTTCCATTCTCCTATCTTCACCTCCATGAATACAATTAAAATACTCTCCGCTACACTGCTTCTCATCTTTTTTGGAGCCTGCTCTTCACCAAAAGAAACTACGGTGAAATCGCCTGATGGGCGCATATCCATTCGGTTCAATTTGGATGATTCGGGAGCCCCGGGTTATTCGGTTTCTTTCAATGGAAAGGAAGTGATAAAGCCCTCAAGCATGGGATTTGAATTTAAGGGGCAGGAAGCCATGAAAGGTGATTTTGAGTTGCTGGAAGCGAGTAACTCTATGTTTTCCGAGAAATGGGAGATGCCCTGGGGAGAACAGCGGGTGGTGGATAATACATACAACCAGTTGACGGTCAAATTGAAAGAAAAGAAAGGAGCCAAACGCTCGCTACTCGTGCATTTCAAAGCCTACAACGATGGCATTGGCTTCCGGTATGAGTTTCCGGAACAAAGTGGAGTGGATTCTCTCATCATTATGGACGAACTTACACAGTTTAACCTAACTGGAGATCATACGGCCTATTGGATACCGGGTGACTGGGATATTTACGAACACCTGTACCACAAAACAAAACTCAGTCAGCTCGATGCCACTCGATACCGCGATCATCCGGATCTCAAGCAAACCTACATTCCTGTTAATGCCGTAAACACTCCCGTCACTATGAAAACGGATGACGGACTGTACCTGAGTTTTCACGAGGCCAACCTGACTGATTATGCGGGCATGACCCTGAAAGTGGATACGGAAAAATTTTCCCTGACCAGCAATCTAGTAGGTTCCGACCGACTGGGCTACAAAGTGAAACGCGCCTTGCCATTCAGCACTCCATGGCGCACCATTCAGATTAGTGAAACAGCAGGTGGCCTGATTGATTCCCGGCTGATTGTTAACCTGAATGAACCGAACAAACTCAGCGACGTCTCCTGGATTCACCCAATGAAATACGTAGGCATCTGGTGGGAAATGCATTTGGGTAACTCAACCTGGGACTACCAAGGCTCACAAAGCATGAGCACATTTGCCGAAGGCGGTAAGACAGGAAGTGGTATTCATGGAGCGACCACCGAAAATGCCAAACGATACATCGATTTCGCCGCCGCAAATGGCATTAAAGGCCTGCTGGTAGAAGGCTGGAATATTGGCTGGGATCACTGGATAGGTTTCGATGACCGCGAAGGGGTGTTTGATTTTGTGACTTGCTACCCCGATTACAATCTGGAAGAAGTGGTAAACTACGGAAAAGAGAAAGGTGTGGAACTGATCATGCACAACGAAACATCAGCAGCTCCGAGGACTTATGAACAACAACTGGACACCGCCTATTCACTCATGAAAAGATATGGAATCCATGCTGTAAAAACCGGATATGTGGGTAAGATCATTCCCAAAGGAGAGTACCACCACGGTCAATGGATGGTGAATCATTTTAGAAAAGTACTGGAGCACGCCGCTAAAAATCAAGTAGCGGTAGATGCTCATGAACCTATAAAAGCCACCGGAATACGACGGACTTACCCCAATGCGGTTTCCAGGGAAGGCCTGCGCGGACAGGAATGGAATGCCTGGGCCAGCGACGGCGGCAATCCGCCAGAGCATTTGTCAATCGTTGCATTCACCCGGATGTTGTCGGGACCCATCGACTTTACACCCGGCGTTTTTGAATTGACGTTGAAACCAAAGCCCAATAATCAGATAAATACCACGCTGGCGCAACAACTGGCGCTTTATGTGGTCATTTACAGTCCTATTCAAATGGCCTGTGATCTTCCTGAAAACTATGAAGGCCACCCGGCACTGCAATTTATCAGGGATGTGGGGGTGAATTGGGAACAATCAATCACCTTAGACGGAGAGCCAGGCGATTTCGTAGCCATCGCCCGCGAAGAGCGTGGTACCGGCAACTGGTTTGTAGGCGGCATTACCGATGAAAATGAGCGAGAAATAAAGATCGATTTCGATTTTCTGCCCGAGGGCGTGGTGTTTAAGGCACAGGTTTATAAAGATGGTCCGAATGCACACTATGCCAGTAATCCTGGAGATTACGTGATTGAACCTGACAATATCCGAAAAGGAGATAGCAGAACATTCAGAATGGCCCCAGGTGGTGGATTTGCGATTAGTTTGATGAAAGGGGAGTAGGAAGAGGGGTTAATGGATCCGGGGTTACAGGATGTGGTGTTGGTAGTTTGGGTAGCAACAGTTTCGTACTGAAAATTATGAAGTCGCAAATTGGGTTAATCATTTGTATAGTACAAACTGTATGACCTCTCCCAGTGCAGGCTGTACTTCTCTGTCGATGGTCTTAAATCCCTGTTTTACAATGCTGATCGTCTGCTTTTCACGTTGCTTGCCCTCGGCGATAGGCAATTCAAAATAACCCAAGGAGTCAGTTTTTACCTTGTTGCCACCAGGAAGCCATACAAGCGCATCGGCAATGAAGTTGTTATTAATATCCTTTACTACACCCATGATCTTTGAAAGGCTTTGGTCAGGTTCAACTTTCAAATTGATGTTTTTGCCTGAAAGCTTTACGGACATTTTTTTGGAATGGGTTTCCGCAAATTGCCAGCCCTGAAAATCAAGTATGGCATCTACTTGTTGATCCTGGAAAGCCGGTGCCAGCCCTTTAAAATCGGCGCTTCCGTTGAGATCAAGGGTGGCCTCTCTAAAATCATTCTTCAATTGAAGCTTTACTTTGCCTTTATACTTGGTGTCAAAATTGAGCCGTTCAGAATCTGAGACCAGAATGATGGAATATTCAAAGGTGTCTTCACAACTGTTCTTACTGATCTCCGTAGCAGGATTTTGAAAATAAACCAGGGCAAAAACGACCAGGGCAATTCCAAATGCCAGATTTTTGGAGAGATTTAGTTGCAACAAACCAGGTAGCACCGCAGCAAGCCCGGCCACACCGATGGCCAGCGCAATCCTGAAAACAATAAACTGCGCATTGGTGGGACAGGGCACAAAAAGCACGGATAGCAGGATGAGCAGTACAAACCCTGCGGCAAAGATCAGCGCCTGTTTTTGTGAGGAACCTGCTGACGGAGCCGAATTGGTTTCAGAAGTTGCTTTTTTACCGGACTCCGGAATTGGCTGAGATAATTTGTCGGCCATTTCCAGAATAAACACGCGGATGCGGGCCTTTAGTCTGCCCATTTCTTCCATGGAAAGCAACCCGTTCCGGTTGTCGCGCTCCAGTTGATTGAGTGCCGATACATTGGCCAGTATCTCCTGATTATATCCCAGCGCCTTCTGGTCTTCTGCCGATTTGCCAAGCAGTTCCAGGGCCTTTTGTAAGTCATTATTCTCGACCAGTTGCCGAATGATGCGGAGTGTTT
The DNA here is from genome assembly GCA_020636025.1 of Lewinellaceae bacterium. Classification (GTDB taxonomy): domain Bacteria; phylum Bacteroidota; class Bacteroidia; order Chitinophagales; family Saprospiraceae; genus M3007. The sequence continues at coordinate 252,054 of JACJYQ010000006.1, read as the reverse complement.
CTTTGTCCATATAAAGACGGTAATGAGTCTGAAATCATGACAAAGTTAGTATGTATTCCCAAACGAGGATTAAAATGACAATGCAACTATATCACTCAGGACTTCTTTTCTGTTAATGTATGGCATTCAAGAATGCCAATATGAAAACAGCAATGATAAGCAACGCTTCTGCTGGAATCTGCGTACTATAAATAAATGAAACGAATCACGGCGATTTTCATGCTTTTGTATATCACCATTGGTAAGCTCTTTTTACCTATGGGCGATTTTTCTGTGCTGCCCGACTTACCTGCGATGTACGTACATTGTAAAGAATCGGAGCACCATGACATGAATCCCATCGACTTCATCACTGATCACTTGATTAATGTTGACGGATTCTTTGATGAACATGGTCACGATGATGATCAGAAACCACATCACCCGTATCCACTTCATCATTTGCCAACTCAAACTTTATTGTTTGCGCTGAATATAGTAGAGATTTCATTCACAAAAACTGAGTTGTTTGAAAAGTATATCCAGCCGGGATATAACAATGAGTTCTATGTCTCAAATTATCTAGACAGTATTTTCAAACCTCCAAGGTTAGCCTGAACACTCCGTTCGAACATTCTTGTTTCCTGGATAATTATCCAGGGGGCGATTTATTCAAGGCTAAAAATTCACCATTTATGAAATTCAGAATAATTGCAATGGCAGCAGCCATTGCCCTTTCGATATTTTCCGGAAATAAAGTTGTTGCCCAAAAAGTATCTCCGGATAACATACCTACTGTAGTTAAGTCAACTTTTTCAGAGAAGTTCCCAAATGCTGCCAAAGCAAAATGGAGCATGGAAGAAGAAGAAGTTTTTGAGGTGGAATTCAGGCAATTGGGACAAAAGTCATCGGCGAAAATTGAGGCTAACGGAAATTTCCTTGAGTCGGAAACCAATATCAAACGCTCCGATTTGCCAGTGACCGTAGTTCAGGCACTCAACACTCAGTTTGCCGGTTACAAAATCGAAAAAACTGAAAAGGTGACATTCCCAGACGGTTCTGTTGCCTATGAACTGGAAATTGAAAAGGGAGAACAGAGCCTGGAAGTTCAGTTTAATGCAGATGGCAAACTTCTGAAAAAGGAGGAGGAAAAGGAAGAAAAAGAGGATTAAGGCATTGATGCTTTTTGAACCGGGGGAGCTAAAGCTGCTCCCCTGGTTCTGGTTTTATTATCAATTCAAAACCTAATTACACATCTAAAAATCATGAAAGAAATAAATAAAGTAGCTGAAATAACCTTCATCTTTTGGCTAATGAAAATAGTAGCAACCACACTAGGTGAAACACTTGGTGACTTTTTATCTATGACTTTAAACCTGGGGTATATTGCGGGAATTGGTATTACATTGCTGTTTTTTCTCATCGTACTGGCAGTTCAGTTGTCGGTAAAAACATACGCCCCTTGGGTTTATTGGTTGGTGATAGTCGGTACCACCACCTTGGGTACTGAAATATCCGATTTTATTGATAGAAGTTTGCATTTGGGATACGCATACGGGAGTTTGTTGCTGATTTTATGTCTTGCTTTAACGCTGTTTGTGTGGTTCAAAAAATTCAAAAACCTGGAAGTCTACCCAATTGCAAACAGAACTAAAGAGCTCTATTACTGGGTAGCTATTTTGTTCTCCAACAGTCTGGGGACAGCTTTTGGAGACTATTTAAGCGATGATATCGGATTGAGCTATGTGTATGGGGCTATGGTAACGGGCCTGATTATTTTGGTTGTGGTTGTGATGCATGAGTATACCCGTATAAATCACATACTTTTATTCTGGATTGCCTTTATTTTTACAAGGCCTTTTGGCGCAACTTTTGGCGATTTTCTAACAAAACCCATATCAAAAGGAGGCTTGGCTCTGGGTACTTTGTCTTCCTCTTTAGTTTCTATTGCATTGATGGCAATGCTGATTTATATCGCTCACAGACAGTACGTTAGAAAATCTAAATTTAGTGCTTGATTTTTAGCATAAATGATGAAAGTATATGAAAGCAGAAACACAAATTAATTCAGAAACCACCAACCACACCTTCCGCCCAATCCAGCAGAAAGACAACCCACAGGTGGCCAACGTCATTCGCAGGGTCATGACCGAATTCCACTGCGTGGGAGAAGGCTATTCCATTCAGGATCCGGAGGTGGACGACATGTTCAATACTTACGACAATGAGCTATCAGCTTTTTTTGTGATTGAAGACCGACAGGGTAAAATTCTGGGTTGCGGGGGCATCGGACCTTTGGCAAATGGAGATGCGGATGTGTGCGAACTAAAGAAAATGTACTTCTACTCAGAGCTGAGAGGCCTGGGATGGGGGAAAAAGCTGTTGACTCATTGTTTGGAAGTAGCCCGTAGAAAAGGCTATAAACACTGTTACCTGGAAACCGTGGAAAGAATGGAGGCCGCCAACCAGTTATATGCAAAAATGGGTTTTCAAAAAATGTCAACACCTTGTGGGAATACCGGACACAGCAGCTGTGATTCGTATTATATGCTGGAACTTTAGCTTGTAAACTTCATCATTCCTTTCGAACTCCGAAGTTTAAAAAGCATAAAGCACTCCGTTCCTCCAGCTCCAGTAATACGGAATCCCTCTCCGCTCCGGATCGAGTTCGTATTGCAAGCCAAGCCCCGTTTGCAGGCGCCAATGTTGGCCAATTTTATATCGTATGCCAATGCCCAAATCAAGCATGGGCAATGGAGAGCGGTCAAAAGGAACATGCACAGAAGATTCCCGGTTGTTTCCCTGAACAACATCTATGTACTCTACCTTTAATTCGTACGGCAACTGCCATTGCATGGCATAGCCAAGACCAAGGTATGGACTCAGTTTTCGCTGTGCAGCTATCCAGTATCGGAAGCCAAGGGCAAACTGAAGTGTTGGTTTCAGATGCTCCTCTGTTTCATAGTACCTGATGGAGAAGGTATCTACGCCTTTTGGTTTGAATGGTGGAAGTCCAAGCGATTCATGGTATTCGCGGCCTTTGAATCCTAGGAACCCATAAGTTCCGGAAAAGGTCATAGCCAGATTTTCGGAAAAAGCCAGTTCGCCGGAAAGTCCGGTGAAAAATCCTGCGCCACTTGACAGGTAGGGCGACTTGGGTATCAACAGGCCAAGTTCAGGTCCAACTCTCACCTGCCTGGGTTTGAGTACTAGTGGTTTGCGCGCCGGTTTTTTTACTACCGGCGGCACATCAAATGTCAGAAAATCAGGTTCGTATGTAGGTGCAGGAATTGGGTCGGGAATAACCGGCAGCTGATCCAGTGCTTGTTCCCAGGCATTTTGTACGGTTGTTTCCTGACCTTTTACATCTGTGTTGGCGTTTGGATCATTACCAAGAGGTGCAGGCGAAGCTGATGCCGAGCTGTTATCCGATGTATTTGTATTTGCTTGTGACCCTTTGTCCGCAGGCAGATCAGCCGCTGAAATACCTGCTGTGCTGTTATCAGGAGCCTTGGATGTAGTTGTTTGGGATTGACTCAGACTTTCAGATAATTGGTATCGTATGGTACGGTACACGGTATCGTAACGTACAATCACTTTATTATCCCAAACCGTATCGCGAATGATGGTAGTAGTGTGTTTTTCTATTTGCCCTTGATCGGAAGTATTTGAATTCCCTTGATGCCACATCCACCACCAAAACAGGTTGGACAACAACAAGAGTCCGCTCAATACCCCCAGCCACCAAAGAGGTATTGTACGCCAGCGCTTGCGATCGGCAGCGTCGAGCCGGGGCTGTAGTCGCTCCCAGTCCTCATCACTGAAATCGGGTGCGCCGGCCTGGCGCATCTTGTCAGCGTATAATTTGTCAAATTCAGAGTCTTCCATCGTTAGGACTTAGCCGGTGGTTTTTTGTGCTCTTGTTCCTGAATTAATACTCTCAACTTTTCCCTGGCCTTGAAAAGATTCGATTTGGATGTACCAACGGAAATACCCAGCATGCTGGCTATTTCACTGTGGTCGTACCCTTCAATGGCGTACAGGTTTATGGCTGCACGGCATGCCGGGGAAAGTTGTTGTACCAGACTTCGAAGTTCTTCAGCTGAGATTTTTGCGAAAATCTCCAAAGAATCGGGGATGTCAGGGATTAAAGATAAATCGGCGGTGGGAAGTTCGTTTTTGATATGCTTCCTGTAGTAATCAATGGCGGTATAAACAGCTATTCTGTTAAGCCAGGGCTTAAACGGCTGCGACGGATTATATTGGTCAATTTTATCGAATACCTTTAAAAAAACATCATTTACAACCTCTCTCGCTTCTTCTATTTTGCCCGAATAATTGAGACACACAGACAGCGTGTACTGATAGAACAACTGATAGAGTTCTTTTTGCAGAGCACGATCCTGTCGGCGACAACCTTCAATTATTACGTTTAACCGGCTGGTATTCATTCACCCAATAAATTATTCGGATAAAAAGGCAAAATGGTTGCCCATATTGTTTAGGGGCTTTGATAAAGTTGCAAAATGGCGGACAGTTTTTTTCACGAGGATTAGAGTGGATTCAAATAGGTATTTGTTGGTTCAGTAAAAATCTAAAGAAAACTTTAAAACGAACTTCCCATATAATTTAACCCACACTATCTGGCATTTTATTTCACGCAGAGACCGCAAAGGTTTTCGCAAAGGCCGCAAAACACAGTCAATTATATCTTTGCAAACTTTGCGTTTTCTGCTTTGCATCCTTTGCGATAAAACTGTCCAGTATTGTGAAGTTTTCATCGCAAAAGAACTCCTTAAAGCGGAGCTTTGAAAAAAAAATGACAATTTCCTGAAAAAAGGAGCCATCATTGGCAACCCTAACACATGCCTTTTACGAACTAGTATGGAAGCCCGGGATATTCTTCCCGTATTTGGTTCCCTTTCCGATACACCCCCCAAAATCCTCAAGTTATGACAAAATAACACAGTCCGTGGAATTTGCCTCCTGAAATTGGTGGCTGCGGTGAATGATCGTAATTGAATATGTCTAAACTGGCCCACAGAATTTACATAGCAATATTGGTAACTATTGTTGTAGCTACCTCAATTTACCTGTTTGTAAAAGGGTATTCCTATTACAATACACCCCTGGAAGAACGCTTTTATCATCCCGATCACGAACAATTCAAACCAAGTGGCATCTACGGCCACGGACTCGGAATTGTTGGTACTCTCCTTATCCTGATCGGTGTATTTGGCTATATGGCCAAGAAAAAATTCAAATCCCTTGCACGACTTGGCCGCCTGAAATACTGGCTGGAGTTTCATATTTTCCTGTGCACGCTTGGTCCGATCATGATCCTTTTTCACACGGCTTTTAAGTTTGGCGGTATCGTATCGGTTAGTTTCTGGAGCATGGTGGCCGTGGTAGCCAGTGGAGTGGTTGGTCGCTTTATTTACATCCAGATTCCGCGGTCTATCGAGGGCCGGGAGCTGAGTTTAAATGAGGTGAAAGCCATGAAGGGGAACTTGACAGAGGTGCTCAGGGACCAGTACAAACTGGAAGAGTCGAGCTACCATAATCAACTAGCCGCTGCCATGGGAACAGAATCGCATCAGCGCGGATTTGTTGAGCAATACTTTCAGTCCCGCAAAGCCATCAGCACCATTAAAAATGTGATGCGGGCAAACCGTTTGCCGGGAACCGAAATCCGGAAGGCGGTAAAACTCGTGAAAAATGAAATAGCCCTGCAAAACCGGATCAGTCGTTTGCAGAGCATGCAGAAACTGTTCAAATACTGGCACGTCGCGCATTTGCCATTCGCCCTGGTCATGCTGGTCATCATGGTCATTCATGTGGGGGTAACACTTGCGCTTGGCTATCGATGGATCTTTTAACCTGACAATTGCATACATGCTGTTCGAAGAAATTGTCATATACGGAGTTGTTTTTCTCTTTTGCATCCTGGTGGTATTCATTTACCTGAGGAGTCAGCGGAAGACCTCTAAAAAGACGGCTGTGAAAATTGAACGGGCCAAACAGGATGGCACTTTTGAGCCGGTATCGCTGCATCCGCACATCAACCTGAATACTTGTATAAAAAGTGGCGCCTGCGTAGAAGCTTGTCCGGAAAAAGATATCCTGGGCATAGTGGATGGCGGCGCAGCACTGATCAATGCTTCCCAATGCATTGGACATGGCGCCTGTTTTCATGCCTGTCCTGTTGAAGCGATTTCCTTGGTGATCGGTACCGAAAGGAGAGGGGTGGACCTGCCGCATGTGAATCAAAATTTTGAAACCAATGTACCCGGAATTTACATCGCCGGCGAACTTGGAGGTATGGGTTTGATCAAAAACAGTGTAGAGCAGGGTGAGGCTGCCGTGGACAGCATATCCAAATCGGGTTTCAGCCGCGACGCGTCTATGTACGATCTGATCATTGTCGGCGCCGGTCCAGCCGGCATTTCGGCTTCCCTGACCGCCAAAAAACACAACCTGAACTTTTTGACACTGGAACAAGATTCGCTTGGCGGGACCGTGTACAATTTCCCTCGTTCCAAAATTGTCATGACCGCTCCGATGAATCTGCCGCTTCATGGGAAAGTAAAACTGTTCGATACCAGTAAATCGGAACTGCTAGGCCTTTGGAAACCGGTGTTGGAAAAAAACAACATCACCATACGCGAACATTCCAAAGTGGAAGGAATAGAAATGCAAAGGGATGGTTTTCAGGTAAATATCCAGAATGGTGAATCTTTTAAGGCCAAAAACGTGCTGCTGGCCATCGGCCGCCGGGGCAGTCCACGCAAACTGGGCATTCCCGGGGAAGGGCTGGAAAATGTTGCTTACAAACTACTGGAGCCGGAAAATATCAGTGGAAAGCGCGTGGTAGTGGTAGGCGGTGGTGATTCGGCCATAGAGGCGGCACTTTCCCTGATGGATACCAATAAGGTGAGGTTGAGCTATCGGAAAGATGCTTTTAGCCGACTAAAACCAAAGAACCGGGAAAAGCTTGAGGCGGCCATGCAGCATCAGAAAATGGAGGTGATCCTGAACAGCAATCTGAAAAGCATAGAAATGGATAAGGTGTATATGTCGACCGGGGAAGGTGCGGAGCCTGTTGCGATGGATAACGACCTGGTGTACATATTCGCAGGCGGGGAATTGCCTACCAAGTTTTTGGAAAGTTCCGGTGTGAAGATTACCAAACGATTTGGATACACCGTGAAAAAGCACAAGTGATAAGCGTGATTAATAGATTCATCCATATCATCGCCATTTTATTCCTGATGGCTACACAATTGGCGGCACAACTGTCGCCGGGTGAATTGGCGCGCGCGCACCAGAATCTGGAAGGAATCAAAAATTGCACACAGTGTCATGATTTAGGGAATAAGGTAACCAATGAAAAATGCCTGGCCTGCCACAAGGAGATAAAATCCCTGATCAGTCAGAATAAGGGCTTTCACGTTTCCTGGGAAGCAAAAAACAAGGATTGCGCTAAATGCCACAGCGACCACCACGGTCGCAATTTCGATATGGTCCGCTTCGATGAGAAGAATTTTGACCACAACAAGGCCGGGTACAAATTAACAGGGGCCCATGGAAGGATAGATTGCCGGGATTGCCATAAACCCGATCTTATCGCTGATTCCGAACTTAGAAAAAGGAAAGACACTTATTTGGGGCTGCGTACCAATTGCAATGCCTGTCACGAGGATGTTCACCAGAAAACACTGGGGAATGATTGCAACAAGTGTCACGAGACAGAGAAGTTTGCACCAGCCAGTAATTTCAACCACGACAAAGCCAATTTCAAACTGGTTGGACAGCATAAAACGGTTGACTGCAAAGAATGCCACGAAAAGGAATGGCGGAACGGAAAAGAGTTTCAAAAGTTCACCAACATCCCGTTCAAAAACTGCAACGATTGCCATAATGATCCGCACGACAACAATCTCGGCACCAATTGCCGTCAGTGTCACTCGGAGGTTTCATTCACTAATTCGTCGGCGCTGAGCAGTTTCAACCACAACCAGACAAACTTCCCGCTAAAGGGAAGACACAGTAAAGTCTCGTGTAGAGAGTGCCACGATATGAATACCAGCCCCCTGTTGGTCTTTCAGGATAAACTGGGTATAAAAACCAATGCCTGTGCAACCTGTCATAAGGATGTTCACGAAGGCAGGTTTGGCAATAATTGCGCAGAATGCCACAACGAGGATGGCTTCCGCAAGGTGGGGAATCTGGATAAATTCGATCACAACAGAACCAGTTTTGAGCTAAAAGGGAAACACGCCACAGTGGATTGCAAAAAATGCCATACCACAAAAAGTATGACGGATCCTTTGCCGCATAATGCCTGCGCCCTTTGCCACGATGATTACCACAATGGTCAGTTTGCAGGTTTGGTAAGTACACCCGATTGTGCGACCTGCCATACAGAAAATGATTTTGCGGAAACGACCTATACACTGGAGAAACATGCCAAATCGAAGTTTCCGCTAGAAGGCGGCCACATAGCAACGCCTTGTTTTGCCTGTCATCTAAAAGAGGATAAATGGCAATTCAGAAAAATTGGAGAGCGATGTAAGGACTGCCACGATGATGTGCACAACGGGCAAATTGCAGAAAAATGGTATCCCGATAAAAAATGCGAAAACTGCCACATGACCGAAAGCTGGCAGGACAATCAGTTTGATCACAGCAAAACAGATTTTGCACTAAAAGGCGCCCATACAAAACAGCATTGCAGCGCCTGCCATGTGCCGCAGGAAGGTTATAAGTATGGCGTTTTTGCAGGCTTACACAACAAATGCAACGATTGCCACAAAGAAGAACATCACCGGCAGTTTGAGGTGGAAGGTGTAACAGATTGTGCCAGGTGTCATAGCAATGAGAACTGGGAGATTGCAAGATTTGATCACGATAAAACCGAGTTTAAACTGGAAGGAAAACATGCTTCCGTAGCTTGTGAGGATTGCCACAAAGAAATTACGGTGGCGCAGGAATCATTTGTTCAATATAAATTCGAAAACCTGGCATGCGCTACCTGTCATCAATAATATTGCTTGGCTTTGCGCTTGCCCTGTCTGCGCAAAGTCCACACGGACCGTCTTTTGAGATGGATTGTGCAGCCTGCCATACGGCAGAAGGCTGGGAGATTGCCGCCTCGTTTTGGCAACATGCGGAGGATAGACCTTCGGTTTCCAAAACAACCGGAATGCCCTGGGGACCCGATACGCTCCTGTTTAATCACAACAAAACGGAGTTTCCTTTAACAGGGAATCATATACATGTAGATTGCCGCCAGTGTCACCAAAGCCTTGTGTTTTCAGAGGCAACTATGGATTGCAATTCTTGCCATGAGGACATGCACAGACTTACAGTTGGGACAGATTGCGCACGTTGTCATAGCACGGATAAGTGGCTGATTGACAACATGGTGGATATTCACCAGCAAAACGGCTTTCCCCTGGCTGGTGTACACAATGCTGTGAGTTGCGAACAATGCCATGCGGCGGCAGCTGAGCTGCAATTTATGCCGATAGGAAATGCTTGCATCGATTGTCATTTGCAGGATTACCAAAGCACCACGGTGCCGGATCACCGGCAGTCGGGCTTTTCCACAGATTGCCTCGAATGCCATGATGTGTTTACACCGGGTTGGGAAACAGACAAGATCAATCACGACTTTTTCCCCTTGACCAAAGGACACGATGTAAAAGACTGCAGCAAATGCCATATTGGAGGTGATTTTGCGAATACACCGAACACCTGCAATGGCTGTCACAGCGCTGATTTTGCACAGAGTACCAATCCAAATCACAGCGCATTGGGCATGCCTACGGATTGTGCCATGTGCCATACCACCGATCCAGGCTGGACACCGGCTATTTTCCCGATCCACAACAATTATTATGTGTTGAACGGAGCACATTCGCTTATTGCAAATGAATGTGCCAGCTGCCATAACGACAATTACAACAACACACCCAATACCTGCAACGGTTGCCATCAGGCAGATTATGAACAAACCGCGGAGCCAAATCACGGGGCTTTGCAGTTTTCCACGGATTGTGCCACTTGCCACACTGAGAATGCCTGGGTGCCTTCTACTTTTGATCACGATGGTGAGCATTTCCCGATTTACAGTGGAGCTCACAATGGCGAATGGAGCTCCTGCACGGATTGTCATACAAATCCCTCCAATTACATGGAGGTTACCTGTATCAATTGCCATGTAGATCCGGAAACGACCGATAAGCATGTGGGCATCAACGGGTATATTTATGACAACTCAGCCTGCCTTTCCTGTCACCCCAATGGAGACGCGACAACAGGTTTTGATCACAACCAGACTGATTTCCCTTTAACCGGAGCGCATCTGGGCGTGGCCTGTCTGGAATGCCATGCAAATGGTTATGCGGGTACACCTACGGCTTGTTCGGCCTGCCACACAACAGATTTCAACCAGACTACCAACCCCAATCATACCAGCCTCAATTTCCCGATGGATTGCGCGATGTGTCATACAACAGAGCCCGACTGGCAGCCTGCGCTGTTCCCCATGCATGATGATTATTATCCAATTACGGGAGGTCACCTGAATGTGAAGAACGACTGCGCCGCCTGTCATCATGGAGATTACAACAATACGCCAAACACCTGCTTTGGATGTCACTCTGCCGATTACAACAACTCCGATAGTCCGGAGCATGCGACTTATGGTTTCCCCACTGATTGCGAATTATGTCACAGCAACAGCAGCTGGAATTCAGGCTGGAATCACGATGTGCAGTATTTTCCGATATTTAGTGGAAAGCACAACAACAAATGGGATCAGTGTATAGAATGTCACACGACACCCAACAATTTTGAAGTGTTCAATTGTATAGTTTGCCACAGCAACGCCCATCACCAAAACCAGGGTAATGCGGGATGTTATAACTGTCACCCCGATGGCAGGGAGTAGTTGGAGAAAGAGTATTAAGAAAAATAAAAGAGAACAGATTTGTAAACCATGGATTGTTGAATTGAAGTTTTTGAATTGTGAATAAATTTATAACAAGCGGCTTATGTGTGTTTTTCGCTGTCACTCTAATGGCGCAAAACCCGCATGGTGACAATCTGAAAATAGATTGCGCCTCCTGTCATTCTCCGGAAGGATGGGCGATATCGGCTGATTACTGGAACAACCGGGAATGGGAAAAAGAGGAAGGCGGAACAAAGCGTTTTGATCATGATCAAACACGCTTCCCGTTGAAAGACCGGCATGCTACGGTGGATTGCCGAACCTGTCACGAAACGCTGGTTTTCTCCGAGGCAAATGGAGAATGCATCAGTTGCCATACTGATATTCACCAGCAAACGGTTGGTGTTGATTGCGCCCGTTGCCACAGTTCTGCCAACTGGCTGGTAGACAACATCACCGAAATACACCAGCAAAACGGATTCCCGCTGCTCGGGCAGCATGCAACGGCCAATTGCACAGACTGTCACCAATCAGAAACAGCTTTGCGTTTCGATCGCCTGGGGCAGGAATGTATAAACTGCCATCGCCAGGATTATCTGGCAACCACCGCCCCGAATCACGAAGCAGCAGGCTATTCAACAGAATGTCAGATTTGCCACGATCAGGCAGGGCCTTCCTGGTTTTGGTCGGCTGGAGCAGCGAATCACTTGTTCTTCCCGCTGACAAAGGGGCACCAGATTGAGGATTGTACGAAATGCCACATAGGAGGTAATTTTTCCAATACGCCAACCGACTGCTTTGCCTGCCACGAAGCCGATTACAGGGCAACAACCAGTCCGGATCACGAAGCACAGGGATTTCCGACCGATTGCGTAGTTTGTCACGGCACCGATGTGGGTTGGCCAGCCAATAATTTCACTGATCACGATAATCAATATTTCCCGATTTACAGTGGAAAGCATAAAAATAAATGGAGCGAATGCATAGATTGCCATACAACTCCTGGTAATTTTATGGTGTTTGATTGCATAGCCTGCCATCATGATGCCCATCACCAAAATCAGGGGAATACAGGATGTTATGAGTGTCACCCCAAAGGCAGATAATGTTGATTACGATCATAGCTGAAACGGTTACAGATCGAACAAACACCCGGGTGTATTACCCAAATACGTCCCGGTCTTTATTAACCGATTTGTTTTTAATCTTTTGTTACATGCCTAGGTTTCTTTTAATTGCCCTATTTCTGGGCTTTGCGATTCCCTTGTTATCGCAGAGTCCGCATGGCAGCGAATTAAAGATTGATTGTGCTGCCTGCCACAATTCCAGTAGCTGGGAAATCAGTGCTGCTTACTGGCAAAGTTATGACCCATACAAACCGGGGATTTCCAAAACCACCGGTATGCCCTGGGGTCCTGATACTTTGCGTTTCAACCATGACAAGACGGAGTTTGCCCTGAAAGGACAGCATGCCCTGGTGGACTGCCGTGCCTGTCACCAAACATTGATTTTCTCTGAAGCGCCTTCAGATTGTGCTACCTGCCATCAGGATATGCACCAGCAAACGCTGGGAAATGATTGCGCCCGTTGTCACAATACGGATAAATGGTTGGTAGACAATATTACCGATTTACACCAACAAAACGGATTTCCCTTAACAGGTGTACACACGGCACTAGACTGCAATCAATGCCACATAAATGCTTCCGGATTGCAATTTGAAAGAATAGGCAATGACTGCATAAACTGTCATAGGCAGGATTATGCCGCTACTACCAACCCGAATCACCAGCAGGCCGGTTTCTCCACCGATTGCCAGGAATGTCACGATTTGAGCAACCCCGGCTGGGGAACCGATAAGGTTAGTCACGACTTTTTCCCCTTGACCAAGGGACACGAAATATCAGATTGTAAACAATGTCACACTACCGGCGATTTTGCCAGTACTTCTCCGGTTTGCAACAGTTGCCACCAAACGAATTTTAACAATACCCTGGATCCCAATCATGTCGCTGCGGGATTCCCGAATGACTGTGCGGCATGCCATACAACCGACCCTGACTGGATGCCAGCGGAATACATCGATCATGATGCGGCCCACTTCCCCATTTACAGCGGTACACACATGGGCGAATGGCAAAAATGCTCGGAATGCCATTTGAACGCCAATAATTATGCAGAATACTCCTGTACGGTTTGCCATAAAAACCCTGAAACAGATGACGGCCACCAGGGAATAAGCGGGTATGTGTATGACGATAATGCTTGTCTGGCCTGTCATCCAAGCGGCAATACGGATGATGCATTTGATCATAACAATACAGGCTTCCCATTAACCGGCGCTCATACTACGGTAAACTGTAACGAATGCCATGCAAACGGGTATGCCGGAACCCCCACCGCTTGCGAAGCTTGCCATTTGGATAATTTTAACCAGACCAGCAATCCAAATCACGTGGCACTGCAAATGCCTACGGATTGTGCCATGTGCCATACCACCGATCCTGGCTGGGCGCCCGCACAATTCCCCATTCACGATGATTATTATGTTTTGAAAGGAGCGCATGCGGATATTGCGAATGACTGTGCCACTTGTCATAACGGGGCTTACAACAATACGCCGAACACCTGCATAGGCTGTCATACCGCAGATTTTAACCAGACAACGGATCCCAATCACAGCGTTCAGCAATTGTCTACAGATTGTACGCAGTGCCACTCGGAGGATGCCTGGGTGCCATCCAGTTTTGACCACAACGCGATTTATCCGTTCACAGGTGCTCATATCGCCATTGCGGATGATTGCAATGCCTGTCACCACGGAGATTACAACAATACGCCGAATACCTGCAACGGTTGTCACAATGGCGATTTTGTACAAACGACCAACCCAAATCACCAGAACCTGAACCTGCCCACCGATTGTGCGATGTGTCATACAACCGATCCCGGCTGGTCTCCCGCGACATTCCCGATACACAATGATTTCTATGTGTTGAATGGAGCGCACATGTCAATAGCCAATGACTGCGCTGCCTGTCACCAGGGCAATTACAACAACACGCCCAACACTTGCAACGGATGCCATGCGGATGATTTCAACCAAACCACAGATCCCAATCACAGCGTGCAGCAATTCTCCACGAATTGTACCACTTGCCACACCGAAACAGCATGGGTGCCGTCCACTTTCGATCATAATTCAATTTACCCGTTTACCGGAGCGCATATCGCCATTGCAGATGATTGCAATGCCTGCCACCACGGGGATTACAGCAATACGCCCAACACCTGTAATGGCTGCCACAGCGCAGATTATGTACAAACCGCGAACCCAAATCACTCATCGCTAAACCTGTCAACCGACTGCGCTACCTGTCATACCACCGATCCAGGCTGGTCGCCGGCGGCTTTCCCGATTCACGATGATTTCTATGTGTTAAACGGGGCACATATCCAGATTGCCAATGATTGTGCTGCCTGTCACAATGGAAATTACATCAATACACCGAATACCTGCTTTGGATGTCACACGGCAGATTTCAATCAAACGACTGATCCGAATCACGCACAGCTGAATTTTTCAACAGATTGTACCACCTGCCACACAGAATCGGCCTGGACGCCTTCTACATTTGATCATGATGTGCAGAATTTCCCGATATACAGCGGAAAACATGCTGGTTTATGGACTTCCTGTACGGAATGCCATACCAATCCATCTAATTATCAGGAATATACTTGCATAACCTGTCATATTAATCCGGAGACAAACGATCACCATGTTGGTATTGCAGGCTACAACTACAGCAGTCCAGCCTGTTTTGCCTGTCACCCGAACGGCAGCGCAGATGATGCATTTGATCACAACAATACCGGATTCCCGCTGACGGGCGCCCATACACAGGTCAATTGCCTGGAGTGTCATGCCAATGGTTATGCCGGAACACCAACAAAGTGTTCTTCTTGCCATGTAAATGACTTCAACCAAACAGTCAACCCAAATCATCTGGCGGCCAACATACCCATGGAATGTGATATGTGCCATACGACCGACCCAGGTTGGTCGCCGGCGACATTCCCGATTCACAATGATTACTATGTATTAAACGGGGCGCATGTGCCCATTGCCAATGATTGTGCCGCCTGTCACAATGGAGATTATAACAATACACCGAACACTTGCAATGGCTGCCACAATGCTGATTATCAACAGGTTGTTGATCCAAATCACGCAGCCCAGCAATTCCCTGCCGATTGCGCTCAGTGCCACACTGAGACTGCCTGGACGCCTTCTACTTTTGATCACAATGCGTTTTTCCCGTTCACCGGAGCGCACATCCCCATTGCTGACGATTGCAATGCCTGTCACCAAGGAAATTACAACAACACGCCAAACACTTGCGTAGGTTGCCATACAGCTGATTACAACCAATCGCTAAATCCGAATCACCAGGCGATCAATATTCCTACGGATTGTGCGATGTGCCATACTACGGATCCCGGTTGGTCGCCGGCGACCTTCCCGATCCACAATGACTATTATGTATTCAATGGAGCGCACATAGCCATTGCGGATGATTGCGCCGCCTGCCACAATGGCGATTACAATAACACGCCAAACACCTGTTTCGGATGCCATTCAGCAGATTATAACCAAACTACCAATCCGGACCATGAGCAGGCGCAGTTCCCCACCGATTGTGCTTTGTGTCACTCGGAAACAGCCTGGGTGCCTTCCACTTTCGACCATAATGCGATTTATCCATTTACCGGGGCGCACATAGCCATTGCCAATGATTGCGATGCCTGTCACCATGGTGATTTTAATAATACACCCAATACCTGCAACGGCTGCCATAATGCAGACTATGTCCAGTCTTTGAATCCGAATCACCAGGCGATCAACATTCCTACGGATTGTGCGATGTGCCATACTACTGATCCCGGCTGGGCGCCTGCAACATTCCCCATTCACAATGATTACTATGTGTTTAATGGGGCGCATATAGCCATTGCCGACGATTGTGCCGCCTGCCACAACGGTGATTACAACAACACGCCTAATACTTGTATAGGCTGCCATACAGCTGATTATCAGGGAGTCAGCGATCCGAATCACGCTGTTCAGCAGTTCCCGATGGATTGTACGACATGTCACTCGGAAAGTTCCTGGGTGCCGGCATCTTTTGATCATAGTCAATATTATCCCTTCACAGGAGCACACATTGCGATCGCCGATGATTGCAATGCCTGCCACAACGGCGATTACAACAACACACCGAATACTTGTGTAGGGTGTCATACGCCAGACTACAACCAGTCGCTGAACCCGAACCACCAGGCAATTAATATTCCCACGGATTGTGAAATGTGCCATACCACGGATCCCGGATGGGCGCCAGCGACCTTCCCGATTCACGATGATTATTATGTGTTAAACGGGGCGCATATCGCGATAGCAAATGACTGCGCCACTTGTCACAATGGCGATTACAACAATACGCCCAATACTTGCTTTGGCTGTCACTCGGCGGATTACAACCAGACCACCAATCCGGACCACGAACAGGCGCAGTTCCCCACCGATTGTGTTTTATGCCATACGGAAACAGCCTGGGTGCCTTCCACTTTTGATCACAATGCGATTTATCCATTTACCGGGGCACATATAGCGATCGCGGATGATTGCTATGCCTGTCACAACGGCGATTTCAACAATACGCCGAATACTTGTGTGGGTTGTCACAGCGACAATTACAATCAGTCCTTGAATCCGAATCACCAGTCACTCAATATCCCGACCGATTGTGACATGTGTCACACCACAGATCCTGGCTGGGCACCTGCAACCTTCCCGATCCACGACGATTATTATGTATTAAATGGGGCGCATATCGCGATCGCGGATGACTGCGCAGCTTGTCACAATGGTGATTACAACAACACGCCCAATACCTGCGTAGGTTGTCATGCGGCGGATTATCAGGGTACCAATGATCCTAACCACGTAGTGCAGCAATTCCCAATGGATTGCACTCAGTGCCACTCTGAAGATGCCTGGATACCATCGAGCTTTGATCATAACACGATTTATCCGTTCACGGGTGCTCATATAGCCATAGCCGATGATTGCAACGCCTGTCACAACGGAGATTATAACAACACCCCGAATACCTGTGTGGGTTGCCATACAGCTGATTACAACCAGTCATTAAATCCGAATCACCAGGCGATCAACATTCCTACGGATTGTGCGATGTGTCACACCACCGATCCAGGCTGGGCGCCTGCAACCTTCCCGATTCACAATGACTATTACGTGCTGAACGGAGCGCATATCGCGATTGCAAATGATTGTGCGCAATGCCACAACGGCGATTACAACAACACGCCAAACACCTGTTACGGTTGCCACACTTCGGATTACCAGGGCGCCAGCGACCCGAATCACTCCAACCAGCAGTTCCCAACGGATTGCGCTTATTGTCATACGGAGGATTCCTGGGATCCGGTGAACTACAACCACGATCAACAATATTTCCCGATTTACACCGGAAAGCATAAAAATGAATGGGATCAATGCATTGATTGCCATACCACACCCGGGGATTTCGTATTCTTTAACTGCATTAACTGCCACCACAATGCCCATCACCAGAATCAGGGGAACGCGGGTTGTTACAGTTGTCATCCAGATGGCAAGGCAGACTAAAACATATAGATATGAGGATTTTATTGGTTTTATTGGGTTTTATTACCTGCTCAGGTATCGCATTTGGGCAAAAAGAAACCGTTCTTGAAAAAGGAACCGTCACCTACGTTTCCTCTTTAAACGTGTATGTGAAGTTTAGCTCCACAGAAAACATCAATAAAGGAGATACACTTTTTGTGGAAAGCGGCTATAAAATGCTGCCGGCTCTGGTAGTGAAGGACAAATCTTCCACGTCCTGCGTGTGCAGCTCACTGTTAAGTGAGAAACCCAAAGTGGGTGACGTGCTGACATCAAGAAGTGTTGTGGAGAAAAAGCCGGAGCCTGAAAAAGAGAAAAAACGCAAACCTGAGGCTACAACCGCAAAAAAAGAGAACCCGAAACCGGCTTCCGGGACTGGTGTGACTCAGGCAGTAAATGCGCGTAAGCAAAACATTAAAGGGCGAATTTCCGCTGCTTCGTACAGCAGTTTTTATGGGGAGGATGTGTCGCATAGAATGCGCTACACCTTTACACTGCGAGGCGATCATTTGAATAACTCAAGATTTTCAACCGATACCTACATCAGCTTCAGGCATACGCTTGGTGAATCGGCAACAATAAAAAACAATCTTGCCGACGCGCTAAAGGTGTACACCCTGGCGGTGAAATATGATTTTAGTAAAAACACCAATATTTCACTGGGAAGGAAAATCAATTACCGCGTTTCGAGCATGGGAGCTATTGATGGGGCCCAGTTTGAGCAAGGCATAGGGGATAAACTGGTTTTGGGCGCTATTGCAGGCTGGAGGCCGAATTATCTGGATTACAGTTTTAACAGCAAGTTGTTTCAGGCAGGTGTTTATGCCAGTTTGAATTCCGGGAAAGCCAACAAAACCCTGCAAACCACCTTTGCCGTAGTAGAACAACGGAATGCCAACAAAATAGATCGCCGCTTTCTGTATTTCCAGCATACTAATTCGTTGTCCAGAAGCCTGAATCTGTTCACCTCCTTCGAATTTGACCTCTACCAGAATGTAAACAATGAAGTGACCAATAATGTGAGCCTGACAAACCTGCTGATTTCGTTGAGGTACCGGGCTTCGAGAAAGTTAAACCTGAGTTTGTCGTACGACAACAGGAAGAACATCATTTACTACGAATCCTATAAAAGCTACATAGATCAGCTGATTGACAATGAAACAAGGCAAGGTTTGCGCTTGGGTGGAAGCTACCGAATCACCAAGCTGTTTACCCTGGGCTTTAACGGCAACTGGCGTTTCCAGAAAAGCGATCTGAACTTGTCCAAGAACATTAATACCTACCTGAATATCAGTCGTATTCCGGGACTGAATGCCAGAGCCAATATATCTGCCAATTTCCTGCAAACCAATTATCTCGACAGTAAGATTTACGGCGCCCGGCTGAGCAAGGAACTGATCCGTAGAAAGCTCAATGCCGAGATCTATTACCGAATGGTGGATTACAAGTATAAAAACTACGATTACAACATTTTACAGCACATTGCAGGGCTTGATTTTTCCTGGAACATTACCAGGAAACTGGCGTTCTACATCTATTATGAGGGAACTATTGATTCCAAAAATAAGCCGTTTAGCCGATTCAATGCCAAGATCATTCAGCGCTTTTGAGCACTGATTTTATGGATTATTGGTTTACACTAATTTGTCCTAACGGACAATTTTGTAAGTCTGTGGGATCGTTTTGACATACTAATTTACTCCGGCTGATTGTTTGCCGGGTTTCGTTCTGAACAAGTTATATTAAATCATGAAAGTGTATAAAAGTGCAAGTCTCATCATTTTATTGCTGACCATCATGTCATGCAATTCCGGACCAACAGTTGTCGAAGCCGATTCAAATGGCAACAACGGTTCGGGGCCTATTTTTAAAGATGTACATGCTCCTGCTGCCGAATCAAATGCCGGTGAAATAAACGACATCACCAAAGAGCATCATCATGTAGTGGTGAAAGAAGCGTTGAATACCGAAAAGTATACCTACTTGAGGGTAGAAGAAGACGGCGCCGAAAAATGGCTGGCAGTGAGCCGCCAGGATGTGAGCATCGGAGGGCAATATGTGTACACCGGCGGCTTGATGAAGAAGAATTTCCAGAGCAAAGAGTTCAACCGGGTATTCGAAACGGTGTATCTGGTTTCAGATTTTCATACCTCAGGTGGAGATGCCATGTCTGGAGGCAATATCCCGGTTGAGACAGAAGCGCTGGAAGCGCCGAAAAGCGTACAACGAGCTCCGGGCGCCATCAAAATCTCCGATTTGGTGGCAAACATCTCCAAATACGACGGTAAAAGCGTGATCGTCACCGGTAAATGCGTGAAGGTCAATCCAATGATCATGGGTCGCAACTGGGTGCATATTCAGGATGGCTCCAAAAAAGACCTGGACCTTACCGTAACCACCACAGATATGATACAACTGGGCTCCATCGTTACCCTGCAAGGCACCATCGGCCTGAACCGGGACTTCGGCGCCGGGTATAGGTATGATTACATTATGGAGGGAGCAACGGTGATGCGGTAGGGGGGTAATTTGATAATTAGCTAATTCGATAATGTGATAATGAGCTAATATTTTACATCCCTTCGGGATTTCACCGCATTTTCGCCACACTTTCGCCGCGTTTGGTGTTTTTTTCAACACCAAACGCTACGTCAAAGTGAGCAGCCAATTCAAACATTCCACGCTGCCGTATGCTCGTGGTGCTCCTTCGGAAACACCATTAGCGGCGGACAAAGCCCCAAAGGGGCGCCATCCCAAAACAAAGGGTGCAGCCCTTTACGTCAAAGTGAGCAGCCAATCCAAACATTCCGCGCTGCCGTATGCTCGCGGTGCTCCTTCGGAAATACCACGAGCGGCGGAATAAATCCCGAAGGGAATTAAAAACCCATTAGCTAATTATCACATTATCGAATTAGCTAATTCCAAACCTCCTGTGTTTCCACGCTGCCGCCAAACTGATCACAATCAGCGAACCCACGATGTAATACACAAAATCGGGAATGGGCACCGGGTCGCCTGCTGCATAAGAGTGCAGGCCGGAGAGATAGTAGTTCACACCGAAATAAGTCATGGCCACAGTAGCCCAGCCGAATAGGGTGGCTACGTTAAAGGCGTATAAGCCTTTCAGTCCTGGAATGAATCGCATGTGGAGAATAAACGAATAAACCAGGATGGTAACAAGCGCCCAGGTTTCTTTGGCGTCCCAGCCCCAGTATCGCCCCCAGGATTCATTGGCCCAGACGCCGCCCAGATACGTACCGATACTCACCATGAAAAGTCCGCCGATCAGCGTCATCTCGCTGATCATGCTCATTTCACGAATGATGCGGTACACGCGCTCTTTGTTTTTCTGGTTGGCAAAGATCATGAAGATCAGGTTGAGCATGCCGATGATGGCGCCCAGCACCAGAAATCCATAACTGCCGGCTTCCATGGAAACGTGAATGGTTAACCAGTACGATTTCAGTACGGGAACCAATGGAGTAATCTCCGGATCGAGCCAACTGAGTCCGGCAACCATCAGGATCGTGGCTGCCAATACGTTGGTGGCAGCCAGGGCACCAAATGATTTTCTGGCGAATATTAAACCAGCCAGCATGGTTGTCCAGCCGATGTAAATCATGGATTCATAGCCATTGCTCCAGGGTGCTCTTTCAGACACATACCAACGCAGGCCAAGACCCAGTGTGTGCATGGCAAATCCGAAGAACAGAATGCCCAGAGTAATCTTTGAAACCTTCTTAAATTGGGCTGATGGTTTGAAGACTGAACTAAACAGCAGGAACAGGTACCCAAGTCCGAGCAATCCGTAAAGCCCGGCTAGTCGACCAAAAATATTCAATTTATTTAGCAGTAGCTCTGCTTTAATCTGACCCTGAGAAGGCAAAACAGCGGTACCATATTTCTGTTGATACTGTCTGAGCTCTGAAACCATCTGGGTAGGTCGCTCCCAGTTGTTGGTAATCAAGGCTTCCTGTACGCCGGGAATATACATGGGGTAGAATTGCTCGATGATGCTGCCTTGCAGACCTGGATTATGGAGGTGTTGGGCATCGGTAGGCGACATCCAGGTGTTGGTTTCATCGCCCGGAACCGGAAATACTTTCATAAAGCTGCCGGAGAAAACCATACTGCAGATGTTCACCTTTTCATCGAGTTTTACAATGGCTTTTTCAAAAGTGCCGCGTTCTCTGGCCGGTGCATTGAAGGCACTTCGGGCTGCTGCTTTAAGTTTGTATTCACCATTGGGGAAAAAGAAATCATTGTAAGAGGCATATTCTACATTTTCGCTTAGTTCCAGGAGTTTGTTGATTTCTGCTTGTTTCCCGATTTTAATCAGCGGTTCATCATACCAGGCTTCCGGGTTGCTCGCCATGCTTAATATGACTTGATCGGCCGATTGGCCATTATAGCTGTTTTTATGAGATAGTTTGCGCAGGATCTCACTGGTGAAGGTATTCATGGGCTTCATCCGTCCACGTGGATCCTGAATAAGCACTTTCCCGAATTCACGGGCATGGGCGGGATCTATGTTCTGGAGATGTGGCGCAGGAGGTCCGCAAATGCCTTGACCGGGCAGACTCAGGCAAATAAGCAGCAATACTGAAGCTACCGCTTTTTCACTTTGACGCAATCGGCTGATGCTTTGTGCCAGTTGCTGGAAACGGCTGTTTTTGCTAAGCAAGGTGAGGATCATGCCCAGGGTAAGCAGGAAATACCCGAGGTAGGACAGCATCGTACCGGGAGCGTCGTAATTGACACTTAGATAGGTACCCAATTCATCCTGATCGAAGGAAGATTGGAAAAAGCGGTAACCGTCGTAATTCAGGATGTTATTCATGTAAATCCGGGTGTCTTTTTTTAGGTTTTTCCGCTGATCGAGCAGGGTAACTTCGCTGGCATAAGAGGAAGCGCTATTGGTGCCGGGATAGCGCTCCATGATGAAATCTCTCAACTGAATGGCAAACGGTAGTTCTACTCTTTTGGCACCATAGGCTACCGCCACTTTGCCGTTGCTAAAGTTGGCTACTTCCGGGCTGCCTTCTACGCCCTGCATGCCACTTACAAATAGCTTTTGTTCATCGCTTCCAAATCGCACTGTTACATCCAGACCGCCTGTGCTGTTGCTTTTCATTTTTGGTGATTCCGAAGTAAGTTTGGCACTTGCCGCAGGGTTGAAATCTCCAAATACAAAACTCTCCCGGCCGTTTGAATACATGCTTCGGAGTCTCAATGGGTGATAAACTCCGGCGACCAGCGTATCTCTTTCCTGGGTGGCCATGACCATTTGTGAAAAGGTGCTGTTTGCCAGGAAGGACAAGTTGTTGTCTTCGAATTTGATATTGAAAGCGCCCGGGTCTTCCGGATTCCCGAAGTTGAAAATCGTGCCTCTGATATTGGCGAACTCCTTATAGCGAACCAGGTATTCTTCCCGCCCATTCATACCGGCGACCACTACCTTTATAATTGGAGTTCCATTTGGGTCATCTTCCATAACCTGCTTGGGGTTGGGAATAAAATCATTCACCTCGATTTCTAGCACTTCATTACCAATCAAATAGCTTTTTTTGAAGTGATTATCTCCGAGAGAAGCAAATAAAACCGGTTCGTCAAAACTGTACCGTTTTTCTCCATGTTGCACCTGAAAATTGAGATAGGTTTCAGCCGAAAGAAATGAATTGGAGGCGCTTCCCTCTCTGATCCCCATCATCCCTTCTCGCCCGAAATAGCGGGTGACGCCTGCCCCCAAAATGATGATGACCATGGCAGCATGGAAAGTCAGGGTTCCCCATTTTTTCGCCTGTACCATCCTGAATTTGAAAATGTTGACGATCAGGGAAATACCAAAAAGCACCAGGATCATTTCAAACCAATGCGTTTTAAAGATCACTTTTTGGGCGGCGCTGGTACCAAAATCATTTTCGATAAAAGTGGCCAGACCTATGGAAAAGGCAAATAGCAAAATGTACAGACCTGCCGCGGAGGTGGAGAAAAGTGCAGAAAGCCATTTTTTTAAAAGATTCATATAAGGAAGGGATGATGTTTGATCAGAAAACCGGTGAGGGAATAAGTTGAAGTTGTTACATTAATATTCGAAAAAAACAGGTCTTGGGTTGCCTGAGGAGAGGGTGAAGTGTTGAATGCGGAGTGCGGAGCAATTTGAATTCTTCATTTTAACAAAATTATTGCATTCTTATTAATTTTGGCTGATCTCCGGGATAAATCACCGATTTGCCTGTTATTAAAAAATCTATTCCGGAGTCATTAAAACACAGGCCTGATTCCCAAACAAGCACATAATCCAATTGCTGGTTGCCAATTACTTTAACTGGTAAGCAAGCTGTGGAGCTTCTCAAAAAAGTAGACAGTAAGATAAGCTTGAAAAGCTGTACTATCACTTTTCAAAACCAATCAAAATGTCAAAGATCAGAAGGAATTTCACGAAAGAGCAGAAGTTAGAAATTGTAAGCCAATCCCTTGAAGAAGGTGTTTCGATAGAAGACTTAGCTGAACAGTACAAGATACATGCGAACAGTGTTTATAAGTGGCGGAGAGAGTATTTGCGTAATGAAGGGGCATCCTTTCCGGGCCATGGGAATAAAGTCATGAGTGCCGAGGAGCAGGAGATTGCTCGTTTGAAGAAGCAGTTGAAAGAAGCTGAGTTGGAGAAAGAGATATTAAAAAAGGCCTTGGGCATCTTCTCGTCACCCGACAGGAAAAATTTGCTTTCATGAAGCAAAACACTACTCGTTTTCCTGTTGAGATGATGTCCAGAGCACTTGGGGTAAGTAGGAGTGGCTATTATAAATGGTTGAAATTCAGCTGTACAAAGACTAGGGAAATAGAATTGAATGAAGAAATAAAGGCTGCCTTCGAGCGAAGTAACCGTCGCTATGGGAGTCCCAGGGTGTGGTTGGCATTAAGCAAAACAGGTACAGGCAAAATGGTTTCGGTAGCCACAATAGCCAGGCGGATGCAGTATTTGAGGCTGGTAGCAAGACCCACGCGCAGATTTGTACACACGACTGATTCTGATCATAAGCTACCTGTTTGTCCCAACTTGTTGGAGCGAAACTTTGCGGTTGAAAAAGTCAATACTGTATGGGTGAGCGACATAACCTATATTCCAACAGATGCCGGATGGCGCTACTTGACAGTGATTCTGGATTTGGCAGACAGGTCAGTAGTAGGCTGGACTTTAAGTCGAACCTTGCACGCTCGACATACTGTTATTGAAACCCTTAACCAAGCAATTCAAAGACGGAGCATCAAGCCCTATAGTGGCCTGATGTTTCATTCAGATAGAGGTATACAATACGCTTGTGATGATTTTAGAGAAATTTTGACCTGTTATGGCATCACGCAAAGCATGTCGAGAAAAGGAAATTGTTGGGATAATGCTGTGGCAGAATCGTTTTTCAAAACAATAAAAACCGAGGAGTTGAACAGACAAAAACTATTAAAGTCTGCCTCGCTCAACTCCCTGATTTTTAAATACATAGAAGGCTGGTACAACACCAAAAGAATCCATTCTTCATTAAAAGGATTGACTCCTTGGGAAGCCTTCTATGAAAAAACTGCAAACTTGGCTGCTTAAGCTTATCTATGTGTCCACTTCTGTGAGGAAGTCCACGTTTGGTGTTTTTTTCAACACCAAACGCCACAGCGGAGTGAGCGATCAATTTCTCCTTTCACATTGCCTTAAATTCAGAAAGCATAACCGGGAAAGTCATGGAATTAAGCTATCTCTGTTAACGGCATTACTGTGATCTTATCTGTCAACTGGTACTTTCTGTTACCGGGGTAAATGACCCAAAGCTCATCTAAGTTAAGGTCTGAAATGGCTTGCTGCATGGATTTGGTGGTGCCGGGAGCGTCCGTGTACTTGAATTCAGCCCCTATTCTTTTACCCTGGTGTTGCCAATAAAGGTCAACTTCTACACCTCCGTGAGTGGCATAAAAAAATACTTCACTGTCCCTCTTTTCTACATGGGAAATCAATTCTTCCATAGCAAAACCTTCCCAGGAGGCTCCTATTTTAGGGTTTGATCTCAACTCCTGAATTGTGTTTATGGATTGTAGGGCGTGGAAAATGCCGGAATCTCTTAGGTATATTTTGGGGCTTTTTACAAGGCGTTTACCTAAATTGGCATGCCACGGCATGAGTTGGCGAACCATGAATGTGTCTTCCAGAACGGAAATGTACAATTTTGCGGTTTTATCGGAAATGCCGAATGATCTTGCCAGTTCACTATAATTTATGGATTGTCCATGATAATGGCTCAACATTGTCCAAAAGCGATACATGACGCTGGGAGGGACACTAACACCCAATAAGTTCAGGTCTCTTTCCAGGAAGGTAGATATAAAATTGGCGCGCCAAATCATACTTTGGCTATCTGAGTCCATTAGAAAAGAACGTGGGAAACCACCCCTAAGCCAAAGAGTGTCCATGGTTTCTTTGCCGGTCTCTATTAAATTTAAACCCGTCAGATAGTAGTATCCTATGCGGCCTGCTAATGATTCTCCACTTTGTTGTTTTAGGCTGGACGATGCGCTTCCCAAAATCAGATACCGCTGTTTAGGGTTGTTGTCCACCAAATACCGTAGCAAAGGAAAGAGTTCAGCTTTTCGCTGTACTTCATCAATCATGATGAGCCCTTCCAGTTTTTCCAACGCTAACTGTGGGTTGTCCAATAAAGCAAAATCCCGTGGGTTTTCCAGATCAAATATGTGCTTGGGTTTAAAGGTTTTAGCCAAGGTGGTTTTACCCACCTGCCTCGGCCCCAGAATAGCCGTGACAGGAAAAATACCCAACAATTCTGCTATGGCTCTATGGTCTTTGTGCCTTTCAATGATCTTAGTTGACATTCGGTGATTTTTGACAAATGTACATATTTATCTTTGAAAATTCGGATTTATATTCCGAAATTTCCAAAAAACAATAACTAGTTTTTACCGTGTTTTCGCCGCGTTTTTCGCCGCGTTTGGTGTTTTTTTCAACACCAAACGCCACATCGGAGTGAGCGATCAATTTCTCATTCCACCTTATGCTGCGCTGGAAACGCACAGAGAGATATTAAGGATGGATTGTTTATAATTCCTGATATTTGAAGAATTATATCTGAACCTGTTCCTGATATGCGGGACTGCTGCAGATATTTTGATAACTAAATCAGGATCGATGGCTAAAGTCTTTAAAACCCCGGGTGTATTCATTGAGGAAAAAAGTGCATTCCCCAATTCCGCAGTACCTGTGGCAACCGCTGTCCTGGCATTTGTTGGTTATACGGAAAAGGCGATGGATGGCAATAAGGATGTCACGAATGTCCCAACGCGTATTGATTCATTCGCACAGTTTGTCCAGGTTTTTGGTGGAGAACCTGCCATTGGGTATACGCTTAAAAAGAGCCCAAATGGTTCACCAAAACCTTATTCAATTTCCGTAACCAGGCGCAAAAAAAGGTTCTATCTATTTCATTGCCTGAAGTTGTTTTTTGCCAATGGCGGATCGGATTGTTACATTGTTTCCATAGGAAGTTATGGAGCGGAAATTACCAGGGAGCATTTCGATGACGAAAACGCGAATGGCTTAATTGGTCTCCGCACGCTCACAAAGGAACGGGAACCCACCATGATTGTGATGCCGGATATGATGTCGCTGGAAAACCGGAGTGACGTGAGTGTGCTTCATAATGCCATGCTGGAACACTGTGGCGGAACCATGAAGAGTCGCTTCGCCATTCTCGATGTGTATGATGGTTACAAGGAGAGAAGTCTGGATCCCCAAACGGATGTGATCGACCAATTCCGGAATGACCTGAACAATGCCTACCTGCAATGGGGCGCCGCTTATTACCCATGGGTATTGACGAATATCTCGAGTCTCAAGACCATGGATTACACCTGTATAGACTCTGCTTCCCAAGATACCTTGAAGGAGCTTTTAAAAGCAGAGCTACCCGCACTTAGCGGCGCTACTCCTCCAACTGAGGAAGATTCCAAGGTGATATCAATTTTGGCAGAGATTGAAAAAATTTCAACTGTGCAAGATCAGAAGGTGCATGAAACCTTGCTGGCAGTAAGTCCATTATACAAAGACATACTAAATAGCATATTGGAAGACCTGAACACCCTCCCACCAGCCGCAGGCATGGCAGGGATCTATTGCATGGTGGATCATTCCGAGGGCGTGTTCAAATCGCCGGCTAATGTCAATGTTGGTTCCGTGATCCGCCCAATGGTGCATGTTTCCGACGACGAACAAATTGACCTGAACACACCCGCAAACGGGAAGGCTGTAAATGCCATTCGCAGTTTCCCGGGTCGAGGCGTATTGATTTGGGGAGCACGTACCCTCGATGGAAATAACCTGGACTTTCGATACATCAGCGTTCGACGGACACTGATTTTTATTGAACAATCCATCAAATATGCCGTAGAGCCTTATGTATTTCAAGCAAATACGTCAACGACCTGGACAGACGTGAAAGCTTTGATCAGCAATTTCCTGTCAAATTTCTGGCGACAGGGTGGCTTGGTCGGTGCAAAGCCAGAAGACGCTTATTACGTTCAAGTTGGCCTGGGAATTACCATGACTGCTAACGATATAACCGAGGGCATCATGCGCGTAATTGTAGGAATCGCCATAACCCACCCCGCAGAATTCATGATATGCACCTTCGAACAAAAAATGCGGCCTTAATAAGTACCAATTTCCATAAAATCACTCCGCACTCCGCACTCCGCACTCCGCACTCCGCACTCCGCACTCAAAATTGACTATGAAATTCAAAAGTACACTCATCGCAACATTGATGCTCATCAGTTTCACATCCTGGACTCAAAGCCAGATCGCCTGGAGTCCAAACCAAGATCTGGCGCCTTCAAGCTCGGGAAGCAATCATCCCCATGTGGTGCTGGACGGGTCCGGCAACCCGTTGGTTGTGTGGAACCATGCGAGCAGGTGCATGTTCTCACGCTGGAATGGCACTGCTTTTACCACACCGGTATTGTTGAACCCGGCCAACCTCAATGTGGCAGGCGCCGACTGGATGGGGCCCGACATCGCCTCGCATGGTGATACAGTGTATGTGGTTTTCAAGGAAATTCCAGAGAGCTCAAGCGATAGTCATATTTATTGCGTGCACTCCTATGATGGGGGCGCGAATTTTTCCACGCCAGTTCGGGTGGATTATATAGCCGATAGCCTGTCGCGATTTCCAACAGTTACTACCGATGACCAGGGTAATCCAATAGTTGGCTTCATGAAATTCGACAACAGTTTTGGTGAATCCCGCTGGGCGGTTTGTCGCTCCAATGATTTGGGCAATACTTTTTTAACGGATGTGAAGGCCAGCGCCTGGTCGGATTCAAAGGCAGAAATTTGCGATTGTTGTCCGGGAACTCTTACTTGTTCAGGGGGGCATGTAGCCATGATTTATAGGGATAACAACGATAATATTCGGGACACCTGGGCTGGGATATCTACCGACACCGGCAACACCTTTTCAACAGGTATCGGCATCGACCAGCAGAACTGGTTTTTGTCTGCATGTCCCGCAAATGGCCCCGATGGCATTATTGTAGGGGATACACTGTATGGAACCTTTATGAATGGCGCCAGCGGTAAAAATCTGGTGTATTACAGCAAATCTTCCATAACAGATCTTTCGGGCGCTTCAGCTATGCCACTTACTGGGACAATATCCGGATTGTCCCAACAAAACTATCCGCGGATGGACAGCGACGGCAAAGCCATGGCCATTGCCTGGCAGCAGGTTGTAAGTGGGAAGCGACAAGGGATATTGCGTTTTACGAATGACATCTCTTCCGGTTTGCCATCTGAATTAGATACAATAACACTGGACTATTTGAGTAATTGCGATGTGGCGGTAGGTAATGGACACGTGCACGTTGTATGGCAAAATACCAATACAGGATCGATAAAATACAGAAAGGGCGATTTCTCTCCGCTGTCTTCCACCAAGGATAATAATGCTGATTTGCACTTGTCGGTTTACCCCAACCCATCCAGTGGAATATTTTATGTAGATAGTGATATGGACATCAATCGCATAACAATTTTTAATTTATTTGGGCAGGTGATCCAAACACTTGGACCACAGACAAAATCATCATCGTTTACACTTAGAAAAAGCGGATTGTATTTAGTACAAGTTGAAACATCAGCTGGAACCGCCATCAGAAAAATAGTGGTGAAGTAAGCTAAAGCCTACAACTTACGTATAAATAAATGAGATTGGCATAACAGATTGCCTCGACTGTTTAATCAGTTGTAGACAATCCATATCAGGGATGTACAATCACTCATCACTCCGCACTCCGCACTCATCACTCCGCACTCTAATACCATGGATAAAAACCAAATCGCCGTTTCCGTATTCAATAAACGGGCACGGACTTACCAAGTGAAGTACATGGATCTGGATTTGTACAACTGCACCTATGATCTGTTCTGTGAGCACTTGCCAAAACCCGATGCAAATGTTCTGGAATTAGCTTGCGGGCCGGGGAATATCACGCGCTATTTGCTGCAAAAAAGACCGGAACTTAAAATTCTGGGAACTGACCTGGCACCCAATATGATAGAACTGGCAGCTCGAAACAATCCTGCTGCGGAGTTTCAACTGATGGATTGCCGCGATATTGACAAGCTCAATCAGCAGTATGATGGGGTGGTTTGCGGGTTTGTGCTGCCTTACCTTAACAAGGAAGAGACACTTCAATTAATCAGAAACGCTGCCACTATTTTGAATGCACATGGCCTGCTTTATGTAAGCACTATGGAAGATGACTTTGAGAAATCAGGCTTGGTGAAAAACAGCCTGGGAGATGAGGTTTTTATGCATTACTACCCGGCAGATTTTCTATTGACGGCATTGAAAGATAATGGCTTTGTCTTGGTTGACATGCAACAGATCAACTTCCCGAAAGATGATGGGTCTGTTACAACCGATTTGGTGATCCTGGCAAAAAAGCAATAAGGCCTTAAGCCTTTACTTCATCAGTAACGTTCTCTTTTACCCATTTCAGGCAGTCATTAAAGCTGCCAAAAATCTGTGTTTTTGGAATCAGATCGGGAATGATGTCGATGCGCTCAAGCATGTAGCGAGGTTGCGCAGATATATCAACTAAAAGTACCTTCTTGCCGCTTTTTGCCAGATCCACCACCACGTCTTCCATGGCATACAATCCAGATTGGTCCATGTACGGGACTTTGTCCATTCTGATGATCACGGTGGAGGCGGTAGATGGAATTTGAGCGGCCAGTCTTTGAAAATCGCTCGTGTATCCAAAAAACAGAGGGCCTTTTATGTGCTTGATAAACACTTCCTGTTTCAGGTCTTTTGGAAAGCCTATTTCATCATCCCAGGTTTCTTCTTCTAATGACTTCAAGTCGGATTGCTGAGCTGTGAGATCCCCGATCTTTTTCATAAACATCAAAGAGGCGATCACCAGTCCTATTCCTACGGCAAATACCAGATTCCATACTGAGGAGAGAATTAAAACAGTCAGCAAAATGACTACTTCTGTGCGCGGCATGTAAGGTATCGCCCTCAGACCTTTGTAGTCAATAACGCCAATACCTACAGTAATGAGAATACCAGCCAGCACGGCAGCCGGAATTTTAGAAGCAGTAGGCCCAAGCGCGATGAGTATGATAAAAAGCACACTCGCCGCCACCATGCCCGACAAGCGGGTTTTACCACCTGCTTTTATATTTACCACCGTTCTGATGGTCGCGCCGGCGCCGGGAATACCGCCGAACAAAGCGCCCAGGGTGTTGCCAATGCCCTGACCCACCAGTTCTTTATTGGGCTGGTGCTTGGTCTTGGTCATATTATCTGCCACCACGGAGGTTAGCAGCGAATCAATGGAGCCCAGTAGAGCCAGGGTGATGGCTGTGAAAATATAGGGCGCCACGCTTTCCCAGTTAAAATGGGTAAAAATGCCCAGATTCGGCATCGGAAGTCCGCTTGGAATGGCCTCAATGGGTCTATAATCCAGGTTAAACCCGACGGCAATGCCCGACATAACAAATAAGGCAACCAGGGTGCTTGGTATAACAGTGGTGATTCTTTTGAAACCATAAATGATGAGGATGGTGCCAAGGGCCAGTAAAAACTCCAGCCAGTTAATTTGCCCTAACGCTCTGGGAAGAACCCGAAAAGCGCCAATCACGCCCGATGCCTCTTTCCCAGCCAGTGTTTGTGCTTCCTTATGCACCTGCTCTTCGGTGATGTGCTCGGCGCGCACGATCGTTTCCTTAAAGTCTTCCAACACCAATAAACCTTCTCCAGCTTCTTCCTTCAGGATATTATCTAAAATGATTTCTTCCGCTTTCGGCTTAAATCCTTCCACAAACGCAGCATCCTCTTTTGCGTAATAACCTACGATTGGTTGAATCTGCGTTAATAGAATGATGACTCCAATGGCCGACATGAAACCGGATACAACGGGATACGGGATGTACTTGATGTATTTGCCAAGGCCCATCAACCCCAACCCTATTTGAATGAGACCGCCCAACAGGAAAACGGTAAGAATGGTAGGAAGTGCCTTGCTTACATCGCCATCGAATGTAGCTACAATGCTGGCAATAACCACCATGGATACGGCAGTCATAGGCGCCGTTGGACCTGATATCTGTGTAGTGGTTCCGCCAAAAAAAGCGGCAAAAAAACCTACAAAAATGGCTCCGTATAATCCTGCGCTTGGCCCCAAACCAGAACTTACGCCAAAGGCTAGAGCCAGAGGTAATGCCACAATTCCTGCTGTTAAGCCACCAAGCAAATCGCCTCTCAGGTGTGAAAAGTCAAATCCCAGTTTATTTTTCATTGGTTTATTTCGTTTCGATGGATTGGCTTGTTGCCAGTTATGAAACCCAAACAATGCACGTAGCTTATGGTTGTTTATTTCTGACAATTATATAAGCCACCAATAAATTCGGTACCCAGCAAAGCCAGGCCACCACCCGATATGCTGGAACAAAACCGCCCATAATGGAGCTCAGCATCGGAAGCCAGATGCGCAGGGTAACAGCGGCAAAGCAGGCGGCAAAACTGAAGATCATCAGCTTTTCATGTCGGACAATGTCTCCCTTTCTGGCAAACAAATAGGCATTAAGCGTGGTGTAAAACCAAACCAATCCGAGGAGGATAAAACCAAGGGAAGCTGTTAATCCACCAGTAGCGTAATGGGCAATGTAAATACCACAAATGCTGCTTATCAACACTGAGAAGACATATACCTTTCCAATGTTTCGATGAAGCACTGGCCGTTTATTCCGGATTTTCTTGATGAACTGCGCCCAGCCCACCAGCAGCGCCAAACCTCCGAACATTATGTGTCCGTAGAACCCAATGTTCCAGAACAGATCAACCAACAGCGCATCACTTTTGGAGGAAAGCAGGCCGAACTTTCTATCTACTAAAAAATACGTGGACGGGTAAAGGCCTATGAGAAGGCTGAATAAGGCTATTGCGCCAAAGGATAATTTATGAAGAGCAGAATTCATGGATAAGGTGGATGATCTTTCGGCCCAAAGATCGCACCTAATGTGGAAAAACCGCCAATGCTTATGATCAGCTATTCCAACTCACTTGAAATAAGGATCTACCAGTAGGGCAAAACTCGCGTTAATTAATAACGAATAAACATTGCAGATTAGGAATCTGATTCCTAATCTGCAAAAGTCAGAAAGTTCTTTATCGGTAAATAGCAAGGTTATCAGAAAGTGATTTTACATCATAATTCTACAAACCGGCAAAAAAGCGAACCAATTCATGGTCAGCTGTAATATTCCGTTCCTGAATTTTGGCGTTGGTTGGCAGCTTGCCGTTTTGAACAAAATCGATGACCGTCCCTGTGATCTCCTTGGTACCCAAATGGTGTCCACCGCTTTGCGGACTGAATAAATGGCTTCCTGGCCAGAAATCGTGGTAGCGCTTAGCTTCCTGGTAAGGTGTAACCGAGTCCTTCGGGTCGTGGATCAAAAGGCCTTCAATATGAGCAAATCCACCAGCCATCATGGCAAAGTCAAAACGCTCGATGGAATGCCCTATTTTTTGTTCAAAGCCGCGTACCATTCTCCAGTAAAGGGGTGACCATAGTCCAAGTATGTTTTTAAAATCCTTAAACACGCTTGGCGCATAACTAAAAGAAGCCATCACCACCATGCGACGTGGATGCAACTTTTCGGGTAAATGCTGAAGTGCATAAACCGAGCTGGTACCGCCAAACGAATGGCCAACAATGGCATGAGCGGGTCCGTATTCCTCCAGCAACCCACGGATGATGGCGGCATTGAGCGGGATATTCAGTGTCCCTGCAGGAGCCAGGCCGTGCCCTGGCGGGTCATAAGCCAACACACGATAACCGGCTTCAACAAGCCTGGGAACAAAATAACGCCAGCGACCGGCATTGTATGACCAGCCGTAGCTTAGCAATACCAACGGAGCCTTTTCCTCGCCCCAGTGATATTCTATAATGGATTGTTCGCCAAAAGAGCGACGTACCTGACGGGCGGTATTCAGAAACACCCGCTCTTTTTCCCGCAAGTGTGGTTTGACAGGTGTGGAGAAAAATTTGGCGGCTCTGTCTGCCGCTTTTTGTGGGGCAAACAGCGACAGGATGTTGAAGCCGAAGCCAATAAATTTTGCGATGATATGTCTCATGATTTGGAGGCTTTCCTCATTGTTTTGCCAAACAGGCCAACTGCCCGGGCTACGAATTTTTCCAGATGTTCGGTATCTCCGCTGATTTTGTACATGATGATGGCACCTTCGTGTTCCAGCAGCAAGCGGTAGGCTGTGGCAGCTGCTTCATCGGGTGGCATAATGCTGCTTAGGATGCTGCTTACGGCTGCTTTCCATTCTTCCCAGATTTCTTCAATGTCTGAATTAAACAGGTTATCACTTCCGGTTTCCAGGGCCGTATTGGCAAAGAAGCAGCCTCTACGATCTATTTTAGCCAAGCGGTTTTGCCGGCGCAACAACTTCTCCAGCCGCTGTTCGGGAGGCAGATCCTCATTGGCTACAGAAAGCACCATGTCGCGTATAGACACTTTGGCAAAGTCTATCACGGCTCGCATTAGACTTTCCTTGGATTCGTGGTGATGCATCAGCCCCGATTTGCCGAGGCCCGTTGCTTCTGCCAGCATACTAATGGAGGTGTTATGATACCCGTGGCGGTTAAAAACCTCCCAGCAGCGATGCAGCAATTCTTCTTTTTCTATTTTTTGTACAGGCATTTATACCGAACGTTCGTTCGGCAAAGGTAAAGACCTCTAAATCATATTTCCAAATCAGGCGTATATTTTATTCACCATTCACCATTCACCATTCACCATTCACCATTCACCATTTCCATCCAAAATCATCAATCATGTAATCATCAATCATCAATCAAAAGTTTCTTCTCAAAACAAACACTATCCTCCAGCCCTTCATACTGCCCGTAATTTGCAATCTGCCGGTAGCCATACTTCTGATATAGCCGTATAGCATCCGGCTGTCTTTTCCCCGTCTCGAGCACCGTTTTTTGAATCTGGCTATCCGCATATTGTACAGTATTGTATCAGCATGCAGTATTGGTATTCGATTTACTTAGTGGTCGGACGGCTGGGAGCCGTCTGACCACTAGCGCCTATCGTCAGACAGCTCCCAGCTGTCCGACGATTAAGTTAAAACCAACGCTATTCAGTAACCAGAGTAGCAAAATGGCTTACTGTACAATAACCGTATAGTCAATTTTTTGAATTCCAAATTCCAGTGCTCATTCTTCCAGTGCTGATATCAAGCAGCTTCAGACCTTTGACAGATAAGACTCACATGCATTTGAGCAAAAGGATTTCGCGCCAAACGATCTCTCCCTTGGCTGGAAGCGTAGCTTGTCAACTGTCAGAGTGTGTTATTGAAGGAAGGTGCGGCGAAAAATTAAAACCTACCACAACACATTTCCAATTTCAGTATTTGGTAATTCAGGTAACTGGATAAATCCTATTTTTGTGTTCCTGCGCAAACCGAAAGTGAAATCGATGCAATACAAGCTTTGTATCATCCTCATCCTAAATTCCAATTATAATTCAGTCGTATTTAAGGATCTAACATGTGAGGACTTGCTTTGAAAATCTTTTCTGTGAAGGCCGAAATCCAAGGCCCAAGATGTTGGGTACAACTTCGCTTGGGTGGGTGATTTTTGTTGGTTTGTTCCTTGTCAGCCACTTCTTGCCAGCCCAATCGGCTATTCCCACTCAAACACCTATCATTCAGGCGCAGCACTTCAGCCTTGAGGAAGGGCTTTCCCATCGGCATGTAACCAGCATCCACCAGGACAGCGCAGGGTTTCTTTGGTTTGGTTCCAAATACGGCTTGAACCGCTTCGATG
Source organism: Lewinellaceae bacterium (assembly GCA_020636025.1). Lineage (GTDB taxonomy): Bacteria > Bacteroidota > Bacteroidia > Chitinophagales > Saprospiraceae > M3007. The sequence goes on along the minus strand of JACJYQ010000006.1, from coordinate 215,974 downwards.
GTTATGGGTTCAAGTGGTTCACCGAAGAAAAAAATGGCCTGCAGAGCAATGAAATTGACCAAATCCTTGCTGATTCAAAGGGTCGGCTGTGGCTATTCCACACAGGAAATATCTGGCAAGGAGATGTAATCACCATTGACCTTTTTGACCCCGTTACTCAACTAGTACAGTCATTCAAGGAGGTTTTCGGTCCAACAGCAAGATTTGACCAATCTGATATCATCTGTTTCACCAAAAACAAACAAGGACATTTGGCTTTCTTGACCAAGTCACATTTGATTGTCTATACCGACCGTTTTGTTTACTACCCCATCAGCGAACCAGATATTAGCCTGGCACGACAGATATACTGGGCCGACGATGGGCGTTTTTGGGTAGTCGTTGTCAAACGTTTAGATCGAACCAAACTGCTCATACTCGATTCTGAAGGCACTGTTGAACATGAGATTCTGGAAGAAATAAACGCTGAGCCCGTTATTCTTGATTTGGATGGACAAGGAGGAGGCAAATACTCAACTTTTGTACGGGCTAAAGACTATGAGCGAATTCATCAGAAATATTACATAATTGACTCAACGGGCTACAAGTCAGAAGACCTTGCTTCGGAGCGGTTTTTTGGTGCTTATGACATCAAACAAGGCTTCTTGAGCGCTGTTATGCAAAAAATACAATCCTATTACTGGGTTTCCACCGAAGAGCGTGAATTCAAGTTGCTGCCCGAAGATGGAGGCCGCCCCATTTTGCTTTCCGAACAATACCCCTTCCTGAAATTCCCCACTTCCATTATGGTCGACCACGAAGGCGCCATCTGGGTAGCAACCGAGTTTGGTGTGTATCGCTTTATACTAAAAAAGCCAAGGTTTAAAGTTTTCCTACATGACAGAAAGGTGCCGGTGACGGATGAAACATTTTCCATTAGGGGTATGGCGGTTGTGGACGATGGTGCCGACAGCTATTTATGGGCCGCAATTGAACAGTTGGGCCTGCTCTGGAGGGTAGATCTGAGGACAGGCGAGGAGCGAGAAATCAAGGGGAAGATAGGTGCCCGGTGGGCATTGGGGAAAACAAAACAAAATGATATCCTGTTTGCTGGCACAAGGGATATGCTCAAAATACATGGTAAAACGGGGGAAGTGATGCATTCCTATCAATTTGAAAAGCCAGCTGATGCACTTGCCATATGGATGAACGTTGAAGATAAATACGGAAAAATTTGGTCAGACAATTATGAAACAGGAAAACTTATCTTTTTCAATGATGGCAAGCAGACTAGTTTGGAAAATTGGACAGGCGACCCTGGAACGATTTACACCTACCAGTTCTCCGAAAACGAGACCGACACCGCATGGGTCGCCACGAGCAAAGGTCTTTTTCGTTTAAATATCCAAAACGGACAAGTGGTAGCACGATACTGGAAAGAGGGTAAAGGGAAGTTCCACTTGCCATTTGACCATGTCTACCATTTCATTCAAGAGGAAAATGGCACGTTCTGGCTGGCTACTGCAACGGGCGGGTTGGTCAACTGGAGCCCGGATCAGGGCATCATCGAACGCCTCACCCGTGTAGATGGGCTGCCCAATAACACCATCTACGCCGTTTACCCCGATGAACACGGGAACTTCTGGATGCCCACTGACTATGGCATCGCCGTTCTGAATCGAACCACCAGAAAAATAAGAACTTATACGGTCAAAGACGGCCTGAGCAACAATGAATTCAACCGCATTTCCCATTGCCGGGATGAGGCGGGGAATTTCTACTTCGGCAGCTTGAACGGGGTGACCGCATTCCACCCAGATGATTTTGTGACAGATACCACGGCTTACCACCCGCCAATGGTCATCACCGGCTTCCATCAATTTGATGCATCGTCCAACCATATCGTGGACAAGACAGCCGAGCTCCTCCGTTCAAACACCATTGTCATGAGGCCCGGTGATAATCTTTTACGGCTTGAATTTTCGCTGCTAGCCTTTCAAAACATGAAAAATGTTCAATACAGCTATCAATTGAAAGGGGTAGATGGAGAATGGAACTACCAAAATGAAAATACCATCCGGTTGAGCAGGCTTCCCTACGGCAAATATGTCCTGGCCATCAGGGGCCAGACGGCTGAGGGCATGTGGTCTGATAAAATGCTGAACATCAACGTGTGGGTCGTGAAGCCATTTTACTTGCAAACCTGGTTTATTGTGCTGGTCATCGCCAGTGTGTTGGGAGGCATTTTTTATTATTACAAACAAAGGGAAAGAAGGTTGAAAGACAGGCAGTCAGAATTGGAACTAATGGTTAGGGAGCGCACCGCTATCATTGAACATCAAAAAGAAGAATTACAGTCCCTCGATGCCTCCAAGTCCCGCTTCTTCGCCAACATCAGCCATGAACTGCGCACCCCACTCACACTCATGCTTGGCCCCATCAGATCCCTCCTCAAAGGCAAGCATTCTCAGGAACAACAAGAAAAATTGCTCAACATCGCCAGGCAGAGCGGACAGCAGCTACAACAGCTGATCAACGAAATCCTTGACCTGCGAAAACTGGAAATGGGCAAGATGGAAGTCCAGGTCGAACCTACCCTGCTTACCACTTTTTTCAACAGGCATGCCTCCCAATTTGAATCGCTCGCAAAAAGCAAGCAGATTGATTATAGCTATGAAACGACCATCCCGAAAGATGTAGCAGCCAACATTGACCGGGAAAAATGCCGCCAGATCCTGTACAACCTGATATCCAACGCACTTAAATTCACCCCGGCTGGCGGTTGGGTCAGTGTGAATTGTTTATTGCAAGGAAATAACCTTCGATTGAAAGTCTCCGACTCCGGTTCTGGCATCCCCCCTGAAGATCTGCCCCATGTGTTCGACCGCTTTTTCCAAAGTAGTCGCTCTATCAAGACCGCCGAGGGCGGTACCGGCATCGGGTTGGCGCTTTGCCAGGAGTACGCCAGGCTGTTTGGCGGAAGTATTTCGGTGGAAAGCACCCTGGGGAAAGGGTCGGTTTTTAGTGTCGAGTTTCCGGTCACCCTGGCTGACACAAGCCAAGCGCAACCGGCCGGAACAACATCGGAAACCATCGAATCGGAAACCATCGAATCAGAAGCCATCTCGCAAGCCTCCGTGGTGGCAAAGTCTGCACCAGCACCAGAAGACCTTATATCCAGGCCCACCATCCTCCTCGTAGAAGACAACACCGAACTACAGGCTTACATCCGTCTGATTCTGGAGGAAAAATACCACGTCATCACCGCCGGAAATGGACAAGAAGCGCTAAACCTACTACTGAATAATAATAACGCCACTCCGCACTCCGCACTCCACACTCCGCATCTAATTCTCAGCGACCTCATGATGCCCGTCATGGACGGCTACCAACTTCTCGAACGGCTGAAATCCGACGACACCACCCGCCACATCCCCGTCATCATGCTCACGGCACGGGCGGAGGCAAAGGACAGGCTCAAAGCCCTCCGCATCGGCGTGGACGACTACCTGACCAAACCTTTCGACGAGGAGGAATTGCTGGTGCGCATTGAGAACCTGTTGAATAACCAGGTAGCCCGACGCAGCACCTTCACGAACAAGACAGCACCTAATGCCAACCCACTCATATCGCAACCAGATCGGGAGTGGCTGGAAACCTTCGAGGAGTACGTCCAGAAACATTTTTCCAGCGACATCCTCAGCGTGTCAACATTGGCACAGGAATTTGCTATGAGCGAATCCACCCTGCTGCGGCAGTTGAAACGCCTGACCGGACTTTCGCCGATTCAGTACATTCAGGAGGTTCGACTCAACGAAGCACGGCTGCTGCTCGAAAATCGCAGTTATTCCTCCATCGCGCAAGTAGCCTCCAAGGTGGGCTATGTCGATGCGCGCACTTTCACAAGGAGTTTCAAACAACGTTTCGGAAAAGTACCAACGGAGTTGATGGGTGAGTGATTTTGCCTTGGTTTTGCTGCTTTTACCCTCATTTTGACGGAAAATGCTACAAGATTGACGGATTTTGCCCACTGAGGGGATGCAATTTTGTGCCATCATTCTCTCTGAAAGTCGATTGCTTCCAACCCTTCCATTACCCTAATCCAATTTACCTTCTTGGTCAGGCTGGGAATTCCCTGCCGCATATTCAACGAATACTACCGCTGCACTGCATAGTTGTGGTGCACAGGCTAACTATTACTATTCAATAAAACGCCGCTCAATCACAGGCATTTGTTCAACTCTAAATCATTTTTTATGAAGAATCAATCAATTTTACACAACTCAACCCTTTTGTCTATTGCCTTGATGGCGCTGGCTTTTTTATTCGCAGCACCTCTGCATGCGCAAAGCCCGCGGATCAGTGTACAGGGTACCCTGAAATCCTCCAGCGGCGCTACCGTTGACGATGGCAATTACGACGTTGTTTTTAACCTCTACAACCAGGAAACAGGTGGTACAGCCCTTTGGTCTGATCCTGCCACTGTAGAAGTAGTGGGCGGGGTGTACAATTATTACCTCGGCAGCAATACTCCTCTTGTGGCTGCACATTTTGACAGCACTCTGTATCTAGGGGTAAAAATTGGCAACTACGAACTCGTCCCGCGCACCGAATTCTCCTATGCGCCTTATGCCTTTTCCGTGGCTGTAGCACAGAAGGTTGTTTGTTCAGGTGCTGTGGGTGATGTGAAATACTCTATCCTGGAACCCACCAAATTTGCCGAAGTAAATGGCCCCTGTTGGGTGCCCATGGACGGACGCCCTATTACACAATATGAATTATTCAAGAAGCACGGAATTTCAACTATTCCGGATGCCGGAGGTCTGTTTATCCGAGCACAGGAATTTTCCGGAGGCGCCAACCATGATCCGGACAGGAATTCAAACTCTCCAATTGCCACGATACAGGCAGATTCGTTGAAATCACATGCGCATACTATGTCAAAAGACGGTAAACACAGCCATAAAATTACCCTAGGCCATGACGATGATGATTCTGGAGATGGAGGCTCAGAAGATGATTGGACACAAAAAACAAATGTTGGAGTAGATATTACAATGCATGGAGGTTCTGTTTCTATGGAAGGCGAACACTCACACACAATTAATGCCACCGGCCATCTGGAAACCCGCCCCAAAAACATCAACCTATGGATCTACATCCGAGTCGATTGACGGAGTTTTCATCATTGTTTAAAAACTAAAACATCAATTGATCATGGATAAACGAATCATAATTTTTCCCATACTTCTGTGCTGCAGTGTCTGGTTCAGTCCGGTCTTCGCCCAGCAGCAGGCCATCGAATGCACTGCCGTGGACGAACCCATCACCCAGGGGCAGGTCATCATCGACTATGGCGCCGTAACCGACGCCTATTCCATCCGCAATCGCTCGAGTATGTCCATTGGGCAAACGACTATTGGTAATACTGTTTCTCAATCCCACAACTCCCAGCTTGGCTTCTGGACTATTTTCCAGATTCCGCCCCTAAGGCCGATCGTATCTGCCACGCAGGGCGAATTGCTCGACCGCATCCAGGTGACCTGGCGGGTTGATCCGCTTAGCGCGCCACCAACAGAAGGATTCAAGTTGTATCGCGACGGAGTGTTTATGGCTCTTCTGGATAGTAAAACCCTCAACTACAATGACTTCAATGTCATCGCAGGACGTCCATATACCTACGAAGTGCTTGGCATTAACGAATTCGGCGAAGGCCAACGTGGATCCGCAATCGGTTTCCAGGTACCCGACGGGGTTGTTACAGGTTGGGTGCAAACACCAAGCGGGCAACCCGTACCCAATGCTTTTGTAGCGCTCACCCCACTTCAGGGCTTTTCGGCAGGCTTTGATGCGGGAGCCGGCGCTTTCGCCAAAGCTGATACGACGACACCCCTTATCCCGGCCAGCAATACCGCCTGGTCATTGACCTTTTGGGTCAAAACATCCAATGCCGAAGCTAACGCAGCTTTGTTAAGTTTAGATAGCCAGTTTTATGTAAGGCCAATCGAAAGCGCAAGCGGGCACGAAGGCATCGAGGTGGTTCAAACAGCTAATGGCGCAGCCCTGCTCAGTGGCCAGTTCCCAGACAGCACTAAAAACGACTGGCACCACGTCTCCCTTGCGGTGGATGCAGACAACAAAGGTCGGCTTTACATTGATGGCAACTTGACTGGTATGGTTAAATTAAGCGCACTTACTACAGTCGAGAAATTGCGCCTTGGCGCCAGCACCATGGTTTCCGGAACCTGGGAAGGAATGATCGATGAATTGCGTATTTATCACCGGCATCTCAACGAACTTGATCTCGGCGAAGTGATGATGGGCACTGCCTCCTCATTAACCCCCGATTTGAAATATTATTGGAAAATGGACGAAGAACTCGGCACTGGCTCATTTGATGTGCTGCATCGGAATAAACTGTTTTTCTGCGGGGCTCGCTTTGATGCTGAAAGGCCGAATGTGCGTACCATGGGCAAAACAAATGAGGAAGGTTTCTACCGCATCGAGTCGGCGAGCTACGGCACTGGTACAACATTCCTGGCGAAGCCGATGAAAAACTTCTATTTGCATAGGGCGCTGCAATTTGTGCCAGATGAGCAGGATTATGCGACTTTGCCCGATTTTTCTCTGACGCCAAAGGCGACGCTGGAAATTTGGGCAAACAGCACTGATCTGAGCGGAGACCAATGCCTGTTGGCTAAAAAATGGGGAACCAATGAGTTTCGTCTGTTTCTGCGCCAAAACGGCTCTAAAAAAGATGTACTTGTATACCTGAATGGCCAGGAACATAAATTCGATACTCTGAATTTGGGTTACCAGCACCTGGCTGTCACCATCGATACCAGTGGAACCGACAGGATCATTACCACTTACAAGAACGGTGTAGCCTCAGGTAGCCCGCATACATTTAATGGAATCAGTGGAAACTGGTCGGATACTACCCAGACCTGGGTGCTCGGCGCCCGCCCGGACGGTGGCAATGGCCAGACCGATTATTTCGACGGCCTTATTGATGAAGTGGCTTTTTACGACACAACGCTGAGCGTGAGCACTATACTCGATCATGTACAGAATGGCCGCGATATGCAGGCAAAAGGCTTGCGGGTATATTTCCCTCTGGATGAAGGCAGCGGAAACTTTCTTCACAACGTCGGCTCGGTACTTTTGCACGACGGCACGAACCACGGTGCTGCCTGGTCGGCTTTTGCTACCCGGCAAAAAGTTACCCCACACGAGTTTACACCTGCCACCCGTCAGGTGACGCTGAATCCCAGTGTCACCTCGGTGGATGCAGTGGATTTTACCGACCGTTCTACAGTCCCGGTACAGGGATTTGTTCGATATAAAGACAGCGATTGTTTTGCTAAAAACGTGGAGATCCTGGTAAACGGCGCGTCCTTCTCTCCAAAGATTTTCACCGACTCCACCGGAAAATTTGTCATCGACTTCGATCCCGGATTTTCGGGACGATTGACACCTAAATTTGAAGATCACAACTTCATACCGGCTTTTTGGGAAGTGATCAACGTGGTCAGTCCTATTGCAGGTATCTTGTTCAATGACATAACCACACGCACCGTGAGCGGCCAAATTGCTGGAGGAAACTGTAAAAAGTCGATTATCAAGGCACCAGCCGGTATGGGACAGGGTACGGTGTGTACGGTAAAAATCAGTTCTGCCGATGGTTGTCTGGAGCGTCAAATGACGCTGATGACTCAGGATGGTAAGTATGCTTTCGAAAACATACCGCCGCTGGACGGCATGACAATAGCCATCACCGAACACTCTAATCCGGATATCAAAGCGGCTTTTCAAACACAGGGAGGTCATACGCTGGACTTGACCAAGCAAGATACCGTTGTTGATTTTATCTACTTCGCACCGCCACAGGTGGAAATCGCCAGCGGCCTTGATCCATTGGGAGGGCCCTTCAATTGTCAGGAAATTGTTCTGGATCAATCACAGACAGTGACCTTGAACATCAGGTTGAAAGAACAATATGAGCTCGTTATTTCCGGCATGGATACTACTGATAATGGTATTTGTTACCTGGATACTGCAAGTTTCGAAATTCTCAACGGATTTGCTGATATGAATTTCGATACGACCATGTCCAGTGGCACTTTGAAGTATCAGTTCCGGGTTGGAGGACCAAACCCTTCGCCGCCGTATTTGAAAACCTTGCAGGTTATTGGTACATCTCTGGCTGGTCGGTCGGGTAGCCTTTTAAAGCAGGCGATCGTGACAGGTATCCTGCAAAAGGGAAGCACTTTTACCACCTTATTGCCCGAGATCCCTTCCCTAATTCTGCGCGACCCACCCGGTGACGGTAGTTATTCCTACTTCGAACGGGATTCGTCAGTATGTCATACCACCACCTTTGTTTCGGAGGACAATACCGGTCTTGGAGGAGGAGTGGAGTTTCATCTTGGTGGTGATGTAACTATTGTGGCAGCTCCGTTGGGCGTTGGGGTAATTGAAAATTCCGGCCCGATCTTCGATACTGAATTATCGTTGGTAAAAACCCTGGTTAATCAGCAAGACAACTCGATGCAGACTTGTGTGAGCTTCTCCTCCAGGATAGCGACCAGCGATGGCAGTGATTATGTTGGTGAGGATGCCGACTTGTACATGGGGGTGGCGCAGGATATTAAGTTCGGTCTTGCTGACAAAGTGTCCTTCAACGACACAATGTGCACAGCCAATGTGAAAACCGTAATTGAAGTAGAACCGGGGAATCAACCGACCACCTTTGTGTATTCTCAGACGTACATCACAAACTACCTGCAACCATACCTGCAACTAGTCGCTTCGGATCCCCTGGCTCCTGACTCAATTAGGCAACAGAGCCTGCAATCCGATACGCTCTGGACAAATATTTTGGAACATAACAAAGCATTAAAAGAGAAAGCCAAATACCGGAGGCATATTTCTTTCGATGCTACCACAAGCCTGGAGTTCTCGGAAACGAGCGATACCACCAGTTCAAATTCGAGCGCCTCGGGAGGGGGACTTGACTTTTCATCGCTTTCGCATATCGGATTTCAATTTCAGGAATTCGGTGTTCAGGCGGTAGTTGATATCTCGAATAGTTCTCTCAGCCTCGACGGAACCGGGACAGAAATTTCACGTGGTATTACCACCGGCTTTGTGCTTGCCGACGATGACGCCAATGATGCTTTCAGCGTGGACGTGTTGATGGATTCGGTATACAAAACCCCGGTGTTTAAACTTTTCTCGGGGCAATCGTCTTGTCCCTGGGAGGCAGGAACTGCACACCGAGAATGGCCTAACTTACAGTTGGCACCCGGCACCGGATACATCGCCGAAAACATCCTGGCAAACGAAGTGGCGGTGTTCGAACTTGAGCTTGGCAATATCAGCGCTACCAATGAAGATATGACTTATACTTTGTCTTCAATTCCGGGCAGCAACCCGCACGGCGCGATTATTCGGGTGAACGGAACGATACTCAACGGCAATGGCATTCAATATTTTTTGCCTCATGGAGAATCCACGCCCATTACACTAACCATTGAGCGTGGACCGCTGGAATATGATTACGACAGCTTGCAAATTGCGCTGTACTCCCAGTGCGAATACGAGGCAGACTTGTCGCTCGGAACAGCGCCCGATTCAGTTTATTTCTCGCGGCTGTTCCTGGGGGCACATTTTATCCGCCCTTGCAGTGAGGTGGATATCAATGTGCCGGAGCAGGATTGGGTTGTCTTCCCTAACCCACTCACGCCGGGTTCGGATGATACCATGCGCATTACCGTATCGCGCTACGACACCAGTGAAACGGAATTTCAGTTGATCCGTTTGCAGTATCGCCAATCCAATGGAAATGGCGCCTGGATCAACATCTCGGGCCTTGCCGAGCGCTTCAACCCAAACTGGTCGGGCCAAGGCCCCTCAAGTCAGGATTCGTTGCTTCAACCCGGCTTTACCCAGTTTTTCTGGCCGACAACCGGCTTGGCTGACGGTGCATACGAAATCCGTGCTGTGGCTGTCTGCACCGGCGATGCTTCGGATAAACCCGGTTTTTCAGAGGTCATAAAGGGTCGGATCGATCGTGAGCCGCCAAAGCTCACCGGTTTGCCTGAGCCTAGTGATGGGGTGTATCACGTGGGCGATGAAATTTCCTTTACCTTCAATCAGGAAGTGAATTGTGCCAAGTTGTACTCAAATTCTGGGGCAGCGCTTAACTTTAAGATTCTGTTGTTCGACGCAACGACTGATGACCCGATTGCAGTTGATTTTGGTTGTTACGAAAATAAAATTGAACTGTACCCGACTTCTTCAGATTTCAAGTCTTATGAAAACAGGATTCTGAGGGCAGAATTGCACGGGATTGAGGATTTGGTTGGAAACGTATTTGATGGTACAAAGATCAACCATGGTATTTGGGAGTTTTACGTAGACCGCAACGAACTGGCCTGGCTCACCGACAGCATCGGGATGACCAAATTTGAGGACAACACCCAAACGGTAATTGCCCAGATTGACAACCGGGGCGGTTATCCCGTGCCGTTCAAGATCAAAGACCTGCCAAACTGGGTGCGTGTGGTGCCAGACACAGGGGTGTTGGCAGCTAATGAGATCCGCGACATCCAATTCCAGGTTGATTCTTCGCTAGCCTTCGGCCATTGGTCTGATTCGATCACCTTGCACACAGTGAGCGGGCAAAATCCATTCTTCATGGGTGGCGATGAGCGCCTGCCTTTTGGTGTACGCGTGGTGTGTCGTCCTCCAGACTGGCAGCTATACGCCGGTTTGTATGAAAACTCCATGAATTTAGTGCTGGAAGTGAATGTTGAAGGAGAGACATCGACAGACGTAGAAGATATTGTTGCGGCATACATCGACGGCGAACTACGTGGTCGTGCTCATGTTGAATACGTGCCGCAGGTGGATAAGTATCTGGCTTACCTCACTGTGTACGGTACTCTGTTAGATACGTTTGCACCCATTTATCTGGAGGTATGGGACGCATCGGCTTGTTTGCGCTATGGCGAGGTTCAGGAATATTTCGCTTTTGAACAGGATCATGTGATCGGAATCCCGGATAATCCTCAGATCATTCACACCAATAGTTTGGTTTTGCGGGAAATCCCGATCGGATTTGGCTGGAATTGGCTGTCGTTTAATTTGGCGTTCCAGGATACCACTCTGGAAGCAGCGCTATCTTCCGCCAATTACCCTTTGTATATTCGGGATCAAACGAATTTTGCTCTTTTTGATTATGACTTTTTCACCTGGATAGGCTCTCTTGCAGGCCTGAATAATACCAGCATGTACATGTATGTCAGTGATGACGACGATGTGCTGCGTATGACCGGTTATTTGATCGATCCGGCCACAACAGGCATCCCGCTTAATGCAGGATGGAACTGGATCGGGTACATCCCGAACTACGCCTTGCCGGTTAACGTGGCGCTGGAATCTGTAAAGGCCCAAAATGGCGACCTTATCAAAGGGCAAACTTCCTTTGCACAGTACCTCAACCCTGATGACGGATGGGTGGGCAATCTCAAATTTATGGCGCCGCCTCATGGCTATCAGCTTCGCGTTTCAGACACGAGTACTCTGATCTACCCGCCACCGGTTAACCAACGGTTACAAGGTGATTTGGATGGTTTGCGTGGCGAACCCAACACACCGGTACAATCCTACTGGATGCTGAACCCATCCGAGTTTGAGTACAGCATGACCCTGATCGGTATGCTGGCCGACTCCAGTGGCAATGGTACCACGGGCACCATGGAACTCGGTGCCTTTGCAGGTGATGAGGTTCGCGGTTCGGCGCAAGCGGTTTATGTAGCACCATTGGGAGCACACCTGTTTTTCCTGACCATGTATGCAAATACTACAGGGGAACAAATGACTTTCAAGCTCTATGACAGCTCGGATGGTCTGGTGTACAACCTGAATGAGCAACTGGGTTTTGCCAGCAACCAGCATTTTGGTGCGATACAGGATCCGGTACCGTTTACGCTTGGGTCTGTAGGTACGACGGAACCGGCTTCGGCCATGTCTCTACAGGTTCAGCCGAATCCGTTCAGCGATATGACCACCATCTGGTTCCGCAGCGATCGAGCTCAGGATGCCCGTTTGACCATCACGGATGTGACCGGTCGCCTGATACTCGAACAAAAAGTACTGACTGCTTCCGGCGTCAATACCATGACCTGGCATGCCGGGTCGGTGCAGCCGGGCATCTACTTCGTGCGTATGGAGACAAGTGATGGGGTGCTGGTTCGAAAAGTAATTAAAAGGTAATGATTTAGAGTTGTTGCGCTTTCATTGAGGGGGTGACTCCAAGTCACCCCCTCAAAAAGCCAGTAACAACAATGGCTACGTAAAAGTGAGCGATCATTTTTCACTCCGTATTGCCGGTTGTTCCAGGCACCCATTTGGACACGCCACTTGCTGCATACAAAATCTACTAACTCCGGATTGAAATTCAGAGAGGGAGAGTCAGCATCTATTAACTCCGGATTTCAATCCGGAGAAGGAGTGGCTACCACAGGCCTCAAAGACTAACCACGAAGTGCTTGAATAAGAAGGTTTGCATTTGAAAAACTCATCTTTTTACAAAATAAATGTTCGATTTACAACCCCGAATTATCCAACAATCATTTCTAACTTAAAACATAACAATCATGTGTAAAAAACTAACACTCATTTTCATCTTCACGTGTACTGCCTGGCTGGCCTCGGCCCAGTTGGTGGATGTCGCAACAGGACTCGATTTCCCGATTGATATGGCCCTTTATGGCAACGACCTTTACATAACCGAAAATGTTAGTGGAGAATTATCGAAAATAGACATCTCACAGCCTATGCCAATAGTGAATACTGAGTTGTCTGGTTTATCCAAAATTGCCGGCCTCTACTTGGATGGGGACATTTTATATTGTACCCAATTAAATTCAGGTATAGTTTCAAAAATAGACTTGACACAAACACCATTAATGGCTGAAGAAGTAATCGATTTACAAACAGAAGCAATTGATTTAATCATCATCGGTGACGAAATGTTCATCACAACTGGATCTGGTGGCACCATCGTAAAAATTAATATTACTCAAGCTAATCCTACGCCGACAACAGTAGCAACTGGCATGGACTACCCCTCGGGAATAATCAACAAGAGCAATGTCTTATACATAGCTGAATTCCAGGGGAATAGAGTTTCGAAAGTAAACTTGGACGCTGCTACCCCAAGCCCTGAATTGGTAATCAGTGGGTTGAATAATCCTGCTGGTGTTACCATCAATGGGAATTTTTTATACATCGCACACACAAGCAATGTATCCCGGATTGACATCAATCAAACCAGTCCGACTTTAGAAAATGTTGTAACTGGATTGAGCGATGCAAGATTGGTCACGTTTGACGGACTCAATATGTATATCGCCGAATCAGGATCGGGTAAAGTTTCAAAACTCGAAATCGCCCTGCCCATCTTTTCCACCCTGCCTACCGTCTGCTCCAACGCTATACCCGCTAACCTTGGCGGCGCCTCCCCCACAGGCGGCACCTATTCTGGCCTTGGTGTGACCGATGACGGAAACGGCGAGACCTTCACCTTCGATCCGGCAACCGCCGGTGGCCCCGGTATTTATACCATTACATATACTGCAACTAATGGGAGCACGGCAACTTCTACACTAGAAGTAGTAGCTCCTCCCATAGTCAGCGCACCCGATGATGCTTCAATCTCGATTGATGCAGGAATAATTCAATTTTATGATGGGACCCCTGCCGGCGGGGTTTATACTGGACCAGGTATGCTACCTGGAAACATGTTTGATCCTATGGCAGCAGGGCTTGGAATGCACACTGTTACGTACACTTACACTGATGCAAATGGCTGTTCTGGTTCTGATGATGCCGTAGCAACTGTAATTCCTTCCGCAGACAACGACTGCACTGGCGCCAACAACATCAACAACCTCCTAGGTGGCCCGGTGAACACCCCACAGGTTTCTACGCTTTACGACAATACTAATTATAACAGCACGGGCGATCCTGCAATCGGTTATGAGTGTTTCTTTGAAAACGATGGTTTGCAGCATACCATTTGGTACAGCTTTGCCGGTGATGGGAACCAGTATAGGATCAGGTCGGTGGAGTGTACTGCTACTAATTATATTTCAGAAGGCGATACGCAGGCAGCCATCTATAACGGAGATTGTAACAGCCTGACCCCGGTTGCTTGTACTGAGGATGAAGACGCAAATTTATACAATATCGATGTAACATTTGTCGCGTTGCCTGGCGTAACCTATTACATGATGGTAGATGGTTGGAACGGTAAGAAGGGTGAGTTTTGCCTAGAAGTAACCAATCTGGGTGTCAGCGCTGCAAAAGAGATCAGCACTATGGGTATGAAACTCTATCCTAACCCGACAAACGGCCTGGTTATGTTCGAAGGCCAAACGGCTCAATCCGTACAGGTAATGGATGCCCTGGGTCGTACAGTACACACGCAGCAAACACCTGCACAGCAAGTGGATCTAAGTAGTCTTCCTGGTGGTATGTACACCCTGCTGATGGATTTCGGCAAGGAGGGCTTGGTGAGTGCACGAGTGGTAAAGCAATAGCAAAGGTTTTGCCAGGAACTGCGACCTGATTAAATTATTCAGATCGACCAAAACAATTAAGACGTATCTTCTGTATAAAAGCAGGGGATGCGTCTTTTATATTTGATTTTCACTGTTTTTAGGCCTTCCAGGAAAATTCAATCCGAATAAATTAACCATTAACCATTAACCATTAACCATTAACCATTAACCATTAACCATTAACCATTCCCATCAAAAATCATGTAATTATCAATCATCAATCGTCAATCAAAAGCTTCTTCTCAAAACAAACACTATTCTCCACCCCCGCATACTGTCCGTAATTTGAAATCTGCCGGTAACCATACTTCTGATATAGCCGTATAGCTTCCGGTTGCCGTTTCCCCGTTTCGAGCACCGTTTTTTGAAATCCAAGTTCCCGGGCCCATTCTTCCAGTGCCAATAAGATATCGCCAGCTACACCTCTGCCCCTATGCTCCATAATCACAAACATCCGTTTGATTTCCACTGAATCCTCATCAAAGGCCTTGAAGGCTCCACAGGCAATCGCCTGGTCATTTTCCATGACCAGCACCACATGATTGATCTGATCTATACCATTGTAGGTTGCATAAAATCCGTGCTCAGCGCCGTCGCGTTCGGCGAGTTCCTGATCGAGCAATTTGACAAGACTGATGAAGCGTTCATGTTGGGAATTGGTTCGAATGAGTTGAAGCATTTGGCCCGGATTTCAAATAAAGTGGAAAATCAGGCGAAAAATACTCTTTTGCATTGTAACCTGAAGACTGGTAGAATGATGTTTTCCCAATATCTAAATACCGAACCTCGGCAAGTTCAACCCCGTCCCGGGGTTGAAATCGTAGGGTGTACATCGTCTCCCCGCATTTCATAAGGGGTTACTCAGGGTTTAACCACTTCGTGGTTTATCTCTATGTTATTTTCATACACAATTAAATTGCCAAGACACAAGCACAGCAAATTCATCATTAACCATTCACCGTTAACCACTAACCATTCCCATCAACAATCAACAATCATCAATCACATAATCGTCAATCATCAATCTTAGCCTATCTTTGCCAACTTTTTACCTCAATCCACCGTTTTACAGCAAATGCATAGTCGGGAATGTTTCCAAAGTACAATGTCATAGTCGTAGGCGCCGGTCATGCCGGATGTGAAGCTGCCGTTGGCGCCGCCAACCTGGGAGCCAAGGTGCTGCTCGCCACCATGAACATGCAAACCATCGCCCAAATGAGCTGCAACCCAGCCATGGGTGGTGTAGCCAAAGGACAGATCGTGCGTGAAATCGACGCACTGGGTGGCTATTCCGGCATTGTAACCGATCATACGGCCGTGCAGTTTCGCATGCTTAATCGCTCCAAAGGCCCTGCTATGTGGAGTCCGCGGGCGCAAAGCGACCGCATGGCTTTTGCGGCGAAGTGGCGTTCTATGCTCGAGGCGCATCCCAACATCGATTTCTGGCAGGAAATGATCCGCGGACTGGTTGTGAAAGATGGCCGTGTGCGCGGCGTAGTAACCGGAATGGGACTCGAAATTGAGTCAGATACCGTGGTGCTTACGAACGGAACTTTTTTGAATGGCCTTATCCACATCGGAGAAAAGCAATTCGGCGGTGGAAGAGCTGGCGAAAGTGCTGCCAAGGGCATCACCGAACAATTGGTGGAACTGGGTTTTGAAGCGGGTCGTATGAAAACAGGTACACCTCCGCGTTTGGATGGCCGCAGTCTGGATTATTCAAAAATGGAAGAACAGCCCGGCGACGAACCTGCAGGTAAGTTCTCTTATACCGACACGCCGGTGCTGAAGGACCAGCTTTGCTGCTGGACAACCTATACCAACCAGGATGTACACGATGCCTTGCGGACAGGCTTTGATAAATCCCCGATGTTCAACGGGCGTATTCAGGGGGTCGGACCGCGCTATTGTCCCAGTATTGAAGACAAAATAGATCGCTTTGCTGATAAAGATCGGCACCAGTTGTTTATCGAACCAGAGGGCCGTGATACGGTTGAGATTTACGTAAACGGCTTTTCTTCTTCATTGCCGGAAGATGTTCAGTATAAAGCACTTAGAAAAATCCCTGGATTAGAGAACGCTAAAATGTTCCGCCCGGGCTATGCCATTGAATACGATTATTTTCCACCTACCCAGTTGCAGCTTACGCTGGAAACCAAATTGGTGAAAGGCTTGTATTTCGCTGGTCAAATCAACGGCACCACAGGTTATGAGGAAGCCGGTTGTCAGGGACTGATCGCAGGTATGAATGCTGCCCTGGCGGTGAAAGAGGAGGAGCCGATGATCCTGAAGCGTTCAGAGGCATACATCGGGGTTTTGATTGATGATCTGATCAACAAGGGCACTCAAGAGCCTTACCGCATGTTCACCAGCCGGGCTGAGTACCGTATTCTTCTTCGTCAGGACAATGCCGATTTGCGTTTAACACCAATTGCACACAAACTCGGGGTAGCCGGCTCAGATTTGCGCATGGATAGAGTGCGGGCCAAAAACCAGGCAGTTAGTGAAATAGACGCTTTTTTCCGCAATGCCAGTGTGCAACCGGAAGAGATCAATGGTTATCTGGATGCCGTTAAATCGGCGCCGGTTTCGCAAAAAATGAAGTTGCACAACATCCTGCTTCGCCCTCAAACCAATATTGAAGGTTTGGCAAGCAACCTGCCCGAGCTGAACACCTTTTTGGGCCCTTACGAGCAGGAAATGATCGATATGGCCGAAATTGCCATTAAGTACGAAGGATATATCAAGAAAGAAGAGGAAATGGTACTGAAGCAAAGCCGACTGGAAGAAGTGGTGCTGAATGAGAATTTTGATTACCGCAGCCTCAAAGGCTTGAGTATTGAAGCCCGCGAGAAATTGTCGAAAGCAAAACCGCGCACCATTGGTCAGGCAAGCCGCATTTCAGGCGTAAATCCGGCAGATGTGAGCGTTTTGCTTGTGCATTTGGGGAGATAGTTCTGCAATTGACCGGGTGACTCAGAGTCACCCGGTCAATTGCAGAATGCCTGAAACACTGACAGGTTTATTTAATCCATTCTGTCCTTTTGTCCCGCTTTTCGCAAGTTCCCTGTCAAAACAAATCGATTTTTCAACTGGCCTGCATTTTGCCAGTACCCAGAATGTCTGATGGTGGCATTTTTGCTGCCAGTTTGACACAAATTCAATTTTTTCGTCAATTTTCCAGACGAAAGTTTGACTTTTGTATTCATCAGGCGTCCCCCGAAGAAAATCCCAACAAGTTCTTAATTCAGGTACTTGTTTTGTATAAAGGTAGTTTGTAAAAGAGGGCTTCAGCGCCCTGTACCCTCCATAATCGTATGAGCATGTTTGAAAATTGGTTGATGCCACAACAGACGGACGACGAGCCCGATTTTGTTCCGCTTTTTTCTCTTGAAGAAGATGATGAAAAGGCCGGTGAAGAATTTCCGGAAAGTTTGCCCATTCTTCCACTTAAGAATACCGTTCTGTTTCCAGGCATAGTAACGCCCATCACTGTTGGGCGCGATAAAAGTATCAGGGCTGTCCAAAAGGCGTATGAGGACAACCGCTACATCGGCGTGTTGTCGCAAAAGGATATGAAGATTGAATCACCGAGTCCGCGTGATTTGTATAATATTGGTACGGTAGCCCGTATTCTGAAGTTGCTTAAGATGCCTGATGGCTCTACAACGGCCATTTTGCAGGGCCGCAAGCGTTTCCAGCTTGAAGAGGTAACCAGTGAAGATCCATTCTTCATGGGCCGGATTACCATCCTTGAATATGATCAGGTGAAGCATAAGATGGAATTTAAAGCACTCATCAGTAGTGTTAGAGATTCTGCCAAACAAATCATTGAGCTGTCTCCGCAAATTCCTTCGGAAGCGGTTGTGATGTTGAAGAACATCAACAACGATAATTTCCTGCTCAATTTCATAGCCTCAAACCTGGGTATTCCGGTAAATCACAAACAGGATATCCTTGAAATAAACAACCTGAAAGACAAGGCCAGCGTGATTCTTCATCACATGGACTCGGAATTGCAATTGTTGGAGTTAAAAGACCAGATCGATTCCAAGGTCAGAACGGATATTGAAAAGCAGCAACGCGATTATTTCCTGAGCCAACAGTTGAAGACCATTCAGGAAGAGTTGGGGCAAAACCCGCAGGAAGAAGAGATCAACGACCTGGTTCGCAAGGCTGTTCGCAAAAAATGGCCCAAACACGTTGAAGAGATATTTGCCCGTGAAGTAAATAAACTCCGTCGCGTGAATCCACAGGTGGCTGAATATGCCATTGGGCTTACCTATCTGGAAACCTTGCTGGATCTCCCCTGGCTGGATTTTACCAAGGATAATTTCGACCTGAAAAAGGTGAAACAGGTGCTGGATCGCGATCACTATGGCCTTACCAAAGTGAAAGAGCGTATTCTGGAGCATTTAGCTGTTTTGAAGTTGAAAGGCGATATGAATGCGCCAATTCTGTGTTTGGTAGGCCCTCCCGGGGTTGGTAAAACTTCGCTTGGAAACAGCATTGCCAAGGCTTTGAAACGCAAATACGTCCGCATGAGCCTGGGTGGATTGCATGATGAAGCCGAGATCCGCGGGCACCGTAAAACCTATATCGGGGCGATGCCGGGTCGTATCATTCAATCGCTGAAAAAAGCCAAAGCGGGCAATCCGGTGTTTATTCTGGATGAAATTGATAAAGTAGGCAAGGATTTTCGTGGAGACCCTTCTTCAGCGCTTTTGGAAGTGCTGGATCCGGAACAAAACGTCACTTTCCACGATAATTATCTGGAAGTGGAATACGACCTTTCAAAGGTGTTGTTTATTGCCACAGCCAACTCATTGAGCACCATTCAACCGGCATTGCTCGACAGGATGGAGATCATTGAAATCTCGGGGTATTCTCTTGAGGAGAAAGTGGAAATTGCCAAACGGCATTTGATTCCACAGCAACGCAAAGAACACGGCTTGAAATCTTCTGACATCAAGATCAGCGACAAGGCTTTGGTGAAAATGATTCAGAGTTATACAGCAGAAAGTGGAGTTCGGAATCTTTCGCGTGAAATTGGCTCTGTGATGCGCTATTCTGCCAAAAGGGTGGCCATGGAAGAGCCTTATGAAACCAGCGTTCGTCCGGAGCATCTGCACGCCATTCTGGGACCAACCAAGTTCGATTCAGATGTGTATCAGGAGCAGCAGTCGCCAGGTGTGGCCATTGGCCTTGCCTGGACATCCGTGGGTGGCGAGATCCTGTTCATTGAAGTAAGTTTAAACAAAGGTTCAGGCAAACTTCAACTCACCGGTAACCTGGGAGATGTAATGAAGGAAAGTGCCAGTACGGCATTGAGCTTTATTAAAGCACATGCCGATGAGTTTGGTATTGAGCCAGAGCTGTTTGAAAAAACGGATATTCACATCCACATTCCGGAAGGTGCTATTCCCAAAGATGGACCTTCGGCAGGTGTTACCATGTTGTCGGCCATTACATCGGCATTTACCAAAAAACCGCTGAAGCACTTCCTGGCTATGACTGGTGAAATAACGCTACGGGGCAAAGTGCTGCCGGTTGGTGGGATCAAGGAAAAGATCCTGGCTGCCAAACGCGCCGGCATTAAAGAAGTGATTTTGTGTAAAGATAACCAAAAGCACGTGGAGGAAATTGAGCAGGAGTATATCAAAGGACTCAAATTCCACTATGTGAATAGAATGGATGAAGTGTTGGCATTGGCTATTGGACTGGAGACAAAGTCTTCTGAAAATGGCGTTGTAAAGAAGAAAGGCACCCGCAAGAAAGTGGCTGCCTGAGCTTACCTATAAGAAATCTACATCCACTGCATAAGGATAGGTCATGAGGTATTCGAGTGCTTTCTCAATTGAGTAGCGCTCGAATACTATGGCATGCAACATAGCGGTAATAGGTACGTGTAGCTTGTAGTGCCTGGCCAGTTGATGCGCAATGCGCAGGGTGCGTACACCCTCTGCCAGTTCCGGCATGGTGTTGCGAATTTGTTCTACCGTTTCTCCTTTTGCCAGGCGTGTTCCAAAAGTGTAGTTCCGGCTGTTCATACTGGTAGCGGTGGTTACCAGATCACCAATGCCGGCCACACCAATAAAAGCCTGACTTTCGGCACCCAGTGATTTGCCGAAATAAACCATTTCAGCCAAGCCGCGGGAAATAAGTAAGCCCTGCATGTTTCTGCCCAGGCCAAGTCCACCAATAATGCCGGAGCCAAGTGCGACAATGTTTTTCAAAGCGCCAGCCAGCTCTGCACCCATGATGTCATAAGAGCCGTATACATGAAATTTAGCGCTGTTTAGTGTAGTTTGTCCGGCCTGTATCACTTCCCGAAAGCGGCTGCCCACCAGCGTTGCAGCCGGCTGCCCAGCCATAATTTCTGCTGCAAGGTTTGGACCACCAAGACATCCCACACGTACCACACTGCTTTCTTCTCTTACAACTTCGCTCATGGTGCGGACATTATCACGGGTTATAACAATTCCGGGTTTGTCCAGGTCTTCCTCTTCGTATCCAACCAGGTCAAAGCCTTTGGTGCCGTGGATGACTATGTGGTGTGGACGCAAGTGAACGCCCAAATCGCGCATCATTAGCCGGAACCCATTGGAAGGTACAATAGGAAAGATCAAAGTACATTTTTGCGCCAGTTCCTGAAGATCGAGGGTCGCACGAACCCTTGGAGAGATGTCCGTGTCAAGATGGCGGTGATTGGTATTGATTTCGTTCACCACCGACTCGCGCCGACTGTACAGCAAAACATCTGTATTGTGTGCCAGCAGGTTTGCTACTGCGGTACCAAAATATCCGGCGCCTATTACGCCAACTGGATTATAGCTTGATGTCATGCTTAATGTTCAGTTTCCTGTCGACAAGGTCTTTATTTTATACTGTAATCCAAAGCAGAAATGGTTTTCGTCCACATTTCCGTACCCTGTGAATTGTATGAAGTGATGTTGAGCTCCCGGGCAGTACGAGGGCCGCTCATTCGGAGTACGCAAAAATTATTCTCTGTTACAATGGTTCCAGGTACCCTGAGCGTATTGGAAGTTTTCTCTTTTGCATCTGAAAAGGATCCGGCTGTCAGAGACGAAGAAGTGAGGTCATACATCCAGTTGCCAGAATTGTTTTGATAGGCACTCAATTCAGTGAAATGTTTATCCCCGGTAAGGAAAATAACGCCTTTAATGCCCTCTTCTTCTATTCGGCTGATGATTTGCTCGCGTTCTGCCGGAAAATCATGGAAAGCAGATTCTTCGTGGTCGTCGGAACTCAGGACCTGGCCGCCAATGGCTACAAATTTAAATGGTGCTCTGCTGTTGCTCAGCGATCCAATGAGCCATTCGATCTGCTCCTTTCCAAGGGAAGTTCGCTCGCAGGTCTTACAGCGGTTTGGACTCCGATTGTAGCGGTTATCGAGTAAAAAGAAATCAGCGTCGTTGTATTGAAAACGTGTGGTACAGCCCTTGTGGCCATTGATTCCGTAGCTTGGGTTGCCCCAGAAATCCCGAAAAACCTCCCAGGCTCTTTCCTTATACACCCAGGTGCCGTCTGAATTGTCGGGCCCGAAATCGTGGTCATCCCAAATGGCATAATGAGCCGTGGAGGCAAGCAGTGGCTGCATTTCTGGGAGGGAACGCGTATGCGTATACCTATGCACCATTCCGGTTAGGGTATTCCAGTCGACCTCGCGGTAGTAGGTATTGTCGCCCAGCCAGACCATGAAATCGGGGTGTTGCTCATGTATTTTAGTAAAGATCTGGTAATTGGAACCATAGGGTTTTCCAGGGCGATCATATTCGGTTTCGTTGACATAGGCACAACTGCCTGAAACAAAAGAAAAAGGTGGCGGGTCTGTACGCCATTGCCACAAAGTCTGGGTTTTAAAAGTGCAAGGGTATGGCAGATCAAGCGCTACTCCACCAATGGAAACCTGGTACTCATAGGTTTTGCCAGGTTGAACTTGATTAGCGATGAATTTGGCGATATAAGCAGGATTTTGTGTCACAATTCCATCACACTGATATATGAGCTCCGGATGCTCTGTGTCCCAATACTTCAGGTCTACCCAACCTTGTCCCTTGGTTTGAACCCAGATCAATACCTCAAACATGTCCTCATAGCCAATCATTGGTCCGCTTTGCAGGGCGCTGTTGCCCGAAAGGGGTGAAGCTGTACGTTTCGAAAGCAGGGATTGCCCAATACCAGAGGAGGCAGAAGTTAGTACAAAAATCAAGGAAAAAAGGAGGGGAAAATGGCGAGGTGACATAGCGTTTTATTTTCCAGCTAAGGTAGCGATTAAACCATGTTTCCAAAAAAAAGTCCAACAAAGACCCAACTATTTTGAATTGGCATTCGTTTCTATTTTTAGAATTTTATTTGCCATTTTATTTGCATTATTTAAAAAAAAGGTTTTACTTTGAACCAAACAAAAAAGGAGGTTTCGCCATGACTAATCGTATTCTTCTCACCATTTTCCTCCTGTCCCTCTTTTCCGCTTCTTCGGCTCAGACGGCCAGCAGAACATTTGCTAAATCTTTTAACACTGAAAATCTGGGCAATATCGCCGTAGATCTACCGGGTGACATCGAGTTCAAAGCCTGGGAAAATTCCTACATCAAAATCGAGATAGGCATTACCATTGCCTCTAACAACGGAGCCATTTTGAACGAACTTGCCAATGTTGGTCGCTACAATCTTGTTGCTAAATCCGAAGGCGACAAGCTGGTTATTACAGCTCCCAATCTCCAAAAACAGATCAGGATCAAAGGAGAGGAGCTTCACGAAGAGTTTACCTACACGGTGTTTGTGCCAAAAGACCTCAATATTGAGTTGCCGCAAGTGACTGCAGCCACCGAATTAAAAAAATAATAGTTTCCATTTTACCCGATCTTTTACTTTCTTACAGATTAGTGCAATGCCTTGGTACCTTACCAGGGCATTTTTTTTAATTAGCTAATGTGATAATATGATAATTAGCTAATATGATAATTTGATAATGGAATTGACATGAGATGTTGCTTCAAATACTATTTTCCATTCCTAATAATTGAATGACATTAACCATTAACCATTAACCATTAACCACTCCTCTCTTTCTTAACAATATGTAATGCCAGCCTGAATAAATACCTTTGAGGGTAAATAATCGTTTATGTAGCCCTGCTTAAACCGGCAAACTTAGTCTTATGAAATTGTTGCGCTATTCGCTGATTTTATCAATATATCTCTGGTGTAGTCCAATACAGGCTCAAATGGAGCGTACCATGTACCAGGTTTTTACGGTTGATTCGGCCAAAACCATCACCTTGGATATCATGGGTAATTATGAGATCAACACATGGGCCGGGAGCGACATACTGGTGGAAAATCACATTCAAATATGGGATGCATCAAGAGAGATCCTGGGCTTCCTGATTAAAGATGGCCGGTATGACCTGGCTATGGATTCAACGGCAGGAGTAAATCCTGTTGATATGACCATTTATACCAGGAATAAGGAACGGAAACCAATCAAACGTCCCGATGGTCAGAAATGCCTTGAAATCGCTGTAGCTAAAATCTTTATCCCCGAAACCTTTGCTGTTTCGGAAGACAAAAAAATACTTACCAGAAAAGAAGAAGAGAACTAATCAATGCGCAATGTATCAATGCACCAATGCGCAATGCTGATTATTGCGCATTGGTACATTTCGCATTGTTATTTTAGTTTGAAGTTGAATGTGATCGTTCCACATTCCTGGGAGGCGCTGGAGGAGGCAAATTTATAGCCTCTGGCAGCTGCGAGTGCCTTGCTTTTTAGTACGCTATCGCTGGTTGTTGATCCGGTTAAACGGTAAGTGGCGCTTGTAACGTTTCCATTGGAGTCTACACACACTTCTATTACAACACGGCCTTGTTTCTGAGAGTCATCGTTGATCGATCCGCGTCGCACAACTTTTCTGCCACCCAGGCCACCACCAATGGAAGCCCCGGTACCAGTTCCATCGCCGCCACCTGAGCCACCACCTGTTCCGCTGCTTTTCCCAAATGGGTTATCACCCGTTCCACCTGTGACACCGCCATTGCCTGGATTGCCACCACCACCGGCTCCGGCTCCGTTGCTATTAGATTTGCCAAAGGCACTGCCCGCGTTGTTTTTGAGTTTGTTCAGTCTGTCTGCCTCTGCTTTTGCAGCAGCCTCCTGGGCTTTTCGCTGGCGCTCAGCTTCCGCGATCCTGGCCTGTTCCTGACGATTGGCTTCTTCTTTTTGTTTGCGCTCCTGTTCTCGTTGTTGACGCAATGCCGCAACACTGGGATCTTCAGAAGTGGCTGTCTGCGGCGGAGTCGAAGGCGTGGATGTACTTGGCGTAGGATCTGGTTCAGAAACGGGTGGCGCTGTGCTTGTTGGTTCTGAAGAGGCTTGCTCGCCCGGAGGAGTATAATCATCGAACATACCTTTGTCGGGCTCTCCCGCAGCGGCATTATCTCCACCACCACCCCAGTCTATGGTAATGGGCGGCACTTCTGTACTCTCTGGTTCTTTGGTGAAAGTGTACAGAAACATAAGCAACACCAGCAATGCATGAAAAACAAGGCTGATTAAAAAGCTTTTGGTGCGATTTTCCTGTTCGTGAACTACGGTATTCATAACATCTTATTTTTACTGTAAGGATGTTTGTGATGTTGGGAATGCATAATCCCGAATTAATTTCCTCCCTGATCCGGGTTGGTTGCCAAAATGGTTTTCACTTTTAGCCGGTTGGCAATGTCCAGAATAAACACCACATCCTCCACTGTTGCTGCCTTATCTGCTGCCACCGTGATGGTTGTTGTTTGGGGGTCTTTGTTCTGAGCTCTAATCCGGGATTTCAATACATCTTCCAGCCTTGCTTTTGGCACACCATCTCTTTCTACATAAAATGTTCCATCGGCTTTAACAGAAACGGCCAAAGCAGGGGAGGCCATGGATTTGGAAGTGCTGGAAGGCAGTTGAAGGTTTAGGGCATTTGGAGTTACAAAATTTGAAGTCAACATGAAAAACATCAGAAGCAGGAAGATCACATCGATCATGGCTGCAAGGCTGAATTCAGGTTCGACTCTTTGGCGGCGTTTGAGTCCCATATTTCTTTTATTTTGGTTTTGATAATTTGTAGGAGAGATAATACCCTTGCCTGCTTATTAGCGGGAAGGCTCCTGCAACAGGTCCATAAACTGAACCGCCGTATACTCCATTTTGAATATAACCTTATCGAGGTTGGTAACGAGGAGGTTATATCCTGCCATGGCAATAATAGACACAAACAGACCTGAAGCTGTTGCCGTAAGTGCGTGATAAATACCGCTCGAGAGTGTTGATGGCTTAATCACATCGGCAGAAGCCATATCCTGGAAGGCTATGATCAGACCAATTACGGTACCCAACAGACCGATCATAGGGGCAATACCGGAAATGGAGGCCAGGGTTGACAGGTTTTTCTCCAGTTTAAGCAACTCGAGGTTGCCCACGTTTTCTATGGATTTATTGATGTCTTCCAGTGGCTTGCCAATTCTGTCCAGACCTTTTTCCACCATTCGCGCCATAGGTGCATCCACACTTTGACAAAGTGCTTTGGCAGCCTGCAAATTTCCACTTTCAACACTTCCCCGGATACTGTTCATAAAGTTATGGTCAACTTTTCCGGCACGGGTTAGGGTGGCGTATCGTTCAATGATGATGTAAACGGCAACTATGGAAAGTATCAACAAAATAGCAATTACAATCAATCCGGAGGTGCTGCTGCCCAGGATGATGTCTAGTAAAGACTGAGATTCTGTTTCTTCGGGGTTTGTAGCTGGTAATGTAGTAGGAGCCTGCAAAAAGAATAATGCGCTCAGAAAGGCGTGGAATGTCATAGAGTTAAAGTCCTGTTTTTAGGTGAAACTGATTGTTCCCAATACAAAAGTTGCGAACGCCAAAAGTATATCATTTTGTATCTGTACAGGCATTTTCCTTAACATTTTTAGGTGGTTTTAGCATTTTTTGTTTTAAATGTTAAATATATTACATTGTAAATAATGGATTTAAAGAACGGTGATTTTCCACATGCGAAGACATTGTAAAACCGGACACATTAAAAAATATAGTAGTACATATAAGGTAACTTGCAAATAATCGGGGGTAAAACTCTTTTTTTACCTTATTTTCATGCTGGGGATTAGTACAAAGTTCCTATAAAGAAATATCATATGTATGATCTACCTTTGAGAAATCATAACACAAATAAACTTAACCCGGCAGGAAAGGATTTGATGGCGCCCTTGAGATTGGTAATATTTGATGATAATCATGATTTTCGGGAAAGCCTGCTGCACCTCTTCAGATTTACAGACGATGTAGAAGTGGTGGGTGCTTTTTCGGATTGCAGTGAAGTTGAAAGTGTGACACAAAAACTGAGTCCAGAAGTGATCCTGATGGATATTGATATGCCCGGGATAAATGGGATTGAGGCAACTGCCATTGTGAAAACCATTGCACCGGAAATTCAGGTGGTGATGTTGACGGTAAGCGAAGAAGAAGACAGAATATTTCAGGCCTTGCGCAATGGGGCAACAGGCTACTTACTCAAAAAATCGGGACCTGATGAATTGGTGGATGGGGTGAGACAGGTAACCAAAGGAGGTTCTCCTATGAGTCCGGCCATAGCTCGAAAAGTTTTGAAGTTCTTTCATATCAGTAACAGCCAAACGGCATCAAATTTCGCAAACACGCTGTCAGTCGATCCGGAACTGCAAATTGATACGGGTCTAACACCAAGAGAACAGGAAATTCTGGAAGCACTTGTAGACGGTCTTTCGTATAAAATGATTGCCGCCAAGCACTTCATTAGTACAGACACAGTAAAGAATCATATTCAGGGTATATACAGAAAACTGCATGTTAACTCCAAAGGCGAAGCAATCAGTTTGGCCCTGAAAAAAGGAATAGCGGGCAGTCGCTCGTAACCGCATCCCAAACCGGCGAGCACTATGAAAATTTGCAAAAGGGCAAACACTAAAAATTTCTCAAAAAACCTTTGACGTAACTATGAACGTGGGTGCCTTCAAAAACCGAGACAAACACTATTGCACTCCACTGCAAACACTATGACAGGTACACCTTAATGGGGGTGTGCCAACTCAGGACGGGTCATTCACAAACAGGTGAACAATTAGCTAGTCAGCACTAGTGGAAGGATTATTTCTCTCCGCCAATTGTCCACTCCACAATTGTTTTTGAACCCGTCCTTTTTTTGAACCCGCCTGGTATGCTCATTACCAGGCGGGTTCATTCTTTTCAATACCTTTGTTGCCTCAAATAAGCATGTTTTATGAATAGCTACGAAGCGAAACTGGAGGCTTTTGGCCGACTACTCACGATCATGGACGAATTGCGGGAGCAGTGTCCATGGGACCGAAAACAAACGGTTGAATCCCTGCGAAACCTAACCATTGAAGAAACCTATGAGCTCGCGGACGCCATACTTTCCAGTGATTTTAAAGGAATTAAGGAAGAGATAGGCGACTTGATGCTGCACATGGTATTTTACGCCAAAATCGCGGCTGAAAAAGGTGAGTTTGACGTAGCAGATGCCCTTCATGCCATTTGCGACAAGTTGGTTTCCCGCCATCCCCACATTTATGGTGATGTGGAGGTAAATGGAGAAGAGGATGTAAAACGCAACTGGGAACAGTTAAAGTTGAAAGAAGGTAAAAAATCTCTGCTTGAGGGAGTGCCCAACAGTCTTCCAGCCATGGTTAAAGCCTACCGCATGCAGGAAAAGACCAAGCAAGTTGGGTTTGAATGGGAAAACACTGAGCAGGTTTGGGCTAAGGTTGAAGAAGAGTTAGGTGAACTACAGGAAAATATTCGAACCAATGCACCGGCCCATGAAGTAGAAGAGGAATTTGGTGATGTGTTGTTTTCTCTGGTCAATTATGCCAGATTTATAGGAGTCGATCCTGAAACAGCCCTGGAAAAGGTAAATAGGAAATTTAAAAGTCGCTTTGAATACATCGAATCCAATGCGCCAAAACCTTTACAGGAAATGACGCTTGAGGAAATGGATGGCCTGTGGAATGAGGCAAAAGGCCGGAAGAACAAATGACCTGGAGCATTCCGAATTTTGGACTTAGGCAGGATCCGGCTTTTATGTAATCATTTGCTCATTTGTTCATGTAATAAAAAAAGGATGGTGTGTTACACACCATCCTTTTTTTATAAAAACGCGATCAGCTATTAATCGTAGCGACGCTTTTGTTTTTTCTGACGAGCTTTAAAGTAGTTGCCGTCGCGGTCACCGTTGCCGGCAACTGCACCTTTACGCACCATGGCGCAGCGGAAACCAACAGATTTGCTGGATTTACTTTGCTGAAGGAAACGACGAGCTCCAGGAGCAAGCCAGAAAGCGCGGTCAGCCCAGGAACCACCTTTGATTACGCGGGCGCTGTCACTGATGAGGGTACTCTTACCATAGAAATACTCTACTTCAGATTCTTTATCACCATCCAGGAAGTTGTACACTTCCGGGCGTTTGTAGTTGTCGCGAAGAGCAGTAGTGGTTGTATCCATCAGTTCATACTCCAAACGACCCAGACTGTCTTTTACAACAGGAGCACCTGTTTCCGGATCAATCTTTTTGGTCATGAATACGTTACCACGATATGAGTTCAAATCCTCGTTTGAAGGATCCTGCAAGTCTGCAGAAGTCATTGGACGATACAAATCCAAGGTCCACTCGCTTACGTTACCAGCCATATTGTACAGGCCGTAATCATTTGGCCATCCAGATACAACTTCTGCTGTGAAGAATGCTTTATCGTTCAGGGCGCCGGCCATACCACCGTAGTCACCACCGCTACGCTTAAAGTTAGCCAGGATTTTACCTTGCTTTCTATTGCGCTTTTGATAGCGAACGGTATTGCCATCCCAAGGATAGATACGACGATCAGTGATCAGTTCGTCTTTGGTAGTTGCCTGGTTGCCCAGCAAGCCAAGAGCGGCGTATTCCCATTCTGCTTCTGTTGGAAGGCGGTAGGCAGGAAGAAGGATGCCATCTTCCAAACGAACGCGACGCTCACCACCGGTACGCTTATCTGGCAGGTTTTTGCGAACACTTGGCTCATATTGTCCTACGAGGTAAGCATCTGTGTTGAAGTTATTCTCGTTCTTCTGATCAGGATTTGGATCGATGATTCCGCGCTTGATCAGGATCATTTCGTTTACTCGGTCTGTACGCCAGCTGCTGTAATCATTAGCCTGTAACCAGCTAATACCTACAACTGGGTACTGATAATAGTCAGGAGTACGGAAGTAGTTTTCTACCATTGGCTCGTTGAAGGCAAGCTCTTCACGCCAAACCAGTGTATCTGGTAGTGCTCTGCGCCAAACTTCAGGATACGTTTCACCAAAAACACGCTGAGTCCAGTACAGGTATTCCTGATAGTCGATGTTGCGTACTTCTGTTTCATCAATATAGAATGAAGAAACGGTCACACGACGTGCTACGTTATTCCATTCGTAAGTTACATCCTGGTCTGTAAGACCCATAGTAAATGTACCACCTTCAATAAGTACTAGATTCGGACCGGTGGCCTGGCCTTCGTAATCTGTTTTTTCGAAGCCGCCCCATTTTTGGTCGTTATATTTCCAACCGGTAGAGGTAGAGCTTTCTGATTTCTTCCCGCAACTTGCCAACATCATAAGGGCCAGCAAGGCAAAACACAATCCGAGATTGAAAGTTTTCTTCATTGTATTGAAATACAGGTTTTGAAAATTAAGTGGCAAAAGTAGAAAAAGAAACTTTAATAAGAACCAGCGATCCTTAAATTTTAACTGTTTTATTGAAACATCCGGGTGCAGTCATTGATATCGAGGCGTTTTTCCTTGTAGAAAAGTAAGCCTAAAGACACCTCATAAGTGCCACCGGCATGATTTGCCAAACCGGAAACTGTCAGATCGTAGCTGATGCCAACCTTCATAAATCCGGTTTTAAAGCCAGCCAGCAGAATTACGGCATCCGCATTGCGAAAAGTATGCCGGAACCAGGCTCCAGTGTAAATGGCGCCCAAACTGGCGTACGCTCCCAGGTTTAGTTGTTTATAGGGGCCCTGTGAAACAAACAGGAAATTAGGGGAGATAAACGAGGATGATCGGGCTTTATTGCCCTCTTTAACAACCAGCTCCGTGCCGCCGTGAATGGTATATCTGAGTGGCAGGCCTTTATACAGGTTGTCGTTGGTGAGGAGCAGGCTTTCATTTGGTGTATTCAGGTGATTAAGGGCAAAGCCAGCGTAAAACCTTTCGCTTAGCACCAGAAAGCCGGTAGAAAAGTCGAGGGTACTGTTACTGGTCGCGTCTGGCTGGATTTCTTCCGTATTGATGGATATTCCGTTTAGTGCATCGATCTGATCGGGAAAAATCAGTTTCTGCCAGTCGAGACTGGTTTGCCGCAAACCGGCTTCGACGCCTATTTTAAAAGCCAGGTCATCGTTTACCGGAAGCCGGTATGCATAAGCCAGCGAGAATTTCGAAGTTTTGAAAATGCCATCTCCGGCATTATCTCCTTCTGCATAAAATCCCAAACCACTTTTAAACCTGGGAAAACTCTGTTCGTAATAGGCAGCATAGGTACGGTATGCACTGTTAAAGCCGGTCCATTGGTTGCGGTATATAAAACCGGCTCTGGGTGCATTGGCACTACCAGCGAAGCCCGGGTTTAACTGCAGGGGCATGGCGTAAAACTGCGAAAAAATGGGATCCTGAGCGGATACCATTGAGCAGTAAAATAAGAAGGCTACAGCAAGCAGCTTTTTCATGGCGTTAAGTTCCGTCTTCCTAGTCAAACTGGCAAATAGTAACGCCCTTAGTTGTCATGAATTGCCTTAATTAGACAAATTTAGTGGCGACTTTTTATGCCAGCGCTGTATAAATGATTTTGAAATGTATCCGACAAAGCCTGAAGTACAGACTGATTCAGCTTTGCAAACTTGTATCATTGTGACATTAACTTTCTTAAATCTTTTCCAAATCTGATTTCAAATGAAAAAAACTACCTACCTCGGAATTCGTTATTTTAGCTCAGTGTCCATTTTGTTTCTTTTAATCTTCCTGATTGGTACCCTGAAAGCTAACAACGGTGTTCACCCCGCAAAACCTAAAACTGATTCGCCTTCATCTACTGAAAATGTGGTCTGTGAAATCACTTGTTCCGGCGACATGACCATGAACCTCAATCCCGGTGAATGCAGTATCGTTGTAAATTACTCGGTTACCACCACGGGAGATTGCATGAACGCCATCCCAGTGCAAACGGAAGGATTGCCAAGTGGCGCACAGTTTCCCATTGGCGTTACACATAACACATTCAATCTTGATCTGCCGCCATTAGGGTCTCCGGACGGAGACATTAGTTGCAGCTTTGATGTAACGGTGAATGAATTTGCATTCCCCACAAACCAATTAAATTGTAATGGCTTTATTCAGGTTTCCCTGGATCAGAATTGCGGGGCATGCGTTACGGCCGCTGAGGTGCTGCAGGGTGGCCCATATCATTGCTATGATTATTACACTACGCAGTTTGACAAGGTTCCACCATTCGGAGATGGTCCCTGGGTATCTGCATGCGCCACCGCTGCTGATGTGGGAAAAGAATATGCCGTGCGCGCGCTTGACCCGGTTACCCAAAATTTCTGTTATGGAACCATTTCCATTCAAGATAAACTGAAGCCCACAATTCAGTGTAACCCTATCACCATCCTCTGCAACCAGGATCCTAATTTAAATGCGGAGCCAGCGCCAGGATATTCAGGCAACGAACAAATTTGTTTTGACAACCTGAGTGATGTAATTGGTGAGTCGGGGCCTCCAACTCCGGATGTTAAATCCTATGATTTTGATTTTAGCTATTTGCCTTCCGGAGCTATTGTTCAGGATGTCAATTGCAGAATCAAGCTGACAGGACATGCCTGGCTACCCGACCTAAGTATACAAGTCACAGCTCCTGATGGAACAACGGCTGACCTGTTCTCAACATCAGGATGTACGGGAGCTGTATTTAATATTGATGTCTTGTTTGATGACGAAGGCAGTGATATAAACAATGACTGCTTCAATTTGAATGTGAATGGCGCTCCTACACAATGCTTGGTTTCTCCCGGTGTTTCTGATGCCACCATTTTGGCTGTGTTTGACGGATCATCGGCGAGTGGTATCTGGACGGTAACCATAACAGATGATTCAGATGGCGATGCCGGGCTGATTGAAATCGTTTGCCTTGACATATTGGTTGATGTGCCACAATCAATTGCTTTTGACAATTGTTCGGGGCTGCCAGTTCTGAATTATGTTGATACGGAAAATGCAGAAGATTGCATGAGCGGATTTACTAAAACCATAAACAGGCTGTGGAAGGCTACAGACGGATCAGGAAACACTTCAACCTGTGTACAACTCATTAAGGTGCTGCGCCCAACTTTTGATGATCTGGAATGGCCACAAAATTATAATGGTGTTGATGCTCCGGTTTTCCAGTGTATGCAAAATGAAATTCCAACTCCTGACTGGATTGAGGGGCAGGGCCTGCAGGGCTGGCCAACACTTTTTGGTTTGCCGGGAAGCTGTGGTGATATCACCTGGGATTATCAGGATGAAAACGTGGTCGTTTGCCAGGGGATCTATAATGTTCTTAGAAAGTGGACTGCAGTAAATTGGTGTACCTTCGAAATGATCACACATGATCAACAAATCAAGGTAGTAGACGATCAGGATCCGGAGTTTCTGGATTTGACAAGCACAATAGACATTCCCGATCAAACACTAAATGACCCGGAGCTATGGAATAATGTATTCAACCCATCACTCCCTGCGACAGATCTAACGGAAGTAGAGGCAGATCTCAGCATGACTACAACTGATGGCTGCTCGGGTAATCAAACGGCCATTGATTATCAATTGGAACTTGATTTGGATGGCGATGGACAGGTTGAAACAACCGTAAACAGTAAAACGCTGGGAACATTGGGCTGGAATAATGTTATGTACAACAATGTATCCGGGATGGGAACACCTCGTGAATTTGATAATCGTCCTGTTCCTGTCAATGAAAAATGGGGCTTTGCAATTCAGCGCGTTCAAATTGGCGATAATGTCATCGGTTATGTGAAATTCAACACACAATCTGCCCCGAATGTATATGTGACACCGCAACTGCCTCAGGGGAACCACAAGATCAAATGGTTCAACAGCGACCTTTGCGGAAATAACACAACGCTTACTCAGGATGTAAACATTCAGGAGGGCATTACTTCCGGAGTTTTCAATCCAGGGTCAGATCAGTTTGTACTTTTCCAAAATACACCGAATCCTTTTGACAAAACCACCACCATTACTTTCAGACTGCCGGAATCAGCTGAAGCTAGATTGACCGTTTTTGATGCTCAGGGCCGAGTGCTGTTTAGCAAAACCGCAGAGTATGCTCAGGGCATAAATGCAGAGATCATTGATGGAACTCAATTAGGCTCTTCCGGCATGCTTTATTACAAACTGGAAAGTGGCAACCACGCCGCATGGCAAAAAATGATGCTGATCAGGTAATTAAGGTCTAGCTATAGCAACAACTGTCTGGCCGGTAAACGGGCGACCAAAACCGTCCGAATTGTACACCATGGCTTGAAAATTTACGCTTAATTTACGGGTGAAATCACCTCGTTCATTTGGGCCGTAATCTTCAGACTTGGTCACTTCAAAATAACTGAATCCAGGCAGTTGTTGCCCCTTGTCTGATCGCCAAATGATACCCGCAGCATCTGTATATTGAATAACCACCGTTCCATCCAGGGATGCAAAATTGGCTTTGATAACTTCCATCACTGCCTGAGTTGTAATGATGTCATTATCAATCTGAAACGGCAAGGTTATGCCGGCTTCCGCAGTATGACCCTGATCGTCCTGCACCAAAACCGTATAACTCTGGTTGGGGATAATAGTGTCCAGAAATATAGAGTTGGTGGTGTCACCGGTGTTCCATTTGTAAATATCCACACTTGAGCCGGTAAAATCCTCAACAGCATTCAGGGTGATTAAGCCGGTGCTGTCAGGAATGGCATGTATGACCACTCCGGGATAGTCATTTGGCGCGCCGGGGTGAAAGCTGCGGTGTGTGTATCCGGAAAGGTTGTTGCTACCGCTTCCTGAAACAGTTACCTGGATAACCTCATTAGGAAGATCAAGCTCAACACTTTCTATGGGTGTCGTGTATTCCATGGTGTCTCCTTCAATCATAAAAGTGAGTTGATTGAAGTTTTGAAAAATATCGAACCAGCCGAATCTGGTGGTGTAACTTGTTGGTTGGGATAAGGTGGTATCGGGAGGCAGGTAAGTATAAAATCCCTTAATAAAGGGGTTGTTATCACTCTGATTGCTGTAAAATTCAAACTGAACACTGATAGGACAATCACCGGAAGGACAATGCACATCTGAAAAGGTGCTGATGCTGTGAAATAAGGAGCCAATTTCTTCAAAACTGGTGTAGTGATAGACATTGTTTTGCCCGGCTGTGATGGTAGTTGAAACCGTGTCTTCGTAGCTTACCCAAAAAACAGGATCGTTTATACCATCGGGGCCATCGGTTTTTTTACAAGCATTTGCTAAAGCGCAAATAGCGATTAACCCAAATAGCAAGTGGAAAAGGCCGGTAGTTTTTGTGTTCCGCTTCATAAGCGAGTAATTATTGGGTTAGAATAATTTGAGTCTGAGTCCCAATTCTACACTGCTGCCTTTTTGAATCGCCGATTTTTCGGAAGTGCTTTTAAGCAATTTGCCAATTCGATAATTGCCACGGGTAAAAAGGCTAACATTTGGATAAAAGCGCCATTCTGCTCCAGCAAATGCATTCAGGTAGTATTGATTGAAATAAGATTTATCACCACGTTCAATTCTGTTCCGGATGGTGGTCAAATCTGAGAATGAGCTTTCCTGTTGCTGAATAAAACGGTCTAAGGCAACCAAAAGTTTGCCAGGAGCCAGGCCGCAACTCAAAGTAACCGAACCGCGATGCCAGTCAGCTGAAACCGGAAGCTCCATAGAAATGATGCCCAAGGACCTGCGTTCAGAAACGGTAGATTCAAAGCCAAAGCTGTATTTCAAGCTTTGCTTTACAGCATTTCCGGTGCTGTCTGCCCAATTTCCAGGTTGGTATCGCATGCCCAGTCCGAACGTCAGCGCCCAGTTTTTGCGGAATTGCCATGAGCCAAACAAATGGCCGGAGTATCCAAACCAGCGTTTGTCCGGCGAATTTGTGTAAGCCGCGGCTGCTCCCGCTATTCCGAAAGAAAAGCGACGGTCCTTAACAGGCTCGATTGGGGTTACCAGGGTGCTGTTTATTTGTTTAGGCTCAGCATTTGTCATGTCCTGCATACTGATAACCGAATCCGGTAAAACCGGAAGCATTGCCAGTAATTGATTTGAGAATGCTTTTGATGGACTGCTCGCGTTGTCTTCAACAGGAATTATTGGCTGATCAGGCTGCTCGTTATTAGTTCCAACAAGATCGGTCAGCTCATTTATGGCACTCAAGCTTTGCGAATCGCCCTTATCCTCTCCATTTTTCGCGGTCATTTCGCTTTGAACGGGATTTGTTGGTTCATCTACATAGGTTCCATCTCTTTTTGGGGAGCTTGCTTGGGTAGGTAAACTGGTATGCCCTACCGAACCATTTTTCAGAGAATTGTAATTGGAGGATACTGAATTATTATCCCCTGAAGCAGTTAGTTTTTCCTCCTGAACAGTGTTATTTTCGACGTTGTTTGATTCACCCTTTTCTCTATTATCTGTAATCTGACCATTGCTTAATCCTCCGTCTGAAACGCGTTCTATAGTATTCAATTCACTATTTGAATGCGAAAACCTGGCATCGGAATTTCCAGTCGCCGGCCAGCACCACCAGCCAAAGCCCAGGCAGAGCAATGCCATGCCCGAAAGCATAAACCAGAAAAAGCGCCGGCGTTTTTTCTTCTTCCTGGCTTCATCTTCTTTGATCAATGCCAGTGCCTGCTCCCAGTATTCCTCACGGAATTCGAAGCGCCCACCTGGGTCATCGTTATCAAATTTTTGTCGCATCAGGTCGTCAATATTTTCCACCCTTAATCACAAGTTTTAATCACAGATTTAAAATGATTTCTCAGATTCCACTGATTTTAATCACAGATTTATTAAAAATGAACACTAATCACTGAACACTAATCACTATTATTTCATTCACCATTGTTCATTGTTCATTGTTCATTGTTCATCATGCATTCATCTCCGCACTCCTAATCAACTCTTTCAATTTATTCCTGGCCGAATTCACATGCCATTTAGAGGTTCCCTCACTCATTCCCAGCATTTTACTGATCTCCTTATGGCTAAATCCATCCAATGCAAAAAGGTTGAACACCTGTTGGGTTATGGGGGGGAGGCGTTGTACCATGGCTTCCAATTGCTGAATATCCAGCCGTTTTTCGGGCTCTGTCCATACGATGGGCTCTTCGGGGTAGGCTTTTTCCAGGTCATCGGCAAAGACTGTTAGTTCGCGCCATTTTTTCTCTTTTCTAAACTCATCGATGGCGGTATTGATCATAATCCTGCGTATCCATGCTTCAAATGGCACCTTGTCGCGTCGGTAGCTTGGTATGTTGTTGATTATCTTTAAAAACCCGAGATTAAGTGCCGCAACTGCATCTTGTTCATCGCGTCTGTATCGCATACAAACGGCCATCAACACAGGAAAACAGCTCCGATAAAGCGCGTATTGCGCCTTACGGTCTCCTTTGTGAGCTGCATCCAAAAGTTGCGGGTCCAGATTCATTCAATTATCGGTTTCACGGTGCTGCAAGCAGGGTCTGACTGGTCAATCTATGCCAAACACGAATACAGTCTTGCAAAGGTTGGGTGTTGGGTTAATTTTTTTCAAGATTGTCTGAATTAACCGCAAAATACGAGTACCCGGATCATGTTCTTGTATCAGTAATTATACAGGCAGGTTACTTTTGACCAAGATTTTCCAATAAAATCCTTTTTCACGCTGCAATTTGCGATCTGCACTCTGCAATTATACATTAGCGCACACAATGGATATTCAAGAAAACCCACATGCCGGTTACCTGAAATACGAATTGAAAAATTTTGAGAAGCTTCCGGTTAAGATATGGGAAGATTCCCGGGAGGCTTCAAAACATGTGGCGAAATCCATTGCCCTGGCCATAAGACAGCGGCAACAGGATGGAGAGATGATTGTGCTTGGCCTGGCAACCGGAAGTTCTCCTATTAAAGTGTATGAAGAACTGGTGCGGATGCACAAAGAGGAAAACCTGAGTTTTAAGAACGTCATCAGCTTTAACCTGGACGAATATTACCCAATGCCCAAAGAGGCCCGGCAAAGCTACTGGCGTTTCATGCATGAGTACCTGTTTGACCATGTGGATATCGACCCAAACAATATCCACATACCAGATGGTACCGTTGCCATGGATCAGGTAGCTGATTATTGCCATAACTACGAAAAGCAGATTGATCTGGCGGGGGGAATAGATATACAGTTACTGGGTATCGGACGAACCGGACATATAGGATTTAATGAACCGGGCGCCTGGGAAACGTCCCCCACCCGCATGGTGCGTCTCGATCACCTCACGCGTCACGATGCACAGAAGGATTTTCAAGGGGAGGATGATGTTCCATACAGGGCCATTACCATGGGGGTTGGGAGTATTTTTAAGGCACGTACGGTGTATTTGTTGGCCTGGGGGCAACACAAAGCGCATATTATCCAACAAGCCATAGAAGGAGAGATCAGTACAGCGGTGCCGGCCTCCTTTCTTCAGAAACACCCCAATGTTAAAGTCGTGCTCGATAAAAGCGCCGCGGAAGAACTCACCCGCATGCGGGCGCCCTGGAAAGCAGGCATTTGCAACTGGACCGATGACCTGATCTGTAAAGCTGTGGTATGGCTGTCCGGCAAAAGCGGCAAACCCATTTTGAAACTCACCGATGAAGATTACAACGAGCAAGGACTAAGCGACTTGATTATTGAACAGGCAAATTCGTACGAGCTGAATATCCGGATCTTCAATCGCCTGCAGCACACCATATCCGGCTGGCCTGGCGGTAAACCAAACGCCGATGATTCAAAACGCCCCGAACGTGCCTTGCCGGCTAAAAAACGGGTGATCCTTTTCAGCCCGCACCCCGATGATGATGTCATTTCCATGGGAGGTACTTTCCAGCGTCTGGTTGACCAGGGTCATGAAGTGCACGTAGCCTACCAAACCTCTGGAAACATAGCTGTCCACGATTACGATGCTCTCCGGTATGCCGAGTTTATGCTTGAGTTTGGAGAAACAGAAAAAAGTCTGGGTGACCAGGACGTTAAAAACCTGAAAAAGATCGTCAGCTTCCTAAACAACAAAAAATCAGCCGACGAGGATATTCCGGAAGTACGAAGCATTAAAGGATTGATCCGAAGAGGAGAAGCCAGGGCAGGAGCCCGTTTCACAGGATTGGATGATGCACACATTCACTTTCTGGACATGCCGTTTTATGAAACTGGTAAAACGCGCAAAAAGCCTCTGGGTGATGCAGATATTCATTTGATTATGGAGCTCATGGAGCAGGTGAAGCCACATCAGGTGTACGCAGCCGGAGATCTGGCCGATCCCCATGGCACACACCGGGTTTGTCTCGATGCGATCTTTGAAGCCTATCGTCGTCTTTCGGAAAAAGCCTGGTTAAAAGATTGCTGGGTATGGCTCTATCGCGGTGCCTGGCACGAATGGCCGGTACACGAAATTGAAATGGCCGTACCGATGAGTCCACAGCAATTACGCAAAAAGAGGCAGGCCATTTATATGCACCAAAGCCAGAAAGACCACCCGCCATTTCCGGGCGACGATAGCCGCGAATTCTGGCAGCGCGCCGAGGAACGAAACCGCGAAACCGCCAGAGCCTACCGCGAATTGGGATTTGCAGAGTACGAAGCGATGGAAGCATTTGTACGCTGGAAACCGGAGTAGGTGATTTCAAATTGCAGATTTCAGAGCGCAGAATGCAAAACGCTTTTTGTAGAAATTTAAATGCCTCCTTCATTCTGCACTCAGCAATTTGCAATCTGCAATCTTTTTCACTCCTCTCTCCCATACACCCCAGAAAACACTGTCGCGGCGGCAGCTCCACCGCCCAGTGTTCCGGCCAGATAGATCCAGATGTCACCCCCTGAAAACATGCCTGCAATGGTGCCGCCAACTACCACGGCTGGATTAATAGCGCCTCCACTGATATTATGAATAGCGTATAAAGCGGCTGTTACCGCAAAGCCAATGGCTAAGCCATGGAACGAATTCCCGGCGGTTGTTTGTGTAGTGGAAACATTGAGGAATACATAAGCGAGCGCAAAAGTGCCCAGGAACTCCGCCAGGAAAGAGCCAATGGGATCGGGGTTGGCATGCATGACTATTTCAGCGCCACCGCCGCAGTCGTGCAGGTAAACGCCAATAGCTGCCGCAGAAGCGGCGCCCATTATTTGAAAGAATATATACACAATGGCGTCTGCCGTTTCAATTTTTCCACGAATGAAAGCTGCGAGTGTCACGGCCGGGTTGTAATGTGCCCCGGAAATATGGCTTCCGGCATATATCATGGCCATGTACATGGCACCAATGGCGAATGGCGCCAGATGGGCAATGGCTGGGTCGTTGGTCGTTAATACTGCAGTAAACACCAGAAAAAAGGTTCCAATGAGTTCAACGCTATACTTTTTCATGGAAAAGTCGTTTTGTTTGCTGAAATGTTGAATTTTGCCGGTAAATATAGCCACCGCAAAGTGGTTGTGAAAATACTTGTCATACTGAACGCTGTTAATCAATGACATAGCCGCAGGCAATTTTCAAAACCAAACAGCGTGAAGTATATCACCAATAATATTCTGAAACATGAAATTGATCACCCTCACCTTTTTGATGATAACTATGGCTGTAGCAAGTAAAACAGCAGCGCAATCCCAGGTACTCAGCCCGGAACTGCTCTGGAAACTCGGGCGTGTCGGACTGGAATGCGTTTCTCCAGACGGGAAACTGGCTGTGTACGGGGTTTCCCGGTATGATGTGAAAGACAATTCTGGCACTCGTGCTTTGTATCTGGTTGATATTCAAAGCGGAGAGACGCATTTGCTGACAGATCCCGATAAGTCCAGCTCTGATTCAGAGTTTCATCCGGACGGTAAGAAAATTGGCTTTTTGCGCGATGGAAAGTTGTATGAAATAAATGTAGATGGACCAGGTGAAGCGGTGAAGGTGAGCGACCTGGAGATCAATGGGTTCCATTACGCCCCAAACGGCAAACATGTGCTGTTTATTCAGGATGTTAAGCTCGATAAAACCCTACAGGACGTAAACCCCGACCTGCCCAAATCAAGCGGACGGGCTTTCGACGGCTTGTTGTACCGGCATTGGAAAAGCTGGCGCAATGAAAGTTACAGCAATGTTTTTTACGTGAATTACGATAACGGCCGGTTTAGTTCGGAGCCTGTAAATATTCAGGGAAATGAACGCTTTGATTCTCCGCTCAAACCCGATGGAGGCATGGAACAAATATCCTGGAGTCCGGATTCCCGTTGGATCATTTACACCTGTCGGAAATTGCACGGAACGGAGGAAACCCAAAGCACCAACAGCGATTTGTATGCCTATGAAATGAAATCGGGAAAAACGCTGAATTTCACGGAAGACCTGAAAGGCTATGATCGCGAACCTGTATGGTCACCAGACGGCAAATATCTGGTGTGGACGAGTCTTGCCCGCGCTGGCTATGAGGCCGATCGCTCCAGACTAATGTTGCTGAATGTACAAACCCAGCAACGCGAAGAAATTACAGCCGGCTGGACTTATGAGGCCTACAATCCTGTTTGGGCGCCGGATAGCCGATCACTATATTTTGTGAGCGCTGAGGATTTTACACATCAGATTTACCAAATCGGGATAGACGACAAAAAGATCAGAAGAATTACTAGCGGCACTCATGACTACACCGCCATAAAAGCAGCTGGAACAGACATTGTGGCTACCAGAACTTCCATGGTAAACCCTGCGGAATTGTATGCCGTAAATCCCAAAAGCGGAGCAACGAGACAGCTTACCCATGTCACAGATGAAGTATGGAAAGACCTCTCCAAACCCACGGTTGACAGAAGAAGCGTAAAAACTTTTGATGGGAAAGACATGAATGTATGGCTTGTTCTGCCACCCAATTTCGATGCAAAAAAGAAATACCCAACGCTGGTGTATGCACAAGGCGGCCCGCAATCGCCATTAAGTCAGTTCTTTTCCTATCGCTGGAATTTTGCCTTGATGGCATCGCAGGGGTATGTAGTGGTGGCTCCCTGTCGCCGAGGCATGCCTGGTGCCGGACAAGCCTGGAACGATGCGATCACCGGAAAATGGGGCGATGCTATGAAAGACTATTTATCGGCAACAGACGCAATGGCTAAGGAGCCTTTCATTGATGCCAGTAGAATGGCTGCCGTGGGCGCCAGTTTCGGAGGCTATGCAGTGTATTGGCTTGCTGGAAACCATCAAAAGAGGTTCAAAACATTTATCGCTCACTGCGGATTATTCAACCTGGAAAGCTTTTATGGTACAACGGAAGAGTTATGGTTCCCACACCACGATTTTGAAGGTGCCTACTGGCAAACACCCACACCCAGGATGTACCAGACCGACAGTCCACACCTCTATGCTAATAACTGGGACACGCCAATCCTGGTGATCCACAACGAGCTGGATTTCCGCGTTCCGATCAGCGAAGGCATGCAGGCTTTTCAGCTGGCTCAATTAAAAGGAATCCCGTCCCGTTTCCTCAGTTTCCCCGACGAAGGACACTGGGTGAGTAAGCCTCAAAACAGTTTGCTTTGGCAGCGGGAGTTTTTTGGGTGGCTTGGTAAATATCTATGAGCTAATGTACCAATGTACCAATGCGTAATGTAACAATGTACCAATGCGCAATGTAACAATGTAACAATGCGAAATGCGAAATTTTATGGTTTGAAGGAGGGATTTGGGTTAGGATTTTGAATGTAGGCTTTTTCTTCTTGTGCGGATGGAACTGGCCAGGAGTTTTATCACCTCCTTTGAATCTGAAAGTATGGAGTTATACTCAACTTCATTTAATAAATCTGTTCGCCACAGAAGTTCCAGCCAGTATTGTGTTTCTCCAACTTCTTTTTGAGCTACGGATAATTTATGGATAAAGTCTGCTCCGCTTTCAGCGTTATTGGCTTCTCGTACCATGGCTCCGGGGATTGTTCCAGATTTAAGAATTTGCTTCGAAATGACATATTCTTTCTTCTGATCAATCAAAAAACGACTCAACTTGAAAATTCTAATGGCTAGCAAAGGTGTTTTGTCACTCAAAGGGTCTTTTTTACCGATAAATGGTATCATGGGCTTAATGGTTTGGGTTAATCAAAATCTTTATCTACTAAAATTAACCGCAATTTTTCAAACGCCCAAACTCATTGAACATGTAAACTTAAAAAATACGCATTGCGCATTGATACATTGATACATTGGTACATTGGTACATTGGTACATTGATACATTGCGCATTGACAAAAAAAATCCCCCTCCGCATTACTACGGAAGAGGACATCCCAAAAACCGATTACATCTTTATATATCAGCCGCTTGTTGCAAAAGCAGTGATGACGCCCCTGAAGGCTGATAAGTTTAAAATAAAGCAAAAAAAAACGGCAGGAAACTGCCTCTTTAGCGGTAAGATATATTCAGATGGATTAAAATTTTGGGAGCCATTAGATTCTCCCGGCTTCATAGTGATATCAGCAAAAGTAATGTTCAATTTTTATGGTTAAATATCCGATTTTAACATTTGTCTTGAAAATGACGGATTATTTTGTGATTTGTGGCATTGCATTTTGAGAACTTAGTGCTGAAGCCAACCTGAACTGCTACTTTTGCGCCACTTTTCATGCATATCATTTGAATCACAGTAAACTATGACCAAACCGAGCGTACTTCCTTATGGCTCCGACGCCGGAAAAAAGGCAGAAGTGGAGAAGATGTTCGACAAGATCGCACCCAGGTATGATTTGTTGAATCGTTTGCTTTCTCTTGGTATAGATATTCAATGGCGCAAAAAAGCCATACGGTATTTGGCAGTTGCAAAACCTGAGAAGATCCTGGATGTAGCTACCGGAACCGGGGATGTGGCCATTCTGATGGCTAAAATGCTCAAACCTAAATCGGTTATCGGCATAGATATTGCCAATCAGATGCTGGAAATAGGCCGGAAGAAAATAGAGGCTCAGGGTTTAAGTGACGTGATAACGATGGAAACCGGCGATTCTGAAAAGATCAAATTCGAGGATGGAAGCTTTGATGCGGTGACCGTTGCTTTTGGCGTTCGGAACTATGAAAACCTGGAAAACGGACTTATAGAAATGCTGCGGGTTTTGAAACCGGGTGGGAGATTGGTGATTCTGGAGTTTTC
The DNA here is from genome assembly GCA_020636025.1 of Lewinellaceae bacterium. Taxonomy (GTDB): domain Bacteria; phylum Bacteroidota; class Bacteroidia; order Chitinophagales; family Saprospiraceae; genus M3007. Next base: position 171,832 of record JACJYQ010000006.1, on the reverse strand, counting down.
AAAACCACATGTTTTTCCTTTTAAACAGCTTTACAATACCTACTTTAAATACGTTTTACCCCTTATCGGACGTTTAACAAGCCGCGATGTGAGAGCCTACACCTATTTGTTTGAAAGTGTGCAGGCTTTTCCTGAAGGCGACGACTTTACTAACATACTTACCAAAATCGGTTACCAAAACCCATCATGCGAACGACTGACGCTAGGAATATGCTCCATTTATTCAGCAACCAAATAAAGACCCTTGCTTTTTTCTCTAGAACTGAGGGTGCTTCTTTTCAACAGACAAAATGGTTTTGCCGTGTAACACTTTTGTTGGTGTTTGGTATTTTTCAGATATCTGTTGCAAATGCCCAATACAATCAGGGTAAAAACCTGAACTACCTCGATTTTAGTCAGAAAGCCTATTATTTTGGCATCACTCTAGGCTATAATTCCAGTAATTACCGGATTTATCATTCAAAAGATTTTATCAGAAATGATTCCTTCTCGCGTGCCGAATCGGTGACGGGTCCCGGCTTTAACCTTGGAATCGTTTCGAACCTGCGCATTGGAGAGTACTTTGACATTCGCTTTCTACCCACACTTTCCTTCGTTGAACACAGCATTCGCTATACACCCGGCGGAAGTAACGGGAAAGTGCTTACCAGGCCAATTGAATCGGTATTGGTTGAACTTCCTTTCCACGTGCGCTATAAATCGGCGACGTATCACGATTTCCGATTGTTTGTCATAGGTGGCGTGAAATACTCTTATGATGTAGCCAGTGACTCCCGAACGAGACAGGCGGCCGGATTGGTTAAAATCGCTCCTACGGATTTTCAGATTGAGTACGGTGCCGGAATTCAGTTTTTCTTCCCTTACTTTATTTTCTCTCCGGAACTGAAGGTGTCTCAAGGCTTCAACAACATCCTGATCTACAACGACAAGCTTGAACAAAGTAATGTGCTTGAGAAGGTATTGTCACGGACCTTTACGCTATCGCTGCACTTCGAAGGGTAAAAGCTGATTTTACGTACTGGATTTTATGACGGATGCCGCTTCCAACTATTTTGGAAGCGGCATCGGTCATTTTAAAAAAGCGCCCACCCAATCTCCTGAATGATAATTTAGATGGGTGGATGCTAAATAATAAAGACTCCTGTTCTGCGCTTGGTCTCGGGAAAGCTTTGAGCTTTGATGGATGTGAATTTTTATCTGATCAAATTTTTCAAAATTGAATCAAAACCTGCCTGCAACAGCTCATGTAAACTTATCAGAAGGGTGTTTCTTTGCTTGCCAGCCATTTCTATACCTTTGCTTTATTGATAATACCCTGTAATTTTTTCAAAAAACGAACTTTGCTAGTAGAGGCTGTAGCATGAAAAGAATAACACTTTTGCTTCTTAGCCTGGTGTGCTTTAGCCAAATTTCAGGGCAAAACCAAAGTGCCGGTATTACCCGGTCAGACAATGAAATAAACCTGATGCCCTTTGCTCAGGTTTTCGTAGATAGCAGTGATGCTTTTACGCTCGACAGTTTCATCTCCCAAGGGTTCACTCCTTTACCTGAATTATTGTTAACCGGTGCTGCGCATACTTTTTGGGTAAGAATACGCTTGAAAAATGATCTGCAGACGGCTTCAGACTGGCGCCTGAAGCTTTATGATGAATGGTGTGAAAATGTAGATGTTTATTCCCGGGATGATACAGCAAATGGAAAGTGGTTTCATCAACGAGCAGGCAATCTTTGCCCCATCAGTGAGCTCGACCAACATGGCGATTTATTGAATGCTGCCCGAAAAATGCCCAATGAAATATCCCTGTCATTAAGCCCGGGTGTCGGAAAACAACTGTTTATCCGGTACAAATGTCAAAATAGACCATACCTCAAGATTCAACCAAGGCTTAAGCCCTTAGTGCTGGCTGCAGTCGAAGGAGCAGCATACAATTACAGAATGTTTTTAACGGTCGCATTGATTAGTGCGTTGTGGGTGTTGGCGATGTATCATCTGTTCTTTTTCTTTATGGTTCACGACAATGCCTACCTGTATTATGCATTATATGGCCTGTCAGCACCCATCGCTGTTACCTTGATGGATGACTATAATATTTTTTATTACCATATACTGTTTAAGAACCATCCTATAATACAGCCCTGGGTTTTTAACAGCCTGGGTATAATCGCAGTAGCCTGTTATATTTTGTTCACGCGGTCTTTCCTGCGCACGAGAGTTCGTTTTCCCAGACTCGACAAAGCGATCCTTTTGTTGTTGTCCCTTGCGCTCGGGAGCGGGGTTATTGGTAACATCAATTTTCACCTAACGCAAAGGCAATATTTACCGGGAATGCCTTTTGAGGCTTTAATCGTGATGATCACAGTAGTTTTTGGCTTTTTATTGTGGTCAATCTGGAAGGAGAAGAAGAAAACCGATATTTTTTATCTGTTAGGGGTGGGTATTATTTTGATAACTGTAGTTCCCAAGTACTTATTCTTCCTGTTTCATGAGCCTTATGAAAAAATGGCTATGGACTGGTTATACCCTGGTATCATCCAGGCTGGCCTGGTTATGGAATTATTGTTTTTTGCAATAGGATTAGGGTACCGAACCCGTCAGGTTCAGCTGGAAAAACAGCGTTACGCTGAACTTGACGAAATGAAATCCCGGTTTTTTGCCAATATCTCCCATGAATTTCGAACTCCCCTAACCCTGATACTCGGGCCGGTTAAGCAGATCAAGGAATATAATAATGACCCAAAAACACTATCTCTGCTTGGGGGCATGGAAACCAATGCAAATCGGCTTCTGAAGCTGATCAATCAGATACTTGATCTTGCCAAGCTTGAAGCAAAAAAGATGAAGTTGCATGCCAGTGAAAGGAATTTTATCCCGCACCTGAAGGGCATTGTTCATTCATACGAATCACTGGCGAAACAAAAAGGCACTGAATTGAGCCTGAGCAGCTCTACTGACAAGCTGTTGCTTTATTACGATTCCGAAAAAATGGAATCTGTATTATACAATCTGATTTCTAATGCCTTAAAATTTACACCCAAGGGTGGTAGAGTTTCCATTGAGTTAATTGAAAACAGATCAACTATTGAGTTGTATATTCGGGACACGGGGGTTGGAATCGCTGCCGATAGACTCGATAAAATATTCGATCGCTTCTTTCAGGATGAAAGCAGTGGGGAAACCCGATTTGATGGCTCTGGAATTGGACTTGCCATCGTAAAGGAATTGGTACACCTGCACCATGGTAAGATAAGTGTGGATAGTGAACCCGGAGCGGGTACGATTTTCTTATTAGAATTGCCATTAGGCAAAGGTCATTTGGAACCCAGGGAAATTGTTAAAAGGTGGAGCTCCAATGAATTAAGCAGTGTGCCGGATATTGATATTGTTGATAAAATACAAACATCAAAAACTCCAGAGTCGACAATCCCAGAAGATGCCCCTCAAATACTATTGATTGAAGATAATTACGACGTCCGGGCTTATATCCGGCAGTATCTGGATCGAGACTTCCATGTGATGGAAGCAGAGGATGGAATAGAAGGTATAAAAAAAGCAAGGACACATAACCCGGATATTATCATAAGTGATGTGATGATGCCTAAAAAGAACGGCTATGAAGTTTGTCATATCCTGAAATCAGATATCAGGACCAGCCATATCCCCATTATTTTACTCACCGCTAAAGCGGCACAGGAAGAGAAACTGGAGGGCCTTGAAACGGGTGCAGATGATTACCTCGTTAAGCCTTTTGAGTCCAGGGAATTAGTCATTAGAATACAAAATCTTATTCGCTTGCGTCAGAAACTACGGGAACGGTTTGCTTCTGCCATATCATTAAAACCGAGTGAAGTTGTTACCAATTCACTTGATCAAATTTTTCTGGATAAAGCGATGAAAACCGTAGAGATGAATATTCAAAATGACAAGTTCAATATCGACATGCTGGCTAAAGAACTGAATATGAGCAAACCAAATCTTAATCGGAAGCTCCGGGCTCTTTTGCACCAGTCTACAAACCAGTTCATTCAATCCATTCGCCTTCAACGAGCGGCTCAATTGTTGGGTGAAAATGCAGGAACAGTTTCCGAAATCGCGTTTCAAACCGGATTTAGTGGTACAGCCTATTTTGTAAAATGCTTTAAGGAAACTTATGGGACCACACCTGGGCAGTTTGTAAAGCAGGAGGAGGAATGAAGCATGGATTTAAACGCACATGACATAAAAAGCGCCCACCCGATCCTCTGAATGACAAAATTGATGGGTGGACGCTAACGAATAAAGGCTCCTTGCCAATATTTACTCTCTGATAATCAATCGTTTATTTGCACCGGAATTTTTCGACCGCACATTCAGGAAATAGATTCCCGGGTTGAACAATTCTCTTTTCAGTAGCACACTGTTTTTACCTGCAGCCCCGGTTTCATCTCGTAGATGTATGCTTTGCCCGGCCATATCCACTACCTGCAAATGGAAATCTTGTGCTTCTGGCAGTTCAAATTCCACCTGTACATCTCCCGCACTAGGGTTCGGGAAAGCTTTGAGCTTTAACGGGTGCAGAATTAAATCTGTAACTACATCAGGCATGAGCAGTTTTGGCCGCCCTTCCGGTCTGAGCATTACTACAGTCACCACAGAGGTGCAAACATCTGAGTTTCCGCTAAAGTCAGATACCGTAATGTCCAGGTAATTATCTCCCAGATCTGCCACGGTGTACACTTTAGTAGCCGGATTAAAAGACCACACAGCACAATTGTCCTCACTCTGGCTGGCCAGTTGCGCACCGTGAACAGTGGCAAAACCATTGACCAATTGTATGGTTACATCAAAACAATTAGCCTCAGGGGCCATTGTATCACTAACTGTAACAGCTCCTGTGCAGTTGGATACATTGCCCGACTGGTCAGTGAGGGTGATAAATACATTGATCGGAGCTCCAAGATCACTGCAGTTGAAATCCGTACGACTGATGGTACGACTCACAATGCTGCAATTGTCGGTACTATTACCACTTACATCGAGCACGTCTATTTCCGAAAGCCCCTCAATATCGAGATAAGTAGTGATGTTGTCACAAACAGCCGTGGGTGGTGTTACATCTTTGACCGTGACAGTAGCCATGCAGGTATTCATATTGTTGCTGCTGTCGGTTGCTTTTAAGGTTATGACATGAGCTCCGATATCGGCACAAGTAAAGGTTGAGGGTGTTACACTCATGGTAAAGCTGCAATTGTCACTGCTGCCGTTATCTACATTGGCCGGTACCACGGTTACATTGCCATTGGCATCTAGATTGACCATGGCGTTTTTACACAAAGCCGTAGGCGTAATTTGATCCTGAACTATTACACTGGCCGTGCAGGAAGCTGAATTGCCACTTTGGTCTGTACCAGTTAGTGTAACGACATTTGCCCCCAGGTTTGCACAAGTGTAAGCGGTCTGACTTAAGGTAAGTGTCGACAGGGTACAGTTATCAGAACTTCCATTGTCGATATTAGCCACTACCAATGTTGCATTACCGCTTGCATCGAGATTTAGCGTGGCGTTCATGCAGATCATGGTAGGTGGAATGTTGTCTACCACGGTCACGGTAGCCGTACAGGTGGAAGTATTGCCATTTCCATCGTTTGCTGTGAGGGTCACGGTATTTGCCCCCAGATCGGCACAGGTAAATGTACTGGCTACCACCGATACGAGATTTACGGTGCCACAGTTATCCGAACCGGTATCGAACACATCAGTTGGGGTGATACTGCCTGTACCATTGGCATCGAGGGGCACAGTGGCTGCTTTACAAGTAATCACCGGAGCTGTGTCATCAATTAGCGTCACAGTGAAATCACAGGAAGCAGCATTACCGTTTCCATCGTCCCCCGTCAGGGTGACAAGTTCGAAATCATTATGACCACTCAGTAGTGTACTCGGATCAGGACTCTGTGTGACCGTAGGATTGGCACTGCAGTTATCACTGAGCGAAACAGGTGAATAGGAACCTACCTCTCCACTGCAATTAGCATCTGCCAAGATGCTTACATCGGCCGGACAAGTAATGACAGGAGGCGTGTCATCAATCAGCGTCACAGTGAAATCACAGGAAGCAGCATTACCGTTTCCGTCGTCCCCCGTCAGGGTGACAAGTTCGAAATCATTATGACCACTCAGTAGTGTACTCGGATCAGGGCTTTGTGTGACAGTGGGATTGACACTGCAATTATCACTCACAGAAGCAGGTGAATATGAACCTACCTCTCCACTACAGTTTGCATCAGCCGAGAGTGTTATATCAGCGGGACAAGTGATAACAGGCGGTGTATCGTCGATCAGGGTGACAGTGAAATCACAGAAAGCAGCATTACCGTTTCCGTCGTCCCCCGTCAGGGTGACAAGTTCGAAATCATTATGACCACTCAGTAGTGTACTCGGATCAGGACTCTGAGTAACCGTAGGATTGGCGTTGCAATTATCACTAACAGAAGCAGGTGAATATGAACCTACCTCTCCACTACAGTTTGCATCGGCCGAGAGTGTTATATCAACGGGACAAGTGATAACAGGCGGTGTATCGTCGATCAAGGTGACAGTGAAATCACAGGAAGCGGAATTACCGTTTCCATCATCTGCTGTCAGGGTGACTACCTCTGAATCGTTGTGTCCCATAAGCGGTGTACTCGGATCAGGACTCTGTGTAACAGTAGGATTGGTATTGCAATTATCGCTGACGGAAGCAGGCGAATATGGCCCCACCACACCGCTACAATTTGCATCAGCCGAGAGTGTTACATCAGCCGGGCAAGTGATCACAGGCGGTGTGTCATCAATCAGTGTTACAGTGAAATCACAGGAAGCAGAATTACCGTTTCCATCATCCGCTGTCAGGGTGACTACCTCTGAATCGTTGTGTCCCATAAGCGGTGTACTCGGATCGGGACTCTGTGTCACGGTAGGATTGGCACTGCAGTTATCACTAACCGTAACAGGCGAATAGGAACCCACCACACCGCTACAATTAGCATCAGCCGAGAGTGTTACATCTGCCGGACAAGTAATGACCGGCGGTGTATCATCGATCAAGGTGACAGTGAAGTCACAGGAAGCAGAATTACCGTTTCCATCGTCTGCTGTGAGTGTAACGATTTGGAAATCGTTGTGTCCCATAAGCGGTGTACTTGGATCGGGACTTTGAGTAACGGTAGGATTTGCGTTGCAATTATCGCTCACAGAAGCAGGTGAATAAGAACCGACCACACCGCTGCAATTGGCATCAGCCGATACTGTCGCATCAGTCGGACAAGTAATCATCGGAGGTGTATCGTCGATAAGTGTCACGGTGAAATCACAGGAAGAAGCATTACCGTTTCCGTCGTCCGCTGTGAGTGTTACAAGCTCCGAATCATTGTGTCCACTGAGCATAGTGCCTGCCGCAGGGCTTTGTGTCACTGTAGGGTTTGCACTGCAGTTATCACTAAGCGTAACCGGTGAATAATTATCCAGCGTGCCACTGCAATTGGCATCGGCAAAAATGGTTATATCTGCCGGGCAAGTGATATCCGGAGGAGTGGTATCCTCGAGGGTTGCCGTGAACGAGCAGGAACTGGTATTACTGCTTGCATCTTCTGCCGTAAGTGTAATGGTCTGCACATCACCCAAACCTGAGAACATAGTATTCGAATCGGGGTTTTGGGTCACAACCGGGTTTGCATCACAGTTATCGGAAAGCGACTCCGGATCATAAGCACCCAATTCCCCGCCACAATTGGCATCGGCAGATACGGTGGTGTTGGCCGGACAGGTAATGGCCGGCGCACTTTGATCCTCTAGCGTTACGTTAAAAGCACAAGAGGCTGTATTGCCGGCACCATCGTCGGCTGTAAGTGAGATTGTTTGCACCTGATTAAGGCCGCTGAACATGGTATTGGGGTCCGGACTTTGTGTAACTGTCAGGTTGTCCGGACAATCATCAGTAACTGATATTGGATCGTATTCGCCCACTTCGCCACTACAATTGGCATCAGCAGTGACGGTTGCATCTGGAGGACAAACGATAACAGGCGGGTCACCTCCGGCAATCTCAACAGAAGTAAAATCTACATTAACACTTCCTGTACAGCCGCCATCATCTGCGGTCACAGTAACGGTATAGTCTCCGGCTGCCACCAGTGTGGCGGGGAATGGCGCAGGGTTTTGTTGATTGGAAGAAAATCCATTGGGTCCTACCCATGAATATGTCCAGCCAGCTCCTCCACTTCCCCCTGCCATTAGTACTACATCTTCCTCAATACACAGAGGTCCGTTGTTGCTGGGGTTCAGGTCAGGGCCGTCGATCATGACCGTAACGGATGCGGAAGCATTACAGTTGTGGCTATCGGTCACCGTAACGGTATATGAGCCACCTGCTTCACTCTTGTAGGCCGGACTACGTACGGGATTTTGCACTGATGCCGAATAATTAGCAGGACCTTCCCAAATATAAGAAGTGTATACTCCCGAACCTCCTGTGGCCGTAGCCGAGAGCATTAGTGCATCACCTGAACAAACCGGTGAATTGCTGGAAGCCATTACGTCGGGTGCAGCAGTTGCCGAAACAGAAACAGGGGTTGAGGCTGTTGCTGAACATCCATTCATATCAGTAAGGGTTACGCTGTAAATACCAGCATCCGGCAAAGCCAGTGGTGCACTTCTGGAAGGGTTCTGTACCATACCGCTAAACCCCGTGGGACCTGTCCAGTCGAATGTGTAAGGCGTTGCACCACCCTGTGGATCTGATTGAAGATCCAGATCCTGACCCAGGCAAACCGTGGAATTACTGCTGGCAGTTATTGTTGGGTTCCCATTTACGATCACGGTAGTGGTGGCTGTTGCTGTACAACCCTGACTATCGGTCACTTTCACCTGATACAAACCGGCAGAAGCCAGTGAAGTGGTAAAACTGGCCGGATCTTCAATGGAAGCTACATAGCCATCCACGCCAACCCAATCGAATGTCGGATACAACCCGGAACCACCACTTGGTGTAGAGAAAAGGCTCACAATTTCGCCTTCACAAATGCCGGAAGGCAAGGTACTATTGGTTGCTGTTATGCTTGGGTTGACATGTTCCTCAGCGGTTGTACTGCTGGTGGCTGTGCAACCCAGGTGATCCGTAACGGTTACCGTATAGGTGCCCAGGTTTGCCGGTGAAATGGGGAAGGCAGCAGGATCCTGAAGATCAGAGCTGTATCCATTTGGTCCTTCCCAGGAGAAGGCGGTATAAGGCAGGGCACCACTTGTTGGAAAGGAGTTCAAATCAATATCCCCGCCAACGCAAACAGGGCCAGGTGTAGCCGTTACTCCCGGACAAGGCATTACCGTAACTTCTGTGGTGTCCGATCTGGTACAACCGTTTCCATCTGTTACAGTGGCTATGTATAATCCTGAATGTGTAAGATCAAGGTTTAACCTGCTTGGGTTCTGATCTGAAGAACTGAAACCTGCCGGGCCAGTCCAGGAATAGATATACCCACTCCCGGAACCTCCGGATGCCGTAGCTGTCAGATCCAGGTTTTGTCCTTCACTGATCGAATCCAAAGGCAATCCGTTGTCCACTACAAGCATGGGCTGTTCATTTACTGAAAGGCTTACAGTAGCCGTTCCCTTACATCCCTGATCGTCAGTTACAATGACCTGATAAGTACCTGCTGAAAGTAGCGTAGCATTAAATGCCGGAGGGTTCTGAACTACCCCGAGATAGCCATTTGGTCCCGACCAGTTGAACTGGGTGTAAATACCAGAACCGCCCATTGGGTCTGAGCTGAGATTTACCGGGCTGTCCTGGCAAACAGGATCCGCTGCTACCGAGGCTGTGATGGCCGGTTGTGTGTTATTCGATACATCAATGGTTTTACTGGCTGAAACCGAGCAACCGGCATCGTCGGTTACCACCACTACATAATCACCTGCTGCTGCCAGCGTTGCGGGGAAACCTGCCGGATCTTCCTGAGAGGAAGCAAAATTATCCGGGCCTGTCCAGGCAAAGCTTGCATAAGGCTGAGTGCCCCCTGCAGGGGTAGAACTCAACTGAATGGCAGCACCTATACACAGGGTATTATTATTTCCAGCGGCTATAATGGATGGTTCATCTGCAACTGTTACCGAAGCCGTAAGAGTGCACGCGCCTGCACTGGTAACGGTAACTGTATAATCCCCGGCAGGCACATCAATGGAATTGAACATGGAACCGGTACTCCAGCTATATGCCACACCACCACTTGCGGTAAGGGTAGCGCCGCCGGTGTTGCAGATCAGGGGATCGCCATTGTTGATCATGGCCACAAAAGGCTCTGTTGCCTGGTCGGTAACCGTAATGGTGAGAGCAAGTGTGGCGCTCAAATTATCATCATTGGTTACCTTGATGTTCACCTGATATTTATTGTTCAGATCATCATCTTGCGGGGTTTCAAAATCGGGGATGAAGCCTGTTACCCAGGATAGAATACCAGTTGTTGGATCTATTTCAAATCTGGCAATATCAGCGCCGCCGTCAAGGCTGTATGTCAAACCATTGCCTTCGTTGTAGTTGGGGTCAGCAGTCTCAGCGTCGTACAACACATAACAGGCATTCTCCTGATAATTTTTGGAATTCTCTGAAGTAAATACCGGACGAGCATCAGCGACTATGGTAAAAACCGCCTGATCGGTGGCTCTTCTCTGCACCGGGTAATCACAATCCCAGACAATAAAATCTACAGGATATGAACCTAGCCAGGAAGTATCTACAATACTGATCAGTACCTGCCCTGAAGAGTTGAGCAAGGGTACCAATGGAGAGTACTGCACTTTGTAAGGGTTTGCAATGGACCCCGTAGTGCCTCCTGATGTGTAATTCAGCGTCGATTGCTTTTCATATAAGAACTGGTTATCCGCATGATAAAGCCTGAACGTGATGGGCCCCGAGCCAACATTAGCCAGTTGCAAGTCGTAATGTACATTGGGTGAAAAACCCTGCACATCAGCCCAGCCAGCCAGATTGCCACCAACAAAAGCAGCCAGTTTGGCGCCTGGGCCAGCCAATTGCACATCGGCGAACAATGGCCGTGCAATAACAGTCATTGGATTTGCCCCGGGAGGGACCACAGGCCATGCAGGATCAGGGTCAGACCCCGCATAAGGGAATACATCAAAGTCAAATTCATGACATGGCCCCGCATAATTCAGGTGGTTATCCAGATCGAAATTGCTGAATTGATCGCCTTTAAAAATGGTCTGGTCAGGAATATTGTCCGGAGTTACTTCCCACTCTGGAGGCCCATAATCTTCCAGGACAGTGAATTGTACGGTTGCGGAGACGGAAAAGTTGTTGGGCGGATTATTTTCCGTAGCAGTTATGACCACATCTTCGCTGTATGGTAACATCAAAGTTCCCGGAACGTGACTCACGGTGAGCACATCGTTTACGATGATGGCTGTAAAATTCGGACCCGACTGCACCGACCAGGTCACCGGATCGCCATCGGCGCTGATGAGGTAGTCATTAAGTGCAATGGGGTCAAATGGAATATTATCCAGAGTCGTTACCTCGTCAAATGGTGCCAGTTCGGGTGGCAGATCCATATTCGGATTGATATCGAGGTAAAACGGGTTGTTTATATCGCCTATGCTTCCGTTGTGCAGGAAGTTGGCCGTTTCCATGGTTTGATAAACCTGATCGTCAGGGGCATAATACACCTTGAAGTTCAGGTTCTCCCCCGAATAGGTGTTGGAATACACCTTTACAAAGTAATAGGCGATGCCTCCAGCCATGGTAGGTGTTGCTACTCCGCGCAATTCATTCCCCACAAACACACCCACTATATTATTGGGGTTGTTGTTGTCAACACCATTGTACTGTACCTGGATCAGTATATTCATATTAAACTCGAAATCGAGCGGATTGACTGACCAGGTCGGAGGGGCGGCAGCCATCGGATTTTCGGCGCCTTGCGACCGGAAAGGCATTATCCATACGAACAGGAGCATGACCCGCAGGATAATCCCGGTATTGGTGAAATATGATTTCATTTTTCGTATATTTTGAGCGGTGCCCGACTATCGGGTTATGGTGCCGGGCACCGCTGTTTTGAATGATGGAATTGACCGAATTCCGGTCTGGCTTATTGCAATACCACTTTACGGACCACACTTCCTTTCTCTGTTTCCAGTCGCACGAAGTATACACCAGGCGCCAATTGTGCACCGGTATCTGCACGTCCTCTCCAGATCATGGTATTCATGCCGGATTGGGCCGTAGTACGTACGTGGGATACCATTTTGCCGTTCAGGCTGGTGATGGTGAGCCGCACTTCCTGCGATTCATCCAGCGCGAAGCGGAACAGGGTTTCAGTGTGGAACGGATTCGGCTGCACATCGAAGGATTGCACGGCAGCCAGCTCTTTGGTTCCGCTGGTATTCAGCGTAAACGGAACCGGTGACTGTATGCTGCCCTGATGCAGATCAGGTGTGAAATACATCAGCTCCGACAATTCCTGAATGGATTTGTCGCTGCTGTTGTATAGCTTGTAGTGCATTTGCTCGCCAGCCGTATTGGCATAGCTTGTCAGGAAGAACAGGTATGCCTGCAATGGCTCTATGTAAATAGCCGTGGCAGAACCCCGTGGTTCTGCGCCTACAAAGGCGCCAAGTTCCATGGTAGCCGTAGTGGCATTTTGATCATCAACCTGTAGCATGCCGATCAGTGTGCTGGTATATTCAAACTGCGTAGGATCCACTACCCAGAATTCAGAGACCGGCGGGTTTTTACCCGGCTCGTTCCGAAAGTCCAGCACCTGATCATCAATTACACCACGTGAACCGTCATCTCCCACCAGTTGCGTATTGGCAGGCGGGTATATTAGATTGCCCGGCGTGGATATTTTGAGCTGATAGCCCAAAGGCGGCTGCATGAATTTCAGATTGCCTATCCATCCAAAATCGGAATTTATATACTGGGCAAATGAAGACTGACTCTTGATCAGATCGCCCGTCTGTGGCGACAGGGAAGAAAGTGCTCCATTCACCGACAAAGAGTAGCTGGGTATATAGCCGATCCAGTTCCAGCCCGCAACTACAGGAATTGGCGTGGTGGCCGGATCGATTACAGCACCCAGCATCTTCAGGGTGTCGGCCTGATCGCCCCGGTAGATGTACATCGACAAGTTATCCAGGGCATTCAAAGAGCCTATCCAGCCGGTACCATTCAGGTAAACGGCAAAGGCATTCTGCCCGGTCATCAGGTCGTTTTCCGGATGTTGCAATGAGGATAGCGCTTCATTCAGAGACGGGTCGGGGAAGGCCAGGTTGAAGGACATCCAGTTCCATCCGTCGCCAAGCGGAACATCGCGCAGTACGTTGTTTTCGGCGTGAAGTTGTTGTGGGTTTATCGGGTCGCCGATCACGATGTCAGGTTCATATACAAAATTGTCTTCCGTCACGGCATAGCGCAGACAAGCCGATGCATCCCAGATTTCCAGGCGTATGGGCGACAACACTTGGCTCGAATACCCGTACACGGTGAGGTAAGCCAGGTATTTATCCAGTTGCGGTACGTATTGCACATTGGCGCGGCCAACGAGGGTATCACCCATATAAGCCACTACCATGTCTTCCATGTCTGTGGATGGTACACCATTGATCACCAGCTCCAGCACCATGTTCTCCGAATTCTCGAAGGCTATCGGATCGAGGAACCATGTAGGCGGACGACAAACCACCCGCACACCAAGCGGCAAACCTTCATCGCCACCCATAAAGAATGGGTTCTGACCGGTGACGGTGTGCAGGGTTATGGAATCTGTCCACAACCCAAAGGCAAGCGAAGTGTCCACAGTAAACTGAATGGCCCGTATCTCATTAGGTGCCAGCGTCCCCTGATTGGGCACTACGTGTACCCATTCCGGTATATCCTCAATGGTGAATGGCACCGGATAACCGCCGCGGTTGTGGATACTGGCGCTTGCCGTAACAGTTTCGTCTTCAAATTTTGTGATGCCGAGACTGTCGGTCAACCAGCCAAGCTCGTTGCGATCTACATAGAACTCCCATTGTTCGTACACGAGGTTATTGCCCGTGAGATCCTCTACATCATGTAATTCGGCACGCAGGATGCGGTTCTCGAAGTACTCATTCTGGAAATTTGGATCCAGGATGATCTTATTTTCGTAACAGGTTGCATCAATGTCAATTGGAAGGTTGGTAGTGGCATCAAACAACATGACGTTGAGCGCCGGATGCAGTTTGCTGCAATTTATTTGCTTGTTGAAAGTGAAAGATATTTCATCGCCCACATTGTACACGCCATCGGAAGGTTCCGGCGTGCCGATCAGGCTTGGTGGCAATCGGTCTATGCGTCCCTGAATGTAATGGGAATAACCGTTTTTATCGCCTCCACCTGAACAAACACTAACAGCCCGCAATTCATAATTTCCATCAGCCAGGGCCGGGCTTCCGCCGGTATCCCAAATCCGGGTGTAGAAAACAGGGCCAAGAGCAGATTTCGGAATATCGTCACCAATATTGATCCAGGCTCCGTCGCCGGGGACCGGCCGGTACTGGATACGTATGGCCTCGAAATCATTATTGGAGAGGTCATAACCCGAAACGGTAATTGGCAGGAAGTCCTGTGTGGCGGGGTTTACTTCATCGGGTTTTACCACCCAACCTTGTAGCGGGCCGGTAATTTCTACCTCACTGCATGGCTTAATGAAATCGACATCCAGGTAGTTTGCAGAGTAGAGGAATGTTTCAAAGTCTGGAGCGAAACCAAGTGCGCCGCAGCGTTCGTCGTGGCAGGCTGAGAACAGTACCACTTCCAGACCATGGTAACTATATTCCTGAGGGCCCCGCTCAACAGAGATGGTGATGGGCAGGGTAGTTCCATAAGCGATGGCGTAGGTTAGGTTGTGATCCAATATGGCGCCATTTACCTTGATAACTGCTCCATCCGGGTTGCTTTCAGGACCGGCTACTAAAGTGTAGGAGAAGTCTTCATAAGTTGAAGAGTTGTTCCCAAGATCAAAATGGAAAACAGCGGCTTCGTTGGAACGCACATTGGTGCGTTTTGTACCATCCTTGGGGATCATGGAAACCCCTTCCCGGTGTGCGGTGCCAACCTCCCAGGGGCAGGATGACTGGCCTGCCACTACTTCAAACACCGGTGTTTGGTACATTTGGTCTTTCTTGATATCAATTGTAAAATTATCACCAGGGTCATCATCTTTAAGCGTAAAACCAGTGGTAATTGAGTTTGAATTACTAGTGCCGTTACCCTGTGAGTTTGATGAGGACGCCTTGATACCGATGTGAGCTTCATCGGTAAACTCTACGGGCTTGGTCACGCCAGCTTCAATAAAGAGACCTATTGTTGCCTCAATATTCTGCTCTGAAGTGCCTTCCCAGGTTGTCGTTGTATCTAGTGTAATGGAAGAGGAATATTCAACCCCGGCATCAAAAGATATGTTCTGCTCATAAACAGCTGATTCCTTTAATTGCTTATTCAGCTTAATATAATTGAGCCAGGCTGCTTTCGATTTGGTGTTAATATTATCCTGATCAATTCCGTTTTGGATCAGGGTGTCCAGATATCTGATCACATGGTTTTCTATGTTCCATTCTGAATATTTATAGTTGGTAACAAAAGTGTCGGGCGAAGCAGTCACAACATTGTCTACATTTACAGAACAGGCCATATCATCAAAGGTGACCTCCTTACTATCCGAGAATATTACATTAAATCCAATACCAACATATACATCATTCCCGGCAAGGGTGTCATTAGAAGTATTGTCGAGCAATGTTGCGCCTCCGACAATCAGGTCACTGTCATCAGTAGCAATGCGTTCATTATTGGTTACACAAAACTCAAGGGAGTTTTTATCTTTGTAAGTAAAAGATGTCGTAAGCTCATTTTCGGGACCAACTACTGCTTCTGATGCGATTTCGGTTCCGATTAGAGGAATAGTAAGACTTACATTAAATCCGGTGGAGACCTTTGAAGCGAAATAGGGGCCTCCCCCTCCTCCATTCTCCATGGAAAGTGAATTGCAGGATTTGTTTTCTTTTTCCAAAAAGGAGCTACTGCCATCACCTGGTGGATCGCGCAAAATAAATACTGGAACCAAAGGTAGCTGGGTAGTAAATTTTGCCTCACCTACTATAGTTCCGGTAATGATCGCCTTGTTTGTGTAAGGCTGACTTAACCTTCCGTCATCATCTGCGGTTATTTCGATGATCTGTTCATACGGGGCAAATTCATTTGGGTTGTCTGCAACAAAAAGGTATTGAAACTCGCCTCCTTTATAGAACGTATCAAGTGTAGTTGTAAAATCATAGTTATGATCAAAGGTGTTATTGATCGACAATAAAGCGCTGTCCAGATAGCATCGGTCCGCAGGATCCTGAGATGATCCGTACTGCTCATAAACCTTTACTGTTAGCATGACCACCACATTTTGGTCGATGACAATAGGCTCGCCGGGACAGTCTGTCTTGGTAAACATATCAAACCCTTCAACTTCCAACTGTGGTTCTGAAATGTAAATAAATTCAACTCCAAGGGAGTCGTCTTTAGCCAGATCAATTGTCTTGCCACCCTGGGCCTGAAAGTCTTCATATACCAGTGGGTTGTTATGTTTGGTAATGGCCAGCGTCATTTCCAAAGGTGGCAGATCATCAAATTCAAAAAAACCATCGATATTATCTACCGGAATGGTCCGCTCATAACACTTGTCTTTGGTGCTAACCGTTACCCGACAATCAGATGCAAATTGCGGCGGGTCCAGTGTAATGATCGGCTTTTTACAATGACCGCCGGCAATCTGTCCTGATATAGTTCGTGTCGTGATGTCATTGAATAGAAGGCCTGCTCTCGGACTGGTGACATTCACAACTTCCCAATCAGAAGGTACAAATTGATGATCTTCATATTTGGGGGTTAATTTGGCCGTTGTACCAGGATCCAGTTCTACTGTAAACTTACCAGTCGAGTCAGTTCTGATGATCGGGTTGTACGAAGCTCCGTTCACCAGTATTTCCACGCCTTTGGCAAAGCACTCGGTATTGGCAAAGCGAACATAACCGGTAACTGGAATTGTCGACCGGTCTGTAAAATCAACCTGATCTACTGAAGTGATACTTGGATTTAGAGTTACCTGCCTTGTTGAGGGAGCAAATACATGCGGTGTAGAGCTTTGATTGGCAGCCAGCGGCGACCATTCAGCTCCTTTAACACTACCGGTTGGCAAAAAAAGTGATCCGCTGTTATACAGCACATTACCGCTTCCTTCATCCAGCGCGAAATATACCTGCAATCCGGCTTCCTTCATGTCGCGGGAATGGGTAGCATGATATTGAATATCCGCCAATGGCCAGATCGTATCGTACACGGCAAATTCATCCATTAAGCCTCCGAAATTGTCAATGGTACCCACGTTATTATTCATGGGCCCCATACCACTTGGCCGCGCACCCAGCACCCAGGCCTGATCGTCGTCGGACCAGTTGCCTGTGTATGAAGGTAGGTCTATTTGTGATCCGAATGGACTGCCATTCAGGAAGAAGTTAAGGACTGTACCACTTCCGGTGCTGTCTATGGTAAAGGCAAGGTGTTGAAAACCTACCCCTATTTGTCCAACGGCTTCTTCGATGCCATTCAGGTAGCATTTAAGTAAATTGGTTTCATCCAGCATCAGCCTGAAGTCCCAGCTGTCCCAGCGTTTGGAAAGCAGGCACTGAATGCCGTCGGGTCCGTTGCTACTAAACCACAATTCCAGGGTGGATTTTGGTTTAAGCGGGAAGTTGGGAATGGAATCATAATCCATTTCACTGCGTACCAGTCTTGTAGAGCGATGCTTATAAAAATGTTTCATCGGCTCCGCCAGGAAGGTGGTTCCGGTGCCATAACTGGCCGATTCGATCCGGTAATAACCATCTGCATCTGTTTTTCCGGCTGTGCGTACAGGCGCGCGCTTGGCATCAAAAGTTGCGCCACAGAAGTACAGTTCCTTTCTGCGATTCAGATCGAATGATTTGTACCCAAGCCCTTCGTCAAACTTCCAGTAATACTGCAGATCCGGTGTCGTTGAGTTCGCCGTGCCTTCCATGGCCTCCTCAAGTTCAATTTCTTCCAGCCTACGGTGATACACACGCAATTCATCCATATTTCCCTTCCAGCCGCCGAATTCTGTGCGGGCACCAAAATAAAGGGTATCTATAGTCTGGATGGCATCCATTTGACCCATGTCCTGGATCTCTCCGTCAATGTATAATCGTCCCCATCCGGCGCTGCCGTCATAGGTTAAGGCAACATGGTGCCATTCGTTTTTACTGGCATCGGGGAAAGTGCCACTGAGCAATGCAGGGCCGACTCCTGAGCCGGCAATTTCTATTCCTTCCTGGCCGGTAGAGCTGTTTATGGCTCTTACACTTAATGGAATAGGACCTGCTTTTATGATACTTGCATTGTTCTTTGATAAGGCTGTTTGAATCCAGAAAGCCATGGTCCAGTCGTCACCAATGGGGGGTAACATAGGATTCACGCCCATGCTGTCATTTTTCCAAAAAGCTCCATCTCCTTGACCATTGAACTGAAGTGAAAATCCCTGCATAGGCAACAGCGTCACCATGGCATCGGGAACAGGGCTGTCGTTCAGGGTGTGCACCCAGCCGGTGACCACACCGTTGGGCACCTGAAAACCAATGGCGCTTCCGGCCGGTCCGTCACCATATAGGTTTACCCCTTTTACCTCGTATACATAGGTTTTACCGGCTATGACATTAAAATCGTTGTAGTTATCGGTGTTGTTGTCTACATGGCCCAGGAATACACCATCGCGATACAATTTAAAACCATCGGATGGCTGTGCTCCGAGAGGTGGTACCATCCAGGATATTTCAATCCGGTCCTTAAACTCTCCCTGTGAGGCATATACTATGGGTGCCAGTGGTGGTATAAGGAACTGGGACCAATACCCAAGACTGGTATTATATGCTTGAGAAGCACTGAATCCTACTGTTGGCTGTCCCAGAGAATAACTGGATCTGGCTGTGGAGGAATAAGCATCCGTCACGCTGCCGCCATTAAAAAAGACATCTCCCTGGGTGATCGGTTGTGCGAAATCCGGGGAACATTCTGTTGCCTGTTGGGCAACAGTTTTATGAAGAAAGCCACTGCAAATTAACAACAGGGCAACTCTGAATATTTGTGTTTTCATGATCAATTAACTTTTAAAGTGTTCAAAAAAGATTTGCTCAATTGTTAATTGATCCTGATATATATCCAGAAATTCATGTTTTTGGGGCGGGTCTCATCTCCACCTGTTGAGTTTATTGAAATGTTTGAATTAGAAGATTGGGTATTGTGATTAGTTGAAGTAGTTTGATCAGATCCTACAACATCATTTTGCGCTTGTGTGTAGGTTTGTTCAGACCCATTAAAAATATCTGAGAATACATGACTATGTCCATTGTCTGTAACACCGTGGTTATGTGATTTAAATGTATCACCTTGAAGTGCTCCAGGCGAAGCATTTGGCCCACGGTCTGGATCGCGGTCTGCGCCGCCGCTAAACTCCGTTGCACGAAGAAATACACCGCTTGCATCGGGCAAAGAGTTCATTCCTGTAATTTGCTTCAATCTGGAGCCTGCCAGGCTGCTTCCATCCATAGGCACCCAGCAATCACCGTTCTCTGCAGCAAATTGTGTGGGGTTTAGTATAGAATATTTTATATCTCCTACAGCGCCTGAACATTGTACAGAATAAACGGAAAAGGCATAAGGGGAGTAGGATAGCTCACTCCGTGGCGTCAGCTCTTTGCTATTCACCTCTACTGCCAGATAAAGCTTATCGTTAAAAGCGGAAGTGATCAATGGGTCTACACTGCCCAAATAATGACTGTAAATACCTCCTGTAACGGTTACCGTAGCATCTTCAGACCATTTCTCGTTGCCTCCGGTTGCAGCGTCATAGAGCCGGAAGGTTACATCATAATCACCGTCTCCAACGGAAGTGCCATTGGCAGCTTTTAAAGTTCCCTGGATACTAATAGTTGGGTTTTGAGCCCCTAGCAGGCAAAATCCAAACAGGGCAATAAGGGTTAGTACGTGTTTCAGAAATGAAGTGGAAATTTTTCTCATGACTAAGGAGCGTTTATTGGTTTTAAAATTTGTGAATGAATATGATCCTATGGGGCAGGCATAAAGCCTTATGGCTCCGGACAGAACATCCGGATCATTCAGAGAGTCATAGTGTAAATCGGTAATGGCAATGCGGTCGGCCGAACCGCATTGGATTAATAAGGAAGGATTTCAATAACAAGCAAACTGTGCTTGAATTGTCTGGTCACAAAGTTGTAGGAAGGGCGCTTTTTTGACTAGGAGTTATCGTTCAAAGGCTAGGATTTATCGTTCATATCCACGTGAAATAGTGTGATTGTGCCTTTATGATAGCGGTTTTTCGCCTAAGACACAACAAATTCCATCTTTTGTCGCGCTGTAAGCGCCCGTCCCCTCTAAGTACGCTGAAAGCTCGGATGCTTAAGCTAAGAACCTTGCCTTAGCAGAATGCTCGAATGCTGTTGCCACTCACTTTACTTTTCCCTTACGTAGGTTGGACGGCCGCTTATCCCGATATTACATCGGGAGACAAAGGGTATATATACTTCCCCATGCTATTTTATGTCGTGCTGTAAGCGCCCGTCCCTTCTAAGTGCGCTGAGAGCTCGGCTGCCAAAGCTTCAAACTAAAGCGTGCAAAACGCATCAATACCTAACCATCCCGCTCCTCACTTGGCGTATGCCCAAACTCTTCCGAGTAAGCCCGGGTGAAATAGGATGGGTCGGAGAAGCCAACCTGGTAAGCTATTTCAGAAATGGACAACTCTGAATGCTTCAGTTCGTTCATAGCGTGTTGTAAACGAATGAACCGCATGTAGGAAGCAATAGAGCGATTGGTAAGTGCTTTAATCTTCCGGTAAAGCTGGGGGCGGCTTATATGTAGATCCAGACACAATCGGGTCACATCGTAGGTGGCATCAGAAAGGTCTTTTTCCAGGGCGGATTTAACTTTGGTCAGGAAGGCATCTTCCTGTTGAAATTCTGTATCTTCAGACAGGGGACTCAGATTGGCCGGGTTGGAATACCGGGCCTGTAATTTTTTGCGCAACTCAATCAGCTTGTCAAGTCGAACAAGAAGCTCAGCTTTATCAAATGGTTTGGACAGATAGGCGTCGGCGCCCTGTTTCAGACCGGCAATCCGCGATTCGACATCTGCTTTGGCGGTGAGCAAGATGATGGGTATATGGCTGCTTCGCTCATCTTTTTTCAGAAACTCTGTGACCTCAAAGCCATCTTTTCGGGGCATCATAACATCACTGATGATCACATCCGGAATGGTATCCAGGGCCAGCTCAATTCCGCTTTGCCCGTCTTTTGCCCAGAGTACCTGATATTGATCTTCCAAACAGCTTTTTATGTAGATGGCCACATCAGCATTGTCTTCAATGATCAGCAATAATGGCAGGGCCCCGTTGATAGATTCGCTATTAGGTATTGTAGTTTCGTCCTCATCCGACGTCCATAATGGGTATTCGTTGATACCCGATTTTTCAGGTGGATCAATGTCATTACCCTGTTTAGTTTCCTTGGGAGCCGTTGTTGCAGCTGAAGCAGGTATAACCGGTAATATTATCCTGAATTCTGTGCCCATTTGTGGCTGGCTTTTTACACTAATTCGGCCGCCAAGTAGTTGGACAAGTTCCTTAGTCAGAGCTAATCCAATACCGCTTCCACCGCTTTGAAGGCTGTGGTCCTCCACCTGATAAAATCGGTCAAAAATGCGATCCAGGTGTTCGGATGCAATCCCGATCCCGTCATCCTTGATGGATACCAGCAACTCTTTTTTTGAAGCATTGCCCTGAAGATCAACATTCATTTCTATGGTTCCGCCTTCCGGTGTAAATTTTATGGCATTGGAAAGTAGATTAGCCAATATTTGCTGCACTTTTTCAGTATCAAATGCCATGTCAAGCTTTTCTGGACCAGATTTGAAATGCATTTCAATATCCTTCCCAGATGCGTAGGACTGGAATGTTTCAAATAAGTAGTGCAGATATTGAATGATGTTGCCTTCCTGCAAGGTTACTTTCAGGCCTCCGGTTTCAAGTTTGGATAGATCGAGCATCTGGTTAACCAGACGAAGGAGATTTCGGGCATTGCGCAGGATCAGGTTACCTGCTTTTTCCGGTTGCTTTTGTATTTCGCCGGCCATGCCTATAATCACTGTCAACGGAGTGCGGAACTCGTGTGTTATATTAGTGTATAGCCGGGATTTTAAATGATCGAGTTCCTCAAGCTGTCTGGCTTTTTGTTCACTCTCAAGGCGCTTCATTTCACGCCCTCTCAGAAGCAGAAAAAAGGCTAATAGTCCCATTCCATACAAGCATAACGCCCACCAGCGGAAATACCAGGCGCGGCGCATGATGATGGGGATGGCAAGCTCGTTTCCAGCGGAGTTGCCTATTTTATCCTGGGCTTTTACTCTTAAGGTATAAGACCCCGAAGGAATGGATAAATAAGTTACAGTTGGGTTATTTCCTCCGTAGTTCCAGTCTTTCTCATAGCCATCCAGGTAATAATAATATTTATGTTCTGCCGGCTGAAGATAATCCAGCATGGCAAAGCGAAAGGTAATATTCCGGTGATAGTACATCAGTTCCACTGGGGACCCCGGGTTTACATGGGCATAATCCGTGAAGGTTTTTAGCTCATTGTTATTGTCGTTTATCAGACTAAACTTGGTCCAGACAAGTGCCGCTGTATGTAAATTACTGACAGAATCAAGTACCTCAGGGTAAAATGCATTTACCCCATTCATGCCGCCCAAATAGTATTTCCCTTCATTACTGATCACGGCAGCACAGCGATTAAATTCGTTGTGTGTCAGACCATCCTCTACATAAAAACTTTTGGCCTTACCTGTTCGGGTGTTAAAACGGCAAAGGCCTTTGTGTGTCCCGAGCCACAGGTTGTCGCGGTCGGGAAGCATGGTGTAAATGATATCGTGTGACAGGCCGTCCGCAGCTGTAAACTGTTTGGATTCACCGCTTTCCGGATCAAGCCGGATCAGTCCTTCCGGAGTGCCTATCCAAACAAACCCATTGTGCAGGGCCATTGAAAATATCCGGCCTTTGATGTTGTAATTTTCTCCCTTGAATAAGGGGTAGTTCTTAATCAATCCAACTGTTGGGTTAAAACGCACCACTCCCTCCTTTGTGCTGGACCATACTTCATCCTGTTCTCTGTACATAACCCCGGTAAGCGGAGGCAGATCCAATTGGGTATCCTGATAAAAGGCTTCAGTCAATGGGTTGAACCAGTATAGCTTACCTGTCTGAAAGGTACTCAACATGAAACGGTCGGGGCTGTATTGCAGGATACTGGAAAAGTAAGCAGGCGTTTCGATGCCCCGGACTTCTTCTTTTTGTGGATCGAGGCGCATGATGTATTTGGTTCCCTCCCGTAAATTCAGCCATACAATGCCGTTTTGATCAACGATCATTTTCGACTCGTGGAAATTGATCTTGCCGCTTTCCAGCTTCACATTTTCGGGCAGTTTACTCTGTACCGAATAGTTAATTTTAAGCACAGAGTTGTTCTCACGGTTGATCTTGTAAATGCCATTTGACCCGGTCAGGATTATTATGTTGCCCTGAAGATCCTCAGTCATGGCATAAGGGTTGAAAATGCCGGCGTCTCCTTCACTATTTTCTTTTATTATATTCAGGTAGTTTTCAAAAAAATGACGCCGGTATCTGAACTTGTTGACGCCTCCATTATATGAAGGTATCCATAGTGTATTATCGTTATCCTCAAAAACGAAGGAACCATTGGGTGGAACTGGGTCTGTTACATACCCGTTTTCAAAATCCAGTTGACCTGTATCGCTGTCCAGCTTATACAAGCTTCCGCTATTATCCTTTATCCAGATGTTTGATTTATTATCAGCATAAAAATGGATCCATTTTCCTGAAATATTAGTGCCAGGCAGGTCAACTGTTCTATACCAATTTCGGTCACTTGCATCTTTTGCCGGAAACCAAAATCGACCCTTCGTATCCACCGGCATATTTCGGCTTGTATTGCCTCCTCCGGAATTTGGCCAGGCATAATCGGTCCAGCTTAAATCATTTATACTGAGTTTGATATAATCTTCTTGTTTGTAAAACCAGTAGCTTCCATCTGCATCGGGCCATAAGGGGCGAAAGAATTTCCAGGACACGTAAGTGTTTTTAGTTGCCTTTATGAGACCTTTTTTTTGGAACTGACCCTGGCCCGTGTATTGCATAAGAGACATACTGTCACCCGACTCTGGAGTACAGATCGTATACAGGTTACCGTCTTTGGCTCTGAATAGTTCTACGCCGGGTGTGTTAATAACAGCATGTGTTTCAGCATCCTTTATAAGTTGAAATGTATGGGTGAAAGGGCTGAAGAAAACAATGCCCAACGGTGTGCCGAACAACAGGTTTTGATCATCATCTTCAGATACCCATCTGACATGATTATGCGGAAGGGAATTATCTTTCTCACTGTGTTTGTACTCGATCCACTCTGAACCGTCATAGCGGTTTAAGCCGTGGGAAGTAGCAAACCACATAAAGCCCCTGCTGTCCTTAAATATATAGTTGACTTCGCGGTTTGTAAGCCCTGTCTTTTCCGTAATACGCTCAACGGGAAAATAATGCTGGCTCACCAACAAGATTGGGCTCATGGAAAATAATATGACCAGCAGTTTTCTCAATGTAAGATTGTTTACGAGCAAATCTAGTGTCCAAAGCTTGCTTTTCCAGATTTAAAAATCAAAAAACATGTAATTTAATTGTTGTGAATTTATTAAGCGTACATTTTTCATGTAAACTGGTTCTAAATCAGCAGCACTCCACCCTTACCGACTCCTGATCACCAGCACTATTCCCCCCAAAATAAAAACAGAAGCCAGCACAAGTCGTTGCGTAATATTTTCACCCAGGGAAATAATCCCACCCAGGGCTGCCAATACCGGAACACTCAACTGAAGCGTAGCCGCAAGACTGGTCTTGATTTGTCTCAGCACCTTATACCAGAGAACATAGCCAAGCCCGGAAGCAAGTGCGCCGGAAATAATAGCATACAAGACGCCCTGCCGGTCAGGAGATGCGTTATTCACCATGACAAGGCTGAGTGCAATAGCCATGGGGGTAGCACGAATGAAATTTCCAGCAGTGACAAGTTCAGGTTTGGTAGCTTTTTTCCCTAGCAAGGTGTAGACCCCCCAGGCGACACCAGCCAATAACATGATGATAGAGGCTCCCAATGGCGGTGTTTCCAGTCCGGGTAAAAGTAGTACAAGCAACCCAATTATAGCCATAGCGATGCCTATTGTGGCCATGGTGCTCAATTTTTCACCTTTCCAGATGCTGTACCCGATCATAGTGCATTGTACAGCGCCAAAAAGTAAAAGAGCACCCGTGGCGGCGGTCAGGTCTAAGTAAGCGAAGGAAAACGCAGCGGCGTAAGTAAATAAGGCAAAAGCCGAAATCCAGTATCCTTTTTTTACGCTTCCGCCCGATCCTTTTAGTGTAATAAACCAAAGAAAAATGGCTCCCGAAGCCAGGCGGATGCTGGTAAAACTGGCTGCATCTATGCTGGTTTCACGGAGCGCCAGTCGGCAAAGGATGGAATTTCCGGCAAAAGCCAGCAGCGTCAGAAAGGTGAGGGAAAACAGTTGGATGGGGGTGAGGCCGCTTGAGTGGTCGTTTGAAATAGACATGTCATCTGCGTATGATGGCGAAAGTACACACAGACGAAAGGGTAATCTGTGGTGAAACTATTTAATAGAAAAAACTTATTCAGCCAGTTCCATTTCAATTTGTCGCTTGCCTAGATCCACAGAAAGAATACGCACTTTTAAGCGGTCACCCATTTTTATCTGTTTTTTATAGCGGCGTCCGGTAGCTCGAAGATTTCCATCCTCAATGACATAATCATCGTCTAGAAAACGGAATTCCACCATGCCTTCGGCTTTAGAACCGGGTAACTCCACGAAGAAGCCACGATCCACCATGCCGCTCACTACACCTTCGAAGGTTTCTCCGATATGTTTTTTGACCAATTCTGCCTGTTTGTATTTCACACTTTCGCGTTCGGCATCGGCGGCTTTGCGCTCCTGATTGCTGATATGCTTGCACTGTTCTTCCAGTTTCTCGAGGTCTGCGCGGTAGGTTTTACCATCGAGGTTTCGCTCGAGTATCCGGTGTGCCAGTACATCGGAATACCGACGGATGGGTGAGGTGAAATGACTGTAGTGACTGAATCCTAGTCCGTAATGCCCAATATTGTCTGTGGAATAAACCGCTTTTGCCATGGTGCGTATGGCCAGTGGTTCCAGCAACTTCAGTCGCGCATCTTTCTGACTGGCGACAAGCAATTTATTAAATGCTTTGGCTATCTGTTGCGGTGTGTCCACTTTCATGGGGTGACCCAGTTCTGCCGCGAAGCGGGCAAAGTCTGCCACTTTGGTCATATCAGGTTGGTCGTGGATACGGAAAATGAAAGGTACCGGAGCGCCACCCTTGCTGTTGCTGTCTTTTGAACCGCGAGGTTTAAGGGGGGGCTGCATGTAAAGAGCCACCTCTTTGTTGGCCAATAGCATGAAGTCCTCAATAAGCATGTGCGCCTCTTTGCGCTCTTTTATGTATGCTTCGATGGGGCTGCCATCTGGAGCTAGTTTGAAACGCACCTCTTCGGTCTCGAAAGAGATAGCGCCGCTTTTCTCGCGCTCTTTGCGCATTTTTCGGGCAATGCGGCTTAGGTGCTGTAACCCCCAGTCCAACTCTTCAAAAAACGGATGTTCCTTGAGCGCGTTACCTGGTTTTCTTTCAATAAGTGTTTGGGCTTCCTCATACGTGAAGCGTTTGGCACTGAAGATCACCGTTTTACCAAACCAGCGTTTCACCAGTTTGTCTTTTTCATCAAAGGTGAAAACGGCAGAAAAAGTTAGTCTGTCCTGTTCCGGGACCAGCGAACACAGATTGTTCGATATCTTCTCAGGCAACATAGGGTTGCATCGATCCACCAGATACACCGAGGTGCTTCTTTCGTATGCTTCTTTATCGAGTGTGGAGCCTGGTTTCAAATAATGCGTTACATCGGCAATGTGGACGCCAATTTCCAGGTGCCCGTTTTCCAGTTTCTCAATGCTAAGCGCATCATCGAAGTCCTTGGCATCTTCCGGGTCAATGGTAAAAGTGAGTACTTCCCGAAAATCCCGGCGCCTTTCAATTTCCTGTGGAGAGATATTCTCCGGAATACGGGCGGCTTCCGCCTCCGCTTCATCAGAGTGCTGTAAAGGGAATCCCTGGTTGATCAGGATCTTGTTCATTTCGAACTCGTTCCCGCTCACATGGCCAAGCACCTGCGTAACTTTGCCAATGGGTACCCGGCCTTTACCCTCGCGCCAGTCGGTAACCGCGACAACAACCATTTCGCCGTCTTTGGCGCCTTTAGTGGCTTCCGCCGGCACATAAATATCGGTCGGCATATTCGGGTTATTAGGCAGAAACATGGCATAGTTTCGGCTGATTCGCAGCGTTCCCAGGAAAAATTCATTGGCACGTTTTAGTACTTGCAATACTTCACCCTCAGGCTTGCGCATGGGTTGACCTCCACGACGTTTTTGAATAGCCGGAAATAAAAGGATCGAAACTGTGTCGCCATTTAAGGCGCCATTGATGTGTTTGGGAGCGATGTAAACATCGCTGTCGAGGTCGTCGGTAATGATGTAAGCAGCTCCGGTCCGGGTCATGTCTACACGGCCTTCTATTACTTTCCGGGATTTTGATTTGCCGGAGGCATCCTTGATTTTTTTAAGCTTTTCTACACGGCTTTTAGGTTGCTCCTGTTGAGGAGTAGGAGACTCCTCATGAACGTTCGTAGACTTCGCAGGCACAGTGCTTGAAGCGCCGGTAAATTTGTCTAAGGCAATGCCGTACCGGTTCAAGGAGTGTTCCTGTACAGAGCCAATCATCACCAATTGGTTCAATGCGTGTAACGCAGAGTCCTTATTATTATCAACGTGAAGTTGTTGGGTAATTTGGTGGGGTGAATAGTGCTTTTGGGGGTGGCTAAGCAGGAATTTGAGAATTTCAATTTGAAGCTGTTGGGCAGTCAGCTTTTTGACGCCAAACTTCTTTTTTTTGGTCATGAGTTAATACTATGATTAAAGTGATTTATATGATTTTGTTAAATACTATGATTGGATACTCAGCCTTCAAAATACTTTTGGATTTTTATTGGCTAGATAACAGCGTTGTAATTATGATCGGGGA
This sequence comes from Lewinellaceae bacterium, assembly GCA_020636025.1. Taxonomy (GTDB): domain Bacteria; phylum Bacteroidota; class Bacteroidia; order Chitinophagales; family Saprospiraceae; genus M3007. The sequence continues at coordinate 143,470 of JACJYQ010000006.1, read as the reverse complement.
TGATTCGGGGAAATCAATCAGAATTAACTGTAATTTGAATAAAGGCGGGATCAATCATTGGTTTTGGAGTTTTTCCCGAATTACGATATTAAACAATCATTGCCGGTAAATAGTTCCGGAGATGAAATGTTTGCTGCAAAATACGCGCATGCGCAGACACTTGTACCAATTTGTCCAAAAAAAATCACCCCGTCCGGTAAAACATGCCGGACGGGGTGACTATTAAACGAATCTGGAAGATCCTAGGCTCTTGGTTCTTTACCAAGATTTTTCTTCAATTTGCCACTTCCGGCTTCGCGCCAGATAGATTTCTTTGGCTTTTTAGCAGCCTTCGTTTTTTCAGCAAGCTCAACAGCCTGTGTTGCGCTGATGGTACCACCGCTTACACAAAGTTCTGAGAACTTAACCTTGTCAGTTGAACCAGGCTTGGTTACCAGACCATCTTGTTTTACCACAGATTTTTCCAGTACACTTTTTACCTGCTTGGCAGTAAGTTCAGGGTAGTAAGAACGAATGATGGCAGCTACCCCTGCAGCAGCCGGGCTGGCCATAGATGTACCGCTGGCATTGCCGTAGCCATTATCTGGTACGGTTGAATAAAGCTGTACACCTGGAGAGAAAAGGTCTACATTTTTCTTTCCATAATTGCTGAAACCAGCTACGCGTTTATCGCCTGAACGCCAGTTGAGGGCGCCAATTTCCAGCCATGTTGGTACGTCTTTCTCTTTCTTGAACCAGCCTTTCTTGATAGGCTTCTCATAGTTGTCATTCGGGAAATTGCCAGTTTTATCATTGTTTTCAGCGCTGTTACCGGCTGCATGCACCAACAATACATCGTGGTCGGCAGCATACTTCATAGCGGCATCTACATATGCTTTCTGTGGGCTGTACCCTTTACCAAAAGACATGTTGATGATGCTGGCGCCATTATCTACCGCGTAGTAAATAGCATTGGCCACGTCTTTGTCGCGCTCGTCACCATCAGGTACGCAGCGAACGGTCATGATCTTAACATTGTCAGCGATACCGCGGATGCCAACATCATTATTGCGGTTTGCAGCGATGATACCAGCTACGTGAGTACCGTGGAAAGCATCCGGACCTTCATAGTCGTTGCTGCCATAAAAACGGCTGCTAAGATCATAAGGATCGTCACCTACAATATCACGTGGATTGTAATCCTGGTTCAAATTGTATTTCAATTGTCCGGAAACCTGGTCTTTCACACGATCCAGATCGGCACGGCTGCTCAGGCCATTGCCAAATACACGTTTCAGGATATCAACTTGTCCCTGCAGTTCTTCGTTGTCATCGGTTTTAACGGCGTCAAGGTCTTCAGCAGTGATATCTGTTTTGCCAAGGGCTTTTTCAACAGCATCGAAGGCATCTTCAATAGGCTTGATGTTTTTCATCGCGCCTTCCATTTGTCTTTTCGCATCATCAACGGCTGTTTCGTAATCTTCTTTGATCTTCTGGTAATAGGCGTATTCTTTCTTGGCGTCGCCATTCAACATTTTTGGATCGGTATCCTTGAATTTCTTGGTAAGACGAACATATTCACGCGTAATTTCCAGCGTTTCATGGTTGATGCTGCGACCATCTTTACCTCCGAGAAAGTTCCAGCCGTGGATATCATCCACATAGCCGTTGTTATCGTCATCAATTCCATTTCCTGGAATTTCGTTAGGGTTGGTCCAGATTACATCTTTCAGATCTTCGTGATCAATTTCAACACCTGAGTCCAATACAGCTACGATGACAGTTTCTCCTTTTTTACCTTTTTCTTTCAGGCGTTGGAGGGCTGCGTCGCCACCGGTTCCATTTACATTATCTTTCGTCGGGTCGAGGGTAAACCAGCTTTCAGGAGCTTTCGTTTGCGCCGATACCACGATCATGGGAAGGCAGAACGCCACAAGGGCGACAAATTTTCTAAAATTCATGTTCCAGTATAAATTTTTGTGATTTACAGATTGAAGGAAGCGTTGTTTTAAGTTTGCTAAAAAATAGGAACGCCGCCAGCGGCGGCAAAATTACGCTTTTTGATCGCTCAACAATTAACAATAGACAAAATAGGGGGTAAATGGGGGTATGTGACCAGGATTTGCCTATTTTAAGATGGCGCGATTGCTGATCAACCTGGCTTCATGTTCAAAAAAACGGATTTCCATATCCTGGCCGTCGAACACAGCGTAAGAGTTGTGCCACATCCAATCGCCCAGATTCAGATAACGAGAGGTTCCATTTGCGAGTTGCCAGTCGACAGGCAGGTGACGGTGACCAAAAATGAAATAATCGGGCGCTACACCCTGCGAGATTTTGCGATTACAATATTGAAACAGCCATTCCTTCTCTTCTCCCAACCAGTGCCGTTCTTCCGGCGGTGTGGCTGCCCGACTGGTTTGAGAAAAAAAGTTGGCAAGCCTGATGCCTACATCGGGGTGTAGCCAGCGATATAACCATTGACTAAACGGATGTACAAATACTTTTTTCATCAACTTATAGCCTGTATCGCCCGGGCCAAGTCCGTCTCCATGTCCTATGAAAAAGGATTTGCCCGAAATATCCACTTGAATTGGCTTTTTATGGACTGGTATGCCCAGTTCCTGTTCAAAGTACCCAAACATCCACAGGTCGTGGTTGCCGGTGAATGCCTCAATGGAAAGGCCGCCATCGCGAAGCTCGGCAAGTTTGCCCAACAAGCGGGTAAAGCCCTTTGGAACGGCTTTTTTGTATTCGAACCAAAACTCGAAAATATCGCCAACCAGATAAATGGCTGAGGCCTCTGAAGAAACCATATCGAGCCAACGGATCACCTGGCGCTCTCTTTCAACGCTGCTAAGCCGGGCATCGGCACCCAAATGAAAATCGGAGGCGAAAAACACCTTGCCCTGTTTTTCAGTCGGTTTTTTCCCTGTTCCGTTATTTGACGAGGCTTTAAGTCCTTCCATGTAAATCAACTAATGAAAATGCAAACTAATCAGTTTGTTCGGGCAAAGTTATCCAGCCAAGGCTCTACTTTTGCCAAAATGGATCGAAAAGACCTGTCATTGAAACAAATGGCCCATTTTGAATGCACGCAAAGAGCAACTATTGCTTTTTGGCAATCATTTGAAAATCAACTTTTCAATCAAATCATATTAATCACATAAATCATAGTAAATGGTAGTAGTAACCGGAGCGGCGGGATTTATTGGTTCTTGTATGGTGCAGCGCCTGAATGAGGCTGGCTACACAGATGTCTTGGCTGTCGATGATTTCAGCAGGGCAGACAAAAACAGGAACCTGGAAGGTAAAAAACTATGGGGGCAGGTGGAAAGAATGAATTTTCACCGCTGGTTGGAGCGCAACCACGTGGATGTTGATGCCATTTTTCACCTCGGTGCCAGAACCGACACCACCGAAAAAAGCATCGCCATTTTTGATGAACTGAATCTGGAATATTCCAAAGGACTTTGGATGCTTTGCGCCGGATACGACATTCCATTTTTATACGCCAGCAGCGCAGCCACTTATGGATTGGGTGAAAGCGGATATTCCGACGATCATACCTTGATTAAGGATTTAAAACCTTTAAATCCATACGGGCAAAGCAAACAGGATTTTGATGTTTGGATGTTGGCCAATATCGGTCGGTTACCGACAGATCCCATTCCACAATGGGCCGGGTTCAAGTTTTTCAATGTGTATGGCCCCAACGAATACCACAAAGGCAGAATGGCCTCTGTGATCATGCATACTGCCCGGAAAATTAAAGCCACGGGAGCCATGCAACTTTTCCGCTCGCACAGACCAGATTTTAAGGACGGTGAGCAAAGCCGCGATTTCATTTATGTAAAGGATGTGGTGGATGTATTGCTATATTTTCTTGAAAACAAACCCCAAAACGGAATCTACAACCTGGGAACTGGAAAAGCCAGAACTTTTTACGATCTGGCTGCCAGTACTTTCAAAGCCATGAATTTGGAACCCAACATTTCCTTTATCGATACGCCAGAAGATATTCGGGATACCTACCAGTATTTCACAGAAGCGGATATGAGCAAAATGCGAAATGCCGGATTCCAACAGCCGTTTACCGGACTGGAAGAAGGTATTGAGGATTATGTGCAGCGCTACTTAAACCTGGATGAGAGGATATGGTAGTTGAGGAATTATGAATGCTGTTTCAATTCATAATTCATAATTCATAATTCTAAACATTGAGCCAATACACCACCTTCAGCACAATGGCTTTGTTCTTAGGTGAAAGAAACTTTACGCGGCTCGAAGGGATGGGTTCTGCGAATGAGTTATCGGTGTACACAAGGAAAATATCCGAAACCGGAGCGTAACGCCATTGGATGCGGGCATTCAGGTTGAAATTGTTTGATTGTGTGTTGTATTGAAAAAAGGCGCTGGCAAACAGGTCGCGTCTGAAAGAAAGCTCGGCTCTTGGCCCCAGTAGCCACAAATCGGCGGAAGCAAAGGGTCTGGGTTGTGTGATATGGTTGTAACTGATAAGCAAGCTGATTAAACCAAACGGTTGAGCCCGGTAAGCCAGGCTCCCATCCACACTTACAATATTTCCTTCAAAAAAGCTTCCGACATTCACCTCCACAGCTCCTTGCCAGGCGTAGGAGGGGCCACTGGTAAATTCTGCATTGTATCCCCAATTTGAATATCCGCCTACTGGCAGCGGTTCAGTGTCGGGTGTATAAAGATTGGTAGGATCGAAAGGCTCAAAAAGATAAACAAAGCGGTTAAAGGCACCTAAGCTGAAATAAGATTGATCCTTAAAACCGGCCCCGGCGTAAAACGAAATATCGCGGTCGGTAGATTGGCCATTTAACCCAAATGAGAGGTCACCGTCCACACCTATATTATACTGTGTAATGTGCCGTGCCTGCCAACTTTTTTTTGGGTAGAAATTGAACCCGATTCCCGGGAACATGCTTTGTACACCAGGGCGTGGAACAAATCCGGCATCGGCTGTATAAGTCGAATCAACACTCACGTATCCCATTCGGATATTGAAGTGGCGGTCTCGATAGCCCAGGAATCCGGCATAGGTAGAACCTTGTTTATCTTCATCGGGCGATAAAGATCGATGGTAATACCACTCTCCTTCCCAACGGTTATCCTTTGAATACAAGTTGTATTCCAGACCGACCACGCGGTTCCAGGGCTCCCAGCCATCTTTTTGCTGCTCATTCAATTTTTCCAGATTATTCTGTTTATTCACAAAAATGGCGCTTATGGCGCTGCGACTGAATACTTTTTGTTGAACGGTGGCCACTGTAAAGTTTGCAGCTGGAAGTACCATGCTGCTGTCCCAATCGAGGCGACGCGTTTGCATATTCAATAAGCCGATTCTCAGACCGTCGTTTATTTTGCCGCTCAATCGTGCACCGGCCATAATGGGTACTTTCTGATTTTGGCCTGTGATGGGGTTGTAGGCCAGCCCTATCCTTCTCGAAAAAAATGGCCGTGTACTTGGAAAGCCGAACATGGCAAACAAATCGCGGTTTTCCAGGAAGAATTGCCGGGTTTCAGGGAAAAACAATTCAAAACGACTAAGATTCGCCACTTGCCGATCTACTTCTACCTGACTGAAGTCGGGATTTAGGGTAAGGTCCAGATTAAGGCCAGAGGTAATGGCAACCTTGGCATCGCCGCCTATATTTCCAGTGTAATCAGTTGTCCTTTGGGTGATTTCCTGTGTATTCGGGTCGCGGACATAGTCGAGAGAAGTGCCACCTATTATATATGGGATCAGACTGAGGTTGAGGCCGGGTTTGGGAGGAGGCGTTTCCCAAATCAGTTTTCCGGCAAATGCGAGGTTAATCACATCATATTGGAAAGGCACCGGCGCCCAGGACCCGACTTCGAAGTCTTTCACTTTGGTGCGGATGAATTGCAACTGCCATTCGTTTTGGCCGGGAGAGACAGAATAGCGGAGTGTTTTAAATGGAATAGCCATTTCCACTGTCCAGTGGTCATCATAGGTTTGCACGGCTGAATACCACTTGTTGTCCCATTCCAGGGACATGGTTTGTCCGTTGTCGATCAATCCTTCCCGCTGTACATTCATGGGGCTTACGCTGAAAATAAACCCGTTAAGTCCGTCGCTGGCAGGGCCGAGTATGATGTTCAGCACATCGGAAGTGCCACCGGCGAAATCGCGTCTCAAACTTTGAAATGTAAAGTCCTTTTGCTTTTGACGGCAAACCCCTCCGACATAAAGAAATTTGTCATCGAACGTAAGTCGCACTTCCGTTAGCCATTTGCTATAGGCTGTATCATTCGGGAAAACCAGTTTGAAATGGTCGGCAACTTCTTCATTTTCCCAATCTGGCTCATCCAAAATACCGTCGAGTTTAATAGAAGAAAGGGCTTTTCGTATGTGGAGCTGATAATTGTCTCCATTGTTGTTTTGCGCAAAAAGAAAAAACGCCTGAAATAAAAATGCGGATAGTAATAGGTAATGTTTGTCCATAAACAGGGCTAAACCGGCAGGTTTTGTTCCTTGCAAATGTATAAAGTAGCTCGTTATGAAGTGAAGTACTTTGAAGCTGTCTGTCTCTAACTCAATTCGGGATTGGTCGTTTGGCAGGAACCCAATACTTTTGTCAAACTTTTCAACCCTCCTTCCTTTACCGATTTATGAAAAAGCACAATTTCTCTGCCGGTCCGGCCATTTTGCCATCCACAGTTATAAAAGAAGCAGCCAGAGCGGTTGCCAATTATCAGGGCATGGGCCTGAGCCTTCTCGAACTTTCTCACCGTGGGCCTGAGTTCACAGCCATCATGGACGAAGCCAACTCCTTAATGAAGGAAATACTTGAATTGCCGGATAATTACAAAGTAATGTGGTTAACTGGCGGGGCTAGCTCTCAGTTTTACATGGCACCTTTTAATTTCTTGAACCAGGGTGAAACGGCTGCCTATACGGATACGGGAACCTGGGCCAGCAAAGCCATAAAAGAAGCCAAAAATTTTGGCAATGTTTCGGTGCTATGTTCTTCAAAAGATGAGAACTACACCTTTATACCAAGAGGATATAGAATCCCTTCTACAGCAAAATATTTGCATCTGACAAGCAATAACACCATTTATGGCACCCAGATGCACAAATTCCCAAAATCGCCTATTCCGTTGGTTTGTGACATGTCGTCCGATTTCCTGAGTCGGCCTTTTGATCCGTCACCATTCGGGCTTATTTACGCTGGGGCCCAGAAAAACCTGGGGCCTGCCGGCGTAACAGTGGCCATAGTCAGAGAAGATATGCTGGGAACTGTGGATCGGGTGATGCCATCAATGCTTGATTACCGGACATTTGTAAACAATAATTCTCTGTACAATACGGCTCCTGTTTTTCCTATTTATGTATCCATGCTTACCCTTCGTTGGATAAAGAAAAGCGGTGGACTTAAGGCTATGCAGCGTAAAGCCAGGGCCAGAGCCAGGGTATTGTACAATGAAATTGACAGCAACCCATTGTTCAAAGGAACCGTTGCTAAAAGTGATCGCTCTCAAATGAACGTTTGCTTCGTGATGGAAGAAAAATACGCAGCCCTCGAATCTGAATTCATGAGCCTCACAAAAGAAAACGGCATGGTTGGCCTGAAAGGTCACCGCTCCGTTGGTGGATTCCGGGCTAGTATTTACAATGCCATGCCAAAGTCGAGCGTAGTAGCTCTGGTAGACTTGATGCAGGAGTTTGCGAAGCGAAAAGCATAGCTTTTTAATGCGAAATGTACCAATGCGAAATGTACCAATGCGAAATGCGCAATAAAGAATCTACTGAACCAGAATTGGTATTTAGCTATAAGAAAGTGCTGTAGCCTGGTAAATCGAAAAAGTTAGCCAAAGGCAGTCATTGCGCATTTTGCATTGGTATATTTCGCATTGGTACATTGGTACATTGGTACATTTCGCATTGAAAAGTTACATTTCAGCGGGTACCACCTCAACGCTTTTCAGCCCTCCGTTGCGCAATAGCCAAACAGAAATCCTTTTACCGATCTTATCCTCGTCTAGTGATTTGTGCAGCAGGTCAATGGAATCCAGAGGTTTACCTTCGAATTGCACAAGTATGTCGCCAGGCTGAATGCCGGCTTGTGCGGCCGGGCCATTAGGTTCCACCGTTTGTATCTGAATCCCCCCTTTGGTGGAGATTTCCAGGGCGTTCAGCCATTTTGGCGGTAGTGGTACGGCCTGTGCACCAACGCCAATAAACCCGCGTCGTACTTTTCCTTCCAGGATTAGTTTTCCTACTACAAATTTAACCAGGTTGGAAGCTACCGCAAAGCATAGGCCTTGAGCCGGAAGGATCACAGCAGTATTTACACCTATTATATAGCCATTGGAATCTACCAGTGGTCCGCCGCTGTTGCCAGGGTTTAAAGCTGCATCGGTTTGGATGACATCGTCTATCAGGCGGCCATTTTGACTTCGCAGACTGCGCCCGAGGGCACTTACTACTCCGGCTGTGACTGAGTATTGGAAGCCAAATGGGTTTCCGATCGCTATGGCAATCTGACCAACTTGTAATTTATCACTTTCTCCAAATGCCAGGGTGGCAAAATTGCTTCCGGGTATTTTCAAAACGGCTATATCGGTAGCTGGATCATTGCCTATAATATGTGCCTTAAAGCTGCGGCCGTCGGGAAGACTGGCTTCAATGTTTTCGGCTCCATTAACAACATGGCTGTTTGTCACTACATAACCATCACTGCTGATGATAAATCCGCTGCCAGTGCCATCGCCCTGGTTACGGCGGTTTGCCGCTTGCTGATTTTGCTTGTTTTGTTTGGTCACTTTCAGGTGAACTACCGCATTGCTGGTAGTGCGAGCCACACGGGTAACGGTTTTTGAATAAGCATCCAGCAAATTATCGTCCTGATCAGAAGTCAGACCAGACAGCTGGTTAGGCTGGGCACTTGCATTTTCAGTTGCCAGAAAATCAATCATGAAAAAAGAATTTGAAAATGAAATAAAAGGCGGGTATGGATGCTCTCGGATCCAAATAGTCTATTATTGTGCCAATAGAGTAAATGCGACAGAATGGCAGGGATCAATGATATCGCGATAACCAATACCCGAAATTCAATATTTCCGCACTCAACACTCAACACTCAACACTAAACACTAAACACTCCGCACTCAACATTTTTTTTCAGAAATTTTTAAATACTACTTGGAAAATCAATTCAAGTAATGTTACCTTTGCGCTCGCTTTCGACGGGAGGGTTTCTCAAACGAAAATTTTGCCTGGAGAAAAGCGTGTTCTTAAATTGAAATATTAAATCCTTTCGGGGTAATGAATCAAAAAATTCGCATAAAACTGCGGTCTTACGACTACAACCTGGTAGACAAGTCTACTGAGAAAATCGTGAAGACTGTGCGTGCGAGTGGAGCTGTTGTAACTGGCCCGATTCCGCTGCCTACCGAGAAAGAAGTGTTTACAGTATTGCGTTCTCCGCACGTAAACAAGAAAGCTCGGGAGCAGTTTCAGTTGCGCACACACAAGCGCCTAATTGAAATTTATACACCGACGCAAAAAACGGTGGACGCTCTCTCCAAATTGGAACTCCCGAGCGGTGTTGACATTCAAGTCAAACTCACCTAATCTGCGTCACTGAATTAAATCATAAGTCTGCGGTTTCCGGCTTAGGACAAAGTACCCCGGGTTATTTCGGGATAACTGCCTCGGTCGAAAGCGGTTCCGCTAAAACGGAAAGTCCGCTTTTGTCGTGTCCAAACTTTTGGAAGTCGTTTGAATAAACCAGCAATCGTTCAAACATAAAAATCTAACTACAGTGAACGGTCTGATAGGAAAAAAAATAGGGATGACCAGCATCTACGACGCCTACGGAAAAAACGTAGCCTGTACGATTATTGAAGCTGGCCCATGCGTTATTACGCAAGTGCGCACTGATGAAAAAGACGGCTACTCTGCTATGCAGTTGGCCTACGGTGATCGCAAAGCGAAAAACACACCTAAAGCCCTTATGGGACACTTTAAGGCTGCCGGTCTTGAAGATCCTTTGCACAAGGTGAAGGAGTTCCGCAACATGAACATCGAAAAGAACCTTGGCGACGAGGTTACTGTAGCCGACGTATTTCAGGAAGGCGACAAAGTGAATGTTGTTGGTACTTCCAAGGGTAAAGGTTTTCAGGGTGTTGTAAAGCGCCACGGTTTTGGTGGTGTTATGGAACAAACCCACGGTCAGCACAACCGTCTGCGTGCTCCGGGTTCTCTGGGTAACTCATCTTTTGCTGCGAAAGTATTTAAAGGTATGAGAATGGCCGGACAAACCGGAAATGAGCAGGTGAAATTGCGCCGGCTGAGAGTACTAAAGGTTTTCCCTGAGCAAAACCTGATCTTAATTAAAGGCGCTGTGCCAGGACACAAAGGCGCATATGTCTTCATTGAAAAATAAATCGGAAATGAAAGTTTCGGTCTATAACATACAAGGTGAGGCCACTGGCCGCAAAATTGATCTTCCGGACGAGGTATTCGGTATCGAACCACATGAGCACAGTGTTTGGCTTGATGTGAAAAGATACCTGGCTGCTCAACGTCAGGGAACTCACAAATCGAAAGAGCGTAGTGAAATGAGCGGTTCAACTCGCAAATTGCACAAGCAGAAAGGCACCGGTGGATCCCGTAAAGGTGATATCAATAGCCCTGTTTTTCGTGGTGGTGGCCGTGTTTTTGGTCCACGCCCGCGCAACTACGATATCACAGTTAATGCTAAAGTGAAGCGTCTTGCCCGTCGCAGTGCCTTGTCGGCCAAAGCTCAGGCTGGTTCAATTATCGTGGTAGAGGACTTCACACTGGAGACACCTAAATCCAGCGCTTTTTTGGCAATTCTTCAGTCTCTGAAAGTTGCCGATAAAAAGCCACTGACAGTATTGGGAGATTACGATCAAACCCTTTACCTGTCTTGCCGCAACCTGGCAAAAGCAGATATCGCTCCAGCAACCGACCTTAATACGTATCAGATCATGAACGCAGGTTCTGTGGTTATCACAGAAAGTGCAATTCAGAAGATCAAAGAAAATTGCGAATAAACATGGCTAAGCAAATTTTGATCAAGCCGGTTATTACCGAAAAAGCAACCCAGCTCGCCGACAAGCGCAATACTTATGCGTTTGTGGTGAACAAAGGCGTAAATAAAATCGAGATCCGCAACGCCGTTGAGCAGATGTTCAATGTGACTGTAGATTCGGTTAATACCATGGTTATGCCCGGCAAACCAAAGTCGCGCAGCACCAAAACAGCCATCGTAAGAGGTACAAAATCTTCTTATAAGAAGGCATACGTAACCCTAACACCAGGCGAAACCATCGATTTGTTCGGTGGTATTGATGACTAAAACAACCAACGCTCACTCGCAAGAAGAGTAAGATATGGCAGTTAGAAAATTTAACCCGATCACTCCAGGCCAGCGCTTTCGCATAGCCATCAAAAGGGACGAACTTACCAAAGGCGCCAAGCCTGAGAAATCCCTGATGGTTACTCTTGGCTCTACCGGAGGAAGAAATGCTCAAGGGCATCGTACCATGCACCACCGTGGAGGTGGTCACAAGCGTCGCTACCGCATCATCGACTTCAAACGCGATAAGCAGGGAGCTGCAATTGTGCAATCCATTCAGTACGATCCATACCGTACAGCCTTTATTGCGCTGGTGGAATATAACGACGGTGAAAAACGCTACATCCTGGCTCCGGAAGGATTACAGGTTGGACAAAAAGTTCAATCAGGTTCAGGTGTAGCTCCGGAAGTAGGCAACTGCATGTTGTTGAGCGAAGTGCCGCTTGGTGCTGAGATTCACAATGTTGAGATGCGCCCTGGACAGGGTGGTATTCTTGTACGCAGCGCAGGCACTTATGCAACCATGATGGGACGTGAGGATCGCTATGCAGTACTGAAGATGCCATCTGGTGAAACCCGCAGAATTTTGTTGGATTGTAAAGTTACCATTGGTTCCGTAAGCAATTCAGATCATAGTCTCGAGGTAATGGGTAAAGCAGGAAGAAATCGTTGGAAAGGTCGCAGACCTCGCGTTCGTCCTGTGGTAATGAACCCGGTAGATCACCCAATGGGTGGTGGTGAGGGCCGCGCGTCTGGTGGTCACCCACGTTCACGCAACGGAATTATGTCTAAAGGTCAAAAGACCCGCAGCCGTACAAAAGCTTCCAATGCACTGATTATCAGCCGGAGAAAAACTGGACACTAATTACATGAAATAAACAGTGGTTTTTAATAACCACTCATCATTCATCAATTATTAAATAAGCAAATGCCGCGTTCACTCAAAAAAGGTCCTTATATCCATCACGCCTTGTTGGAAAAAGTGGCCAAGGCAAAGCAAGCGAATCGCAAACAGGTAATTAAAACCTGGAGCCGTTCATCAATGATTATCCCAGATATGGTTGGCGAAACCATTGCTGTACACAACGGCAAGACATTCGTCCCTGTATTTGTAACGGAAAATATGGTTGGCCACAAATTGGGCGAGTTTTCACCAACTCGCAACTTCCGTGGTCACGCAGGAAATAAAAAGTAAAAAAATTGGTCGCCGGAACCATTCCGGTATTCAATATTCAGCAACTTCTTATTTACAATGGAAGCAGTAGCAAAACTTAGAAATGTACCGATGTCACCACGCAAAATGCGTTTGGTTGTGGATAATATCCGCGGCAAGAACGTGGTTGATGCACTCGGTATTTTGAAATACACCAACAAAGAAGCTGCAGTCTGGCTTGAGAAGCTGCTGCTGTCAGCGATCAATAACTGGGAGCAAAAAGCCGATCAGGAAGGAGCAGCCGATGAGTACGAATTGTACATCAAAACTGTTTTCGTTGATCCAGGTGGTATCATTTACCGCTTTTTGCCAGCCCCACAGGGTCGTGCCTACAGAGTGCGCAAGCGTCGTAACCACGTTACCCTGATCGTAGCAAATAGTGTGGCTCTGGACGATGAAGTTGTAGAAGAAGTTGATGCAGACGAGGTAGAATAAACCTGAAGAACCTGAAACAGTAAACAACACCATCATTATTATATAAACATAATGGGTCAAAAAGCAAATCCGATAGGCAATCGCCTGGGCATAATTCGCGGTTGGGATTCCAACTGGTACGCTGATAAAGATTACGGTCTCAAAGTGGTAGAAGACGAGAAAATTCGCAACTACCTCCGTGCACGTCGTCCAAAAACAGCAACCAATGATCCACGCGATCGCAATAAGCCGGTTCAGTACGGTATTTCCCGTATTGTAATCGAGCGCACTATGCGCAGGGTTACGGTTACTATCCACACCAGCCGTCCTGGTATCATCATCGGAAAAGGCGGTAAGGAAGTTGATCTTATCAAGGAAGAACTGAAAGTGCTGACTGGCAAAGAGGTTCAAATCAACATCTTTGAAATTCGCAAACCAGAACTTGACGCCAACATCGTAGGTGAGCAGATCGCCAAGCAGATTGAAGCTCGTATCAACTACCGTCGTGCTATCAAAGGCTCTATCCAAGGAACCATGCGCGCTGGAGGTGAGGGAATCAAAGTTCGTATCAGTGGTCGTTTGGGTGGTGCCGAGATTGCCCGTTCAGAGGAATATAAAGAAGGTCGTACTCCATTGCACACTTTTCGTGCAGACATCGATTATGCCTGGGTAGAAGCCCAAACTGTTTATGGCAAGATCGGTATCAAGGTGTGGCTCTTCAAAGGAGAAGTACTTCAGAAGCGTGAACTCACTCCATTTGCAGCAGCAGAGGGAACTGGATCAACCGACCGTCGCGACGGAGGTGATCGCAGAGACCGGAGAGATGATCGCAGAGGAGATCGTCGTGGTGGAGACCGCCGTGGAGGTGGTGGTAACCGTCGCGGTGGAGGCGGAGGCCGCAATTAATGCGGAAACCGTAGATAACTAAACAAATTTATTCAAAATCGAGTCAATATAATTGATTGACAGGCTTATAAATCCATCAAACGATGTTACAGCCCAACCGTACGAAATATCGCAAGCAGCATAAAGGCCGCAACCGTGGCCTGGCTCACAAAGGAAGTTCTATCTCTTTTGGCTCATTTGCGTTGAAATCTTTGGAGTTCAGTCGATTGAACGGTCGTCAACTGGAAGCTGCGCGTATCGCACTTACCCGTAATATGAAAAGGGAAGGAAAGGTTTGGATCCGTGTATTCCCGGACAAACCGGTTACTTCCAAGCCTGCAGAGGTTCGTATGGGTAAAGGTAAAGGTGCCGTTGACCATTACGTTTGTGAAGTTCAACCTGGAAGAATCATTTTTGAAATAGAAGGTGTGAGTGAGCAACTGGCACATGAATCGCTGAAACTGGCAGCACAAAAACTGCCTGTTCTCTGCAAAACAGTTACCCGTCACGACTTTGAAAGATAAATTTAGTGATTATTAAATGGATGGCCTGAGTGCTTTCACATTTCGTAATTATCAAATAAATAAAAACAATGGCAAAGGAAAAATTTTCTCCTGCTGATTACAGTACCGAAGATCTGGCTGTTGAGCTCCAAAACCGTGAGCGCGAGTACCAGCAAATGAAATTCGACCACGCGGCGAAAGGCATCGCTAATCCGATGGAACTTCGGGAATTGCGTCGCGATATCGCCCGTATTCATACTGAAGTTCGCAATCGCGAACTGGCAGAAATGTCCCCTGACCAATTGGAGATGCGTTCGAAAATTCGCGCTCGTCGCCGTCGCCAGAAGTAAGTAACTAATTTTTAGCACGAAAATCACATCGTTTTAGATGGAACCAATAGTAAGAAATCTACGCAAACAAAGAACCGGCCTGGTAGTATCCAACAAAATGGATAAAACCATCACGGTTAAAGTGGAGCGCCGCCTGATGCACCCGCTGTATGGCAAATTCGTAAAGCGATCCAACAAATTTTTTGCTCATGATGAGGAAAACGCCTGCAACATCGGCGACCTGGTACGCATCATGGAAACCCGCCCATTGAGTAAGAACAAGCGTTGGCGGTTGGTAGAAATCATTGAAAAAGCGAAATAGTATTCGGTTGAACTAAAACGGCGCTTATACCGGCGTCTTTTACAACAACTGTTAAAATAAATAAGTCATGATTCAGCAAGAGTCCCGTTTGAATGTAGCCGATAATTCCGGTGCGAAAGAAGTGCTTTGCATTCGTGTGCTTGGTCACACACGCCAGCGCTACGCAGGGATTGGCGACACCATCGTAGTAACGGTTAAAGATTCTTCCCCTGGTAGCGGTATGAAGAAAGGTACAGTGTCAAAAGCTGTAATCGTACGCACCAGAAAAGAGATCCGCCGCAGAGATGGTTCTTATATCCGGTTCGATGACAATGCGGTGGTATTACTCAACGCATCGGATGAACCAAGAGGTACCCGCATATTTGGCCCGGTTGCCCGTGAATTGCGGGATAAAGACTTCATGCGTATTGTCTCACTGGCCCCAGAAGTGCTTTAATAATTGACTATCAACAATTTGGAATATTGCTTAAAAGGCTTCTTTCAAATTACTTTATACAAAAACAATGGCTACGAAAAATACATCGAAGCGTTTTGCACCAAAACTTCACATTCGCAAAGGCGATAAGGTGATGGTTATTTCCGGAGACTACAAAGGCCGGACTGGTGAAGTGATCGAGGTGATCCCAAGCAAAAACCGGGCTGTTGTGGAAGGTGTTAACATCGTTAAGAAACACATCAAAGCCACACAAAACGAAAGCGGCGGCATCGTTGAAATGCCTGCTTCTATCCATATTTCAAATCTCTCTCTGGTTGATCCAAAATCCGGAGAGCCTACGCGCATCAATTACGACGTGGACAACAACGGTGTGAAAGTGCGCATTTCAAAAAAATCAGGCAACGTCATTAAGTAATGAAATACGTACCTAGACTCAAAGAAAAATACCAAAAGGAAGTTGCTCCTGCACTTATGCAGCAGTTCAGCTACTCTACGGTAATGCAGGTTCCCAAGTTGCAGAAAATCTGCATCAACCAGGGAATTGGTGATGCTACAGGCGATAAAAAGCTGATTGATAATGCGGCAACGGAATTGACCATGATCGCAGGTCAGAAAGCAGTACCGACCATTGCCCGTAAGTCAGTTTCTAACTTTAAACTGAGAGAAGGTATGCCGATCGGTGTTCGTGTAACCTTACGCGGAGAACGCATGTACGAGTTCCTCGACAGGTTTATTACAGTAGCACTTCCTCGTGTAAGGGACTTTCGCGGTGTGAATGACAAGTCGTTCGACGGCCGTGGTAACTACAGCATGGGTATCACCGAACAAATTATCTTTCCTGAGATTGATATCGACAAGGTAAACAAGATCATGGGCATGGATATTTCATTCGTAACCTCAGCCAGTACCGATGCAGAAGCTTATGCTTTGTTGAAAGAGCTTGGCATTCCATTTAAGAAATAAAAATCCTTTTAAGGAATAAGAATATGGCAAAAAAATCGATCATCGCCCGCGAACACAAGCGCCAACGGATGGTAGCCAAATACGCAGAATTGCGCAAGAAACTCAAAGAAGAAGGTGATTATGATGCGCTGGACAAACTCCCACGCAACGCTAACCCGATTCGCTTGCACAACCGCTGTATGCTGACCGGCCGCCCAAAAGGGTACATGCGCAAGTTTGGAATTTGCCGTGTGAAATTTCGCGACCTGGCTTTGTACGGTAAGATACCTGGAGTAACTAAAGCTTCCTGGTAAATTAACTGGTTTGTTTGTTCACTCTGATTCGAACAACCCATTATTAACAACTATCAACTGATTGATAAAATGAATGTCACTGACCCGATAGCAGACTATCTGACCCGCATTCGCAACGCGCAAATGGCTGGCCATCGAATCGTTGAAATCCCGGCTTCACGCTTGAAAAAAGCGATCACCGAGATTTTGTACGACCAGGGTTATGTCCTCAAATACACCTTCGAGGAAAAGAATGACGCTAACAAGCAGGGCCTGATCAAGATTGCCTTGAAATACGATCCTGCAACCAAGACACCTATTATCCGTGAATTGGTACGTGTTAGCCGCCCAGGCCTCAGAAAGTTCTCCGGTGCAACCAACATTCCCCGGATCATTAACGGACTGGGAATCATGATCGTTTCTACTTCAAAAGGAGTAATGACTGACAAGAAAGCCCGTGAGTTAAATGTAGGCGGTGAGCTGCTTTGCTACGTTTGTTAATTGTCATTATCAAAATTGTCAGCAGTTTGTTGCTGAATTGAAAAAATAAAATCACCTGAAGCTTACGCGAGGGTAAAAAATAAACGGATATGTCACGCATTGGTAAATTGCCAATTTCTCTCCCGGATAAAGTGGAGATTTCGGTTGCCTCTGATAACACAGTTACTGTTAAGGGGCCTAAAGGCTCTTTGTCACAGAAAATTGACCCGGACCTTTCGGTCAAGGTAGAGGATGGTGCAATCAATATACAGCGTCCAACCGATCAAAAAAGACACCGCTCCATGCACGGACTTTATCGTTCATTGGTGAATAACATGGTAGTGGGCGTAAGTGAAGGCTATGTTCGCGAGATGGTAGTAATCGGTGTGGGTTTCCGTGTTGAAAATCAGGGTAATTTATTAACACTTACCATTGGTTATTCTCACCCGGTTATGTTCCACCTTCCATCTGAGGTTAAAGTTACAACCGCCATGGAAAAAGGTTCTCCACCGCTTATCCGCCTTGAGTCTATCGACAAAGAGTTGCTTGGACAGGTTTGTGCCAAGATCCGCTCATTCCGTAAGCCTGAGCCTTACAAAGGGAAAGGTATTATGTTTAAAGGTGAGAAGATTCGCCGTAAAGCTGGTAAAACAGCTGGTGCGAAGTCTTAATAAATGACATCATCTCTGGTTTTATATATGTAATGTTTAACCAGAAATCAACCATACTGAATACAATGTTTTCCGGTCGGAATCGGAACTACTAAAATCAGAAAAAATGAATCGCACAAAAGAGCAGGCCCGTAAAAGGCTTCATATGCGTATCCGCAATAAGATCAGCGGAACTGGAGAGCGTCCAAGGCTTAGCGTATACCGCTCAAGCAAGGAAATCTACTGTCAGCTGATCAATGACCTGGATGGTCACACCATTGCAGCAGCAACTTCCAAAGGTTTGAAAGGAACAAAATCTGAACAAGCCGCTGAAGTTGGCAAGATGATTGCTGAACGCGCTAAATCCGCAGGGGTTGAAGGAATTGTATTTGATCGCGGCGGATATCGCTACCACGGTCGTGTTCGCTCTCTCGCTGAGGGCGCCCGTGAAGGTGGCTTGAAATTTTAAAAAATTGTTGACCGACTGTCGGTTTTCATATTAAATAAATTCTAACAGCTTAGCAATATGGCAAGGCAAGACAGAGAAAAAGAAAACACTCGTACTTCCGAGGATTCAGGACTAAAAGAAAAACTGGTTTCGCTTAACCGCGTAGCCAAGGTTACCAAAGGTGGCCGTACGTTCAGCTTTGCTGCAGTTGTAGTAGTAGGCGACGGTCAGGGTAGAATTGGCCAGGGTCTTGGAAAAGCTCGTGAGGTTTCAGAAGCCATTTCCAAAGCCGTAAAGGATGCGGAAAAAAACACCATCAAAGTGCCAATCATGAATGGAACCATTCCTCATGAAGCATTTGGTAAGTCTGATGCAGGTCGTGTAATCATCAAGCCAGCTGCTCACGGTACAGGTGTAATTGCCGGTGGTGCTATGCGTGCTGTTTTGGAATCGGCTGGCGTACATGACGTGTTGGCCAAATCTCAGGGCTCTGCAAACCCGCACAACGTGGTAAAAGCAACCATTGCTGCACTGGCAAGTTTAAGAAGCCCTTCTGAAGTGGCCCGCCAGCGTGGAATTTCAATGGATAAACTCTTTAATGGATAATGAATGATCCGATGACCTGACTAAGGCATTGGGTTTCTGAAACCTTATAGACATGGGTAAGATAAAAATCAAGTTGGTTAAAAGCCCGATTGACAAATCAAAGCGTCAGAAAGCTACACTGGTAGCACTCGGCTTTCGCAAGGTTAATCAAATCGTAGAGCACGAAGTTACTCCCCAGATTGAGGGCATGGTGCGTAAAGTTGAACACTTGGTTCAGGTTGAAAACGCCTGAATATTAAAACTTGAAAATTTGTAAGCCGGGTTAACTACCCGGTGGGCAATATAAAATTTATAACGATGGAACTTTCCAATCTTCGTCCGGCAGAAGGCTCTGTAAAAAACCGCAAGCGCATTGGTCGCGGCCAGGGATCTGGTCGTGGTGGTACTTCCACCCGTGGTCATAAGGGTGATAAGGCTCGCAGCGGATCAAAAGTGAAGAGACATTTTGAGGGCGGGCAAACACCCATGCAACGCCGCTTGCCAAAGCGCGGTTTTAAGAATATTAACCGCATTGACTATGTGGCACTGAACTTAGGCGCACTCGAAGCGCTTGTTCAGAAATCAGGCTCTGATACTTTTGACCCAGCAGCTTTGGTAGCTGCAGGCATTGGAAGAGCCAGCGATAAGATCAAAGTACTTGGAAACGGAAAACTTACGTCCAAGGTTAACATTAAGGTACATGCTGTATCGGCAACTGCAAAAGCGGCTATTGAAGCTTGCGGCGGCAGTGTTGAACTCGTTTAAAAAAAATCTCGGTAATGAAACTTTTTACCGTTCTTAAGAATATCTGGAGCATTAAGGAATTGCGTGAGCGCATCCTATACACACTTGGATTGTTGTTGGTTTACCGCATAGGTACCTTCGTTGTACTACCAGGTGTGGTTCCTGCAGCGCTCGACAAGGCTGCACAAAGCCGTGGAGCAAATGACCTGCTTGGACTGATCAACATCTTCACGGGTGGTGCGTTTAACAATGCTGCAATTTTTGCACTGGGGGTAATGCCTTATATCACAGCCTCCATCATTGTTCAGCTGCTCGGTTTTGCGGTGCCATATTTCCAGCGTCTTCAAACGAAAGAAGGAGAAAGTGGTCGTAAACGACTAAATCAGATTACCCGATTGCTTACAGTAGCAATTACCCTGGTTCAGGGAGGTGGTTATCTTCAGTTGATTCGCAGCATCCCGGGAGGCGTTTCACCAAATATTTCTGACGGTCTGTTCTGGTTTGCCAATATCATCATTCTTACCGCCGGTACCATATTCTGTATGTGGCTTGGTGAAAGAATTACAGATAAAGGTGTAGGCAACGGTATTTCCCTGATCATTATGGCAGGTATCATTGCCCGTCTACCACAATCCTTTGCCTTTGAATTCCAGAAATTGTTCTCCGATAACAAACTGCTGCTCTTCTTTGTAGAAATCGCTTTGTTGTTTGTGATTGTGATGGCTACCATTTTGGTGATTCAGGGTGTCAGAAGGATTCCTATTCAGTTTGCGAAAAGGATGGTAGGACGAACCGGCGGTGGATTGCCTGCTGCCAGCGCACGTGATTTTCTTCCTTTGAAGGTTAACTCTGCAGGTGTAATGCCGATCATTTTTGCTCAGGCACTTATGTTCTTGCCAGCTACAGCCTTTCAATATATTTCAGGAAGCGGGCAATCGCAATCCGGAAGAATACACATGTTCAACGACATTTACTCACTGGGCTACAACGTAGTGTTCTTCCTTCTGATCGTGATATTCACGTATGTGTATACAGCGCTTATGGTTAGTCCGACAAGTTATTCGGACTATCTCAAAAGAAACAACGCCTTTGTTCCTGGTGTAAAACCTGGTGAGGCTACATCAGATTACATCGATAACATCATGACCCGGATTACCTTGCCGGGCGCTATTTTCCTGGGACTGATTGGTATTCTGCCATCAATCGCTGCGACATTTGGTGTGAACCAGCAGTTTGCCCTCTTCTTTGGAGGAACTACTCTGTTGATCATGGTTGGTGTGGCACTGGACACACTTCAGGTGATAGAAAGTTATTTGTTGACCCAAAAGTATGATGGTCTGATTAAGTCAGGCCGGATTCAGGGACGTGCCGGATCGGGCGTTCAAATCGGGCAACCTTAAAATACAACATTTGCTCTCTGAATTTTGTAACTCTTTCAGAGATCAAATAACAAAAAGCACATGGGTTTATTTGCAAGCGAATATGAAGGCAAACGGGTTTTTCACAAAACCCCTGCTGAAATAGAGATAATGCGCCAGGCAAATACCTTGGTTTCTAAAACCCTGGCCCATGTGGGAACCATGTTGAAAGCGGGAGTGACAGGTGAGATGATTGATAAGGCGGCAGAGGAATTTATTCGTGACCATGGTGGCAAACCCGCCTTTAAAGGTTACCACGGATTTCCTTCAACGCTTTGTGTTTCATACAATGATATTGTGGTGCATGGAATACCCGGAAAGCGGGAGTTTAAAGAAACCGATGTGGTTTCGGTTGATTGCGGAGTAGAGCTCGAAGGATTTTTTGGTGATGCAGCCTATACGTTTGCCTTCGCCGGAATTTCAGAAGATGTGGTTGACTTATTGGAAACTACGTACGCGTCGCTTTACCTCGGAATTGAAAAGGCCGTGCATGGGAATCGGATTGGTGATATTTCTTTTGCCATTCAGGATTATTGTGAACGGAAGCACGGGTATAGTGTTGTAAGAGATTTGGTTGGTCATGGCATTGGCAGATCCTTGCATGAAGATCCGGAGGTGCCAAATTATGGAAGAAGAGGAAAAGGGTTTTTAATGACGGAAGGATTGGCCATTGCGATTGAACCAATGATAAATATGGGTGTGAAAGAAGTGTATCAGGATAGTGATGGTTGGACCATTCACACCAGAGACAGAAAGCCAAGCGCGCACTATGAACATTCGGTTGTGGTGCAAAAAGGCAAGGCAGATATTTTGTCTGATCACACTTTCTTACTTGAGGCGATAAAAAATAATGCTGAATTGCAAGAAATTTTGCCTAAAAGTTAGACCTTTGCAGCCCGAAATTTAAAAACGGGCTTTTTTATGGCAAAAGAGGACTTGATCAAACAAGATGGAGTAGTCACTGAGGCACTTTCCAATGCAAATTTTAAAGTTAAATTGGAAAATGACCACATAATACTGGCAACCATTTCCGGAAAAATGCGGATGCACTATATCCGAATTCTTCCTGGAGATAAGGTTTCCATAGAGATGTCTCCTTACGATTTAACAAGAGGAAGGATCATCTACCGGTACAAATAAACTCAAAAAGTGAAAAACTTTTGAAGATATGAAAGTTAAACCGTCAGTTAAGAAGCGTTCTGCTGATTGCAAGATTGTTCGTCGTAAAGGCAAAATCTACGTGATCAACAAAAAGAACCCAAGATTTAAACAACGTCAGGGATAAACTGGCGATGCGTAATTGTCTGGGAACAGGCAGTTATTGCTTACATTAAAGAATACTCAAATCAACATAAATATGGCACGTATTGCTGGTGTGGATTTGCCCCGTAACAAAAGAGGGGTTATCAGTTTGACTTACATCTATGGTGTTGGTCTGTCTACTGCTAAGGCTATTTTGGAGAAAGCCGAAATAGACGAGAATACCAAAGTGGAAAACTGGACGGATGATAACATTAAAGACATATCTCGCATCATTGCGGATGAGTACCGTACAGAAGGTCAGCTTCGCTCAGAGGTTCAGTTGAACATCAAGCGTCTGATGGACATCGGTTGTTACCGTGGACTTCGCCACCGTAAAGGACTTCCTTTGCGTGGTCAACGTACCCGTACAAACGCTCGTACCCGTAAGGGCAAGCGTAAAACTGTTGCAAACAAGAAAAAAGTTACTAAGTAATTATTGTGGCATTAGCTGGATTTGGTGGGTTTTTATCAATATCAAATTAGCTTATTATCACATTATCAAATTAAATAAATGGCAAAAGGAGCTGCAAAAAAGGCCGTCAAAAGGAAGGTTAAAATCACGCCTGATGGAATTGTATTCATCCATGCGAGTTTCAATAACCTGATCATTTCTATCACAAACAAGCAAGGTGAGGTGATTTCCTGGGCTTCGGCTGGTAAAGCCGGATTCCGTGGTTCAAAAAAGAATACACCTTATGCTGCCCAGGTTGCTGCCAGCGATGCTGCAAAAACAGCGTTTGATGCAGGTGTACGCTCTGCGGAAGTATTTGTGAAAGGCCCTGGTTCTGGTCGCGAAGCTGCTATTCGCGCAGTAGACCAAACCGGTATCAAAGTTACAGTCATTAACGACGTAACTCCACTTCCACACAATGGTTGCCGCCCTCCAAAGCGTCGCCGTGTTTAATCCAATTGGCATTCACTAAGATTGCCTTTTGATATTATCAATTCAACAAAATTACATTCCTTAAAGAATGGCTCGTTATACAGGTCCAACTACTAAAAAAGCTCGTTCATTCGGTGAACCGATTTACGGTTTTGACAAGTCTTTTGAACGCCGCAAATACGGCCCTGGTCAGCATGGCCAGTCCCGCAGGCGCAGACAGCCGTCCAACTACTCTCTTCAGTTGACGGAAAAGCAAAAAGCCAAGTACACGTATGGTGTATTGGAGCGTCAGTTCCGTAAAACATTCGGTGAAGCTAACCGTCGTCACGGCGTAACAGGTGAAATCCTGCTTCAATTATTGGAAGCGCGTTTGGACAACACTGTTTACCGTTTGGGAATTTCCCCAACCCGCCGCGGTGCACGCCAGTTGGTTGGACACCGTCATGTGACAGTAAACGGACACGTTGTTAACATCCCATCTTACGTACTGAAGCCAGGCGATGTTATAGCTGTAAGAGGTAAGTCAAAAGGACTTGAAGTGATTACCACTCAGGTTGGTGCTAAAACCAACACGGCTCGCCAGTTTGGCTGGCTCGAGTGGAATCCAGATCAAATGCAGGGCATTTTCCTGGCATATCCACAGCGTGACCAGATACCTGAGAAGATAAATGAGCAGCTCATCGTAGAGTTGTATTCTAAATAAAAAGTCTTAAAGTGGAAAAGGTTGGCGTTCAAATTGAGCGCCAACCATTTTCACGTATTAAGCAGGCTCTGCCTCAGTTATCCCCATAATCCCGCCCTCTTGAATCAAATTAGTTTTACCCACCATTCACTCTTGGAGCGTTCCACATATGAGCATTCTCAATTTTCAAAAGCCCGATAAAATCCTTCTGCAAAAAGCAACGGAATTTGAGGGTACCTTCGAGTTCAAACCATTGGAGCCAGGTTTTGGCCAAACGGTTGGAAACTCACTTCGCCGTGTACTTTTGTCATCTCTTGAAGGCTATGCCATCAGCGCTGTGCGCATTGGCGGTGTAGATCACGAGTTTGCCACAATTCGCGGAGTTGTAGAAGATGTAGTTGATATTGTTCTCAATCTCAAGCAGGTGCGTATTAAGCCTGTTGTTGAGGATGACAAAAACACCCTGGAAAAGATTTACCTCACCATCAGTGGTAAAGAAGAGTTTCGTGCCGGTGATATTGAAGAGTTCACTAACGTGTTCTCTATCATGAACCCGGATCTGCTGATCTGTCGCATGGAGCCTACTGTTACGCTGGAGCTTGAGCTGACCGTTACCAAAGGTCGCGGATACCAGCCAGCCGATGATGGTGCCCCTAAAGATGCCGCCATTGGAGTTATTCCAATTGACGCCATCTATACCCCGATTAAAAATGTTTCTTACAAGGTCGACAATACCCGTGTTGGTCAGCGTACCGACTACGAGCGTTTGATCATCGATATCAAAACCGATGGAACCATCCATCCGGAAGATGCCATTCGGGAAGCAAGTCGCATCCTGATCCAGCACCTGATGCTGATTACCGATGAGAACATCACATTCGACACACCAACCAGCCGCGAGGAAAGCGTTGTGGATGAACACATCCTGCACATGCGCAAACTGCTCAAGACTTCTCTGGAAGATCTCGATCTCAGCGTTCGTGCTTACAACTGCCTCAAAGCTGCTAAGATCAATACCCTTGCCGAACTCGTTCGCTACGACACTCACGAGCTGCTGAAATTCCGTAATTTCGGTAAAAAGTCACTCGTAGAGATCGAAGAACTGCTGCAGGACAAAAACCTCACATTCGGCATGGATCTGGCTAAATACAAGCTGGACGAAGAGTAAATTATCAATGCGCAATGAAACAATGTATCAAAGCGCAATAATTATAGTTCTATTACTAACAAAGTGTGGTAACTGTCGAGCGGAGCTAATGAAATGAGATATACCATTGCGCATTTCGCATTGATTCCTGCCCCGGTGCTACCACCTGCAAAACAGGTAACCGTACAATGAGACACGGAGACAAAATCAACAACCTTGGGCGTACAGCTTCACACAGACGCGCCCTGTTGGCAAACCTTGCCATCAATTTGATCGAACACAAGCGCATCACCACTACCCTGGCTAAAGCAAAAGCTTTGCGTGGGTATATTGAGCCGCTGGTGACCAAAGCTAAAGACAACACAACCCATCAGCGTCGTATTGTCTTTTCATACCTTCAGAATAAAGAAGCCGTTAAAGAACTTTTTGGCACAGTTGCTGAAAAGGTTGGTGATCGCCCAGGAGGTTATACTCGCGTGATTAAACTTGGTTTCCGTCGCGGTGACGGCGCCGAAACTGCCATGATCGAATTTGTAGATTTCAACGAAACCTACAATCCAAATGCAGGTAAAGTAAGACAACAGAAGAAAACACGTCGTGGCGGTAAGAAAGCAGCTGCTGTAACTGCTGAGGAAACTTCAGAAGCAACAGCAGTTGAAGAAGTAACAGATGCCGCTGAAGAAGCTGTAGAAACTGCAGCAGATGCTGTTGTTGCCGAAGCCGTTGCTGAAACCGTAGAAACTGCAGTTGAGGAAACCGTTGAAGCAGCAGGCGAAGAAGTGGCAGAAGCTGCTGAGGCTGCGGAAGAAGTAGTGGAAGCTGCCGCTGAAGAAGCTGCTGAGGCCGCTACAGAAGTAGTAGAGGAAGTTGCAGAAACTACCGAAGAAGTAGTTGCTGAGGCTGCCGATGCAACCGAAGAAGCTGCTGAAGAAAAGCCAGCTGACGAAGAGAAGAAAGACGGAGACGCCTGATCTCTTTTTGATATAAAATTTAAAGCGGCGATCCCGGATGTGTTCGGGGTCGCCGCTTTTTTTATTGAAGATTGATGATTACATCCCGAAGCAAGTTCGGGACTAGATTGACAATTTGAATTAAGAATTATGAGGTTTGATTTAGGTTCAAGAGACTTGAATTTAACCACTTCTATTCATCAGCCTTTATCGTTCCCATCAACAATCATGTAATCATCAATCTTCAATTATATACCTGTTGCTTCTCCTACCTAATCACAACTACCTGCTTAGTAATGCTCTCTCCATTGGTCAAAACCGTAATGAAGTAAGTGCCGCTCATCATGTTCTTATCGCTCAGCAAAATTTGAAAAGCACTTTGCTCCTGATCAAGTGTTTGGGTCCATACCACCCGGCCGAGTTGATCGCGGATGTACAAATG
This sequence comes from Lewinellaceae bacterium, assembly GCA_020636025.1. GTDB lineage: Bacteria > Bacteroidota > Bacteroidia > Chitinophagales > Saprospiraceae > M3007. The sequence goes on along the minus strand of JACJYQ010000006.1, from coordinate 117,039 downwards.
CGCGCCATCGCTATGGCCATGCAGGTGAATATTGATCATCTCTGACGCCGGGTTGGGCGATGCTTCGAAGTAATAAGCATTGCCATGCGTTGTTTCCACTACAGGGTTTTCACCTTCCGTGCGGTCATAAGCACTATTGGATTGACTCATCTGTTTGGTAAGCGGATCGCTTTCGTTGGCCATCAAACCGGAATTGCAGGAACCCCAGTAGCAGCCACCGTGGTTGCCTACATGCGACAAAGCAGCGTTGTATGATATGCATAGTTGCTGGTAATTGTCCGGATTCCCGTTCGGGATATGACAGACCAGGTATTTATTATTACCGCAGGTAGCGCAGTTGGGATCGGGTACAGTGGGACAAGCGTCACATGCATCGCCTATGCCGTCTCCATCTTCATCTGCCTGGTCTGGATTGGCTGTTTCAATACAATTGTCAACATCATCCGCAATGCCGTCGCCATCAGAGTCCGGAACAGATGTTCCGAATATGACCAAACTAGTTGGGTTGGTGAATCCATCAATAGTTGCCACAACGGTTTGGCTGGCTGTTTCAATTACCGACATATCACTTGAGGTATAATTCGTAACATAGGCTTTGGAGCCATCTGAAGAAAATGCCACAGCTGTAGGACGATCACCCACGTTCACCGTGTTTACTACAGCATTGGTGGCTGTGGAGATAATCGTTACATAATCGTGATTCAGGTGGGGAACATAGAGATATGCTCCATCCGGACTGATTGCTGCAGCCCGCGCAGTATTGCTTATACTAATACTTCCGACTATCGTGTTTGATGAAGTTTCGATAACCTTAACTACATCATCAACAACTACATACACGTAATCGCCATCCGGAGATACTGCCAGAGGCCCATCCGGGTTAGCACCTATCGCTATATTTGTAACGATGGTATTGGTAGCCGTAGATATTACAAACACTTTATTACTACCACCTACAGGTACGTATAAATAGGCGCCATCAGGTGTTATGGTTCCAGGTCTGGGAATTTGGCCAGAGCCTGGAATGCTGATGCTTGTGACAATGGAGTTGGTAGCCAGATCGACGACATAAATTTTAGAAGGAGAGAAAAAACTACTGGAAATTTGAGAAACATAGCCGTAAGCGCCATCCGGTGTTATGGCCATGCCATCACAGGTTCCGATGCCGGATATATTGCCGAGATAATTCATGGTGGCTGCATCGACTATACTCACATCGTCACCAAAATCATTGGTTGTGTATACCGTAGATCCGTCCGGTGTGATGGCCACAAACAGTGAAGAGGAATTTGGCAGTGTGGCTGTTCCTACTATGGTGTTGGTACCCAGATCAACTTTATTGACCGAAAAACCGCTTGCATTTGAGATGTATGCATACTCCTGGGCATTGACCGGATTCAGGGTAAAAGTCAATGCGAGTAGTGTGATAAACATGCTGAACAAAGCGTTGCGGGATCTGATTGATTGATGCGTTTTAATAAACATGAATTCCATAACAATTGTGATTTACGTTAATAGTGCTGACTGCATACTCTTTTCAGGATTTTCTGCAAGACTCCTTATTGGGTTAGGTATTTACCCGCTGCAAAGGTGTCCTAAGGGCAATGTGGCATGCTTCCGGTTATGTCTCAATTGTTTCCGGTTATGTCTCATTTAGGGGGATAAGTACCTTTGGGTAGTAGATCAAATGATTACATGAATACATGAACATATGATTGTCGGCGGGAAAATCCAGGCGCACTATTGCTTAATTTGTCGTGCTGTAAGCACACGTCCGCTCTACGATAGGAATATTCTGAACTGTATACCGCATTTGTTGGCGCAGCGCACTTATAGTGGACATGTGCTTACAGCACGACAAAGTTTTTTAATTAAGCATCCTTGGGCCGCGCCTTGGTTTTTCCGCAGGAGCACCAAGTGAAGTGGAACCGCACTGGAGAAAAGCGCAGTACGATTCACTTCCGAAAACTACTGGGCGATTGCCCGAACTCGGCTGCAAAAGAAGAAGAGAAATGTTGCAGGTGCCGGAAGCCCACCTCAAATGCCACTTCCGAAACCGTCTTGTCAGAGCTGAGCAGTAACTGGCGGGCTTTGTGCAAACGCATGGTTCGGATATACTGGGTGGCTGATTTCCCGGTCAGGGCAGTAAGCTTTCGGTGTAATTGGGCGCGACTCATATGAACGGCATTGCAAAGACCGGAAACATCGAAATTTTCATTTTCCATGTTTTCTTCCAGTATACCTCTTACTTTTTGGATGAAGGAGTCTTCCAAATGCAGGTCTTGGTCCATAATGCCTGTAGTTTCTACCTTAGCAAGGGCTCCGGAAGCATAGCGTGCATGCAATTGCTGCCGTTGTTTCAGCAGGTTGTCGATGTATGTGAGCAATTCTTCCTTGTCAAAGGGCTTGGACAGATAGGCATCGGCACCTCTCTTCAGGCCTTGGATCCGCGAATCGAGATCGGCTTTGGCGGTGAGCAGAATGATGGGGATATGACTGCTGCGTTCATCATTTTTTAAAGTCTTTACGACCTCATAGCCGTCCTTGTGTGGCATCATGACATCGCTGATGATGATATCCGGTATTGATTTCAGCGCAGCATCAATTCCAGCCTGACCGTCTGTTGCTTTTTGTACGCTGTATTTGTCTTCCAAACAGATGCTTAGGTAATCCAATACATCAGCATTGTCTTCTATAACCAGAATATTCGGAAGCTTGTTGTCTGATCCGTTTTGAACTTCGTTTTCTGATTTCAATAATTCTGGGGCAATTTCCTGCGCATTTGAATCTTGCGAATGGATAATTTTACCTGCCGGTTGAATTGGCAATGCTACCGTAAATTCCGTCCCTTTACCAATATCGCTCTTTACCGTTAAACCTCCTCCCATCAACGAAAGAAGTTCTTTCACCAGCGCCAGACCGATTCCCGAGCCCATACCTCGTCTGCTTTCCGGGTTGTCCACCTGGTAAAACTGATCAAATACGTGTAACAACTGATCTTCAGGAATGCCGATTCCACTGTCTCGCACATGTATGATGGCCCAATCGTTGTTTTGCGCGTTCTTAGGCTGTACAATCTGATGCATGCTATTATCTGCATCGATTTGCCATTTATTTAATTGATGGATGCTCAGTTGTATCCGACCACCATTTGGGGTAAATTTAATCGCATTGGAAAGCAGATTTGCAAGGATTGTCTGCACATGGTCTTTATCTACTGATGTCGGAATTTCTTTTTCAGCAGATTCAATATTCATTTGTATTCCCTTTGACAAGGCCAGTGAATGAAAGCTTGCGGCCAGGTATTTTACAAAGGCCACCAAATCGGTCGGCTCCGGCTTCAGGATCATGGAGTTAGCCTCGAGCTTGGCCAGATCAAGTAGCTGATTGATCATCCTTAAAAGCTCAGCACCGTTTCGATGGATAATATTTGCCGATTTTTTAACGGCGCTTGCCGGTTTCCCGGATTCGTATTTCTCCAGTTCCTTCGCCATACCCTGAATGACCGTCAGAGGTGTTCTGAATTCGTGGGTGATATTGGTAAACACCCTTGATTTGAAAGCATCGAGTTCTTTCAGGCGTTCTGCTTCCCGGTGTTCCATCAGCAGCCGGTCCTGCAAACGTTGTCGGTGCAATATGAACCTTAGGGCTCCATACCCAAGCGCGATAAGCAGCAGCATGTATAGGACGTATGCAATATTGCTGCGGTACCAGGGTGGCAGTATGGTGATGTTGAGTTCGGCAGGCACCTCATTCCATACACCGTCGCTATTGCATGCCTTTACCAAAAAAGTGTATTTCCCCGGTGAGAGGTTGAGATATGAAGCCTGGTTTTCGACACTTGTATGACTCCAGGGGCTTTCCGCACCTTTCAGGTAATACTTGAATTTATTTTTGGCGGGGATGGTAAATTCCAGGGCTACGAAATGCAGGGTAATGCTGTTTTGGGTGAAGGGCAAAGTGAGTTGCTTTGTAAACTCAATACTTTGATCGAGTATGCCGGTGGAGTCTCCAAAAGTGATGGCTTGATTATTTATATCAAGTCCGGTGATACAAACCCTTGGTACAATCGGATTATCTGAAAAGTCTGCGGGATGGAAACTTTCCAGACCTTTTACTCCCCCAAAAACAAAGGATCCATCAGGTTTTTTGGCTACAGCTCTTTGGTTAAACTCGTTGGTTGCGAGACCATCTTGTACCGTGTATTGTCTGAATTTTTCCGTTTTGGGGTTCAACCTTACGATGCCGTTGTTTGTACTCATCCAGAGTAGTCCGGCGTCATCGAAAAGCAGGCTATATACAACATCGTCGGGGAACCCGTTCCGGGTGCAGAAATGCCGAAAACGCATTGTTTTTGTATCCAGGTTACTTAATCCACCACCTTTTGTGGAAATCCAGAGTATAGAGCTGTCGTCTGAATCTAACAAAAGGTGGGTAATGTCGTTGCTAAGCAGAGTTTGTTCATTTCCCGGATCGGTTGTTAGCAACTCAAAATCAAATTCCTGCCCCTTTGGATTGGCTTTAATCAGTCCTAAACTCGTGCCAATCCAAATGACGCCATTGTTGGTTTTAGTTATAGCATTAACCCAGGTTCTGTCTGTCAACAGATTACTGTAATCAAAGGCATCAACCTCATTGGTAGCCAAATTAAGCTTCAGAAGTCCGGATCTATATGCCAGCCACAAGAAATTCCGTTTTTCAAGTTGTATGGCAAAATATGTCAAGGTATCGAAAGGAATGCTTATTGTCAGTTCCCAATCAGCATTTTCGTGAGCAGGGAGTTTATAAATGAAGAACCTTTTGTCTTTAGAGGTTTTCGGAGTCACAAACCAGTAATCTCCATTTTCATCAATTTGAGACAGTGAGTTTCTGTCTATCAAATTTCTCAATGGATACAAAGGGTGTTTGTCAGACATGCCTTGTATTGAGGTTTGGAAAGCATAGTTGTTTACAAGAAAGCATAGGTTACCTTCTATGTCCACATGTAATGGAGCGTAGATTGAAAAGTTAGTATACGTATTGTGAAAGCGATTTAATACTGGGCTGTATTTCCAAATTCCATATCCATTTGTCCCAACCCATAAAATCCCTGATCTATCCTTGTAGAAGAAATTGAAGACGCCTTTGTCAATAGAAAGGAGCTGTTCTGCTTTTGCTGCCGGTACAAATGGCAACTTGAAATCAGCATTATCAAAGAGAAGAATACGCTTGTCGTCAGCTACAAGCACTTGTTTTGTTTGGGGTTTGTATTCCAGGTATTTGGCTATAAAATCCGTTTTAATCCAGGTAAATGATCCATTTTCGTATTTTCCTATCCTATTTATTCCGGCTAACCAGATTGTGCCTTCCGGTGTTATCAGGTAATTGCGTAAGTCTGCGTTGTTGGACAAATGAATTTTCTTTTGCCCGGTCTTTTTATCGATGCTTATCAGCATTAAACGGTTAAGACCCCATATCTGGTTTCCGCTTTCTTTAAGATTGATGTTTCTGCATTCTCCCTTGTTACTGATGTTGAATTCTCTGATTATGTTAACTTCAGGCATGCTTTTCCCGGACTTCTTGCTGAGTTTCAGATTTATTACATTGTTTCCATCTTCTACAATCCAAATACTACTTTCAGAATCAATCCAAATGCTGGAGATAATTCCGTAAGCTCTTTTTTGGGGTTGCGAATCAAGATTGCTGAGCCGGTAAAATTGCCTGGTTCTTTTGTCGTAAATATCTACAAGACCATCTCTTAGTCCAACCAGCATGTAACTTCCCAGATCTGCAACAGAGTTAATCCAGTTGCTGGCAATAGAATAGGGGTTCAAGGGATCGTGGGTAAATTTTTTTATTTCTTTCCCGTCATACCGGTTCAGGCCATTAGAGGTGCCGATCCACAGAAAACCTTCCTTATCCTGCGTGATGTGGGTGATAAAGCCCTGGGAAAGCCCGTCTTCAATGGTAAGTTTTTCCGAATCGCTGCCCGATTGAGCCTGAATACCATACACGCATAGCATGATGAAATTCACCAAGATTACCAGTGATCGTATGTAAAGGGAAGAGAGCACAACCAAAGGTATGTGCCCCGGATGAAATCGTTGGCGCTCTGGGCAGGGGTTTTTAGTCAAATGGATTACCTGATTAAGTACTCTCAGACAACCAATATAACCCGTTGGGTAAAGAATCAGGCAGTAATATTTTTACCAGCGTACCGGTCTTGTTAATCTTCAATCTCGTCATTTCCATACCCATCATATTTCTAATGGAAAACTCAATTTCCTGATCCTGCCAGCCCGACAAATTCACTGAGATTTCTCCACTGCTTGGGTTTGGATACACAGATAGCGAGTTTTCCTGCGTTGCGCTCTTTGTGTGAAAAATGTCCGATGGTATGAATTTTCTAACCAATTTTGATGGACCTGAAATAACTCTTAAGTTGTATTAATCAATCCTTTATTAAACTCATTTGGCTCCAGCAAATCCCATTTATTCCCGTACAGATCCTCAAATACAGCCACTTTGCCGTATTCAAACAGCTGAGGAGGTCGTACAAACCTGACATTTCTTTCCGTAAACTTTTGGTAGTCCCGTTCAAAGTCATCGGTAAAGAGAAACAAAAACACCCTGCCACCGGATTGATTTCCAATGCTTTTTGCCTGCTCTTCATTCGCGGCTTTTGCCAATAACAGGCTACATTCCCTGGCTCCCGGCGGAGCAATAAGCACCCATCTTTTCCCCTCACTCAGTTTGGTATCTTCCAGCAACTGAAAATCGAGCTTATTTACATAAAAATCAATGGCCTCGTCATAGTCACTAACCACAAGCGCAATATATGCAATCCTCTGATACATAATTAACCATTAACCATTCACCATTTACTACAATTTTATAAACGATACCAAGGCTTGACCAAAGCTGCCATTCAACTGTATCCGGTAAGAGCCTGCAGGGAGGAAGGCTACATTCCAAACTATGTTCAAGTGCTTGCCTTCGCTGTTTTTTGAGGCCAATACTGTTCCATTAGGATCTATTATTTGTAGTCTAAGTTCCTGATATTCTGTAAAATCAAGGTCCAGGTTCAATTGCTGCTCAACAGGGTTGGGGTAAAGGGCATACTGGTTGATGCCGTTGATTTCATGTACTGCGCTTATGAAGTCAACAGTACCACAATATGCTTCCATACATCCGGCACAATCCTGAATGGTGACGCAATAGGTGCCTGGATCCAGATTCTGAATAGCCGATGTGTTTTCGCCATTATCCCATGAGTAGGAATAGGGCACGCATCCACCTTCCGGATCAAGGGATATGGCTCCGTTTCCGGGTATGCTGTTCGACATGGTGATCGTTTCATGGAGTTCCCAGGCAGGAGGATCGGCTATAATGGAACTAGTAACTCCTGTGCTTAAATTGTAATAAGTGCCGCTGGCACTGGTTGGCAACTCCATGCTGCGTACCATGTAGGTTTTCAAACCGGCACCTGTGCAGGAATCCACGTAAAAAGTATTGGTGAGTGGAACCTGATTAAGTTGCTGGAAAACACTGTCTCCTGTCTCTTTTTTATACACAAAATAGCCCAAAGCATTGGCAGGATCATCCCATTCCAGTCGAATATGCTGGTTATCCTGTTGAGCCGACAGATTTTCAACTGGCGCCAATATGTGCATCCTGAGTGTGGGGTCACCCATCAAAGCCGTGTGTACCCAACCGCCATTGTAGGCGAATTGATAGAGACCTGTATTGTTCATGGTGACACGGGTGGAATACCCGATGCTTTCGCCCATGGCCATGTGATGAACCCACCAGTTTGGCCTATTCGCCCAGGTGCTGACCAGGCAGGAACGCGATGCAATGGCAGCCCGCAAAAAGTCATTCGGATAATCCCAATCGCCGAAGTACGAACCGAAGATCATGGTGAAGATCGTTTGTAGCGAGTCAGTGGTAAAGTTGGAAGTGGAGGAAATATCTGAAGCGCTTTCCGGGCCACCGCCACCGGCGCCATAAGACCACATGTAGGATTCATTGCTGAGTGTTTGGCGGTATTGCACATCTTTTACGTTGGCATAGCCAAACATGGCTGAAAAATTACACCAGCCAACTTGTCCGATTCCGGCAATGAAGGATGGAAAGTTGTTGTCAACCAAACCGCGTTCCATCGCAGGCATTTTTCCAGTTCGCCATGCATGATTCTTATTGAGATACCTGCGTAGCAGTTCTTCTTCGGATTCCGGAAACTTGTCCATATTTGAAAAATCCACCCGGCCAACCTGAAGACTTACGGGTGTCGGGAATTTATTGTTATCAAAACGCCCATCGCCGGGGAAATTCCTGTTGCGGAAACTGCCAAAGCCAACGTTCACAATTGAATCGGTCCATACGCCATCAAGGTTGCCATAATATCCATCGCAAGGCCAGGCGCCTTTGTGATCCTGATGGCCATCGGGGGCAATGTTTCCGGAGAAGGGAACGGGTATTCGCCCGAACAGGAACAAAGCCTGGCTTGTATCCGGGTTCATTGAGGCCCAGTCGCTTATTTGAGATTTTACCAGAGGAACAGAATCATTCCTGTCAACATAGCGGGTGTCTGTACTCCAACCATCGGCTTCCAAATCAGCCAAATACCGGGAAATTTCCAAAGCAAGCGTTTGCTTAAAACTGCTGTCAATCACCATCAAACAAGCGCCGCGGTGATGTACTGCAGGTAATTTTATTCCCGTATAGATGTATCCGGTTCCCATGTTCAATTTATTACCAAAAGGGAAATCCGGCAGACTCTTGATTACCTGATACTCATAACCAATGCCTGCAATCACATGGCTGTCGGCCCAGGAAACGCTGCTCGGATCAAGAAATGCGACAGGCGCCCCCCAGGAATTATCGCTTGCACCTTTTCGCCAGATGGTATAGCCTCCATTGGCGGTGTCCATCACCCAACTCAATGATATAATCGGCGGGTTTTCCTGCACAGAGGCCTGTAAGATCACACTTTGTCTGGCATCATAAACTCCCTGAGCATTCAGGTGCCAGCAGGCATTAGCCAGAAAGACAAAAATCAGTAGGAGTGTTTTCATGGCTAAATATAAAAAGAAGCAAAGCATCACCGTTTATTTGGTAACAGCAACTATAAACCAGGCACAAGCTAAAAACACTTTCCGCAGTAATATCAAATAATGCATCACCCACCAACGTTTGCACCTGACTGTCCACTTTAATAAGTAAATCCACCATACCCCATCACTCTCCGCATTGTTGCATTGCGCATTAATCATTTACCATTAATCATTTACCATTATTTTTGCTCTTCAATCAAACTCAATCTTATGCCATCAAAATCCTTGTTAGTTTTTAGTCTCCTGAGTATCGCTACAATATTTACCTTTTGCAAAAAGGAGACGCAATCCCAACCCGAGGGACCGTTTTTTGACTTTTTGAATGACACTCAGATCATCATTGATACGGTTGCACAGGCGGCAGATACCTGGGAATACGGATTTGCTTTTACACCCTTAAAAAGTGGCAAGGTTTCGCAATTTGAGATAAAAATGCCTGCTACAGGTGATTATACGGTCAGCCTATGGGACATTGCGGGTGCATCGCCTGTGTTGTTGCGATCAAAGTCGCTTACGGAAAGCACAGCACATGAAAAGACGGCCAGTGACGTGCAGGAAGTGTCATTGAACGCTGGAAATCCGTACGGTATAACGGTACTGGCCAACACCTTTTACCGCATTACGAATCCCGGCGGTAAAAGCTTTGATTTCCCCAGAACAAGCGGAAATATTCGCATAGAATCTTTCCATGAAATGATCAATAACACCAACAATTCCGAATTCCCGGTAGATACCAACGATATGCGTTTAGCGCCTTGTGTCAACGTTATCTTTATTGCGGATTAGGCATGATTCGAAGCTGTAGCTCCCTTTTTCTGGTTTTATGGACGACTGTTTGTGTACTTGCTCAGCAGACAGCTCTGGACTCACTTATTCAAGTGGAAAAATCCTATGTAAAGGAAGATACCATTCGTGCCAGGTTGCTCACAGACATTGCAAAACGCTATTATTTTACAGAACCATCCAAAGGGATTTTATACGCTGAAAAAGCGATCCGATTAGCTGAAAAACTGCCGGATAAAAACTTCCTGGCGAAGGCTTACAGTGTGATGGGCACCAATCTGCTGGTACAGGCTGATTATGCATCTGCCCTTGATAATTACCAAAAAGCCCTGGATATCAATCAAAAACTGGGAAACCAGCAGGGAGTCGCCAATAATTTCAACAACATTGGCATAGTGTATTATTCCATTTTCGATTACCCGCGTGCACTGGAGTATTATCAGAAAACACTGAAAATCAACGAGCAAACGGGTAACAAAAAACAGATCGGCAATAATCAGGGGAATATTGGCAACATTTACAACGACCTGCGCGACTACCCAAGGGCGATTGAGTATTACGAAAAGGCGCTGGTGAACACAGAAGCAACCGGTAACCAATTGGGGGTTGCGGGTATCCTTGGCAATCTTGGCAATGTATATACTCAGCTTAAGGATTATAAGAATGCACTGGAATACAAACAGCGTGCTTTGAAGATCAATGAGCAGTATGGCAATCAGTCCCGAATTGCCGGCACTTTGGGTAATATTGGCAATGTATATCTGGCGCTGGCCGATTATTCAACCGCCAGGGAATACCATGAACGCGCGCTGGCCATTGCTGAAAAGATCAAGGACAAGAAGGCCGCCGCCCCCAGTTATGCGAGTATCGGGAATATTTATTTTCTGCAGGAGCGATACGGCGAAGCAGCAGAAGCAGAAAAAAAGGCGCTTGAATTGGCGCGCGAAGTCGGATTGCTGAGTACGGCCAGTGAAGCGCTGTTGAAGCTGTCGCAGATATACGAAGAAACCCAGAATGCCGACAGCGCTTATTTTGCGTACAAGGGATATGTGCTGCTCCGGGATAGCATCAACAATCAGGAAAAGCAGAAAGAGGTAACCAAAAAGACGCTGAAGTTTGAGTTTAGCCGCAAAGAGGATTCACTGCGGCAGCACCAGATCATCACGGATGCCAAACTTCAGCAGCAGATCCTGCTTGCTGCCAAACAACAGCAGGAACTGGAACTCAAGCAAACGGTGATTAACCTGGCCAATAAGGAAAAGGAACTGCAACATCTGGCCTATTTGAAAGCGCAGGCTGAGCTGGCCTCGGAACAACTGGTTAGCCGTGAAAAGGAGGAGCAGCTCAAATTGGCTGAGAACGAACAAAAACTCCAGGCCACTCAGGTGAGTCTTCAGCGGTCGCAGCTGGAGCTGCAGGATAAGGAATTGCAGAGTCAGAAGAGACAGCGCTTGCTCTATATCACAGGCATTTTGTTGTTGTCGCTGTTGTCGTTTTTTATTTTCCGGAATTTCCGAAACCAGCAAAAATCAAATAGCATCATACGCTCGGAGAAGCAAAAGTCGGATGCTCTGCTGCTAAATATTCTCCCTTCTGAGGTGGCGGATGAGCTTAAGGACAATGGCCGGAGTATGGCCCGGCAATTCGACGAGGTGACTGTGCTATTCACCGATTTTGTTGGCTTTACGCAGATGGCACAGAAGCTGTCACCGCAAGATCTGGTACACGAACTTCACGTCAATTTCCAGGCTTTTGATGAAATTATGGAGCGTTATGGCCTGGAGAAAATAAAGACCATTGGCGATGCTTACATGGCTGTTTCCGGACTTCCAGTTCCCGAGTCCCGGCATGCGCAACGGGCCGCACAGGCTGCTTTGGAAATACAATCTTTTGTAGAGCAACGAAAGCAAAAAGTGGCTCATCAACTCGATATCCGCATAGGCTTGCACAGCGGAACGGTCGTAGCGGGAATTGTTGGCGTAAAGAAGTTTGCCTACGATATCTGGGGCGATACGGTGAACACGGCTGCCCGAATGGAAAGCAGCAGCGAACCGGGAAGGATCAATGTGAGTGGCCAGACCCATGCATTGCTAAAAGACGAATTTTCCTTTGATTACCGCGGAAAGCTAAAAGCGAAGCACAAAGGGGAGATTGATATGTATTTTTTGGAAAGGGAGCAGTAGCATGGTGATATCCAATATCCAACAAGGAGTTTCCAACACCCAATGATTTTTGCCACGATTGATGCTCTTGCGTGAACATCAATCATGGCAAGAAAAATTTACTACTCCAATACCCTAATTCCATTCAGATCCGCCTGATTATTCTTCAGGAATGCATAGGTCAGAGAATCCACCTCACAGTTTACAAACAATACTTTTTCTATTCAAATATAACACCTGCAACATGATTACAAATTCAAAAACCGGGCGCATCGCCACTTTGCTGATGCTGCTTTCACTATCCCTTGTCTACTGCAAAACTTCCAGGAAAGCAACTGCTTCGGCGCCGGAAGAAAAGGTTTCAGCGGTTTCTTATACAGCCGATATTTTGCCCATCATGGAGCGCAGCTGTACCCCTTGCCATTTCCCCGAAACAGGGAAGAAAAAACTACTGAATACTTATGAAGCAACGAAAGAGAACATTGTTGATATTGTAAACAGGATTCAGCTGCCTGCCGAAGAGATAAAGTTTATGCCTTTCAAGAGTAAGAAAACGCCTCTAAGCGCTGAAGAGATCAAGCTGTTTAAGGATTGGTACAATCAGGGAATGGCTAACTAAGAGCATTGCCCAGTTCAGATAGAGTTTATACTTCGGAGTTGGATATTCCTTGTTGGATATTCATTATTCCTCTACAGTTTTTGTTGGAATATCCAATATCCAACAAGGAATATCCAATGTTCAATATTACACAGCACTTGTAGCGAGCAAACTTCTGTTGTGAAATGTTCCATCAAACCTTTTCCAATACCAGTGGTTTATAGCAAAACCATACAACACCTATGTCATCCACTACCGTCCACTGGTTTCGCCGCGACCTGCGCCTGAAAGACAACACCGCCCTTAGCCTTGCCCACCAAAAAGGAAATGTGCTGGGGTTATTCATTTTCGACACGAATATTCTGGATGAACTTGAAGACCGCGATGATGCCCGGGTAAGCTTTATCCACGATTCGCTGACAAGGCTCGGAACTGAAATCAAAAAGGAAGGAGGCGCGCTGTTGGTCAGGCAGGGCGATCCTATTGAAGTATGGAAACAGTTGATAGCAGAATTTGCCATTCAGGCGGTATTTACCAACGAAGATTACGAACCTTATGCAGGCAAAAGAGACCAGGCAGTTGGCGAACTCCTTCAAGTAAAGGGCATCTCCTTTACCAGCGTCAAAGACCAGGTGATTCTGGCGAAGGATGAAGTACTGAAGGACGATGGCAAACCATACACGGTTTATACGCCTTACTCAAGGAAATGGAAAACCGTATTGCGGGAATCAGATCTGGCAGAAAGGACATATAAACCAAACTGGGATAATCAGATAAGCGGCGAACGTTTATCGCTAGAACAAATCGGATTCAGCAAAAGCAACATTCAGGTGGATACGCCCCAAATTCCCGAGCAGATCATCCGACATTATCATGAAACACGCGATTTTCCCGGTCTGAACGGCATATCGCACATGAGTGTGCACCTGCGGTTTGGCACCATCAGCATTCGGGAGTTGTTCAGGCAGAGCAGACAATGGAACGAGAAGTACATCAATGAACTTATCTGGCGGGAATTCTACCAGATGATCCTCTGGCATTTTCCACATGTGGTTACCGGTAGCTTTAAACCGGCCTATGATGCCATTCAATGGCCAAACAATGAGCCGTGGTTTCAGGCCTGGTGCGAGGGGAGAACCGGCTTTCCTATTGTGGATGCCGGTATGCGGGAGCTCAATGCAACCGGTTTTATGCACAACCGAGCCCGCATGATCACCGCCAGTTTTCTATGCAAGGACCTGCTCATCGACTGGCGATTGGGCGAAGCTTACTTTGCCCGAAAGCTGCTGGATTTCGACCTGGCCTCCAACAACGGCGGCTGGCAGTGGGCAGCAGGCACCGGCTGCGACGCCGCGCCCTATTTCCGCATTTTCAACCCACACGAGCAGGCCCGCAAATTCGATCCGGACGGCGTGTACATTCGACGCTGGGTAGCTGAGTTTGATTCACTTACGTATCCACAGCCGATTGTTGATCATAAGGTGCAGAGAGAGAAAGCTTTGAAAATGTATATGGTGGGCTTGGGTGGAATTAGCTAATGATGGTATTGGAAGTAACGTTGAATTCTAATTATTCATCAGCCTGGTTGCCTTCCAGACGTCTTTATCTGCAAATTCTCCAAAGTAGCTTATGTAATCTCCGGTTTTTGAGATTACTACAAAACTGCTACACGGATAATGGTATTTAAAAAATCGCTTTTCAATGGTGCTTTCGGGATCTTTGTACCAGGTTAGCACACCCTCATAATTTTCCAAACCACTATTATCCTTATAAATATATACAGGCTTGGCTTGAGCTATCTTAAAGACTTTCGCTTCCAATTTATTGAACCAGATCCTGTATGATTCTTTGGTGGCGGTTCCACCTGAATTGCAAGCGTCTTTGCCCGGGTGGTAAATAATGACAATTGGTTTTTCGGCATCTAATTCCCGATGGATGGCCTTTTCAAGCAAGGACTCCAATGAGGCTCTGTCGGGTATTCTTCCCCGGTTTTCTCTTAATGTAAGCTTTTTGTGGTTTGCTGAATCGATAGGAAGCTCGAGCACATCCTTCGTTGAGAGAATTTGATAATACTCTGATTCACTAATTTCAATATTGTTCTCATCAAAGTACTTGATGGTGGAGTTCGAATGCTGAGCGAGAGTGCTGGAGCATGTTAGAATTCCAACAATTGCGGCAATGAGGATTTCTTTCATTTGAGTAGAAATGTGGTCATATTCCTGGAGAAAATCTCGGACAAAAGTGTTGTTTTTTCTATTCGATTTTGATGTTCAACTGTCTCTTTTCCCCACCATTAATGTAAATAGAATCTGATTTGGAATAATTCAAGCCAAGTCTTTTATAGTTGTATTGAACCTTGGTGAATTGGTCTCCTGCCACCTGAAAATTATACGTTGTATCTCTGTTTGAAGAATTCGTGAGTCCTGCCCACGTTGACTGCCCGTCTCCTCCTGTTGGCAAGGAAAACTGTACATTATCGATATATTCTCCTGTTTTAATATTTACATCCAGGTAGGCTTTGCGATGAATATCTGCATCCACAATATTGGGTACGTCAAAACTGGTATTATTGACATACTCAAGCATAATTGTTTTATCAAAATATCCCTGTTTAGAAATTTCGATTTCAAAATAGCCATCCACATCTTTTAATCTTTCTCCGGAAAACGCTACCCTATAGTTCCCATCCTGATCAGATTTTGACTTTCCAACAATTTCTTTTTTATAGTTGATGGAACCAAATGAGCCATTGTCGTAAACAAGAATAACTTCTATGCTTGCATTGCTGATTGCCAGATTTTTAATTGAGTCAAAAACCTGGCCTTCAAAAATAAAACAATCGCTGCCTGTGCAGCTTACGATGTTTTCTTTTATGCACGATGTAATGGAAAATGAAATAAGAATTGCAATCAGGCTTGTTTGAAGTAGATTTTTCATGGTGGGTTGATTCCAGGTGTCCAGGTCTTGATTTCAAAAGTAACGGCAAAACTTTGATGTTGCAAGTGTTTTGTGGTTGTCGGTTGAGACTTTATGTATAGAAATAGAACGTCGGGAAGGCTTCTTGGCTCGCGCTACCAATGGTAATAAAGGCGAACATACGAGAGCGGCAAGAAATTTGTCCAAAGCAATTTCACGTCGTATATGCCTTGCCCGTATGCATAGTTGCTGGCACTGCTCTACACCCAATCATCTGCTTGCCGTACCAGTCCTGCACGCACCGGATTGTCATGAATATATCTCAGTTTTTGCAAGGTTACCCTTTCCGAAAAAAGCTCCATAGGATGGTTGTCTCGTCGCCAAACCATATTAACTCCTCATCAGCTCCGGTTGGCAGGGAAAGAGAAGTTTATTCATGGTTTCTAACGGGCCACACCGCGCGCACAGGCCAACATCATCCCGGAGGCATCCCGCAGCCAGAATAGCAACATTCCCGCAGGAAGCTTGTCACGCTCAAGCATAAAACGGTTGCCGGTAACATGGCGCCTCAATACCATGCGGCCGGTCAGGTCGGAAACTTCCAATGTCATGGTTTGGTTGGAATGCGCTTCAATGCCTGGTATTTCTATCCAAAACCGGTCAGAAAAAGGGTTGGGCAAAATGCGTAATTGCAGCGGAACCGTGGGCTGTGCGGTCGGGGCAGGGACAAGTTCCATCACCCGGGTTATGGCGTAGTTTGTCAACACCACGGGATTAAAGTCGAAATAAATGCCGGCGCGGTTTCGGATGGAGTCGCCGGCATTCAAGCCTGGGAAGCTACGTATCCGGAACTGCACGAATCCGTGACTTTGCGGCTCATTCGAAGACGAATCGGGCAGGTTGATGTTTTCGAAACGCCAGTTTAAAATCCCATTTTCCGAAAAAGAGAGTTTGTACCGATGGCTTGCCACCAGTGGTTGGAAGGTGGTAAAGTCCAGTTCGGAAGTCAAAGTGTCCTGTAGTTCAACGATTTGGGCAGCAGCAGTACCTGTATTTTGGAACCGGATCAGATAGCGCAACCATTCACCTTCCTGGGCAACCGGGTAGGAGAGTTGTTCGCGATCTACCCATTTGTCATTTGGATCAAAGCTTCCGACGACCGTTTGCGGAAGGGTCATTTCATTGTCCGACCAGTCTATGTCGTTGACATTTTGAGCGGGCAGGATACGTACACGTGGTTGCAGGAGGACGCCAAGCGGCGTCGCGGGGTCCAGTTTTACCCGAACCTCGAATTTAGAAGTTGTGCTGAAAATCGGGAAATTGGAGAGGTTCCATTGTATCTGGTTAGGGCCGATCATAGTGCCGCCATTTGCACTTGTTATCGTTAAGAAATCCTGGTGGACATCGTCGAGAAAGTCAAGAATAACAGCAGCGTTACCGGATTGTGCACTTCGATTCTGGTACTGAATGATGTAGCGGTTTTCAAATCCTGGCCTTGGCAAGCCAACCGGTGAAATACTTACCCGCCAATTATGAAACATGCTGTCGGGACAAAGTGAAAAATCCTGCCCGTTGAATACTTTCAACGTGTCGTTTGTGGAAATGGATATACTGTCAGGTTGAGGTGAAAATCCGGGTATGGCATCTGCCCGGAAATTATACTGTTGGTTGCCAGCCAAAAACCGCTGGTAGCGTCCGTTGGCATCCGTACATGCGAATGGGCGCCCGTCAGTTGTTCGGAGCATTTGGTAGGGCAGGTATCGGTCCTGGCTGCCGAAAATACCGTCGCATTCCGGGTCGAGTAAAACCTGGCCGCCGAGGCTGTTAAAGGAAAACTGGCAGGTGGCCAATATCTCGGCGGGCGTGAGGCAGCCTGACTGATTATTTTCTATTGTAGGAAAAGCATTTAGCGCCAGAGCATTGCATATGGGCAACGTGGAGCAGGTTGAAAGCTGGGGATTCTCTTTTATCAGAATCGACTGCATACCCAGCATTTCGCCGAGGCCTTCCAAACTGACAAGGGAATCGTTTCGCAGGACATACAATACGCCCGTCAGAAAAGATTCAAGGTTTTCGAGGCCATGGAGATTTTTGAGTCTTAAATGGTCGTTTACACGCAATTGACGAGCAAGACGGAGGCTTTCCAGACCGCTGAGATCGGTAAGTGCGTCGTTGTTTTCAAGGATCAGCGAAGTAACAGTTTCCAGCTTATGAAGTCCTGCCAGGTCGCGGAGTTGCGGATTACCCGTGATGGAAACCGTGTACGGGTGCTGAATATTGGAAAGCCCTTCTAGCGTCAGCAGCGTATCATTTTTGTCGATGGCGATGCCTCCGTTTTGGATACTGAGTTTTTCGAGGCCACGCAAGGATGTTAGTGCAGGATTTTGATCAATTTCCAGACCTATGATCACGTCGGGGATTAGTGCGCTGTCGGCTAGCGTTATCAGGTTTTCGTTTTCGCTGATGGTCAGTTGCGCCACAAGTTTTACGCTTTCGAGCCCTTGAAGCCCCGAAAATTTTGGATTCCTGACGATCTGTAAGTTTTGCACCGTATCCAATACCGGCGCCCCGGTGAGGTTTACCAATTCCTGGTTTTCATACAGGTAGAAGTAGTTGCTAATGTTCTTAAGTTTGGCCAGGCCGGTCAGGTTGGCAATCCCTGTGTTTTTAATACTTATGGCTTCGACACGATTCAGGTTGTCGAGCCCGGTAAGGCTTTCCAATTGAGCAATATTTTCAAGGAAAAGGTATTCTGCTGTTTCCAGTCTTGGGAAAACGCCTTCGAGTGTGCTGATCTGCGACACGGGGTTGTTCAAATGGATCACCTTGCCGGTTTTTAAGCTCGGAAAGGCACCCCAATCCTGCAATAGTGGCGAACCGGATACACTGAACCCACTGTTTTGCAAGCTATCGAAATGGGTGGTTGTCAACAACAGTGCATTGTTTGCCACTGTAAAACTGGAGCCCGTTGACTTCAGGTTTTCCAGCCCGTGCAGGTTGGGCAGTGCCGTGCCGCCGATGTGCAAAAAGCCGTCCACCCGGGTTAGTCCGCTGAGACCGCTGATATCGACGAGATTCGGAGATTCGATCTGGAGTTTACCTCCGATGGTGCGCAGTTGGCGCAGGGAGTCGAGGTTGACGATGTCTGCACCGAGTACCAGCACCGGGCCTGTCATATTTTTGCAACCCGGGTATGTCGCTGGAAAGGCATCCACCTCTGCCTGGGAATCGAACCACAGGTCAGGCGGACATTGCCCTAAGATAATGCCGGGTGCGGCAAACAGGAATAGTCCAACGAAAAAGGCAAGATAATTAGCTGTGGTGAATTGAGGTTGTATTGACCCGAGGGCTTTGCTCATCTTAAGTGGTAGTTATTTGGTAAGGCGGCAAATGTAAAGCAGCTTGCCTGAAATAGCGGCCTTTTGTGTCGGGAAGGCTTCTTGACTTGCGCTGACGATGGTAATAAAGGCGAACGGGGTGTAAATTTTTGTACAAAATTGAAAGTTAGGTATTAGATTTGTACGAAAAATTATATCCATGATAGCCCGTCAAATTGCTCAGCCGATCCAGAAATTGATGACTCAATTCCCAATCATTTCTGTGACCGGCCCGCGCCAGAGCGGAAAGACGACGCTTTTGCGCGGCATGTTCCCGGAGTATCGGTACGTGAACTTCGAAGACCCGGACAGCCGGCTCTATTTTGAGCAAGACCCTCGCGGTTTTTTGCGCGAATACGACAACAAGGTGGTGTTTGACGAAGCGCAGCGTGTGCCCCAACTTTTTTCCTATCTGCAAGTGAAAGTTGACGAGGACAAGATGATGGGGCAGTTTGTGCTGTCCGGTTCACAAAATTTTCTGCTGCTCGAAAAAATAACCCAAAGCCTTGCGGGCAGGGTGGCGATTTTCCGCTTGCTGCCATTCAGCCACCGCGAACTGGACGCACCAGACACCGGACTGAAGCCGGCCGATGTTGAAACGGCCATTTTTCTGGGTGGTTACCCGGTTTTGTACGACCGGAAAACCAGACCGGCCGACTATTTTCAAAGTTATCTGGAAACCTATGTTGAGCGCGACGTGCGCAATGTTTTGAATATCAAAGACCTGAATGCTTTTCAACTGTTTTTGCGCTTGTGCGCGGGGCGTGTGGGGCAGCCGGTCAATCTTCAATCTTTGGCCACCGAGGCTGGCATCTCCACCCCGACCGTCAAAAGCTGGCTTTCCATTTTGGAGGCGAGCTATATCCTGTTTCAATTACCGCCTTTTTTTGAAAATTTCAACAAGCGATTGGTCAAATCGCACAAGCTGTACTTTTACGATACCGGCTTGCTTTGTCACCTGCTCGGCATCACGGAAAGTACTCAAATCCGGCAGCACTATATCCGGGGCAGCCTTTTCGAGAATATGGTTATAATTGAATTGATGAAAAACCGGTACAACCGCAACCAGCGGCCGGATTTCTATTTCTGGAAGGACAATCATCAGGTTGAGGTAGACCTGGTGTCGCTGGAAGGGCTGAACACAAATCTCTTTGAAGTAAAATACAGCTTCACGCCCAAGGCCGAATTCCTGAAAGGAATCCAGTCCTTCCGCGACAATGCCCCCGAACACCGCCGCGCCGGAAATAACTATCTCGTATATGCCGGCGACGAGCGGCAACAACGCAGCGCAGCGATTTTTGAGCCCTGGCGCAATTTGAAGGGTTTGTAAGGAATTGTCGGTAGAATGGTAAAGCCTGGTCTTGGTGTGGGGAGGGCTTGTTGGCTCGAGCTAATGACAATTGAAATTTTTAACTTATTCGTATATTTCACTTACGATAACGTCAGCTAAGACAATAAAACGAAACGTTGGCGCAAGGCAATAAGCCTTCCCGACGCTAAAGGCCGGGACAGGCTGTGTCTAACATCCGCGCCGGCTTAGCCGGCAACGGCAACGGCAGTTTTTGTTCGCTTTGATTACAACGAACTGCTAAAAAGTGGTGGGTGTTTGTCGGCAGAGCCGACGGGAATAGTAAACACGAGGCTTATTGCCTCGCGCTAACGATTTTGTATTTTTTGAATTTTTGCTCAGCCTCGCGCGAACAGGCCAATAGCAA
Organism: Lewinellaceae bacterium; assembly: GCA_020636025.1. Classification (GTDB taxonomy): domain Bacteria; phylum Bacteroidota; class Bacteroidia; order Chitinophagales; family Saprospiraceae; genus M3007. The sequence goes on along the minus strand of JACJYQ010000006.1, from coordinate 96,393 downwards.
CTGCAGTTTTTGAAGATTTTACGGACAGCATGATGTTAAAATAGTGGTAGGATTGTCGGCAGAGCCGACAGGAATATGAGACACGAGGCTTATTGCCTCGCGCTAACGAACTCGCGCTAACGATTTTGTATTTTTTGAATTTTTGCTCAGCCTCGCGCGAACAGGTTATCCATTTTAGCTTAATTTTTAAACCTTTAATTTCAAGATTTCAGTGGTCAATACTTCCCGATTTAAGAAATCTTTACTCCACTCCATTAATGGTGTTTTCAACTCCTTCTTTAAAATATCACCACTATTTACATCAAGTGAACCTAATTACATCTTAAAAAAATTGCGTGAACCCAACCCCTCCCGGTCAGATTCACGCAATTCCATAAAAACTAAAAGATTACCATCATTTGGGCGCATTTCGGATGTACAAAAGTAACCGAATTTTCCAAACACCCAAATTTTTGCCTGTCTAGGTATATCAACTATCAAAAGTCATCCATCCCTCGTCAATCATATGCTCATTTGATCATAATAATCATGTAATCAAACAAGCCCATCTACCGAAGCACCGTCACATCTCCCTTCTTCACCACATGCATCACCCGTCCACAAATCTCCACATCAGTTTCCAGATACCACACTTCCACCCCAGGGTTCATGGCTTCACCACCAATGGTGCCATCCCAGAAAGCAGCAGGGTCTTCACTGTAAAACAGCTGATTGCCCCAGCGGTCAAACACCCTGAACGTGTAGTTAAATGGTAATATACCGTCTCCAAAGAAAGGTCTGAACTGAGCATTGTCGGGGTTCTCGGAGGCCGGCATCATGATGTTGGGTACGTACACGATGTTCAGGTCTTCCGCCAGGTCGGCCAGCATCACTTCTGCGCTGGAGCGAACGGTGGCGCACTGGTCGCTGGCTTCCACCCACACCATGCCCGGCTCGGTAACCATGGTGTTCATGCCTGTGCTGCCATCCGACCAGGTAATGGCCAGACTCGCATCGTCGCCGCCGGTGATCACAGGTTCCAGCATCACGCTGATGCTGTCGCAGGCCAGTACGGCATCGCTCAGCTGCACGTTCAATGCCGGGATCATGGGTATGTCTATTTCCTGCTCGAATACACAGGTATTGACGTCCTCCAGGTACACATGGTAGGTTCCGGGGGCTAAGTTGTGGAAGGTATTGTCGTCCTGGAAATCGGTCGGGTTCAGCGAGTAGCGGTACGGCGCCTGTCCACCCGCATCGGGCTGGGCTTCGATGGTGCCGCTTGGCGTATTGGAACAGGATTCCGTGGCCAGCAGACTAAAGTCGGAAGCCGGGAATTCCTGCACTTGCAAGGTCAGCGTGGAATCACAACCTACTGCGTTGGTGTAGTGGAAATCCATACTGCTGCCACCGGGTACCGCTGTGCCGTTGTAGTCGTAGGTTTTGCCCGGACAGACATTCACCTGTAGCTGATTGCTTGTGGGCTGTAGTTGATTAACCGTAACGGTCACCGTAGAGTCGCAGCCCAGCCAGTTCTGCAGCACAAATGCCTGCGTAGTTCCGGCGCTCAGGGCAAGGCCCTGATAGGTATAGGTTTCGCCCGGACAAACACCCGCGCTAAAGCTGCTGCTGGAAACGGGCCATGCCTGTACCGTTATGGTTACTACTGAATCGCAACCCAGCCAATTTTGCAGGGTGAAATCCTGCGAAGTTCCTACAGGAACATCGGTACCCTGATAATTGGCCGTACTGCCCGGGCAAGCGAACAGGGTTTCAGCGCCCGTTGCAGGTGGCACTTCTGCTACGGTAACAGTTACAATGGAATCACAACCCTGCGAATTCTGGAAGGTGAATGACTGTACCGTGCCTGCCGGAATATCGGTTCCGTTGTAGGTTAAAAAGCCGTTTTTACAAGCAAAAAGCAGCGTTGCCGAATTGGAAGACGGCAATGGCTGGACATTCACCGTGACAATGGAATCACAGCCCGCGGCATTTGTCAGCGTGAAATCCTGCGAGCTGCCCACCGGAATATCAATTCCCTGGTATGTGGCAAAGGAGCCCTGACAAGCATACAAGGTGTCCTTACCCGTAGAAGTTGCCAGCGCCAACACCGAAACGGTGACCACTGAATCGCAACCCAGCCAGTTTTGCAAAGTAACCGCCTGGGTGCTTCCCACACTGATGTTTATGCCTTCGTAAGTGATGCTTGTGCCGGGACAACCATACAGCGTTTGGCTGCCTGTGGAGGTTGACAGCGCATTTACGGTAACTACGAGCGTAGAATCGCATCCTTGCGAGCTGGTGTACAGGAATTCCTGTGTCCCGCCAACGGCTATGTCTACGCCCTGATAAGTTACCATGGTACCCGGACAGCCGGTTAGTTCCAGGGTGCCGCCAACGGAGCACCCGTAGTGAAGCAGCAGGTTGGCCTTGCCTTCCACATCGCAGCCGGAGAGGTTTACATCATCCTGACCGATCACTACCGTCCAGATAAAGGGCAGGGAATTCTGGTCAATTTCTACGCTGTAATCGGTGGACAATACATTGGTAAAGGCAAAACCGCCATTTACACCCGAACTGGAATTGCCAAACAGGCTTCCGTTCTGGTACAGGATCACGGGTATGCCCGACAACAAGGTATCGGCTGCGTCAATGATGCCGTTGTCGTTTACATCCGACCAAACCTGACCAAGGATATTTCCGTAGCCGTCATAAAGGTTTAAATCCAGCGGACCACTTTGGCCGTTACAGCCGAAAATGTCGGTCATTTCGGCCCAGTAGGTGCCACTTTGAGTAGCAATGAAATTCGGCGAAGTAGCGCCCGGGATCGGGTTGCCATCCTGGTACCATTGCCAGCTGATCACATTTGGTAAATTGGGCATACACAGGGTGTCGGGATTGCAGCGGGTATGGCAGCCAGCCGGTACAGAATTTACCGGCGGACCAGGCAGAACGGTCCAGGTGTTGCTTCGCTCCTCGCATCCGAATTCGTTGATCACCCGGATCTGGTAGGCGCCTGGTTCATCGGTACTCAAGGTAGGCCCGGTAGCGCCGGTACTCCATATCAGGTTCCAGTTTGGCGGTTGCGGACCGTTGTAAGTCAGGGTATTGGCGGTGCCGGCGCAGAAACTTTGTCCGCTGATGGAGAATCCGGAAGGCACCGGATTTACATCTACGATAAAGGGCGTGGTAACCGCCGTGCAACCTGTTGAAGGGTTGGTAACCGTTACGACATATTGATAATGTCCAGAGCTCAACAGGTTGTTGCGGTCGTCGGTGTAATTCAAGAAGGGCGTGTTCCCGTTGGTAACAGACCATTGGTAGCTTACGCTCACATTGGCCACGGTCTGCAATACCACATCTTCTCCTTCACAAACGGCAGTGGAAGGATAGGAAGTGCCTACGATCTGATCCAGATCATTGAATTCCAGCGCCTTGATGAGGGCATCGGGAGCAGGGTTTACAGCTACATCCACCGGAGGAGTTACATAAGTACAGCCATTGGCGTCGGTGATCGTGACTTTAAAGGTGCCTTCCTCGCTAACGGTAATATTCGGTGTGGTGCTTCCACTTTCGTCAGACCAGAGATAGCTCACCGCACCCGCCGGGGCAAGCAGGTTCAGGGTTTTGCCTTCACAGATCGGGCCGGGAGCCGGAGGCGTAATGGTGCCACTCAGCGTATTGGCCGGTATGTTTATGATTCTGGAAAAACTGTTTGTACAGCCGTGTATGTTTTTCGCGGTTGCACTAACGGTATAATTTCCTGCCGGATTAAAATTGTGGTAGGCTGGGGTTCCGTCGGCGTCGTTCAATGCGCCGCTGGCTGGGTCGCCAAAGTCCCAGCTAATGTCTGTAATGCTTGCGGCATTGGGTGGCGGGGTAAAGGCCAGCGCATTGCCGGCGCATTTGAAGGCCGGATCGGGGAACGTAATGTCCGGCAATTCCGGTACATCCACAACCGTGCTGGCGGTGGAAATACAGCCACTGGTTCCTACCACAGTCAGGTTCACGGAATACGAGTCCGATGGGTCATACACATGCGTACTGTTGCGAATGCTCGATTGGTTATTTGCCCCGGATGCAGGATCGCCGAAATCCCAGTCCCAGTCTGTGATGCCACCCGAAGGCAGGAATTCACTTACATCCAGGAACTGCGTGACTTCACCAGGACAATCAGGCAGTACATCAATTCTGGCGACTGCTTCAGCGCTGAAAAACTCGTATAAGTGGCAGGTCGTTCCGTCTTTCAACTCTACATTCAGGATCACCACGTACTCACCTGCATTGTCCATCACAAATGTGGGCGCTTTCAAAGTGGAGGTGCCAAGCTGAGCGCCACCGGAAATACCAACGATCCATAATTCACTACCACCTACCAGCATGGCATTCGGGTCGAGTAAGTGCATTTCAAATGAATCACAGCGAGCGGTTGGATCCACGGCAATGTCGATGGTTCCGGGTGGACAAAGACCTCCACCGCAGTTTTGGCCTGTGCAGTTGCCGTCGACCTGACAATATGGGAACAACAGAATTGGCCCGGCTACAGTGGTACACCCATGTGCATTTGTCGCCTGAATGGTGTATTGACCGTATTGGTTGGTTGAATAAGTCACCCCTGTTTGTCCAGGGATCAGAGCACCATCGTGGTACCATTGGAAGGTATAGTCTGCGTCTTGGTTAATAAGGCCGGTAAGAGGTACAAACAGTGAGTTGTTGCAAAAACCGGTTGGTGAATTGGTTGTCAGGCTCACGTCGGGTTTGTCGTAACTGTCGATGTAAAACTCCGAAATGCCTACACAACCGTTTACATCGGTCACTTCCAGGGCATAGGTGCCAAAGCCAAGTTGGATGTTAGCGCCGGTACCGATCTCCGCGCCTGCTTCATCTTTCCAGCTGTAATTGATGTACGCGCCGGCACTTTGAACCAGGCCGAGAGCTCCGGGGCACAATCCTGCAGGTGCCTGAACCATGGGGTCAGGCAGCGGGTTAATGGTAACCGGGAACTGGGCGCTTAGTGCACAAACCTGCACAGAAACCGTATGCGCTCCGGGATTGCTCCAGTAAATTTCTGCCGCTTCAGTGCCTTGTCCGTTTGCCACGGTTCCGGCATCTGAAGGCGTTATTTGCCATTGTATATCAATGTTTTCCAACGGTTCAATGGAATAAAAGCGGGTGCTGTTTTCGCAGGCCACCGGAACACCGGTGATATCCGGAATACCGATAGGCGTTACATCGAAATGCACGGTGTCGGATTTACAGCCTAGCCCATCCTGACTGAGTTGTGCCACAGCCACCCAGCGCGGCCCGCTGGCATTCCAGTTAATGTTGATCGTTCTTCCATATTTATTGGTCACGGCTCCGGGGCCGTTTTGTATGGTCCAGAAGTAATTGGTGGTCGAAGTGCCGCCTTCTGCTTTATAAGTATAGGTGGTTCCGGGGCATATTTTTTCGGTGCCCTTGATACCATCCAGTTTGGCAGGAAGTGGATTCACGTGAATGGCCCAATCGGCTTTCTCGGTACAGCTTTGTGTTGGATTGTCGGGCACGGCTGTCAGGTCGTAGTAACCATCGCCATCAATAAATGGAACGCTGGCTGTAGCGCTGGGTGAAGAGGATGTCCACACTACATTGCCGGATGGGCCGGTAAGTGTCCAGTTACACAGGATGGGGGTATTATTGGAGGTCAGTTTTGCATTGAAATTGTCGTTTGAGTTCAGGCAGCTTTCTACTGGTCCATTCACCACAAAAAATGGTCTGATAAACACCGGAATGCTGTCTGTTCCGCTACAACCCAGATAACAGTTGTCGTAACTTACGGAAAGCCAATGCGGCGTGGCATTGTTGCCTGTGCCCGACCATTGAACCGTTACACGGTTGGTTCCCTGGCCTTCTTTAATGTTGCCACCACCGGACAGTTTCCAGGTAAACCCGGTTCCGCCAAAAGCTTCAATGCTGTACACTTCTGTGCTTCCCGGGCAAACCTGTTCTTCCCCAAGGATTTCGGCATTGTCGGAAATGATCGGGATGTTGATGATCCCGGCCACCGGGCAGGTGATGCCGGAGCAAGAGGTTGCCATCAGCGAAATGATGCCGTTGGGACCGTCATTCCATTCAACGGTGATGCTGTCGGATGTGGCAGTACCGCCATCCAGAATGGTACCGTTACCGCTAACAGTCCAGGTAAATGGTGCGCAACCGTTGGAGGAAGTATAGGTCACGGTTTCACCCGGACAAATGGTGGCCACGCAATCGAGGGTAGGGGCTTCTGCATCCATGACCTCCACAGTTATCATGGTAGTGTCCGGACAGAGGCATTTGTTCTTCGCGATCAGCGTTACTGTATGGGTGCCAGGGATTTGATAGGTATGCTGAGGGTTTTTGGTGGTGCTTTGGGTAAAGTCGTCGCTGAAAAACCATTCAACGTAATCGGCGTCGCCGGTGCTTAAGTCCTGGAAATTTACGACCTGACCTTTACATACCTGCAAGTTGGCTCCGGGAGCAGCAGCAGGGACACTGCCTATCTGCGCTTTTGGTGGATTTAAAATCGTAACGCAAATATCGTCGACCATAGAGCAGCCCTGGTTATTGAAACCGAAAACCGTAATGGAACCAATGCCCGGATTGTTCCAGGTGACTGTCAGGAAGTTTCCAGAGGGATCCACCGACCAGCTACTGGCTCCGCTTACCTGCCAGGACAACTGGTTTCCGGCAGGAGGCTGGCTATTGGTGCTGGTGGTATAGGTAGTGGTGCTCCCTGCACACACCAGATTGCAATTTTGGTTTCCAACCCCACTGCTGTCGAAATTACAGGCAGAAGGATTTAGCGGAACAATCTCGATGGTGTTGAATGGAATGTCTATGATGGTTCCAACCGCCTCTGCAGTTTGGCCATTGATGTCTGTTACGGTGACACTATAAGACCCCGGACAAAATCCGCAGAACTCGGTTTGATTGGTATTCATAGTACCGGTCTGACCATCTGACCACTGGACTGCGTATGGCGGCTGGGCATTGTTTACAAACACAATGAAACAGCCATCGCAACCACAGCTAAAAATGGGTTCGAGGCCAACGCTCATCTGACCGGTTTGGCCTTGGAGAGAGGTAAGATTTAGCAAAAAAAGAAGAGGAAGAAGTAGTCGGTAATTCATGTTCAGGAAGGGTTGAGGGATTGGGTTATCGGATGCACAAAAGATGCAAGGCCGAATTTAAAACGCTGCTTTGTTTTAGTGAGGATTTTAGGTATAAGTAAGGTTACTGTTATAAATTTGTCACAATCGACCTTGTATAAAGAGCTGATTTACAAATGTTTTGACTAGTATATCAGTACAATTAGGCAATGTATTAATTTTAACTTGCCCTCAAATATTTAACAGTTTATACAGGGCGGGAATGCTATAATCCATGCAACCCTTGTGTCAATTGTAAGATATACTTTTCAATATATCCTCAAAACAAATCAAACTATGCAAAATCTGTTTATCAATTTAATATTGGTTTTTGGTCTGCTGCTTTGTCAGTCTGGCAATGCTCAGGAAACCACCTACAGTTTATCTACGGCCGACAGTTTAAAAGCTGCCGGGAACCTGAAAATGGCTTTGACGGTATATGCAAAGCTGTATTCAGAAGATTCAACGAATTTCAAGGTCAACTACAATTACGCCAGTGCTTTCGCCTTGAACCGGCAGGTAGATTCGGCCTTCCATTACCTTAGGATATCCGTGGCTCACGACAGCACCTTGACTCCTTTGACCGACCCCGCATTTTATTACCTGATCGAAGATGCAAGGTGGAAAACGCTTCAGGATGAAACCGTTGCCAAAGTAGAAGCCAAATATGGCAAATATGAAAACCTGCCATTATCCAAAGAGCTGTGGACCATGAAACTCAAAGACCAGGCATTTTACTATCACTACCATCTGGTGGAAAAACAGCTCGGCGCAGACTCCCCGGTAGCAAGAGCGATTTGGGAATTGAAAGCAAAAATTAATGAGGAGAATATAAATCGTTTGGTTGAGATCATAGAAACGGAGGGCTGGCCGAAAATTTCGGTGGTTAAAGCTGGTGCAGCCAGTGCAGCCTTCATGATCATTCAACATTCCGACATTGCTGTCCAACAAAAATACCTGCCTGTAATGCGCACCGCTGCAGAAGCCGGAGAAGCCAGTTGGCATTCATTGGCCTTGCTCATAGACAGGGTGAATATTAGAGAAGGGAAAGCGCAGATCTATGGTTCCCAGATCAAAAGAAACAATGACGGAAGCTATGCCGTAGAGGATATGATCGAACCTGAATACGTGAACCAACGCCGAAAAGAAGTAGGCTTAGGACCAATTGAAGAGTATGTAAAACGCTGGGGGATTGTCTGGACTGTGGTGCAAAAAGAGAAGTAGTTCGATTATCCTTTTAGAACAGAATACATAGACGCATTTAATCAAAGGCTTTGCTGAAAAGTGATGAGCTGCCCTTTTTGGGCTCATATTTGCTTATTATCGAATTGTCACATTAGCTCGCTATTAATTTCGCCCCTTCAGGGCTCCCTACAGAGTTACCTCATGCCATGGACTTCGCCACATGGTTGTGAGATATTGCCCCTTTGGGGCATATTATGATATTACCTCATTATCCCTTATTTCAACCTGCAAATAGTCCCACCCAATAACACGTTAGTGCGAGGCAATAAGCCTTCCCGTGAAAGCAAGGTTATGAATTGGTGGATAGCCTCGCGTTTTGAAAGGTTTTACAACGGAACATTAAAAAAAGGGCCATACATGGGATGGTTGCAAGTACAACTCCTTGTATGGCCCAGGTTCAAACTTGAAAAGTTTGGTGAATCGCCGGGACGTGAAGGCCGGTCTTTACTGCACCTGCACTTTGCCCGAGGTTACCCGTTCATTCTTTTGATTGAATAAGGAATAGGCATACATGCCCGCGGGAAGCTGTGCCGGCACCTGAATCTCGAACATATGATCCGTTGTTGGATTTGAAATGTCGATATCAGCCACCATCATGCCCTGCATGTTTACCACTTCTATGCGCCCGGAAACAAGGGATGCCGGAAGTTGAACCGTCAGTGTTTCGCCTGCCGCAACAGGGTTTGGAAACTGCCTGCCGGGAAGAACTGACTGCGCGCTGTGGGTCGCGCTGGAGTTTCCAGTTATCTTTTGATATCTCAAGCGATTAAATGTCGTAGGGCCCTCCAAAGGTGCGCCTTCCGCTATAGTACCGCGCAAGTAATGCCCGCTTTTGCAATACCAGACGATTTGATCGTACTCCTTTTGGTATGTGACCTGTCCGTCTTTAAATTCCTGAACCATAGAATTGAATTCCAATTTCACGGCATCCTGGGGCCCGTCGTCGTAGGTGTTCAAAATTCCGGTAGCCACTGCATCGTACAGCTGAGTATAAACGGTAGAATCTACATCAGGATCTTGTGTATAGATTACCGTTACAATTCCTTCGAACAGAAGGCCCCATTCGAGTGGCAAGGGGCTTGCGGTAATGAACAAATCATACAATTCAGCCTGGTCGATGCTGTCAATAGTGATCAGGCCCAGTGCAAAAATATCCTCGTCGGTCATTTCATACATCTCGTAGTGGTTCAATTCCGGAGCATAAACACAATGTGTCGCGGTAGGATATTCATCCAGGAACCCGGATGCCATGGGATCGACATGTTGCTGGACGGCTTCATGGTGGGTGAAATTGTTAAAATTTGGCATGTCCCAGGTTTGCGGATTGTCGCCGCTTGGGTCAACTCCCTTGACATCCATCATGATCAGGACGCTGTCCGCATCAGTGTATTTGTAATTTCTGATATTCCCGACTTTCATATGCGCTTCAAAATCCGCCTTGGAGATCACAACGCCCAGTTGGGAAGGGCTTTGTTTTTTACGAACCACATGTTTGAATGCCTTGGCAGGTTGAAAGGTTCGTTGAAAAACGGGAGGCTGACCAAAATTACCGGAAGGCGGACAGCCAGGCCCTATGCAGGGGTTAAAGTCGACGGCAAATGCTTTATAGCCGGGCATGGAGCATAATAACAAAAGCAAAAAATGTAGAATTCGATTTTTCATAAACAAAGGTTTACATGCATGAGAAAATGGCTGCCAGTTTTCAGGAAATTGATCCAGGTAAATGGTCCATACAAGGATTGGCAGCAATTACAATTCCTTGTATGGCCCAGCCTAAAGTTTCAAATCGTTGGTAAATCGCCGGGGCGCGAGGTTCGGCCTCTACTGCACCTGTACTTTGCCCGATGTTACCCGTTCATTCTTTTGATTGAATAAGGAATAGGCATACATACCCGCTGGAAGCTGTGCCGGCACCTGTACCTCGAACACATGGTCCGCCGATGGATGGGAAATGTCAATATTGGCAACCACCACACCCCGCATATTCATCACTTCTATGTGTCCTGAAACAAGGGATTCCGGAAGTTGAACCGTGAGGATTTCGCCTGCCGTAACCGGGTTGGGAAACTGTCTGCCGGGAAGAACAGGCTGCGCGCTGTGGGTCGCGCTGGAGCTTCCTGTTAATTTTTGATACTTCATGTGATTGAAGGTCGTAAGCCCCTCCATTGGAGCGCCAGTGAGCAGGGTGCCACGCAGATAGTGCCCGCTTTTGCAATACCATACGATTTCATCGTACTGATTTTGATCGATTACCTGACCGTTTTTGAAATCCTGGCGCAAATAATTGAAATTCAATTTCACAGCATCTTGTGGACCATCGTCGTAAGTATTCAAGGTCCCGGTAGCCACGGCCTCATACAATTGGGTAAATACAGTGGAATCCGCATCTGGGTCCTGCGTATAGAGTACCGTTACGATGCCTTCAAATTTAAGACCCCATTCGAGGGGCAAAGGGCTTGCGGTAGTGAACAGATCAAACAGGTCAGCCTCGTTGGGGCCTAGTACGTATATCAGGCCGAGTTCAAATAGGTCGTCGTCGGTCATTTCAAACATTTCGTATGCATTTCTTTCCGGACTGTAAATGCAATGCGTCGCGGTAGGATATTCATTCAAATACCCAGATGCCTGGGGGGCTACATGCTGCATCAACACTTCAGTATTGGTATAATTGTTGAAATTCGGCATGTCCCAGGTTTGCGGAGTGTCGCCTGTTTGGTCAATTTCCTTTACATCCATGGAAATGATATTTCCCACTGGTATGTATTTGAAACTTCGCATGTTCCCAATGCTCAGGTGCGCTTCAAAATCCGACTTGGAGATCGTGACACCCAGCTGGCTATGGCTTTGGTTTTTCAGAGCCACATGATTAGATTTTTTGCTGTGCTTATAGGATCTAATGAAAATGGGGGCCTGGCCGCTAAATCCATTTCCACAGTTCTCAGGGCAATCTGGAACATCACAGGCAAGTAGAGGGGCAGCGAAAGCATCATACCCTGCTATAGAGCATAAACAAGAGAGCGCAAAAAGTAAGATTCGTTTTTTCATAAATTAAGATTTTGGTGAATGAGTAAGTGCTGATGGGAAAAATTTAAAATATCCCAGCAAACCCAGCAAAAAGAGCATGCCGGCAACCGGGAACCACGAAGGGTGGGCCGAATAAAATGTTCGGGTTTTCAAGGCGGTGACATCGGCCGTTGCACTTTGCAGAGATCCTGGTTTAGACTGGTGGTGGATGCCCCCTGTTTCATCAATAAACATGGACAAGCCTACATTGGCGCAGCGTGCCGCCTGGCGCCGGTTTTCAATGCAACGCATGCGGGTTACATTGGCCATAAAAGCCTGGAATCCAACGTTTCCGTACCAGCCCTCGCCAGCCAGATGCACAAAAAGATCTGCGCCATGTTGTGTAGTTTTGGTCCAGACTTCAGGGTACCACTGTTCGAAGCAGAGCGATACACCGACATTAAACTTGCGGGCATCGCGGGTGACCAATTCCAGAGGCTCGGTTTGGGTTCCTTTCCGATGAAACCGGGGGGAGGTTTCTGCTACCGGAAAGCCTGGAATCCGGGCTAGCCAGTGGTGATAGGGAATGACCTCATGTCCCGGTGTCAGAATGGTTTTATGGTGAAATTCGGGTGCGCTGTTTTTATGAGAAAGCAGTACTCCGGAAACGTAGGTGCGTTTGTCCAGGGTATCCTGTATACCGGGTACGCCCCGGCACCCTGTGAGTAGTGCGCCCTGCCAGTCAGACACCGCTTCGAACAGCAGGGAACCGAGGTTGGAGTAAGCCAATTGGTATGGCACTCCCGTCTCCGGCCATAAATACAAGTCGCTAAACTGCCCTATGTCTGCCATGTAAAATGCCAGTGAATCGCTACGGTGTAGGGTTTCTTCTATTATCCGCACAAAATTTTGGGGATTGGAAAGCTCTGATGCCGGAAATTGCGTGGGCACCAGGGTAACTTTGAGGGCAGCCTGACTCTGCTTTGAAGCACGCTGATAGGCATACGTACTATACAAAACTGGAATACACAGCATAGCCAGGGCTATAAAGGCTGTTTTTTTTATAAATTCAGTACTTCTGATCCGATATCCGGCGCTTTTAAATGCCTTGAACAGCAAAACATTGAACAACATGAGCCAGGCCGACAAACCCCACATCCCGGTGATATCGATGAATTGAATCAACCAGGGGTTGCCACTTTGACTGTAAGCAGAAAGATGAGTACCCATGGTAAATTCCAAACCCAGGTAAATCCACTCCCAAAGCATCCACAGCAGCGGTAGCATCCATAATGCACGGTCAAAGCCAATGCGTCTCTGGAGCAGGAAAAAGGGCAGGAAAGGCATGGTGATCCAGAACTCCTCTGCAAAAAATATTACGGCGATATTTAGTTTTCCTTCCGGAAAATTGAAAAGCCAGCCGGCTGAAAAACACCCGAAAACTACCATAGCCAAATAGCTTCCAGCCATGCTTTTCCAAAACTGCCCGCGGTGTTTTTCCAGAAAAATCAACAAAGGGACAAAGGCGCCCCAGGCCAGGAAGGAAAGGTTAATACCTGAGAAAAGTGGCCAGGACAAGCCGTAAAGCGTACCGCTCAGCAGGCAAAGCAACATGCCTTTGTTTGTCTTAAACGTATTCATATCAATTTCCTAAGAAAAAATGATCAGTCTTTGCAAAGGTTGGGCTGGGACACCAGGATGTTTATCAAAATCCAATCAGATTGTATCAAAATCGGATCATAAAACCCTAAATAGCCCGTAAAGAGAGGAGCCTTACCTGCGTTGCAGGATTAAGGGGTATCGCCCCATTGGGGCACATTAGCTAACTCCTTTAATACCGCCCCTTCAGGGCTTATTCCAGCAGCGCATTAATCCACGGGCTTCGCCCCATGGTTTTGGGATGTTGCCCCTTTGAGGCATAATAGGACTTATTATCCCGTTAGCTCACTATCGAATTAGCTAATTATCCCATTATCAAATTAGCTAATTAACCTCAGTGTTCCTCTTCCCTCCCCAAGATCTTGCCCTGCTGATAGGCCTGCTGAAGCAACTTCTGTTCTTCCAGTTCTTCCGGACTTAGGGGATTGGTAGTCATGTTGGAGAGGTCGGGTTGTCCGGCATCAACCCAGGCGGTGTACCAGGCGCTGCTCACGTCGTGAATGGCTGCCCTCATCCGGCGCTCCACCATACCGTCCATGGCATCCTGGTAGGCTTTGGCAAATTCGCGGCATTGGTACACGCCTACACGCCCCAGGCGGGTATCGGGGCACATTTGCCGGTCGGCGGGGAAACTGTTGCGCAGTCCTTTTTCCAGATTGAGTACGCTGTCAACTAACTTGTTGCTGTCGAAAGCAGTTTGCCAGAACCAGTCGTCCGTGTTGGGGATGTATTCAGGTTTGCCTACGAAGTAGTCGTAGTTTTCATCGGCAAAGAGTTCGGGTATGCGGCTTTCCCAAAAACCGTGTATGCCGTGCTGGTTGGTTTTTTGTCCATTGTAATTGCTGCATGTGTGCAGGGGCACGTGAGCATCGCCGATGTAGTGTCCGAAATCGGCCGACAGGCGCAGGATCCTGCGCGCATCGCGCTTGCGGAAAGCTTCTGTGAGGTTGCGTTGGTAGCGTTGCAGGTTCCAGGGGAGGATGCCGTGTTCACTCAGGTGTTCTTTATAGAATGCGGAAACAGGCGCTTCTCTGTCGATGTTATTCGCCACAAAGAAAGCCTGTAAAGAATCGGCAGGCAACAACTCACTGTCCTGATAAAAACTGGGCATGACATTGCTGGCAAACCAGCGTTTGTAATCCTTTGTCATGAATTCGGGCACGGGTTTTCTTGTCCCAAAAACCAGAACGGTATCACCCGATGGTTTTACCATATATATATCGGTGAACTTTAGCAGAGCATCCAGCCATTGCCGGGGCAGTTCTTCAAAAGGCGGCTTGCCGTAATTGTCGAGGTCAATGTAATGCCTGGCGCCTTCCATTTTGGTGGCATATCGCCGCATATCCGGGTCTACGGCATGGTCGGTTATGTAGTCGATGTTTTTCTTGAAGAACACCATCATTTCCGGAGGCAGGGTGAGCACTGCCAGTCGGTTGATGCGTTTGTGAGCGAAGAATCCCCAGGCAGGATTTGGGTCTGGCGAAGCAACCGATCCGGTTAAAAAAACAGTGGCGAGTGCGATAACAGGCCAGGCGAATAACTTCAGTTGTTGGGTACGCATGAATGGCAGGCAGATTTTTAAGGCTAAGATAGAAATCAATGTATCAATGGACCAATGTATCAATGGGCCAATGTATCAATGGACCAAGGTATCAATGCGAAATATTGGGAGAGAAATTAATGGCTGCCAAGAGGATGAGCTATAATCTGGTATTAGAGTGTCATTAAGTCAAGCCGTTTAGTTTCTTTATCAGGTAAACTTATAATTGCGCATTTCGCATTGATACATTTCGCATTGGTACATTTCGCATTGATACATCATTCCGTAAATCGTACACTAACTTAACACAAACTTCACATAGATTTTGTCATATGGTCCAATCCCTTTCAGGAATTTTGCGGGCAAATCTGTATCACACATTATGACAAAACAATTCCTAACAGGCGTTTTTGCCATTGCTCTCCTTTTACCCCTCTCTCTCTTCTCACAAAAAGGTACCATTGCCGGAAAAATTATTGACGCTGGTCTTGCTGACCCGCTCATCGGCGTTACAGTTCGCCTCGATGAAGGTGGCGGCGGCGCCATTTCTGATTTTGATGGCAATTACACCATTGCCAATGTACCGGTAGGTACCCACAAGATTACCATTACCTACACTGGTTTTGCTACCAAAACCATCGAAGAAATTGAAGTTAAAGACGGCCAGGCTACTACAGTCGATGTTCCTATGGAAGAAGCTTCTGCCACTTCTATTGCCGAGGTAGTGATCGTGGCCCGCGCCTCCCGCGAAAGCCAAAGTGCTCTGACCATCCTGCAAAAGAACAGTTCTACCATTGGGGATGGCATCAGTTCTGAAACCATCAAGCGCACACCAGACCGTACTACTGGTGATGTGATTCGTCGCGTAAGCGGCGCCAGTATCCAGGACAACAAATTTGCGGTTATCCGCGGGTTGAACGACCGTTACAACATTGCTTTGTTGAATGGCGCTCTTTTGGGCAGCACCGAGCCAGACAGAAAAGCTTTCTCTTTCGATCTTTTCCCGTCTTCTATGCTCGATAACCTGGTGATTGTAAAAACAGCCAACGCTGATTTGCCTGGTGAATTTGCCGGTGGCGCTATTCTGGTTACAACCAAAGACATTCCTGAAAACTCTTTTCTGAAGGTGAACGTAAGCGGTGGTTACAATACCGTTACCACATTTAAAGACTACAAAGCCGCTGCAGGCGGTGGTTCCGACTGGTTAGGAATGGATGACGGAACCCGCGCTTTACCAGGCTCTTTTCCTTCAACTGAAGACTATAAAAACCAGACCAAAGACGAGCGGTATCGTTCAACAATGGATTTCCCGAATGACTGGGCCATCAATGAAAAAAGCAGCTACCGTCCAAATCTTGGCTTCCAGCTTAGCGGCGGATACGTTACTGACCCGGCTAAAAAAGTTAATTTCGGAACAACACTGGGTATTTCCTACAGCAACAACAACCGCATCCAGAATGGCATGCGTGCCGACTACATCTCTGGTGGACAGCAGTTGTTCAACTACTCAGATCGCCAGTTCAAAAACAATGTATTGTGGGGTGCCCTGTTTAACAGCGCCTTGAAAATTAACAACACACAAAAGATCGGTATTCAGGCGACATACTCAACCAATACTGACAATGTAATCGGTGATCGTTTTGGTGATGACATTGAACAGCAACGTAAAGTAAGTTCTACCTCTATTGAATACACTGAAAATCACCTGCTGACAACCCGTTTGTACGGTGACCACCAGTTGACAGAAAAAGGCCTGCGCCTGAACTGGGGTGGCGGTATAAACCGCAATACCCGCGACGTGCCTTCTCTGCGTCGTATGTTCTACTACAAAAACTGGGATGATACACTCGACGTGTCTGTTCCTTATCAGGCTTATGTTCCATTTGGTTCTGCTGCGCCTTATCTCTCTGGCCGTTTCTACTCCACCCTGGAGGAAACCACCTACAATGGAAATGTTGATCTGACCATTCCATTCAAACTCGCCGGACAAAAACAGTCTGTAAAAGTGGGTGGATTGTACCAGAAACGCGACAGAACATTTGACGCCCGTGTGATGGGTTATGTACTTGGTAACTTCCTGCAGTTCGACTATGATCTGCTCAACTTGCCACAGGACCAGATCTTCGCACCAGATCATATCGGAAACAATGGTTTTATCATGGATGAAATCACCAATCCGAGTGACAGCTATGCAGGGCAATCTGAATTGCAAGCTGGTTATGTCTTGCTAGAAAATAAAATTGCCGACAGACTTCGCATTGCCTGGGGCGCCCGCGTAGAAAGCTTCCGCCAGCAAATTCAATCCGGACAGTACCAGGGGCCTCCTATTACCGTTGATACAACCATCACAGCGTTGTTGCCTTCTTTCAACATCACATACAGCCTGACTGAAAAGCAGCAGTTGCGTCTTTCCGGTTCTAAAACCGTTAGCCGTGCTGAATTCCGTGAATTGGCTCCGTTCTCTTTCTTTGACTTCTTCCTGAATGCAAACGTAATTGGCAATCAGAACCTAACACAAGGTTCTGTTTATAACGCAGATTTGCGTTATGAGCTGTATCCGGGTAGAAACCAGTTGTTTAGTGTAAGCTTGTTCTATAAAAGGTTTAAAAATCCGATTGAGTTCACATTCTCAGCAGTGGGTACCGGTACCAATACATTCTCCTATGTGAATGTGGCCAGCGCCAACAACTATGGTGCTGAATTTGAGATCCGTAAAAATCTGGATTTTCTTGGTGCGGAAGACTTGACATTCTTTAGTAATGCAGCTTTTATACGATCTAATATTGACCTTTCAGAGGGAGTATCTTATTTCGATTCTACCCGTGCGCTCCAGGGGCAGTCTCCTTACGTGATCAATGCCGGGTTAAACTATAACTGGAGAAAAATTGGTTTGAATACAGCTTTGATCTTCAACGTGATTGGTGATCGTATTAGCCGGGTTGGTACTGTTGGTTATGGCGATATCTATGAGCGCCACCGTAACCTGCTTGATTTTTCCGTTTCCAAAAATATTGGAGAGCGTGGCGAAATCAAATTCACCTGGGGTGATATTCTGAATCAGGACTTTCTGTACTATCAGGACGAGAACTCCAGCCATAAGTACGAGCCCGGAGTGGATAATGTGATCCAGCGTTTGCAGTTCGGAAGCACAATTTCTCTAAGCTTAGGCTACAGGTTTTAATTAGAATAACAAATTGAGGTAAAATACTTTGTCTTGTTTTGCCTTCTTCCTAAAAGATAACAACAAGTTTACAACGCGATAGTCTCTATCCGCAGTTGTATTCTACAAAAGAGTTTTGATACAGATTTAGTAGTTTAAGGTTAGGAACTTAACTACAAAGGCCCGGCTGACGTAAGTTGCTCGGGCTTTATTTTTTACTGATTCACCACTGCTTAACGCTGGCGTTACGCAAACTTAATCCACACTTAACGCGGTCTTTTCATTCTCCAGAGGATGGCTGTCGACCTTTGCAGAGCAAATTATTCCAATTAAAAATTTCCTCTTCTATGAAAAAATTGCTTGTACTTTTTGTTCTTCTGTTCACAGTATTTGGAGGTCTTCTGGCTCAAACTGTTGTATCAGGAGACATTTCTACGAATACTACCTGGACGAAGTCTAATACTTACCTCCTCAGCGGGTTTGTGTATGTTACTAATAATGCCACATTGACCATTGAACCAGGTACTACTATTAAAGGTGATAGAAATACCAAGGGTACCTTGATTATCACCCGTGGTTCAAAGATCATCGCTGATGGAAATGCTGGTGATCCAATCGTATTTACCAGTAACGAATCTTCCCCAACTTATGGAGACTGGGGTGGTTTGATCCTTTTAGGAAATGCTACAACCAACCAGGTTTACAACGGTACTCCGGGTCTCGGTTTGATCGAAGGTGGTATCGACCCAGTTAAAGGTTTGTACGGTGGTGCCGACGATGCCGATAACTCTGGTATCCTTCGCTACGTTCGCGTTGAATATCCTGGTATCGCATTCCAGCCAAACAACGAGATCAACGGCATCACTTTCGGTGCTGTAGGTTCCGGTACTACTGTTGACCACGTACAGGTTTCTTACTCTGGTGACGACGCTTTCGAATGGTTCGGTGGAACTGTAAACTGCAAACATCTCATCGCCTACCGCGCACTTGATGATGATTTCGATACAGACAACGGATATAGAGGAAAGCTTCAGTTCGTATTGTCAGTTCGCGATCCTCAGGTTGGTGACGTGAGTGGCTCTAACGGATTTGAGTCTGATAACAACTCTGCTGGAGATGGAACTACCCCGATCACAGGACCTACTTTCTCTAACGTAACCATTTGCGGTCCTAGCGGAGCGAACACCAGTTCACTCTACAAGCGGATGAACCACTTGCGTCGCAACACCATGTGTTCTCCTTACAACTCTGTATTTGTAGGTGACTACCCAGTTGGTTTGTACATAGATGGCGACAACACTGCCGCTAACGCAATGAACGGTGATTTGGTTGTACGCAACAGTTTCTACTGCGGAGCTGCAACTCCTTTGAGCACCAATGCTGCTGCTTTTGACATTAATGCTTATGCTGCATCTCACAACATAACAGCAACATCCAATTCATCTGATGCCATGTTGGTTGACCCATTTAACATCAACCGTCCAAACCCACGCCCAATGCCTGGTTCTCCCGTATTGCAGGCTGCCAGCTTTACTTCTGATGCCCGTATTTCAGATGCGTTTTTCACACCTGTAAGCTACGCCGGTGCTTTCGGACCAACTGGTGACTGGACTTGTCCATGGGCTAAATGGGCTGACGATGGTTGCGTTCCTCCTGCCATGCCAAACCAGGTGACTGTTTCTACTGACATCACTTCCAATACTACCTGGACAGCTGATAATGAATACACACTCCAGGGCTTTATCTACGTTACCAACTGCGCTACCCTGACCATCCAGCCAGGTACCGTGATCAAAGGTGACAAAGGTTCTAAAGGTGCTTTGATCGTAACACGTTGCTCTAAACTTGTTGCTGACGGTACTGCACAGGATCCAATCGTATTCACTACAAACGATCCTAACCCAACTTACGGATCATGGGGTGGTTTGATCATCCTTGGTCGTGCTACTACCAACCAGGTGTACAACGGTACTCCAGGTCTTGGTTTGATCGAAGGTGGTATCGACCCTGTTAAAGGTCTGTACGGTGGAACTGATGATGCTGATAACTCAGGTGTTCTTCGTTACGTTCGCGTTGAATATCCTGGTATTGCTTTCCAGCCAAACAACGAGATCAACGGTATCACTTTCGGTGCTGTAGGTTCTGGAACTACTGTTGATTATGTAGAAGTTGCTTACTCTGGCGATGATGCTTACGAGTGGTTCGGTGGAACTGTAAACTGCAAGCACATGATCGCATACCGCGCTCTCGACGACGATTTCGATACAGATAACGGATACCGCGGTAACCTCCAGTACTGCTTCTCAGTTCGCGACCCACAGGTTGCCGACGTAAGTGGTTCTAACGGTTGGGAATCTGACAACAACTCTGCCGGCGACGGTGCTACACCAATTACCGGACCTACTTTCTCTAACGTAACCTTGGTTGGCCCTACCGGTGCAAATACAAGCTCTTTGTACAAGCGTGCTGCTCACATCCGTCGCAACTCACGCACAAGCATTTTCAACAGCTTGCTAATGGGTTCATATCCTGTAGGTCTTTACATCGATGGTGACAATACTGCACAGAATGCTACGGATGGCCTTCTCGAGGTTAAGAACATACACATTTACGGACCGTCTGACCTTCTGTTGACGAATGCTGCCGGTTTTGATATTGATACCTGGTTTGGTACTTCTGGCTGGGCTAACAACAGCAATGCCGATGTAAATGGTGCAAAACTACAGGATCCATACAATCTGGATTTGCCTAATGCTCAGCCTACAGGCCCTTCTCCTGCACTGGGTGCTGCAAATTTCACGTACCCACGTATCGACAATGCTTTCTTTGATAAAGTAACTTACATCGGTGCATTCGGTGGCGGTGGTGCAGCAGCAGACTGGACTTGCGGATGGGCCACTTACAAAGAGTTGAACGTTAGCTGTCTCGTTGAAACAAAAGACGTTGCCAATTACATCAACTCTATCAAGTTGTTCCCAACTGTTGCCAACGACCACGCTACTCTCCAGTTGAATCTGGTTGAGAACGCTGATCTGACTGTTGAGATCTACAGCCTGAACGGACAGTATATCGGCCAGCAGGTTAACGAAAGAGCATTTGCCGGTGAGCAGACTTACAGCCTGAACACAAGCGATCTTGCCAATGGATTCTACTTTGTACGCATCCAGGCTAATGACGCTGTGGCTACTGAGAAGCTGATCATTGTACGGTAAGACAATCAGTCTTAGATATATAAAACCAGATATGGCGGTGGCATACCAAAAGGTATGCTGCCGCTTTTTTTTGGGATGTCAAAACTTGCGCATTTCGCTTGATTTTAAGGCCATTAACACAAGTATAGGTTTGCGGTTCTGATTAAATGAGCAAATTATTACATGAACACATGATCTTCGAAGTAATTGTTGAAGTGCAAATGATAAGGTAGCTTTACTATAATAGAGTCTTCTTAACTCTACACTCGCCTATCTAATCATAAATCATGTGTTCATGTAATCATTTATTCATTTAATCAGAGAAGACCACCTTTTTTACATCCACAATCTACAAGCATGTCCCGAACCTAGTTCGGGATCAATCTTAAATCCCTGTTAGCAGGGCGTAGCCCAAATCAAAGAAATCACATGAATCACCGAAATCAAGGTAATCTTTGACAGTTTCCGGTTAATTCGGGTTTCTCCCCAACTTTTCGTCCAAAAAAGCGTTTATTTTGCCCTGTGGTGTGCAACCTTTAAGGGATAACCCGCAACTATTAATAATCAGACGTATTTCCCGTATTCGCGTCCAATGAAAGATATTATGCAACAGGACAACTATTCCCATTTGATCGAGAAGCTCGACGCTTTTATCCGGAAATTTTACATCAATCAGCTTCTTCGCGGAGCGCTGTATACAGTTGGTGCCGTATTGGGCTTATTCATCCTGCTCAACATTGCCGAGTACTACCTGTATTTCGGAACCACTACCCGTACGGTATTGCTGTGGGGATTCCTTGGTTTGAGCGGATACGCTCTCTATCGCTGGGTGGCATTGCCGCTCATGCATTATTTCCACCTGGGGAAAGTGATCAGCCACGAACAGGCCGCTTCGATCATTGGTCAGCACTTTACTAATGTACAAGATAAGTTATTGAATATTCTACAGCTGAAACAGCAGAGTAGCAACGCCATTTATAAAGAACTGATCAATGCCAGCATCAACCAGAAAAGCGATGAGATCAGGCTGGTGCCTTTTCAATCGGCCATTGATTTGGGTAAAAACAGAAAGTACCTGAGGTATGCCTTGCCTCCCATCATGCTATTCCTGTTCCTGATGTTGGGTGCGCCCTACATCATTCGGGAAGGATCCATGCGTCTTTGGAATAGCGGTACCAAGTACGAAAAACCGGCTCCATTCAGGTTTGTTTTGAATACCGAAGATTTGAAAGCCGTTCAGTTTTCCGATTATGATCTTGCCGTTACAGTGGATGGAGATGCCTTGCCAAAAGATGTATTCATTAGCCTGGGAAATGTGCAGTATCGATTGAATAAAGAGTCGAATAACACCTTTACCTACAAGTTTGTCAATGTTCAGAAAGACACGGAATTCAAGCTGTTTGGCGGCGGTGTAGAAAGTCGGGATTACCTGCTGAATGTGATCCGAAAACCCAATATTCTTACTTTTTCAACCAAACTGAAATTCCCTTCCTACATCGGTCGGGCTACGGAAGAATTATCCAATGTGGGCGATTTGGTTATTCCGCAAGGGACCAATATCGGCTGGGTATTCGATGCACAGAATACGGATGAACTGATGCTGAAATTTGGCAACGAAGCAGGAACGGATGCCAAGCGGTTTGACGATCAGTTGTTCCAGTACAATCGCCGTGCTTTGAAGGACGAGATTTACAAGATATTCCTCAGCAACGAAGCGCTTGAAGGCGCCGATTCAGTTGCCTACACCATTACCGTAATTCCTGATCTACACCCGCAGATTTCAGTTGAAGAATTTAAGGATAGCAGCAACCTGCGGCTCTCCTTTTTTGCCGGAGATGCTTCGGATGATTATGGCTTGCTCAATCTGACATTCAATTATCAGATTAAAAAAGCCAAGGGTGGTCAAATGCCGATGCAAACGGTGAAAATTGACAAACCGGCAGGCAAACAGGCCCAGTTTGATTACAGCTGGGACATTCGCAATCTCGACCTCAAACCGGGCGACGAAGTGCAGTATTATTTTGAAGTGTTTGACAATGACGCGGTGAATGGGTCAAAAAGCGCCCGAACCGGTCTGATGTCTTATAAATTGCCAAGTCTCGACGAGATGAAAGAGCAGCAGTCTGCAAACAATGAGCAGATTAAACAGGACCTGGAGAAAGCGCTGAAAGAGAGTTTGAAAGTCCAGGAAGAGCTGAAAAAGCTTCGCGACAAAGTTTTGCAGAAGAAGGAGCTCGACTGGCAAACCCGCAAGGAAATGGAGCGCCTGCTTGACAGGCAAAAACAATTGCAGGAGCAGTTGGAACAGGCCAAGCTAAACTTTGATCAAAACAAGCAGCAGCAACAGGAATTTAACCAGCAGAGTGAGCAAGTTCAGGAAAAACAGGAAAAGCTGGAAAAGATGATGGAGGACACTATGTCGGAAGAAATGCAGCAGTTGATAGAAGACATTCAGAAATTGATGGAAGAGCAGAACAAGGATCAGGCGCTGGATAAAATGGAGGATATGCAGCTCAAAAACGAAGAGATGTCGAAGGACATTGAGCGTTTGAAAGAGTTATACAAGCAGTTGGAAGTGGAACAAATGCTGGATGAACAAATCTCAAATCTGGAAGAGCTGGCTAAAGATCAGGAAGATCTGGTGCAGCCAACGGAGGATGGAGAAAAATCAACTGAAGAACTGGCAAAAGACCAGGAAGAGTTGAACAAGCGCATGGATGACCTGATGAAAAACATGGATGAGCTACTCAAGAAAAATGAAGAGTTGAAGCGCCCGCAGGATATTGAAAATAACAAGCAGGATATGAACGATGCGAAGCAGGATATGAATGATGCAAAGCAGGACATCTCCAATAAGCAGAACAAGAGCGCCGGCAAGAAGCAGAAATCTGCTGCGAATAAGATGAAGAACATGGCCAACAAGATGCAACAGAACAAGCAGGCCGGCGAGCAGGAGCAAATGGAGGAAGACCTGAAAACCATACGTCAACTCCTGGAAAACCTGGTGGCTCTTTCATTCGATCAGGAGAAGAATATGAATGAAGTGCACAAGACAACCATCAATACTCAGCGTTATGTTGAGTTGACTCAGGATCAGTTTAAAATTAAAGACGATTTCCGACTGGTAGAAGATAGTTTGCAGGCACTCGCCAACCGACAGTTTGAGATATCCGGGGTAATTACCGATAAAGTGACCGATCTGAAATTTGCCTTCGATCAGAGTTTGGAAGAGCTGGAAGAGCGGCGCACCAGCACAGCCAATGTGCAGCAACAAAGCGCCATGAAAGGCTTGAATGATCTGGCGCTTCTGCTATCCGAAGCCATGCAGAACATGCAGGAACAAATGGCCGCGGGTATGCCTGGAAGTCAGAGCTGCCAAAAGCCCGGGAATAAGAGTGGACAAAGCTCCGGAAAGGGAAAAGGTAAAGGTGACGGAAGCCAGAGCGGTCAGGGTGAGCCAAAGGATAAAATGAGTAAAGGCCAGGAAGACCTGAACAAGATCATGAAAGATTTGAAGGATCGCCTGGAAAAACAGAAAGGTGAAAGTGGCGGCGGTGGAGCAAGCCCTGGAAGCAGCAAAGAGTTTGCTCAACTGGCTGCCAAACAAGCGGCTATGCGCAAGGCACTGGAAAAGCTGCAAAAAGAAAAAATGGAGCAGGGCAAAGGGGATAAAAATCTTGAACAAGCCATACAGGGCATGGATCAGATTGAACGCGATCTGGTAAACAAGCGCCTCACCAATGAAATGCTCAAACGTCAGCAGGAAATTCTCACACGTTTGCTCGAACACGAAAAAGCAGAGCGCGAACGCGAACAGGATGAAAAGCGCCAGGCTGAATCCGCCCGACAAATACAGCCGAAAATGCCACCGGCCCTGGAAGAATACCTGAAAAAACGCCGCGCCGAAATAGAACAATTCCGCACCGTTTCGCCGGCACTAAAACCATACTACAAGCAACTCGTTGAGGAGTATTTGAAAGGAAGCGGGAAATAATGAATCAATGCGCAATGTATCAATGCGAAATGCTCAATAACAAAATTGATTTCGCATTGATACATTTCGCATTGTTTCATTGGATCGTGATTTCATCCGCAAAAACCCAGCACGGGTAGCCTTTTCCTTTGTGCCAGTCGGGGCATTGGCCCAGTGTAACACCGATCACCCGGACGTAGCGTGCTTTTTTATCCGGAAACTCCAGCGTTAGGTCTTGTTGCAGGGTGCCTTTTTCTGTGGGTGGTGTTTTGCAGACTATTTCTCCTACGGATTCAAAATCATTTCCGTTTTCAGAAACTTCCACTTGTAATGCTGTTGGGTAAAATATCCAGGCGTTCTCGTCCTGCATGAAGCCGGAGCTTACTTTGTGGATTGTTTTTACTTCCCCCAGATCAATTACTACATCCAGATTCTTGCCTTCAAATCCCTGCCAGTCGCCGGTTCGGAAATCTGTTTTGCTACCACGGATGCCGTCTATAAGTCCGTCATCGCCGTGGGCGGTGTATTGGGTGCTGTATTGTGTGTTGTATTGTTTTATGCGCAAGCCATCGGGGATTTTGGTGAACTGCGCGGTGGCTTCCTGACTTTTTTGACCTTTGTAAAAAGCGATAAATCTGACCTCAGTACTATTGGTTAGCACCAGGGGGTGTTTATAAATGTTGGATTTGTCAGTTGGCTCACTTCCATCCAGCGTATAGATAATCTTCGCACCCGGATGCAAACATCCCAGGGTAATAAGTTGCTGATCGCGAAATACCTGTTTGCCTTTTTCTACAAAGGGCACAGGTATGAGAGGCCATGATTCGTTGTAGGCAATTTTTGTGGGAGCTTCTGGCAGATCACTCATTTGAAAATCCAGCGAACCTCCGGCAGCAATGTCGCTGTGTTGTATTGAATGACTGTTTAAGCCTCTTCCATTAAGGCTTGTCCCTTTTACATAGAACCGATCATCTGATACCTCAGGAGCATGTATGGTGAACAGCTTGCCGTTTTCCAGATGAATGGTCGCTTTTTTGAAAAAAGGCGTTCCAATAGAATATTCAGGCAGACCTGGACTCAGCGGGTAAATTCCCAGAGCCGACAAAACATACCAGGCCGACATTTGTCCGCAGTCTTCGTTGCCACTTAAGCCATCCGGGGCATTTCGATACATCTCCCTCATGATCTGGTGTACGCGTTGCTGGGTCTTTGCCGGCATGCATACTTCGTTGTACAAATAGGCCATGTGGTGGCTTGGCTCATTGCCGTGAACGTATTGTCCGATTAACCCGGTGATGTCTGCCTGGTTTCTTCCGGTCGTGTTTGTATTGGCGTTAAACAATTCATCCAGGCGTCTGCTTAGTTGTCCTTTGTAAATGGTTTGCAGTTCGGTATTGTTATGCACAAGTCCCTGCGGCGCTGCCAGTGAATATTGCCAGGCATTGGCTTCGGTAAAGTTGAAATTCACCTCATAAGGGTCAAAAGGTGCCTGCCAGCAGGAATTACTTTTGGCTCTGAAGAATTCTGTTTCCGGATCGAAGAGGTTGACGTAATTGTTAGAACGAAGACGAAACTCCTCGGCAACTTTTTTTCTTCCCAAACTTTCGGCAAACAGGGAAATACACCAGTCATCGTAGGCGTACTCCAATGTCTTGGATACGGATTCTGGTTCCATATTTCCTGGAATAAATCCGAGTTCCCGATACCATTTCATGCCATAGCGATCCTGATTGGCACTTGTCAGCATAGCTTCCAGCGCCAGTTTAGCATCGTAATTTCGAATGCCTTTTTGATAAGCATCAACAATCACCGGAATGGCGTGGTTGCCGATCATGCAATCGGTTTCATTGGCCGCCAATTCCCAGATGGGCAGTAGTCCGCCCTGTTCATATTGACGCAAAAAGGTTTTAATAAAATCATTGGTTCTACCGGGCTCAATAATGGTGTAGAGTGGATTGCATGCACGATAAGTGTCCCAAAGAGAAAAAACTGTGTACACATCGTGGTTTTTTGCTTTATGGATGGTGTTGTCCCGTCCACGGTACTGTCCGTCTACATCGCTCCAGATGTTTGGCGCCACCATACTGTGGTAAAGAGCGGTGTAAAAAATCGTTTTGTTCTCTTCGTTGTCACCTTCCACTTCAATTTTGGAAAGTTGTTTTTGCCACTTCAGTTGGGTGTCGGTTCTGACCTTGTTAAAATCGAAGTGATTGCATTCGGCATCCAGGTTTCTTCTGGCACCTTCTATGCTGGTTCCGGAAATGCCCACGGTGACAATAATGGGTAGCCCATCGAGATAAAAATCGAGCAAACCTACAATGGCTTTGCTGGTAACGGCAGGTTGGGCCTCAATGGGATTTTTACTCATATCCAGCATGATGCTGCTGGAAAAAGGTTTTGAGAACCGTGCTACAAAATATACGTGTTGCTCCTTCGCCCATGCTTTGGATATCCGGTATCCGGCAATTTCCCGGTTGTTGATCACTTCGATATGAGCATCCAGCACCTCGTCTCTATGTCGCAAGTCAATCAAAATACTTCCGGATTCACGGTTTAGTGGATACGTATACCGATGTACGCCCACTCTTTCCGTTGCCGTCAGTTCGGCCTTTATTTTATCTTTTTCCAGAAAAACGGAATAGTAGCCCGGCTCGGCTTTCTCTGATGATTTTTTGAATTCGGAAGCATAATCAGCTGGTTTCAGCGCCGCGCCTCTGGTAAAGGGCATAAACAGAATATCACAATAATCGGCCACCCCTGTACCGCTTAAATGGGTATGTGAAAATCCATAAACGATGGTATCGGAGTAGTGATAACCAGAGCAGCCATCCCAATCGAGCATACTGATCCGTGTATCGGGACTAAGCTGAACCATGCCAAATGGTGCCGTGGCACCGGGATAAGTATGTCCATGCCCACCGGTGCCGATAAAGGGATTTACATATCGTAAATAGTTCGCCGGCACCTGTCCAAAAGAAGCATGAGCAAATGAAAAAAGACCAAGCAGGATTATAATCGGAATTCGTTGTTTCATATCTGTAAAGAAATATTAGCTCATTATCGAATTAGCTAATTATCACATTATCAAATTAGCTAATTTTTTTATTGCCACTCAAATTCAATATCCTGCTCAATGCCTTCAGCCAAGCTAAAGGCCACCGGACACGAACGCCCAGCAGCTTCCAGCACTCTTTTTTGGTTTTCTTCAAAACCGTTTTTCGGCATCACGATCCTGATCTCAACTTTCGAGATCCTCCTGGGATCGGAGGCCATGATCTTGTTTACACTGGCCACTGCTCCATCGATGTTCCAACCGTGATTTCGGGCGCTTATACCCATAATGGTGAGCATACAGGAGGCCAGAGAGGTGGCGCAAAGATCAGTTGGCGAAAAAGCCTCTCCTTTCCCCTGATTGTCGGGTGGCGCATCGGTAACAATTTTGGAGCCGGAGAGCAAGTGGGTGGCTTCAGTGCGAAGGTCTCCCAGATAATGGACAGTAGAAGTCATAGACACAGATTTTAGGCAAATGTAACGATTCCGTAGTGAGTGTTATGGTTGGTTACAGGTGCTTGGGTAATTATGAATTATGAGTTATAAATTATGAATGGTTGTGATTTGGTGGTTTGGTTAATGGTAATTGAGTGAAAATGACTTGTGTTTAATTTTTTGGGAATTGTAAACTTTTAACGTCATTTGCTAATGGCAATAGCCGCTCAATTGTTACACTCCTTCACTCAATCTACATTATGCCATCTTTTCTCTGTATCGCCAGTTATTTCAAAGGAAATGATTTTTTACGCAGTTTGAAAGCCTGCGGAGCTACCGTATATCTGGTCACCTCTCAAAAGCACAGCGACAAGGCCTGGGCCAAAGAGGCGCTGGATGATATTTTTTACATTCAGCAAGACGAAGAAAATGAATGGAATATGGAAGAGGCTGCTACCGGCCTGGCCTGGCTTATGAGAAGCAAACGGATCGACCGGATTGTTGCCCTTGATGACTTTGATGTGGAAAAAGGCGCCTACTTGCGGGAGGATTTCAGAATTCCCGGTATGGGGCAAACTACGGCCCGGCATTTTCGCGATAAACTGGCCATGCGCGTTGAAGCAAGGGATGCCGGCATTCCGGTGCCTGGTTTTTCATCGCTTTTTAATGATGACATGGTAAATAAGTTCATTCAGGAATTTCCCGGACCCTGGATCATAAAGCCGAGAGGACAGGCTTCTGCCACCGGTATGAAAAAAGTATATTCCGGGGAAGAGTTGTGGGAACATGTACATACCCTGGGCGATAAACGGCACCATTTTTTGGTAGAGCAGTTCAAGCCCGGAGATGTATTTCATGTCGACTCCTTGACTGTTGATGGCAAGGTGATTTTCTCACGCGTGTCTATGTATTTGGCTACGCCCTTTGAGGTAGCGCACGGCGGTGGCATTTTCCGCAGCGCCACCGTTCCATTTGGCTCAGATCTGGAAAAGAAGCTGATAAAATTGAATGAGGATGTGATGAAAGCCTTTGGTATGAAATACAGCGCCAGTCACACAGAGTTTATCAGAAACCATGAAACGGGCGAATTCTATTTCCTGGAAACTTCATCGCGAGTCGGGGGGGCACATCTGGCAGAAATGGTAGAAGCCTCTTCCGGGGTGAATTTATGGAGCGAGTGGGCCAGAATAGAGTATGCGGTGGCATCAGGCAAAAAATACAGCCTTCCAAAAATACGCAAGGACTATTCCGGGATCATCGTTTCGCTTGCCCGCCAAAAAGATCCGGATATCAGTCAGTTCAACGATCCCGAAATTGTTTGGCGCATGCAAAACAATGAATACCACGTTGGATTGATTGTTCAATCACCCAAACGGGAACGGGTAATCGAACTGCTGGATAACTATGCCATGCGGGTTCAGCGCGATTACCATGCCAGCGCGCCGCCGCAGGCCAAGCCGAACGTGTGAGGTAGGCTATGGAATGTACTTTGCATTAACAGCTTGCTTTTACTGCCTTTCTGAAATTTTTTTAAAAAAAATGTACAAAATGTTTTAAATGCAAAACACTTTGTTTATTTTTGTATTCGATTTTCAAACAAAATCAATTTTTTGTTGATTAAAGTGTTGAAAATCAGTTTTTAACATAATCACAGATCGGTTTTGAAGTTTGTCACAAATTGTTTAACTTTAAATAGAATTAATAATTCTGTGAAATCCTTTAGTCATTTTAAATCTGTGTTTTACTTTTAACAACTAACCAATTAACAGCATGGCAGACGATAAAGAACAACGCCTCAAAACACTTCAATCCACCATTGATCGCATTGATAAAACGTATGGTCGGGGCACCATCATGCGCCTCGGCGATAAACAAGCGATCGAAGTAGATACCATCCCCACCGGCTCTATTGGCCTCGATGTCGCACTTGGTTGCGGCGGCTATCCAAAAGGCCGTATCATTGAAATTTACGGTCCAGAATCATCTGGTAAAACAACCCTGGCCATCCACGCCATTGCTGAATGTCAGAAAAAAGGCGGCATTGCCGCTATTATTGACGCCGAGCACGCTTTCGACCGCTTTTATGCACAAGGCCTCGGTGTTGATGTAAACAACCTGCTCATCAGTCAGCCCGACAATGGTGAGCAAGCCCTTGAGATCGCTGAAAACCTGATCCGTTCAGGTGCCGTAGATATTCTGGTGATCGACTCCGTGGCAGCGCTCGTGCCCAGGGCAGAGATCGAAGGAGAAATGGGCGATTCCAAAATGGGTCTTCAGGCTCGTTTGATGAGTCAGGCCATGCGTAAAATGACCGCCAATATCGGACGTACCGGTTGCTGCTGCATATTCATCAACCAGCTTCGCGAGAAGATCGGTGTTATGTTTGGCAACCCGGAAACCACAACCGGCGGTAATGCCCTGAAATTCTATGCCTCTGTTCGCCTGGATATTCGCAAGAGCGGTGCGGCCATCAAAGACAAGGAAGGCAACATGGTAGCCAGTCAGGTGAAAGTAAAAGTGGTAAAGAACAAGTTGGCACCCCCATTCCGGGTAGCTGAGTTTGAAATTACTTTTGGTGAAGGCATTTCGAAAGCCGGAGAAATCGTTTCGCTTGGCGCTCAATATGACATCATCCAGAAAAGCGGCGCCTGGTACAGTTACGATGGAGCCAAGATTGCCCAGGGTGCCGAATCGGCCAAGCAATTCATGCTCGACAACCCGGAAACGGCGCTTGAAATTGAAAAGAAGATCAAAGATCATATCCTGGCAGGATCCACAAATTCCAATGCCAACAAGATGGCAGCCATTGATATGGAAGATGAATTTTCGCCAGAAGAAGAGTGATTTTAATTTGATAATTAGCTAATTCGATAATTAGTTAATAAAATACAATCCATCCCGAATTTTCCATTCCATGGTAGATTCGGGATGTTTTTTTCGCCGCATTTTTTAAGTCTCATCAAATTATCAAATCTGACTATCCGCATATTGTACAGTATTGTATCAGCATGCAGTATTGGTATTCGATTAACTTAGTGGTCGGACGGCTGGGAGCCGTCTGACCACTAGCGCCTATCGTCAGACAGCTCCCAGCTGTCCGACGATTAAGTTAAAACCAACGCTATTCAGTAACCAGAGTAGCAAAATGGCTTACTACATAATAACCGTATAGTCAAATCATCAAATTATCAAATTTTTCCATTAGCTCATTAGCTAATTATCACATTAGCTAATTAAACACTTTCCTTTGAGGTCATGCATCGGATTTGTCTGGCATGTATTCTTTTTTTCTGTTTTTGTCTGCAAAGCTGCCAGACAGAAAAGCCAATGCCTGTTATTCCAGCATTTTATTACTGGCAAACAAATTTAAATTTGTCGAATGAGCAATTGACTTACTTGGGGAAGCTCAGGTGTAAAAAGCTTTACGTGAAGATTGCAGATATTGGCTTGGAAGAAGGTTCGGGAGAAGTCGTTCCTTATACCCAATTGAGCATTGGGGATTCTGTTCGTCTTGAAAAATTTGAGGTAGCTAGAGTTGTGTTCATCACAAATGAAGTATTTCGGAAGATCAAGCCGGAAAAGATAAGTTGGCTGGCTGATAAGTTATCTGAGTTAAACGATCGATATCACTTTCCTAATGATAGTGCCGGAAGCTATGAATTTCAAGTAGATTGTGATTGGACCGAGAGTACAAGAGAATCATTCTTTCACTTTTTGAATGAACTGAAAGGTCGTTTGCCGCAGCAAGCCAGCCTCAGTGCCACCATACGCCTTCATCAATACAAATTTCCTGATCGAACAGGTGTGCCTCCCGTTGATAGAGGCATGTTGATGTGTTACAATACAGGTGATATTGATAGCCCGGGAGAATCAAATTCAATTCTGGATTTGGAGGATGCTAAAAAGTATTTACAAGGCAAGCACCGTGCATATCCTCTGCCATTGGATGTTGCCCTTCCGGTTTTTTCCTGGACACTGGTATACAGGGATGAAGAACTCTGGAAAATAATTCCAGGTTCAGTAAATGATGCGTCCGAAGGCGAATTGACGGCAGGAACATATCAGTCTGGACATTATCTTCGCCCCGGAGACTTTCTGCGCCGGGAAACAATATCCGCTGATCTTCTTAAAGATGCGGTTCGCCTGGCAGCCTCCGCCACACTGGCAGACGACGCAACGCTGGCATTTTTTGCCCTCGACAAAACGACCCTGTCAGCATATCCAGTGCAACTGATTGATGATGTATGCTTGATAGCCGATTCCATCCGGGTAAAACAATAAAGGAGCATTTCCTGCTTCTGGTCATTTTTTTTCTGCCTGTTACCTTCAATATTTTTCAGAAGCCAAATGAAGAAGCCAAGCCAGAGGGCAACTGTGCAGGTGTGCATCAACGATTCTATGGCTACACCTTCCTGGATCCGAATATCATCAACAAGAATGCCGCATACGCTCCCTTTTTTACTCGCTGGGACGACTACTATGAACGCTACTACTTTGATCAGGGAGCTGAAATCCAAAAGGATGAAAATCTGGATGAGTGGATAGAGAGGTTTTGTGGTGAACCACTCAAGCCGGATGTGGAATATGTGGTTTACCGGGCTGACATGAGTGAAATCGCCGGCCTCCATCGTTCTGCAGCTGAAAAGGAGAAAAAACCTGCGTTACCTTACCGGCTTGCCGGAAATACATTTGCAGAGATGGTCGCATTGAATGGCTGTACTGAAGTGACCTCATATTTAATGTATGCGAAAAAGTGTGAGCCATTTGTAACGGGCCAAAGTAGTCCCTGGGATGTACAAGCAAAGCTATCGGCTGAAATGATTTCCCTGATTGATGAGGGGATGGGGAGGTTCAAAAACACAGAATCTCATTTTATCAAGCTGCGTTACGCCTACCAGATTGTTCGCTTAGCTCATTATGCGAGGGATTGGTCCTATACGGTTGATTTATATAACTACCTCTTGCCTAAAATCGATAGAAAGAAGAAAAGCATCATTTACTACTGGACTCTGGGACACCTGGCGGGCGCCTTGCAAAAATTGGGTAAGTATCCGGAAGCGGCTTATAGGTACTCGTTGATTTTCCGGTACTGTCCATCAAAAAGAATGCAGGCTTACCGGAGTTTTAAAATCCGCAACGACAAGGATTGGGAAGAAACCATGGCCCTCTGCCAATCCGACGCCGAGAAAAGCACGCTGCTGATATTGCGTGCCGGGGGTGCGCGCACCTTTTTGATTGAAGACATGCAGGAAGTGTACAAGCTTGATCCTGGTAATCCTCAATTGGATCTAATGCTAATCAGTGAAGTTCAGGAGTTGGAAAAGCTGTATCTGCGGACAGACGTTACCGACAAGTTGGAGGGGACTGCCATTGGAAGTCTGAAGCCGGCACAAGGCTCGAAGCATTTGCTTGACCTTCAAAAGTTTGTACGTAAAGCAATACGGGAAAAGAAAACGCCCAATATGAAACTTTGGCGTGCCATTGAAGCATATCTGGAGTTGCTAGCCGGAGATAAATATGCTGCCGAAAAGGGATGGGAAAGGCTGGAATCAAATCTTAAGAAACGCGACGATTATGACAACAAGTTGTTGAAGCAACTAAAAATCTGGCGTTGTCTGTTGGAGATCATGAACATGGATTTGGAGTCGATGAAAGCAGATAAACAGGCCTATTCGATCAGGGGCAAAGAAGCTTTCAAAATGAATCCGTATTTCGAACCTTTTTTACAACAGTGGTTGGCTGATGGTTATGCCCGGCAGAAACACCCGGGTAAAGCCATACTGGCTGCTTACCCTTATGAGTATATTTCCCTTAATCCGCGGATTGCTGTGTATGACGATCTGCTGGATTTGTCATATCAGCAACATCCTGTTCTTTTGGAAAAAACCATGCAAATTGACACCAATCCCGATCAAATAAGAGCATATCTGCTTGAATTGAAGGGTGCGTATTTATTGAGTGTGGGAAAACCTGAGGCTGCCCTGGCAACCATGAGAAAAATCACACCAACAGAAAGAGCAAAAATGGCCAAATTCACGCCATTCAGGGAAAAGGTTGGAGAAAAGGTACACCGTATTGTGAGTGACACCTTACTGCTTACCCGACTGGAAATTGCCCAAAAGCTCATTGACCTGGAATTTCAGGCTAAAACCGCAGAAGCACTGGATAGTCCAGAGGCCGCTAGGTATTGGTACAGGATAGGAGTGGCCTATTACAACATGACGTATTTTGGATACGAGTGGGAAGTCACTGACAAATATCGAAGTGGTTACAATCAGCTGAGGTTGTCTAGAGGGCCCGTTTTCCCGCTGGCTGGTTCTCCTGAGGGCAACAAGGAAAACACCAATATGACTGTGCCACTTTCTTTCTTTGAAAAAGCGCTATATGGAACCAACGACCCAGAATTAGCGGCCAGGGCTGCATTTATGGCGGCCCGATGTAAACAAAAGCAGTGGTTTTGCAGCCCGGAATGTACCTACAGACCAAATGGGAAGGATATTCCCAGAATTCCCGAAGGATATAATGAGTATTACAATATCCTGATCAATAACTTCAGAGATACCAAATTTTTCAATGGAGTAGTAAAAGAATGTAAATGGCTGGAGGCTTACGCCCGGTAATTCATTAAAGCTCCCCAACCAATAACTTCAATTGAAGTTCAGCAATTTTCAAATTATACAACACCAGATTTTTTCTCACCAGTGCTTGCTCCAGGGAGTTTTGAGCGCTCTGTATTTCCAGGCCGTTTGTAGTGCCTGCCTCAAAACGGGCAGAACTAATGGAAAGGTTTTCCCGGGCTGCATCCACATTTTGGGTTTCGATATTCAATATGTTTTGCTGGGTTTGAAGCACCTCAAGCTGGTTGTCAAGAGCCGTTTCGATTTGTAGTTTCAGCGATTCAACCTGAATCCTGGCCTTTGTCGCATTTATTTTGGCGCCTTCAACCTGTCTTTTAACATTCCCCCCCGTATAAAGAGGTACTATTAGCGAAGCGCCAACCGTAAATCCTGCCTGGGTGTTATTTAAGGCAAAACCACTACCGTTATCTGATCTTACGGCATTAAACTGTGCATTCCCTGTTATCCTGGCTTTACCAAGACTATTGGTCTCACGAACTGTGAGCGCCGCAATTTCAGCAGTTTTCTCAAGGGATTGCAAATCTGGATTCTGAGTGTAAATACGTTCTAACAAGTTATTCCTTTCCGGATCATAACTTGTTTTGATTTCCTCCTCCACCTCAAAGGCAATGCCAGGAGCCCGTCCCAGCAAATTGTTGAGGGCTCTTTTGTAGACATTGGTTGCAGACTCTTGTTGCAACAAGTCCGATTTTCGTTGATTTAAATCTATTTGTGCCTGTAAAGCATCCGTTTGGGCAGCAAACCCTGCGGCAACCCTGGCCTCCGCCAGCTTCAACCTCTCTTCATTCAACTGAATAATTTCAGAAATGGCTTTTTGCTGCAATTTACTTCTGACAATATCATAATAGGCTTGAAGTACAGAGGCGACACTTGATTGAATGGTAGCCTGAAGATTAATTTGACCTAACGATTCAGTTTGTTCCAGGCGATCCTTGGCAATGTGCATGCGCCGCCCGTCAAACAGTGTCCAGCTTAATTGGACACCTGCATTGGCGGTGTTAAAAGGAGCCCCGAAAGCATTGAATTCGCTGCCGTTTGCAAGAACTTGTTGGAAGGCGCTGAGTGTGAAATTTTCATTGGCCACCAAATTAACGGTTGGTAGCAAACCTGCATTTCCTTTTGTATTGTTGATGGAGGCCAATTGTGCATCTTCACGGGATAATCTGATCCCGAAATTATTTTCAAGAGCCATTTTAACCGCATCATCGCTGGTCAATACAGTATTTTGTGCTGAAAGTAAACCTGTTAGAATCAGGCTTAGTGCAAGGGTCAGATTGCGTATGTTCATGACGCAAATGTAAGGCCCGAACCTTAGACAAACCCTTATAGCGTGGCGAGAATTCCAGCTTGAATGGTCACCCCGTTAATTCGCTCATGATTGGGTCCAAATCCTTTGCTGGCTTGCTGTTTATATAATGGCTCCAGAAAGGCAACATAGCGAGAGCCCAATGATTGCTCGATCCTGAAACCAACATCCAGACTGGCGTAAACATTGTTCTTCAAGGTGCCGCCTTCTAACAGCCCATCGTTGTTTGACTGTGGGATGGGAAACTGACTTGGATCAGGCTTGGAAAGTGGATCGGGTGAAGGAGAACTAGGTGGGGTGCTTTTGCTGATGTAGGTAAATCGTTTGTCTGTAACAAAGTTGGCCGTAGCGCCTGCAACTGCATGCAAGGATGTGCCATGGAATTTAGCAATTCGCTTGCTTGCTTTAAAAGGAACCGAGAAAACATCTGCATTTACAGTGCGAACATAGGCTGATAAATAACCATCAATTTCATTGCCGGCATAAACTTCTTCATGCTTGACAGGGCTGAATGTACGCTGCGTGTAAGAAACTCCGGATTCTAATCCCCAGCTGCCTTTCTTTACACCTACAAGTAAACCGCCGCCAAAACTCTCGAACTTAGAAATCTTGCCTGCTGGACTGACAAAATCAAGTCCATACGCGGCAAAGGTTCCGGCATAAATACCGCTCTTGTTATTAGGCGTGGAGCCGTCGATACCATCAGGAATAAAGCCAGGCTTGTTATTAAAGACCCGCCCAGGATCCGCAGATTTGGGTAAGGGAGCAAAATTTTGGAAAGGAATTATTCCAGATCCTTTGTAAAAATTCTTTGGATCAAGAACAGAACCGGGAGAAACGGTATTTGGCGAAACAGGTATGAACTTTTGTGTAGATTTAACTTCTCCAAGCATAGAGGAAGCAATCATGGCCAAAACCTTGCTGGCCAGGGAACCGGATTCAGCAATTGTAGAACCAGTTACTCCATTGGATGAATGGCCTGAAGCCGTTGAGGCCATTGGCTGGTTTTTCACAGGTATGTTTACCGGACTAGGATCAATAACCTCTTTAAATCCGCCAAACATGCCTTCGATATTCAACAGCAGAAGTAAGAAAATAGCAAGCTCCGTTAACTTGGTTAATCGGATACGCCTAACCAGAGCCACCTGATTAAGTTCGTTGTTCATGATATTCCAATGAGACGTCTGGTAAGGAACTTCAAGCCTGTCTAGCTTTTGTTTCACAACCAGGTCAACCTTCTCAACCGGAGCTGGATCTTCTTCCGGGAACATTTTGTTCATCCGCGATTCCAACTCATTCCATGAGTCAGCATCAAAAGGAACCTCGAAATTCTCGAGACTTGATTTTAAATGTTTGTCAAAATTGTTCAAGTCCATTATTAAACAGATGATACTTGGTTCATCAATCCGGTTGTCTAGCTTTCTGAGTTGTTATTGCTGTGGTTAAACACCATTCTTTTTTGACTGAAATACTCCTGAAGCTTTAATCGTGCTTTTACAAGATTACTTCTTGAGGTGCTTTCAGTGATGTTAAGGGATTCACCTATTTCTTTATGAGAATAACCTTCAATTACATAAAGGTTAAATACGGCCCGGTAAGCAGGAGATAATTCCTGAACGGCAGCCAGGATTTCCTGTTCGGTTAAGTTGCTTAGAACATCCGGGTCGTCAGAACTGGCAGAATATACCTGATCCAGATCCTCGGTTCTCCGCCGAATATTTCTGCGGTAATAATCAATGCAGGTGTTAACCATGATGGTCCGTATCCAGGCAGTGATGGAGGTTCCAGGCTTGTATCGGTCAATGTTTTGAAATGCCTTGATAAATCCTTCATGTAAAAGATCAAGTGCTTCATCCTTGGAGCCGGCATAACGCAAACACACACCCATCATCTTTCCATAGTGCTGCTCGTAGAGCAGTTGTTGTGCCCAGCGCTCCTTTCTAGATAAGGCAGCTACAAAGTCAATTTCAGTACGTTCCAGATTTAATGCGAAATCCATAAGTTGATTCCTGGTCGAAAGTTAAGAGTTTCTGATTTGAAAACGCGATAACAGACCCAGACCGTGGTGAATTGTAAACGCCTGGCGCCGATTATCCGCTGCCAGGTTGACGACAAGAATTACAATTTGGATGCCCGATGGCTAGGAGAAAATGAAGGTTGTTGTATTTTATAAATAAAATGTTTTTTTTGCGAAAATGAAAAATCGATATATGTGTTTGACTGGCAGGTGTTTGCGGTAAAATAGTCGTGTAGTTAATTGAATTTGTTTGAAAATTATTTGAATAAAAAAACAAAATGTTTTAATTTTGTATCTGCAAATATTTTTCATCATGGGTAAGAATAAATGGTTCGATGAATTTGAGGGATTAATTTCCAAAAATTCTAAAACAAGCAACGCACGGCACTATAATGGTCAGCCATCCGTAAGCAACCTGCCGGGGCACTATACTGGTAAAATCAAAGAGGAAAAGCGGTTTTTTGATGGCTCATTTGCTCCTTTTAAGGCCATTAAAAGGAAATGGCACGCCATCAAATTTTTTGGAATTCAATTTAGAAATATCGCTTTTGACAAGAAATTTCTCTTGAAGGTGAGTGTATTGTTTGCGGCTGGATTTTACCTGTTCAAAGGCAATGTAGACAGTGGTTTGTCTGTGGGAAATAGCCAGTTTTACACTCCTGAATATAGTGAAACACAATTCAGTGTTACTCCCGAGGACAAATCCACTAAACAGACTTCCAAGAAGAAAGTCCCAAAACCAAAGCCCAAGGAAAAGGTAGCCAAGAAGTCAAAACCGACCTCAGAAACTGCTCCTGTTTCCAGAGAGAATATCAAGAGTGACCGTTCCATTCAATATATCCGAAAGTATGCATCCATTGCCAGGCAGGACATGTACAAATATGGTGTGCCAGCCAGCATCAGTTTGGCGCAAGGGTTGGTTGAGAGTAGAGCAGGTACCAGCAAACTAGCAGTTGAAAACAACAATCATTTCGGTATGAAGTGTTTTTCGCGGAATTGTAAAAAGGGACATTGCTCCAACTATACCGATGATTCCCACAAAGATTTTTTTCTGAAGTTTAAAGCGCCAATTGAAAGCTGGAAAGCACATAGTATCCTTATTTCATCTGGCAAATATGCAAAGTTGAAAAAACATGGAAAGGATTATAGAGGTTGGGCAAAAGGGCTTAAATCAATTGGTTATGCCACTGATAAGACATACGATAAAAAACTAATTGGAATAATTGAGCGATATGACCTTGATCAATACGACCGGTAATTACCTGGCAACGCTTGTTTGCTCCTGTATTTTTCCAACTGAAATCGTTGCAGGCATTGTAGCAAATTTACCCTGCTATTTTTCCGTGCTTCTACTTTGGATTAGGTTGCCAAACAAGATTGCGTTTGCAAACAGACGATTTGTTCCAAACCAGAATGACCTGAAATTTGGGTTGCCAGCGAAACAAATCACTTTTCCTCGGCCAATCCCATAAACCAATACACCTGAAGCCTCTGAAGCCAAGGGCAAAATTTTTCTGTGTACATACCCGGATATTAGTGGCTTTTCTGTCAGTTTCACCGGTGTCGCATAAGGGTTTTTAGCCTTTTCGAGAAAAATGGTGTCTCCCAGGAAAATAGGTAATTTGTTTTGCCTGTAACCAAAACAGAGTGGGTGACTCAAATCCAATTTAGCTTCAAATATGGCGCCAGGCATCGCCAAAGCACCTTTGTCTGAGGTTAATTTGGCGTAAGGTCTTGGATCATCGTTTGTGCCAGTAGAATTCCTGGTTTTTATCGGTAAGATTTTGCTATTCCCCATCCATGTAACTGCCCCTTCCAAAGCTATGATGACACCACCTTTTTGTGCAAAGCTTCGTAACTTTTGTTGATTCAGCTGATTGTAATTACCATTTGGCAGAATAAGTACATTGTACCTGTCAATATCCAGTGAACCGAATTGTTCCATGCTTACTTTAATTACATCGATTCCATACCGGGTATCCAGTAAGTGCCAAATCTCCCCATAAGAGGCCACATTTACCCCTTCTCCGCCGATCAGTAATATCTTTGGTACACGTAGCAATTCGAAATTATTGCTGCCCAGATCCGGTCCGTTTTGTGTACTGCCAGAATATAGTGCCTGCACATTGAACCCTTCCGATGCAATCTGCTCCATTGCCCTCATTAGTTCATGCTGAGGCATGTTTTGTCTATCGGATGATATCAATATGGCTCCCTGGTCAAATTGTTTTTGATCGATTTCAAATGCCTGTAAGGCTAACTTCACTCTTAATCCGGATTTGAGAAGTTTGTAAACCAAGCCTGGGAATAAATAGGCATTTCCATCAATTGCATAAGCATATACCGGCAAGTCATGGTTGTTTTGCCACGAATTCTCCTGCTGAAAGTTGTATGCTTTGGTGTTGACCTTGCCCTTGCCCTTTCCCCAATTCAACCCAAAAGCATCTGCAAGTGTCCAGGTGGAGATATCGTAAAAAATACTGTCCTGGAATTTTGTCGGACGATCAAATACAGACTTGACAAGTCTGTATTGCTTTTGAAGACATGGTATGAATAACCCGCCTTTTGTTTCAAAATCAAGTCCTGGTATGTTCTGGCCAGATTCTATAGAACTGTTTTCAATGCCTTGTCTGTTCAGAACTTTGGAAAATTCATTCAATAGGTAAGGGTCCCCTTGAATTGCATACCCTGTAAATTCTTCTCTCTTAGCTTCTTCCCAGGCATCGATGTAAAATTGCCTTAGGTATGTATTCAGCTCTACCCTCATGGCTTTAACAGCTTGCAAGGTTGACAGTGATGTAAATACCTGGTTTCTAATGGTATATGGAAAGCTCAGCATTCCGTTTTCAGTCATTTGTGCTGTGCCTCTGCTGCTTGCCTGCTCGAATAGAATGCCGATTGAACCCTGAACATCCGGGTAAGTAGATCCCTTCCCATAGTAGTAGTCATCATAATTTTCACCGGAATAGTACAGAATGCTGTGGTCACTCAACATGCGGGCATGGTATTCTCCAATTTTCGAGGTCAGCATCTGGTTTTGTGCTGGTGTAAATGGGTTTACTCTGGTGGGAATACCTGGCTGGAAAAAGAAGGTGGCATTTGATCCCATTTCATGATGGTCGGTTAGCACATTTGGTTTCCAGGTTTGGAAAAGAGATACCCGTCCTTTTGATTCGGGTTGTTGAGCAACCAACCAGTCTCTATTCAAGTCAAATCCATAGTGGTTTGTTCTTCCCTTTGGCCATGGCTCATTGTATTCGCTATCATTTGGATCTGTTGAGTTTTCAATTGATTTTTGGCTGTTGATCCAGGTGGAAAAGCGTTGCATACCGTCCGGGTTAAAACAGGGGTCGAACAATATGACTGTATTTTTAAGCAATTCCTTAATGTCATCACTTTGGCCGGCAGCGAGATAATAAGCCACCAAAAAGGCAGCATTACTGCCACTTGTTTCATTGCCGTGGATGGAATATCCCATGTAGTTCACAGCCGGCAATTTATCCAGTGCGAGTTTTTTACTCTTTTGAGGGTCCGTTAATTGCAACCTTTGACCAATTATTTCCTCTTTATTAGCCAGATTTTCCGGATCAGAAATCAAGAGACATATCAGGGCTCTGTTCTCATGCGACTTGCCATACTCTATTAATTCCAGTCGATCGCTTGCGGCAGCCAACGTTTTCATATACCCCAATAGTTGGTCATGGCTTGCATGCCATTCTCCCACCTGATACCCTAACCAGGACGCGGGGGTTGGAATTTCGGAGTTGTACTCAATTTGAGGTAAGTAATAATTCTGTGGAATGGATCTTTGCCCCTGAACGTGGTATAAACACAAGGTTAGCAGGCAGGTGCTGATAAATAGTCTCATGTGATTTACTAGTTTAGGCCAAATTACTTCTCTTTTCCAGCTTGAAAAGGTAATTTCTGCCTAATGGAGTCTTATTGATAGAATTTGTGCAAATATTAAAAGGGTAAATACGACATTTGGTTTTTAAATACTTCTCTTCACATAAAACAAATTGACATGAAGCAACGCCTAACTATTTTTCTTCTTTTGCTTTCCTTCGGGTTAAAAGCCCAAATATTTGTGAATAATACTGCTATTGGCC
The DNA here is from genome assembly GCA_020636025.1 of Lewinellaceae bacterium. Classification (GTDB taxonomy): domain Bacteria; phylum Bacteroidota; class Bacteroidia; order Chitinophagales; family Saprospiraceae; genus M3007. Next base: position 53,918 of record JACJYQ010000006.1, on the reverse strand, counting down.
TGAATGATGGGACATCCTGGGCAAATGCCTTTACCTCCCTGGAAACTGCACTTGTAAGTGCCACCTTGGGCCAATCCGTTTGGGTAGCAGCCGGAACGTATAAACCCCTGGCACCAGCACCCAATAACTATTTTCTTATTGCCGATGGAGTTGAACTTTACGGAGGATTCGCCGGAACAGAAACCAGTTTGTCTGAAAGAAACATTGTGGCTAATGCGACAATCTTAAACGGTGATATCTTAGATAATGACGTAGCCGGAGATTCACTTTCTCATATAGACAATGCTGTACACGTAATTGTGGCAGCCTCATTTGTAGGCTTCACGCCTTGTGTCATCGACGGATTTACCATCAAAGGCGGGAATACCCTGAAAGGTTCTGCCAATTCTGATTTAACGCGTCGTGGCGGCGGCATTTTAGCCGGGACGAAGCTCCATGTAAGAAATTGCACCTTTAACAACAACACAGGGGAATCGGGTAGTGCCATTGCAGCAGTTGATGCCGGTAGTGATGGTATCATAATTGAGGATTGCTTGTTTGAAGACAACATCGCTTTCGAGCAAGGCATTGTCATTTTGAGAAACACTCCTACCGGAACGGTCAAAAACTGTGTTTTCAAAAACAATCTTACCAATCGCGGTGCTCTGTATCCTGTTTCCACAGTAGATGTCACCATTGACAGCTGTTTGTTTGAAAACAACGATGCCGATGGTCACTATGGTGGAGGTGTATTTACATGGCAAGCTACCTATTCTATTAGCAATTGTATTTTCAAAGGTAATGTAGCCTCCAATGCAGCCGGTATGTATGTTGATGGCCGTGATTTTAACAGCAGTTGTACGATTGATAATTGCACTTTTGAAAGCAACATCACCACCGATTATGGTGGAACGGGTATCTTCTTCAATCGCGGTAATTATGTAATGACAAATTGCGATTTCATAAGCAATGAAGCACCAAGTTCAGGAGCCGCCATTTATCAAAGCGCTGATACAGACTTCCATGTGCAGGATTGCACTTTTATGGGTAATACTGGAAATTTCGCGGCTGCAATCGCCAACTACGGAGCAGGGTGTGTTGGAACTTTTGAAAATTGCACATTCCAGGAAAATGTTGCTAACAGCGGCGGAGGATCCTGTAGCAATGGTTTTGAGGCTGACGTGACTTATAAAAACTGCAGTTTCTTAGGCAATTCCGCTGGGTATGGTGGGGCAATTTTCACTCAAAATGATGGGACAAAACTCGGATTGGATGGCTGTTTATTCTCGGAGAATATCACATCTGGGACTGCCGGTGCAGTCTTGGTGAATACGAATACCAAAGCTACCATTGTTAATAGTCGATTCGAAAGTAATCTTGGCAATACTGGAGGCGCCATAAGTGCGAACGGAGATAGCCTTTTAACCATTGAAAAGTGTATTTTCGTAGATAATGTTGCGCTTGACCAGGGGGCAGGTATCAACCTCAACAGTGTTGATTGCGACATGGTGAATACAGTGATTGTTAAAAACCTCAATACGGGCGATGGCGCTGGTGGTGGAATTTCCAACAATGCCAGTGACAGTACTACTAGTGTTGTGAGAATGGTAAACTGTACAGTTGCTGATAACTTTGCTGTTTTAGGTGGTGGAATCGCACAATGGGAAGGCGATAATGACGGGCATGCTCAATTGTTTCTGCATAACTGCCTGATTCAGAATCCTGATCAGCTAAATTACGAAATCGAAGCCGGTGTAACCACAGTTACCACATTGGGTGGTAATCAGAGTTCTGATGCCTCTATGGATGCTTATCTGACGGGAACTAAAGACCTCACAAGCACATCTAATACATTTGAAGACCCGGATAACGGTTATTATAAGCCTTCTATGGGAGAGCCTGCTGGTAATGGTGGTGTAGCGGGACCTGATGTTCCTTCTGATGATATTGAAGGTACGCCACGTTCTCTGGTTCCAGACGTAGGCGCTTATGAACCAAATACTATTGGCACTCGCGAGCAACATATTTCTCTGTTACCAATGCAATTTGCACCAAACCCAGCCGTGGATTATACCATGCTATCCTTCGAGCACGAAAGAGGTGGACAAGTTCAGGTAACGGTTTGGAACCAGCTTGGACAGGTAGTTTCCAACTTTAAAGCACAGAAAACTGGCAACGAGTTTACTCATCGCCTCGAAACAGCTAACATGGCCGCCGGTACTTACAAAGTACAGGTTCGTTACGGCGCGATCGTACATGAAGGTACCTTCGTAAAAATGTAATTGACTACCTTAACATAAGTCAAAGGGGATGAATGCCACAGCGTTCATCCCCTTTCTGTTTCTTATACACCGGGTGACTCAGAGTCACCCGGTGTATAAGAAACATTCCAATCAAAGCTTCTCCAGCACAAAATCAGTCAGTTTCCTGAACAGGTGCAAAGTGGCATTATCTCCATAAATGCCGTGATTCCTGTTTGGATAGTAATATGTTTCAAACTGTTTGTTGGCCCCAATGAGTGCGTTAATCATCTCGGTAGTTTGCTGCCAGTGCACATTGTCGTCGGCCATTCCATGACAGATTAGATAATTGTCACCATACAGCAGATCGGCAAAATTGACGGGAGAATTCTGCTCATAACCTTCGGCATTATCCGTGGTGGTGTGCATATATCGTTCTGTGTAGGCTGTATCGTACCATTTCCAGTTGGTAACCGGCGCCACAGCCATGGCCATTTTGAACACGTCTCTACCCTTTAGAATGCAGGAAGTACTCAGATACCCTCCAAAACTCCAACCCCAAATGCCTATCCGGGCAGGATCTGCCCAGGGCAAAGTGGATACATATCGCGCCGCGGCAATCTGATCCTCCGTTTCATATTTGCCCAATTGCAGCTGCGTGCATTTCTTAAAATCTCGTCCACGGGAACCGGTACCTCTGTTATCTACACTGGCAATTACATAGCCTTTTTGCACCAGTAATTGTTGCCAGGTATTCATATATCCGTCGTACCTGTTTTGTACAGTCTGGGAGCCGGGACCGCCATAATTATCAAAAAGAACCGGATATTTTCTAGTGCTGTCCATGACGGCGGGTTTGATCATCCAGCCGTTCAAAACCGTTCCATCAGCTAGGGTAAACTGGAAAAATTCCTTTTGCGCAAGACCATAGCTTTCCCGCAATTTTTTCACGCGTTCGTTGTTGGTGATGGTTCTGACAGAATCGCCTTCTGCATTGCGTATGGTCACCACAGGCGGGGTGTTCGCATCCGACCAGCTGTGTTGCATGTAACGAAAACCTGGATTGAAACTTGCTTCATTTGTTCCCTGGCCGGGCGTGAGTAGTGTTGGTTCTCCTCCACTTAGGCTACCAACCCATATCTGTCTGTCCATAGGTGTTGGAGTGGCAGTTTGGTAATAAAATTTGCCACTTTCTTCATCCACACCGTAAAAAGCCGTTACATCAAAATTTCCACTGGTTAGAGGCCTTGGCATTTCTTCGGATTTGCGATCCATGGGTAACATGTATATATGTCTGAAACCACTTCGTTCGCTTACCCACAAATAGTGGTCAAGATCCTTTTCCAGGAAAGTCAGGTTGCTTTCCCATTCAAGCTCAACGTAGGCTTTGTCAGTCTCCTGCAAAAGCAATTTTACAGGTATGTAATCCTTCCCGTCTACATCGTCATAAAGCACGCGATAGGTCAATGCCTGTAGCAGTTCAAGTGTGTCTTGCCGACGGTTCAGGCGCGTGATAATCAGATCATTATCCGCTGTGAAATTAATCCTGGGTATATAGTCGTCCTCCTCAAGCCCCATAATCTCGCCAACATGGTTTTTGGTTTCCGTATCAAACAAATGGACGCTCACTTTTGAGTTGTGTTCGCCTACTTTAGGGTACTTAAAGGAACTCCTTTCCGGGTACATACCGCCCGTATACCAGGTGAGTGGAAACTCGGGTACCTCACGTTCATCAAAGCGAATATAGGCGAGGGATTTACTATCCGGGCTCCATCTGCAAGCAACCATGCCTTCTCCATCTACCGGACTGAATTCCTCTTCGTATACCCAATCAGGCAAACCATTTATTATCTCATTTTGCTTTCCGTCTTCCGTGATTTGGAGGGTTTCATTATTGATCATGTCATTGACAAACAGGTTGTTATCCAGCACATAGGCAATGAAATTTCCATCAGGAGAAAAGGAGGCGAATTGCAATTTATTACCTTCAGAAACGGGAATGGTCTCTTTGGTTTTCATTTCATAAATATAGTATTCGGCCAAAACAGAATGCCTGTACACCGATTCGGTTTTTGTACGAAGCAGTATTTTGGATTCATCATCACTGAACTCAAAATGATCAAATCTCCTTATTTCCTCAGGAATCTCAATTAACAGGAGTGAGTCCTGTGTCCCGGTGCTGATATCATACAAATGCAAACCCGATTTGTCCAGCTGGGCATAGTGCTTTTCATCGTTCATATAAAAGAACTCACGACCGTTTTGGGGATAAAATTTATAGTAAACAAAACAGTCTTGCAGTGTGAGGTCTTTCTGGCTCAACAATGCAGAGGTGAGTAATAGCAAGGGAAACAGAATGATTGACTTTTTCATACATGAAAATTCAAGGCACCGAATGAATATTGATTTGCTCAAAGGACGCTTTTTTGGTAAATATTATTGGCAATAGAAAGCCATGGCTCTCAATTTTTAGATAAATTACCCCAGTATTGACCGTATTTGAATGAATTGAAACACATTACTTCGCCTGGCGGACATTTACCCCAAAGGACGAAATTGAAATTTCTGAATGCCAATTCTATAGATCATATTTGTAAAAAAATATCGAAGGATGAAAAAATTAAGCTTGATAGGACTCATCATTTGCGCCGCTTTAGGTATGTCGCTTTTCCTGCATGAAAACCAGGGCGGTGAAACTGAAACGTCTCTTGGAATAGTCACATCTGTAAGTAATATGGATGATTCTGGAAACCCGGAAGAACTTGGAAAGGTTCATTGGGATCGCAATCTGGAGTCTGGACATACAAGCGCTGTTAAAGCCGGAAAACCCATGCTGATCCTTTTTCAGGAAGTGCCCGGATGCTCTAATTGCACGCGTTTCGGTAATTCTACACTTTCCCACCCGCTCATTGTAGAGGCCATTGAAACCTATTTCATACCGGTTTGTATTTACAACAACAAAGGTGGAAAGGACGCGGAAGCGCTGAAGAAATTCAAAGAACCTTCCTGGAACAACCCGGTGGTGCGCATTGTAGATGCGAATTATTCTGACCTCGTACCACGTATGCCCAATTTCAACTCACCAGCGCAATTGGTTCGGGGAATTAATCAGGCTTTGACTAAAAATTTAATTGCCGTTCCACCTTATCTGCAATTGCTGGAAGAAGAAATGGAAGCGAGAGAAAAGGGGCTTGAAACGGCTACCTTTTCCATGTATTGCTTCTGGAAAGGAGAAGGCATTTTTGGCAATATCCCGGGTGTGATTGAAACGGAACCCGGGTTTCAGAGTGGAAAAGAAGTCGTGAAAGTCCAATTTAATCCGGCAATTGTTGAAAAAGCTGAACTCAAATCTTTAACCAACCCTCAAGGTGTTTCTGCTTGTTCCAACAATAATGGATTCAGCATAGACAGAGAACCCAAGTACTACCTGTCTCATACAGAGTATGCCTATTTGCCCATGACTACCTTGCAAGCATGCAGGGCGAACAGCCTGATTGGCGACAAGAAATCTCCGGAAGCCCTGTTTTCGCCCCGGCAGCTGGAATTGTTGAAAAAGGTTTCAAGTCAGAAAAAGCAACACAGGCAGAAAATGATTGGACGAAAGGATCTGGCTACTGCCTGGGAAGAAGTCAATATGTAGCGTCGGCAATTTGGTAAAGTGTCCAGCCATTTTCCAGGGTTTGCACCGTTTCAAGTTTGTACCTTGTATTCAGGTTTTTCCAATTGATCATTGGGTTAAGTCCTTCCCACTGGGTTTTTAGTGCTTCGGGATTAAACAGCACAAAAGCACCGGGCGTAAAATGGGCATATTCCTCTTCCCAGAGGTTTTTATGATTGATTTCGGGTAAATAAGTCCGCATGGCAATGTCAAGATCAAAACCGTAGAGTGTTGATTTTTCCGGAATCAGCGGGCGAATGCTCTTAGCAGTACTTTGTTCAAGGCGGTTTCGTTTGATGGTTGGTGTCAAAATTCTAACGCAAAAAACAATTTGCAGGGTAAAACTCACCAATAGTATCGCCCATGTCAGCCGTTTAAAAAAGTATAATCCATAACAATACAACCTGTCCCAGGCCGGAAAAGCGATTAACAAGACCATCATATATACTGGCAGTAAAAAACGCAGGTTTTGATGCGGCAGCCCGCCGATCAATAGAAGGTATGGTACAAGGCAGAAAAGGATGGTTTTTTTGGCAGGCAAGGTTAGGTCCGTTTTTTTCGCCAGGAAATAAAGTCCGGGCAATACCACACAAAACCCCGGATGCATCAAGGGGAAAAAGAGGTAAAGAATATTGGGGAATGCATAGCTTGTCAGGCCACTTTCAAATTGAAAGCTTCTTTGCCAGAAATGTGAAAATGACCAGTGCAGGTTTGAATGCTGAAACGGGTGTAGCAAAGGGTTATTCTCACACACAAAATTAAAAAGCAATACGCCTAAGGCTGCCAGCCATACTCCCGCCAGGTAGAAATAGTTGCCTCTTTCAAATAAAAACCAGCTCAAGATCAATCCGAGTGGTATCAACAAAGGCGCCAGACTGAGCCGTACCGAGATAGCCAATGTAATACATATGGCTGCCCAAATTGTATCCGGCTCCCGCTCGTATTCAATCCACCGAAGACCGTAGAAAAACGCAGCCAGTGTGAGCATCAAGGCAAAAGCATCACTCATGATCACAAAACCGGAATGAAGAAATACCGGGGCGGCCACCATACTCAGCAAAATAAAAACAAAGCGACTATCGGCCCTGCTTCCATGAGAAATAACAGCAAGGATCTGATTCATGATCCAGGCAGACATCCCAAAGGAAAACCACGACAATATTTGCAATCCGAGACGGGCATTCCCTACCAAGTACTGTAACAAAGCCCCGGTAGCAGGGTACCCAATGCCAAATTCGGTGTAGGAGGAGATGCTGGAGTTTGTATGACTAGTCCATGAATCAAAAATGGCCTTGCTAAGCCGTAGATATTCATGTGAATCCTGCCCGTACAATCCATTAAAACCGAGTACAAGAGAAAGCACTGCAATTGCCATAAAAAGCCAGACAGGGAAATATCGAAGCAATATGGCTTGGTTGGTCATGGTATGAAAATGCTGAAACTGCTCGCTTGCAGGAAAATGTGCCAGGCTGGTTTGCCTTGTTGAATTCTGTGCTGAAATTTTCTGGAGGCAAATATTAAAGAAAGATCGGGTAGTTTTGCACAAAAACATCAAATATGCCCGATAAAGTAATGGTCACGGGTTGCTTCGATCTGCTGCACAGTGGACATGTGGCATTTTTACAGGAGGCAGCAAGTCTGGGAGATCTATACGTCTGTATCGGATCGGATGAAACCGTGGCTGGACTGAAAGGAAGAAGACCCGTAAACCCTCAGGCAGAACGACAGTTTATGCTCGAAGCACTGTCCTGCGTTTATCAGGTACTAATAAACCAGGGCTCTGGTATTCTGGATTTTTTGTCGGAGATGGATGAAATCCGGCCGGATGTTTTTTTTGTAAATGAAGATGGGCATACGCCCGACAAGGAAAATATTTGTCGGCAAAAAGGTATCCAGTACCAGGTTTCCAAACGCAAGCCAGCCAGAGATCTGCCAGCCAGAAGTACTACGGCTCTACGCGAAGAGTGCACCATTCCATACCGGATTGATCTGGCCGGAGGCTGGCTCGATCAGCCTTATGTGTCAAAATTTCACCCAGGACCTGTACTCACCATCAGCATAGAACCTACGCAGGAATTCAACTACCGAAGTGGTATGGCCACCAGCACCCGTAAATCGGCCATAGAACTGTGGCGGGTAAACCTGCCCCCTGGCGACCCGGAAAAACTGGCCAAAATGCTGTTCCGCTTCGATAACCCTCCTGGATCTACAGAAATAGCTGGTTCTCAGGACTCAATTGGGATCGTGATGCCAGGACTGAATAAATCAAATTACCAGGGAGGCTATTGGCCGGAAAGCATAGAAAGTATCCATGATGACGATATACTGGATTGGCTGGAAAAACACCTGTATCTCGTGACCCTGGGTCCACGTGTCAATGACTATGATGTGCTGACAGATACGAGGATTAATGAACAAGGCGCCAAAGCACTTGCTGAGGCTGCTGAAGCGTGTTGGGAGGCTATTTTGAAAAAAGACCTGGTAGCATTTGGAAATAGCTTTCGCGAATCATTTGAAGCACAAATCGCGATGTTCCCCAATATGGTGGATCAGAGCATTTTCAATATGATTGAAGAATATCGGGATATTGCCTTGGGCTGGAAACTCAGTGGCGCCGGTGGCGGCGGATACCTGATCCTGATTTCCGAAAAGTCTGTGGAAAAAGCCATTCAGGTGCGTGTGCGCAGACGGACACGAGAACTTTGATTTTGGTACTAAATTGTGAATTGTTGAGTTTTATTTCCCGCAGATTCTACACAGAAAAATCTGCGGGAAATAAAACTCATTATAAATGCTAGAGTAGTAATAGAAATCCCACCATGCAGTTAGAGCTGGACTTCCTGAAATATCAATCAAAACTTCGGATCACCCGATCGGAAGAAAACACCTTTGTATTTGATCCGATACGAAAAAAGGAAGTTGTGATGACACCTGAGGAATTGCTTCGGCAATTAGTGCTTCAGTTTCTAATCGAAGAAAAAAAATACCCGCTGAACAGAATACGCTCGGAATATGGAATAGAGGTCAATGGACTGAAAAAACGCTGTGACATTGTGGTTTTCGATAAAAACCTGAAACCCTGGCTGCTTATTGAATGCAAATCACCAAAGGTGAAACTCAGTCTCAGCACCTTTGAGCAAGCCGCCCGATATAACCTGAAGTTAAAAGCTCCGTTCCTCGCCATTTCCAATGGCCTATGCACCATCTGTGCCCGGCTTGATTTCGAAAAGGAAGGATTTGAATACCTGCCTGGTTTTCCGGATTTGGCTTCTAATTCATGAACAATAATATGCCTAAATGGCACTAAACCCCTGAATTTTCCCAACATTTGCAGGATACCCAAAACAGGACGCTATCATGATAGAGGAAATTAAAAAACTGGCTCAAAAGCATCATCAGGAGGTGGTAGCCATGCGCCGACACATACATGCAAACCCGGAGTTGTCGTTTCAGGAAACCAATACAGGTAAGTTTATCGCTGAAAAACTATCCGAAATGGGGGTTGAACACAGGCATGGTATTGCAGATAATGGTGTAGTAGCTCTCATCAAAGGAAAAAACCCGGAAAAACGCGTAATCGCTTTGAGAGGAGACATGGATGCATTGCCAATTCAGGAGAAAAATGACGTTCCCTATAAATCTACCAATGACGGTGTGATGCATGCCTGCGGACACGATGTTCATACGTCTTCACTCCTGGGTACAGTACAGGTACTACAGGCCTTGAGAGACAAATTTGAGGGTACTGTGAAATGTATTTTTCAACCGGGAGAGGAAATGTTTCCCGGAGGAGCCAGTATTATGATTGAACAGGGTGTGCTGGAAAATCCAAAGCCTGTGAGTATTTTCGGGCAACATGTACACCCGCCACTTCGCGCTGGAAAAATTGGTTTGCGATCAGGATTGTATATGGCCTCCGCCGATGAAATTTATGTGACAATCAAAGGACACGGCGGTCATGGCGCTATGCCACACGACTGCATCGACCCGGTTATGATCTCCGCACAAATTCTGGTTACTCTGCAACAAATTGTGAGCCGCTACAGCGACCCAAACATACCCAGTGTGCTGACTTTTGGAAAAATAAACAGCCTCGGTGGCGCTACGAACATCATTCCAAATGAAGTATACATAGAAGGCACCTTCAGAACCATGGATGAGAAATGGCGCGAAGAGGCTCATCATCGCATGAAAAAAGTGGCTGAAAGCTTAGCGCAAAGCATGGGCGGGGCCTGTGATTTCCATATAGACAAAGGCTATCCTACGCTTATCAATAATGAAGAACTTACAGCCCGGACAAAAGCCTGGGCCATAGAGTTTTTAGGAGAAGAAAATGTGGTGGAGCTAAACCGAAGAATGACCGCCGAGGATTTTGCCTATTTTTCGCAAGCTATGCCAGGTTGTTTCTACCGCCTGGGAACCGGAAACCCGGAGCGCGGTATCACCTCATCCATTCACACGGATACATTTGATATTGACGAAGCAGCGCTGGAAACGGGTGTTGGACTGATGAGCTGGCTGGCGATAAAAGAACTTGGACGATAGGAAATCCTATTCCATTTCAAGTAGTAACTGACCTTTGTCGACCGCAGCACCGGTTTGTACATGAACAGCTTTAACGACGCCATCACCTGCGGCTTTGATCATATTCTCCATTTTCATGGCCTCCAGAATTAACAAAGAATCACCTTTGGTTACTTGCTGACCAGGCTCTACCAGAATATTCAGTACCATGCCGGGCATGGGAGCTTTCACGATATTGGCTTTCTGGCTACCGCCAATTTTCAAACCCAGTTGTTGCACCAAACGATCGTATCGATCGGCAATTTCCACCACATAGCGGGTGCCATTGATTTTTATTTCAAACCCGTGATTGGCAGGATCGCTGTTGAGAAAGGTAGCCTTGTAGGCCTTTCCTTCAAACAATACATGAAAGCCGCCATCGCTCTCCGCAACAATGTCCAACCCGGCAAGTTCTTCAGGTTGTACATCAAAGTCAAATTGCTTGTTGACGGAAATTTTATACGGTTCTGGCTGCTTCATGATATAAATGGCTTATTCTGCGGCAAAAATAGGAGGAAAAGTCAGAATGCAGGTGTAAAGTGAATTTGCGGACACATGCGCGGCCAAAAAAACATCCCGAATTTTCCACTACAAGGAAAATTCGGGATGAACCAATTAAATTATTTCACTCCGCACTCCGCACTCCCTAGTGCTTTCCAACCATGGCATCCATGCGAAGCATGTCGTTCATGATTTGGACAGTTTCAAACAATTGAATGTCTTTTTGTCTGTCTTTTAACCAGCTTTCGTTGCGAGCCTGACGAGAGGTGTCGCTTTGAATTTGAGGCATATCTACCGCAAGATTCTCGATTTGAAGTGTCTCAATTGGGGTAAAAATGTCGTCGTAGCGCTTGGCTTCTTCATCCATTTTCGTATTCCATTTTTTAAACTTATAGAGTTCCAAAGGATAACTGGTTTGATCTTTCAGTTTTCGAAGTCTGCTGGCGTTATCATTCACTTTCTGGAAAATTGGATCTGCAGAAACACGTGCAGCGCTGTTAGACTTTAACTTGTCCAGATCGGAAATGTGGTAAGCGGTTTGGTTAAATGGAACCGCTTCGATGGTTGTAGACTCAAGTGGAAAATCGGTATCGCGCTCACCGTTATCGATGTAGTTGTAAAAATCCGGCAATACGATATCCGGGGTCACCCCGTCGAGCTGGGTTGTTTTTCCGGTTACGCGGTAAAACTTCTGCATGGTAAGTTTCATGGAACCAAGTGGTTTCACAGACTCGTCGGAAACAATATTGTCCAGATCGTAAAAGCGCTGAACGGTTCCTTTGCCATAAGTGCCGGCAGAGCCTACGATCACGGCGCGACCATAATCCTGCATGGCAGCTGCCAGAATCTCCGAAGCTGAAGCGCTAAAACCATTTACCATTACGATTAGTGGACCGCCCCATTGAACCCTGGGGTCGTTGTCGTTCATGATCTCAGGACTTTTTCTGCGACCTTTCACCTGCACGATCGGACCTTCTTCGATAAACAAACCGCTCATCTGAATTACATCGCGCAAGGAGCCGCCGCCATTGCCGCGCAAATCCAGAATAATGCCTTTTACCTGTTCAGATTTCAGCTTGTTTACTTCTTTTTGCACATCGGCTGCGCAGGAAGTTACTCCAGAGGAGGTGAAGTCAGCGTAGAATTTGGGCAGGAATATGTACCCGATTTTATCTTTTTCATGGCCTGAGCTGGTCAGGATCAGGGATTTGGCAAAGCCTTCCTCCATGATCACTACGTCTCTGGTGATGACAATTACCTTTTCAGAACCATCAGGTTTTTGAACAGTCAGGGTAACCTTGGTGCCTTTATCTCCCCGTATTTTAGACACTACATCGTCAATATCCCAACCCATGATGTCCATCGATTCTTTATCGGTGTCTCCTTGAGCCACTTTAAGGATCACATCGTTTGCCTGAAGTGCTCCTTGCTTCCAGGCCGGTCCTCCAGGTACGATCTCGGTTACGGTGGTTTTTTCGCCATCGCTTTGGAGACGCGCGCCAATACCTTCCAGTTTGCCAGACATTTGGATGTCAAAATTCTGTCTTTCGATGGGAGAGAAATAACCCGAGTGTGGATCAAACACATTTGTGAAGGAGTTGAAGAATATCTCCATGCGGCGGCTGCGATCCATTTTGGACATACGCTTAAACCATTTGTCGTACAAATCCAGCACTTTTTCACGTTGCTCTGTTTCCAGTGTAGCAAAGTCTTTCTTTTCTCCTGTGAAATCTTCTTTTTCCTGTTTGGCCTGTTCGTCGCTGATGCGGTTCAGGATCTCATATTTCATCCATTTCTCCCAGCGCTGACGCAATTCCGCGTCATCCTTTGCCCAATCGAGTTTCTTGCCGTCTGCCTGCAAAAAATCATCAGAAGAAAAGTCGAGCGGCTTTGATAATATTTCCTGGTACCAACCTTGCGTTTTGACAAGTGAATTCTCTAACAGAGACACAGAAAGATTGAAAAATTCAAAAGTGCCGGCATTGGCCTGGTCGTCGAGTTGAGTCTCGAAAACCATGAGTTGGTCAATATCTGACTGATTCAGAAATCTTTTACTGTTGTCAATATTTTTCAGATACAGGTGAAACAGCGATTTACTGAATTCATCATCGATGGATTTTGGCTGAAAATGCACGCCTGAAAGGTGCTGGAGTACAGAGCGCATTAAAGCGGCTTCCTTTTTAGGGTCCGGTTCATTATTGAAGCCTTTAAAAGGAGTTAAAAAGAAAGCGAGTCCCAGAACACCAATGAATGAAAAAAGCAGGAGCGACTGTTTGAGTTTCATATCGATTGTGAGTAGGTCATTGATGGATTTGCCATTACGGCCAAAAGGTTGATACAACATAATCTATGCGCGGAATTCTAGCGTGAATAAATAGTTACTTCTAAAAAACTTTGTATTCCAGTTTTAAAATCAAAAAGGAAACGCAATAACGCCGTTTTAGCGTGTGAACAATTATTTTTTTCTACAAAACAACAAGAAATTGAGGTGGTTGGTCGGGATTCTGACCAATTTTAAATTTCTCATAACACGGCTATAATGCAACAAGACCCTTTTTAACGCCTTTGGCACTACCTTTGTTCGATAAATATATGGCCAGTTATGGTCATTTTACTCCCATCCCAGACTGATTATGGATCTTGCCTACCTCTTTGGTATTCTCAAGCGCCGCAAATGGCTGATTGTTTCAGCTATGGCATTGGCTGCCGTGATGACCTTTCTTTTTATAAGCAGTAAACCGGAGCTGTATAAATCCAATGTCATCATAGCCACCGGGATCGTAAATTATAAAGGCATCAATTCCGACAATTCCGATGCCTTTGTGCAGCAATACCAGGTAGAGAATGCCTTTTTGAACCTGATTGAATTTGCTCAGTCCCGTTCTACGCTAAAATTCCTCACCATTGAATTGCTGCGCCACGACTTTGATGCAGAGGCCGGCAAAACGGGCGACAAACCATTTAGAACCGGGAATAAGGCGCTTTCCAATTATTCAGAAGAAGAAAAGCAACAGGTTTATGAGGAGATCCGGCAAATAAACCTCGACAGCCTGTCCGACTTTAACTTTTCTCCCCAATTAGACTTTTCGCTGGATAAAATTGCCCGGGCTTATGGTTACGATAACGATGCGCTGCTGAGAGGTATGAGCGTAAAACGCAAGACTTCTACAGATTACCTGGATATCAGCTTTTCAACTGAATCGCCTTCCCTCTCTCAATTCATGGCCAACGCCTATGGACAACGATTGCTGGCTTACTATTACAATTTGTCTGTGAGAGAAAAGCGCAAAAATGTAGAGTCGTTTCAAAAGCTGTCAGCGGAAAAAAAGGCCGTGGTTGATTCAATAAATGACGTTCGATTTGAATACCTGCGCCAAAAAGGACTACCCGCACTGGGTCGACAAAGTGAAGAACTGGTTAGTCAGATATCCCGATTGGAATTGGACCGTCAGCGCGCGCAGGCAAAAAAGAATGCTGCGGCAGAATCGGTGGACCGGATAAAGAAATATGAACGGGACAACGAATCCAGGAATGCCCGGGAGAATAAAAATCGCCTGCTTGAACGTAACAATACGGTTGAGCAAATGGAAAAAGTGCGGGAACTGAAGCGGCAAAGCATGGAAGCCGGTGGGAAGGATCCCGAAATAGAAGCGGCGCTCGCCGAGGCAAATGCAGACCTTGAAGAAAGCCTGCGAACCAGTGTTCGCAGCCAGGGACGCACGGAGGATACAGAACTGAAAAAAACCAAGGAAGACCTGTATAAGGAACGGGTATCCGTTGATCTTGATCGCATTGACGCGGAAGAGAGCTATTCCCGTCTGAACAATGAAATATATGCTCTGAAAAACAAGCTGAGCAGCATGGTGGTAAATGATGAGGTTTCTTCCCGCATGTTGGAAGCCTTGAATCGGGCCATGTACGAATTTGAAAAGGTGGACAATGAGCTGATCAAAGCAAAATTGACGCTAGAGAATGTGGAAAATCCACTTTCCATAGTGCAGGGAGCGCTACTACCCGAGTGGCCGGAGCCAAACCGGAAAGTTTTATTGAGCATTTTCAGCTCTATTGTAGTTGGGACTTTGTTTGTGATTGTATTGTTCATTCTGGCCTATCTGGACTCCAGTTTACAATCTCCCGATCTATTCAGGAAATACACCAATAATTTACCCCTCATTGGCACGCTACCCATCATTGATGTACAGGGTTTTAGACCGGAACAGATTTTCGCAAACACAGATGATGCCTTTTCCTCGTTCCGCGAAAGTCTTAGAAAGATCCGGGGGCAAATTCTTCGTTCAAAAGCCAAGGTTTTCCTCGTAAGCGGCGCCAAGAAAAAAGAAGGGAAAACACTTTTCTGTTTGTCAATGGCCTATTCGCTGGCGCACAACAACAAAAAAGTACTGGTACTTGATACCAATTTCAAATCTCCATTGCCTGAAAGCTATGTCGACCGGCCTTCTGTTGGAAGTGATGAAGTCAATAAGCTGGTGAAAAAACACAAACTAGAAGAAGTGTTTCACCTGAAACTTAAAGCAGACAACACAAATGACCTGGACATCGTGGATGTATTGGGAAATACCGGCCTAAGTCAATCGCCAAGTGAGCTGCTCGATAATGAATCCTTTAAAGCCTTACTGGAAGATTTCAAACAACAGTACGACATCATTTTAATGGAAGCAGCGGCCATAAATGAATATTCTGACGCACAGGAACTGGAGCCGTATGCCGAAAAAGTGATCGCCGTTTTCAATGCTAATTCCACCATTGGAAATGTCGATCAGGATGCCTTGGATCACCTTCGAGATCTTAAGGACAAATTTGCAGGAGCCGTGCTCACCGAAGTAAATCCACAGAAAATTATGTAATCATTTCACGGTCCCCCGCCTGATGTCACAAACTAAAACAAACACACTTTTCGCCCTGTTTGAACGGGCTCTGGGCATGCTGTTTTCCCTGGGCACCGCTATGTTGTTGTTGAGGAGTTTGTCGAAAGAGGATTTTGCCGCCTGGGGATTATTCTTGCTCATCACCTACTTTCTGGATATGGCTCGCTCGGGTTTAATCCAAAATGGACTGGTGAGAAACTTAACCCTCACCAGAGAATCGCCGCAGTCTTATGTTTCGCTCAAACAAGCCGCGTTCCTGCTCAATGTTTTCTTTACCTTTTGCAGCAACCTGATCCTTTGGCTGATCATGGATTGGATAGCTGACTCCTGGAATGTCCCTCAGCTTTTGGGGATTATTCCGGTGTATTTCGTGCTTAGCTTTATTCAGGTAATACTCACGCATTTTAACTACATCCAGCAGGCGCTACACGAGTTTAAAGGCATTTTTTTGGCCAATATCAGCAGTAAGGCTGCGATATTCTGTTGGGTGGTGTATTGTTACGTCAGCGGTGCTTCGGTTAATTTATTCAGTTTGGCAATGGCCATGCTTCTTGGTTTATGCATAGGATCAATGGCCTCCTGGTACTTTCTGCAAAAACTTGTTCAGCCAAAGTATATGGGTGAAAATAGTTTCAATCAAATTTTCCACTGGATAAAACAATTGATAAGCTATGGCAAATGGGTGCTTGGCACAAATTTCAGCACCATGTTGTACAAAAATGTAGATAAGCTAAGTTTGGGATATCTGATCGGTCCGGCTGCTTTTGCTGTTTATGAGGCAGCGGGAAAGGTTACGCAATTGGTTGAAGCGCCATCATTTAGCATCGCCTCCGTAGTATTCCCCAAGGGATCCGAGCGGTTAAGGGAAAAGGGGCCAAATGGCATCAAGCTATTATATGAACGAAGCGTAGGCGCCATTTTAGCCATTGTGCTTCCGTTTATTCTTGGTATACTCCTTTTCCCCGAAACCATTATGCTGCTTTTTGCCGGAGATGCCTATCTGGAGTCTGCTGATATCCTGGTCATTACAGCCTTTTTTGGGCTGTTGCTTCCTTTTGCAGTTCAATTTGGTACCATACTGGACGCAACCGGCAAGCCACATATAAACTTTGCCTACACCTTTTTTACGGCTGTATTAAATCTGGTACTGAGCTGGTATTTTATTCAATGGTATGGTCTGCGAGGCGCCGCTTGGGCCACGCTGATCGGGTATGGAGTGAGCTTTGTACTGACGCAATTATACCTACACAGGCATTTCAGGATCAATGCATTGCAAGCGATTGGGTATATACCTGAATTTTATGTGACGTCATGGAAGATGCTTGTCGGGAGAAAAGATTGACATCTGATCTTTTATCACATCATCAATCATGTAATCATGTAATTGTAAATCATCAATCAATAGAAATTGACTCTACCTTCTCCCAGCCGAATCTCCCCAAACTATTTTACGACCATCTTGCCGCTTTGTCGCTTATTACCCGAGGCAGCTTCTATCACATATACTCCGGCCGGCCAAGTCTTTACATCTATATAACTCAAACCATGGTCGAGTGAACCTGAACCAACGATTTGCCCCAGGGAATTAAATATCCGCCATTGTCCGTCGTACCCGGCCCATTGAAGTTTTACCCAGTCATTTGCCGGATTAGGACTAATCAATAACCTCGATTCCAATTCAGACGGGGTATCAATGGCTGCGGAAACACCGCAATCAACCAGCGTTGTTTTGAACATTTCCAAGCCTCCGCGGTAGTTGCCCACCACCATTTCCAGCATGCCATCTGCGTCAATATCAGCCAAAGCCGGGTGGCTGCGAGAACCTACATCAATATTCCCCCATTTTTCATCGGTTAGGAAAAAGGTGTCTTCGTAGTTTTCAGATACGAAATATGCTTCAAGATGCCCGCCTTGTGCGCCTACAATGATGACCGGGCCATCAGTGGTTTCAATAATAACCGGGGCTGCATAACCGGCGGGATCCGTTGGAGTTCTGGTGTCAATTTGGCCAACTTTGCCATAAGTAGGAACAGCCGGAAAAATAGGATTGGTGGCTGTGCCCATATTCCTGAAAAAGTTCACATACCCGGTTCTTTCCCCAACTACAAGGTCAACCAGATTGTCTTTGTCCAGATCATACAAAAAGGGTGTGGATACAGAACCTACTACGTCCATATTAACCCACATCACGTCAAAATCGCGGCTCAGATCCATTGGCTCATCCGGTCCGGCGTGATTCCGGTAACAATACACGCCGCCGATATTGCTGCCAACGATCAGGTCCTTGGCGCCATCGCCGTCGATATCGCCAAAAGTGGGCGCAAAATCATAGTCGCCAGGGGTAAACTCCGACATGCCAAGCCAGTCGTTATCGGCCAGTTGAAATTTAGGGGCGAAAGGTGTACCTGTGTTCAAAAACAGCGTCAGGCGGCCGTTAACGGCCACGCCAGGCGTGTGAAAACCGTAATTCCCAACAACCAGATCGGTAAGGCCATCGCCGTTTACATCTGCAAATGCCGGGTGAGCCACCGTGCCGATGTCGATCATGTTGCCGGTGAATAAATCAGTTTGCTGCAACTCAAAATGGTGGCCTGAGGATGCGGTGTTTTTGTAATACCACACATTTTTTCTGTCTTCGGAAATCGTAGGGTTGTTAGGCGCCACGATCATGTCCTTTTTTCCGTCATTGTCTACATCCATGTAAAAGGCCGCTGGATATACAGATAATTCTACCGGCACATCGTAATCAGGGAAGCCGGTCTGCTGACTGGTCATCCAGGCATCCGTATTAGAACCGCCATTCTCCAGATAATTCAGACAAGAAAAAGAGATGTCCCCTAAAACTATTTCCTTATCGCCATCGCCTTCCTGGTCGTAGGTCATTAAAGTTGAGCCGGGGTGAGCCCCGTTTCTTTCATCAACCGGACCAACTGCACAGGGGGCACAACAATCAGTTGTCGGAGCCAGGTCGCAATAACAGGCATCGATGCCGCTTTCGTAAAATCCTCCCCAGCATTGGGTCGTAAGGTCAAAGCGCATGTCGTCCAGCCCGAGACCCATTTCCACCGATTTATTGTCGATCAACCAAACATGCCCGCCGGCAGAAGATTCAAAAGTGACAATGTCGAGATCGCCATCACCATCAATATCGTCGAAGGCAGGTATGTCACCTTTGTTGATGGGCAGGTTATTCCAGAATGGGCCGTCAGGGTAATAAACATATAGTGAGTCACATGTCAGACAGCCCGGTTGTTTAAAATAGTAGTTGGTAAATTTTAATACATCCCCGTCGTAATATCCTCTGTACACCTGTATTTCCTGACGCCCGAGTGCAATGGAAGAAGTAAAAATATCCGCAGCACCATCCTTGTTGAAGTCGCGCATTTGCACATAATCCACCAGGGCAGGGAAATAACAGGCGTATTCCGGTGCAAAAGTGTAATCCGCCGCATTGACCGTTCCATTATTCAGAAAGGTGAGTGGGATGTTTCCAGCCCTGTCGAAAATCACCAAATCCTGCAAACCATCGTGGTTAAGGTCTGCCTGTGAAAACTGAGGGGCATTCAGGCCACCAGCAAAAGGGAATTTCAAATCAATATTATTTACTTCAACCGGGTAGGACAATCGCTCAAACATCTGGGTCTGAGCCTGTAGCAATACCTGGAAAGAAAATAGCAGTAGGATGGTGGTTACAATGGTGTTTTTCATAAAAAACGAATTGTTGAGTTAGATGGCAAATCTACGCCTGAAACGAACAAGTGTGCGTATTGAAGAACCCATAGGTCAAGGTTTGGCAAAAAGAACTGCTGGAATGAGAAAATTTAATACGCTTGCAGCACAGTATGCCCAGAAGGCACCTAGTAAAAAAACACTCCTTTTATGCGACCCGGACTCATCTTGTTATGTAACCTCATTTGCGGTATGTTGTTTAGCCAGAATTATGTAGTAAATGGAAGTTTTGAACGATTGGAAAAGAATAACGGTACCTTGCTCAAGGGGCCGCCACCCTGTAAGTTTTCCAGCAATCCGGATGCGCTAAACAGCGCTGAAGCCTGGCAAACCTTTGATATGCAAACGCCGGACTTGATCACGGTGGATGACAGCGAATCATGCTTCTCGCTCCCCAAACCCCGAAGAGGCAGCAAAATGGTGGGGCTGATCATGTATCACCCTTTTCAGGATGGGCAATTCTCTTACGATTATCATGAGTTGATTCAAGGCACCTTGGCCCGGCCCTTGCAAAAAGGCAAGACATACCAGGTGAGTTTCTGGGTGCAAAGCCACGACTCTCTGGGTATTTTCCATTTGAATGAGGTTTTTGGACGACAAACAAGTATCAGACCCGTTTTCTGCGGAAACTTTGGTTTCTATTTTTCGGAAGGCAGGATACAACCCAGGGAAAATTTTATGGCAAGTTTGGTCGATTTCCCGATGACACCCCAGCTCAATCATGCCGAAATGGTTAATACTGATGGGGAGTGGCAACAAATATCCTTTTCATTCAAAGCCGACAAGCCTTACAAGTACTTTTTATTTGGAAACTTCTATTCCGATGCCATAACAGAAGTAAATATGGATGCGGAAACCCGAATGCAGTTGGACGAAAGCAATATGGACTTGCAATTCTGGCAAAAAACCAAGCGCATTGCCTATTACCTTTTTGATGATTTTGCCGTAGTGGAGGATAAGGAAACCGATATTGAAACAGCCCTGTTAACGAAAAAGAACTATACACTCCAATCGGCCTTGCTTTTTGAAAGCGGTAATGCTGAATTGAAACCTCAATCAAAATCAGCCATCGAGAGTCTGGCTGCGGTACTTAAGAAGAACCCTTCACTCAAGGTTGAAATAGGTGGGCATACCGATGATGTTGGCGCCGCTGACTACAATCAGAAACTTTCGGAACAAAGAGCACAAACAGTTTGCAAGGCCCTTATTGCTGAAGGCGTCCAGCCTGATCAGTTGAACTGGAAAGGATACGGTGAAGGAAGTCCGATAGCCTCCAATGACACTGCGACAGGTCGACAAAAAAACAGAAGGGTGGTATTCAAGGTTAGGTGAAACTGAGTACCTGGCAATTTTTCTGCATCTGGACAGAAGTCAAGTGCTGTGGAAATTCACCACAGATACTCACAGATCAAGGAATTGCCGAAGGCAATCCGTGAAAATCTGTGTAATCTGTGGTGAAATTTCAGTACTTGACTACAGGATCAGGAGTTTTCTCGTAACGCCCAATCCATTTACTTTCAATAAGTAATAGTAGTTGCCTGCCGGCAAGCCATTTCTTTCGAAAGTTACTTTATGTGCGCCCGCGGGATAATTACCTTCTGCAATGGTGCGGATGGCTCGTCCCTGAGCATCCAACAGCGTGAGGGTAATTTGCGCGGCCGGTATGGTAAACTGAATGGTAGAAGTGGTATGAACCGGATTCGGGAAATTACCAACCTCAAATGCATTCCTGCCCGGAGACTCCTTGGTTCCTGACACGCCTTTGAAAATAGGCAGGATCGGGAAGCTGTCATTGAGTACCTCTGTGCCGGTACCCAGGCCAAACCAATCCTGAATAACAGATGCATACACAGAACGGAAATCGTGCTGCATATCTACATCTGCAGAAATATTCAGGTTTTGAGGAATAATCGGGTTGTTACCGATGATGCCTGGATTTACACCTTTACCAAATACAAACAACGGAGCAGCAGCACCGTGGTCGGTTCCAAAACTAAGGTTGCTACCGATGGTGCGACCAAATTCAGAGAAGGTCATGCCGCACACTTTGTCGGATTTGCCCATCAGATTGATGTCATCCATAAAGGCAAAAATGGCCTCTGAAATCATACCAAGCAAATTTGCATGAGCACCTTGTGTGTGGTCACCCATTTCTACCTGAGCGCTGTGGGTATCGAATCCATTTATGGACACCTGATAAACGGAAGTGCTTAAACCGCCATTGATTAAACGGGCTACAATTGACAGTTGGTCGGCCAGGCGATTAACCCCCTCTGCGGGGTACAGGCTACTCAGATTTTGCCCTATAGAGGCGGCATCCTTAATAACATCAAAATAAACTTTGGTGTATTGCATCACCTTGCGGATGTAAGTCAGTTCATCGCCGTAAGGAGTGTTGGGCGCCGGTTCGACAAAGTCATTGATCAGGTTGTACACATCCTCCGGGTTGCCAATGGAAATGCCCATCGGGAATCCGCTTCCCATAAATGAAAGTGGGGAAACAGAGCCTAAGTTAATCGCCAGAGGGTCTGGTGTGTCCGGGTTTGGATAGCCAGTTGGATAACCGGGATGTTCTATTTCCAGCATACGCCCCAGCCAGCCGGTGTCCAGGCTTTCATCGCTGTCGGCTGCGCTTGCCCAAATATCGGCAGAGCGGAAGTGGGAGTAATTTTGGTCCGGATAGCCTACATTCTGCACTACGGAAACCATTCCATTGTCGAACAACTGTTTTAACTCGGTCATGGCCGGGTGAAGGCCGGTGCCGGAAATGCCGGAAAGGGACAATACCTGGTTTTCAGGAATCAGCACTTGCGGGCGGTGTATGGAAAGGTTGCTGTACTGATCGGTTGGAATGAGGGTGTTGAGGCCATCATTACCGCCATTCAGTTCAATAAACACCATGATCTTGTCGGTAAAACTACCTAAGGCGCCAAGTTTGGCTAGTATAGAGGTGTTTGTTACAGGATTTATGGAGATTCCTTTATAAGCAAACGGCGTAATGGCTGTTGCCAAACCTGCCGTGCGGAGAAATTTTCTTCTTTTCATTGTTGATGAGTGTTTTAAGAGTCCGGAAAGTTGGCCCGGACAATGGTTGTCAAGACTTTAGGTTTACAATTGGTTCAAGCCAGCTGGAATTCAGCCAGGCGTGTCACATAGAGGTTTAAAGCTAAAAGTCTTGTCCTGACCACTTCTTTTGCCATAGGGTCGCCAGGGTTGTTTATGTACTCATTCCAGGCTGCTGTCCAGTAGCTGTCACTTGGCAATCCGGAAAGCAAAATGGTCTTCAGAAGAAATTTCTTTGCAGCTGAAATTGGCTGGGGTAGCAGTAGCTTCATCATATCATCGATCAAAGCAACCGGATCCTCGGGATGATCAAACTGAGCGGCAAATGCCAGCAGATCGATGCTGAGCGTATCATTTTCTGACGCAATAAAGGAGGCTGTCAGAATATCGGTAAAAGAGTTGCGGTTTTTAAGCGTATCACCGTTAATCCAGATCCTGTAGTATTGTGGAGTTTGTCTGAATGCCTGCCAACCGGCAACATTGGGCGGATCGCCAGGCAGCATGCTCATATTGGAGAGGTAGAGTGATAAATAGTATTGCATGATCAACTGATCCCATGGAGTGCTGGCCGGTATGGTCAGGTTGTAGGTGCGCATGGCGCCTATGGAAATATCAACCGGGGTTTTGATAAAACATCCTGTTTGTGCGGCTTCAAAGAAATGTTCGCTCTTCAACAGGGCTTCCAGCACAGGTTTTATTTCATAATTGTTGTTGCGGAAAATATCAGCCAGCGGTTGAATGACATTGGCTTCCGTATCAGGGGTGATGTCGTAGTAAACAAACCAGCGATAGAGTTTGCGGCAAATGAAAACCGCCACTTCAGGGCGCTGGAAGATCATGTTGAGCAGGGCATCAAGCTCAGCATCTCCATCAATACTGCCTTGAATTACCGTGTTGTTGTAAAAAGCAGAGAACTGTTTATCGTTGAAATCGTGCTCGGTAGGGAAGTGATAGGTATCATTATTTGTCGGAAAATTTATGCGCCATCCAGTTAAAACACGTGCGGCTGCCACAACATCATCTTCTGTAAATGGTTGGCCACCTTCCTTGCCAATGGTGAATAGCTCCTGAAGTTCGCGGGCATAATTCTCATCTGGTGCTCCGGCTTTATTCAGATACCCATTAAGGTAAACCAACATCATGCCTTCTTTGGTCACTGATTTCACAAAATCCTTGAAATTGCCCATAGCATTTTCACGCAGGATTTGATTGTATTCATAGCAGGAGCGACCCCAGGGAACTATTTGTGTCTCCGTAGCAAAGTGATTGTGCCAGAAAAGCGTTAAGCGCTCCTGGATGCTAAAGCTTTGATTAATCATCCGATCGAGCCACCAGCCTCGCCAGCTTTCGACGCGATAAAATTCTGCGTCCTGCTCAAAAGGTTGGTTTACCCAGGTTTGACCAAGGGGAACGTTTGGGTCTGTAAAATCCGGGTTGTTGTAGTTGTTCAGTGGCGGAGAGGGTAAATTGGCCGGCACGGCTAATACCTGATCAACAGCGCTGTCCATGTCCATAGCCATGAGGGCATCGACTTCAGATTTCTTTAATCCGAAACCCGTACGTCGGAGCAGGTGAGCAGCCTGCTCATAACCCCAGGGGCCATTGTAAGGATTAAGAGTGCCGTTTAAGGTAATTTTCTCCGCAGGTGGCGGTACATCCGGAAGTTCCTGTGCGGCAAAAGGGAAATTGCCGATGGTCATTCCCAGACTGTTTTTTACCGTGTGTGAAGTTTTTGCAGAATCTTCCGATTTCCCGCGAAAGAAAGCCCTGCGGGTCATGGTTGAAATTGGCATAATAGGAAGTTTTTAGTGAACAAATACATGCGCGACGAATGCTTTCAAAGGTAAGTTACAAAGCTTTCTTCGTTTAACAAATCATAAGGAAATAACAGGTAATTAACAAATCATAAGGAAATAACAGGTAATTGTGAAAGTGGGCGTCAAACAAAACACTTCCGAAAACATGATTTGCTAATGATAAGGTCATAATTGTCAGTGTTCAATAATTACCTTCGCACAAGTCACCGTATCATCTGCGATCGTTTTGGTTATGAAATACACTAGCACTTTTTGCCGCTCCTCAGTTCTGATTTTTCTGTTTTTCGTTTCAACACAAATTTCCGCACAGACATTAAGAGGCATCGTCCGCGCTGCCAGCAATTTTCAACCCATAACCGGAGCCACGGTGAGTATTTACCCAAGTAAGAGTGAGGCGACCCCACTTGCTGTAGCGACCAGCCCGGAAGGTGAATTTGAATTTGAAAACCTGAGAGCAGGGTATTATCGCTGTGAGGTATCCGCCATCGGATTTGAAACGGTTTATCTCACCGAAACCCAGGTGGAAGCTGGCAAAGAACATGTATTGGAAATTGAACTCCGAAGCAGCAATACCGAATTGCCAGAGGTGACCATTGCAACCAGTGCTCCGGGCGGGCGGCCACTACAACCCATGAGTGAAATCCCACTCACGCGCGATCAGACACTGCGCTTCCCGGCGATGTTCTTCGATCCCGGTCGACTGGCAGCAGCTTTTCCAGGGGTGTCTCAGGTAGATGATGGAACCAACATGATGAGCATTCGCGGCAATAGTCCGGCCATGGTGCGATGGCGCATCGAAGGACTTGATATTGTAAATCCAAATCATTTGCCGAATGCGGGAACTTTCTCTGATGCCCCGGCCGGTGCAAGCGGTGGTGTGCTGATGTTCTCCGCCCAAATGCTCGATAACTCATCTCTTCTTACGGGTGCTTTCCCGGCTGGATACGGAGATGCCGTAGCGGGAGTGATGGATATGAACTTGCGTACAGGCAACAAACGGGAACATGAATTTACAGCTCAGGCGGGGTTAATCGGACTTGATCTGGCTGCGGAAGGACCATTGTCTAAAAAACACAACAGCTCCTATCTGGTGAACTATCGCTATTCAACCGTTGGTTTGCTTGGAGAGTTGGGTGTGTCTTTTGGTGATGAACAGATCAATTTTCAGGATTTGTCGGTGAATTTGAATTTTACCGGTAAGAAGGGTGGGCAGTATTCTGTTTTTGGGCTTGGTGGTGGTAGTAAAAATATCTTTACACACAAAGAGGATAGTACGGAGGTTATGTACGACAAAGATTTATACAACATCGATTTCCGCTCAAGCACCGGAATCTTTGGTGGTTCCGGCAAGTGGGTAAGCTCAAAGAATAGCTGGATAAAAGTAGCATTGGTTTATTCATCTCAATCAAATGATTGGTCTAAGTATTTGTATAAGTCACCACATCCGGAATACGTAGGTTTTAGTGACTTCCGTGTAGAGACCCGAATATCTGGGTCAATTGAGTACCACCTTGAACTTGGATCGCACCAGCTTTCCGCAGGAACGCAAATGTCTCATATTTACTTTGATGGTAAAATTACCCCCCCGACAAAGAACTACTATTTTAGCACAGTAGCTTACCAAAACCTTCAACCCTGGCTTCGCTGGGACTGGAATTCTCAAAAAGGCCGATGGAACTCGCAACTGGGCGCTCAGTTTCACTACAACTCAGCATACAAGGAGATGGAACCAGCTCCCAGAGGTTTACTGTCCTATAGGATAGCTTCTAAACACCGCGTTTCACTTAGCGCTGGCTTGTACAAACAAGATGCACCAATCTGGTTGCAATATGTAACCTCGCCCTTCCCCGGTCCAGATTACCGGGCGCCATACATTTCATCTTTTCAATCCGGAATCCGATATACCTGGAATCCTTCTCTTTTCTGGAAAATTACTGCAGAGCTTTTCCAGCAGAATATAGACAACATTCCGGCAAATCTCACATCAACTCTTTCGCTCTTTAACAACCCTGAGTTTATCACAGATCAACCGGTATTCGGAGAATCAAAAGCTCGAAACCGCGGACTGGAACTGGGCGTTGAACGCAGCTTGCATGCAGGCTGGTTCTTTGCCGCCAACGGCAGTATTTTCAGGTCTGATTACCAGTTGATCAGAGACCAATGGTTGCACTCGCGTTGGAACATTGGTCATCTCAGCAATGTGACTTTTGGCAAGGAATGGCAACGTGAAAAAACGGCCGGGATCACCAGAATCATCGGTGTAGGCATTCGAGGCGTTTGGGCAGGTGGTCCCAGAGAAGCAAATATTGATCTGGCAGCATCCATGTCGGCTAAGCGCACCATATTTGATGAATCTGCTGGGTATGTTATCCAAAATGCCGACTATTTCCGGGCAGATATTCGTGTGTACTGGAAACGAAACCTGGGCGACAGGCGCAACAGCATTTTTGCCCTGGACATTCAGAATTTGACGGGACAACAGAACCTGGCCTATCATTATTATGAACCTTTTACCGGAAAAATTGAAAACAAGTATCAGCTGGGGCCGATACCCAATTTCAGTTGGCGGATGGAGTTCTAGAGAAGGATGTTCAGATTGTTTAATTGTTACAACTAATTACTTATTTTATGTTTGATATAAAGTATTGATATATAGTTTTATACGTTGATTTTTAAAAAATTTCAACGATGTTTTTATCTGATTTTATTGCCTATTTGTCTTTGGGGGCACCAGGCTGGCTCCCTCACCTTTACGACACAAAAACTATAGGCAAATACAACCTATCAAATCATTTAAAAACACATTACCATGAAACAGAAATTTGCATTAGTCCTTAGTGGAGGCGGATTTAAAGTAGCTGCAATGTCTCCTATACTGCTTTTTTGAGTAACCAGCTCTTCAGTACCACGTTGGGCTCGGCCTTTAATTCATTTTTTAGTTCTAAAAAGTCTTTTCCCTCCCATTTCAGAAAAACTAACCTCCTGGTGTAAATGACAAATTTGAGCATGCCTGAGGAAAGGCTGGGCGTTACATCCTGATTTCGGCGGACGTATTTTTCCAGAGCGTCCAACTGGGCAATCAGAAAATCGAAATAGCTGTCGTCATTCCAGAATATTTCACCCCAGGCCCGTATTGTAGTTGCCTTGGCCTTATATATATCCAGTGGCTCAGAAAAGGAGTAATTCAGCACTTCCACAGCTTTTTCAAAGTCCTCCTTCTCACAGTACCATTGGCCCATTGCCAAAGCCAGGGCTCCTTCCCTGACATTGGCATCCAACAGGTGCTGATATGTTTCAATAAAAGATTGGGCCCATTCAAATTCACGATTGAGTGTGCCGAAGGTGACAATATTGTGGAAGGTCGATTCTTTTAATCTCCCTTTGTACAGGAAACTGCCAAGTTCCAAACCACTTTTATACAAAGAAAGACTTGTTCCGATGAACTCGGTTTTGCCCCGGTTAACTTCCATATTGCAAAAGTTCAACAATATTTTCAGCATGTTTGACTGATCGTTCTGTCTAAATGATCTGACGTGTGTGGTAAACATCTGTACCAGATCCTGTAAACTCTCTGCAATATCCGGATGGCTTTGCAAGACGGCCAACTTCTCATACAAAATGAGCAATGGATTGTTTTTATAGTAATCACTCAAGGAGCTTAGGTTAATGGCTTTTCTGGCGCCCACCACATTTTCCCAGGCATTCCAGCTGCAGTGCAATTTAGCTGACAACAGCGCTTTAGAGGCTTCGGAATACCGCAAAGCATTCTGAAGTGCTTCTTGTCCGTCCGAGGCCATTTCGGTACCCGGATGACCAAAGAAAAGCAGGTTTAAATCTTTTTTTTCCTGGAAATAAGACTCATCTCGGAAAGGCTGCGCATCCAGAAAATTGTCGAGCTCCCACACTTTTTTCTCAAATATTTCATAGCAATCCGGACGCTCCAAATAGGATTGAAGAAGCAGTTTTTTCTGCTCCAGCTCATCTTTTTCCAGCTGTAATACTATCAGGTATTGCTCCAGAATGGCCATGAAATCCGACATCAAATTGAGCAGCTTCTGATGGTCATATGTTCGATCTGGGAACAGCTTCCGGAACACTTTTTCTTTGGACAGCACCTTGGAATCAAATTCGGGATAATGCGCCCGAAGCAAGAGATACAATTTTACCATGGCCGGATTGGCATTGTAAAACGGTGACTTCAAAAACTGGAACAGACGCTTTAGTTCCGCAGGGCTGAGGATTTTGAGTTGGCGGATGAGCTTGCTTTGTTGCATGATCAACTATTTGATAGTGTGTATAACCCTGCAAAATTGGCAATTTTTTTCGTTATTTTATTAGAAGTTTAAAATACTGTAAATCAACATATTGTGATATTTATTTTATGTTTTTAGTGATTTTTATTCCGGATTTTACTTCAAAATTGTCTTTGTGCTACACCCCATCTCCTCACCACTTTTGTGCCGTTGGACCAATAGAGGCTAATCATGGAATATATGGGTTAAGAGCTCGCCTGAATACTCATCATATATGCCGAATTATTGATACCGACATTTTGAAACCTGACTTTTTTCACTTTAAACATTTCAACTAAATGAATAACTTTTCACTCCTTTCACAAATCCCGCCGCTCAGCGATTTTCAACAGACAAGGGCACAGGGAGACAATGGCCAGCATGCTGGCTACCCGATTAACAAAACAATTCTTTACGTATTAATTTGGGTGCTGTGCCTCGGTTTTGCCACAGCCTCCTTTGGAATGAATTTTTACGCAGGTGAGAATATCAATGGCTACTCATATTCTATTAACCTGAACTTTAGTGGTGATAACAATTCCTGCCCCTCAGGTTTGTTTGGCAAACCACTCAAAATGAGCTTCTATATCAACAACTCTGTGACATCAAATCAATTGAACGAACTGAAAAATGAGCCTCAGAACTGGATTTCCTGGGATAAAAAGAGGCAGGTTTCAGGTGTGATTCAATTCAGACTTCCATCTCCTCAATCGGGTTATCTGTACGATAAGGTGAAGCTCGATTTTGGAAATGGAGTTACTATGTGGTCAAATATCACCTGGTATTCCGGTGGTTCCGGTTATCACCTGGCAGAGTCCAGTTTTACATTCACCACAGGCGATGTGTTGTACAATAGCTACAAAAACAGTGAAGTACTCAAAATAACGTACTATCACAACGATCAGACGACCGTTTTCAAACAGGTTGCCACCCGTTATGTCGTTGTTGGAGATTATGTGCAAACCAATAACGCCTGGACAACAACAACACCTTCGTTACCACAATTTATCCTGCGTGACCCTCCTGGCGATGGAAGCTATTCATTTATAGAACAGCAACAGCAAATTTGCCGTGGACATGGGATGAGCCTGGCTATTGACGCCTCAGCCAATGTATATGGTTCAGTCAAACTGGGTGTAAAAGGTTCTGCAGGATTTATCGTACAAACCGATTATGAGGCCTACGCACAGTTATCGGCGAGTTTGGAAATGGGAACAAATGTCACTTCTGCAAGCGAATATGAGATGTGTCTTACCACAACCTCACGCTTTAGCACCGATGGCAGCAATCCCAATCTGACAGGTAGTAAAGGGGATGTATATATTGGGGCATCTACCATTTACCAATATGGAATTGTCCATTCAGTAAGATTTCCCGATTGCAATTTCCCTACCTATACGAAAGGCATGGCATTTGCCCCGATTGGAACCAATTCCACCTTTATGTATACAGAGGAGCACATCCTGAATACCCTAATTCCTCAATTACAGACCATTATCAGCAATCCCAATTCGAGCGCCGCCCAAAGGCAGC
The DNA here is from genome assembly GCA_020636025.1 of Lewinellaceae bacterium. Classification (GTDB taxonomy): domain Bacteria; phylum Bacteroidota; class Bacteroidia; order Chitinophagales; family Saprospiraceae; genus M3007. The sequence continues at coordinate 23,657 of JACJYQ010000006.1, read as the reverse complement.
AGGCAGAAGATCAGTTGGAGGTATGGCAACAATTGGTCAATGTTAACAACCAGGCGAAAGCCACCGCTGCCTATTCCACACAGATATCTTTGAGTGGCGGTACTTCACAGGAGTATAGCGTGGCATCCTCCACAAGTGAAAAGAAGACGGTGGATATGAGCCTGTATATTGAGTCTAGTGTAGGGGTGGAAGCCGGATTTGAAGTAGGCGGCAGTGGCGCCACGGGAGGTTTTGAAGTTCGTGCCCGTACAACTATGGGCAGCACTTCTTCAGCATCCAATGCCAACACGAATACCGTTGGCTATGCACTTTCCGATGACGATGTTGGAGATCAGTTTAATGTGGGTATTTATAGAGACAAAGTGTTTGGTACACCTGTATTTAAGCTGGCAAACGGCTCCATGTCTAGCTGCCCGTTTGAAGGTGGGTATCAACTGGATCAACCCTACATGACATTTTCCGATAATACCCAGTCAACTACATTGAATAATATCCCGGTTGGGCAACCACGTACTTTTGAATTGAAAATCCGCAACCTGAGTGATCAACCGCGTACCTATAATCTCAAGGTAGACGCTTCAACCAATACTTCGGGAGCGATTATTGAGGGATTTGGAGAAAATCTCAGTTCAACAGATGATGGGGTGATGCTGAATGTACCCGCTCAGGGAAGTCTTAACGGAGCCATTATTTCCATCAAACAAGCCAACCCAGGTGTCCTGAATTATGATGGGATTGAGCTTTACCTGTATCCTCTTTGCGATGGCAATGAGTCTGGCATCGAATCCAGAGTGGTAGTAAGTGCCCATTTCGTGAACGTACCAACCAATGATGTTCCATGCAGCGCCATCTCCTTGCCTGTTAATGGAACCGTGCAAAATGGATTTTCAAACGTAGGTTCCGGCGTAGCCAGTGACGAACAGCAGCTCGCGCCTCCAGGCAATAACTGTGCAACCAGTTGGTGCGAATCAACCAATGGTTTGCAAAACAGTGTGTGGTTTAAGTTTGTAGCTCCATCAAGCGGTGGCGTACAAATAAGCACCTGCGACCTGGCAGATTTTGACACTCAGATAGCGCTTTATTCTACAATCAATTGTAACAACTTCAGCAATTATACCCTCATTGCTGCCAATGACGACGGGCCGGCTTCCTGTGCTACCAACTACGACAGTTGGATGGAAGTGAATGGTTTAACTGCCGGTCAGACATATTATCTGGTAGTAGATGGTTACAATGGTGCAACTGGCAATTTTGGTATCAGCGTCACAGCTCTTCAGCCTCCTGCACCGGCTAACGATGCCCCTTGCTCTGCAGTTGCCCTGCCAACTGATGGCTCTGTTCATAACGGCTATACCAATGCTAATGCCACCGTGTCTACAGGAGAAGGTGCACTTGCACCTACAGGAAACAGTTGTGTTACCTCCTGGTGTGAGTCTACCAATGCCATACAGAACAGCGTGTGGTTTAAATTCGTGTCTCCTGCCACTGGACGGGTATCAATAAGTACTTGCGACCTGGCCGACTTTGATACTCAATTGGCACTTTTTTCTTCAAGTGATTGTAATAATTTCGGTGCCTACACCCTCATTGCCGCCAACGACGACGGGCCGGCTTCCTGTGCTACCAACTACGACAGCTATATGGAAGTGGATGGTTTAACTGGCGGGCAAACCTATTATGTACTGGTTGATGGATACAGCGGTGCTACCGGAACTTTCGGCATAAGCATCACCGGACTCCAGGCGCCAGCGCCAGCTAATGATGCACCTTGCTCAGCCATCTCTATACCTACTGACGGCGTCGTGCACAATGGTTTCACCAATGAAAATGCCACCGTGGGTACAGGTGAAGGAGCGCTTGCTCCTACCGGCAATGATTGTATTACCTCCTGGTGTGAGCCAAGTAATGGCATTCAGAACAGTGTTTGGTTCAAGTTTGTAGCTCCTGTCAGTGGACGCGTTTCCATCAGTACCTGCGACCTGGCCGACTTCGATACACAGCTGGCACTGTATAGTGCAAGCGATTGTAATAACTTCGGTACCTATAGCCTGATTGCTGCCAATGATGACGGACCTGGTACTTGCGCCACCAACTACGACAGCTACATGGAAGTGGATGGCTTGACCAACGGACAAACCTATTATATATTGGTTGATGGCTACACTGGTAGTACCGGTAATTTTGGAATAAACATTACAGCGTTACAGCCTCCGGCACCTGCCAATGATGCACCTTGTGCTGCCATTTCTCTTCCAACAGACGGCACAGTTCAGACTGGCTTTACCAATGCACATGCTACCGTAGCTACAGGCGAAGGCGCACTTGTGCCAGCTGGTAATGATTGCATAACCTCCTGGTGCGAGCCAAGTAATGGCATTCAAAACAGCGTTTGGTTCAAGTTCGTGGCTCCGGCCAGCGGACGCGTGGCCGTCAGTACTTGTGATCTCGCTGATTTCGATACACAGTTGGCATTATACACCGCTGGCGATTGCAATGATTTTGGTACTTATAACATCATCGCTGCCAACGACGACGGACCGGCCAGTTGTGTGACCAACTACGATAGCTACATGGAGGTAGATGGATTGGCCGCCGGACAAACCTACTATGTTTTAGTAGATGGTTATAGCGGTGCTACAGGAGACTTTAGCATCAGCATCACAGCGCTTTTGCCTCCGGCTCCTGCTAACGATGCACCCTGTGCAGCCATTTCCTTGCCAACAGATGGTACCGTACAGAATGGCTTTACAAATCTGAATGCTACTGTGGCTACAGGAGAAAGTGCTCTTGCTCCTACTGGCAACGATTGTATTAGCTCCTGGTGTGAGCCAAGTAATGCCATTCAAAACAGTGTTTGGTTCAAGTTTGTGGCTCCAGCTAGTGGACGTGTAGCTATAAGTACCTGCGACCTCGCCGATTTCGATACTCAGCTGGCACTTTATTCTGCTGGCGACTGCAACAACTTTGGTACTTATACCCTCATTGCTGCCAATGATGACGGGCCAGTCAGTTGCTCTACGAATTTTGACAGTTATATGGAAGTAAGCGGATTAACTGCCGGACAATCCTATTACATCCTTGTTGACGGGTATGGAGGAATAAGCGGAACCTTTGGTATATCGGTTACTGCATTAGTAGCCAGTGCCACAAAAGATCTGGATGTAACACAACCTGGAGTATCCGTTTTCCCAAATCCAAACAATGGAAATTTCAAAGTGGAATTGAGCAACGTGACAGAATCATCCGTTTTGAGTGTCGTGGATGTAATGGGTAAAGAGATTTATAACGAGCCAATTCCTGCCTGGAAATCTACGGTTGATATTCACTTGAAAAATCTTACAAGCGGTTTGTACTTCGTCAGAATAGTCTCTGAAAACCAGAAGGTAACTACAAAAATGTACATCCAGCTTTGACAACATTATTGAATAGGAATATGAATCATTGGCTTTCAACTTAAATTCCCAGTCACTTTTTCAGGTAAAAAAGTAAGCCGGGAACGAATAAGAAAGTATTCCTTTTCAAGCAAGTTTATAGTACATAATGGGGTTTTCGAACCGATTCAAAAGCTCAAATTTGACTCGGTGAGAAAACCCCAATTATCTCAAATCTTTGAAAAATCTGATGTGATTAGAAAGTCACACAATTCCTGAATCTCCTTTAATTCTTCAAAACCAATCACAATGAAAACACAGGTTGTCATCCTCAGGCAACAAAGCCTGACGCTTGCCCAAATCGAAGAAATGTGGGCACTTTACAGCGGATTTTACAACTACACTGAACAGTACTTCAGGGAACGTATCCACAGAAACACGCATTTTTCTCTGTATCTACAGCAGGGCAGAATAATAGGCTTCACAGGCCTGAGAATTGACAAAGTCAAACTCTCCGGCCAGGACCAGCTACTCTTTTATTTTGGACAAACCGTCATCGCCCGCGCTTTTCGTGGCAAATCACTTATTCAGACTACAGCATTGATGCTGTTGTTCAAATACTGGAAAGAATGCTTGCACTGTCAAGTCTGGTTCTGGTACGATGCACTAAGCTACAAGGCATACCTGGCTGCTGCCAATTGCGCCCATGAAATCTATCCCTCTCATCGTTGTCCAATGCCTGAAAAGGTGAGACAGATCCGAGACTTTGCCGGAATAACCTGGTATGGAGAGGCCTATTGCCCGGCTAGTGGCACCGTCAAAAAAGCAATCAATTATGTCAATGACGCTGCTACCAATATTTTCCCGGAAGATCTGACAAACCCGGATGTTGCCTTCTTTGTACACAACAATCCGGGATATAGTCATGGGCAAGGTCTGCTCACTTTCATTCCAGTGACATCCCAGAACCTCTTGGTGCTTGTAAAGCGATATTGGAACCGTATGTTCAACCACAAAACAAAAAAACGCCAAAGCAAATCTGCAAACGTGCAACCGGCATTCGGACATTGATTTTAAAATGGAGAATAAAACATGAAGGTCTCAGAAGTGAACATTCACCGTGTGCAGATTCCGCTTCGCCACAGTTTTAGCCAGTCTAACAACAGTTCTGTACTTTCAGACAGCACCATTGTTGAGGTAATAACGGCAAATCGATGTTCCGGCTTTGGTGAATCCTGCCCTCGTCTTTATGTAACTGGTGAGGACTTTACCACAGTGTCAAATGCTATTCAAACAATTGAAAATCACTTGAAGGATACAGTATTTGACAATGTTTATGACATTAGAAATTACGTGATGGAGGATCTGCTAACCCAAACAGGGCCAGCTGCATCCACAGCTATTGAACTTGCCTTACTGGATGCCTGGAGCAAGGAACAACAAACATCCATAAATCGGATGATGGGTGCTACATTACCCGATTGTGTTTTTTACAGTGGAGTTGTGCCAATGCGAAGCCCGGAGGCTACAGCTCAGGTGATGCAATTGATAAGCCGAATCCAATTTCCGGAACTAAAATTAAAAGTTGACGGCGACTTGAATGCAAACCTCGCAAGAATTATGGCCATTCGGGATGTCTTTCCTCAGCAAGTTCCATTGCGCGTAGATGTCAATTGCGCCTGGTCATGGGAGGATGCCATGACGCAAATACCGCTTCTTTTGCAGCAAGGGATAACTGTTTTTGAGCAAGTGTTTCCGTCAGACCAGGTCGAGGAAATGGCCCGGTTACAACGGTATTTTGATGATGATATCTGCCTTATGGCCGACGAATCATTAACGACCCTGGGCTCGGCACTTCGACTGGTTCGGTCAGGAGCCTGCAAGCGTTTTAACCTGAAAATTTCCAAACATGGAGGGTTGTTCAACACCCTTGAAATTTATCACCTGGCTCAGGAAAATGGCATCAGTTGTCAGTTAGGGGCTCATTTTGGCGAAACCCGCATACTTACTGCTGCAGGGCTCGTTTTTACAGGCCTTGCCAGAAACCTGACTGCTTTGGAAGGTGGATTAGGCACCCTTTTGCTGGAATACGATCTGTCAGAAATTCCCTTGCAAATTAATAGCTCAGCGGCCATTTCAAAGCCGGAAGAACTTCTAAATTCACCAGGTTGGGGTGTGGAAGCAGTGCTCTAAAGCCGCACTTGCAACTTTTTAACCATTCCTTCTTTCCAACCTAGAAAACTGCCATCCAGGATGCGTTGCCGGGCCTCTTTCACCAACCAAAGGTAAAACGCCAGGTTGTGGATCGAGGCTATTTGCATGCCGGTAATCTCTCCACTAATAAACAAATGGCGCAGATAGGCTTTGGAATGCACTCGGCTGGTTGGCGCCGGGCTGCTGGCATCAATAGGACTGAAATCGTTTTGCCAGCGCTTGTTCTTTATGTTGATGATCCCTTCAGCTGTATAGAGCATGCCGTGACGAGCATTTCGGGTGGGCATCACACAATCGAACATGTCTATGCCGCGGGCAATGCTTTCCAGGATATTATCCGGGGTACCCACACCCATTAAATATCGGGGTTTGTCTTTGGGCAGAATCTCTGTCACCAGTTCTGTCATCGCATACATTTCTTCTATTGGCTCTCCAACCGAGAGACCGCCGATGGCATTCCCTTCTCTTTCAAATGAAGCAATGGCTTCTGCTGACTTCCTGCGCAATTCCGGATAAGTGCTGCCCTGAACAATGGGGAAAAAAGTTTGAGCGTGTCCGTACAAAGGCTCTGTACTGTCAAAACGATCCACACAACGTTTCAGCCAGCGGTGGGTGAGCTCCATGGACTTTTCTGCATACTTGAAATCGCAGGGATAAGGCGTACACTCATCAAAAGCCATGATGATATCCGCGCCGATAATTCGCTGGATGTCCATGACATTCTCCGGGGTAAACTGGTGTTTTGAGCCATCGATATGGCTTTGAAAAGTAACCCCTTCTTCTTTGATCTTTCTCCTGTGCGCAAGAGAATACACCTGAAAGCCCCCGCTGTCGGTCAAAACCGGCCCGTCCCATCCATTGAATCCATGAATGCCGCCAGCTACGCGCAAAACATCCAGACCAGGACGCAGGTAAAGGTGATAAGTGTTTCCCAAACAGATCTGCGCCTGAATATCATGCTTCAACTCGTGCTGATGCACCGCTTTCACAGTGGCTGCAGTGCCCACAGGCATGAAAATAGGCGTCTCAATCTGACCGTGATCTGTTGTGATCAGTCCGGCGCGGGCACGCGACTCCGGATCAGTGTGTAAAAGTGAAAATTTCATGCAAGGTTTCGATTGCTGTCCAGTTTTATCAATACAGCGATCATAAGTGTAAAGCCAATCAGTGAAGAGCCGCCGTAGCTGACAAATGGCAAGGGAATGCCTATGGTGGGCATGAGGCCCATGGTCATGCCAATATTCACGGCAAAATGCACAAATATTATACCTGCCACCCCGTAGGCGTATATCCGGGAAAAGTTCGAACGCTGTCGCTCGGCGATGACGGTGATCCTGTACAACAGCCACAGAAAGAGCAATATCATGGAGGTTACCCCCACAAATCCATGCTCCTCGCCTACCGTACAGAAAATATAATCAGTGCTTTGTTTAGGCACATATTTCAACTTCGTCATGTTGCCTTGAAGCGGCCCTTTTCCTAAAAAACCACCAGCCCCGATCGCCATTTTTGAATGAATCAGGTTGTACCCGGAACCTCGGGCATTGGCTTCAGCCACCTCGGGATTTAACCATATTTTTATTCGCTGTTGCTGGTGCGGAGCGAGAATGGAATTACAGGCAAAATTGGCTGCGTACACAAGTGTTCCCGAAAGGGTGAGCAACAGAAGCCAGGCTTGTAGTTGTCTTTGTATTAAGCTGTTTTTCTTCAGATAATTAGGAAAAAAGGCTGCCAGAAACAGCAACACATGCGGGATTAATATGTACACATGTGGGTTTGTGATGGCAGTTGCCTGAATGTTGTTTGCAGTCAAAAACCATTGAACGATTTCTTCCCACCAGAAGGTTAAGGGCAACAGCAACGCAAATGCGATCCACCAGTACCGTTTTTCCTTCATTCGGTTAATCAGGGCATAATTCACGGCTGCAATCAACAAGGCTACCACATAGTCGGGATGTTCGTACTTCAAACCCAATATTACCAATGCTGCAGCACCAAAACTCAAAGCGTACCAGCTCGCCGATAAGCCTTCACGGTACAATACCAGCGCAAATGAAAAGAACACAAGCGCTGATCCAGTGTCTTTTTGCAAAATAACCGCAGCAACCGGTAGCATAAAAATGGAGAATGCAATGAGACGCGTGCGCCATTCTCTTAAATCGGCCCCGGTTGAACTCAGAAAACCCGCCATGGCCAGGCAGGTGCCGAATTTGGCCAGCTCGGCTGGCTGAAATGTAAAACCGCCAATTTGATACCAGGCATGAGCGCCATTTACCTCCCGCCCAAGAATCAGGGTTCCTGGTAACAGCAATAAGGTAAACAGATAAATAGGAATGGAAAAGGTGCGCCACAATGTCCAATCGGTAAGCATGATCACCAGCATCATACCGAAACAGATCACCATAAACATCAACTGCTTTCCTGGCAGCGTACTCATATCCAAAAATGAATACGGAATATCGGGGTTGTAGGTCACCGAATAAATCATAAACCAGCCCAGCGCTACCAGCGCAAGGTAGATGCCAATCAACTGGCGGTCTACTTCATTTACTTTTGGTGCCGACTGAGTGTATGACAAGGGAAAAGCTGTTTAATTTGATAATGTAATAATGAGCTAATTTGATAATGTTTTTGAACTTTAAAAGCTACAGAATTCATTATCGAATTATCAAATTAGCCAATTATCACATTTATTTATTGTTCCAGAAAATCACGCGGATGAATTTCGTCGTCTTTAATGGGGTAGGCGCCTGGCCAGCCATTTAAACCGGGAATAAAAGCAAGAGCTTCAGGTTTCGTCCGAAAAGCTCCAACGCGAAGTTTGTAATAAGGTTTTTCAAGTGTCCATTCGGCTGAAACTTCCGGGTAATCAACCCTGAATTTGTTTCGGGCAGATTCAACCTGAAGGCGGTCTGTTGAGGCCATGATTTGTACGCGCCAACCTCGTATAGCAGGCTTGACCCGATTTTGATCTGCCCAGTTTTCAAGCAGTTTTGAAATGCCAGGTTCTTCATTGATCTGAACTTCCTGGGCGGTTATGGTTCCAAGAAAGCAAAGAAAGAGAACGGTGAGCGCTTGTTTTTTCATAGTGAAAGGGGCACTTTAATTTGCAGCGCAAAATTAGGCAATAAAGGCTTATTAATGCAGGAATAAAGAGTAGGATTCAGGATTTAACCGATGGTGTCGTGTATAACAAACACTGATCACGATTTATTTGCTCGTATACCGTACTCGCGGATCTACCCATGCATACATCAAATCGGCCAGGAGATTTCCAATAATGCTGAAAAAGGCGGCGATCATCAATATGGCTGAGAGCATGGTAAGGTCGTGTGACTGAAAGGCGGATTGAGCCAATTGACCCATTCCGGGGAAATTAAAAAGTGTTTCAATGACCAGCGAGCCTGTAAACAAGGCTGGGAAAACAGCTGCGAATATGGTGATAACGGGGAAAAGCGCATTTCGAAAAGCATGCCGCCAGTGAACGGCTTTTTCGCTCAGCCCCTTGGATCTGGCGGTCCGAATGTAATCGCTGCGAAGTGTTTCTAGCATTCCTCCTCTCATTTGCATCGTTACCAGCGCAAGGGAGTACAGGATCAATACGAGCATTGGCAAAATGAACTTGGGGAATTTGTGCGCGAACCAACTAAAAAATGACTCACTATGCATATTCCAGGTATCTGTAATATCCAGATAAGGACTTGCGATGATGGCTTTGCCAAAAACAGGCGTGCACAAAAGCACTACCAGCAAACTTCCTACCCAAAATACCGGCATGGCTTTGAGTAGCAGGAGAAAACGCTGACTCCACAAATCAAAAGGCCGGCCCTTGCGTCGTGCCATTTCCACACCCCAGGGGATGGAAATCATATAGGCAATGAGCAATGCTATGCCATTCAAAGCAAGGGTTGCCATAAAAGCCGGTCGCAACTCCTGCCAGACAGGTTTCTGTCTTTTGGTCAGCCCCCAGTTTCCCGTCAAAAAACCGCTTAACCAATGCTGGTACTGATTATTCAATCCGTACCAGTGAAATGCGGGTGTGTTAAGGGCTGATTTTCGCAAGTCTTCGCTCGCTACACGGGTATATTTTCGCAGAGAATCCATGCTTTGGCTAAGCGCAGGAGTTGCCTCCGGTATTCGCCTGAAAACGCTGTCGGCCAAGCCAAAGTGCATATTCAGTTTCGGTAATTCAGTTTGAACAGACAGTTCGCTGATGGCCAACCTGAAATAGGGTTTCTCCAAACTGGAATCGGGTAGCAATTCCAGTTGGCGTTGTGTCTCAAAAATCGATGCTTCAAAACGCAGGTTTGCCGGCCAGTTGCCATTCTGGGCCGTCAGGTCAGCTAATCGATTTCTTCTGTCCAGCGGATATATTTTCCAAAGGGTATCAGGGTACGCGGCCGGACTAATGTTGAAATAAAAAACAGGTTTGTCCAAACCCAGTTGAGCAGCTTTTCGGCGGTAATTTTCCGAAAGCTGTTCCGGTGTGAATATCTGGATCATTTCTTCCCCGAAAATATTTTCCACAGGATCTCCGGGAGCGCACTTGCTTATCCCAAACACCGCCAGGGAAATGATCAGCAATGTAGGTATGGCAATCAGTAACCTTCTTAAGACATACCGCAACATAGTCTGTTGATTTATGCGTCAGATCGGCGTTTCCGATCAATCATCGTCTTCCTCCTCATTTCGCTCCTGAATGCGTTTTTCACTTTCAATCAGTTGCTTTTCTGCTTCAGCCGCTTGTTTTTCACGACGCTTTTGTACCCGGCCTACAACCAGGATGCTCACCTCATATAACAAATATAACGGGATACCTACCAGTGTTTGCGACACAATATCTGGCGGGGTAATGATCGCTGCCAGTATCAAAATGGCTACAATGGCGTGTCGTCTGAATGACTTTAACAAAGCTGTTCCTACCAATCCGATCCGGGCAAAGAAATAGGCGGCAATCGGCATTTGGAAAATAAACCCCGTAGGAATGGTAAACATCGAAATATAGGTGACATACGAATCGAGTGTCGGTGCCACCTCAAGACCTTCCAGGGTGTATCCAGCCAAAAAACTGATGGAAAAAGGAGCAATGACAAAGTATCCGAACAGAACTCCGAGCAGAAACAAGCCGGAGCAAACGGCTACCACACCCCGGGCAGATTTGCGCTCGTGCTCATGAAGCCCCGGACTAATGAACTTCCAGAATTCCCAAAAAATATACGGAAAGGCCATAATGATGCCCAACCAAAAGGAAACGTACAACACCTGCATGATCACCTCGCCAAGTTCACGGGTGATCAGGTTGAAATTTGGCGGGGAAAAGCAAACCGATTCACCCAAACCCGCAGCATGCGAAAAATTACACAAAATCCGATAGGTCGGAAAATCCGGATGACGGGGTCCGAATATGACGTGGTCGAAAATAAAATCCTTGTTTAAGAAACACAGAACGCCGCCAATTGCAATGGCAATGGCCGACCTCAGAATATGCTTGCGCAATTCGTCAATATGATCGAAAAAGGACATTTCTCCGCGTTCCTGCTTGATACGCTCGTGTTCGTGTTGCTGATCCAGTGCCATGTAAGAAAAAGTCAGACTTCTTTGACGCTGCAAATGTAAAAGGTTAAAGCAGCGGCAGTGTCCCTTTTGAAAACTAAATGTCGGAAAAACGTTAATGATTAATTTTTATGGGGTATTAGACACTTTTACTGCATTTTTTAAGCAAAATTTGCCTCCATAAACATCAACTATTATGAGACTACCAGTATTCTTTTCACTTTTCCTGATGACCTCAGGTCTGATGGCGCAGATACCATTAACTTCCCATTATCTGGAAATTGGACTTTCGGCAGGTCCTAATAATTACTCCGGCGATCTCGCAGAGAAAACCTTTGTGCTGAAAGAAACGCGTTTGGGTTTTGGCGCTTTTGCCAGATACCACTTTTCCAACCAGTTTGCCATTAAAGGGCAGGTTTATTGGGGGAACATTGCCGGTACGGACAAGAATGCCAGCGATCCCGAATTGCAGGAGCGGAGTTTTGAATTTACCAGCAATCTGTTCGAAGCTTCTGTAATGGGTGAATGGAATTTTCTCAACATCAACTCTTCCCGGGAAAACGGTCTGGATGTATATAAAATGGTACCCTATCTGATGGTAGGCATTGGTGGGGTGATTTCGCAGCCAAGCGTCAATTATTACGGAAATCCTGACGAATATGACATCCACGTACGCCATGCTTTGCCAGAAAACGGAAAGCGGCGAACAAAAGCCCTGACAATTCCGTTTGGTGCAGGAATTCGCCGGCAGATCAATGAAATTCTGGTATTGGGAGGAGAAGGCTGTTGGCGCCCGGTTTTATCTGATGACCTCGATGGTGTGAGCCTGAATGGTAATCCAAAGCGTCGCGATTGGTTTTTTAGCCTGCAGCTAAGCGCTTCGGTGGTGCTGGCGAAGAAGAAATCTATTTGAATAAATGTTGAAAAAGGTATTTATGGAGAGGCAAAATCAGGTGAAATTACTCCTGGAATTGATCTGGTGGTTGTTTACAGCAGCGATAGTGTGGGCGGTACTTACACCTGTATATAAGGCTATGTATGTGTGGCCATTTCACACCAGAAATATTGTCTTTATTGTGGTGCTGATTACCATAACCAGATATGTTTTTCTCCTGAAACATACATTTCTGGCAAAGCAGCAAGTTCTGAAAATTGCTCTTTTGCTGCTTATGTTTCCGGTCACTTTTTTGCTCATCGACAGTCTGAATGACTTCATTGTGTACATAGAAGATCAAACCTGGGAACCCTTGACAGGGCATTTACCTCTGCAGGAAAAACAGGAAACCGAAAAGTACCTGTGGAATGAAATGCTGTTTTTTGGAGTGGGAAGCATCGTTTCTGCGCCAGTTTTCGCCATACGATTGATGATGTCCATCTGGCGAACCAGAAATCGGGGGACGGTGTGATTAATTAGCTAATGTGATAATTAGCTAATGTGATAATTCGATAATGAGCTAGTGTAAATAAAAGCCCCAAAGGGGCGCAATCCCAAAGCAATGCGGCGTAGCCCATTGACGTAAGGGGCGGCATTATGAGAATTTGATAATTCGATAATTTGATAATGAAGTTTGTTTTTAGGATTTTACCGTTTGTATTGATTTCCTCTTTGTTTTTCCTTTTTTGTCAAAAGGAGAAATTCACGTTTAGTCCGGATGCGAGCCTGGAGTTCAGTGCGGATACCTTGCGCTTTGATACGGTTTTTACAGAACTGGGTTCGGCAACGCGCTATTTCAAAATCTACAATCGCCACAAAAAGAGTATTCGCATTTCCAAAATTTACCTGGAAAATGGCAGTGCTTCACTCTTTAACCTGAACATCGATGGTATTCCGGGGGATAATCAGAGCGATATAGAAATTGCTCCAAACGATAGTCTATATGTCTTTGCAGAGGTGACCATAAACCCCAATAACGACAACAATCCCTTTGTGATCAATGAAAATGTGGTTTTTGAAACCAATGGAAACGTACAAAAAGTAGTGCTGGAAGCCTGGGGGCAGAACGCCGTGTATCTGCCTTCGCGCTTTGGCGCCGGTGGTGTTGCGGGCTATGGCTGCAATGGCGGCGAATGGCTTTGGGATGATCCCAGACCTTACGTCATTTACGGGATCCTTGTGATAGATTCTTGTACGGTGCGAATACCGGCTGGGACCCACGTATATGTACACGGTGGACTTGGAAAGATTGTAACTGATACCGCCATTTACCGATACAATGATGGATTTATAGCTTTTCAGGGTGCCGGAAAATTGCTCGTAGAAGGCACTCTCGATAACCCGGTGATTTTTGATAGTGATCGCCTGGAACCTGAATTTGAGGAAGATCCCGGACAATGGACCGGCATTTGGCTACAAGAAGGCACGAGCGGACATAGTATTGAGCATTGCATTATCAGAAACTCGGTCATTGGCATCCGGGTAGATTCGGCTGCTGATCTGACACTGCGAAACGCACAGATCTATAATACAGGCAGCAGTGGGCTAGTGGGTATTCACGCAAACATTACGGCCGAAAACTGCCTGTTTCACAGCAATGTGGGATACTCCGTTCAACTGGAATACGGAGGTGATTACAACTTTACTTATTGCACCGCCGCCAGCTATGGCGTAGATGGAGAAGCTTTGCGCATGGGTAATGCTGTTTGTCTCGATCCGGGTTGCATTGATTACGTTTTATATCCCTTGAAAGCCCGTTTTCAGAACTGCATTTTCTTTGGCAGCCGGGCCGATCAGATCACCTTGTTCGATCGCCTCGACGATAGGACACAATTTGATTATGAGTTTAAGAACTGCATTGTGAGAGTCAGGGACCTGATTAAGGAAACGGCTTATCCCGATTTTCTGGATCATTGCCAGCCTTGTCTGAATACTGACAGTCAGGATACCTTGTTTGTCAATGTAAACGACCGGGATTTCCATTTGGATACCATTGGGTCTGTTGCCAATCGATATGCGGTTCCGGTTCCTGGAATAGACCTGGATCTTGATGGCAAAATGCGGGACGGAAGCACACCCGATGCAGGATGCTTTGAAATTGAATTTTAAGGTAGGATAATTTCCCCTGCAGGAATTCTCGCACCATGAGTACAACTATTTTCCGTTAATTTTGTACTTCCTTTTCAACATGTTGATTTCCGTAAAATATAGAATAATGAATCTTATTAAAGTTGTTACACGCGCTCTTGGCCTTCTTTTATTTATCCCCTCATTCCTTTCTGCACAGGGAATTGAGTTTTATCATGGCTCATGGTCAGAAGCGCTTGATAAAGCAAAATCAGAAGAAAAACTGATTTTCGTAGACGCTTTTGCTTCCTGGTGTGGCCCTTGTAAAAGAATGGCCAGTCAGACTTTTCCGGATGAGGAGGTAGGGGCTTTTTTCAATGCCAATTTCATTTGTATGAAAATTGACATGGAGAAACCCGAGAATTCTGAGTTCGCCAGTAAATACCCGGTAAGGTCATATCCCACCCTGATGTTTATAGACAGCGAAGGCAAAATGGTGATGAAAGATATTGGCGCCAAAAATGTTCCACAGTTGATAGAAACAGGTCAGAAGGCGCTTGGCAAGAATGATAAATCCGTTGACTACGAAAAGAAATACAACGATGGCAACCGCGATCCGCAACTAATATACGATTATGTAAGAGCGCTGAATGCCGCTAAAAAGCCATCTTTAAAATACACCAATGAGTATCTGGATGGCCAGAGCGACCTGACCACAAACTTCAATCTGCAATTTATTCTGGAAGGAGCCATTGAGGCCGACAGCCGTGTTTTCGATCTTCTACTTCAACATAAAGACAAGATAGAAACCATTGCCGGAGCTGAAAAAGTAAATGCCCGAATTGAAACGGCTTGTACCAATACCCTTAACAAAGGCATTCAGTTTAAAAGCGAAAACCTGCTTGAAGAGGCTAAATCAAAAATGAATGCAGCCAAACACCCTAAGGCCAGTGCGTTTGCCCTGCACGCCGATATGACCTATTTCAAATCGGTGAAAGACTCAAACGGGTATCTGAAAGCCGCTAAAAAGTATCAGAAAACTGCGGTTAAGAAAAATGCGGCCATGATGCACGACCTCACCGTCGACCTGGTCCGCTTTTTCCCGGAAGACAAAAAAGTGTTGGCCCAGGCCTTGAAATGGGGTAAAACCGCCGCAGAAACCGGCGGGCTTCCCGAGTACTGGATGACCCTCGCCGGCATTTATAAGTTGCAAGGCAACATTCAAAAAGCACGCGAAACGGCCATCAAAACCCGGGATTCACTCGGCGATGGAGATGCGATGATGAAAAACAAGATTGAGTATTTCATCCGGTCATTGGAAGGCTAGGTATTAATGTGATAATAAGCTAATGTGATAATTTGATAATGTTCTTGTTTGATAGAGAATGAGTTAGAGAAAAGATGCCCATTTTCGAATTAGCCTATTATCACATTATCACATTATCACATTAACCTGCTATCTTTACCCATTCATTTATCTCTGCCTCCGGCTCAGCACACATGAGCAATTTCATCGTTTCTGCCCGTAAATACAGACCTCAGCGTTTTGAAGACGTTGTAGGGCAGGCTCATGTGGCCGGAACACTGAAAAATGCGCTGGCTACTGATCACATTGCCCATGCATTTTTGTTTACGGGTCCGAGAGGTGTGGGCAAAACTACCTGTGCTCGTATTCTGGCCAAGGTGCTGAATTGTGAAAACCGCACAAAAGACTTTGAAGCCTGCGAGTCTTGTTCTTCCTGTAAGTCTTTTAATGAAAATGCCTCTTTCAACATCATCGAACTGGATGCCGCTTCCAATAACTCGGTAGAGCATATCCGGGCATTGACCGAGCAGGTTCGTTTTCAACCCCAGCATGGACAATACAAGGTGTTCATCATCGACGAGGTGCACATGCTGTCAAACCAGGCTTTCAATGCATTTTTGAAAACCCTGGAGGAGCCGCCGCCGTATGCCATATTTATACTGGCCACTACGGAAAAGCACAAGATCATTCCTACCATCCTTTCCAGGTGCCAGATTTTCGATTTCAGGCGAATTGGCGTGGGCGATATGGTGTCGCATCTGCAAAACATCTGCCAAAAAGAGGGAATTGAAGCGGAAGGAGATGCTCTGCACATAATTGCCCAAAAGGCCGATGGTGCGCTCCGTGACTCCCTGTCTATTTTTGACCGCATCAGCGCCGGCGCTCAGGACAAAAAGATTACTTATGAAGCTGTAATCGAAAACCTGAATGTTCTCGATTACGACTATTATTTCCAAATAACCGATGCCTTGCTGGCAGAAGATTCAGCCGGTATCCTGAACTTTTTTGATCAGATACTGAAGAAAGGATTTGAAGCGGATACCTTCATAACCGGCCTTGCCGAACATCTGCGCAACATCCTGGTTTGCAAGGATGCTGCTACCCTGAATTTATTGGAAGTAGGCGAAAGCCTGCGCGAACGCTATCAGCAGCAGGCCAATCTGGCGCCTGCCTCCTTCCTGCTGACGGCACTTAATATCTGCAACGAATGCGATATTAATTATAAAACTGCCCGTAACAAACGGCTCCATGTGGAAATGGCGCTGCTTAAAATGTGCTACATCAACCGGGCAGTGAAAATGTCTGAGCCGGAAAAAAAAACGGCTGACCTGAACAAAGCTGCGGAAAACGGCAATGCCAAAGCCATATCTCTGGAGAATATCAATGAAACCCGGTCCTCAAATGCGGGTTCTTCAGGCAGCAACTCTGACACAGACAAAAAAACATCCAATCAACATACCAACGGCAATGGCGGTGGAAATGCCACAGAATTGAGCCGTGATGCTCTGAATACGCTGACTACAGCGGTAAAGCTGGGCCTGAAAAAAGCGGAAAGCTTCTCGCTTCGACTGGATGATTACGACAATGCCGTTGAATTGGAAGAAGCAGAAAATGCTACGCTGAAAAGTCGTCTGAACCTGGAGAATGCAAAAGCAGAATGGCGTGCCTACGCCGAATCTGTTGAATCAAAACTGATGAGCCTGGCACTTTCCAATGCCGATCTGAAATTGGTAGATAAAACCCTCACAGCATCGGTTGGCTCAACCATTGATCAGAACAACATCAAGTCAGAAATATTGCGTTTGCAGGATACCCTGAGAAACCGCTTAAATGATAAAGGGTTGAAAATCAGGGTGGAACTGGATAGCTCAAAAATTGAAGAACAAATGGCTTTTCAGGCACCGAGGCCTTTGACGCCAAAGGAAAAGCTGGATAAAATGCGGGAGATCAATCCATTGGTGGATGATTTGCTTACCCGTTTTAATTTAAAAATGGAGGATTGATTTAGAAATCAATCCTCCATTTTGGTTTATTAGAGAGTTCAATGCCTTCCCCACAATTCGACAACTGCTCTTTTTCTCGCCAGGTTTTTCGTATCATAAAGGAAAGTCACTTTTTTAATGACTCGTTTGTTCCCAGGCAAATCGATCACACGACTTGCACTTCCCGCCCTGAAATTCTCCCGAAGCTCAATTTCCTCTGATTCTCCGTTTCCGTAGTGTACCACGAGTTTGTGCATATTCACTGGTCCTCTTTTTACCCGGATTTGAATGCCGGTAAATAGTCCTTCCGCAGCCGTAACAGCTATTACATCGCGATCAAGTGCGTAGTTGACTACCCTGGAGCCCAACAATTCCCACGGGCGGGTATCAGTTGGCAATGTGGTAAATGACATGGAGGTAATGGCAATGAGGGTTGCAAGCAAAAATTTGATTCTCATGGTTGGATTTGAATTATGAGTTATGAATTATTAATTATGAATGGGGTGGGATTTATGGGAGTCGATGGTTTAGAGTAACAAAACCTACTTTGGTTTAATCGGTCAATCTTAATGACAAGTTAAGAGGTAGACTTGTTCCCCGCCGCACTTGTGTCTTTTGATCAAGTGCATGTTTCGTGAAAAGCCCTTCATTGAGCCTCCGGCAGAAAATTCGACACACGCTCCAGAAAGCTCTTGAATTAATAGAACAATTCCTGTAACTTTAATAAATGACCTATAAAAACCAAACACACCGAATTACTCAGTGGGCAGCTGAGGATCGTCCAAGGGAGAAAATGCTTTCCAAGGGAATTATGGCACTTAGTGACGCAGAACTGCTTGCCATTCTGATTGGTTCGGGTAGCATTGGGGAAAGCGCCGTTGGCCTTTCGCAACGCATCTTATCTTCCGTTGAAAACAACCTCCACGATCTTGGAAAAAAAAGTTTGCACGAGCTGCAAAAGTTTAAAGGGGTCGGGCAGGCAAAAGCCATTACCATAGCAGCTGCGCTGGAATTAGGCAGGCGACGTCAGTTGTCTGATTTACGCCTTCGGCCTAAAATCAGTTCGAGTCGGGATGCCTTCAATGCCATTGCTGCTATCCTGAGCGATCTTTGCCATGAAGAATTCTGGCTTTTGTTGTTGAATCGCGCCAATGAAGTATTTGCCCGTGAACGGCTTAGCATTGGCGGCATAAGCGGTACTGTGGTAGACATAAAGCTGGTGCTGAAAAAAGCCCTGGATGCGCAGGCTTCGGGTTTTATAGCCATTCACAATCACCCATCAGGCAATCTGGAACCGAGCCGAGCGGATATCGAATTGACCGAAAAACTAAAGCAGGGCGGAAGGATTCTTGATTTACCAATGCTGGATCATTTGATCGTGTCGGAAAGAGGGTATTTCAGCTTTGCTGATGAGGGTATGTTGTAGGTGAATATTACTTTTCAATGGACAAATGAATGAGAAATTAAGGGACTTCGAAATTCGGCGTTCGCTTGTTCGGTGTTCATAATTTAACAGCATTACACCGAACAAGCGAACGCCGAATAATGAAATGAACGAATAGTTTAGGTAGTGTTCAACAAAGGTCAAAGGAACACCTAACATTGCAATGCATTCTGGTATTTCACTCTGGAAAGTTAATCCTCCGTTCACGACTACCATCAGATTCCATGAGGTACAAGCGGTGCCGCTCGTTAACCGTACACGGCCCTGTCCTTTTACGGTCAATCCGGTTTAGCAATAGTTTTTTCCCATCTCCGGAGACATCCAGATAGGTGTACCAGTTTAGATGATTGTGGGTGGTAATTTGTTGACGATTTCCCTGAAAATCAGTGACACAAACTCTGTTATTTCCAATCCAGAAAACCTCTTTCCGTTGAGGATTAAGACCTATGTCGTTTATAAAGCCGTCCCCTGATCCGGAAGCATAAGAACTGGTGTCAATTTCAGTTTTAGAATAGCTAAGTGTGTCTGTCAATAAAATATAATCAATATCCTCATCGCTGTTTAAATAAACATAAACAACATCATTATTTTTCCAGTCAAAAACATTAAGTACATCTGGCAATGTGTCCAAAAAAACTCCATTTTCATCAGATATGATCTTGACTGTCCATGAACCTACCAGAAATTTTGTTCCTGAGTTATTCCATGTCGGTCTGTTAAAATTTTCATTAGGTACCATTGTCAATTGAGTCAGACTATCACCATTGGACTTTATTTTCCAGATTTGTGATCCGGGGCCTTTAAACACTATCCAACCTTTCACACTCCAGTCAGGTCTGGAAAATGCTTTATCTGTAAGCACCACCAGCTTATCCTTGCAAAAATCATAGGAACATAATTCAAATACAAAGGGAATGGATTGGGTATTCCAACGGATAAAAGCGATTTGGTTGCTATTGCGAGGATTAAAACATCCATCTAAATAATTGTAGTTAGGTGGCAGGGTATATTCTGTAATTGAGCCGCAAGGTTCCAGGGGAAATAAGGAGTCGTTCTGAGTGGCAGGGATGGATATATTAAAGGTGCAATCAGGATCCAAGCAGTCGGAGCAAATCGGCTCTTGTTGGCATCCTGTTGTGAACAACAAGGCAACTAAACTATATAATAAGAAATCGCGCATTTTTATTTTACTTTTATAAATGGAAGAGTATATGAGTTGTGCCCCACTGTTATCCTGTAAAAATAATAACCTGCTGGTAATGAAGAAAGGTCAAACCTCCAAGGTGAATTATTTAGAGTTGTTGAAGTTAACTGTATCAATGACCCGACGGCGTTGTAAGCTGCGATTTCAACAACTTCGTTCTCACTGCTTTCCAATTTGGGAATTATGGTATGCGAAAGGCTTGCAGGGTTAGGTACTATTTGAAACTGCAAATCAGGAGTTATTGATTCGATAGTTCCTACACTACCACACGCACTTAAAGAGTATGCAAATTTGGCATCAGAAGACGAAGAAGCTGGATTCAATGGTGCATATCCAATAACCGATCCGGAAGTATTTTTTATTACATAAGTGTATCCGCTCACAATTGCCTGATTTGCATCTACCGATTCAAAAAAGCAATTTTCCTTAGGTGAAATCATATTTGTGCCACCAATATTTGAGTATAAACCAAAGGTATTTGAAGAACTTGGACGTGTCCAGGATTCTTGAATATTCTTTCCAATATTGTGATTGAAAGTTGCTGTAACCCTATAAACATCTGCTTTATAAGCGGTGTTTTTTGCAAAGAAAACATCGTCAGAATTAGTATAATTACGATCAAACTGAATGTCAATATTAGACTGTTCTAGCGTGGGAGCTGACCAGGTTGGTGAAAGATTTGAATTATTAAAATGATAAAAATCACAATCAAGTAGAAAACTGACTGCATTCCCAGCATCTAACAGACCAGGGCCAGTTTCATCGTCTGGTCCTGGCACATCAATATCTTTTGCTGTTAAATACAAGATTTCTTGTACATCTTCAGGACTCAAACTATATCCACTTCCATTATTTGGGAGGTTTCCTGGGACATTATCAAGACTAAGAAGTAGTCCTGCTACGCCTGACACATGAGGTGTGGCAGCTGATGTCATCTGAAAAGTGCTATAATTATTCGGTGCAGCAGTCGTGTACACATTAGTGTTTGACCCTGGGGCTGCGATATCAATATCTGAACCGAAGTTTGATGAGCTTAGTCGCCCATCTCCATTACTATTAGTAGCAGACACATTAATTGCCCAATCATTGTAGCAAGCTGGACAAGCAATCCTATCAAGTCCTCCATTACCTCTTGCAGCACAGAATATAACTTGATTCATATATGCAAAATGAACTGCTTCTTCTACTAACTCTGTATTTAGCAATGTAGTAGGCAAGTAATAACCTAAGCTATGATTCATTATATCTACTCTTATACATTTGTGAGGGTTTTCATCCCCGCAACAGGGATCTGGAAATTCTGGCATATCTGAATAATCAATTATTGCGTCTGCATAAAATTTTAAATCTCCATACAATAATCCATCCTCATAAGGGGAGTTTCCGATAACTCTGATAGAATATAATGATACACCTTCAGAACCTTCATTGCCATCCCAATTGCCTCCTGCTACACCCGCAATGCCAATTTCATTGTTACGAACAGCTCCGATTATTCCGGCAACCTGAGTTCCATGCAACGTAAAAATAGCAGGTGCTGGATTTGTACAATGGATACAGGTTTGATTTTCGTAATCCCAGCCCCCCTTTACTGCAGAAAAACCATAAGGGCCAGAATTGGGGTTAAATTCAAAGTCTTCATGGTTGCGTAATATTAGATCATCAAATACACCAACTTTTACGTCAGGTTTGCCAACAGTACATCCCCAAGCGGACAAAACATTAATATGAGAATTTGGATAGGAAGAAGTAGGATGAACCGAACTTTGAGCGGGATAAACTGCACCACCACTTTGACTTTCATTTGGTTCAGTATCCGGACAACCAGAGGAAAATACTATGCTATTCTGGTGAGCATAAATAACATATGGATACAGGTCTTCCAATGCAAGACATAAATTGGTAATTTGGGTAGAGGTGCTTTCAGGGATAGTTAATATAAAAACTGTCCAAAAATCAGGCACCCTTACAGTATCCCCTAACCTGCTTATCGAAATCGTATCCGTAGTTTTTAATGTGGAAAATATACGGATCATTTTAGTGCTACGCCCATTGGGCAATATTGAGCTTATACTATCTACTGCTTCTGTTGTTAAAAAATCACTTAAAATCCCAAATGACAAATCAAAGTTGTCTACTACATTTTCCTTTAGGTAAGCCTTGTTAAATTTCACAACGATTTCACCGCTCTTACATAAGGGAGTACCAATTGAGTCTTTTAATATTGCTATACTCCTCGATAAATAATCATATCTCAAATCATAATATTGGAAAACATTCGGACTAATTTGGTTTTTGCCTATAACAATCAATTGATTAAGCCCGGAAAAATATTCCATTCTTATTGGATAATCATCGCTATCTAAACAATCTGAAGGATACCTATCTTCATGAATAAAATTTCCATTTTCACCTAACTTAACAATAATTATGTTATGCTTATCTTGATATTCACGATCGCCAAGAATAAACAGAGAACTATCTGGTTCCGGCGATAAAACTATTTGTTTCCCTGTTATAACTACTTGTCGCCTGTCAGCAGTTCTAGTTCGCTTCCATAGTTCTGTGCCGGCTGAATCAATTTTTGCAACTAACAAACCTGTATACGAAGTGTCGACCTTAGAACTGCCTGCAAGATAAACATCCCCATTGTCATTAACAGCAAGAGTATTAACCGATTCATCTTCCTCGTTAAAATCATATATCTGACTCCATATATTGAAGGTTATTATCAAATTTTAGCAGTTTGATATCTTGTGAATTTCCTGAATTGTAATCTTCCGCTACATAAAAATTGTCCCACTGATCTTTGACAAATGCTTTGGGATTAGTTATATTAATCCCTGTAGTTGAATGATAATCCGATATTACACTACCGTTACTTTTGTTATAAATTACAGTAGAAAGAGCAAAGGAGCCGCCAATTGAACCACTAAACCCAGTAATTATTGGATTATTTGACATATCAAAAGTCATTTTGACAGCACCATCTAATTGTTTATTGTAATCATAATTTTTTCTCCATGCCTCAGCACCAGTTGAGGGATTTAACTTAACTGTAAAGTAGTCTGCATATGATGTAGAGTCAGTACCTGTTCCAATAATATATAAACTACCATCGTTGCTAAACTCTATAGATGAAGGAATATCATCGAGTCCATCATAATCAATAACTTTAGCCCATTGTAAACTTCCAGTTGACGAATACTTTAATATTAAATAATCATAATGTCCATTTGCACCTATAGCTGTTGTACTCGCCACATATATATTACTACTTGCATCTGTCGTAACTGCAACTCCATAACTCTTGGATATTATAGCTGAAGGAGGAAAAAAAGTTGTTGTCCAAATCTCCGTACCTGTGGAGCTTTGCTTTGTAACCAATAAAGCAATGGTGTCTTGAGAAATAATGGTATTGCCAACCGTGATTAAATTATTCGAGGCATCTTTTGTCGAACCTATCCAATCAATATCCGGGACGGGGCTACCAAATGGAGGCAAAATAAATTTATTGACTTCAATTTGCTGTGCAATTACTGTCTTAAACATAAAAGAAAACAATTAGGGGTAGTGAATTAG
>JACJYQ010000005.1 GCA_020636025.1 Lewinellaceae bacterium | reverse complement strand
TATTTCTGGGTATTTCCGAATATGATGTTCAATTTCTATCCCTGGGGACTATCCCTGAATCTTGTTGAGCCAACGGGTATTGATAGTTGCAGGGTGAAATTTGAGGTATTTGTATTGGATGAAAGAAAATTGCAAACAGGTGCCGGGTCGGGTTTAAACCAGGTGGAGCTGGAGGACGAAGAGGTGGTTCAACAAGTGCAGAAAGGGATCCGTTCGAGATTTTACAAGTACGGGCGCTATTCAATAAGCCGAGAACAGGGCACGCATCACTTTCATCGATTATTAAGTGAGTTTTTAGGTTGAAAAACACCCTTCCAGAATATTATTAACCTGTGTTTGTTATAAAAAAAGACCTACTTTGGCGCTAACAAATGCATTCTTACCGAAAAGAATGACTTTTCGCCAAATTAGAGTTGATGTAATTCTTTTTATGGTATAATCACTTTATAATCAAACTTTTACATCACTCAAATCATATAAATCAGACTAATCAAAGTACACTATGCCCTGGTATAAACAAACGCACTGGCAGATCATCATTGGCCTGGTTCTCGGCCTTATTTACGGAATCTTTGCCGCCTCCAATGGTCTGGGGAATTTCACTGCCAATTGGATTACACCCTTTGGTACCATTTTCATCAATTCTCTGAAATTGATCGCTGTTCCGCTGGTACTGGGTTCTCTGATCACTGGAGTTGCCTCACTTTCGGATGTGAGTAAACTGGGGCGTATTGGAGGGAAAACCCTGGCGATATACATTGGCACGACCGCTTTGGCCATTTCCATTGGTCTTGTCCTGGCCAATGTCATTCAACCTGGCAAAGCCATTCCGGCAGACGTGCGCGACGGGCTGATGGCTACATACAGCGCCAATGTGAGCGACCGGCAGGCAAGTGCTCAGGTGGTTGGTGAAAGAGGTCCGCTCCAGATTCTGGTGGATATGGTTCCCAGCAATATTTTCGGAGCTGCGTCCGACAACCGGAACATGCTCCAAATCGTATTCTTTGCCATATTCTTTGGCATTGGATTGTTGCAGGTACCTGAAAAACGAGCCAAGCCGCTACTCGACTTTTTCCACGGTGTAAACGACGTCACCATTCGACTGGTGGATTTGATCATGCTTATGGCCCCGCTTGGGGTATTTGCCCTCATTGCTGATATGATCACTACGGTTTCCGACGGAGATCTTGGCAAACTGATGGGGCTGCTGGCTGCATTAAGTGTGTATTGTTTCACCGTGATTTTAGGATTGGCCATTCATACTTTTGGCGTATATCCTTTGTTGTTGAGGTTTTTTACCAAACTCAATCCACTCCGGTTTTTCAAAGGCATAGGCAAAGCACAACTTGTTGCTTTTTCTACCAGCAGTAGCGGAGCAACGCTTCCGGTTACCATGGAATGCTGCGAAGAAAATATAGGCGTTTCCGAGGAGGTATCCTCATTTGTGCTGCCTCTTGGCGCTACTATTAACATGGATGGAACAGCCCTGTATCAGGGGGTGGCCACCATTTTCATAGCACAAGCTGTTGGACTCGATTTGAGTCTGGGAGATCAGTTGAATGTAATTCTCCTGGCCGTTATGGCCTCCATTGGAACGGCTGCGGTGCCCGGAGCCGGCATAATCATGCTGATCATTATCCTGGAAACAGTGCATGTGCCCAGTGCAGGCATAGCGTTAATTCTTGGGGTAGATCGTATTTTGGATATGCTGCGTACGGTGACCAATGTAACCGGGGATAGTGCCGTTGCCACCAGCATTGCCGCTTCGGAAGGACAATTGAGAGAAGTGCATCCAAAGGACAACAAGGATCAGATTAAGTGGAAAAAGGGCAAGAAGGACTGATTTGACTATTTTCCGACATAGCGCTACTCAGTCGGACTCAGGGATAGGATTTCATTGGGTGAATCATTATTTTTGTACAGCGAAGCAAATGAATCGTTTCTGCTTGCTTTGTAAAACCTGTACCCTTTAAATCATCTCACCCATGAAAAGCTATGCCTTCCTGTTGCTGGGTATTTTAACTATTTGTCAAAATGCCAACGCCCAGTGCCTCCCTCAATTACTCAATTGCGCCCCCAATCAGATTCAAGTTTGTGATACCAGTCAAAATGATCCGTCTTTATGGAACGAAGCTGTTTGGTGGAACGGTATTTATCAAACCCACAACCTACCTGAAGCCGAGACAAGCATGAGTATATCTATTCTGGACACCTGTCCAAATACTGATTTCACATTCCGCTATCTGCTTTACATGGATCTCGATGGAAACGGGACTTTTGAAACCCTGGTCGATTCCGATAATAAGCCAGCTGCAGGTACCGTCAATTTCAATAATCAAAATGGTCCGGGTGACCCCAGGCCTTTTGATCAGCGAAATGTGACAAGTGACGAAAAATGGTGTTTTGGTATTGAAACCGTACAAAGTGGAGATACGGTCACGGCAATATTGCGTTGGAATAATGCCTTGCAACCAAATGTGTTTGTAAATCCTGAGTTGCCTTACGGTAATTATAAAATTGAGTGGGAAATTTCTGATGGGAATGCGGTTTTGGGCAGTTGCCAGCAATTATTCCTTGTAAAAGATTGCTCTCCGCCACATCTGATTTGCTTGAGTGGCTTACAACTGGCGCTGAACCCAGCCAAATACATTCAACTTTGGACTACTGATTTCATTGCATTACTTGAGGACAATGTGACCCCTACCCAACTCATTCAGACGGGAATGAGAAAGGCTGGTAGTGGCAGTGGTTTCCCTTTGGATTCGATGGGTAACCCGATCAACAGTGTCGTATTTGATTGTTCGGAGCAAGGCTCGAATTTTGTTGAAATCTGGACCATGGATCTTGATAGCAATTCTACCTACCGTTTAACTGATGTTATCATTGAAGATCCTAATGAATACTGTCTGGGGGCCGGAACTGGCATAGAGGCATGTACTGAAATTGCCTGTTATGGCGGATTTTTGGATTCAGACGAAATGTCATATACAACGACGTATGTCTCTGATGTCGGCAACATCATTACCCAATTTGAATTGGAAAGCTGCGGCAGCATTGGATACAACATTCCTGCAGGAAAGGATGTAACTGTAAGTCCGTATGAAACTGACCCGTTGAACCTTTCCTATGCCACGACATACGATCTGGTTATCATGCTTGGGCATATAAACATGGAAGACACCTTTGACACGCCATATCAATATATTGCCGCAGATGTAAATTTTGATGGCATGGTTACAAATGCAGATATCGTTGCTTGCCGGAATCATATTCTGGGTATTCAGTATTTACCACGCTCCTGGCGGTTTATTGATAAAAACTATGTTCTTCCCTGGCCAGGAAATCCCTTGTCACAACCCATACCTGAATCCATAACTGTGCAAGTGAATGATACAATGCCCGTTTCTGTGGAATTTATCGCCATTCCTCTTTGCGATGTATCATGTGGAAATGTGGTAGGATTTTTTGATCTGGAAAACCAGCATCAAAACCTGATCGGTGAGGCTCAACCCAACCCAACAACGGGCAGTTCATGTATTCCCATGAAGTTGCAGAGCAATGAAGCTGTGGTTCTCGATCTATTTGATGTAACCGGCAAAGCTATTTTTCATCAGGAACTGTATTTGACCGCAGGAGATGCCTTGTTTGAAATTCCTGAGTTTGCCATGCCTGAGGCCGGAGTGTATTTGTGGCGGATGCAGGCCGGTGGGGTGATCAGATCGGGTAAGATATTAAGGTACTAAAGGTTTTGCCAGCTTCATGACATATCAGGATGTTTGACATATTATACCAATCATTTCTCTTAATATTGGAATCAAATATCAATAACCTTAAACCTGATATCCCATGAAATATTTCTACTCCTTTTGTCTCATTTTGGTAGCCATACAGGCCAACAGCCAATTTGCGGTCACCAAGTATTTTGATATTACTCCCCTGCAATATGACCTCGGAACAAAGATACTGCCTGATGGAGATGGTTATGCCATATTTGGCTATCAGCTTCCATTAGGATCAAGTTCAGGCGGTGATCTCTTTTTGCTTAGACTTGATAAGGATGGCAATGAACTCAGCCGTCATGTCTATGGTTTGTTGAATAAAAAAGAAGGAATGGGGAAAGGCGTGGTTCCTGTTGGCAATAATGGCTGGTTAATTGCAGGATGGCAGCTCCTTTCCGGTTCGGGCGCCCCGAAAGGGTTTTTGGTTCGCGTTGGATCAAATGGAAATGTATTATGGTCCAATACGCTGACAATCCCCAATATTGCCCAAGTAATGATCTATGACCTGGTGGCACTTCCTACAGGTGGGTTTATTGCAGTAGGTGGGGCATCCAGTGTAACTGCGGTGATAAAACTTTCGGATGATGGCGATGTGATCTGGTCTAAAAAATTTAATTACGGTCCTGCGAATTCAGTGTGTATCAATGCTACCGGTGGAAACTGTTTTGTGTTATCGAGGAACAAGGTGCTAAAAATAAGAACCACTGATGGTTTGCTGAAATGGACTGCTGATATAGAACTCCCTCAGTTCGGAAACCCGGATGGATTTATGTCAGTGGATTTATCTGATATTGTTTCGATCGGAGATGGATCTTTCGCCATCACGGGAACAGCTCTTAATGACGAAATTTTTGACTTTACCCTTGCTCCATATGCAAGCCTTTGGAAAGAAACAGGTGAGATCCTTTGGACAGAAGCCTATCCTGCCGACCCTAATACCGGTGAGGGCGGTGGATCCGGCAAATCTATTTTATACCTACCCAATCAACAAGAATTTTTGCTGTCCAGTGAGGGAAATGATGGCATAAATATTACACGAGTGGATCGTAAAGGAAATTTATTGGCTGTCCACAAAATCCCTACTCCCGGTTTATGTGTTTTTCCGGTGTTAAATAAACACCAGGGTAAGTACTTTGCTACGGGCGGAATTTTTTTCGGAGGTATGAATACGCTTTTTTTTAGATCGGCAGGTAACTGGTTTCCGGACGAAAGCCTTAAGATGGATAATCGCAGTCATTTGCCAACAAAGCAAACAGGCACAATATCACCCAATCCGACCAGCGATATGCTTAACTTAAAATTCTCTTCCCAGTATGAATGTCTTATTAAAATAAAGGTGATAAACGCTGTTGGTAAAGTCGTTATGGAATCG
This sequence comes from Lewinellaceae bacterium, assembly GCA_020636025.1. Classification (GTDB taxonomy): domain Bacteria; phylum Bacteroidota; class Bacteroidia; order Chitinophagales; family Saprospiraceae; genus M3007. Next base: position 567,987 of record JACJYQ010000005.1, on the reverse strand, counting down.
CAGAATCAGGTAAGTCTTGGTGAGAACTTGATCGCGCTCAACGTCAATTCCCTACCATCCGGTGTATACTGGATATCGGCACCGGAAATCGAATTCCCAACAAAAATATGGGTCAAAAAATAGAGGCAAAGTCACTCAATTCATGCTAAAAGCTTCGAAAAAAAGATAAAAGCCAGATTGATCTGCGCCAATAAAAAAAGCCCCGTCTCAACAGACAGGGCTTTTTTGTGGAGGATAACGGATTCGAACCGATGACCTCTTGCATGCCATGCAAGCGCTCTACCAACTGAGCTAATCCCCCTTCCTAAATTGGGCTGCAAATGTACACCTGTCCCACATCATTGCCCAAAAAAAAATGATAAAAATTATTGTACACAAAAATGAGCTGATGGACAATCCTTTCAATTAACTTTATTTAACCTTCCATCAAGGCTGATTAACCTCTATAGAATCGGGTACCAGGTACTTTTGCCCGGCAATTGAGACATTAAACAAATTATTCCCGGTACATGAAATTAGCTCGCCAATTTGTATTTGCCCTTTTATTCTTCACGCCTTTTCTGCTTTTTTCACAGAAATACACCATCAAGGGCACCCTTATTGATTCTACTGAAGGACCAATAGTTGGAGCAACTGTTATGCTGCTCCAACCCAAAGACAGTTCACTACTGGCCTTCTCCCGCTCTGATGAAAACGGATTCTTTGATTTTAAAAACCAGTCTTCCGGTGAATACCTGCTTCGCTGTACCTATTTCGGCTACAATACGCTTCAGCAAAAACTGAATCTGGAGGGATCCAATACCACAATCGATTTGGGTACCATGAAAATGGAAGTTAAATCGAACCTGCTGAATGAGGTGCAAATAAGCGGTGAATCGAATCCCGTGACCATTCGAAACGACACCATAGAATTTAATGCAGGCTCTTTTAAGGTTAAGGACAATGCCGTGGTGGAAGACCTTTTGAAAAAGTTGCCCGGTGTAGAAGTGGATAAAGACGGCAACATCACTGCCCAGGGCAAGGATGTAACAAATGTAACGGTCGAAGGAAAGAAATTCTTTGGGAATGACCCCAAAGTGGCTACTAAAAACCTGCCGGCAGATGCCGTGAAAAAAGTGCAGGTATTCGACAAAAAATCTGAACAGGCTGAATTCAGTGGTGTGGATGACGGCGTGCGGGAAAAAACCATAAACCTCAACCTGAAAGACGACAAAAAGAAGGGCTGGTTCGGAAAATTTACCGCCGGTGGTGGCGCCAGCGAAGGGGGCGATGCACGATATGAAGGACGGCTGAATCTGAACAGCTTCAAGCCCAAGCGCCAGATTTCCTTCCTGGGTATGGGAAACAACACCAACGAAGCCGGATTTTCCATTGAAGATTACATGGCTTTCAGCGGTGCCATGCGATCCATGATGAGTGGCGGAGGTGGCCGAATTTCTCTGCAGTTCGACAGCGACAATTCTGAAATTCCCTTGAATTTTGGCAACAATGAAGGCTTTATCGACACCTGGGCCGGCGGAGTGAATTTCAATCAGGAATACGGGAAAATGAAAAGCGATTTTAGTGGCAGTTATTTCTACAGCTCATCCGATAAGAACTACGAGCAAAATATCTTGCGTAGCTCAACCTTGCAAAACAATCAGTTCACTACCAAAGACTACTCGGTACAACAAAACCTCAATGACAACCACCGTTTGAACTTCTCGGTTGATCAGAAAATTGATTCCTTCAACTCCGTTCAGATCAATTCCACCTTTTTATACACCCAAAACGACCAAAACAGCATCTCCACCACCGAAACCTTCGGGGCAGATGGTAATTTGCAAAACGACGGGAGCCGTAATTATCAGTCGAGCGCCGACGCCAGCAACTGGACAGGAAATGCACTGTGGCGGCACAAGTTTGCCGGCAAAAAAGGCCGGAACATGACCGCCAATGTCAACTTCGGGTTAAATGGAAACGAAGCAACCAGCACCAGTATGGCGCCTAATCGCATTTACGACGACGGCGGTCAGATACTGTACAACGATACAATCGCCCAATATCAGGACTTCACAAACGATGTGAACAACTGGGGCGCCAAGGCCACCTATACCGAACCTCTGGGCCAGAGGCGTTATCTCGAATTCAATTACGGTTACTATAGTACCGTAAACAATGCCAACAAAGATGTGTATGATGAGAACAACGGGGAACGGACTTTCAATACCCTGTTTTCCAATGCCTACGAAAACACTTTTGCCTATCACCGGGGAGGCGCAGGATTTAGAATCAATCGGAAAAAATGGAGCCTGGGTACCGGCATCGATTATCAATCCGCGGTGTTGGAAGGGCTTGTGACGGAAGGTGTTGGTGCGCCGGTTAAGCAAACGTTCGAACACCTGTTGCCACGCATGAATCTCCACTACGAATTTCAGCAAAATAAAAATCTGGATCTGAATTACAATGCCTCGGTGAATGCGCCAAGCGTTCAACAATTGCAACCGGTGCCTGATGTAAGCGATCCACTGAATATTTCGGAAGGCAACCCTGATCTGCGTCCGGAATATACGCACAGCGTAAATCTCAACTTTGTGCACTTTAATCCCGAGAATTTTAGCAGCATATTTGCCGGTGTATTCGCCAATTACACCCAGGATAAAATTGTGATGTCGCAAACGGTCGATCCGGAGACATTCATCCGAAACTTTAAACCGATCAATACAGATGCTGCCATTACATTGAATGGAAACCTCTCTTACATGTTCCGTTTTAAAAAGATAGATAGCCGTTTCAGATTGCGCGGAAGTGCCAATGTTTCAACTGGGGAAAGTTTGATTAACGGCAATATGAACAAAACGACAAGTACAAGGGTTGGGCCATCTCTTTCCTGGGATTTTGATCCGGCTGAATGGTTCAGCCTATCGTCAAGCGCTCGGATAAATTGGAATAAATCATATTACTCCCTGGATCGCGGCTTCGATCAATCCTACTTGTCTCAAAATTACTCCAGCGAACTGGATGTACGTTTGCCCAAAGATTTTGCCATCAATACCTCCTTCGATGTCAGCCTGTACGATGGACTTTCAGCAGGTTTTGACAAACCAATCCCGATCTGGAATGCCAGTATTTCAAAATTCCTGATGGAAGGCAAAAAACTGGAAGTGGCCCTGGTCGTTCGGGATATCTTGAATAGAAATGTAGGCATCAGCCGTACAGCAAACCTCAACTATATAGAAGACAGAAGTGTTGCATCACTGGGTCGATATGGACTGTTGAAGCTTACTTATTCCCTGAATACACTTGGAGGGCGTCGCGGTTTTGGAGGCCCCAGAATGCGCATGATGATCAGAGATTAATGGTTACGCAGTTTTATTTTGACGGGATGCCGGGCCAATAGCCGGGTATCCCGTTTTTTAGTTGTTCAGTATGAGCCCTGGTTACCTGTTGAGGCGGTATCGAATAAAAATGCGACTTTTGGGAAATCTTCTTGTCCTTAAAACAAGACGTTAAACCAAAATTTGCATAATATGCGTAATTCCTTTACAATCAGTATTTTACTTGCTCTTATAGCCTCGTTTTTATATTCCTGCCAGACAAATACATGTGGTGACATTGCTGGCAAATGGAGTACCCGTGAGGGCACAGAACTGGTATTCAAAGAGGATGGTACTGTGCTTTGGCTCACTCGATTTGGCAGGCTGATAGATACGGTAAGTGGCGTTTTTAAGCTGAATTGCGAAACAAAGCCGGCTACCCTGGATATGTCGGGTTTCAATGCCGGCCCTTACATGGGTAAGCACCTGTTCGGGATAATAGAATGGAGTGCTGATTCTCTTTTCCGGTTTTGTTACGAAATTGGGAAAGAAGCTGATTGCCGACCTACCTCGTTTGAGACAGATCAGACTGTCAAATTCTATAAATGACATGATGCGTAAAACGTAGCAATCCAATTAGTTAACGGTAACTTCATGCACAGTTAACAGGCTTCCGTGCATAGTCGGGATACTTTTGTGCTGATATTAATTTATCATGCACATGATTTTGTTCCCGCGCCAGTCTTCACTCTTTGCCCAATCTTACCGCAAGCCTCCAAAGCGGTCTCCTCTCTCTCAGTCAGCATTTTTTGCAGCAGGGTTAATTTCCCAGGCGCGGGTTTTTTCAACAATTTACGATCGGTTAAAGGATATCTTGTTTACACCAGCCTCTCCTAAAAGGTGGGGGGCCTTATTAGGTCTGTTGCTGGCCATTTTATGGCTGGTCTGGTTTTTTAAAAATCTAATCTGAAGCAGCACAACTGAAAGTTTATGAAAAGAGCCGTTGACATAGCCATAATTTCTGATACCCACTTGGGGACTTATGGCTGCCACGCTAAAGAATTGACCAACTACCTGAAGAGCATACAGCCACGGACGCTGATTCTGAACGGGGATATTTTTGATATGTGGAATTTCAAAAAAAGCTATTTTCCAAAGGAACACACAGAGGTTGTGAGAAGGTTGCTCAAAATGGCAGTAGATGGCACCAAAGTCTATTACCTCACAGGTAATCACGATGACGTTTTGAGACGTTTCGGAGAATTATCTCTGGGAATGATTCAGTTGCGCAACAAACTGGTTTTTCAGGTTAACGGGCGCAAACACTGGGTTTTCCACGGGGACGTTTTTGACAGCAGCATTCAACGTGCCCGCTGGTTGGCAAAACTTGGCGGTCAGGGCTATGATCTGTTGATCAAAATAAACCGCTTTATCAATGCCACGCGCAAATTCTTAGGATACGATCCAATTTCATTTGCCGGACGCGTAAAGAAAAGCGTAAAGACTGCCGTAAAATACATCAGCGATTTCGAAGATACCGCCATAGAAATAGCTGCCGAACAGGATTATGATTGCGTAATCTGTGGTCATATACATCAGCCACAGATTAGAGAAGTAACTTGTTCAAATGGCAAGTTGGTTACCTATATGAACAGCGGTGACTGGGTGGAGCACCTCTCGGCTCTGGAATACAACGACGGCGAGTGGAGCATTTTTGAGTACAATAAACTAGATTTCGAGGTTACCAGCCCACGCTTACAGGTACTGGAAAAACAACAGGAAAGCTACGGTATCAACAAAGAAGAAGTGGTGCCAGAATTGAATGGAATGGTGGCTTTTGAGGCCATTTAAAATACATACCTGTTGTACTTTTGCCAGTATGGCCAAACAAAAATTTTATGTCGTCTGGGAAGGGCACAAACCCGGGATATACAAGAGCTGGGATGAATGCCAAAAACAGGTAGCCGGTTTTCCGCAGGCGAAGTATAAAAGTTTCGAATCTGCAACGGAAGCTGAGAAAGCATTTCAGGGCAATTACTGGAAGTATGTTCAATCAGCAAAGAAGCCCGGGCCAAAGCAGCGAGTATCTCGATCTGCCATCATTCAGGAAAGTGTGGCCGTTGATGCAGCTTGCAGCGGCAATCCGGGTGATATGGAATACCGCGGCGTCTGGGTAGCCGATGGAAGGCAGTTATTTCATGTTGGCCCGCTTAAAGATGGCACCAACAACATTGGAGAGTTTCTGGCTCTCGTTCACGCGTTGGCCATGCTCAAAACCCAGAATAAACCATCGCTGACCATATATTCCGATTCGAAAATTGCTCAGGGCTGGGTAAAAAAGGGCAAGTGCAATACAAAACTGGAAAAGACCGGTAGAAACGACGAGATCTTCAATCTGATTGACCGGGCAGAAAAATGGCTCGCGGTCAATAAAATTACCAATCCAATAATAAAGTGGGAAACAGAAGACTGGGGGGAGATACCGGCGGATTTTGGAAGAAAAAGCTAATGTCAATGCGAAATGAATCAATGCACAATGCGCAATGTTGCAGTACGATTGAATGATTTCGTATTGATACATTGCGCATTGATTCATTTCGCATTGATATTATTTCTTTTTCCAGAATTTCCACTTTGGAGTGGCTGGCTTGCGTTTTTCTATGATGTACCGCGCAGAGATAGAGGCTCCGTTCCAGTTGAATTTGTTGTCTTCAGTTCCGGTGAGATGAAGTTCCGGTTTCCAATCTACGGCAAGATTGATTCTGCCCAGGGTAAATTCAAAGCCTGCAATTCCAGACAGACCAAACACATTTGGATTGTATAATGGGGCTTCGGTACTTGCTTTGGTTTGCCAGTAGTAGTGTGCACCACCACCTACATAGAAATTGGTTCCGCGGGTGATGATTTTGTGGTGCTTCTCTGCCAAAACAGTAGCGCCCATTTTATTGCCGATAACTGGTGTGCGCAGGATACCTTCTGCTGTCCAGCCGTTGGATATGTATTGTTGAACTGTAAGGTTTAATCCGTTGTCAAAACGAACACCGGCGGCGGTTTTATATTTTTGGCCAAAAGCCGGAATGGTCATGGTAATCAGGGCAAGGGCGAAGGGAATAGCTTGGATGTTTTTCATAATAAAGTGCGTCTCTCATTTGTTTGAAACTGCGGAAAAAACGGAGCGACGAATGCACTATTTTTTTCTGATTTCTGATTTAAAGCTAATTTAACTGACGCCCCTCTGTACTTTTACTCAAATGTTAAAATTTTCGGATTTCCTTAAATTCTATGAGCGCCTTCTGGTTTAGAGCAAAATCGTTTATCCAGTTTTATCTGAATGCTGATACCAAGTACCAACTGCATTCGCCATTTGTGTTCGAATTGGCAGAAACAGTCCTGGAGGACAAGCGATGGTATTATGCGTTCAGGGATATAGAGCGTATACGAGCCCAAATGTTGGCCAGTAATGTCGGGATTGAAATACGCGATTACGGAACCGGACAGGATCGTATTGAAATGCTGTCAAAGTTGGTCAAGAGATCGAGCAGCAGTGTCAAACAGGGTAGGATGCTCTTCAGGCTGGCCAATTTGTTCCAGCCAGCGAATATGCTGGAGCTTGGTTCTTCTGCTGGTATTGGCACTATGTATTTGAAAGCCGGCTCTTTGCACAGTCAATTGCTTAGTCTGGAAGGCTCGGAAAAGCTGGCAGAACTTGCCCGAATAAATCTGGAAATTGCGGGCCTGGAGAATGGAACAGAAGTACTGGCGGGTGCATTCGAAAAAACGCTATTGCCTGCATTGCGTTCCCTGCAAAACCTCGATTTTGTGTTTGTCGATGGCAACCACCAAATGGAAGCTACCCTGCAATACTTTGAACAATGCCTCTCTTTTGCCCATGAAAAAACCGTGTTTGTATTCGATGACATGCATTGGTCGACCGACATGAAAAAGGCATGGTCAAAAATTCAGGCACATGACAAGATTAGCCTCACAGTGGATTTTTACGAACTATCCCTGGCTTTTATTGATCCAGCTTTTAAACAGAAACAACATTTTCGGATTGTGCCTTCATTTTGGAAAATCTGGAAAGTTTTTTAGAGCATCTCAAGCTTCGGGGTATTTTGGCTCCTATACCAGGAATAGACAAATCATGGCAAAATTGAACAGTTTTCGTTTGTGGCTTAGCAAGTGGACTGCCTGGGAATACCTTCCCTGGTCGGTCGCTACCATACCCATTGTTGGATTTTGGCTCTGGTTCGCACTTCGGGCTCGCAGCCTGTTTTTCTTTTCCAACGTTAATCCTGCCATCCCGCTTGGCGGTGCCATCGGTGAATCTAAAAGCGACATCCTCAAGCTTTTGCCACCTGAGATCAGTTCAAAATGGGTGCTTGTGAAGCCGGATGAAAGTTTTGATCAAGTCAAAGAGGCCATGAAATTGGCCGGTTTGGAATTTCCCATTATTGCGAAACCGGATATAGGAGAACGCGGATTTTTGGTGAAAAAGGTAGACGATGAGGCAACACTGAAAACATATTTGGCCAAATGGCAGGCACCTTTCATATTGCAGGAGTTTCTAAGCGAGCCAATGGAGGCAGCCATTCTTTTTCACCAATACCCGGGCGAATCCGGACAATTTGGCATTACATCCATTTGCCTGAAAGACTTTCTAAAAGTTAAAGGAGACGGCCAATCCAGCGTGCGGGAGTTAATGGTAAAAGACACCAGATCGGCATTTCAGCTCGAGCGCTTTGAACGTGATTTTCCGGATGTCCTGGGGCAAATACCCAAAAATGGGGAAGAAATAATCCTCGAACTCATTGGCAATCACTCGAGAGGTACAAAATTTCTAAACGGCAATTATTTGATAGAACCGAAGCTAACAGAAAGCTTCCGAAGGATTTGCCAAAAAATTGAAGGAGTTTATTACGGCCGTTTCGACCTGAAGTTTCAGGATTTCGAGGCACTAAAAAATGGCCGGTTTAAAACCATGGAGCTAAATGGTATTTTGGCAGAACCTGCCCACATTTACGATCCATCACACGGTATATGGAGAGCTTATCGCGATCAATTCAAACACTGGAAGTTGTTATTCAAACTGCACAAAGCACAAAGGCAACTGGGAATAAAACCTGCATCTTTTAGGGAAGGGTACGGCATCGCTCGAGGATATTACAGGTACATGGGGGCACTTAATAAAGTTTAGGGTATTCAATGTTTCACCACGGGCTGCACATTGGTATAAAAGGTAAAGTCGGCGTAAGCCGACCCAATCCAAAAATCAGTGAAATCCAATAATCCGTAAAATCAGTGATCATTACTTGATGGCCTTGTGCTCCCCGGAATGCACAAACAGCGTGTTCCCGATTTCTTTCAGGCTTAATAATGTATCTACTCCCTGGTGCTTAATAATCTCCTGACGGAATCCAACGATGGTTAAGTCGGCATCCTGCGACATTTCCACCATTACTTCTTTAAGTGGCCTGTCTACAGGTCGGGAAATTACCTTGATGTTGCTATAGGATATAGGCAACTGTCCGGCCTCAATGAGTGAGTACAACTTAGCCCGTTCTTCCTCCAGCTTGTCTTCCGGATACACAGCAAATATGGTGATCTGTCCACCTCGCCAATCAGAGTGCCCCAAAATGATATAACCGAGCAGGATCATCAGGCTTGCGTTGGCATAATCATCAGAAGTGATCCAGATGTGTATTTCTTTTTTCAAGCCATAACCTCGTTCCGAAGATGCCAGGATGGCTACATCGTAATTGACGGCCTTGATCAACTTGAAACTCTCTTCAAAATCTTCCAGGTGAGTTGGGTAATTTTTGGAGAATTCCAATAGCAGAAGGTTGTTATCTGTGCCGGCTACGCCAGGAAGCTGAATTACCTGAGCAATACTGTCCTGAAACGAAGGGCTGATCAGCGTATCCACATATACCTTGCTATCGCTCGATTCTGCCATTAGAATGAGTCTGTCTTTCACCTCCTGCGCCTGCTTACCTGATTTTTTGGACACATAATCGGCAATGTAATGGATGTATGTGCCAAATCCGTATTTCTGAGATAACCAGCGGATCAGATCAAACAAAGCCAGCCGTTTGAACGTGCAATCTGCAAGGGCAATCGCGGAGGGTCGCCAGCTGCTTACTTCCTCTTTTTGCGCTTTTTGCAGGAAAATCTGAAGCTGTCTGCTCAATTGGAATATCACCCCCTGAAAAATTGCAGCAATATTGCGTTTGTCGGGGTTGTAAAAGCCAATGGCGAAATACAAACCCACCATCATACCTACTGCAATGGTGGCATAGAGCGGATTCATAAAAAACATCAATCCGAAACAGGCGATGGCGCCAAAAAGCGAAATAAACCACTTCGATCTAAACCTTGGCCGGTAGCTGGGATCGGCAGCAAAATGGTTCAAAAAGGAGATCAGACAAAGCGATCCGTAAGTAACCATGAAAAACATGGAAATGATTTCGGCTACGCTGTCGAGAGCACCCATCAAAATGAAAAAGCCTGCGATGGCAATGGTTATTATGGACGCGTTGTACGGTTCGTCTGTAGCACCTTTTCCCTCGGATAACCATCGATTGGCTTGGGTTGAAGGAAATATCTTGTCTCTGGCAATGGCCTGCAGCGTTCGCGGTGCCACCATGATGGAACCCAGTGCAGAAGAAATGGTCGCTGCTGCCAGCCCCAGGGGAATAATGAGCCATCCCTGCCAGGCAATTTCGCTCATGGTGAGTTTGCTCACATCTGCCAGTTCATCCGGACTGGCAGAGATGGCCAGTTTCCAGGTGATGAACAGATAAATGACCATGCCGGTAATGGTGGCCGATAAGGTTCCCAGTGGAATGGATTTACCTGGATCTTTCAGGTCTCCGGACAATCCAACGCCGGCTGTCATACCCGTGAATGCGGGGAATATGATTGCAAAGACAGCGAAAAAACCAATAGCCGGAATGGAAGGCCGCTGTGGTTGTGTTGGATATCCTTGCCTGATCTCAGGCGTACGAGTACTTAAAGTACCAGTATCGGGCGTTGCCGGTTCCGGCAGATTTAATATCGGTACCGGTTTTTCAACATTCGACTGGTTGTAAACCGTTGTATTGAATTCGAAATTATGAGTCTGGCTGTATTCGGTTTGTCCAATGAAAAAGGAGAACATCGCGAAACCCAGAATCGCTACCACGTAGTACAGCGTTTTTACACCCAGATCAGCACCCTTGGTCAGCATGATAAAGGTGAGCAGAAACAGCGCCGGAATTCCGATGGTTTGTTTCTGATCCAGCAGCCAGGATATACCGGAGGGCAAAGTAAAACTGTAGTTTATCCAGTCTGTTAACGGAGCAAATGCCTCCGTAAAGGCTAATGTGTAAAATGCTATGCTGATGGCTTGGGAGAGGTATAAGGCAATACCTATGGTAGAACCAATGACCAAACCGAATGAACGGGATACAATAAAATACTCACCTCCCCCTTCTACTTTCTGGTTGGTGGCGATCTCGGCTATCGCCATGGCTGTGGGTATGGTTACCGCATGCCCAATGAGAACTATAGCCACGGTTCCCAGAAACCCTACTGTTCCAACAGCAAACCCAAACCGCAGGAACATTACGGCCCCCAGTATGGTGGAGATGGCAGTAAAGAACACTGGCAATGTGCCAAATTTCCTTTCTGATGATTCTGCAGCCTGCATATAAGGTTCTTGTTCAATTGTTTAAGAAACGGAATTATTCCATTCGCTAAACCAATATTATCGCCATCAAGGTCTGAATTTTCCTCGTATAATAAGGAACTGATAAAAGATTAATTGCAAGCAATCTGCCCTGTTACCATTTAATTTCTGATTTCAACCGTTCCTTTGCCATCAACAGCCATATTATCTTTGCCGAATGCAATTTCATTTAAACCTTCTGTTGCTCTGCTTCTGCTTGTGTGTCCCATTTTGTGACATACAAGCACAAATTGTAAATATTGAATCCCAACGCATTATGACTACCAATGACTCTGTGTCGTGGTATGGTCGACTAACAGGGACTGGGAATTTAACCAGGGTGCGCAAACAGAGCCTGCTCATCAATATAGCGGGCACGGTAGAATATAAAAACAAGAGGCACCTGACACTCGCATTGCTTAATCTTCGACTCATCAGGGCTGGTCAGGAAGATTTTTCCAGGGATGCATTTGCACATCTCCGTTATAACTACAAATTATCCAAAATCCTGATCTGGGAAGCCTACACACAGATTCAAAGCAGCCCAATTCAATTATTACAACAAAGAAGACTTATCGGGACCGGACTTCGATTGCGGTTTTTCAAATCACAAAACGGACGTCAACACATTCACCTGGGTTCCAGTGTTATGTTTGAACAAAACAAATTCTCTGAAGAACCAGACTGGCAGGGCTTATACAGATCCAGTAATTATTTTGCTCTAGCCCTACGAACAAAAAATCAGTTTTCCATTGTCAGTACGGCTTATTGGCAACCTGTATTGGGTTTAATAAAAAACTACCGATTCAGTTCAGAATCGGTAGTTTCAATCAAAATAACCCGCAAACTGGCTTTCAACACCGTGTTTTACTACAACATCGATAAAAATCTTCCTGCCAATGCGCCCCTGGAAACCTACGGATGGCGCAATGGTGTAACCTGGGAACTGTGATGAGTGCGGAGTGCGGAGTGCGGAATGCGGAGTGATGAATGCGGAATGCGGAATTTATTTTTCTTTTCTCCAGCCGATTGGTCTTTTTGATCATTTTATTAATGTTTAGCACTCCGCACTCCGCACTCCTCGCTCCGCACTCCTCACTCCTCACTCCTCACTCCTCACTCCTCATTCCTCATTCCGCACTCCGCACTCCGCACTCATCGCTCCGCACTCATTTACCCGCCTACACGTCCTGCCTCCGCTTCCATTCCTGTTTTGCGTTTGCGTGATTTTACTTTGTCGTTTCCAAAGCGGTAACCAATGCTAAGGCTCGCGCGACGGCTGTCCCAACGACCGCTGCCGGTTGACACCAACCCATCGAAGCTGCTTACGCCATCCCATCCAGTTTGATAAAACAGGTCACTACCGCTGATACGCACGTTCAGGCGGTTGTTCAGGAATTTCTTTTGCAGGCCAACATCCAGACTCCAGTTGGATTCATACAAAAACACGCCGCCCCAAACACCCGGTCCGCTGTAATAGCCGGAAATCTCGGCTGTCAGGTTCCAGGGTAAGTTGAATGTATGTTGCTGGTAAATACTGTATGTAAATGCCTGCACGTCTACAATGGCTCCTTCACCGTAATTCGCCTGGTTGTCTATATGAGAAGCACTGGCGTTGAAGTAGGCATTCCATTTCTTGGTGATCTGTATGGGTACACTGGCATTGAAACTGAGAACCGTTTGCTCCGCAAGATTGGCCCAGGTGATAAATCCGGCCAGCGGGTTTACGTCATCAGGGGCAATTAACCTTGTGATCTGATTGGACGTTTTGCTATACCCCAATTTGAAATTATATCGGTATGCATAGGTATAGCCCAACTCTACATTGTTTACAATCTCAGGTTGCAATTTGGCATTGCCTTTTTCAAAGGATAGTTCGCTGATCTGATTCCGGAAAGGGTTTAACACGTTATAATCAGGCCGGTTGATCCGTCTTCCGCTGTTTAGGGCAAACATGTGTTTGGGCGCAGCTTTCCAACTCAGGCCCAATGTTGGGAACCAGTTTAAGTAATTTAGTTCCACAGGCGGTTCCTGTAATTCAGGTAAAAAGGTTTGCAAATCTCCTTTGGCATCGGTTTGCTCAGCCCGTAATCCGGCACTAAATTCTACGTTTTCTCCCAGTGAGCGGCCATAACTTACATAACCGGCGTACACCATTTCATCGTACTTGAAAATATTGGAACGCTGATTCTCCAGATCAAATACGCCTTGGTTCTCTTTGTACACCAGAAAGGTATTGTCTGAAACGACCTTGCTCAATTTTGAGCCAAAACCGAGTTTTCCACCCCAGAGTTTATCTTCATAATCGACGGTGACGGTATAAATATCAATATCGGTTGGTGTATCAAAACTATTGATCAGTTGAGAGTAAATCACTTCTTCCTTGGGATCGAAATAGTAATTAGGTTGGTAGCGATTACTGCGATTGGCGTACATGCCGTAGTCAAGATCAATATTCAGACTGCGACCTTTGGTATTGTCAAAGCGGTAGTTAAGATTATAGGACTGCTGGTTTCGTTCATAGTCAAGCGTATTATCTGCCACCAGGATGCTATCAATTATGTTTGGAGTATTGGAACTCGCCAGCTCAATACGGTTATAAGAGCTGTTGTTATTGGTAAATTTCCCGGCGCTGGCCAGTATGCCGATGGTATTGAATTTGTTTATAAAATAATCAGCACCAATCCGGATATCAAAATTTCTTCTGTCGTTGTAATGCTGGTTGATTTCTTCCTGCACACTGTTATTTAACTCATTGTGAAACCTCATCCGGTTAAACATTTCACCGGTACCGATATTTCCGGTTCCAAACAGGTTGAAATTCTTTTTGCGATAGTTCCCGCTTCCGCTCAGGTTTCCTCTAAAATACACGCCCTGGCTAATGGTACTGTTTAGGGTTCCATTTCCACCCTGACTTTCATCCTTTTTCAGCCTTATATCGATAATACCGGCATTCCCTTCAGCTTCGTATTTGGCGCCTGGATTGGTAATGATTTCAATTCTGTCGATTTGATCAGCGCTCAGACTTTGAAGGTAATTACTGAGGTCCGAACCAGTAAGTGGCAATCGTTTGCCATCAACATATAGCAATACACCACTGCGACCCAACACACTGATGTTGTCATTGTTATCAACCGTGACACTAGGAGCCTTTCTGAGCAGTGACAGCCCATCTGAGCCGGTGCTGTTAATGGTGCCGGTGACATTAAATACAGTTCGATCAGGTTTAATTTCCACCATGGCACGGGAGGCGGTGACCGTAGCCTCGGCAAGTTCTACTGTCTGACTGGAAAAAATGAGCACCCCGAGATTCAGTTCTTGCGATTCATTAACTTCAATGGATCGTTGATACAAATCTTGATACCCCAGATAAATGGCTTTCAGGAAATAATTGCCGGCTCCAATGCCTTTTAATTCAAACCGACCAGACTCGTTGCTGATTCCTGCTTTATACAAGACGCTGTCGTTGGTAGTAAACAGGGCAATATTGGCAAATGGGATTGCTTCTCCACCTGTGCTTTGCAAAGAGCCTTTAATGCTGGCGCTCTGACTGTTGGCGAATAAGCCACACAAGAGGAGAAGAGAAGTAAACAGAGGTTTCATATTCATAGCTTAGTTAATGTTGTTTCTGGCGAAACAGGACAAATGTTTCCGGTAAAGGTTCGGGCATTCCCCGAACCGGCCAGTTTTTTTCGACAAAAAACCTGCATGAGCACCTTATGTAACAGGCCCGTACCCATTACGAGTACCGGCCTGCTGCATGAATCTATTGTTTTCTGAAACCAACAGGTGGGAAGTGAAATCCACCTGGATATTACATTACTTCAGGTAGTTTTCCTGGAAAAACTCCCGATATCCGTCCAGCGTCTTGTTTTTCAAGATACGGCGATAATTTTCCTGTGTAATGGCGAAAAACTCCTTGTTATAAGTCTTCTTTGACGTTTCACCCAGGAAGTCACGTTGGGTTCTTACTTCATTAAAATAACGCATCGCCTGCTCCCGACCGTCGAACTTACGGATTACGACAATTGGAGAGTTGGTGTCAACACCCAGGAAAATATTGGATACCCGCAATTGATCCAGGCGGTGATTTTCGCGGTTGTAATCGGAAACAGCGGCCTTTATGTCATTCAAGCTCAGATCATCACCTTTTAATGCCACAATGAAGTAATGCAACTTGTCATCCTCCATGGTGAAATCATCGTCGATTAAGCTGGTTTCCGGCTTTTTGGGTTCTGCAACTTCAAAGCCTTTGCATCCCAACACACGGGCGATTTCTCTGGCTCGCGTAGCTTCGGCGCTTTCCGGATACCTGGAAATAACTTCTCCAAGCGCTTCGCAATAAGCATCGGTACCATTGATGTTGCCCACACAGAGCGCGCTCAACAAGGCAAATTTTGGCACAAGCGCATTTTGTGATCCATATTTCTTGGGCGCTTCCTGACATCGGTCGAGTGCGTCTTTATACACGCCTTTTTGGAACAAAGCATACGTTTCTTCGTAATAGCGGTTCAGTTCTTTTTCACGCTCTTTGGTAGCATTGAGGAAATTCGGATCGCTGAGCGCCCGGGCGTAAGCGCTGTTCGGATATTTTTCCTGCAGCTTGTCCAGGTAGAACTTTGAACGAACGAAATTCTTCAGATCAGTATGTGCCAGGTAGCAGTAATACCAGGTTTCCTTTTCATATCTGGCGGTATCCGGATATCTCGTTTGCAATTCTTCCAGTGTCAATACACAGCGTTGGTTGTTTTCCAGACGATCCCGGAACAAGGTCCCTAGCTGGTACATGGCCTCGTAAGTTGCCAGGTGGATCACCGACAATTCATCTTCAGTTTTGGGTATGTTGGCAAAGATGTCTTTCAGGTCCTCATCTTCCGGGTTGCTTGCCGCGGTACTGTCAACCGCTGCAGCATCAAAAGCATTGGTATTAATTCTGTTGCTACGCCGCCAGTTGTCTTCCAGTTTTCGATCTCCCCAGAGTTTTCCAAAGTCGCGTTTGCCTTTTCTCAAAAATGCGTCGTTATAAAAATAAAACGATGACTTTGCTTGACCCGCTTTAGGTGTGTTATTTAGGGCAGACAGGCTGTTTTTCCCAGCCGACGAAGCCGCTTTCGCCGCGGAAGCTTCTTCACGTTGCTTTTTCAGTCTTTTGGCCAGCTCCTTTCTTTCGGCATCGTCCATGTAAAATACGCGTACAATGCTGTCATTCGCCTCGATGGTGGTAATAAGGCGGGCAATGTCTTTCAAGTTGGAAGCATAATCAGTCACCCGTTTAAAGCGCTCATCGGTTGGTGGCAGAACGGTAAGTGCGCTGTCGAAATAACTTTTGGCAGCTACGAAATTCTCCGATTCAAAATACAGATCGGCCAATTTGAGATAGGATTCTGCACGTTGCGGTGTATTCTTTTGGTTGTAAGACAGTGATTTACGCAAATATGTAATGGCATCCGGCTTTCTGCTGTCATTCAGCGCAATCTCTGCCTTTGTGTAGTAAATCTGATCCCGATACTCAAGATTTTTATCATCATTGAGCATTTTGTCGAGCGACTTATCGGCATCCTCACTGTTTGTTTTGC
The DNA here is from genome assembly GCA_020636025.1 of Lewinellaceae bacterium. Classification (GTDB taxonomy): domain Bacteria; phylum Bacteroidota; class Bacteroidia; order Chitinophagales; family Saprospiraceae; genus M3007. Next base: position 551,407 of record JACJYQ010000005.1, on the reverse strand, counting down.
CATTTGCCCATCCGGCATATATCTGCTGCAAGCGGGCGTTGAACTCCATTTCATATTTCGGATTGCTCTTCAACACCTTTTCGAAGGCGGCATAAGCCTGCTCATGTTGTCCGGCCCGGTCATAGATCTGTGCCAGAATGTAGGCTAGCCTGGCGCGGTTTTTCTTATTAGGCGTCAGTTCTATCGCTTTGATCAGTGGAGGAATGGCATTGGCATATTGCTTTCTCTTTATAAACAAATGCGCCTCTGCAGTAGCCAATTCGTCATAAAGTGACTTTGGGAAAAACGGCTCGGTCCACAATTCGCGGAACAAAAATTCTGCTTCCTCGTACTTCTCCCGCTCAATCAGGGTCCTGCCATACCAGATCATGGTGTTTGGATAAGCATTGATGCGGTTAAAGGGCTCAGCATAAGGATCTTTACCCTGTGGCTTTTCCTCTTTGTCCGGTGTTGGTTCTGGATTCGGTTGATTTGCTGCCGGCTGAGGAGTCTCCTGTTTTGCTTGTGGCTTTTTAGATTTACTACTGGACTTTTTCTTTCCTTTTTTGCGTTTTGCGGCAGCTTTTTTCCTGGCCTTTGCAGCCTTCTTTTTTTCCCGTTTCTTCTTGGCTGCAGCTTTTTTTCTTTCTTTCGCCTTCTTCTTGCGTTCCTTTTTCTTGGCCGCCGCTGTTTTTTCGCGTTGCTTTTTCTTTTCCTTGGCGCTTAGCTTGGGCTTAGGCTGGTTTCTCGGATCTTGCTCTTCTTTGATAAATTCGAATGAAGATTCAGCTGTCTCGTAGTCGCGTTTCAGGAATTGTGCCTGGCCGATCAACAGATAGTTGTCGTCCGTCCAGCGACCTGGACGGTGCAACACTATACCTTTTGATGCTTTGGTGATGACATTATCCAGATCTGCGCGGGCAGGCTGCGGGTCGGCAGCTGCATAGGGGTATATATCCAGAATCTGGTTGTAATTATCCTGATGCGACTCCTCCAGTTTTGTAACGGTAAGCCGAAATAGCTCATCGGCATTGAACCAGTAGTTGTATTTGTTTGTAAAACTGTGATAGCCCTTTTTGAACTTACTGGTTTCCGTGCCCTTTTTCTTCTCGGTTACACAACTGAATAGGAATAGAGCAGGCAATAGCGCCACAAGGGAGACTCTCCAAATATTTTTCATGCGAAATATGAAAGCAGGTTTTCAATTATCACCATGCTGTGCAAAGTGCACGGTGACTAAAATGGATGCTTTTTTAACAGAATTGGTTGCCTGTAAATTAGCGGTATTTAAGGTCCAAGCTCATTTTTTTATCCGAACTTTGCCAGGTTTCTCAAAATAGCCGTTTTACAAACCATCCCAAATGCCGTTCCAAAGCTACACATGAAAAGATTTTTCTCCTTCATAAAACAATTTGCCAGCTTCTTTCGCAGGCACGGAGACGAAGATCGGGGTTTGATGGAAAAACTTCGGGACACCTACCGTCTCGTGGTCATGAACGACGATACCTTTGAAGAGGTAACATCCGTAAAGCTCACACCGCTGGCAGTATACATGGGCCTAAGTTCCCTGATTGTGGGAACAGCCATTCTGGTCATTATGCTCATTGTCTGGACGCCCTTGAAAAGATACATCCCCGGATATGGAGATTTTCACCGGGATTCGGAAATCGCACTTTTGACCTCAAAGCTGAGGTCTCTCGAAAATGAAATGGAAGCCACCCGTGCTTATAACGATAACATCCGTAAAATACTGGTTGGCGACATGGCGGATATGACAGAAGAAGCTGTGAAAAAAGAAGGGCTCCCCGAGAACCTGCAGGATACCATGCCTAAGGATGTTGACCGGATTCCTGAGGATGAGCTTTTACGAACTGAAGTTGATAAAGGTACCTTTACCGCCGACCCGAATGCCGTTGCCCTTTCTGGCATTAGCCTCTTGGGCGCCCAGGATATTCCGCTGGAGCAACTGTATTTTATTCCGGCCGTGAGTGGGGAAGTTACCGCAGGTTTTGACCTGAAAAAAGGTCATTTCGGAATAGATGTTGCCGCGCCTAAAAACACGGCGGTGAAGGCTACCGCAGATGGTGTGGTGATTTCGGCAGGATACACCGTAGAAACCGGTTACAGCATTGCCATTCAACATCCCAATAATGTGGTGACTATGTATAAACACAACTCAGTTCTGTTGAAACAGGCAGGTTCTGTGGTTAAAGCCGGTGAGGCCATTGCCATTATCGGGAATAGCGGGGAAGATACTTCCGGACCGCATTTGCATTTTGAACTTTGGCACAAGGGGCGCGCTGTAAACCCTGCTGATTTCATTAATTTTAACTGATTTATGTACGCATATTTAAAAGGGGAGATCACTTTCAGGAGCCCGGCATTTATTGTAGTTGAAGCGGGCGGAGTTGGCTATCATGTCAACATTCCACTCAGTACTTACACCGCCATCCAGGGGCAGGAGAAGAGTACCATTTACACGCATCTCATTGTAAAAGAAGATTCACATACGCTGTTTGGCTTTGCGACTCAAACCGAGCGCAACATGTTTGTTCAACTGATCGGGGTGACAGGAGTTGGCGCCACAACTGCCCAGTTGATCCTTTCTTCCATGTCGGTGGATGAGGTGAGGGCGGCTGTACTTGCTGAACAGGCACATGTGCTGCAGCGGGTAAAAGGAATAGGCGGAAAAACTGCCAAACAAATAATTCTTGACCTTAAAAACAAGTTGAGCAAAGAGGCTCCCGACGGCCCGGTACTGATCCCTACTCTGGTGGATGAATCTGTTCGGGAAGAAGCAATATCGGCACTCTTGTCCCTGGGCTTCAATCGCATCGCTGTGCAAAAAGCGCTAAATGCAGTCATGAAAGAAAACCAACATGTTTCCCGGGTGGAAGATCTGATCAAGCTGGCCCTCAAAGCTCTTTCGGTGTAGAAACTAAAGAGCGTTTATTGAAAAAATGCATCTACAAGATTTGATAAATCGTTCTAGGAAATAGCTCATGTAAACTCCAATAGTCCGAAATCATCTGTGTTTAACGTTTCAAAAACACCCTCCTGACGCTTGATTTCCTAATTTTGCGATCGCATTTTCAAAAACTTTCCGAATTAAAAATTTGTTGAACAGTCGCCTTTGAAAATTAAACCCGGGGCGCTTACCAATACCGGGAAAAAGCCTATAAAACATGAAAAAACTATTTCTCCTTGTCTTTCTGATTCCTGCATCCCTGATGGCTTTTCAGTCGCCAGAATACTCCAGTAAAGCTGCTCCGGGAAGACAAACCAATAACATAACCCTCAACTGTCGGGTATATGGCGTTGCCTCCAATCTCGACAGTATGTACCTGTATGAAAATATGGGGCTTGCCAATCGTGTTGTAGCCCGCGCCGGACGCTCGGGTCCCGACAGCTCGTATGTCATTTCCATTCCTGCCTCATCTGCCAGGTTTTACCTGTTGGGCTCCAATGAACAGTCTACCAAAGAAATTATTCTTGGAGAAGAGAAATCAGTGACCATCTGGGGTAACAGCAACTATATGCACAAGGCACGCACAGTAAATTCTGCTGTCAATACCGCTTTTGAAAAAGTGCAAGAGAGAATTGAGGGCTTCATCAATGAAGGCCGCGAGGCACGCGGTTTATACAGACTGTCCAAAGGAAGCGCCAAAGCCACAGCCAAAACAAATCTGGAACAATTCACCAAAAGAAAAACCATGTTCCTGGACTCCCTGAAAAATGCCAACCCTTTGTTGCATCGCTACGCTGCCCTCAAACTAACCCCGGATTTCTCAGGTGAAGGCTCTGAAGCTGATTTTTATGGCATGAACTATTTTGGGAATGCCGACCTTCGAAACAAAGCCTACGAAGATGTGCCTGAAGTATATACTGCGTTTGCTCAATACACCGCGGAATTGCTCAATCTGGGCATGACACACGAGAAAACGGTGGAAATGACTGAAGCTCAGCTGGCTAAATTACCGGCTGGCAGCCGAACCTACCGAATGGCTCTTGGAGGTGTTGTCTCTACCTTGAAAAGCCTGAAAAGCGCCGAGTACCCAGGTCTTGCCAAAAAATACATCGACACCTACAAAAACCAGAACTACGGAGAAATACCTGGACTGGAGATGGAGGTTCGCCGAGCGGGTACCTATCTGACCGGTTACGAAGCTCCTGACCTCATGGGATATACTCCAGACAGCAGCACCTATTCGCTTAAGCAAATGAGAGGTAAGATTGTCATGGTCGACTTCTGGGCATCCTGGTGTGGCCCATGCCGGAAAGAAAACCCGAATGTTATTGCCAACTACAATAAGTACAAAGACAAAGGATTTGATATCCTGGGTGTGAGCCTCGACCGCAATGCAGATGCCTGGAAAAAAGCTATTGATGCTGATGGACTGCCCTGGCACCACATCAGTGATCTGAAAGGATGGCAGAGTTCTCATGCTGCCCTTTATTCAGTTACCTCCATTCCACAAACAGTACTCATTGATCGTGAGGGGAAAATCATTGCCAGAAACTTGAGAGGTGAGCAACTGGGAGCTAAACTGGCGGAGATTTTTGGCGAGAATTAAATGATGAGTGTGGAATGCGGAGTGCGGAATGCGGAGTGCGGAGTGCGGAATGATGAGTGCGGAATTTTATTTATTTTTTGTGAAAGTCAAACAAAGAACATGTTTTCGATATGGCGAAGTAATCGTTTGTTTTTAAAACCAATGCCATGCTAACGATTTAACTCCGCACTCCGCATTCCGCACTCCGCACTCCGCACTCATCACTCCGGACTCCACCTTCCGTACTCATAAATCAAAAACATACCCTTCATTTAGAAACTCCTCGTATTTCTCCCGGTCAAAGGAATATAATTTGGCTGGGCGGTGAGCGACTCCTTCCTGAACTTCGTCGCATTCTACCAGGAAACCCATAGAGAGGATTTTTTTTCTGAAATTTCTTTTATCCAGTTTTTTTGGCAGGTTTAGTACCGAGTCGTAGAGTTGCTGCAATTCTGAAAGCGTGAATTTTGGCGGGAGCAGTTCGAATCCCAGCGGGGCGGTGCGCACTTTGCGTTTCAGCCTAGCCAGGCAGCTGGCTAATATCTCGTCGTGGTCGAAAGCCAGGTCTTCAACATCCGAAACATTTACCCATTGAGAGGATTGTGCAAAGGATGCTGGCGTTACGGTGTAATTACTGATCTTGATCAGGGAGAAATAGGCAATGGTAATGACTCGTCCAAGCGGGTGACGATTAACTGAGCCAAAAGTTTTAACCTGTTCCAGATACACTTCTTTTAATCCGGTAAGTTGCTCCAGGACTCTGGCTGCGGCAGCGTCCAGATCTTCGTTTGGATAAACCAAGTCTCCAGGTAGCGCCCATTTGCCCTTGTACGGAGCGGCGCCACGCTGAATGAGCAATATCTTCAAGTCTCCTCCATCGAAACCGAAGATTACATTGTCAACTGAAAATGCCGATTTAAAAAAGCTTTCAACTTCGCTCATTAATACTAAGATTCAATTGATTTATACTTCACGCTGTTTGGTTTTGAAAATCGCCTGCGGCTAAATCATTGATTAACAGCGTTCAGTATGACAAGTGTTTTCACAACCACTTTGCGGTGGCTATACCTGGTTTGAATAAGGCAAAAAACTGATTTTAATTGGATAATACAATCCCTGAATGCTCATCTACATGAAGCTGGCTACAACAAACACTTGGTGCTAAAAATGATTTTTTCGCCTGTAAAAGCTTGATCCGCCAAATTTACAAGACTTATTGTATTTTTAACACCATATTACCTTCCGAAATTGCCAAAGCTTAAATATGGCATGTTGATTGCAGATTCAGTACAGATTATATAGCTGCACCGAGGTGAATACCGTAATTTCGCCGCTCGTTGTCTTTTCAACTAATCCATAATCATATCGCCTGCTTCCCGGTTTTACACGCACGCAAGACCTTCACGCCAATCAGCCACAGGCATTATGCAAATAGACATCCCAGCTCATATAGAAAAATTACTTTTCCTGCACGAAGCACTCGTTATTCCCGGGTTTGGTGGTTTTACTGCCACCCGAACACCTGCTACAGCCGATTATGTTGGTGGTACAGTGAGTTCTCCTGCCAAAACTCTTTCGTTTAGTGAAAACCTGACCATTGACGATGGCATACTGATTAACGACATTGTGCTGACTCACGGCATTTCAACAGAGGATGCCAAGCGGGTGGTAGATGAGTTTGTGGATAAAATGCAAAGCCTGCTCAGTCAACGGGAAATCGTAACGCTTCCGGGTGTCGGACGTCTGTATAAAAATTACGTTCAGAAAATTCAGTTTCTCCCCGACGCCACCAATTTCAATGCAGCATCCTATGGATTGCCGCCGCTTCAGTTTTCGCCGATTGCGCGCTCCAGGGAAGTTACTCCCGACGCCAAAGAAATTGCCGCTTCTACCACCAATTTGCCTCCAACCAAGGACCCTGGAAGCGTGACACCACCACCAATGCCTGAGGCAACTTACTCTCCTGAGCGGAAAAAAACCTCCTATGTTGGCGCCACATTCGGCATCATTTTTTTATTGGCTTCTTTGACAGCAGCCATTTGGTATTGGCAAAGCCGGAAAAATGACAAGGCCCAAAAAGATCTTCCAAAAACGGAAGAAAATGCAACGACCAATTCTCAGGAAGAACAAACTTCCTCTACGGTCGCTAACACAAAAGAGCCAGAAGTGATTGCGCCTGAAAAAACAACAGAAGAATCAGTTCAGGAGCGCATGAACGCTGCTCGTGAGCAAGTGAAAAACGGTAAATTGTGCATTCTGGTCGTAGCTACATTGAGTAAAAAAGAAAATGCAGATAAGCTGGAATCGCTCTTGAAAGAGGAAGGTTTCGATGTATATACCCAACACCGCTCCAGCCATCAGGTGGGTATTCAGTTTTATTACACATCGCCCTCTGAAATAGAAGAAAAAAAGGCAACCCTCTCACAATTAACCGGTGTGAATAACATTGTGGTTAAACGAAAGTAAATGAGTTAATTAGCTAATGTGCCAATTAGCTAATTAGCTAGTTATCGCATTAGCTAATTAAACCATGTTATGTTAAAAATTGACCACATCGGCATAGCCGTGAAAAATATGTCTGAAAGCAATGAGCTCTTTGCCAAACTGCTTGGCGAATCTCATTACAAGATCGAGGCTGTAGAAAGCGAAAAGGTAGCTACTTCCTTCTTTCGAATAGGAGAAAGCAAAATTGAGCTTTTGGAAGCGAGCGATCCCGAAAGTCCCATTGCAAAATTTATTGAAAAACGAGGCGAGGGCATTCACCACATCGCATTCGAGGTGAGCGATATCAAAGCCGAAATCGAACGCCTGGAATCATTGGGGTTTCAGCCAATTAACCGGGAGCCAAAACGCGGAGCCGACAACAAACTGGTCGCCTTCCTGCACCCCAAATCAAGCAATGGCGTGCTGGTTGAGTTGTGTCAGGATATGTCCTGATCTATCGCCAGATTTGAATATAGCCTTCGAGTTTCCCTACTGTAGGACCAAGATTCAATATGTAAAAATAGGTCCCGTCTGGCAGCGCTTTCCCGTTCCAGGTGCCGTCCCAGGCATTTGTATTTGAATAACCTTTTTGTTCAAATACCTGATTGCCCCAGCGATTGAAAATATGAACCTCATTATCCGGATATTGATCGATACCCAGGATATGCCAGGTGTCGTTCTTCCCGTCTCCGTTTGGTGATATACCGTTAAAAACCAACACTTTATCGCAGGTGATGGTAATAAAGATCGTTGCCGTTGAGGTTTTACCCAAAGCATTGCTTATTCTGTAAACCAGTGAATCTACACCACAGAAATCGTGCTTAGGGCTATAGGTCAACTGGCCTGTGAGCTGGCTATATGTAAAATTACCATTCAATGGCTGAGTCAGAAACTCTATGTTGCTAAGTCCTTGTCTGTTTCCTTCAACTCCATTTACAATATCATTATCAATGATGCCTATATCCACATCGGTATTAATAAGGGTATACACCTCATCTCGTACTGCAATCAGATCATCATTTGGTGCCGCCCCTACTGTTATGTGAATGATGAATTGGACACATTGATTCTGACTGTTACATAATTCAAGACAGAGATTGCCTATCCCGGGACTGGTTCCGGTAATCGAGACACACCAGTTGTCTGTGTCATAGGTGTAATCAAACAGCGTAAATCCGCCGTCGTTTCCGCAGATATTGGTAATGCTGCTGATAATCCCGCTTAAGGCAGAGGTGTCCAGACAAATCGTATTTTGTTCTCCCACCTCCAGATGTAGGAACAAGGTATCTCCGGCCATAAGGCTCTGACAATCAAGTGAAACTCCCTGGTAGTATTCACATCCTGTCACCGTATTTACAAAATGCAATACGTGAAAACCGGTATCGAGGATCATGGCCAGTTGGCTACCGCAATTCGTATATTCTATAAATGAAGAATTGTTATCGGTAATGACGAAATTGGCTACCTCAGAAAGGAGGATGCTGGTACAAAACAGTGTGTCTGAAGCACAATCGCCGTTTGTCACCCAGCTAATGTTTCCCAAAGAGTCGAGGGAATAATTGTGTACAGGTGGACAGTCCATGCATTCCACCGAAATTTGTGTGGTATCCGTACAGGCATTCAATACATTTTTGATGATGACCTGATGCGGGCCCTGTCCGAATAGCATATTTGTTCCAAAAAATGCCTGCTGAAAAGCAGGAGAAATGGTTTTGCTAGTTCCTGTGAAAGAAACCAGATTCAGATTGCCATAGTTACCAGCTATATTGTCACTTCTGATGGCTGCAGTACCATGCAACTTCCAATTTGAAACAGGGTCGAGCTGGTTCATCAGAATTACCAGTTCTGCAAGGGTTTTAAAAGTGCCGCTAAAAGGTTGACCATTTATCGTCCAGTTATTCAATTGATAAGGCTCCCCTCCGGCCGGCAGGGAGCTCACTGTATACGTTCTGGAATTTTTTTCATCGCAACCGGTGAAACCAGAATTGTAAAACACCCCGTTGTTCAGCACATTGAACTGAACAATGTTTTCATACGGAATAGGCAGGCAAGCCGCAGCCAGGCCTTCGCAATCGTTGGCAAATAGCGTAAGCGAATCGGGCAATTGCAATACGGAGGAGCAATCAATTGCCTGGATTACAGAAGGTATGTAACTAATGATGTGACATTCATTTAGCAGCGTATCCAGGATGGCCACCCGTATTTCATCCACACTAAATCCGGCTACATCAAACGCGTGGAAGCTAATACAACCGTTTCCTGCATTAATCGTATAATCACCGTAAATACTGCTTATTCCCTGCAAACCTGGTCTGCCAATTTGCTGCATTATAAAATGGCTAAAGTTAGCCGGCACACTGCCGCAGGCCATGGTTGACTGATTGGTTTGTACCGTGAAGAATACGGATTGACGGGTGGGTTGTTTGCTGGTTAAGGAAACAACTATACATAAGGTATCCTTTAGTCCAATTTGAGCGGCAGTGCGTAAAATGCAAATGGTGTCGGCTGCATATTTTGCCAGAGTACCGGCTGTATAGGTCAAACATCCGTCAGATCCCAGAACCCAGGAACCATAAGCAGAAGAGCCTGTGTTGCCACCGCCTAACAAACTAAAAGTGGTGGCGCTTCCTGACAAGCCTACCGGTTTTTTCCAGCAGAGCACATCACTGCTGTTCACTGCAAGTACCATAGAAACCGTTTCGGAGTTATTGCAAAGCGGCTCTACCAGCAGGTTGTTCAAATTGGTGGTGCATAACAGGGAGTCATAAATGACAACCGAATAAATACCAGCAGACAAATTGCTCCTGTCTTCGGGATTTGCATTTCCAGGCAAATCAAGCCAATCGATGATAAAAGGGCCGTTGCCTCCCAGTAAATTCAGCTCAATTGAGCCGCCTTCATCACAAGTTTCCGGATTTACATTTTTGGATACGATCAAAGTCGGTGGCTCCTTGATCTCAAATGTATCAGGACTTAATGGGCAATTATCAGCATCGAAAATTTGCAAAAAGTAGGTGCCTGCCGCCAAATTATCAGGGGAATGCATAGCACCACCGCTATCTTTTAGAGACACCTGATAAGGCAAACTAAAATCCTGCCCGGGAATTACCTCTATTTCCACAGAACCGTTGGCCACTCCGGCACAGGTGGCGTCATGTGGTGTCAGATTCACCGAGCCGGATACCGGCACGCTGGCAATTGAAAAGGAAACCACCGTATTGCACCCCGATACTACATCGGTTACGGCACAGGAATAATTACCGGCACTGAGTCCTGAAAAAACAGGACCCGCACCCAGGCTGTAGGCATATTGTCCAGAACCTTGGGGAACGTCAATACGGACCGAACCGGAATTTTGTCCACATTTCGCTTCACTCAGCACTACGGCATTGGCTGTAAAGTCAAAGCTTCTGGGCACTACAATCTTCCTGATGGTGTAACAGCCATTGCCCGGATTGGTAGCCGTTACATAGTACACGCCCGGAGCGAGATTCTGAACCTGGCTGCTGGAAGCGCCATTGCTCCAGCTGTACAATAGATTGGCAGGACTTAGGCTTGCCGATCCATTGGAGGCAAGACAGTATGCAGGTGTGATGTCTGCCTGGATCTGGGGACCGTTGCTGTTATTCACAATGATTATCGTGTCCAGCGTACAGACAGGAGCGTTTGCCCGGACAATATGCACGGAATAAGTAGAAGCTGTAAGATTGGTACCAACATTGGAGCTCGACACCGCCGGAGACCAGGTAAAAGTAAAAGCCGAACTTGGACCAACAGGTGTGATAATAATGGTACCGCTTGAATTTCCACAAGAGGTATTGGATACGATAACCGAACTGAGTTCTATCGGATTATTGCAATTGCTCTGCCCATACAGATTCAGCGTACATCCAAAAAACAACAGGAAAAGTGTTTGTCTCAAAGTCATGATAAATCGGTAAATCAGGTGTATGACAGGTAGTCATATCATTTCAGAAGGCAGGAAAAACAAAAAATAAGAAATCTGGATTAAATTTTCAAAATATTGAAAAACAATACTTTACAATAATTTTACAAAAAAATAACTTCCGACAAATAGCAAAATTTGTCCTTTTGTCAGGTCGTTTGTGCCCTTACTTTTGCCATATAAATTTAATTGGGCAAAAAAGCCGGCCTGCACTTTTATAATCCATGCAGGTTACGTTTTGAAGGCCAATTTGTCACAAATTCACCGCCCATGGAAAAGAACACTAAAGTTACATTTTTCAGCACCCATCCGATTTTATCCTCCCTCAATCAACTTGAGTTGGAGCAACTGGCCGCCGTTACACAAACACGACGCGCACCCCGGTATCAGTTTATCTTCATGCCAGATGAAACCTCAGATTACATTTGTTTTCTGGTTTCAGGCAAGGTAAAAACCGGAACTTTTTCACCTGAAGGCCGTGAAGTTATCAAAGAAATTCTTTCTCCGGGAGCCATGTTTGGCGATCTGGCGCTTGGTGGCGAAACTTCCAGAAGTGAATTTGCACAAGCGCTCCACGATGAGGCAGAATATCTGGTTGTAAAGGTCAGCGATTTTCAACAAATAATGCAGGGAAACCAACGCCTCGTTTTTGCCTGTATGAAACATTTAAGTCAACGCTTGCAAAGAGTGGAAGAAAGACTTGCCAAGCTTGTGCTCAAAGATGCCCGCGAGAGGATCATCGAATTTCTGGTGGAAACTGCCGGAAGAGAAGGTCGCCGCGTCGGATTTGAAACGCTGGTAAAACACCATTTGACTCAGCAGGAGATTGCCAGCCTGACCGGAACCAGCCGTCAAACGGTCACTTCCGTATTCAACGACCTGAAAAAATCCAACCTCATATACTTTAACCGAAACAGCATCCTTATTCGGGATGTGGAAAAACTCGCCTAACTACTTTAATGCCTGACAGGCAAACACATACGCTGCAAGTTTGTGATGCAAAGCCTTCCTGAAAAGGAGGGCTTTTGCTCTTTTTGGTTGATATATGATATCTAATATACAATATCCGAAACCCGATCTGCAGAATCAGCCCTGAAGGGGCGCCATCTCGCAACATAGGGTGTAACCCTATGTGAATGGATATAGTAGATGAAGAGCCCTGAAGGGGCGGATTCTGCTCACACTTACTCTGATACCACCCCTTCAGGGCTAACTTTTTAGATGCTTAGTACTCATAGGGCTAGGCCCTATGTTAGGAGATGGCGCCCCTTTGGGGCTGATGTTGAATCAATTATCGTATAACTTATTCAGATATCGGACTTCAGCTAAAACTCCCAGGTAACCCCCTCCGAAGCAATCTCAGTATTTTCAAAAATGCTTTTTGCCTCCGTCAAATGCTGTTCCTCATCAGCATACCGTCCGGAGATATGTCCAATGATCATTTTTTTGACTCCGGCTTTCCGCGCTATTTCAGCGGCCTGTTTTGCTGTGGAGTGAAAAGCGATGGCAGCTTCTTCAATATGTTCATCTGTGAAGGTCGCTTCATGATACAAGAGATCGACGCCTGCTACCACCTTGGCTACTGATTCATCAGGTGCTGTGTCACTGCAAAATGCATAGGAGCCGGGCGGCCGGGGATCCAGGGTGAGCTCATGGTTAGGAATGATGCGGCCATCTGGAAGTCGAAGATCTTCACCGGCTTTTATGGCCCGGATTTGTTCAAAATCCTGCTGGATGCTATAGGTTTCCAGTATCTCCGGATTGATATTTCTTTCCTTTGGTTTTTCTCTGAACAACCAACCGGTTGTTGTTGTCCTGTGGTTCAAAGGTATTGTCCACACTTCGACTTCGGGGGTTTCAAAAACCATGGCTGATTTAGAGGCGTCGACAACGACATATTCGATAGGGTAGCAGAGACGAACACCACAGACCCGGATGGTCGTTTCTATCATTTCTTCCAGACCCCGCGGAGAGAATATTTGTAATTTCTCGCTCCGTTTTTTCAGGCACCAATTTGTGATCAGGCCTATTAAGCCGAATACATGATCACCGTGCAGATGACTGATGAATATTTGTCGGCAGCGATCAACTTTTATTCGGAATTTATACACCTGCATTTGGGTGCCTTCTCCGCAATCAACCAAAAAGTAATGCTGAGCTACCTGCACAAATTGAGCAGTATAATGACGACCGTGAAACGGGCCGCCGGCAGCATTGCCGAGGACAGTCACCTTCATGGGATTGATTTTTGGGATGCTATTATTTTAGACCTAAAAACCCCTTTCTGGCTTTGTTCACGCCATCCATGGAATTGGTGCGATAGTTTTCCAGTTCAATGATGTAGTATTTCAATCCTGCCTGCGATGAGCTTTTGAAAATGGTGGAGAAATCTATGACACCATCTCCGACCTCGATCGTTTCCCGTTTTTCTGTATTAGCCATGTCTTTTACGTGGCACAGTTCCCAGCGACCCGGGTAAATCCGGAACATATCCACCGGATTGTATTTTGCGAAACTCACCCAATACATATCCATTTCCATGGTGACCAGACTGGGATCCGTTTCATGCAGGATCCATTCTATGAGCAGTCGACCATCGGGACCGCGCATAGTGTATTCAAAATCGTGGTTGTGGTAACCAAATTTAACACCGGCGCTTTTGCAGTATTTGCCCGCTGCATTGAAAATATTAACCATTTCCGGGATCCGCTTTCTGTGATCTTCATCCATCCAGGGCATCACGATGTATTTCAGTCCAATGCCTGCCAGGTCATCCAGGGCTCTTTTTGTGCTGTCCTTCAGGTCTTTGGACGAGGAGTCCCAGTCATTTGTGGTTAAAGGGTGATGAATGGATGGTGTGCTGATATCGTTGTCCCGTAGCAACATGGCATAATCCCTCAACGGCATGCCAAATATTTTACCATCTGCATAGCCAAAACCTTCCACCTCCCGGTAGCCCATTTGTCGCAGCGATGCGATGGTGTTTTTGGCGTCTTGCGCCATGGCATCCCGAACGCTCCACAATTGAAGCCCCAGATGAGAAACCGTATAGTCCTTCAGGTTCAAAGGGAATTTAAATGATGATATTGCCGAAGCTGCCAAAGCAAGTGAACTGGTTTTTAGAAACTTCCGCCGGTCTGTATAATTCATGGTAAATATTTTTTGCAAAAAAAGTAAAGTTTCTATTAAAAATCGTGAAAGCTCAATTATTAGAAATTTTTTCTCTCTGAATGTTTGACTTTCAGCACAGGCTTTTGACCTTTACAGTTGAGGGGTTTGGTCTGCCGAATTAAGTCAGAAACCGTACAACAACATAATGATACAGGTTTTACATATTTCAGCTGAGTGCTATCCGGCGGCAAAAACCGGTGGACTCGGCGACGTGGTAGGTTCACTGCCAAAATACATGACACAAGCAGGTGTAATGGCCGCTGCCGTTATTCCCAAATATGCACTCAAGTGGATACACAGTCGGAACTGGGAAACAGTTTATCACGGAGCAATTCGCTCGGACTGGCGTCACATCCCTTTTTCGGTTCAACAGGAAAAAGGCAATTCCCTGGGGTTCCCGTTTTTTGTAGTCGATATCCCGGGTTTATATGACCGTCCCGGCATTTACAACGACCCATCCGGATATCCTTATGGCGATGAAATAGAGCGTTATCTGGTCTTTCAACAAACCGTTTTACAATGGGTAATTTCTTTCCCCGAATCTGACAGACCAAAGGTTTTGCATGCACATGATCACCATTCAGGGCTTATCCCCTTCATGTGCAAACACTCTCCGGATTTCCGGCCACTGGCCAATATGCCTACTGTTTTCACCATTCACAACGGACAATATCAAGGGGCGTTTTCTTGGCGGAGTCATGCCATTTTGCCTTATTACGATGCCTGGGCCAGAGGTTATCTCGACTGGAACGGAGCTGTGAATCCAATGGCTGCGGCGGTAAAATGTGCCTGGGCTGTGACCACGGTTTCCAACAGCTACCTGTATGAGCTTCATCAAGACAGCCGTGGACTTGAGCCTTTGTTCCGTGCAGAGTGGGCCAAAGAATTTGGCATCATCAACGGCATAGACGTGCAGGTGTGGGATCCGGAAACTGATCCGGCAATCCAGTTCCAATTGGAGAAAGGAGAAAAGGACAATCAGGCAGAGAGAATTGCCAGTTTTAAGAAGAAAAACAAGAAAGTACTTTGCGAATGGTTTGGCTTCCCTGAGGATCAGCCATTGGTCAGTTTTATAGGCAGAATGGTGAGTGAAAAAGGCAGCGACCTGCTTCCGGATGCGTACAAAAGCTACATACATGCCGGAGGAGCTGGAAACTTTTTGATTCTGGGAACAGGCGAATCATGGACAGAGGATCAGTTCCGATCTATGTCCTATCACTACCGGGGGCGTGTGAATGCCGTAATTGATTACAATGAAGCGCTCGCCCATCAGATATACGCAGGGTCCGATTTCCTGATAATGCCATCGAGAGTTGAGCCTTGTGGATTGAATCAGTTATATGCCATGCGCTATGGCACCATACCCATTGTACGAAGCATCGGTGGATTAAAAGATACCGTTCCGGATATCGCCGAGCCGGATGGCCATGGCAGAGGCATTCGTTTCGACCATTTCTCCCTGGATGACATCGGTTATGCCATTCATCGGGCCGCCTCGATGTGGGGCAACGAACCGGGTATTGTTGATGTGCTGCGGCAACGGATCATGGCGGTTGATTCGTCCTGGGAACGAGCGGTACAGCAGTATTTCAATGTTTATCAACACATAGGGGCCAACATTAAGAAAGTGAGTTCGAAAGATCCGAAACCTGGGCAGGGAGAACAAAAGAGTCCGGAGCCGGTAAAGGAAGCACCCAAAAAAGCTGAGAAGGTGAGCAACCCTGCCCGGAAGTCTTTGAGGGCAAAAAAGAGCCCGACTAAAGCAAAAAAAACAACTAAACCGTAGTGATTTATTGAATCCGGATTAATCATCAGTAATAGCGAAAAACGAAAGCACCATGATTAAAATGATCTCCATTATTCTTGGAGGTGGCGCGGGAAGCCGCCTTTTCCCACTGACCGAAAAACGTTCAAAACCAGCTGTTCCCATCGGAGGAAAATACCGTTTGATTGATATTCCTATTTCCAATTGCATCAATTCCGGTGTGAAACGGATGTTTGTATTAACTCAATACAATTCCGCCTCCCTGAACGCGCACATTAAGAACACCTATAATTTTGATCATTTTACCAATGGCTTTGTAGATCTGCTGGCTGCCGAACAAACCCCCAACAACGCCGGCTGGTTTCAGGGAACGGCTGATGCCGTACGCCAAAGTCGACAACACTACGAAAGACACGACTTCGATTATGTGTTGATCCTCTCCGGCGACCAACTTTATCAGATGGATTTTGAGAAGATGGTGAAGCACCATATTGCCAAAAATGCCGACGTCACCATCGCCTGTCTCCCGGTAAATGCACAGGATGCCACCGGATTTGGCATTATGAAAGTAAACAGTGAAGGGTTTATTCCCCGCTTTATTGAAAAACCCGATGCTGATCAGTTGCCTGAGTGGATAAGCGACGTTGGCCCAGTAAACAAAAAACGCGGAAGGCACTATCTAGCCTCCATGGGTATTTACATTTTCAACAGGAAAGTGCTGGCCGACCTGTTTGAGGAGCATCCGGATGCAACCGACTTTGGAAAGGAAATACTGCCTTCTGCCATTACTGCAGGTCGGAAGGTGGCCGCCTACCAATACGAAGGATATTGGACGGATATCGGAACCATCAAATCTTTCTTCGACGCCAATATAGAACTCACCGACCACATACCTTCCTTCAATTTATTCGATAACAAACACGGTATTTACACCCGCGGTCGTATGTTGCCACCTGCCAAGTTTTATGGCGGTACGCAAATCAATCGCGCACTGGTGGCCGAAGGATCCATCATTCATGCAAGGGTAGTGGAAGGTTCTATTATTGGTATCCGATCGAGAATTGGAGAAAACACCGTGATCAAAGACTCGATTGTGATGGGTAATGATATTTACCAAACGCTTCAGGAGATAGCCAACAGTAGTGAGGATATACCACTGGGTATTGGCCACAATTGCCAGATTCAGCATGCGATCCTTGACAAGGATTGCAAAATCGGCAACAATGTGGTGATTAAGGGAGGGCCGCATTTGCCTGATATGAATACTGATGAATTTGTGGTTCGCGATGGTGTGGTTGTTATCAAGAAAAACGCCGTTATCCCGGAAGGCACCCGGTTAATGTAAAGCAATTCGCAAGATGATCATTGTACAGGATAAACTGGTGAGCGACGATGTGGTGGAAGAGAATTTCATTTGCAACCTGAGCGCCTGTAAGGGCGCCTGCTGTTGGGAAGGGGATTTTGGTGCGCCCTTGGAAGAAAATGAAATGGAGACGCTTGAAGCCATTTATGAAGATGTAAAGCCATTTTTGAGTCCGGCCGGAATTGCAGCCATAGAAGCCAATGGCAAACACGCCTGGTACGACGGCATGGGTCATGGCACCATGCTGATAGACGGTGGTCCATGTGCTTTCCTAACCTTTGATGGTAATGGTGTTGCCTGGTGTGGCATCGAGAAAGCCTGGCACGCTGGTGCTACAGATTTCAAAAAGCCGATCTCCTGCCACTTGTATCCCATCCGGATCATGCCCTATGACGCCATAGGTACGGAAGCGATCAATTACGACCGCTGGGATATTTGTTCGGAAGCCTGTAAGTTGGGTGACAAGGAAAAAGTGCCGGTGTATAAATTCCTCAAGGAAGCGCTAATCCGCAAGTATGGTGAAGAGTTTTACGAAGAACTGGATGGCGCTGCGGAGTTTATGAAAGCACAAAAGTCAATTTGATAATTTGATAATTAGCTAATTCGATAATGAGGTGATCCTAAGCCCCAAAGGGGCAAAATCACATAACCATGAGGCGAAGCCCATGGATAGGGTATGGCACACAGCTGTAAAAGCCCTGAATGGGCGACATTAATGGAATTCGATAATAAGTTTTCTTTCGCCGCACTAGTGTCTTGTGACCAGGAGCAAACGGCAAGGTGAGTGAACTTGTTTGTGCTATCAGACCTATTAATGACTCACTCCAAACCAAAATATCCAAAAAAATATTTATAAAATAATTTGTTTTAAATAAACAAGTTGTTTATTTTTGTGTCGAATTTATTAATCTGTGAATTCCCTCAATCAAATAAATCTGTGTTCCTAAACGCTATTAAGATGGCACTCGAAATATTTGTAAGTAAAAAAGGCACAAAAGTCGTTACCGCCAGCAGTTTGTTCTCAGCGTTGAAATTGCCGGTCAGGCAGTATGGTTCGCTTGTGAGGCGTTGGTTGCGGGATGTATACGAATTTAAGGAAGGCATACGCAAGCCACAGGCATACCGCGATTTTGCCAAGCGCCCCAGGCCAGGTGAGCCCATTGAAGATTACTTCATCAGTCTTGAACTGGCCAAGCTGATTGCATTGCGAACCAACAGCAAAAGCAAACTGAAGTATGCGCGTATGTTGGATCTGGCAGCGTCTAATGGTCAGATGAACTTGTTTCAGCATGCTGCTTAATGCACTGTTTATAACAATTAATTTGCGCTTCTTTATTTTTATCTGCTAAAGACCGTACAGGCTTCAGCTTGTTCTCCCACTAAATTTTTGGACACGTTTTGCGGGTTTTTCAGGTCGCTGCCTGAGAAACCCATTATTTTTTTGTGCATTTGACTAAACACGACAATTTCAAGGTAGTTTTGCGTGAAATCAGGGGAAGCGAAATACCCTGGTGCTGTATCTTGTTCCCATCAGACTTACAATTTTGTTCTTTGAATCCTGAATAATCCTAATAATACGTGGCCACCCGGCCTCGGTTTCATCCTTTTTTATTTTCACCAAATTATTGTTTCCCATGCGTTTATCATCCTTATTACCGATGCTACTGCTGCTGGTTAGTCCACTCGCAGCACAGCAGAATTGTGAGCTCTACGACCTCACAGCCACGGTAGTTCAACCCAATCCTGTAAACTCTTGTGAGTTTTTTGTCGTGCTTGAATTTAAGCATGCCGGCAATTCCAACACATTCAAAGTTACAGGAAATGGCGTGAATTACGGCACCTTCGAGTACAGCCAGGTCCCCATCACTCTGGGGCCACTCTTCGGCAATCCCAATGCCCCCACAGTATTTGAGTTCCATGTTGAAGATTCAGAGTTCAACGATTGTTTCGACGATGTCGTCATTGATGTCCCGGCCTGCGGCAACGGCGGAGGCTGTGGAATAGACGACCTGAGTGTTGATGTCGGCCCTTGCAACCCGATAACCCTCACTTATGAGCTTACCGTTGATTTCCAGTTTACAAGTCCCCAAATCGGACAATTTGAAGTGTTCTCCGCCAATGGAGTTTCCCTTGGCGTATTCCCTACTGCTGCCCTACCGGTAACCATTCCCAATTTCCCCTGGGCAGGCAATGCATTTGATATTGTAACGGTTTGCATAGTAAATCAGCCAAACTGTTGTCAGAGTTTTACATTTCAGGCACCCACCTGTTTCAATGGACCCTGTGGCATATTTAACTTCACGGTGACCCCGGGCGATTGTATCAGTGACAGCACTTACAAGGCTAAAGTAAATTTTCAGGCACTTAATACCACTTTAACCGACTCCTTCTCTTTGTTCCTGGACGGTGTTTTGCAAGGAGTTTTTGCTGTAAATCAGTTGCCTTTGCCGGTGGTTTTCCAGACAAACGGAAATCCTCATCCGATAGCTAAAGTTTGTTTTGATCTGCCAACGGGTTTATGTTGTGTAGAAGAGGATTTTACGGCACCTACCTGTTTGATTCCATGTGCCATTTACGATCTGGAAGTAGAAACCGATACCTGTTCTTCTGATAGCACCTTTGGGCTATGGGTGAATTTTCAGGTAAAAGACACTACTGCAGTAGATTCATTCGAGATTTGGGGCAATGGTCACCCCCTTGGCCATTACGGCATGGACCAATTGCCTTTGTACATAAGTGATTTCTCCTGGAACGGTCTCATTTTCAATCATATACGAGTTTGTACAGGAAACGACCCCGCTTGTTGTAAAGAATTACAATTCCTCGCTCCGGACTGCTTACCTTTTGATTCCCTTTGTGAAATAACCCATATATCTGTTGAAACCGGGAAATGCACCGGAGACAGCACATACCAGGTTCTGCTCAATTTCAATGCAAACAACCCTGGAAACGGCACTTTCATTGTTTGGGCGAATGGTGTGGTTTACGACACATTCGACCTGGCAGCAGCTCCGATCCTGATCGAAGACTTCCCATGGAACGGCGGCAATAACGATGTTGTAATGATCTGCATCGGTGGAAGTATCCCTGGTACCGATCCAAATAGTTTCTGCTGTAAAACAGTTGAATTCAAAGTACCCGATTGTCTGGGTACCTGTATGATCACCGACTTGAAAGTGGAAGCAGGTGATTGTGATTTTGCAACTCAGACATTCCCGTTGATTGTAAACTTCAATTATGATCATCCAGGTAATGACTTTTTTGATCTGTATGCAGATGGTCAGCTGGTTGGGACTTTCCCGCTAAATCAGCTGCCGCTCACCATCCCTGATTTCCCAATTAACGGCAATGCGATCACCGTAATTAAAGTATGCATCAATGACCATCCTGACTGTTGTACTGCATTTGAATTGCACAATCCTGATTGCAACGATGTGCCCTGCCACATTTTTGATCTGGTGATTGAAGCCGGCAATTGTACTCCGAATGGCGTTTACCCGCTGTTTATCAATTTCCAGGTGAACAACCCGGGTAACGACTTCTTTGAGGTGTCTGCCAATGGTCAGTTGTTTGGCACCTTCCCGCTGAACCAGTTGCCGATTACCATTCCAAATTTCCCGGCGAGCGGCAATCCGTTTGATGTAGTGAAAATATGCATCAATGACAATCCGGATTGTTGCATCACCGAAGAGTTCCCATCGCCATGTGCGAACCAGGGTTGCGATATTTTTGATTTGGTGCTTGATCCCGGGGTTTGTGATACTTCAGATAACACCTATTCTCTTGCCATTAATTTCCAGGTAGTCAACCCGGGTAACGACTTCTTCGAAGTTTGGGCAAACGGCCAGTATATGGGTCTGTTTGCGTTGAACCTGTTGCCATTTACCATACAAAACTTCCCTGCAAGTGGCAATTCTTTTGATGAGATCAAGATTTGCATTAATGACAATCCGAATTGTTGTATTGTGAAGGAGTTTCCATCTCCTTGCGGCAACAATCTGCCTTGTGATATTTTTGATCTCACGGCCATGGTTGGCGATTGCAACCCAAATGGTGGCTTCAATGTCAAGATCAATTTTGACGTTAATAATCCAGGAAACGATTTTTACGATGTGTATATCAATGGTGCGTTTTTTGGCAACTTCCCGCTGAACCAACTTCCGTTGACAATTCAGAATTTCCCTGCAAATGGAAATCCGGTTCAGGTGGTGAAGGTTTGCATCAACGACCACCCTGATTGCTGCGAAACCATCGAATTCCAGGTGCCGAACTGCGATCCTTGCGAAATCCATGACCTCACCGTTGTGGTGGGAGATTGCAACCCTGACAGCGTCACTTACCATGTCACGATTGATTTCATTCCGGTTAATACCAACGCCACTCAATTCGTGGTATTCGGAAACGGCATTAACCTGGGTAATTATGACATCAGCCAATTGCCATTGCATATCCCGGATTTCCCATGGGATGGCATGGGGCCAAATGACGTGATAAAGGTTTGCATGCTTGGGGTAAATAACCAGTTATCATGCTGCGAAACGATTGAATATCCAATTCCGGACTGCCTGCACGGTGGTGGCGCTTGCGACATATTTGACCTTGTAGTGGATACAGGGGTTTGTACAGGTGATAGTACTTATAAAGTGACCATCAACTTCCAGGTAGTAAACCCGATTGGCAATACCTTCAGTGTTTGGGCAAATGGCGACTTCTTGGGAGCCTTCGGCCTTGGGCAACTGCCATTGACCATTCAAAATTTCCCATGGGGTGGTGGTATAGAAGATGTATTACAGGTTTGTGTGGGCAATACACCCGTTGGAGGTGTTGGCTGCTGCGCAACGCTTGAATATTACGTGCCAGATTGCCTGTTAAACAATGACTGCGAGATATATGATTTGAAAGTAGATGTTGGTGACTGTACCAGCAACAGTACCTATAATATTCACGTCAACTTCCAGGTGCACAATCCACCAAGCGACATGTTTGGTGTTTGGTCTAACGGCCAGTTTATCGGCAATTTCAGTTTGAACCAGTTGCCCTTGTTGCTTCAGGATATCAACTGGAATGGCGGCACACATGATGTGATCAAAGTTTGCATGCTAGATGCCGCCGGCAACTACGATTGTTGTAAAACCATTGAATATCAGGTGCCAGGCTGTCTGGGTAATGGCAATTGTGAAATATTTGGTCTTGTTGTTGATCCGGGCGATTGCACCAGCGACAGTTCTTACAACCTGTTCCTGAATTTCCAGTTTGTTAACCCACCTAGCAATATGTTTGGAGTATGGGCAAACGGTGTGTTCCTCGGAGCATTCAATGTAAACCAGCTTCCATTGAACTTCCCTGATTTCCCATGGAACGGTGGACCAAACGATATCGTGAAAGTTTGCTTCCTGAATACAAACGGAGCATCCGATTGCTGCAGAACGCTTGAGTTCCCGGTTCCGGATTGTCTCTTTGGCGGGAATGATTGCCATATCTGGGATGTCATGGCTGTGCGTACCCCTTGTTTGTGCGGCCAGTTCTTCGTAGCCATCACTTTCAACTACGAAAATGTTGGAAACGAGGGCTTCGACCTTGTAGGAAATGGTAATGTGTACGGCAATTACCCATACAATACGCAACAGCCAATCATCCTTGGCCCATTCCCTGGCGACGGGTCTACCGTTTGGGAATTCGGCGTGGTTGACCACCAGGATTACGACTGCGAAGACGGTTTTGTACTGGGCATGGTAGAATGTATGACTCCGGTAGTTGAACCTGAAATTGCATCATCACTGGTGATCTCACCGAATCCGGCCAGCAATTTTGTGAATGTAACTGCCATGCTGGAGAACGGAACCGAAGTTGGTCAGGCTACAGTGAACATTTATCACGCTGATGGCCGTCTGATCCAGAGTAGGGTGATTACCAATGCTTCCAACTTCCAGTTGGATCTGACAGATTTGCCGGCTGGCGTATTCAGAATGTCTGTTCTGGGTAATTCCGGCCGCTTGGAAGGCTCATTTATTAAGCAGTAATAGGTATCAAAACCATTAGTTAAAGACGCGAGCCGCCCCGGAAATGACCGGGAGCGGCTCGCTCTCTTTTAGGAATATGATTTTACCCGTTTATCAGCAGCGGATAATCTGCGAGAAACCATTCTACGATTGAATAGGTATTGTCCTTTAAAAACCTAGAAGATCTTATTGAACTTCAGCAGAAAACCTCCGGTATAAGTAGGTTTCAAACCCAGGAACGGCGCAACATCACTGGCAGCAGTTCCTTCAGGAATATCTTTCACTGCCACTTGAGTAAAGTGATCATAAAACAGATCGCCAAACAACTCCAGGGCAAGACCTTTGAATAAGGCTATGCTCATGTTATTCTGCCACAGTACGTTTCCGTTCAGATTCTTTGAGTAATCGGCAAACCAACCGATTTTTGAAGAGAAGGCCACCTTGTCATTGAAATATTTATTCACATACTGTGCCTTCAGAGTGTAACCCAACTGGCTGCGTGAGTTTTTACCCAATTCGTTACCCAAAGGCTGACCGGCAAGCGCTGCAAGAGAGTCATTGTTTACATAAGTCAAACGGAAGCTGGCAGGTGCCAGGAAAAACGAAACGTGATCGTTAGGTTTGAAATCCAAACCAGGTGCAATGGCTATGCGTACAGGAGACAGAAAGTCAGACAACAGGTCAGCATTATCGCCTTTCAGGTTATTGCCAACGTATGTAGGCAGCAACTGTGATTCTGCTGTGGCATCGATGGCGATGAAGAGTTTTTTCAACAAAATATCATAACCATAGCGGGAACCCAGGCGCAGAACATCCAGGTTTTTTTGGAAAGGGTTGTCCTTGCCACCCAGGCGTTGAGCCGAGAGTTGAAGGGCCAGGTCATTGTTCCAGAAGTACTTTGATTTTTTCTGATTGGCAAAAACATTGAACAAGCCACCAAAACCCAGGCGGTTACCACCTGAACTCAATTGCGGGTTAATGATGCCCAACCCGGCCAGATCCAAACCAAAACCACCACCAAAGGTCCAGCTGCTGGTATCTTTAGCAGGCATACTTGCGGAAGCATCTGAAGCAGTTTGAGCATTGGCCATAGTAGAAACACCTAGCACAAAAGCGAAAGCGAAAAGTAAATTATTGAATTTCATGGTTAAAAAATTAAATGAACAGGATATATAAGTCAATTGGCACAAGGTCTAACCTGTGCAAATTCAAATATGCAACGTATTTAGCAAAAAAAGGATTTTAAGAATCGGCTCCGGGTTCCAGCAGGTGATCTTCCTGGCCATCCGGGTAAAAAACCTCCACTTTCTCGGTGGTAAGTTTATTCAGCGGAATGATGATGGCGCGTTCGGGTGTTTGCAGGATCAGAGAAGTTGCGTCCATCATTACCACTTTCCCACGCACCCCAATGATGCGTACATCATCTCCAATGCGAATTTTATTGCGGTTATAGTACCCGGCAAGGTAATTTGAGATCATATCCTTGGAAGCAATGCCGTAGCCAAATGCAAAGGCCAGCGCAACCGCACCAACAATGGCCGTCAGATTGGAAGAAATAAAGTCGGTATTGATCTTGGCCTGAGCCAGAGCGCTAACAGCGATGGTTACGAATATAAAATAAAAGACTATGGCCCCTATCATCTTGGCTGAGGCAATACCCAGGGAGACACACAGCGTTTGAACCAGGCCCTGAACTACATTGGCGAAGAATATACCTACCAATAGAATTACTGATGCTGTCAATAGTGACGGCAGGTAATTCATTAAATCAGTAAACAGCTGAGTAATGGCAGCCACACCCAAAATCTCGGTGGCTGCAATGATAAAGATCAGCATGAGCATATAGTAAACGCCCTTGGCCAGCACTTCTGATACCTGAGCTTTCATGCCACCTGCTCGCTGCACAAATTCAATATCCTCAAACATGGCAGCCAGACGATCCACTCCAATGGTTGCCAATACTTTACTTAGTATCTTTCCAACAGTTCGGGAGATGAGCCAGCCAAAAAACAAAATGGAAAGCGCCCCGATAAACTTTGGAAAAAATGCGGATAGCTGGTCGAATAATTGTTCAAGTGGTCCTATAAAAATCAACATAAGGAAGACTGTTTGCAAACAGAGTTCAGGAATCTGTAAAATTCAAGCCTGGTTCAGGGGCAGGAGGAATACGCCAATCGATAGGCTTTTGCTCACGGTGTCTGTTCTTTTTAAGACATGGCAAGTCCTCTCCACCTACCAGGCGGACAACTACCTGAAGGGCGTTTGGCACGTAAAGCTCCACCAAATTCCCAAAGAAAGCCATCGTCCCCATTTGGGAAGAAACTCTTTCTTCAAGTTCAGGTGGCAACATTGCCTCCCGCTCCTCCTGCAACTTTTTAAGGTTGTTGTTCATAGCGGACTTTTGTTTTTTACGTCGGCGGTCGACAGATTAATAATCGGTTACTATTATCGGGTGGCATTCTCAGGTAATTGAAAACACCTTTCCTGCACGGTAAACTTTATTTGTTGGCTTCATCAGATTAAATGACTCAGCCTGTTACGAATTAATTGGTTCGGTGCCATACATGTCGTCATAAATGGACTGTGCTCTTGCTTTGGCCCTCATAATTTGCATTTTGATCGCGCTTTCGGTTTTATCCAGCACAGCCGCAATTTCCTTGATCTGCATGTCATCGATATATTTCATGTTCAAAATGGCCTTATCTCCAGGCGGCATTTCGTCCATTACCTTATCCAGGCGGTTTGTTTCCATTTCCAGAATCACACTGTCTGGAATCTCCTGCTCCTGCTCCGGTTTAAACTTTCCCATATCTTCAGAAAAAATGAGAATATTCTTCTTTTTCTTTCGGATGATGTCGATACAATAATTATAGGTTATCGAGTAAACCCAGGTTGAAAAGGAAGACTGTTCCGTAAATTTCCCCAGGTTGAGCATTATTTTGATGAATACATCCTGGGTGGCATCTCTGGCCAATCCTTCATCTGCAAGCATGGAAATGCATTTTGCAAACACCTTACCTGCATAACGGCGGTACAGCAATGTGAAATACGCAGAATTTTGATCTTCCAGAAACAGGGAGATCAACTCAGAATCTGAGTATTCCTTAGTTTTTCGCTTTGCTACTGCCGCCAATTGCTACAATTATTTGAAAGGAGAGTTTTGCAATTATTATCCCTGCAAAGGGAATAAAAAAGCATTGAATTTTTGCATCTGATATCCCTTTTCTTTCAAACGTTAATTAGACGTTAAGGGTGATTTTCGTCACTTTTTTCGTTTCTTTATTTCTGCGTCTGAGGCAAAAGAAATACTGGATTCAAGTTCCCAATTGGCCCGAAGCGGGTCCAGTTTTTTAGTGACGATCCTTTCCGGCGGGCGATGCGACCAGTAATCTCCAGTATCCCAGCGCCCGTTTTCATTGTTGTCTTCAGTTAGTCGAACCGTATATGCGCCAACGTTTAAGTTGCTAAATATCAATTTGTTATCTGAATCTTTTGCGACAATTTGCCGCTCCTGAATGACTTTGGCGCCTTCCATTAGTTCTACTAAATACTGTTGACCTTCCTGTAAATTGGGCAACTTCAGAATTAACCCACCCAGCTGTTTTTCCGTCGGAATATTTAACATTCGTCGCAGCGTATCTGTGTTATTTTCTCCCCAAAAATCTGTGAGGGCAGCGGGCAAAAGAGTAAGTGTGTATTTGCTGCCTGAAGACCATGCATGGTCAAGTAAGCAACTTCTCGGAGACAAACTATCCAGTTCAACGGTAAAACTTACCGGCCCCAGCGTATCTCTGGTGAGTATCCATTTACTGGTATCCAGTGCAGTGATGGGGTAGTTGAATTCTAATCTGGCTTTTTGACCAGGAAAATGTTGAACAGTTTTTATTTTTTGGACATCATCGGTCGGGGTAGCTTGTTTCCGAACTTTTGCAGCGGCTCTGGAGGCTTCATCATAAAAAAGCAATTGGTGATTGGCAATAAAATCACTTCTTGATAAACCCTTAACCGGGATGGTGTCCTTATTAACCATGAATTCCCAGGTTCCCTCAGTCATCAGATCATACCACAGCACCACCGAATCCTGCGTCGTTTCAAATAGTGTTTTTAACCCCAGCGTGTCAGGAATATTAATGATTGCAGAGTCGGCACTTGTACTGAACTTTAGCCTCACCATCCCAAAAGTGCCTGCTTCCTTTGCCAAAACTCTGAAGCGCGGTTGGTTTTTAAATATTTTGAGGGTGTAGTTCTCCTTAATTGAGTCGTGTACCTGCACCAGGCTGTCCAGAAATCCAATTCGATCATTTTCGCCATCCCAGCGAAGATTCTGATCGGAGTCTTCCATGGCAATCAGTTTGAATACCCCTTCCTTCACGTTGCCTATTTCAAACGTACCACCCTTATCGGTCCTGGAAAAATAATAGGGTCGCTCCTTGCGCACCACACTGTCAGCCAGGTTTTTATATAACATGACCGACACATTTTCCACCGGATCTCCGGTAAAAGCATCCACAATCCGGCCTTTTACCCTTAGACTGTCAATAAAATCTCCTGTTGAAAACACAAAACGAAGGTCTTTTGCGGGGTTTCCTTCGTGTAAATCCTTAACTGCTGTACCAAAATTTACAGTATAGGTTGTGCTGTCCCGGAACTTTTCATTCTGATCAAACTTGAGCAGCACCTTTTTGCCATTCAGGGTGACTGTTGGCTTTTTTTCAAGGGGCGGAGATACAACCACCTGAGTGCCGACATCTGAAAGCACTACCCATTCATCGAACTTCAGTTCAATTTGCTTTGGATAAAAGTTTGTGACAAAATTCTTTGTACTGCCTGTGCTGTCCACCTTGGGTGGAGTCGTATCCTTTGGCCCACCTGATGGCGTGCTTTGACGAGCACAGCTACACCAGCAAATTATGAGAATAGAAAAAAGGTGAATTATCTGTTTCATACAATTGCACTGCGAAAGTACAACAACGTTGAAAGCCGACAGGTAGTGGCCTGTGGCTGAGCCATATTATTTGCAATTACACCCGGGATTTCGAATATCAAATGTTAAGTCCGCCGCAAACTGAGATAACCTGCCCGGTTATGTAAGCACCCATGTCCGAGGACAGAAATACGCAGGTATTGGCAACATCATCGCCTGCTCCCAATTTTTTTAATGGAATGGCCGCGAGGTATCCTTCTTTGGTCTTTTCGTCAAGCGCATCGGTCATTTCAGTGGCAATGAAACCCGGTGCGATGGCATTGCAACGCAAGCCACGAGAACCATATTCTTTTGCGAGCGATTTAGTAAATCCAATAATGCCTGCTTTGGAAGCAGCGTAATTGGCCTGTCCCTGCTGTCCGAATACGCCAACGACAGAGCTCATATTGAGAATGCAACCGCCCGAGCGGATCATAGGCTTAAGTGCGTGCTTGCTCAGGTTGAAAACCGATTTCAGATTGATTTGGATCACTTCATCCCACTGTTGCTCCGACATGCGCAGCATAAGGTTGTCGCGGGTGATCCCGGCATTATTGATCAGAATATCCAGTCCGCCCAAATCGGCTACTACCTGGTTCACCAGCGCTTCCGCCTGGGCGTAGTCGCCGGCATCGCTTTGGTATGCTTTTGCGGCGCTTCCCAATTCATTGGCCAGTGCCTGTGCTTTTGCTTCGGAACCAGCCGAAACATAGGTAAAGGCAACGGTTGCGCCATGTTCAACAAATTTTCTAACCAGTGATTCACCAATGCCCCGTGAACCGCCTGTGATCAATGCTTTTTTACCTTCTAAAAGTTTCATATATATGTAATCTGAATTCGTTGAAAGTTGAATTGTTGAGCTCAAAGGTGTCGGGGCAGGGCAAAGTTGCTAATTATCGGGCATGAATCAGCTATGGTTCAGGTATTTTTGCCCGGCGACAGATATTTGTTCGGTAAAACATTTGCAGTTTGGAGGATGTACAACCTAAATGTAAATAGATGGTTATATGATTCAGACTGATCAAACACAACAGCAAAATGCAATCACTTTGGCATTTGGAAAATATTGATGTCACTCATTTACTGTGTCCTACCAAACTGGGCAATGATGAGATTATGTCGGAAAAAACCCACCGGGATTTTAAAAAAGGAGAACCGGTGTATGTGCCCGAAGACCTCAGCGACCGCATCTTTTTTATTCAGGAAGGACGCATAAAGATCTCGGTGATGAATGAGGAGGGCAAGGAGATCACCAAAGCAATTCTTGGCCGCGGAGAGGTGTTTGGAGAGTTATCGATGCTGGGAGAAAAACAGCGACACGATTTTGCTACGGCACTTGAAAATACCAGTACCTGCGTTGTTACGCTGGATGAATTAAGAGAATTGATGCGCGACCGCTCTGAGCTGAACCTGTTCTTTATGAAAATGTTCGGCGCCCGGCAACTGGAAATGGAGCGACGGCTCGAGTCGCTTGTTTTTCGCGACAGCCGCAGCCGCATTGTAGAGTTCCTGGTTGGCCTTACCAAATCCAAAGGACAAAGAGTAGGCTATGAATGGGTGGTGCGGAATTTTATCACCCACCAGGAAATTGCCAATCTGACGGCAACCAGCCGGCAAACCGTGACGACTACCTTGAATGACCTGCGCTATTTGAAACTGCTGACCTTTAACCGCTCGAGATTGCTGGTGAGAGATCTGGCAGGGCTGGAAGCGGAAGTCAGGAAGTAAGTGTAATGAAAGACAACTTTTCAAAGCAATCCAACGAGTATGCCAGGTTCAGGCCGCTTTACCCGGATGAGCTATATCAGTATATTTTTCAACAGGTAAACAACTTTGATAGGGCCTGGGACTGCGCCACCGGAAACGGGCAGATTGCGCAAAAACTTGCTGAGCGATTTATTGAAGTGGAGGCAACCGATATCAGTGAAAACCAGCTGAATAATGCAAAAGCTGTTTCCAATATTTGTTATTCCAGACAGTCCGCTGAGAACCCCGAATTCCCGGAGAATTATTTTGACCTGATTGTGGTTGGCCAGGCTGCTCACTGGTTTGATCTCGATCGTTTTTATACGCAGGTAAATCGTGTTTTACGTCCTGGTGGTTTTCTATTGTTGACGGGATATACCCTGGTGGAATTTGAAGAGCCGGAGCTAAATAGTCTCGTCCACTACCTGTATGAAACGATACTTGGCAATTATTGGGATCCGGAAAGAAGGATAGTTGAACAGGAGTATCGGAACATCCCATTCCCATTTCAGGAATCAACTTTTCCAAGGATGTATATGCGTTCTGAGTGGACACGGGAACAATTATTGGGCTTTTTCAGTACCTGGTCTGCCCTCCAGCATTACATACAGGACAATGGAGAAAACCCGGTTGATTCCTCATTTGTTTCAAGGCTCCATAAGGCCTGGCCTGATCAAAACCCAAAACCTGTGAGGTTTCCGGTCTTTGGTCGTGCCGGGAAGAAATGAACGCTGTACCTTTGTCACAAATCAGGTAAAACACCCTCATTGCTATGGACAAAAAGGCTGTAAAACAGGCAGTAGAAGAATTGATCAATAATCAGATCGCGACGAAAGCGCCGCCAGAGACTAAAGAAACACTGGATCGTTTGCTGGCGGACGGTATGTCGAAGGAGGAAGCCAGAAAACTAATTGGTCAATGTATACTGATTGAGTTGTTTTACGTCTACAAGCACAAAAAACCATTCGGAGCCGAGCGGTATGTCAGGAATTTGAAAAACCTGCCCAAACCTCCGGTAAATGATCCCGCTGCCTGATCATTTTTAGTTTCCCGATCCATTATTCATGCGCCAAAAGGCAAGTTTTACGATTCATGACCTGCAATTCTGGAGAAGGCAGTTGCATCATTGGGCTGCTTCGCAGGATGTGTGCATGGTATTGGATAGTCATCATTATGAGGAAGGCCTTATGTGCCGTGATTGGGAGTTGTTGCTCGGAGCAGGATGTCATGAAATATTGGAGTTGCCCGCAGGAGATGCCTTTACAAGTCTGAAAAAATGGCAGAACGACATCAAAGACTGGATGTTCGGAGGCTTTGGGTACGACCTGAAAAACGAAATAGAAAACCTTCACTCTGAGCATCCGGATTGCATTGAGTTTTCAGATATGGTCTTTTTTCGTCCTGAAATAGTCATTGGAATCAGGGATGGCAACATGATCATTGAATCGCTGACGAAAAGCCCGGAAGAGGTATTCGCGCAGGTATATAATTTCTCTATTCCAAAAAGGAAAGAGATTAACCCGGTATCCAGGTTACAGCCGAGGCTTTCCAAATCTTCTTACTTCGACATCATAGACAAAATCAGATGGCACATCATAGAGGGCGATTTGTATGAAATGAATTTCTGCCAGGAGTTTTATGCGGAAGAAGCACTTTTGGAACCTATGGCCGTCTGGGAAGATTTGAATGAATTGGCCAAACCTCCTTTTGCGACCTTTTTTCGTTTGCGGGATAAATACATTTTGTCTGCCAGTCCGGAGAGGTTTTTAAAAAAATCGGGCGATACACTTATTTCCCAACCGATTAAAGGAACTAGACCGAGGTCTGCAAGCCATGATAAACTCTTGCGTGAGCAATTGTACAACAGCCAAAAGGATCGCGCCGAAAATGTGATGATTGTTGATCTGGTGCGCAATGATTTGGCCCGCTCCAGTGTGGCGGGATCCGTTAAGGTACCTGAGCTTTTTGGCATCTATACATTTGAAACAGTGCATCAAATGATCTCAACCGTGGAATCACAATTAAGGCCAGAAGTCCATCCAATTGATGCCATCCGGAATGCATTTCCACCTGGCAGTATGACCGGTGCTCCCAAGGTGATGGCCATGGAGCTGATAGAGTGTTATGAAAAAACCAGAAGAGGTTTTTATGCCGGGTCGCTTGGCTATTTTTCACCGGCCGGCGATTTTGATTTCAATGTTGTGATCAGAAGTATTTTTTACAACGAAACCAATCGGTCCGTATCCGTGCAGGTGGGCGGTGCGGTCGTTTTTGACTCTACAGCTGAGACCGAATATGACGAATGCCTGGTTAAAGCACAGGCACTTTTTGAGGTGTTGAGCAAAATTAAATAGTTAACCTTAGCGCTTCAAGATTGGCACTATCGCCAAATATGCTTTTGTTTTTTCTTCAAAATTTGGCTTTGAAACGCCATTTTAGCCTGTTTACAAAACTTTAACGTGGAGAAGGCTGATATTTTTAACTTTTTCTTAACTGTTTGTTATACTTTTGCACCTCCAAAACAAACAAGTCTATTTCAGGTTGGTAAATAACAAGGCAGCAGGGGAATGGGTAGCAGATGTGCTGATACCCGCCTGGAATGAAGAAGAATCGCTCCCTTTGGTTTTAAAGGATATACCGGGTGAGCATGTGCGAAAAGTAGTTGTTTGCAATAATGGCTCAACGGACAGAACAGCAGCGGTAGCGAAGGAATGCGGAGCAGTGGTGATTGATCAACCCGAAAGAGGATATGGCAATGCATGCCTGGCTGGAATAGAATATTTCAAAAACCTCTCAAACCCTGAGCAACCGGATATAGTTGTTTTCCTTGATGGAGACTATTCCGATTATCCTGAAGAGTTGCCAGAAATAATCAAACCTATAATCCTGGGGAATGCAGATTTGGTCGTTGGTTCGCGACGATTGGGAAAGATGGAGCCGGGGGCTATGACCTTGCCACAAAGATTTGGAAATTGGCTGGCACCTTTCCTGATCAGGATTATTTGGGGCTATAAGTTTAGTGATTTGGGGCCGTTCAGAGCAATTCGTTGGGATAAGTTATTGGCGCTTGACATACAGGACAAGAATTACGGATGGACAGTAGAAATGCAAGTTAAAGCGGCCAAACAAAAATTAATATGCGTGGAGGTTCCGGTAAAATACCGGAAAAGAGCAAGAGGAAAAAGCAAGGTTTCCGGAACAATAAAAGGAGCTTTTATGGCCGGGTTCATCATCCTCAACACTATTTTCAAAGCAATCTTTCAAAAATAATCAACCAATACGGCAACAAGGGCATTCCATTGCTGATGTTTCGCCGCGATCCAAATACCACAATTTAAACAAACCATTTAACAGTTAGCAAATCTATGTTCGGTTTACGTTCACTTATTGAAGCATTTGAATACCAGGCTTTTGTAGACTTCGGTTACCTCATGCTTCTTATTTATTTCGTTGCCATGAGCGCAGTGACCATCTACTGCCTCTTGCAATTTCACTTGCTTTACCTGTACAAAAGGTTTCACAAGGAAAACCCGGATATCAAATACCGACAATACAGCTTACAGGACGACAATATTCCATTTGTAACCGTTCAACTGCCTATGTACAATGAAATGTATGTGGCAGAGCGTATCATTGATTACGTAGCAGCTCAGGAATACCCTAAGGATAAGTTTGAAATCCACGTGCTGGATGATTCCACCGATGAAACCGTGAGCATCGTTGCGGCCAAAGTGAAAGAACTTCAGGAAAAAGGATTTAATATTCAGCATGTTCACCGGGTGAACCGCCAGGGCTATAAAGCAGGCGCTTTGCAGGAAGCCATGCCTTTGGCAAAAGGTGACTACATCGCCATTTTTGATGCCGACTTTACCCCACGTCCTGACTTCCTCAGAACTACGTTACCTTATTTTGAAGATGAAAAGGTAGGCATCGTACAAACCCGCTGGGAACACATCAACGCCGATTATAGTCTGCTTACCAAATTGCAGGCCCTTCAGCTGAATGTACACTTTACAGTGGAGCAGGCAGGTCGATCATACGGCAACCTCTTGCTGCAATTTAACGGTACTGCAGGTGTATGGCGCAAAAAAGTGATCAATGAAGCCGGTGGATGGCAAAGCGATACCCTTACTGAAGACCTTGACCTGAGCTTCCGCGCACAGATCATGGGTTACAAGATTCAGTATCTTGAGAAACTGGAAAGCCCGGCTGAACTCCCGGTTGAAATGAACGGCTTGAAAGGTCAGCAGTTCCGCTGGAACAAAGGTGGCGCCCAGAATGCGCGCAAACTTTTGCACCTGATCTGGAAAGAAAGTGGCAATAAATTGAACCTGATGCAGAAACTGCACGCTACCAGTCAACTGCTTGCTTACGGCGTTTTCTTGTGGGTATTCATCGCAGCCATCAGCAGTGTGCCGCTTGCTTTTGCCTTTAGCGAACTGGGTATTTCCACGCACTTTTTGTCTTTCTCAGTATTGGGCTTGTTCTCTGTAGCCGGTATTTCTTACACAGCCAATATCACAGCAGCGCTTAACCGTACAGTTCCTCATACTTTCTGGGAAAAGCTGCGCTTCTTTGGCTTGTTCCTGTCTGCTCTCCCAATTTCCATGGGCTTGTCGCTGTACAATGCCATTGCGGTGATTGAAGGCCTGAGAGGAAAAGCATCGGCCTTTGTGCGCACTCCTAAGTACGGAATTAACGGCGAGAAGAAAACAATTGCAAAGGCCAGCTACCTGGCTAAAAAAATATCCTGGGTAACCGTTGCCGAAGGCATTTTATCGCTGGTATTTACCGGTGCTGTAATTGTTGGACTCGTTACAGGTAATACTGCTTTTGTGCTTTTCCACACCATGCTGGCCTTTGGTTTTGGTACCATCTGCTTTTACTCAATAAAGCACCTTGACGCCTAATACCTGATTTTTAATATACGATATACGATATACGATATCACGAAATCCAATATCTGATTTACTACATAGTGTACAACGATATCGGATTTCGGATTTTGTGATATCGTATATCATATATCATATATCATATATCATAATATTCAATACCCGCCTTTGTCCAATAGCTTTTGTGCCTGTTTTCGGAAACTCACTCCATCTGTAGCATCCAGATAGGCTTTCAGGTATTTCCTGGCATTTTCCCGATCTTTTAGGCCGGCATAGGCAACACCCAGGTAATATTTGGCCACTGTGTTGTATGCTGAATTTGCGCTTTGTGCAACGGGGCTGAGCGTGTTCACCGCTCGCTGATAATCTTTATTGCCTGTTTCGGCTACTCCCAGATAAAATTGGTAATCCAGTCTGTCCGGATTTTGGTTTACAACAGATTCCAGTTTTGAGATAGCTGTGGTATAATCTTTCCCATCGTAGGCGCTAAAAGCATCTATGACCTCCTGAGAAACAATTTCCTCGCTTCCGCCCATGCTTTTAAATTTCATTTTGTTGGGGTAATGTTCAAACGATTCGGCAACAATCGATTCGCTGCTGGGTGCACCAAGCTGAGGCATAACAAACCAGGCAATGAGAATTACAGCTATTGATGCGGCAATTGCTGCAATTTTTTTCCACATTACCACTTTCTGAAAGGGTGGTTTGGATGCCTCCCGCCAATCCGTGTTTTGAATGCTTTCGCGGAGTGAGAGTTTGGAAATTTCACGGGCAAGTTTCTTTTGCCATTCAAATTCAGCTGCAGCTGCGGGATCAGTATCCATAATGGATTGCAGCTCCCGACTTTCCTCAGTATTTAAGCTTCCTGAAAAGTACGATTCAATTAATTCTTCTGTTCGGTTGTCCATTTTGCATATAATTTGAGCGGTTTTGAGTGCCCTCTTCCCATTTTTTCAACAAGGCAGGCACATTCAAAGGATTAATATTTAAATACAAATTTTTCATCATTAACCATTAACCATTAACCATTTCTAAGTCTTCCAATCGCCCGCTTCCTCAATTGCCTCACCACTTCAGCGCTGGAATATCCCATGGAGTCGGCGATTTCCTGACTGGTCATGCCTTCCTGATAGGTAAGGATAAGCAAGCTTCTGGCTGGTTCTCCCAATGCATTTACCTTTTCCCACAAATGCTCATTTTCCTGGTCCTTCATTATTTTCGCTTCAATCCCCGGCTCACTTTCCTGTTCAACCGGAATGAATTCGTCACCGGGCAGGACGGTTCGCCTGCGTTTGCGATTAAAAGCCTGTATCAGGTTTTTACAGATTCCGAACACATACGTACACAGGGTGCCGGTGAGTTCTGATAAGCGGCCTGATTCAATGTTGAGTACGACAATGAGCACTGCATTTTGAAAAATATCGACCAAGTCGTGGTGGTCAAGCCTCACGTTTTCCCTGCCCCAACCCACAAATTTTGGGCGGCAATTGGTGTAGAGCCTTGCCGCGATACGGTTTGGATTTAATTGAAATTCTTTTAATTCGTCTTGTTTGTCGCCCATTTTATTCATTTGCCGAAGGCAGGGATTGATGATCGGCTTGTAAAAGTAGAGCGGTATTTTCGGGTTTATGCAGGACCTAAGTAAAATGTTAACTGAAAAGAGCAGGTTTTTTAAAAAAAATAAGTTTTTTTCGCACTACTATACCTAATCACCCAAATCTTTCACCGATGAACAAACTTAAGGCCCTCCTTTGGCTGCCTGGCCTGTTTTACCTGAGCAGCTCCCTTTTCTCCCAACAAATGGTAATCAACGGAACCTCAACCTGCGCTGTTCCAAATACCTTTTGCTCAACCGGCAACGTGATCCCATTTGAAATGCAAAACCTGCAGTTCGATCCGGATGATGGAGATGCCAAGCGGACTTATAATGCATTCTGGGTTACTGGCGATGGGAATTACCTGCAATTCGATGGATCCAAGAATGCAGAGTCTCTTATGCCCACGTACCTGTACCCGGCGACTGGTACATTCTCGGCAACTTCCTACCTGACCGGTATATATACCAACAGGAACCCTCCTCCCCGATCTGCGCTTAAGGTTTCTATTGGAAATGTACCCACAGGAAGTACTTCCACTGTTTTTAGCTCAAGGCTCGGCAAAGCCGGAGCCCTTTCTGTACCTGTAGTGGATCTTTTCAGCGACCATGCGATCCGGAAGAAGAACATGACCACTTTTGTCATTTCGTGGCCGGGCGATGTAAATGCTACGGGTATTTATCTTTTTTACAATGGATATCAGAATTCCGGAACCGGCGCCTTGCAGGCATTTACACCACAGGTTCCGCTACTATACGAACTGAGCGATGTTCCAGCCTACTTTTTAAACAGCGATGCTGCCGGCAACCGCTTTTTTGACGATACCAAGATTGAGGCCTTTGAAACCTCCAGCATGCAAACGCCGGGCTTGGTCGATGGCATTTCGTTTGCGTCATATATTGCTACCTCGCTACAAAATAAGTTCAGCAACTTTGTGTATTTCCCGGCAGAAACGGCAACCCGGGCCGATATGCCAAACGGGTTTACAGAAAACAGACTTTTTGCCGTGCTACGGGCAGACTCAAACTTTGTGGTTCAGGATTCATTCCTGAATTTCATGGTTTTTATTACGGGTAATAAGCCTGCTGCCGGGAATAACCAGTTGTCGGCATTGCTTGAAAAGATCAACTCTGATTTCAATGCCAACACTCCTTTTGGGGCCAGGCAACAGGAGGCGATTTATGTTCAGGCGGCTGATGAATTGCAGCTAGAATACCTTACCACCTTCGATCCAAACCAACTTCTGGTAGAGCAAATTGATTCAATAGACCCTGACAAATTCGAAGTGACCTTCCGTCTGGAAATGTGTAATAAAGGGCGTGGTAATGTTGAAAAGGAGTTTGTAAGCCTGAGTTTCCCCAGCGATTTTCACAGTTTTGTGCCAAATGGTTTCACACCACTGAATGAAACAAAGACACCCGTCTCCTGGGATTTTACTGTAAATATGACCATCCCGGGAGTGGAAGTGTTGCCAGATAGCCTGCACGAAGAAAGTGAGTGTGTTAGCATCGTATTCAAGGCCAAAACCAATTGCAAGGGTGTGAAGTCACTGTGGAAATCAGCAGACCCGACTCCGGTAAAGTCCTGTGTGGTCTTTGACGGAGGTATGGTTGAAACGCCACCTGAATGTCACGCCGCCATTGCCATTGATTCAACGCAATTTAATTGCTACTGCTGCAATGGAGGTACAGTCATCGAAGGCGACAATTGCTGGGTTCTGTGGTGTCTTTTGATACTGGTTCTTATTTATGTTATTTGGTGGTTTTATCAGCAAAATTCTTAAAGTACCCAACCTTTTAGTAACCTACGCTAAGTGGATGTGAAAATCCCTGGCACCACAACCCCATACTTCTGGGGTTGTGGTGCTGGCAAAATCAATCGAATCAGTTTAATCAAGGAATAATTCCCGCCACATGATCCGTAGTTATATTGTATTTATTTGGGCCTTTTTGTCCGTATTTGTTGCCTCAGCGCAACCCGATATGGCATTGGCAGATAAATTCCGGACAAATGCCATGGCGGCTCTTGATCGCAACCAAATCGACAGTTGTGAGATATGGCGAGGCCTTGAACTCGGTATATATCAAAAAGCTGACAGTCTGAAATGGTGGCTTGAAGCAAATATTGCTCACTCGTTTGCCATTGCCGGTTATTTCAATCGCCATTTCGATGCTGTGGAGGTATTGGATAAGGCTTTACATGACATGTGGCGTGAACCGCGGTCTTTTGAGGAATGGGAACAACTGACTCGACTATATGAATATCAAGGCTATTTCTTTCAGTATCTGAATAATGATTTCTACACGGCATCCAGATATTACGAGACCGCCTTCAGCCTGTTTGTTAACCGGCTGCATGAAAACAGCGACAACATTGCTAAATTTATTTACCACCAGCTTGGCAACACTTACACCAGACTGGGTGATTATACCCGGGCAGAAAATTTGTTGCGTAGAGGCATTGAGTATGGTAAAAAACACAATGCTCCTCAAATGGGGAAGTACGGCGATCTGGCCATTGCATTAATGGACGGAGGAAAATACCAGGATGCCATAGAAGTTATCAATGAGGGTCTGGCTATTCGTGACCTCCCTGTTCTCAGCAAAGTCACTACAAAGTTCACAGAAGCTACTGTCAGGCTTAATCAGGGGGATATACAATCGGCAAACAAGGCATTGTCTATGGCTTATGCCCTTATTTTTCAGTTGCCTCCTGAGGATGCAAATGGGAAGTCGGAAATGTTGTCCGGGTATCACATGTTGGCTGCCTGTATTCAGGACTCCCTTGGAAATGCAAAACAGGCCTTATTTCACTACAAAAAGAACATTGAGTTGGTTCGCCAATCCAGGTGGACAGGTTTTTCTCGCGAAGCTGGGAAGGCGCATTGCAGTCTGGGCTCTTTTCTGTTAAGGCAAAAACAACCTGAAGCTGCATTGGCGGAGTTTCAGGCGGCCTTGAAAAGTGTACTCAAAGTGTTTAAGCCACAAGACAATTTTCAAAATCCGCCAACATCCATTTTTATCGCCGAGAATACCATTGAAGAAGCGCTGTTGGGGAAAGCCAAAGCATTTGTTGCGTTGGGCTTATTGGAAAATGCACTGGAATGTTACGAGCTTGTTCCGGTCATGGATGCCAGATTGCGGGCTACATACGCCTATGAATCCTCTTCCTTATTTGCCCTGAGCAACAGCCGGCAACAGTTTGACGACGCCATTTCTATTGCCTGGAGACTATATGAAAGCAGCCATCAAAAAAGGGAATACGCAGACAGGGCTTTCCAGTTAAGTGAGCAGGCACGCGGTATTTTGCTCTTGAAAAGCCTTTCTGCAGCACAAGCTAATTATCATCTGCCCGAAAATATCCGTTTACAGGAAGCCAATTGGAATGGGAAACTGGCCTGGTATGACACGGAAATTGCGAATTTGAAACAACAGCTCTCAAACGAAGGCGGTACCGGCAACGATCGGTTGGCTCAATTGGAAAAAGAACTTTTTGACCTGAAACAGGCCAATGAAAAGTTTAAGTCAGACCTGCGGCAACAATACCCTGCTTATGCCACACTTTCAGATGGGATAAGGTTTTTGCAGTCAATGGAAGTGCCTGCTCTCCTAAGAGTTGGACAGATCATGTTGAATTACTATCAGAGTGAAGCCTATTTGTATGTTTTTTCTTTTGACGAAGATGGTAATTTTTCATGGAGGCGGGAATCTGTTGACAAGGATTTCAGGGCGAATGTTCATGAATTTGTGACCTACCTGCAAAACGGAGAAGAGGGCGACCAGGAAGCAGCCAGGCATTTCAGGCAAATGGCTTTTCAATTGTATGAATTGCTTTTGTCGCCTGAATTGACCAAAAAATTCAGCTCTGCAAATGACTTGATCATTGTACCGGATGATGCCCTGGTATTCGTCCCCTTTGAGACCTTGCTATTACAGGATTCCCCAAATGGCAATTGGCGTGATCTCCCCTGGTTGTTGACAAAGTGCAATGTAGGGTATGCCTATTCGGCAACTTTGTTGAAAATGCAGCAGGATATCAGCCGGCAGCATCGTTTGCGAGCAAATGCTTCCAAGTACTCTTTTGCCGGATTTGCTCCTGAATACTCAACAGCAGGGATATATAAGCTTGGGAATACAAGCACGATGGTGAAAAAAGCCAGAGCCTTGTTTGGTGGTAAAAACTGGTTTGGTCCACAGGCAAGCGAAGCCAATTTCAAAATGGTTGCACCTGACTGCCGGCTCTTATTGCTGGCCATGCATGGCATAGCTGACGCGGAAAACCCGGAATTGTCGCGCTTTTTGTTTGGCGATCAATTGTTTGACTCTCTTGAGAACGATAACATATTGTATGCCAGCGAACTACAGATCATGCAGTTGCAGGCAGATCTGGCAGTATTGAGCGCCTGTCATTCCGGCTTTGGCAAGCTGCAGAAAGGGGAAGGTGTGTACAGTCTGGCCCGTGCCTTTGCCCGTGCAGGTGTCCCGGCCACCGTTATGAGTTTGTGGTTGTTGCATGAAAACAGCGCTGGTCCGCTGGTACAAGGGTTTTTGAAATATTTACAGGCTGGCAAAACAAAAGACGAGGCCCTGAGACTGGCAAAACTCGATTATCTGAAAGATGACCAGTATTTTGAAATGACACATCCATTTTATTGGGCAGGCGTGACCGCTAGCGGAGACATGTGTGCCCTGGATCTGGGAGCTTCCGGCTGGAGAAATGGGTGGTGGCTGCTACTGGCAATGGCTTCTATATTGCTCTGCATCATTTGGATAAGAAAAGGCAACTTGCACAGAAAAGGCAAGAACTCATCTCAAAACAGGCGTTAGAGCCAAATGAGGCTTAACTGGCCAATGGTATAATTGATTTCGTTGTCATGGCTATTCACATAACGTGCGCTTGGTCAAAAAAGACGCAAGCGCGGCGGGAAATGTACCTGATAAATTGTAGCCAGGTTTAGCCCGGCTTTTGCGCCAATGTTGACCTGGGAAAAAGCTACACATGTTGTGCCAAGTAGCGTTATACATAGGCTGAATTTTAGAATATTCTTCATGCTATAGAAATGTATATATGGTTGGAATAAAAACCTCCTGTGCTCAACAAAATGACACAGGAGGTTTGATTCAATATTATTCTTTCTTCAAAAAGGACGCTTTACAGCTTACTGTCCAAAGAAATAGGACGCAAATATGTTGATAACGCTGTTTTTGACAGTAGGTTGACCGGCAGATCGATTATCTTTTGCTACAATATCAGCCAAGCCAAGATCGTAACCCGCACCAACACGAACCGGGCCAAAACTAACCCCGGCTTGTGCGCCAACCCCGAAATCTATTGGAGAAAAGTCATCATCAATTGTATTACCAAAATTGATGTCATCAGATGTAGAGCTGCCATTTACTTCTGATTTGAGTTTGCCAGCAATGCCAAATCCTACATAAGGTCCCACCCCAACAAAAAAGCCATTTCCGTTGTACATAACATGTGCGGGAACTTGAATGTATAATGGCGTTGCAGTAGACGTGGTTTTAAAAGTTTCTCCAAGGACGGTAAATTCATCTTCATATTTAAACCCCTTCCCTTGAAGCGATGCGCCAGTTTGAATTGCAATGTTTTCAGTTAGACCAAATTCAACAACTGCACCGACCTGGAAGGTAGGTAGCATTTTTGTATCGAAGTCATTTTCGTCAGTCATGATATTTGCCAGGTTCAAACCGGCTTTTGCACCAATGCTGATCTGGGAAAAAGCCACACATGATGTGCCAAGTAGCGCTATGAACAAGCTGAATCTCAGAGTTTTTTTCATAATTAGAAATGTAAATGCTTTGAATGAAAACCTCCTGTGTTTACAAAATGACACAGGAGGTTTAATTTGATTTTGTTCTTTACTAAAAAGGACGCTTTAGAGTTTATTGTCCAAAGAAATAGGAAACAAATACGTTGATAACTCCATTTTTTACAGATGGGCTACCATCGCCTCGCTGATCCTTTGGAATAATCTGGGCAAGTCCGAAATCGTATCCAGCACCAATTTTAACTGGTCCAACGTTTACACCAGCCTGTGCACCGATACCAAAATCGAGCGGAGCCATGTCATCAGTATCAGAGTTGCCAAAACTAATGGATTCTGAATCTGAGTTCCCTCCCCCTTCAGCTTTAAACTTGCCGCCAATTCCAAATGCTACATAAGGGCCTGCTCCTACAAAGAAGCCACTTCCGTTATACACAATATGAGCTGGAACCTGAACGTACATTGGCATGGCTTTGAAGGTGAATTTTTCTCCTAAAAATTCAGACTCTTCTTTAAAGCCTTTGCCCTGAACTGAAGCCCCTGTTTGAATGGCCACGCTCTCTGTCAAGCCAAGTTCAACTACAACACCAACCTGAAATGAAGGCAGCATTTTTGGATCAGCTTCATCGTCATCAGTTAATACATTGGCCAGGTTCAGACCGGCTTTTGCACCAATGCTGATTTGAGAATAAGCTACACTTGTTGCCGCAAAAAGCGCGATAAACAAGCTAATTTTAAGCATCTTTTTCATACGGTAAAAATTTAGATGGTTAGAAAATGATTTAATGAAATTGATGGGGAAAGATAGTATAGATTCATCAACTGCAAAATAAAAGCGAGTTGAATTAGATCAAGCTGGGAGCAGTCGGGTAAAATATCAGGTCTTTGCTTACTAAAAGACCTTACAGGTGAGCACGGTAATGTCATCAGGCCAGGGTTCGCGACCCCGGAATTTTTCCACGTGGCTTAACAGGTTGGTATTTAAAGCCTTAGCATCCTGATCTGATTGGGAAACCAGAAACTTTACCAGGTTGTCTTCGCCAAACTCTTCACCATCGCTGTTTCTAACCTCAGTCAGCCCGTCGGTATATGTAAAGATGAGGGCCTCTCCAGTAAGGCATATTCCACCGAGTTCCAGAAATGGAAGTTCTTCGAGCCAACCCAGGGATGTACATCCATTTTTCAGCGGTATTGCTTCTCCGTTTGTAACAAGTATGGGAGGTGTGTGCCCGGCATTCACATAATGGAGTGTTCTGCTGGAAGTATCGTATTTGGCAACAAAAAAGGTAATGAATTTATCTCCTTTTGTCACTTCATATACGGCTGCATTCATGTCTTGCACCAGTTCTTCGAGGGCGGGCCGGCGTGTAACCAGGGCACGGAAATTTGCCTGAAAATTGGCCATGAGCAAGGCTGCAGAAACTCCTTTCCCGGTAATATCGGCTATGCAAAAGGCAATTTGCCCGTCGGGGAATTCCACTACATCGTAATAGTCTCCACCCACAGCAAAGTGCGGCTTGTAGATACTGGACAATTGATAATTATCTCCGGAGGGTAAGCGATTGGGTACTAATGCCTGTTGAATTTCGGCAGCGAGTTCAACCTCACGGTTTACGATCTGCTGCTGAACCTGAGATTTAAACAGCCGTTTGTTTTCGATGGCCACCCCGATGATGTTCGTGATGGTAGTTACAAATTGCACTTTGCTATACACATCATCCTCATCGCGGAAACCACCCAGGAAGGCATAAGCAATTGCCGTATTTTTGTGCATCACCGGAATTACAAGGTCAAATTCCTTAAAAAGCGGTTGGGTGGCAGAACCTAGTCCCTGAGTGGAACGAATGCGGTCGAGGTCGGCGCTTATGTCAGCCTGCAACAAATCTTCCGGGAAACCAGCAGATGCTTTACACTCCCAGGTTGTACCTTCGCGGAAAAATAGCGCCATTTTCCGGATAGCCATTTCAAAACGCAGGA
Organism: Lewinellaceae bacterium; assembly: GCA_020636025.1. GTDB lineage: Bacteria > Bacteroidota > Bacteroidia > Chitinophagales > Saprospiraceae > M3007. The sequence continues at coordinate 507,183 of JACJYQ010000005.1, read as the reverse complement.
ATGCTCCATACATCCGGAACAGGTCATCCGCAGGCACATTCTCATTGATGGCCTGGGTAATGGTCAGCAAACTATTGATTTGCAATTGTTTGAGACCAATGTCCCGCTCCAGCTTATCAATTCTGGAAAGCGTTGTTTTTATTTCCTGTAATTCAGGCATAGCAAGGCCGAAGGTACGTCACAACACATTTTCAATGTTGTTTTTAATAAAACTTATGACCTTTGTGGCGGGAAATTTATTTTACGGGGCTGAAACAGCTTTTAAAGTTAGTCCCGGCTCTTTAACCAAACAGTACAATAATGGAAGAAATTGAAAAAGCATTTAAGGAAGCAAATGACCATATTGACAAAGCGATGGAGCATTTGAAGCATGAATTGGTCAAATTGCGCACCGGTAAAGCATCCACATCCCTGGTAAGTGACTTGATGGTAGAATATTATGGTGCTCCAACACCATTAACTCAGGTCGCCAATGTTCAGATTGCAGATGCCAGGACGATCGTTATTCAGCCTTGGGAAAAAAACATGCTGAGTACCATCGAAAGAGCCATTATCAATGCGAATATTGGCATAACACCTGCAAATGACGGCGAACAAATCAGATTGTCGGTTCCACCCTTAACGGAAGAACGCAGGGTAGAAATGGTCAAAAAAGCCAAACACGCAGGGGAAGAAAGCAAAGTGGGTATCCGAAATGCCAGACACAAAGTACTTGATCAAATAAAGAAATCGGTGAAAGAAGGCCTACCCGAAGACATAGGGAAACGCAAGGAAACAGAAGCCCAGGATCTGGTGAATAAATCAATTGCTCAGGTTGATGAGGTTCTGAAACACAAGGAAGCCGAGATAATGACTGTTTAAACACAAATTACAATGAACTTAGACAAATTTTTGGTGGTTTCGGGAATGCAAGGTGTGCACAAACTCGTGGCCAGCCGCGCCGACGGTGTGATCATCGAAGACAGAAAAGAACGCCGAACTCGCTTTGTTTCCTCCCGCCAGGGGCAGGTAACGCCACTTGCAACCGTTGCCATTTATACCGTAAGCGATGACGGAGACGGAACCATTCCATTGGTGGAGGTTTTTGAAAAAATGTACGACCAGTATAAAGATCTGCCTCCTGCAAATCCCAATGCCGGTCCTGATGAATTACGCGATTATTTCGTAAAAATTCTCCCCGACCACGATCAGGACAGGGTACACGTGAACGACATCAAAAAGTGTATCAAATGGTTCAACTTTATGTACGAGAACGGTATCCTGGAAGAGGCAAAAAAAGAAGCTGAAGCCGAAAAGGAAGCTGAAAAAGCAGCTGAGGCCGATAGCAAATCACCTAAAAAAGCAGCCGGAACAGCCAAAAAGGCAGCTGCTAAACCGGGTACCCCAAACAAAGCCTCGGCGGTTTCTAAATCTGTAGCGCCTAAAAAAGCGCCCATGGGAACCAAGAAAAGCGGATAGGGTTATGAGTGCGGAATGCGGAGTGCGGAATGCGGAGTGTTGATTAAAGAAGTAAAAAACCTAAGCAAGTAAAACGGGATTAAATGTATAAAGGGAAAAAAGTCGTTGTCGTTCTGCCGGCGTACAACGCCGCAAAAACACTTGAAAAAACCTACAAGGAAGTACCCGGTGACCTGGTAGATGAGGTGGTCCTTTGCGACGATAACAGTCGGGACAATACGGCCGCACTCGCAGGTGAAATCGGAATAAAGCACATCATCGTCCATGAACAAAACAAGGGCTATGGTGGTAATCAAAAGTCGTTGTATAACAAGGCTTTGGAACTCAATGCCGATATTGTCATTATGCTGCACCCTGATTACCAGTATACACCCAAACTCATCCCCAGTATGGTGAATATCATTGGAGAGGATCTCTATCCAGTGGTGATCGGATCGCGGATTCTGGGTATGGGTGCCAGGCGGGGAGGTATGCCTATGTACAAGTATATAGCCAACCGCTTTCTCACCTTTACACAAAACCTGCTGATACACTACAAACTATCTGAATATCACACTGGATACAGGGCTTTTAGCAGGGAAGTTTTAGAAAGCATCAACTTCAATCAGAACTCGGATGATTTCGTGTTCGACAATGAAATGCTCTCGCAAATCATATATGCCGGCTTCGATATTGGGGAAGTTACCTGCCCCACCAAATACTTTGAAGAAGCTTCTAGCATAAACTTTTCCCGCAGCATGAAATACGGCCTGGGCGTTCTCAGAGTTTCATTCTGTCACTTCCTGCAAAGAATGGGTCTGGCTAAATTCGCGATGTATAACAAGCAATAATTAGCTAATGTGATAATTAGCTAATTCGATAATGTGATAATGATTGGGGATTGTGAAATGATGTATCCATTATCAAATTAGCTTATTATCAAATTATCACATTAAAAAAATGTGTACCGTTACTTACATACCCAAGCCTGATGGTTTTATCCTGACACACAACAGGGATGAAGCTCCTTCAAGGTCTTTGTTCAGCCTGGAAACACAGACTATAGGTAATGATACACAGCTGTTGTTTCCCAGGGATGCCAAAGCTGGTGGTACCTGGATAATGGCATCAGATGGTGGAAGAACGGCTTGTATCCTCAACGGGGCATTTGTGCTACACGAAAGGAAACTGCCTTACCGGCGAAGCCGGGGCCTTATGATGTTCGACTTTTTTGAGTATGATGACCCGGACGACTTTTTTGAAGAGTATGATTTTGAGGGAATCGAGCCTTTTACCTTTTTATTATTTCTGCAAGAAAGGGTAACTGAATTGCGTTGGGATGCGCATAAAAAGCATCTTAAACACCTGTCCTCAGAGGACACCCATTTTTGGTGTTCGGCTACGCTTTACCCACCCGATATGCAAGTGAAAAGAGAGGCTGTATTCGACCAATGGAAAGACTCATTGCCCGATGAAAAGATTATTGATCCAGATGAAATTATCAACCTGCATTTTACGGGAAGCGTTGGTGATCCTGCTTATGATTTTGTGATGAGTCGGGATGGCAGAGTGCAAACAGTGAGCATCACTCAGGTGCTTTTAGATAAAAAAAATGCGAAAATGAAATTTTTCGATTTGCTGGAAGGGAATCGGGATGAACGGCAGATATTACTGAAGGACAGGTGAGTATTGATTGTAAACGGAATTCAAAACGGCATGTTTATTGTCCTGAAAAAGTTAAAATTTAGTGAACAGTTTAAACAAAATTATGCGCCCCCAATTATATATTTATAAATTGCAGGCAAATTCAACAAAAATCCAAATTGTAAACTAGGTATATTAATCACTCCCCACTATCTCCAATTGTCTATGAAACAACTCTTACTCCTATTTTTTTTCATGATGGCGGGCTTGGCAGTTCAGGCACAACAGTCGAACTCACTGAAACCTGAACTCAACGTTTTCCCCAATCCGGTTATCGACAATTTTTCAGTATACGATAACAATGATCAGGTAGCGCATATTGTCGTTTTTAACCTGATTGGAAAAAAGGTAAAATCCTTTGAACACCTGAAGGGCGAGTATCACTATATCGGTGATTTAACAAAAGGTGTTTATCTCATTCAAATGCTTGATAAATCAAAGCATATTTTGACAACTCAGAAGATTGATAAACGTTAATCAGACTTTTTCATAAACAAAAAAGCCCGACTCGATTCACCGAGCCGGGCTTTTTTGTTTCTTGTTCGGGTCGGAGACCCTCACGAACGTTCGTGAGGGTCTCCGACCCGAACAAGAAAAAACATGAGTCATCCCGAATTTTGAGCCCACCAAAAGTATAGGCAATTAGCGATGGCCATTCTTAGTCTGTAAAGCGGTATCGAGGATTCTCGGTACCGCTTTCCTGTTCGATGAGCCCAATCAGATAGAAAGATTGGCACCCAACTTTTCCAATTTCTCACCATAGTGAGTAAAAAGTCATATACCAAAGTTACAATTGCCATTAGTTTCATTCTGTTGTCCCAGAACCAAAGTCTTGGTGATTCCAAGCCCATTTCAGATTTTAGGAAACGGAATCCTTGTTCTGCTTCCCATCGGTGTAAGTAACTGAAGAACACTTCCCATGCCTGGTGTGGTTTTGAGACATGTAGTGAGGTAATTAAATACAGGGGGCTATTGTAGTTATTTTTGTCTCTTACAATTATCAAAACAAGTTGATTGTCAGGATAATCTGGGTGATTTACAGTTGTCCAATCAATAGAGATTCTTTTGTTTTTTTGTCGGACTTTATCTCCTACAATTTTACTTGTCCTGCCTGGAAAAGATCGGGCTAATAAGTGGGTTTTCTTGCAGCCTTTTTCTGCATGAACCAACAGATGGTTTTGCTTCCAACGGATGATAAAATCTTGTTCAAACTTAAATAGATAACGAAGCATCTTTTCGTTGGCATATCCCCGATCCAGTACATGAACCAACGCCCTACCAATATGCTGATGTAATTTTCTTAATAGCCGATAAATAATATTGTCGGGATCCTCCTTGAATTTACCTCGGGTTGTCCACCAACTCATATGACATACACTTGGCACACCACCCAAATGAGACAAAAACACCCCTGTCCATTGAAAACCTGGTACACATATGCGACCTGTAGGTGGTGTGAAAAAACCCTTGCGAACTTTGGTAAGCCGCTGACCTTTACTACTAAATACACTGCAAAGCCCTTCGGCCATCCAACTTTCATGCTTTTCTACTCGACTATCATCCCATAGTATGAGCGGCCGCTTGCCTCGCTGGCATAGATCTTCAATGCGATCCTTGGCGCGTACAAACAAATGTGTGTCAATTATGTCCGAGGACCATTTTTTTGACCTGAGCAAATTACTAATCCGCTTAGTGCCTGCTGGCGAATGCTTGAACCCTTTAATGAAACCACCTAACTCACTGAGTAGCAAACCCATAGCCCGGTTTCTAAACATCAATATGATACCAAATAAATCTAAAAATGTGTGTACCAAGCGTTTGTCTAGTTGAACATCTAAGTCCAGAAGAATTTGTTTGGTGTATTGCTCAACTCTAAGAAGTAGAAATGTGCCTGAATTTGGCTGATAAACAGAATTGGACTTATTTTGCTGTAGTATTTTAAACATATTGACCTCCTGTCTTTTTGGTGTGGTGAGATACCCAAATTTACAGGAGGTTTCTTTTTGTCAATAAAAAATCCCGAATTCTGGACCAATCCAAAATTCGGGATGACTCATGTTGTTTCTTGTTCGGGTCGGAGACCCTCACGAACGTTCGTGAGGGTCTCCGACCCGAACAAGAAAAAATCACTCCGACACATACAAAATCGTGTCAACAACAGCTCTGCCACTAACTGAAATATTCAACTCCATACTTCCGTACACGAAGTTGGGGAAGTGTAAACTGTCATACCCAAAAGCGATCAGCCAATGATGTCCCTCGGGCACTGGCTCAATACATCCCCGCGCATCTGCCCCGGTTTCTATCAATGCATCAAAATAAGATGTTGGTTGATCATACCCGGGAAATGTATCTGTGTTGTATTTCAACCACACCTTTGCTTCTGGAATAGGCTGTCCGTGGTGCGAGGTTTTTATGCAGATTTTAGTTGGCAATGGAATCTCTTCTGGTTCGGAAGGGCGACAGCCAACCAGATAAAAGGTGCTGATAATCAATATTGTGTGTAAAGGGCGGATATTCATTTTTACTACAGATTACATCCTCACAAGTGTAACGCCAAATTGGGCATCCTGTTTTGACTAGAGAAATAAAATGCTTTTTGATTATTTTTGAGAAATGAAAAGGATTAATGTGATAATGAGCCAATGCGATAATTAGCTAATGTATTGATGATTTGCCATTTGTAATGTTGTAAATTAGCTAATTGGCTAATTATCACATTAGCTCATTATATCTTTGCTTCTACCAAATTAATTACCACCACAGAATATGGCTACTGCAAAAGCAACACCTCCAACTCCCCCTGCCGAACAAAACGGCACATACGACACTACCTATACCAAAATTCCTACCAACAGGATTGTTACGCTTGACGAGTTTATTCTTCGTTCGGAGAAGGACTTTGATTATGCAACTGGTGAGTTGACGGGCTTGCTCAGAGATATTGGTGTTGCCGCTAAAATCATCAACCGGGAAGTAAATAAAGCTGGTCTGGTGAATATCCTTGGCGATGCGGGAGGAGGTGAGAATGAAAGTGGAGATACCCAGCAAAAACTGGATGTGTACGCCAATGACCGACTTATAGAATGTCTGCGAAATTCAGGCGAATGTTGTGCGCTGGCTTCAGAGGAAAATGAAGACATTGTACATATCCCTTCCATCAACTCCAAGAAAAGCCATTATTTGGTGATGTTTGATCCACTCGACGGATCTTCCAATATTGATGTGAATATGTCAGTAGGTACCATCTTTGGTATTTACAGACGCAAAAGCGATCCAAACGGTCCGGCTACCATAGACGACTTTTTGCAACCAGGGATCAAGCAGATCGCAGCAGGTTATGTATTGTATGGTACCTCCACCATGCTCGTGTACACTACAGGCCGGGGCGTTAATGGTTTTACGCTTGACCCGAGCATCGGAGAATTTTGCCTGAGTCACCGGAATTTGCAGATCCCTGAAGATGCTAAAACTTACTCTGTAAATCAGGGGTACTATTCCAAGTTCGATCTGGAAATGCGCCGTTATATCGATAACTGCTCCGATCAGAACTTCGGACTTCGTTATATCGGCTCCATGGTGAGTGACATTCACCGAATTCTAATTCAGGGAGGTATATTCCTTTACCCGAGCACCAGAAAGTATCCCAAAGGCAAACTGCGCCTATTGTATGAATGCAACCCACTGGCCATGCTTATTGAACAGGCTGGCGGAAAGGCTATGAATACTCAGCTTAAAAGGATACTGGATCTCAACCCGACAGAATTGCATCAGCGTTGCACCATTGCCATCGGCTCACCCAATATGGTGGATGACCTGAAAGCATTCATCGAGCGGTATTCGGCATTGCCTCTGTAGAAAAAATTCAGTCTTTTAAACGAAATCGGGATTGGCTTGTTTGGCTTGGGTAAATAAATCAACCCGGTCATGCTGGTATTTATCCTGAGTTTATTTCATGTTTTTTTCTATCCTGAGTTTAATAAACCAGGGTTGACAGTATCACTTTCCAACATCAAACAGGCAAAAGGCAAGGTGTACGTTGCTGTGTACGACAAACAAAGTGTATTCCTGAGCATGGATAAAATGATCGATCGAAAGATCATTACCGTGACGAATTCAGGAAACGTAGTGGCTTCATTTGAAAACCTGCCACCCGGACAATACGCAATCAGTTGTTTCCACGATCAAAATGGGAACGGAAAGCTGGATACGAACTTTTTAGGGGTCCCAACCGAACCTTATGGCTTCTCCAACAACGCCAGACCAAAGTTCAGAGCACCCAGCTGGGATGAAACCAAGTTTTATCTAAATACCTCAGGTTACAGCCTCAATATCAACCTGGAAAAATGGTGATCATAATTACCAACGAATAAGTGCACTGGCCCAGGTAAAACCACTGCCAAATGCTGCCAGGCAAACCAGATCACCCTCTTTTATCTTTCCTGCTTCCCAGGCTTCACACAAGGCAATTGGAACAGAAGCAGCCGTAGTGTTTCCAAATTTTTGAATGTTGTTCCATACCTGGTCATCTTTAAGCCCTAACTGCCTTTGGATCATTTGACTGATCCGCAGATTGGCCTGGTGGGGAATCAGCATGGAAATATCTGATGTCTGGAGCCCTTGCTCCTGCAATGCCTCCCGTATTACTTCCGGAAATTTCGTGACGGCAAGTTTGAAAACAAATTGTCCTTCCATATTGGGATAGGTCATGCCTTCTTCCATCATTTTGGGGGTAATGAAAATTTCACCATAAGTGTCAGCAGGTGGGTAGCCGTAATCCACTTTTTCATCAAGATGATCCATGTGATAACCTCCATGGGCGCCTGGATTGATAAAAGCCAGTTTTTCGGCATAGGTGCCATCTGCATGAAGCTTGGTGGTAAGTATGCCCCGTGATTCATTTTCCGATCTTTGAATGACCGCAGCGCCGGCGCCATCGCCAAAAATCACAGTTACATTGCGTCCCCGGGTGCTAAAATCCAGTCCCATGGAATGCATTTCAGCGCCTACCACCAGCACATTTTTATAAGTACCGCATTTTACAAACTGATCGGCAATGCTAAGTGCATATATAAAACCACTGCATTGGTTGCGAATGTCGAGTGCACCCGCTTCACTTTCAGTGATACCCAATTCACGTTGCATCAGCACGCCACAGCCAGGAAAGTAGTAATCCGGACTGAGTGTGGCAAATATGATAAAGTCAATTTCCGAAGGTTCGATACCCGCTCTTTCACAGGCAATTCTGGCTGCCTTGGCACCCATGGAAGAGGTGGTTTCATGGTGCTTTTGGCCATAGCGCCTTTCGCGGATCCCGGTGCGTTCCTGTATCCATTCGTCAGTGGTATCCATTACTTTCGACAGGTCGTCATTGGTTACAACCCGCTCTGGGACATAATAACCGATACCGGCAATCTTGCTTCGATACATATTAGATGTTGGTGGTGGAGCACTCCATTGGTTTCCCAATTGTGGTGAGGTGTTGCTCCCGGTTAGACATGATTGGTTGGCAAAGTTAACTCTTCAAAATCAGAAGCTCAGATGCCTGATGGCTATTTTCAGACAATTCTTTCTGGCGCTTTTTCCACCTGATATTGATGCCCGGCCCTTTTTTATCTTTGCGGCATGAAAAAGCTGGTTCTAGTTCTTATTGCCCTTATTTTCCTGATAAATACCATTCAGGCACAAGCCATTATCCGTCAATTGCAGTTGGAAGAGTCGATCCAATTGGCCATTGCAAGCAATGCCCAGATTAGGAAAAACAAACTGGAAAGACAATTGCTGGAACGAAAAGCCAAAGAGGCGCACAGGGCTGCATTGCCGGAAATGAACGCCGGTGTTAATCTGGACTGGTATCCTGTTTTGCCTACACAACTGCTTCCGGGAGAGCTGTTTGGGCAAACCGACGAAACTTTTATTCCTGCCCAATTCGGAAGGCCCTGGCAACTGACAGGGTTTGTAACACTGGAACAACCCCTTGTAAATGAATCGGCCAGACGTATTGTTCCTGCATTAAAGGTTACCAGAGATATCAGTGATATGCTTTTGGAACGCTCCAATGAAGAAGTTATTTATAACACGGCTTCTACTTTTTATCAGGCCCTGCAGACTGAGCAGTTGCTTCGTTCGGTAAATGCAAATCTCGATAAACTGGAGGCGTTGCAGGGCATGGCCGAGCTCCAATTGGCAAACGGATATGCCATTCCAACCGACGTAAAGCGAATACGCGTGGCTCGCACAAACCTGGAAACCCAGCGACAAAACCTGTTGGCCGCTATTAATAGTCTGCAGCAAACCCTGCAATTTCTGTGCGGACTGCCTTATGATGAAGTGTTGGAGCTGGTTTCGGAAATAGGCGCTCCTGCTTCTGATTCTCTACGTTGGCAATCGCTTAGTATGGAAATTGAAAGCACCACTGAACACCGCTTGTTGATGCACCAGCTTGAAATGGCGAAAATACAGGGACATAGCGCCAAAGCAGAAGCTTTTCCAAGCCTGGATCTTTATGGCGCGCTATCAGCTCAGGCTTTCCGCTCCGATCTGAATTTTTTCGATCCCAACCGACAGTGGTATGGTATGGCGCTTGTTGGTCTGAAACTCAAGCTGCCTCTGTTCGATCGACTGAGAGTGCATAATAAAACCCTGATATTCAAACTGGAAGAGCAAAAACTGGAAGAAGATCTCAGGCAACTTGGATCCGGCAAAACCCTGGAGTTTCGAATTGCTCATGAACAATTTCAAAATGCACTTCAGGCATTAAGAACCCAAAACGACAACGTAGCGCTCGCTCGTGAAATTACGGACAAGCTGATGTTGCAATACAAAGAAGGCATTGCCTCTCTTACCGATCTGCTAAATGCTCAAACAGCCCTTTCCGAAGCAGAAACCAATTACTGGCAACAGGTTTTTGGGTACAAACTGGCTGTGCTGAAGCTGTTGAAATCGGCTGGAAGACTTGAAGACCTGCAATTGAAGTAATTTTCATGTTTGGGACCTTTGCGTGAAAAAAACGCTCATTGGAGCAAAATGGCAAAAGAAGAGCCATTTTAGATCAAGAAATAAAATTCCCGGCACCTCTAAGCTTCAGGCAACCATTTTCGAGATGCTCACGTCATTTCGGAACCTCAAAATAATCACTTTTCAAAACCTACTCCTGCTTTTCTGAAATGACGAAGAAGAACGGCCTTCTTGCGGCTCTAGCCTTGCTTTCTGTTTGCGCACTGTACGCTTTTTCCTACCCGGAAACACTGCGTGAAAACGTATTCACCCTCTTTTTCCCGGATAAAAAACTGTCCGTGGCGGTAGAACATCCTGTTGCAACTGCTCAGTCATTGGAGAATGATACTGCAGCTAAATTGGACACCTTCCCGCCGATCAGCGAACGCTTTGGCGATTTCCTGAATTCGGGAAACAGCAACCCGATTGACCTGCAGGATCCCAGCGCAATTCAGCAAAATGTAGAATACGATCCAGAAACAAACATGTACATCCTGACGGAAAAGATCGGTGATGAGTATTACCGGCCTCCTACGTACATGACTTTTGACGAGTATAGCCGTTGGCGTGATCAAAAACAGCAGCAAGAATATTTTGATCGCCTGCAGGGCGTTTCCATCCCGGGAGAAAATAAAAACGCCGATTCCGGAGACCCGGTTGCCAAGTTCGACATCAAGAATTCCCTGATTGACCGACTATTTGGTGGTACCAACGTGGATATTAAACCACAGGGAAATATCAACCTCACATTTGGATTTGATTACCAGAATATTCAGAACCCCATTCTGACCAGACGCCAGCAGAGTTACGGCAATTTTGATTTCGATATGGACATCAATATGAGCGCTGCCGGTAAGATTGGGGAAAAACTAAACCTGAATTTCAACTACAATACCCAGGCTACTTTCGACTTTGATAACCAGATGAAGTTGAAGTACGATACCAAAGGGTTCTCAGAGGACGAAATCCTGCAAAATATTGAAGCCGGTAACGTTTCCCTTCCACTGCGCAGCAACCTGATCAAAGGCGTACAGAACCTGTTTGGTGTGAAAACCGAAATGAAATTCGGACACCTTCGTGCCACTCTGGTTGCCAGCCAGCAGCGCTCCAAACAGCAAACGTTGAAAGTGCAGGGAGGATCCCAGGTGCAGGAATTTGTAAAGCCGATTGACGAGTACGACGAGAACCGTCACTTCTTTATCACCCATTGGAATCGTAATGAGTTTGAGAAGGCCATGATGTGTCTGCCGGTGCCACAATCGCTGTTCAATATTACCCGGATGGAGGTTTGGATCACGAACGACAAACAGGAAAGTGTAAATACCCGCGACATCGTGGGGCTTACAGAATTGGCAGAACCTGACTCTTCCAATGCTAAATGGCAAATTCCAAATCCACCATCAGATATATTGGGCAAGCACCTGCCTTCCAATGAAAGTAATGGTTTGTATAAGGCAATTTTGGATGAATTACAGTTGGACTCATCCTTACGCTTTAGTGATCGCGTGGTCAATAAACTTACAGGTTTTGGTTTTGATCTTCAGCAAACGCGCGATTTTGAAAAAGTAAATGCACGTCAGTTGAGCCCCTCCGAATTCAGCTATAATGAACAACTCGGATTTATCAGTGTAAACCTCAATGTGCAGCCCGATCAGGTTGTCGGTGTTGCTCTTGAATATACTTATAATGGTATTCCTTATAAAATTGGTGAGTTTTCCAGCGACATAGCCAAAAAGAACTCATTGGATACGCTGAAAACAAACGTGCTGTTTGTGAAAATGCTCAAAAGCACCACGCCAAACGTGAACTATCCTATCTGGGATCTGATGATGAAAAACGTATATGCTGTTGGTGCGGCAAACGTGGATCCCAACGAGTTCCGTTTTGATATTTACTACGATGATCCCGGTTTTGGCCAGAAGCGTTTTCTTTCAGGTGACAATATTCCAGCTGACCTGAAAGGGCACCCATTGTTGCAGGTATTCAATCTCGATATGATGAACCTTCAGGGTGACCCAGGTCCGGATGGTATATTTGACTTTGTTCCGGGCCTAACCATTAATCTGCGCTCCGGCCGGGTGATGTTTCCGGTATTGGAACCTTTCGGTGATTATCTTTCCAATAAAATCATAGATGCAGGGGGAACACCCGATGTGGCAAAGCTATATGCCTATCCACAGCTATACGACACGACGCTTACGAGTGCCCGGCAATTTCAGGAACTCAACCGATTTGTGCTCAAGGGAACCTATAAATCGAGTACTTCGGCAGAAATATCCCTGGGGACATTTAACCTTCCCCAGGGCTCTGTGCGCGTATCTGCAGGTGGCCGCCAGTTGATTGAAGGCGCCGATTATTCGGTGGATTACAATATTGGTAAGGTGAAAATCCTCAACGATGCGATCCTGCAATCGGGGCAAAGTGTGAATGTCAGTTTCGAGGACAATACCTTCTTCGGATTCCAGAGTCGATCGATGATCGGGGCCAGATTTGATTATGATGTAAGTAAAGACCTCACGATTGGTGCTACTTTCCTTAACCTGTTTGAACGCCCGCTTACGCAAAAAGTTAACTTCGGTGACGACCCCATCAACAACAAAGTATATGGCGCCGATTTCAGCTTTTCAAAAGATGCTCCCTGGCTGACCAAGCTCGTGGATGCTTTACCATTGATCGAAACTAAAGAGGCTTCTTCCATCTCTGCTCAGGCTGAAGTGGCAGTTTTACAACCGGGGCACAACCGGGCCATCAACCAGGGCAAGGACAAAGGCGGTGTTGTTTATTTAGATGATTTTGAAGGCAGTACAGCCAATTTGCCGCTTACTGCTCAGTCTAACCAATGGGTAATTGCTTCCACTCCACAGGGAGACCTTGACTTGTTTCCAGAATCGGCTCTCAGCAACACCAGTCTATCCCTGGGTGCAAACCGGGCAGGCTTGTCATGGTACGTAGCCGATCCCAGTGCCAGGGATGCGAGTGATGGGAATGACCCATATACGCGCTTGATACAATATCAGGACATCTTTCCAAACCGCCAGCTGACCCCCTTTGAACAGTCGAGCCTGAGGCCCTTGGATGTGACCATCTACCCAAGGCAAAGAGGGCCGTACAATTTTGAAACCTTCGACGGGTACCCGGGCTTTACCAAAGGCTTAAGCATCAGCGGTGAGCTAAATGAGCCAAACACCCGTTGGGCCGGTTTCATGCGCGAGCTTACTACCAATGATTTCGAGGCTGCCAACATCGAATTTATTGAGTTTTGGATGTTGAACCCATATATGGACAAAACAGACAGCTCCCCTGTGTCGGATGATGGTACCATTTACATTGACCTCGGTTCAGTTTCAGAAGACATTATGCGTGACTCCAGGCAGTTTTTTGAAAATGGCCTGCCCACGCCTAGTAATCCGAATGCCACAGATGACTCTCCCTGGGGTAGAGTACCCATTGAAGCGCCTGTTGTAAATGCTTTTGACAATCAGGAGGCAAACCGTGTACTGCAGGATCTGGGTCTGGATGGTTTGAGCGATGCGGATGAGAAGACATTCTTTGCTGATTGGTACAACCAAATACAGGCATCTCCATTAGCTCAGAATATAAAGAATGAAATTACAGATGACCCCTCAAACGACAACTTTGTTTATTTCCGGGATGAGCGTTTTAATGGACTGAATCCGGGTCTGCTTGAGCGTTACCGTCGATTCAACAACCAGCAGGGTAACTCACCTGTTAATCAGTCCAGCAATCTTAATCCTTCGGCTACCAACTATCCGGACCAGGAAGATTTGAACAGGGACCGCTCACTCAATGAGAACGAGTCATATTTCCGCTATAAAATTCACCTGGCAAAAACATTTGGCAACGGACAGGAAGTGATCGATGAAAATGCGCCGGAACTCAGAGACCTGATTACCAATACGGTTACTTACTCAGAAAACGGTCGTGATTATGTTTGGTATCGTTTCAGAGTGCCTCTTGATCTTCAAGATCGGGAAAAAATAGGTGGAATTGAAGATTTTCGCTCTGTTCGTTTTGTCCGTATGTTCTGGAAAGGATTTACAGAAAGAACCACTTTCCGTTTTGCTACCCTGGAACTTGGTCGAAACCAATGGAGAAGATATTTCCAACCATTGCCTAATATTGACCCTGGTCAGTCTAGTGTTTGCGACGTGGGCTTCGACCCTAATGTGCCTTTCTCGGTAAATGCGGTAAGTATCGAAGAAAACTCTGCTCGATTGCCCTTCAACTATACCATTCCATTTGGTATTCAACGGGAACAATCAGTAGGTGCTTTCCCGGATATCCTGCAGAACGAGCAGTCACTTGCTATGAATGTTTGCGATCTTACTTATTGTGATGCAAGAGCTGTATTCAAAAGTCTGAATATGGACCTGCGCCAGTATAAGCGGTTAAAAATGTTTGTACACGCAGAAGCAACCGATCCTGATGATCCAATTGATTCGAGCGATCTAAAAGTTTTCCTTCGCCTGGGATCGGATTTTGTCAATAATTACTACGAATATGAGCTGCCGTTGTATCCTTCAGATGTAAACAACCTGAATGGTAACCCTGACAGCCGTTCCTACAAAGAAGAAGTCTGGAGACCAGAAAATGAGTTTGATTTCCCACTTGAAATATTTATCGATGCCAAAAAGGAGCGCAATGCTCTTGCTACCCCCTGGCCGCTGAATGATCCATATATAATTAGTGATCCGGATAAGCCCAGTGCCAAAGTAAAGGTGATAGGTAATCCTAATTTGGGATATGCAAAAGGTGTAATGATTGGGGTTAGAAACTCAGATAAAGATCAGACCGAACCACATTGCGTCGAAGTCTGGCTGAACGAGCTTCGCCTCAACGGCTTCAACGAAAAGGGCGGTTACGCCGGACAAGCCAGGGTGGATATTAAATTGGCTGATTTCGGTAATGTTTCCCTTGCAGGTAACTATACCAGTATAGGCTGGGGTAGCATTGAAGAAAAGCTCGCCCAGCGTCAGCGGGAAGAAATCATTCAATATGATTTGTCTACGAATCTGGAGCTTGGAAAACTGTTGCCGGAGAAATCAGGTGTGAAACTGCCGTTTTACGCTCAGTATTCCAATGTAACCAAGAATCCGGAGTACGACCCTTACGATCTTGATATCAAACTGAAGGACAAGATCCGCGATGAACCGGATCCAGTGATCAAGAACCAAATTAAGGAAATGGCGCAGGACGTTACAATCGTTCGTGGCTACAACTTTACCAATGTGCGCAAGGAACACAGAGGCAAACCCAGAAAAGTGCCGCTGCCATGGAATATTGAGAACTTCAGCCTGACCTACGCCTTCAACCAGCAAAAGAACCGCTCGCCATTTATTCAGAGCGCCGTACAGGATCAGTATAAAGGGGCCATTGACTGGCAGTACTCAACCGGGATGAAGCCGATCAAGCCATTCAAGAGCCTGATCAAAAAGGACAAGTTCCTGAAATTTATCACGGAGTTTAACTTCAATCCACTTCCCGAAACCTATGGTTTCAGCACCAATCTGGAGCGATTGGCGTCTGTTACAACCTATCGCTTCGCCGGGGAGGATCCTGAATTGAATACCTATTATAACCGCCGTTTCACCTGGGATCGCAACTATGATCTGGGGTGGACCATTGCACAGTCATTGCGGTTTAATTTTGATGCAACAGCCAGAAGCCTCATTGATGAACCGCTTGAGTATGAGGATGGTAGACACATTACCTTACAAGAACGCCGGCAAATTCTTTGGGAAAACTTCCTGAAGCTTGGCCGACCTAAAGGATACACACACAGCGCCAGCCTGAACTGGACATTGCCTTTCAAAGTGATCCCATATCTGGAATGGATCAACATGAAGGCATCCTATACAGCCGGGTATACCTGGACGGCCCAATCACTAAAGCTTCAAAATTTTAATGCTGGAGATTACCAGGATCTGGTGAATGAACGCAGTTTGGGTAATGTGATCCAAAATACCAATACGCGGCAGATAAATGGCGACTTCAATCTGGAACAACTCTACAACAAGAGCAAATACCTGAAGAAGATCAACAGTCCTGGTTCATCATCCAAGAACGGCAACAACCGCGGTCGAAATAGTCCTTCCAGGCCAGGAATGGGCAATGATGCCGGTCCACTCCCGGGAGGAAGAGTTCCTGCAGGAAATGATAAATCCGGAGGCCGGAACAATCCGACAATCGACCGGAATATGTCGAAAAACCCTGCTGATCCACGGAATAACAATCCGCAAGACAACAGCATCAACGGTGGCAAAGACCCGGCTGCGGGTGGCGGACCAGGCGGAATTGATCCATCCAATCCTTCTGATCCGAATGATCCTGCTTCCGGTGGAGCCTCAAAAGGAAAGTCGAAGAAGGACAAGAAAAAGGATAAAAAGTCGAAAGAAAAGAAAGACAGGGATCCGTCCCTGGCAGAGCGCATTGCCCTCAGACCGCTTATGTTGATCAGGAAGGCCCGATTTAACTATACCGAAAATTACAGCACAGTAATTCCGGGCTTTACACCAGATACCAAATTGATGGGCTTGAGCGAAGGATTCGACGCTCCGGGTTGGGCCTTTATAGCAGGTGTGCAGCCGCGCAGTTCCTGGCTCGATGAAGCCGGTCAAAATGGCTGGATTACCCACCGACCAGAGCTGAACCAGCAGGTGTTGCGTAACTATACACAATCCTTTGATGCTGCGCTTACTATTGAACCGTTTAAGGATTTCCGGGTGGAAGTAACTGCAAACAAGCAGTATACGCGCAACAGCACGGAGTTGTTTAAGGATCAAAACTTTGCTCTGGGACCTGATTCAGTAGCATTTGAACATCGCGCTATGCGAGATATGGGAAGCTACACCATCAGCTATTTCTCGCTACAAACACTGTTCGACAATGACATCAACGGTATTTTTGAACGCTACGAACAGAACCGGCCAGTTATTTCCAAACGCCTTGGTGTTGATGCACCAACACAGGGCCAGCACGAAACTGATATTGGTTATGCAGAAGGATTTGGTAAAATTCAGCAGCAGGTGCTGATCCCGGCATTTATTTCAGCCTATACAAAAGCTGACCCGAATACCGTGCAATTAGATATTTTCAAAACACTGCCATCGGTAAACTGGAAACTCAGCTATAATGGCTTGAATAAATTGGGTAACCTGAAGGACATTTTTGCCAGCATACAGATATCACACGGGTATAAGAACACTCTAACGGTGAATTCATACAATACCGACCTGTTCTTTGACCCAACGAATCCGTATCAGATCGATGAGTTGAATTACAACTATGTTGCCCGATATGAAATTCCACAGATAGTGATCAACGAGCAGTTGCAGCCGCTCTTTGGCATTGATGTGAAATTGAAAAACGAAATGACCTTTAAGGCTGATTTCAAAAAGACACGCTCTCTGGCTATGTCCTTTATCGATTACCAGTTAGCTGAAAGCCGGTCTACCAGCTACTCCGCCGGATTTGGATATCGATTGAAAGATGTGAATATTCCATTTTTGACGGGCAAGAAAAAAGGCAAGAGCAAGAAGAGTAGTCGTAAGTCGAAAAAGAATAATCCACCTGTACCGTTACCGGGACGAGGTGGTGGAAGCTCTGCCAATGACATGACCTTCAAATTTGACTTTGAAGTAAGGGATGATATCACAACCAATCACTTGCTCGACAGTCCGAACAAAGCAGTTCCTACCAGAGGTGCCAGAACAGTAAGTATCAACCCATCGGTTGAATATGCGCTGAACAAACGCCTGAAACTGCGATTGTTTACGGATTACAGAAAAACAGTGCCGAAGACTTCCCAATCGTTCCCGATCACAACCGTGAATTCGGGAGTGACGGTGCAGTTCTCCTTGAATTAGTGATTAGTGATCAGTGTTCAGTGATCAATATTTTATAATCACTGTACACTGATCGTTGATCACTGATCACTCCTAAAGCATTTTCCGTTTGCTCATAAGCCAATAAAGTAAAACGGTGACTACACCGGTAAGGCCTATGGCGAAGTAGAAAGCCCAGGGTTTGTCGTGCGGCAGGCCGCTGGAGAGATTCATACCCAGGAAAGAGGATATCAAAGTTGGTACCATGAGTACAACCGTGATTACTGTCAGGCGATGGATGATTACATTCAGGTTGTTGGAAATGATGCTGGAGTAGGCATCCATGGTGCCGTTCAAGATGTTGGTGTACACATTGGACATGGACAATGCCTGGGAATTGTCGATGATGATGTCCTCAAACAGATCAGTCAGGTCTTCATCTCCATTGATGTGGAGGAAGTCGGTGCGTTTCATTTTCATTTTGAGCAACTCGTTGGCATTCAATGAGTTGACAAAATATACTAAGCTTTTTTCAATGGAAAGCAGCTGTTTCAATTCAGCATTTCTGCTGCTGTGCAGCAATTCTTTTTCAATTCGGTTCCGGCGTAAATTCAGGGTTTTCAGACAGGACAAAAAGTGGTAAACGTTTTGCTCCAGCATTTGGAGTACAAAGCGTTTTTCATCTGCCGGATTGAAGTCGCGCACATTGTTATCCAGGAATTTTTCGAGTACCGGTGTTTCAAAGGCAGAAATGGTAATGATGTGCTCAATGGTCAGGATGATGCCAATTGGCACCGTCATAAAGTAAGCCTCGTTCTCTCCTACAGCGTTGCTGTTTTTAACCGGGGTATTTATCAGGATAAATCGGATGTCCTCGTCCCTTTCGTAGCGGGCTCTCTCATCAAGGTCAAGTGAGTCGGTAAGGAATGCCTGATCAAATTCGAAACGATGCGCAAATTCCTCCAGTTCGTCAGGCGCGAATGGAGGTGCCAGGTGAATCCAGCAACCTGGATCCGGCTCGGTCAGTTCGACCAGGCGTCGTTTTTCTCGAATAAAGTAACGGATCACTGTCCATCAATAATAGTTGACTCATCAATATTAGGAGCTGATTACAAAGCTGGAAGGGAATTTGCCGGGTAAGGCTCCTTAGAGATATTCAAAAAGAAGTATCCCTTTTTTATTCATTGTCGCAAACTTACATCACCGCTCCGAAGCGGACAACCTAAAACGCAGGTTTTCAGAAAAAATTTCCAGGCCAAAAGAATAAAATTTGGAATGCATGTTTCAGTTTGATGTTTTTCGAAATTAATGAAGGTGGTTGTTGGCCGTTTAAACACCTGATCAACATCACCAGTTCGGGCCTTCTGTTTTTTGTTAGTTTGCTTTGATTGGCGAAGGAATTTCATTAATCTTGCGGCAATAATTACCATATTTCTAATTAAATTGTGCCTATTTCCCATGTATGCAAACACAAATGATCAATTAAATGCTGCCTTGTATTAATAGGAGCTCGGAAATACAATTTCCCTTTTCGGTTCTTTTATTTCCTATTTGAGCTGAACAAGCAGCATTTTCCTGATCATTTGAATCTTTCCTTTGGGAAAGATTTTGTTTGCCTTTCCTTCTGAAAACAATTGGCATTAATCATCCTTTGTACCATTTCTCTCTACGCGTATGTTCCATTTTACACTCCGCAATCTATTTGTATTTGTCCTTCTTATTACGCTTTCCGGAAAAATTGCCGCCCAAACCGGTGATGGACTTGTAGTACTCGATGTTGACAAATCCCGTCATGTTGTTACGGCTTACGATCAGGATCAAACAATTGATCTATTTCACTTAAAAAAGGGAGAGACGTACAGTTTCATTGTTCCCCCGGATAACGTGCTGGGAAGTTGTATCCCAGATGTTTCTTTATTCGAGCCATCAGCTGAGTTGTTGAGCGTTGACGTGGCCCGACACATGATAACATTCAGGGCAAAATCATCCATTGCACAGGTGAAATTGCATTATCCCTGTTCATGGTCGCCTGATGACCCTCCACGGCATTATGTGTCCATTTCATGTGTTGGCTGTGCTATAAAATACAATGAACCCTCTCAGGCAGATATGGCTGTACTTACGGTAGAGAACGCCGGAGCTGAAGAACTGATTCGCGAGGTGTTTATTGGTGGTAACTGCTTTGATGTGACCAACGTGACATTTTCCGGTGCTGGTGAGATTGGTAAATTCTTTAATGGACTTACCAATATTGGCTTTGAAACTGGCATGATCATGTGTTCTGGTTCAATAAACGTGGCGCCAGGTCCTAACAACTCGGATAGTGCAGGAGGCGGAGGCTCGGGAGGTGGTGATCCTGATTTGGCAGGGATTGCTGTGGGGCCACTATTTGATGAAGCAATTGTCGAATTCGACTTTACTCCAACGCAAACGCCTCTCACTTTCCGATATGCTTTTGCTTCTGAAGAGTATTGTGAATATGTACAATCCTCGTTTAATGACGTATTTGGATTTTTTATTTCCGGTCCTGGAATTCCAGGGGGCATTCAAAATCTCGCCGTATTGCCTTCAACCAATACGCCAATTACCATTAATACGATTAACCACGTAACAAACCCTGGATTTTATACAGCGAATACTCCTCTGGGACTCGATAATTGTGAAACAGGCGGTGTGTGCAACTGTTTGCCTCCTCAAACGCCTGCCAATGGTCCGGCCTCTCAGGAGCTACAATATGATGGTTTTACCAAGCAAATGATTGCTGTTGCGAATGTAATTCCATGTTCGACATATCACATCAAACTGGGAATTGCCGACGTAAGTGATGGCTTGTACGATTCTGCGGTATTCCTGAAAGCAGGTTCTTTTGATGGTGGTGGCGCTGCCTCTATTGACTGGCTGGTAGACGGCCAACCTGATATTGACGAAGTTGTAGAAGGCTGTGGTACGGTGGAGCTGCTGATTGACCGTCTTGGAACAAATTTGTCGCAACCATTGCCTGTATCTTTTACGGTGACTGGAACCGCGACTACAGGCGTGGATTATTCGCCCATTCCATTTACCATTGTTATTCCGGCAGGATTGGATCAGGTGTATTTCCCGGTTAATATCATCAATGACCTGATTGATGAAGGTGCAGAAACGATTGTAATTACACTAAACAATCCATGCTCCTGCCTGATGCCAGAAGAGACACTCACCATTCTGGATTATCACCCACTGGCGCCACTAGCCGATACGATCACCATTTGTGGTCCGGCAGGTGTTGGTACAGTAGGGGTAACGGTTGAAGGTGGCGTTGAGCCATATACCTACCTGTGGAATACAGGAAGCAGTGATCCTGAAGTTTCTGCCTTCGTTTCTTCAAGTACCAATTTCACGGTTACCATTACTGATGCCTGTGGTAAAACGAAAACGGCAATTGCCAGAATCAAAGTTTCTCCAACTCCAGTTGCACAAATTATCCCTCCTGGTCCACAATTGTGTCCTGGACAAACAGCTGAAATACCGGTAAATCTGCTTGGGAAGGCTCCATTTGAGCTGACAGTTTCGTTGAATGGCGATCCTTTGGACCCAATTCCAAACATAAATGGCAATTCATATACGCTGATAGTTGATCAGCCGGGCTTGTATCAAATATTTAGCGTCATTGACTCATTTGGTTGCCCGGGAGCGGGTGCCGGGGCAGTATTGGTAACAGAATCGACACTTGATTTAACAGGTGTTGTGACCAATGCTACATGTTCCAATATGAACAATGGTTCTATTAATACCACGGTAGTTGGCGGGCAAGGTCCATATAATTACACCTGGAGTGGCCCTACAAACATTTCAAATATTCCGGATCCGGTAAACCTGATACCAGGTGATTACTCGGTTACCGTTTTAGATGGATTTGGTTGTACCAATGTGCAAAATTTCATTGTACAATCGCCACCACCTCTCGCTCCTTCTACAGCCATACAAAACGTAAATTGTTATGCACCAAATGGAGGAAGTATTGATTTGACGGTGAGTGGAGGCAACCCATCCTATAATTATCTTTGGTCAACCGGCGATACACTTCAGGATCTTTCCAATCTTGGGGTTGGTACTTATACAGTAACCGTCACGGATCAGATGGGCTGTTCAAATACAAACTCATCAACCATAATAGGAGATTTTACTGACCCAACAGCCGTTGCAAATGTGAACGACGTAATTACTTGTGTGGTCAGTTCCATACCATTGGATGGCAGTGGTTCTTCTGTTGATTCAAACATTGTGTACCAATGGTCGGCGAATCCCGGGAATATTATTAGTGGAGATGACACCTTGGACCCGATAGTGGATGAAACCGGATCGTATATCCTGGTTGTAACCAACCTTACAAATGGTTGTAATGCTGCAGATACCGTGGATGTAGTTGCAGATAATATTCCGCCAATTACGGATGCAGGTCCTGATGGGACGCTCACCTGCGTTGTCAACGATCTGAATCTGGATGCCAGCGGATCTTCTTCCGGGCAAAATTTCACATACTTATGGACAGCTTCCAATGGAGGAAATATTATTAGTGGAGACTCCACCCTAAATCCATTGGTTGGTTCTACCGGAACCTATACCCTTTTGATTACAAATACCAGCAATGGATGTACGTCTACGGATGTTGCCGTTGTGGATGATGATCTGGCGCCGCCTGTTGCGGTTGTAGCCCCGGGAGGCGAGATCACTTGTGTTAATCCAAACCTCCAGTTGAGTGGGGCAGGGAGCAGTACCGGCCCTAATTTCAGTTACAACTGGACAACCGTCAGCGGTAATATCAGCATGGGTGGTAATACATTAACGCCAACTGTAACTGCTGTTGGCACTTACGTCCTTCAGGTAACCAACACAACGAATGGATGCACCAGTACAGCGTCTACTATGGTAACCAGCAATGCTAACGTACCCACTTCCATTGCAGCTCCACAGGGAATTATTACTTGTTCCGTTTTATCGGTGTTGGTAGATGGTACAGGTTCTTCTTCCGGGTCAAATTACAGCTATCAGTGGAGTACAAGTGACGGTGAAATTCTGGGAGGCCAGGGAACCTTGCAACTCAATGCCGGTGCACCAGGAACCTATACGCTTCTTGTAACCGATACGCAAAATAATTGTACTGCTTCATTTAGCACATTGGTCGACAGCGATCTGGCCCCGCCAATTGCCAATGCTGGTGCCGCTGACACGCTTACCTGTGTTCAACCATCTCTCAGTCTAGATGGTAGCAGCTCAAGTACAGGGCCAAACTTTACATACAACTGGTCGACTATCTCCGGTGGCAATTTTGTATCGCCAACCAATATTCAGAACCCACAGGTAGATGCGCCAGGTGTTTATGAAATTCTGGTGACCAATACGACCAATGGTTGTACTTCTACTGCTCAGGTGGAAATTTTCCCTGATGCCAGTGAACCGGTTGCCCAAATTGCATCACCTGCAACCCTGAATTGTACAGTATCGCAGATTGATCTGAATACCAGCGGAACCTCTATTGGCACCGACTACGTCTATGACTGGTCGGGCCCGGGGCTATTAACGCCAAATGATGATTTGAATGCGATGGTTGACCAGCCGGGTACCTACACGCTTCTGGTAACCAATACGGCAAATGGCTGTACAAGCCAAACGACTGTTGACGTTCCACAGGACATCGTTTCCCCTTCAGCAGATGCAGGGCCGGATATGATCCTTGATTGTAATAATCCTCAACAACAGATTGGCGGATCTGGCAACCCATCTGGTTCAAATTATTCATTTGACTGGACAGGTCCGGGAATTGTTACAGGAGCCAATACGCCGGGCCCAATTGTGGATCAGGCAGGTATGTATACCGTTGTTGTTACTAATACGGACAATGGATGTACGCAAACAGATGTGGTTGATCTGACGGAAGATTTTGTAAATCCGCAGGTCACTGCCGGCCCAGGGTTCCAGTTGACATGTGTGGATAATACATACACCATGCAAACTACTGGAAGTACGGGCGCAAACTTTACCTACCAATGGTCAACTGTTCAGGGTAGTTTTGTTGGCCCAACGGATGTTCTGAATCCTACTGTTGATGGGGCCGGTAATTACACCATTTTGGTAACCAATACTACGAATGGTTGTACTTCAACTGCGCTGGTTCAGATTACCCAGGCAAATGATGTACCTACAGCCATTGCCAACTCTGCTCCATTGCTTACCTGTGCCACCACAAGTTTAACGCTCAGTGGCTCCGGTTCAAGTACCGGTAGTGAATTTACCTATCAGTGGAATGCGACCAATGGTGGCAATATTGTCAGTGGAGCCCAGGGTCTTAACCCATTAATTGACGAGCCGGGAACGTACACATTGATCGTATTTAATACCTTGAACAGTTGCGCCAGCAACAGCAGCGTGGTTGTTCAGCAGGATATTACACCACCAAATATTGATGCCGGTGCATCACCTACCATTACCTGTACAGATGTAACAGTAGATTTAGGTGGCTCGGTAAGCTCCAGCGGTACTTTCGATTATCAATGGCAGGCCATCAACAACGGCAATATCACTAATGGTAGCAATACCCTGACACCTACGGTGGATGCCGCCGGAACCTATATTCTAACAGTAACCAGTCAGGCAAATGGTTGTACCAGTACCGATCAGGTTGATGTATTGATCGATCAGGTTACACCGCTTACTGCCATTCAACAACCAGATATTCTTACTTGCGCTGTTCCTCAAATTAGCATAGATGCTACTCAGAGCAGCACCAGTAATATGGACTACAGCTGGACGACTTCGGGTGGAAATATTGTTGATCAAAGCAACCCACTACAACCTGTTGTGGATGCACCGGGAACGTACACGCTCCTGGTTACTTCAAACATCAACGGTTGTACCTCTTCACAAACTGTCACAGTTCCACAGGATATTGTAAATCCGGTTGCTTCTGCAGGTTCCAATGGCTTGCTTACATGCGCCACAACAACCCTGCAACTGGATGGCAATGGATCAAGCCAGGGTGCAAACTTTAGCTATTCCTGGGTTACATCAGATGGTCAAATCCAAAGCGGCGGAACTGGCTTGAGTCCTACTGTTTCGGCAGGTGGTACGTATGTTCTCACCGTGATGGACGATGTAAATGGTTGTACATCAACCGACAATGTGTTGGTTAATGTAGATACTCAACTGCCAAACGTGGCAATTGCCAGTCCGGGCCTGATCACCTGTACGGTTCCCCAGGTTACGCTGAACGGCAGTGGCTCACAAGGTGGATCAAATATCAGCTATACATGGACTACCGGTAACGGAACAATTGTAGGTGGAACAAATAGCAATTCAGCTGTTGTTAGCAGCGCCGGCAATTACACGCTTACCCTGTTGAACAGTACAAACGGCTGCTCTGCAAGTGAAACTGTAGTAGTAACTGATAATATCGTACTGCCAAATGCTGAGGCTGGACCTCCATTTATGCTTACCTGTACTGTCACTCAGGTTAGCCTTGAGGGTAGCGGTTCTACCGGAACAAATTATACTTATGGCTGGACTACCAGTGATGGTCAGATTGTTTCCGGTGGAAATGGATTGCAGCCGATAGTAAACCAAAACGGCACCTATTTGCTCACTGTAACCAATACCCTGACCGGCTGTACTCAAACAGACGATGTTGAAGTACTGGTAGAAACCAATATTCCTACAGATCTGGCAGTCGACCTGGTTAAGCCTACATGCCACGACAATGACGGTGTCATTACATTTGGAACAGTAACTGGTGGTATTGGTCCGTATGTATATTCAATAAATGGTGGTCAGACCTTTACTCCGGCTCTGGATTTTGGTCAGATTACACCAGGGACCTATGACCTGTGGATTCAGGATGCCAATGGTTGTGAATATCATGAATCTCTGATTGTGCCACAAGCGCCGGATCCCAACATTAGCATCGATCCTTCTTTCAAGATCATTTTGGGAGACTCTTTGACGCTGCATGCGGTATTGCCTCCGGGATACCCTCTTTCTTTGATCGATACCATTACCTGGACACCTCTGGATGGACTGACTTTCGATAATTACACCATTCCCGGACTTTTGTCGCCAACAGCCAAGCCATTTAAATCAACCGAATACCTGGTTGTGGTAACCAGTAAAGACGGTTGTGAAGCGCAAGACAGGGTTTTGGTGAGAGTAGACAATGAACCGCATATTTACATACCAAACGCTTTCACTCCCGATCACTCAAACACACTGAATGATATTTTCATGATCTTCGCTGATAATAAACAGATTCAGCAAGTAGATAAATTTCAGGTTTATGATCGCTGGGGAGAACTACTTTTCACTGATAGTGGATTTATGCCAAATGATCCTGCACACGGTTGGGACGGAAACTATCGCGATAAGCCGATGACCCCTGCGGTGTTTGTGTATTATGCGGAAATCAGACTAATTGATGGCAGGGTGTTGCTCTACAAAGGAGATGTAACGCTGGTGCGTTAATGATTAGAAGCCATCTGAATTTTAAATGAGCTATCCCGAATTTTCCGTTCACCGGAAGATTCGGGATGCTTTTTTAGGGCCATGTTACAGGTTGTTCCATTCGGAGTTTTACCTGGATAGATGTTGTCTCTTTCCTTTATCGCAGATCTCCTCAGATTTCAGACAGGTTATGCGCAGAAACTACACAGGTAATCTGCGGTCTCAAAATCAAATATCAGATATCGCAAGATCGTATTTCAGATATAAATAGAGCGTTTACTCAAAGGCTGAGGCTACCAGCGAACTCTGCTGGAATTCGTGCGCTTTTATAAACCCTGTTGCTGGTGAAGCAGCTGCTTTTCTGCTGATGCATTTCCAATTGTATTCAGGGTGGTGAGTAGCCAGGTGACTCCAGGCGCCCATGTTTGCCGGTTCTTCCTGAACCCAGAAAAGTTCCGCTTTTTTGTACTTGTGCCTTAATGCATCAAACTGCATTTTTGGGAATGGATATATCTGTTCAAGTCGAACAATCGCCACATCATGACGTTTGTCCTCTGTTTTTTTGTCAAGTAGCTCGTGATATATCTTACCTGAGCACAACAATATGCGCGTTACTTTTTTTGGATCAGCACTGGCATCATCGATCAATTCACGGAAACGGGTCCCCGGACCGATCTCGCTAATTTCACCCAGATTGAAAGGAGCTCTAAGACCCGATTTGGGCGACATGACTATCAGCGGCTTTCTGAAGGGGCGTACAATTTGCCGGCGTATGAGATGGAAAAAGTTGGAGGCGGAGCTTACATTGGCAATGGTCATATTGTTCTCTGCACAACTCTGTAAAAAACGCTCCAGACGGGCAGAGGAGTGTTCAGGACCCTGACCCTCATAGCCATGCGGGAGTAGCATTACCAGGCCATTCATGCGGCCCCATTTGCTCTCACCTGCTGCAATAAACTGATCGATGATGGTACCGGCGCCATTTGCAAAATCTCCGAACTGTGCTTCCCAAATAACCAGTGTGTCTGGAGTTGAAAGGGCATATCCATACTCAAAACCCAAGACCGCATATTCACTTAGCAAGGAATTATAAATCCGAAACTTGCCCTGATTTGGTGCGATGTTATCCAGCCTGTTCAGTTCTTCAAAAGTATTGCCATCCATTACGCAGGCATGGCGGTGACTGAAGGTGCCTCGCTTGACATCCTGTCCACTCATGCGCACATCATGCCCGTCAAGCAACAGTGAACTATAGGCCAGCAACTCACCAAGTTGCCAATCTATCTGCCCGGACTCTACCAGTTGTTTTTTTGAATCGTTGAGTTTGGTGATTTGTGCCAGAGGTGTAAAGCCTTCAGGAAATGAAAGCAGGTGTTTAAGCAGCTTATCGATGGTTTTTTTCGGAATACCGGTTACCGGGCTTTCCTGAAAATCAGCATCATTGGAGGTTTTGATCAACGATTTCCATTGCAGTTCGGGTTCCTGATATGTGTAAGGCAATGGTTTCTGCCGCACATTATCCAACCGCGCCTGCAAGTCGGCCCGGAACTTTTTGGCCATGTCTTTAGCCAATTGTTCGTCCACATCACCTCGGGCGATCAGTTTCTTATTATACACCGTCCTGAGATCTTCATGTTGTTCAATGATCTTCCACATCCTGGGCTGTGTGAAACGTGGTTCATCGCTTTCGTTGTGGCCATTCCGACGGTAGCATACCATGTCGATAAACACATCGGTGTTGAACGCCTGACGAAACTCCACAGCCAGTTCGGAGACAAAAACTACTGCCTCCGGATCATCGCCATTTACGTGAAATACCGGAGCGCCAACCACTTCAGCAACGCTTGTGCTATACGTACTGCTTCGAGCATCTTCCCAACTGGTTGTAAATCCAATTTGGTTGTTGATTACCAAATGCACAGTTCCTCCTGTATTATACCCTTCGAGGTTCATCATTTGGATCACTTCATATACAATACCCTGGCCGGCCAAGGCAGCATCACCATGTATCAGAATTGGCAATAATTGGTCAAAATCGTCGGAGTATAAAATATCCAGTTTGCCTCGGCTGAAACCTTCTACCACAGGGTCCACTGCTTCCAGGTGACTGGGATTTGGCAATAGTTTTACATAAACTTTTTGACCATTTAGCGCATCTACTTGCGATGAATAGCCCTGGTGGTACTTCACATCGCCAGAGCCAAAGCTCAGGTCGGGTATGGAATTATCTTCAAATGCGCTAAATATCTGCTCATAGGTTTTGCCTACAATGTTGCACAACACATTGAGACGGCCACGATGCGCCATACCAATCACCACTTCTTCCACCGGCACACCAGTTTCTGCTGCGCGATTGATCATAGCGTCCAGGGCCGCAATAGCTGCCTCGCCACCTTCCAGTCCAAAACGCTTCTGTCCTACAAACTTAGTGGCCAGGAATTGTTCAAATCCAACTGCGCCATTGATCTTTTCAAGGATTCTTTTCTTTTTCTCCAGTGAAAAACCATAGTCAGCTGAAGCATCTCGGTTTTCAATTCTCTGCCGCAGCCACTCCCGCTTTTCTTTCTCAAACACATGGGTACATTCGAAACCTATATTTCCGCAATACAGGAATTTTAATCGATCAATAATTTCCCGCAATGTAGCATTGGGCATTTTCAACTCATACCCGGCGGCAAAACGACTGTCAAGATCAGCTTCTGTGAGGCCGTAATCTATCAGGTCCAATTTGGGCATCCTGTCTTTTCGAGGCTTGATCGGGTTGGTAGTGGAGAGCGTGTGTGCGCGGTCGCGATAACCGTGGATCAGCCCGAGTACCGCAAATTCTTTGGAAAGGTTGAGTGCTGCGTCTGAAGCAGGCTCCTGAATGGTGCCAATGCCTGAATTTACTGCGAAATCGAATCCTTTGAAAAAGTCGTTCCAATCGGCCTCTACGGATTCCGGATCAAGGCGCCAGGACTGGTACAAGGATTCAATATATTGTGGGTGTGCGTTGAAAATCGCAGATAAATCAGTCATTATTCTATGCTTTAAGTGATTTTATGAAACTAACAAATCAAGTTTTTCAAAATCACTTTTTGTTGACTAAAGGTGAAAATTTGTTCAATTAATGAGCGGCAGCGGGCTAAATTGCTTTGCGGCCGCAAAGATACGATGTGAACAAACTTAAAGAAAGGAAGTTTTCTTGCAATTGTGGGATGGAAGTCCATACAACAGGTGGTAATTTGATAGAATCCATTGGCTCATTATCAAATTATCTCATTGTCAAATTATTTTTCTTTTCCTCTTTTCTTTTTCAACAACAAATCCTACCTTTGCCCGCCCAAAACGAAGACCTTTAGTTTTAGATTAAAAATTTAGCATTTTTTCGCTAGTACAATATGGCACATCACAAGTCAGCGCTGAAGCGCATCCGTCAAACTGAAAAGCGTCGCTTGCAGAACCGTTACTACAAGAAAGCAGCTCGTACTGCTATCAAAAATCTGCGCGATCTGAAAGACCAGGCCGAAGCTCAAAGCTTTTTGCCTAAAGTAATCAGTATGATCGATCGTTTGGCTAAGAAAGGCAATATCCACAGGCACAAGGCTTCCAACCTGAAAAGTCGCCTTACCCGCCACGTGAACGCTTTGGCATCCTAAGTAGTCCTTTTACAAAGGCTATAAAAAATAGTACCCCGTGCTTGTGCGCGGGGTACTATTTTTTTTGCTGTACAAATGTCAAGCCTACGTGGGTTTTACCGCTAACAAGACCTGAAAAATGGAATAACTATTAGCTCATTAGCAAATTATCACATTAGCTAATTATTATTATTCTGTTCCTTCTCTCCTTTTTCATCGTTCTTGTTGAAGATCTTGCGAATAACCCCTTCAACCTTTTCAGCCATCTTTTTTATTGGCTTGTCTTCAGTGTCATCTGTTTTTTCGGCCCCAGGTGTATCGCCTCCTTCCTCTTCATCACGCACCGTTGTGTAATACTTAATCATGGAATCTCTTAGCACAGAATCCTGAATGTTGTATACAAGTGCAAAAGTGTCGGGGCCAACGTTAATCCACGGCTCGCACTCCAGAGATTCAAAAATTTCCGGCTTGGGTTTTGGGAATCTGGCCAGGCGAACCTTGTTCAGTTCCTTGTCATTGAGCGCGCCAAGGTTGCGCCAGAAAAGGCCTACAATGGGCAAGGCGGTTGCTGATCCCTGACCCAGGTACATCGATTTGAAACGCACCCTGGGACTCTCGGCACCTACCCAGGCTCCCGTGACCATTTTTGCATTGTAACATATAAACCAACCATCTGAGTTGTCCTGGGTTGTACCGGTTTTACCGGCAAATTCAGCATCGTATCCCACATAGCGACGCAATCTCATGCCCGTACCATGGTTGATGACATTCTTCATCATCTCAACCATGGTGGCTGCCTGTTTGGATGTCAGCGCTTCTACATGCGGACCAAGGTTCGGATTGGCTTCCAGTTCCTTTTCAAAATCAAAGATCACCTTCCCATTTCTATCAATCACTTTTACTACCGTGACAGGCTCGGGTCTTTTCCCTTGATTAGCAAAGGTGCCGTACACCTTGATCATCTCATACAAAGATATCTCGGTTGCTCCCAGGCTGATGCCAAACTCCCGCTTCAACTCACTGGTCACGCCCATTTTCTCAGCCAGTTCTATTGTTTTTTGAATGCCTACTTTTTCAATCAATTGCGCTGCAATAACATTCACCGATTTGGTGAGCCCCCCGGTCAACGAATAATAACCGCCGTACTGTTCATCCACATTGTGCGGTTCCCAATCCACGATCATTTTGATTTCATTGGGCAGGTATGAGCAAGGCGTAAATGTGTCCTGAATGGCTGCTGCATACACAATTGGTTTGAAGGTGGATCCCACCTGACGGCGAGTTCCTTCCACATGATCAAGCTTAAAATTCCGGAAATCGATGCCACCTACCCAGGCTTTAATATGGCCGTTGGTATGATCCATGGCCATGAATCCGCAGTTAAGCAAGCAGAAATAATATCGAACAGAGTCGATCGGAGACATGGTGGTATCTATTTCACCGCCGCCTTTTTCCCAGGAAAAAATGGTCATATCAACCGGCTTCTCAAATTCGGTGAGTATCTGTTCTTCGGTCAAGCCACCATCTTCCAGTGCAGACCATCGGTTGCTTGTCTTTACCTGCTGATCTATCCACTTATCCTCTCCCCAGGGTTTTTCGTTTTTATAGCCTGCCCAATGCTTGTCGAACTGCTCCTGAAGATACGCCATGTGAGTGCGCACAGCATCTTCAGCACAAATCTGCATGCGACTATCCAATGTGGTGTATATTTTCAACCCATCTGTGTACAGGTTATATGCTTTATCACTTTCATTTTTGATCTTCCTGAGGATTTTAGGCATCAGGTCAGTACGCAGGTATTCGCGGAAATAGCGGCCATTCCCGTCATTACTGCCATCAAAACTGTAGTTTTTTGCACCAACTGGCTTTTGACTCAATTCCTGATACTCTTCCATAGTCAGGTGGTTATTGCGCACCATCTGCATGAGCACCACATTCCTGCGCTGCTTCGATCGTTCAGGGCGACGCACCGGGTGGTAAATTGATGTTCCTTTCAACATGCCAACCAGCGCAGCTGCCTGATCAACCGTGAGGTCCTTTGGTTTCTTGCCAAAATATTGCTGAGAAGCCACGCTGATTCCATACACATCACCACCAAAAGGCACCGTATTGAGGTACAAATTCAGCAGCTCCTGCTTATTGTACACCTTTTCCAGTCGAATGGATGTGAAGTTTTCCCTGATCTTGTTGATGACCAGACTCAGGCCGGGAACATGGTAATTTCTTCTGCCATACAGGTTTTTAACCAACTGCTGGCTTAATGTTGATCCACCACCCATTCCTTTACCGGTTACAATGCCCAGGCCTACCCGGAACCAGCTCCAAACATCAATGCCGCTGTGGGTTAAAAACCGGCGATCCTCCGTAGCGATGAGTGCGTTGATGATATACGGTGACACATTATCCAGAGAAACGGCAGTTCGGTTTTCTCCCTGATAAAACTTGCCGATTAACACACTATCAGCTGTATATACTTCGGTGGTGTTGGCGGTTTCGATACGCCGCAGTTCATCGGTGCTGGGAAGTGGCCCGAAGAATCCCAGGCCTACGCATAAAATGAGCAGTAATACGAAATAAACTCCCCATCTAAAAAGTGCCGCTCCCCACAAAATAGCAGTCCCGGATTTGGGATATTTTTCCTTGAAGGCAGTCCAGCGCTCACGGATCGGAGCGGTAAGTACGGATATCCTGTTTGTGATTGGGGAGAACAAACGCTTCACAGGCGCTGTAGCTTTTGCCCAGCCGCTGCGAATAGGTGCGGTTATTCTTGCCCAGTTTTCACGTACTGGGGCAGTTGTGTTTGTCCAAAAGACACCAAGGGAAGCCGTTTTTCCTGATACCCAACGACCGGCAGCTTTAACGGAACTAAGGAGGGAATTAATTTTTTCGCGCATAGAAATGAGCCTCTATCGAGCGTGCGAAGGTAGGGAAAAGATTCTTTTCGATAGTAAATAATGAACCCTGGTGAATTAGCTAATTTGATAATTGGCTAATTAGCTAATGAATGGGCTAAGTGTGTATATATTTGTTTATTTGCTAATGTAGTCTTGCCTCCGAACTTTGGTTCCCGGACACTCACTTCGCGCTCTACGCTCCATGCTACCGTCGCTGCTGCTTCCTGTCCCCTGTCCCTGGCTCTCCGGCTCCCGCTCCCCGGCTCTCCGCTCCCCGCTCCCCGCTCCCCGGATTAGAAATCCGGGGTTACAAGATGTTTATGGGCTGGTGGGGGCACTTTCTTAACCTTGCTTTTAGCTAATCATCACATTGCCCAATTAGCTAATTATCACATTAGCTAATTATCACATTAATTACATTTGATACCTTACCTCTTCCTGTACAACCGGAACACCATCTCGTTTTTTGGTGCTTTCCAATTCGACTTCGGCTGAAGGTGGCTTGAGCGACATGGCAACTTTTCCGGCAAAAAGATCCTGTTTGTTGTCGAACCAGTTGATGAGTTCTTCAACAGAAATGTGCGACCCACAGGCTTCTTCGTACATGGTCAGGTCTTCGATGCCCAGCACATCGGCACCAATGAACTGCCCAAGTTGGTAATAGGCTTCCCATTGAATCTCATCGAAGAACTGGTCGGCGGTAGATTCATGTGGGAAATCCGGGTGATAGATCTTGTATTTGTAGGTGCCGTATTTGAGGCGCTCCAATTCAGAGCCGTCTTCAGAAAGTACGGGTTTGCCTTTTGGCGCCAGTACCGATGATTTCAAATACACGAATGTGCCCACTTTCTTTGGCTCTGCGTAGTTTACAATATTGCTTTTTTCTTTTTGCGTTACCGGGTCTATCACCTTTTTATCTTCCCACCATTGGTATATATCAGCAATTGCATAACGCTTTTGAGAATATATTTGGGTTGGCTTTGGCCGGATCAGGTCTTCGGGTTGTTCATCCATCCGGAACCGGATTTCGATGCCAAGCTCGTTCCTGGCTCTGATCAGCATGTTGCTCAAATCAGGGAAATCGTATTTTTTATCTTCTCCCGCATCCACGGCAATGATCAGGCGGCATTTTCTTCTGAGCAGTTCGTAAACACCGAGGTTCTCTATGTGTCCACCATCTGAAATGTTGATCATTTTGTTGCTCGAACCAATTCTACCGAGCAGTTCCCTGAAAAAGTAGATAGGCCACCATACAATGGCTCGGGTACTGATTAGTTTTCGTGGATTGGATATCCAAAACCCTAAGCGGGCGTTGAACATGGTCATGAGTACGCTGAGCATTTTGTTGGAATACATACCCATACCCGGGTTTACGGCGGCAGCTGAAATGGTGACGGCTGCCGGGAGGGTCATTTGTTGATAATCCACATACCGGTTGGTGGGTACATACCCCACCAGTTTGGAGCCGCAGTATAAAGGGCTTAGCAGAAAGTAATCGCTGGTCTTTGTTCCCTTAAACACTTCGTCACCATCCGGATTGAGCAGGTTGAGACAGGTGTTTATGATTGGATATGGAGCTATGTAGTCTTCTTTCTTTTCGGAATTTGCATTAAAAATGTCTTTCAGCGCAATGTTGTCAAAGTTATTTCTGGCAAAGCTGAGAAACAGATCGGCAAGTTGTTTACGGTAAAATCGATGGAAGCTCAGGGCATTTGGATTTGTAAAAAAGCCTATTAAAAAGAGCAAGACCATATTAATCGCATAATCCAGAATTTGTCCTGAACTGATTCTGTCGCCTCCCTTAAACCCTCCTACTGCTACCCAGGCATATACGGTCAGCAACAGAGCAGTCATCCCAAGTTCTATATAATTGAAATCTTTTGAAACACGGAGGCTGAAATTGAATACAATGTTGACAATAAAATGCACGATGAGCATACCGCCGGCAATCATCATGATCCACCAAATTACTTCGTTTGCCGGGTAAAAATTTATCCACTCGAAAGGCATGGTTCCTAGCAGACCTATAATGATCAGATACAAGTAGTACAAAATGCCACCTATGATCAAAGGCCCAACCATCGACATGGCCCAACTTACCACAAAAGCGATGGTGAGCAGCAGGGTGTTGCCCAGTTTTCCCAGTCCTTTTCGAGGGGTGAGGTATTCACCATGTTGTCGCATTGCTCCGATCTGCTCATCGGTGAAAAGCTTGTCGAAGCTACCTTCTTTTTTCACCGTTCCCTGCACGTAGGAATGCGTATAGCCACCTCCCGAGACAGAACTCATATAGTCTGCCTGTTGTACAATGCCAAATTTATTCAGCGTTTTCAGAATGCCCATGTTAATGGTTGCCGAGCGTATACCGCCCCCGGATAGCGCAATACCAAACCAGTTTTCCTGATCCGGTGTGCCATGCTCCATGTTCAGCTTCTTTCTACGCTGTCTAAGCTGTTCTTTCTCTTTGTTAATCAGGTAATTGAGTGAGATCTTGTCCATTTGGATAAAAGGATTGAAATATTCGGTTTGCCAATAATGATATTAGGCCAAACTCGCGAGTTTATACATGCGAAGATTGATGCGAAATTGCCACTTTTTTACTTACTTCCCTATCTTGCAGCAATTTATTTCACTATCACATTAGCTAATTATCAAATTGCCACATTAGCTAATTATCAAATTGCCACATTAGCTAATTATCAAATTATCACATTAGCTAATTATCAAATTATCACATTAGCTAATTAAAAATATGCGTCTTCTGGTGTATGGTAAACAAGTAAAAGAGAAGGATCTGGAGGTGATCCAGGAGCTGTTCGACTGCCTGGTGGAAGAGGAGATAGACATATTCATATATGAACCTTACCTCAGGGAGTTGGAAAGCAAGGTCAATATTCCATCCGTTGCGCATGCATTTGAAAAGTTTGAAGACTTCCGTGCCCAGCGCATCGATTTTGTGGTGGTTTTAGGTGGCGATGGTACCATGCTGGCTGCTGTGACCCTCGTGCGGGACTCCGGAGTGCCTATGCTGGGCATCAATCTTGGTAGAATGGGGTTTTTGGCAACGATCGACAAACACCAGATCAAAAATGCCATTCAGAAACTTGTTGCCAACCAATTTACGATTATAGATCGCAGCATGATTTACCTTGAAAGCAATCCACCATTGTTTGGAGAATTGCCTTTTGCCTTGAATGATTGTACTTTATTGAAACGCGATACTTCCTCCATGATCACAGTACACGCGTTTTTGAATGGTGATTATTTAAATACTTACTGGGCAGATGGCATCATCATTGCCACCCCAACCGGTAGTACCGGGTATTCCTTAAGTTGTGGAGGGCCGGTTATATTTCCCAATTCCGGCAACTTCATCATCACCCCGGTCGCACCACACAACCTGAATGTTCGCCCAATTGTCATTTCTGATGAATCGGTCATTTCTTTTGAAGTGGAAGGCCGGGCAGAGAATTTTATATGCACTCTTGATTCGCGATTTGAACTCATTGGAACTCATCACCAGATTGCTGTGCGCAAGAATGATTTTTGCACGAAACTGATTCAACTTCAAGACATTACCTTCCAAAATACCATTAGGGTAAAGCTGGGTTGGGGAGATGATATTCGCAATTAGCCGTTGCTTACCTTCCTGCTAAAAATTTCCCAAAACGCCAGAAAAAAGACCATTCTTTGCCGATGCGGAAATACGGTCTTTGCACAGCTCCAAAATCGCGTCTGCCTATTTCAATCGCCTTTATCATACTGCCTTCAAAATCGAAAATCGGTAGCTTCAATTCATTTTTAGCGTACCTGATGGCCTGCCAGTTTAGCCACACCTTGGAACCAGAAGAGCGCAATTCCGGATCATCCCCGCTCAGCAGATAATAAGCCGCCTGATTGTCCCAGACCAATAGCGAAGCGGAATGCACCTGACCGGTATTAGCATCCTCGGCGAAAAAAAGTCTGCAACATTGATTGTCGGCGAGAGCTGTATACACCTTATTCAGGAACTCTGGTGAGAGTGGATTTTCAAGTCCCTGACGGGCAAAACTCTTTCCAACCAGCATTTGTAAATCGGCGAGCGGTCTGTCGGAATTGAGTTGCAACAACTTGCCGGCTCGCTGGATTTTATTCCGATAGTTTTTGCTGATATTTCTGAAAATATCTTCCTCAGGCAAATCAAGTGACAAAACATACGAGTACCTCGTACTCTGCCTGAAGCCTCTCCAGTGAAAGGGTAGCCAGTTTGTTACCGCATAATTCATATCCTGCTGAAAGGCAGCCAAACGATCAGGCAATTCCGAAATCAAGGCTTCATACAGACGCATTTCCTGATCCAGTGTTCTGAATTCCGGTATCAGGTATGGACCTAGAAACTTGCAGAGTTGCGGCATGGCAATGTATTGCCAGTGAAGCTTCTTTTTTAGAAAAAAAGGCAATGCGGCCACCAGTTTGCCTCCTTTTTCAATCAGAACTGCCTCCCAGTTTCCGCCCACACAAACGGCATCGAGATACCATGGTTGCATAAAAAGAGGCAGGTCCGACGCCTGCTCAGCAAATTTTCTATATGCATCCTGATTTATCATGGGAAAGGACAAAAGTAGCGTGCCCGGAAACAATAGTGACAAAAAGTCGGCGTTCCACTTAAATTTGCAAGGGCATGGCACAAATGAACTGGATTTATCTGGACGACCGCGGAGGTCGGCATAGCATTGGGTTGTACCATGGCGACCGCTCCGGTCACATGCTGATTCATTGTAACCGCAAGATTATTCAGATCGATTTTTCGGTGAAGGAGACAAAGACCTACTCCTTTTTTGTTGAAGATGAATTTTGTGAGATCATTGCTGAAAGACTGTCCGATGGCCGATTTGGGTATGAGTTCAAGGTGAATAAAACCGTAGATACACCTCGCAACCGGATTCGCAAGGTGACAAACCGAAGAAACAACAAAGTACTGGCAGCTTTTATTTCAGGAGTTGTCATCCTGATTGCGGTCATTTTTCTGGGCTTGAGATGGTATGGTGAACGCGAGTATCAGCGGAGTCTGGCCATCACAAGCATCATACACAATCTCAACAAACATAATATGCAGATTCTGGCTCAGCAAGGCAA
The DNA here is from genome assembly GCA_020636025.1 of Lewinellaceae bacterium. Taxonomy (GTDB): domain Bacteria; phylum Bacteroidota; class Bacteroidia; order Chitinophagales; family Saprospiraceae; genus M3007. The sequence goes on along the minus strand of JACJYQ010000005.1, from coordinate 469,107 downwards.
ATCTTGTGTGGCTAGTGTTTATCTGGATAAACAGGATGGCCAGAATATTGGAAGCTATCGTTTTTATACGGCCGACAGCCTCGAAATTCAAGGTACTTTTCAGGCAAAAGAAACGCTTCAAAACGGGTTTCCCACCTCAGCCGGAGGAAGCTTTCAAGCACAGTATCTGCCTTCCGATCCTCAAATTCACCGGGTGGATTTATACCGACCCAATCGAAAAACTCTGGAGCAATACATCCAGATTGCCTTTGAAACCGAACATTTTAAGAATCCCGAATTATCTAAAGAAAAGAATCTTTGCCGGGTGCTCACCGTAGCCGAAACCGCCGGATGGACCTACCTTGCCGACATCATTTATCAAGACAAATCCACCGACGAAAATTCAAAAAACAACCGCGATAGCTATTTGCGACTCATGCGTTCCGGCCAAATAGAATCGGCAATCAAACATAATTGTTGGGACGAGTGAAAATCAATGCATCAATGCGCAATGTACCAATGCGAAATGTACCAATGCGAAATGTACCAATGCGAAATGTACCAATGCGAAATGTACCAATGCGCAATGCGAAATGTTGAATAATCTGGTACCATATTATCAATGTGCTTTCAATAATTTAATTCAGTTAGCATGTTTACTCCCTAATGCACTAAAATTGCACCATATTAAATATTTCGCATTGCGCATTTCGCATTGGTACATTGCGCATTGATACATTGATACATTATGTCAAAAATCCTGTTGATAGAAACGGCGACTGAAGTTTGCTCGGCAGCTATAGCTGTGGATGGAGAGGTTGTGGCTCTGGAAGAGAGTAGTGAGGGCGGTAATCATGCCGCCTTGCTTACACTCCAGATAGATACTTGTTCAAAGAAGTCAGGTATTGCTCTGAAGGATTTGGATGCTGTAGCCATCAGTCGAGGCCCTGGAGCTTATACCTCTCTTCGCGTTGGGGCTTCGGTAGCCAAGGGCATTTGCTATGCTTTGGATAAACCATTGATTGCAGTAGATACTTTACAGGCGCTGGCATGGGCGGCAAAGAAATGGTTTGATCAGGAGCATGGGGGAGTTCCTGATCCTGTTTTTATTCCAGCCCTGGATGCCAGAAGGCAGGAAATCTGGACAGGAAAATACAGTGCTACACTGACGGAATTGGCTCCTGCACAGGCGCTTATTTTGGAAAACAATTTGTTTTCTGAGTTCGTATTGTCAGGTGCAAAACCTGAAAATTTGTCGTGTGCGGTTATTTGTGGGAACGGTAGTGAAAAAATAAGGAACGGGCAAAATGTAGAATTACCGGTTTTTTATCCAAAAATCTACTGCTCTTCGGTGCATTTAGGCCCCATTTCAGAGAAAATATTTCAACTTGCTGATTTTCAGGATATTGCATACTTCGAGCCTTTTTACATGAAAGCACCCAATATTACAAGTCAAAAGAAAAACCTGCTGAAGGGCCCAAATGCAATATAATTACAAATTGTAGATAGTATTTTCATGTTTGTCCTTTGAAATCAATTGCTTTATGCTTTAGTAAATAAATCCATGTAAATTTTTTTTTGAATAAACTGGCATAGTTTTGGGTATCTTTAAGGAGGAAGAAAACTAAAATTACTTATTATTCAAAACATTTTGTATGAAGAAGACTAAAGCAGACTCTGTTTCCCTCAAAAATGGTAAAGAGGACATCCTTTTGAATTACTCAGAACTTCGTAAAGCGGTATTGGTGTTACGGGCAGTCAACCATAAATTGCGTCAGCGCATGATCGATTTGCTGGAAGAGAATAAACGCATGACGGTTACTGAAATCTACGTTAAACTAAGACTGGAGCAAAGTGTAGCAAGCCAGCATTTGGCCATTTTACGCAAGGCAGGCGTGGTACAGACTGAGAGAAACGGGAAATTCATTTTCTATTCGCTGAATAAAAACCGCCTGGGTCATATTTCCGATATAGTTGAAGACCTGGCAGCTTGATAAGCGCAAAATCTTTCCGATTCTAATTGATAAAAGTTGATAGGATGAGATGATTGAGGAGTATGTGATTAAATACTTCTACAATTTTCTCTTTAATCATGTTGTTGATATATACCAACCTGATTCCTTAATCCGTTATCAACTTTTATCATATTTTACTCCACCTGAATAGCTATTACTTTCAGTACCTTTTTTTGTCTGCCGTTATGTAAATTGATTGTTTTATCCAATATTTGCAAGGCAAAGCAAAGAAGAAAGTATTTCTTATGAACAAACACAATCCCCCCCTCCTTCCCGAGCAGGCAAAACTGAGTGTATCCCTGGCAAACATGCGTGCCATTGCACACCCCTTGAGAATGCAAATTCTGTCAGTGATCGCCAAAAGCGGAGAACTAAATGTTGGTGAGATCTATAAAACCCTGGATATAGAACAGGCCCTTGCCTCTCAGCACTTGCGCATACTTCGAAACGCCAATCTGGTTTCTACCAGACGCGATCAAAAATTTATCTTCTACAGCCTGAATTATGATAATATTCACCTGGCAGTAGAAAAAGCAGCAGAACTTTCTGAAAAAGATTAGGGACTATCCTAATGTCATGATCTCCTCCTACAACTTAATGGTGTAATTGTAGGTGGTTTCCGGTTTGGGTTTTTCTTCCGACTCTTTTGCAGTTTTGGAAGTAGTAACCGTGTAGGTCATACTCATTTGTGCAGGAGCCGGTGTTTTTACGACCTGCTTTTTAGGCATTCTGAACTGTACCCGCAGCTTTTGATGAAATAACACATGGATGCCGCGGTTTTTGGCTACGTCAAACTTTAGCAGCTTAACCAATCTGGCGGCTTCCTCGTCGCAGCCATGTCCAAGACCTTTCAAAACACGCGATCCTACCACTACCCCCTGGTGGTCAATATCGTACTCTATATACACGGTACCTTCTATTTTGGCCTCAAACGCTTGTTTGGGGTATCGCAGGTTCTCATAAATAAATTTTGTCAAGGCCTTTGGTCCCCCCGGGTATTCGGGTTGATAGACAAATTTTGTTTTCTTTTTATCCTTTTCCATAAATCAGAGCCTGGAGCTGAGTGCCGTAGATAATTTCCTTTGCAACAAGTACTTTTCCAAAGTCTTAATTGCTAACAATGCAAATGCAAACATCATTCCATAACGCAGCACCGGACTTTCAAACAACAAACCCCAGTCGATAACCGGCATTTTACTGGCATAGTCTTCAATAGAAGGCATGGCTGTTGGCTCCAGATCCGGAGCGAGTATGAACATCAATCCGAACAAGCCCAACAGCAACAAACACATGGCCCCCATTAATACGGAAACCACCCAATCTCTTGTTTTTACGGGGCTGCTCGCTTTCATGGTCGCTTGTTCCGCTACCCAGGCCGACATAACCGAATCTGCAAAGCCTTTTCTGGGTTTCTCGGCAGGTATGGAGGCAAACAGCTGCTTTTCAGCCAGAATAGACTTCAGCCGTTTCTCATGCTCAGGGTGTTGCTGCAAATACTGATCTACCTGCAGTTTGCTCTGGTCGTCCAGAAAGCCATCTGCATAGTCCCAGAGCATTTCATCTGTCAGCAAAAAATTGTTCTTCATAACCACGGCATTTTATCTAAGACTCATTAGGGTTGTTATTATCAATACTCAACAGACAATTCGGCAAATTGATTTTCCAGTATAATTTTTAAACGTTGGCGAGCGCGACAAAGTTTTGTCTTGGCGTTCGACATGCTCAGGCCCATGATCTGGCAAATTTCTTCCAAACTGTTTTCATACAGGTAAAACAAGGTAATGATGCCTGAATCATCATGTGACAACAATTGTACCGCCTGTTGTACCGCCTCTTTTCGCTCCAAAGATTCTAACCCGCTTCCTGCATCTTCAGTCGAATGCCCTGCCAGTTTTACAGGTCTGTTTTCATCGTCAAGCGATTGAATATCAGGGTTTTGTTTTCTTAAAAAGTTGAGGGAGGTGGAATAAATTATTTTGTACAACCAGGTGCTAAACTTCGCGTCTCCTCTGAAATCCGGCAAATAACGAAAAGCCCTCAGGAAGGAATCTTGTGCCACTTCGTGAGCGTCCTCGCGGTTTTTCACAAAGCGAAAAGCCAGACTGAATGCATAGCTTTCGTACCGCTTCAACAAGGTTGCGAAAGCTTGCTGCTGGCCAGCCTGGGCCTGTTGTACCAATTCTTCGTCTGAAAGACTTTTTCCTTTCATGGTTCCCCGACGTTGTTTGACGTCTTATTAGGTGTTTGGGGAATAGGACACAATTTAGGAAAAAATGGTTACAGTTTACAACTCAAAATTTGGCGATAGTTGCTCTGTATGACCGGCGTAAAACTGATTGATGTGCTGAACAGCCTCTTCCGGATCATCGGTGATCAGGAAAAGATCGAGATCTTCCGCATTGATGTTGTGGTGTCTTTCCAGCATGATTTCTTTGAACCAGGTACGCAATCCTTGCCAAAATTCCTTACCCATCAGCACAATGGGTACCGGACTGATCTTTTTGGTTTGAACCAGGGTCAGTACTTCAAATAACTCATCCAGGGTGCCGAAACCGCCAGGCATGACGACAAAGCCCTGGGCGTATTTCACAAACATCACTTTCCGCACAAAAAAGTAGCGGTGTTTCAAGTTGTGGGCCGGCGCGATAAAAGGGTTGTGATGCTGTTCAAAAGGCAGGTCGATATTCAAACCTACAGAAGTGCCGTTTTTCATCCAGGCACCGCGGTTTCCGGCTTCCATGATACCCGGTCCACCACCCGTGATCACACCATATCCTTCTTCTGTCAATCGGGAGGCAACAGATACCGCCAGATCGTAATAATAGGTTCCCGGCTTTGTACGGGCGGATCCAAATATTGAAATGCAGGGGCCAATTGTATTTAAAATTTCAAAGCCATCGACAAATTCCGCCATCACTTTGAACATGGTCCAGGAGTTTTCGCCACGCAGCTTGCTCCACTGTTTCATGGTGCGTTTCTCAAGGCCGTCATTTTCTTCACTCTGGCCATTGACTTTTTTTTCTTCCATATTGCTTTAATTTTCGTTGTCGCTAATTGGTTTATCCAGCACTTCCACCGACCAGGCCTGTGCTTTGTCGGCAAACAAGGCCTTTGTTTTTTTCCAGGTATCGGCGAAAAGTGCAGAACCCCGGTAGGCATTCAAGGCATTCTCATCATCCCAATGACTCAAGGTAAACAGCACATTTGGTTCATTGGTTTGACGCAGAAGTTCCATATACCTACACCCGGGGAATGCCCTGATTTGGTTCTTGCTGGATTCAAAAACCTGATAAACAAAGGTTTCTACCGCATCCGGCCGGAAAGTCATTTTTACAATTCTCTTGATCATAATGAAACGGGCCGGCTAGAACGCTTGCGCCGGCAAACATATTATTGATATCTCCTTTTGCGGAGCCAGGTGTACAGCCAGCCAAACAAGGCCAATAATAAAAGTGGCAAACCGACATTTAACACCCGCCACAGGTTTGCATTGGCTTTGGCGCTTACGGTATCGAGCAAACGGAGTTTTACTTCCCTCGACCTCGCCTCAATCACCCCATTTGGATCAATCAGGTATTCAATCGCATTGAGCATCAGCTCTTTGTTGGCGTAGGTAACATTTTCCATGTGGTTGTATCCCAACGGAAGCCATTGCTTTTGTTCGGCATCACGAATGTAGTTGGCCGCTACATCGCCATCGCTGATCACCATCATTCTGGCAGGAACGCTGCTAGACCTGAATTGCATGCCCAGTTGATTCAGACCATTCTGCATTTCTTCGGATACCCGATTTTCAAAACCCGATGGGAATACACCTTCCAGAAGCACTCCAACGGTTTGCATGCCCTTGTCAAATTTTTCCGGATCGGCCGGGTATTTCAAAATGTCAAAATTCAGGTCGATCGGACTGAATTGCAAACGGCTTCGTTTGCTGGATGTAAGAATGGCTGTTTTCTTTACCGGTGTTTTGGTGCGTATGGTATCTATGGATGAACAAAAATGCAAGTCAATGCGATCCAGGTTTTTTACAATTGGATGTTTTCCATTGGGCAAAACCGCCGGGTGATAATACCAGGGGAATAGATCAAACTGAGGCGCATTACCTACCTGTCCAACCACTAATTTGATACTGCTGCACTCCAGGTCGAGTACCAGGTCGGGTTGTATTCTGACACCGTATTTGAACAACAGATCTTCAATATTTAACGGATAATCACTGGGGATAAACCTGCCCGTTAGCCTCATGCTGTCAAGACTTGCATTCAGCCTGTCTATGAGCCATAAAACGCTACCGCCCTGCATGATGTACTGATCAATTTTGAACTTGTCCTTTTCCGAAAAAGTGCTTGTCGGTTTGGCAATGATCATCAGCGCACAATCTTCCGGTTTTATCTGAATGACAGAATCCAGTGATATGCGATCAGTGTCGTAAAAAATACGCAGACTTCTATCTAGATCAGCCAACTGCAAATCGCTTAACTCACCGTGTCCTTTGGTATACAGGATCACAGGCTTGCTTGGCGCCTGTATCTTCTTCATCGCATTGGCGAACTTATATTCCAGCAGCGACACAGAATTGTTGATCACCTGTTCAGGATTCAAACCTGGAGAGTCGTTTTCAAGGAGTTTCACAACTACCTGTTTGCTTCCCAGTCTGAAAATCGCGAAAGGGTAAATCAGCTTCTGGGTACTTTCCTCCTGATCTGCCATCCTCAGATTTACCGGTTGAATGCCCATTTCTGCCAATGCTTTACGGCGGCCGTTTACATCTTCGAGGCTTCCGGCTGAGGGATTCTCAAACTGGTAATCCAGGTATCCGGTTTCGGAGCGAAAATCATCCAGCATTTCGCGGGTAGCGGTTTGCAAGCGTTTAAAGCCCGCAGGAAATTCGCCATCGAGCAATACCTGCACATATACCTGCGCTTCCAGATTTTTCAGCAAATCGCGGGTAGGGCGAGTAAGCGTAAATCTTTTCTCCTCCGTTAAGTCGAAATGGGTGTAATAGCTGTTTGCCAGAATATTGACAAACAACAGAATTCCGCAAAAAAGGCCAAATTGTATCAGCGATTGAGAGCGCTTGGAACGGGTCATGCCGTGGATAATTTTAGGGGGTAAAAGTACGAAAACTGTCGCATCTACTTCGCATGTGCTGACCGGGTGATTCAAAGTCACGGTGAGGAGTCATTTGGGTAACAGCAATACTGCCGTGGAGTTTGATGATTAATAAAATGCCGAACCCGGCTTTGAAAACATGGCCCGAAAACACGGTACATGTATTTTCGGGCCATGTTGGCTCTTTTGATCAAGAGCCGCTATTCGTGAAAATTCATTTAATGACCTTAAAAGATCGTTTGACTCCATAAACTTCTTCTCCGGGATAAACTTGTGAGCCATTTAGCCATACCTGATCACACACCTGGATTGAACCATTATTTTCTCTTAGGAAATGACATTGAATTGTATCTGTATCAAATTCGTTCCATTCAATATAAGTAATTGGATATTCTTCGTCGTTTAAAAAATAGGGAATGACTCTAATCCATTCCGAATTTAATTCATTTAAAAGACAAATATTTCGTGGGCAGTCCATATTTAAATCATAGATCTCCACCTTTTGATCTTCCATTAGATAAAATAATCTGATGGCCTTCCAATCGATATAATTTGCTGTCGCAGGAGATAGTAGATTCTCACCTTTGTTATTTTCAACAAAAATGTCCAAACCTACATCCCTAATTATTGGTTTCCTAGGGTCAAAATAGTTTCCCTTATCCTTTTGGCAAGAAGCAAGCATGGCTAAAAATACAATTACTATGTATCTCATAATCAGATATTTGGGTATAATTCTCAAATATATGGGATTTTACAAAATACAAAGATTTTAATTTTTCCGCCACTGATAAAAAAACTGTTGGGGCTTACTGCACTTTGTTGTGATTTGACTAACCGCTCACGTTGTCACGGCATTAAAATTCCGATATTCGATTTGTTCGATTTCCGATTTACGAATGGATTTAAGATTTTATATTTAATAATGGAGTGATGAGGAAGCCTATTAGATAATCATAAATTGCAAATCAAAAATCAAATCAGAAATCGGAAATCGAACAAATCGAATATCGGAAATCAACAAGGCTCACCCTCGCATAGCCAGATAAACACCATTGGTCCAGCCAAATCCATCCTGGTTTGGGTATTCGCCGCCACCAGCAGCGGTGTCCAGATTGGATACATTGTATTTCTCCATCATTTTGCCGTTTGACTGGTAGGTTTTCTCGTTCAAGGCAAGCCAGTTATTTCTTACCTGCTCGGCGAGCTCATTGAAGCCGTAATTGAGCAGTCCTTTATACCCCATCCATTGCAGCGGCGCCCAGCCATTTGGCGCATCCCATTGTTGCCCGGTTTCCTCTAGCGTTGTTCTGAGGCCACCCGGTTGAAGGAATTTTGCTGATATGTGCTTTGCTACGCTGTCTGCTTGCTCTTGGGTAGCAATATTGAAAAATAGAGGACTGATCCCTGCGAGCGTCCAGGATTTGGACAAACTTTGATCTACATGGTTATAATCGCAGTAAAAACCGTTTTTGTTGTCCCAGCAATATTGCTGAATGGCGTTTTTTCTGAGTCGGGATCGTTCCTTGAAAACATCAGCCGGTACCCGGTCTGGGAGTTGCCGGTAAATATTCAGCAGCGTCTTCTCCAGATAGTACAGCAGACAATTCAGGTCAACCGGCACCATATCCATCGTCTGAATGGTTTTCATGTCGGAAGGAATGGCAAACCAGCGACTGCTGAAATCCCATCCAGACTCGGCTGCTGCGCGAATGTTCTGAAAGACACATTCAATATCCCTGCCTGACTCCCTGGCCAAATGCACATCCTCGGAATAAGCCTCTGGTCTTGGTGTAGTAAATGAATCCCAGTATCGGTTCAGAATGTGCCCGTCGCCCAGGGCAACCACCCGGCTTTCCACGCCGGACTCATCCAGGTGCTGCTCACCCTGCATCCAGAATGCGTATTCTTTTTCCAGTTGTGGGCGGTATTTCAGCAGTATTTCCGGGCCTTTGATCTCTGCCAGGAGATTAACCATCAAGGCAAAAAAAGGTGGTTGGGAGCGCCCCAGGTAATAACTTCTGTTTCCATTGGGGATAAAACCAAGGCTATCAATCAGGTAGGAGAAATTTTCCACCATGTCCTGTATGATGTCCACACGCCCGGATACCTGTAAACCCAGCATGGTAAAATAACTGTCCCAGTAATAAATTTCGCGAAACCTGCCACCCGGCACGATGTACGGATACGGAAGACTTATCAGCGAAGAGCGGCTTACCTCAATAGTATTGTCTGGCTCTCTTTTTAATTGCTCCCAAAGCTTCGTCAAATGTTCACCAATCTCTTTGCCAGCCGATTCATAGTTTGAATTAAATGACGCAGGACTTTCAAAATGCTGCTCTACAAATTGCTTTAGATCAAAACCGGGAGATGACTTTAACTGCTCATAAGCTTCCAGGATTTCCTCAATCGAGGATTTAGGGCTGCAGTCTACAAAAAACTTGGAATCGGGAAATATGCCGCTGCTTTGTACATCCTCGTAAAGAGGCGAGAGCATTTCGGGGTTATAGGTTTCAATATTGATCATGATGATGTAATATACCAAAAGCAAAGTGGTTGTGAAAATATTTGTCATACTGAACGCTGTTTATACATGACCTTGCCGCAGGCAATTTTCAAAACCAAACAGCGTGAAGTATAATCTGCTCAGGCGCTGTGTTTTTGTTTTAGTCTTCTAAAGAAATACAAGCCAATTAATAGAATGGCAATGGGCACCAGTGAAAAGTAGAACGCTGTTTTGCCCCCGAAAGCGCCAAAAATATTGCCGGTAATGATAGAGCCTGTAGTCCCTCCCAAAGCAGAAAATATGATGATCAAACCCGACATAAGACCATGCTGATACTTTGGCAAGCTGCTCAAAATCAGGGAGTTGATGGCTGGATAGATCGGTGCCAGAAATAACCCGATCATCGGAAATACAAAAGCTGCCATGGGCGCATCGCCCCAGCCGGTTGCCACATGATCATGGGCTCCTTCTGCCAGGGGTATGGCGATGAGCACCAATCCGGCCGAAATGAGCAAGCAGGCGCTTAATACAACATACCAGTTCAGTTTTTTCATCACGATGCCCGCAAGTCCGCGGCCAAGCGCGGAGCCTCCCGCAAGAATGCTCGCCATTTGAATACTCAGGCTGGTGGGAAGTTGCAACACCTTGCTGTTGTAGGTTGGCAGCCAACTCATGATGCTTTGTTCAATCAATACATAGAAGAAGGCGCAGATGATGAATACCAGCACAAGTGGAAGCGCCAGCAATTTGAACATCTGACTGAAGTCGCTGGGAGGAACATCGGCATTCTCGGCTTTGGCCTGAGATTCATCGAGTTTTGCCGTGAAAAGCAACAGGAAGGCAAGGAATGAAATGGAACCCAGCATCCAGTACACATTGAGCCATGACTGACTTTGCGGGTTATTGTCGTCCACGAAATAACTGAACACAAAATACCCTGTAAGAATGCCCACCATGAAAAAGGACTCAATGAAATTCATGAGACTGATATGCTCTTTTTCATCTTTGGTGACCAGTCCAATGGTGGCGTACACAGAAATTTTGATCAGCGCAAAGGAGATTCCAACGGCCGCAAAAAGCAACTTGGTTGTCCAGAAGCTTGGCACCATGGGCAGTGTAAAACAAGCCAGGGTTACCACCAAAAGCGCCAGCAACATGGCGCGTTTGTACCCAATACGAACGATGTAGGAAGAAACCAGAAATGATGCGATTGCAATGCTGAGGTCCTTAAAGGCTTCCAGCACGGAAGCAGCTCCTTCGGTCACTCCATAATTATTCTGCACCTGAAGAATTACAGTGCCGACACTGTTGAGAAGAATTGCGAAAACAAAGTAATTGAGAAAAAGGGATGCTTTGATCTGCCAGTTTTGCATGGTAACAATGGCTAGTGAAGAGGGTAGTTGTCACTGGCAAATCTACACAAATGTGTGATGTGGCAAATTGCCTGGCTTGAAATTTCCGATATTCGATTTGTTCGATTTCAGATTTTTGATCTGATCGTCGATTTCTGATTTTTTGGCCGTTCTTGATGTTTCCTCAGGAGCGCCAGGAACATTCGACAGCGTGGAAGGACTATGATGGCCACTCACTTCGCGTTTGCGTTTGGTGTAGAAAAAAACACCAAACGCGGCGTCGATGGCAATTATTGACCGGGTGACTCGAAGTCACCCGGTCAATAATTGCCATCGCGGCGTCCAAGACCGGTCGACTTCCGAATCACCTACAGAATTCAGGCTACTCTACCAGCACAAACCCCGCCCACTGATACGGCGTGATAAAGGGATTTGCCCGCAGTTCATCCTGCGTTGCCCGGAAAGCGGCGGGGATATCCATGTCCATTGCGACCAGATGCTTATAGAAAAGCTCCATGAAATAAGCCGTTTCCTTATCCGGCACTTGCCAAAGGCTCATGATTAAGTACTTCGCTCCGGCAATTTTAAAGGCACGTTGCAGGCCGTACACCCCTTCATTACCCTGAATGTCGCCCAGGCCAGTTTCGCAGGCGGAGAGGACCACCAACTCCGTATTCGACAGGTTCATCTGGCTGATCTCGTATGCGGTGAGGATACCATCTTCCATGTCAGGCTTAAGGGGCTTGCCTGTTTGCCAGGCATGGTTACCACCTGCAAGGATTAGCCCGGAGCGGATCATGGGGTGATCCGACATTTTGAATACCGGCTCATCCTCTCTGGTGTGGAGTGGGTTGGTGGATGAGGTCTTCGGATCGGGGAAAAAGAAGCCGTGTGTGGCAATGTGTAGTATGCGCGGGGAGCCTTTTTGGTCATCCCGCAGAGATCTACCAAGGGCTTTGAATGCTTCCTCCGTGGCGGCGTATTCCTGGCTGGTACTGGTTTGAAAACCGGCTGCCTTCAGCGTTTTTTCCACGCCAGACACTTCGCGCTGGGTGAAAGGCAACGCGCCCCAGGTACCGACTCGCAGGGTTGAATCTGTGTAGGAAAAACTGAGTTCGCCACGGGATGTGATCGAAACGGAATCCAGTCCGGCATTGACCTGTGAAATTGCTGTGTCGTCGGCATCGTAGTGGATACCGCCAAATAGGACGGCAGTGTTGGCGGCGGTTTTTACCTCGGTGGGCACGACCAATTGCCGCGTGCTGCCGAGTTCTACAAGTTGGTAACAGTCGGCCAGCACGGAGTCGAGGTTTACAGGAATGGCGGCAAGGTTGAGCCGGTGCAGCAGGCCGGAAGGAGAATAATAGATGGTGTTGATGCCTTTCAGGTGTGGTTCCAAAGGTTTCCACAGCAGGTCGTAGAGAGTTTTTTGTGGTTTGCCGGAGGGCATGACACCACGGTCGGCGAGCGTGTAGAGTTGATTGACGTAGTCGGCGCGCCTCACGCCGGAAGATGGTAACAGTGAATCTAAAGAGCGCTCTTCGAACAGCGGGATAAATACAGGCTCGGCGTTTCCGGCTTGCAGTACCAGGGCCCCGTACATGGTGCTGTCGGTGGCATTAGGGTTATAATACCGGTAATGGACGTATTCCAGAGCTGCTTCGCCGGGTTTGAGTGCGGACTGCACTTCAGGCCAGCTGACCTGGCGTTTGGCCTGCTCGTAGCCTGCCACCGTGCGGGCGAGGTCTTTTTCGAAGTCGTTGGCCTGTGTTTCTAATTGAGCCACCAGGGCGCTGTCGCGTTCGGCGATGGGTATTGTGTATAAGATGGCTAACCGTCGTTGGTACCCCTTTAGACAATTGAATTTTTCGCTGGCAGTTGTATCAAAACGGGTTAGTTTCTTAAGGTGGTTTGAGGACTGTAGCAAGAAACTCTTGTAAAACAAGCTATTGTCATAGCAGGTAGGTGCGAGATTGTCACTACTGCCCGATTGGGTAAAAGAAAATATCAGGTCTTGACTTTCTAAAAATATTTTGATGTAATCTTTCAATTCCCTTTCGGAGAGGTAGAGCGTGGCTTTTTCGATCAAAAGCTTGCTCAATACCGAATGTTCCTGGTAGGATAGTTCTGCTTTTTCGTATTGGCCCATGGTTTCGTACAGAATCGCTAGGTTGTTCAGGACGAAGGCATAATCGGGATATTCCTTTCCCAGCATATTTTCAAAGATGGCCTTGGCTTCGATTAGAAGTGGCTCGGCTTTTTCGTTCTGCCCCAATGAGCTATAGAGGGAGGCTAGGTTCCACAAGTTGTAGGCATAGTCAACGTGTTCTTTTCCCAGCGTTTTTTCCCTGATGACCTTGGCTTCGAGTAGAAGTGGTTCTGCTTTTTGATATTGGCTCATGTCGTTGTACAGATTTGCTAGGTAGTTCAGGACGAAGGCATAATCGGGATGTTCTTTTCCCAGCGCTTTTTCAAAGATGACCTTAGACTCGATTAGAAGTGGTTCGACTTTTTCGTATTGGCCCAAGTCGTTGTACAGACGCGCCAGATTGTTCAGGACGAAGGCATAATCGGGATGTTCCTTTCCCAGTACTTTTTTCCGGATGTCCTTGGCTTCGATTAGAAGTGGCTCGGCTTTTTCGTATTGTCCCAGACTGATGCACAGAGCTGCCAGGTTGTTCAGGCTCAAGGCATAATCGGGATGTTCCTTTCCTAGTGTTTTTTCCCTGATGTCCTTGGCTTCGATTAGAAGTGGTTCTGCTTTTTCGTATTTTCCCAGCATGTTATACTGACCCGCAAGGTTGTTCAGGCTCAAGGCATAATCGGGATGTTCATTTCCCAACGCTTTTTTAAGGATGGCTTTGGCTTCGATAAGAAGTAGTTCTGCTTTTTCGTATTGCCCCATGTCGTTGTACACAATCGCCAGGTTGTTCAGACTCAAGGCATAATCGGGGTGTTCTTTACCTAGGGCTTTTTCCTGTATGTCTTTGGCTTCGATTAGAAGTGGTTCTGCTTTTTCATATTGGCCTATTGTTTCATATAGAATCGCCAGGTTATTCAGGACGGCGGCATAATGGGGATGTTCGTCTCCTAGGATTTTTTTCCGAATTTCTTTGGAATTAAGATACCTTGCTTCAGCTTTTGCATAATCTCCTTTAATATGTAAAACCCTGCCATGATTTGAACAACAATCCCCATATGCCACCGACTCCCATCCGAAATTTTCCAGAGCGATTTTTTCAGCAGCTTCATTAACTTCAAGAGCTTTTTCAAAATCTCTTTTTGCGGTGAGATCACGGGAAGCCTGAATTAGGCTGTCCACTTGCCGAACAACAGCCAGCGAGTCGGCATTTTGGCCCCAAACGGGTACGGTGAACAAGACAAAAGCAATCAGGAAAACAGGTTTCATGGCACGATGGCATTAAGAATGGTTGGCAAATAAAGCGTGCCGAGGAGGATTAGGCAGGCTAAGATAGAGATAACCGGCTGCCTTTGCCATGGAATAGCTGAAATTATTCACTCCGCGTTTGCGTTTGGTGTCGAAAAAAAAACACCAAACGCGGCGTCGATGGCAATTATTGACCGGGTGACTCGAAGTCACCCGGTCAATAATTGCTACTAAAGCAAACTCAAAACTGATAACACTTAATCTTCCGCATCTGCTGACGCCCTCGTCTGGTTCTGCTTTCCTTGCCAAGCTTGTTCTTATCGCCAACATTCAGATAAAATCCATTGACCTTTAGCCCTACGTAAAAATCAGAACCCGTAAACTGGCGCTGCTTAAAAAAGCTGCCAAGGTTATCTGAGCCAATGTACAGCCAACCCAACCGCACAGCCGCTCCCATGCGGAGTGATTGCCAGTCATCCAGCACTACCGGCAAGGAAGCAGAAAACCACTCGCTTACAAAGCGGGGTACCACGGCCAACGTGTTTGGCCTTTTTAACTGCGTTTTTGAGAACGGTATTCTTTGTACTAAAACCCCGGTGACTATCACGTTGGGTGCAAGTTTCACATCGTATTGAAGCGACAGCGCCGTGGGTAAACCAATGGAAAAGGACTCTTTTTGCAGGGACGCACTGGGGTCTCCCAGAAAAGCCTGACTGGCATCCTGAAGTATCAATGACACATCATCGCGGCTTGGGAAATCGGCATTGCTCACGGTTACTATTGTGTCAAATTCGATGTGGTGTTGTTGAGCATTTTTATTGAAGCGTATAAATCCGGCATCCAGAATCGACACGCCAAAGCGCCAGTCGAACCCGCTTCCCGTTTCTGAAGTGCCTTCCCAACTGATACCGGCATCGAATCCAACACCCATGCCCTGGCGACGCAATTTTACATCATCAGGGTTGGCTGCATTTCCCAATGTCAGGGCGTAATCCCAATTGCCGCTGCCAAATACAGAAGTATCGCCGATTTGCTGGGAATAGTCGAAACTGGCCCTGGCGCGGGTATACATGCCTTCGAAACCCAATAGTAATTTTGGACTTACACCCCAGGTGGTGATCAGGTCGGCATCGTCATTCCGGTAGCTGTAATGAAGCCCTATCTCGCCCCAGGACATGCCGGAAAAACCGGCGGAAGGGATGGCATATACTTCATTTCTGTTTAAATCCGAAATGGTATTGTATGCCAATATTGGCGGAATTTTATAGGCAGAAACCTGAGTACGAAATGCTGTTGTAAAACCTATCACATGGTTTTCAGCAATTCGGGCACTGAACCCGGGTCCGCTGACCCTGGTTTGTATCACGCCGTGCATTTTTCTCTTGGCATCGAAAAAATCCAGCAGGAGACTATTCGATTCCCTCGGTGTTTCCGGTGTGTCTTCTGCTAACACGATCTGATCCGAGTTTTTTAGCAGCTGAGGAAATGAAGTGTTGCGCACAAACGCGTAGTTGTTTTCAAAGAAACCTTCGGCTGTAAACAGGCTTATTTCCCAGTTATTGGGGTTATCCGCCGAAAATGCAGGGTTAATCCCGGCCGCATAAATCCCGGCATAGCGCTCAAGGCGCATGCCCAGTTGTTCCTGTGAAAATGATTGTTGGAAAGCGACAAAAGTGAGAAGGAGCGACAACGCTCCTGTGGTTAAAATGAAGGAATAGCGCATGGAGATACATAGGGGACAGTAGTACCAAAGCACCACTGAGATTAATGATTAAATGACGAGACTAATACTTACCTGGCTGGAACGTAAATCAAGGTTCCTGAATTGTCCGGCTGAAACAGATCAATAGCGCTGCGGTGCATATCTTCCGGTGTAACACCGAGATATATATCCACTTCTTCATTCATCAGTTCGGCGCGATCCAGGTGTTCATAAAAAGCCATGTTCTGCGCTTTGTTCAGGGCGCTGGTTTCAGCAAATACCACCGTACTTTCGAAACGGTGCTGAATTTTCTGCAGTTCGCGCAGCGCAACCGGCTCTTTTTTCAATAGATCCAGTTCGGCCCAAATCGCTTCCTGCGCTTGTTGAATTGAGACGCCTTCTGCCGGTCTTCCTTCAATAACCAGCAAACCAGGGTCTACATTGCCTGTTACATAGGCATCAATTTGGGAAAAGAGTTTTTGTTCCTTTAACAAGCGACGATACAAACGGGACGAATGTCCCTGAGCCAGAATGTCGCTCAACAAGTCCACCGGGTAGAAATCGGGATGCAGTCTGGCTGGTGTGCGAAATGCGATAAAAATGGCTGGAACGGGAACATTGGCCATTACCTCGCGAACCTGAGGAGCGCTTTGTTTCGGCTCTTCCGGTATGAGGCGCATGGGTTTGTTTCCTGCCGGGATACTGCCAAACCACTTTTCTGCCAGTTCAACCACTTCATTTGACTTTACATTGCCGGCAATACTTAGCACAGCATTACTGGGTGTGTACCAGTTTTTGTAAAAACTCCGGACATCCTGAATGGTGGCATTTTCCACGTGTTCCGGAACAAGTCCGATCACCGGCCAGCGATAAGGATGTTTGTGAAACATCATTTCAGAGAGGTGGTGCCAGGAGTCTCCATATGGTTCATTCAGGCAGGTCTCCTTAAATTCCTCAATAACCACCTTACGTTGCACATCCAGCGATCGTTTTGAAATATTCAGCGACAACATTCGGTCGCTTTCCAGCCAAAGCGCCGTTTCGAGGTTCTCGGCAGGCAATACTTCGTAGAATGTGGTGTAATCGTTTGTAGTAAAGGCATTGTTTTCTCCTCCGGCATGTTGCAGAGGATCATCGAAATCGGGAATATTCTTGCTGCCGGAAAACATTAAGTGCTCAAACAGGTGGGCAAATCCGGTTTTGTCCATGGCCTCATCACGGGAGCCAACGTAATAGGTAAGGTTAACGGCCACCAACGGAGTGCTTTTGTCTTCATGCACCAGTACGCGCAAACCGTTGGAAAGGACTGTTCGGGTAAATTGAACCATTTTTCTCTACTGTGGGGTAATGAATGGCCGCAAAGGTCAATAAATTAAAACAGCGATTAATTAAATTGGTTGGTTAAAATAAAATCTCGCGATCGTATTAGGTCGTGTTTTTGTCTTGTGATCATATACAAGTAAGGGAAGGAGTCGTACCATTCGTTCCGCGCTGTCGTTTACTCATGGTACTCCTACAGAAACACTACAAGCGACCAAACCATCCCATAACCCCGGATTTCACTCCGAGAAGTTCATCCCATAACCCCGGATTTTAATCCGGGGACTGCACCACATAACCCTGGATTCCACTCCGGGGGCTGGGGGAGGGGTGAGTGGAGGAATAAAAAAGCGCCCGGTGACTAATAGCCAACGGGCGCTTTTGGAAAAATTCAGGGGCGGCTTTGGAGTTGTGTCTTTAACAAGGGCCGCCAACTTGAATGGTTTAGGCTTCTTTCAGGGCTTTACCGCCAAAAACAAGAAGCAGGAGCAATAAACAAGTTAGGATAACCATAGGATTAAATTTTTAGTTGTGAAGAAATTGTAAGTAAACCGGTTTAATACAAAAACGAGGCCAACTATACTTTTCGTACCCTTAATCCACTATTTTATAATGTCGTTAACAGACATCACTGCTTTTTTTTGTTAAAAATTATTTGCTGGAATAGCCAACCAAGCCCCATAACGAGTCCGCAGCCCAAAGGATTATACCATAAATAGGCATCCTGATTTATCCCGAAAAACATGATCAACACTATAATTTCGGTGATCACAGCCGCTATAAACACCGACTTGCCTTTTACGCCTTTGAGAAAAAATGCGGTAAAAAACACACCCAGAATGGTGCCGTAAAAAAGTGATCCGATCATATTTACCGCTTGTATCAGATTTTCCGACAATGAGGCGAAAAAGGCGAAGACCACAATAAAAGCACCCCACAAGGCTACTGCCCACTTGGAGGCTTTGAGGTAGTGAGCATCCGAACGACCTGTAACCAGAGAGCGTCGGTAAATGTCTGACACTGAAGTTGCTGCCAGGGCACTTAATTCAGAGGCCGTTGTACTCCAGGCGGCACAAAAGATCATGGCCAGCAGCAGGCCAACCAAACCCTTTGGAATGTGGTTTAGTACAAAATTGATGAACATATAGTCCTTGTCGCCGGAATCGTCAGGTTTGACCCTTGCAATCACCTCAGTCGCTTGATTCTTCAATTCTAGTCGTTGATTTTCAAGTGATCGCAGCTCATTGGAAAGCGCTTGTACTTGCGTTTCGTTGTTTTCTTTAAACGCTTCACCCAGACTTTTCAAGGCAACTTGTTTTTGGTCAAAAACAAGGGCATCCTTACTTTCCAGTTCCTGATAAACCTGCTCCAGTGGATTATCTTTTATAAGATCGAGATGGGCCTGGTTAAAATGGAGCGGTGCGCGATTAAACTGAAAAAAGACCCAAACCATCACCCCGACAGCAAGCACCATAAATTGCATGGGAATTTTGATCAGTCCGTTAAACAGCAGGCCTTGTCGGCTCTCCTTTAGCGATTTGCCCGACAAATAACGACCAACCTGACTCTGGTCTGTTCCAAAATAGGATAGGAAAAGAAAGGTTGCTCCTAACACACCCGACCACACATTATAGCGGTCGGTCCAGCTGAAATTCCAATCCAGCACCTTTGTTTTTCCGGCAACGCCTGCAATTTGCCAGGCTTCACTGAGACCAATATCAGGAGGCAGCTTATCGAGGATCACATAAAGTGCCAGTCCCAGCCCCAGCAGCATGACCGACATTTGGAGTTCCTGGGTGCGACTTACGGCATTGTTACCTCCACTCACCGTGTACACTACAACAAAAGCGGCCATCAGTAAATTAGTCAGAAAAAGATCCCAGCCAAAAACAGCCGACAAGATGATGCTTGGCGCAAGCAGGGTTATCGCTCCGGATGTACCTCGCAAAATCAGGAATAAAACTGCTGTAAGGCTCCGCATACGAAGGTCGAAGCGCTGTTCAAGATACTCGTAAGCCGTGGTTACCCGTAATTTATAGTAAATGGGTAAAACGAAAATGGCCAGAAAAATCATGGCAATGGGCACTCCAAAATAGAATTGCACAAACTGCATTCCATCTGAATAACCTTGTCCGGGAGTACTGAGAAAAGTCACGGCACTGGCTTGTGTAGCCATGATGCTTAGTCCTATGGTCCACCAGGGGAGGTCTCTTTTGCCGGCCAGAAAATCCTCACTTCCGGATACAGAGTTACGGCTTTTCCAGATGCCGTAGAATACAACGATGGCCAGTGTTGCTGCCAGTACGATCCAATCAATAAAATGCATTTTGCGGGAATAAAAGATTACGGTATTGCCAGAAAGACAGCTCAGTCATCAGGTAGAGGCATAAACAATGGCGCCAATGAGAATCAGGAAAAACAGCCAGGCCCATATGCTGATGCTGTTTTCGCGCCACACATTGTACAGCTTCTCCATCACATTTCGCCAGTCGAGGTAACCTCCCTGGTGTTTCGCTACGGGCTCATGAACCATGGTAAAATATTTCCGCTGGCCTTTCCGGCCCTGATCGCCGTGTTTTGTCAACACCATAAAATCCCGATTCATAAATCTGACATCAAAGAGCTCTCCTTTGCCGCTGATCTCCAGAACAAGGCTGTTGTATTCGCCCAATTGCTTCCAGGTGCCTTTCATAAGGTTGCCATCAATGGAAAGCATATACTCGCCACCTTCATAAAAAACGTGCAGGATAGCCTCATGGAAACCTTCTTCATCGCGCACTTCAAGCCAGCGTTTCCCAATCCAAAAATTGGTCTCCCGCAGATCTTCACCATAGGGAACCACTTTAGGCAAAATGAACTCGAGATGTGCGTTCATATCGTCCAGATTGGAAGGAAGGTCCGGACTAAAGGATTTTGCTATTTCTCCAAAAAATGACATTGACGTTTAATCGCTATTGGGGGTAAAAATCGTGAAATCAGCGACAATGAACAGGAAAAATTTGAGAATTTGATAATAAGTCCATCTGAATATGATCGTATTTTCTGATAATTGATGCTTTTGGCAGAGATTTGCCTCTGTGAATTATCTGGAAATTTCAAAAGGACAAGAAGTGGCTTACCAACTGGCAGGAAAGTCGATCGCACAAGGCTCAGTTCCGCTGGTTTTGCTTCATGGTTTTTGTGAAGACAGCCTTTTATGGGATCCAATACTCCCATTTTTGACAGACTTGCCAATAATACTGATTGATCTGCCAGGATTTGGTGAATCAGATATGCCGAAAACAAATGACATGCATGCCTATTCGGCAGTCATTTCCACCGTGCTGGATAATATTGGTGTTCAAAAATGTGTATTGGTCGGACATTCCATGGGCGGATATGCTGCGCTGGATTTTGCCAGTAAACATAGCGCCCGGTTACACGGAATTGGATTGTTTCACTCCCACCCTTATGCCGATGATGAAGCCCGGAAGGATATTAGAAAACGAGGAATGGAAATGCTCGCTTCCGGGAAACGGGATTTGTACGTAAGCCAATTATTCAACAGCCTTTTTAGTCCTGAATTTGCCGCAAAGAACCCCGAAATACTACGGATCATGATTGAACGCGGGAAACTGATACCCCCCGAAGGCATCGCTGCAGCACTGGAGACTATGATGAACCGAGAAAGCCACTTGGAAACCCTGGCTAATCTGCCCTGTCCGGTGCTTTTTCTAACTGGAGACATTGATCATCTTGTCCCTCTTGATCAAACCTGGAAAGCAGCCATGTTACCCAAAACAGCGCAGGTAAGTATCTTAGAATCGGTGGCGCATATGGGTATGTTTGAAAGCACAGAAAAATCGGCTATGGCGATCGTCGATTTTTACAAAATGGCTGTAGCAGGTTAATCCAATTTTGGGCTTAATAAGATGTCTCACATGATAGTGCATGATTTAGACAATTGGCGTTAATCAGATTTCTCGCTTCGTTCGAAATTTAGCTAATCACAACAAACATTTCGAACGAAGTGAGAAATCCGGGAAAATATCCACTCAACTGCGAATTGTCATGTCGAGGAGCGCTGCGGTCTTTTCTGGCCTCATCAAATTGAGAATGAACTATCCAAAGCGCCACACTTTACAATTGCTACCAAACAATCACTTTCGCTTAATTTGTCGCGCTGTAAGCGCCTGTCCACGCTAAGTGCGCTCAACCAACAAATGCCGCATACTCACTTTACCTTCTTCCAACCTAGAGTGGACGTGTGCTTACAGCACGACAAAGTTTTTCAATGAAGTATCCAGATGAGGGCAAGACCACCACTCTTCTTCTAAGCCTAAATACATTGCGGTTCATTAGGATCCGCCGCAGGCGCGAGAGACATCTTATTAAGCCCAAAATTGGATTAAAATGGCTGCCTGTGGGATCGCTGGCATGACTGACGGTAATATCAAGGAATAATTTCTGCTACCGGTTTTCAAGAGAAGCGAGCCGAATTCCATTAATAATCTGCTCCTGTTGGTCGATGCCTTCCTGGTGAATGGCCTCCAGAAACAAGTCGACGAATTGCTGGCTTAGTTCATTTTTCTCGGCCCTGTTACGGCAGGCTTCTGCAAGTGCGCGCCAGCGCTCTAACTGAAAGATGGCTATGTTCTTGTCTTTCTTCACATAGCCGATTTCCCGAACCAGTTGCATACGCTGGGCTATGAGATAAATGATTTCTTCATCAATATCGTCTATTCTCTGGCGGAAATTTTCAATGGTTTTCAGATAATCCGGATCATTGGAGCTGATTCGCCGCCGTATGAGGGAGGAAATCATTTCACCGAATTCCTTGGGTGTGATCTGTTGGGCAGCATCGCTCCAGGCCTCCGTTGGATTAGGGTGTACCTCTACCATGAGGCCGTCAAAATTTAACTCGTAGGCCTTTTGTGCCGTTTCTGCCAAAATTTCCCGGCGGCCGCAAATGTGGGATATGTCGCAGATTATTTCCAGATCGGGAAATTCCTGCATCAGGTCGATGGCCATTTGCCAGCGTGGCACATTGCGATATTTTGAATCTCCATAAGTGGAAAAGCCTCTATGTATGGCGGCAATTTTTCGTATTCCGGCGCTGTATAAACGTTCAATAGCGCCTACCCAGAGCTTATAGTCGGGATTCACCGGGTTTTTTACGATCACCGGCATGTCGGTCCCTGCCAGCGCGTCGGCGATTTCCTGTACAGAAAATGGATTTACCGTGGTTCGGGCGCCGATCCAGAAAACATCGATCCCGTGCTTAAGCGCCTGCTCAACATGTTCATCCGTGGCCACTTCGGTACAGACTTTCAAGCCGGTTTCTTCTTTTACACGTTGTAGCCAGCTCAATCCGGGAGATCCTATGCCCTCAAAGGCGCCCGGCCGTGTCCGTGGTTTCCAAATGCCTGCCCTAAAAAGGTCAATGTTGTGATCTTTTAATCCTTTTGCGGTGCTAAGTACCTGCTCCTCCGTTTCTGCCGAACATGGTCCGGCAATCAGGATGGGGCGCTTGTTTTTATTGAAAATGGGTTGAAATTGCATACGCTGGTTGACTTGCAGTATTATCCTGCCAATCGATAAATGTTCTGGACTTAACAAAAAAACGGCTACTTGGTTTTCCGCTTTTAGAGTCAATTAGGTGCGCTGGGTATTAGCCAAAGGGAAGAGCCCGGCTCAGGCAATGTTATGTTGAAAAATTTACCCTAATCCGCGAATTCCATGAATCCCTGTAAATCTGTGTTTATTTTTGCGCCTCAATGATTTTGAAACATGGCAGCAAAAAAGAAAGCACCGGCAAGGTCGGTTAAAAAGCCCAGTCAACAGCAAAAGCCGGTAAAAGTATCCAGGCCTACTGCTAATATATTTACAGATGAGTTCTGGGAAAACAACTGGCCTGCAGCCCTTGCTCTGATGGTATTGGCCATCGCCCTGTACTACATAGGTACGGGATACGGATATGTGCTGGACGACGAGATGGTGATTTCCAAAAACGAATATGTGCAGCAGGGCTTTGCGGGCTTTAAAAAGATATTTGCCACAGACAGCTTCATGGGATATTTCAAGGAGCAAAAGTTTGTGTTGGAAGGAGGCCGGTACCGACCTTTGTCACTGGCCACCTTTGCTGCGGAAGTTGAGTTCTTCGGCCCCGGGCGAACCGGTATAAGCCACTACATCAACATATTTCTGTATGGTTTAACAGGTATTTTGCTGTATAGAATACTGCTGGCTTTATTCCCGATCAATGAGGGGGGAAAATGGTATTTTAGCCTGCCGTTTATTTCTGCAGCCATTTTTATACTGCATCCGCTACACGTAGAATGCGTTGCCAATATCAAGGGACGCGATGAAATACTGGCGCTTCTCGGCGGACTTGCAGCCCTATGGGCAACGCTCAAGTATTTTGATACAAACAAGGTTTACTGGCTCATATTTTCGGCTCTGTTGTTATTTCTGGGAATGTTGTCAAAGGAGAATACCATTACATTCCTGGCAGTTATTCCCATGACCGTAGCCGTATTTACCAATGTTGGCTGGAAGAGAAGCTTAATGGCCGCCATTCCGCTTTTACTGGCTGCCTTGTTGTTCATTTACGTACGTTACGATGCGCTTGGATATATCCTGAATTCAGATAAAACGAAAGCGACAGACCTGATGAACAACCCCTTTGTGGACATGACCTCCGGGGAAAAGTTTGCTACCATTTTTCTTACCCTTGGCTGGTACATCAAGTTGCTGTTTGTTCCATACCCACTGACGATTGATTACTATCCATACCATGTTCCAAAAGTTGGCTGGAATGACTGGAGGGCAATTGTCTCCTTACTGGCTTATCTGGCCATGGGTGTTTGGGCGGTGCTAAATATCAAAAAGAAGTCCATTCCGGCCTACGCCATTTTGTTCTACCTGTTTACCCTGAGCATTGTGAGCAACATCTTTGTCTCGGTAGGTACATTTATGAATGAGCGTTTTGCTTACATGCCTTCCATGGCTTTTTGCCTGCTGGTGGGCTGGTTTTTTGCCAGAGTTCTCCCAAAATGGTTAAAGGAAAACCCGGATTCAAATTATCCATTGGGCATGATCCTGTTTGCCACGATCGCTGCCTTTGCCGCCTATGTAGTTGTAACCCGTATTCCTGACTGGAAAGACGGATTGACCATTAACGCTGCTGCTGTTAAAGTTTCACCTGGAAGCGCCCGATCTCATACCTTCTATGTTACCGGATTGTATGACAATAAATACCGCGCTTTGAAAAGTATGGAGGAGAAAAAACCTTTGGTAACGGAAATGGAATACCACATCAATGAAGCCCTGAAGATCAATCCAAAATTCAGCTCGGCGCTCATCATGAAGGGAGCCGTAGCGGCCGCCCGTTTTGAGCAGGATCATCAGTTGGATAAACTATTCCATGTTTTCGAAGACATACTTGACAAGATACCCTACAACGGTAATTTCCGGAATTTCCTGGATCAGTACATGGAATATCTGGATGGCTCAAACTCTGACAAGTACATATCATTCTGTCACCGGGTTGGGTATGAATACTTTTATCAGAAACTACACGACAATAAAACAGCCCTCCATTTTCTGACCTATGGCCTTAACCGCCAAACGGAAGATATCCGAATATTGGAAGACTTGTCTGATGTGTACAAATCACTTGGCCAGCCAGACATGGCTGAACAAATGAAGAAACGAGCCGATGCGCAGAAATATTAGGAAATACAAATTGGAGCTATTCAGCATTGCCTTATTGTTTCTCTATCTGGTTCTCGGTAGTTGCAACAACGATGCACCACTGGATGCCAGTATCCGTATTGCCATAGATTCCATTTCAAACGCCAAAATCAGCAAGGCTCGCCTCGAAATCGACAGCCTGTGTACTCTTTCAGAAAAAAGAGACCTGCCCAAACTCGTGGACTCCATCAAACGACACCGGGAAAGAGAGATTGAGCAACAGCTGAAAACAATACCTAAATAATGTATCAATGCGAAATGTATCAATGCGCAATTTTTATAGATCAATAAAAGTTGAATTATTCCGAAACTTAGAGAATAATCTTTATAACAAAAATCAAATAATTGCGCATTTCGCATTGATACATTTCGCATTGATACATTGATTCATTGTTTTATTGCACATTGATAACCTATTTTCTGCCCATCCATAGCCGCTGAAATAATGCCTCCGGCGTATCCGGCGCCTTCTCCGCAGGGGTACAGATTTACTATTTCCGGGTGCATGAGGGTTTGCGGGTCGCGGGGGATGCGGACGGGGGCACTTGTTCTGCTTTCTGTGGCTACTACGATGGCTTCATCGGTGTAATAACCGCGCATTTGGCGACCGAAATCAGAGAGCCCTTCGCGCAATCGCTGGTAAATAAAGGGAGGAAGTAACTCATACAGAGGGGAAGCATAGGTTCCCGGTATATAGGATGATTTTGGTATGGAACCGGATAGCTTCTGATGGATGAAATCGGGCAATCGCAATGCCGGGGCTTTCTGGCTTCCATCACCGGCGGCAAAAAGTTTTTGTTCCACCTCAGCCTGAAAATTCATGGCAGCAAATGGGCCGTATTGTTGCCAATCCTTGAGATCCTCAATCTCCACCGACGTAACGACCCCTGAATTGGCGAAAGGGGAGTCCCTCCGGCTCATGCTCATACCGTTCACCACTATTTCTCCCGGACTGGTTGCTGCCGGAACAATGAGCCCGCCGGGACACATGCAGAACGAAAACACACCACGACCGGCCGTTTGACAAACCAGGCTATAACTCGCAGCCGGCAACTCGTCGGATCGCTTGTTTTGTTTGTATTGCACCTGATCAATCAAAGCCTGGGGGTGTTCCACCCTTACGCCGAGTGCAAACGGTTTGGCTTCAATGGTTACTCCTTTTTTGTGTAATAACTCATAGATATCGCGGGCCGAATGTCCGGTTGCCAGAATTACCGCATTTGCTTGCCAGGTCTTGCCACTTCCGTCATGTGTGGAGGTCGTTTCCACCCCAAGCATTTTATTGTCTTTGATGATGAAATCTGTAACACATTGCTCAAAATGAACCTCTCCTCCATACGCCTGAATGGTTTCACGGATATTCTGAACGACGTTGGGTAATTTATTGGATCCTATGTGCGGATGCGCTTCAACCAGTATGTCGGATTTGGCGCCATGCTCTACCAACAATCGAAGGGCTTTCTGAACACTGCCTCGTTTTACGGAGCGGGTATATAGTTTTCCATCGGAATAAGTACCGGCGCCGCCTTCCCCAAAGCAGTAATTGGAATGTGGGTTTACCTCTCCGAACTGTTGTATGGCCCTTAGGTCGCGACGACGAGCTTGTACATCCTTGCCGCGATCAATCACAATTGGTTTTATACCAGATTCCAGTAGTTCCAGCGCGGCAAAATAACCGGCTGGTCCGGCGCCAATGATGAGCACTTTCCTATTTGTATTTAGCTTTTTAAATCCCGAGAGGATGGCTGGCTCGGGAGTAAACAATTCTGACGGGCCGTAAACTTCTGCGCGAATGCGAAATACGGGTTGCCGGGACCGGGCATCCAAAGATGACTTCAGGATTTCAATGTGAGAGATCTTGCCGGACTGTATTCCGGTTTGGCGGCTGGCTTTTTGCCGGATGATGTCTTCCCGGTCCTTTTCCTCGGGAAGCAATACAATTTCAATTATTTGCGGCATGATGTGGATGTCCCGTTTCTATCGGGAAATTTATGTGAATCAGGTAGTTGTTCCTTTCTCACAAATAAGGTAAATGATGTTTTGTTTCGCGCAGATTAACGCAGAAAAAATCCCGAGGTAAACTCGGGGCGCAGATGATGTCTGTGAAAATCTGTGAAACAAATCTGCGAATAATCTGTGCGAAATTAGAATCTTGTATACTTCTAATTTAGATAATTGATAAAAACTAATTTTGTGCCACGGGAACAGAACCTCTGCTAATTCGGTTTAGGTTCTGCATAAACAAATACATGATTACAGGAACGGTTATAAAATCAACAGGTAGTTGGTACAATGTACTTACGGAAGATGGATCCACATTGCAATGCAGGATAGTCGGTAAATTTCGTCTCGACGATATACCGCTCACCAATCCGGTTGCAGTGGGAGATCGTGTAGAAGTTGTGCCTGAAGGCGATGGGCAGGGCATGATCAGCACCATTCTCCCACGGCATAATTATGTGGTACGGCAATCGCCCAGGCGAAAGCACGACCTCCATCTGCTGGCAGCCAATATCGACCAGGCTGTTGTCATTACTACAATTGTGAACCCCACACTGAAACCCGGATTTATCGACCGCTTCCTGGTAATGGTAGAAAGAGATGAAATTCCGGCCACCATCGTTTTCAATAAATCGGATCTCTACGATGAAGAAGCGATGGATAAGTACATGGAAATGAAGGAGGTGTATGAAAAAATCGGCTATGGCACGCTGCTTACATCAGTAGTAGAAGGAGTTGGTTTGGATGACCTGAAAAAATTACTGGCGGACAAAACGACCTTGATGGGGGGCCAATCGGGCGTTGGGAAAAGCAGTCTGGTAAACGCCATTCAGCCGCATTTAAATCTCCGGACTGCCGAGATCAGCGATTATTCGGGTAAAGGCCAGCACACCACCACCTTCGCCGAAATGTTCGAACTGGATTTTGGAGGAAGACTGATTGATACACCAGGCATCAAGACCCTCAGTTTCAACAATAAAGACAAAGCAAACCTGGCCCACAGTTTCCGCGAATTTTTTGAGCTCTCTCAGAACTGCAAATTCGGAGGTGCCTGCCTGCACCGCACCGAACCAGGTTGCGCCGTTCACGAAGCATTGCGCAATGGTGAAGTCAGCGAAATTCGCTTCAATTCATACCTGGGCATGCTGGAAGAAATCGAAGACCAGAATTATTGGGAGAGACACAAGGGGATTTAATGTGATAATTTGATAATATGATAATTTGATAATGATGTGTTTTGCATGGCTTAGCCAATAGAAGTAAAATTCATTATCGAATTAGCTCATTATCAAATTATCAAATTAATTCACATTTCCATCACGGTACCGCAGTGCTTACAAGTACGAGCTTCCGTGTTGTTGGAATAATTTACGATGGCTTCCTTGATCTGGGTGCCAATGTCTTTAAGCGGGAATCCGGCTTCGTGGAGTGGTTTGCCGCAATTTTCACAAAACCACATCAATTTATCGATTTCGCCGGGTTTGCGGGTGCGTTCCAGTACCAAACCAACTGTGTTGGCGGGACGTTGTGGTGAATGTGGTACTCGCGGTGGCAACAAAAACATTTCTCCCTCACGGATATCAATGGTTTCAGGAGATCCGTCTTCGTTGATGATCTTTACCTGGATATCACCTTCCAGCTGATAAAAAAGCTCTTCACCATCCTCCCAGTGGTAATCTTTACGGCCATTTGGTCCACCAACAATCATCACGATGAAATCGGAATTATCGATGTAAATCTGTTTGTTTCCAACCGGTGGCTTCAATAGATCACGGTTATCTTCTATCCATTTTTGGAGGTTGAATGGTTTGGCTATAGACATGGTATGCTGTATTTGAAGAATTTAATGAATTGTATCGGAGGGGCTTGGGACAAAAATAGAAAATCCTTTGCACCAAAAGGTGCAAAGGAGAGAGTATAACTAAACAACACAAACTTAATCGAAATCTTCTTACCCTATCAGTTCAGCCTGATTTCATAAAAACCTAGTGAAATGGTTGAATAATGCCTGGGTAAGGCGGAAGGGTTAGCAGGCATGCCGACACCCAAAAAAGTAAAACCGCTGTCAATATAAATTCCCTGAAGTCTGAGGTTATCTCCCCAGGTATCCAGTCGAAGGAATTTTTTACCCAATGCCTTTGCATGGATTTTGGCCCATTCGACAATTAGTTGCACAAATCCTTTACCCCGGAAGTTGGGGTTTGTTACAATTCGATGGATATACACCGATGGGTCGCTGTCGCGTTCACCCCAAATGTGCGGGTCTGAATAGGCAGTGACAAATACACAGGCTATCTCACCATCTATCAGAATTTTCCATTGCCGTTTCTCTTCAATTTCCTGAACCACTAACTCGCGGTCAAAAGGCAGCCAGTGCTGATCTGACACCATTTTTTGATGCGCAATCGCCACATCGTACAACCCAAAAATGGTTTCTACATCCGATATATCACAGTTTACAAACTCCATATTCATTATCAAATTAGCTCATTATCAAATTATCACATTAGCTAATTACTCCTTATCTCTTCTGATCAAAAACACCGCCCCCAAAATCCCGGTGATTCCCAACGCATGCATCCAACCAAAAGTTTCACCATCCAGCACACCCCAGAGCAAGGCTACGATCGGTATGATAAAGGTGATTGAACTGACAAAAAGGGCAGAGGTCATGTTGATTAGCTTGTAAGAAAGCAATTGAGCAATGGCGGTTCCCATAACGCCTAAAATCACAAGTGCTGCTAATGGCATCCAGGGGAAATCCGGCTTTATAAATCCATCAATATTTGGCAAAAAACTGGTGAAAAAGGCCAGTACTCCTGCCAGAGATACCGTTACTGTAGAAAGTACAAAAGCGGGAATACCTGCCAAATACTGCTTGACCAGATTGATATTATAGCCATAGCCAATCGTGGCGAGTACAATCAATCCGGCGTGCATATTCAGGGAAACGGCGCCTTGTGCATGCTCCAGCGCGAGGAGGGTTGCGGAAGCCAATCCCAATATCAAGCCTATGATCTGGTTGATTTTGTAAGCAAGACGAAAAATGAACACCGAAAACAAAAAGGTGAAAATTGGTGTCAGGGAGTTCAACATGGCTGCTACAGCGCTTTGGACGTTCAGTTGCGCCATGCAGAATAGATAGGCAGGTATGAACATACCCAACAAAGACACTACAACAATCAATCCCCATTTCTCCCTGGGAATTTTGCGGACATTGCGCACAGCAAAGGGCAGGAAAACCAGTCCGGCAGACATCAGTCGTATGGTGGCAGCTTCATAGTAGCCGAAGCCTGTCAGGCCTTTTTTGATCAGGATAAAGCTGCTACCCCAAATGAGGGACAATACAACAAGCAGTACCCACCTGGTGTAGGATGCGTCGGACTTTACTGCGTTTTTGATGGATATGGCTTTGGATATGAGCATGGTTATTGCAGAATTTTCAGGTACGCCTGCCAGGGACCCACAGCAGCATGATATTGTCCCGCCATGACCCTTGAAATCTGTGTCAGGTGGTTCAGATCGTGAACTGTCCAGGTTGCTAACAACTGTTTGAGTGTCACTTCACCAAATGCAGGATGAATGCCCGTGCGTTGCAGGTCACTTTCCTGCAATTTTTTGCTTTTTAGGACCTTGATGTTTTCCTCTCTCAGAGTCCTGAATTCAAGGAGTAATTCAGCGAGACTTCTTTGCTTTTGCGAATTCATTTGGGCAAAACGATCAAATGGCTCAAAATGCTTGTCCAGGTTAGAAGAAAGGATGATCTCCATTCTGGGAATCCAATCGGTTTTTTCGCCATGGATAAGATGACCAAGTACATCAAATGGGCTCCAGGTGTCCGGACCTTCATTTGTATGAAGCCAGGAATCGGAAAGTCCGCTTAGCAATTGTTCGAGTACAGCCGGTGTTCGCTCGAGTATCTCTATTGATTTATTCAGGTTGAAATCCATTCAAATTGGTATTGCATTTGGTAAGCAATTTGCGTTATGGGGTTTACATTCAACCCCTTCAGGGTTGTCGGATTAGAGTGATCAATCACCCCGAATTTCATTAGGGGTTAATTGTATTTGACCCTTTCATGGTCATGGCACTCGGCAATTACACCATTTAATAATCAATCAATTTACGCCGCGTTATACGCCGCGTTTGGTGTTTTTTTCAACACCAAACGCAACCGCGAAGTGGGTGCTTATCCCTATCCTTTCACGGTTCCAGTTTCTTCTTTGAGTCTTTGGTAAGCAATTTGCGTTATGATGGTTACATTCAACCCTTTCAGGGTCGTAGCTCCAGGCAATTACCTTGCATACCCACGCACATACTCCGGAATCTCAACATCGCGCCTCCCTGTTTCATCCGCCTCTGGCTCCAAGGCTTGTAACTTCAAAGGAAGCACCCCTGCCCAAACGGGCAGCTCCATGTCCTCCGGTTCGTCTACCACTCCTCCATCGCGGAATTTTACCGATGCTTCTTCAATTGGAACAGCAATGAACATGGTTTTCTTCATGTCGCTTTCAGTCGGTTTTCGTGCTTCATTCCAGCGACCGGGAATCACATGCTCTGTAAACTTTTCCGCTGCCAACCAACGCTCCTCCTTGCTTTCAACCAATCTGCTTCGGCCAAAAACCACTACAGAGCGATAATTCATAGAATGGTGGAAAACAGAGCGGGCGAGAACCAGTCCATCAACGTGCGTAACGCTTACGCACACCGGAACGCCTTTGGCCAGTTGCATAAAAAAATGACTACCTACAGAACCATGTAGATACAAGGTATTGTCGAGTCTGCAATAGCCGGTTGGAATCATGAATGGTTGTCCGTCCAACACAAATCCGACGTGGCAAACAAGGCCTTCATCCAGAATGGCATTGCGACTTTTTTCATCAAAATCGTAGCGTTTTGGGTAATATCGACTTCCCTGACTGCGGCTTTGTTTTTGTTTCATAGCTTAATTTTTAGCCCTACAAAAGTATGACAATATCGGACTACTTAAATCATCCAGTTTTTAAATATTAGGTAGTCCAAATTTGAATTTTGTACAGTACCTTTGAACCTCAATCATTTGCCGAATGCTGCCTTTTTCAACGCTACTAAGTATTGACAAGAATTCCAAAACACCGGTTTATATCCAGATTGCCAATGGCATGGCTGATATCATTCGCCAGGGAATCATTTCTTCGGGATTAAAACTTCCAGGAACCAGAATCATGGCAGAGCAACTTGGGCTGCACCGCAAAACAGTTGTGGCAGCGTATGAGGAATTGATTGCTCAGGGCTGGATTGAAACCCGGAATTCAAGCGGGACTTTTGTGAGTACGAAGTTGCCCGAAATTTCTCCGGTATCCTTTCAAAAGCAAAAATTAAAGGCAAAGGGAGATGAGCCGGGATTCCCATTTCAGCAAAATCCGGCGTTGAGTTTGTCACTGTATAAAGGCTCCAACGGGCTGTCATTCAATGATGGATTCCCCGATGTAAGAATTGCACCCTGGGAAGCGCTGAGCAGGGCATATCGAACTTGTTTGCGCAAAGGGTTTAAAAAGAACCTGCTTTTTTACGGGGAGACTACCGGAGAACCATCCATGCGATCAGCCTTGACTGAATACCTGCGCGAAAGCCGTGGCCTGCCGATCGGCGAAGATCAGGTGATGATCACGCGAGGGACTATGATGGCTATCCACCTGGCTGCTAATTGCATTTTGAAGCCTGGTGATGTGGTAGTGGTTGGTAAACTCTCCTATAACTCATGTAATCTCATCCTGAAACAAGCAGGAGCACAATTGGAGACGGTACCCGTGGATGAATTTGGCATTGACACAGATGCGGTGGAACAGTTGTGTAAAAAGCTGCCGGTGCGCATGATGTATGTGACGCCGCACCACCAATATCCAACCACGGTGGTGATGCCTGCCGATCGCAGACTTCATTTGCTAAATCTTGCAAAGGAATACGGCTTCTGCATCATAGAAGACGATTACGACTACGATTTTCACTACAATAGCAACCCTATTCTGCCCCTGGCAGCGGCCGATGATCACAACAACGTGGTGTACGTAGGCTCTCTAAGCAAGGTATTCTCGCCGGCACTTCGCATTGGGTATGTAGTAGCGCCTTCGGCAGTTATTAAAGCCATGGCCAGTTTTCGCCGCATCATCGACCGACAGGGCGACAACCTGCTGGAAGCAGCGATAGCCTTGTTATTAAGAGAAGGAGATATGCAACGCCACCTTAAAAAAGCGCAAAAGGTGTATCACGCAAGGCGCGATCTGTTCTGCGATTTACTGGAAAGCGAACTCGACTCCATCATCAGCTTTGAAAAACCCTCCGGCGGACTAGCCGTCTGGACAACATTTGACGAACGAATTCCCGTTCACAAACTGGCAGCCAAATGTCAGAAACTAGGACTGGAAATATCAGACGGCAGTCACTTTCAACCACACGCCAATGCAAACCGCCTCGGATTCGGCTCCACCAACGAAACCGAAATCCTCCAAGGCATGGAAATCCTAAAAAAATCAATCAAAACCTTCATTAACCATTAACCACTCATTTATTCCTCATCCGGATAATCGGACAAATCATTTCCTCCAACGAAATCCCTCCGTGCTGAAAGGTGTTTTTGTAGTAATTCAGGAAATGGTTGTAGTTGTTTGGATACAGGAAGAAATTATCCTCTTTGGCGAAGATGAAGGTGCTGCTGATGTTGGGTCTGGGCAGGCCAATTTTACCCGGGTCCTTTTCGGCCAGCACATCGCGGGGTTCATATTGCAGGTTGCGACCCACTTTGTAGCGCAGGTTGCTGGTGGTATCCCGGTCGCCGATCACTTTGGATGGGCGCTGAACCCGGATGGTTCCGTGGTCGGTAGTTACAAACAACTGCACCGGACGACCTTCCAGCTTTTGCAGGGCCGACCAAAGCGGACTGTGCAGGAACCAGGATCGGGTAAGCGAGCGGTAAGCCGGCTCATCCCCAGCCAGTTCTTTGAGCACTTCCATCTCCGTGCGGGCATGCGAAAGCATGTCGATGAAGTTGTACACGATGACGGTTAGATCGTTGTTCAGATAGTGTAAAATGTTGTCGTTCAGGTCTTTGCCATGCGATACATTGGTTACCTTCACATAATCCCATTTCACCGGTTTCCGGAAAGAATGTTCGATTTGTTTTCCCAAAAAGAAGTCTTCAAACAGATTTTTACCGCCTTCATCAGTGTCGTTTTTCCATTTATCGGGAAATGCTTTCTCGATGTCGGCAGGCATCATGCCGGCGAATATGGCGTTGCGGCTGTACTGAGTTGCGGTTGGCAAAATGCTGAAAAAGGACTCCTCTGTTTCGGTTTTGAACAGCTCGTTGAAAATGGGTTCAATGGTTTTCCACTGGTCATACCGGAGGTTATCCAATAGGATCATGATCGTAGGCGTACCATTGGCAACGTGTGGGAAGATGTGTTTCCGCATCATGGAGTGGGACATCACCGGGCCTACCTCCTTGTTTTTAGCGACCCAGTCGCCATATTCTTTTACCACGAATTTTGAAAATTCCGTGTTGGCTTGTTCTTTTTGTTGCGCCAGAATTTCGCTCACGCCGGAGGCCTGGTTGGCATCCACTTTCAGTTCCCAGGCGACGATCTTTTTGTAGGCGTCCACCCACTCTGTGTGATCCAGTCCGCCGGTGATTTGCATAAATATCTGCCGGAATTCTTGCTGATAGTTGAGCGCCGTTTTTTCGCGTACCAACCTCTTGTTGTCGAGGATCTTTTTAAGTGTCAGCAGAATTTGGTTGGGATTGACCGGTTTAATCAGGTAATCGGTAATCTGCGAACCTATGGCGTCTTCCATCACGTGTTCCGCTTCGTTTTTGGTGATCATCACCACGGGCACAGCGGGGTTGCGTTCCTTGATATGGGGCAGCACTTCCAGCCCGGTAAGTCCGGGCATACTTTCATCCAGAAAAACGAGGTCTATATCATTGACCTGTTCATTATAGATCTCCACGGCGTCGTGGCCGTTTGAAGCAGTAACTACATCGAAACCTTTGTTTTGAAGAAAAATGAGGTGGGGTTTAAGCAGATCAATCTCGTCGTCGGCCCAAAGAATTTTAATTTTTTCCATGAAATAGAGATACCAGGTGGTTTTATTTATTGTCAGGTGCGTAATTGGCGGGTTTTAAGGAACGCACACGCAAGGTACTTTATGTTTTGGTAACGGAGGAAAATTGCAGAATGCAGATTGCAAAGTGCTGATGTGAGAAAGAAAGGGGGAGATGTAATCAATAGGGGAAAGAACAAAAAAGGCCCTCAAACTGAGAGCCTTTTGCGGACTGGACGGGACTCGAACCCGTCCCGAGTCCTCGGGACCGTGACAGGGCGGCATTCTAACCAACTGAACTACCTTCGATTAGGCGAATAAGTAATTCCCGACTTTTTTGCCGTTTCAAAAACAGCTCTCGCTTAATGGCTTCAGACTTTGTCTCAAATGATTCAAAATATACAATTTTCCAAGGGGCCTTTTTACTGGTATATCTACTCATTCCTGCGTTATGACCTGATAAACGCTTTTGGAGATCAGAAGTGTAACCGATATAAAAAGACTTGTCCACTTCACTTTGAAGTATGTAAGTGAAATACATCGCCAGGTTTTTTTGGGGTACAAACAAAAAAGGCTCTCAGTTTGAGAGCCTTTTGCGGACTGGACGGGACTCGAACCCGTCCCGAGTCCTCGGGACCGTGACAGAGCAGCATTCTAACCAACTGAACTACCTTCGATTAGGCGAATAAGTAATTCCCGACTTTTTTGCCGTTTCAAAAACAGCTCTCGCTTAATGGCTTCAGACTTTGTCTCGAATGATTCAAAATATACAATTTTCCAAGGGGCCTTTTTACTGGTATATCTACTCATTCCTGCGTTATGACCTGATAAACGCTTTTGGAGATCAGAAGTGTAACCGATATAAAAAGACTTGTCCACTTCACTTTGAAGTATGTAAGTGAAATACATCGCCAGGTTTTTTTGGGTACAAACAAAAAAGGCTCTCAAAACTGAGAGCCTTTTGCGGACTGGACGGGACTCGAACCCGTCCCGAGTCCTCGGGACCGTGACAGAGCAGCATTCTAACCAACTGAACTACCTTCGATTAGGCGAATAAGTAATTCCCGACTTTTTTGCCGTTTCAAAAACAGCTCTCGCTTAATGGCTTCAGACTTTGTCTCGAATGATTCAAAATATACAATTTTCAAGGGGCCTTTTTACTGGTATATCTACTCATTCCTGCGTTATGACCTGATAAACGCTTTTGGAGATCAGAAGTGTAACCGATATAAAAAGACTTGTCCACTTCACTTTGAAGTATGTAAGTGAAATACATCGCCAGGTTTTTTTGGGGTACAAACAAAAAAGGCTCTCAAAACTGAGAGCCTTTTGCGGACTGGACGGGACTCGAACCCGCGACCTCCGCCGTGACAGGGCGGCATTCTAACCAACTGAACTACCAATCCTTTTTAAGCGGCTGCAAAGGTAAATCCAAGATTTCCAAAGCGTCAAATTTTTTTTCAAAAAAAATTTAAAAAAGAGAATCAGGTGTTTTTCGGAAAAGTTAGTTCAGATGAAAATAGCTTTGCTTCAATTATTTAGACCTTCAAACAAAATCAAAACTTACGAAACCAGTAATAAATCTAATTCAATAAAACCTCCAAGCCAAGGACATGTTTTTTACCCAAATTGAGCGCTAAATGACTCGCGCACCATCTCCAATGGCTACTTCAATAGGAGACAGATCGATGCCAAAATGTCCCTTATATTGTGTCGACACCTCATCCCAAAACTCATCAATCATTTTATTTTCAATGATGTTGATGGTACAGCCGCCAAAGCCGCCGCCCATCATTCTGCTGCCTAAGATGTAGCCTTTGCTCAAGGTCTTTTCTACCAGGAAATTCAGCTCCGGACAGCTTACTTCATAATCGTTTTGCAAGCTGTAGTGGGATTGATACATAAGGTCCCCCAGTAGAACATAGTTTTCTTCCAATAAGGCATTTGTGGCAGCCATCACCCTTTGGTTCTCTGAAACCACGTGATGACAACGTTTGAAAATATGTTTTGGGAGACTATTTCTGGCGGCTAAAACGCTTCCCAGGCTCACATCTCTTAAGTTTTTGATCCCTTCGTTTGCCTTTTGCAAGATGGCTATGCCCTCCTCGCATTCTGCCCTTCGGGTATTGTACTCGGAGGATGCCAATGAATGGGAAACATTTGTATTAAGAAGCAACAAACGGTATTCTCCCATTTGCAGCGGGAAGTACTGAAAGTCAAGACTTCTGCAATCCAGCAACATGGCCTTTTCCTTTTTCCCCATCATACTGGCAAATTGATCCATGATGCCACACTTGATACCGGCAAAATTATGCTCAGCCAATTGAGAGGCTTTGATAAGTTGCCAATTGTCAAAATCTACATCGAACAGATGGTTAAGGGCAACGGCAAAGCTGCATTCCAATGCTGCAGAAGAGCTTATGCCACTTCCTATCGGAATGTCACTATTAAATCCAGCATCGAAGCCGCTTAAGTTGGCTCCGATTTTTTGTAGCTCGTGAACCACACCCATCGCATAGTTTGGCCATCCCAAACTGACCGGATGAAAGTCCTTGAGATCGAATGTATATTGCTCGTTCAAATCATTGGCAGTCAGGTTGACCTCTGAGTCAGTGCCATTCAACTTCAAACGCAAGCTTAGCTTTTTATCAATGGCTGCTGGCAACACAAAGCCATCGTTGTAATCGGTATGCTCACCTATGATGTTGATGCGCCCAGGGGCTTCTGCAACAACGGTTTTGCTTGATTTGGCTGTTGAAATGTCCATCTCATCGGCTGTTGTTGTCAACGTTGTATTCTCAATTGTAAATAATTGACTTTTAGTTTGTTGCGCTACCAATATGCTCGCGGTACTATTGCAGAAACATCACAAACGGAAGCGTAATCAGAACCCTGCAAACTGATCCCATTCCTCCATTTCCTGTTCGAAATTTTTGAAAAATGCCTCGTTGATCTCTTTCGGATCGAATTTTTCGGGGTCGAATTCTCCGCCGAGCCATTCAACAAGTTCTTTGTATTCTTTGGAGTTTTTTTTAGCCATTGTTTTTACCAGGCTCTGGTAACCCCAGATACCCCCGCAATCCTCCGGCGGGCAAGCCATAGCGCCGCCGATCAGGACAGGATATCTTTTCCCGTTTTCCGGTTCATGCACTTTTTTAAGTTCTACGATGTGTTCCCAGCCATCTCCAAAATCGTATTCGTACAGGATTTTGTCTTTGGGCGCTTTCAAAAGGGAGTTGATTTTGATCTTTCGGCTGTCCTCTACTTTAGAAAAGTCATCTTCATGAGGTATCCCTATTGTACGCTCATGTTTACCAAGGGCGAACTGGTGAAGATGGCTATTCGTCCAGCCCATGGCAAATTGGATGGTGTAATGAAGTTTGTGAAAAGTCATGCTGTCGGGTACAAGCACACGCCGCCAGATTTTCGGTTTACTGCGATGCAGTTCAATATCAATTTCGAGAATTTTACTCATGCTGAAATATTTTTCCAAATTTATGCTATGATATCTCCAAAACATCAATTTTACCCCAGAAAAAATATCAAAAATATTGACACTCTAAAATCAGCGTATATCGGGTTACCTTTGTCGCCCGAATTTGTTCTAAACCCTGTTCGGTATTGTTATGGCCATGACTTTTATGGATTTTGAGAAACCTCTGGAAGCCTTGTACGAACAATTGGAGAAACTCAGAGAAGTGGGCGAAAAAGGCGAATTGGATGTTACTGAGATGGTGCGTGAGCTCGAAGGCAAGATCGACACCAAGCGAAAAGAGATTTTTTCAAACCTGAACGGCTGGCAAAAAGTGCAGCTTTCCCGCCACCCCGACCGGCCATATACATTGTATTATGTTACCACCATTTTTGAAAAATTCATTGAACTGCACGGCGACCGCTATGCAGGTGATGACCATGCCATTGTAAGCGGCCTGGCTACTCTGGATGGCCAAACGGTGATGGTAATTGGTCATCAGAAAGGGGTGAATACCAAGATGCGGCAATACCGCAATTTCGGGATGGCCAATCCGGAAGGGTATCGCAAAGCGCTCAGGATGATGAAAATGGCCGAGCGTTTCGGGTTCCCGGTTGTAACGCTGATAGATACTCCAGGGGCTTTCCCAGGCCTGGAAGCTGAAGAGCGCGGACAGGCAGAAGCCATTGCGCGCAACCTGTTTGAAATGGCTCAATTAAAAGTACCCATTCTTTGCTATGTAATCGGTGAGGGCGCCTCCGGTGGTGCTTTGGGCATCGGACTGGGCGACCGGGTTTTCATGCTTGAATACACCTGGTACTCGGTCATTTCGCCTGAATCCTGCTCTTCCATTCTCTGGCATTCGTGGGATTTCAAAGAGCAGGCCGCCGACGCTTTGAAACTCGATGCCGACAATATGTTGAAGTTTGGACTCATTGACGACATACTGAAAGAACCAGAAGGTGGCGCTCACAACGCCCCGGAACAGATGGCAGAGACATTGAAGCAGCATATCAAAAAGGAGTTGGCAAAACTGATGCCTCAGGATCCAGAAAAGCGTATTCTGACACGGATTGACAAGTACAGCAAAATGGGACATTACCGCACTCTTCCGGAAACGGAAGCCAGGTCCAAGTAAATGTTGCTTTCCGAAATATTGAATCCCCGGTTCCATGATTGAAAAGATCCGCGTTGCCTTATTCAAAAACGCCCTTGGGAAATTACTTGCTTCGCAGAATCGCAAGCGCAAAACCCATACGATCGATAGCGCAAAGACTGTCGGGCTGCTTTTTGATGCAGAAACCAACACCAACAAAAAGGAAGCGATCGAACTGTCAAAGCAACTCGCGAAGAATGGGAAAAAAGTACATTTGCTTGGCTTTTTCAACAGCAAACAGGCCCCAGAAGATCAAGCCTTCGATTTTTTTTTCCTGAAAGAATTAGACTGGCTGGGAGTACCCAAAAAGAGTGAAAAAGCAAAGGTTTTTTTGGAAACAAAATTCGATTTATTACTGAGCTATAACCCCAAGGACCTTGGACCATTGGAATGGATGGCAGCCGCTTCACCGGCAGCCATGAAAATCGGATTGGCTACTGAACGCTCCAATGATTTCGACATTCAACTGGAATTGCCAGAAGGGAAAGGCATTGCATTCTTTGCCGAGCAACTGAAAATTTATCTGGATAAAATTGTCCTCACAACATAAATCATGAGTCTTCAACAACAATTACGGGGGACCGGAGTGGCTTTGGTCACTCCATTCAAAAATGGCGAGATCGACTGGGATAGCCTGGGTCGCCTAATAGAACACGTTATCGGTGGAGGCGTTGAATTCCTGGTTAGCCTGGGAACAACCGGAGAAGCCAATACCATCAGCGAAGAAGAGCATCGCCAAATCATCGATTTTACGATAAAGACTAATAATGGGAGGGTGCCTCTGGTGGTAGGGGTGTTTGGTGGAAATAATACTGCCGCACTCGTAAGAAAGGTGCAAAATTTCAACTTTGACGGCATTGACGCATTGTTGGCAAGCAGTCCGGCGTATAACAAGCCCAGTCAGGAAGGCATTTTTCAGCACTACATGGCCTTGGTGGAGGCGTCTCCGCGTCCCATCATTATTTACAACGTCCCAAGTCGTACAGCATCCAATCTTGAGGCGGAAACGACATTGCGCCTGGCTCACGCCAATAAAAAGTTCATCGCCATCAAGGAAGCAGCAAACGATGTATATCAGTCGATGACCATTTTGAAAGGTCGTCCGGATGGTTTCATGCTGTTGAGCGGTGATGATTTTATCACCTTGCCTTTGATTGGCTGTGGAGGAGATGGCGTAATTTCAGTGATCGCCAACACACTTCCGGAACCGTTTACCGATATGGTGCGAGCTGCTCTCAAGGGAGATTTGCCGCATGCGCAAAAACAGAATTTCAAATTGCTGGAATTGTACAGGTTGCTGTTTGCAGAAGGCAATCCATCGGGGGTAAAAGCATCACTCGAACTACAGGGAATTTGTGGCAAAGAAGTACGGCTGCCACTGGTTCCCATGTCGGATGCTGGCCAGGCTGCCATCAAACAGGTATTAGACAGGATTTAATGGCAAGTATGCTCTCAATACTTCTTCCTTTTATTAAGTTGTA
The DNA here is from genome assembly GCA_020636025.1 of Lewinellaceae bacterium. Lineage (GTDB taxonomy): Bacteria > Bacteroidota > Bacteroidia > Chitinophagales > Saprospiraceae > M3007. Next base: position 427,813 of record JACJYQ010000005.1, on the reverse strand, counting down.
TATTAAGTAAGTCGTATCGGAATACCTTTATGAAATCAGTTCTTAGTAGTACTGATAATTCATCATTCATAATTCATAATTCAAAAAATGAGTCTTCAACAAGCTCCAATTTTCGTAGCCAATTCAGATACTCATGGGAAAGGAGTATTTGCCGGTCGCGATATTGAAGCCGGTGAAGTCATCGAGGTTTGTCCAATCCTGCTGTTCCCCAAATCTGAACTGGCCAATGTTCGTCAAACCGTACTCGACGACTACTATTTCGATTGGGGGGAGGAAGGCGAATGGTTTGCCTTTTGCCTGGGCTATGGATCATTGTACAATCATTCCTACACGCCAAACGCGGAGTACGGGATGGATTTTGAAGAGCAAACCATCGATTTTTATTGTATCAAAGACATACCCGCCGGAGAAGAAATATTGATCAATTACAATGGCGATTCAGATAACCAAACGAAAGTATGGTTTGAAGAATAACAACGGTAAATCTTTACTCAATCCAAAAATCAAACTGTACCGAGATACTCAGGGTTTTAATCAGCCAAATCACACAAATCAATTGAATCATGGTATAATTGATCGCCTCCATGACATTTCGCTATTTTGAATGTGGGCATTTATCAGGCACTCAGTATGTTTGAGGACAATATTCTATACAGCTCCAAACAACCAATTTCTCAATCATCTCATTCCAATCACCTTTTTATCATGTTTCCACAATCCAAACACCTTTTGGTTGTGCTCGCCTTCCTCCTGCACAATTCAGTTATTTTTAGTCAGGGAGATATGGACTGCCCATCTCCTACTTTTTTCAAAACATTCGGAACCGATTTTCAGGCAGAATACGGAACTGCCATCATAAAAAGCAGCGATGACAACCTGTATATCGCCGGCCGGGACGGCAACAAAACTTTCATTCAAAAGATGTCCACTTCAGGCATCATATTGTGGTCAAAAGTTTTTCAGGTTAATGGTTTTGAACCTGTGACGCCGAGCCAGATCATTGAAGACTCGGATGGCATGATCGTTGGCTGTGGTACCCAGGGCTTTCCGGGACTGAGTAAAGCATTTGTCTTTAAATTCAATCCGATCAATCAAAATATCCAATGGGCACATCAGATCAGCAGCAACAACCCCAATGTTGCGGGCATTGTGGAGAATGGCCCCGGAGGGAATTACTTCCTGTATCAAAGCTCGCAGCTGGGAAGCGGTGAAAAGGACATAGAAATTATCGAAATAAACAGGGCAAACGGCCAGTTTAACCCTGGTCTTGCCAAGCGATATCAATACGTATCTTCCGATGCGATCTCCAAAATGATCTATGTGAACGGTGCACTTTACGCCACCGGAACAGCGGCTTGCCGCAATGGCAATTTCAATCTGGTGCACACCAGAGAATTGCTCATGCGTTTTGACGCGGGCAATCTGGATCCAGTTTGGGCACACATGAACCACCTGGATACCCTGATAGATGTTTCCTTCCTGGGCCGCGATCTTGTGGCGGATAGCACTTCACTCATTTCAGCTTACGTAGGCTCAAATGAACTGATGATTGGCGGAGTGGGCAATGATACCATTTACCTGCAAAAGACAGATTTCAATGGAAACCTGCAATGGGTGCGCAGCTATTCGGTACAGGCAGCTGTATTGAAATTGCTCACAGTTCCCGATGGCTTTGTCATTTACGGACAACAAGACAGCAGCCAGCACATCGTGTTTAAAACAGACAAGGACGGCCTGCCGCTGTGGGGTCGGATTTTGACAGAAAACACACCTGTTGGACTTTCAGCGAACAATTTTGCACCAAGCCAGGCCGTCGCCATTGGTGACTCGCTTTATTTCACGGGGACTGCCTCAAATGGTGCTTTGGATATTTTCATGTGGAAAATGACCATGGATGGTGCTATGGCCGACAGCTGCGGATTTATGGATACGCTTTTGGTTGAATCCACGTTGGTGGCAAATCCATTCCGTACCATAGCTGATTTGACCAATGTATTTAGTACAGCAACAAGTACGGCAGCAATTCCGGCTACGCAACCAGCCAGTTACGATTTGCACCAGTTTTGTCCGGATTGCAATGTGCCTGATCCATGTCCGGAAGGCAATGATTTTACGGTTGCCATTAATGATGTGTACTGTGAAAATGGAGAAGTGAACATGCAGTTCACGATTTGTGAACTCGATGGTGGCGAAATTCCTGCCTTAACCATCACTTTTTTCAATGCTGATCCATACACCAGTCCGGCAGATGCCATCGGTTCGTATGACTATGATCCGATGACTAACGACAGTTGCTGGTCAATTGAGTTAAATGATCTGGAAGGCATGTTTGGACCGGCATTTGTGCAAAGTGGAGCACAGATATTTGCTGTTGTGAATGTGCCGGAAAATGCAGGCACGCCTTTCAATATTGATGATTTTCCATTGAGTGCAGAAGCTGAATGTAACTACCTTAATAACATAGATTCGGTTACGGTACAAATTCCGGATTCTCCAACGCTGGAACTTGGACCGGACCAAACTGTTTGTCCAAATCAGGGCGCTACGCTGGACGCCGGTGCCGGTTTTTTCAAATATCAATGGTCGAACGGTGCGACTACCCAAACTACTACGGTTAATTTCTCTGGGCAGTTCAGGGTAACCGTTACCGATTTCTGTGGTTTCCGTCAAACCGACACCGTTCAGGTGCAGGTGTTGCAAAGCCCTCAGGTACAGGAAAATGGCTCCTTTTGTCCAGGGAAATCCGTGACCATTCGTGGGTTCACCTTCGATCAACCTGGTATATTTCAGGAAACACTTCCCGGCCTGAACAATGACTGCGACACCATAGCCACTTTCTTTATTGATCAATTGCCGTACGAAAACCAAACGGAGATCATTCAATTCTGTCCGGGCGAATCTGTGACCATTAATGGCATAACCTACACAAACTCGGATTTGGCCAGAGATACCATTCCTGGTACTATTGGTTGCGATACCATTGTATTGTACTTCCTCAATCAGCTACCGGCGCCATTCAAGTTTGATACGGCATACATCTGCCCAGGTGATTCTGTGTTGGTTGGAAATATCTGGTACGATACCCCGGGCCTCGTATTTGACACCATTCCGGCAACAGGGCCCGTTGGATGCGATACGGTGATCAGAGTAGATATTTTCCTGTTGCCACAGATCACCATACTGGATACAGTTGAGTTTTGTCCGGGTACATCGGTTACCATCCAAGGACAGGTGTATGATCAACCGGGCACAGCTTCCTTCATTTTGCCGAATACCGGAGGGGGCTGCGATACTCTATTGGAATATACCTTGCTTTGGTTGCCATCACCTATGAGAGAAGACACCATTGCATTCTGCCAGGGCAGCTCTGTAACCATCGGCGGCAATACCTATACCGACCCGGGTACCGTGCAAATAACGGTCCCTGGTGGCTTGCCGGGAGCCTGTGATACGCTGGTCACCTACACGCTTGAATGGATACCGGGCCCACAGCTTACCGATACCATTCGCTTCTGCCCCGGAACTTCTGTTGAAATTGACGGAATATCATACACCCAGCCGGGTGTTGTGTTGAGTACCATTATGGGTAACGGTGGCGATTGCGATACCATGATAACCTATACACTTGAATGGCTGCCGGCACCAATGCGCGACGAAATCATTCAATTCTGTCCAGGCACCTCTGTGGACATCGACGGTGTTTTATACGATCAGCCTGGAACGGTGATGAGTACCATAACCGGAGTGGGTGGTTGTGATACTTTGGTAACGTATACACTTGAATGGTTGCCGTACGAAACAGCCTCTGAAATGTTGTTCTTCTGTCCGGGCCAAACGGTCGTTATTGGTGGCAATAGCTACACTCAACCCGGTACAGTGCTGGATACCATTGCATCAACTACTGGTAGCTGCGATACGATCAAAACCTATACGCTGGAATTCTCACCTCTACCGACCAGAGACGAAACGGTTGAGTTCTGTATCGGAGAATCGGTGGTGCTGGGTGGACAGACGTACACCCAACCCGGAACAGTAACCCTTACGGTGCCAGGTGCTTCCGGTGCCTGCGACACGGTAGTTACCTATACGCTTCAATACCTGGATCCGGGTCCCTCAACCTTGGTAGCCACCTGTCCATTCAATGTGAATGTGATAACAGCTCCCGGAACCGGACCTGTGGTTGTGGATTATCAACAGCCTACAGCAACCAGCGATTGTGTTTGTCCGGGCATTGAATGGACCCTGACTGCCGGACTTGCTTCAGGCAGCTTATTCCCTCCGGGAATGACGGAGGTTTGTTATACAGCTACCGATAGTTGTGGCAGTATTGATGAATGCTGTTTCAGAGTAATGGTGAGGGAAGAAGAACCCTGTGAGACCAAGACGATTGGCTGTATTCAATATGAGATTATTGAAATTACCTCAAATGCTGATCAGGAATATACATACCATATACGGGTGACAAATAATTGCAGCAACAAATTGATTTACACGGCCATTCAACTGCCTGATGGGGTGGTGGCAACTAGTCCGGTCAGCAACAGCACATTTGTTTCCACAGATGGCAGAGAATACCTGGTGCGCAATCCAAACTTTGCACCGTTTTATTCCATACGCTTTAAGTCAACTACAGACAGTATTTCAAACGGAGAATCAACAGAGTTTGAATGCACCTTGCCAAATAAGTCTCATCCGACTTTCATGAGGGTTATTACAAAGCTCTATCCACAGACGTACTACGAGACAACATTGAATACTTTCAATTGTCCTATTGGGGTATCTGTTCAAAGCGACAACCGAAATGGTCAGTCAGAAGGTATTACAGAGAGAATTGACGCTGACAAAGCAATTTTGTTGTATCCAAACCCTACAAGTGGGAACCTGTTTGCCGATTTGTCCGACTGGTCGGGTGAGCGTTTGAACCTCAGGGTGCTGGATAGCCGCGGCCTGATTGTCCTCAATGACAGGGTGGTGGCCGACCACGATGCCAAACAAATTTCATTGCCAACAGGATTGCCGGCTGGATTGTATACACTGGAGATCATCAGTGAAAACGGAGAAAGGTCTGTAGGCAGGTTTATACTTGCCTGGTAAGATTTTTTTATAGATACAATAGCCGTGATGCCAACAGTTGCATCACGGCTATTTTTTTACCTTGTGCCATGACCTGGCCTGCTGCCATACACGCTTTCAAAGCCTATATGTTGCTGGAGCGCTCGCTCAGCCAAAACTCGGTAGATGCCTATCTGAACGATGTAAATCGATTTTCCCAATATTTGGAAATGAGCAATCCAAATTTAGGTCCATTGTCTGTGCAAAGAACTGATCTCGAGCAGTTTATACTTTGGATCAATAAGCTGGGGCTGGAAGGAAGCAGTCAGGCCAGACTGATTTCCGGGTTGAGGGCCTTTTACAAGTTTCTGCTGGTAGAAGACCTGTTGGAGGACGACCCGACAGAAATGCTCGAGAACCCAAGACTCAGGCGCAAGATCCCCGAAGTATTATCGTACCGGGAAATCCAGTCCATGCTGGATGTAATTGATCTTTCGGAGCCAAACGGGCAGCGAAACCGCACCATTATCGAAGTGTTGTACGCTTGTGGTTTGCGTGTGAGTGAGCTGGTAAATCTAAAAATCAGTAATCTGTTCCTCGACGTAGGTTTTGTAAAAGTATTGGGGAAAAACAACAAGGAACGGCTGGTGCCCATTGGTCCGGAGGCGGTAAAGCATCTGCGTATTTATCTGGAGAATATAAGACCATTGCTGCCAAAAATCAGAAAGGAAGATGAGAACATTGTGTTTTTGAATCGCCGAGGCGCAAGATTGTCCCGGGTAATGGTATTCCTGATCGTGAAAGAGCTGGCGGAAAAAGCGGGAGTTAAGAAGAACATCAGTCCGCACACCTTCCGACATTCCTTTGCCACTCATTTGGTTGAAGGTGGCGCCGATCTAAAAGCGGTTCAGGATATGCTGGGGCACGAAAGCATCATCACAACGGAGATTTACACCCACCTTGACTCAGAGTATCTCAAAGAGACCATTTATTTGTTTCATCCAAGATTGAAGATGAAGGAATAAATTACATAACTGTGCAATTTGCCAAAGGACAATACTCGTTTTCCAAAAAAAATAAATTTAACCCAACTAAAGCACAACCATCTGAAAATCAATAAAGTAAATGAAAAATATAAATCAGTGTAATCCTTAAATCCATAAAATCTGTGATCTAAAGGATGAGTGGTAATTAAACCCGAGGTATGCCTTGGCGTCTATGTGAATGTACCGATCGGAACAAAGGGATGATGAAATACCGGTAAACATCTTCATCTCCTGAATTTTCCAGTTAATTTAACAACAGAACATTTTAAGCACCATGAAAAAGACATTCTTGTGCCTTGTCGCCCTGTTTGCCAGTCTGGCGGCATTTCAATCCTGTAAAAAAACAGATAACCAATCTGACAACTCCCTGATCACCACTGCTGAAGACCTTGCCATTAGCGAGGATTATGCCGAACAAACCGATTTCGACATTGACATGGCCGTTGAAGAACGAGGTGGCGGCTCTTGTCCAACCGTAACTTTTGCGCAACCTGAAGGAACCTGGCCTAACACCATCACCATCGATTTTGGCGCCTCCTGTACACGTCCCGACGGAAGGGTACTCAGCGGCAAGATCATAGTAGACCAAACAGATGAGATCCGCAATGCAGGAGCCCTGAGAACCATCACCCATGATAATTTCTTCGTGGATGGCGTGCAAATTGAAGGAACCAGAACCTGGACAAACAACGGTAAAAATGCCGATGACCAGTGGAGCTACACCAAAACGGCTACCGACATGAAACTGACCTTTGAAGACGGCACCACCACCACCTGGAGCAAAGTACGCACCAGTACCCTGATTGCCGGCGGAGACACCGATACCCACTACGACGATGTGTGGAGCAGTGAAGGCACTGCCTCTGGGGTAAACCGCAATGGCGTTGATTTCTCTGCCAATATCACGGAGCCGCTGATCAAGCGTGCCAGTTGCCGCTGGATCTCGGAAGGCGTTCTTGAAATGACCCTGGGAGTTCGTACCCGCAGCCTCGATTTTGGCAATGGCGCCTGTGATCGCTTTGGTACCATTACGCTAAATAACGGAGAGTCATTTGTGATACGTCTGCGGCGCTAAACGTAGAATGAATAATGTTTTCTATAGCCCTTTCGGATTGGTTCCCGGGAGGGCTTTTTTGGGACAACCCAAAATCCAAAGTTGAAGCCTTTAATTTCTGATCTCCGATTTTTGATCCGATGTCAGATTTTTGATTTGACTTGTTACAGTCAATAATTAGGTATCCGCTGTCCTTCCATATTAAATCTCAAATCCAATCGAATATCGGAAATCGAACAAATCGGATATCGAAAATCCCTTCTACATCCTTACCCAATATCCAAATTTTATTATCAGGCTTTGTTTCGTAATTTCGAGCGATTAATACCTTGGGGAATTACAAAATAATGGTCTCGCTCATGAAACAATCTTTTATAGCATTTGGTCTGCTATCTCTATGCCTGTTCAATCTTGAATTGGCCGCCAATAACGCCCATCCCAATTGTACATGCAATCCTGTTGCCGATAGCCTGGAACTGGTGAAACTGTATCAAAATCTTGATGGCGACAACTGGACAAACAAGGACAACTGGCTGGTGCCGGGCATGCCTCTGGATACCTGGTATGGCGTGGAAGTTGATGGTAACGGTTGCGTGAAATCCCTTTATTTGGGAAGTAATAAATTACAAGGCAGCCTGTACGATATCCAGCTTGAAAATCTGACCCGATTACTGTTAGATTATAACCAGATCAGTGGACAGATACCCGATTTTAGCGGGCTGCCCAATTTGGAAGACCTGCGATTGGCACTCAACCAACTCACTGGAAATATTCCGGATTTTTCATTTTTACCAAAATTGAAATGGTTGTTTTTAGGCAGAAATCAACTGGATGGAGCAATTTCCGACTTTTCAGGTCTCCCCAACCTGATATACCTTAGTCTCGGAGAAAACCAGCTAAGCGGTACCATACCTGATTTTTCGAATATCCCATTGCTTCAAACCCTGGATATTTCCGGAAACCCACTTCAGGGGCCAATTCCGGATTTTAGCCATTTTCCCAACCTGACACAGTTGTTTATTCAACAGCTCCATCTTGGGGGAGAAGTGCCCGATTTTTCACATCTGAGCAAGATCGAATGGTTGGCACTTGGGGACAATCAGTTTACCGGAACAGTCCGGGATTTTTCAAACATGCCGACTTTGAAAAATCTGTTTCTTAATGATAATGAACTGACAGGAACTGTACCTGACTTTTCAAACTTGCCCAATCTGGAATATTTGGTATTGGATCATAATCCGCTGACGGGTTCAATTCCTGATTTTTTGAATTTGCCCTCCTTGAAAAACCTGACCATTAATTATACGGGTATTAGTGGCGAAATCCCTGATTTTACGCATTTGCCATTGTTGGAATTTTTCCAGTTAACCTCTACGGAAATTAGTGGTTCAATTCCCGATTTTTCGAATCTGCCTAATTTGAGAAGACTTTCGCTGGATTTCAATCATTTGAGTGGTTCTATACCTGACTTTTCCAACCTGCCGCTTCTGGAGGAGTTTTCTACGAGTAGAAACCAGGTTTCAGGGCCAATTCCTGATTTTACCAATGTGCCCAAATTGAATCTTCTTGCGCTTTCAGAATGCAATGTGAGTGGCCCTATTCCCGATTTTACTAATTTACCCATGCTGGAATATTTACTCCTGGGCGCAAACCAGCTTAGTGGCTCTATTCCCGATTTCTCCAACCTGCCGCTTTTGAAGACTATTTCATTTAACGGAAATATCCTCAATGGCTCCATTCCCGATTTCTCCAATTTACCACAACTGTCGTATTTGAATTTGAAAAATTGTAATCTCAGCGGGCCAATTCCGGATTTTTCCAATTTGCCGCTTTTGAGTCTTCTTGATTTAAGCGTAAACCATCTGGATGGACAAATACCACAATTTGCAAATACGCCGAATATGTACTACCTGGACGTGAGCGATAATGAACTGCGTGGAGTGATTCCCGATTTGCCGGTGCTCGATTATTACATAGAAAAAAACCGCTTTACCTTTTCAGATATTCTACCGAACGGAAATATAGGAAACCCAGCTTTTCAGTATCGTTTTCAAAAGGAGTTTTACAAGGACACGACCATTCTGGCATTAAGAGGCCAGCCTGTTGCCATAGAACTTGGTATTGACGAAAACCTTACAGACAATTCTTACTACTGGACCAAGAATAAAATATCCTACACTGTTCCACCGGGGAACGATGTCCATTCCAATAAATTACTGATTTCCAATCCCAAGGCGACAGATGCCGGGCGTTACGTAGCAGAAGCCTTAAATCCGCAGGTTCCTAATCTGTTTTTGTATAGCTATCCGATTAATCTCCAAGTCTGTGATGAAGCGCTGGATTCTCTGGAACTGGTGAAGCTTTTTAACAACACAGGTGGGGCCAACTGGACAAACAAAACCAACTGGTTGGTACCTGGCCAAGCCATATCGACCTGGTATGGTGTGAATGCCAATGTGTATGGTTGTGTTCAAAAATTGGATTTAAGTCAAAATAACCTAATTGGCACTTTGCCGGCCCTGAATCTGAATACGCTTGATACGCTGATCCTGGAGGCCAACGCCCTTCAGAATGCCATTCCTGAAATGAATACTCCGTTTATCCGCTTGCTCAATTTGAAGAACAACCAATTGAGCGGCGGTTTCCCCAATGTACTGTCAACCTGGATGGATATGCGCGCGTTCAATGTGTCAGAAAACTACCTTTCGGGACCAATTCCACCCATTTTGGGCGATCTCTGTGAATTGACTGCCCTTCAGATGAACAACAACCAGATCGAAGGCGAATTGCCGGAAGAATTGACCATGCTGGTAAACCTGCAACCCGGCCAGGTTGATTTCAGCAATAATCTGATTGACTCGCTGGCCGACAAGATCATCTGGTTTTGTCCGTTTGGAGATACTATTCTGGAGATAAATCCCAGTTACGATCGATTCCTGGGCATTTGCAATGTGCAGTGTACCGGAACGGAGTGGAATAACCTGAGTGCATTTCCCTGGATCGTGGATACCATTATGCATTTGAATTGTGCCGCTCCGGGTTGCCAGGTAACCATTGCGAGGGCGGGTTTTGTACAGGTTAGGGGCATCAGTGTTTTTTATACAACCAGCATTTGCTTTACCAATCCAGATCCCAAAGCCCCTGTGTTTTCACAGGAAACCCGCTTTTTCGACTGCGCCGGACATTTGCTGGAAACCGTTGTCACCAATGATGAAAATGAGTTCATCACAAGCTATAACGCCATCGAACAAGGGGAATTCACTCAACTGAATTTTGACCAAAAATGGCAGTGTGGGGAGTCGCTTCCAGGCATTGTTTCGGCAACAGAGGAAGCTGATCCGGAGCAGGGGAAGCAAATTTTTGAACATAGCAAGACTTTGAAATTACACTGTTCTCCAAATCCTGCTAATGCGTTCATCAACTGCGCTGCCAATGATGTATTGGAGAAAAGCTCACTTCAGATATTTGACTTACTCGGTAGGTTTCAGTCAATACCAAACCAATGGAGGGGCGAGGATGTGTTACTTGATGTAAGCAGACTGCCGGTTGGCCTCTATTTTGTCACTGTAAAAGGACAACAAGGGCATTATCTGGCAAAAGTCTTGGTGGAATAGGCTTCTTGTCTTATTTTTCAACATTCAAACACATAAGTTAATTTCAAATTCGGATATTCGGGTTTGACAATTGGAGAATGCATGGGAGCAATGTCACCCGTCCTCAACATCGCGTAGTATAATTTCACATCCATTTAATCAGATTTCAGCAGCCTTCCAGGTTATTTCCGGCATCATCCAATCAGGGTAAAAACCTCAAATTAGACATGCAAAGCATTGACCCATGAAGAAGGCTATTTTGCTATACTGTTTACTTTCCCCATTTGTGATATTCGGGCAGGAGACCCCTGTTGCGGAAAGCCTGAAAAGTGCCCAGGAGCTGCTCAGGCAAAGAAAGGCCGAGGAAGCATTGGATGTGTTGACAAGGTTGCAAAAAGAATCTTCCAAACTGAGCGCTCAGGATAATATGGCGATAAAAAGCCTGCTGGGACAAAGCTATACCAGATTGGCGCAGTATGATAAAGCCGCTTCATCTTACGAATGGCTCCTGGGAAAAGCAGCAGGGAATGACTCGCTAATGGCCGTTTGTCAATCTGAACTGGCTAAAATGGGGTACTACATGAGTGATTACAACAAGGGGATCACCCATGCCAATGAAGCCCGCGAATTGTATCGGAAATTGTATGGCGTAGACGACAAGCGCTACACCGGCAACCTGAATACCCTGGGCAATCTGTATTACAACCAGGGAAAGTATCGCGATGCTGAAAACACCTTCATAGAAGCCAAACAGATAAATTACCGGCTTACCGGTGGCGAAAACATTCAATATGCCCGTATCGTAAACAGCTTGGCGAAAGTGTATGCACAACAAAACCGCTATGCACAGGCCTACGAATTGTTTCAAACTTCGCTTCGTATAAAAGAACAGTTAAGTGGAAAGGAAAGTCTGGATTATGCCAAAACCCTGTATAACCTGGTAGATTTTCAATTCAATTTGGGGCAATACGCAAAGGCTGTTTCCACCCTCGAAGAAGTCATTCGGATGTATACGTTAAACAAACTTACCGAACACCCGGAGTTCTTAAAACTACTCGATTTCAAAGCCATCCTCACCGAAAAAACAGGAGATATTGCCGGAGCCAGAAAGCTGTATGAAGAGTCTTTGATAAGAAGAGAAACCTCGGGCGATACAAAGGAAGACTATTCATTTACCTTGCTAAACCTGGGTAACTTGTTGGAGCATCAGAACCAATCCAAACAGGCTCAACCCTATGTTGAAAAAGCCTTGGATTTGATTGCTAAAATTCACGGGGTGGATCACCCGAATTATGCCGAAGTGATTACGACCCTGGCGAATATCCAACACACCTTGGGAATGGACGAAAAGGCAAAGGCCAATTATGAGAAGGCGGTGAAAATTGTGAAAAACGCTTACGGGAAGGACCACATTTATTATTTCCAGGCCCAGTTTGCATACGCTCGCTTTTTGCGCCAGACAGGGGAGAAAAACAAAGCCATTGAAATATACAAGAGCATTTATAAAATGCCGCCGGCTTACCTGAAGCGGGTAAGCAGCTTTATTTCGGAAAAAGATCTCAACGACCGAATTGAAGAATTCAGATCCTTTACCCTGGAGGTATACAGCTTTATCAGAGAAAATCCCGACAACCACGACTTGCGGGTAATTGCTTATAATTCAACTCTTTACTTCCGGTCTTTTATTCTGGTTAACCTTCAGAAGTTCCGGCAGTTCATCAATAAATCGAGGTCGGTGGTCAGTACGTTCGACAACTTTATTGATCTGCAGCAGCAACTGGAGGAAATGTTGAAAAAACCTTTAAAAGAAAGGGGTAATACTGCAAAACTGGAAAAAGAGATTATGGAACTGCAAGTGGAGATGAACCAGGCTATGGGCTCCATAAATACAGATGATTCCAAAGTTCGTTGGAAAGATGTGCGCCGGTCACTGGCACCGAATGAAGTTGCAGTGGAGTACATCGCATTTCCCGACCCTTATGCTGCCGACTCCATGTATTATGGCGCACTGTATCTGACAGCAAACGCTGAGGAACCCGGATTCATCCCCTTGTGTCGCGAGTCAGATTTTTCTTTCCTGTTACCAGCCTCAGGCCCAATGCAAGGGAAATATAATGACCGGATCTATGAAGGCGGAGCAAGAGGAGTAGTGCCCACCGGGCAAAAAGAGGTGTCGATTGCCTCCCTGATATGGGAGCCATTATCAACACAATTTCCCGGCTTGAAAAGAGCTTATGTGGTACCTGACGGACTTCTGAACCAAATCGCCTTGTCTGCGCTGCCCATCACTTTTGATTCTGTGATTGCCGACAAAGTGGAAATGGTGTATGAAAGCAGCACCTGGCAGGTGGTGCCAAATGATAAAACCATTTTTGCTTATTCAGGAAACAAGGCCATGGTAATTGGCGGCGTTGATTACGGCCCCGAACCTCCGCCTGCGATGGCCAGTCGTGCTGAAGGAGGCGATGATATCAGGTATTGGCGACCACTACCGTATGCGAAAGTAGAAAGTCAGAGTGTGTCAAAAATCCTGAAAGAGGCCAAATATGAAGTGGTGATGCTGGATGGCCAAAAAGCCCGCGAAAGCACAGTGGTAGACAGTTTGGAGAATGCCGAGGCTGGATATCGGGTTATTTACATGGCAACCCATGGTTTTTTTGCGCCTAAATCGGCCAGCGACAACATGCCTGCCGCCGGTTTTTATGGTAATGGATTGCTGAACAGCGGACTGGTACTTTCTGGTGCGAACGAAGCAGGTCCGCTCGCTTCAGCCTCGGAAGACGGTATACTTACGGCTTTTGAAATCAGCAGGCTCAACCTATCGCATACCGAGCTGGTGGTGTTGTCGGCCTGTGAAACAGCTCTTGGCGATATAAAATTTGAAGAAGGCGTTTTTGGGCTTCAACGGGCATTTAAATTATCGGGTGCCGGCAAACTGATCATGAGTCTTTGGGAAGTGGACGACAAGAAGACCAAGATTTTTATGGAGACATTCTATAAAAACTGGCTTTCCGGTCACGATTCCATTCGGGAAGCATTTAGCAAAACACAAAAAGAACTTCGCGATGGCGCCATGGACCCGGATGGCTGGGCGGCGTTCATCCTGCTTGAATAAATTTCAAATCAAAAGTTTATGAAACAATCTTACATCTCCTTTATTGTCATTTTTCTTTTCTCCACTTTAGGATTTGCCAAACAGCCAAATTTCGGATCCCCAACCTGTGCCTGTGATGCGGTGGCTGATAGTCTCGAACTGGTTAAGATCTATCAAACATTTAACGGTTTCGGCTGGGTAAATAAAAGCAACTGGCGGGTACCCGGCATGCCGATCAGCACATGGTTTGGCGTAACCACAGATGTGGATGGTTGTGTGACGGAATTGCGGCTTCCCGGCAACAGTCTGAACGGGGTGATTTACGACATTAATTTGCCCAACCTCACCACGCTGGACTTGTCTCATAATGCCATTGCGGGTACGATTCCAGATTTTAGCCATTTGCCCTTGCTAGTTAATCTTGTGCTGGAATATAATGCTCTCAGCGGCGCCATTCCGAATTTCTCGGGCATACCCAATCTGGATATTTTGTTCCTGCAGGAAAACAGGCTAAGCGGTCAGGTGCCCGATTTCTCGAACCTGCCAAATCTCAGTTTCCTGTGGCTCGATCACAACGACCTCACTGGCCCGATCCCCGATTTTTCCAATTTCCCCAGCATGGTTAATTTGCTGATCAACTTTACCAAAATAAGTGGCCAAATACCGAATTTCTCCAACATGCCAGTGGCTGAAGACGTAGAATTGCTGATCAATCAGTTGAGTGGTCCGATCCCTGATTTTGACAAAATGCCCAATTTGAAGTTTCTGTATCTGGTTTTCAATGAATTGTCAGGTCCGCTGCCCAATTTTTCGAAGGTGCCGCTTATGGAACAATTGGAACTGAGTTTTAACCAGCTGAGTGGTACCATCCCCGATTTTCTGGAGATGCCGAATCTGACCCATCTGCAACTGGGCTACAACCGATTTACCGGGCCGGCACCCAATTTGTCTGGCAAGCCAAACATGGATGTACTGAACCTGGCAGGGAACCAACTGGAGGGCCAAATCCCTGATTATGTCTCTATTTATCCGGTTTTAAGCCAACTTTGGTTGGACAATAACCTGTTCAGCGGCGCCATTCCTTTTATCCCCAACAACATTTTCTATACGCTGCATCACAATAATTACACTTTCTCGGACCTGATAAATTCACCCACGGTTTTCAGCGATCCTTTTAGCTATGATGAACAAAATCTGTTTTACAGGGATACAATTATCAGAATCGAGAAAGGTCAGGCTGCGGTGATTGACCTCGGCATAGATGCTTCTTTGAACAACAGTGTGTACACCTGGAAAAAAGACAGTTTGTCATTCTCCTTGCCGCCGGGAAATAACCCCAACTCGAATAAATTGATCTTTAATAATCCAACAGCTGCGAATGCCGGCAGATATACGGCCAGCGTAACCAATCCGGTCATGCCGGGATTGACCCTGCACAGCTATACCGTTTCACTAGAGGTTTGCGATAAACAACTGGATTCACTGGAACTGGTAAAACTGTACAACAGCACCAATGGCCCGAACTGGGTGAACCATACAAACTGGCTGGTACCGGGTCAACCCATCAGCACCTGGTTTGGTGTAATTCCGGATGCTTTTGGATGTGTACAAAAACTCGATCTAAACAGCAACCAATTGACGGGAGCTATTCCAACATTACAAATGAATGCCCTGGAAGGCTTGAATCTTGAATCGAATGCCTTGATTGGTACAATTCCGGAATTTGGAACGCCTTTTATCCAGGAGCTTAACCTGAGTAGAAACAGTTTGAACGGTGGCTTTCCGAATGAATTGAAAAACTGGCGGGAGCTTCGCCGTCTGGAATTAGGCAATAATAACATAGCCGGAACAATTCCACCCATCCTTGGCGACCTGTGTATGTTGGAAGCCTTGTCGGTGAACAACAATCAGATAACCGGCGAGTTGCCTGAGCAGCTCACCATGCTGTACAATTTGCAGGCAGGGCAAGTGGATTTCAGTAACAACCAAATTGATTCGCTAAAGAACAAGATCATCTTTTTCTGTCCTTTTGGCGATACCATTTTGTCGAATAATCCTAGTTCCAATCGTTTCCTGGGTATTTGCAACGTACAGTGTACCGGCATAAGCTGGGATGTAGTATTCCAGTCGGCCTGGTTTCAGAACATACTGGATGGGCTGAGTTGCGATAATGGCAATTGCTTCAACAAATTTGTTGAGGCAGGTTTTGTGCAAGTGCGTGGCGTACCGGTGGTTTTCACGCTCGACCGTTGCTATCAGGGCTTTTCCTATGTGGAAACCATCAACTTCTTTGATTGTGCCGGAAACCTACTGGAAACAGCAGATTGCGATCAAAATGGAAATTGCTTTGGGCAAAGAGTGCTCACCGTATCCGAGTTGCTAAACCTGGATTACGATGTACGCTGGAGTTGTGGCCAGAACAATGCAAGCTCTTCTGTTTATGAAGCTCTTCCCGGGAGCCCATCATTTAGCATAGGCGCGCTTAAGCTGCATTGTTCACCAAACCCGACAAGTGATTTTGTGGTTTGCACAGCTGATGACTTCTTGTCGTCATCTTCATTGCAGGTACATGACCTTTCAGGGCGCCGGCAAGCCGTTCCAGTTAAACCCCTGGAAAATGGGCTTGAACTGGATATGCGACTGCTTCCTGCAGGTTTGTATATGGTTTCTGTGTTAGGGGAAAAGGGCCGATATGTGGGCAGGGTAGTATTGCGGTGAATGAAATTGTGAGGTCCTGCTTTTACTCGGTTATGAGATTAAAAGCCCCTTGAGTCAGAAATTGCGTCTTGTCGCTGAAGTCCTGGTGATTGAGGATTTCGGTATACATGTTATTTGACAAGCCAGGCTGAACCTCTTTGCGTTCAAATGTATATCCTTCATTTCCCTGGTTTAGGAGCGCCAAAACGTAATATTTCCCGTCCAGCTCTACCAAGGCATCATTGGGTAGCGAGGGCTTTGATTCCGAGTCGGTATAAATATCCGCTTCGACGTACATGCCTGGATTAAGTCTGGAAGAAAGACGCTCATCTTCCAAATGCCCGTGTATGCCAATGCTGCGTTTTTCTTCGTCAATTACTTTGTTTATTAAATGCACGGAGGCGCTGTACTCGGTACGATCATTGTTTTGAACCCTGAATTTGATGGCTTGGCCAATGCGAATGTTGGCCACGTCCTTTTCAAATACATTTAGTTCCAAATGAAGGTGATCGGTGCTTACAATGGTGAGCGCTTCCTGTGAAGGATTGAGAAATGAACCCTTGCTTATGTGCACCTCGTTGACATAACCGCTTATTGGGGATAATATAGCCATGGTTGTTTGTAAATTTTCGAGGTTCAGGGTATTGGGGTCAATATTCATTAATGAAAGCTTTTTAGCCAAAGACTCCATTTGAACCCGGGTTACGGTGTAGTCAGATTCGGCTTTCAGATAGTTTTTCTGAGAAGTGACATTGTCCTGAACCAGATTTTTTTGTCTGTCATAATCTGATTTCAGATAGGCTAACTTCCCTTTCGCCTCCAGGTATTCTTGCTGGGTTTGTACGTATTGCGGATTTTCCAGTACAAAAAGTACCTGACCTTTCTTAACCCAAACTCCCGGGATTAGTGACAGGTTTTTTACCGTACCTCCAAAATAAGCGCTCACAGATGCCCGGTATTCTGGTGGGACATCCAGCATTCCGGTGGATTTTACCACTTCATGGAATGTCGTTTTTTCCAGGGTTCCCAATTTCATTTCTGATGATTGGAATTGGGTTTGGCTCAACTCAAAGTTTGAACTGGTTGGAGTATCGGCACTGCCTTCTATGGTTACGGTCTCTACATTGCCGGAGTTACAGGCAATGATACATCCAAGCAGAAGCACCGCAATGATGCCTGCAAATTGTTTTGTTGTAAAATTGAAAGGGAGCTTATTCATTTCCAATAATTAAATAGTTTGCCTCCAATACCGTCATATTGTATTGGAAAAGGGAGTTGAGGTAATTGGTTTCAATGCTTTGGGCATTACCCAATAGTTGTATGTATTCCAGATAGTTTATTTCACCATTCTGAAAGGCTTTTGAAGCGTGAAGAATGGTTTTTTCCTGTAGTGACTTTCCGCTTGATTCATAATAATTGAGCTTTTCTTCCAGTTGTTTCAATTCAATGGTCAAAGCCTTGTATTTATCCTCAAGCAGGATCGCGTATTGCTTGCTCTCAAAATCAAGAATTGATGTTTCTGTTTTGGCAGCAGCAATTGTTGATTTGTGATGTTTGAACCACAAAGGAACACTTGTGCCTATCTGATATCCTGGATAAAATTGAGTACCAGAGCCTCCATTTGTACCCTGAAAATAGCCGAGAGAAACATCGGGCAGGAGTCTTTGCTTTTCCAGGTTGATTTGTTGCTTCGATAATTCCAGAGAATGTGCCAGATAGCTTAGCTCGGAATGGTTGGCAGTATCCAAGGGGAGCAAGGGCAAGCGATCCAGACGAGTAGTGCTAACTCCAACAATGGAGTCAGTTTGAAGCAATTGGTGAAGGCTTACATAAGATTTTTCGAGACTTGCCTGCACTTGTTTCAAAGCCAGGGAGACTTCCTTCCCTTTCGTTTCAGCAGTGAGCGTTTCGAGCAGGTTTGTTTCACCCTGATCAAATCTCTTTTTCGCTGCCAGTTGAAAGGAGGCATACAGACTATCCAGATATTTGTAATTGCTTAGCTGCAATTTCCAGTAAACTACTTCGTAATACGCCCTGGAAACCATCTTCGTCAACTGAAGTTGACTTACTTCCATTTTATCTGTTTGCAGCAGCGTTTTCCCCTGAAGAACTTTTCTCTGAGCCTTGTACAGCGCCGGCAATTTAAATGATTGGTTGACACCAAATACATTGAGAGCCTGGTTGTTTGGTGCAATGTTGTTTTGATCCTTGTTAAAATAGAACTCCGTTCTGCCGAGGTCAAAAGCGGTGTTTTCCAGTTGTTGACTTTGAATAATGCGTTGTTCCGAGGCTTTTATTCCCAGGTTGTTTGTCTTGGCAATTTGCAGGGCTTCTTCCAGACTAATGGAGGTGTTTTGTCCCATTCCGAGGAAGGGAATGCCGAATAGCAACATGATGACTTTTGCCGTTTTTCCACCCGGCCGGTGTCCTTTTCGGTCGAAAAGCGCATACAAAACAGGCAAAACAATCAGCGTAAGTATCGTAGCGGAAACAAGTCCGCCTATCACCACGGTTGCCAATGGTCTTTGTACCTCGGCGCCTGCAGAAGTAGAAATGGCCATGGGTAAAAAGCCGAGTGCCGCTGCTGAGGCTGTGAGCAATACAGGCCTTAACCGGTTATGTGTTCCCATCAAGATTCGCTTGTTTAATTCTGTTATACCGTGTGATTTCAGCTCCTTGAATTCCTCTATCAACACAATGCCATTTAGGACAGCAATGCCAAATAGCGCAATAAACCCTACACCGGCAGAAATACTGAAGGGCATATCCCGCAAATACAGAAGAATGACCCCGCCGACAACTGAAAGCGGTATGGCGCTGTAAATGATCAGGGCTTCTTTGATGGAATTAAAAGCAAAGTACAGCAGGATAAAAATGAGTACCAGGGCTATGGGAACGGCAATAGTCAGCCTCGCGCGGGCGGTTCGCAGGTTTTCAAATTGCCCGCCGTATTCAATGGTATATCCGGTTGGTAATTTGACTTCGCGATTGATCTTGTCTCTGACGTCGTTTACCACAGATTCGAGGTCCCTGTTGCGGACATTTACACCCACTACAATCCTGCGTTTTGTATTATCTCTTGAAATCTTTGCGGGCCCTTTTGTATAGCGAATCGTGGCAAATTCACTCAATGGCAGGCTGTGACCATTGGGAAGCTGAACACTGGCTGTTTCGATATGCTGAATATCCTGGTGATGGGCTGCATCATACCGGATTACCAGGTCAAATTGTTTTTCCCCTTCAAAGACGGTTCCTGCAGAGGCCCCCGCAAACCCCGTGGTGATCAGGTTGTTGAGATCCTCGATGTTGAGGCCGTATTTGGCAATGTTATGCCGGTTGTAGCTAACCGTCATTTGCGGTAGTCCTGCTACTTTCTCCACTGAAATATCCGCAGCCCCGGGTATGCCATCAATCGCTTTTTCGATCTCCAAGGCTTTTTCGTGCAATATGTCAAGGTCTTCTCCAAAAATTTTGATCGCCAGGTCGGCTCTCACACCGGTGATAAGTTCGTTGAAACGCATTTCAATAGGTTGCGTAAATTCAAAATCAACCCCCGGGATTTCTTCAGTCAAGGCACTTTTGAACTTGTCTGCAAGGTCATCCTTACTTGTTGCCGAGGTCCATGTTTTGATGGGTTTCAGTTTGATGATCACATCACTTTCTTCCATCGACATAGGATCTGTGGGTACTTCCGCGGCGCCTATCCTGCTGACCACCTGTTCTACTTCGGGAAATTTTTTCAATATCTTTTCAATTCGGGTGGTGGTCTCGGCAGTTTTGCTGAGGGACAAACCTGTTTTCAGTACCGGTTGAATCACAAAATCGCCCTCATCAAGTGTAGGCACAAATTCTCCGCCCATCCTTGTGAATAATAATCCGGTGAAAAGAAGTAGCAGAACCGACATGCTCAACACCAGCCTTTTGCTGCGAAGCGCCCAGGAAATGCTCGGCCTGTACATATTCTCCAGAAATCTGATCAGGCGAGTTGAAATGCTGCGTTTTTCAGGGTCAGATGGTTTAATAAACATAGAGGCCAGAACGGGAACGTAGGTAAAACATAAAACCATGGCGCCCACGAGTGCAAAACTGAATACCAGGGCCATAGGCTTGAACATTTTACCTTCCACACCAACAAGTGATAAAATCGGAATGAATACTATGATGATGATCAGCTGGCCAAAAACGGCGGAGTGCATCATTTTGCTGGCGGCGTGATGTGCAATGTTGTCCAGGTAATGTTGTTTCTCGTCAGCTGGTAAACTCGCCAGTTTCATCCGCTCGGCAGTAACCCTGAATGCGATGTACTCCACAATGATAACCGCTCCGTCTATGATGATACCGAAGTCAATGGCGCCCAGGCTCATCAGGTTGGCATCCACTCCAAAAATGTGCATGAGCGACAAAGCAAACAACAGACACATGGGTATGACCGTGGCTACTACCAATCCGGATCGGAAGTTGCCCAGTAACAATACCACCACAAATATGACGATCAGGCAACCCAGAATAAGGTTTTCTGCAATGGTCATCGTTGTTTTGCCAATCAATTCACTCCGTTCGAGGAATGGATTGATGGAAATGCCGGGGGGCAGGCTCGGAGAAATTTCGGCAACTCTTTTCTTTACAGCTTCAATAACTGCTTTGGAGTTGGCATCCTTCAGCATCATGACCTGACCCAATACCTTTTCTCCTTCTCCATTTCCGGTTATAGCGCCAAAGCGGGTGGCATGACCGAACCCAACGTTGGCAACATTTCTTATTAATATGGGTGTACCTCCCCTGTTTTCCACTACGATCTCTTCAATGTCTTCAAGCGAAGAAACCAGCCCTTCCCCGCGGATAAAATAAGCCTGGTTTGATTTCTCAATGTAGCCGCCGCCGGCAACACTGTTGTTTTTTTCAATGGCAGCAAAAACCTGAGAAAGGGAGATGTTGAAGCTTCTGAGCTTTTCAGGATCAACCGCTACTTCGTATTGCTTGAGGTAACCACCCCAGGTATTCACTTCGATCACGCCTGGAATACCCGAGAGCTGCCGTTTGACAACCCAGTCCTGAATGGTTCTGATGTCGGAAAGGGAATAATCCTTTTGATGGGCTGAGTCTACCTCTATGACATATTGATAAATTTCTCCCAGTCCTGTGGAAATCGGGCCCATGAACGGAGTGCCGAATCCCGCCGGGATTTTTTCCTCTGCCACCTTGATCTTTTCGGCAATCAGTTGTCTGGGCAGATAGGTTCCTATGTGGTCATTAAAAACCACGGTAACCACAGATAACCCGAATTTTGAAATCGACCGAATCTCCCTGACATCGGGAAGGTTCGCCATTTCAAGTTCAACAGGATAGGTTAGAAACTTCTCTACATCAACTGTAGCCAGATTTCTGGAGGTAGTAATGATCTGAACCTGATTATTGGTTACATCTGGTACGGCCCCGATCGGAATTTCGGAAAGAGAGTACAGACCAAACGCGACAATGCCGGCAGAAAAAAGCAAGACAATCAGCTTGTGACGGATACTGTACTGGATAATTTTGTCTAACATCGATGTGTTGTTTTACACATCAAAGGTATCCGCAGGCATCTGAGCCAATTCTCAAGTGTTTCTTATGATTTGCTTAAAAAACAATACTTACAGTCGTGCCTTTGTGTAAAACGCTTTCGATTTCCAGTTTGGCATGAATGGCATCTGCCGATTTTTTGGCAATACTCAATCCGAGCCCTATTCCTGAAATATGCTTGTGGTTGAGTGCATCCGAGCGATAAAAATTTCCGTAAACGTGTTGAATGTCCTGTTCCTCAATGCCTATTCCCTCGTCCTCTATGCGGCATACCATCTGATCACCGAGTTTTTGAATACCAATGGTTATTGGAGAGCCTTCTTTGGAGTATTTGATGGCGTTGCTCAGCAGGTTATCGAAAATAAGGTTGGTGTAAAATTGTGGAACAGTAAAATTCTCATGGCCTTCAAGGCTAAGGTCAATTATGAGGCCTTTGGCAGAAATCTCACCATCAAATCTCGACAGGGATTCGTGAATTAATTGTGTCAACGGCACCATTTTGTTTTCCTTGATCAGTCCGCCATCCAACCTGGCCAGCATGAGTAATTGCTCCAGAATTCTGGT
Source organism: Lewinellaceae bacterium (assembly GCA_020636025.1). Lineage (GTDB taxonomy): Bacteria > Bacteroidota > Bacteroidia > Chitinophagales > Saprospiraceae > M3007. The sequence goes on along the minus strand of JACJYQ010000005.1, from coordinate 405,154 downwards.
CATGCGCTCTATTTCAAGCAGGCTATAGCGCACTTTTTCTTCATATTCTTGTTGCGTCCTTGGCTTCCGGATCAGGATTTCAAGCGTTCCTCTGAGCGTGGCAAGTGGCGTTCTCAACTCATGGGAGGCATCGGAAGTGAATTGTTTTTCCCGCTCTATGGCATCCTCGATGCGTTCAAGGAGGGCGTTGAACCCTGTTGATAGCTCATGGATCTCATCCTTGTTTTGAGGCAGCTCTACTCTTTCTTTTAGGTTGTGTGTAGTAATTCGTGTAATGGTATCCGTGACATTTTTAACCGGTTTTATGCTCCTACCTGCTAAAGATCTGGAAATGAAGTACAATCCGAATAAAATGACGAGGTATGATAGTATCAGTGTGTTCCTAAGTTTCTGAATGATTGACAAAGCGGATTCCGAGGACATCGCAGAAAGTATATAACCGACGACCTTACCATTTTGCTCAATGGGCAACTGTACCTGGCGAATGGCTTTACTGCTCAGCATGGCATCAAAATGACCACCGAGTTTGGTATCCTTAAAGGGAAGATATTGTTCCTTAAGGTTGGGAGACTTGTCCATCAGTCTTCCTTTGTTATCTATCAATTGGATAAATACCGGATTTACGTGTATTTCACGATGCTCCCGTTCTTCCCATTCCGCCTTGTTTTTGAACAGAATGCTGTCACCAGTTATGGTGATTTCACCAGTATGTTTTTTTGCCTCATAGGACAAGTCATTGTCCAGATTCCTGATCACAGTTCTTTGAACAACAAAAAAAATAGATACAAAGGCTATGGCCATGATCACTGCCGTAGCGATCATGTAATGGAATGCAATCCGGTTTTTAAAACTCAGGCTCATATTTCCTTTGCTATATATCCAATACCACGGATGGTTTGTATGTAGTTTTCTTCGGGTGTTAACAGGAGCTTTTTGCGTAAAGCATTGATATACACATCAATGACACCGGTATTGTATTCGAAATTTATGTCCCAGACACTTTCAATGATCCTGGTGCGGCGGCACACCTTGCCTTTGTTCCTGATCAGATATTCCAATAGAGCAAATTCCTTTTGCGTCAAATGGATCTCCATATCCTCCTTCAATACCTGGTGTGTTTCTGTATTCAGTGTGATATTACCCAGCTTGAAAACGGCGTGCTCACCCGATTTTGGCCGGAGTTGAACCCTCACCCTTTCCAACAGCTCTTCAAAATGAAAGGGTTTTTTGATGTAATCATTCGCTCCTGATTGTAAGCCAAACACCGTTTCGTCTACAGTGTCTTTGGCCGTTAAAAAAATGACAGGTGTCTGTTGAAACTCTTTTCTAAACTGCCGACAAATTTCAATGCCGCTCAAACCTGGTAACATCCAGTCGAGAAGTAAAAGATCGTATTCTCCGCTGAGTGCCAAATCAAGCCCTGTCCTGCCATTACTGGCTACGTCCACAGCATAGGATTCCTCTTCCAGGCCCTGCTTTAGAAAGGCTGCAATTCCGGCTTCATCTTCGACAATTAGGATTCTCATCGCTCAAATGTTGGACTATTTCTGTTAGTTATGGGTTAGGCTTGGCTTAAGATTGGCTTAAGAGTGTGTATGCCTCTTTACTTGACTGGCAAATTTAAATACTCATAATCTTAAAAAAACAACAGCCCACCGGAACTTCCCCGGTGAGCTGCCCTGTGAAAATCTCAGCGTGTCTGAGCCTTATTGCTTGAGTACAACCAATTTCTTTACGGTTTTGAAAGCGTTGCCTTCTACGCGCACCAGATAAGAACCGTTTGCAAGACTTGCGGTCGGGATTTGCCATTGTTCGGGGCTGTCAGCATTCAGGTCGCGGGTACCGAGGTCGAGCAATACGCGACCACTGAGATCAAGCACCATTACTTGTACTGTCTGATCTTCTTTCACTTGAACTTCAAGATTGGCATCGTTTACTGTTGGGTTTGGGAAAATCTGGATATCGCTTACTATGTCTTTCACCTCAATCACCGGGGTTGTTGCATCGCCAAAGACATAGTGTACCGGAATAAAGTAATCGGCGATTAGTTGGGATTGATCGCCATTGGTTACCCGAAAGCGAAGCTGATCCACAATGGCATTGCCAATGTTTATGCTGAAATAAGCCGATTCGCTTCCTGATCCCACGTTGTGAAGCGGTGAGATGGAGGTAACTGCGCCGCTTGTTGGCGATCCATTGGTAAATGGCGTTACAAATACACGGGCGCTCATGTTGGCATTGTTCTTAAAATCGTAGTTGATGTTCACTTTTGGGCCATTCAACATCCGGACATTCGGTGATGGGCATAGTTGAATATTATCAATCAGGAAATTGCCGAAAGTATATTCAATTGGATGGTACATTTCCAACAGAACCTCATCTGTGGCTTCGTCCTTTGCCACGAAGCGCATGTGATCAATTTTCTTATTGTAACTCTTAACGGTGACTGTGTTGCTTGAAGAGCCTGAACCAGTGAGCATTGGAGAACCTGAAACGGCATAATCTGGTGTGAGCGCACCATTGGTGAAAGGCCTTGGGTAAATGCGTACACCTTCGGGCTCCGTAGTAGAGTAATTGTAACTTATTGTCCGGTCTGTATTTACGCTTACGTAATTGCCAGCTTGTCCATGAATGCCCGTAATTTTTATAGTACTGTAATACAGGTTAACCGGGACAAAAAATTCATCGATGATTACCGATTGATCGGGACTTACTATGCGTACTCTGAGCTCATCCACATGAACATTTTTACCCGATTTAATGTAAATGTAGGCACTTGCAGAACCACTTCCAGAGAATACCGCGGAGCCGGAACCGTAGTAATCCGGAGTGAGCGCTCCATTGGTATACGGGCGAACGTAAATGCGTGCACCACCAGGATAATTGATGTTATATTTGAAATAGGTGGTGAATTTTTCATTTAACAGGAAAGAACTGAGGTTTGGACTGTGTGAGTACGTGAAATTGTGCACGCCATTTTGTCCAAAATGGTGTTGAACAGGAATCCACAGACGGCGAAGCAGTGTGGAATTGTCAGACTTGTACACTTCAACGCGTATCTCGTCCACCATTACGTCGCCAGATGAAATGGTAAATGAACTGTTTGCAACACCGGAGCCATAGTAGATAGGTGATGCATCGGCTGTGTAATTTGGGGAAAGGCTTCCATTTGAATATGGCCGAACATAAATGCGCACACCGGCCGGTTGGTCTGTCGTGTACGACAGGTAAACAGTTACATCTTCTCCATTGGCAAATGCAGCCACTTTGCTATCAGGGCTTACGGTAAAGGAACAGACATCCGTGATGGCAAGGCCTGGGGCAACAAGGCTAAGCAAGAACAGGAGAGAGAGCAGATTTTTTTTCATGACACTTTGAATTTGTTTTTTTGATCAAGCTGAATAATGGCTTGGATGATTTGTTTGGAGGGATGTGTCTTGAAAGGAAAACATGTACCCAGGGCAAATCAATTTTTTTCAAAAACATGGGAAAATGTCTGCTCAGACCTTGAGGAAAGTGTAAAAAAGTACTAAGAAGGGAGAATAAAGCGTAAGGGGGGCGTCCGGCTCGGATATGACCTGATGAGCCTAAGTAAGAATATTAGGTGCAGAGCACCGAAACGTCTTTAGCCAGTAAATTGAATGAAATCAAAAAGGTGCAGCGCACCGTGATATTGGTTACGTTCCGGTGCGCTGCACCTAAAAAAAATATTTGACGTCGAATTCTACATACATTTCGGTACTCGGCACCTTCCCGGATTGTTTGGAACAACCCAAGGCAGGGGTGTCTGGTACTAAACAGAAATCCGACATTTCACCCTAAAACAAAAACCACGGGAACAAATCAATCTCCAGTGTTGTCCCATCGAGGAAGTTGTATTCCAGGTACACCAGTCCAAATTTATGGTTGGCTCTGTAGCTGATCGATGCTAGCAGTGGATCATCGGAAGCCACCTCTTGTTCCACCTTGCTGGTTTTTATATAGAAAAACCCATAAGGCCAGTCATCCTGACCGGTTTTCTCCGTAACAGTTCTGGTGAGTGTTTCTCCGTTTTTGTTTGTCACAGTGTACTTTGTCCCTTCCGGATCATTGTACTTCACCATCACCCAGGGTTCGTCATTGGTAAAGTAATCCATGTAGCCCTCTGAGGTGATCCGGACTGTAAACTCGAAATTGAGTTTCATATCCGGAGTCAGGGTCACGTATTTGCTGGCTTCATAATAGTCGCCATGGTCATTATAAATTTCCAGGGCCTTGCTTTGCAGATCGGCAGGAAGTGAAAGCAAATCCAGTGTGCCTGTATAAGTCACTTCTCCATTGTTGTTGGATTTCACCTTAATGTCGACGGAGACACTGGAACCTCCATCGAGTTGCGCATACACGCCGGATACACTGTCGACTTTTGTAAGATCGATATTTGTATCACCTCCCAGCGTATTGGAGTCGTTATTGTCCTTTTTGCAGGAAACCAGGGCAACTGCAATCAGGAGCACGGCAATGCTAATAATTCTGTTTATCATAGTATGTACATTTTTGTGGTGAGCTGTGAGGCTTCTTTTCTGCGAGAAAAGTTATCCTCATCATGATGTACAAAAATGTAGCAGGAAGTAGGAGGAATGCGATGTTGTGGGTCAGTGCGGGAGGTGATTGGTGTGTCTCGTTCCATAAAAAAAGGCCGCTGACATTTAATGGCAACGACCCTTGCAAATGGGGATTTAAAAAAATTAATTAAGGGTAATAATTTGACCTGTATTCGCTCCAAACACACTTTTTCGGAAGCCAAACTCCAACTGCTGCATGGTTGCCGGTATTTCACCTGGAAAGTAGGGGAAATACTGAGGGGAGTCTTCAATCACTCCAGGACTAACAGCATTGATACGAATACCATTTTCTAATTCAATAGCCGCTGCTCTTACAAAACCTTCCACGGCAGCATTGGCGGCAGATGCGTTGGCAAAATTCTTTTGTGGCTCATAGGTCAATGCACCGGTATCTCCAAAATAAACTCCAGTCATGTTTGCATTGGTGAAATTTGTACTGTCAATATTAGTTCCTAGAAAAATTGAGTGCCAAGATTCTCCACTGATATCAATTGCACCAAATTTTGCATAGCTCAAATCTACTCCACTCAAATTTGCAGAGCTTAAATCTGCTCCGCTTAAATCTGCTTTTCTTAAAATAGTTTCAGTTAAATTCAACCCACTCAAATCTGCACCACTAAGGTTTGAATTGCTTAAATCAACGTTTTCTAAATCCACCCACCTAAATTCCACTCCTCTCAGAATGGCACCATTCAAATTCACTTCTCTCAGCTCTATACCGTCTAATATAGCATAACTGAAATCTGTTCCGTATAAAACCGCTTCATTCAAATTTGCCCTATACAGATCGGCTCTGTTCAAATTTGCTCTGCCCAGATTTGCGCCACCCAAGTTAGCAAAACTCAGATTTGCTTCCATTAAACTAGCCCCACATAGATATGCTCCGCTAAGATTTGCTCCACCCAGATCTGCTTTGTTAAAATTTGACGATTCGTAAATTTCATTAAAGATGCTAGAATCCAAGGGTAGCCTTGTTAGAGTAAATAACAATTGGCCCCGTTCGGGACTCAAAGGTTTCCCAATTAGTGTATCAGCATCTAGAAACCTATAAGGTTTAAAAGAGTGGCTCAGAGCTGCAATCTGACCGATTAAAGATTGACTTAGTGAATATTTGTTGTCTTCTAAATTGCCAGCGCCAAGCGCTTTTTTTTGAGCCTCGATCTCATTGTCTACCTTGTCTAAAATGTTACTCATTAATACAATTAAAGTACTTCTTCGACTGGCTTCTTCGAGAGACATTTGAAGCGTTGCCAATTCCGTTTGCTTCTCTATTTTTTCATTCTGAGCTTGTAATAACTCATTCTGATTCATCAATAATATTGTTCCTGTAATACCACCCAGGGATACAAATAACCCTAATAACCATTGCCACCACCAATTGCGAAGTCTGGACCAAATAAACCAGTTTGTTAACCTTGGCAGAATAAACTTAATCCGTCCTCTTTCCTCAACCGGTAAATCTGAGAATACCCGATCTGCCACACGCTCAATAATTATGTCTGAAGCCCGCTGGGAATCTTCTATAATATCTGCTGCTCCGCCAATCTTAGAACCAAAAATAGAACGAGTTAAATATTCTTTGAATCCCCAAAAAAGGAGGAAGGTAATGATCACAAGGCCAAAAAGAACCCAGGTCGCTGTGTAAAGGGCGTTCGTAATTTTGGGCAGATTCTCCTGATAAAAAAGCAAACCTGCAATGCCAATAAGAATTCCAATGAAGATACCTATCAGTAGATTTCTCCATGATATGCCATTGCGACCCAATTGCGAGGGCTGTTGATTAACTGGTTCAACAGGCTGATTTATTGGTTCCTCCATAATTTTATTGATATTAGTTTAGCCCATGAAGAAAGCCTTAATTTGATTCGTTATCATCATTACCAGAGGGAAATGATGAAAGTAGATGGTTTTAGTTTTTACCATTCTGGTTAATTCCTCAAACACTCCCCATACCATCATCAAAAGTGTCCACAAACTCCAAAATTTTAGCAATTACCCTTTCTACAATGCTTTTGCGTTCCAGCAGTTTTGGCTTTACTTCCAAGGTTGCCACAACACTTTCCCGAAGCGGTGTGCGGCCGGAAAACAGATAATTGTCAATGACAGTCTGAAGCTTTTCAGGGATCAACTTTTCTTCTGAGCATAAGGCAGCCAAGGCATTGGCTCGTTCTGAATTCCAGAAAGTGTCAAATTCTTCTGGGATGGTTTCAACGTCTTTGATCCTGGGCAGATTCTCATTGATGAACTTCTCGATAAGTTCTTTCTTGCTGCGAAGTTGAGCTTCTCCTCCAAGAAGGTCGATGATGGCTTTGCGTTGTTTCTCCCTTTCTTCTTCGGCTGCTTCATGCAGCGCACTTAGCAACTTCAAAATGTAGGCTACATTGATTTCGTCCCGGTGGATGAGTTCCAGTTCAAAGTCCACATCATCGAGAATGGAAACCTTCTCTTTAGTGTGTGTGGTTTTTACTTTGTCGTAGATGTCCAGGTACTTGCTTTTGTAGTCTTCAAATTCTTGCTCTTCCATATCCAGATCAGCAAACTCAAAATCTGAGAAGCCGGTGAGGATATTTTTCAGCCGCATCAATTCACGGAAAGCCTTAACAAATTCCAGTTCTTCCGTTTCACTTGGCAGATCGTTTACACTGTCAATGGTGGGAGCGATTTTAAGCAGTTTGACGAGTGCTTCGTTGAACTTCCTGACATAGACCTCATACGGCTGCATCAGAATAACTTCTTTTGCTTCGGGATTTGAGAAAAGGGCTATGGCATCATCGGTTGCCTCTTTGAGGTTGCGAAAGCAAACAATATTCCCGTAAGATTTGACCTCATTCAGAATCCGGTTGGTACGTGAAAAAGCCTGGATAAGGCCGTGGTGCTTCAGGTTTTTATCAACGTAAAGCGTGTTGACCATTTTGGCATCGAAGCCAGTCAAAAACATATTTACAACCAGGAGAATATCTACCCTGTCCTTTTCCTGAAAAGTGTCACGTTCCCGGTCTTTGATTCGCTTCCCTATGTCTTTGTAATAGTTGTAAAAACTCTGGCTGTCCTTAGTCGAAAACTTGGTTTTGAACATTGCATTGTAATCTGCAATGAACTCATCCAGTTTCTCCCTGGTATGTTTGTTTACAGGGGTACTATCTCTGAAATCAAAGTCCGGCTCACCGATCATGCCATCCGCATCCGAATCTTCTTCGTTGGCTGAATAACTGAAAATGGTAGCTATTCGCAAATCATGGTCCTGTTCTTGTTTCTTCCGCTTGAAGATTTCATAGTATTTGATTAGTGTTTCCACGCTGCTCACACAAAACATAGCAGTAAAGTCCTGCTGGTGTGTCTTGCGCCGGTGATGAGCGAGCATGTATCCTACAATTTTTTCCAGACGATCCGGTGATTCCAATAGCTCTTGAGTGTCGATGGCTTCTACCGGAATATCCAGATTGGTTAGACTGTCTTCCTTCTGCTTGTAGCGGCCAACATACTCAATCGAAAACCGCAGTACATTTTCATCTTTGATCGCGTTGGTAATAACATATTTGTGCAGACAATCATCAAAGAGCTCTTTGGTGGTACGCTTGCCGAGTTTGTTCGCCACGGCATTATCCGCGAAGATTGGTGTGCCTGTAAAGCCAAACATTTGATGGTTGCGAAAGAAGGCCTTTATTCGCTTGTGCGTTTCTCCAAATTGGCTACGGTGACACTCATCAAATATGAACACAATCCGCTTGTCCTGAAGCCGTTCCATCCTGGCCAGATAGCGCTGTTTGCTGATGGCTGTATTTAGTTTTTGGATGGTGGTAACGATCAATTTGGTGGTGTCGGAAAACTGCGTTACCAGGGCATTGGTGTTGTCAGTGCCATCCACGCTTCCGTCTGAAAAACTGTTGAACTCTTTGGTGGTCTGGTAATCCAGGTCGTTGCGATCCACTACAAAAACCACCTTGTGCACCTGAGGCAGTTTCATAAGTACCTGACTGGCCTTGAAAGACGTGAGCGTCTTTCCCGAGCCAGTTGTATGCCAGATATACCCGTTTTTGGTACTGTTCTTTACCCTGTCGATAATCGCCTCAGTAGCGTAGTACTGATATGGCCGGAGCACCATGAGGATCTTGTCGGACTCGTGCAGCACAATGTACTTGCAGATCATTTTGGAGAGGTGGCATTTCTCCAGAAAAGCCTCGGCAAAGCCTTCCAGTTGGGTGATGGCCTTGTTGTCCTGATCGGTCCAGAAAAAGGTTTGCTTGAAGGATTGCCGCCGGTTGTTGGCGTAGTATTTTGTGTTAACGCCGTTGCTGATCACAAACAACTGCACGTACTGAAACAGGCCGTAAGATGCCCAGAAGGTGTGTCGCTGGTAGCGGTTGATCTGGTTGAAAGCCGCCTTGAGTTCCAATCCTCGGCGCTTCAGCTCGATCTGTACCAGAGGCAGGCCGTTGATCAGCAAAGTCACATCGTAGCGGTTTTTATAGGCTCCTTCCATGCTCACCTGCCGGGTTACCTGATACTGGTTCTGACACCAGTGATCCAGGTTCAGGAACTCGATGTAGGCGCTTTCGCCGCTGTCGCGGGTAAACTGAAATTTGTCGCGCAGCGTTTTGGCCCGGTCGAATACATTGCCCTTGTTGAGGTGGTTCAGGATCTTGGAAAACTCATTGTCGGAAAAGCGGATGCCGTTGTGCTTTTCCAGCTGGGCTTTCAGGTTGGCCAGCAGTGCTGTCTCGTCTTTGATGGCTACAAAATCATACCCAAGGCCTCCTAATTGCTTTACCAGCTTGTCTTCCAGTATTTGTTCCGATTGGGTCATGGGTTTGCGGGTTTTACACAAATAGTTGTTTCTACGGGCGTTGGTTCAAAAGTACAAAGTCAACAGTAACTACTGGAGCTTCTAATTCGTTTGGTAAATTACCATTAGTGCCATTACGGACATCAATCTTTGAAATGATATATTGTTTTGTCCTGTCACATGACCGTCACATAAACAAAATATTGATTTTCAATTGCTTGTGTGTATATTGGACGGTGTGTATCACATTGCCGTCACATAAGATTAGGCCCAGAACGGGATATACGTCGTGTATTTTTTTGACTTGTTATCGGGGTTTTCAAGTTTAATGAGGCCGGCTTCAAGGGTATCACGCATGATACGGGAAGCAATGGAATAATTTTCTTCCTTGATCTTGAATCGTTCGCGCAGGGTTTGGTTGGACATTCGTTGGTTGGAGACGAATAGCAAACAACAATGCTGGTAACAGGCACGTACCTTATCCCCTTTATTCATGTCATTAAGTTCTTTATGTGCATACAAAATAACCTGTGTATGGGTTTCATTCACCCGGAAATCAGGCGCGGGCAATTGCCAATATTCTACTTCAAAAATTACTTTGTCTATCCCGCTTCCTTTTTCTTCACAGTATCCCAGACGTCGCATAGCAGCTGCCAGTCCTTCGTTTCGCGACTGGTATCCATCAATAAACCGCTCTGGATTGACCATAGGCTTTCCCGGGTTACTTATTTCAATTCGGTCATTAAATCCATAATCTGCTTTTCCTCATCCTTGATGGCTACAAAATCATACCCCAGGCTTCCTAATTGCTTTACCAGCTTGTCTTCCAGTATTTGTTCCGATTGGGTCATGGGTGTGCGGGTTTTTACACAAATAATTGTTGCAGCAGGCCTTTTTTGTAGGTTTTGGTTTTGTCGATTTGGATTGTAATCAGGTTTGTTTTTTGGTCAATGGCGGTGAGGAAATTGGCGATTTTTTGTTGTTCTGAGAGGGAGGGGAGGTGAATGTCGAGCAATTTAAGTTGGCTTGAATAAAGGTGAACAACCGAGCTTCCCTGTGCCAGACCTGCAATATTTCGTTTTTTTGCATTATTTAAATAATAAGCCAAGAAGACCCCATCTGTTTTTGACCTTATTATGTTTAAATCGCCTCCTAATGCAACTCCTCGCTTTAGTACACATGAAGCAGTTGCGATGTCTAAATGGGTTTCTCCAGAAGCAGGAATTATTACATCATTTGCATTACTCAAGACTAAGTCTCTTTTGCCTGTAAGTTTGTGAGATTGCACTTTATTAATCAGTTCCCCATAAGTAGTATATAATTCTCCGTATGTTATACACTCCAATACTCCATTATCCTCAATTTCAGATTTTGAAATCTTTGCCCTTTGAGAAGCGCGCAATATCCCCCCAACTTCTTCTCCTCCCACGCCGGAAACTCCTTCCCATCCTCATCCTTAAACCGAAGCTCCTGTGAGAATATCCGTTGCATCAGCCCTCTTTGTATTGCTCCAGCAGGGTCTTTTTACGCTCCAGCAGGCTTAGGCGACTGTCTATGGCGGTAAGGAAGGCGGCGATTTTTGTTGTTCGGGGTATTTAGGAATACCAATTTTGTAATTTTTTATAAATTCAACGTTAATATTCTTTTGTGTAGCTGCCACAGCTAGATAATCCATCTTAGGCTGCTCAATTTCAAGGTATAGGTTGAGAAAATAATTATAAATAGATTTATTACATGTAATGCCAATCTAAGCTATCTGGACAAGCCATCCCTAATTCTAAAACTCCTGAATACCCAATGTTTGCGGCAATGGTAATCAAGATTGTTCCTTTAGGAAATAATTTGCTCACCTTTAGTCCATCATTATTTAATGTCTGAGTATATGTCCCAATTCGGCCGTTTGAATTGACAACATCGCTAGTTTGAACAAATGGTATTTGACCATTATAATATTTAGGGTTATTCCTTGGCCTGGGTGTAAACCGTCCTCTTTCGACTTTTGTAACTTCTCCTAATTTCCTCTCCTTCCACTCCCCTTCAAACCCAGGAAACCGCAAAACTGGAACTTTCTTTTCAGCAGTATTCATAGCGTTCTGGTTTTAAAAAGGCGTTGAAATGCCTAATTCCTTACAAAAACCTGCAATGGCATCATCGGCGACTATCAGTTCTTTGTCCAGCAGGGTCAGTTCCTGGGCTACGGCTTCTATATCCACCGGTTCTTCTTCTTCAAAGGTATCCACGTAGCGGGGTATGTTCAGGTTGTACTCGTTTTCCTGTACTTCGCTAAGAGGCGCGGCGTAGCTGTATTTGTCTTCGCTTTTGCGTTCCCGGTATGTGTTTACGATCTTGTCAATGTCTTCTTCGCGCAGGCGGTTCTGGTTTTTGCCTTTTTCAAAATGTTGGCTGGCGTCTATGAATAAAATGTCCTCAGGGTTTTCCCGGCATTTTTTCAGCACCAGGATGCAGGTGGGTATGCTGGTACCGTAAAAGATATTGGCCGGCAAACCGATTACAGCATCCAGATAGTTTCGGTCTTCGATTAGGTACTGGCGTATATGGCCTTCTGCGGCGCCGCGGAACAGCACACCGTGAGGTAGTACCACCGCCATTTGTCCGTTATCGGCCAGGTGGTGCACCAGGTGCTGTACAAAGGCGAAATCGGCCTTGGAGCCCGGCGCCAGCTTGCCGTACTGGCTGAAGCGGTCGTCGTTCATGTGCAGGGGGCTGGCGCTCCAGTTGGCCGAGAAAGGCGGATTGGCCACGATGGCTTCAAAGCGCTCATCAAGGTGCTGCGGGTGTTCCAGCGTGTCTTCCTGGCGAATGTCAAACTTGCGGTAATGTACGCCGTGAAGGATCATGTTCATGCGCGCCAGGTTGTAAGTGGTACGGTTCAGTTCCTGTCCGTAAAAGTTATACACTTCCTGCACTTCTTTGGCCACACGCAGAAGCAGCGAGCCGGAGCCGCAGGTGGGATCGTACACCGATTTCAGTTTGCTTTTACCTGTGGTGACCAGTTTGGCCAGCACTTTGGATACCTCCTGCGGCGTGTAGAACTCGCCCGCTTTTTTACCGGCGCCGCTGGCAAACTGTGCGATCAGGTATTCGTAGGCGTCGCCCAGCACATCGAGTTGCGTGCTGTCCAGTTGAAAATCAATGGCATCGAGGTGCGCCAGCACTTTGGCGATCAGGTCGTTCTTGGCTGCTTCTGTGCGGCCCAATTTGGTGGAAGTGAGGTCAAGGTCTTCAAAGAGCTTGTCGAAATCGTCTTCGCTCTCGGTACCCATCGTGCTTTGCTCGATGTTGTTCAGGATGGCCGACAGGTCTTCCAGAATGAAACTGCTCTTGCCGTATGGCGCCTGATCTTCCAGCACCACACCAACGCGCTCGGAGTTTCCTCTTTTAGCGATCTGGTGGAAGAGTTCGGAGGGCTTCAGAAAATAGCCCAGTTGCAAAACAGCTTCTTCTTTGATGGCTTCCAGATATTCCTGTCCTTCTGCGGAGGATTCGTCGATGTCCTCATAGCGGATACCATCTTCTTTCAGGATCTGGTTGGCATAGAGGTGCATCTTTTCAGACAGATATTTATAAAAGATGAATCCAAGGATATAATCGCGGAATTCATCGGCATCCATCTTACCGCGCAGCGTATTGGCGATGTTCCAAAGCTGGGTTTCGAGTTGTTTTTTCTGGTGTTCCGACATCGGGCTGTTTATTGGATGATGGCAGTGGGTTCAAAGGTCTGGTGACTCTTTTTGAGCACGGGCAAATGTAATGTTTAGGAATGGGTAAGAGGGTTCTTTACATGGCTGCATCTACAGAGAGCCTTTCATCTCATGTAAAAAAAACGCTTAAATTTTTAGATGAAAAATAAATATGTAAAGATTTCGGCAAAATCTTTACATATCATTATGCCAAGAAGACCTTCAGCAAGGGAGCATTCACGTAGTAGTTACTGCGCCCTTTTTTCATTTTATCCAGAAAACCAGCTTCACTTAGCTTATCGAGATATTGCGTTGCAGTAGGCCGGCTAACATGCAAATCATGCATTACAAATTCGATTTTTGTATATGGATGTCGAAACAGGTTATTGAGAAGGTCTTGACTGTAAATTTTTGGAAACTGCTTCCGGATTTGGTGTTTGTAGCTCAGCATCAGGCGCCTGATATGCTCAATGGTTTGAATGGTTCCCCGTGCTGTTTGTTCCACGCCTTCTAACATGTACAGCACCCAAGGTTCCCAGGCATTTTGATCACGAACTGCTTGAAGCAGGCGGTAATAATCACTTTTATGGCGAATGATATAGCGGCTCAGGTAAAGGATAGGAAGATCTAAAAGGCCTTTGTTCACTAAATACAGGATGTTGATTATCCTTCCTGTGCGTCCGTTGCCATCGTAAAAGGGGTGAATACTTTCAAATTGGAAATGCAAGACGGCCATTTTAATCAGGTAATCTAATGGCCAGGAGTCGTCGTCGTTAATGATTTTTTCCAGGTTGTCCATTAATGAAACGATGGCATCGTAGTCTTGTGGTGGCGTGTACACCACATCACCAGTTTGTTGGTTTTTCAATGTGGTCCCTGGCAACTTTCGAAATCCGGCCCGATTTTCCTCCAGGTGTTGTTGTATATCCAGGATAAGATTTTGGGTTAAAAGGCCCTGCGTTCGGATTTTTTCAAAACCAAAACGCAGTGCTTTGGCGTAATTCTGGACTTCTTTTTGAGCGGGGCCTACAAATTCTTCAAACAACTCGGCTCGGAAAAGCTCATCCTCTGTGGTAATAATGTTTTCAATGGCCGAGCTATCCCTGGCTTCTTGAAGAACCAAAGTGCTGATCAGAATACTCTCATTAGGAATACTGGTTGCCACACCTTTCAATTCGGCAAGATACCGATGGGCAGATGCAGCTTTTTTTAATATGGCCTTAGATTCAAGGTCGAATTGGGGCGGCAAAAGGGCTATATTGTAGGCCATGTTTTAGATTTGAATACCTTTTGTACAAAGCAAATATAAACACATTATTAGCCAATAACTGTAGAAAAACACAAACTAAGATGCATTTTTCATACATTCAGAGCGGTTTTAAAAACAAAAAAACATGTTTATAAAACAAAATGTATTTACTTTCCAATACAAAACTTCCCAAAAATATTCCCCAACAAATCCTCTACACCAATCTCACCGGATATCTCACCCAGATAGGAAAGCGCCCGGCGGATATCCTGAGCAATAAAATCACCGCTAATGCCGCTGTCGAGTGCATTCAGTACATCTTCAAGTGCTGCATCTGCACGGCGCAAGGCATCGTGGTGCCGAAGGTTGGAAACAATGGTGGCACCGCCGGAACTGGAAAGCGCAGTTGCCTGGTCTCCGGCAACCAATTCGAAAAGCTTGTCTTTGAGCGCTTCGATGTTCATTTCATTTTTAGCAGAAACAGGCAGCAGAGCTGAATGGTTAATGGTAAATGGTGAATGATGAATGTTCAGCTTTGATTCTTTCTCTGGTTCGAGGAGGTAGGGGTGGATGCCGGGTTGCGTAGGGTCAAGCAGCCAATTGGTGTCGAATAGGGGATTTTTGTCCATTTTATTGCAGACAACAATAAAACCAGGTTTGTTTTCCTGAGTAGGATCCTCGCCAGATGTCAGCGCGGCAATGTCATTGTGTACGTCATAAATGGTCATGCCGCCGGCTACATCCCACACGTACATGATGATCGCTGCCTGGCCGATCTTTTCCATGGTGCGTTGCACACCCAGGGATTCGATGGTATCCTGGGCATCTCGTATGCCGGCGGTATCTATCAGGCGGAATTGTATGCCTTTTATATTCAGTACTTCCTCAATAGTATCTCGTGTGGTGCCCGGAATGTCTGAAACGATGGCACGCTCCTCGTGGAGCAGGGCATTCAACAGGGTGGATTTTCCGGCGTTTGGTCGTCCGGCAATAACGGTACTGACGCCAGTTTTGAGCGCATTTCCCAGGGCAAAGGAGGCGATCAATGGCTCCAAATGATCCTGGATCTTATGCACAAGTTCTTTCAGGTCATCTCTATTGACAAATTCCACATCTTCTTCACCAAAGTCGAGTTCCAGCTCTACCAGACTGGCAAAATGAATGAGTTCCTCGCGCAATTGCTGAATCTCCTTTTTGAAACCTCCGCGCAACTGGTTTAGCGCAACAGCATGAGCAGCCTTATTTTCAGAGGCAATTAGATCGGCCACGGCTTCTGCCTGGCTCAAATCCAGTTTGCCATTCAAAAAAGCACGTAGTGTAAACTCCCCGGGCTCGGCCATCCGGGCGCCAAGCTGCAAACTCAATTCAATGATCCGCTGATGAATATAGGGCGAGCCATGGCAACTGATTTCCACCGTTTCCTGACCGGTATAAGACCGGTTTTCATGGAAAATGGTCACAAGCACCTCATCAATCATTTCACCATCGGCAGTCTGGATAACCCCAAAGTGGGCAGTATGAGAAGGCTGCCCAGCCAGTTTTTTACCAACAAACATCTGGTCAGCCAAAGCAATCGCCTTTGGCCCAGACAACCTGATCACGCCAATGGCTCCTACACCAGGAGGTGTTGCCAACGCAACGATAGTATCTGTAAGATTAATGGTCAATGGTTAATGATAAATGGTTAATGAAATAATTCCGTTTACCTTTTATGGAACAAACTTACGATACTCAGTCAAATTCAACATTGACCATTAACCATTAACCATTAAAAGAAAAAACCCGGCTGCGACTTTTCACAACCGGGGTTCTCGCCTATGAAGCATAAGACATCTGAACCAAATGAATAGGGTTATGGGGTTTTAAGCCTTCCGGCTTTTTATAATCAGCACAAGTTGGTTTTGAAGATCAGGATTAGCTTTTAGATCAATCAAGTCATTCAAACCAGTGCAATTATCATATCATCTCTGTATTATCAGGGCCAAATATCTGAAAAATTATTATTTAGCTGATAATTCTGCAAATTGAAGCGAAATATATCTGTAACAAAACATTTGCCAATTGACCTGGCAACATCGGTGTTGGATTAACACCTGAAGGAAGGGTGGCGCAAAACTGTTTCTGGGAAAACAGTTGCTGATAAATCGGATAATGTTCATGAATCAGATAAGAGGATTAAACGCAGGCAAAAGTAATATTTGAAACCCATAATTGCTAGCTCAGGGATTCATTAATTACAAAGTGTCGTCTTGATGTCTTTTCACAATGACCATGTGTAAATAGGTCATTTGGATTCCCTTCCATTAGAGCTTGTTCAGGTTTCTATGCTGAGGCGAAAGTGAGAAAATTTTGTTTCAGGCGAGGCGAAATTTGCAGTCGCATGCGGGCAATTCGGCGAAAATTTCAACGAAGGATGAAACGAAATTTTCCACTTGCAGCCCAGCGATAGAAACCTGAACAAGCTCTAAACAAAAAGGGCTCTTTTCAACTCTTCCACTTTGCCCAGTGTTTGAATGCGTATGTCGTGGCGTTTTGGATCAATACCTTTCATGCCGTATTTGGATACATAAATTTCCTTGAAACCGAGTCTGGCCGCTTCGGCAATACGTTGCTCTACACGCTGCACAGCTCTTATTTCACCCGAAAGCCCAACTTCTCCCGCAAAACAGATGTCGGACGGAATGCTCACATCTATCAGGCTGGAAATGAGAGCTGAGACAATGGCCAAATCTATACCGGGGTCCTCTACTCGGATTCCTCCTGCGAGATTCAGAAATACGTCGTTTATGCTGAAATAATAACCACAGCGCTTTTCAAGGACGGCCAGAAGCATGGAAAGCCGCCGCATGTCAAATCCTGTGGCGGATCGCTGAGGTGTGCCAAATACCGCTTTGGACACCAAAGCCTGCGTTTCAATCAACATAGGCCGCATACCTTCCATGGTAGCTGCTACGGCACAGCCACTCAATTCTTCATCTTTTTGACTTAACAAAAGCTCGGAAGGATTGCTTACTTCCCGCAGTCCCTGACTCTGCATTTCATAAATACCGAGTTCATCTGTACTCCCAAATCGATTTTTTAGCGTCCGTAGAATGCGGTAGGTATTGTGGCGATCGCCTTCAAATTGCAGCACACAATCCACAATGTGCTCCAGCAATTTTGGTCCGGCGATGTCTCCTTCCTTGTTGATATGACCGATCAGAAATATGGGGATGTTGGTTTCTTTGGCAAATCGAAGCAATTCAGCAGCACATTCACGAACCTGAGCAATGCCACCCGGAGCCGAGTCGAGATGCGGGGTACTCATGGTTTGAATGGAATCCACCACCATGAGTTGGGGCTGTAAGTCCTTTGCCTGTTGCAGTATTTTACTGGTATTGGTTTCAGTCAGAATAAAACATTCTGATCTGAATTTGCTAACCCGGTCGGCCCGCATTTTGATCTGCTCTTCGCTTTCTTCACCACTGACATACAGCACCCTGGCGTCAACCTGCATAGCTACCTGAAGCATCAATGTGCTTTTTCCAATGCCCGGTTGGCCACCCATCAATACCAGTGATCCAGGTACAATACCACCGCCCAACACCCGGTTTAATTCCTGGTCGGGAGTGGCCAATCTTATAGTTTTACCAGTCTTAACTTCCTGTAAACGAACAGCTTTGGGAGCTTCACTCCTCGAGGAACCTCCCCAGGATCGCCGTTTTTCCTCTGTGCTGGTCTCCTTTTGTATAATCTCTTCCTGATAAGTGTTCCACTCGTTACAATGCGAACATTTACCCAGCCATTTGGGTGAAGAGGCGCCACAACTGGAGCAGAAAAAAATAGTACGCGCTTTTGCCATTAACGGATATTTATTTTAAAACACAAATATCGTATTTTAAAACAAATTTTGTCAAAAACGGCAAAAGAAAACGCGCGGCACTTGAATTGTATGTAATAAGAGTAGTTTAAGGTTCTGTCGGCAGCTTTGGCGTCGCACGCTACTTCTGCTCTTGGTCAGAAGACACAAGAGCGGCGAAAGAGGCGCGCGTTTTGTGTGAGTTGTGGCGTCGCACGTTGCTTCTGCTCTTGGTCAAAAGACACAAGAGCGGCGAATTATTAACCATTAACCATTAATCACTAACCATTAATCACTAACCATTAATCACTAACCATTAATTATCATCCATTCGAACTTATAATCGTGGCTTCTACCCGCTGATTTCTAAGCCTTCCTTCTGCTGAGGTATTGGGCATGATTGGTTTTGTCCAGCCATAGCCTTTGTATTGAACCTGACTGGCGGGAACACCTCTTGAGATGATCCATTCGGCGACAGCTTTGGCGCGGTTGGTAGAAAGTTCGAGGGCGAAGGCGTCGTTTGGCCACATCTGGTTATTTGTGTGGCCGCCCACTTCGATGGTGACATCCGGTCGTTTCAGCAGGAATTGAACCAACTCTTCGAGTTGGGCTTCGCTCTCCGGTTTTATGTCGTATTTGTCGGCGTCGAAATACACTTTTTCCAAACGATATACCACACTTTTCCGGGAGCTGTTTCCGATGGACTCAGGTTTTGACTCTGTTTTTACACTTGTTTTGCTGCTGGAGGTAACCGTTTTGGGAGTAGGTTCCTTGGCCGTTTTGGTAGGGCCTTTTGCCGCAACCGGTCTGGAAGGTTTCTTGGTGCTAACCGGCATCTTTTCCGGTCCGCAAACGATAGGGGTTATGGCCGAAAGGTTGTCGAACAGAACGTGGCCATTATAGGGGAACAGCAATGGAAGTTTGTAATACACCTCAATCAGGATAAAGCTGTAATTGCTTTTTTTAGGGCTTAGACGAAAATTATAACCGATCCAGCGAGAATGATTGATGATGGTTGATCTGGCCAACAGTTCGGCTCTGTCGCAGTATCCGTTGCCGCCATATATCTGGACGATGGCCGGTGTTACAAAATCTGTCTCATCTACCGATCTTGGACTTTTGCTCACATACTTGGGAGCTTTGCAAAGATCCATGCGCAGTTCATAGCACTGATTTGCTTCCAATGGTCGTGAGAGACGCTGGCTAACGCTTTCCCAGGTTTCATCATCACGTACCACCATTCCAAGGTAGCTGGATCCGTCTTTAGGGGGTGTAGTAACCTGCCAGAAGCCAGGTTGTACATCAGGCGGACTGTCTCTCATTTGTCCGCAATCGTACCAGCCGGTTGGAGTGGCACTTGCTCTCGGCACGTCTTCAAAAGATGGGTTTCTGAGTTCTATAGGGGCCTCTTTTTGTGACAAGGCACAGAAGGGAAGTGCCATGGCAAAAGAGATTCGGATCAGGTTTCTAGCAAATAGCATAGTGACTTTTTTTATTCGCAAAATGAGCGCAACGGGATTTCAGGGGTCAAATTTACCCCATTAATTATTCGCAATAACGTTTGTAAATTGCTTTTTAATGTGCAGTTTAGATGAAATAACGGCTTACCCGGCCAAGTAACGGTTTAAAATGGCTGTTCCCCGGACAAATAATTTGTGGTCATTCCCCGGTACATCAAACTTACGTTTTTTTAACAGCCATTTGAGCGACATTGTTGCTCAAAATTTACCAGGATCATTAATAGATTATTGGATAAGAGTAAATTCAAAAAAAACAGGGCAAGGTTTAATAGACTTTAGGAGTAGAAGCAAATAGGTCAATCAGGAACTGATCGGATTCTCGTTAATGGTATATCGAAGATATTTGATGGTTTTTCCGGCTGCCAGGTGCTTGCCTTCATACAACGTTTGAATACTCAGTTCCGGAATGGGCAATTCACCCGAATAAATATCAAGGTTTTTATACAGCAATTGACATCTTGAGTCCTCCTCCAGTGTTTCCAGGGTAAAAGCCACCAATGCGTCATCGTCGTGTTTGAGGTGAACAAGCCCTCCTGATTGAAGAATTTGCCTGTATTTCTCGTGAAAATAAGGCGAGGTCAACCTCCTGTTCTCCTTGCTCGCTCTTGGAAAAGGGTCGCAAAAGGTGATCCATATTTCGGCAATCTCATTCGCAGCAAAAAAATGGTCGATTATTTCAATCCTGGTTCTGACAAAAGCAACGTTGTGTAAGCCTTCTTGTAGCGCAATTTTAGCGCCTGCATGGAGTCGGTTGCCTTTTACATCTACACCTATAAAATTTCGGTTGGGAAACAAGCGCGCCAGCCCTACGGCATATTCACCCGCTCCGCAAGCGAGTTCGAGCGTGATCGGGTTGTCATTTTTAAAGTGCCTCTCCAGCCAGGCTCCCTTTAATTCAACGGGCTCCATATTTACACCTACCAACCCAGGTTCCTGCACATTATAGCATTCATACACATTGGGAAAGGAAAGGACTTCAGCGAATTTGCGGAGTTTATTTTTACGAGACAAAGCCTGGGAAATTTGATAATGTGATAATTAGCTAATTCGATAATGATGTTTCTAAAGCAGGTTTTAATCAATCACCATTTTGAAATGCAAAGATTATTAAAATACACTTCCATTATCAAATTAGCTAATTATCACATTATCAAATTAAGCACTCATTCTTCGAATTTTCACTACAGATAAAATGACCACGCTAATGACAAAAAAAGCTGCCATGGCCATAACGCTGTTGCGCATGCCTCCGGTTAATTGCTCCACGATGCCGAAGGTAAAGGTGCCCACAACGGTGGAAATTTTGTCCATGACATCGTAAAAACTGAAGTAGGAGGCCGTGTCAGGAGTGTCTTTGGGTAAGAGCTTGGCATAGGTACTTCGCGACAAGGACTGGATCCCGCCCATCACGATGCCTACGGCTACGGCGAGGATGTAAAAGTCGAGCCCTGTTTGCACAAAATAGCCCACGATGCAAATGCCTGTCCAGATGATGAGCATGATGATCAGGGAGAACTTGTTGCCTTTTCGACCGGATATTTTGGCAAATAAGGTAGCGCCGCCGATGGCTACGATCTGGAGAATCAGAATCAGCATGATCAGTCCGGAAGTAGAGAACCCAAGTTCTTTCTCTGCAAAAGTTGAGGCCAGAAATAAAACAGATTGTACGCCAGCGTTGTAGCAAAAAAAGGAAATCAAAAAGGCCAGGGTGTTGTTGTCGGCTTTCAGATTTTGCCAGGCTTTCTTCAACTCCTGATATCCTTTGTTTATCAGATGGGCTGTTTTGCCCTGTGGTTTTTCGTCAGGCAATCTTTTAAACGGAATTTGCGCAAAGCCCAACCACCAAAGTCCTACCATTACGAAAGCTGTTGGCACGGCCTGTAAGCCATCTGGAAAGCCAAACCAACTGTAATTCATGATCACCACCAGATTAACCACCAACAATATCACGCTGCCTATAAATCCATAGCTGAAACCTTTGGCACTCACATCATCATATCTGTCTTCCGTAGCAATGAGAGGCAAATAGGCATTGTAAAACACAATTCCACCGGCAAATCCAATGGTGGCCAATATAAACCCAAGCACTCCAACCCAAAGTGTCTCCATGCCTGTAAAAAACAGCAGTGAAATACAAGCTAACGCGCCCAGCGTGGTGAAGAACCTCAAGAACTTCTTTTTGCGCCCTCCAAAATCAGCGATGCCGGATAAAATGGGAGACAACATAGCGATCACCAGATAAGCCAGAGAAATGCTCCAGGCATACAAGGTGCTATCGGAGATCCTTAATCCAAATATGTTAACCGTATCAGCGGTCAGGTCAAGAAAGTAACCAGGAAATATGGCAACCGTGATCACCAGGGCATAAGCGGAGTTCGCCCAATCAAAAAAAGCCCAGCCATTTATGACCTTGGGAATATTTTTCCCATCCTGGCTTTCCGGTAAAGGCACTTGTTCTGTATTTTCCAAAACAAAAAAAGGTTTAGAAGTGGTCAACGATCAACGATCAATGATCAATGTACATTATTACTGATCGTTGATCACTAAACACTAAACACTAAACACTGATCACTGATCGTTGAACACTAATCATTGAACACTGATCATTGAACACTGATCATTGAACACTGATCATTGAACACTGATCATTGAACACTGATCATTGAACACTGATCGTTGAACACTGATCGTTGAACACTAATCATTGAACACTGATCGTTGAACACTGATCGTTGAACACTGATCGTTGATCACTCAACAATGATTTCATCCAAAAAAAGCCAGGCGCCTTCTCCGGCTCCGGCTGCTCCTTTGGGTATTTTGCCAAAAGTAGTGGCCACCAGTTTCAGGTAGCGCCCTTTGCCTTTTGGTGTGTGTATGGTAATCGTTTCTACGGTTGAACCGCTCATGCTCTCTGCATCGATTTTTTGTTCTCCCAGCAGTGTGAAGTTTTTCCCATCCTTTGAACTGTATACAGCAATGACTCTGGGAGGGTATATCCACGAACCTTTTGAGTTTACAAAATGCGTGGTGACCTTTTTGAAAGACTCATTTTTCCCAAAATCAATTACCGGGTCTATGTCAGCATCGGTCAGACCTACCCATTTGTCCCAGGTTTTTGCAGAGCCCACGAGTCCATTCGTGAGGCCATGAGGTTCAATACCCCGGTATTTCCTGGGCTCTTTTGATAGGGTGTAGGGTTTGCCACTCGCTTTGTGCACCATATAAGAGAGCACGCTTACTTTGCCGGCCAGTTTGCCATGTTGAAACACGGCTGCTTTTATGGTAGCAGACTTTTTCAACGGAAATGGACCCTTGTATGCATGTGATTGCGCTGTTGGCTCTTTTCCGTCTGTGGTATAGCAGATATCAAACTCGGGCATACTGGAAGATAGCTCTACTTTACCATTGACCATAGCGGCCTTTACGTCATAAAATGATTTGGCGTAATGAACATTCAGGTTTTCAAGCCTCTTAAAATGAGTCAACAGGCGATTGCTGAAACTATTCCAGTCTTTTTTTTCTGGAGCAGTCCAAACCACCTCCGACAAGGCACAAACCCTTGGATAGGCCATATACTCTACCTGATCAGTATTTGGAATATACTCCGTCCACACATTTCCCTGAGCGCCCAAAATATGTTTGGCTTCATCATCATTTAATGCTTCAGGAACCGGATCGTAATTGTATACACGTTCCAAAGGCAGGTATCCACCAATGGCTAAGGGTTCGGTTAACGGATCGCTTTGATAATGGTCCAGGTACATGGCGTAACCGGGAGTCATGATGGCATCGTGACCGGATCTGGCAGCTGCTATTCCACCTTCATCTCCGCGCCAGCTCATTACAGTGGCAGAAGGCGCCAGTCCGCCTTCAAGTATTTCATCCCAGCCAATCAGCTTCTTGTCATGTTTGGCAAGCATTGCTTCCGCTCTTTTGATGAAGTAACTCTGAAGCTCATGTGCATCCTTCAAAGATTCATCTTTCATGCGCTTCTGGCATTTTGGACAGGCTTCCCAACGGGATTTTGGACATTCATCTCCGCCTACATGAATATAGGTGCCTGGGAACAAAGCGCAGACTTCATTCAGGACATCATCAATAAATTGAAAGGTTTTTTCATTGCCGGCACAGTAAACATCCTCAAATACCCCCCAAATGGTTTCTGTGGCATAAGGTCCTCCGGTGCAGCCCAATTCCGGGTAGGCAGCCAGGGCAGCACTGGAATGTCCGGGCATTTCAATTTCAGGTATGATGGTAACAAAGCGCTTTTGAGCATAGTCAACCACCTCTTTAATTTCTTCCTGGGTGTAAAAACCGCAAAGCTCTGCTCCGTCATAATGCCTTGGAGTATCTGAATAATGGCCGATCATGGTTTCTTTTCGACAGGCAGCTATGGTTTGAAGTTTTGGATACTTTTTAATTTCAATTCGCCAACCCTGGTCTTCAGTGAGATGCCAATGGAAGGTGTTGAGCTTATGCGTGGCAAGAAGGTCGATGTATTTTTTGATAAAAGCAACGGGGAAAAAATGCCTGCATACATCCAGGTGTAGACCGCGGTAAGGGAACCGTGGTGCATCCTCAATGGTGCAACAGGGTATTTTCCATACGATGTCTGAATAGGATTTCTTCTGGTTAAATATCTCGGCCGGCAATAACTGACGGATCGTTTGAACGGCATAAAAAGCGCCGGCACCGGTATGCGCCCGGATAAGCACCTGATCTTTGCTTACTTGTAATACATAGGCTTCTGTTTCTGTAATACTCTGATCGGGCATAAAGAAAATGCCAGGTTTGTCTTTGGCAGGAAACTCCCTGGAGACAAGTTGCACATCGAATTTGAACCCTGTTGCCGGCTCCAGACTTATTTGCAGGTATTCTGCTGCGGTTGCCCAATCGGCTTCATCTGAATACACATAAATAGGTGTACCTTCTTTAAGTTCAAAAGAACCTTTGGAATAAGCGATGCTTTGAGGCTGGGGAATTATCTGGAAATCGCTTATGGAGGACTGGCTGGCAGCATAGAATGGGATTGCGAGTAAAAGCAGGAGAAGACGGTGGTGCATTTGAACCAAATTTGTATTTGCTCGAAAGGTAGTGATTTGTCCATTATGGCTGGTATTGACCTGGGTTTTCCTCACTATTTTGGGCCGAGCTTTCCCAATAAATACTTTACTAACAAGCCTGTTTTTATTCAAAATTTTATGCACAAAGAAGATTTCCCTTTTTACTATGCGTTTTGCACTCATTTTCAGTTACTTTTTGCCACTTTATCATTGGATCTCAGCAAACCCTGAAATTTATCCACATAAGTTATCAACATTGTTGGCAAGAAAGTTGATTTTTAATTACTATTGATTATCAATAACTTACAATAGTTATCAACATTTTGTGGAAAAGTACGCTTGTCAGATTGCCAGAATTGCGTACTTTCGCTTTCGCTTTGTTGCGCTAGGCAACTGGCAAGTTTTTTCTACTTTCCTAAGTACATCCCTTCACTTAAGTTGTTCTATTTGGAACTGGTTTTTTGCCGGGTATTGAATAGTCTGTTTTTCAGGACGAACCGGTAAAAATCAAACGCAAAACTTCCCTTGGCTGACAAGGGGTCGAGGGAACCACGACATTGTTGAAAAAACTTAACAAAATAGTAGTCACACAGTAACCGTCAGTTAACAATCATGTCTCAACAATCAAATCAAAAACCAGAACCTATTCTTCAGGAAAATCCAGACCGCTTCGTATTATTTCCCATTAAACACGATACCATCTGGGAATGGTATAAAAAATCGGTAGCCTCTTTTTGGACAGTTGAGGAGGTGGATCTGACCCAGGATATGAATGATTGGGAGACAAAACTCACCGACAACGACCGGAAATTCATCAAACATGTATTGGCGTTTTTTGCTGCCAGCGATGGCATTGTGAACGAAAACCTCGTTCTCAATTTCATGCGCGAAGTACAAATTCCGGAAGCCCGCTGCTTCTATGGATTCCAGGTCGCCATTGAAAATATTCACGCAGAGATGTACTCTCTGCTGATCGACACCTATATAAAGGATGCAAAAGAAAAGGACTTCCTTTTCAATGCACTTCAAAATCTGGAATGTGTTTCCAAAAAAGGAAACTGGGCGCTCCGCTGGATTGAGAATGCTCCATCATTTGCCCACCGCCTGATCGCTTTTGCTGCCGTGGAAGGAATATTCTTTAGTGGAAGTTTTTGCGCCATTTACTGGCTGAAAAAACGGGCTCTAATGCCGGGCCTCACATTCTCCAACGAACTTATCAGTCGAGATGAGGGTATGCACTGCGATTTTGCCTGCCTGCTGTACTCCATGCTGGAAAACAAACTGGATCCGGAAGAAGTCAAAGCGATCATTACCGAGGCTGTGGTCTTCGAAAAAGAATTTGTAACTGATGCATTACCGGTTAGCCTGATTGGCATGAACGCCGAGTTGATGAGCGAGTATATAGAATTTGTAGCCGACCGACTTCTGTTGTCTCTCGGTTGTGAAAAGGCGTATGGAACAGCCAATCCATTCCCCTGGATGGACATGATCTCCATTCAGGGAAAAACGAACTTCTTTGAAAAGCGGGTAGGCGATTATCAGAAAGCAGGTGTGATGGCGAAAAGAGACGATCAGGTGTTCAGCATCGAGGCTGATTTTTGAACCCGCTTCAAGCACATTCAGAACAAACACAAATTTGATTATTCAACCTAAAAAATGTTTTACTAATGGGAAAGTTTGTAATCTCAACTCGCAAAAACGGCGAATTCCAGTTCAACCTGAAAGCCAATAACGGTCAGGTAATTCTTTCAAGTGAAGGTTACACCACCAAGGCAGCCTGCAATAACGGCATAGAGTCAGTTCGTAAAAATTCTGCCAACGACGCCCGTTTTGAGCGCAAAGAGTCCACCAATGGAAAATGGTATTTCAACCTGAAATCTACCAATGGCCAGGTCGTTGGCAGCAGCCAAATGTATGAAAGCGAAGCCAGTCGGGAAAACGGCATCCAATCCGTAATGAATAACGCTCCGGATGCAACTGTGGATGATGAGACTGCCGCGTAAATAATGTATACACAGCCTCACCATTGCATGGCGAGGCTGTGTATATCCCTGAATAATACATCTGCTGCCTTTCGTTATCCCCGAAATTCTTAGCCGGAAGGTCCCCGGCTTTAAAACCAATCAAAACAATTTATTAGAACCAATCTATTTCGTTCCAACATGATGAAAGTAATCAAACGTTCCGGTCGCAAAGAGGACGTGTCGTTCGACAAGATCACGGCGCGCCTGCGTAAACTCACCTACAACCTGGATACCAACTACGTTAACCTTATTGAGGTGTCGAAAAAGGTAATCATGGGTTTGTACGATGACGTAACGACCATTGAACTCGACAATCTGGCAGCAGAAACCGCAGCAACCATGGCAACCATTCACCCGGATTATGCCCTGCTTGCCGCTCGTATTGCCGTAAGTAACCTGCACAAAGAGACGGAGAAGTCCTTTGCCAAGGTCGTAAACAGCCTTTATAACTACGTAGATCCAAAAACTGGAGAAAGAGCAGGACTCATCAGCGATGAGATGCAGAAAATTGTACAAAAGAATAAATACAAACTTGATTCTGCCATCATCTTTGACCGCGATTTCGACTTTGACTTTTTTGGGTTCAAAACGCTCGAACGCAGCTACCTGCTCCGCATGAATGGTAATGTGGTGGAACGTCCACAACACATGTACATGCGTGTAGCGGTTGGTATCCACGGAGAGGATATTGATGCGGCTATTGAAACATACAATTTGATGAGTGAACGCTGGTTCATTCACGCTACCCCAACCCTGTTCAACGCAGGTACACCAAAGCCACAGTTGTCATCCTGCTTCCTGTTGTCCATGACTGAAGACAGTATAGCCGGTATTTTTGAAACACTGTCTCGCTGTGCACTCATCAGCCAGAGCGCTGGTGGAATAGGGCTAAGCATTCACAACATTCGGGCAACTGGTTCCTACATTAAAGGAACTGGAGGAACCAGTAATGGCATCATCCCAATGCTGCGCGTATTCAACGATGCTGCACGTTATGTAGATCAGGGAGGTGGTAAGCGCAAAGGCGCTTTCGCTGTATATCTTGAACCATGGCACGCAGATATTTTCGAGTTCCTTGAGTTGAAAAAGAATCACGGAAAGGAAGAAATGCGCGCACGCGACCTCTTCTACGCTCTTTGGATCTGTGACCTGTTCATGGAAAGAGTTAAAGACGATGCCGAGTGGTCGCTTTTCGACCCGAATGAAGCACCTAATTTGTACGATGTGTACGGAAAAGAGTTTGAAACGCTGTACACTCAATACGAACAGGAAGGTAAAGCACGTAAAACCGTGAAAGCCAGAGATTTGTGGACAGCTGTTCTGGAAAGTCAAATCGAAACCGGCACACCGTACATCTTGTATAAAGATGCAGCCAATAAGAAGAGCAACCAGCAGAACCTGGGTACCATCCGTTCTTCAAATCTTTGCACAGAAATCATTGAATACACATCCAAAGACGAAGTAGCTGTGTGTAATCTGGCTTCCATCGCACTGCCAAAATTCGTTGAAAACGGAACCTTTGATTTTGAGCGCCTCGTTGACATCACCCGGGTGATCACCCGCAACCTCAACAAAGTAATTGATATCAACTACTACCCGATTCCGGAAGCGCGCAATTCCAACATGCGCCACCGTCCGATTGGTCTTGGCGTGCAGGGCTTGGCTGATACTTTCATTTTGATGGGTATGGCTTTCGACAGCCCGGAAGCCAAGCAGTTGAACAAAGATATTTTTGAGACCATCTACTATGCAGCCGTAACGGAAAGCTGCGCACTGGCACAGGAACATGGCCCGTACGAAACATTCAAAGGTTCTCCGATCAGCAAGGGATTGTTCCAGTTTGATCTCTGGAACGTAACACCTTCAGGTCGCTGGGACTGGAAATTACTTCGTGAAGAGGTGAAAAAGCACGGTGTACGCAACTCATTGCTGCTGGCACCTATGCCAACGGCGAGCACCAGTCAGATACTGGGCAACAACGAGTGTTTCGAACCGTATACCAGTAACCTGTATACACGCAGAACCCTGGCTGGAGAACACATTGTGGTGAACAAGCACCTGATGCGCGACCTGGTGAAACTCGGATTATGGACAGAGGAAATGCGCGAAGCCATCATGGCAGCAAATGGTTCTGTTCAGGGCATTGAAGACATTCCAAAGCAGGTCCGCGATATTTATAAAACAGCCTACGAGATCAGTCAGAAGGTGATCATAGATATGTCAGCCGATCGTGGAGCGTATATCTGCCAGAGCCAGAGTCTGAATGTATTCATGGAGGCTCCAACCTTTGCAAAACTTTCTTCCATGCACTTCTACGCCTGGCAGAAAGGTCTGAAAACCGGTATGTACTACCTGCGTTCAAAGGCAGCCACTGATCCAATCAAATTTACGCTGAGCAAAAAGCACCAGCAGAAATTTGTGGCCAATGCCAATTCTGGAGACCCAGTGGTAAGCGCAACAGTGCCGGTAGTAGAGAACAAAGAGAAACCAGTCAATGATGGTCCGGTGACCATGAGTGCGCTGGATGTGAGTCAGGTTGCCGGCAAGATCTGTAGTCTGGATGACCCGGATTGTGAAGCTTGTTCCGCATAGTCAAGAGTTTTGATGAACATATTTTGAGACCGACTGCCGGTGGGGCATGATTTCCGGAGATTTGCCTTTACCCTCTGCTTGAAACGCACTTTCCCACATGTTTCCTCCGGTTTGTTTCTGCCGTGCAGTCGTTTTATAACATACTGGAAAGGCGATCCTGGATATCGGGATCGCCTTTCTGTATTTATTGGTGGGCTTTAAAACTTGTCGCGCTTGTGTTTTCTGACCAAGCACGTGTTACGTGAGCAGTTTGGGAAAGGATGGAATTTGAATCGTTGATTTATGATGAATAAGCCCTTTGTATGTTTTATCCGAAACTTCTGTTGGCTGGGAGGCCTTGGATTGTTAGATTTGCAGCACAACTTTTAAACTTCAATGATACAACTATGAGAAACACCATTATTTGCACGCTGTTACTGTTGATTTTTATGGCCCCGGCCGAAGCCCAGGTTCGTTTTGGGGTAAAGGCAGGATTAAACCTCGCTACTGTTTCAGGAACCGCCGATTTTGACGATTTTTTCAAAGACGATTACCTTGGGGAGAGCTTCAAACCCACTATTCTTCCTACATTTTTAATTGGCGCCCAGGTTGAGTTCGATTTTGGGACTAATATTGGAATTGGTACCGGATTGCAAATTTCAGGCAAAGGTTTTAAAATGAATGAAACCATTTTGGTAGACGGTGAACGGGCTACATACGATGAAAAGAACAACATGGTCTATCTGCAAATCCCTGTGAATTTTCTTTACCACAACAATGGCTTTTTTGGAGCAATTGGCCCTTATGTCGGATATGGTATAGGTGGACGTTATGACTGGGAATTCGACAGCGATACAGACCGGATTTTAGACGATGGAAAAATTGAATACACCAATACCATTGATGTGGATGACGATATATTTTCTCTGGTTTCTAAAGTTCGCCCCTTCGACTTTGGTGCCGGAATCGAACTAGGATATGAATTTACAAACTTACGCCTGACCGCAGGGTTTAACATGGGAATATCCAATGTCTTCCCAAAAGATTTGGTGGAACTGGCAGATTTGGAAGGCAACTATGATAATTTTAAGATCAGCCACAGGGTGTTTTCCATTGGTGCTGCCTGGATGTTTGGCGAACGTGCAGCAGAGTAGTCCCTCACATTTTATTCGCCGCGCTTGAGTCTTCCTCAAAGGAAGAAGCATCTCGGTGGTTCTAAAAAAGGCGTTAGTGCACTCGCACTAACGCCTTTTCAGTAATAATTCCAGACCTGAAAATCAAACCGACTTCGCCTGGTTTTTATCAGAAATAATGTCTTTGAGTTCTTTCAGAAAAGCATACTGTGCTGGCAAAACACGCTTAAACGCTTCTTTTACAGCAACATAAGTGCCTTTTTCCAGGTCAGGAAGAAAATTTTTCAAATGCTGTTTTGCTTTTTCCTTGGCCACCCGGTAGTCTTCATACATGAGTGCCCGGAGGGAAGGGATGTCATGCCAATCTGCCTCAATGGCTATGGCAGTACGGGTATTACCCAGTTCATCGGTTACTTTATCCAGCTGGATGCTGTTCTCGGGAATGCGGTAACTTTTTCCGTCAACCGAATTAGGTGTAGTAAATCCACCTTTTTCAATTTCGTGTTGATCCCGGTCAACCAAAAATACCTCGAGGCCATTATCGCGCACCCGGTAAATGATCACATCCAATTTTTCTTTCTCTGACATCAGAACTTGAAAATTTTAAAGTAAACAGCCTGTGCTTCTGAAAGTTTAAAGGACCAGATCAGGTGTTTGACGTTGCAAAGAAACACAATCAAATACGAATGGTTTTGATTTTTGGTTTTTTTGGTGCTTCCTGGTCAATTTTATTATCTGAATCAGGCGACTGGTTTTCCTGTTTGCGAAGTCTCTCTTCAGGCAACAATCCATCATCCGGTGCTTCTATGGCACTGTTTTCATCGTTCCATTGTCCAAAGTCCGGAGGAAAAGTCCAGCCAGATCCATCACCGAAAGGCTGGAAACCTTTAAAAAAGGAATCGTCGTCGAATAAGCCCTTGAAAAATGAACTGTCTTGTCCAAATGGAGAAAAGAAAAAATGGCTGCCCATACGCTCGCCATCGATAAAAGTGTCCAAATGGAAGGAATAGGTGGAATCCCACAGATTATCAGGAAATGAAAATGACATGTTGTCCAGTCCCAATTTTTGAAACTGCTCCATCAATTGCTGCTGCATTTCCTGCATTTGTTGCTGAAAATCCTTTTCTGATGATTTGTTGTCTGTCTGTGCAAAGACCGAACTGCCTGCCAAACAGAATAATGTGATGCTGAATAAATATTTCATAGCAAATAATCGTAGTTGACTTTGAGGCCGCAAATTTCGGAGAAATCTGTGAATAATAGACTCAACACATTTGATATTCCGGTGTAGCCATTACCTGCATAAATGCAGCATTCAAGAAGGCCTCCCTGTTTTTGCGATCTGTATTTCTTTCTAAAACGTTTACCGGAAGATTTTGTGTTGGACACTGCCACAGATAATTGGCCATTTCAGGAATTAACTGATTTTCGGCAATTTTGTTGAAAAGTTGATTTACCGGTTTCCAGTCGATTATGGCTGAAAAGCGTTGACGTCTGTTGGCTGCTGATCGCCCCATCTGCTGGTCATCATCAGATTTGGTGCGTATATCAAATTCCTGATTGGCGTACAACAATTGAGGAATACGAAGTCTGAGCATGAGCGAACTGCTGTCGATCCAGTTTCTGCCACCAGCCCAGCCAGCTACATTCGGCGGATAGAAAAGTACCTGTCCAAGGGCTTTCTGAAGGATCAATTGAACTTCCGGTTCGGCCAGCTCCAGAGGAAGCGCCCGGCGTATGCCTACCAGATATTGCACGGGTGATTTGATGTTCACACCCACATTTTCTTCATCATAAAACCAGTCGCTCTGCACGATATCATTTAACAGGCGCATAATCTCGTAGTTGGACTCGTAAAAACGGTCACCCAGCCACTTTATGCGATCCTCCGGAATCAGTGTTTCATTCACCAGAAATCTGTACAGTTTGCCTGCGATGTAATAGGCTGTTTGTCTTTGTTGCAGCAAAATATCCAGTACATCATCGCCGTCGAAGTTGCTTGTTTTGCCAAGCACGGTTTTCTCTCCGGTATCATGATTAAATTTTCTGAAAACAAATTCACCATCCAGCTTGAAACCCCAGCCAGTAAATGCCCGTGCGGCCTCGCGGATATCTGTTTCGCTGTAGTGACCTCTACCTAAGGTAAAGAGCTCCATAACTTCCCGGGCAAAATTTTCATTTGGGTGTTGTTTCTTGTTTTGCTGGTTATTCAAAAATGCCAGCATGGCAGCTGATTTGGATACATCGCGAAGTAAGTCGCGGAAATTGCCGAGTGCATGTTCCCGGATTATGGCAAGCAACTGTTGCTGATACAGGATATTCAGGTTTCGGCTGGCAAAATGGCCATGCCAAAAAAGCGCCATTTTTTCCCTCAATTGCGCTTTGGAATGTGTCATTTCCTCCAGCCACAACAAATTCAAACTTTGCAGGTCTTCCCGACTTTGTTGTCTAAGTTGCTTTTTCTCCTCTCCACTGAGTTGCCTTCGCTCCATTTTGCCGGCCTCTCCAATGCCCATCAGCAAGCCATTGATAGCACCGGAAGCAATGTCGAAATGTATGGGAGCGGGAGCAGATTCATCCTTGAGTTTTGGCCACCAGGATTCGGGTGGGAGTTCCATCCACTTTTGCCAGCTTTTGGTACGCGGCCCGAATCCGACCCGCCAAAGCAAATGTTTTAGTTTGTTCATGGTAATGTATCTTAATCAAATCAAATATCTGTTCAGCCCTAACGCTTAATAGATCAAATTACGCAAACAACGTTTAATTCATAACACAACTTTAAGCCGCGTGTATCTTTACCCAAAATTTCAAGTCCGATTAAATTATGAAGACAATAGCCATACTAACCGGCGGTGATTCAGCCGAAAGAGTCATTTCCTTAAAAAGTGGAAAAGTTGTACAGGATCATTTACCCAAAGACCGCTACCGCTCATTCCTGATCGATATTCAACATGCCGACTGGCGTGACCTGGAAACAGGAATACCGGTTGATAAAAATGATTTCAGCCTGACCATCAATGGCGAACGCATCAGCTTTGATTGTGCTTTTGCGGCTATTCACGGCAGTCCGTTGGAAGATGGCAGCATGCAGGGATATCTGGAAATGCAAGGCATACCGTACACCTGCTGCAATGGTTATGTGAGCGCGCTGACCATGAACAAGCACAACACGAAGACACAGCTGGCACCCTATGGCATCCCAATGGCAAAATCGGCTTTACTCAGAAAAGGAGAAACCATAAACAGCGAAAAACTCTTGGACATGGGATTGCCTTTATTTGTGAAGCCCAATGACCACGGGTCCAGCTTTGGCATCAGCAAGGTTAAAACTGCAGAAGCCCTGCTACCCGCGATCGAGGAGGCCTTGAAATACAGTAACGAGGCAGTAGTTGAAAGCTTCCTGCCAGGCAGAGAGTTTTCAAACGGTGTAATTACCCACCAGGGCAAGGTTATGGCCTTGCCAGTGACCGAGATCATCCCGGAGACAGAATTCTTCGATTTTGCCGCCAAATACGAGGGCAAATCAAAAGAGGTAACGCCTGCTGAACTCAGCCCCGAACTTAGTAAAAAGTGTCAGGAGCAAAGCGTCCGGTTGTATGAATTACTGAGATGTCAGGGTGTAGTTCGCTTCGATTACATCCTGGTAGGTGATACCTTTAATTTCCTGGAAGCAAACACCATTCCCGGCCTTTCGCCAGCCAGTATCGTACCACAACAAGCCGCCGCAAACGGCTGGACACTAGGTGAGTTTTTCGCCCTGCTAATAGAAGAAAGCCTATCGAAATAATGTATCAATGTATCAATGTACCAATGTTACATTGTATATGGTTTGGATTGTTACATTGATACATTGATACATTGATACATTGATACATTGTTACTTTATTTTTTTGCCAGTGAATCCGGATTTGGCTCAATGAAATAAATCACTTTGGTTAACCATTTTGTGGTGTCAGGCTCGGATACCGGATCTGTAAGGTAGGCTTCAATTACCGGAGGGATGATCTGGAGCTTGTTTTCACTTATATAAAGGTCCATTCCGCGGTGTGCTTCTCCGATTCCGGTATAAGCGCCTAAATAGTCGATGATCAGGGCTCTACCCTTGTCCAGTTTGAAAATTTGGAAGTCTTTTGGCACTTTCTTGACTTCCTTTACCGGCATGGCAGCGGCCATATCACTATTGCCTTCTTCTTCATCGTATGTCCAGTATAGGCCACTTGGTGGACCATCAACTTCAAGTTCAAGAGAGTCTATAAATCCGATGATTTTTGGAAGGTTTTCCTGGTAATAGGTGCCAATATCAGCTGTGTCAACCGTTTCACGGATGCCAATGAATGTGGTGGCTGGCAGATCCGATTCTGCGATCTCGTATCCGTTAAATTTTTTGTGTGCCATGCCTTCGCATCGTCTTTTCAGATACCCCAGACCGCGATTGTAATCACTGCCCATTGCTATATCGATATCGGTAAACATTGACCAAACATTGATGGGAAAAGGAAATTTAGGATCAAATCCCCAGGTCACTTTGGTCTTTGTTTTGTCACCCTCAATAATGAAATAGGCTGGAAATTTGGATTTAAATGGCCTGACCAGATCAAGCTCGAATTCAAGTCTTTTGGGAAATACAGAAATCAGGGTTTGAGTACCTTCTCCCACTTCTTCATTGCCCGACCAGTGAAATGAAAATCCTTCCTCGCCATCTTTTCCGGATAGGCGAATGAGCATATTGCTGTCGAGGTTGTGCCATGGAGACCACTCTTTGAAATTACTGTAGAGCCACAATTGTTCATAAACCAAAGAGTCAGGAGCATCTATGATAATACTTCGCTCGATGTGATAAGTTTTCTTGGCAAATAATCCGAGGCCTGCTACCAGGGCGATGATGCCGAGGAGTGCGAAAAACAGGTATTTTATCGCCTTCATAATTTGAATCTATATGGTGTAGGTTGTTGATCAGAATAAGCTTAGTTGTTCATTTTCCGGCAGCAATTGAAAGCTCCGCCGGTGTAGAGGAGAAATGCCGTGTTGACGAATGGCCTCCCGGTGTTCGAGGGTTGGGTAGCCCTTGTTTTCTTTCCAGTTGTAAAATGGGTATTTCTGGTGATTCAGCTCCATGGCTTCGTCGCGAAATGTTTTGGCCAGTACTGAGGCGGCAGCAATAGACGCATATTTACCATCCCCTTTTATAATGCAGTCGTGTGGTGTATCTGGATAAGGGTAAAAACGGTTGCCATCGATCAGCAGGAATTCCGGGCGTAAAGAAAGGGCATCTATCGCACGATGCATAGCAAAAAATGATGCCTTTAGTATATTTATCTTATCGATTTCTTCGGCATCTACTATTCCAACCGCCCAGGCCAAAGCTTCTTTTTCAATCACCTGGCGTAATTCGTTTCGTTTGTTCTCCGACAATTTCTTGGAATCGTCGAGCCAGGGGTGTTCAAACTCCCTGGGGAGTATAACTGCTGCTGCAAAAACCGGTCCGGCCAGGCACCCTCTCCCGGCTTCATCACAACCGGCTTCCCTGAGGTGCGCATTATGGAATGGTAATAGGGCCATGCACTATTTAAATTCTTGCTTTCTTTTACGGTTGACTCAAAACCAGGACCAAGATACAGTTGTTTTTTTGGGATGGGCAACCCGAGCAATGTACATTGCACCATTCATTCAGCTAAACCAACCGGATACGTGTCATGCGTCTTTTTGCCTTAATTTCCTTCGTATTTTGTTTAACTATTGGTACCACCGCGCAGGCGCAGGATACCATTTTTCCGCCTTTGAAAATCGGTGAATGGAGACAACATTTGCCCTGGCAAAGATCAACTTATGTCACGCAGAGTACCGACAAGGTGTATTTCGCGACAGAATGGGCCGTTGTAGAAATAGACAAACTGGACAGAACCGCCAATTACATAACCAAAGTTGAAGGACTAAGTGATGTGGGTATCAACCTGATCCGCTATAATGAAAGTGCCAAGGTGCTGCTGATTTCATACACCAATTTTAATCTCGATCTTTATTATCCTGCAGATGGCTCGGTTTTGAACCTGCCATTTATCAAGAAGAACCAGAATGTAATTGGTGACAAGCGGATATATGACGTGTTCTTTGATCAGAACATCGCCTATTTCGCCTGTGGGTTTGGTATTTTAAAATTTGACCTGGAAACAGCAGAAGCTGAATATACCGTTTTTACCAACCTGGCGGTGAACTCGGTTGCTCAATATGGCGGATATCTCTGGGCCGCTACCGATGAAGGTTTGTTCAGGCTCCCGCAAAACGATGCCAATCCGGCTGATTTCAGCCGCTGGCACATGATGGGCGCTTTGGAGGGTTTCCCAACCGGAGAAGCTTATGGTCCAATTTGCCCCTGGAATGGCAAACTTATGTTCAGCATTGGTAATACACTTCAAGAGTTTGACGGTACAAATCTCACAGAAAAGGTTAGTCAGCAAAATCGTACAGTCAAATACATAACCGCGGAGGGGGCAGGGCTCCTGGTAGGCTGGAGCAATGAAAATAACTTTGGATTGGGTACAGTAGAATACTCGGATACTGATGGCAACCGAAATGAAATACACTATCCCTGTCAGGCAGAATTTCCCTTGTATGGAATTGAAATGGGATCAAAAAAATTCTGGTTTGCGGACAAGGAGGATCAGTTCAGATACTTTGACCTTAATTTGGGTCAATGCGACAAATTCTCCTTCAATTCTCCATACCAACATATTGTTACGGATATTTCCATTAGCAATGAAAAGGTTTACATGGCCACTCCAGGCATTAATTCAAACCTTTCGCCACTGTATGAATTCCGATCTGGAATTTACATTTACGATAATGAAAAATGGGACAGGTTCTGGGGAGAAACAAATCCCGAGATTAAACCATCTGATTGCGATAAGGATATGTGGCGCGTAGTGGCGCATCCGGAAGAATCAGACAAGTTTTATTCAGGCAGTTTTGTTGGAGGCTTGGTAGAGGCCACCATTCCAGGTGACAGTGCCAATTGCTATACAAAGGATAATTCAATTCTGGAAGATGCAGGCTTGGCCGGTGAAACCAGAACAGCCATTGGTGGATTGGCATTCGACTCCGAAAACAACCTGTGGATCAGTAATTATAGCTCCAAAGCGCCAATTGCCGTGTTGAAGGCCGATCACACCTGGGCTAATTTCACGGCTGCACCCGCCAGCAATGTGTTGCAGGTGGTGGTGGATCAGGCAGGCTACAAATGGTTTGTTTTGGCATTCAATGCCGGTGTAATGGTGTATGACAGTGGCGCCGATATCGACAGCCCATCTGACGATCGGTACAAGATTTTTACTACCGCCAACAGCGTATTACCGACAAACACCATAAACTGCCTTGCAGTAGATCTCGACGGCGATGTGTGGGTAGGTACCCAGCAGGGAGCCATAAGTTTTGAATGCGGAAGCAATGTTTTTTCAGTAGATAACCCCTGCGTTGGTCGTCGGAGAATTGTTACGGTCGATGGGTTCAATGGGTATTTACTCGAAACCGAGGATGTAAGATCGATTGCCATTGATGGCGCTAACAGAAAATGGTTTGGAACAACAAACGGCATTTTCGTTCAATCGGCAGACGGGCTTACCCAGGAAGCCAATTTCACCGACACGAATAGCCCCTTGTTCGACAATGCCATAACGGATATTGAGATAAATCCCAATAATGGAGAAGTGTGGATTGGCACTGAGAAAGGAGTATTGTCCCTTAGAGGAGAAGCCACAGAAGGCGGCAAGGTGAATCGCAAAACGGCGTATGCGTACCCGAATCCTGTGCAACCGGGCTATGACGGCCCGATAGCGATTAAAGGATTGGCGCGGGACGCTAATGTAAAAATAACCGACGCTGCCGGTAATCTTGTCTACGAAGGAAAGTCGCTGGGAGGCCAGGCTGTTTGGGATGGCAGGGATTATCTGGGCAGGAGAGTGGCTTCCGGTGTTTACCTGATTTTTGCAACCAGTCAGGCAACCTTTGAGTCGCCCGATGCCATCATTACAAAAATTGTGATATTGAATTAAACCGGTGTGCAAATAATAATTTTGCCGAACCCGAAAAAATTATTGTTAAAGTCTGAATTTTTTTACATGAAAATGCAATATTGAAGCCTCTGAAAGTGTTCTAGCGGCAGAATATAATTCACCAAATCATTAAACAAATTTTGGCCTTCAGCCTATGGAAGAAACTTACACATATCAACCTCTGGTTAAGTATTTATACCATGAAATGCCGGCTTGCGAAGCCATTGAAATGGCCAACATGATAGAGGAAGACGAATTCCTCCATGAAGAGTTCCAAAACATGCAGCAGGCAAAATCTCAATTGCCAAAAGCCCTTTTTAACCCTTCAAAAAATACGGTTAGCAATATCCTGAACTACAGTTCACGGACTGCGATGCTAACCTGATCAACTTCCTACCATACTTAGTTTACACAGCC
Organism: Lewinellaceae bacterium; assembly: GCA_020636025.1. Classification (GTDB taxonomy): domain Bacteria; phylum Bacteroidota; class Bacteroidia; order Chitinophagales; family Saprospiraceae; genus M3007. The sequence goes on along the minus strand of JACJYQ010000005.1, from coordinate 366,206 downwards.
CTCGTTCCAAAATAGTTGGAGCGAGGGCTTTTTTAGTGCGGAGTGTTGAGTGCGGAGTGTGGAATAGATGGACTTCCTCACCCCGCATTCAACACTCCGCATTCCGCACTCCGCACTCCGCATTCCGCACTTAACACTCCTCACTCCGCATTCAACACCTTCCAAAGCTCATCCTTCAGCTTCTGCAAATTTTTGGTAGTAACCGCCGACATGAAAATAGCCGGAACTCCTTTTGGCAGGGTTGGCCTTAGCATGGCCTCGAGGTCGTCATCAATCAGGTCGCACTTGCTGATGGCCAGCATCCTGGGTTTGTCGAGCAGGTCAGGATTGAATTTCTGTAGTTCGTTTACCAGAATGTCGTATTCCTCTTGTATGCTTCTGTCGGTATCGGCTGGAACCATGAACAACAGAATTGAGTTGCGTTCAATATGCCGCAAAAAACGGTGGCCGAGTCCGCGACCTTCATGTGCCCCTTCAATGATGCCAGGAATATCGGCCATGATGAACGTGTGGTTGTCGCGCACCTGCACGATGCCCAGTTGCGGGACAAGAGTGGTGAATGGATAATCACCAATTTTTGGCTTGGCCGCTGAAACGGAACTTAACAAAGTACTTTTGCCGGCGTTTGGGAAACCAACCAGGCCCACATCTGCCAGTACTTTGAGTTCCAGCACCACCCATTGTTCTATGCCTTCTTCTCCGGGCTGGGCGTATTTGGGTGACTGGTGAGTCGGACCTTTGAAAAAGGCATTTCCTTTACCACCTCGTCCACCGGGAAAAAGTATTTTTTCTTCATCGGGCTCGGTGATTTCAGTTAGCACCTCTCCGGTTTCGGCATCGCGGGCTACGGTGCCTAACGGCACCTTTACGATCACATCCCGGCCATCGGAACCCGATTTTAGTCCACCACTACCGCCTTGTCCGTTTTCAGCATACAAATGCCGGGTAAATTTCAAAGTCAGTAGTGTCCATTCCTGCGGATCAGCTTTCAGGATGATATTTCCTCCTCTTCCGCCGTCACCGCCATCCGGTCCGCCTTTGGGCACTCCTGCTCCCCGATAGAAATGTACACTGCCTGAACCGCCTTTTCCCGACCGGAACAAGATTTTTACGTAATCAACAAAGTTTTGTTCTGCCATGCGTTTAGGATTCTAATGCCTCTCGTCTGCGTTCTTTCGCCAGTTCAATGCCTGCTTTTCTGAATGCCTCGCCAAGGGCTTCATATAGATAAAAAGTAGCCTCTTCATTGTCTTTTCCAAGCGCCAATACGGCCACTTCCACTTTTATATCATCCCTGGAAATTCCCAGGATTTTTACTTCCGGCTCTTTTTCGGGGATTGCGAAGGGACAACTGTTGGCTACTTCTGCAACAACCTCTCTAAGTTTTTGCAAAGAGGTATTGCTGTTAACCAACAAGGTCGCTTCCACCTCTACCTCGCTTTCGCCTACCATATTTACAACCGGGTTTTCTGTTATCCGTCCGTTGGGAATGATGATCAATTTACCCGAATATGTACGTAAAGTAGTATTGAAAATGTGAATTTCCACTACTTCACCGGTAAATCCTTCCACCGTGAGCCAGTCACCGAGTTTGAAGGGTTTAAACATCAGGATCAGAATGCCGCTGGCAAAATTACCCAAACTGCCTTGTAAAGCCAGACCAATGGAAAAGGCAATGGCGGAAAAGATGGCTATGAAAGAAGTGGTTTCCAGCCCAATGGTGCTGGCTACCATAAACAACAGCAGGATTTTGAGGGCTGTATCTGTGAATGAAATGATGAATGGCTTGAGCAGTTCATCTACTTTTTTTGTCCCTAAAAAGTTACTTAGTCCGCGGGTGATGCGTTTTATCAGCCACCAACCCAGCACCAGGATGAGTGAAGCCAGCAGTATTTTGGGACCAAAAGTTATACAGAAATCGATGGCCTTCTCGATGTATTTATTTGTCTCCACAGTTATCCAATTGAGTTACTGAATTGCATTTTTGATGCATTTGGGCGAAAACCCCGCAAAAGTCGTAAAGTGGGGATAACTTTGCACATTATTTGCCGTTATTAAGCACAGATTATTACGGATCATTGAATTATGCAGATTGATCTAAGCACTTTTTAGTTGATCAGCTGTGTTCAAAACATGCTCTCTTACCACATTTTCATACGGAACATTTAATGAGAAATTTATTCAGTTCGGCCCTTATTGCCGCCCTAACCCTTGTATTTGCCTGTACACATAAATCCGCCCCAAAAATCACCGCCATTCCTACTCCTCCAGAGGAGCCTGTTGCCTGGGATACAATCGGAAAGCCGGTTACCGGAGATGATATCTCTGAAACCAACCCAATTATCTACGATTTTGAGGAGCCAAAAGCCATTAACAGCGATTCATTGCTTCCTTACAATCCTTCACATACGAAGGAGGTGGATTTGATTCACAGCAAAGTGGCGATTTCATTCGACTGGGACCAAAAACGAGCAAATGGGAAAGTTACCCTAACCATGCGTCCCTGGTTTTACGAAACAAATGAGGTAACCCTCGACGCCAAAAACTTTGACATAAAGTCAGTAACCCTGGAAGGCAGTAACACACAGCTGCCGTATGATTACAACAATGAAAAGTTGGTAGTTCGACTAGGTAAAAAGTATACACGTAAGGACGAGTTTAAGCTAAATATTGAGTACACCGCAAAACCGTATGAACGAACAGTGGGGGGCTCCTCAGCCATAACCAGTGATCGTGGCTTGTTTTTTATAAACGCTGATGGTACGGATGCCAAAAAGCCCAAACAAATATGGACACAGGGTGAAACAGAAAACAATTCCTGCTGGATGCCTACTATTGACAAACCCAATGAGCGTTGCACTCAGGAGATGTATATCACGGTGGAAGACAAATTTAAAACACTGTCGAATGGAGTGCTCGTTTCCTCCACTAAAAACGCCGATGGAACTCGTACTGATTACTGGAAAATGGACAAACCCCACGCGCCATACCTGTTTATGATGGCCATTGGTGAATTTGCCGTGGTAAAGGACAAATGGCGTGGAATTGATGTGGATTATTATGTAGAGCCAACATATGAGCCCGATGCCCGGGCCATCTATCCGTACACCACAGAAATGCTGGAGTTTTTTTCCAACAAACTGAATTATCCATATCCCTGGCCAAAGTTTTCTCAGGTGATCGTTCGCGATTATGTGAGCGGGGCCATGGAAAATACTACGGCAGTCATTTTTGGGGAATTCATGCAGAAAACCAAAAGGGAACTGATGGATGATGGCCAAACCAACGAACTGGTGGTCGCCCACGAAATGTTCCACCATTGGTTTGGTGATTTGGTAACTACGGAAAGCTGGGCAAATCTGACGCTGAATGAAGGTTTTGCCAATTACTCGGAATACCTCTGGCTGGAAAACAAACACGGTAAAGAAACCGCCGATTTTCACTTGTTGAATGAACAGGAAGGCTATTTCCAGTCTGCAGGAGATGGCGGGCACCCGCTTATACATTTTGGGTATGGTGATAAGGAAGACATGTTCGATTCACATTCCTACAATAAAGGAGGCTGCATATTGCACATGTTGCGCCAGGAATTGGGCGATGATGCCTTTTTTGCCGGTCTGAATTACTACCTCAAAAAGAACGAGTACTCAGAGGTGGAAGCTGATGAACTGCGCCTGGCTTTTGAAGAGGTGACTGGTCGTGACCTCAACTGGTTTTTCAATCAATGGTTTTTTGCCAGTGGACATCCCGATTTGACCATTTCTTACAATTGGGATGAAACGGCCAAGGTGGCCACTGTTTACATAGTCCAAAACCAGGTTGGTGATGAAACTCCCCATGTTTTCGATCTTCCAATGCTGGTGGATATTTATGATGAAAATGGCAAGTCAAGCCGCCAACAAATACGGATGACCATGCGGACTCAGAGTTTCCAGTTCCCGCTTAATGAAAAGCCGGCCCTGATCAATGTAGATGCCACCAAAACCCTATTGTGTAGAAGGACAGACAATCACAGCGAGCAAGAATGGGCATTTCAATATCGCCACGCTCCTGAGTTTCGGGATCGTTGGGATGCGCTTGATTATTTTATGAATGAATCAAGCGATTTGGCTAATGACATAATCCGTGAAGCATTTAAAGATCCCTCTGCTGAAATTCGCCAGCGTGCTCTATCATCAGGGTTGGATTATAATGAAGCGGATATTGCCGCCATTGAAAAAATGGCATCTAATGATCCGGACCACCATGTGCGTGCAACTTGCATCAGTATGTTGGGTGAACTTGAAGATCCCAAATATGTGCCCATTTATGAAAAAGGACTTGGTTCCGACCAGGCATATAGTGTAGTTAATGCCAGCATTACCTCACTATACAGAACCAACCCTTCAGCAGCGATTGAAAAAGCAAAGATTCTGGAAGAAGATGACAGTGATGCCTTTATTCAGATATTAACTACGCTTTATGCCGAAGAGCCATCCATGGATAAACTTCCGTATTTTGATAAAAAACTGGAGACTGTGGATGGGTTTCCCTGTTTTCCATTCTTTCAAAATTACCAGAGTTTTTTGATCGGTCTGGATGATCAGGAGGTTTTGAAAACAGCAGTTGCCAAAATAAAATCCATCGCGATGAATGAGAAAAACAGTGAGTGGAGGCGTTTTGCCGCGACAAAATGTATTGCCGATATCCGGAATGCCCAGCGTGGAAAAGGGATGGCAGCAGAAGTAAGCGAATTGGAAAAGACATTGCAGGAAATTCGGGATCATGAAACCGATCCAATGTTGAAGCAGTATTATGATGGCTTTTGATATTGATTGATGAACGGGCTAAAGCCTGATATTTTGAATGCTCCCTTATGTAAATCACGTATGGGAGCATTTCTTTTTTGTGAACTGCCGAAAAATCAACACTAGTCATTACGCTTTCCCACCATTTCTACCGAAATTTGCATCTTTCATGGCAGAATGACTGTTGAAAAAGTAAGTTTTGCCTGAAAAGTTTGTTTCTACAGCTTAAGGGTCAAATTTCTCAAACCATTTCAGACCTGCCAGATTATGTCAACTGATAAAAGGATCCGGAAAAAACTGAGTTTCAGAAGTCCAATGTTGTTTGTTGGATTTGCCATGACGCTTTTCTATCTGGTATTAGGTACCTGGTTGTTGGCGGACAAATCTTTTTTGAGCGCCATGCCCACAGATTTTCGCGACATTTTTGCCATTATGCTTGTTGTATATGGATTGTATCGGGGGTGGCGGATTTGGGCTGATACAAGAATAAGGGATTAATAAATAATTGATTATGAATTTGAAGTATTTACTTCCCGTCTTATTAATTGCAGCCCTGTTTTCCTGCGAGGAGAGAGGTAAGGACGGAAAAGTGCTGGATACCGTAACCACAGGAACCATTAATATCATGGTTGATGAAGGCTATCAACCGGTCATTACTTCCTGTATCGACGTATTTGATTCGATTTACAGAACAGCCAAGATCAATGCGCTGTACACTTCTGAAGGAGAAGCCATAAATGCCCTGATAAAGGATTCGGTACAGGTGATTGTAGTTGGCAGAAAGCTTTCAGAGGAGGAGTTGGGCTATTTCGAGTCCCGCGGTTTTCAGCCTCCCACAACGCTTATCGCCTACGATGCCCTGGCTTTTTTGGTAAATAATGAAAACCCGGATACGCTGTTCACTGTAGAACAAATCAGAAATATTCTGACAGGAAAAACCAATAAATGGAAAGACATCAATCCCGGCTCCAAAGTGGGAGATATTCAGGTTGTTTTTGACAACCCGCTTTCCGGTACCCTTAGTTATGTAAAGGACTCCATCATCGGTAATGGAATGCCACTGACATCAAGCGCTTCTGCGGTTCAGACAAATGAAGAGGTGATCAAATATGTAAATGAGCACAAAAATGCTCTTGGCATAATCGCCGCCAACTGGATCTCCGATACCGATGATAGTGGTGTCCAGAAATTCAGGCAGGAAGTTAAGATCGCTGATATCGCCCGGGAAACCGGGAAAATAGGATATGGACCCTATCAGGCTTATATGGCTGAGAATAAGTATCCTTTCCGTCGGGGCATGTATATCATCAATGCACAGGGAAGACGGAACGGACTCGGTTCCGGTTTTTCTTCCTATTTGGCTGCCGATGCCCAGCGTATCATGCTAAAGGATGGTCTGTTACCTGCTCAGGCGGTGACCAGATTGATTAAAACAAGCAGAGAGTAACACTAATTACCCGTAAAGACTCATCCTTTAAAACAACCTATTCAATCATTTTTATGCCATAATTCTAACGGTTCCTGTTAAACTTGTTTTAAGTCCGGGATTTTTACCGTTGTATTTGTTCATTTTTTAAAATTCAAGCGTCATAAACGTAAAGGTTCGTTTTAAGAGCTTTCTTTCAACGGATTTTCGTTTTTCAAATCAAACATTTTCCAAACAATGACAACTTTTCTGAAGAATACCCTGGTTTTGCTAGCGATTGTTTTTGCACAAATAGCATCTGCGCAGACCCGTGACGATGGGATGGCAGCCATGCATCTGGAGGATTGGGACAGCGCGGTTCGCATTTATTCTGCCTTGAGCAAAGCCAATCCAGGTGATCAGGATCTACTACTGACTCTGGGTAATATGTACCTGGCAAAAGGGGATAAGGCCAAAGCTGCTGAAACATTTAAAGCTGCTTTTGAAGCAAAGAACGATGGTGCCTTAGCCCTCGTAGCACTAGCCAGACAAAAAATGCTGGAGCATGATATTCCTGAGACTGATAAATTGCTGAAAAAAGCTTCTAAAGCGGCCAGAAAAGATATGGTGGCCCGCAGGCAGATCGGTGAAACTTATATGTTTTATGTGTCACCAAATGCTAAAAGACCAAACTATACCCGCACCGAGGAACTGCTGCTGGAGGCCGTTGATGTGAACAGCAAGGATTTTGAGACACTGATGTCTTTGGCCTACACTTATAAGGAAAAACCAGACGGCGGTAAATCGGTACTTTATTATGAGTATGCTGAGAATCGTGAGCCAAAAAATCCGCTTCCAAAGCTGATGATCGGTTTGGTATATAAAACAGCAAAGGTGCCTGAAAAGCCGGTCCAGTATTTCGATAAAGCCATTGAACTAAAACCAAGCTACACCCCTGCACTCCGCGCCAAGGCAGAATATCTGTACTTCGGACGTAAATGGGAAAAAGCTACTCAGGCTTACAAAAATCTGGTAAACAATGGCGACGCTGTTAAAATAGAAGACGAGATGCAACTGGCTAATTGCCTGTACATCACCCACGATTGCAAAGGGTGCAGCGAACTGGTTAATAAAATTCTTGCCAAGGACGGTAGCAAAAACTACCTCCGTCGCTTGCAGGCTTACTGCGATTACGAGAATGGCGATTTCGCCCGTGGTCTTAAAATTCTGGATGAATACTTCAAAGTGGTTACTCCGGAAAAAGTACTTCCATCCGATTATGAATACCATGGCAACTTCCTGATTAAGACAGAAGGCGATACCATGCAGGCCATTGCTGATTACCGCAAAGCCATGGAAATGGACACCACCGGCGGACGCTGGATGCTGAATAAAGAAATCGCCGAACTTCTGTATGCACAACGCGATATGTGTGGCTCTGCTCAGGCCTATCAAGTACTGATGGACTCCGTACCAAATGACGACAGAAATTACGCCACTTATCTGTTTTACTTTGGTAATGCCCAGTATTACTGTACTGAAGACTCAATGCGGTACGCTAAAGCGGAAATGACTTTCAAGAAGATTACAGAAAAACTTCCTGATGTTATGTTAGGCTGGCAGCAATGTGCCAAGGCTGCTGAAGCACAGGATCCGTCTCCGGAAGAGATCGAAGCCAACCCAGAAATGGCCAATCAATACGGTAAGGCACGAGCCTATCATGAGAAAATTGTGGAGCTGGGTATGCAGAATCTTGAAAAATACAAGAAAGACGTGTTGAAGGCTTGCAACTACCTGGCCTACTGTTATTTCGTAAAGAAAGAGGAGTCAAACTTTAATGACATCACCAACAAATGGCTTTCTCTCGAGACTGATCCGGACAAGGTTCAGACAATCAACGATATGAAAGAGGCCTTTGGAAAAGATGAAGAAGGCATGGAGAAGCCTAAAGGTGGCAACAAGAAGTAGTACTTTAGTTCCAGCTTAAAAAGCATATTTGACTAATCCCGAATTTTGGTGCGATCCAAAATTCGGGATTTTGGTAAAAGGTGCGGAGCACCGAAATGTCATTAGCAATCAATGCAATAAATTAAAACGAGGTGCAGCGTACCGAAACGTAAATATTTGTTCCGGTACGCTGCACCTCGTTGTTTAAATATCGACTAATTCTAAAAACATGTTGGTGCTCTGCACCTTTATTCCGATACTCTACTAAACGATCAGAATAAAATCCCAAGCTTGAGTGCCAGAATATTGGCAGTGGCCTTTGAATTTTCCTTCTCCCAGTCACCTTGAAATTCAACTGCGCCTTTATTCTTGGTCATATCAGTAAATTGCCTTTGGTATGCCAGACCGGCTACCAGGGTAGCATTGGTAGCAAATTCATACTCAACGCCGGCTCCAAGTCCCCAGGCCAAAGAGAGACCGTTCACATCAGGCCGTATATTCTCATCATCTGAATTTTGTGTGTTGGTGCCACGGATATCACCGGTGCCTTTGGTCACAAAACCCAGGGTGAACACAGGTATTTCGGCATAAAACTTCATCCGGGAGTCTTCACCGGAGCCACCGCGCATTTTGAGGCCGATTGGGATTTCCACATAATTTACCCGGTAATGGAGTTTGGCGTTCTGAGGCAGGGTATCAAGACCTGGAGAGCTCAGGTCTGATTTTGGCCAGAACACACCACGATCATACCCGTTTTGCAGAAAGCCACCCTGATTGAATCCAAATCCGAGACCGGTTGTGATGGCGTAATTTCGGGCGAAGTAGAATTCTCCCATAGCTCCGAGCTTGAGTCCCCAGTTGGAACTGAGTCCCTCAATTTTTTTATCATCGGTACGCAACCACGACCAGGTTGGACTGGCTTGAAGGCCGAAACGTACGCTGCGAAAATCCTGTGAATACAAGTTGCTTCCTATAAACACCAAAAGGCAGGACAGCAGGACAATTTTTTTCATAATGAAAGAGTTTGTTTGCAGTTTTTAATGTTGGTATTGATTAGTTTAATAGGCTTATGCAGTTATTTGCATGCTCAAAATAGGCATGGCAAATTAATCAATGCCTAAAATCAAATAATTTCCATGAATTTTTCCAAGAACGCAATAAAGGTAGCTATTGGTTTATTGCTTGCCGTAATTTTTATCGCAAATGCCTGCACAGGTGGCAACGGCAAAAACGCCCCTGATGTTTCAAACATCAATGTGGACGTTAAGATCATGCGTTTCGATCAAGACCTTTTTGCTATTGATACAAACGATGTTGACGCTGCTCTGGTTCAGCTCGGAGAGAAATATCCGGATATGCTGCCTTTGTTTACGAACAACATCATCCACGATCAGACGAATCCAGAGGAGACAGCAGCACAAGCCGTGAAAAGCTTTATCTCAGAGCCGGTAGTTCGCCATCACTTTGATACCGTTCAGGAGGTATATGGTGACCTGCGCTGGCTGGAAAAGGATCTGGGCAGCATGTTTCAGTACTACAAATACTATTTCCCTGAAAAGCCCTTGCCAAAAGTGTGTTCCATCATTTCTGAATTTGCCGTGGATGCTTTCACTTACGGCGACAGTTTGTGTGGTATAGGGCTTGATCTGTTTTTGGGTGAAAATTATCCGTATTACAATCCCGATGTTTTCCCGGCTTTTGTGAGACGCCAGTTCAATAAAGATTATATATGCATTCGCCTGGCCAAGGCCCTGACTCAGAATGTATTTGATGAAACGCCTCCCGGCACCCGCCTGCTCGACTTTATGTTGTACAACGGCAAGATGCTGTACATCACCAGCAGCCTGCTGCCCGAGGTGCCTGATAGTATGATCATGGGATACACCAGAGAGCAGATGGAGGGTTGCGAATTTAATGAATCGGCTGTGTGGGCGCGATTGCTCACCCAGAAGTTGCTGTATTCCAGCGATTTTGATGAGATTCGAAAACTGGTGACACCGAGTCCTAATGCTCCGGTTGTGTTTCAGGAGGCACCTGGTGAGGTCGGTAACTGGTTAGGATGGCAAATAGTAAAAGCCTACATGAGCAAGCATCCTGATACAAGCATGAAAGAGCTCCTGAAAATGCAGGATTCACAAAAATTTCTGGAGGAGGCTAAATACAAACCTCGAAGAATGGAATGATTGTTACTGGGTAGCGCGCACATAAGCCCAGCCCTTGTTTTGTTTCATAACCACTTCTACAACTCCGGCGGGTACGGTGCGGCATTCATCCACCAGCTCTTCCCGTTTGATGTTGCGATCGCGCATGGTGTTCTCGCAAGCAACGAAATCAACACCTCGTGCGCTCAAATCATGGACTTTGTCGGCAAATTTAGTCTTGGCCTTGTGCAAGAAACTAATGCCGCTGTTGTGACAAACCACCTCAACTTTCGCATTAGGGGCAGCGTTCAAAAAATTGTTTAGCTGCTTAGCCATACTTTTTTGCACCGTAGTATCGCTGGAAGTCAGGTGAAAAACCACTTTTAGCTTTTTAGTGGTTGCAACCTTAGACCCAGTTTGCGCCTGCGCAGCCACTGATAAACAAAAAGCCGCCAATAAAATCAATACTTTTTTCATATAAACAATTGATATATAAACATTTAAAAAAAATCACTCATCTCTCATCATTTAGCATTAACCATTAACCATTAACCATTAACCATTAACCACTCAAATCCTCGGCAATTCCACCACTCGTGCATACTCCCGATAGTGTTTCTCCGTCATTTGCAACAGTAATGGTTTTTTCGCAGGATCCAGCCAGCGCAACAGTGCCAACATGTTCTCCTCGGTCATGGCGGTGCAGCCCAGTGTTCCGGCTCCCTGTTTCTTCCATAGGTGGAAAAAAATGCAGGAACCGCAATCCGCTTCAGCAGGTACATTTTGTTTGACGAAAATGCCCCATTTGTACTGTTCGTCCTTGCGAAGCATGGATTCGCTATCGGCCCAATCCTGTTCTACTTTGTTGATGTCTACAATTTGATTGTAGTATTTGGAATGACTATCCTCCACGCAGATGTTCGCATCGGTGACGGGAATGTAATTCAACTTGAAATTGACTTCTTCTGCAGGGGCATAGCCAAAAGCAGATTCAAAACGGAATATTCCGGCAGGGGAGCGCAGATCACCTTCTTTTTTTTGTATTCCTGGTTTTGCGCTTTGCATGCCTTTGCCCCAGGCCAGGCCTTTTTGCCCGAGATTTACCGGATGAACTTCTCCAACAAGCTTCCATGATGAGCCCTCTCTTTCAAATTTACCCATTCGGGCTGCCACACTTGATTCTCCAGGGCTGATGACCACCACCATTTGCTGGCAGGTGCTGAATATGCCTTGAGCCACAGATAAACTGTTGAGGAATAAAAGACAGAAAAGGCTGAGTAGTTTATTAGGCATGAGCGCTCAACGGAAAGCTTATTTTACGGTAGGTTTTCCTTTTGATTTCCATTCATCTATACCACCCGGATACATGTACAGTTGTTTAAATCCAGCCTGTTGCATAATTGGAAATGCCTGTGCACTTCTGTTACCGGCCTTGCAATAAATGATGGTTGGCTTTTTTGGATCAATTTGACTTAGTTGAGATTCAAAGTTGTCACCTTCAAAATCAATATTGATGGCGCCGTTGATCCTTCCGGTCCGCTGTAATTCTCCTGGAGTTCGTAAATCTACCAATTGCATGCCCGGGGTATCTTTCATCATGTTTTCCAATTGCCCGGCGTTTATCAGATATTCCTTTGAAATGCTCGGGTTGCAGGCAAGCATGCCAAGCAATAAGTACAGAATGCTGAGAATTCTCATGAGTCTTTACAGATTTAATATTGAGTATTGAAGCAATGGTTGACTATACAACTGCTGCAGCCACCTTGGCGGCTAGTTCTGCCATTTCTTCCTGTGATATTTCCACTTTGGCTTTCCCACTAAACGTCACGTCCTCCATGCTATTAAAAGGGATCAGGTGTACATGCGTATGGGGAACCTCATCGCCTATTACTACCACGCAAACTCTTTTGCAGGGCACTACCTTTTTCAGCGCTTTGGCTACAATCTTGGAAAACATCCAGAGTCCGGCGTACAGTTCATCCTCTACATCAAAAACATAACTGATTTCCTCTTTTGTGATGCACAGTGTATGTCCGTATGATTGCGGCCGCACATCAAGAAAAGCCAGGTAGTTTTCAGTTTCGGCAATTTTATGACAGGGAATCTCGCCGTTTACAATTTTGGTAAAAATGGAAGCCATCGTTTTTAATGAGATAATTTGGTAATGTGATAATGAGCTAAATCGGAAAGCTCCTTTATTTTCCGTAAAACAATTCGCCGTTGCGGGCCATTTTGCGTAGCAATGGGCTACAACGGTAGCGATCTTCCAGATACTCAACATAGAGAGCATCCAGGCGATCCACTACCTGCTGAATGCCAATTTCATCTGCCCAGGCAAGCAAGCCCTTTGGATAGTTCACTCCATGCGTCATAGCAAGATCGATATCATCGCGGCTGGCAATGCGTAAAAACAAGGCATCAGCAGCTTCATTTATCAGCATGGTCAATATGCGGTTGGCTATTTCCCTGCCAAGCTTTTCATCTTTTGTCGGTTCCTGATTAATTGCTCCCGGGCGGTAATCGTAAAAGCCACGTCCGGTTTTTCTCCCAAAATAATGTGCCTCTACCAGTCTCTTCTGAGTAAAGGAAGGTTTGTACCTCGGATCGTAGAAAAAGTTGGTGAAGACCACTTCTGTTACTGCATAGTTGATGTCATTTCCAATAAAATCCATCAATTCAAAGGGTCCCATGCGGAAACCACACAACTCGCGCATGGCCCAGTCGATGGTGGCTTCATCGGCAATGCCTTCATCATACATCCGCAGCGCTTCTCCGTAAAATGGTCTGGCCACTCTGTTCACAATAAACCCGGGCGTATCCTTTGCCAATACGGTGGTTTTACCCCAGGAACTAATCATTTCCTGCCCCCTCTTAACCACAGATTTATCGGTTTGCAGACCGGGGATGATCTCTACAAGCCGCATACGCGGTGCCGGGTTAAAAAAGTGGATGCCCAGGATTCGCTCCGGGTGCTTTAGTTGTGCCCCCATGGCAGATATGGAAAGGGAAGAAGTATTGCTCGCCAGAATCACATCTTCGCTGACAATGGCCTCCATGCTTTTGAAAGCAATTTGTTTGAGTTCTATGTCTTCCACAATGGCCTCAATGATCATGGAGCAATCGCGAAATTCACTCATGTGATCGGCAAATTTCATGCGATCCATAATTGAATCAACTTCTTTGCCTGTCATTTTTCCCTTTTCTACGGAAACATTCAGGGATGACTGGATGGTTTTTGAGGCTTTGTTAAGCGCTATGGAAAGGTTGTCGCAAATCAAAACGTTGTGTCCGGCTGTGGCGGCTACCTGGGCAATTCCGCTACCCATGGCGCCTGCGCCTAATATCCCAATGGTATTCATGTATTCAGTACTGCTCGTCAGTTATGTTTATCTGGCAAAGGTAAAGGTTACCTTGATTAAAGTCGTTTGACCAGTCCCGAATTCATTTCGGAATGATATGAATGCTGAGATAATCTGAATTCATAATAATTGACATTCCACTATCTCGTGTATCCAGGAACAAAGAACCAACATCCCGGAGATTCTTAGGCAATGTTTTTCAACAGCCTTCTTGTACTTTTTACGACCTTTATGACATGGAAAATCAGGTTTCCAAACGTATTCTAGGGATCGACCCGGGCACCAATGTGCTGGGCTTTGCGATCATTGATGCTAATAAAAAGGCCATTAAGGTTTTAGAGATCGGCGTGGTCACCTTTGCCCATGTGGGTGACGATCACACACTTAAACTTCGATATATTTTCGAACAGGTGCAGGACCTGGTGCACCAATACAAACCCAGTGAAATGGCGATTGAAGCGCCATTCTTTGGAAAAAATGTGCAATCCATGCTAAAATTGGGAAGAGCCCAGGGTGTGGCCATCGCTGCCGGCATGGTGAATAAGCTCACGATCACGGAGTATATGCCCAAAAAGATAAAGCGTGCGGTAACCGGCAATGGAAATGCATCCAAAGAGCAGGTGGCCGGTATGCTTGAAAAAATCCTCAACACTCGTTTTTCTGAAAAATATTTCGATGCCACCGATGCTTTGGCTACAGCGCTATGCCATTGGTACCAATCCTCAGGCCCATTGGGAACAACGCAAAAGTCTTATTCTGGCTGGAAAGCTTTTTTGAAGGATAACCCGGGGAAGATTACATGATTACTAGATTACATGAACATATGATTACTTGAAGGGATTTAATAAGTTGGATCGACATTTTGAAAATTCATAAATCCAATCGTCAATCATATGTTCATGTAATCTAGTAATCATGTAATCTTATGGGTCTACCGCTGCTCTAACCGACCCATACTCCAACAACCTTTTCATGGCTTCCTCATAGCTCAGCCCAAGCGCCTGCATCACCATTTTTGTTCCCCGGTCAACCAGCTTGTCATTGCTTAGTTGCATATCCACCATTTTGTTGTCTTTCACCCTGCCCAGCTGGATCATGATGGATGTGGAAATCATGTTCAGGATCAGTTTTTGCGCGGTTCCGGCTTTCATACGGCTGCTTCCGGTTACGAATTCGGGACCCACTATTGCCAAAACCGGGTAATCAGAAACGTCCAGAATAGGCGCTCCGGGGTTGCAGGTAATACATCCGGTGCTGATGCCGGCTTCCTGGCAACTGCGTAGCCCATGTACGACATAAGGCGTGGTTCCCGATGCCGCAATGCCTATAACCGTGTCAGATTTATCTATTTGCCAGGTTTTCAGGTCTTCCCAGGCTTGAGTAATGCTATCCTCTGCATTTTCCACGGCTTTTCTGATTGCCTGGTCGCCTCCGGCAATCATACCTATCACCCAATCCGCAGAAGCGCCGAATGTGGGTGGAATTTCAGAAGCATCCAGAATGCCAAGCCTGCCGCTCGTTCCTGCTCCAATGTAGAAAAGTCGCCCGCCCTCCTTCATTTTGGCTACCGTTTGAGTCACCAATGCCTGAATTTGTGGAATGGCTTTTTCTACCGCGAGAGGAACGGTTTTGTCTTCGGCATTTATAGCGTGCAGAATTTCTTCTACACTCATCATTTCCAAATGTCTGTACCGGGAGTCTGATTCTGTAATTTTTTCCATGTATACTGCGCCTTAAATAGCGAATCAAGCCAACATTCTAAACAGGTAAAACAACAGTGCGGATGCCACAAATGTCACCGGAAGTGTCAAAACCCATGCCCAGGCTATCGTTGTGATCGTTTTCCGTTGCAGGTTTTTCGTACCACCTTCTGCCACCATGGTGCCGGCAATGGCTGAGGACAATACGTGTGTAGTACTCACCGGCAGACCGAAATGACTGCTTACACCAATGGTGGCTGCTGCGCAAAGTTCAGCGCTGGCGCCCTGGGCATACGTCAGGTGGGTTTTACCAATTTTTTCACCTATGGTTACAACGATCCTTTTCCACCCAACCATGGTTCCCAGACCCAAACAAAAAGAGATCAGTACAATGGCCCAGGTAAGTCGGTATTCATATAAACCTTTCAGGTGCTTTTGCTCGGTTTTAATGGAATCTGCCACATCGCCCTTAAGAATTCCTGCCAGCATGGCTCCATCGATCCTTTTATTCAATTCCATAAGATCTGATCGTACGGCATACACTTCTTTTGAATTGTTTTTATCGTAGGAATTCAAATCGGTACTCAGCTTTTCACAGGCAACAGTAAGTGAGGCTATCCCTAATTGATTCGTGGTATCTGCGGGGTCCAGGCTTCCCAGCGATGTGTTTATCCTTTCTATTCCGGCTTTGGCTTGTTCGGGAGTAAAGGAAGGACTTAATGCAAACTGGATTGGCATAAAGGCAATAAGTACAACCATTAGCAGACCAACTCCCTTTTGTCCGTCATTATTTCCGTGAAAGAAACTCACCAGCGTACAGGTGGCTACCAAAATGGCTCTGATCCAGAGTGGTGGCGCCTTTTTTGTATGATCTGGAGATTTGAAAATTGTTTTTTTAGTGATGGTCACACGAAGTAAGTACATAAGCGCTATGGCGAGAGCAAATCCAAACACCGGGGATACCAGCAGCGACATACCAATGCTGGTGGCTTTGTTCCAGTTTGGTCCGGCGCCGCTGTGGATGGTATAAAAAGCAAATCCTCCGCCAAGCAATGAACCGATCAATGTGTGAGAACTGGAGCAAGGAATGCCAAAATACCAGGTGCCGAGGTTCCAGATGATGGCCGTGAACAATATGGCCAGCACCAGGGCGATGTTTTCCCCCAAAGGGGTCGACATCATATCTAGTAAGGGCATCAGTTTGAGAATGCCCCAGGCAACTGCGATGCCTCCCAGCATGGCTCCCAGGAAATTCCAAACACCTGCCCATACCACAGCAAAAATAGGGGGAAGGGTTTTGGTGTAAATCACAGTAGCCACGGCATTGGCCGTGTCGTGAAAACCATTAATCGCTTCAAAAAAGCATACAGCCAGAAAGCAAACAATGAATAATATTGAAGCTGAACTTGAGAGGTCGGCAATAAAACCAAGTATCATACGAAGGGTTTAGGCTATGGTGAGTCGTTATTGGAAATATTTGAGATTCTATAGAATTATTCCTGATCGAGCAGAGGCAGCATTACGATTACCCTTGTACCCGTATTTTTCCCATTTGTCAAGTCTGATATGTCGGCAATTTGGATGAAATTTTCGCCTTCATTGCCTTGCAATTCATGCAACAGGTTCAATCGTTCGGTGGTGATTTCCATACCTCTTGATCGATGTTTTTGAAAACTCATTTGAGCAGCCTGTTTTTCACGCCCTTTATTGAAGCCTACACCATCATCTTCGATGACACATTTCAATAACCGCTCGTCATCCTCAAGCAACTCAAAACTGATGGTAAGGTTGCCTGCCTGTTTGGGTCGTATGCCATGTTCGATTGCATTTTCTACAAAAGGCTGAACTATCATGGTAGGAATGAGCAAATCATCCAGGTCCTGGTTTTTGGGGAAAATAATCTTGGGATTCAGTTTGTCGCGGAACCGAAGTTTTCGGTTTATGTCGAGATATTGTTTTAGAAACTCAATTTCCTGCTCCAATGTAACCTCTTCCAATTCTGAATATTCAAGCGTATGGCGCATCATCTTGGCAAATTTCGCCAGATACGATTCAGCGTCAGCGTTTCTTCCGGAGGTTACCAGCCCTTGAATGGCGTTCAGGGAATTAAACATGAAATGCGGATTCATTTGCGCACGAAGAGCCCGCAGTTGCAGTCCGGCCACTCTGAGCTTGGCCATTTGCGCTTCCTGCCTGCTTCTTTCTAATTGGTAGCGGGCCTCAATCTCTTGCCGCTCATGATCACGCAATTTTCTGAAATGTTGTTGATTCAGGTCTGTAACCTTGCTTTGCCATTCAAAGGCTTTCTGAAAATCACCTTTTTCTGCATGCAACGAAGCCAGATTTTGACCAACCTGGCCTAAATGGTATAAGTCATTTCCTTTTTGACCAATTTCCCAGGCATTCTGAAAATGTATCTCTGCTTGTTCCTGGTTCTCCAGCTCATGATAAAGTCCGGCACGCCAATTCTCAATTTTAGACAGGTTGGTAAAATCAGAGGGTTTAACCGGCGGGTCGTAATGGGCAGCAGCCTGTCCAAACAAGTTAAAAGCCCTGACGGCATTGCCCGTCATCATGGCGATGATTCCAAGATTACTCAGTGCGTGCGTTTTCACTTCTGCCTCATTGCTGGCAGCAAACTTCAGCACCTTCTCAAAGTGAGCCTGCGCCTGATCGCTGTCGTTTCTGGCCAGAGCAGCGCGGCCGGCGTTCAGATAGTGCCAGCCAAGCCGTGGTCTCAAGCCGTGTTTTTCAACAATTGGCAGTACACTTTTATAAGCCTCCAGGCTTTTTTCTTTCTCGCCTAATTGTTCATATAGTTCTCCCAAACCACTGAAAACCAATGTTCTGATATAAAAATCCTTAAGGCTGGCTTTTTCATCCAAACCCATCAGGGCCTTTTCAGCTTCCATTAAGTTGTCCAAGGCTTGCAGGACATTGCCAAAATGCAGATGTAAGAAACCTTCCCGGCAGGTAACATGGGCTTTTAAAGTATCCGGACAGTCTTCACCGAGGTATTTATGGGCGCGCGCCAGGGCATCTTCTGCGGCTGGCCAGTCGCGCTGGTTCAGGTAGGTGGCGGCCACATCTGCCCAGGTCTCTGCAAGAGCCCAGTTGTCTGCCAGGCTTTCCAGGATACCTATTGCCAGTCGGGCATGTATGAGCGACTGGTCGTATCGGTGCCATTGATTTTCAATAAAAGCGGCGCTGCGGTGGTAGGAAAGCCTGATATCAAAAGGGCTGAGTGGCGTAAGAAGCCCGGACAATTCATTTAATGCGGCAGTTGCCTGCTCAAAATCGGTAAAAACCCAGCGTTCGAGGTTTACACTGAGGCGGCGGAGGAGCGTGTGCTCATCCTTTTCATTGCCTTTTTTTATGTCCGGTGGGGAGGAATACATGGTATTGCCCGTTGTCTGTTCCATTTATCAAACATGAAAACAGTTAAACCATGTTTGCTGACAGACATTCTACAGGCAAACTTACAAAAACAAACAGCTAGATATCAAATAATTAGATTCTAAACTGTTTTGTTAGTTGATTCAGGAATCACCCTGCTTAGGGTTGCCTACCCAGGCGCTCCATTACGTATGCCTTGTGGCTTCTGCCAATGGGGAGCGTCCTGTCGCCAATTTCAATTTCGGCAGCGGAAAAAGATTCGATTTTATCGATGGCAACCAGGAAAGAACGGTGTATACGCAGGAAATTGTCGCGGCGAAGCAGTTCTTCCAACTCTCCAAGCTGATAGTGGGTGTTGTATGCCTTTGATTTTGTCACAATGGCTACCGAATCCTTCAGGCTTTCGATAAACAGTATCTCGTCGAGATAAATCTTGACGGAGCGCTTGTTAACGGTGAAAAAATAATACGGCCTGATGGATTTTGGAGCCGGTTTGGCCGGCGCGCTAACATCGGAAAGGCGTTGAGGCTGCAACAGCTTATTCACAGCCTTGGTAAACCTCGAATATTCAATGGGTTTTAACAAGTAGTCAATCACCTGAAGATCAAAGCCTTCTACGGCAAATTCATGATAGGCAGACGTGATGATTACCTGCGGCTGATGCAGCAGTGTTTTCAGGAAATCCAATCCATTTAACTTTGGCAGGTTGATGTCCAGGAACAATACATCCACCGGGTTTTGACGCACCACATCCAGTGCCTGAATGGCATCGTTGCAAATATGGGTGAGCATTAAAAATGGTGTTTGCTCCACATATTCAGCCAGAATTTCGGCTGCGAGAGGTTCATCTTCTACAATTACACAACGTAGGACCATGATTTTCGCGAGTATTTTGATCAATAAAGACCCAATATGCGAAAATTAGCGGCATGTTGGACCATTCCTTTCGACGAAATCAGGCGGAACTGTATCCAATAAACCATTAAGCCTTCAGAACGCCCAGCTCCTTGCCTACTTTTGTAAACGCAGCAACCGCTCTTTCCAGATGTTCCGGTTCGTGGGCGGCAGAAACCTGGACGCGGATTCGCGCCTTACCCTTTGCAACCACCGGATAGAAGAATCCAATGACATAAATGCCTTCTTCCAACAGTCGGCTGGCAAATTGTTGCGCCAAAGTAGCTTCATACAACATGATCGGAACGATGGGGTGTTCGCCCGGAATGATGTCAAATCCGGCTGCAGTCATGGCATTGCGGAACCATTGGGTATTCGATTCCAGTTTGTCGCGCAAATGTGTGCTGCTGCTCAACAGATCCATCACTTTTATGCTGCCACCGACAATGCTTGGAGCCACAGTATTGGAGAAAAGATAGGGACGTGAACGCTGGCGAAGGATGTCTACGATTTCTTTTCTGGCTGCAGTGAAACCGCCACTTGCACCACCCAGCGCTTTTCCAAGAGTGCCGGTGACAATGTCAATACGATCCATTACAGCGCGGTATTCATGCGTACCCCGGCCGGTTTTTCCCAGAAATCCGGTTGCATGGCATTCATCAATGCCCACCATGGCATCGTATTTATCCGCCAGATCACAAATTTTATCGAGTTGTGCGATGGTGCCATCCATTGAAAAAGCGCCATCGGTGAAGATCAGTTTACGGCGAACGCCTGCTGCATCAGCTTCTTTCAGACAGTTTTCCAGCGCTTCCATGTCGTTGTGTTTGAAGCGCCAGCGCTGGGCTTTGCACAAACGAATGCCGTCTATGATGCTCGCATGGTTTAATTCATCGCTGATGATGGCATCCTGTTCACCCAATAATGGCTCGAAAAGGCCTCCGTTTGCATCGAAGGCTGCCGCATATAGTATGCAGTCTTCCATGCCCAGAAATTTGGCCAGCTTGCTTTCCAGTTCTTTGTGAATGTCTTGGGTGCCGCAGATAAACCGCACGCTAGACATGCCGTAGCCATGAGTCCTGATGGCTTCAATGGCGGCTTCCGTTACTTCCGGGTGGCTGCTTAGCCCCAGGTAGTTATTGGCACAAAAATTCAGCACTTCATGCTGGGCAGTTGTATCAATAACTGGCCCCTGGGTAGAAGTTATGATCCGTTCTTCTTTGAATAGGCCCGCCTCCCGGATGTCCTGGAGTTCGGATTGCAGGGCAGGTTCGACGCTGGTAAACATGTATTACTTTGATTTATGTGATTTGTTTGATTTCCCCTGTCACAAGTTAAATGCGGGGTTTATTCACAACTTGATCCAGGGATATGTAATTGCTTGTTCTGAGTACACGGGATTATTATGAAATAGAAACTCACGCCTTTTTTCACGCCGCGTTTGGTGTTTTTTACGCCGCGTTTGGTGTTTTTTTCAACACCAAACGCACACTGATACCAAGCATGTGTATTTCGTGCTTCTATAGCCTCCTGGTGTCCACCGTGAACATCACGAGTGGCGAAATAATTATGCGAAGGTAACTGGATCAAAAATGAAGAATGGCTAAAATGGCTATTTTCTTTTTTACCTGTGCCGAATGGATAAATAAAACCCTGTGCTGGAATAAGCAGACAGGGTTTTATTAAATGGCGTGTTCGCTGGCGTGATCAATTGTCTTTTAGGAGAAACCTCAAGCAAAATAATCAGGAGCAGAAGCCACCACTATTCTACGACCTCAATAAAATACCCATGAGTTCTCTCATAGTCCGGCACATCTACAGAGCCTAAGTACTCTTCAAATAATTCCAGATTCGTATCTGTATTGGAAAGTGTAAATGAGAAGTTTGCCAAATCATCGCAAGAGTTTTTACCGGGCTGTCTTACGCCAACAGCATTCCCTATAAAAATTCCAAAATTGCCTGCCTTTACCGGAATAATGCCAAGTTTGAATTCATAAAAGTCTCCATTTTTAGCAAAAGACACATTCAATTTTTTATCCGGTCTGCTTGTTTGCTTGCCTGTCAGCACGCCAGAAACGGGAACATAGGAAAATGAATCTTTAGCTCCATGATCAAGACCCAAAGAGTCTTTTACAAGTTCAATAAATTGCAAGGTAATTGAAAGGTCCGAAGCATTACAAAATTCTTCTTGTACGCCTTTCTCTTGATCAATCAGGGTCAAACAAGAAAAACTTGAAGACAGCCAAAGGGTATCCCCAATCGATATAGAATTAGTTTGGGGTGAAAATTCAAAAGTTTCTGAGTAATTATGGTTTACGATTATACAATCATAAAAAAGGAAGCAACCGTTAATTGTAAACACTACAACTAACAAGATAAACCATGATCCCCATTTGTTTAATTTAGTAGCCATATTCTGCGAACAATGAATTAATTGATGGAACATCAGCAGGGTTTGCGTTGGAAATGATTTCAGCTTTAACTTGCTGTATGGAAGTGTGAGTCGACAAAGCACTAAATACTTGACCAGGTGTAATTCCATTAACATCCGGGTCATTTAAAGGAAAGTTTTCACGCCGCGTTTGGTGTTTTTTTCAACACCAAATGCACACTGATACCGAGCATGTTTATTTCGTGCTTCTACAGCCTCCTGGTGTCTATTGTGAACATCACGAGTGGCGAAATAATTATGCGAAGGTAACTGGATCAAAAATGAAGAGTGGCTAAAATGGTTTTTTCTTTATTGCATATGCCGAATGGTTAAATAAACACCCTTACCGGCATAACCAGAAAAAGGTTTTACTCGCCGCGTTTGGTGTTTTTTTCAACACCATAAGCCACAACGGGGCGAGTGCCTAACCAATAAATTCCGCTTAATTCCGCCTGCCGTTTGCTTGTTGTACGTCTACGGAAATACGACGAATGGTGAAAGGAGGAAGAGTTTAGAAAGGTAAACCAACAGCCAGGTTGGGATTAAAGCTGCCAATCTTGTAATTGCGTACCCAGTAAGAATTGGTTTCTGGATCGAGAAATGGCGTGCGCACCGGCAACCCAAAATCCAGGCGAATGATAAAATAATCGAAGTCGCCACGGATACCAAAACCAGTTCCTATGGCGATGTTCTTAAAAGAATTCCAACGCAATTGGGATCCCGGTCTGTCAACATCATTTTTCAGCGTCCAGATATTTCCTCCGTCTACAAAAACAGCTCCTTTCAAATAAGAAAAGATCGGGAAACGAAGTTCACCGTTAAATTCAAAACGGAAATCACCTGCCTGAAAATACGGTTGCGTTTTATCTGGTTTCCCGGTATCAGGATCTATTTTTAAATACCCTCCGGGACCCAATTCCCTTATCCGCCAGGCGCGAAGACTGGCCGGCCCTCCAACAAAAAACTGTTTCACATACGGCACCGTTTTGCTATCGCCAAATGGTATGGCCGCACCAACCCCAATTCGGACTGCTCCCACCACATCTTCTGTAAAGTTCCGGGTGTACACCACATCCTGATCCAAGCGAACGAATTCGGAAAAGGACAGATCTCCGACTTTCCAATCCTCTTTGCCAAAAGCAGCTCCCCAGGCTCTGTTGGCCGCGAGTACTTCCAATCCGGAAAGTTCTGTTCCAAGGCGATAGGTCCAGCGTTCGCCATAACCGTTCACCCGGCTGTTGTAATTGTAATTGAAAGAGCGAAGTAATAAACTGGTAAACAGCTGATTGTCAAAACTTAACCTCAAAAAGGTGCTCGGATTAAGCGTTGAGTCGAATTGCGGTCGCAACACATCCAGTCCAATATGATCCCAGCTGTATTGGTTATGAGAGTTGGGACGCAAGTTGTATCCGAATGATGTATTGAATAAGTGATACTGATAAAAATCAGTTACATTCAGGTAGTCGTAATTAATGGTTAAACGCACCTGTGCGCTGTTCCTCAATTGCTCGCTGAACTGTTTCGGAATGAGGTACTTCTTGCCGAAATGAAGATTCCGCATCAATTTCCACACGCCCAAATAATCGAAAAACCTGGGGAAGGACAGCTCATTCTGAATTTTGATCTCCTGGGCGTAAATAAACCGGTTGGCCGAAATGTCGAACTCGATGTTGTAATTGACAACCGTACTTAGTCTCTCTGCGCCACGGAATAAATTCCTGTTTTGCATATTGGCGGATGGAGAAATACCGATCAAGCCCCCATTCAGGGTGCTGTAGTTAAAGTCGAATCCACCACCAATGGAAAAGCGCTTGTTAGGCGACAGGTTAATAGAAACATCCATTACGCCTTCCTTTGTGCTGTCCTGAACGGGTCTGACAGACACAAACCGGTACACTCCCAGACTATTCAGGTTTCGAAGTGTTTTGTCAAAATCACTTTGCTTATACAGATGGTTCGGCTTAATGGCAATGGTTTTGTAAATGCGATCCGGACGAACAAAAAACTTGGATTCAACAGCCGCGAAATACACACCGTTTATGGTGGTGTCGCGACGAAGCGCGGTAAGCTCAGGCACCACACCTGAATAAACCTCTACTTTACCGATCTTATACTTTTTGTGTTCCGTGGAGTCGGTAAAAGGCAAAATGTCCACGGTAACATTGGCTTTGGTTCCGGTGCTGTCTCCAGTGAAATTTACAAATTGAGGAATGAAATAAGCGTAACCCCGCTCTTTCAGATCATTGGTGATCCGAAGCTTTTCCGCTTCAAAAAGCTGACCGTCAAGAGGCGCTCCGGGTCTCAAATTGGAGGCATGAGCCAGGCTGTCTACAATATGCAGCACAAGGCTGTCTTCGCTTTTATATCGAACATGGTTGATGGTATACTGAGGCCCAAGGTCCAGATTGTATACCACCCTCACTTTTTTATCACCTAAGTATTCAGGCTCATACGAACAATCTGCCTGGAAATACCCGCGTTGGCGCATCTGGTTTTTAAAATTATTGGCAGTGCGGAACGCAAGTGTGGAGTCGTAAATAGCAGGCGATTCGGCCTGTTTGGAGACGATCCATTTGGCGAATTTGGATTTCTTGTTTCTGTACTTGTAATAGAGCCAGAGTCTGGTGTGGAAAAAAATGAAACTCTTTGAATTGGGTTTCTGCCGATAAAGCGGCGCCAGCTCATAGGATAGAGAAGTTTTCCGTCCGAGGCTAAGTCCTTTTTCCGATTTAACCTGAAGTGAATTGCGTACCAGCAGACGTTCCCCTTTCTCCGTATCCAGATGTTTGGTCACTTTACAGGACACTAAAGTCAACAGCAATAACAGGAAAGTATTTTTCAGGATAAATCTCATACAGGAACGACAACAATACCTATGATCAATTTTCGGAGAATAAGGTTGCAAAAGTCGCGAAAAATTCCAGTTTCGTTCCAAACGGGTACTTCGTTGTCAAAATCTTTACATTTGAGCCGTTTTAGTAACCGGGTCTGCATGTTATCCATCAACCAATCCAAATTCATACGATCGCTGGCTGTGAAGAAATACAGGCAGCAGCACAAGCGCTTTGTTGTTGAAGGTGAAAAAATGGTTGCAGAACTTTTGATGCAATCAGGTATTGAGGTTGACGCAGTTTTTGGTACTGAAAAATGGATTGACACGCACAAGGATCTGAATAAGGCACACTCGGATAAACTGAATCTTGTTTCAACAGCCGAACTAGGCAAAATTTCAAACCTTAATACACCAAATGAAGTCCTGGCCGTCGCCGTGATACCTGAGGAAGAGCCCGATTGTCATTGGCCTGCTGTGGATATTTGCCTTTATCTGGATGGTATTCAGGATCCGGGTAATCTTGGGACCATTCTAAGACTTGCCGACTGGTTTGGTGTTCCAGCCGTTTATTGTGCGCCCAACACCGTCGACATTTTTAATGCAAAAGTAATACAGGCCAGTATGGGCGCCATTTTTAGGGTGAGGTCCTGGGAAATCAGCCTGCAGAATCTACTGACAGATCATCCGGAATTACCGGTGATGGGCGCTTTTATGGATGGTGAAAATGTTTTCGACTCTGCGCTGCCATCCAATGGGGTATTGGTAATAGGCAATGAGGGCGCTGGTATATCAATAGAACATGAAAAAATGCTCAACAGAAAACTGAGCATACCACGGCATCCTAACGGGGGAGCAGAATCTCTGAATGCTGCCATGGCAGCCGGTATTTTGATCGCTCAGTTTAACGGTAGTCGTCAAACAGGCTCTATGCGTCGATGAAGGTTTGGGTAGAAACCCGAGTTTCAACGTATTTTTGTATCGATTCAGATTTTAAATCAAAAACATACATTAACCATATCAAAATTGAAAAAATGACCAGTTTTCGCAAATACCTTCCATTAATTCTACTTGCCCTTGGTGCCATGCTTCTCTTCAGCATGTGTGGATCATATAACTCTACCGTTAAAAAAGACGAGGCCGTAAAAGCTGCCTGGTCACAAGTGGAAAACCAATACCAACGCCGTGCAGACCTTATCCCGAATCTGGTAAATACGGTAAAAGGATATGCCGATTTTGAAAGAGGAACCCTGGAATCAGTTATTCAGGCCCGAGCTTCCGCTACCCAGGTAAAAATTGATGCCAATAACCTGACACCTGAAGCCATTCAACGTTATGAACAGGCACAACAAGGACTCACCGGCGCACTCGGCAAATTGCTGGCAGTTGCAGAGGCTTACCCGAACCTGAAAGCAAACGAGAATTTTCTGAGTCTGCAAGATCAATTAGAAGGTACTGAAAACCGCATTACACAGGAGCGTAAAAACTTCAACACATCGGTTCAGGACTTTAATTCTCATATCCGCCATTTCCCAACCAATTTGCTGGTAGGTATTTTCGGATTCTCTCCAAAAGGCTATTTCCAGGCTCAGGAAGGAAGCGAGAAGGCGCCAACCGTGCAGTTTTAATCACAGATTTTAAGGAGATTAATTTGATTACACAGATTTTGATTCCGTTGAATTGAAGACGTGGTGATTTTAATGCTGCGAGTTGAAATAGTTAATCTAAACTGATCTGAACTGTACTGAAAACAGATAAGCAATGCTTTTTTCAAAAGAAGAAGAACAGCGGATAACCTCCGCTATTAAGACGGCTGAAAGGAAAACCAGCGGGGAGATTCGTCTGTTTGTGGAAGATGTTTGCTTCCGCGATCATCCGGTTGAACGAGCTGAAGAAGTGTTTCAGCTATTTGGCATGTTCAACACGAAAAACCGAAACGCCGTATTGATTTATCTGGCTGAAAAAAGCCGGCACTTTGCCATTTGGGGGGATTCCGGGATACATGAGCTGGTAGGCTTTCAGTTCTGGGAGCAGGAAAAACATCTTTTGTGGGAACATTTACAAAAAGATGAAGCTGCCAATGGCGTTTGCCAGGCAATCGACCTGATTGGAGAAAGGTTACGGGAGTATTTCCCCGCTGATGACAAAGACAATGAAAATGAACTTCCAGATGAGATTATATATGGTTGATCACAGCAGGAAAAAGTTTTGGCGGATGCCTTTTAATGGGCTGCCATCTTTCCTCCTGATTGTTGGCCTCCTCTTCCTGCTTACTCCGGTTCATGGCCAATCGGATGATGCCCTGTTTCCTCCGAAACCAGAGCCTGCTGTTTATGTCCATGATTATGCATCGTGGTTATCGCGATCAGAAATGATGCAACTTGAGCAGAAGCTTCGCGCGTATCACGACAGCACCAGTACCCAAATTGTGGTTATGATCCGTCCGGACATCGGCGATTATGATCGGTCTTCCTATGCTTTTGAGTTGGGAAACCGCTGGGGTGTGGGTCAAAAAGGAAAGGACAACGGAGTGGTAATGCTCGTTAAAACCGAGCAACCTGAGCGAGGTGTTTTCATTGCAACGGGATATGGTGCGGAAGGAGCATTGACGGATAATATGGCGGGGCGGATTGTCAGAAATACCATGATCCCCTATTTCCGCCGTGAACGCTATTATGAAGGAATAGATGCAGGATTGGATGACATAATACGGGTTATGTCCGGTGAATTTACCGTAGAAAAATCCGAACCAATGAGCAAGACGAAAGCGATTATTATTCTACTTGTGATTGCCTTTTTCTTTTTCTTTATCATAGGTGGTATCGTATATGGTTTGAGGAAAAATGCCAAATGGATTACCCATGACGGTAGTACAAGGTATGGACCTCGCAGAGGCGGCGGCGGATGGACCGGCGGTGGTGGTTTTGGTGGCGGTGGATTTGGAGGTGGCGGCGGCTTCGGTGGCGGCGGTGGATTTGGCGGTGGTAGCTTCGGAGGTGGCGGAGCAGGTGGTGGCTGGTAAGCCTTGTCGCTTTATTAATCTTATTCAATTCAAACTTTCAAAAACTCAATTTACAGTGTACAAAACACTAATTCGTCTTTCCATAACCGGTTTGATTTTACTGGTTTTTGTTTTCAGCGGAAAGGCACAACTTACCATACGGGTAACAGCGATACCCGGTAACACACCTCCAGGCTCCAGTATTTATCTCACAGGAACACTCAATAACTGGGACCCAAAGGATGCTTCGAAAGTACTCACCCCTATTGGTAGCGGCTTGTTTCAGGTCGTGGTAAATCCTCCGGTTGGAGAGCTGAAATTTAAGTTCACCCGTGGCAACTGGGATACTGTTGAAGGAGATGCAAATGGCGCTTATTTACCCGACCGGGTATTTAACTACACCGGACAAGCGGCAACCATTAACCTGAGCATTCTTTCCTGGGAAGGTCAGGGCGGGCCCTCCGGCACAGCTGCGGCTAATGTGCAGATTCTGGACAATATGTTCTCGGTTCCGGAACTAAACCGCACTCGACGGGTGTGGATTTATTTACCTCCGGATTACGCCAACTCGAATAAAAACTATCCGGTTTTGTACATGCAGGATGCACAAAACCTCTTCAACGTACAAACTTCTTTTTCGGGTGAATGGAAGGTGGATGAATCCCTGAATCAGCTGTTTTCCAAAGGAGACTATGGCTGCATTGTTGTTGGAATTGACAATGGAGGGCAATACCGCCTTGATGAATATTCTCCCTGGCTGAATTCTCAGTACAATGCCGGAGGGCAGGGTGACGAATACGTGGATTTTTTAGTCAACACCTTAAAACCATACATTGACCTTTATTATCGGACCCTACCGGGGAGATTGACAACAGGCGTTGCCGGAAGCAGCATGGGTGGACTCATTTCCATGTATGCGTTTTCTGAGCGTCAGGATATTTTTTCCAAAGCGGGAATATTCAGTCCAGCCTTTTGGTATTCCGGAAACAACGCGGCCAGCCACGTGGCCAGTCATCCCAAACAAGGTGCTGCCAGGGTATATTTTCTGGCAGGCGCGGATGAAGAAAACGATGGGAGCCAGACCAATTATGTGGTGGATGATATGATGGAAGTGATTAATGCCCTTTCAGCCGCGGGTTTTTCAAATTCGGAAAAACAGGTTCACATCGCATCAGACGGGCAACACGCCGAGTGGTTCTGGGCAAGAGAATTTCCGGCAGCTTACACCTGGCTCTTCAGCAATGCAGTTAGTACAAGTCAGGATGATAAATTTAAGAACACACTTGGTATTTATCCCAATCCGGCGGGTTCATGGGTTTATTTCACTGGTATTGATGATACCGAAACCATAGAAGTAAGGTTGTATTCCAGTTCCGGCAGATTGCTGCAGAAAACCAATATAACGGGAAAGGAACCACTCTGGACGGGTGATCTGGCTTCAGGGGCATACGTTTTGAAAGCCAGAAAAAAGGGTTCAAAATGGATGGTAGCCAAGTTAATACGCTGATTTCTTACAAAAAGTCCAGCTTTTCCCTTCTGCCAGTTACTTTTGCATCTCAACTGAATTTTTCGAACAAACCCCGGGACATTCCTGCATGGCAAAGAGAAAACGAGGACAATTGAGTATGAATTTCGACAAGGAAAGAACCACCAAGTTGCTTGGTATCTTTTGCCTGTTCCTCTCATTTTATTGTTTCATAGCCTTTACTTCCTACTTTTTCACCTGGGAAAACGACCACGATATTGTATTCCGTTCTTCCTGGGAAATGTTTAAAGCGGATTTACCGGTGGATAACTGGCTGGGTCGCCTGGGTGCGTTTACTGCCGATTCGGTGATTTACTGGGGTTTTGGTATTGCTTCCTATGGCTTTGTTTACCTACTCTATAAATTCGGACTGGCACTGATACGCCGAACACCCTTTGGACAGATTACCTACATTTTTCACCGCACGGTAATCTATATAGTGATAGGATCGGTAGTGAGTTCGTTTTTTCTCCAAAGTCTGGAATTCCCCTGGGGAGGGGTTTTCGGGCAAGCCATTAGCGAGTATATCCAGAACTTCCTGGGGGTTATAGGGACTCTTGCTTTAATGATCTTTGCCGTTGTAGGCACCTTTGTTTGGTCCAACAATCCAGACCTGAGTGATTTTACCTGGGAGAAACTTTGGGAAGAAACCAAGCAGGCTTTTGCAGACCTGATGCAGGGTAATTTTGGCAAACGGCGCCCGGCTACCAACAAGTCTGCAAGCAGTGCGGATGGTTTTGAAAGAAAAAAAGCCACGGTTGCCATTGGTGTCGATGAGGATGATGAGACTACTGAATCCTCGACCATAGAGGAACCCGCTGAAACAGCATCCATTGACCTCAGCCAGCGTTCAGCTCTGTTTTCCGATGTTCCTAAACAGGAGATGGTAAAACCGGAAACGCTGAAGCCTGGTGACGACAGCGATATGGAGATTATCGTGAATACTCCACCGCCGCCGAGTACGCCTGAGGATGCAGAAGCCTATAAACCACCAACCGTTGTAATTCAGGAAGACAATCCCGATCTGAGCGAACCTTATGATCCTACGCTAGAGTTATCTCACTACGAATACCCGCATTTGCAATTATTGGTAGAACACGATAATTCGGTATTGGAAATTGACCGGGATGAACTGGAGGCCAATAAAAATCAGATCCTTCAAACGCTTCTGTATTTCAAAATTGAAATTGAAAAGATCAAGGCTACCATTGGTCCGACCGTTACGTTGTACGAGATCATCCCAGCGAAAGGCATTCGCATCTCCAAAATTAAAAATCTGGAAGATGATATCGCGTTGAATCTTTCGGCACTTGGCATTCGTATCATTGCGCCTATCCCTGGGAAGGGTACCATCGGTATTGAGGTGCCAAATAAAAAGCGACAAACGGTTGGCATCCGTGAAGTACTCCAGGATGATCGTTTCAAAAGGGCTAAAATGGAATTGCCCATTGCCCTTGGTAAAACCATCCAAAACGAAGTGTTTGTGGCCGATCTGGCCAAAATGCCGCACTTGCTGGTGGCTGGTGCTACGGGACAAGGTAAGTCTGTAGGTATCAATGTGATACTGATGTCGCTGCTGTATAAAAAGCACCCGTCTCAGGTTAAACTGATCCTGATTGACCCTAAAAAGGTAGAACTATTCCCTTATGCTTATCTGGAGAATCACTTCCTTGGGTTCCTGCCAGATCAGACAGAACCAATTGTTACGGATACCACCAAAGTGGTGCATACCCTGAACTCCCTGATCATCGAGATGGAAACCCGGTATGACCTGCTCAAAGCTGCTGAAACCCGAAATATCTCTGAATACAATGAGAAGTTTGTAGCCCGGCGCTTAAACCCCAACAAGGGGCACAAATTCATGCCTTACATTGTGTTGATCATTGATGAGTTTGCCGATCTGATCATGACTGCTGGTAAGGAGGTGGAGTTGCCTATTGGGCGTTTGGCTCAGCTGGCTCGTGCCGTTGGTATTCACCTGATCATTGCCACCCAGCGTCCTTCTGTGAACATCATCACGGGTGTGATTAAAGCCAACTTCCCTGCTCGAGTTGCATATAAAGTAGCTTCCAAAGTCGATTCCCGGACCATCCTTGATGCTGGAGGCGCCGAACAGCTGACAGGTCGCGGAGACATGCTTCTTTCTGTTGGCGGTGATATCATTCGTCTCCAAAGCGCTTTTGTGGATACGCCAGAGGTAGAAAATGTAATTAAGTTCATCGCCAACCAACAAGGCTTCTCCGAGCCATTCTTCCTGCCTGAATTCCACCCGGATGGCGAAGGCAGCGATGGCGGAAAATCATTCAGCCTTTCCGAAATGGATGACAATCTGGAGGATGCAGCCCGATTGGTCGTAGAAACCCAGCATGGCTCCACCAGTATGATCCAGCGCCGCATGAAGCTCGGATACAACCGTGCCGGACGGATTATGGATCAATTGGAAGGACTGGGTATTGTTGGCCCGGCTGAAGGTTCCAAACCACGGGAAGTACTTTTCTATTCCATTGACGAACTCAATACTTTCTTTCAGAAACTTGCCGAGAAACGAGCGGGGAATTAATGAGCTAATGTGATAATGAGCTAATTCGATAATGTGATAATTAGCTAATGTTGGTTTGGGTGCCTTTGCTCACAAAAGGCAGTAGCGAAAATTCTGTTTCAAACTACATTAAAGAAGTAATTAAAATTTCCGTAGGCAGAAACAGACGAATCGAAAAACAACTTCATTATCGATTTAGCTAATTGTCGAATTATCAAATTAGCTAATTATCACATTATCAAATTAGCTAATTTATTAATCACTCTTCGAAATAAGCATTCGTTCGTTGCCTGGCATTTTCTCGCACATTCATGTAGTACAGGTTGAAATCACCAATGTGGTAATTTTTACGTGTCATCAGAAAACTGCCCTTGAACTTTGGTTTGTTGGCAAGCAATAATCCCCGGTATATTTCTGCATCTACGATTTCCGGGTAAATTTTCTCAAAAGGATTTACCACACCACCCAGATTTTCGGTTTTTGGAACATACTCTCCTTCTTTAGTATTCCAACAAAGTGGGTTGGTACATACAATGCCATCCACAATTCTAGGGTCATCCTTGTGGTCCAGAATGTATTGGCGGTTCCAGGTTCTCCAACTGCAAAAACAATTCGTCTGATCCGGTTCCCGACAAGGCTGAAAATGATCGTAAAAATTTTCCGGAACCGGCCATCCAACTATGTAAGCGGCGATCAATTGTTTTTCAAGGTTTGTGCCTTCAATTTTCCTTTTGATCAGGTTCATGGCATGTAGAGCGCCCTGGCTGTGTGCGGCAATTATGAATGGCCTGCCCTGATTCCAATGTTTTAGATAATACTCGAATGCGGCTTCAATATCGGTGTAGGCCAGTGCGAGTGCCGCTTTATTAGATGCAGGCTTTTTCTTGTTGTAAAATACGTTTAGGTGAGCCTGTCGGTAACGCGGGGCATAAACTCGACCAACTCCATTGAATATGGAAGCCTGAAACTGGATGGCGCTTCCATCCGTTTTTTTGTTGATTCTGGAATCTTTCACATCTGCATTCCACTGGTTTTCATATCGTTTGGTCCCTGTATAGGTAGTCGGATAAAAAAACAGGACATCTACCGGAGCATCGTTGCCCACGCTTTTTAATTCGGGTATCGGTGTTTTGTCGGCCGGATCGTTTTTATCGGGATGAGCAGCCCAATTATTCATATCAGCGTAATTAGGGGCCGGCGGCGCCGAAGCCTGGCTAAACTCTCCTTTGGGGCGAACAGCGCAGGAAATAATTACCAGTGTTGATAATAATACCGGGAAAAACAACTTTATAGACATAGATATAGCTCTAAAACTGATCATATTGATCCATAAAACGCAGCGGGTACAGATTAGTTTCACAAAGCCGTTAAAAGGGTTGGATGAGGATGCACCTGGACGAAGGCGGATCTCTACCTCTTAGCTGTTTACCCCACGACTTCAGTCGTGGGGTGATGGGATTGATGATTCTTATTTAAAGATATATAAAATTGTGAATAAAAGTCTTTGTTCTTGCCTTTGGAGGAAAATTCCTGACCGGTTTTGATGCGAAAATCATAATTTGGCCATCGATCAATTGATCTAATGACCAACCTTGTACAGATACTTACCATTCCGGCCATCGTTTATGTGTCGCTTTGTCTGCTGTTCTACTTTGGACAGGCATTGTTTTTCTTTCGCCCCGAACGATTGGCCAAAACCTTTAAATATCAATATCCCTTTCCTTTCGACGAGGTGAATTTTGATATGGAAGATGGCGGCAGCATCAATGCCCTTCATTTCAAAGTGCCTAATAGCAGAGGAGTCGTTTTTTACATAAAAGGCAATTCACGCAGTATTAAGGGATGGGGCAAATTCGCCCGGGATTTTGTGGGCAAGGGATTTGATTTTTTTATCCTGGACTACCGGGGTTTTGGTAAAAGCACAGGTAAGCGCAGCGAACAAATTCTGTATTCAGATCTGCAACAGGTGTATAAATGGCTTGCAGAAGAATACGGGGAAGAGAGGATCGTTTTGTACGGTCGCTCGCTTGGCAGTGGACTAGCCGCACGTGTAGCGTCCTGGAACCGGCCCCGTCTTCTCATATTAGATAGCCCTTACTTTTCTTTTCTTTATCACATATCCCGTTATGGATTTATACTGCCTGTGCGCTGGTTGTTGCGATATCACATTCGTACAGACAGGTTTATCCTCAAGGTCAAATGCCCAATCCACATCATTCACGGGCGAAAAGACCGGCTCATTCCTTATAAGCAAAGTGAAATGTTGAAAGCGCTGCTACCTGATAACATTATCCTGCATACCATTGAAAAAGCCGGGCATAACAACCTGCCTGAATTCCCTCTTTACCACGATTTGCTGTACGATATTTTACACGACGCTTTTGTCGAGGAGACGCGCATGGCTGCCTGAAATCGGCAAACTCCTTTAAAAAGAACTGTATTCTTCACTGGGTACAAGCCACCCGTGCTACATTTGCCGCGTCACTGTTACGACCTGATTATACCATTTCCATCCTGCGCTTTTGCTATGCACCAATTTAGACTTCTCCTTGTTTTACTATGCTTCCTTCCATTGTACCTGTTTTCTCAGGAAACAGCAACCGTTTACGGTCGCGTAACAGATGCATCGGATGAACAGCCTGTGGAGTTTGTTAGTGTATTCATAAAGGATGTTGGCAAAGGCGTAGCCACAGATGAGAGCGGAAATTTTGCCCTGGTGGTTCCTGCCGGTCAAAGATTGACGCTTGGTTTTCGTCGGGTAGCCTATAAAGATGCCAGTGCCGATGTATTGCCGCTGAAATCCGGCGCTCGCTTTGCCCTGGATATCGCACTCGCGCCTAATCAGTCAAATATGGAGGTGATCATTAGTGAAAGGCGCCTGGATGAAACCGGCATGGTGAAGGAAAAGAATATGGCCGAGCTGAAACTTCTGCCAACCACCACCGGAAACCTTGAGAGTGTTCTTCCGCATATTGCCCTGGGTACCAATGTAGGAACGGGGGGCGAGTTAAGTTCTCAATACCAGGTACGAGGTGGTAATTACGATGAGAACCTGGTGTACGTAAATGATTTCGAGATTTACCGGCCACAGCTTATTCGCGCCGGTCAGCAGGAAGGACTCACCTTCCCAAACATTGATCTAATCAGGGATCTTTCCTTTTCCAGTGGCGGTTTTCAGGCCAAATACGGCGATAAATTGTCATCAGTACTGGATGTAAAATACAAACGCCCAGATAGCCTGAAAGCCAGCGCCAGCGCCAGTTTACTCGGGGCATCGGCACATTTGGAAGGAAGCTGGAAACCTGGTAAAACCGGCTACCGTGCTTTTCGCTACCTACTCGGCGCTCGTTACAAAACAACCAAAACGCTTTTGGGCAGCCTGGATGTTACCGGTGAATATGTTCCCAACTTCTCGGATATTCAGGCCTACCTGACCTATGACCTCAACAGAAGCTGGCAATTGGGTGCTATTGGAAACTTCAATCGTTCCACCTATAGTTTCCAGCCTCAAAGTCTTGCCAGGGCTTTCGGTTTGATTGATTATGCTTTGCAGTTGCGCACTGCTTTTGAAGGTCAGGAATTGGATGACTTCACCCAGGCCATGGGTGGTTTGTCGCTTACCTATTTACCCGACCGCGAAAAGAATCCTTTCTTTCATAAATTGCTTGCCTCAGTCTGGCGCAGTCAGGAAAATGAACGATTCGACATTCTCGGTTACTACATTCTGGGAGAATTGGACGAAAACCTCGGCTCGGATAATTTTGGGGAGATCGTTAATATTCTTGGAACAGGCACCCAACATACCTGGGTGCGCAACTACCTGTCTGCCGATGTTCGGAATGTTCAATACAAGGGAGGTATCGAATTTCAAAACGACATTAGTGAGGAGGGCCTTACCAGAAGCCACTTTCTGCAATGGTCTGCCAAATGGCAAAATGAAGCCATCTCCGATAAGATTAACGAATGGGAAAGACTCGATTCAGCCCTTTATTCCTTGCCTTATGATACCACGGTGTTGCTGGTTCGCAATGTGCTGAAAACCAAAAATAACCTCAATAGCGACAGGCTCTCTGCCTCATTTCAGGATACCTGGACATGGCGCCAGGACGGCAAATTGGAAATCCAGACAGTGTTGGGATTCCGGGGCAGTACTGGACCATGAATGATGAGTGGTTTATTACGCCACGGGGACAAATTTTGATTAAGCCCCTGAATACCAGGCGCGATGTTTCGTACAGGCTGGCAGGAGGTTTTGTTTTATCAACCGGCGTTTACCGGGAAATGCGTCGATTGGATGGCAGCGTTAATACCGATCTTTCTGCTCAGAAATCAGCGCATATTGTAGGTGGCTTAACCTGGGACTTCTTGTGGGGAAAACACAGGCCGTCAAAATGAGACTGATCACAGAAATGTATTATAAACAACTGTGGGATCTTGTTTCTTTGATCTGGACAATGTCCGCATTCGGTATTCCGGTGAAAATGACTCAAGAGGCTACGCAACCGGAATTGACATCCGTTTGAACGGAGAATTCGTAAAAGGTGCGGAGAGCTGGGTAAATCTCTCCTTTCTTCGTACCAGGGAGGCCTTCTACGGAGTTCAACACAAAGCCCGTAATTTAGGGAGCGTGAAGGTCATGATGTAAAAGATGTAGCTCGCCCTACCGATCGCCTGTTTACCTTTTTCTACCTTTTTCAGGATTATTTGCGCAAAAACAAGAACATCAGAATGCACCTGAACCTGACCGTTGGTTCAGGCCTTCCTTTCGGCGTAGTGGGCAACAACATTATTTACCGAAACCCATACCGGTTCGCTCCCTATCACCGCGTGGACATCGGATTTGGCTTCCAATTGTGGAAACAACAATGGCGAAGAACCAAGCCAAATCACTTTCTCAGATTTACCCGGAGCACCTGGGCCAGCCTTGAGGTGCTAAATCTGCTCAAAGTAGCCAATGAAGCATCCAATACCTGGATCAAAACCATTGAGAATACACAGTATGCGATTCCAAATTATCTCACCGGAAGAAGGCTGAATGTGCGGCTTAGAATGGACTTTTGATTAATGCGCAATGAATCAATGCGCAATGCGTAATATTCCAATATTTAACCTTCGGAATTTAAGGACCAAGGTTTGTTCTCCAGCTTGCTTAATGTTTGTCGGTCCAATTTCTTTAAATACTGTTTCGCAATTCTGTTTTCTGGTTTAACGTCACAGCAATAAATACAGAGCAGGAAAAGCAATTCCAACGGCTTCATTAATAAGTAAATGCAGTCAGATACTAACTTATTATTGAAGATATGATAATGCCGATGAATGGCGCTCCCAATTTTATTGTATTGCTTACGGATTACTTTGTGTGCTTTGGGTAGCTTTTGCTCAATAAGTTCTTCAAAGGCGTTTGCAACTAAGAGCTGCCTGTTGCAAATTATTAAACTTCCATTTCGCACACCGTATCTGATTGGTTTTACAACTTCTTTATGCCCGTTAGCTGCAATGGAGCAGAGAAAATGACCACCGCATTGTACATTATTGCATAAATGGTTAAGTTCTGAAAAACCATGTTTATATGTATCTGTAAATGCACGAATTATTGAGTCGGGTTTTTGTCCAAAAATCAATAGTAGAGAAGCAATCATTGTCAATATTGGCAGACATATTATGAACAGTAGAGGGATTTTGAGGAGCAGATTTTTATTCAGAATATTCCAGGCAATATTTTCAAATTGCCTTTCAGGCTTTGGTTGACCTGCTTTATTTAATTCTAAAAACAATTTATGATTTTCTATGAGTTGAAAAAGGAAAAGAATTCCGACTGGAATATTCCCAAATAGCCAATATAAAGACCCGACTTGAATGGCGATGAAAATGTTAAACACAAAGCCCAAAAGCAAAATAGCATTTATGAGTACTTCTATAACTGGACTTCTTAAATTGCCTTTGAGCCTTGAGTAGAAATACGTAATAATACAAATGCCTACTAAAATATTGATGGTCAGCCGGTGGTCCGGGGAAAAAGTGGCGCTATCACTACAACAATCATTCGTTTTTTCATCAAATATTAAAAAGAAGATAGGTAGGACCATCATTCCTGCAACATCTAAGGCATAGGCTACTTTGGTATTATAAAGTCGTCTTCCGGAGATAAGATATTTTACAAGATCAACTAGCAATAACATGGAAGGCAATCCACATATTACCAATGTCAGAATTATGCCTATCAACATACCTACTATTATTGCGCATTTCGCATTGGTACATTACGCATTGATAAATTGCGCATTGCTCAAAAGAATTCTCTCAAATTTGTTCCCACACCTAGGTGTACTACGCCGCCAGCCAAATGATAGGAAGAATAGCCAAAATCCACCCGGAAGCGTTTGATTCGGATGCCAATACCTCCGGAGAATCCTGCAAGACTTCTGTAGTTGCGCACGCTCAATTCGCGCTTCCGCAGGTGATTGTACCCAACGCGGAGCCGGAAGCCTTCACGTGGGCCTAACAGAAATTCTCCGTTAAAAACCAGGTGTCTGAAGAAGTTGTCGATGGCGGCGCTGGCCTTGTTTTCGGTAGGCTGAGTATCTCCTATGATCAGAAAATCATCGTTCTCTGCGTTAGGGTCATTAAATCGAATGTCCCACTTTTGCAAGTGGTGGGCTACTATGCCAAAGCGGAATGGCAGGTGTTTTAATCGTCTGGTAATACCAAGCTGAATATCAAACGGTAGTGGTTCTCGCGTTCCGGAATAAGTAGCCAATTGAGTACCGGCATTTCGCATCACGAGTCCTATGGTAAGTCGTTTGGCGGTGTCGGCATACATCAAGCCTGCGTCGGCCAGTAAGGCCGAAGATTGGTATACATCCAGCGTTGAAACGGCCATTCGCAGATTCAGACCAAGTGAAATTCGATCGGTTAAGGAACGGGCACCACCGAGTGTGAAGGCTGTTTCTCCAGCTTTCACTTTCCCCATCAGGTTGCCAAATTCGTCGGCACGGTCAATATCACCGTATTTCATGTATTGCAAACCACCTTGAACTGTAAAACCAATTTTGTCGAGGTGGTGTACATAAGCCACATACCCGTGTTGAATATCGCTGAGGAAGAAGTTGTGGTTTATGGCAATATGGCCATCCATGTCAGCATTCAAAGCTGCCGGGTTGGTGGCGGCAAAAACCGGATCATCGTCTTTTACGGCGATTTGCATGCCTCCCAAACCGGTGACCCTGGAAGATGCAGGCAGAGAAAGGAAATTAAACACGTGCTGTCCGCCGGTAATCTGGCCATTGGCTTCTGAAACGGGCAATTGGAACAGCAGAAGAAAATATAAACCTGCCTGAGGTAAGAATTTATTCATGGAATGGTGATTGGTCTTTGAATTGTATGGTACACAACATGTAAAGGCTTATTCTTTTTTCCAGCGGGTTTCGCAACGACCATCCTGGCAATCGGCAATTCGGATCAGTTCGCCTTGTTCATTGTATTCTTTGAGTTCCCCTTGTTCCAGGGCACTTTCTAATTCAGAAGGTCCGTAAAACCCTTCAGTTTTCAATACGCCGTTTTCGTAATATTCCTGAAATGGCCCGTTCTCTTCACTATCAACAATGGTTACCCGTTCCTGAATATTTCCGTTGGGATAATAAGCTATGCTGAAGCCTTGCATGGCGCCGTTCACAAAATCCTGCTCAAGGCTCAGAGATCCATCCTCATTGTATTTGCTGTATTTGCCGTGGTATTGTCCGTTTTTAAAATGCTCAACAGTCTCTACAGCACCGCTTTCATAAAAATACTTCCTTTCTCCATTCAGTGTATCATGGTGATATTGCGCCTCAATCAGCAACTTGCCATCTGTTGAGAATTTTTGATAAAGTCCTTCCTTGGCAAAGTTCTTTTTATCCCGCTGAAAACGCTCTGTCCGACCTTCATCGTCGAGCTGTTCCACAGTTTCAACAGGACTCTCTTTGCAAGAAAACTGAATCAAAGAAAAAAGCAATGAAACAATGAAAATGGATGATTTTCCCGCTATTCGCATACTCGAAAAATTTTTCGTTTAAATCCGAAGTCTTGACGAAACATGACATGCTTTGGCTGCCTGAGACCTGGGATAAAATACTTGAATGATATTATTAGCCCAAAAATACTGAATTAGGTGTGTACCCCGGATTTCAAATCAGGGCTTAGTTGAAGTAAACCCTTGCAAATAAAACGCCCGAAGCTTTCAATTGCTGAAAAGCTCCGGGCGAATATTCTCCAGTTAATTTATCTTAAATGACTATACGCTTATTGTACAGGAGCTCAAGGTAATATTCGATGGAGATTGTAATAAGCCGGAGGCCTGTTTTTCCACCACAGATAACACAGATTTTCACAGATAAATTAAAAGATTGCCGAAGACAATCCGTGAAAATCTGTGTTATCTGTGGTGAACTTATTTTACAAAAGTCGAATCCATTCAGATTATTTCTTCCTGTACAATATGCGGATAGTCGGTTTATCTTATTCTACTTGATGATCACATCACCGTAGTTCAGGCGAACTTTTACCGAACTCTTGGTATTCGGATCGCCGTAATATCCTTTCACTGATTCAAATTCTCCGGTATCTGAGCGGCTTTTCACCGTTACGTTATGTGGATAGTGAACATCGGCATTGTTGGCTTCCGCATCAAAATTGAAATTGGCGCCATTCTCCACGCCAATTACTACGGGGGTATATTTTGCCCGGATATTGGCATCATTGAAATTGCGCGCCAGAGTGATTACATCCAGGCTGCCATTGCTGATATCAGCGTCCAGCGTTTGGTGCACGGTGGCAATGTCCACGTTAGCGTATTGAGCAGTAATAAAAGCTGAACGGGCATTGTCAAGTTTCAGGTTGGCATATTTGGTTTGCAATCTTAGCTCGTCGACCTTTCCAAAGGTGAAATCATCGTATTTGGAGGTCAAACGAAGTTTATTGCCTTTTTCCACCCGAATGTCCGAGTGCTTGCTGTCAATTTGCAGTTCATTCGCCTCGGTGATGTTCAAAGTGCTGTAATTCAATTGTCCGGTTACATTATTCACCCGGGCTATCCACACCTTGCCATTGTTAATATTCAGGTCTGCATTATTATAAATGGCTTCTGTGCGGAGTTCCCCATTAATGATCTCTGCGATCAGTTTCCCTTTCATGGTAGATACCCATGAATTACCGTAGTTGTTCTTTAAATCCAGCTGGTTGGCTATCGGCATCCAGATCTCATAGTTTACGGAGTAACCACATCTGTCCGGAAACCATTCATTAATGGCTCCAATCATGGTCTCGGCTTTCACATATCCTGGAGTACTCAGGAAGTTGACTTTTACTCGGTCAAATGTTCTTTCAGCTTCGCGCTGGTCTTTGGCATTTACAACAATGGATATTTTGAGTTTTACTGAATTGTTTTGCCAGGTCTTCACCGTTACTTTTCCATACTTGTTATACAAGGCTGTCATTCCATCGGCCGTTGTGCCAAATTCCCGGTCAATGGTCCGGGTAAATTCCTGACAAGGGCAATCTACATCTGCTGTATTTACGGCACTCAATTGCTGCCCAATGATGGATTGAATATGCTTTGGGAAGGGATTATTATT
This sequence comes from Lewinellaceae bacterium, assembly GCA_020636025.1. GTDB lineage: Bacteria > Bacteroidota > Bacteroidia > Chitinophagales > Saprospiraceae > M3007. The sequence goes on along the minus strand of JACJYQ010000005.1, from coordinate 324,643 downwards.
TGCCAGCATTGTACCGGCAAAAAAGAAGACTAAACCCGGCAACAAGAAATACCTGATCGCGGGCATTTGGCCTGATTTACATGTTTGTGATCTCATTTTTCAATTTGCTGTTGCTGCCTCGGTAACTATCCTGATTCAGATGTAATAGAACCCTTTCCAGAATGGCAGCCTTTGTTTTATAGTTTTCAATCATCGCGCGAACAACCTGCTGTCGATTTCCCTCTGTAGTGTTGGCAAGTTCGCGTTGGAGTTCCTCCATGATGCGGTCTAATTGGTCAATATCTTCTAATACATCGGCTGATTGGCTAACCGAGTACGAGGCTAATTTTGATTTTTTATCCTGAATGTCAAACTTGTAGTACTTCTCAATTTCTGCGTATTCAGGTGAAACTTCGGCCAGTGCCATACCGGAATCATGATATTGCTTTCCATACCAAATACCCGCAGTCAGGCCTGTTAGCAACAAGGCAATGGCGGCTGCTATACGTACTAATTGACGACGCCATTGCAGGCGAACTATTTTGGTTCTTTTCTCTGGTAAAGCACCGGATATTTCGGTCCAAATGCGCAAATCGGGAACCTGTGTGTCCAAAGCCTGCCGGTTTTCACAAATAAATTGCTCCAGCTCGCTGGTTTGGCGGCATTTATCCAAATGAGCATCAATGCTTGTCCAGACGGTTTCAGCTACAGGTTCGGCATCCATAAGCACGCGATTGACCAGCAAATACTGCTCAAAAGCATCCGCATCAGGCAGACGGTCCAGTATTTTATCAATACTGTTCCAGCCATGCGCACCGGGCTTTTGAGCATCAAATGCTTGCCGGTTTTGCTGTATGAAGTTTTTGAACAGATCAGTCATGTGTAGGTAGCTGTTGTATAGGTCTTTTAGTAGTTTCGTTTTAAGTGATTTATTTCAGGATTTCTCTGAGTTTTGATTTAGCGCGGCTGTATTGAGATTTTGAGGTGGCTTCAGTTACGCCCAGGATCTGTCCTATTTCTTCGTGATCATATCCTTCCAGGGCGTAGAGGTTAAACACAACCCGGTAACCATCCGGCAGGCCAGCTATGGCTTCATTTATTTTGTCTATGCTAAAAGCTGGTTCGTATCCTTCATGTACCGGCTCCTCTCTGTCCAGATTTTCAGTCATTTCTGAAAAGCTGAGTCTGCGGCTTTTTAAAAAGTTGATGCATTTATTAATGGTTATCCTTTTTATCCAGGCGCCTATACTGCTTTCGTGACGAAATGAATCCAGCTTGGTAAACACTTCTATAAAGATACTTTGCAACAGATCCTCAGCATCATGCGGATGCCGCACCATCCGCAACGCGGTGTTGTACATAGCCTGGGAATACAGCCGGTAAAGCTCAAACTGAGCTTCACGATGGCCGTTCCGGCATTGCTCTATAAGGTCGCGGTGGGTTTGTGTGGCGTCCATTTCGTCAGGTGTTCATATAGACAGGAGTTTAACAGGCAGGTTGCATCTGCAGCCAGTATCAAATCAAATCCCTGAGTCTAAAATGCTTTTTCAGGCGTTTACCATCTCGCGAAATGGTGAGCCTGATCTTTTTCCCCGGTTTTTTTTGAAGAATGTGCATGATGGTTGGAAGTCCAATATAGGATGCGGGAATGATGCCTAACCTCAAGATTCGGTCTCCTGGCCGGATATCGGCCTCATCTGCCGGGGAGCCGGGAATGATGGCAAGCACACTTATTTTATTCAGATGTTTGCCTCCCGCAATCAGTGTCATACCACTCCGGTCAAAGACATATTTTTCCTCAAATTTATTCGAAGGGCTAAACCACATGCTTGAATTTGAATAGTCGATGATGATCTGAAAACGATTGAGCATCATGTTTCCAATCAGTCCATGTCGTCCGTTTAAAGCTGAGGGGTCCTGAGTAGTATCAATTTCCTGGAAGTAGGTCACAATGCCTTTTTGGTGGAAACTTCCTATATCCAGTCCTTCTGTACGGCCAATATACCCTTCCAGATAACCTCCAAGCCCCATTCCGATATTGGTTTTCAGGGCATTGCCAGGCGGCTGAACCAGCGTATCCGTATTGGTGAAAAACAGCAGCGGGAGTGCGGCTCCGGTATCCAGCAAAAGCTTCACATTCGATTGGGTTCCTTGCTGAAAGGATGCTTTGGTATTGAGGTAAATTTTGTTCCTGTATATCTGAACAGGTACTTTTTTATATCTCGCATCCGGACCCGGAAACTCATTTCGGTTGTACAGGGAGATGACTTTCTTTTGATAATTGATTTTGAATATGTAGTTGGCAAATGATTTAGCCGATAAAATTCCGTGAACGCTGACACCTGCATATTCCTCAAATCTGAAATAGTCTTCCTGCAGTATCAGGATGTCTTCAGCGGGAGCGGTACACGTAACATTTGGCACATCAAATCTGATCTTTCGAGCCAGATAGGCTACGATCTCGGTTTTTAAATCGGCGCCCATTAGCCGGAATTCCCGCTCATAGGGTACATTAAGCACATCGCTTATTTCCCGTTTACTGAGTATGGTGTGTTCCGCCCCGGTATCAAAGATCATTCGAAGTGTCAGGGTATTATTGATCACCAGATTGACTATGATGAAGTTGTTGACAAAGTCGAAAGGAATATCCACCTGCTGCACCCTGGCAGGTATTACAAAACCTCCCTGCCCGGCAACGGGCGCTAATCTTATCAGGATAAGAAAAAGAGTTATGTAGAAGTATTTTGTAATCATGTTTAGGGAAAAGGCCGGACAAAATACAGCGCGATGCGAATGAATGAAAAACCGCTGGTAATTAATTTATATGAACGGTGTTCTACGCGATTCAGAGGCTAAAAGAAATGCATTAAACTGAATGCATGGGTAAAATTGAAAGGTAAAATTCCGCTATTTTGGTAAAAATAGCTGTAAATTACTTTCAGGGATACTTTGCTGCTGGTCCAGTTAAAGACAAATGAACCGGAGCAAGGGTTCATACAGGAGTGCAAGAACATTTCTTGATGTATTTTCGCGGCAAAAGAAATTGAAAATTATGGGCATTATGGAAAATGATGGCGCTGTCACAAACCCCGAATCATCGCAAACAGATTGTTTGAGCGCCAATGTGACCTTGTTTTGGCGTGTATTCATACCTGTATTTGGAACCGTTTTCCTTGCCGGCCTGACCATTACCCTGTTGATTATTCCGGAAGAGGATTTATATCTACCATTTCCAGCACTCTGGCTTCGCATCGCAGTAAGTCTGATCTTGATTAGTTGGCTCGTCTTTGTAAAAAGAAAGCTCTGGCAGTTGAAACGGATAGATGCCAATGCGCAATTTTTATACGTAACCAATTATTGGCAAACTGTGCGATACCCCTGGACGGATGTGCGTCAAATTGATGAAACAAAAAGAATGGGTCGGCGCATAGTTCATTTTCAGCTGCTTGCACCCGGCCGGTTTGGTCAAACCATTTCTATTTTGCCGGCAGATAATTTTGATGAGTTGATTGAGGGCTTTGTGGGAACAAAACCGGATTAACAGCGACCGGGTGGTTCTCCGAAAAAAAAAACATCCCGAATCTGCCAATTAATGGAAAATTCGGGATGACCTATGTCAGGCTAATTAGAACTATTAAAGTTCTGGCTCAATGCTCAAAATGAGTAAATTTCCTTGTACCCAAGAATTGGTTTCCTTGCCAAAGTTCCAGCCAGTATAAACCACTACTCATGCCGGATAATGATATTTCAGCATTTAGTTGGCGTAGAATATCCTGTCTGAGGATTACACCTTGTGCATTTCTGATTAGTGCTCTGATTTCTTTTCCTTGATCACAATCTGAACAATCTACCTGAATATGATCCAAGGCTGGGTTTGGATATACCTGCCAGTTTGTGGGGTTCATTAGGTTATTTGTTGATGCGCCAAGTTTCACCAGTACATGTTCTACTACTTCACATCCTGCCTCATTGGTCAGAGTCACGGAATAATCACCTGGAAAGTCTGTAGTAATGGTTGGGGTAGTTGCGCCAGTCGACCATTGATATGTGGCACCAGGGATATCTGTACCTAAAACAATTGGATTTCCCAGAATTTCTTGAACCACACCTAGGTTGGGACTTAGCTCAAGAGTTCCATTAACTGACCATTCTGTCAGTTGTTCAACAGTTGGTTTTACCAATCCTGAAATATCGGGACATGGGTGTGGAATATGGTCATGCCTGGTAAATGCAATGCTGATTCTGAACGTATCATGCTGAGCAAATGTGAATGGACCATGTGTGCCCAGAGCTCGACGATCTGTATTTGGTTGATCCCCTACCGTGCACATTGACCAGGACTGTGGATCTGCCGGGTTGCCCGGGAACATGTGATTTGCATAGTCGGTACTTCCTGGGTTGTAGCCGGTATTGCCTGTTGTGAGGGGGCTTCCCTCGCGCCATTTACCCTGAAGCAGGTTATAATGCTCTACATCATTCGCCGGGTCAGCCTGAACTGGATTGGGATTGGAGATATTATTGACAAATGAAATGAAATGATTGAGCTCCTGATTTTGAAAAGTTATTGTTTGAACAGGAATATCAGTACCAAATCCTTGTGTGAAGGAGCAGCTGTCAAGGCCATCTTTATTGTAGCCATAGAAGCTATTTGCTTCAGGGATGGAACCAATATTATCATCAAGGTAGCAGCCAATATCAAAATCGGCATAAAAGCCCAGGTATGTATTTTCGTAGTTAGTGGTAGATCGATTTATCAATTCATAATCAACAAATAAGGAATTTGATACCCCATTATTTTGAGGGCAGTCATATAAATACGCCGAAATACTCATATCAACTTTCAATGGATTTCCCTGGCTGTTAATATGAGTACTGTCATCATTTACAAACCAATAAGTCATTTGATCACCTTTTATAATTGGGTAGTCGCCATCATAAACGTTATACATTCCATCAAGATTTACATCTACAAATGGGGCAGGTTGAAGAGCCGGATCCGTATTGACTTTTGTAAAATCAATATTGTACTGATTAAATGGATTTCCTCTGGCAGGCCAGGTAAGCAGGTCGAAAGGTGGCGTTTGATCCAGGTTGTGATCTATCAGGAAATCCTTGCGTAAAGCTGAAATCTCCTCTTTCGAAATTTTCCAAACCCTACCAAAATCACCATTGGCGCCATCAACCAATCCGGAATAAAAATCTTTGAATCCAGTTTGAGAATACTTCTCAGACGCTATATGTAGTTCATCAAAATCAAATCCCCCAATCCAGGGTGAAAAAGTGATAACCATAGGAATGCTGTCCTCGTTATCGAAATAGGTAGGGCTTACGTTATTAAAAAAAAGACCGGCCGTTGGTTGAAACGTAACCTGGAAATCCTGGTTTTTAAGTTGCCTTGTTTGTACGAATGATTCTGAATGACTGTTTACAGAAGTGCCGTCTTTATTTGTTTTAATGCCATAAACCAGGGTTGGATTGTCGCCTTTGGCTAATAGGAAATAGCTGCCGTCTGCAAGAGGCAATACCCTTAATCCGTTCCCGCTTTGATATTCCTGTGTCCAGAAAACAATTCCGTTCAAGTCAGTTTTTAACAGCGTTATTTTATCATCGACATTACTTCCGGTTACCAAAAGTGCCCCATTATTATCGATAACCAGATGTTGAAATACTTTTTCATCAAATTCCTTTGACCAGATATCTTCACCGTTGAAGTCAAGTTTTACTAAAACTGCCTTTCCCATGGCATTCGATCCGCAGGCAATTATGCCATCCGATAGAGCTACCGCGGCGTAAAATTTAAATGGGTGATTTTTAATGAAGATCTGTTGCCCCTCAGTGTCCAACCCTACAATGTGGCCGCTGTAACACAGGCCCAACATACCATTAGGTACAGAAATGGCCGCCTGGCAGACAGCTCCTGAAGGCAAGGTCAAAGACTTTTGCGAAAGGATCGAAAAGCCCTGGTGACCTGTTGCCCGTACCTTGTAGGCAACATTATGGCCGATGACAAACAGGGTGCTATCGTCCTTGGCCAAAACTGCCGGGCCATTCAGGTTGCTATGACCTAAGCTGTCGGGAAGTTGAATTTCTGATGTTACAGGTCCATTTGGTTCTTTAAACCTGATGGTGTAGGCGAGGGAGTTACTGTATTTCCTTAGTCCAGACAAAAAATAAAGATCATCTGAGTTGTTGTCTTTTGTTAATCGGATCAGATTTGAAAACCAAAGCGTGGAAGGAGCATCCTCAAATGCAGTAATGGCTCCAGACTCGTCCAGTTCAAGGACTTTTTCTCCACTGCAAATGAGGATCCGTTGGTCTTTGTAATTGATATCTACAAAGTTATTTGAAGGACTAAAGGCAAGCGGAAGTTTTTTGTTCCAAATAGCCTGGCCGGTGACAGACATGGAGGCCAGTAAAAGAAGGGTGGCGGTAAATAATTTCATAATTGGGTGTTTTTTAGGTGAGTGATAAGGGGTTGCAGATTAGCCTTCCTAAACATTCCTTGAAATGGAGTGATTGGGATGTTTTCTCGCTAATATTGTCAAATTGTGTCCCGAATATTAATAGGTTTCAAAATTCGGAATTCTTCTGTCAGGAAAACTTATACAAACAGGATATTTAATTTCGAATCCAAAATTATGATAAAGTAGAAAAGAAATATCAGATGTTTATCAGGGCATACGTCAGATTTGATAAACAAGGCTGTATACTTAGTGAATCTATATTTTCTTATTAATGCAATACTTTTAAACCGGTGTGCTCTGGATAATGTTTGTAAACTTAATGTTCTAATGTGAAGGCATATGTACCTCTGTCAATTAGATTTGTCCTAACACTGGTATGATATTTGCCCTTGATATGTTGATTTTCTTACGAATAGGAATCATAACTCTCTAGAACCTTAAACTCCCCCAAATAAAGAGTTTAACGGTAGGAAAAGGTGGGGGAATAGTTTCCAAAAGTGGAAGCGCTCCCACCGACCGCCGTGAATTGAACACAACATGAGCCTTCATGTTAATCACTGCGTTGTTCTCAGTTGTTTTGTCATCTGTAATAGTAATCAGTATTTTAATCAGACAACTGGCTGGTATTCCATGACCGGCCACCTTGTTTTCTCGCTTTTTGGTATGTTTGAGTAGGTAATTCCAGAGGATTCGTCATGAATCTTGGAATTATTTTTGTGACCATTGAATGGAATGGATTTGTTATTTACTGTTTTGGCCATAATACCCTTCTTCCATGAATCGATTACTACTTAGCTTTTTTATTCTCATACTGCCTGTTTGCCAACTGCTTGCCCAACCCATCTCCTGGCTTTCAGACTGTTCAGACAAAACCTTCTGCTTTACTTCGGGTGATTGTACCCAGGGAGAAGTGCTGATCTATGAAACAGCCACCACCAACTGTGGGAACCCTAATATCAACTATTCTTACAGAATTGACCTGTTTAACAATGGTGGATATGAAATACTTTCTTCTCTTGACACCGTAACCGGTTTTTTCCCGGCAGGTACACACCGCATATTATGGCGTGCTTCTGACAACTGCGGACAAGTGGTGCAATGCACGTATCTGTTTCATGTAAAAGATTGTAATCCCCCATCAATGATTTGCATCAATGGCCTGACACAAACCATTGATCCACCCGATTGTCAGATTACTTTTGGTCCTGATCAGTTTATTCTGAGCCTATCAGACAACTGCACACCCAATAACCTGATTGAAAGAGCGATCAGGGTAAAGGACAGCGGCTCTGGTTTCCCAACCGAACAGGAGGTCAGTTACGGTATATGCGATAATGGTCTTAACCTGGTAGAAATTTGGGTGCGCGATACAACTGGCCAGATGAACTCCTGTAATGCTTATGTGCTGGTACAAACAGGTGCACCAGAATGTGAATGCAATGCTGATTCTGATCTCGGGTTCTCCGGCTGTGCCAGATCATCCAATAATGAACGACTTTCCAATTATACTGTAAAAGCTACTGTGCAAACACCGGCTGGGGTACAACCTGCTTTTAGCAAGGTTAAGTCAGTAAACACTACCGATTCATGCTTTTCCCTGGTCGTAAGCCCGGTTCCTTTTGACAATGATTATGAAGCGATCATCAGTGCGTCGCGCATTGATGCTGCACTTAACGGAGTAACCACCTTTGATTTGGTGATGATATCCAAACATATTCTGGGTATAGAGCCATTGACCAGTGCCTACCAGCTTGAAGCTGCTGATGTAAACAACAGCAATTCAGTAACGACATTTGACATCGTGGAGATCCGGAAACTTATTCTGGGCATAAACGACACTTTTAAAGATGTGCCACCATGGCGTTTCGTTCGCCCGCTTGCCAACCCTTCGGATCTTGGCTCCTATACAGGCTTAATAGACACATATAAAGTGCAGCTTCCAAACCTGCAGGTTGACACAGCCTTCGGTGGATTCAATTTTGTGGGCATTAAATATGGTGACATAAATTTCTCAGCTGCCTTAAGAGGTGAAGCGGATGAGCGCACCATTCCTACACCGCTTGTATTCGAAACCAATGACCGATGGCTAAATGCAGGTGATGTCGTGCGAGTCGAGTTTACAGTACGAGAATCATTACTCCTGGACGGATGGCAAATCGCTCTCTCCGCAAATCCGGAAAGTTTGCAATTAATGGAGCTTAATGACTTGCCGGAAAGTGATTATAAACTTTCAGCCCAAGCTCTGAAGGCTGTGTCCTATGAAGGAACCGGGAAAAAACTCTCCGCTGGCGACTTGGTGTTTACCTTACTGGTGAAGGCCCTGAAATCCGGGTACTTGTCGGAAGCCTTATGGTTGGATAAAGACAACTTCAATGCCGAAGCTTATGTCAGAAATTGGGACAATCATACCTGGAAGCAGAGCATTGATTTACAGATAGGTGGAGCTAATTCCGGCTCAATCCGGTCAGTAACTGTATCGCCAAATCCTTTTAAGACTCAGGCAGATTTTCAAATTCAGGTTGAAAAAACGGTTAATACCAGACTTGAAATATTTACGCTCGATGGCCGACTTGTCTATAGCGAGCATTTTGAACTCGAGGCCGGTGCTCCGGTTATTCGAATTGGTTCGAGTCAACTGCCCGAGGAGACAGTGTTTGTGTATCGATTTTGGGCTGGTAATCAGTTGTTCTCTGGAAAGTTGGTGAAGCTTTAACGTTATATATTTCCATTTTTGAAAATTTCAGTGTTCAGAGTTCGATTGCTCGATATTCGATATTTTCCTGGAATATCGAATATCGAGCAATCGAACTCCGAATTATGAAGTGATATAATATTTCCCATTCGGGAAAACACTAACGCAGAATAAATAAAAAAGGCCGCCTCATGTTGCCATTCATGAAGCGGCCTTTTTTATTTGGACCTATTTCGATTTATTGAATATCGTTTGCGTTTCTCATCAATACCTCATTGGCATTATAATCCGAGAGAATTCCGGTAAGTGTAACCGGTCCCGATGGTGTCGTCATGCCAGAGAATGTTGCCGAATTCGAGGTAAACAGAATGATGGTTCCTGTTCCATCGCTCAGGTCTCTGCTTCCAGCAAGTGTAGCTCCGCCGGTAATACTTGCATTCGTGATCTTGACCAGCGTGCTTTCCCAGATTTCGAAATTGGCATTGATTTCGGCGACTGTGGCAAGGCGGGGTGTAACCGTATTGCCGGAACTTTTCTTCGTTGCAGCTGCCAGTGGAATATTATTGATCTGCATGAGTTGGTTAAATTCACTGAGCTCTATGTCTGAAACCACTACTTCAAGTTCATCACCAAGATCAAAGCTATGAGTTGCTTCAAAACGCAATACAATACCAGCTGTGCCATCCTGTATATATAGGTTGCGATTGTTGAGGTTGTTGCCGGTGCGATCAGAGATCACAATACCTTTTATTTTGCGGTCGCTTGGCAAATAGGTTGTAGAACCTTGGAATAACGCACGCACATCGCTGAGATTCACCAGCGTCTCATTACCGCTACCGGCACCACAACGCGGACCATTCATATCCACATCTGTAGTATCGCGAATGTAAAGCTGGTAAGTGCTGCCGAAGATGCCTAATACCCCCGTAATTGATCCTTTCCCAGTTGGGGTTTTCTGAATGGCAAAGTCTGAAAATCCGCTGGTGCGCAGGATCAATTGTACACCTGCACAGTTTTCAAAGGTGCGGTTGAGGCTGGTCAAAGTAAGGGCATCAGCATAGGTTTCGCCGCTGTCTGCACCGGTAAATTCTACGCCTTCAATTTTAACCAGGGTGCTTACAAGGTTGGCATTAAGTTGATTAATACCAACCACCGTTGGGGTAGGTGCATCGCCTAAAAATCCCTTAACGATGTTGGTGCGTTCCTGGTTCTCAGTCAAGCCAATATCACTTACCTGACCGTTTTCTTCGATTGTTCCGCCCGACAACTGAATTAGTTTATTGTAATCACCCAATACGAGTCCCTGGCAACGGATGTAGATCTTGCGACCTACCGGGTAGCGGTTGTAGAGGTAACCGTTGCTGAATTTCACCTCAATACCGCCAGTGGAATCCTGGATCACGAGCGTTTTATAGTAATTGCCGCTGCGGTCGTCCATAACCACTACGCCACCAATTACGAGGTCGTCATTGATGCGGTCGTAACCACCGGAAGTTTCGTGGAGCGCCTTAATGTCTGCAATTGTAGCATTGGTAGGAATGTCCATGCCATCACCACCAACTGGCGGCTGGTCAAAATCAGTTTTTACACAGGAAAAGAAAGACAAGGCCAACACACAAATTGCAGTAAGGCTGCCGGCGAAAAGTTTATTTTTTTGGAAAAACATGGTTGTATGTTCTTTTAGTTGAGTGGTTCTAATTTCAGGTAAATTGGGATTGGGAATAGGGTTTTAAATTCTAACACCAATGGAAACAAAGTAATTCAATCCATAGCCATATTGAATTTCTGTAGTATACAATTGCTCGTTTCCAGGCTCCCTGCCATAAGCTGCGCGGTAGGACTCCCTTCCGGAAACAATGATGTTTTTGTTGTCCAATATGTTGTTGACGCCTACATTCAGGTAAATAAACACCTGGTTTATCTTCCAGGATTTACCTCCAAAGAAGTCGAGTGTATAGGACGCTGGTGCTTTTGTCTGATCAACAATGGTATTCCAAATTTCGGAGCCAGGTTCCAGGCTTAGCACGGCTTCTGCGCGACGGCGGGTGGCATCATACGCATACCAGAAATTATCAGACCAGTTAAAGGAAAGCGTGGCGAACCAAAAGCGTTTTCCCTGGTACCTAAGTCCAGCGGTGGCTGCTGTTTGAGGCGTGCGTGGTACCAGGAAGTTGTCCTGATAACTCAAAATGCTGTCAAATGTAACCGCTCCGGTATTGTCGCCAGTGAAGTACATATAGGGTCTGGAGGTGTAATGGTAGTATCCCAGGTTGCAGGCGCCACTAATTTCCCAGGATGGACTAAGTTTGTATTGAAACGCAGCCTCTACACCCATGTGTTGACGGTCAAGACCAGTTTGGATCAAGGTAGCAAACTCTCCAAGGGTTGGGAAGAAATAAGTGCTGGAAGTTGTTTCGTTCTTGAAATTGGTAATGAAGCCAGAGATACGGCTTCTCCAATACGGAGAGCGGTGAATGTAACTTGCTTCGGCGCTTTGGATCTCAAATGGATCGACACCACCCGGCACTACATCGTTGCGGTTTCTTGGCGCCAGGAATACATCCCGGAATTGGGGAGCATTCGTACCAATAAAGCCATTGGCGTTTAAATAATTGCGGCCATTGATTTTGTAAGTAACCCCGGCCTTGGCTCCGTAAGTGTAGTAAGATTGCTTTTCCGAATCACCCAGTGAATTGTCGGGGAAGCGCGGATTTTGTGCATTGCCCGTACGCCAGAATCGCGTGAGACCGATCTCTCCACCACCTGACAAGGTGAAGCGGTTTAAATCGGTTTGCATTTGCAACCAGATGCCTCCATCACGGATATTTTCATCGTAATCGTATCCGAAAACATCTCCTTCCCGTACAATATGGTTGGGTTTCAGAAGGTCATTATATTCTTTTTCCGGTTGACCAGGAAAGTCCTGCGAAGCGTATTTGTTTATGTCCAGCCAGTAATCGCCGCCCAACAGGTCGTCTACCACTTTAAAGTTTTGTCCTGTATACCAGCGGTAATTTACACCGGCGTGCAACTTGGACCGGTCATCCAAACGCTGGTCCAGCACTGTGTTGAACCCAATTTCCTTGCTATCGGAGCGCTGGTCTTCCACAATGTACTGCGAACGGTTTCCGGTTACATTATTTCCGCTGATGCCTTCTGCATTTACAACGGTGTAATTGTTTCGGCGATTTTCTTCGTAAAAGCGATCCCAATCAATCTGGCGCAGTTTTTCGTCATTGCGCAAAGCTTCTGCCCATTCAGCAGCAAGGCTTGGCTCGAGAATAGCAGAAGGAAGTCTGCGGTTATAATCAGGCGCCGGGTTGTTGGCCTCAAACCACTCAAGGCGCGAGTAGCCGCGTTTCCCAGCTTGGCCGTACACTGAAGAAGTTAAAAAAGTGCCCTTTAATGGGTTCATGTCATAACGCAAAATACCCATGGGTTGGTTGTTTGTAGCCACCACAGCATTGCGCTTTTCACCGTTTTGATAACCCCAGTTTGGGTTGTATCGGTGTGAGCCGGCCAACTCATACATCTCTTCAAAGGTATCACCCCGGCGCCCCTGGGAGTTTGGTGATCCCAGAAATGTGAGACTCAAAGCATGCCTTGAATTAATCTTTTTATCAACAGAAAGAAAGTAAGAGTATCCGTCGAAAAAGGTTCCTTCAAAATATCCTTCCTGTCCCCACCGACGGCTTCCGGAAGCACTAACGGCCCAGCCACCTGGCATAAGTCCGCTGTTCAGGGTGATCATTGCCCGGTTTGTGTAGGTACGGTTGCTGATGGCGTAAGTAGCCCGAATTTGTTTGCGTTGTGTACTGGCGCGCAGATCAATGTTGGTTGCACCACCAATTTCGGTAAAAGCAAAGGAACAGGGTGCCAGTCCAACGCTCGATTCCCGGATGCGCAGCACATCGTTCAGACCGCCGATCTCTCCGTAATAAGCGGTGCCGGTTTCGGGGTCGTTGATGCTTACACCGTTCAGGTAAAGTGGAAAATGCTCGGAGTCATAGCCTCTTTCGCGGAAGCGGAAGGCCCACCAGCCAAAGCCTGCCACCTGTTGCATTACATCGCGACTGGCATTCAGCAAATTGGACACACCTCCCGAACCTTCCGTTTCGGCTTCAGCTTCTTCCATCGTAATGGTTGGAATATCAGAAAGCGTGCTGTTGCTGATAGCAGCAGGATCCTTCTGAAGGCTGAACTGTAGTTTGGTTTCGGTATTTGCCGTGACATTTATATAAAGGTCAGTAGGCAAATAACCGGCTTTAGAAACAATGAAACTGTAAGTACCTGCTGGAATGTTCTCCATTCGGTAATAACCACGGGTATCTGTGACAGCAACTTTACCGGTGCCTGCGGCAACGATGGATGCATCAGCCAGTCCCACGTTATTCTCCGAATCATTGACAGTTCCATAAAGCACATTGTTTTGTGCATGGATAGCCTGTGCTACTAACAGCACCAGACAAATAGAGAAAAACTTTTGAAACATTTGGATAGGTTAATGATTGAAAATTCAATGGTATTTGGGCGGGCGCAGAGTAAAAAAGAGAGAAGTTGAGTATTAAACGCCATAAGCACAGGCTGTGCAAAATAAGCGGACAAAGGTAGCAAAACGATTCATCGTAAAGTGCCAATACCGCTTGTTAAATTTGTGCAAAGTTGGCAGATTTTGCCGCGAAATTGACGTTCCTTTGTTGTCTTGGTAAACCACGAACGCAGGTTTGGCTTCCGGGTCTGTGATTCAAACTCATTTTCACCATTAAATTTTTCGCATGCCAAAGAATATTACCATTCTTCTATTGTTTTTTTCCACGATCGCTTTTTCCCAAAAAGGCGACGATTACGAAGTGGCTTCCATAGGCTTTTACAATCTTGAGAATCTGTTCGATACCATCGATTCTCCTACAACCAGAGATTATGATTTCCTCCCCGCAGGACGCCTGCACTGGGATTCATCAAAATACTATATCAAACAGGCCAATTTGGCAAAAGTGATTGCTTTGCTGGGTACCGACCTCTCTCCGGACGGTGTAGCCTTGCTTGGCGTGGCAGAAGTAGAAAATCGACAAGTACTGGAAGACCTGGTTATTCAGAAAGAAATTGAATCCAGACATTATCAGATCGTACACTATGATTCTCCTGATGAGCGCGGAATAGATGTAGGACTGCTTTATCAGCCAAAATATTTTTCTGTTTTGGGCAGCAAAGCATTTCCGGTAGATCTTATTGATAAGGAAACCAAAGAGCCAGACTATACCCGAGATGTGTTATACGTAGCCGGCTTATTTAATGGAGAACCCATGCACATCCTGGTAAACCACTGGCCTTCGCGGGGTGGTGGAGAAGCCCGTACAGCCTATGCCCGGGCGGCGGCAGCCAGTGTTTGTAAATCAGTAGCAGATAGCATTAAAGCTGTGGATGAAGATGCCAAGATCATCGTCATGGGCGATCTCAATGACGATCCGGATAGCAAAAGTCTGACGCAGGTACTGAAAGCCCGGCGCTCTGCCGATGATTTGAAAAAGAGTGAGTTGTACAACCCGATGTTTGATATTTACAAAAATGGCAATGGAACGCTGGCCTACCGCGATTCCTGGAACCTGTTTGACCAGTTGATCGTTTCAAAAGGACTGGTGAATAAGAAAACCGGGGGCTGGCAACTGTATAAAGCGCAAATTTTTAAACAACCCTGGATGTTCCAGACAGAAGGCGCATTTCGTGGATATCCACTACGTACTTTCGTTGGCGACATTTTCCTGAACGGTTACAGCGACCACCTGCCGGTATATATGTATTTGTTGAAAAAGAAAGAGAGCCCCGCCCCACAGGCTGAACCGGCAACAGAAAAGGGAAGAAGCTAGGGGATATCTGAAATCCGATATTTTGCTGCGCTTGTGTCTTTTGACCAAGCTCACATTACGCTAGCTGTCTGAACAGGGAATAAATTATAAAAGGCCATAATTGTTAGACCGCATTTGGCATTACAGAATGTTTGACGGTTCGCGTTGTGTTGCGCTTGGTCAAAAAGACACAAGCGCGGCGAAATGCGTATATTGTAAATTGGATATCGGATATCAAAGCCGCCTATTTCCTGGCGACTTGTTTTCCTGCCTTGAGCAAATCCAGGGCTTTTTCAACAGCTGGATCGTCGTCATTGAGTACCATGTACAAGGCTTCGTTGCCGAAAAGGTTTTTGCCAATCCGCGCTTTCAGCAGGGTTTTTAATTCCTGCTGGCAGTCGAATAATTGAGCGGCATTCTTTTTTATGCCTTGTTTTTCTCCGTAGGCAACTAATTCATTCAATAATGATTCGGGAACTGTCCAGGTTTGGACAAAGTTGGTGGCGTCGCTTCCAAACTGTTTGTGATCGGCATTCTCCATCCAGCGGGTTACGAACTGGGCGAGTTGCTGCCTCAGCTTCACAAAATATTCATTGTTATAGGTAGTATCAAGAGGGATGAATACATCGGGACTAACGCCTCCCCCTCCGTACACGATTCTTCCGAATCCGGTATAGTATTTTGTACTGTCCTCAATCATGGCTTTTGAAGGATCTGACAATTCACCGTTTTGCAGGCGTCTTTCCCCTTCATGCGCATAGTCATCGTCGTTTTTGTAATCGCGCTGAATGCATCGGCCACTGGGGGTGTAATAGCGGGCAATGGTAAGTCGCAAACCGCCCCCGTTGCTGAGTGGATATTGCTCCTGGACCAGTCCTTTTCCATAAGATCTGCGTCCAACTATCCACCCCCGATCCCAATCCTGCACGGCTCCAGCCATGATCTCGCTGGCAGAAGCACTGCCTTCATCGATCAGCAGGGCCACGTTTTGGATGTTGAATCTGGCCCTACCATTGCTTTTGTATTCCCTGACTTTTTCTGTTCGGCCTTTGGTGTACACCAGTAATTTCCCTTCCGGGAATATCTGACTTAAAATTTCAGTAGCCTCCTCCAAATACCCACCGGGGTTTCCACGAAGATCAATGATCAGATTTTGCAGCCCTTTTTCTTCCGCCAAGGGCCGCAATCCCTCCATGAATTCCTGGTAGGTCCGGTCGGTAAACCGATTTATTTTGATGTACCCGTTTTTGGCGTCCAGCATATAGGCAACATCTACGCTATGTACCGGAATGATGTCTCTGGTGATATCAAAATATCGTTGTTCTTTTTCAATTCCGCGAAGAATACCCAACTTTACATGCGAGCCTTTTTTTCCTCGTAATTTTTTGTAAATCAGTCCATTATCAATTTTCGCTCCAGCGATGGTCGTGTCGTTTATGCTCACAATTTTATCCCCCGCCAAAATTCCCGCTGCTTCAGATGGACCGCCGGCAAGTGGTGTAACCACCTGCATGGTATCGTCCACCATGAGAAATTCAATGCCAACGCCTTCGAATTCGCCGCTCATTTCATCTTCAACCGCCTTTAATTCATCAGGCGTTATGTAAACGGAATGAGGATCAAGCTTGGAAAGCAAATGATCAATTGACTCGGTGCGCAGCTCTTCCATATCAACCGTATCTACATATTTGGATTGCACATAGCGCAAAATCTCATCGATTGCCCCAGTACCAGAAATAACACTTCGGGACACGACAATATCCTGATCATAGCGAGGCAATCTCTGGCCGATAAAAATGCCCAATACCAACGCTACAGCCAACAACAACGGCAAACGAATCTGAGATCCAGTATTTTGATTTTCCATAAAATATTAACCATTAACCATTAACCATTAATCACTAACCACTAACCACTAACCACTAACCACTAACCACTAACCACTCATCTCTTCCTTCTCTTCTTCTTAGACTTCACCAGTTTCATTTCATCCAAAAGGTATCCGGCGCCGCCAAACTTGTCGATGATGAACAGGACATAGCGCACGTCTACCATGATATTGCGACAAATGGCAGGATCGTAATTGAGGTCACTCATAGTTCCTTCCCATACGCGGTCGAAGTTCAGACCGATCAGATTGCCTTTTGCGTCCAGCGCCGGACTACCTGAGTTGCCGCCTGTTGTATGGTTTGTAGCAATGAAACCAACAGGAAGGCGGCCATCAGGTGTGGCATATTGTCCGTAATCTTTTGCTTTCCACAAATCGATGAGTTTTTGAGGTACATCAAACTCATAATCTCCGGGGATGTATTTTTCCATGACGCCGTCGAGGTCGGTTTGGAACTCGTATTGCAAGGCATCTCTGGGAGAGTACCCGTTTACTTTACCGTAAGTCAGGCGCAGGGTGCTGTTTGCATCTGGGAAGAACTTTTTTTCTTTAAAAACAACCATCTGAGCAGCCATATACTTGCGTTGCAAGAGATCAATCTGGGGTTGAAGCTCTTGTATTTTTGGTTGAATTTGATTGGTGTAAGCGTTGTACAGTGTATTCCAAAAAACGATGGCTGGATCTTTTCTCAACTTTTCAACGACTTCAGTTGGTGCTTTTGAAAGCAGCTCTTGCATTTTTACCTTATCAGGAATTACACTCCTGCTGAAAATATAGTCTGCAAGTCCCTCATAACCGCTGCGGTTGCCAGCCTGCTCCTTTACATAATCTGCGCCCCAATCGCCTTTTGTGTTATTGGCAAAAATCTCCATAATACCCGCGAAAACAGCCTTGTCCACTTCCGGGTAGTAATCCTTGTAGAAGCCATCCATTCTTTTAGAGGCATCTTCAATTTTGCCCACCAACATGGTCTCGCCACTGCTTTCAAAAATATCAATCAGCTTGCTCAATTCGGCAGCTTTTGACAAAAGGTCGTTGTTGCGAACACAGGCTTCGTAAAAGTACTCCCGACCTTTTATGTAAGGCTCGATTTCTTGAATCAACTCCTGAAGTCGTGGTAAAAGATTGCCGTATCGGTATTTGTAGTCTGCATTTTCATTCACCCGGCGACTGAATTCAGCTTCGTATTCAGCTTTCTTTTCCAGTGCTTTGTACGTTTTCAATCCCTGAATCTCTCCGATCCATTTTTTCCAGCCATTGGCAGTGCCGGCAAATTTGGCAATGTAGGCTATTTTGATGGCCGGATCCTTACGCATAAAGCCGTCCATAATCTTCAAGGCTTTATCGCGAACTTCCACTCTGGCAGGATCCACCACTTCTGAAACCTGTTTCACGGCTGCTCCTGTGAGGTACTCATTGGTTCTTCCCGGGAAGCCATATACCATGGTAAAATCACCGGTTTCTACGCCATTCAGTGAAATGGGGAGGAAGTGCGCAGGGTGATATGGTTCATTGTCGGTGGCATAATCTGCCGGATGCCCGTCCTTATCGGCATAAACCCGGAACATGGAAAAATCGCCCGTGTGGCGAGGCCAAACCCAGTTGTCGGTATCTGCGCCAAATTTTCCAATACTACTTGGTGGGGCGCCTACAAAACGCAAATCGCGGTAAGTTTTGGTTACAAACAGGAAATATTGGTTGCCATCATAAAATGGCCTGATCATCACATCTTCCCATTTTTCCCGCTTGGTTGTCCGCCTTAGCAAGTCCAAATTTTTATCAATCTGTGACTGACGATCGGCTTCTGCCATGGTTTCGGAGACATTTTGCAAGGCCAGTGCTGTCACATCTTCAATACGTGAAACAAAGGTTGCTGTGAGTCCGGGTGCAGGTATTTCTTCATCCCGACTTTTGGCCCAATAGCCGTCTTCAACATAATTGTGCTCCAAAGAACTCAGGCGCTGAATGGAGCCAAATCCACAATGGTGATTGGTAAGCAACAAACCGTCTCCCGAAATCAGTTCACCGGTACAACCGCCCCCAAACATGCAAATGGCATCCTTGATGCTGGGTTTGTTCAGGTTGTACAGATCATCGGCACTGATCTTCATGCCTTTGGATTTCATATCCTTTTCATTCTGCTTTTCCAGCAGCAAAGGCAACCACATGCCCTGACCTTGTAATAAAACAGGGATGATGAACAGGAGAGGTAGGAATAGTTTTTTCATGCTATTTGTATTTGACGGCAAAAATAGACAATTCTTTGAGGCTCAGTTTCAATTAAGTTGGGCAAGGCGTGTAGCAAACGCTCTGCGATAATGTATTGGTTGTATTCGGCAAATAATAAATTGCCCCGCCGATTCAAAAAAAATCAACGGGGCAACTTAAATATCTCTCATCTCTCCGCACTCCGCATTAAAATCATCAATCTGCGATCTACAATCTTACATCTGCCATTTTACAGCACTTTCGCCAACTCCTGCTCCAGCGTATTCCGCGGGTTCACCGCAATGATCTTTCCGTCTTTGCCAATCAGGAAAGTATTCGGGATTGAGTGAACGCCGTAAACGCCAGCCGGCTCGCAGTTCCAGAATTTCAGATCACTCACATGGTTGTCCCAAATAAGTCCATCCTGTTTGATGGCTTGTATCCATTTGTCTTTACCGTCAGGACGATCGAGTGAAACGCTGTATACTTCAAATCCTTTGCTCTTGTATTTTTTGTACAAGGCCACAACATGTGGGTTTTCGCGACGGCAAGGGCCACACCAGGACGCCCAGAAATCCAGCAAAACAACTTTTCCACGAAGTGAAGACAGTTTTCTGATTTTGCCACCTGGATCAGGGAGTGCAATATCAGGCGCTACCATGCCAACCTGAATTGGACCTGATTGTTGTTGGGCTGAGGCAGCTTGTGGCTGTTTCATACTGGCTTCGAACTTGGTCATCATGCTGCTAAAATCCGTAGCATAGCGTGAGCCTGGCATTGCGTCGCTTAGTTCTTTGTTAAGCGCCTTCAATTCCTCAACGTAGGAAACGGCGTTTTGTCCGTAAACCTGAGTGCCTAAAAATGTGCGCATTAAAGGACTACAGCCGCTTTGAACAGCATTTTTTATGCTTTCAGGAGTTGGTGAAGGATTGCTGATAAGGCCTTGAACAATGTCTTTATAGCACTGTAGACTCTTTGAGCCACTTACCTCAAAATCAAGTTTGTCAGCAGTATTGAAATCTCCTTTGAGTTCAATGATGTTTTCATTTCCGTCGAGGGTGAAGTAGATCAGTTTGCTTCCGAGTTGTATGCGGTAAAGTGCCTCTTCAAAGGGCTTGTCCAGTTTGATTTCAAAGTTGCCGTTTGCGTCGGAAGTTGTTTTTCCGAGCTCGGTGGTTTGGCGGTCGAGGAATGCCTGTTCAAACACAACTTGCAGGTTGGCAGCATTGCTGAAGGTCCCCTTAATCGCGTGTCCAGACTGGCTGCCCAATCCTGACTGACCATTGCAAGCAATGAACAATACAATTACCGGAAAAATGAAGGTGAAAAGTGATTTTATTTTTTTCATAAAAAAGTGATTTACAGTATGTAGACAAGAAACAATTTAATGAGCCATAATGTCACTCAAAACTGTTTCATAGGTTCGTTTCCAGTCGCCAATTTTGCCCCAGTTCTCTCCATCTACGACCACAGAATTTCCTTTTACAGTTCCGATCTTTTCAAATACTGCTTTTTCTGTGTCAAGAAAACGCTCAAAATCGGCACATTGTTCTGTCGGCACAGAGACAACAACCCGACTTTGGGCTTCACCAAAGAGCCAGGCGTCTTTCCGAACGGCGGGGTTACTATTAACCTCAAAACCGCAATTTCCTGCAATGCCGCTTTCTAATAGATTGGCTATAACACCGCCATCAGAGACATCATGCGCGGAAGCAATCAGCTTTTGTCTGATCGCTTTTTTCACCAACTGATGCATTGCGAACTCTTCTTCCAGGTCGAAATGCGGACAGGAGCTGTACTCTACACCAAGGATACTGCGCAGATACTCACTGCTGCCCAGGTCGTTGCGACTGGTGCCTAATAAATACAAGGCATCCCCTTCCTGCTTGAAGTCGAGGGTCATAATGCTATCGCGATCATCCAGTACACCCAGCATGCCAATGGTTGGTGTTGGGTAAACCGGAATGGTTTGTCCGTTTTTAGTGTATTGGTTGTAAAAACTCACATTTCCTCCGGTAACCGGAGTGTCAAATTTCCGGCAAGCGTCGCCCATGCCTCGGATGGCTTCTGCAAACTGGTAATACACTTCCGGATTGTAAGGGTTTCCAAAGTTCAGGCAGTTGGTGATGGCAACAGGTTCTCCGCCTGCGCATACAATGTTTCTGGCTGCTTCTGAAACGGCGATCATGGCGCCTTTGTGCGGATCGGCGTATACGTAAGAAGAGTTGCAATCGGTTGTTAGCGCAATGGCTTTATCAGTCCCTTTTACATACACAACAGCGGCATCACTGGGGCGGTTGGTGGTCATGGTTCCGGTGCGAACCATGGAGTCGTATTGTTGGGTGATCCAGTTTTTGGAAGCCAGGTTTGGAGAGTGCCATAGTTTTTCGGCCGCTTCCTTGTAATTGCCTGGTTCGGCATAATTGGCTTCATCAAACTTCTGAATTTCTTCGAGATAGGCCGGTTTTTTTTGTTCGCGTATATAAACTGGTGCGCCTCCGCCAAGCACTAATGGTTCGGCTGGAACATCGGCTACGAGTTCTCCTTCGTAGTAAAACTCCAGGCGATCCTCTGCAATGGTAGTTCCAATTTCTTCACAAGGCAGATCCCATTTGTCGAATACCGCTTTGATATCTGCTTCGCGGCCTAGCTCCACAACGATCAGCATGCGCTCCTGGCTTTCGGAAAGAAGTATTTCCCAGTCTTTCATGTTCTGCTGGCGCATAGGCACTTTGGAAAGATCGATGCGCATGCCGCAGCCTGCTTTGGCCGACATTTCAGAAGTAGAGCAGGTGATGCCTGCAGCACCCATGTCCTGCATACCGATGATGCCACCGGTGGTGATGGCCTCAAGGGAAGCCTCTAAAAGCAACTTCTCCTGAAACGGATCACCAACCTGTACCGCCGGCAAATCTTCATGTGAATCTTCTGATAAATCGGCAGAAGCGAAGGTGGCGCCGTGAATACCATCTTTACCAGTAGCGGATCCAACAATAAATACCGGGTTACCTGGGCCACCTGCTGTGGCGCTGACGGTCTCGTTGGCTTTCACAATACCTGCCGACATGGCATTTACCAGAATATCATGATTATAGCAAGGCATAAAATACACTTCACCTCCGACGGTTGGCACGCCAAAACTGTTGCCGTAATCGCCAATTCCTTTTACCACTCCGGCAATGAGTTGTTTCATGCGCGGATTGTCCGGTTTGCCAAAGCGCAATGAATTCAGCGCTGCAATCGGGCGGGCACCCATGGTGAATATATCCCGGTGAATACCACCTACTCCAGTGGCGGCTCCCTGGTAAGGCTCAATGGCTGAGGGGTGGTTGTGGCTTTCAATTTTAAATACACAACCAAGTCCATCGCCAATATCTACCAGGCCTGCGTTTTCTTCACCGGCACCAACCAGCAGACGCTTTCCTTCTCTGGGTAGGGTCTTGAGCTGAACAATGCTGTTTTTGTAGGAACAGTGTTCGCTCCACATAACAGAGAAGATACTTAGCTCGGTGAAATTGGGCGTTCGCCCAATGATCTCGTTGATTTTCTCAAATTCTTCGGCTGTTAAGCCCAGGTTTTTGGCAGTTTCTACACTTGACTCCATGCGAAATATGGTAAAAATGATTTGACGCCGCAAAAGTAGATACTGTTTGGCAGAGCCGGGTGTTTTCGGCCAAAGACTTCCCGGAAAAATGCACTTTTTACCATCTTTTTTAAAAATATCTCTAAACAACCCAACCCTATACAGTTTTCGCTCGTGATAGGAGAAAAAATACTTTGATATGAATAAACGTAACCATCAACTACTTGCAAGCATCTTAATTTGCTTTCTTGGGTTTCAATTGAATGCCCAACAATTTTTCTTCTCTGCGGTGCGCCCTTTATCATGTTCCAGCGCAGACGGAATTCTCACTATTGTACCAACAAGAGGAGTTCCTCCTTTTACTTATCAATGGAGTACCGGCGATACTAAAGTCAGTGCTAGCGGACTAGTGAAAGGCCAGTATTCGGCGACCTTAACGGATGCTACTGGGGCGACAGTGGTTCACACGCATTACTTAAACAGTGAAGAGTTTGATCTTTCGCTGACAGGTTCACTGCCTGTGGGTTTCTGCAATCCAAACTCAGGCAAACTTGAAGTTACGCCTTCCGGGGGTGTAGCGCCTTATAGTTATCTGTGGAGCAATGGTCAGACCAATGCTACTGCAACCGGCCTTGGATTGGGAAATTATACGGTAACCATTCAGGATGCAACCGGTTGCGTAGCCGTTGGGGAGTACGAGGTAAAGCCTGTTCACAATTTCTACTCACCTTATGTGAAAATTCAGGTAACTGAAAAACCTGATTGCCAGAATCCAACTAATGGTGAATTGGTTGCCAATATGCAAGGTAGCGGCTATGGGCCTTATACCTATGCGTGGAACAATGGAGCCAACACCTCAATCAATGGTAATCTGGCGATTGGAAACTACAGGGTCACCATAACCGATGCACTCGGTTGTAGCGCCACTTCCACCGCTAACGTGAGGCAAAAAATGACCACTACAGGAAGTGTTGTATGTACTGGAGCAAGCTCCGGAACTGCCAGCGCTGTGTTGGATAATGCTACTACTCCGGTTAATTACCAGTGGAGCACTGGAGAAACCACTCAATCGATTGCCAACTTGGCAAATGGCGTATATAACGTTACGGCTACTGATGTAAATGGATGTAGCGCCGTAGAACAAGTTGCCGTAAAGGTTCCCGGTCTTCAGCTTTCGGATAATTCATATAAATGCTTTACCGGGAATAACGGTTTTGGATATGTTTGGGTGAGTAATGACCAGGCGGTGAGTTTTCTGTGGGATAATGGCGTAACCAGTTCCTGGAATAATACCCTAAGCGCAGGTTCTCACAGCGTAACTGTTACTACGGCACTCGGATGTACCCTGAATGGTAATTTAGTGATAGCACAGCCACAGGCACCTGGAATCGACATACAGGCTACAACTACTGCTGCAGATTGCTCCAATAGCCAGGGCGGAGCGCTGAATCTCAACATCAGTGGTGGTATTCAACCTTTTAACTACAATGTATATGGTCCGGGAGGTTTCTTCACTTCCGACCTTTCTACTTTGCAAAATCTGAAGGCAGGGAACTATTCTGTACAGGTGAGCTCTACTGCAGGTAATTGCTGGGCTTTCGAGAGCTTTAATATACCCGATGCTGGCGGTTTTGAACCTGAAGTAATCGTTGATGAGATTGATTGTACCACAGGATTTGGCTCGATTGCCATTGCGGGTGTTACTACTCCAGGAGCCATGTATGAGTGGGAAAACGGAGCAACAGGTCCTGCCCTTTTTAATCTGACAGAAGGTTGTTACAAGGTAACTGTAACCGCGGGAGGTTCCTGCGTGGAGTACTTTCAGCCATGTCTGTACAAGGAAGATTCAATCCAGCAAAACAACCCTTGCTCAGGCTTGGCAAGTGGCAGGATAATCAATGATTTGGGGCAGGCAGGATGTACCGGAACAAATGGTATTCCATTTCAGATAATCAGAACCCAACCTTCCGGTGCCCTGAATTTCAGTGATGCAACGGGGACTTTCAATGTCTATTTGCCCGACGGAACGTTTGATCTTGAAGTGCCGCAATACGATCCAATGGATATAGCCTGCCCTCCCAATGCCAAACACACGGTGGTCTCGATGGTTGGTACAGATGTTTTTGGACTGGATTTTCACTTTCTAAACTCCAACAATACCGATCACCGCGTTACTCAGCAGGCATTGAGAACCGCTCAGCCCGGCTACCCTTATTCAATTAGGGTGAAGGTTTGCAATGATGGAGCCACCGTAAATCCGGGGACTCTTGACCTCACTTATGGTAACTTCCTGGGTCAGGTTACCGGAAATAACTTCGGACAACATTCTGTTTTCACGTTCAACGGAGAAAGCCAGGGAACGCCAGACAATACCGCTAATTTCAGCTTCCCGGGTATTACCAGCGGCGGATGCGAACTGTTGCAATTTGATATGATTACTCCGACCGTGACTCCTGCAGGTTCTTCCTTCATCACCATGGCTCAGGTTTCTCCAAATAGTGGTGATCCAACACCGGCAAATAACATTTCTACTTTGTACAATACCGTAATGGGCTCTTTCGATCCAAACGCTGTGCTGGCTTACCCTGCGCGTAATGGTAATCCGAAAGATGGTGGTGAGATCATCCGCAATCAGGATAAAAGTCTTAGCTATCAGATTTTCTTCCAAAACACTGGTAATGCAGCCGCTGATCTGGTGGTAGTTAAGGATACGATTGACCCTTCATTGGATCTTGCGTCTATTAGAAATATCACGGCTTCCCATGATATGAAAATCACGACAGAAGACAACAACAACATACTGGTTTTCACTTTTGAAAACATCAACTTGATAGATTCCACCAGCGATTATGCGAACAGTATTGGTTCTATTCAATACGATATTGATTTGAAACCAGGTCTGGCTCTTGGAACTGAGATCAAGAAAACCGCCGCTATTTTCTTTGATTTTAATACACCAGTCATTACCAACCAGAATATACTTGAAATCGTTAGTGCAAGCCCGGTGCGGAACCTTACCAAGTCAGGAGGATTAATCACATTCCCCAATCCGGCAGATGCCTATACAGCCATTTACTGTGATGCCGCAGGTGTATTGCGTATGTATAGCGCAATGGGATCATTGCTAATGACAAAAGATCTGGGTGACGGTCTTCAAAAAATTGATACGGCTGAATTACCAGCTGGCGTGTATATGATCAGCTTTGAGTCGAATGGAAATACAACTACTGGAAGAATATTGGTTCAGCATTAAGTCGGTGTAATAGTTTCCAAATATCAGGTCCCTCGCGTTTGAAACGCCTGGGGCCTGTTTTTTTTGTGTTTGTCCGCGAAAAAACAATTGGCCAACAAACGATCCTGAGTTTTGCTTGTTAGGTGGATACAGTGCGTTAATTGGTAAAAATTTTCAATTATGATCAAGCAATTAATTCTATCAAATTTTATTGCAGCAAGCGTTTTGCTTTCCTGCAATGCGCTTTCTTCAAAGCCTGCAGAGAACAAAACGGCGGACTCAGGCAATGAAACAACTGAAATGATTCAGTACGGCCCGTTGGATACGGCCACCTTTGCCGCAGGTTGTTTTTGGTGCGAAGAAGCTATTTTTGAAAGCCTGAAAGGCGTGAAGGAAGCCGTGTCGGGATATGCCGGCGGGCATACAGAAAATCCAACGTATGAAGAGGTATGCTCGCACACCACCGGCCATACAGAAACCGTTCAGGTGTTTTACGATCCGAAGATCATTTCTTACCAAACACTGTTGGAAGTGTATTTTGGTTCATGTGATCCGACTCAGGTAAATGGGCAGGGACCTGACCATGGTGATTCATATCGCTCCGTTATTTTTTACAGAACCGAGGAGGAGAGGAATTTGGCAGAAGCCCAAAAGAAACAACTTGATGAGTCCGGGATATACAGAAAACCAATTGCGGTGATCATTCAGCCTTTTACAGTCTTTTATATGGCAGAGGATTATCATCAGAATTACGAGAGAAACCACCCGGAAAACACTTACGTTCAGCACGTATCCATTCCCAGGATAAACCGCATGAAGGCCAAGTTCCCTCAGTTATTGAAAACGGCAGAGCATTAGTAAGTGCCTAAAAAACAAAAACCTCCGACGAATTTACGTCGGAGGTTCGGAATGAATATAAATTGACAGTTAAGCTCGCTTACGCAAGTTTAACATTAACTGCATTCATGCCTTTTTTACCGCGGGCGGTGTCGTAAGTTACTGTGTCGCCTTCGCGGATTTCGTCAACTAGTCCACTAACGTGTACGAAGATTTCTTCTCCGCTTTCTTTGTCAACGATAAAGCCGTAGCCTTTTGAGGAATTGAAAAATTTTACTGTTCCGGTATTCATTGTAAAAAAAAATAAAGTGATGCGGCAATGTGCCGCCGCAAAGGTAATCCTTATTTATTAAAATACTGGTTTTCAGGAATTTTTGGCGATATTTTTTATTTCAGGTGTTTGGGTGAAACCAGCTTATGAGTTCTATTTGCGTAAAATCAGGTTTTTTTGAATGTTATTTTCGTGAGTGTGTTTAACCGTTTTTCCTTAATAATGTACCTAAATATGGTTAGATTGGACTACTCACTTGATGCCTCTTGGCAATAGGGAATCGTCTTCAGAATATGATCCATGGCTTCCAGCCTGGCATTGGTTTTTTTATCAGCATCAATGATTACCCAGGGAGACCCGGGAATATCGGTGTGTTCAAACATTTTTTGCTTATACCGGGTGTAATCGTCCCAAAGCTCTTGAGCTCTTTCATCAACCGGGCTCATTTTCCATTTTTTTAGTGCACTTCGTTTAATGTCCCGGAAACGTGTGGCCTGTTCCGATTTGGTGATGGAGAAGTAAAACTTGATCAGATAGGTATCGGAACTGATGATCATTTTCTCAAATTCATTCACCTGATTCATGAAGATGTTGTATTCATCGGGAGTGCAAAACCCATTCACGGGTTCCACCACAGCGCGATTGTACCAGCTACGGTCAAAGAACACCATTTCTCCCGGCTTAGGCAGTTGATTTACATAGCGTTGAAAATACCATTGACCTTCTTCTTCCAGGGTGGGTTTGGGAAGCGCTACGATTCGGTAATATCGCGGATTAATGTGCGCTACAATCCGTCTGATGGCGCCGCCTTTGCCGGCAGCATCACGCCCCTCAAATAAGATCACAACTTTGTGTTGGTTTTGAATAACCCAATTCTGAAGCTTAATAATTTCAGTCTGGTATTCCCTCACCTTTAGCTCATATCTGGTATAGCGCAATGCTTTTTCCACATTCACCTTTTTATCGTAAAACAGGTGTTTCAATCCAATGCGGGAATTGAGTATCTCTACGTCCTCTGGGGACAAGTCAAGTGGTTTCATGTCTGATTTGCTGCTTAAATATCAATTTGTTCAAGATCCCGGAAATAGCGGGAAATGATGTTGGGGTCTGGTGTAATCGTTACCCTGGGTTCGCGACGCGTTTTATAATCGAATTGGGAAAGCACGTAACGCATGCTTTCCAGACGGGCAACTCGCTTGTTGTTGGCCTGAACAATGATCCAGGGGCTGAAATTGGTATGTGTTTGAGCAAACATCCGTTCTTTGTACTGCGTGTACTTGTTCCATAATTCCTGTCCTTTCATATCCACCGGGCTGAACTTCCATTGCTTAAGTGGATTTTGGAGGCGAGCTTCAAAGCGATTTTTCTGCTCTTCCTTGGAAATTGAAAACCAGAATTTGATCAGACCTATGCCGTCTTCCCGAAGCATGTGTTCAAAATCGGTTACCTGGGCCATAAACTGTCTGTATTGTTGTTTATCGCAAAAACCCATCACAGGCTCAACAACAGCCCGATTGTACCAGCTTCTGTCGAAAAACACAATTTCTCCCGGGTTAGGCAGCTCCTTTATATATCGTCTGAAATACCACTGACCCTGCTCCACAATGGTTGGTTTCGACAAGGCAACCACGCGCATGGAACGCGGATTTAAGTGTTCACGGAAACGTTTTATTGCACCGCCTTTGCCGGCAGCATCACGCCCTTCGAATATGACCGCCACCCGTTTATTGTTTTTGGCAATCCATTGCTGAAGATCCACCATTTCCGCCTGCAACAGTTTCAAATCCTCTTCATAGCGAAGGTTGCGCAATACTTTTTTGAGGCAGATGTTCCTCTCTGCTGCGATTTTTATTAGGTCTCTGCGTTTTTTTACGAGACTGAAATCTTCAAGTGTTAGCATATAAAATGGGCAATTATTTTTGAGACAAGCGCTAATTTGTCAGCCATGTAAAGGTAATACCAGAGGTTTAATTACCCAATGTGACACCCTTTATTCCTTTTAATCTGAGGATTAAAACAAAATTCCTGATTTTTGCTTCCGGCTATGAATAAACCGACACATATCTATATATCATTTGATGCTGCAGATCTGGAATGCGCCCAGGATTTGGGGCGACAGCTTATGTTGGCTCTACAGCCAGTTGAGGTTGAATTCTGGGATAAGAGTGTTGTTCCGGTAGAGGAATTTCGGACCAAAGCCAATGAGTTTATTGAGCGGGCAGATCTGTTCGTAGCTGTTTTGTCCATGAACTACCTGGACAGTGCCGATGTGCGCTGGGAAATGCAGCTAGCTGTGGAACAGCAAACATTTCGCTCCGGGTTTCAGGTCATGACTGTACTGGCTCGGCCTGCTGAATTACCTTCCGATTTGCGACGATTTGCAATGGGATTACCTCCGGGGGAGTTTGTTGAAAATGCCAATATCGGACGGGATCGTCAACTGAACAGGGCGGCAAAAGCAGCTGTTTCGGTATTAAAAGCAGCGCCAGAGCGTCAGCAATATCCGGAAGCCAGCCTTGAACTTCCGCTTACCATACATCATTTGCGGGACAGGCTTCTTGCTCAAACGGACAGAATCAATCACGCGCCATTGATTGCTTTGCTGAAACGCCTGATCCAGGATGTTCAGGTAAAAAGGGCGCTATTGGATATTGAGGAGTCTTTTAAACAGATCAGGGAAAAAACCAGACTGTCCCAGGTTTCAGTTGATGCTCTTGCGGAGCTGACGGCTCCGGTACAAATGGATTTGTACCACTTGATCCAAAGCCTTGAAACGGACCAATTGGCTACTAACTGGCGGAACATATTCATACGCGATTATTACCATTTTTCCTCCGATAGCCGCGATGACAGTACTGTTCCGCCGTTTTTCATTCCGGTTGATGAAATCCAGATTCCTGAAACCCTGAATTTGCCGGTCGGGCCAAGGGAGCAGGAATCCCTGGAACAAATAGGACTGCTTTCCTACGAACAGAAAACGGAGTTTCGCAGAAGACTTTTGTTGGCAAAAGATGCGTTGGCTGTGAAAAACTCAGCGCAGGCCTTTGCACATTGCGACTATGTGCGACAGGAGATCGACCCACAATCGGCTCAGTTATATGAATATCTGCTCATCACATATCTTCAAAAAGAGACACCGGCACGTGCCTTGTCGGAGGCGCTAAGAGGAAATGACCGGGTATTACAGCATATTTTGCTTTTTGCCAGTCGCCTGAAAGATTACCAACAGGCGAAAAAATGCCCTTCCAGCTCTGTGCAACACAATCTGGCAATCGTTTCGGAAAGCATTTCCGATGCTGCCTTGCGTTTGTATTACCATTTTCCAAATGATCCGCTGTTGCATACGGGCAAACACCGCGACGATGTCCCTGATAACCGGCGGAATCTGCGCATCATTCTCGAAAATACATTGAAGGTATGCCGAGTGGTGTATCCTTCGGAAGAATTGCTGGAGGCTGCGGTGATTGAAAGTTGTGGAGGTGGTAAATGTCAGTGGATAAAAGGTGTTGAGGTCCATAACAAACATTTCCAATTTATCCCGGACGGCAATTTTGACCTTCTTGGGGAAATTCAGGAACTGCTCGAACTGCTCAAATCCATTGAATCTGAAGAGGAGGGAAAGATCGTAAAAGGGCAAAATTTGCTTCGGGAGGATCTTTACTTCAGTTTGCTTGCTAAAAGGCAGACTTTGGATGCCCAGTTAAAAGAAGATGCCCGTCGCCGTCGTCCGTTTACAGACGCAAGGGAGTCGATTGTTCGCTTCACTTATGCTTGCCTGCTTGGTAGTCATGTTTTTGGCAACAGGGACGATGCGGGCAATTCATTTTTGCGTTTGGCGCTGGAATACCTGATGCCCGGCTTGCTAAAAGCTCCTGAATCTTTTGAAACGCTTGGGGTCAGATGGTTTACATTGGATGCAAAGGGCGAAGTGATGGCACATCCTGATTGCCGTAAATATTCCTTTGATGCCATGGGCATAGTTGAAAAGATCATACGGGACCATGCAGGTACGGCCGGTTGGCTACAGGTACAGCCCAATATCAAAGAAGTTGTCTACAAACAATATTTGAAGGATACAGAAGCCATTTACGAGTCTGTAGTGAAAGGGCTTGCATGGACTGATTTTCGCAAAATGGATCCATTGGATGCCAGAAGACTGCTCATCGATTGTTTGCGCCGCTGGGTAGTTGCGTACAGGGCCAATCATGAGAAAGGACTGGATTATCTGAACCATGCTTTACAAGAATTAACTGGGAATGGAATTTTGATATGGTTTCAACAAAGTGCAAAAGGCATGACTGCTCACCCGGAGAGTATAGGACTGGGTTACGATCCACAGCAAGGGTTGAAAGAGGTATATGAACTGATGAAGCCTGAAAGCAAAGCGGTGATTCCCTCGGAAGATGATTTGAGTAAAAAAATTGCCCTGAACATATTTGACAAACAAATACTTCCTGTCTATAACGCAATCAGGAAGGGGGATGAAAACCAGCGAAGCCTGCTAATAGGCCTGTTTCAGCAGTGTTTGGGAAATTACAAGCTTGATCCGGATACCAAATATCTTGATTTTATCTGGGACGAAATTGGCCAGGAAAAAAAATTGCCCTGGGTGGATATTTCGCTTGAAGGCAAGGCGGTATCATATAAGCCGGTTAACGGGTTTAACCCGCTCGAAGTAATCCAGAAAATACAAAAAGCCATTCCCGATAAGTATTCACAATTGATTTTCAGGGAGGCCATTGCAGAGCATCGCCATACAGAACAGGTTAACCGGTATTTTAATGAGATCAGTGAATTCAGGCACGAGAACAGGCAACCGGAAAGGAAAATCGCCATCGAGATCATCCAAAAAATAAAAGGGATCTACCACTACTTCCCGAAAGCTGAGTTTTTAGAATTGGCCTGGGACGAACTATATGCAAGACCAGGCAAAAGTCGTATCCGCTGGAATAACCTTTTTCTGGGGCTTATCCCTCTGAACAGCGATCATTATGAAAATCAGTTTTTCAATTTCAACTACAAGTTTGAACGCTACGAAATAAGACGACTTCTTGATAACCAGTATATGGAGATGCAAAGAGTGTTGGCTGAATGCGCAATGTGAAAATGTGTTATTTCGCATTGGTACATTGCGCATTGATACATTGATTAATATTGTTCCTTGTCGTTAGGGAAGTCTTTGCTTTTTACATCTGCTATGTATCGTTGCGTGGCGTCGCCGATGGCGTCAAACAGTTCTGCGTAGCGTCGCAAGAATCGCGGTTTGAAATCTTTGGTAATGCCCAACATGTCGTGGGTCACCAATACCTGCCCATCTGCATGTTTCCCGGCGCCGATGCCTATGGTTGGAATGCTTATGTTTTCGGAGACTTCTTTTGTTAATTTGGCTGGGATTTTTTCAAGAACCAGGGAAAAGCAACCTGTTTCGTCGAGCAGTTTTGCGTCAGCCAACAATTTTTGAGCTTCCTGTTCTTCCTTGGCTCGAACCGTATAAGTCCCAAATTTGTAAATACTTTGCGGAGTGAGACCCAAATGCCCCATTACCGGGATGCCAGCCATCAATATCCTCCGAATGCTTTCTTCTACTTCCGATCCGCCTTCCAGTTTAACGGCATGTGCACCAGATTCTTTCATGATCCGGATGGCGCTGGAAAGTGCTATTTCAGAGTTTGATTGATAAGAACCGAAAGGCAGATCAACCACAACCATAGCCCTGTTGACAGCCCTGACAACCGATTGGGCATGGTATATCATTTGATCCAGAGTGATGGGCAAAGTTGTTTCATGCCCTGCCATGACATTAGAGGCTGAATCCCCTACCAATAATATATCTACACCTGCCTCATCCAAAATACGCGCCATTGAATAATCGTAGGCGGTAAGCATGGCTATCTTTTCGCCACGCTCTTTCATGGCCTGAATTACATGCGTGGTTATTTTTTTGATTTCACCTGTTGCTTTTGACATGACCCAAAGGTATATCCATATAAACAAAAAAACCGCACCTCATGTGGTACGGTTTATAAAACAACAAATTTTAATCCCATGAACATTATCAGTAAGGATTTGCATTATCTTTAGTTTGATGTCGAAAGCCTGATTCTCAGCTAATGTTGACCTCAAATAATTTCCGGAAGAAAGGTGGGGGAGTGTTGGGTTTTCCAGGTTAGCAAGTCCTCCCCACAATTTAGAAGGACTTGCTCTCTCACCTGAAATTGTATAATCCCATGAACATATCTCAAACGATGATACTTTTATCATCGCCGTTCATGTTACAAAAGTGTGGCCTCTGCCTGGAAGTTTTTGTAACATTTTTTTGATGTTGTGAGTTTGTTATTTTGCATGATGTTATTTTAACATATTGATTATCAGCGGTTAATATTGTTTAAATGTGTCTGTTTGTGAATAATTAAATTAAAAAAATGATTAAATTTTTAAGAATAATTGATTAAAAAAAATGAATTTGATGTTTCATGACTGAATTTAAAGGCCATTGAAATGAAAAAAGCCGGAAAAATGGCATCCATTTTTCCGGCTTTTTTAGGCTGATCTAGAACAAGTGCTTAATCCTAAAACCTGAATTTTAGATTCTGGGTTAGTGGATTTAGTTTCATTCGTTCAATGGTTGGTTCTCCAATTCGGACATTGGTTAATATAAACTCGTTCTTACCGGTGAAAATGCCAAAGCCCTCAGATAGATTTGTATAAACAGGAAAGGTTTCGGCGCCCGTTAAACCGGAATTCGCAGATGCCGTTATTATGTATTCGCGTATTTCTCGTCCACCACCTTCTAAAATGATGGAACCCCTGTCGAAATAGCGGAAATTATTGCCTGCAGGTGAAATATTTTCAGAAAGGAAGCGAAAAAACTGAGATCCCGAAATTTCTGTCTTTCCACGGTAGGTGCCGCCAGCTCCAACAAGTACCTCTTCTCTTTCAATGTTTTTGGCGGCATGCCATAAAAGCGTGTCTCGGAAAATGACTGTCCCATCTGGAGTTTCTTCGCGATAGGCAATTTCGAAGTCAATATTAAAATAAACGCCGTTTACGTCTGTGCGCCATTCCACGGTGGTGGTGGTTGAGTCCGAGAACTCCACTTCCCGAACAATGTTTTGCGGTTTTTGGCTAATAAACGTGAAATCTCCAGGAACCACCGTTTGGGCTGTAATATCAGGTTTGCCGTCATTGCGTTCAATGACTAATTCATACGTTTTTCCTGCGGTTACAAATGGGCCACTGGTTCGGTATAGCCAGTTGGGACGGTCGGCAAAGAGTCCTGAATCGCGAACATAACCTTCCAGATTTCCATCAACCCGGTAAAGTGGAACACGCGCTTGCGTTCCGGTATTTTCCAGCCAGACACTGATGGCATTTTCGTTATAATATAAGGAGTCTGCAATTTGGGCAATCTCCAAAGCACTGACATTCGGGTCGAGAAAGGCTTTTTCGATGCGGATGTAATGTGCTGTGTCTTTTGGGGAAATAAGTCCATAAGCAATGGGTACTTCTTTCCAGGGGGCTGCTACCTCAAAATCATTGGAACAAGCGCTCAGCAAAGTGCCAAGCAGAACGAAATACAATAGTTTTTTCATCATCATAATTTTCTCAGGCTGCAAAAGTAGGGTATTCATGCTTCAGTGCCGATGCAAAATAGCAGGAACGTCTTTATTTAGCTAAGACCCCGGAAAAGTTGTCTGGGTTGGTTCATAGATGAAATAATTGCATAATAAGGAGTATGGCCATCCGCATCTTGTACAGTATTGTAGCTTAATGCAGCTTTGGCAGTCAATTATAGCCACCGCAAAGTGGTTTTGAAAACACTTGTCATACTGAACGCTATTAATCAATGATTTAGCCGCAGGCGATTTTCAAAACCAAACAGCGTGAAGTATAATTGGAGTAGTAAAATGGATTACTATAAAAAAAAGGATAGCCAAAACAGGGTGTTCAAATATTATTAATATTAAATAAAAATTAATTTAAATTGACTGAAATCTACTCCAAAACGGGTTAAGTGTGCCGGTAGTTTTGTCTTGTTATTCACCATTAAAAACGATATGACATGAAAAACCTGTTTTCAATTAAGCATTTTTTAGCCCTTTTAAGCTTTTTAGTTTTCACCATTCAGGCAAGCGCTTTGTTGGCAGAACCAAGCTGTGACACCATCAAGCTCAAAAATGGTGGTCTCCTGTATGTAGAAGTCATGGATAAACGGTCAAATGAAATTTTAGTGCGCCCTTGTGAACAGATTACCAATGCAGGCATTTGGGTCGAACCGGAGAACCTCGCCCGTCAGGTCCCTGAAGAAGATGAGGCTGAACCACTGCATCTGGGCGGTCCGCGTATTGGTTTTGCGTTTTTCTCCGGAAATTTTGCCGAACGGATTCAGGATCCACTTTCTCAAGGTGGCCTGAATGCCAGACCTGTTATGTCCCAGTTTGGGTATCAGTTTGAAACAGCCTACATCAGTAATGAGAAGGTTCAGGTACTTTTTGAATTTGTCCCGAGCATCACAGGTCTTGATCAAGGAAAGTTTCTTCCAACTCTGAGCATTTTGAATGGAGTAAGATTCAATAAATCCGGCTGGGAGTTTATCGTAGGACCTATTCTATATATGACAAAAAGAGCCGAAGGATTCTTTGATGCAGAGGGAGATTGGATGCTACTCTCAGAATACAGAGCCAATAATCCAGGTGAACCTGATCCTGATGGCACTACAAAAGCGTTTGATGCACGTGGCAATTTTGGGATCACCTCTTCTTTCTTGTTGTCAATTGGTAAGAACTTTAAGGCAGGGAATATCAATTTCCCAGTTAACCTGATCGCCATACCACACCCTGAAGGGTACAGGTTCGGTGTGTCAGTTGGGTTCAATAAACAGAGGTGATTTAATTCCGGCAACCCCAAATTTAAACAATTCTCATCCCGAATTTTCCGCTAATTGGAATTTTCGGGATGTTTTTTTGCCGCGCCTGCGTCTTTCCCGAAGAAGTTCGGGAAAGACGCAGGCGCAACAGGAATTGGGGATTGGAAGTGATGTAGGCCCGGGCAAAATCTAGCATTTATATTGGGTGAAAATTCGGGATGACACCTGTTTCATTATATCAAGACACATCCTTTGGCAGAAGTAGCTATATTTTGCTACGAAAAAACTGAAAAAATGCTGTCCCCAGCTGCATTTTCCACAGATCACCGAAATTTTATTTCGAAAGATAAAAAGTTGAACTTTTCCATTGTTTTACGGCAAACTGGTGTAATTTTGCGCGGCTTTTTACAAAAATCGTGTCCATTCGCACCAAAAACGCAGGCCAAACTGGGTAAAAGGACACTAATAACCAAACATCATTTCGTTTTATGGCTAATATCGGTCGTATCAAACAAATTATCGGAGCTGTAGTTGACGTAGATTTCAGCGCACAGGACAGCAAATTGCCCGAAATTCTCAACGCACTGGAAGTAACCCGAGCTGATGGCTCTGTTCTTGTTTTGGAAGTACAGCGTCACCTGGGTGAAGATGGTGTTCGTACCATTGCCATGGACTCTACAGATGGTTTGACTCGTGGTATGGAATGCGTTGATACCGGAACATCTATCGCCATGCCTGTTGGAGAAGCCGTGCGCGGTCGTCTTTTCAACGTGGTAGGTGAAGCCATTGATGGTATTGGTGAGGTTAAAAAAGGTAAAGATGCCTATGCGATCCACCGTAAGCCACCGGCTTATGAGGATCTTTCCACAGAACGCGAGATCCTGTACACAGGTATTAAAGTAATTGACCTGATCGAGCCTTATGCAAAAGGTGGTAAAATCGGTCTCTTCGGTGGTGCCGGTGTAGGTAAAACGGTTCTGATCATGGAGCTCATTAACAACATCGCGAAAGCATACGACGGTATGTCGGTGTTTGCCGGTGTAGGAGAGCGTACTCGTGAAGGAAATGACCTGCTTCGCGAAATGATCGAGTCTAACGTAATTCGCTATGGAGAAGACTTCAAACACTCCATGGAAGAAGGCGGTTGGGACTTGTCGAAAGTTGATAAAAAAGAACTGGAAAAATCACAGGCAACGCTTGTATTTGGTCAGATGAACGAGCCACCTGGTGCCCGTGCCCGTGTAGCTCTTTCCGGATTGACCATGGCCGAGTATTTCCGCGATGGCGATCTCAAAGATCCTGCCGGCGGTCGTGACATCCTGTTCTTCGTAGATAATATTTTCCGTTTCACTCAGGCAGGTTCTGAGGTGTCTGCATTGCTTGGTCGTATGCCTTCTGCGGTAGGTTACCAGCCAACCCTGGCTACTGAAATGGGTTTGATGCAGGAGCGCATCACTTCAACCAAGCGTGGTTCCATTACCTCTGTACAAGCGGTTTATGTACCTGCTGATGACTTGACGGATCCGGCTCCAGCAACAACTTTTGCGCACCTTGATGCTACTACAGTATTGAGTCGTAAAATTGCTTCCCTGGGTATCTATCCTGCGGTTGACCCACTCGATTCTACTTCCCGTATCCTTGATCCTAAGATCATTGGTGACGAGCACTACCGTTGCGCCCAGCGTGTGAAGCAGATCCTGCAGCGCTACAATGAATTGCAGGACATCATCGCGATCCTGGGTATGGAAGAACTTTCCGACGAAGATAAACTCGTAGTAGGCCGCGCTCGTCGTGTTCAGCGTTTCCTTTCACAGCCTTTCCACGTGGCCGAGCAGTTTACCGGCTTGAAAGGTGTATTGGTGCCAATCGACGAAACCATCCGTGGATTCAACATGATCATCGACGGTGAACTGGATGAGTATCCTGAAGCAGCCTTCAACCTGGTTGGTACCATCGATGATGCCATTGCCAAAGGCAAGAAAATGCTTGAAGAAGCAGCTAACTAATTTGACGGATTAAAAACGCTCAATACATGAATTTAGTAGTTCTCTCTCCGGATAAAGAAATCTTTGCAGGCGCTGTAAAATCTGTACAGGTTCCAGGCTCCGATGGCAGCTTCCAGTTGCTGCAGGGACACGCAGCCATTGTGGCGTCGCTCCGCGAAGGTGCCGTCAACATTGTAAAAGAAAATGGAGATAGTTTGAATTTCAACGTTTCAGGCGGCTTTGTAGAGTGCCTGAACAATGAGGTGTCTCTCCTGATTTCCGGCATAAAAGGGTAAGTGTAGGGAGTTTGAATAGAGTGTTGTGATTTTTGGAAGCCCGGTTTGCCTCTTGCAGGCAAGCCGGGCTTCTGCATTTGTTAAGGTGGTTTTTCGCTTATTGTGCAATTGAAAAGAAGTAATTGATGACAGAAATTGCTAGTGAGGGCGTCTACAACGGCCTTTGAAGCGGCACCTATCCTTGGGCGTTGGATATTCCTTGTTGGGCGTTGGTAATTCCCAAAGTTCCGTAGAAGAATATCCAACGCCCAACAAGGAATACCCAATTCCCAAAATTAAAAATCCCTTCTACAAACATTTGTTCATTTACTCAACCTGGCCTCCGTCCTCAAGAGAAAAAAATCCCCCAAAGCCCGGTAAGCACCAGAATCACCCCTGAAATTATACCCGCCTGATGCTCCAACGCATGCCAATTGCGGAAATTAAGTCCTTGCCACACAAGCAATACCCAAACAGACATGCCTACCACTGTAGTTGCAAAATACAGCCCGCTCAAGGCCATCACAGTGGTAAGCCCGTGAGTGCCGGCAAGCAGAAAAAAAGCGCTTATCTCCAGACAAGGTGATAAAAACATGGCGACTGTAAGTGTTGCAATCAACTGTTTTTCACTTAGCTCTTTTTTTATCTCTCCATGCAAATGGAAATGCTGGTGGAAGTAATGGCGGTAGATAAAAAAGATTCCCAGCCCAATTAATATCAACGGTGCAGCAATCCTGGTGAAAGCTGACACCCAGTCTGCCAGTTGCCATCCGGCGAGACTCAACAACACCCCAATAAAAATTGTGCTCAAAGCATGCGCGATGCCTGCGATGGCTGTGATGCGCACGGTTTTCATGCCGCTCCATCCCGACCTTTTACCAATGGCCACAATGGGTAGCCAATGGTTGGGTATGGTGGCGTGAAGCAGGCTGATGCCTAGACTTGCTATCAGGATTTCGTTCATGAGTGTAAAGCGCTACAAATTTATCCATTCATTTCAGGAAAGCAATCAGGCATCCACTGCTTTTACACGGCCTGCCAGCAATATGCAGCTCAAAATCAACACTATGGAAAAATATCCCACCCATGAGTAGTGCTCAATCCGGCCGCCAGGTCCTTCTGCTACAATGGCGCCCCCAATAGTGGCAGCAATACCACTTGCAAGTTGTTGCACTGAGGAGTTAATGCTCATAAAGCCGCCGCGTTTGTTTGGCATCGTTACACTCGACACAATGGCCTGCATGGGTATCATCCTGCCGTTAACGGTGATGAAAAACAAACCGGCAATGACCAATACTACCCACATGGGCATGGGCCATAAATTGGTGATCAACCAGATGGGTAAGATGGAAAACAGGGCAAAAAATACAAAAACAGGATATTTTCCGCGTCTGTCGGCAATTTTACCGACCTGAGGAGCTGTGAATATGGTTAAGATACCTCCCACCAAATAAATCAAAAATATCTTGTCCTCGCTGTAGCCTACATTCCCAACCAGGGATGGGGCGATGAATGGAATGATGGAAAAATGCCCCAGCATGAGTACGATGGTGAGGGTCAGGGCCTTCATCTGGTTCGGACTGTTGAAAATGTCGTTCAGAACTCTTAGTGGTTTGGCTGATTTGGCTTCCTGATTTTCCAGGTGTTTATTAATAGGAGGTATTAGTGCTCCAATCAGGATAATGATGGCCACCCCGAGTCCACCTATGACTAAAAACGGAGCATGCCAGCTGTAGTGAGCAGCCAGCCATAACCCCGTAGGTACGCCAATTACGGAGGCTAGCGAGAAGGAGGTCATCAGGATCCCCATGGCACTGGCACGGCGTTGGTATTCAAACGTATCGGCAACGATTGACAAAACCTGGGCCGCGATCATACCGCCAAAGAAGCCTGCGAGGGTGCGGGCAGCCAGTAAAAATTCATAACTCGGGGCGAAAGCACAGGAGAAAGTTCCGATCACAAAGCCGATGTAGGCAAATAGTAATACCTTTTTTCGGTCGTATTTATCCACAAAAAAGGCCGAAATAAATCCGGTGATCCCTGCCATAATGCTATATGCAGATACGGCAAAGCCAAATTGCTGAGGATTGATATCAAACAACTTCATCAATTGCGGGCCTAAAGGCATCATGATCATAAAATCCATGATGTGGGTGAAGTTCACCGCCGCCAATATTAACAGAAGAACCTTCTCTTTGCTACTCATGGGCATTGGAACCAAAAAAGCATCAAAGGGTTCACGCTATTGTCTATCACTTTGAAAATTCTGGTGTCAAGGCTTGATTGCAGTCTGATTTTTGAATGTTGGCATTATTTCCACCTTAAACTACAGCGCACCGAAACGTATTACTCCTGTCGTATAAGCTTTTTCAAAAGCTTGCCGGAACTGCGATCAGGTGTTTCTAAAACCATGGTATAGTACCCAATTGGCAACCCGGCAGTTGGCATTTTTACAACCTGGTCTCCTTCTGTAATTTGTATGGGATAAACCAATGTTTGAACTCCCAAAATGTCGTAGAGTACAATTTTCGCATCAAAGGATGTTTCACTACTAAATGTGACACTCAGTTCGGATCTGAAAGGATTAGGAGAAACTAATACCTCCTCAATTTTCTGAACCGGGGAAATACCGGCAGATGTTTCAGGGCAACTAAAGCCTCTTACTATCTGACCCCTGATCTCTCCATTTGGATAGGCATTGGTCACCAGCAACATATACGTTTCACCCAATTCAATGGCTACCCCGTGAGCCGCCATGATTTCCTGAATACCTGGTATTAATGGACTAGTAGTTGGCATTGGATAAATTGCATTCCCATTCATAGTGGGAGGAGCCTGACAGATGAGCGCTTCATTTACCGGCCCGCTCAGTTTGTCATAAATGACTTTGTAGTTCAAATAACAATTGGCCTGGTCAACGGAAGCCATGCCTACTCCAAAGCCATTGGAATTTGTTGGTGGAACCATTTGCTCTTTACATAAATCAAAAGCATATCCTTTTCTTAAGGTATTCTTCATTTGTCCTCTGATTTCTCCGTTTGGATATGCTGAGGTGGTAATGTTTACGTAAAATCTGCCCTGCGCAAAATCTGTCAACTGGGCACTGTTGATCGCATATTTTTTCTGAAAGATCAATGGATTTGAACTTGGCGCCAGCGTCTCAAATAGAGGCCCCACCGTGCCCGGGTCACCAATATGTATATCTATTGATGTTGGTACGAGATTGATCATGGAAACCGTAGTCGTTATACTATCGAGTCCCGGACTGAGTTTGTTAAGACTGAAACCGAAACCGGTAGACCCGGGGTTTGGAACCTGTTGAAAGGAATTAATCGGAGCAATAGATGTAAAATATCCCTGAAAACCTATTTGTCCTCTGATTTCTCCATCCGGGTAGTTTTCTGTTTTAACGACAATATAATATTTGCCTTCTCTCATTTCACGCAGTACATCAGGAGGCAGGTCACTAAATTCGAGTAGTCCTTGAAATAAGCCACCAAAAAAGCCGGGAGTAAGGTCGTGTACCAAAGTGCCAACGGTTCCCGGGTCTCCCTTATACAAGCCAATTTCAGTCACCGTGCTGCTCAGGTCACGAACCGAGAATGCATAAGCAAGATCCTCAGACCCTTTAGGGAAATGTAAACCTCCAAAACCCAGTGCCGCTGAATTGCTTACTGGAACAGCTTCTGATCCTGTGAGGATACCTGTGAAATCCTCGTCTGTTTCACAAATGAACTGTCCGCGAATTTCCCCACTCGGGTGAGCCGTAGTACTCAGTGTTGCATATACCTGATTGGGAAGCAGGTTTCTCAATAACTGATCGGGGACATCTATTTCTGCATGAAGCCGTCTTCCGATTACCGTAGGGGTTAAATCCAGCAGTACAGCGCCTGTTTCACCGGTTTTGCCCATGTTTAGGGTTACATTGGTGATGTCTCCATCGATGTTAACCATCAATCCGGTGACCGTCACTTTGGTTCTTTCCGGATTGTACATCAAGGTTATCAAGCCTCGCCCGCTGGTATTCACCGTGGGAATTTGCTCTGCACCTACCAATTCGGCATGAAAGATCAGGTGCGGTATTTGGGCGGTAAGCGCCGAAGACAGAAGAAAAGTTGCCAATATTCCGGCAATGAAAGTGTAAACAGCTTTTTTCATAGAAAAATCGTTTTTGTGCAAGCAAATATAGGAAGTCAGCCATGCACCACCATTAATTCTCTGGCATGTGCATGATTTGGACAATTTTATGAATAGGGCCTTTTGATTAGGGTAGGTTCTTGAAATATACCCTAGATTCAATGAACGGTTAATGCGCTTCCAGCCAGTTTTCCCCAACACCCATTTCAACCAGGATTGGCACCTTCAAATTGGGCAATGCTGTCGACATTTTTTCTGAAATGATGGGTTTCAGTTTTTCCAGTTCATCCTTTCTGACATCAAAAACCAATTCATCATGTACCTGAAGGATCATCTGTGATTTGAACCCGCCGTCGCGCATAGCCTGTCGGATATTGATCATGGCTACTTTTATCAAATCGGCAGCGGACCCTTGTACAGGCGTATTAATGGCAACTCGTTCGCTCATACTGCGCATCATGCCATTTCTGGAATTGATGTCTCGCAAATAGCGGCGTCTTCCCAGCATGGTTTCAACGTATCCCTGGTTTCTGGCTGTTTCCACTATATTGGTCATGTAGGTGCGCAACCCTGAATATTCTCTGAAATAATTGTCAATGAGCTCCTTGGCTTCAGGTCTTTTAATGCCTAATTGCTGACTGAGGTTGGTAGCGCCAGCCCCATAAATGATGCTAAAATTGACCGTTTTGGCAGCTCGGCGCTGATCACTGGTCACTTCTTCCAATGGCACGCCATAAACCCTCGCTGCTGTGGCCGTGTGGATGTCCAGTCCTTTCTGAAAGGCTTCCAGCATGGCTTCATCATTGCTGATATGGGCAATTAACCTAAGTTCCACCTGCGAATAGTCGGCAGATAACAGGACATAGTTTTCATCCCTCGGTACAAAGGCTTCACGGACTTTTCGGCCTTCCGGCGTTCTGATGGGTATATTCTGAAGATTTGGATTTTGACTGCTCAGCCTCCCCGATGCTACCAGAGCCTGATTAAAGGAAGAGTGAACCCTGCCAGTTCGCGGATTTATCAGTGCAGGCAAGGCATCCACATAGGTGGATTTTAGTTTCATCAAGCCACGATGGCTGAGTATGTCCGCACAAATAGGGTAGTCGGGCGCCAGATTCGACAAAATGTCTTCATCAGTAGAATACTGACCGGACTTCATTTTTTTGCCGCTGTAAGGAAGTTTCATTTGCTCAAATAAGGCTTCTCCAACTTGCTTGGGGCTGGCAATATTGAATTGGAATCCTGCCAGTGAAAGTATTTTATCTTCGAGCGCTACAATTTTGGTTGCCAGCTCATTGGAATAGTCCTGTAGAAAATCAGGATCAATTCGAACGCCGGCGTGTTCTATATCTGTGAGTACTTTTACAAGAGGCGATTCCACCTCCTGTAGCAGTTTCACCAGTACCGGCCCACCTTCTTCCAGTTTGGGTTTTAGGACATCGCGAAGTCTAAGCGTAATGTCGGCATCCTCTGCGGCATATTCTTTAATTTGTTCTACAGGCACATCGCGCATATTTCCCTGTTTTGCCCCTTTCGGGCCTATGAGTTCTTCAATCTTGACACAGGCATAATTAAGCAGGGTTTCTGCCATGTAATTCATGTTGTGTC
Source organism: Lewinellaceae bacterium (assembly GCA_020636025.1). Lineage (GTDB taxonomy): Bacteria > Bacteroidota > Bacteroidia > Chitinophagales > Saprospiraceae > M3007. Next base: position 280,775 of record JACJYQ010000005.1, on the reverse strand, counting down.
GCAAGTCGGGCTCAAGCAAATAGTGGGCAAGCATGGTATCCCAGTATGCGCCACGCAATTCACAATCGTAGTTTTTCAGCACGATGGCATCGTACTTCAGATTCTGCCCAATTTTTTCAATAGCTGAATCTTCAAATACCGGTCTGAATTCCTCTACAATGGACTGTGCCTTCTCCCGCTCTGCTGGAATGGGTACATACCAGGCTTCATGTGGTTTGACAGCAAACGAAAAACCAACCAGATCGGCTTGCGTAGCATCCAGGGCAGTAGTTTCAGAATCGTATGCAATTGATTTCGAAGCGCTCAGCAGTTTGATCAATTCGGCTCTTTTCTCCTTTGTATCTGCTAAATGATAGGTGTGTTCGGTATTGTGGATATTGTGGCTGCCTCGGGTTGGTGAATTTAGGGGTAGACCGCTACCGGTACTCTGGGCGTTCATTTCATCATCACCGAACAAATTGCCTTGTGTTGCCTTGCTAGTTTTACTGCCTTGCGCTGGTTTCTCAACCACTTGGTTTTCCTGCCCTGCTCCGGCCCAGGGGCTTTTCAGAATGGCCTCAGCCAGGCTTCTGAACTCGAGCTCCTGAAACAGGGAAATCAATTCTTCGCGATTAAAAGCTTCTATTTCGAATTCTTTATTGTCGAAGCTTATGGGAGCATTGGTATCGATGGTAGCGAGCCATTTGGATAACGTGGCTTTTTCGTGTTGTGTTTGTACGATTTCCTGCTGTTTGCCTTTTAGCTTATCGGCATTGGCAATCAGGTTTTCGATGTTGTCAAATTCATTCAACAACTTGGCGGCTGTTTTTTCACCGATGCCCGGGAGGCCGGGAATATTATCAACGGCATCGCCCATCAATCCCAGCATGTCAATCACTTGATCTACTCTTTTTATGTTCCAGCGTTCGCACACTTCTTTTTCTCCCCAGATTTCTACTTCATTTCCAGCCCGGCCGGGTTTATACAGAAAAATGTGTTCTGAAACCAATTGTCCAAAATCTTTGTCAGGCGTTACCATGTAGGTGTCAAAGCCTTCTTTTTCGGCTTGTTTGGCCAGGGTACCTATTACATCATCTGCCTCGTAATTGGGTACAGTGATTACGGGGATATTCATGGCATTTACCAATTTATGCACCCACGGAATGCCAAAGGTTATGTCTTCGGGTTGAGCCTCTCGATTTGCTTTATACGCCTCAAACTTGTCATGGCGGAATGTTCCTCCCTTGGGGTCAAAAACAACTGCCAGGTGAGTTGGCTTTTCCCGTTGCATCATGTCCCAAAGGGTCCGTATAAATCCCTGAATAGCCGAGACATTCCAGCCTTTTGAATTCATAAGTGGCCGGGTAATAAAAGCAAAATGAGCACGGTAAATAAGCGCGTGTCCGTCGAGAAGAAATAGTTTTTTTGACATAAGGCAAAAGTAGCCAAAGCCCCTGAATTGAAGAGGCTTTTACAGTCCTGTTGTAAATCATCAGGTAAAAGTCAAAATAGGGCTACCTTTGTGCCAGATCGGGGTGTTTAAACCCAAAATCCTCCCCGCTTCGGTGACTTTTCAGAAATAATCATCCTTTCCTCTGTGAAACGAGTCCAACTTGCCGCCGTTTCAACGGCCAGCACCAACGATACAATAGTCATACTTGCCGAAAAAGACAGGCTTGACACTCTGGACGCTAATCTTGCGCCATCTGAAATGACATTCCTTCGACAAGCTGTTGACCGGGATGTTCAGAGTTTTTTCTTTCCTCGAAGCGAGGGCGCTGTTTTTGTGCGTTTGCTAAAACCTGAGCCAAATCCGGCCATTGCACTTGAAAATGCCCGAATCGCCGGAAGCGCTCTGTTGCGCGAATTACGGCAGTACAAGATCCAGTCGGTTACATTAAGGAATTTATGTGCGATTGATCGCACCCTGGCTTTCGCTGAAGGACTGGCACTTGGCAGTTATCAGTTCCTGAAATATTTCTCCGAGCCATCAAAAAAGGAAAAAGCTTTTACAGAAATCCGCCTGGAAAACACCAGCTTTTCACCTGAAGAAATTGAAGAAGCTAATATTTTGCTGGAATCAGTGTTTCTGACACGTGATTTTGTAAACGAACCCCTGTCGCATTTTGACTCCGTCCAGCTTGCAAAAGCCGTGGAGGCCGCTGGAAAACAATTTGGTTTTAGTGTGGATGTGATGGGCAAGGATAAGATTGAATCACTTAAAATGGGGGGGCTTCTTGCCGTGAACAAAGCCAGCAGCACGCCGCCTCAATTTTGTATTCTCGAGTGGAAACCAGAAAACGCAAGTAATAAGAAACCAATCATTCTAGTGGGAAAGGGGGTTGTGTACGATACAGGCGGCTTGAGCCTGAAACCCAGCGAGGGGATGGATTACATGAAATGTGATATGGCAGGTGGAGCAAGCGTTGTTGGTACTATGGGCGCTGTTGCCAAATCAAAACTTCCTTTGCATGTTATAGGGCTCATTCCGGTTACCGACAATAAAATTGGAGAGGCCGCCATGGCGCCTGGCGATGTTATTACCATGTCTTCCGGTACTACAGTTGAAGTGTTGAATACAGATGCAGAAGGACGATTGATCCTCGCTGATGCCCTGCTATTTGCTCAGAAATACGACCCGGAATTAGTGATAGATTTGGCAACGCTGACCGGTTCTGCTGTCAGGGCGCTGGGTAACCACGTGATTTGTTACATGGGTACAGCGAATGATGATGTTAAAAAACAATTGGAGTCCAGTGGCTTTAACACATACGAGCGCCTTGTTGAACTGCCGCTTTGGAAGGAATTTGGCGACGACCTGAAAAGCAATATTGCCGATTTGAAAAACATTGGCTCCAGCAATGCAGGCATGATCACCGCCGGTAAATTTCTCGAACATTTCGTCAAATACCCCTGGCTGCATCTCGACATCGCTGGGCCTGCCTATCTTCGCGTAGCCAACGGATACCGAACCAAAGAAGGAACCGGTGTCGGTGTGCGCTTATTATTCGACTTTTTTAAAAAACATTATCAATCCCGATAAATGGATAGTATCACTATAGGAATTTCGTGCGGCGACATAAATGGAATCGGTCTTGAGGTCATCCTGAAAGCGCTTGCGATCAAAAAGGCTGGTCAACAATTCAAGATTGTAATTTATGGAAGCGCAAAGGTTGTGGCATACCATAAAAACATAATTTCCGAAGAGAACGTACAGTTCAATTCTATTAATAACGCTTCAGAAGCTCAGGCTGGCAAGATCAATATCATAAACTGCTGGGCAGACAATGTAAACATCACCCTTGGTAAAGCCTCTGATGTAGGCGGCAAATGCGCCATGGATGCCTTGTATGCTGCTGTTCACGATCTGAAAAAAGGCAGCATCGATGCACTTGTTACAGCACCTGTTAATAAAAGTGCCTTAAAGCTTGCCGGTTTCGAACACATTGGCCATACTGAATATCTGACCGTTGAATTCAAAGCCAAGGATACCTTGATGTTGCTGGTTTCCGATGATCTGCGTGTAGGGGTTGTCACCAATCACCTGCCCATAAAGGAGGTAGTCAATTCGATTACTCAGGAAAGGGTATTGCGCAAGATCCTGATTATGGCGGAGTCGTTGAAAGTTGATTTCAACATTGATCGTCCTACAATTGCAGTCCTTGGGCTAAACCCGCATGCCGGAGATGACGGTACAATTGGAAAAGAGGAAGCCAAAATAATAGCACCGGCCATTGAGGATGCCAAAAATCACGGAATATTGGCCTTTGGACCATTCCCGGCAGATGGGTTCTTCGGTTCCGGGCAACATCGTAAATTCGATGGGGTATTGGCTATGTATCACGACCAAGGACTGGTTCCCTTCAAAGCGCTTTCATTTGGTGCCGGGGTAAATTACACAGCTGGGTTGCCCGTAGTGCGCACTTCGCCCGATCACGGAACCGCTTTCGATATTGCAGGCAAGGGTGAAGCAGATGAAATGTCCTTTATCAAAGCGCTATATCTTGCAGCCGACATAGTTCGGAATCGGGGAGAATACGTCTCCATGCATGAAAACTCCCTTGAACGCCGGAAACAAAAAGCCTTGTTAAGCGAAACAGGCGATGATGAAACAGATGACGCCAACATTCCTGAGGAATAAGAAAAAGTAGGTATATGAATATTTTAGGCATTGATGTGGGGGCCTCCGGCATAAAAGGAGCTTTGGTAAGCCTTGAAAAAGGTCAGCTCTCAGGTGAGCGGTACAGAGTTCCAACCCCGCAACCTGCTACACCGGAAGCAATGGCAGAAGCTTTTGCTGAAATCGTTCAATTTTTTAATTATAAGGGCCCGGTTGGGTGTGGCTTTCCCGCCATCGTTAAGAATGGTGTGGCTTGTTCTGCAGCCAATATTGACCATAATTGGATCGGGAAGGACATACAGAAAGTATTTGGAGATGCCTGCGGTTGCCCGGTCTATGCGACTAACGATGCAGATGCCGCTGGTGTGGCTGAAATGCGTTTTGGTATGGGCCGTGACAACAATGGCCTGGTTTTGCTAGTCACCATTGGTACTGGATTGGGAAGCGCCTTGTTTTATAAAGGCGTATTAATTCCAAATACAGAGCTAGGCCATTTGAACTGGAAAAAAAACGTGAATGCCGAACAATGGTGCTCTTCCGGTGCCCGGTCCCGATTAAAGATCAGCCGGAAAGAGTGGGCCAACCGTTTCAATAAGTACCTGAATCACCTCGAATTGCTTTTTTCTCCGGATATGTTCATACTGGGCGGGGGTGAAAGCAAATATTTTGATCAATTCAAAGGACAACTCAAAACCAATGCATTAGTGGTCCCGGCAAAGCAGTTGAACAATGCCGGAATCATTGGGGCGGCAGCTTTTGCTTTTGAAAATCACGGATAGCATAATTTATCCTCGTAGCTTTGAAACACGTTTCTAAAATTTTACAAATGGTTTAGTTATGGCCTGGGTAGTTTTGGAGGGAATGCGCTTTCACGCTTTTCACGGCGTATATGAAGCCGAGCAAGTGCTTGGTTCTGAATACATTGTGGATGTTTATGTGGATACCGGAATACAAAATGCAGCTAAGACGGATAGTCTCGCGGCTACTGAAGTAAATTACGAAACCGTATTTCATATTTGCCTCGTAGCCATGGCCAAACCCAGGAAATTACTTGAGGCTGTCGTTTCCGATATAATCGCCAAAATGAAACGCCAGTTTCCTGGCATGAAAGGCATAAAAGTGCGGGTGAAAAAAATGAACCCGCCTATATATGGAAATATGAACCTCGGAGAAAAACACCAGGCAATTGGCGGTCGAGCTGATTCAGCATGGGTAGAAGATGAACAGAAATTTGTGAGCGATTGTCCAAGGTGTAAACAAAAATTTCTCTGTTACAAAGACGAAACCTGCTGGTGCAAAGCACTAACTAATATTCACCCGGCAACACTGGAAACGCTAACCCGGCAATTCGGAACCAGTTGTTTGTGCGGAACCTGCTTAAAACTGTACGCAGGATAAAATTAATTAGCTAATTAGCTAATTACCGAATTAGCTAATTGACAAAACCCTTCTTATGAATAAAATGATCACCATCAGAACATCTTGGTTGTTGCTTTTACTCGTTGGCTCCCTGGGATTTTTAAGAGCTCAGGCACCAATAAATGACGAATGCATAAATGCCATTCAGATAGATAACCCCAGCTCATATTGTTCTGATATTAACAGTTCCAATATCAGCGCAACTCCTAGTGTAGGCGTGAATTCTGCTTGCCTGAATTTTTTAGTCCATGATGTATGGTTCAGTTTTGTTGCACCCTCAACATCCCTGGAAATCGTATTGTCAAGTCCTATTTTTTCCACCCTCAGCGGTCCAGCCATTGGCTTGTATTCAGGGACTTGTCCAAATGGACTTTCTGAAGAAAGCTGTATCGCCGGGTTGCCTGGAAGTACTTTTGAGCAACTTCAGGTGAACAATCTTACAATTGGTGAAACATATTATATCAGAGTAGATGCCCTTTCTCAGGGGCTTTTTCAATTGTGTGTTCACGAAATTGGCATAGACGCAGAAATAACCGGAGATTGTCCAACAGGTGTGATAGTTTGTGATAAAGATAAAAGGCAGGTGCAATTTGTGGCTGGTCCTGGCGATGATCCTACGGAATGGTCTGATGCTACCTGCTTACAGGGTTTCCCAGGAGAATCTAATACCTCCTGGTTTGTTTTTACCGCCGAAAATGATGGTACGCTTGAATTCACCCTTACACCTGATAACCCGGCAGATGATCTTGATTTTGTCGTGTACTATCTGCCAAATGGTCCTGGCGACTGTAGCGGGAAAGTATTAGAGCGATGCATGGCTGCAGGAAATATTGGTGCCGGCCTTCCCTGTACCGGCCCAACCGGTTTGAATGCCACTTCTACCGATATTAGCGAACCCCCGGGTTGTCTCACCACCTCTGATAATTTCCTCAGGTACATGGATATAATGGCAGGCGAGACCTATGCGTTGGCTGTAAACAATTTTACCTCAACGGGCGCAGGGTTTTCCATTGATTGGGGTGGAACTGTGGAATTTGAAGGGCCGGAAGTAACCTTGTACAGCGACGATCCGGATAGCACCATTTGTCTGGGAGAAACAATTGTTTACCGTGATACCATCGTGCCATTCGATGGGTTTATCGAATCCTGGAACTGGGATTTTGGAGCAAATGCAACACCCATTGGCGATACGCTACAGGGACCGCATGCTGTACAATATGTGAATACCGGTATGAAAACCGTAACACTGAGAGTATGGACGAACGATGGTTGCCTGGTAAAGAAAACATTGGATATTCAGGTAGACACCTGCTGTGCACTCATGGCTGAGGTGGAAGTCAGTCCAAGTTGTCCGCCTGATTCTAGCTGCTATCAGGCAGCAGCTTTATTGGAGAATTTCATTTTGCCTGTTCAATATACCTGGAGTACCAGTGACAATGATTCCATTGTAGATATGTTGCAAGGAGGCACCTATACACTGATTGTAGAGGATGCCCTGGGATGTATGGACACCGTTGAGTTTACCGTTGAGTCCAAAGCCATCTTTGAAATTCCAAATGCTTTTACACCCAATGGTGATCAGTTCAATGACGTTTTCAGACCTGCTGTTTATCAATCCGAGGTGGAGGTATTGGAATTTAAAGTCTGGAATCGCTGGGGTAGTCTGATTTACGATGACCCCACGAGTGGCTGGGACGGCACTGTAAACGGGTTGCCTGCCACCTCAGATGTCTATGTATATCTGATCAAAATTCGAAATCCTGGTGGTGAGGAAGAATACCGTTCAGGCGATGTTACCCTGCTACGATGAGCAAGTTTGCAAGGTAGGCTCAGAAGCCTCAACGGTTTCTCCATCGAGACTCAACTGTGACAAGTAAACGGGTTTGATTTCGTTTATGCTGAATTGGGAAACCGGCACCTCAATTTTGATGTAATTGTCGGTAAACCCACTCAATAGTTCCAGGTTCCGGTGATGTTCGAACAGTACGGGACGTTCAGTTCCCACGTGTTGGCTATAGAATGCCCTGCGTTTCATATCCGATAATCCGCGCAAGGCCTGGTTACGGCGGCGGCGTTCTTCCACAGGTACTTTTCCCGACATCTCTGCTGCGGGTGTATTGGCTCTCTCTGAGTAGGTAAACACATGGAGATAGGAAACATCCAGTTCCTTGATGAATTCGTAAGACTCAAGGAAATCAGCCTCTGTTTCACCCGGAAAACCGGTGATTACATCACATCCAATACAGGCATGAGGCATTAGCTTTTTGATGGTAGCCACCCGGTCTGCATATAACTCACGGCGATACCGACGGCGCATTTCACGCAGCTGTTTGTCATTTCCGGATTGAAGTGGAATGTGGAAATGCGGCATAAATCGCTGGCTTTCACTCACAAATGCAATGATCTCGTCGTTCAGTAAGTTCGGTTCTATACTGCTTATCCGGAACCTGGACACCTCTTCAACCTGATCCATGGCTTTTACGAGATCTTGAAATTGGTCAAATCCACCTTGGTCATTTGGGGCTTTCATATCCCCAATGTTCACACCTGTTAATACAATTTCTTTGGTACCCATGGCTCCGATTTCACGTGCATTAGCCACTGCATTCGCAATGCTATCCGAGCGGCTGGCGCCGCGAGCCTGGGGGATGGTGCAAAAGGAGCATTTATAATCACATCCGTCCTGAACTTTCAAAAACGAACGCGTGCGATCACCAAATGAAAAGGAAGAGCTGAATGTATTCACATCCTTTACTTCTCCGGCGCGAACCATGCCCTTACCCTGTGCTTTTGCCAGTTCATCAACATAATCCAGTATGCGAAATTTTTCGCCTGCACCCAACACCAGGTCCACCCCGGGTATCTCGGAAATTTCGGTGGGCTTTAATTGGGCATAACAGCCAGTTACCACCATAAATGCCTCGGGAGCTCTGCGCATGGCCTGCCGCACGATTTTCCGGCACTCACGGTCGGCCTGCTCCGTCACGGAGCAGGTATTGAGTACATATATATCTGCCTCCTCTTCAAATTTAACGGGTAAATAGCCATTGCTTTCGAATAGCCGCGCGAGTGCGGATGTTTCCGAATAATTGAGCTTGCAACCTAAAGTATGAAAGGCGACGGTCCGTGGTGTGGCCATAAAATTGTTGTAAAACCGGCTTTTGAGTGAATTCTAACGCAAAAGTACTGTAAAAATCACTCTGTACCGGAGAAGTATTGATTTGCTACACTAATCGAAAATTCCGGTTCACCCCGAATAGGGTACGAACCGCACAATGCAGGGCATAGGTTAAGCCTTAGCTGGTTTAATTTGTAAACATATTTCCGATTGCTCAAACTTAAATTTTTAACCCTATGAAAAAATCCCTACTTGGTACAGCGGTAATACTTTCCCTGGTAGCCATTTCCTGCAATAAGAGTGATAGCCTGTTGGTACAACGTCAAAAAAATCTGGCAGACAATGACTACAAGTTTAGTTCCATGATGGATACCAGAGTCCAGAATTTTCAAACCAAACTGCCCGACTATCTGGTTACCATGGGACTCGGACAATCCAATATCGACAATGAAAAAGCGAGTGTTGGAAGGGTGATATTTTATGATAAGAACCTTTCAAAGGATGGGGAAATTTCCTGTGCATCCTGCCATATTCAAAACAAGGCATTCGCAGATGGCTGGGATTTTAGTCCGGGTGTTGATGGACATGTTACATCCCGCAATTCAATGGCCTTAACAAACGTCGCCAGTTTTGCTTCTCATTACACTGAAATTGAAGGCAGAACACCTGCTTTGCTTTGGGATGGGCGAGCCGACGATATATTTGGTCAGGCTCCTTTGGCTTTCACCAATCCTCATGAAATGGGTCTAACCCTGACAGAATTGCACAAAAAAGCCAAAATCCAATCATATTATTCTTATTTCATGGAACGCATTTATGGCGATAGCGATGTTTCACAAGAAAGGTTTCTGGAATGTCTGCAGGAATTTGTGAGAGCCATGGGAGGGGCTAGCTCCAAATTGGATAGAGCCCTCGATAAAGTAAACGGAGATCTGTTTGGGCAGTATGCAGAAACTGTCCCTGTTTATGCTTTAAGGGATAGTATAGTGGATTACTATTACGGGACTATTACCATAACGGTAAAAGATTCAGTTGGTATAGATACTTTATTGAGGCCGCTATTGAATTTTAGTGAATCGGAACTCAGAGGACGCACACTTTTTGCGCAAAACTGTACCAAATGCCATAGCCCAATAAGGCCACTTCAAAAGGAATTTTTTGCCTGCAACGGATTAGAGACAAACTATAGTGATCCAGGCCTGGGTGGAGTTACCGGTTTACAATCAGATATGGGCGTCTTCAAATCACCTTCATTGCGAAATATTGCAGTAACAGCACCCTACATGCACGACGGGCGATTCAGAGACCTGGGAGAGGTGCTAGATTTTTACAGCACAGGTATTCAGGCTCATCCGAACCTACACCCATTGTTGCTTGATGAGGAGGGAAATCCACGCAGGATGAATTTTTCATTTCAGGATAAAATTGACCTCATTGCATTCTTGCGAACAATGACTTCCTATGATATTCTGCATGATGCAAGATTCTCCAACCCGTTCTATTGAATAAACCATGACCCGAAAATACTTATACATCTGGATCATAAATTGTGCAATTCCAGCGCTGAGCGTGGCCCAGCGATATGCACCCTTTATTGTTCGCACCGATTTGGCTATGCCACTTAAACAGGGCGCAGGTGCCTTGTTTGAGTGGCGATACCAAAAAAAGCATGCTTTAGTTTTCCAGGCGTTTTGGGAAACGAATGCCGGTTACAAGCAGTATGATCTGTTTCATGGCGATCTTTTGGTCGACTATACCCGGCTGGTTCTTGATACTGTTTATAACGCAAACACAATTCCAAATCACCGCGTTGGCGAATCGTATATCGGGGACGGGCGACCTGTTGGCAAAATCCCGTCTTTTGTAACGGTATCCAGGCTGAATCTAAAAATTGGTAAAAGCTTTGTATTTGGTAAAGATCGCAGTCGATGGCAATGGTCGGTATTGCCTTCATTTTCACTTCTTCGACATCATTATTTTGCCGTTGACAATTCAGTAGATTCGAGGGAGGTGCTTACCAGGAACAGCCCATATTATAATTCATACCCATTCCAGTGGTACGTAAAAGAGACCTATTATTTTTACACGGAAAGAGTTGCCATGCGGGAAAAAAAAGATTGGGTGCCCGGATTGTCTTACGATGTGGGTGTTTCCAGAATACTTGGGGCAAGATGGCTTGTAGAACTGAGGGCGAGTGGTTGGTATAATCTGGATCACCTGTTTAATGGGACTTCAACAACACGAGCAACGCAAGCCTTTCAGGTAAACGGGCATTTGTGTGTGGGCTACATGATTGGGAAAATCTATCCTAAAAAGGTGCCGGAAATTAAAACAATACAGCTCTAGAAAGACATTCCAGTATTCCAGGCGATATACTCGGCCGTAAATGCATGCGCTTTCAAGGTAACTCCTATGAACGGGCGAAGTGGTAACTTAATCTGCTCGGGTGCGTACCAGCGTAGTGAAAGCTTGCTGTAAAGCTTTTTAGGGACAAAGGCATTGACGTTTTTACCCAGGTATTTTCCTGCCTGAAGCTGAATGGAAAGGTCCCCAAACAAAAATTCTTCACCGATGAAGACTGCTAAGCGGGTAGAGCCTCTTTTTGCTGCCGATTCATCATCGAAAAGAGCGCTGTGCAAACTCCAGGTGTAGATGGCTCTGTTCTGTTCATAATCAAGGCCAATGGAAGCGCGGTGCAGGCGATTGAATTGATAGAATAAGGATCCGGAGCCAAGCCAGATTGGGTATTTCGGTCCATCGAGTGTGGCTATTTGCGCAGATGCATACCCGCCTTGAAAAAGGCCACCAAATTTACGATACCCTTTTTTCCTGCTACTAAGGGCTGGTTTGTAATCCTCCCGGCTTGCTTGTTTAAATGCCCAGCAAGCGCCCAGCCAGCCGGAAATGACGTTTACGCCATAGTTGGGTAAGGAAACGCCACCATTGGAAAAATGGGTGAAACTGCCGCCGGCAATCAGTCGGACTCTTGAACTTAAAACAGCTTCAGCGCCTAGTCTGAACTGTGTCATGTTATTCCAGTGAGAACCTATGGCATTTTGATCCGGGTTGTTCCACCAATCATAAGGATTGCTTACCCAGGCCAGGCCGGTACCCAGCCGAAAATTAATGCGTAACCAGTTGGAACTTAATACGGGTACATTTAACCATGGCAACAGACCAAAGGCTCGATTGTGGGAGCCTTTGCCTAGTTCGAAGTGAGCAAGGCAGGCGCCCAGAGAGGGATATCGCTGCCAGGCCTGCCAGTCTCGCTTTCCCAATGTTTGTACACGAATGGCCAGCTCCTGACCCAACAGACCTTCTCCAGACTGTGTTTTTAGTTTTGGCGTATGACGCCAGACTTTTCCGTAATAAACAGAGGATTCCAGCGAGATTTGTTGGGCAGACATATATTGGTTACTACAAAGCCCAAATAGCAACACCCAAAGTCCGACACTACTTTTTTTCCAGTTCATCAATTTTTTCGAGTAGCCATTTTTTAGAAGTTACTTGCTGGTTTTCCATGATGCTTTTTTTTAGCAAAACCAATTTTTGGGAGTGCCTGTGGCTAATGCTTGAAAGCTTGGATAAAAAATTAAGAAAGTTGATATATTCTCTTTTTAAGCCTTTTGACATCTGTTTGTTTCTCCTGATAAAGATGCGAAAACTATCCATAAGAGAGTCCAGAGCCATGATCTCATTTTTCTCATAATATGTTCGTAGCAGGATCAGTTTTGCGCCAAGAGCATATACCAAATCACTGTATTCGACATTGTTCAATAGCTCTATCACCTTGTCATGCTGCTTTTGGTGCGAATATAAATTGGCCAAATTAAAGGTTCTGGCATTCTCTCTAATGGACGTTGGTAGAAACGGGTAGTAGTCTTCAATAAACTTTTCAGTCCATGTAAATTCACCAACTCTTAGACCACTAGTTATCGTATTTTTGAAAACCCCTTCGGATAATTGACCATTTTCAAGTAGAATACCTTGTTGAACCACTTTTTTTTGCAATTCAAAGTAAATGGAATAATACTCTGTTTTGCCCTGATTGATCTTTAAGGCACAGTAATTCTGTGCCATGTGATAACATTCCCGCAAATTTTCCTCAGTAAGTTTGGATGAATATTTATTGAGATATTCAAGCAGATCACGAAAATGCTGCTCTTCCTGAGGCTCCGAAAAGCATTTTGCAATCAGGCGATATATAGCGATCAAGGGAACCGTTTTGAACCTTTCCTGATTCAAATACTCCCAAAAGCCCGGAAATAACGGTACTGTCTTTTCGGCAACGCGAATACCGCTAAACTGCAACCAGGCAACATAGTATTTCAGTTTTTGTATAAGATAAAAACACTCAAGATGAAAATCAGCAGCTTCCAATTTATCACCGTATCCAGTTGTAGTAACCGTTTTGGATGCTCTGTAGAATACATTGTGATACATTCTATACTGAGCCATAAAAAATTCAGAAGACTGCTCCTCAGTTGAGTCTAGTAACCGAACCAATTGACGCTCCACTCCAGCCAGGTGTTTTTTCAATTGTGGCTTCTCCAGCGCTTTTTGCAAGTCAAGAGCCTGTTGGAGCGGGTCGGCGTTTTGCGATTCCAACACCATGAATTTCAGGGTCAGTTGGCTTAGATCAGAACTAAGTCGGCGCAGATGCCCATCATTAAAGACTATTTTTGGATATAATGTTGACCACACGAATTGCTTACTCAGTGTTACTTCCGTTGTATCTGAGTTCCGTAGTTCTTTGTCAATAAGATCAAACAGGATAATCGCATCAGGCTGGTCGTTGAGGTAAGGTGACAAAAGGAATTTGCGAAAACGGTTCCGCTCAACTTTTGATAAATTAGCTAATAAGGAGATCAATTTATCACTTAACATCGTATGATAATGATGTGATTGAGTTTGTGCAATTTGAAACATCCCGAACTTGAGTCAGGGTTGATACATAAAGCGATTATTTTGTCAGGGCTTATCAGGTAAAACAAATTAGCTTTTCCGGATGTTTCCACTGTTAATTTCCAGCTTGCCTGGTTTGATTATTGAAAAATAAATTGAAATAAACTAAATTGCATTAAAACAGTTATTTTCCTGATTATCAGTTTTTTATTTTTCTTATAAAATAAAAAAATATCCGGCAAGTTTAGTAAAATGTATTTGATTTTATCCTGAATTTCGCCAACCTTTGTAAATAGTATTATCCCAAAAGAGTTTCCTCCCAACCTTCAGCTAGATGAAAACGTCTTAATTTAGAGCCACCGCAAAGTGGTTGTGAAAAAAACTTGTCATACTGAACGCTGTTAATCAATGACATAGCCGCAGGCACTTTTCTAAACCAAACTGCGTGAAGTATATAGCGTTAAAAGGCTGCACTTATGCGTAAAATTCTGCTACAAAATCTCCTGCCCTTTGCCTTGTTGATTTTATCTTCCTGGCAATTGTCTGGTCAGTGTGGTCGGGTTGGCTGGGTAGCCAGCGTGACACCTGGCTGTGGCGCCATGATCATTGATCTGGATAATGGTAAGGTTTACCGCGCTGTTTATGGAGCTGATGATTTAAGTGGAGGACAAACAATCAGTTTTAGTACTGCCATCGCTCCGGTGCCTCCAGGTTGCCCAATTACCAATGGCATCAATGTTTCCCTTACATGCGTTTCGGATACCTTGCCTTGTGAAGCGCATTTCGGACATTACCCGGATCAGGGTGATGATTTGGTCTACAATTTCGTGGCTAATATTTATGATGAAAGCACACAAATCTGCCATTGGGAGTTTGGTGATGGCTCTGTAGCCACAGGCAAAAATGTAGCTCATGGATTTCCAAAACAAGGTTCATACCAGGTATGCCTTACCGTTAAGGATGCTTTTGGTTGTGAAGCCAGTTACTGTGAGACCATTGAAGTGATTGCTCAGAACACCAATTGGTGTGGGTACGACATGCATGTTACAGCCGTGGGCACCCAATTGCTTGGCGAGATTTTTCCGGTTAACCAGCATACCGACGATGTGCTACAGTCGGTAATTTGGTATAGCAGTAAAAGCAGTAATATTCTAGCTCAAACTCCGGAGTTTACCTCTCCTTTGCCAGGATATGGAAATTATCTGGTGTGCGCTCAGTACAATGTGTCCAGTGCTGATGGTTCCAGTACCTGCGCATCAACCAGATGCCAGAATTTGACCGTTGCAGAACCCAGCTGCTATAACCCCGGACTTGTTGAGGCATCAACTCTTTGCCCCGGGCAATCGGCACTTTTTGCACCTGTATGTGGATGTAATGGGGTTCAATATGGCAATGAATGTGAAGCCATAAGCGCAGGAGTATCAAACTGGTGGGCCGGTGATTGCAGCAATCAGGGTTCTTCCTGTCAGGCACAAATGGAAGTTAAAATGCTCTCTGGCTCCATCAATGATGGATACACAGCTTGTTTTATCAATAAATCGAGTGGCGATTATTCCAATTCACAACTGGATTTTGGCGATGGAAGCGATATATGGGAAGCTACACACTGGGACAGTATAGTACACGTATATGAAACTGGGGGTATCTACAGAACCAACCTGAGTACATGGAAACCCGGAGCCTGTGTTTCTTCAGCCATTCAATTGCTGGTAACCGATGCCTTGAATATGAATGCCAGCAGTCTACCTGAAGGCACTGATTATGTATTGCCGGGAGATGCCAATATGGATGGTAAGGCAAACGTGTATGACTTGTTGAACCTAGGGGTTGGGCATTATTCTACCGGAGTCCCACGCCCTGAAGCCTCGACTAGCTGGACACCACAATTTTCGCCAAACTGGTTTAGTTCTGTAAATAATAAAGTCAATTACAAGCACCTAGATTGTGATGGTAATGGAACTATCAATGAATATGACGCAGATGTCATTGTTCAACATTACCAGGCAATAGAAGCTACTCAGCAGGTTACAATACCGGATGCCCCAGTTGTCCGTATTGAATTCCCAAATGACACTTTGGTAGTAGATGTAAATAACAATGCTCCAATTGAGATTAAGGGAACGGTGAAAGTGGGTAGTCCAATAAAGCCAGCTCTGGGTGTTTATGGTTTGGCATTTGGGCTAAACTATCCAGAATATATTGGCCATAACCCGGAAGCAGATTATAAAAGTGATTATTTCGGATCACCCAACCACATGTTATGGCTGGCTAAGGATAACCATTCGGGCCATCAACTGGATATTGGACTATCTCGTAAAAACGGCTTGTCGGCAAATGGTTATGGAGCAATTGCTGAAGTAACTTTTAAAGCTGACTTTATCATTATTATTGATATTACTGATAGGTCAGAAGATAAAGCAATTCCATTTACCGTACCCATTAACGGAGTTAAGGCAATCGATAAGGATGGAAATGTGAAAAACATTTCAACTCCGGCTGAACTGGATACCATATGGATAAAACTGGTTGGGACCACCAATGCACAAGACCTGCTAGATCGCAAGGTGACACTTTCCCCAAATCCCGCCAATGATTATGTAAGTCTTCAGGTGAATGATCTGGAAATAGAATCTGTAGAAGTGATAAACGCCCTGGGCCAACGTATACTGTCGCAAAACGATGGTTTCAATAACGGGCAAAACATCCTGCTCGATGTTCAAAGTTTACCGGCCGGCGTGTACACCATGAGAATCTGGAGTACAGAAGGAATGATTGATAAGAAATTGGTGGTAGGAAAATAAAAAATGCGGAGTGATGAGTGCGGAGTGCGAAAATATATGCCTACTCCGCACTCAACATTCCGCACTCCGCATTAAAGTCTCGTCCGTCCGTTATTGCTGCGAACCACACTCAATTTAGCTACGTTCCCTTTTCCATTCGATTTGTTCTGAACCCGGACAACATACATGCCTTCCCTGAGTCCGGATACATCAAAGTAAAAGAAGTTTGAACCGGGCTGGATCGTTTCAGTTCTGGCGCTGATTAGCTGACCACCCATGCTGTGCAAGGATATTGTAACCGGATAAGAGGTATCTCCCTTGTGTTCAACAGAAACTTCTGTGCTGTAGCTGGCAGGATTCGGAAATACAGAAACTGGTCTGAAATCATCAATGATGAGCGGTGAACCTCCCCACTGACAAGCTGGTTCTACCCTGTGCTCGCGTTCCACAAACCTGAGTTTGGTAAAGTCCTCAAACATGGTTTGTTCCAGTGTCCATGGATTTGCGCCCAACCAGTCTTGCAGCAAAGTGGCGAATACCTGACGGTAATCATTTTGCATGTTTTTCATCTGGTTGTCATTGGTCAGGTTGTCAATATCAGGATTGGTACCATTTACACCTGCTTTGATGTTCTTGCCAAACACCATCATCGGTGCCAGTGTACCGTGATCAGTACCGAATGAGCCGTTTTCCTTGGCACAGCGACCAAATTCAGAGAAGGTGCAGGCCATTACGCGGTCTGCCAGGCCCATCTGATTTAAATCGTCAAAGAAAGTCTTTATAGAATCCGAAAGCGTGCCCATCAGGTTGGCGTGTGAGCCAAGACTGGTGTCTCCGGAATCAACTTGCGCGTTGTGTGTATCAAAGCCACCGAGCTGACATAGATAAATCTTGGTTTTGCAACCGCCTTTGATCATTCGAGCCACCGTTTTCAGCTGATTGGCAAAACTGTTATTTGGATAACTGGTGATGGCATTAGAGCCGGCATTGAATACTTGAGAGATCCGGGCAGCATACAGGTTGATGCTTTGCTCAACGCCCATGATGTATTCTACTTCATGACCGTGATCAGTGTCCGGAACGTTCAAAATCGGGGCTCCTCCAATGGTTTGGATAAGCGAGAAAAATCCTGCCGGATCCTGACCGCTCAGGTTGATCGCGTTCTGGTGTTCAGTTTCAGTATGGAAGCCAAGTGATGTATTCGGGTCTCCAACCTGTATCCCAAGTGGATCGGGCATGTCTATAGTAGGTGCACCTTCAACATCGGGATAAAGAGCCTGCAAAGCGCGACCCATCCAACCTGAATTGGTAGTTGAACCCTGATTGGTATCCGAACCGGAAAGCCATATATCGGTACCCTTAAAATGCGACTGGTTCATGTTTTGATACCCGGCCGCCTGAATAATATTGGCCCAGCCATTATCATACATCTCCTTAATGCCTGTCATCCGGGGATGCAATCCAACCAGACTGTCATTTGGCAGGGTATTGTCGAGTGCGATGTAGGCATCTTCATTAATATGGGTATACGGCCGCAATTCAACATACCGGTCGAACTTTGCAGCAGGAATGATCATATTCAGACCGTCATTACCACCTTTTAACTGAACCAACACCAGGATGCGATCCTGAACGCCATCGCAGTTGGAGAGAATGTTTGCCATTTTAGTATTGGCAAACGGGCGAATTTTAAAACCGTTTAATGCAATGGAACTTACGCCGGCAGCCGGTAAAAATTGTAGAAAGTTTCTCCTTTTCATAGGCAGGTATGTTAGCAGGTAAACAAAAGGCGGCTGAAGGGGTAATTGAGCTTAGATGCTACAATTAGTAAAGGTTTAATCTATATGGCAGAAATTGTAGAAAAATTCAATAAAAATTTAGCGATGAAACACAGATGTCAAATATTGAATGCTTGAATGAATATGTTTCAACAGGAAATTTGCCTCAACAGGATGCTTTTATCAAAAAAAGTATCGTTTTAGTCCAAGTAAGAAAATTCCAAACACGCGCTTACAATGGCATTGCCTACTTTCGCAGTTCCAATCGATCAAAAATAAGATTCAATTTAAAATTAAGCATGAAGAAATTTGTTTTTTTTGTTTTGGGGAGCCTGACAATGCTGGGGCTTCAGGCTCAGGGCAACGAGCCTTATGAGTTTAAGGAATATAAACGCTATGCGGCAACGCCAATAAAAAGTCAGGATCAGACTGGTACATGCTGGGCTTTCAGCACCGCTTCTTTTCTGGAAAGTGAGGCCCTGCGCCTGGGAAAAGGAGAAACTGACCTCTCGGAAATGTTTATTGTCAGGCATATCTACCGCATGAAATGCGAAAACTACGTGCGCCGTCAGGGTACTGCACAGTTTGGGGAAGGAGGACTTGCACATGATATGCTGAATGCTGTGGCCCGTTTTGGAATAGTTCCGCAAAGTGTTTACCAGGGTCGGCAGGATCTTGATAAACCGTTTAACCATGCCAGCCTGGAGAAGGCGTTAAAGGAAAAATGCGATGAGTTTGTGGAACAAGGGAAAAAAGGCAAACTGGATCCTTCATGGCTTGAGCAGATAGATGTAATTCTGGATGCTGAGTTTGGCCCGGCACCTACAAAGTTTTCTTACAATCATTCCGTCTTCTCCCCTCAGTCCTATCGCGACTTTTTGGGCATAAATCCGGAGGATTATGTAAGCATCACTTCATTTACGCATCATCCGTTTTGGGGGAAATTCACACTTGAAGTACCTGATAACTGGTCAAATGGCGAATTCTACAATCTGCCGCTTGATGATATGATGCGTTGCGCAACGTATGCCATTGAAAAAGGATATACACTTGATTGGGATACTGATAACAGCAACATGGGCTTTTCCCGGTCATCGGGATTGGCCATCGTACCCAAAACACCCTGGCAGGAAAAAAGTGCCTCAGCCCGCGCCAACAGTTTCAAAAACTGGGAGCCTGAATTGAAGATTAGCCAGGAATACCGCCAGCAACTATTTGACAGGCAGGAGACAACTGACGATCACCTGATGCACATAATCGGTGTTTTGGATGAAAAGCATTCCGGAATCTATTTCATCGTGAAGAACTCCTGGGGTGAGATTTCTCCTTTAAAAGGCTATGTATATGCTTCTGAGGCATATCTTAGACTGAATACCTTGTCCTTTACACTTCCTAAAATGGCTTTACCGGTTGATATCAAGCGTCGACTGGGCCTTGAACAGGGTCAGGTAAACATTGAACAAAAAGAAGAGAAGGAGCTAAAACCGGTTAAACCTGCCAAAATTTCAAATGAAAGTCGTAGAAAACCGACTGAAAGTAAAGATACGCTCAAGCCACAACCCATTAAACGGCCAGTTGACGGCGGGAATAATTAGGAGCCTGTTTTGGCAGGCGATGCCAAACAATCTCCGGGGTTTTCAATTAAATCAAATAAGATAACAACCAATTTTTCATGAAAAATACACCACTTACTGAAAAGCATATCGAATTGGGGGCGAAAATGGCTGAGTTTGCCGGCTATAATATGCCCATATCCTATACCACTATTTCAGATGAACACAATGCCGTTAGGAAGGCACTGGGCGTCTTTGATGTGAGCCACATGGGCGAGTTTATTGTAAATGGGAAAGAAGCTACAGCGTTTTTGCAAAGCGCTACAACAAACGACGTAAGCAAGCTCAACCCGGGTGATGTGCAATATTCCTGCATGCCCAACAAAAAGGGAGGTATCGTAGATGATCTGCTGGTTTATCGCCTGGATGACGATCCTGAGATGGTGGTGGATGGTGAACAGTCCTACATGTTGGTGGTGAATGCCAGCAATGAAACCAAAGACTGGCGTTGGTTGCGGAGAATTGCCCGCAATTTTGATGTGAAAATGAAAAACATCTCCGCCAAAACCGGACTGATTGCTGTTCAGGGGCCGAAAGCGGCTGAAGCCTTACAGAAACTGACAGATATTGACCTCGCAGGAATGAAATATTACTCCTTCAAACGCGGTCGTTTTGCGGGTTGCCGAAATGTGATTGTGTCTGCTACAGGATACACCGGATCTGGAGGTTTTGAGATATATGCTAAGAACAGAGACCTGCCCAAGATCTGGGATAAAGTTTTCAAAACAGCTGAAAAGTTTGGTATCAAACCCTGTGGACTTGGCGCCCGCGATACACTCCGACTGGAAATGGGCTATTGTCTTTATGGCAATGACATTGATGATAAAACGAGTCCACTTGAAGCCGGATTGGGCTGGATTACCAAGCTAAAAAAGGATGCAGACTTCCCGTCCAAAGACCGCTTTTTGAAGCAAAAGGAGCAAGGCGTGAGACGTCGCCTGGTTGCATTTACCTTGAATGAAAGACGTGTTCCAAGGCATGGCTATGAAATTGAAAGCCGCAGAGGGGCAAAAATTGGTGTAGTGACATCCGGAACACATTCACCCACCCTGGATCAGCCAATTGGTACCGGATATGTAAAGGTGAAATATGCCAATTTGGGCTCCAAGATCATGATTGTGGCAGGCGGGAAAAAACTGGAAGCCGAAATTTGCAAATTGCCTTTTGTGGATCCGACAGTCTAAGCAAGTATAAACTCGCCGCTCGTGGTGTTTCCGTAGAAGCACCGCGAGCGGCGAAAAAAGATATCCAAAATCCGATATCACCGCAACACCGTCACATCCCCCTTAAACACCTCCCGGTGACCATCGATAAACTCAATCTCTGCTACCCAAACAAACACGGCCGGGTTCATGGGCTGACCCTTGTTGCTGCCATCCCAGCCAACGGTAGGGCTGTTGGGCTGAAAGTCCTTTAAGGTAATGATGGCTTCTCCCCAACGGTCGAACACCTGCAATGAAAGTATTTTGGATACTGAACCTGGTCTGGCATAAATGGTGAATAGATCATTGGCGCCGTCCCCATTCGGAGAAAACACATTCGGCACATAAATGTCCCGATGACGATCCACATTCACCCGTACATGATCCTGAGCCGTACATCCGTTCAGTGCTTGTACATGTAAGGTGTACACGGTTGAAATAAATGGCGTCACCACTTGTGTCAGACATGGGCTTGGAACACATTCCGTACTATCGAGCATGGGTGGCGACCACACTACAGATAATATGCTGTCAATGGGGACATTCACGGTTGCTTGCAGCGTGGTGCTGTCTCCCAGACTGATGTTGACATCATCACCCAGATCAACGCTAAGCAGCGTTGCTGCATTCACCACAATGACATCTGTTTGCTGACAATCATTGGCATCGGATGCCGTTATGCTGTAAACACCGGGATCCAATCCGGAAAAAATATTCTCATCCTGCACAGGTTCATTGTTCAGTGAATATTGGTATGGCGCTGCGCCACCCGTGACCTCAACCTGAATGGCACCATCATGCTCACCAAAACAATCCAGGTCATTTACAATAAAGCTAATCTCCAGTGGATCAGGCTCTGTTAGTACAACAGTAGATACATTGAGACAGCTATTTGCATCCATAACAGTAACAGTGTAAGCGCCAGCTGATAAATTGTTGATCTGCTGAGTATTGCCTCCATTCGACCAGGAGAAGGTATAGGGAGGTAATCCTCCGCTTGCTGTGGCCAGTGCGCTGCCGTCTGTGGAGCCTGCACAACTCAGATCAAAGCCTGAGTAGTTTGAATTGACCAGGCTTGTTAAATCAGGTGGAAACAATTGAATCACTGTCGCCTGTTCGGTGGTGCTAAAGCCATTCGGTGAACTGATGGTTACGGTGTAAGTACCCTCCGGAATACCGCCGACTACCTGAGGTGTCCCCAGAGTCGTGATGGTTCCATTGGTCACCACCGTAGCGCCTTGCATAACTGTGTAAGAGAACGGCGCTGTGCCAACAGTTGGTGTCAGGGTAAGTGTTCCGATATTGGAGGCACATGGAATATCTGAGCCTTCCACAGTAGCTACCACCGAACAACTGTTGGCTGGCAGCAGACTGGTTATCGTTACAATGGTACTATCACAACCGAACTGGTTAGGTACAATATCGGTTGTACTGCCTACCTGTGTTGGATCGCAAGTAGTCAGGTTAATGGTGCTCATGCTGGAAGGCAATAGAGTTCGTGTTTCTGTCACAATACTGTCGCAACCATACTGATTGATAAAAGGATGGATGAATACCCCTGCCATTGCAGGATCACAAGTGGTAGTAGCAATGGATGTTTGGTCGCTGGGTAACAAGGTCACGGTTGTAATGATCGTGCTGTCACAGCTATACTGATTGCTCAGTATGTTTGTAAACACACCCACATCAGCCGTGTCGCAGCTTGCGCCTAAAAGCATGGTTGTATCACTAGGCAATAAGCTCACTGTGGTCACTACTAAGCTGTCACAACCTCCCGCCGTGGTTATATGATCGGTGAACACCCCCGTTGAGTTCGGATCGCAGGAAGTGGTGGTGAGAAAAGTAGTTGGTAACGGCACTAAGGTGACGGTAGTGATTATTGTACTGTCACAACCATACTGATTGCTCAGTACATTGGTAAACACACCTACATCAGCTGGGTTACAACTTGAGCCTGTGAGCATGGTGGTGTCACTGGGTAACAGACTTACCGTGGTGACTACCACACTATCGCATCCTCCCGCCGTGGTAATATGATCGGTAAACACTCCCGTTGAATTTGGATCACAGGAAGTGGCTGTGAGAAAAGTAGTCGGCAGCTGCACGAAGCTTACGGTTGTAATCACCGTACTGTCACAGCCATACCGATTGCTCAGCACGTTTGTAAACACCCCTACTTCGGCTGGATTACAGCTTGTACCTGTAAGCATGGTCGTGTTGCTGGGTAACAGGCTTACCGTGGTGATAATCAGGCTGTCGCAGCCATCGAGGCCCATCAGGTTGTTGTAAAAAACACCGGCTGCGGTAGAATCACAGGTCGTGGCAGCTACCATGGTGGTGTCGCCAAGTGTAAAGGTGACCGTAGTCACTACCGTGCTGTCGCAGCCATACTGATTTGACAGGTTTTGTGTAAGCACCCCTACCTCATTTACATCACAACTGCTCTCAGCGATCAGGGTTGAATCGGAAGGCAGCAGAGCTGTTACAGTAATCACCACACTATCGCAACCGTTTTGTTGGGGTAATATCTGTGTGCTGGTACCTGCCAGGGCAGGATCACAAGTGCCGGCAGCCAGCATGGTGGTATCTATGACTAGTACCGTCAGGGTGGTGACAAGCACACTATCGCAACCATGGATTGTTTGCAGGGTATCAGAATAAATACCGGAACTGCTTTGCAAGCTACCTCCTACAAACAGGCTTTCACCCGAGCAGATCTGAGCTGCCAAAGGGGTATTGGCGGCTTGCCAGACCGTCACCGTCACGCTATCTAAAAGTGTCGCAGCACATACAGCAGCGGTATTGTCGCTGATACTTGTTATTTTGTAAATAGTTGTTTGGGTTGGACTTACACTCTCAATATGTCCGTTTGAAATGTCATTCAGCGTAAAGTTTTGACCGTTAACAGACCAGCTTACATCAAAAGGGCCGTTGCCATTTAGTGAAAAGCTCAGGTCAATGGATTCCCCGGCACAGATTTCTGCATCGCCGCTTAGATCAGCCGTAGGTATGGGATTTGCCTCTACGTCCAGGCAGACCGGCAGACCGGCCCCACAGGCATTTTGTGGGGTTACGCAGACCTGGCCGGAAACAGCGTTCTGAAAATTGATGTGTACTGTATCACCCACTCCGGTGAGTATGGCGCCTGGGGGTGTGGTCCAGATATATTCAACACCGGTTTGTTCTAAATTCAGGGTAAACTCGTACGCAGTGCTGTCGGCGCATACGCTGCCCGGGCCGCTCATAAGGGGTTGTTCCACCGGTGTTTGCACCACGATTGGATAACAGGCGGGTTGGGAAACACCGCAGGTGTTGGTAGCGATTACGCACAGGCTATCGATTAGCAGCGAATCCCAGGTCACCAGAATGCTGTCTGGCGATAGGGTGGTATAGGAGATGTTTCCCGGCAGTGTCCAGTCGAATGCTGAGGGCGCAGGATTGCCGTTTGCCATGGCGGTATACAGATAGGTGGAATCCTGACAAGGATAATTATTCCCCAATAACTGGGGCAAGGCGGGCACTGAACTTGTTTGTGCTACCACCACGCAGGTTGTATCGGTACAGGATACAGCCCCGCGACGGTGCGTCACGACCAAACAATAGCTTCCCGATTGATTTATTTTAACTGTTGGCATGGTGCTGCTTCCAACGATCCCCGGACCCGTCCAGTTGTACAGGGTGATGCCTACGTTTGCGTTATTGATTGATGAATTGCTTCCGTCTAAAGTGATGGTGTCTACCTGACAGGTTAGCGTATCAGGTGGATTGATCACGGCATGGGGTTCAAGGACTGCCAGATCCAGGTTTATGATGCTGTCGCAGCCAAGGTAGTTGGTGCATATCTCGGTGTAGGTACCCGAAGCATTGTAGGTGGAATTGCATACCCCGTATTCGGCCGGGCCACAGAGGTTTATCGTAAGATTGGTTACCGGGCTTGGTGGAAGGATTTGTACTTTACAAGTTACAACACTGTCACAGCCATTAGGTCCTTGCAGGGTTACCGGGTAAGTACCAGGACTAAAAAACTCCTCTCCTGCGCAGGTGACAGAACTATTTTGACACATAAATACTGTGTCGGCACTGTGGGCCGTAGGTATTAGGTTTACATGGCAATGGATCGTCTTGAAACAATCAGGTCCATCGGGTTCCGATACGTCAAATACCCCCGGTGATGTATAGGTATGTCCTGCACATTCTACCGATTTTCCTTCGCATAGATCGACATACTCTTCAAACTCGCCGCCATGGACTTCAATCTCTCCACAATATTCCGGACAATGCGACGAATTTATACAAAGATTTAGTGTGCCCGGCTCCAAAAAAGTTATATGGACCACAGGGCCTTCAGTAGTATCGAAGCTGGCAGCAGAAGGGGGATCAACACTCCAGATAGC
Source organism: Lewinellaceae bacterium (assembly GCA_020636025.1). Lineage (GTDB taxonomy): Bacteria > Bacteroidota > Bacteroidia > Chitinophagales > Saprospiraceae > M3007. Next base: position 255,467 of record JACJYQ010000005.1, on the reverse strand, counting down.
ATCGGTGGCTGCCGTCGAGTATGACAAAGGGGGATCCAATACACACACAACCGTTGCTCCAGCCCATCCACCTGGGTCAATTTGATAATCGCAGATCGCCCCATTATTGCCCCCGATGCATAAATAATACACCTGGCCAGGAACCAGGCCGTTGGCCATTATTGAATTACCCTGGCCCGCTAAAACATTTACACAATTGGAAACAAGCGAAAAGTTAATGCAGTCGCCCGACGAAAAAACGGCTCCCTGTAAAGCGTTTCCTTGGCTACAGGAAGGAACAACTAATGCAAACACTGCTGTGGTAGCGGTCGCTGTAAAAGCAAACCACTGGGTATTCTGATTACTGCCACACCAGTTTGGGAATACAACAGCTGGATCCATAGTTGTAGCGCCTTCATAGCAGGTCAGATCATTTTGATCGGATAAGATACAGGCATCCGCAGGATCGGCCACAGGATTAGGGTTTATGCAGGGAGCCCCGTTACATTGGGCATATATTGATTTTGGGTAGAAAAACAAGCATGATGCCATTAGGATTAAGAGGGGGTTGGATTTGATGTTTTTCATGGCTTTTATGATTTGGCGAGAGGTAAGGTAATATGTTTTAGTAGAATTGTCTAATGTTTGTGGTCGCTTATATCAGGAGAGTTCTTTGGGCTTGGTATACTGCTGATTTATCGCGCTGAATGCGTCCGCACACTATTCTAGTGCTGAATACATAAATAAAAAGGCCCTCAAAACATCTTGAAGGCCTTTTCAATTCTTTCTGCTTAGAAAATGTATAGACTATTTTGACAATTAAGCTCTCCTATAATTCCATCAAAAGCAGATTACGGGTCGCATTATTAATGACTTGTTGAGGTTTTGAAGAGTCGATGGGGTCGGTAGTGGTGCTATGACTTACTTTTGTTATTGACATAATCCTAATATGTTGTTGATTTACATCAAAATTTCAGATATGTAAAGGTGGTGTTACACTGAGCCTTGTTCAAATAATGCCCCTTTAAAATTGCGCCCATTACCTTAAATAAAACACACAACACATTGATTGTCAAAGCAATTTGAAAAAACACTTGAATAATGGATTCTCGCCCTCTATTTGAAAGGTTGACGCGTTTGATCCTTTCCCTTAGTTCAAACCAGAAACGCAATTTTAAACTATATGCCAGGTCCAATAAAGAGTTAAATACTCCTCGATACATCAAGTTGTTCGACTTGATTAACAAGGTGTCTGCAGACCCTGAGTTTGATGGCAATTTGGTTGATTTAGTCGTCCGAAAGAAGGTCCTCCGAATACACGAATTGAGTCGGGTTGCAAACTATTTATATTCCAAGATCCTGGAAAGCATGCGGAAAATCCCAGAAACACATAAGTCCAGGATTGAGGTAGTGAACATCCTTCAGGATTGCCGTTTTTTGATTAGCAAGGAGATGTATGATGAAGGGGCAAAGGAGTTAAAAAGGGCTGCAGCCTTACTAAATAAATTAGACTACCCGGAGTTAGAGCTGGAACTGCTATTGCTCCAAAGTAGACTAATTAGTTCTTGGCGGAAGCCGGATGTTGGTGCTAGACTAGCTGAAGTGCATAGCCATGTTGAGGGCATCTTAAGTCGGCTGCAAAAAGATAATGATGTGTTCCACCATAATGTCCGGCTGCTGAACAGCTTCGCATTATCAAAACCCTTGCCTCCTGACATAAGTACAGTAGTTCACCGGTATATCCTTGAACTGAATTCCGAGGAAATACCTTTCGGCATCCGATTCAAAATGCTTTTAGCAATAGCAAATTACCATCGGTTATCTACTCCGGAACCTCAGCCACAGTTTGAATATGTAATACCCTCAAAAGAGGACGAATATGAGCACCTTCTCCAAATGGTTCAAATTATGCGTATGCATCGCGAACAAGTAAAAGAAGATCCCTCTAATTATCTGGAGATACTTGTACGTTTTCTTTCGACAGCCATTGATCAGGAGCGTTGGGGAGATTTTCATACCTACAGTTTGCAACTGGAAAAGTATAAAAACACGACCGAATTTTACAGAAACTCTGTGTATATCTACCTGTTGTCCTATCTTAAGCAAGGCGACTTTGACAATGCATCAGCCTATATCTCAAAGCACCAGTTGCAAATAAATCTCTTCCGGCCACAGCACCATGTCAGACCATCCAGGCGGGCTACCATTTGTTTTTATTGTACAGTTGTATCATTGGTAATGAAAAAGGTGGATGAGGCAGTATTCTGGTTGGAAAAAATCATTTCTCATAAACCGGTCGACAGTATGCCGGCACTTCGATGTACCGCCCAGTTCCTTCGAATATTGTTAGTTAGCCAATCGCTGACTCTTGCAAAAAAGTACAACCCTGAAAAATTGATGGGTTCATTAAAAGCCTGGATCAAAGAACACCATATATCGTTGAGTGGTATGGAAGATTACTTCGAGATTTTGGCTTGTTATTGCGCTGATCCTGTCCCTAAAAACAAGGCTAGGAGTATACTTCAAAAAGTAAAAGCCGAGGAACTTGAATTTGATTCGAATTACCAGATGGGAGTTTTTGTGGCTTTGGCTGAAAGCTATCTTTATTCAAAACCTTTTGAAGCGATCGTGAAGCCCTATTTATGATCGGTCATTCCCACGGCATTTTGTGTTTTGCCATGCATTATTTTGCAACAGAAACACCTGGCGAAGTAGCAACGTGTGGTCTCTGTACAACACACGAATATGCAAACTTAGAAACATGTCAAAAAATGAATTGCTAATACCTGCCAGGGTCGAACGCCTTGGCAGGTATACTCGTTTTCTCCCCAGCGGCCAACTCAGCCACAAGTTTCCCGGTTCCGGCGCCCATACTGATACCCAGCATGGCATGCCCGGTCGCAAGGATCAGATTGCTGGACTTTTTCCCAAATCCAATATAGGGTAGCCCATCGGCCGACAATGGGCGGAAACCGTACCAGACTTTTTCTCTAAGCTTTGTCTTGAGGTTCTTTTCGTCAGAAAGCTCTTGAAAAGCTCTTTCTTGCTTATATGCCGGGAAATAACGGCCAACGGCTTCCAGGATGCCTTGAACCCGTGGAAACAGAATTTTGTCATTAATGGAGCCAATTTCCATAGTGCTGCCAATGCGCAATTGCTGCTGCCAGGGAGTCATGGCTACTTTTGCTTCCACCAGAATACAAGGGTGGTGTAGCAGTTGTTTAGCAGGTTGGATGGTCATGGAATACCCCTTTCCCGGCATGAGCGGGATTTTCTCACCAGCGAGTCTGGCAAGGTCCGAAGACCATGAACCGGCTGCGAGAACAACCATGTCTGTCTCGCTTTTTAGTATCTCGGGCTGGCTTGTTAGTTTGTATTGAACAGCTGTGATTGTGCTATCAGCCCGTTGAAATCCGGTTACTTCTGCCTCTGTGATAATGTTGACACCCCGCTTTTTCAATAAGGCGATGAGTTGATTCATCAGTTCGTTGGGTTGCAGATGAGCGTCATCTTTATACCAGGCAGCTCCACGTACCTCTGCCTTTAGGTCGGGTTCGAGTTCGTGAATCTCTTCTTTCGACAACACATCAATTTGCAGACCCAAATCGCGACCGACATAAACATTTTCCAGCTCGGACTTTTCATATTTTTTTGTCTGGAAATAATTTATGCAGCCTTTTTCAGCATATTCAAAGGACAGTATGCCGGTTTGAATCCAGCTCCGGGTTAATTCTTTGGAGAGTAACAAAAGGTCCAGCATGGGCTTGGCGCTGCGCTGTACGTGATTTGCGTTGCAGGCGCGGTAGAACTTAAGTCCCCAGTCGATTAATTGAGGGCTCAATTCCGGGCGCACATAAAACGGACTCTTTTTTTGAAACATCCAGAGAATACCCTGGTTGATGACACCAGGTTGTGCCAAAGTGGCGAAATGGGATGGTGAGAGATATCCCATGTTTCCAAATGAACAATTGTCGGCGAGCGTTCCTTTATCCAGAACCGTGACTTCCCAGCCATCCTGTTGCAAATAAAGCGCACTGGATAAACCAATGATGCCTCCGCCGATGACTGTTGCTTTCATGGAACCAAGGGGATATCAATTGTATTCGCCATTTTCTTCTGCACCCGCCATGCCGTTACTGAGTATACCCAAAGCGGTCATGGCGCGTTCGCTGGCAAGTTGTTCAGCGCTTTTCTTATTAAAATCATCAGCGGTGCCGTGCTTCTTGCCATCTACAAATACGGCCACTTTGAACTTGTCTCTTTTTTCGCTTTTGTATTTGGCTACCACCTTGTACTCAATCGCTCGGCCATTTTTCTGGCACCACTCCAACAATTGACTTTTGTAGTTATCGTCAAAGCTTTCCAACTCGTGAATATCCAGGTATTTCCTAAGGATACGTCTGACTACGAAAGTTCGTGTTTTTTGATAGCCAACCTCAATGTATACAGCACCAACAAGCGCCTCCAGCGCATTGCCCAGCATTGATTTTGACAAGCGTGTTTGGTTGTAATTGGCGAGAAATAGATCCAAACCCATTTTGTCGGCAATATCATCCAGCGAGTTTCTCTTTACGATCTTTGATCGCATCTTAGTCAGAAATCCCTCGTCACTGGTTGGGTATTTTTTAAACAGATACTCACCAACGATGGTACTGAGCACGGCATCTCCCAAAAATTCAAGACGCTCGTTATTGGCAACGGCATAATCTCTTGAAGTGAAAGTGCTTTTGTGAAAAAAAGCAAGCTTAAAAAGCGACAAATGAATGGGAACGAAGCCTATCAACTGTTTCAGCCGTCGGGCCAGCTCCTTGTCGGGGTGGAAATGTAAATTGTATAATCGAAGTATAAATCGCACCAGATTTATGTTTTAGCCAGGCAAAGCGGGGGATCAAATTTGCCGAAAGATAACAGACGCATTGTGTCCACCGAAGCCAAAAGTATTGCTCAGTGTTGCTTTCACTTTTTTCTGCTGGGATTCATTGAATGTCAGGTTCAATTGCGGGTCAATTTCCGGATCGTCAGTGAAGTGGTTGATGGTGGGAGGAACAAAATCATACTTCATTGCCATTAGACAAGCAATCGCTTCAATAGCTCCAGCTGCTCCGAGGAGGTGGCCTGTCATACTCTTGGTTGAAGAAATATTTAAGGACGTGGCACTATCTCCAAACACATGTTTGATGGCTTTTAGCTCTGCTGTGTCGCCAAGTGGAGTGCTGGTTCCGTGTGTATTGATATAATCAATTTCTGAAGGGCTCATTCCTGCATCTTCCAGGGCAAGATTCATGACATTGATCACACCAAAGCCTTCAGGGTGTGGGGCAGTAATGTGATAGGCATCAGCTGTAGCAGCGGCTCCAACAACTTCCGCATAGATGGTAGCGCCACGGCGTTTGGCATGCTCGTACTCTTCCAGGATAAGCGCTCCGGCTCCTTCGCCAAGCACAAACCCATCCCGCTCGGCATCATAAGGCCGGGAGGCAGTTTCGAAGGCGTCGTTGCGTTCACTGAGGGCTTTCATGGAATTGAATCCACCGACGGAAGTTTTGGTGACAGAGGCTTCAGAACCACCAGTCACGATAATATCAGCTTTGCCCAGACGCAAATAGTCGAAGGCATTCATTAAGGCATGTGAAGAAGATGCACAGGCAGAAACGGTGCAATAATTTATGCCTCTGAAGCCGTATTGGATGGAAATCTGGCCGGCTGCGATGTCTGAGATCATTTTTGGGATGAGGAAAGGATTATGCTTGGGAATTCCATTGCCCAGGGCATGCTCCTCAATCTCTTTTTCAAGGGTGCTTAGTCCCCCGATACCGGATGCCCAGATCACGCCGACGCGATCTTTGTTGATGGCATCCAGATCCAGTCCGGAGTCCTGAATGGCTTCACTGGTTGCCACCATAGCGAATTGCGTAAAACGGTCGATCCGCCGGGCTTCCCGTTTATCCAGGTGTTCCTCAGCTACAAAGCCTTTTACTTCGCAGGCAAACTTTGTTTTAAACAGACTGGCATCAAACAAAGTAATGAGATTGGCGCCGCTAAGGCCTTTTTCCAATCCTTCCTTGTATTGTGCAACAGTATTTCCAATAGGTGTGATGGCTCCAATGCCTGTGATTACGACTCGTTTCATAAATATTACGATTCATTGAATACTGGGCAAAAGTAACACTATGCCTTCATGTAGCCTATACGTATAAGTGGCAAAATGCTTATATATGCAAGAGAGGTTCAAAGCACGCTGCTTTGAACCTCTCATATTGCCATAGTCAGGCATAGTAGATACCAATAACAGGAATTACTGTGAAATGTTTTCCTCCAGGTATTTGATTGCCTCTTCTACGGTAGTAATGCTTTCAGCCTGTTCGTCAGGGATTGCGACCTCAAACTCTTTCTCAAACTCCATGATAAGTTCAACGGTGTCGAGAGAGTCAGCGCCTAAATCATTGATGAAATTTGCGGATCCAACGACTTCAGCTTCGTCAACTCCAAGTTTGTCAACGATGATTTTTGTTACGCGTTCGGCTACAGTTGCCATGTTTTTTCTATACTTTAGGTGAAAAATATTTGGTTTTTCGAGCCGCAAAGAAACGGCGGTATATGGGTTAAAAAAAATTTTTTTACCGGAATTTTTGGATTTACTCTTTTCCCCTATATGCTTTTCTTTATGTAAAATGTACACTTAGAAGGAGCTATTTCGTTGATTTTTGCTAAATTAACCACCATCTGATGTGTGAAATTACCATTAATCCGATTAATAGTTTTAACAGCGAGTTGCCTTAATTCAACACGATCTTTACCTTTGCATGTCAGCTTATTGTATTTTTTACACTTTTAGAACCACTATCATACTATGACGCTCGCTGAAGCAGCAACTTTACTGGAAAGAAATAAATCTTCTTTACGCAAGGACGGTTCGCAAAATACAAAAATCGTAGCAACAGTAGGCCCAGCCTGCAACACTTATGAAAAGCTTCTGGAACTAGTGACCGCCGGAGTGGATGTATTTCGTTTGAACTTTAGCCACGGTACACATGAAGACCACCTAAAGGTAATAGGCCATATCCAGAAGATTAATGAAGAGCATAAGCTCCATATCGGTACACTGGCAGATTTGCAGGGGCCTAAGTTGAGGGTTGGAAAAATCAAGAATGACGCCTTGCATTTAAACCCAGGCGATTTGATTACCATAGTTAACGATGAAAGTGCAGAAGGCACGGCAGATGCCATTTACATGTCTTACGATCAGTTTGCAGAAGATTGTGAAGTAGGTGAGCATATTCTAATGGACGATGGCAAGCTTGTGTTTCAAGTAGCTGAAACGAATAAAAAAGACACGGTAAAGCTAAAATGCGTGCATGAAGGAATATTGAGCAGCAACAAAGGGGTGAACTTGCCCGAAACCAATGTGAAGCTGCCTTCTATGACAGAAAAAGACCGTGTGGATCTCAATTTTATTCTTACTCAGCCTGTTAGCTGGATCGCACTCTCTTTTGTCAGACGTGCCAGTGATATGGACGACCTAAAGCAGGCGGTAAAAGAAAGCGGGCACTCTGCGAAGGTGATGGCTAAAATTGAAAAACCGGAAGCTGTAAAAAACATCCGCGAAATCATTCGTGCGTCCAATGCCATCATGGTGGCCCGAGGTGACTTGGGTGTAGAAATGCCCATAGAAAAGCTGCCTATTACCCAGAAGGAAATCATTCAGATGTGTATGCAGTACGCACGGCCGGTGATTGTTGCTACTCAAATGATGGACAGCATGATCAAGAATCCTTCACCTACACGAGCAGAGGTAACTGATGTTGCGAATGCAGTACTTGATGGCGCTGACGCTGTGATGTTAAGTGGTGAAACATCTGTTGGTCATAATCCACCGCTGGTTATTAATACCATGACCAGAATTATAGAGCAGGCAGAATGCCACTATTGGCCACAGATTGAAGGTAAACGACCACATGCCGTTGTGAAATCATCCATGTTCTACAACGATGTAATTTGTTTTAACGCCTGTAGGACGGCAGAAGAAATAGGAGCCAAAGGCATTATTGGCATCACCAGATCAGGCTACAGTGCCTTCAAGATCAGCAGCTTCCGACCTAAAGCAAATATCTTTATTTTCAGTGATCAACTGGATATGCTGAACATTATGAATCTGTTCTGGGGCGTTCAGTGCTTCTACTATGATCGCTTTACCACTACAGATGAAACGGTAGAGGATTGCACGGACATCCTCAAAGAAAGCGGATATGTGACCACAGGTGATGTAGTGATCAATACAGGTTCCATGCCGCTTCAGAAGCGCACCAGTACCAATATGCTAAAGGTTACCGAGGTAGAATAAAAGAGACCTATTTACGAGGCATCTTTTTAACAGTACACCCAACCGCGCGGGTAAAATCCGGATTCGGCTTTTTACCAGACAGCATGGCATTTACAGCAGATTCTGTCCAGTGGTTTTTAGCCGAATTAGGAGACTCCGGGTTGTCGTCTATTGCTCCGATATAGCGAACTACCCTTGATGAATCCAGTAAGAAAACATGAGGAGTGCGGCTTGCACCAAACATGCGCATCACATACTGATCTTCATCATACAAATAAGGATAAGGGTATTTTTTGAGTGCGGCCCTTTTTTGCATTTCCTCGTAGCTATCCATGGGGACCACCAAAGGGCTGTTTGGGTTGATTGCCAAAACCGGAACGCCCATTGGAGCATACTTTTTGTGCAGATCAATTATTCGTTGTTCGTAGATCTGAGCATAAGGACAATGGTTGCAGGTGAAAACCACCAATACACCTTTTTTTCCGGCATAGTCAGAAAGTGAAACGAAATTTCCATCTACATTTTTAAGGCTGAAGTTTTCGACCCTGTCTCCAACAATATATCCGGACGGAGCTGTCCAATTGAGGAACAAAAATGCGCAGATGAGTAAAGAAAAAGCTGAGGGGAGATTAAAACGGTTCATGTTACAAATTATTAAAAGGTGTAATCGATTTGGATTTGAAACGTGTAATTCCAAATTATGTGCCAGTTCATTTGCCCCCGCAAGTAACGGGTTTTAATGGACTGTTAACATCTGCTACAAAAGGCTGCACAAAGGCGCCGAGTTCTTCGAGGGAATCAAACTTGCCCAGGGAAAATTCTTTTTTCTGCCCCTGGAAAACAATCGTGGCCGGTATGGCTCCATCCCATTCTTCTTCAATTTTGGGTATCCAGGTATTCACATCCTGATCGGCGAGTAAAACTACTTCCGACTTCAGATTCCGGTCTCGTAAAAATGGAAGGAATTTCTTTTCAAGTTGGCTTTTGAAATCCAGGCTGACCAGAATGACCTGGATATCGTTGTCGGGGAACTTATCTTTCAGCTTTTCGAAGTGGGGGAGTTCTTCTACACATGGCTGGCACCAGGTGGCCCAGAAATTAATGACCAGTGTGGCATTCCCAGCTTGCTTGATGCGAGATTCCAGCTGCTGGATACTGTCGTATATGCTGTAATCCTGCGCAAATGAAGTGCGTTGAAGGAATATAACAACGAGGATTGTTAATACAAGGCGAAACCGATGCGAGTTCGAGTTCTTCATGAGAAGATAGATATTAAAAAAAAACAATGCAAGGAACGAATATTTGATTTATCATTTATGGGTTTAACATTTTTTTACTTAAAATATGTCGATTTTGTTATGGTTTTAAAAAAGAAGTTTGGGGTATTTCAGTAAAATAAAAAATCCCCTTGGAAATATTTCCAAGGGGATTTTTAAAGAATGTATTAATGAAAAACCGGATCAGGCGCCAGTTGATGCTGCTTCCGGGTTGGCAATGCTTTGATCAACGAGTACCCTGCCGCAGTGCTCACAGGCAATGATTCTCTTGTGCAATCCAATCTCCAGTTTGATCTGAGGTGGTACCCGGTTAAAACAACCGCTGCAAGAGTCGCGCTCTACCGTGGCAACTGCCAGTCCGTTGCGATAAGTGCGACGGGTTTTGTCATAGGCCTTGATAAGGCGTTCTTCAATACCCTTGCGCGCCTTGTCACTTTGATTGCGCAACTTGTTTTCTTCAGCCTCAGTTTTTTCAATAATTCCCTGAAGTTCAACTTTCTTGGCTTCAAGTTCTTTTTCTTTTGCCTCGTATTTAGACTCGGCAATGGCTAATGTCTCTTTCTTGGCATCGATACCGCCTTTTGCTTCGCGAACGCGCTTTTCAGAAAGCTGAATGTCGAGCTTGGCCAATTCAATTTCTTTTGTCAGCGCTTCATACTCGCGGTTGTTTTTTACCTCGTCCAGCTGTTTCTGATATTTCTTGATATTGGCATCAGCTTCTTTGGCGTCGGTTTGCATTTTAGCGATTTCTGTCTCGCTTTCTTTGAGAGAGGCTTTTAATTTCTTGATACGAGTGTCGAGTCCGGCAACTTCGTCTTCAAGATCAGCGACCTCCATAGGGAGTTCTCCTTTGAGGATTTGCAGTTCATCTAATTGGGAATCGATTTGCTGCAAATTCCACATCATGGTAAGTTTGTCGGCAATGGATGCTTCTACGGACATTCTGAATTATGAATGAGTGAGTGAATTATTTTGATAGCTTAACTGAAATATGGGTAATCCGCTGATTATCATAGATAAAATACCGGATTTGTGCTCAGTTTTGTCAAATGGAGCGCAAAGGTAGGGAGTTTTTTGCTTATTATTTCATGTAAAAGTTCAATGGTGAATTGTTCGCTTTCATAATGCCCAATATCTGCTATGATCAATTTGCCTTCGGCATCAAAAAACTCGTGGTATTTAAAATCGGCAGTAACCAGGACATCTGCTCCTTGCCGCAAGGCTTCTGGAAGTACAAAACTGCCAGAACCGCCGCATACAGCTACTTTTTCAACCAGCTTATTGCGCAAGGCAGTATGTCTGACGCAGTTGGTTTTCATTTGACTTTTCACCTGCTTCAAAAACTGCTCTTCGTCCATGGGTTTTGGAAGTTTGCCAATAATTCCGGCCCCGATACTTTCATCATATCCCGGTTTGGGCTGCAATATCCTGGTATTGGTGAGTCCAAGTTTTTGGGCGATCTTTTCATTTACCCCATGCCGGAAAACGTTGTCAAGATTCGTGTGAATGGCGTAAACCGCCACTTGCTTGCGAATGGCACTGATTACAGTTCTCTCAACATAATTTGTACCGTTCAGCCTTTTTAGCCCTCTGAAGACAATGGGGTGGTGCGCTATTATCAGATTGCAGGATCGTTCAACAGCTTCCTCAACAATGGCTTCCGTAGAATCCAGACAAAATAGAATACCCGTAACTTCAGAATCCGGGTTGCCAACAATTAAACCTGCGTTGTCATAAGACTCTTGTAAATGGCTCGGGGCAACTTCTTCCAGAATTCCTATTATTTCTTTGATTTTCATGTAGTCTGCATTTTTACAGGACAATGGCAATTTTAGCCCCCAAAAGCTGCTATTCAAAGTGGCTTTACAAAGGTTGGCCAGGCAAGTAGAGAAACGAAATTCACACTGCTTGGTTTAGCGTATTGGTAGAAATTGCAAAAAAGCTTAAATTTAGCATTGGTCATGGTAAAGGATTCAAGCAGGTCTTGATCTGCTTCATTGGATTTATGCACAGATGCAGCTTTGCGGAACATTAACATTGTTCTTAGAAAAAGGGGCTCAAAAAGAAATAAAAAATAATCGATTCCGATACAGACTGATGTAACTTTGTCCTTCCTTTTTAGTCGAAGGAATATTCATAAAAGCCGGTTCCCAAACCGGATTTTCCATCATTTAATTCAACAGTTATGACTGACACATTATTATTTCTGAATCAGTTGGGTGGCACTGAAATCATGCTTATTTTTTTCGTGGTGGTGTTGCTTTTCGGGGGTAAAAAAATTCCTGAACTGATGCGTGGCCTTGGACGTGGTATCCGTGAATTCAACAATGCCAAAAACTCTGTGGAAGATGAATTCCGCCAGGGTTTGCGCGATGCTGAGAAAAAGAAACTGGACGACTAGAATATTATTTGTCTGGTAAAAAATAGAAGCGCCCCGTAAGTGTATAAACCTGCGGGGCGCTTTTATTTAAGTTTGCCACTTCTACTTAGAATGGAATGTCTTCGTCATTCATGCGGGAGGAACGGGTAACCATACTTGGCTGGAAGGGGCCAGAAAGCGGGTTGTCCAAACCATTGAATGCAGGGTCATCGAGATTGGAGAATTTGGCAAAGGTATCGGTGAATTTCATTCTGATGGTTTCAAGTGCCCCGTGGCGGTGCTTGGCAATGATGAACTCCGCAATTCCCTTCAGACTTTGACCGCTTTCATCTTCCAGAATCTGATAATATTCCGGGCGGTAAATAAACGCTACCATATCAGCATCCTGCTCAATGGATCCTGATTCACGAAGATCACTCAATTGTGGTCGTTTACTGCCTCCACGGGTTTCTACGGCACGGCTCAGCTGTGACAAGGCGATTACCGGAACGTTGATTTCTTTGGCCAGACTTTTCAATGCCCGGGAGATGCCGGCAATTTCCTGCTCCCTGTTTCCATTTTTACCTTCGGTGGTGCCGGTCATCAATTGCAAATAGTCAATGATGATGAGCTGAATATCGTGTTGCTGTTTCAACCTGCGGCACTTTGCACGCAATTCAAATATGTTGATGGCCGGAGTGTCGTCAATAAATATTGGAACCGAATTCAGGCGTTCAATGGTCGTTTTTAATTGCTGCCACTCATAATCTTCAAGCTTGCCATTGCGCAATTTCGATCCCGCAATTTCCGATTCCATGGAAATTAGTCGTTGTACCAGCTGAGCGCTTGCCATCTCCAGTGAGAACAAGGCAACTCCTTTGTTAAAATCCCGGGCAGCATTCAGGCAAACGGCCAATACAAGAGATGTTTTACCCATACCCGGACGGGCCGCAATGATGATCAGATCGGAAGCCTGCCATCCGGAAGTGAGGCGGTCAAGGTCGGTGAAACCGCTTGGAACACCAGTAAGTCCTCCTTCATTACCCGAAATGGCTTCAATTTGTTTCAACACCCGGTTGCTGATCGTGCCCATGCTTTCGTAGCTTCGGCTCAGGTTGTTTTGGGTAATGGAAAAAAGCCCTTTTTCAGCTTCATCAAGGAGTGTAAACACATCGGTTGTGTCCTCGTAGGCATCCTTAATCGTGCTTGTGCTTACGCTGATAAGCTCCCTTTGAATGTGTTTTTGAGCAATGATGCGGGCGTGGTACTCAATATTGGCTGCCGAGGCTACCCGGTGTGTGAGTTCAACGAGGTAATAGCCGCCTCCCGCTTTTTCCAGGTCTCCACTTTTTTTCAACTCCTCAGTCACTGTCAGCAAGTCAACCGGGTTAGATCGTTCGAACAATTTAATAATGGCCTCATAGATTACCTGGTGAGATTCCTTGTAAAAGCTTTCGGCACGCAGTATATCCATAACCATGGGAAGGGCATCCCGGTCTAGCATTAGGGCGCCAAGCACAGCCTCTTCCAATGGAATTGCCTGTGGCTGAACCTTCCCGAATACATAAGTGGATAGGCCATCACTGTTTTGGACAGACTTGCGTTTTGTGCGATCGCCTGTCTTATAAGTTTGCTGACTTTTGCCCGCTTCTGTCATGTATATATTTATTTAACAAGTGTCCCGATGGCGGAGGACAAACTTAGGATTTCAATCCAATGATTTCAATTTTCAAACAATCCGTATGGCGAAATTATGTGGAAAACTCCTTAAATATATGTGGATAACCCTCAAAACCAGCTGATTTACCAACAGCCGCATTGGGTTATCAACATCAGCAATATCGTCCTTTCAAATTCCTTAGCATCCTGATAAGCATGCACTTAGGTTAATTTAATGTAAACTTATTTCAATTATCCAACCATTAAATCCAGGGAGTGCATCCTATTTTTCAACAGTGCAAAAGTTTTAAAGTTGGGATTTGGTCACCTCAAAGTTAACAGTTTTTGTTTAAAAAGTGACAAGGCAACTCCCCCGATTTCAAAACTTTTTGATTTTGAATTGCTTATGAAAATTTCACTGGCGAATTGGTGGAAAAATCTACCAAATGGTAATATCAAGCCGGCTGTGTAAACCTGATTCGAAGCAAGTAAATAAAGGTGGCTAAGGCAGCAACGGCACTCATGCCAAAGACCACATTTGGTCCAATTGCATACCATATAATTCCTGCCACGGCACTTGCCATCATAGAAAAAATACTTTGAAATGCGGTAAATGTTCCAATGGCAGTTGCCGTTCTGTCACGCTCAGCTAAATTGCTGATCCAGGCTTTCGCAAGTCCTTCGGTGGCCGCCGCAAAAAGGCCATATAAAAAGAAAACGATGAAAAAATGGAGTTGCGTGCTGGCCACAGCCATAAGAGAATAGGCCATTCCAAATGTCATAATACCCCCGCAGAACACTTTTTTAATGCCTACCTTATCTGCCAGCACGCCCATTGGATAGGCGGCAAGAGCGTAAATGAGGTTGTAGAATATATAGGCACCTATTAACCATGTATCTGACCCTCCAATTTCCTTGATCTTTAAAAGCAGAAATACGTCGGAGCTATTGAAAAGGGCAAAAAACAGCAAGCCGACAACCAGCTTTCTGTACAAAGAGGGGCTTTGTTTCCAGTATTTAAGGAAATCGGCTAATCGAGGTTTGCTTACTTTTTGTGCTACCCGCTGATTATTTTCCCGGATGAAAAATGTAAAGCCGAAGGCAATTAGTCCCGGTGCAAAAGCAATCAGGAACAAATTGCGATAATCTTCCGGATACCAATTTAAATATAAAAGAGCCAACAAGGGGCCAAGAACAGCCCCGAATGTATCCATCGCCCGATGGAAACCGAATACCCTGGCTTTCGTTTCCACAGAGGCTTCATCGGAAAGCAGGGCATCCCGGGCGCCGGTACGGATGCCTTTCCCCAACCGATCGAGTGTTCTGGCCAAAAATACCCAAATCGGATATATAAAGGCAACCATCATGGGTTTGGACACCGCACTCAGCGCATAACCCAACTGCACAAATGGGAGCCGACGACCAATAGCGTCACTCCTGGTACCAAAATACCCTTTACTTAGTCCGGTAATGCCTTCCGCCAAACCTTCCAGTATCCCAATGAGTATGATGGAGAAACCAATGCTCTTCAGGTAAATAGGCATCACGGGATATAGCATCTCGCTCGCAATGTCGGTAAACAGGCTTACTGCTGAAAGTACCAGCACATTTCTGGAGAGCAAACGACTGTTTTTGCCTGAATTCATGAGCAGTTTGGTTTCTGACAATCACACAGATTGTCTGTTGAATGTTACAAAACTAAGCTAATTCAGGGTGATGGCCAGAGAATATGGTAAGGGAGTGGATATAATAGGGCATAAAACAAAAGTGCAACTACCTGACATCCAGATAATTGCACTTTTTTGTTGGGTCACAAGGACTCGAACCCTGAATAACAGAACCAAAATCTGCTGTGTTACCGATTACACCATGACCCAATCGCTCTTAAAAAGCGGATGCAAAATTAGGTTGATTTTTTATTCTGGCAAAGCTCTTCAAAAAAAATATTGAAAGTTATTGTGGCTGCTGCAGGATTCACCTGAGAAAAGCAGTTGAATGGCCAGATTAGTGGCTCATATTTGCCTGTGCCAGGTCTGAGTACGGTAAAATGGACCGATATACCCCCTTACCATTAGCGTATTAGGGTCACCGGATTTTAACCATAGTTTACAACGATACCATTTTCCTTTTTCCGGATCCAGAATATCTCCGGATTGATAGTAGCCATCTTTCAGGATCATGTTCACCAATACGATCATGCCGAGAATGGGTTTGTCCTTTCGTTCTCCAGGACATTTTTCGCAGGTTTTATCTGGTGCTGATTTCAACAGTTTTACCACTTTCCCGTAAAGCTTACCATCTGCTTCAAATAGCTCCAGGTGACTTTTAGGCTCTCCTGTCTCGTCATCAATGGTTTTCCAAACGCCGGCTACGGTTTGACCATTCACGGCAAAAGAACTCATATAGAGGGCAACAAGCAAAACAATGAATTTCTGCATATCTGGATGTCATTTAGGTTTTAACAGTAAAAAAGGGATATAAAAAAGCCTTTCCTGAAACTGGTACGAGGAAAGGCTTTTTATGAGACGGCAGGATCAGGCTTTTGCCTGGTTTTTCAAAACAGTTTTCACTTTTTTGAGTTTTGGTCTGCTTTTTCCGTGTGAGCCACGAACGATCTTGCCTCTTTTTGATCTTGGATCTCCTTTACCCATGTAAATGTATCTAAATTTAAAATTATTGTTGACCGAAAGAATCTATTCCACTAGAACCTCTTCCGAAAGGGATGCAAAAGTACAAACTCTCAACAGTACAAGCAAAAAAAACGGCTCCGGGAATCATCCCGAAGCCGTTGAGGAGTCTGAGGGGGAAATAATTATTGCTTGTCGAGGCGTATCTCCTGAATTGTAGCGCTGTCGCCACTTACTTTCAGGTAAAGATACACGCGGTAAGTACCGGTACTCGCAGAAAGGTTACCAATACAATATTGGTCGCTGCTTTCGCGGCTGGTGCCTTTGTGCACCTGGTTAAAAGCCTTTGGCTTGTTGCTGTCAAAGAATGCACGCAGCACTTCCGTTGCTTTTGCCTTGGGATAAATTTGTTCTCTATCCTGAATGGAAATTTCAACATTGTCGGCAAAATACTTGGATAAAGTTTCAATATCTCCGGTATTTAATGCCGTTGAAATAATTTCGAGACCAGGGTTCCCTTGAGTGGCAAATGCAAAAGCAGGTGCGAACAGGAGAACTAAAATCAGATTTTTCATCAGTAGCAGGTTTTGTTTCTACCCCGAAATATCGAGGTGTATACATTTAATACGGTATTCAACCAACTAGGTAACTCTCAAAAGGTGTGCCTTAGTGTAAATACAAAGTTAAAAAACCTTTGCTGTCGATGCAAGTGCCTGATAGTTAAAGTTTTATGGTTTTAACTATTTTGCGGCTTTTTTCTGTCTCGTATGTAAAATAATATATGCCGGGGGGCCAACCTGCGGTAGATACTTCTACAATTTGAGCATCAGAATTGACTAGTTCAACAGTTTTTTGCAAAAAAAGCACACCTCTATTATCATAGGCTGAGAGACTGAAATCGCTTGTTGATGACCCGGCTATGGTGACTTTTGCCAAGTCGGCAATTGGGTTGGGAGAAACCATCAGTACCGTTTCATTTATGTTTGGTTCTGAGCTGGGTGAAGTGCCAAACTCATTGAGCTGAAGAGAATCAACGCCTGCTCCGTCTCCGCTTGTCATGCCGTTTTTATTTACGCCATTTCCTGCCGCGTAAAACGTGACTCCCCCGGTACCTCCAGGCGGGGCAACCCATGTTACCTTGAAAAGGTTACTACTGGAAATGTTGTCGTGTTCCGCATAGGTGCGTCCGTTGGATATGCTGGCGATTTTATAATTATTGGGATTCATATCCTTAAAACCGTCTAAATCTGTATTTCCGTTGTTTCGCAGGGCGATCATTTGAAATCCATATCCTTGCAGATCTGGACCGGAAGCCATGATTTTTACCTGTGCAGTATAGGTTTCGCCGGGTTTGTAAGCAGTTATGGCAACACTGTCGGCATCCAGTACGGTAATCTCCACATCGGCAACAATAGGGCCCTGATTGTGACAATTCATACAGGTTTTGGGCAAACCCAGAGAGGTTTCATCTCCCGGTGCGCCCGTATTGCCTTTGTTTGCAGAGGAGGCACGACCGTTTTTGTTTCCGAGTGAAAGCAGGGATACGGATGCAATGACAAGATATGTGAAAAACAGGCGAGCATTCATGAAAACCGATTTTTGCAGATGAGATTAAAGCTTTGACTAAGCTGAACGCAAAAGGTTGAATCTGTCGTTTTACATTTTAGGATTTACCACTTGAATGTCTCCAACTGTCAAATTACTCGTCGAGCAGGTCAATGCCAGGTGGCCAGTCCAATGTTTTGGCTTCCTCTTCACTAACTTTCCAAATGGCTGCCCTCAGCGAAAGTAGTTTTTCTTCTATTTGACTGAGCCTAATGCCTATTCGTATCAGGGCTTTTTCTCCAAAATCCTGGTTATATATCTCAATATCCCTGGTCTTTAAAGCATGAATGACTTCCGGCATTAATGCATAGTCGCAATCAATCAGAAATTCCTTTTGAACGACAACCTCTTTAATCTCTGCATGACTAAGTGAGGTCGCTGCAGCTTCCCGGTAGGCTTGAATCAGTCCGGATGTTCCCAAAAGTGTTCCTCCAAAGTACCTGACCACCACCACCAGCACATCCGTGAGCTCCAAAGAGTCAATCTGCCCCAAAATTGGCCTTCCTGCCGTACCACTGGGTTCTCCATCATCATTTGCTCTGAATCGCTGACCATCTGTACCCAGCCTCCAGGCAAAACAGTGATGCCGCGCTTTGAAATGCTCCTTTTTCAGAGCTTCGATATTTGCACTGATGTCTTCTTCAGATTTTACCGGAAATGCATAGCCTATGAAACGGCTGCCCCTGTCCTTGAATTCGCCACTCGCAGGCTGTTTTATGGTGAGGTAAGAGTCCTCCATGGTAAGAAATTTCCGAAGCTTGGTTAATCCATAAGTTTTTGAATGCCAAGACTCTCTTTTTAAGGAGCACGGCATTATAATTTCCACCAGTGCCACCTTGTTATTCCGTAAGTAATCTGTACAAACTAATTTGCGCGAAATTAGTCTGGTTACTTGGTTTTTGACTATCAAATTGATTTTCAGGTAATTTACAGTGCATCATTGCATGCCAATGGCAGCCATCATTCTTCCGGTCAGGCCTTTTTCTTTTCTATGCGAGAAAAAGTTATGATTGTGCCGAAAAGTGCAGAAGGGTGAAATTTCAGTTTGTTTCACCGGGATACCAAAATTCCAACATTGTGTTGCATTTGCCGTTTTCAGGTCTACAAAAAATTTCTTTCTGACAGGATCATAGAGTTTAAAAATATCGTCGAATTGAGCGGCAACCTCTTCACCTACTTCAAAGGAACATTCGTCGATACAGGTACCTATATATACGCTGCAGTCTCTGCCAGTTGTTCCAAATTGATGGTGCATAAGTTGCAGCGTTTTCCCCACTAGTTTGGCTGCGGTTCCTTTCCAACCTGCGTGTATGGCAGCAATGACCTGGTTTTTTGAATCGTATACTAATATAGGTGTGCAATCGGCCACGGAAACACAAAGCAGTATATTTTTTTGATCGCTAATCAACGCGTCATACCCTTCAGCAGCACCTGGTTGATAAACTTGCCAGATTTCCGACCCATGCACCTGTTTTGACCAGGCCATCTGCTTTGGTTCAAAACCCAGCGAATGAACAAAACGCTTTCGGTTTTCAGCAACATTTTCCAAACTGTCATCCGTACTCTTTCCCAGGTTGAGACTAGCCCAGGGGGCGGGACTTATACCTCCATGCCGGGTGCTTTGTCCGGCAGATACTCCCGGAAATCCTTTAAAAATGTCAGGTCTCACGACTGTATTTTCCATAAAATCAAAATATCACATTTTTTTCAATCCTGTAATCGCACCTATTCATCGAATTTTAAAATGCCTGTCTCTAATTGACCAAATTCACGCTCCAACAAAGGTTACATTTGAGTCCTATTGTCAAATTATCCCATTATCACAATATCAAATTCCTAAGGATGGCTTTTTCAGAAATTCTCAGCATGGCTTTTCAGAACATCCGGGCAAATATGCTCAGGGCTATATTAACCTTGTTAATTATTGCCTTTGGAATCATGGCTCTTGTAGGGATTTTAACAGCCATTGATGCCATTGCCTACTCTCTAAGTGATAACTTTTCGGGGCTTGGTGCCAATTCATTCAGCATCGAACGAAAATGGGGAGAGGTGAAAAGTAACCACCGGGGCAGAACCAGTAAACGGGCTGATGCCATTGACTATCGGCAGGCGATGGAATTCAAAGAGCGCTTCGACTTCCCTGCAAAAGTGGCGGTTGGTTGTTATGGAACCGGGAGTGCTACAGTGAAATTTGGAGACAAAAAAAGCAATCCAAATGTTCAGTTCAATGGTGCGGATGAAAACTTTATGGATGTTCAGGGGGTGGAAATAGCCCTTGGTCGCAACTTTTCCATAACTGAAGTTGAGAGTGGGGCTCCGGTAGCAGTCATCGGACAAGACATTGTCAAAACTTTGTTTGACAATAAAAATGAAAAAGCCCTAAACCAGATCATTGCCATAAATGGAGGCAGATACCGGGTCGTTGGGATAATGGCATCCAAGGGTTCAACCATGAATGAGTCCAGCGACAGGAAAATATATGCACCTCTAGTCAAAGTAAAATCACTGTTTGGCGGTGGCGACAGAGACTTTTTTTTGATTGTAGCCGTTAATGACCCCACAAGTCTGGAAGCTGCTCAATCGGAAGCAACCGGACTTTTTCGCCAGGTACGTGGGCTTAGGCCTGGCGAAGACGATGATTTCAGACTATTTGCCAGCAACAGCATCGTAGCCATATTAAAAGAAAATACCGCTACTTTAAGACTGGCGGCTGTTGCTATAGGCCTGATGACCCTCTTGGGCGCTGCCATCGGCTTAATGAATATCATGCTGGTCAGCGTAACGGAAAGAACCCGGGAAGTAGGCATATATAAGGCGCTAGGAGCAACTCGCCAAAGTGTTCTGTTACAGTTTTTGACTGAAGCCATTGTTATTTGCCAGATCGGTGGATTGGTTGGCATATTCCTCGGTATTCTGATCGGCAATATCGTTACCCCATTATTGGGTGGAAGTTTCCTCATCCCCTGGGCCTGGATGTTCCTGGGTTTTTCACTCTGTATGATCGTAGGCGTGGTTTCCGGATTCTATCCGGCTATGAAAGCCGCCAGGCTGGATCCGATTGAAGCGCTGCGGTATGAATAATGGATAATGGACAATGGACAATGAACAATGGACAATGAACAATGAACAATGAACAATGAACAATGAACAATGAACAATGAACAATGAACAATATTTAATATCAAGAGCTTTTTAGCTTTGGAATTAAATTGGCTTGCCGACCTTTGCCTAATGATTGATCAATCATATTAATATATCATTGTTCATTGTTCATTATCCATTGTTCATTATCCATTTCCATGCTAAACATCCCGCGCCTACAAAACAGTGATTCCAAAAATTTTTTCCTGCTTGCCGGTCCATGTGCCATTGAAGGAGAACAGATGGCTTTTGATATTGCCGGACAGGTCAATGAACTTTGCCAAAAGCTGAAGATCCCGTATATATTTAAAGGGTCATACCGGAAAGCAAATCGAAGCAGGGGAGATTCATTTACAGGTATTGGGGATGAAAAAGCACTGAAGATACTGCAGAAAATTGGTCGCCATTTTGATATTCCGACAGTAACAGACATACACAGTGATGTTGAAGCTGCCATGGCAGCTGAATATGTTGATGTGTTGCAAATTCCGGCATTTTTGTGTCGTCAGACAAGTTTGTTGCAGGCAGCTGCTGAAACTGGAAAAGTAGTTAATATCAAAAAAGGGCAGTTTGTTAGTCCGGAAGCGATGCAGTTTGCGGTTAAAAAAGTGCAAGATGCCGGGAACCCAAATGTGGTTCTTACAGAAAGAGGAACCATGTTTGGATATCAGGATCTGGTGGTTGATTTCAGAGGAATTCCAACCATGCAGTCATTCGAGGTGCCGGTGGTGCTCGATTGCACCCACAGTTTACAGCAGCCAAATCAAAGCGCCGGAGTTACCGGTGGAAGACCGGCACTGATAGAAACCATTGCCAAAGCCGGCATTGCAACCGGTGTTGACGGTCTTTTTATTGAAACGCACCCCAAACCTTCAGAAGCCAAATCGGATGGAGCCAATATGCTTCCGCTTGATAAGCTTGAAGGTTTGCTTGATCGGCTTTCTAATTTACGGGCTGCCTTGAAATAGGAGCAGCATCAACAATTGATTAGCGATATTCGATTTGTTCGATTTCCGATATTCGATCTGTATTTCTTTTCTCAGGCATCGAAAGCCTATACCAGTCCGTTACATACCTCACTACTGTGTTTTTGCACTTGATATATTGTGATATCAAATGCCCATTTCCCACTTATTTCATCTTGCCAGACCCTTTTTGAAAATTTAATTGGTCCTTCCAAGGCTAATTTAAAATGAAATTACAGTTAGTTTTTGCGGTAATTGTAAACCATACACTATTTTTACCGCGAAGAAAATTCGCCTCTGTTAGAAAATGCGGCATAGGCAGCGCAAAAAAAATAACAATGCGCACGCCAAAAATCCATCACCCGGCATCTAAGTATGTAAACCAGGTCGGGAAAGTGGGTTCCGGCGCCCTATGCTGTCCTCTTTATGAGGTTTATCAAACTAAATCATTCATTAACTAAATTTTTAACGCAGCATGACAGCAGCTAAACCTACTCAAGCTAAACAAACAGGAAGTTTTGGAGCAATTTTCCCTTACATCATTATTCCTGTATTGTATGTAGTCGCCAGATTGATCTTTTCTTATGTATTTGGTGCGCCAGACAATTTCGTAGACGGGGATAATACAAAAGATCCACTGCCCGGTAACTACCTGGGTACCATCTACAAAGGTGGATGGGTTGTTCCGATCCTGATGACTTTGTTCTTTACAGTATTGGTTTTTGTTATTGAGCGCTTTATCACTTTGCGCCAGGCTCGTGGAACAGGAAACATCGACACATTCGTGCGCGGTATCAAAGGTTTCCTGGATCGTGGAGATATCAGTGGAGCTGTTAGTTCCTGCGATAAGCAAAAAGGAGCCGTTGCCAACGTGGTTCGCGCAGGCTTGGGCAAGTTTGAAGAAATGCAGAAAGACACTGCTATGGAAAAAGATGAGAAGGTGATCGCCATTCAAAAAGAAATTGAAGAGGCAACTACCCTGGAGCTTCCAATGTTGGAGAAAAACCTCAACATTCTGGCTACCATCGCTTCTATCGCAACTCTTTTTGGTCTGTTCGGAACTGTATTGGGTATGATCCGTGCATTCGCCTCTCTGGCAACTGCAGGTGCTCCTGATTCAACAGCTCTTGCAACAGGTATCTCTGAGGCACTTATCAATACCGCATTGGGTATCGGTACTTCCTCACTGGCCATCATTTTTTATAACTTCTTCACCAGCCGTATCGATAACATGACCTACCGTATTGATGAAGCCGGTTATAGCCTGACACAGACTTTTGCAGCGAAGGGCCACTAATTTTACTGGTTACCCAACGTTCAAAATTCTTAACTCATAAATAAAAAGATATGCCAAAGCATAAACCAAAACGGGGTGCGCCGTCCATCGACATGACAGCGATGACTGATGTGGCATTTCTCCTGTTGACCTTCTTCATGCTTACAGCAAAGGCCAAGCCACAGGAGACCGTCGTTGTGGATACGCCATCGTCCATATCTGAAACCAAACTTCCTGACGCAGGTACGCTTACCATTACCGTTAGCAAGGAAGGACAGATATTTCTGGATATGGCGGGATCGCACACCCGTATGAGCCTAATTGATGATGTTAACTCTCGTTACAATCTAGGCCTGGATGACCAGGAGAAGCTCAAGTTTGCCAATCTGGGTGGATTTGGAGTGCCTCGCAAGCAACTCAAAAAGTATATCGACCTGTCACCAACCGAAAGAGCTTCTTATAAAAGCGAAGGAATTCCGGTTGATACAGCTGATATTAATAACAGTGAGTTGGCCGACTGGATTCACAATGCACGTCTTGCACAATTCCGAATGAAACAGGAAGGAAAAGTAAAGGACGAGTACGTGATGGTTGTAAAAGCTGATAAAGACACTCCTTACCCCGCCATTGAGAAAGTGATCAATACTTTGACAGATATTAATGTCAATAAATTTAACCTGATCACATCGCTTGAGGGCGGCGCCAAGAAAGAGGGTGAAGAATAACTGAATCGGGGAGTTGGTATTGTTTAACTGACTCCTGTATCATTCATCAAAAAAAAGCAACAGCGATATGGCTGAAATAGCTCAAGACACCGGTGGTGGTAAACAGAAAGGTAAAAAGGTCAGATCCAAAAAGATGTCAACCAAAATTGACTTTACGCCAATGGTTGACCTCGGGTTCCTGCTCATTACGTTCTTCATGTTGACAACAACACTGGCTAAACCTCAAATCATGGCACTTGTAATGCCGGATAAAGATGTTGATAAAGAGGATCCCCCTCCACCAGTAAAGGAATCAAAAGTACTTACCCTTTTGTTGGGTGCTGACGATAAAGTTTACTGGTACGAAGGTATTACTGATGCCAAGCTCGACTCTACAGATTATTCTGCAGAAGGGCTTCGCCAGGTCATCTTGAACAAAATGGACAAGGTAAAAGGCATTTTCGGGATGGAGGATTACAAGAAAAAGAACAAAGAAGGGGTTGAAGAAGACCTCAAAGGTTCTTACATCAACGTGATCATCAAGCCCATGAGAGAGTCCAGGTATAAAAATCTGGTGGATGCGCTGGATGAAATGGCCATTACCAAGGTTCGTTACTACGTGATCCTGAACGTTTCCGATCTGGAACGGGAATTTGTAAAGAATCCTGCAGGAGGCCTGAAGTTTAGTGCTGAAGAACAGCTTGATGCTGCCACCAACTAAAAATTAATCTGCCGAATCGCCGGTTTGTGAGCCGGCGTTTGAAGCATAAATAATTAAAATTAAAGATCCATGGCACAAGAAAAAGGGAATGTCACCTATCGGGATGTACTGGACATAATCTTTTCAAACCGTAACAAGGCTTACGGAGCGTATCAGCTCCGCCGTGCTTATACCAAGTATTTGAGCCGGGCTTTGGCCATCAGTTTGTTATTGATTGTGTTTGTCGCTGTACTCCCGGCCATTATGAGTGCGGTTCGTGGAATGGTACCTAAAGAGAAGCCAATTGATGTAATTGCAGAATTGGGCCCTCCACCGGATATTGATCCAAACAATCCACCGCCACCGCCACCGCCGCCGCCTCCAACGCCGCCGCCTCCAACAAGGTCTACAGTTAAGTTTGTACCTCCTGTTGTGAAGAAGGATGAAGAGGTGGTTGAAGAGGAGCAAAAGGCAATTGAAGAACTCGTTGAGAAAGAAGAAGATATCGGTACCGAGGATAAAAAAGGTAACGATGAGGCTCCTCCAACCATCGATGAGAACCCTTCTGAGCTTGAAATTATTGAAGAGCCAAAGGTGGTAGAGGAAAAGACTTTTGAAATGTTTGACATTCAAAAGCCACCAAGTTTCCCTGGTGGAGAAGGCGAACTGTTCAAGTTCCTACAGAAAAACATTGAATACCCGGCTCTGGCTAAAGAAAACAACATTTCCGGAGTTGTACCGCTCACATTCGTAGTCAATAAAGACGGCTCTGTGAGTGATGTGCAAATTCTTAGGGATATTGGCGGTGGTTGCGGTAAAGAAGCCGTCCGTGTTGTGAAGTCAATGCCAAAATGGACGCCAGGTGAAGCGAATGGTCATGCTGTAAAAGTTCGCTACACATTGCCTGTGCGTTTCAAACTTGAGTAACAAATAGTTGAATGATTCTGGGCAGTTCAATGGTAATTGACCTGCGTGAATTAGAAAGTTTAGTAAGCGGTTCCGATTTTTCGGGACCGCTTTTTTTATGTTCAAATAGTTCTGTTTTACACGCCAAAACATCAATAAGGTGCATCTTATTAATATAGGCAGGCCAGCTTAGACATCTTTTCACCATTTAATTTTAAGGGAAATGAAAGCACAAAAAACTGTGTCCCACAGGGACGCACTGGAATTGGTATTTGCCAATCGTAACAAGGCTTATGGCGCCTATCAGATAAGAAGAGAATATCCAAAAACGCTTGTGAAGGCACTGGGTATTGGCCTGGGTTTAATTGCTCTGCTAACCTTGTTGCCCAATCTGCTAAAAGCTTTTGGTAGCCATTCTAGTCATCTTGAAGCAGAGATTGAGGAAAGGCACTTGTGTGATTTGGTACTTCCGAAACTAACTATGACTCCAGCAAAGCCATTGCCAAAGTTGAAAAAAAGTAGAACACCACGGAGCGTAATCAAGTTTGTGCCACCCATAGTGGAAAGCGATGAACTTGTGCAGGATACTGATGAGTTTTCTTCACATGATGTACTCATCCAGGCTAATCAGGAAATTGGAAGGACAACATCAAGTGGATTAGATGATACAGGTCCACCGGATCTTGGTTCCGAATTGGTTACAACCAATAATAAAGGTGAAGCTGGAATCCCGGATGACGGCATAAAAGCTCCCTATGAGCTTCAAAAAGCGCCTTCTTTCATTGGAGGAGAATCCGAGCTTTTCGAATACCTGAAAAAACATATTCGCTATCCGGATCTGGCCAGGGAAAACAACATTCAGGGTGTGGTTGTCCTGTCTTTTGTGATAGGTAAAGAAGGAGAGATCTATGGTGTAGAGATCATAAAAGACATTGGAGGGGGCTGTGGTCAGGAATCCGTGCGGGTAGTTTCTGCTATGCCAAACTGGTTGCCGGGTGAATCAAATGGGTATCCGGTAAAAGTTAGATATACCATCCCGGTCAGGTTTAATTTGCAATAATTCCCCCCCGAACATCATGATCCCAAAGCGCGAAAGCCTTCCGGTTTTTCCGGAGGGCTTTTTTACCTTTGGCTTGGAAATTTTTCAAGAACAGGTATTTAAACCCTTCCGATCATGCCTATTTCACGACGTAAAATCCTCAAAACGCTTGGAGTCGCAACAGGAGCAGCCATGTTAAGCGGTTTCAAAGACGAATATGACGTTCATCAGATCATACCTGATTTGTCATACAATCCGCTTCACCGCAAGCCGGAAAAGCCAGTGACAGTGATCACTCTTGGTGCTGGCAACAGGGGGAATGTTTACGGGAACTTTGCTTTAAGTTATCCAGATGAGATGGATGTCGTGGGCGTTGCAGAACCAATTCCTGTTCGCAACGAACGGTATACGGAAAAGCACAACATTCCGGAAGAAAACCGTTTTGAAACCTGGGAGCATGTTTTTCAGCGTCCGAAATTTGCCGATGCCGTGTTGGTCACTACTCCGGACGATTTGCATTACGGTCCTTGTATGGCCGCCCTGAAAGCCGGATATGATGTGCTGCTGGAAAAGCCAATTTCCCCCTCAGAGAAAGAATGCCGGGACATACTGGCTATGACCAAAAAAACAGGCAGGATCGTGGCTGTTTGTCATGTGCTTCGCTATGCTCCTTATTTCATCAAATTGCGGGAGATCATGCAAAGTGGACAGTTGGGAGAGATAATCAGTGTGCAGCACATGGAACCCATTGAGCATATTCACATGAGCCACAGTTATGTTCGGGGCAACTGGCATGACAGACATGCTACGACACCTATCATTTTAGCCAAAAGCTGCCACGATCTCGATATCATGCGTTGGATGATTGGCAAACCATGCCGGGAAATAGTAGCCATGGGCAGTTTGAGTTGGTTCCGGAAAGAAAATGCGCCAGCGGGCAGCACACCCAGGTGTATGGATGGCTGTGCTGCTGAAGCCACCTGTCCATACTCTGCC
Source organism: Lewinellaceae bacterium (assembly GCA_020636025.1). Taxonomy (GTDB): domain Bacteria; phylum Bacteroidota; class Bacteroidia; order Chitinophagales; family Saprospiraceae; genus M3007. The sequence continues at coordinate 227,914 of JACJYQ010000005.1, read as the reverse complement.
ATGAAGATCTATTACCGGGAAAGAGCCAGAACGTATGTATTTGATCTGCCAGAGGACAAGTCTAAGCAAGGTGAGTATATCCTCGAACAATTGAGGACTACCAATTACGGACGCTGCGTGTACGACATGGATAATAATCAGGAGGATCATTATGTTTCGTCCATGGTTTTTGAAGGGGGTACCACTGCCAGTTTTTCGATGGAAGCATTTACCTCTTATGCTGGACGCCGTACCCGTATCATGGGTAGCATGGGGGATGTAGTGGGGGATATGGAAACCTTTACAGTTAATGACTTCCGTACGGGCAAGAGTACGGTTTATGACCAGTCAAGCGGTGACGGGCACGGAGGCGGCGACTGGCGGCTGGTTCGTGACTGGCTTCAGGCAGTAGGGCAGCGCAATCCGGATTTGTTGACTTCCACCATTGATGCCTCAATCGAAAGCCACGTGATGGGTTTTATGGCTGAAAAAAGCCGGGAAACAAAAAAGGTTGAACAGGTAATTCTATAATCTCAATTATTAAATAAGATTAGCACATTAGCTAATTGGCTAATTATATTATATGAAAGGAATCATACTTGCCGGTGGAATGGGTACCCGACTTTACCCATTGACACTGGCTGTTAGTAAGCAACTCATGCCGGTTTATGATAAACCCATGATTTATTATCCGCTGAGCACACTTATGCTCGCTGGCATCAGGGAGGTGCTGATTATATCCACACCACATGATTTGCCGAAATTTGAACAGCTTCTGGGTGACGGTTCCCAGTTGGGCATGTCTTTCTCTTACGTACCACAATACGAGCCAAATGGACTTGCCCAGGCCTTCGTGCTGGGTGCTCCCTTTATTGGAAATGATTCAAGTTCGCTCATTTTGGGAGACAATATTTTTTATGGTGCGGGTCTCGGCGATATGATGCGCTCATGTCAGTCTCCGGATGGCGGTATCATCTTCGCTTATCAGGTGGCCGATCCGGAGCGCTATGGCGTGGTTGAATTTGATAAAAACCTAAAAGCCATCAGTATTGAGGAAAAACCAGCGAAACCTAAAAGTCATTTTGCAGTACCGGGTATATATTTTTATGACAACTCGGTGGTAGAGGTGGCTAAAAACTTAAAGCCAAGTGCTCGTGGTGAATATGAAATTACCGACGTAAATAAATACTACCTGGAGAAAAGAAAGCTGGAAGTACGGGCCATGGGCAGAGGATACGCCTGGCTGGATACTGGAACACATGAGTCACTGATGCAGGCCGGACAATTTGTGCAGGCAATTGAAGACAGGCAGGGGCTAAAGATTGGTTGTGTCGAAGAAGTGGCCTGGGAAATGGGATTTATTAATGATGAAGGTTTGGAGAAACTCGGGCACAAGTTCCTTAAAAGCGGATATGGTGAATATTTGCTCAACATATTGAAAGCAGGATAAGCCAGGGGACAAAGCGAAGTGAACTGTTTTTGAAGTGCTTGAGCCAAATAAATCAGGTAAAAAAACAGGCTTGAAAAAAAATATAAACTTTTTTTCATCTATTTTTCAATAAAAATAATCAACAAATTGAGGAGATTGTATTTCATGTTAATTGCAATGATTATGTTGTTGTAAATTGAAAATCAGCACTTTATGTTTTTTTGTGGCTGATTTTATAATGGTTTTATCAAAATATTTTATTCAACAAACTTGAAATCTTGTCCTTTACATGTGGTGCAACTTGTTGCACTTTTGTATCATCAATGAAAGGGAACGGCGATGAAATGAAAGAAAGCGGTTGATTCATTGATCCTTGTTTTGAAACTTTTCATGAGATTATATACGGGAAATCCGAACGCGGTGCAAAAGTGTGCCGCGTTTTTTTTTTTGCCCCTATTTGTACTAGCTACCTTAGCCATCACCCTACTTCACAGCTATCTTTCTGTCACATATTTGCATAATTGCTTTATCCTGTGATTTTAGAATTCTTGGGTATAATATTTGCACATAGTAATAAAATACTAAATTGATATCATTGCATATTATCTGACTTATTATAGTTTTTTTACCTTTGGGCTTTAATCCGTAGTTTTCCTTGAAGCATGGACAACTTATAATCCGCCTTGGTGAAAAGTTTTACGAGCAGCAGCACCTTCATTTACTGTGTCGCCCTACTTTCTTTTCCCTTTATAGTCATCCTCTTCCGATTGTTTTTAGTTTTCTCATTTGCATGAACAGCACGCCTGTTATGTAACTATCTGTTGTAATCCATCGGATGCTAAAACAATTGACGCCATGCGCGACTTAATCGAGCTTGTTGGCTTGCTCAACAAAACCAAGTTAAAGAGCAATGAATACATGAATTCCATTATTGAACCTGGTTCAAAAATGGATATTCTGTTCAATGCGCTTCTGGATAAAAAGATTGAAAGTGACGATGATGTAAAAGCCCTTTTCCCACCAAAATCAGGGGTGAACGTCACGAGTTTGAAAAACAAGCTGAAAGAGCGTTTGCTTCACGCTCTGTTCCTACTGGATTTTAAGGAGGCCAACTTTTCAAGCAGGCAAAAAGCCTTTTTCGAATGTTATAAAAAATGGTCGGCAGCTATGACCCTGATGATCCGAAATGCCAAAATTATAGGCATCGATCAGCTGGAACGTTTGCTGCGACACGCCCAATACTTCGAATTTACAGAGCTAACCCTGGACATTTTGCGGGTGCTAAGATTGCAATACAGCACAGTTGATGGAGATATCAATAAGTACGAGGCAATCAAAAAGCAATATCAGGAATACGAAGAAATTTGGTTGATGGAGAGCAAAGCTGAATTTTATTATTCAGAACTGATGGCTCAGTATACCAACAGCAAGTCAACCAAGAAAGAGGTCATGGATCAGGCCAAGGCCTATTACGATGAACTAAAGGGTTTTATGAAAAAGTGCGATTCGTTCAAATTGCACCTTTTCGGCCGAATGGTTCATCTCCTCATTTACAACAGCGTAAATGACTATAAAAATACCGCAAAACTTTGCGAGGACGCCATTGCATTCTTCGACAAGAAAGAGTACGATAGCGGCTTGCCTTTGCAGGTGTTCTACTATAACCTTGTTGTGTGCTATCTCCAGCTCGGAGAATTCGAAAAAGGACAACAGGTAATCAATCGCTGTGAATATTACTTTGAGGAAGGCTCTTTTAACTGGTTCAAGCTACAGGAACTGTTTTTCTCCCTGGCCATGAAAACCGGTCACTACACGGAAGCATACCAGCTCTATGAGAAGGTGATCAACTACCCTCACTTCAAGGACAAACAACCACAGATCGTTGAAATGTGGAGTATCTTCCAGGCTTATATTTTCTACCTCATCAGGGTAGAGAAAATTCCTGAATCAGTCCTCAGCGAAAAGTCGAAGAAGTTCAAAATGGGTAAGTTTATCAATGATATTAACCTGTTTGCCAAGGATAGGCGGGGCATGAACATCAGCATGCTGATCATCCAGATCTTGTATGCCATTGCCGACCGTGATTACAGTAAATCAGTTGACCGGATTGACGGTATCGCAAAATACTGTGGTCGATATTTGAAGGAGAACGACACATTTCGCAGCAACTGTTTTATCAAAATGCTGCTGCAAATACCTATTGCCAATTTCCACAGGGAGGCGACCACCAGAAAAGCTGCACGGTATCTCAAACAGCTTCAGACAAAAGATGCGGGTACAGCCAGCCAGGCTCATGAAATTGAAATTGTACCCTATGAAGCTTTGTGGGAAATGGCCATCGAATCTCTTCAATACAAGATTTATTCAAAGCGGGATTCTGCTTCCTAGACGCTTGCCAATTACTGTCTTTTTATAGGAAACCCATGTTGTTCCCTCACAGGGAACTTTTGCTGCGTGTTTGGCTTAGCGCCCTTATTAATCCTTAAAATCACAAGTATCATAAGAGTTACAGTACATACATTTGCACAAAAATTACTCATGCGCATTTTATTTCCATTCCTGATCCTGTTTGTTTTTGCTTGCAAGAATGATAAACAAAGCGATACTGCCAACCAGGATACAACAGCCGATACAACCGCTTTTAAATACGAATTTCGCGATACCACCCTGGTATCCATCTATGCCAGGGACTTTTTAGCCGTTATCAGGTCTAAGCCCAATATGCCGATCCTGGATGTAAGAACTGAAGCAGAATTCGACCGGGGCCATATCTGGCGGGCAGTCTGTTTCGATGTAAGTGATCCTATTTACAGGACCAGGCTTGCCGGTTTTGGTAAAGATCAGGAGTATGCCTTGTATTGCAAGTCTGGCCAAATCAGCTTTAAAGTTGCTGAAGAGATGAAAAGAATGGGTTTCTTACGAATTTACCATCTGCGCAACGGGTTGAATGACTGGGGACAAACCGGTCAGGCATTGCAGATAACACGATAATTAGCAGAACGAATTACTTCTTCCGGTCAAGCACATCTTTGGCAGCCCAAAGAATATCTTTTTTGGATAAACCATACTTATCCAGCAGCTCCAGTGGCTTCCCACTTTCTCCGAATGAGTCTTTAACGGCCACATATTCCATGGGGGCAGGCAGGTTTTGTGTAAGCACATGAGCAATGGCATCTCCCAGGCCGCCATTGATCTGATGCTCTTCCGCCACAACTACTGCCCTGGTTTTCTTTACAGAAGCCAGAATGGCCTTTTCATCCAGGGGTTTGATGGTGTGGATATTGATCACTTCACAGGAAATACCTTGTGCATGTAACTCTTTAGCAGCCTCCACAGCAATCCAAACCATGTGCCCGCAGGCAAAAATGCTCAAGTCCGTTCCTGTAGCCAATACCTGTGCCTTGCCAATTTTAAATTCCTGATCTTCAGGTGTGAAAATCGGCCAGGAAGGACGGCCAAATCTTAGGTAAACCGGACCATAATGTTTGGCAATGGCAATGGTTGCCGCTTTGGTTTGATTATAATCGCATGGATTTATCACCACCATACCGGGCAGCATACGCATCATGCCTATGTCTTCGAGTATCTGGTGTGTTGCTCCGTCTTCACCCAGGGTGAGCCCGGCATGTGAAGCACAGATCTTGACGTTTTTATGAGAGTAGGCGATGCTCTGCCGGATTTGGTCGTATACACGTCCGGTTGAAAAATTGGCAAAGGTCCCGGTAAATGGAATTTTACCGGCAGTTGCCAATCCGGCAGCAATGCCCATCATATTGGCTTCGGCAATACCCACCTGGAAAAAGCGCTCTGGAAACTCCTTTTTGAAATGTTGCATTTGTAGCGAGCCCAGCAAATCGGCAGTGAGGCCTACAATATTTGGGTTTTGACGACCAACTTCCAAAAAGCCTTGTCCAAACCCTTCTCTTGTTGCTTTAGAACCGGTGGATTGTATATCGTTGATATTCATGGTTAATTCTTAAAATTATCTTGGATGGTGTGTACAGGACGAGGGCTTAAAAGTCACCCAGTGAAGTTTCGGTAAGTTGCGCCATGGCTCTTTCGAACTGCTCGTCATTTGGTGGTTTGCCATGCCATTCGTGTGTGCCAGCCATAAAGTCAACTCCGTGGCCCATTTCGGTTTTCATGAGAATAACCACAGGTTTTCCTTTGCCACAACGGCGTTTGGCTCTTCGCAGCATGGCAATTACGGCTTCAACATCGTTTCCATTTTCCAGTTTTAGCACATCCCAGCCAAAGGCTTTCCATTTTGCCGGAAGGTTACCCAAATCCATCACATCTTCGGTAGAGCCATCAATTTGCTGACCGTTCCAATCAACAACCACAATCAGATTATCCACTTTGTGATGAGCCCCAAACATGATGGCCTCCCAATTCTGCCCTTCGTCGAGCTCTCCATCTCCGGTGAGACAAAAAACCCACCTTTTGTCACCATCCATTTTTTTAGCCAGGGCGGCGCCAATGGCGACCGAAATACCTTGTCCAAGTGATCCACTGGCCATACGGACACCTGGCAACCCTTCATGAGTGGTTGGGTGTCCCTGTAAACGAGAGTTTAATTTTCTGAAGGTAGCCAGCTCCTGCACCGCAAAATATCCGGTGCGAGCCAAAACGGAGTACCATACTGGAGAAATATGGCCGTTTGAGAGGAAAAACATATCCTGGTTATTCCCTTCCATTTTAAAACGATTGGGTGTGTGTTTTAACACATTGCCGTAGAGAGCAGCGAAAAATTCTACGCAACCCAGGGATCCGCCGGGGTGGCCGCTCTTGCAATTGTAAACCATGCGAATAATATCCCGGCGCATTTGCGCAGAGAGCTCTTTCAAACGGGCGATATCAGCCATGTACGATAAAGATGTAGATTGAAGAAAAGGGTGCTGAAGGCGATAAGATTAGAAGCAGGAACTGGTCCCATTCCCGGTTTTTTCCCGGGTATTCGCAAAGGTAGAAAATCCCAAATAAAAACGGCCGCCCCAGGGAAGGAGCGGCCGTAAATTCATGGTTAGGCTGCGAATATTTTACAGATTCGGAATGGTTAATACCTGTCCGACATCAATTCTATCCGGGTTGTCGAGCTGATCTCTGTTTGCATCGAAGATCAACTTGTATTTCATCATATCGTCGTAGTAATGCTTGGCAATTTTGCTGAGGCTTTCACCTTTTACGACGGTGTGTTTTGTGTAGAAAGATGGGTTGTCAACCTTGATATCAGCAACGATATCACTTGGACTTTGACCACCTACGGCTTTGATTGCGTCCCAAAGTTGATCTTTTTCGTAATTGAAGCTCACCCGGCCCCACACGCGAAGAATGCCGTCAGCACCTTCTTCAACTTTTCCGTCGCGTACACCTAATTTTTCTCCGAGCGAAAGCACGCTAGCGTATTTGTCTTTTACTGCCATGTTTGGTTTGAAATGTTTAGTGAAAGAATGTTAATCGTCGTTCAGACGGTAATGTGTTGATTGGGTCACCTTATCAACGGGATAATTTGCTAATTGTTGAACTTCAACCAAAGATTAATGCAAACATAGCATTGGCTACGTAGCTCTCATGTTGCGCTAAGTTTTGTTCTATTTCCCGCGGATTATTTTACCAGTCCCCGTTCCATATCCGGATGTTATCGTAAATAATAAAATCTGACTGGTTTGAATTCCGTTGAGATCAAGCTTAAATACCTGAGGCCCACTTCCGAATTCTTGAGACTGCTCATACACAGCTCTACCGGTTTCGTCATTTAAGGTAAGCATTACCATTCCGGATTCGGGCATGTTAAAGGTAATTTCAGCATTGTCTACAAATGGATTTGGATTTACCTGATAAACTTCAAAAGTATTTCCCCTAAAAAACTCAAGTGTCGGACGTAGCTCTTTTTCGTCTAAGGAATACACTAGCGCAGGGGTAATAGCGCCTCCAATGCCGAGCATCTTACGTAAGTCGCCCTGCCTGGTACTTTTGAGTTTTAATCTGAAAGACTGAGCGCCAGAGATTTCACACGCAACCGTTAAGGCTTTGCGATCGGGGAAATAGGCAAAATTCTCCGCTTTTAACTGAGCCTCGGGTATCAAGTCAAGCAACTCAAAGCCATCCAAATGTAATGTAAACTGATAAGTCAGGACCGGGCTAATTGGCCGAATTTGCACTTCAATGATATCGCCAGGCATCAGATTATCCGACCCTTCGGTGGTAACGATGAAATACCCGGGAGGTACATCGTACAGGTCATTTCGGCCATCCGTTATTCCATTCAGGTTTGAAATGACAGAATTGTTTACGTCTCCAATTTTAATCCCGATGAAATCGAGATCGCCGAGATTTGCGGACACCCCGGCTAAGGTGAGTGATTCGGGAACAGACTCCTGGAATGGATTGTCCTCGTTAGGGAATTCATAGTTTTTATCAATGAATCGCCAGCTTGTGTTGTTGGGGAAATCCAAATTAATCCCAAGAATCAGTTTTCTCAGTTCAATAATGTCAAAAGTGGTAATCGAATTTGAATGATTGGCGTCAGCAGCAATCATTTTGTAGGGTGAACCTAGAGGCTTTATACCGAGAATGTGTTTGCTGATTTCAACCAGGTCGAAGGTGGTTACTCCGTTAATAGGGTTGTCATCTTTAAGCGGGCTGATCGTGATGTCTGATGGGAAAGGGATGGAATTAAAAAGGTAATAGCCATCACTGTTGCTTGTAACCAGGAAATTATAGCCCGATGAGAGGCTGCTTACTCCGCTAACCTGAACTTCTGTTTCCTGAACCCCGTTTCCACTTTCGGTTTTGATAGTGCCGGAAACCTTTCCCGATGCTCCGCAAACACCGAGGTTGTCCTGTACAATTAAGATGGTTTCACAATAATCGGCATTCCCGGCCAGATCCATCGCCCACAATTCAACTGGTTGGGAGCCAATTTCTGAGCAATCAAATGAAATGTTTGTAATGGGGTTTCCCGAACCATCTACCGGGAAGCCGGTTCCGGTTCCGGATCTTCTGATGGACAGCAGGATCTGATTTGTAGGTGTGCAATTGTCGTTGGTGTATTGCAAAAAATCACTGGTCCAGAGTTGAACCGATCCATCGGCTGTAATATTTACACTCAAGCCATTCAGACAAACTACGGTAGGTGCCTTGCAATCATCAACAATAATATCATAATCACAATAGGCTTCATTCGTACAGCCATCTTCAACCAGCCATTTTATCTTATGATGTCCATAGGGTAATTCCGGAGCTATACCAGGTTGTCCGAACGGGCTGCCCAAAAAAGGCATTTGGGCTTGTGTTTTCCACTGCAATGTAGCCACCCGGCTATTACCTGTTATGGATTCGTGAATGGCAAAATTGTATTTCTCCGAGCTTGGCACTGCCCGTAAATCGAAGGGCCTCAATTCACCACCTGAGAAATTTGCATTCAGCGCATTGTTGTAGTACACCATACCCGGCGGTGGCGGGTTAAAACTATTTATGACCGTTTCCTGGAATCCGTCATTGTCCAAATCAAGGAATAGCAGGAACCTGAACCTGAGCTCGGGACCGGTACAGGCATCTGTTGCCGAAATCGACAAATCTGCCGGACCTTCACACAAATCGTGACTGGAAGTCTTGATATCCCACCATTTCGGATCATTCCACAATGCAGCATTGTTGGAGGTTTTGTCGCAAATATTGACGGGTGAAGCCGGACAATTTTCAATAACCGGATCTACTGTGTCAAATATCAGAATCATCTGCTTATACGTATAGCAATTTGCATTCTGATCCCAAAAAACACTATAATTGGTGAGGAAAGTATCTGTTGGATTCACCATGGTAATGGTTGGATTCCATGGTGGCGTGGCATCTTCTGAAGAAATGACTGGGCCAGGCAGAATGAATGGCCGTTTCTGACTTATATCAGGATTTGGAATTTCAATGCAACCGCCTGCCGGATCATACGTACACCAGTTTATGATCTTCCAGTGCCGGTCAATACGATAACAACCTTCCGGAACTACTGTGAATACCTCATCTTCAAAGGAAATACCAATCAACTCACAATCTTCAAAATGAATTGTTGGCTCGCCATAATTACCGGAACCATCACACATATTCACGATTTTATCATCGGGCATTTTGAGGTAGTAGTATTGCGTATAATCCACCACAACTCTCTGACTGCACTGACTGCTATTTCCTGCACAGTCGAAAGCTGTAAACGTCCGTACAATGGTGCCTTTATTGCAAATGGAGTCAAACAGGTTATAATTGACGCTTGACAAAACTGTATCCATACAACAATTATCCTTTGGATCGGGGAATCCGAAGGATGCCAGTGTAGGATCAAATGATGCACAATCAATTGTCAGGTTTTTGGGTGGATTGCAGTACGGTTTGATTTTGTCTTCTACAAAGACTGTGACCATGCAATCATTGTAATTTCCCATGCAATCGTAGGCCCGGAAAATTACCATTACAGTATCACCTGCATCCTTGCAGCTGAACCAAACACTTTGACTAAAATTAAGGCTATCCGGGTCATCCATTCTGCGGGCATAAAAGGTTGTGGGACAGCATTGGTCAAAACTTCCATCATCGAAGGTGGTAGCAAAAACCTCGGCTTTGCCTTCTGCGGTTAAAGCAACTTTTGTGTAGGAATCACATGCTACTACCGGAGGAATGTTGTCTGTCACCCAAATGGAGAAGGAGCAGGAACTCCTGTTACCGCAATCGTCAGTAGCCAGATAGGTTACATGGTGGGCGCCTTGTAGCAGGCATGGGCCATCTTCAAAAACACCAAGCGTATCAGAGTGCGATGGATGACCCTCGGGAACCGGCGATAAAAAACCGTTAATGCCGAATGTTCCGGTAGAGTCGTTTGTGTATAAATCGAAAGACTGAATGATGGCATTTACCTTATTTACCCTGGAGCAATTGTCGGTCAGTATGATATCCGGCAAATTGGGCAATGCGCAACAGGTAAAAGGATCGATGCTCAGGGTGTCATTTTTCGGGCAAATAAAGGCAGGCCCTGTACTGTCCTCAATTTTAATCAACTGATCAACCGTTAAAAATTCAGGTTGCCCAGTGTCAGGACAATCCTCAATAATCGTCCAGGTTCTATGAATTTTTTTGGTGCCATCGCAAACATAAATGGTGTCATCGCTGAAGCCGGCATCCATTTCGCAAAAGCCATTGTTAGGGTAGAGAATATAATCCTGTCCAAATTCTGTCAAATACGGCGCTCCGGTTACAGAAGGATCAGCTGATGGGGTTTGACAACTGATGGTGGTATCTGTCGGGAAGTGAACATCAGCTAAATGTCTTCTTATGATGAAAACTGCCTGTTCGCAAGTGGTGCGGTTCCCGGAATTATCAGTGGCTGTCCACTGCCGGTAAATCCAGGCACTGGAAACAGCAAAACCATTGGCCGGCAAGGCGCATGGCAGGTCGTGAAACTCATCAACGTATTTTAAATTGACGTGTCCGCAATTATCACTATGATCGGGTATGGCCTCCAGAATACCCAATTCATTCTCCAGAAATTCGGGATCAAAATTATTGCCACCACAGGTATAGGCAACGGTTTCACAGAACAGGCTTGGTGCAAGTTTATCCTCAATGGTTAAGGTACCCCAGCAGGAAACACCGCTACAAACATCTGTTGCCTGGTAGGTCAGTTGTTGACCAATGTTGTTGCAATCCATCAGGTTGCCAAGGTTGAATCCCTGGTTGTCAAACACCTCAACCTGAAAAAAGTCGAAATCATACAGGCCTTCGAGTACATTTTGTGGTGTTATAAAGGCCTGGCCTTCAGCATTCAGGGAAATGCTGACATGGTCGTTACAAGCAATGGCCCCGGGAAGATGTATGGTCGCCTGCACGCTTGCGGAGGCTGTTTCTCCATTACCATCCGTGATGGTAACAGAGTACAACCCGGAAGAGAGAAGGGTAGGGTTGGTGATGACAGGATTTTGATCTGTGGAACTAAACCCATTCGGGCCTTTCCATTTCCAGCTTAGGGCGCTGCCTCCTGTTTCGAAAAGCAATAATTCGGGGGCGCCTATGCAAAGCGGAGCATTTGTACTGACGGAAACTGCCGGTTGGGCTATGGCAGTTGAAAGCAGACAAGTTACGAATAGCGGGAGCATCAGGCGTAAACCTGTGCCAGGAGTAAGGCTTGACATGATAACGGTCTTGTATTTCGATTAAAACGAATCCAACTATTCATTGAATCTGATGTAAATATGAGTAATATTCCCAAATTGTTAACCATCGTATCAAGAATTAACTAAAAGCGAACAGGTCGGACGCGTTTTTTAATTGTTTAGTGTACAAATGACAGTAACCATAGGCGAAAAAGTAAGCGGCCAGACGAACGTCTCGTCTGACCGCCCCCTTCAGGAGATTAAACCGAGAAAATGGCGTGTTCAGACTTTAGAACACTACAGCGATGTCTTATGCTTATTGATATTTGGCGCTCGCTGTATCCGGAGGATTAAAATGATTAAATAACTGAATCAGTATATCTTATGGCTCTTAAGCGGGTGACGTAAGCGCCCCAACTTTTTGGAGCGCTTACACCCGTAAGTGAAAAGAGCAACTATTTCGCTTGAATCATTTTTCTGGTAGCAGAATCAGTATCTGTTTCCAACGTGTAGTAAAGCATACCGGTGCTGTTCACCATTGCCTTATCGAGGAGGATGCTGTTGTACCCTTTTGGGAAGTCACCCTTTTGAGAGTAGATCAACCTTCCTGATTGGTCGTAGACTGTCAGATGAGCCGTAGTTGCTTCTGGCAGGTGGAATCCGATGCTGGTGCGGTTCACAAATGGGTTAGGTTGATTTTGATACAATTCAAATCCTACACCTGTGAGTACAGTACCGGCTTCACCATTAAATCTCAGTGCAATGGCCAGCTTTTCTGGTGCTTCACCCTCTACAACTGTTTTGTAGGCTTCTGCTTTCGTGATGCGGCTTGACAATGAGAGCATCTTACTGATCTCACCATTTCTCCGTGCTCTGAACTTCAGGCTGAACTCAACCTGCTCGTCACCATTCCAGGAAGTGGTCAGGGCATTCTCATCTGAGAAGATGGCAAAGTTGTCAACCTTCACATCGTCGTTTGTACCGATGTCTACCAGCTCAAGATCAGGGTAGTTGAGTGTGAACTGGTATCCTGCTACATTTTCAGAAGCTTTGAAATTCAGCTCAAAGTACTCGCCGGCCTTCACCGTCTTGTCGTTTACATCAAACACCAGGGTGCCTGAGCTGCGGTCGTCGCTCTTCATGAGGGAGTTGGCCACTACGGTGTTGTTTACATCCCCGATCTTGATGGCTACAAAATCTTCATCCATGGCGTTGGCCTGAACATCTGCCACTGTTTTGCTTTCCGGGAAAGCTGCGGCAAATGGATTGGCAGGATTGGCAAACTGGAAGCTCTTGTCCACAAAACGCCAGCTGGTGTTATCGGGCAGATCCTGATAGATACCAAGGATCAGCTTACGCAGCTCAACAATATCGAAAGTGGTGATCGAATTAGACTTGTTGGCATCAGCTGCAATCATCTTGTACGGAGAACCCAAAGGCTCTATTCCAAGGATGTGTTTGCTGATCAGTACCAGATCATAAGTAGTTACACCATTGAGCGGGTTGTCGTCCTTGGCAGGCATCAGGGTATAGTTTGAGAACACCGGTACGGCGTGTATGAAACTAAATGAACCTGACTGATCTGTCATATCGAAGTAATCGAATGATGGGCCTGCAGGATGTTGGCCTGACAATTCGATATCACTTTCTTCAAGTCCGTCACCCATTTCAGTCTTAAGCAAACCGGACACAGTAGCCATATCATTGGTACAGTTACCCAGGTTGTCGGTTACGATGATGTAGGTTTCACAGTAATCTGCGTTTCCGGCCACATCTATTCCCCAAAGCTCTACCGGTACGGTTCCCAAATCGTTGCAGGTTAACTCAATGCTTATGAGCGGGTTGCCATTTCCGTCAACCGGGAAGCCATTACCTGTTCCCAACACACGGATTCCAAACTCCAACAGATCCATTGGTGTGCAGTTATCCTCTGCATGTACCAGGAAGTCGCTGGCGTATACGATGAGTGATCCGTTAGGGCCCATGTTTGCGCTCAATCCATTGATACAGGTTACAGATGGACCTTTGCAGTCCTTCACTATAAAGGTGTATTCGCAAACGGCTTCATTGCCACAACCGTCACTTACAAACCACTTGATCTTGTGCGTACCATAGGGTAATTCCGGTACACTGTAGCTGTTTGGCGTCGCCTGAGTATTCCAGCGAACGGAGGATATCAGATCGGTACCACTGGTCGTATTCTCCAGGGCCCAACGGTATTTCTGGGTAGAAGAAACTGGCCGCTCATCAAAGGCACGCACCTGTCCACCGGTGAAATTCGGTGTGTTGATGTTGTTGTAATTCACAGTTCCGGGTGCTGGTGGATTCACACTGTTCACCACGGTTTCCATGTTTCCATCTCCATCCAGATCGAGGAAGAGCAGATATCGCACACTCAGGTTTGTTCCGGAGCACAAATCAGTAGATGTAACACTCAGGTCAACAGCACCTTCGCACAAATCGTGGCTCTGGATGCTTGCGTCGTACCAATAACTTTCATTCCATAATTGTGCATTGTTGGCACTCAGATCGCAGAATTCAAGGGTGTCGGACGGACAATCAATGATCGGAGCGTGCGTGTCAATCACTTTAATGATCTGCTTGTATGTGTAGCAGTTTGCATTTGCATCCCAATAGATGCTGTAATTGGTAGCGCTCTGGTCAGTAGATTTAACCTTCACAATCGTTGACTTCCATGGATCACCTGATGTCTGGATCGGAGATACTACCGGCCCTGGTAAGTTGGAAGCGTGATTGGTAATGGCATTCGGATTCGGGTTGGGAACATTGATGCAACCCAAATTTGGATCATAAGTACACCAGTTAATGATTTTCCAGGTACGCTCAATCTTGTAACAAGCGTCGGGAACTACTGTAAATACCTGGTCTTCGTAAGTGACACCCAGCAATTCACAATCTTCTCCAAAGAAGGTTGGTTCTCCGTAAACTCCGCTTCCATCACATACTGTTACGATAACATCGTTCGGGAACTTGATGTAATAATCCTGATCGTAGTTAACTACGATGCGCTGTGTACACTGACTTGACTGACCATGGCAGTCAAATACCCTGAATGTGCGGATAATGGTTCCTTTATTGCAAACTGAGTCAAACTGTGTATAATTAACAGAGTGCGTCATGCCCTTCTGTCCCTGGTATTCCATACTGGCATCGAGGCAGCAATTGTCAAACGCTGTTGCTTTTCCGTATACCCAAAGTGAAGGATCAAAGGTTTCACAAGACACAGTCACATTAAACGGCGGTTGACAAACAGGCTTCAGCTTGTCCTGAACAGTCACGTCAACCGTGCACTCGTTATAAATTGGTGTTCCATCAGGATAAAGAGAAATGGTCACACCATCAGGCTCCAATTGGTATACCCTCAGGATCACCTGTAAGGTTGTTCCAACTTCACAGCAATAGAATTTGATAGAATCAGATTCTGCTGTTGCCAGGTCAAACTCACTCATGCCATTGGCGTTTCCAGGACAGAAACCGTGATCCAGGCTTTGGATACAATCGCTGTATGGCGCTGCTCTCCGTATGGTAAACTTGATTGGGCTACACTGATCGTAAGAGCCATCATCAAAGGTCATTGCTTTTACCCAGGTAATACCGGCAAATTCGCAGCCATTTGGATTTGGGAAATAGCAGTCATTCGGATCATCTACTCCAATGGAAACTATGGTAGTTTCATCACAAGAAGGTTGTGGCGGAGCATAGTCTGAAACCCAAAGCTCAAAGGAACAGGTACCTATGTTGCCGCAATCATCTTCTGCATAATAACATACTGTATAGTGACCGGTTGGAACACAAGTCATGTTGGCAAAAGTTGCCAGTGTGTCTGAGAAATTCGGGTTGTTGCCCGGGAAGTTATTCAGGAATCCATTTACATGATATAAGGTAGTCAGGAGACCTGTAGCCGGATCCTCTGCTTTTACCAGCGCATACACGTTGTTAATTCTGGAACAATCACCTGGATCCTGTACAATAATGGCAGGAAACTGAAATGTTGCACAGCAGGTATAAGGATCTGTAGTCTCAATCATATCTACCGGACAGTCTACAAATTCCGGAGCTACATCATCCCGAACATGGATGATCTGCTGGTACTGCATAGAACCCCAGGAAATACATGGATCAATTACTGTCCACTCGCGTAGTACATCGTATGACCCGTCACAGATAGGCAATTTTGTATCAACAAAGCCTACATTCAGGTTACATACTCCTGGCATGCCGAACGCCCATGGATAACCCTGCAGCCCCTGGCTCACAATCCAGTCTGGTGTCGGGTATGGATCATTGCATGTGAATGCTGGACCGTCTATGCCATCATAATCCGGTGGTGGGGTGATGTCGAACAATGTAGGTCTTAGTACATTGATGATCTGATCACAGGTAGCTGTATTTCCACTCTGATCTGTGGCAGTCCAGTGTCTGGTAATGATTTTTGTGTAAATGCTTGCGCAAGTCTGGGTTGACGGTTGGTCGAAGTAACTCAGAGTTGCAGGTCCGCATGGATCAAGACCAACTGGTACGTTGAAGACGTTCGGGTTTGGCGTCATGAAGACGTTACTGTTGTTGAGCGGAACAAGACCATTAGGGAATCCTGTGGTGATAACCCCAGACATATTGATGATCAAATCGGCTATTTCAATGGTTGAAACATCCCCGGAGCCATCTACATCCAGGATGCGGAGTTTCCAGGTTCCTTTTGCAGGTTCACCATCAAAACTGGATAGCACCCCAAATCCCAGTGGTATTTGAGCATTTATACCTGTAGTATACGTTGGGCAGTCGAATACACCGGATCCTTCATCATCAAATCTGGCCCAGATTGGGGCAGGAGCGCATCCGCCCAACTTATTCCACAACGTTACGATTGTACCTGATGGGCTCTCCAGGAATATCTGAATATTATTGAAGAATGCATCACCAGTAATTTTTGCTACAAAGTCAACATCATTTACCACCATACCTTGTGGTACGGTAACCGGGAAGGTGTATTGCTTCGTCTGGAAATCAAGCAGAGTATTGTTTCCTGCAAGTCCTTCCGCAGGGAATTTCAAACTGAGTGTAGTGTTCTGAGACACCTTTGGATCCAGAGGGAAATTACATGGAACAGTAATAGGTGAAACAGGCGAACAATCAAGGACCGGTGGCTTGGCATCGATCACTTTTACATCTGTGTAGCATTTATTGTCTGTAAATGGATCGCGGACGCGGATTCTGTACGTTTTACCCACGTCGGATGCAAACAGGGTTGGGGCCTCCCAGGGACCATTGCCCAGCGGAAGTGTTCTGTCAATTCTTACTTCATAATTGTCGTAGCAACCATAAGGTCCACCTTCCAGAGCGTCATCAGCTCCGATTTGTCCGGTACATCCTTCGTCGAGCGCAACGGTAATGATGTCATTGCACTTGAGCGATTGGGTAGGGTTGCCATATTCAAATACTGTAACTGTGAATGAACAGGTGGCTGTATTACCGCTGTTATCTACACATTGGAATACATTGGTTGTTACACCAATAGGGAATCCTTCTCCGGAAGGAATACCGCTGATTTGGGTTGGAGCCTGTCCAAATGTGGTAGAATAGCGTACAAATCCATTGTATGAGCGGTTCACGATGGTACCGGCAAATGGATATATCTGGCCTGCACCAGGGTTAGAAGATACACGCATAACTCCATCACTCACTTGTCTGGAGCCAGTAGTGAAATTAATTGGCGCACCAGCAGTACTTGTGAGGTAAACACCTACAGAACTATTGGCCGGAATGGTAATGCCAAAACCCGGAATTGGAGTGCCAACAGCCGGAGAGCTGGAAACGGCTGTAAAGCTTCCCGCTTTTACCCAGGCGCCAGGATCCTGATCGTTTCCGAACCAGGTCGTTGCCGTATGGGTGAAATACACCTCCATTGGCCATGAGCCGGCATCCAGCGACGGGCCGAATTGAGTAACTGTTATGGACTCGCCGCTCAGGTTCACCAAATCAAACATAATCCCAGCCTGACCTGTGTTGAAGTCAATAGGGTGACTTACAATGCCTACTTGTGTAAATGGGCAGTTGTCGGAAGAAGTAACGTCGTAGCTGTAAAACGCTTCACACTGTCCGCCTTGCAAGTTGAAGGTGATGTTTCCCGGACAAGTTATACTTGGCTTGGTGTTGTCTGTAACATTTACAATCTGATTGTCAGAATCGATGATCGCTCCACCACAAGGGTCGATCAATTCCCAGGTAATTATATTGTTACCTACAGGTACATTGATCATGGTATTGGCCGCATTTTGCGGACCGCCATTGATTCGGTAAACCAATACATAAGAAGGGTCACATCCACCTGAAACCATAGGCAATGCCGTTGTCATAGTTGCGAAACAATCGGTAGCGCCAAGCCCGGTGAAGAGGTTTTGGTTTGCCGGTGCGGTTACGGTACATGGTGTTTTGGTAACCTGACGAACCACAGCTGACCACCCTGGGAAGCTGATAGAACCGTCTGAGCGGAATTGGAAAGTCAATGCCTCAGCGGCGTTTGCACCAACTGCGGCAAGACCTGTATTGGCTGTAATGGTACCCGGGCTGATATTCTGCCAGTTTCCTGCTGGAAAGCCTGAAAAAGTGGCGCCTTGAGGGCCTGGCACCTGATTTACCCCAACGGTGGTACTGTTGTAAATATAGAATGCATCAAATCCCACCTCCAACATAAAAGTTGTAAAGGTTGCCTGGATTCTGTGCGTAGTATTGTCAAATGGAAGAAATGTAACATTGGCATTTGCACTGTTGTTGTAGTTTCCTCCTTGTCCTCCACTGTCATAAAAATTGAAGAAACAGGTTCCGGGAGGATTAATGGAGAATGGACTCCCTCCCGTAGTGCCGTTGGCAGCCATGTTTACGTTTTGTTGGGCCTGGATATTTCCAGTCAAAAACGCAAAAACGAAAACCAGGGCAATTATTAGTTTATTATTGCTCTTTTTCATGCGATGAATATTGAAATTGTTATTTAATGAACGTGAGTGTCCATCCTTGTCCAAATGCTTCATGTGTGAACCCCTGGTTGGAATTGAATTCCACCGTCCAGGTTCGGATTAACTCAGTTAGTGAGTAAAATGCGTGTCTCCGTATGGAGCGCTTTCAGGGTAATTCTCGGGGTGTACGAGGCTTCTTTTGAAAAGCCTAATGTTGCTGCTGCGGGGATTGCGAGATCAAGTGCTTCGGCGATACTGGCACCTTTGTTGATTTCGACCACAATGGCTTTGAAATAGGCTATCCTACGCAAGGTGTTGTCGTGCATGGGAGTGCCGGAAACAAGCCCTGGCAACTGTTCAGTTAAAATTTGTACCTGGCTCAGCAACAGGCTTGTTGCATCTTCGCCAGATTTCCAGTTGTACTGATCTGCACTAACATAAGGTTGAATCGTTTGGGCTTCAGTTCTGTTAATGCACATGCAGGCAAGCAGGAAAACCAGTGTGAGTAATATTCCTTTTGAGAATACACTATTGTTCTGTCCACTCATGATTAATTAGATTTAAAAATTTTGAATTGGATTTGCTTTAAGTGAGACCAAATCAGCCTCGTTTTTTTATCTGAAATTGATCCTGATAAAGCCATCCACTTCCTCTACCCGATATTCTCCCTTCTTCAGGGTTCTGATCCTGAGAGCCAGCGCAGATATTATCGTAGCCGGTAAGCGATATGAGCTTTCCAGGGTCAATACACCTTTCCGAAATTGATTGCGCAGAAGTTTGGTGCACATCATTTCGCGGGCGAATACCATGGATACACCTGCACCCCCATCAATTGGGGCCAGTATACCCGGAGCTCGCGCACAATCACGCGACCCGGACTTAATCCCTGGCATTACACCTAAAGCTGAAATTTTGCATACCCCCGTGCCCAGACAATCGGCACTCGGCGAACCAAATACCACATCACAACTAAGTTGTTGCATGCCTTTGGTAATCTGTCGCAACTCGAATACTGATCGAAGCATTGGGGCTCGACCCGGACTCCCGATTGGGAGTTTTGTTGATAAAAGATTTCCCATAATATATGAATTTATGTTGATAGTTTTGACCCGGAGCTGCTGGGGGGCAATTCAGCTCAAAACCTAGTTTTGATCACTTGCTCACTACTTTATGCACCGATGAGGTCGAGGCCGGTAATACGGGCACCTATCAGATCCAAACCGGTAATACATGCACCAATCAAATCGAGACCTGTGATGTTAGAGGCCATTTGATTCTCTGTGTTTTTGGTACTGCCTGGGAAAGTGAGTGAGCTTTTCATGTGACTATGTTTTTTTACTTTTTTGTTCCGTTTGACATAGGCAAAGGTCACGCGACAGGCAGGGGTATCCCAGGACACAATACAGTGCATGGTCGCCCGGTTGATTTTTCAGGGTTTTTGCAGTTAAAAATTATAAATGATTGATTATTAGTGCTTTGTGAAAAAACTCAAATCACCAATTTTTACCGAATTGCATTTTTATCCTCAATAATTGCTCAAGAATCGGGGGTGTTTCCGGGTTTGTAATTGTGTTGTTTTGGGCTGTTTTACCCTTTTGGGAATCAGGAGTATTCAAGAAAAAAGCGCCGGGAGCGAATACACTCCCGGCGCTTTTTGCCCCTTTATTGGATTGGGTTGAAAGCCAATCAACAATTACCTTTGCGCACTCTTTTACAAGAGCCTTTGTTTTGAATTAAAAATCTAACCAAATACATGAAGTTCGCCACAAAAGTCATTCACGCCGGAATCGAGCCGGATCCTTCAACCGGGGCCATCATGACCCCAATCTTTCAAACCAGTACATATTGCCAGACAGCCCCGGGTGAGCACAAGGGATACGAGTATGCCAGAACCCAGAATCCTACACGATCTGTTCTGGAAGCAAATCTTGCTGCCCTTGAAAATGGCACAGATGCCATTTGTTTTTCATCCGGACTGGCGGCGCAGGATGCAGTTATTAAATTGTTGTCGGCTGGAGATGAAATTGTGGCCGTAAATGACCTGTACGGCGGCTCATACAGACAAATGGTTCGTGTTTGGGGACAATGGGGGTTGAAGAGCAAATTTGTAGACTTGTACGATGCTCAGAATCTTGAGAAAGAAATAGGCCCAGATACAAAGCTGGTGTGGATAGAAACGCCTACCAATCCCATGCTGAATATTGTGGACATTGCCGCAATATGTGCCATTGCCCGTAAACATGGTGCGCTCATCTGCGTGGATAACACTTTTGCTTCACCATATCTGCAAAACCCGCTGGATATGGGCGCCGATATTGTGCTGCACTCAGCTACCAAATATCTGGGAGGCCATTCAGATGTAGTTCACGGCTGCCTGGTGGTAAAGGATAAATCACTGGCTGAACGATTGAAGTTCATTCAAAATGCCTGTGGTGCGGTGCCCGGCCCACAGGACTGTTTCCTCATTCTGCGAGGTATAAAAACCCTGCATCTGCGCGTTCAGCGCGCTTGTGAAAATGCAGCTAAAATCGCAGAGTACCTGGCATCGCATGAAAAGGTGGGTAAGGTTTACTGGCCGGGCTTTGCTTCACACCGCAACCACGAGATAGCCAAAAAGCAAATGCGCATGTTTGGCGCTATGGTTTCTTTCGACCTGAAAAACAATTCGCTGGAAAGTGCAACTACAGTTTTGAGCAACACCCATCTGTTTAGTCTGGCCGAGTCACTTGGAGGAGTGGAATCTCTCATCGGACATCCTGCAAGCATGACGCATGCCAGTATTCCACGTGAGGAGCGCCTGAAAGTAGGACTTACAGATTCATTAATACGGCTCAGCGTAGGTGTGGAAGATGTTGATGATCTAATTGCGGATTTGGAAAAGGCACTGCGCAGTAGCTGATAGAAGGTTGTTTGGTACTAAAAGACAGAATAGACTGATTTTACTGATATCTCCACAGTTCTATCTTCATGTCATCAATGTATAGTTTCTGACTTTGCGGATTCCAAACATAGGTCTTTATGTGATCGGATGGTTTGAGGTCTTGGGGGAGTTTTACAAAATAGCTTGCTTCACCCCAGACTTCAGGAGTGCCTGTAAACCAAATAGATCCATCCTGATTGTTTATCCTGGAACTCACTGCGAGTTTTGAGTATTTTATGGTTTTCCCGTCTTCGCCGTACACATGTACCACCAGGGAAGCCTGATTGTCATGTTTATACATCATTTCGTAGGCGCGGACATAGCCAAAAACAGATATCCTCAAGTAGTCTCCAGCCATTACTTGATCGGCGGCAGGATCGAAAGCGCAACCTGAGCTGTATTCTGTATCACAACGGTAGCCAAATTTGCCACTGTGTTTGACCTCATTCGTAAATTGGACTTCAGTAGAATCTTCCATGTCATTTTCAGCCAGAATCTGTACCAATGACAAGGTGTCCTGATGGCCATTTAATAACTTCTCGATACCTGTGCGATGTATATTGGGTTGGGTCTCGTCGGAGTAAAACGCAATTGCGACATCATCATTGGAGCTGGTTCTTCCAAAAATTGACCAGTAATATGCTCTGTTGGCGGAGTCGCTCAATAACAGCCCTTCAGAAATCTGCCAGGTTTGAAAAATGTTTAACCAGATGAAAAATGCAGCCAATAAAACCCCTGTTATTTTAAACCAACTGTGTCTGTAAAACATGGTGATGAATGCTGCAAATGAGAATGACAGCAATGGCATTACTTCTATCATGGGTCTGGAGCCAAAACCGTTAATATAGTACCAACACCACCACGAATAGATGATGTACCAATGTATCAGCAGAAAACTGATCGTCGGCCAAAATGCATCAACAGCATATTTTCTGACAAAAAATAACCCAAGAATAGCAAACGACATTACAGGTGTGTACACCAGCCAGCCGTTGGTATAATTAATCAAACCGTCCAGGATTTTAGGGTCAGTCCAGGTAAAATGCTCGCCTTGATATCCATTATACCAAAATTGCCCACTAACAAAATACCAGTATAAAGATTGGGGAATAAGCATAACAAGGAAGGCCAATAGGGTGAGGCCAATTTTCCATACATGCTTTTTCAGAAATACAAACCTTTCCCTGCAGGCAGCCCAGGAATTTACCCCCCAAAGCAAAGGAATTAATGCACTGATTAATTCCGGGAACCTCGTTAAGGCAATAAACCCTACTGTAGAACCAATAAAAATGGCTCCCCTATTGTCTGGATTCTTGTAAAATCTAATCACCAGCAGCAATAAAAGAGCATATAAAAAGAACAGGTATGGGTGGGACATGCCCACGGTGTAGGTGCTGGAGTAGAATAGATTTGTACCAAGCCCAATCGCCAAAGCTACCGCAATCCTGATGTTCTCATTTCTAAAATAATGCTGTAATGCCAGCATCAATATCCAAATCCCGAGTATTGAATAAATCAATGTCGACAAGCCCACGCAGTACATATATGGAGGGGAATATCCATCGGCAGGGATTCCGCTCAGCAAACAGTACGCATGTGCAATCAGAAAAAATGGAGACTCCAGAATGGCAACTCCCAATGGATATTTATCAACCCTTTTGCCAATTGGAGAAACATGCATCTCAGCTACCGGATCCACACTGATTGGGCTATATTTTCGCCTGTACTCAGTAGAGATGCTATAATCACCTACATCATGATGAATAATCGTAGAGGGCAAATGAACATAGTAGCCCCAGGAATCACCTCCATAGAGTGCATGTTTCCAGAAACCAAAGTAATGGAATGCCAGCAGGTAGCATATTCCAAGAACTATGATGGTGATTTTAGTTTTCATATTGGGGGTATTGAATGATCAATGCAGAGATTCCGGCCGCATCTGCGGGAAGAACAGCACCTCCTGAATCGAAGCTTGCCCGGTAAACAGCATGGCCAGACGGTCTATTCCAAAACCGATACCGGCTGTAGGAGGCATGCCGTATTCCAAGGCCCTGATAAAGTCTTCATCCATAGCCATGGCTTCTTCGTCACCTCTGGCGGCCAGACGCAGTTGCTCTTCAAAGCGCTCACGCTGATCAATCGGGTCGTTTAACTCTGAATAGGCATTGGCCACTTCTTTCCCGTTTACGAAGAGTTCAAAGCGCTCGACCAAACCCGGCTTTGAGCGGTGTTTCTTGGTAAGCGGCGACATCTCAACCGGGTAATCGATCAGGAAGGTTGGCTGAACCAGGTGGTGTTCCACTTTTTCACCAAATATCTCGTCGATCAGCTTGGCCTTGCCCATGGTCTCATCAATGTGGATATGCTCGGAGCGGCAATAAGTTCTTAGTTCGGCTTCGTCGGCCGTTTCCACGTTGATGCCTGTGTATTCCTTAATGGCATCGAACATGGTAAGCCGGCGATACGGACCGGCAAAATTGATGGTTTGGTCTTCTACTTGTGCCGTAGCATTTCCTGCTGCATTCAGTGCCCTAGCCACGCGTTCCAACATTTGCTCCGTCACCTCCATCATCCAGTTGTAATCCTTATAGGCAACATAGAACTCAAGGGCTGTGAACTCAGGATTGTGCGTGCGGTCCATGCCCTCGTTGCGGAACATCTTGGCAAATTCATACACACCGTCAAAACCCGCTACTATCAGCCTTTTGAGATATAATTCATTGGCAATACGCAGGTAAAGCGTCATATCCAATGTGTTGTGATGAGTGGTGAACGGACGTGCTGCTGCCCCACCGTGAATGGGTTGTAAAATGGGCGTTTCCACTTCCAAAAGACCCAGTTCATCCAGGTATTCCCGCATGGTCCGGATCAACCTTGACCTTTTGATAAATATCTCGCGGTAAGAAGTATTGACCGTCAGATCCACATATCGCATGCGATAGCGCAACTCCGGATCAGTGAAGGCATCATGCACATTTCCTTCTGCATCGGTTTTTACCACAGGCAGTGGGCGCAGCGTCTTGGATAAAAACTTGTATTCGCTGACGTGGATACTTGTTTCGCCGGTTTTTGTTCTGAAAGCGTAGCCTTTTACTCCGATGTAATCACCTAAGTCGATCAACTTCTTTAGCACCGTATCAAACATCGGCGCTTCATCGCCATCCAGGAAATTATCGCGACGGAAGTATAGCTGAATCCGGCCACTTGAGTCCTGGAGGTTCATAAACAAGGCTTTTCCGGCCTCACGGCTTGCCATCACACGGCCTGCCAATGCAACCTCCTGATAGTTCAGTCGGTTTTTGGTTCCGTCTTCGAGAACTTCCTCCTGATAATTTTCGAGGATTTCGGATGCTAAATGGGAAACGGGAAACATTTCAGCGGGATATGGGTCAATGCCCATTTCCCGCAATTTGCCAAGAGTTTCCCTGCGCTGTAATTCTTGTTCGGTCATAAAAAATAAAATAGCCTTTGGTTAATCAGGCTGTAAAAGGTTTGAATAGAAGCCTGTAGGTAAAAAACCGGTTGAATTTCTGTGCAGTTCCCTACTTTCAAGCTTGCAAATCAAAAACCCTCAGGTTTTGGGGGGCAAAAGTAGTTCAATTCAACAAGAGCAATATGGGAAACTGGATAAAACGCAATTTCTTCTTTTTCTTTTTTGGGATTTTCGCTTTTGTAGGCACCATGCTGGGGCTGGTTGCAGGTGTTTTATGGTTTGGCGAAATAGACATTCAAAACAAAGGTGAACGAAGTGAGGGAAGAGTCGTTGATATGCTGTATAGTGATGGAGCTCAGGCGCCTGTTGTTGAATTCCCACTTGGAGATGGCAGTATCCATCAATATTCCTCCAATCTGTATTCTAGTCCGCCCTCCTACGAAGTGGGTGAAATGGTGGAATTATGGTACGATCCCAATAACCCCGACCGGGTGAGTATGGCGGGTATGGACAGTTGGTTTGCCCCGGTGATTCTGGGTGTGTTTTTTCTGGTATTCGGCGGAATTGGCTACGGTGGACTCATCTATCAAATTTTGAAATGGAGGGACGTTGTTAAACTAAAGAGATCAGGGACAGCGGTAGAGGCCAAGCTGGCCGGTATTTACCAAAATGGAAGTGTAACCATGAATGGCAAACACCCCTGGGTGATTAAATGTGAATGGAAGGATTCACTCAGCAACAAAACCTACACGTATATCAGTGAGCATATCTGGTACGATCCCACGGATTATGTCCAGGGCGACACAATGCGGGTGTTGATAGATCCGAATGATCCGGGCATGTATTATGTGGATACTGCTTTTTTGCCGGAGAAGTAAGGGTGATTTGAATTCATTGACTATTCGAATATTGTACAGTAGTTCAATGTAATATCCGATGGAGATTGTAATATGCTAGACGCATTTTTTTCACCACAGATTACACAGATTTTCACAGATAAATTAAAAGATTGCCGAAGGCAATCCGTGAAAATCTGTGTTATCTGTGGTGAACTTATTTTACAAAGGTCGAATCCACTCAGATTATTTCTTCCTATACAATAAGCGGATAGTCAGTTAAATTAATTTGATTTGATCAATTTTTGGAATGTCGTACCACGCTCACTTGTGCAACTAAGCATGTACATGCCATCAGGCAGATCAGTTGCACTTAACCAAACTGACTTTTGTCCTTCACTTTCAATACTTTTCACAAATTTGCCCTGAATATCAAATAGTTGCATTTTCTGAATAGCGCCATTAGATTCAATCTGCCAACCACTCTTAGCCGGATTTGGATAAATTTTCAATTCATTTTCCAGCTGATCATGCACGGCGGAAGCATTGCATTCCAGTTGATTCAGATATGCCCACATGGTGTTGTCAAAGGAAATCGGAACAACTTCATTGCCGGTACCGGCTGCATTCCCCATTCGAACCACGACCCAGCCTTTTGAAGGCACTATATGAATCTTCTGGTCATTTTTCCCAAGAGCGGCGATCATATCATCGGGTGCATTAGGCAATAACTCACCAGGAAATACAAACTGAAAAGCCGGCACCATAAAACTGCTTTGGCCATTTAGCCACCACAGGTAACCATAGCTTTTATTGTAATCCTGAGAACTGTGGGTCATATCATAAAAATAGTCCTGATCATGCAGCAATGTATCAGTGTCCCAGGCTCCTTTGGCGAGCGTGAGCAAGCCGAAGCGAGCCATGTCTCTGGTAGTGCTGTAAAACACGTCGAACAGCCATAGACCCTTCATACCGGTTCTGTCCAGTACATGAGATTTGGTGAATTGATTAATCGTGCTTCCACTGGCGGAGGCCAACACATTGTGCAGCAGGCGGTAGGCTCCGGTGTGGTATGCCCACCGGGTACCCGCATCAGCCAGATAGTTCAGGCATTGTGGGTTGGTACAGGTATTGGGGTCAGGTTCGGTGGGTGTTGGAATAAATGTATCGTCCAGTCCGCTGGTCATGGAAAGTTGATGCCAGATGGTGATCAGAGCTTCCTTGTCCGAAGGGGCAGATGTCCAGCCGGTGCCGAGGTAGTCGCTCGTTTTATCTTGAATATTCAGCAGCCCTTCTTCCTGGGCCTGGCCCACCATGAATGCGGTAAATGATTTTCCGGCTGAAGCCCAGTACCAAAGTGAGTCCTGGACAAATGTTCCAAAATACTTTTCCAATACGATTTTGCCGTCTTTCAACAGCATAAATGACTTGGTGTTATTGGTTTCCAGAAACTGATACAAGCTGTCAATTCGGTCCTGGCAAAAATGCTGACTGGCCGGACTCAGGGTTTGCCAGGTATTACCTGTTTTCGGTGGGAAATAAAGGGCTGTTTGTGCTGTCAGGGCGGGTTTTAGGGAAAGCAGGCATGCAATAACAGTGAGGGTTCTTACTAGCATATCTAAGTTGGAATGGATAATTATTTTAGGATTGATAAAGAAGTGTTTTACTATGACACCATTTGAATACAATGGTTTACTTTACAATTAATTGTTGCGGAAAGCTTTAAAGTTATAGGGAGTTCCAATCATTATTGCGAAATTTACGAAAGTAAAAAATTAAAAAATGTATGCCTCAAGCGCTTTGGATCAATCGCCAATTTGAGTTTTCTGCCAGAGAAAACATATTGCCAGGAATCATTGAACGCCTGGAGGGTACACCTATGCGTCTGGAAGCCAAGGTGAAAGGTTTACCTGAAGAAGTGCTTGCTGAAAAACACAATAGTAAATTTTCGCTTAAGGAACACATCGGCCACCTTAGCGATCTGGAGCCGATGTGGATGGGGCGCCTCGACGAAATTCTGGCAGGACAAGAAGCCATGCGGGCTGCAGATATGAAAAACAAGAAAACAGCAGAGGCCGGACATGGAGACAAGTCCATTAAAGTGTTGTTGAAAGAATTTAAATCGGCCCGGCAATACATGGTCAAACGACTTCGGGAACTCCCCGAATCAGCAGCATTTCTGGCTTCTTTCCATCCGCGATTGCAAAAAACCATGCGGATCATGGACCTTTTCCAATTTGTAGCCGAGCACGACGACCACCACCTTGCCAGAATGACGGAGTTGCTAGACCATGTCAAGCCATAAACAGTGGTTTTTATTCAAAGCATTATCTAGAAAACAATGAGGACCCAGGTATTTCTCTTGCTGTTTTGTTTCCAGGCTAGCTTGAGTTTCGCACAACTCGACTCAATTCATTGGATACCGCCCATGCACGCCCGGTCAGAGCTTGGACCACAATTTCTATACATGTCTACCCCTGAGACCACTCCATTTGCCATTATCATCCGGGACGGAAGTGGAAAGTTTCTCGACTCCGTCATAGTCTCCAATGCACAGCCGGTTCGCTGGAGTCTGGGAAGTTCAAGCAGCAGTTTCGTTTTAGTAGACGCCATTGATCTTCAGCTTCCGGTAAAGAATAAGGGGCTAGTCCTCTCGGGAACGCACAATTTTTATGTAAATTTTCGCTTTTACAGCAGCTCAGGTTGGCATGCTGCCGATCTCACTTGTAAAGGACGGTCAGCCCTGGGTACCGAATTTCGAATTGCCCATTTGTATCAATCCCAAAATGCAAACGGCCGCTCAAACTTTGTCGGGGTGTTGGCAACCGAAGACAGCACATTGGTCACCTTATCTGAGTTTGAACCTGATATTGTATTAAACATTGCCGGAATCCTTACGCCTACAAGTGCCCAGCAAAGTGTGCTTTTACAGTCGGGAGAATCCCTGGTGTTTAGTCATTATGAAATGTTTGGCCATCCGGCTAATGGTCTGATTGGCGCCAGGGTTTCATCCAATAAACCAATTGCGCTTAATTGTGGCTCCTGGACAGGTGCATCGGTAGACAATTCGAATGATGTGGGCATGGATCAGGTTGCACCCTTTGATCAGGTTGGAGAGGAATATATTTTGTGTAAAGGAAATGGCGGTCAGGAATTGGAAACACCTATTGTCATAGCGCATCTTGACAACACGGCTATTTGGTTGAATGGCAGCACCAGTCCTGTAAAAGTGCTGAATGCCGGACAATACTACCGAATTCCTACCAGTAGCTATTCAGCTGTCGGAAACATGTACATTCAATGTTCTAAACCGGCGTTTGTGTATCAATTGGTGGGAGGAGTCCCTACCGGAAATGATGCGACCCGGACAGGGGGAATGATATTTGTTCCTCCTATTAATTGCGCTATTCCAAATGCAGTCGATAATATTTACCACCCAAACCGCATAGGAGATGTGGTTTACGATGGCGGATTGATGATTGTAGCTATGAAAGATTCCCTCGTCAGGGTGAAAATTGACAACAACCTGATTGCCATCGGAAATGGAGATCCGGTACCTGGAAACCCTGATTTTGTAACCTATCGTCGTCTGGATCTTTTTCGTGAAACCCAAGCACTAAATACGGCTAGTATAGTAGCAAAGGGTGCTGTACAGGTTGCCATGTTTGGTCGCAATGGCGCAGCCGGTTACGGATCCTTTTATTCCGGATTTAGCAAAACAGCGAAAGCCGATGTAAGCCTGAATATTACCGGAGATGGTGTTTGTCCTGATACGATAGTTGCGAGCGGCCTCTTCGACGGGATTCAATGGTATTACGCAGATTCATTATTGACTTATGGCCCCGATTCGTTTTTCATTGCCTATGCTCCTGGTTTGTACACCGCCCGGGCATATTTAGGTGTTTGCCGCAGAACCAACTATTCAGAAGATACCATCAGCGCCAACTTTATTTCGCCGGTTTTCCCTTTTGAAGCTCATGATCCTACCTGCTTCGATTATTCCGATGGACAAATACAATTTGGCACACCCAGCGGCGGGTTAGCACCCTATCAATTCTCTGTAAATCAAGGTCACAGCTTTACCAATTCGGCTACTTATGTTGGGTTGCATGCAGGGACTTACCATTTGGTTGTCAGAGATTCCACCGGATGTTACAATCGTCCCTTGGAATTGGAAATTGGTCAACCCGACAGCTTGTCGGTTCAGATAGAAATTGTCAAAATGGAGGAACCGGTAAAACCAAGTGACCTGGTGGAATTGGAAGCTGTGCCAAACAGAATGGTTGAGTTTGCCGAATGGTTGCCTGCAAATACTGGAATTCAGGATTTTCTAAGGCTACAGGTTAAACCTGAGGAAACCACCGATTATACGGTAATTGTTACGGATGCAGAAGGCTGCACAGCAAGTGATTTGGTCCGGATCATCCTGGAACCCAATGTGTTCGCACCCAATGTCTTAAAACCGGAATCTGCATCGGGCAATGAGTTTTTTACCCTTTTCTCAAAAGATCCTATCCCTGTAAACTGGCTTCGTATTTATGATCGCTGGGGAAGTCTCGTATTTGAAAACAATGGCTTTTTCACAAATGATCGAAGTGCCGGCTGGGATGGCAGTTTTCGTGGGAAACCCCTCAGTCCGGGAGTTTTTGTTTTCCAGACCGAGCTGGAATATGCACCCGGCCGATTGATTCGATTGCAAGGCGATATTACCCTGATTCGTTGAGTTCATCTTTGAATTTAGCTATTTCATCCTTTTTCCGGCTTTTGCCTCAACTCTCCGCCTTTGAGACCGTTTATCTTGCACCCCGCACCCGAATCCTAAATCAGTAGCATTTTATGCGTTTTATCCTGAAAATGGCCTGGCGAGACAGTCGGCGCAACCGGGCCAGACTCCTGCTTTTTATCTCCGCAATTACGGTTGGTATTGCTGCCCTGACGGCTGTCAGATCCTTTTCCGGCAACTTGCTGGCTGATATCGACAGAGAGGCCAAAACCCTCCTTGGAGCCGATCTCATGCTCGATGCCAATCAACCGGCACCGGATTCCATTTTACAGCACTTTGATGTAGCGGGCGCTGAAAAGGCTAAAGTGCTCAATTTTATGAGCATGGTTCGCTTCCCCAAAAACGGGGGAACACGACTGGCCTTGATTCGTTCTCTTGAAGGCAATTACCCGTTTTTTGGGAAATGGAAAAGTGACCCTGTGGATTCCTGGATGACTTTCCGGGACGGGAAAAAAGCACTGGTGGATCATGCGTTGATGCTGCAATACAACATCAAGCCCGGTGACAGTATTCAAATCGGCGATCTGGTTTTTCTGGTTGAGGGAGATTTGATGTCATCTCCTGGTCGAGCCGGCATTGCCAGTAGCATTGCCCCGGTGGTATTCATCCCTGCTCAATGGCTGGATTCAACCCAATTGATTCAATACGGCAGCCGGGTTGACTACCAGTATTTTTACAAATTGCCGGGTTCCGTGGATCCTGAATCGTTGGTTGAGCCGCATAAGAAAGAAATGCGCAAAGCCAATGTCGATTGGGATACGGTAGAGAGCCGTAAACAGGGAATCGGATCTGCATTCGGGAGCTTTGGCACGTTTCTGAACCTGGTGGGTTTTATTGCGCTCTTGTTGGGTTGCATTGGCGTTGCGGGAGCAGTACACATATATATAAAGGATAAATTACCCACAGTAGCCATTTTGCGGTGCCTGGGCGCCAGCGGACGAAAAGCATTCTATGTGTATCTCGTTCAGGTAGCTGGGATAGGATTGTTGGGTGCTTTAGTGGGCGCCATAACCGGGGCGCTCATTCAAAAAATGTTGCCATGGATACTGAAGGATCTATTACCGCTGGAAAATGTCAGTACGGCCATATCGCCGGTGGCGATGCTTCAGGGAATTGCGATGGGACTTATAGTTGCAGTATTGTTTGCCCTGTTGCCGCTTTCCGGTATTTTGAAAACATCTCCTTTAAGAACATTACGAGCGTCATACGGTAGCGGAGAAAACACTGGACGACCATTGCGCTGGCTAGTGTATTTCATCATTTTCGCTACGATTTTTGGATTTACCCGGTGGTTAATTGGCGATTGGGAAGAATCGGCCTATTTCATTGGCGGCATGGGAGTTGCTTTTTTGGTGCTTTGGGGAATTGCCAGTTTACTCACCTTTCTATTGCGAAAGTTTTTCCCTAAAAAATGGAGTTATGTTGTCAGACAAGGCATTGCCAATCTGTTCAGACCTGAAAACCAAACGGTTTTGTTGGTGGTGACCATTGGACTTGGCACCATGTTGTTGTCAACTCTATTCCTGATACAGTCACTTATTTTAAAGCAGGTTGAATTTTCCGGCAGCGGCAGCCAGCCGAACATGATCCTGTTTGATATTCAGGCCGCCGATAAGGATGCGGTGGCCAGGTTGGTTGTGGATCATCAGATGCCCTTGTTGCAGCAGGTGCCGATAGTAACAACCCGAATCGAAACAATAGATGGCTTAAATAAATCCCAGTACAAAAAACTGCATCCTGATCCGGATCGCGATTCTATCCCGGAAGATGGAGAAAGAAGGAGGGGAAGAGGCAGAGGCCGTGATGAAGGGGAACCGGAAAGAATTTCAAACTGGGCCTGGGACAGGGAATATCGCGTAACTTTCAGAGATACGCTTATCGATACAGAAAGTATTGAGGAAGGTGAATGGCTGGGTAAATATGAACCTGGTCAACCAATAAAAGTATCCATTTCTGAAAACCTGAAACGCGGCCTGAAAGCAAAAATAGGCACCAAAATAGCATTCAATGTACAAGGCACCATGCTTGACTGTGAAGTGGGAAGTGTTCGAAAGGTAGATTTCAACAGGGTACAGACCAATTTCATGGTTGTTTTCCCCAAAGGTGTTTTGGAGCGCGCACCGCAATTCCACGTGGTGATTACCAAGGTGAAAGATGCAAACCAATCCGCCGCATTTCAAAGCGAGCTCGTTCGGAAATTCCCAGGTGTTTCAGCAATAGACCTAACACAAATCCTACGCTCCATAGATGAGGTATTGGGAAAGGTTTCTTTCGTAATCCGGTTTATGGCCATGTTCAGCATATTAACTGGTCTGCTTGTACTGATCTCATCCATCTATCAAGGCAAATACGCCCGAATTAGAGAAAGTGTTCTGCTGCGAACCCTGGGGGCCAGCCGAAAACAAATATTGCGGATTAACGCACTGGAATATTTCTTGCTGGGCGCTCTGGCCTGTCTGGCAGGTATCGGTCTGTCTGTTGCCGGAGCCTGGGCATTAGCCAAATTCTCTTTCCACATACCCTTCGAAATAAACTGGTGGCCACTACTGATCACTTTCTGTTCCATCACAGCCCTAACCCTACTTATAGGACTTTTCAATAGCCGCGAAGTTGTACGCAAACCACCACTGGAAGTGCTGAGGGAAGAAAGCTAAAATACCAATGTACCAATGAGAAATGTATCAATGCGCAATGGTTTGACTTGTCCTGAAATAGGTTTACACCAATTGTAACCTTAAAACAGGACTAACATGAATAAATTGCGCATTGATACATTTCGCATTGATACATTGATCAAAGGTGCTCTTTTATAAACAACTCGATCTTCTCGAAAAGGTGAACACGGTCGACACCGCGAACATTGTGCGGGTGTTCGGGGTATACGAAGTATTCAATTTGTTTGTTTTTTCTCACGCATTCTCGGATGTAGCGCAAGGAATGTTGCCATAATACCACATCATCGGAAGTGCCGTGGATCATCAGCAGGCGGCCGTCGAGGTTATCTATGTGGTTGAATAAACTGTTGCGTTCATAGCCTTCCGGATTTTCCTGTGGTGTGTCCATGTAGCGCTCTGTGTACATGATTTCGTACATACGCCAATCAATGACCGGGCCTCCGGCAACACCGCAACGGAATACGCCTTTCGCTTCGGGTCTGGTCATGAGTGAAGTGGTCATAAATCCTCCATAACTCCAGCCAAACACACCGATGCGGTCATTGTCGATAAAGGTTTGTGCTTTCAGATAGTTTACTCCTGTTAACTGGTCTTCAATCTCGGCATCTCCCAAGTGACGGAAAATGGCACTTTCAAAGTCAAATCCGCGGTTGGATGATCCTCGTCCGTCAAGGACAAACACTACATATCCTTCCTGAGCCATGTGGTGCATCCATAATTGGGCGCCACCGAGCCAGGTATTGGCTACAAGTTGCACGTGTGGTCCATTGTACACATAAACCAGCGCCGGGTATTTTTTATCATTGTTAAAATCGGGAGGCAGTATCATCCGGGCGTTTAGCGTGAAACCGCCGGGTGAGGGCAGGGTAAGCATTCTGGTAAGACCAAGCTGGTATCCATCCAGCGGGTTCTTGGCGCCAAAGATGATCTCGCGTTTAGCTGGATCAGCCCATTTCGATAGGTAAATCAATCTTGGGGTAGCTGTATTGGAGAATACATCAATAGCCCATTCACCGGTGCTGTTAATTTCTGCGTTGTGAATGCCTTCATCTTCACTAAGACGAGTCAATACTCCAGTTTTAAGATTTGCAGAAAATACAAACCGGTTCATACCGGTTTCATCAGCAACCTGATAAAAACAGTTTTCACCAGAGTCGTCGAACTTGTAAAAAGCCGTTACAGGCATGGCGCCTTTGCTGATTTGCTTCAGTTCTTTTCCTGATAGGTCGTACAGATAGAGGTGGTTAAAGCCGCTTCTTTCGCTTTGCCATAGAAATTTGGTGTTGCTGCCGGGCACAAATTCGGCAGGGTGCTCGGGCTCCACCCATTTGTCATTTTGTTCTTCAAAAATGGTTTTCACAAAAGCGCCGCTTGAGGCATCGTACTGGTTCAACCACATGTGATTCTGTGCCCTGTTCAGGACGGCTATTAAAATATATTTGTCGTCGGGTGTCCAGGAAATATTGGTGAGGTATTGCTCAGGGTCGCCACCTTCAGGCAGGGTCTTCAGGTAAATGCTTTTGCCACTTTGCGTGTCATAAACGCCCAGCGTTACGTGATGGCTTTTGGTCCCGGAAAAAGGATATCTGATTTCCCGGACTTGTGCAGGCATAGAATCCAGGACATAAATGGGGTATTTTGTAACCATGCTTTCATCCATGCGATAATAGGCCAGTTTGCGGCCTGATGGACTCCAGAACGTTCCTTTATAAATGCCGAATTCTTCGCGGTGCACACTTTTACCGTATACAATTCCTTCTCCTTCGCTTTGGGCAACACCCAGCTCTTTTCCACCGATATTCACCCAAAGCCCATCATTTTTAGTGTAGGCAACTTTATAGGTCTTTTCATCAATATCCACATTGCCGGCATCCTCAGGATACCAATTAACCCTTTGCAGATCTCCTTTTTTGGAATAGGTGAAAATCTCGTTGTCCTTCTCGAACCAATACTGCCCCACACCTGTCCAATGAACGGAGGGCAGCATTTCCAATGGCTTGGCAGACATGGCAACTCGTTTCTCATTTATCTCAGGAAGCAGATCGAGCGTGTCTACACTGTTGGCCCCGGCGCTTACCAAAACCAGCTTGTTATTCACCAAATGAGTAAATTTTGAGGAGCCCGGAATCCATTGAATTTGACGGAGGTTATCAGGTGCCAGTGTGCTGTAGCCTTTGAGAATGGCATCAGCCATGGAAATTTTATTCTGGGCACTTAGAAGGAGTGGGAAAAACAGTAAAAACAGTTGGAGAGCTTTTTTCATATTTTGATATAGGCCAATTAACAATGGCGGCAAAAATAGCCTCCTTTATCCCATTTTGCCACCAACTCTTTGTTTTTCTGGTTACATTTCGGCAGATAAAAAAAATGAGGCAGTGCCACCACAGCACTACCTCAGCCCTAACCAAATAAAACCAAATTATTCTTAAAGTAGATTACTTTCTGATTGCAAAGGTAATTTAGCTTTGTGTGATTTGTACAAGAAGAGTGCTTGTTTTTTTTACTGTCTGAAAAAATTTGCAAAAAAAAATCAATCATCCACATTATTATTGCTCCTTGTTTTTGTTTGTTAATTCTGCAATTGGCCATAATATCGAAACATAAGGCTATATGTTTGCCTATTTTTCGTTTGAAAAAGAATAAAATTTTACAAATTTTAAAAAATGACAAATCTGAAAAATCTTCGTTTACTCAAAAACTTCACCTCGTTTTTACTTATTCTTATTTGTACACTAAGTATCGCTCAGGCTCAATCCTCACATTCAACTGAAGATGCCAAAACCATCGACAAAATCTATGACCAGATGTTCATAGATGGCCGTTGTTATCAATGGCTGGAGTATCTGTCACTTCAAATTGGCCACCGACTGAGTGGAAGCACGGGAGCTGAAAAAGCAGTTGCCTGGACAAAATCTGTGTTGGATACACTTCATCTGGATTCAGTTTGGTTACAACCCTGCATGGTACCCCACTGGGTTCGGGGAGCAAAAGAAGAAGTCAGGCTGATCGGCAATAAGAAAGGAGGCAACATTGACCTGCCAGCGCTGGCATTGGGTGGATCTGTGGCAACACCGGGAGAAGGGCTTCCTCAGGCAGGTATCGTAGCAGGAGTTGTAGAGGTGAAGGAATGGTCAGAGTTGGAAAAACTGGGGGAGAAAGGAATAAAAGGAAAGGTCGTTTTTTATAACCGCCCTATGGATCCGACTTTTATCCGCACATTTAATGCATACGGGAAAGCTGTGGATCAGCGAGTTCATGGCGCTTCACGGGCTGCGAAATACGGAGCTGCTGCTGTTCTGGTCAGGAGCATGACACTGGCTATGGATGATTTTCCGCATACAGGAACCCTTATTTACGACCCGGAACAACCCAGAATCCCGGCAGCAGCCATCAGTACCCTGGCTGCAGAGAAATTGTCGGCTGCCCTACAGGAAAATCCTAAACACCAGCTATACATGAAGCTTAATTGCGAAATGCTGGACGACAAACCTTCTTTTAACGTGATTGGTGAAATTCGCGGTTCTGAACATCCGGAATCCATCATTATCATTGGTGGCCACCTGGACAGCTGGGATGTGGGCCACGGCGCTCACGACGATGGCGCCGGTTGTGTTCAAAGTATGGATGTATTGCGCATTCTAAAGGCCGTTGGCTACAAACCAAAAAATACCATTCGTTGTGTAATGTTTATGAATGAGGAAAATGGCTCGAGAGGTGGAAAGCAATACGCAGAAGAAGCGACCAGAAAAAATGAAAAACACCTTTTTGCCCTTGAAAGTGATGCCGGTGGCTTTACACCACGTGGTTTCACCTTTGAGGCCGACTCAACTGTATTCTCTGGTTTTTTTGAGAAAGTCAGAGACCTGGAACCTTTGTTCGAGCCTTATGGACTCACCATCGCCCGTGGCGGCTCAGGCGCAGATATTGGTCCGCTTAGAAGCACTAAAGCATTGCTTTCCGGGTACTCACCAGATTCTCAACGGTATTTCGATTACCACCACACGGCCAATGATACTTTTGACAAGGTAAATAAACGCGAACTGGAAATGGGAGCCGCGAGTATGGCTGCACTGGTGTACCTGATTGATAAATACGGGTTGTAAATTATTCCCCCAGGGTTTCTGCGGCGCGCTGCTCCAATTCACCCATGGAGAAAATATCGGTGAGTCTTCCCTCAACGTGGAAGGCCCCATCACCGTAGGATTTTTTGTAGTACACCAATCCGAGGCCTTTGGCATACCGTTCCTCTCCGAATGTTTCCAGATCGGGAGCACCGGTTTTTTGGGTGCTGATGGATTCGTAATAAGCGAACCTGATGCAGGGATAATTTTTTCCGTTGAATTCAAAATCGGGTACGTTGCCTATGTATCGCCGCTTTCTGTTTAAGTAAATATTGGCATCCGGGAATGCCGGATTGCTGAAATTCAGTTTAAACTCAAAAATTCCCGAAGAGTCGCGTACGGAAAATGGAAACAGGTTTGGCGACTCGATATTGGTAGGGATCTGCCTTTGCCCGTTTTCCAGGCCCTGATCTGTTTCGTAGAGGTTGCACTCCTTGGCAATGGAGCCTGTGTGGGTGATTTTTTCCCGGACAATTTGTCTGATCTCAAAATTCTGATCATAAAATGTCCCTACCAGGAACAAACCGCTATCCCTGACCAATCCCCGGTAATACCAATACTCTAGTGTAATTGAGTCCTGGTTGGACACCGCATATTCATACACCTGCCCTTTGCGCAATTTTTTTACCGGAAAATAATAATCCTCAATATCCCGCCTGTCCTGATCGCCACAAGCAGCATAAAACAAAGTTGTCAGTAAGAAAAAAGCGAAAATGGTCCGCATCATACACCCGGATGGCTGTTCACGTAAGTTTTTCAGCGCAAAAGTAGAATAAGCAGGGATTGAAATGGCAAAAGCGCATCAATCAGTGTTTTGTGAAAGGCATGCCAGGCAGATTTTTTCAGTATAAAATGAATAAACCAGGCGCTGAAACCCAATGACAAGCAAATCAGCATGACATGGGAGGAAGTATATACACCGGTAAAATAGCCTAATGCAACAAAAACACCAGACAAAACAAGCGCCCAATTAATCAGTGAAAAATTACTGGAAGCTTCCATGCTTTGCGCTAGTGTTGAAAGCCCTTTTAGCCGATCATAGTCCATATCACTGAAATCATAAGCAAGCGCCAGGGCATACACAAATGCTGCTCTCGTGAGAAATACAGGAATGGCTAATACCCACATATCCGTTGGGAGAGGTAGCAGAACTGTCACCCAGGCCCAGGCAGTGGCCACAGTAAGGGGTTTGGCCTGCGCCCAGGTTCGCAAACCCACCCGGTTGCCGGGCCTCCTGAATCCATAATAGGCCAGCCAGAAAAGAACTGGAAAAGCAGCAATTAATACCAAATGAAACGATCTGGCCCAGGCGACAAAACACAAAGCTCCGGCAGCTCCGGCACCAAAGGCAATGACCCTGAAATGCCTTTCGGGGTGGGTAAAATGATATCCAAAAATGGTTCCCCCAAAAATAAATCCTTCCAATATACCTGGCTCCAAGGGCAAACCAAAGACAGCTTTTGTTTGCAATACCATGGCGACAGCACAAATGCCGATAAAAAAGATCCGAAAAAGGTCATAAAAGATTTTCATCAAGGGTAAAGATCGACTTTTGAAATCAATAAAAATCCCCATTAACCATTAACCATTAATCATTCACCATTATCCATTAACCATTCTTCCTCTCTCGTCATTTCGCGACATGAATGCATTAAACCACAAAGGCTTTTTGGCTGTTCGTTAGCTTTGGGCAACCATATCCGTATCGCCCGCGCCAATTCCGAAAATCGAAAAATCAGGAATCAATTATGAAAAATCAAATTCTGCTGTTCGTCCTTCTGTTTTCTTCATTTTTGTTGAATGCACAGAATTCATTTACCATCACACGCGAATTGCGTTGGGCAAATGAGCCTTCCTTATGGACTCTCCTCAATGGTGACAAACAGGAAGTCTGGAAGTTTGAGGGATGTTCTTATCCCGACGAAGCACGAAGCATACCCGTTTTTTCTGAAAGGTTCCCGATTTCAGGCAATGCCAAGATTTCCGCAGAAGTAGTTTCTGTTCAGTGGGAAGCTTTTTCCAAGAAAAAGTCGACGGATGATGCGGTGTTAGCAAATGAGCTTGGTTTGAGTACCCTGGTTGAGCAGGAGAAAAAACTTTTTTACGGC
This sequence comes from Lewinellaceae bacterium, assembly GCA_020636025.1. Lineage (GTDB taxonomy): Bacteria > Bacteroidota > Bacteroidia > Chitinophagales > Saprospiraceae > M3007. The sequence continues at coordinate 188,523 of JACJYQ010000005.1, read as the reverse complement.
CGTGTAAAAGTGCTTCCGATCAGAAAGGCTGGCTCGGGTTACGAGCGGGCTGTTTCATTCACCCTGAATATTCGGGTTGAATTGTTGCCGGTTCCCGAAACCCCGGTGACCGAGCGTGGTGGCCCATTTACATTTAACTCTGTGCTGAGCACCGGAGAGATTTACAAATTCGGTGTATCAGAGAGCGGCATGTACAAGCTGGATTACAATTACCTCAAAAACACACTAGGAATCAGCAATCTTGACAATATTGATCCGCGTACAATCAGACTATATGGCAATGGCGGTAAAATGCTTCCTGAAACAAACGGTGACGACCGTCCTGATGACCTGCTGGAAAACGCCATTCAGGTAGTAGGTGAAAACGACGGTAAATTTGATCAAGGTGATTATATCCTTTTTTATGCTGTTGGGCCACGTTACATGGAATACAGCCCAAGCAGCACCGATCCGGAGCTAAGAACCAAGGTAAATCTATATGACCGAGATGCCTGGTATTTTATAAAAGTGGAAGGTGGAAGTGGACTGCGTATTGCCAATCAAGCCAGCGTGCCGGCCACTTATGTCACAGAAGAATTTGATGATTATGGCCGTATTGAAGACGAAAAAACGAATTTATTGAATTTCAATTCATCTTCTCAAGGCTCAGGGAAACGTTGGTTTGGAGATTATTTTTATCAAACTCGTTCCAGAAGTTACCAATTTAATTTTCCCAATGCCGTTAGCGGCAGCACAGCGCGAATAAGAGGAGAATTTGTAGGCCGCAGCGATGTGGGTCAGAGCGTTCGCTTTGAAGTGTCAGGAGCCACCATTTCCAGAAATATTCCAAGTGTAAATACAGCCAATGGTGACGCCCCGTTTGCAGCCAATGCAACACTGGTTGGTACATTTAATCCCGCAGCAGATGCCATTACTGTAGAAGTAAACTATCCGAATGTGAGCGCCCAAAGTGAAGGATGGCTGGATTATATAGAAGTAAATGTCCGACGTAAATTGGTGATGAGTGGCTCTTCAATGGGCTTCCGAGATTTGAACACCATTAATGAACCCAGCGCCTTGTTCCGGTTATCATCAGCCGGTAGCAACATAAAAGTCTGGGACATCAGTGACCCGCAGGTTCCGTATCTGCAGGAAACAACTTTAAGCGGGGGTAATCTGGAATTTGGGGCAACTACCCAAGGCGTTTTGCGCAATTTTATTGCTTTCAATGAATCAGGAGACTTCCTTGCTCCAGAGCAAACAGTCGGTAAAATTGGCAACCAAAACCTGCACGGGCTCCAGGATCCCGAACAGGTGATCATATATCATCCCGAGTTCGAGGCACAGGCGACCCGGCTTGCCGAACACCGCCGCAGTTACAGTGGATTAAAGGTGGAAATGGTCAATGTGGATCAACTGTTTAACGAGTTCTCTTCTGGTGGAAAGGACCCAACCGCCATGCGTGATTTTCTGCGCATGTTATTGGAGCGCAACAATGATTTTGAATACTGCCTTTTATTCGGTGATGGTTCATTTGATCCAAAAAACAATACAAATAGTACGGAAAACAAGGATTTTATCCCTGTTTTTGAAACTCAGGAATCATTCAGCCCGATCAATGCATTTCCTTCCGATGATTATTTTGGCTTGTTGAGTCCCAATGAAGGCGGTGCGCTTACAGGAGCCCTGGACATATCTGTGGGCAGGTTGGTTCCACGCAGCGTAAGTGAAGCGGAGGCCCTGGTGAATAAGATCATCGCCTATGATGTCGATCCGGCTTTGCTGGGCGATTGGCACCTAAGAGCCTTGTTCATTGCCGACGATGAAGACGGGAATGCACACATCAAGCAAGCCGACAAGCTTTCCATTGCCAATTCCCAGGCGGAAAACTGGTTTAACAATGAAAAGGTGTATTTCGATGCTTACCAACAAATAGCAACCTCTGCGGGCCAGCGTTTCCCGGATGCCAAATCGGCCATCAATTCCAATATTTTTAAAGGAAATCTGGTTACCCAGTACATTGGTCACGGAGGTCCGCGCGGCTGGTCGCAGGAAAGGGTAATTGACAATAACGACATTGCCAGTTGGGATAATCCAAACCGCTATCCAATCATCATCACAGCCACTTGTACTTTTGGTGGATATGATGATTACACCACGCTGACCGGGGGAGAACAGGCCCTGTTAAAAGTTAATTCAGGCGCTATTGCGCTATTCACAACGGTTCGTTCCGTATACATAAATGGCAACGAAGACCTCACAGATGCTGTTCAAAGCATCATTTTCAACAAACTGAATGGCGAATACCGCAGCATCGGGCGCGTGCTGAAGGACTCAAAAAATATTCTGACATCAGATATCCAAAATGCCCGACGCTTTACCTTGCTCGGCGACCCTGCCATGCACCTGGCGTTACCAGAATATCGGGTAGCTACCACCAATATCAGTGGTCCTTCCGGACCGGTAGATACCCTTAAAGCCCTAATGCCGGTTGACCTCGAAGGCATCGTAACCGATACCATGGGAAACCTGTTGAGCGATTTTAATGGAAAAGTTTACGTGACCATTTTTGATAAGGAGCAGGAACTGGAAACCCTGCAACAGGATCCCGGCAGTTATGAATTTAAATTTAAAGTGCAACGAAACATCATTTTCCGCGGCATAGCCACTGCTACCGGAGGTAAATTCAGCATCAGCTTTGTAGTACCCAAAGACATTAACTACACCTATGGCTACGGAAAAATCAGTTATTACGCTGAAAATGGCACACCCCTGGATGCTGCCGGCGCCGACTTCAATGTGGTGATTGGCGGCAACGCCGGTCTGGTTACCGATGATCAGCCACCAGTGGTTCAGGCTTTCCTGAATACCGATGATTTTGCATTTGGCGGCATCACCAACAGTTCACCAAAAATCCTTGTAAAATGTACAGATGATCATGGTATGAACGTAACCGGTACGAGTCTCGGACATGACCTGACGGCCGTACTGGATGGCAATGCGTTGGAAACAATTGTCTTGAATGAATTTTACCAGAGCGAGCTGGATAATTCCAAATCCGGCCAGGCGATTTATCCACTTAACAATCTGAGTGTAGGTCGTCATACACTGGCCGTTAAGGGTTGGGACGTTGCCAACAATTCTGGGGAAGGCTATACGGAATTCATCGTGGCTGAAAATGGCAAAGCGGCTCTCGACCATGTATTGAATTATCCAAATCCATTTACTACGAACACCTATTTCCAGTTTGAGCACAACCTGGCTGGTCAACTGCTGGATGTGCAGATCAGTATTTTCTCTGTTTCCGGCAAGCTGGTGAAAACCATTCAGCAAACGCTGGCAAACAGCGATGGTTTCCGGGTGACTGACGTTCAATGGGATGGCAAGGATGAATATGGCGATCAACTGGCCCGCGGCGTGTACCTTTACCGGGTAAAAGTTCGCGGTACCGATTCTGTTGGCAACGACAGCACCGCAGAAAGCAAATTTGAAAAGCTGGTTATTCTGAAGTAAAACCGGCCTGACCAGTACTCATTTTTATGTTCAAGTATGCATACCCTGAACATTTTTGGTTGATAGCGGCTATACCCGCAGCCTTACTGTTGTGGATATGGTGGTGGCGTTGGCGTTCAAGTGCATTGTCCAGATTGGGCAATACCGAGACTGTTTTACCGGCTGTTTCCAAACGGCATTTCTGGATCAAAGGGCTATTGTGGAGTTCGGCTGTTGCCTTACTGGCCATTGCCTGGGCTAATCCACAGATGGGTAAAAAGAAGAGAACCGAGACGCAGGAGTCTTCCGATATCTTCATTGCACTGGATATTTCTCAAAGCATGTTGTGTGAGGATGTTGCGCCAAATCGCCTGGAGCTTTCCAAGATTTATATTCAGAAACTGGTTCAAAAACTGGAAGGTGAGCGCGTGGGCCTGATCTTTTTTGCCGGTACGGCCTTTTTGCAAATGCCGCTTTCCAGCGATTACGCTTTCATTTTCCAAAGCATTCAAAGCGCCAGTCCGGATTTGCTGACTGAGCAGGGAACCGACATTGCTGCGGCCATACAGGTTGCCCAAAAGTCCTTTGACCCGGAACCCGGAGGTGGCCGTATGCTGGTGATATTCTCCGATGGTGAAACGCACGATGAAGGAGCAATGGATGCAGCTGCAGAGGCCTTCCGCAATGGTACGCTCATCTACACCATTGGTACCGGAACCGAAAGCGGAGGTCCCATTCCCACAGGCGGCTCGGGCGACGGTCAGTACAAACGTGACGAAAACAACGAACTGATAAGAACGCGTTTGGAAGAATCCAACATGCAAAAGATTGCCCTTTCTGGCGGTGGAGAATATTTCAACATTCGGCTTGGTGATGCTTTTGTCACATCCATAAAAAATACGGCGTCCGGACTTCAAAAGCGAACCATTGAAGTGCGTTCCTTTGCAGATTATGAGTCCAGATACCAGTGGTTTCTGCTGCCGGCCATACTATTTTTGGTTTTTGACCGCTTTATTTCCTACAAAAAATCCTGAATCTGAATGTTGCGGATTGATATGAAAAGTAGCTTCAATGTTTTGATTGTCACACTCTTTCCTCTGGCGTTGTTTGCCCAGGCAACACATAAACCGCTTGTTGCCGGTGATGAGGAATACGATAAGGCAAATTATAAAAACGCTGAGAAGTACTACCGAACCGCAGCAGATTACGAGCATTCAAATCCTAAAGCCCTGTATAATTTGGGCAATGCCTTATATCAGCAAGGCAAATGGGAGGATGCAGCACAGCGCTTTGAGCAATCAGCCAGGCTTTCGGCAGACAAGGAATCGTCGGCCAATGCACAATACAATCTGGGTAATGCGCTGATGCAACAACACAAATTCCAGGATGCTGTGGATGCCTATCAAAAAGGCCTGCGATTAAATCCAGGCGATGCTGATGCGAGAAAAAACCTTCAAATGGCCAAAAAGAAGTTGCAGGAAGAACAGCAGAAGGAAAAAGAAAATCAGCAGAAGAACCAGCAGCAACAGGATCAATCCAACCAGGACCAGCAACAGAAAGATCAGGATCAACAGAAGGATCAACAAGAACAACAAAATCAACAGGACCCCCAGGATCAACAGCCACAGAATCAGCCATCACAACAACAGCCAGAGGAGCAAAAGCAACAGGAGGAAAAGGCTAAAAAACTAAAGAAAGAGGAAGCAAAACGACTCCTGGAAACTGCCGTAGACCCGGAAGATCAGCAGAATGCCCGGAAATATCGTTCGGCGAAGCGGCAGAGTGGCTCGAAGGCAAATGGGAAGGATTGGTAGTTTTGAATCGTATTTGCTTTTGTTTGTTCCGGTCTCTTTGCCCTAAACGTTTGCTACTCTGATTTATATTCATATCCTAATCGCCAGGTGCGGAGCACAAGGCTATAATTGGTATTCCCGAAAACGGATATTTGGAACACGCAATGAGAGTTGCGTATATACAACCGGATATTGGAGGTTTCATGTAAATTTGGGTTGATGATAGCCCTGTTGTTGTATGCCATGCTGAAAAAGCCGAACGCACAATTAGCACATTTGGTTTTGCCGACACAAAGGCAAACGCTGAAAAAACCAGAAGAGCTATTTTTTGCCAACGCTCGACAGAAAAACATAGAAATTGAAGAATGAAAAATGAAGCTCATGCAAGAATTAAAATAAACCAACTGCTCGAAGAAGCGGGATGGAGTTTCTTTGACAATGAGGAAGGAAAAGCAAACATTCTGCTTGAAAATCATGTGAAGATTACTCAAAAGGAAATTGACGCTTGGGGAAATGATTATGAAAAGACTAAAAATGGTTCGCTTGACTTTCTTTTAGTTGACACCAACAATAAACCGATTTGCGTTTTAGAAGCAAAAAAGGAAAACCTGCACCCTCTTGTTGCCAAAGAACAAGCAAGAAAATACGCCAAGACCGTTGATGCTCAATATGTGATTTTATCAAATGGTATCGTCCACTACTTTTGGGATGTTACCAAAGGAAATCCAAAGCCGATTTACAAGTTTCCTTCACCTTCTGAAATCGGAGCAATTAAAGCATGGAATCCTGACCGAAACACATTAGCCAATGAAAAAGTGGCAATTGACTATATCGCTTCCATTCAAATGCCTGACTATGAAGAGCGACCTGAATGGAAAGGAACACCAGAAGCCAGTAAAGATTTTGTTTGGACAAATGGGCTTAGATTTTTAAGACACTATCAACTCAAAGCAATTGAAACTATACAAAAAGCAGTTGCGGACGGCAAAGACCGTTTCCTTTTTGAAATGGCAACAGGAACAGGAAAAACCTTGACTTCTGCTGCTGTTATTCGATTATTCCTAAGAACTCAAAATGCAAGGCGAGTTTTGTTTTTGGTTGACCGTTTGGAATTGGAAGACCAAGCTTGGAAAGCTTTCACACAATATCTCAAACCCGACTACAGCACATTCATTTACAAGGAACATAAAAGTGATTGGCACAAGGCAGACATTGTCGTTACAACCATTCAATCGTTGATGTTCAACGACAAATACCGCTATGATTTTTCGCCAACGGATTTTGACCTGATTATTTCAGACGAAAGCCACCGTTCAATTTCAGGAAACGCCAGAGCGGTTTTTGAATATTTCCATGGCTACAAATTAGGCTTGACAGCAACACCAAGAGATTATTTAAAAGGCGTTGATCCTGAAAAGGTAAAAGAAAACGACCCAAGAGAAATTGAACGAAGAATGTTGAGAGATACCTACTCAACCTTCGGTTGTGAAGGTGGCAACCCAACGTTTCGTTATTCCCTTTTGGATGGCGTGAAAGATGGTTATCTCATTAATCCAAAAGTATTGGATGCCCGAACAGAAATTACAACACAATTACTCTCTGACGAAGGATATGCGGTTGCTGTAACCACTGAAGAAGGAGAAGAAACAGAAACCTTCGTTTCTCGTGACTTTGAAAAGAAGTTTTTCTCTGAAAAAACAAACAGCGTTTTCTGCCAGACTTTTTTAGAAAATGCTTTGCGTGACCCGATAACCAACGAAATTGGTAAGACCATCATTTTTGCGGTGAGTCAAAATCATGCCCGCAAACTCACTGAAATTCTCAACGAATTTGCCGAACAACTTTATCCAGGCAAGTACAATTCTGATTTTGCGGTTCAGGTTACTTCTCAGGTGGGTGATGCTCAACAAATGCCCATCAATTTTACCAACAACAACCTAAGTGGAAAAACCACTTGGTTGGAAGGTTATAAATCTTGCAAAACAAGAGTTTGTGTAACGGTAGGCATGATGACCACAGGATATGATTGTCCTGATTTGTTAAACATCTGCATGATGCGACCGATTTTCAGTCCTGCGGATTTCGTGCAAATAAAAGGTAGAGGTACTCGCAAGAATACTTTTGAATATACCTTCAAAAACGAACTGAACGAAGAAGAAACCCAAAGGAATGAAAAGGAAGTTTTCAAACTCTTTGACTTCTTTGCCAACTGCGAATACTTTGAAGAGAAATTCAACTATGACGAAAAACTAAAACTGCCCAAACCTAAAAAAGGTAGCGGTGAAGGTGGTGGCGGTGGAATCGACATTGACAAATACACCAGTTATCGTCCTGACCCATTGGCAACTTTGAATGAAGAACAAATCGGTTATGAAGGGATGAAGATTGACCGAATGCTGTTCAAGAAGTTTGAAGACCGTATCATCATGGACGACATCATTAAGAAACATGTGGAACTTGGAAATTGGGAGCATGTGGTAAGCCACATTCAACATGAGATTTTCGACAAGCCCGAAGAATATTTCAATCTTGAAAAAATCAGAAAAGCAGCCAAGATTGACCGCAAGGTTTCCATTCGTGAAGTGGTAGAAAAGATTTTCGGCATCATTCCAAAATTCAAATCAAAAGATGAATTGCTCGAAGAAGAATTCGACAAATTCATTTCCATTTATCCACCAGAAGAAGATGTGAATGTGAGAGCCTTGAAATATTTCTTTAAGGCTTACATCGTTGACCAAGACATTCGAAAAATCATTTCTTCAAAGGATTTCCATGCTTTGCAAACACACCCAACGCTTACCATTTCGCAGTTCAAAGAAGTGGCAGCCAAGTACCGTGAAGTAATTCCGGTTTACATAAAAGATTACGTGAATTTAAAGCGGTTCGCTGCTTAACAAAAGGAATAAATGTTAGATACATCCACAAAGAAAAGAATAGACGATTGCCGAGATATTTTAGTCGGTAAACTACCCGACCCAAAAGCACAGATTGAGCAAATTACCATTGGTTTGATATACAAGTTCATGGACGACATGGACAAAGAAGCCATTGAATTGGGAGGTTCGGCAAAGTTCTTTTCAGGTGATTATGAAAAATACGCTTGGGACAAGCTGTTTGACACCAAGGTTACGGCTGCTGAAATGCTTCGCTTGTATTCGGATGCCATTGAAAGCATGGAGAAGAACCCGAACATTCCGCAACTGTTTCGGGATATTTTCAATAATGCCTATTTGCCCTATCGTGACCCTGAAACGCTAAAGTTGTTTCTAAAAACCATCGGTGAATTTGAATACACCCACAGCGAAAAATTGGGTGATGCATTTGAGTATCTGCTTTCCGTAATGGGCAGCCAAGGTGATGCAGGTCAATTTAGAACGCCCAGACACATCATTGATTTTTTGGTGGCTATTGTTGACCCTGACAAAGGCGAAACCATTCTTGACCCCGCTTGCGGAACTGCGGGATTTTTGATTTCGGCTTACAAGCATATTCTGCTCAAACACACCAAAGCCAATAAAGAAGGATTGAATATTTACGAGTACAACAAACTCGAAAAAAAGCCTTTCAACAATTTGGGTGATGCCTTAACGCCTGACGACCGCAATAAACTGATTCAGAATTTTGCAGGGTACGACATTTCGCCCGACATGGTGCGATTGAGTTTGGTGAATTTGTATTTGCATGGTTTTTCTGACCCACACATTAACGAATACGATACGCTGAGTAGTGAAGACCGTTGGAATGAAAACTTTGATGTGGTTTTGGCAAACCCGCCTTTTATGAGTCCGAAAGGTGGCATACGACCACACAAGAAATTTACCATTGCCAGCAACCGCTCGGAGGTGCTGTTTGTGGACTACATAGCAGAACACCTGAACCCCAAAGGCAAGGCAGGAATTATTGTACCTGAAGGCGTGATTTTCCAAAGCGGATCGGCATACAAAGACCTGCGAAAACTATTAGTGGAGAATTATCTCTATGCCGTTGTGAGTTTGCCTGCAGGTGTGTTTAACCCTTACAGTGGCGTAAAAACTTCCATTTTGCTGATGGACAAAGCCCTTGCCAGGCAACGCGATGAAATTCTGTTTGTGAAAATTGACAATGACGGGTACAATCTTGGGGCACAGCGAACAGCGGTAAAAGGCAGCCAGTTGGAAGAAGCCATTGCCATAACCCATGAATTTGTGGCATCAGGTGAATTATCCGATTCTCTAATTGCTCATGCCGTTTTGAGAACTGAAATAGCTGCAAATGGAGATTACAATTTAAGTGGTGAAAGGTATAGAATCAATGAGATTATTAATTCAGACTTTGAATTAGTTCCACTTTCTGAAATTGCTGAAATATCTTCGGGCAACTCAGCACCCCAGGATAAGGATCTATTTGAAAATGGTACTTATCCTTTTTGTCGTACATCAGACGTAGGGAGAGTGCATCTGTCATCTGATTTCTCTGATATTAATGATCTCTTAAATGAGAAAGGAATAAATGGCTTAAGATTATTTAAAAAGGGAACAATACTATTTCCGAAAAGTGGAGCATCAACATTTCTAAATCATAGAGTACGTTTAGGAATTGATTCTTATGTATCGAGTCATTTGGCAACAATTTTCGCAGATGAACAGAAAATAAGTTCTCTGTTTATGTATCACGTTTTATGTACTATCGATGCTAGAACTCTTACAAATGACCAAAACTATCCAAGCCTAAAACTCTCTGAAATTGGTCAAATCAAAATCCCCCTTCCCCCTTTATCCATTCAAGAAGAAATAGTAGCTGAAATAGAAGGCTACCAAAAAATAATAGATGGAGCCAAAGCCGTAGTTGCCAACTACAAACCCAAAATAGACATTGACCCTGATTGGGAGATGGTGGAGTTACAAGAAGTTTGTAGCGTTACATCAGGCGGGACACCTGATAGAAAAAACAGTTCTTATTGGAATGGGGATATACCTTATGTGAAAACAGGCGAAATCTTCTTCAACAGAATCGAGCATGCAGAAGAGTTTATTACTGAAGATGGTTTAAATAATTCATCTGCAAGGTTGATAAATCCAGGTACAATATTAATGGCAATGTATGGGCAAGGCGTAACACGTGGGCGAGTTGCCATTCTTGAAATTGAAGCAGCAATAAATCAGGCAGTCGCTGCAATTTCATGTAGTGATAAAATTGACAATGTGTTTCTATTTTATCAATTAATGGGGCTTTATGAACACCTAAGAACGATTAGTGACGCCAGAGGTGGAAATCAAAGCAATTTGAATGCAAAACTTATCAAGGAATTAAAAATCGTTGTTCCTGACTTAGAAACCCAACGCCAAATCGTAGCTCAAATCGAAAAGGAGCAGGCTTTGGTAAATGCCAACAAGCAGCTTATTGAAATCTTTGAGCAGAAGATAAAGGATAGGATTGCTAAAGTGTGGGGGGAATGATGGACAGCGTTTACGAACTTTTGGACTATTTGCCATTGGAAGATATAGAAGTGAACGACTATGTCCGACCACTTCTTAATTCAGCGCAAGTCACATATGACAAAGAAGAGTATCAATTCTCCTATTTTGCTGTGCACTTAATATTCATGACGAATATCTACACTACCGTTTGGCAAGTCAGTCAATTTTATTATGAACGTTACAATCATTCATTATTATTCGCCAGACCCTACAATGGAAAAGAAGTTAAACTTGATGAAATAAGGTCAGTTTTTGAGTTTAGCAAACTGCCAGAGAAAGATATTTTTGAATTTTTCAGATTAATAGATTTAGATGAGTCATACGTAAAAAGCACAAAAAAGCTTATTGATTATCGTAATGAAATGGCTCATGCCACGGGTAAAATTCAAATTGATTCAGAAGATAGGTTTGATTCTGCTATGGATGAAATAGTAAGCATTACCAAAAAGATTCATGCCTGTTTAAGCCTTACTATAAGAGATTTTTATAGAGAGAATTTAATTAAATACGCCAAAGGAGAAACAGAAGGTGATTTTCTAAATGACTTTGTTCAAATTGAACTAATGAAGAATCTTAGTTTTTCAAAAAAGGATTTGGAAATCTGCAAAGAATTTGGTCTCAGCAAATTAAAAGATTGGAAAGTGTCAGGATTGTCGAAAGAAGAAATTCAAAAAGTCGTAGAGTATCATCAAGCAACGAAGAACTATTATAGTGACTTATTTGGAGAATAAAAATTAGAAATAATGCCGACACCTAAAGCCACACACATTGCCAAGCCACTCGTGCCAACGCTCAATCCAAAGCTTGTCAAAGAGTGTGTCTTTCCCAACGCTGAAAGAAAAAGAAAGCACGGGCATACAACATTGTGTATAAGCAATAGCGGGTTCAGTGCTATTTTGGAACGTAAAACTATAAATCAAAGGTCGGTGCTATCTGACAGTTTAGTGGGTTAATCCGCTACTGCTCATACACGAGACCGTTGGAAAAAAGAAAGTAAATACATTTCGATTATTTTGAAAATTTCGTTTATTTCGATTAATTTTGTGATTAAATTCAAAGTAAAATCACTCAAAATATGGAATATTTAGCGAATATCACCAAACCTTCCAAAGAAGAACAGAAGGTCGCAATGGAATCCTATAATGCTCTTGCAGAGGTACTTGAAAGCCTTCACAAAGACAATCCTGAAATAGAAATAGAAGAAACAAGAGAGAAGATTAGAATACCTCTAAATGCGTTGAAATTGCTTGCAAAAATCCTAAAAGTCACAGGTCAGGGAAAACCTATTTCAATATTACCAATTGCGACCGAGATGACTACTCAGGCTGCTGCTGACTTACTTGGCTGTTCCCGCCCTCATTTAGTGAAGTTACTTGAAGAAGGGGAAATTGAGTATACGAAAATTGGTAAGCACAGAAGAGTAAAATTTGAGGACTTAATGGCCTATAAGAAAAGAATGAAAGCAAAGCAGCAAGAACTCCTAATCAAAATAATGAACGCAGACGAAGAGTCAGGTTTATATGATACATAGTATTCGGTTTACATGTGTCCTAGACACCAACGTAATTATACCAATCGAAATTCGTGATTTACTCTTTTGGTTTGCCCACGATGATTTATACACACCAAAATGGAGTAAACACATTTTTGACGAATGGGAAGATGTGATGAGAAGGAAGAATGTCACAGAAAATGAGATTAAGAAAAGGATAGGTTGGGCAAATTTGGCATTTCCTGACGCAATGGTCGAAAACTATGAAGTCCTGATTGAAGGATTGACTTTGCCTGATGAGAAAGACTGCCATGTTTTAGCTACAGCAATAAAGGTCAATGCGGATATAATTGTTACAAACAACTTGAAGGATTTCCCAGAGGATTATCTTTCAACTTTTGGATTGTCAGCGAAAAATGCAGATGATTTTCTAACCGAGACAATTGACTTGAACCAAAAGGTAGCGGTTGACTCTTTTAGAAAAATGGTCTTAAATAGAAGAAATCCTGATTTAGACGAATATGAAGTGTTGGATTGCTTGAGAAGAAATGGGTTGAACGATACGGCAAATTATTTACACGCATTAATTTAAAAAATGACTCCCTCGCCGAAATCAACGAGTTTCTACCTGAGCTGAGAAATCAGTACGCTGCCCCTACAATCCGAATCACCTTCGATTTTCCCCAATATTTCCCCATATTGCCTTAAAATTGCACTGCCTTAGCCAATCACCTGGGCGAATACTCACTTATTCAAAGACAACTACTATGGAAAAAGGAATACCTACCGTTGATCTGTCAAAATTTGTGCACGGCAACGAAGCGGAACAAAAGCAGTTTGTGCACGACATTGGAAAAGCATTCCACGAAGTGGGCTTTGTAGCTGTGGAAAATCACGGCGTTCCAAAATCACTTGTTGAGGGGTTTTTCAACGCTTCCAAAGCTTATTTCGCTTTACCTGAGGGAATAAAACGCACACACGAGGTGGACGGTCTGGCCGGTCAAAGAGGCTACACTTCCTTTGGAAAGGAACATGCCAAACAATCGCAGGTGGCCGACCTCAAGGAGTTTTTCCAGATTGGACAGGTAGTACCTGCCGATCATCCGCTAAAAGATCAATATCCCGACAATGTTCAGGTACCTGAAATGCCGGACATGCCCAGGTTGGGGAGAGAATTATATCAGAATTTTGAAATAGCTGGCGGTCATCTCCTGCGAGCCATCGCCCGTCATTTGGATCTTCCAGAAGATTATTTTCAAAAACAAATCAAGGATGGCAACTCTATCCTGAGAAGCATCCACTATCCTCCTATTACCCAGGAGCCGGCCAGCGCCATTCGCGCTGAACAACACGAGGACATTAACCTGATCACCCTGCTCTTTGGCGCCAGCGCCGGTGGTTTGCAGCTCCTTACTTCCGACAATAAATGGGTGCCGGTTATGCCGGAAAAAGACGAGATCGTGATCAACGTGGGCGATATGCTCCAAAGGCTCACCAATAATTATCTGAAAAGTACCACACACCGGGTGGTAAATCCTCCCAGAGAGGAATGGCATTTGCCCCGTCTGAGTATCCCGTTTTTCCTGCACCCTGTCAGCTCCATGGATCTCACTTGTCTGGAATCCTGTGTCACAGCTGACAACCCGCTTCACTACGAACCCATCACCGCCGGAGAATATCTCGATGAAAGACTCCGGGAAATTGGTCTTAAGAAATAAAACTTTTTTAATTTGATAATGTGATAATTCGATAATATGATAATAAGGTAGTTTGATTCAGAAACAGATGTGTTATTCCAGCATGGAAGAATCATTATCAAATTATCCCATTATCAAATTATCCCATTAAGTTCTATGAACCTTACCTCCATATCCATTCGCCGCCCTTCTCTGATCATCGTGGTATTCGCCGTGTTGACGTTTATGGGTGTGGCAAGCTATCTCAGTCTTCCAATTGAACTGGTTCCCAAGTTCAGTCCACCGGTCGTTACCATCGTAACCATTTATCCCGGCGCCTCGCCCAGTGAGGTGGAAAATGCGGTTGGCAAGCCCATTGAGAATGCGATATCATCCTTAGAGGGCATAGATCAAATACAGGCGGGGAGCCAGGAGAACTCCTCGTTTATTGCTGTAGAGTTTGAGCAAAGTGTTGACCTGGACCAGGCGGTTCAGGAAATGCAGCGGAAGATTAATCAGTTGCAGGCATCCCTGCCAAAAGAGGTTCGGCCTCCGGTGATCAATAAATTTGCCCTCGATGAACTGCCGATACTAAAATTGGCGGTCTCGTCCAACGTAACCGGAACAGCCTTTTACGATCTGATAAAAAACCGGGCTTTGCCGGAAATTGCCCAGGTAAAAGGGGTAGCTCAGGTAAGTATCCTGGGTGGAGAGGAGCGCGAGATCAAGATCAATATTTCCAGTACCAAGCTTGAACAATATGGATTGTCTCTGTTGCAGGTTTCCCAGGCTGTACAAACAGCCAATCTGGATTTCCCTACTGGTAAGGTAACGGGTGCTCAAGGGCAGATGCGCATTCGCCTTGCTGGCAAGTTTTTAGGGATAGGTGATATACGAAATCTGGTGGTTGGGAAAAGCCGTTTTGGCTCATCCATTTTTCTAAAGGACATTGCTGAAATTCAGGACGGGGTAAAAGACCCCGATGTGGTATGCCGCTACGATGGTTCTCCTGCCGTGGGCATCATCATCAGAAAGCAAGGTGATGCCAATGCCGTGGAGATGTCGAAACTGGTGTTGGAAAGACTGGCCATGCTGGAAGGGGTTTATAATGAGCAAAACCTCCGTTTTGAGGTGGTAGCAAACAGCAGCACATTTACTCAACGTGCGACGGATGCTGTTTTGGAAGACCTTGGCATTGCTGTATTGCTTGTTGCCCTGGTCATGCTGTTGTTCCTGCACAGCATCCGCAACGCGACCATCGTACTGGTTTCAATCCCTACATCCGTGATCAGCACTTTTGTGATGATGAAAGTGTTCGGATATTCCCTGAACCTGATGTCATTGCTTGGCCTTTCCCTAGCCATCGGCATTCTCGTGGATGATGCCATTGTGGTGATCGAAAATATTTACCGGCACCTGGAAATGGGAAAAAACCGGGTACAGGCCAGTTACGACGGCCGGATGGAAATTGGCTATACCGCCATCAGTATTACGCTGGTGGATGTAGTGGTGTTTTTGCCCATAATACTGAGCGCAGGTTTGGTACCAAATCTGTTGCGTCAGTTTTGCATGACCATTTTGACCTCAACCCTGATGTCGCTGTTGGTTTCTTTTACGCTCGTACCCTGGCTAACGTCCAGATTTGGGAAGTTGCATCGATTCAAGGGGAGTAACATTGGTGGCAAGATCGTGTTACACTTCGAGACTTTTCTCGACTGGGTATCTGATGGTTTTGTTCGCGTATTGAAACTGGCATTGAAGAACCGCCGAACAAAAGTGATCACCCTGTTGATCGCCGGGGGCATGTTTGCCAGTTCCTTTCTGCTGGTAAGCTCGGGACTGATTGGTAACGCCTTTATGGAAGCCGGTGAACGGGGAGAGTTTTTGTTGGAAATCACCATGCCTCAGGATGCCTCGTTGGCTCAAACGGATGAAACAGCCAAGGAAGTTGAAACCTGGCTTCGCTCTCAAAAGCATGTAGTACACACCTTTACAACCGTAGGATTAACCAATAAAACCTTCGGACTTGGATCGCCAAACACCGCAGAAATTCAGGTCTTCCTCACACCTTATGGTCATGGCCGCTCTGATCTGACACCGGTTTATGCCCGTAAAACCAAAGTACAACTGGAAGAAATCATTACGGGGGCCAGAATAAAAACAAACCCAATTGACATTTTGGGGTTATCGGCACTTCCAATTGAGATCATGATGAATGGACCGGATCTCGATACTTTACTTTCCCTTTCTGAAAAAGTGCGTCGTGAAATGGAACAGGTTCCGGGTTGTGTGGAAATTACCGCATCTGTAGAAGGCGGGAATCCGGAAGTGCAGGTGGATGTAAATCGCCAGCGCATGGCCGATTACGGACTGGCTATGGCACAGGTTGGCCTAACACTCCAAACGGCATTCAGTGGAAATACAGATGCCAAATACCGCGACGGGGATTATGAATACCCGATCAGGGTTGCCCTGGATGCCTTTGACCGAAGGAGTGTGGATGACATTAAAAACCTCTCTTTTGTGAATCCATTGGGTAATACGGTGTTCCTTAAACAGTTTGCCGAAGTGAAAGAAGGTTCCGCGCCATCCAGGCTGGAAAGGCGTGACCGGATCACTTCGGTTATGCTGAGCGCCCAGGTGATCGGTCGACCAAACGGCAGTGTCAGCCGCGACATCAAAGCACGCCTGGATGTGATGCCGCTCCCTGCTGGTGTAGAAATTAAATACGGGGGCGACCTCAAGCGTCAGCAGCAAGGTATCGGCACCCTTGGTTTCGCATTGTGGACTTCTTTGTTGCTGGTGTACCTTATCATGGTAGCACTTTACGACAACTGGATATATCCTTTGGTAGTGCTATTCTCCATTCCTTTATCCATCATCGGCGCATTCCTGGCCATGGCCCTTGCCGGCGAAAACCTAACCGTATTCACCGGTATGGGTTTGCTCATGCTGATCGGACTTGTGGGGAAAAATGCTATTCTGGTGGTGGACTTTGCCAACCAGTTGCAGGAAAAGGGGCATAGTCTGCGTGATGCTCTGCTCGAAGCAACCAAACTCAGGTTCAGGCCGGTAATTATGACCAATATCGCCATGGTGATTGGCCTGTTGCCTATAGCCTTTGCTCAGGGTTCAGGCGCCGACTGGAAAAACGGCCTCGCCTGGGCCATCATTGGCGGACTCAACTCATCCATGTTGCTTTCCCTGATCGTGGTGCCGGTCGTTTACTGGATTTTCGATCGCGGTGTCGCAAAACTTGGGTTTGAAAAACGGGACAAGGTGGATTTTATCGAGTAAAACGAGTATTAGACGCCTTATCTGTGAATTCATAATTCATAATCTATAATTCATAATTAAACCGAAGGCTCTAGCTTTTTCATCGGAACATTACATTTCCCAAACTTTCAATTCCGGCTGTTTGCCGAAAAAAGCCATTTTACAGGGCATAATTTGCGACATTTGGAACGCTTCGATTAAATATTTGCACCAACAATCCACCAAATCCAACTATTGATGATCCTTTCTATTCAGAACGTCGTTAAAACGTATGGTAATTACCGGGCTGTAGACAATGTCAGCCTCGATATTCCCAAAGGCAGTGTTTTCGGCATGCTTGGTCCGAACGGCGCCGGAAAAACCTCTCTGATCCGTATGATCACCACCATCACAGGTCCTGATGAAGGCGTTATTTTACTCGATGGTGAAAAAATAAACAACCGAACACCTGAACAGATCGGCTATATGCCTGAGGAACGCGGGCTGTATAAAAAGATGAAGGTTGGGGAGCATTTGTTGTATCTGGCTCAATTGAAGGGATTGAGTCCTGCCCAGGCTAGAAAATCCATTGATGAATGGCTGACAAAGTTTGAGATAACTGATTGGTGGTCAAAGAAAATTGAGGATTTGTCAAAAGGCATGCAGCAAAAAATTCAGTTTATTGCTACCGTCATTCACAGGCCAAAGCTGCTTATTCTCGATGAGCCTTTTACAGGTTTGGATCCGATAAATACCACCCTGATCAAGGATGAAATTGCCCAGCTGAATGAATCCGGCATCAGCATCATTTTCAGTACCCACCGTATGGAGCAGGTAGAGGAAATGTGTGATCACATTGTACTGATTAACAAAGGAAAGAATGTTTTGTATGGCGAGGTGGAAGCCATCAAAAATGAGTACAAGGAAAACCTTTATGTGGTGGAGACTGAAGGTGAAATACCCGATGGAATTCCCGATAAATATCAGGTTGACAGTCGAAGCACAAACTCCATAACCTTCAAGCTTGATGACGAATCGCAGAGCAATGAGCTATTGAAGGCCTTTTTGCAAAAAGGCGCCCGGATCACTCGTTTTGAGGAAATCCTGCCCACGTTCAACGAGATATTTATTCGCCGGGTAGCAGAATCCGGTATGGCACCTGTGGAAGCCTGATCATGGTTTAACCACCAGGTAAACATTCTCAAACCCAACGAAAAGAAGATAATCAATGTCAAAACTTTCACTCATTATACGTCGGGAATACCTAACCCGAGTGCGCAAAAAATCATTCATTCTTGGAACCTTGCTGGCCCCTGTTGGATTGCTGGTATACATGCTGGTTATTTTTGGCCTATCCAGTTATCAGGGTAGTGGAGAATTGAAAGTGGCCGTGCTGGATGAAGGCAATTCACTAACGGCTTTTCCCGATGAAAAGGGTGTGCGTTACGTGATGTCTGGCGGAAGAAGCCTGGAACAATTAAAGCAGGCAGTATTGGACAAGGAGGTTGACGGGGTTTTGCGCATACCCAAAGTGACCAATTTCCAAAACAAGGACCTAACCGTTTTTTACTATTCAGATGAAAAGCTGGCGCCTGAAAAAAGCAACCAGATTGAAGATCGCGTCGTTGCCAAGATCAAAGAGTTCAAAATGGATTCCTTGAAACTGAATGCAGAGCAACTTAAGCTACTGGATTCCAAGGTTTCCATTGATCCGGAAAGCATTACCGGCGATGGGAAAGACGATCAGAGTAAATATACCGCCGGGGTTGGTCTGGCTGTAGGCGGCATCATGACCTTCCTGCTATTCTTCATGGTATTGATGTACGGTCAAATGGTGATGCGCTCTGTGATGGAAGAAAAAACCAATCGCATTGTGGAAGTGATGATGTCATCGGTCAAGCCTTTTGACCTGATGATGGGCAAGATCATCGGCGCCGGACTGGTTGGCCTTACACAGGTTGTTGCCTGGGTAGTACTGAGTGGCGCTGTTTCCATACTGGTGCCCTTGGTTATGGGTATAGATGCTTCTCAAATGCAGACACCAATGGCTGCAGGTGCCGAGTCCATCGACCCCGAGCTTGTACAGGATACGAGTTTCAGAATCATGTCGGAGCTCAGCCGACAGAACTGGCCATTATTGATATTCGCCTTTATAGTATTTTTCCTCGGAGGTTACTTCATCTACTCATCCATGTTTGCCGCAGTTGGTTCGGCCATGGGTGATGACCTGGGTGAAGGTCAATCACTAACCCTTCCGGCAACCATTCCGCTTATCCTGGCCTTTTACATCGTTTCAATGGCTGGTTGGCGAAACCCGGATAGCAGTCTGATGGTGTTTGCCTCCATATTCCCACTATTTTCCCCCATTGCCATGCCTTTCAGAATGGCTTTCAATCCGCCCTGGTGGCAGGTGGTACTTTCTTTAGCCCTTGTAATAGGAACGGCCATCTTATTTGTTTGGCTTGCCGGTCGTATCTACAGGGTAGGGATCCTGTTGTACGGTAAAAAAATAACGCTTAAGGAGCTTTGGAAGTGGATGCTGTACAAAGGCTAAAGCAGCAACGAATTTTTTCTTTTTGCGACAAAGCAGCAGAAAATCTGCCCCTTGCATCTTGTTAAGCGTGTACCTTCGGGGAAGTAAGAGCGTGATTTATTGAATCATTGCATGCTCAAATTGTCAAACAAGCCGTCTTTTGGACCATCTATCGAGCGAAAACTTGAGTGAACAAGAACTAATCCGGGGTTGTCTGCGCGGGTCGGTGAAATGCCAGCGTGCCTTGTACCAGCAGTTTGCGGGCAAGATGTACGGCGTATGTCTGAGATATGCGCGCAATTCATCGGATGCTGCGGATATACTGCAGGACGGTTTTTTGAAGGTGTACTCGAAGTTGGAACAATTTGAACACCAGGGTTCTTTTGAGGGATGGATACGGCGGATCATGGTAAACACGGCGCTAAGGGCCTACCAAAAGCAGCGATTTGATCAGGAAACATATGCGTATGAAAATCTTCCTGAGTCTCCTGTTGATCCGGATGCCGTATCGGCTCTTTCCGAAGCCGAGTTGCTGGCGATTATTCGCACCTTGCCAGATGGATACAGAGCAGTTTTTAATTTGGTTGCGATGGAAGGGTATTCACATGCAGAGGCAGCAGAGCAATTAGGCATTCAGGAAAGTACTTCGCGGTCGCAGCTCACAAAAGCCCGTCGCTGGCTTAGCGAGCAGATTGCTTTGACAAACCGGATCGTTGGAATAGAACCCTAGTTTAATGCGCTAATTAGCTAATTCGATAATTAGCTAATGGAATTGATAAAAGAGAAGTTTTGATCAACAGCTGGTATGATATTAGCTAATTATCACATTAGCTAATTATCACATTAGCTAATTATCACATTAGCTAATTAGCTCATTAATTAATCCTTTGATCTTAAAGCACGAAAAACCATTAAGAATAAAAAATGGAACATAAACCAAACCATATAGACGAGCAATTTCGCAGTCGACTGATGGATGCAGCCCCGCCTCCACCGACTTTCGTTTGGGATAATATTGAACGGGAGCTTCAAAAGAAGCGCAGGCGGTTTTTCTTTTGGTTGTTGACACTCGCTTTTGCCGGTCTTGGCATTGTGGGTGCTTACACCTTGCGTGGTGGCTTTGTGGCCCAAAACCAGATAAATGAAAAACCTCTGGCAGTTGAGACATCTGAAGAAAGAGCTCAGGAAACACCTGATAAGCGTGGCGTGGAAAGTGTGGTTATAAATTCCAAAAATGCATTGCCAGCTGTTTCAGTTTCTAAACCCATCACGCAAACCAGATTTAATCAGGCAAATAAAAAACCACAACAAAACAGACAAGAGACATTCGAACCAAAAGGAAGTGAACGCCTTGTACATGATGAAATACCCGAAATAGAATCAGTTGTTCCTGAAAAACCGGTAAGCCCAAAAACTACATTTGAGCTTGGTGCTGCAGGGGCGGGGCTTGCCTTGGCTTCGCTTCCAGCACAACAAGCCAGCTTATTAGAAAGCAATACACCGGCCATTTCAGCTACCGATTTAATCAAGAAAACCTGGCCTGAACCAATTACTTATCAAAAGCCAGCAAGCAAGGCCAAAAAGACGGTTAAAAACTGTTACGAATTTAGCAAAAAACCAAGTGTGTGGTTGCTCGAAGCTTATACGGGTCCCTCATTGGCGCAGCGAGAACTGGTTTCAAAACCTGAAGACAAATCGTACCTGAACAAGCGTCTGAATACAGAGAAACGCGGCCCGGCCTTTAATTCAGGAATCAGAGCCTCACTGATGATCAAGGGCAACCTGCTATTGAGAACAGGTTTCCACTATGATCAAATGACAGAGGTGTTTGAGTATATAGATCCCGCTTATGTACGCACCATTGTAGTGAATGTATACGACCCCAACACGGGCATGTCTACCCTCGATACGGTTGGGGTTGAGTACGGAGAAAAATACCAAAAAACATACAATCGCTACGGATTTTTGGATATCCCCTTAATGGCGGGGATTGAGATGCGCAAGGGGCGCTCAGGGTTTAATCTAAATGCCGGCGTCTCTGTAAACCTCCTTTTCTGGAAACGAGGTACTGTAGTTTCACCGATTACCGGAGAACCTGCCTGGTTTACGCCTAATGATGGAACCATAGAAGTATTTAAGGCAAATGCAGGCCTCAGTGCAACTGCCAGCATTCAGTGGTTCTATCATCTGAAGCCAAGATGGCGCATATTCGTAGAACCATACTTCAAAAGAATATTGAATCCTGTCACTGTTTCCAGCCACCCGGTGGAGCAACGCTATAGTATTGGCGGCCTGCGACTCGGGGTTGCTAAAATTTTAAATTGAGAAAGCAGCGATTTTTTTTGCGGCAGTATCTAGTAGTTAATTGGATTCATAGATTTTAACCCCTTGAGAAACACTGTACTATGCTGAAGATTTCTGTAAAAATATTAACGCTTTATATGCTGCTGTTTGCAGTGGCAATGGGGCATTGGAGCTGCCGAAAGGACATACTGGAATTAAGGCCTTATCCCGTGACAAGCACGGAATTGAAATTGTTTTTAAACCAGGTTCCGGATCCATCTACTGAAGCAAGCTTCAATTTCAACGGTCTGAGTCAGGACATGACGCTTACCACCCAAAGTGGACTGCGTATTTTCCTCACCGATGTGGATCACCTGTTTGAAACCCAGGGAAACAACCCGGTTGCAGTGTCGCTTAGCAGTTGCACCGATCTAAGCATTGAAGTAACCGTAGCCAATAAACGCGGTGATATAATTTCAAGAGGTCTTTCAACCGTTTCTACCGACAACCAACTGTTGGAAAGCATAGGGATGGTTGAGGTGAAAGTCTATTGTGGAGGCTCGGAATTGCAACTATTGCCTGGCAGATCTCTGAAAGTTCAATTGCCTTCTTCCGTTAACACGGATAACCTTACTGTTTTTGCAGCCACGTACGATGCGGATGATAATTTCACCGGCTGGGAAGATTCAGGTCAGGAAATATTCAAGGCAGATTGGCAGGCCCCAAATGGCATTGATGTTATCCAGGGATACGAAATATTGATCTCCCGCCTCGGCTGGGCCAATTGTGCCAAAAAACTGGGAAGTTCCACTACCAGTTCCTTTTGTGCCAATTTACAAGCCGGTTATACAGGTTTAAACACCCAGGCGTATTTGGTTTTTGAAAATTCTCTAACCATAGTCCCATTAACGTTTGACGATATATCCTTATCCTTCTGCTTTCCAAATATTCCTTCAGGGTATCCGGTAAGGATCATTTCGGTGGCGAAACTTGACGGAACCTACTGGCTTGGCTCTGTAGCCACGGAAACGGGTACCAATTCCATTCAACAAGTTCAACCGGTTGAAAAGGAAGCGCAGGAAATTCTTGGCTATTTACGAGGACTTTGAGATATTTGTTGATTAACAATCTCGCTTGTCCACATCACTTTTCACATTAGCCATCATTCCAGGGGTTGCCATTTGCTACCTCATTTTTCGCCTCGACAAATATGAACGAGAGCCTATATGGGCGTTGGTTATGGCCTTTTTCCTGGGTATTCTGGCCACACTGCCCGCCATAGCCATTCAGGGTTGGTCGGGTTCTTTATTGGGTGCGAAACCTTCGAGCGCTATGCTTATCTTTTTCTCCTCCTTTGCCATCGTGGCAGCCAGTGAGGAGATGGCCAAATGCGCCGTCCTGCTAATTGGCGCTTTTCCGAGAAAGTTTTTTAATGAGCCGATGGATGGCATCGTTTATGCCGTGCTGGTAGCCATGGGCTTTGCTACGGTGGAAAACCTGTTCTACGCCAATAATTTTGGTATGCAAACCACGCTCGTACGAGCTTTTACCGCTGTACCGGCACATTTTGTTTTTGCCATTGTGCAGGGGTATTATATCGGCTTGGCCAAGTTCAATCCTGAAAGACAAGTCGAGCTGATTCTACAGGGACTCGGTTTGTCAATTTTTATGCACGGAGTGTATGATTTTCTGATACTACAGGAACTGTCTTCCTGGCTTTCCGTACTGGCTTCCATTTCTGTATATGCCTGCCTGTTTTACTGTGCTGCCTTGGTACGCAAACATCTTGATATTTCGCCATTCAAATCCTGACTCTTGTAATCAGTTTTCCCAGCATTCTGCTACGGCTATTTGGGAGTCTCCTCCTCCATAGTATATAAACCAGTGGTTCTTGAACCAAACCATACCTTCCACAAAACAGACATTTGAAACAGAACCATTCTGTTCGAACATGTTTTCTGGACTGAGCAAGTACCTGTCTGAACGGGCTAAAAGTTGTTCAGGATGCGTTTTGGAAAACAGCGCTTGACCAACAGAATAGGCATCTGCGGGTAGTGTTTTATCGCCATTAGACGCGCTGTTGGCACTGTTGTAGATCAGCACAATGCCTTCTTTGTTTAGAAGTGCAAAAGGTCCTGGTTCCACTAACCTGGAATCGAACATGCCGGCCCTGGGCTGCATTACCCGGATTAGATCTCCATTGTTATCCTCCAAAGCTTCCCAGTTTATCAGGTCCTCCGAGCAGGCCATAAAAAGATCGGTGTCGCCCCAGTACATATAAAATTTGCCATTGATTTTCCTGGCTACCATCCTGCTTCCCTGGCGTTCACAAACGATGGCGCCAGACTTTGACCAATGGTCTCGGTACTTGTTTCCTTTCAGAAGCAGGCCATGTTTGTCCCAGGTCTTCAAATTTTTTGAAGAGGCGAGGCATAACCTTGCGGTATGACCATCATAAGCTGTATAGGTCATAATGTACAATCCGTCTTTTCTTTGAACTATCCTCGGGTCTTCGCATCCGCCCGGCCATTCGTATGCCTTCATATTATCTTCATCGGGGAAAAACACCGGTTTCTGTTTTTTACTAAAATCAAATCCGTTGCTGCTTTTGGCAAGCCCTATTCGGGAAGTACCGCGTTCATCCTGTGCTCTGAATAACATACACACTTTGCCATGGCGTACAACCGCAGCTGGGTTAAATACATTGGCTTTGGCCCAATCAATTTTTTGGCGCCTGAGTGGACATTTGAAATCAAGGCTGGCATCAGGGCCCAAAATTGGATTATGACTCTCGGCTCTGACAAAACGCTTGAACATCCAATCGTTGCCAGAAACCGTTTTCTGACTACTCGAGCAAGACATGAGTAGCGTGGAAATGGACAATAGAACAATGAGGTGACGCATGATCAGCGCTTTTTTTCAGCTTTTTCCATTAGGATGGCGACAGAGTTAACTCCCAACAGTGGATTACTTCGGGTAAATTGCTCGAGGGTAATGGTGTAGTCGCCTATCTGGTTGAAATACAGATTATCCTGAAGCAGACTTTTTACCTCACAGGTGTGTCCGGAGCATTCCCCCTTTGACTTTCCTTCTATATCGTAGAGATCAAAAGATCGGAGTCGACTGGTTCTGGAGCCATCGGGGAATAGGGTATGCAGCTTCAGATAAATATTCTGATACCTGAAAGTATCTGCATGTTCAAATGCTACATAGAGGTTGTAGAGTTGCGAAGTGTCGCCTACAGAAATTGTATAATTAAGTGTGTCCTGGTAGCTCCAACTGCCGTTTGCGATCTCTTTTTCTTCATTGAATAAATAATTGTCACCGCAGGAGTTGAGAAGTAGCAAACCCAGTAAGCTGAATACAAGTAATCCCTTTGTCTTATTAAACATAATCTATATTAATTATCACATTAGCTAATTATCACATTAGCTAATTAATTCGTTTTCAATCTGGCTACCATGATCCCTGTTTGACCTCGCTGCGAAGCTACATACTGGGCCAATGGCTGACGAGCGATGATCACCCTTTTTGCCAGTGAGGAGGCGTGCATCAGGTAAATATGTCCGTTTTTCTTAACGGCAAACCCCTGGTGTGCAATATCCAGGTCAGCTTTGGCAGAGGTGAGGCATACAATGTCTCCTTCCTGGATAAGATGTTCCATGTTGGCAATCCGGTTTTGAGGGATGTAATACCACTTGTTTGCATTTATTCGTTTTTCAGCCATTTTCAGTTTTTGCATGGCCTTTTTATCCTTGAGTTTTGGGTACTTGGATGGTCGGGCACTCATGTATCCAACCTCTTTGGTATAGGGTACTCCACCAAGTTCTTTTGAAATATTCTCAAGCATGCCATATTGCTCGGCTTGTAAGAGCCAACCAGTGAAATAGTGAATTCTGGAGCCATATCCGTCTATTTGTCCTCCCCAGTACCGCAATTGTTGAAGATTCGACTTAAAAAGATCAAAGCCGCCATTCTGCGTTTGGGCGAGCGCGAAGCTGTACTCTACAAAAGTCCAGCAATCCAGTTCGCGAAGGTTTACAACCAGATTTTCATACTTATTGCAATCCAGACAACCATGAACATACGGCGCTCCAAGAAATGAACGAGCAATTGCCATCGTTCGGTCGATCTCATTACCCAAAGGGCTCCCAAGAGCTTGTTTTTCGATAAATAAAAGAGAGTCGGCTCTGCCATCAATTCTCTGGGCAGGCACCGATTTAGACTTTTGCAGGGGTGTCACCCACAGACAACAGATTACACTTAATAAACCAACCAAACTTGCAGTTCCACTACTCATTTTCAATATTCTTTAATAAAACCATCCAAACTTCAAGCCAGCCTGTTCCTCAGATACCCTTCCAGTACTTCCAGTCCTATTTTAAAATCCTGATTGTTGTTGATTATGATGTCGGCCTCTTCCTTATATGGCAAGATATACCGCTCAAAAGAAGGCAGTACATGGTGCTGATATTTGTACAAAACATCTTCAATCGGGTAACCTCTTTCTACCTGGTCCCGGTGTATTCGTCGGATCACCTTTAAGTTCTCCTTTGTATTGATGAATATTTTCAGATCCAGCAAAGGCGCCACTTTTTTGAAATGGAAAACAAAAAGCCCTTCCACTACCAGTACAGGAGCCGGTTGAAAAGTGAGGGTTTTAGGCTTGACTTTCGGGTTGTTAAAGGTGTATTCCTCTATGGTTACGGGCTTGCCAGCGATCAATTGTTCTACATCGGCTCTGAATTTCTTTTTGTTAAAAGATTTAGGCAAATCAAAATTGTATTCACCATTCTGATCCTTAAACTGATTTTCACGCGGCAAATAGTAGTCATCCTGGGAAAGGATGCACACTTCTTCCTCACTGAACATTTGTCTCAAATGTCTGATAAAGCTGGTTTTCCCACTTCCACTACCACCACTAATTCCGATTACCAAAGTTTTTTTCATAACAACAATTGGAGGCTTGAACTTGCATGTTGACACTGTTCTTTACATTTTTCCGAATCAACATTCTGCTGCGAATGTAGCTTGTCTGGTGATTTTTTTTTGAGAACCGACTGCTAAGCGTATTTTTCGCGATCAAATTATATTAAAACGCTGCGAATCCGTCTCCAGTCTGTCGAGGTTGGTATGTGATTCTGCTTTTGGAAATCATTAAATCAATAAATCACATTATATGATTGGTATCCTCGGTATTATCCTGATTCTGGGCATTGCTTATTTACTATCGAACAATCGCAAAGCCATTAATTACCGCACGGTTGGAATGGGTTTATTGCTACAAGCATTGTTGGCTGTGTTTATTTTAAAAACGCCCGTAGGCAAAAAGCTGTTCGAATGGTTAGGCAATATCGTAACCAAGGTGCTGAATTTCAGTGATGATGGTGCGCGCTTCGTTTTTGGTATCCTGGCAGATCAAACAGCATTTGGAAATGTGCTAAAAGCAACAGCGGCCAACCCGGAGATCGGCGGCCAGCCGTGGACCACCGACAGTCTTGGTAGCCCCTACTTTTTCGGTGGATTTATCTTCTTTTTCAAGATCATCCCAACCATCATTTTTGTGGCTTGTCTGGTAAATATTTTCTACCACCTTGGCATCATCCAGAAATTGGTGGAAATATTGGCAAAAGGCATGAATTACTTTATGAAGGTGAGTGGGGCAGAGTCCTTGAGCAATATTTCCAGCGCATTTGTGGGTCAGGTGGAAGCTCAGATTATGATAAAGCCATACCTGAAATCCATGACCATGTCGGAGTTAATGGCCTCCATGACGGGCAGCTTTGCCTGCATTGCCGGTGGTGTTATGGCAACCTATATTTTATTTGGTGTAAAGGCCGAATACCTGATTGCTGCCAGCATCATGGCGGCGCCTGGAGCTTTGGCCATCGCCAAGATCATGTATCCGGAAACTGGAACACCGGAAACTCAAGGAAATGTTACTCTGGAGGTTGGAAAAGAGCACAGCAATATTGTAGATGCTATTTCTGCCGGCTGTTCGGAGGGCTTGAAAGTGGGTATGAATGTGTTGGCTATGCTTGTTGGGTTCCTGGCGCTGATTTCCCTGGTTAATTTTATCCTGCTTAAAATAGGCGGCACCATCAATTATCTGGGGCTTACCCAGGATGTACTGGGCTGGGATCCCTGCAAACTGAGTCTGAATTCCATTCTGGGCTCTGTGTTTTCATTGTTGGCCTGGGCCATGGGAGTGCCATGGAACGAAGCGCCTCAGGCCGGAGCGC
Source organism: Lewinellaceae bacterium (assembly GCA_020636025.1). Lineage (GTDB taxonomy): Bacteria > Bacteroidota > Bacteroidia > Chitinophagales > Saprospiraceae > M3007. Next base: position 160,322 of record JACJYQ010000005.1, on the reverse strand, counting down.
TGATGGGTACAAAGCTGGTAGCCAATGAATTTGTAGCTTACCTGCAGTTAAAGGATATCATTGCCGACAATCAAATGTCGGCCAAGTCGATTGCCATTGTGAGTTTTGCCTTGTGTGGATTTGCTAATTTTAGCTCGGTTGGCATCCAAATTGGCGGTATTTCGGCTCTTGAGCCAAGCAGGAGAACAGATTTGACCAAACTTGGGTTTAGAGCCTTGATCGCCGGTACTTTGGCATCTTATATGTCGGCAACGCTGGCGGGGCTTATGTTTTAACATGTGAATTGATATTTTTATTTCGCGCAGATTTTACGCAGATTTAAAGGCACAGATTCTACACAGAATATATTCGTGTAACCTTGTAATCCTTCAAAAAATAAAGCTTGATCTCAAACGATAAACTTGAATTTTCGGCAATACTGAACGCTGTAGAAGGCAATCAGGCTATGTCAATAGACTTCCCCTATAACGTTGAAGAACTGTATGGGACCAAAGGACAGGTAAAAGTGAAAGTTACCTATGATGGCATTCCTTACAGGGGGAGTCTGGCAAAAATGGGTCACCATTGCCATTTTTTGCTGGTAAAAATAGATATCCGTAAGCAGCTAGGGAAAAACCCGGGCGATGAGGTTTGGGTTACGGTGGAACGCGATCTCGAAGAGCGGGTTGTGGAAGTGCCGGAAGATCTGGAAAAACTCTTTGAACAACATCCGGAAGCCTTAGAACATTACAATACGCTTTCCTATACAAACCGGAAAGAATATGCTCGCTGGATTACCGATGCGAAAAGACTGGAAACTCGTGAAACCCGTCTTCAAAAAACCATCGACATGCTGCTAAACAAAAAGAAAAACCCATCGGACAAATGAAGATATTCTGTATCGGCCGCAACTATGTTGACCACGCCAAAGAACTGAATAACCCGGTTCCCTCCGAACCGCTCATATTTATGAAGCCGTCCACGGCTTTGCTGGTCAACAACAAACATTTCTACCATCCGGACTACAGCAACGACATCCACTACGAAGCCGAAATCGTTTTACGGGTATGCAAAAACGGGCGTTCTGTACAACCTGAATTTGCTTCCCGTTACTATGATTCTGTGGCATTTGGCATCGATTTTACCGCGCGCGACCTTCAGGACAAATTGAAGGCAAAAGGCCATCCCTGGGAAATTGCCAAAGGTTTTGATCGTTCGGCGCCTATCAGCAAGTTCATTCCGCTGGATGGTTTGAAAAACAAGAATGAAATTGAGTTTCAATTAAAAAGAAACGGGGAAGTGGTGCAGGATGGCAATACCAAAGACCTGATCTTTCAGTTTGATACCCTGATCTGCCACTTGTCCAAATATTTCACCTTGCACACCAACGATTACATTTTCACCGGCACACCCGCCGGGGTGGGGAAGATCGAAATTGGTGATTTGCTGGAAGGATTTATCGAAGGGGAAAAGATGCTGAGCTGCCAGGTTCGGTAGGGTGGTAATATGCGAAATCCGATATACAATCTATGATATCTGGTTTTTTGGCAAACCGTTTTTGGGTAATTTGGTTATTTTGCGATTCATTCATAAAATCGCATACATTCCAAAACCTATGAGAAACAACAAAATCCTGATTTTCTTTCTTTTTATTTCTACTCTTTCATTCTCCCAAACTAACCCAAATCCTTCTCCCATCATTTATATCTGCGATGCCAGCGGCTCTATGTGGGGTCAGATGCAAGGCAAAACCAAAATGGGTATTGCCACGGATGTTTTAAGTAATTCTGTCAGTAAACTTCCTGATAATCAAAAGGTTGGACTTGTCGCATACGGACATCGCAAAAAAGGCGACTGCCAGGACGTTGAGTTTTTAATCGATGTGGAGAGTGGCTCTAAAAGCCAAATTGAGCAATCCCTGAAAGGCATAAAACCGCTTGGTATGACGCCTTTGGCCTACTCCGCCTCGCAAGTGATTGACAAGCTGCGCCAAACAAAAATGAAAGCGACCATCATTTTGGTAACCGATGGCATTGAGTCATGCAAAGGCAATATTTGCGATGTGGTAACAGCAGCTAAAAAAGAAGGCATAGATTTTCGAATGCACATCATTGGCTTTGGACTAAAAGAGTCAGAAACTGAACAATTGAAATGTGCGGCCAAAGCAGCGGACGGGAAGTATTTCGATGCTGCCGACGCCGAAGGATTGAGTGAAGTACTCAATGAAGCCACTGCGGCAACAGTGGATGATCCCAAGGGCAATTTTTCAGTGTATGCCATTAAAAACGGAAAGCCCATCGACGCCTATGTAGAAGCCTTCCAATATGGTACAAAAAAATCCATGAGTATCGGAAGGACTTACAAGGATACTGCCTTGCTGTATTTACCATCGGGTAAGTATGAATTGCTGGTAAAACCACTGGAGGATAGTGACGTTTCGCCTATTTCAATTCCGGTAATTCAGAACACAGACGGGAATGCAGGGCACCAAACCGTTAGTTTCGATTCCGGGAAAATGGATGTTACCACCACCAACAATGGCGAAGGATGGGATGTGCTGGTGAAAATTCTGGAAAATGGGAGTGGCAAGGTAGCTGCCAGCGGTCGTACGTATGGAAAAACGAAAAGCTTTGATTTAAATCCAGGTACCTATGACATATCGTTCCAGGCCATGCGGGTTGATTGCTTGAGTGATGTCGTGACGCAGGAAGATATAGTTGTTGATGGTGGGAAAACCGCCAAAGTGGAATACGATTTCAGAACCGGAGAGGCCATGATCGGCGTGAAAAGCTCAAAAGGACTGGTGGATGCCTCGGTTAAAGTGATGGATGCAGTATCCAAAAAAACGGTGGCCAATAACAGAACTTATACATCTTCCACCAGCAATCCGAAAAAGTTCATACTGTGTGCCGGTGAGTATGAGGTCTCGGTTACAGGGTTGGGTGAATTCAAAGGCAAATCAAGCACCTTCAAAATGACCATTAATACGGGCCAGACTTTTGAAAAAATGCTCGAATTCTAGCGGATAATATCGTTCACACCAACCATAGAACCCCATCCTGAAACCCCGGATTTTAATCCGGGGAAACGCCCCCATCCTGTAACCCCGGATTTTAATCCGGGGCCGTAGGTGCAGGATAGGGAGATCACACCAATCGTCCAAACGACACCTTCGGTGCAGCCTGCATAGCAATATGCTCACCGAGCATCCGATAGGCTTCAAACTGCACCTCATCAAAATACTGGTCTGCAGTAGTCTGGTGTGGAAACTGTGGAAACTTTTTATGGTAATTAAGTACAAAGACTGGTGCCGGCTCAAACACCGCTGGTTCGCTTGAGGTTTTGACCCTGGTGGCTTTTTCCGACTCCTTTAGCAGGTTGATGGCAGATTTCATATAAATGAGTTTGCCTTTTTTCTGATACTTCACTTTTTTCGTTTTCCCGGTTTTTTTGTCGGTAACGTCTTTCAGCAGGTTGTACACGATTTCTCCTTCTGCTACCGATTCTGGACTGAATAGTACGTCATTGTCGTCCTTTTTAGGCATCAGCTTGCTCAGGTCAATGATGATATCAACATCATAGATGGCTTTGGCCAGGCGCACTGCCTGACTGAATGAATTAAAGGCAAAAGTGCGGTCTTCTTCAAAATCGGCAATAACAATCGTGCTGCAACGCCGCTGAATTAGGGGTATAAGTCCCAGGTTGTCGCCGGTATGGCCTCCATCTGAAACGTATACTTTTCTGGTGTTGGCGCTTAGGTTTCCGGTCAGTTCACGCCAGCTATACTTCAGCCATAGCGGATATTTATGCGATATTTTACTCCACCTTAACTTAATATCATGCAACCATGACCATGAGGTTTCCTCATCTTCCGGCTTTGGGGGCTTTTTGCCCAATTCTTTCGCCTTTTCAGCCTTTTCGCGCAGTTGTTCGTAGTAAATAAAGTGCTTGGGGTTATCGATCCAATAACCTGTTCTGAAATTAAACAGGGTCATATAAAAATTGGAAGCAGCAAAGCTTAGCGGACCCATACCGCTGGACACCGCAGCCGCTGAAATGGTCATGGCTGTGCTGAGTTTGGTATTCCCATAGTTGTATTTGCTTGTTCCTGCGTAACCTGTAGAACGTGATCCAACGAAATATTTAGAGAAAATGAAGTGCTCGCTTTTTAGTGTTTTGGCAGAAAGGTCGTGAGATCCCTGCAGGTTTAAGGCCGTTACAATGAGGTGGTAGGGCGCCTTGTAGTTGTCCTTCCCTAAATGTTGAAGCCGAAGATCTACGTGGTTGCGAAGATTCACCCGTTGCAGGTTTTTGCCGTCCTTGTCGTCGGTTCCTGCCTTGTCTACCACAACTTTACCGCTGGTTCGTAAATAAGCCTCTGCAAGGCGGTCGCGGTAGAAATAATGCAACGATACATCATTGGAGTTGACCATAAGCCCCAATGCAATGAGGATGCCTAGCGCCACGAGTAATAGAAATGTTGCCAGTTGATTCGGACTCCAGTGCTGACAAAAAGTAAAAATATGAATCCAATCATTTTGCAGGCAATATTCCAGTTTTATCAGGGCGCTGGATATCCAGGCAAAAGTGAGTCCGACAAACAGAAATATCGACAGATTCAATAAGGGATTTTGTAGTCGTTTTAATATGTCTGAAAACAAACCTTTACCACCTACCCGGCCACTGAGAGATTGAATGGTGAAGTAATAGGCTGTGATGACCGGTACAAATGAAAGGGAGAGTTTTACAGCCAGTCCGTGCCCGCCAAACAATAATACGATGGCAACCGGAAACAACAAGGTCAGTATTACCAGGAGAAGGGCTCCACCTTGCATCCCTGTATAAAAAGAGCGGTACAACCAGCCGCTCACCAACTCAGATCCATGATTGATGTAATACAAAAAAATGAGTGCGTGAAATCCAATAAAAAGCCCCAATGAGAAGCAAAGTGGCAAGGCCAGCATGACAAAATAGTTGAAATCGCTGGCGTTGTCTTGACTATATAAAATCGTGACGATATAGGCGATCACTGGAATGCCTACCAGCCCAAATCCGTAAAACCATTTTTTTAATGGTTTGCCAAGTAAATTGAGCATATCCTCCTCTCCACCTCTGGTGAAAATTTTGTCGAAGGGTGACCGTCCGGTAAATTGTTGTTCCTCCTGTTCATTTCGGGCAACCTGCATAGGAATCGCTCTGGCCCAAAGAATAAACAGGATTGCCACCACGATTCCCCAGCCAAAAAAACTCCAGGCCAAAAACGAATGCCTGGTTAACCCCAGCCAGATCAATTCGAATTGTGGGGATAAACTGTGTGAAACCCAGATATTCAGCTGCTCTCCTGCACCCAGCTTTTCCCATTCTTCTGTAGAATATGCCTGGTTGATCGATTGCCTTTTTTCGAGCAAGGGAACCGTGTCCGGATATGGCTTTCCGGTATTAATGCCTCTTATTTTGTTGTGAACAAATTCCTGGTAATCACCAGCATAATCAATATACAGCTGCTGATTCAGGTATGTGGTTGGGTTTTGGAGGGTAGGGATAAAATCGCCTTTTGACATCCAGCCCAGAAGTGTGTGGTGGATCAGCACAACTACTGAAAGCAAGGCCAAGAATGTCAGAATATTGGTAACGATGCCTCCAACCAATGCGCCAAGCAAGCGATGGACATCCCAGTCTTTTATGCTTTTGTGCGGTGTAAGGTATTCACCATGCTGGCGTAGATGGATGAGTTGGTGCTTGGTGGTGATTTTACCAGTGCTCAGTGGCGGATATTCATACAATTCATTGGTAAACAAGGAATCCTCCTCTTCAAGCCCAAGCTCCTTTGGGTCAAATTTTGTGTTGTTGTTTTCTATCGGCTCGCCATCGGTATTGTACCATGCCTTGTCTCTTCGCAGCGGTTCGGCACTCAGAAGCGAGCTTAAACAAGCACCAATGTACCCACCCCCGGAAACCGTACTCATGTAATCGAAAAACTTGAGCTTACCCGCCTTGATAAATGCTTGAAACATGCCCAGACCCAGCGTGGCAGAGCGCACACCTCCGCCCGAAATACACAAGCCGGAAAGATTATCGGGATCCGGCTCTTCCTCTATGCCGTTTACTTCGCGTCTTTTTTTAAGGTAATGGTCCAGTTCAATTTTAAGGACTTCATGGGTACGCCAGGCGTGGGTAGGGATGTTTTCTTCGGCAATGTTGGACTTCTTATCGGACATGGCGGGCAGGCTGGATTTATTCGGCTGGATTTAGATTAACTGCCGAAAAGTAAGCAATCCCGCTGGTTTTAGGCTGATTTGCTGAAAATTGCCCGAAGCGCTTCTTCAATTTTTGGATAAGCATATTCAAATCCTGCCTCTTCCGTTTTTCGGGAAAGAATGTAATTGCTGTTCAACAATACATCGGCCATTTCTCCAAAAACAAGGCGTAGTGCAAAAGCCGGAGCCGGAAGCACAATGGCTGCTTTATGCAAGGCCCTGACTGTCTGCCGAATGAGTTCCTTGCCTCTGATGGGATTTGGGGCAACAGCATTGTACACGCCCGAAACCGTTGCATTTTCCAATGCCCAAATCATCATTCGGCAAACATCATCTATGTGTATCCAGGACCACCAGGCTTTACCGTTACCAAAATAGGCCGCCAAACCAAATCGCATGGGCTTGATGGTTTCTGCCAGGGCTCCTCCCTCATTGCTTAATACAATACCTATGCGCAGGGTAATGGTGCGAATCCCGAGTCCGGAAATAGGTTGAACCGGAGCCTCCCATTGCTGACAGCAATCGACCATAAAGCCACCATTTGCAGGGGCATCGTCTTCCGACATTTTTTGTTCACCTGAATTGCCATAATATCCAATGGCCGATGCCGAAACAAAGGCCCTGGGTTTGTGCTTTTGTGTCACCAATGCATTTGACAGGGTATTCAAGGAAGCAATCCGGCTATCAACCAACAGCTTTTTTCTGGAAGCCGTCCAGCGTTTGTCGGCGATTCCTGCGCCGGTTAGATTTACTACATAATGAACGCCTTCAAGCGCTTTGATATCGATGCTGCCCTGGAGGGGATCCCAGGCAAAATCTCCCGGATTTTTAGGGCTACGGGTGAGAATACGTACCTCATAGCCACTTGGCTTCAGCATCTTGGAAAGATGTTTTCCAATTAACCCTGAGCCTCCTGCCAGTAATACAATTTTCTTATCCATAAAATAACTTGAACTCGCACGAATTTAAGATTCGAGATGTTTCTCGCCGCGCTTGTGTCTTTTGACCAAGCGCAACACAACGTGAGTAGTAAGACGTATTCTGTGAAGGCAACTGAAGCTTACATGCCATGGTCTATAATGATTTTATCATTGCCTTGGGTACTCACGTAACGTGCGCTTGGTCAAAAGACACAAGCGCGGCGGAAATAGAACTTTGTTTTTTAAAAGATGGGCTTGTAAGTACTGCAATATTTGTTTTTTGCAAAAAAACAAGCCTCGATTTCGAATGAAACGAAATCGAGGCTTTATTGTTGACAGACTTGTAATGTAGGGCAGGGCAGAATTAGTCAACCGTAACTTTTATACTGCTGCCTTCATCGTCTTTCTTCTTTTTCTTCTCGTTGTCAATGGTGATTCTTGCCCCATCTTTCAACTTCCTCGCAATGGCAGAATATGGACCGGTTACGACTTCATCACCTTCCTGAAGTCCAGTGAGAATTTCGATGTGGTCGTTGTCCTGGATACCTGTTTTTACTTCTCTTACAGAAACCGTATCGCCTGACACAACAAATACAATTTCCTTGATCACATCCTTGACATTCTCCTTGTCTTTGGCTCGCGGATCATCTTCATCCTTTTCCTTGTCTTTTTTATCCTCGTCCTCTTCCTTGGCTGTAACTGAAATGATGGGTACAGTAAGGGTACCTTCTGCTACTTTGGTATAAATGTCCACTGAAGCAGACATTCCCGGCCGGAATGGATATTTGCGGCCGTCTTTCAGGAGGTCTTTGTAGGATTCCGGGTCGATTCGGATTTTCACCACGAAATTGCTTACTTGATCCGAGTTCAGGCTCAGCCCTGCGGCTGTACCGATGTTGCTGGCGCTATTGGCGATTTCGGTAACCTTTCCCTTTATCTTTTGACCCAGGTAAGCATCTACCTCGATATCCACATCGTCACTGAGACTGACCTTCAGGATGTCGTTTTCACTAACTTCCACTTGTACTTCCATGCTGTGCAGGTTCGCGATGCGCATCATTTCAGTGCCCGACATTTGCAAAGTACCTACTACGCGTTCCCCTTTTTCTACATTCAATTTGCTGATAATACCACTCACCGGAGCGGTAATGATGGTTTTTTGAAGACTGGTTCTTAGCTCATTCAAACGTGCGCTGGCGCTGTTGATGCCAAATTCGGCTACCCGCACATTCTCCTTGGCGCTGGCAAAGCTGTTTTCTGCTGATCGCAAACTTGCTTCTCCTGCAGTTAGCGCGCTTTCTGCCGCTTTAAAGCTGTTCAGGGAAGTTTCAAATTCTGCAGTTGAAATTACCCCTTCCTTGTACAGCTTTTCATTACGCTGGTGTGCATTTTTTGCCACATTAAAGGCAGACTCGAGCCGAAGTTTGTCTGCTTTGAGTTGTTCAATCTGGGCATTGCTCACCTTCACATTGGTGGTAGAAATTTCCTTTTGCGAACGGGCTGTATTCAGATTTGCGGCGCCTTGTTCCACAGCACTTTGATATTCATCTGGTTTGATTTTAGCCAATACCTGTCCAACAGTGACTGAATCACCCTCTTTAACAAAAAGAGCAATGATTTCACCGGAAACATCGGAGCTGATCTTTACCTCCGTTTCCGGAAATATCTTTCCACTGGCGCTTACCGTTTCGTGTATGGTTCGGCGTTCTACTTTTTCTGAAGTTACTTTCTCGCCTTTTGGTTTTTTACGAGCCTTGTACACGGCGGCTATGAGGAGAATTGCAAAAAAGCCGATCAGTACATAAAGTAGGGTTCTTCTTCGCTTGGGCGTTGCTGTTGCCATTTTTCGTTGTTGCCTTTAGTTTGGTCCCAAATAATCGGGAAAATGGATTGTATGTAATTACTTGTATTGGATAACTTGAGGGTTGATTACTTGTAAATTTTACACAAGATTAAGTTGTCGGTTCACGCTTTTGAAAATAGTTGGATAAAAGAGGGGAAACAGCAGATGAATTTCAAAATTCATTTGATGATGCAAATCCCAGCAGTCAGATTAATCAAAAACTATTTTTTCTGCCTGTTGAAAAATTCCTTAGTACAAACTGCTCATATTGTTAAAATTGGCATGAATTTTTAAATAATGTCCACATTCGGTGCGTTCAATTAAAGTTACCCTTTGGCGTACCGGGACAGATCACACCATTCAGTCACCATTAATCATAATCAAAAACCGATTGTCCATTTATTAATAAACAGACCTATGAAATTAATCCTTGCAGTTCCTGCCCTTTGCCTGTTGGCCTCCGCTATTGGCATTCATTCCAAAAACAGTCTTTCCAACTCCAAAACTGATGCTGACATCGCTGTATCCGAATCCTCGGCTATTTGGGTTGAGCATGCTGAATGCTACAGAAATGAATCATTCAATCTGCATTTTTCTGAATCTCACGCCTCTACTTTAGGCGTAGTCGATCCAGATGGGAAGTTTTTCTATTTGGTATTTCCAAAAGCCTGCACGCTTGGTGAACTCAAACCGCTTGTTTGCAGTGAGGAATTCGAAGGAATCCGGCAATTAAGTATTTCAACTGCCAGCCTTACTGCCGACCCATACACCTATGGCGTTTTGGAAAACCAACCAGTATTTACCAAAACTGGTATTTATCGTTTTATCCTGGGTGACAATCTGCACGTGGATGACGAGTTTGCTCTTAGCATTGCCGAGATTACCTACATCCATCGTGACAGAACCACCGTGGAACGATCCTGATCATCAGTCAAGCTTCAGCTCTTTGCCTTCATAAAAGTCCAGGATCTTCAGTTTGAACAGATAATCATACCGGGCAACCAACAGATCGTTTTCGGCAATATCCCGGTTGTTTTTGGCAATGCTGAGATCCAGAAAATTAATGGCGCCGAGTTCGTGCCGCTTTTCAGTGTTCTGAAAGGCAATTTCCGTTGCGTCAAATGTCTTTATTGAAGCTTCCAGCTGTTGCTGGGCAGCTCGTGCATTGGCTATGGCTGTCTGAATATCGTTTTTCAGATTTTGGTGTGCCTGAGTTTGCTGCATTTGTGCAGTCAGCACGCCCAGTCGGGCGCGTTCAACACCCAGGCGTGTACGTCCATTCTGGTAAATGGGAATTCGAACACTGATGCCAATTCCCTGACCAAAATTCTGATCCAACTGATCCAGGTACTTCACTTTAGGGTAATTATAAATGTCCTGATATTGATCAATGGTAACATCAGAGCCATTGATGGCGATTGTGGTTGAAAATGTATCTGTTCTCAGGTATTGACCATTGCGGAAATCCAGAAAACGGCTCGAATAGTTCGTGCTTAAATCCGCAAAAGCAGCGATGGTTGGGTAGTAGGATGATTTGGCAATATACACACCTTCTTCCGCGCTTTTCAGACGATATTCTGCCGATTGAATTGCCGGTTGATTTCCCATGGCGACCTGGTATAATGAACTCAAGGTCTGATTATTTGGATCGCTATCGGTAGGGATAAGAATCTCCGGATGCTCGATTTGAAGGTCAAAATCCGGTTCAAGTTGCAGATATTGCTTCAATGTCAGATATGCCAGATCAACACTGTTTTGAGCCTGAACGGCCAGTTGTTCATCACGTGCCACCTGTGCCATCAGATTGTACTGTTCAGCCATCGGTATGTTTCCGGCATCGATCAATTTTTTGGTGACATCCAGTTGCTTCTCACTTAACTCAACACGTTTTATGGCATTGTCGAGCTGCTCTTCCGATAACAGGATGTTCAGATAAGCCGAAGCGATCAATAAGCCCAAATCATTGGAAGTACGTTCGGCATCGGCCAGTGCAGCCTTCAGATCCCAACCCGCTTGTTTGATGCTGTGGTTGATCAAGCCTCCATTGAAAAGAGTTATTCCGGCGCTCACACCAAAGCTGTTGTAATCCGTAGCCTGTGTGCTAAACGCATTGGTTGTAGGGTCAATGGTGCGACCGAACTGCTCACCCAGGCTCACATTGGCGCTTACGTTGGGTAGTCGCGCAGCCTTGGCTTGTTTTTCAGAAAGTGCCGCTGTGCGCACGTTTGCGAGCGCCTGTTTTACGGTAATGTTGTTTTCCTGGGCGTAGTTTATGCACTGTTCAAGTGACCACGACTCCTGGGCTTGCATGCCAATTGTGGAAAGCAGCAAAAAGAGAAGCGTATAGGTTTTCATATTCTGATACATCTGTGAAGAAAAAAATCTTCACAAGAGTACACAAAGGCTGGTACCCGGCATCATAAATTTATATGAATGGAGATTTTTTACAGATTAGGGTGTGTCTGAAAAATATCAAAATTGCAATTGCCAAACATCTTCACCTTCCAGTAATACTCCTTTTGCAGGCTTGATGATCAATTTTGATCCCTCTTCAGTTGTCAGAGCTTGCTCTTTATCAGGACCGGCATTGTATTTAATGATGGTTAGCGCCGCATCATAAATGACTGAATGGATTTCCGAGCTACTCATGTTTGACTGTACAATTTCCAGGTTGGGTTTCCCGAATTCCTGCATTCCAAAAGTAAAAGCGCCGCCATTTCCGGGATTACCAAAATACACCCAGCAATACAGCGGAATGGTTTTGTTGTCGGTCATATTTCGGGCAGCTGCACTGAAAAATCCTTTTGAAACCAAAAGATAGCGACTGCTCATATACACAGCGCTTGATTGAGTTATTTCAAGAATGGCAGCGCTCACTTTGGTAAACAACATATGCAAATCCAGGGTGCTACGAGATGGACCGATCACGGAAACAACTATCTGACTCTTATTTCCCGAAGTTTCTTCATCAGCTGAAGGCCACATCCAGGATAGTTTAGCGGCAGTCTTGATCTCCACAGGATCGGCTGGGTAGTTTAGCTGGGCTATCATAACAGTAGCCAGTCCGGAATTGAAGACAATGGTTTTATCAGAGATATTAACGGAGTCGGTTTTTATTTTCCAGGATGACCGGAGTGAATTCAATAGCTTGCCTCCATCAAGAGTAGCATTGTTATTTTGCAAAACAATGCCGGAAACAACTTGCTGGTTTCCGGAGCTTTGGGAAAAAATGACGCTGCTTGCAAACAGCCAACAGAAAAGAACTGAGAAAATTCTCATGGTAGATGGTGAGTTTTATTTGAAATGTTGGGTCGGAGACCCAACATGAATGGTGGTGTTGGGTCTCCGACCCAACATGAGGACAGAGTTGCCATAAATGAATCGCAAAGCAACGGAAATTTCGGATTGGAGACCCGTGCCAACGCAGTATTTTCGCAGCTAATCCTGAACTTTGTTTTACACAAACGGAAAACTTTGCTTTCCATTTTTCCAAGCAAGCTTATTTATGGAAAAAGATGAAATCGCCGCCATTATCCACCAATGGTTTCCTCTACTTGGGCATGGCAACCTGGCGCAATCGATCGCCGAGAAGTCAGGACTGATTGAGCTGCCTGCCGGGAAAGTATTGTTGGATACAGGAAGCCTGGTACATACCATTCCCCTGGTTACAAAAGGCTCAATCAAGGTGATCCGTGCCGATGAGGATGGACATGAAATATTGCTTTATTATATCCAGCCAGGAGAAAGCTGCGCCATGACACTGTCCGCATGCCTGAAGCAACAGAAAAGTAAAGTGAAAGCGATTACGCAAGAAAAAACCGAGATCATCGCGCTCCCCGCCGACCTGGCTTATATGCTTGGCCGACAACACCCAAACTGGCTGGATTTTATTCTGGAATCTTATGCATTGAGATTTGATGAACTCCTGAATATGGTGGATGAAATAGGATTCGCCAGTCTGGATCAACGGCTCATAAAATACCTCCATGAAAAATCCACCTTGCTAAACACGGTATACCTGCATGTTTCTCATCAGGAAATTGCCGATGACCTGGGCACGGCAAGGGCAGTTATTTCGCGACTGCTCAAACAAATGGAACGCAAAGGCATGCTAAAGCTTCTACGCGGGCGCATTAAGATATCGTCACTTGTGTTACCTGAGTAGCAAAACATTATGAGATCAGGGTTGACCTTTGTGTCAATATTTGAAAAAGTTTTAATTCACCAAACCTGATTATCATGAATAAGAATGTAGGTTCAACCGATAAAATTATTCGCTTTATCCTGGCAGCCGTTTTTGTTGCTCTATATTTCACCGGCCAGGTAACCGGCACGGTTGGGTATGTACTGCTGGCATTGGCAGCCATTTTTGTCATCACCAGTTTGATAAACTTCTGCCCGATCTATGCCATCATCGGAGCTTCCACAAGAAAGAAAGCTTGATTTGGGTCGGAGACCCAAATCAAACGTAGTCGGAGACCCAAATTAAACGTGTATCGGAGACCCAAATTAAACGCATCCAGGATTCTGGTTACAAATTGTAAAAGGAGCAAAAAACAAACATGCTAAAGCAGATCGAAGATCTGCTTTAGCATTATCAAATTAGCTAATTATCCCATTATCAAATTAGCTAATTATCCCATTATCAAATTAGCTAATTATCCCATTATCAAATTAGCTAATTATCCCATTATCAAATTAGCTAATTAACTTCTTTTCCTCCCAAATTACCTGTTGATTCTTATTGATATACAACCATTTGCTATGTTGTACCACTAGTGCCAGTCCATTGCTGAATGGGCTGGCCTTCTCATAAACAGGCGGAATCACAAACTGGCCGCTGGTATCGATATAGCCCCACTTGCCGTTTGAGCGGATCTGAGCGAGTCCTTCGGAAAACACACCTGCATCTTCAAATTTTGGCATGATGATGAGCTTGCCTGTTTTATCTACATAGCCAAAAGCCCCATTTATCTCCACCAGCGCAAGATTTTCTCCAAAATCTCCCGCAAGGTCGAACATCGGTTCTATGGCTATTTCGCCGTTCTGACCTACAAATCCGAATTTGCCATCCCGGTAACTCAGTGCCATACCATCGAAAAACTCGCCCTGAACATGGCCTTTTACAAACTCAAATTGTGGCGTTATGCATTCTTTCCCCTCCCGGTTTACCAGCCCCCAGCGACCATCCCGCACAATGACGGCCACATTTCCCTGAAAAGGAGATGCAGCATCCCAACTGGGTTCAATGACGAATTTTCCGGTTTTGTCTACAAAGCCCCAAATACCGTTTAAGGCTGCGGGGGCCAGTCCATCGCTGTAATTTCCGGTACCGCTGTAAATGGGAGGAGCAATGAAGGCGCCTTTTTGATCGATAAACCCGGCAGATCCTTCCAGCTTGGCTGCTGCCAGCCCTTGAGAAAAGTCGCTTACCTCATCAAATACTGCCGAAATGACTTCTTTGCCTTTTTTGTCAATAAAGCCCATGGTTTTCACAACCTGAACCCTCGCCATATCTTCCTGGAAAATGCCAATGGATCGATAAAGCCGTCTGACATATAAACGCCCCAAATGATCGAGCAGGGCGCGTTGTCCATTCAATTGAACGGATGTATAGCCATTTCGGAAATGATCCACATCTAAAAATTGTGGCTCAATGATTACCTCACCTTCGGCATTGATAAAACCGAAGTATCCATTGTCCCTGATTTTAAAAAGAGGAGGGTGCATCCTTGTTTATTGACAAATTCCTGGTTGATTTCCGCCGGCGAAGTTAAACAAGGAAAAGTAAAAAGGTACTGAGCCATCTTGACCATCATGAGAACACATTGAAATCCCGTTTAAGATTATTTATATTTGCTTCAACAATTACATCAAAATGTTATCAAAATGAACAAACAACTTATTGCCTCTTTCGTAGGCGGACTCATCATTTTTATCTGGCAATTCTTTTCTTGGTCTATTTTGCCCACGCACAAAGCAGAATTTGGATATACGGCCAATCAAGATTCCATCATGCAAACGCTGAACAGGTACCTCTCTGAAGACGGAGGATATTTCCTTCCAGGCGTTCCTCCAGGTACCTCTCAGGAAGAAGCTCAAGCCATGATGGAAAAAAATGCCAACAAGCCCTGGGCTTCTATTAGTTACCACAAATCTTTAAACACCAATATGACCATGAATATGGTTCGCGGGTTTGTGGCTGATTTGCTCGCTGCGTTTCTGTTGGTATGGCTGTTGATGCGATTTGAGTCGCTCACCATGCAATCAGCCATCATTGCTTCCATTTTTGTAGGATTAACCAGTTACCTGACGGTTTCCTACTCAAACAGCGTATGGTTTGAAACCCCTTCTATAGGTCATCTGATAGATGCGATTGTTTCCTGGGGCCTCGCTGGTACATGGCTCGGCTGGTACCTGAGAAGATAGTCAATGGTGTAAATGCCATAAGTTTCAGCAGGATCTGATTACACAATTTCATCTTTTCAAAATTAAACTATCAAACTATGGAAATGAATGTTGCCGCAGTTGCTGTTGCCGCTGTTATCCCTATGATCGTAGGGTTTCTCTACTTTAACGACAGCCTTTTTGGAAAAACCTGGATGCGGGTGAATGGATTTTCAAAGGAAAGCCTGGGGGGCGGACCTAAGCCGGTACTTTACCTGATCGCATTGGTTCTTTCATTTTTATTATCTGCCTTTCTTGCCTTTAATGTAACAGGCCCTGGTCAGGACGTAGCTCCTGATGGACATAGCTACGCTACATTTGGTCACGGCATTGCTCATGGTATTTTTATTACTGTTTTGGTGGTGCTGCCAATTCTTGGAACCCTTTCCATTTTTGAAAAAAGGGGCTGGGGTTGGGCTTTTGTAAACACGGGCTACTGGCTGGTGACGCTGATCTTAATGTGTGGCTTGCTTAGTGTATGGCGTTAATAAACATATTAATATTTTAATACAGGGAGTTCGGCTTTTGCATGGACTCCCTGTATTATTTTATCAAAAAGCACCGGATTTCAACAGCCAAGTGAAATGATCACCCTTCTTTGAAGGCGCTCAATCCAGTTTTCTGGTTTGGATCAAAAGACGACCCGATAGCTGTACTGTTAGTGAATAAATAAGCCAGAACCAAGGGGTGGTCATCAATAATGAATACACGGATCATTTGGCAGACTCGCTTTATGTTGCAAAACAAAAATACTATTTTTCGACCGATATCGGCTTGGAAATGAAGGCCTGCTATCAAATGTATTTATGAGAACGCTTGCCACAATTATTTGCCTGTGCATCATGGCTTATTGCGCAAAGGCGCAGCATCGCTTCAATCCTGATTCACTGAAACTTGTTCTGGAACATGCCTCCGGAAAAGAAAAGGTAGAAATACTCCGGAATTTGAGCCTGGTTTATCTGGGTGCCGACAAGGATAAATCTATTTTTTATGCCGAGGAGTCGCTCAATGAAGCTGAAAAGCTCGGTAACGATACTTTCATTGTACGCAGTCTCAATAACCTGGCAGCAGCCTATCAGAACTTGGGTGAAAGGCGCAAAAGCATGCCTTTGCTCGACCGGGCGGTGTCCATTTCCAGGGCAAATGGCAATAAGGTTCAGCTGCTGGAGGCAATAGAATTCAGGGCTACTGCTTACGCAGCCATGAAGCAGACCGATAAAGCCTTGTCTGAAGCAAGGGAATCTCTGGCGCTCTCGGAAGAATTGAAAGACTCTGTTGGCATTTTAAATGGTTCTGAAATTATTGCTGCTGCCTACAAAGATCTGGGGCAAACGGAGGAAGCGGTCAAAATTTACAAACAGGAGCTTAGCTTATTGGAATATTTACCTCAACGCCTGTTTGAAAAGGGCAGGGCATGTGTTAACCTGGGTGAGGTTTACGCACTTATGAACCGCGAAACAGAAGCCATACCCCTATTCATTAAAGGCCGTGAATACTTCGACCAGCTTGGTTACCCAGCCGGAGTGCTGGCGGCCAATCTCGACCTGGCTGATACATATCTGAATAACAGGCAGATTGCCGAAGCTGAGAAGACCTTTCGGGAGATCATTGATATGAATCAATCAATTGGAGATCCCGAGTTAACAGCCAAATCCTATGCTGGCCTGGGAAAAATAGCCATGCAGAGAAGGCAATTGGGTGTTGCGCAATCTCATTTTGAACAAGCGGAAGCCGCAGCCAAACCGGCTGCTCTTTTTGTGGATCTTAGGGAAATATACAGCGACCTCAACGATTTGCATTGCTTAAAAGGCGATTATGAAAATGCCGGCGTGTATAAACAACTATCCAAGAATTATGCAGATTCCCTATTCTCTGCAGATGTTTTGGACAGGATGAGCGATTACCAGGTGCAGTACGAAACACTACAAAAGGAAAAGGCATTGGCAGAACAATCGCTTCAAATCACTGCTCAAAAAGCCGAGATTTTCAAAAGCAACACTCTCAATTATGGATTGATGCTCAGTATTTTGGTACTGGGTATACTCGCTTATCTTTTTTACAATCGCTTCAGACTCAGAAAGGAAGCTGAACTTTCAGTGGCCATTATTCATCAACAAAAACTGGGATTGAATGCCGTAATTGAAGCCCAGGAAGCGGAACGAAAACGCATTGCCAGAGATTTGCATGATGGCATAGCCCAGGAGCTGGTGGCTCTGAAACTGGGATTCAGCACCCTTGGACACAAAATTTCAAAGCTTGCACCTGCTGAGGCCGGTAATATTGAAGAATTGAACAAACAGCTTGATTCATCCTGCACAGAGGTGCGCAGCATTGCACACGTGATGATGCCTCCCAGACTGGCTCAACACGGATTACCGGCCAGCCTCGAGCTATTATTGCACAATACGCTCGATCGTCCTGGAATTGAATACAGTTTTACAGCAACAGGCATGCAGCAGCGGTTTGAAGAAAAAGTAGAAGTCGGATTGTACCGCATTGTTCAGGAACTATTAAACAACATTTCGAAGCACTCCCAGGCTACAAAAGTGGGGCTGGAACTATTTGTTTCCGGTTCAACGCTGTTCATGAAAATGGAAGACAACGGTGTTGGATTCGATTTTGAGTCCGCAAAATCGAAAGGCAGTATGGGGCTTTTGAACCTCGTAAGCCGTGTGGATGCGTTGGGAGGTACATTGCTTACCGAAAAAGCTCTTCCCAAAGGCATAAAATCTACCATCGGCATACCAATTTGATTTCAACCTTAGCGTCATGTTCGCAGATATATTCTACATTTGAACATGTAAAGGAATTGATTTATGGATGTAAAGATCAAAGTTTTGTTGGCTGATGATCATCAATTGGTTAGGAAGGGATTTCTTGCCTTACTGGGCGAACTGGAGTTTGTTGAAATTGTAGGCGAAGCGGCCAATGGCAAAGAGGCCCTGCAATTAATGCGAAATGGCACCAAGCCGGATGTCGCCCTCTTAGATTATGAAATGCCGCTTATGAATGGTCTGGAAGCCACAACAGAAATCAGACAAGATTTTTTTGGTGTGAAAGTCATCATGCTTACTATGTTGCAGAGCAAGGAACTGATAGAAGAGGCCGTTGAAAAAGGGGTGAGCGGATTTCTGTTTAAAAACACGTCCATTTCCGAATTGAGTGATGCCATCAGAAAAGTGGCTGCGGGTGAAACTTATTTTTCCAGTGAAGTAGCACTAACCCTATTAAAGTCACCACCGGGTTCTGATAATTCGAAACTGACGCAGCTGTCCGAACGCGAAATAGAAATCCTTAAACTGGTAGCTCAGGGCAACAGCAGCACCGAAATTGGCAAGCAATTGTTTATCAGTCCTCGTACTGTTGATACACACCGAAATAACATCATTCAGAAACTGGATGTTAAAGGAATTGCCGGTCTGATTCAATTTGCCATACAGCACAAATTGATTTGAGATGTTATTTAACAGCATAAGCAAGGTGTTTCGACTAAAACCTTATCAATGGCTTGCAGTATCAGGCCTGCTATTCCTGCAACTTCATTGCTCTAACAATCGGGAATCCCCAACAAACAAGACAGTTGCCGTTCCACAGGATCAGTGTTACATCGTAGTACTCGGAATCGCCCAGGACGGCGGATACCCACATGCCGGCTGCAGAAGGCAGTGCTGTGAATTGGTACATTCAGGAGCGGGAAATGCAGAGTCCCCGGTTTGTTTGGGGCTTGTTGATCCACAAGCGGGAAAGACATACATATTGGAAGCCAGTCCTGCCTTTGCCGAACAATGGTATCTTTTGCAGGATGTTGCGGCTTGCCAGGATAAACGCGTTCCGGATGGTATTTTTCTGACCCATGCCCATATAGGTCATTACGCAGGGCTCATGCAATTGGGCCGGGAAGTCATGGGAAGCAAAAATGTTCCCGTTTGGGCAATGCCCCGTATGGATACTTTTTTGCGAAGCAATGGCCCCTGGAGTCAGCTGGTTGAATTACAGAATATTCAACTTGAGGCATTGGTTGCCGACAGCAGTGTGCGGCTTACAGAGCGATTGAGTATAACTCCTTTTTTAGTTCCCCACCGCGATGAGTTTTCCGAAACGGTTGGTTTTCAAATAAATGGCCCAAATAAAAAGATGCTGTTTATACCTGACATTGATAAATGGGAAAAATGGCAGCATAACATCGTGGAGCAGGTAAAAACAGCAGACTATGCATTGCTGGATGCTACATTTTATAAAGACGGAGAATTGCAGGGCCGTGCTATGTCAGAGGTTCCACACCCGTTCGTAGAAGAAACAATGAACCTTTTTGCCAATGAGCCCGCTGCTGAAAAGAAAAAACTGCATTTCATCCATTTCAATCATACCAACCCTCTCCTGTGGGATCTGAATGCTCAAAAAGCTGTGCAGGATGCCGGATTTGTGCTTGCTACTGAAGGTATGATCCTTTCCCTTTGACAGTGTACCGGATTTTCGATATTCGATTTGTTCGATTTCCGATTTCTGATTTGATTGTAGAATCTGACTATCCGCATATTGTACAGTATTGTATCAGAATGCAGTATTGGTATTCGATTTACTTAGTGGTCGGACGGCTGGGAGCCATCTGACCACTAGCGCCTATCGTCAGACAGCTCCCAGCTGTCCGACGATTAAGTTAAAACCAACGCTATTCAGTAACCAGAGTAGCAAAATGGCTTACTGTACAATATCCGTAAAGTCAATTTGTAGAATGTCGATTGGAATCACCTTGTTAAAAATTGATTATTGACTGGGCTTGTTTCCATTTCTACACCAACATCTATTTTTAAATCATTTCCTTCCACGTTGCCGTTTGCTGGTGGTGTTCCTGCGGAAACACCACGAGCGGCGAATAAATTATCCGGGTTTCCAAAATCTGCGTCGAATCTGCGAAACCAAATCTGCGTAAATTCTGCGCGAAATTAATTGTCACAATACCTGTTCTGGTTAACAGGCAATAGTCACCAAAATTAAATCTCCAATCCATTCGGAATTCGGATATCGAACAAATCGGATATCGGAAATCCAGAAAATACGCACATCTGCGTAGTGCGATTACGCAACTCTGCTCGTCATTCCGGCCCGGCGGCAGCCCCACCTTTGTGCTATCAAAATTGTTGACGGAAACATCCTGTAAAACACTCATTGCCAACAATGAAAACCCAGGAGAAAGTCTTTCAACCATTTACTTTCTCTTTCACCATTCTAAATTCTTGACCATTATGACAAACTTGATTAAATCCTTTGCCCTGATTGTTGCTTTCACTTTTGCAGCACAAATGAATGCCCAAACCACTGCCTGGGTAGATGCTAAATCTGCCTCAAGTGAAGCAAAAGAAGTACACAATTTTATCCACAAGTCTTTTACGGCATTTACCGCTGGTGATGACGATACCGCATGGGCAGCTTACAGCGAAAATGCTGCGGAAGTTGATCCTACAGGCTCTATCACTTATGGATTACCAGCCCTGAAAGAAAGTTGGGATGCTTTCATGAAAATGACCGACGAAAAACCAAGCTTCACTTTTGGTAATGTAAAGGTTCGAATGCTCACAAAAGATGTAGCGCTGTTTTCTTTTGATACAGAAGCCGATATTAAAATGGGCGGACAACAACTTGGTGGAAAATCCCAGGGAGTTGGGGTTGTTAAAAAAAGCAACGGTCAGTGGAAAATTGAGCTCGATGCCATGGTGCCTGTTATGCAAATGCCTGAAGGCCAGTAAGAAAAAGCAATTCCCTTGCTCCGGGGAGGCAACTCTCCGGAGCATTTTTTTGAAAGTTGAAAAATCCAACCATCATGAAAAAAGCATTCAAATGGATAGGTATTGTCATCCTGTCCCTGATCATTATAGCCCTTGGAACTGCCTTTTATTTAAACAGCGCTGCCAAAAGCAGGTTTGCTAAAAAATACGACATACAACCCCGAGCCATCAATATCCCAACTGATTCAGCCTCCATTGCTTCTGGTAAAAATCTCGTAACCGCCATGTGTACCACTTGCCATGGCGATGACCTGGGTGGAACGGAATTCTTTGTTACCGACGATTTGGGAACCATAAATGCCCCCAACCTCACCCCTGGTGGTGTTGGAAAAACCAATTCGGATCTGGATTGGGATCGGGCCATCAGGCATGGTATTGGAGGTGACAAACGACCATTGTTTATCATGCCTGCCAGCGATTTTCAGTATTTCAGCGATGAGCACATGGGGCAGATGATCGCCTATCTGAAAACCCTTCCACCGGTGGAATCGAACTGGGTGCTTCCGAAAACAACCCTGCTCTGCAATATCCTTGTTCAAACAGGGGCTTTTGGTGACGTGCTGAATGCAGAAACCATCGATCACAATGCGCCATCACACACAGCACCCGAAAGAGGTGCAACCGCTGACTACGGTAACTATCTGGTGAAAGTCGGAGGCTGCCGTACTTGCCACGGTCCAGAACTGAACGGTGGTAAAGACCCAAATCCTGAAGCACCCCCCGGACCGAACCTGACCCCCGGCGGCAGCCTGCCTTCCTGGGGTGAAGATGGCTTTATTAAAACCATGAGAACGGGCTCTACCCCAATGGGTAAAGACCTGAACGGAGAGTTTATGCCCTGGAAAAGCATTGGAACGCTCGAAGACGACCAATTACAGGCCATTTATACCTACCTGATGTCTCTTCCCAAAATGGAAACTGCTGATCTCAGCAAATAAAATCAAACACCATGAATCCTATCGAAATTATTCTGTTGTCCATCGGGACAGTGGCTGCCTGTGCGGGTATAGTCACCTTGTTTCGGGCAAAACAAAGCCTTAAAGATCTTTCAGTGAAGCGATTCGATGATCTGTAAGGAAAACTCAAACCAACGATTTTAATTACAAATCCAATCTACAATAATGAAAAACATTATCCTTCTTAGCTTGCTTATACTTGCACAAATCACTCAGGCACAAACCTATACTGTAGTGGCAGAGAACCTTAGGTTACCAACAGGTATCCGCTTTGATTCCCAAAACCGCTTGTGGGTGGTTGAATCCGGATACGGATTTAATGACGGGGCGGTTTCCATTCTGGATTCAAATGGCACACCCTTGCCAGTTGTGGTAGGTCTACCTTCCGTTTTCGACACCATTAGTCAGGAAAATGTAGGCCCCTGGCACACTTGCGATCTGGGAAATGGTAAATTTGGACTCACCGAAGGTGTTACCGGCCAGGTATTGAATTTTGATGTGTCGGGTTTCACTCCGGGGGTAAGCATCCCGCTGACTGTTTCTGATACGCTGGGAACTCTTGAAGTAGCTGCGTACGCCATTGCCCATAATTTTATTGAAAGCGATCCATATACCATGGCTCTGGATGCTGCCGGCAATGTCTATGTGGCTGATGCCGCCGCCAATGCCATCATCAAATCGGATGTCAATGGGCAGATGTCGACCTTTGCTACATTTCCGGTAATTACCAATCCCTTGCCATTTGGCCCGCCTTTTTCGGATGCTGTGCCTACACGGATTGTAGCCAAGCCAGGTGGTGGTTTCTATGTGTGCCAGCTAACAGGATTTCCATTCCTGGATGGTGCAGCCTCTGTTTTCAATGTTGATGCAAATGGGAATGTCAGCACTTACGCTACCGGTTTGACTTTGCTAACTGATATGTTGCTGGACGAAAATACCGGTGATTTGTATGTGGTGCAGTTTGGACGTTTCGATCTGAATATCTTTGATTTTGAAGCAAATTCAGCTAAAGTGATTCGCATAAAGGCAAATGGTGAACAGGAAGTGGTAGCAGGAAATCTGAATCTGGTACCTGGACTGGCCATGGATGCAGAAGGGAATCTTTATGTCTCTGAGTTGGCTTCCGGTCGCGTGTTAAAGTTGGAAACAAGTACAGGTTCAAGAGAGCCATCACTTGCAGTTTCTGCTTTTTCCATGTTCCCAAATCCGGCAACTGACCTTGTCAAAATCAATTATACGCTGGAAAGCAAATCATCAGTCAATATCAATATTTTGGATGTACACGGCAAGATCGCGTATACGGAATCAATAAATCTACAGGAAAAAGGCCAGCATGAAATCAACTTCCAGTTGACCTCACTGCCAGCAGGCCCTTATTGGGTGGATATACAGACAAACCGGGGAACCATTACCCGTCAGTTACTGATCCACTAAGCGGCACCTAGGTGCTGTATGATCCGGATCAAGGATGGTGATTTTTCACTGAGGCTTGCCTTACCTGTTGGTGGGGCAGGCCATTCCTTTTCTGTCTATTTAATTTCCTTTATAGAGATTGCGCAACCACCTCCGGAAGCCAGATGATAATTAATTTTTGAACCCTTTTTAACCGTTTCCTTTCTGATGTTGACTGGGTAAGGATTCTTGTTATAGCCGGCATCCGGACCGTCTTCATAAATCGTAGCCTCGTATTGCTTTTTCGATTCCAGAAAGTCCAGTTTGATCTTCATATCCCTCGGCGTTTCATCAGTCATACTGCCGATATACCAGTCTCCAGCGTTTTTTTGTCTCCTGGCGGTAGTTACATAATCGCCAATGGCAGCATTGAGAATCCTGGTTTCCGACCAATCAACAGGCACATCTTTGATAAACTGAAAAACATCGGGTCGTTTTTCGTAATTCTCCGGGAGATCCGCAGCCATTTGTAGTGGAGAATAAAGCGTTACATACAGCGCCAATTGCTTGGCCACGGTTGTGTGCACTCTTTCCTTTTTGGCAGCATCAAATTGGTTCAGATCGATCTGAAAAATGCCCGGTGTATAATCCATGGGTCCACCAAGCAGTCGGGTAAAGATCAGCGTGAGTTCGTGACTTGGGTCATTTCCTTTGCTCCAGGCGTTGAATTCCTGTCCGCGGGCGGCTTCACAGGCCATAAAATTTGGCCAGGTGCGGTGCATGCCGCTTGGGCGAACGGGCTCGTGAGCACACACCATAATTTGATGATCGGCGGCTTTTTCAAGTACAGTGTTGTAGTGGTTAACCATACGCTGCCCGTCATGCCATTCACCTTTTGGAAATAAATGTCCCACATATCCGGTTTTGATCGTATTAAATCCAAAAGACCTTAGATAGTTATAAGCGGAATCCATTTGTTGCTCATAACTGGGTACTGCGGCGCCTGTTTCGTGGTGAACAATGATCTTGACGCCTTTTTCCGCAGCATAGCGGCTTATTTCCGGCATGTCATAATCGGGATAGGGCTTTGTAAAGTCAAACAACTCTGCCTTGTTTGTATTAAACCATTTATCCCAGCCTTCATTCCAGCCTTCCACCAGCACCCCGTCAAATCCGTTTTTGGCCGCAAAGTCAATGTAGTGTTTTACATTTTCTGTGTTGGCTCCGTGCCTTGGGTTTGGCTTTCCGTCCGCCTCCCGGTAATTCCATCCGGATTTGCCAATGTGCAATTCCCACCAGATGCCGACATATTTCTGTGGCTTTATCCAGGAAAGGTCACCCTTGATTTTACAGGGTTCGTTCAGGTTGAGAATCAGGTGATTGGTAAGCAAGCCTGCAGCATCCGGACTGAGGAGAATGGCACGCCAGGGCATTTTAAAAGGCAAGCCATTTACTGTTGCTATTTCAGGATTGATGCCGGGAATCACAAAAGCTGTGAAATTATGCCCCGAAGAATCGGCTTTGAGGTGAAGTGCGCCAAAATCGGCAAGAGCAGCTTCTGCTATTGATACACACACGCCTGAACCGCTCTGCATGGTCACTGGTGTTTGCACCGCTTTTACATCTACAATGTGCTGGTTGAAGGGCTCAATGTCAGACAAATATTTAGTGGCATCTATCTCGCTGATCTTTGTGTGGGAATAAGTGTGTTCATTTGAATCCCAGTCGCTGGGCGCCCACCATGTTTCAAAATCTTCTGCCATATTAAAGACAGTGGCATCCTGAAGCACGGATATCAAGCCAACCTGTTTGGTATCGGGAAATTCATATCGGAAACCAACCCCGTCATTAAACACCCGGAACACGATGTTCATTTTTAGTTTGAGCGCATCTTTCAGCTCAAGAGTCAGTTCATTATAATGCTCCTCAATTTCTTCCGTTTCGCCCCAAACAGGTTTCCAGGTGCCTTTTTGAGTGGCGGTATGACTTCCCAACATGACCATTCCCGTGTATAAATACTCTCCTCGAACCTTTAAACCGAGTTTTGATTCCTTGATAATCTCTTTTCCTTTGTACCGTACTTTGTAACTTGCATTGCCTCTCTTTTTATCAAAAGTGACGGTTGCCTGAACTTTTCCATCAGGAGATTTCACTACTTCAGAAAAAACCTGAGCCAGCAAGGCGTTTGAACTGATTAATAAGGCAAAAAGGAAAATGAACTGCTTTCTCATTTTTAAACGAAAATTAAAATTTGTGCAAAGCAACTGAAAAGGCTGAAAATGAAACAATTTAAATCGTAGAATGTCCATTTTATCAGGTGTAACTGACATTAATCTATGTTAAATTGTCAAAGCACTAAACTTTAAACTCATTATTTGTGAATTGTATATCCTTGAAAAACAGATCAATTTCGATACTTACTACATGTCTGGTTGTAACATTGTTTAGCCGGGTTCCAATAGCGGCCCAAACCTACAATTACGTATTTGATCTGGACATTTATGCCGTACAATTGCGATCTGCCAGTTCCCTTCCCCTGGTCGATCTGAGAGCTTCCGGTGGCGCGTTATTGCTGGAATTCGATCATTTGGGCGATGATATGCGCGACTATGGCTATTCTCTCGTTCACTGCAATAGCGACTGGGAACCTTCCGAACTGGATAACAATGAATACATCGATGGCTTTACGGAAGACAGGATCACAGACATCACGAACTCCTTTAATACGCTGATGCCTTACACCCATTACAAGCTTGGTTTGCCAAACCGAAATATGCGCTGGCTGGTTTCGGGAAATTATGTACTCAGAGTCTTCGACAAAGATGATGACGACAAATTGGTCATCACCCGGCGTTTTATGGTGGTGGAACGACAGTGGGGCATTACAGCAGATTTTGTTCCTACCACCAAGGTAGAAAAACGAAATGGCTGGCATGAAATAGATTTTTCGGTTATCCCCAAAAACATGCGGATTTCCAACCCGCAGAACGATGTAAACGTATTTGTACTCCAAAACGGACGCTGGGATAATGCCATTGGTCCCCTGAAGCCGGTGTTTACCAGAGGGGAGTCGTTATCGTTTGACTTTCAGGACGTTGTGACCTTTCCGGCCGGAAAGGAATACAGGTATTTTGATATGAGAACCTTCGATTATCGGGGGGAAGGCATTAAGATCATTACGGAGAAACCTACTTACTATGAAGTGACGCTGGGCACAGATGAATCGAGAGCCGATAAAACCTACACGTACCTGGCCGATCTGGATGGAGGCTTCTTTATCGGCAATCAGAATTACAATCAAACCATGTTGCAGTGCGATTATGCTTCGGTGCTGTTTTCCTTAAAACAGAATTTGCCGCTGGAAGATGCCGATGTGTATGTGTTCGGGGAGCTTACTGACTGGCAATTAAAACCCGAATTCCTGATGAAATATAGCCATGAAGCCAGTATGTATTATTGTGAAGCCTTTCTCAAGCAGGGGTATTACAATTACGCATACGTAATGTATGATCATCAGACCAGCCAACTGGACCCCGAAGGTTTTGAAGGAAACTGGTATGAAACGGGTAACAATTACACCATTCTTACCTATTTCAGACCATTTGGCGCCCGTTATGACAGGTTGATGGGAGGCTTAACGCTGAATAGCAGCCGGAATTGATCATTTGCCAAACAGCTCCTTTTCCACCAACTCACACAGGATATGTCCCAACAGAATATGCGATTCCTGTATGCGGGGTGTGTCATTGCTGGGAACCTTGAGCATTATATCGCAGAGTTTATCCATTTTGCCTCCGCTGGCTCCGGTAAAACCAATTACATGCATGGATTGCTTTTTAGCGCATTCAATGGTCTTGATGATATTTCCTGAGTTCCCTGATGTACTAAGTGCTATCAAGGTATCGCCTGGTTTTCCGGCAGCTTCCAGCATTCTGGAAAACACGATTTCATAACCATAGTCATTGGAAACAGCCGTCAGGTATGAGGAATTAACATGCAGAGCTTCGGCATATAGTGGCGGTCTGTCGATGTAAAACCGGCCCGAAAGCTCGGCAGCAATGTGCTGGGCGTCCGCTGCGCTACCGCCATTTCCACAGAGCAAGACCTTGCCACCGGTTTTAAAGGTCTGCACCATACACTCAGCCGCTTGTATAATGCTCTCCAGGTTGGCCGGATCGCCAAGCAATGCCTGTTTAGTATTAATTGACTCCTGGATTGATTTGCTTACTATATCCTTCATTTTCAAACTGCTATGATTCAGCCGACTTCAAATTTCATCCCAAGTTCCAAACTTTTTTCGGGATAGCCGGCTCAAAATGGTATTGAACATAAAAAACTGCCGTAAGTTGCCCGGATATGATACAAACCGAGCGCTTATTTCTGGTGGTTGCCGACTTGCCCAAGCTGGAAGCCGTAGTTTCTCAAGATTGGGGATCGCTGTCGCAGTTACTTGGCGGCGTAGATATGGCCGACCATTGGCTTCATTTCCCGGAAGCCATGATCTGGATGCGCGATTATCTTCAGGAAAACGAAACCGAGCTGGGTTGGTGGAACTATCTGATCGTGCACCGAAAGGATGTCCGTCTGATTGGTACCTGTGGATATAAAGGCTCGCCCTCATTGCAAGGGGAAGTGGAAATTGGCTATGAAATAGCCGAAGCCTACCAGGGACAAGGACTGGCTACTGAAGCAGCCAGAGCCCTTGTGGAGTATGCTTTTGGATATGAAGATGTACAGTTCGTAAGCGCCAATACGCTGCCGGAGAAGAATGCATCCAACACCCTGCTGCAAAAACTGGGCTTTCAGTTTACAGGAGAAGAAATGGACATTGAAGACGGCAAAGTATGGACCTGGCGTCTGGATCGATAAGCTTACACCATCGGTACGTACAACTCGCCATTCAGGATGTTTCGGGAAATCACAATGCGTTGAATTTCAGAAGTGCCTTCATATATCTGCGTGATTTTAGCATCACGCATCAGGCGTTCAACATGGTATTCCTTTACAAAACCGTATCCGCCATGGATCTGAACAGCTTCCACGCTGTGGCGCATGGCTACCTCTGAGGCAAAAACCTTGGCCATGGCAGCGGCCTGATCAAAATCCTGATTCTTGTCCTTCAAATAGGCAGCTCTGTGTACCAGCAATCTGGCAGCTTCGATCTCCGTTGCCATATCGGCAATTTTAAAAGCAATGGCCTGGTGCTTGCTGATCGGCTTGCCAAAAGCGCTTCTCTCCTGAGCATAAGCAACCGATAATTCATAAGCGCCCGCAGCGATTCCCAGGGCCTGTGAAGCAATACCGATCCTGCCTCCGGAAAGTACTTTCATGGCGAATTTGAATCCAAATCCATCTTCACCGATCCGGTTTTCCTTCGGAACTTTCACATCCGAATACATGATGGAAGTAGTGTCTGAAGAACGAATTCCGAGTTTGTCTTCCTTGGCGCCAATGGCAACACCGGGCCAATTGGCTTCCACGAGCAGGCAGTTAATACCACGGTGTCCTTTTTCAGCATCTGTTTGGGCCATCACGAGGTGAAGGCTTGATGTAGCGCCGTTGGTGATCCAGTTTTTTGTACCGTTTAGCAGATAGTGATCGCCCATATCCACAGCTGTTGTGCGCTGACTGGTGGCGTCGCTGCCGGCCTCCGGTTCAGAAAGGCAAAAGGAGCCAATCCATTCACCAGATGTCAGAATGGGTAAATATTTGCGTTTTTGCTCCTCTGTACCATATTTCTCAATACCCCAGCAAACCAGGGAATTGTTTACAGACATGATCACCGAACAGGAATTGTCGACTTTTGAAATCTCTTCCATGGCGAGCACGTAGGAAAGGGTATCCATTCCACCGCCGCCATATTCGGGTGAAACCATCATGCCGAGAAACCCGAGTTCCCCCATCTTTTTTACTTGTTCGGTTGGATATATTCCTTTAGAGTCGCGCTCTATTACACCTGGTTTTAGTTCGTTTTGGGCAAAATCACGAGCGGCCTGTTGAACGGCCAAATGCTCTTCTGTTAGCTGAAACATATATACAATGTGGTGGTTTGTGGCGCGAAGGTAAAGAGAAAAACGGCAAACAGGTAGCCTGGAAATTTACGGCCTGGAAAGCTTGATTTTTACCCTTGGTTATTACGTTGAAAATTGTGGTAAAACCTGAATGCTATGCTCACTTCGCATGATTTCAGCAGTTTGAGGACTTTTTTGACAAAAGCCCAAAGCAAATACTTTCTTTTGCGGTAAATTAGCCAGTTAATTACCGAACCACCCTGCTTTTAAAGCCACCGCAAAGTGGTTGTGAAAACACTTGTCATACTGAACGCTGTTAATCAATGATTTAGCCGCAGGCGATTTTCAAAACCAAACAGCGTGAAGTATAAAGTACATGTCTGAATATTATTCATTATGAAAATGAAATACCCTTTACTGTTTTTATTGTTTTTGTCACCCCTGTTTGGTTTTACTCAAAACCTCTGGTATGACATTTCTGAAACTGAAATTCCTCAATCCGGGGAGCGTCGAATTGTGCCACGGGAATTTCGCACAGTAAAGATCGAACTTAATGCCCTTCAGGCAATTCTGGATCAGGCGCCATTGCGCTTTTCTCCTGAAGCAACAGGCAATACACTGACCATTGAGCTGCCTACACCTGACGGACGCACCAGCCGTTTTTTACTCACCGAATCTCCAGTTATGAAACCGGAACTTCAGGCAAGATATCCGGACATACGTTGTTACACCGGTAAAGGAATTGATGATCCCGGGGCTTTGTTGAAATGCGACCTTACCCCGCACGGGTTTCACGCCTATGTGTTGAGAAGCAAGCAGGGTGACTGGTTTATTGATCCGTATAGTTACGGTGACCGTGAAAATTATACAGTTTACTTTAAACGGAATTATCCAAAACCTGCCGGCAAAAAATGGGAGTGTCTCTTCGAAGGTAAAGATGAGGACGTGGATGAAAACGGCCCCAAACCCGATTTTCAGGGAGATTGCAAGTTGCGGGAATACGTGTTGGCGCTTGCCTGCACCGGAGAGTATGCAGACTTTCATGGTGGTACAGTACCACTAGCCTCTGCAGCGATCAACACAAGCCTCAATCGCGTAAATGGAGTATTTGAATTGGACTTTGCTGTTACCATGATCCTGGTGGGCAACAACGACGATGTTATTTATCTGGATGGAAACAACGATCCATATACCAATAATGACGGATTTCAGATGCTTGGCGAAAATCAGACAAATCTGAATAATGTGATTGGAAATTCAAATTACGATATTGGTCATGTATTCAGCACCGGAGGCGGGGGAGTGGCCAATTTACAGGCCGTTTGCAGTGTGGTGAATAAGGCAAAAGGGGTAACGGGTAGCTCTAGCCCTGTCGGTGATGCTTTCGACATTGATTATGTAGCACATGAAATGGGACACCAGTTTGGTTGCCACCATACATTTAATGGAACGCATTGCTCCTGCAATGGCAACCGCACCCTTTCATCTGCTTACGAGCCTGGCAGCGGCTCCACCATTATGGCTTATGCCGGTATCTGCTGCGATCAGGATTTGCAGGCGCATAGTGATGCGTATTTCCATGCAAGAAGCCTGCTTCAATGTGCCAGTTTTATAACCGGAGGCGGCCATAACTGTGATAATGAAATTACCACCGGAAATTCCGCTCCAACAGCCGATGCTGGCTCTAATTACAACATCCCCAAGCAAACACCCTTTATACTGACGGGATCCGGAACTGATCCCGACGGAGACCCGATTCCTTTTGTTGGGAGGAATATGATAATGGTGACTCGGTACAGCCGCCGAACGGAAACGATACCGATGGCCCAAATTTCCGTTCAAAAGACCCTGTGGATGATCCGGTACGTTACTGCCCACCTCTGGCCGATGTATTGCAAAATAACAGTCCAACATGGGAGGTTTTGTCGAACGTAGGCCGGAATATGAATTTCCGTCTGACAGTCCGGGATAACTATGCCGGTGGCGGATGCACCGAGGAAGATGATATGATTGCCATTGTTTCCGGTTCTGCCGGTCCATTTTTGGTGAATCAACCAAATGGTGGTGAAATCTGGTTCGGGAACACAACAGAAACCGTAACATGGGACGTGGCAAATACCGGCGCGGCTCCGGTAAACTGCGCCAATGTTGAGATATTATTGTCTTTAAATGGCGGTCAGGATTTCAATACGGTTCTGCTTGCCAGCACACCCAACGACGGCAATGAAGATATTTCCGTACCAAATACGCCATCAACCGATTGCAGAATTATGGTAAAGGGGGCAGGCAATATATTCTATGATGTTTCGAATAACGATTTTGTGATCCTGGCCGGCTTACCGGTTTCTCTGCTATCATTCGACGCCCGACTCGTAAATAAAAAGGATGCCATCCTGAACTGGACAACCGTTTCCGAGAAGGACAATCAGGGCTTTGAAATTCAGCATGCACAAGGGAATAGTCTTGCTTTCGAAACTATCGGTTTTGTAGACGGACATGGCACCACAAATCAAAGAAACGATTACACCTTCGAAATGAAGGACCTGACAAATGGCGAGCATTATTTCCGTCTGCGTCAGATAGACTTTGATGGCAAAGAATCTTTGTCGCCAGTAAGAACCTTGAACATCCGCAGGGATTTTGTCCTCAACAGTTTCCCAAACCCTGTTCGGAGTGAACTTGTTGTTAGAATTTTCCAGGAAAAGAAATCACTCGTCAGTCTTTCATTGCTGAGTCAACTTGGCCAGAGACAAAAACTCTTCTCTTCCCGCCAGGTAGAGTCTGGAGATACTGAGTGGCGATTTGATATGAGCTCACTGCCTCCGGGTACGTATTACCTGGAAGCTCTTCAGGAAGGCCAGAGTGAGCCAGAGCGGAAAGTGATAGTGAAAAATTAATGTGATCATGTGATAATTAGCTAATATGCTAATGTTTACAATGGTCCAGTCTGCCCAGGCAGACTGGACCATTGTTGTTTTCAACCTGATAATGCATCAACACTAATTTCAGTATTTTGCTCAAAATTTTTTACCATGAAAAGTACTATTCTGGGAGTGCTTTGTATCTGTTTTGGTGTTTACTATATTTTTTATGGAATAAAAATTTACCAAAAATATCAAGACTTTTCAACAATTCTACGGGCAATTATTGCCGGAGCAGGAGCAATCTTTTTAGGTGTAATCTTGATTCTAGGGTATTAAGTCTTTGGGGACTGGTGGTATGTTTAGTGCCCTGCTTGGTGACAACAACAGGCAGGGCGAATTGGTAGTTTATTAACCATTAACCATTAACCATTAACCATTAACCACTACCTTAATCTTGTTGTCTCCAAGCAGAAACGCACACCACGATGCCAAATTAATGAAAGCCATCTGACAGTTCAGTAATATGGCAGAAACTGAATTGGCTAAACTTTCAAAAAATAGTACTTTTAAGCTCCAATGTTTTAATCCAATTTAATCCTGTTTACCTGAAATTTTTCCCTGCCTTTTGACAAAATTGGTTAGAAGGCCATCATGAACAATCTAACAAAAACCGTTCACTATGAATTCAAGGTTACAATTGTCAGGCATCCTTGCCTGTCTTGCTTTATTCAGCCTGCCTTTTTCTGTTAAAGGCTTTGTTGCAGAAAAACTTAATTCCCAATCAACAGAAGTATTCAGTCTTTACGAATGGCCAACTACCGGTGATCCCGGAATGGATATTTTTATTCCCTGGTCGCTCTTTGCAAATCCTGCAAGTCAAATCTCAGTGAATGGTCTGAGTGCTGATCCGGTATCTTTACAAGGCAAACCGGCATGGCAATTGAGTACAGACCCCTCTAATGTCAAGGTGGACTTTCGCCAAAGTGCGAATGACGATGGGCTTCCAAATGGGTTGGGGGACGTGCACTGGATCAATTCCATCGTCCAGAGCAGTAACTCCATTTATTATGAGGGGATGTCGAACCACCAGCGGATTGTTTTAATCGATATTGCGCCAACTACCGGTAATATTCACTCCCTGGGCTTTTCTCACCAGGCAACAAAAGGCGGTATCCATGCCTATGACTTTCTCACAGGCTGGGATCAGGCAATCGCAGATAATGAAGCTGCTCTGGGCGTAAACTATTTTATCAATGAATGTGGAGACGAAATCGGGCCACCCAACAACCTTGATGATATTTGTAACGACCTGCACAATGGTCCGTTTTTCTTTGATGTAGCCTTGCCCGATGACCCATATGTGGATCCCATGGATGGCGCATACCAGCAGAGAATTGATGCCTATGAAGCTGCAAGTGGTAACCGGGTAATCAGGATATATGCTGATGCTGAAATCGTAAGTGCCGAGTTTTGTGGCGCGCCCGTACATACAGGGCCCGATGATGGTGATTCCAAGGCCGGCTATGTACTTACTGTAACCGGCAACTCAACTGATGATATTACCCAATTGATCGTGGAATTTGCCGGTCACTTGTCCGTTACCGGCGACGATAATATGGGTGTAAACTGGGGCCCTGGACAAGGTTCCAGCCAGATTAATGGCGGACCATATCACATCAATCTCGACGGTCTAGGCGGTGACACAGATGGCAATTGTGGCATCACCGAGTTTGTATCTCTGGGAAACCAGGATAACCAAATCAAAGGCGCTGATATTCTGCTTCCAGGTTGTCCAACCTGCATGATTGATGGCCCATCAGGTCCGTTCTGCCCGAACGCTGCAGCACAGGAATACACCATGAGCATTGTTGGTGATTGCCTCGACCAGGGAGATATTAGCTGGAGTTTTACCAGCAATACTTCAGGAGCCAGCTTTGTTGGAGGAAATATGGGTGCCACTGTACAGGTAAATCCGGGAACACAGTGTGGAACATACACCCTGAAATCCACTTTTACCTGCAGCAATTGTGATGATCCGGCTGTTTGTGAAGTTTCAGGTTCTGTGGAGGATACCGAAGCTCCGGTTATTACTGCCTGTCCGGCTGATGAGGATCTGGGATGTAACCCTTCAGACTTTCCGGAGGGTTCTGTTACTGCTACAGATAATTGTGGTACACCAGACATCAGCTCTACACTGGGAGCAGCAGTAAACACTGGAGGCTGTAACTGGACCAGAACCAGAACATACACCGCTACTGATGCCTGCGGCAACGCTACTAATTGCGTGCAAACATACACGTACAAGGTCGTGGACGCACTGATGGCTTCTTGCCCAGGAAACGCCAATACCTCTGCCTGCTTATCACAAGATGAGGTAGATGCGGCATTTGCCAATTGGCTGGCAGAATTCGTCTATTCAGGTGGCTGCGATGTGACCGAAAGTGGATTGAATGTCAGCGCACCTTCCCATTGTGGTGGTTCAATAACCGTTAACTACACTGTTACTGATGAATGCAATCAGTCGGATGACTGTTCTGCGACATTCACAGTTGGCAGCGGTTCTGCACTCACAGCTTCATGTCCAGGAGACTCCAATGTTGGCGCTTGTTTCAGTCAGGCCCAGGTAGATGCCACTTTTGCTGTTTGGCTTGCTAATTTCAGCTATACAGGTGGGTGCAACGTGACAGAAAGCGGCTTGAATGTGAGTGCTCCACCTGCTTGCGGTGGCTCTGTAACGGTTAATTATGTGGTTTCGGATGATTGTAATCAAACCGATGATTGCTCTGCCACCTTTACCGTGGCTAATTCGGATCTTACGGCTATCTGCCCGGGTGATGTAAATATGGTAGCTTGTATTTCCCAGGATGATGTGGATGCTGCCTTTGCTCTTTGGCTCGAAGGCTTTAATTACACCGGTGGATGTATGGTGACAGAAAGCGGATTGAATGTGAGTGCTCCGTCACATTGCGGTGGGTCAGTTACTGTGAATTATGTTGTATCTGACAACTGTAATAGTTCGGATGACTGCTCTGCGACTTTCTCCGTAGCTCCTCCGACCCTGGTGGCTACCTGTCCGGCAGATTCCATCACCCTCACTTGTATGAATCAGGTTGAAGTAGATGCAGCCTATGAAGATTGGCTATCCGGTTTCAGTTATACTGGAGGTTGTAACGCCATGGAAAGTGGTTTGGACGTGCCAAACCCGAACCATTGCTATGATTACATCACCGTAAATTATTCAGTTTCAGATGCCTGCAATCAGATTGATAATTGTACCGCCAGTTTTACGGTTGGAGGTTCACTGAACCTGCAAATTGTCTGCAATGATGTAGATCTTCAGTGCGGAGAATCCATTGATCCTTCCCATACAGGCTACCCAACGGTACTGAGCCATTGTGGTTTGGTATACTTTGATTATACAGACGGCAATACTGATGGCTGTGGCACCCCGGCTGGCGGTTCCTTCATCAGGCATTGGGTTGTCATTGATGATTGTAAACAGTATGAATGCGATCAGGTGATCAACTGTGGCCCTTGCAACAGAGTATGTGCGCTGACCCAGGGATTTTATGGCGGTAAGGGTAAGTTTTTCTATCAGGGTAACAACAGAACAGCCATCTGGCTTATCAATCACGCATTTGATATTCAAAACGGACCACTTGAGTTAGGACATACAGCTGCAGGTGGTGGTGGAAGTCTCACCATATTTAAGTCTTCTGCGGATTGTTTGCACAGCCTGCTACCTGGCGGAGGCAATCCAAAAATATTCCCGGATGATCTGGTGCTGCAAAACGGAACTTGCGCGCCAAACCAGTGGAAAAAGAATGGCCGTTTTGCCAGTGTCCTTTGGGGACAAGCGGTTACGCTGTGGTTAAACACCAGATTATTCCCGGAATTCTGCGCCCTCAACCTGGCTAATAGCTGTGTAGATGTGCCAGACTTTATTACAAATGCCGGTGTAACGACGGTTTGTGAATTACTTGAATACACCAGTCTTGTCTTGGGAGATGAATTAAATCCAGCCCTCTCGAATGGGCAATTAGGCGAGCTGGCAGGACTTATTGGCGACCTTCATGACCAGTTTGACGAATGTTCTTTCCCTTGCAACAGACCAGATGTAACACCTTTGGTTAACAACAAATTGGAGGATTATACAATCCAGCATCCAATGGCTGAAGGAAGCAAAGAGTTTACCATTACACCAAACCCGCTCTACGATGAATTCAGGTTGAGCTTTGATCCGAAGCAAATTGGACAGAGTACATCCATTGTAATTTTCAACCAGTTTGGTCAGGTTGTGATGCAACAGGATTATGCTGCGCTTCCGGCATCAAGTTTATCTTTGTCTGCCGCAGAACTTTCCGCCGGCATTTACGAAGTAGCAGTGAAAATAGGTAACCAAGCGCCAGTTGTGAAAACGATGGTGGTGATCAGACAGTGAGATTAATTAGCTAATGGGATAATTAGCTAATATGCTAATGAATAGGAGCGTTCGGTCTGGGGAATCTGGATCGGACGCTTTTTGGTTGTGGGGCTTTGCTTGGGGACATATCTGCAGGGCGTCAGAAGAAGAAATAGAATAGAAAAAGATGGAAACTAAATTGTTAGGTTTAATCCTTGTTCTAATAGGTGTTTTTATTATTAGGACTGGTTTAAGATACAAAGATTCGGGCCATGGTGGTCGATTAACGAATATAAATTTAATTGGATCAGGCCTTCTGCTACTACTTGGTGGCATAGTATTCTTTTTTACCTCCAAATCTCTTTGTGAAATATTCGGAATCTTCTGTTAAGAAGTATGGCTTAAATCAAGGTTACCGTAGTCTCGTTCGCACGAGTCTGGTAATATATGAGAGTCCTGCTTGCGGACAAGACCAAACAGAACGTCAATAAAATATTGAACCTGAAATATTTGCAGGAAGTTCGGAGATTCGGATAAAAGATTTGGCGGAAGCGATTCATTATCGCAGTTTGAATAAACAAGGCTGGGTGGGATTATGAATACTTCGATGTTCGAAGTTCCCCTGTTCGGTGTTCGGTGTTTGAATTTTGAACATCAAACATTTGAACATCGAAATCAGAACATAAGATGAAAATCTGTTTGAAAGAGCTTCGGGAAACGCATGTGTGCCTTGAGTTCATTGATCGGAAAGGATATTTCCAGAAACAGCGCCTTGAAGCCTTATTACAAGAAAGCAATGAGTTGGTTTCGATTTTTGTCAAAAGCATTCAAACTGCAAGAAGTAATAGTTTGGCAAAATAAAGATGGGCGATCAAGCGTAATTCATGACATCTTTGGAATATTTTTTGGCTTGAGTGAATCATGTCGGCAGAGCCGACGCGATCGTTGACACGATGCTGGAGCATCGCGCCAACGTTATTGAATTTTTTTTGGGCAGCCTTGCGCGAGCTGAGACAAGTAGATCATATTGTCCCTAAATCTAAAGGAGGTAGTGGAACGCCAAATAATGGACAAGTATTATGTAGAGATTGTAATATCAAAAAAAGTAATAACTAATGAAATCAAAAGTCATTTTAGTGTATAAAGATATTGAAGATGAAATTGCTGAAGAAGTAATTTGGGCTGAAGAACTAGAAAATGGTTACTATAGAATTGATAATATACCATTTTATGCACCAAATTTAGCTTATAACGATGTAATTGCTGTTGAAGATGATGAAGGCGTTTTGTACTTTGATAATTTAATTAAAAGTTCAGGACATTCTACAGTTCAAATTATTTTTTTCAAAGAGATTGAAGCTAAAAGAGTTTTGCCTAAATTAGAATCTTTAGGGTGTAATTGGGAAGGAATTAAAGATCAACCTTATTATTCGATTGATATACCACCTAATATTAATTATTCAAATGTTAAGCAATTTTTGGATGAACAATCTGAAAATAAAATTTTAGATTATAAAGAATCTTGTTTAGCTTGAAAAGCACTCACATAAAACTCACGGGAGTATTACATAAAGTGTGTCAAGGATTGGATTAATTGGGGCCTGCAGGCCCCAATTAATCCAATTTTTCAAATGTCGAGTTTTAAGCGGTCTTCAAAGATAATGGATAGTTGAGACAAGGTCATATTCCAGTTGTGCAGTGGTCGGTTCCACTTACTGGTTGCATCATCCTGAACCAGATACAGGAGCTTCATTAGTGCTTCGTCAGATGTAAAGGCTCCTTTGGTTTTGGTGATCTTGCGCAATTGCCGGTGAAATCCTTCGATGATATTAGTGGTGTAAATCACCTTGCGGATTTGCGGGTCATACTGGAAGTAGTTGCTGAGCCTATCCCAATTCCGACGCCAGGACTGAATCACAGCTGGATACTTCTGTCCCCAGGTGGTTTCCAGCTTGTCTAAGTGTCGTTCGGCACCTTCCTTGGTGTTGGCCCGATAGACTTTGTGCAGATCTTTCATAAAGGCCCGTACATCTTTCCATGCAATGTACTTTTTACTGTTGCGAATCTGGTGTACAATGCACAGTTGAACTTCCGTCTGCGGAAAGGTGCTTTCTATTGCTTCCGCAAAACCATTGAGGTTATCGATGCAGGCAATGAAGATGTCTTCCACACCTCGGTTCTTCAAATCTGTCAGCACAGCCAGCCAGTGCTTAGCACCCTCATTTTCACCTACATACATACCCAACAGGTCCTTTATACCCTCCTGGTTTACACCTATAATGCAGTATACTGCCTTGTTTACTACCCGACCATCCTGACGTACTTTGTAGTGAATAGCATCCAGCCAAACAAATGGATATACAGCCTCCAGTGGACGGCTCTTCCATTCCTGAACCAAGGGTAGAATTTTGTCTGTTACACGGCTGATCGTTGCCGTAGAGGCCTCTGCTCCATACATCTCCAGCAGATAATCCCGGATATCACTGTAACTGTTCCCTCGGGCATACAGTGCAATGATCTGACGATCCAAACCACTGCCCAAATCCTTCGATCGCTTGGATACGATCTTTGGCTCAAAACTACTGTTGCGATCTCTTGGCGTGCGAATATTCACCTCG
This sequence comes from Lewinellaceae bacterium, assembly GCA_020636025.1. Taxonomy (GTDB): domain Bacteria; phylum Bacteroidota; class Bacteroidia; order Chitinophagales; family Saprospiraceae; genus M3007. Next base: position 120,850 of record JACJYQ010000005.1, on the reverse strand, counting down.
CCCTGTGAGGTCCGAACTCGCTTCTTGACTTTGCCGTTCTTGCGATTTGGACGATCACCATCTTCCAAATGTGCATCCAATTCTCCATCCAGACTTTCTTCCAGAAACTCTTTAAGTAAGGGTGTCAGCACACCATCGGTGCCTAATAGATCGTCGCCTGCTTTGAGGCGCTCTGCTGCTTCTTTTTTGAAGCGTTCGTAGTCAAACTTCTCTGATTTTGTCATAAGTGCTTAAGTTAAAAGTATTTTTGTTCACTTTAACTTGACACACTTTTTGTAACAGTCTCGCCCTGTCCGGCAAACTTGCCAAACAGGGCGATTCCAATTAGCTCATTAGCTAATTATCCCATTAACAAATTCACTCAACCACATGTTCCTCCGCAGCCTGTAGCACAATCTTGTCTGGCGTGCCAGTATGGTGTACGTAAGCCACCACGCTGCAATGCTCGGCAACCCAATCAGCTGGAAGCGTCATGCTGAAATTTCTACTAATTAGCGCACCACTGGTCAGCGGTTCTGTAATATCGTCGCCGGAAGCCTTGGTGAGTACTTCGCGCAAAACATGGCGGTGTACATAGTCTTCTATCAGGACATTGTTGTCTAGCTGACGGTCAATAATGCTGTCTTGCGTAATCACTACTGTAAGGCGGTTATCTCCGTCAATATCCTGGCCGGGCGCGATGTTGACCAACACATCCAGCTTTCTATTGGCCGGATCGTAGTCGTTCTTTACAAATAAACCGAGGCCGTAATCTTTGGATAGTTCAGTAGCGATAAATCCAGGCCAAAGACTTTTAACTGTAACAAATGGAGTAATATAGTTCGGTGGCACTAACCGGGCAATGGAAGCCGCGGGTACCCCTTCATATACACCTATAAAGTCAAACATTTCCTTGCCTTTCACCGTGCGGAAATCATAAGTGCTTTCATCATAAGGAACAGAGAAATCTGGTGCTTCATGTATAGAAACTACAATCAGTTTATCTCCATACAATTCTTGTTGGTTTTCCAATAATCTTGCTCCATCCGGACAAGCGGTACATCTCACGCCGGTAAGTTCCTCCACAATGACTTTTCTATCACCCACACTAAGTTCCGGAATGGCAATTTCTTTTTCCTTACAGGCGCACAACGTCACAAGCGCCATCAAAATCAATAGCAGTATATTTTTCATAACTAAGAATTTATTTTAAAATGAATTCAAAAAGAAATCAGTGAAATCAGCGTAATCTGTAATATCAGTGATCAAAAGGTAGAGTTCACTTGAAGTTTCACTCCGGAGAACGCCGGTTCATATCGGCATATCCCACCCGCACAATTGATGCCTTCCACCTGCTTGACCCAGGCGAGACCAATCCGGTTGGCCTTGTGTGTATAGCTAACCTGCACAGTTGGAAAATGTAAATCATCGTATTTGGTTTTCTCTGTGCTGAGTTCAGAGGCATTGGCATGTTTCAGTTTGTACATATCAGAAACGGCGATCAGCCAGTGAGGCGCCATGCCAAATTCAACCACGCCATTTAACCAGGAGCCAAACTCATCTTCGGTGTTCAGGTATTGTCCTTCCACCCGAATGGACTTCTTTGAGGTGAATTTGTACAGATACTCAAAATAAGGCGTGATGGCATCCACGTATTCGCCTTTGCCCTGGTAAACAAATATGTTGTACTTGAGTACCTGAACGCCACCAATGAGCTGCCATTTTCTTTTTTGCTTGTAGGTGAATTCCGGCGTGATCTCTCGGTATAGCTCCGTGTTGTCGGGCAACTGAATTTCAGAGACATTTAAGGCAAGTGAAAGTTTCTTGTTCACCTTGTAGTGTATATCCAATTGCGCGGCTTGCTCGTCAATTTCCTGGGTAGCCGGACTGAAACGGGTCGTCAGACGGTAAGTGTTCTGTTTGGCCATGGGCGGCAAAAAGTTGATCGCGCCCTGAATGCCGATGTTAGACGGGGTCTGACGGAACTGAAAATTGTGGGTCTTCTTTAGTTCCAGAGAAATACCCAGACCCTTTTTTGAATAGGCCAGACTGGTGTACGCCGAATAGCCTTTTCTGTTCTCAATTTTACCTCTGATCCCTGATGCTGTTTCCGCATTTGGATCATTGATCACGTCATAGGATTTAAAAGCAGCCTCTGCAAACCATATAAAATTCCCAACGCTCAAGGTGTTGAAAACAGTACCGGCGTAAGTATTGTATTGTGCACCGGTACTATCCTGAGGCGCGTAGGTGGCAATGGCACTTACGATCTGATCCACCGTTTCCCGGGAATAGGTGCGTCCTACAACCCCGATACCTGGCGCCAATGTGAGACTGCTGGCCGAGTCGGGTTTGATAAATCCCTCCAGCGTGGCCCCGCGAATGACGGTATTATACAGGTTGAATTGCTGCTTCTGACGTCCGGTAAATCCCTTTATGCGCCAGTTATCAGTCAGGTCATAGGCTGCTTTGATGCCAAATAGTGCATTGTCTATCATGAGCGCGCGTTCTTCATAGGCGCGGTAAATCATACCCGATCCGATTTGATCGTAAATATATCCGCCTTCTATATCCAGCTTGCCGACGGCTTTGTGCACAAACCAGCGTCCAATGCCCTGGTCAGTATAAGAGCTTGTAGGGTTCAGCAGGTTCGAATTATTGAAAAGGTCGAAACGCAGTCCCATATCGAAGCCCCAATTGGAATAGTTGAGGTTGAGCCAGCTTTCTGCACCAAATTTTTGGTAGTCGTACTGCGGGATTCCGGAACCAACCCTTTTGTCATCCGTGATGAAAAAGTTGGCATTGGATTGCAATGCTCCGGTGATACGGCTGCCTTCCGACTGGGCCATGATCATCTGGCAGAAAAGGGCAAATAGCGTTAGGGTAAAAAGTTTTTTCATACGAAATTCGTTATGCGTTGTTTGGCAAAGGTAGAATCTCCGTGCATGTTATTGCATCATTGGCGGACTGAAAAGGTCATATAACGACAAACAAAAAGGGCTGTTTGCTCAGGAATTGGTTGTTTCTAAAGAAAAAACAACCATTCTCACCGTATTGAGTCCTTCAAACCTAAAGTAGCTTGGTTAAATGATTCAAACAAAAATGGAGGTTTTTCGCCGCGCTTGTGTCTTTTGACCAAGCGCAACAAAGCGCGAAATGTTAACGATATTATTTTAAACCAAATGTCCCTTATAAATAGGTGCAGCGCACCGAAATGTCATTAGATACAACGCGTTATATAACAATGAGGTGCAGCGCACCGAAATAAGGGTTTTCGTTTCGGTGCGCTGCACCTCGGTGCTTTTGTCCAATTTTCGAGCTAATGACATTTCGGTGCTCTGCACCTATTTATAGGCAAAAAGACAATCGCGCGGCGCGAAAAAAAATCCCGAGTTTTCCGTCATTCGGAAAATTCGGGATGATACGTGATATGTTTAAATAAAATCAGCCTGGAAGCCAGGTCAGAATTAATTACTTGCCGAAAATTCCGCCAAGCAAACCACCGAGCAAACCACCTCCCTGCTGGGAAGATTTTGCCTGGGAACCACCCAATACTTGTCCCAATACGGAACCGATCAGATCGCCCATGCCTGATTGCTGCTGAGCGTGTTGTGCCGATCCAGTGAGGATGCTGGACAATCCGCCCAAGTCAAGTCCGCCTGAATTTTTGGCTTTACCCAACATGCCCATTACGATTGGAGCAAGGATAGGCATCAGTTTCATGATCTGGCTGGCATTCAGTCCGGATGATTGTCCAATCTGCTGAGCTGCCACTTCCTGACGGTCGCCCAGAATATGGCCCAGGATGCCAGAGCCATTGGTTGCTTTTGACTGGGTAGGGCCATCTTGCATCATGCCACCAACCATACCAAATATGTCGTCGATGATGCTGCCATCGTGGTCGCGATCGAGTGCTGAGCCCAGCGAAGCAAGTCCGCTTTCAGTTGACGCGTTATTGGCCAATCCTCCTATGAGCGTAGCGAAAACACCATTGGTAGCCTGAGCCGTTTGTTCCGGCGTTGCGCCAATATGGTTACTGAGTTGACCGAGCATTTCGTCGGAAATCTGTCCCTGGAGGAGGTCCATTAAATTCATAATCGAGTTGTTTTGAAATTTTAATATTGATTTTGAAAAGGATAGCAACTTTAGAGCAAGATCTCGGGGTTGCCGACTATATGACGCAAAATTATTAAAAAGTTGCAGGGAAGGAATTTGATAATTCGATAATTTGACAATTTGATAATGAATTTTAGATTTCAAAAAGAGTTCAGAAATTAACCAGCATCAGCATGGATGAATCGAAAATGAGTTCTCAGAACCATAATTTCTTGTAGAATTTACGGCATTATCAAATTATCGAATTGTCAAATTATCAAATTATTTCGGGCTCGCTGCTAAAATTGAAAGAAAAGCCGCATTTTTGGCCTGCCTGTATCAAACAAATACTGATTAACGGCGTTCAAAACTTTTACCGCTCCGTATTTTCGACCGACGATTCACGACTTTGAGCAACATGGATTACCGCGCTGCTAAAAAATTTATTCTTGACAAACTCAGCACAGAGCTTTCAGACAAGCTTATGTATCATGGCATACATCATACCATGGATGTGCTGAAGATGGCATCGGAAATATGTGAAAAAGAGGGCGTGAAAGGTCGTGAATTAACCCTGGTCAAAACGGCAGCCCTTTTTCATGATTCGGGATTTATCAAGGACAAACATGCCGGCCATGAAGCTGAGGGGTGCATTTTAGTTCGCCGTCATCTTCCCGGGTATGGATATTCTGAAGAAGACATTGAGGTTATTTGCGGCATGATCATGGCAACCAAGATCCCGCAGTCTCCCAATAATCATTTGGAGGAAATCATCTGTGATGCAGATTTGGATTATCTGGGAAGGCAAGATTTCTATAAAATTGGCAATTCGCTTTTTGAAGAATTGCAAGCCTATCAAATATTGCAGGATGAGCAATCCTGGAATCGGCTTCAGGTGAACTTTCTTTCAGCACATAAGTTCTATACTACCACCAACCAGGAAATTCGCGAACCTGTTAAGCTTCGCTATCTGCAGGACCTAAAGGAGTTGGTGGCAACCTATGCCTGATTCCGACAGCATTCCACAAAAAAGTCTGATTGATTTTGAAAATGACCCATGTCGTTTTCAAAAGAAGTTATTGGGTTGGTCACATAAAAATCCAAGGCCCATGCCCTGGAAAGGGGAAAAGGATTCGTATAAGATCTGGGTATCAGAAATTATCCTGCAACAGACAAGGGTGAATCAGGGCTGGCAATATTTTGAAAGGTTTGTAAAAGCATTTCCGACAGTAGAGGCATTGGCCTCAGCAGATGAAATGCAAGTGCTGAAGTATTGGGAAGGACTTGGGTATTACAGCAGGGCTCGAAATTTACATGCGGCTGCCAGGCAAATAGTGCATGATTTTGACGGACATTTTCCTGAAACATTTCACGACTTGAAAACCCTGAAGGGGGTTGGCGATTATACTGCGGCAGCCATAGCCTCTTTTGCCTTTAATAAACCGCATGCGGTACTCGACGGCAATGTTTACCGGATCCTGTCCCGGATTTTTGGCATTGAAACAATCATTGATTTACCAAAGGCCAGGAGCGAGTTTCAGAACCTGGCTTCAAGATTACTGGATGAACATAACCCCGGCGCTTTTAATCAGGCTATGATGGATTTTGGCGCCATTTGTTGCACTCCTGCAAAGCCAGTCTGTACTGAATGTCCATTTAATGATACATGCCGGGCAAGATTGGAGAACAAAGTTTCGGAGTTGCCAAAGCGATTGGAAAAAAGAGCGCGAAAAACCCGCTTCTTCTTTTACGTGAAAATATCTCAGCACGGTTTTAGTTATGTGTGCAAACGGGAGTCAAAAGATATCTGGAAGGGTTTGTACGAGTTCCCGGTGCTTGAACTTGAAAACGCAGAAGATTTCAAATTGGAAAAACTGGAATCGGCCTTTTTTAAACAAAAGCTGCCAAAAGGCGCGCGATGGGGCGAAATATCTTCTGAATTTACTCAATTACTTACCCACCAGAAGGTTCTGGCCAGATTTGTTGAGCTACATTTGCCCCCCGAAATTCCCGTCGGATTCACCAAGGAAAGCGCTTTAAAAAAGTGTATAAAAGTCTCAGAATCCGATCTGACAAAAAAAATTCCGCTCCCCAAACTCATCATAGGATTTTTACAAAAAAAGATTTAACTTTACATAAGCAACCCCATTAACCATTAACCATTAACCATTAACCATTAACCATTAACCATTAACCATTAACCATTAACCATTAACCATTAACCATTAACCATTAACCATTAACCATTAACCATTAACCATTAACCATTAACCATTAACCATTAACCATTAACCATTAACCATTAACCATTAACCATTAACCATTAACCATTAAAAACACAATTCATCAATTTTTCACGTTTCAAAAAATTAAATGACTATGATTAACAAAGTAACGCTTATCGGCAATCTGGGCGGAGACCCGGAAATCAGGCATCTGGACAACGGCACAGCTGTTGGCCGTTTTTCACTGGCCACCAACGAAAACTACAAAGACAAGGACGGTAACTGGCAAAAACTCACCGAGTGGCACAACATTGTGGTGTGGCGCGATGCTGCAGAGCGGGCCGAAAAACTCCTTAAAAAAGGAATGATGGTATATGTGGAAGGAAAGATCTCCTACCGCAAATACACGGATAAAGATGGACAGGAACGCAACGTAACGGATATCGTGGCTAATACCTACCGTATTTTGGAAAAACTTGAAGGCACCGGCGACAGCAGATTCCCGACAACGGATGCTACTCAAAACGGCAAAAGCGCTGAGCCAATGCCTGTAGGAGCCGATACGCCACCATCAACAGAAGATGGCGATGATCTGCCATTCTAAATTTATGAAATAGTACATTCAAGGGGTTTTGATTGGGTAAATCTTTCAAACCCCTTGAACATTCCCATTTTGTCCCACTCCTGATGGCTTTTTATTTTCTCGGGTTCCTCATTTATACACTTGTTATTGTGTCTGAGCAGTCACTTGCCAGACTCAATGCGCATGACCTTGATAGCCTGAGAGCCAAGCCCGGCAGGCTGGCATCGAGAGCCGTTTCACTTGTCGAGGATCTCCGCTCCAGTCTCGCGGCGCTTTTGCTGGCCCGTGTTTTTATGGTACTGGCAGTTTCGGTTGCAGCCATAGCCGGCTTGCCAATCATTATACAGCAGGAATGGTTCATTTATGCGACCCAGACATCACTTGGATTGCCTGAATGGGCGGCAATTCTGTTGTTGCTGGTATGCCTTGTACTAATTTTCGGCTTCATTTTTTGGGGTATCCAGAAAATTGAATTCATCCGGCAACGCAGTCCTAAAATCGCTTCCCTTATTGGATGGCTCAGTCCATTTATGATGTTTTGGAAGTTTCTGTTCAGCTGGTTCATCCGCCATGAGAAAGCCACAGAACAGGCTGATCAAACAGCCGTTCCCGAAGTTTCTCAGGGGCCAAATGTGGCGGTCAGCAGCGAAAAACGCGAGCTTGAGCTTATAAAAAGCATTGTTCAGTTTGGAGATGTAACTGTGAAGCAAGTCATGCAGCCCAGATCAAAAGTGGTGGCGGTTGATTTTAAAACTACGTTTCCGGATTTGTTGAATACAGTTTGCGAGAATGAGTTTTCAAGGATGCCTGTTATTGATGAAGATCTCGACAACGTAACGGGTATTTTGTATGTTAAGGATCTGGTTCCGCATCTTCATAAACCAGATGATTTTGAATGGCAGACATTGGTAAGACCCAATCTGATGCTGGTGCCTGAGAGCAAAAGGGGAATTGAGTTGCTGAGGGAGTTTAAACAGGAAAAAATGCACATGGCGCTGGTTGTGGATGAATACGGAGGATCATCGGGGCTGGTTACCCTGGAAGATATTCTTGAAGAAGTGATCGGGGATATTCGTGATGAGTTTGACGCGGAAAGTGAAATTCGATACCGCAAACTCGATGATTATAACTTTTTATTTGAGGGACAGATATTGCTAAACGATGTTTGCCGGATCACAGGTCTTTCTGTGAATGTTTTTGATGAAGTTCGCGGCAATTCAGATACACTTGCCGGACTGGCTCTGGAGCTTCGGGGCGATATCCCGCCAACCGGAGCCGAAATTAGCTGGGAAGGCTATATACTAAAGGTAATTTCAGCCGACAGCCGCAAAATTGAGCAACTAAAACTTACCTTGCCGCGTTAAGCATTTGCCCCTTGTGTGGCGCCGGAAAATTTAAATTGACCCGGCAACCTGCGGCATTCAACCATGCAAATAAAAGTTCTCGACAAGTACATAATCAAGAAGTTTCTGTCAACCGTGCTTTTTTCACTGTTGATACTGACTATGATCTCCTGTGCCATAGACTTTAGCGACAAGGTACAGGCCATCATAGAGAAACCATGTACCAAAAAGGACGTGTTGGCTTATTACATCGGGTTTATGTTTCACATGACCTCCTTGTTAATGCCACTTTACACACTGGTAGGAGTGGTGTTTTTCACCTCCAGGTTGGCTTTTAATTCCGAAATACTGTCCATTTTCAATGCGGGTGTGAGTTTTAATCGCCTGCTTAGGCCATACTTGATTGGGGGAAGCCTGATCGCACTTTTCCATTTAAGCGTCAACCATTTTATCGCCCCGATTTTCAACCACTGGAAGCTGTCATTTGAGCATACCTATGTATGGACTGATCAGGACAAAGGACGTACTGTAAACGTTCATTTTTTAACCGCACCCGATACCAAGATCTTTATCAAAGGCTATAATAAAAGCAACCTGACGATGACTGGTATGCGCCTGGAAAAGTTTCGCCGGAACAAAATTGAGAGTATTCTGGAGGCCGAAAATGCCACCTGGTTGCCCGAAAAGGAAACCTGGAAAATATCCCAGTGGTCGATACGCATATTCGACGGTTTAAAAGAGAGCTTCAAGCGTTCCACCATCCCCATGGATTCGGCCATAAACCTCACGCCAGAGGATTTTGTTTATTTCAGCAATCAAAATCAGGAAATGACCACGCCTGAATTGCAGCAGGTGATTAAAAAGGAAGAACAGCGGGGGCTGTCTTATTCCAGGAGTTATGCGATTGAGAAACACCGCAGAACTGCCGATGCCGTGACCAATATCATTCTTACCATAATAGGTTTGGCGGTTGCAGGAAGGAAAGTGCGGGGCGGAATGGGATTTCACCTGGCTTTAGGCATCGGAATAGGTGCAGGATTTATTTTGCTTTCTAAATTTGCCGTCTCTTTTGCTTCCAGTGGTTCGGTTCCGGTAATGCTTGGTATGTGGATCCCAAACCTGATCTTTGCTGGTATTGCCTTATGGCTGATTTCCAGGGCACAGAAATGATATATCGACAACTCAACACTTGAAATAAATGTCCAAAGTAAATACCCGCAAAATATTCGCCTACGGCCTCATTGCTGTTCTGCTTATATATGTGCTTTCCATGATACTGCCCAACATGCTTCCATCTGGCAACAACCACGATAATCCATCGGATGTTACAGCTCCTGTTACCAATAGCGTTCCTGTGCCAACCTTTAGTGGTGATTCTGCCTTTGCTCATGTCAAGAAACAAGTTGATTTTGGCCCAAGGGTTCCAGGAAGTCCTGCTCATAAAGCCTGTGCCTCCTGGCTGGTAACAACATTCAAGAATTATGGAATGGAAGTCATTGAGCAGCCCTTTGTAGCCAAAACATACTTCGGTCCGCTTGATGCGGTAAATATCATAGCCCAATACAAACCTGAATTGCCGAATCGAATTTTAATATGCTCACATTGGGACAGTCGTCATATTGCCAGCAAGGATACGAAAGATGCCGATAAACCCATCGATGGCGCGGACGACGGGGCCAGCGGTGTGGGCGTCATGCTTGAGATCGCTCGAATGTTGCAGCAGAATCCCGTGGAATTTGGCATAGACCTTATCTGTTTTGATGCCGAAGACCTGGGTGATGAGACAGATGAGGATCCAAGTGGCTCTATGATGCAAAACCAGGCACACAAGGCTGAAACCTGGTGCCTGGGTTCACAATATTGGGGACGGAATATTCACAAGGCGGGTTATTCAGCTCAGTTCGGCATCTTGCTGGATATGGTTGGAGCCAGTGGTGCAAAATTTCCCAGAGAGGGGTATTCTGTTCAAAATGCACCAATAATCGTGAATAAAGTATGGGGTGTTGCCGCAGAATTGGGTTATTCAGAACTCTTTGTCAACATCGCCGCCGGGGGAATCACCGACGACCATTACTTTGTTATGCGGGCGACCAATATCCCCACGGTAGACATTATTGGTATGCCGGAACCGGGACCCATGTTTGGAAAGCATCACCACACGCATTTAGATAATATCAACCTCATAGACACGGAAGTATTGCGGAAAGTGGGAAATGTTCTGGCAACAGTCATTTATCGGGAAGCTGCCAGACAAGCACAATAATTGAGATAAAATCATTCCCTGTTGGGATTGAGGAAATAACTTTAAGTTTGCGCTGTGAAACAGTTTTCTACGCGTCACCTGATCGGCATCAAAAACATCACAGAAGATGATATCCAGCTCATCTTCGAAACTGCCGATAATTTCAAGGAAGTCATAAACCGCCCCATCAAAAAAGTGCCGAGCCTGAGGGATGTAACGGTGGCCAATCTGTTTTTTGAAAGCAGTACCCGAACGCGTGTTTCCTTTGAACTTGCCGAAAAGAGACTCAGCGCCGACACCGTAAATTTTACGGCCAGCAGCAGCAGTGTCAGCAAAGGAGAAACTCTGCTGGATACTGTGAATAACATCCTGGCCATGAAGGTAGACATGGTCGTGATGCGCCACCCTGCTCCCGGCGCCTGTGTGTATCTTTCTACCCGTATTCCGGCAAACATCATTAATGCCGGTGACGGAACCCATGAGCACCCAACCCAGGCGTTGCTGGATGCCTTTTCAATAAGAGAAAGGCTCGGAGATGTAGCTGGAAAGAAAATTGCCATCATTGGAGATATATTGCACAGCAGGGTAGCTCTTAGCAATGTTTTTTGTCTGCAAAAACTTGGCGCCAAAGTGAGAGTGTGTGGTCCGCCAACCCTGATTCCCAAACATTACGCGGAGCTTGGTGTGGAAGTAAGCCACGATGTTCGTGAAACGCTCCGTTGGTGCGATGTTGCCAATGTGTTACGCATCCAACTGGAACGCCAGGATATCAAGTTTTTCCCGAGTCTTAGAGAATACCATCAATACTACGGGATCACCCGCCAAATGCTGGAAGAACTGGACAAACCCATTGTCCTCATGCACCCCGGACCTATCAATCGTGGTGTCGAACTTTCTTCCGATGCCGCCGACAGCCCACACAACATCATCCTGGACCAGGTCCAAAACGGCGTAGCCGTACGAATGGCCGTGTTATTCCTGCTCGCCGGAAAACGATAGAAATGTAATGGTTAATGGTTAATGGTTAATGAAGGTGATAAGAAGCTCAAAGTAGTTTCTGCGTTTGTTATGCAAAGTGATATTATCCAGTTTAGAATAATTATTAAATTCGTGTCCGTATTCACCATCACCATTTTAAATAATATAACTCTCATCTCTAACCACTAACCACTAACCACTAACCACTAACCACTAACCATTAACCATTAACCACTAACCATTCAAAAAATTGGTTTCTCCAAAACAAATTCAGGACATCATGGAAGCCGCGAGGGTAGAGGAAGTCGTGGCCGACTTTGTGACGTTGAAGCGCAGAGGGGTGAATTTGATTGGTTTGTGCCCGTTTCACAATGAACGAACACCGTCTTTTAATGTAAATCCGGCCAGAAATATTTTCAAGTGTTTTGGCTGTGGGAAAGGTGGTGATTCTGTGACCTTTTTGAGGGAACACGAGAACATGAGTTATGTGGAAGCGCTGAGGTGGCTGGCGAATAAATACAACATTGAACTTGAGGAGGTGGAGCAAACGCCGGAACAACTGGCTGAAATACAGCTGGCGGAATCGCTGTACATAGTGAATGAGTTTGGCCTGCAACATTTTCAACATCAGTTGTTTGAAACGGACGAAGGAAAATCTGTTGCACTGTCATATTTCAAAAACCGCGGATTGCGGGAGGAAACCATCCGCACTTTTGGACTGGGCTACGCTCCTGATCAGCGAGATTTGTTGCTTGTTTCAGCACGTGCCAATGGACATGATCCGGAATTGCTCAAAAAGGTAGGGCTTTGCAGTCAGGATGGCAGCCGGGATTTTTTCAGAGCCCGGGTGATGTTCACCATTCACAATTTGTCGGGGAAAGTGGCTGCATTTGCCGGTCGAACCATGTCGTCCGATAAAAAGATTCCCAAGTACATCAACAGTCCGGAAACAGAGATCTACGTTAAAAACAAGATCCTGTATGGTGCACATCAGGCCAAACGGGCGATCCGGCAGCAGGATGAGTGTATTTTGGTTGAAGGGTATATGGATGTGATCGCGCTGTATCAGGAAGGCATTCAGAATGTCGTGGCTTCTTCCGGTACTTCGCTGACAGAGGGTCAGTTGCAGCTCATAAAGCGCAACACAAACAACCTTAAAATCCTGTACGATGGAGATTCTGCGGGTATCAAAGCTGCACTCAGAGGACTTGATCTGGCGCTGGAACAAAACCTGAATGTCAAAATTTGTCTGCTTCCCGATGGCCATGATCCGGATTCTTATGTGCAGGAATTTAGTGGTGAAGAGCTGACCCAATATATCGAGGCTAATTCCAAGGATTTTATTCTGTTAAAGACCGAGTTGCTTCTGGAGGAAACCAAAAACGACCCTGCCAAACGCACAGGCTTGATAAAAGATATAGTGGCCAGCATCGCCAAAATACCCGATCCGATCAAGCGGAGCGTTTATTTGAGGGAGTGCTCCGCACTGTTGGAAGTACCCGAGGACATTCTGGTTTCAGAAACCAATAAACTCATCAATACCAATCTTCGGAAAAGCGAAGAAAAAGCTGCCCGGAGGCCTGAAGCAGCCAGCGACTCGCCGCCATCTTTTCAAGGTACAGAGTGGCCCACCGAATTACCCCCAATGTCTTCGGATACCGAATTGCCGCCTGAGCAGCAATGGCCGGAGCATATAGAGCAAAGGCCTGTCGCTGGGCACATTGAAGCTTTTCAGGAGAAAGACATCATTCGGATGCTGGTCCTTTACGGCGATAAAATGCTTGAACAGGAACAGGTCACGGTTGCCCAATATATACTTGCCGACATAGAAGAATCCCTGGACAGTTTTGACAACCCGCTGTATGGCAGAATTGCTGCGGAATGTCGCGATATGATTGTTAATGGACAGACATTTGATCAACACCATTTCATTCAGCATGATTCCAGTGATGTTTGTGAGCTGGCCATCAATCTGATTGCCACACCCTGGGAGTTTTCGCCCAATTGGGAGGAAATGTGGAGCTATCCACTGCAAAACCAAAAAATGCCCGAGTTGAATTTTGATCTGGACATGAAGCAGGCTTTGCTTCGGTTCAAGTTGCACAAAGTGATGAAGATGTGTGAGATGAATTTGAACCGGGTAAAGAAAGCCTCTCAGGATGGCGATGATGCAGAAATGATGCGCTACATGAAAATTCAGCAGAAATTGAATGAAACGCGCAATGAGATTGCGGCCAGGGTGGGAACGGTTGTGTTGCCTAAGTAAAGATTGATTAAAGAATTGCCGTAGGCAATCTGTGAAAATCTGTGGTATCTGTGGTGAATAAATTCAACAGAATTCTGCTCCATCTCCATTTTGCTCGCTGTACAATATGCGGATAGATAATTATGCTTATTCTGCTGCTACAGTATAAAAAACGCTTACTCAGGATTAAATTTACTCCACTAACACAAACCCAGCCCAGAAAAAAGGATTCTGGTACTTATCCCGCATTTCCTGCTGCGCTGAATTGAAAGCATCGGGAATGGTCATTTTATTTTCCAGCCACTTCGAGTAAAAGGTCGTCATCAATTCCTGTGTCTGAAAATCGGGTATCTGCCACAGGGACATAATGAGGTATTTTACTCCCGCAATTTTAAAAGCCCGTTGCAAGCCATAAACGCCTTCATTGCCGTGAATATCACCCAGACCGGTTTCACAGGCAGAAAGGACAACCAGCTCCGTATTGGATAAATTAACCTGACTTATTTCGTATGCGGTGAGGATGCCATCTTCCATGCCGGGTTGAACGGGTTTGCCTGTCTTCCAGGCATAATTGCCACCAGCCAGGATGAGACCGGAGCGGATCATTGGGTGCTCTGATATTTTGAAAACGGGATCATCATTGCTCATAGCAAACTGCTCACGGCTCTTCTGAACAGGATCCGGAAAAAAGAAGCCGTGGGTGGCCAAATGCAGGATGCGCGGAGACTTGCCGTTGTGGCCGATCGCCTTAAAGGATTCTTCTGTTGCGGAGTAGCCTTTTCGGGTATCTGTTTGGAAACCTGCCTTTTGCAAAGTGGTTTCGACATTATCCACTTCTTTGTCCGTCCATTTCAGATAGCCCCAGGTTTCACCACGGGTAGTGGATTTTGCATAGCTGAAAGAAAGATTTTCCCTGGTGGCGGTTGCATCGGAATCATAGTTTTTATTAGCTGTGGCAATGGCAGTTTTGTCCATTTCGTAGTTGATGCCTCCAAATAAAATGGCATTTTGTGCAACTGTTTCAACATTAGTCGGAACAACCAATTGGCGGGTGCTGCTTAGGCATTTCAACTGGTATCGGTCTCCTAATGTTTCATCATTGCTGATCGGAATGGCACCCAGGTTTAACCTGTGCAATAAACCGGAAGAAGAAAAATATACCTTTTTGACATTTCCCAGTTCCTGTATAAGCGGTTGCCAGATGGGTTCAAATATCGACTTTACAGGTTCACCAACCGGTTTTATGCCTCTTGCTGCAACGCTGTAGATAGCATTCACATTATCGGCTTTGATGCTGCCTTGGGACTGTAGCAAATTGTCGAGTTGCCTTTCTTCAAAAAGTGGAATAAAGTGAGGCTGTTCCATATCAGGTCGCAGAACAAGTGCCGCGTACATAATGCTAAGGGTTTTGCTTTTGTCATAATTCCGGAAATGAACAAACTCCACGGCTGCTTCTTCTGCTTGCAAGCTGGCCTGCACTTCCTGCCATTGAACCTGTCGATTTGCTTCTGCCCAGCCGGACACAGTGCGGGCGAGATCTTTTTCGATCTTGTTAGACTTGTTTTCCAATTCGGTGATCAGGGCACTATCAAAGCCGGCAATTGGTTGTGTGTACAGCCTGGCCAATCGTTGCTGGTAGCCCTTCAGTTGATTATACTTTTGAATGCTCCCTTCATCTATCATAACCAGTTGTTTCATACGATTTGCAGCTTGAAGGAGGAAGCCTTTGTAAAACAGGCTGTTGTCATAGCAGGATGCAATCAGTTTTTTACTGTTGCTTGCTTTGGTTAGTGTAAGGATTTGGTCTTGATGGTTTGAAAACGATTTTAGGTAATTGCTTAATTCCAGTTCAGAAAGGTGATGTATGGCTCTTTCAATCAGGTGCTTGTTAGCAGTAGATAGTTCAAGGAAAAGTGATGCGGCTTTATCATATTGACCTGTGTTCCTGTACAATACAGCCAGGTTATTCAGGCTATTGGCATAATCGGGGTGCCCCTTTCCCAGGGTTTTTTCATTTATGTCTTTTGCTTCCAGGAATAGCCGTTCGGATTTATCAAACTGACCCATGTCATGGTACAGGCTCGCCAGACTGTTCAGAGTGCCGGAATAAAATGGATGTTCATGCCCCAGGTTTTTTCCTGTGATGTCTATGGCTTCCAGGAATAAGGGTTCGGCCTTATCATATTGACGAGTGTGATAGTACAGGCTTGCGAGGTTATTTAGACTTATGGCATAATTGGGATGTTCCTTTCCCAAGGTTTTTTCATTTATGTCTTTTGCTTCCAGATAAAGGGGTTCGGCCTTTTCATATTGGCCACTGTTATCGTACATGCTCGCCAGGTTGGTCAACGTACTGGCATAATAGGGATGTTCTTTTCCCAGGGTTTTTCCTCTAATATCTTTGGCTTCCAGGTGTAACAGTTCAGCTTTATCATATTGTCCCATGTCATAGTACAGGGTTGCCAATGCATTCAGACTATTGGCATAATCGGGATGTTCTTTTCCCAGGGTTTGTTCTCTGATATCCCTGGCTTCCAGGTGTAATGTTTCCGATTTTTCATATTGACCTTTATAATAGTAAAGGGTTGCTAGTGCGTACAGACTCCTGGCATAATCGGGATGTCGTTTTCCCAGGGTTTGTTCCGTAATGGCTAAGGCATCCAGATAAAGCGGCTCGGCTTTTTCGTATTGACCCATCTTCAAGTACAGGTTCGCCAGGTTGTTCAGACTCCTGGCATATTCGGGGTGTTGTTTTCCCAGGGTTTGTTCTCCGATCTCGATGGCTTCAAGGCAAAGCGGTTCGGCTTCATCATATAGCCCCATGTCCTTGTACAGATTCGCCAGATTGGTCAGAATACTGGTATAATCGGAATGTTGCTTTCCCAGAGTTCCTTCAATTATGTCTTTGGCTTCCAGATATAGTGGTTTGGCTTTTTCGTATTGACCCTTGTCCTTGTACAGATTCGCCAGGTTGTACAAGCTCCTGGCATAATCGGGATGTTTCTTACCCAGGGTTTTCCCCATGATTTCTACAGATTCCAGATATGTCGGTTCGGCTTTCTCAAATTGACCCGTTTTCTTGTACAGGTCTATCAGACTGTACAGAATAGCTGAATAAATGCGATGTTCCTTTCCCAGGGTTTTTATCGAAATATCTTTGGCTTTCAGGTATATCGATTCGGCTTTATCAAATTCACTCATGTCTGAGTACAGGAGCGCCTGGTAATACAGACTACTGGCATAATCGAGAGGTTCCTTTCCCTGATTTTTTTCTCTGATAACTATAGACTTCGAATACCACAATTCTGCTTCATAATAGTCCCTGTTAATATGAAGTATTCTTCCATGATTATAACAAGTTGTACCATAGGCTGCGGATTCAGGCCCCAGTATATCCCTGGCAATTTTTTCAGCTACAGCATTGACATCGAGGGCCCGGGCATAGTCTTTTTTGCTGGCAAGGTCACGGGAAACCTGAATCAGGCTGTCCACCTGTCGGATGGTTTCCGAATCTACCGCCTGCGTGTATAAAATGGCTGGGAAAAGAAATAATATATAGGTTAGCGATTGTTTCATGGTTTTTAATTGAGTTGTTGAATTATGGTTACCAAAGATAACAAAACTATTAACTCGTAGGAAAATGAAGGGTGAGGGCATGCGCTACATGAAAATTCAGCAAAAGCTGAATGAGAGGCGAAATGAAATTGCGGCCAGGGTGGGCATGGTTGTGTTGCCTAGGTCCCGAATTGTGACCTAATAAGATGTCTCCTTTCATTCCTAATGAACCGCGATGTATTTGGGCTTAGAAGAAGAGTGGTGGTCTTTCCCTCATCAGGATGCTTTATTGAAAAACTTTGTCGTGCTGTAAGCACACGTCCACTCTAGGTTGGAAAAACGTAAAGTGAGTATACGGCATATGTTGGTTGAGCGCACTTAGCGTGGACAGGCGCTTACAGCGCGACAAATTAAGCGAAAGTGATTGTTTGGTAGCAATTGTAAAGTGTGGCGCTCTGGATAGTTCATTCTCGATTTGATGAGGCCAGAAAAGACCGCAGCGCTCCTCGACATAACAGTGCATATTTATAACAATTCATGTTTATCAGATTTCTCACTTTGTTCGAAATTTCACCAGGCAAAGCAAATATTTCGAACGAAGTGAGAAATCCGGTGAAAATTCAGATCAACCGAGGATTGTCATGTCGAGCATAGCGAGACATCTTATAAGGTCACAACTTGGGTTAAGTAGAAATACTCCTACTGCTTTAGCTGCTCATACTTCTCTTCCAGCCATTCCCAATCCACCACAACTTCTTTATCAAGTCTGTCTCTGACCTTGGCTAAGGCAGCACTCATGTTGGCTTTTCTGTTTAATTGAAGCTGCTCTTTAATCTTGTACAGTTCCTTGGCAATGGAGAAAAACCGCAAACGCTCGTCCTTGCGATTCTGCGGTAACAAACTGTCTCGTCTTATGCGGGTGCTGGTCGCATGCATCATAGCGTGGCCGTAATCATCGTTCAGGTCATCCAGCTCATAATGAATTCGGATATCCAGTGTGGCGGCCATGGCGTATAAATAGATGTCTTCTGAACCGCCATAACTGAGGTAGTGCGGAAGGGTTTCGGCGGCTTGTTTAAACTCTCCTTTTGCAAATAATACGGCAGCTTTTACAATGTCAATTAACAATTCAGCCTGGTCTTCAGTAAGGGTTATGATCCGGTTTTGGAATTGCTCAACAAAGTTTTCGGCCCATTCGGTTTTGCCAAGTTTGAGCGCTGAGCTAAGCGCACTTTGGAAATGGCTGCTGGGCAGGGCATCCTTTTCTCCCAGACTGGTAATGTTTTGCAACTGGTAGGCATATATCTTTTCCAGAAATCGCTTGTCTTTTGTTTCCCGATATCTGTAAGGATAGAAACTGCGCAGCATGATTTTCAGGTCATGAACCCTGGTGGCAGGCAGAGAGTGTGCGTGTTCTTCCAACAGTGCGGAAAACTCATCGGATAAACGGTCGGCTTCGAGTGGATCATCCTGCGTAATAAAATCAAGAAATGCGCAGTAAATAGCAATTCCGGTATCCTGTAAGAATCCTAGTTTTCTGAGTGACCTGACTATTTGCAGGCTGTGATGTATGTTCGCTACAAATCGGGAATGTTCGGGGGAGCCATCCTCATATAAGGCTGACATGCGTTGATAATGCAGGAGCTGAGCCATTTGCTCAAGTTTTATCAACAAGTAGAAAGTATCCAGTTGTTCCGTAGAAGCAAGCAGGTGCCGGTCACCTTCTCTTTTATTAAATGTACTGTCGAAAAAAGCTTTTTCTTGTTCCACCATAAAGCGGAAATACTGAAAGTCGATGAAGCCGTATTCACTGAAGTGACTGAAATCTGTCACCTTATTCATTTCCTGACGAACCTGATTATTCAGATTGCTGAAGAAATTTTCCATTTTTCGGCCCTTGCGGCTTCCTTCGGGATCGGACTCCGGTTGTTTTTCAGGCGTTTTAATAGGATTTTGATGCAGCCGCTCGCTGTAAAAACGCATGAGCGCCAACTTTTGCTGGATTTCGTGAAGGGAAGCCGCCTGTTCATCGTTTTGACTATCCCGAACCATGGCGTAGCGAAAGGCTATAAATTTCCTGATGATGGCCATCAACTGGGTCATGGTTCGCTGAAGAGCTGCTATGGGCTTTGCCACCTTTGGGAAAAAACGTTGCGCCACAATTTCCCGGTCGAGCTCCGGACTTGCAAAATCCGGGTAGTGCCGACGGAGAAATTCAAAAAGGGCAAAAGTCTCATCAGGGCGCACATCGTTGAATATGGGCGATGCCGCAAATAGATACAATGTTTCAAACTCTTCCTGAGTAAACAATTGTAGGGTTCGTACCAATGGACTCTGATGCACAGTAAGGGCTTATATCGTGACCTGTACTGCAAAAATGGCTCTTATTCACGAACCATTCACACATTTTTGGAAGTAATACAAAAACTTGTGTTTGGCATAGGGCCAGTCTCACCCCCACCTTTGTATCAACAAAAGGAAGTAAGCAGGAAGTTCAAAGCATTTGTGAGGAAACCATCAAAACCACTTCATTTTGAACGCTTGTATTTCTTCCATTTATATCACCGAGGCATTTCAACCTGTTGGCGTTTCTCGTTTTGAAAAGGAGTAGTTGGCGAGACTTAACAAACACTATGAATTCGAAGAAGGGAAATCGTTTCATGTTTATCGTGTCAGGACGGGAGCGCTAACAGGGCCGAGGTGAATACTGTGATTAAGTTGATTTGTGTGATTTGAATGAAGTGGGGTGATTTAATAGTGATTATGTGATCATCCTGACTTTACCCTGGAAAGCACATTACAGTAACTAGAATTGAAAATAATTTATTGGGATGTAGGTAATGAGGAGAGGAGTCTGGAAGTGATCTAATTTTTTGTGTTTGAGTTTCCAGTCCGATACTATTCATCTTTGTAACATCAAAACCTTGAAATACAATCCATGATTCGTCGCACCCTTTACTTACTCGACAAATTACTCAAAATGGATCCTTTTTTAATCGAAGCCCGCTGTAACCTGAGACCCAATGACCCGCAATGGGAACTTATTGAAAGCATAAAACTTGAAATAGGTTATCCTGGACTGAAGGGCAGGACAATCTGGAAAAGTATTGGATGGTTACAAGAGAAAGGAATTCCAATCAGCAGATTATTTTCTCATGCTCTTTGGAAATCTACTCAGGCTGCCAATGTGATCGTGTTTGATTTTTTGCCTGTTTTCGTTGGGAATACACAGGAAACCAACAAAAAATACCGGATTAGGAAATTAATAACCACGAGTGATGGTAACCAGTATATTGATAAAACCGGCCCTTTAACCGGCATGTATACAGATGAATACTTTACTCTGAAGCCCCGATACCCTGGCGCCAAAAACCATCAAGCTCCAGGCCGCCCCCCCAAAACAACCACCTCAGCCTAATTCAAAACAACCAAAAGAAACGCCCATCATCAACCCTTAGTTCCCAAATGTCTACCCAGACCACATGAAGGCGAACCCTGAGAAACCACTTTTTGACATAACCGTTTAGCAGTATACGATTCAAGACGAAGAGCCTAAGCACCTTGAATCAACCAAATGCCCCAATAAAACCAAATTTGCTTCATTAACCAATCATAAAAACCGATTTGAGACTTGCGTCCCCTGTATGTCTCCAGTACCAAATGAGACAGATAGCCCGTTCCTCTTGCATTGAGAAACGGGCTTGATGTTTTTGGGAAACGTTAAAGTTATACTCTTGAAACCGGGATCTTAACGGAATCGGGAATGACAGGTTTCTTACCGTCCTTCGATTTCTGTTCCATTTTCCGGATGGAATCGTCCAAGTCCTTCAAGTTGAATTTGCCTTTCAGACTTACCATGCCGGCTGCGTCGCCGGGCTCATTGAAAAACACCACGATCTTGCGAATGGTGTTTTTGCGCATTTTCCCGTAAACATTCACACGTGTTTTTCCGCTCCGTACAGTAATCAGTTCGTCAAGGTTATGGCGCCTGGCCTTTCTGTTGAAGCGGCGGAAATCCTTATCGGTAAACGGCGCCTGACCATCAGGAAACACCAATACCCGCACTCTTTTTACTTTCCTGATTAATTTCTTGCCTCCTTTTTCGTGGATAAAGAGTGAACCGGATTTGGCAATATAACCGGGAATTGAAACAGCAATAGCGCCGTCATAGTCTTTGTATTTCCAGTAGAGACCTGAGTCCTGAGCCTGCAGGCTATTGCAAACAAGCAGGCTCAGGGCAAGAAACAATCCAGTGAAAATCGACCTGTGATGGCTATTAGTTGTCGTCATCATCGTTTTCTTCGTCATTGTCTTCTTTTTTGGTTTTTGATTTTGACTTTGATTTAGATTTGAGTTTGCCGAGGTGCTGGGCACCATCAATGTCGAGCGTTTTGGAAAGATCTGAAATTTTCTCGAGATCGATTTTGCCGGAAAAACTTAACAAAGTGAACTCATGCTCGGCGCCAACCAATAAAAGCAGCTCTTCGATCACCGTTTCATTGTTTGAATCTTTGATCCAGATACGTACGTTCTCATCACCGTCGCGAACGGTCAGCAATTCGTCGTACTCTGACTTTGGCACTTTACTCAGCGCATTTTTGTACAGCTCCATGCCATTGTCGATGCTGTCGGAAGTAAGTACGCGCAAGCCACCAAGATCCTTGACGATCTCGCGAACCTTATTCCAGTCCTCATCGGATGTCTCAATTTTGGAGATCATGCTGAATAACTTTGGCGATACATGCACCATGGTGAAGCGCTCGTCTTCGGAATATTGATTAAAGAAACGCAAAATGGCATCATCCTGGGCTGCTGTTTTAAACTGTGCTGCCAGTATGAACAAGGGCAGCATAAATAAGAACTTTTTCATAGCTTAATTCTGTTGTTGAAAAAAAAGTTGGTTTTGTCTATTTAAATGTAAAGCGTTGATAATGAGCGATAATCCCGACATCTTCTTTCGTGCTGCAGATTAAAATCATCTGTCGTTCCTCACTCGGTATCACATTTCATTATCCGTCCTTTTTAAGGAAGATCTTGTCTATCTCTTCGAGGTGGCTTGCCCCTTTAGCTGCTTCACGGCGTCCTTTTCTGATTTTTGAAGAAACCAGCGCCAGGGCTGCTTTTACTTCTTCAATGGCGGCCTCTTCTTCGGGGCTTAATTCTGTTGATTTATTTACCCGCTTTTTTGCAATATGTCTATTGGCCTTTCTTTTAGAATGTTTGGCGTTAACTTCTGCAACAACAACCGGTGTTTCCTCAATTTTTGATTTATTCTCCGCCGTTTGGGAAACATTTGGATCAACAGGCTTAATGGCTACTATTTGATTCTTTTCAGGTGTACTTAACTGCCACCATAATCCGGCGGCGAGCACCAACGCAAACGAGGCAGCCATAGCCAGGTATCGCCAGTTCACCCTGGAAGCATTCATGCTTACCACTTTGGTTTCCTGAAATTGGACGGCTTGCTCATCTTGAAAAGCCTGAAATATAGGCATGAACTTTCTGAGGGATTTGTCTACATCGCCGGAATTGAAATATTGCTTCAACTGGCGTTCTTCCTCCAGACTGCTTTCGCCTTCCCAGTATTTTTCCAGCAAGCCTTGTATATATTTAATGTCTTTCATGATTCTGGTTATTGATATTCCTGAAGTAATTTTTCCCTGATGGCTTTCCTCGCGCGGTGCAGATTCACTTTTACCTGGTCGAGCGTAATGGAAAGACAATCAGCAATTTCTTCATAAGTCAGTTCTTCGATGTCCCGGAGGTGCATTACCAGCCGGTGTTTCTCGGGGAGTTCCTTCATAAACATTTTAACCCTTTCTGCCATATCGCGGTTTTCAGCTTCTTTTGCCGGAGATGCCGTATTTCCGGTGCTTTCCTGAACAGCATCCAACGGAGCCGTTCGTCTGATGGTTTGGCTTCTCGCCTTGTCAAGTGAGCGGTTCCGGGTTAGGGTCATGCACCAGGCTTCCCAATTCAATACCGCTGCACTCTGCTCGGGTGCAGTTTTCCAGACTTTCTCCATGACTTCCTGAACTACGTCTTCAGCTTCGTGGATACTGCCCGTGATGCGAAGAGCAAAACGGTACAGCTTATGTCTGATAGGGTATATCTGTTCCTGAAAAATGACCCGATTCATGTTGGTTTCTCACCGTGATTTGAGAAGAAGACGAGGATGGTAATTTAATGTTACAGCGGGGCGATTAATTTTTTATTGATGAACTATAATAGTAGCTGAGTACCAAAATAGAAACCAAAATTACGGATTGCTTAACCGCATTTCGCCGCGCTTGTGTCTTTTGACCAAGCGCAACACAACGCGAGGTGTTTAACGAATTTAATAAACCAAATGTGGTATATTTGATTTGGCTTCTTAATATTTCACAATTGCATTGGTCGCTCACGAAACCTGCGCTTGCTCAAAAGACAAAAGTGCGGCGGTAATTACATAATGGTTTCTCGCAGATTTCCACTGAAAAGTCTGTGTAGCATCTGCCATTACAAATCTGAGTAAATCTGCGAGAAATACAATACGAAGCGCACAATTAGAGGTCGTCTCAAGTTATAAATAAACTAAGTATCAACCGTATGCGTTTAATCAGTTCTATTCATTATTCCCAAAACAAAAACTTATGAAGAAATTCTCCTTACTCGCTGCGCTTGTTCTGTTTATTTTTTCCTGTCAGAACGAGAGTATTTCCAACGTCAATATTAATAAGTCTGAAGAAAATCAGCTCTCCATCAATATGGATCCCAACGCTGAATGGCAATACAAAAACCTCAGACTGTACCCGGTTACGTCAAATGCTGTATTTGCAAATTCAGCCATTCAGCATTTAAAAACACTTTCTGAAGCCATGCAAACGCCAGGTTTCCGCGTGCTGGAACGCAAGCAATTTGGCAGAGGCAATGAGCCCTGGTATAATGGTCTTACGGTGCAAAACAAAACGCAGGATACTGTTTTGCTCATGGCTGGAGACGTGGTGACCGGTGGCAATCAGGACAGGGTAATGGCGCATCATGAAGTTGTGCTTCCAGGTACAGTAAAGAATGTGGAGGTGTTTTGTGTAGAAGCAGGGCGCTCAACATATTACAACCAGTCGGCCTCCCAGGCAGAGAAAAGCGTTGGCGCCTTTAGGGGGTATTACAATGTGGCCAGCCCACAGGTGCGTCATGCTGTTCATACAACTGGAGAACAGGAAGATGTGTGGGCGGCAGTTGCCAGGGTGACGGAAGCAAATGGGGCGAATTCTGATACAAAGGCATACGCAGCGCTGGAAAAAGCTAATGAGCAAAAAGCTAAACGAGACGCTTATTTGTCCTTTTTTGAAGATAAATTTAGTGATGACCCAACAGTAGTTGGTGTTGTTGCAGTAAGTGGCGATAAAGTACTGGGAATAGATGTGCTGGGAGATCACGATCTGTTTCAAAGACAGTTTCCTCATTTGGTGCATGGATATGTCGCGGAAGCTGCGATACTGGAATCAGTTGCGTCCTTAAGTGAGGCAGAAATTCAGAGAGCATTCAAATCTGTCGCCAAACTTAGAAACCAGGATGAAAAGCCAACAGATACGGCTGGAAGGTTTGCCTTGGGCAATGACTGGGTTCATTTGTACAAAAAGTGACTTGGCAAATTGTACCTTTACACCCCAACCTATTTCTTACTATTTTTCATACACATACCATGGGTGAATCTCACGTACTAGACGACTGGAAACAAGAACAGGAAGAATGGCTTGAAGCGCTGGAAGAAGTGCTTGAAGGTGAAGGCAAAGGCAGAACAGCCGAGCTCTTTCAAAGGCTTAAATATTTACTCGCCCGTCACGGCGTTGCCAATGGCGGACCAGCGCTCAATACACCATACCTGAATACCATATCCTCTGATGATCAGCCGGAATACCCTGGCGATCTGGAACTGGAACAAAAAATTGAAAATTTGATCCGCTGGAATGCGCAGGCCATGGTGCTTCAGGCACAGGATAAAAAACTGGATCTGGGTGGCCACATCGCCACTTATGCCGGTTGCGCTACTTTGCTGGAAGTCTTGTTCAATCATTTCCTGCGCAAGCGTACTGCTGAATACGGTGGTGATTTATTTATGTTTCAGGGTCACGCCTCACCAGGTGTGTATGCCCGTGCCGTAATGGAAGGCCGACTCAGCGAGCAAGCCATTGCCGATTTCCGGCAGGAGCTGCTTGGTGGCGTAAGTTCATACCCTCACCCGCGCCGTATGCCTGGTTTCTGGCAGGCGCCTTCGGTGAGTATGGGACTTGGCCCAATGACCGCCATTTATCAGGCGCGTTTTGTAAAGTACCTTGAAACCAGAGGCCTGAAGCCTAAAAACGGTGGTAAAGTGTGGCACTTCATAGGCGATGGAGAAATTGATGAGCCGGAAATTTACGGCACCATCGGCGTTGCCAGCCGGGAGAATCTCGACAACCTGGTCTTTGTAGTCAACTGTAATCTTCAGCGCCTCGACGGCCCGGTTCGTGGCAACGGAAAAATCATTCAGGAAGTAGAACGTCATTTTTTGGGGGCTTCCTGGGAGGTAATTAAGGTAGTTTGGGGAGGCGAATGGGATGAGTTGTTGGCTAGTGATACAGATGGTGTACTGTTAGCCAGACTGGAACAACTGGTTGATGGAGATTTTCAGGAAATGAATTCAGTAGCCACCGGAGCGCACATGCGCAAGAAACTGATCGGTGATGACGCACGCATTGAAGCACTGCTGAAACCATATACAGACGAACAACTGGAGGGTTTCCGTCGCGGAGGCCACGATGCTAAAAAAGTGTATGCGGCCTATGACAAGGCTTTAAAAGCCGGCAAACCTGTTGCCATTATTGTGCAAACCGTAAAAGGATACGGTATGGGGCAGGCTGCACAGGGCAAGAACAATGCGCACCAAACCAAAACCCTACAGGACAACAGCCGTCTTGAAACTCGGACTCGTTATGGAATTGAATTGTCCGACAAAGATGCATTGGCTGCCAAATTCTGGTACCCAAAGGCAGATAGCGCAGAGGTGAAATACGTTCAGGAGCACAGAAAAGCATTGGGTGGATATTTGCCGGAGCGCAACGAAGAATATGAGAAATTCAATTTGCCGGGGCTTGAACTTTTTGACCGACAGTTAAGCCCGGCTAAAGACGATAAGGCCGTGTCAACTACCGGCGCCATGGTGGATATGATGACGAAGATGATCCGCAATGAAGATATTGGCAAGTTTGTAGTGCCCATTGTGCCAGATGAGGCGCAGACATTTGGTATGCATCCATTGTTTACCAGCGCTCAAATCTGGAACCAGCGCGATCAATTGTACACTCCTCTGGAGATTGGTTTTGCCACGATTAAGTATAAGGAATCTAAAACCGGACAGGTACTTCAGGAAGGCATTAATGAAGATGGCGCCTCGGCTTCTTTTACAGCGGCAGGCACCTCCTATTCCTTGCACGGAATTCCAACCATTCCATTTTATATCTACTACTCCATGTTTGGTTTCCAGCGGGTAGGGGACATGGTTTGGGCTGCTGCTGATATGATGTGCAAAGGTTTCTTACTCGGTGGAACTGCCGGTCGCACTACCCTGAATGGGGAAGGCTTACAACACCAGGATGGACAATCGCACTTGATTGCTCAAACTGTTCCTGCTGTGATCAGCTATGATCCGGCTTTTGCCTATGAACTCGCGGTAATCGTACACGATGGTATTCGCAGGATGTACCTTGAGAATGAGCATAAGCTGTATTACATTACGCTGTACAATGAAAATTTGCAAATGCCTGTAATGCCTAAAGGAGTTGAAGATGGCATCAAACGTGGCTTGTACCGCTATCAGGCATCGAAGAAAAAATCGGCACAGGAAGGTGTGAAAGCGCACCTGCTTGGATCAGGAATTGTACTTGATCAGGCACTAAAAGCCGCCGAAATTCTGGAAAGCGAAGGCGTGAGTACCGATGTTTGGTCGGCTACATCCTGGTCAGAATTGTATCGTGACTGCTCAGCCTGCGATCGCTGGAATATGTTACACCCGGGAGAGAAAGAAAAAGTTTCGCATTTGCAAAGCAGTTTGAAAGGCGAGGAAGGTGTTTTCGTGGCCGCCAGCGACTGGATGAAACTAACCGCTGGCCAATTGGCGCCATGGATGCCAGAACATTTCACAGCACTGGGAACAGATGGTTTTGGCTTGTCGGAAAGCCGGGAAAGTCTGCGCGACTATTTTGAAATATCCCCTAAGTACATCGCCTTTGCAGCAGTGAGATTGCTGAATAAGCAAGGCAAGGTTAGCGATAAAGCCGTAAAGGACTTTATGAAAAAGTACAAGGTGGAAGCGGATAAAATGGATCCGATGAGTGTTTAAATAATTAGCTAATGTGATAATTAGCTAATTCGATAATGTAATAAATAACCCAAGTTGTGACCAATAATACTCCTAACCAGAATAGTGTTGGTCTCAACTTGAATTAATACGCTAATGAAGTATTCAGCCTATTGGTTGATGGGTATTAGGGATTGAGCATTAGACACATTGGCGATAAATCGAGTAAGTATTTGACGATATACAAGCTTTCCAGAAAAGTGATCAAAATCCTTTGAAACTAGTATTGAAGTTTAAGCAAGTTGAGCAATTATTCTTTGGCATTGCCATCTTGCTTTGTCTTATACCAATTTGGTTTTCGGGGCAATTTTTTATTACAGGTGATGGCCCAAGCCACAGCTATAATGCTTCCGTATTGCTGGATTGGCTAAATGGCAAACACCTTGATTACTACCGGCAATTTTACTCCCTCAATAATTACTTCGAACCAAATTACTGGACACATGCCTGGCTTACACTGCTTCAGATGGTTTGTACCCCTGAATTGGCGGAGAAGATATTTCTGTCAGCTTATGTTCTCGCATTCGGTTTCGGTATCCGGTTTTTATTTCGACAAATTAACCCAGCCGGGTTATTTCTGAGCAGCGTAGGGATGTTATTCTGCTGGCACCATTTGCTGCAAATGGGTTTTTTCAATTATGCTTGGAGTATAGCAGGTTTCTTTTGGATCACCGGTTATTGGCTATATATACGGGGTGTTTTCAATTATCGGATCGGGGCAGCCATGGCCTTTGGCTGGATTGTATTGTACAGCATGCACCCGGTGGGCCTGGCATTTGCTGCCCTGGCGATTGGGCTATCCATGATTGGTGAATTTATTGCTGATTTTTCCCTGAGTGGCTTTAAATCCGCCGCGGAAAAACTACTTTCCTCAAGTCTTTTTTTAGCCATTACTGCAATTCCTGCCTTGGTGCTCACGGGACACTATTTAATGAGAAAGGAATGGCATCAGGGGGCAAATCAGGAGTCTTTTCGCGGCATTCTTGATGCCTGGGCAACCTTAACCATGTTGATAACGATGAACAAGGAAGAACATGGCATTGTCAATGCGGTGGTTATGTTAGTCGTTGTGCTAGTCGTTTCAGCTGTTTTGATCAGGATTAAAACCCCCAAATGGCAGGTTCATGATTTCTGGCTGCTGTTTTTTCTAGTCGCTTTGTTGATATACTTCATGCAATATGGAAGCAGGTCATGGGAATTACTCATGCCTTTGAGGCTTCAATTATTTTCCTGGTTAGCCATTCTTATCTGGTCCGCAGGAACCATTTTTTCCATAAAATGGCGATTGATCGTAGCTTCAGCAGCGATAATTTTACTTTCCGTTTTGCTGGCGTCACGACTGCCAGCTCATCGGGCAGCATCAGAATTGGTAGAGGAATGGACTTCTGTAAAAACTCATATTGATCCCCAGTCTGTTCTAATGGTGATGAACTACAATTTTAATGGGACTGACAAGCAAGGCAATATTATTGGAGATCGGATCTGGTTGTTTAACCACGCCGCAGATTATATCGGCGCTTCAGTTCCCGGTGTTATTATGTCGGATAATTACGAGGCATCCCTGAGGTATTTCCCACTGATTTGGCAAAACGGGGTAAACCTGTATACCCAAACTGAAAAAGATGGTATCGGGTTTGAAAACAGACCTCCCAGAGTTGACTTATTGAGCTATCCAAAACGAACAAACGGGAAGCAAATAAATTATGTACTTGTTTTGGATCAGACAGAAGATGACAGGCAGCATCCTTATGGCCAGGAGTTTATGCTACAATTGAATGCTGGATATACACAAATTGCCGCGTCCCCACATGAAAGAGCCGTGTTGTATAAGTTGAAAGAAAAACAATGAGGTACTTAACTAACTCAACAGGTCAGAGGGCACTGGTTCTAATGTGATAATTTGATAATGGGCTAATTCGATAATGAATTGACACAATTGTAGCCCATTATCAAGTTAGCTTATTATCAAATTATCACATTAGTTATTCAGCATCACCGGCATTACCAGCATCAGTATCTCCCGCTTTTTGTCTTCCTCTTCAATGGGAGTCAGAATTCCCGCTTTGCTAGGTGAGGAGAATTCCATTTTTACTTCATCTGAGCTGAGTACTCCCAGCATTTCTGCCAGGAAGCGGGCGTTGAAGGCAATTTTCATGGCGTTGCCCTCATACGTGCAAGCCATTTGCTCGGTGGCTTCATTGGAGAAGTCCAGATCCTGAGCGCTGATGGTCAGGCTTTTGTCTGAAATATCCAGCACCACCTGGTTGGTGGTCTTGTTGGCGTAAATCGCAATACGTTTCAGGGAGTTCTGGAAATCTGCCCGGTTTGCAAGCATGTTGTTTGGATTGTCAACCGGGATGACTGCATTGTAGTCAGGATAGCGGCCGTCGATTAGACGGCAAACCAGACTCATGCCTCCGAAGCTGAAAAAGGCATTTGCTTTGTTGAAAGACATAGTTACACCGTCATTGGCGGGTAAGGCATTTTTCAACAGGTTAAGTGCTTTTTTGGGAACAATGAATGTGGTACCTACTTCACCAGCCAATTGGTGAGTAGTGTATTTCACCAATTTGTGCGCATCGGTGGCCACACAAGTCAGCTTATTCATATCCAGTTGAAAATACACGCCGGTCATAGCAGGGCGCAATTCATCACTGGAAGTGGCAAAAACGGTGTGGTTTATGGCATCCAGCAGGTATTGACTGTTTAGTTTAACCGTTTGAACTGAATCTGGCGCCGGGATTTCCGGAAAGTCTTCTCCGTTTTCTCCCGCCAACTTGTATTTACCATAGGAAGAAGTTATCTCGATGCCCCAGTTGGAGTCGTCCACTGTAAAAGTGATCGGCTGTGGCGGCAATGCTTTCAGGGTATCCAGTAATATTCTGGCGGGTACGGCTACCGAAAAATTATCGTCGGCCAACACGTCAATGGTGGTGGCGATGCTGGTTTCGAGATCGGTAGCGCCGATCGTCAGTTTTTTGTCTTCGATTTTAAAAAGGAAATCCTCCAAAATAGGCAACACCGGATTTGGCGCTATGGCGCCGGATGCGATCTGGATTTGCTTAAGGAGTTCGGAAGATGAGATGCTGAATTTCATAATTAGCTTGTTTTCAGCCTGCTGTATTTTTGAACAAATAGGGTATAAACATTTGTTACAGAGAGGCCATTGGCTGCAAAAGTACATTTTTACCCCTCTTCACGCTTTTGAAAAAACTAACATTTTGTGGAAAAAGCAGGGAAATCTACCTTCGCCCTTTGAAACAGGGCATTGTATGGTACACTGCTCAGGCATTCAATCAGCTCAGGTATGTTAAATCGCCGTTCGGCTCCATTGGTACATCAGGTTGGGAACCTCAATCTCCCTTATCCAAAAGTGTTGCATCTGGATAATGGAATACCCTTGTATGTGCTTGATTTTCATGATTATGACGTGCTAAAAGTTGAGGCTGTTTTTCATGCCGGAAGACCTCAGGAAGAAAAGCGCCTGGCTGCCCGTGTGACCTCAAAAATGCTGCGGGAAGGAACCACAACGCGAACAGGAGCGGAGATAGCCGAACATTTCGATTTCTATGGCACCACCATGAGTGTCCCAACCAATCTGGATACAGCCAATTTTGTACTGTATTCGCTGGCCAAATACGCTTCTGATGTGATCCCGGTTTATGCAGACCTGCTGCACAACCCAACATTCCCGGACGCAGAGCTGGAAACATTCCGGAGAACCAGCATTCAGGAACTGTCAGTTGAGTTGGAAAAAGTAGAGACCCTGGCTTACCGGAAAATCACAGAACTGATCTTTGGAGAGAACCATGCGTATGGCTATAATTCTGTTACAGCCGATTATCAGGCGATTCAGAGGGCCGATGTTCAATATTTTTTCAGCAAATGGTACAGCTCTGGAAATTGCCGCTTGTTTGTGAGCGGTAAAGTGGATGATGCGTTGATTCAATTGTTAAATGATCAATTTGGTCAAAAACCATTTGCGATTCCCAGTCCGGTCATAGGTATTACTGAAACCACCAATCCTGCCAAACCGGAGCGGATGGATATTCATCATCCAGGGTCGCTTCAATCGGCAATAAAGATTGGCAGAAGGTCTTTTGGCAGAAAGCATGAGGATTTTAATGGCTTATTTGTCCTGAATACCATCCTAGGTGGTTATTTTGGGTCGAGGCTGATGGCTAACATCAGGGAGAAAAAAGGCTTTACCTACAATATCTACTCAACGCTGGATGCCTATTTGAATGATGGCTGCCTTTACATCGCTACTGAAGTGGATCCGGGAAACACAGAGAAAACAGTGAGGGCCATTTTTGCAGAAATGAAAAAACTCTGCGATAAACCGGTTCCTGAAGACGAAATGGAAATGGTGCGAAACTACCTCCTGGGAATGTTCTTGAATGGACTGGATGGCCCTATGAACACGGCTGACATCGTTCGTGGACAAATAGTTGAAGAACTGCCCTGGGAAAGCTTCACCACCATGGTAGAAACCGTGCGGAATATTACGCCTGTTCAGATCCAGGAATTAGCCAATAAATATCTGCAGAAAAAGGACTTTTGGGTGGTGGTTGTGGGGAGCTGATGATATCCAAAATCCGATATCCGATATCCGATATCCGATCGGATTTTGGATTTTGTATATCGGATTTTGGATATCTTTAAAAAAAATCAAGTTTTTTACCTAAAAATGAAGATTTCTCCGCTCAAATTAGGTGAATAATCCGCAGAAACATGCGTAATTTTGCCCGCTTTCCGGTAAAACCCCCTGTTTTGGAACGAGCCGGAAACTGGTAATTACAGGTGTTTGGGATAGGCCCCATTTGATTTTGTGTTCAGAAAAGAAAAATCAGCTTATTCCCTGCAAAACACCCTTGCCTCACATTCTAAACAAACCGTTGTGTTCAATTTTTTAAAATTATTTAAGCAGGAGTTAGCCGTTGACCTTGGTACCGCTAATACCCTTATCATGGTTGATGGTGAAGTAGTTGTTGATGAGCCATCCATAGTCGCCATAGACCGCCGTACGGGCGCCACCATCGCCACCGGGCACCGTGCCATGCAAATGCACGAAAAAACCCACGAAAACATCAAGACCGTTAGACCGTTGAAAGATGGTGTGATCGCCGATTTCCAGGCTGCAGAAGCCATGATCCAGAGTATGATCAAAATGGTGGGTAAGAGAAGCACTTTGTTCAATCATCTGAAAATGGTGATCTGCATTCCAAGTGGCATTACCGAGGTGGAGAAACGCGCGGTATTTGATTCAGCTGATCACGTTGATAGTAAAGAAACTTACCTGATTCACGAACCAATGGCCGCAGCACTGGGTATTGGTCTCAATATTGAAGAGCCAGTCGGCAACATGATCATCGATATCGGTGGTGGTACTACTGAAATTGCCGTTATCGCTCTGTCGGGAATTGTTTGTGACGAAAGCATCCGCATTGCCGGTGATGAACTCACCAACGACATCATGGCTTACATGAAGCGTGAACACAACGTACTGATCGGAGAACGCACGGCAGAACAAGTTAAAATTCACGTTGGCTCTGCATTACATGATCTCGAAAATCCGCCACCAGACTTTGCCGTGAACGGTCGTGACCTGATGACCGGTATTCCAAAACAGATCATGATCAGCTACCAGGAAGTAGCGTATGCACTGGACAAAAGCATCAGCAAAATCGAAGACGCTATTTTGCGCGCCCTCGAACTGACACCACCTGAGCTGGCTTCTGATATCTACAAAACTGGTCTATACCTGACTGGCGGTGGCGCCCTGCTCCGCGGTCTGGATAAACGGTTGGAAGCAAAAACCAAACTATCCGTGCAAGTGGCTGATGATCCGCTTCGCGCAGTAGTTCGCGGTACAGATCTGGCCTTAAGAAGTCCCTACCAGTTCTCATTCCTGATCGACCGAAAAAGTGTTTGATTTTAATGGTTAATGGTTAATGGTTAACGGTTAATGGTTAATGGTTAATTTGGTTTTGAGGTGGAGGTTTTATAACTTTAGTATGTGTAATTTCTAACTAACCTTATTAACCATTTGATTCCATGAAACCATCAAAACCTAATCCTTTAAGGGATAAATCATTATTATTGGGAGTTAGGATTGTTCGGTTGAGTCAGTATTTGATTGAACAGAAACATGAAATTGTTATCTCAAAACAAATTTTGAAATCAGGAACAAATCCCGGGGCCATGATCAGGGAGGCTCAGCATGCTGAAAGTAGTGCAGATTTTATACACAAGCTCGCTGTAGCGCAAAAAGAGATAAATGAAACAGCCTACTGGCTTGAATTGCTGATGTTGTCTGACTACATTAACCAGGAACAATTTGATTCCTTAAACAAGGATACTATTGAAATTATGAAACTCCTGGTCAGCTCAATTCGAACCAAAAAACAAAACCACCACAAAACCACCCATTAATCATTAACCATTAACAATTAACCATTAAAAACAATGATTCGCCTTTTACAACTCCTTTTAAAAAACGGGGGATTCGTTACCCTGGTCTTTGTGGAGTTGTTTTGCTTTGTGATCATTGTGCAATACAACACCAAGCAAGCGGATATCTGGGCCAATACCGCAGATATTTACGGTGGTAGGGTTCTGGAAAAAAGACAGAACGTGGTCGATTATTTCAGTCTGGCCGATCGGGTGGATAGCTTGAACCGGGCACTCGACAGTGTTCAGGCTCGTTTGGCGAATGTGCGGCAGATGCAGGTATCTATACGGGATACCGCTTTTCTGTTTAGTTACGATACAATCATCGGTACAGACTCGGTTCGGCGCAAAACCATTCGCCCGGAATATGAGTTTGTAACGGCCCGGGTCATCAGCAATTCCATTTCAAGTGCGAATAACTGGTTGATAATCAATCGAGGAAGTGACGATTTAGTGGGGCCACACATGGCCGTGGTAAGTCCAAATGGCATCGTAGGCATAACCCGGCATATTGGAAAACACTTTTCCATTGCGATGTCGGTGTTGCACCGGCAAACCCGGATCAGCGCCTCTTTAAAAAAGCAAAATACATTTGGTTCCCTGGTTTGGGAGGGCGGTGATCCTGAAGTGATGACCTTGAAAGATATCTCGAAACATTTCGAGGATAAGATCAAGCCAGGAGACCCGGTCGTTACCAGTGGTTATTCTGTGATGTTCCCCAAAGATATTTCTGTTGGCACCGTGATGGGAAAAGCAACTCCGGATCCGGAGAATCCTCACTTTTTAGTTGTGAAAGTGAAACTGAGTCAGGAAATGTCTGACATTCATGAAGTCGCCGTGGTGCGGAATCTTTACTCTGAAGAGATTGACAGTCTCAAACAAATGATCAAGCAATGAACAGCAGCCTCATCCCAAGCATTTGGCGCTTTTTGGGCCTTGTCGCCGTACAAACCCTGCTGTTAAAGCAGATGGGTGCTGCTGTGGATTCTATCTATTTTAACGTATTGCTATATCCACTGTTTGTTTTATTTCTGCCTATGGAGTTGTCGGCTCCGATTGCGGTTTTATTGGGCTTCGCGGTAGGTATGGCCGTTGATTTGCCATACGGTACACCTGGTGTACATGCCAGCGCCGGCGCCTTTTCTGCTTTTGCCAAACCAATTGTCATTGCGGTTGTTGGACCTAAAGGTGGATTTACGTCAAAGGAGTTGATTTTTTCGCCGCATCACGTTTCATGGCAAACATTTTTGCAGGGCTCATCCCTATTTTTCTTTCTGCATTTGTTTTGGTATTTTTCGGTAGATGCTTTCACTTTCGTATATTTCAGCTCAATAATTTTCAAAACTGTGGCTGCGTTATTTTTAACCATGATTTTTGTTGTGCTATATGCAGCCATGTTTAATCCCAAACGCTAGTTATAAAGGCTTGCAGTACATTCCTGAAACCGGGCAAGTATGAAATCCGAATTAAGTCGTCAAGTAAATATTCAGCGTGTATTTCTGTTTTGCGCCCTGGCTTTGATTGCCAAGGCTGCTGAGTTGCAGATATTTGACGATTCTTTCCGCAGAAGAGCCGATCAGACAACCATCGAGGAGCTCACCGTTTATCCGCCACGTGGATTGGTGTATGATCGGCATGGAGAACTGATCATTAATAATGAGGCCACTTATGACCTTATGGTTACCTACAACCAGGTAGATCTCAAAACCATGAATGTGGCCAAATTTTGCAGCATTCTCGACATAAAAGAATCTGAATTCAAGCAGAACCTCACGAAAGACTGGAAGAGTGGAAAATATTCGCGCTCAGTACCCTTTGTATTTATGAAGAAGCTGGCGCCTCAGACGTATGCCAGATTGCAGGAAAGCATGTATGAGTTTCCGGGTTTCTTTGTTCAGGTGCGTAACATTAGAGGGTATCCCCATAGCGTAGGCGCTCACGTGCTTGGATATATCAATGAGGTTGATCAGCGGGATATCGAACGATCCAATGGCGAGTATGAAACCGGCGACTACATTGGCGCTGCCGGTATTGAAGCCGAATATGAATCGTACTTAAAAGGTGAAAAAGGGGTTACTTCACTCTTGCGGGATAATCTGGGCCGGATCGTAGGGAAATACAAAGAAGGCGCTTTGGACACTGCCGCGATCGCAGGCCATGATCTGTATTCTTCCATTGATATTAACCTGCAGGAATACGGCGAGCATTTGATGCAAAATAAAACCGGCAGCGTGGTCGCACTCGACCCCAAAACCGGGCAGATTTTATGTATGATCAGTGGACCTACCTATGATCCCAATCTGCTGGTAATGACCCAGGATCGCGGTCAGGAGTTTAGTAAGCTGCTCACACACCCGTTGAAATACTTCTTTGATCGCACGGTGATGGCGAAATATCCGCCCGGGTCGATCTTTAAAGCGGCGGTTTCACTGGCCGGGATGCAGGAAGGCGTCATAAATCCAAATGGTGGATTTTCCTGTAGCGGAGGTTATTTTTATGCGGGCAGGTTGTATAAATGCCACCACAGTGGCCACCTGAATGGGGTAGTAGATGCCATTGCGCATTCCTGCAATACCTATTACATGAATAAATACCGGGATATTGTGGACAAGTTTGGATATTCCAATCCCGATCAGGGTCTTGATTTGTTTAATAAATATCTGACAGAATTCGGGTTTGGACAGAAGCTCGGCATCGATTATCCCAATGAGAGTCCGGGTAGTTTCCCAACCTCTGCTTATTACAATAAATTGTACCCGAAAAAGCTGGGCGGTTGGCATTCTCCAACCATTATGTCATGTGGAATAGGACAGGGTGAGTTGCAATTGACTACCCTCCAAATGGCGAATTTTGCAGCCTGTATCGCCAATCGCGGTTACTGGTATGCCCCTCACCTTGCGATGAAATTCAAGGATGAAACGCCTATTCCGGAGAGGTTCGAAGAAAAACACATTGTACACGTTGACAAAAAGTATTTTGATGTGGTGGTGGAAGGGATGGCTCAGTGTGTAATCAGGGGAACAGCAAGAATTGTTTATGTGCCGGATCTGAACATCTGTGGTAAAACCGGAACCAGTCAAAATCCGCATGGCGATGACCACTCTGTGTTCTTTGCCTTTGCCCCTAAAGACGATCCTAAAATCGCCATTGCCGTGTATGTCGAAAATGCCGGTTGGGGATCATCCTATGCAGCACCGATTGCCGGTTTGATGATAGAGCGGTTCTTAAATGACACCATCGCCGATAATCGGAAGTACATTGAGGAGCGCATGGTGAATGCCAACCTGATTGACAAGTTCCTGAAAAACAAGCCAACGGTAAAAACAAGTGTGAAAGCGAGCGCTCCGAAAAAAAGTGAGCCGGCTCCTGAACCTGTAGAAATTCCCAGTGACCAACCGGAAAGTGCGGCACCCATCGGCCAGACTGAGCAAAAGCAGCGAGAAAAGAAGTAAGCACAAACACTTTGTTTTCGGATTTTTCGTTTTGCCCGGAAAATCACTCACATGACACTACTTAAGCATTACGTCCTGCCTTTTTTGGCACTTGCCTGTATTTCTTTTTTGCTGACAAATTGTAAAAAAGACACTCAGCAGGAACCAAGCCTTCAATTCTCATTCAAATTCGATTCTAACCAGGAGCGCTTGAACAACCTCGGCCTCCCTTCCACCATTCCCGCTGGAAATGCCGCCCAGACGCCAGATTTTCACGGAATGAGCGTTCATTATATTGAGTTGGCTCCAAGCGCCTTCACGCAGCTTGGAGACGGAGCCATTGTATATCATGCTACCGAGACCACCAAAGGAGGCGACAATGCCGTGGATTTTGATCTGGCAGCCAAGGGAAAAGCGGGAGAAGTGTTTACTAGGGTAAATCTGAAAGATGTTGCGCCGGGCACTTACGAATGGGTACGCGCCAGCGTTACCTACCAGAATTACGACGTGGTGTTTAATATAAATGCCCTGCCGGTAGTTGGGGATCTGAAAAATCAAAAAGGCACGGTGGCTTCATTTGTTGGTTTCAATACCTATCTGACGACTGTGACGCCGCGCGAAAAATCCATTACGGTAAATGACGATAAGAAACAGGGATTCTGGGCTTTCGAAACAAATCTGAGTGCACCTTATGATGTGTACAACCAGATCTACTCAGGTGATGCACCTGCCGGAGCTACTA
Source organism: Lewinellaceae bacterium (assembly GCA_020636025.1). Classification (GTDB taxonomy): domain Bacteria; phylum Bacteroidota; class Bacteroidia; order Chitinophagales; family Saprospiraceae; genus M3007. Next base: position 82,601 of record JACJYQ010000005.1, on the reverse strand, counting down.
CAGTGGTGAATCCCATTGCCAATACCAGTCCTATCCCGGCAGGCTCTTGCGTGGTGACTGGTAAATTTGCTACGCCACTGGTTATAACCGGGGAAGAAAGTGGAGACATCGAAGTCGTGTTATCCTTTTCCATAAACAACAGTTTCGAATGGCAGGACACAAACGGTAACGGCCAACTGGATATTTATGGCGATGGAACGCCAGCAGAAAAGATAGTGGATATGGGACTTCGGGGTTTAATACCGAGTCATAACTAGGGTGTGTCTGAAAAATACTTGCCGGGCTTAAAAGGTATCTTTTGGAACCTGTGCTTCGCCTCTTTTTCGAGCAAAATAGCCCTGAAAGGGTGACATAAGTGCTTCCGGGCAAATCTACGGATGTCACCCTTTCAGGGCTTTTTAAAAATGCGTGACCATATACAGAAGGGCTTCACCCTTCCTTTTGGGAATATGCCCTTTCAGGGCTTTTTTTAATAATTTGTAGGGAATAAACATCAAAAATTCACCAATTCTATATCGAAAATCAACACCGAATTTGGTGGAATAATGCCTGCCCTTTGGGAGCCATAGCCAAGATCTGAAGGAATAAGAAAAGTTCCTTTCCCGCCTTTTTGCAACAGTGGCACAGCTTCCTGCCATCCTTTGATCACCTCTGTCAACTTGAAAGATATTGTCTGGCTCCCGGGTGTTTGATCAAACACAGTTCCATCCAACAAATAACCTTTGTACCGAACCGTCACATTGGATTGCAGGTTTGGGTGACCGCCAGTGCCTTCCTGTTCAATGATGTAATACAAACCCGATCCGGTGGCAGTAGCCTCCAGATTGTTGGTTTGCAGGTAATCCTCAATTTTCTCCATATCGCTTTTCCTATCGCAAGCAAAAAGGGTGACCGAGGAGATAATCAGTAAATAAATCAGTTTGCGCATCTCTTAAAATTTGCGGCGAAGATAAAGAGCTGAGGCAATCACTTTCTAACAAGGCTTGAGTGATTGCCGGAATTTGACATACATTAGAGCCCTTGATAAAATTAGCTAATTGGCCAATTAGCTAATTTGCTAATTAATTCCTTATGAACGTCATTAATGTTGGTCTCGTAGGCTTTGGCTTGTCGGGACGTTATTTGCAAGCCCCCTTTTTTGAAACCATCCCTGATTTTCACCTGAAAACGGTGGCTACGAGTCAACCGAGTTTGTTTGAGGTGTATCCGCATGTAGCCAGAGCGAAAAGTCTGGAGGATATTCTGTCTGACCCGGAAATCGATCTGGTTAGTCTGTGCACGCCAAACGAAACGCATTTCGATTATGCGGTTAAAAGTCTGGAGGCCGGTAAGCATGTGCTGGTGGAAAAGCCATTTACCTCAACCGTGGGAGAAGCAAAGAAACTTGTTGCCCTGGCCAAAAAGACAGGCAAGCAGTTGTTTGTGTTCCAAAACCGTCGCTTTGACAGTGATTTTATGACTTTGCAAAAAGTCGTGCAAAATGGCTGGCTGGGTGATCCCTTGCGTCTGGAAATTCGCTTTGACAGACACAAACCCATTCTAAATCCTAAAAAGTGGAAAGAAACACCCGGACCGGGAAGCGGAATTCTATATGATCTGGGTTCGCACATCATTGATCAGGCCATTACTTTATTTGGAAAGCCAAACTCTGTTTGGGGAGAAGTGTACACCCAGCGTAAACACTCCGACATAGACGATGCCTTTGATATCAGACTGGATTACGGAAAACTGAAAGTCCAGCTCAGTTCCAGCTTGCTGGTGCGCGAACCTACGCCGCGTTATGTACTTCAAGGTAGAAACGGGTCATTTGTGAAATACGGCCTCGATGTTCAGGAAGACCACTTGAAAGCAGGCATGTTGCCCAATCAGGATGGCTTTGGCGTGGAAAGCAAAGAGTTTCAGGCATTGCTGCATGCCGAGTTTGATGGCGTGCCGTTTAGAGGGCATATTGAAACGGCAACTGGCAACTGGAATGCCCTATTTGAAAATATGGCGGATGTGATTTTACGGGATGGAAAAATGGCAATTCCGTTGGAGGAGATTGTTTGGCAGTTGGAGGTGATTGAGCAGGTAAAGGGGTGAAATAAAAAAAGAGTGGCATGAAACCATGCCACTCTATATGACGAAAATCAGTCAGATCCAATTTAGCCTAATCGCACCGGTTCCAGATCTGCCCATTCTTCGTCGGTAAACAATCGGGATTTAATGACAAAGCGAAGCCCAAGGGGTATTTCAGCCGAGAAGCTGGCACCGCGTCCTTTGGTGACGTCCAATTCAAGTTGTGTGTGCTTCCAATATTCGAACTGAAAGGCCGACATGTAAAATGGGCATCCGTGCACCTCTCCCAGCATCACGTCCTGGTCGCCAATGAGAAACTCTCCCTGAAGGTAACACATGGGCGCAGAACCATCGCAACAGCCACCACTTTGATGAAATATCAAAGGGCCATGTTGTGCAATTAGCCGGTCGATTACCTGCCTGGCAGCTTCACTTATGACGATTCGGGATGCAGCCATTAGAAAAAGCCCAGCGGGTTTTTGCTGTAGGAAATGAGCATGTTTTTAGTCTGGCGATAATGGTTCAGCATCATTTTATGTGTTTCCCGGCCGATTCCGGATTTCTTGTAACCACCAAACGGAGCATGTGCCGGGTAGGCATGGTAGCAGTTCACCCACACACGACCCGCCTGGATGCCACGGCTGATTTGATACGCCTGGTGCATATCGCGCGTCCACACTCCAGCGCCAAGACCATATAAGGTATCATTGGCTATTTCAAGTGCTTCTGCTTCATTTTTAAAAGTAGTAACACACACTACCGGACCAAAGATCTCCTCCTGGAAAACGCGCATCTTGTTATTGCCTTTCAACACAGTTGGTTGAATGTAGTATCCTCCGGCCAAACCATCGTTGTAGGCAGCTTTACCACCACAGAGTACCTCGGCTCCTTCCTCTTTACCAATGTCAATATAATTGAGGATTTTCTCATACTGGTCGTTGGAAGCCTGTGCTCCCATCATGGTTTCAGGGTCGAGCGGGTGACCCATTTTGATTTTTTCCACACGTTCAACTACCCGTTCCATGAAGGCATCGAAAATGCTTTCTTCCACCAACAAACGAGAAGGACAGGTACACACTTCACCCTGATTGAGCGCGAACATCACAGCGCCTTCCAGACACTTGTCAAAGAAATCATCATCGGCGTCCATGATGCTTTTGAAGAAAACATTCGGTGATTTGCCACCCAACTCCAGCGTAACCGGTACAATATTTTGAGAAGCGTATTGCATGATGAGTCTGCCCGTGGTGGTTTCTCCGGTGAATGCTACTTTGGCTACACGCGGGCTGGAAGCCAGTGGTTTTCCGGCTTCTATGCCAAAACCATTTACGATATTCAGCGCACCCGGGGGCAGTAAATGTTGAATCATTTCTGCCCATACCAAAATACCGACTGGTGTTTGTTCAGCAGGTTTGATCACCACACAATTGCCTGCTGCAAGTGCCGGGGCGATTTTCCAGGCGGCCATGAGTAGAGGGAAATTCCATGGAATAATCTGCGCTACTACGCCCAATGGTTCATGGACGTTCAATGAAACGGTGCTGGAATCCAGTTCGGCAACAGAACCTTCATCTGAGCGGATGACGCCGGCAAAATAGCGGAAATGATCGATGGCCAAGGGCATGTCGGCTGCGCGCGTTTCGCGAATGGGTTTGCCATTGTCCCAGGTTTCCACGCGCGCCAGGGTTTCGAGGTTTTGCTCCATCACATCTGCGATTTTTAACAGGATGTTGCTACGCTCAGTAGCAGAGGTATTATTCCAGTGTGGGGCAGCTACGTGAGCTGCATCAAGCGCCAACTCTACGTCTTCTGCCGTTGAACGGGCTATTTGTGTGAATACTTTTCCATCGACAGGTGAAATATTTTCAAAATACTCACCTTTAACCGGGGCTACCCATTTGCCACCGATCAGATTATCGTAATGCGATTTGAATTTGGGAGGAACCAGAGCTGTGCCTGATTGTACAGTAACTTCTGCCATATTTATCGAGATTTTAAAAGTTAGAATAAAATTTGTTTAACCTGACAATTGTCCGTAAAAACCTCACTGAATTTGCGGATAGGCAAAACTATTCCTGTGTGCAGGCATCGCATTAGCACAATTCTTCCAATTGATATAACAATCCTGTCATTGTGTGTAGAGGCATTACACAAGGCGACATAATGATTCGTTATCTTTGTAGTAGAAAGTCCGAGATAATTATCTACCGCAGATTTTGAGAAATATTATTTTGAAAATATGGAGTTAAGTCAGGCACATTTTGATCGAAGGCGTTTGGAAAACCATGTAGAGAACCGCACGGTCTATTCACTGCAAAATGCGGAGCTGAATGTGTATGAAACCCATGCCCTGGCTGAAAAGGTTGAACTGGCCTTTGGCGCTCCGGTGTTGGCCAGTATGCTGCGGGGGAAAAAGGTGATGCATCTGCACGATAAAGATTTTGAATTTTTCCCAGGCGAGTCTGTAGTGCTGCCGCCTGGCGAGATCATGCGCATTGATTTTCCGGAGGCCAGTATTCAAAATCCGACGCAATGCCTGGCTTTAACCATGGAAGAAGGGACCATCAATCAGGTGGTAACCCATTTAAATGAAGTTGCGCCAAAAGCGGATGACAACAGCGAATGGCGTTTTACAGATTACAATTTTCATTTCACCAATGATGTCGCAGTAAACCAGATCATTGCCCGCCTGATTTGGATATTTACCGAAAACCACCCTTCCAAGGATGTATTCGCCCGATTCATGCTTCAAGAGCTGATCATCCGTTTGATGCAGACAGAAGCTCGTCATTTGTTGATTGGACAAGCGGATTTACTTCAGAATCAATCGAGGCTGGCTTTTGTCATTCAATTTATCCGCGATCATTTACACGATAAACTCACAATCGAAACACTGAGCAAGAAAGCCTACATGAGCCAGACGCACTTCTTCCGCTGTTTCAAAAACGAATTTGGTGTTTCTCCGGTAGATTTTATTCACAATGAGAGAATAAATCTGGCCAAAGAACTGCTTGTTTCGCCAAGCAGAAGTGTGTCGGATGTTTGTTATGCCTGCGGTTTTAACAACCCTTCCTATTTTATCAAGATCTTTAAAAGAGCGACAAATCTGACTCCTTCCGAGTACAAGTTGAAGCATCAGATATTTGAATAGGGTGGACCTGCTACAATTTTTTCACATATCATTTTCGCAATAAAGAGTAATCTTGTGCATTACCAAACCTAGTCTGCCATGCGGTATATGCCATTCTCTTTAGTCAGGGTACCATCCCTTTTATTTTTACTGAATTTTCTGGGCGCACATTCGAATGCGCAAAATATCAGCATCCAGCCTTACCTGCAGGATGCTACTCCGCACTCCATTTTCATTCTTTGGGAAACCGATTCCGAGGAAGAGAGCATTGTTGAATGGGGTACTACTAATGCCCTGGGAAATGAGTCTGTGGGGATTTCTTATATCTCCAATGGTACTGCCAGGGTACATGAGGTAAAATTGGACAGCCTGAGTCCATTTACTGAATATTTTTACCGGGTTAAAACAAAAAATGCTGTTTCTGCGGTGTTTAACTTTAAAACGCCACCCTTATCGGAGAGCCATGAGCCTGTCAGGATTGTCGCTATGAGCGATATGCAGCGCGACGGCAATTTCCCCGACAAATTCCGGGAGATAGTGGAGGACGGGGTACTTGATTACCTCGCTGAAGAAATTGGTGGCGATTTGATCCATAACCTGGCCCTGGTAATGATCCCGGGAGACCTGGTCCAAAACGGGAACAATTTCAACGAGTGGAAAAATACCTTTTTTACACCGGCCAAACAATTGTTCAGCCATGTGCCAGTGTATCCCGTGCTCGGCAACCACGAGCAAAACACCGCCTATTATTTTACCTACTTTAAAATGCCAGAAAATGGCACGGCAGGTTTTGAGGAGCACTGGTGGTATAAGGATTACGGCAACGTGCGCATTATCGGACTGGACTCAAATGGTCCGTACACAAATGCAGAGCAATTAAGCTGGCTGGATGATGTGTTGGCTCAAACCTGCGACGCCGATTCCATCGACTTTGTTTTTGCACAACTTCATCACCCGCATAAATCGGAGCTTTGGACACCGGGTGAATCTGATTATACAGGGGAGGTAGTTGCCAGACTGGAACAGTTTTCTACAGACTGTGGCAAGCCGAGCATTCACTTTTTTGGGCACACACATGCTTACTCCCGCGGACAATCGAGGGATCATAAACACCTGTGGATCAATGTGGCAACGGCAGGTGGCGCCATCGACAACTGGGGCGAGTTCCCCAATTTTGACTACGATGAATTTTCTGTTTCGCAGGATGATTATGGCTTTGTAATGGTGGAAGTAACGGATGATGCCGACCCCAAAGTGACCATAAAAAGGATCAGCCGGGGAGATCAGGATACCATTATTGACAATCGTTTAACCGATAGCCTAACCATTCGTTTGAATCCGGGAATTGTGCACAAACCTGTTGCCATGGCGCCCATCGACGGTGTTGCACCGGAATGTGTTACCCTGGAGGCCAGTGAATTTTCTTCTCCTAACCCCAATGCTTCGCACGGGCAAAGCCATTGGCAGGTTTCCACCTTTGACAATGGCTTTAATAATCCGGTAGCAGAAAGCTGGAAGAACTTTGAAAACTGGTATTTCGAAGTAGATACACAAGCTGGTGATGATTTAACTGATGAGGATATTTCCGGGCTGGAACCATTTACCACCTACATCTGGCGTGTGCGATACCGCGACCGCGAAATGAACTGGAGCGACTGGTCGTTCCCGGGCATTTTTACAACAGGAACGTCCATTGCCTTGCCCAATATGCTGGCCAATCCCGGAGCGGAGTCTGATCTGAGCAATTGGACGGTTGTGGAAGGTGTAGTAGAAGCGCTGGAGAGCGAAGTGTGTAACGGAATTATGCCACATAGCGGTCAAAAATACTTTGCAGTAGGAGGCCTTTGTGAGCACAGTCCCGTTGGCAGGGCTAAACAAACGATTGATGTAAGCGCATACCAGGATTCAATCGACAGCGGGAGCTACATAGCTAATTTTGGAGGTTATTTGTCTGATTACAGTGGAAGTGACAGACCAGAAATGAAACTTTTCTTTTTGGATGGAAACGGAATGGAGTTAGGGCAGAGTGGCACAATTACTACCTTGAACAACAGCTGGACGCTCTTTAGTTTATCGGAATTGATCCCGATGCAAACCCGCAGCATTCGCATGGAATTGAAGGGAACGCGTAATGTCGGGAACGATAATGACTGCTATTTTGATGACTTGTTTTTACGACTTGGGCACAGCCCTGACTGCGGAAGTGGGGTTTCTTCGTTGCGGAAACAGCCGGTTTATGTTCAGGAGCTGAAAATTTTCCCCAATCCGGCTAAAGGACTTGCCAGGGTAGAATTTCCGGAGAATTTCGAATCTACATTCATGCTTAGCATGACGAATGAAAAGGGAGAAAAGGTGCAGTTAGATTACCAACGGGAAGAGAATACTATTTTATTGAATTTGCAAAACCTGCCAACAGGAAGCTATACCGTTATGCTAAGAGGAAAACAGAACGCGATTGCAGTAGGTAAACTGATTGCCGTTGATTGATAGGTTCAATGGATCGGGTCTTTCAAATGATTGGTTTGTGAATTTTAACCAACATTTGCCGTTTCTTGACGAATTTGGGACATTTCAGGTGCAGCGATTGGCGAATCCTCGTAGTCTGGCTACATTTGAGCGAATATTGATACACAAAGATGAAGAGAGCATTCCCATTGTTTTTAGCCCTTTCCCTGGCCCTCCCTGTTTTTTCACAGGCACCCATTAATGACGATTTCAATTGCGCCACCATGGTGGACCTTGGAACGGCTCCAGCTTGTCCGGGTACTGTTTTTACCAATGTCAATGCTACACCCAGTGTTGTAGCCACTACAGATACGGTTTCCTGTTTCCACAACAATACAGCGGAGCGGGATGTATGGTTCAGATTTACCTGTTCCGATACCCTGTTCGATTATCGCATTTACCTGAAGACAGATGGCGGAAATCCTATAACAAACGCTGAATTTGCCGTGTATAGGGGTGATTGCGTATTTGACGGGCTTGGTGAAATCGGATGTATCTCTGCACAACCAGGGGAAGACTCTATTTCTATTGATCTTTTCAATCTTACGCCCAATGAGTTCTATTATATCCGGGTGTCTGATTGGTCGGATACGGGAACACCTAATTCGGGGCAATTCACGATATGTGTTGACAAAATCCCTCCTGTTTTAAATATTGATCAGGGTGGCTCATCTCTTTGTGCCGGAACGCTGTATGACAGCGGTGGGCCAAACAACGATTATAAGGCCAATGAGGAGTACACATTTGTGATCTGTCCGGACCAACCGTCGGCCTGTATTTTGTTTACCCTGGAATATTATAATCTGGAACCCAGTGCTCCGGGAGCATCGGGTGATGGTGATCAATTATACTTCTACGATGGGCCAACTGTAAGCAGCCCCTTGCTTGCAGCATTGGATGGAGATGGGTTTACCCAGCAAGACATTGCCGGAGGCGGGGGAGTATGTTTTCAGGTACAAGCAACAAGTGGTTGTCTGACCGTTCATTTTGAGTCTGATGCCTCAATTCAGCAAGAAGGTTGGAAAGGCTCCTGGACCTGTAGTGCTGATAATTGTACTCCACAACCGAGCATTCAGATTGATACATCCATAACATCAGCTGATATCGAAGCCGCTGTTTCTACCGGTGGGGCTATGGTAACGGTCTCCTCTATCAACTGTGCAGACGGAGCCTTGGCCACCTTTCAGTTTCCTACGGATGATAACATCCTGAACATGGAAAAGGGCTTGTTGCTCACGTCCGGGCAAGCCTTGAATGCGCTTGGGCCAAATACATTCTTCGGAGCAGGCACCATGAATGCTCCTTTCCTGACTGACGATCCCGGTGACGCGGATCTTCAGTACCTGTCCAATGCATTTGGCGGCGGCTCCCGATCGTATGATGTGTGCAGTGTAGAGCTTGATGTATTTGCAGCAACCAACGAAGTTGTATTTGAATATGTGTTCGGTTCGGAGGAATACCCGGAGTTTGTAAATGACCCGATCGGATACAACGATATTTTTGCTTTTCTGGTAAGCGGACCGGGCATCACTGGTGATCCTAATCTGACCAATAATGCCGAAAACATCGCTGTTTTACCCAATACCGGAACGCTGGTACAAATCGACAGCGTGAACAATCTGGTCAATTGGCAATATTTCCGCAACAATGAGCTTTCACAGGTGCTGGAGTATGATGGCCTCACATCCGATTTTTTGGGTGTAAAGAAAAGTCTGACCGCCAAGGTTCCGGTTACTCCTTGTAGTACATACCACCTGAAACTGGCCATTGCAGATCGCGGCGATGAATCTTATGACTCAGGGGTATTTGTTTCCGAGATTAAAGCAGGATCGCCGGACATAGAAGTTGCTTTTAGCTCCGGTGTCGACTATTTTATAGAAAGCTGTACCGGTGATCAGGATACATTATTCATTACCATCGATAAGGTGCCTTTGGTAGCAACCAGTTTCAACATCACCCTGGGAGGAACAGCCACTTTAGGCCTTGATTATATTTTGACCATTCCACCGGTTATTACTTTTCAACCAGGTCAGCAAACACTGGCCTTTCCAATTATTCCGGTTGCGGACCCAATCCCGGAAGGAGTAGAAACACTGATCATCAGTCTTTCACGCGATTATGGTTGTGGAGAAGTTACCTTGAAAGAATTATTTATAGACATTTATGATAATGTCAATGTGGAAGTAGACGGTGGTGATACACTCAAAGTATGCAAAGGAGACTTCCTGCAATTAAATGCTACCGGGGCTGAAAATTACATCTGGGAACCTAAAGATCAGGTGAGCAATCCTTTTATTGCTGATCCGGTTACATCGCCAGATCAGAGTGTGTTGCTGGTTGTAACCGGTTTTGTAAACGGTTGCTCAGATCAGGATTCGGTGTATATCCGTGTGGTTGCGCCAACCATTTCAGCAACCAATCTTACACCCAATGTAATCTGCCTTGGAGAAAGCGTATCGTTGGAGGCCATGAGTAGTGAACCGGATATTAGCTGGTCACCGGTCAATGGCCTTGACGACCCAAATAGTGCAACGCCTATTGCTACGCCAAGTTTCCCCGTAACCTATACAGCCAGTGCTACGCTTGAAGGTTGCACGGTAGACGCAGCGGTCACCATTATCGTTGACACGCTTTTAATGCCTAATGTGATCGATGATCTTATTCAGTGTCAGAATTTCCCGGTGCAGTTGGCCAATACCTTGAATACAACCAATACATACAACTGGGAACCAACAACAGGTCTGGATGATCCTAGTGCTTCCGGTCCCATTGCCTTGCCTGATGTCACAACCACTTATATTCTTACTGGCACGAGTAAAAATGGAGTTTGCGAGGCTATGGATACTGTAACGGTTACCATAATACCGGCTGATATAAATATTGAAGGGCTGGACACTATTAAACACTGTCTGGGATCAGATCCGATTGTGTTGAATACGAATGTCAATCCAAATGGTTCTCTGGTCCATTGGTCGCCTACGGATTATCTCAGCAGTGATACCGGTTCTACTGTGATCGTTACTCCCCTGGAATCTGTAACCATCATCGCCTCGTATGAAATAAATGGCTGTCCTCCGGTGCTCGATTCTGTATATATCCGGGTTGATAGTTTGCCTGACCTGACCATATTTGCGTCGCCAGACAAGCCTTATTACTGTCCGGGAGATACAATTTACCTCCTGTCAAATTTGTACAACCCAGGTAATGAAACCAGTGGTTTCCCTGGCATCATGCACATGTGGGAGCCATTTGGTAACCAGCTTACGCCTCTGGAAAATTTCCAGATGATCCTTATTGCATCTGATTCGAACTTATATGTGCGGACTACAAGCATTGGAGCATGTCTGGACTCGGCAACGATATTTATTCCAGTGCCGCAGCCACCAGACCTCCCAATCACGGTTGATCCGGATACCATTTGTCCCGGTCAATCCGCCCAGATCATTGTGATGCCCGATCCGCCAAACACAACGCTGGAATGGGACATGGCCTCCGCGATGACGCTTAGCTGTGATGATTGTACAACTCCAATTGCCACGCCACTAACGACCACGACTTATCAGGTTACCACTCCGGGAGCGCTTTGTCCGGGCAGCGCATCCATTACGGTGAATGTGACCCCTTTGCCCTTATTGTTGTTAAGCGATATAACCTCCTGTAACCTGGATACGGTTAAACTGCACACAATTGACGAACAGGGAGTGACCTATCAATGGTCGCCTGCTTTATTCCTGGACGACCCAACCATAGGTAATCCGACGGCGGTGCCGACACAGCCGGGAACCTACGTGTATCACGTTGTAGCGGACAACCATGGATGCGTTTCGGAAGGAGATGTTACACTTCAGGCCTTTGATGCTACCATAGAAATCACCACGCCTGACCAGGAAATTTGTGAAGGGGAAACTTTGACATTGAATACCGTCACCACGGGAAGCCCTGGCACTATTGGTTGGTTGCCAGATGGCCCGGATGTGATGCCTGATTCTGCTACCGCCTATTTTGCAACCTTGTTCTATGGAAATGGCTGTGTTGTGCAAGACACAGTTGAAATTGGGGTAATTCCATTGCCAATTTTAGGTTTAGTTGATACCTCAACAGTATGTCAGGGCAATTCTGTTGCATTGAATCCAGTGGTGGACACCATAAGTCAGGTCACGTATGTCTGGACACCATCAACGGGTCTGGATGATCCATTAAGTGCAAATCCGGAAGCAAATCCATCTGTCCCAACCCTTTATCATGTGGTTGCAACCAGAACGGTTGGAGGCTGTACTTTTGAAGGAGATGCATTTGTGGACATTGCTTCCGCCACAGTAAATCTGGGACCGGATCAGAGTATTTGTTTTGGAGACTCTGTTTTACTAACAGCGCTTGTCACCGGTACACCGGGCGGTACCATCAACTGGATGGGTATTAACGATACTAATACCAGTGTGACAGTAACGCCATTTCAGGATCAGACTTATGGCGTGACTTATGCTTATGGAAATGGCGGGTTGTGTTTAAGCTCCGATGAGATCACCATATTTGTTGGTAATGCACTTACGCTGAGTGACATTACGGGGCCATTGGATTCTGTATGTGCAGGTTCTGAAGTTCAATTGGATGTTGTAATCGAGGATGGCATGGGAGCACTCTCCTGGTACGCCAATGGAGAATTAATCACAGGTGCTACACTTGACTCTATAGTAGTAAGGCCAACAACATCCGGCACAACGTACACGGTCGTTCTCACAGATGATAGTGGTTGTTCTGTAGCATCAGAACCGTTTTCTGTAGATGTAAAAAGGTGCTTTGCCATACCCAATGCATTTACGCCTAATGGTGACAGCTACAACGACACTTTCCAGCCATTGTTTTTTGGTGGGGAATCTGAAATCCTAAGCTTCCGGATATTCAACCGCTGGGGCCAGCAGGTGTTTGAGTCCTCACCCGGTAAAACGGCCTGGGATGGAAAGCAAAATGGTAAAGACGCATCTAGCGATGTTTATGTATATACGCTGAAGATTCGCTTTGCCAATGGCGAAGAGGAAACATTGTCCGGGGAGGTGTCGCTAATACGGTAGCTCGAAATACGATATACAAAATCCGATATTCGACAGTATTTAAAATCGTATCTCGGATATCGGGTTTTGTATACCGAATATTATTTATGCGCGATTCAGTCGCGCACAAATCCAATTCCCCCGCGTAGTTACCCAGGCCTTCTCAAAGCCTGCTTTTTCTGCTTCGGAGATCACAAGCGCTTCATCGCTTACCAGTATTCCGGAGATTAACAACCAGCCATTTGGCTTTAGCAAGGCAGCCAGTCGAGGAAGCGATTCCAGGATAATATGCCGGTTGATGTTGGCGAATATGCCATCAAATTCAGTCCCTTCTACATCTTCAAGGGTGCCACAGCGGGTAATGACGTTTTGAACTTTATTGCCAGCGCAATTCTCTAAAGTATTGAGGTAAGATTCGTTTTCAATATCCACAGCTTCAATTTCAGCGGCGCCAAGTTTTGAGGCCAGAATGGCCAGAATGCCTGTTCCACAACCAAAGTCGAGCAATTTAGCGCCGGAAATCGGCAGCTGTTCCATCGCGGCCATGCATTGCCAGGTGGTTTCATGGTGGCCTGTTCCAAAAGCCATCTTAGGGTTGATCACCAATTCCCATTGTACATTTGATATGGGTTCATGAAAATCGGCACGGACAGCACAGAAATTACCCACAATCACTGGGTGGAAATTTGATTCCCATATTTCGTTCCAGTTTTGCCCCGGGATGAATGACTTTTCCCAACTGAATTCAAATTGGCTGGTCAGGCTCTGCAATGTTTCTTCTATTTCCTCGGTGTTTTCGTTTCCTGGTAGAAATGCAGCGAGGCCGGACTCATTTTCTTCAAAAGTGTCAAATGGCGTGTCGGAGAGATAAGCCATCAAAATCTCGGCTGTTTCAGCACTTGTTTTCAGATCGTAGCGATAATAGTCCATAAAGGCTTAGAGTTAAAGAAACATTTGCTGAATGTCATTATTCAGATTTCTGGATACAGGGATGCTTTCTGGCACGTTGTGCAAATGGAGCCTGTAGCCTTGTGCATTTCCACTTACTTTCTGTACGAGATCCAGGTTAACCAGATAGGTTCGATGACAGCGGAACAACTGTTTGTGGGCTGACACAGCGTCCTCCATTTTTTTCATGGTGGCACGCAACATGTCATGCCTAAGCTGTTGGTTTTCAAAATAGAAGACTCGTACATAATTGTCGGCAGCTTCAATATAAGCCAGTTGATCAGAGGTTATCCGGATCACTTCATGTTGGTTATCACCTTCCAGTATTAGTTCTTCAGTATGAGGTTTGTGGGGTTTCAGCGCAATTTTATCTGCCTCAGCGCTGTATTTTCGGCTGAGTTTTACCTGAGCCATCAGGGCACCAACAGTAATGGGAAAAACACCGACTGCAAAGGTGGCTCCCTGCCAATACCAGATGGTTTTTAAACTGAGGGGCGTATTCCAGAGAACATGAGCCAGCAGTAAATTGCCCAATCCGATGCAACCGATAAAAAACAAATTGAAAAGAATCTCCTTCCAGATTACCCATTTCTCTTCATCAAAAGTCTTTTTGAATACTACAGTCAGGAAAGTGACCAACAAGGTAGTTGCCAGGGTCACAAGTCCAAACAGCAAACACACCTTGAAATATTGCCATTCCATACCCTTGGGTACCTTGGTTCCAAAGGGTTGGAAAGCGTATAGAAAAAAGGAGACAAACGCGCCGGCAGTAAGACCACTTATCAAGCCGACGCGCCAGGAATTTCGCAGGGGGTAGGGCTGGGCAAGTCTGGTTTTGAGCGACTGAATAAACATGGCGCCAAGATATACCTTGATTTATGTGATTTGTGCTATGATTATAATGATTTAGGAGATTTTTTTGTTCCGAACCTGATTAAAGGTTTCATCATTGAATGATTACCATTCTGAGATTACCCCGGATCCACAAAATCTTCACAATGCTTTTGGTGGTTTGAAATCTGCCTATACAGGCGGGGGAGGGAATCGCAGTTTACTCTTCTACTTTTGTTTCAACCACGATATTCGATCCATGGGTATTATCGTATAAATGGAATGTCAACCAAAATTGGCTGACTAGCAGGCCCTTCCCATTTGTACTCTTTTATCAGGTTCATGGCTGCTTCATCACAGCCATAACCAAGGGCTTTGATCACGAGAAATTTGACGGGCTTTTTGCTGGCATCCAGTTCAAATTGCATGCGCACGGTGCCGGTTATATTATTGGCCTGCGCGGAAGGGGTCAAACGGGCTTTGTTTGAAAGGTAGTTTCTGAAGGTGTCCCAGCCGCCCACCGGTTGATTGACCTGAGCTGCAGCCTCTTCAGATTTATAGGCGTCGTCTTTTTGGTAACCGGCGGGTGCAGATTCGACAGGTCTTTTCTTGGCACTACTCTGTTTTGCAGTAGATTGGGAACGAGATGGTTGAGGATCCGGTTTGGCAGCATACTCTCCAGCGCCCTGACTTTTCTCCATACCAGATGTTTCGCTCATGGCCAATTCATCTGATTGGATATCTGCCTCCTTATCATCCAAATTTCCAATACTTTGATCCATGGCCTTATGTACACTTTCCAGTTGTCTGTCCCTGGATGTAGATGCCACGCCAGCTTGATCTTCAACTGGAGCCGACTGCACAGCCGTAACCGCAGGTTCTTCGCGCGCAGTCTTGCTTTCGATATTTTCGGCTTCTTCAGGCTCGCTGGCTGAGTCTGTCGATAAAGCCCTGTTATCAGCCAAACCCTCCTCTTTCAATTCTGTTGAAGGGCCATTAACAAACCAAACTGCTGCCAAAATAAGGCATAAAGCCGCAGCCAACGCCAGCCACTGTGGAAACATCACACGCCGCACTCCCTTCTTTCCACGAACCTTGTTACGCAAAGCCTCCAGCACGGCCTCATGATCAAGCTCCGGATTATCATAATAACCCTCCGCAGCTTCCTTCAAAAACGGATCATTACGGGTCAATTGATTCATCTCCACCTCATCGGCACGCGTAAAATCCCCTGATTGCCACTTCTGCAGCAAATCAAGAAAACGCTTGTCATTGATGTTCGATGAATTATTCAACCTTGATTAAATTATGAGTTATGAATTATGAATTATGAATCCCTTACCATTAATGGTAATCATTAACCATTAACCATTAACCATTAATCACTGCTCCCTTTCCATACACAACTTCAAATTCCTCCTGCCATTCTGAATATACGACCGCACTTTACCCACCTCTTCATTGATCATATCAGAAATGTTTTTGTACGAAAGATCCTCGTAGTAAAACCATTGGACGCAGTCTCGTTGTTTTTTATTCAGTTCTTCCAGGCATTTGGCTAAGGGGTCTGATTCATTGGGCAGTTCATATTCAAAAGCTTGTTCAGTGGCGTCGTATCTCACCATATCCTCGGGAGCGTGATGATTGGTAGGCTTCCGTTGATTTTTTCGCCATTCCATCAGGCAATGATTCCTTGCCAGAACATAGAGCCAGCCTCTAAAGGACGCCACCTCATGTACTTTTACTTTGCGGGTGAGTTCTTCATAAATGGCCATTACGGCATCTTCTGACTTACCTGCGTCCTTCAATATCTTCAAACAAACCCCATACACCATGGGCATATACCGCTCATACAGATCTCCCAGAGCCTGCACATCATTTTTTTCCACGTAGGCAGCCAGCAACTGTTCGTCGCTTAATTGTTCCGTACGGGTTGACCGTGATGATTGCAGCATGGTTTACTCAGAGAATTTGCTGCCAAATGTATGAACAAGGATGCAAAAGCAGGGTGAATTGCACAATGGGAATAGAGTCAATTTCGGAATCGGGCTAAAAAAGCAGTAAGATCAGCCTTATGGATCCAAAGAACACCGGCGCTGCATACAAATACAACCACTGCAAGGCCAAACAAAAGTCCGCCATCTCCCTTCACGTCAATGCCTAGCACAAAGAGGTGTGACAGTATGGCGCCAGAGATTACCCCCAGAGCGCCCAATGCACCCAACCAGGCTGTGCGGGGAATTAGAAGCAAAATGGCACAAACCAGTTCAGCTACACCTGAGCCAATTCTCCCCCAGGGTTCTGCTCCGAGTTTTTCGAAGATGTACACACTTTCTTCAGCAGCATTGAATTTGAAAAATAGGGTTTGTCCGAGGATGAAAGCGGCAATGAGTCGCAGGGCCAGGCTTACATAATTGGTCTTCATGATGAATATATTTTGAACAAAGATGCGGGCAAACTTCACAAATGAATTGTTGCAACTAGGACATTTTATGCTGAAAGATAATACCCCTTTTACTTCTAATTTTGATGTACAGGCTGTTTTGCAAAATTAATTGGGTTTCTGCCCCGATTTTTTTGCATCTTTCGGCTATCGTAAACCAGACTATTCTATTCCGTTATGAATGACCGCAGAAGTTTTATTCGTCAGACGGCATCAATGCTTGGAGCATTTGCGCTACATCAAAACCTGGTGTCTGCCTTTCCGGGAATTGCAGCACCCGAATTGCCATCCGGCTCATTTGATACACAAACCGAAGATGACTTTTGGCGTCAGATCAGGCAGGCGTATGCTGCCAATCCTTCGATCATAAATTTGAATAACGGTGGTGTGAGTCCAACACCCAGGGCTACGCTGGATGCGATGGATTATTACAATCGCATGTGCAGCGAAGCGCCATCCTATTACATGTGGCGCGTTCTGGATCAGGATAGAGAGCCATTGCGGGAAAACCTGGCGGCACTGGCTGGGGTAGATCCGGAAGAAATTGCCATCAACCGAAACTCTACCGAAGCGTTGAACTCTGTCATCTTTGGCTTGAGTCTAAAAGCCGGCGATGAGGTTGTGCTCTCAAAATACGATTATCCAAACATGGTGAATGCCTGGAAACAAAGAGAATTGCGCGATGGAATAAAACTTGTTTGGGTGGATCTGGAACTCCCCTCCGAGGATGAAAACTATTTGACAAAGGCTTATACCTCAAAATTTACGGCGAAAACCAAAATTGTTCACATTACGCATATCATCAACTGGAACGGTCAGATACTGCCTGCCCGAAAAATTGCCGATGCTGCCCACGCACGAGGCATTGAAGTCCTGGTGGATGCAGCGCACTCCTTTGCTGTATTGGATTATAAAATACCGGATTTGGGTTGTGATTATTTTGGGACTAGTTTGCACAAATTTCTTTGTGCCCCTTATGGCACCGGCATGATGTGGATCAGAAAAGAGAAGATTGAAAACGTTTGGCCGCTACTGGGTAATGGCGAACCACACAGCACCGATATCCGAAAATTTGAAAGCCTGGGTACCAGAAGTTTTCCGACTGAAATGGCAATCGGTTATTCCCTGGACCTGCACAATCTGATAGGAAGCACGCGCAAACGCGAGCGTCTGCACTATTTGAAACACTACTGGATGTCGCGTGTTCAGGATGTCCCCAACATCAAATTTTATACATCTCTGAATCCAAACTGGAGCTGCGCCATCGGTAATTTTGGTTTTGAAGGTGTAAAACCCGGAGACATCGCAGAATTCCTGTTCAATAAATACAAAATTCATACGGTGTCTATTGAGTGGGAAGATGTAAAAGGCGTTCGTGTTACACCCAATGTGTACACAACCACGGCTGAACTCGACAAACTGGTGAGAGCAATTGGTGAATACGCCTCTACGAAGTTGTAATTTGCCCCCTCATTTCCTGAATAAAAAACATAAGCTTTGCTCAAGCACCATTTTCCAGCCGTATTCACGGCAATTTGCCTCTTGGCCGTTGTAGTTTCCTGTGAAAACAATACCTATGCCAGCGGTGGCCGACTCTATAAAAGCACTTGTGCCAATTGCCACATGGAAACGGGAGAAGGGCTTGCTGGCCTGATCCCACCACTGGCTGGCGCGGACTATCTGGCGAAAAACCGGGATAAACTGGCCTGCATCATTCGTTATGGCTTGGAGGACACCATCACGGTTAATGGCAGGGTTTTTACCGAAAAAATGGATGGTATGCCCGGCTTGTCGGATATCCAGATTACAAACCTCCTGAACTACATCAATAACTCCTGGGGAAATGCCAATCCTGCTTTCAGTTATGAGGAAGTGACTGAAATCCTGAGTAAATGTAAATCCCAGTAAGTTCAAAATTTCAAGTTTCGAAATGCTTGTCCTATTCACCACGGTTTACACAGATTAATGAAAGAATTGCCGAAGGCAATCCGTGAAAATCCGTGTAATCTGTGGTGAATAAAGAAACTAACCTGCATACCGCCACGCTGCCAACACCGAAAAATGTCAAAACAATTGATTGTTTACCTTGCCCGTTAAACTACCGTCTTATGATTCGATTTCTGCTTTCAGTACTCATTCTTTCTTTAATTCCGCAATTTGCCCAAACCCAAAAAGTATATACCCCCGATTGGAAATCGCTAGATTCACGGCCAACACCGGAATGGTGGCTGGATGCCAAATTCGGAATCTTCATACACTGGGGTATGTATTCGGTGCCGGCCTTTACCAAAAAAGGGAACTATGCAGAATGGTACCAGCATTCGCTTGAAAACAACAATCACGACGGACTTGTAGCCGCGTATCACAAAAAGAATTTTGGCAATCGCACGTATTACGATCTGGCAGAGGATTTCAAAGCAGATTTGTTCGAACCCGATGAATGGGCCAAACTTTTCGAGGATGCAGGCGCAAAATATGTGGTGCTTACCTCTAAACACCACGATGGATATTGTCTGTGGCCAAGCGAACAGGCATCGCTAACCTGGGGCTTCCCATGGAGCAGCGATGTAGTTGGACCCGGACGTGATCTGCTGGGTGAGCTGTTTACAGCATTGAACAAAACCTCCGTAAAACCCGGCTTGTATTTCTCCCTATATGAATGGTTTAACCCATTGTGGCAATTTGACAAAGAGCGGTATGCGAGTCAGCACGCCATGCCTCAACTGTATGATGTAGTGAAGCGATACAATCCATGGGTAGTATGGGCCGATGGCGACTGGGAAGCAAAACCCGAGCAATGGAAGTCACCGGAGTTTCTTGCCTGGCTATATAATGAAAGCAGTGTGCGCAACCGGGTAGTGGTAAACGACCGCTGGGGAGTAGGCGTTCGTTTCAAACACGCCGGCATTTATACACCCGAGTATCAACCGGATATGGATTTTGAAGATCACCCCTGGGAAGAAAGTCGCGGCATGGGACATTCTTATGGCTATAACCGAGCAGAAGACGCCTGGGATTATAATTCCGCACAATCGCTTGTGCTGCATTTGATCGATAAAGTCTCCAGAGGCGGCAATTTCCTGCTGGATATCGGCCCGGATGCTCACGGAAATATCCCACCCATCATGCAGGAGAGGTTGCTGGAAATCGGGAAATGGCTGAAAGCAAATGGAGAAGCCATTTACGATACC
The DNA here is from genome assembly GCA_020636025.1 of Lewinellaceae bacterium. Classification (GTDB taxonomy): domain Bacteria; phylum Bacteroidota; class Bacteroidia; order Chitinophagales; family Saprospiraceae; genus M3007. The sequence goes on along the minus strand of JACJYQ010000005.1, from coordinate 62,447 downwards.
AGACGCTGGAGAACAACCTGCCAATGGAGTGCAGGACGCCGCGATTGGAAAGGTGAGGGCGATCCTTTGCTGAAACAAACCGTTGATCCCGACCCCGGATACGCCGCCAAGGAGTTGTTTTTTACCTGGAATCCTAAAACCAAGTCTTTGTATGCCATATTCCCAGCTTGGCCGGACAATGGTAAATTGGTTTTAAAAGACCTTCAATTGCCGGGTATCGGCGGGGAAGTCAGCTTGCTGGCTACCGGACAAAAACTGAAAGCAGATAATGTAAATGGCAACTTGGTAGTCTCGCTTCCTCCATACATCCCGTCTAAATATTCCTGCAATTACGCCTATTGCTTAAAAATTACAGGTGTTGGTGATTTCGTGGCAAAACCGGAAATCGATCTGAGCTATGATCCCGATAACCTGAAGCCTTTGGTAAGCATCAGTTGCAGCACGCCAGATGCCAGCATTAAGTACACGACAGATGGTTCGGAGCCAACAGGAACGTCTACTGCCTATACATATCCATTTTCTCCGGCTGTTGCCTGTAAGGTAAGAGCAAAAGCCTTTAAGCGCGGTTTGTTGATGAGCCAGGAAAGTGAACAGGTGGTGCGTTTGTATAATTTAAAACCCAATATTAACATGGCCAGAGCACCAAAACCCGGTCTCTATGCACAGGTAAATTCAGTGTATGGCAAATACACATCCGAGTCTGTTCAGAATGGATTTTTGGAAAAATCGGGCGAAGCCATGGATTTCGAGCTGGACCCGCTTTGCAAAGGGAAATGCGGTATGATATGGAAAGGCTATGTATTGATAGAACAAACCGGTGGCTATAAATTCTGGACAGAGTCAGATGACGGCTCCCTGCTCTTTATTGATGGCGATGTGGTGGTGGATAATGACGGTGATCACGGCATGGCAGAACAATCCGGATTGGCGAATTTGCAAAGAGGCTGGCACATGTTCAAGCTGGTTTATTTCAACTCGGGAGGTGGCAGTGGTCTTAAAGTCCATTATGCACCACTTGGCATGGAAAAGCGGGAGTTAAATGGCAGGTTATTGGCACACTAAAATCTTGAAACAGCTTTCCTTTCATACCATTTAACCAGTTCGAACCATATAACCGAGATGGCTCCAACCAACATGCTTACTCCAATTTGTCGGGTGCTTAAGGAAGCAAACTCAAAAAAGCGGGTCATGGGTTGGAAATAAACCATTAAGGCCGTGAGGGATATGGTGATCAGAATAATGAGCGGTACCAAATGGTTTTTGTAGCGCAATGTGGTAAAAATGGAATAGTGAAACGAGCGGTTAACCAGCGTAAGCATGATATTCGCTGTGATCATTGCAACGAATACCATAGTGCGTGTGATGGCTTCTGAACCACCGTGATTGACCGAATACTGGTACACAAATAGGGCTCCAGCCGTTATTACCAATCCCTGAACAATACTGGTACTGAGTTCTTTCCAATTGAAAAAGGTCGTGGTAAAAGCCCGGGGTTTCTGCAACATGGTATCTTTTTCCATGGGTTCGTTTTCATAAATGATGGAACAGGTAGGTCCCATGATCAGCTCCATGAAAATGATGTGTATGGGGGAAAAAATATTCGGATAAATCCAGCCCAGGGCCAATGGCAGAAATATCACCAGAATAATGGGCAGGTGAATGGAAATGATGTACTGGATCGCCTTTTTCAGGTTGCTGTAAATCTTTCTTCCCATAGCGACTGCATCCACCATTTTCGACAGGTCGTCTTCCAGCAGAATCAGGGAGGCGGCCTGTTTGGCAATTTCGGTGCCCTTTTCCCCCATGGCAATTCCAATATGTGCCGACTTCAATGCGGGACCGTCATTGATCCCGTCACCGGTCATGGCCACTATTTCTTTATTGGCTTTCAGCGCATTGATGATCCTAAGCTTGGCTTCCGGAAACATTCGGGTGAAAATGCCGGTTTCAGCAACAATCGGTTTTAGCTCTTCATCAGTCAAATGCATAATGGCATCTCCGGAAATACTTTTCTCGGCGCCTCTGAACCCAACCTGTTTGGCAATGGCTTTTGTGGTGACTTCATTGTCTCCTGTAATGATCTTTACCTCTATACCCGCTTCATCAAAGGCCTGCAATACTTCAGATATGTTTGCTTTTGGCGGGTCGTAAAAAGCCAGCATGCCCAGGAAGGTAAACTGAAACTCAGTTTGTTCGGCTGGGAAATCAATTCCAGAAAACTCGGCTTCCCCGACGGCCAATACCCGATACCCGTCCTTTGCCAGGACTTGCAACTCGCTATGAATGTCGTTTTTTTCTTCCTCGGTAAGTTGAGAAACTGCAACCAGGGCCTCTGGAGCTCCTTTGGTTGCAATGACTCTTCCCCCTGATTCATTTTCAAAAATATGTGTCATCATGGGAGGCTTACCTTCCAATGGATATTCGTAAGTCATTTTATACTCCTGACGCTCATCCTTTTCTCCAGAATCCCTATATGCTGTATGAATGGCTTTTTCCATCGGGTCAAATGGAATGGGTTCACTGGCGAACATGGCAATCCTGATCAGCTGGTTTTCTCGCTGTTTAATCTCCTCCTCCGTTTCCGGTTTTTTGAAAACAAATGTTTTGGCAAGGGACATTTTGTTCTCTGTAAGGGTTCCTGTTTTATCTGTACAAATCAAGGTTGCGCTGCCAAGCGTTTCAACGGTTTTCATTTGTTTCACCACAATGCCCATTTTCATCAGCTTCCAGGAACCGAGGGCCATAAAGGTGGTAAAGGCCACCGGAATTTCTTCCGGCAAGATGCTCATGGCCAGGGTCAACGCCTTTAGCAGACTATCCAGAACGTTTCCTGAATTTACATAATTTATTCCCCATACAATGAAAAATATGGCAGCGCCAGCCAGCACCATATACCGCACGAAACTTCCTATCTGGATTTCCAGTGGGGTAGGCTCTTCTTGGATATCTTCCAAACTCTTCCCAATCTTGCCAAGACTGGTTTCATGGCCAATGGCCATCACTTCGGCTGCGGCCAGACCGCTGGTAACCGTTGTGCCGCGAAAAATTTGATTGTCTGTCCTATCCTGATTTTTAAAGACCGGAAGCGATTCTCCGGTGAGCATGGATTCATTGACTGAAAAATCATTGGAATGAATAATCCTTCCGTCAGCAGGAATTGAACCGCCCTCTTCAACGATCATCGTATCACCCACCACCACCTCTTCGATGTTTATTTCCTGAACGGCACCGGATCGAACGACTTTACATTTCGGCTGACTCAGTTTGTTTAAATTTTCCAGCGCGTTTTTACTTCGGGAATCCTGATACAGGGAAATGGTGGCCACCAACAAAATGGCTCCAGCAAGAAAAATGCCGTCTCCGGCTTCGCCACTCACAAAATAGATCAGGGAAGCAGCCAGCAGCAACAGTACCATTGGTTCCTTTGCAAGGTCTAAGAGGGCTGTTAAAAACCAGTTGGGTTTTTTAAATTCCAGCGTATTTGAACCATGCAAGGCTCTTGAAGCAATCACTTGCTCTTCACTTAATCCTTCTGTTTGTAAGATATTTGTAGGCATTAACGGGAGGAGCTTGGCTTTCTGTTTTAAATATTGATTATCTGGTAAGATACTTTCGTAGGCATTAATCCCAAAAGCTCTTTACAGGAAAGCGCTTAATTAGGTCCTGTTCGTTTGAATTCGCCTGAAGTTCAAAATGTCCGTTACGCCACAAAAGCAATTCTGCCGATTTTTCCTGTACTGTTTCAACATCGTCTTCTTTGGGAATTACATAGTATTCGACATGCTGCCGAACAATGTCAGGCTTTTTATCGCCGTCAAAATCGAATATCCAGGAACCAAAGAGACTTTGTCCGCCATCGCCGCCGTATAATTCTGCCACTGTTATTCGATCGGTGAATTTGTTTTGTTCGCTGTTGTATATGAAAAGAGAATGGTTTTGGAACCAGGACTGGTGGATCTCTACCCAATATACAAACGTGCTATCATCGAGTTTGAAATACTCTTTTCCCAAAACCACTGCCGTTTCTGGATCTGCAATATGATCGATGTCATGTAGCAAGCGCTGAGGAATTTGTTTGAAAAACTCCTCTGATGGGATCGTATCTGTACGGGTTGCATACTGATCTATTTCAATATGCATTGTGTCTGGTAAGTCAATAAGTTGAAATTGTTTTGTAAACTTAGCAGATTGGGCAGTCACGACCTGTTGGCTATAAACCATTAACAGTAACCAATAGCCGATTTTAGAATAGCGAACTAGCATAGTTAGGTAAAAATGAGAGGGGTTAAAGATACCGCTTCCAAATTTCGGAAACAGGTACTTTAACCCCTCTGTGAATTATTTATTGTACAGGTAAATTACCTGAATATCTCTACAAATCCTTTCAATCCGCTGTCTTCTGGCGTGGCCTTGAATATGTAATAATAAGGCGCATCAGGCAGATCTTTTCCGGAAATTCCGTTCAAAGTTCCGCGCCACGCCTTATCAGGCTCATTGCTGTAAGGTGCCGCCTCATATACCTTTTGACCCCACTGGTTGAAAATAATGAGTTGGTTGTCAGGATAAGGCTCCATGTCGAGACATGGAATAATGAGGAAGTCATTTACGCCATCACCGTTTGGCGTGATGATGTTCGGAATAAAGGCACAAATACGTTCTCTGGCGGTGATGGAAACTGTACCAATATCACACAGGTCCGGACAAGTCTTGGAACACAGGGTGTAGAAGAAAGAGTAGGTCGTATTCTTCGGTCCTGCGTTAAAGGAGAAAATACCATTGCCGTGGTCTATTAATCCATCAAGCGGACTGGACAGGGTTACTGTGTAATCGTCCAGTTCGTAGGTGTCGTTGAGCAATACATTGAAATTTGCCAGAGTCTCGTTGGTTCCTACCTCATAGTCAAGGTCGTCGGCGGTTACAGGCAAATGGCCAATGCGAACCAAAGCAGAGTCAAGAGGAGTCTTACAGCCATTAATGGTTGCATAAACGGTGTAGATTCCGGTCAGGTCCTCGTTCAAGGATGGAATCAACAGGTTGTTGTTATCCGGGTATGGTGCATCCGGACCATCCCAGGTGTAGGTAGCACCGGAAATTACATTGGCCGAAATGGTAACCTCATCGCCGTCGCAGGCAATCACATCGCTAACCTGTGGATTTACGGGTAACAACGGCAATACCTGAACCTCAACGGAACACAGGGTTGTGTTTCCTGCATCATCCTGAGCCTGGAACACCAAATTGTGTGTGCCCAGATTGAATACTTCAGCACTCAGCGGACCATCCATTTGCGTCACAATCGGGTCGGAACAGTTGTCCGTAGCAATTGGGTACAGGAATTGTAAATCCACGCCATCACAAGTACTGGTAGTATCTGTCGCCATCAGGAATGCAGATATATCCTGAAGCACGGCGCCACTGGTATTTACCTTAATAGGTGATACGGGACAGTCAAATTGTGGTGGAACCAGCTCTGTAACTGTAATGGTAAAGCTTGTTGTTACTGTATGATTCAGGGTGTCTTCCAGGGTGTATATGACCTCTGTAACGCCAATATCAAATGTATCACCTGGCTCGTAATTGGATGTCAGGGTGAATGGGCCGCAAATACCGGTTGGTGTTGGCGGATTCCAGGTAGCAACAGCCTCACAGCCAACAAATGACTGATCTGCCGGCAGCGTGGCCAGGCCTATCGCTGGGCCTATTACTTCCACTACAAACGTACAGGTGTCCTGATTTCCACTTGGATCCTGAACATAAACATGGACAGTGGTAAAGCCAGACGGAATGTGTCGTTGATGGCTGGAACCGAAAATACGATTGGGTCAGCAGTACAGTTATCCGTTGCCACAGGTTGCGTCCAGCTTACCGGAATTTCACAAACACCGGCATCAACGGTGAAATCACTTGGGCAACCACCAAAGGTTGGTGCCACATCGTCAATCACCGTCACATTGAAGCTACAGGTTGCAGTGTTCCCCCACACGTCCGTGGCTGTATATTCAACCATTGTAGTGGTTTCCGGGAAAACAGATCCGGAAGGAATATTCACCGTTAACACAGGTGGAGCACAATTATCTGTTGCCTGAGGATCAATCCAGTTCGCTGTTGCGCTACAGGTATCGGTATGCAACACAATATCCTGAGGACAATTTACAATTACCGGAGGAACCAGTTCATTTACAGTCAGCTGGAAGCTGCACTGCGAGTTGTTTCCAGTGGTATCTGTTGCTGTATACACAACAGTTTCAATCCCGGTTGGCATTATGGTGCCACTGGCAATATTGGAAGTCGGTATGATGGCATAACTGTCGCAAGGATCAGTCACAGACGGATCGGGCCAGGTGACCATGGTGTCACAACTGCTTGGATCCGTGGTGAATGTCAGGTCTGCCGGACAGTTGTGCAGCACTGGTGCTGTTGTGTCTCTGGCAGTTACTGTGAAAGTACAGGAAGCTTCATTATTGCTAGGGTCTTTCACCGTCATGGTCACTGTAGTCTTTCCTATCGGGAATGCTTGGCCTGAAGTAGCGCTCGATGAAACGTCCAAAATAGTACTACAGTTATCAGAGGTAACCGGTGCATTAAAGGTGACAATGGCTGAGCAGTTCGAGCCATCAGCATCCAACACGATGTCAGCAGGACAGATGATCGCCGGAGCTACTGTATCCTGTACGGTCAGCATTTGCGTGGCCACGGTTGCATTACCACAGGCATCAGAAGCAATCCATTTTCTTTCCAACGTGTAACTGTCCGGGCTGGTGCTGCTCATGATGGTTTCGCCCGCAAAAATGATGTTGGGTGATGCATCACAATTATCAGTTGCCATTGGCAAGCCCGGAGCAGGTAATCCATCACAATTCACGGTTGTATCTGCGGGGACAAAGCTGAAGCTTGGAGCCGTAATGTCCTGAACCTGAATGAGCTGGGTAACAGTGGTTTCATTTCCACAATCATCTACCCCCGACCAGGTGCGGAGCAATGAATAATTACTTGGGCATGTTCCGTCTGTACGTGTTTCACCTTTGTAGGTAATGGTCACATCCGGATCGCAATTATCCGTAGCGGTAGGCATATCAACGCCCGGGATTGACTCGCAATTGACCGTTGTGCCTGCAGGTACAAATGTGAAAACAGGAGGCTTAATATCCTGAACAGTAATTGTTTGCTGGGCGGTAGTTGCATTGCCACAATTGTCTGTCGCAACCCAATCTCTTTTCAAAATGTAGCTGTAAGTACAGTTGCCGTCAATGCGGGTCTGACCGCTGTAACTGATGGTAACAAAGGCGTCACAATTATCCACAGCTGTTGGAGTGAAAACTGGTGGGATATCGTCACAGCTCACGGTTACATCAGGAGGCAGGCTCATGAAGTTAGGTGGCGTCAGATCCTGCACGGTAATAAACTGGGAAGCAAAAGAAGCATTACCACAGCTATCAACAGCAATCCATTTGCGCTCCAGAAGATAGGAGTCAGGGCAAGCGCCATCTGTTCTAACGGCTCCATCGTAAGAAATGGTCACATTGGCAGAACAATTGTCTGTGGCACTTGGTGTGCCAACGGCTGGAACCGATTCGCAACTAACTGTAACATCGGAAGGCATGGCTGTAAATACAGGCGGTGTGACATCTTCCACAGTAAGTGTTTGGATGGCTGTGCTGGTATTTCCACAATTATCGGAAATGGTCCAGTGCCTTGTCAATGTATAGCTGTTAGGGCAAGTGCCATTTGCTCTGGTAGCGCCATCATATACAATATTCGGATTTGGATCGCAATTGTCCGTTGCAACAGGGGCGCCAACTGCTGGAATGTCAGAGCAGCTAACGGTTTCGTCCTGCGGAACAGACAGTACTGTAGGCGCTGTTAGATCCTGAACAACCAGCATTTGTGTGGCCGTAGAAATGTTGCCACATTCATCACTGGCTTCCCAGGTGCGCAAAAGAGTGTAGTTGCCAGGACAACTACCATCAGTTCTCACCTCACCCATGTAGGCGATGTTTACATCGCTCGAACAATTATCATTGGCTATTGGAAGCCCGTCTGATGGTATTGCATCACATTCTACCGTTATTCCGGGTGGAATAAAAGTGAATGAAGGTGGCGTTACATCCTGAACAGTGAGAATTTGCGTAACGATGCTGGTATTACCACAATTATCGCTGGCGGTCCAGCTGCGGGATAATGTGTACGAATTAGGGCAATTGCCATCAGTTCTTGTTTCGCCATTGTAAACAATGCTCACATTGGCGGCACAGTTATCTGTGGCCGTGGGAGCTGCTGGCGCCGGAACGGCATCACAGCTCACGGTTTCATCAGCCGGTACAGATATAAATACCGGTGGTGTCTGATCTCTTACTGTAATGGTTTGGATGGTGGTAGCAATATTCCCACAGCTATCCTGAGCTGACCAACTGCGCAGTAGTTTATAGGTGTCGGGACAAGCACCGTCAATACGGAGGTCACCTGTGTAAGAGATGCTAACCGCAGACGCACAATTATCAAGCGCTTCAGGATCGCCCACTGTAGGAATGTCCTCGCAGCTTACCGTAATATCATCAGGTACCATGGTGAAAAATGGCGCCGTTGTATCTATTACTGTTAGCGTCTGAATGGCTGTAGCGGTATTACCACAGTCATCAGCAATGGTCCATTTCCGTTGGAGTGTATAACTATTGGCGCAGGAGCCGCCACTGCGTGTTTCTCCATTAAATGTGATGGTAAGGTCTGCATCACAGTTATCTGTTGCCGTTGGTGTTCCAACTGCAGGAATTGCGGAGCAACTAACGGTTTCATCTGCAGGCACGGTTAGTACAACCGGTTCAGAAATGTCTTTTACAGTGAGTTCCTGTGTGGCTATGCTGGCATTTCCACATTCATCTCTGGCCTCCCAGGAACGAATAATGGTGAAATTGCCTGGGCAGGCGCCTCCGGCATTTGGTATGGTTTCTCCCAGGTATGTTATGATAGGACTTCCAGAGCAGTTGTCCGCCGCAGTAGGGTTGCCGACTGCAGGAATGGATTCGCAGCTTGCAGTCACTGCCGGTGGTACATAGGTAAACACTGGAGCGGTATTATCTTCAACGACAATTGTTTGGGAGGCCAGTGTAGTATTTCCACAAGCGTCCATAGCCATCCACTCCCTTACCAAAGAATAACTTTGCGCACAGCCGCCATCAAACCGATGTTCTCCCTGGAATCCAACATTCACAGATGGATCACAATTGTCCGAAGCAAGCGCAGTGCCAATGGCAGGGATAGCATCGCAGCTCACCGTAATATTGGCTGGAACCACGTCGAAAACTGGAGCCGTGGTATCTTGAACATCAATTACCTGTTCGGTAGTGGATGCATTGCCACATTCATCCATAGCGGTCCAACTGCGGCGAAGGCGATAGGTGTATTGGCAACCGCCATCTTCCCTTATTTCACCACCATAAGTGATGTTTACGTTAGAAGCACAATTATCAGTGGCTTCTGGTGAGTCAATGTTCGGGATCGCATCGCATGATACCGTTACATCAGCCGGTGTGCTGGTAAATACTGGGGCTGTATTGTCTTCTACACTGATTAACTGTGTGGCAGTTTGAGAATTACCACAAATATCAGTAGCGGTCCATGTTCTGGTGATGGTATAGCTGTATGCACAGCCACCATTGGTTCTTGTTTCGCCATTATAAATTACAGAAACGTTTGGATCGCAATTGTCTGTAGCACTTGCATTTCCAGCCGCAGGAATAGCATCACAAGAAACAGTCACATTGGCAGGAACAGAACTAAACACAGGCTTGGTAACATCCTGTACAGTAATGGTTTGGGTAGCAATATTGGTGTTTCCGCAATTGTCTTCGGCCTGCCAGGATCTGGTCAGATTGTAGTTTGACGAGCAAGACCCTGCTGCGGATGTTTCTCCCAAATAAGTAATGGTCACATCTGCATCACAATTGTCGCTGGCCGCAGGTGTGCCAACCGGTGGAATGGCGTCGCAGGAAACAACGGCATTTGCAGGCACACTGGTGAATGTCGGCTTTTGTGTATCCCGGACGGTAATTACCTGTTCAGTGGTATTGGTATTTCCACAGTTGTCTTCGGCTTTCCAGCTTCTGTAGAGAGTATAGCTGTCCTGACAAGTACCAGATACGATATTTTCACCAAGGAAGGTTATGGAAACCGCTCCATCACAGTTATCCGAGGCAGCGGGTGTTCCTACCGCCGGAATTGATTCACAGCTTACTGTAACATCTGAAGGAGTTGATGAAAATACAGGAGGAATATTGTCAATTACGGTGATGACCTGTGCTGTGGTTACTGAATTGCCACAATCATCCTGCGCCTTCCAGCTTCTGGTAAGAGTATAGGAATCTGAGCAGGCGCCATTGGTTCTTGTTTCTCCCAGATAAGTAACCTGAGTGATTTCAGTGCAATTATCAACAGCTTTGGCCGTGCCAACTCCTGGAATTGACTCACAATTTACGGTGATATTGCTGGGGACGTTGGTAAATACCGGATTTGTATCATCTGCAATGTGCAGAAACTGAGTCACCGTGATTCCGTTTCCGGATGGGTCAGTTACGCGGTATTTTCTGGAAACGATCATCGGGTTTCCAGGGCAGCCCATGCCGCCAATTACGCTTTGACTTTGAAAAGTAACAGTGGGCGTACCGCAGTTGTCGGCCTCATCGGTTACTACTTCTGTGTCTACTGCCGGTAGTCCACTGTAGCATTGAATGCCTGTAATGGTAGGTGGGTTAGTTGCTGTAGGGAATTGATTATCCTGAACTTGTACACTAAAGGAACAGGAAACCTGATTTGAACCATCATCAACGGTGTAGGTAACATTGCTTGTGCCGCTTTCAAAAGCCATTGAGTTTGAAAGTTGTCCGGTTCCGCTTGCGCTGGTTGCTCCACTTATATTATAAAGAAGCAAGGCTGAAGGACAATTGTCGCTGAAAGTTGCATCAATGCTGCTGATTGTAGTAGTGCAAAGCCCCGGATCTGCAACGCCGCTGCCGTTAGCTGGACATGCCAGGGTTGGAGGCGTATTGTCAACGGTGGCTACTGTTGCAGTTTTAATTTGGGTACAACCTTTTGAATCTGTTACTGTAACAGTATAAGTTCCTGCTGTAAGGTTGTTTAGATCTTCAGTAGTAGCGTCATTAGACCATATATATTTGTAAGGAGCAGTGCCCCCACTTACGGTAAGGTTCACAGTGCCTGTAGCCGAGCTTGCACAAGGAACTGGTGTTGTGTTGGCTATCAGGTTTATGGTGGTATTATTTGTCACCTTTGACGAAGAACCGCAAGTAAGCAAGTATGGATCAGCTGGACCATAAGGATCGAAAATAGCTGTAATGCTCACAGAATAAGTGGTTGTCTGATATTGAGCTACTGTGTATGGTCCATTTTCTGGTCCGATAACCGGGTACCAGGAAAAATCATAATCAAGGTTTCCGCTTCCATAAACCGAGAGGGTTACAGAATCACCGGGTGAACAAAGCGCATTGTCATTGGAATATCCCGAATGTTCCAGGACTGTGATGGTTGCATCACAACAAATGCCTGTACCATCGAAACATCCGGCCTGGTTAACATCCGAAAAATTGTGAAGGGATCCACCACTGCAATTAGCAAGCTCCTCGGTATCAAAAAATATCTTCATGAACGGGTTGCAACCAATGTCGGTTGGGCTGCCCGGATAGATATGGCCGCTGTCGTACAAGAGGATTCTTGCGTTAATGCCGAGTTTTAAAGTGGCTGGGGAACTCCAGTACAAAACACCTCCGTCTTCCACTCTCAGAATGCCTTCAAAGGGAAGTCCTCCATTGCCAGGAAATGGTTCGTAATTGGTGTTGATCTCAAATGTATCCCGAATGATGATGGTGTCTACTCCGACTGGACAGTTTTCAAAGGGGAAATCAGATGAGAGGATCTTGGAATTAAATTCGCAAGTTTGAGCAGCTGTGGTGTTTGCCTGGAAAAAAGAAAGGCAAAAGACTGCGATAAAAAGAAGTGGAGTTAGGAAGATACTTCTTTTTGTTGTTTCAAAGTGTTTTTCAAATGGGAACATAAAGTCGTCCTAATAGTGAATGATACGTTATTGAGACCTTTTTCAGGTGATTGAAAGTGTAACGTAAGGCAGGACGGTTGAACAAAATAGCGATCTGCTATCACTGTAATTTTGCTCAAAAGGAAGATGATTAAAAAGACGCAGCAAATTAAGAAAAAAGCAACACTTTTTTCCCAATTCAGAAACGGAAATTGATGGGTTTGTCTTTTGGCTTTGCCGCCTTACACTTCGGTTCGTAAGTCGATTTTGGAATGCGGTAAATCAGTTTTCAGTAAACCATCAAAATCATATACAATTTTGCAGGTATTCTAGTTAGTCAAAAACCATGCTAAAATCGGACCACAATTCTCGTGTTAGGATTTTAAAAACATAATTCACACTAAAAACCCTTCATTATACGCTAATTAAAAGCACATTGTTTAAAAAATATTAACAATTTGCTTAATGACTTCAAAACAGGATTATGTCACTTAGCGGATATTTATTCCTTAAAAACCATTTGCAATGGCTTGGTCATGAATGAGATACAGGATGATCACTTTCAGGAATAAGTTTAATCGCTGGACTTTAGACTGAACCTGTAGGCGGGCGTCACAACGCAGCAGAAAAATTATTATTTGAATACACGTTGTACTTGTCGACTTTTTCTTTGAATTCAAAGCCGTGGTTTTGTAACAGTTTTAATGATGGGATGTTCTCGGGCTGTGAATATGCCATGATGGTATCCAGTTCCATTTTACCAAACCCAAAAGCCAATACAGCTTTTAAAGCTTCCTGCATAAACCCTTGTTTTTGAAACTCAGGGTGGAGTGAAAACCCTATTTCTGCTGAATTTGTCTCCGGAGACAAGTTCCAAAGACAAATGGTCCCCATCAATTTTGCCTGATTCTGGAGACTTAATCCCCAATAAATACTCGCATTTTGGCTGATACTGTCATTTATTTTTTGAATAAACCGAACAACCTCTTCTTCATTTTCCGGTGGTTTTATTTCGGTGTAAGTCAACATCTCCGGCATGGTCCTTTGTTCAAACAATTCAGGACTGTCGCGGTCCTGCATCTGACGCAATTGCAGGCGTTTGGTTAACAAAACAGGAAACGGTTGGAATTGTGCTTTCAAATGGAAATTATTAATCAGGGTTAAACATTAAATGGATAGCGATTCACCAATATTCATCAGTAACAGCTCCCGGCCTGCATCCGCGAAGGTTTTTATAACCTGGTTGTGAGTGATTTTGATAAATCCAAAAGTATCGTAGTGGCAGCCGATGATCCGCTCGCATTGGATAAATTCAGCGGCAATCGCTGCATCGTCCGCATTCATGGTAAAATTAGAACCGATTGGTAAAATGGCCACATCAAGCGGTGGACAGGTTCTGGGGATGAGTTGCATATCGAGTGTGAGAGCTGTATCACCGGCAAAATACAAAACGCCGTCATTGGCAACCACGACAAAGCCAGCCGGCTCTCCGGCAAATGATCCATCTGGAAAACTGCTGCTGTGCACAGCCTGCACCATTTTAACCCGACCGAAATTGAAATTCCACCAACCACCTTTGTTCATGGGATGGGTTTTGTATCCCTTCTTGCTGTAATGGTCATGCACCTCCCAAATACCGACAATCGTTGCATCCGGATTGTTGGTCATAATTTGATCCAGATCTCCAATATGATCCTGGTGACAATGTGACACCAGGATAAAGTCGCAGCGAATGTTATCGACATCAATATGCCCGGCCAGCGGATTGCCTGTCACAAAGGGATCAAATAACAAGCGGGCTCCAAATGTTTCAACCAGGAAACAGGAATGTCCAAAGTAGGTAATGGTCATGGTTTGTTGTGTAATTGGCAGTTGGAACACAAAGGTATCCTTTGTTGCTAACTGAGCCTGGAGCCTGGAGGGAATTTACTTTTTGTTAAATGATTCGAGTATTGTGAGTATTTTAGCTACTGAATTACTTGAAAAACGATCTTTCTACAATGACAAACAAAACCCTGCTACAGTTTCTGCTTTTATTCTTGCTTACCCCTGCCATCCAGTACGCTCAACAATGGGATACCCTGTCGCCCATTCCCGAGCGTTTCACATTTCCGGTTGTAACTGTGCTTGATGGACAAATTCATATTATGGGTGGTGGTGGAAGCAATGGCGCCACTAACCTTCATTTTGCCTACGATAAATTAACGGATACCTGGGAAAGCAAAGCTCCAGTTCCTTATAAGGCACAACAACCGGCAGGGGCGGCGGCAAATGGCAAAATTCACTTCTTTGGTGGCGGATTTCCTACATCAGGACAACCGTTGGACAGTCATTATGTGTACGATCCGGCTAGCGATTCCTGGGCTGCAGCAGCAAAATTGACTCAAGCCAGAGCCATTCACTATGCCGTTGCACTGGATGATGTTCTCTATAGTTTGGCCGGGCAAGGGGTTGCGAACCTTTGCCAGACTTACGATCCAGTAAATGATGCATGGATAACAAAGAATAACCTGCCAGATAACCAGTTCTGGTATGGAGCACATGTAGCCACAGAAGGGCATATATACCGGTTTGGCGGCGGCGGATACACGGCACCCAGGAATTTAGCACACAAATACGACCCTGTGAATGATTCCTGGTCTGCGTTGCCTGCATTGCCAAACGCTACACACGCCATTAAAGGAGCCGCCATTGGCGATAAGATTTATCTGCTGGGTGGTTATTATGATTTCGAGGAGCGAACCGAATGCTGGGTTTTTGATACACAAACCAATTCCTATACACCTTGCGAGCCATTACCTGTTGGCAGAGATTACCACAATGTAGTGTCTTTGGACAGTTGTATTTATACAATAGGCGGCAATCACGCGCTTTATCCGGATGTAAGTTATCAATTGCTTAGACTATGCCCTTATCTAACCAGTAGCACGGGAGAGGCGAAAACGACGGGTTCAATTGTACCATATTATGAATCTGGAATTTTATATCTTAACATGTCTCAACAGATCCATGGAGAATACAACCTTTCTGTGTTTGATCTCAGCGGCAGGCAGATATTGGCAAATAAGCTTAATGTGGAGACCGGAGTAGTGACCGAAGTACTAACCGGCAAACTTATCCCTTCAGTTTATTTTATTCAATTATCTGGGAAAGAGGGAAGGTTTACTGGCAAATTTGTTGCTAAATAATCCATCGCATGCTTTAAACCTCAATCACTTTCAAGCTTTTGACATGAATTTTTCAAAATTACTATTTGCCTTGTTGTTAGTACCAAAATTGACTTTTTCTCAGGTGGGAAATCCGGCGCCAAATTTTACCGTGACGGATACGCATGGAGAAATGCATACACTTTATGAATACCTGGACGCCGGCAAGGTGGTGGTGCTTGACTTTTATTTTACCACCTGTATTCCCTGTCAGTATTACAGTCCGCAAGTAAACCTGGCCTATGAAAATTACGGCTGTAATGATGCCAATGTGATCTTTATGGGCATTGATTACCAGAATACAGATGCAGAAGTGATGGCCTATGATCAAACCTATAACATACATTATCCTTCCATCAGCGGGAAAGATGGCGGTGGTAATGGAGTCGTTAGTGCTTACGGTGTATCCGGCTTTCCGACTTTCTATGTAATTGACTCCACAAGAATTATTATTGAAGAAATTGATCCACCAACTCTTCAGGTGTTCAATTTTCGTTTTCAACAACTTGGTATTGAACCAGCCAATTGTCTGACAGGCACAAACGAAGCAGCTGCATTAAACCGGCTTGACATCTATCCCAATCCGGTTTATTCAGGTGAAACTGTTCAATTGACTAATCTTCAACTGGAAACAGGGCAGCTTTCCTTGACGATCTCGGATTTGAGCGGAAGAATTTTACAAAGTGAAGTAATTGATTATCAGGGCGAAACAAGCATAGAGCTAAAGCCAACAAACCTTTATCCTGGAGCCTATGTTGTGCAGATAAGTTCACTCGATAGCAGAAGATCTTACTCAAATATTTTGCTCATTCATTAACCAGAAACAAAGCATTTCTTTAATCAGGTTTATTTCCCCGCTTAAAAAGTAACCATAATTTATTCTGCTCAAACAGAATAGATTATGTATTTAAACCGTTATTGCGATATCAGGACAATTTGGCAAGAGAATTGCAGAATTGTTTTGAATTCCGTTTTATGCGGTATTTTTGTAGAGATTTTATCCTTTCATTCATCAATTCACCATGACAAATCAGAAACAGACACTCGTACTGCTCCTACTCCTGTTGACCGTTTCATTTGCAACTGCTCAAATCACCACCGTACGTCGGTATAATCCTAATGCCGAAACGAGCACGGCCAAGACGACGACCAAATCGCCACAACCTGCAACCTACAGCAACACCAGTACCGGCGCTGTGGAAGATGGCGCTTCGCGTCGCGCGGCTGCTCTTTCCAAGGTTCAGGGTACCACGCAAAAATCTTTTACTGCAAAAGGCTTAAGCCCTGCACAGTACAGTACTGATGGCTCTCCTACGCCTGTTGAATATTCTGCACCTTCTGCGGCTGCCACAACCATGACTGTAAATGGTCTGGATGTTCAGCGCAAAGTAAAGAAGGGTGTCGGCCAGGAAGGAAATGACATTTTTACCCCAGTTGCTGAATTGCACTTTGTGCAGTTTGCAGTGTATTGTAAAGATACTCCTGTAGATCGCGCTCCTGCCATTGAGGGCTTGATGTTGCTGTGGCACAGCGGCAGTAAGTGTCCAGGTGGCGCAACAGGTGCCAGTTATATCGTAAAAGGGTATAACAGCGCCGATGAAGCAAAAGATGCCGTACTCAGGTTCAAATCTCAACGCATCGATTGCTGGTACAACCCCTCGCTTACAGGCGCTGAGGTTGAGGTTATTGGCGTGAGGTAATTTGATATACAATTTCCGATATCCTGAATCCGATATACGATTTGATTTATCGTATATCGGATTTTTTATTTCACATATTGTAGATCAATCAAAACGGACATCCATCACAGCTTTTGGTCTTTACCTTTTTCTCTGGAGGCTTTGACATTGTGCTGCTTCCCAGGCCGGTGATGCGGAATTCTGTGCGCCGGTTTTGCTGATGTTCGGCCTCTGTACAGGGAACATTATTGCCGCAATGGTTTACCAATCGGGTCTCACCATATCCTTTGGCGCTGAGCTGCGCCCTGGGAATTCCCTTTGATACCAGCCAATTGACCACGGCATCCGCTCTTTTTTGCGAAAGATCCATGTTGTAGGAATCGGTTCCTCTGGCATCAGTGTAAGAAGCAATTTCTACTTCAAAGTCGGGGTTTTCGCGCAATGTTTTCAGCAATTTTGCCAGTTCCGGCATCGATTCAGATCTCAAATCTGCAGAGTTGAAATCGTAGTATAAATTCACCAGAAACCCATCAGAACCGCGTTGCCAGCGACTTTCTTCTGGCCGACTGGGGGCGCCGTTGTCGTACAAAACACCATCTCTGATTTCCAGTCCACTTCCCAATTCAAAATTGGCCAGACTGCCATCAGGGTATTCATACAAACCACTAATGTTGTTGAATCGTGGAAGTCTGCCAGTTTTATCACTGTTGTCAACGATAAAACCTTCAGCATCGCGGTATGGCTCCAGATTTAGATTTACCCGCATGGTGGGTGAAAGGGCCGGATTCTTTGTACAAATACCTTCGCCAACTGCTGCGATAAATCCACTCATGGAAGCCCGAATCGTGTAACAACAGTTTCTTTCAAGTTTAAATTTATAGCGGCCATCAATGCCTGTGGTAAAGGCTTCGGAAATGGGCTTGCCGCAGTCGTTCAACAGAGTAATGCCGGCGCCTTCTGCCGGGTAGCCGTTGCTCATGTCAAATACGATGCCCTGAACGGTGTAGTTGCTTACTTTTTGAAGCGGAAACTCAATTCTCGTGACAAATCCTTTGGCGGAGCTTTCTGCACAAGCCACTTGTTCGAGGGACTCATAGCCTTTTTTCGAAATGGTAAAATTGGCGCACTCGGCTTTCTTCATGTCAAAGGCCACCAGGCCGCTGGCATTGCTACTCAACTTAAAATTGGTGTTGCTATTTTCCACAATAGCACCGGCGATTGGCTTTTTGCTTTGAGCGTCAAAAACGTACAATTCGATTGGTGCAGAATTCTTTTGAAAAAGATAAATGTCGTCCCGACCTGCGCCGCCGGGTCTGTCAGAGCAGAAAAAGCCCCAGCTTTCGTCAGGCCCGTAGCAGAGACCGAAATCATCTGAATTGGAGTTGATCGGCGCACCGATATTTACCGGCATCGTCCATTCGTTTTTTCCTATGCTGACAGAGTAAAAATTATCCAGACCACCCAGGCCAATGTGTCCGTTTGAAGCAAAGTTCAGGCGACCGTTTTCCTGAATGAAGGGGAAGATTTCATTGCCTTCTGTATTGATAACTGGCCCCAGGCTGATCGAAGGGCCCCAGGATCCGTTGTAAAAATCGGAGTAATAAATATCCATGCCCCCAAATCCCCCTGGACGATTGCTGGAATAGTAGATCCGTTTACCGTCAGCACTTAGGCTTGGATGAACTGTATTGTAATTATCCGAACAGAAAGGCAGGAGGGTCACATCACCCCAGTTGCCGTTTTTATCCTTTTTAGCAGAGTAAATACTGAGTTTTACCAGGCCTTCATCACTTCTGCCCACTTTTCCATCGAGATAATTGTTTCGGGTAAAGTACACGGTATTTCCGTCGGCACTAAAGGTGGCGGAGGCTTCGTGAAACTTTGTATTGACCACAGAGGAGAATTTTCTTGGGACCTGATATCTAAAATCTCCAAACCCAGTGGTATCCACCTGAAAAGTGGCGGTAAAAAGTTCTGCAAATGGATTCCCGGTCCACATGCTTGTACGTTTAACGGCAACTCCTGTTTCCCTATCGCTGGCAAACACCAACTGATCGCCCACAATGGCCGGAGCGTAATCGTCGAGGTGCGAATTGATGGGCAATTGTGTGATGCGGTAAATGCCCCGGTTTTTATTGAGCAATTCCTCTTCCATATCGCATGCCTTGGCCAGAAACTGTCCCCTGGCATCATCAGGCATGGCTTTCAGGTATTGCTGCAACCAGTATCTGGCCACCGGGCATTTGCCGTTGGCCTGCAGCATCATACCGTAGTATAGCTTGTTAATGGGATTGATATTAGGCAGGCGAACGATCTGACCATACCAGTATTCTGCGTTTTCTATATCGTTTATTTTTCGGTAACACTCAGCGAGATTCAGTTTGGCTTCGGTGTTGTCTTCTTTTTGCAACACCTGCTGGTATTCCACTATCGCCGTCATATAGTCCAGTTCCTGCATGGCGTCGTTGGCCCTTTTTAAGTGCCCTGCCTGCGCGAATGCAGCACTTGATACTTGAATACAAATGATTAAAGAAATGATGAATCTAGTCATAAAAGGTACAAATCGATTTGGGTAATTACGAAGCTACCATTTGATTCTTAAAAATAGCGCGGTGAGGCTACTTGTTTTACTTTAATGTCAAATTCATAGCCGGCCATTAATTCAAATGACCGCTGGCCTACTGATTGCAATTTGCTAAGTGTAATGTCATAGGCAGCACCTATGCGCAGGCCGTTCCGCATATACCAGGCAAACCAGAGGTCGACTGAATCGTTTGACGAATTTCCAACCTGAACGGCAGTTCTGAATGTAAGTCCCAGCCAGAAAGTTTGTCGAAGAAAGAATGAGGCATCAAGGTTGATGGCTGTAGGACTGCCCACATGCTGCTTCTGGCTATCTGTTTTAAAGGAACTAAAAAGCCCGGTTCCTTTGATCAACATGGAAGGGCGAAAAACGACCTGGTCGCCGTCAATCGGGAAAATGGCTCCTGCTGTGCCGTACCAATGTCGATAGCTCTGCCCGAAGAACTCCTCTTTGCCATTCCGCACTCTTTGTATGTTGTTTTCCAGCAGTTTAGGACATGAAAGCCCTGCGTAAAAGCGATCGCTGCTCAGGTATGCGCCGGCTCCGAAATTTGGCAGCCACGCATTGTAATTGCTTTCGAAGGCGGGGTCTGAGCCTTGTTCTACCACGATATCCAGCCAGTCGCCGTGCCAGTTGGCAATGCTTGCCTGCAACCCCAGAGAAAGCTTCATGTTTTTCTTTTTTCCAACCAACAGGCGGTAAGCATAGGCGCCGCTTAATCCAAAGGATCCGGTTGGGCCGATTTTGTCATTCACCAGGCTTACTCCAAGACCAAGGCGTTCATTTTTCAACGGTGTATGTGCCAGCAGGCTTTGTGTGGTTGGAGCGCCATCAAATCCCAGCCATTGCTGGCGATGGACCAGGTTGACGGTCAGGTGTTCATTGCTGCCTGCGTAAGCGGGATTGAATGTCAGGCTGTTGAACTGGTAATTGGTGAACATGGGATCCTGTTGCCCCCATAACAGGGCAGGGAAAAGCCCCAGAAACCAACTTATGTGCAGGAAAGTTTTTCTCATAGTGTTTGTTGCATCATCTGTTTGCACAGCTAAAATCTCGCCAAAATCGGTAATCTGGTGAGAATTGACCAAAGATACAACAGCTTGAAAGTTTTGGCTTCAGTAAGCTTTTGGAATAACAATAACGTGACAAATTAGCACTAGTTGATACCTCTTAAAACGACCCTCGCTACAAGTGCTACGGAGTAATCACCTCAGCTTCATTTGTCGTGTTGTAAACACACGTCCACCATAAGTGCGCTGTGCCAGCTAATGCAGCATACTTGCTATGCTATTCCCAACGTAGAACGGATATGTGCTTACAGCACGACAAATGCTTACAGCACGACAAAGTTATCATGGGATGGCTGAAAATCGCAGGTTCAGTTCTACCCCCAAATCCACAGTGGTAAATTTGGAGTACAGCGAGATATCTGGATAGGTCACAACTTGGGTTATCAAGCCTTTATTTCGCGTATCTTCGCCCTATGTACACCCTATCTGAAATCAACATATACCCCATAAAATCTCTTGGCGGTATTTCCCTCAAAGAGTCAACAGTTGAAATACGCGGCCTGCAATACGATCGCCGCTGGATGCTGGTAAATGAGCAGGGCCGTTTTATGAGTCAGCGGGAGATTCCTGAAATGGCTTTATTGCGCACAGAAATTTCCGGTGATCAATTGCAGGTTTACCATATCAATTCACCAAATAACCGGTTAGGCATTCCGCTGTCAGAACCACAACCTGACCTTGAAAAAGTCAATGTAGAGATATGGAGCGACAAGTGTTCCGCCCATGTTTTACCAGAAGATATCTCCATCTGGTTTTCCCATACCCTGAAATCAAATCTTCGACTCGTGCAGATGCCCGAATCCACTCATCGGCATACCGATGGAAGATACGCCCCGGCAGGGCACTACGTGAGCTTTGCTGATGGATTCCCATTTTTAATCATAGGACAATCAACCCTGGATGATCTGAATGAAAGAATGGAAACCCCATTGCCCATGAATCGATTCAGACCAAACTTTGTGTTCACCGGTGGCGATCCCCTGGATGAAGAAAACTGGTCGGATTTTACCATTGGAAGCATTCCTTTCAGGGCAGTGAAACCATGCGCCCGCTGCATCATTCCTACCATTGACCAGGAAACGGGTACGCAAAAGCAGGAACCACTGAAGACTTTATCCACCTACAGACAATTCGGTAAAAAGATCTGCTTTGGGCAGAATGTAATTTGGATGGGGGAAGGGGAGGCGGTTGTGAGGGTGGGGGATGCTTTGAGAATTATGAATTATGAATTATAAATTGGTCGTTTTTATAATTCATAATTCATTTACAAAACTGCTGAATCAAGCCTTGCGCTCCTGCATAGCCTCCCATAACTGCTTTTTGCCAGTCGGCACAAGCTCCTTTTAGGTCACCCATGCCGTGTTTTGCCAGCCCCAGGTTGCAACGGAAATTGGCGGCATCCGGTTTGATTCTCAAGGCTTCTTCAAACATGGGAAGCGCCTCTGAAAAGCGTTGTTGAGAGGCAAGTGCATTGCCTTTGTTGTTGTAGGCATCGGCAAAATCGGGTGCCAGTTTTATGCAGTTTTCGTAGGCTGCAATGGCAGCATCCATGCGCCCGGAGGCGGCCATGGCATTGCCCATTTTGAAATAATAATCCACTTTGGGCTCTCCCTTTATGGCTTCTTCAAATTTTTGGATTGCCTGGTCGTAGAGCTTGGCAGCCAGGTAGGCGTTGCCCATGGCTGCCTGTACTTCATGCGCCGGCTTTTTAATGCCCAGCTCAATGGCCTTTTCATAGTCGGCAATCGATTTCTCAATTTCGTTTCCATTGCTGAATACCTGTGCGCGGCTGTAATAGGCCTCCGGGTCGTTTGGTTTAATGGCCACTGCGTTATTATAAGCTACAGCCGCTTCCTGATACCGTTTTAGGTTATTGAGGGTAACACCCATGTTGAATTGGGCGTCGTAGTAGGTGGGATCGGCTTTCAATGCATGTTCATAAGCGTCCAGGGCTTTTTCATTTTCATGTAAATCCAGATGGGCCAGTCCTTTATTGTTCCAGGAGAGCGGGTCATTTGGATGCTTTGCAGTGGCATTTTCCCAAAGCGTGATGCTCGATTGCCAGGTCTTGTTCTGCATAAAGGTGAGTACGGCACAAAGTCCAACAAAGCCCAGAGCTATGATTGGAAGGGTTTTAGACCAACTGCTTTTAATTTCTCCCTGTGTGTAGTCTCCATATTTTTTTGCCAGAATAAAAAACAATCCCAGATAAGGGATGTAGGTGAAACGATCTGCCATAAAGGCTTTACCAGCACCTTTGAATTGCAACACAAACATGATGTTCACCAGGAAAAAAAGAAAGCCAAATACTATGTCCCGATTGTTTTTGGCGCTTTTCCACACCCACCAGGCCACCCCTGCCAGTACAAAAGGCGTTGCGTAGTAAATCATCGGAATGTGTCCCAATTTGGGATAAGGATAATAGGCAGATAAGCCAAATGGTGCGACCAGTTTCCACAGGTACATGCACAGCGAGTAGGTGGCAAAAAAGAAACGATCTGTCAATGCATAGCCGGTTTCCTTCAAACCCTCTGCTTCACCCAAAAAATGTATGCCCACCAAACCAAAGACCAGCGACAAAAGGAACAAGGGTGCCTTCTCCATCCAAACCGACATGCTTTTCAGATTTCTGCCGGCATAATAATCAAGGCACAACATGGAAAGGGGGAGAGAAACAGCCTGGATCTTTGAAAAATAAGCCAGCAAGCCAAGTCCAAGCGTAAACAAATACCAGCGTCTTTTACCTTCCTTCTCCTGTATATACTTCCAGTAAGTAAACAGCGAGGCTATATAAAACAGACCATACAACACATCTTTCCGCTCCGTAACCCAGGCGACGCTTTCGCTGCGCATGGGGTGAATGCCAAATAAAACAGTTCCCAATCCAAGTGCCCAGCCTTTTAACCCAAGCGCTCTCAAAAAGAAGAAAGTCATCGCGGTAGCGCCCAGGTGCAATAGCACGTTGTTGAGGTGATACATAAATGGATTGAAATTATCCATCACGTTCGCCCCGGGCTTTACTATGTTGTCAAAGCCATGCTCTATGCAGTAACTCATTACCACCAATGGAGAGTAGTTGCCACAAGTATGACCTGTAAACATCTCAGAAATGGCCTGCCCGGAAATTGGCTGCACCAACGGATTGAGCCACAAATACCCGTGGTCATCCCAATTGACGAACCCTGCGCCCAAGGTATTGGCAAAAACGATAAAGGTGAGTACCAGGCAGCCAAGAAGTATGAATCGCTCCGGAATCTGCCCACTTGTCTTTCTAACCGCGGCAACCGGCTCCTGCTGTCTATGCTTTTTACCCTGTTGTTTCTTCTTCGACATAACTTATCAATGCGCAATGTATCAATTTACCAATGCGAAATGTACCAATGTATCAATGTATCAATGCGCAATGTACCAATGTATCAATGCGCAATTATTGAATGTTAATTTTTCAAAGCGAAATGTACAAAAATTGTTACTCGACACAAATCGCCATTCATTCAAAACCATACAACCCAATCAAAGATCACCAATTAAACCATTTCGCATTGATACATTTCGCATTGATACATTGATACATTGCGCATTGATACATTGATACATTTCGCTTTAGCGAATCAGCGTTACGTCGCCACTAAACACCTCTTCTTTGCCGTCTTTGAATTCAATGATTGCCATCCAGACAAATACACCTGGGTTTAGTTTGTCGCCGTTGAATGTGCCGTCCCATTCGCTGCCGGCGCTTCCCGGTTCGAAGTTGTCCAGGCCAAATACCTCTTCACCCCAGCGGGAATACACCCGGAAGGATTTGATGATGTTGATGCTTTCAGCGTCCACAAAAATGTTGAATGCATCATTCAGGCCGTCACCATTTGGTGTAAAGACATTAGGGACGAATACGCGCCTGGTTTTATCAACGGTGATCAAAATTTCGCTCCTCAATTCACAACCATCCTCAGTGGTGACGAGAAGTTGATAAGTAGTACTGCTTGTTGGTGACACCATTGGGTTCAGGCAATCAATACAGCTTAAATTATCAATTGGCGTCCACACAATATTGGTCAAATTAGTAGCAGCCGGTAATATTTGAGCGTCAATCTGGAATGTATGTCCAAGATCAACCAAGGCGGTGGATGGCAAGTCAATAGACGGGATTACAGCCGGATCCACGGTTGCAGTCACAGATGCTGAACATCCGTTTTCACCCAACACAGCAATGGTATAAGTACCCGGGTCGAGGTTGCTAAACTGACTTTGAGAGCCCGGTACTCCGGCATCCAGTGCATACTGGATCGGGTCTGAAAGCCCGGTTACGGAATCTATGGTAATCATGCCTTTTTCAATCAGGCAGGATGGTTGAGTGACAGAAGCAAATGCTTCCGGCACTTCCGGTAGTATTAATACATCATCACTGGCTGTACAACCATTTGCAGGGTTTGTAACAGTTAATACATAAGTTCCTGGCAAGTCTATTAAAGGATCGCTTGTATTGGCTCCGGAAACAATGTGTCCGTCGGCCGTACTCCACTGGTAGCTCAGGTTTGGAGCTCCCGAGCCACTACCGTTAAGGGGGGCCGTTTCACCGGCACAATCAAGGGTATAGGTTTGTCCGGCCTCGGCAAGCGGTGGCGTCAGATCGGCTGTAACATTTACTGATACCGCATTTTGGCATTGATTGTCCGGATCAATCCCAAATAGATAATAAGTGCCGGGTGTAGAAACAGAAACGCTGTTTCCAGAACCTAAAATAGTTGTATCAGAACTGTTGATGCTTGCCCAGGAGAGTTGAACTGCCCCATTTTGAGAACTTCCATCAAGCGAAATCGATTGATTATCACAGGTTAATAAAGCCGGTGGCTGGATGGAAAGGCTTGGCGGATTCAAATTCTGGTCAATGCTTATGCTCATTGTATCTGCACAGAAACTTACTGTATCGAGTACAATAAATTGATATTGACCAGGTGAAGTCACCGACAACATGCCGTTTGTACCAACTACAGTTCCGTTGTTTACCCATTGTGTCTGACCATTAGAAGTTCCTGAAATGGTACCGGAAAGATCCAGACTGGTTGTGATGCAATCGAGAGTAGTGCCTGAGGACGCCGTAATGTTGGAAGACGGTTGATTAACCAGACTGCTTACTGTTACCATCGCTGTGTCCATACATGAATTGGAACTTACAATCAATGTGTAGGTGCCGGCTGAGGATGCGTTAATGGTAGCCTGATTAGGGTTTCCTACGATCACTCCAGATCCCGTTGTCCAGGCAAATGTTGATCCCAAAATATTTGAACTGCCTGAAAGACTCGTTTGGGTGGCCAGACAGGTAATTGGCAAGGGCTGGCTGATTGCTGCCACCGGTTTTTCAATAAATTGAACAGGAGTTCCAACAGCAGTGACACCACAATAACCGGCATTGTCCACATTGCCTGTTGGGTCTATAGCTCCTGCAACAGCCGAAATATAATAGGTTGTGCCATAGCTCATGGTCGCAGGGTCGAAACAGAAGGTAGGCTGTACCGAACGTGCAATTTCATTTACAATTTGATTGCCATTCCCTTCGTGTAGTACAAACTGGAAACCATCGGTTGGACCAAGTATTTCTCCGGTTGGATTGTACACAGCCGTAACGCAACCTGTTCCGCAAAGCGTAAGCAAAGTGCTTTCCATGGTACCCAGGGCTGTTACACATGGTGATACCGTAATGGTGAAATTGCAAATTGATGGACAGCCATTGGCGTCTGTAACAGTGACGTCGTAGTTGTTTTCTGCCAAATTGGGTATCGGGAAAATGCCTGATGGTACCGTGTTTTGTGAATTTCCGACTCCCCAGTCAACAAAATATGGTTCTGTGCCTCCAAAAATTGAAACCGAGCCGGCACCGTCAGTCATACCTGGTTCACTAACTTCATTCACCACATCGCATTGCAACTGAACTGCGGAAGCAGGTTGTGCAACTGAAATTGATGTGCTGGCTGTGCAACCCAGGTCATCGGTAACGGTAACGGTGTAATTTCCTGCAGCCAGGCCAGTCGGATCTTCCGGGTTGCCCGCAATAACAGGCGACCAATTGTAGGTAAATGGCGCTGTCCCGGTTCCAACATTAAGATCAATGGCGCCCGTATTGTCTCCAAAACAAAGAATATCTGTTGTATTGCCGATCAAAAGCGGTGTTACCGTGTTATTTGCGACCATTATACTGGCTGTATTGGTACAACTGCCACCGGCGCTTACGGTTACTATGTAATTCCCTGCAGCCAAATCTGTCAGATCCTCTGTAGTGCTGCCGTTAGACCATGTAATGGTGTATGCCATGGCAGGTGTAACGGTAAGGTCGATCGCTCCGGTGCTGGCTATACAAGAGTTGTTGGCTATTTGTGTGCTGGTTATCGTTGGGGTGAATATATCGTCTGTAACCTGATAATTTTCAATGGTACTGCAACCGTTTGCCGCAGTTACGGTCACCGTGTATGTACCGGCATTAAGCCCGGAGACATCCTGTGTTATATCGTTGGTTGACCATATGTACGTGTGAGGCGATGGACTGGTTGACACGGCAATATCAATGGCACCATCGGCCTGACCACAGAACGAAGGTGTAATGGTATTGGTAATTGCCGGGAATGGCAGGTTGCTGGTAATGGTAAAGTTTGCTGTACTGGTACAGTTTCCTCCGGCACTTACAGTTACTGTATATGTCCCGGCCGGCAGTGCCGACAAGTCTTCCGTTACATCAGTATTAGACCATAAGTAGGTATAGTTACCTGCCGGATTAACGGTGAGGTCAACAGCCCCGTTGTTTTGAATACATGAACTATTCGGAACAGCATTCCCGTTTAGGGAAAATGATATTGAATTGCCTGGCACGGTCGCGCTCGTTGTAGCTGAGCACCCATTCGTATCGGTAACAGTTACCGTATAGGTCCCCGCGCCTATTCCGGCAAGGTCTTCAGTTACTTGACCGCTGTTCCAGGAATACACGAATGGCGCAGTTCCTCCATTTACGGAGATGTCCACACTGCCATCTGAAAGCCCGCACAATTCTGGATTAATGGACTGGGATGTTGAAGGGAAATCCCTTTGGTCCACAACAAAATAGGAAGCGGTGGCAGTACATGAACCTGATGAGGTAACAGAAACCGTGTATGTGCCTGGCGCCAGATTGCTCAAATCCTCTGTAATTTCTCCGTTCGACCAGGCAAAGGTGTAAGCTCCGGCAGGTGTAATGGTCAGATCAACAGCGCCGTTGTTGGTCACACAATTTGTGAGATCAGTTTCTGAGGCCGAAAGACTGAAATTGGCGGCATTGTTAGGTACGTTGTATACTGCAGTTGCCGTACAACCATCTGTTCCGGTAACGGTAACGGTATAATTTCCGGATAATAGATTTGATAGATCTTCGGTAGTTTCCAAATTTGACCATTCGTATGTAAATGGCGCCGATGGCCCGCTTGCGCTAAGGTCAATGGCTCCATTGTCCAGACTGCAAATGGATGCTGTGATATTTGAGCTCAAATTTGGTGGATTGGTATTGTCGAGAACAGTGAAATTACCTACCGACTGACATGAGCCTAAAGCCACTGTGACACTGTAATTGCCGGGCGCCAGATCGCTTACATCCTCTGTTACTTCGCTGTTCGACCACATATAGGTGAAGGTGCCGGTTGGATTTACACTTATGTCGATCGCACCATTGTTTATTGTACACGAGGTGTTCTGTGTGAGGTTCCCGTTTATGTTTAATGCAATATTATTGTTTATCACATTCACCGTACTAATTGCTGTGCAACTATTGGCGGAAGTCACCGTAACCGTATAGGTGCCTGGAGTTAGATTACTGAGATCCTCCAGAGTATCCGTAGTACTCCATAAAAAAGTATAGGGCGCCACTGCTCCGCTTACATCCAGATCTGCTGCACCATTGTCGAGACTACAAGTGGCGGCCGTGCCCGTTGCACTTACTGTAGGGGATATCGCATTGTTCACAATGTCGAAGGTATCCGAGACTATGCACGTTGCCCCTAGACTTACCGTGACCATATAGGTCCCTCCAGAAAGACTTAATAAACTATCTGTATCCTCTCCGTCAGACCACAGATAAACCAGCGAGGTGTCACTCCATATACTGAGCAGGTTGGTGTCTACTGGAATTACATCCAAAATGACGGATCCGTTTGGAAAGGCACAGGAGTTATTATCCGACACCATTCCGTTTATCTCCATTTCAGGATCTAGGTTGGGAACAATGGCGAAATTGGTTGCGGAACATCCCACTGCAGAAGTAACCGTTACATAAAATGTATCCGCTAGCAATTGGGAAAGGTCCTGTGAAGTGTCTCCGGTGGACCACATAACTTCAAATGGAGCCTGGCCACCATTAATGGTAAGATCAACACCGCCATTGGCTAATCCGCAAAGACTCGGAATAGGTGCTGCCGGAATACTTGGATATTCGGTCAAATCATCAATGGTGTACGTTTCCGAACCTGTACAGGTTCCCCCGGCACTGACGGTAACGGAATAATTGCCGGGCGGCAGGTTCCTAAGTATTTTAACCGAGTCCCCGGTTGACCATTCATAGGTCAGATTGGAAGGGCTTAAATGTAAAGTAAGCTGTCCGTTTAGTGTATCGCATGCCGTGTGGGGTACTACATCGGCATAAAAACTAAAACCAATGTCGGTATCTTCCACCGTTATGCTTTGGGTTTCAGTACACCCGTTTGAGCCGGTTACCGTTACCGTATAATCTCCCGGTGGTATTCCATTGAGATTTGAGGTAGTTTCTCCGTTCGACCATTCATAAGTGTACGGCGCTGGTGGGCCGCCAGGTTGTACATTCAGTACGATCGACCCATTGCTCATACCGCAGGTGGTTTTAGTTGCTAAAAGCGCGAATTTAGGCTTGTTGGGTACATCACTAACCAGAATTTCCATAGTGGATGTACAATTCCCAAGTCTGGTAACTGTAACTGTATAGTAACCCCCCACCAGACCTGAAATGTCCTGAGTGGTTTCTCCATTAGACCAAGAGTAGGTAGCTGTAGTGAGGGCTGCGTTTGGCGTTACATTAATGTCGATGCTGCCATTTCCACCAACACAGAGAGTGTTATTTATTTTCTGGACAAGCACTGCCTGTACGGGGAGCGTAGTTGCCGGAACATCGCCCGTGTACTCATTAGAGCAACCATTAGCACCGGTCACAGTCACGGTGTAGGTTCCGGCAGTAAGATTGGAAATGTTAAAAGTTGTCTCACCATTAGACCATAAATAGGTGAATGGCTGGACACCTCCAGTTGCCACAATAGCAGCAGAGCCATTTCCAGTTTCACATTGATCACCAGGAAATCCTCCGATCGGAGGACCGAGGTTTGGTGCATTTGTCAGGTTTGGAACTACGTATGTAGCTAAAGTGGTACAGGTAACCCCATAAGTGATTGTTACTGTATAGGTTCCAGGCACCAAATTGGCGATGTCTTCCGTGATATCGCCATTTGACCATGTATATGTCCAGTCTGGCGGCATATTGGGTGTGACGGTCAGATCTATGGCTCCATCACCCATGCCATTACACAAGGTGTTACCGGATACCACCCCATTAACATTATTTGGTACAATTGGTGGGGCTGTTCCTACGATGGCAGGAACAGATTGCTTGTTTCCGTTTTGGTCCGTAATGGTCACGGTATAAGTCCCTGCTGTTAGGCCCGAAATATCTTCAGTCATAGCGCCATTCGACCATTCGAAAGTATATGGACCTCCTGGGTCAGGGACCAGATCCAAAGATCCTATTCCTTGTCCACAGACGTCATTTACCACAATAATGAATGGAATCAAAACTTCGGGCATATCCTGATTTAGCCCCAAACTATCATGCCAGATGTCCTTCAATAGCATCTCCAGACTTGGTAAGTTTCGGTCCGTAGTTTCAGTAGAGTGGGAATTAAAAGCCGCAGTTTCGGTAAGTGTTAATAGGGCGAGGCAAAAAGAGATGAAAAACTTCATGGGAAATTGAGTTCTTGCAGAGAGGTATTTGTTTTGTGTTAAATTGCTTACTAGCCCAAAGATAAATTTATATTTTAATTCGCTGCCTTTCGACCTGTTAATCGACTGGAATTGGCGCATATTGATTCCTTTGTGCGTGATAATGAATACCTTCATTGTATTACTTGAGTATTTGTAGCTTTACCACAAATAAATTTTATGGCCAGATTTTCACTGTTTTTTACTCTTGTTTTAATAAGCCGTTTGCTTCAGGCACAAACTACTTTCATCTATTGCGGAAAGCTGATTCCAATTGGCAGCGAATCCATTACAAATGCCACGCTTGTACTTGATGGCAACAAAATCACACGGATTGACAAAGGATTTACGGCTGTTCCTGCGGGCGCTGAACTAATTGATTTAAAGTCAAAAACTGTTTTACCCGGACTTATTGATTGCCATGTGCATCTGGAATTTGAACAAAGCAAAAGTTCCTATTCAGATCGCTTTGTACTGAATGATGCAGACATTGCATTTCGTGCTTCTGTATATGCTCGACGTACTCTAGAAGCCGGGTTTACAACCGTACGCGACCTGGGAGGAACCGGGGTGAATATTTCCCTGCGCAATGCCATCAACAACGGCTGGGCAATCGGCCCAAGAATCATCACTGCCGGTAGAATGTTGAGCGTTACCGGGGGGCATGGAGATAAAACCACAGGCAGCCGCTGGGATTTATTTGACCCGCCAATACCTGAAATTGGTATTGCCGACGGTCCGGATGAGTGCCGCACCGCTGTGCGTACCATGATAAAGCAGGGTGCTGATTGCATCAAAGTAGCAGCGACCGGAGGAGTGCTCTCTCTGGCCCGCGATGGTCGCTTGCCTCATTACAGTGAAGACGAATTGGTAACGATCGTAAAAACTGCACGCGACATGGGAGTAGATGTCGCGGCCCATGCCCATGGCGACGAAGGTATGCGACGTGCTGTGGAAGCTGGCGTCGTAACCATTGAGCACGGTTCTTTTATGAGCGATGAAACCATGGATGCCATGATCAAGCACGGCACCTGGTATGTCCCCACGCTTACTGCAGGGCACGCTGTTACGGACAGCGCTAAATTCTCGCCCGGATTTTTCCCTGACCATGTACGTCAGAAAGCCATCGACATTGGTCCGCAAATACAGTCCACCAC
The DNA here is from genome assembly GCA_020636025.1 of Lewinellaceae bacterium. Lineage (GTDB taxonomy): Bacteria > Bacteroidota > Bacteroidia > Chitinophagales > Saprospiraceae > M3007. The sequence continues at coordinate 30,697 of JACJYQ010000005.1, read as the reverse complement.
GGCCAGGGCTTACAAGAAAGGCGTGAAAATAGTTTTTGGAACGGATGCCGGGGTGTTCCCTCATGGAAAAAATAGCCTTGAATTCGTGTACATGGCCGATGCTGGAATGAAGAACGGTGATATATTGCGATCAGCAACCCTGGATGCTGCCACTGTACTGCATTTGGAGGATAAGGTTGGCTCACTGCAAGCCGGGAAACTGGCCGACCTGATAGCTGTAGATGGTGACCCAATCGCGGATATCCGGGCCATGCTGAAAGTTGTAATGGTGATGAAAGACGGTGTGGTGATTAGAAAAGATTGAGCTATTCTCTTTTTGTGAATCAATGTCAAAAAGCCGGAAATCTCTGTTTAGATTAATTTTTCAGCGCATGCTTTATTGCTTTTGTGCTTTGCTGTTTATTTGGATCGTTGCTGTGCAAGCGGGCTGTCTTTCCATGCGTACATCGGATAAAAAATGGAAGGAGCAATTGCAACAGAAGGGGCAGGTGTTAGAGCCTCATTTTTACAACATTCCCTCCGAAAAGGGGCGCCGCATTCATGCCATTGCCATTTCCCGGCAGGATTCACTTCCGCTGATCGTATTGTTACACGGCTCCCCTGGTTCCGCAGATGCCTTTATGAGTTATTTGGCTGATTCTGCATTGAGTGAAAAAGCGCGCTTGGTAGCCATTGACAGGCCCGGATTTGGATACAGCAGCGGATTTGGCAAGCCGGAACCCTCACAGTCTGTTCAGGCGGCGGCTGTAAAATCTGTGATTGATTCCCTGGCTCCGGGAAAACCTGTTTTACTGGTGGGCCATTCATTGGGCTGTAGTGTCATTGCGCGATTTGCTATGGATTATCCCAAACTAGCTGCCGGGTTGATATTGGTTGCGGGCTCCGTAGATCCTGCTCAGGAAAAACATCCCTGGTGGCAGTCCTTGTTTGACAAAAAACCATTCAGATGGTTGATCCCTAAATCGATGTGGACAAGCAATGCCGAAATAATTCCATTGGAAAATGAGTTGACAGAAATGCTGCCGATGTGGGAAAAAGTGACTTGTCCGGTCACCCTTGTACATGCTAAAAATGATGCGTTGGTACCCGTTGCCAACATCGATTTTGCTCAGAAAATGCTGGTCAATAGCAGTCATGTGCAAGTGGAATTACTTCAAAAAGGGAATCATTTTATTCTCTGGACCAGGGTAGACCTGATCAGGAAGATCATTTTACAACATTTATAAAGCCGGGCAACCTTCATAAAATTCTATGAATCTATACCATAGTTTGATTCGGCACGTTTTTGGCGAGTAACTATGCAAATGAGTGTAGAAGTATAAAATACTAAGCTTAAAACCTATTTTTGCGCTCTCAAATACGACATACATGAGAATTTTAACATTCATCGGACTGTTTTGTGGAATGGTCCTTTCAAGTCAGGTTGCCAACGCTCAGATGCGTGGCTGGGAATTAGGGGGCTGGGCTGGAGTGTCCAATTATTTTGGTGACCTGAATACCAATTGGCGAATCAATCGCCTCCATCTGGCTGGAGGAGCAGGCGCCCGTTACAATATGAATGACCGTCTGGCTTTTCGTCTTGGCGCAAATGCCGGAAAAATCAGTGCTTACGATTCTGATTCGGATAATTTTTTCGAACAACAAAGAAACCTGAGCTTTCACAGTCTGGTTATTGATGGAACTGCCCAGTTTGAGTTCAATTTCCTTCCTTATGTGCACGGTTCCCGGGATTATTTCTATTCACCATACATGTTTGTAGGAACCACCTTTTTCTATTTCAATCCAAAAGCTGACCTGGATGGTGAAACCTACAATTTGCGCGAAATGGGAACAGAAGGCCAGTTTCGTGGAGAAGAGTACAATACCACACAATGGGCCCTGGCTTATGGTATTGGCTTCAAGGTGGATCTGAGCTATCGCTGGAGTGTGAATGTTGAACTAAGCGCCCGAAAACTATTTACCGATTACATTGATGATGTACATGGCGTTTATGCCGACATCCGGGACATCAAAGCCCAAAGGGGAGATATAGCCGCTGCTCTGGCTGATCGTTCCGGCGATCCACCAATTGGCGTGCCTGGTCACCAACGAGGCAATGGCAAAAACACCGATGCCTACGTATTTCTTGGAGTTGGCCTGAATTACTATTTTGGAGAGATTCGCTGCCCAAGCATCCAGCGTCAGTAACGCCGCTCAGGACAGTCTTCTTTTGTAGTCCTTATATCCAAATTTTCTGATCATATCCAATTGTCCATCGGGCCTTAGTATGGCAATGGAGGGATGTGTTACGCCATTAAAAGTGGTGGTTTTCACCATGGTGTAATGGATCATATCCTCCAATACAATTTTCTGTCCCACTTTCAGGGGCTTGTCAAAAGCATAAGCCTCCAGAAAATCGCCACTCAGACAACTGACACCTCCAAGCCGATAATCGTTTTTGCCTCCGCTGGCTTCGTCACTTGCACCATGTATGGCCGGGCGATATGGCATTTCAAGTGTATCAGGCATGTGGGCTGTGAAGGAAACATCAAGAATGGCCGTTTTGAAGCCTTTGTTTTTCACGATATCCAATACAGTAGCGACCAGGACCCCGGTATCCCAGGCGAATGCACTTCCAGGTTCAAGTATTACATGAAGATGTGGATGTCGTGCTTTAAAAGCTTTTAGTGTCTGTATAAGGTGTTCTACATCATATCCTTTTCGGGTCATCAAATGGCCGCCGCCGAAATTTACCCACTTCAACTTCGGAAGAAAACTTCCAAACTGATTCTCGAAAAAGCCGAGCGTTTTTTCGAGGTCGTAACTGGTGCTTTCGCAGAGCGTGTGAAAGTGCAAGCCTTCGATCCCTTCGGGCAATACGCCTTTGAAATTTTCTGCTGGTTCACCAAGTCGTGAGCCAGGGGAAGCTGGATTGTATAATGCTGTACCCACCGGTGACCACCCCGGGTTTACGCGAATTCCCGGACTGACTTTTTCCGGAGAGCTCAATAATTTTTTGCTGTAGCGTTTCCACTGAGTCAGGGAGTTGAAAGTGATGTGGCTCGAAAGTTTCAGGATTTTGGGGAATTCTCTTGGGGCATAGGCTACCGCATAGGTATGGGCTTTTACGCCCATTTCCTCATGGCAAAGCATTACTTCGTGCAAGGAAGAAGCAGTAGCTCCACTGACGTACTCTCTTACGATTGGGAAAGCACTCCACATAGCGAAACCTTTAAAGGCCAGTATGATTTGAGCACCGCTTTCCTGTTGAACCCGTTGAATAAGCTCCAGATTTCTTCGCAGTCGCGATTCTTCCAATACAAAACAAGGTGAGGGAATTTTCTTCAGATCCATAAATTGTAAAAAATGTTGGGGTTCAGAATTATGTAAAATACGGCTGCGCCTTGAAGGAGTTGCCTGTGCAAATGTAGTGTCATCATAAGTGAAGTAGCGACCTTAACACAGTTTCTCTGAGACATTTTCAGAAATCAGGTTCACGGATTGTCATCGTCGGACATTTAATAACAGCCCGGCTTTTTGGGCACAATCCAATCTTATTTCAAAAACCTGATTTACAATGAAAAAACACTATCTCTCTCTCCTGCTCCTTTTTGGACTTCTAACCCCAACTTTTGCGCTTACTGATATTTGCGGCATTTCTGTTGCTCCTGATAGCCAGGTTGCCGCTTTTAAAAACGGTGATGATGTTACGGTGTACATAGAGTACAGTACGGATGAAGCTGCCGGGGTACGAATATTTGCGCGTCCTTTCAGCAATGGCAGCCTTTCGCCGGGTTATGCCGCCAGCGGTTCACCACTTTATACCGGTTCCGGTACTGCGGTAAGTTCTTTTACTTTTCCATCTGGTTCTGTGTTGGTTGATGAGATCCGCATTGAAGTAGTTAAATCTGATAACTCCAGCGTACTGCGCAGAACCTGGGTTCCGGTGCATTTCAGTTTTGGATCAGTAGGGGTGAACCACTTTTCATACTCTGATGATCCGGAAATCAGCTCCTTTTTGTTGGGGGAAAACTTTACTACGTCTTTTCAGTATGATATTGGCTACCCGGGCGGTGTACGCATTTTTGTTCGCCCATACACCAATGGCGGACTTACTCCAGGATACAGTGCAAGCGGATCGGGTGTTTACTCCGGTACGGGTAATGTTAATGCAAACTTTACCATCAATAGCGGTAAAAACGTGCATGTCGACGAACTGCGGGTGCGCATTACAAACGACAATCAAACAGTTACAGTAGATGAGTTCTTCATTCCTGTGAATCTGTATTTCAGCACAGTGAAAATTACCGGTATCGTTCCTCAGGTGGGCAACTTTCCGTACAGTAATGAAAGTCGAACCATGACATTCGATTATTCAACAACTGAAGCTGCCGGTGTACGCATTTTCCCGCGGCCATGGACCAATGGCGGACTTACCCCAAATTACAGTGCCTCCGGATCTGGTGTTTATACAGGATCTGGCTCTACCAGCAGTAATTTTACCATAACTGCCGGCAACCAACGTGTAGACCATGTTCGCTTCCGGGCTACCAATTCAGACCAAAGTGAGGTGCTGTTGGAAATGTTGTTTCCAGTTGAATACACTTTTGGCAATTTTCTGGTGGAGAATATCATCCTTTGTCCGGATTCGCCGGCGCGACTTGAAAATGGATCCATGGTAAACGTTCATTACGATTACTACAATGACGAAGGAATGGATACCCGGATATTTGTACGGCCATTCACAAACGGGAGTCTCAGTCCGGGCTATGGCGCCTCCGGATCAGGATTGTATGCTACTGGCGCTGGAACAAACGAGGATAACTTTACCATTTTTACTCCAAATAATGTAGTGGTGGATCAACTGAGATTCCAAGTAACCAACGCCGATCAAAGCCAGACACTAGCCGAGTATTTTGTTCCGGTTCACTATGTATTTGGAACAGTGACGGTTCCTACTTTTAATCCTGAAGAAGGAGTACAGGAAGTAGTCGTTTTCCCTAACCCTGCAGCGGATGAAGCCTTTGTTAGCTTCAGCCTGACAGAAGAACAGGATGTGAAACTCTGTGTAACTGACCTGTCAGGTAAGCTTGTGAGGAATGCGGGTATTCGCCATATTCAAGCCGATGCAAAGGAGCAATGGACTGTCCCAGTACAAACCCTCCAGGCAGGTACCTATATGGTTATGCTGGAAGGGGAGTCGTTCCGGTCGGTCAAGAAATTGGTTGTCAGCAAATAAGCGTTGACTTATTTTTTTCGCTTCAATCCCACTTCCTTGACCGGTTCAAGGACAAGCGGAGCTTCCTCAATATCAACTGAATCGGAATCCAGGCCAAACCAGTTCTTAGGAGAGGAAACCCACCCTTTTACGGTTAGGTATATTGATAGTACGAACTGCTCTTTCCAGGGCAGTTCGTTTTCGTTTGACAGGAACTCCTGGATGATCACAAATCTGAAATCACCGGTGGGATACTTGCTGCTCTGGGTATGATAACGTGAAGTAACCGTGATCTCTTCATTTTCAACCAGGTCTTCCACTACTTTTTTCATGAACAGGTTCATGCGCTGCTGCACCCTGAAACCGAGCCTGAAGTTTACTTTATACACATCGTCATTGGCAAAAGTATTCACCTCATATTCCATGGTGAAAGGCTCGTCTGTGGTATCAATATGCACAAACCAGTATACGTCGGCTCTTTTAGGCTGTGTTTGCAGAATGGAGTACAAAACCTTTTCCTCTACCTTTTTCGGGTTTTTAGCAGCTGTGAGGAATACCAGGTTTGTGGCGTATTTGGGTATGTTGGAGTCATTACTCAACATGATCAACTGATCGAGGTAGTCCCTGATGACCACTTCATCCGTATAATTTTTCCGGATAGACCGTGCCTGAACCCAAAGGAACATCATGCCAAACAGCAAGCTGGCCGCGAATACCGTGATGTAACCACCTTCCATAAACTTCAGCGTATTGGCCAGGAAAAATCCACCTTCCCAAATCAGATAGAAGACGAGAAACACCCATACCAGACTTTGCCGCACCCGGTGAATAACCAGATAATTTGACAGGAGTATGGTAGAACAAAGCATGGTGCAAACCACAGAAAGGCCATAAGCGGCTTCCATCGCGGAGCTTTCTTTGAAGTAAAGCACCACAGAAATACAACCCAGCCATAAAAAGGTGTTCACTGCCGGAATGTAAATCTGTCCCTTCAGTTCGGTTGGGAATTTAACCGTCATCTTGGGCAGGAATCCCAGTCGGATGGCCTCAGAAGTCAGGGTAAATGATCCGGAGATCATACTTTGGCTGGCAATGATGGTTGCAAAAGTGGCAATGATGATACCCGGCCAGAGGAACCAATGCGGCATGATGCCATAAAATGGATTTTCATCCAGAGCTCTACCCGCGTGTTGCAGTAACCAGGCACCCTGACCAAAATAGTTCAACAACAAACTGATTTTCACAAAAATCCAGCTTACGCGTATGTTTTCTCTACCACAGTGTCCCAGGTCGGCATAAAGCGCCTCGGCTCCGGTTGTACACAGAAATACCGCCCCCATGACATACAGGAAGTTTGGACTGTGCATCAGCAGTTCAAAGCCGTAGTACGGGTTTATAGCCTTAAAAATTTGAGGATACAACACAACCTGCCCCAATCCTAACAAGGCAAGCATGGAGAACCAGATCAGCATCATTGGTCCAAAACTTCTGCCAACGGTCGCAGTTCCAAAGCGCTGTATGTAAAACAAGGCCGAAATAATCGCTATCACAATTCCAATGGTGGGGAGCCCTGGATACTTGATTGCCAGACCTTCAATGGCTGATGATACAGAAATGGGCGGGGTGATCATTCCTTCGGCCAGCATGGCAGCACCGCCAAGAAGAGCCGGGATCATCAACCATTTCTTTCTTCTTTTTACGAGAGAATACAAGGAAAATATACCGCCCTCCCCGTTGTTATCGGCGCGCAATACCAGCGAAACATATTTTATAGTTGTTTGAATGGTCAGCGTCCAGAAAACCAGCGATAACCCGCCAAGCACAGTCATGGCGTTGATTGCCTGTCCTTCTCCTACAATGGCTTTCATCACATACAAAGGAGAAGTGCCAATATCCCCGAAGATAATGCCTAGTGTGATGATTAAACCTGCTCTTGACAAGCGATGATGTGAATTGTGGGACCCCATTGCGTTGAATTAATTTTCTGGAAAGTCAGCAAATGTCCGCTTTTGTTTGAAATAAGAAAAAAAAATGAGTAATTTGATAATGAGCTGATTTGATAATTTGATAATGATCAGACTTCATTTAGAATTGCTGTTATTGAAAGAGGATTAAACAGGCAAATTAACTGAACCTGATCAGTCAGGGCAGATTGCCCAAATATCTCATTATCAAATTAGCTCATTATCAAATTATCGAATTAGCTAATTAGCTTTGCCCTCAGTTAGCCTGGTCGGGAGGCCAAATTAGTAGCCGGATCAGAAATTTTTCACACAAATCATTGAAAATGCACACTGTCGCACACATTTTATTACAAGCTACTTCTACAAGCAGCGGACTCGCTGGAATGCTGTTTCCTTTGTTAATTATAGTGGTTTTTTACTTCTTTCTGATTCGCCCACAGGTGAAAAAACAGAAGGAAGTGCAGAAATTTCAGGAAGACCTCAAAGAAGGAATGGAGGTTGTTACCAATGCCGGTATCATTGGCCGGATCACCAAGATCGACGGACCCATTGTTCGCCTGATGGTGGATGAAAAAACATTCATTCGAGTGGTAAAATCATCCGTACAGGGAGAATACAACGGGTGATGTAATATACGATATACAGTATCTGATATCCGATTTTTACAAAAACATATATCAGATACTGTATATCGTATTTCATATATTAAATATTAAACCAATCAAATAATGAAAACAGGTCTTACCCTATTGGTCCTGGCTGTTTCTCTGGCCAGCTGCATGCAAAGCACCACGCTTAAGGTGCTGCAACCTGCCCAAATGACCGTTCCGGAGCATATTAATACCATTGCCATTGTTGACAGGAGTAAACCTTCAAACGGCTGGTTAAACGTGTTGGAAGGGCTTTTTACCGGAGAAGCGATCGGGCAGGATCGCAAAAGTCGACAGGAAGCGGTGGCCGGTCTGACAAATGCGCTTACACGAACACCACGCTTTCAAATAAAAAATACAGGTATTGAAATGACCGGAAGCAAAGCCGGTGGAAACATGCCGCGCCCGCTTGATTGGGAGGAAATTGAAAAAATATGCAAGGATTACGATACAGATGCCGTTGTTACCATAGAGTCTTTTGATTCCGACAATTCGAGATCGGCAGTAAAGCACACAAGCAAGCGGAAGGACAAAAAGGGAAATGAAATCATTGATATAACGTACAATGCCCGACAAAGAACCAGTGTACGCATTGGCTGGCGAACGTACGATCCATCCAGGAAAATAATCTTTGACGAATATGTAACCGATGATTATCTGGAAAGAACAGCCAGCGGAAATACGGAGCGCCGCGCCTTGAACAATCTGCCTTCTCAAGTAGATGTGACAAGGGATGTTGCCTACAATGTTGGCATAGAATACGGCGCCAGGATAGCCCCGATTTTTGTGAATGTCAATCGGAGCTATTACAGCAAAGCAAAAGGTTATAAAGCGCAAATGAAACAAGCCGCCCGATATTTCCAGAGCAGAAATATGGAGCAGGCAACGAATGAATGGAAAAAGATCATTGCCCAGGCCGGCACCACCAATAAAAAGGCAGCAGGCCGTGCTGCTTACAACATGGCGGTAGCCAGCGAAGTGGAAGGCAATCTGGAAATTGCGCTCGACTGGGCCCAAAGAGCCTGGAACGAATACGGCAACAAAATGGCGAGAACCTATATCGATACGCTGAAACAGCGACAAAATGATGCTCGCAAAGCAGCTTCGCAATTACCCGGGAAGAAAGTTTGAGCTTGATTTCCGATTTCCGATTTGTTTCGATTTCCGATTCTTGATTTGATTTCTGATTGAACATTTCTGAATTGCTTATTGGAGAGTTTCCGTTTATTAAATCGTACATTTCAGATCAATTCGGAAATCGGAAATCGAAACAAATCGGAAATTTACAAGCTTCCCAGGCGCGGCAACCAACAATTTCGAAAACAGTGTTGTTTGTCAAATGTGAACAACCGAGATCTAACCGCTCATAAATGGCAGATAAACATTCCTTTACCAAACCTGTTAGTCAACTTACCGAAGATGAGGTAAAGCGCCGTTTTATACCTTTCCTAAAAGATTTTTACAAAAACCGCTACCAATCCGACCCGGCTGCCATCAAGGTTGAACTCGATAATGTGAGCGAAGAAGGCTGGGTAGCCGATGGAAAACTCACTTTCAGAAAAGAGGATGACAGTCCATTTATTTGCACCTACGAAGCCACTTCACTCGATAAAATCGAAGAGGTGAAATACCGCCTCAATTCACCATACTTTGTCTGGGATTCCATCGCTTTTGGCACCGTAGCGGCTGCCGTGCTTTATTTCCTGTTTTATCAGAGCAGGCTGCCTTGGCTGATTGGATTGAAAGGAAGCGGTAACCTGGGTTTCGTGCTGGGTATTTTCATCATTGGATTTTTTACCTGGTATTTCAGCATGCAGAACTGGCGTAAGTACCGATACATATTCGCCATTCAGCAGTTCAAACAATATTTTGCCGATGAGCAGTGGATCGCGCTGGCTGAGGATGTATTTCCTGCGCCACAGGACCCATATTACCGGGAATTGCGCAACCAATGTGTGTACAATGGAATAGGGCTCGCCTTAGTCCCTTTTGCCGGAAATGTCCGCAAGATCAACGATCCTTCCCGACTGGGCATTTATGGCAAGGATAAACAAATGGCTCATTGGGTTACACGTGCCGACTGGTATAAAAAAATAAGCGATAATGTGGGTGCTATGGCCGCAAAACGACCCAAAACACCTGATTCACTGACTGTACTCTGGAACAAGATTTACCGCCCGTTGCATTACCTCACGATCGATCCGTTTAAGAAGTATGTATTGGGAGGACTAAGCAAACCTTTCGGACAGTCGCGCTCGATGTACAACCGTTTTATGGGTGGGCAACGGGTTCAAAAATGGGTCACTGTGTTGGCGCTGGCATTTCTGACGCCTTTCTTTTGGAAAGTGGCTAGTTACCGGTCTGAAAACATCGCGGATCTGAAGGAATTGCAAAACTGGAAAGGTGGCCAAAACCCGGAAGATGTGCGCGGCTATTTGATAGATGGGGAAGCCATTCCTTACGGAGGTGTTCCGACCGGAGTTCCCAAACAATATCCCATCAGCAACAAGCAGGAAGATGAAGGCCCAACCATAAACCTATCCGGTGATGACGATGATGGGCCAACGATTTACATGTCCGGCGATGAGGATGAAAAGCCAGACCCCAAACCGGTTTCTCCCAAAGTAACAACACCCTCGAAACCTGTTGTGTCCAAAGATTGTGAACTATTGAATCGGAGCGGGTATCTCATCCAGGAAAGCTCTTATTCAAAAAAAGAACTGGCCATCGACAGAGCCAACATATTGAAAAGGCAGGGCTTCGATGCGCATTTTTCACCTCAATCCTGTCTACCTAAGGGGCTAAACAGTGGATACATTGTTTGGCTTGCGCCAATCCAAACGGACAAGGAACGAGCAGAGATCACAGCCGTTAATTTTAACCACAAACTTCAGCTCATTGGATTGTCGAAAGGCAAATTGTTGGTAAGGCAGTTGAGGTAGGGAGGAGCAATTTATAACTGCAAAAAGTTACAAATATGCTCTATTTGGCCAGGGCCGATTTTTTACCCTAACATCTGCTTTCACTTTTGTTGTGATACATTTGCTTAATCAATAATCATACTTCCCCACACCAACCAGCCTTCCATGAAATACATTAACATCTTTCTTCTTATACTACTCGCCGTCGGCCAATTCGGATGCAAACATGTAGGCGCGTCCAGGCCGGTAAAGTATGTGGCATACCTGGGTTTCAAGTTTGACGGTACCGGGGAAAAAGGTGGTAACTTTTCAGATTCCATATACATATCAGCACTCAATATGTATCTGGACCGGATAAATGAGCGGGAGGCAGCTCAGGCCTACCCGGTTGAATTTCAGTTAAAGAAATACCAATGTAATTACCAGGAAGATACCATCGTAAAGCTGTATCAAAGCATTGCTTCTGATACGAATATCCTGATGGTAGTGGATAATACTTGGGGGCGGCACATTCGGCATGCCGCTCCAATCATTGCCAATCAACTGCCGGTTATATCTATAAGCGCCGACCAAAACCGTCTGGATTTTGGAAAGAATGCCGTTTTCCTGCAACCGAATGACCCGCAGCCGAACTATTTCGTTCAATTCATTGACAAGGTGTTGAAAACGAAATCTGTCGGCTTTGTCACTGAATGTGATTACCTGCTTCACAACCTGTTTCTGGAAAGTCTGGAAGCCAACAGGATTTCTTTCGATTCCGTTTGTCTTTGGCAGCGCAGCTATATTCAAAACCGCATTGTACCGGAGGATTCTGTAGCTGTGATGGAAAAACATTTGCAAAGAATGTTGTCTAAACCGGAACCTTCCGTGATCCTGTTCAATACACACGCCGGCTACGGAGATGCCATCATGGATTTCATAGCGAAGGCAGATATTCCGGCCAAAACATTTGTTGGAATATCCACGGGCATGAAGGAACAGGAACTTGAGGCGATCACGCGGGAAAAAGGACATACATTCATCAAATACGCACGGAATGAAGAGGCCTTGTCAGAAGAAGTGTATCGGGATAAAAAGCATCTATATGAGATATTTCCCAGGTCTTTGGAAAATGGCACAACCCAACAGGAGCGCGCCATCGACAACAACCTGAGTTTGTGCTATGATGCCATGAATATTTTTGAGACTGCCCTGCGGGAAAACTGCACCAACAGAGCCTCGATGGTGAAATACTTCCAGAGTCTGGCAAATCGCAAAATAACTTTCGACAACAATCTCTACGAATTTGATAACCTGGTCATTCAGCGCAAAGACCCGAATTTTGATCAGATCCACGGAGGTAAAACCCGCAGTTGTCCAACGCAGATCAATACATACGGAGAACCCATTGCCAATTTGCGCGTAGGCCTGGATATCATCGACATCAACGACATTGATGTGCGGAAAAACACGTTCGATTGTAACCTGCTATACTGGGTGATTGCCGATTCGCAGTACATCAGCAAGGAAGGATACATCGATTTTAGCAACATTAGTTCTGAGGAAGCAAACCGGTACATGATCGCCGAGGAACAAGACAGCAACTACGTGGTGCGCATTTACCGGATAAGTGGAAAGTTTCTGGGGAATTTCAAGTCCTTTAAATTCCCCTTTGATCACCATGAATGTAAAATTCCGATTGCTGCTCTCAGCTCCAGCAACAAGATTCGGATCAGCTTCGATCACAGCCGTTTGCAGATTAATGATAAAATCAAAGACTTTGAATTCAACGACTGGGACACCAAAGAATATTATGTGACGCTGGATAATCAATTAACCAATGCATTGGGCTCTCCAGACAAGGTGACTTATGACCCAAATGACAAAGCCCGTTATTTGGAGAATTACAAAAGCCTGAATGTGCACTTGGGGGTCAACCGACAACCATGGGGCGCCATCATTCTGATTATACTGCCCTTTATCATGTTCAGCGCATTGCCCTTGTTTATGCTTTTCTATCAGAAGTCAAGCTTTGAGGAGGTCGGGGAGTTGATCATTACCTCATTTCTGGCAACAGTGGCCTACTCCATCAACTTGGTGCAGATATCTCCGGCAACGGATTCCATGAACCTGGCCTACATCTTTTTGATGATGACCCTGGGCATTAATTTCTTCTGCTTTATTTATGTGACGATAGTCGACCGGAGGAGAAGCGCATCCATATCCGAAGATGGCAGCCCGAAACGCAGGACAAGTCTGCTGAAAGTGTGGATGCCGGTTATTTTGTTGATGGTTTTTCTTTGGTTGCTGTATATGCTATTTGGATAGGAGAGGCGCTGCCGAATAGGCTTAGCTGTAGTCGTTCATAGGGCTTCACCCTATGTTATGTGATGTCGCTCCTTTGGAGCTTTTCATAGGGCTTCACCCTATGTTATGTGATGTCGCTCCTTTGGAGCTTTCTATAGGGCTTCACCCTATGTTATGAGAAGCTGCTCCTTTGGAGCTTATTTGTTCATTTTTTGTTTTAGGTTTTTGTAGTAGTTTGATTTGATTTTATCTCCTTTTAGGGAATAGGCTCTTTCGAGGTTGGCATAGGCTGAGTTTCCTTCCGGCTCGAGTGCCACTGATCTTTCCAGCAGTTCTATGCATTTATCTAGCTGGTTTTGACGACCGTAAATCACCGCGAGGTTAGATAACACAGCTGCGTAATTTGGGAATATTTCCAGCGCTTTTTCATAGTTGGCTTTTGCGCCCTCCAGATCTTCTTTGAACTGTGCTACGATTCCCAAATTGAAGTAAATCCTTGGATTGTTTGGATCAATTTCCTTGGCTTTCAGAAAGGCCTTTTCGGCACTTTCGTAGTCGCCGGTAATCTTGTCAAGACTCCCGGCAACCAGATGTACCCTGGCGAGATCAGGAGTTAGGGATTTAATTTTATCGATGCATTGTTGGGCTTCCCGAAGCTCATCATTTATAGCCACCGGATTTTGCTGGGTGTTTTTATCAATCAGTTCCTCGGCATAATTCATATTGAGCCGCACGCTGTTTGGCTGTGTTTTTACATCTGTGGAGAACAACGTGAGATCGTCTTTCCAAACCGGATTTCTTTGGAATGCCCACCAGGCATAACAGGCGCCAAGTGCTATGGTAATCGCGAGAAAAGCCTGGTTTAACCCTTTTTCAGAGATACGACTTCGTGATCTGACATAAGCGTATAGGGAATATCCAATTGTACAAAGCAACAGCACAAAGCCAAGCGATGGCGTGAACATGGCGCGTTCCGCAAAGGCCACGACGTAATTGAACAGTATATTTGAAATGGGTGCGATGGTAATCAGGAATAGTAAAATGGCGTATGAATATACCTTTTTGGAAGCAAGACCCTTCCAGGCAAAATATGCCAAAACCCCATACACAGCGAGCCAAACATACACTTCCGGACTGCCCCAGTTACTCAGCGGAATGGCGTCAAAAGAGTAGTCGCTGGACATCGGGTATGGGATCAGGAGTTTTTTGATAAACATACCCATCACCGCAATTTTACTGGCCCAAAGTTCACCGGCACCTTCTGCACGTAACAAAGGGTTGTCCAGGGCATCTGTTCGTTGAACGACACCACCCACAATTTTATATCGGATTAACATAAACACCAGACTGAGGACCCAGAAAGGAGTGGCATAGGACACGATCTTTTTAACAGGCAGTTGAGTGAAAAAATACAGACTAAGTGGAATTACGGCTGCCCAGGTGATGATGTGCTCTTTGGAAAGCAGTGCAAAAAAATAAAAAGCCAGCCCCCACATCAAATGCCGCTTGTTTTGATTTTGTGCATATTTATAGCTGAGATAAAGCGCAAGTAAACCATTCATCAAGGCCAGAATGTCATCCCGCCCTTTTACATTGGCTACAACTTCAGAATGTATCGGATGTACACAAAAAACAAGGGCCGTGATGATGGGTAAATATGGGTATCGTTCTCCAAAAAATTCCCGCATTAAAAGAAACACCATGACACAACAGAACCCGTAAAACAGCAGATTGAAAAAGTGATTTACCGCAGGGTTTAGTCCCCAGACCTGATGTTCAACGGCGAGCGTGACCAAGGGCAATGGTCGATAGGAGGGGTTGGCCTGATTCACACCAGTATAACCTGCCCAGAAATCTGTCGTTAATAACGCAGGAATGCCCTTAAGACCCTTTTGGACGAGATAATTCTTTTCTATGAAGGGTTTGTCATCGTAGGCATACTTGTTATTAAGTGAGTTGCCAAAAACCAGAAAGGTGACCAGAAAAATGAGCAGAACATGTTTGTTCATCAGCTCTTTAAAAAATCCTGGTTCAGCCGTGTTCGCCTGGCTTACTTTGTTTTTTTGCGTCTTCTTGGATGCCATAATTAT
Source organism: Lewinellaceae bacterium (assembly GCA_020636025.1). Taxonomy (GTDB): domain Bacteria; phylum Bacteroidota; class Bacteroidia; order Chitinophagales; family Saprospiraceae; genus M3007. The sequence goes on along the minus strand of JACJYQ010000005.1, from coordinate 15,589 downwards.
CCTGATTTGGAGAATCAATTATGATAATGGAGCCCCGATTTCATTGAGCAATGACATTTGCCTAAAGGGCGCAACAAAGTATGGATTTTTATGTCTTCAGCCCCACTTGACGGTAAAATTCATCAAGGTTGGCTCTTTCAGCGAGGTCTTCAAGATGCTCGATATAGACAATTTTACCATCAGCATCCAAAGTGAGCTTTTGGCTGCATCGATAGGTATGCTCAATGCCCTTGTGTGTGAGGTAGTCGGTGAAATGCACCAAAAAATCAGACCCGGAGATTTGCTCAACCCTGCTTTGTCCCCACTCGAGTTTATCGAACTTTTTTCTGCCATCAAGCATATTTGACTCGTAGGAATGACAAATGTCATCTGGCCCTTTCAGGATTTCTTTGCCTGTGTTATATGTGCATTCCGGGCTAAGGGTGGTTTTGGTAAGTTTAAAATTGTCCTTGTCCAGTGACTGTCCGAAAGTGATGGCTGTATTAATCATATATACATTTTAATTGATCAGATGAGCTGCTTCAAGAGGTGGAAAAGGCAAGCTTGCAATCCTTGTCCATGGTGTTTAATTTCTCGCAGATTTTGCGCAGATAAAAATGTAAAGATTACACAGCCGAGTTTTCTGTGTAGCATATGCGCGAAACCCACTTCAGGAAACTGAACTGCCTAAAACAACATCGGATCGAAACCAATTGGTTCCGATCCGATATCAAGATTAGGATTATTTGCTTACCGTGCTATCACAAAAGCGCGGCGCAGCTTGTCGCCGTTTGAAAATCTGATCAGACACCAGTAAATGCCATCCGGCAAACCTGACAAATCAAGATCTACCTGATGTAATCCTTGATTTACGGTGTTTGATAGTTCTGGCTCCATGACACTTCTACCCAGTGAATTAAATATGTACATGGAGGCATCCGTTTTCTCACTCATAAAGTAGGTGATGTGTACCTGGTCGGAAGCAGGATTCGGAAACAAATTAAATGCCACATCAGTACCAAAGGATATGTCGTTGTCCCGTTCGATGTCGGGTCTGCCACCTGGACATGGGTCAAAAGGCTCGATGCTGGCTCTGAATATTGAACCTGCTCTGGATTCAAAACCGGGTGATAATCTGATAAATTCTCCTGCCCGAAATTGCACTGTCGCCGTTGGATCCAGAAAGTAATCGTTGCTGGCAATGATGCTGTTTATGGCGGTCAGATCGGCAAAAGTAATCCCTGCCAATGTGGTATTGCTCAAAATGTGATTAACTGCCTGTACTCTGAAGCCTCTCAAGGCACTGCCAGTCTCATTCAGGACTCTGGCATTGTGGTTGTCGGCTGTTGTACCCATCGCAGTACCACTTGTCGGGTGGTTTACATTTGGATTAGACCAAAATCCCAGTCGTGTGCAAGAACTTCCGGCATCTGAACATTCATCGTTGTATGACATGACTGTTCGCCACTGTTCAGACAATTCAACAAACCCGTGACCATAGGAGAAGGGTGTGCTGCTGCCATCTACGTAAGGATCGTGGCGCGCGCCATACAAGTGGCCCAGTTCATGCGCAAATGAAAAATTACCGACACAACAACTGGCATTTGCGGCGCAAAATGCTTCATCTGCATCCGCTCCTATCTCATATGCCCTGCCACAATCGGAATTTCCCTGGGTGATCAGGACACACAGATCAGCGCGATACAGATCGCGAAGTGCATGAATCTCATCCATGTTGCCATCGCTCGGATCCTGGAAATTATCTACATCTGTGGCGAAGCTGCCAGTTTCTGTATAACCAACTCGAACCAAATGTGCCAGCTCAACCTGGAAGTTTACATTGCTGTTGTTGTATGACGTATTTGTTGCAGCAATGGCAGCTTGTGCCAAACCCAGGGCATCCGTAAAAAAGTTGTTTTGAGCCCAGGTATTCGCAGCATCTGTATACGCTACAAGTAGTCGAATATTACATCCTACCGGGTTGTCGCCGGGATCTTTTGATAAGTCCGTTGGCTTGTCAAGGAACAGCGATCCGTTTTTTAGATCAATACAGTCTTCGTTTGGAAAATTGGAATTGTCAATTTCCAACAGCAAATAGGTTTCACCCTCCAAAGGAACTATGCGATATAACTTTTTCCCCCAGAAAACAGAGGCTTGTATGGCATCGTAATCCTGCGTGATAATCAGGTTGCCAAACTTTTTCCCAGCCGACTTTCCCGACCAGGAATTGTCAGACAATGATGTTGTTTGATGCTCAAATTGATCGAAATAGGCGGTTTCTCCGTCGAATAGCTCAATGGATATTTGCCTGGATTTCAAAATGTCTGGAGCGATCTGAACGAGCTTGTAACGCACAACGCCGTCAGAATTCCTCACTTTTTTTGCTGCCATGGCAGCCGCCGATGCAGGACCATCGCTTACCATGCTTTTGTAATTATGCTGCGCTTTCAGCAAGTTGGAAGTCAACATCAGAAATACCGCCAGACAAAGGATTTTGTAGTGGAATAAAATCTTTTTCATGGCTTTACTTTTTGAGGTTTTGAATTTCAGTTTCGAGACGTTCTATTGTTTTTTGTTGTGCTTCAAGTTGTTTTTGTTGCTGGATTACATACAGGAAGAGTTCTTCAATTTTTTCCATCTGAGCTTTCTGTGTCAAACCCAAAGAGAGCCCGCTCTCAGAAATTTCATTGGCGGTCGCAACTCCGGGGAGGTGTTTATTCTCGTTTACGAACTCTTCTACCTCGGAAAGAGGTTTTAGATCGTAATCGTTTTCAAAAACATAATCCGGCCAGTTGGGCTGAAGTTTTACTATGATTTCTTCCGCAATGGCACTGCCGTTGATGTACAGTTCATGGGAACCAGGCGTGGATGTAGGATTTCCAATAACCAGTTTGCCATCCACATTGGCATCACCGTTTACATCTAAATCAAAGGCAGCAGAAGGTGCTTTATTGATGCCTACGCTACCTGCAAAATGGCTGTCGCCTGATACTTCCAAACGGTTGCCACCCGGGGCTGTGCCCAAGCCAATATTACCGTCAAATTGACTGTTTCCGGAAACCTGCAGGCGATTCGTGGCGGAAGCTGCTACGCCCAAGCCGATTCGTCCGTTTACAAAGGTTTGTCCGTTCACAGTAAGTGCGTTGCCGGTACCCAGGCTATTTACAGTCAATAGATAGTCAGCATTGAATGTAGGGGGGGTAGGAGGATGAGTGCCGCCAATGGATACATTAGTGCCATTGTCGAATAACTGGCTGTTGCGCATTTCACTTGTAGGGTCTCCTATAGTACCGCCAAAAAATACAGGAACACGTCCTACATTTCCATTAATATCTCCACTGGTGAGGATTTTCTCCCATGGCTCCCAGCCATTGCCGCCTGTGAGCGTTTGTGAACGTGTCCAAAGTCCGTCGTCACCGCCCGTGAAAATTTGTCTGTCGAGGCTGGAGCCACCGGGTGCCAAACTCAGCGTGCCGCCATCGGTGTAGGTGTTGGCTCCCATGCCAATTGACAGGCGATTTTTGCGTTCAAAATATGCCTCATCCACATAACTTGAGGGAAGGCTGTTGGCATTGCCAAGGTCAAGATCATAATGGATACGACCGTGGAATCTTCCAGTGGTATGGGTGTTGCCGGCTACATGAAGATTAAACGTTGGAGACAGCTCGCCAATACCCACCAGGCCATCAGGCGTGATGATCATTTTGTCGGTAAGGCCGGCAGCTCCGCTTGTTGCGAACAGCATATTGCCATTCAGAATGCCAGGCGAAACGTTGGTGGCCACAGATTTGATGGTGGCGCCAAGTTCTACCTCTCCAATGGCTGTAAGTCCACGCCATTGCAAGGTGCCGAGGAGGTCGTTTACCAGGACAGGTGTTGGAGATACTCCTGGGGAACTGTTGTGGCGGTACATGTAAAGTTGAGGATTTGTTCCACCCGCCTGGGCCATTGATCTGGATGCAAAGCAGCAAAGGAAGATTGCTGCCAGTGTAAGACTGAAAATTCGGTTGTACATAGTTTTGAGATTTTAAATGCCTACTCTTTGTTGCCCTTTTCGGCTTCCGGGCGATTATTGAAATGCTGATTAAGATTAATGGCTGGGTTGAGAGTTGCTTTTTGGATATGGTTCGCTCCTATTGCAAAACCCAAACAAGTTTTAAGGTGTCCCGGGCTGAGGTGGTCCACTGCTTGGCCCATTCTGATTAGGATTTTGTCCGTTTCCGCCCAAGGGGCTGTCACCAAGCAATGATTTTTCCGCTTTTAATCTTCCATGCGCAATTCTATGGGTAATCAGGTCCTCATCTGCGGCCAGGGGATCTCCCAGCTCATTTGCATCGGGTTCGATCAGGATCGCCTTGAAATCTTTCAAAGCTTTATTTGTTCGCTTCCGATTTTTGAAATCATAGTTTAATAGCTTTAGACCCGACCGGTGTGAACCGGCTTGCGCAACTAAATCATTAATCCGTATGAATTCTTTGAGATCTGTATTGAAAATTTCAGACAAGGTGATGTCGTATAGGGAGCGCAAAGCGATCTGACCGATGTTGGCATCTGCAAATGGTTTGCTGTTTACTTTGCCGGTGTGGCAGTTGATGATGATGATGGTATATTCATCATTGGATGGATCCAGATTAATTTCATCAATGACCTCGCTTAGCGGCGAGTTTTCACGAATGGCGCCATCGACACAATTTTTATACTCTGTATTGCCAACTTTTACCGAAGGGACTGGTTCCCAGGCAATTGGCATAGAGGTAGATGCTATAATAGCATGTAAAAATTCTGCATCGGAAGAAAACTGATCGTGGCGGAAGGTGTGGTATTCACCGTCATCCAGGGATACAAATCCGCAGCGATAAATTTTGTTTTTTATGGCATCTCTCCTTACCAGCGTTTCCAGTTTTTGTTTCAACGGGGCGTTATCAGCAACTGATTTGAATCCTTTCATGTTGCTTAGTGCCTCCTGTTCTACTTTTTCCAACAGCTTGTCAATAAATTTCTTTCTATTAAACAGCAGTTGACCAAGGGATTTCCAAACTGAAAAATTGGAAATGACATTCGGGATCAATCGGCCACCCAGCTTTTTCAGGTTCAGCTTAAGTTTTACTTCCTTCGTTTGTGTGTCTTTTACCAGAAAGTCTGAGGTGTAGATTTCTTTTTCTCCGTTCAGGCCAATTTGCCCCCACAGTTCATTCAGTTTTTCAAACTGATCAGAAGCGATCATGTAGCCATTCAAGGACCCGGCAGATACGCCGGCAACTATGTCAAATTTCATTTGAGGTGAATCCTGGTTGATGAGGTTCCAGTTCTCCTTGAGAAACTCAAGTGCCCCAAATTGGAAAGCGCCGTTAAATCCGCCTCCGCTGAGTACCAATGCATATTTCTTCATGGTTATAATGTTTTGTGGTTATACAGGATGGTTAATGGTTTGTGTTGAAATGACCCGCAGTTACTGCCCGGTCTTGAAGACACAGGCAGCAACCTTGGATCGGCAGGAACTCAGTAGTAAACCTGGATTTAGCCTTTCACACAGCATGTGCTATTAAGTCGGCCTCCAACCAAACTTTACCCTTTTTCGAAGTACTTTTTGGTATTGTTGTTCTCGTTGCACTCGGACACCATTTTCTTGTAATCAACTTCAGTCTCCAATTCGGCATCCGGATTGAACACCCAATAGGGTAGCGTGAAGGTGACGGTAACCGTTTCGCCGGGCTGAAGCGCCGGCACTCTGGCTACATCGTTAAATGGTGCGCCGGTTGGCTGGAGTGTAGACGGATCGATAAGTCGTCCATAACAAGCCTCTGATTTGGCGCATCCCACATTTTTGAAGCTCACTTCAATGACAGATGCCCGTTTTACCGGATCGTATTCCGGACGATCGATGCGGGAGACAATCAGGTCTGAACACCCGGCATCTGTGTTCGCAGGTACACGTTCTGTATGAATGGACTCCACTTGTCTGCGCAAGTTTGAGGCAGTATACACGGCCACTATGTCAAGAGGTTGATTACTCTCAATAATGACAAAACCCTTGTAGAGTGTGGAACGATAGCCCTGGGGGAACACCGCTGATTCCATGATCTCGGGACAATCGATTTCAATTGCCTGGCAATCCTTCAGTGTAAAAGATTTCGGGTTAGAACAGCTGCCCGGGCGATCTGGTGGCGCAATTACAAATTGCTTGGTAAACGTAGCGGCCTCTTTGTTTGCATTCAGGATGTTGATGGCGGTATAGTAGTAGCCCAGGGCCAGTATTTTGCCATCACCCCTTCCGCAAACAAATTTAACAGTGTACTGGTAGCAACCGCTTGAGTCGCCTTGTTGTGCTGCCACCTCAGTGTGCAAACCTGAAAAAAGCATGCATACTGTGGTGAGCAGAGAAATTAAGATCGGTTTCATAGATTGAAATTGTTTTGGATAAAAGAATACATGCATGCAATAATTAATGATGCAAAGGTGACCGAAACCGATATGAATTAATTTTAAACTAATATAATTTAGAGGCTATAAGATTTTATAGGTATATAATATTATAGTTCGTAATAAGCAAAAAAGGCGAAACGGTATATTGACCGTTTCGCCTTTCATGGTATGCCTGACCAGATGCATTTTCAAAAGAAGTCTGGGACCTCGCGTTGTGATGCGCTTGGTCAAAACAGACACAAGCGCGGCGAAAACTGCCCTGCCTGATATTGAAGTAAGGTTGATGCTAAAGTCAACCTTCTGAAATCACCTCGTAAATCATGTGATCATATAATCATTTACTCATGTAATCCCCAGGCTTCCCCTTCAATCAATAAGCCCTTTTCTCAAGGCCTCTGCGACCAATCCTTGAATGGTGATTTTTTTCATTTTAATTTTTATCTGACGGACATGAAACGCAACCCCTTGTTGGGTGATGTTTAAAGCTTCAGACACGCCGGAATAATCCTTGTCCATTGAAAATTGTTGCAGCACTTCAACCTGTCTGGGTGTCAGTTTAGAGTGTTGATGCGCAGCATCTTTCTTGTGTTTAAAACTGTTCAGTATTCGCTTCCACAGGGCATCTGAAGCCACAGCGTCCTGACTAACGAATACCTCTTCAAAGGCTTCCATGCAATACTCTGCATTATCCATTTTGCTCAAATAGGCATTGGCTCCTGCTTCGAAGGAGCGCTCAATTTTTCCAACCAATTCAGAGCCAACAATGGGGTCATCGGCTGTGAGCATGATGATTTTTTGCCTGGGAAATTTCTGTCTGATTATTCCGGTAAGCGTTATGCCAAACTCCTTGGACTGGTGTCGGAAGGAGATGTCCATTAAAATGATATCCGGCTGCTGTTCGGCAATTTTTTGCAGAAGCCATGGGATGTTTTCAGTTTCCTGTACCTGGTAGATCGGAGTAAGCTGATGAGGCTTGAAACGGTTTTCCTCCACCAGTGAATCAAGATAACTCTTGTCGTCATCAACTGCCATTATCCTGAACATAGTTATACTATTTAATTGGTTGTGAGTTTCGGATTAAATTAATGGGACCTGAATTTGAATGTTGGTTCCTTTCCCTTTTTCTGAATTAATTTCCATTTGCCAACCCATTCTCGTGGCGCGATCTCTCAGGTTTTGTAATCCATGACCATTGTTGTCCAAATATTCATCCGGATCAAAACCTATACCATCGTCTTCAATAAATAATTTTAGTATTTCGAAGTTTGCGTCAAATGCAATAGAGGCGTTTTTACATTTTGCATGTTTGCGAATATTGGTAAAACACTCCGTAATAAAAAGTCCAAGCTCTCTTTGCTGTTTGTCATTTATGGGAATGTCTTCAATTTTTTCATATATGGTTTTATTTAAAACAGACTGATTGTTATTCAGGACATCCTCTGCCAATTCATGCATTTCGAGTATAAACGGGCGCAGGGTAGTAGGTTTGGAATCTATGTGTTTTGGGTCGTGGCTAAAGAATAATAGCCGCCGCAAACGCTTTCGGATCTTAAAAATCTGGCCAAGGTGAATATCGGGTGTGCCGGTCTGAGCATGCAATTTAATATGATTCTCTATGTGGTCTGAAATTATAACGAGGTTGTTTTTTATGACATCATGTCTCAGCTGATTCAACTCCTCCAGGATTTTCGCTTTTTCTGCTTCGCTAATAGCTCTGTCTTTTTCAATTTTTGCATTTCTGTATAATAAAATCAGGATAATCAATAAACAAGTAAGAATGGAAACAAGTGCCAAGGTTAACTGGATTTCCTTTTTTACCTGGTTCTGATTTTGTTTAAACAGTTTAATTTGCATATTCAGGTATCCTTCGATATCTGGTATTTCAGAATACTCAGCATCATAATAATCCAGAGAACTTTTAGAGGCTTTTATGGCTTTATCCCAATTCTCCTGTAATTCATAAACGACTGATAAATTGTAATACAGATTGGCTAGTTGAGGCTTGGCTTCCTCGTTTTCAAGAAAAATGAGCTCTACCTTTTTAAAATAGTGTAAAGCCGAATCGAGTTTGGGCGGGCTGGAATTAAGAAAACTCACCCCAGCGGCTTCAAGGATTTGGCCTGACAGTATTTCACTTTCATGTTCTCCAAGCAACTTATTAAACTTTAGAGCAACCTGCAGGCATTGTCGTGCCATGGCAAATGAATCTTTTCTCAGATAGCCGATTGCCATGCCGTATTCTGCCCTAACTAATTCTGAAGTGTCATCAGCCATCTCAAAAAGCAAGACACTGTGTTGATTGGCTTTGATGGCAAGTTGTACGGAGTCCAAGTTGTCAAACTCGCGGTAAATGTTCGAGAGAGTATTGTAAAACTTGACCAGATATTTGGCAGAATCCGGCACACCAGTCATCAGATCGATGGCTCTTTTCAGGTGTAATCTGGCTGCCTGTTTGTCACCAATTTCTAACTCAGCTCCTGCAATTGTATTATAAGTCCTCGCTGCAGCTCCTGGATCTTTTAAATTGTCTCTTCTGATGATCAGCGCTTTGTTCAGATAGGAGAGGGCATTTTCGTAATGTCCTTGTCCCTTTTGGGCTCTTCCCATTCGAATTAGACAATCGGCCTGGGCAGCTAAACCCAAATTGCCTGATAGTTTTTCAGCAATTTGTAGGGCTTGACTACTTTTTTCAAATGAAGCTTTAAACTCGCTTTCATAGTCCCTAAGTGAGTCGGCTTCTGCAAGCAATTTTAAGAGTACTTCATTGGATTGAGCATGCCCCAATGATGCCCAGAACAATGCCAGGCAAGTACAGAGGATTAAGAGTTTCTTCATTATGTTTGTTTCATTGATTAGGGGTAAGGGTATGATGATTCAGGCTGACAACATTTGACAACCAAAAAGAGATTAATATAGCAAGCGTTTCCAATTGAAGTTTAAGCCAGTTTATAGAAGGCTAATCAAAAAAAGGATTTACGTCAATAAATGAGTTGGGGTTTGTGTCAGAACTTGCGTTGGTGGTTTTGCCTTTTTTGGTTTTTGCGGGTTTGCCGTTGTGAGCAGGCGAATTAACTGTTACATCAAATTTGCCATCAACTGGAGGCGGATCCAAATATGTAATTTTATTACAATCTATTATGTTTGAGGGGATTTGAGTATGTGTTGAGCCTGCTGTACGCCCTTTTAGGTTTATTGTTTGTAAATAGATTCCAGCAGGATTATTTGCCATAAATGTATTTTCCTCATAATCTGGAGAAAGCATAACCAGGCAATAGGGAACATATTCATCAGGTAGCCCACCACCAGCAGCATACGGGTTAGTTAGATAGATATATGGGCATTCAGTTGCCAACTTTACATTTATCGGACCAAGTTGTGCATCAAAAGCATCAACAGGTTGATTTAAAAACAAGGTGTTTTTCCGAGTGATTTGTCCCGTCTCTGAAACCCTAACTTCAATACTGAATGTGTTTTCATTAAACCCAGGAATAGCACTTAAGTTAAGGAGATGTTTATCGAAGTTCTTTTTAGGTGGATCACCCGGGTTTGATGTGATTGTATAGTTGATTTTAGTAATCCCGTTAGAGGGACCTGATGGAAGTATTACAGTTGCAGGATTTAGTTTCTTACCTGCTTTTGTTTCAACCATGACAAATAATTGGTAATGTCCAACTCCTGCCTGATCTAACATCAAATAGAGGTAAGGTGTGTGATCTCTAAAAAATTCTGTTCTGGCCATGGTGATATTTTGATTTATTTCAAGTTTCTTAATTGGTTAACAGCACCAAAGATCTTTTGCCAACTTTGGCATTCTTGCCCTTCATAATCACTCAAATTATGTTTATTGGCTTGTATGTTTTTTACGTCAAAGCAGTGCTTACCGTTTTTATCGCTTAATTCCAGTTTTTTTGTTCCACCTGAGTAAACACCTGCTAATTCATGTGTTTCAAAGAAGAATACCGGTGAGCCTGAATTTCCCCCGTAGAGGGTTGAAGAACACTCAAAGATCATTCGTTTATTCGTGGGCAATCTCTTAATATCTCCGTCAAAAACCACTTTTGCAGGTAATCCTAATCCATGCCCGCAACCGTAAACAGCTTCTTCAGCCCAAGGACGATCGTTTTCTGGGAAACGCACAGGAATTGGTTTATTTGTCTCAGAAGTGCTGAAGCCTTCATATGCAGGCTCTACCTTAAGCACTGCCCAATCATAGCTATTTGTGAAAAGTTCAAACGATCCTTCCTCTAAAAAAGAATCGATCTGAGGTTTGTAAATCATTGATTTGTCAACAATGAAATGATGCTCAAAATCGGAGCGGCTCCGGGCAACCACACCATGAATAAATCTTAGATTTTCAGGAGATTTATCCACAACTACATGTGCTGCAGTTGCTATGATACCATCTTCTACAAAAAAACCGGAACCAATTGAAAAGGCAGAAGGCTGGTTTGCAAAGTGGGTTTCCGAACAAATATTGAACTCATTGGATACTTTACGCCGGTGTAATGGCTCAGACCAGATTAAAACTTTTTTAGCTCCTTCCGCTTCCAGGATCACTGATTTGTCAACCACCATTACAATGCTCCTCAAATTCCGGTCAATTTCAGCTTTGAAATCTAACACCTTGGAATTTAACAAGGGTTCAATCCCTGCCTCTCCATCAGGAATGAATTCACACCAATCTCTTCTGGCATCCTGATCGATTTCATTTAAATATTCTCGTATTTTATCAATCTTGTCTTTCGACCTATCTAGCATCTTAAATGCTCGTGAAAAATCATTGAACTTTTCAACTTTCGTTCTTCCTGCCATAATGAATAGATTTATAAAATTGAAGATTGCTGTATTTCTTTGGCTAAAGCAACATATTGCCGCAAAACTAGGCTGAACACACAGACCAGTTTCCGGTACTAATAATATCAATAGTATGGAAGGAAAGGAGAATGGCTCCTTCAGTTGGATTGGAAGATTGTCTGTTTGGTCAAGCCGTGGCGGCTTATTAAGCTTTGAGCGAAGATATATTAAAAAGTGTAATTATTAAATACATTAAATCAGTTGTTTTTGTGCATATAATATTTGCCTAATATTGAAAAGCTCCCTTGGATACAATCTGTTTATTTCCCTTAATCAGTGGAGCAATGTTATTGCTGGGTCACAGAGTTACTCCTTTTTAAATACCACTCGCTCAGCATCCCGTTTTGTCATTTCACTAAACAAATCGACCAGTTCCGAATATTTTTCAGGACTGTAGACCCCGGATTTTAATTCTATACTGCGCCTGTAAAACAAGGTGCCTTGTTCACATCTTATATCTAACTTATAACTCCCGAATTCTGTGTCTATGAAAACAGGTTCTGGCATACGCTCTGGCACATATCCAACCGGCAATTGAAATTGCAAATCTGCAATACTGGTTTCTCCATAGCGTATGGAAACCGGTGAAATCCTGTTGGTATTGCCGGGCAGTGTTTTACTCCAGGGAGAAAAGAAATTGGGAATGAAATATATCCGACTGGCTGTTTTCTTTACCAGTCTAGGCAAAATGGCATGAACTTCAAGTTGTCCTGATGGTACGTAATTGTCATCCTGATCAAGGGTGATGTTGTGCCCGGTAATCTCGGCGCCCTCTATTGATTTATAATTAATCAGCCAGCGGTTTTGCTCAGTGGAATCTATATAATAAGCGCTCAGAAAGCGATCGTTTTCTATCGCCAGACCCTTGTATGAGCTATACCATTTCATGTTGGTAGTATTATTGTCTTCCTCAATACGGGCCAGCACCGAATCTACCTGGATGTTTGAGGAATAAGTGAATTCCGGCAAATGAATGATCTTACCATGTTCATCACCTATAAGCAGCGCATACCTGTCGGCTATGTGTTTTCCAACATATCCAAATGGATAGGATTGTGCGGTACACTCCAGCCAAATGGTATCTGAGTTTTCTACCGGTACTGTCAGAATAACATGATTGAATACCGTTTCGGGGAATGATGGATCCAGGTTTACAGGCTCTTTTCCGGAATAAATCAATGTGTAGTAGGATGGTATGCCAGCGGCCTCTAGTACGGACTTGGTATACCAGGATAAAGCCTTACAATCGCCGAATTTATTTTGCTGCACAAAATTCGGATCCAGAGGTTTCCAACCGCCAATTCCAAGTGGAATACTCACATATCTGGTACTGTTTTGCAACAGTTTATACACCTTTTTGATTTTCTGAAGATCATCCAATCCATCGGTTTGGTCCTTTATCCAGTTCACGGTGTTCTGATCCAATGACGAAAGCGAAGAGATCATTTGATGATTCCAGGCGGCAAAATCCTCCCAGCTTTTATATGAACCTGTATAGCCTGAAATTTCAAACTGTCCCGGACTGAACCTGATGTGGGCGGTTAATTGCTCAATGGGTAAATTGTAAGGCTCCTCCGGAATGGCTGATAATGGGCCAATTGACCAAACAAGACGGGAGCTCCCATTTTCCTTTGATATTTCAGGTTCCGGGCAAAGGTTGTTGCGAAAATACAGTGTTTGGTCATCCGGTATGCGTATTTCGCAGCGAGCTTTTTCAACTGAAACATTAAAACGGGTTTGTGGAATAAAATCAGGATAGGTTAAAATGCCACTGAATCGCTCCTTGTAGGACAGTTCTATGGTGAATGGTAGTTTTTCATTGCTCAGATCTACATGCAGATAGCGGGTGTCATCCGCCAGCGTTAGCTCATCCAGATAGGCGAGATCGTTAAACTTCTTTTGCCTGTAGGTTTTAATGAGTTTTCCGCTTGCATCTTTTACCAGCAATTTTGCGTCGTCTATTGACTTAAACTTATCGTAGACTAACACAATTTGAGCGAAGTCTTTAACGCCTTCTGCGTTTAAAATGCTAATCTCTTTCCGGTAGGAGATTTCCATTTTCGCAGGAGATTGAACATCAATAATTTGTTCGTAATAATGAATCACGGCATTAACCGGCAGACCTGTAGCTGTTATATCAATTGGTTTATTGACTGAAAAAAGATGTTGCGCAAGGCAACAAAATAGAAGGAGTATGATTGGGATACGCATGTTTTCTAGGATTTTGTCAATACTACCAGTTCCTGATTTTTGGCCACTATGTGATCAAAAAACTGACGCAAGTCTGCATACTCGTCGGCAAGATAGAACCCGCGGTTCATACGCAAGCTTGAGATAATCATAAGGACATTGCCTTGTTGTGTACTTCGATATTTGTATACCAAACCTTTATCCTCACCAAACTCAAGGGCCACATTTTGCGGCATTTCTGACACTTCATATCCCTGTGGTATTTCAATCCGCAATACATAATTGAGATTTAACAAATAGGGGAAATCAATTGGACTGTTCCGATCATTTCCGGAAAATGGGTTGCTGGAAAACAAGCCTGTGTAAACCGGCTCCAGGTAAATTTGATCCTCCAGAAGCAGATCTCCTGAAATTTGTGCCTCAATCTGAATTTGAGGCGCGTCCCTGTCTTCCGAGACTATTTTCTGCTCCGTTGGATGCCACTTGTCAAGGGCTTTGGTTAATTCGCTTAGGTACTCCTTCTCGTCTTTTCTAAGGCTTTCAAAACCATCTATGGCTGCATAATCCTTGCTGCTAAAACTAACTTTACCGGTCCACTTATCATTCGAAGGACTCAATTCTACTAAAACAGAATGATTTGCCGAAGCGCCAGCTTGCATAGGTACCCAACCATAGTGGTCTTTGCTCACGCGCCAACCATCTGCATTCAGGCAATGAATAGATACATAACCCAGAGGCAGATCCGGATCGGTGGCATCGGCTAAAAGGGTCTTGCCATCGATGTCAAGTGCAGCTACAACATAATTGAACTTGTCTAATTTCGGGTAAACGGGATGAGGCCGTCCATGTTTACGAGTACTGAGGATGATTGGTTCGGCTTTCAAACCGGCTGCCCTGAAACAAGCGATCAGCGCCTGGTTAATGCTGGATGCATCGCCTTTGCCTTCTTCAAACAGGTCCTTGGGCGAATCATCAGGATATAGTCCAGCATATCCATTCCACGATACATTCTTTTGAAGGTGTTGAAGAATGGCCCTTGCTTTTGCTTCCGGCTCAGTAAGGCCGCTAACCACACTGGAAACAAGTTTTTTAATGTGGCCCTTAGGTCTCATCGCATCATCAAAAAGCTTGGACTCCAGAAGGGTATTATTAAAAGTGGGATAATTGGTTACAATGTCCTTAATTACGTTGTTCTCCATCTTAACCTGGATGAGCTGGAATTCCATGTGGGATGAAAAATCTTTGGGTGAAGCGGCATAAGGCTCATCGAAAGCCGCCGGAATGTTGTACATCACCCAGTTGTCGCCAAGTTTGCTTGTGGTAAATGACGTGTCAAGCCCTCTGTTGCCAAGCAGGTTAGTCTGAAAGTATAAGTCTTCTGGAATCTCGATCCGAAAGTGGCTGCACAGTACCGGATTATTGCTTTGAAAGTACCAGCTTCGAATGGTGGTAATATCCTCTCGGATCAATTCATAGGAATATTCAATTACAGATCCTTCCTTAACAGCAGGTATGGCCATTTTAATTTCTTCATACCCATTTCCCAGATCCGTAACAAAGGTGTTGCTTTTACCTTTTACCACTTGTTTGACGATCTCGCCATTTTCGAGATTATAACTGGCACCTTCAAGTTCCCTAACAGATTCAAAATGACCAGATTTGCCGGCATAATACGTGAGGCTGAAATTGGCTTCATCCAGTCCCTTCTTGTTCAGGATTTTGATCCGTTTATGGCATTTTAATTTGTAATACCACCCTTTGCTGTAGGTAAAATTAAAGGAGCCTTCACCGTAATCGTAAAGCACCAAAGCTGATGCTCCCGGATCGAAAGTACATTCACTTATGTCGAGATCAGATTTGGAGATATCGCCAAATTTCGAAAATAGCTCCTGGGCATGAATGTTGAAAGAAAAGGCAATCAATACCACTAGAAGTGGTAAGCGGAGAGATTTGGTTAACATGGGTAATCAGGTTCTAACAGGTTAAATTCAATCGAATCCTTAAAGATAGCACATATTTTATTTAGCAATACAGAGTTGTTGGCAAACCACATGGCCAACAGTCTGCTCAGAAACCTGACTTTTCACAAAAAATGTCCAGAATTTAATCCATAGAAACCTGACTTTTGTTTAAGTTTGATCAA
>JACJYQ010000004.1 GCA_020636025.1 Lewinellaceae bacterium | reverse complement strand
GGCTCCTTTGTGGCGCAGCACGTCATGGTACCTAAAAGAGGAATTTCATTGCACATCAATGCCTTCAATTTCCCGGTTTGGGGCATGCTGGAGAAATGTGCCGTAAACTGGCTGGCCGGAGTGGCTGCTGTGGTAAAAGCTTCCGAAGTGACCTCTTTTGTAACGGAAACCGTTGTGCGGGATATTGAAGCCAGCGGTCTTTTGCCGGAAGGCGCCCTGCAATTTATCGGTGGCAAAGGACATGGATTGATCGATTTCGTGGAAAACCAGGATGTGGTCACGTTCACCGGATCTGCCAGGACCGGTAAAATGCTGAAAGCGCATCCTCGTTTGCTGGAATATTCAGTTCCATTCAACATGGAGGCCGACTCGCTGAATGCCATGGTATTGGGAGAAGACGCGGCGCCTGGCACTCCGGAGTTCGACATATTCGTTAAAAATGTTCGCTCTGAAATGACGGTGAAAGCGGGGCAGAAATGCACAGCCGTTCGTCGCATCATTGTGCCGGAAAAATACCTGGAAGATGTACAGATCCAGCTTGGCAAAGAACTTTCCAAAACCAAAATAGGCGATCCGTCAGTAGAAGGCGTTCGCATGGGCGCCCTGGTAAGCCAAACTCAGCGCGAGCGCGTGCTCGAAAACCTCAAGCTGCTGACCAAATCTTCTTCTGTCGTTTTTGGCGATGTAAATGACTTTGAAGTAATTGGCGCCGATCGCAAAAACGGCGCTTTTTTGCCGCCATTATTGCTGCTGAATGAAAACCCGTTTGAAGGTCAGGAATGCCACAACATTGAAGCATTTGGTCCGGTAGCTACGCTGATGCCGTATGAAAATCTCGGCAAAGCCATTGAACTGGCTAATCTTGGTAAAGGTTCGCTTGTGTCCACAATGTGTACATACGATTCCAATATAGCCCGTGAGTTCGTGACCGAAGCCGGCGCTTTCCACGGCCGTATTTTGCTTCTAGATCGCGAATCAGCTAAAGAAAGTACAGGTCATGGTTCGCCAATGCCCATGCTCACACATGGCGGTCCAGGCCGGGCCGGAGGTGGAGAAGAAATGGGCGGCATTCGCGGTGTTATGCATTATTTGCAGCGTGTAGCCGTTCAGGGACATCCGAGCATGCTTACTTCGGTGACCAGTTTGTATCAGCCAGGTGGCGCAAGACCGGAAAGTGACATTCATCCTTTCCGCAAGCATTTTGAAGACCTGAGGGTAGGGGAGACGCTGACTACCGCCAAACACACGGTGTCTGAAACGGATATCACCAACTTCGCCAATGTGTCCGGGGATAATTTCTACGCACACATGGATGTGACCTCTTTGGAGGGCACGCCATTTACCGGCAGGGTGGCACATGGATATTTCATACTATCAAAAGCCGCAGGATTGTTTGTAGATGCCAAAAAAGGTCCGGTCCTCCTGAACTACGGTCTCGACGAGTGTCGCTTTACAAAGCCTGTGTATCCGGGTATGACCATTGGAGTGCGTCTTACAGTCAAAGAAAAATTACAGGTTGAGCAAAAAGTGGATGACGAATTGCCGCCAAGAGGCATCGTGCGTTGGCAGGTGGAAGTGTATGATGAGATTGATGAAACAGTGGCGCTGGCAACTATTTTGACCATGGTTAGAAAGAAAGAAGAGGCAAATTAGTCCTGAAGGCACTTCACTGTATTTTATTGATCCGAAGTTTTAGACTTCATTGGTTCTTCAGGAATGAGTTTACCTGTCTTATCGATGTAGAACCAGTCCTGACTTTTCCAGGTGCTGTGTTCTCCGTCTGAAACTGTCTGACAGTTTTTACTCACCCTGGCCTTCCCATTTTCAAAAGGATAGGCACAATCGAATTGAGGCGCTATGACGACTTCCAGGGTCTTCTCATCGGCATATCCCAGTTTGCCTTTTTCGAATATTCGGAATAGCCCATCCGAAGGATAATCAGGCCCATTGTCGAAGTTAAATACCTGATATTTTGGATGCTCATCTCTGTCAATTACAATATACCCTAATTCGGAATGTAACACGATGGCGTAGGTCCTGAAGGTATCACTAATCAGCTGCATGTACTTGCCTGGAGCAATAATCGTATCTCCGCTTCGATTTTTGTAATAGTCGAACGCTGCATCCTCACCCGAACTCAATATTAGATAGTCCTGACTGGTTTTCATTTCGCTGGCACAGTGGTAATGAAGAAACAGGCTTGTGGCAAGTGCCAGGTATGGCAATTTGTAATTTCTCATGCATTCAATTGGGTTTGGTGATCAGGTATAAATACGCGGCGGTTGTCGGTTTTTTTACCTGATTATTCAGTTTACATTAAAATCTATTGTCAGATAAAGGTTCCATTGGCTACTTTTAGCTCAGAAACGAATAATTAACCAAGCTTATTGACTCATGAATTGGAAAACTAACTATTGGACCCTGCTTTTTGTCCTGGCTGTATGCGGAGCCATCTATCTGCAATTTTTTAGTAATTCAAACAGCCAAACAAATTCTGGTCAGACAGGTGGTCCAAGCGAATTGCCGAATGAAATTGATTCAACACAGGCTGCCGCAGAGATGCTTGCCTGGGACACGCTGCGTGCCGAGTTCATAGTGGCCATCAACAACAGCCAGGACCTAACCGGTGATGCCAAATATGTAGCCAAAGGATTCAACATACCAACCGTAGACATGCTGGATATCATTGAAACCATCAAACCGGGTACCAATGTTTTGGGTATGCTGGCGATAAGAGATACGGCCATCACCATGATTTTTCAAGTGATTGATCAGCATGAAAAAATGCGTTATTACGACTTTACCAAACCATGTCCGAATTATTGCGACAACTGATTTTGTATGCATGAATTCTGGAAACAAGTATATGACATAGCCACGCTGCCGCTTTGTGTTCTTTTGTTGTCCTGCTCTCTGGGGCTTAGGTATTGGCGTCGCTTGCCACCGCCTTTCAGGATATTGGTTGCGTATGCCATTTTTAATGTTTGCATAGAAATTGCCGCAAGGCTTTGTGGGTACTTTTATAAGCAAAACCTGCCCTTGCTCCATTTATACACTTTGGGAGAGTTCGTATTGTTCTCCTTTTTTTACCGGATGATACTCAGCAAACGTTCACTTTTTTCCAGGCATTTTTTGCTGTTTTTAACCAGTGGAATCATCCTGATCATTTTAAACACCGCCTTTTTACAGGGAATTTTTGAATTTAATTCATATTCCAAAACACTGGTGAATATTGTGGTGATACTGTTTGCACTCGATTATGCATTTGCCTTCAGTGACCTGGATGAGCCTGAACCTTTTTATGGAAAGGCACTCAGGCTTTTTAATGCCGGTGTGCTGATTTATTACTCAGGCAGCATATTTATCTTCATGTCCAGTCAGTTCGAACTGGAAACGGGCGGAGCATTACTCGTTTTGTGGCAGGTAAACGTTGTATTGAACCTCATTTTTCAAATAATACTTTTAATAAGCCTATGGAAAGTAATTTATCGTCCTCGGAAATTATCCTCTTTACAGCTGTAGGAGTTCTGATTATGGTTGCATTGGCTTTGGTAATGGTTTCTTATTCCATTCAGGCTAAAAGGAAAATTCTTACACAGCGCATGGAAGCCCAAACCCTGCAACTGCAACACCAACAGGAATTGCTAGAAGGCAACCTGGTGGTTCAGGAAGCTGAAAGGCAGCGTATTGCCGCCCAACTACACGATGATGTTTGCTCCAAACTGGGCGTACTACACCTCACCTTTCACCGACTTCAGCGAACACAAATAAAGACTCCGGACTACTCCGATATGTGCATTGAAATTGACGGCCTCATCAACATCACCCTGGAAACTGCCCGAAGGATTTCACACGAACTGGTTCCGCCCACACTGGAAGGTTTTGGACTTTTGGTTGCATTGAATGAGCTTTGTGATCAGATTCGAAAAACGGGAAAAGTGGCTGTGGAGTTCAATTATTCAGTCACCAGAGCAGAAATTGGAGATGTCAATACGGAACTCAATCTTTTCAGAGTGGTGCAGGAGTTGGCCAATAACTCACTTAAATACTCCAAAGCCGACACGATACAGATTGATCTAAGCAAACAAGATGATTTGCTGAAACTATCTTATCGGGATAATGGCGTTGGTTTCAAACCCGATAAAACCATATCAAGAGGACTGGGCCTGAAAAATGTAGAAAACCGGGCAAAAATGATCCAGGCACACACAAACATGCACACCGCTCCGGGCAAGGGCTTTGAAATGGAGTTTACCTTGCCTGCTGCAGCTTGATAATCAAATGTTCAAAGCAAGTTTCACAACCATGAATTCAAAAATACTAATCGCACTGACCGATGACGAAGCGCTGTTTCGAAGAGGGATGCGCCTGATTCTAGAAGATTATGAGGACATTGCCATATTGTTTGAAGCGGAAAGCGGAGAAGATTTATTGTCTAAAATTCGGGAATCGGATGAACTGCCGGATGTGATCCTGCTTGATCTGAAAATGCCCGGAATGGGTGGCATTGCGGCAGCAGAGATCATCAGAAAGGAATTTCCCTCCAGTATGATCGTGGTAATTTCTTCACACGTGAGCAAAGCCTTTATCATCAATATGATCGAGATCGGCGCCGCAGCCTATTTGGGTAAAAATGCCCATCCTGATGAAGTAGTGGAAACCATCAGAAAAGTGCGTGAGAAGGGCTTCTATTACAACAACATGGTCATGGAAGTCATCAGGGAAAACATCATGGGGAAAACGGCGCCAAAACCTCAGCGGGGATTTGAGGTGGAATTAACCAACCGCGAAAAAGAGGTGCTTCAATTAATATGTTCGGAATTCACCAATCAGGAAATCGCAGAAAAACTGTTCATCAGCAGCCGAACAGTGGAAGGACATCGCAATAATTTATTGTCGAAACTCGGATGCCGCAATACAGCCGGACTTGTGGTGTACGCCATCCAGGGAGGATTAGTGGAATTGTAATAGTGGTTAACGGTTAATGGTTAACGGTTAATCTATATTGTTTCATTAACCATTAACCATTAACCACTAACCACTAACCACTAACCATTAACCATTAACCATTTAAAGTTATTAGTTTTGAATTAGCTTTAGTTCGCACAATTTCCAGCCGCTGCGGAATTTGATTACCACATGCTCAAAGCTTCCGGTAGATTCGGTGCTTTTCCCGGATTTGAGGTCAGTGTCAACTCTGTTAAAATGTCCAAAAACCTTCACTTTGCCACCTGGCGCAGCCATCATGCGATCCAGGGATATTTCCATGCTTGACTTGGCATTTTTGAAATCCTGCTCGAATTGAGCGGCAATTTGTTCATTAGTCAGGTTGGCCGTTGAGCCATCAGCATTCAACACCAATACATCCCGGGTGTACATTTGAGACAATGCTTCTGAATTGCCAGCATTAAAAGCGGTTTGCCATTCAGCGGCAAAAGTTGAAATTTCTTTTTCTATATCCTGCGCAGAAGCCTTGCTGGCAGTTATGGCAAATACGGCAACAAGGGCCAGACTGACTTGAATGAATTTTCTCATTATAAATGTTGTTAAATGGTTTACTTGCAAATCTTTTGGATTGCAAAGGTACTTAAGATGCCGGAATTGACCTACCATGTCGGTTTTCCTCACTTTCTCCTGGCAAGAGCCTCATAATCAGTTTTTTGCTGCCCCGTTATTTCAAAAATATGCAAAGCGTGTAGGGCAACTTTACCGCTTAGCCATTGCTCAGAAATTGTTCTACTAATGCATGAATTCGCGAATCAACGTATTGCTTCCATCCGGTTTTGTTTTGTCTGATCTGATCTCTGATGTCCGTGGCAGAAATAGCACCTACATTTGAAGGAGGATCAAAGCAATTAACTTCATATCCAACGAGTCGTCCATAATTCACACTTTCAATATCTGGAATGGCCATTACTTCCACATCCTGCTCTTGATATATACTACGGAGCATGGTAATGGTTTGCTCTGTGGTAAATGGATTCTGCTCATCTCTTGGAAGATTCCGAACGGCAATAAGTACCGGAATTCCTTGTTTTAATTTATTGTCTATTAACCACTTGTGTCCGTTGTGAAAAGGTTGCCAGCGTCCTATAAACATGGCTTTTGGCACAACAACAGGACCCTGTTTTTCCAACGAATGTAATTGGCCTAATACAAAATCCAGCAACTTTTGCAAGGATGATTGTGCCGATTCCTGGTGTGTGTGTAGTACGAGATCTGGGGTTGCCGGTATCTCATAAGGCGCGCTGATGCCTGTGAAATTTTGCAGATGCTCCGGGTGGTTTTCCGGGAGAAGGGCGCGCTTATACAATCCCTTTACATCATGTTCAATTAAGGCATCAATGGGACAAGACAGGAATACTGTTTTTACGAGGTCGCTTTCCGTTTGTATGGCATGGCGGACTTCTTCATACGGACTAATGGCTGCCAGAAAAGTGATCACACCCTGTTTGGCCAGGGTAAGACCAATAAAGCCCAGTCGCCGGATGTTCTCCATCCTGTCGGCTTTGGAAAAGCCCAGGTCACGGCAAATATGGCTGCGGTAAACATCTCCATCAATCACTTCTACCTTATGCCCTAACGCCAGCAGCTTCTCCCTGGCAGCAGCTGCCAGGGTAGATTTGCCGGCGCCGGAAAGCCCGGTTAATTGGATCAATAACATGCTGCTGGGGAGACTACTCTTTTACCACTTTTCTGCTTGCAAAATACCCATCGGAATCTATAAATTTCAAAAGGTAGTAACCGCTTGACCACTGTTCAATGTTGATCCTTGACGGATTATCATTAAACGTCTGAATCAATTTCCCCTGGGCATCAAATGCCTGAATAGTTTTGAAACGGGTATCTGTTTTGATATCAAGGAAGTCGTTTGCCGGATTTGGACTGAGCAGGATGTCTGCATTGAGCATCTTTTCCTGGGTGCCAACCGAGCTTATATTTTCGAAGTACTTGAATGTGGCGTAATATTCACCAACCAACAGATCCATATCGCCATCCTTGTCAAGGTCCGCAAATGCAGGAATGGCAAAATAGTCGGTCTGGGTCAGCCCAAATGGATTTGTTAATGACGCTGCAAATTGTGGGTTGTTGGCAGTGCCGGTGTTTTCAAAATATTCCATGTTGCCATAATACTCGCCAACAAGCAGATCGAGATCGCCGTCCTTGTCTAAATCTGCAAAAACTGGAAAGCCAATGTAGCCATTGATGCCGGTTAATCCGAAAGGATTTTTTTGTGGAGCTGCAAACTGTGGGTTACTGGCGCTCCCAGTATTTTCAAAATATTGAAAATTGCCATAATATTCACCTACAAATAAATCCAGGTCGCCGTCTTTATCCAGGTCAACAAAGGTTGGGCTGCCGATGTAATACACTTGTGTCAATCCAAACGGATTAGTCAGTGGAGCCGTGAATTGGGGATTTGTTGGAGTCCCGATATTTTGGTAATACTTGAAATTGGCATAGTACTCACCAACCAACAGATCCAGGTCGCCATCATTGTCCAGATCGGCCAGTGTCGGAATGGCAAAACCAATTGCTGTGCTTAGCCCAAAGGGATTGGTCTGATGAGCTGCGAATTGAGGACTAGTGGCGGTGCCGGTGTTTTTAAAATAGTCTATCTTACCATTGTATTCACCAACCACCAGATCCAAATCGCCATCTTTGTCAAGATCTGCAAATGTTGGGAATGCAAGATAGGAGGTGAGTGATGTAAGTCCAAATGGATTTTGCTGTGCCGGACCAAACATTTGTGCATTGGCAGGCGTAAGGGATGATATCCCAAGTAGGACTGCTGCCGAACCCAGGATTTTTTTCAGTTGAAAGGGAGACAAAACAAGTGAAAGTTCCCGAACCAGTGCTTTGATTTTCCTTTTTAAGGCTTCGAGTTCTCGAATAGCATTTGCCTGTTGTTGTTGCAAGAGGGCGTTAAACCTTTTCACCAGTCGGCGAAGTTGCCGTTGCTTTTTTGCGTAAAAACGTGGAGTCATATTGGAGTAAGTTTATTAATGATTTAATTCGGGTTTGGCCCAAAAAGTAGCTTCCGGTATCATCAGGCCCTGTTTGTAATCAGAGCTGAGGGTATTCAGAATATTGGGCCTCATTTTATTGCCTAAAATATGCACATCATAAATTTCATCCAGAGATGTGAGGTAAGTTATTTTTCCCACCATGGCTCCGGTTGGCAAATGGATAATGGCTATACCTGCTTCGTTGGCTTTCTCTGCAAAATTTAACTTGCCGAAGGTAGAGGAATTTTTTCTCAATTTTGACAAGCCAATAAAAAGATAATCTTTGTATAAATCCATCCCTCGAACAAAGCCATCCAGTTTAATCACTACCTCATATTTTCCGCTATTCAAATCAACCCGTACAAGTTCGCCGGTGGCAGAAAGCAACACATAAAGCGAATTGTCAAACAGGCGTGGTGAGTGCGGCATGGCCAGGCCGGTGACAACAGTTTCATTGCTTTCCAGATCAAAAATCACTCCTGTAGTGGTTATGTTTTCCCGCCAGCTTTGAAAACTATTGCCCTGGTTAAAGGCTGTAGCGTAAGCAGGAACACCATCCTTAAGAGCCAGCCCATTCAAATGACATCGATCCTCTGAAACCAGCTGATCAATAAAGGGTGGTTTCCAAATTGGCGAGAAATTGTATTGGTCATCAATGGCTACAATGCAGGAGAAAAGCGTGTTAACGGCAAGTAGTTGTCCATTTTTGCCAAAATAGAGATCATGAATGTCCAGCGGCCCGGTGTGGTACGTTACGCGAGGCATGTACAGGGCATCGTATTTTTCCGGAGCAGCCGGGTAGTGATGAGCCAGATCAAGCGAGTTGGAAAAAACGATCACTTCATCCTTGCATGCGAGAGCCAATTGCCCGCTTGTAGGATGTTCGGCAATTCCCATTGGCTTGGGAAAGGTCCTTGGTAGTTGAACAAGGCTGTTTTCATCCTTGGCAGAAAGGAAAATCAGCTTGCCTGCCTGGTAGGTACTGATGGCGATCGTACAACCCAAGCGGCTAAGTAATTCGGGTATTTGTGCAGAATACTGGCAGCTGAAAGGCGCCAGGGATGTTTCTGAAGGTTTGTGTTGCATATACCTGATGTTGGTTAATTGGTAGTAGGAACAAACATAGAAATAATACTCGCAAATATTCTCTGTTCAAAGCACCGGGTTTAAATAAACTTCTCCCCCCCCAAATGTAATTAAGTAGCTAGTCCAGATTGTGTCTAAAAAATCAAAAATTTGATGCTGTTGACAATAATAAACAACCCTAAACGGCGGACTTATAGAAAATTCCTGGCAGATATCGTTTCTGCATCCACGACATGAGGTATTTCCATAACCCATTCGGTTTAATGGTTAATTTGCTTAATTTCGCCATCATTGCTCCTTTATACTGGAAAACAATCCTCAATAAACCAGATTTTTCCGATAAATATTTTGGGAGTAGTTCTTGCATCTTTCCGGCCATTGGCGCAGGATAGGTGATTGTCATTGTTAGGGCCAAACTGGCTCTTTTGGTAGCCGTGAAAACAATTTTAACCAATATTATTTAAACAATTTTTTGAGATGATTCAACAAAATGCAACAATGAAGGCAGTGGTATGCCCAAAGTATGGGCCTCCGGAGGTTCTGACAATCAAGGACTTGTCAAAACCGTCGCCGAACAAGGATGAAGTTTTGGTTAAAGCAATAGCCTCCTCTGTCAACACGGGAGATGTAAGGATTAGGGGGCTTAAGGTGGAAGGAATAATGAAAATCGTCATGCGAGTTGTGCTGGGATTTAACAAGCCTCGAAAACCGGTATTGGGTACGACTTTTTCAGGCATTGTGGAACAAGTGGGAGATGCCGTAACCCGGTTCAAAGTGGGTGACGAGGTTTATGGCGCTACCGGATTTAATCAGGGTTGTCATGCGGAGTATCTGAGCATCCCCGAAAAGAAAGTAATAACGAAAAAACCTGCAAACGCTTCGTTTGAAGAAGCAGCGGCTCTTCCCTTTGGTGGGCAAACGGCCATATACTTCTTAAGAAAAGGAGGTATTGAGGAAATAAATAACCCACAAGTACTAATTTATGGAGCGACAGGTTCTGTTGGAACGGCTGCTGTACAAATTGCCAAACATTATGGTGCAAATGTCACCGCTCTTTGTAGCTCAAGAGGAAAGGAACTTGCTCAAGGATTAGGAGCTGACAGCATCATTCTGTACGACCAGGAGGACTTTACAAAGGTTTCAGATAAATTCGACATCATTTTAGATGCAGTTGGGAAAACCAGTAAAAAACAATGCAATTCTTTGTTAAAACCTGATGGGAAGTTCCTGTCCGTGGAAGGAATGGATATTGCTTCTGAACGCACCGAATATCTGGAGTTTTTGCGTGAGCTTTTTGAAAGCAAGCATTTGAATGCCGTCATTGATAAAGTATATCCAATGGAACAGGTAGTTGAAGCCCATAAATATGTAGACACAGGCAGAAAAAAGGGTAATGTGGTTCTAAAAATGGCAGGAAACTAAAATTAATTTTCCTTGCCTGAATATCTGAATATGGCTATCAGATTTGAAAAACGATCTCAGAAAAGGAGTAGCCAAATTTGAGTGATTCATCCTGGAGTAAAGCTCCAGAATGCAGTATCAGGGTGTGCAATTAGGAGTGCAAGATTTGGTCAAAATGAAATTTTGATAATTGCCGGAATGTAGATGTCATTTCAAATCACATTCTACACTTAATTTCCCGTATTTTTGCCAACTCTTCACCTAATCTTAAATACCCATGTCCCGATTTATTACTCTCCTGATCCTGCTTTCAGGCTATTCCACATTATTTGCTCAGGTTCCGCAAGACGCAGCTGTTCCACTGCACATTTCCACTGGCATAAATCCTCCCTCGGTTTTTCTCACCTGGGAGAATAGTTCTCCTTCCGACATCGTATTGCAGCGAAGGATAAAAGGAGGCGCCGGAAATAGCTGGGAAGAATTGCTCAATGTATCCGAAACCCTGCTCGACGGCCATTTTGATTTGAATGTTTCTGGCGATGAAGTCTATGAATATGCCCTGAAAAGAAAGACAGGCGCGGTAACCGCCTATGGATACGGGTATGCCAATTTCTTTACCCCGCTTAAGGACTTTCAAGGTAAGATCCTGATATTCATCGATTCTACGACAGCAGATGTATTAGGCGCCGACCTGATCACCTGGAAGAATGATCTGAGAGGAGAAGGCTGGCATACCATACCCATTAAAACGGGTAGTGCAACTACGGTTGACTGGGTGAAGAACCAAATCGTCAGTGCTTATAACGCCGATCCCGAAAACGTAAAAGCAGTATTGTTAATTGGCGAAGTTCCTGTGCCTTATTCCGGTAGCCTTGCCCGTGATGGAAGGTCCGACCATGCCGGAGCCTGGCCCTGCGATGCCTATTACGGCGATGTAGATGGCGTTTGGACTGATAATTCTGTGAATATCACCAATACCGCCCGACAAGCAAACCGCAATGTGCCGGGTGATGGGAAATTTGATCAGAACACCTTGCCTTCAGCCATGGAACTGATGGTTGGCAGACTGGATTTCAGACATCTTGCTCAGGTAACCTTCAATAAGCCACCGGTGGAATTGCTGAGAAGATATTTTCTTAAAAATCACAAATACAGAAATGGCCAATATCAGGTGGATGAAAAAGGCCTTGTTGATGACAACCTAGGATGGTTTGGTGGTGAGGCATTTGCTGCCGATGGATTCAGAAATGCATATCCAATCACCGGATCGGGTGGGGTAGTGAACGGTGACCTGCTGTCGCAAAGCAGCAATCAACATTTCCTGTTTGCCTTCGGTGCAGGAAATAACGGAACCTACAGCAGTGCCGGTGGTATTGCCACGAGCGCCCAAATGGGTTCCGCCAATGTCAATACGGTTTTTACCAGTTTATTTGGCGACTACTTCGGGGACTGGGATTATGAAAACAATCCACTGATGCCGGCTTTTCTGGCTTCCAATGGTGGTGTGTTGAGCTGTATTTGGTCGGGCAGACCGCATACATTCCAGCACGGATTAGCCAGTGGGGAAAGCATCGGATATTGCCTGAAAGAAACCCAGAATGCCCAATACAACAGTGCGTACGGGCATTTCAATGGAGAAAGTGGGACGCATCTCGCGCTGCTGGGCGATCCAACGCTTAAAGCGAAAATTGTGTCTCCCGTTACCAATTTGGTAGGAAATTCCAATTGCAATAAAGTAAACCTCCATTGGGAAGCAGCTCAGGATTCCGGTACTCTTGGATATATTGTATACCGCTCATCAGCTCAGGATGGGCCTTACGAACGGTTGACACCGGATTTTACCACCGATCTTTTTTGGGATGATCTGTCACCGATTCCCGGCACCATGTTCTATGCCGTTAGAGCCATGAAGCTGGAAGTTACTCCCGGAGGTGGCGTGTTTTTTAATACTTCTACCAGCCCAATTGTCCCGGTTAATTTTGTGCCAGGCACCGGTCCAACCGCATTTGGTTTAGGTGGAACGCTTACTTGTGATAACCCCACCCATCAGCTTGGAACCAACTTTCAACCACCAACCAGCAACTACCAGTGGTTTGACCCAAATGGTAGCCCCTTAAATGGATCCATAGCTACTCAGGCAGGCGTATATACAGTGGTGGTAACGGCACCAAACGGCTGTACGGTTGCCGCGTATGCAACAGTAAATATTGACACATTTTTACCTGAGCTAAATTATCCGGATTTAGTAACGCTTGATTGTGTTAACCCCAGCTATACGATTGAATTCCCTCCCGCTGGTCCGGAAATTGTTTATACCATAAATGGCGATAGTTTGCCGCCAGGCACGGAAAAAGAATTGTTTTTCTCCGCATTTATTACGGTCCATTCTACCTCTAATGGTTGTACTAAATCTCATACCATACAAATTGACCAGGATACTGACGATCCATACATCCAAATACTTCACGACAATCTCATATTAGATTGTAATAATGCCTCTGTGCATTTAACAGCCATCAGCGCTGGACAGGGAGTGGCGTACAACTGGACTGGCCCAGGCATGATGTCAACTCAGACTGAACTTGATGTGACAAGTCCGGGAACATATTGTTGTGTAGTGACTGGCGCAAACGGTTGCACCTCCAGCAGCTGTGTGACAGTAACTTCCGGAGGAACTTTATTTGATCTTCAAATTTCGTTGAATAGTGACCCTTGTATATCTGGCGACAAAGCCCTGATGGCTCAACCGATGGGTGGAAGCGGTCCATATACCTATTTGTGGTCAAATGGCGAAACAGGCCAGAGTTCCATATATGCCGCTGGTTTTAGCGGTACAGCCCTGGTAACGGTAACAGATAACAACAATTGCAGTGTAGGCGCTTCATTTTTTATCCCTGCCCAATTGGATGCCCTGGCGCTAACTACAAAAGAATCTGCGCCAGGCGCTGCTGATGGTCTTATTGACTTACTTGTTTCCGGTGGGTATGCACCCTTAAGTTTTAACTGGAACAACGGAGCAGCCACTGAAGATATCAGCATGCTCACAAGCGGTATATATACCGTGACCATAACAGATGCGCAAGCTTGTACAAAAGTGCTTACAGTGCCCCTGATCACCACTTCTGGCCTGGATGAGCTTTCGCAGACCATTGAGGTAGATATCTATCCAAACCCTGCCCATGATCGATTTTATGTGTCATTAGAGCAACTTGGGAAAACTGAAATGGTACTTGAGTTGAGAGATTTAAGTGGTAAGCTGTTAAGCAGGCAAACAGGCAACGGCTCCCTGTTTTATTTCGATACGGCTGAACTACCATCCGGTCTTTATCTGCTAACTGTGTCGGGCGAAAAAATGCGTCGGGTTTATAAAGTTTCGGTTAAAAAGTAGAGGTTTATTGGCGCCTGGCTGGCCTTGTGATTACTCACCGGGAGACTCAAATTTATGCCCTGTTTGGAATCGTAATTTCTTCTATTTTTGAGCTTTCTTACGTTGTCCTATTTCACTTTTGAACTGCTCTTTTAACAACCAGGAAAGCATACCCCAACGTTCGTCGGAAGAAAAGCAACCCGGTACAGATAGCTATAGATGGAAACTGTTTACAAAAACGAAAACTTGCGTTTGTGGCAGGTTTTGATTGGTCTGGTACTCTTAACCAAAGTGGTGCTGATGGCCTTCTGGTTTTCGGTTACGCACGACGAAGTCAGCACCATTATGGTGCATCCCAACAGAACATTTTGGGATATCATCACCTACGAAACCAACTCCATCCCCAATAATCACATTTTAAATACCCTTTGCATCAGGGTTATGACCTATACTTTTGGTGTGACGGTATTTTTTTCACGCCTTCCCAATATGTTGGGCTTCCTGCTGGGCTTCTATTTTGGAATAAGATTATTACGTCTCCTGTCGGCCTCCCAATGGTATGCAGTACTCCTGGGTATTGCCTTATTATTTGTCAACTGCTATTATCTGGAATTTTGTGCCTTGGCTCGTGGGTATGCCATGAGCGTTAACCTGGTGATCGTTTCGCTGTATTACGCATACGAATACACATCCCGTGAAAAATTATCGGCTTTGATATGGAGTCTGTTTTGGGCCATTTTATCTGTTTGGGCCAACTTCACGGCGCTGCATTATTATTTGACATTGTTGGTTTTCTATTTCGTGGTTATAGTTTTTCACGATAAAGGAGTCAAACGAAAGATTTGGGATCTTTCCGTAATGGGTATATCAATGGTGATCATAGCATTCGAGTGTTACCTTCCCATTACTCGTATGAGAGCTCATGATGAATTTCGTTTTTATGGTAGCAAGGGCTTTTACGACGATACCCTTATTACACTCCTCAAAGGCTCCTTCAATGGGACTAATTATGGTTCAGATTTTCCGACGGTTGTCGTTATTATTTATCTGTTACTCACCACGATTTGCATAACGAGTAGTTATTTTCTCATTAGAAAATATGTCAAAAACCTTAAACATCCATTGGTATTTACCACATTCATGTTGGTGTTTACGGCATTGAGTACCATATCCCAGTTTCATTTATTAGGCGTAAATTATCTCACCGGCAGAACGGCATTGATTTTCATTCCTCTATTCGCCTTTATGCTCTCTTCAGCGCTTTCATACTTTGTATTACGAAACAAAAAAATAAAGGCTGTTTCCATATTTGCCGCTATAGTTTTGATAACATTTTGGAGCGTGCATTTCGTTAGATCCATACATGTAAAATCTACCTACGATTGGTGGTATGAAAAGAATACGCTTGAGATGATTGCTTGTCTAAAACAAGAATACCAGGATCAGAAACGGTGTGAGCCCATGTCACTGGGAACAAACTGGTTGTTTCAGCCCGCATTATCCTTCTACATCGAAAACGGGAATTGCGACCTTTGGATAACCCCGGTCCCATATCAAAAAGAACTCTCGAACGACGGGCGATATGAATATGTATACATTGAGGCTAATCAGCTTGATGATTTCAAAGATAAATACTCGGAGATCAAGCGTTTTGATATGGGTATCTTAATGAAAAGAAAGTGAATTTGGATCGATCGCTGAGCCATTCAGGTGCGATTTGGTGAAATTTAATTTTGTATTAAGCCCGGTTAAAGGGCGTTTTCCAAAATTTTACCTAAAATTCTTTTATCATTAACAAATTCTAGTGCAAAAAGCCTTTTTTTGGTGCCTCATAAAGACGTACCTTTGCGCCGCTTTTTAAAAACGCATAAGCCAAGCCGGCATTTTCATGAAAAATATTCGCAACATCGCCATTATCGCCCACGTTGACCACGGCAAGACAACTCTTGTCGACAAGATGATCCATGCAGCCAAGGTGTTTAAAGAACACGAGGTTACTGGAGATCTCATCATGGACAACAACGATCTCGAAAGAGAGCGCGGCATTACCATTCTCGCTAAAAACGTGGCGATCAATTGGAAAGACCACAAAATTAACATCATCGACACCCCTGGTCACGCCGACTTTGGCGGTGAGGTAGAGCGTGTTTTGAACATGGCCGATGGTGTACTGCTGTTGGTAGATGCTTTTGAAGGCCCTATGCCGCAAACACGCTTTGTATTGCAGAAAGCCCTTCAGATGGGTAAAAAGCCGGTGGTGGTGATCAATAAAGTAGATAAGCTCAACTGCAATCCCGACTGGGCGCACGAACAGGTTTTTGACCTGATGTTTGCGCTGGATGCTACGGAAGAGCAGCTCGACTTTCCGGTTGTATTCGGTTCTGCCAAACAGGGCTGGATGAGCCACGACTGGAAAAATCCATCTGAAGATATCCATGCCTTACTAGACGATATCATCAAATACATCCCGGCACCTAAAGTTGCAGAAGGTACCCCTCAATTGCTGATCACTTCTCTGGACTATTCCACCTTTATTGGTCGTATTGCCATCGGCCGTCTGACTCGTGGTAAACTTACCAGCGGTCAGATGTGCTCCCTGGTAAAACGCGATGGCTCCATTCAAAAACAACGGATCAAGAGTCTGTACGTATTTGATGGCCTGGCAAAGAAAGAAACCAAAGAAGTGGAAGCCGGTGACATTTGCGCCGTTGTAGGTGTTGACGGTTTTGAAATTGGAGATACCATTGCCGATTACGAGAATCCGGAAGCGCTGCAGCGCATCGCCATTGATGAGCCAACCATGGGTATGTTGTTTACCATCAATGACTCTCCATTTTTTGGTCAGGAAGGTAAATTCGTAACGAGCCGCCACGTACGCGAGCGTTTGGAAAAAGAACTAGAGAAAAACCTCGCCATGCGTTTGTCAGAAACAAACAATGCCGATTCATTTATGGTGTTTGGCCGTGGTGTATTACACCTCGCTATTTTGATTGAAACCATGCGCCGTGAGGGCTATGAATTGCAAATTGGTCAGCCAAGAGTAATTACCAAAGTGGTTGACGGACAAAAATGTGAGCCAATTGAAGAATTGAATATTGACGTTCCGGAAACTACCAGCGGAAAATGTATTGAAATGGTTACCCGCAGAAAGGGTGTTATGAAAAGCATGGAGCCAAAAGGCGACCGCTTTTTACTTCAATTTGAAATCCCTTCACGCGGCATCATTGGCCTGCGTTCCAATATGCTAACTGCTACACAGGGCGAAGCCATCATGACCCACCGCTTTATTGGCTATGAGCCATGGAAAGGAGATATTCCTGGTCGTCAGGATGGATCGTTGATTGTTATGGAGAACGGTACAGCCATTGCTTATTCACTCGACAATCTTCAGGATCGCGGCATTTTCTTTATCGCTCCGGGTGAAGAAGTGTATGAAGGTCAGGTGATCGGTGAGAACAATCGCCAGGGCGATCTGGTGATCAATGTGACCCGTACAAAGAAACTTACCAACCACCGGGCTTCCGGATCGGATGATAAAGCTTCCCTGCCACCTCCACGTAAATTCACGCTCGAAGAAGCATTGGAATACATTCAGGAGGATGAATATGTGGAAGTCACGCCTAAAAACATCCGACTCAGAAAAATTTATCTCAAAGATTTTGAGCGGAAAAAGGCGGGAAAAGAACTGGTTTCAGCTTAATAAAGTCTGAAAATGGGTCAATTTGACCCTGGTGCCAGGACAATTAGCATTGTCCTGGCACTAAAATTTAAAACTATTCTTTTCGTTTGCTAAAGAATTTTACTTTTGCAGCCATTTTGAAGACCGTGTAAGATGCAGGCAGCATCCGGAAATACCATGCTGGCTACTTTGCTGACACACATCATTATCAAATTGTCCTGCATCCCAATACCTGGAATTTATGCGTACCAAACTATCACAATTCAATTTTGATCTCCCCAATGAACTCATTGCCAAATATCCCTCAAATGAACGGGATGAAAGCAGGCTGATGGTGGTTCACCGGGAAACCGGCAAAATTGAACATAAACTTTTCAAGGACGTCCTTGCCTACTTTGAAGAAGGCGATGTGATGATCTTTAACAATACCAAAGTATTCCCTGCCCGCTTGTACGGACAAAAGGAAAAAACCGGCGCCAAGATCGAAGTATTTCTGCTTCGTGAATTGAACAACAGCGCCCGTTTGTGGGATGTACTCGTAGATCCTGCCAGAAAGATCAGAGTAGGCAACAAGCTGTACTTTGAAGATGAAAACGGCAACGATGCGCTTGTAGCCGAAGTTGTGGACAACACAACCTCTCGTGGCCGCACAATCCGTTTCCTGTTTGACGGCACCAACGAGGAGTTTCAGGACGAACTGGTGCGCCTGGGTAACACTCCCTTGCCGAAATACATTGATCGCGAACCAGAGGCCATCGACCGCGAGCGCTATCAAACCATTTATGCAAAAGAGCTAGGTGCTGTAGCAGCGCCAACCGCAGGACTTCACTTCAGCCGGGAGCTTATGAAGCGCCTCGAGTTGAAAGGCATAAGCTTTGCAGAACTGACACTGCATATTGGTCTAGGCACCTTCCGTACCATTGACGTGGAAGATCTTTCCAAGCACAAAATGGAAGCTGAATATTTCAGAATTTCAAAAGAGGCTGCTGAAACAGTCAATAAAGGACTTCTTGGACACAAGAAAGTATGTGCCGTAGGTACAACTTCCATGCGCTCCATCGAAACTGCTGTCTCTGCAGAAAACCTGATGAAAGAAGTAGAAGGCTGGACAAATAAATTCATTTATCCTCCTTACGAATTCAGCATTGCAAACTCCATGATCACAAACCTTCACCTGCCAAAATCGAGCCTCATCATTATGGTGGCCGCTTTCGGAGGCATAGATCTGGTTATGGAAGCCTATCACCAGGCTGTAAAAGAAAAATATCGCTTCTTTAGTTACGGTGACGCCATGCTAATCCTGTAAAAAAATAATGGGTTACAGACAACCCGGATTTTAAAAACAGCTCATTATTACACAACTTTTTTAAATAGATAAATATGTACTGGACGCTCGAATTAGTTTCATACCTGGAAGAAGCCCCCTGGCCTGCCACCAAAGATGAGCTAATAGATTACGCTATACGATCAGGCGCTCCTATGGAAGTTATCGAGAACCTCAGCGAACTGGATGACGATGGAGAATTGCACGAAGGCATCGAGGAAATCTGGCCGGATTATCCGCGACACGACGACTTCTTCTTCAATGAGGATGAATACTGATCGTTGCTAAAGGCGATTTTGCTGAGCCACTCCGGGTATCCGGGGTGGCTCAGTTTTTTTGTGGCAATACTTAAGACCATTTCAGATTAATTTTCCTTCAAATTTACATTTCCCGTTAACCTGATAAAAACAATGCCGTAGCTTTGACAAATGATAAAGTTCGCCAAAGCATTTTTTTATTTCATACTGTCAGCCCTGCCATTTCTGGCCTGTAAATCCACGGAAAAACGCCCTGTAGCCATTCCTGAAGGCTTCGACTGGGAAGGCCACCGCGGCTGCCGCGGCCTGATGCCTGAAAACACCCTGCCTGCTTTTATGCATGCCCTGACATTCCCACAAGTTGTTACCCTGGAACTTGATCTGGCAGTTACCAAGGACAAGCAGCTTATCGTTAGCCACGAACCGTATTTTAACTCGGATATCTGCCTGAAACCTTCCGGCGATACAATTCGGAAATCTGAAGAATCTCAATACCTGATTTACGAAATGACGGCCGCCGAAGTGCAACAATTTGATTGTGGCAGCATCGGTAACCCAAGGTTCCCGGATCAGCAAAAACAAAAGGTGTACAAGCCACTATTTCGAGATGTGGTATTAGCTGCCAAAGAAAAAAGACCTGATATCCACTGGAATATTGAAATAAAAAGTCAGGCCAACTGGGATGGCAAACGTCATCCGGCCGTAGAGGATTTTGCTCATTTGGTTATAGCAGAAATCCAAAATCTGGGCATTGAAAAAAACGCTGTCGTACAATCTTTCGATGTGCGTGCCTTGAAAGCCATGCATGAGTTCGCCCCACAGATTCCGCTTGCTTTTTTGATAGAGAATATGGAATCCTTCGAGTCTAATATGACCCGTCTGGATTTTACCCCGGCAATTTATAGTCCGTATTACCTGACCGTGACAAAGAAAATGGCAGATGAATGCCATGCCCGGAACATTAAGCTCATTCCCTGGACAGTAAATGAAGTGCCTGCCATGAGAAGACTGATCCGTTTGGGCGTGGATGGAATCATAACCGATTATCCGAATAAGATCGCTGAGGTAGGGAGTAAAAGCTCCGATAAGAAGTGATTTGCGAATGGTATAAAACAGATTGCAAATTTTATCTCCTGCACCTAAGCTTATCAATAAATTGTGTCAGTTACGACACTAAACCACGAAGTGGTTAACTTACATAACCCCGGATTTCAATCCGGGTGGTGAAACCAACCCCGAAGGGGTTGAATGATGTAGGGTGTTTTGCAAAGTATCGAGATTCAATTCTTTCTGGGTTGTGAAGCCTGGTAGTATTCTGGTTCCATTATGCTCTTGTACCATCCCCGTCCATCTCATTCTGTGTCTCCTTCCTCATTCCCTCTTCCTTCCCCTGCCTCCGGCCTCCTTCCCCCGCCCCCTGCCCCCTGCCCCCTGCCCCCGGATTGAAATCCGGGGTTACATGATGGGTTTTACAGCCTTTTTACTGCCGGCTTTTCGATTCTCGTTTCCTGCTTTACCGGATTAAAATCCGGTGAAATAACCCGGGTTGTTTATGATGGGCCTTTATTTAGTCCTTTTAGAGACTTCTCTTTTCTTAGTCAGTTTCCTACATTGAACAGCTTTACCATTCTGCTATTCTGCCCCTCTGTTACCTGCAAGAAATAGATGCCCGGACTTATTCTGCCTGCCCATTCAAAAGACTGATTACCAGGATCGTTTTCTATACGCTCCAGATTTGAAACTTTTCTACCTAATGCGTCGAAAAGAGTTACCGTTAAATTGACAGGTATGTTTTCAAGCAACTGTACCGTTAAATGATCGCTGAAAGGGTTTGGGCTTACGCTTATTTCACTTTTTATTTTAGGCCTAATGGTTCCTGTGCTGTAATTCCAGTCGAATATTTTAACTCCAGCCCAGTTGCTGGAGAAAGGAATGGCTGCCAGTATGTAAGTCAGGTAAATTCTGTTTCCCCGGAAGGTAACACCCCAGGTGCCGATCTGATCATCGGTTGCCCCGTAGCCGTCAAACAACTGGGGTTGCGCTGGATCGGACACATCCACAATGCTTAATTCTGATTGTCCGGTGGATAAGAATACCAGTTGAGAAGCAAAATCAAAAATGATTTGGTTGGAATGACCAGGGCTTCCAACCCAGAGATTTGACGGAGATTCGCAAGACCAGGGATTCCACCAGCCAGTCCTGGTGATGTTTGCGGGATTGGCAATATTCAGCACTTCCATGCCGCAGTAATCAACAGCAATGTAGGCAAGATCGCCATTCAAGGCAATGTTGTTAAATGCCTGTTGCTTGTTGGGGTTGCCCGGATTTATATAATGGCCTATTTCCTGCGGATGGCTTTTATCCGAAATATCCATTATTCGCAGTCCCCCTGCATCATAGCATAGGTATAATAAATCGTTTCGGATGGCCATTCCGCGTCCTCTTGGTACCGCGGGCCCGGAAGGATTTTGAACGGGGAAATTTTGATCGGGCTGCGTTTTTGAAACGAGTTTAATACTGTCCGGGATATGTACATTCAGGATATAAAATCCCACAAGCATGCCACCCAGATAGGCATAGTCGCCTTGAACCGTAACAAAACCACTTCCATTCATTTCTGTTGTGTCCCTCCATACATCCTTCACAACAGGGTTTGCTGGGTCTGAAATATCCAGAATTCCCAGGCCAGGCGTTTGCGTATTGCTGCTGCCAAAAAAATTACCCAATGCCAAATAGAGAAAATTACCTTGCTGAAAGGCATCCATTACTTCCAATCCATCTAAGTCGGTTTTGGAGACGGTTTTTACAAGCGTCGGATTGGTAATAGATTGAATATCAAACACCTGTAAGCCTCCGGATTTGGCAGCCAGATAATAGTATGGCCTACCCAACTCATCTTCTACAACGGTTTGCGGAACCGTCAAAAATGGAGCAGGAACATCCGCCAACTGACTTAGATGCGTTTGAGAACAGAGCTGAAATGTTTGCAACAGCATGCCGAGTATGAGGATTGCCCGCCATACAAAGGGTATCAGTATTTTCATATCTGTAAATTTGATTCCGGGAATACAGAATTTTGAGACCTTAAGGCTCAATTAACTCACTCCAGTTACGCACCGGCAACCGATCTTCTTTCGACCATATACCGGTTTCCCAGTCCATGGATTCAAGTGCAGTGAAGTTCAATTTGTAGTCAAACTGGGATGGTACATTATAGGTATACCCGTGGTAATAGTATTTTTTGCCTTGTTCTTTGGCATAAAGAAGCTCCAGCAGCATGGTGTAGGTGCCCAGGCTGAATTTGCTTAGCGATGGGTCAAAAATGCAATAAGTGCCAGATACAGCTTCGCCACCCAGATGGAAAAAAGAACAGGCCACAAGTTTTTTATCGAGATATACACGCCATTCCTCACCATGCACCGGTAGTTTGGATGATGAGGGATTCAGGAATGAAGCAAGTGATGCCGGTTGGCGTTCCTGCAATCGCGAAACATGCAAATCAAAAAGCCTGAATTTCTCCTTGGAAAACCTGATGATACTCTTTTTCGTCACCAGTTTATTTCCTCTGCGCAGTATTTGCCGCTGGCTTTTGGAAGGTTCAAATTCATCGAGGCAAATACGCAGGGGTTTGGTATTGCAAATGGCTCCCCGGCAAACGGAAAAATTATGTCGAACCAGCGATTGTCCCAGCAAACGCCAGCCCTTAGCCAGACAAGCATCAAAATCCCCCGGAGACATTTGCCTCATCGGGAGCCGCTCGTCAATGACGTTATCGAGGAAGGTTGACTGGTTCACAATGGTTAATTTGATAATAAGATAATGTGATAATTTGATAATGATGTTTTTTTAATTGAAGATGGTGTCGCAGTAGAAACCATTATCAAATTGGCTAATTATCATATTATCAAATTATTCCTTTCGCAATTTTAGGAGATTTTCTCCAACAATGACCTAGGTTTGTGGAGAATCTGCTTTTATGATAAATTTTGACTCCACACTCAGCTTACAGTACCATACTTACAACAGTCTGTTTCTAAGTTTACCTTTTAGTGGTATTGAAACGACCGGTAACCATCTCGCATTGTTCGCACAGGCCTGTGAATCCGGATTTAAAGCCGGGAAAAGTCCTGAAGATATTGTGGAAGCTTTCTGGCAGGAGTATTTCGAGAATCTGGATAAAAAAGAACGCGAATCTCAGCTTTTTTCTTTCATCAAATACATTGAACGTCAGGTTGTATTGTTTGATTCCGTAGAAGACTCATTATTTGATGAAATTCACGATACAGATGGTCCGGGATCCTTGAATCACTTTTTGAGCCTGCTGGATACAGATGAACTAAAGGAAAAGCTTCTCGAAAAGATCAAGACATTCAGTTTGCGTTTGGTACTCACCGCTCACCCCACACAATTTTACCCTGGTAAGGTGTTGGGGATCATTAATGACCTGGAAAATGCCATTTCAGCGCATGATCTGGGAAAGATCAGGCTGCTTTTGATGCAATTGGGTAAAACAGCTTTTGTGAACAGGGAAAAACCCACACCCTACGACGAAGCGGTGAGCCTGGGTTGGTATCTGGAGAATATCCTGTTTAATACATTACCTGATATCCTATTCCGCTTGCTGAAAGCTACCGGTCAGGATCCGGCGACGTTTGAAAACCCGCAGTTGCTTGCACTGGGTTTCTGGCCAGGCGGTGATCGCGACGGAAACCCTTTTGTTACGGCAGATATCACCTTACTTGTAGCGCAAAGGCTTAGAGAAAGTGTTTTGCGGGGATATTATCGCGACATCCGACAACTCAAAAGACGTTTGACATTCAGAGGAACGGAGGATGCCATACTGGCCGTGGAGCGCAAAATTTACCAGACGGTTTATCAAACCGATGATTCACCAAAGTATGAGTCCTGCCAGGAACTGTTGGCCGATTTGATGGCTGCCAGAAAAATACTTTTGGAGGAGCATGAAGGACTGTTTCTTGACGATCTCGACAGGTTTATTCTCAAAATCAGGGTGTTTGGATTTTTCTTCGCCGGTCTGGATATACGACAGGACAGCCGAAAACATGCTTTGATCTGGCAGGAAATATTTAAGCAATCTTTGAAATCTCAGCAATGGAAGACCTATGATGAGTTTCTGAAAGAGGATGAACTCACCCGGATCAATTATCTGTTAAATCTGGATTATTATCTCGACGAGAATGATTTTGCTGATCCATTTGTGAAGGAAACCATTCGCTCTTTTAAACTAACCTCTGAAATCCAGAAAAACAATGGTGAATTGGGATGCCACCGGTACATCATCAGTAACTGCCAAAGTGCTTTTCATGTAGCAGAGGTTTTGGCGTTGGCCAAACTTGTTTCTCCGAATAATGAATGTCACCTCGACATAGTCCCCTTATTTGAAACTGTTGACGATTTGAAGGACGCAGAGGGTATTATGGATAGCCTGTACAACAATCCGTATTACGCTCAGCACCTGGCCAGCCGGAGAAATATTCAGCACATTATGTTGGGATTTTCAGACGGTACCAAGGATGGCGGCTACCTGATGGCAAACTGGGGTATTTACCAAGCTAAAGAAGCCCTGACCAGGGTGAGCCGAAACAATGATGTGAAAGTGATATTCTTTGATGGTCGCGGTGGACCTCCGGGAAGGGGAGGGGGCAATAATGCCAGTTACTACGCAGCCCAGGGAAGTGGCATAGAAAATGAATCCATACAAGTTACGATACAGGGGCAAACTGTGAGTAGCACCTATGGCACCATCGAATCAGCAACCTTCAATATGGAGCGTTTGCTGACTTCCGGACTGGAGCCAGATATTTTCCCAAATGAAACAAGGGAGATAAACGAAGAAGAGCATGCGGTACTGAACAAAGTTTCAGAGGCTTCCTATCAGGCCTATCTGGATTTGAAAAACCATCCTGAATTTGTGCCTTATCTGGAACAGAAAACACCATTGCGTTGGTATGGTGATACCAATATCGCCAGCCGTCCAACCAAGCGACCCGGAAGCGGGCTGGTTTTTGAGGACCTGCGGGCCATACCTTTTGTGGGCGCCTGGGCACAAATGAAGCAGAATATCCCGGGTTATTTCGGCATTGGAACGGCGATATCCAAATTGAATAAATCAGGAAAGGAAGAGATCCGGCAGTTATATCACCATTCCATGTTTTTCCGCACCTTGCTGGAAAACTCCATGCAATCGCTGGCCAAGTCAAATTTCCAGGTAACCCAATACCTGGCTAAAGATCCTCGCTTTGGACCTTTTTGGGAAAAATTGCAAAGCGAGTTTACCTTAAGCTGTCAGGTTATCGAGGAACTCACCGGCAAGAAGGGTCTCTTGTCCGCAAATCCCATTTCGCGAGAAAGTATTGCCTTGCGAGAGCGCATTGTGTTGCCTTTGATTGCGATTCAGCAATATGCC
Organism: Lewinellaceae bacterium; assembly: GCA_020636025.1. Lineage (GTDB taxonomy): Bacteria > Bacteroidota > Bacteroidia > Chitinophagales > Saprospiraceae > M3007. The sequence continues at coordinate 571,564 of JACJYQ010000004.1, read as the reverse complement.
TTACAGAAAATATCGTCCAACTCACTGTCGGCCAGTGAGCAGGAGTTGTATCGCAATCTGGTGTTGCGCTCTATGTTCGGGATCATTAATGCGGCGCGGAATGCAGCGTAGGACTAACCCCGGACTTCAGTTGGGGTTAGTAGATGTCACTCCCTCATCAACACCGGCAGGATAACTCCGGAAGCGTGGAAAAAGTCCCGGTTCATTTGAATGGTGCAGGGAATAAAATCTTCGTCTTTTGCCTCGTAAATATTGATGAACTGCTGTGGGTTTCGGTCGGCCAGCGGGAACCACGAACTCTGCACCTGGATCATCAGTTTGTGTCCCGGGAGGAAAGTGTGCGCAATGTCCGGCAGGTCAAATTTTACCTGAGTTGGCTTGCCGGCTTCGAAGGCTTTTGGTGATTCAAAACCATCCCGGTAGCGGCCTCTGAAAATTTCTCCACGCACCAGCATCTGATATCCACCCATGGGCACGCCATTTTCTACGGTCGACAAAGTATCAGGAAACACGTCAATCACTTTAACTACAAAATCGGCATCGGAGCTGCTGAGGGTTACCCAGAGGTCAGCTTGCACAACACCTGTTACGGTTAGCGGCTTTTCCAATACTTCAGTCTGGTAAACCAGTACATCCGGTCGGCGGGCGGCGAATCGCTGGTCGTCGCACATGTATTCGCGCGTGCGGCGTAGGTGGATATCTTCCGTGTATGGAACCGGTTTCGCCGGATCACTGATGTATTCGTCCATTTTCGGACTGGAATTCGGATCAGGAATTTGAGTGCTTAACTGACCATTTTCCTTGAAAAAGTATTTGTTTGCCGTTGTCTCCTTCGGGGGCCATTGATCATAAGTTGTCCATTTATTAGAGCCTGTTTCAAAGATGTAGGCATCGGGTAATTCCATTTTGCCATTTCCTTTCAGGTAAAACTCGAAGAATGGAAATTCAATCAGTTTCTGATAAAAGTCACTGGTAGGCAATCCAAATACAACATTCCCCAACCGGTCACCATTTGTTCTGGCCCAGCCACCGTGTACCCATGGACCCATCACCAGGCGATTCGAATGCTTCTTTGGATTCTGCTTTTCAATGGATTTATACACATTCCAGGCACCCCAGCAGTCTTCGGCGTCAAACAATCCACCCACGGTCATCACAGCCGGCATGATGTCTTTCAAATGCGGGCGTGGATTGCGCGCCTGCCACCAGTCATCGTAGTTCGGGTGTTCCATCAGTTCATTCCAGAACGGAATGTCTTTCATGCCGTATTTCTCCCCGAAATTGGGCAAGGCGCCAACCTTCAGATAAAAATCATAGTTGTCAGATGTTTGCCAGTCGCTGAATCCGGGTTGCCCATCCATGGTGGGCTTTGGGCGCACTTTTCCGAATCCGGAATAAAAAGAAAAGGCATCCATCATCATGAAAGCGCCATTGTGGTGAAAATCGTCGCCAATAAACCAATCGGTAACAGGAGCCTGTGGCGAAACAGCTTTGATGGCCGGGTGATCGGCCAAAATGGCCATGGTGGAATAGAACCCGGGATAGGAAATTCCATATACCCCAACATTGCCGTTGTTGTTTGACACCTGCTTTAGCAACCAATCAACAGTGTCATAGGTATCCGTTGCTTCATCAATGGCATTTGGATCCTGTTTGCCTGATTTTTTCTTTTTATCTCGAGGCAAGGCAGGCCGGATATCGGCGTATTCCCCTTCACTCATATATCGGCCTCGAACATCCTGAAATACCCAGATGTATCCGGCGCGTGCCAGCGTCATGTTCTGGAAGCTATTCGGAAAATTCTCCACACCATACGGAGCGCAGGAATATGGAGTGCGTTTCATCAGGATCGGGTATATTTTCGACTGATCTTTGGGAGAGTATATACTGGTGAACAGTTGCTTGCCGTCGCGCATCGGGATCATGACTTCCCGTTTGGTGAAATTGTCGTGAATAAAGGCGGAATCGGAATTATCTTGGTTTTGAGCCATGGCGGAAATGGCTAAACCAAGTAAAAGTGTAAGAGTGATTATTTTTTTCATCATTTATTTTGTTCGGCTTGTAACATTCTCGTGTCTCAAAAGTCTGAAAAAAAGATGAAATGGTTGATTCGTCGAAGAAATCGATTGTCCCATCGTTTTCAGCCCCCCAACTGCAACCTTAATTACCAAATCTTTGTCTATCGAAAAACAAAAGGGAATTGAAAACGCCCTTTCACCACAACAACTTTATTAATCAAGCTATGAAAAAGAACCTTTTTGCAATCCTCCTAATTTCCCTTTTTGCCACATTCCAGGCCTCAGCCTTTACCGTAACCGCCAATAATCCGGAAGACCTCAAAGTGGTGGTATCCGGAAAGAAAATCTGGTTTATTGCCGATGAAATTCCGGTGAAACACCTGTGCATCAAAGTCACCAACAACAAAAACGAGGTAGTACTGGAAAAATGCCTGAGCTCCAAAGTTGTGGATTGGTCACTCAATCTCGATTCGCTCAAGAAGGGTGACTACACCTTACACATTGGTAAGGACCGCACCTTGAAATTCACGCATTAATGACAGATGAAGTAACCCTGAAATAAAGTAGAACGTACCAATCTTTACTGTAAACCCCGTCCGGCGCAATGCCGGGCGGGGTTTTGATTTGTCAAAACGGGTTAAAGTATACTTTTGATATCTTCAGTTATCTGCCAAACACTTCTCAATTTACTGAATGTCAAACCCGGTTCAACCACTGGAAAAACTCTTCTTTTTTTCGTCTTGCAATGGGAACTCTCCTTCCATGCTTTAGTTGAATCCCATGAGAATTTGAATTTACCAATGATTCTATCCCTTTGATATTGATCAAATGTGACTGATGTACCCTGAAAAAAAGTTTTGCTGGTAATATGTTTTCAAAATGCTTTAAGGGTTTAGAAACCGTAAACTTGCTCCCATCCAATAGTAATACTGTTGAATAGTTTCCATCACCTTGCAGATGGCAGATATCTTCTACTTTAACCATGTGCCGTACTCCAATCTCATTAAGGAATATATAATTAAATTTCAATGAGTCATCAGGCAAACCATTGGGATGAAATTCTTTATGTAACTGATCCAACCGGGCCATACAACCCTCCATAGTTTCAGGTGAAATTGGTTTAGTGAGGTAGTCAAATGCTCGGGAACGCAGAGCTTGAATGGCAAACCCTTCATGGGGAGCCAGAAAAACAATTCTGGCTTCTATCCCAACTAATTGATCCAGAACGTCAAATCCGCTTCCATCTCTTAAAGTAACATTTAAGAAGATTAAATTTGGTTCCAATTCTCTGATACATGTTAGAGTCTCTGGTATATCAAACACCGTTGCCAAAATTTGCACATTAGGGCATGACTCTAGTATTGAATTGGTAAGTTGAGTGGCATCTTTTGATTCACATTCAGCGATGATAGATCGCCATTTTGTGTTTGGCATTTTGAAGTGTTTTTATCGGTGAGGGATAATTCAGGAGTGATTATTACTTCCCTGAAGTATACTGTCATCAATGCATCATATAGTGAATATATTATGGAGGGAAAAATTTAGAAGATCAGACAGTTCAATTGAGGGTTCCTAAAGTTGGAGCCAATTGGAGTTGTTCTGTAGTAATCAAGGTGGGTGAAAAGATTGTTGAATTTTTCATTTGATTATTTTGATGAATAAAAATACGGAAGACCTAAACAAATAATTTCTGTATTGACCAGATATACAGTATTTAACTCCGAATCTACATTTTAACATTGGGGCTTAGTCTCTGGCAGTATCTTGATTTTGGGTGATTGTCAATAAATCTGCTCATAAAAAAAATCAGCCATGAAATTTTCTTTATTGTTTTAAATGTTTAGACCCATAAGAATATAAGAGTGCAAATGCATATTGAAATATGGGTGTTATTATTTATGATTTGCAAAGTAATTTAATTGAGATTCATAAAAAAAGGGTGTAAGATCACTCTAATGATTTTATAATCTGGATATCCTGCCAGAAGTTGCTTCGAAAAGCCGTCATAATGAAAAATATAATAATTCTGCTCATGTTTGTTCTCCCAGCCACGTTTTATGCTCAGGGAATACTGGACATTGGGATTTTCAACATTCCTTCAGGTAGTGACAAACTGGAAGTACGCCTGAAGCCAACGGAAAATATAGTTTCCGGGAATTATACAGCTGGGATATTCACAGTAAGATTTCTGACCAGTTACGGTGTCACTCTAACTGCTCCAACGGCTCTCAACAACCCTTTGTATCGCTATGCAATTGTAAATCAGGGGACGGATAGCCTGTATACCTATTACAGTCTCGCATTTGTATCTCCATTTATTTTAAACTGGAATACGGGTGTTGAATACCCTATAGCCATCCTACAGATTATAGCTGGTTGCAACGGAGGTGACGGAACCTTTGAAATTAATCATGGACCTCAAACCTGCGGGTTTATTTATTTGGATCACGCAAATATCATTCTTTTATGAAAAGATCTAGGATCTCCTCGATGTTGGCTTGTCTATGCCTGACTTATTCTTTATATGGAGCTGAAACCATACGAGTTGGGTTCAATCAGACTCCCGAAATCATTTGCCCACCCGACACCCTGATCATTTGTGATACCACAGCCAATGACGCCAATTTTTGGAATGAAATTTATTGGTTGGACGTAACTAATCAAATCAAGAATTTACCCGAAACCACCGTCGACATTAGCATCACAGCGAAGGATCTCAGTTCTGGAGATAACCTCACCATAGAGTATGAATTGTATCTGGATCTGAACAACGATGGTATTCAGGAAACGCTGGTGAAAAGTACTGAGTTGGGTGAACAGTCTGGTGGATTGGGTTGGGATAATGTTTTATACAATAACCTGAACGGGCCAGGAGAATCCCGGCATTTTGATCGACGCGCTGTGTTGCCAGCATTAAAGTATGGCTTTGCCAAGGAGGAAACCGTTTCTGGTGTAGAAAGGACAGCAATTGTGAAGTTTAACACTTTTACCGAACAGAATAGTTTTGTTAACCCGCAATTACCTCACGGGAAACATAAAGTTGTTTGGATAGTAAAAGATGGCCAGGGGAACGAAAGTACTTGTGCTTATGATATTCAGATAAATGATTGTGAGGCGCCGATGGTGGAGTGTTTGAATGGACTTCATGTAAATATTATGCCCTTCCAGTTTATCCAGCTTTGGGCTACTGACTTTCTGAATTCTGTAAGTGATAATTTCACCTACAATCCTTTTTTGAAATTTGCAATTCGAAAATGTGGTGAAGGAACAGGGTTCCCCTTGGACATAAATGGCTCACCACAAACAAACATCATATATGATTGTACTGAGTTAGGAGATCATTGTATAGAATTGTGGGCATTAGACGGATCATACAATGCGGATTATTGTCAGGCACAGCTATCTGTTGGAGATACATTTTGTAATTGTGAGTGTTCAATGGGTGTGAGTGTCGCAGGAAATCTAATGACATGGCTCGATGTAGGAATTGAAGAAGCTAAGGTTTCATTAACTGGTACAGTCAATTTTGCACCGCCATTTTCATTTTCCGATATTTCTACAAATATGGGCGTGTATGATTTCTTAAGTATCGTTCCTGTTGGGGCCAACTTTACTATAACCCCCTCCAAAAACGACAATCCTCTTAATGGTGTAACTACGTATGATCTGGTATTGGTTTCCAAACATATCCTTGGTGTCGAACCGCTTGGTGATCCGCTAAAAATGATTGCTGCAGATGTAAATCATTCAGGTTCCATAACCACCTTTGATATCGTTGAAACCAGAAAACTAATTCTGGGCATTTATCAGGAATTTAATAACAATACAGCCTGGCGATTTATTGATAAAGACCAGATCTTTTCAAATCCACAGAACCCATTTACTGATACCCTACGGGAAAGCATATCAGTAACTGAGGCAGTTTCTAATATGTTGGATTTAGATTTCTGGGGCATCAAAACTGGTGACGTGAATTATTCTGCTGTAGCCAACAGCTTCATGTCATCAGATGATCGCAGCATCGGCACTTTTTACCTGGATATTGATAACCGCGAAATAGTTGAAGGTGAAATGCTTGAGGTTAAATTCAATACTTCAAATCCTGTTCAGGCGTTTCAGGCAACCTTGAATATCAATGGATTACAAGTTGTATCAGTTGAGAATTCAATAAATGTAAATGCACAGAATTTTGCAGTCTTCTCAGATGCATTAACTCTTTCAATAGATGGCGCCGCATCCTTTACCATAAGATTCCGTGCCTTAAAATCAGGCAATTTAAGCGACATGCTTTCCATCTCCAGCCGGATAACTAAAGCCGTGGCCTATGACGAAACGGGCGAGCCATTGGACATTGCCCTGCGATTCAATGGAACCAATGTTACTGAGCGAGGATTTGAGTTGTATCAGAATAATCCAAATCCCTTTGCAAACAGCACAGAAATCGGATTTTACCTGCCGGAGGCTTCGAGTACTACATTAAGCGTCTTTGACCAAACTGGTCGGCTTGTATATGAACAAAAGCAACACTTCGATGGTGGTGATCATGCTTTTTACCTGGATAGTTCGAATTTCCCTGAAACAAGTGGATTGTATTGTTACCGCATTACTACTGAATTTGGTAGTTCGGCACGTATGATGATGCAGTCTAATGATTAAATTCTTCAAACTTCGTTAACCATGACTAAATCCGCGATTTTATACATGATACTGCTATTTGTTTGCAGTGTTACCTCGGTATTCTCTGTTAATTTGCCCATTTTCTTAGGTGGAAACGGGCCAGGTGTTAACTGCCCTGAGAATCCGCAAGTTGCCTGTGATTATTCAGAGAATGATCCGCAGCTATGGAATGAGCCTTATTGGTGGGATAACGGGAATCAAAGTCATGATCTCTGCGAAGGAAAGGTTGATCTTTCTATCATAGTTGACGATGCTATCTCGGGTGATTCTTTGAAAATAGCCTTTGAACTGTTTCTGGATCTGGATGGAGATGGTGTAAAAGAAACGGTGGTTAACAGCACTCAGTTGGGCAACCAGCCGGGTGGTTTGGGTTGGAACAACATTATGTATGGAAATGTAATAAGCGCTGGACAATCGCGTCAATTTGATGGTCGTGCCGTTTCAATAGACCAGAAATGGGGCTTTGCAATAGTTGAGGAAGTAAAAGGTTTCAAGAAACAGGCCAGTATACGATTCAATACTATGGCAGATCCGGACACATACGTCATTCCGCAATTGCCTCATGGACAACACAAAATTCGATGGACTATAACCGATGATTCCGGCCAGGAGTCTATATGTGAATATACGGTGATCATAAAGGACTGCTTGCCACCTGTTGTATCGTGCGTTGATAATCAAACCTTTAGCGTTCTTTTTACGGGGTCGATTCAATTGTGGCACAATGAGTTTTATGCCGACGTCAGCGATAATTGCACCTTAAAGCAGAATATTCAATACGGCATTCGAAAACAAGGAGAGGGTACAGGTTTTCCTGTGGATGCTCAAGGGAATCCACAATATTCGGTTACATTTTATTGCGATGAATTAGGTCCTCAAATTGTCGAATTATGGGCAATTGATCTGGCGGGAAATGCCAGCTTCTGTGAAGCCAATGTCATTATTCAGGATTATTTAGAGGTTTGCGGATGGGGGCAGACGGCTTCATTATCAGGACAGATAAAAACAGAAACCAGCGATGGGCTTGATGGTGTTTTAGTAGAGGTCACAGGAACATCTCTTTTCACTCCGCCTTTTACTTATGTTGATGTAACAGATGGGGGAGGGTATTATTCCATCACAAATAGCATTCCTGATAATTCAAGCATTACCATTACGCCATCTGAAAATTTAAATCCTTATGAAGGCGTGACCACCTACGATCTGGTATTGATTTCTAAGCACATAAAAGGCGAAGAACCTCTCGGAAGTCCCTATAAAATGCTGGCTGCTGATGCCAACCGGTCGAATTCCATAACCACCCTGGATATAATTGAATTGAGAAGGTTGATCCTGGGCATTTATCAGCATCTTCCAAATAATAATGCCTGGCGATTTATGCCCTATGTTCGGGTGTTTACAAATCCAATGAATCCCTTTGCTGATACAATCCCTGAATCCGTATCTGTCAATCTTCCCGACGATATTCTTGGTGATGTTGATTTTCTTGCAATAAAAGTCGGCGATGTGAATGGTTCTATCGGATCGGGTGAAGTGATTGATTTAGAAGATCGCGCAACGGAGCGAATGTATTTGGATTTGAATGACTTAAATGTGAAGTATGATGAAGAATTCGAAGTGCCATTTTCAACATCATCCAGTGTGTTGGCTTATCAATTGACTATGAATATAGAAGGTTTGGAAGTGTTGGATTTTCATGGATATGAAGATGTCCAATACGATAATTTCGCAGTCTTCCCAGGTGCCTTGACCCTATCCTTAGACGGAGCAGAAACATTCACGATAAAGTTCCGCGCCTTAAAATCCGGCAATTTGAGCGACATGCTTACCATCTCAAGTCGAATAACCAAGGCAGTTGCCTATAACGAAGCGGGTGAGCCATTGGATATTGCCCTGCGATTTAATGGAACCAATGTTTCTGAACGAAGCTTTGAGTTGTATCAGAACAATCCAAATCCCTTTGTGAATAGTACAGCAATTGGATTTTACCTGCCGGAGGCTTCGGTTGCCACCTTAACTGTATTTGACCAAACGGGAAGACTAGTGCTTGAGCAGGAAGGGTCATTTGAAAGAGGAGACAACCGCTTTTTAATTGCGAATACAAATGAGAATCAAAGCCCGGGGCTATACACCTACAAGGTTACCTCAAAATTTGGCAGTCTCGTAAAATCTATGCTGATCGTGAAATAATCAATATGCCTAGTGAATTTCTGTGTAGAATCTGTGCAACCAAATCTGTGTAAAATCTGCGCGAAAAAAGAAGCCTTGACTCCAAGGGAATCAAGGCTTCTTTACTCAATTATTCAACTGTATATCTTACTGATCACCACCGTCTGTCGCTTCCATGGCTCTGCGCTCGGCTTTGTCAGCCTTTTTCTCCACTTTCTTCTGGTGTTTCATTTCTTTCTGGCCGGCTTTTCTCTCCGCCTTGTGAGCTCTTCTCTCTGCATGATGTGCCGCTCTTTTAGCTTGTATTTCATCATAATGTTTTGCCTGTTCAGGAGTTAGCACAGCTCTGCGGGCTTTGTCTCTTTCTGCACGCATGCGCGCCATTTCTTCTTTCTTTTCCCCTTTTAATTGTTTCGACTTGGCTTTGTAGTCGTCATTGGCTTTTTTGAAAGCGGCTTTCTGGCTTGGATTGAGTTTCAGGGATTTCTCCATTTCAGCATCGGCCTGAGCTTCCTGGGCTTCCATGGTTGCCTGATCTGCTGGTTTGGTGGTTTTGTTTGGTTTTTGAGCATGGAGGGCTGAAACAGTCAGGAGCGCAACTAGGGCAATAGGGAGCGATTTGATCAAAAATTGAATTTTCATGTTCGTACGGATCTCTTTGTTTTATAGAGACATGGATAAAACGTCAGGATTGAATAAAAGTCTCGTGACAGAGTCCTTAAAGTTCCGTTAAAGCTTAAGCTGGCAGGCGTGCAATGACCGTCTTATTGCCTTTAACTTGTTGATCCATAGTCACTTCTACCTTGGAGCCAATTGGCAGGAAAAGGTCTACACGTGAACCGAATTTAATAAATCCCATATCCTGTCCTTGCGATACTTCATCTCCTTCTTTTACGTACCATTTTATGCGTCGCGCCACAGCTCCGGCAATTTGCCGCATCAGTATCTCGGTTTTACCGGGCAATTGGTATACCACAGTGGTTCGCTCATTTTCGGTGCTGCTTTTTGGGTGCCAGGCCACCAGGTATTTGCCAGGATGATAGCGAAAGTACCTCACCAATCCAGTCACTGGATTTCGATTTACGTGTACATTCAGCGGCGACATGAAAATAGAAATCTGCAAGCGCTTTTGATGGAAGTACTCGTCTTCATCGGCTTCTTCTATGACGCAGACCCGACCATCGGCAGGCGCATACACTACTGTATCATCAGCGGAGGGAATTGTCCTGACTGGATTTCTGAAAAACTGTAGTATCAGTCCGTAAAAAACTACAGAAAGAACCAGAACAGGCCAGAAGGCTATGTGAATGTATTGGAATATGATAAAATCCAAAAGTGCTAAAACCAGGGCTGAAAAAGCGAGGATGAGGTAACCTTCTTTGTGTATGCGAAAAGGCATTTCTTCTTAAAATTGATTCGGCGGTGAATGTACGAAGTTTGTAAGTGCTCAGTCCAATGACTTGTCCAGTTCATTTAAACGGGTCGTGATTTTCTCCCAGCGTTCCTTGAAATCACTTATTTGGGATTTCTCGTTCTCCAGCAGCGCATCCAGTTCATCGAAGTTCTCATTGATGCGACCTTTTATGGTACGCACATAGCCGCGAAGTTTGGATTCAAGCACCTCCTGCATCTGTGTTTTGCCGGCAGCGATCTCATCCTGGTAGCCCTTCACAATTTTGCGTTTCTGCACACCGGCAGTGATGCCGGCAAACAAAATGCCTATACCGGTTAATACGCCTCCGGTAATATCAAGCACGGCTACATTGGTGGCCGCCGCTAGGATCATACCGACAAGAGCCGCCCCGCTACCAGCTGCGATATTGGGTGAAACATTGGCATTCTCCGGGAAAAGACGGGCATCGGCAAAATTCTCGGAACGGGACATGAAGCGCGAAAATGCTTCCTGCAATTCCTTCAGGGTGATGGCGCGTTTTTCTGAAATGGTCTCGAAGATATACGCGTCGCCCTTCACCACCGAGTTACTGCTTTTGATCTTAAGGTCGATCATTTTGGCCATCTGCTGCACGCTGTCGGCCAGATCAACCACGCCGTCATTCAGCTTGTTTCTTAGCTCTGCATTGAGTTGCGTTTCCAGCTTCTTGGCCAGCCCATCTAGCCATTCGCCTACGCTGGCCTGTTTGCTGAATATGCCCATAAAAGAACGCTTCAGCATGGCGGGAAAAGAAAGTCCATCGGAGAGCTCACGACCGGTTTGTTTGGTGATGCGGTCATACCCGTTCAAGAGGTTTTCAATGAGCAGACTAACGTGGTGATTCGACTTTTTCTCCTGATTATCAAGGGTTTGGTGGATGTCGTTTCGAAATTCGGTATCCAGTTCAAACTGTTTCTGCCTGGTATCCAAATCCGTTTTTACTCGCTCGAGGATTTGCCGGGTGGTGTCTACGTTGTTTTTCAATTTGAGAGAAGCGCCCCGACCTCCGGTAACATGCGTCCTGATATGGTCGCGAATGGCAGAGAAATTACTTCGGTCAAATCTGCCTTCAATTTCATCTTTGGCGCTGACAGAAAAAATAACCGGTTCAGCCAATCCTTTCTTAACGGCATAATCATACAATCCTTTTGTATTTACCGACAAGTCTTCCTCATTCATTAGGTCCTTTTGCTGCAACACGAAAATGATCTTCTTGTGCCATTCCTTATTAATAAAATCAAAGAAGTCCCAGGCCGACTGTCGGTACGGGTTTTTTGCCTCAAATACGAAAATGACCAGGTCGCTGGCAGGAATAAAATTCTCCGTAATTTCCTGATGCCGCTCCACAATGCTGTTAGTCCCAGGTGTATCTACAATGGCAATCTCCTTCAGAATATCAACCGGCAGAAATATCTTTTTTAGGTAGGGATTCACCGTGATAGTCTCCTCATTTTCGCCATACAATATCTGCTGAATGGTATCCGTCATGGGTTGTGGGGCAACTGCACAGATTTCCTTACCCGCATCCAATAAAGCATTCACAAAACTGCTCTTTCCCGCTTTTACTTCACCCACGATCACAAACATGAAGGGCTCCGTCATGCGATTGCGCAACTCACCAACCGTAGCGGCCAACTCTTTATGACCGATTTCCTGACTAAGCTGTTGCAGGTCTTTTACAATATCCTCGCATTGAGCGCGTAGCGCGAGGGTACGCTGGTTAATTATCATAGGACAAACGTAGCAAATTGATCACAGATTTTAAATTGATTACGTTGATTACACAGATTATTTTGATGGCTTGATTTGGCTTTATTTATTGTCTTATACCCTTATAAACAATCGTAATCAGGTGTTTTACTTCATGCAGTTTCTAAATTTAAAAAATCTGCGTAAAATCTGCGCAACGCAATCTGCGTAAAATCTGCGCGAAAACACACGAAGTGTAACACCTAATTATCGGTAGAAACAATCATTCAAAACTCTCTCCAAGCCAAATTAAACAAAGAAATCAGTGTAATCAATCCAATCCATTTAAAATCTGTGATCAAATTAGAGGGATACACCAATCAGGAACCCAAAGCGGTGAAACTCATTTCCAAAAAAGCTCCAGGCAAAATCGATGCGTAGTGGGCGAATGGCCTTGATGCCTATATTCTCAAAGCCGGCATTTAATTCCCAATAAGGCAATTTGCCTGTGTAGGCCGGGTCTCTGGATTCTTGTTCAGCGTAAAAGATGCTACCTCCTATCACCTCCTTCCAGTTTAGTTTGCGCAAAAGAGGAAGTTTATCCAGCAACCAGCCCTGCAAGTGGTGTTGCGCATGGGCTTCTACAAAAGGCTGATCTGTGGCGTAGGCATAGTAGGGCAAAAGCAGAAAACTTCGACTGTAGCGGGTGGGGCTGCCAAAGTTCGTTAGGTTGCCACTCGGGTGATACAGATCCATGAACGAGTAAGCATTTTTTTGTAAGAACAAGCCAGCTCCGGCACTCCACTCCGAGTAACCACCGAGCCCCCAGTTTAGATTTTGTTGCCGTATTAGTAGATGCACAAAATCGTAATCGGCATCGCTTCCCAATACCCCTGCAATGGCTTTTCTGTACCTGATGGTGATATCAGGCCATTTTGAATCGGTGTAAATTCGGTAATCAGGGTAGGTGCTGTATTGCTGCCCAATGCGGAAGCGGAGGTCTAGCCCAAGCATGAAAATGTCAGGTGTCTTAAATGCGTCCTGGCCATCCAGTTCCGGGATTGGGGCGTTGGGTGTATATCGCGATTCATCTCCTTTTCGCCAACTGTACGATGTGTGGTTTATAAGAGGAGACCGATGTGCATATTCCCCAAAGGCCGTCATGGAAATTCCCGGTGCCAACACTTGACTCCAGGTGACATTACCAAAACTCTTGTCGTAGATTTTCAGGTAATTTCTTTCGGAGAAAAGTGAGTAAGAGGTGTTAAGCAGAATATTTACCGGTTCCAGTTCATTGAATTGAGGGGTGTGCCTTCCTCCCGAAACCTCAAGTGCCCGATAATGAATACTTTCAAACAATCGTTTGAACTTGAGTCCACCGCGCAGTATTTTTTCAGAGAACCCGTAATTCAGATTCCCGTTTATCCTCCAGTAGTCTGAACCCCTTTCATCCGAATTCCATTCCAGTTCAGGTTCAAAATCCAGTACCAATCCTTGAACCGTATTGAATTGCACCCAGCTAAAAACGGCAGGGTAGGAGATGTGGCGGTGCTTGTAAGTATTACTCCAGGTATAACCAAAAAGGAGGTTGTTGAACTCAAAACGGTTCTGCCGACGGTCGATGCTGTCCAGAAATTCCTTTGACTTCCATATTTTTTGCAGGCTGTCCTTTTTTACATAATCGTTTTGCTCCTCGACAGTAAGTGGAATGGGTCGGGTGTTGTTCCAATAAATGCTATCGAATTCCCCGGCTTTTTTCTCAATTTTAAACAGCTCATTGTTAAAAAAGCCTGCCTCATAAGATGGATTCAGGTCGTAATTCGAGAATATTCCATTGAAAAAGCCGCTGACCTTGATTCCAAGTATGCCAAATTTAAAGCTGGTCACCTGTGTTAACAATCGCCAGGTGTCAGGCTTTTGAAGCATTACAAACTGCTGCTGAACGCGCATGGTATCGAGTACAGGTTGTTTAATTGCAGTACCCGTAAGGCTTAGATCAACCCCTGCAAGGTTCCACCAGGAATCCACAACATATAAATAACCACTAAAGGCTGGGTCAGACTCACGTTTTGGGGTAACCTGAATCTTTTCTATCGTGTATCCATTCAGGTCTTTGTAACTGCCCAGCCATTTGAATTTGTAGTACCCAAAGGCATTGTCGGCCAGAGGCGATAGTATCTCTCTTTCAATATTTATGCGTTCGCTGTATAAGTCAAAGTCTGTGAGCGTAGCCCGGTTCAGGCTGTAACCATTGTCATTGCCACTCACTCTGCTGGAGATCATGATCTCCTTCTTTTGCTCGGGAGGCGATTTGAAATACACTTTTGACACCGATTCTGACAAATAGAGTACCCCGTTGCGATTGGTATCGAGTATACCACCCATATTGCCCACTTCCTGACCAAGTATTTTTTTGGGAGCGTCAATCAATTTATAAAAGCCTTTTATATAGACGTCACAAGCGTATTTATCAACCTTGTTTTTATAATAACTCCGTTTCGCGATCACCTCTCTCATGATCCTCTCTGCCGGGTCTTTAGAGGAAATGACGACTTCCTTGAGTTGAAGATCCGAAGGTTCAAGTTTGGCATTCAGCGTCACTGCTTTTCCTGAAATGGTGATCTCTTCAACCTTGGTATTGTAACCAATGTATTGAAAAACAACTTCGTGATTGCCTTCCGGGACATTCAATTGATAAAAACCGGCGGCGTTTGCTACTGTGCCGTTACTTGTATTTCGGACATACACGGTGGCATAGGGTAGGGCTTCGCCTTTTTCATTCAGCACCTTGCCAGATAGCTGGGCGCTGACAGTATAGCTGGAGCAAATCGACAGAATTAGTAACCAGGAGTATTTGAAGAGGTTGTTCATTTAAATATTTTTGGCAAAAATGAATTAGCATTTCGGAACTTGGGCAGCCTTAACAAACTTTAACCTTGATAATGAATCTGGCAGAGCAATTTAAACAACATGTAGTGAGGCAGAATTTGCTTCCTGAAACCATGCCATCCCTGCTGGCTGTGAGCGGTGGCATTGATTCCATGGTGATGCTGCATTTGTTCAGAGCGGCCAGGTTTACATTTGGCATTGCTCATTGTAATTTTCAATTGCGTGGTGAAGAGTCGGAGCTGGATGCTGAGTTTGTAAGAAAAACAGCGGAGGAATTCGGGGTTCCCTGTTATGTCAGGTGTTTTGATACGGACGATTATGCCAGGGAGAACGGAATTTCCACCCAAATGGCGGCCCGGGAGCTGAGATATTCATGGTTTAAGGAATTGATCCATGAATATGAGTATGGAATCCTGGCAACAGCACACAACCTCAATGACTCAGTAGAAACAGCGTTGTTGAATTTTACCCGCGGAACCGGCCTTGCCGGACTGGGAGGCATTAAAAACCACCCTGACGATAAAATCATCAGGCCAATGCTTTTTGCCACTCGAGAAGAAATTCTGGAGTATGCGAAGGCCGAATCAATTGCCTGGCGCGAAGATAGCAGCAACGAGAAGGATGTTTACGACCGGAACTATCTGCGTCATCACATATTGCCGGAACTTCAAAAACTCAATCCGGATTTTTTGCACACTGCCGCCCGTAACGTGGCGCGTTTACAGGAAACTTCTGAAAATTTTGATTTCTTGCTGGACAGGTATGTTGGTACTGCTTCCCAATTGATCAGAGGGGCAGAAGCCTCTGTTTCAATAGAAAAGCAGAAAATAGCCGAACTACCAGATCCATCTCAAGTCTTGCATGAATTATTGAAGAACAGGGGTTTTACCACCGATCAGTGCAGGCAACTCTCTGAAAAACTTCAGCAGACTGGTTTTCAGATCAGTTCGGAAAGCGGATGGCAGGTGTTAATAGACAGAACAGAATTGCTTATTCGCGCTTCCTCCGCAATCGATACACAGGCGCTGAACATTCACTCTGACGACCTGATGTGTCGCCTGTCAGATGGAACCGCACTTTTTTTGTTCCGCAAGGAAATAGAACTCCCGCTCCCCGATGGTAAGGAATCAGTGATGCTTGATCCGCAGAAGATCAGGTTTCCATTAAGTGTTAGAAAATGGGTAGATGGCGATGCCTTTCAACCTTTTGGCATGGGTGGTAAAAGCCAGAAACTGCAGGATTTTTTCACCAACCAGAAATTGTCCCGCTTTGAAAAAGAGAAAGTCTGGCTGCTGGTAAATGGCGATGGTACCATCATTTGGGTAATGGGTTATCGGCTGGATGAGCGGTTTCGGGTGCCGGATGGCTTGAGTGAGGGATTGATGATCAGTTGGAAATGAGTAATTGGATGCCTTATCTGCAATTTAGCTCTATTTTTTGACCTATTTATCAGTTGATAATCAAAAACAGGTTGAACAGATGCTTACACAAGCTCTGAATCGTTCCTAAAAGCGATATCCTATATGAAATTTACCATATACAGTTACAGCCTCTACCTTTTTAATAAGGTCTTGTCCCAAGCCAAACCCTATTTCAAATATTATATTTTTCCTACTCACAAATTTATACCCTATTAGCGCTCCCAAGGCAAGGTTCAGTTCCGAGCCAGTTCCCATAAATGAGCCAACATGAAATCGGTCTATCTTGCCTTTTGGATTGAAGTAGTATTTAAAACTAAGGTTTGCAATGTATCCCTCATCAACGATGATACTGAAACCAGGTGTTAAATAAACATCGCTGTTTATACCCAGTTTTTTTGCAGCAGGCACTTCAACAGAGAGTGTGTAAACCTTAAATATTAAAGGCAGCGGACTGATTTCCACATCTACCTGGGCATTTGCCCACAATACTGACAACAGGAACACAGACAATAGGAACTTTTTTTTCATAATTGAGAATAGTTTTGTTCGGTAAAGAGAAAAGGAAGAGTGCAATTTCGAACCTTATGTTTTTTTATTTTATCAGGCAAAACTATTGGCAATGAACTTGTTGTTTCAACCGTCTTTTTCTACTAATGAATTTAATTTTATTTAATGTCAATTTGGTTTTAATTTAAAGATCCACCGAAAATAAAACAGGCCCAAGCTGATTTTTCAGTTTGGACCTGTTAACAGGTTATGCTTTCTGGTAGATACTTACATGCTTCCCTCAGCCTTCTTCCGCTCCCCAAACCGATACCCCACATGCAATTTTCCATATCCCAAAATACTATCTTCAATGCCACGACCTACACCTGCACCAACCTCAAATACTACATTGTTACGAGATAATAACTTGTACCCAAGTAAAAATCCAAGACCTACCCCTGTATCAGTTCCTCCTCCCAAAAAGGCTCCGATGTGGAAACCATCAATTCGGGTTTTTGGATTGAAATAGTACTTTCCACTCAGGTTTGCATAGAAACCACCATAAAAGGATGTAATAATATCGCCATCCAAACCAAAATTATCTGCAACTGGAGTTTCCACAGAAATGGCAACTACCTCAAATAACAAGGCAACCGGACTGATTTTTACCTCTGCCTGGGCATGGATTTGAGAATATGAAAGAAGCGCTAATAAAAAAATGATCAATTTTTTCATGGTAATAGTTGTTTAAAGGTGTTTATAATTTTAATGCAATATGCGTTTGAATTTGGTTACCTTCCAAACTATTTTTTTAGCATTTGATATGCATGGACAAATTAGTAGTAAATAGTTTAAGGACTGTAATCTGAATGTTTTAGGACGAAAGGGAACTGTTTATTTTAAATTTGTTGGTTTGTGATACCTAAACACTGCTTCCCTACAATCCGAATATCCTACTTTTACCCCATGAAATCACTCCTAAGCTTTCCTCTTCGCCTGCTCGCATTCTGGCTGCTGTTTTTCGCTGCATTCAGGCTTTGGTTTGTGTTGTGGTTTCAAAACGAATGGACGGATGAAAAGCCCACTCAGGTTTGGTGGGCCTTTTGGCATGCGCTTCCCCTGGATCTCAGTATGGCCGCATACCTGATGATGATTCCAGTATTGCTTTGGTTTGCTGCCATAGCTGTGGGTAAACGATATTTTGATTTTTTTGAATCCGCCATAACCTCCTTCAATGTATTGATATTCAGTGCCCTGGTCTTTGTTTTTGGGGCTAATGTATTTGTGTATGAAGAATGGCATACCCTGCTGAACAACAGAGCGTTGGAGTATTTCAAAACACCATCGGCATTGCTGGATTCAATGTCTTTTATTTTTAAATTGGTCAGTGTTTTGCTTTTTTTTAGTGGTGTCTGGTTGTTTTACAAGTCATATAAAAAACTGCTTGGCTCCCGCGTTTTACCCGAAAACCCCAACAGGTTGGCACTGCTTGCATTGCCCTTGTTTGTTGGTTTTTTGTTTTTGCTTATTCGCGGTGGTCTTGGTGTAATGCCCATAAATGAAAGTGCCGTTTACTATTCCCCGAATATTTTCGATAACCATGCAGCTACCAATACAGCCTGGCATCTGGCCCACAGCAAACTGGAAACCAGGTCTACAGAAAATCACTTTACTTACATGGCAGCAGGGGAAGCGAAAAATTTGGTAAATACTTTGCTTGAGCAAAACGTTGATGAAACTCATGTCGCTCCTGACTTTTTTGACATGCCGGAATCAGGTAAGTTAAATGTGGTTTTCATCATCATGGAAAGCCATACTGCGCAGCTTATTGAAGCGCTGGGCGCTGAACCCGGTTTGTCTCCAAATCTGGATAAACTGGCTGCCAATGGCCTGTTGTTTACTAATTGTTACAGCAGCGGTTACAGAACAGATCAGGGTATCGTGTCGGTCCTGGCCGGATATCCGGCACAACCGGATCAAAGCATTGTACTGCTGGAAGACAAAGCTGTGAAGTTGAATTCAGTACCTTCCATTTTGCATAGAAACGGATATTCAACGGCTTACTTTCATGGTGGCGAACTCACTTTTGCCAACATTGGCTCCTGGTTGAGTCAACAAAATTTTGAAAAGCTGATCTCTGAGCATGACTTCAAATCGCAGGAAAAGACACAGCGCTGGGGGGTAGATGACCATATTATGTTACAAAGGGCTGTATTCGAACTGAATGCCATGCGTGAACCATTTTTCGCAGCAGCTATGACCCTGAGTTTACACCCGCCTTTTGATGTGCCTCATCAAAGCCGCTGGACAGGCAGCAGTGAAAAAGAGAAGTTTCTGAACAGCGCAGAATTTGCCGATAAAGCCATTGGTGACTTTTTTACATCTGCCAAAAGCCAATCCTGGTATGACCACACCGTATTTGTGTTGGTTGCAGATCATGGCGCCTCTCCACCCAACATGCTTGGCGGTGACAATCCGGGTTCCAGGCAGGTTCCCTGGATTATTTATGGTGAACCATTGAAAGAAAACTGGCGTGGTGTCCAGGTGAATACCATTTGTAATCATCACGATATTCCTTCCACGGTGCTTGCCATGCTGGGGGTGCATACTGAGGCGGATGATTTTCCCTGGAGTAGCAATCAAATGCCAGTAACACAAGGGACTGCCTCCGATAGTTCAGGGTTTGCATTTTTTACCAATGAAAATGGACTGGGTTGGGTGAATCAAGATGGAAAGGGCTTCTATTATTTTCAGGATGAGAAATGGCATTTTTGGCGTGGACAACTGGATTCAATTGATCAACAGAGTGCCAAAGCCTACCTTCAGGTTTTATACGATGATTTTTTAAGTAAATGAGATGGGTGAACCATAGCGCAATTGCAATCGGTTTCACCATTAACGAGATAATCATCCAACTACCAACCAATATTCTTTCCTACTTTTGTGCTTGAAAAGATGAAGAAAAAGGTACATGCGAATCAATGAAAGTGATGTGATCATTTACTTGATGCAACTTCAGCGATTGAATTTTTAGAGAATCACCAACTTTATCATACAGAATCCTCTATCCTTATTTCAACAATGAATCGAGAAATACATCAGTGGCATAGCCCCCGTCTGAACAAAAACATGGAAATCGCCATGTATGGGCATTTTGGTTTTGCATTGCTCTTATTGCCAACAGCAGCAGCCGATTATTTGGAGTACGAACGCTTCCTATTGATCGACGTTTTACAGCCCTACATTGATGCCGGAAAAGTGAAGGTGTTTAGCATAAACAGCATTAACTCAGAAGCCTGGCTGAATAACCGCATGCATCCACGGCACAAGGCCATTCGCCACCAGCAGTTCAATGCCTACGTAGAGAATGAAGTGGTTCCGTTTATTAAGACGCATACCAGCCCTGATACTCCAATTATTACCAGCGGCGCTTCCTTGGGTGCACTGCATTCAGCGAATTTGTTTTTCCGTCGTCCCGACCTGTTTGCCGGAACCATTGCCATGTCGGGCGTATACGACCTCACTTCCTATACCAAAGGATATTATGATGAGGATGTGTATTTCAATTCTCCCTGTCACTATCTGCCTAATCTAAACGACGACAGAATATTGAACCGTTTGAGATCAAGCGGTCATATCCACATTTTGAGCGGATCAGGTGATTATGAAGATCCTGATGCTTCCAGAAACCTGGCCGGAATCCTCGGATCAAAAGGCATTGGTCACGATCTTGATATTTGGGGAGGCGATATGAAGCACGACTGGCCAACCTGGCGCGCTATGTTACCCTTTGTAATTGATCAAAAGTTCTGAATCTCGTCATGAAGTTGAGTGGCGCGATAAGGGTCGTTTTACTGATTGTCAATTTGTTGATCTTGGAAAATACCTCGCGGGCAGGCCACCTGGACACGCTGGATATATACAGCCAGTCGATGAACAAGGTGTCCCGTTGCATTGTCATTACACCAAATAATTACGATTACGCTGGAAAACCATATCCCGTTTTGTATTTGTTGCATGGCTGGAGTGGCAACTACGCGGGTTGGCTTTCAGATGCCCCGCAATTGAAAGACCATGCGGACACGTACCAGATGATCATCGTTTGCCCTGATGGCGGCTACGATAGTTGGTATATAGACAGTCCGGTTGACAGCACTGTGCGATATGAAACGCACATCTCCAAAGAGGTGGTTGAAACAGTGGATCATTTTTACCATACCATTCAAAGTCCGAAAGGCAGAGCAATTGCTGGATTGAGCATGGGTGGTCATGGCGCACTTTTATTGGCCATAAAACACCCCGATATTTTTGGGGCCGCAGGCAGCATGGCTGGTGGTTTGGATCTCAGGCCATTTGTGAAAAATGAATGGGATTTGAAAGGCGTTTTGGGTGACCACCGTAAGCATCGGGATGTGTGGGAGGCTAATTCAGTGGTAAATCTGCTGCCAAACCTAAAGGATCAACAGGTGGAATTGATCATTGACTGTGGCATCGACGACTTCTTTATTGAAACAAATCGCGCTGCCCACAGAATTTTACTTGAAATGGATTACCCGCATGATTACATCGAACGCCCGGGCGAACACAATGGAGAATACTGGGGTCATGCTGTCGATTATCAGGTGTTTTTCTTCAATGATTATTTTAAAAAAGAGGAATAATGCCCTATATAAAATAAAATTCACGAGAAGCGATTCTCGCTTTGAGGTTCATAAAACGACCTTTGCCGGATAAAACCAGAGATTATGAAATATAACAAAAACATATTGGAAACCATTGGCAATACTCCATTGGTCCAACTAAACGCCGTTACTGCCGACATCCCCGGCCTGATCCTGGGAAAGATCGAAACCTTCAACCCTGGTCACTCTATTAAGGACCGTATGGCCGTTAAAATGGTAAATGATGCGGAAGCCCGTGGGGACCTCAAACCAGGCGGTACGATCATTGAATGTACATCCGGCAACACCGGCATGGGACTGGCTCTGGTGGGTTGTGTTCGCGGATATCGCTGCATTTTTACCACTACCGACAAGCAGAGTAAGGAAAAGGTGGATATCCTGAAAGCACTGGGCGCCGAGGTAATTGTATGCCCAACCAACGTAGAGGCCGAAGATCCACGCTCATACTATTCGATAGCAAAAAGGCTTAGTGAAGAGATCCCCAATTCCTTCTGGTGCAATCAATACGACAACCTGTCGAACAGGCAAGCTCATTACGAAAGCACAGGCCCAGAAATATGGGAACAGACTGAAGGCAAGATCACGCACTTTGTGGTGGGAGTAGGAACAGGTGGCACCATCAGCGGCACTGCAAAGTATCTGAAGGAGAAAAACCCGAATATTCAGGTTTGGGGCGCCGATGTTTATGGATCTGTTTTCAAAAAATTCCATGAAACAGGCGTATTTGATCCGAAAGAAATTTACCCGTACATCACCGAAGGAATAGGTGAGGACATACTCCCTGAAAATGTGGATTTCAGCCTTATCGATCATTTTGAAAAAGTGACAGATAAGGATGCCGCCATCTGGGCGCGCCGACTTGCAAGGGAAGAAGGCTTGTTATTAGGCTACTCGGCTGGAAGCGCCATGGGGGCTTTGTGGCAAATGCGCGACAAACTCCCCAAGGATGCCGTGGTGGTAATGGTTTTCCACGACCATGGAAGTCGTTACATTGGCAAAATTTACAACGACAACTGGATGCGTGAACGCGGGTTCCTCGAAGAAGAATTAAAAGTTAGCGATCTGATCGCACGCAAGAAGGACAAACGTTTTATCAGCATACAGGCGGGCGACACCGTGAAAAACGCATTCAACCTGATGAAAACCAACGATATAAGCCAAATGCCCGTATTGGATGGCGACAATATCGTTGGCTCAATAAGCGAAACCCAGGTGCTAAATTATTTGCTTGACAATCCAATGCAACATGCGGAGAAAGAAGTGCGCAATGTGATGGGAGCTGCATTTCCCAAAGTCAGCGAAGACCTCCCAATCAGCAAACTCAGTCGTTTTATCTCCAAAGAAATACCGGCATTCATCACCACTGATCGCTCCGGCGGAACACATATCGTGACTCAATACGACTTGATACAAGCAATGTGATCAATGCGAAATGCGCAATGTACCAATGCACAATTAACTGACATTTCGCATTGATACATTTCGCATTGATACATTGCGCATTTCGCATTGATATTATATTTTTGCCTATTACTGTGGATTTTTATAAACTCAGACCGATGACAAACAAATATTACCTATTTTTATTAGCCTCTTTTTTTCTTACCCAGGCACTGGCTCAGACAGATGCAGATATTCCTGCTGACAGATATAAAACTGATCAGGAGATAAAACTGAATCAGGAAATGGTTGAAGTGGAGTATTACACCTTGCAGTTGTCTAAACTAAAAGAAGCTTTTGCTGCCAAGGATATCAGCAAAACTGTTGTGTTGGAATCAGCAGTTTTGATGGCCTTGCGGAATGAAATAAATCAGCTGGAACTGAAACTGGCTGAAGAAAGTGCGCAGTTGCAACGTAGGAGAACGGCTTCAAGCGGCCAAATTAATGGAGGAGATGAACCAGTGCAGTTGACCGCCCGCGATCCATTTGCGGAACCTGTTACCCCGGATGAGAAGCGACTGGAAACCATGCAATACACGCTAGCGGCATTTCAAAAGCACTCTTTTGATCCGGCCCAGCCTGAGCAGGCGAAGCTCGATTTTGAAAAGCTAGACAAGATCCAGCAGATCATGGAAGAGGCGCTATCTGAGTTGCTATCTCGCCAGAATTGATATTCAGGGATACCCTTATATCAGCTCTCTCAGCTTACTAAATAAGTTCAATTGATTCTTTGCCCGGATTAGGTTGTGTTCGGGATGTTGTATTTTGTAATAAACATCTCCAGCCAGCCAATCGGTGAGAAATCGCAATGCTTGTTCCCCGGCAATCCAGGCAGCTCCAAGCATTAGCTGCTCTTTTTCTGTTTTTGTCAGAAAATCATTGGTTTTAGCTACAAAACCATCTTTTACAGCTTGTAATACATCCAATTTCAAGTTCACGTCGCCAGTTTCATCTTCATATTTATCGGGTACAAAGGTTCTGACCATATCTCCGAAATCAGACAAAATGGTGCCTGGCATAACTGTATCCAAATCAATTACAGCAATTGCTTCGTGGGTATTTTTGTGAAAGAGAATATTTCCAGCCTTTGTATCGTTGTGCGTAACCCTTACGGGAAGTTCGCCCTCTTTTTTTAACCGGCTTATTTGCTCAAATACCGGAAAGGCCGCATACATGGCATTAATTTCCGGCTCCGCCGCTTTTCCCCGATTTACGGAATCCTGTTCAAGAACATTCACAAAATATTCCCAACGCAGATCTGTATTGTGAAAATCGGGAATGGTTTCAGACAAATCAGATATCGGGAAATCTTTCAAAGCATTTGAGAATGCGCCATAGGCGCAGGCAGCTCGTCTGGCTAGCGTAGAGTTGGTTTTCCCTTCCGGAGCGTAACTGTCAGGTATAAAGGAAAAACAGCGCCAGTACTGTTGTTCTTCGTCTACAACAAGCAAATTGCCATTTACGGAAGAGAACAATTCGGCAGTCAGATATGGATAATCGCTTTGTCTGAGGTAACTTGTAACCAGCGAAATATTCCGCATTAGCACAGCCGGGTCCTTGAAGATTTGATGGTTAATGCGTTGTATTACGTAAGAATGGGAAGTATGATCAATCTGAATGTCAACCTTGTAGGTATCATTGATGTTGCCATTTCCGAGAACCTCGAAATGTTGAATCTGGCATGGACCAAGAAAGTTGGAGCAAATGTTCTCCAACTGCGCATTATCGATCATGGCAACATATTGGGATCAAGCATACGCACCAATAAACCGCTTTTGAGACGAGGCTCAAAATAGGTGCTTTTGGGCGGCAGACTTTTGCCGGCATCCGCTAGGCGCTTCATATCGCTGAATGAAACGGGGTGGAAAACAAACCCAACATTGTCGTTCTTTTTTCTGTTTGCTAAACTCTGCACCCCTTCCAAACCTTTGCTGCCTTCCACATAGCCAATGCGCGTATCAGTCCGCACATCCTTGATTTTAAATATCTGGTTGATTACCAGATCGTTAATCAGATCAGTATCCAGTGTGTCGTATCCATCCTCTGCAACTTCCAGAACCGATTTTCGCCAGCGCAACGCGTACCATTCTTTTTGCAGGTACATCACAATTTCGTGTTTTTCATGTGGTTTTCTGGGTGCGTCCAGACATTCAATTTCGAAAAGTCTAGACAGTTTGGCCATCAGTCTGCCGGCGCCAATTTTTTTCACTCCTTCCACCACGCGGTTGTAATCCAGAATATCCAATTGATCGGAGCTAAACCAGGCGCAGAAAAGGTGATTCATATCCAATCCACTGGATGCAAAAGAAGAATCGTGAAAAAGCCGGGCAGTGGTGCTACTCCTGTGGTGCCCATCAGCAATGTAGGTGTCCCTGATCTTTTCGGAAAAGATGTTTTGTAAAAAGGCGATATCTGCCGTGCTGGTAATAGCCCAGAAACGATGTGTCATCTCGGCTTTCTTGAGATGAACCGTTAGCACCGGATGATGTTCATGCGAATAATTGACCAGCCATTCCTGCAATTCCGTTACCGGGTCGTAGGCCAATAATACAGGCTTTAGAACCGCTTTCCAGCGTAAAAACAGTTCTTTGTGCTTCAACTCACGTTCGCTGAGTGTTTTTTCGTGTTTCTTGATGTGGCCATCCAGAAAATCCTGCACATGGTTCAGGCCAACCAGCCCAGTGTGACGATGAGCCCCGTTTTCAATTTGTATTACAAAAAAAGCCGGTTCCGGATTGTGCTTGTAAAATCCTGATTCCAGATAATGGTTAAATTGGTTTTTTGCCTCCCGGCAAAAGGTGTTTGGCGATCCAATCAGGCTAACTTTTGGATACAGTGCTATCAGCGGTTTTATTTGCATGTAGAGGGCTTAAATTGATGCACAAAAGTACCCGTTTTTCAAGAGGAAGATTCATTGATAGTCAGTTTGTTAAAAAAGATAATTAATTTCTACGACATTTGCCTTCTGGTACTTCATTCCAAATAGTGAATCTGAATATCCGATCATTACTTTTCGGATAATTCTTCTTTGTGATAATCAATGAAATATTCGTCCGCTATTGCTTTGGTTTTGTTTTTACTGGGATCATTTGTGCTGTCGGCCCAGAGTGTATACCAGCTGGAAACCAACTATAAAAAATCCAGCTCCAAGAGTGAAAAAATGAATCTGGCTTTTCAAATTGCAGAAAAGTCATTGATTTCCAATCCAAAAAAAGCTTCTCAATATGCAGTAATTGCCAGTCAGCTGGCAACTGAAATTGGCGACAAACGCAAGGAAACCGATGCGACCTACATGTCGGCAGAAGCGGAATACCGTGCAAGAAATTACTCAGCTGCCGCAGGTTATTACAACAAAGCCTGGAACGTAGCCCGCAACTATGGCTTAAGCGACGTGGCCATTAATTCCATGGATAAGCTGAAAAATCTTGCCTTGAAGCAAAACGACTACAAGGAGGCATTGAAATGGAGTACGGAAATGGTGAATTACCTCAATTCGAACTCTGGTCCCGGCGCCCGAAGCGGAGGTGATGCACAGCGCAGGCTGGAAAATCAACTGGCTGAATTGGAAGCGGAAAACCGCAGTTTACGTGAGCAACTTGCACAGGCAACGGGTCAGTCGGCATTCATGGAATCATCCTATAAGAATCAATTGCAGGATGTCGAGGCAAAGACGCAGAATAAACTCATAGAAAAAGACTCTGCCTTGAGCCAGATTGCTTTAGAAAAACTAAAAGCAGATTCTTTGGTGCGCACCAATGCACTAAGGCTCAAGAACCTCTCTGAGGAGCAAATGATCGATTCCATTGTGCGCGCGCAGCAGGAACGTGAAATTCAGGCGCAGAAAAGAAGAGCGGCAGAGGCAGAACTCGCTCAGGAGAAAAGTGAAGCGCTTCGGAATATATTGGCGCTTGTAGTTGGATTCGTGCTGTTGCTGGCACTGTTGATGTACATCCGGTTTGTGGCCAAACGCCGCGCTGCGAATGAACTGGCCAATAAAAACAAGATCATTCAGGAAGAGCAGGTGCGCAGCAATGCCCTGCTGTTGAATATCCTGCCACCGGCCATTGCAGATGAGTTAAAGGCTAAGAACAAGGTTGCTGCCAGAAAATACGACCAGGCAACGGTCATGTTTGTCGACTTCAAAGGCTTTACACACGTGGCCGAGCAACTCAGTCCGGAACGACTGGTGGAAGAACTTGACTTTTGTTTCTCCAATTTTGACCAAATCATCAGCAAATACAAAATTGAAAAAATTAAAACCGTAGGTGATGCCTATATCTGCGCTTCAGGTCTCTCCGACATGAATGCCAGTCCTTCCGACATCATCAAAGCTGCTCTCGAAATTCAGGACTTTCTACTGGCCCTGAAAGCCGAGCGCATGGGACAGGGCTTACCTTATTTCGAAGCCCGGGTTGGCATCCACGTGGGGCCGGTAGTAGCCGGAGTAGTAGGCGCCAAAAAGTTTGCCTACGACATCTGGGGCGATACCGTAAATACTGCTGCACGTATGGAAGAAGAGTGCGAAACTGGGCACATCAACGTCAGCGAAGCCGCCTATTGGCTGGCGAAGTATGAATTTGAATGGGAACCCCGCGGCAAGATTATGGCAAAGAACAAGGGCGCCATGGATATGTATTATGTGACCGGGGTAAAGACGTATTGATTTCAGGTTGCAGTTTAGGACAAGGTTAAAAAAGGATATGAGAAAAGGCACAATTACTATTTTAACCCTGGTTTTTCTTGGAAATTTTGGTTTTTCAAGAGTGTCTAGCTTCAGGGACACACTGGAAACAAAGACAGTTTTATACAAGGTGATTCATCCTGATCACCTGTATGTCTCCTATTTGTTTGGAACACATCATGCTTTCGGAAAGCCCTTTTTCGATTCATTGATATTTGCCAGGGAAGCTCTTTTGTCTTCAAGCATTCTGATAAAGGAAAATTTGAACATTCCCGGGCATTTGGCTGAGGATATCATTAATCAAAGAACCAGGATTACAAAGTGGAAGAAGTATCTGGATAAGGCAGACTTTGTATTTATTCAGTCGCTTTTTTCATCTGGTAATCTGGACTTTAACAAGATGACGCCTGCTGAATTATCTGCATTTTTAAGCAGGTATTACAAAGAACGAATTTGTATTGGCAAGGATTTGGCGGCCAGGTATTTTTCACTCGATGACTATATCGGTTTGGTTGCGGAGGAGAATCATATACAGGTGATTGGACTAGAGACAACTGAAGAACAAATATCCCTAATCAATAATGATCTGAAAGGGATGCCACGTAAAATTCACAAAAAGAGGCTGGGTTATACGATAGACCGGATCAGAAACCGGACTCAAGACAATTGCAGTGAAATTGAATGGTACAGACAAATGAATTTTGATTTCAAACTATCTGAACCTTGCCGGAACAGCCTGGTATTGGGGGATCGAAATGAAAAATGGATGGTACAGATCAAAGATCTATTTATCTCACAAAACTGTTTTGTAGCAGTAGGGTTGAGCCATTTGATGTTTGAATGTGGATTAATCTCTAAATTAAAAGAATCGGGATATGTGGTTATCCCAATTGAGGTTCGGAAAGGAAGATAAACCTCCAAGGACTAAAATTGGTGATACTATAGAAGTTTGTTAATTGCTTTAATAAAAGCGCTACTTCAGGCGGCGCCAGACAATTTATATTGTTGTTCCAAAATTACTATGAAAAGTAAGTTACTGAATGCAGGTCTAATCATAAGTTCACTGATGGGTTATCTGGAGTGGGGCGGGAATAATTCCATGTTCCTGTTTGAAGGTGAATTAGACGTACTTACCAAATTATGGAAAGATCCTTTGTCAGCCTTGCATCCTTTTACCCTGATGCCATTAATAGGCCAGGTGCTATTGGTTTTTACTTTGTTTCAGAAAAAACCATCGAAGCTAATCACTTACATAGGGATTGCATGCATCGGCTTGTTGCTCTTATTCATGCTGGTAATAGGAGCTGTTGGAACCAATTTCAAAGTGTTGGTATCAGTAGTGCCTTTTTGGGTGCTAGTATATTTGGTTATTAGGCATAATCGAAAAATGATGTCATGAGAGTAGCTCGAATAAACACGCTGATTTAATGAGTTTCCCTGAGTCCTTCCAAATACCCCCTTACCGCACTAAAACTAACCGTCTGATGCTCAAAATGGCTGAGAGCGCTTGTCATCTCCTCTTCCGTAGCTTCCAGGTGATTCAGAATGTTGGTGAGGTGCATTTTCATGTGACCTTTCTGAATACCGGTGGTAATCAGGGAGCGTACAGCGGCAAAATTCTGTGCCAGTCCAACCGAAGCAGCTATGCACATCAATTCTCTGGCAGAAGGATGCCCCAAAAGTTCAAGCGAACGTTTGGCGAGCGGATGTAGCGCCGTTAACCCGCCAACAGTTCCCATGGCAAGCGGGACCGTCATTTCAAATGTAAAATTACCGTCAGAAATATGACAACTGCTCAGGCTCCGGTATTGGCCGTCTCTAGAAGCAAAGGTGTGACCACCAGCTTCTATGGCCCGAAAGTCATTGCCTGTGGCCAGTACGACAGCATCGATGCCATTGTAAATGCCTTTATTATGGGTGGTGGCTCTGTAGGTGTCAATTTGTGCGATTCTTACTGCCATGGCAAAGCGTTCCGCCAGCATTTCGGCTTCCATGCCCTGTTTTATTGCCAATTCCCGAAAGGAGGAGATTGGACATTCAGCCCATACCCGCACTGCGCATTCAGGTGTGTAGTTGGAGAGTATCGACATGATCACTTCCACATCGCGCTCCTCGTCATTTATGCCTTCAAAGTCTGTAAAAAACGCTTCCAGGGTTTGGTCAAAACGCTCCAGAACCGAATTGATGAAGTTGGCGCCCATGCTGTCGCAGGTCTGGAAAGAAACCCGCAACTGGTAATATCCGGGTTCTACATCGGCAAAATCAATTAGTTCAATACCCGTAATGCCACCACCGCGACTTTTCATATTGGCCACCAGATCTTCAGCAGATTCAATCAAAACAGGTTTAAGGTTCTGAAATATCTCCCTCAATCGCTCAGGGTTACCAGGCCAGCGAAAATGGACCTGTCCAAGTTTTACTGTGTCAATCACCTCAGCATGAAAACCACCGCGGTCCAGCCAAAACTTGGCAGCGCTGCTGGCGGCTGCAACCACGCTGCTTTCTTCAATGACCATTGGAACAGCGTACACTTGTCCATTTATGAGAAAATTCGGCGCAATGCTGTAAGGCAGCGCGAAGTTGGCCACGGCATTTTCAGTGAAGCCATCAATTACCCGTTGCATCGAATTATCAGCGTATTGCCAGGATTTCATTTCCTGCACAAAATCTGCAGCATTGTCGGCGTAGGTCTCGCCTAACCATTCCAGCTTTTCAGCCTTGGAAAGCTTTGAAAACCCGTTTATTGATTTCGTCATCAGACTTGTTATTCAATAATTCACCACAGATTACATTCATTTTTTGTGAAAATCTGTGGTGAATAGAAACTAATATACTACTCTCGCACCTTTAAAAAAGCACAGGATAATTCATATCCGTATATCTGGGACCGTATATACTGTTGTAATGATTCGTAATCATGTTGGGCATGTTTCAAAAATCCGGATGCCTGACCATAAACTGCCGGTAAGGTAGATTTTTGTGTGTAATAATACCCATCCAGAAAGTCTTTAATACCACCGGAGATGATCAGGTTTTTGGTTTGAATTTGCGTTCCTGGTTCTGAAACAGCCTTGTTTGTCCAGTCAAGCATTTCGGCAGCGCTATGGCCAAGGGTGCTGATTTTCTCGAATAACAGCTGACGATCCGGATCGCTTCTCAGCAATTCCAGTTTGGAAAAATTGGTACCTCCCGCTGCCGCAAACTCAATGGCTGCAAGAGGCAGTTTGAGTAAAGCTCGCAAGCTTTCCGGCCCAAAGCCCTGTCCAACTTCTTTCACAATGATTTGAAAATCAACAATATGCAGTGTCTCCTCAATAATCTCCAAAGCCGGGCGCTTGAAGTTGTCGCCTTCCGGCTGCATAGCTTCCTGCAAAGGGTTTACGTGGATGATTAGACCGTTAGCCCTGAGTTTTTCAACCATTTGGGACATTCGTCCTACTTCTTTTTTCTCCAGCAGCTTTTCCACCTGAGCCAACCCCAGATTTGCAAAGAACGGCTGATCGTTTCCGATTACCTCCCGAAGATCAAAATCAGGTAAATGCTCATCAGAATATAGTAACTGACGACAAGAGCCAAGCCCCATGCCAAGGCCGAACTCGGCGCAGGCTCTGGCCAGTCTGTGGTTGATGTTTGTTGCCTGAGAGGTTCCGCCAGTCATGGAAGATACCCAGATAGGGTAGCGAAGTGTTTTTCCTAAAAAGGCAATTGGCTTAATCTGGCCCGGGGTAGGGTGTGGAGAAAAGAGTGGTTCGTAGTAAAATCGCTTATCCAGGAAAGAGTCCTCTACCCGGCTTTTAAAAGCCAGTTCGATATGGTCTTGCTTGCGATCTGCAGCAGTGGGATCCTCGGGGGTTCCGGGTTGGTTCTTTTTTTCTGCAGCCATATAATGCTCAAAGGTACACAGATAGGCTCTCTGGGGAACAATATATTTTCATTGGAAACGGTGAATGCTGAACAACAGTCGTTGACAATATGTTTTGACTGCATTCGACTTAATAAACTTTTGATTTAATCAAAAAGCAGGAGCTTTGGGTTAATCAAACAGCAGGATAAACATGAAAATAGGCATTGTTTGTTACCCAACCTATGGCGGTTCGGGTGTGGTAGCTACAGAATTAGGGCTGGGCTTAGCCAGAAAAGGCCACGAAATCCACTTTATTACCTACCGAAGACCGGTGCGCCTGGCCCATTTTGAAGCCAATATTTTTTACCATGAGGTGGACAGCGAAGATTATCCGCTTTTTGAGTATCCACCTTACGACACTGCACTAGCCTCCAAAATCGTGGATGTTGTGCGATATCAGAACCTCGATATTTTACACGTGCACTATGCCATACCGCATGCAGCAGTAGCCTATATGGCCAAGAAGATCCTGTTGACAAAAGGGTATTATCTACCCGTAGTCACCACCCTCCACGGTACTGATATTACGCTGGTCGGCAACAATGGCGCCTTTGCTCCCGTGGTGGAATTTAGCATCAATAAAAGCGATGGCGTGACAGCGGTATCTCAAAGTTTGAAAGAAGAAACCTTGGAACTGTTTGATATTCAGCGAAATATCCGGGTGATATACAATTTTATCAATTTTGAAAGATTCCGGAAAACCAATAAGGAACACTTCAAAAAGATCATAGCTCCCAATGGCGAGCGCATCATTTCCCACACTTCAAACTTTAGAAAAGTAAAGAGGGTAGAGGATGTGATACGGATTTTTGAAAAAATCCAAAAAAAGGTGCCTTCCAAACTGATCATGATCGGGGACGGTCCCGAAAGGCAAAATTGCGAGCGACTGTGCCGTGAACTCAATTTGTGCGATGACATTCGATTTCTGGGAAAACAGGATGCCATAGAAGAGCTTCTCGCCATTTGCGATTTGTTTATCATGCCTTCAGAAAATGAAAGTTTTGGTTTGGCTGCCCTGGAAGCGATGGCATGTGAAGTGCCGGTAATTTCCTCCAATGGCGGCGGTTTGCCCGAGGTAAACATCCATGGTGTAACTGGCTATCTCAGTGATGTAGGTGATGTAGCCAGCATGGCTCAACACGCAATAGAGCTGCTGCAAAACGAAGATAAATTGGCTGAGTTCCGTAAAAATGCTCTTGAACAGGCACGCCGGTTTGACATTGAAAACATATTGCCGGACTATGAACGGTACTATGAAGAGGTGATTGCGAGGAGTGTGCACAAGGTGGAATCCTGATATGACCTTCTTTAAATTCATTATGGTTTTTTAGCCCAAATTTTTCTGCGTCAAATCTGTGACATTAAATCTGCGTAGAATCTGCGAGAAATAAAAGAATATTGAGTACCGAGACAAGTTAATATCTAAAGGAACATTCAAAACGGGGACTGGATAGCGAGTAATCTATCCTAATATACAAGACATAAGTTCACCATTACCTCCCAATTCCCCGTTTAAACGATTCACCTCCCAATTCCTACGATTCACAGATATTAGGTTTGATAAGAAAGAGCTTGATTGGACATTTGTCCTACATTCAACAAAAATCAAGCTGTTATGCGAGCAAAATCTTTCTTTAGCCTTATTCTAACCCTCATTACCCCGCTATTTCTTTTTTCCCAGTCTCAAACCATTCGTGGTACAATCCTCGACAAACAATCGGAGGTACCCCTCATAGGGGTGACTGTACAGGTGCTGCTAAGTCAATCAGATGCGGCTGACCTAAGTACCCTGGGAGCGGTTTCCGATATGGATGGAAACTTTACCATTAAAAATGTCCCGGTCGGTCGACGGGAGATCCAGGTTTCATACCTGGGTTACGATTCTCAAACAATCCCGAATGTACTGGTAACCTCTGGTAAAGAGGTGCTGCTGGACATTAGACTGGAAGAGTCATTCAATAAGATCAGTGAAGTAGTAATATCGGCCAATTCCGATAAGGACAAACCCATGAACGAACTGGCTACGGTTTCAGCTCGTCAATTCAATATGGAAGAAGTTCGCCGATATTCCGGTGGTCGTAATGACGTTGCCAAACTGGTGGCCAATTTCGCTGGTGTGGCTGCAAATAACGACGCCCGAAATGACATCATCATCCGGGGGAACTCTCCGACCGGTGTTCTGTGGCGCCTGGAGGGCATTCCTATTCCAAACCCGAACCATTATTCAACTTTAGGTACTACCGGAGGACCGGTTTCCGCTTTAAACCCAAATCTTATTGGCAATTCAGACTTTCTCACCAGTGCATTCCCTGCCGAATATGGCAATGCAACAGCCGGTGTTTTCGATATTAACTTACGTACAGGCAACAAAGACAGAATGGAATACACGGCACAATTGGCGGCCTTTTCCGGACTGGAAGCCATGGTGGAGGGTCCGCTCAATAAAAAACACAATGGATCATTCGTGCTTTCATACCGCCACTCCTTTGCGGAAATCGCACAGGCTGTTGGTCTGAATGTAGGAACAACTGCCACCCCAAAGTATAAAGACCTGGCCTTCAATGCTGATCTAGGTAGTTCAAAACTAGGTAAGTTCTCCGTGTTTGGCATCGGTGGTTGGAGTACCATTGAGTTTCTGGGGGCAGAAATTGACACCACAGACTTGTTTGCCAACCCCAATCAAAATGCCTATAATACTTCAAAATTTGGTGTATTGGGCGTAAAACATAGTTTGCTGCTCAATGACCACGCTTACATCCGCACAGTGATTAGTACCTCTTACACAGGTAATGCGTATGATTCTGAAGACCTGAGACGTGTTGACGATGACGGCAGTCCGCTTCAGTTGATTGATGTGTATGATAACTCCCTTAACTATCGCTTGTCTTCCTATTACAATGATAAAATAACCAATCGCCTGACTCTGCGCACGGGCATTTTGCTCCAGCAGCAATACCTGGATACCAAGGTAGAAACACGGGAATACACCCCCGACCTTGATGGCGACGGCAAACCCGACTGGTATGTGCAACGCGATTTTCAGGGATATTTCCCTCAGGCAGAAGTGTACGCACAATCGCAATATCGCATCGCCGAGCGCCTGACATTAAATGCCGGAGCTCACATACTCTACTTTGATAAAACGAATGATGTAGCGGTGGAACCTCGTGCTGCGATCAACTGGCAGTTTGCCGAAAAACAGAAGCTAAATTTCGGGTATGGCATGCATCACCAGACACAGCCATTGCCGGTATTTCTGTTCAGAGAACGTCAACCAGATGGTAGCTTTTTAGAAACCAATAATGACCTTGGGTTTACCCGCAGCCAGCACCTTGTATTGGGATACGATTTCAAACCTTCAGCTGACTGGCGATTAAAAGCAGAAACCTATTACCAATGGCTTTCCAATGTGCCTGTTGATGCCACTCCAAGCAGTTTTTCCATGCTGAATACCGGTGCTGATTTTGTTTTCCCTGAAAAAAACAATCTGGTTAATAAAGGAACAGGCACAAACGTAGGCATTGAGTTGACAGCTGAAAAGTTCTTTAGCCATGGCTGGTACAGCCTCGTCACCGCCAGTGTGTTTGACTCAAAGTACAAAGGATCTGATGGTGTTGAAAGAAGCACCGCTTTTGATGGTGGGTATGTGTTCAATGTGTTGGGTGGTAAAGAATTTAAACTCAGCCAAAGCGGACGCCGGATTCTCACAATAGATTCCAAGCTGACCTATGCCGGTGGCAGACCATATACACCGGTAAATCTGGAAGCCAGTCAAATGGCTGGACGGGAAGTCCTGTACGACAATCTGGCCTTTAGCGAGCGTATTGATGACTATTTCCGCTGGGATGTTAAAATCGGTTTGCGTATGAACAGTCCAAAGAAGAAACTGTCACAAACCTTTTTCCTTGATTTTCAAAATGTTACCAACAATCAAAACGTGTTTGCCATGAAATACAATGAAGTGTACGGCACAGTTGGAAAAACATATCAGATCGGATTTTTCCCGGATGTTTTGTACAGGATCGAATTCTAATCACACACGTATCCACCGGGTGACTTTGAGTCACCCGGTGGATACACTAACAACTTAATACCTAAGCTATGAAAACCTGTTTTATCCTATTATTCAGCACATTCTTCTATGTGTCATTTAGTACAGCTCAGGGATTGTCCTTTCAAAGAGACTCATCAGAGATATTTTTCAGTTCTGTAAAACAGGATCAATCTGCGAGTTTTGATGGACTTACAACTTATTTAAACACACATGTTCTATATCCAGAACTTGCGAGGAAGAATGGGAAGGAAGGTGAGGTAAGTGTCTGGGCTGTGATTGGGGAAGACGGACAAGTTAAATCTGTAGAACTTGCAAGTGGAATGGGATTTGGCTGCGATGAAGCTGTGATGGAGATGATTTTGAAAATGCCCCAATGGAAACCTTCTCTTAGAAATGGTAAGAATGTGTCGCAAAAAGTGTTAATTCGTGTTCAATTTCGTTTGCAATAAGGCATTTCAGCATGCAACATAAAAAGTGTTTTTACGATGTAATTGGGTTCCACGATACCTGGATGATGATCTTCGGTATTCCAATGGCAAGTGCTTTCGTAACCATTTTGATGTTTAGCGATCAATTGGTTGCCTGCAACTGGCCGGCGCTGGGAATTTGTGTGCCAATTTCACTCGTGTATAGTACCGCTTTCTGGTTTGCCATGCGCAAAACGTATCATCTGGTAAGGCTTCGTTATCCTGACAGAGATGATATATGGAAACGGATCATG
Source organism: Lewinellaceae bacterium (assembly GCA_020636025.1). Classification (GTDB taxonomy): domain Bacteria; phylum Bacteroidota; class Bacteroidia; order Chitinophagales; family Saprospiraceae; genus M3007. The sequence goes on along the minus strand of JACJYQ010000004.1, from coordinate 535,301 downwards.
TGGTCTTTTCTGGCTTTCCTGGTTGTGTTTTTTCTTGTCGAAATTTCAATTGGTCCTTTTGTACACCTGATTGTTCCGGAGCATTTGCATGAGCCATCATTTTTGCTGGTTTTTGTTGTTTCCTTCATCCTTTCTGCATTGGTAATTGCCATTTATGAAGCCGCAGCGTTCAATTTGCAATTAGGGGCCGCCATAAAAGAAAAGGCAGAACTTGAGAGAAACTATGTTTCCAGCCAGCTTGAAGGGTTGAGAAATCAGGTAAATCCGCACTTTCTGTTTAACAGCCTGAATACCCTGATCTATCTGATCCCGGAAGCCCCCGACAAGGCGGTTAGCTTTGTACAGAAAATGAGCAAAGTATACCGCTATATTCTGGAGAGCCGTGATTCTGGTCTCATACCCTTAAAGGAGGAGCTTGATTTTTTAAAGGCTTATGTTTTCTTACTAAAGGAGCGTTTCGGAGATAATTTAAAAGTGGAGATCATGGATATGGACAACAATGTTGGAGTTGCCATTGTGCCACTCACCTTGCAAATGTTATTTGAGAATGCCATAAAACACAATGTGATTTCAACGGAAAAACCGCTCAGGATTGAAGTGTTTATGGAAAAGGACAGGTTGGTTGTGAGAAACAATTATCAGCAAAAAAATCAGGTAATGGACTCCACAGGAGTTGGCTTGGAAAACATAAAAGACCGTTATCGAATTCTAACTGATCAAACGGTGGAAGTGATCGTTTCTCAACAGTATTTTACCGTTCTATTGCCAATTGTTGGCATTACAGATAAATCAAAACCTGAATATCAAGTAAGTATTTAAGGTTGAGCTCAACTGAAAGATTTGCTGACAGAAAATGAAAATACTGATCATAGAAGATGAGCTTCCGGCTGCCAGGCAATTGACCAAATTATTGACAGGCGCACGCTCAAATATTCAGGTAATTGAAACCCTGGATTCGGTTAATGGCGCTGTGAACTGGCTACGGACATTCCCTTCCCCCGATCTCATTTTTATGGATATTCAGATTGCTGACGGACTCAGTTTTGAAATATTCAAACAGGTAAGCATCGATAGTGCTGTAATCTTTACTACTGCATTTGATCAGTATGCCGTACAGGCTTTCAAGGTGAACGCCATTGATTATTTGTTGAAGCCTGTAGATCCGGAAGAATTGCACAAATCACTGGAGAAGTTTGAGCAACAACGAGGTAGTCAGGTCATCGATTTTACCTCCATTTCTCGATACTTTCAGCCCGAGCAACACAAGGACCGTTTTTTGGTAAAAAACGGGCAGCACTTTACCTTTATTCAGGTAGAGGATATCGGCTATTTCCGCTCATCAGAAGGGCTTACCCAGGCATTTTGCAACAACGGGAAAAAGTATTTTGTAGACAACAGCCTCGATGATCTGGAGCGCCTGCTCGATCCCAGGCTGTTTTTCAGGGTTAGTCGCAGCATGATGATTCATGTGAGGTCTGTGGTGAAAATCTTCCCTCATTTAAATGGTCGACTTAAGCTCGAAGTTTCACCCAAACTACCGGAAGATGTGCTCGTAAGCCGGGATAGGGCAGGGGAGTTTAAAGTTTGGCTGGGTGGCTGAAACCACCTTGGTTCCACACATCTCAGATTCTAAGCAGTATCACATCTTCTAACCCCGGATTTCCAATCCGGAGGCGCCGGGGCGGCGGCGGTGCCGCGGTGCGGGGCTACCAGAACCTCGCCTCAGCCATGTCAACAAGCAGCTCAGGCGATTTCTCCAACACATTTCCTACCACAACCAAATCGGCACCAGCGTGGAAAGCATCCGAGATCCTCTCCGCGTTCCTAATTCCTCCACCAACAATGAGTGGAACAGCAATAGCACTGCTCACTTGCTCAATCATGGATAATGGAACTGTCTCATGTGCTCCGGACCCAGCCTCCAGATACATCATTTTCAAGCCCAGCATTTCTCCGGCTACCGCGGTACATACGGCTATGTCAGTTTTGCTTGACGGGATGGGTTGAGTATTTGACATGTATTGAACAGAAGTCCGCACGCCACCATCGATTAGTATATACCCGGTACTAATGATTTCCAGCGGGGACACTTTTAGAAAAGGTGCCGAGATCACGTGCTGACCGATCAGTAATTCAGGGTTTCTGCCGCTAATTAGGGACAAAAACAAAAGCGCATCGGCGCGATAACTGAGCTGGAATGAACTGCCCGGAAATAGTATGAGCGGGATATTGCATTGCTGGCGCATTTCCTCTAAAAGTGTGTCGAGTTGGTTGTTCACCAGTAAACTACCACCAATAAAAATGAAATCGACCTTGGCTCTGATGGCAATCTCAAGGGTTTTGTTGAATGTCTGACTTGTTTTATCAGGATCGATTAAAACGGCCAGTCTCTTCTTCCCTTCGGCTTTTCCGGCAACCAGACTTTTATAAATGCCCTTGTCCATCATAGTGTCCTCAATTTCTCAATGCACTGATTTCCAACAGTTTTTGTCTAACATCATTGGGTTGATTGCTTAGCGGCTTTTCCTCAAAAAGCCCGTTTCTACCAATGATAAAATACTGGGGAACAGCTTCCACACCGAAGGATTTCGCAATGTTCTGGTGATAATCGGAGGAAGCAAGCAGGTGATGGCCTTTGTACAGATGTTGATTAAGTGCGTTTGACCAGTTTTGTTGCGCCTCATCAATGGAAATGTTTACAATTTCAATGCCGTTGGCATTTAGTTCTGTCTCGAATTCGTCGAAAAAGTCCATTTTGCGTAGGCAGGCGCCGCACCAACTTGCCCAAAAATTGAGATAGACGACTTTTCCTCTAAATTGGGTAAGCGTAATAGGGTGCCCTTGCTTATCGAGGCCATCAAAATCGGGGGCGTTTGTACCGGCAGAGACGCGGGCGACTTTTTGATAAAGATCCTCCACCCTGGCATCAAAAATGACGTATTCATTGTTCTGCATGAAATCGGTGTACAAAGGCAGAATTTCTTTGTAATACTCTGTAGAAAAAGCAGTTGAAATCAGTTCTGCGCGAAAAAATGCCAGGGCCTTACCTGATAGCAGGTTTTCAGCAATTTTATACTGACCTGACCAGAACCCATTATTTTGACTTGCCCTGAATTGTTGACGGGCCATCGAAGCAACTACAAAATTGCGATACTGCTCGCTGGAAATCTCTTCAATGTTCAATGGGGTCGTAATCAGAAAATTAAAGAACTCTGGAGCTATGCCGTACCTGTTTCCAAATACCTGCCCATACACAAGCAGGTTAAAGGCCCAATTGTAGGTGATCTCCGTAGTCAGCCAGTTTAAAAAGGGATCATTGAGGGAAATAGAGCTCTCTTCCTGAAATGACTTAATAAGGTTCAATGAACTCTGCTTTCGGGCATCCATGGCTCCCTGAAATTGTTCAGGGTTGAGGGCCTCCATTAAACCATTAACCGATTCCTCTACTGCGATCCAGCTTAAGCCAATTTTGTACCTGATGTTGTTGAATTCAATAAAGTCGTATTGTGACTGTTTCAGGAATTCCTTTAGCAATTGATTTTCTGCGCCTGAACTGCCGGCAAAGGAAACCTGCACCGGAAACTGGAAAATATCGGTACTGATGTACAGTGTATCGTCATTAGCCAGAAATATGGGAAGGTGATCGCGATTAAACTTGAAAAATGCTATTCCAGGCTCCAAGACCTGAACTTCCAGAGAGAAGCGCGATTGTTCATCCAACTGGGTTGTGAACTTCGATACCTTCCCATCCAAATAGTAGTGCTGAATGGCAAGCTCAACCGTGCTTCCGCTTTTTGCCCCTTTTACCACTCCCTGTACCAGGGCAGCGTGGCTCCAGGATATCATGGATAGCCATATTAGTCCGGTAAGAATCGCTTTTAACACTGTGATGGGATTTGAAAAGTTCGAATGCTTGCTTTGGATGAATAACGTTTAATTCGTCAACCTCATGCCCAAAACAAGACAAATAAAACAAAGCAACAGGTTGCCAATAATATTTACTGCTGCTGTATTGTACTGCCCATTCTGCAGATAGTACCATGTCTCAGCAGTAAAGGTGGAAAACGTACTAAATCCTCCGCAAAAACCTGTAGTGAGCAATAAACGTCGCGAATCTGAGAGGTTTCCGTTTATCTCCAGTCCTACCAGGCTTCCCAATACAATACATGCCAGTCCATTTGCAACCAAGGTGGCCCAGGGAAATTTAGGTACCAATGGCTGTATGGCCAATCCGATCCCATATCTGCTTAGGCTTCCAAGCCCACCGCCAATAAACACAAGTAGAAATTGAAACATGGGTTTTAATGTGATAATTAGCTAATTAGCTCATTAAACAAAAAACCCCGACTATTTACAGCCGGGGCAACAACTAAAAAATTAAGCTATGAAAACAAAAACTTCTTGATTCGAAACAAAACTGGGGCAAGTGTAAAAAGAAAATGCCGCTTTAGCAAGCGGCATTTTCAAAAGATTTAATTTTTTAGAAATTTTAGTCAGCTGTGCGACCTCCGATCAGCATGTCCTGGTATTCTTTAAGCTCATCGAATTTGCCATCAGCGGCAAACTTGCTTTGAGCGGGCCAGGTGCTGGGATCGTGCATTTGGTAGCGTGGACCGGCAGCTTCCAGAATTTCTTTGATGCGGTCAATCTGAGCCTCAGCAAGTTCAGCCCAGGTTGTAATTCCGCCTTCTTTCAGCAGTGTCTCGATTTTAGGACCAATGCCTTCGATGATCTTCAAGTCATCTTTTTTAGGCGCCTTTGCTTTTTTAGCAGGAGCGGCTTTTTCGGCAGCTGCTTCTTTTTTCTCAGCTTTTTTAGCTGGAGCTGCTTCTTCTTTCTTGGCTTTTGCGGCAGATGCTTTCTTTTCCGTAGGCGCTTCTACCGTTTCAGTAGCGGCTACTTCAGGTGCTTCTACTGCTTTGGCAGCAGCTGCTTTTTTAGTATCAGGAGCTTCAACCGGCTCTTTCACCTTTGGATCTTTTATTTCAACACCTTTAATGCCTTTAAGATTTTTAGGCTTTTTAGGTACATCAGGTGTTTCAGCCACCTGAGGAATGATGCTTACGTAGTTGCGGTCGTTGCGCTTGCGGGTGAAGCTTACAACTCCGTCAACTTTTGCATGCAGGGTATGGTCGCGGCCCATATACACGTTCTCACCTGCGTGGAACTTGGTTCCGCGCTGACGAACGATGACATTGCCAGCGATGGCCGTTTGGCCTCCATATAATTTAACCCCTAGTCGTTTACTTTTACTGTCGCGGCCGTTATCGGAACTACCGACGCCTTTTTTGTGTGCCATGATTCTGGTATAATGAATGATGAACTTTTAACAATGATTAAAGTGATTAGAATGATTTGAATGAAAAATCATGATTCTGTAAATGATGATTAAATCCAACTCTTCCCATTCACCTAATGTTGTTTGTTTATAAATTTCCGCCTGAATTCTTGTCTGAAAAGCCTTTTTGTTGGCGGAAATGCTTTTCAGAACCTGAAGGTCTTAACCTTTGATCGAGTCAATCTGGATCTTGGTGAAAGACTGGCGGTGACCGTTTTTCTTGCGGTAGCCCTTGCGGCGCTTCTTGTGGAAAACGATCACTTTGTCACCTTTAACGTGACTTAAAACGCTGGCACCGACAGAGGCCCCTTTAACATTTGGGGTTCCTATGGTCACTTTACCGTCATTGTCTAGCAAATGAACGGCGTCGAAGGAAACCGAATCTCCTTCATTGGCTGCCAGCCGGTGGACGAAAATTTGCTGTCCTTCTTCAACTTTAAATTGTTGACCGGCAATGGAAACGATTGCGAACATGTTGATAATCAAAATATTATGTGAAAAATATGCTTTTCCTTTGAAAAGGCTCGCAAAGGTAGAGTTTGTTCATGGAAAATCCAAAGGAAATTACTTGAAAGGTTTTGGCTATTAAATGAGTGTTGGCTGCTAATTCCGGCATATTTCAAAAAAACGCCGCGTTCGTCAATCAGACAAGCGCGGCGAAAATTTCTAAATTCCGCACTCAACACTCAACACTCAACACTCCGCACTCTAAAGCAGTTCTTTCACCATCTCCGCAAATGCATCCACGGATACTGCTCCCTGATCGCCTTCTCCCTGCTTGCGTACGCTTACAGTGCCAGCTTCCACTTCTTTCTCGCCAATGATCAGGAGGAAAGGAATGCGTTTTAATTCATTATCGCGAATCTTTCGACCAATGGTTTCGTTTCTATCGTCCACAAAACCACGCAGGTCTTCGGCTTCAAGCGCTTGTTTAACCTGATAAGAATACTCAATAAACTTGTCAGATACCGGTAGGATGGCAAATTGTTCGGGCGATAGCCAGAGCGGGAATTTGCCGGCACAATGTTCAATCAAAACCGCAGTAAATCGCTCCATGGAGCCAAATGGCGCCCTGTGTATCATTACCGGTCGATGCGGCTGGTTGTCGGCGCCTACATAGGTCAGGTCAAAGCGCTCTGGCAGGTTGTAATCCACCTGAATGGTACCCAGCTGCCAGGAACGACCCAGCGCATCTTTTACCATAAAGTCGAGCTTTGGACCGTAGAAAGCAGCCTCTCCGAGCTCGGTAACAGTTTCCAGACCGGTTTCTTTGGCTGCCTCGATGATGGCTTGTTCTGCTTTTACCCAGTTTTCTTCGCTTCCAATGTATTTGGATTTATTTTCAGGGTCTCGCAAGCTGATTTGGGCAACATAATCATCAAATCCTAACTTGGCCAACACAAAACGAGTAAGTTCAAGAACACCCAAAAACTCATCTTTAACCTGTTCGGGTGTACAGAAAATGTGGGCATCATCCTGAGTAAATCCGCGCACGCGGGTTAGGCCATGCAATTCGCCTGACATTTCGTAGCGATATACAGTCCCAAATTCCGCCAAACGAACAGGAAGTTCACGATAGGAGCGTGGACGATGACCATATATTTCGCAGTGATGCGGACAGTTCATAGGCTTCAGCAAAAAGATCTCATCTTTTGCCGGAGTAAGAATTGGCTGAAAGGAATCTTCGCCGTATTTCTCCCAGTGACCACTGGTGACATACAGGTTTTTAGAGCCTATATGTGGTGTGATCACAGGCTGGTAGCCCCGCTTTATCTGTTCTTTTTTCAGGAAGTCTTCCAGTCGCTGACGAAGCGCAGTTCCTTTTGGAAGCCAAAGCGGAAGACCCTGGCCAACCTTTTCAGAAAACATAAACAGCTCAAGTTCAGCACCCAATTTGCGGTGATCGCGTTTTTTGGCTTCTTCCAGTCTTACCAGATACTCCTCCAGCTCTTTCTGTTTTGGGAAAGTGATGGCGTAGATTCTGGTCAGCTGTTTTCTACTGATGTCACCACGCCAGTAAGCACCTGCCAGGTTCAGCACCTTTACCGCTTTGATATTCTCGGTGTTGGGAATGTGCGGCCCTTTGCAGAGATCCACAAAGTTGCCTTGTTGGTAAAAAGTGATCTGTCCATCTTCCAGGCCATCAATAAGTTCGAGTTTGTACTCATCATTCTTTTCGGTAAAGAATTTGATGGCATCTGCCTTGGAAACTTCTGTTCTGACGTATTCGCTTTTGTTGCGCGCCAGTTCGATCATTTTTTGCTCAATTTTGGTAAAATCGGCAGGTGTCAGCACCCGGTCGCCAGTATCGACGTCGTAATAAAATCCGTTGTCGATGGCAGGTCCGATGCCAAATTTGGTTCCTGGATACAAACTTTCCAGCGCCTCGGCAAGCAGGTGGGCAGAGGAGTGCCAGTAGGTTTGTTTGCCTTCCTTGTCATCCCATTTGTGGAAAACAATGTTGGCGTCCGAATTAATGGGTCGGCTTAGGTCGCGCACTTCGCCATTGATAGAGGCTGATAAAACCACGCGGGCAAGGCCTTCGCTGATACTTTTGGCAATGTCGAGTGCGGTGGATCCGGCGGCATACTGACGAACGTTACCGTCGGGAAATGTGATGTTAATCATAAAAAAAGTGTTTTAGCCCGGCCATACAAAGGTCGGGTGCCCGTGCGCCATACGAACGGCGGGGGCGGTTTGTAAAAGTGAAACGCAAAATTAAGGGGAATTATTAATGGTGAATGGATAATGAACAATGAATAATGAACAATATAAATTAATCATTGTCCATTGTCCATTGTTCATTGTTCATTCACCATTATTAAAACTCCACTCAAGAAAATCAGGTATTACATGCCCCCAGGTAATAGGATCGTGATGACCATTTTCAATTTCAAGATATCGGATAGAGCCAGTCTTAACTCCTTTATCAATCAGGCATTTTATTAGATCCTTCGTGTCATCAATGGAATCGATAATGCCGTTGTTGTTGCGGTCTTCTGTTTCGTCCAGGGTGCCGCACTGAAACCAGAAGCGTTGTTTTTGACTGATGGTTTTTGTTTGCCTGACGATTTCATGCATGATCCGGTCTGCATCTGGATCTTCCGGGCGAACTGCTGAGGAGCGCCACCAGAGTGCGCCTGAAAAAACACCGATCTTCCCAAAAAGCTCAGGATTTGACCAGCCAATATCAAATGCAGAGAGGCCGCCAAGCGAAAACCCGGCGATTGCGGCATCTTCCGAAGAGTCTGAAATTGGTAATTGACGATTTAGATAGGGGTGCAGTTCTTCTTTAATGAATGATTCATAAACACCTGCTTTGTCACCCCGGCCTTTATAATCAGCCTGGCTTGCTGTTCCATATTCACGCATTCTCTGTTGGGAGGCATGGACGCCAATTGCCAGAATGGGAGGTATTTTTTTATGGGTATACAGATTTTCCAAAATACCTGTTATGACAGGATTCATCCGCCATAGATCCTGTCCGTCATTAAAAAGGACGAATGGGTAGCCATTTTTTTTTCTGTTTTGAAAACCCGGCGGCAGATAAATGTCAAGTATTACGTCGCGATCAAGGTATTCTGAAAATAAATTCAGCGATTGCACCTGCACGCTGTTGCCGGCTTTTGACTGACCAAATAAAAAACCAAGCGGCTTTTTCAAAAACTTCATGCGTCAACCTCAGAGATTTTTTGATTGGCCAGTTCCAATGCCTTTTCCAATTGCTGACCCTCCGACAAAAGTGTGTTGTCTATCACAACGGCATCATCTGCCTGTCGAAGTGGACTATCGGCTCGATTGGAATCAATGCGGTCACGTTCAAGCAAATTATTTTGTATCTCGTCCCATTCGGCGTCGATACCCTTGGCAGCAAGTTCCAGGTGCCTTCTACTGGTACGTACATCGGCATCGGCAATAAGGAATATTTTTAACTCAGCGTCTGGAAAAACCACGGTGCCGATATCCCTGCCATCCGCGACAATTGCTCTTCGTTTACCCATCCCTTGTTGTTGTTTTACCATATCTCTACGCACGCTTGAGATGGCTGCGACCGGACTCACGTGCTCGCTAACTCGCATCTCCCGGATATCTCGTTCCACATCTTTCCCATTTAGAAAAGTGCGATTTTGCCCGTCTATTCTTTCAAAATGGATTTCAATATTGTCGAGCGCATTTACTACCGCTTCAGCGTTGTTATAATCAATATTATTGTCAAGAAAATACAGGGTAACTGCGCGGTACATAGCCCCGGAATCGAGATAGGCATAGTGCAGTGATTTGGCCAGGTCTTTTGCCAGGGTGCTTTTACCACAGGATGACAGGCCGTCGATGGCAATGATGATACGTTTCATAAGTGATCTGCAAAGGTGGCAAATCGAGCTACTTTTATGGCAGCAATCATGAGCATTTTTTCCAGAGAATTGATTTTTACTGCTTTCCTATGGCTTTTTGTGCTTGCCACGCTTGTACAGGTGTTTTATGCCATATTGGTTTGGTATGTATTTTCCATCAAGCCTGCGCCCGGAAATAAGCCCCCAATAAGTTTACCAGGTGTTACTGTGATCATTTGCGCCAGAAATGAAGCCCCAAATATTCGCGTGAATCTCCCCGGAATACTGGCTCAGCAATACTCAGGCCCCTGGGAATTGATTGTGGTAAATGACGCCTCTGAAGATGAAACACTTGCAGTTTTGCAGGAATTTGCTTTAGAAAATGGCAGACTGAAAATTGTGAGTATTGATTCGAAAAACCACCCTGGAAAGAAAATGGCATTGGCTGAAGGCATTAAAAAAGCTGAGTATGCCCTCCTCTTATTTACCGATGCGGATTGTCAGCCGGTCAGCAAACACTGGATTTCCAGGATGCTCGCCCCATTAAGCCTGGATCAGCAAAAAGAAATGGTGCTTGGCTTTGCCCCTATGGATACATCTGAACCCGGTTTGTTAAACAGATGGACACGATTCGAAACCATTGCCACGGCTATGCAGTATTTCACCTTGGCAACATTGGGGAACCCATACATGGGTGTTGGAAGAAACCTGGCCATTAGAAAATCGGTATATACCAGAGCAGGAGGATTTGACTCCCACCTGCATATAGCCTCCGGTGACGATGATTTATTGGTAAATGCCGCAGCTACTTCTAAAAATACGAGTTGTATTTATCACCCCGAGACTTTTGTTTACTCCAAAGGGAAAAGCAGCTGGAAAGCCTGGTTTCGTCAAAAAAAACGGCATTTGAGCGCTGGAAATGCGTATAAAGTGACAGATAAAATTTTGTTGGCGGTGATTAGCTTGTCACTCGTTTTGCACTATGCGCTTTTTGTTGGTCTTTTGATTTGTGGATATGAGACCTGGATCGTTTTTGCCCTTTGGTGTATGAGACAATTGGTGATGCTTATTATGTATCGAAAGGTGTTTTGGGTGTTAAAAGACAAGTCGTTGTTTATGCATTATTTGATGTTTGATTTTATGCTTGCCTTTTATTTGGGAACTTTAGTTCCTCTGTTTTTGATGCTGAAGTCGGATAATAAGTGGACGCCAAATAGAGCTAAACTTTTTACGGGATTTACATGAACGAAGTAGAAATCAGCCCTGAAAGGGCAAAATCCCAAAGGGAAGTGTGCCGCACTTCCTATGCAGTGCCAAAAACAAGGAGCCCTGAAGGGGCGATACTTCTTTTCAATTTCGATTAGCTCTAGATGAGATATCGCCCCTTCAGGGCTCCTTGTTTTGCGCTGTTTATTCAATGGGCTTCGCCGCATTGTTGTGAGATGTCGCCCTTTCAGGGCTTTTTGTTGTGGGTCATGTATGCAATGGGCTTCGCCGCATTGTTTTGGGATGCCGCCCTTTCAGGGCTGTTTTCTACATTAGGTAATTAATGTCTAAACTCCCAAAACCTGAATTTCTCCCCGGCTTTGAACACTTGCTGATCTGCCGGCAATTCCAGAAATCCATCTGCTTCGAGCAAACTTGAAAAATCTCCGGATCCTTTGTTTACCACGGATCTAGCCATTAGTTGAGCCGTTTCATTTTGAAAGATTTTCACTTGTTTGTACAATTGGAGGGGAGGTTCAAAGGTGAAATCTTCATCCAGAACGGCCAAAATAGGTGGTCGGGATTGGTTACCTAATGTTTCTTCTAGCCAGGGCAGAACATATCGAACCAAACAAAAATGCGTGGAAACCGGGTTGCCAGGCAAGGCAAAAACCACTCCCTGTTCACCAAAACTGCCAAACCAAAAAGGCTTTCCTGGTCTTTGCTTTACTTTATGAAATAGCTTTTTTACACCAACAGATTCAAGCGCTTCAGGCAGGTAATCATATTTACCCATTGATACTCCACCACTCAGAATCAAAATATCGTTTTCCTGTACAGCTATTTCCAAGGCTTCTTGTATGTTTTCCTTGTTGTCAGCCAGATGCACCATTGCAGTGTCAATGCCTGTTTGTTTTAAAGCTGCCCGGATCAAATGGCTATTGGAGCGTCTTATTTGGTGGGGTAGTGGCACTTTGTCTACGTCTACCAATTCATCCCCGGAAGAGAAAATGGCTACTTTGGGTAGCTTTTTCACCAGTATCCCGGATTTTCCAACTGATGCTGCGACACTTATTTCTACAGGTCCAATGCGGATTCCAGGTTTAATTAGCAGCGTGCCTGATTTCTTATCTGTTCCCTGGAAATGAATGTTTTGTCCCTTGTGGGTGACTTCTTTAAGTATCTCCGCTGTGCCATCTTTCACATTCAGATGCTCATACGGGACAACGGTGTCGGTACAGGACGGCAAGGAAGCTCCTGTCATGATTTCAAAACAGGTATTTTTATCCAGCTTGTCAGGAGGCGCATCGCCTGCGCCAACAACCTGAGATACCGCATAATGTCTATTTCCACGTAGATAATCATCATACCGAATGGCTATACCATCCATGGCTACGCGATTAAATGGGGGAAGGTCGCGATCTGCCCTGATGTCTTCTGCCAGAACACGCCCAAGGGCATCCTCAAAAGGAACTGATATTTCTCCGTAATTGGGTTTGCAGGATTGAATGATTTGCCAGGCTTCTTCTACGCTGATCATGGTTTGCTTTTTTACTATTGCTTATCCTCCAATCATGGCCATGGATTCGAAGCTGCCTTCGGCTTTGGCGGCGGCCTCGGCCTCCCATCCGTTTTCGTGTCGACTGCGGAATGCAATCATCAGCTTTTCTGCTATTTGATCGTTGCTGTTTCCCGAGCGAATTGCATCCCGTATGTTCAAAACCCCGTTATCGTACAGGCAGGTTTTGAGCATGCCTTGAGGAGTCAGTCGAATGCGGTTGCAGGATCCGCAAAAGCTGCGTGTCCAGGCAGCAATTATGCCGATTTTCCCCTTAAAACCAGGTATTTGATAATGAAAAGCTGTAGAATTTGGAGGGTCTGTAAGTTTTTGAATGTCGGGCCAGCTTGATTGGAGTTGCTCCAATATTTTTCGATGATCCCAAACAGGTGATGTAGCCTCATGATCGCCTCCGTTGAATGGCATTTCCTCAATAAAACGTACATCAACCGGTAGATTTTTGGTCAACTCTGCCATGGGTATGATATCCGCATCATTATTACCATTCAATACCACCGCATTGATCTTCACGTGAAATTGTTGTTCAATCAGTGCATCAAGTGTCTTTAAAACAGCAGGCAGTTCATCTCTTCTGGTAATTTCAAAGAAGCGTTCGCGATCCAATGTGTCTAAGCTGAGATTCACAGATCGAATACCCAATTCCTTCAAACGCGGGATGAAAGGCAAGCTGGCTACGCCGTTTGTAGTAAGGTTTATTTGCTTTATTCCTTCAATGTTGGAAAGGGAATCCAAAAATTTTATGAGGTCTTTCCGGACAAATGGTTCTCCACCGGTGATCCTGACTTTATCAATCCCCAATCCGGCGAATATGTGACAAAGACGCAGCAATTCCTCATAACTCAACAAAGCAGATCTTGATAACCAGTCCAGTCCATGCTCTGGCATGCAGTAGCTACATCGCAAATTACAACGGTCGGTCACTGCCAGCCGCAGGTAATTAATAGGACGATTGTGGTTATCAAATATCATATAAATTGTACCTAACGAATTGTCAAATTAGCAAGATGGTGTTAAAACGCCCGTAAGGGCGGTAAAAATCTGTGTAATCAGCGTCCCGAGTTTACCTCGGGATAAAATCAGTGCTTAAATTTGTCGCCTTTTATGCAGGAATCATCAACACAAGAAACTGGATGCCTCTATTCTTTTGGCAAAGGTAGTTTTTACGCTTTGTTGATTATTGTTATTCCCTGCCTCATTGTGGTATTTTATTATGATGATATCAAAGCAAAACTCGACGGGATTTCAGAATTGCCGGTATTTCATGAGTTAAAACAGAATTTTAAAACCGGAGCTGAAATTGCCGGTGCCAGATTCGGTAAACACTTGGAAGCATTTTATGCAGATTCCTTAAGGAGGGGTACCGCAAGCTTTAGTTTTACAAATAAGAACAATTATTGGGACAGAAGTTCAATTGAGCGGCAATTGACCAGTGAAATGTCTCGCGGCTACCATCCAAATATCAAGGCTTACCTCAACTATGTTGAAGCATTTCGCAATCTGGCGGCCATGGAGATGCAGGTGGCGAAAATACCGGCTTCCATCACCTTGGCCCAGGGTTTGCTGGAAACAGATGCAGGAAGGAGTATCCTGGCTTTAAAGGGAAACAATCATTTTGGTATAAAATGCCGGGCCAGACCAGGTTTCAGAAAGGATGGCAGAATTACGGATGATGATTTTAATTTTCATTCCCTGGCCATTGATTGTATGCAAATGCGCGATGATTATGCCTGGGACAGATTTGAGGTGTATGAAAAACCTGAGCATAGCTTTAAACGCCATAGTCAGCTATTAAAAGAAACACGCTATTCCTGGATGATACCACGGTACCAGGTTGGGGGAGTTTACAGTACAGGAAAAAAGATGTATGGTCACTCGGAACTGCCATACTATGCCGCCTGGGCACAAGGCCTAAAATCTTCCGGATATGCTACAGCCCGCAGCTACGCAGAAAAACTTACCTTGATCATTGAAACCTACCAACTCTGGAAACTGGATTATGAGGTAGTCGAAAACTAAAATAACATCCAAAAAGATACAATTTCACCATTGTAGGCTTTCCAGGCTATTTTGTGAAATCTGAGAAACCCCCAAAAACAGTTATGAACATTCCCACACACACTTACATTTAAAAATTCACTAGCATGAAAAACATTTTTGAACTCTTCGGTTTCCTCTCCATGGCACTCATCTCTGGAGTTATTATTTTTATTGTTATGGGTAAAAAAGACTCTTTGAACGCATTGCGTACAAATGATTTGGTATCCGAATACAATACCATCTCGGAATCTCCCAATGCACCAAGACCTGTTACAAAAAACAGTCGAGACAGCTATGCCAGCGATTCCGGAAGTGCGCGTCGTGCTTCTGCAAAAGGGGCATCAACAACAAAAGCCTTGTCTCAGGAAGCAGCAGCAGATCGTGTGAAGCAGCTTTATTCCGACAAGCGTTTTGTGACCACAATGGCGAACAACTGGAAAGACATTGTATCAGATATTGCAGATGAATACAACGTAAAGCCACAATTGCTTTTGGCCAACACAGTACTTCAGTCCTACATCGGGGATTATTCCAAATCTGACCTGAGAGCCGATGCTGCTCAACATGCTGGTGACCGGGTTATGCCGCTCAGCAACGCTGCGAAGAAATACGCATTTGGCTGGAGCGTTCAGAAAATAACAAATGACTATAACCTGAATCAGTATTTTGCCCAGGAAATTCCAGTGGCCACTGCCAGCGCTGTTCCCTCGATTGTTGCCAATAAAAACAGCTCCAGCTCAGTTTCAAAATCAAAAGCCAGCACAAAAACGGTAACACAAACCGCCAAGGTAAGTCCGGTAGAATCTGGCCTGCAGCAAATGGTTGCTAAGGAGTACGGATTTAATTCCTGGAACGGATTGATGAAATTGGGCGCTGCGGATGTGAAGTCGAAAGCACAGAGTAAGGTTCAGTCGTTGATGATGGCTGCCCGGATTAAATAGAATTGTTGGTCGCGTCAATTCTTATTATTGATTGATGATTGACGATTACATGATCAAATGATTGTTGATGTGATGTAGGAAGGATGATTTTTGAATTTTTGTGAGAGACTGAATTAAATCTCTCATCACTTATCACTCCGCACTCCGCACTCAACACTCCGCATTTAAATAAACGAATTATGGAACAGTACGGAAAAATACTCCTGTATGCCATGCCTGCCTTTCTGGCTTTGGTATTGTTGGAAAAAGGATATGGCTTGTTGGCCGGTAAAGATACCTATCGAAATATGGATATGATCTCAAGCCTCAGTTCGGGGATTACCAATGTGGTGAAGGACGTATTGGGGCTGAGCGTATCTATTCTGGCCTATGGTTGGCTGGTGTCTAAAGTGGCTATATTTCAGTTGGAATCCACATTTTGGGTGTATTTCATCGCATTTATGGCGCTTGATTTATCGGGCTACCTTACGCACAGAATTGCGCATCGGATAAATTTCTTTTGGAATAAACACGCCATTCACCACAGCAGTGAAGATTTCAATCTGGCTTGTGCGCTAAGGCAAACGATCGCCGGTTTTGTCAATATGTTCACCATATTTCTCTTGCCGGCTGCCTTGTTTGGCGTGCCAGGAAAGGTTATTGCGATTGTGGCGCCCATTCACCTTTTTGCTCAATTCTGGTATCACACCCAACACATTGGCAGAATGGGTTTTTTGGAGTGGTTTCTGGTTACACCTTCTCACCACAGGGTGCATCATGCCATCAATCCCGAATATCTGGACAAGAACTATGGACAGATATTCATTTTCTGGGACAAGTGGTTTGGCACTTTTCAGGAGGAGTTGCCAGAGGTTCCGGCGGTCTATGGCATTACGCGACCTGCGAGCACCTGGAATCCGATCAAGATCAATTTTCAGCATATTTGGTTATTGATTAGAGATGCCTGGCGAACAAAAAGCTGGCGCGACAAGCTTCGGATTTGGTTTATGCCTACCGGTTGGCGACCGGCAGATATTCAGGAGAAATACCCGGTTGACAAAATTGACGATGTGTATCATTTTGAAAAATATGAAACACCGTCGAGCAAATGGTTTAAAGCCTGGTCCTGGGTACAAATGCTGGCAACTTTCGTTCTGGTGTTTTACTTCTTCGGAAATCTTGCAGATATAGGCTCGCCGGGTATTTTCTGGTATGGAGGATTTGTTTTTCTATCGGTGTATGCCTATTCAGAATTCATGGACAAAAACCCATTCAGCTTGTTTTGGGAAACAATAAAAAATGCCATTGGGCTGATATGGGTCTGGCAGTCTGGCGACTGGTTTGGCATGTCGAAGTTGTTTCCTTCGGCTGTGTGGATCATGGTGGCTTATTTTGTAGTGGCCACACTGGTGACCACCTATTTTGTCATTGGAGAAATAATTGTGGAAGCAAAAAGAAATAACAGGCAACTTAAATGGAGTTTATGACAGCATTTCCATGTCGCGTTTGGTCGTTGTTAACAAGAAAGTTTGGGATAGGTCGAAAGAAAGCGCCAAAGAAAAATCTGATTCGCTACTTTTGCCACTCCTTTGCTGAAACAATACAGCAATTCAGGCGTTTAGCTGCCACATAAAATTATTTCCTCATAAAGATATTCTAGCACAAAAATTATGGCAAATCACAAATCGGACGTGGAGACAGTAGATGCGTTGGCACAGGCCTATAAAGATCTTTCCGATGAGATCGGAAAGGTGATTGTAGGTCAGGAAGATGTAGTGCGCGCGGTCATTATTTCACTATTTTCAAATGGCCATGCACTGTTGGTGGGTGTTCCCGGATTGGCAAAAACGCTATTGGTTAGTACCATTGCTGAGGTTCTGGACCTTGATTTTAAACGCATCCAGTTTACACCTGACCTTATGCCTTCGGATATTTCCGGTTCGGAAATTCTGGATGAATCCAGGCACTTTCGCTTTGTAAAAGGACCCATTTTTTCCAATATAGTTTTAGCTGACGAGATCAACCGTACTCCGCCCAAAACGCAGGCAGCCTTGCTCGAAGCCATGCAGGAAAGAGTGGTTACCGTAGGTGGTGAAAGGCATTTGCTTCCTTCTCCCTTCTTCGTACTGGCTACTCAGAACCCGATTGAACAAGAAGGTACATACCCACTGCCGGAAGCCCAGCTTGACCGTTTTATGTTCAATATTCCGCTGACTTATCCTACATACGAACAGGAGGTGGAGATTGTAAAACAAACAACAATCACTCGTGATGTAACTTTGAAGCACGTGCTGAATACCGCCCAGATCAGCGAATATCAGCAACTCATCCGCAAAATTCCGGTTAGCGATAACGTGCTTGAATATGCCGTAAATCTGGTAGCTAAAACGCGTCCGGGTACGCCAAGTGCCACTAAGGAGGCCAATAACTACCTCGGCTGGGGAGCAGGTCCGCGTGCCAGTCAGTACCTGGCCCTTGGTGCGAAATGTTTTGCAGCTTTGCGCGGAAAATATTCACCGGATATTGAAGACGTACAGGCCATTGCCAATCTGGTATTGCGTCACAGGATCGTGCGCAACTACAAGGCGGAAGCTGAGGGCGTTACCGAAGAAAATATCATTGAAGCATTGCTTTAATGTTGCTGCAAAAGCCTCTGTCTGTTTTTGTGTTGCTAGTGTTTAATTTTTAAATTCTGGAAAATGAGTAAATCCGGAGGCAAAGAAGCCATTATTGTTGGTGCCGGTCTGGTAGGTTCCCTTTGGGCGGTATTTTTAGCTCGTCGAGGGTATTCCGTAAAGGTTTTTGAACGCCGTTCCGATATGCGGGAAGCCGGATATCGCGGTGGCAAGAGTATCAATCTTGCGATGAGTGAACGCGGATGGAAAGCCGTGGAAAAAGCTGGAATCCGCGAAAAGATTGAAAAAGTAGCCATTGCCATGCCCGGGCGAATGATGCACGGGGTTGATTCTTCCCTGACTTTCCAACCTTACGGAAAGGAACACGAAGCCATCTATTCGGTTTCTCGCGGTGGGTTGAACCTGGAACTGATTGACATTGCCGATCAATTTCCCAATATTGAATTTTTGTTCGACCAACAATGTCTGAATGTTGATTTGGATAACCCGGTGATCTCTTTTGAAAATACCAGGACTGGAGAGGTTAAAGAGTATGAGGCGCCTTTGATTTTTGCCGCTGATGGCGCTTATTCAGCGGTGAGGTATTCACTTCAAAAGACCGACAGGTTTGATTACCGGCAATTTTATCTGGAGCATGGATATAAGGAGCTTTCAATCCCCCCAACTGAAGACGGAAAACACCGAATTGATCCTTCAGCACTCCATATCTGGCCAAGAGGCAATTTTATGCTCATTGCTCTTCCCAATGCAGATGGAAGCTTTACCTGTACCTTGTTTTTGCCTTTTGAAGGACCGGTGTCCTACGAAAAGCTGAAAACAGATGCTGAAATTCTCGGGTTCTTCAAAGAATATTTTCCCGATACGCTTCCCCTGATACCAGAGCTCCTAACTGATTTTAAACAAAATCCTACATCTTCACTGGTAACCGTGAATTGCAGCCCATGGCAATGGCAGGGGCGTATTCTGTTACTGGGTGATGCAGCTCACGCCATTGTGCCGTTTTACGGTCAGGGTATGAATGCCGGTTTTGAAGACTGCACCATCCTGGACGATCTGATTGATGAAATGGGTGAAAACTGGCAGGCCATTATTCCGGAATTCGCAAGACGGCGTGAAAAGGATGGAAATGCCATTGCCGAACTGGCATTGCGCAATTTTATTGAAATGCGTGATCTGGTGGGAGATCCAAAATTTTTGGTGCGCAAAAAAATCGCTGCAGACCTGCATGAAAGACACCCAAAAGAGTTTTTACCTGTTTATTCCATGGTGTCTTTCAGCAATACGCCTTACCATGTTGCATTGAGGGAAGATGATTCCCAGAATGCTTTGTTTGAGAAAATTCTGAATCTGCCAAATATTGAAATGGAGTGGGATGGCCCTGCAGTGGAGTCTGTCTTTAAAAACTGGCTGGAGAACAAGGGCTAAAAGTAATTTTGATTGTTTTTATATTAATTTTTCAACCTGCTGAGAATCAGGGTTTTGAATTTGACTTCTACTAAATACTGTCCGAATCTGGGGTAACAAGCTAACTACAAAACGAGCTTAGGGTTTACATTTGTAAAAATGAAATAAGGCGACGAGTTCCCCCTCCGTCACTATGGATCGGACTAGACTTATCTTAATTGTAGATTTTTTCATGCTTTTGGCTTGCATCGTTCTGATCTGGCAGGGCAGAGCATCCGTTGAACCGACCTCGCAAATTGTTGTAGTTCCCCACCAGGCCGCTGAAGGCGATAGCCTCGTTGTCGCAGAACTTCCGGAAGAGCCCTATGAGCCTCGGAATGTTTCGTCAAAAGTGCTTGTCCCAGCCATTCCTGATACACTTCCTTTTTTGAATTTTGATCCCGACATGCTCGCGGCCATGTATGAGCAGGCCAACTATCTTAGAAGAAAAGACGTGCCTGCGCACGGCGCTTCAGGCATTACCAAACGGGAAATGCTGAAAACCGTGGAAATGCTTCAGCGGGTAAACCTGCTCGATCCAAGTGTTCTGGTATCAACTTTCGATTTTTACAAGGTGAAAACTGATTTGCACAGCGATCGGGTAAGGATAACGGGCTATTATACCCCTGTGATAAAGGCGAGTCGTGAAAAAACGGAAGAATATCCGGTTGCTATGCTGAAAAAGCCGGAATCGGGCATTCCATCTCCAGCGGCTATTTTTGGCGGCGCGCTTGATGAATCCGGATTGGACCTCGCCTGGCTGCCATCTGTAAAAGCCTTGAAAAACGCACAGCTTCAGGGCAACTGTCTTGTTCAATTTCCTGATGGTCATCGACAGCATTTTGGATTTGGAGGTTCGGTTAAAGGAACCGGCGGCGCCTATGTATTCTTTACTCCCGTGAATGAACAGGTACTTGGTGCGGGTACTTTCCCGGTAACGGCCGGCTATTCCGTGGCTGTTGACTTGCGCTATATCCCGCTTGGAGCTACTATCTTGGCCGAATTACCTGATATGGATCCGGCTGGTAATTTGCAAGGATATACTTACAGGATTCTGTTTGCCCAGGATCGCGGCGGGGGTATTTTAACTACGAAACGCCTTGACCTGTATTCCGGAATTGGCCAGAAAGGCTTGCAGGAAGCGAGGAAAATTAATGGTTTTGGCCGATTATGGGTGATGCTGCCAAAAGAGTGATCTTATGCTTGCTTTGTTTTTTCTGAAAATCCTGGTTCAACTATTCCGTCTGGTGCCATTTTGGGCCCTCTACCAGATTTCAAATGTGCTGGCTTTTATTTTGTACCGCATTGTCGGGTATCGTAAACAGGTGATACTGGACAATTTGATGCAGGCTTTTCCCGAAAAATCGTCTAATGAAATTAAGCGGATCATTAAGAAGACATACCTCAATTTAACTGATTTAATGCTCGAGTCGGTTAAATCACAAACAACCTCATTACCCGAACTGCACCGCAGATGCCGGGTGATGAATGCAGAAATAGCTGCGGAATTTTTGCAACAAGGTCAGTCGGTGATTTTGGCGGGTAGCCATTGTGGCAACTGGGAATATGCCGGACTTACCTTGCCTTATGGACTGTTTGGAAAATTGGTTGGCGTTTATAAGCCCTTAACCAACAAACATGTAGAACTTTACCTGAATAAAAATCGCAGCAGAGGTAGTCTGGTGTTGGTTTCCATGGATGATTCAGTAGCATTTATGAGAAAACACTTGAAAAAGGAGGCCTGGGCTTACATGATGATTGGCGATCAGTCACCAAGTAGTCGCAAGCGGGCCCACTGGGTTACTTTTTTCGGAAGGGAAACCGCCACTTTGCCCGGGATAGATGTGCTGGCCAGGACTTTCGGTTTTCCTGTCTTCAGCTACCGGATACTCAGGGTGAAAAGAGGGTTTTATGAAATAGAGTATGAGCCACTTTGGCTGGAACCGGAAACGGCAACAGAATTGGACATTACAAGGGCTTACACAAAGCGTCTGGAGGAGGAAATCAGAGCAAATCCGGAAACCTGGCTTTGGAGTCATAAAAGGTGGAAAATGAAACGGGAGGAATAACTTCCAACTAATAAGAGCATGAGTTTTTTTGATAAATCAAGAACAGTTGCTCCGGAAAACTACAATCGCTGGCTGGTGCCTCCTGCGGCCCTGGCCATTCATCTTTGTATTGGACAGATATACGCTTACAGTGTATTTAATAAACCATTATCGCAATCGCTTGGAATCTCTGAACATATTGAGGGAGACTGGACGCTGGTTCAAATCGGCTATGTCTTTTCGATCGCGCTGTTTTGCCTGGGCGCTTCAGCAGCCATTTTTGGACGCTGGTTGGAAAGGGTAGGGCCTCGCAAGGCGATGTTTGTGTCGGCGCTCTGTTTTTCAGGAGGTTTCTTTGTCTCAGCCCTTGGCATGTGGTGGCATCAGATATGGCTGTTGTATTTGGGAAACGGCGTACTTGGCGGCATCGGATTGGGATTGGGATACATCTCACCTGTTTCCACCTTGATAAAATGGTTTCCCGATCGACCAGGTTTGGCAACCGGGCTGGCAATCATGGGTTTTGGCGGAGGAGCCATGGTAGCTGCACCGATGTCAATTCAGTTTATGGACTTCTTTCGAAATGACCATTCCACTGGAGTTGCTCAGACTTTTATAGCCCTGGGACTAATATACCTGGTGTACATGATGTTTGGCGTGTTTACCATCAAAATACCGGCCGAGGGCTGGATGCCTTCTGGTTACTCCATGGTTCATAAAAAAGCTGAAAATAGTTATCCGGGAGAGGGGCTTGATGCGGGTTCGGCGATAAAGACACCACAATTCTATTTGCTGTTTGCTGTATTGATGCTTAATGTAACAGCGGGTATAGGCGTTCTGGGTCAGGCTTCTGTAATGATCCAGGAAATGTTCTCGGAAAAAGTGGTGGGTGCAGGTCGAGCAGTTACAGTGGCTGCCGCCGGTTCCTTTGTGGGTCTATTGAGCATTTTCAACATGGCAGGGCGTTTTTTCTGGTCTTCACTGTCAGACAAGATTGGACGGAGGAATACCTACACGGTTTTCTTTCTGTTGGGTGCGTTGTTGTATTGCCTGGTGCCACTCACAGGGCAAATGGGAAGTATCGTACTCTTTGTAACGGCTTTTTGCATCATAATGAGTATGTATGGCGGTGGGTTTGCTACCATTCCAGCGTATTTGCGCGATATATTTGGCACACTGGAAGTTGGAGCTATTCACGGGAGATTGTTGCTTGCCTGGAGTCTGGCTGCCATTTTAGGCCCACAGTTGGTAAATAACATTAGAGCTTATCAGATTCATACCCTTCAATTGCCCGCAGCTCAAGCATACTCTGTAACCATGTACCTGATGGCCGGCTTACTCATCCTTGGCTTGATATGCAATCTTATGATAAAACCGCTGAAAACTAAAAAAGAATAAACTCATGGATAAAAAGAAAGGAAGGGATATTAGATTGATCTTGTCATGGGTTTTTGTTTCGATACCCATTATTTGGGGTGTTGTTCAATCTCTAATCAAATCGCTGGAGTTGTTTAAGTAAACTCTATTATTACATCTTCCAAACAGATCAACCAAATTAATCACAGCATACATGAGTAAAATCGGATCGTTTTTCCAAACCAAAGAAAACAAAGGGACTGATGCGCTAACCATTGAAAATGAAGCTGAGGCCTGTGCTGCCGTACTTATGGCCTGCCGCCGTGCAGATGAGATCGATGGCGGTGGTGGCAATGCCGTTTTCATGGCAACGCTGCAAAATCGCAACATCTTTATCGGCTCTGATCCGGCCGAACTGATTGAAAAAGCCGCCCAGTATTTTGAACAGGCCGGCAGCTCTGAAACCCTCATCAATGCAGCAATGCCTGCCATTCGACAACAAACAAGGCTGCCGCTATTTTACCAATGCCTCGATGTTATCCTGGCCGATGGCGTAGTGACGCCAAAGGAGGATAAGATTTTTAAATACCTGATCGGCAAGTTTAAAGTAAACAAGGACCTCGCCTTTCAAGCCTTAGAAGTACTCCTGGTTAAAAATCAGTTATAGGATTAACAATTCACCTTCCAGGTCAACATCCTGTAACCCCGGATTTTAATCCGGGGCGAAGCGACCATCCTGTATCCCCGGACTTAAATCCGGGGCGAAGCGACCATCCTGTATCCCCGGATTTTAATCCGGGGGGTAGGGGGTAGGGGGTAAGGGGTAGGGGACAGGGAGGCGAGGCTAAGCCACATCCCTGACTTCAGCCCCCTTAAACACATACCAAATCACATAGGAAAAACAAACAAAGGGTATGATCAGGGCCATCTTCATACCGGATTGGGAAAGTAAACCTGCAATTGGAGGCAAGACACCGCCACCTGCAATGGCCATTATTACCAGAGAAGATGCTATTTTGCTTTCAGCAGGAGGAAGCCCTTTAGTAGCCAATGCGAAAATTGTAGGGAACATAATGCTCTGACAAAAATAAGTGAGCATCAAGCAAATAATTCCGGCTAGTCCGCCGATAATGAACGCTAAACCTATAAGGCCTAATGCTGCCATACTATAATAGGTCAGAACTTTTTTTCCTTCCATCTTGCTCATAAGATAAGTACCTAAAATACGACCCAGCATAAACAAAACCATAGCAAAGGACGCATGAAAACCAGCAATTTGCTCAGGAGTCATGTCCTGACTGTACCGGTATAAGGTTTGAACAAGTCCCAAGTGCTCGGTCTTTGCAAAGTCAATCTTGAAATCAACAAAAAAGCCCCATAGTGTGGCCTGGGCGCCAACGTTTGCAAACTGGGCGAGCACTCCCAACGACAGATGCCTATACTTTCTCAATACATCAAAAATACCCACCTTGCCTTCTGCCATTTCTTCATCCCTATCTACCTCAGGCATTTTCGTTAAGGCAAAAAGGATTGCAACAGCCACTACAAGCGCTGCAACTGCCAGATAAGGTCCTTGAACAGACAGCGCTTCTTCCACCCTGGCCTGTTGAATTTGATCGGCCGTCATGCCAGCCAATACTTCGGGTGTGTATTCTTTTTTTGCGAAAATGAATAGACTGCCAATAACGGGGCCAAGTATGATACTGATGCCATTGAAGGATTGAGCAAAATTGATACGCCATTCTGCGTCCTTTTTGTCGCCAAGTACTGTAACATAGAGGTTTGCTGCGGTTTCCAGAAACGCCAAACCGCTGGCAATAGTGAATAAGGCAAAAAGGAAAAAACCAAAAACCCGGATATCTGCTGCCGGGTAAAACAGAACAGCCCCTGCGGCATATAAGAGCAAGCCCGCCAGAATACCGCGCTTATATCCCCATTTTCTCATAAATATCCCGGCTGGAATGGCCATCACAAAGTACCCGAAATAAAAAGCAGATTCTACAATACTCGCCTGCCAGCGCTTGAGGTCGAGGGCAAACTGAAAATGGCGAATCAGGGATCCATTTAGGCTATTGGCGATGCCCCAGAGGAAGAACAAACTGCATACCAGGGCAAAGGGAATGAGATAAGGGTTTTTGGCAGATAGTACCTTGCTCATAAAAGTTGGATTTGTTTTGAAAGACAAGGTTATGAAAAGTTTTTCAACCACCCAGGTAAGGAATGAATTTCGTTACTTTGCATAACACAATTACTATTTAGGATGAATCAATTTTTCCGTACCGCTTTTTGTATTACCCTGCTTTTTACCTGTTTTTTCAATTGTAAAAACGAGTCTGCAAAAGACAATAAAATCGTATCTGGCCATCAGAGAATGGTGGATATGCTGGATAGCATTTTCAGACATGCAAATGCCATGGATTATTATAATCTGAATGGGAGGAAAGCAGCCATGGTGCGGGATATGCAAGAACGGGAGCCAAATGTGAATAATAAGTATTCGCTTGGGTTCGAATACGCAACACAATTACTCAATGCCGGCCAGAATGAATCTGCTACAATGGAATATTTAGGACTCATTCAACAAATAGGGGACACGCTGTTTGAAAACACAAAGCTGGTGTATGAGATGCTAGCTTTATCTTATCTTAGACTTGGGGAACAACAGAACTGTATCAACTCCCATAATGCAGAATCTTGTATTCTGCCACTACAGGGCGGGGGTATATATACTATGAAGTCGGGCCCGGAAAATGCTATAAAAGTGTATAGACGCATTCTGGCAAAATTCCCTGATGATATACAAAGCAGGTGGTTGTTAAATCTGGCTTATATGGCTATTGGTGAATGGCCTGGTTCCGTTCCTAAAAACCTTTTAATGCCGGAGCTCATATTCAAAGGTCACGGTGATATTAGGTTCAAAAATGTAGCCATTGAAGCAAAGGTTGATACACGTGGCGTATCAGGAGGTGTTTGCGCCGATGATTTTGATGGGGACGGGAGTATTGATCTTTTCGTAACTTCATATGGAATGGGAGATCAGGCGCACTTTCTGCACAACAATGGCGATGGTACCTTTTCTGACAAAACGGAGGAGGCCAATCTTACAGGCATCGTAAGTGGCTTAAATACAATTCATGCCGATTATGACAATGACGGTGATCAGGATGTGTTAATCCTCAGAGGAGGCTGGCTTTCAAAGGGAAATCATCCGAATTCGTTATTGCGCAATAACGGAGACGGAACCTTTACTGATGTTACTATAGAGTCGGGATTATTATCCTTTTACCCTACACAATCTGCAGATTGGGCTGATTACGATGGAGATGGCTGGTTGGACCTTTTCATAGCGAATGAATCAGCAGGAAAATCTTTTCATAATCCTTGTGAACTCTATCACAATAATGGAGATGGCACATTTACTAATGTTGCCAAAGATCTTCACCTTGATTTTACTGGTTTTTTCAAAGCGGTAGTTTGGGGTGATATAAACAATGACCAACTCCCTGATTTGTATTTGAGTAATGTGAGCGGAGAAAATAAATTATTGGTAAACCGTGGTGGAACAGCGCCGACAAACTGGCATTTCGAAGATGTTTCTGCTAAGGCCGGTGTAACAGATCCTGTTAACAGCTTTCCTGCCTCTTTCTTTGATTTCGATAATGATGGATTTGAAGACATATTGGTTACAGAATATTCCTTTGACCTGGAAACTGAACCAGGGAAGCCTATGCTGGAGGAATATCTCGGCAAACAACCCAAAGGGGATCACCTGAGATTGTATCACAACAATGGCAATGAAACATTTACAGATGTGAGCAATGCTTATGGTTTGAATACCATAACCTATGCAATGGGTAATAATTACGGAGATCTGGATAATGATGGATGGATGGATTTTTATTTGGGAACCGGGAAACCGGACCTGCGTACATTAATGCCAAATCGAATGTTTCACAACGCTGGGGGGAAGCGATTTGAAGACATCAGCATGAACGGCTTTGGCCATATTCAAAAAGGTCACGGCATTGCTTTTTGTGATTTTGACAATGATGGTGACCAGGATGTTTTTGCCATCATGGGAGGGGCTTTTGAAGGGGATTTATCCAATAACATACTATTCGAAAACCCCGGAAACGCCAATCATTGGGTTACGGTATTTCTGGAAGGAAAGACTTGCAACCGCAATGCAATGGGGGCCAGAATTAAAGTTCAAGTTGAGGAGAAAGGCGGCAAAACAAGGGATATCTATGTTACAGTCGGCACAGGTGGAAGCTTCGGATCAGAAAGCCTGCGGCAGGAAATTGGATTAGGTGCAGCTGAAAAGATCTCCTTTGTAGAAGTTCAATGGCCAAAGCCCGGGATTCAGAATTCAGTTTATCATAACATCGCCATGGATTCAGCCGTAAAACTGACGGAAGGAAATCCTGATCCGGAATCAGTTCAATTACAGAAAATGTCGTTCAAGCATTGAGTCGATTGGCTTTCTGCAATTTTTTCATTTGCCTGTAATTCCGGAGGGCGGCAGAATTCACCAACCATACGCCAAAAATGGTGATGCTCATGCCAATGCCAGTCCAGATGGTCAATTCTTCGCCCAACAGCAGCCAGCCTAAAAGAATGGCCACGATGGGGTTAATATAGGTGTACATGGAAGAAACTGACGCACTCAGATGTTTCAGGGCAAACATGTAGAATGTGAATGCCAAGGCCGAGCCAATCAGGATGAGGTAGATCAAGGAAGCCCAACCCGCCAGGGAGTGGTGAACCGTTTTATCATGATCAAAAAAGAGACTCAAGACAAATCCGCCCAGACCACCGGCAAAAATTTGAATGCCGGCATTAAATAAAGGAGAGATATCGGGCGAATTCCAGCGCTTGGCCATAACTGTTCCCAGGGACCAGGTAAAACACGACAAAAAACAAGCGGCTATACCCCAACGGTATTCGGGCCTGATGAAATCAGCCCAGCCATGATTGAATATCAGAGCGAGACCTCCGAAACCCATGGCAACACCTAATAAAATTCGAGGAGTAACCTTGTCAGTTCCTTTCCACAACAAGGTGATGATAACGACCATTACGGGAGTAAGCGAGCCAATAAGGGCCGCCAAGCCAGTGGAAACAAACTGGACGCCCCAGGTTATAAAGCCATTGCCTCCGGTGATGGTCGCAATACCTGTTATCGACTGCTTCCAAATGTATGACCAGCCTGGCCAGGCGGCTTTGCGCCGATAAAGAGCCAGAATCAACAGCAACAAACCTGCCATGGATTGTCGAAGGCCAACCAGTAAAAACGGAGGGAAATCTGCCAGGGCGTATTTTATGGCGGTGTAAGTGGTGCCCCATATAACACAGATGGCGCCAAGTGCCAGGTAAGCCCGTTTGATGTCGGTCATGACAGAATCATTGGAAGAAATTATAGAAACCGTTTCAATAACATCTGAAAATCATTCATTTCATACCCTTCCCCAATATCCATATCCAAACAATACTCAATGGTGAATCCAACCTTAAAATAAAAATTGATACTCTTGTAATTCTGCCGGTTCACGGTGAGCCTAAGTTCATGCAGATCAGGGTATTGGTCAATAAGCGAGTTTAACACTTGTTTGCCCAAACCTTTTCCCCGAAAACCATTGTCCAGGTAAAATTTTTGCAGGAAGTACTTGCCTTGTTCCTGATTGGTAACCGAAATATACCCATGTGGGTTCCCATCCATTTCAATTAACCAAAAAACATGTCCATTGGCCATTTGATTCTGCAGCGCATTAACTGTATAAAACTTGCCAAGCATATAATCAACCTGGTCAGTTCCAATGATGGGAACATAATGCTCCTTCCATATCCTGTGTGCCAGCTCATGCACATAGATAGCCTCTTCAGGGCTAGCTTGTCGTAAAATAAAGTCAGTATTGGAAGTGCCGGCACCTGCCATTACTTATCTTCTTTTGCATTGAGAAGCTCCAGAACCTGATTGGTGATATCCAGGCTGTCGCTCGCCAGCAATATTTGTCCGCCACGTGAATAGGAAAGAATGTAATCGTAGCCGATCTGACTGGACAAGTGTTTTAACTTCTCTTCCAGCTTTTCATAAAGGTCGTTAAAGGCCTTTTTCTGATCTTCAGACAATGATTTGCTTAGGTAGTTTTTCTCATCCTCCAGCTTTTGAGCGCGTTTTCTCAACTCAGCATCTGTTTTTTCGGCTTCTGCCTGGGTCATATTGCCGCTTTGCAATTTCTCCTGAAATGCAGAGGCATCCCTCATCAATGCTTCCTCTTTGTTTGCCATACTTCTTTCAGCACTGCTCAGGCGCTGCTCAATGGCTTCTTTTTGCTTTTTGAGCCATTCGTATTTTGCATCTAGCGTATCCCCGTTTACGTAGGCAATGCGAACACCCTGTGAATTTTCGGCGGGGGCAATAACTTTGGCCGGTTCTGGTTGCTTGCTATTTTTTGAATTCAGGTAATACAGATGCCCAACAAGCAGGAAAAGGATGATATTCAGAATGATGGGTAGATTTTTCATAGAATGTAATTGTGTTTACTTTGATTGAATTGTTTCACAGCGGCCGCAAAAGTCGCAATTTTTCGGGAACTGCCTTGTCCCTTTATTCTTCCTTTTTCGGGTGTTCTATTTGTTCCCATTTCAGTCCAACGATTTCTTCCAGCTTGAATTTCGCCAGTTCCTGTTCCGCTTCAGCTCTGATACGCGACTCTCGTGCCTGATAATAGGCCGCCGAAGCGGTGGTGTACTCTTCCAGCGTTTTTTCATCGGATTTGTACAGTTGTTGTATCAGAATGAAATTATTATTCAATTCCTGTTCCACCAACGCTCTTTCTTTCAGAATTTCCCGGGCCAGGCGAAAAGTAGCCCAGGCCTGAAGGGTTTCCGAGCGTGTTTTTAGTTTCAACTGATTGATGCGCTGTTCGGCAATGCGCACCTGCCTGGCGCCAATTTTTGATTTTTCGGGTTGTGAAATGATGTTGTATAAATTCAACATCACTCCAAAGTTGTAGCGAGGGAAAAAGACATTGCCTAAGGTATCGGCCCCCCGAAGATTTGATTCATTGATGTTAAAGGAAGCCTGAACATCGCGCATCCATTCTTTCCGTATGTTTTTATTGGCACTGCGTGAATTGAGCAGTTCGTCTTGCAATACTGCATTTTCCGGCGAATTTAGCCAGGCGAGTTGCACCAGGTATTCTGAAAAATCCCTTGCCTTGGCCTCAATGGGCTGAACAATGGCATCGTAATTTGTTTGCTGTGCCTGTAACCCTGAAAAAACTACCGTGATAACAAGAGCCAGCATGCATTTCATCTGCATAAATTGTGTGTTTGGCTACAAAAAAAACAAATCCCCCGAAGTTCTCAAAACTCCGGAGGATTTCTACCTGTGACCACGACTGGAGTCGAACCAGCACATCCGTAAGGACACTACCCCCTCAAAGTAGCGCGTCTACCAATTCCGCCACGTGGCCGTTTTTGGAAAGCGGGTGCAAATGTATAACAAGGAATTGTTATTGCCAACATCCACTTATCCAAACATATCTTTTACTTTTTCAAAGAAGCCTTTTTCATCTTTACCAGGTGAAGGCGTGAAGTTTGGCGATTTTCTGAGTTCTTCCATAAGCTTGCTTTCCTTGTCGCTGAGCTTTTTGGGTGTCCAAACATTTACATGAACCAGCAAGTCGCCACGCTGGTAGCTTTGCAGCGCCGGCAGACCTTTGTCCTTCAGGCGAAATATTTTTCCACCCTGCGTGCCGGCTGGTATGCTTATGCGGGCCAGACCATCCAGCGTAGGCACTTCAACTTTGTTGCCAAGGGCGGCATCGGCAAAATTGATGAATAGCTCATGGATGATGTTATTGCCTTCACGGGTAAAATGATCGTGTGGCATCTCTTCTACAGTGATCAGGAGGTCTCCTGCATGGCCACCTTTGGCACCCGCATTTCCACGCCCCGACATGGACAATTGTATTCCTTCATGTACACCTGCTGGAATATCCACGTCAATGGTGTCTTCGCCGAAAGTGCGACCTTCTCCTTTACAAACATTGCAAGGAGATTTGATCACCTGTCCGGCACCGCGGCAGGTGGGACATTCCACTGCCGTTTGCATCATGCCAAATGGTGTTTGAGTTACACGATTCACAACGCCTGCACCTCTACAGGAGCCACAGGATTCTACTGAACTTTGGTCGCGTGCACCGCTGCCATTACAGGTGTTACAAGGAACCTGTTTGCGAACCTTTATTTTCTTGTTTACCCCGGTGGCTATTTCCTCCAGCGTCATTTTTACTTTGATGCGCAGGTTGGTGCCGCGTTCGCCACGAGAACGGCCTCCGCGTCTTCTTCTGCCGCCTCCAAAGAATTCTCCGAAAATGTCATCCGAATCAAATCCGAAATGACGCAGGATATCGTCCATATCCATGCCCTGGAAACCGCCGGCGCCACCGCCACCCATACCGTCAACACCGGCGTGGCCGTAGCGATCGTAGCGAGCCCGTTTGTCGGCGTCACTCAATACATCATAGGCTTCTGCTGCTTCCTTAAATTTTTCTTCAGCAGTAGCATCTCCCGGGTTTTTATCCGGGTGAAATTTGATGGCCTTATCGCGATACGCCTTCCTTATTTCATCGTTGCCGGCCGACTTGGAAACGCCCAGCACTTCATAATAATCTCTTTTTGCCATTGGTATACAGGTATGGTTTAGCGGGATCTGTATGAGCGAAGCATTTACTTGCCAACCACCACTTTGGCAAAACGGATGATCCTTTCACCAAGTGTGTATCCTTGTTCGGTTATGTCAACAATTTTTCCTTTCAATTCTTCACTTGGGGCTGGAATTTCGGCGACTGCTTCGTGTTTGTCCGGATCGAATGCATCGCCGGGAAGCGTTTCAAACATGGAAAGTCCTTTTGTCTGGAGGATATGCGTGAGTTTGTTGTGTATCAGGCTAACTCCCTCCGAGACAGCACCATTTTTATTGGCCCTGTCAAAATCATCCAAAACTGGCAGAAGGGCTGACAAAATATCACGCCCGGCGGTAGAAAGTAACTCCATCCGCTCTTTGGCAGTGTTTCTTTTATAGTTTTCGAAGTCCGAGAAAAGGTATAGGAATTTGTCTTTGGCTTCTTTTAGTTCCTTTTCAAGTTCCGCTACCTTTTCGTTCCCTTCCGCTTTGTTATTGGTCTTGTTCTCAGCCTGCTCAGGGTTTTCCTGACCTTTTCCCGCCTGTTCCTGCTTGTCTTGTTCAGGATCTTTTTCTTTCATATCAAATAATTTTCTCAATGTTTTTTTCATGGTTTGGTATGGCTTCCAGAACTATGACTGTACATACCTGCCATAATCGGAATACATATCTGTGTGCCCACAGCAACTTTCATGCCCCGGGACTATGTATGCCAATTTGGCAGCGGTGCTACAATTTCTCTGAAAGCATCCGCTCCAGATAATCAGGATGCAAGCTGACGCCCATGATTACGCCTTCAGGATTGATCAGAAATGTACTTGGGATAGACTTGATATTAAACTGGGTTGCCAATGGCCCATTAAATTTACCTGATTCCATCGTGTGGTATGGCCAAATCAGGCGGTCATTTTCAATGGCTTTTTTCCAGGAATTAGCGCTGTTTTCAATTCCTATGCTCAATATTTCGAATCCTTTTTCGTGGTATTTTTGATAAAGCTGAGTGAGAAATGGGTTTTCCTGTCTGCATGGTCCGCACCAACTGCCCCAGAATTGTACCAACACAAATTTGCCTTTGAAATCTGATAATTTAACCTGTTTGCCATCTTCCAGGGTCATGGAAAAATCGGGTACCTGATCACCACCTCCAAATGTTGGTTGACGATATTTCCAAACCCCAAAAGCAAAGGCCAGTAAAACCAATGCGATCAATCCGTTTCTGAGCGTACTATTTTTCATGGAGAACGTTTTGCCGTGTTTTACTTGTCTGAACACGGTTGTTTATGAATGAGTTTTTGATTTTTTTTCCTGGCCCCTAATTTGGAATGTGCCCAATTGAACAGAAGGTTGATTCCCTGGTTATCCTTTGTTGATTTACATTTGTTGCACAAAAAATAAAACTATTTATGCTCACTATAGACCCAAAGGCAATTGCCACAAAAGACCTTCATCAATTTATGCTTGGCGCCGTTGCTCCTCGCCCGATTGCCTTTGTCAGTACCATTAGCAAGGATGGCGTATTGAACCTGGCACCCTACAGTTTCTTTAATGCTTTCAGCAGTAACCCGCCAATTGTCATTTTTTCTTCCAACCGCAAAGTAGCTGACAATACTACCAAAGATACCTTGAAAAATGTTCAGGATACCGGAGAGGTAGTCATAAACGTCGTATCCCATAAGATTGTTCGGCAAATGGCCGTGACAAGCGTTGAATACGGCCCCGAAGTGAGTGAATTTGTAAAAGGCGGATTCACGCCGCTGGAGTCTGAGCTGGTAAAACCTTTCAGGGTAGCAGAAAGCCCTGTTCAAATGGAGTGTACCGTTGACCAGATTCTTCCCTTGGGAGAAGATGGGGGCGCCGGTAATTTGATCGTTTGCCGGATCGTGCGTATGCACATTGCAGAAGAAATCCTGACAGACACAGGAAGAATTGACCCACACAAGATAGATCTGATGGGTAGAATGGGAAAGTTTTATTACGCCAGAGCAAGCGGAGCTGCCGTTGAAGAAATTGTGCAGGTGGTTAATAAAATAGCCATTGGTTTTGATGGATTGCCGGATTCAATCAGACACAGCAAGATTTTGACCGGGAACAATCTGGGACAGCTAGCCGGCTTGTTGGCGCTTCCAGGAGCAGAAGAAGCTACGGCCGCTGTTGCCAACGATGCCAGGGCTACACAAATATTGAGCAAATCAGGTTTTGAGTCAGACATGCATCGGTATATCAAAGAAGTGCTGGATACTGGAAATGAGGAATTAGGGGCTGCGCTGGCGGTTGTATGCGATTTGAAAGGGCGGTAATTTTATTCACGGCATTGACGTTTACCATTAATGCCTTTCAACTTATTCGGTTTTCTATCAAATATACTGATTGAAGCGTATGCCTTTGAGTTGTTGTTCTTGTTGGTGATACACTCTTTTATCCCGGTCATCAGGAAGAATTTAAGTGGGTTGCTTATTGCCTTCAATTTCTTAGGCCTGCTGTTAGCGCTTATGGTTTTGAGCTTTGAAGTTTTTGAGCTGGTGAGACTGAGAAACCATAATTATGATAAGATTTCCATGCAAAGCACGCCTTATTGGTATTTCTTCCGGTATCTGGCAATTGCTGCTTTTTCATCAGCCATTATTGTGTTTTTCTCCAAAAACAGACGAAGAAGCATTTCCTGGACTTTGGCTGGTATGGTTTTATTGATACTGCCTTTCCTGTCAAGACCTTTTGAGGGATATTTGAATACAAGTTCAATTGGTACAGGATATTTTATTCCATGGCAACTGTACGTTTTTTCAGATGTAGATATTTGGTCCAAGCTATTGGTGTTGGCTATTCCGCTTTGTGTGGTTTTTATTATTTGGAGGGTGATGGGCAAATTGGGTTTTGCGTAATCAAATTCGTGTCTGGAAAACTTGTATAATCATAAATATGAGTCATTCCGAATTTTCCGCCTGAAGGAAGGTTCGGGATGCTTTTTCGCCGCGCTTGTGTCTTTTTTGACCAAGCGCATATTACGTGAGTAGTCATGACAACGAAATCAATAATACCCTTACCAGATAAGCCTCATTTGGCTTCAAATAATATGCTTAGCATCTCACCTTATGTTGCGCTTGGTCAAAAAAGACACAAGCGCGGCGAAAATTGTACCTGATAAATTGTGCAGGTCAGAACAAAATTCCGGATTTTCATGCGTCTTTAAAATGCAATTCCAAATGCAAGCCTGAAATATGGAGATGCTTTTTTAAGGCCAGTTGTTGGACGAATATTTTGGCTATTGAATACATTAAAATTAAGACCTCCTGAAAGTTCCATATTTACTATCCCATAAGATTCCTGAATACCTCCCCCCAGCTTACCACCTCCTACTTTCACAGATTTGTATTCTTCTGTACTGGTTTCATCATTGCCAATATGATCCAAATCAAAATTGAAAAAGGCAATCAGGTTGGTAGTTGATTGTGTGCTTGTGATCTGAATATCATGTTTCCCTTGATAAATGCCGACCTCCAGAAATGCTCCGTGCAACACCTTCTTCTTGTAAAAACGACTGAGTAATTCAAAACGGTATCCATCAACCTTTGTCAATTTTTGTTGGCTACTTGAAATTAAGATCAAGTCTATCGAAGTGGTCTTGGATGTGATTTGGTGCCATTTCTGATATTCAATGATTGTGGATATTTTTTTTGAAATAGCACGTTCATAATTCATGCAAATTTTACCATAAGGTTCAGCGGAAAAATTAATGGCATTTTGTTGGGCATACAGGGTGTTTACACTTGAACAAAAGTTCAGAAGCAAAACGAAATACAGGGTCTTTTTCATAATTTGGATGTTTTGTTTACATCACAAAAGTGTGCCCTGGATTGACTGAATTTATATCGAAGTGGCCTTGATATAAATAAATAATAATTGAATGTAAATAAAAGGAGCTGCCAGTTTACATTGATCAAAGAGATAATGGCAACACAGTTCTCAATTTAATAATCACATGTTCGTTCCGGCTCAGCCATTAGAATCAACCTCTAGTCAACTTCGGGATAAATCGATTCATTACATCACATTTATCACTTGATAACCATCGAATTTTCTCAACTTTGCAGTCCCCCAAACAGACTTGCAGATTAATATTATGGTAAAGAAAATTCTCCAACTGCTGTTTTTTGTTGGCCTGGGTGTAGTGATATTGAAGTTGGTGTATGACAATCAAAATACCGCGTTTCAGGAACAGTGCAGACTGGATGGGGTACCAACAGATCAATGTAGTCTAAGTGATAAGTTACTTCACGATTTTTCCACAGTTCATGTAGGATGGCTTTCAGCTGTTGTCCTGGCTTTTACACTGAGCAATATTTTCAGAGCCCTGAGATGGCAAATGTTGTTGAAGCCACTTGACTTCCATCCGAAATTTTCCAATTCATTTCTGACCATTTTATTGGGCTATTTTGCCAATCTTGGATTCCCGAGGATGGGAGAGGTCGTCAGGGCCGGCTCACTGGCGCGTTATGAGAAACTGCCGCTGGAGAAGGTTATGGGTACGCTGGTAATTGACAGGCTGATGGACTTTGTATGTTTAGGCCTGGTGGTTGGACTGGCATTTCTATTGGAAGGGCAAACGCTGCTGACGTTTTTATCCGAATCGGGGAGTGGGGGAGAAGGTTCGGGACATACACCCATTTTGTTGTTAGCATTATTTGTATTTGTAGCGGGAATTGCCACCATGTATTTGCTGCGAAAATGGCTGCTCACATTAAAAATCGTACAAAAGCTGCTTAAGCTTCTGATGGGCTTCTGGGAAGGACTTAAAAGTGTTTTCCGGATGAAAAACCCGCCACTGTTCATCGCTTATTCCTTGGGGATCTGGCTGATGTTCTATTTGCAGTGTTACTTCAATTTAAAAGCATTTGACCCAACAGCTCATTTAAGCGCCTCGGCAGCCCTGATGGTGTTTGTTTTTGGTACCTTAGGTTTTGTGATCCCTTCACCGGGTGGTATGGGCACATTTCATGCCTTGTGCATAGCGGGTCTGGCATTATATGGTATTAATGGAGGAGATGCCTTTTCCTATGCCAATATTGCATTTTTTACCATCCAAATATTTTATAATGTAGTGGCTGGAATAGCTTCTCTGATTTTGCTGCCTTTGCTGAACAGATCAAAAGAGAAAGAGGCCGCAGCTAGTTTGGGCAGTTCAAATTAATCAGCCTGATTTGATTTTGGCCAGAAGATGTAAATAATGATAGGAGCGATGGTTATGGCAAGACAAAATACCAGGATAAAGACCCCCATACTGGGTGTGCTCATCTCAGAAGCCTGAATCATTTCATTTGTAATACACAAAAAAAGCAGACTTGTCATTGCATTAACTACTCTTACGATGAACCTGGCTCGTCGGTACTCGCGTGGAGCATTTTCTTCAGTAATCTTATTCAGGAAATTGAACTTGTGTGGCGTTTTGGAAATAATAACCATTAGCAAACATGTTGCGATGGCAATAACAGGAATAATAAAAATGGACATTTTTGACCCAAAGCTATCTGCCTTGCCCGATGCATTGAAATGGGTTGGGATTTCTTGCGGAAGAGAAGAAAATTTAAAAATGGCCAGCAACAAAGCGCCTACTGAAAAAATTATTGCCAGGGCTTCCAGGATCTTTTCATAGGTCGAATCCGGGAGATTGAGTTTTGGCTGCTTGAAACTAGTCGTCATGGTTGCTGTTTGTATTTAATGTTGAAGCCTCAATTATAAGGTATGATATGAATTTCGTACGCTCTAAATCAAATTAATCAAATGCCTATTCAATCTGATATCGCCGCTAAAATTCTAAATCCGGAAACTCTTCTTCCAGCAATCCAACATTGGCGCAACTCCGGTGAGAAAATCGTTTTTACAAACGGATGCTTCGATTTACTGCACTACGGACATCTGCATTATCTGTCAGAAGCAAGAGAACTAGGCGATCGACTGGTGGTGGGCTTAAACAGCGATGCATCTGTAAAACGCCTCAAAGGTCCACACAGACCAATAAATGACGAATTAACCCGCAAGCAAATGCTGGCTTCCCTTGTCATGGTAGACGCCGTAATCGTTTTCGAAGAAGACACTCCATTTGAATTGATACGACAGATCGTTCCGGATTTACTGGTAAAGGGCGGAGACTGGGAACCCAGCCAGATCGTTGGATCCGATCTGGTGTTAGCAGCTGGCGGCCAGGTGAAGAGTTTACCCTTTATTCCAGGATATTCCACCACCAACCTGGAACAAAAAATTCTGAGCAGGCAACATTCCTAACCAATTACCGATTTGTCGCTGGCATAATGATGCGCAAACATCATGGCTGCACCAGCCAGGCTGAGATCTTTAAGCAACATGGACATAGCGCTGGGATTGTTGGCCATTGCTCCTGGCATGTGCATCATAAATACCATCAGCAATAAGAATACGGCTAACAGAGTACTGGCAAGTTTGTCGAATTTCCCAATTACCATACTCACCGAAGCAGCAATGAGTCCGGCTCCAGTAATATACACCACGATTGTTTTTGCAGGCATATAATCTGGCACCATGCCGGCCATTCCTTCTGCATTCATAAAGTGAAGCAATCCGAAAATGGCGAATGGAATGGCAAAAAGCCAGCGTCCGAGAGATAAAAATGCGTTCATAACATAAGGTTGGTTAAGCGATTTGTCGCTGTTTTGAAAAGACAATATAATGCTACAAAACAATCAAATTTTTATGAATCTACCAATCAGGAACGGCTGTAATTCGGAGATTCCCTAGTTATGATGATGTTGTGCGGGTGGCTTTCGGTCATGCCTGCATTGGTGATCTTCACAAACTGGGACTTTCTCTGCAATTCTTCAATGGTTCCGGCGCCGCAATAACCCATACCTGCTCTCAAACCACCTATGTATTGAACCATCACTTCCTGTAGTGTTCCTTTGTATGGTATTCTTCCTTCAATTCCCTCAGGGACCAGTTTTTTGATGTCGTCTTCAACATCCTGGAAATATCGGTCTTTGGAGCCGAGTTGCATGGCTCCCAAACTGCCCATACCCCGATATGATTTAAATTTTCTACCATCAAATATGATGGTTTCTCCTGGTGCTTCTTCCACACCGGCGAAAAGTGAGCCCGCCATGATGGTGCTGGCACCAGCCGATAGTGCTTTTACGATATCCCCGGTATATCTGATGCCTCCATCAGCAATTACAGGAACTCCCGATCCCAGAATGGCGCTGCTGGCATTGAATATGGCTGATAACTGTGCAACACCGACCCCTGCAACTATACGGGTAGTGCAAATACTGCCCGGTCCAACACCTACTTTAACGCCATCTACACCGGCATCAACCAGCGCTTTGGCTCCTTCTCCGGTTGCTACATTTCCGCCTATGATCTGTAGGTCGGGGAATTTAAGTTTGAGTCGTTTTACACCTTCCAGAACACCAAATGAGTGTCCATGCGCCGTATCTACACAAATTACATCAACACCGACTTTCACCAATTCAGTTACTCGTTCCTCAACATCATGCGTGACGCCTACAGCTGCGCCTACTACCAGTCTCCCAAAAGAATCCTTACAGGCATTGGGGTAGTTGACCCCTTTCATGATGTCCTTGTACGTGATGAGCCCAACCAGATGATACCTGTCATCGACCACCGGTAGTTTTTCAATCTTGCGTTGCTGAAGAATATCGCGTGCCTGCAAAAGGTTCGTGCCAAGAGGAGCCGTTACCAGATTTTTCTTGGTCATCAGCTCTTTTACTAGTCGATTTCCATTTGTCTCAAACCTCAGATCCCGATTTGTGAGGATCCCAACCAACTTGCCTTTTTTATCTGTAACCGGAATGCCACCAATGCTGTGTTTGCGCATAAGGTCAAAAGCATCAGAAATTTTGGCGTCCGGATTCAAGGTTACCGGATCAATGATCATACCGGATTCAGAGCGTTTTACTGCCCTGACCTGATCTGCCTGGTCGGCAATCGTCATGTTTTTGTGAATGATGCCAATTCCTCCCTGACGCGCAATGGCGATTGCCAGACTTTTATCGGTAACAGTATCCATGGCTGCGGATACAATGGGAACCTTTAATCTGATGTTGCGGGTGAGTTGAGAACTGATATCTACTTCGCGGGGAAGAACTTCGCTAAATGCAGGGACGAGCAAAACATCGTCGAAGGTGAGCGATTCGCCAAGAAATTTTGGCTGAACTGACGTAGCATGTGTTATTTCCATGCGCAAAGGTCGGGTAAGGCTTTGAAAACTTGTACCTGTTTCAGCCAATTTTTTTTCTGAAATCCAACCAGGCTCCCTAAATCGGCCTGGTTTTACTTACCTCGAATATAGGCTGTTAATTCCGGAAAACGCTTGAGCAAGGCAACAGCCTCTGCTTTTGAAACACCAATGCCATTTACCATCAAGACAGTGTGTGCATCCTGAAATCCCCTTTCCTGAATTTCGTTGCAAAGCTTTTCAGCCTGGGCGTATTGTTTGAAATATCCCACCAGATAATGATAGGCATCTGATCCGGGCTGAGAATCTATGATCATATCATCGAACATGGCCAATACGTCGTTGGTTAGGATTTGGTTGGTCACGGTTGCTTCTACGCGGTAAGCAAGACCGGAATTTTGTTTATCCAGCATCTGTATCAGATTGCTTGCCATAGGCTGTGCTATGGCTGGTCTGCTTAGCGTGAATTCAAATCTAAGTGCATCCAGAGAAGTAAAGCTGATTTCCGCGCGTTGATTGAGCGGTTTGGCCAATGGATTTTCCTTTCCGTTTAAAATTGGCTTTGCCAGGGGAAAGGAAGCGCCCACACTTCGGAGCACCACTCGATTTGCCGGAATGCCCTTTGAAACAAGAGCATTGCCAACAATCTCGGCACGCTTGATCCCATAATACAGATCAAATTTAGGCTGTCCGCTGTTTTCTGTGAATAAGGTTACAATCAGGGTCGTTTCCGGATGTTTGCGACCAATGGCTGCTACTTCGTTTATAATCTTTACATTTTCTTTGGATGAGAGATCCTTTTCTTCCAAATAGGGTAGTGTTTCCAGCTTGTATTCCTCAATTTGAGAAGTAGCTTGTTCTTCATTACCTGTCAATGAGGTAAATACTTTGGCGTTTGGTCCTGCTGATTGTATCTCAAGTGCCTCCTTGAAATAAACGATGTAGATATCCCTTTCTCCATTTCCACCCAGGCGATCAGAAGACAGAAAAGCGGTTGCGCCATTGTTTGACAGGCGGAAAAAACCATCGTTTCCAGGTGAGTTTACCGGTGTGCCCATATTTTCTGCCAAACTCCATTCAAAAGTTTGGTCGCTGAAAATTGCACTAAACACATCAAAACCCCCAATGCTTTCAATTCGGTTGCTGCTAAAATAGAGCGTCCTGCCATCCTTTGCCAGGAAAGGAGTGGTTTCATCATAACGTGAATTGATCTGAGGGCCAAAATTCACCGGCTCCGACCAGCTTGAGTCCTGAAATACTGTGTACCAGAGATCGAGTCCTCCAAAACCGCCTTCTCGCCGACTGGCGAAAATGATGGTATTGTCATCAAAAAAATATGGACTTACGTCTCCGTCTTCGGGTTTCATGGGACTGAGAAATTTTGGCGCTTCAAGTGCGTATTCGTCTTTCTTTGATGCTGTATCGGCCAGGATCTCTCCCGCGTAAGTGCTGAACCCCCGAAAGAAGTACAACACCTGTCCATCGGCATTGAAACCCAGAGGAATTTCATAACGGGAGGTATTTAGCAATCCTCCCAAACTACCCGTTGTTTTCCAGCCGCGATTGCTCAGGCTGGCGGCAAACATATCGCTGCTCCAGTGTCCGCGCGCGTTGTCTTCAAATCCATCTTCATTTCTCAGCCCTCCGTTGCATCCGGTTCTGGCAGCGGCATAGTACAAACGATCAGCGTGATTTACAGAGGGTAAGGGTGCAAATTCATCACCTGAGGTATTCACGTTAGCCCCCAGGTTTTCAACCAGGGCGACATTTTCGTTTTCTTTTATGCGGATACCACTAACACAGCGTCTGATGTTATCAGCTGCGTTGTCGCGAAATTCGTGCTTGCTTCCGGAAACTCTTAAGTAAGACTTGTAGGCTGCCATGGCCTTCTCCCACTCAGATTGACCATGCAGGGTTCGAGCCAGGTAATAGTACAGTTCCGGGTCTTTGTTGTTCGGAGCCTTGCTTGCTACATACTCCAGGTATTTGCGGGCTTCAGTGCCCTGACTTAGTTTGTAATTTAATATGCCCAGCTTTGTCAATACGGTTAAGTCACCGGGTTTTAGATCCTGATACTGAGCCAACAAGGACTTCGCGTTAATCCACTGACCGTTATCATACGCTTTGAAGCCATTTCTTTTGATCTCTGCCGGTTTTTGACCGAAAGAGGAAATAGCCATTAAAAAGCTCAATGAAATCAGGATTGCGCGATAAGTATTGGGCATGACAAAAGATTTTGAGAAGCAAAGGTATTCTTTCAGGGAATTATTGCCCTCAGAGAATCATATACTTCACGCTGTTTGGTTTTGAAAATTGCCTGTGGCTATATCATTGATTAACAGCGTTCAGTATGACAAGTTTTTTCATAACCACTTTGCGGAGGCTATAAATGCAAATGATTCGCAGTTTTTTCTGCAAATTTGCCCTCCATTTTGACCTTGGTTGTTAACGCTGTCATTTCGTTGTTTGGTCTAACAAACAACGAAATCAAACAACATTAGCCTCTTGAATTGGTTTTGATGGAATATTCCCATTTGCCCGTGGCTTCTGGCGACACAAGAATTTAATTGCTACATGCTTGATCTTACATTTCAATATCCCGCCTGGTTCCTGATTTTCTGTGCGTTGTTGGGCCTTGGATATGCTCTCCTGTTGTATTACCGGGATACTACTTTTAAAGAACAGTCAAAAAAACTGAATATATGGCTGGGCATTTTGCGCTGGACCACCGTGACAGTGCTCAGTGCACTGTTGCTGTCACCATTGTTGAAAAGCCTGCTTACGGAAACCAAAAAGCCTGTAATTGTCCTGGCTCAGGATCTTTCCGAAAGCGTGGGATCAGAATTGAAAGATGCAACGTTGGAAAGCTATAAGCAAAACTGGGAATCACTTCAAAATAGCCTAAGCGATAAGTATGAAGTGCATACACTGGGTTTTGGCAGTCAAGTAAGGGAAGGCGTTGATTTTGCATTTGAAGATAAGGTTACCAACTTTTCCGAGCTGCTGCGTGGCGTGTATGATCTGTATGGCGGCCAGAACCTGGGTGCCGTTGTCATTGCATCTGATGGCGTGTATAATGAGGGAAGCAATCCAGCCTATTCCGATGTGGCGCTTTCTGCACCTGTGTACACCGTGGCTTTGGGTGATACTACACCTAAAAAGGATTTACTGCTAAAACGGGTTTTTCACAATAAAATCGCTTATTTAGGGGACAAGTTCACCGTTCAGATTGATGTAGCGGCTAATAATTGCACTGGTCAGCAATCTGTGATCACTGTAAGTAAAGTTTCGGGCGATCAGGTCAGGCAGTTGCAAAGTATTCCTGTAACCATTAATGGCAGTGATTTCTTTACCACCAAGGAAGTCCAAATCGAAGCAGATGAGGCAGGTGTTTCGGAATACAGGATCT
This sequence comes from Lewinellaceae bacterium, assembly GCA_020636025.1. Taxonomy (GTDB): domain Bacteria; phylum Bacteroidota; class Bacteroidia; order Chitinophagales; family Saprospiraceae; genus M3007. The sequence goes on along the minus strand of JACJYQ010000004.1, from coordinate 492,085 downwards.
CACTGGCTGCAATACCCGGTGAAGCCAGCACCCAGAACAACCGCAAGGATATTCTGATTGATGTGCTGGATGCCAGGCAAAAAATATTGATTTTAGCCAACAGCCCACACCCGGATGTTTCTGCCCTAAAAGGCACGATGGAAAGCAATAAGAATTACCAGGTGTCTGTGGCTTACATAAATGATCCGGGTACTGATGTTACCAAGTTTGACTTTGTGGTGCTGCACAACCTTCCTTCATTTACCAATGACATTTCAGCCCTGGTAAAAAAGATGGATGATGCCAGAATTCCCAGGTTGTTTGTGGCCGGTTTACAGACCAACTATTATACTTTGTCACAGTTGCAGGGATTGGTGGCCATGCAATCAGATGGCAGACAAAGCGACGAAGTACAAGGAAACGTTTCCGATAAATTTGCTGCATTTTCCCTGGATGCTAAAATTGCTGAAGAGTTACCCAATTATAACCCGATGACTTCGGCATTTGGTAATTTTTCGGCGACAACTCAAGCACAGGTTTTGCTATTTAAGCGAATTGGTAAGGTAAATACCGATCAACCTTTATTGGCTGTTGGCGAAGTAAATGGTATCAAAACGGGTTTGCTATTGGGAGAAGGATTGTGGAAATGGCGGTTGTTTGATTATTTGCAGCACCAGAACCATGATATGTTTGATGAGTTGATTGGGAAAACGGTTCAATACCTTTCTGTCAAAGAAGATAAACGGAAGTTTAGGGTAAATCAGGACAAGAATATTTACAATGAAAATGAACCACTGACCTTTGGCGCAGAATTGTACAATGACAATTATGAATTGACAAACGACCCGGATGTGTCCATGAGCATTCGAAACAGTGAAGGGAAAGAGTTCCCCTATACATTTAATAAGCTGGGCAAAGCATATTCACTCAATGCCGGCATTCTGCCGGTAGGGGCATATAATTACACGGCAAACACCAATTTTAATGGTCAGGCTCTTTCATTCGATGGCAAGTTCAGGGTGCAGCCTATCCAGTTGGAATTGTTTGAAACTACCGCAAATCACGCTGTTTTGCGCGCACTTAGCCAGAAGTTTGGTGGTGAAATGTTGTATCCGGCAGACATGAACAGCCTCGCAGAAAAAATTGCTGCAAACAAAACGGTGAAGCCACTCATTTACGAAAGCACAACGACCAATCCGCTGATCAATCTTAAATGGATATTTGCCATACTGGCCTTCCTGTTGGCTGCAGAATGGTTTGTCAGACGGTATTTTGGCGCATATTGATCTTCTTTTTTCCAGATTTTCTACGGAAGTTTGCTGTTTATACATTTGCAGACTGCAACACTCTTTTCGGATGAAGATTTTCCATATCGCGGTTGTCGGCTTTTTCTTAATGCTGGGGACTATCACGGCTCAAACTCAGCCAGCTAAATCGCCAAATGAATTTTTGCCATATAAGCTGGGGGATAAGTTTACTCCTCATCATTTGCTGAACAGCTATTTTGAGTATCTGGCATCAGTCTCCGGGAGTACCATGCGTCTGGAGAAATACGGATTTACCTACGAGGACCGTCCACTTCAAATCGCCATCATATCAAGCCCGGAGAATATTTCCAGACTGGAAGAGATTCGAACCAACAACTTAAACCTGGCAGGACTTGGCAAGGGGAGCGGTTCTGAAAAAGACCCGATTGCTATAGTCTGGATCAGCATGAGTGTGCATGGAAATGAGCCTTCCGGCTCAGAAGCCAGTATGTTGTTGGCATATGATCTGGCAACGCAGACCAATCCGAACATAAAGCAATACCTCAAAAACACCGTTGTGATCCTGGATCCTTCACTCAATCCGGATGGCTATGATCGTTATACACATTGGAACAGAGGTGTCAGTAATCTGGAGAAGAACACGAAAAGTGAATCCAGGCAACACCGGGAGCCCTGGCCTGGCGGACGTGTAAACCACTACTATTTTGACCTGAACCGCGATTGGGCTTGGGCAACGCAACAGGAATCCCGACAGCGCTTAATTGCTTACCACCGGTGGTTGCCTCATGTGCATCCGGATATTCATGAACAAGGTGTAAACGACCCTTATTATTTTGCCCCGGCAGCTGAGCCGATGCACGAACTCATCACCGATTGGCAAAAGGATTTTCAAACAGAGATTGGTGAAAACAATGCCCGCCATTTTGACAACAATGGATGGCTGTACTTTACGAAAGAAATATTTGACCTGTTTTACCCCTCTTATGGAGATACCTATCCGACCTTCAATGGCGCCATTGGAATGACCTATGAGCAGGCAGGTGGGCCTTATGGTGGTAGAGCCATTGAGATGCTGAACGGAGATACACTTACCCTCGAAAATCGTATCAAACACCACTACACTACCTGCTTGTCAACCATCGAAGTAAGCAGCAAAAAGGCGGCAGAAATAGTAGAAAAATTCAAGGATTATTATGCCACCACGAGTGCCAAACCTCAGGGGCGTTATAAGGCATTTGTGATTCGGGAGGTAAATGATCAGAATAAGGTGAATAAACTTTGTGTCTTGCTGGACCGTCACCACATAGAATATGGCAGGGTAGGGGCCGGGTTGAGCGGTGTGAAAGCTTTTGATTATTCATCGGGTAAAGAAATTCGCGCTTCTATCAATCCAAACGATCTGGTCATTAGCGCATATCAGCCGCACTCAGTTTTAGTACAGGCGCTCTTTGAACCTGAACCAATTTTGCTGGATTCGCTCACGTATGACATTACCGCCTGGGCACTGCCATTTGCGCATGGCTTGGACGCTTATGCACTCACAGAGCGCCTGGACCCGAAACTTCCCAGGAATACATACATAGCTCCAGAAACTAGAATTACGGCTTCTCCTTATACCTGGTGTATCCACCGCAGTTCAATTGCTGAATTAAAGCTGATAAGCAGTTTGATGCTTCAGGGAGTTAAAGTGCGCACCGCCATGTTGCCTTTCGATTTGGCAGACCAGCATTTCAGAGAAGGATCGTTTGTGATCAATCGAGCAGACAATCGTACTATGCAATACACCCTGGACAATTTGATTATCGAAGAAGCGAAGGCGGCCAATGTGAAATTGCATCCTATATTTTCCGGGTATTCCATGAAGGGTAGTGATTTGGGCTCAGAAAATTTCCGACTGCTGAATACTCCTGATGTGGCTATGGTTTATGGGGATGATGTAGATAAAAATGCTTACGGGTATGCCTGGTATTTTTTCGAACAGGACCTTGGGTTCCCGTTTAGTGCCATTCGAATTGATCAGGTAAATGGCAATGACCTGGATGCTTTCAACACGCTGATCCTCCCGGATGGCAAGTACAAATTCACCGATGCGGAGTTGGAGCATGTAAAGGATTGGGTGCAAAATGGGGGTCATCTGATTGCCATGGAGGGCGCCATCAAACCATTTCAGGATCAGTCAGGGTTTGATGTTAAATTGAAAGAAAGTCCCAAACGGGATTCTTCCAGTCACCGGCTTGCTTTTGGATCTCGTCAGCGCGACGGTTTGAGCGACGGTATTCCCGGAGCGATAATTCAGACAAAAGTGGATCATACTCACCCTCTTGGATTTGGTTTGCCCGATATTTACTATTCGCTTAAAACTTCCCCTGATATTTATCAAATACCTGAGGATAGTGATACGCCCATTCAGATTAATTCAGGGTTCACAAGTTTTGGATTTATAGGCAGCAGAGTTAAGCCACAGCTAACTGATACACCTGTTGTAACGTTTCAAAAAAAGGGAAGTGGGTACATGGTGTTTTTTATGGACAACCCCATTTTTCGCGGTTTTTGGGAGGAAGGAAAAATCCTGTTTGGAAACGCACTATTTTATCAGACAGGGCACAATGAATAGGGTCAGTTTGTTAAAACCCGGTATTTATTCTTAGAAAAAAGCCACTTTCACCCAGGTCATTCCAGCTCCATTCGGCTCGAATGGATTTATTAAACCAGGCCAAAACGTCAATTCCTGGGCCATAACCTGCGATTACTCGGTTGGCCAAGGGATTTCCTGACGGATAATACGGGTCGTTTACATATCCGCAATCTGCATTTAGCGAAAGATATATTCCTAGGGGTACTTTCTTATAGGCTTTCACTGGCATTAGTTTTCCAAGGTTTAATTCTTTGGAGAATAATTTGAAGTGCCAGGAACTTCTCAGCGCTGCCCAATCAAGTCCATCAACAACATAGTACTCAAATCCCCTGACGAAGTTGCCACCATAACCCAGGCCTTGATTATTGCTCCAGGGAATCTGATTTCTGGGATAACTTACTCTTCCACGACCTATCAATTCAAGAGAAACCCAGTCAGCCATGGGCAAATACTTGTCGAACTGACCAAATAAACGGCCCACATACAAGTCGTCGCCTGGAATCAGACCGTTCCAACGCAATTCTCCGATAAATCGCCAACCGCGCCATGGATAAGGTTTTACATCCCGATAATCTACTGTGATGCCATAAATGACACTGCTGTGTCGTTGTCGCTGTTCACCATTCAAAAAGAAATTTGGGTTTAACTCTTTGGCGATTGTATCAGCAATGTAGTTATCGCGGTATTCGAGCGTAAGGGATTGGGTTGTAAAATATTTTGGTCTGGAACTCAAGGTGCCTGCCAGGTAAATCTGCTCAACCAGCCATGTTTCCGGTATTTTGAGAAATTGGAGTTTGTTGCCAATGGTATTATAGGCGACTTCATGTGCCCGGCTGTACGAAATCCGGGTTTGAAAACCGAGAGTTCGACTTTTATTCAGACTAGGTGAGCGGTATTCGAGTTCATAGCGGTTTGTATAACCAAATTGCGCTTTGGCTTTCAGAGCATCGGCATGGCCTGTCAAATTGAGTTGTGTCCAGTCTAAACCATAATTTACCCGCTTAAAAGAGTGGTTGAATTCGTGCCACCAAACATTAAAATTGCGATCTGCCAACGAGAGCAATGGTACCGGTAGGATATACCAGCCTTCAGTTACGACGATGTTTAGTTGTAAACCTGATTCGATGTCGACCTCATCCACCAATATCTCAGCGCGGGAAAATATGCCCAGGTTCAATACCCGCAGACGATTTCGCTCCAGAGAAGCTTCCAGGTCGTTTTTCAGGATGGAATCTCCTACTGCGAATTCCAATTCCCTTAATATGGTAGCCTTTTTAGTCTTGCGGTTTCCGGTTATTTCAATCTTATCAACCTTCCACCATAAATCCCCTGAATAAGCTCCCTGCGCCGCGCTTGTATAAATAGGAGCCAGCGAAATAAGTGCGCTGTAAATCAGACAGGTAAATATGTAATTCAGGCTTTTGGTCATTTCAGCTGACTAGGATTGAGGTATTATTATCGTTCAGATAATTGTATGTGGATTAAAGAAAAACGTTGCGTATTTGTGTCTTAAAAATTCTAATTGCTTGATTATCAAAAAGTTTAGATATTTGTACTGTCGAAATATTAATTGGATTAATATAACGGCGTTGAATTAAGCAGTATTCTTTGTATTCGTATAACGAGGAATGCACGCAAAAAACGATCAAAAACGGCACATTTTCTGCTATTTTTGATCACAATCTTAAACAATATATTGCCTGTGCCATGGGCGATTTACTTCAAGATCCGGTTTTTTACTGGCTAATGTGGGCGGTATTTACCTTCTCCGGTACCATTATCGGATGGACGCTTCGTGCCAATACATCTGAAAAAGAAGTGCGCGGTGTATTGGCCAGGATAGAACAGGAGAAAAATACACTGGCCCGGCTGTATACCCACATTAAGCATCAGCACGATTTAAGAGAAGCTGATTTTCGCCGGGTTTCATTGGAGTTGAACAATCTGCAGAGTCAGATCAGTTGGTATGAAAACGAAAGGTCATCACTTTTACCGGATTCGGAAGCAGCCAATAATCGCATAGCCAAAGCGGAGGCCAATGCTTCTCAATATTCGCAAAAAGTTGCCGCGCTGGAGATGCTTACTGAAAGTCTGCGAAAGAAGAATGCCGATCTTACTGAACAGGTTGAACGCGCTCGTCAGGAACTTACTGCCTGGGAAGTTATTTACCGGGATTTCAAGCATTTGCAGCAAAGACTTGCCAATTTTGAGCAGTCGTCAATAGCTGTAGAGAAAGAACGGGACAGTCTGCAAGAGCAATTACTTGCTTCCAGACAGGAAATTGAAACCCTGCAAAGGGAATTGGTAAAACTCACCACCTACGCCGAGCGTCCCGGCTCCCGAGCCAGCAGCAAGGGCGGTCCCGCCGCTCCCGAGCATGCCGATGATCTAAAAACGATCAATGGCCTATCCGCCACAGCGGAACAAAAGCTGAATTCCTTAGGCATTCATACCTTCGAACAAATCAGTCGCTGGGATGATGACGCCGTCATTGCCTTCGCCAGAGCCCTGGGTATCAGCCCCGGAAAAGTCTTTCAGGAAGACTGGGTGGGGCAAGCAAGCGCTATTCAGAGTGATGAGAGATAAGTGTTGAGAGATGAGAGTAAAATATATCTCTCATCTCTTATATCTAATTATCCATCTCTATTTTTTTATAAACTTTCTTGCGCTGCTAAACTTTTGTGATGCAACAGAGATGAAGTAGATGCCGGTTGGCAGTGTGGATACATTCAAATGGATTGGTTTTGTTTGGTCATATTTTATTGACTCTATTACCGAACCAGATGGACTAATCAGCTTTAAATAAAAGTCTTGAGTTTCGCCGGAAAGTTGCGGGTTGTTAAACTCCACAGTTATTAAGCTGCTTGCAGGGTTGGGATAAAGCTGAAAGTATCCTGTCTCCAATGCCCAGGTTTCCAGTCCGGAAGTCAATGTATGGATATTCCAGATGATCACAGAGTCGCAACCGGCTGTAGTCAAGAAATGTTGTTGGATTACCGTATCCTGATTTATTTGTGTATTCAGGAAGCTCGAACCCTTATAAATTGTTGTATCGAACTGTATCTCCCAGGTAGCCTGGACTTCGAGATTGACAATGGATATGGTGTCGCTCCAAATGGTGGAGGTAGTATCTATTATTGTTCCGCTTTCCGTAATTATGGCACCATTCCAGAGCTCTCCTTCACAAATAGGAACTACAGTTTCCTGAATTACAAGCCATTTGTCGTTTTCTGTTTTGACCTCATTGGTACGAACGGGGCTGTTGAAATCAAAGAATATATCAGCATCATTTAGAATAGGGCTTCCGGGAACCAGTGCTGGATTCGTTTCGATCTGAAAACGCAGATAGCCGTGACTGGCCACTTCATTGGTATGGCTGTCGGGAAGCAAAATATTGCGGAATTTCCACTGACAAACCCTGCCGGGCAGGAAAGAGAAATTAAATTGGTGACTGCTTTCAACTGTTTGCAGACTCATCAAATTGAGGCCCTCCTGGATCGTGTCTGTAACCACCACTGTAAAGGCCGTATCTGTTCCGGTATTCTGGAATCTGATCAAATAATCCAGTAATCTGGGTTCACCGGGTGGCTGGCTCACCAGGGGTAATACATTTTTGTCATTTGGATCGAAACTGCCAGTAAGTTGTATGCTTGCTCTCACCAGATTATTAGCTGGATTTGCATCATCCGGAACCGGACATTCTGCGATGTAATTTAAAACTGTTCCAATGGGTGTACCTGCATCAATCAGAAACTTCAACGTAATAATTATTACCTCCCCCGGTGCAATCTCGGGTAATTGAACGCTGGCCAGATTTCCTGTGAATTGACCAATAGGTGATATACTGACTGGACTTAGGATTTGATCATTGAATTGAAAAGTAAGCTCCGCATCAGAAACGTTTTCAGTGCCCACATTGGATACCTGAACCTTTACAACTGTTTCAAATCCAGGTCTTGCAGGTGCCGGGGTAGTGATCAGAATACACAAATCTTTAATACCTGGTACCGGTGAGAATGGTAGGTCTGCCTGTACTATATTGCCAAGACTGATGTTGGCATTGACTGTATCGGTGGAACAAGTAGGCACATAATAATCCGGTGCGGTGCCACTCACTGAATACTGACCCAATGGAAGCGCCAGGCTATAAAAGCCATTAGCATCAGTATTGGTCAGGATGTTGCCTGGGTTTACGATGATGGGCTTAAAGCCAAGAGGTTTGTCCCCGGCAGCTAAGTCATATTCGCAATTCCCATCCAGTTCTTTGAATAATCGACCTTGAAGGTACCCGTACTCACTGTTTTTGACTTTTAGGTGATCGCGTATGGGGGCGTATGGAGTTCGCCATACTCCTTGGGTTTCTGTTGCGGCGTAGAGGTAACCGTCATTCACAAGGTAGGCTATTGCACCTTCAATTGTCTTGTTTATGGCAACATTGAAGAATGGAAGATTGCTCAATCGCGTCCAGGTATTGCCTTGATTGTGACTGATGTAATTTGCATTTGCAGCCTGAATTATAATGGCTTCTTCTTCGAGCAATTTAAAATCAATTCTGTCAACATGTTGATTAGGAAGGTCTGGGTAGGCTAGGTCAGTGGTAAATGTTTGCACCCAGGTGTTTCCAAGGTCATTACTTACGTATATATAGGCAGCGTAGGTGTATTGGTTACCTCCTAAATGTGTATAGTCTGAGTTAATGCCTATTAATATTGAACCTTTGCCTTTAATGACCTTACGAATCTTATCAGGAAGTGGAATGTTATCCCAGGATTGACCATGATCAAAAGATCTGTATAAAGTGTGCCTGTTAAAATCCAGTAACGAAAAAACAAGAGTGTCTCCAAGCGGAATAAAATTGTTGCATTGTAAAAAAGGTTCAGGGTTCGGGATGGACAACCAATTCGATCCATTATTATCACTGAATAGAGTAGTTGCACCAAATGTATTCCACAAATACAACCTGTTTCCTCTTTGTTCAAGTGCTTGTGGTGCAGCCTCAATAATAATATCTGGGTAGGAAATGGTATCCCAGGTAATTCCACAATCAAATGATCTCATCAAGGGTACATATCCAAAAACAATTCCATTTGCCTCACCTAGTATTTTTCGGCCTCCTACTTGATTTGGTATCTGCCATTCTCCATCCTGTTGATTAGAAATGTGTGAAACTCTATAATCCGCAGTACCAATCCTGTATTTATTATTAACCAGTCTGCCACAGAAGCCGTCCAAACCGGTTACTTCTGAAACCAACCCTTTGGACCGGTTCTCCCAACTATTCCCCTCATTTTCTGAGTAGATTGAATTATATACATCACTATTTACCCAAAGACCTTGTCCGGTTAGGGCAAATTTGTTTGCCTCGGATGATACCCCGAATTCACCATTATACACTTTGCTAAAGCTAAATGGCTCAATCAAATCGCTTTTGTAAATGCCACCATGCGTACTCAAGTAAAATTGTCCATCATGATATTCTACTTGACTGATCGTATCAGAAATAGGCAAGATCGTAGTGGTCCAACTGAGACCTTTATCTGAGGTTTGGTGAATAGTCCGGTTTCCAAGGATTACCGAAAATGTACCACTTTGATACGTGGTAAAATACTTGCTGCCAAAACTTGGAATTTCAATTATAGTGTCAAGGTTGTTAGCAAGGTTTCCATTTCGGGCTAAAAATCCAACTACCTTGGATATGTTTTGTAATTTCCAAAGGCCGCAAATATCATTTCCTACTGATGACGCTGAACGCATCGAATGTGTATTATAGTCATAAGCCTCTTGCCAGGTATTGCCATTGTCCGCACTTTGCCAGCAATAGACGTAACTTCCACCTGGCATGAAGTAGGTGATCAAAGAATCATTACTGACAAGAATGGAGGTTTTTACTGTGCTGTTCCGGTTGAGTATTTTATTGTCGGAATTGAATACCGGCGTCCAGGTTAGTCCATTGTCTACAGAACGGTGAATGATTGGGTTCTGGGTTGGAAATGGAAGCTCAACGACAAAGACAGCATCCTTTGTTCTGCACATGCCCAACAACATTTTCTTACCAAGGGAAAAGTTGAAATGCCAATTAAGTCCTTGATTCTTAGAGGTGTACAACCCAAAACTTGTAGCTGCAAACACAGTTCCGTTTAATTCCACATATTGCAGCACAGGTCCAGGCGGCCCGTCCAGCTGCTCCCATTCTACTTCAAGGGAATCAGAGGCAATTGGATCTTGTGAAAAAACTGTGCTTGGAAAAAGGAAAAGGCACGCCAGAATGGCCAATGCCATGCAGTAGAAAGCTTTCATAGGGTGATCGTTTTTGGTGAATGTTGTCGCAATTTATAACATTACCCAAAACATTAAATTCTTTTTAATAAGATTGTCACCCGTCAGGCAAAAATACCAATGTTTCAATGCGCCATGCGCAATTATACATTTCGCATGGCGCATTGAAACATTGCGCATTGATCCCATTTCGCATTAAAAAAAGAAGTCCCCGCAGCCAAGAGCATGGCGCGGGGACTTCTTTATAAACAGGAGTTAAGCGGAAGCTTATTTCTCCAACTGATCTTTCAATGCAGCGAGGGAAGCCAGATCGCCGAGTGTTTCTTTCTCAACGCTTTTCTGAACCTCTTTAATCGCACTTTGATTCTCGCTTTCCTCTTTCAGACGTTCTGCTTTTACAACAGCTTCAGCTTTGTTTTTCAGATCGTCCAGGTAACGTGTGTGTGAAACGAGCAAGCGACGTTCGTCTTTGTTAAACTCGATCACTTTTACTGTCATCGTTTCATCTGCCTCTGGCAATCCACCGTCTTCTTTGCGGATCTGCTTGGCTGGACCATAAGCTTCCAGTCCTTGTGGCATCTGGAAAGTAGCGCCTTTATCATCGCGTTTGATCACAGTAGCTTCATGGTAAGAACCAACCGGGAACAATGTTTCGTACACGTCCCATGGGTTTTCCTGAATTTGCTTGTGACCCAGGCTGATCTGGCGCTTTTCTTTATCGATGTCGAGCACGATTACCTCAAGTTCGCTGCCAGGCTTGGCAAATTCACTTGGGTGTGCGTAGCGTTTGGTCCATGACAAGTCACTGATGTGAACCATGCCGCCAACACCTTCAGTCAATTCTACAAATATGCCGTAGTTGGTGATGTTTTTAACAACGCCGGTGAAACGGGTTCCAACCGGGAACTGAGTTTCGATTTCGCTCCATGGATCTGAAGTCAATTGCTTGACAGACAGAGACATTTTGCGCTCGGCACGATCAACAGTAACCACGCGGGCTTCGATTTCCTGACCCATTTTGAAGAATTCCTTGGCGTGTACGCTTTGGTTGCCCCAGGTGATCTCACTTACGTGGATCAGACCTTCTACACCAGGCTGGATTTCAACAAATGCACCGTAGTCTTCGATATTCACAATCTTACCTTTGATGGTAGACCCTTCGGTGATATCGGCAGCGAGTACATCCCATGGGTGTGGAGTAAGCTGCTTGAGACCGAGGCTGATACGCTTTTTGTTCTCGTCGAAGTCAAGTACCACCACATTGATGCGCTGGTTGAGTTCCAGCACTTCGCTTGGGTGACCGATGCGGCCCCAGCTGATATCTGTGATGTACAACAGACCGTCAACGCCACCGAGGTCGAGGAACGCACCGAAGTCGGTGATGTTCTTAACGATACCCTCAAGTACCTGACCTTTTTCGAGGCTTCCAAGAATTTGCTCGCGCTGTTCAGCAAGATCGCTTTCAATGAGCGCTTTGTGGCTCACAACTGCGTTCTTGATCTGCTCATTTACTTTAACAACCTTGAACTCCATTACTTTACCAACGTACTGATCGTAGTCGATAACTGGCTTGATATCAATTTGAGAACCTGGAAGGAATGTTTCGAGACCATTACAGTCTACGATCAAACCACCTTTTGTCTTGCTGATAACTGTACCACGAATAATGGTGCCGTTTTTGAAAGAATCAACGATGCTTTCCCAGGCGCGGAGAATTTTAGCTTTACGACGGGATAGCCCCAGCTGACCTTGTGCATCTTCCTGGCTTTCAACGTAAACTTCAACCTGATCGCCCTCTGCCAGACCTGGAATGTCGCGGAATTCGTTTAGTGAAATAAGACCGTCACTCTTGTAGTTGATATCCAATACAACATCTCCACCGCTAATGGCGCTTACGCGGCCGGTGATGATCTCGTTTTCGATAACATTGCTGAGTGTAGCGTCATATTCTTTCAGCATAGCGTCATGCTCCTCAGCAGAGTAGGCATTTGTGCCACGCTTGTTCATGCTCCAGTTGAAGTCATCGTGTGCGCCACCGGCTTCTACTGAATCGAATACCGGCAACTCCACATCATCTTCTTCGTCCTCGTCGCTCGTTTCTTCTGAAGCAGCTTCTTCTTTCGCTTTGGCAGCGGCTTTCTTAGGAGCAGCTTCCTTTTTGTCTTCTTTTGCTTCAGCCACAACTTCAGGAGCAGCTTCTTCTTTAGTTTCTTCAGCTTCAGCCACAACTTCAGGAGCAGCTTCTTCTTTAGTTTCTTCCGCTTCAGCTACAACTTCAGGAGCGGCTTCTTCTTTAGTTTCTTCTACTTCAGCTACAACTTCCGGAGCAGCCTCTTCTTTGGCCTCTTCGGTTTTCGCGGCTTTTTTAGGAGCAGCTTTTTCTTTAGTTTCTTCCACTTCTGCTTTCGCTTCAGTATTTTCTGTCGTTTCTTCAGCAGCGGCAGTTACTTCCTGCTCTTGCGTTACTTCTTTTTCTTCGTCAGACATCATAATGATAAACGGTTGATTTTGAGGCTTTTTGTACGTTAATACTTGTTGGACTTCACTTAAGGGCGAAGACCTTACCCTGAGCTTTTTTAATGAAATTTCTTTAGCAAAAATCCCTTTTTCGAAAAGCGGGCGCAAAGGTAGTAATTATTATCATATTTTAGAATAATCAAATCAAGTTTATCAGTATAAATTTGGTGTTGCCAATTGGCTCTTCTTTTCTTTGTCATTTACCATTCAATTCATCACCATTATGCCTGTATCTGAAACTGAAATTACCAACCTGAAACGCAAGGTCGACCGCTATAAAGAAGTGTTGGGAAATACGAAATCCTATCGTGAAAAATGGAAAACTGAATTAAAAAAGCACATATCTGATCAATTGACGGCACTGGCGGAAGCGGCCGGACTCACCGTTGAAATTGAAGAGCGCAGTGGTATTCAGAATCTGGAAGCAATTGCCTTGTCTTTGGGGACCGAAGTGAGTGGATTAAGAGAGCCTGTAGGCAACGATTTGTTGCGTGATTTAATCAAGCAAAACGGTAACCTAGTTTACCAGCAATTATTCAATGGTAAAATTCTGGTACTTATCAATCCACCATACATAGAAAAATACGGCGAACCGCAACCACCCAAGACCTTAGGGATTTATCGCCCGGAGGAATTAAAGGATCCATATTTTATCCAACACCTGGAGCAATTCTTGTCAGATGTGACCGCCTGGGAAGATTATGATGATGATTTGCCAGACACCAATCAAAGGATTGGATTTAAAATGAACTTCGAAAATTGATCGCCTTGAACCCTGTCAGATATTTCTCAGTACTCGGCCTTTGCTTGGGCATATTGGTTTTCTCCTGTAAAACTCCTCCCGTAACATCAAGTAAAACGGAACCAACTCCAATTCAAAAATCCGATTTTGATATAATAGCCTATTACAGCGGAACAGGTGAGGATTTGGATCAATACCATTGGGAACAGTTGGATCAGGTAATTTACAGTTTTTGTCACTTGCGGGGAAATCGGTTGGCCGTTGACAGCGAAGCCGATAGCCTGGTAATCAAGAAACTCGTCTCCTTAAAGAAAAAGTATCGCAACTTGAAAGTGCTGGTATCGCTTGGTGGCTGGGGTGGTTGTAAAACCTGTTCCGAAGTTTTTTCATCTTCGGAGGCCAGAACAGAGTTTTCTGGCTCAGTAAATGCGATTTTAAACAATTACAAGGCGGATGGAATTGATCTGGATTGGGAATATCCAGCCATTGAGGGAGTACCCGGCCACCCATATTCTGAAGAAGACAGACACAATTTTACCCTGCTTGTTCAGGAATTACGGGATTCACTTGGCGCTGAGAAAGAAATTAGCTTTGCCGCCGGCGGCTTTCCCGAATACATAGATCAGTCGATTGAATGGGAATTGGTAATGCCCAAGGTAAACCGGGTGAATCTTATGAGTTACGACCTGGTTGGTGGATACAGCACCACAACCGGTCACCATACACCACTTTATTCCAATGATAAACAGGTAAGGTCTGTTGATAATGGTGTAAAATGCTTGTTATCAAAAGGTGTGCCTCCAAAGAAGATTGTGATTGGCGCAGCGTTTTATGCCCGTGTTTGGAAAGAGGTGGAAAATATCAATACGGGTCTTTATCAGCTTGGCACCTTCAAATCCTCTGTTCCCTACAAGAAATTTGATGATTTGTTTGCGGCAAAAAACGGCTTTGACCAATACCGGGATTTTGCTTCCCAGGCAGCCTTTGCGTACAGTCCATCCAGGCGGGAGTTTGCTACTTTCGATGATACAAAAACCGTTCAGGCCAAGACCATTTATGCTAAAAACAAAGGATTGGGCGGCATCATGTTTTGGGAATTGCGCAGTGATTTGCCGGAAGGTGGCTTATTGAATGATATTTTCCTGTCTTCAGGTAAAAAGAAAAACTAAAGCCGAGAGAATATCATGCCCAATCTGGCTGTCTGAATTTTAATTTGCAACAATAACTGATTGATTGTAAATGCTTTGCCAGATGATTTCTGTTTGTGCAAATTAACCGAATTTACCACCCAGCGAATGGCAAATCCGTAATACCTTTTTGAATAAGTCCTTTTGAAATCACGGTCCCGGTCGCTGCTTACTTGCCAGGGTTTTTCTTCAATAATTGAGGGTTCTACTTCCTCATATAAGGCAGTGCCTTTGATGGGGTAGGTGAGCGTAATGGTGAACAAATCCGGGTTGGCCATCTTAAGATGGTGTACCGTTTCGCGGATGTCTTCCTCTTTTTCCCCGGGATAGCCAAGCATAATAAACGTGCCTGTTTCTATGCCTTCATCCCGGGCAATTTGAATCATGGACCTCACCTGATCAACCGTCACCCTGCGATCCATGGCATCAATGATGCGTTGAGAACCGCTTTCCGCGCCGATCCAAATTCGGGAGCAGCCACACGCCCGGAGTTGATTTAGTACAGCTTCATTAAGTCGGTCAGCCCGGGTGATGCACTCGAATTTTATACTAACCTGTCTCTCAGTAAGTTCTTTATGAAAGTCAGCAATCCAATTGTGGCTAACGGTGAATACATCATCCACAAACCAGATGTGATCAAATTCGTATTGTTGCTGAAGTTGAACGATCTCATCCACAACATTGACAGGGCTCCTGCGTCGGTAACTTTGTCCATATACCGCTGTGCTGCACCATTTACAAGTATAGGGGCATCCACGTTGGGTACTGAGGCTTATGGCACTTTCGCCGTGAGTTTTTTTCCAGGATTTCAGATAAAGCTCAAGGTCAATTTTGTGTCTATTGGGGAAAGGTAAATCATCCAGCTGCCGGATCTTTTCTCTGGGGGTAGTTTTGTGTTCAGTTCCATCTTCTAACAAAAAAGCGAGTCCGGAAATTTGGCTGAATTGTTTGATCCTGGCAGCTCGAGACATGTCTGATTTATAGGCTAATGCCAGTTCGAGCATGCTTTGTTCTCCCTCCCCAATCACCAGTACGTCGGCGCCATTAGCCAGGTAATCGGCACAATTATAGGTGACGTCCGGACCGCCCAGCACTATCAGGCTATTTGACAAACTTGGCTCCTGGCGGATAAATCTGATGATGTCCAAAAGCCTGACTTTTGTCATTAAATTTGCATACAGCGCTACTATGGGCGCTTTTTCGAGCAGCAATTGTTTTTTTAGCAAATCAAAAGATGAAAATGTGGTGTCAAACACTTCATTTTCTAGGCCAAATTTGTCAAGCCAGGCAGACAGATACAGCAAGCCAAGGGGAGGGTAGGGCTTCATGATCTTCATTTCCTTTGTATCGTCCGCAAGGAAGTAGCCGTGACTAAAAAGTACTTTCATAGCAATTGAAGTGACAAAACTAGGGCCTCAAATTAAACTGCCTGTGATTAATAGTGTCTATAGCCAAAACTATCTCATTATGCGATTGATCTTTACCTTTTCACTCTTTTCTCTTTTTATCAGTTTCACATCCGGTCAAAGTATACTCAAGCCATTCATCGGAGTGGATAGCTTGCCCGATCCTTCGGAGCCAATATGTACAATCCCACTGTATTTAGGTTCCTTTTTTGATTCCGGGTTACAGGAGGGCGATACGATCCCCGATTTTAAATTATACAGCCCTGATGGCAATCCGTTTCACATTTCTTCTTTTCTAAGTCTCGATAAGCCAGTATTAATTGTCAATGGAAATTACACTTGCCCCGTGTTCAGGGGCAAAGTTCCGGCCTTGAATAATCTGGTAAGCAAATACGCGAATGAGGTGACGATTTGTGTGATCTATACGGTGGAAGCACATCCTGACATTGACATTAGCCCTTATTTTGGTTATGTGAATACTGGCTCTCCCAATGAAAATGCAGGCATTTTATATCGGCAGCCAGTTACATATGGCGAGCGTCTGGATATCGTGAGCGATATGCTGAATGACCTGGATATTTATGCACCTGTTTTTGTGGATGGACCTTGTAATAACTGGTGGTCGGTGTTTGGTCCGGCGCCCAACAATGCATACCTTATTAGCCCGGAAGGAATTGTGGTGGCCAAGCATGGCTGGTTTAACCGGGCGCCCGATAACATGGAATGTGATATTGAAAATTTCCTGAACGGAAATACGGATTGTGTGAGTTCCGGTGGCTCAAATGGAAAATTCAGCTTCCGGCTTTTGTCCGACTCAATCGCCAATGGCAGCCCGGGTGATGTGCTGTATGTTGAGGCATTACTGGAAAACACCACCAGCGACCCTGTAGACATCGAGATAAAACGCTTGGCGGAAAATGTGCCTGCCGGCTGGAGTACTTCCATGTGCATCGATATTTGTTATGCCACGACTGTGGATTATACCACCATTCAAATACCGGCAGGTGAAACCCAGTTGTTTATTATGGACTTCTTTACCGATCCTGTGACTGCTGGGAACGGAATGGTGCAAATTGGATTCAGAAATCTAAATGATTCTAATAATAAACTGACCCAAAGGATGTACGCTTCAACTGAAAAATTGAGCGGTGTTTCAACGATAAAAATTCAGGACCTAAGTGGCTACGTTTATCCACAACCGGCCGCAGATGTAGCCTACCTGAATATTCCTGAAGCACTTCATTCCTCAAATGATGTAGAGCTTCGAGTATTTGATATTCATGGTAAAATGGTTCGTCAGATGTCCATTCAAAGTGAAAATGTAGAAATCAAGAGAGGAGCTTTGCCTGCAGGGTTATTTGCTTTCCAGATTTTAAATAAAGGTCAGCTATTGGGCTCCGGGAAGTTTATTTTTGAATGATAATTCATAATTCATAATTCATAATTCATAATTCATAATTCATAATTCATAATTCATAATTCATAATCCGTCCTCAAGCTTAAACGAAATCCTGATCAAAAAGTGATCAGCTGCTTTAGCCATCCATGAAAAAGTGACATGATTTTCAAGAAAAATCAGCAATTGAAGAATGCGAGGAAATTTGGAAAAAAATGATCCCAGATAGGATGGTGGTATCCAAAATCCAATTGGATAGGTTGATATAGTAAGGTATTTCCATGATTCAGGGAAATGCAATTTTGCGGGATGGTAATACCAGGTTTTTACTTGTGAATCGGCGGATAGTGTCGCCATAACAGGCTGCTTACTCCATCTTCTTTTGGCTTGTTTGACATTCAGTTTTGCCAGAAAATACAAAGTCTCCCACCAGCAAAACTTTCCCATGATGACGGCTATGATTTGTCCACCTGGTCGCAGTTTTTGCTCTAACACCCTCCACAACATTTTCAACTCATCTGGGGGAATACAATTTAGTCCGCCAAAATTTGAAAAGATCAGATCAAAAGAATCATCAGGTAGGTGTTTTAACTGATCAAAGCTCAATACTTCGGTTTGTACCGGGCTGTCAAGTCCAGCATTCCTGATTTTCTTTTCTGCAACCCGGATCATGCCCTTCGAACCATCCGTTGCCAGTACGTTCCAACCTTTTTCTGCCATCCAGATAGCATCAGTGCCAGTGCCGCAATTTAATTCAAGCACGCCCGGCTTCGCATTCACACTTTTATTTAAATAATGCCAAACCCGATACCTCTGCTCCTTCCCGATACTGGTATCAGTAAATTGAATATCGTATTCTTCCGCAATGTCAGAGAAAACTTCCTGTTCTGTCATGTCAATGGGTTTTGATATTGGAGGTCGTTCAATGTGTATTAAGGAAGAAATGTCAAACAGACCTTCTTCAAATAATCTGCGAAAATCTGCGTGAAATTAGACGTGGATGAAAGAAAAGTGCAATCATCTATTCCCTCCGGAATCACCCTCCAGAAACTTCAACCGTATAGTATCAATCAACGCAGCCGGACCATAATAAAAAGACTTGACTGCTTTTCGGAAATTCACTCGTTTTGATGAAAACAAATTCTGCCATTCCCGCAAACCTTGTTTCAAGCGAAATCTCTTGTGTACCAGGCGGTGCAGCCTTTTGTAAAACCCCGGAGAAAAGGTAGCCGGATACATAACCGCCAGGTCATCGGAAACGCTCCAGTTTTGTTTTTCGCCAAGCATGGCGCTTACCTTTTCAAAAAACTTGGTGCCAGGGAGAGGGTACGAAACCGAAATGCCAATGTCATCGGGCATCAGCTCCTCTACCATATTTATGGTGGCATCAATATCCGATCTGGTTTCTCCTAAATAGCCAAACTGCAAAAAGAAGCACACTTCAATGCCTTTGCTTTTCAATAACCTGGTTGCTTTTTCAATCTCCTCAACCTTAGTGCCTTTGTCCATGGCATCCAGAATTTTCTGTGATCCACTTTCGGCTCCAACCCAAACCTGCCTCAAGCCCGATTCTGCCAACGCATCAATGGTATCTTCTTTCAAAAGCAGATCTACCCGGCTTTGTATTTTGTATTGGAAGTTGAGCTTCTTTTCTTTCACCAGATCACGGAATCGTTGCACCCAACCGGGTTTTAACCCGAAAATGTCGTCTGCCATCCAGAAACGGTGGACGCCAAATCGCTCTGTCAGTATTTGGATCTCGTCGATTACTCTTTCCGGACTTCTGGAATTGTAGCGGTTTCCGTAAATCGGCTTGGCACACCAGTTGCATTTGTAAGGGCAGCCTCTGGTGGTAGCGAGGTTCAGGGCAAAATACCCGTGATTTTGCATCCAGATTGCCCGGTAAGGCTCGAGATCGATGAGGTCCCAGGCAGGGTCTGGCAGCGAATCCAGGTTCTGTAATACCGGTCTCGAATTTGTTCTAAAAACCTCTTTTGAAGAATTTTTGGCGGCAATGCCGTCTATCTTCGTTAGCTCATCAACACCGGATTCAAGTTGGTTCACTAATTCTGCCAGCGTGATTTCAGCTTCTCCCAAAATCACATAATCTATTTTCTGGGCCAGGTATTCAGTAAAATGATCGGTGCTGTCGCTGCTGCTGATGATTACTTTACAGCCAGATTCGTGTGCAAGCCGGGCCATGGTGTAGGCTGCCTCACGCATTCGTGTAAGACACATTTTACTCAGGTAGTTAAACCCGTCATCATAAAGGACAAAATAGGTTGGCTTGAACTCCTTGATAGCCGACTCAATTTCATCAGGTGATTCCCTTAACCCGGTGTCAAAAATGGATACCTGATGCCCGAGTTCGCGCAAATAGGCCGCAGCATACATGGTTCCGTAAGGCGGATATGGTTGGGCCGTTCTCCATTGTTTTTCATCAAAACGGTAGAAATATGTTTGTGCAAACAGAATGCTGGCCATGCCTATTTTTTCCTCGCTTCCAATTCCAGCGACAAGAGGATATTATCGTCGATGAGTTTGTCTTTGGCAGTACCCAAAATTCCAGATCTGAAATTGACGTCCCATTGTGTGCGATTTATTGGGAATGTGGGAGAGTTTGCTACCAACTTGTCGCCATTCACCTCCATTTTAACCGGAATATTTACGGGATTGCTTTTCCCTTTCATATTGAGGTCTCCCACTACCAGCCAGTTAAAAGCAGCATTGTTACTAGGCAGGACCTCACCAATGGTAAAAACGGCTTCAGGAAACTTTTGAACTCCAAAAAAATCCTCTGATTTCAAATGCGACTCCAGATCATTGCGTTCTCCGGCATCCTTTATGTCCTCAACAGCAATTGAGCCCATGTCTATACGGGCGGTTCCATGGGCAATGGCGCCATTATTCACCAGTAGCATACCTCCAACTACCTTTATAGTGCCCTGATGTCCGTCACCCAATGACTTCTTTCCAAACCAATGTACGCTCCCTTCTTTTATTAAAAAGGTGTCAGCACCTTCCGCAGAAACAGCTCGATATTGAATGGTGTCAGGGTCGGTATTTTGAACTGTTTCTGGAACTTTTGGATCGTTTTGGCAGGCAAAAAGCAACATGCAAAACCCAATTGCCAGAAAAAATGGTTTGCGAAAAAAATGTATATAGGTCATACAATCAGGAATGGAAAAGTTGAAAGGAAATAATTGCCCGTGATTTCAAGAACCGGACAACAGTGAAAGCACAGCAAACTTACTACAAAGCCTATTAATCCAACATCATCGGCACATTATCGAATTATCTCATTATCAAATTATCACATTAATTCAATCTTCCTCTTCCTCAGATTCGTCAGGAGCCAGCCAGGCTGCCCGGCGTGGTGCCGGCATTTCACTATTCAGACCTTTAATAGCTTTCCATAATACCTCATTAAACTCTCTTTCAGGCACAGCATCCAGCTCCGCAAGATTCCAGGTTTCTGAAATACGGCTCAAGGGTTCCACCCAGGCATTTCTTGTATCCAACGGCACGCCCGGCTCAATTGCTTTTATGGGAGAGAAATCAGCTTTATCGCTAAAACAACGCCACATGGGCACGGCAGCGGCATCGTACTGACTCATGGGGGGAATACCCAAAATCAATTCCATGGTGCGCATCATGGAAGAGGTAGAGTAAAATGTGTGATCAACAAAATTTCGGCGTGTGTACGGACTAGCTACAAAAGCAATACTTCGGTGGGCATCAACATGGTCGGCGCCGTTTTGGGCATCGTCTTCCAAAATGAAAACAGCACTCTGCGGCCATATTTTTGAATGTGAAAGATGCTCAAGGAAACGACCGACCGCGAGGTCATTGTCAGCCATAGCGGCTATAGGACTGTAGGCGCCTTTTCGCATGCCTGAAGTGTGGTCATTGCCAAAGCGGATGCTGTTAAACCTCGGTACCTGATCCAGGTTTAGGAGACTGTCGAAGTCGTGCTCCCAGTCTTTTTCGCGTTGTATGTCCTGATAATCAAGGTCCCAACCGGAATAGTACTCGCAAAAGTGGTCTTCAAGCGTTTTGTAGCTTGCCTTGAAATTATAAGTAAACTCGCCGTAGGTGCGATAGCTTACACCTGCCCTGGCACAATGATCCCAAATAAACCCACCTTTGGGGAAAGCTACCTCCCGGGAGCCTTCAAAGTCGTAGTTGCCGCCACGGCCGCCATAACCGGTTGGCCAGGTCTTTTCTACGAAATCATTGGCATAGGCTGCGGTGCTCCAATTGTGACCATCGGCGCTCACTTCGGCATCCACGTAAAAGTTGTCGAGCAACACAAATCCCCGGGCAAGTGCATGCTGGTTAGGGGTGACTTTTTCTGGGAAAAGGCAAAGCGAAGTGTCGCCATTTCCATCGGGCATATCACCCAATACCTGATCATAAGTTCGGTTTTCCTTGATTATGTAGAACACATATTTAATAGGAGACGGATCACCAACCTTTTGCGGAATAGGGTTGCCGGCTTCTCCTTCTGCAAACAGTTCTTTTGATTTGTTGTAAGGACAGTTCTCATACACAAGCTTTGAATAGGCAGCCCATTGGCCGGCCTCTGGTGTTTTTATTACACTCAAGGTCCCCAGAAGCAGTTTTTTAATCACCTGAGTTTCACCGAGAATGTCAGATTTCAACGGACTAGGCCCCTTAGGATTGGGCAGGGATGACATGCCTTTCCCATTGGCCACCAATATTTTATTCCCAATGCATCGAACAGAAGTCGGATACCAGCCAGTCGGAATAAACCCAAGTGGCTTGCTATTCCCAGGCTCAGATACATCATATACGGCCAGGCAATTGTTATCTGCATTGGCGATGTATAGTTCGTGTTCAGTGGGTGATAAGGCCAGGCTGTTGGTGGTGGAGCCATTGGGGGCGTCAGGGTACAGTGCAGCGTTCAAAACTTCCAGCGTCTTTTTTGTATTCAGGTCAATGACTGAAACTGAATTGTCTAGAGAATTGGCTACATAAAGGAGCGTCTGTGCCTTGTTCAGGATCATTTCGTTTGGATGGTCACCTACGGGCAATTCCTGTTTTAAGGCAAATGATTGTCTATCAAATACTTGTACCTTTTTCAATCCCCAAAGTGAAACGTAAATTTCATTTCGTTTTTCTGAAACCAATACGTCAAAAGCTTCACCTGGCAAGGATATTCTTTTTTCAATCTCGCCAGATAATTTCAAAACATAGAGTGCACTGTCTTCCTTGGTGACTGTTAAAAGCCTGCCCACACTTTCATCCATGGAAATACCGGTTGGACAGATCTTTTGCTTTGGCCATGATTCTCCCATAACCAGGATGGCATCCTGTTTCAATTGTCCATTTACAATTGCGTACACGACAATGGTGTTGTCGTTTCCACCCGAAGCGTACAGCTTCATGTTGTCCGAACTAAATTCCAATCCATACCATGCTTTCGGAATGCTGATTTCACTGGTTTGAACCACCTGATCACCGGCCATTGAAAAAAGCTGAATTTTCTGATCACCCGCTCCATTATTGGTCACAGCCAGGTATTTGTTGTTTTTGGAAACGGCAATTTGCAAAGGCAGGTCTCCCAGCGGCAAGTGTTGGTAACCGGCAGCTGTAAGCTTCCATGAATTTGGGAGTTTTACTCTCCCGTCAGCAAGCTTGTCATAAAGCGCCGTGTCAATGGCAGTTTTTCTGACTGCAGTACAAGAAAATACAAACAGCAGTATCAAGGTGGCAAAGGAAAAACGGGTCATGATTTCAGTATTTTGAAAGGTGCCAAGTTATCAGACTTGAAAAGACCAATGGTATATCTTTGTGTTAATTTAGTGTGTGGTTCTCCAAAGAAGGCTTAACAACACATCGTCACATTAGCTCATTATCACATTATCTAATTATCATATTATCACATTATTTCTCTCTACCTTCGCTCCGAACGTCCGGAAGCACTATTTTCTGAAATTGTTTCCGTTAAAAGCCTGTAAAGCTCTATGGATTTCAAAAAGTTTTTGCCCCATTTATATGCAGTATTGATCCTGTTTGCTGTTTCCGCCATTTTCTTTTCGCCTAATTTTTTTGGAAACAAAGCACTCCCGCAATCGGATAATGACAAGGCCAGAGCCATTCAAACAGAAATACAGGAGTACATCAAAAAGGATGGAGAAGCTCCCTTGTGGACCAATAGCTTATTCGGTGGTATGCCATCATTTCAGGTATACACAACACCTCATGGAAACCTGAGCAAACCATTTTACAAGGCGCTCTTTTTATGGCGCAGTTACAGCGATGTATGGGCATCCATGTTTGTCGCTATGTTTTGCATGTATTTGTTACTCTCAGTACTGAGGGTTGATTGGAGGGTGGCACTTTTTGGAGCTTTTGCCTTTGGAATAACCTCTTATAATGTAGACATTTTGGAAGCCGGGCACTCCACTAAAATGGCTGCGCTGGCTATTGCACCCGCCATGCTGGCAGGCACTGTATTGCTGTTCCGACAAAAATGGCTGGCAGGCCTGGCGGTTCTGGCCCTGTTTACTTCCTTACAGATATATGCAAATCACTTCCAGATAACCTATTATACCCTGATCATTATGGGTGTTTATGGCCTGGGACAGCTGATAGAGTCAGTTAGACAAAAAAGCCTGGTGGATTGGGGGAAAGCGGCGGTTTTTAGCATCATCGCCATTTTGATCGGATTCTCCTGTAACCTCTCCAGGGTGTGGCCTACGCTGGAATACAGCCGTGAAACCATTCGTGGAGAATCTGAACTCAGTTCAAAAGAGGACAAGGGTAACGGACTTACCAAAGAGTATTTGTTTGATTGGAGCTGTGGCATTGAGGAAAGTCTCACCTTGCTGGTTCCCCACGCCGCAGGTGGAGGCTCAAGCGAATCCTTTGAGAATACTACTACATTCAAAAAGAACAGACCGGACGGCATGTCGCCTGCTGAATGGGAACAGCAGGTTGGTGGTCTGATGTACACCGGTGAACAGCCTTTTGTTGGAACCGCTATTTACTACGGTATTGTAGCCGTTTTGCTATTTTTTATGGGCTTTTTCCTGCTTGAAGGAAATGTCAAATGGTGGCTGTTTATCAGCACCTTGGTGATGATCAGCTTTGCCTGGGGAAAACACTTTTTCCTGAACTTTATCTGGTACGATTACCTGCCCATGTTTAACAAATTCAGGGCGGTAACCATGGCCTTTGGACTTGGACAGTTAACCCTGGCAGTACTGGCCGCTTTGGGATTGCAAAAGCTCACAGACAATACCATTTCATTCGACAAAAAGAAAAAGGCGCTGATGTATTCGGCGGGCATAACGGCAGCACTTTGTGTAATGGCCATCATGTTTGCCAATACAGTTGGACCTTATGACGACAGACTGGGTAACAGCGGTAATCTTTTAAATGTGCTGCAACAGGATCGTTCCAGCTTGCTGTACAATGATGTATACAGATCGCTTGGATTCCTGGCGGTGGCCGCAGCGCTTATCTGGTTTTATCTACGTGGTGCCTTGAAAGCAGGTTTGCTGGTGTTGGCCGTTGCCGCCCTTGCTCTGACAGACCACTGGCTGGTAGCTCGCCGTACATTGAATGATAGCAAATATTATCCAAAACGTGCCGCAACAGCCGCTCCACAGCCTTCGGACGCAGACAAGCAGATCATGGCCGATCCTGATCCGCATTTCCGCGTGCTGGATTTGAATGGGGGAGGTATTGCCACCAATTACAAACCTTCCTACTTCCATGAAAACATCGGTGGTTATCATGCTGCCAAATTGCAAAGATTCCAGGAGGTGGTGGATACATTCCTGTCTGGTTCAAACCTGGCAAACAGCTTGCATATTCTGGGTATGATGAACGTCAAGTATCTCATAACCCAGAATAATGGCGTGATGAAAAACCCTGAGACATGTGGAAATGTCTGGTTTGTAAAAGGGTATGAATTAGCAGCTAATGGCGATGCTGAGCTTGCAGCACTTCGAAACCTAAATGTTCATGATACTGCGGTGGTTCAGCAAAAATATGCTGCATCCTTGAGCGGATTTACCATTCAGCCAGACAGTACGGCATCTATAAAACTCGTTTCCTATCACCCGGATAAAATGGTGTACGAGTATTCTGCAAAAACGGATCAACTGGCTGTTTTTTCTGAAATGTATTATCCGCCGGCCAAAGGCTGGAATTGCTATTTGAATGATCAGAAAATTGATGGATTTACCAAAGCAAATTACCTTTTGAGGGCAATGAAGTTGCCTGCCGGCCAACATCAGAAACTGGAAATGAGGTTTGAGCCGAGATCCTATATCTTGGGTGAAAAGGTTTCTTTCGCAGCTTCATTTATCACTCTTTTGTTGTGCTTTGGCGGACTGTATTTCTGGTTCCGTTCTGGCGCCGGCGTAGAGTCTCCGGTACATTTGAGCGAGGTGGAGGATGCACCTGTTAAGGAGAAAACCAGTCGTCCTGCTCCTAAAAAGAAGAAAAAGTAAAGGCCTTTATATTTCCAGCAAGATTTTCTGCGTGGAATCTGTGCATCAGAATCTGCGTAAAATCTGCGAGAAAAGTTCTGTGACATGAGCATGTTTTGCCTGAAATGAAACTGTTAAAAAGCCAATCGCATCAAAGTTGGCTGTTTAACCCGAATTTGCCAGCAATCTGCCAAATCATTTATTTTATCAAAAAGGGCAAGCCAGCTTGCTTGGTGATTCCTGATTTTACCCTATTTTTCGCGGAAATATGATTTACCGCCTCAAACACTAAAACCCAAACGCACTAGGTTATGAGCATGAAAAAACTACTTCTACTACTTACACTGGGATTTTTTCTGAACAATATTTCTGCCCAGGATATCCACTTTTCTCAATACAACATGTCGCCAATGACCCTCAATCCGGCCAACATCGGGGCCTTTGAAGGTACACTTCGCATTGGCGGTATTTACCGCGGTCAATGGGCCAGTGTAATTGGCAACAGTGGTTCGTTTAAAACACCTTCCTTATATGTAGATGCACCCATTATCCGGGGATTCCGGAAGAAAGATTGGGTAGGCGCCGGACTTATGTTTTTTACTGACAAAGTTGGTAAAGGCAAACTGACACACACTGCGGCTAAACTGGGTGCCTCCTATCACCTGGCGCTTAATAAAAAAGCGACTACCTTCTTAACCTTTGGAGCTCAATATGGCCAGGCCAGCCGGAAGCTGGACCCAACCCTTTTGACGTTTGAGCAAGGGTATTTAGGAAACCCAACAGGAAATTACAATGCTGCCGATCAGGTAGATTTTTTGAATATAACAGAGGCGAACGCCCAATGGACGGATATTGATGGGGGTATTACCCTGCGTTCGCAATTGAATAAAACCATGAGTTTCAGCATTGGCTATGCCATGTATCACATCGCTCAGGGTAAATATGGTCTTGTTACAAGTACAGGTAGTGGTGGAACAGCTTCACCACAAACTTCATCTGATAAAATCGGCCGCCGCTCTGTGGCCACCGGTACTTTTAATATCAAGTTGAACGACAAATTCATGGTTAGTCCAAGCTTCCTGTATCAAACCATGAGCGGCGCTGACGAGATCATTGTGCAGGGATTGTGTTCGTACCTGTTCAACGAGGAAAAAGACATCAACCTCCTGTTTGGCTTGGGCTACCGCCTTGGCGATGCCATTCACCCAATGGTAGGCGCTCAGATCAAAAGCCTGCGTCTTGGTCTGGCTTATGATGTGAACATTTCCAACCTGAAGACCGCTTCTGATTATCGCGGTGGTTTTGAATTGGCAGCCTGGTACATTCTGAAGATATACAAGCCTGCTGTGGTGAAAACCAAGGTGCTTTGCCCTCGTTTCTAAGCGTTGATAAAGACCAAACAAACAAAAACTACCCTTTAATATTAAAATCAAAGCCGGTAATCCGGTGATCTATACGATGAAAAAAACGCTCTTTTTTCTCACGCTGTTAACCTTTGTGGCAATTGCATCAAATGCGCAACCCATTAACCGTGCTACACCAGAAAAGAATCTGAAAGCTGCCAAAGAGGCGGAGGAAGCCGGAAATCCTTATGCTGCCCTCGATCTGTATGAAAAAGTATATGATGAGGAAAAGTCCAACGAGCTGGCAGCCAAAATTGCCATGCTTAATTTTGAATTGCGGGATTATGTAAAAGCTGAAAAGAGCTTTTACCGCCTGGTACGTCGCGACCGCAAAATGGAATATGTAGAATTGCGCTACTGGCTTGCGCTTAGTATGAAATACAATGGCAAACATGCAGAAGCCATTTCCATGTTCAAAGAATATCTCCAGGATGGCACTGATGATGCGTTGAAAGCATCTGCGAAGCTGGAAATTGAAGGAAGTGAAATGGCGCGGAAAATGAAACAACCGCTTAATTTGAAAGTGGATAACCTCGGTAAAAAAGCCAATAGCCCACAGACCGAAGCTTCTCCTTTTTACAGTCGCGGTGAATTGTATTATACCACCCTTGCATCCAAAGAGGTCATAGTGCTCAATGGAAAGGAAGGTGACTGGTATTCAAAGGTTGTATCCAATAAAGCGCCGGGTTCAGGTTCGGAGTATGGAGAACCAACACCTCTGGGCACGCAAATTAACAGGGAAGATTACCACCAGGGTAATGTAAGCATCAGCCCCGATGGCAACACCATGTATTTTACACGTGTCAAGTTGGCGGAAGAAGGACAAGGCTTGGCAGAAAGTAAAATTTATTACGCTCCCGCAACCGTCGATGGATGGGGTGCAGCCAATGAAGTAGTTGGTGTAAACGGTGAGTACATTGCCAAACATCCTTGCGAAGGCGAACTCTTTGGTGAAAGGGTGTTGTTCTTTGTAGCCAACATGCCGGGAGGTAAAGGTGGCGATGACATTTATTATGCAACTAAAAAATCTGAAGGCGTTTTTGGCATTCCTGTGAACCTCGGTGATGTAATCAACACAGCAGGCAATGAAGCCTCTCCATTTTACATTGATGGTAAACTGTATTTCAGTAGCAACGGCCGTCCAACCATGGGTGGACTCGATGTGTTTGAAAGCCAATGGAACGGTTCTGTTTGGAGCGCAGCAAAAATTTTGCCCGAAGGAATCAACACCACGCTGGATGATCAGTACTTTTCTGTGTCGGCTGATGGTATGACGGGATATCTGGTCAGCAACCGCCCGGGTCCGAATAACCTGAAGAGCAAAACCTGTTGTGATGACATCTATGCCTGGGAATATGAGCGGATTAAAGTGGAACTCAATGCCACCACGTTCCGTTTGCGCTGGAAAGGTGAAAAAACAAATCCACCTTTGAAAAACTGCACGGTGAGTGTGATTGACGTGACTGGCAAAAACTCCATCAATGTGGATGAAAAAAGCAATGCCACTGCTAATGACTTCCATTTTACCCTGCAACCAGACAAATCCTACATCGTGGTTGCCAAAGCAGATGGATTCCAGCCGGACTCCCTGAGTTTTAATACCGTTGGCGTGAAAAAGACTACAACGGTAGATAAGCGGCTCACGCTTCGCCTGGAACGCAAAGCTCCTCAATACGATACCATCCGCATCAATGAACCCATCAGGCTCGACAATATCCTGTATGATTTTGATAAGGACAACATTCGTCCGGATGCAGAACCAGATCTGCAATACCTCACCGATTTGATGATCAAGTATCCGGATATGGTAATTGAATTGTCATCACACACCGATTCTCGTGGTAAGGACAAATACAACGAGGACCTGTCTCAACGCCGTGCAGAAAGCGCCAAGCGCTGGATCGTAGCCAAAGGCATTGCCGAGGAGAGGATTGTGGCAAAGGGTTATGGTGAAACCAAATTGCTGAACGGGTGCTCAAACGGAGTTGAATGTACTGAAGAAGAACATCAGCTAAACCGCCGTACCGAATTTAAGATCATTTCAGGCCCTACAAGTATTATTTCCGAGAAAGTTGAAATAATAGAGAAGAAGTCAAGTGGTAAGCAATCTGTAAGCGACCCTTTCGAGTTTATTGAAAATTTGCTGAAGCCGCTGAATGATACAGTTAAGCCTGAAAAAGACAACCCGGCCGATGTGGAGGTCAAGTTTGTGAACGACATCATGACCTTTGGCAACGTGGACGAAGGTGTGCTGGTGGGCGCTCAATTCATTTTTGATAACATCGGAACACGTCCACTTGAACTAGAGCTGGTTACAGCTTGCGAGTGCATGAGCATCAAATGGCCAGAGGATGACATACTGCCAGGTGAATCAGGCCTGATCGAAATTGACTTCGATACGCGCAGTTTCAAAGGGGATGTCGATAAAAGCATCGATGTGATTTTTAAAAACACTGATAAAAACGGATATCCTCTTGTAAAACAAGTACATTTGATCGGAAAGATTAATTAGATTCCACAGCATAACTTGAACTGAAAAAATAAATGAACGCATTGCCCCGGGTCGCGAGATTTCGGGGCTTTTTTTATGAATTATGAATTATGAATTATGAATTATGAATTAGGAATAAGGAATTAGGAATTGTTGCTTTGACTAATGTAATTCAATCAATATCAATCATCTAAAATGTATTACAGCTCCAAATCGCTTTCAAACGATGTGTTTGATCAACAACCTGGTTCAAGGAAATAATTCATAATTCATAATTCATAATTCCTAAGGCACCACCACAACCTCTCCCGGTATAATCCCCGCAGTAAATGATGCCACAACCGTTCCGTTAAATTTTCTGATCACCACCTCTCCAGCGCTGTTAAAATCCTTGGCGTCGGCGCAATAAAGCAAATCATTCACAGAGTCGAGGCCCAGACCATACGCATATTGCGCAAAAACCTCGCTGACGGTGTAATGCCCACCACTGCCAAAAACCTGATAAATACTTGTATTGCTGGTAAAAAAAGTAGCGCCGCTATCGTCGCGTACCAGATCATCTGAATAAGGCGCAACGGATATGCCACTGTTTGTTCCACCGGACATGAGATTCAGGTTGCCTTCTATGTTGGTGTCCAGAAAATAACCTTTGCACAAATAGAGTGCATTGGCGACTGCAGGGTCCTCTAATACAAGAGATGAAGGGTTTTTGCCCGTGGTAGGGTAGGTGTTTAAAATATTATCAGTACTGAGGTCAATTTCAACGATCGTTGCATCCTCTCCATACCCGCCGGAATTAGCCACCAGCAAACGATTCTCTGCGACAACCATTTTTTCAGGGCCTTTCCCAACTGGAATGACTTGTACAATCTTTTTGGATTGCAAATCCACTTTGGCTAGAGAGCCACTAAGGCCATCCGATCCCCATTGACTTACATAAGCATATTGAGCGCTTACAGGCATGAAGAATCTTGGTAGTTCAAATCCTTCAATTACCCCGCGATATTGGAAGGTCCTGGCATCTACAATCACAACTTTGTTGGCTCCGTTCACTACCATGTATCCATTGCCGTTGTGAAAATTCAGTGATTGGACAAACTCGCCAAGTGGTGCACCACAATTCTCAGCACCGTAAACATCCTGTACGGTTTCTCCGCTAGCCGGATCATACCAGGTTATGGTTCCAGTACTGCCAAACTGGCCTTCATTGACCACAAAAACACCGGAACTGTAATTGCCGTGACGATTGCCACAGGTGTCTTTCTCACAGGAAAAGAAAAGTGAAGAAGCTAGAAGAAGCAGAAAAAATAATTGTTTGACTTTCATTTTAATGAATTTAAACGGTGAAAATGAAAGGCAAACGGGGAAAGAACGAATGGTTGCAGAAACCATTTTGCAGGTCTTGCAAACCGCCCGAGAGCCTTCAACCCGAAGCCCAGGTAACTAACAGCATCTGGCAGGTCTTCTGGCTCGTTTCACTTTTATGCACCTTCCCGGGTTTCCAGTGGCTAATCGCATAAAAGCTGTTTTGAAACTTACAGCAGCGGGGACTGCTCCGGATTTACACCGGATTCCCTTTTAATCCCTGTGATCACTTCATTTTGACCAAACAGAGAACCAAAAACTGCCGGCGAAGGTAACACAAGGTCTGATAAACGCAGCAAAATTGGTGTAGCATAAATTGTACATCAATAGGCTTTCCAGGACCTTCGGCAGCTATTTTTCTTGTAGTTTTGTGACCCCTAACGAAGTACTTTCCAAAAAAATATGCCTGTGCCTACCGTAGCGTCCAAGAAGAAGAAAGTTCAACATACTGAAAGTCAATATACTGCCTCCAGGGAAGTGCTGGAAAAAGCCTTCCTGCTCATGGCCACAGCCAAAGCCATGACCGAGATTTACGAGGACAATTTCAAATTTGTAAGCAAATACGTGCATGCCACATCAAGAGGGCATGAAGCCATACAACTGGCCGTGGCCATGCAACTACATCCCTGTGATTATGTGTACCCATATTACAGAGATGACTCCATGTTGTTGGGAATGGGGCTCCGACCTTATTCACTGATGTTGCAGCTGATGGCAAAACGCGATGATCCTTTTTCAGGTGGTCGCTCCTATTACTGCCACCCAAGCCTGAAAGACGATAATTTCCCTAAAATACCGCATCAAAGCAGTGCAACCGGTATGCAAGCCATTCCGGCAACCGGCGCAGCGCTCGGACTATGGTACCACGAGCAAATGGGAACCGATGCTTATGGGAGTGTATACGTCGATAAGGCTGCAGGTAATGGCAAGAAAGTAGACCTCGAAAATCCATATCCATACCATTATTCCGAAAATGGAAAGTCAAAGATTCCACCGCTGGTTGTTTGCTCGCTGGGTGACGCCTCGGTTACAGAGGGAGAGGTAGCTGAAGCCCTGCAAATGGCGATTTTGAAAAAACTGCCCATATTATATCTGGTGCAGGACAATGGTTGGGATATTTCAGCCAATGCCGAGGAAACAAGAGTCGCCAACGCTGCTGAATACGCGAAAGGCTTTCCAGGTTTGGAGGCTGTAAGTTTGGAAGGTAATGACTTTGCGACTTGTTGGTCAAAACTCGGAGAGGTCATAGATACCATCAGGAAAGAGAGAAGACCATTTCTGGTACATGCTCGAGTGCCGTTGCTGAATCACCATACATCGGGCGTACGAAAAGAATGGTACCGCGATGATTTGGAAGAACACAGCTCCCGCGATCCTTATCCAATCCTGAAAAAGCAGTTGCTTGACAACGGATTTACAGAAAAAGAAATAAAGGCGCTTGAGAAAAAGGCGGCAGCAACAGTTGCTGCCGATTTTGAGGCCTCCAAAAATGCAGAAGATCCCCATCCTGAGGATCTGTTCAAGCACGATTATGCTCCTACGCCGGTGTTGGAAGAAAAAGGAGACCGCTCCCCGGCCAAAGGTGAAGCCAAAGTAATGGTTGATTGTGCGCTTTTTGCCATTGAAGAACTTATGGAACAACATCCCGATACGCTTTTATACGGTCAGGATGTTGGAGCGCGACTTGGCGGTGTATTCCGGGAAGCGGCAACCCTGGCGCAAAAGTTTGGTGACCATCGCGTTTTCAATACACCGATTCAGGAAGCATTTATCATTGGAAGCACGGTGGGCATGAGTGCGGTTGGCTTGAAGCCCATCGTAGAAGTGCAATTTGCCGATTACATCTGGCCAGGGCTGAATCAGTTGTTTACCGAAGTAGCCCGTTCCTGTTATTTGAGCAATGGAAAATGGCCGGTTTCTTGTATTATTCGTGTGCCCATTGGCGCATATGGCAGCGGCGGCCCTTATCACAGCAGTAGCGTGGAATCTGTTGTTACCCAGGTTCGAGGGGTGAAAATTGCCTATCCGAGCAATGGCGCAGATTTGAAAGGACTGCTGAAATCTGCCTGGCACGATCCAAATCCGGTCGTGATCTTTGAGCACAAAGGTCTGTACTGGAGCAAGGTTCGCGGCACTGAAATGGCCCGTACCGTGGAACCAGATGCAGATTATGTGGTTCCTTTCGGAGTAGCCAAAACGGTATTGGAAGCCTCGGAAGAATTCATTGCAAAAGGTGAAACGCTGGGTGTGATCACTTACGGCATGGGGGTGCATTGGGCCCTTAACGCGGCTCAATCATTCAAAGGAAAGGTTGAAATTCTGGATCTCAGAACGCTTAACCCGATTGATGCAGAAGCCATGTATGCCCTGGCGCGTAAACACGGTAAAGTGTTGGTAGTGACAGAAGAACAGGTAAATGGCTCCTTTGCCCAAAGCCTGGCGGCCCGGGTTCAGGAAAACTGTTTCACAGACCTGGATGCTCCTGTGCGTACAATTGGCGCGGAAAATATGCCGGCGGTTCCCTTGAACTCGACCTTGGAACAGACGATGATCCCATCTATTGAAAAGGTAGAGGTGGCAATGGAATCCTTGCTAAACTGGTAATTTCAGTTTACACATGTTAAAATTGCTCAAGTCTATTTGCTTTCTGCAATCAGTTTGCAGGAATGGATGCGCTATTGTGTCCATTTATTAAGTTAAAAGATTACGACATTTTATAATAAACTACTGTAACTATGTTGTTTTTGCTTGCTATGGAGGTTTTTTTAAAAAAATATACAAAGGTATAACGACATAAATCTGTCCTCTTTTACAAAAGTGATGCAGGTGAACTTTGTTGAAAATTGGTGCTGATGTCCTGAATTCCCGGGTATGGACAGAGGCATCACCCAACTACTATTCACAATTAAATCTTTTGTAATGAGAACCTTTTTAGCCTTATTATGCATACTCATGGCTACCTGTCTTACAGCACAGAGACAACTTGAGTGTGCCGCAGAAATCGATCCGGTTGCCACCATGTGTCATACCGATGTAATGCGATTATCTACTACCAATTCATTCGATTATAATCAACCCTTAAATCTTGAGTGGTCGTTTGTTTCCTTTACAGGCAACGTGAACATTGACCCTTCCGAAATAGATTTTTCGGCTCAGGGAGAATTAAGCACTGAAGTAATTAACAACACATCCTCTTTAACTTGGCCTGCCGGGGAGTATACGTTTCAATTGTGTGTGGAATGCAGAGACGTAAATGGTGATGGTAACCATGACATGCCTTGTGCTCAGGTAACCTTTACTGTCACCGGACCTGCCACTACTCCTGTGATCACAGAGCTGGATGGAAACCAGGACGGTGTAATCATAGGATGCAATGATGTGAGTTTTCAGGTAAACAGTCCGGGAATTGATGAATACTCTTCCATTTCCATTTTGCCGGATGACGGTTTGGTCCAACAAAGTATAAGCAATGGAATGGTATCCCTGCATCGTTTGCAATCCGTAAACGAGGAGAACTGTGATTATGAAGTAACCTACACCATTTCCAATGGAGGTTGCTATGAGGAGGCAACTGTAATGGTCACTTTCAGAAATCCATGGGACCCCAATGAAGACGGGATCATTGAAGGATTTATAAGCGGATGTCCATCGTGCAATAGAACACTTTATCTCTTTGGAGACAGACCTGGATGTGGTGGTTACGGAACCTGGTCTTTAGAATCTGGTCCGGGAGATGTTACATTCAGCAATGCTAATCCAAGTGCCGGAAATGTTACGGCTACCGCTTCTGAACCAGGTGAGTACACATTTACCTATACTGTTTCAAATATAGATCCTTGCCCTCCCTCAACCTTTTCTGTGTCATGCGTAGTATTGGATGTTGATTCGGTAGGCCTGGGCCCTCAGGAAAAATATAATTTTTGTAACAATGTATTACCAGCCGGTTCATATCCATTTTCATTTAACGACATTCCCAATGCTTTGTATTTCTGGAGCATACCCTCGAGCACAGGAATTTATGTAGAACCAGACCATGCACATGCCGGAGATATCATTGTTCCACATGACGTGGACTTATCTCAATCTTCTGTTGTACTTACCCTTAATGCTATTCGTTATTACCTGGATGATGATTGCGATGGACCAAATCCTCCAACATTGTTAGAGTTGCCATTTGACAATTATGATGACAATTGGGCTTATATTCAGGAGATACTTAGTAACCCTGATGTGTGTTACGAAATATGTTACTTTAATACCTATGTAAGGTTTTTTGGCGCCCCAACTGTTGAAGTTGAATCGGATACCATTAATTTCCTGTGTAGTAACGGGACAGAAACCATCAGGCTATTTGATTATTTCTCGGTGGTAAACAATGTTTCCTACGGCACCAAAGTCACGGTATTGGAGCAAACGGGTATTAATCCACTTTCCAATGTTGGCATTATGCAATGGTTGAACCTGGAAGTTGACGAGTGTGGAAAGTATGTATTTCAAATTGATCTTATTTCCACATTGCCTACTTCAGGTGTTATAGAAAAATGCACCACTACCATTTTCCTGACCTTCATCATCGAATCAGAAAAGCTGGTTACTGCAGGTACAGATCAGGACCATTGTCCTACGGATACCATCAGATTAAACGGAAATAATGCATTTTGTGAGGCTGTTGGAACCTGGACTCAGGTGAACTGCTCTCCTTGTCTGGTTACTTTCGAAGATCCGCATGATCCAAACACCATCATCCATCTGAATAATTCAAGCATTCCGGATTGCTTTGAGTTTGAATGGTCATTTGCCAGTGAGGATGAATCGGAGTGTGTGTTAACTGACACAACATTGGTATGTGTTGACTCATGTGATTCACCATGTGGTACACCGTGCAATCTTGATCTTTCAGTGCAAACGGAGTGTTATGGAAACTATATAACCTTTAGCCTGATTGATGATTCAACACATGAGCTCCTGGATGAAGATCTGTATAATATTGATTGGGTTTTACCGCCTAATGTTTCCGGAAATCAGTTTACCATCCAGCATAATGCATTGTGGATTCCTTACGAGGTAATTGTAACTCCGAAATTTATTTTTGAAGGTGAAGCATGTTGTATTACCCTTGAAGGAGTTGCCAATTGCCGTGAAGCTTATATCTGTAATGTAAAGGTGCTGGAAACCTGTGATTCCTGCGGCAATGTTGTACTCACGCTTGTGAATGCCGACACGAATGTGCCAATTGTTATGCAAGTAAACGAGGATGAGATCATTTGGGATGTAGTTGAAGGTCCTGCACTAGGCTACACGGTAAACCAATTAAATCCGATTACGGTTGGTTCAAAAGCGTGTTATTCCTTTAAATATACGCACTATACTTATCCAGGCAGTGTCCCGCACGTCCCTATGTTGGCAAGCAATATATGTGTTCTTGATGCTCCGGAAGTTTGTGTGACTGTCGATTGTGCGGTAGACTGTTCAGAATTTACCAATTTCTTCATAGCTGCCTGTGGAGATGACTTGGCAGATTCATTGGGTTTGCAGTTCCCGCATCCTTGCTATGAAGCCTGCAATAACTCTGTTGGCAATACGCAGGTAACATTTGGTGTGTTCAGCTCTGTTGACAACAGTCCGCTTGATCCAAATCAATACCATATTGTATGGAAAGATAACACAATGGGCACTTATGTTACCGGACAGGTAGACCTGGTTAACGAAGTGACTGTAACTGGCATCGCACCAAATTGCTGCACATGGACAGATTCATACACGCCTCCTTGTGAATGTCAATTGGCGCCCACTTCGCTATATTGTGAGCAGCCCATCGTGAAATATTGCAATCCAGATGGATCAGTGAGTTATGTTCCCGGACAGCCTCAAATTGCCTGGTATGGCGTACCCGGAGCCACCGGATATCTGGTGGAAGTGACTTACGGAAGTGTATCGGAATGTTGCTCTTCAAATCATTTGGGTATAGATTCATTCCTGGTATCCAACTCTCCATGGGTGATACCAATTGGCGAAGATTGCTTTACGGTTCGGATTAAAGCGCTGAATTCAAACAACCCGCGTTGTCCGGAATCGGCCTGGTCGCCAACTTATGAATACTGCGCCGCTTCAGAGAGTTGCTCGCCTGTCATCATTGTATGCGGTTGCTGCGGAGGCGGACTCAGAGACGCAGACAATGCCTCATTGCCAACTCAATTGATGAGCGAAAGCGAGATGTTGAATTATCTCGAAACTTACCAGCGACTTGGGTATAATTCCCTGGAGGAAGCATTGAACTCAGTTGGATTAAGTCCTAAGCCGTCCTCCGACATGAGTTTATATCCAAATCCGGCCCGCGATGAGATTATTCTCGATCTTGGTAACACTGGAAATGGAACCTACAACATCCGCATTCATGATCTGCTGCAGCGCGAGTGGCGCAATGAAACGCATGAGGTTTATGGCCGCTATACATTGCAGGTGAGTGATCTGCATACAGGCTTGTATCTGGTAACAGTGCGTAATTTGAGTGGAGAATTGATGTTGTCTGAAAAAGTAGCTGTAGTGAAATAAGCAACATATCTCTGTGTTGTTTGCATCCCGGTTAACTGTTTACAGTTAGCCGGGATGTTGCATTGCAGGCTGATAGTATTAAATGATAGTTAGTTAGAAGGCTTGTTATTCAGATAAAATCAGCTTGAAAACTACTTGTGTACCTTTGGAAAATCCATTGAATCAACAAAAGGTATGAAACAAGCCATTTTATTACTTGTATTTATTGTCACCTCGAATTCATGTATTTGTCAGAATCCTGATTCGCTGACAGTCATTAAAACCGTGGATAGTCTGATGCTGGTATCAGACTATCTTTCCTCTCAGTTTAAGTTCGAAAAGGCGCTTGACATGACTGCTGAGGCAGAAACGCTGGTATTGGGGACTATTGGTTCAGAATCAGCGGCTTACGGCAAAGTCTGCCTCAACCTGGGACAGATCATGTTTGATCAAGGAAACTACCTTCAAGCTGAGCAATTATTTTTGAAAGCAAAAACGCTACTGGCAAATACCCTGGGCAAAGAGCATGCTGATTATGCAATTTCCTTACGGAGTCTTGCTGATCTATATGCTTATCTGGCTGAATTTGACAAGGCAGAACAGCTGTATTTGGAAGCCATGAAGATTCGTTCCGCGGTGGCATCAGACAAGGATCAGGCTGATTATGCGGAGTCGGTAAATAATCTTGCCAATTTGTACGCAAATCAAGGTGATTTTGACAAAGCAGAAAAGCTGTATCTGGAGTCTATGTCAATTCGCGAAAAGGTATTTGGGAAACAGCATCAGAAGTACGCCGAATCGCTGGATAACCTGGCAACCTTATATGATGAGATGGGCGACTTTGACAAAGCGGAAGAGTATTATCAGGAAGCCTGCGATCTTATGGCAAAATCAAGAGGTAAAAACCATCCCGATTACGCCATAACCTTGTTTGAACTGGCCGATTTTTAT
Source organism: Lewinellaceae bacterium (assembly GCA_020636025.1). Lineage (GTDB taxonomy): Bacteria > Bacteroidota > Bacteroidia > Chitinophagales > Saprospiraceae > M3007. The sequence goes on along the minus strand of JACJYQ010000004.1, from coordinate 453,470 downwards.
TTATTCACAAGCGAGCATGATAAAGCCGAAAAATTGTATTTGAAAATTGTAGAAATACGGGAAAAAACTTTCGGTAGAAACCACCCTGAAGTTGCTCAGGCATTAAACAATCTGGCTAATTTATATGCTGACAAAGGCGATTTTGATAAAGCTGAAAAGCTGTATCTCGAATCCATGTCAATTCGGGAAAAAGTATTGGGGAAACAACATCCACTTTACGCCCAATCGCTGGAAAACCTGGCTATTTTATACTCAGATAAAAATGACTACAACGCTGCGGAGCCATTGTATCTGGAAGCCCACGACATTTGGGGAAAAGCGTTGGGTAAAAATCACCCGGATTATGCCTATTCTGCACATAATCTGGCCGTGTTTTACGGTGAAAAGGCTGAAAATGAAAAGGCTGAAAATTTGTATCTGGAAGCAATTGATATACAGGCAAGGGTACTGGGGAAAGACAGCTATAGTTATGCTTTTTCACTCGTCAACCTGGCAAAAGTGTATTTGAGCAAAGGCGAATATGGTAAAGCTGAAAAATTATACCTGGAAGCCAAAGACATACAAGCCAAGAATGTCGGCGAAAACCATCTTGAATATTCCTTTATCGCAAATAGTCTGGCCAGTCTTTACATGGATATCGGCGACTATGAAAAAGCTGAAAAGTTTTATCTACAGGCGAAAGCCATTAGAGCAGAAAAGCTTGGGGAGGAGCATCTCTATTATGCTACAGTGCTTGATAACCTCGCCAGTTTATATGTCAAAACAGGTAAAAACACCCAGGCAGAAGCTTTGTATCTGGAAGCCTTGAAAATTACAGAAAAAGCAGTTGGTAAAGATCATTCCGATTACGCCATGTCTCTGAGTAACCTGGCCAATTTTTACAGTAAGCGAGGTAATTATGACAAGGCGTACAATATGCATTTGGAAGCTCAAAAAATCCGGATTAAGATACTTGGCAAGAATCACCCCACAAATGCCTTGTCATTATATGATATAGGCAATTTGTTCATGGAAAAAAGTGAGTATGATAAAGCCGAAAAAATGCTGCTGCAGGCATGGCAAATTCAGGCAGCAAAACTGGGAAAAGAATCTCCGGCATATACCAATACACTTTCTAGCCTGGCAGCGCTATATCAAAAATCAAATCGCATCAAGGAGGCTACCCTGATCTTTTTGGAGCTGAGTAAGCTCAACCGGCTTCAAATTGAAAAAGCAGCCACTTATTCTTCTGAAAACCAAATGATTGCCTTTATGCGCAAATTTGAATATGATATAGCCTCTTTTCAATCTTTCGCTCAGATAAATCCCAGTGTTACTCTAAATCAGGAAAGTTATAACATCAATCTCTTGTTTAATGGGCTGGTTTTGGAAAATGAGCGCCTGCTTGCCCGGGCGATTGCAGGCGCTGATAGCATTACCCATGAAATTTACGCTAAATGGCAAGGATGCCATCGCCGGCTGGCCAAACGATACGCAAGACCAATCGCAGACAACAAAAGGATTACTGAAGTAGAAATTGAAGCTGAGGGTTATGAAAAAATGTTGATCCGGAATTTGCCTGATTTTCAAAAGGCTCGCAGAATTCCAAACTGGCAGGATATCCGCGATCGATTAAAGCCCGGAGAGGTCGCGCTGGAGTTTATCCGCTACCGGTTTATTAACTCAAAGGCTCAGGAAACAGACAGTGTTTTATATGCCGCTCTTTTGCTAAAATCTGACTGGAATGGACCTCAATTTGTTCCGCTGTTTGAGGAAAGGTCCCTCGATTCATTGCTCAGATTGTCCGGACAAAGAAAAGCTGATTATGTGGCTCATTTATATGCCCAGGAGGAAAGAGGGGTAATAGCGCAGGATAAACCCAGTAAGACTTTGTATGAACTCGTTTGGCAACCAATTGACAGCACCCTGAAAGATGCCAGTAATGTCTATTTCGCCCCAACAGGCTTGCTGCACAGAATAAATATTGGCGCGATTTCTATAAATTTTGACAGCACCCTTGCCGATAAATACCATTTGATCGAGCTGGGTAGCACGAGGCAATTGTTGGATCAGAAAAGTAGGGCATTCATTGACAATAATGCTGTATTGTTTGGTGGCATTCAATATGAAATGGATTCCAGCGCCATTTTTGCCACCAATGCGAATCTGGATAACCTGGATCTTGCCAGCAGGGGACAGGAAGAACCCCTAACAGCAGATTCTTCAGAGCAAATTGCCCGACAAACCATCAAGAGCGCTCGTGGCGGAAATTGGAATTACCTGAAATGGACAGAAAAGGAGGTGGAATCCATTGCCCCGATTTTGGAGGCAGCAGGAATAGATACTTATGTCCGCAAAGGATTTGAAGCCACGGAGGAAGCCTTTAAGGTTCTTGGTAGCCATGGCCCATCTCCGAAAGTGATTCACCTGGCCACACATGGCTTCTTTTTCCCGGATCCAAGGGAAGATGCCTCCATTGAATTAGACGAAGAAGAAACAGGCTTTAAAACAAGTCATAACCCGCTTGTGCGTTCCGGCTTGTTGATGGCAGGTTCAAACCACACCTGGGAGTCTGGAAAACCATTCAAAAAGGGCATGGATAATGGTATTCTGACGGCGTATGAGATCAGTCATTTGGATCTGAGTAACACAGAATTGGTGGTGCTCTCTGCCTGCGAAACCGGTTTGGGTGATATAGAAGGCAGCGAAGGGGTATATGGTCTTCAGCGAGCTTTTAAAATAGCAGGCGTTAAATATCTCATCATGAGCCTTTGGCAAGTTCCCGATTTTCAAACCAAGGAATTGATGACGACCTTTTACAGCAAATGGCTGACAGACAACATGAGTATTCCTGCGGCCTTCCGTTCAGCACAACAAGAGTTGCGGGAGAAGTATCAGAATCCGTATTTCTGGGCGGGGTTTGTGTTGGTGGAGTGAGGGACATTTCCTGCAACTACTTCCTTGCTCATTCCGCAGCATTTTCCAGGATCTCCATTGCACCTTCCACATGCTTCCCGGTTAAAGATTCAACCATTGCAAGTAATTCAAGAAGTTGCTCTTTAGTTACCCCCAGATTAAAGGCAATGCCGAAATGCCCTTTCAGCATGGGGTCAACGCCACCCAAATTTGTAAGGGCAGTTATGGTAGCTATTTCGCGATCTCCGAAACTGATGATGTCTCTACTAAATATATCAGAGAACAGGTGGACGATCGCCAAAAGAATAAAGGGCGCATCATTCTACTTCACGCTGTTTGGTTTTGAAAATCGCCTGCGGCTAAATCATTGATTAACAGCGTTCAGTATGACAAGTGTTTTCACAACCACTTTGCGGTGGCTATCAATCATACACTTCTACAACAGGTTCTCACTTTGTACTAATTTATAAAACACCTATCCCATCCCTGAGGTAGAACAGTTGAAGCATTGAATTAAGAAATTAGAGAAGATGTATAGATAGAATGTCAGCCCTAATATTCCGCCATTCTATAATAATAATTGATAAAATTCTTGAATCTGTGAAATATCCAATCCAATCTTTCGTTTTTTTTAAAAAACAATAAAATCCCTATATGTATTGAACGCCTACTCCACCAACTTACTCTTATCATGAAGCTTAAAGGTTTTTTAATTTTATTCGCATTCACATTCGGAATTGGAGTAGCAGCCGCACAAACACGATCACCGGGTTTTTCCTCAGATAGTGGAACAAAATCATTGGATAGAGGAAGGTCGCCTGGCTACTCAGAGAAAGGAATAAATTCACGCGCTCCTGTTACTGAAGGAAAACGCGTACAACAATGTGCAGATCGTGCAAATAAGGCGGCAAATCACGCCAAGTCTAAAGGAGCCTCAGCAAGTGAAGCGCGAAATCGTGTTGGACGGGATTGTGTAAGAAATGCACCAACTAAAAGTCGTTCATCATCATCTCCCAACGTACGTTTCAGAGACGACCTCCATTAAACGGTTATAGCAAACCCTGAATTGGATAAAATAATAAACATGAGTCATTCAGAATTCTGGATGACTCATGTTAGGTTGTGGAGCTGGCGGGAGTCGAACCCAATTGTATAACTGATTATTAGTCAGTTAATTATATTTGTTTTTGTATTGGGTGGTGTAAAAGGTGGTGTAAAAAAGTCGGTATTTGTGTTCTGAATGACTGCCTGATAATTTATGTTATGGCTTTAGTAAATATCATTTAGAATCCAATCTCATAGTTTTTGCTTGTAAAAAGTAGTGAGTGCTTGGAGAGTATAGAAAGTTAATCCAACTTTCATCATTAGTTGAAGTCGAGTCGACTGCCATATTCTTGAAGATGCTGGTGAGCAATACGGATATGGTCAAGCTTGATTATATTCTTTTTTCGGTCACTCCATGATTGAATACCTTGTAGTAATTCATCTTCTTTTATCCCGGGATTTTTAGTTGTCAAGAAGTGAACAGAAGCAAGGACTTCCAATGAAAGTGTAGATTCAAAACCCTTAATAAATTCAAACAAACTGGTTAATCGATGAAGTTGATCCGCATTAAGATTTTTCTTTATATATCCTTCAACTTCATCATACCTCTCCCAATTTAAATTTAGAGACTCAAATGGACTCGTTTGCATTTGCTCCATCCCTTTCAAATATTTGCCATTTAAAGCATATAACACTTTTTCTACGACGTTGGAATAAGGGCCGTAATAATATGGTACAAATTGTAACTTCAATGGTTCTCCGCTTTGTTGAAGGAAATAAGCCAATTTGTTGGCAGCAAATACACTAGCGGGCTCCCCATGTTTGGCATACTGATATAAAGCATATAACAGCATCGCTCGCCCAGGCTTCAATTCTACTTCTTTCCGATGATTTTCATTTTGGAGTATCTTTTTGACGGCATCGTTGGGTTCAAATACAATAATTTGAATGTTTTGTAATGGGCTTAAATATTGATCGATTAGTCCTTTTACTTTCTCCCATTTGAGGCCCCCATTACCACAGCCAAGTGGTGGTAATGAGATACTTTTTATCTTGTATTCTTGAATAACATTTACTAAATCCTTTAACCCTTCTTCAATATAGCTGTACTGTGACTTCTTAAACCATTCAGCCTTAGTTGGAAAATTTACAATGATTTTTTCGCCTTCCAACGTTAATTCTTTTACAACTAACATCTTCCCAATTTTCATTTCACCTCTTTTGCAGGCCCCTGCATATACCTTAAAATTGGTAGGAAATTGCTCTTTGAATTGTAAAGCTATGCCTTTTCCCATGACTCCAACAGTATTAACTGTGTTCACTAATGCTTGGGTGCTAGATTCGAGTAAATTACCAGTTATGTATTCCATTAGAAGTAAAATTCTTGATTAGGATTGGTATGAACAGGTATTTTGAGGGCAAGTTTAGCAAGAATAGCATTCACCTGACTCGCAATTTTAGAATTTTTTACAATTATTGCTTTGATATATTTAGTAGGTACATGGTTCAAGACTAAAAACTCTGAATGTTTTTTTCTTAAACGATCTTCATCCCCATCAACATTATTGGTCCTGAAATCTGTGGTAGTGATTGAATGCCAATCTAATTGTTCCAAGTCCTTTAAGTCGTTATAAAATCGAGTTATGGCATTTGCTGCATTGCCATCAGTATAACACCATTGGAATGTCTCAGAAGCTAAATCAGTTAGTTTACAACAAAGATAAATAATTTCCTCCTGAGGCTTTGCAGGTACTCCCATACCTGTATAAATATTGTAAAGCATGGGGGTTCTAACGGAAAAGTAGAAGGGTACATAGTCATTCACTTTGGTATCAGGGTAACATTTTACATCTATGGTATCTCGACGAGAAATAATTTCCTGGCTCCCGATACTGACATAGGAAGGGTCTACGATACCAGCTTTTTTACAATACAATCCGTTAAGGAGGTTAAATTCCAGATTTTGAATTGGTATAATTCTAAAAAGCCAAGTTTTATTGCGCTCAATTGACATAAGAATTTTTTAAATATAAAAATCAGAATCTATGCTGCAATATTGTCCAAATACGAGGCCCAATACTTAATGATTGCGCTGATTTGGCAACTCTCTTTGTCCCTTCACCCAAAGCCATTTATCCAAAAAACGATTCTCACGAATTTTTGCCAAATCAGAAATCCTTCCAACAAATGGACGCTCAATAACTTCTAACATTCCAGAAACCTTTCCTACATTATATGTGATGACCTCTTGCTCCTTTTGCTTGAAAGCTTCCCATTTGATGCGAAATCTTGTGTAGTCATTGGTACGATGCTTTAATGCTGCTTTTACTAACGCATCTAACGGCATCACTTCCCAAGGGTTCATCAAAAACATGATTTTCGAGGCAAGCGAAGTTGCACGTTTATCGTGTGTAAGCTTTTTATCCTGAATCAGCAGGGTGAATCCATCCACATCTTTTGTTTCCCCTTTTTGATACCACTCTAAAGCACAATCCAGTAAAACGGGGGTTAAGTCTTTTTGCGTGCTTCGGGCAACTCGGAAATCATCAATGAAATTTTTAAAAGAGCCTGGAGCTTTCGCTGCGTAGTCTTTTGAACTAATTTCCCCTTTTGAAAATCGGATGAAATTAGCAAAATAATTCAGGTCATTCTTATACGAAGAAAGCAAAAGACCAATAGATGTAATCTGCTCTGCTGTCATAATTAGTAAATTTATTGGGCTGTCGTTTTTTGAAATATCTCTACACCACCCCCACCTTATCCACCACCTTCAACACCCGATCCGTTTCCACCAAAGCCACCACAACCTTCTGATAATGCAAAATATCTTCATACCCTAGCTCCCGCCCTTTCCGGTCTTTCAGCCACTTTTGCGCGGGCTGATACCCTCCTATGTAAAATTCCCAGGCAACCAACGGCACACCAGCAAAGTACTGCGTTTCATTGATGTAAACCCGTTCGTTTTCATATTTCAGCTTGCCTACAATATTGTCGCCGTCTTCCGGGTATTGGGTGATGTACTTTTCGACTTTAGGGCTTTCCAAAAGATGCAGTTGCCGCAATTCGCCACCCAGGGCGACCAAATTCTATTTTCCGTTTATCTTGTCCTCAACTCCTTCATAATCTGATTATCCTCCACAATATCCTTTTGCAAAATAGTTGGGTTAATTGGGGGGCCAACCTATACCTAATAACCTTTGGAAAAACTTGACAAAAGAAAGTTTGACACCAGCCAGGTTGGCTTTTTCGAAATTGGCTCCCGCAAAAATTGCACTCATTAGGTCTGCATTCATAAGATTGGCTTTGAAAAAATTTGCATCCATAAGATTGGCATACGTCAAAGTTGCATTGTTGAGATTAGCATTTGTAAAATTTGCGCTATACAGGTTAGCATGAACCAAATAAGCTTCCTTTAGATTGGCATTTTTAAGGTTTGCCTCAGAAAGATTCGCGTAATAAAAATTCGCATTTGTGAGATTAGCTCCAGTAAGATTAGCATCAGCCAGGTTGGCATCTGCAAGGAGAGCATCAGACAGGTTGGAATGAGTAAAATTGGCCATTTTAAGAATTGTTCGCCTGAGTCTTGCTCCAATGAGTTGAGCATCAGCCAATGTAGCTCCCGTTAGGTCACTTTCAAAAAGTTCGGCATGACTGAGATCTGCACCGGCAAGGTTGGTTCCTTTAAGGTTGGCAGATTCAATCTCAGCAAATGAGAGGTTTGCCCCGGAGAGATTTGCCCCTGAAAGGTTAGCCCATGAAAGACGGGCCTGGCTAAGGTCTGCGCCAGCCAGGTTTGCCTCAGTGAGGTCAGCTCCACTAAGGTTTGCCCCAGTGAGATCGGCTCCGGTAAGATCGGCTTTATTAAGGTGAGTGCCCGAAAGGTTGGCCCCCGTAAAGTCGGCTTCGCCAAGATATGCTCCAATAAGGTTTGCCCCGGTGAGATTGGCTCCGGTAAGATTGGCGGAGAACAGGTCAGCCCCAGAGAGGTCAGCTTTTGCAAGGTTGGCTCCAGAGAGGTCAGTCAAGGTGAGGTGGGCGCATTCACCTTCTTTGCCCTTGCTTTCTAACCAAAGTTTGTGTTTTGCAAGAACGTTTGCTAAGTCCATTTTTTGATTTTCAAGTGAAAATTGTTGGGTTAGTTATTCGTTGCTCTCCAGTTATTATCTATTCTTTAGTCCCAACCAAAAACAACGCCAATCTACACCACCCCTACCTTATCCACCTCCCTCATCACCCGATCCGTTTCCACCAAAGCCACCACAATCTTCTGATAATGCAAAATATCTTCATGCCCTAATTCCCTGCCTTACCTGTCTTTTAGCTGATTGGACGCCAGTTAATAACTTCCAATTTATCCCTTGTTTTTCCTGTAGGCATCTAATTTGACAATGAGAGCATTCATAGCTTTGATGACATTTGCACCTTCCGAATCTTGATCAAATTGTGTTACATTGTCAAAAACTGCGATGTAACAAATTCCACGTGGCCCAAGCCTAACAAATTTACCTTGATTGAATATTTGTGGTAATTCCACATCCAATCCAGTAGCTTGTTTGAAAATGGGAAACAGTATATCTGAGTTTTCTTCACCGGAAAGTTGCCAGCTTTCAACATCCTCTTGCATACTTTCGATAATGAAACCATCAGTCGCAAATTTCCTTTTCTTCTTATGGTAATGAAGGATTGTGGTATCCATTGATATTAATTTTTGAAAAATAACAGAATAATAGAATTAACGAATACGACGATTTAAACCACCCCCACCTTATCCACCTCCCCCATCACCCGATCCGTTTCCACCAAAGCCACCACAACCTTCTGATAATGCAAAATATCCTCATACCCCAATTCCCGCCCCTTCCTGTCTTTCAGCCACTTTTGCGCGGGCTGATAGCCACCAATGTAAAATTCCCAGGCCACCAAAGGAACACCTGAGAAGTATTGCGTTTCATTGATGTACACCCGCTCATTTTCATATTTTACCTTGCCAACAATGTTGTCACCGTCTTCCGGGTATTGAGTAATGTACTTTTCCACTTTGGAGCTTTCCAAAAGGTGCAATTGCCTCAATTCACCACCCAGGGCGACCAATGCCCAAAAAGTTTTTGCGTCTTTCGGGTACGGTACGCGGGGGAAATCAATCTTTAAAAACTCTTTGTAGGTTTCCCGATAGGTAGGAGAGTGTAGAACGGCATAGATGTAATCCAGTATGTCAATGGGGGCGAAAGTGTTGGGGTTGGGTTCTTTTTCGTGGGTGAATTGGAGGTTTAGTTTTTCAGCAATTTGTTTGACTATGGTGGGGTTTAGGTTAGGATTGCGTGTAGTTTTGTCGAGAGTGGCTTGATTGGAAATATTAGAATAAATATACAGAGGGAAAACATAGCCAGTTTCTTTTGTTTGTAGGGAAACCGTACACCTTTCGGTGATACAATTAGAAACAAAAATATGCTGGAAATCAAAAGTGCTTTGTTGTCTACATGTGGCCAATGCAATGTTAGTCTTAAGTAAGTGCTTCATTGTATTGTAACTTGCCCTTCGTTGGATCACTTCATCGTAATAGATACTTCTTTCATCAAAAGGTCTGTAAAGGACTTTTTGGATTCGTTTTTCATCAAATTCTGATGAAATAATATTGCTGTAAAAAGGAAAACTCGCTGTATTAATTATCTTGTATTTTGAAAATAATTGTTTATCGCTTTTGTTATAGAAAACTTTTCTAACCTTATCTGTGAGCGCGTCTTCACTAAAACCAATAAAAAAGTCGTCTCTCCCCGTTTCAATACCAGTGTTAAAGACTGAAAAAAAATCATCTACAGAAAAACCAGCTTGATATTGACTTTCACCATCAAAATTCTTTTTTGTCCAAAAAAAGTTCGGAGCGTCAGGCTTTAGTAATTCCCACTTTATTGAAAAAAGAGAGCTGTTGTTTAGGTAGGTGTATTTATCATCCCGTTTGCCAAAAAGATCGAAATGATAAACTTTCGGGTGTCTAATCTTACCCTTATTCCTCGTTTTGACTAACAAATTTATGCTTACTCCTTGCATAATATCAAATACATTTTGATCTGGCGAACCGTCGGGAGCGGTTTCTTTTCTTTTAGAGCTTCCATGTAAATCCAATATGTAAACCTTATGAAAACTATCCAGTAGATGTTTTCTCATTTGACGGTGGATAATTCCATCTAAAAAACTGTTATTTGAAATCAATGCTAAAATTCCTTCCCCGTTTTTATCAATGAAATGCTGACCGAAGCGGATAAATTTTATGTAATCATCTGATAGCGGCTGAATGTTTCTTTCTTTCAGGTCTTTTTTATAATCTGCTGTCAGATTTTCAATCCAGGGGCTTTTGTTTGAGCTACTGACAGAATAGGGCGGATTACCTAAAACAACCATAACCGGGGCGTCTTTTTTTACAAGGTTGGCTTCATTTGCTTCTTCTGTTAAAGCATTGGAAAATAATGTCCAGGTATCAGGATGGCTTTCCTCCAGGGAATTAGTCAGATACACCTGAAATCGTTGGTCTTTAGTCGGTTTGAAACCTGTTTCAGTAAGTAGTAAATCCAGCTTCAAATGTGCCATTGCATAGCTGGCCATTAGCAATTCAAAACCATTCAGGCGCGGTATCAGGTCATTTTCTACATACTTGCTCCAAATGCCTTTTTGCCCTTCAAACTTTTTGTGAATTTGTTTTATCACTTCAGCTAAAAAAGTGCCTGTGCCAGTGGCGGGATCGAGTATCTGAACCCGGTGTACATCCTGCTCATATTCAACCTCTTTTACTTTGGAACGGGCATCCGCGGTAGCCTTGCTGATTGTCTTTCTTTTGACTTTTATTTTTGACGTATCAGCCAAACCTTGTGAAAGTCCAAATTCAGTTTTCAGAATGTCATCCACAGCCCGGACAATGAAGTTAACTACGGGTTCTGGTGTGTACCATACCCCACGGGCTTTTCTCAAATCCGGGTCATAAGCAGCCAAAAAGGTTTCGTAAAAATGTATAACCGGGTCTTCCTGTTTGGTACGGGTGCCGAAATTGTGCATAATATCTGCTACATCGGAGGCCAGGAATATTTGTACCAATTCATCTACGATCCACACCAGGCGATCATCCAGGTCGTAGCCTGCAATGTCCTGGAACAGCCGCCGCAAAAACGGGTTTGTTTTGGGTATCAGGGTAGCCGCTTCCTGTCGGCTGAATGTAGGTAGGGTGGGGTCGTGGTAACGGGCGGCAAACATTCCGTAGGCTATGGTTTGCGCGTACAGGTCGGCAAAAGCCCGATTGGTAATGTCGTGGATCAATACTGTTTTGAAAGTCTGCATCTGACCTTTTAGCGCGGAATTGGCTTTGCTTTCATCATCCGCGTTCAAAGCCTTTTCAATAACATCAGCCATAAGCTTTGCCCGGCCTGCCATCATTTCTGCCAGCTTGTTTGGCGATTTGATGGTTTGGGAAATGGAGCTGGCAAAGTTCTTTATCAGGGTCGTGAAAGCGTCGAACTGATCTGGCAGGGGTACGATCTTGCCTTCCTGAATTTCAGCAATGGCGATTTTCGTTACAAAGTTCCCGTCTTTATAAAAATGGAAATCCAGGTAATCTGTAAAGATCAGGTTATTGAGGGAGGCGCGGTATCTGTCGAATTGTTCTTTCAGGGTCTTGCTTCCCAGGTCTATCCCAATGTCTTTCGCTTCAATATAACCTACTGGAATGTCCTTTTTTGTAATGATGTAATCCGGTGCGCCACACTCAATTCGAGCCGGTTCATTTGTTACAAGGTATTCAGGCAGGATAGTGGAAAGCAGGGTTTGAAGATCACCACGGTAGCTGTGTTCCCGGCTTATTCCGGTTTGATAGCGGGTGTTCAGGTTTTGGATATATTGGGTTAGGTTCATGCTTTGGCATTCTGATTAGTTTGTGAGCGTGGTGACAAATGTATTTTATTTTATGTTTATCAGCGCATCATAACCTAAACCAGCCAATCAAAAGCCATTTTCCTCTTTTGAAATCCTGAACCTTATTCCAGATCGGTATCCATATTATCGGAAAGCAGCCAATGTAGTTCAGCAGTTGGCGCGTACCCTGTGAGCCGTTCGCCTGTTTTTTCACTGATCCAGTCGTACACCTCCACGGCATAAATAAAGTCTTCACATTGCGTATCAGGAACCGTCTGGATGTTGCATTGTTTTTCCACTTTGGGAAGGTTGAAGCCGAAACGGTCGAAAATGCGGTGTGGCTCCAATGCCTGAAAGATATTGTCCAGCGCGGCGGCATACACTTTTTGTGGCACCTTTCCTTTTTTCATCACATCAGGATCGGTAAATATTTTGGTGCTGTACTTAATAACTTCGATCAAACATTCCTCCATATTCCGCACAGACTGTTTGTCCTGACATTTTTTAATGGCGTGCTTTGGTGTCCACAACAAAAGCCATTCTTTTATAATCGCCTCAGCAACCGCTTCACTTTGTACGATCAGGTGGAAGTGTGGATTGTATGTGCGCTTTCCAGGATTGAAATTACATTCCAGGGATTGTATGCCAACCGGACGCACCCCTTTTCCTCTTTGGTGTCTTTTTTTGAGCCGCCCCAATATTTTTGTGAACGCCTCTTTGAAACCTCCAATCCATTTTTTCAGATTCTTAGCAGGGACGGAGCGAACCGTTAAAGTCACGAAATAAGGTGCTTCCCAGGTCTTCAGTACTGGCAAATATTGGTTTATGATTTTAGCCTTTCGGATGCTGCTGCAAATTGGACAAAATCGGTTTTTGCAGTATTTGCTATGAATACGCCCGTTGTGGTTTGTCAATCTTTCCTGACAATGGTAGGCATTCCAATAGCCTTGTTTCCGTTCCGGTTCGCCTTTGTTTTCAACAGCGGTAACCAATGAAAGATTCATAGTTTGGGAAATTATTTTGCGTTTTGCACGGCCTTTCCACATTTTCAAATCCGACAAATCCGATCCGTTTCCAATAACTGTTTTTTCCTCAAATTGTAGGAACGACTTAAAATCGGTTGTCCCGTTTTGTGCTAATGTATGTACTGCTTCCTGCAAAGGCTTTGGTGTTTGCTTATCCATTGCCTACGTTTTTTTTACCTGCGTTTTGGCAGCACGGTTGCTTTTTGGAAACATTGGTTTGGAAAAGGCATCTATCACTTCCTTCTTTTTGAAGCGTACAATTCCTTCGGTTGTGTATTTAATGAGAATCCCGGCTTTAACCTTGTTATCCAAAGTTGCCAGGCAAACCCCGACTAATGAGGCTGCTTCTTTGCGGGTGATCAATTGGTCACCATCGAAATTTTCAGTTGGCAAATTTGCTTCTGAAATCGCTTTACGAACTGCTTGTTCTACGATATTCCGGATTGAAGATTCCGGTATAGAAATTAATACTATGTCTTGCATGTCGCAGAAAATTTTGTTTTTGCGAAAGTGCAAGCATGTTGTTCATACTTCTAATAACGTTTGAATTACCGTTATTTATAAATATTGACAATCAATTACTTATGTCGTTTTGGGTTTTCTTTTATACCATAAAATAAGGGTGTATAACCGGTGTATAGATTTTCAAAAGTATTTTCTCCAGTTTTGGTATTGGTTCCGGGTTTCAAATATTGAGGGATACTGTTAGAGTTTGTAAAACAATCCTGAATTGTACTATTCTCAAATTTTTCAATCCAACCTTTTTTCTTCAATTCAACAAAAAGTTCTGCTAATTCCTTTTGACTACCTAACCATTGGATTTTATTGGTTAAGTTTTTAGGGAAGTGCAAAGAACTTTCATAATCGCTGTCTTCTAACTGTGGGGAGGCATCTTCAATTAGCCTTTCGATGTAATTAATTCTTAGATCATACCCTATGTTTTCTTTACAGCTTGTAGGATTCTGGCATCCTTTTAGGTGTCTTTTATAATTCATGTTGAGCATTTCCTTACACCAATTCAAAAAAACCAACTCAAAAGATTTTGGAATTGATTTGAGCTTGTCCTCAATATATCTCTGAAAACTTCTCCAATCTTCAGCCTTGAATGTTATTGTGCGATGGTCAGCTAAATAATTTTTAAGTAAGTCAGAGTCGAAAAGAATTGAATCTGGTAAATCAGCAGGAATAACATTAGTATGCTCGGATAATTTAAACTCAACCTCATTCAGCTTTTCATTTAGCTTTCCTAGACTTATTCCTTCTTCACTATTTTCATTTATTTTTTCATGTTCTTTTTTTGCTTCGATTGCTTTAAAAAGCAAAAAGAACAATTTAGGATTTAGACGTAGGACATACCTACGGGCATACGAAAGCTCCTCATCTATTGTTTCACTTTTAAGGAGCATTTCAACTAGGTTGCCATATTCAATAGCTTCGTATTTTCTTTCTTCAAAGATCATAATTAGAGTAAGTAATTAATTAAAAAATGGGTTTCCAGAAACAAGCATTGCATGTTCTTCTGGCTGAAGCCTGATATACTTGTAAAACTCCCGTTCAGTTTTATGTCCGGTCACAGCCATGATGTACTTTACAGGAACATTTGCTTTATAAGCATTGGTAGCGAATGAACGACGGGCGGTATGTGTGGTCACCAGCTCATATTTAAGGAATGAATGTTCAATCCGCTGTCCATTTTCAAATCGGGTTTGCATAATTGGTTCATCTACGCCAACCAATTCCCCCAATTCTTTCAGGTAAATATTGAATTTCTGATTTGAAATAGCGCGTGGTGCCTGGTTCCCATTTCTTGCCATTATTTCCTTTAATTCAGATTTGACAGGGATGCTCACTTTAATGCCTGTCTTTTGGGTGACGATTTCAATGTATTCTTTACCGTCTGCGGTCTTTCTAAAATTGCCGGGTTTGATCTTGGTGAAATCGGAAAAGCGCAAACCTGTGTAACAGCCAATTAGAAACAGATCCCGGACACGGGCAAGGCGTGGGTTTTTGGAAAGGTCAAATTGCAAAAGCTGTTTTAACTCAGATTCCGTTAAGTAAATCGCTGGAGGTTCTTCCCGCGAAGCCACTAACCATCCACTTTTTATTTTTAGGTCGGGCGATATGTCGCGGCGGTCGGCTTCATTTAATACGGTGGTGAGCGTGGCTGTTAGTTTATGAACGTAGTTGTTGCCAAAATCCAGATTGAAAAGGTAATTGGAATACGCACTGAAAAAGGCATGGTTGAAATCGGCAAATGTTATTTCCTTACGTAATACGTTGGCTGCATAGCCTTTCAGGTGATTGTAAGCCGTATTGTAAACTTTGATGCTGCTTTTAGAGTAGTTGGGGTTGGCTGCACGTTCTTTAATGAAGGATTCAAAGAACCTGAAAAAGGTAACTGTTTCATCCTTTGTTTCCTGCTTCCCTAAAAAGGTATCCAGTTCATTCTTAAAGATTCCGTTATTTAGTTCAGTCTTATTGTATAAGCTCCGGGCGGCGATCTGTTCCGCTTCCGATTTGATTTTGTTCAGATGGATATTGATTTGCCCGGCTTCCATGAAGTGGCGACCCTGAACAGCACATTCTTTTTCCTTATTCCAGTATTCTTTGGGTACGGTTACGCCTGTGTAGTACCGTAGAAACTTGCCCCGTGCATAAGTAAACTGAAGGTAAATCTGAACGTGGGGGAAGCGGGGGTCGGGCTTGGGAGCGAAACGCGGTTTTCGCATGGATCACTTTTGTAGTTAGGTGAGAACTGATGTACTACAAAAGTAAAGAAATTGATTAGTGGTGCAAAAGGTGGTGTAAGAAAATTTAGTCTCGGTTAGTTTGATATGGGTTAGTTTAGGTTTGATTCAAATCGTAAAGTGTTGATTTTCAATAATTGAACCCTAAACTAAACTAACCCAAAAAATAAGGTTGTGGAGCTGGCGGGAGTCGAACCCGCGTCCGGACAAAGCGCCGCAACGCCTTCTACATGCTTATTTACTGCTTAGGTTTTCGTGCGCGGGATTGGTTCAGTAACCCACCTATCCGCACCTTATCCTCTAGATTTCACCCTTTGGTAGAGGCATTCCATCGGGCAATCCTGCAAAGTTTTTGATGCGCGGCGGCCTTTGTAGCAGGAGTCAAGGCAAAAGAGGGGGACGCTTGGCGTAGCCCTCACGCGGCGCAATAGCTTTCTAATTATCTAAAATTAGGCAGCCATAGCATACTGGTTGTTGCCAGTTGTTGTTCGGTCGTTATTTTTTACGGGATAACCAACCATGCCCCGGCATGCTTACGAAACGACTACACTTTCCCGTCAATACCAGGCAGCCCCGTGTGGAATTATAAATTATGAATTGGTGTCTAACTCATAACTCATAATTCATAATTCTCATCGTTCTTCGTGCAAAGGTAAATGGATTTTGGGGGCAAAAAGTTCATTTTGTTTACTGAATGATTTGCAAATGTTTTGGCTTATTGTTTTGTAAGCAGGTCCCAGCCATAGCCATCTTGTGTCCACCAGCTGTAGGTTGAGGCTTTGACAATGCCATATTCTGCTGAATAGGCATAGGTTTCTCCGTTGCCGTCTAATGCCATGGCTGAGTTTTCAATGAGTACATTCAGATTTGGATATTCCATTCCAAACAAGTTGTAGTTCGATGCCAAAGCAAAACGGCGACATTCACAATATGGAGCTGATGTTTTCCAACCTGTAATGTTGAGGAGGAGGCTGGAAACATTTCTCAGGGGCAGCCCTTGTTTTGTTATGTTATATTGAAACATCCTGGATTTTACATAAATGTCACTTGCAGGTATTATTCGAAGGGTGTCGTTAATCACATTGAGATAATATTGATAAATCAAGTCTTTGCCATTTTTGATCCAAACAGAAGGATCTGCAGCATAAACGAGCGACTCTGTTACGAGAAACCCTTTCACATCCTCGGCGGTGATTTCCAATGTGAGGGTATCTTCCTGGTATGAAAAGATATCGTGACTATCGTTGATATATGCTTCTCCAGTAAGACCGACGTACCTGCTTTTCTGACCTACTTTCAGAGAATCGAAACGAATTGGATCACTTGAATATCCTTGAGGGGTATTGACACAGTCTTTTTTACATGAGATCAACGCGAATATGGTAAATCCACAAAATAGTAATAGATGTTTCATAGGAGTAGTTTTTTGGGGATAGACGCGATATCACACCCCGCGGGTTGGTTGTTTTGTATTCAAAGTTTTCCGGTATCAACATCTTTCATAAAGTCGATCAGGCCTTTCATATACACCTGCTGATCATCCCACATACACATATGGCTGCCATTTGGACAAAGCAGAAAGCGTCCATGCTGGACAGTATTGGCAATCCATTCCATTTCCGCCGGATCCATGGTGTCGTGTGTGGCGCCAATGCTTAAGGTGGGTACTTTGATTGCAGGCATATCAGCTTTTCTATCCCAATGCAGGAGCCTGCCCGAAGCGCCAAACTCACTTGGTCCTTGCATCATAACATATATGTCCGAGTTTACATGATCAAGCCCGCGCTTCATCGGGTCGGGCCAGTTTTGTACAGGAATGCGGCATATGTGTTTGGCATAGTGATGAGGCATCAAAAGTTCCATATATCGCGGATTTGAATAGTCGCCTGCAGCTTCAATGGCCCTGATGCTGTCGAAAACACCGGGTGGTAACTGGTCGGCTAGCACAGTGTAGGCGTATTTATTGTACTCGGGAATGCTCATCACCATATTGCTGATGATCAGGCCTTTGAGATTTTCCTGATATTTGAGAGCATACTCAGCAGCCAGGATGCCTCCCCAGGAATGGCCAAGCAGGTAAAAATTGTCTTTGTTTAGCCCAAGCGCCTTGCGTACCTGCTCTACTTCTTCTACAAATCGCTCGGTTGTCCATAAACTGCTGTCTTTCGGCTGATCTGAATAAAATGACCCAAGCTGATCGTAGTAAAAATATTCAATCCCTTCTTGTGGTAAAAAGCTGTCCATACATTCAAAATATTCGTGTGTACAGGCCGGCCCACCATGCAACAAAAGCAATTTGATGCGGGGATTATTGCCCACTCTTTTTGTCCACACCTTGAACGGACCTATGGGCGTCTGGATCTCGATAACTTTCACACCGCCTGTTTGAACTCCGGTGTCTGTGTTTGTGAAATAGCTGGTGTTGTAATTGTTTTCCGGTTGCGCACAGCCTAACATGAGAAGAAATAACAAGCTGCCTAATATTCGAATTGCCATACCAAATGCTTTAGAGTTTGAAATATTTGACTTTTGACAAGGTTCAATAATAGGGCTTTGACTGAATATATACCCGAAAAGAGCCGCAATAATTTCAACTTGTATAAAAACCAGACAAATTTTTTTCTATTTTTTGTCATTCATCGAATTACCTTTGCGTCCGCTTCCTGCGAAAATGGCAGGGTTTTGAATTTAAAACTTTGATATTCAAATAATTAAGTAATATGGCATTAATCGGAACGATTCGTAAAAACGGGTGGATCCTTATAGTTACGATGGTGTTGGCACTGGGTGGCTTCATTTTGATGGACATTATTTCAAATAGTCAGCGTTACAGCGCGGCAGATGTCAATAACCTGGGAACAGTTGGTGGTCGTGAGATCAAACGCAATGAATTTGAAAATTATCAGCAGCTGATTTATTCGCAGAATGCAGCTCAGAATCCTTACCAGATCAGATTGCAGGTTTGGGATTACTTTGTTCAGGAAGCGGTTGTCACTAAAGAAGCTGAAGCCATTGGTCTTGGTGTTTGCAAAGACGAGTTGATGGATCTGCAGTTTGGTACAAATATCAGCCCTGTAATTGCTGAGCGCTTCAAAGGCAATGACGGTCGTCCGAACATGCAGATGCTGGCCAGTGTAAAAGCCGGTATTGAAGATGGAAAATTCAATGATCCAACCAACCGCGCATATTGGGCTGTTCAGGAAAAAGAGGTTATCAAAAAGCGTCTGGAAGATAAGATCGTTGCCATGGCCAGCAAGAGTGTGTACACACCGGCATGGCAGGCAGAAATGGTTTTCAAAGAAAGCAACCAGCGTCTTGATTTCCAATACGTGGCCATTCCATTCGACCGTGTGAAAGAAGGAGAAGCTCCTGTTACAGATGCTGATTACGAGGCATTTCTCAGTAAAAACCCACACCTATACGATCAAACCGAGGAATCACGCATTATTGCCTACACAGAATTTGTGGTTATTCCAACAAGTGCAGATACAGCTGCTTCCCGCGAGCAGGTGGCTAAATTGGTCCAAGGCTTTAAAGACACGAAAAGTGATTCATCCTTCATTATTTCCAATAACGGAACGATGGAGCGCGAATATCGCACCAAGGCCCAATTGTCTCCAGTAGTTGCTGACAGCTTGCTCAGCAAATCTGTTGGTAGCGTTGTTGGACCTTACCTTGATCAGGATGAATGGAAAATTGCCAAGGTTCTTGATCGCAAAGCACTTCCAGACTCTGTAAAAGCTCGTCATATCCTGATCAGAGATCCTCAGAATCCAGCCAGCAAAACCCGTTCTGACAGTTTGTTGGCCATCATCAAAGGCGGAACTGTTTCCTTTGATTCTATTGCCATAAAAAACAGCCAGGATCCAGGTTCAGGTGCCAAAGGTGGTGACCTGGGTTGGTTCGGATTGGGCCAGATGGTACCTGAATTTAATGAGGTTTGTTTCTACACAGGCAATCAGGGTGAATATTATCAGGTAGCTACTCAATTTGGCTGGCACATCATTCAAATTACCGGCAAAAAGTTCATCAATAATGAAATAGGTGTAAAAGTTGCCTATGTGAACAGACGAGTTGAGCCAAGCAAAACCACTCAGCAGGCAGCTAAAGACAAAGCCATTGCAGCCATTCAGAAAGCTAAGTCACTCACTGAGTTGACTTCTTTAGGTGGACAGGAAGGGTTCCTGGTGCAAAACTCGCCATTGGTAAAAGAAAATGACTTTAGCCTGGGAGCAGCTGGTACCGGAGAAGATGCCCGTAGTGTAATTCGCTGGGCCTTTGAAGAAAATACTAAGGTTGGAAACGTCAGTCCGGAAGTATTCGTTTTCCGTGACCCCAAAGGAGGTTTCTTCGATAGCAAGTATCTGGTTGCAGCCCTTAAATCTGTAATCCCGGAAGGCAAGGCTAATGTGGCTACTTTGAAAAATCTGCCAGAGGCTGATACCAAAGTTAAAAACCTGAAAAAAGCGGAATACATTAAGAGCAAGATCAACTCTTCCGATTTTAATGCGCTGGCTACTCAATGGAATGCCCGTGTTGATACGGTTAAGAATGTGAGCTTCCAGCAGAGCCAGGGTGGAGAACCTGCCATTCAGGGGGTTGCTTTTGGTATCACGGCTGGTCAGGTAAGTAAACCAATCATAGGAAATGGCGGTGTTTATGTTCTGTCTCCAATTACCGAGCCTACTCAGGCGCAGGTTCCAAGCGACTTAACCTTGTTCCGCAGACAAATTGCTTCTTCTGCCATGGTGAGCTACAGAACCAATTTGCTCAAATCCATGATCAAAAAAGCCGATAAAGCTGACAACCGCTCACGTTTCTATTGATCGTGCTTAGTTGATAAATAGTCTGCTACAATGAGCTATCCCGAATCTTCTGCTTACAGGAAGATTCGGGATTTTTTTTGCCCTGACTACCAACGTGAGGCACGATTGGTCAAAAATGACTCAAGCATGGCTCTTTTGTTTATTGCCAATTAATCCAATAATTCTCTTGCAGGGAATTTTTACGCCTTCTAAATAATGACTTAAATAAAGGTTTTTGTGAAAGAATATTGAGTCAGACGATTTGGATTGCTAGCTTTGTTCCGCAAAACGAAAGGCTTATGGATATTCATATCCTAGCCAGTTCAATGATTATCATTCACTTCAATTCTACGAATGAGTTGGTTAACTAAATTTTTCTCTTCTTCCATCGGCCAGAAGGTCATTATGTCATTGACAGGCCTGTTCCTGATGCTATTTCTGGTTGTGCACCTGGCAGGTAACCTTCAGTTGCTCAAGGATGATGGTGGCGAGGCATTTAATACCTATGCCTTTTTCATGACCCACAATCCATTGATTAAGGTCATTTCCTACACTTTGTACGCTTTTATTCTGATCCATGCCATTCAAGGTCTGGTATTGTGGCGTGCCAACCGCGCAGCCCGTGGCAATGTCAAGTATGCCGTGAACCACGTACGCTCCAATGAACGTGCTGCCAGAAATATGGCCTGGCTGGGAATCGTGATTTTCATTTTCCTGATTCTGCATCTTTGGCAGTTCTGGTTACAAATGAAAATGGGTGTATTGCCTCCGGTGGAAGTTGATGCCTATGATCATCCGGTACAGAACCTGTACCTGCCAGTGATGGAGGCGTTTGAAAACCCATTGTATGTACTGTTTTACGTGCTCTGCATGGTAGTAATTGGCTTTCACCTCTGGCACGGCTTCTGGTCATCTTTTCAGACGCTCGGTTTGGACCACAAGCGCTATACCCCTATTATTAGAGGCGTTGGCTATCTATATTCCATAGGCATCTCGGCCGGGTTTGCCATAATTCCGATTCTTATTTACCTGAATCATTAGAACAAACTTACCTCTCTAGCCCATTTTTACACGAATACAGAATTAAAACGATATGGCAAAATCAACTGCCCAAAGCGCTAAAATAAACTCCAAGATACCTGCCGGTAACATGTCTGAAAAATGGCAGGAGTACAAAGGTCATGTTCCGCTTGTTTCGCCCAATAACAAACGGAGGATCGAAGTGATCGTAGTCGGAACCGGCTTGGCAGGCGCTTCTGCCGCGGCTTCGCTTGGAGAACTGGGATATAAAGTAAAAGCATTTACCTTTCACGATAGCCCTCGTCGTGCGCACTCAATTGCTGCGCAGGGAGGTATAAATGCTGCCAAAAACTACCAAAACGATGGTGATTCCGTGTATCGCCTGTTTTACGACACCATAAAAGGGGGCGATTTCAGAGCCCGGGAATCCAATGTACATCGCCTGGCTGAAGTGTCAGTAGACATCATCGACCAATGCGTGGCTCAGGGTGTACCTTTTGCCAGAGAATATGGCGGCTTGCTCGACAATCGCTCATTTGGTGGAACACAGGTATCCAGAACTTTTTACGCGCGTGGTCAAACCGGTCAGCAATTGCTTATTGGCGCCTACCAGGCACTTAGCCGTCAGGTCGCCCAGGGTTCGGTGAAATTGTACAATCGCCATGAAATGCTTGATGTCGTTACCATAGATGGAAAAGCGAGAGGTATCATTGCACGTAATCTGCTCACAGGTGAAATTGAACGCCACTCGGCGCATGCCGTGGTGCTTTGCACTGGTGGATATGGCAACGTATTTTACCTGAGTACCAATGCCATGATGTGCAATACAACAGCTGCCTGGCGGGCGCACCGCAGAGGGGCTTATTTTGGCAACCCTTGTTACACACAGATCCACCCGACCTGCATTCCGGTTTCCGGAGAATACCAGTCGAAGCTCACGCTGATGTCAGAATCACTGAGGAATGATGGTCGTGTATGGGTTCCTAAAGATGCCAAAAATCGCCTGACAGATCCTACACAAATCAAGGAAGAAGATCGCGATTATTACCTGGAGCGTCGTTATCCTGCATTTGGTAACCTGGTTCCGCGAGATATCGCCAGTCGCGCGGCTAAAACCGCCTGCGACGAAGGCCTTGGAGTAGGGGAGTCTGGCCTGGCTGTATATCTCGACTTTGCCGATGCCATCAAGCGCGACGGACAGGCAGCCATTTCCGCCAAATATGGCAACCTGTTTGAGATGTATGAAAAGATCACAGGTGACGACCCATACAAAACGCCGATGCGTATTTACCCGGCTGTTCACTATACCATGGGTGGTCTTTGGGTGGATTATGAACTGATGACAAGCATCCCGGGCTTATATGCCTGCGGTGAAGCAAATTTCAGCGATCACGGTGCCAATCGCCTGGGCGCTTCTGCACTGATGCAGGGATTGGCTGATGGATATTTTGTGTTGCCTTATACCATTGGTTCGTATTTGTCTAATGAGATCCGAACCGGCGCCATTCCTACTGATGGCCCAGAGTTTGAACAGGCTGAAAAAGATGTTGTGGACAGAATACAGAAACTGATGGGCGTGGGTGGCAAACAAAGCGTAGAGAGTTTCCACCGCCGCCTTGGCAAGATCATGTGGGACAAATGCGGTATGGCGCGCAACGAAAAAGGTTTGAAAGAAGCCATCAAAGAAATACAAGACCTTAGAGAAGAATACTGGAATGACGTGTTTGTCCCGGGTACGAACAACGAGTACAATCCGGAACTGGAAAAAGCCTGGCGCGTGGCAGATTTCCTTGAATTAGGCGAGCTAATGTGTTTGGACGCCCTTGAGCGCAAAGAGAGTTGTGGCGGACACTTCCGTGAGGAATACCAGACGGAGAAAGGGGAAGCAAAACGCGATGATAAGAACTTCATGCACGTATCGGCCTGGGAGTTTACAGGCGATGGCAAAAAGCCGGTAATGCACAAGGAAGGGCTTGATTATGAGGAGATTAAGGTTGCTCAGCGCAGTTACGAATAGACTGAACATTCACTATTAAACATATTAAAATAACCCTATGAAAAATGCACTATTATTTGGACTTCTCTTGTTAATCGGTTTTACAAGCTGTAAAAAAGATAATGATGATGGAGGCGGAACAACGGCACAGGTTATAACACCGGGAGTTGGCATTACCGGTTTAAATTTAGGAGACAAAGCCAAAGTGGCCATTGATCTTTATGGTTCAGTCTCGCCGTCCTACGGAGCTTCAGGTGGTGTTTACAATCACTTCCTGACGTATTTTTCCAAAGGTGTGATTGTGTATTGTGAGCCGACCACTGATGATACTTTTAACGATCAAATGCTTATTGGCAAAATCACTCTAACCGCTCCTTATGATGGGAAAACAGACAAAGGAATTGGCATTGGAAGTACCAAAGCTGAGGTGAAAACTGCTTATGGTGACCCGGTGTCTTCAAGTTCATTTTTTGGAGATGAGTATGCCATTGGAATAACCTTCGTTTATGAAGATGGTACCGAAAAAGTAGAGTCTATTGAAATAGAATAAGCTGTATTTTTTTAGTCCGGCAATCTTCGTTGCCAGATTAATTGTAAATGTTTAACCTTTTAACCCGAAAAACATGATTGCCAATCTCTTAAAATCAAATATACTTATCCCGCTAACCTTGTTCTTTGTAATTATTGTATCATGTTCACCTGTGGAGGTAACCATTATTGAACCGGCACCTGTTGAACCTGCTCCAAATTGGATCGACAGTATTGCCGGTAAATGGTCTGGTATTTGCGCCCACGCTTATCGTCATGACGTGCAGGGACAGCTTGTTACTGACAGAGATACCAGCTTTTCAAGTATGTTGGAGATAGTAAAGATTGACTCCACTTCGTTTTCTATTACAGGTTGTGGAACAAAGCCTACGGCATGGGGCAATTATCCTTTTCCAGAGGATTTGCCTACAGACACAGTGTTGCACTTTACGTATCATGTTTCATCAATGTCCTGGAATTTGGATATAAATATTAAGGACCGCATAATAACCACAAGCCATGTGATCGTTTCAGGAGGACCATATTTCGAATCCTGGAGCGGCTACTGGAAGTTCTAGGGTTCAAGTATGGCCAAAATATTTGAACATGATGAAATTTGAAATTGTATTGGTGCTTAGTTTAGTGGTGTTGGGGAGCCATTTTGGCTTCTCTCAGGATACCATAAAGCTTAGAAATGCCTCTTTTGAAGAGTTTGATGAAAATGTCATGCGGCTGGGCCAGGTGCCCAGGGAATGGATAGATTTGGGCGATGCTACCATGACTCCGGTTGATATTCAACCCGGCCAATGGAACGTAGATAAGCCGGCACAAGAAGGAAGTTATTATGTTGGAATGGTTGCCAGGGATAATAATACCTGGGAAGGGATCGGGCAAAAACTGGATGGAGTACTGAAAAAAGATTCAGAGTATGACATGAGCATCTGGCTTGCCAAGGCGCCAAAATTCAGGTCCAAATCGCCATTGAGTGTTGAAGAAGTACTGTTTAATGCTCCAACCATTTTGAAGATATGGGGGTATAATGAAGAAACAAAGGAAGAGGAGCTTTTGGCGCAAAGCCAGCCAATTGGGAATGAAGTTTGGACAAAATACAGTTTCACATTAGCACCCAAACTGGGCAGCTATACCGAAATTGATCTGGTAGTTTACTATGCGCCGGGACACGAAAATGAAAATGGTAATCTGCTTATAGACAACTGTTCAGACATCGTTGAAAAAAGCAAATAACCCATGAAACCATTCCAAAAAACCATTAAGCTTACAGGGATATTTCTGATGATTCAGCTGTTTAATGTTCAAGCACACGCACAGGATATCTTTTATTTTAAAAATCCCAATTTTGAAAAAGGTATCCCGCAAATGAGCAAGGCACCTGAAGATTGGAAAAGTTTAGGTGAAAAGGAGGATTCGCCAGTTGATATACAACCTGGATTTTGGGGCGTAAATATTGGAACAATAGAGGGAAAGCAATATGTAGGCATGGTAGTTCGGGATGATGGAACCACGGAAGGTATTGGTCAGCAATTGGATGGCTTTTTGTTAAAAGACTCGAGTTATACATTTAGGGCTTATGTTGGCCGCTCGGATGTTTATGAATCTCAGTCGCCAAGAAGTAAAGGAATCACTGATTTCCTTTCACCTGTGATTTTGGAAGTTTGGGGATACAACAGTGAGATAGATGAATACGAACTGTTTGATAAAACAATACCCATAAAATGGAAGTCTGGATGGGTAGCTTTTGATTTTTTAATAAATCCCCAATTAGGCAACTACGATGAAATTGATATCATGGTTAAATACGCACCTGGACATGAATATGAAAATGGTCATTTATTGATAGACGATTTAACCCCGATTGTCAAAATGAAATAATGACTGAATAAATAGCAATCAATCTGCAACATAATAATTCAATTATAGGATGAAATTGACACTCAAAATCTGGCGCCAGGGCGGTGCATTCAAAGGTGAATTTGTTACTTATGAACTCCCGAATGTAAACCCGCACATGTCATTTCTTGAAATGCTGGATGTGCTTAATGAGCAACTGGTTGGCAAAGGCGAAAGCCCGGTGGCGTTCGAACACGATTGTCGTGAAGGGATTTGCGGAACATGCTCATTGGTGATAGATGGCCGCGCGCATGGACCAATGACCGGCACAACAACCTGCCAGGTACACATGCGTCATTATAAAGATGGCGATACCATAACGATTGAACCATTTAGGTCTCATGCCTTCCCGGTTATCCGCGATCTGGTGGTAGACCGCTCCTCCTTCGACCGGATCATTCAGGCCGGTGGTTATGTCAGCGTAAGCACAGGTCAGGCACAAGATGCCAATGCCATTCCCATCGAGAAAGATCAGGCTGGCCGCGCCTTTGATGCAGCGGCATGTATTGGTTGTGGCGCCTGTGTTGCGGCATGTCCAAATTCATCTGCCATGCTCTTTACATCAGCGAAAGTTTCCCATCTTGCCCTACTGCCTCAAGGTCAGGTAGAGCGCCAACAACGTGTACTGGCCATGGTGTCACAAATGGATGAGGAAGGATTTGGTCGTTGCTCAAATGTAAAAGCCTGCGAAGCAGAATGCCCAAAAGAAATTTCGGTAAGCAACATTGCCCGCATGAATCGCGAGTACACCAGCGCAGTATTCGCCTCAGAGAAAAACGTTTAAATCAATGAACAATGAACAATGAACAATGATCAATTTATCATTGAAGTGCGGCTTATTCACTTGGATAAATAGTTAATTAATCATTGTTCATTGTTACATTGTTACATTGTTACATTGTTACATTGTTACATTGTTACATTGTTACATTGTTACATTGTTACATTGTTACATTGTTACATTGTTCATTGTTCATTGTTCATTGTTACATTGATACATTAATAACCACTTTCCCCACCGTTTTTCCGGTCTGAAACAATCTGACGGCATCTGGTAATTTCTCAAAAGGGAATTGATGACCAACATGGGGGGCTGAAATATTGAGCGCTTCCAGTAGTTGTAGAATGGTATCCATCATATCTACATTTTTGTACAACCAGATCAGGTTGAATCCCATAATGGCTTTGTTTGACTCAATCAGTTTTTGAGGGTCAATTTTCGGGCGTCTGAGCCAGTGTGCCAGCAAATGCCATTTGTTTGGTTTGTCACCAACAGTTGCATAACGGGCGGAGCCGTAAACCACCATTCTGCCCATAGGTGCCAGCTTTTCAAAAGGAATGCTGAAAAAGGGCCCACCAACGCTGTCCATAACAAGATGCAATTCTCTGTCATCCAGAGCTGTATTCAGGTCTTGTTCAAAAGTTGATTTGTTGCGCACGATGACTTTGTCATAACCAGCTTCCAGGGCGGTTTCTACTTTTTCAGGCCGGCCTACTGTTCCAATGCAATAGCAATTGTATGCTTTGGCAATTTTAAGGGCTTGAAGACCGACACCTCCGACCGCGCTATGTATCAGTACAGATTGCTCCTTTGCCAATTGACCCAGGTGGACCATGCCATAATGAGCGGTGAGTGTTTGAACCAAATAGGCAGCACCGGTTTCAAAATCCCAGGCTTCAGGTAGAGGAATGGCATATCTAGCATCAATGTTGATGTGGGTGGTGTAGGCGCCAAAACGGGAAACACCCATGACCTTGTCTCCAGGTTTTACATTTTTGACCTCCGAACCTGTTTCCTCAACAATACCGGCAAATTCAAGTCCGGGGGTGAATGAGCCTTTTGGAGTAGCGCCATACAAGCCCCAAATGGCAAAGACGTCGGCAAAATTCAAGCCTATAGCACGTACAGATATGCTGACTTCATTGGGTTTGGGCTTGTCCAGTTCAAAGGATTGCAATTGCATTTCGGCCAGATTTCCGGCCTTGAGAATATATCGTGATGGCATTTGGCAAATATCCTGAAATTCTGAACCGTTTTCCGACAAACTTATCTCATATTTGCCTTGTTAATGGTGATATCGGTTTGACTGTTGTCAGACCACAAAATGATAAGCAAGGTAATATGGCCTACGAATTTAAACTTCCCTCTCTTGGTGATGGTGTAACCGGTAAAGTGACCGAGATTCTGGTAAAACCCGGTGATAAAGTATCGAATGAACAAGTAGTTATCGTAGTTGGCACTGATAAAGTGGATGCTGAAATGCCCATCGATGCTGAAGGTGTCATTGAAGAAATACTGGTAAAAAAAGGCGATGAAGTGACTGAAGGCACGCTTGTCCTGAGAATGCAGGCTGCTGAATCAACGGGTACTGCCCCTGCTCCCGCTGCGGCCCAACCGGCAACAGAGCCACCTGCTGCTCCGGAAGCGCCTCCTGCACCTGCCGAGCCTAAAGAAACGCCGGCACCAAAGAAAGAAACAAGTTCTTCTAACCTGAGGGTATCTCCGCTGGCCAGAAAAAGAGCCAAGGAGTTTGGTGTGAATTTGTCGGATGTACGTCCGGCTGAAGGTGCCAGCCGTATTTCATACAAAGATGTGGTTGACTATGTGAAAAGAAAAGTAGACACTGGTGGTGGCGTTGCAGCAGGCGGCGGAGTTGCGAGAAAACCACTTCCTGATTTTTCGAAATTTGGTGAAACAGAGCGTAAAGCTCAAAGTAACGTTGGTGTATTGACTGCTGAAGCCATGTCGTACTCAACCAATACCATCCCACATGCCTGGATAAGCAATAAGGCAGACATCACCAGCATTGAGGCATTGCGTCAGCAGAATAAAGATCAGGTGAAAGCCCAGGGCGGAAGCCTGACGATGACGGCCATTTTGGCCAAAGCGGTAGCATCCGTGCTTCGCAAAATGCCGCATTTCAATGCTAGCCTTGACGTAGAGACAAACGAGGTGATTTACAAGAAGTTTGTCAATGTTGGCATAGCCGTAGATACGCCGAACGGACTCTTTGTGCCAAATATCAAGAACACAGATCAAAAAAGCCTTACTCAGATATCCATTGATCTCGCTGATATCAGTGGCCGTACCAAGGCCGGAAAACTCACCATGCCTGATCTGCAAGGTGGCACGTTCACCATTTCCAACATTGGCGGCATTGGCGGCACCAATATGATTTCCATTGTAAACTGGCCTGAGGTCGCCATTTTGAGCGTTGTAGCAGCTGAATACGAACCGGTATGGAACGAAAGCACCAAATCATTTGAACCCCGTTTGATGATGCCCATGACCATTGGTTGGGATCACCGGGTGATCAATGGCGGTGATGCAGCAAGATTCCTGGTAGAACTGAAGAAAATCCTGGAAGAGCCGTTTCTGGGTTGGCTTTAATCTATAATTTATGTGTGCTTATACTGCCACAGGAGCCTTGATTCCTGGCCAGGGATCGTAATTCTTTAATTCAAAATCTTCGTAGGTAAATCCGAAAATGTCCCTCACTTTCGGATTTATCTTCATGGTAGGCAATTCTCGAAAACTTCGCGACAACTGCAACTCAACCTGTTCCAAATGATTGATATACAGGTGTGTATCTCCTCCTGTCCAAATAAAATCACCGGGCTCCAGGTCGCATACCTGAGCAATCATCATGGTCAACAGGGCATAGGAGGCAATGTTAAATGGAACTCCTAAAAATACATCTGCACTGCGTTGGTAAAGCTGGCACGACAATTTTCCATCGGCTACATAAAACTGAAACAGGCAATGGCAGGGAGCCAGCGCCATTTTCGACAGGTCTGCGGGATTCCAGGCAGAGACAATGATCCGGCGGCTGTCTGGGTTGTTTTTAATGGTGTCAACAGCAATTTTGATTTGGTCGATCGTTTCACCGTTCGGACTGGCCCAGGAGCGCCATTGTTTTCCATAAACTGGTCCCAGATTTCCATCTGGATCGGCCCATTCATCCCAAATACTTACACCGTTTTCCTTCAGATAGGCAATATTGGTATCTCCATGTAAGAACCACAACAATTCGTGAATGATGCTCCTGGTGTGCACTTTTTTAGTTGTCAATAAAGGAAAACCATCAGCCAGGTTAAATCGCATCTGATATCCAAATACACTGATGGTTCCGGTTCCAGTTCGGTCAGATTTTCTGGCACCATTATCAAGTATGTGTCGGAGCAGGTCGTGGTAAGCTTGCATAGTATGGGAAGTGGTTTCCGGAAATGAACTTGTAGTAGTGCGAATATCGGGTGAAAAAATGAGTTGGGTTGTTTTGCGTGGGCAGTTTTGAAAAAGAAGTGAAATATGGAGGCTAAATCTAGTATTCTCTTTTTTCGCCGCGTTTGGTGTTTTTTTTAACACCAAACGCAACGCAAAGCGCGTACCTAGCATTACAACTATTGCAAATCCCTCCAAAAAGCATTAATTTTAATATCAAAACACCCAACATGCTACCCGGAAACCTTCAAAGCCAATATACGGATTTGTACTTTACTACAGCCACTGTTAAAAATTGGAGACACTTACTAACACCGGATAAGTATAAAAAAATCATTACAGACTCATTGGCGTTTCTTTCAGAAGAGTCCATTGTTCGAGTGTATGCTTTTGTTATTATGCCAAATCATTTTCACCTCATTTGGCAAATGATTGGTGATAAAACGTTTTCCAATACTCGACTCCGATTTATGAAGTTTGTTGCACAAAGGATCAAAAGTGATTTATCATTCAATCATCCTGAGGTACTTGAAATATTCAAAGTGGATAGGAACGACAGAAAATATCAGTTTTTCAAAGATAAGCCATTGTCAATACCCTTATTTACTGACGAGGTCGTTTTACAAAAAATGAAATACATACATCGGAATCCTATTCAACCCCGGTGGAGTCTGGTAAACAAAGTCGAAGAATACGGCTGGTCATCAGCTGCTTTTTACAGCAAGGCAGACTTGAGATGGACATTTTTGAAACATTTCTGGTATGGTGATGACTGGCCGCCTCCAGATGATTGTTACTGATCAATACAGCAAGTGAATTTTAGATTGAATTAATGTTCTCGCGATGTTGTTGCGTTTGGTGTAGAAAAAAACACCAAACGCGGCGATCAAACAAATCTGTGTCTAATCTGCGAGAAACAAAAACTTGTCTCAAACGATGCAATAGAGCACATTCAAAAATAATCCTCAACTTCAATGAACAAGTTTACCAACTTTGCTGTCAATTAGCTCTATAATCAGCAGTTTAGGCAATTAAGAGTCGATTATTAAAATAAATCCGCCATTTTTGCCTTTCCAAAATATTGACGCGAATCCAACCTGAACTCAGGTTTCGAATATACCCATAAGCAATGCAATTTCTATTTCCCGGATTTCTTGCTGCTCTGGCAGTCTTATCTGTTCCGATAATCATTCACCTGTTCTATTTCCGTCGTTTCAAGCGCGTTTACTTTACCAATGTTCGCTTCCTCAAGGAAGTGAAGGAAGAAACAAGCAACCGGCAAAAACTCCGCAATCTATTGGTATTGCTGATGAGGTGTTTGGCGATTGCTGCCATGGTGCTTGCCTTTGCCCAGCCCTTTATCCCGCTTTCAGAAGGAGTGAAAAAGGGAGAAAAAGCAGTAAGTATATTTATCGACAATTCGTTCAGCATGAATGCTTTGTCCAAGGATGCTCCATTGCTGGAACTCGCCAAACAACGGGCGCGGGAAATTGTGTCGGCTTATCAGGTAGATGACCGCTTTCAGATTTTAACCAATGCATTTGAAGGACGAGACCAGCGGCTGATCAGCAAGGAAGATGCGCTAAACCGAATTGAGGAAGTCCGGATTAGTCCGGAGACAAGAGAAATGTCCAAGGTGCTGATTCGCCAGCAGCAGTGCCTGAATACAGGCAAACAGGAGAACAAGATCGCCTTTGTGATCAGCGATTTCCAGGCGAACATAGCAGATGTGGCCAATTTCAAGGATACCTTAATGGAAGTGAATTTGGTACCCATGCGCGCTGTACGAGAAAGCAATGTTTCCATCGATTCTGCCTGGTTTGAGAGTCCCGTTCAAATTTTGAACCAACCGGCCAATTTGGTGGTAAAGATCACCAATCGCAGCGATGAGGAAGCGCCGGATGTCCGTTTAAGTCTAAGGCACGATAACCAAACCAAACCGGCGGGCTCGCTCGATATCCCGGCCAGAAGAAGCAAACTGGATACCATACCGTTTACCATTCTCCACCCGGGATGGCACGAAGCGCGGGTTTCCATTACCGATTATCCGGTGCAATTCGACGACGATTATTACCTCTCTTTTAATGTTGCTGAGCATATTAATATTCTGGTTATCAATGGTTTCCAGACCAACAAGTATCTCACAAATGCCTTTTTGGGAGCCCGCTATGCACATCTCGAAAATGCAGATGCACGTGCGCTGGATTATTCCAAATTTGCCGATTACCAGTTGATCGTTTTGAATGAGCTTGATGATGTTTCCTCGGGTTTGGCGACTGAATTGAAATCATTTGCAGATAATGGAGGAAATGTGCTGGTATTTCCCGCACAAAATGGTGATGTTAACTCGTATAATGCGCTCTTGCAAATCTTTGGAGCTGGAGCATTGGGTCCTTTTGAACCCAATGCTCGAGAAGCAAGTCAATTGAATTCCGAGGAGTTTGTTTTCAGGGATGTTTATCTGAACAAAAGTGCCAACCTGCGCCTACCGGCTACAAAGGGCAATTTCAAGTTGAATCCTTCAACCGGAGAACATATTCTGACATATCGGGATGGAACGGCATTGCTGGCAAAATACCGGGCTGCAGAGGGTGCTCTATACTTTTCGGCAGCTCCTTTGAATGATCAGGTAAACGATCTGGTTAGAAACGCAGAAATATTTGTTCCAATGCTGTTCAAAATGGCCATTGCAGGAACTAAAGAACGGCAAATCGCTTATACAATAGGGAAGGATGAGGTACTTGAGTCCAGGCATCAGGTGTCTGCTGCTGGTGAATCCATTTATAAATTGAAGAAGGTGGCTGAGGGTTCAGTGACTCCACAGAGCAACAATTCTGGCGAAGCAAGTACAACAGCTAAGGCTATCGGAAATGAATTTATTCCTGAGCAAAGGATATTTGGATCCAAAGTGTTGCTTTCACCAGGTACTCAGGTTCAGAACGCAGGATGGTACAAACTGCAATTGCAAGGCGATAGTACGCTTGCTGAGTTTTCCTACAATTTTGATAGACGAGAAAGCGATCTGGCCTATAAATCATTTGATGAGCTGTCAGAAGGCTTGCCTGCCAACTTTAAAGTCCTGTCTGAGAATGCCGAGGCAAATTTCAGTCAGGTGGTCGACGAGCAAGAACGGGGAATTGTACTGTGGCGCTGGTGTGTCATTTTCGCCCTTTTGTTTCTGGCCCTTGAGGTGCTATTCCTCAGACTTTGGAAAGTTTGATTTCTGTCGGGAAAATCAGTTGTTCTGCAAGATAAACAAAGGCGTTCGTCAAAGCATTAAAACCTTTGACGCTACCTCGCGTTTCCTGAACTGATTTCATTAAATAACGTAGCAAGTTTATGCTTAAAGCCAGCAATCTCAGCAAACGGTATCGCACAGCAAACGGCTCCGACCTTACGGTGTTGGACAATGTATCCTTTGATCTTTCCCAGGGCGACACCTTTGCCATTGTAGGACCTTCTGGTTCCGGGAAAACAACACTTTTGGGCCTTTGTGCCGGTCTGGACAGAGCCAGTGAAGGCTCAGTGGTGCTAAACGGTATTACACTGGATAGCCTCAGTGAAGACCAGCGTGCGGATGTCCGGAACAAACACGTAGGTTTCGTCTTTCAGAATTTCCAGCTGATCCCAACGCTGACTGCGCTGGAAAACGTAATGGTGCCTTTGGAATTACGTGGTGACAATACAGCGGAGTCGATTGCGCGCAAATGGCTCGAAAAAGTTGGTTTGGGCGACCGAATGGATCATTATCCTACACAACTTTCAGGTGGTGAACAACAACGGGTATGCATTGCCCGTGCGTTCTCCAACAATCCTCAAATACTGTTTGCTGACGAACCAACCGGCAACCTCGATGCGGAAAACGCATCCGGTATCGTTGATCTGATATTTGAATTAAATCAGACTGCCGGTACAACGCTGGTTCTGGTTACCCACGATCTGGAACTGGCAAACAGGACACAGAGAATTTTACGATTAAAAGGTGGGAACCCTGAGTGGGTGTGAAATTTAATGAGT
Organism: Lewinellaceae bacterium; assembly: GCA_020636025.1. Lineage (GTDB taxonomy): Bacteria > Bacteroidota > Bacteroidia > Chitinophagales > Saprospiraceae > M3007. The sequence goes on along the minus strand of JACJYQ010000004.1, from coordinate 419,370 downwards.
CTATTATCATTATCTTATCAACGTTATTTCTCCACTTTTTTGCAATAAAGTGCCATCATTTTGACGAGTTTCCAGATACCAGACATAAACTCCCGGAAGTGCTTTTTTGCCGCGGATAGTACCATCCCAGCCAGATTCTTCTTCATTTGGTCTTATAGCTCGCCGCTCAAATAATAATTCTCCCCAACGATCATAAACTCGGAATAGGTCAATTGTATTGATGATGCCTAGGTCAGTAAATACATTGAACACATCATTCAAGCCATCACCATTTGGAGAGAAAATCTGTGGCACATATATCCCTTCATTTTTCTTAACCTTTAAAGTAATACTATCTTTAGAAATACAATTATACTCATCCGTGACTAATACGATATAAGTAATTTCTTCGGTTAAGGTTGCTATGGGTTCAGAACAATTATAACAGGAAAGCCCTGTTTGAGGGATCCAAGAATAGCTATATGTTCCGGGTATATTAATTTGAGGAATTAGAGGAAATGTTTGGTTACTTTCAAATGGTGGTGGGTCAGTACCAAGGTTTACGATCAAATCAGGAGGATTATCTAAGTAAAGTTGGAATATGGACTTGCAACCTATGTTATCAATAATGTCAATATTCCATGAACCGGATGCCAAATTAGGGAAATATGGAGTGTTTGTTTTTGGGTTGCCATTGAGTTGAAAAGAAAATGGCGGATTCCCTCCAGAGATGTTATTTAATTCTATGAGACCATCTGTACCATTGTGACAAACCGGCGACAACTGATCCCAATCAGCTTGAATCGGGTCGCTTTCTAAAATCAAAATGCTATCACTCCCAATACACCCGTTAGCATCTGTAACAGTAACAAAATAATTGCCAGCGCTTACATCAATATCTGTGGTCACTTGCCCAGTTGACCATTGGTACTGGCTATAATTTGCAACTGATAGTAAGGTTAAGTCACCGGGACAAATGATAGTATCACCAGAAATTTCAGGTTGAGGAGGAGAACTCCACGTGAGTTGAAGTGTTACAATACTATCGCAATTGTAAGATTTCTCATATGTTCCCGGAGCAGCAAGTTCCTGTCCTTCCCAATTGTAAATAGTTCCGGCACAAACGTCTATTGAAGTAGAAATAAACTCTGGTTGATTTACAGACAAATCCAATTGAATTATGCTGTCGCAGCCTGCCGATGAACTTAGCTGGATAAAGTATTGCCCGGAGGTGTTAAATGATTGATTGCCAATTTGATAGCTGTCGCCGTTGCAAATTTCTGCTGAAATTTCCGATGTGTCGGCAGGTGCAATAAAAAGTGATAGCGTTGCTGCTGTTAAACAGCCATTTACCATCAGCGTATCAGTATATATTCCTGAAGAGTTGTAATTATTGCCATACCAAAATATTGAGTTTCCAGAACAGATTGAAGTGTCCAAACTTATGGATGTTGGTAAAAATGTCAATGTGAGGCAATGAGTAGAATCACAATCATTAGTACCGGCAAAAACAGCACAAACCACGGTGTCTTTATTAAAGGTTTCTCCATTCCAGGAATAGTTTTGACCGGAACACAGACTTTCAATTGATTGGGTATGTATTTCAGGCTTTATGACAATATCTATTGTATCTCTAAACTGGCAGCCAATTGAATCAATTACTTCAGCCCAGTATGAACCTGATTGAGTAACTTCATATTCAAAGGCATTTTTACCATCTTGCCAGATAGCCAGATATGGCGTAGTTAAAGAGAGTAGGTACCCAGAACACACACTTGTATCTTGTCCTAAAGAAAAAAACGGGAGTGGGCTAACCTCAACTCCAATCGAGGCGGAATCGGGAGGGCAAAATCCCGAATCGACAACATAATAGAATGTTCCTGGGGTATTATTCTGCGGGGAAAAAGTCAAATCTTGAGGGGTATTTGAAGACCATATTCCTCCCGGGGTAGCATTGGCATCTAACATATCTGATAAATCAAATGAGGGCGCATCGATACAAATATTTACTACCGTATCTCGTCCGGCTATTGGAATAGGTGCAACCGAGATGAAAGAATAAGCCGTGTCTGTATGATTACTGGAAGCATAGGCGATTATTTCTATGGTATGAGCACCTGGAGTAGCAGGAACCGCATGATCGTGCCAGCGGACAGAGCGCAATACATTTTGAAAATCAGGATTATTGGAAATGCTTGAACCGGAAGCAGGAATTAACGTGAGTTTGGTGCTTCCTTGCCCCAATACATTTACGGAAGCATTAGGTGTAGCGGTCAGAAACTCAATTGGAGTATCTATTGGAAGTGAAATGCTCAAGGTTATAGAGTCTGTTAGATAACCGGAATAATAAGTAGCCATACTATCACAAATAGGTATGGTATCCGTTTCACAAAGAAACGTAGGACTCCAATCACTTGTAAGTGAATCAGGATCAAGATCAAGGCGAACGGCACAATCGGAAGCTATAAATTCATTTGTTGATGCTGCGCCAACAATTGGCCCAGGTGAATTACATAATAATGAGACCGATTGATTCTGAACGTCCAGTAAATATATTTGAGTAACTTGTTGATCTCCACTTGTTACGGTAATGTAGGTAGTAGTGCTGTCGCATGATTCCACAATTGAAACTACACCCCACGCAGAGTATGTATTTGGCAAAGAATAGTTAAATAAAACTGTGCTTTGGTTTGGATCCGCCAAGTTGACCTGTATCAGGGAATTAGGAATGGCAGTACAATAAAGCTGATTGTTAATAAATGTGAGGTCACCCGAAGGTTGAAAATTAACCGGGCCAAGGTCAGTTCCAATATTTGTATTTAAATCGTAGGTATAGAAACCGAACCCACTCGCCAGGTATAAAATATTGTCTGCACCACAAACCATAGAGTTGTAATTGGTTGGTGTGTTTGTGACAATACTCATGGTATTATTTTGAACGTCTAATTTGACAATAAAAGTAGAGGTGAAAGCGGAAATAAAACAATAAACTTCACCAGAAGGGCTAATGGCTATGTCACCAAAAAATACAGGTTGTGGGAAACCTGCCGTGTTTATTTTGATAATGTCTGTTGCCTGACAGGATGGCACGTCAAATTCGCCAAAATAATAGTCAAAGGCCGCGTCATATCGCACGTAATAGAAGGATTGGGAGTTTGCGATGAAACAATTCGAAAGTAAAAGATAAAGGATGATGAACCGCATGTTAGCTTGAATTGAAATAGGAAGGAGTACCAGCTAAAATGAAAATTGTAAAATTCAGATATTGCTATATTTTACAAAGTTTCAAATTACTTGGTACCCATCCCTATTTGTTCTGCAGATTATTGATAATAAATGAAATATTGGTAAGGTGGCGTTTGGCAAACGATTGTCAATCAACTGCTTGTAGCAAGAAAATGTCTTTTAACTCAGTGTGTCATTGTTTGACTAAATGAAACGAGTTGAAGCCAAACGTACTGCTGGTCTGCAAAATATACGCCCCAGGCAATGAACCATCTGCGTTGAAGAAAATTCTGTTCCAGCCCTTGCTCAATTCGTAGTGTACTTCTTTTATGTTTTTTACATTTACATCCAATAACCTGATTAGAAAGTGCGTTGATTCCGGAGAAAAAATGGTTAAGGTAGTTGATGAAGATGTAGGATTTGCACCTGTCAATCTTACGCTGTAACCGGATAAGACATTATCTGTTGGACTTAAGATAAGAGACCGTTTCAGTTTTCGAGTAATGATATGGTTCAGTTTTCCATTGTTTTTTTGCCAAAACAGGTCTTTTGTATTCTGGATATCTTTTCTGGCAGTAATGCGGACATTAATGAATGCTTGTCCATTTTCAATTTGGGCGCCATTACGATCCGTGGAGAACCAGATCATCTTTGCAACACTATTTTTGCCATTAGAAACTATATTCTGTACCAAAAACCAGTCATTTGAATGCTCTGGTTTTTCAAATGAAATTACGTCTATTTCTTCATCGTCATAAAATAGCTCAAGGCTAAATACTGATGCTCCTTCATTCTCAGCTGTTAAGGTTAATGGTATCAAATGATGTTGGCCGGCATAAAGGCTCATGTTTTCAGTATACATCTCTGTAGTTTTCATGCTGCGATCATCCAAATCACCCATTAAGGCGTCACCACATTCGGTACAGTCTTGTTCAAGAATATCACCGCGTTTTATACCATAAAAGTTTTGATTAATTAAATTAGTCGTAACCAATGATGTCGTAATGTTGGAAGGTAGCGAAGGAATACCAAGAGAACTAGGTGGATTGTTGTTGTTATAATCTGTTTTTGGTACAAATATCCAGGGGTTCCATCCAGTTGGTGGACTAAATGTACCTAACATGCATTGTGACATATTATATTGGTCATAGGGTGTTATACTTCCGCTGGCGTTAAAATCAGCTGCCAATAACTGCTGGAGCGACTCAGGGGCTTCTAGGTCAAGAAGCCAATCATGAATAATATCAATGTCTTCTTCTCCAACACCACAATCACATTCAGTATCACCAGCATCTTTGGCAGGGGTGATAACAAATGAATGGTTTGGCGCTACAAAGCCCTCAAAATAGCCATCGTAGCTATGTTCGTCAAAGGGGTCTGTACCAGGATAACAGGCGGCCTGGGCATCAAATTCTACGTCAATTTCCGGAATTCCGATATTTGAGCCACCGTCACATTCAGGCGGTGCATTACCATCTGGTTGAGGAGCCTTGCGGATCAAACCGGTGATGGACTTTGCAGATGCCATAGTATAATTTGTAGAATTTTGTAAACCTATTGTATATAGCTGCCCTAAATACAACAGCGCATCAATAGGACCACCTTGAACCGTCAAAGCAGCATCTGGTTCTCCTTTAAAATAAACGGTAATTAAAGGTGCGATGGTGGAGGGTAAATTGGTTAAACCGCTACTTTTTGCAATTGTAATCTGAGATCCAGAAATTGCAACATCTGAAGGGGAAAACGGAGAGGCTACTGAATTCTTAATTGCATCCTGATCCAAACAAACGATACCAGCACTACTAACTGTAACTTGAATGTATACACCGCTAGGTGAAGTAATAGTATTAAAATACCAACCAACATCACAACTAAAATAACCCGAAGTATTAGGCGTCTGAGGAACACTTCCAAATGCAAGGTATCCAGGGCTTTGAGCTATAATTGAGGAGGTGGTTGCTAATAATAAAAGTAGCAAAATAATTGAGAGGGGGGGGGCAAAAATTATGCCCTAATTTACTTAATAATGTTTTCATGTTTAATATTAAGTTAAATAGTTTAAAAAGGGAAAGAGCATACTCGCCTTTAGAAAGGCTATCCTGAAAAAATACTAACCTAGCATACATTGAATAGGTGTATGCAATTACAAAAAACTTATAACTGAAAGGAATACTAAAAGGTAGGAGGGTCTTTACACTCCGGGGTGATATATCAGATTTTAGGATTATTATTTATTACAATAATAAATTAAATTCAAATGTAAGGATTGATCCTTATAGTTTGCAAACTTTTAACACTTGGCATTTGTTAATACTAGACATTTTTATAGGTGAGACTTTTTGAAGTTGTATTAAATGCGAAAATAAAACACTTTTAATTTTATAAAATCAATCATTAGTTACAAATAACACTATATTTTCTTAATTTTCATGAGTTTTGGATAAATGTAAAGACTCATGTAAAAAGAATAGGCCTAAGAAGAGAGAATTGAGCTGAGACACAAAAAAAGTATCAAGATTCAGTCAATAGACACCAAAATTATACTTCACGCTGTTTGGTTTTGAAAATCGCCTGCGGCTAAATCATTGATTAACAGCGTTCAGTATGACAAGTGTTTTCACAACCACTTTGCGGTGGCTATAATAAACAAAAATTGCTTGAAACTTTCATTTGTACGAAGTAGAAGGCCAAGCACAAGGTTATTAAACAATTTGACCATACCCATTGATTAAATATTGAAGAGTGCTTAATTCTACACCACAATATTAATCATCCTTCCAGGCACAAAAATTACTTTCTTAGGCGCTTTACCCTCCAGCCATTTCTGTATCTGATCCAGGCCAAGTGCTGCCGCTTCAGCATCTGCTGCTGTTACATCTGATGGTAATTCAACTGTACCACGCAACTTGCCATTTACCTGAATAGGATATTCCTTGGTGTCGGACTTCAAATATTCTTCGTTGTGTGAAGGCCAACTGGCATCACACACGCTGTTTTCATGACCAAGTATGTGCCACAATTCTTCTGCAATGTGAGGGCCAAATGGAGCCAGCATGATAACCAAAGGTTCCAGGACACTTTGCTTGGAGCAATTTAATTTTCTCAACTCATTGGTTGCGATCATGAAATGACTTACACAAGTATTCATGCCCATCCGTTCCAGATCTTCAGTCACTTTTTTAATGCATTGGTGAAGCGCGCGCAATTCATCTGCATTTGGCTCATCTTTTGATACAGCCAGGTTACCGTTTTTGTCAAAAAACAATCCCCAGAACTTTTTCAAAAAACCGCTTACCCCGCTAATGCCCTGTGTGTTCCAGGGTTTGGCATCGGTAATAGGCCCCAAAAACATTTCGAACATCCGGAAACAATCAGCTCCGTGTTCGGCCACCATGTCATCAGGATTCACGACATTGAATTTGGATTTAGACATTTTCTCCAATTCATGTGAGCAGGTGAATTTACCGTCATTATTCAGCTTGAAATTGGCCTTTTCAAACATGGGTAATTCCCGCGCATTCTCCAACTTCAAAACATCGGCTTCCACGATGTTCACATCCACATGCAGTGCAGTAAATGAATCGGCGATATAGTCGCAAATCAAATCGTGGGAAACAAACAACTGCCTGGAGACGGGCTTGTCAACTGGGACAATCAGCTCCTCTAAACTTTCCATTGCCCGGGCGATCAGGTCGGCAATTTTGTTTGGCTCATTTATGTGATCGGCCAATGTTTCGGTAAACAGAACCAGAAGTCGTTTACCCTCTTTAGCTGAGTTCTCTTTAATTCGTTCAATTTTTTCTTGTCGCTCAATAGAAGTAACCTCAATGACGAGATCACTTTTATCAAAGGTGAAATCGTAGGTATAATCTTCCTCGTAGTTCCCGCTGGAAATCACGTTTGGTCCAAACTCTTTAAAAAACGGGATAAGTATAGCCTTTTGCAGAAACTGTTCAAAGAAGCGTTCCTTGGCCCGGAATACAAAATTTGAACGACCACCGATCATACCCTGATTCACCAGTTTTTTAGCAAATTCCGCATGTGGCACCAGGCCAATGTCAAACATAAACTGGTTCCAGAACCGGCTGTACAGCAAATGGCCAACGGCGTGTTCTGATCCGCCGATATAGAAGTCTACATCCTGCCAGTAACCCAATGCCTCTTTAGAGCAAAAGGTGTTGGAATTGTTGGGATCCATGTAGCGATAGAAATACCAGGACGAACCAGCCCAACCTGGCATGGTAGACAATTCGTATTCTGATCCTTTATATTTCCAGTTTTCAGCTCTGCCCAATGGAGGTTCTCCTGATTCGGTGGGCAGGTATTTATCTATTTTAGGAAGCACCAGAGGCAATTCCTTTTCATCAATCAGGTATGGCACCCCGTCTTTCCAATATGCGGGTACAGGTTCTCCCCAATAGCGTTGGCGACTGAAAACAGCATTCCGAAGCTTGTATTGCGTTTTGCCCTTCCCGACATTGTGTAACTCCAGCCATTTGATCAAAGCAGGAACCGCTTCTTCATAAGACATGCCATTAATTAACCTGGAGTTGATGTATCGGCCTTCTTTGGTAGGGTCGGCAGCCTGATCAAGATCTTTTTGTGCATCGGAGATCGGAACTATAGGCAGATCGAAGTGTTTGGCAAATTGCCAGTCGCGCTGATCGCCAGAAGGAACGGCCATCACAGCACCTGTTCCATAGCCAGCCAGTACATAGTCGGCAATCCAAATGGGTATCCTCTCCTGATTGAAGGGGTTGATGGCATAAGCGCCGGTAAATTTGCCGGTCACTTTTTTTGTCTCCGCCATCCGCTCAATTTCGGAACGAGCTGCCGCCCAACGTACATATCCGTCTACTTCAGCGGCTTGCTCCTCACTTTTTATCACATTCACCAACTCGTGCTCGGGAGCCAATACCATGAAAGTTGCCCCGTAAATGGTATCTATTCGGGTGGTGAACACCTCAATGGTAGTGCCTTCCGGGGAATTGGTACCTTCAGCAAGTGCAAACTTTACAGCAGCGCCTACCGATTTGCCAATCCAGTTTCGCTGCTGGTCTTTGATGGATTCAGGCCAGTCAATGGTATCCAGTCCGCTCAATAATCTGTTGGCATAAGCGGTGATTCGCATATTCCATTGATTCATCAGCTTGCGCTCAACCGGGTGGCCACCGCGTTCGCTGACACCTTCTTTTACCTCATCATTGGAAAGAACAGAACCCAAGGCAGGACACCAGTTTACAAATGCTTCGCCAGGATAGGTTAAGCGGTATTTCAACAAAAACAACTGTCTTTCACGCTCGGTCATTTGGTTCCAGTCGCCTGGGCTGATGACCGGTGTGTCATCGTCGCATGCAGCTTTTACCCCAACATTGCCCGATTTCTCGAATCTGGCAACCAAACTACTGATAGGCAATGCTTTATCTGCTTCCAAATCGTAATAATGATTGAAAAGCTGCATAAAGATCCACTGCGTCCATTTGTAATAACCCGGATCGCTGGTGCGCAATTCCCGGCTCCAGTCGAATGAAAAACCTATGTTCTCCAGTTGTTCCCGATAGCGGTTAATGTTCTGCTCGGTGGTAACAGCAGGGTGGGTGCCTGTTTGAATGGCGTATTGCTCGGCCGGCAATCCAAAAGAATCATAACCCATGGGATGCAGCACATTGAATCCGCAAAGGCGCTTGTACCTGGCCATAATATCGCTGGCGATGTAGCCAAGCGGGTGTCCTACATGCAAACCTGCTCCGGAAGGGTAGGGGAACATGTCGAGGATATAATACTTTGGCTTGTCAGCCCTGGTTTCAACTTTATACACCTGGTTTTCTTGCCACCAGCGGCGCCATTTAGGCTCAATTTCAGACGGACGGTATTCCAAACTTTTTATTGTGGTAAATGATGAATGGTAAATGGTGAATGAATTGCGTGTATTAAACAATTATGTTTAGAAGGCGCAAAAGTAGTGATTCAACATGGAATGAGATTTCTAATAGCAGTATGTTTTGGGGTTTTGACCCTTGATTTTTGGAATTTGCAAAAATTTGGGCTGTTGCCGCGAAAGTCAGCAATGTGACATAAGAAACCATTTGTCTGTTAAATAAATTCCATTTGCACAAACAGGGCAATTTATTGTCATACATGCCGTTCAGTCCCTGATCACTTTTGTGGCAAGGAATTTGCACAATTCCGCCTTACAAACACATTATTTAATCCGTGCATTCTTGCATCCTGTGAACCGATTTTATTCCAAAGCGATTTTGCCGGCTTTGCTTAAGCTGGCTTTATTACCCTTATTGCTGGGGTACACTTTTGATACGTATGCTCAATGCGTGCTGATTTGCAATCAGGGAATTCAAGTGTCTTTAGATCCTGCCGGACAAGCGCAAATAAGTACTCAGCTCATTACCCCCAATGCTGCTAATTCGTGTCCGGGTTCTCTTCAATTAACCTTGTTTAATGCCCAGGGGCAAGCTATTCCCAATCCGCTTACATGTGATTATGTCGGTGAAACCATTACAGCAGAAGTAAAACATATTGCAAGCGGTAACTTTTGTACAGGAGATCTGACCCTGGTTGATGCTTTGCCTCCTGTCCTGAATTGCCCGGATAAGTTTATTTTTTGCAACGAAAATCCGGATCCGGCAGAGATTGGCCTGCCAACGGCAAGCGACAATTGCACTGGATCAGATTACCTGGACTTTACCTATTTTGATTCTGAGACTGCTTTGGGCTGTGGCAATTTTCAAAATGGCATACCGGTGCTCAAGCGCATCGACCGGACCTGGACTGTGACGGATGAACATGGTAATAGTTCCGTGTGTCTGCAAAGAGTTTGGCTAAAACACATTCAGTACCAGGATGTCACCTTTCCTTCAAATTTGGATAACATCACTGCACCCGCTCTCAATTGCGATCAGGATCCCTTGGATTTAATCATAACAGGTGCGCCATCTGTTGCCGGGATTCCACTTGAAAACACATTTGAGTGTGAATTTTCTGCTACTTATTCAGACCAGATCATTGGCAATTGTTTGCCTGCTTCCTTTGCTGTTATAAGAACCTGGACAACCATTGATTTTTGCAACGGAGCCATAAATAACCGAACACAAATCATTAAAGTAGAGGACAATACCGCACCGTTGATCACTCCTCCTGACAACCTGACCATTGGAACGGATGGATTTACTTGTGGCGGGAGTCTGGTATTGCCACAAGCTATAACAACGGATGATTGCTCTTCTATAACCGTAACACCTTCATGGATTTTTGGATCGGGTTACGGGCCTTTTACCAATATTCCCATTGGAAATCACATCATTACCTACACCGCATTGGATGGCTGCGGAAATTCCTCCACGGCAACCATGTTGCTTACGGTCGAAGATACCAGTCCTCCACAGGCAATATGTAGTTCGAGTTTGCAATTATCGCTATCGGCTGCCGGTGGCGCTTTGTTAAATGCGGGTATCATTGGCGTAAATAGCTCAGATAACTGCGGTTCCGTTACCCTGGAGATCAGTCGTGACGCACAGAATTTTGCACCACAGCTGTTGTTTACTTGTTCGGATATTGGCACGCCAGTACCCATTACCCTAAAAGTTCAGGATGAGGTTGGACTTGAGAATTTTTGTGAAACGGAAATCATTGTTCGCGATTTTCTGAAGCCTGTAATCCAATGTCCGGTTGGAATTACGCTTAACTGCTTACAGGATTATTCAGATTTGGGCTTAACCGGACAGGCAACTGCCTCAGACAATTGCGGGTTGCAAACGTTCGATTACACAGAAACTGTGCAGTTGGATGCTTGTCAGATTGGCTCGGTCTCTCGTGTTTGGCAGGCCATCGACTCTTCCGGGAATGCAAAAACATGCGTGCAAGCCATTACAATTGAACCGGTCAATACAACAACTGTAGCATTCCCAGCCAATGTTATTTTACAGACTTGCAGCGATTGGAGCGCAACAGAGCCCGATAGCACCGGCTGGCCGGTCATTGGAGGTGAACATTGTTCCCCACTCTTGTCAGTCAATCATACGGATGAATTGTTGAGTGGCTCCGGACCATTTTGTTACCACATTTTACGGCATTGGAAAGTGGTGGATCATTGCATTTACAACCCGAATGATACAACTAAAGGAATCTGGCAACAGACGCAGTTGATTGATGTAATGGATCATACAGCCCCCGAGCTGGAAATACCCGCAGATATTACACTGGAGGCTGATCTTTTTGGCTGTGAAGCAGAAGTCCTGATAGATGATGCTTTTGCATTTGATTGCAGTTCTGTGGTCAATATTTCAAACGACAATCCATATGCCTATCTTCCAGGAAGCGAAGCATCTGGTATTTATCCATTGGGTGAACACATAGTCGTTTTTACAGCTACTGATGCCTGTGGCAATAGTGCCAGTAAATCAATGAAGATAACCGTAGTCGATCATACAGCACCAGTTGCGAAATGTAAACCAAATTTGACCTTGCATCTTCAAACCGGAGGCTTTGTGGTGCCTGATCCATCGTGGTTTGATGCTGGTTCGGTGGATCTGTGCACTGGTTCCTCAGGACTGTCTTTCAGCATTGTGCCGGATAGCTTTTTCTGTGAAGATATCGGCTTACAACCTGTTACCTTACATGTCTCGGATAGCAGCGGAAACCAGGCATCCTGTATATCATATTTACAGGTTCTGGACAGCAATTTTGTATGTGGTGGTGGTAGTTTTCAGGTAGAAGGAACCATTAGAACTCCTATAGGTGCTGAGTTGAAAAACATTCCGGTAAAAGTAGTTACACAAAATTTCGAAGAAGAATCTGCTTGTGACAGTTTGGGAAGGTATGTTTTTCAGGACATGGCTCAGGGAGATACCTGCATCCTGATACCAGAAAATAATGCAAACTGGCTAAATGGCTTAACTACTTATGACCTCGTTCTGATCAGCAGGCATATTCTTGGGATCAGTCCACTTCCGGATCCATTGAAAATGATTGCCGCCGATGCCAACAGATCAAACTCCATAACCACTTTTGATATAGTGCAGCTTCGGAAATTGCTGTTGGGAATTCTCGATAGCCTGCCTGACAACAAATCATGGAGATTTATTGACTCTACCTATGTGTTTCCCAACCCTCTAAATCCCTTCAGCGAAGTTTTCCCGGAACAAATAATTATTAATGATCTGAATGCGAATAGTGTAGGAAATAATTTCGTAGCCCTAAAAATAGGGGATGTAAACGACAGTTCTGACCCTTCCATGGCCAGAAATCCGCAAGATGTATTGTTGTTGGATATAGAACAAAAACATTGGAAACACGGGGAGCAATTTACAGTGCCCCTTAGGTTTGACTACAAAGGGACATTGGAAGGTTTTCAGTTAGAGCTTGAATTTGACCCTGACAAGGTGTTGATTGAAAGCGTTGATTTTACCAATAGATCAGCGCTTGGTCCAGAGCATGTTCATATAAAGGATGGCAACTTAATGTACATTAGTTGTGAAAATCAGCTGTCGAGTGAAGGCGCTGACGGGTTTTTAGCCTTACATATGGTAGGAACTTCTAATGCAGACCTTAAATCAGCCATACATTTAAATCACAAGCGCATTCTACCCGAAGCATATTTGGCAAAAGATGAAGCCCTGGCATCCATTGAGCTGAGTTTTAGAGATGGTGCGGAAATAGAAAATGAACTCCGAATTTTCCCAAATCCAACAACAGGGGCAGTCGGAATACAAAATACTTTTGGTTCGACAGCAAGAGAATTGTTGATTCTGGATCAACTGGGCAATATTGTTTCTCGACAAGATGGAACTTTCGGAAATTTAATTTCAATGGATGTTTCCAAGCTTCCACCGGGAGTGTATCAAGTTATTCTGGAAGCGAATGGGGAAAGGAAAAATGGAAAACTGATAAAATTGTAGCCATTATCTCCTGTTAGAGCTCATACTCGGCGCGCCAATCGCGTACGGGCAGACGGTCAAGAGGATACCAGTTTCCCCACCAGTCGAAGTATTCCAGGTTGTTAAAATTTAACTTGTAGTCGAACTCACTGGGAACATCGTATACAAAACCAGGATAGTAGTATTCCCGGTTATTGGCTTTGGCAAACTCTATTTCTTTCAGCATGGTGTATGTGCCCAAACCACGGCGCCATTCTTCAGGCTCATAAATGCCGTAATTGGCGGCTATGCTTTTCCTGCCCATGTGGAAAAAGCTGGAAGCCAATAGTTTGTCATCTTTAAACACATCAAACTCAATACCGTAGCATGGCATGATACTGCTAAAAAAACTGAAAAACCCGTAAATGCTCTGAGGACGGTTGTGGGTGAAGCGCCGCGCATGCCGCTCGAAAAGTACTTCATGCATCGGTTGAATATTGATGGCGCGTCTGACGATCATCAGATCGTTGTTGCGGCGCAAATTCTTCCGCTGACTCTTACTAAACTCAAAGTTCTTTAAATCGATCCTTAAAAGAATTACCCGGCAAGGCTGGCCGCGCCATTCCCAATAGTTTCTTCTAAACAAAAGATCTGCCCAATAAGTCCAGCCATCCTCACAAAACCTGTCGAACACCTGCGTATGCAGCGACTGCATAGGCACGTATTCTTCAATCGGATTTGGATTGAAGGAAATGTCTTTTAGAAGTGGGAGAGTTTTTGCTTGCAATGGGAATTCAGGTAATTAATGGATTAAACAAGAACGCTAAAGTAGAGGGATGTATTAAATATTGACGGGTCAAGACATTATTTTCTGGTTATTTTTGCCTCAAAGTAAGGAACTTGTCTATCCTGGGTTTTACATAACAGGTTGATTGTCTGTTTTTTGTCGTCGTGAAAAAGGATGTTTGTCATCATTCTCTATTCCAAAACCCAGGTGACTACATGAAAGTTCCTTTTAGGATTTAGCACAAAATCAAGCCTTAAAAATAAAATTCAACAATTCTTAAACTATGTCCAGAGTCCTCATAATTGGTGCAGGCGGTGTCGGCCGGGTGGTTGCATACAAATGTGCCCAGTCTCCTGAAATTTTCAGTGATATCATGCTGGCATCCCGTACAAAGTCAAAATGTGATGTCATTGCCGATGCCATCCACAAGGCTTATGGTGGCAAAAAAATTACAACTGCCTCCTTGGATGCAGATGATGTAGCTGCAACCGTAGCCCTGATCAATGATTTCAAGCCTGACCTACTGATTAATGTAGCCTTGCCTTACCAGGATCTTCCATTGATGGATGCTTGTCTGGAAACCGGCACTAACTACATGGATACAGCCAATTATGAGCCCAAAGATGAAGCCAAATTCGAATATTCATGGCAATGGGCGTACCAGGATCGCTTTAAGGAAAAAGGCATCATGGCCTTGTTGGGCTGCGGTTTCGATCCAGGTGTTACCAGTGTATTTACAGCCTACGCAGCCAAGCACTATTTTGATGAAATCCATGAGCTCGACATCATAGATGCCAATGCAGGCGATCACGGTAAAGCCTTTGCCACCAACTTTAACCCGGAAATCAACATCCGTGAAGTAACCCAAAAGGGTAAATATTGGCAAGATGGAAAATGGATTGAAACAGAACCTCATGAAATATGGAAGGATATTGACTATCCTGAAATCGGCCCAAAACGCTCTTATCTTATTTATCACGAAGAACTGGAAAGTCTGGTGAAAAACTTCCCGACCCTGAAACGCGCCAGATTCTGGATGACATTCGGTCAGGAGTATCTCACCCACCTTCGCGTTATTCAAAACATTGGTATGGCCAGTATTGAGCCAATCAAGTTTAAAGGCATTGACATTGTTCCACTGGAATTTCTGAAAGCAACACTCCCGGCGCCGGAAGAGTTGGGAGAAAACTATACCGGATTTACCAGCATCGGATGCCGTATTAAGGGTGTGAAAGACGGTAAATCCCGTACGTATTATATTTGGAACAATTGCTCACACGAAGCGGCATACAAGGAAACCGGAACACAAGGCGTGAGTTACACAACCGGTGTGCCTGCCATGATCGGAGCGCGGATGATACTGGAAGGAAAATGGGCCGGCAAAGGCGTTTTCAATGTCGAAGAAATGAACCCCGATCCATTCCTGGAACGCCTGAATCAGGATGGTCTGCCATGGAATGAAAAGGTAGACATCGACCTGGGCATGGATTGATAATTAATGTGATAATTAGCTAATTTGATAATATGATAATTAGCTAATTTGATAATGAGTTGAAGAATATTTCAGAATTTGACCGCCAAGGTATTGTACCGTAATTAAATCTTGATGGATTATTATTCTGTAAAGTCAATTCACCACAGAGTGCACATCCCTTACATTATCGAATTAGCTAATTATCGAATTAGCTAATTGTCAAATTAGCTAATTAAATATGCGTATTCTCCTGGTTGAAGATGAGGACCATATCCGTGATGCCGTAAAGCTGAACCTCGAAATGGAGGGCTATGAGGTTGTAACCACAGGAAATGGTAAAAAAGCACTGGAATTGATCGAAGGGCAGCATTTCGATCTGCTGTTGCTGGATGTTATGCTGCCTGATGTGGATGGTTTTAGCATTACCGAAACCGTCAGGCTTACCAATTTGGAAACACCCATACTGTTGCTCACGGCCAAGGATACGCCTCAAGACAGGGTTGCTGGACTCAAAAAAGGAGCCGATGATTATCTGACCAAACCATTTAATCTCGAAGAATTATTGCTTCGGGTAAGTAAGCTGTTGCGTCGGAGCCTCAGAGTAAAAGGGGAAGACGTGGAAACATTTGAGTTTGGCGGTAACAAGGTGAATTTCGAGACGTTTGAGGCAGTTTCTTATTCCGGTGAAGAAATTACGCTAACCAAGAAGGAAGCCATGCTGCTTAAGTTATTGGTTGAACGTAAGAATGAAGTAGTTAGCCGTAACCAGATCCTCCAGGCTGTTTGGGGATACGATGTATATCCCAGTACACGAACCATTGACAATTTCATATTGGCATTTCGAAAATACTTTGAAGAGAATGCCAAAAAGCCCAGATTCTTTCACTCGGTAAGAGGGGTGGGGTACAAGTTCACCATTTAATAGCGCGCAGTTTTAACCCGATTATGAGTAATCTCCAGCACTTGTTGTCACGCTTTTCAGAACACCCTTCTGTTTTGAAAATGCTGCAATCATTGGAGGAACAGCCAGAAAAGGCCCGAATTCAATTGGAAGGACTTAAAGGTGCTCAGGAATCCTTTACCATCGCAGCGGTAATTAAGAATCGCAAATCGAAAAATGCACAGCATCTTCTGATCGCCAATTCAAAAGAAGAGGCGGCATATCGTCTCAATGATTTGGAAGGTATATTAGGTAAAGAAAGTGTGTATTTTTTTCCCGACTCATTTAAACGGCCGGCTTACTTTGAAGACCTCAACCAAACGCAGATTTTGCAGCGTTCTGAGACAGTAAGCCATATTCCTGAAGATAATGCAAGCGCAAGTGAAGGTGAAATTATTGTCACCTATCCGGAAGCTCTATTTGAAAAGGTCGTAAAGCCCGAGGTATTGCAAGAAAGCCGCATCCAGGTAAAGAAGGGCGAAAAGCTGGATGCAGATTTTATGATCCAGGTGTTGGTAGAATACGGATTTACTCGGGTTGACTTTGTGTATGAGCCAGGGCAGTTCAGTATTCGTGGAGGAATCATTGATCTGTTTTCATTTGGAAATGAGGAGCCATATCGTATTGAACTGTTTGATGATGAGGTGGAAACCCTGCGCACCTTTGATCCCACTACGCAATTAAGCCAGAAAAGCCTGAGTAGTTTAAATATTGTTCCCAACCTTAATACCAGGTTTAGGCAAGATCAAAAGGTTTCACTTTTGAATATTCTGCCACAGGATGCCGTCATCTGGGTGAAAGACCTTCAGTTTCTAATTGACAGGCTGCAATATTGTTTTGAGCGGGCAGAACAATTTGCCAAAAATGTCGCTACATTGGACTCTGCCGAATTGCGCGAGATTTTCAGGGACAGGGCTTTCCTGTATCCCCATGATGTTTTGGAAGACCTTTCCAGCCGATCTATCATATTCCTGGAAGGCAGGGCAGACGATCTAAAAAAGGCGTTTCCCGGCTTGTTTTAGGGATGTTGGGCCTCTCCGAGGCCAGAAATAATGATTAATGACTATTTGGGAGCTAGTGATGTTTTGCCTCTCCGAGGCTGTTTGGTTTGATCGGTTCACGAAGGCATGGCCTTGGAGAGGCAAAAACCATGTGCCAACGCTGTGCGAACCCAAGCCCTGGCCTCGGAGAGGCCTAACCCATGTACCAGGTGGTGCGAACCCAAGTTTAGGGATGTTGGGCCTCTCCGAGGCCTAACCCATGTAACAGGGTGGGTCACAACCTAACCCCTGGCCTCGGAGAGGCCCAACCTATGTACCCAGGTGGGGCGAACCCAAGCCCTGGCCTCGGAGAGGCCCAACCCGCTTTATCACTCATCAAAGGAAAAGAAATCGAACATTGTTTTTCGACCAACTTCTATTTCAAAAGCCTTTATTAAAAGGTGATACTCCTCCTTGAACGTTTGTTTGGCATGGTGTGCTTTTTGGTTTTGAATGTATCTACAAACATTTCCAATGCTTGAATGGCTATATGAAAAGGCGCCATAACCAGCCTGCCATTGAAATTTCGTTGGCGACAATTGGTTCAACTTTATAAAATCATTGCTTCCATTCTTAATCTCCCGAACAAGATCCGAAAGGGCTTCTACGGGCTTGAAGCCAATGAAAATATGAATATGATCGGGCATGCC
The DNA here is from genome assembly GCA_020636025.1 of Lewinellaceae bacterium. GTDB lineage: Bacteria > Bacteroidota > Bacteroidia > Chitinophagales > Saprospiraceae > M3007. Next base: position 401,406 of record JACJYQ010000004.1, on the reverse strand, counting down.
ACCAATTGCGAGTAATTTGTGCCCGCGTGTCTGGATAATGCCTGTAATATATTTGTACAATCGGTCCTCCCATTCCGGACGAATCAGAGATTGCCGGTATTTGACCGCAAATACAATTTGAATGTAAATTTGAGAATATACATCTGCCATGGTTCTTTGGATGTTGGTTGTTAATTAAAGATACCGGATTTTTTCAATTCCGCCTACCTTTAACTCAACCCCTGGCACTTGATTTTTTATGAAAAAACCGCTACTCAAACTGGCACTTCTGGATGACCAGCCGGAAATTTTTTATTCCATTCAAGGTGAAGGGCGCAGTATGGGGATTCCCTCTGTGTTCATTCGCACTTCCAATTGCAACCTGCAATGCATTTGGTGCGATACCGATTATACCTGGAACTGGACAGGGACTGAATTTAAACATGTAAAGGACACAGATCCCGGTTATCAAAAATTTGAGAAACATAATTGGCAAATTTCATGTGAGGTTGTTGAGGCAGTGGAACTGATAAAAAAATTCAATTGCAAAAACGTCATATTAACAGGAGGCGAACCCATGTTGCAACAGCCCATGTTAATTGATCTAATGTCAGCTTTGAGATTGAGCTCACCGGATTACCGTTTCGAGGTGGAAACCAATGGTACTATTTTGCCTGACCCGGATTTTCAGGAAGCTATTGATCAATACAATGTTTCTCCCAAACTTGAGAATAGTGGTAATCCAATAAAACTCAGAGAAAAACCAAAGGCACTCAATTTCTTTTCAGGTTCTCCAAAAGCCAATTTCAAGTTTGTGATTATGAATAAACCAGATTTAGTAGAGGTGCTTGGATTAATTGCGAAATATGTTATTAATCCTGAAAAAGTTTGGCTTATGCCGGAAGGAACAAGTTCCGAAACCTTGTCAGAGCGCAGAATGTGGTTGGTTGAAATTTGCAAAGAGTATGGCTTCAGATACTCTGATCGCCTTCACGTACATATCTGGGGAGCAAAAAAAGGGGTGTGATGTTTCAGATGAATTAACTTTGGGAACTAAATATATCCGGGAGAAAAGCACGAATTTTTAAATCTTTGCAACAGCAATCAATTTGCAAAATTGACCGGTGTTCCCGGCAGCACAAAACCATACATCACAATGTCTGTACAACTGGATCAGGTAAAACAAAAGGCTAAAAAGGCACTACGACGCACCTTGTGGATCGGTCTTGTTGCCTTTTTTCTGTTTGGAATAGGGTATTACGTTTACCGCACCTACACAATAAGTGAAGGTTCCAGAACAGGAACCCTGTTTAAAATTTCAAAGAAGGGTGTGTTGTTTAAAACCTTTGAGGGGCAATTACACCTGGAAGGTAGTGTTATGATGACTTCGCAAAGTACCTGGGATTTTTCGGCTTTAAATGCCGGTGTGTATCAGGAACTGCAGAATTTTGAAGGGAAATCTGTGAAGTGCTACTACCGTGAAAAAATTGACCCATTTCCCTGGCAGGGCGATACGCACTATCTGGTTTACCGGGTAGAGCCTGTTCAGTAGTCAGAATTCACACGGGTAGTTCTTTAAAACGTCGGAATACATTCCATCCGGCAATGCAAAACACCATGGCTGCCAGGGTAGTTGCTTGTACCCCCAATGGATTTTCTGCACTTCTTCCCAATAGGAGTAATGACGGAAAAACGAGATTGGCCACTGAAATGCCTATTTTCATGGTGAATGCTGTTACGCCAAAGTACATGCCAGTGAATTTTCCTCCGCCTGCTTTTTCTACTTTTTCTACCTCATCACCAACGATGGCGTTTGGCAATATGCCAAAAATGGCCAGTGGACCGGCAGCAGTAATTCCCAGGCAGTAAAGAAGTATTTCTTTGTTCACTGGGAGGTTTTTTGAAAAGGTAGTAGCTAAAAAAATAAGAGCAAAAAGGATGAATCCTGATAGCATCATGGCTTTTTTACCATATTTTCTGCTCAGGAAATTAACGGGTAAATACAACACAAAACTGGATATAAAACTCACCATGGAAAAAGTGAAGGCCATGCTTTTATCAAGACCAAAAAGCAGCGTTGTATAAAACCCTATACCAAGCTGGATGAACGTTAATGAAAGCCAGTAAAGCAAAAACGCAGATAAAAACCATCTGAAATTTCTGTTTCCCAGCACACTTTTCAAGGCTTTACCCAATGATTGCTCTGTGCTTGATTGAACTGCGTAACGCACCTCTTTTAAGAATAAAGCTGGTAAAAGCATAAAAACCATGGCAACAATTCCCAGCAACACTATCACCAATTGAAAGGCATCCACGGCAGAGTACCCTCTTTGTTCAAAAAGCCCTTGCAACGCGTAAACACTATTTCCTGCCACAAAACCCAGCGCCCAGGCTACGGATACCAAGGTGCTGATCTTTAAGCGTTCTGCCGCGTTATGGCCCAATTCTGCCATTAAGGCATTGTATGGAATCACATAAAGTGTGAAAAAGAAATAATAAAGACTGATAATTAAGGTTAGCCAGACGAAATTGCCGGCATTTTCTGTGCTCGAAACCGGGAAAAAAACCAGTACCCCAAATAGTGCAAATGGAATGGCCGCACGCAGCATAAACCACCGTCTTTTCCCAAATGGACTTTCTTTTCTGTCGCTCCAGTTGGCCACCAAAGGGTCGATCAGACCATCAAAAACCCTGCCTGCGGCACTAATTAGACCAACAAGCGTCAATACTCCCAACACAGCTCCCTGGTAAATAAAGGCGGGAAATATCGGATTGCCCTGCTCGGGTGGCATGTAGAAATAAACAAGGAGGTTGCCAGTTGCAAAACTGGCAAGCGACCAACCAAACTGACCAAATGAAAAAAGGATCAGGCTGCTCAGGGGCGCTCGCACTGGCACCAAAGCTTGAGAAGGACTAGGTTGTTTTATTTTCCGCCTGGCCATTGATATTAATCTGGTAATGGTACAAAAGTAATAAACCAGGTCCTCACATTGACCGAATTTATTGGAGTATTCGGCCGTTTTAACCTACATTCCACAGCCATTTTTTACCTTTGCTGCCTGCTTGAAATCAATCCTCAAACTGGGGATTTAACGATTACAAAAAGCTGCTGAATTGTAATTTTTGGCATCATTTTATAATCTGATTTTATTTCATTTTACTTAAATCTAGTATAAATCTATAAAACTCATGGTAAAATTAGTTGTCCCCTTTTTGGCTGTACTTTTTTTCTTCTCCTGCCAGGATTCAAAAACTCCGGAAAATAATCAGGAAATGCCTGCCGAATTGAAAATTGATCACGACGAGGTTGTGAAAGCTCATAAAGAAGCTGAAGTCGTGCTGCAAAACATCATGCAGCTGAGTGACGAGATAAATGTCAGTATCCCCAATCTTTCAGAGGAAAAGCAGGCAGAATTGGACCTTTTGAGGACTACGATAAACGATGTTATTGCCAAACAGAGAATGATCACCAAAGGCCTTGAAAACGCTGCAACCGGTACAGCAGGTGAAAGTGCTGAATCAGATATGCCAGACATGCCTCCTCCAGGGGTTGTGCAGGATTACATGGGTTCGTTGCACAATTATGATGAGGTAATTGTAGATACCCGCAAACAATACGAAGCCTTGAAATCAGGGAACTAATTTGACAATGGATATTACAAAACAAGGCTACGTTCGCACGGACATTACCCCCGAGGGCGTAGCCCATATTATTTTTTATCATCCCAACCACAACAGCTTACCCAGTATGCTGCTTGAAAATCTGGTTACTGCGCTTGATCAAGCAGGAAAAAACCAGGAAGTAAAGGTGGTGGTTTTGCGAAGCGCTGAACATAAAACCTTTTGCGCCGGAGCGAGTTTCGATGAGTTGATGGCCATTTCCGATATGGAAACAGGGAGAATTTTCTTTTCTGGATTTGGAAATGTTGTAAATGCCATGCGCCGGTGCCCAAAAATTGTCATTGGACGCATTCATGGGAAGGCGGTTGGCGGTGGAGTAGGTCTGTGTGCGGCTACTGATTTTAGTGTAGCAACCAAATGGGCCACCTTCAGGTTGAGTGAACTGGCAGTAGGTTTCGGCCCTTTTGTGATCGGACCGGCTGTTGAGCGTAAGGTAGGCGTTGCGGCATTTACGCAGCTGAGTCTTACACCAGATGAATGGAGAACCGCTGAATGGGGTATGTCAAAAAATCTATATCAGGAGGTTTTTGAAAGCCCTGAACAAATGGATGCTTACCTGGATCATTTTACTGAAAAACTGTGCAGCTTCAGCCCGGATGCCCTTGCAGAACTAAAGCAGGTATTTTGGCAGGGAACAGAGCACTGGGATCAGTTGCTGGCTGAAAGAGCCGCTATCAGCGGCCGACTTTCTTTAACCAGCTACTCAAAAGACGCTATCGCCGCATTTAAAAAAGGCTAGAGCATTCCAACAAATTCATCGAATAAGTACCTGGAATCATGCGGTCCCGGGTTCGATTCCGGGTGGTACTGCACACTAAACGCCGGGTAGTTTTTCAGCTTGATTCCTTCGATGGTATTGTCATTGAGATTTACATGTGTTGCCTCAACGATGCTTGGTGAGTCATACACAGCTTCTTCGAGCACTCCAAAACCGTGGTTTTGACTGGTAATTTCACCTTTGCCGGTTTTAAGATTTTTAACCGGATGATTTATCCCCCGGTGGCCGTGATGAAGTTTATAGGTAGGTAGCCCGGCAGCTTGAGCCAAAATTTGCTGACCAAGGCAGATGCCAAAAAGTGGTTTGCCAGTCTCCAGCATGGCTTTTACAGTTTCTACGGCATAAGGCATAGAGGCAGGGTCGCCAGGTCCGTTTGACAGGAAAAAACCTGTTGGCTGCCATTCCATAATGTCTTTAAATCCGGTTTTTGCCGGAAATACCTTTAAGTGACAATCACGCTGGTCAAAAGAGCGGAGGATGTTCATTTTCACGCCATAATCCATCACTGCAATGCGATGCTGCGATCCAGGATTGCCAATCAAATAGGCTTCTTTTGTGGTAACCTGGCTGGAAAGCTCCAGTCCTTCCATACCTGGTGTTTCTTTTAGCTGTTTTTTGAGCGCCTCAATGTCATCAGTTTCGGATGAGATGATGCAATTCATGGCGCCTTTTTCGCGGATGTGTTGCACGATCGCGCGAGTATCCACATCGCAAATGGAAACCAGGTTTTCAGATTCAAAATAGTCTTGAATGCTTTGGTCGGCGTTTGCCCGGCTAAATACTTTGTTGAAATTGCGACAAACAAAACCGGCAATTTTCACGCTGTTGCTTTCAATTTCATCATTTTTAATACCGTAATTACCAATATGAACATTGGTGGCGACCAGGATCTGACCAGTGTATGATGGGTCGGTAAATATTTCCTGGTATCCGGTCATTCCGGTGTTAAAGCAAATTTCTCCGGTTGTTGTTCCGGTTTTTCCAGCTGCAGACCCGTGAAAAACGGTTCCATCTTCGAGCAATAGAATGGCTTTCAAAGTAAATCAGATATGGTTGAAGTTGAAGAGAGGATGAATGACCTCAGCGGTTTGCGGGGCAAAGGTCGTTCATTGTTTCTCCAAATCCAATAAAGTAGAGAATCTCTTCCAAGAATTTAGCCTCAGGAAAGTAAAATCCTAAGCCCCCTTGTCATTCATGTAATCTGAAAAAGCGCCTGGCCTAAATCTAAAACCCCACAAAAAAGCCTCCCCATTCTCCATTGAGAAACAGGGAGGCCTATTACCGATTTTACTTGCTTATCAATTTGCTATGATTTCAAACTCCACGCGTCTGTTCAACTCACGTCCTTCAGGGGTGCTGTTGGTGGCAATCGGACGACTTTCTCCAAACCCGGCGTGACGCAAGCGCTCCGCTTTGATCCCTCTGAATAACAAATAATCGTAGCAGGCTCTGGCACGTTCCTGAGAAAGCTCGAGGTTTTCTTCATCTTCCCCAACATCATCAGTATGACCACTAATGGCCAGTATGTATTCCGGATTTTGTCTCATGATGTTGACAATTTCATCCAGAATTGCATAGGATTCGCTTTTAAGGATAGACTTCGCCGTTTCAAATTTCACGGCTCTGGCCGCATATTCAAGCCTTGCCTGAACTTCTTTTTTTACTTCCGGACAACCGTTGTTTGAAGCCAGACCAGGAGTTTGAGGGCATTTGTCGATGCTGTCTACTACGCCATCGCCATCGCTATCGGGATCTTCTTTTACTTCAGGACAGCCGTTATTCTTGGCTGGCCCGGGTAATTGAGGACACTTGTCGTTTTTATCAGCAATGCCATCGCGGTCTGAATCAGGACAGCCATTTACGGTGCCTGCTTTTTGCGGGCATTCATCTACGTCATCATTGAAGCCATCGCCATCGCTGTCTTTTACTTCAGGGCAACCATTATTTGAGGCTACGCCGGCAACTTGTGGGCACTTATCGTGAATATCAGCGATGCCATCGTTATCAGCGTCTGGACAACCATTTACGGTTCCTGCAGAATAAGGACATTGATCTACATCATCGGCAAAACCATCGCCATCGGCATCTTTGATGTCCGGGCAACCGTGGTTGTTCACACTTCCAGGTTCCTGTGGGCATTTATCATTAATATCAGCCACACCGTCATTATCCGAATCCGGACAACCTTTTACAGTACCGGCAGAGTATGGGCATTGGTCTTCGTCATCCGGAAAGCCATCGCCATCGGCATCTTTAATATCCGGGCAACCGTTGTTACTAATTGAGCCGGCTATCTCCGGACATTTGTCGTTTTTGTCTGCAACACCATCATTGTCCGTATCGGGGCAGCCATTGATGGTACCTGCGGTGTATGGACACTGGTCTACATCATCAGCAAAGCCATCGCCATCGGCGTCTAGTACGTCAGGACAGCCGTTGTTGGTAAGTGATCCTGGTACATTGGGGCATTTGTCGTTTACATCCGCAACGCCGTCTTTATCAGCATCTGGGCAACCACCAGCTGTTCCGGGCTCGGATGGACAAAGGTCTCTGTCATCGTCGAAGCCATCGCCGTCAGAATCCTTTGCCATAGGGCAACCTTGATTTTCTGCCAGACCAGCTTCAGTTGGGCACTTGTCATCTTTGTCAGGAACACCATCATAATCTGTGTCCGGGCATCCGTTCCATGGACCGGCCTCGGTAGGGCATTCATCATCTTTGTCTGCTACACCATCACCATCGTGGTCTGGACAGCCGCCGGTATCGAAGGTGCCAGCTTCATCAGGACATAGGTCATCTGAATCGGCAACACCATCATTATCGCGGTCTGGACATCCAAAAGTGCCTGCTGGACCCGGTTCTGTAGGACACTTGTCCTCTGCGTTTACAATGCCGTCAAAGTCATCGTCATTGGCAGGAACCTCTGGTGGTGTCATCGTTTTGTTCTCTGATTTGTGCAGAAGGTACACATACCCTAAGCCAAGTTGAACATTGTCCCTGTCGTCGACCAAGGCCTTTCTGAATTCGGCCTGGAGACTAATGAAGGCATAATTGGTTAGTCTGTAGTGTAAACCTGCGCCAAATGGAAATTGAACATGTCCATTTTTAAATTCTTCCAGGATGTATCCGGCGCCGGCAAAAGCAAAGGGGATGACTTTGCTCTCGCTTTTAATGTTCTCAAGACGGAACATCAGATCAAAGCTGGTTAGAACGGAGTTCTCACTGGCGCCGCCAATTTTGGCAAGGCCGAGCTTTATCGGAACACCAATATTCAGGGCGGGGGCCACATTGCGGAAATAAGCAAATTCAAATGCCTGACCTACTTTCAATTCATTATTGAATAAAAGTCCGTAGTCTACTGCATTGAGTTTTGCATGAATTGCGTTTTGGAAAGCCTGATTTTGGGAAAAGCTGGAGTTGAGGTTAAGAAGTAAGGAAAAAAGGAGGAATAAAGTAAAGTTTTTCATTGTGACTCTAGAAATGTTTCATAATCAGAAACAAAACAAGTGCCAATAACACAAAAAGGGTAGAAAGTTATTCATTTGGCATCTAGAGGACGCTTTTATTGAGAACTCAATTCATCGAAAGTATCTGCATTATCGGTCTCAGAGCCATGTTTGCAGGGAAAATCTTTTTCGATCAAAATTTCCAATATTTTTTCGGCTTCCGGCCAGGAAACACTCGCGTAAATGCCAACTTCGTTTGTATTGATCCATTGCAATGCCTGCTCTGGTGGAATTCTGACGATTAGGTGGTTGTTCGCAAAAAAAGCGGAGATGCTTTGTACCACCTTGTTTATTTCAAGTCGGTAGGTAAGTATTTGCTGGGGAAAGTGTATTGTTTCTTCAACTGCTCCCTTATCGGCTAAAACATCTACATCAGACTTCTTTAAACGGAAGCGAACAGACTGCTGGTCAAATCTCAATTTCATGCTTCTTTAATTCTATTGGCTCCACAATATAGGTTAAATCCATCTTCGCGAACAAAGCCGCAAACAGTCATTCCGTAGGCATCGGCGAGCTCAAGCGCAGCGCTGGATGGGGCTCCAATGGAACATATGATTTGTATGCCGGCGACAAGGGATTTCTGGGCCAGTTCATAACCCAGACGGCCGCTGAAAATGGCAACATAATTATGTAAAGGCATTTGTTTAGAACGGAGCATAGCGCCTAATACCTTATCCATGGCGTTGTGTCTGCCTACATCTTCTCCACGGATAAGAACCTCTCCGTTTTGGTTCACCAGTGCAATGGCATGTGCTCCTCCTGTTGAACTAAACAAACCCTGACCTTCTCGCAAAATTCCCGGCAGAGACATGATCAGGGTCTCGGAAGCACTAAGTGTTTGAGGTAGCACGACAGGCGCTTCATTGTCTAAATGATCGCGACCACACCAACCACAGGCAGAAGTAATGGGAAACTGCCTTTGGTGATCTTTGGGATTAAAGGCTACGGTAGGGGATAATTCGGCCAATACTGTGTCTTCGTTTCCCAGGAATTGTATTTGTATCAGATCATTCGCAGAAGCGACTATGCCTTCAGCAAATAGCCATCCCGCTACCAGATTAAAATCATCTCCCGGAGTTCGCATGGTGGCAGCAAGAGGTGTTCTTTGGTGTTGACCATCTTTGTAGAAACCTATCATGATTTGCAGTGGTCTCTCCGCAATAATGATGTCCTCCAGCTCTTCAGGAAGCTGCTTCTTTTTGAGCTTTTTAATTGTTTGACGAACTACAGAAGACATACTTTGTAAAATGTTCAGTATTATGAAAACCAGACTGTATCTGGAATTGTTTGGCGAATCTAAAACTAATATTCTGGTATCGATTGTATACAATATAATGCTTTACTTTTGACACCTGATTTCGCCATATTGTAACAGCGTTCAAGAATCGTGGGAGCAAGTACCATTTCTTTCCAGGCACAACCGCAGCCATCATTTAACAAGAATTTCGATCTGTTGATCCGGCAACTTCACCAATACGTGGCAGCCGGCTATGAAACATATATCTGTTCGGATAACCCCAAACAGTTTGAGCGTCTTGCAGCCATATTTAAAGAACTAAAGGCCAAAGTTGAGTTTTTGCCTGTCGATACAGCCATTCACGAAGGCTTTGTTGACGACGATTTAAAAGTCGCTGTACTTACCGATCATCAGATATTTCAGCGTTACCACCAATACAGGATCCGTCAGGGCTTTTCAAGGGAACAGGCGCTCAATACTCGTCTTTTGAAGGAGCTCACCCCAGGCGATTTTGTTACCCACATCGATCATGGGATTGGAAAGTTTGCTGGTTTACAAAAAATAGAGATAGGTGGTCAAATGCAGGAGGCTGTCAGACTTATTTACAAAAACAATGACATTCTGTATGTAAGTATTCACTCTTTACACAAAATAGCGAAGTATGTAGGACAGGAAGGAACTCCTCCGGTTTTGTCGAAGATAGGCTCCGATGCCTGGAAACAGCTAAAAAACAGAACCAAAAAGAAGATCAAGGACATTGCGGCTGAATTGATAAAATTATACGCCGGACGAAGAGCTTCAAAAGGTCATGCATTCCCACCTGATGGGTATTTGCAAAATGAATTGGAGGCAAGTTTTATATACGAGGACACACCGGATCAGATAAAATCCACCAGCGATATTAAAGCAGATATGGAAAAGCCATATCCCATGGATAGACTGGTGTGCGGGGATGTGGGTTTTGGAAAAACGGAGGTGGCCATCAGAGCGGCTTTTAAAGCTGTTTGCGATGGAAAACAAGTTGCCATTCTGGTACCAACTACAATTCTTGCCTTACAACATGCCAGAACCATTTCGGAGCGCCTTTCCGAATTCCCGGTGACGGTTGATTATATAAACAGGTTCAGAACCGGCAAAGAAAAAAAGGCTGTTCTCGAAAATTTGAAGGAAGGCAAGGTAGATATCATCATAGGTACGCATGCGTTACTTAGCAAGGATATTGTTTTCAAGGATTTGGGGCTATTGATAGTAGATGAAGAACAAAAATTTGGCGTAGCCAGCAAAGAAAAATTGCGGTCGATAAAGGTCAATGTGGATACGCTGACATTAACCGCTACACCTATTCCAAGAACCCTTCAGTTTTCTCTCATGGCGGCTCGGGACCTTTCTGTGATCAGAACTGCTCCGCCAAACCGACAGCCGATTCAAACGGAAATACGGGTTTTTGATGAGGCTGTGATTAATGAAACCATCATGGCTGAAGTGAACCGGGGCGGTCAGGTGTTTTTTGTACACAACCGGGTGATCGATTTGCCAGGTATTGTTGATACGCTCAAGCGCTTATGCCCGGGAGTAGATATTGCCATGGCTCATGGACAAATGGATGCTGAACACCTTGAATCGGTTCTGGTAGATTTTATAGATCACAAATTTGATGTGCTCGTATGTACCAACATCATTGAAACAGGACTGGATATCCCAAATGCCAATACAATCATCATCAATCGTGCTGATATGTTTGGGCTTAGTGACCTGCATCAGCTTCGAGGCAGGGTAGGGCGCTCTAATCAAAAAGCATATTGCTACCTGTTTGCTCCTCCAATGTCGGTACTGACAGCTGAAGCCAGGAAGCGCCTTCGAACCATTGAAGAGTTCAGCGATCTGGGTTCAGGCTTTGCCGTGGCAATGCGAGATCTGGATATACGTGGTGCCGGAAACCTCCTGGGTGGAGAACAGTCCGGATTTATTGCAGACATCGGGTTTGAGACTTATCAGAAAATTCTGGATGAAGCCATTCAGGAACTTAAAGAGACAGACTTTAAGGATGTATTCAAGGAGGAAATTGCCGAGCGGGATTCTTATGTAAGAGATGTTACCATTGAAACAGATGTAGAAATGCTTATCCCTGATGAATACGTGAGCAATATTCAGGAACGACTAAACCTGTACACCGAATTGAACAACATCAAAAATGAAGAAGGTATAACTGAATATAAAAAACGCCTGGAAGACAGATTCGGTAGAATTCCAAACCAGGTGAATGCCCTGTTTGAAGGCTTGCGGCTTCAGTGGATATGCAAGAAAATAGGCTTTGACAGACTAATTCTAAAAGGAGGGAAGTTGCGTTGCTATTTCCTGGGAGACCCACAGTCTTCCTTTTTTGAAACGGAACGCTTTCAGAAAGTTATGATATTTCTGCAAAAACACGGCCGAGTGATGGGTGTTTCCTTAAAGCAAACTACCAAAGAATTAATTCTGGTAAAGGACAATTTACGAGGTGGCCTGAATGGCGTTTCTTCGCTATTAAACCAGGTATTGGCAGCACTTGATTAAGCTCTTAGTTATTCAGGCTCATTTTGAGCTTTTTCTCCACCTCTTCCACTGTGTCTTTAAAGATGAGATCGGTATCCATCATATCCTGTACAGCTTTGCAGGAATAAATGACCGTACTGTGGTCTCTGCCGCCAAATTGCTCACCAATGGCTTTCAGTGATTTGTTGGTCAGTTTTTTGGCCAGATACATGGAAAGCTGACGAGCGATGACGATGTTGCGCTTGCGGGTTTCGTGATGCAGCTTTTCTACTGGAACATTAAAGTGCTCAGCAACAAGCTGTTGGATAAATTCAACTGTAATCTCCTTGTTGATGGTAGTCACAAAGTTGCGGATCACTTCTCTGGCCAGGTCAATATCAACATCGCGGCGGATGAGCGTGCTTTGTGCAAGGAGAGATACCATTACACCTTCCAGCTCACGTATGTTGTTTTTGATGTTGTAGCAAATGAACTCCAGCACATCCTGCGGCAGATCAACCCCTTCCTCTTCCATTTTAGAACCGAGGATCGCCATTCTTGTTTCCAGATCCGGCGATTGCAGATCGGCGGTCAGTCCCCATTTAAAACGGGAGATCAAACGATCTTCCATACCTTCCAGGTCCTTAGGAGCTCTGTCGGATGTCAGAATGATTTGTTTGCCGTTTTGGTGCAGCTGATTGAACAGGTGGAAAAAGATCTCCTGTGTTTTTTGTTTGCCAGATAGAAACTGAATATCGTCGAGGATCAGGACATCTATCATTTGATAGAAGTTGACAAAATCGTTGACCGAGTTGTTTTTGATTGCCTGAATGATCTGATTGGTGAATTTCTCGGCAGAAACGTACAAAACTGCCTTGTCCTGGATACGGCTAACGATGTCATTACCAATGGCTTGTGCCAGGTGTGTTTTTCCCAATCCAACATCACCAAATATCACAAGCGGGTTGAACGCTGTTCCACCTGGACGCTTGGCTATGGCAAGCCCGGCATTACGGGCAAGGCGATTGCAATCACCTTCTATGAAATTTTCAAAAGTATAGTGTGGATTGAGTTGAGGGTCAACCTTAATTCGCTTGATACCAGGGATGATAAATGGATTCTTGATCATCTCGGCATCAAATACACCGGGAACTGGCTCATTGTCCTTATCAGCTGAATGACCACCATCTGATTTGTTGGCCTTCGGTTGCGTAAAGTCAGCTGTACCGTTCTCAGGAATGTGGTATACCAGGCGAGCTTTTTCACCTAGCTCCTGCCGAATACTTTTTTTCAAAAGCTGAACATAATGTTCTTCGATCCACTCAAAGAAAAACTTATTAGGTACCTGAATCGTCAAGACATCGCTATCCAGTTGAACGGGTTTAATAGGTTCAAACCAGGTCTTAAAACTTTGGGGGCTCACATTCTTTTTTATGATACGGAGACAATCGTCCCATACCATTTGGCTGTCTCTTGTCATACCTAATGGAAACATTTGGATGTTGGGAATACCGTTACTGTGTCGTCTTGATGAAACTGTTCAGTCGAGCAGGGAGACAAAGGTTGGAATTCCTTTTGATTCTAGGAAATGGATTTCCATATTTTTTTCAAGAAATTTTCCCCAAAATTTAGAACAGATTGGTAATCAGCGTTTTTTAAAACGGATAGAAAAAAAATAATTTTTTAAAGGCCGGTTGATATCTTGATTTTACTAATTTTTGAAATAAAAAATGGTAAAAACAGCCATTATTAATAAAAAACAAGTCTTTTTATTTGAAAAAAAGCTTTTGTAAGTCGAACATTTTGCAAGCCGTTATTGTACAAAAAGTCAATTTCTATAATGACTAAACCAACTGATTCTCAGTATGTAAAAGCAACATTGGTGTCAAAACTGTATCAGGTTACCTGCCGGAAAAAGCAAGTTCACAAGAGCTTTGAACACTTCAAATAATCTTGGCTGTTTTGTTTGTTTTTCAGTAATTGTATTGTTATGCTATTTGCCTAAACTAACTCCTACGTTTTCAGCACCTTATGAAATAAAATCAGAAAAGTTGTCCGGCTTCCGTGCGGATCGCCATCAGAACACGCTGCAAAATTGGCGGGTCCTGCTCTTCAAGGGCCTGAGCCAGCACATTCCAAAGGAGTTCGGCATCGGCTTCCGGATCAAGGTTCCCACCGGCATTGGTTACGAGGTTGAGCGTTTCGTTTTTTGCCAGTTGAATGATTTGCCATAGAGTGTCAGACACATACAATTGTTGGGATGTATTGTGGTCAAATTCCTGGCTGATGGCCATCATGAGTGCGGCCCTGAGCTCTTTCACTTTCATACCAGGGGTTCTTACTCTGAACATGGTGTTCGCCACACCAGCCCTGTCACAAAGTAGCGTCAGCCTTTCGTATGCCTGCAAACGCAGTGGAAGCGTTATTTTTTGTGCATCCTTTTTCAAAATCGCCATCTCGAGCCTTTGCCGCTCATCAAGCAACATTTTGAGAAGATAGTAGGCGGTGGCAAAAACAACCAAAGCCGGGATGATGTATTTCATGATTTCGAGAAAAGTCTCCATGGTATACTTTAAGTGCTGAATGTTGAACCTGTTAATTTATTTGGCGCGCAAAGGTATAGCGCTGAGCTTACATTCAGTCTATGGACGGTGATCACACTTTAAACAAAAATTCGAGAATCGCGTTAATTGATTTACTTTTGCACGGCAATTTTAAAGTCATTTATCATGGATACCATGCTTGATCAACCCACTACTACTTCCGCTCCTGTTTCAATTACTGAAGGGGCAGTAGATCAATTAAACCAAATTCGGGAGCAGGAGAATATTCCCGAGGACCATTTCCTCCGAATTGGAGTGAAAGGTGGCGGTTGTTCTGGATTTACCTATGTTCTAGGATTTGACCTTGCCGGAGAAGGAGACGAACATTTTACCGTCAACGGCATCAAAGTGATCATGAATAAAGCACATGCAATCTACTTGCTGGGTATGCAAATAGACTTTGTGCAGGGTCTCGACAACAGGGGTTTTACCTTCGATAACCCTAATGCCAGCAGCACCTGTGGCTGTGGCACATCCTTCTCAGCTTAGATATATTACAAGCTACTCAAGTCTACAATAAAGCAGCCATTAAAGCCTTTTCTGGCCGCGAGCTTGCGTTGGGCCTCCGCGGAAGATTTGTCTGCGTAAGGGCCAATTATGATCTTGTAAATGGCTGTATTATCCCTTTCATTGGAATCTATCAATACCAGGCTTTTACCAGGCCAGTCACGTTGTATCTGACTCAAGGTTGGAATTACGTTATCGGCGTCGAAAAGTGTACTCACCTGAACACCGTATCCAGCCTTTGGACTGCTGCTCATATTCACGCTAAATAATTCTGAACTGCTTTGAGCAGGTAAGGTAACCTTAGCGGGTTCCAGGACAGAACTATATATAGCAGGCTCAACAGATTTACTGGCAACAGCAGATTTCGCCTGGACAGGGGTAGAACCGGATTTTGACATCAGTAAGCGGGTTTTGCCTCCATCATCTACACTTTGCTCCACTTCCAGTTTTACACGAGTAATTCCATCTCGAATCAAGCCGATTTCTGCGGCGGCCTTCCTGGATATATCTACGATGTAACCTTCCACAAATGGGCCGCGGTCATTTACCCGAACAACTACAGATTTGCCATTGTCCAATCGGGTGACTCTAACCATAGTGCCAAACGGCAGACTTTTATGTGCGCAAGTCAACTTGTTTTTATCATACGTTTCTCCACTAGCAGTTGGTCTGCCATGAAGCGAGTCAGCATAATAGCTGGCTTTGCCGTATTCGGCATCCAAGTGATTGTGGACAAATGAACTGAGCAGAAAAGCTGCGATCGTTAGGGGGAGAGCAATCAATAGTTTACGCATCATTCAATGTGTTTGTTGGATAATTTAAATTTATATCTTATTATAATTGAACGAATTAATTCAAATTTTCGTATAATTTTACAAGGCCATTTCTGAAAAACCGATCCTGTAGAGCCAACATTGGTTCAACGCATATAAATCAGCTTGCCACTTTTGTTCAACGTTGGTGTGCGCCAGAAATAAACTCCGGGCGATGAAAAAACTTCGGAGGGAATATGGACAGTTTCCTGATTATTCAAATTTCGGTTGAATATCAAATTTCCCTCTGTATCGAATATTTCCAGGGTAAGTTCAGACTGGTCAAAATCACTTTTTCCCAAAAATGCCTGTACCCAGGTTCCTTCTTTGCCAACGGGATTAGGTGCAAATGAAATTTCTGCCGAATTATTTCTCCAAAGAACCGGTTTATAAGCCAATCCATTGATTTCATAAGCAAGAGGTGGAGTAGGGGTATTCACCAAACGTAAAGCCTCTTTTAGTTGCCCTGCGTGATTGGCTTTGAAATTCAATTTAAATAATGGGAATTCCTGTTCCATTGTGGAAGTTACATTGTCAATGGATACGGATAACAGTCCTTTACCAAGTCTGTTCATGCCAAAATTATCCAATAAAATATCATCATGCAAGGGAGTCAGGGATTCAAATTGAAGCAGATTCTGATCAAATTTCAGGGAAAATTGCAGCGCTGCCAACTTTTCCAGGTCGGCTGCAAAAACAACACTGAAAGACTCATTTGCAGCAAATGTTTTGTCCTCCACGTTGAGTGGCCAGGTGCCAATGGTTCGCTCCTCTAAAGGGCCATTAAGGTCAGGGACGGCGGTGTCATTCACGTCACCTATTTTGATTCCCACAAAATTCAGGTTGTTCAAAGGAGTGGTTTGCAATTGAGTTTCAATCTTTGCAGGAATGGCATCCGCAAATGGATTGGCTATATTGGGGAATGCATATTCGCTGGGTACAAACCTCCAGGAAGTATTGTATTGTAAAGTATCGTAGATCCCTAGGATCAGTTTCCTGAACTCTACAATGTCGAAGGTGGTTAGGCTGTTCGATCGGTTCGCATCAGCAGCAATTATTTTATATGGAGAACCCAAGGGCTCAATACCCAAAATATGCTTGCTCATAAGTACAAGATCATACGTAGTAAGTCCATTAAGCGGGTTATCGTTTCGAGAGGGCTCAACAGACAAGTCAGAACAGCCAGGGACAGCCGGCAGCAGGTAATAACCGGTTGCGTTTGATTTAATGGAACCAAATCGTACGTCATTTATTCCAGCTCCTGCTTCTGTTTTAACGAAACCTCCCACTGGTATACTGACAGTCGGTTGTTGTGTAAACAATGAATCAATGGGGAAGGTCCAGATGCCTCTTGCAAAGGTGGCAGCTACGATTTCTTTTTTAACAGGATTTTCCTCTACATCAAAAACAGGAATTACGGGCATGTTGGCCCCGAGTCGACTCCAGCTTCCACCGCTGTTAATGCTGAAATACACACCGGCATCATTGGCAACAAGCAATACAGAATCTGCGTGATCAGGTAAAATAAACAGGTCATTGACAGGGATTTGTGGCAAGTTTCCAGAAATATCTTTCCAGGTTTGTCCATTATCGTCAGATCTGTGAACATGAGGTATGTACTCATCATTTCTGAAACCGGAATGTGTAACAAACAATCGGTTTGGCTTTATAGTCGAAAGCTGCACGGATGTCACAAATCTATCAGGTAGGGCCTGGGTGATGTTCATCCAGGTGCTTGTAGGTTCTCTAACCCAGACATTGCCATCACTGGTGCCTGCCATCAACTTGTCCTGAACCAGTGGCGATTCCTGTACTTCTGTTATGGTATGGAATTTATCCCCCAGAATATTGCCATCTGTAAGATCTGGCGAAATAGCTGCCCAACCACTGCCCGTAGAAAAGTATACACGATAGGTAGCAGAATAGAGCTTGATGCTGGGGCCGAACTTACTTAAAAAGAAAGGAGCATCCCAGCTGCATCTGTCGGTTCCTGTCCCAAGGCCTTTACTTCCGAATTCCCAGGAGTTACCTCCATCCGTAGTTTTATGGATGGTGCCATTTTGTATTTCCACCCAAAAAGTTTTTGGGTCATTTGGATCAAAGGCACAATTAAAGCCATCTGCCGCAATGATGAGGTCCCAGTTATTCAAGCCTGTTGCTGCACTCCCTTTTTGGATGCCATTATCCTGTGTTCCTCCCCAGTAAATTTGAGGTTCATGTGGATTAAAAGTGGTGTGGTAAAATTGGGTAATAGGTAGGTTGCGGCACTTTTCAAAGTTATTCGAACCAGAATCATTGCTGTAAACCCCACCATCATTGGCCCAATAACGGCGTCCGGAAGTGGTAAATATCAGGTCATGTGAATCCGCATGGCCTCCGGCAGCAGATATCCATGAGGTGCTTCCAGCTTGTTTGCGATACAGTAAAATATTTAAGCTGTACAGATCTTCATCGTTTTGTGGATTCAACCTCAATTTGCCAAAGTACCAGCCAAAACCCCCGCTCGCTTTGTTCAGGTTTCCAATGTCCATTGGTTCAAACGAATCTCCACCATTGATGGTTTTGTAAATACCGGATACTTCAGAGTCTGTTCCAATATACACGACATACAACTTATCCGGGTTCTGATAAGAAAGGGCCAAACCCGTTCTGCCGAGAATTCCGGTTGGGAGTCCTGTTTCCAGCAATTGCCAGGTTTCACCGCGATCTTCGGATTTGTACACTTTGGCATGTTCTCCAAAAATGATGGACTCGTAGTTGTTTCTAATCCTGTCCCAAAAAGAAGCGTACAGAATATTGGGATTTGTAGGAGATTGAACAAGGTCAGATGCGCCTGCTTTTTCATGTACAAACAACACCTGTTTCCAGGTTTGGCCGCCATCTTTGCTTTTGTAAATCCCTCTTTTATTTCCGGGGGTATATGGATTGCCCATGGCGGCTACAAACAAGGTTTCCGAGTCATCAGGGCTTACCAGTACTTTTGAAATGATGCCTTCCTCCTCTAATGCCAGATAATGCCATGTTTCTCCGGCATCTTCACTTTTGTACAATCCATCTCCATTGTACACAATGGCAGGTACATTAGGATCTCCGGTACCGGCATACACGATATTTGGATTATTTGGATCGTAGGTAATATCTCCGATACTCAACTGAAGGTGATCATCAAATACCGGGTGCCAGTTGGTTCCGCCATCTGTAGTTTTAAATATGCCACCTGAAGAGAATCCGGCTAACACGGTATCGTCACTTCCGGGCATAGAAGCCAACGTATTGCAACGACCGCCTACGTTATACGGCCCTTGTTGTTGCCAATTGCCTGAATTTACATCGCAATCGCCATTTCGTGCTTGTGCCGCATTTCCTGTTTTAATTTCGCTAAGGGCTTGATTCCAGCCTTTCCAATCAAAGATAGTATCGGGAAAAGACCGCTGAAATGCAAACAACTCGTAGGGTGCTGATTTGTCATCAAGACCCTCTTTTAGTACCTCGGATTGCAGATGCGTACCTGGAGTGCAGCCGAATAGGTACAACAGGAAAAAGAGACAGGAAATAGGTAGGTAGAATTTTCCCATAGTAATCGGTTCTGAGCTCTTTCTTCTTAAAATTAAACAAATATCAAAAAAAACTGCGAAAATCGAGCCGAAATCTTATTCAAACTAAATCAGAAACCAACAATTCATTATTTGTGATCCCTAAATGATGTGACGGGCTGTGAACTTTGCCAGACCCAGTCTATCTTTCCGGCCAAAATTACAACCAATGCTGTATCTATTTTTGTCAATACTTTGTTCAGTATTGCTTGGTTTTATATTTAAGTTGTTTGTAAAATATAAAGTTGATATTTTTCAAGCAATTGTGTTTAATTACTTCATATGTTTTTGTTGCGGTTGGCTGCATTTGGGCTCCTTCCCTGTGCACACAAACTCCTTCAATAGCCCCTGGATGCCTTATGCCATGCTCCTGGGTTTGGTTTTTGTCAGCGGATTTAATACTTCAGCTTTAACGGTGAAATATTTTGGCGTCACCATTAGCCAGATTATGCAAAGAATGTCCATCCTGTTGACGGTGCCCTTTGCAGTACTCGTGTATCGGGAAAGTTCAGGAGGAGCTAAAATATTGGGTTTTGTATTGGCTATGTTGGCCATTGTGCTGGTAAATTGGCCAAAACCAAAGGAGCAGGATAAAATCCAGGAGGCTGGACACCGACTGAATCTATTCTGGATACCATTTGCTACCTGGATACTTGCAGGAGTTATTGAGATGGTTTTCCTCAAGGTTAAATATGAAAATTTGACAAATTTGGAAGATCCTTCCTTCATCATTTCTGTGTTTGGAACAGCTGGATTTCTTGGTCTTTTGGTTGCAATCTGGGGGTATGCAAACAAGCGCATGGAATTTGCCTGGAAAAATATTTTCGGTGGTTTTGTTTTGGGTGTGCCAAACTATGGCTCTATGCTTTTTATGCTTTGGGCGCTTAATGGCGGACTGGAAGGGTCTTTTGTGTTCCCAATGGTTAACATCAGCATTATAGTCAGTACAACCATTGGTGCTGTGCTGTTATTTCAGGAGAAACTTTCTAAAATGAACTGGGTCGGGATTGCACTCTCGATTGCTTCGATCATATTAATATCTTTGCCTTAAGCAATATGGAAAACGACCAGAGCTTCCTGTTTCACCCCAAAAACATCATGCTTTTCGTTCTGTTGACCGGATTGAGTTTTTTGTTTTTGGCGCTTACTGTTTCTTATGTGTACATCAGGGTGACAAATGGCGTTCCTGCGGTTCATTTACCCGTGCTGTTTTATTTCAATACCTTAATTTTGCTTGCCAGTAGCTGGATGATGATTAAGGCTAAAAAAGCCTATTTGGAGGATGAGACTGAAGAATACCAGAAGCTTTTGTTGAGAACCATTGCGTTGTCCTTTCTTTTTATGCTCCTGCAATTCGTTGCCTGGATTTTGCTTTTCAGAAACAATATTAACCTCGGGACATCCACGACCACTGCTTTTTTATATGTCATTTCGTTTGTCCACCTGGCTCACGTGGTTGCCGGCCTGCCATTTTTATATTTGTTTTACCGAACAGCCAAAAAACGGATGATTGATCCGGTTACAGTGTTGGTTTATTTCTCGGACCCGGAAAAAAGGTTGAAATTGAGATTACTCACCATATACTGGCATTTTCTGGATGCTCTCTGGATTTATTTGGTGTTGTTTTTTGCTATAAATACGCTTTTATGATTACTTCCGGTTTATCCTTTCAAGGATAGATAATTTTTGCAAGTATGTTACTTTTTTGAGCACTCTTCGTATTTTTGGGGCAAACCAAAATCTTACTTTAACGAAATCAACTGTAATTATGAAGCAATTATTTTCAATATTCTGCCTGGTTTTTTTCCTGTTATTTGTTCAGGAGGGAGCGCTGGCACAGGCAAAGAGTGGCCTAACTTTCCGCTACAATTTGTACAATTATGTGAATCCTGAGCCTGATATTAAAGATTGGGCCGATATTTACGATACTGAAGGATCTGGTATTGAATTCGCTTATAACAGAAATTTGAAAAATCACCTTTGGCTTGTTATTCCGGGTAAATTCGGATTGGCCAAATACGGACCAGATCGCAGAAACCAAATGGGTGTGAACCTGGATGCACTTCTACAGCTGAACTTTTTTAAGCATAGTGCTTTCATCAATCCAAACATATCTCTTGGCGCTGGATCTACCTATAACTTCGACGCCGAAGAATTTGATTTTAATGTTCCTGCTGCATTAGGATTAAACGTAAAAATACTTCCAAATCTCTTTTTAAATCTTCAATCTCAATACCGTTTTTCTATTGAAAATAGACCAGGTTGGCACCACGGTGCAGGATTTGTAGTTTATTTTGGTAAAGTCGATAATGACCGCGATAAAGACGGAATTAAAGATTCTGAAGATGAATGTCCTGATGTGCCAGGTGTTGCTTATCTGAAGGGATGCCCTGATCGAGACGGCGATGGAATTGGCGATTCTGAAGATAAATGCCCGGATGAGCCAGGAGAGGCTGATATGATGGGTTGTCCCGACAAAGATGGTGACGGCATAGCTGACATGGAAGATGATTGTCCTGAAGTTCCAGGTGTTGCAGCCTTGAAAGGTTGCCCAGACACAGATAATGACGGCATTACAGATGCAGAAGATAAATGTCCAAATGATGCTGGTCCTGCAAGCACCGGTGGCTGCCCAGACCGTGATGGCGATGGAGTTGCTGATAAGGACGATGCTTGTCCAGATAAGCCTGGTGATTCAATGCACAAAGGCTGTCCTGACTCCGATGGTGACAAAATTTATGACAATGAGGACAAATGTCCTGATGTTCCGGGTGTAGCCGCTCTGCAGGGTTGTCCGGAGCCAAAAGAGATCAAAGAAACGCTTGAAAGAGCTGTTAGAATGGTTCAGTTTGAAACTGGTAAAGACGTCTTGCTGGAAGATTCTTATTACGTTCTTGACGAAGTGGTTTCTCTGATGCAGGCTCACAAAGCATACAACCTGACCATTGCAGGCCACACAGACAGTCAGGGCGATGACAAATTGAATCAGGCCTTGTCAGAAAAGAGAGCCAAGCGCTGCTATGATTATTTGGTTGAAAAAGGCGTTGCTGCTGGGAGAATGTCTTGGGCTGGTTACGGTGAAACGCAGCCAAAAGCCAGCAATGACACAGCTGATGGTCGTAAAGAAAACCGCCGCGTTGAATTTGACATGAATGTGAAATAGGACTGGTTTAGTACCAGTTTGTTCTTAAATTGAGTCATCCCGAATCTTCTCTATGTGTGGAAGATTCGGGATGTTTTATTTACGCCGCGCTTGTGACATTCTGACCTACAGTATGCACATTAGATTAGTTGATAATCAAGGTTGTAACTTAGTTTCAGGCCTTTATTGATTAAATGAACAATCCCGAAGCAAGTTCGGGAAATGAGCATATGATTGTTGAAGTAAATGATGAATGTTGAATTAGGATAGCTAACACTTTAAAAAATCAGCTGTTTAGAGCCAACCTATCTCCTTCAAATGTTCAATAATCGCCTAATTAAAATGTTTTCGGGAATTTAATTTCAGCTTACAATTTTATCATTCAAACTTTAAAAATCCCTACATCAATCATATGATCATTTAATCATTTGTTCATTTAATTTGAAGCATCTATGTCTATAGCAATGATCTGATTATCAAGCAATTTAGTGTGCATACCGTAGTGACATTCTGACCAAGCGCAACACGACGTGAGGTGTTACATGAACTTTGGCAAGTTAAACGCGGCCTGTTTGTAAAGACTTTTTAGGGTTTTATTCCTGTGTAAAATCTGAACTTTTTTCCGTGAAAATCTCTGATAAACCAACCTCCATTACGAAACATACTTGGGGCTTCTTTTCTCAGGTCAGGAAGCTTTTTTAGCTGCTAATTCCTTTTCATAGCGCTGATCTCTCAACACAGTTATGCCGGCATTTAACTCAAAACCTATGAGCAGGATCATGCAATTCAACTGTATCCAAACCATCAAAACAATCAGGGCTCCAATTGAACCATACAGTGTGTTGTAATTGCCGAAATTATCTACGTAAAACGAAAAACCCCAGGAGATCAGCAGAGAAAGAATTGTGGCCAGCATGGCTCCGGCATTGAAAAAAAGAATCGGCCGCCGTACTGAAGTACCGAATCGATAAATGGTTGAAAAAGTTGTGTAGAACAAAGCAATAACCACAGCCCAACGGAAGGAATAGATGAGCATTTGCGTTAGAATATTGGCCTTGATAAATTTAAGCAGAATGCCAAAGATCAGGTTCCCCATGATCACAAATACAACTGAGCCTACCAGCACCAACCCTACTAAAAAAGTTAGTTCAATGGCGATCAACCGCTTCTGAAACACATTTCGCTTTTTGAAACTTCGGTAACTTTTTTCCATGCCCCGCATCATGGAAACCATTCCGTTGGAAGCAAACCAGATAGCCAGAAAAAAACCAAAAGACAATAAACCGGTTCTGGGTTTGGTGGCGATTTCACTGATCTTGCTGAACAACAGGTTTCCGGCTGAACCTGGCATTACCTCAGTGATATTATCTCGTAAAAGGTCCTGAAACTGGGCAGTGTGCCCGTTTGATTTCACCTTCATGTTATACAAGGGGGTATATGGAAGAAGGGTGAACAGGGCGATAATGGCTGGAAAAATCGCCAGAAAAAAACTGAAGGCCATAGAGTTTGCACGGGTGACAATGGCATCCTCTTTTAATTCCTTTTTTATGAAAACCAGGATGTTGTATAAGGGTATCCGTTGTAGACCTGGGAAAGAGTGTGTCTGCGACCATTGTATTATCCGCTGCAAAACGGGGTGCTGCGTGATGTATTCAAACAATTTTTTGATGTACTCCAATAATTTCAAGGGCCTGTTATTTACTGGTTTTGAAATGAGACTCAAGTTTTTCCAATAAATGCGGTGGGGCCATGACCACTTTTTTGGCTTTTGCGTCAAAAAAACACAATCTCACCCTTCCTGCATTTATTAATTTGTTTTTCGCATTAAATATTTCAACATGAAAGGTAATGTACTCATCCGGCATTTCCCGAATCTCGGTATGCACGCGCAAAAGATCATCGTAATAGGCAGGACGCACAAATCGCATCTCCAGACTTACCACGGGCAGCCAAATGCCATGGACATCTTCGAGGTCCTTATAAGTAAGTCCTAAAGAACGTATGGTTTCTACGCGTCCCACCTCAAAATACTGTGCATAATGACCGTAATAGAGATAACCCATCTGATCTGTTTCGCCATACCTTACCCGGATATTTGTATCAAAAGAATACATAGTTTTTAATGAGATAATTGGCTAATGAGATAATTAGCTAATGATTGGATTGAAAAAGCATTCATTTTATTTTGCTGCATGGTACTCGGGTTATTGTGTCATAAACCCCAAATTTTAATGCAAAAAGAAGGCAAACCTAATGAAATCCAGCCTTTACAAGTCTGCATTATCCACTACGTTTGCAAAAGAAAAAGCTTTAGCAAATGAATATAGTCATTACGGGAGCTGGAAAGGGAATTGGCTTTGCCCTGGTCAACAGGTTTTTGGAACAAAGGGGGCATAAGGTTTGGGCTTGTTCCAGAGATGTCTCAAATCTCAAAAAAATCGAGAATCCTGACCTGGCATCTGATGCTGTAGATATCAGTCTAGCTGCATCTGAGGAGATATATAAATTGGTTTCTGTGCAATTTGACACGGTGGATGTACTGATACACAACGCCGGTATGTTGATAAATGAGCCATTTGAATCCACATCACTGGATAGCTGGAAACATGTCTTTGAAGTCAACCTGTTTTCTGTCATCAAAATAAATCTGGCCTTGTTGCCGCTGCTGAGAAAAAGCCATGGTGCTCACATCATTCACATTGGCAGTATGGGAGGCGTTCAGGGCTCGGCCAAGTTTCCGGGGCTATCGGCATATAGCGCAAGTAAAGCAGCTTTGGCAAACCTGACGGAATGTATGGCTGAGGAGTTGGGAAAGGAGGGGATTCATGTGAATTGTCTGGCCTTAGGAGCGGTCGATACTGAAATGTTGAGGGCAGCCTTCCCCGGCTATAAGGCAGACATGAACAGCGAGGAGATGGCGGGATTTATTTGTGATTTTAGCCTACACCAACGGGCTTTTTTCAACGGAAAAATTATTCCTGTTGCCTCTTCTACTCCATAAACCAAGCAATATTGCCTTTCTAATTTGAAAGATATATGAAGCATATCAGTAAAGAAAATCGTCTGTTTTTGGTCCTTGCCTGTTTTTTTGTGGGCAATACCCTGATCGCTGAGATCATTGGTCCAAAAATGTTCTCCTTAGAAGCGACGCTCGGTTATGAACCGGTAGGATGGACCCTGTTCGGAATTGAAGACCTTTCTTTTAATTTTTCTGCCGGCTCCATCCTTTGGCCCATCGTTTTTATCATGACAGATGTGATCAACGAGTATTTTGGGAAGCGTGGGGTGCGTTTTCTGACCTACATAGCCATAGCAGTCATTTCCTATGCATTTTTTATGCTCTTAATGACTACAAAGACAGCGCCTGCCCAATTCTGGCTGGATATAAATGCTGATATTAAACCCGATATTAACACAGCCTTCAACAGAATTTTCACCACGGGCATGTTAATCATCGTAGGCTCCCTGACAGCCTTTTTTGTTTCGCAGATGTTGGATGCCTATATTTTTCAACGATTCAAAAAGGCTACCGGTGACAAATTGGTGTGGCTAAGAGCTACGGGTTCAACCGTGATCTCGCAATTGTTCGACAGCTTTATTATTTTGGTAATTGTATTTTATATAGGAGCTGATCCAGCACACAGATGGTCCTGGAGTCAGATCGCTGCAATAGGCTTGATGGGGTATTTGTACAAAGTTGTAACAGCCATCGTTCTCACTCCGATGCTTTACGTGGTCCATTCAATAATTGGGAACTACCTCGGAAAGGACCTCACTGAAAAGCTCAAACATCAGGCAGTTAATCTGGATTAATCCACCAATTTCAATCAGTGTAATCCAATAATCCATAAAATCTGTGATTAAATCTCCTCGCGCTCAATTGGACAGGTCATGCAATGACTTCCCCCTCTGGCGCGTGAAAGCTCGTTGGATGGAATGGTAATGATGGTGTTTTCCACCTTTTCAATGTCTACCTTTCCATTGGAAATTTCGCGAAGCAGTTTTTCTGCTCCAACCACTTTGTATCCAAAATCCTTGAATGCTTTTTCAGTAATTGGATTTCGGTCGTAAGTAATGGCAACGCCTGGTTTCAATGCTACGAGATTGCAGCCATCTGTCCATTGCTCCCTTTCCTGATATGGGCTTTCGCCTCTTCCTGCCCAAATAAATTCCATTTTTGGATTGATCTCTGCCAGTAAAAAGTCTTTTAGACAGGCGTATTCGATTTCCTCTCCATTAGAACGGTGTACTTCCACATAGGAACCAAGGCCATCTTGCACAATGGGCTTGTAGCCCACCATGTGGTTGTGGTTAATTTGCGTGAAAACCGTATCAATGTGCATGTAGGAACGCTCCGCAGGAATATTTACCTGAACTACATTATTTATGATGCCTCGATCAAACAGGAAATTTTTTACCATTTGGAAGGCGTATTCATTTGTGCGTTCTGAACAGCCAATGAGCAGGTAATCCTTGTGGATCATCATTACATCGCCTCCTTCAATGCTGATGGTCTCACCTCTTTTATTTGGCGGGAATTTATCCACCCTGTTCAGATTGATTGTTTTACCGTCTGACTTAAGACGTTTGAATATCGGGTGACTGCTAAAGATTAGTCGGGTGAGGAAGTTTTCGCGAAACCTGGCAGATTTGTTTGCCTTGGTAATAATTACATGGTTTTTTACGGTCACAGCAATATCCCGTGTGAAGATCAGATTTGGAATTGGGTCAAAAAGGATGCGGTCTTCCGGTTCCAAATAGCCCGTAATAAGCGTATCCGCCAATTGTTCCGGGGAAAGGCTGGCAAGCCTTGGTATAAAAGAGTAGGGGAGTTCTTCAAAGTCGGTGATCTTGTTGATCACTTCGTAGCGACTTTCTTCATTGCGGGTACTTTCGGCCAGTAAATCTCTTACCTCAAAGACATTTTCCTTACCTAGGAAAGCTTGCAGTACAGCAACAAATATGTCGTGTTCTTCCTGCATGTTTGGTAAGTGAACAATGTCGTCGAAAAGTAATTCTTCTGCTCTCTTTGGTGTGATTCGGGCTATGCCTTCGTCGGGTCGGTGAACGATTACTTTTTTTAGTTTTCCAATTTCCGAATCAACATAAATGTGGCTGTTGGCATCCATAAATCTAATCTGATTAAACTTGGTTAGGCTTTTTGCCCACAAAGATTTTGCAGGCGACTTGTAAAAACAGCGGCAAAAGTAGATGGATTTTTCGGGATGTAGGTGTCTACCAGAGTTCGTTCAAATAAAAACGGTGACCAGGCCTAGCCCGATCACCGTTAATTCTAAAGAGGTTCTGTTTTTCAGCCTTTGTTTCCGCCAAAACGGAATCCAATCTTCAGATTGATTGGAATATCCCAGTTTACAAAAGGGATGTCAGACAGATCGGCTTCATTGTTTCCATTAGGGTCGGTGAACTTGTAAACAAAAGCACGACCGAAGCCCATTCCCAGATCAAAAACAATTTTTTCATTTCTGGAAACGATTTTACCCCCTAAAAGGAATCCACCAGAAAAACGGGTAGAGTTGTACTCATCTTTTGAGCCATCATTATAGGTGTAGCTGTAATTTCCACCACCATAACGAGTGTAAGCGCCAATGTAGAATCCGTTAAGACCCTTATCTGATGGGTTGAGGTAATAGCGTCCGTTAACACCAAGGCGGTAAGCAAGACCTTTGTAGTCCTCGTCGGCAGCAGCCAATGCCAATGTATTCCAGGCAATACCAGGCGTTAATTCAACACCAAAATTTGGTTTTACCCCAAATTCAACACCAAAGTTAAGGGAGCTAAATAGCAGACCGATTGGTCCTACTTTTACATCTACCTGTGCACGAACAGTGCCAAATGAAATCACAGCCAAAGCTGCCAAAAGAAAAAGACGTTTCATAGAAAATGAGTTTTGTGAAATGTGGTTAGTTAATAGTTTATTGTTGTGGTATTACTCGCGTAAGATGTTCAAACCTATTATTTATTGAGGGTTAAAAAGAGGTTTCGTCCAGCAGTAATATGTCGCAAATAACGGTAAAGTCGGAAACTTGCTTTCTGGAAAAAACAATTTTCACATAAGTTTGACATCCTCTAACAATTCTCAAACAATCATTTGAGCAAGACTTTTTTGGACTAAGGGTCGAGAATATATTTTGCCGCTTTTTCAAAAGCAGGAAAAAAAAATTCATGCACATTTGGAAACAAGCCGCCCTTATCTACCTTTGCGCGTCAATTAACGCTTTGTTAACCAAGGGTGAATTGCTGAATTTATAGTGTATCTAAATAGTCAGTAAATTTCGCTACTTTCTTTGTTAACATTTGCCCATTTGTACCTTTGTGCTGACAAAAAGCTGACAAACATTCGAAGGAGGCTGAGTCAGAAACCATTTATTGAGAAATCAACTATACCGCTGAATATGCTGTTGAAACGCATTTGTTGGGTTTTTACGCTCCTTATTACTACCTCAACTGCCCTTCTCGCCGGTCCAACTAAAGAAGCCGGTAAAGATCTATTCACTGCAAACTGTGCCTCTTGTCATGCCAAGGACATGAAAACTGCCTCTACCGGTCCTGCACTGGGTGGGGTAGAAGAGCGCTGGGCAGATTATCCACGGACTGATCTTTATTCCTGGGTACGTAACTCTCAGGCCCTGATTGCCTCTGGTCACCCAAGAGCAACGGAACTTTGGGCAAAATACAAGCCCACCATCATGAACTCTTTTTCTGGCCTCACCGATGAGCAGATTGAGAGCATCATTATGTATATCAACGACCCGGGTGGCAAGCCAGTGGTAGATGCAGGGACTGAAACTGGTTCGGCTAAAAAAGAATCCGGCATTCCATGGTTATTCATCGGTCTTGCACTGGTTCTTCTGTTGCTGGCCTTCGCGCTTATGCGCATCGTGAACAACCTGCAGAATGTAAGTCGTGTTCGGGATGGTCAGGAGCCGGTTGAAAAAACGTTGGGAGAGATACTCTCTACTAAAGGTGCCATCGCTTTCTTCGTATTCGCACTGGTGTTGATTTTTGGATACAAAACAGTTGACAATGCGATCAACATGGGTCGTGAGCAAGGTTATCAGCCAGATCAGCCAATTGCTTTCAGCCACAAAATTCACGCAGGAATTAATAAAATCGACTGCCAGTATTGCCATGATACTGCCCGTCGTTCCAAGCATGCATCCGTTCCGGCCACCAATACTTGTATGAACTGCCACGCAGCCATCAAGAGCGGTACCATTACAGGAACAAAAGAAATCACCAAGATCTACGCTTCCATCGGATACGATCCCTTGACTAACCGCTACATTGATGGTTACGACAGCTGGAGCGAAAAACAGATCGAGGAGCTTTTCAAAAAGTGGATCGGTCAGGAATACATCACGGCTAATAGCCTTACTGCCCTTGACGATGCAGGAAAAAGTGTCGTGGAAACGCAGTGGGATGGAATCGTAGAAGCGCTTCGCGACGATAACAACGGCAAAATCCAGGGTCCTATCGAGTGGGTAAAAATCCACAACCTGCCAGATCACGTGTATTTCAATCACTCACAACACGTGTCGGTTGGTAAGATCGAGTGCCAGAAATGCCACGGCGATATTCAGGAAATGGATGTGGTTTCTCAGTATGCAACTCTCGGCATGGGATGGTGTATTAGCTGCCACAGCCAGACTGAAGTACAATTTAAAGACAATCCTTTCTACAGCCAATACAACGAAGAATATATCAAATACCACAAAAAGCAGGTGGCTAAGCCTGAATCTGAAATGGATAAGGTATTTGTAGAGGATATTGGTGGACTGGAATGTCAAAAATGCCACTATTGATCATAAGTTGAAAAAGGTTTTATCAAGCTGAATTCAATTTTCAAATATTAAAAACGATGATGGAGCTGATTTGACATAACTCATCATTCATCATTCATCATTCATCATTCAAATTACATATGCATCACGATAACGGTATTTGGGTAAGCACCGAGGATTTAAACCGGGAAGACTCTTTTTTGCAATCTGCAGAGCAAGAGTTCGCGGTAGAAAATTTAGACCAAACCACCGGCAATTGGCAGACCGGTCGCCGGGATTTTCTGAAGCTCATGGGTTTTGGCCTAGGAGCAGCAACCCTGGCTGCTTCCTGCGAAATTCCGGTTAAAAAGGCTATACCTTACGTAACCAAGCCAGACGAAATTGTACCGGGTGTAGCAAACTATTTTGCTTCCAGCTTTGTACAAGGCGGTGATTACTGCGCTGTACTGGTTAAAACTCGCGAAGGCCGTCCTATCAAGATTGAAGGAAACAGCCTGAGCAGTGTGACAGGTGGCGGAACCAGCGCCCGTGCCCAGGCATCTGTGCTTAGTTTGTATGACAATCGTCGTTTGCAACATGCCGGCAAAGTAAATGGTGGCAATGTTGATATGATGGAATGGGCTGGTCTTGACCGTGAGGTGAAAGCAAAATTGGCCGCCGGAGGTAATATCCGGGTGATTACAAATTCAATTTTGAGCCCAACAGCAAAAAAGGCTCTTGCTGAATTTACGGCTAAATACCCAACAGCTTCCGTAGTGACGTATGATCCGGTTTCAAGCTCCGCACTATTGGCTGCCAATGAGCAGTGCTTCGGTGCCGCTGTGGTACCAAATTACAAATTTGGAGATGCCAAGGTGATCGTTTCTTTTGGAGCAGATTTTCTCGGCACTTGGATCAGTCCGGTTGAATATGCACATGCTTACGCTAAAAATCGCAAAGTAGCCGGAAAGAAAGGCGCCAAAATGTCGCGCCACTATCAGGTTGAAAGCCACATGTCTATGACAGGCTCCAATGCTGATAACCGTGTCATGATAAAGCCAAGTGAAATGGGGGCAGCCATCGTAGCGCTGTACAACGCCATTTCCGGCAATTCAGGTGGTCCAGCCCTTAATGACAAGGCTGCTGCCGCAATCAAAAAGATCGCTGCTGAACTGCAAGGCGCCAAAGGAAAGTCTCTGGTGGTTTGCGGATCAAATAATGTTGCTGAACAGGTAATTGTGAATAAAATCAATGACCTGCTCGAAAACGTAAATAAAACGGTTGACTTTTCTGCTGTTTCTTATCAGCGTCAGGGTGACGATCGCAAAGTGGAATCCCTGATCAATGACATGAATTCAGGTGTGATTGATGTAGCCATCGTTTGGGGAGCCAATCCAGCTTTCGATCTTCCTGGTGATAAGTTCAAGGCTGCTTTTGAAAAAGTAGGAACTCGTGTTTCCCTGAATACAGTAATGGACGAGACTACGGCAATGTGCACGCACGCTGCTCCTGCACACCATATTCTGGAATCCTGGGGAGATGCCGAACCCAAAGCAGGCAAATTGAGTCTGATCCAGCCAACCATTGCTCCTCTATTCAAAACAAGGCAAGCTGAGCACTCATTGCTAGAATGGGCTGACAGTACAAATCTCAACCGTCAGGATGAGCAGCCATATTACCAATATTTGAAGTCCAACTGGGCGGATACTTTCTTCAATCGCCAGTCAAAATATAGCACACCAGCGGCATTCTGGGATATGAGTCTGCACGATGGTGTGTTCGAATATGAGGCTGTTTCTCAGAATCCTGCTTTCAATGGTAATGTCGATGTGAATGCAGTGAGTAAGCCTGGTGATTCAGAAGTTGAAATTTCATTTTATGAAACTGTAAATATTGGCAATGGCCAGTATGCTCATAACCCATGGCTTCAGGAAATGCCTGATCCGGTTAATCGTACTGTTTGGGGCAACTACCTCAGCATTCCGGTTGAATGGGACGGTAAAAACATCAACGGATGGAATAATCTGGAAGATGGCCAGAATGTAGATGTAGAAGTAAATGGCCAAAAAATCACTTGTACCGTTGTTCGTACCTATGGTCAGGCTCCCGGATCAGTTTCCATCGCTCTTGGCGCCGGTCGCGAGAAAGGCGGTTGTGGAGTTGGCTTTGGTGTAAATGTGAACCCGGTTCTGCAAAGTGCAGGTGGGCACACTCAATACTACGCTGGTGCTACAGTAACTGCAAACGGTACCATTGATGAGCATTACGCCTGTGTTCAGCACCACCACACCATGGGTGTTCAAGGCAAGCAAGGTGACAAAACAATTAATGCCGATGAGGCTGTTTTGGCTTACCAGGGCTCTTTGACAGACAGATCCATTATTTTCCAAACAAATATTTCTGATCTTCAGGACCTCGAAGAAAAACTTACTGAGTTCCATGAAGAAACACACCATCTGAATTCACAGACGCTGTATCCAACAAATGAAGAGTTTTTTGGTACTGGTCTCAAATGGGGAATGTACGTCGATTTGAATTCCTGCATCGGTTGCGGTGCTTGCCAGGTGGCTTGTGTGAGTGAAAATAACGTACCGGTAGTTGGTAAGAAAGAGGTAAAACGCCACCATGAAATGACCTGGTTGCGTATTGACCGCTACTTCTACGGTGACATTGAAAACCCAAAGGTGGTTTACCAGCCAATGATGTGTCAGCACTGCGATAACGCTCCTTGTGAGAATGTTTGTCCGGTAAATGCTACCAACCACTCAATGGAAGGCATCAACCAAATGGCTTACAACCGCTGTATCGGTACTCGTTACTGTGCAAACAACTGTCCTTACAAAGTACGTCGATTCAACTGGCTCGACTATACTACAGCAGATGTATGGCCTGCAAACGAAGAGCGGGTATTCCACGTAGAAGGCGATAGTACCCCATATTACGCTGACAACCTGGTTCGTATGGTTTTGAACCCGGATGTAACGGTAAGAAGTCGTGGTGTAATCGAAAAATGCTCTTTCTGCGTACAGCGTATTCAGGAAGGTAAGTTGACTGCCAAGCGCGAAGGACGTGTTATCCAGGATAACGATGTACGTACCGCTTGTCAAACTGCATGTCCAACAGGTGCCATTGTATTTGGTAACCTTAATAATCCGGAGAGTGAAGTGAGTCAGGCAACGAAAAACGCCGGTGCATTGGCTTACAAAGTGCTGGAAGAAATTAACGTTCGTCCGGGCGTTAGTTATTCCGCTAAAATCACCAACTCAAACGAAGAACTTTTTTCGTGAATGACTTACTGAAGTGAAAAGGGTCATTGACCTATCACAGCAGCAGTCATTCATCAGAACTTATACTTTCATAATTAAGCAATTATGTCTCAAGCAGTAGCGCCGGTTAGGCACATATTGATCGAAGGGAATAAATCCTACCACAATATCACTGAGGATTTGGTTTCTCCAACGGAGAAAGCGCCTTCTCGTGAATGGATTATAGCTTTCAGTTTATCAGCTGCATTCCTGGCCCTTTACGTTTTCTGTGTTACCTGGACAATTTGGAAAGGGATTGGAGAATGGGGTCTCAACAGAACCATTAACTGGGCCTGGGACATCACCAACTTTGTCTGGTGGATCGGTATCGGTCACGCAGGTACACTGATCTCAGCGATCTTGTTGTTGTTCCGCCAGCGTTGGCGTACCGGTGTAAACCGTGCTGCTGAGGCGATGACAATTTTCGCGGTAATTTGTGCCGGACAATTCCCGCTTATTCACATGGGAAGACTCTGGCTTGCATTTTTTATATTTCCATTCCCCAATTCACGCGGCCCGCTTTGGCCAAACTTTAACTCCCCACTTCTTTGGGACGTTTTTGCGATTTCCACTTATTTCTCGGTATCTCTTTTATTCTGGTACACAGGTTTGGTTCCGGATTTGGCAACAGTTAGAGACAGAGCAAAAGGTTTTCGTAAGAAAATGTACACGATCTTCTCATTTGGCTGGACTGGTAGTGCCAAGCACTGGCAGCGTTGGGAATCTTTGTCTTTGATTTTGGCCGGTATTTCTACACCGCTGGTACTTTCAGTACACACCATTGTATCCTTTGACTTCGCCACTTCAGTTATCCCAGGTTGGCACACAACCATCTTCCCGCCATATTTCGTTGCGGGGGCTGTGTTCTCGGGCTTTGCTATGGTGCAGACACTTATGGTTATTACCCGGAAAGTGTTGAATCTCAAGGAGTACATTACCATAAACCACATTGAATCTATGAACAAGGTAATCGTACTCACAGGTACGATCGTTGGGGTTGCATACCTGACGGAGCTGTTTATCGCCTGGTATTCTGGATACATTTATGAGCAATTTGCCTTCTACAACAGGGTATTTGGTATTTACTGGTGGTCATATTTCGGTATGATGTTCTGCAATGTGGTAAGTCCACAGGTATTCTGGTCAAGAAAGATCCGCCGCAGTGTTTGGTGGACATTCTTCTTGTCTATTGTAATCAACATCGGTATGTGGTTTGAGCGCTTTGTGATTATTGCTACTACGCTGGCCAGAGATTATCTACCATCATCCTGGAGTTACTACCGTCCAACTATGATTGAAATTGGCTTGTTTACCGGAACCCTGGGATTGTTCTTTTTCTGTTACCTCATATTTACGAGGGTTGCTCCAGTGGTGGCCATTGCCGAGGTAAAATCAATTTTGAAAGTAGCCGGCAACCAGTTTATTGGTAAAAACGCTAATAAAAACGGAAACGGAAATCACTAAGAATTTGAGTTCAGCCAAAGTAATGGCTCATCTCTAGATAAATATTTGACAATTAACATCTTATAATATATGGCAGACCAAAGTAACAAAGTTCTTTACGGACTTTATAACGACGAGGAAGACCTGAAAGCGGCAGTTAAAACTGCTAGTGCCGAGCACATGGATATAATGGATGTATTAACTCCATTTCCGGTTCACGGTCTTGATCCAATACTGGGTTTGAAAGAAAGTCGCCTGCACTACCTGGGCTTTATTTACGGCGCCATTGGTGCCTTGTTTGGTTTCCTGGTAATGTCCTGGGTGTTCACCAGAGATTGGCCGATCATGTTTGGTGGTAAACCATACTGGTCAGTACCGGCATTTATTCCGATTACTTTCGAAATGACTGTTCTTTTTTCTGCCTGGGGAATGACCATAACTTTTTACACCATTTGTGGAATGTGGCCAGGTGTAAAACCCAAGATTCTGGATGAGCGTATCACGGATGACAAATTCTGTGTAGCTTTTAATGTGACAAATGCATCCAAAGATGAGCTTGAAGGCATCAAAGGTTTTTTCAAAAAGACCAAAGCTGCGGAAGTAAATGAAAAAATGATTTGATTAGGGAAGCAAAACCAAATCTCAATTCAACGAATTAACAAGAATTATGAAATACCTTATTGGTGCAATCCTCGGAGTAGCCATTTTCGCCTGGTTGTTTTCTCTTTGCTCTCCTGCAGGAAAAAACAAGACCGGTCATGAATACATGCCTGATATGTATCACTCCGTAGCTTATGAGGCTAATAATTACAGTGCTTATTACTGGAATACCTGGGATGAAGATAATGAGCATAGCAAGGCTTCTTTGTCGCAGCCACGCTCAAGCGTAACAGGTTCTATTCCAAGAGGATATACCGGAGTATATTACAATGGAGCAGAAGCCCTTGATGTAGTTCGCGGTAAAAATGCCTCCAATGCAATTGCTGCGCCTGTGAATGCTACGGCTCCTTTTTATTATGAAAATTCTGAAACAGACAGGTTGAGATGTGAAAAGGAAATGGTTAACAACCCATTCCCGATCAGCGATGCAGGTCTTGATGCCGCTAAACCACTTTATAACACCATGTGTGGCATTTGTCACGGTGAAAAAGGAGACGGTCAGGGATATTTGTACGCTGGACCACAGGCTAAATACCCTGCCGCACCAAAGAATTTTTTGGCTGATGATATGATAAGTGCTGGAAATGGCCGCTATTACTTTGCCATTATGCATGGGAAAAATATGATGGGTGCTTATGCCGACAAGCTTTCTTTTGAAGAGCGTTGGCAAGTAATTCACTATATCCGAGCACTTCAGGCGAAATCAAAGAGTTTGAAATACGATGAAAAATCAAACACTTTGAGCAATGTTGAAAAACCGGCACACGGTGAAGCAACTGGCCCTGTTCGTGTTCCACAGTATGTAGCACTGCCACCAGCTAATTGATTCAACCCCATTGGATTGATACTAAATAAAGTTTAAAACAAAATACTCGGGCTTGGCCTGATTCGCGATATGAATCTGAATACGCAATTCGTATTTGAAAACAAGACAAAGCGCCTTCTTATTGGAGGTATGGCTTTGGGTGTTGTGTGTCTGTTGTACATCTTCATGACTGATGATGAATACCACACACGCTTTTGGACAAGTTGGCTTCACAATTCAGTCTTTTTCTCTGGAATAGCCTTTATGTCGATGTTTTTCCTTTCAGCCCAAATCACGGCATTTGCAGGTTGGAATTCAGTTGTCAACCGGGTTTGGCAGGCAATGAGTCAATTCATGTGGGTTGGCATCATTCTAATGGCTGTAATAGTATTGGGTGTATGGGGACATTTTCATCATCTATACCATTGGAATACTCCTGGAATAACTGATCCAGAAAATCCAATCTATGACAAAGTGATTGCTGGTAAGTCCGGATTCCTGAATCCAGTTTGGTTTACCATCGGTACTGTAG
This sequence comes from Lewinellaceae bacterium, assembly GCA_020636025.1. Lineage (GTDB taxonomy): Bacteria > Bacteroidota > Bacteroidia > Chitinophagales > Saprospiraceae > M3007. Next base: position 364,531 of record JACJYQ010000004.1, on the reverse strand, counting down.
GCTTTTTAGCACTTTGGTACTATTGGGCCAGAAGCCTTCGGAATGCTTCCCTGGCTCAGGATGAACATGAGACAGAAGGCTTCAAATATTACAAGATCCAAAGAAAATGGGCTGCTTCATTCCTACCGATCGGTGGTTTTTTAAGCACCGTATTCCTTTGGCAAAGTGTCATGTCTGTTGACCCGCATTGGTATAGCACCATGTTTGCCTGGTATTCCATGATTTCGGTGTGGATCGGTTCGTTGGGCTTAACCGTAATGTTGATCATTTACCTGAAATCCTTGGGATATCTTGAATATGTAAATCAGAATCACCTACATGATATAGGTAAGTTCATTTTTGGTATTTCTGTATTTTGGACATACTTGTGGTTTGACCAATTTATGTTGATTTGGTACGCCAACAATGGTGAAGAAACCATTTACTTCAATCAACGGATGACTCATTACCCGGTATTGTTCTGGGGAAATCTGTTGATGAACTTTGTAGCTCCATTCCTGATCCTGATGCGTAATGATACCAAGCGCAAGTTCGGTACCATGTTCTTCGTGGCCTTGATCGTATTTTTTGGTCACTGGTGGGATTATTTTTACATGATTAAGCCAGGAGCACGAATTGCAGCTCATGAAGCAAAAGAAATTGCTGAAGGCAAGCACGGTGGTCATGAAAAACATGAGACTCATATTTCAGAAGCAGATCATCATTCTATTGGAGAAGAGCATGCCACTGAGGCTGAACACGCAGTTGGTGGGCATGAGACTGAAAGCGCTGAGGAGATGACTGATGATCATGGAACTGAGGCTGCAGAAATGAATCATGAGGAAAACCATAACGAAACAGAAGGAGTGACAGACAATACTGAATCACATGAACCTTCTGAAATTGGAGAGGAAATGGAAGCTGAAGCTGACCACGCAACAGCTGAAGCTGCAGTAGAGCATCATGATGAGCATGGTGAAGGTCATCATGGTCATGAACCATTTGGCTTTAAAATGGGCTTTACAGTACCTGGAATTGAGGATATAGGTGTCTTAATTGGCTTCTTGAGCTTGTTCCTATATTTCTTCTTTGGCGTACTGGGCAGAGCATCTCTGGTGCCAATGAAAGACCCTTATCTGGAAGAAAGTTTGCACCACGATACCGGTGCTTTGGTTGAAGGAGAAGAAGGTGGCGACAGCCATCATTGATTAATACTTGAATGAATTACCTTTAATTTAAAGGAAACATAAAGAAATGACATCGCTAATAATACTCTTCTGCGTTTTCCTGATCATTGTCGTTCTGGTACAGATCGGTAAGGTCTATGAAATGACTAGCTCTATTAAGGGTGAAGCTGCAACCCTTAAGGATAACAGTAAATGGAATGGCCGCTTATTTTTGGCTTTTATGGTTATCTTTTTGGGTGGTGTGTTCTGGTCGGCATATCACTTTAAAAATGTGATGATGGGCTATGGCCCATTGGTTGCCGCCTCTGAACATGGTCATATTTTGGACGGATTGTTCAATACTACGCTTATCATCACTGGAATTGTGTTTGTGCTTACACATATCGCACTTTTTTGGTATGCCAATAAATATCGTTGGAAAGAAGGTAGGGAAGTGAAGTTCATTCCGCATGACAATAAACTTGAAATGTGGTGGACCGGAATTCCTGCTTTTACCATGACCATACTGGTAGTATTTGGTTTGAATGCCTGGAACAAGGTAATGGCTGATGTGAAACCTGATGAGGACTACATGGAAATTGAAGCCTTCGCCCAACAGTTTAACTGGACTATCAGGTTTCCTGGTACCGACGGTAAAATTGGAACTCGTGATTATAAGCTAACTACAGGATCCAATCAACTGGGTATGGACTTTACTGATCCAAAATCATGGGATGATGTGATTCCTGGCCAGGAAATTTACCTGCCTGTTGGCAAAAAGATCCGTGTAAGGATCATTGCAAAAGATGTGCTACACAATTTTGATCTGCCACACTTCAGGGTGAAAATGGATGCCGTGCCTGGATTGCCAACCTTCTTTGTATTCACTCCTTCCAAGACTACTGCTGAGTTCCGCCAGGAATTGCGTAAATATCCAGAGTACAACGAGCCATTTGATAAAACCGAACCAAACGGACCTAAACGCTGGGAAAAGTTTGACTTTGAACTTGCCTGTGCTGAACTGTGTGGAAAAGGTCACTATTCAATGCGCCGCATATTCAAAATAGTAAGTCAGGAAGAATTCGATGCCTGGTATGCCACTCAGGAATCTTTCTATTTGTCCCAAATTCGCGGAAAAGAAGATGATCCAAACAAAGACAAGGTGTTGGACATCGAGATATCCCAAAGAGCTGAAGAATTCAGTACCAGTTTTAAAAGTGCCGTTGAATCTACAGTGGCGACCGAAAGAACACTGACCTTTAATCACATTGGATTTGAAACAGGTTCAGCGACTTTGTCGGCAAACAGCAAATATGAGTTGGATAATATGGTGACGGCATTGAACGCATACCCATCGGTTAATGTTACCATTTCCGGCCATACAGACAATACTGGTGATGCTGCTGCGAATCAGGCTTTGTCTGCATCGCGTGCAGCCTCTGTTGTGAAGTATTTAACTGACCGTGGAATTTCTGCTGGTCGACTGAATGCCAGAGGTTACGGAGATACCAAACCGCTTGCTCCAAACGATACGGAAGAAAACAAAGCAAAGAACAGAAGAACTGAATTCAGTATTAACTGATCCAGACATTTTTTAGAACAACTCATTTAGTTGACATATATCAAATCAAAAGCTATGGCACACGTTGAAACTGCTGTTGAAACGCTTGAAGATAAGCTCACCCAGGAACTTGGGTATGATGATCATTTTCATGAGCACCATCATGGAGATAAGTATCAGTCGAACTTTCTTACTACTTACATATTTAGTACAGACCACAAGATCATTGGGCGTCAATTTTTGATCACGGGTATATTCTGGGCCTTTATGGGTGCAGCTATGTCCATTATTTTCCGCCTCCAATTGGGATTCCCGGAGGCTGATATGGCCTGGTTGAAACCCATTCTCGGAAAATGGATCCAGATCAATGAAGCTGGTATTGGCAAACTTGACCCGGAGTTTTACTACTCCCTGGTTACAATGCACGGTACCATTCTTGTGTTTTTTGTATTAACAGCAGGCTTGAGTGGTACATTCTCAAACATATTAATACCCTTGCAGGTTGGAGCCCGGGATATGGCATCTCCGTTACTGAATGCCTTTTCATACTGGTTCTTCTTTCTGGCTGGTGTAGTACTTTTTCTTTCTCTTTTTCTAAGCACTGGCCCATTCTCGGGAGGGTGGACAGCTTACCCCCCCTTAAGTGCCTTGCCGCAAGCATCAGAAGGCTCTGGTGCCGGTATGACCATGTGGATAGTTTCCATGGCATTGTTCATTGTTTCGGCGCTTTTAGGTGGTATTAACTACATTACTACCATCCTGAACCTTCGTACAAAAGGAATGACACTCTGGCGCATGCCATTGACTATCTGGGCCTTCTTTGTTACGGCAATTCTTGGCGTATTATCCTTCCCAGTACTGCTTTCAGGTGTTTTGCTCCTGATGTTCGACCGTAGTTTGGGAACTTCATTTTACCTCAGTGAAATAGTGGTAGGTGGCGAAGTGTTGCAGAGAATTGGAGGTAGCCCAATCCTTTATCAGCATTTGTTCTGGTTCCTAGGTCACCCGGAAGTATACATCATCATTTTGCCATCAATGGGTATTGTGTCTGAGGTGTTATCTGTGCATGCGCGTAAACCAATTTTTGGATACACTGCTATGGTATATTCCATTCTTGCCATTGGTTTCTTGTCATTCATTGTATGGGCGCACCACATGTTCATGTCAGGGGTAAACCCATTTATTAGTAATTTCTTTGTTGTCTTTACACTTATTATCGCCGTCCCCTCGGCAGTGAAGGTGTTCAACTGGATAGGGACCATATATGGCTCTAACTTCCGTTTCAATGCGGCGAGTTTGTTTAGCATAGGATTTGTATCCATGTTTATTTCCGGAGGTTTGACCGGTATCTTCCTGGGTAACTCTGCGCTTGACATTCAGTTGCACGACACCTACTTTGTTGTAGCTCACTTCCATATTGTAATGGGTATTGCAGCATTTTTTGGCATGTTTGCAGGTATATATCACTGGTTCCCCAAAATGTTTGGCCGTTTCATGAACGAAACACTTGGTAAAATTCACTTCTGGGGTACCCTGGTTGGTGCTTACCTGATATTCTGGCCAATGCACTATACTGGAATAGCCGGTGTTCCAAGGCGTTACTATGATGGTGGTGCATCATTTGATGCTTTCCGCCACTTTACTGATCTAAACAAACTGATCACAGTTGCTGCGATTTTTGTGTTCTTTCTTCAGGTCTTGTTTATCGTGAATTTCTTCTATTCAATATTTAGCGGTAAAAAGTCTAAGTCCAAGAATCCATGGGGGGCCAATACACTAGAGTGGACTACTCCAATACATGCAGGTCACGGAAACTGGCCTGATCGTATCCCAACTGTACAGCGTTGGCCGTATGATTATGGAAAAGGTGGGGTGGAAAACATTCCGCAATATATTCCTTTGAATGAAGGAGAACATGACCACGGTCACGAAGAATAATATCAATAATGCGTAATGGATCAATGCGAAATGCATAATGAACCAAGGCATGATAAGTTGAAACACGAGAACCTAATACATAATCTTTAGTCTGAGCAATATTTTATAACTGCTAATGCAAAGGAACGAGGCAAAACGAATTTCAGTATTTTCGGGTGTGGCACAAGCCATAAGCGATTTTGGACTGCTTGTGAAGTTCAAGCTTACTTTGCTTGTTTTGTTCTCTGCAATTATGTCGTACGCCATTGTAGCGGTGGGAAATGTTAGTCTTTCGGCCATTTTACTGCTTACTTTCGGTGGTTTCTTCATTACGGGAGCGGCCAATGCTTTGAATCAAGTATTGGAAAGAGATTATGATCGCTTGATGGTGAGAACATCCAATCGACCAGTAGCGTCAGGAAGGATAAGTGTTCCAAAAGCAGTATTGTTGGCTGGCTTAATGGCCATCGTGGGTATTACTTTATTAACCATGCTGAATATGACAGCAGGGTTTTTAGGTACTTTATCCTTCATTACGTATGCCTTTATTTATACACCCCTAAAGCGTACAACAGCTCTTTCTGTAGCTATTGGAGCAATTCCTGGGGCTCTACCATTGATCATTGGCTGTGTAGCATTCGAACAGGTGGTTAGTCCAATGGCCATGTACTTGTTTGCCTTGCAGTTTTTTTGGCAATTCCCACATTTTTGGGCAGTTGCCTGGGTAGCCGATGAAGACTATAAAAGAGCAGGCTTTTACCTTCTTCCATCAAGGAATGGAGAAAAAGACCAGGTGACAGGCATGTTGTCATTCATATTTTGCCTCTTACTGATCCTTAATACCGGAATTGGTTATTGGCTTGGGTTGATTGGAGGAGTAGCAAGCGTAGCCCTGACTTTGTTGAACCTTTGGTGGGCCTTTAAATGCTGGGATTTGTATAAAACATGTTCACAGAAATCTGCGAGAGCTCAAATGTTTCTTTCATTTGCTCATTTGCCGCTTTCTCTGATCGTGTTATTGCTTGATAAGATATAAACATCCAATTAAAATCAATTTACCTCATCCCCGAATCAAATTTGGGGCAGGTTTAAATCAAAAAATCAAATTAACCTTAGTAAAGAATGGCTGCAGTGGCAGAAAATTATAAACAAAGTAGAATACATCCGCACAAGCTTGCCTTGTGGATAGCCATTGCCAGCATCATTATGATGTTTGGTGGCTTTACCAGTGCGTATGTAGTTCGTCGTGCTGCGGGTAACTGGTTGGAGTTTAAACTGCCTTTTATTTTCTTTATTAATACGGCAGTTATTTTGTTGAGTAGTTTAAGCTTGCATTTGTCATATATTGGGTTCAAGCAAGGGAAAGAGCGTCAGTATAAGGGACTGTTGTTGTTGACATTTTTTCTTGGGCTTGTATTCGTGGTATTGCAGTACAAGGGGTGGGAAGAGCTTAATGCTATTGGGGCAACTTTCACGGTTAACCCCTCCAGTTCATTCATATACGTAATTTCCGGACTGCATGCAGCCCATGTTCTGGGAGGTATGGCAGCGCTAACAGCAGCCTTGACGCATGCTTTTGTGCTTCCATACAAACCAACTCAGAGAAGATTGAACAGATTTCAGTTAGTAGCACAGTACTGGCATTTTGTAGACATCCTATGGGTTTACCTGGTGCTATTCTTCATGCTAAACGGAAGTTGATTTTGGCTATATCTCAAAACCAATAAAAAGAATCACAGTACAGGAGTATTCTCCTGTTTGAATAAATCTAAAGCATACAACTAACTTTTTGAATATCATGGCAGATTCATCTGTTGCACATGCACACGAAACACACGGACATGAGTCAGATCAACATCTTTGGGATGGTGGTAAAGAACCCATGAAAGCCAGCTACGGCAAGCTGATGATGTGGTACTTCCTGGTTTCAGATGCCTTCACTTTTGCAGGTTTTCTGATCGCTTACGGAGCACTTCGATTTAGCAGCCCAACCTGGCCGGAAGCCGACTTCGTGTTTGCTTCGTTCCCATTTGTAAAAGCACACTGGCCTTTGGTGTTTGTGACTTTTATGACATTCGTGCTCATCGCAAGTTCGGTAACAATGGTTCGTGCCGTACAGGAAGGCCATCGTGAGAACAGACGTGGTGTTGTTTTTTGGATGTTTTGCACCATTTTAGGCGGTGCAACCTTCCTTGGTAGCCAGGCTTACGAATGGACTACATTGATCAAATATGAAAATGTGTCTGTGACTCGTAATCCATTTGGTCGCTACATTGCTGATGGAGAACTGGTAGATGTATCCGGCAAGCCTGTCATGGAAAATGGCGCACCGCTTACGGTGAAAAAGGATGATTCATACCTGCTTCACGGTCATGAACATAATGGCGAGGTAGAGTTGGAGAAAAAATACATCAAGTATACTTCAGGGCCGTATGCTGGACAAACTCATGAGGTTGCACAGGGGCCGAGAGCATTCGGTGCTCTTTTCTTCTTCATTACCGGTTTCCACGGTTTCCACGTTTTCTCAGGTGTATTGTTCCTGACCATAATCATGATTAATGCCATGAGTGGTTTGTATGCAGCTCGGAAAAACGGGTATGAAATGGTAGAGAAAATTGGGCTTTATTGGCACTTTGTAGATTTGGTCTGGGTGTTCGTATTCCTGGTATTCTACCTTTTGTAATTCCTTTTAATTCATTTCTTTAACAATAATAAGTCTGACAAAAATGGCTGGACATCAATCATACGAAGATCAAAAGAAATTGGTTATATACGGTTTGAAACTGTTAGGGGCCATAACCATTGTTGAGGTATTTTTTGCCTTGTTTGCCAAAGGGCATATTATTCCAAGTGTAACCTTTGGAAAAGACGGAGGTTTTGGACAATATATTTATATGCTTGCCATGGTGGGTGCCAGCTTGTATAAAGCTTACTTTATCGTGTTCTTTTTCATGCACATGGCTCATGAAGTTCGTGGACTGGTGCTGAGTGTACTGCTTCCAACTACCCTATTAATTTGGGCCATTATTGCCTTCTTCCAGGAAGGAAGTCGATGGGGTGCCAGCAGAGAACACATCAAGCAAAAAAACGAAGAGGTTGTACAACCAGCCCCTGCAGGACAACCCCAGGGGTATATCCTGCCAGTGATCAATAAAGGTTAAATTCTACAACAAAAAAGGCGGGGCAAATGCTTCGCCTTTTTTGTCAGATCAATAATTGTGGCAATGAGTAAGGAACAAGAAAAAGCACAAAAGCAAAAAAAAATAAGCCGGACATTAATCATCGTTTTGATTTTAATAGTTCTCCCGGCCATTTCCTATTACTGGTTAAATAAAGGCTACAAGTTGAGGGTTGAAGCCCTTAACATCGAAGCGAATTATGGGAAAGTGAGATCTGTTTCGGTCATATATCCAGATGGACAAAAGGAAGACCAGATTGCCAAGAAGGTATGTGTCATTCACCTTTTTGGAGAAGAACCGGATCTAACCGAAAACAACAGATTAATACTGGATACTGCTGAAAGGCTATTTGACCAATTTGGCACCAATCCAAACTTCAGGTTGGTCATGATTGCTAAGGATGGTACAGCTGAATTTAGATCACATTTCCAAAAAATGTTGAGCGCTGAATATGTAACCTGGGCATGGACGGGCGCCATAGGCTCCTGGAGCACCATTTTATTAAATGGCTATGATTCTTTTTGCATTAAGGAAAAGATTAAACCAGCCAAGGAGTATTTCGCTCTTTGCGACACCAATGGTGTAATCAAACATTTTTACAACGCTCTGGATCATAAGGATGTAGACAAAATGGCTCAGCATATTGCCATTATTTTACCCCCGCCTACTGAATAATATTTCAATATGAAAAACGGCAAACCTAATCCGGAGCTTGAAAAAAAGCTTAACCGGCTTGCATATGTAGTCTCCTTTGTAGTATTACTGTTGGTAGGCATGATGAGGAGGGTGAAAATTGATCTTGGAGTAGATTTCAGTTTTCTACCACCTATACACGCAAGCCTTAATGCACTGGCTGCCATAATTTTAATAGCAGCCTATTATTTTGTAAGAACAGGACAGCTTGACAATCATAGAAAGTCTATATATGCCGCTATGGTTTGTTCAGGATTGTTTTTGGTGTCCTACGTGCTGTACCATTTTACCACTCCAGAAACGAAATTTGGCGGCACAGGACTAATCAGAACTGTCTATTTTATCCTGCTTATTTCGCACGTTGTATTGGCTGCTGTAATTTTACCCTTTATTTTGTTAACCTTTACGCGGGCATACACGTTTCAATTTGACAGGCATAAAAAAATGGCACGTTGGGTTTTCCCCTTGTGGTTATATGTAGCCGTGACCGGGCCAATTTGTTACCTAATGTTGAAGCCATATTATTAAACTGAGAGCCATTATTTGATTTTCGGCTTAAGAATAATACATACTATTATGAGACATAATTTGTTGAACATCATTGTTATAGCGCTGATTTTTGTTTCTGTAAATGGAGATGCCAATGCACAATGTGCTATGTGTAAAGGCGCTGCGGAAATGAATCTTAAACAAGGAGGAGGAGATCCTCAGGGCTTAAATAATGGCATACTTTACATGCTTTCTTTGCCCTATCTGCTTGTAGGTGCCATCGGTGTATGGTGGTGGAGAAACAGAAAGAAATCACAGGAACAGGTGTCTGAATTTTCAGAGAATGATTTTGCCCAATACGAGTAAGGTTTACAAAATAGGGTATAACAAAAAAGGCTTGCCAGAATATTCTGGCAAGCCTTTTTACATGGAATATATGAATTACTTCAATACATAACGGGCAGCCAAGGCACCGTATCCACCGGCAAAACCATTGCCGTAACCGTTTACAAAGAATGTTGGTACCCAGTCAACAGAAAGGTTGAATGGAGCGTTGGGGAATTTGTAATCCAAACCAAGCGCACCCATAATACCAATACTGGTGGTTGAAGCATCTCCGTAAGCAAAGCCATTGTCAAACGTCCAGAAGAATACGGAAGCACCGCCTCCAAAATACCAGTTCAAGCCTTCTACACTGGCAATGGCATTGTGATGCTCGTACAAAGCGCCTACGCTGAACCAGCTGTAGTATGAGTATCCACGGAAACCACCAAAGATTTCAAAAGCACCAGGCTCGCTGATGAATTGCTTGTAAGTGATGGACAATGGATATCCAAAGCGCAAACCAATGGCAGAATTGTAGTTACGCTGAGCACTGGCTGCAAACACAACACAGAGGACAAACGACAAAGTAAAGATCAGTTTTTTCATAATGGATGTCGGATTCAAGTTTTGAGTGAAAATTAATGAACAAAGTTACAAGATTTATTGGGAGTATTCGCTTGGAATAAAATCTTAATGTGTATTTATTCCTTGTTTTTATTTAGAAAAGCCATGACCCCGAAATTTAAACCAATGGTATTTGTTCCAAATTCAAATTCAGGATATTGGGTCCTTTGATAGCCAAGTATGGCCTCAATAGCAATAAAGTCATTTAGGAAAAAATCAGCACCAACCCCTAAACCAAATAGTAAGGATGTGCTGCCTCCACTGGCAGTGATACCTACTTTGGGTTGGGCAAAAAAACGGTTTTTGCCTGCGGATGTAAAGTAAAAACGGGCAAAGGGAGATATTCCAATGGCAGATTCGCTGTCCCCATCACTGGCAACCAGAGCAAAATCCAGGTTGCCACCAATGGCAACATTGTTGCTTACAAAATATCCAAGGAGTGGAGAGATGTTGACAATCAAAAAACCTGCTCCGTCAGAACTTGTGTTATTTATCCCGGCTGTTCCACCTAAAATAACAGTGCCCTTTTGAGCTTGTCCAAAAACAGCCGCTGTGATAAACAGAAAAACAGCAATTGATAAAATCTTTTTCATGTTGGCTTAATTGAATGGGTCTGAGGAAAAGGAGAGGCAAATCTATTATTGTCTCAGATCATTTTTATGCATTACCCATTTTTTTTTATCCACAATGTAGTGTGTTTCATGCATTGTTACCTAGGAGTGATTAGGGCTTTTTTGTTATCAATTGCCTTGTGTTTTTCGTCAAAAGGGGAATTTTACGCACCTTCGTGCCAACCAAATAAATTTCCATCAAGCATGAAAATTGCCGTATTCCCGGGATCATTCGATCCAATTACCATAGGTCACGTTGATCTGGTTCGTAGAGCCTTGCCTTTGTTTGACAAGATCATTGTAGCTGTTGGGATCAATTCCACCAAAAAATATCTCTTTGAACATGATCAGCGGATGAAATGGTTGCACCAGGTATTTGACAAATATCCCAATGTGGGCGTAGATTCTTTCACAAACCTTACAGCTCACTATTGCAAAAAAATTGGTGCAAACTATTTGTTGAGAGGCCTGAGAAATGCTTCAGATTTTGACTACGAAAAGACGATCTCCCAGTTAAACCACATCGTAGGGGATGGCATTGAAACAGTATTTTTGATTGCGCAGCCTGAGTTTTCGCATATCAGCAGTACCATCGTTCGGGAAATTATCATAGGAGGTGCCGATGCGACTCCTTTTATCCCTAGTGAAATTAGCATCGGTAGTTTTCAAAGTAGGAACTTTGAAGTTAAATAGGGCAGGGTCTGTACCGAACATTCACTTTTGTACGAAAGGTGCAACCACCCTTGGTTTTGGCGGTGACTTCGTACACACCTTCTTCATTAACTTTTAAATATCGGCCCTTTACACCGCCTTTGTCCCAAATAAAGCTCTCAAACTCTCCTTCGGCTTTCAAAATTGTTTCGGTGCCTTTGCACAACTCAAGGTTGCCGGAGATGCTCAAAGGAGATGCGCGTTCAATAATGATGGGAGTTGCATCGGACTTTTCACTCTCGGCTTCCTGAGCCTGAATGTCAATAGGCAGTAAGAAACATACATAAAGGGCTGAAACACGCAGGAATAGTAGACTCATGATGATATTGGGTCGATTCATTAACATGAAATGGCTGGACTGGAACATCAAACCTAAGTTTTTGTTATTAATTCAGCAAGTATTTTACTTTATTTAAGGTAAAATGAACTGTGAGGAAATGAGTCCTTTTTAACTTTGCCTACATTAGCGCAAGACCTCCAAATTTACTTTATTCATCACATAATCACAACAATCACATAAATCACAATAATCACGGTACAGAATGACTGACGCCATATTTTCAGTGCCCCATCCAACAAACGAACCTGTTTGGGCCTATGCTCCTGGTTCACCGGAAAAAGCAGCCGTAAAAAAAGCCCTGGCTGACGCTAAATCCAAAAAGAAAAAGATTCCCATGTACATAGGTGGGAAGGAAGTGCATACAAAAGAGCAGGTTGCCATGCATCCTCCACATGAAAGAAAGCATGTTCTCGGACATTATTCCAAAGGCAGCGCCACGCATGTCAATGCAGCCATTGATGCTGCGCTTGCAGCAAAGCCAGCCTGGGAAGCCATGCCCTGGCAAGAGCGTGCAGCCATTGCTCTCCGAGCTGCCGATTTGCTCGCTGGACCATATAGGGCCAAAATGAGTGCAGCTACCATGCTTTGCCAGAGTAAAAACGTGTTCCAGGCCGAAATTGATTGTATTTGTGAGCTGGCAGATTTCTGGCGCTTCAATGCCTGGTTTATGCAGGAAATTTACAAGCAACAGCCTAACAGCAGCGCAGGCATCTGGAACCGTACCGACTGGCGGCCCTTGGAAGGCTTTGTGTTTGCGCTTACTCCGTTCAACTTTACGGCGATTGCAGGCAATTTAACCATGGCGCCCGCCCTGATGGGAAATACCATTGTTTGGAAACCGGCTGAGTCTCAGATTTATTCGGCTGCACTTATCATGGAGATCCTGACAGAGGCTGGTTTGCCACCAGGAGTAATCAATTTGGTTTACGTTGATGGACCAACAACAGGAGAGGTGATTTTTAAACACCCTGATTTTGCGGGACTCCATTTTACAGGAAGCACAGGTGTTTTTCAGCATATTTGGAAAACTGTAGGTAAGAATATTGAAAATTATAAGTCATATCCGCGTATTGTGGGTGAAACCGGTGGAAAGGACTTTGTAGTAGCTCATGAGTCGGCCGATCCTAAAGCCCTTGCTACAGCACTAATTCGAGGCGCATTTGAATATCAGGGCCAGAAATGTTCAGCTGCCTCAAGAGCCTATGTGCCAAAGAGCTTATGGAAAGAAGTGAAATCCTACATGCTGGAAGACCTGGAAAGCATGAAAATGGGCTCCACTGAAGATTTTAGCAATTTTATCAATGCGGTAATTGATGAAAAGTCCTTTGACAAAATCAGCAAATACATAGCGTCTGCAAAAAAATCAGATAAAGTGAAGGTGATTGCTGGTGGTAAATGCGACAAGAGTAAAGGCTACTTCATCGAGCCAACTGTTTTGGAGGTTTCCGATCCAAAATACGTGACTATGTGTGAAGAGATCTTTGGGCCGGTTCTGTCGATCTATGTGTACAACGACAAGAAATTCGAACAGGTACTGGAATTGGTTGATTCGACATCTCCGTACGCACTCACTGGATCCATATTTGCCAAAGACCGCGAGGCTGTGTTGCTGGCAAGTGATAAATTAAGACATGCTGCAGGTAATTATTACATAAATGACAAACCAACAGGAGCCGTTGTAGGTCAACAGCCGTTTGGCGGTGGCAGAGCATCCGGTACGAATGATAAAGCAGGTTCCATGCTGAATTTGTATCGCTGGGTTTCACCAAGAACCATGAAGGAAACCTTTGTACCACCTACTGATTACCGATATCCTTTCTTAGGCGAAGAATAAATAATCATTTGTCCAACACTTTCGGCACCATATTCCGCGTCACCACTTTTGGTGAATCTCATGGTCCTGCCATTGGCTGCATAGTTGATGGTTGCCCGGCCGGTTTGGAGTTCGATCTGGAATATATTCAGCATGAGCTGGACAGAAGGCGCCCTGGTCAAAGCAATATTGTAACCCAGCGCAAGGAAAGTGACACTGTACAAGTATTAAGCGGGGTGTTTCAGGGTAAAACCCTGGGCACCCCGATTGCTTTTCTGATCAAAAATGAAGATCAAAAAGCAGCCGATTATGACCACCTATCCGATGTATTCCGACCGGGCCACGGCGACTATACATGGTTTGTCAAATATGGCCATCGGGATCATCGCGGAGGGGGGCGAAGCAGTGCCCGCGAAACAGCAGCCAGGGTGGCTGCGGGGGCTTTAGCCAAATTGTTGCTTAAATCTCAAGGCGTTGAAATTCAAGGGTATGTGAGCCAGGTTGGTGATTTGACTGTAAATAAGCCGTACACTGAGTTGGACATGGAAAACATAGAAACAAATGAGGTCCGTTGTCCCGATCCTCAACTCGCTCAACAAATGATTGAACGCATCAAAGAGGTGCGAAAAGCCGGAGATAGTTTGGGAGGAGTTGTTTCTGCGATCATTAAAGGCTGTCCTCCGGGTCTTGGGCAGCCTGTATTCGATAGGCTTGAAGCAGATTTGGCCAAAGCCATGTTGAGCATCAATGCAAGCAAAGGATTTGATATTGGGTCTGGTTTTGCCGGAACCAGGATGTTGGGATCACAGCATAATGATATTCTGCTAGCAAATGGATCATCAGGAACTGAAAGCGCAGGATTTAACACACAAACCAATCACTCGGGTGGTACATTAGGCGGAATATCAAATGGAATGGATATTTACTTTCGGGTTGCTTTTAAACCTGTATCAACCATTATGCAGGATCAGGAAAGTGTGAATAGTGCCGGTGAAAAAGTAGTCGTAAAAGGCAAGGGCAGGCACGATCCTTGTGTTTTGCCCAGAGCAGTTCCAATTGTAGAAGCGATGACCGCGCTGGTGCTGGCCGATCATTTGCTGCGAGCGAGGCTTGATCAGCTTTAATTCAGATGTCAATATTTTCCTTAAAATAGAGTTTTCGATTTGTCATATCAAAGGCGCACAAGCTGCCCAAGCCATCGCTTCTCCAGTGACGAGGGTGTGCATATACACAGCCATTATCTATATCGAGATATTGCTGGTGTTCAAGGTTAACAAATTGACTTTCAAGTAGTTCTATTTCAATGGGTGTGTGGCCGTGAAGTATAATTCTTTGTTCGAGCCAATCATAATTTATGTGGGTATGCCAGGCTCTTATCCAACACATTTCAGTTGTGTCAGCCAGCGGGTCCTGCAGGGTAAAATCCAGACCGCCATGAACCAAAATATACTTGTCAACTTCCAGAAAATAGGGTAGGGAGTTCATCCATTGGATATAGTCAGCAGGTATATCGGCACAATTGTCTACACCAAAGCTGTCCATGGTATCTTTACCATCTGTCACTAGCCACTTTTCAAGGAGAGTATAATTCGACGAGGCTGCTCTAAGTACAAGCTCTTCATGGTTTCCCCGAATGCAATTTACCTGATAGCCTTCATTTTGTAATTTCCAGATGAGATCAATTACCCCTTTGGAATCAGGGCCGCGATCTACGAAATCCCCCAAAAGGAAAAGGGTGTCTGCCTTGGAAAAAGCGATTTTGTCCAAAATTGATTCAAAGGTTTTTTTGCAGCCGTGTATGTCAGAAATGGCGAACTGGGGCATTCAGGATCATTTTTATGTGTGGAATACCATCTTCCATGTATTCTTCACCCGTTTTATAAAAGCCGAAAGATTCATAAAATTTGAGCAAATAGACTTGTGCCCCAATTTTAATGGGATGTGGCCCGAAAAGTTCATAGCATTGGTCAATGCTCTTTTTCATCAACAGTTTGCCAGCGCCAGTGTTGCGAACACTTTGTGCAGTTAAAACGCGGCCTATGGAGCTATAGCCTTTGTAAGGTAGATTTAATGGAAGCAGCCGGGTGTAACAACAGAGTTTCCCTTTTTCATCATAGCCCATCAAATGCCAGGATTGAAGATCCAGTCCATCGCAATCCAGATAAGGGCAATTTTGCTCTACAACAAAAACCTCCTGTCGAAGAGTCAGAATTTCGTAAAGTTGAATTATGGAAAGCGCACTAAATGGGAGGCTGTTAAAATTGGATAACTTGCTCATATCTGCCACAAAATTACAGTCAATTTCTTGAGCATTATGGCTGTATTTCAGCTTCATTGAATCTTTGGCGTTAATTTTGTTTACTTGATTGGAAATAAAGGACTTGAAACTTTTTGAAAAAAGTGAAGATTCGTCAAAGACTTAACATTGAGGTAGCCGTTTAATATAATTCTAATGCCTACATTTGTCCCTGTCCTTTTAATCCTAATCCTTGTATCTCATGACTAGTTTGGATACTCCTTATGTTGCTTGACAAGAACCTCGATTTTCTCTAATGGGAAATCGCAAGTTTTTTCAGAGTAATCATTAATACGGGTGATTCCATATAGTCAATTAATTTTCCCAACTACTGTTAATTGCTATTAATTGGAACCACTCCCTTTAAGGGTTTAATACGTATTAATAATTGCTCATGATGTCAGTTTCTACCCGACCTTATCTTTTCCCTCGTTTTGTACTCGCGACACTATTCATGACCCTTGGCTGGTCTGTGTCATTTGCGCAATTGTCATTTACCAATGGCACAAATTCGTACACACTTGACTTTAGCTCATCCATGCCTACTACTGTTGGCAGCAATCCCTCAACGGCCTTTACAGGTGCGGGTTTTGAACCCAATACGGCTACTTCCGGGCGAATGAATTCAAATGCCTGGGCTGTCACCGGATGGAGTAATGGTGCCCTCGTTTTTGGAGGAACTCAAATTACAGGAAATACAGACTATACCCGGGGTTCTGCCTCGGCTGCCGTCTCAACCGGAGGCATGTATGCTTATACCGGTGCTCCTCAATCGGCTGCAAATCCATGTCTGATGATACAACCCGGAGGAAGTGACTGGGCGCCTGGTACTCTGACCCTGCGTATTCAGAATGATGGAACCACGAATATTACCGACTTGGCCATTTCATACAATATATATATACGAAATGACCAGCCACGTTCCAATTCTTTCAATTTTTCCTATTCAGATGATGATGTAACGTATACTTCAGTTCCTGCTCTGAATTATACTTCAAAAGATACAGCCAATGCCCTGGGTTGGGTGCTGGTTGATTCAGCGCCTTCCCGTTCGACAAATATTTCAGGTTTGTCACTTGCGCCAGGCGCCTTCTTTTACCTGCGCTGGAGTGGGGCAGATGTTGGAGGTAGCGGTTCCCGCGATGAATTTGGCCTCGATGACATCTCTATTGAAGCTACTTATGAAGTAGTAGCTTGTGATTTGACAGATGCGGGTTTAACAGATGTTCACTGCGAAAACAATGCAGAATCACCTGACCCAAGTGATGATTATATATGGTTCAATTTAGATCCCACAGGCACGGGTCTAGGCTCTGGTTATGATGTGACCGTGAATGTTGGATCAGTGCTATGGAATGGCAATACACCGGCGGTAAATGTTCCTTATGGCTCATCTAAGTTTTTCCGCCTGCAACAGGGATCAGCCGGTAACGGGGATGTAATCATTACCATTACAGATAATACTGCGGGAAGTTCCTGTAGCATTGAGGTGCCTATTGTAGATCCGGGAAGTTGTTCGGAGCCAACCTGTGAGCTGCTAACCAGTGGTTTGGACAACATTACATGTGAAGATTTTAATGAAACGCCTAATAACGCGAATGATGATTACATCACCTTCTCTTTGGATCCAACTGGGATAGATCTGAGTGATACCTACAGTTTGTCCGTGAATGTTGGATCAATTACATTTTATGGTGGTGCGCCTGCGAATAATGTATCTTATGGGTTTGCCAATTTTTTCAAACTTCAATCGGGTTCTGCCGGGGGCGGGGATGTAACAGTTACCATTACGGACGACGAAGGATTCTGCACCCTTGAAGTGTTGATAATGGACCCAGGTTCTTGTTCTGAGCCGGATTGTGGTCTCTCCGTAATGTGTCCTCCACAACCTACAGGTGTATACGATTGCAATAATCCATTGCCAGACGCTGCCGAAACAGAAGCAGCATTCGAAGCCCTTGGCGGAAACATCGCTGATGATTATTGCAGTTCTATTGTGATAAACAGCACTACTTCTGCCATTGATAATTGTTCTACAACAGTTGTTACCCGTACTTATACCATTTTTGATGATCTGAATAATAATGGTATGTTAGATGGCGGGGAAGAGAGCGCCATGTGCTCCTTAAACTATACTTATACGCCCGATGCAACCGGGCCAAGTATCAGCTGCCCTGGTCCGGTTTCAGTTGAGTGCTCATTCGATGTGCCTGCTGTGAATTTGGCATCAGTTTCTGCCAGCGACAATTGTTCTGGTACACCAACCATCACACATGATGGTGACGTAATTACAAATCAAACCTGTGCCAACAGATATACACTCACAAGGACTTACAAAGCAACAGATGCCTGTAACAATATGAGCACCTGTTCTCAAGTAATCACCGTGGATGACCAAACGGCACCAACATTCAATGAAAATCCTTTGCCTGCCGATATAACGATTGGCTGTACGGATGACCTTCCCATTGCACCTATGCTTACGGGTTCGGATGTTTGCGGTGGCATCGGCTCGGTTCCGGATGTAATCTGGATCAATGAATTTCACTATGACAATACCGGCACGGATGTGGGTGAATTTGTTGAGGTTGCCGGTACGGCAGGTCTTGATCTTTCAGATTATCAAATTGTGCTGTATAATGGAAATGGCGGAGTAGTGTATGATACTGATAACTTGTCCGGCTTTATTGATGATGAAGGAAGCGGCTTCGGTGCTGTTTCCCTTTCATATCCTTCAAATGGTATCCAAAACGGAGCGCCTGATGGCATTGCACTGGTTCAGATATCTTCCAACATGGTACTTCAATTCATCAGCTATGAAGGGTCTTTCCAGGCAAATGGTGGTCCTGCTGATGGCATGTTCTCTACAGATGTAGTTGTGAATGAACCAGGAAGTGACCCGGTTGGGCTTTCCCTTCAATTGACCGGAAGTGGTCAGGTATTTGATGACTTTACCTGGGTTGGTCCTATCGTTGAATCACCAGGATTCCTTAATGCCGGTCAAACCATTACACCATTACCATCTTCTATTCCAGCGGTGGCCATGCAAACTGAGGAACCCGGCCAATGCTCCGGTTCCCGCATTGTGACCCGCACCTGGACATTGACAGATGCATGTGGTAATCAAAACATTCATGTACAGACCATCAATGTTGAAGATACACAGGCGCCAATGTTGACGCCTATGCCTGCCAATGTGACCATTTCTTGCAGTGACCCTGTTCCTGCAGTACCAAATGTAATAGGCACAGATGACTGCGATCCAAATGGTATCATTGATGGTCCGGTTTGGATAAATGAAATTCACTATGACAATATCGGAACCGATGTTGATGAATTCATTGAAGTTGCAGGTAGAGCCGGTACAAATTTGAGTGGATATGAGTTGTACCTATACAACGGCGCAGGCGGCGGAACGTATAATAGCATGCCTTTATCCGGAATTATTCCTGACCAAAGCAATGGTTTTGGAACCCTTGTTTTTGATTACCCGGTAAATGGCATTCAAAACGGTGCACCAGATGGCATTGCCCTTGTTAACGGTGCAACTGTAATTCAGTTCCTGAGTTATGAAGGCAGCTTCACAGCAGTTGGTGGTCCAGCCAATGGCATGTTGTCGACTGATATCGGAGTTTCCGAATCTGGATCAGAGCCAGTTGGGCAATCTTTACGTCTTTCTGGCAATGGAGCCATGTACTCAGATTTTGTGTGGAACGGCCCAAGCGATGATTCACCTGGGGATGTGAATCAGGGACAGACTTTCATTGCTCAACCACCAGTTGGTCTTCCTGTTACCTTTGTTCAGGCTACCTCAACACCATTGCCTTCCTGCCCATACGCTTATTCAATTGTTCGTACATGGTCAACAGAGGATGGTTGTGGCAATACGGCTTCTTATTCACAAACCATTACTGTTCAGGATATTACGCCTCCAATGCTCACTTGTCCGGCCGGCGTAACTGTTAACTTGGATATCTTCGGTAATGCTGTTCTTGACCCAGCATCCATAAACTATACTGCTTCTGACAATTGCAGCACAAGTGCTGAGATTACAGAAGTTTCGGCTCCTGCAGAATATGACTGTGATGATGCAGGCACCATTCAATCATACACCTTGATTATTTCTGATGCATGTGGCAACACCGCATCTTGCACGCTGTCAGTAACCATATCTCCCTTTGAGAGATGTACACCAAAAATTCTGATCACTGACCCATGTGTTTGTAAAAACAATGCAACCAATTTGATAAATGGTCAATTTGGTGAAACAATAAAAATTGAATCTCTGGCTGGTAAAATATGGACAATCACAGCAAATACAGGATTATACAGCGCTTCCAGCCCGGCTCCACCAACAGCACCTATATTAATACCGGTTGGCACCACATTTACTGAAATGCCGGTTCCTAGCGGTGATTACTTCCTTAGCGGAGTTCATGTTGACGCACTTGGTTACTCCATTACGGTAACAAGTGAGTCCGGAGAAGTATTGACCATTGGCAATTCCTGCGAATACCCAAACCCTAGCATTACTTCCAATCTTTCCGGTGATTTCTGCTTGTTCTCCGATCCTGTGAACCTGACTGGTACACCTGGTGATGCGAACATCATCAGCGAGCAGTTTACAGTGAACGGTGTTCCAAGCAACGTATTCGATCCATCTCAAGGTGTTGGTCAATACATCATTAAATACACGGTTGATGGTGGCGTTCCAAAAGACTTTGGTCCAAATGATCCAGGCTGTGTACAAAGCGTGATGACTACAGTAAACGTAGTTCAAACACCAGCGGTATTGAACTGCAACGACCATATTTATGTATCGCTACCATCCAGCTGCACTGGAGAAGTGATGCCTGACGACATGCTGGAAGGCACCTACGGTTGTTTCGACGATTATGTGGTGGAACTGGATAAAACCCTGCCTATGGGCAACGGTCCATGGCTTCCTTCTACCTTGAGTACTTTTGATCTCGGCCAAACTTATCAGGCCCGCGTAACCCACCTGGTTAGTGGCAACAAATGCTGGGGTCTTGTGACCATTGAAGATAAAATCCCACCAACCCTGACTTGTCAGGACATCCACCTGATCTGCCCGATCACGAATTATGAACCTGCTTATCTGAGTGGCGTACTGGGTATTGCTGCTGCAAACCCAACCATCACGGATTGCTCGAACTTTACGTCCTCATACACAGACACCTGGGTTGACCTGGCCTGTGGCGAGAGCATAAACGGTATGCAGGACATCAGCGCTTACGTAAAACGCAAATGGGTGGCAGTTGACCAGTGGGGTAACTCCTCTACCTGCCAGCAATACATCTATTTCGACCGCAAACATGTTGGAGATGTTCAGTTCCCTGCCGACTACGAGATCAGCTGCAGCGCGAACCTGAACTTCGATCCTTCGGTAACCGGAGCTCCATACCTGACTGCTTTTGGTATCAACTGGCCGATCAATCCTGGCGCCGGTTTCTGCGAGATGCAATCCGCCTACACCGACCAGATCCTTCCGGTTTGTGACGGTACTTATAAAATACTGCGTACCTGGACGGTGCTTGACTGGTGTTTGCCAACCACACCGACACCACCATTTACCAACCCGATGTACTACATCCAGTTGATCAAAGTGGTGGATGACCAGGGTCCTGCATTCAGCTGCCCTGCGAACCTGACGGTATCGATCGATCCGTTCAGTTGCTGTGGCACTATTAACCTTCCGGATGCGATCATCGAAGATGGCTGTTCAAGAGTGAATAACATCGAAGCGATGATTACCACCTTCGATCCATACACCGGAGAACAAACGGGTATGTACACCGTAGGTGGCACCCTGACCGATTTCCCTGGCAACAACTGGTGGGACCGCGATACGATGGGTAACTGGGGCACCACGCCATGTCTTCCAATCGGAACACACACGGTGGTTTACTCAGCACAGGACGACTGCAGCAATGTATTTACCTGCTCGTTCCGACTGGCGATCAGGGACCTGATACCACCTGTGGCAGCCTGTGATCAATTCACCCAGGTATCCCTGGGCCCAAGTGGTTCTACGCTGGTAAATGCCACCACCTTTGATGATGGTTCCTACGACCTTTGCTGCTTCGATTATGTAAAAGCCGGCCGCATGGGCGGTGGTCTGGATGATCAGGTAGAATTCACCTGCGATGACATCGGCGACACGCTGACGATCATGATGCGTGCCTGGGACTGCGCCGGCAACACCAACGAGTGTATGGTAAGGGTAGTGGTAGACGACAAGATCAAACCGATCTGCCAGTCTCCACAGAACTTCACGGTTACCTGCGAACAGTTCGACCCAAGCCTGTGGCTGTACGGCAAAGCCGACATTCTGGACAACTGCTGTCTGGATACCAATAAAGTATACCTGGGCCAACAAGGCCTTACCCACAGTGTAAACTACTCGCAGTTTGACACACTTTGTAACAAAGGCACGATCGTACGCACCTTCCGTGCTTTCGACTGCAACAACAATAGCAGCCAGTGTACCCAGCGAATAGTAGTGAACTACGAACAGGATTACTACGTACGCTTCCCGAATGATGTGATCGTGACCGTATGCGACGGCACAGGCAACTACGGAGAACCAACCTTCTTTGGTGAAGATTGCGAACTATTGGGTGTTAGCTACGAAGATGAAGTATTCACCGTAGTACCGGATGCCTGCTTCAAGATCGAGCGTCACTGGCGAATCATCAACTGGTGTACCTACGATCCGAATGGCATTTGCATAGATGTACCGAACCCGAGTCCGAATGCGATTGCGAACCATGCATCGAACCTTCCAGGTCCGATCGTGAGTCCAATCCAGACCAGCGGTGATCCATGGAAATCCACGATCGTGAAGATCAAGTCCACGGATGCAACAAGTACGAATTACAGTGTTTACTACGATCCGAATGCGAACTGCTACACCTACAAACAGATCATCAAGGTGATAGACACGCAGGATCCGGTTGTAGATTGTCCAAGTTCACCACAAACGATCTGTGATGTAACAGCCAACGACGCTCAATTGTGGAACGAATCATACTGGTGGGACAATGCCAATCAAAGTCACGACCTGTGCGAGGCGCCATCAGACATTTGCATTACAGCTACAGACCTGTGCTCCGGCTCCAACATCAACATCGAGTACCAGTTGTTCCTGGATCTGGATGGCGATGGTGTAATGGAAACGGTAGTAAACAGCACGCAACTGGGCAACCAGGCAGGCGGATTGGGTTGGAACAACATCATGTATGGCAACGTAACAGGCGCTGGTCAGTCACATCAGTTTGACGGACGTCCTGTACCAACGAACCAGAAATGGGGTTTTGCGATCCAGGAGACAGTTACAGGCAATGACAAAACTGCCTGTGTGAAGTTCAACACTTTCCAGGCTCAGAACACATTTGTAACACCACAATTGCCACACGGCACCCACAAGATCAAGTGGTTTGTATCGGATGGATGTGGAAACGAGACCGTTTGTGAGTACACGATCATCATAAAAGACTGCAAGGCGCCCACGGTGGTATGTCTGAATGGTTTGAGTGTGAACATCATGCCGACGGGTATGATCCAGTTGTGGGCCACCGACTTCCTGCAATATGCAGAAGACAATTGCACCTTGACACCCTACCTGAAGTATGGCATCCGCAAGTGTGGTCAGGGCACGGGCTTCCCGGTAGATGCCCAGGGCAACCCGATCACGAATGTGACCTTTGATTGCACGGAGTTGGGCAGTCAGTGTGTTGAGTTGTGGGCGATAGATTTGGCGGGCAATGCAGATTACTGCGAGACTTATGTGATCGTGCAGGATAATAATGGTAATTGCACAATCGATCCTAACTTAACTGTATCAGGAACCTTGACTACGGAAAATGACGAAGGCATAGAAGAAGCGGAGGTGAGTATTACAGGATCAGTGAATTTTGCTCCACCGTTCTCATACTTCGATATGTCAAACAGTAACGGAGGATTTAATTTCCAGTTCTCAATTCCAGTTGCTTCTTCATTTACACTTACGCCTAACAAAGATGATAATCCGTTGAACGGTGTAACTACTTATGACCTGGTATTGATTAGTAAGCATATTCTTGGAATTGAGCCTCTCGGCAGTCCATATAAGATGATCGCTGCTGACGCAAACAAGTCTAATTCGATCACCACGTTTGACATCGTTGAACTGCGTAAGTTGATTCTCGGAATATATCAAGAGTTGCCAAACAACACCACGTGGAGGTTTGTAGATAAATCACAGGTGTTTACTGATCCAGCCAATCCATTCATGGATCCAATCCAGGAAAATGTATCAGTTTCTCAGGCCGTCATCAATATGACGGATGAAGATTTCATAGGAGTTAAGATTGGTGATGTGAATAACACAGCTGTTCCAAACAGCCTGATGCAATCTGATGAACGTACGGCAGGCACCTTGTTGTTTGATGTGAATGACCGTGATGTTAAAGCCGGAGAAGAATTTGATGTAGTCTTCAATGCATCTGCAAGGACCCTGGGCTTTCAGATGACTTTGAACCTGAAAGGATTAAAGGTGACTGGCTTGATTGAAAACGAACATGTAAACGCAAATAACTTTGGTGTATTCTCCGATGCTTTAACAGTTTCTATAGATGGAGCGGAGAGTTTCACAGTTAAGTTCCGTGCTGAAAAGGCTGGCAAGTTGAGTGAAATGCTGAATGCTTCAAGCCGCATCACAAAAGCAGAGGCATACAGTCTGGCAAAGGATCGTCAGGAAGTTGCGCTTCGTTTTGACGGTAAAACCATTGCCGGTGTAGGTTTCGAGTTGTATCAAAACCAGCCAAATCCATTTGTGAACAAGACCTTCATTGGCTTCCATTTGCCAGAAGCTACCACAGCAACATTATCAGTTTACGATGAAGCTGGACGAATGGTATTTACCCAAAAGGGTGAATTTGCGAAAGGTTATAATACTTTTTCACTTGATCGTGCCTTACTGAATTCTGCTGGTGTGTTGTATTACAAACTGGAGACGGCAACAGATTCTGCCATAAGGAAAATGATTCAGGCAAAATAAGATCTCCTTCGATATTCCTGAAAAGGGGAGAAGAAAGAAGGTTGATTTTACAAATATTTAATAAGGGCTCAAATGGGGAATATCCGCCATTTGGGCCCTTAATCGTTGAGATCAACCCTTATTATGGCTCTAAAAGAGTTTGTCTCTTATTTGTATTACAATGTAATCTCATGTATCGGGCTGTTTTAACTTATGAATTGGTAATAAGTGTTTACCTTCGGACTTTAATTCAATTTTAATCCGTTGCAGATCTTTTTGAAAAGTATTCTTTCCATGTTTTTTGTCTGAATCGAGGCCTTGGGTTGTTTGCTCAGGCAGTTTTTATTGTGATTCAGGCCAAGAGTTACTCCTTGTTTTTATATTGTTTTTTTGATGTTTAATCGGAAAACAGGATTCTGAGAAAGATCTGTCCTTGATGTTATTAATGCGCATCCTGGTAAAATATTGGTATTATTTACGTGCGCTTTTTTACTATGTGAAAAATTGTTCGGCAAATATTAATCCCGGGCAAGGTTTTTGTGACTATTTGTTAATGCTTTTTTAATCCGGATTCTCAAGCACTAGCTTTTTAAGCTCATCTTATGAAAAAAGTTTACAATCTTTCCAAAGTCAATTCAACATTGATCGCCATTCGGCATTTCTTCCTTACACTAGTACTGCTCTTAACCATTGTTGGAGCTGTAAGAACCCAAACTCTGATCAGTCCTACCGGGGCTGGTGGCTTCGAAAACGGTAGTACATTTGGCGCCAATGGCTGGAGTGTTGCCAATTCAGGTGGAGGTCCAAACTTATGGTATGTTGGTACAGTGCCGACAGGTTTTAGTAATCGCTCGGCATTTATTTCAAATGATATGGGGGCATCATACCAATATGATGGTTCCTCAACCTCTGTGGTGCATTTTTACAGAGATGTTACTTTTCCTGCCGGAGTCCCTTCCTTTACCTTGTCTTTCAATTGGAAATGTATAGGGGAGGCAGGGCCTTTTGACGCTCTTATCGTAAGTCTTGCTCCAACATCTTATACGCCTTCGGGCTCCACGGTCTCTTTGGGTACCGGAGTTCTTCCTTCACCTGCGAATATGTTAGGTGGAATTAGTGCTCCTCAATTGCGGGGGCAAAGTGTTGTTCAAACTTATACCTATACTTTATTGAGCTCTGATATTGGCAATTGCAGCTCGTCTGTTACCAAAAGGCTGATATTTACCTGGAAGAATGATTCTAGTTTGGGTACCAACCCACCTGGTGCTGTTGACAATATTTCGTTGGTAGGTAATCCGATCAGCATCTCAAATGGAACTGATCGCTGTAATGACGGGGCAACCATAGCGTACACTGGTTCCCCAGCTCCAGGAGCTGGTCAGACTGGTACTATGACTCTCGGACCAACGAGCCCAAACTTTAGTCAGACAGGACCCAATACGGCAAATTTCACCATGCCAGGGACTGCTCCTGGAACTTACACTGCTACATATCATATTAGCGATGTGGCAGGTTGTACATTTTCCGCCAGCGATCAGGTTACGATTTATGCCGCACCAGTGGTTTCTCTGAATGATAAAGTAGTGAATTGTGCTACTCCAGGAACCTAAATCAATCTGGAGAGCATGTATGATACGTTGAAACTTAACAATACTCCTGGTGGGACTTGGACAGTTACTCCTGGAGGAATTCATACGCCTGGAAATAATTATGTCACGGCTCCGGCTTCAAGCGGATGCTATACCGTAACCTATTCAAATGTACCCAATCCAAACGGCTGTACAGGTTCGTATACCAGTACTAAAAAAATGCTGATTGTGATTGAACCCGATCCGGACTTTACCATTGATGGATCAAACAGTAGTACAATTAATATGTGTGCCGCTGATCCTGTTACTGTGAATGTCCTTCGGACAAGCTCAGGAGCAAACCCTGTATTGACACTTAATGGCAGTCCCGCAGCCTTAGGTATGCATACACTGGCCGCTCCTGCGCCTGGACAGTCAATAGTTTACAATTTTTGCCTGACAGAAACGAATAATAATCCTCCCAGCTGTTTTCCGTTGCCACCAGGATATCAGAATTGTTCAGAGGAAAAGTGCATTCAATACGTAGTTTATAACGATGGAATATGTGGATCTGGTAGTGCCGCCTTTGACAGTGAGTGTGCCCCAGGGTCCCAGAGAATGGGGGTTTGTTCTGTTTCAGAGCAACCCGAATTGCAATTAGGTTGCGCATTCTTCCAATTAACAGTACCATTTAAGGTGATTGAGGCTAGAATCCAAACACCATCTACCATTGCCTTTTGTTCCACCGATAGCGTAGTCGTAGAAATTGATGCACACAGCTTTTTAAAAGATATTCCCGGATTCGATGTGGTGCTCGGTACTTTACCTGGAGCGGATGTCATCTGTACGGTTGCAGAATTTTGTATCTGTTTGCCATTGCTGCCCGAGATTCATCCATTTGGATGGTTAAATCCAGGTGATTGGTGCAATAGTTCTATGGCACAACTTATCAGCAATGGACTGGCTTCTTATCTCGGAGGTAATAAACCTGGTGGCTTCGCTACTGCTGATACAGATGGAGATGGAGCATTCGATTATGTCGGCGTTGAATATGAGACATTCCCGTTCCCTGCTTCCGGGTTTGAATCTTTCAAGGTTCCAAACAATGTAGACAAGCCCGGCCGTTCCATTACGGTGAGGCATGTGTCCGGATGGCCTGCAAAAGCAGACGCAGCCTGTGGAGCAATAACAAGCGAGTCAATTAACCTGCTCGATATTTTATCTCCTTTTATTGACTTGATTCCAGTGGCTGGACCAATCATTAACGGTGTAATTGCCGGTGCTCAATGTAACCTTGGGTTGGTATTTACGGATGCTGAAGATGTGGTCATTGACATTGTAAATAATGAAGCGCCTGTTTTTTCAAATTGTCCGCCAAACGGATACGTATTCTCGGAAGATTTCAGCTGTCAAACTGCTGCTAATTGGTCGATACCAATTGCCGAAGATGCCTGTTTTGGAGGTAATCTGGTTTATCAGGGGCGCACAGCTGGAACTGATGCGTCAGATTTCCCCGGGTCACCTGATCCTGTAGTACTCGTGACCGGTTCAGGAATTTATCAGACAGCGGGCCCAATTCCGGGTTCTGTTTTGTCGAGCTCTCCGGGTATGTATACCGTTACATATACTGCATATAGCTGTAACGCCATTACATCAGAATGTACTTTCCCAGTTTTGGTTACTGCTGGGGCGCCAGAACTTGAGTGCCCCAATGATATGGTGGTATACACAGATATCGATACTTGTTTGGCAGCTGTAACCGGACTTACTCCTGTATCTGGAATAGGATGTGCTACCATAATAAATTATAGTGTTGATTATCCGGCAGTACCCGGGTTTATAGATGTATCAACCAATACACCGTATTCAGTTGCAAACAGAGGCACACACCATGATGTGAGTGGACTCCCATTCCCAAGAGGGGTTACCAACATCACTTACACAATGCTGGTTGATCTCAATGGAGATGGAGATGCAGATGATGCAGGCGAAAGCACAAATTGTACTTTTTCGTTAACCGTATTGGACAATCAACAGCCCATCGCATATTGTATTGATCAGGAAATTCAGCTTGATGTGAATGGGTCAGGTACCGTATATGCAACGGCTGGTGATGGTTCTCCATATATCGATGGCGGAAGTTTTGACAATTGTGATCCTAATCCTGAGATATTGATCCAAAAGCCTGGTGAGGCCTTTGGTTCTTCAGTAAATTTTGATTGTACTGAAGTAGGAACAAATTATGTGAATTTAAGAGTATTGGATCAGGATGGCAACTACAGAACATGCTTTGCCAGAGTTGAAGTAATTGATTATCTACATGGAGTTAACATTACATTGGATCCACCGGAAATTTGTCTGGAAGCCAATAATCCAATGCAGTTAGATTTTTCTAACTACTTAAGCATTACGCTGGAGAGTGGATTGTCTATTTCTCATTCAGAAGTTCCAACTTTCCTGGGTGGCTCACAAGGATACTTTGCCATTACTATGTTCCATGGTACTGGCGATCCTGGTTCGATTACCCAAGACGGTGTTTACACCCCTGGAACAGGAAATGGTTATGTTACCATTTCATATATTATACTGCCTGGAAATATCCCGCCACCGGACGGCAATGTTATTCACACTGGTTGTTTCAAAATTGAACATGCCAACTTTGAACTGCGCCAGCCGCTTGATATGGTATCCCCTGAATGTGCTTGTGTTATGGAAAATGAGCGCATCGTAGACTTGGGCTCCGTTACCGGAGGTTTAGAGCCTTACACCATTCAATATACCGACGCTGTCCTTGATGTGGATGGAGACGGAATCGTTGATGACGTAGATGGCGAATATGTATACGATGCTGCAAACGGATATGATATTAATGACTATACCCAGGATCTTGGTGAGTTGAGAGTGGTTTACACGCCATACTCCAACTGGTCTTTCACCATCGTTGATGCCCGTGGTTGTGAACTCTTCCGTTCTGGTTCATGCGATAACGATGACCTTACAGAGAGCCCAACAATCATTTGTCCGGCAAATCCACCAACCCTGTTTACCGAGCCATTGGCCTGCGAAAGCCAGTATGAGTGGCAGCACCCACAGCCACATGATAACTGCGCCGTAGTCATTTATAACTACCAGATCACCAATCCTGATGGAACCATTGAAGGCCCATTTGTATTGGATGATTTGATAGCTGTTGCTCCTAATCCGAACTTGTTTGAAGCTGAGTACGAATTTGAAAAAGGAGTAACCACCGTATATTATTATGCAGAGGATGCTGTTGGAAATACCGGAACCTGCTCATTCCAGGTTACCGTTTTAGATGATGATCCACCATACTTCATCAACTGCCCTTATCCTCCGGTAATTGAAAATGCAGAGACAGATCACTGCGATGCTTATGTAAACTTTGCATTGCCACTGGCAGAAGACAACTGCGATGTTCCGATTGTAACGCAAATTGATAATACAGGGTTGACCACCGGTTCTCGTTTCCCGGTTGGTACAACGGTTATGTATTGGGAAGCTGTAGACTTGTCTGACAACAGAGATACCTGTCAGGTAAAAGTAATTGTCAACGACTACTGGCAAAACCCAAGTCTGACTTGCCGGGCTGATGTAGTACAAG
The DNA here is from genome assembly GCA_020636025.1 of Lewinellaceae bacterium. GTDB lineage: Bacteria > Bacteroidota > Bacteroidia > Chitinophagales > Saprospiraceae > M3007. The sequence continues at coordinate 334,598 of JACJYQ010000004.1, read as the reverse complement.
ATAATGACTTGTGGTTGTGCAGCGCTGATGTTTTCGATATTGCACCTACTGTAGATGGACCATGTGAAGATAATTACGCGATTACCTACTCTATATATGGTGATGCAGCCCTTACAGATCGCAAAGAATGTGGCGTATGGGATGCCAGTGGTGAAACATTTGAAGTAGGTATGAGCTGGGTGAAGTACAGTGTTCAGAATCAGCCATTATTGCTCATTACAGAAGTAACACAATCAGCTGGAGTTGATCAACTTGAAATTACGAATCTGGGTCCAGCTAAGATTGACCTTACTTGTTTAGAGATTAATAGGGTAGCAGCCAATCCTGCTGCCGACGAAACCATAGGTCCATTGACCATGCTGCCTTCTTTGGCACCAACACCGCTTGGCGTAGGGGAGGTTATGGTGTTTGACTTTGCGTTTGACGGAGCAGCCGGTATGGGTGCATGCTATACCATTTCCTATGCAGGTACCATAATTGATGAAGTAGCTGTAAATGGATATGGCCCATGCGGCAACTTTACCGGAAGCCTGGCCAGCGGAGATGTCATCCGTCATTGCGAAGATGATTCCAACGATGCTGCCGACTGGGTGGCTGCTGAGAATTGCGCTCCTCTGACCATCGGTATGCTCAATCCAGATCTGCATGCCATGCCGGACAACGGTAAAATGGCTTCTTTACAGTCAATTCCACCAAACAAGGTGTCCTGTACCTTCAAGGTAACCATTGTGGATGCGGAGAATCCTTTCTGTGGTAAGCTTGATGAAGTTAATACTTATAATGGTGCCGGTATCAATCCAATTGACATCGATGCCTGCAACCGTTCTACCATTACCATTCCTGCTCCGGGTTGTATAATTGGTGAAATCGTGTTTGATATGGCTGGAACTGCAACTCCTGCCAATTCTACCATTACTTTGATCAGTCCTACAGGTATTGAGGTGCCTATTACCGAGATTCCTCTGGATAGTATTGATGCACTGTACTTGCAAAAATCTGCAGGTGACTGGATTCTGGACGTTGTACCAAATGTTGGTGCCAATGTTTCTGTTAGCAGTTGGAGCCTTACCATAACCTGCCTTGATACATTTGACATGGCAGATGTTATGTTGGATAATGATCCTGGTGTTTGTGGAGCTGAATTTACCTGGACACATCCGTTCTTTGCAGATAACTGCTTTGAGGGCACCATATCTGTAGAATACATCACTACAGATGCAGATTGCACGCCAACTGGCGGCCAATTGCTAGGCCACGGAGGGTATGAACAAACAGAGTTCTTCTGCGTGGGTACAACCACAGTTAAATATACTTTGGTAGATGCTGCTGGCAATATGGAGATGTGCAGCTTTGATGTAACAGTTAAAGATGTTGAAGCCCCTGTGGTTGTTTGCCCGAATGATATTTATGTAAATCTTGATCCAGGTGCTTGTGGAGCCTTTGTACATTTTGCACCTGTTAGCGCCACTGATAACTGTGGCGTTGTGGATACAGTGATGACTCCTCCTTCAGGAAGCTGGTTTGAAATAGGTGACAATCTGGTAACCATCATCATTTTTGACGAAGCAGGAAACAGTGATACTTGTACCTTCTTTGTTAAAGTAATCGAATACGTACCTCACGATTACACACTCTACTGTAATGATCTGACACATGTGTCACTGGATTCAACCTGTGTATATCAAATCCTTGCTGATGGTGTGCTGGAAGGCAACGACTACCACTGTTATGATGATTACATTATCACAGTTAAAAATGCTCAGGGTCAGATTATTGGCAATACGCTCAATGCATCTGATGTTGGCAAGACCTATACAGTAACCGTTCTTGATCCGGAAACTGGCAATACTTGCTGGAGTTACATCCATCTTGAAGACAAACTTGCACCAAAACTTACTTGTCCGCCTAATAAGGTTATAGCCTGTTCTGAATCTACAGCTCCTGCAAATACCGGTGATATTGTGGTAAAAGATTGCAGCAACTTCAACAAGGTAATTGATGAAGAGTATTTCGATAATGGAGAATGTGGTGATCCACGTGGAGTTTTGACACGCACCTGGATTGTGACTGATGTTTGGGGTAATCAATCTATTTGCTCTCATACCATCACCATCACGCCATTTGATCTAGATGATGTCGTATTCCCGGCTGAAGCCATTGTGGATTGCGAAGATGTATACCTGAATTCAAATGCCACTTCACCGGACTTTACGGGAAGACCAAGTATAAATGGTGCACCTATTGGTACTGGAGGCTATTGTTCAGCTTCAATTGGTTACACTGATGCCCGCCTGGATGTTTGTGCTGGAAGCTATGAGATTTACCGTACCTGGCTGGTAGCCAATACCTGTTTACCTGCCGGACCAGACAATCCAGTATCTTATGTACAAAGGATCAGAGTGAAAGACTTTAGCGGTCCTACCTTTGATTGCCCACCGACAGTATTTGTCTCTACTGATCCATTTACCTGTTGCTCTACGGCGGCTCTGCCTGATATGATTGTTTCAGAAGGATGTTCAAACATCAGTGATCTGGAAGCTAAGGTAACCGGAACAGATCCGGCTACAGGCAATCTGATTACGTTTACTGTACCTGGCCACCTTGGTGACTTCCCAGGCAATAACTACTGGAACCCTGATACACTGGCGATTTTTGATTATACGCAATGTTTGCCATTAGGTACTTATCAGGTGCGCTACAAAGCTTCCGATCAATGTGGAAATACTTCTTTCTGCTACTTTGACCTAACGGTTGCTGACTTTGTACCACCTGTAGCATCTTGTGATCAAACAACAGTTGTAGCTGTTAATGGCGATGATCCATACGATTGTTACACTCCTGAAGATGGTTGCGACGGTGCCGGTGTTACCTGGATTAAAGCAAGTACTTTCAACGATGGTTCATACGACAATTGTAATGACGTAAAACTCACTATTCGCCGCATGCCTCCATACTCGGATTGCATTAATAACCTGAGTCATGACCCTTGCTACCCAGGTGGTGAAAGCGAATTTGATATTGCCACTGCAGAATCTGATTCTATTAAGTTCTACTGCTGTGAGGTTGGAACCAGCCAGACAGTTGTACTTCGCGTATATCAGGTAGATGCAAATGGTGATTATGTTCCTGGACTTGATGGTGATCCTCTTTATAATGAATGTATGATTCAATTGGAGGTTCAGGATAAGGTTAAGCCTATCTGTCAATCACCAAACAACGTGACAGTAACCTGCGAGCAGTTTGATCCTAGCTTGTGGTTGTATGGTAAGGCAGACATCTTTGATAACTGCTGCCTGGATGAGACCAAGGAATACCAAGGTCAGTGCGGTTTGACGCACTCTGTGAACTACTCACAGTTTGATACCCTTTGTAACAAAGGAACCATCGTACGCACGTTCCGTGCCTTTGACTGCCACGGTCAATCTAGCCAGTGTACTCAGCGTATTGTAGTTAACTACGAACAGGACTACTATGTACGATTCCCGAATGATGTAATCGTAACAGTATGCGACGGAACAGGTAACTACGGAGAGCCAACGTTCTTCGGAGAAGATTGTGAATTGATTGGCGTAAGTTATGAAGATGAGGTGTTCACGGTAGTACCAGATGCCTGCTTCAAGATCGAGCGTACATGGAGAGTGATTAACTGGTGCACATACAATCCAAATGGTAATTGTATTGATGTGCCAAATCCAAATCCAAACGCTACTACGAATCATCCATCTAACCTGCCAGGTCCGATCGTATCACCAATCCAGACTTCAGGTGATCCATGGAAATCTACCATCGTGAAGATCTATCCAACGGATCCTCAGTCTACTAACTACAGCATTTATTACGATCCTAATGCAAACTGCTACACCTATAAGCAGATCATTAAGATCATAGATACACAGGACCCTATAATTGATGATTGTCCGGCTTCTCCGGTTACTGTCTGCGACGTAACGGATAACGATTCACAATTGTGGAATGCCTCTTACTGGTGGGATAATGCCAATGAGAGCCACGACTTGTGCGAAGCGCCGTCGGACATTTGCATCACGGCTACAGACCTTTGCTCTGGATCCAACATCAACATCGAGTACCAGCTTTTCCTTGATCTCGACGGAGATGGTGTGATGGAAACAGTAGTGAACAGCACGCAACTTGGCAATCAGCCTGGTGGTCTTGGCTGGAACAACATCATGTACGGCAACGTCACTGGTGCCGGCCAATCACGTGAATTTGATGGACGTCTCGTGCCAACAAATCAGAAATGGGGCTTTGCGATTCAGGAGACTGTTTCTGGCACGGACAAGACTGCTTGTGTGAAGTTCAATACCTTCCAGAGTCAGTCAACTTATGTGGCACCACAATTGCCACACGGCACCCACAAAATCAAGTGGTTTGTTTCCGATGGCTGTGGTAATGAGAGCATTTGTGAATACACAATTATAGTAAAGGATTGCAAGGCACCAACAGTTGTATGCCTGAATGGCCTAAGCGTGAATATCATGCCAACCGGAATGATCCAATTGTGGGCTACAGACTTCCTGCAATATGCAGAAGACAACTGTACCTTGAATCCATACCTGAAGTATGGCGTACGCAAGTGCGGTCAGGGAACAGGCTTCCCGGTTGATGCCCAGGGTAACCCAATCACAAATGTGACATTTGATTGTACAGAATTGGGCACTCAGTGTGTTGAGTTGTGGGCCATTGACCTTGCTGGCAACGCTGACTATTGCGAAACGTATGTAATTGTTCAGGACAACAATGGTAACTGTCCAGCAGGCTCTACTGTGGTAGTGTCAGGTGTACTTGCCACTGAAATGCAGGATGGTGTAGAAGAAGCCATGGTGGATATTACCGGCTCGGTCAACTTCCAGCCTCCGTTCTCATACTTTGGCTTAACGAATGATCAGGGTATTTTCACCGTGAGTAATTCAGTTCCAATTGCTGCCGACTTTACAGTAAGCCCGTCTAAGGATGACAACCCGCTTAACGGTGTAACCACATATGACCTTGTACTTATCTCCAAGCATATACTGGGAATTGAGCCGCTGGGAAGCCCGTATAAGATGATAGCTGCAGATGCCAACAAGTCGAATTCGATTACAACATTCGATGTAGTTGAGCTTCGTAAACTGATCCTTGGTATTTACACCGAACTTCCAAACAATACATCCTGGAGGTTCGTAGACAAATCTTATACATTCCCGAATGCTTTGAATCCATTCCAGGAAGTATTCTCTGAGAATATTTCAATTGCAGATGCGCAGTCGCATCAACTGGCTGAGGACTTTGTTGGAGTCAAGATTGGTGATGTGAACAACACCGTTGTAGCCAATAGTTTGATGGCTTCTGATGACAGAGCTTTAGCAACCTTGTTGTTTGATGTTAAAGACAGAGAAGTAAATGCTGGTGAAGAGTTTGAAGTAACTTTCAACACTTCTGAGAAGACACAAGGTTATCAAATGACCTTGAACCTGCTTGGATTGAAGGTTTCTGAAATCGTGACCAGCGATGCTGTAGGTGCTGATAACTTCGGTGTTTTCGATCATGCCCTTACCGTTTCAATAGACGGTGCCCAGAGCTTCACTGTCAAGTTCCGTGCAGAAAAATCAGGCAAACTGAGTGAACTGTTAGGTGTTTCTGGTAGAATCACGAAGGCTGAGGCGTACAGTCTGAGCAATAACCTGATGGATGTTGCCCTGCGATTCGATAATAAAACCATCGCAGGCGTAGGATTCGAATTGTATCAGAACCAGCCTAATCCGTTCGTAAACAAAACCATGATTGGGTTCCACCTGCCAGAAGCAGCTACTGCAACTCTGACAGTTTACGATGAAACGGGTAGGGTTGTGTTTGTACACAAAGGCAATTATGCAAAAGGATACAACAGCGTTATGCTTGATCGTGCATTGTTGAATACAACCGGATTACTATACTACCGACTTGAAACGTCTTCAGATGCTTCTACCAAGAAGATGATTCAGTCAAAATAATGCTTGAACAGGGGGATTAAGCTCCCCATTCAAGCCCATTTTCAAAGGGTTCAGAAAGGTGTTCGCACCTTTTTGAACCCTTTTTTATTTGATTTTTTCTTTAAAAGGACAGACATGAAAATAATTTATCAACTTTTTTTCAAAATATTTTCTGCTTAACTGTATTGATAATCAGCAACTTGCGATAAAACATAAAAAAGTACTTGGTTTTAATCAGTTCTATGTATTGCAAAGAACCCTTGATTGCCCTTATCTTTGTGTCACCAACTAATTAAGGAAAATTAAGCTATGCAAAAAAAACTGAAACCAATCTTTCTTCTGGTCACATTGGCGGCAACTGCATGTATCATGTATGCTGCCAATGATGCCAGGGCACAGGGCGCTCCAAACGGAATGTTTTCCCTGCCTGTATTTTCACCTGGAATCATTTCAATCAGCCCCAGACTAGAAAAAGGGCATGCTCAAATTGATACTGTTGCCATTAAAAGACAGCAGGAAGCAGAATTGAATGAGATTATTTTAGCTGAATGACATTGGAGCCGCCAAAACAAAAACAACGCTGAGCCACCAACTTGCATTAAAAGATGCCCGTTGGTTCAAGCATCAACATTTTTAAAAACTATTTCATCATCTACATATCATGGATATTGAAAATGCAAAAGCACAAATGCGCAAGGGAGTCCTGGAGCTCTGCATCCTCGCAATCATAGAGGAGGATGAGGTGTATCCGAGCGATATTATTGCACGCCTGAAGTCAAATGACCTCATTGTAGTGGAGGGCACGCTTTACCCTTTATTGACCCGTTTGAAAAATGACGGACTGCTGGATTACACCTGGCGTGAAAGCAATTCTGGTCCACCACGTAAATATTTCAAGGTTACAGACCTGGGCAGAGAGTTTCTGGAAGCATTAACAAGCAGTTGGAACCAACTGGTAGATTCGGTTGGCCAAACTCTTGGGAAACAGCCCAAAAAGAAAGCAAAAACAAGCAAACCTAAAGCCGATATTGAAGTAGAAAAAGCCTCAGACGAGCTTTAGATTACCATGTTAACAACCATCGATCAACAAAAACGATCAACAGAAAAATGAATAAGATTCTCAATATAAATCTGGGCGGATACGCACTCACCATTGATGATGATGCCTATGTTTACTTGCAGGCATATCTTGAAAGTATTCGCCAACGCTTCAGTGAAAGTGAAGGACGGGATGAAATTGTTTCTGACATTGAAACCCGTCTTGGTGAACTTATCACCGAGGCATTGGGCAACCGCAGCATTGTGATGTTGCCAGATGTAGAAGAAGCCACCAATATTATGGGTAAGCCGGAGGAATTTGGCAGTGAAGAACCTGCAGCTGAATCCAGCCAAACCAATCAATCGAAGTCTGGCGGTAAAAAAGTGCCACCGGTACGCACCGGAAAGCGCCTGTTCCGCGACGAAGAAGATGCTGTGGTTGGTGGTGTTTGTTCCGGACTTTCTGCCTACTTTGGTATACAAGACCCGGTTTGGATGCGCCTCTCCTTTGTATTACTGGTCTTCATCTCATTCGGATTTTGGGTTCCGGCATACTTGCTGATGTGGATCCTGATGAGACCTGCTAAAAGTGCTGCTGACCGCCTTGCCATGCGCGGAGAGCCGGTTAACGTAGACAATATTGCCCGCGAAATAGAGGAGGGGTTTGAAAGGCTGGGAAACAAAGTGAATGAATTTAGTTCAAAGTCAGGGGCTAAAACCTCTGCAAATGCCCAGAATGCCGTAAAAACAGGAGTGACAGCCATTGGTCAGATGTTTGGATTTGTGATCCGATTTATCGCCAAATTTGCCATGCTGATTGCTCTTTTGATAGCGATTGCCTTGTTCCTGGGTTTTGGTGGAGCCTGGATAGCCAGTATTTGGGCTCTGATCACGGCAGCTCCATTTGTTGCTTTTTTTAGTCCGTTTTCCAGCGGAACAACCTGGCTGGGATTTGGAAACGTATTTTTCTTGCTGGCCATTCCAGCCATAGCATTGGTATTGTTTTTTGCCAGAATTCTGTTTAAAACCAGGGTGCCAGGTTGGGTTCATGGCATGATGTGGTTTTTCTGGACGCTGAATTTTATTTCAGCCATTGTGTTAACAAGTTTTGCCGCAAGAGAATATCGCCAGGGAAGCATTGTGACCAAAACAATTGATTTGTCCTCAATAAACTCTGACACGCTGTTTGTAGAAGGTTCAAAAGTAAGTGGTAACACCTCGTATTACTGGGAGTTTGAAGATGATGTATTCCGCATCAACAACATGAATCTTGAAATGGAAGGACTGGTGGATATTGACGTGCGCCGTGGAGATACAGATCAGTTTGAGGTAGTACAGGTTGTAAAGGCCAGAGGAGGTTCGCGCGAGGAAGCCATGGAAAATGCAGATCAGACCATTTATTCTGTTACCGCAACTGGTAATAAATTGCTCGTGCCTACTGCTTTTACCATTGAAAAAGGTAAAAAATGGAAAGCCCAAACTGTGAAAGTCATCATAAGCGTTCCGCAAGGCAAGTTCATCAAATTTGATGAAAGCATATATCGAAGGGCTGGAGCAGACCGGGATGACTATTCTGATGATAACGATAGAAATTACATTTCTCGCAGCCCTAATAAGGTTTTCCAAATGACACGTGATGGATTTTTGTGCGCCGATTGTCCAAAAATCGGAGACAAGGACTACAGTTATATGCATCAATCATTTCAGAACTTTATCCTCGAGGGCGATTTTGAAACTGAAATTCAGAAAGGAGATGATTTTAAGGTTAGGATTATCGGAACGCCTTCAGATAAAAAGAAGTTGGAGACCATTAAAACAGGGGACAAAATCACATTTACGACCAATGGAAAATCTGCAGATGGGAACTTGCGATTGATTATTGAATCCCCATCTTTTAATTCCGTTCATTGTGAAGGAAATGGTTCGCTTACAATTAGAGGCTTTGTAGAAGATGGTGCTTTGATCAGTGCAAGAGGTGCTACCAGAATAAAGGCTTATGTTGACATTTTGGATCAACTTGATGTCACGCTTTCCGGGGCATGTAAGCTTGAAGTAAATGGTGAGGGAAGAAACCTTTATGCCAATCTTACGGAAGGAGCCAGTCTGGAGGCCAGCAATTATCCAGTTGACAAGGCTGAAATTTCTTCGTCGGATGGTTCTACAGCAAGAGTTTATGCAAAAGAACATGCGCTGGTACTGAGTGATACGCCTGGAAGTGTAAAGGTTGATGGAGGAGCAGAGGTGAAAACCAGTCGTGAGCAATAAAATAATGGCAAACAATTGAATGTACCATAATGCTCCAGGGGCGTCAGTTATTTACTGGCGCCCCTGTTTAATTTGATTCAGCTTTTTTCTAAATCGGGAAAAAAACTCATCTTGCAGTTGTAAAAACCCTATCCATGCTGAATCCAACTTTGCAAGACCAGGTTTTTGAATTGATTTTGAACAATTACCCAAGAAGAGCTGATGCAGTAGAAGATATTTGTCAACTGTTGAATCTGGCCAAAGACCCGGTTTATCGTCGTTTGCGAGGTGAAACCTATTTGCCTCCATCTGAATTGAGCCTGCTTTGCAGGCATTATGGTATTTCTCTGGATGCCATCATTCACCATGAAAGTAATAATGTCATTTGCAGCTTCAATGCATTCACCAGGAGGATCAATGACTTTTCCGAATATTTAAATGGATTTGTTGAAGAGTTTGAGCAGATACATAATCTAAAGGATCCGCATTTGCATTATGCCTCGGCCGAGTTATCGGTGTTTACCTATAATTTCTTTCCGGAGATTATCTCCTTTAAACTGTATATCTGGGGTAGAACAACCTGGAACCTGGTCTCGGTGCGTGATCGGCAATTTTCGCTGGACCTGGTTACTCCTCCCATAATTCGCCTAAGTCAGGAAGTACTCAATCAGTACATCAGGATAAACAGCACAGAGTTGTGGACCGCCCAAATTATGGACAATACCCTGGCTCAAATAGAATATCACGTGTATTCTGGTGGTTTCAGAGATCCAAAAGAGGCGCTTATACTGGTGGATAAGCTATCAGAATGGTCTAAGCACATGAAGTTAATGGCCGCCGCTGGTAAAAAATTTAACATTGGAGAAAAAGCGGAGCTTGGAAGGGGTGACTTTAACCTGTTTTACAATGAAATGGTGTACACGAATATCACGGCATTGATTTCCGCTGAAGAACAGCAGATGGTGTATTCTGCTTTCTGTACACCAAACTTTTTGAGAAGTACCGATAAGCGATTATGTGGATATACGAATGACTGGTTCAACGGTATTTTTTCCAAATCTTCCAGATTCAGTGGGGAAGCTGAAAAATTACGCGATTGGTATTTCAGGGAGATGGATATGAAAATCGCCCGACAAAGACAACGAATTGAGCGATATATCGAAGAAAACTACAGTGAATTACCCTGAAGTGGCTGAATATTCAATGCCTTGAAAATGCAACATTCAAACCTAAAGCCATTTCTGGACGAGACTGCCGAACGGTTCAATACTCGATCATTTATAGATGATGATCCAATTTTGGTGCCACATAAATTCACCCGATTGCAGGATCGGGAAATCATTGGGTTCTGGACAGCCATGCTGGCATGGGGGCAACGCAAAACGATTATTCAAAGCGGAAACCGACTTGCTGAATTGATGGATATGGCTCCTTATGACTTCATCCTGAATCATGAAGAACAGGATAGAGCCCGATTTTTGGATTTTAAACACCGGACCTTTCAGTCCTTGGATACCCTTTGGTTTTTGGCCTACTTTCAGGAGTATTTCAAAATACATGAGTCGCTGGAAGATGCATTTGCCCGCCATATTACACCACAAGATGCCCATATTGAGAATGCGCTAAGAGGATTTCATCATGACTTTTTTAATCATCAGGATGCGCCTTTGCGCACAAAGAAGCATATTCCCACGCCGGAAAGAGGCTCTACCTGCAAGCGTTTGAATATGTTTCTTCGCTGGATGGTAAGAAAGGATGATAAGGGTGTGGATTTTGGGATTTGGTCAAAAATAACGCCTGCTCAATTGCTTATACCCCTGGATGTACACGTAGACCGGGTGGCCAGACAATTGGGCTTGCTGCAGCGAAAACAAACAGATTGGCAGGCAGTATTGGAGCTCAGTGAGAGACTGAGGGAATACGATCCAAATGATCCTGTGAAATACGATTATGCCTTGTTCGGACTGGGTGTTCTAGAGAAACTTAATCCAAAAAAAAAGCCGCTGAACAGATGACTGCTCAGCGGCTTTTAGCAAGTATAAGGGTGTTATATTACCCTTTTTTTACACTATCCAAAACAGCTTTGAATGTTTCAGGATGGTTAAGAGCCAGGTCAGCTAAAGCTTTGCGGTTCAAACCAACTCCTTTTTTACCCAAGGCATGGATGAAAGTGCTGTAGTTCATTCCGTGAGCGCGGGTAGCCGCGTTGATACGAGCAATCCAAAGACGGCGAAAAACACGCTTTTTAAATTTCCTGTCGCGGAAAGCATATTGCCATCCTTTTTCCAGGGCGTTTTTAGCTACAGTATAAACTTTGGAACGGGCACCAAAATAGCCGCGGGCGGCTAACATAATTTTTTTCCGACGGGCGCGACTGGCCGGGTTGTTTGTTGCTCTAGGCATTGTAGTGATTTTTAGTACAACATTGAGGCGGCGATTTGCTGCTCTTCATCCAATGTTCTCGTTAAAAAATAATTTCCTGTCTTTACAGGATAATGTGAGCTGATTATCAGATAACCAGCAAACGCTCGATACGAGCGTGTTCTGCTTTGTCCACAATTACAGCATGACCAAGACCGCGTTTTTGCTTCTTAGTTTTGGTTGATGCAATGTGGCGAAGCTTCGCGTGATTGCGCTTAATTTTCCCTGACCCAGTTACCTTAAAACGCTTTTTGGCACTGGAATGGGTTTTCATCTTCGGCATAACAAAATTTGTTTTTAAAAACGGAGCGCAAAGGTAGTACTACTGGCCGAGTCAGAAAAGAAATTTTAAAAAATCTTCTTAAAAAAGCTTGAATATTGAAAGCCAGGAAAAATGTTAGGACAAATGGCACTAAAAAGCCCGTCTGCAAATGGCAAACGGGCTTGACAAATTTGATTTGGTTTGTATTCTTTATTTCTGACAGATCTAATCAGAATATCCTGATTACGAATTTTCTTTATCCGGATTTTCTGCCTCAGGTGCTTTGTCAGATTTTTTGTCTTTAGGCGGAGCGGCCTTTTTTGGCTGGTTGTTTCCGCCTCCTTTTTTGGCCCCACCCGTTTTTTTAGGTGACATGATCACCATCATTCTTTTTCCTTCCAGTTTTGGCAATTGCTCGGCTGCACCAAAATCTTCCAGTTCTTTCATAAATCTGAGAAGCAGTAACTCTCCTCTTTCTTTAAAAACAATGGCACGGCCACGAAACTGTACGTATGCCTTCACCTTGTTTCCTTCAGAAAGGAAATTCTTGGCGTGTCGCAATTTGAACTCAAAGTCGTGCTCACCTGTTTCAGGTCCGAACCGTATTTCCTTAAGATCAACCTTTGCGGTACTGGCCTTTAATTCTTTTTCGCGCTTCTTTTTCTGGTAAAGGAACTTGTTATAATCGATGATTCGAACAACTGGTGGTTCAGCATTGGGCGTGATCTCTACCAGGTCAAGGCCAACTTCTTCAGCCCATTTTTGTAGACGCGATGTCGGGTACACACCGCTTTCGATCTTTTCGCCGATGGCTTCACTTATTTCGGCCAGGTTGTCGCCAACCAGGCGTACTTCATTTGCACGGATATAACTGTTGATATTGTGTTCCGGGCCTCTGGGGCCTCGGCCAAAACGTCCGCCCATTGGACGGGAAGAGGGTGGTCTGTTGCCCTGGGGTTTGGGTCGAAATGGTTTAAATGCCAAGTATAAATTTTGTTTTATTGAAGAATAGGTATGCAATGTTTGGCAAACATACCTGAGATCGTTATTAGAACTACAAAAGTACTTCGTTCACGGCGATTGGCTGCAATGCAGCTTAATTTTTTTTAATGACATGCTATGATGCGGACTTATCTTTGTTGCCAAAGTGTCTTCATACGCAGATATCATATTGCCGCTTGCCTTGCCCAAAAGGACCTATACCTATTCGATTCCTGAGTCGATACTAGACATCGTTAAACCAGGTGTCAGAGTTGAAATACAATTTGGGAGGACCAAAGTCTACAGCGGTCTGGTTGAAAAAGTCCACAATACTGCTCCTGATTACAAGGTAAAACCCATTGTCTCGGTTCTGGATCAAGTAACAGTTGTTAGCCCCGAACAGTTCAAACTTTGGAATTGGCTTGCGGAATATTATTGTTGCAGCCTGGGTGAAGTCATGGCCGCGGCCTTACCGGGCCACATGAAACTTAGCAGCGAAACACGAATAGTCAGAAACGAAGCTTATGGTGATGACTTTTCAAGTTTGAATCCCGATGAATACCTGATTGCAGAAGCCCTCCATATTCAGGAGGAGATTTCTGTTGATGACGCCCGCAAGATTCTGAATAAGAAAACGGTGTTTCCTGTTATTCAATCCTTAATTAATTATGGAGTACTGTTTCTAAGAGAAGACCTGCAGGAAAAATTCAAGGCTAAGAAAATATCAGCTATTCGCCTGGGTGAACCTTTTGCTTCAAAGCGTGAATTACTGAAGGAGGTTTTTGCAGAGCTGCAAAAAAAGGAGCGGCAATTGGAAATATTAATGTCCTTCCTAGTCCTTGAAAAAGAAGAACCATTCGTGCGAAAATTTGCTCTGCTTCAAAAAGCAGATGTGTCCGATTCTTCGCTTCGTACGATGATAAAAAAGGGTATTTTCGAACAATACGATCAGGATGTGAGTCGATTAGGCGGGTATGAAGATGAGCTGGCAGAGGCAGATGTTTTAAGTACCCAGCAATCTGTTGCATTGGTGGAAATTGAGAAACAGTTACATGAAAAGGATGTCGTGTTGTTACATGGTGTTACCGGAAGTGGTAAAACCAGGGTTTATCTGGAATTGATCAAAAAGGTCATGGAAGAGGGTGGGCAAGTGTTGTATTTGCTTCCGGAAATTGCCCTCACATCGCAAATGATCAGTCGCTTGCAGAAAACCCTGGGCAATGAAATTGCCGTTTATCATTCGAAGATCAATACCAATGAGCGTGTTGAAGTCTGGAAGGCTGCCTTCTCGGGAAAACCTGTTATGCTGGCAGCCAGAAGCGGACTTTTTCTGCCATTTACCAAACTTAAATTGGTGATTGTAGACGAAGAACACGATCCTTCTTTTAAACAATTTGACCCGGCTCCCCGGTATCATGCACGTGATACAGCAATATATCTGGCAAATTTATACGGCGCAAAGGTGGTGCTTGGAACGGCGACGCCTTCATTGGAGACATGGCAAAACGCCCAAACAGGAAAGTACGGTCTGGTAGACATGCCGGAGCGTTTTGGTGGATTGAATTTACCAGAAATCAGCACAGTTGATTTAAGGCAGCAATTAAAAAGTGGTCTGATGAAAAGCGTGTTTTCCACGCCTTTATTGGAAAATATCGAGGGCGCGATTGCTGATAAAAAACAGGTAATCCTTTTTCAAAACAGACGTGGATATGCGCCCATGCTGGAATGCCAGGTATGCGGTTGGAATGCAGAGTGCAAAAATTGTGATGTCAGCCTCACTTACCATAAACAAACAAATCGCTTACGCTGCCACTATTGTGGGTACACAGAGTCTCCTGCCAGTACATGCCCGGCTTGCGGTTCAGGAAAGATCGTGTTAAAAGGTTTCGGAACAGAAAAAATTGAGGATGAACTGAAGCTGTTTCTGCCGAATGCCCGCATTGGTCGCATGGATTTGGATACAGCAGGTTCCAAGAGTGGATTGTCGGCCATATTAAATGACTTCGAAGAATGTAGAGTAGATGTATTGGTTGGTACGCAGATGGTCACAAAAGGCCTTGACTTTGAAAATGTTGCTTATGTAGGAGTACTTGGTGCTGATGGACTGATCAAGTTTCCGGATTTCAGATCAGGAGAGCGCACATTTCAGTTGCTTACTCAAGTGGCCGGACGTGCTGGACGAAAGCACGAGCAGGGTAGGGTGCAGATTCAGGCCTTTGACCCTGATCATCCGATTATTAAAGAAGTATTGAAAGGGGATTACAAAGCATTTGCAGAAAGAGAGCTAAAAGAGCGCTTTGAATTTAAATATCCTCCTTTTTATCGCCTGATACAAATTAGCATACGGCACAAAGACCCTGAAAAGGTGAAAATTGCTGCAGCATTTTTTGGCCGGACCCTCCGTGAAAAACTCGGTGAACGCGTACTCGGGCCAGTAATTCCAAACATCGCCAGGGTGCGAAGTTATTTTGGACAGGATATTCTCGTAAAGCTGGAAAAATCAACATCCGTAATCAGTGCAGCCAAAAATTTGATTAAACATACAAGCGAGCTGGCCATTGGCAAAACAGGCTTTTCCCAACTGATCGTTGTCATTGATGTGGACCCTATGTAAAGCTATTCGCAGGATGATGCGCTAAAATTGTGCATGTTGCGTTTGAATTGAAAAATGTACATTCGCCTTTTCACTTACCCAACATGGATATTTATACCCGCAAATCTTTGTGGAAATGGTATTTGGCTGCTGCCGGGGTCTTGATTGTCATACTATCGCTCTGGTACACCAAAAATCTGGCAGATCAACTGGCAGAACGGGAAAAGCAACAGGTTGAACAATACCTGGCTGCTCAACGACTTCTTGGTAAGGCCGAAACGGACCCAAATCAGTTTTTTAATTGTGATGTCAGTTTCCCGTTGCAGGTAGTGCAGGCAAATACTACAGTTCCCATTTTGCTCATTGGAGATAACGGAAAAATTGACGGCTTTGTCAATATTGGGGAGGACAGTATGGGGTTTCTTGATCCGGTAGACGTAGAGAAAATTCGGGTCAGAATGGTGGAAGAAGGAGCGGACACCATGCACATCAATCCTACGGAAGATGTGCATCAGATTGTCATGTATTCCAAGTCAAGGCTCCTGATGCTTTTGGAATGGTATCCATACATTCAATTATTGTTGATCTCAGCCTTTATTTTTCTCGGATATATGGGTTTTAGCTCTGCCAGGCGTGCAGAACAAAATCAGGTTTGGTTGGGAATGGCCAAAGAAACAGCCCATCAATTGGGTACACCTATTACCGCTATTTTAGGTTGGATAGAAACCCTAAAGGCAGTTAATGAAGACAGGCCCGACAATCAAGAAATGCTCATGGAACTTGGCAATGATGTGAGCAGGCTTGAACTGGTCGCTGATCGTTTTTCAAAAATTGGAGCAACTCCGGAATTGACGCCAGTGAACCTTTACGAAGAACTGGAAGCCTGTCGAGCCTACATGCAAAGAAGAGCGCCAAGACGAGTATCTTTTGAATTCCCGAATCCATCTGAATGTGAGCCGTTGTTGACATATTTAAACCCTCCACTTTTTGATTGGGTGGTGGAAAATTTGCTGCGCAACGCCATAGACGCCATGGAAGATGGTCAGGGTACCATTTCAGGAATCATTTATCAGGAAGGTAATTGGGCCTGCATAGATATTTCTGATACTGGGAAGGGTATACCCGGCAATAAATACAATACGGTTTTTAAGCCCGGCTATAGCACTAAAACAAGAGGCTGGGGACTCGGACTTTCTCTTTCCAGAAGGATAATTGTGGAATATCACAAGGGAAAGATCTTTGTTAAAAAATCGGAGCTTGGTAAAGGAACCACCTTTACGATTAAGTTACGAACCGGAAAAGTATAACACGCCAATTTGCTATAAAACAACCGCAAAGTCAATCCACGGCAAATGACCAATAATTAATTGTGCATCTTTGCGCATTCGTTTTAACTTTCCTCGAGAGGTGATATGTTTCAGTCTGCAAAAGAGTGTTTCCTTACTTTCTCCATAAACCTAGTTTTTTTTCTTTCCTTTTCACATCAATTGTACGCGCAAGAACTTGAGCTCGCCGGGCACTTGTCTTATGCACCCTTGACGCTTGCCGGGTGCTGGCATTATGTGGACAACAATGGTGGGGAATGGGCTTTGGTTGGCACTAAAGCGGGCATGAGTATCGTAGATGTGAACAATCCGGAGCAGCCGGTAGAACGATTCAAAGTACCCGGGATACAAAACAACTGGCGCGAAATGACTACCTGGAATGGTTTTGCCTATGTTGGCTCTGAAGCGGTGCTAAGTGGCGTCACCATCGTAGATCTTCGACAGTTGCCAGATACCATAATGTACAAAACCTGGCTGGGAGATGCAGCACATGATACCACAGTAGTTAAAAGTCATGCACTAAAAGCGGCAGATGGATATTTATACATATTTGGAGCGGCAACTCTGACAAATGGCGCCATCATAGCCGATTTGAGCGATCCATGGAATCCGGAAATTATTGGGACATATACCACAGAATATGTCCATGATGGTTATATAAGAGGAGACACGCTTTGGACAAGCGAAATATACAAGGGACAGTTTGGCGTTGTGGATGTCAGTGACAAAGCCAATCCCAAGCTGCTTCAAACACAACCTACTCCCGGAGCTTTCAATCACAACACCGGACTAAGTGATGATGGTCAATACCTGTTTACGGCAGACGAACGCGTTTCCGCTCCTTTAGGTGCTTTTGATGTTGCCAATTTGGATAACATTACGTTGCTGGATACATATTTACCTACCAGGAAACCTGAAGGAGAAGTACACAACGTACGGGTGTTCGGAGACTTCCTGGTGAATGCCTGTTATCGCGGTCAGTTAACCATTGTAGATGCTTCTCGTCCCGAGAATTTAATAGAAACTGCCTGGGACTCATTGGGAAATTCGCTGGTTTGGGATGTTGATCCATACTTGCCATCAGGAATAATTTTGGCTACGGCCAAAAGTGAAGGCTTATACATTTACAGGAAACCTCCTTATAGCCATGCATGCTGGTTGGAAGGTACGGTAAGCGATTTTGAAACTGGGTTCCCTCTGTCAGGAACCAAGGTTTTTGTACTTAATACATTCAACGCCGATACTTCATCGGCAGATGGCGGTTATAAAACGGGGAATGCATTGCCAGGTATTTTTGAGGTATATGTGGAGAAGGAAGGATATATTCCCAAAACCATTTCAAATGTTCAATTGAAAACAAATGAAGTGATCCATTTGGACATTCAGCTCAGCCAGCTGGTACAATCGAAACAGCCAGGGTTGAAAGACTTGGTTAAAGTTTCACCATCGCCATTTAGTGATTATGTTCAAATTAAAATAGCCGCTGACAAGTTTCCAAACCATACATTCTCCATTAGAATGTTTGACCAAAATGGCCATTTGGTTCACGAGAAAATAGAGGTTTCAGATCATGAAATTAAGCTTGAGAATTTACAAAAACTACCGGTGGGCGCGTATTGGCTTTCAGTAGAAACAGAAAATGAGCACATTGGAATATTTCCATTAATAAAACTGCAATAGAATTCTGTTTACCTGGTTGTCAGAAATCCTAAAGATTAAAGGAAAGCGCCGATAATCAGGCACCTTCGTAGATGGTTTGAGGATATTAATTGGATTGTTTCCCCTGAATATTCGACAGCTAATCATTGTTTTATATTTTCGCAATTCGATAAACAACTCAAAGGGTAGTTCATTTAATATTGCATATTAACGGTATGTAATAATTGCCTAAAACTTTTCTAAACAAGATTGCATAACATGAAAATTTCAACTCCAGCTTTAATTTTAGTGTCCTCTTTGTTTTTACTGGCATCCTGCAAAAAAGATAATTCTACAGGCAATAACAACACACCTACCAATACCATTTCTGCAAAGGTGAATGGAGCAAGCTTTCAGGGCAATGCCTCGGCTTCCCTTAATACAGTAACGTCTTTAGGTAATTTGGTTATAACAGGTGCAAGGGTTTCCAATTCTGCCAATCTGGTTGAAACCATAACCATATTACTTTATATTCAATCAGGTGTTTCAGTTGCTACAGGTGACTACACATTCAGCGCTGAAGATTGTTCCAATCAATCCTTTCAAATTTGCGGTTTATTAGGCTTTTCAAAGTTGGAGAATGGTAATACGACTGTATATTGGTCTGATGGTAGTACTGACGGTTTTAATTTGAATATTAGCGACATCGATTATAAGACAGGTGGCTATGTTAAAGGAAGCTTCTCCGGGAATCTTTCAGATGGGAACGGAAATTTTGTAACTGTAACGGAAGGGAAATTTAATGCCAATATTCAATAATGAGCATATTGGACTTTTGTATCCCAGAAAATGCTCAATCATATGTATTCAGTAATGCAGGTCAAAAAGTAAATCTGTGGATTTAACCTCAACTTTTATCATCAAAACATTTGCCGGACTGGAACCAGTGCTGGCCGAAGAACTCAAGGCACTTGGTGCAGAAGATGTTGTAGAAATTAAACGGGCAGTTCGATGTTCAGGCGATCAAAAACTGATGTATCGGGCCAACTATGAATTAAGGACTGCCCTGAAGGTGCTGCAACCCATACATACTTTCGAAGCCCAGAATGAAGATGAATTATACAATGGCATCCGGGGTATCGATTGGTCGCAATACATGAAGGTCACCGATACACTGGCCATTGATGCGGTAGCCTCCGGTGTGGTTTTCAAGCACTCCAAATACCTGGCTTTGCTTACCAAGGATGCGATTGTGGACCAGTTTCGCGACCGCGACCCCGTGGGGCGAAGACCAAGTGTAAACACCGTGGCTCCTACCTTGAGGATAAATGTCAATGCTCATCACTCAAGGATCATTGTATTGCTTGATTCCAGTGGTGATTCACTGCACCGCAGGAATTATCGCCGTGACACCGTAGAAGCGCCACTCAATGAGGTGTTGGCCGCAGGAATGATCCTGCACACAGGTTGGAAAGGTGACACGCACTTTCTGGATCCTATGTGTGGCTCAGGTACCTTGCCTATTGAGGCTGCCTTGTTGGCCAGGCAAATACCCCCGCAATTCAAGCGTGAGCATTTTGGGTTTTTTAAATGGCCTGATTTTAACAACAAACTTTGGAAAGAGGTGAAATCCGCTGCTGATGGAAAGATCAAAGCCCTCGAGTGCGACATCTTTGCCTATGACATTGATGCTCGTGCCAGGAATTCGACTTCTGTGAATTTGATGGCGGCAGATCTTGATGCGGATATCAAAGTGGATAAAATGGCTTTTGAAAAACTGAAAGCACCTCATTCTTCCGGAACCATGGTCATGAATCCACCTTACGATGAAAGGCTTGAATTAGAGGACACCCACAAGTTTTACAAGGAAATTGGCGACCGATTGAAAAAGGAATGGACCGGCTGGTCGGCCTGGATCATTTCCTCAAACAGAGATGCCCTGAAACACGTTGGTCTCAGGACATCCCGAAAAATAAATCTCTTTAACGGAGCACTGGAATGTTCTTTCCAGAACTTCAGGTTGTACGAAGGAAGCCTTACCGACTCCGAGTAGTTATTCTTTTACAAATTTAGCCGTGTAAATACTCGACTCACCCGTGATTCGTGCAATGTACACACCTGGCGAGAGCGCATTGGTTGGGATACTTTCCAAATTGCTTCCGGATCCCTGGCTTGTGTAAACCATCCTTCCATCAAGAGCATAAACCTCAGTGTTCAGTGCTTTATCTGAACCGAGGTCAGCATAAGTGATATTATTTGCAGGGTTAGGGAATAATTGAATTTTTTGCACGCCAGGCTCATTCTGTGACAAGGTGAGTACCGGATCGAATTTGGTGCCGCTATTGAGCACCTGTTTACTGTCTTCCTCTTTTATAAATGCCAGTACGTACACCTCGTTTGGATCCCAGGCATTATCCAATGTGTAGTTAAAACTCTGAGTAGCGCTCTGCCCGCTTGCCGGCAAGCTGAATGACATGCCATCAACCGGAGTCAGCATTTTACGGAAAACATTGTGGTGAACAGATTCGCCGTTACCTGTGGTCATGTTGATGGTTTTTTCCACAACTGCTGCGTAAAGTTTGTAATTGCCAACCGGGATATTGTCGAGTGCATAAGCGCTGATCAGCACATTCCTTGAATTCCCTGAAGCACTTTCCGATACTTTCAGATAAAGTGGGCTGGTTTGGTCAACATACTTATTCAGCGTATCAGCACGAAGCAACTGGCTGGAAGAAGGCTGCAATTTTCCATTCACAGCTACCCTCGGCGTTCCTTGAATGTTGTACAAAGCCGCCCAGTCTGAGTTCTCGCTCTGGTTGTGCTGATAAAAAACACATTGTACATAAGGGTAGGGTGGGTGGATAGAAACGTGATGCACATCATCGGCGTACTGTGCCTGAGATATCAGGTTGAAAAATGCCGGGTTTCTGCTGGCACAGATGCTGCAATTGGAGTTGGTGAAATGCTCGAGCAGCACATATTTTTTGGCGGATGTCTGTGCCGAAATTGCGAGTGTTATGAGTAAAAAAGTAAAAAGCGAGAGTAGTTTTTTCATGTGAATTTAATTGACTGGATGTAATAAGCAGGGATATTGTGTGTTTGTTCTGGGTTGGTGACGAGATAGACAAAACTAATGATACCCATAACCGTTTAGCTACTATGAAAGTTTAAATTTCTGCCAATTGTCGTCACGCACACCTTTTTGTAAAATAAATTCTACTGCCAATACTTTTTGGAATCCAACAAGGAACAGCTCGGGAGAATCCCGTATTCTTGTGCTCTTGTTTGCGAAAACCAGGTGATTGGTTATCAGCTTTGCAATGTATCATTCAATTGAAATTAGCGATATATGTTATTGTTCACCATGCCTGATTTTACCTCCGGTGAAGTTTGGATCAGCCTGCTAACTCTGACCTTCCTCGAGATTGTGCTGGGGGTGGATAATATTATTTTTCTGTCCATCATTTCGGCAAAATTGCCAGAGGCCCAACAACCAAGAGCTAGGAATATCGGCTTAATTCTGGCCATGGTATTGAGGATTGCTCTATTATTTGGCATAACCTGGGTAATTAGCATGAAAGACCCCCTGTTTTATGTCAACCTGCCATGGCTGGAATCTCATGATCCGTCGAACGGCGACCACGGGCCACCATTTGTGAATGGACAAAGCCTCATTCTGCTGCTTGGAGGTGTTTTTCTATTATACAAGGCTACATCGGAAATTCACCACAAATTGGAAGGTGGTGGCGATAATGATCCCAAGGTGACAAAAGGGAAAGCCATGATGAATCAGGTGATTATTCAAATTGCCTTGATCAACATTGTATTCTCTTTTGATTCTATTTTAACGGCTATTGGGCTTTCCAATGACTTAATTGTTATGATCATAGCCATCGTGCTTTCTGTTTTGGTCATGATGCTTTTCTCGGGTCCGGTGAGTCGTTTTGTAAATGATCATCCAACAGTGCAGATGCTGGGACTGTCCTTCCTGCTGTTGATTGGCTTTTCGCTGATTGCGGAAGCCGCACATCTGGGCCATTTTATCGACTCTGCCATACCCAAGGGATATCTCTACTTTGCCATTTTCTTTTCTCTCTTCACGGAGATGCTCAATATTCGGGTGTCCAAGAAAAAGAAACCGATTCAATTGCACGGATATGGAGAAACCGCCAAAAACCGGGGTTTGCTGGATGAGAATTTATTAGATAATGAACAACAACAGGAATGACCATTAATCTTACAAGAGACCTAGTGTTTTTTGACCTGGAAACAACCGGACTGAATGTCATTCGAGACCGGATTGTGCAGATCGCTATGGTAAAACTGCACAAAAAAGACGGGAAAACGGAGGAATATACAGCTCTGGTAAACCCCGGAATTCCAATCTCTGAAGAGTCCATGTCTATACATGGCATTACACCAAAAGACATAGCCCGAAAGCCGACATTTAAAGATCTGGCGGAGGAAATCTGGGATTTTATTGGAGATGCGGATCTGGCCGGCTACAATTCCAACCGTTTTGATGTTCCCATGCTGATGGAAGAGTTTGCCCGGGTAGGGCTGGAATTGGACATTTCAAATCGCCGACTAATCGACGTGCAGCGTATTTTTTACAAAATGGAACCGCGTACATTGAAGGCTGCCTACAGACTGTACTGTCAAAAAGAACTGGAAGATGCGCACGATGCACTGGCAGATGTCCATGCAACGCTGGAGGTGTTTAAAGGACAGCTGACTACCTATGAAGGTAAAGATCTCATTGATGAAGACGGCGAAGTGATCCCGGCGCCCGTTAAGAATGATATTCAGGCCCTGCACGACTTTACCAATGACCTGAACTTTTTGGATGCAACTCAAAAATTAAAGGTTCAGCACGATGGAACTGTAGTGTTTAATTTTGGGAAATATGCCGGTCAACCTGTCATGGATGTACTTCGAAAAGAAAAACACTACGGTCAGTGGATCATGGATAAGGAATTTTCATCCCAGGTAAAGCAGATCATTAAAGGCATGATGAAAAAATTATGAAAAAGCATCATCAGCGATTAAGGTTGTCCTCCTTTGTTTTTTTGCAATTGGGCATGGCCATATTTCTTTTCGTTTTAATCCTTAGCTCCTGTTTCGAACCAAGAGAAGGATGTTTGGATATTGCTGCTGTGAATTTTAATGCTTCAGCCGATAAAGACTGCTGTTGCAGATATCCCAGCCTTGTTTTGTCGGTTGAACAAATGTATGATACACTTCTTTTTAGGCAGGATTCGGTTTATGTTGGCACCAATGGCGAGTTGTTCAGAATAAAAAAGATATTGTTTTATTTGTCTGATTTTCAACTAATTAAAGCTGGAGAATTATATCAGGTAAGTGATACAGTACATTTACAAAGCTATGGATCAACTTTACAGGACACCATTGAAGAGACTTTTCGCGATGATGTATTGCTGGTTCGTCGAACGCCGGTAGACTATACCATCGGCTCATTAAGAGAGGATGGTTATTTCGAGACATTCAAATGTAGGCTTGGCCTGTCAGAAGATTTGGGAAAGGTAATACCTGATCTGGCTCCTGATAATCACCCTTTATCAATTCAATCAGAAGATTTATATCAGAATCAGTATGCTTTTATGGAAGTGATCGTCGTGCGCGACACTTCAGTTTCAACATTAGCTGATACACTCAGATTTGACAGAAGCGATATAGGTGATTTTTACATTGAGGGAAACGGTTCCTTTCTACATAATACCGGCTATGATTTTCCCATGACGCTGAATGCCGACTGGTCGAAGCTGTTCGATGGAATAAATTGGTCAACACACGACATAAATGCGTGGAAAAGCACGATTGTCGCAAACTTGCCGAGTGTATTTACTGTTTCACAGTAAGAATTTACATTTTTGCGAAAACCTCTGATTTTCCAATCAATTATTCAAACTTAAACTGCGATGAAAAATTTCATATTTCTATTTCTGGCAATCGGATTGTTCACTGGTCTTCAGGGATGTAAGGATAAAACAGAACCAAGTGGTGGTGTCGATTTGAAAGCCACATTTATGGCCACTTACAATGGTACTCAACTGGAGAAAAACAAGGATTATACTTTTGGAACATTCCCACTATTATTCTTGCGTTACCGAATGTACTTGTCAGATATTACGCTTATCAAGGAAGATGATACAGAAGTGAAGATTTCCGATGTTGAGTATCTTGATTTTACCCCCGACAGCAGTCCAAGTGATTTGTCTGTGACACCTGAGATAACCTATAAAAACGTTCCTGAAGGTAATTATAAAGGCATTAGAATGGGTATCGGTGTGAATGCAGCAAACAATGCAAAAAAACCTTCCGATTTTCCGGCTGACTCTCCTTTAAGCATTGAAACTGATTACTGGCCAGGTTGGGCATCATACATCTTTATGATCATTGATGGTAAAGCAGATCCTGACAATGATGGAACTAAGAACCTGTCTTTTTCTTATCACTGCGGGTCGGATATGGTCTATCAGGAGTTCACCATAAATCAGGCAATCAATGTTACGTCCAGTGGCGCAAATCTGAATATTGAGTTCGATTTGCTGAAATTGCTTACTCAGGAGGATGGCTCTTTGTATGACATGGCCAATTATCCGGTAACCTCCAATGATGTAAACAACTTTAAGGTAGCCCTTGAGGTGATTAGTGGCGTAGAAAGGGCCATTACCATCGACCAGTAATTTCAAATTCAGAAAAATGAGTGTACTTGTAAAATTTGGGAACAGAATTACTCTTCCCCTGGTGACACTTGGACTTATGACCTTTCTGGGGGCTTGCAAAATGGATATGCCCCCGGGAGGGTCTGATCCCGGTGATTTGGAGAATATAAGTTACGATCCTCACCCCTATACCATCATTAAACCGGATCATTTTCCACCAGTACCTATACCTCCAGACAATCCTATGACGATGGAAGGTGTACAATTGGGTCGCATGTTATTTTATGATCCAATCCTGTCGGCAGATAGCAGCATGTCATGTTCTTCGTGCCATTTGCCACAAGGGAGCTTTACAGACAACCTGGCTGTTTCAATAGGCATTGATGGCATTGCAGGGCGCCGAAGTTCTATGTCTTTGTTGAATGTAGCTTATGCAACAAATGGTCTGTTCTGGGATGGCCGATCTCCCAACTTGGAAGACCAGGCGATGCGTCCGGTTGAAGATCCTATAGAATTACACAATATTTGGCCAAATGTTATTGTCAAACTGAAGGTGCATGATACCTACCCGGAAATGTTCCGCAAGGCTTTTGGTATTCCAGATAGAGATTCCATCTCTAAAGAATTGGCCGTAAAAGCCATTGCGCAGTTTGAACGTATTTTGATCAGCAGTGGAACATCAAAATTTGATCAATACCAGCAAGGTGATCTCGATGTGTTCGATGATGAAGAGCTGGATGGCAAACTGATGTTTTTCGATGAAGGAGAGCCTCTCAACCTCCCAGATGCCCAGTGCTTTCATTGTCATGGCGGACTAACACTTACTGGCAATCAATATTTCAATAATGGCCTGGATAGTGTAGGAAATTTGAGTGAATTTCCTGACAAAGGAAGGTTTGATTTTACCGGTAATCCAAACGATCAGGGTAAATTCAGAGCACCAACGTTAAGGAATATTGCCATATCTGCACCTTACATGCACGACGGTCGGTTTGCAACCCTCCATGACGCTGTGGCGCAATATGCCGACAATGGATTTGGTGTGATAAATGAGGATATCTTCATAGGGCAAATGGGTTTCCCGATTGGGAATGGGCAATACACAGGTTTGAATAATTACCAGATTGGGGCAATTGTTAAATTCCTGCATACTTTAACGGATACCACGTTTGTAAATAATCCGGATATTCAAAATCCTTTCAAATAGAGGATTGGTGAATTTGATAAATTTTGGCTTAATTTTCGCGGTAATTATCTGGTAATCCCCGCCTTGTACCTCTATTTAAGTCCCGTGAATTATGCGTAACCGATTAACACTGTTAGCCTTATTTTTTGCGATTACCGCTCAGGCACAATTGAGCAAAGGCGGAAAACCCATCAGTTTTGCTGCCGAGAACCAATCTTTATTTGAGGGTAATTCAATTCCGGTTTTGTCGATCCCTTCAGTAGACCGCGAAGCCTTGCTAAAAGAAGATTCAAAAATGCAGGGCCAGTCAAGGTTTGCTGCACCAGTACCAGTTGATATTTCCATTCAGGATCAAGGTTTCTGGACAACCATGCCCAACGGTGATAAGCTGTGGCAACTTGGGGTGCAATCATCCGGGGCATTTGGTTTGTGTTTCATTTTCGATCAATTTGTATTACCGGAAGGGGCGAATTTTTTTGCGTACTCTCCCAACCATCAACATGTTTTGGGAGCATATACAGCAGAAAGCTGTCTGCCATCAGGGAAATTTTTAATTGGGATTGTTCCTGGGGAAACTGCCTATTTGGAATGTCTGATACCTGCTGATAAAGTTGAGCAAACCCGGGTGCACATCAATCGGGTAGATGCCGCGTATGACCATGTATCCATGCATTATGGCCCGGATGATTTTGGCGAATCAATGCCTTGCCATGTGAACATTAATTGTAGTGTGGGAAGTGATTGGCAGGTTGTAAAAAAAGGAGTAGCCCGCATAATGGTTGTTTTTCCAGCTGGAACAGGGTGGTGTAGTGGCACGCTCATTGCAAACACTTCCGGATCGTATGAACCGTATTTTTTAACTGCCAACCATTGCCAGTTACTGGCGAACAATCCGCAATTTGATCTTTGGCGTTTCGATTTCAATTTTGAATCTCCGGATTGTAATAATCCGGGCAACGAGCCAGTTCCAAAATCTGTTCTGGGCTGTCAACGTATTTCCTATCGGCCGGAAACCGATTTTATGTTGCTCAAATTAAATCCCATCCCATCCAGCTACGATGTATATTTTAATGGTTGGAACAGGGATAATAATACTACAACTCTGTGGCCGAATAATGTGATGATTCACCACCCAAATGGAGATATTAAGAAGATAACCGTTGATAGTCAGGCTGTTACTATTTATAATTTTGCGATAAATTGGAATATAGGTGGTACAACGCCAGCCAGCTCCCACTGGAAATTACGACCAGAACTGGGCGTTCAGGAACCAGGTTCTTCTGGAAGCCCGCTGTTTGATAATGAAAAACGAATTCGTGGACAATTGCATGGTGGGAATGTGAATGGTTGTACCATCAACGATATGTATTTCGGCCGCTTCAATATGTCGTGGGACCAGGGAAGTTCAAGTGACTCGCGCTTGAAGGAATGGTTGGATCCAGGAGCCACTAATTCAATTACACAAAATGGATACGCCCGCCCTGTTGTGGTTGGATTTGATATCAGCGGAACCATCAAAACACACTGGGATATACCCATGAAAGGGGTCAAGGTCCAATTGAGTGATAATATAGGCAACTCACAGGCCACCTTTACCGATACAACTGGTTATTACATTTTTGAAAACATTACGGGCGGTGCAAACTATACCTTGTTGCCTTCCAAAGACACCAACGATCTCAATGGTATTACCACTTTTGATCTCTTCTTAATATCCAAGAATATTCTAGGATTGGAACCCCTGGATTCTCCCTGGAAAATGATTGCAGCGGATATAAATAAAAGCTCCACTGTCACAACTTCAGATATTGTGGAAGCCCGAAAATTATTACTGGGCATCTACAGTAAGTTACCCGTAAACACGTCCTGGAGGTTTTTCCCGGAATTCGCTCAATTTGCGGATCCTTCCAACCCATTTATGGGTCCACTCCCTCCAAACAACATTTCCATCAACAACCTGCAAGCCGATTACCCCAATGCAAACTTCAGAGGCGTAAAAATCGGAGATACAAATAATACGGCAGACCCAAATCAATGAACGAATGGATCAATGCGAAATGCGCAATGATTCATTTTGCTCAAGGGGTAAGTTCAACACAAAAACAAAATGCGCATTGATACATTGATACATTGCGCATTGATACACTACCTTTGTCCACACGAATTTCTTTTAGTGTACAAACCATCATTATGTCAACTTTTCCCTTTCAACACGGCGCTACCGAGCGCTTTCTTCATTATGTAACCATTGATACTCAGAGTGATCCCGATAGTCCAACTTGTCCAAGTACGGAAAAGCAAAAGGATTTGGGTAAAGTGCTGGTTTCCGAATTAAAAGCAATGGGAATCCAGGATGCCGAAATGGATGAGCATGGGTATGTGTATGCAACGGTTCCTGCCAATACAGATAAAAAAGTGCCGGTTATTTGTTTTTGTTCTCACATGGACACTTCTCCCGATTGTTCCGGTAAAAATGTGAAGCCGATTGTGCATGAAAATTATCAGGGACAGGATCTGGTATTACCTGATGACAAGAGTGTGGTTCTGAAAATGTCTGAGCATGCAGATCTAAAGCATCAGATTGGAAATGACATAATCACAGCTAGTGGCACCACACTGCTTGGTGCCGATAATAAAGCAGGTTTGGCGGCCATTATGGACGCTACCCAAATATTGCTGAACAACCCTCAAATTAAGCACGGCAAACTGCGATTGCTTTTCACACCTGATGAAGAAATTGGTCGCGGTGTCGACAAAGCCGACATGAAAAAACTGGGCGCGCGATTTGGTTATACCATTGATGGAGAAACTGCCGGAAGTATTGAAGATGAAACATTTAGCGCTGATGGCGCCGTTATTACAGTTTACGGTATTTCTGCCCACCCGGGCTTTGCGAAAGGCAAAATGGAAAGCGCCTTGAAAATCGCCGGTCGCATTGCCGCTAAACTTCCAGACAGACTGAGCCCTGAACATACAGAGGGCCGTCAAGGCTTTATTCACCCTGTACACATAGAAGGTGGAATTGAAAAGGCTACAATTAAACTCATCATTCGTGATTTCACTGAAGCCGGTTTGAAGCGCCATGCGAAAACACTTCAAAAAGTAGTAGATGCTGCCTTGAAGCCATACCCAAACAGTCGGGCAGAAATTCAGATTTCTGAACAATACCGAAACATGGGTAAAGTGCTTCGCAAATATCCTCACGTGGTAAAAAACGCGATTGAAGCGCTGAAACGCGCGGGTTTCAAGGAACCTGTACAAAGTTCCATCCGTGGTGGCACCGATGGCTCGCGTTTGTCCTTTATGGGCTTGCCTTGTCCAAACCTTTTTGCGGGTGAACATGCTTTTCACTCCAAGCAGGAATGGGTATCTGTTCAGGATATGAACAAAGCAGCCGAAACCATCGTTCATTTAGCACAGGTGTGGGAAGAAAACGCCTGATCAACTATTAACCATAGCTAAACCGATTTTACGATGGAAGACAAGTTCAAAGATCTTAAGGATTCAGCCAAACACGCTCTCGACGAGGCTGCCGAAAAACTCAATCAACTAAAAGAAGCAGCTTCTGACAAATTTGAGGAACTCAGCGAAAAAGCAGAAGCAGCAGCAGCAGAAGCCAAACGCGAGGCTGCTGAAAAATTGGCTGAAGCCAAAGCCGCCCGTGAAAAAATAGAACAACACGAAGGTGGAGCACTAGGCTATCTGACCGATAAAGCCAAAGAAATCGCAGGCGATATCAAGGAAGGTGCAGAAGACATCGCGGAAGAAAGCCGCGACTTTTGGCAAAAAGCCAAAGATTATGTTGACGGAAAAGACAAGTGATTAGTGATCAACGGTTAGTGATCATTAATTTCTTCACTCCAATACCAGAGGCTGTTTGTAGTGTACAGCTATAAATACCGGCAGGAAGACTTTGCAAATTAAGGTGGAGGTAGCCATTGGAATTGGCGCTGAATTTTTTGCTCACAACTTTTTTGCCCAATTGGTCCTGTAGTATCAATTGTCCTGCTTCCGGCTTTTCAAGTTCCCATTTAACATAGACGTACTCAATTGCCGGATTTGGCATGATTTCGAAATCCAATAAATTGAAGGCTTCGCTTGTGCCTGTGGTTACATTGGTTACTATGATATCATCCAGTTGTAGCTGACTGTCATCTTGTGAATCGTGTAGGAATGCGATATAGACGGTTTTCCCTGCATATCCATTTAAACTAATGCAATGTGGTTCCATTCTACCAAAGCATGGACCTTGATCAGAAACGCAGTAGAAATAGCTGGTGTCGGTAAATCCATTGGCATGAACATATCCCGGAGAAAATTGATAGTCCGCCGGATTAATGGTGGGGTCACCTGAGTTTAATTGCTTGATCATTTCAGCAGCAACGAAAAGGGTATCGGTGAAATCATCTGATTCAGGAATATTGGAAGCTGTGGAGGCTAGCACTTTGTACCCATCCATAAAGGCTGGTCCTTCGAAAGGTAAGGAACGCCAGCAAAGATTGTATGAGTCATCCGGTATGTCTATTGGCGGTAAAATAAGCCAATTCAGATTCTGTGTAGCTCCTACCAGATATGAACAACTCGTAAACGCTGTGTTCGTATCATTATCTGGGTCTTCTACGCCAAAATCTCGTTCTACATACCATCCATAAGGTGTTTCATCTCCATCAACACACAAGCCTTCAATGACATCCTGATCGTAATTGACCCAATCCTGGTCATCCCCGCTGGGAGCGGGTAGCATCATTATGGTGGGATCCCCTAGTACAGGTTCAATCAGGAGAGTATCCGGGGCATTTCTTGATTGCCCAAGAAGTAAGTTGGAGAAAACAAATAATGCAATAATGGATAAGTAGAATTTTTTCATGTGATTTGCCTGGATTTCTTGTGTGTATTGGGTGAAAGCAAATAAATGAAATTGGGAAATATGGTGGTTTTTTATACCGACATAACAATCCAATTTTCAAATAGATATATAATCAACTATAGCTCTTTTAATTGTAAAACTCTGTTTTCAGTAAGCTTACATTTACAGGCACAACTCCCGGGAATTCGCAAACCTGACCGCCGGCTAAATTTGATAATCTGGCTACTGTTTCCACATCAAGACCTGCTGCTAAACCCATCGTCGCAATACTGATCACCGTATCCCCGGCGCCACTCACATCGGCTATATTCCTGACAGTTGTTGGGTACAACTCTCCTGATTGATTAAATTTCAAAAATAAGCCTTTTTCTGACAAGGTCAGCATCGTATAGCGATTATTTATCTGTGTGACTAAGAAACTGGCTGCATTTTCAAGAGATGCCAAATTCGTTTCTACCGGAAACGGACAGCTTTCGTTCACTTCTTTCAAATTGGGCTTGAACAGATCGACTCCTTTGTAGGCAAAGAAATTATCCTTTTTGGGATCTACTGCTGTGAAAACCCCACTCTTCGTAGCCAATTGTATAATCTCCTTGATCAAAAAGGGTGACAAAACACCTTTGTTGTAATCCTGCATGATTATGGCCTGCACAGGATATTTATCGAGCATCGTTTCAAGGGACTGTAAGACTATTTGACTGTCAGCATCACTTAAATCATGAGTGTCCTCAGCATCCACACGGAGCATTTGTTGTTTGTTGGCAAGTACCCTGGTTTTTATGGTGGTTCTCCGGCTCTCAGACAATATAATCCCTTCACCGGAAACACCGCTGGCAGGTAGTATGGAATCTTTTAATTTTCGACCCTCAGCATCATTTCCACACACGCTACACAAGTGGGATGTTCCCCCCAAAGCCTGAATATTCAAGGCAACATTGGCGGCACCTCCAAGCCTGTCTTCTATACTTTGTTGCAGAACCACCGGTACAGGCGCCTCAGGTGATATACGACTTACAGAACCACTCAGATAGCGGTCGATCATTACATCCCCTACAACTATGATATGCTGATTTGCAAACTTTTGAAAAATATCTTCTGAATCCATTAATCTTTAATTATGCGACTTTGAGATGGCGTCCGTTCGTTTTTTCCAATACCTGAGTAATCCAGCAACAGACATAAAAGCCGGGTTCGCAGCCTCATACCGTTGAATATTAGCCTCAGAAACATCTTGTTGTTCCAGAGCGGTTTTTACAAACTCCTGAAACTGAGGAATAATTTGTTCTGCAGGTATTTGTTTTTCAAAATAAGGCTTCATCCAGTTGGCCCAGGAAACCAGGATTTTTTTCAGGTTTTCCAGGTGTTCCATTTTTCCGCTTACCGCTCCAAAATGGGTCAGTATCAGGCCCTGGCTTTTCAGGTTTTTCAATAAATCGATGGAATTTAGCCAGTCTTCCACATTGATATCAGGTGGAGGACACGGAGGCATTACGGGGCCTGTTTCAATTTTTACACCAGCCACGTCACCACAAAATACAAGTCCTTGAGAGGGCAATTCCCAGGCGATGTGGTGAACTGCATGCCCTGGCGTGTACCAGGCTTTGAATTCCAGTTCTCCCACCTGAATAACATCACCATGTTCCGGGGCAACCAGTTGAGTTTCCGATATGGGATTCATTGGGCCCCATAGCCTATCCATCTCATCGCCATAGATCATTCTGGCTGAGTTATATAGCTTTTCTGGAGAAGCCATGTGCGGTAGACCAACAGGATGGACGTATATGTTAGCTCCTTTCTCGGCGAAAGCCCAGGCGGCCCCGGCGTGATCGAAATGTATATGCGAAAGGAAAACATGTTTTATGTCCTCCATTTTTAAACCCAATTCTGCCAATCCGTTTTGCATGCGGGGAAGTGTAGAGGCTGGCCCACTTTCAATTAGCACGGGCCCTTCCTTTGTTTCCACGACAAAGGCCGCAATGGAATGTTCCAGGTTAAGGAAGTTTAAATCAATCGTATGGATTTTCACTAAATTCAGCTTGAGTTAGTTTCAACTATGGGCCGCGAAGTTAATGACTTTGACAATGCCTGTTTCCAGTTCAATTTTTGATGTAGATTTGCGCAGTACTTACACGAAATGACGAAAAACGAACAACTCATCCAGCAATTTTACACTTGCTTCAAAAACAAGGATTATAGTGGCATGAGTAATTGCTATGCTTCCAACGCCACATTCAGCGATCCGGTGTTTCAAAATCTTAAAGGAGAGCAAATAGGAAAAATGTGGGAAATGCTGATTAAAAGAGGACATGACCTGCAACTTGAATTTTCGAATATTCAAGAACTAGAGAATACGACAAGCGCCGATTGGGTAGCTACCTATACGTTTTCAGCGACTGGTAAAAAGGTTACGAATCGAATTCAAGCAAATTTTGTCATTGAAAATGATAAAATTGTACTACATAGGGATAACTTTAGTTTCTACAAATGGGCCCGTCAGGCGTTTGGTTTTGCCGGATTGTTGTTCGGCTGGACTGGCTTTTTAAAAGAATCTGTCCGGCAAAAAGCCAGGAAGGGTTTATATGCTTTTATTCAAAAAAATGCCTCCAATTAGACTTTAAAATACCATTTAACTTTTCAGTTCATGTTTGCAAAAACAATAGCAGAATATCAGTCTGAAGGACGAAGCCCGGAAATCATTTTCTGGGTTGGTTGCGCCGGAAGCTTTGACGCCAGAGCGCAAAAAGTAACCAAAACCCTGTGTGAAATCCTGCAAAAAGCGGGCGTCGAATTTGCTATCCTCGGGGAGGAGGAACGCTGTACTGGCGACCCGGCACGCAGGGCAGGGAATGAATTTCTGTTTCAGATGACCGCCTCCATGAATATTGAAACGCTGAACATGTATGGTGTGAAAAAGATCGTTACAGCCTGCCCGCACTGTTTCAATATTCTCAAAAATGAATATCCGGCGCTCGGAGGCAACTATGAAGTCGTGCATCACACGCAATTGATAAACGACCTGATCAAAGAAGGTAAGTTGAAACTACAAGGTGGTGCTGAATTCAAGGGCAAACGCATTACCTATCACGACTCCTGCTACCTGGGTAGAGCAAATGACGTATATGAAGCGCCCAGAGAATTGCTTGCTGCACTTGATGTAGATCTGGTAGAAATGAAGCGCTCGCGCAAGAACGGTCTATGCTGTGGCGCCGGGGGCGCCCAAATGTGGAAAGAAGATGAGCCCGGAGAAAAACGCATCAACATCGAACGGGCAGAAGAAGTAATAGGAACCGGAGCAAATGCTGTTGCCGCCAATTGCCCATTTTGCATAACCATGCTACAGGATGGCCTGAAAGCAAAAGAACAAAACGAACAGGTACCTGTTTATGATTTATCAGAAATGATACTTAGTAAAATGATAATTTGATAATCAGCCAATTTGATAATGAGGACTTCTGTGAATTATTCGACTCCTTTTTTATTATCGAATTATCAAATTTTCGCATTATCAAATTCAAAAAAATGTCTCTACCAAAACTTGCCTCGCTTTCAACTTTTGCACCTGAATCACGGCTTTGGGTATATGTTTGTGACCGAACATTAACCAATGCAGAATCTGGAGAAATACAGGAGCAGCTCAACTGGTTTTGTAAACAATGGACGGCTCATAACCAGCAATTACAGGCAGCTGCAGAAGTTTTCAAGAATCAGTTTGTGTTGCTGATGGTTGATGAAACCGGGGCTGGAGCAAGTGGATGTTCCATTGACAAGTCGGTACATTTTCTGGAAGCTCTGGGGAGTCAATTTAATGTTGATTTTTTTGAGCGCATGCGTTTCGCCTGGCTGGACGGTGAATCTAATTACGAATTTGCCAATGTTGCCGAATTGAATGAAGCGGTAAGTCAAGATAAGATTGCCGATGATTCTCTAATGGTCAATACCCTGGTTCAAAGCAAAGCCGATTTACTGGAAAAATGGCTTGTCCCATTTAGTAAAAGCTGGCACAGGAGAATCACATCGGCAAATTAACAAACTACCAACCTTTGCATCATTAGCATCATTTTTCACAACATTATTCTCAATTTTCAATGAAAGTCGCAGTTGTCGGAGCTACAGGACTTGTAGGCTCCAAGATGTTACAAGTACTTCAGGAGCGCAAGTTTCCTATTTCACAATTACTGCTGGCTGCTAGTGAAAGGTCGGTTGGTAAAACCCTGTCATTTGCCGGGAAAGATTACAAAATTATCAGTCTGGACGATGCGGTCGCACAAAAACCGGATGTCGCAATTTTTTCTGCGGGTGGATCAGTTTCCAAGGAATGGGCACCGAAATTTGCCGCAAATGGAACTGTCGTCATAGACAATTCTTCTGCCTGGCGAATGGATCCTGAAAAGAAACTGGTCGTTCCGGAAGTAAATGCCGATGTATTAACAAAAGAGGATAAGATCATTGCCAATCCAAATTGTTCTACCATTCAAATGGTGGTGGCGCTAAAACCACTGCACGACGCATATAAGATCAAACGTGTTGTTGTGAGCACTTATCAGAGTGTAACCGGAACAGGTGTAAAAGCAGTTGACCAGCTGATGAATGAAAGAGCCGGAAAATCCGGAGAAGCTGCCTATCCGCATCCGATAGACATGAACCTGTTGCCACACATAGATGTATTCCTCGATAACGGCTATACAAAAGAGGAAATGAAAATGGTAAACGAAACTTGTAAGATCATGGGAGACGACAGCATTCGGGTAACAGCCACTACCGTTCGGGTTCCGGTTGTAGGAGGTCACTCAGAGGCTGTAAACGTCGAATTTGAACGTGAATTTGATCTGAAAGAGCTTGTTCAATTGCTGAGTACGTCCCCTGGTATTCAGGTGGTTGACGAACCTGCCAATAATGTATACCCAATGCCCATTAATGCCCATGACAAAGATGATGTTTTCGTTGGTCGGATTCGACGTGATGAAAGTCAGCCAAATACCCTCAATCTGTGGGTAGTAAGCGACAATCTTCGAAAAGGCGCTGCTACCAATGCCGTTCAGATTGCCGAATATTTGCTAAAGCAAGGCATTTTACCCGGATAATAGAAAAAAACACTATTTTGGTATAGTTTTGCCTGCAATTCAGGAATTAGTAAGTGTAATACTGCGTTTATTCAGCAGTAATTTGAGAATATTATTTTCAGTCTAAGCAAAGTGATTTTGGATTTCGTGATTCAATAATCGCTTTAATCACAGTATAACAGTCAACAGTTTGCAATGAAGAAGAACCTAGTAATTTGGGGAACCAATGAAGCAGATGAGAAAGTACTCATCGCTTTGGAACTCAAGGCAGATGAGGGCAAAGTAATGCTCTACACATTTCCGGAAGCCATCGTTAGCGAAGAATTCGACAACAAAATGATGGAAGAATGGCGGGTTGGAAAAGACCTGGAATTTCCAGAAGGCTACGAAACCAATGAGCGGAAACTCAGCGTTACAGAAAGCCTGTTACCAGAAAATTTAAAAGTGGACCGAGGCGACCTGATCCAACGGACTCAAACGGAATGGCACTTCATTGTGCTCTCTTCCAAACTTCATCAGGCGTACAAACAGGAACTTGAAGAGATAAAGGAAAAGGTAGAGAAAATCGGCTCCAATTACGATAACAAACTATGGGATGATCTCAAGCAATTTTGGGATAAAGTGCAAACACAATCGCGTGAGCGGAATTTATTTCGAGAGCACGCCAATAATCTTCGCGACAACATCGATCAGTTGTTTGAAGAACTAAAGAAAGTTCGCAAAAAATTGCAGGGTGAATTTATGGCAGCCTCTTCTGTCGTGGCCGACGAATTCAATAAAGCCCTTGATGAAGTGGAAGAACGGATTGCTTCCGGAGGTGCTAAACTGAATACAGTTTTTGAAGACCTTAAAAAGATGCAGCGGGATTACAGAGAAGCCCGTTTGAGCAATACACACCGCAACCAAATCTGGAACCGGATTGACAAGGCTTTTAAAAAAGCCAAAGAGCGCAAATTCGGCCCGGAGGCCAATGCAGGCTCCGTTGTCGACAGGCATGAACGCCGCATGACAGGGTTGGAAGATGCAATGAAAAGAATGTCTGACAGTATTGCACGCGATGAGGAAGAGCTTAACTTTCAAACCAAGCGTGTGGATAACTCAGACGGCCAGTTAGAATCTCAGATTCGAATGGCCAAGATCAAAATGATCGAAGACCGCCTGGCTTCAAAACGCGAGCGATTGGAGGATATGAAAAAGACAATGGAGGGTATTGAACGCCAAATAAACAGTGCAAAAAATAAAGAAGCCAAACGTGCTGAAAAAGAGACCGAGCGCAAAAAGATAGCGAAAGCAAAAGAGGCCATTAAGTCAGAAATTGCGGCGGAGATAAAATCAAATGCACCTGAATCTGACTCGGAAGATGATAACAAGGATGAATCCGCGGCCACAACAATCGGTGATGTGTTGATGGATGCTATTGATACCGGAAAAGCCATCGCAAGTGTGGTAGCCGATAAAGCAGAAGAAGTCTTTGAAAATGCGAGCGAGAAAGCAAAGAAAAAAGCTTCTGATTTAGCCGATAAAGCTGAAGACGCTATGGAAAAAGCAGCCGATAAAGCCGAAAAATTCCTGAATATAGCCATGGATAAGGCAGAGGAAGCTTTGGATGAATACAACGCCAAAAAAGAAGCCGCCAAAAAGAGTAAAAAAGATAAAATGGACGGCGTAAATAAGAAAAAGACCAAAATGGAAGAAGTCGATAAACTTACCGAAGACCCGGAAGAAAAACAACAGGATGGCATCATCATAGAAGATGTTGTGCACAACCAGGATCCAGGATCTGGCGATGACGGTGGTACGGAGGCACCAACGGAAGAGAACCAAACGCAGGAAGACGGCATCATCATCGAAGATGTGGTACATAAAGATGACGCCGGTATGGACTCTGGCGATGACTCTAGCTCAAATGCAGAGTCAGACAAGACCGACGGATAGGATCCTGAGAAATCTGCTTGTTTATTACCAGGAAGAATCTCTGATCTTGGAAGTATAAGTAAAAATGATAATCGCCCGGGATGCTCATGCTTTTCGGGCGATTTTTTCATGGTTTATTTGAGCTAAAGCCACAATTACCTGATTTTTGCGTTTTCATTAAGCACATTTGCCTGGGGTGAGAAGTCGTTTTTTCTCTGACTGCAAATTTCATTAACGCAACCTAATCAGGTTTACCATAATTCTTATTTAAAAAATAACATTACATGACACTGGAAGAAAAAATTGCGAAGGACCTTGTAGTTGCGATGAAAGCCAAGGATGAAGCATCACTTCGTGGAATACGGGCCATCAAAAGTGCAATTCTGCTTATAAAAACGGATGGCAGCGGTCAGGCAATTGATGAAATGAAAGAAGTGCAGCTTTTGCAGAAACTGCTGAAGACCCGGCAAGAGTCTCAGGATATTTATTTGAAAAATGGAAGAACCGAGTTGGCAGAGAAAGAAGCCGAAGAAATTGAAGTGATCAAGCGGTATTTGCCAAAAATGATTGAAGGCGCAGAGTTGGAAGAAATATTGAAAATAATTGTGGCGGAAACTGGTGCAGAATCTCCAAAGGATATGGGTAAAGTTATGGGCCTGGCAAACAAACAACTGGCCGGGAAGGCTGACGGTAAATCAATTTCTGAAATCGTAAGAAAATTGCTTTCAGCCGGGTAGTTTGGCTCGTTGGCGCAAATGAAAATATTTGTTAATGGTACTACGCGCAGAAGAAATAGTGAAAACATACGGTAAGCGAACCGTAGTAAAAGGTGTCTCCTTCGATGTTAACCAGGGCGAGATCGTTGGACTGCTCGGACCAAATGGAGCGGGCAAAACCACCTCGTTTTACATGACTGTCGGGTTTATCAAACCAACTGATGGCAAAGTTTATCTGGACGACAAGGAAATCACGGATTTACCTATGTACAAGCGAGCCCAAAAAGGGATAGGTTATCTGCCACAGGAACCCAGCGTTTTCCGCAAACTTACCGTCGAGGATAACATCAAGGCAGTTCTGGAAATGACGAAATTGAGTAAAGCTGAGCAAAAGGAAAAACTGGAATCGCTTCTTGAAGAGTTTAACCTGAATCGCGTAAGAACTGGTTTGGGAGACACACTGTCAGGTGGGGAGCGGCGCCGAACGGAAATTGCCCGGTCTCTTGCCAGCGACCCCAAATTTATTCTACTGGATGAACCATTTGCCGGCATCGACCCGATTGCCGTGGAAGATATCCAGTACATAGTGGCAAAGCTTAAAACCAAGAATATCGGGATACTGATTACAGATCATAATGTTCAGGAAACGCTTAGCATCACTGATAGGGCCTACCTTATGTTCGAGGGAAGTATTCTAAAAGCCGGAACCGCAGAAGAGCTGGCCGCCGATGAAATGGTGCGAAAAGTGTATTTGGGTAAACACTTTGAACTGAGACGAAAAGTAATTGACGTTTAATACAATAAAATCTATTCAGCAATAGATACTGTTGACACACAAAACCACACGATGAGGTCTTTTTTAATAAGTGCATGTCTTTTTTTTAGCTTTCCCCTATTTCTTTTTTCCCAACATAGCCGTCCCACACAACCCAAAATTATAGTTGGAATTGTAGTGGACCAAATGCGATACGATTATCTGTATAAGTACTGGTCGAGCTATGGAGAGGGTGGTTTCAAACGTCTCCTGTCAGAAGGGTACTCCTGCGAAAACACCCATTATAATTATATGCCTACATATACCGGTCCTGGTCATGCGGCCATATATACAGGAACCACACCTTCTGTAAATGGGGTGGTGGCCAATATATGGTGGGACAGAGAATGGGCTGATGAGCGCTATGTTACCTCCGACCCAAATTATTTGACGGTAGGTAGCCCGGATACAATGGTAGGGCAACACTCTCCAAAAGTCCTGTTGTCCTCCACAATCACGGATGAACTGCGCTTATCCAACAATTTCCGTTCAAAGGTTGTAGGTGTGTGCATCAAAGACAGGGGTAGTATTTTGCCTGCGGGCCATATTCCCAATGCCTGTTACTGGTTTGATGATAAAAGCGGGAACTGGATTACCTCTTCGTATTATACCGACTCACTTGCCCTTCCAGAATGGGTAACGGCATTCAACGATAGAAAACTGGCAGCGAGCTATTTGGGCAACAAATGGTCGAAACTACCCGGAGCAGATTATTCGCAGAGTTTCGAAAACTGGGATGAATTCAAAGGTGGAAAATACCTTCCTCTGTTTAAAGGAGGCATGCCTTATGATTTGGCGGCAATACGCGCAAAAATGAAAGACGAATATCTGATCCGATTTACACCATTTGGAAACAGATTGACGCTGGATTTTGCACTTGAAGCTGTTGAGAAAATGGAATTGGGTAAAGATGAATTCCCCGATTTCCTTTGTCTGAGTTTTTCCTGCACGGATTATATCGGGCATCAGTTTGGTGTACACGCCGAAGAAACCCAGGACGCCTACCTAAAACTCGACAAGGACCTGACCCGTCTGTTAAGTTTTCTTGATCAAAGATTTGGTAAAGACAATGCGCTGGTGTTTCTGACTGCCGATCATGGAGCCGCAGAAACTCCTGCACACCTAAAATCCATCGGATTTCCCGTGGATGTTTTTAAAGAGCATAAATTGAAAGCCAGGCTCGATAGCATGCTTCTTGACCAGTTTGGGAACTCGAAATCCTTTGTCCTGTATGCTGAAAATCAACAGGTTTGGCTAAACTGGGATAATATTCAGAGTAGCCGGGCAACTCCTGAACAGGTAGAACAAGCGATTATAGACTATATCCGGCATCAACCAGGTGTCTATGATGTTTTTTCAAAAGAGCAGTTGTCATCAGCGCCACCGGAGTTCCCATTCGTTGATAAATGGAGAAGAGGCATTCATCCACAACGCTCTGGAGATATAAGCTTCCAACTTCAACCTGGTTGGCACGGCGATGATAAATCATTTAAAGAAGGCGGAACTACGCACGGAACAGCTTACGCTTACGACACTCATGTGCCGCTTGTTTGGTACGGTTGGCATGTCAAGTCAGGGGAAACCTATGAACCGGTAGATATTACAGATATAGCCCCCACGATAGCAGCGATGCTTCGAATTATGGAACCAAATGGTACAACTGGCAAGGTGATTTTACCACTTATGCGTTAAAAAACGCATGCATCTGCTTATTTTTGTCCAGCTTCTTTTAATCAACCTGTTATTCATACAATCAGTGGTTTTACGTCACTGATTCAATTTTAACTCCCTTTACATTCCAAATAACGATCCATGGCAAATAGAAAAGTAAATAAAGCAACACTCAAATTCGGAGGCGAGGAAATCAGCTTGTCGAAAAGTAAAACACAAGCCGCTGTTCGCTACAACCCGGGTATGAAACAAAGTTCCCGCAGGAAAAAGAAAGATGTGGAACAGGTACGCGATTTCGAAGTTTTTACGGCTAAACGCGGCATAGATTCCAAACTGGATAAACTGAGAGAACAACCCGATGTTGCAGTGGGAACGCACGTGTGGATCGTCAATGAAGAAGATGACAATGGTTTAATACCTACAGGAAAACTGTACATAGAATTCAAACCTGAGGCTGATTATAATGATCAAATGGCTGCTTTAACTGAATTGGCACTTAACATTACCGAAGTGGTAAATGCCAGTGCGTTCAGGGTAAGCACTACTTCCAATTCTCCAAATCCGGTTAAATGCGCCATGATTTTACAGCGCAATAAAATTGTTGTTATAGCCGAGCCGGAATTCATGGCAAAACCGGTCACAGGCGATTTTATGCAACCTAATGGCGCCTACATCAGCTCTCAATGGCATCATGAAAATACAGGTGGACAAATACCCATTATTGATATTCCAAATGCAGTTTACGGTACAGCTCACTTTAAAAGAGGCGCGGATGCTAAAGTGAAACAAGCCTGGTCGCTGTTGAATAACCTGGGATCGCGTTACATTAGAATTGCGGTCATCGACACCGGGTTTGACACAGAACATCCAAATCTGAGGGGCGATGGCACGAAGATCAGAAATGCATACAATGCGGCAAATCGCGGAGCCGATGTATCTCCCTGGTTTCAGGCGGGCGACGGTTCCTGGGGGGTGTACAGTCATGGAACATCCTGCGCCGCAGTAGCAGCCGGAGCCGCTGATTTTCAAGGGGTAATGGGGGCCGCCCCCAATGCACAAATTATTCCCATCAAGCTTGATGTGTTGAGTGATGATGCCATCAGCAATGCATTTAATCATGCATTAATGAATGGAGCTGATATAATTTCCTGCAGCCTTGGTTTCCCCAAGCCTGTTCCGCTGTCAACCTATGTGAAAAACATCATCAGCAAGGTGGCCAGGGATGGACGAAGTGGAAAGGGTATGCCGATTTTTATTGCTGCGGGTAATGCCAATCCGGCTTCCAACAACCAGCCGCGGCAAATCAGCGATTTTGCGGCTCATCCTGACGTGATTTGCGTAACGGCATCTAACAGCCTGGATGAATCCTCCAGTTACACATTTTATGGTTCAAATGCCTTTATTTGCGCACCAACAAACGGAAATGATGGGGTAGGGATCACAACGGCAACCGTGCAGATCAGCAACAGCGGGAATTCATTGATTCATGCCTTTACAAGCAAATTTGGTGGAACATCCAGTGCGACACCTCTTAGTGCAGGTGTTTGTGCTCTAATCCTTAGTGCTAATCCGGGCTTAAGATTGTCGCAGATAAAGGATATTTTGAGAACAACAACGGATAAGATTGGCTCAGGGTACAATGCCAGCGGCCATTCACAAAAATATGGGTATGGACGTATAAATGCAGCCAGAGCAGTTCAAATGGCTCAGGGACTTGCCGGCGGCGGTGGAACAGCTTCAACCGGAAACACAGGATCAACCGGAAATACAAGCACACCTTCTGGCAACTTGAAAGGAAAGGTGACATCCAATTATTTGAATGTCCGTTCAGGTCCATCAACCTCCTATGCCAAAGTTGGACGACTAAACAAAGGTGATATTATAGACCTGGTGGAAAAGGTTTCCGGGTTTTGGAGAATAGGGTTGGGTAAATATGTAAGCTCCTATTACGTGGATGTTATTGCCAGCTCCAGCTCAAATACCAGCACCAGCACCAGCACTAGTACCAGCACGT
The DNA here is from genome assembly GCA_020636025.1 of Lewinellaceae bacterium. GTDB lineage: Bacteria > Bacteroidota > Bacteroidia > Chitinophagales > Saprospiraceae > M3007. Next base: position 291,199 of record JACJYQ010000004.1, on the reverse strand, counting down.
CTAATCCGATACCAGTGCCAACTGGTCGCCAGGGCAGGGTAACGTATGCATACCTGAATGTTCGCTCCGGGCCAAACACTACCTATGCAAAGGTTGATAAGCTTTCAAAGAACGACATCGTTCCCATTTATGAAACCAGCAGCAATGGCTGGCACCGCATAGGAACAAACAAGTGGGTTATTGGAACGTACATTCAAGAGGTGTAATGGTTCACAATTCGTGGGGAAGCTGCATTAAGGATGTCAGTATTGTTAACCCAAAATTGTAGAATCATGCAAAACAGATTTTTATTTTCTATCCTTTTGTTCATGGCCATGATTGGCCTAAGTTCTTGTTATACAAGCTATTATTATGTAGTTCGTCATGCGGAAAAAGCGAGCACTCCGGCAGATAATCCGCCACTGACGGCAGCCGGACAACAAAGAGCCATTGCCTTATGCGACTCCCTGCGCAACAAAAATGTAAAGCGAATTTTTGTCAGTCAATATCTCAGAACCCAGCAAACTGCCCAACCATCCGCCAGTTTACTTCAGGTCACACCAACCCAATATAATGCCAGTCAGCCTGTAGATTCTCTGGCAAAAAAACTTAAAGGAATTGGTGGTCAAAATGTATTGGTTGTGGGCCACTCCAATACCGTTCCCCAATTGATTTTAAAACTCACCGGAGTCAACATCGGTCAAATACCCGATAATGATTTTGATAATTTCTATGTCATAAAGCGTGTAAAGAACAGCAGTGGTGACACATTTACCCTTTTCAGGACGGATACTTATGGAGCGCCTTCTCCATAAATTCAGAACACTTGTCTAATTTGGGAGAGCAGAAGCAGCAGACTGGCTGAAACATGACTAATTTTCCGCGATATTTGGTCATAACCTAAATGTTTTCGCCATGAAACTTAGTTTGCTCGTTCTCTTGCTTCTGCCTGCTTTGCTGTTTTCTCAAACTGTGGATAAACCTTATTTCCAGCAGGAAGTAAATTATAAGATTGTCGTTTCACTCGATGATGAACATCACATACTGAACGGTTCTGTCGAATTTGAGTACATAAACCATTCTCCCGATGTCTTGTCTGAAATATGGGTGCATGTATGGGGAAATGCGTTCAAAAACAGAAACACAGCTTTCTGCCGTCAAAAGTTACGGGAAGGTAGCAGTCGATTCTATTTTGCCAAGGAAAGAGACCTGGGCTACTACAAAGGCCTTGATTTTCAATCAGGCGGGCAGACGCTGGAATGGGAGTATGACAAATCCAATCCCGACATAGCACTTATAAGGTTGCCAAAGCCACTGGAGCCTGGGCAGAAAATCAGTATTCAAACACCTATGGAACTTAAAATCCCGGCATCCTTTTCCAGGCTTGGGCATGTGGAAACTTCCTACCAGATGACGCAGTGGTATCCAAAGCCGGCGGTATACGACAATAAAGGCTGGCACCAGATGCCGTATTTGGATATGGGTGAGTTTTATTCTGAGTTTGGCAGTTTTGATGTAAGCATTACGTTGCCGGAAAATTATGTTGTAGGAGCTACTGGAGTGCTGCAAACCCCTTCAGAAATTGAATTTCTTCGTAAAAAGGAAATCGAATCCCGGGAGATATTGGCAGGTAAAGTTGATGTTGATCAGGACATTTTCCCGGCATCCTCCACAAAAATGAAAACCATTCGGTACAATGCTGAACGTGTTCATGATTTCGCCTGGTTTGCTGACAAACGTTTTTTCGTACTGAAGGATACTGCGACCCTGGCTTCTGGTAGAACGGTGGACTGCTGGGCCATGTTTCCAAAATCAGAATCAGAGATATGGAAACAAGGTGCTTTTTATGTAAAAAGAGCAGTGGAATTTTACTCCGAAAAAGTAGGTGATTATCCATACCCACATGCTACAGCTGTCCACTCGGCACTCAGTGCCGGCGGAGGAATGGAATATCCGATGATCACCGTGATCGGGGATTCCGGGGATGGAAAAAATCTCGATCGAGTTATTACACACGAGGTCGGTCACAACTGGTTTTACGGTATCCTGGCCTCCAATGAACGTGATCATCCGTTTATGGATGAAGGTTTGAATTCCTATTATGAAGATCGATATATGGGCTATTACTATGGCGACTCTTCACCATTGGTTTTGCCAAAGAAACTATACGATCCTATGAAATATGGCCCGACTACCGAAATGGGATATTTGATCCTGGCCTTGAACCATTTGGATACTCCCCCTGATTCCCATTCCAATGATTTTAATGAACTGGCTTATGGCTTACAGGTGTATATGAAAACCGCGGCTTGTATGAGGTGGCTGGAGAATTCGGTTGGTACTGATAGGTTTGATGATGCCATGCATGATTATTACAAAAAATGGCAATTTAAACATCCATACCCTGAAGATTTTAGAACTGTTCTGGAGGATCATCAATTGGATGTAGATTGGTTTTTTGAAGCAATTCAAACAAAAAAAAGAGCCGATTACAGTTTGAAGAAGGTATCCGATCAGGGAAACGGGGAATGGAAGCTGGAAGTGAAGAGAAAAGGAGAATTGAACTCTCCTTTCCCTGTGTCAGCCATTCGGAATGGTAGCGTAGTAAAAACTGTATGGAATACAGATTTAACCCCGGTTGCTGATACAGAGCCGGAATCACGCAAACAACATTATTTGTTTTCTGTCAATAACCCCGATGCTTTTGTTATTGATAATGAATTTGTTACGCTGGATTTAAACAGGAAAGATAATTGGAGACGAAGTAGCGGCGCTCTGTCAGGTACAGATCCATTTCAACTGAAGTTACTGGCTCCTTTTCAAGATGTTCAGAGAAACACCCTGGGCGTTTTTCCATGGCTTGGCTGGAATAATGCCGACAAAACCATGGTGGGATTGATTTTCTACAAACCTTTTTTACCGCCAAGGTCATTTCAGTTTTATCTGTTACCCGGATATGGCATTGGTTCCAAGCAAGTTGTTGGCCTGGCTGATGTACGGTACAGCTTTGTTCCGGGTGGATTTATTCAAAAGGTTACGCTGGGGGCGAGCGCCAAGAGTTTTGATTACGATTATATTGCCGAAAAGGATAAGTTCTTGCGGTTTTATCGATTTGTGCCGCAGATAAAAGCAGAATTACGCAGCAATTCTTTGAGTTACCACCACAATATTGCTTTCCGTACCTTATTTCTCAATAGTGAAAATGCGGTGTATAACGATATTGGATATGTGACAATAGGGTGGGGTGACCTTAAAACAATTTACGAACTGAAATATGAAGGCAAGAATGACAGACTGCCCAACCCCTTCAATTTCCAGGTTTCACTGGAATCCCAGCAGTACAAGACAATATTCAAAAGTTCCGCAAATTATTTACTAGGCAACTTTGAGTGGAAGCAGCAGTTTTATTACAAACGAAAAAAGAAGATCACAGCCCGCTTCTATGCTGGTTACTTCTTACATAACACCCTGCGCAATAATTCAGTCTTGCCACCCTATTATAACCCGAGTCTAAACGCTCAAGGCTTTAATGATTATAAATACGACCAAACCTTTTTAGCGCGCTCGGGTGGCGCCGGCATCCTGGGCCGACAAGTGAATCAATCCGGTGGCGGTTTTAAGGGCGCATTTGGCCCTGCTTATGCTTATGTTTTCGGTAATTCCAATAATTTCATCACTTCCATAAATCTAAAATCAGATCTCCCATTCAGGTTGCCTTTGAAATTACCTGTCAAGCCTTATTTCGATATTGGCTATTTCGACGATGCTTCATCAATAGGAGAAGCAAAATCATTTAATGACCAGTTTGTTTGGAGTGGAGGATTAATGCTGGAGTTTTTGAAAGGAGGCTTGGAAGTGTATTTCCCAATCGTCAATTCAGATAACCTTAAATCATTGTATTGCGAACAGGCAGGCGGTACAAACAAATCAGCCTTGTTCTGTGGCGGCAATTATCTGAAAATGATATCCTGGAGCTTCAAAATAAACTCTATAGATCCTGTAAACATAATCATGGATGTTGTGCGTTAGTTACCTTGATTTATATGATTTGGGTGATTCATTTGATTTGACCTGTCCCTAATTTACCTGGGAATGGCTTTTTAAAGCACTAAAGGAATATGCGTTTCTAATGAACGAAACCTCAATTTCCCAGTTTGACATTAATCACTAACCACTAATCATTAATCATTCTAAAACCTTGTTTAATATCAAAAGATACACAGTAAAAATTCAGCGTCGCATAGTTCGTATGTTTCTTTCCGTTTCGCCCATTGTGTTCAAAGGGATGTTTGCTACTGCCCAGGGAGCGCCTTTTCCGGGTCAGCCGGATTCCGGACCGGGTGGGGCAGACTACACACATCAATCCGTTTTATTTTTTGATGTGGCAACCACCGCTGATGGTTACTGGCTATTCGAACCGGCAGATCCCAAGCCCGATTCCGCGGAGGTGGTGGTGTTTCTGCATGGTTATGGAGCGTATAATCCAATGGCGTATGGCAAATGGATCAAGCATCTGGTTGCGAAAGGGAACATTGTCATTTATCCCAGATACCAGAAAAATCTGCTTTGGCCGAGACCTAATGGATTTCCGAAGAATGCCGCTAAAGGAATTCGGGATGCCATTGACTTGCTTCAACAAGCTGACCACGTAAGTCCGAAAATTGAAAAGGTTGTGTACATAGCACATTCCTATGGCGGTGTGATTGCCACCAACCTGGCTGCTAACTGGGAAAAGTACAAGGTTCCCAAACCTGCTGGAATGTTGCTGGCAGAACCGGGTAGCGGACCCTTCAAAGGCGCCAGACTGGAGAATTATGCCGGACTTCCTTCAGATATGAACCTGGAAATTGTGGTTGGTGAGGACGATTATGTAGTGGGTTCCGAATTTGGACGACTGGTATTTGAAACGGCTGTAAACACTCCCAGGCGTAACCTCGTATTACAGCGCCGAGACACATCCGGCCACAAACGTTGGGTATTGGCCACCCACTCAGAACCTTATGCCTACGACCTCGATTTTGATACAGGATTGAGAAACTATACAGCGCAGCGGGTTTTATTAACCTCCCGTTTGAATGAAGTCGATTTTTTCTGTTATTGGAAGTTTAGTGATGCTTTGATTGATTATTCCAGAAAAGGTATTTGCGAAGAATATGTATTTGGAGATACACCCGAGCAACGTTTTCTGGGGTATTGGCCTGATGGTAGACCTATCAAGGAGATGAAAGTGTTTACACCAGAGTACCTGGAGGAGTTGGGCCGGAAGAGACAGGTGAAGACACAGGAAGAGGTAGTAAAATGACCTATCGGAATATGGTATGCCGCTTTTCTGGTGATTGCTGGCAACTATAGCCACCGCATAGTGGTTGTGAAAATACTTGTCATACTGAACGCTGTTAATTAATGATTTAGCCGCAGGCGATTTTCAAAACCAAACAGCGTGAAGTATAATTATCCCAAATGCCTTTTCATAATCATCCTATGAATGATGAATAATGAACAAATTGCCATTAAGGCAACGTATTTCAGTATTTTTAGTAATACCTGTTTGGCTTTATTGAAAGGCTTGGCTGGTTTTTTCGGGAACTCTTATGCGTTGATCGCCGATGCCATTGAGTCAACCACTGATATTTTTGCGTCATTGTTAGTGCTGCTTGGGTTCAAATATGCAAACCGCCCGGCAGATGAAAATCACCCATATGGGCATGGTAAGATTGAGCCCCTAATCACATTTTTGGTTGTTGCATTTTTAGTTACGTCCGCAACCTTAATTGCCTATGAGAGTATTATTAACATCAGAATTCCCCATAAGTCCCCGGACTCATGGACACTTTATGTTTTGGGAGGCATCATTCTGTGGAAGGAATTTTCTTATCGTCTTGTAAACAAAAAAAGCAAGGAGACGCACAGCAGTTCACTTAAAGCGGATGCCTGGCACCATAGAAGCGATGCAATAACATCTGTTCTGGCATTTATTGGCATTTCAATAGCAGTGTACTTTGGCAAGGGATATGAGTCTGCCGATGACTGGGCAGCTCTTTTTGCCTCAGGGTTTATTTTGTATAACAGCTACCTGATCTTTCGCCCTGCCTTAGGTGAAATTATGGATGAACATTTTTATGATGATTTAATCCTTGTCATAAGAAAAGAAGCCTTGAATGTGCATGGAGTGTTGGATACAGAAAAGTGCTTTGTCCGAAAATCAGGGATGAAGTATCATGTTGATTTACATGCAGTTGTTGACGGTGGTATTACTGTAAAACAAGGACACGATATCGCACACAGGCTGAAAGACCATTTAAGAGAGAAAATGCCTCATCTTGGGCATGTCTTGATTCATATTGAACCAGGTCACAACTGAGTACTGGCAATATGACAATCTGATTAAGGGGATGAAATTGGTTAGACGGATGTGTAACCATAAATTACTGGCTTCTGGCTACCCGAAAACCGATGTTGTTACTTCGATATGTAGAACCGCATTTGGCGCGATTAGTGGGTCGACAATCCTTGTCATAGTATCGCCAGGAGCCGCCTCTAAATACAGGATTGAATGTTCTTCCTGTGCCTCCTGGGTTGGTTTGAGCTTCAAAAGGATATATTCCATATAGGTCGGAGCAGAATTCATACACATTGCCGCTCATATCAAACAAACCTAGCTGATTCTTCTTTTTTCCACCAACAGGATGTGTTGTCGAATCGGAGTTGTCAGCGAACCAGGCTACATCATTTGCATCATTGCATCCAGAATAGGTTAAGTTTACCTTTGATTGGCCACCGCGTGCGGCATACTCCCACTCTGCTTCTGTAGGCAATCGATACTTTTTGCCTGTTTTCTTCGAAAGCCATTTGCAATATGCAATAGCGTCTTTCCAAGATATGCCAACAATGGGGTTATTGGAATTGCTTAGTGCTTTCCCCATTTTCTTATATGTTGGATCGGTACCAGTTTTTATATTGAATTTGTTGCCCTCTTCCAACCACTCAGGATAGTGGGAGTTGGTTTCACGGCAAAATGCCATATATTCTCCAACGGTAAGTTCATACCGGGACAGATAGAAACTAGATAGTGAAACTGAATGTACCGGCTGCTCATCCTCACGTCCATGATTATTACCCATTTGAAACTTGCCTCCCTTTATGAGTACCATGTTCTCTTGCCGGAAAGGAGTTCCAAGTATATCATCTTTGGATTCCGGACATCCACTATTTGAAACAGTTCCTTTTTCTGTTGGACACTTATCATTTGCATCTGTAACACCATCTCCGTCAGAGTCTTTCTCTGCTATTAACTGCTGAGATTTACTTCCAGATGTTCTTTCCAATACCGCTACTTCTTCAGAAGGCGCTTTTTCTTCTGGTTGCTTTTGAGTCTTTATTGTTTGGGTCTCACTAGCCTTGTTAACAGGGCCATTTTCTTCGGAATTTGATAATTTGCCTGACAGTTTTAGCCGGGTCTCTGGTGAGGCTATTTTTTCTAAAATATGAGTGAGCGCCTTTATCTCATCAGAATCGTTGGAGTTTTCGATACGCTTCTGCAGAGCAATCTCCAGTTCAGCTTGTATTTGTTGTAATTCCTGTGGATGCGCCATGGCAAGTTCGGCTACTTCTCTCAGATGACTGCTTTGAGGGAAGTCACGGAGGAAATCCTTCACTTTTTGGATAGTGTACTCCGTATTCAATGTGCCAATATAGGCGGCTTCTAATTCAGCATGAAGTATGGTCCAGAGTTCAGGCTTTGATTCAATTGCCTGTTTTATTGCTGGAAGGTATGCTGCATCCGGGAAATCACGAATGTATTGACGAACCTTTTCAGCCTCGGGGGCTACAACTATGGCTTCACTTCTTTGCTTTTCCATTGCACGAATTCTAGCCAACACCTCGTCTCTGTACTTTCCATCATGGCCAAATTCAGTTAAGTACTCTCGAAAGTCGACAAGTTGAAGTGTTTTTTCGGCTTTGAGAAAGTAGGCTTTATCCAGAGATTTCCGTGCGTCTGGTTTGTTCTTATATGTTTCAATAAAGGTTTCAAGTGCCTTTGGACTTCCACTAATGTTCGCTCTGACAGACGCAAGCCAAAGATCCCGCGATTGCGGTGGTGTGAGAGCCCAGGTTGCACTTCCGCTCACCATCAAAAACACCAGGAAAAGCGCCATGGTTCTTAGCCCACGAACAGTTCTGGTTGTAGCTGCAGGTTGAGCAGAAGGGCCAATATGAATTTTGTGTTCTGAGTTCTTGTAAGGCTCATCCTCAATTTCAGTTGACGCAACGGTCTCAGTAACAATGTCAACTGTTTCCATGATGGAGACATCACGAGGTAAATATTCTTTGGTGTTGTGGTCAAATTCAAGCAGCGAAATTTTAACCATCAACTGATGCTCGCCCGGAATTTTGGGAGTAACCCGAAATAGCCATTGTGTATACCCCTGATCTCGAACACTTTGATGGGCGGCATTCAATGGCACAATATCAAAAATATCACCTTCCGTGTCGAGCAACTCAGCGCTCATGCGTTCTGAAACTTCAATATGCTCTCTAAGATGTACATCGTCATCAAGTACGATATCCTGAAGAACGGCATCTTCTTCTACAGCAACCCTAATGGTACAGAGTGATGCTTTTTTAATAGGCATCTTGTGAGGAATGCGATACAGGACACTTCCTTGCAAGGGCTTTTTGCCATTTGATTTATTTTCGCCGCTGGTAGATGGTTCAAAATCATCAAGTGCCAATTCATTTAACAAATCCTGAAAATCACTGCTGATGCCTGCTAATCTCTGTGCATATTCACTTGCACTAAGTATGCCACGAATCCGATCTTTGTTGAGTTGCTGAAGACGAGCCTGAAGGGCTGTGGCCAGGATGCTCTTTTCACTGCCTTCCGGTAACAATTCCTTTAATGTTTTGATCGCAACTGGTAGATCCTCCACAAGGAGTTCGTCCAGTAATTTACGTGTATCCGAAAGGGATTTAGCAAGCGGCATAAAAGATCTTAAGCGTTGATTAGCGTTTAGTACGATGAATGGATAGCAAATATAATATCTTAACTCGAAAATTACCTGTGGGTATCGAGATGATGCCTTCTTTCCCCCATTCAGTCAGCTATTTGCTAATTGAAAACCCGATTTTTATACATTTTACCTAAGTTGGCAACTGATTGGAGCCATTAGTTCAATTGGTTTGGAAAGACACTTTATGAGGTACTTGCCTTTGGAAAAAAATCCCAAGATTATTTACCAGGTTTGGCATTTGGGACTGATCTGCCTACTGATTTATGGGCATTTCCAGAATTGGGAATTTACCATGGAAGAAATGTATTGTCTTCCGCTCTTGTTTATCATGCTCGTTTCTGGGTTGGTGTTTTTCTATCATCAAAAGATAAATAATAGGCAGTTACGAGGCTTTAGAATTTTTTTGATTATGCTCGTAGAACTGGTAGTCATTTTCGCCATAGAGGTTTTAATTTTATATCATGGTTGGCGTGTGGATTCACCGCCAGGTTAGAAATTGTACTATTTAATTTTAATGAAAACACTTCGATACATATATAATATTTTGATCATTGTGTCATGGTTGTATGTAATTGATATAGATACCGATTCTATTTATGCCAACCCAAAAGAGTTTTTACAATTTGTCCTGGTCTTTTTGCCCCTCTTATCATATTTGGTTTATGTAATTTTTCGAGCCAATGTCAAGTCTGATCATGGTATTTGTTTGTTGATGATTATCGATATGATATTTTTCTTTTGTTACTTGTTTTATTTGTTTGCATTAGACTCGCATAAACTCGATAGTCTTTCCCATTAATAAATTGAGTTACGATCTGCGAATTTATTAATGATTGCCAAAAAGCTTTTTAGAGCGAATACAAGACTTGAATTCGTAACCTTCAGCCTGGGAAACTGTTTCTCAATCTACTGAGCAATTTTCGCTTGGTCATTCACGTACAATCCTTATCCTAATCTTACACCAAAAGCATAGAGGTGACTTTTACCGATCAAATTCAACGTACAATCACGCTTCCACAGTGGCCACCACAAAGGATCATATCTCTTGTTCCTTCCCAGACCGAATTGCTGGCTGACCTGGAATTGGACAGAGAAGTATTGGGAATCACAAAATTTTGCATACACCCGAATGAATGGTTTCGGGGCAAAACCAGGGTTGGCGGTACCAAAACATTAAACCTGGAAAAAATCGCTTCTTTTAAGCCGGATTTGATCATTGGTAACAAAGAAGAAAACGACCAGGACCAAATTGAATGGCTTGGTGAGCGATTCCCGGTATGGATGAGTGATGTGTACACGTTGGAGGATGCTTTATGGATGATTCGTGAGTTGGGCAGTCTGTGCGATCGAAAAGTTCAAGCAGATAAAATCGTGATAGAAATTAGCCAGCGATTCCAACGATTGGCTCGAAGTACAGATTCTGAGAGGATCAATGCTGCCTATTTAATCTGGCGAAAGCCATTTATGGCAGCGGGGGCAGATACGTTTATTCATGATATGCTATACAGGGCGGGATTTCGCAATGTGTTTGGAGAACAGAAACGTTATCCTGAGCTTAAACCAACAGAATTGGCTGAAGTAAAGCCGGATGTAATATTGCTTTCTTCAGAGCCATATCCGTTTGCTGTAAAACATATTGCCGAGCTTCAAACCATTTGTCCCTCTTCACGCGTCTTATTGGTTGATGGCGAGCTGTTTTCTTGGTATGGCAGCCGTTTGATTAAATCACCTGGATACTTTTCAGAGCTGTATTCTCAACTGAAATGATGGTTCTGGCTAAACCTCTGTGACTGGTATTTGTCCAATTCAAACAAAATACCTTTTCTTCGGGCAACCAATCGGGCCAGTTTTAACCCAAAACACGACACACACATTTTCCAGCTTATGAAAAACTATTTACTCCTTTTTTGCCTGCTATTCGGTTTTTACCATTCAAGCTTTTCTCAAAGCCTGGGTTCTATCTATAAACCCGGAGAGTTGATAGTTCGCCTTACTGATGAGGCTGATCTAAATAGTTATTTGCTCGAGTTGAATCGGTTTACGGGTGGCGGCGCAGGCGCTTATCTAAAAAGAAACATTGTTCCGAAATGGCATATCTATCTCATCGGGTTTGAAGAGGGTGCTGCCAACATCCAGCAATTGCAGGAAATTTCCCAAAGCATGCCAGAGGTGATGTTTTGTGATCTCAATTATAAGCTGCAAGAGCGCAGTGTTACACCTAACGACCCCGACTATTTCCAGCAAGCCGATATGAGCCTGATTAACGCCCCCGATGCCTGGGATACTTCCACCGGTGGATTAACCTTGCAAGGCGATACAATTGTAGTGGCTGTATTGGAAAGAGGTGCTTTGTTAACTCATCCAGATCTCGCTGGAAATCGCTGGTGGAACTGGCAGGAAGTCCCAAATGATGGCATTGACAACGATGGCAATGGCTTTGTGGATGACTTTGGTGGCTGGAACCCGGCAACAGAAATGGATGACACCGGAAATAATGGCTGGCATGGCACCGGAGTATATGGGGTTATTGGCGCCGTAGGGAACAATGGTATTGGAGTTGCCGGTATAAACTGGAATATTAAAATGATGAACATTTCCGGTATTGAGTATCCATCGGAAATTATTGCCGGATACTATTATGTGTTCAACATGCGGCGTATGTACAACCAGACAAATGGCGCCAAAGGCGCTTTTGTAGTAGCTACCAATGCATCATTTGGCTACGATAATCAATTCCCTACAGCAAATGCCGAATTTAAAACCTGGTGTTCATTGTATGATTCGCTTGGATCAGTAGGAGTCCTCAATGTGGGCGCAACCACCAATGGAAATACAGATGTTGATATTTATGGAGATATGCCTACTTCATGTGGCAGTGATTATTTGATTACAGTTACTAATGTGAATGTACTCGGCTCCAGAATCCCCAGTGGTTACGGCAAAACTACCATCGATCTGGGTGCACCCGGAGAAGGCACCTATACCACATACAATATAGGCGATGTGCCAAGCTATTCAAACCAGTTGGGTGGGACGTCGGGCGCAACGCCTCATGTTACTGGTACGATCGGATTGTTGTACAGCCTCGGTTGCGAAGGCTTTACCATAGATGCACTTACCGACCCTGATGCCTGCGCCATTCGGGTAAAAGAAGCTATTTTAAATAATACCGAACCCAATGCCGGTCTTGAAGGTAAAACTGTTACCGGTGGGCACCTGAATATAAAGAAAGCCATAGACGGGGTTACCGCTTTATGCCAGGGCGCCGTTGGCCCACTCGATATTTTAGGTGTTAAAACATCCAGGTCTGATAATGAGGTTACACTAAACTATCAAACGCCTATATTCTTTCCATACCAATTTCGCGTATTCAATATGCTGGGCCAATTGATTCATCAGGAGGAGCTGAACCCCAACCAGTTTTACGCAAATTCAGTAAAATTCGACTTTTCTGACCTTCCAAGAGGGGTGTATGTATTGTCAATTAGCAGGGGTAATGCGATTGTTTCAGTGAAATTTCCAAAAATATAATTTTGTGCTTGGTTTTTCAATCGAGCTACCGCTATCTTTGCGGCCCGAAATTTATCGGTAATTGGCTCCGTAGCTTAATGGATAGAGCATCTGACTACGGATCAGAAGGTTAGAGGTTCGAGTCCTCTCGGAGTCACCGCAGTTTTGAAGTGTTTGAGTGTTCCATTTTTGGGCGCTCATTTCTTGAAAGTTGTTTCAATTAGAACACTCAATTTTATTAACATGTCTAAAGTATGTGACCTGACTGGGAAACGCCCAATTAGTGGTAATTATGTTTCTCACTCAAACCGTAAAACGAAGCGTCGGTTTTATCCGAACCTTCACACCAAAAAGTTTTTCGTACCTGAAACAGGTGAATGGATTACTCTGAAAGTTTCTTCAGCCGCCATCCGCACAATTTCCAAACTTGGTGTTTATCAGTACATCAAGAAACTGGAGAAAAAAGGCGAGATCGTTTTTCACGGCGACGAAGTTTAATTTCAGCTTCACAATTTCTTTATCCAATTCACCCATTACATCCAATCGCTTAAATTTTATCTAAAATGGCAAAAAAAGCAAAGGGTAATCGCATTCAGGTAATTCTGGAATGCACTGAGCACAAAGATTCTGGCTTGCCTGGAACTTCCCGCTACATTACCCAGAAAAATCGTAAAAACACCCCAGACCGTATGGAACTGAAAAAGTACAACGCTATTATGCGCAAGTACACAGTTCACCGCGAAATCAAATAATTGTAAACCTGCAAACTAATAGGCTATGGCTAAGAAAGTATCCAAAAACGCCCGTGTTGCTCAACGTGCTGCCAACGCAGGCTCCGGTAAAGATCACGTAAAAGTGGTTAAAGCCGTTAAAGATCCGCTTACTGGAAGATATTCCTACAAGCAAATGATCGTTCACAAAGACAAGGTGAAAGATTTCTTCGCAGACGCGAAATAAATCAATGCATCAATGTACCAATGCGCAATGCGGAGTATGGATTATTTCCATGTTCCGCATTTTTTTATCTCTTAACATTACGCATTGATACATTGATACATTGCGCATTGATGCATTGCGCATTGTTAAATCACTGCTATACATTTCAATTCAATCGCAATTGGTGTCGGCAGACTGTCAATCCCCACAGTAGTTCTACAAGGCGCATTTTCGGTAAAATATTCGGCCCAGATTCGATTGTAGGTATGGAAATCCCGTTCCATATTTACCAGATACACAGTAACATCCACCAGACTTTCCCATGTCGCGCCACTGGCTTCCAGGACCTTTTTAACATTGGCAAATACAGAGTGCACCTGTGCTTCAAAATCAAAATGGGTAAAATTGCCTGAAGCCGAGCGTGTCAGGCCAGGAACGCTGTCATCATCCGGATTGCGAGGCCCAATGCCGGATAAAAAAAGCAAGTTCCCCACTTTTCTGGCATGTGGGTAAAGTCCAACTGGTTTCGGCGCATTTTGCGCATCATATTTTTCTGAAGAAGCCATTTTCACTCTTTTTCGATGGTAATGTGTTTATTTGCAAGGGCAAAGGTAATTTGAATCTCCTTATTCCATCACCCTCCCAATCGACCACTAACCACTGATCGCTGATCACTAACCATTTACCATTTCTAAAACCATGCATATTTGGGGAATAGATCTCGGAGGCACCAAAATGGAGGGAGCCATACTTCAAAGCAAAGCAAACCCGGTGGTATTGCATCGAACAAGGATACCTACAGAAGCGCATAATGGCTACGAGCATATAATCGGCCAGGTAAAAAAGCTGGTGGATATGCTGATCAAAGAATCAGGGCTAAAGCCAACAGCCATTGGAATTGGTCATCCCGGAACGTTGGACCCAAATACCGGTTTTATTAAGAATGCCAATACAACGGCATTGATCGGGAAGCCTTTTAATAAAGATCTTGAAGCTGTATTAGGTATTCCTGTAAGACTTGCCAATGATGCCAACTGTTTCGCCGTTGCGGAAGCTCTTATGGGTAGCGCGGCTGAATTGGAGAAAAAACCTGAGGTAGTATTTGGTGTGATCATGGGAACCGGTGTTGGCGGTGGCTGGGTGGTACATGACAAGGTTATTAACGGGAAACAAGGCATTGCAGGTGAATGGGGTCACAATTTCCTCGATGAAAGTGGCGGAAAGTGTTATTGTGGCAGGGTAGGTTGCGTGGAGACTGTAATCTCCGGTCCGGCCCTTGAAAGATATTATGCCGGTGTCAGCGGTAACAAATTGAAACTCAGAGAGATCGCAGATAGGGCGATATCTGGTGAAGACAAAGCAGCTATACAAACCATGGACAGAATGGTTCACTTTTTTGGCAAGGCGATGGCCGTGGTAATTAATATGGTCGATCCAGATGTAGTTGTGATAGGTGGTGGGGTAGGAAACATAGACCGACTATACACAGATGGAGTTGAGGAAGTGAAAAAATACCTCTTCAACACAAGGATAGATACCGTTTTTATGAAACCCAAACTGGGAGATAGCGCCGGTGTGTTTGGCGCTGCTCTACTTTAATTAGCTAATGTGCCAATTAGCTAATTATTTAAGGTACTGCTTCTTTAATTGCAACAACATATCCCTCGTCATCCCGTCCAGATCATAGGCGGGTTTCCAGCCCCAATCGGCTCTGGCTGTTGAGTCGTCAATTGAGCCGGGCCAGGAATCGGCAATCGCCTGTCGAAAATCTGGCTTGTAACTTATCTGGAATTCTGGTATTTCCTTTTTAATGCTCTCGGCAATTTCTTTTGGTGTGAAGGTCATCCCTGCCAAATTGTAACTGGTTCGAACCTTAACCTGCTCTGCAGGAGCATTCATCAGTTCAATAGTTCCCCTGATGGCATCATCCATATAAATCATTGGAAGGGGTGTGTTTTCTTGTAAAAAACACTCAAAAGGCTGGTTCTTAACAGCACAATGGTAAATATCCACGGCATAATCAGTAGTGCCCCCGCCTGGCATGCTTTGATATCCAATTATACCTGGGTACCGTACAGAGCGCACATCAAGACCATAACGCCTGAAATAGTAATTGGCCCAGTTTTCTCCGGCTACTTTACTAATACCATAAACGGTCTCTGGAATTAACACCTCAAATTGAGGAGTATTTCTGGGAGCAGCTTCCCTGCCAAAAACAGCAATAGAGGATGGATAAAAGACTTTTTGAATACTTAGGTTTCGGGCAGTCTCAAAAACGTTAAACAGGCTACCCATATTGATTTCCCAGGATTTCATCGGGTCGGCTTCGCCCTTGGCACTTAAAATGGCAGCCAGATGATATATCTGGGTAATACTGTGTTTTTTAACCAATTCAGCCAATGCTTTAGCATCAAGTGCGTTCAGAACTTCACTCGGACCAGCCTGGTTCTCCAATGGTCTTAAATCCGAGGCGATTACGTGCTGCTCTCCAAATGCATCTCGTAAAGCTGCTGTCAACACCGTGCCGATCTGGCCGCCAGCGCCGATGATCAATATTTTATCTTGCTTCATAATAGGGTAGGACTTGCTGCGGCGAATGTAGGGCGAATGAAGGGAATATCCGGTGTCGCAATATTCAAAATCCGATATCCGAAATCCAATATCCGATCGGATATTGGATTTCGGATATCGGATTTTGAATATCATTTTAAATGCTATGAAAAAAAATGGGCAAAAATTCGGCTGATTTTCAATTAGTTACAAAGGTTGCTATTGAAAATTTTTATAGAATGCTTGCACAGCAACATAGCTAATTCTACCTTTGCGGCCTCTTAGAAATAAGGGTGCTGGAAATGGGGGCTGAAAACCTAGATTTATGGCCTTTTCGCATTTCGCAATGTTGATAAATTAAATTTATACGAATGAATACCTTAAGTTACCGGACAGAGTCCGTTTCCGCAGAAAAAGCGGTGCGCAAGTGGTACATCGTGGACGCGGAGAACCAGGTGACCGGTCGTCTTTGCGCCAATATTGCCAGTTTATTGCGCGGTAAAAATAAACCAAGCTACACACCACATGCCGATACCGGTGATTATGTGATTGTTATCAATGCCGAGAAAGTTCGCTTTACCGGTAAGAAATGGCAACAAAAAGAGTATCACAACCACTCACACTATCCAGGTGGTTTGAAAATCACTTTGGCAGAAGAAATGCTGGAAAAGCATCCTGAGCGCATCATCGAGCGTGCCATCAAAGGTATGTTGCCTAAAAACAAATTGGGTCGTGCCATGGGCAAGAAGCTGTTTGTGTACACAGGCACCGAGCATCCTCATCAGGCTCAGAAACCTGAAACCATCTCATTTAAATGATCTGAGTTCATCGGGATCATTAATTCCTTTAACATTAAAGAAATAATATGGAAATGATAAATGCAATCGGGCGACGTAAGACATCCGTAGCCCGCGTGTATCTGATGAAAGGGGAAGGTAAAATTACCGTTAACGGTAAAGACTACCGCGAATATTTCCCACAGATACATGTTCAACACAACGTTACCGACCCATTTGGTGTAGTGGAAGTAGAGAACATTTACGACATGAAGGTAAATGTACGTGGAGGTGGTTACAAAGGACAATCTGAAGCCATTCGTATGGGATTGAGCCGCGCGCTTGTAAAACTCAACGAAGAGTTCAAGAAGCCTTTGAAAGACAAAAAATTCCTAACCCGGGACAGCCGTGCTGTTGAACGTAAGAAATACGGTCAGCCAAAAGCACGTAAGCACTTCCAGTTCTCTAAACGCTAAAAGTACGTAACAATGCAAAAGCCTACATATAAAGAATTGCTTGATGCAGGTTGCCACTTTGGTCACTTGCGTAAAAAATGGAACCCGAAAATGACTCCGTATATCTTTATGGAGCACAAGGGTATCCACATCATAGACCTGAATCGCACATCAGAATGCCTGGAGCGTTCCGCATCTGCGATGAAGGCACTGGCTAAGGCCGGAAAAAAGATCATGTTCGTTGCCACCAAGAAGCAAGCTCGCGACATCGTGAAAAAAGCTGCTGAATCAGTTGGAATGCCTTTCGTTACAGAAAGATGGCTGGGTGGTATGATGACCAACTTTGCCACCATCCGCAAATCTGTAAAGAAAATGCAGAATATCGAGCGTATGCTGGCCGATACTACACTGACAAGCATTACTAAAAAAGAGCGTCTGACTTTGGGTCGCGAACATGGTAAGATGTCAAAACACCTCGGTGGTATCGAACAGTTGAACCGCCTGCCTTCAGCCGTTTTTATCGTGGATATTCACCATGAGCACCTGGCATTGGCAGAGTCAAGAAAATTGGGCATTAAGACCTTTGGTATGGTGGATACAAATTCCGATCCTACCCTGGTTGATTTCCCAATTCCTTGCAACGACGATGCTTCAAAAGCCATTGCTTACATAGCCAACTACCTGGTTGGAGCTATTCAGGAAGGATTGGATGAGCGCAAGAGTGCAAAAGGTGAGGAAAAAGACAGCGTGGTGGCAACTGCCGAATAATCAAATTTTAGATCTGATTTCGGATCAAACAACCATTTACTTAAACAAATCATATTAAATTAAGCAATGTACAAAGTAACTACTGCCGACATTCAGAAACTGCGTGAAATGACAGATGCAGGGATGATGGATTGCAAAAAAGCCCTCGAAGAGGCGCAAGGTGATTATGATGCCGCACAAGACTGGCTTCGCAAAAAAGGTATCGCCAAAGCTGCCAAACGGGAAGACCGTGATGCGAACGAAGGGGTGGTAGTGGCTATTACTGATGCCTCTCAGAAAAAAGGCATTATGGTAGCATTGAACTGCGAAACTGATTTTGTTGCACGTAATGACAACTTCATCGGCCTCACCAATAAAATCGCCAACATCGCTTTGGAGAAGTCTCCTGCTACGTTGGAAGAATTGCTTGCCTTGCCTATCGAAGGTTCTGTAAGCATTGGTGAGAAAGTAGGAGAGCAGAATGGTATCATCGGTGAGAAAGTTGAGCTTAGCCGTTATGAATTGCTAACCGGAGAACTAGTGTTAACTTATAACCACTCCAACAACAAGCGTTCAGTTCTGGTTGCTCTCAATAAAAATAACGATAGTTTTGAACAAGCTGGTCGTGACATTGCGATGCAGATTGCTGCAATGAGCCCGGTTTCAGTTAGCAAAGATGATGTTGATCCAAAAATCATCGAGCGTGAAATTGAAGTTGGTAAAGACCTGGCACGTAATGAAGGAAAACCTGAAGAAATGCTTGAGAAAATTGCCATGGGCCGTTTGAATAAGTTCTTTCAGGAGAACACACTTCTCAGCCAGAAATTTGTTAAAAACAACGACCAAAACGTCGATCAGTACCTTAAGAGTCTTGATAAAGATCTTACTGTGACAGCCTTTAAACAGGTGGCACTATAATTAAGTCGAGACTTTAGTTTCTAAAAAAAGCGGCAGGATGTTAATCCTTGCCGCTTTTTTTGTTGTTCCATTCAGGATATAGTAAGGCTGCCGCAGTAATTGATTTTATCAGTTTTTGTAAGGCTGGCAATTATTTGACATTTAAGTTTCTTCATCTACACTACATTTACAAGACCATGAAAAAGACATCATTACTAATTTTTCTTTTCGGAATTTTCCTGCTGTTCAGTTGCAAGGATAAATCTGCTCAATCAGCTGATAACAAAGGAGTAAAAAGCGCTCCGATTCACAGTTCCGATCCAATGAATCCTGTTGATGTTGCTTCAAAACTGGAGCATGCAACCTCTGCAGCAGCTGAAGGGGAAACCGCTTTGGAATGGGCCGGTGATAAAGACCCCGTTTGTGGAATGAAGGTAAAAGAGGGGGATTCAGATACCTTGCATTACGGAGGCAAAGTTTACGGATTTTGCTCCGGGCATTGTAAGTCTACTTTTCAGAAAGACCCTCAGAAGTACCTCGCCAAATCGGAGTAGTAATTAAAATTTGTACATTATGTTCAGAGAAACTGTAAGCAGAGCCATACTGATGTTGGCCATGTTGTTAATGCTGGATTTTTCTCTCAAAGCTCAAAATGATGATTTTGAGACCATTGTCCAGACAGAAAAGTCGGCCTGGCTTCGAAATCAAAAAGCACAGGAGCGAGGCGGTCTGGTGAGCGCAGTAAATCGAAGTGATATACAATATTGCCGCTTACACTGGACGGTTGACCCGGCAGTGAAATACATTAGGGGTACCGTCATGACGGTATTTGAGCCTTATGAGATCTTGTCAAGCCTGGAATTTGATTTCTCGGAAGCGCTTACAATGGACAGTGTTTTGTACCATGGGCAAAAATTGATTTTTACAAGACTGGGGGATGTGTTGACTGTTGAATTTCCGCAAAACCTTGCCGCTCAGGTAAAGGATAGTCTTACATTTTACTACCAGGGCATTCCAACATCCACTGGATTTGGTTCCTTTGAAACAGGTATCCACGGTCCGGATTCCATTCCCGTTTTATGGACCCTTTCAGAGCCCTATGGAGCCAAGGAGTGGTGGCCTTGCAAACAGTCTCTGGATGACAAGATTGATTCAATTGATGTATTCATCAATCATCCGGCAGGTTATAGGGCAGCCAGCAACGGCTTGCTGGTAAGTGAAGTAACAATAGGTAATACGACGACTACACACTGGAAACACCAGTATCCAATTGCTGCGTACCTTATTTGTATGGCAGTGACAAATTATGTTGAGTATGAGAATTTGGCCCCTTTTAATGGCAATACCACAACCATACTCAATTATGTCTATCCTGAGAGCGTAAGTGCAGCGATGGAAGGTACGGCAGAGGTAGTGGCACAAATGCAGCTATTTGATGATTTATTTGGACTTTACCCATTTCAGGAAGAAAAGTACGGACACGCTCAGTTCAATTGGGGTGGGGGAATGGAGCACCAGACCATGACTTTTGTTGGAAGCTGGGGTTTTGAATTGCTGGGTCATGAATTGGCTCACCACTGGTTTGGTGATAAGGTCACCTGTGGAACTTGGCAGGATATCTGGCTAAATGAAGGGTTTGCGACATATTTGAGTGGATTGTGTTATGAATTTCTGCTTCCACAATACTGGCAAAACTTTAAACAGAACCGAATCGACATTTCTACAAATGAACAGGACGGCTCTGTATTTGTACCGGATACCACTTCAGTAGCACGCGTGTTCAGTGGCCGATTGTCCTATGCCAAAGGCGCCATGGTGCTGCACATGCTTCGCTGGGTTTGTGGCGACGATGCGTTTTTTGAGGGGGTTAGAAATTATTTGAATGACCCAAATCTTGCCTACAGTTATGCCAAAACTGATGATCTCAAAAATCATCTTGAGCTGAGTTCCGGTAAAAATCTCAATGGCTTTTTTGCTGATTGGTATTATGGTGAAGGCTACCCTGGTTACCAGATTTCCTGGTCGAAGAAACCTACTAATGAAGTAACCATTAAAATCGATCAAACGCAATCGAGTCCCACCGTATCGTTTTTTGAGATGCCGCTTCAGCTGAAGTTATCAGATGGCATGTCCGACACCATGGTCGTATTGAATAATACGTCAAATGGCCAGAGTTTTACGCTACAACTAGACTTTAGCCCTACCATGCTGGAATTTGATCCAAATCTCTGGATTGTTAGCCGCAATAACTTTGTCCAGGAACTCACTTCTACTGGAGAACCAGTACCAAAATATGATTTGACAATCATGCCCAATCCGACCCATGGAAAAGCACACTATCAGTTACGCATTGATGCAGGATCCGAAATCGAAGTCCACCTGATTAATGCAGAAGGTAGATTGATAAAGCAGGATCAATCATTTGCGCTGCCGGGTGTGAATAAAATGTTGCTTGATGTACACGATGTTCCAGCCGGGTGGTACCAGCTACAGATCACAGGAAAGGACTTTCAAATTGCAAAGAAAATAATGGTACAATAATTTTGATTAAACAGCCTAATTTAACTCTTAACTCATTTCTTTAAATAGCCAATTTAATGACGAATATTCAAAAGCTCCTGATGCTTACGGTGTCTCTGGCGACTTTGTTGATTTCTTGTAAACATGAAACGGAGGTGCCCGATGATGCCAATCCTCCGGTTATTACCATAACGTCACCAATTGAAAGTGAATCCATTGCAGGCGGGGTTTCGATCAGCGGCATGGTAACTGATGAAAGCCTGCACGAATTGCGAATTAAAATAGTGACTGATTTCGATGGTTCAGTTTTGTTTACCGCCTCCCCGGAAGTACATGACCTGACCTCATACGAAATCCTCGAGTTTTGGGCTCCTGCCGGTATTGCATCTGAAATAGGCGTAACGTTGGTGGTTACCGCTGAAGACCATGCAAGTAACATTACCACAAGTGAAGTTCACTTTACGGTGAAGCCATAAGGTTTGTATTCAATTAATAGGGTATGAAAATACTTGTCAGGATTATTTCCTGATTTACTCGCTTTGTTCAGACTCCTGATCGCTTTTCGAGTTTTGACCTTCGATAAACGTCATCCCGAATTTACCTTGCAAGGGTAGGTTCGGGATTTTTTTTTGCTTGCTTCTTCCTCCAAAGATGGGTTTTATGTCTGATCAGACGCAGCAGGTTCCGGAAACTTATGTAAACCATTCCCTGGACAAAAATTGAAAACACTTATCTGTGTCGAGGCAGCGAAATCGTTGTTTCCGGCTCTTAATTGTAGCACAAATGCTTAACAACATCCTAGAAATCGGAATAAAATTCTAAGATGCTTTATATTGCAACTTATAACCAGTAGATAGCCGATTTTCAATCTCGGCAAACCTTCAAAAATTACAAACATTAACCTATGGCAAAGCGATACACCACACTACTTATTTGCTTGATTTTCTGTTTCCTGGCCTTCCCTGGACTGGTGCATGCAACAGGGGACCCAGAGCCCAAAAAAGTTGTACAACCCAGGATGCTCACCAAGGCTGACTCAATTGCCATTGCCCTTGGCCACTGCAATCCTGAAACCTTACCAGTAGTAGATTGTAGCACTGGCACTATTACACTCACCGCTGTTATTGTTTGGACTTTTTCCGGGTTGATAGAGCCGGTAGTAGCCACTTGGAATACCGGCGATGTATCCCATAAAATAACGGTAGTACCTCCCGGTTTTTGGGATTGGGATGCCTCAGGTACAACCTGTGAACCGAGTCACTGGAATACAGATTATGATCAACCGGGCTCTTTCTTTGATGGCCCTTTGGAGCTTACAGCAACACCTGCTATTTGTGTTGGAGAAACAGCCATAATTGACCTGATCAACCCTACAGGATATGACTTTCAAACATATAACTGGACTCCTACAGGCGGCGGATCTGCTCCACCATTAGAAGTTTCCACTCCAGGTAATTACACATTAACATTGACCGACCAGTTGGGCTGTCCTTTTATGGAGCAGATCAATATTCCGGCTAGCCCGCCAGTACTTCCGGTCATCACTGGCCCCCAGGCTGTTTGCCCTTATGGAGATACTGCATTTATCCAGGTCCCAATGAACTTCAGTCATTATGAGTGGAGTACCGGTGATACATTAAACCCTTCAATGATCTTTGAACCCGGATTGTACTCTGTTACTGTGACCAATCAGTATGGTTGTACAGGAGAAAAAGAGATTGTTATCCCTTCTGGAGAAGTAGTCGCAGTAAATGTTTCAGCAAACATGGATTCTATTTGCCCTGGTCAATCTTCTATTCTGATTGCTGATTTTGGTTATCAGCATTATGAATGGTCCAATGGCGACTTGGGGGTTACCAATATAGTAACGGATCCGGGGATCTATGAGGTGACGGTAACCAATATTTATGGTTGTACTGGTACAGGCAGCACTACAGTTTCGCCGCTACCTACTCCAACCATTGAAATAACGACGACACCTTTTTGCCCAGGTGATGTTTCTACGCTCACAGTCACAGGTGGAACATTCCAGGAATACCTTTGGTCGAATTCAGATACTATTAACCCCATTACAGTATCCACATCGGGGACTTATTCAGTTACAGTTAGCGGTTCAAGCATTTGTGCAACCAGTACCAGCATAAGTGTCGTTCAGAATCCAGCCCCGACAAGCTTGATTGCACCTCCTGCACAGCTCATTTGCACATCGCCAACGACTATGCTGGATGCATCAGCTTCATCCAATGGTCCTGAATACACATACTTATGGACAACATCGGATGGTAATATTGTCTCCGGTCAGGGTACATTGACACCCGAAGTTGACTCGGCTGGAAACTACACGCTACTGGTTACCAATACTGCAACAGGGTGTACTTCATCAGCTACCGTAGTGGTATCTTCCGATATGCAGGCTCCTCCTGCGCCTACTGGAAATCCGGCGACTCTTACCTGTGTAACAACCGACCTCGACATTGGCCCTATACCGCCACCAGGTGACACTACGTTAATGCCTTCATGGTTTGCCAGCGGAGGTGGTAATATTCTCATGGGACAAGACTCCTGGAATCCGAATATTGATGCGCCTGGTTTGTATACCCTTGTTGTAACGAACCCGGCTAACGGTTGTACTTCCACAGGTACGGTGCAAATTGATCAGGATATAAATGATCCAAGCGCCATAATTGCTCCACCAAACCAGATCACTTGTACCACAAATACAGTATCATTGGATGGCTCAGCGAGCAGCAATGGGGCCGGATTTACTTATTTATGGACTACTTCCAATGGCACAATTACCGGTAACACCAATACCGCCATATCCGAGGCTGGTTCAATTGGCGTTTATGATTTGTTGGTAACCAATACAACAAATGGCTGTACCGCTTCAGCTTCTATCACAGTGACAGCAGATGCTAATATTCCTGACGTAAGCGCTTTAATGCCTGCACCGTTAACTTGTGTTGTGCCAAGCGTAACCATCGACGCCAGTCAATCGAGCTCAGGTCCAGATTTTACTTATACCTGGACAGGACCTGTTCCTGGTAGTATTATTTCAGGGCAGGGCACATTGCAACCTACTGTCAACGCTGCGGGTACCTATACACTTCAATTGGTAAATACATTAAACAGCTGTTCAGCAACTTTATCCGTTGTTGTGCCTGAGGATATTACGCCACCACTGGCTAATGCCGGTACAGATTCTACTCTGAATTGCATCACCCCTTCCATGGTTCTGGATGGAACAGCCTCCAGCAGCGGACCAAATTTCATATATCAATGGTCGACTGTAAATGGTAATATTGTGAGTGGCACAAACGGCCTCACTCCAACAATTGATACAGCCGGAATCTATGTGCTCCAGGTTACCAACCAAACAAATGGTTGTACAGCTACATCTTCGGTACAGGTACTGAATGATGTGAATGCTCCAATGGCTCTGATAGCACAACCTGCAACGTTAACCTGTGTCACACTACAAACACTTGTTGATGCGCAGGCTTCTTCTCAAGGCCCTACATATACCTATTCCTGGTCAGGCCCCGGCATCATCTCCGGGCAAGGTTCTACTCAAATAAGTGTGGATCAACCGGGAACGTACACCCTTGATATTGTAAATACGGCCAATGGCTGTACTGATACTGAAACTGTAATAGTTCCTCAAGACATTGTTCCTCCCGCTGCCCTGGCCGGAAACGATGTATTGATCAATTGTTTTACACCAACCGGCGACATAGGTGACCTGGGAAATCCACCGGCACCAGATTTTACACTTGCCTGGTCAACGACCGATGGCACCTTTACCTCCCCAACCGATGGGCCAACAGCTACCATTAGTTCAGCTGGTACCTATACGTTGGTAGTTACAAATAATATCAATGGTTGTACTTCTACCGACGATGTTTTGGTAACCGCAGATTTTGCCGTTCCGGCAGCCGATGCTGGTCCGACAGAGGAATTGACCTGTATCATGCCCAATACTGTCCTTCAGGGAACAGCCAGTACTGGTGCAGGGTTTGTTTACCTGTGGACCACTGCGGATGGCCATATTGTTTCAGGTGAAAACACACTGAATCCGCTTATAGATCAGGAAGGCTTGTACAGTCTGTTGGTGACAAACTCACAAAATGGGTGTACAAATACTGCCGATGTTACCATAACCATCAGTGCTGATGTACCGATCTCTGTCATTGCGCCACCGGCTTTACTGACCTGCTCAATTACATCAATACCGTTGAATGGTGCCGGTTCAACCGCTGGTCCAACCATCGTATATAGCTGGACAGCCTCGAATGGTGGCAACATCACCGGCAGCAACAATAGCTTGTCTACGACAATAGATGCACCCGGTACCTATACCCTGAACGTTTTTGATTCATCGAATAGCTGTAGTTCTTCCAAGACCATTATAGTCAATGAAGATTTGGAGCCACCGGTAGTTTTGGCAAGCCCGGACAATACCCTTACCTGTACCATTCTTAACCTGCCGATAGGGGCTACCATACAATCGTCTTCATCACAAAACCTCGTTTATACCTGGTCAACGCCAACAGGAACAATTGATTCAGGTGGAAATACTCCGAATCCTACAGTGAGTTCAACCGGTATTTACACCGTTGTTGTAACAGACAATTTCAATGGATGTACAGGGACTGATGAAGTGGAGATATTTGAGGATGTCGCGGCACCTTTAGTGAATATAGCCTTGCCCGAGACATTAAACTGTGTTCTTGAACAGACTCAGATTGACGCCTTGTCATCAAGTGCCGGAGCTGAATTTACTTACCAGTGGACAAGCCCTGATGGAAACATCGTAAGTGGAGATAATACCCTTACCCCAACAGTAGATGCCCCTGGTACCTATAACCTGGTTATTACCAACAACGATAATGGTTGTACGGAAACAGGAGTTTCCATTGTGGCAGAGGACATAGCACCGCCAACCGCATTGGCTGGCAATTCCGTTGGTCTTGATTGTGATACTCAAACCAACAGCCTCGACGGTACAGGCTCAAGTCAGGGTGTTGAATTTACCTATATGTGGACAACAAGCAATGGTCAGATTTTGTCGGGCTTTAATTCGCTAACTCCGGAAGTAGGAGATCCCGGTACATACATTCTCACTGTGAACAATACACAGAATGGTTGCTCGTCAACTTCAAGCGTAGTAGTAACTGAAGACCTGACTACCCCGGCATTTTCAATTGCCACTCCGGATTTGTTAACCTGCGTAACCACAGTTGCTCAACTGGCTGCAACCGGTCAGGGTTTTGGAACATCGCCAACCTATACCTGGACAACCGGCAATGGCAACATTACCGCAGGAGGAAGTACCCTGAATGCAACTGCTGACGCACCGGGCACGTATACCTTGACAATCGTCAATACGCAAACGGGTTGTACTGATGTAGAACAGATTATTGTTGATGAAAACGTGACCCCGCCACCAATAAGTGCGCTCCCGGTACTTCCTTTGACCTGTACTGTATTTGAGCGCATTCTTCAGGCTAATACCTCAGCACAGGCAACACTTCAATGGAGTACCCTTGATGGACATATTGCATCAGGGGCGAACTCTGCCAATCCTGTTGTAGATGAACCCGGACTATACACAGTTACGGCAACATTACCCTTGAATGGCTGTACAAACACCACGGATGTTACTTTACTTCAGGAAATGAATATTCCTACCGGTTTGGATTATTCACTGGATCCACCTTTGTGTAATGGGATACTTGGCACGGTTACGGTTGAGCAAATCGTTGGTGGAATTGGGCCGTTTGAATATTCAATTGATGGTGGTTCTACTTTTTTCCCTGCTTCGCAAATAAATAATCTGACACCCGGAGATTATGATCTGGTAATTCGCGATGCCAATGGCTGTGAAGTAGAGGAGCACATTCCAGTTCCACCACCGCCAACACCAGGCGTCACCCTGCCACCTTCATTTAGTATACAAATTGGTGAGAACCAGGAGCTGTTGGCAGATATCCCGCCTGGATTCCCGCTGAACCTGATCGAACAGGTGATTTGGGACCCAATGGACAATTTAACTTTCGACGGCAACACAATATTGGATCTGCTCAATCCTGTGGCCATGCCTTTTGTTACCACCGAATATCAGGTGACAATTCTGACTGCGGAAGGCTGTAAGGCAACTGCCCGTACTCTTATCAAAGTTGACCGTGAAATTGATATTTATGCGCCAAACATTATCTGGCCTGAAGATCCTGATGGAACGAACAATAGCTTCACCATCTTCACCAGAGAAGGTTCTGTAAACCAAATTGAGCAGCTGCAAATATTTGATCGCTGGGGCTCATTGGTTTTCGAAAACAAGAATTTCCTGCCAGATGATCCTTCAATTGGCTGGACGGGCGAAAACAGAGGTCTTCCGGTCAACCCAGGGGTATTTGTATGGTGGGCCAAGGTGGAACTCATTGATGGCCGCACGGTATTGTTGAAAGGTGATGTAACGGTTATGCGGTAAGAGTAGTCTCTTATGTTTGAATATTCATAGCGAGGAGGGAATTACAAACTCTTTGCTTGAAAATTGAAAAGAGCCCTGGTTGTGAGTAGTCAACCAGGGCTCTTCTATGTTGGATCTATTTCTCTCACCTCCTAACCACTGCTACTGTCATCTTCGGATCATAAGTGCCTTTTATAACCGGACTTTGTCGGTTACCTGTGTATGATCGAACATTCTTGTTAATGTAGTCATACAGTTCTTCAATGGTAACAATTTTGTCCTGATTGGCATCTGCCTCACCCTTTAATCCACGAATGAGGAAATGACTGAAAACTCCCTGGCGAAGACCTGAAGACTCCAGAGAAGTTTCTTCGGCTTTGCTAGACATGATCAGCGCGGTGCCGGAAACGGATTTGGAAAGCGTCTTGTAATACTGAACCAACAATGGTTCCGTTTCTCCTGAACGCATGGCGATCAGGCTTCCCGAGTGGCAGGCATCTGCAAGACAGAGTTTAAATTTAGCCTTGCATTTGCCGAAAATGGCTGCAATTTCATCGTGTCCGATCTTATTGTTGAATCCGTCAAAATCTATGGGTAGGAAAGAACCGTTGAGACCGTGGCCGGAAAAGTAAAAGATCACCAGATCTTCCGGGCCGGCCATGCTGAATACTTCATTCAGAGTTCCCAGTACATTTTCCCGGGTGGCTTCTTCATCGATCAAAATGCGTACTTGTTCATCGGGAAGCGCACCACCTTCCAGGCTCTTTAAGAAAGCATAGAAACGGTAGGCATCATCATCTGTATACCTGAGAACTGGCATGTGATCGTAAGATGCAACGCCAGTAACTACGGCCCAAACTTTGGCTTTGGTAGTCAACTGAACGGGCTTTTCCTCTTCAACGACTGTGGCAGGCTTGGCTACATAATCTTCTGGCTGGGATTGTCCTAAAAATTCTCCGGATCTCCAGAACCCGGCTACTGTGGTGTTATCCCTCAGACGAAGAGAGCCTTTTCCTCCAAATGCGCCGTCTTCCCATTCGCCTTCGTATACATCGCCATTGGCGTACTGACAGGTGCCAAATCCGTGTGGAGCGCCATTCTTGAAACTCCCGGTGTATTTAGCAGAGCCTTCTTTGTACACATAAGTGCCCTGGCCGTCATCGCAATTGCCTTCTATACAACCAACCTTACCATTTACCATCAGACTGGTTCCCAGAAACTCGCCTTGCTTCCATTCTCCTGTTTCTTCTTCACCGCTTACCAATTTTCGGGTTCCATGCCCGTCAGGGTAATTGTTCTTGAAACTTCCCTGATACACATCACCGTTGGCAAAGGTGAATACGCCATCGCCCTGAAATTTGCCATTTGAAAAATTGCCGTCGTATTTACTTCCGTCGGGGTAGGCATACGTACCGGGGCCATTTTTGCAATCACCAGCCAAACAACCCGACTGTATATTGGTTCCGTCATCTGTGCTTTCTTCCTGTTTCCGGGCGATGTACTCTTCCAACACATTTCCTTCAGTGTCAACAGGTCTCCCTTTCTTCCACATCCCGGTTCTGGTTGTACCGTCGCTATAGGTTTTGGTACCTCGTCCGTCGGGATATCGGTTAACCCATTCTCCCTGGTATTTACTGCCGTCAGTGTAATAACACACACCAATGCCGTGAATCTCACCGTCCTGAAAGTGACCGGTGTAACGGGCGCCAGATGGATATTTATATGTACCAACACCATTACGACAGTCGCCGGAAATGCATTGGGCGGCTAATAAGGTACCTAATAACAAAAAAGGGATAACAAGCAGGTGCTTAATCATATTTGGAAATTATACGTTGGATTCCAGAATGTTCTGAGTAAGGAGAAATATCGAATCAATTGGATAAACTAAACCAATTTAGAGTGGGGACATCTTTTAGAAATAACTAATTGAACCCGCATTTATTGTATTTAACCATAAATCTTCCTCTGAACCTGAATTTGCAGAAACGGATCAACCCAAATTATCGGTGAATAATCGTCGTATCCCGGTCATACACCAAACATGTGAATATCCCTAAGGGATTCCCTGTGCCGCTTACATTGCTTTTTATTGGTGATGGCTGGGAAAATGGATTCAAATTGCCTGCAACAGCCAACTGGTAGCTTTCCGCATAATCGTAGTAATCTTTCGTGATGTGAAAGATGGTATTGAATACCGTATCTCCAACCTCAAGTTCATAACCGGTTCCAAAGGCGATCAGCGCTGTTTGGGAAAAACGATCGGTAACGAGAAAATCCTGATCCGGGAAGCTGTCCAAAGTTGCGTAATTCAGCAATCTGCGGTAAAAGTTCACTTCATTCTGATTGTCAGTAATGTAGGTTAGCATCCTTGCCAGGGTATCAAATGCCGGTTCCGGGTTAAAGTCTACCACAACGCTATCAATAGGTACTTTTGGTAACATGGTAGTTTCCCCGCTGATATGACCTCTATTATCTGGCAGCTCAATGTCTAATTTATACAGAATACCAGGGGTCGCCGGTACAATGTTTGAACCCAGGTAATTGAATATTTTAAGTGGACTCGGATCGAAATTCAGCTGATTAATTAAGGTATCCGTTTGACCGTTATATGAAATGGTTACGAGGGCATCATTTAAAAGTGTTTTCTCCAAAAAACTTGAATCCAGTCCAAACTGATCAAAGAAAGCATAGCTCCGCGACAAGAGTAAACGGAATGGCTTTCCAGGTTCGAGATAACACTCAACCACCGGTTGTGATTCATATGCCGGCAGGTCAATGTTGACATCATTGGTAAGATTACAGGCAGCAAAAAAAGTAATGGCTGCGATGGGGAGTATATTTTTCAAACTATTGATAATCATTGTTATATGCTTTTTCGGAATGAGTTTTTGTTTGTTAATCAGCAACTTGTGAGACTATAAAAGAAGGTTTAAACCGTTCCAAATAATTGAGGGAGTTTTAAAACCAATCAAAAAAAGTGAATCTCCTAATTACACAAATCACCTAAATCAAGGTACAGGCAACATTAAAACTTGAAATTCCAGGTTACACTTGGCAATATTGGGAACAGGGAAACCTGTTTAGCCTGAACACCTACCGGCACTTCACCAAGATCGGTTTCTTCGTATTTACCATCTATGTAAATAAAGTAGGGGTTTCTGCGGTCGGTTACGTTGTACACACTTACCGTGATGTCATGCTCACTCCAGCGTTTTTTCCATTTGTATACAATACCCAGATCTCCCCGCATATAGGGAGGGTATCTGAATGAATTTCTTTCACCATATACCGGCACAATTGTCTGGAATGGGGCGCCGGGCACATCCTGCAAGGAATAGCGACCAATTGGCAACCATGATACGTACCCGGAAGAATACACCCAGGTTGCTGTAAATTGCCATTTCTTGCTCAGCTCATAAGTACCCACCACAGTGAAGTTATGCCTGGTGTCATAACGGGGAGGGAAATATTTGCCGCCGTTAATATCTTTGAATTCTCCGCGTTTGACCCATGCCAGCGTGTAACCGATCCAACCTGTAAGCTTTCCTTCTTTTTTCTCGATTTCCAATTCCAGTGGACTATATGCTTTACCACGACCGATGGTGAGCTCGTTTTCCAGCTCGTTATTGCCAAATAATTCAGCTCCGTCTATAAAATCTACCTGATTTTGCAGCCATTTGTACCAGGCC
This sequence comes from Lewinellaceae bacterium, assembly GCA_020636025.1. Classification (GTDB taxonomy): domain Bacteria; phylum Bacteroidota; class Bacteroidia; order Chitinophagales; family Saprospiraceae; genus M3007. The sequence goes on along the minus strand of JACJYQ010000004.1, from coordinate 259,657 downwards.
TCCCAGGTGATCAGGATTTGATCGCCTAGCAGATAAGATGTGCCTATGGCTATTTGATCACTTACTTCCGGCTTTATACCTTCTGTACTTGGATACCAAATATCGGTTGGTAGAGAGAGACCACTGCTGGCCAAGAGGTGAACGTATTGGTTCATACGTGCATAAGAACCTTTTATCGACCATTTTTCGCTTACCGAATAATTGGCAGCAAGCCTTGGTTCTACGTTGAAATAGAATGCCGGACTGTTATTCCAGGCTGAGAAACGAAGTCCATAGTTTAATTTGACTCGGGGTAGAATGCTCCATTCATCGGCAAAATAAGCTCCGAATTCCGCGCCATCGTAATCTCTACCGGCTTCAAATTTTACCTGACCGTCGTCACTTCCTGCCTTTAACCTGGCTGTGATGAAATTGTGGTAAGTAGCATTACCACCGAAGCGAATGGTATGTTCGTTGTTCGGCTGGTAATAGAAATCGACCTTGCCATTGGCATCTTTGATGTTGCTGCTCAGACTGAAGGAGAAGCCTTGCAGAATGTTCTGAATCTTGTATCGATAGTCTGAGAAGGTAAAGGTTGTGTTAGCAAACAGTTTTGAACCAAACTGGTGGTTCCATCTGGCTGTTCCGGTGGCATTTCCCCAATCGAAGCGAAAATTGAATGTCTCGTCTTTGAAGTTAAACACATCTCTTCCAAAATAACCACTCAAATACAAACGGTCTTTCGGAGACAAGGTGAAATTGACTTTCGTATTTAAATCATAAAAATAGTAGTCCGGAATTTTTACATAATCCGGGTTGTCTACATTGGCTTTATTGACTTCCCTTGTGATCAGGTCGACATAAGTTCTGCGGCCGCTGATCATAAAGGAAGATTTATCCTTTTGGATGGGGCCTTCCAGGGTAAGTCTGCTGGCAATTAGCCCTATACCGCCGGATCCGGTGAATTTCTTGTTGTTCCCCTCTTTCATCCGAACATCAATAACTGAAGAAAGTCTTCCACCGTATTGAGCAGGAAATCCACCCTTATATACTTTGAGGTCTTTGACAGCATCTGAATTGAAGGTGCTGAAAAAGCCAAAAAGGTGGTTGGGATTGTATACCACTGCTTCATCCAACACAATGAGGTTTTGATCGGAGTTCCCGCCGCGAACGAACAAACCGGTGGTGCCTTCCGAACCTGGGGTGAACCCGGGCTTTAATTGCAAGATTTTCAGAATGTCAGATTCGCCAAAAAGTACGGGAACTGCTTTGATTTCCTTAGAGGTAAGCGTAGTAACCGACATTTCAGTGCTTCTCATTTTGTCTTCGAGTGCATTGGCTTTGATCACCACCTCATCGATCAGGGTGCCGATTTGTGATAAAGCTATGTCCAGCTTTATTTCACCCACGGGTTTTACTTTTCGGGAAATTGTTTCGAAACCGATGTAGCTGAACACCAGTTCAACGGAATCTTCGCTTACCGGGAGGCTAAGTGAGTAAAATCCATACTCATTGCTGTAATTTCCAATGCTGAGTGAAGGGGCCTGAACTGTGGCGCCGATGAGCGTTTCGCCGCTTTGTGCATCCCGGAGAACACCACTAACGATTGAAGGTTTTTGGGCAAGTAAACATGGTGCTAACAGAATTAATAGGAAGAATAGGTAGTTTTTCATACAAAAGGCAAGGTCATTTGTTTGGGCGATAAACAGGTGTGAAAAGAATTTTGTTCTGCAAACCTGAGTTAAATTCAAGTTAAACAAAACAAGATTCGACAAACCGGTGGAGTGCTTCGATTTGCAAATGAATTTTAGTACTTGACTAAAAACAAATTCGACTACAATAGACGAACAGTTTTCAGCAAAGTTTATTCAATCCTACTTTTATATCCTTGAAATCTTCGCCCCAATCGCACTCAACCTCTTATCAATGTGCTGATATCCTCTGTCAATCTGATGCACATTTCGGATGATGCTGGTACCCTTGGCAGAAAGAGCAGCAATTAAAAGAGCTTGGCCAGCACGGATGTCCGGAGAGGTCATCTCTATGCCACGCAAAGGATATCTTCTTTCCAGTCCAATAACCGTTGCCCGGTGCGGGTCGCACAGTATTATTTGGGCGCCCATGTCTATCAACTTATCCGTAAAGAACAAGCGACTTTCAAACATTTTTTGATGCACCAAAACGCTGCCACGTGCCTGTGTAGCCGTTACCAAAATAATTGACATTAAGTCGGGAGTGAACCCTGGCCAGGGAGCGTCGTAAATCGTTAGTATGGAGCCATCTATAAAGGTGTTGATTTCATAATGCTCCTGAGAAGGAATAAAAAGATCATCACCTTTGGTTTCTATTTGGATGCCCAGTCTTTCAAATGTGTAGGGAATGATGCCCAGATGTTCAACGCCGGCATTTTTAATGGTAATCTCGCCCTGGGTCATGGCTGCCAGACCAATGAATGAGCCGATCTCTATCATATCCGGCAGGCATCTGTGTTCTGCACCACCCAGTTTCTCTACACCTTCTATTTCAATCCGGTTGGAGCCAATGCCGTTTATTTTTGCCCCCATTTTTACCAGCATTCTACACAATTGCTGTACATAGGGCTCGCAGGCGGCATTGTATATGGTGGTTTTGCCTTTTGCCAGCACGGCTGCCATTACCACATTCGCAGTTCCGGTAACGGATATTTCATCCATGTGGAGGTAGCCACCCTGAAGTCCACTTTTGGGTTGCTCTATGAAATAGATGTCTTTTTCATCATCGTATTTAAACTCTGCGCCAAGCTTTTGAAAACCAAGGAAATGCGTATCCAGGCGACGACGGCCGATCTTGTCGCCACCCGGCTTGGGCAATGTTGCTTTTCCAAATCTTGCGAGCAGCGGTCCGATGAGCATCACCGAGCCACGCAGCCGTTGGGCGTCCTGCATAAATTCCTTTGAGCGCAGATAGGCCATATCGATGGTTCCCGCACAAAAGCTGTAGGTATCGTCGGCAAGTTTTTCTACGGTTACGCCAAAACCCTTAAGCAATTCAATCAGCTTGTTTACATCCAGAATATCTGGAATGTTGCTGATGGTAACTGTGTCGTCCGTTAATAAAACAGCACTGATTACCTGTAACGCTTCATTTTTGGCCCCTTGAGGTTGGAGCTCACCCTTAAGTGTTTGTCCACCTATTACTTCAAAACTATCGGAGAGCATCTATTACCTTGATTTATTTGATTTGTATGATTTACTTGATTTGACTTTTTCGGGCTGCACATTGGGGCTGATTCTAGGTTGATTTTGCACTCTTGGGGTAATCCGTTTTTTATTCAACTGCCATACCTTTTAAATTTAAAATCCATTCGGAAATCGGAAATCGAACAAATCGAATATCGAAATTCAAACCCACCCTAATTATTTTCATCACCAAATGAGTCGTCGGGTTTCTTATCACCTTCCGGCAATGAGGTGTCGATCTCGTCATTGTATATATCCGGCGAGAAATCTTCCTCATCCCCAACTTCACCCAATTTGCTTTCATAAGCGGCGCAGTTAGTCTCTATACCCAGGTCTCCCTCAGGTTTGATAAACCGGGCATTGAAATCATATCCCGAATCCGGGTCTTTTTCTAATCGGTTAATAAACCCGGCAAAAATAGGACGAGCCATTCTGGCGCCCTGACCATCTGACAGACTTAAAAAACGGATCCAGCGGTCTTCTCCTCCTACCCAGGTGCCAACAACCAGTCGTGGCGTAATGCCCATAAACCAGCCATCGGTGTAGTCATTGGTTGTACCCGTTTTGCCACCCACCTCGCTTTTGAGTTCACGAACACCCGGAGCGCCCCTCACATTGTACTTTAGCATTTCCACCATGACCCAATTGGCATTTTCGGGCAAGGCAAATTTTTCTTCCTGAATAGATCTGTACAACACGCGCCCATTCTTGTCTTCGATCCTCCTGATTACATAGGGTGTACCGTACATGCCTTTGTTGGCAAAAGCCGAATAAGCTCCGGTCATTTGCATAACCGTAAGATCAGCAGCTCCGAGACAGATCGCCGGTGATCCTGGTTGAATGTAATACCGGCCATTGGATTGTCTGGAGGAGTCAATGCCCATGTTATTGCATTGTCCTCTAACAGGCTCGGTATCACCGAGTTGTTTCATCAGAAATGCGCTGACAGAGTTCACGGAGTTTTTGAGGGCTTCTTTTAAGTTGAGCCTTACTCCAGAATAAGTTCCTGTTGAATTGCTAGGCGTCCAATCATTTAAATTCTTGAAGTTCATGTAGCGCCCCGGAATGGTAACCGGCTGGTCGTATACCTCAAAACATGGACTTATATGCTGCTGGGCAATGGCAGTGGCATACACAAATGGCTTGAAGGTGGAGCCGACTTGCCTTTGCGATTGTACGTGATCGTACTGGAAATACTTGAAATTGATCCCGCCTACCCAGGCTTTGATCTCGCTGGTGGTAGGATCCACTGCCAGCATACCGGTCTGCAGGAACATCCGGTGATATCGAAGGCTGTCCATAGGCGACATCATGGTGTCCTTTTCAAACTTGCTGTTATCCCAGGTAAACACCTTCATTTTGCGCTTTTTGTCATATTCCTTTTGCAAAGTGGCTCTCAGCGCCATGTACTGGGTTTTGATTTTTGACCAAAGCTTACCCGTCATGATCTTCCGGTAGGCCACAGCCTGATCCGTTGTAACTTCATTGCGAATGCTGCCTTTTTTCTTTTCTTCCCTGAGCATCCGTTCTATATCAATGTCCCTTAACTCGAAATCGTAGCTGCTTTTAACCTCTTCCACCAGATCGTCCATATATTTTGGCCAGCTACTTTCGAATCTTTCACCCTTTCGCATTTGGGTCCAAAGGGTTTCAAGTCTGAATTTAATCTCGTCGTCAGTTGCGCCACCTGATTTGTATCTCCAGGGATCTCGTTTGCTCCAAACCTGGAAAAACCGTTTTTGGGTTTTCCTCATGTGCTCTATCATGGCTTCTTCGGCGTGCTGCTGAAAAACCGGATCAACTGTAGTATAAATTTTCAAACCATCGCGGTACAGATTGTATCGGGAACCATCGGGCTTGCGCGCTTCCGGCTGGTCGAGAAGCCTGGAAACTTCTCGTTCCAGATTATCGCATAAATAAGGGGCCTTGTCGTCGGTAAAGGTGACGGGTTTAAAATTCAATCCAAGTGGGAGTACTTTCAAACTGTCGTACTGGGCTTCAGTAATGGTATTATTTCGCTGCATTTGCGACAATACAATCCACCGGCGACGGACACTGCGGTCAGGATGGCGGTTGGGATTGAAATAAGAAGGGTTTTTAAGCATGCCGATAAGCATCGCAGCTTCTTCAATTTTCAGCTTTGACTGGTCCTTTCCAAAATACACTTCAGCTGCCGCATGTATTCCGTAAGCGTTATTGATAAAATTGAACTGGTTGAGATACATAGAAATGATCTCCTCCTTGGTGTAAGCGCGTTCGAGTTTTACCGCAGTAATCCACTCCCTAAGTTTCATGTAAATCAACTTGAGGGTGCGTTGAAATTTTCCCAATCCCTCAAAATCACGGTCCGAATACAACATTTTGGCCAGCTGCTGGGTAATGGTGCTTCCGCCGCCGCCGCTTTGATCGGCCATGAGTACCGTACGCACTACAACCCTGAGCACGGCTCTGGCATCAATGCCGCAATGCGAACGGAAACGTTCGTCTTCGGTAGCGATCAGTGCTGAAACCAAATGTGGATTGATATCTTCGTAGGCAATGGGAACGCGGTTTTCGATAAAATACCGTCCAAGAACAGTATTGTTGTTGGCCATTACTTCACTGGCCTCGGCCGATGCAGGGTCTTCCAATTCCCGGAAGGAAGGGATGGCTGAGTAATTTATGCTTAGAAACAGGGCTAAGCAGGCAATGACACCTCCCAGCATCAGACGCCAGGTCCAGCGTATGATCGAACGGTACAAAGGCATTCGTTTTTTCTGCATAGATGCCTTCATGGATATAAGATGCTGCGGTTCCATAGATTGTTTGTTTAAATGGTATTTGGTGTCACAAAAGTATAAAGGCTTGTCAGACTTATCCTTAGATTGGCGAATTAAACAGCGATTAAAATGATTGCCATGTTGATTTTAAAACAAAGAAAGGCTTGTCAGGAGAATAATGGTCTATGGCTATAGAATTTGTATTGATCTTTCTAGCATTCGTTTATGTGGGGCTAATGGTCATGTATTGGTATGGCTGGAAATCCTCCTCTGAGTTTGTTTTACCTGAAGTAGTGGAAGATCAAATTCGTGTTAGCATCGTGGTGGCTGCCAGAAATGAAGCGGATCACATAATGAACTGCCTGGCCTCAATTTTGAACTGTTCGTACGACAACGATCTGATGCAGTTAATTTTAGTGGATGATTTTTCTGATGACCAAACGTATGAATTAGCCAATTCATTTCTTCAGCATCAAACTGAAAGAGTAGGGGGTAGGATTGATTGTCAGTTGATTAGGCTAAATGAAATCGAAGATGCTGGCAAGAGGTTTTCTGCTAATAAAAAACTTGCGATTGAAAGTGCCATTGAAAGAGCAACCGGAGACCTGATAGTATGTACTGATGCAGATTGTATGGTTCCCAAGAACTGGTTGAAAACGATCACTTCCTATTTTACGAGAAACCCTGAGGTCCGGATTTTAAGTGCTCCGGTTTTATACCACAACGAAAAAAACTTATTACAATGGTTCCAATCGCTGGATATCCTTGGGTTAATGGGCATTACAGCAAGTGGGTATGCCCTGGGTTTGCACAGCATGGGGAACGGTGCCAATCTCGCTTATTGGAAATCCGCTTTCGAGGAAGTTGGAGGATACGCCGGTAACCGGCAGATTCCATCAGGCGACGATATGTTTTTGTTGCATAAAATGCATACAAAATGGCCAGGATCAGCGCACTTTTTGAAAAGTCAATCGGCAATTGTAAGCACAGAAGCAAAAGCAACATTTCAGGCGTTTTGGCATCAACGATTGCGTTGGGGTACTAAAAATGCAGCCATGCCTGATTGGCCCATGCGCCTGATCTTGTTGGCAGTATGGTTTTTCTGCACCAGTGTTTTTATTGCAGCGATTTTGGTTGGAACTGGTACTATATCATGGAAAATACTGGCCCTTCAACTTTCATTCAAGCTAATTTCCGACTGGATATTTCTACGAGAAGTGTGTCAATTCTTTGACCGGAAAGAGCTGTTGCATTGGTTTTTACCTTCCTTCTTCATGCACACGTTTTATATCTCCTCTACGGGCCTGGCTTCTTTGGTCAAACGTTCCTACGATTGGAAAGGTCAACAGGTCAAATTTTGAAGCCTAACGACCTTGGTTATTTCATAAACAGGTATCCGTTCCAGCTTGTAATTTTGGAACCGTCTTTATCAATATGGATGGAACAATTTTCAGTAACCATGAGCATATTTCCTGACCTGATTTTTATAGTATCCAGCTGATTTTCACCTTTCAGTTCGAGATAGTAATTTTCGTTGCGTAACTCCATCCATTTGCTAATGATTGGTTTGAGATCAATGGTGTCCGTCACTTCGCCAGCATCTGTTATTACATATCGAACGAAATGCTGACCATCTTCTGAAATCAACAATCCATTTTCGCCACTTTTATCCTTTCTTTCGTAAGTATCAGCTTTCACAAAAGAATTGTAACCAGCAATGTCAATTGGTTTATTTCTGGAGTATGACGAAATATTAAAATAGTAATTTCTTTCTGCTGTGTAAGTAGAGTCGCTGATGTTTAGCCAGGTTCTGAGTTTTTCGGTTTTCCAGTCAAACTCCTTTGGGGTATCTATGGGCAGGCTGTCAATTGGTGCAGGCAAAAACTCGTCCAATACATCCAGGCTTTTTCTGTAATCCAGGTAAGAAAGAGCTGCGCTAAATTGTTCAATGGATGCTTCCGACATCGCAGCTGTTCCGGGTTTCATTTTCCCGTTTTCAAATCGACCGGATTCTTTCAGGCTTTCCGTAAGTCTTCCCACCTGGTTTCTCAGGGAAACTGACCGCGCACTCAAAGGTCCAAAGGCATAAGCCAACGCGAAAAGTCCAAGTGAAATGGGAATGAATTTGATGTTGTCAGTTTTGGAAATGATGAAATACAAACAAACCAGGGCCAGCCATACACCCGTTTCAGCCACCAGAAATCTAAACTCGGTTATTCCATAGTCACTTATTCGGCGTCCAATGGCTACAAAGAGCAGTAAAGTCATGGGCAACAATATCCACCAGAACCATTTTTTGAACAAGTGAATGATTTTGGCCTTCTCCAGTTCAGGTAAGTAGAAATTGAGCAAATAGGTAAATATTCCGGCTACTGAAAAACCAATTACCAAGGAAGACACCCAGCCCCGAGGCAGGTCCCAGGATATCAGGATTTTGAGTGAATAGGTATATAAAATCAGGAAATAAAGTCCAACTATTGGAATTAGAATGTATTTGCACAGATTTTTGAAAACCACCGCAATGGTGTTTTCTTTCTGCTTAAATTGAAAAGAATTCGGGAAATGATAGAGAAAATAAGCGGTGTTGAAGATTCCGGCCAGGAAAATGGCAAGCCGTGGATAAACCTTGAAATCAATCTTTAAATCAAACAACTGATCTACTGCCAAAATAGCCAAACTAAGCCCACTATTCAATATGAAAGTAAAACAAGCGCCAATTACAATGTTGGCAAATAGGATCTTGTTATACTCCCAAAAATCACGTACTGACAGATTATTCAGGTAAGGAGCAACGGCGACAAAAAGATGTGCAATCAGTACAAGCGCCAGATATCCCGGCAATTGTTTGTATTCAAAGCCGCTTCCCGTTGGGTCAAGCACAAATCCATAAGCGATCAGGGCAAGGATCCCAAGCACCTGAACCAGCCACTTTCTGGACTCCGACCAGTCCCGGGATTCTGCAAAAGCGATCAGGGCAGTAAAGAAAGGCACCCCGATCAAGGCAACCAAAATGGTTCGAACCCATTCATCCGGGGTATTGTAATCGTTAATGATTACTTGCATGGCCATTACTCCGGCAAATGCACTAAGCATGGCAGCGGGAAAGCGAATAACAGCTGACAAAAAAGCCTGTAACAGAAATCCTGGACTTGGTAGTTTCATTTGAACACGAATTGAGTTAAATCAACTTGATTTGCGCTAACTTGGCGGGCATCACGAATTAATCACAGAATCCATGATGATTAAAAACTTCAGATTAATCTTATTGCTCAGTCTGCTGAGTGGAATGCTCTCTGCACAGGAGATGGAAAATACCTTCCCTCAAAACTGGCAAGGCGACTGGAAAGGTACGTTGGAAATATTTAATGGAAAAGGCAAGGTCCAGAGTATTGATATGGCTCTGGAGATACATAAAATTGATACTTCCACTCAGGGGCGCTTCACATTTGGACTGGTTTATGGTTCGAAAGAACAGGATTGGCGGCCGTATGAGTTGGTGCCTGTTGCTCCGGAAAAGGGCTTGTGGCAAGTCGATGAAAAAAATACCATCATCATGGAAAGTTATATGTACGGCCCTAAGTTGTTATGCTGGTTTACTGTGCAAAAAAGCCGCATTCTCTGTACCTATGAAAAAACAGATGAAAATACCATGGTTTTCGAAGTGATTTCTGGACAAGAATCAGCAATAAGCAGTACTGGTGGCACCAAAACGGAGGAGGAAGACATTCCGGTTGTGGAAACATTTCCATTTTCCGTTTTCCAGCGAGCTATTCTGAAAAAAGAATAAGACAGGATAGATTGCAAAATGCAGAATGCAAAATGCAGATTGATGAAGGACTGGAAAATGTTCTACCAGTGAAACACTACGTTCTACTTCACTTTTTCAATCTGCAATCTGCAATTTGCCATCTGCATTCATGTTTAGGGCTTTTAGCCCTAAACATGAATGGCTCTATTAGCTGTGGCTGCCAAACAAGCTTCTTTAAAGGCTTCTGTATAGGTAGGGTGTGCATGGCTCATGCGCGCAGCATCTTCTGCAGAGGCCCTGAACTCCATTAGGGCAACTGCCTCGGCAATCATGTCTGCGGCCCGGGCGCCTACAATGTGTACACCCAGAATCTCGTCAGTTTCTTTATGGACCAGCACTTTAACCATGCCATCCAGATCCATGCTGGCGCGGGCGCGACCAAGTGCGCGGAATGGGAATTTCCCCGGTTTGTAAGGTGTACCCATTTCCTTTAATTGTTCTTCGGTATAGCCAACAGAGGCCACTTCCGGCCAGGTGTATACCACTCCAGGAATCAGGTTGTAATGGATATGCGGTTTTTGGCCCGCCAATACTTCCGCTACAAAAACACCTTCTTCTTCTGCTTTATGGGCCAGCATTGGTCCTTTAATAACATCTCCGATGGCATAAATGTCGGGTGATGAGGTTTGCAGTTTTTCGTTTACAGGGATTCTGCCTTTTTCATCCAGGGTGATGCCGACTTTTTCAAGTCCAAGGTGATCAGTATATGGCTTACGACCTATTGACACCAGACAATAATCCGCGTCCCAGGAAATGGTTTTGGATTCGTCATCACGGCTTTTGGCGCTTATGTTGACTTTTGATTTTGTGGCCTTCACATCAGTCACCATATGCCTCAAATGGAAACTTACCCCAAGTTTTTTCATGCTTTTCATCAATTCCCGGCTACAATCAGCATCCATTCCGGCAATAATTCTGTCCAGAAATTCCACCACATGTACTTCAGTTCCCAGGCGAGCATAAACACTGCCTAATTCAAGTCCGATCACACCTCCACCCACAACAACCAGTCGTTGTGGGATCTTTTCTATGTTCAGCGCTTCCGTGCTGGTGATCACTCTTTTTTTATCGTAATTAAAATTGGCAGGAACAATCGGTTTGGAACCAGTGGCAATGATGATTTTACTCGTTTCAATTTCAGTAGGCGAGTCATTGCCTGCCAGGATTTTTATTTTACCCGGACCGTCGATGGTTCCATGGCCATAGTAGATGTCGATCTTGTTCTTTTTCATCAGGAACTCGACACCCTTGTTGTTTTCAGTCACCACCTCGTTTTTGCGCCGTATCATCTGGGGCAGGTTGGCTTTTAGGTCCTTGAGCTGTATTCCGTGTGTCTCAAAAGTGTGTTGAGCATTGTGAAAATGCTCGCTGGAATCAAGCAGTGCTTTGGAAGGAATACATCCGACGTTTAAGCAGGTACCACCCAAAACGGAATACTTTTCAATGATGGCTGTTTTAAATCCTAGTTGCGCACAACGAATGGCCGCAACGTATCCTCCCGGGCCCGACCCGATAACGGTAACATCGTAGTTCATTAATTACTTCTGGTATTTTTACTCAATTTCTGAAAGCCTATTCTTTGTCATTTCCAGGGCCTTTACCCTTAAAGCGACGCTTATCGCGTCTGCGATTCTGATTTCTTCCGCCCTGTTTATTAGCCTGATCGTTGGTATTGTCAGTCTGCTCCGCTTTTGGCTTTTGGGTTTGCTGAGGACGATCCGGCCGGCGCTCAGTTTTGTTTTGAGGAGCGTTAGAGCCTTGTTTTGGTTTTTGATCTTGTTGTGAAGCCTTTTCAACAGCAGCAGCAGCTGAGCGGGAAACGTCACGTTTCTTTTTCTTCTTTTTCTTCTTTTTGCGTTGCTCCATAGGCAACTGAATCACATCATGTACATTCTCGAAATCGGGCTCGATTTCATCTGCATCATCCGGTTCAATAACCGGGGCCATGGCCAATATATCTTCCAGGCTACCTGGGATTTGTCCGGATTTGATCATGTCCAGCGCTTCCCAAATCTGATCCACATGGATGGAAAACAATTTTCCACGATCTTCAGCATATGTGTAAAACATCAAACGCTTGAACACATCGGTCTTAATCAAAATAGCCAGACCGGCTTTTGTTTTTAGCTTATCAGCTCTGTCCGGAAAGTCTTCCAGCGCGTCGATGTACGTGTCCAACTCATAGTTCAGACAACATTTCAAGCGACCGCACATGCCGGAAAGTTTGGTCTGATTAATGGCCAGATTTTGATATCGCGCAGCTGCGGTGTTTACGCTTTTAAATTCCGATAGCCAGGTAGAACAACATAGCTCTCTGCCGCAATTGCCCAATCCTCCAATACGGGCAGATTCTTGGCGGGCCCCGATTTGCCGCATTTCAATCTTCACCCGAAACTCGCGTGCATAATGGCGAATGAGTTCCCGGAAATCAACCCTGCCGTCAGCGGTGTAATAGAAGGTGCATTTGCGGCCATCTCCCTGGAATTCCACATCTCCGACTTTCATATTCAACCCAAGAGACCGTGCGATCACCCTGGATTTGATGAGTACATTTTTCTCTTCTTTGCGTACCTCATCTAATTTCTCCAGATCGCGCTCATGGGCTTTCCGCACTACTGTACCCAGTTTTGCATCGTTTCTTACGCGTTTGCGCTTCATTTGAAGCCTAACGAGGTCTCCGCTCAGGGAAACTGTGCCTACATCATACCCACCGGCGCCAGATTCAACAATTACCCAATCGCCGGTTACAACGCGGGTAAAGGGTGGGTTCTTAAAAAAGTCTTTTCGAGAACCATTCTTGAAACTAACTTCTATTGTATCAAAAGGCACAGGGTCCTGTATGCCAAGTGCTGAGATCCAGTCATAGGTGTTATGGCGATTACAGCCGCCTGAAGCACAACCTCCATTACTCCTGCAGCCTCCCGGCGTACTATCCTTTCCTGTAGAACAGGAACATCCTATACATCCCATATTGTATTGCTTAATGGTGGAAATTGGTTATTGCTTGCAAAGAAACTGCAAATATTAGCGATCTCAGAAAAAAGGAACAAATAGCTAAGGAAATTGATCAATAATTTGAACGAACATTTTTCAGATCGGCTATTACTCCCTTAGAATCCGGTTCATTTTTAAGGAAGAATCCATGAACAGAATCTTGGGATTGGCATTCCTTTCCACGTAGTAAATGTTGTCATTAAAAAGTTTTGTCAGTCGACTAATCTTATCAAAAGTCAACACTTTTGACATGTTTTTTGCCGTTTCAAGTTCTTGAGGTCGTAATCTCAGCATGTCATTTCCAGTACTTACAAGTGCCATGATTTCTCTCAGAAAGTGTAAGCCAAAATGTAAAAACTGTTTTTGATGCTCTCGTCCGAGCCGGGCAAAATTTTCTGTCCACTTCATCAGATCAACAGCATTGCCCAACCAGCATTTTCTAAGCCATTCAATGAATAAGGCTGAATTGTCGTCAATTTCCGATTTCAATGCTGCTATGGCAGCTCCATAGTCGCCATCTGCTATAAAAGCGATCTCACGCGCCCTTTCCGGATCTGCCTGATGGTTTTGTATCAATGCTTCTGCAATGTCATCATCATTCAGAATATCAGATTTTATCAACTGACATCGTGAAAGAATGGTATTCAAAATCATGTCTTGATTTTCAGCAACCAGCAAGAAAATCGTTTGTTCTGGCGGTTCTTCAATCAGTTTCAACAGGCGGTTCCCTTCCTTTCCCAGATATTCAGGGAGCCATATGATCAGTATTTTGTATTTGCCTTCAAATGTTTTTAGGCTTAGCTTTTTTATGATCGCATTGCATTCATCCTTGGTAATGTTTCCTTGCTTGTTTTCAGAACCAAGTAGTTGTAACCAATCATTTACAGTACCATAAGGTGAATCGTGTAAGAACTGTCGCCATTCTTTCAGGAAGTTGGTACTAACAGCATTAGCGCCTACGCTCGGAAAAGAATAGTGGATGTCTGGATGACTATAAATAGCGGCTTTTCTGCAGGCTGGGCATACTCCGCATGGTTCCGGGTCATTAGCGTCCCTATCCGATGATTCACATTGCAACAACTGAGCAAATGTCAGTGCCAGTGCCAGATTGCCTTGACCGGTGTTTCCCAAAAACAACAAAGCATGGGGTATGCGATCACTTCCAGCAAGTTGTTGGAGTAGTGTTTTTACTTTTGGTTGTCCAATAATATCTTTGAAGTTCACCCGGCGAAGTTACATGGGATGTAGCCGATCTCTTCAACTTCCACGCAACTTTTTAGCAGAAATCAGGTTTCCACATCATGGATTCCAAAAGATCCATTTCGCCATGAAAGTATCCATTTTTAGACGCGCACATTTCAATGCTGCACACCGATTGCACAATCCCGACTGGACTGATGAAAAGAATATGGAAGTATTTGGGGTATGCAGCAATCCCAATTATCACGGACACAATTATGAACTGGAGGTAAAAGTAAGCGGGGAAATCGACCCTGAAACTGGAATGGTGCTGAACCTGGCCTGGCTGGCAGATTTAATTAAGCGAGAGGTTGAGCATCGGTTCGATCATAAAAATTTGAATGTGGATACGGTGGAGTTCAAAAACCTGAATCCAACCGCGGAAAATATTTGCGTGGTGATCTGGCAGATTCTGCGGGAACATCTACCGCAGAAATTTGATTTGCTCGTAAGGTTATACGAAACACCGAGAAATTTTGTGGAAGTGGGGCATTAAGGGATTGCAGACCGCAGAATACAAAATGCAGAGTTCAGCACTTGTGCTGAACTCTGCATTTTGTATTCTTTGTTGAATGGACCCCTTATTTTTTGCTAAATTCCAAAGCCTGGAAGAGCAAACCTTTTTTGTCTGACAAGGCAATTACATAATTGCCGGCAGGAATATTTTGTACGGAGTAAACATTGCTGCCATCAGGCTCAAAACGAATGATTTCTTTGCTGTCAAGAGAGTAAACACGGATGCTTCCTACATTTTCTGCATTTTCCAAAGAGAAATATTCTGTTACGGGATTTGGGAACAGTTTTACATTGGCAATCGTCAAATCATCAGTGCCGGAGGATTGATTGTACATGTATACACCCGTAGTAACATCATTTGCATCATCAAGATTTGTAACTACTACATGCACAATGCCTGCACATGGAGATCCATTACGGTAGAAGTGAACAAGTAGCTCACCTTCTGCATTTGGATCCATATCGAATGGCTTTGTGTCTACAAAGCGCGCGTAACAGGTATTAGGATCACAAACCGCAGTTTCGCAGCCAGGTGTTATTTCAATAACCTGGCGCTCCCATTTCATGTGGATGATATTGTTTGTTAAGTTATGTATTACAGCATCTGCTGAAATGTCTTCTTTTGTATCGTTATTAATGGAGGCAGGTTGCGGTTGAATAGAAATTACCGATTGCGCCAGTACCATTGATGCAGAGTAACAAAAAAGTGATAAGGTCAGGAAAAATTTTTTCATGCTTAAAATGTCTTTGATTAGCAGGTCAGTTTAATTTTGACAAAGATAGTATGATGGCCCGAATCCCCTATCTAAATTTGTTGGCCTGTGCGTTTTTGTAATAAAACGGACAGAATTAGCAAAAACTGATGATGAAACAAATTTGGGCGACACCTGTAATTCTCTGGCTGACAATTTTGTCTGTTAACGCCCAGCTTCCCTCTGGCAGCATTGCTCCCGATTTTACCGTATTGGATATAAATGGCCAACAGCATCACTTATATGATGTGCTGGAGGATGATAAAATCGTACTGATTGAGTTCAGTGCCACCTGGTGCCCACCATGTTGGGCGTATCACCAAAGTCATGCATTGCAGGATTTTTACGCAGTACACGGACCATCCGGTGATAATACCGCGCGGGTATACTGGGTAGAGGG
Organism: Lewinellaceae bacterium; assembly: GCA_020636025.1. GTDB lineage: Bacteria > Bacteroidota > Bacteroidia > Chitinophagales > Saprospiraceae > M3007. The sequence continues at coordinate 243,992 of JACJYQ010000004.1, read as the reverse complement.
AGATCCTGCCACTAATGTGAATTGTATTTATGGCTCCGCAGGCTGCAATGGTTATTCTTATGGGAATTATGCTGCTGGAACAGAATATCCGATTATTAATAATGCGGCGCTCGCCAACGCTTATCAGGTAAGTTACTATCCAACCATATTTGCGATTTGTCCAAACAAACGCTTGCAGGAGCTTGATCCCGTTTCTGCCGAAGAAATTTGGGAAAGGGTGCAGGCCTGCCCTGTAGCCTATGGTGTAAACAACGCCGGGGTGTTCGAGCATGATCCAGGGTATGACCTGCCCGAAATTTGCGGTACCGTTGATCTGGCGCCTTCATTCTTACTTACCAACCTGGGATCAGCGCCCCTTACTTCCGCCAATATCCTCCTGAAGTGGAATAACAACACCATTGAAAGCATCGACTGGACGGGTTATCTCGATACCTATGGTGAGTCGCCCATTCAGTTCAACAGTTTCCCGGTTGATCACGACGGAACCATGAATGTGGTCATTTCAAGCATTAATAATAATGCAGGGGATGAGGACTTTTCCAATAACTATAAGAACAGTTTTTTTACTATAGCCAAACATTTTGAGACGCAAAAGGTGGTACTTAAAATTCGTACGGACAATTACGGGAAAGAAACTTTTTGGGAATTAAGAGATGATACAGGAAAGGTGTTGGAGTACGGTGGTAACTCTCTGGTAGGTCCGGATGGGGGTGGTGCCTTCCCACTGGGTGTCGACGCGGGCCCTGGGGCTTATCCAAGCAATACCTTAATCAAAGACACACTTGATTTGCCTGCTGGTGGATGTTATTCCATTCATTTCGTAGATGCTTATGGCGATGGGATGTGTTGTAATTACGGAAATGGGTATTACAAAATGTATAACATCGACAACCCCGCTAATCCGATCATTGTTTCAGGAGAGTTTGAAGCATACGATCGACACGCATTTTCTGTTGGGTTGCAGTCTTCAGCTTTGCATGATATTACAAAGTCTGCTGCGCAAATTGAGATTTACCCAAATCCGGCCTATGATTTACTAAACATTGCTCTTGATTCTGATAAAGCTCAAGTTGTCAACGTACGGCTGCTGAACTCAATTGGCCAAACAAAACAACTAATTACTAATCATCCACTTGCCGCAGGTGATAACTCAATTGGAATTTCGGTAGCAAATCTGCCGGATGGCGTTTACTTGGTAGAAATCAAACTTGGTAATCAATTTATACCCCAAATGCGCAGAGTGCTGGTCCAGCACTAATCTTTTGTGACTATTCAAGGAAAGCAATATTCCGTTTTAAACCACCGTATTTGACTCTTTTGACGGCCGATTTTTTAAAGACTAGTCCAAAGACCTCCTCGGTTAATTCCTGCCAATCTTGTTTGCTCATTTGCAACAAATCGGGATGGGGCTCAAATTCTTCCGTGTCATGTGGCTTAGAAAAGCGATTCCAGGGACAAACATCCTGACAAATATCGCAGCCGAACATCCAGCCAGCCATTTGCTCCTTAAAACCCGATGGGATTTCATCTCTTAGTTCTATGGTCAGGTATGAAATGCATTTGGAAGCATCCAGAAAGTACCCTTCCTGGCTTATGGCTTCGGTTGGACAAGCATCTACACATTTTCTGCAAGTACCACAATGGTCTCTGATTGGATCGTCGTACAGTAAAGGAAGATCGCAAATGATTTCCGCCAGGAAGAAATATGACCCACGGCGTGGGTTAATTGTTAGGGTATTTCTGCCATTCCAACCCAGTCCCGCTTTTCGTGCCCAATCACGCTCCATTACAGGCGCTGAATCCACAAAGCAACGACCATTTACCTCGCCAATTTCCTGTTGCATAAATGCCAACAATGATTTCAGCCGGTCTTTAACAACAAAATGATAATCCTGACCGTAAGCGTAGCTTGCCAGTTTGGGCGCTTCGGGATCAGTTTGTTTTTTCTCTCTGAAATAATTGAAGGTTAAACAAATAACCGTTTTGGCTTCCGGGACTAATAATCGGGGATCCACCCGCATGTCAAAATGGTTTTCCATATACGACATGCGACCATGCGCCCCACGGGAAAGCCACTCCTCCAACCTTTTTGCTTCCTGGTCGAGCCGCTCTGCGCGCGCAAAGCCAACAAACTCGAAACCCAAGCGATGAGCTTCTTCGCGAATAAGTGATGTGTACCTTTCTGTGGAATTCACCTCGAAATGTACGAGCATCTACACTTTTCAACAAGTTCCTAATGTTGAACGATCAGTTTCTGCCTTACCGAAGTGCCCGATTTTAATTTGCCAACCAGGTAATAAGTGCCAATTGGCAAGTCTGACAAGTCGATGGTTGAGGACGAGCTAAGTTGTATTTTTCTAATGATAACCCCCTGAACATTGATGAGTTCAAGCGGCGCTGCAAATGAATTGCTGTCTATCTCAGCTAATTGAAAAACATCGCCAATGTTTGGTATGACAAGTTTTGTATCCTGCGCGATATCTTTTGTTTTTGAAATCGTTTCATGTCGGATCACCACAGCATTGGGTGTTTTTAAACCTAAAGTACCACCCAGAATAAAGGTTTTTACAAAGCTGCCATCAGGGGCAAATTCTCTGATGGAAGAAGCTGGCCCGCATCCCATCAAAATATTCTTGTTGGGAAGGAAATCAACGCCTTCGGCCTTGGGCATAGCAGTGATAAATACACCTTTGTAATCTCCTATACTGTTGTATTTCTTAACGACGTTCGCAACGTAATCCAACACGACCAAATCGCCGGTATCGTCGAAATAGATATTGGTAGGCCCTTGCAAACCTGTGCTTATAAAATTGCCAAGATCAAAGCCTGCCGGACTAAATTTTCGAACATACTTACCATTGTAGGAGGAGACATATAGGTTTCCTGAATTGTCCCAATCGAGTCCGATGCTGTTTGTTACGTTTGTCTGTGTGAAATTACCAGCGAAAGTACCATCTAAATTATATGTTCTGACTTTACCATCTCCTTGCCATTGCAACACATAAAGCAGGCTGTCGGGGCCGATTTTCATACGGGTTGGACCACTTATGCCGGTAGCAAATGAATTAATGTAAGCCCCTGTGGTGGCATTATGTCTGGAAATTTCTCCGCTGTTCAGATTGGAGATCAGCATTTCATTTTTGTCCTCCAGAAATACAATATCCTGCGGCCATGCCAAGTGCTCAGTTGTAAAAACCACGCCGTTTTGACCATTTTGATCAAACTTCAGGATTTGCCAGGGCGGGTTATTGAAATTGCCGGCATCGCTGATGTAAATGTCAAATGATTGTGCAGGAATGGTTTGGGAAAAGAGGCATAAAAGGCTTATGCCAATAAGGAAGTGTTTTGTGTTTATCATAGGTTGGTAGTTTTGTGAATGATCACCCAATAAAACACTAAAAAATAAGCTCATTTAGCCTTTTAGACCAAACATTGTGTAATTGATCTTACGGAAGGATTCAGGTGTGTGTATGGAGAATTCAATTGATCAAACTGTAGATATGGACTGTTCTAATCAGACTCACGTGCCGCTACTACCTATTTATACTGCTGTTCATAATACGCCTGGTATTCCCCTGAAAGTACATGATCCAGCCAGGCCTCATTTTCGAGATACCACTTCGCTGTTTCCCTGAACCCCTCTTCTGATTTCATACTTGGTTCCCAACCGAGTTCCTGTTGCAGCTTGGATGAATCTATGGCATACCGGCGATCATGGCCGGGCCGGTCTTTAACGAAAGTGATCAATTGTCTGGAGCTGCCTGCCGGTCTTTCTAACAACTCATCCATGATGTCACAAAGCTTCTTCACAAGGTCAATATTCTTCCATTCGTTGTTTCCGCCAATGTTGTAGGTCTCTCCGGATCGCCCTTTGTGAAAAATGGTATCAATGGCCGATGCATGGTCCTTTACCCACAACCAATCACGAGTGTATTTGCCATCTCCGTAAACTGGAAGTGATTTATTCTTTTTTATATTATTGATAATCAGTGGTATAAGTTTTTCAGGAAAATGATGCGGTCCGTAGTTGTTGCTGCAATTGGATAAAACAACAGGCAGGTGATAGGTATGGAAATAAGCCCGAACGAAATGATCGCTTGCTGCTTTGGAAGCGGAGTAGGGCGAGCGCGGGTCATAGGGAGTGCTTTCTGTAAACAAACCTTCTTCACCTAGTGAGCCATATACTTCATCAGTGCTTACGTGATAAAATCGTTTCCCCTCCAAATCATCTCCCCACAAGTTTCGAACAGCATTCAACAGATTAACGGTCCCCAGTACATTGGTTTCCACAAAAGCAATGGGATTTGAAATTGAGCGATCCACATGGCTCTCTGCAGCCAAATGGATTACACCGGACGGCTGATGTTTTTGGAATATTTCCGCAAGGCGCTCTGCATTCAATATGTCCGCTTTCTCAAAAATATAGTTTGACTTGTCAGCAAGATCCTTCAGGTTCTCCAGATTGCCGGCATAGGTAAGCGCGTCTAGATTGACAATTTTGTAATCCGGATATTTGGTTACAAATAACCGTACGACATGTGATCCTATAAACCCGGCTCCTCCGGTGATCAAAATGGTTTTCATGGTCCTTATTTCACTGCTTTTTTAAAGTATTCATAGGTAAGCTTGAGTCCTTCTTCCCGATTGAATTTTGGCTCCCAGCCCAGTATGTTTTTTGCCTTGCTGATATCTGGTTGACGTTGTTTTGGATCATCAACCGGTAATGGGCGATAGTCAATAAATGCCTTCGGATTGTTGACCAATGCCATTACCTCATGGGCAAATTGCATGACCGTAATTTCAGATGGATTACCCATGTTCACCGGCAAATGATAATCACTTAATAATAACCGGTAAATTCCTTCAACAAGATCATCTACATAACAGAACGAACGAGTTTGCGATCCGTCCCCAAACACCGTAAGTCCTTCGCCCCGGATGGCCTGGGAGAAGAAGGCCGGAAGCACTCTTCCATCGTTCACGCGCATCCTCGGTCCGTATGTATTGAAAATACGGATGATCCGGGTTTCCACTCCGTGGTAATTGTGATAAGCCATGGTAATGGCCTCTAAAAAGCGCTTGGCTTCATCATAAACGCCACGTGGTCCAACGGGATTTACATTTCCCCAATACTCTTCTGTTTGCGGATGCACATGCGGATCACCGTATACCTCCGAGGTAGAGGCCACCAGGATTCTGGCTTTTTTTTCCTTGGCCAAACCGAGCAGATTATGCGTGCCGTGAGCGCCTACTTTAAGCGTTTGAATGGGCATTTGCAGGTAATCGATTGGACTGGCCGGTGATGCGAAGTGTAAGATGTAATCCAGATCACCAGGCACGTGGATAAACTTGGTTACGTCGTGGTGATAATACTCGAAGTCTTTTTCCTTAAACAGATGCTCTATATTGGCCAAATCACCGGTCAGCAAATTGTCCATGGCAATGACCGAATATCCTTCAGATAAAAATCTGTCGCAAAGGTGAGAGCCAATAAAGCCGGCGCCACCGGCCACTAATACACGCTTTTTCTTCATGCTTTGTAATTGTTAGAGTTGCCGCAAAGATAGCTTTTGCTTACTCAGCATTTATGTTGTTTCCAGGTCAATTCTCCTTCCGTTCTAAAATAAGGCTGATTGAAGGCATTGTTTAATATGCTAATAGACAATTGCTTAGGGAGTTAGTTGGCTAAACAATAGTATTCGTGAAATCATGATTTAGTAACACAGTCAAATGCCAACTTTGTGATATATTTAGCCCACAAAACCTGTTTGCAGGTTAATCATTATTCAAATTGGAACAAACACCATCAATTACCATTTAAAACTTCCTTTATGCTTTCCATTCTTTCCACTGTTATAGGCATTGTCTTCATCATGTTGCTCTTCAGCTTGCTGGCCTCAACTGTAATGGAGTTAATCGCCGGGTATCTTTCCTTGCGAGGCAAACAATTGGTTGATGCCATCAAGGGTATGATCGGCTCAGAGACCTGTGATGAATTTGTTCAACATCCGTTTTTCGAACAATTAGCCGTGGGCTCCAGAGAAAAAGCAAAAGTCGACGGTAAGAAACGCGCGCTTCCAGCCTGGATCAATGCCAACACCTTCACCGCAATTCTGATGGATGTCATGAATATTGATGGAAATACAAATCTGGAAGAAAAACTGAATTCTCTTCCTGAAGGACCACCAAAAAAATTAGCGGTATTTCTGTACAAACAGTCAAATGGTGAATTGCAGGATTTGAAGCAAAGAGTGGAATCATGGTACAATGAGGTGATGGAACGCGCCTCAGCTGCCTATAAACGCAAAGCTCATGCCTGGCTTGTTGGGATTGGACTGGTGTTGGCTGTAATTTTCAATGCCGATGTGATCAATATTTACCACAACCTCAGTATTAATGCCACTTTGAGCAATATGGTGGCTGATCAGGCTGCCAGTTTTATGAATACTCAAGCTGCTCCAGCAGCACCTAATTTGGAAAACCCGGACATCGCCGAGGCGAAAGCCAAGATTGGCCAGTTAGTAAATGAAAACATCGCTGCCCTTGAATCGCCGCTCGGGCTTGGCTGGGATACAGTTGATTGGTCAGGAGTTGATTTGAAATGGTGGATTTATAAGATCATAGGTTGGCTTACAACGGCACTAGGTGTGTCTTTGGGAGCAACTTTCTGGTTTGAGACCTTGAAAAAACTGGTGACCCTTCGTTCTTCGGCCACAGCTGCCGCTGCTCCAGCGCCGGCAACAAACAATCAACCAGCTCCCACACCTGTGTTGAGCAATCCAGAAACATCAAATCAATTGGAAAAAACTTCCCGAACCAGAAAAAAACCGGAAGCAAAAGGCTGATTCGGCTCTAGGCAAATCTGGCCTTGCCTTTTTTCCAGTATCTGCGCCACAGACTTTTTACCACTATTAAAAAAATGATCGGTATGGCTGCTACGGGTAATGCCTGTGGCAGCCATACCCAACATACCAGCAAAGCTGCCGCCAGATATCCTACCCCCAGAAAGTAGATCTCCGTCCATTCATTTCTTCTGATCCTGTAAAAAAAGAACAGGTGTGTAGGAAGTGCCCATAGTATGTTCAAATTGTTTTTGGTAGCCGAGTGATCGGTGGCAAACCAGAGCAGAAAAATAACGAGACCGGCTATTCCCAACAGAAACCAGAAAATGATGTCAAAAATGCGCTCGGTACGCGGATTTGCCATGGAGAGCAAACCAATCAGTGCGAAAAAGGACATAACCCATAATGGACGATCGAATGGAGTGGGGGAGACGGGATTTTCAGGATATGCATGTTCAGGAATATTTCTGGTTCCCTTCACCAGCGATTTCCCATCAGCTAATTTGGCTTTTCCCATGATTTCTCTTACATAATCGGGCAGAAACATGTAATCATCGGCAGTTGCTTTCTTATCTGCGGGCAACCCCAGCACAAGATCAATTCCAAAATCCAGCCAGGGTTTTTCGGCCAGGTAAGGTTTTAAGAGTTGGCGCATGGTGGCGTGCTGTGCAAGAAAAGACGTATCGTAGTGAATTTGGTAAAAGAAAGTCTCATTCAGAATGTCCCGAATTCTGGTAGCGCAATTGTCGTAGAAAAAATCATACTTATAGTATCGATTTTCCACTTTGTAGTTTTCTTCCAGCAAATTAAAAAGCCGTTGCTTTTGTTCCTGACTCAGATTTAGCACTTGTTCCTGCATTGGCCTCCTATCGTGAAGATTGCCATATTCAAAACTCCGATACGGCTCAACATCGAGGTTGTAAAGCAATTTTCCACGGCAAAATTTCAACAGGAAATTGGGTTGTTCGAATTCAAAAGTCCCGTAATTATAACAACGGTCGAAACGATTGGCCGGATCTTTTAGCCTAATGGCACTGTGACCGAAGGTGCTGTACACAAATTCACCAGGTGCAACGGTCATAAGACTAATTCGCGCGGAATCCGAGAGGATAAGTGTTTCCTGGGCTTTTAGCGGAAATACAAGACCAATCAGTAAAATACAGGAAATCAAGTGCTTCATAAATGGCTGATTTGTTCAACAAAGGTAGAAGGGTCTGGGATATTTCCTCGAATCGCCGGCAAATAGCAAAATCCAAATTAATGGCTGCTTTACTTTTCTCTTCGCATTTGTTCACAGTTTCTTTGCTGCCACAATTATCCATTGGAGATGATATAGACCATTTGAAAATGTGAATGGTCAGTTGTGTTGGCAAAAATTATGAATTTACCCTGCTCAAAATATTTTTTCGGATTGCTCATGATCTTAATGATTGAAGAGGCAATCGCGCAATCTGATTCTACAAGTTTATTACCTGAAGTGGTGGTCAGCGGGTTTCAGGAAACAGCCGGAAAAAGTACTTCACTCAATATCGAGCCCTATTCATTGGAAAGCCTGGAAATCAAGGCTCCCCAAAATTTATCGGATGCACTGGCTCAAATTCCCGGAGTATCGCAGATCAGCACAGGGGGGGCGATTAGCAAGCCAGTTATTAGAGGTTTATACGGCAATAGAATTCTGGTCTTGTTGTCAGGTCTCCGTTTTGACAACCAACAATGGCAGGACGAACATGGACTTGGATTGTCCCAAATAGGTATTTCTAAGGTAGAAGTTATTAAAGGCCCGGCCGCTCTGCTATATGGAACGGATGCCCTGGGAGGAGTCATCAATGTTATCGAAGAAACGCCAAAGTTTATTCCTGACCAGAAAACTGATCTCAATGTCAGATTGTCATCAAATACGCTTGGAGCACTAACTGATGTTGGGTATAGAAAGGGAACAAAAAACTACTGGTGGAGAATCCGCGGAGGTATTGAAAATCATGCTGATTACAGCGATGGGCATGGTGCCAGAGTGCTTAACTCAAGAAATACCGGCTACTATTTGCGCACTGGGCTTGGGTTAAAAGGGGAAAAATGGACGCAGGAGAACACCTACAATTTTTCATACAACCAATACGGGTTTATTCTGGAGGGGCTCGATGATTTTTTTGAACCGGATGCACGGTGGAGCCGTGAAATGGGCGGGCCACATCATAACGTGTTGCTGAATATCCTGAACAGCAAGAACAATTTTTATCTTGATCATTCGGTACTCAGGTTGAACGCAGGGTGCCAGTCAAACCAGAGGCAAGAGGATGAAGGAGGTGGTCAGATCAGTCTGAACATGCATTTGATATCTTTTTTGGAATCAATGCGCTGGGAAAAACCACTTCGAAAACGCCTGATGATGATCATCAATCAGCAATTTACTTTTGAAAACAATACCAATTATGGTGGCAGAATCATCATTCCGGATGCCAATATGATGGAAGGCAATCTGGCGGCTTATATAAAGTATTATACCAACAGGCTTGTTGTTGAAACGGGCATCAGTGTGGCCAATAAATTCATCCAGACGTTTGAAACGCGCATGTTGAATTCGCCTGGTGAGGAAGTACAACCTTTTAAGATTAACAGACCATCTTTTAATGGTATGCTGGGTTTGTGTTTCAACCCTGGAGAAAACACAAATTTGAAATGGAATTTTTCCACAGGATTCAGAGCTCCAAACCTTGCGGAACTTTCATCAAATGGCCTTCATGAGGGTGTTTTTCGATATGAAATTGGCGATCCACAGCTGAAAGTTGAGCAAAATTTTAATACTGATATAACCTTTGAATATAGTGGTAATCAGCTATTTGCAAATGCTTCAGTTTATCATAACTACTTCAATAATTATGTGTACCTGGCGCCAACCAATGAAGACTTCTTTGGTTTTGACGTATTCAGGTATCGTCAGCAACACTCAAGGATTTATGGCGCAGAGGCAAGCATACATTACAAACCATTTCAAAATAAAAGTTGGGAGTTCAAAGAGTCGGCCACAGCCACCAGAGGCCTTTTAAAAAATGGTGAAAATTTACCTTTCATCCCTGCATACCAGATAAACTCAGCAATTCATTGGATGGGCAAAATATCCCATTTTGATTGTTATTGGGAGCCTGAGTTGCAATACGTTTTTCCACAAAACAAGCCCGCTCAATTTGAAACGTCAACGGTTGATTATGCTTTATTCAATATGATGGCAGGGTTTGGTGAAACCAAAAAGAAAATAAAATGGCAATGTTCTTTGGCTGCAAAGAATATTATGAACAAACTTTACGCAGACCACTTGTCCCGGATTAAATATTATGGCTTGTACAACCCTGGTTTTAATTTGGTCCTGAGTACTAAAGTCACCTGGCTTTAAGTCAATTGATTTGCTAAGTCCTGAACTGACATGATCAGAAATTCAAACAGATATACCATAGCGCTTTCACTGCATTTCATGTTGGTGACAGGTGTTTTGTTAAATTTGGTTTTCTGTGGCATTGATCAGTTTGCAGTGCAGAATGTTCAGCGAAAACAGCGGGCCTTGGTTAACAGCATTTCGTTGAACAGTCCCTTGTTGGTAAGAATTACGATTTCCGAGCAACGTTTTTTGGCCATTCGCCGAAATGAAAGGGAATGTGTGATTAATGAGGAGTTTTTCGAAATAGTTCATTTATTTCGAAATGGAGGCCAGGTTGTGTTGTCACTTTTGCCAGATAGAGAGGAAACCGCCATTCACAAGCGCATGAAGACTCGCTTTGGTACTCAGAGAAGTGATAAAAAGCAAAGGATGGCATCTGTAGTGGCCGGGTTCCTTTTTTTTGAAGAAAATTCAGCAAGTTTATTGGGTGATGTTAAAGTGATCAATCCGAAGCCTGACGAACTTTTTGAATTTTATTTAAATCCTCACATGAGGATAAACTCTCCTCCTCCCGAAGTTTTCGGACTTTCCTGATAAAGGCCTGATTCTCAAAGGCTATTTTTCCATTCCCTCAATTCGTTCAAATTCAGCCGTGTCATCTGAAACACGCTGGAATTGGAATTCACACTATTTTCTAACTCATCTACTCCAGCATATTGTCTGGGGTATTCAATCATATGTACATAATGAAAAAGTCATTCCTTTATATCGCTGTTTTGTTAATCACCGTTCTGAGCGCTTGTGAAAAAGACGAAGGAAAGCTGCCTGCAATTTCTTTTAAGACAACGGCGGGTTACACCTCTGCTGACATGGTTGTGGCGCAGAATACAAGCATTCTGGTAGGTATCGATGCCGCTAAGACAGAGGATAAGGACGTGTTGAAAACCTTCGATGCATCGCAAAGCTTTGATGGTGGTACTTTAACTAGCTTTATCAACGAATCTCTGACAGGAATTCAAGGTGACAATTACAGTCGGGACATAAACATTACGACCCGTAATCAAGCGGGTACTGAGCGTTATGTTTTCACAGTTATCAATCGCGATGGCCTGGTTAATTCTGTTGAATTGACGCTTACAGTTCAATAAGCAACATGGATTTTGATCGGGGTTCGCACTACCCAATTATAAGGTTTGTGCGAACCCCAATCCTTTTAACCACCAAAAAACAGATTCCAGACCCAGGTGAATGCGAGGGAAGATATTTTCCAGATAACCCAGATCAATAAGGCGAGTAATAGTAAAAACATGAAAGCCAGCAAGGCAAGGGAACCTTTTGCATTTGGCTTGGCTTTCCCATCAGCGTAATAGTTTTTGAGCAAACGCACATTGCGAAAGTTGGCTTTGTATCCAAAATCTGCCAGGTCACCAAAAAAGGGCACCAAGCCAATCAAGGCATCCAGCACAAAATTCCACAGCATCCTGAGCATCAGGATAGGTCCGGCGCCTTTTTTTACCATTGTCCGCATCAAAAAACCGGAGATTACAAAACCGGCTACATCACCAACATAGGGTATTAGACCAATGATCCCGTCAAGCCCGAAGCGGATGTTGGTGCCGGGAATCCGGAATTGATTATCCAGCAAATTCGCAATGCCTTCCAGTCGCTTTAGGTCAGGATCCTGCTCAAATGCAGATTCATGTTGTTCCATGATTGCTTATTTTACCTTAAGCACCTGTCCGATCTGAATATTGTCACTGCCAAGGTTATTGACCTCTTTCAATCTCGCAACTGTAGTGTTGTACAATTTGGAAAGTCTGTACAGTGTATCTCCTTTTACCACCCTGTGGTAGCCTGGAGGTACAGGTGTCTCGACAGTTTCTGTTGTTGGCCGGTTCGGTACTGGATCAGAGCTGCCAGGATTGGTACTATCCGGGTATGGAACCCCGCTGGTAGCTGGCGGTTTAGGATTGCTTCCAGTACTTGGGTTGCTGGTAGAAGGGTCGTTTGTTTTTGTTTCGTTAGGTGAAATATCAAAGTCAAGTGTTCCATCCAGGATCAGATCGTCATCCGGTGGCTTTGTTCCTACCGGGCTTGGATCGATGGATTCATTCCTCAATTTTATCGGTTCAAGCGGCTCACGTGACTTCCGGATGCGAACTCTCTCATTTACAGCGGGTTCCTGCCCTCTTGCCAAGCCGTTTCTTTGCAACAGTTTTTCCAGCTGAATACCATAAATCTGTGAAATGTCGAACATGGTTTGGTCTTCGCGAACAGTATGGGTGGTGGCCCGACCTCTCCATTGGTTCTGTTTGCATTGAATAAATATTCTTGTATTGGGTTTCAGGCGAACTCCGGGCGGATATCCGCGATCGTTGTAATCCACCACTTTATCTGTGTTGATTCTATAGGCACGGGCAATGTCTTCCAGCGTTTCACCCTCTCTGGAAGCGACTACTTTTACATCGTTAACACGGCCAATACGGCCAGAAGCAGAGGCCGGTGTCCCTGGAGCATAAGGGCCTTCAGGTTTTACACCACCGTTGTCGCCGGCACCAGGTGTGCCAGGGAAAGTTTGAGGCCCTGCATTGCCGGGGAAATCATACTCATATAGCTTGTATCGCTCAATCAAATCAATCAAACGGTTGGCGTAATCCGGTGAAGAGGCATATCCGGCAGATTGAAGTCCTCGGGCCCAGCCTTTGTAATCTGTTCTGTCCAGGTTAAACAGATAACCATACCTGTTGGCTTTGCGAGGGTCTCTCAGGAATTCACCGTGATCGATAAAACTCTCTTCAACGCTGTTGTATTTTCTAAAGCAGGATTCTTTCAGATTTCCATTTTCATCTCTGTCATCATCCTTCTTATAATAAGTTTTACCGTTCCAGTCTCCGCCGCATTTAATACCAAAATGGTTGTTTGCCAGTTGAGCCAACTGGCTTGTTCCGGCACCGCTTTCCAGGATCCCCTGTGCCAGGGTAATGCTCGCAGGCACGCCTTTGCGTTCCATTTCCAACACAGCTGCCCGGTTGTAATTGGTCACATAATCGTAGTTTCTGTCGCTGGAATTGTACTCTACCGGAGTAAGGGTGGTTTGATCCAGGCCTTTATTTCGGGAGTCTGTAGAGTCAGACGACTTTTTAAACAGACTGCAACTTTGAGTGGTAATACTTAAAACAAGGATTGTAATGCAAATGATTCTCATATAGATCTATGGTTATGTAAATCGGTTTGGGTTTTAACTGCTAAACGATTATTTCCGTGTTGTATTCTACCGTGTTTAACAACTGGTAACTCTGGATTAATTGGCAAAGATCATTTGTTTGCTTTCAATTTTTCTTCCATTTACAATAAGTGTGTAAACAAAAGCTCCAGTAACGCCATAACCGTGTGAATACAATACTTCGTTCATGCCGGGTTTAATCTGCACGGGTAATTGCTGAATGACTTTTCCTTGGTGATCACTTATTTGAACAAAAGAGTTTGAAACAGTGGCTGGCATTTTATGTACGAAAAATGATATCCAGGTTGCTTCATCAAAAGGGTTGGGGTGATTTTGATAAAGTTCAATGCCTTTATCCTCAGCCGTTTCCGGATCCTTGGTTGCAGAGGTGGACACTATTTTCTCGCTGGAGAAGAGACTTTCTGCTCCATAATTATCCACGCCTGCAACACTTACGTAAAGAGGCAAACTGGGGTTGCAAAACAATTCATCTGAAAATGAAGGAGACAGTGTGTACACCGTATCCCAATCATTTGTTACAGATCGGAGGGCGATTCGGATGGTTTGTGTATCAATAGCTGTATTGAAGTTCATGATCAACTTGTCATTGCTTCTTATAGCAGTAAAATCGGGCGGCAATGGAACATTTCTGGCAGCTATGGAGGCTGCGTTGGCATTAATAAGTGTGTTTCTGGCCAGATAATTGAAATCGACAAAAAAGGAGTCAACCACCATATCGCCATCGGTATCCACACCCAAAACATCATCCGAGGTATGTTGCCTGTCTGTGTAACCCGTATTGTTGCTGGCATTTCCATGTTCATTAGCAGAGGTAAATCGCATGGCGGCGAAACTGCGTTGGCGGAATGGGATATGGTCACCGCCGCGCCCGGAGCGGTCTTCAGGACTCATGATCCTGATGTCCATGGGTACGGCAACGTATGGGAGTAGATTTTCCTGGTATTCAAGTTTTATAAAACGGGCCAGCTGTTTGTTTTTAGAATTGTAGCCACCCTGGGAAAAAAGCCGTACACCGATGGAATCAATATCGTTCAGCCCTGGGCAGGAAGGTGCCGAAGATGTTTTTCCACAAATGATTCCACCAATGACATCATTGTTTAACACGGCTCTTAAAGGAAGATTGTTTTGCTGTGCATAAATGGCAAATGCCTGAGCGCCATAAAGTCCCTGTTCCTCTGCGGTGGTAATCATAAAAACAATGGTGTTGGGGAATTCGTATTGTGCCATGACCCTCGCAAGTTCAAGTACCAAGGCCGTGCCTGAGCCATTATCCTCAATGCCTTCAGCTACACAATCTACATCGCAAACACTGGCACAGCGGCTGTCCATGTGTCCTTCTACCAGGATAAACCCACTGGAAGGCACACTTCCTGGCAAAACACCCAACACATTGCTGTGCTGCCCCATTCCACAGATACTTTGATCAAACTGGAAGTATGATGGCAGAAGACGGTTGTTATTTGCCTGACTGATCTCCTTAAATTTCTGAAAAGCCCATCTTCTGGCTGCACCATAACCTTCGGTTGTAGAAACTGTATCACTGCCGGAATTCCTGGTCCTGAAGGTCGCCAGTTTGATTAAGGATGCTTTTAAGCTATCCGGAGAAATTGCATCTTCCAGTTGGGAAGCAAGGTCAACCGGGTCTAAAACCTGGGTTCCGGCATAAGGCGCCGGGTCATAATTACCAATAATTACCTGCTCGGTTGTGGAGCTGGTGATCAACATGTTTGTTTGACCAATACAGAAAAGTGGGGTTAATACGGCGAATAATAACAGATTCTTGCGCATAATCTTTCTGGTTCTATGGTTTTACATCAGACTAAGCATTCATTTTGATATAGGGTTGACCCTTAGAAAAGGTATCCCCAAAACTTCTTCTTCTTTTTAGCGCCTTTTTTTGTCTTTTTCACAAAAACCGGGTCGCTTGGGTTCCCTTCTACATTTGCCCGGTTAAAGGAGGTAACCACATAGGTGTAATACTCTTTTTCTACCGCAGTGTAGTCTTCGAAATACCACTTTTCACTATAAAATGGCGTCACGGCCAGTAAATTTCTCGGACTATTCAAATTGCCAATGCCCTCACCATCAAAACGGTACAAAGCATAGTAGAAAGGCATCTCATCGCCAGACAATAACCCACACAGGTTCCAGGTGAGTTGCACCGTACTGGGGGTACCTTTTACCCGACAAACAGTTGCTGTTGCTGGTGTTGCTTTTGACAAATAAGCCATTGGAGGCATCAGAGCAGGTTGCTTGTAAAGCGTAGCAATGAGGCTATCCTGAACTCCCAGCATGTTTTTCAATAAGGGCCTGGCAGAAAAGAAAATGCTGCCGTCCACATTGGCATTCGCACGGGCCATTCTGATCTGCCTGCCCATTTCTTCGGGCTCTGCCCAATGCGGGTCGTTGGGCGAATTGTTTATTTTGTAGGCAGCATGTCCAATGTACAATTGCTTGCCGTACGTGTGTTTACTCCACCAATCGAGCAAAACTTCAAAATCGGCCGGTGCGTATCCTGCACTCCAATAAATTTGGGGAGCCACATAATCTACCCATCCGTTTTTTAACCACAACAGAATGTCGGCGTACAGATCGTCGTAACAAGTGATGCCAGCTCTGGTATTGGACCCATTCACGGGATCCCGGTCCTTATTTCGGTATACACCAAAAGGACTGATCCCGAATTTCACATAAGGCTTGTATTTCTTGATGGTTTTCGAGACGTTCTCGATCAGGTTGTTGACATTGGCGCGTCGCCAATCTCCAATATCTGTGTAACTGTGATTTCCACTCGCAAATGCATTGTAATCATCCAGGGCTGCATCGAGGTTTAATCCAGATTCTTTATACGGGTAGAAATAATCGTCGAAATGAATGCCATCCACATCGTAACGCAGCAGAACATCCTTTACTACATTTACCAGATACAAACGTACAGAAGGGTTTGCCGGGTTAAAATACCACTTGGTGCCATATTGGTAAAACCATTGTTTTTTAGTGGCAGGCGACAAGGCCCTAAGCGGGTGAATACTATCCAGTTTCGCAGTGTCCAGGTCCCATGACGCCCTGAAAGGATTCATCCAGGCATGGAATTCCATTCTTCTATCGTGGGTAGCCTTGATCATGTAAGTCAATGGGTCATACAAGCTGTCATCGAGGGCTGTGCCCTGTTTGCCAACCAAAAAACGGCTCAGTGGTACCGTTTTAGACTTGTAAAATGCGTCGCCAGCCGGCCGTATCTGCACAAAAACGGCGTTCATGTTCATCGCCTTGAGAACATCCAGCAAACTGTCGAACTCAGCTTTTTGTCGCTCAGAGGATAAGCCTGGGGATGATGGCCAATCGATATTGGCTACGGTTGCAACCCAAACAGCGCGCATTTCATTTTTCAAAGGGTCACCAGGTCGGCGGTCCTGGGAATATGCTTTTGAAGGCAGGGCAATTAAAAGAATTAGAAAAAGAAAGGAAAACAAAAATCTCATATCAGGTCGGTTTAGCGGTAAAAGTATTGAATCCATTAGTTTTTTTATCAAAATCAACAAGCTCTAGGGACACAAATTCAAATTATCACATTGCTAAGTTTTCACTTTGTCAATTTAAGTCATGTCCTTTGCGTGAATTAATCTGCATGTATGAAATTTCCACAAGCAATTCCTGTTCGACAACTGGCTGATAAATACCAGGCCCGCATCATTGGCGATGATAATCTGTTGGCTAGTGGCATTAATGAAATTCACAAAGTAGAGCCAGGAGATATAGCGTTTTCAGATGTAAAAAAGTATTTTGATAAAACGCTGAAAAGTGCTGCAACCGTTATTCTCCTGAATGAAGAAACCGCTTGTCCACCCGGAAAAGTCATTCTGGTGGTGGAGGAGCCATTTAAGGTGTATGACGATATTATAAAATCCTACAGGCCAATAGAGTATCTGAGCCAAAACATTAGCCTGGATGCTAGCATTCATCCCAGTGTGATCATTGAACCGGGAGTAGTTATTGCAGCCAATGTGGAAATTGGGGCAAACAGTGTCATTCAGGCAAATACATACATTGGAGAGTATTCATATATAGGCCAGCATGTTACCATTGGGCCAAATTCAACCATTAGCCCTGACGCTTTTTATTTCAAAAAGAATACAGAGGGCGCCTACCAAAAATGGCGCTCTGGAGGTCGCGTCATCATTCATGACCATGTAGATATAGGAGCGGGGTGTACCATAGCAAAAGGCGTGAGCGGTGATACTGTGATAGGAGAGGGGAGTAAGCTTGATTGTCAAATTCACATCGGACATGGAGTCATTGTAGGCAAACATTGCCTTTTTGCTGCACAAGTTGGCATAGGTGGCAAAACGATTGTTGGTGACCACGTAGTACTATATGGTCAGGTAGGCATAGCCCAGGCGCTGCATATCGGCGATAAAGCAGTTGTGTTGGCCAAAAGTGGTGTGGCAAAATCACTGGAAGGAGGGAAAACCTATTTCGGAAGTCCGGCTGAAGAGGCCAGAGGAAAATTCAGAGAAATAGCAGCCTTAAAACAGCTCCCTGATTTTTTGAGAAATAATCCCTAATACACTTTTTGGCCTTTGTTTAGCCAAATGCCCCAGGTTGGGCTATAGGCATGCACCTTTTCCGTGCCGTTCTCTTTGCTATCAACGATCGGTAACCCTTCATTTACCCATTCGAACAAGCCACCATACAGGTTGGACACATTCGAATAACCAGCAGCCAGTAGCTTCTCAGCGACTTTTTCGCTGCGATAGCCTACGGAGCAATACACCACAATTTTCTGGGTCTTATTGGTTTTAGGCAATTGGGCTATATCAAAATGGTCATACCCAACATTGACAGCTCCTTTTATATGACTCACGGCGAATTCCTTTGGCTCCCTGGAATCTAGGAATAGAGCATTCGATTGCTTGTCTGCGAGTTCATGAACGCTTACCTCAGGAACTGTATGATCTAACAAGCTTTGTAACATCAAACCGTATGCTTTGGATTGAACCTGAGCAACAGAGGTTTGTGCCAGTACGTAAAAAAGAAGGGAAAATAGAACTTGCTTCAGCATTTGCTGCAAAGGTAAAGCTATGTTGCAGGTAGCTGGTGTTAACAAATAGAAAAAGAAAGTCTGGGAAAGTAGTCCGCACCCGGCGCGACAACGGGAAAGTGTCGCGCCAAGTGCCAATAACCGAAGAATTGGCGAGGGCCGCAGAAGAAGGGAAAAGGATTCAAAAAAAATCCTACCGCCAAGAAGGAAGCAGTAGGAAAATCAAAACATACTATGAGAAAACTGGTACGAAGGTAATTGGGCGCCCCTCGTATTTGCAATTCTCATTTACGGAACGGCCGAATATTTCAAGAAAGCGGTTCAGATTGATGGAATAAGGCAGAAATGCTTTTATGTTCTACCGTATTTCGAATGGCCCTTGCGAACAAACTGGCAGTTGACAATACTTTGATTTTCTTCGATGGCTTAATTGGTATGGTATCGCAAACAATTAACTCGGAAAGTTTAGACTTTTCAATATTATCGTATGCCTTGCCTGACAATACCGGATGCGTACAAATGGCGCGTACTGATTTTGCCCCTTTTTCAATGAGCGCATCGGCAGCTTTGCAAAGAGTTCCGGCCGTATCAACCATGTCGTCTACCAATATTACATCACCTCCTGATACATCTCCGATTACGGTCATGGCAGCCACTTCATTGGCTTTGGTGCGGTATTTATCGCAGATTACGAGTTCGCAACCAAATTGTTTGGCGTATACCCTGGCTCGCTTTACTCCACCCACATCCGGACTTGCGAAAATGGTACCGGATAGATCCTGCTCCGATAGATATGGGATGTATATCGCTTCCGAACGAAGGTGGTCCACCGGAATGTCGAAGAAACCTTGCACCTGGTCAGCATGGAGGTCCATGGTCATAATCCTGTCAGCTCCGGCAGCAGTAAGCAGATTGGCTACTAATTTTGCACTGATGGGCACCCTGGCCTTGTCTTTTCTATCCTGCCTGGCATATCCGAAATATGGAATTACCGCCGTGATATAGCCTGCAGAAGCTCTTTTGGCCGTATCAATCCATAGCAGAAGTTCAACCAGGTTATCATGTGGCTGGCAGGTGCTTTGAATAAAAAAGGTGTAGGCGCCTCTCACACTTTCATTGATAATGGTTTGCATTTCACCGTCACTGAAACGGGCAAGTGTGGTATCGCTGAGTGGGTTGTCGTAATGTTTGGCAATTTGTGCCGCAAGTTTGGTGGATGCGGAACAGGAGAACAGTTTTACTTCTGGCACAGAAAAGTAGTTTGAAATGTGATGGAACAATAAAATACCGGAGGCAGCAGGAGCAAAGGTAGAAAAAGCCCCCGGACTCTCTAAGCCCTTTGTATTGATTTGATCTTGGCTATTTTTGACATTTTCATAAGCAGTAATAATGAGAAACTACACTCGTGTTACCTTTGGGCAAATTCTCCAATAATTATTCCATTTGAATAAACATTATTCCAATTTCATTCTGGAATATTTACGCACGATATTTATTAACCAAATCTTACTGTCTGATATCCTATGATCCGACACTTTACTACTACCCGCTTTTTATTTGTAGCCTTCATGCTCAGCTGCTCATTTCAGCTGGCAACTGCGCAAGCTGACAGATCAGCGCGCGAAAAGGCCCTCAGTTTTCTTCACCTGCATGCTTATGACTTGGGCTTAACCAATGAGGATGTAGCAGAAACCAATGTGAATTATGAGTATACAACCAAACACAATGGCGTTACGCATGTTTGGGTGCAACAGCAACATCTCGGAATACCTGTTTTTAATGGTTTAATTGGACTAAATGTCTCAAAAAAAGGAGAAGTGTTTACAGTTGGTCACCAATTTGTTCGTGATCTGCACAGAAATGTGAATACTACACTTCCTTCCCTGAGCGCCTATCAGGCCCTTGAATTAGGCTTGGAAGATCTTGGACTGGATGGATATTCGGTTCCTTCTCTCAAAGAAAAAATCAATGACCAAAATTGGATTTTTGAGGGCGCTGAAATCTCCAGAAATCCAATTAAAGTGTCTGCCTGTTATGTAAAAACAAGTGATGGCAAGGCACGCCTTGCCTGGACCTTGGTGATTGATCAGAAGTCCAGCAATGATATCTGGAATTTAAGGGTGGATGCCCAAACAGGATTGGTATTGGATAAATTCAACCAAACGAATTACTGTAAGGTTGGCTCTTTTGAACATGAAGAAGATCACTGCGTGGAGGCGAAAGCTGTAAATACTCAGCAAACTCAGGTGATAAGCTCCACACCAAATTTGCTTGTAGATGAAAGCTACAATGTATTCGCCTTGCCACTTTTGGCCCCTAACGAAGGCAATAGATCCA
This sequence comes from Lewinellaceae bacterium, assembly GCA_020636025.1. Taxonomy (GTDB): domain Bacteria; phylum Bacteroidota; class Bacteroidia; order Chitinophagales; family Saprospiraceae; genus M3007. Next base: position 223,158 of record JACJYQ010000004.1, on the reverse strand, counting down.
TTGTTGTAAATCCTTATGATCCGATGGCCTCACCTTATGGCTGGCTGGATATTGATGGACAGGAAGGTGCAGAGTTCACGTATACAAGAGGTAATAACGTTTGGGCCTTCGACGATCGGGCAAATGATAACACACCGGATCCTACAGAATCTGCAGATGCCGGTCCAACGCTCGCGTTTGATTTTCCGTACGATGCCAATTCAGAAGCCCCCGACAATGCCTTGGCAGCTATTGCCAATTTATTCTACATGAATAATATGATGCACGACTTCACTTATCGTTATGGATTCGATGAAGAAGGAGGTAACTTTCAAACAAACAATTACGGACACCCAGGGGAAGGCACTGATGCTGTTCTGGCGCAAGCCTTGGATGGGAGCGGTGTAAACAATGCAAATTTTGCAACACCGACAGACGGTAATCCTGGTAGAATGCAGATGTACCTGTGGAATGCTACCGGCGGTGGAATTGTACGTGTGAATGAACCCGGTGTGGTTTCCGGCTCCTATTATGGTGGCCAGGGCGGCTGGGGAGGATCCGTTACAGATGTACCTCTCACAGCAGATGTTGTATTTGTAAATGACGGTATTGAACCTACAGTTGGATGTACACCACCTCTGAATGACGTCACCGGTAAAATCCTGATGATTGACCGTGGAGAATGTGAATTTGGAGAAAAGGCACTGCTTGCCGAGCAAGCCGGAGCAGTAGCCTGCATCATCTGCGATCACGAAGCACCACCCAAAGCGGGTTTTGGTGCTGGCGCGGTTGGTGGCCAGGTTACCATTCCTGCTGTTTGGATGAAAAAAGCCGATTGCTCATTACTCCGTCAATATGCAGGCACTGAACTAAACATTTCATTGGTGCAACCATCTTCAGGCGGTGGCCCGGCAGAAGTTGATGGCGATTTTGACAATGGCATTATTGCGCATGAATTCGGTCATGGTATTTCCAACCGACTTACAGGCGGTCCAACCAACCCTTGTCTGGGAAACAGCGAAAACATGGGTGAGGGCTGGAGCGACTTTTTCAGTCTGGTAACCACTGTTAAACCTGGAGATTCAGGTACTACTAAACGGGGTGTAGGTACATTCGTTTATCGCCAGGGACCAGATGATAATGGCATACGCCGTTATCCATATACTACGGATATGAGTGTAAATCCATTGACCTATGCTTCTGTTGCGGAAAATCCTGAAACACATGCGCTGGGTGAAGTTTGGACTGCCATGTTGTGGGACCTCTACTGGGCTATGGTTGAAAAATATGGTTACGACGCCGATATCAACAACCCAAACAGTGGAAATGCCCGCGCTATATTTCTAGTAATGGATGGTATGAAAATGCAGCCCTGCTATCCGGGTTTTGAAACAGGTAGAGATGCCATCATGCTGGCTGATAAAATGAATTATGATGGTGCAGATACATGTCTGATTTCTTCGGTTTTTGCCCGTAGAGGATTAGGATATCTGGCACTTCAAAATGATCCGGAACTGGCTGCTGATGGATATGAGAATTTTGAGCCAATTCCAACTTGTGTAAAAGAATTGAAAATCAAAAAAGTCACTTCAACGCCATTGTTGGTACCCGGGGATAATGCTGAGTTTGTCATCACAGTTACCAACCACAAAGATGATGCTGCTCCGGACGTTGTGGTAACTGATGAAATTCCTACGGGTATGACCCTGGTAACCGCTTCCAATGGCGGAGTGGTAAACGGAAATTTCGTGGAATGGCACCTTGGAACTATGCAGTCTGGTGAAGTGATCACCCTAACATACACCATGGCTACAAGCCCATTCAAAGGTTCTGTAAGTTTTTATCAGGACATTATGGACGAAGATTTTGATTGGGTTTCTTATTCAAACAATCAGGATAATATTGTTGTATTCACCTTGCAGAATATTGAAGTCCATTCAGGAAGCATGGCCTGGTTCGCACCTGAATCAACCAGCGCCGAAACTGATTTTGTACTTGAGCCATTTGCTCCGGTAGCTGTAACCGGATCAAAGCCAATTCTTCGTTTCTGGCATAAATACAATACAGAAGTCAGCGCCGACCCTGGGTTCCTGGAGTTTATGGATGTAGATGAAGCAAACCCATTGTGGAGAAGGGTTACAGATGAAGTAACTTTCCGTAACGGATATCCTGCGAAAGTCGCTTATGGAGGTGCATTTGCCTTTCCTAACCATTATGGTTTCTCTGGAAATTCAAACGGATGGGTACAATCGTATTTTGATCTGAGCGCCTATGCCGGCAAAAACCTGGTTGTGCGTTTCCGCTTTGGTACAGATGATAATACAGGTCCGGCAAGTGGCGGTGATGGGTACTGGTATGTAGACGAACTGGAAATGCTGGATATGTTCAACTATGATACTGAAGCTTGCGTAAGCTCAGGCTCCGATATGGCTTGTTCACGTGTTCCTGAGGCTGGAGTTATAATGGAAGAAGCCCTTATAAGCGGCACTCATGATGCAGGGAATTCTTTCATTCCAATGTCTGTTCAGCCAAATCCAGCCAGTGATATGCTTTATGTAAAAGTTGGCGCAGACATTAATGAAACGGTAAACATATCCATTGTAAGCCCGGAAGGACGTTTGATTATGAACAAGCAAGTTCAGAATCTGAACCAGGGTCAGGTAACTGGATTTGACGTTCAGCAAGTGCCTGCTGGCTTATACATTGTGCAATTGGAAAGCGCCACCTTCAAGAGCCACCACAAAGTTGTGATTAAATGATGAATCAAGAATGATGAAAAATGAGAGATAAATGATGAGAGGGGCGTGAATGGTACCATTCACGCCCCTCTCTGTTTAAATTAATATCAATAGCCTAACCATTAAACTCTCATCTCTTATCTCTCCTCTCTCAATCAAGCGTCCAGCCTGATCTCGTCGTCGTTTTCGTCAAAAAACTTGTAGGTGGAAAGGGGGTAATCTGTATCGGAAATGATTTTCACCCATTTGTTGAATTTCAAGAACCATTTCCAGCGGATATTAAATAAGCCTTTTTTCAGGAAGGCTTCCAGATATGGATGAGTCCTCAAAGTGAGAACAGATCTTGGACGAGACTGAATTATCGAGGTCAGATCGCGTTCTATATCATCGGTTAACAAAATCGTTGGGTTTACCTCACCGCTGCCGTTGCAGGTTGGACAAACTTCTGCCGTGTTCATGGCAATTTCAGGACGGGCCCGTTCACGGGTGATTTGCATCAGGCCAAACTTTGACAGAGGCAAAATGGTGTGTTGTGATCGGTCTTTTCGCATGAAATCTTCCATTGACTTGGCAATTTGCCGGCGATGTTCCTGATTTTTCATGTCGATAAAGTCAACGATGATAAGACCACCAATATCCCGTAATCTGATCTGTCGGGCAATTTCTTCAGCAGCTTCAAGGTTTACCCGGAATATGGTTTGCTCTACATCTGCCGAAGTCATTTTGTGGCCACTGTTAACATCTATGACGTGCATGGCCTCGGTTTTTTCAATTACCAGATAGGCACCACTACTCATAGTAGCCGTTTTCCCAAAGGAAGCTTTTACTTGTCTGGTAACCCCGTGCGCCTCAAATATGGGTTTGTTGCCATTGTACTGCTGCACGATATTGACCTGTTGAGGGCTTATGCTTTGCAGGTAAGACTTGATGTCATTGAATATCTCCTTGTCATTGACAACGATCTTGCTAAAGCTGTCAGAAAGCAAATCCCTTAATACACTACCGGTTTTATCCAATTCACTTAGCAACTTGGAAGGCGGAGTTTCCACTTTCAACAATTTGAAAACATCCTCCCATTTGCCAAGCAATTGTACAAGCTCTTCGTGAAGTTCCTGCACTTTTCGTCCCTCAGCCGCGGTGCGAATGATGATTCCAAAGTTTTTTGGCTTTATGCTTTCAGCCAGTGTATGGAGTCGTTTACGCTCCTCGCTGCTTTGTATTTTCTTGGAAACAGAAACACTGTCTGAAAACGGCGAGATCACCATATAGCGTCCTGGCAAGTTTAATTCGCAGGTCAGCCGTGGGCCTTTTGTTGATATCGGTTCTTTCAATATCTGCACCAGAATTGGCCAGCGTTTGTTCAGAACCTGATCTACCTTGCCGGTTTTAATGATCTCATCTTCAAACTTGAAATTGTCCAGTTTATGCGTGTTGATGTTGCCATTTATGACGCCGTTGGACCATTTGATGAGGGATCTGAGTTTTGGTCCGAGATCAGTGTAGTGAAGGAAAGCGTCCTTACGGTGCCCGATATCGACAAAAGCGGCGTTTAAGCCCGGCATCATCTTTCGGATCTTACCAATAAAGATATCTCCGACAGTAAAGTTGTTATTGGTTTTTTGATGGTGAAGTTCTGCAAGTTTGCCCCCTTCAAGAAGGGCAAGTTCAACGCCTGATTCTGAGGCGTTGATTATTAGTTCTTTATCCACTTAGGTGTTATAATGTTTTATAACAAACATTTGATGTGGTACAGATGGGCAATAAACATTACCGCTCAATCAGTACTGTTGAGGTAACTACCTGTGTCAGGTCAAGGGCGACTGTAGGAAACAATCACTGTGGATAAAGCTATGTGTAATTGCTCACTTAAAAGCGTAATGCAGTGAGGCGGTAAGGCAAGTGTAGCTGAAAGGGAATTAATTTGGGGTACTACCCATGACAGCTTACCGATGCTTGGGGCTTACAATATTTTTTCTCTTGCCAATAAAACTGCAATCTGAACGCAGAAGTGAATTTGGGGAGCTTTTATCCTGAAACAGCGAAAAACTTTCCGGTAACCAAATGGCTTCCGGAAAGTTCTTAAATTCTAAGACAGTCAATCTAATCACAAGAGCAAATTTGAATATTTTCAAAAATGCTCTAAGCCTGGCACAAATGAAACTCTACATCAAGTGCCTGTTATTCAGTGATTATTTCTTCTTCTTGTGACGATTCTTGCGCAAACGCTTCTTGCGTTTGTGGGTAGCAATTTTGTGTCTTTTACGTTTTTTTCCGCAAGGCATATCTCGCTAAAAGTTATATAAGTTAAGAGTTATGAGTATTACCGGTTTTTACAAATGGCGGCGTACTCGTTTGCTTTATTGTTGTCTCCCAAACCCTGATAAGCCATAGCCAACAGGCAGGGAGTATTTATGTTCTTATTATCCAGTTTCCAGGCTTTTTCCAGCCTTTCCACAGCTTTTTGCCATTGCCCGGTTTTTATGGCTAATCTACCCAGGGCATTGTATACTGAGGGCTCATTCGGATATTTGTTTTCCAGCTCCCGAAGCATTAGAACTGCTTTCATTGGATTGTCTGGAGGCGGATTTTCAGCGAGAACAAGGGCTATATTTACTTGATGCTCTGCTTTATCCGGGTCGATTTTTGATGCTTCCTCAAATGCATTTACCGCTTGACCCGCACAATAGTTTCTTTCAAGTTCTTCCTGAGAAGTAGTTAGGGCATTAAAAAAGGTTGCTCCTGTAACTGACCAGGTAGAATCTGAATTTTCAATTTGTGCAGCCTGTCCGGCGTATTGCCCTGCCAGCAATGCAGAGCCATTATCATACCAAAACGAAGATAGATTCTTTAATCTCAACACCTTTTCCGCTTCATTTGTTGCTTCACTTGTCTGGTTTTCAAGGTTTTCCAGGAGTTCATCCTGTTCCTTAGAAAGTGCTTGTTTTTTTTCTTTTAGTACAGTCTTCCACTCAAATGCATTTACTTCTTTGCCTTGTTCGGCATCCAGGCTGCTTTTTTCAGGTGGGCGTCTATCCAATCCAACATAAAGTCCCAGAAAAAGAATGGCTGATGCAATTAGGGATAAAATCTGCACTTTATTCATTATTGCTCAGAAATATTCGTTCAGTATGATACAAGTTGAAAGCTGATATTAAGCGTCTCCGTCATCATCCGGAAGTGAATGCACATTTGTCTTCACTTGTTCATTGAAAACTTTGGCAGGCTTGAAGGACGGAATGTAGTGTTCCGGAATTTCAATTGATTTGCCTTTTTTGATATTACGGCCTACTTTTTTGGCACGTTTTTTTATCACAAAAGATCCAAAGCCACGGATATAGACATTCTCGCCACCCGTCATCGTGGACTTGATTTCCTTGAAAAGTTCTTCCAGCGTAACCAAAACATCAACTTTGGCTATGCCTGTCTTTTCGGAAATAGCATTCACAAGGTCAGCTTTTCTCATACTTTATTTCGTTGATTTTGAAAGAATTATGGAAAAATAGGTGTATTTCTTCAAAACGAGGGGGCAAAGTTCGCACATTTTTTCAGCCAACCAAGTGTTTGGTTAAAAAAAACCCATTGCTGATGAAAGAACATCAGACATAAAACCCACTCAAATTAAATTTGGCTGCAAACTCGCTCTTATTCAACACTTTACAAACAAAATTACCAAAAAAATTTACACTGACACACAGACAACAGGTTTTTCTACCTTTGTCGCCGCTTGATTCGGATATATTTCAGGTTAATACAAAATACAGGTTAAGATATGCTACTTTCAATGACTGGGTTTGGCCGTTCACAAGGGAGTTTTGGTGATAAGGTCATGACCGTTGAAGTCCGCGCACTGAATTCAAAAATTACCGATCTGAAGCTGAGGATTCCTGGAGATTACAAGGAAAAAGAGCTTGAATTGAGAAAGCTGGTGACAGATCACGCTGATCGCGGAAAAATTGATCTGGTCATTGAGGTCCAAAATGCAGACGGAGCCGCTAAGGTGAGTTTGAATGAGCCATTGTTTCGTGGTTATCACCGTGAATTGAGCAGGCTTGCTCTGGAGCTCAACATTACGCAGCAAGACATGCTCACCGCTTTATTGCGTATCCCAAATGTTGTGGCAACCCCTTCGGTACAAATTGACGAAGATGAATGGATTGCAGTTTGTAAGGTTTTGGCAGAGGCGCTTGACCAATTGAAAGAGTTCCGCCGTAAGGAAGGTATAGTAACAGAAGCTGATCTCAGACAACGCGTTTCCAATATTCAGGCTTTATTGAAAACTGTTGATCCCTTCGAGAAAAATCGATTTGTCCGCATGCGGGAAAGGATGCTGAGTAATTTTGAAGATGCCTTGGGCGCCGACAAACTCGATCAAAATCGTTTCGAACAGGAAATTCTTTTCTACCTGGAGAAAATGGACATGTCCGAAGAGAAACTCCGTTTGGATCAACATTGTAATTACTTCCTTGAGCAAATTGATCAGGACAAAGATACTGTTGGACGTACACTCAATTTTATCTCCCAGGAGATTGGACGTGAGATAAACACACTAGGTGCCAAAGCGTACGACTCTGATATCCAGCGTGTTGTGGTGCAAATGAAAGATGAACTTGAAAAGATTAAGGAACAATTAGCCAACGTACTGTAGTTCATTTACCATTTCTCAATGATGCGCGAAACTGTTCCGGACCTTCCTGAACATTCCAGCAGATAAATGCCATTGGCAAATCCACTCAGATCGATGGTGGTTTGCTTGTCGGGATTTTCAAGAGTTCGAACCAGCCTTCCTTTCTGGTCGAAAATCCGTATCAGGTCTACATCAATTGTGTCATTGTATTCTATACGATAAATTCCAGTTGAGGGATTTGGATAAACAACCATGTCCAAAGATTCGCTACCCAGCAGCATAGTCGTGCTACTGGTTCCTGATGCAACGGCTTTTTTAGTAAACCAGATATCAAGCGAGCCGTCTCTGGTATTTCCCCAAACGGCATAAATGGTATCATGAATAAGGGAAACTCCCATAAAGTCATTGCCACTTTGTGATAAGATATTGTGGTAATCCACCGTCAAATCACTCAATTTTATGTTTGGAGAGAAGTTTAAGGAGTCTTTATTCCGATAGGCAGCGTAGAAATCAGATCCGTCTGCATAGCCAGCTTCCGTTCCGTTTCTCCGGTCTCGCCAGCTGATTACCAGATCGCCATCTGCACCAAAGTCTCCCCAGATCATATCCTGCATTTTGCCATTGCCAAGCGGGTCATCATTTACCTTTACAGGACTTGACCAGTTTGTACCCTGATCAAAGGTTTCTGTCATCATAATATCGATATCTCCGGCTGGCTGATATGGGTAAATAAATACCAGGTGCTGATCATTAGCAGGGTTCACCAGTAATTTATAGGCAAGTTTTGCAGAATCATTTCCAGATGGATTTGTACCTGACAGAATTTCGCTGTATTCGAAGTTGTTGCCAAAATCTGAGCTTTTGGCCAATTGGTATTGCGGGTAAATACTTTGTGTAAACAAGTAAGTAGGGTAGGCTGCAAAAAATAACTGGCCGGTTGCCGCCGGAGCCGCCATTGGCGCCGCAATCAAATTGCCAACCAAATGGCCAGGGCCATCCAGATATTGCCAGGAACTCCAACTTTGACCACCATCGCCGGAATGACAAAAATACGGTCGGTTTGGAGCCGGAACCCAGGGAGCAGGTTTGGTTGTCAGATACAAATGTTGGCCAGTTTCATTAATGGTTAACCAGGGCCTGTCAATGGGCAGTTTGGTACCATCCGCATCTGCATTGATGATTTCTGTCGGGCCAGTCCAGTTTAAACCACCATTGACTGATTTGAACAAAAATACAGCTCCTTCATCCGGGTCTTTTTGATAATCAATGTATGCCAGAAACAGATTGCCATTTTCATCAAATGCCATAGTTGGATCAGCAGATTGGTAGGTGTTCTGGATATGCGGCATAATTACGATATCGCTCCAGGTATTGCCCCCGTCGTAACTGCTGCGGGTTTTAATTTGTGGTCTAACACCGCTGCTAAGCACAAAGCCCATCCAGGCAACGACCAGGTTTTGGGGATTTGCAGGATTTACGGCTAGAAAAGGCTCTCCTTCAAAGACATTCCCGTTGGATATATTCTGGTTTTGTCCTTGAACAATGTGAACTATAAAGAGCAATGCGAATAGGAGGGTATTAGTTTTTTGCATAGAAGAAATCAAAGTGGTGATGTCTAATTTCAGACATGCATAATTCAGAGAAGTTTAATGTTAAATTGTTAAAGCTCTCAATTTCTAAAGAGGTTGATGCTGACAGTTGCCAACTCCGAATTTGGAAACTTTCGTGAATAGGTCTGAACCGGGAATAGTCCGGCTTCAGCAGCGACGCTTTTAAATACCGGTTCTTCCAGAATGTACTGATCGCTGTATCCATGTGTTGCATCATATGCAGTAGCCCCTGTCGCTCCGAGATTGGCTGCCGTGAGCGCCGCTGGGATGGTGTGTAACTCAATGATCAGCAGACCGAATTTTTTAACGAAGGGCTCCCATTTCTTCAAATGTTCCAGCAAGGAATCTTCTACCAGATTATTGGATATTCTCTGACCTTCATAAGCAAATGCGCCGCTTGACTTGCTTACCCGATTTGCATCTGTTTGCTGAGGTTCCTGCCATATTCGATTGTGGTCCAGGAAGGTACGCACATTCAACAGATCCTTCAGCTCAATGTCATAATTCTCCTTGAGATCAACAGCCAGTAACTCTGGTCGGCCAATATCACCCCAGATTACCTTTGCCCAAATATCCGCCTGTATCAGGTTGGCTTTACTGATCTTTAAGGCCGTTTCGTTGTAATCGACGCCTACCAGGGCTAAAGGGTATTCGTCCAGCATTTTACCCCGTTCCGTGTGCTTTTCAATGACGTTGTAAAGATGTTGCAAGAAGGCACCGTTGCCACAACCCATATCCAGAACACCTTTGGGCTGCTCTTGAATGGGGCGGTTAAAGAGGTCGATCACAATCTCATCTACAATTTTGAAATAGTTGGCATGCGCGCCGCCACTTCCCCAAACATTCATTTCGCGATCCACGTGGGCTTCTTCTCCAGCAGATCCATCACCTTTAAGCACTTTAGGATTGCCAAAAATCAGATCGTCCAGTTTTCGGAGAGTAGGGATATAGGAAACTGTAACCCCGTAAGCACTGGCTCTTTTTGCAAAAAAGATTCCTTTTTCTGTAAACAGATAGGTATCATTTTTCTTTAAAAACCAACCAAAATGGACAAATATGTCTAATAATCGTTGGAAGCTGGTGGGATCCTTGTGAAATTCTTCCGGCTTGAACCTCGCTTCCATAAAGTATTTGTGAAACATACCACTCATACCCAGGTGGACTATGGTAGGTCCCAAAATAATGCCTTCTATATGAGAAAGTATCTGGTGTTGAACAGATTGAACTTCTTCATCTTCTGAAATTGAAGCTCCAAAGTTTTCTTTGAAGTGTTGAAACAAAGACTCCAACAGCAAAAAAGGAGCTTTCTCGAACTTTCTAGGATGAAATTTTTCTGAATACTTCAACAGTTCTGCTGCTTCTTTATACCAGTGAAAATATTGGATTCCAATCTCTCCTTTTGAAGTCAATTCATATTCAATTGCATCTTCTTGGTTGTCAGCTTTTTGTAACAACCAGCCCTGGGAACTAAGCACGCGAAGCGCCACGTTCAGGTAGCCCTCATTTGCTTTGAATAGTCTGGAAAGCTCATGTAAATCTGCTTTTTTATGATCGCGGAAATGGTCAATCACTCCTTTTTCAAGCAAAGCATATGCTGTGGGCGCTGTTACAATTCCATCAAGATGACGGAAGAGTGAACTTCTGAATTCGGTCTTATCTGATTTAGAGATCAATGGTAAAGGCTGATGAAGTAACTACAAGTTGAATTAAATTAATCCGTTTGAAGCTGGTTAGACTTAACTTGTAGAACTGAGTTAACAAGTTTACTTCTGTGTCAAAGAATACATGACTTCAGAACCGGCTTAAAGATAGGCTACTTCCTTGCATTTACCATGAATCAATTTCCTACAAACTTTCCAAAAATCTGATGAGCGCCAGCCTGTCCTGTTTATTCAATTTCTTAAATTCTTCCCGGCTGTTTTCTGCTTCTCCGCCGTGCCAAAGAATGGCCTCCTCAAGGCTTCGGGCTCTTCCATCGTGTAAAAAGTTCGAGTGACCTCCCACAGTTTCAACGAGCCCAATTCCCCAGAGGGGTGGCGTCCTCCATTCATTTCCTGTCGCAAGGAAATCAGGTCTGTTATCAGCCAGATCGGCTCCCATATCGTGCAATAGCATGTCCGTATAGGGGTAAATTATCTGAAAACTCAAAAAGTCAAACTCCGGATGCGGGCCAGTGATGAAACCAGGATGGTGGCAATCGGCACAAGCAATTTTGGAAAATAATTGCTTGCCCATCATCACCTCAGGGTTGTCCCAATTGCGTCTTCGCGGCACACCCAATGACTGTGCGTAGAATGTTGCGGCTAGCAATGTGGATTCGTCAATTTCCGGATCATCTGTTTGACCATCGTGTTGAGCTTGACCTGTACAGCTTTCTTTCGGGAAATACGGATTGGTAATGCCCATATCATCGTTATAAGCAGCGGCAGATTGTTGTTTAAGGGTTGGTTGTCCGGCCTTCCAGCCGAATCGCCCGAGCTGGCTTTGGTTTTGTTCAACATTCCACACCATGTTTGCCTTGCCGGAAATGCCATCGCCATTGAGGTCAGATTCGTCTGCAAGCGCGAGAATGTCAGACGGGTCGATGGCTTCCAGCAATCCAAGACCGATTACGGCAGGAGCAATTCTGGGTGATAGCAATACGTTCGCTGGCCAGGTTTCATAGGGATTGTCAATGCTGAAATTGATTTTTCTCAAGCTAACTTCTTCACCATCAAGGTATTGAACAATTTGTTCTACCGTTTGCCAGCTTAAGGTGCCTTCAGGACTTTTTCCAAATACGGCCCTGGTCTGGAGTTGTCCACCAAATCCCGGCACCGGAACAGGCTCACCGTGGATTCCGCTTCCGGGAACACTAAGTCGCATAAGTAATCCCCTTAACTCACCAGAGTTTGCCGGGAATGGAGATTTGCCATTGGCCACATGACAGTTTTCACATGAATTCTGATTGAATACTGGTCCAAGGCCCGGGTTAATTTCATTCGGAGCCGTTACAAAGATATCTCCAAAAGCAACATCAGCAGCTCTGTGCAAGTCCAGTTGCTGGGTGTTTAAATTGGCCGCCGGTTGTTGAAAACTATTGATAAAGGTGCCTGAGATGCTGGTTCCTCCACCCAAATTGACATCTTCATCTATTACAGGAGGAGCGGAATCGTTTTTTTGACAGGAGGCGAATGCTGCCATGAGCAGTATCCCAACATATAGCTTGGTTGTATGCATATTAGAGGTTTGAAATGATGGGCAGTACTTCAGATTCCAGGGTTAATTGGAGATTTCTAACTTTATTTTGGGCCTCAATAACACTACTGGTTTCATTAAAAATGGCATGGGTAAAGGTTCCGGGAATAGATTCTATTGCATTAATCGCGGCCAGAATCTCAGCATTGACCTTGGTATCCAAGGTACTTGATTTGCTTGCAATAACAACAGAAAGCCCCGGTCCCTGGGTAGTGCCGTATTCTCCAATATACACATTCTGAATGCTTCGGATGTTATCGGCAAAATCCTGCTTTGAATTGGCACTAAAACGGCTTTCTTCCAGGCTGGCGTTTTGCTGGCTAAGCGGATCATTGATTTTGCCATTGGCTACTTCATCTGCAATGGTGATCAAACCTATGAGCAGTTCCTCCAGCGCCGATTTTTGAGATGGGTATATGCTGTTACCCGATTGTCCGGCCTGCAGAATATTACGAATGAAGTTCTGCTGGCTTGGGTTCCAACTGTAATATAAGGACTGAGTGGCTCCATGCAGACTTTCTGCGCAGGCGGTCAGGTATTCAAATTGCCGCGTTGTAAAATCTGAAACCAGTTTGCTGGAATTAGTGCCAAATATCAAATATTCAATGGTGTGAAAACCCTTTAGTGTACCATCCAGGCCATCAATGTATTCCTTTGTGAGTGTATTTGGACTGTTGAGTACGGCTTCCAAATCAGGTTGATTCACAGGCCAGCTGTCAATGGCAGGATCGAGCCCCTGTTGATCAACCGGGCCAAATAAAAACCCTTCTGATTGTTCCCATGGTCGTCTTGCATCTCTCCATGCCTGCCGGGCAGATTCCAGGTTAACATCGTTTGGATTGCTCTCCAGGGCGCTGAGTGTCTGCACCAGAATTTCTGTCTGGTTAAACAAATCTTCGTAAGTTTTCAGAATCACATTTGTTCCCAAATTGGTGAGGATAGGCTGGTAATCTTCGGGTTGTTCTATGGTGCTTTTATCGCATGCCGTTAAAAAAAGCAAAGTGCACAGAGTGCTGATTTTGAGTATTGTATTGGTCATATTTATGTAGATGTTTAGGAAAATTAAAATTCAAAAGCGAATCCGCCTATAAAAGTCTTTTCACTGGTGCCGCCATTTACGCTGGTGGCGGCAGGGGCTCCTACTTCCCGCAGGGAATACTGTAATTTCAAATGCACATCATCAATTATTTTAATTACAGATCCAATTGTAATACTTTGCCTTTCCCAACGTGGATTATTGAAAACCAGCCCCTGAGTTTTGAACATGGTATCGTAATAATCATAGCGGCCATAGAGCAGACACTCCGTTTTCCAGGATTTGAACAAAACACCGCCTTGTCCAAAAACTGTAAAACCGACCTCCGCTAAAGCACCCAGCACTGCGGCACCCACGGGGGTTCTTTTTACATTCAGGTTATTGGATAAGTTCCTATTTTGGTTTGTGAGTGCCTCTGAGTTTCCAAGTGCTCCATATAAAAGCATCGATTTTATTAATACCGGGCCGCTTTGATTCACAAAGTGCAGTTCCGCTATACCAATGGGGGTTTGCACCTTTAGATCGGGTTTAGGACGGTTGCCGGTGGTGTTGCCGCCATAAGCTGAAAAACCCAAAACCGCACCTTTTGAAAATTGATAATCCAGCCGTCCGCTGATCGCAAAATTTTCTGCGTTTACCATTTCGAATCGCCGCTGGTTACCTCTTTTAATCCAGTTTGCCGAATTAAATGCACTCCCGTCCAGTCCGTTTACAAATCCCACATGATATTGCCAATTTCGTTTTTTTCCGAAATGACCGTAAAAAAGCAAACCGTTATCCGTCCAGTTTTCCGGAAGCATCTGGGTTTCCATTTCAGAATTAATGGCTGTGAGATAGTCCGTAGGCTCATCTTGTTTGAACATCAGTCCAAACGGAACTTTCACCCTGCCTATCTGCAAATGCATCCTTTTCTTAAAGGTAAACTCAAGGTTCATTTGCTCAAGCAATACTTCACCTCCTTTGCTGATGTCAAATTCAAACTCCCCGAATTCCTCGAACCTGTCAAATTCTACTTCTGACCCTGTTCCGCCATGCTCAAATTCGATTTCTGAGTTGAGGCGGATCTTGTCATTCCATTTATAGCCAAGTTGAATGATAAATCGCTCATTATCAATAACATTTCGCTTTGCGGTATCAGTCTGCCAGTCAAAATTGTAATAGTTCATGGCACCATAGCCCGACAACGAAAAGTGGCTGAGTTTCTCAAAAAAGGGGTTATTCTGTAAAGTATCAGATTGCGATTTTGCAAAATTGGGATATGCAAAAAGCACAACCAGAAGCAGGATATATAGGCGCATTAGGTACTGAATTAAGATGGCGCAAATGTATAATTATTATTTAGACTAATTCTTGTTAACTATAATTTTTCAACCATTTTTTGATGATCCTGGTCATCTTGCACATGGCAATTGGCAGGTAGTTTTTGATTTATTTATTTAATCGGATATGATGGTAGCAATTTACCTATGAACATAATAAAACTGCTATGTTAGCGGCCAGGAACGCATTAACCATTCATTTTTCCATTTGTGTATCTTTTAGGTCTAGACATAGGTTCATCTTCTATCAAAGCATCTCTGGTGGATGCAGCTACGGGGCTTGCTTTGCAAACAGTGAAGTCTCCGGAAAAGGAGTTGCCCATATCCGCTCCGCAATTAGGCTGGGCAGAGCAGGATCCGGATGTATGGTGGGAGCATGTTTGCCTTGCCATACGGAAATTGCTTTCATTAAGCGCTGTTAATCCTGCCGAAATCAAAGCCATTGGGATTGCCTATCAAATGCATGGGCTCGTGGTTATTGACAAACAGCACAAAGTGCTGCGACCTTCCATCATCTGGTGTGATAGCAGAGCGTCCAAATTTGGAGAAGAGGCGTTTTCTGCCATAGGAGAAGAAGCCTGTCTCAATCACTTGCTCAATTCTCCTGGCAACTTCACGGCTTCCAAACTAAAATGGGTGAAAGACAATGAACCCCACATCTACGATCAGATTTACAAAATAATGCTTCCCGGCGATTACATTGCATTCAGGCTTACCGGTGAAGTGCTGAGTACGGTCAGTGGTTTGTCGGAAGGTGTATTCTGGGACTTCAAAACAAATACTCCATCGAGTGCACTACTTGATTATTATGGTTTTGATCCTGGTGTTTTACCAGAATTGCATCCATCTTTTTCGCTTCAGGGGGAGCTACACCAAAAAGCTGCAACTGAAACGGGTTTGTCTGTTGGTACAAAAGTGACTTATCGCGCAGGAGATCAACCTAACAATGCCTTGTCCCTGAATGTACTGGAAGCCGGGGAAGTGGCAGCAACGGGTGGCACCTCAGGTGTTGTGTATGGAGTTGTTGATAAACCGGCTTTCGATACGCAGTCTAGGGTGAATAGTTTTGCACACGTCAATTACACGGTAGAAAATCCTATGACCGGCATACTATTGTGCATCAATGGCGCCGGCATTCAGTACAGTTGGGTGAAAAATTATATCGCGGAGTCAGGCATATCTTATGCTGACATGGAAATGCTGGCTTCCGGCTTGGAACCAGGTTCTGAAGGATTGCGCATACTGCCTTTTGGGAATGGAGCAGAGCGAATTTTTGGCAATAAATTATTGGGTTCTCAAATAAATAATCTTCAATTAAATATCCATCAAAAGCAACACATCTACAGGGCAGCACTTGAGGGAATCGCCTTTTCTTTTGTGTATGGTGTTCAAATCCTGCAGGATCTCGGTGTTGATACAAAGGTGATCAGAGCAGGCAATGATAACCTGTTTCAGTCAGCCATCTTTTCTGGTACCATTTCAAATTTGCTTCAAAGCAGGATTGAATTGATAGATACGACAGGCGCCATTGGTGCTGCCAAAGCTGCAGGTGTTGCCATAGGCTACTATGCGTCACCCGGAGAAGCCGTTGGTCAGAACAAAACCGTCAAGGTATATGAACCGGAATCCAATATTGTATTCCATCAAAATGCCTATCAAAAATGGCTCTCAGATCTGAATGCCTTATTAGACAGGAAAGATGATTACGTCATGTAATGTTATCTCTCATTATATTATCCATATAAATTCAATTCAAATCCAACAACATGGAAATCCAGCTTTGTATCGGGCAAAAAGAATACTTCAAAAGCATTGGGCGCATTCCTTATGAAGGCGCTGAAACTACAAACCCTCTTGCCTTCAGATGGTACGACGAGAATCGCCAGGTTGGTGGAAAATCCATGAAAGAGCATCTGCGCTTCGCACTTGCCTGGTGGCATACCTTATGTGGCACCGGAGGCGATCCTTTTGGCAGCAGCACAAAACTGTTTCCCTGGTTGGAATCCAGGGACCCACTTCAGCAAGCAAGGGATAAAATGGATGCCGGGTTTGAGCTGATCACCAAACTGGGTATTCCATTTTACTGCTTTCACGATTATGATCTGGTTGCCGAAGGTGATTCACTATCTGAAAGCGAACGCCGATTACAGACCATCAGTGACTATGCACTTCAAAAGCAAGGCGAATCCGGAGTGAGGCTGCTTTGGGGTACGGCTAACCTGTTTTCCCATCCGCGTTACATGAACGGAGCCATGACAAATCCCGATTTCGAGGTTTTGTGCTATGCGGCTGCTCAGGTGAAACATGCCCTGGATGCGACCATAAAACTCGGTGGTGAAAACTACGTTTTTTGGGGTGGTCGCGAAGGATATATGTCCCTGTTGAATACGGATATGAAGCGCGAACTTGATCACATGGGTATGTTCCTATCCAAGGCCCGTGATTATGCCAGGGCACAGGGCTTTAAGGGTAATTTCTTTATTGAACCCAAGCCAATGGAGCCCAGCAAGCATCAGTACGACTTTGATTCTGCTACCACTATTAAGTTTTTGCGTGAATACGGCCTGGACAAGGATTTTAAACTAAATGTCGAGGTGAATCATGCGACGCTGGCTTCTCATACCTTTGATCACGAACTACAAGTCGCTGCCGACGCAGGCATGCTGGGCAGCATTGATGCCAACCGGGGAGATTACCAGAATGGTTGGGACACCGACCAGTTTCCGGTAAATATTTACGAGATCACAGAAGCCATGCTGGTAATTCTCAGATCCGGTGGCTTACAAGGCGGTGGTGTCAATTTTGATGCAAAAACCCGCCGCAACTCAACGGATCTTGAAGATATATTCTACGCGCATATTGGCGGCATGGACACATTTGCCAGAGCCTTGTTGGCGGCACATGACATTTTGGAAAAATCGCCATTCACTCAAATGCGTTCCGAACGGTATGCTTCCTTCGATAAAGAGCAGGGTAGGGCATACGAATCGGGTAAGCTTAGTCTTGAAGATCTGGGTAAACTGGCATACCAAAATGCCGAGCCAACGTTGAGCAGTGGCAAGCAAGAATTGTTTGAGAATATTGTAAGTCGTTATTGCTGAGCTATTAATGGAAACTCAACACAGCCAGGATCATCGTTCCCAGAGCTGTTAACAGGCTTATTTTACCCATGTTGGCAATCTTATTGAAATGCACATCGTCTCCGGTGGCCATGGCTTTCTTTGCCTCCATGGTCATCAATGATATGATCAAGATCAATAAAGCTGCCAAAACAAGCTTTGCGATGAAAAGAGGCATGTCAGCAATATTGTCCAGGTATTGCCCAATTAGCCCGAAACCTGAAAGTAACAATAGTGCCAGACCAATATGTCCCATTCTTGATAGCGACATGGTTTGCATTCTGAATTTTTTGGCTTCTTCTTCGCTCATTTTGGCGCTGGCCATTCCCAAAAACATAAAGGCGAAACTGGTTCCAAGCCCCATGGCCAAGCCGAGAAAATGAAGGATAAGTAAAAGGTCTCTCATGTTGATTTTTATTTGTTTTCCTGAAATTTTTTCACCTGTTTGATCCAGCTCAAAATGAAGTTTTTTACCGGATATTCTTCAATCTGCTCAATTTTTGATTGATCTATCCGAACAATTCCCCATTCCTGTTTGTCATCGTGAATAAGGCCTTCGTTTTTTAGAGACTGGTCTTTCAAAATGATCAAAGGAAGGTCGAGGCTCCTAGCCAGGGCAGTTTCGATGTGCAGCCAGGGACTTGTATACGATTTGCCAACGATCTTTCCTTCCTGTTCACTGCCACGTTTTTCAGTGCCGTCTGATACAAAGTATCGTTCCAGCGCCAGAACCAGACAGCCATTTGAGTGCTTCATTTCCTGGATAATGGGTACCAAAGGATCATTGTCGTCCCATCCTTTGAGTGTTTCCAGGGCGATTCCGTTTTGATCAAAGTAAGTCACCAGCTTGTTTATGTATTGCTGCTGATCATCATTAAATGGGCTTCCAACGCTGAAAAACACTTTAACTTTCTCAGTGTCAGATGAGGAATCCGATAGTTTATTTCCGAAGGTTTGCTCTTTGTATTTTTGGTATTCCTTTTTTGAGCGCAGTAGCTGAAGGACATTTGACCGCAACTTATTTAGCGCTAATTCTACTTCCAGGTTGTCGGCCAAACCCTTTATCTGATTTTCTTTTATTGCGTGATAATTAGCTGATTGAAGTGTTATTCCATCAAGCTCCTCATCGTCAGCAAAATACTCTTGCAACACATGAATTGCTTCTTCCAGTTTGTTTAAGGAAACCAAATCTCTAACGCTTGTTTCAAGTTGTTCAAAAGTCATACTTAATATTCTTCATGTTACCTTTAAAGGAAGAGCATGTTGCATCATCTGGGTTGTAAAATCAAATCTCCGTTTTCAACTCCAGCAGTAGTAGTGATGCTGTATTTGTATGCTCCGGCTGGCAATTTAGGCAAGTTTACCTCGAATGATTGCTTGCCAGCGTTCATCTCTGAATCTAATACCGTTCCGATAAACTTACCATCAATGTCGTAAAGCTTCATCTGCACGCTTGTATTTGCCACACTTTGTATCTGCACAAAGATTCTTCCGCTGCTTGGGTTAGGGAAAACAGCAACTGATAGCGGAGTGCTCAGATCCTGAGTACCACTCACACATGCTTTGGCTGTAATGGGGGCAGACAATCCATTGCACCCCATGCCATTATTCATACTGAGTGTGTACATGCCGGAATCCTGGGCCATCCAGGATTGTGTATTTGCCCCTGCAATTGGCACTCCATTGAAATACCATTGATAATTGCTACCACCAGACGGACCGGTAAGTTGACAAATATTGGTTAGGGTTATCATTGGTACAAAGGCTGGTGCGATGGTAATGGTAAGCTCATTTGAAGCTGAGCTCTCCCCACAAGCATTGGTGATGACCGCTGTGTAGGTTCCTTCCGTCATTGCCTCCAGAGAAGACGAAGTCTGTCCGTTTGACCAACTTACCGAACAGCCATCGCAGATATTTTCTACCGTAAGAGTAACCGATTCACCGAAGCACAGATCTGTTGCACCGGAGGCTGATATTACTGGTGCATCAGGTGCTGTTTGCACAATTACTTCAATCTCATTGGAAGCAACACTTTCGCCACACTGATTGCTGTGGATTGCAGTATAAATTCCTGTTGACGAAACAGTTATTTCTGGGATAGACTGACCGCTGGACCACATTATGTCGCAGCTTGGGCAAATATTCTCAATTGTGAGAATGGCTGAATCTCCCAAACAGAAAGTGGTGGCATCTGCAGAGCTGATTACAGGGGCATCGGGTATGGTTGTTACCGTGACCTCTATTTCATTGGAAGGTGCACCAAAGCCGCAGATATTGCCGATTGATGCCGAGTATATACCTGCAGCGCCTGTGTTAATGGAAACCCCCAGTTCTCCATTTGACCACATTACGTCACAATTAGCACAAACAGAATCAACAGTCAATTCTACTATTTCTCCGAGGCAAATGTCTGTCATATCAGAAGTTGAAATAACCGGGGCGTCAGGAATATAGCCCTGTTCTACCTCCAGAGAATTGGATTGAGGGCTGTCACCACATTGATTGCTGACAATCGCTGTATAAACTCCTGCTTCAACAAATATCGTCAATAAAGAATCTCCATTTGACCATAAAACACTGCATCCCGGACAATCGTGACTTAACGCAAGTACACTTGTTGAACCTGGACAAACTATAGACGGGCCAACAAAAAATATCGTAGGCGGAGAAGGCAAGGTGCTTACTTCAACCTGGATTTCATTGGAAGCAGGACTTGTGCCACACTCATTCACAATACTTGCGGTGTAAGCTCCCGCAGTGGCTACGGTAATGGAAGTGCTTGTTTCACCAGTTGACCAAAGAACTGTGCAATTGTCGCAAAGCGAGGCAATGGAAAGATCTACAGATTCACCAGAACATAATTCTGTATTTCCTGAAGCGCTTATCACCGTGGCATCAGGAATGGTATTAACTGTAATCTCAATAGGAGCTGACACCGGACTTTCTCCACAAATATTGCTTTGAGTTGCAGTATAGGCTCCCGCCACATTTACATTAATACTTGTTCCCTGCTGATCGGTAGACCATATTATGTCACATCCGGAACATGGGTTTTGAATACTTAATTCAACGGATTCTCCCAGGCAAATTTCCAGGGGATCAACAGCCGTAATGACCGGTGCCTCGGGAATTTCCAGCAATTGAACCTCCACTTCATTTGAGGCTGAACTTGAACCGCATTGGTTGTTTAGCGTAGCAAAAAAAGTTCCAGCTGTTTGTACTTCAATTGATTGACTGGTTTCTCCGGTAGACCAGGTAAGGGTACAGGAAGGACAAATATTCTGGACACTTAATTCAAGTGATTCACCCGGACAAATGGTAGCGGAATTATCCGGTGTTACAACCGGAGCTGCCGGGGCCGTATTCACTATGGCAGAGACAGGTATTCTATCACTTTCACACCACAAGCTTTCTTCAATTTCCCAATCATAAAGGTAATAATAGTAGTCTGCCCCGGCAGTTGAAGACTTAATATCCACCAGGCCTCCGACAGAGTAGGGATAATTCACCCCTTCGTTATTTCTAAACAAGTCAGCAGGGCTAGGGCAGCCAATTTTGAGATCATTCGCTTGTGGCAGGGCAAAATCCAAATCTATGCGGCTTTCACCTACTGGCACGAAAATGGTTTTTTCAAATAGCACATTATCGTTCACATCCAGCAATTGGAAGACTCGATCCCCATCAGCATCTGCATATACTGTTACAGAATTTAATGTGATGGGTTTGTGTACGTCAAAAATGAGGAAGAAGTTTCCGGCATGAATACCCCCACCACCAATGGCGTTGGAAACAGGTCCAACATGCTCAATGTTTTGAAATCCGCTAATGCTTGAAGCATAGAAAGTGGTAGTTTGGTCAATGTCTGTACTAAAATCCGGGCCAGTTGCAAGCAAACTTCCACCCGAACTCTCTGAATACCAGTTGGTTGTTTCACCGGGTATTGGATCAGCATGTAAAGTCACTTGTCCGGAGTCGCACCTTTCCACATCTGTTACCATGGGCTCGTGCGGACCGAAAATGGTAATGTAATCGCTTGAGATATAAGTATCCTCGCCAGCATTGTTGGTCACTTTCAACTGGACAGGAAAAATACCAGGGTTATCATAAGTGACCACCGGGTTTTGCTCTGTTGAGGTAGCTGGAGTTCCACCCTGGAATTCCCATTCCCAGCTGTTTGGCGTGTTGACAGACAAATCGTTAAAGGCAATGGTAGCGCCTACACAACCATACACCTGGTCAGCTCCAAAAGCACTTACCGGTGGGAGTTGATTGTAAATGGGAGACTCCCAAAGACCACGGCCATAGGTGCCTGCAAAAATGGTATTGGAAATGTAATTGATCTCCAATTCATAAACACGAGCATTGGGGAGTCCGTCGAAGTAACCGACCCATTGTCCGGGAAGGTCGTCATTCGTATAGGCTACAAATCCAAATCCGCCGACATAAATGCCGTTTTTTCCTGTGTTTTCCCAGGCTGCACAGTACTTGGTACCCGACGGCAATCCGGGACCGATGTTGGTCCAGGTATCTCCGGCATCTATAGATTCATAAACGGATGATGAGGTCACGATCAGCAGGTGCATTGGATCAAGCGGATGCACTGCTATGTAGCTTATGCTGCTGGAACCCCAACCTTTATTCGTAGTCACCCAGGTAGTACCGCCATCGGGGGTTGTGTACAGGTTGGAACTGCGTGATACATAAATGCGCTGATTATCGGTTGGCGCCAGCTTCATCTGATTGAAATTGCCGTTGTCGTAATCAGATATTTTTTCCCAGGTAGCCCCATAATTGCTTGTTTTCCATACATCTGCAAAGGCTGCATAAATGGTGTTGGGTACTTGTGGATCCTGCTCAAATGGTGTTACCCAGGCCCCGTCTTCCACATCTGGTGGCTTTGAAATACCCGATCTCGAATTACCCTGATTGGTTGAGCGGTACATAGATCCATATTGGGATGTCCCGTACAGGTTATTCGCATTGTTCCAATCAACAAAAGACTCCATTCCATCTGCACCAAGCCAATCGAACCATTGACGATCGGCTCCTCTCATAACGCTGGTGCCATTGTCCTGCGATCCACCGGAGACAACATTCGGGTCTGTTTTAGACACTCCGATCTTGTAAAACTCCTTAACACAAAGCCCGCCTGAAAGGTCTGTAAAAGAAAAAGCGCCATCGGTACTGCGATAAATGCCTCCGTCGGAGGTTACAAACAGGGTGTCTCCTGAAAATTTAAGCAGGTCAATATCTGCATGGTTGTATCCAACACCCCTTGAAATGGCGCCGCTTGGTGTCCAGTAAGATGTCAAAAAGAAGGTAACGCCACCATCAATGGATTTCCAGGTGTGAACACCGGCTATATGCACTTCCTCCTCATCTGAAAGACTGACGGCTACGTCCATATCCCGCGGTGCCTGTCCTTTGTCATCATCACCAATATCGCTGTACCCAAAGTAGTTGATATCAGCTCCATCCTGTAATTTGTTAAAACTGTCTCCGCTGTTGGTTGATTTGTAAAAAGCGCCAAATTTGCCACCGCTTGATTCAACCACATACACATAGGCAGGATTTGCAGGTGAGACGCCAATCATTTTGTAATTATTGTTGGCTGTCTCAAAGCCGGAAATCTGGGTAAAGGAATTGCCGTCATCTGTTGATTTAAACACGTCAGTTCCTGTAAAATAAATCGTTGAAGGGTCTCCCGGTTTAAATTCTACATCCTGACCTTTAACTCCATTCACATCATTCACACCTGTCCATGTACTTCCACCATCTGTTGACCTAAATAAGCCGTTGGATTCTGAAACGGCATACACAATGGAGGCATCAGTAGGGTGAAACAATATGCGGATAACCTTGCCGCTACCAGTCAGTTTTTGACTGGCGGTCCAGCTTTGACCACCATCTATTGACTGGAATATTTTTCCCGAGGTGCTTCCCCATAGGTAATGTTGGCTGTTATAGGGTGATATTTCCAGCGCGTAAACATCGACTGTGCTAAATTCATCGGTTAGCGGCATCCAGGTGGCACCCCCATCGATTGTCTTCCATACACCCCCGGTTGGGCTACCAATGATCATGTGCAGGTTGTTTCCATTTTCCCAACTCAGAGAAGTGATTCGACCCACACCTGGATTCCAGCCGGAAGTTCCGTTTTTATAGGTTGGACCAAGTTGTTGCCAGTTTCCAGATGAAAAGCCTGTGCCTTTCAGACGGGCCTGTTCGGTT
This sequence comes from Lewinellaceae bacterium, assembly GCA_020636025.1. GTDB lineage: Bacteria > Bacteroidota > Bacteroidia > Chitinophagales > Saprospiraceae > M3007. The sequence continues at coordinate 199,265 of JACJYQ010000004.1, read as the reverse complement.
TGACGATATTCTCTGGCCAATTGGGATAATTCATTATTGGGGATTTTAACGCCGTTTTCATCGAGCTCCATAAGAGCTACATATTCCCAACGTTTGAATTGTTTATAGCCGGTTCCTCTTCCATGACCAACAATGTCGAAATAAGCTTCCGCTTCTTTTTGGATCTCTGTAATTGGGTAATTGCCTGCATCGATCATTTCCTGATATCGCTGGGCGGTAACAGAAAAAGTAAAAAAGGCAAATGCGAGTAGGGAAAGTAGTCGAATATTCATGAAATTACCTGATTTGGTGACGGAGGTTTTCCTGGTTATAAGAAAGTGAATAAGGGCTACAAAATAGGAACAGACTTATCGAATTTCATAGTACACGTTGGCCATTTTTGCCAAAAGTCAACATTACTTGTTGCTTACATATAAAATGAATTAGTAAAAATATAATATAAATACTTGTTTATCAATTAATTATAAACGGGTTTTCATGCTGAGAGGCTTCGCTATTTCCTATTCCAGAGCTTTTCATAAACGTCAGGTAATTCAAACTGCCGTTGCTTGTATTTATCAAAGAATTGAACCATTTGCTCCATCATTTGCCAGCTTATCACATCTATGAACACTTTCAGAGGTTCCTTAATGCGGTCCTCCAGTTTTTCACCGAGTTTAAAAATCCGGCTGATGACCTCTGGAAGCAATATGCCCAAACAGCCTGGACGATGGCTTACCCCAAGCATTGTTGATCTTTCTTCACCAATCAAATGTTGCATGATCAAAATCGGCGTGTTTTGGGCTTCTGCTGGAAAAAATGGTTTTGCAAAACCCAATAAGGTTGATGTTAACTGTGTTCCGGCTTCCGAGCCAGCTGATTGCCGCTCAAGAATTTTGTTCATCAGGTTACGGCTTTCAATTGGACTGGTCGGAAGCATGGCTTCCCGAATTCCCAGCAAGTAACCAATGATAGCCCAGGTATGCTGATAAGCTTCAATTCTCTCTGGAGACTCAGTAATCCCAAATTGGTCCAGGGCATCTGTGATAACACTGCTAAAGGTTGTTAGGGTAATGGCCAGGTCTTCCTGATTTACCGGGACACCCAGCGAGTTGCTGTCCCATGAGTTGTTTTTACCTACAAAATAGCGAATGGATGCATGGATCAGCCTTATTTTTTGAATGGTTTGAACTCCTTTCCCGCCGTGCTCCAGTGCTCCGGGTGCCATAACATCCAGCAAAAATTGACCGGTTTCCGCAATTCTTCTGGTGAATATATCTTGCGTATCAACCTTTCCACTCAATCTACCTGTCTGCACCAGCACCTGGGCGCCGTTTGCACATGAGTAGAGCAGGGGAAGCGATTTGAAATATAAGAAGACTAGAAATTTTGGCCCGTGATCGAGAAACAGTTCATTCGCCAGCTTTACTTTTTCCCAATCCACCCAAACCGGCATTTTTGCACTTTCAGCCAAATACAGGTGCAGGCTTTCAGGGAGCTCCGAAATGGGTAATTCTATCCGGCGAATCAAGAGGTTAAAAATCTCTCCCGCTTCTTTGGCTCCTTTTTCCGCAACGATTTGTTCGATGGCTTCATCAGCGAGCGGGTCTCCAATCTGTCGGAGCTCGTCTAACTGTTCATCTGAAAATGATGTGTTTGGATCCATAAAAGCCAAAGATATTGTATGGCAATAATAAAATTTCTAAAGGACTTTGCGAACTACCATGACAGGAAATCATCGATAAACAGGAAATCAAATCTGTGAAATCCACAAATCAATTAAAATCTGTGATTTAAGATACGTGCTAACTTTTGAAAGACCTGTGCTTGCCTTTTAAGTCTGGAAATCGAAACCTTTGCTAAATAGAGCATGTCTTAAATCTAAAAACCTGGCTGAATTGAAACCCATTTTCATATTTGTTTTTTCCATTTTTCTTTCAGTAAACCTTTCCGCTCAACTTCTTGATAAATACATCATAGAGGATGTTACGGAGGATATTCGAGCCAATTTTGGCCCCATTAACAACCTTTATCAGGACAGTGCAGGTGTAATCTGGATGGGGGTGTATAGCAAGGGGCTAGCGTATTATTGCGGGGATCGCATCATACGACTGCCCCTGCCCAATGAAGCGGCGATCTCCTCCCACAATGATGTATTCGACGAATATGATGGTAATTTATACCTGAATTACAATAAGGGTGTTTATGTGTTTGACCCTATACGGCAAGTTATCACAGATTCTATTGTTCTGGACAATAGTCTTCCCAAGTCGGGTAAAATAGGAACCATTGCAGTGGGTGGCAATGCAACTGAAACCTGGATTTGGGCTACTTATGTTGTAAAAACCAATGTGGACAATTATCAGAATGATTACCTGTTGCTTTTTTCCAGAAACGGATCCAATTTTAAACCAGTGATTCCTGAAATATTGACCACCCAGGATGAAGCAACTGTTAAGTGCATTGGCGTTAATGCTTTAGTAAAAACAGAGCTTGGGCTTAGGCAAGTTGATTGGTCCGGTAATACAATTAAAGATTACGCTATGCCGGATATTGAAGTTGCCTCGCTGAATACCTTCAGCTTTTATGTAGATGAAAAAGAAACCATCTGGTATTTCGGTTCCTGTCAACCGGGAAGCAACAACCAACATTGGCTGGTTTGTAGCCTAAACAAATGGCTTAAAAACGCCAAGTCACCAGTTAACTATCAAATCCGTAATGAACTTAATTCTTGGGTAGGAAGATCTGTGGTTTCTAAGCCCTATATTCCCTATATGGTCAGGGCAAAAACCGGCTTATTCCTCAATTCAAAATATATTTTCAACTTCGAAACATGCGAAATAGATTCTTTAATAAGTGCGGAACCAGAGCGAAACGGAATTAAGAATGACTTTTCCAGAATAGAAGTACGCTGTGCTATTGAAGACAACTCAGGCATCATTTGGGTTGGCAATAATTCAAGCCTTATAAAATTCATTCCCCAGCCACCTGCCTTCAGGTTGATCCCAAGGTTGAGTCTCAGGTCATTTGTGGAAAATGATAAAGGCAAAATTTATGGAAATACCAACTATGCCTTAGTTACCTATGATCCCGTCACAGAAAAGACGATCCGGTCAGAAAGATATTTGTACTGGTACAAGGCCTGGTATCGCGAGCGGGAAATATGGGGTGGGGCTTTAATCTTTAATCCGGAAAACCGCTCCGTTCGCACCATCCATACGCTTGATTCCATATTTAGATATAACACTGGAATGCCGTGTCTTTTCGATAGAAAGGACAGGTATTGGGTAACAAACTGGGGGGATGACAAAGTTGCTGTCATTAATCCAAAAACAAAAGAACTGCTGCGCAGGATAAATGTTCCGGAGCTTAAGGAATCGCCTGTAGAGCTTAATGATATGTATTTACGCCCGTCGGATGGTACAGTTTGGCTGGGCACATTTGGACAGGGCATATTTATATTCCCTGAGAATGAAGGTCCTTATTTACACATAAGCAGTTATACTGATGGTCCGGTTAGGCTAAATAATAATGTGGTTTCAGGTTTTTATGAAGACAGTCACGGAAATATGTGGATTGGCCACGGAGCCGGATTGAGTTGTATTTCAGCTGATTTGTTAAGTATAAAACACTATTATATAGACCCCAGGGAGCCGGAATCCCGACTTGTATACAGTATCCTCCCGGAGGAGGATGACCGCTACTTATGGGTCAGTACAAGTAAAGGACTATTCAGGTTTGACACAGGAACCGGTGTATTTATGGACTTCCCTTTGCACCCCTGGGTATCGAATTCTGAGTATAACAGAACCTCTTTCTTCCGAGCCAGCGATGGGAGGTTTTATTTTGGTGTAAATGCCCTCGGTGGCCCAACGGTTTCTGTATTCCCCGAGGAAGCCGTTAGCGCTTACAATTCACTCAAATCAGTTAGCAGTTCCATTGTACTCAACAGTTTGTCGAAATACGACCGGAACAGAGACCAGTTGCTGGAATTCAAAACCGGGTTACAGGCAATGGATAAAATTGTACTACAGCCGGGTGAAAGGTATTTCATGCTTGATTATTCGGTTGCGGACTACCGGATTCCAAAAAACAATTATTACAGTTATTATCTGGAAGGCTACGATAAGGATTGGAATGCACCAGCAAGGTCAAATAACAAGATACGCTACGAAAATCTCCCGCCAGGCACTTATACATTGAAATTGCGTGGAGCCCTGATGCTGGATAACATCAGTGGAAATGAGCGCCACATCAAAATCGTTGTTTTGCCTAACTGGTATCAGACCTGGTGGGCAAAAACATTGTTTCTCCTGGCGCTGGGAGGAGGTGCTTACTGGTATTACCGATACAGACTAACAAGTCAGTTCAAGGAACAGGAGTCCAGACGTTTGCGTGACCTTGATAGTTTGAAAACACGCCTATACACCAACATTACACATGAATTCCGAACTCCACTCACGGTGATCATGGGTATGAACGACAATATGCAAGGATTCGATAAGGAGCGAAACCTCATCCGTCGGAACGCCAGAAACTTGCTCAGGCTCATCAATCAATTGCTCGACCTGTCCAAACTGGATTCCGGCACCCTCAAAATGGATGCCGTGCAGGGAGATGTCATCAGCTATCTGCACTATCTCACTGAGTCATTTTATTCTATGGCATCTGATAAAAAGATCAGTCTGGGGTATAAATCCGAATTGAAGTCTCTAACCATGGATTTTGACGAAGTGAAGCTTCAACACGTGATCTATAACCTGATGTCTAATGCCATAAAATTTACGAGACCGGGTGGCAAGGTTGGCCTGATGTCGGAAAAAGTGCTGTTGAATGAGAAGGAATATTTACAGGTTAAAGTGAAAGACACCGGCATAGGTATTCCAGAGGTGGACCTTCCTCATATATTCGATCGTTTTTATCAGGTGGAAGGCCAAATGACTACCGGTGTTGACGGAAAGGTGGTGAAACAAAATCGCACATTTGCCGGTACCGGGATTGGGCTTGCGCTTACAAAAGAACTGATTGAACTGATGGGTGGCTCCATAACGGTAAAAAGTGAAATTGACTGGGGAACGGAGTTTGCCGTTTTGTTACCCGTAATCCGCGATCAGAAAACACCCACACTGGAAATGACATTGGAACCAAAAGCACCTGTTCTGGAATCATTCCCTCATTTTGATGAACTGCCGACCAAACCTGATCAGATAAAAAATGACAAGCCACTTGTCCTGATAGCTGAGGACAACAGCGGTGTGGTGACATTTCTTAAGTCATTGTTGGATAGTGATTACACTGTGCTAGTGGCCATAAACGGCCAGGAAGCTGTAGATATGGCCCTGGAGCATGTTCCCGACATAATCATCACCGATGTGATGATGCCAGAAAAAGATGGATTCGAGGTGACTCACCAGCTAAAAACCGATGGCAGAACCAGTCACATTCCCATCATTATGCTAACGGCAAAAGCAGATATAAAGTCGAAGATAGAAGGACTGGAATTTGGAGCAGATGCCTATCTCACAAAGCCCTTTGAGAAGGAAGAGCTTCTCGTTCGGTTGAGAAAACTTATGGAGCTTAGGCGCACCCTTCAGGCGAGATATAGCAATATGCAAATTGAGCACTCAACTGAAGACCATCAAAATCTGGAGGATCAGTTTCTTTTAAAACTACGTGAAATGGTTGTAGAACACCTGGACGATGCTAGTTACGGCATCCCAGAGCTCTGCAAATCCATGCTGATGAGTCAAATGCAGGTATACCGGAAACTGAAAGCGCTCACGGATCAAACACCTTCCCAATTTATACGGTTGGTACGATTGAAAAAAGGAAAAGAGCTCTTGCTAAACTCAAATCTCACTATTTCAGAGGTAGCTTATGAAGTAGGGTTTACAGATCCAAATTACTTTTCCAGGACATTCCAGCAGGAATTTGGGAAGTCGCCGAGCGATTTTCGCAAAGGCTTGTAAATCATGTATTTAGCACTTATTCTATGTGTCTTCTGCAAGATTTGTCCTGTGTTTTTCTACCTGAATTTAAGATATATCCAGTTTATTGAAAAATAAATGAAGCCCTCAGGGTGGGTGTGTCCACCACCTTTGTCTTGTCAACGGGAAATGGTTCCTAATTCTACAATTTTAAATGACAAGTCATGATGACCACCCTAAAACTTTTCCAAATCAGAGACACCGAAAAACTACAATCATTCTCAGAGATATATTTCTCTTGTTCAGGCCTTCCCATTCCGGATGAATATTTGTTCAATCAGCAAAACCGGGTATTTGGCATTTATCGGAATAATGAAATAATCGGTGGGTTTATACTCGGTAAAGGTACTGAATACAGAACACTGGAAGTGTTTGCTGGCGACAACGAACGCCGCAATTTGTACGAAGGGCTTGATCAGAAGCTGATGCCCACCGAGATATGTTGCTTCTGGATCAAAAGAGAATACAGAACCAAAACACTCGCCAACCTCTATGTATGGCTTTGCATGGCCTACGCGCTAAAGCGTTATGGAACTCCCTACTTTCTTTTTGGCACCTGTTCCCGCTCGTTGGCAAAACTCTATAGCTCAACGCCCAAATCGATTCTCATTCATACAGATCACATTCGCCATAAGGATACTTTCATTTTTTGGGCGAAGCGCAGCACCTGCATAAGCGGTGTTCTTGAAATTATACGCTTTAAGTTGAATAGAGTATTCAAAATATCCAGCCTGAATTTGTGGGTTAATACAAACCTTTCATTCAGGTAAGAATCAGGCTTTTACAGTCATGAACCCAATATCTATTAACTGACAACCCTTTCTTTCAATTTAAAAATAAATAATATGAAAACGATAAAAACTTTGCCAAACATCCTGATTAATAATGCTTCCCTATGTCTCAAAATGGGTCTCTTCTTGGTCTTGATAAATGTTATCTCATCAAATCTAAATGCTCAATGTGGTGCAGCAGGCCAGCGACCTTGCAATGCCTGGGAGCGTGTTCCGTCCTGTAATTCCGGCTTGATAGAGAAAAATGGCAAATGTGCTCTCAAGACACCATGCGGGGCTGAAGGTCAGCGTGCATGTCCGGTTTGGGAGCGATCTTCTTCGTGCAATTCCGGTCTGATAGAGAAAAATGGCAAATGTACTCTTAAGACACCGTGCGGAGCTGAAGGTCAGCGCGCATGTCCAGTTTGGGAGCGAGTACCTTCCTGCAATTCCGGTTTAGTGGAGAAAAACGGCAAATGTGCGCAAAAGACACCATGCGGCAGCGAAGGCCAGCGTGCATGTCCGGTCTGGGAGCGAGTACCCTCCTGCAACACCGGATTAATTGAGAAAAATGGTAAGTGCGCCCTTAAATCACCCTGCGGCGGCGAAGGCCAGCGTGCATGCCCAGTTTGGGAGCGAGTTCCCTCCTGTAATTCCGGCCTTGTTGAAAAAGGCGGTAAATGTTTAAAAAAGGATCCTTGTGGTGGGGTAGGCCAACGCCCATGTCTCGTGACCGAGCGGGTTCCATCTTGCAATTCAGGTTTGGTTGAAGATGTAATTTCCAACAAGTGCATCAGGAAGTCTAAGCCCACAAAGGGTGAAATTGACAAAGCCCGGGCATTTATTAATAAAGCCAGCGACGCAATCAAGCCAATGGAAACATCTATTAAGGATTTACATTCAAGAGCCCAAAAGCTGATAGCATCCGGTCGTTTCAAGACACTATTTGATGCCAATAAGTTTAATGAAATTGGCCGACTTTTGAATATTGATCAGTTCAGCAGAGATGTTCGGGCTACACAGTCTGGTAATGGTCAAACGGTACTTGTGCAGGATGTGCCACAGCCACATAGCGGGTTCGACGATTTCGTACTTAAATCGTTTTCCATTGGCCAAACAGCAGACGGATCCATGATATTGGGAGGCGTATTCGAATTTGGAATTGTGTTTAACCTGGGAAATGCTTCTCATGCTGCAGCTTTAGGATATAAAACCTATGGATATAAAGGGGGAGTGGCTGCCGGTGTTTCCGGAGGGGTTTCTATTTCCTTTTGGGGGATGGAAGCAGAAGAGCTCTGTGGAAATGGACAAAACCTTTCGGCAGGTGCAGGGTACATCGGAGGTCTGGCTATGGGCATTTGGTGGCCGCCATTTGAGGAGTGGCCTTTGTACAGGTATAACAACAGAGATTATCTGCCAATATTCGGCTTTTCCATCGTTCCCTCTTTAGGGCTGGAAGTAGATATCAGTACGTCAAGAACGGTTACCATGGTTAACAGCTGGCTCGGCAATGGCCCCAAACAATGTTCAGATTGTGGAGGAAGGGGACAAAGGCCCTGCACCGTTCTGGAAAGTTCCATTCTGGAATCACGTTGCAAAAGTGGTTTGACAGAAAAATGGGGTAAATGTGTAAAATCTACAGATACCGTGGATGACATTCAGAAGCTCCTGGGATTATTCAGTCAGCAAAGATGATTTGTCTAAAGTAAGTTACTTTTCAATTGGTTATTTTATGCTTAATTCTGCGATTAATAAAGTATTACTGCTGTTGTTTGGCCTTAGTCTGCTAAAATCCGGTCAACTGGTTGGACAAGGTATCCAATTTAAAAATCCAACAATTTCGTTTGAAGATATCGTGTCGGAATCACGTGATTCCGACACGATAATTTTCGTGACAGTTTATTCAAACAGCTGTGAAAACTGTGTGCAAATGATGGAAGAAGTGTATCCCCTTGAAAGTGTCGGTACAGTTTTCAATAAGATGTTTATTAACCTGAAAATTGAGATTGATTCGGATTCCGGAATTGCATTTGCTGAAAAATTCCCTGTGCGTGCTTTACCAACCTATTATTTTTTTGATGAGAAAGGAACTCCACTGCATTGGGAGAACGGCGCCAGACCAGCCAACGAATTTATTAAAATGGGTTTGCAGGCCCAGGACCCGGAATTCCAGTATTTCAATCTAAAATCGCAATTTGAACGCGGAGAAAGTACACCAGATCAGTTGAAGAGGCTAACATTCCTCGCAGAGGATCTTGGCGAATATGGATTGTTGGAAAGGGTGCATCAAGCCTATTTAGCCACTCAATCCAATTGGTTGACTCCGGAGAATATGCAGATATTATTCGCAGGATTGATATCCATTGAACAGGAGACTTTCCAGTTTTTATTACAACATCTGGAGGAGTTTGATACGTCTTTTGGCACTCATAAGCTCTTTGCCAAAATTGACCAGCTTATGCTCAATGATGTAAGCATGTCTGCCTATGATTCCGAAAAAAATGGTTTTGACCTTGATAAAGCTAGGGAATATGCGGAAGCTTTTCTACCTGAAAGCATGGTTGAAAAAACCATGAGTCTTTTTCAGGTAAACCAATTGAAAATGGAGGGTAATATGTCCGCATTTATAAACACCGCCATACGGCATTTTGACACCTATGAAAGTTATAATCCTTTTTTGCTGAACAACATTGCCAGAACCATTTTAGAAAATTCAACCGATAAACAACAATTGCTGAAAGGGGCAAATTTAGCTGAAAAGGCAATTCAGCTCGAAAATGGCTGGCAGTGTGAAGAAACGGCTGCCTTGCTTTACTACAAAGCCGGTGACATTCAAAAAGCCAGAATGCATGCAGAAAGGGCTTTGGAAATGGCTATGAAAAGCGGAGTTGAATCAGTTGAGTGCCTGGAAATTCTAGAAAGCTCAAATTGATCTTTTACGATTGGCTGGTAATTAAATCTTGACTATTGGTTTTCCTACTGTGCTACTGATGTTTTGCCTCTCCGAGGCTAGATTTTTTGCCATCTCTTTGGCTATTGATGTTTTGCCTCTCCGAGGCTAGATTTTTTGCCATCTCTTTGGCTATTGATGTTTTGCCTCTCCGAGGCTAGATTTTTTGCCATCTCTTTGGCTATTGATGTTTTGCCTCTCCGAGGCTGGATTTTTTGCCATCTCTTTGGCTATTGATGTTTTGCCTCTCCGAGGCTAGATTTTTTGCCATCTCTTTGGCTATTGATGTTTTGCCTCTCCGAGGCTGGATTTTTTGCCATCTCTTTGGCTATTGATGTTTTGCCTCTCCGAGGCTAGATTTTTTGCCATCTCTTTGGCTATTGATGTTTTGCCTCTCCGAGGCTAGATTTATCGCCATCTCTTTGGCTATTGATGTTTTGCCTCTACGAGGCTGGATTTATTGCCATTGCGTCGGGGTTGCCGATGTTTTGCCTCTCCGAGGCTGGATTTTTTGCCATCTCTTTGGCTATTGATGTTTTGCCTCTCCGAGGCCGGTTTTATCTCCATTGCATCAGGGTTGCCAATGTTGTGCCTCTCCGGGGCTGGTATAAACCGCAGCATTGAGAAAATTGAGCATTAGAATTTCACTCAATCCAAATGGCCATATTAGAATAGGCAAGCTATGTCTCTACTAGGCCTCGGAGAGGCCAAATCCCTCTAGCCCATGAATATTCCCATGTTTATTCGGCCTCGGAGAGGCCCAAGATTTGTAGCCAATAATTTGATCGAATGTGGCCATTCAATACCTATGCTATGCCTGAAAATCCGGATACAGCTCGCTATAAGGAACCATTTTATTCGGACCAACCCGGTGGAGAATGTGTTTGCGCTGTAATTGATCAGCAGAAGTCAGTCCAGTAGCTGCCAGCAGATCAACAAAACTGTGTACCGTGTTTTTATGAAAACTGGCTACCCGAACTGATTTGTTGCCAACATCCAGCCCTTTCATCAGTCTTTTGTCCTGAGTAGCTACTCCAACAGGACATGTATTGGTATTACACTCTAATGCCTGAATACAACCAAGGGCCATCATCATGGCTCTGGCGCAGTTGCATAAATCGGCACCAAGCGCAAGGGTACGGGCCAAATGAAAGCTGGTAAAAATTTTACCCGAGGCAATGATCTTTATATCCTGCTTAAGTTGGAATTCTTTTAAGGTATCAGATACAAAAGCCAAGCCATCGCGTAAAGGCATGCCCATGGAGTTTGAAAACTCAACAGGCGCGGCACCCGTGCCACCTTCACCACCATCTACTGTAATGAAATCTGGCTTTATGCCCGTTTTTATCATCGCCTGACAAATATCATAGAATTCGCTTTTCTCTCCGATACAGAGCTTAAATCCTATTGGTTTGCCACCTGATAGCTCGCGAAGTTGTTTGATGAATTTCATGAGTCCTTTTGAATCCTTGAACGCCGTGTGATATGGTGGAGAGAGTACATCCTGGAAGGGTTCTACGTGCCTTATTTCTGCAATTTCTTTAGTGTTTTTAGCTGCGGGAAGTATGCCACCGTGTCCAGGTTTTGCCCCTTGAGAAAGTTTTATCTCGATCATTTTGACGTTCTCCAGTTGCGATTGCTGGGCAAAGGTTTCAGGGTTGAAATTTCCGTTTTCATCGCGGCATCCAAAATAGCCGGTACCAACCTGCCAGATCAAATCACCGCCAGGCTCCAGGTGGTATGGACTAATGCCTCCTTCGCCTGTATTGTGTGCAAAGTTGCCCAATTTAGCGCCCTTGTTTAGCGCCAGAATGGCATTCTGGCTAAGAGATCCAAAACTCATCGCCGATACATTCAGAATACTGGCTGAGTAAGGTTTTTTGCAATCAGGTCCGCCCACTAAAATGCGTGGATCGTGATCCAGGTCTTTTACATGTTTTGGGTAAATGGAGTGAACCATACATTCATAGCCACTTTCATACACATCGTATTTGGTGCCGAATGGCGTTGTATCGTTGGTGTTTTTGGCTCTTTGATAAATGAGTGAACGATAAATCCTGTTGATAGGGGCGCCTTCTGTATCCGTTTCTACAAAATACTGCATGATCTCAGGCCGGAAGTCTTCAAGGAGATACCGCATCCGTCCTACCAGCGGAAAATTTCGCTTGATGGAATGCTTTTTTTGAGTCAGGTCTGAAATGCCCATCAAAATCATAGGCCCAATTAAAACGAGACTCCACAACATAGGTTTCCAGAAAATATACACAACTCCAATGATCATTAAGCTGATAATAGAGGCAGCAACAAAAACTTCTTTGGCTTTCATTATAGAATAGTTGTTGTATTTGTTTTTGACAAATTCGATCCGCTGAGATAATACTTTTGAACTTGCAAAGATTCCCTAATTCGCTGTCATATTTGCTATTCAGCACATCATTTAATCGTAATTTCAACAGAGTTCTATCATATACTGTTCTAATGAAAACTATGATTATGACATTCAATTCTTATATTTTCTTAGCATTTGCCGCCATCACCCTGGGAATGTGTCAGCAGAAAGTGGCAGACAAACCCCAAATGAAAAAAACACCTGAGCTTGCAGAAGTTGACCCCAATGGAAATTATTGGTACCAGGGCAAAGCCGAGCTGTGTTCATACGAAGTTGAGCAGGAACGCTATGGTGAAATACGAAAGGCAAGTGAGGTAATGGTGTTTGTGACGGAAGACTTTTCAGCAAACAAACAGGTGAAGCTGGATGCTGAGCCAGCTGAAGGTGATACAAGGATTCCAATACTTAAGCTAAACACCATTCGGCGTTTCCAAACCGGAATTTATGATTACTCGCTGACGCAGTCTGTATTCACTCCAATGCCTATTGATAAAAAGGATGTTATAAGGAGCCTAAAACTATCAGCGACTATTCAGGATTGGTGCGGTCATGTGTTTGTACAGGCAAATGCATTGCCAGAGTCGTACAGAATACGATCATTCTCCTATTTTGAATCAGAAGGAGATACAGATGTGGAATTAAATCCCGGGCTGCTTGAAGATGAGATTTGGACACTCCTAAGACTCGATCCTGATTCTCTTGATTCGTTGGAGGTGACTGTAATGCCAGGCATATTTTATAGCAGGTTCAGACACGTTCCTTTGGCTGCTGAACCAGCTAATATTACCATCAATCAACTTGGCGAGACATCTGAACTCACACTTCAATATAAGAACATACCACGAACCTTAGAAATTCGATTTGAATCAGCATTTCCACATCGAATTATGGGCTGGGAAGAAACAGTGCAGGGAAAACTACTTAGCCGTGGAACCCTGAAGAATGTAATGCTTGACGATTACTGGCGACACCACGATGAAGCCTCATCGGGATTACACGAGCAGTTGATCAAATGATCACATGAATATGAAATCAATCACAAATCCCATCATCAATCATGTAATCATTTGATCATTTACTCATGTAATCAACTACTCTTTATTCAGGTTGTACCAATCTACATTACGGGAATAGAACATGACAATGGCTAGTGCTCCAAATATGCCCAGACTTCCTGCCAGGAGTGCAAAATCCTCTAATTGAAGAACAATGAAAATAAAGCTGTAAATCAGCCCTAATAAAACGGATAACTGTAGGGTAAGGCGCCATGATTTTATTATCCCGTAGCTGTATATACCGATTAGCGAAATAGTGGCACCGGTAGCCAGGAAGTAGGCTTTGTTGAATCCCAGATATTCTGAAATGGACAGGAGCAATAAATAAAATACACTCAATGCCAGACCCACCAAAAGGTATTGAAAGGGGTGAATGTGAAACTTCCGCAGCGTTTCAAAAAAGAAGTAGATCAGAAACGTGAGTCCAATAACCATAATGGCATATTTGGTCGAACGTTCGGTCTTGGCGTATTCATCCACAGGTTGCACCAACCGGACTCCAAAGGCGGCTCCCTCACTGGCGGTGACAGGGCTATTTCTTCCGTATGAATTCAGCTCTTCATAACCAGTATTTTGTCCGTTAAACGTGAAAGTATGGTCAAGCCACTGTTGAGGATAGTTTCGGTTGAAATCCAGTACCGTCCAGGAAGCTTTGAATCCGTCTTTACTGACCTCTCTGCTGTCAGGTAAGAACGATCCTGTAAAACTCGGTGAAGGCCATGTTGACTCAAGATTGAGCCTCGTTTCCTTACCAAGTGGTTCAAATTTCAGGTTGCCTGTTCCATTTACTTTCAGGTTAATGGAAAAATTGTATTCGTCCTGATCAGGATTGAGGGGAACGCCATTGCTCACTCCGGAAGCTAATACTGAAGGATCTGCCGTTCCGGGTTCCAATTGTATGTTTTGGCCCGACCATTCGATTCCGATCCGGTTTTTTATCCCGGAAAGTCCGGATATCCCAAGGGATATCTTGGCCTGGTCCCAGTGTACATTTTCCGGGTTTAGGTGGAGGGCTTCAAGATCGGGTTTGCTAAATTTTCCTGTAATGACCAACTCAGATTGGTACACAACGATTTTGTAAATGCCCCTTTTCCTGATGGAGGGAATGATTTCTCCGTCAGATTGCAACAGGGTAGGCAAAAAGAAAGCAGTTCTCACAGTTTCCTGTTTTTTCCCGTTTTCCAGTTGTACCCATTCGGAAACGGGTACACTAAGTATGGGACCAGTAATGGTTTGCGCACTTCCCCAGGAGGAGCTGACCTCCCAGGAAGCTTCTACATGTCTTCCTTGTCGCTCATTTACCAGATCATTGATCATGGAATTGGGGATAATCAATAAGAGGGTTAGGAAACCTATTGATCCTAACTTGATTAATAGGGAGTTTTTAACCCAGGAACCAAAACGATTCCATGCATTGTTGTCTTGAGTTGCCACGGTGATTTTTTTATATTTAAAGTACTTTGTGTGATAAAGTGAATGTTCAAAAAAAATCAGAGAATGCTTTTTACAATTTTCTCTAATGCTACTAAGTGCTTTTCAAATGCCTTACGCCCCAAATCAGTTATATAGAATCTGGTATTGGGTTTCCGCCCTACAAAAATTTTTTCCACTCTGATATATCCAGCCTCCTCCAGCGCACGGGAGTGCCCCGCCAGATTGCCGTCGGTAAGGTCAAGCAGTTCTTTCATGGAATTGAAGTCAATGAATTCATTTACCATCAAAGCCGACATGATGCCCAGGCGGGTCCGGTTTTCAAAAGCCTTATTAAATTCGTTTATCGCTTTCTTCATGATCCGAGTTCATATTTACGGTACATAAGCACTCCGTAAATAATGTGTAGTACTCCAAAGCCAATTGTCCAGAAAAACAGGCCTTTACCGGGAAATATCACGGCAAGCAAACCAATAATTATTTCTGAAATCCCCAAGTTACGAATGTCTGTAAAGGTGAAGTTACCGGCATTTAACAGCGCCAGTCCATAGAATAACAAGGTGGAGGGTGCCAGTAAGGAATAGTATCCCCGGAGAAATAAAACCATTACAAAAATGCCTCCAGCCAACATGGGTATGGCAAAATTGATCGCCAGCCTAATAGCTGCTTTGGACCAGAGTTTTTCATTTGCCTTTGACGCTTTTCTGTAATTAAACCACAAGGCAGTTCCTGTTGCCAGAACCAGTACACTAATGGCTAATAACAAGAGTCCGATAAATGGTCCTTTGATATCACCTTGCCTGATTTGATCGTATAAAACAACCGGCGCAAAATAGATCTTGTAGTATGCAATCCCTGCACCAAGCATAGCATACACTCCAGCCATAATGGCCGCCCATGGGCTCAGGGATAAGTATTTTTTCGACCGCTCCATAATGGCGCGAATCTGGGAAAGATCATAAAGGGATTTGGATTTATTCATTCTAAAGTACTTTATGTAGCAAAGTAAATAGTTTTATTGAATACTTCAAAATTTATGTGTCAAATTATCGACGAAAACTAAAAGGGTAGGGGATCAGTGGTAGGAATTGAACTACTTTTTCATTGGAGATAAGGTAGACTGGTAAGCCGTGTACAAAGATTCAGCAATTATTTCTTGAGATACAGTATTTAGCTTGAAAGTGGTGGCGCCTTTTTCGCCCCACTTATTTGGAACCGGGAATATATTATCTGGGTCAAGTTCGCAAAATGCAGCCTGTTCTTCCACGGATAAGAAAACGTTAACCGTGTTGTTCGCATCCAGATAAGTAGCGAACATTCTTTTCCCATCAACCTTGAATCCGGTTCTTTCGAAATGGGCTGTTTGAATTACAGCTGGGAATGACAACACTAATTCAAAAAAGGAATCTTTGGTCATTTTAATTTCTTGGCTATTTCCCAACGCATTTGGTCAGAAGGTTCAAACACAGCAAAATATCCACCCTAATGCTACTCAGGAACGTTTAGAATAAAACCCACCTTGAATACATTCTCAATGCTCAGATCCGGATCTTGTTTTAGAAGCTTGCGCAAACGGGAGATAAAAACGTCAAAGCTCCGGCCTAAAAAATAATCGTATTTGCCATAAATCATTTCCACAGCCTCGTCTCGACGAAGTATTCTGTTTTTATGCTGATTCAGTAACTTAAGTACAGCATTCTCTTTTTCGGTTAAACGAATGACCTTTTCATTGATGCAGAGTTCCTGTCGTGTCGGGTCATGTAAAAAGCGACCTATCTGGCAAGTTTGGTCTTTGGGTGTTTGTTTCACAGCCACTTTGCGCCGAAGAATCACTTTAATTTTACACAACAATTCTTCCTCATCAAAGGGCTTGGTCAGGTAATCTTCAGCACCGAGTTCGTATCCTTTAAGCCGGTCTTCTTTTAACAAACGCGCAGTGAGAAAAAGGAAAGGTAGTTTGGGATATTTGCTTTTCAGATTTTTTGCAAGACTGAAACCATCCATACCCGGCATCATTACATCCAGGATACAAAGGTCGTATGCCTGGCGGTTCAATTGTTGTAAACTGCTTAAGCCATCCCGGCGCCAGGTTACCTGTAATCCTTCAGATTCCAGGTAATCCATCAACAAGAGCCCCAGGTTTAGGTCATCTTCCACCAATAAAATTCTTTGATCAATTGACATGGTAAATGCTACATTTTAGTTTTGAGATGGAAAAAATATCTCAAAACGGGTTCCTTGCCCACTTTCACTGGCGACGCTGATGTTACCGTTGTGCAACTCAACGATTTTTTTGACATAAGCCAATCCAAGTCCGAATCCTTTTTCTCCTGAGGCTTTAGCGCTTTCACTTCGGTGAAATTTTTCAAAGATATTCTGACGGTCCTTCTCGGTCAGGCCATTGCCATTATCGCGAAAAACGATGGTTGTTCCTTTTTGTTCGGCATTCAGATCGATGTATACATGAGGTTCTGTACCGCTGTATTTTATTGAATTGTCAATGATGTTCCGAAACGCATTGCCAAGATGGAAAGCATCACCCAGTATGGGGAAATTGCTGCCATTTTGGTGGAAATTCACATCTGCTGCGCGCTCCCGTATTTGCAAGTCCATGTTTTCCAGCACATTTCGGGTTATTTCGCCGAGGTCAACGGGGTTCCGCTTTAAGTCATAGGTTGGTTTCTCCAGGCTACTCAATCGCAACAAGTTTTCAACCTGACTGGATAATTGCTGACTTTCTTTGCGGATAATTTCAAGGTATGGATTACCGATAAGGTCCTTATTTTTTTTGTACAACAGGTTACCCGCCAGTTGAATGTTGGTCAAGGGCGTCCGAAACTCGTGTGTCATGTGATTAAAAAAGTCGCGGTTTTTGTCGGCCATCCTTTTTTGCCTGAACAATTGCCAGGTGGCAAAGCTGAAAATGGCACAAATAAGCAAGAGTATCAGAATCGAAGCCAGAACCATAGGATCCATGTGACGCGATACATAGGCTTCCTTGCCTATAAAATCGAGTTTGAGATAGTGAGTATCGCTTTCCAGCACAGGGCTTAAGGAGCAAGCATAATTAGGCATGCCCTCTTTTTCAGAACTATCTTTTGGAATGATCTGAACCGTATAGGGTAGGTTGATGTCGTAAAATTGCAGCGACTGATCCAGAGCGGCCTGAATGGCCATTTCCTGCGTTGGCGGGGCCGGGCTAATGGAGCAGAAGGCGTTTGCAGGGGCTTGGCAACAGGCTTTTATTTCATCGCACTGAGTTTCATTGCCGGCCATACGTTCTACTGTTGAGCACAACGCCATGTTCACTTTGTTGGTGAATTGCTCTTCCAACAATTCCCGCGATTGTCGCATCCAGCGCATCTGAATAATTACGAGCGATATCATGGCCAGCGCGGAGGCAGCAATGATCCAGTTTATGTGTCTTTTTTTCATTTCAACTGCAAAAAAGCAGGGTTTTCAGTTTCCGAACAGGATTTTTAACAGCTGCTTAACAGCTGCCTAACTCCTGCTAAACAGCTTGGACATGACGAGGAGGCACACTTTTGCACTGTTGGTTTTATACAGAAACCACCCCGCAGTCCCGGCGGAACCGGGTTAACTCAATAAAATAACATTGCAATATGAAACATCTCATGATCCTTTCCTTGGTTGTATTTCTTGGCGGCTTTTTCGCACAACCCCTCATGGCTCAGAAATGTCAGCCAAATCCGGCCTGCAAGGCTGTATGTGCCGGGAAAACGGCTAAAGCGGAAACAGCACCCATGAAAAGTTCAGGTGCACAGGCAGTTCAGGTTTCTTTGGTAAATAATGAAAATAGTGAACATGTAATGGCTGATCCCTTCATGCCTGCCGACTTGAATAATCTGGGACCAGTTAGTGAACCAACATCTACTCAGAAGTGTATTCCGGTAAACTGTGACCCTTCAAAATGCAATCCTAAAAATTGTGACCCAAAAGATTGTAATCCTAAAAATTGTGACCCGAGTAAATGCAAGGATATGGGCGAAAAGCAAAAGTCCATTCGCATTTAATCTAATTCCCAAAGCCAATAAATTAAGCCACTCAAAGTGTTATTGCTTTGAGTGGCTTTTTTGTTGTTCCAGTATCTTTCTGATCAATACAATTTGGCCAAGGTGATAATGAGTATGTTCAGTTACGCCTTGTAAATTCCGGTAGTAATTACCATACTTTTCTTCAAAAAACTTTTCCTCAAGTTTCTCTTCGGGCAGTTTTTCAATTAACAGTGCCAGTTGCTCGACATCATCAAAAACAGAGGAACAAAACTTGTCCCAATCGTCTTTTGAACTAATGGGCGGGTGATCGAAACTGTATTTGTCATGGGAGTCAAGCGGCCCACCTTGCAGTACCTGGATCAGGGTTTTGATGTAATAATTCTGATGAAAAACCAGGGTGGCGATGGTATTCAAGCCATAAACCTGTTTGGTTGCAATGCTCCAATCCATATTACTCAAAGCTCCTTTCAAGGACGATGCCGTCCAGTTTCCGCCAAAATGAACGTCCCGAAGACCTTTCGCGATTTGCGCAGATACATGCATGATAATGTTGTGTTTTTTACCGTGGATAAATTATATAGCTTCCCTGATTCCCAAGTTTAGGCTCAGATGCAAATATCCAGGCTTGTTTTACAGTATCATCTGCTGCCGCCTGAGAATTCCATTGACCTGTAAAACAGCTTTCCATATTTTGATTGGTATCGTAGTGCAACTCATATTTGTAAACGGCCCCACTGCTCATATAGGTAACAAGTTGTATTGTGAAATCTCGCGGTGGCCAGGGCCAACCTGGTTGTGCGGCTTCAATTTTACAACCACACATCATGGTTACTTTGGCAGTAGCAGATATAGTAGAACCGTTATAATCGGCGCTCACATGGCTGATGCATAATCCGGGGATTTCAATCACCAATCCTTCGGGGTAAGCCGGCATCAGAGCATTTGTAGAGTAGGCATTCTGACCTATATCAACACCGGGCAATACTGTAATTTCTGTCTCGGTTGTTCTAGCCTGGTCTATATAACTATATGGGCCAGTCACCTGGATGATAAAAGTAGTCGGGATATCAATGTCAACCTGTAGTGTGACTCCTATGGTATTTGGATCTGTAGCAAATGGTTGCGCCCTACTAACCGGATCCATGAGATTGGATGGACCGGCGTCTTTACTGCTTGTGTCGATGTAGCCTTCAGTAACAGTGGATCTGGTTTTTTGATCCAGTATGGCAACTTTAGCGCTAATGTTGGATTTGGCCGCATCCGGGCCTAAGTACTTGCCGCCACGTGCGGCTGGGCGAATGAGAATGTTTGTGATCATTGAAGATTGCTTTGTATTAGTGAAAATTGATTAATGTTGTTTTAAGCACTCATAGTGTAATTGTACTAGCCCGGTTTCAAACTGTTGACAAGACAATAGTTTTAAGGACTGCTCACCAAATCCATTTTTGAATAACCGGGTGCCATCACCCACCAAAATTGGTATGACAGAAATGATCATTTCGTCAATAAGGTTATCTTTCAAAAGTCCAAACACCAATTCAGCACCACCGTCACAGAAAATATGTTGGCCTTTCTGTGATTTTAGCATCGTGATGAGTTCCCCCAAGTCTCCTGAATAAAAAGTGACATTGCCTTGATCAGGTTTGGGTGTTCTGGTTATTACAAAGGTGTTTTTGTCAGCATGAGGGAAATGACCGACTTCCCTGATCACCCAATCGTAAGTCCTCCTGCCTATAACAACCGTGTCCACAGATTTCTCAAATTGATGATACCCATAATCCTCCCCATCTTTTTGAACAATGGAAAGAAAACTCAGGTCATCGTCTGGTTTGGCAATAAAACCATCCACACTAGCGGCGATATATAAAATAACCTTTCTACTCATTCACTTCAATATAAATAACAAGATAATCTGGATAATACTCAACGCTGTTCCCGGGACCAAATACCATAGCGATAAAAAGCTCAGTATTAACAAACTCTTCCATGCCCAGTCAAGCTTAAATCCAAAGGCAACCGTCAGAAATAAGCCTGTTAACCCAAAGGCTACAAAAATTAGTTTCATCGATGTTGATTCCGGATCAATTCCTACGGCAGAAACCAATTTGCTCCATGGCCCCAACTGTCCGGCATGCTCCCCGGTTTTCGGTCTTATATAATCTCCAATCGTCAGAGCCCTGAATCCATCAAACGCCATGAATCCGTAGTTCAAGCTGGATAAAATGACGATGGTCCAGCTAATCATGGTAGTTTTCATCTCACTTTACTTTATAGTAAAAAACAGGAAGTAAATTTATAAATATTACCCTGAATCGCATGTTGGGGCGACTCAAAATTAACATCAGATGATGATTTAGTAGAAAGCAAAATCACCACATGAAATCGAATAAAAAAATATTCAGGAAGGCAGATATTTAAATAACAAGGCTACTCAGCTCTCAATATCCTGGTAGATATCTTCGCGTTTCATCAGGTCGGGAAGTGGCCCAAAATGTGCGAGTTTTAATTCTGCCATTTTCCGTCCTGCCAGGGCACAATCCTCCAGACCATATCCATCCAGTTTGGCAGTAAGGTAACCCGACCAGAATGCGTCACCAGCGCCTGTAGCATCTTTCACCTCAACGCTTCTCGATGCCAGGAATGATTTTGCATCGTCATTACCTACCCAACATCCATTGTTGCCAAGCGTGTAACAGACTTCAGAAGCGCCCATTTTCAAAAAATGATCAATCACCGTTTCGGGGTTGGGTGATTCAATCTCATACAAACGGTTCCAATCAACATCACTGATCTTAATGAGTGTATTCAAGCGGCAAAGTTCTGCAATCACTCGTTGTGCCTCTCTGCGCTCAGGCCAAATTTTTGGCGAATAATTGGCATCAATGCTTAATTGGCAACCGGCACGTTTTGCCTTTTCGGCAGCTTCGAGAATGACCTGTTGAGCAGGTTGCCTGCTCAAGGCAAAGCAAGTAGTATGAAACAAACTTATGTCTTCGAATTTCTGAAAAGGAAACTGACGGATGGAAAATTGATAATCCGCACCCCGATAGGGTTGGAAGTTAGAGACATTGGCAGAGCGTGTAACCAATATCAGTGTAGTTGGATCTGCCACTTTGGTCACGTGAGTTACATCTACACCAAGCCTTTCGACATAATTTCTAAGCACATCACCCATGTCATCGTTGCCAACGCAGGCTGCCAACATGGCCTTGTTACCCAGCCTGGCCATGTTCATGGCGAGGTTTGCAGGACTTCCACCTGGGATCCGGAGAAATAGTGATGCTTCGTCCAGGGTTTGTGCAAATTCTGCTGTAATAAAATCAACCAGCAGCTCCCCTGCTGAAAGAATATCTATCGGTCTGCGCATATTCGTCTGATCGGGATTGTTCGCTTTGTAACAGGTTTTTAGGTCAATCAATTGACTTTCAGCAAATTATATGGAGTTTTGCCCTGGTGTGTTTTGAAAATTGGAGGCACAATGATACAACCGATTTGCTGACTTTGGCAGGGTGTTGAAAGATTTTAATATTGATAATTTGGCGAACGGCTTGAAACAGACCTAAGTTTGGTGCGGATTTGCTTTGTTACACAGGATTAAAATACGGTTTATGACAACAGGGAATACCAGCCATAAACATCATATTGTAGCACATTATTGGGCTGACAGACTTCGAAATATTGCCACTGTGATGGTCATAGCCATCCATGTGGCTGCTCCAATTGCCCATGCTCCAACAGACATTGAAAGCTCCTGGTGGTGGGCAGGGAATTTTTGGAATTCACTGAGCAGGCCTGGTGTGCCTTTGTTTGTGATGTTAAGTGGGTTTTTGCTTCTTGGTCGTGATTATCCCTTACCCGCATTTTTAAAACGCCGATTTTCCCGAGTGGCCATTCCTGCACTGGTTTGGATGGTTGCCTATTCTATTTACGGATTCATAGACAAAAACAGCCCGGCAACTATATGGGAAGCGCTTAGAAATATTATTGTTAGTCCGGTTCATTATCACCTTTGGTTTATATACCTGATCATCGGATTGTATTTAGCCTATCCAATTTTACGCCCCTGGGTAAAGTCTGCGAGTGAGCGGGATTTTGGATATTTCTTCATCATGTGCATCATAGGCACCTGGGGGTACAAGATTCTGGCTACCTTCTTTAATCTGCACATTGGTATTTACTTCGAATTGTTTACTAATAATGCAGGCTACTTTGTACTGGGGTATTATTTAGGCACCAAGGTGGCGCCTGAAATGGAATCTGAAAATGAAAAAATCCTGCCCTGGCGATTTTCAGCTAAACAGCTAGGGTATATAGGGCTGGCTTTAATTGCTTTGGGTACCTCAGGCACAGGCTTGGCCACATATGTTGTCAACGATGGGTATCAGGCAGGCCAGGAGTTTAATGTTTTTTTCTACGACTATCTTACCCCAAACGTAGGTGTTTCAGCCATTGGATGGTTTCTCCTTGCCCGGTTCACCATGTTTAAACATCACTTGCTGGATATTGAAAAAGAATTTGCTGCTGCAAGTTTTGGAATCTATCTGGCACACGTATTTGTCATGGATTGGTGGGGTAAATGCGGATACTGGCACAGTGGTCAACACCCGTTTAAAGGAATTCCTGTGTTGATAGGGCTGGTTGTTAGCATGACATTCATGTTCGTCATGATGCTTAGGGTGCTACCGGGAGGAAAGAAAATCACTTGAATATGATTCGGTGGTTTTATGCCTTTCGGGCTTTGATTCAGTTGGCAATTGGATTTGTGGAAGCGGGTTGGCAACTCCGCAATGGATTTAACGAGTTGAAACCCGGTAGAAATGGCATTTTTAGTTCAACTGAATTTCGTCGCTTCAGACATTATGTGTTTGGAGTAAGCTACCTGAATCATATTTTTGAAGCTCTGTTGAGCAGAAAAAGGACTCAACATGAGATTCTCGCCGGAATGTATCTGGCCGCACTTGCTTCCTTTTTTGATGATCTGCTGGAAATTCATCGTGGAAGACTTTTGCAAATGGATCAACTGCCAGACAATCCCGATTCATTTGGGAATTCGATGGACAGGGGACAGGTAGCTCAGATAATTCTTCAAAAGGTATATCAATTTCTGCCTGAAACAAACAAAGCTTTGTTTGATGAGTATTTGCAACAATTGTACAAGGTTGAGTTGCAAGTTTACACTTCGGCTAATGAGGAAGATCTGCAAGCCATTTCTACGATTACGGCTCAAAAGGGTAGCGCTGCGGTGCTCTTGTTCAGATCTATCTTAATTCCGGAGCCAGAACATGCCGAGCTTAAGTTTCTCGAGGCTTTTGGATTCCTGATCCAATTGTCGGATGATATTTTCGACGTTTGGTTTGATCATCATTCAGGCACCGAAACCCTTGCTACCAGTTACTTGAAAAATCATCAGCTTTCAATTTTAACAACCTTGTTTAGTAAACAGGTTCAGGCAGTTGATGGTGCCTTAATTAGGTGTAAGTATTCAAAACACACGAACAATCTGGTAAAAGAGTACGTAAATCTATTAGCATCGGTTACCAGAGTTTGCTTACACAGGTACAAGCAAATTGAAACAAGTTCCGGTGAATTTCCAATGGCTGACAGGTCAACCATGGTAGTTGATATGGGATTGATCAGAAATCAATTATTAGCTTTCAGGTATTTACTTTTTAAACATTAATGCTGCTCTCCTGATGAATTGAGCAAATCCGCAAAATTTTCTTTGGTCATTGAAACTTTCTTTATAGCCCAACGGTTTTTTATTTTAAATACTCTGGCCCTATGATGCAAAGTTTCTTTACCCATTGGAAAAATGCGTACCGCGGCATTCCCAAAGAAATTTGGTTCTTATCCTTCATAAGCCTGGTGAACCGTTGCGGCGGGATGGTCATCGCATTTATCACCCTGTATCTCAACCAAAAGTTACATTTTACGCTGCCAGAAGTAGGGTATATTATGGTGTTTTTTGGCCTGGGAAGTTTTATCGGATCCTATGTCGGGGGTAAATTAACAGATAAATATGGCAGCTTTCCGGTTCAGTTGTGGAGCCTCATGTCAAATGGAGTGATTCTCATTTCCATGTATTATGTATCGCAATTCGCCATGATGTGCGTTGCGGTGTTTTTTATGGCTTTTTCCTCAGAAATATTTCGCCCTGCCAACTCAGTAGCCATTGCCAGATATTGCACACCCGGTACTCGGACCAGATCCATTTCGCTTTACAGAATGGCAGTTAACCTGGGTTGGGCGGTTGCTCCTGCATTTGGGGGCTTGATGGTAGCATTTGGCTGGTCATACTTGTTTTGGGTAGATGGACTAACTTGTATTTCAGCAGCCATCTTGCTGATTTATCTCTTGCCAAAGAAACCACCCGTAGCTGAGACTGATGAATTGAGCGCTTCCTTGCAACCTGAAAGCACCAATAACTCACCTTACAAGGACAAGCATTTTTTGTGGTTTGCTTTTCTAACCTTCTTGAATGTGATTGTATTTATGCAACTCGCCTGGACCATCCCGATATTTTGGAAACAGGCATTTGGCTGGAGTGAAACCTGGGTGGGATTTATGAGCGCAATGAATGGAGTCCTGGTTTTTTTGATTGAAATGCCTTTAGTATTTCAACTGGAAGGCAAAAGATCGCAGTTATACTACGTGCGGATCGGTGTGATACTTTACGGTCTGTCTTATTTGTTTTTCCTGATGCCATTCAGTTTCCAACTGGCAGGCTCGCTATTCATTTTGGCCATTTCTCTTGGTGAAATGTTTGCCATGCCCTTTAGCACGAATTTTATTTACCAAAGGTCTAGCGGAGCATCACAAGGACAGTATATGGCCATTTACGGGATTGCTTGGGCACTTGCCAATACGCTTGCGCCACTTTATGGTACGCAGGTGATTGCCAATTTTGGGTATAACACGCTGTGGATATTATTGGCCATTCAGGCAATGGTGTCTTTAATTGGATTCTGGTATCTTGAGAAAAGCATGAGAGCTCGAACCATGAACCATCCCAAATTTGGCTTGGGCATTGTAGGGAAGGGGGAGTGATTATTACAGACTGCAGATTGCAAATTGAAGAAGTGACGTCAATTGGATATTTATAAATTGGACCTATTCACTCTGCAATTTGCAATCTGCAGTCTGCAATAATTAATAAGGTCTGTCGGCTTTCAGATTCAGGAATAATTTAAAGCCAAAATTAACGGAAACCACCTTGGCGTTGATGTGGTAACGTGAATCCAATACAACTTCCATGTTTTTGAAAACATCCCTGATGTAGAAATAACCCAACTCCACACCAACGGTGTAGTCAATACCAAAATTGGCGTCATCTTCAGCAGGCTTCACCTTGCGGGTATCAAAATTGTATAGAATTCCTGCTTTGCCCAGAGCCGTAAATGCAGCTCGTTTTGTTTGAGCACAACGGTCTCCATTTGAGCGATATTTGCCGGCTCCAGCTTCAAACAATGCGTAAGGGGTAGTTAAAATTGAACTTTCAAAGTCGTCGCTTTGCGGATCAGCTGTGACATGGGCTCCTATGCCAAGTCTGGCTACACTCCAATGCGTACCTACGTTCATGGCAAAACCGCCACCGAGTCCGAGTTGGTGACCAATGTTTTCTACATTCGGAGAAGTAATATAAATGGAGGGTACGTCCAGAAATAAACGCGTGTTGTCCTGTGCTTTAAGACCGGATAAACACAAAAGAAAAATAGTCAGGGCAGGTAAAAACTTGTTCATTGATGTCAATATTTCGTGAAGAATTTGGTCGGAAAGATACGGTGTTCAATGAATTCGCTGCCATGAAAAACCGCTTCCAGGCTTTATTGGATACTTGGCAGGCTATGTAATATTATTTCCAATGCTTTAGATTTCTGTTTGTCATGTTACTTTCGCCACAGAATTCTCAAGCGATAATCATGTCGAAAAAAAGAAATAAATCCACCAGGACAAGTCCTGCCACATCTGATAATTCCCAAAATCTGGAAAAATGGTTGCCATTGATTCTGGCAGGCCTATCCTTCTTGTTGTTCTCCATGGGCTTCAGAAATGAGATGTTATCGATGGATGACCATGCGGCGACAGTTAATAATCCAGCGGTTACGGATCTCGATCTTTTTCAAGGTTATAACCTGGGCATGTTTGCGCCAATTACATGGATGGGATATGCCATGGCGTATATGCTTGGGGAAGATGGTAGTTTTTGGTATCATTTGTTTAGCGCACTGGTTCATGCGGTGAATGTCTGGTTGGTATTTCATTTGTTCAGAAAACTTGGCTCGTCAGTTATCATATCCGGTTTTGTCGCTTTTTTCTTTGCGGTCCATCCTCTTCAAGTGGAATCAGTAGCCTGGATCGCTGGATTTAGTACACCTCTGTTCTCGGCGTTCTGTCTGTTATCCATGACATTTTATCTTGATTATGTCTCAGAGGGTAAATACGGCCGGAATTATATAATGGCCTTACTTTTTTTCCTGCTTGCATGCCTGTCAAAATCTGCTGCAGTCACACTGCCCCTAACACTTCTGGTTATTGACTTATGGGTAAAACGAGACAGGACAAAACAGATGCTGGTTGATAAGGTTCCTTTTCTGGCGCTCTCGCTGGCCTTCGGTTTGCTGACGCTTGTAACCAGACAACACGCGGGACAATTGGATCAGCCTGCAGATTTCAGCATGCTCGATCGCGTGCTGATGGCTTGTCATACTGTGCTCTTTTATTGGAAAAAACTCATCATGCCCACCGGGTTAAGTATCTGGTACCCGTTCGAGAAGGTTGATGGCTCATGGGACTGGTCATATTATGCCGCGCCTTTTGTTTTATCAGGTATACTCATTCTTGCCTGGCGTTTTAGAAGTGCCTGGCCGCTGCTCTGGATAGGAATATTATTCTACCTGTCAAATATTGTACTGGCTTTACCATGGTCTACTTTCGGTACATTTGAATTGAGATCAGATCGATACAATTACCTCGCGTGTCTTGGGGTATTTGCCTTCTTAACCGCTCTTCCAGGCTATATTAAACAATACAAGGAATCCTGGGTAACTGGATTTTGGGCTGCCCTTGTGGGACTCGGAGCATTGTGGCTTTTCAGCGCCGGTTCAAGATTGCAGGATTGGAAAAATACCATCACGTTGATTGATAGCGCTTTGGAAACCACGGGCGACAACTTTGGTAAGGCCTATTTATGGCGGGGAACGATTTTGGCTGATGATGGGAAAGGTGATCCCGCTCTTGAAGATTTTAACAAGGCACTGTCCATAAATCCACTTCTATATGATGCTTACAAATACCGGGGCAATATTATGGGAGTTAGAAAGCAGTATGAACAGTCGATAGTAGATTTGTCAAAATACATCGAACACTTCCCAGATGCGGCACCTGAAATTTACAACCGCGGTCTTTCCTACGTAAACCTCGGAAACGACTCTGCTGCTCTGGCAGATTTTAACCGTTGCCTGGAGATTGACCCTGATTTTTACAGGGCTTATCGCGCTAGAGGAAACACCTTGCTAAATATGGGGGAAACTGAAAAAGGGAATGCAGATTTGCAGGAGTATGATCGCAGGAATCCACAGAGAAATTAAAAAAAAGTCAGCCCTGCATTGCGCAGAGCTGACACATCAAAACAAAACGAAAAACCAACTTTTAATTTAAGTGTCTTTCAGGGTTAGGGTATTACTTATTCTCAGGAATTGTATCCCGACTTAATTGTTTGTCACTTTACTCCGCAATCGAACGGGTATTTCCATCGATTTATTATTTCGGAATACTGTTAAGGTGAGTGTTTCGCCTACTTTTGAACGTCCGATCTGCTCTAAAAGTTCTGCCGTGGATGTCACATTTTTGCCATTTGCTTTGGTAACAACGTCTAATTCCTTGATACCCGAACGAGCCGCTGAACCATCTGGATCGAGATCAATGATGACAGCTCCTTGTCTGTTTTCAAGCTCCAGTTGTTGTGCTACATTCTGGTCCATAGTGGCAACATTTACTCCCAAATAGGCTCTTTTGAATTCACCGTACTTGATCAAATCATCGGCAATCCTTTTAACAAGGTTTACAGGAATGGCAAATGAATAACCGGCAAATACACCTGTCGGAGTTGCAATGGCAGAATTTATACCAATCAACCGGCCATTTACATCAACAAGCGCTCCACCTGAATTGCCAGGATTAACAGCAGCATCTGTTTGAATAAATGATTCAATCGCTTTCCCACCCTTTATGATGTCAATGTCTCTCCCTTTTGCGCTGATGATGCCGGCGGTTACCGTTGAGGTTAGATCAAATGGATTGCCCACAGCGAGGGCCCATTCGCCAACTTTCACATCATCAGAATTGCCAAGGTCGATGGCAGGAAGGTCATTTGCTTCGATTTTTATGACAGCCATATCTGTATCGGCATCTCTGCCCACCAGGCGAGCCTTAAACTCACGGTTATCGTGCAGGGTAACTTCAAACTCATCGGCAAACTCTACCACGTGGTTATTGGTAAGGATATAACCATCAGCAGTATAAATTACGCCAGAGCCGGTTCCGGATCTAGGTTGCTGCTGATACCCAAAACTCTGTCCAAAGAAATATTCAAATGGATCTGTAGATCTCTGGTTCCTGCGACGTTGTGCCGCCGCTTCTCTACTCTCAGATGCCTTGATGTGAACAACAGCGTCCATAGAACGCTCAGCAGCTTTGGTGAAATCAAATGGAACCGGAGTATTGCCATAACTAACCTGGCGAGCAAGTGTTGGGGTAGCTGGAATGATGGTAGACTGCTGGGGGGTAGTATATTTTATAGCAGCAAACGTAATAAGTCCACCTATGGCTCCGGCAAGTAAACTAGACCAAATTTTTTGCATAATACGTATAGCTTAATGATTTAACGAGATGTATTGATTTAACAGTTATGATGCAATCGAAAACGAGAAAGTTGGTTTTTTGCTGATCAAAATCCATACTTTAACGCCACGTTAACCCTCTGATTGCGTTTATCTCTAACGACAAACTTTGAAAAGGAACATTCAGGACTTCCAATCTGTTCTTATTCAAAGACAAACTAACCTAGCTTACCGACAAAATGCATATATGATCCGTCCATCCATCGGGGCCAATAAACTTGAATCTTTACTGCAACCTGAAACCGGGCTGGAAAGGGCTTTGCTTATGGATACTTCCTTTCAAAAAGGACTCCTTTGGGGGCTGCCTAGATTTGGCCACCCTGAAGGAACAGTAGCTTTACATGTAAGAGAGGTGCTGGATAATATCAATTTGATCTCAGGCCTCTCCTCCGAAAACAGGCAGGCGCTCAGACTTATTGCCTTGGCACATGATACTTTTAAATATCTGGAAGACAGATCAAGACCCAGGGACTGGTCTAAGCATCATGGCTTGCTGGCCAGGCGTTTTATGGAGGATTACACGTCAGATAAGCTTGTCTTAGACATTATTGAAACGCATGACGATGCTTACTACACCTGGCTGGCAGAGCGAAGAAACTCAAGCTCCAGAAATTTGTCAGGATTATTGGATAGGATAGGGTATTGCCTACAGCTGTATTACCTGTTCTTCAAATGTGATACGCAGACAGGCGATAAGACACAAGCGCCACTCAGATGGTTTGAACAAAAGAAACTACCTTTTGACCAGGTGAAAATTAAGGACTATTGGCCCTGGGAAAAAGATTGAAGTTTACTTCGAATAGACGATCATGTCTACTGAATTTCAATACACTCATCTGAACAAGCACCTTTATTATATTTCTTTTTCAACAATCAAATCATACAAATCGCTTATTCACTGTATGATTCTCTAAGGCACCGATTACTTTTGCGCCGTGTTATGCCAGGTGCATTATCAACCGATGCACTTCTATCGGAATGTTTTTGACTGTTTGACACTACAGCCGGATTTTTAGCATGAAAAAAAGATACCTAGTCACCGCAGCATTACCTTATGCAAATGGCCCGCTGCACATTGGCCATTTGGCAGGGGCTTATTTACCTGCGGATATTTATGTTCGATACCTGAGGTTAATGGGTAAAGATGTCGTATTTGTATGTGGCTCTGACGAGCATGGCGCCGCCATTACGGTAAAAGCCAGAAAAGAAAACACAACGCCCAGAGCCATAGTGGATCGTTACCACGAGATACTCAAAAGTACGTTTGAAAAGATCGGGATCAATTTTGATATATACCACCGTACTTCAGAGCCGATTCATCATGAAACATCACAAAATTTCTTCAGAAAACTGTATGATAGTCAAGAGTTTATAGAAGAAACTACCGAACAATACTACGATGAATCAGTCGGACAATTTCTTGCCGATCGATACATTACCGGTATTTGCCCGGTTTGTGCCAATCCCGATGCCTATGGTGATCAATGTGAAAAATGCGGCTCTACTTTAAACCCTACTGATCTAAAGGAGCCAAAATCAATGCTCAG
Organism: Lewinellaceae bacterium; assembly: GCA_020636025.1. Taxonomy (GTDB): domain Bacteria; phylum Bacteroidota; class Bacteroidia; order Chitinophagales; family Saprospiraceae; genus M3007. Next base: position 168,243 of record JACJYQ010000004.1, on the reverse strand, counting down.
TGGTTCGGTTCCTGTTAAACGTCCTACCACGCATTGGTTTCTGCGACTTGACCAACACGAAGCCTGGCTGCGTGAGTGGATCAACACCGGAAAACTGAATGGAATACAATTACACGATCCTGCCAAATGGAAAAATCACGTTGTCGGTCAATGTAATTCATGGCTCGATCAAGGCCTCCAGCCAAGGGCCATGACGCGCGATCTTGATTGGGGGGTTGATGTACCATCCGAAATTCCGGGTTCAGAAGGAAAAAAATTATACGTGTGGCTGGATGCGCCGATCGGCTACATCTCTGCAACACGCCAATGGGCCATTGACCAGGGTAAGGACTGGGAACCATACTGGAAAGATGAGGATACCGCGCTCATTCATTTCATTGGTAAAGACAATATTGTATTTCATTGTCTCATCTTCCCGGCCATTCTAAAGGCACATGGAGGGTATGTATTACCTGTAAATGTTCCGGCTAATCAGTTCCTGAACCTGGAGGGGCGCAAGCTGTCCACGTCTAAAAACTGGGCTGTTTGGGTGCACGAATACTGCGAAGAGTTTCAGGGGCAGGAAGATGTGTTGCGTTACAACATGATCCGGAAAATGCCAGAGCAAAGTGATAGTGAGTTTACTTGGAAAGGCTTTCAGGAAACCAACAACAATGAATTGGTGAACAACCTGGCTAATTTTGTAAACCGGGTGATGGTACTGACACACAAGTATTATGAGGGCAAAGTGCCGGAATTTAATGCCGCACAAACCTTTAAAAGCGGATGGACCAATGAAAAGCCTGTGATTCAGGCAGATGAGCTTAAATCCATGAAGGAGAAACTGGAGGAAATGTCCGCAAAAATTGAAAGCTTCAACCTGCGCGAAGCCCTGATGCATGTCATGGAGATTTCCAGTGCAGGCAATGCTCTTCTTCAGTTTAATGAGCCCTGGAAAACCATAAAAACGGATCCGGAACAGGTCAAAGCAGTAATGAACATGGCACTACAGGTGGTAGCGACCTTGTCAATTGCCTTGTATCCATTTTTGCCATTTAGCTCCGGACGTTTAAGGAAAATGCTGTTGTTGCCTGCTATAGAAGATCAGGGAGAATTAGATCATTTACTGAAATCACTTTCGGCAAATGAGCCAATACTTGCAGCAGGTCATGAAATTGGCGAAGCAAGCCATTTGTTTTCCAGAATTCCTGATGAGGTCATTGACCAACAAATTGCCAAACTACAAGCTACTGATGTTGCCAACAAACAAGACAGCGGAGACAAGCAGATCAATTATCAACCAATGAAAGAAACCATACAGTTTGACGACTTTATGAAGATGGACATCCGTACCGGAACCATTCTCGAGGCTGAAAAAGTAGAAAAATCAAAGAAGTTGTTGAAACTAAAGGTCGACCTGGGTTTTGAACAGCGCACCATATTGTCTGGTATCGCCGAATTTTTCCAACCTGAGGAGGTCATAGGAAAAGAAGTGGTTGTACTAGCCAATCTGGCGCCACGCGTCATGATGGGCACCGAGTCACAGGGCATGATCCTGATGGCAGAAGATCCGGATGGAAAGCTGTGCTTTGTTTCGCCTGATAAAGGCTGGCCCGGAGGAATGGGTGTTCGGTAAGGTTACAGGGATTTCCCTTTCATGGCTGAGGCAATCGTGTGGTCCATAGCCCTGTGGGCAAGTGGAGACGTAAAATCGTTCAGAGCTTCAATTTTTTGAAGGATCAGATCCTTGTCATTACCTTTAGTTGACTCCTGCAATTCGTTCAACAGATTTTGAGTCGTGTCCTTTTCCTCTTCCGACAAAATACCCTCATTCTGTTTTAGAAATTTTTGACCTGAAAGGATCAGGTTGTTGGCTTCATTGCGGGCCTCCAGTAAACCGCGGGAGGCCATATCCTCCTTAGCATGCTGAATACTATCGAGAAGCATCAGGGCCATCTCTTCTTCACTGATGCCATAAGTTGGTCTTATTTCTACTTGAGTTTCCAGCTCGGAACGAAGTTCTCTGGCTCTAACGGTAAGGATGCCATCTGCATTCAGGATGAATTGAATATCAATCTTTGGTAAGCCTGCCGGCATTGGTGGAATGCCTTTCAGGATAAACTCACCGAGTTTCCGATTGTGTTCTACCAAATCACGCTCACCCTGATACACACTGATTTTCAGATTTTTTTGCCCGTCAATACTCGTGGTGTACTGTCGGCCGGCTTTCATGGGTATTTTAGAATTGCGTGGAATGATCACATCCATCAAGCCACCTACTGTTTCAATGCCAAGTGAGAGAGGCGTCACATCGAGTAATAAAATATCCTGTTGATTTCCGGCCAGAATATCCGCCTGTATTGCAGCTCCCATAGCTACCACCTCATCAGGATTGATGTGGTCGTGTACATCCTGTTTGAAGAAGCTTTTTACAGTTCCCTTGACCAGGGGTACCCGTGTACTTCCTCCTACCAGTATAACATTGCCAATGTCCGAAACTTGTAAACCGGCATCTTTTATGGCGTTTTTACAGCAATTAATGGTTTTCTCAATAAATGGGGTAATCAGCTCCTCAAATTTTGCTCTGGAAATGGACACCTTTTTACCCTGAATGGAAGTTTCAAATTCAGAAGACGACGAAAGCGCTTTTTTGGCCTTTTCAGCTGCCAGGCGTATTTCCTGCCCAAATGCCTTGTCTTTTTCAAGCTGATCGTGATCTAACCCAAGTGCTTCAAGCCAATAATGAATGATCTCCCGGTCAAAATCATCACCTCCTAAATAGGTGTCGCCATTGGTTGAAAGCACTTCAAAAATGCCATCCCGGATCTCAAGTATGGAAATATCAAAGGTGCCACCGCCCAGATCATAAACGGCAGTTGCTCCTTCGCCTTGTGGATTGTAGGCAAGAGCAGCGGCTGTTGGCTCATTTACAATGCGCAGCACATCGAGCCCGGCAAGTTTTCCGGCATCTCTGGTAGCCTGTCTTTGGTTATCATTGAAATAGGCCGGAACTGTAATGACCGCCTTTTGAATAACTGTATTTAGTTCACCTTCAACCTTTCGCTTCAATTCTTTGAGAATGAGCGAGCTCAACTCAATTGGTGTATAAAATTTCTCCTGCACCTTGATCTTAACCAATGCATCTTTATCATCATCGAGTATTTGGTACCCGAAATATTTGGTTTGTCCGGCAATGTCTTTGAAGGATTTCCCCATCAGTCTTTTTACAGAAAAAATGGTGTTGGCTGGGTCCGAAACAAGCTTTTCCTTGGCTTCGTCACCGACTAAAACCGATTGGCTATCACCAAAATGCACAACTGATGGTACCAGGCTACTGTCTCCTTCCTTATCCATTACGCAAACAGGATTTCCCTCCTGTATATAAGCCACCAAACTATTAGTGGTACCCAAATCTATTCCAACGATTGTTTCCGTTGGTTTATCAATATTTCCGTCTTTCAGATTAATGGAATAAGTAGCCATACTTGTCGTCGCTGCCCGGGATCTTTAATGAGAGTTGTGTTCTTGTATTTCTAAATGGCGCGCAAAAGTAGAACAGTACAAGCTTTAAATGGTTTGGAATCTGAAATTTCACCATTCTTGTCCGTTTCAGGTTCCCAACTTAGCGGCAATTTGAACGATCTTCGCACTCGCAAAATGAAATTCTATTCTTTACATATTTCAGATATCAGGCAGGAGACTCCAGAATGTGTTTCCATTGCCTTTGAAGTGCCTAAAGACTTGCAAAGCGAGTTTCAATACAGACAAGGGCAACATTTGACAGTTCGAATGCAAATGAATGGCGAAGAGGTAAGACGCTCTTATTCACTATGCAGTAGTCCGCTTGAGGAAGGCTGGCGAATAGCTGTCAAAAAAGTGGAAGGCGGCGTCTTTTCAACATTCGCAAACGAACAACTGAAAAAAGGAGACTTACTTGAAGTAGCCGCTCCGGATGGGAGGTTTTTCCCGGAAAATCTTGACATTAAGGCTGGGGACCATGTGGTGCTTTTTGCTGCAGGTTCTGGTATTACACCTGTAATTTCCATCATTAAATCCTTGTTGGTATCAAACCCTGATTGTCAGATTTCCCTGATATATGGAAACAAAAATGCCGCTTCTGTTATTTTTCTGGAAGAGATTGAAGGCCTGAAAAATCGTTACCTGGGTCGTTTTCAGGTGTTTCATGTATTAAGTCGCGCCAGAACGGACGTTGATTGGCAAAGAGGCCGGATTGATCAGGAGAGACTTCAGTTGATATTTAAAAAAATGCCTGACTTATTGGAGGGGAACCACTATTTCATTTGTGGGCCTGAAGAAATGTTGCTTTCTGTCAGGGAAAGCCTTGAAAAAAACGGGATTTCAAAATCCAATATACACTTTGAGTTGTTTGGTACTGGAAAGGTAGGCGAAAAGAAAAAAGCGGCGGTGGTTTCAGAGAATATTGTGGCACAAGCCGAGATCAGGTTGGATGGCTTGCGTTTTGATGTGCCCATTCACGGAGGGGAAGTTGTGTTGGATGCAGCTTTAGCTGCCGGTGCAGATTTGCCTTTTGCCTGTAAAGGAGGCGTATGTTGTACTTGTCGTGCCAAACTCGTGGAAGGAGAAGTTGACATGGAGGTCAATTATGCTCTTGATCCTGAGGAAGTTGAAGCTGGATTTATCCTGACTTGCCAGGCTACCCCCAAAACAAAAAGCCTAAAAATTGATTTTGATACGAAATAACACGTTATGAGTCATCAAGTAGAATTGGAAGAGCGTTTTCAGGCCCGTATTGATGCGGAGCAAAAGATTGAGCCGAAGGATTGGATGCCGGATGCTTACCGAAAAACGCTGGTTAGACAAATTTCCCAGCATGCTCATTCTGAAATTGTAGGCATGCTACCTGAGGGGAACTGGATCACTCGTGCTCCTAGTTTGCGCAGAAAAGTTGCCTTACTGGCAAAGGTGCAGGATGAAGCCGGTCATGGACTTTATCTATACGCTGCGGCAGAAACATTAGGTGTGAGCCGGGATGAACTTTACGATGAACTACATACTGGCAAAGCCAAGTACAGCTCCATTTTCAATTATCCGACCTTATCCTGGGCAGACATAGGTGCTGTTGGCTGGTTGGTAGATGGGGCGGCGATTATGAACCAGGTGCCGCTTTGTAAATGTAGTTTCGGACCTTACGCCAGAGCCATGGTGCGGGTGTGTAAAGAAGAAAGTTTTCACCAGCGTCAGGGTTTTGAGATTATGATGACCCTGTCTCACGGCAGTCCGGCACAGAAACAAATGGCCCAGGATGCCCTGAACCGGTGGTGGTGGCCTTCACTAATGATGTTTGGTCCAAACGACGATGCCTCACCGCATTCTGCCCAATCCATGAAATGGAAAATCAAGCGCTATTCCAACGATGACCTTCGACAAAAATTTGTAGATGTAATGGTTGAACAAGCTGAAGTACTGGAACTTACCATTCCTGATCCAGATATCAAATGGAATGAAGAAAGAGGACATTACGATTTCGGTGAAATCAATTGGGAGGAGTTTCACAACATAATTCGCGGCAATGGTCCTTGTAACAAGGAGCGACTGGCCGCCCGAAAAGATGCCTGGGATCAGGGTCTATGGGTGCGGGAGGCTGCAACCGCCTATGCTGCAAAAAGAAAAAAGAAAGCATCATGAATTCAGAATTTCCACTTTGGGAAGTGTTTATACGATCACATGGCGGCTTAAATCACAAGCATGTAGGTTCCTTGCATGCGGCTGATGCTGATATGGCACTCGAAAATGCCCGAGATGTATACACAAGGCGGCAAGAGGGGGTATCCATCTGGGTTGTTCCTTCAGAGGCCATTACAGCTTCTGATCCGGAAGATTCAGACCCATTTTTCGAACCGGCTAAAGATAAAATTTACCGTCATCCGACTTTCTACAAGGTCCCCGATAATGTGAAGCACATGTAATCTGTGCCACTTTACAAATTATGCAAGAATACCTTCTTCATCTGGCTGACAACGCCTTGATTTTGGGCCATAGGCTCTCGGAATGGTGTGGACATGGGCCCGCACTTGAAATTGATATGGCCATGACCAATATCTCACTCGACCTGATCGGGCAGGCCAGAAATCTGTATGCGTATGCCGCGGAATTGGAAGGCCAAGGAAAAACCGAGGATGACCTGGCCTATTTAAGAGACGTAAATGGCTTTAGAAATGTTTTGCTGGTAGAGCAGCCGAATGGTGACTTTGCCCAAACCATTGCACGCAGTTTTTTCTACGATTCCTACAACTATTTTTATCAAAAGGCACTTTGTGAGAGCCATGACAAGCAACTGGCAGCCATTGCAGAAAAATCGCTGAAAGAAGTGGCTTACCACTTGCGTTGGTCCAGTGAATGGGCGATCAGGCTCGGCGATGGAACTGAGGAAAGCAAGCAGAAAATGCAGGCTGCCATCGATGATCTCTGGTCGTTCCGGGGCGAATTGCTTACGCCAGCCGCTTATGAAATTGAAGCAGCTAAGGCGGGATATGGGGTAAATCCTTTGGAAATAAAAGAAGAAGTAGAGAAAAAGCTACAAGAAATTTTACTGGAAGCTACCTTAGATCTCCCTGCAGATGGCTGGATGCATTCGGGGGGTAAAACCGGACGCCACAGCGAGCATCTGGGATTCATTCTTGCTGAAATGCAATTCCTGCAAAGAGCCTATCCTGATTCGACATGGTAGAACAAACAGACACAGGAAAAAGGCCAGATAATGAATCGCTTAATCCGGATGAGCTGATGGCCAAGATCTGGCAATGCCTTTCCAATGTTTCTGACCCGGAAGTCCCAGTGCTTACAGTCCTTGACCTTGGAGTGGTTAGAAAAATTGTGTTGAAACTTGACGGTGCTGAATTTGTGAGTGAGATAGATGACCTGAGTACTAGTATAACATCTTCGCCACCTAAAACTCCGCCGGAAAAGATCAGCGTTCTAATCCAGATCACACCGACTTACACCGGCTGTCCTGCCATGAGCATGATCGCAACAAATATCAAGCTGGAGTTGATCGCAAATGGCATTAAGGACGTTCAGGTGGAAGAAATTTTATCACCGGCCTGGACAACAGACTGGATGACTGAATCCGGTAAACAAAAATTGAAAGAATATGGCATTGCTCCTCCTCAGGCAAAAGCGCGGGTTGAAAAAATGTTATTTGATGTGAGTAATGTGCCATGCCCTCAATGCAATTCCAAAAACACTGAAATGATTTCCGAATTTGGTTCAACTGCCTGCAAATCTCTTTACCGTTGTTTGGATTGCAGGGAACCGTTTGATTATTTTAAATGCCACTGACGATTTCCAAAAACAGTTTTTTATGACTTTAGCAGAAAAAGTGCTGGATAGAATGATGTCCCGCGATGCTTTCAGTAAATGGATGGGGCTGGAAATAGAAAGTGTCGGAGCAGGAACCTGCAAATTGAAATTTGTAGTGAAACCGGAAATGCTCAATGGCTTTGATATCATTCATGGTGGTGTTGTGTTTGCTGCCAGCGATTCGGCATTCGCTTTTGCCTGCAATTCACATGGAAGGATCGCCGTGGCACTCGATGTCGCGATCACCTTTACAAAGTCTGCAAAGGTCGGTGATGCTTTATATGTGGAAGCTACAGAGCAGTATCTGGGAAATAAAACCAGTTTGTATGAAATAAAGACATTGAATGAGGCAGGAGAATTGGTAGCCGTGTTTAAAGGAACTGCTTACAGGACGTCGCGACCTGTGATTGAAGGCATTAGCTAATGTGATAATTAGCTAATGCGATAATTTGATAATGGTTAAAAAAAAATAATAATTCAATCCAAATTACCAGAACTAAGATTAATGGATGCATTTATAATTGATGGGATACGAACTCCAATTGGAAATTTTGGAGGCACATTGTCAACCGTAAGGCCGGATGATATGCTGGCTTTGGTTTTAAAGCATCTTCTGGAACGGCACCCGGAACTGGATCAAAAGCAGATCGCTGATGTAATCATCGGTTGTGCGAATCAGGCGGGTGAAGACAATCGAAACGTAGCCCGGATGGCCACATTGCTGGCAGGAATGCCTTTCGAAGTGCCTGCACAAACTGTAAACAGACTTTGTGCTTCCGGGCTTTCTGCCTCTATTGATGCCGCGCGGGCCATTCATTCGGGGGATGGAGATGTATTCATTGCCGGTGGCGTTGAAAATATGACCCGAGGGCCATTTGTTATTTCCAAGGCATCTTCTGCATTTGGCAGAGATTCCCAGATGTTTGACACATCCTTTGGCTGGCGGTTTGTGAATCCGAAAATGAAGGAGCTTTATGGCACCGACGCCATGGGCGAAACCGCTGAAAATCTTGCCGACAGATACAATATAAACAGGGAGGATCAGGATGCGTTTGCCCTTTGGTCACAGCAAAAAGCTACCGCTGCTCAAAAAAATGGTCGGCTTGCTGAAGAAATCTGCGCTGTTGAAATTCCTCAAAGGAAAGCTGATCCAATCATTTTTCAGCATGATGAATTTGTAAGGCCTGATAGCACAGCACAAGGACTGGCGAAACTGCGTCCGGCCTTTCGCAAGGATGGAACCGTAACTGCCGGTAATGCTTCGGGTTTAAATGATGGCGCCGCAGCACTATTACTGGCATCTGAAGCTGGAATTAAAACCTTTGGTTTTAAACCTCTGGCAGGGATCGTTTCCATGGGTGTAGCCGGGGTTGAACCGAGAATCATGGGAATTGGGCCGGTAGCAGCTACAGAGAAAGCGCTTAAGAAAGCTGGGCTGCAAATTGCAGACATGGATATCATTGAACTAAATGAAGCATTCGCAGCCCAGTCACTTGCCTGCACACGCGCCTGGGGAATTGCTGATAATGATCCTCGCATTAATCCGAACGGTGGAGCCACTGCCTTGGGACATCCGCTTGGCATGAGTGGCTCCAGAATATTATTAACCGCTGCGCTTGAATTACAAAAAACGGGAAAACGCTATGCACTGGTAACCATGTGCATTGGGGTAGGGCAGGGTTACGCTGTGATTATTGAGCGTACCTGATCAATTATTGCCTTCTTTCTTTATTCACTTGCTCGATCAATTGGACAAATTTCCGTTCTGCAGACTCGTAATTTTCCCGGGCTGTTTGCGCTTCAAGTACCAAGTTTTCAGATGTATTTGATGCAGTACTGTTTAGTTTTTGCAGACAGCTAACATATTGATCAAGTGCATCATTGAACTGTGTGCTTTCTTCCTTGATCCGGGTTTTTGTTTCTGAAGATACTTTACTCAGATCACCCGAAACCCTGATTGTTAATATTTTGTGTCCGTCTTTAATGGATTGAATCTCAGGAAATTGCACGCTTACTTCTTTGACTTCAAACGTAGCCTCTTGTTTGGGTTTAGTTGATTCGGATTGACCACAAGAATAAAGTGTAAACAGAAAGGTTAGTATATAGAGTAGTTTCATCACGAAGGGAATTTGTTGTTATCTGAAATTTGAAATAATGCGCATATCAAGGGCCAAAAATATACCTTTGCCAACTTGTCAAAATCAACTAGCATGAAAAAGGAAAGACCAGTTAAAAAAACTGAAGTGAAACCTCCTCCCTCCCTTCAGAAGCGATATATCAATGTGTATCTATGTCTTGGATCTAATATGGGTGATCGCAAGGAAAATCTGAGACTGGCTTACCATTCGATTGACAAGAATATAGGCAAAGTTGCGAGAAAGAGCCATTTATATGAAACGGAAGCCTGGGGCAATATCAAACAGGATCCTTTTTACAACCAGATCATCATGGTGAACACCACCTTGCAGCCCAGGGAATTGCTGGGCATGATCGCCAGAATTGAACGTGATCTGGGGCGGGTGAAAACGGAAAAATGGGGTCCCCGTACGATTGATATTGATATTTTATTCTATGGCAAAAGAGTTATTCGTGACAAAGGTCTTGAAATCCCACACCCTGAACTTCACAAAAGAGCATTTGTACTGGCCCCAATGCTTGAAATAGCCCCTGATTTGGAACACCCCGTGCTAAAAATTCCAATCGATCAACTTTACTTAGACTGCAAGGATACCTCTGAGGTGGTACAATTGGATTGAAGCTTATGAGTGTTCCTTACCGGTTTATTGCAATTGAAGGAAATATAGGGGTTGGCAAAACCACCCTTTGTAACCGCCTGGCTGAACAATGCGGTTGCACCTTATTGCTTGAAGAGTTTACAGAAAATCCTTTTTTACCGTCATTTTATACTGAACCGGATCGCTATGCTTTTCCCGTGGAATTGTATTTTATGACGGAGCGGCACAAACAACTGCTGGCACATTTTGAGAAACAAGGTGAATCAAGTACTTTTACTGTTGCTGACTATTTCTTTGTGAAAACGCTTTTGTTTGCCCAGAACAATCTGAGCGATCATGAGCTTCTTCTGTTCAGGCGTTTATTCAAGGTACTGAATGACACATTCCCAAAGCCGGACCTGTTACTGTATTTGCATCGGCCTGTTGATGTCTTACTCAACCAGATCAAAAACAGGGGACGAAGTATGGAGCAGAGTATTTCTGCCGAATATCTGGAGGGAATTCAAGATGCATATATGTCCTACCTGAAAAAGGAAACAGATACACCGGTTGTCGTACTCGAACTTGGGGATGCTGATTTTCAGAGGGATGACAAGGTATTTGAGGCTATTCACGAAATTATACAGCAGGAGCATCAACCGGGATTGAAGATGCTGAATATGAGCCTTGCATAAACTTCCACATGGCGCCAATCATGAACAGATGTGCGATATCGAAATAGGAAAACCAGATTCCTAGTGAAATCTTGAAAATATGCGCCAATACAGCGCCAACTAACAAGGCAACTCCCAATAGAATTTGTCTGCTTTGATTGGCTTTCGATTTTACCAGTAGATACAACTCAAGAGGTAGTACTATGAGTAAAAGCCCGAATGCTGAATGAATTTCCACGGCTGGAAACCACAAACTGGAACTCACAAACCAAAGTGTAAAGGTGAGCTCAGCAATATTGAGGTAGCCTAATATATTAGCTTTCTTATGCCCCAAAAATGGCCTTGCTTTCACAATCGAAGCTTGTTCAAAAGCTGAAACAGCTATCATCCCGAGTATCCACCCGGGAAGTTTAAAGCTAAAAGGCAGGCAGTACAAAAACGCATGACCTACAATGGCCCCGACTATTGTTGATATCCCGGTCAACAAAAAGAAAATGCGCGATAAACGAAGGGAGTCACTTTTATCTTTAATCTTTCCCAATCTATACCAGGCGACAAAACAGACAACCGAGATTAGTAATCCGGTTGCGGCGATTACTGGTTCTCCAATTCTTAGTCCCCAAAAGGAAATGTCTGGTTGAAAATTTGCTGTCGGTATAACTTCCATTAATGCACCTTAAGTTTGAACCGTAAAATTAGTACCTCAACCCAAAATACATAATTATTGTGGTGGTTGCCGGTTGTTTTGAAACAAAATATTTTAAATTTGCCTCTTTGATTGTGAATCTTACTTTTTTCGAATAATGTCAAAAGATTTTGCCCACGAACCCACCAACAATGAAGAAATTCAGGTGGAAAAAGCGCTCCGCCCGAAAATGCTCGGGGAATTTAGAGGGCAAGGTAAAATCGTTGACAACCTTAAGGTTTTTATTCAAGCGGCAAAGCAACGTGGCGAAGCACTTGATCACGTACTCCTCCATGGCCCACCGGGACTAGGAAAAACTACTTTATCACACATTATTGCCAACGAACTTGATTCTGGACTCAAAATGAGTAGTGGACCAGTATTGGAAAAACCCGGTGATCTGGCGGGTTTGCTCACCAATCTGGAACCCGGAGATGTATTGTTTATCGACGAGATCCACCGTTTGAACACAGTAATCGAAGAATATCTGTACTCCGCCATGGAGGACTACCGGATCGATATCATGATAGATTCTGGTCCAAATGCCCGAAGCATACAAATCACCCTTAATCCATTTACTCTGATAGGTGCTACCACCAGAATGGGCCTGTTAACATCACCACTCAGGGCAAGGTTTGGCATCAATTGTCATTTGGATTATTACGATGTGGCTACACTGGAAGGCATCCTGCACAGATCAGCATCTATTTTGGATATACCAATTACCTCTGACGGTGCTAATGAAATTGCCAGACGTAGCCGGGGAACTCCCCGAATAGCCAATGCTTTGCTGCGTAGAATTCGCGATTTCGCTCAGATCAAAGGCGATGGCTCTGTAAATCAGGAAATTGCCAAATACGGCCTGTCAGCCCTCGATGTAGACGATGCAGGCCTGGATGAAATGGATATCCGTATTCTGAACGCCATCGTACACAAATTCAAAGGCGGACCGGTTGGCTTAACCACCATTGCTACGGCAGTAGGAGAGGAGGCCGGAACCATCGAAGAAGTACATGAGCCTTTCCTGATCATGGAGGGATTTATTCAGAGAACGCCTAGAGGCCGTGTCAGTACCGAAAAGGCTTATAAACACATTGGAGCTGTTCCACCGAGAAGAGAGGGAACCCTTTTTTAATTAGCTAATGTGATAATGAGCTAATTTGATAATTATTCCACTTTTCGATAATGGATTATGATCACGTTTAATGATTATTTAAAAGTGTAGCCCATTATCATATTTTCAAATTATCCTATTATCACATTACCTGTTATTTTCCTTTGAAATTGGCGGCGCGTTTTTCTACAAAAGCAGCGGCACCTTCCCTGAAATCTTCCGTAGCGCAACATTCGCCGAAAGCAGAAACTTCTGAGGCAAAACCATCCGTTTCAGCTGCGAAATAGGCGTTGACAGTTTTTATAATCTTGGCGATGGCGCCAGGTGCTTTAGTAGCTATTTTATTCAATAGCTCCTTCGCCTTGGCTACTTCATCCCCTACAGGAACGACATAATTAACCAATCCTAACTGAAGTGCATCAGTTGCAGAGATCATGTCGGCTGTCATCATCAGTTCTGTGGCCTTGGTTTTGCCAATATACTGTATCAGTCTTTGAGTTCCTCCATAACCGGGAATGAGGCCAAGATTCACTTCAGGCTGTCCAAATCGGGCTTTTTCTCCGGCAATTCTGAGATGGCAGGCCATGGCAAGTTCACAACCGCCACCTAAAGCGAATCCATTTACGGCAGCTACAACCGGTTTTTTGAACTCTTCTATGAGTTCAAAAACATCCTGACCGTATTGAGAAAGCTCCTTTCCCTGTGCAGCATTTAGCCCTTGAAATTCCGTAATGTCGGCACCGGCTACAAACGCCTTTTCGCCGGCCCCGGTAATGATTACGCCGGAAATATCGGTTCTGTCAGCGCCCTCTGTTTCAAAGAAATACCGCAACTCTGACATGGTTTTGCGGTTAAGAGCGTTCAAGGCCTTTTCGCGGTTAATGGTAATGATGGCGATTCCGTCTTCGATAGAGATTTGTAAATTCTCGTAGGTCATGAATGTAGTACTTTAAGTATGCTGTGGTCAGTCGTCAACGATTTTGAGCGCTTCAATTTCAGTGCCTTTCCACTGGACAAATTTGCTCAAATTATAATGCACTAGTCTGTTGTGATAGAAATATAAAACCCGGAAACTGGTGGCGTAAATGTCTCCTTGTTTGGTTAAACGCAATGGTTTGACTGTGTGGAAAATTCCCAAATTCCAGACACCCTTCTTGAGAATATGCTCGGAGTCTTCATAAATATCTGCATCCAGCCTGATCTTTCCTTCTTTCTCCATATCAAGCAGTCGGTTTTTCATCTGCTCGATTACTTCTTTTACATTCTTTCTTGGGAAAATATATTCATCGGTGGGCAGCCTTAGGATACCGAAAATATCCAGTTTAGGGTTCTCGTGAAGCAGCATCTGAAATACGGCCGTGGCTACCAAATGGCTGCTAAATACCACATTTTCGACTTGATATCTTTCAACAAGCTTGTCAGCTAAGAGCTTGGTGTATTCATTCTCTCTTTGCCGGTCCTCATTGATGCCGCTGTTGGCAATATAATACTCCCGAACATCAATTTCGTTGTTGTTCTTGTCGAAACTTCGCCCATTCGAATCAACGAAATTACCAAGTACATCCATTGGCTTACCAACGCTGAGTGTAATGTCGCTTGAAGTGGTGATAAATCGCCAGATAAACCGGAACCACCCACGAACACTCGTTCCCTCATCTTTTAACCTGATATAATTCTCTTTCCCTGTAATACGCAGGTGCTGTTCAATCAGGAATGGAGCCTCCAGAACAGAGTTGTAGCAGATCACCATGGGAACCAGAAATACCTTTTTGTCACTGCCGCCCAGGGCAATCGCACGCTGTGCTTCAACGGCCGTGCCAAGTAATCCAAGTTTAAGGTCCTTTTCAATTTCGCCTGATCTGGATCTTGTTCCACCCGGGAAAAATAAACTATTAACACCTCGTTGAATACTCAGGCGACTCATGGTTTTGAGTGTCTCCAGATAAATGGCATTCTTTTTCCGGCGATCAACTCTGTAAGCGCCCAGGCGGTTCATGTAATACGCTGCCGGACCGAAATTATACAGGTTTAAACCGGCTCCGTAAGAAAATGACGGCAAACCCATTATCTGGTCCATGGCATAACCAACCAAAATTGAATCCAGGTTGCTACTGTGAGTGGGCAGCACAACTACCGTTCCGTGCTTAAATAATTCACGTACTGTGTCAACATCTCCAACGATGTTAAGGCGTTCGTACAAATTTCTTTTGCCACGGAACATAGCAGAAATACTCTTCCCAACTACGGCATTAAAGATTCTATTGAAAAAAGCGGTGAGAAAGCGCTGGGCAAATTTGAAAGTCCTGATTTGAAAGGTTCCGACAATCTCTTCTGAATAACGATGAATGATCTTGTGCAAGATCTCTTCGTTCACCGCCTTTGATTCCGGATCGTCCCGATCAAGGGATTTTTTGATCAGTTTATTGCTTATTCGATTCCAGAATGACCGTTCGTTTGGCGGATCTACTTTCCAGGGTGATTCCTTGATCCTGATCCGTTCCTGGTAAATGGTTTTAACCAGCAGGTCTGAAACATCATTTTTGTGTTTCTGAAGTATTCGACTGGTGGTTTCTTCATCAATCTCGGCTACAAAGTTCTGCCTGTCTTTACTCAACAGGTAAATTGGCCAGTCTTCAATGCGCTCAATTACGCGCGGATATATTTTGACTTCTTTTTTCAAATGGCAAATTCTAAAATGATCAGGCTTATACGTTAAAACGGAAATGCATGATATCCCCATCTTTAACGACGTATTCTTTGCCTTCCACGGCCATTTTGCCGGCTTCTTTAACCTTGGCCTCTGAACCAAGCGTTACAAAATCCTGATATTTAATGACTTCGGCTCTGATAAAGCCTTTCTCAAAATCACTGTGTATCACACCTGCAGCCTCCGGTGCTTTGGCACCTCGTCGCACTGTCCAGGCACGGACTTCCTTAACTCCGGCTGTAAAATAGGTAATTAAATTTAACAATACATAAGCGGAGCGGATCAGTTTGTTTACCCCTGGCTCCGTAAGTCCCATCATGTCCAAATACTCAAGCCTTTCCTCTTTTGTATCCATTTCAGCGATCTGAGCTTCAATTCCAGCGCAAATCATGATCACTTCTGCGTTTTCTCCGGATACGGCTTTTTTAAAATTTTCGGTGTGGGCATTTCCTGTTCCAATGGCATTTTCATCCACATTACAAACGTAAAGCACCGGTTTGGCGGTTAATAGGGATAGGTCGCGGGTAATGAGTTCTTTTGTGTCTGCATCCATGTCAGCCAGCAATTCTCTGGCCACTCTTCCGCTCTCCAGGTGACTTTTTACCTTATTAAGCTGATCCAGCGTCTTTACATCATCCTTGCTTCCCATTCTGGCCATTTTAGCTACTTTGTCAATCCTTTTTCCAAGCGTTTCCAAATCTTTCAACCCAAGTTCCAGATCGATGATCTCCTTATCACGGACAGGATCTACACTTCCGTCAACATGAACCACGTTATCATCATCAAAGCAACGAACTACATGGACGATGGCGTCTACTTCACGGATATTGGCCAAAAACTGGTTGCCAAGACCTTCTCCCTGACTGGCGCCTTTGATCAAACCAGCTATGTCCACAATCTCCACTGTGGTAGGTTGTGTGTTTTGTGGATCTACGATCTCCGTTAATTTATCCAGGCGCTCATCAGGTACGGTTATTATGCCTACATTGGGGTCCTTTGTAGCAAATGGATAGTTGGCGGCCAATGCTTTGGCATTGGTCAGAGCATTAAACAAAGTAGATTTTCCAACGTTGGGCAAGCCAACGATTCCGCATTGAAGTGGCATTTTATTTCTAAAATTTAACTATTTCAGGTAATAGAAACCAGTGTTACAAAGGATATGAAATGAACCTGGCTTAAAAACGGCCGCAAAGGTAGCAAACCGCACAGGATATTTAATGGCACTTGTTTATTTCAAGCGGAATTCAATTGTATATTCAACAGCAAAATATTTGAATTAATGAATCATCTCGCTCATTGTTTTTTATCTGATGGAAAAGAAGATATCCTTTTAGGTAACTTTATTGGTGATTTCGTGAAGGGGCAGGATTGGAAGAATTACAAGCCTGGCGTACAAACCGGAATTTTATTGCATAGAACCATTGATTCATACACTGACAGTCATCCCAAAACTGATATTAGCGTAAACAGGGTAAGGCCTTTTACCGGGCGTTATTCTCCTCCTTTTGTAGATATTTTATACGACCACCTACTTGCTTTACACTGGGATAAATACTCGGAGACCGAATTTGATCAATTTGCGGCCAATACCTACAGAATGCTTGAAAACAGAGCCTCGGAAATGCCTGTTATGCTTCAGGAAAGGTTGCCGAAGATGATCGCAGGCCAATTCCTCCATGGATACAGAACAAGAGAGGGGTTGGACTGGGTTTTGGATAAATTCAGTTTGCGACTTGCCGGTAATTTTGACGCGCAAGCACTGTCAAATTACTTTTTCGATGAGTTAGAGTCGTTTTCAGGTGATTTTAATGCGTTTTTTCCAGATCTGGTAAACAAAACAAACGAGTTCCTCGATTCCCACCGCGATCCAAACCTAAAATGAAATTGTGGATAGCTTCAAGTGTTTTTCTTGCCTGAGAAGCACACAATGTTCATTTTTGCCTTCAATTAAATATGTAGCTCAGATTATGCGTCTTTTTCTTTTAATAATTATCTCGTCACTGTTTGTTTTTTCCAATTGCGAGAATGTACAAAAGCCGACTTCCGTAGTATTAGTCACCATGACCCCGGTTCAATCCAAAAACTGTATTGATACCATTTGTGCGGAGATCAATCTCTCGTACCCAATATTATCTGGTGGCTCCAATCCAACAGCCGTTCAGGCAATCAATGACTCAATATTGTCTATTGTATACCTGTCTATAGATGGGGATCCTACCGTTCCTTTACCCAATGCATACCATACCGCTTGTCTTGATTTACTGAATATGCTGGAGGAAGAGCTGGCAAACGATCCTAACTACCCATTCAGCTATGTGATAGAATTAAATACCACATTACTATTCCAGAATAACAAGGTAGTTTCTTTTGAAATGAGCAACTACTCTTTTACTGGAGGTGCGCATGGTAATTACGGATCGGCATTAAACACTTTTTTGCTGGATAGTGGGAAATCCGTACAACTCAGTGATATTGTCAAGGATACCATTGAACTGCGCAGTATGTTGGAGAAGATGTTTGTTGAAACCAAGAATGCTGAGATTGGAGAACAACTCACGCTGGAGGAGTTGGTATTTCCGGAATGCATTCCATTGCCTTTGCCAATGCAATGGTGTATTGTAAAAGATGGTCTCAGAGTAACGTACAACCCCTATGAGGTAGCGCCTTATGTTGTGGGGCAAACTGACCTGGTAGTCACCTGGGAGCAGTTAAAAGGGTTGGTAGATCGGGACGATTGGCTTGAGTGAAGTAAAAGATTATGAAAAATGCAGCACAAAAGCGCCGACAATCGTTAAGAGCGTGTTCAGGTTTCTATGCTGAGGCGAAAGTGAGAAAATTTTGTTTCAGGCGATGCGAAATTTGCAGTCGCATGCGGGCAATTCGGCGAAAATTTCAACGAAAGATGAAACGAAATTTTCCACTTGCAGCCCAGCGATAGAAACCTGAACACGCTCTAACAGCAAAACTCAACTCATGCGCTATCTGATTCTGTTTATTTGCATTGCATTGCTTTCTCCGGCTTTCGGCCAAAAAATGTTGTTGATTGAAAAGGCAAATCGTGCCCGTACAACCAAAATGTATGTTGGCGAAACACTGCATTTCCGGCTAAAGGGCAAAGAAAATTATTGGTACACCCGCACGATTACGGACATCTTGCCAGAGTCAAATACCTTGTTGCTGGATAATTTCCCGGTAAAACTGGATAGCATCGGAATGCTGAAAGTAAGTCGCCGACAGGTTTGGCGCTTGTTTGGCGCTTCGTTTTTTACTTTGGGAGCATCGCTTGCCCTGGCGACCACAGTTGGGAAAGTCATTTATCAGGATGAAAACGTTGATGCCCCTAAGCTATATGCCCTTTCTGCTGTATCACTAGGAGCCGGTTGGTTTATGCTGAGTCCCAGAAAACTTAAGTTGGGGGAAAAATTCAGACTGAGGATCATCGAAATAAAATTCCCTGACCCTATAATCCCGCCGCCTCCTGATGATTTAAGACACTAGAGTTATTTCTTCTTTGAGTCTTTTGGTCCAAAAGTTTTCATGGCTGCGTTGTAGACAGCTTTTGCTACGACTTTTGCCACGTTTTCATCCAGGGCAGCTGGAATGATGTGTTCCCTGTCAGGATTCTTCAAATAGTTTGCAATGGCAAAAGCTGCTGCCAGTTTCATTTCGGCAGTAATCTTAGGTGCTCTTGCATCTAGGGCGCCCCTAAATATGCCCGGGAAACCAAGAACATTATTCACCTGATTAGGCAAATCACTTCTACCAGTCCCAACGATGGCCGCTCCACCTTTGTAGGCATCTTTAGGCATGATTTCAGGATTGGGATTTGCCATCGCCAGAACAATGGCATCTTTTGCCATGGTTTTAATGTGATCTGCAGTAAGGAGATTATCCTCACTTACGCCAATAAATACATCCGCGCCTACCAAAGCATCATGTACTTTGCCCTGAATGCTGTCAGGGTTCGTATATAACAAGGCCTCCATTTTATGCAATATGCCTGCGATGTCTTTTCGGTGTTTGCTAAGAATTCCCTTTCTGTCGCAAACGATGATGTTTTTCACATGAACCTTGGGGGCCTTCTGTCCATAGCCATGCAAAAGCTTCGTAATGGCTATGCCTGCAGATCCAGCGCCATTGACAACGATCTTCATGTCATTCAATTCTTTTCCAACAACCTTTGAGGCATTAATTAAAGCAGCCAAGGTTACAATGGCTGTACCATGCTGATCATCGTGAAATACGGGTATACCTAAATCCTGAAGACGTTCTTCAATTTCAAAACAACGCGGAGCTGAAATGTCTTCCAGATTTATTCCTCCAAAAACAGGTGCAATATTTTTAACCGTTTGAATGATCTGTTCTGTATCTTGTGTAGCCAGACAAATTGGAAATGCGTCAATATTTGCAAACTTTTTAAACAGCATGCATTTGCCCTCCATCACGGGGATTGCTGCCTCTGCACCTATATTACCCAGTCCAAGTACAGCGGAACCATCAGAAACCAGGGCTACCGTATTTGATTTAATGGTATAGGTGTATACATCTTCAGGATTGTCCTTAATTGCTAGACAGGGACTTGCGACGCCAGGAGAATATACTGTTGACAAGTCGTCGATATTGTCGACCGGAACCTTGGGCTCAACAGCAATTTTGCCTTTGAACTTCTTATGCAGCTTTAAGGAAGCTTTGAAATAATCTATTTTTGACATACCAGCGTACGGGGAAATTGCGTCCGGAAAAGGATGCCGGGCTTATGTTGAATTGAACAAAAAGAAGTCGCGAAAGTAGTTCGATTATTGGCGAATCGTAAATTCCTGTTTTGAAAAACAGAAGTTTCTATCGAAAAAAACGGAATAAGGTGCTTATTTGACAAAATGAGTCAAATAACAAAATTTGGTTTGGAATCGCGAATCCAAATACCTCATGGCTTCTTTTCTAAGAGTGCCATATAAAACCCGTCAAATCCTTCAGATTGGGGTAGAATGGTTTTGTCTTCAATCAGTTCAAAGGCAGCACCATTCTCGGATTGCAGGAACTTGTCTACCTGCTCACGATTTTCAGAAGGTAGAATACTACAGGTTGCATACACCATTTTACCTCCGGCTTTCAACATCTGACTGTATGACGAAAGAATATGCTGTTGTGTTTCTTTCAACTCTTCCAGTTGTTCAACACTCAGTTTCCATTTGGTATCAGGATTTCTTCTCAATACACCCAAACCCGAACATGGCACATCAAGTAGAAGTCTGTCTGCTGAATTATGCAATCGTTTGATGGTTTTGGTATTTTCAATGTTGCGTACTTCAATATTAAATGCACCAGCTCTTCTGGCTCGTTTTTTTAAAGAATCGAGCTTCCAGGCATGTGTATCGAGCGCAATAATTGAGCCTTTGTTTTCCATGAGCGCAGCCAAGTGGAGGGTTTTTCCACCGGCTCCAGCACAGGCGTCTATTACTCTCATGCCAGGTTCAGGTGCCAGTAAAGGGGCAACTTTTTGACTGCTGTAATCCTGCACCTCAAACCAACCACTCTGGAAGGCTTTACTTTGAAAAACGTTTTTCCTTTTTTTTAACAACAGTGTATCTGCGCTTCCCAGAAACTCCGTTTCAATATCCTCAGACTGAAGTGCTGTCTTAAGTTTTTCGCGATCTGTTTTAAGTCGGTTAGCGCGGAGAACTACTTGTGCGGGTATATTGAGGTTATGGAGCGTTTCTTCCCATACTTCAGGTAATTGTTGGCTTCCCAGCTCATCCAGCCAATCGGGAATGCTTTCCCGCACGGCCCTTGTTATTGACAGAGCTTCTTTTTTTATAAAAACCTCATTGAATTTCAGGTTTTTAAATTCGATCAGATCAGGAAGCGCTGTTTGAGTTTTTATAGAGAAATGGATGCCGCATATTTGCCAAAAGTCCCAATGTGTTTCCGGATTATGTCCCAGAATCTCAGAATACAGTCGGTAATTGCGCACAATGTCGTACGTGTTTTCAGCAATAAATGCTCTGTCTCTGCTTCCCGATTTTTTGTTTTGGCGCAGGGTGCTTTCAATCACCTTGTCAGCATACCTGTTTTCCTGGAATATTTGATGCAGGGCTTGGACGATGGAGCGCAACAACAGGGGCCTGAACTTAGTGGAATCACTTGTAGACATTCTTGATCAGTTATCTGGTAAGGTTATTAAGGAGGAATAGCGTTCTAACGTCAATTTAGCGAATAAAAAAAGTCCCCCTCCGAGCTTTCCCGGAGAAGGACGTCATCAAAACACGCTTCATTTTAAACCTTTATCTTAAAAGCCTCAAAAATGGGCTATTTCTCAAAACTGGGTATGGGGAATTGTATATTTATTCCTCATATTGAATCTGTTGCAAAGGTATGTAATCTTCTGAAAATTCAATGTTAGGAATGTGATTTTTTAAAAATTTAATACAAGTGTAGTTAAAAAACTGGTTATCAGCGACTTTATTATTTGAAAAAATCAAAAAGTGTCAGCAATCGAGCAATTCAACCCTGATAAATTCATAAAAAACCTGATTTTCGTGTCTGTTTTCAATTAATATCAATTTAACTACAAATAACATACCAAATAATATGAATACGATCCTGCTCCGGAATGCTCGTGTAGTAAACAAAGGAGTGATTTATGAGAGTGACCTATATATCCGGCAAGGTCGAATTGAGAAAATGGCTGGGTCTATTGATATGCCAGCTGATTATGAATTGGACTTGCAGGGAAATCACATAATACCAGGCATCATAGACGATCAGGTGCATTTCAGGGAACCGGGTTTGACACACAAGGCTACGATTGCTACTGAAAGCAGAGCGGCTGTAGCTGGCGGTGTTTGTTCTTTTATGGAAATGCCCAATGTTGTGCCTCCGGCTGTTACCCAGGCTCTTTTAGAAGGCAAATATCAGATTGGTGCCAATACCTCACTGGCCAATTATTCCTTTTTCATGGGGACGACCAATGATAACCTGGATGAGGTTTTGCGAACTGACCCTGAGAAGGTTTGTGGAATAAAAATATTTATGGGCAGTAGTACAGGAAATATGCTGGTGGATGAGCCCGGTACTTTACAGCGTATTTTTTCGGAATCTCCTATGCTCATTGCCACTCACTGTGAAGATGAGGCTACCATAAAGGCTAACTCAGATATATTTACTGCCAGGTATGGAGATGCGCTGACGGCATCTCACCATCCCCTTATCCGCGATGTGAATGCCTGTTATATTTCCTCCTCTCTGGCAATCGATCTCGCAAAGAAATACGGTACCAGGCTTCATATTCTGCACATTAGTACCAAAGATGAATTGGATCTTTTTGATAATTCGCTTCCACTTGAGCAAAAAAAGATTACTGCTGAATTATGTGTACACCATTTGAATTTTTGTGCAGATGATTATGAGGAATTGGGAAATCTCATCAAGTGCAATCCTGCTATAAAAGGCAAAGAACATAGAGATGCTTTATTACCCGCATTGCTCGACAATCGACTTGATATCATTGCGACCGACCATGCACCTCATACCTGGGAGGAAAAGTCTAAACCGTATAGTCAGGCACCGTCTGGGGTGCCTTTGGTTCAACATTCTCTCAACGTGATGTTGGAATTTTACCACCAGGGGAAAATCAGTCTGGAACGCATAGTTGAAAAAATGTGTCATGCCCCGGCTATTGCTTTTAGAATAAAAGACCGCGGATTCATAGAAGAAGGATACTGGGCTGATCTGGCAATTGTGGATATTAATCAGCCCTGGCAGGTTAACAAACAAAACATCCTGTATAAATGTGGTTGGTCTCCATTTGAGGGCAAAACATTCCGAGGACGCGTATTGAGCACCATTGTAAGTGGTCACCTCGCCTGGCACGAAGGCAAGTTCAATGAAAGCAAAATGGGAGAGCGCTTGCTATTTAACCCGATTAGCTAAGGTCTGCAAAAAACTTCCTGACCTCCGTGGCATCTTTGGGTTTCATTCTGCCGGCCAGGATCAACCTGAGTTCGCGACGGCGAATCGCCCCTTCATATTGTTGTTGCTCCTCATTGGAAAGTGGAATAACAGCAGGCACCGGAATTGGATTCCGTTTGTTGTCGTCGAGAGCAACAAATGTGAAATACGCGTGATTGCAGCGTCTGGATTTATGACCCTTAATATCGCTGGCAAATACCTCTACATAGATTTCCACTGAAGTATTGAATGCCCTTGTTACAGATGCCTCCAGTATGATTACATCTCCCAGCTTTATGGGATTTTGAAAGGAGATGTAATCAACGGCTGCCGTGACAACATGTGCTTCGCAATGCCTTCCAGCGCATATTGCACAGGCAATGTCCATCCAGCGCATGAGATATCCGCCCATAAGATGACCCATTGGGTTGGTATCGTTGGGCATGATCAGTTCCGTCATCACCGTATGACTTTCGGAAACTTTTTTAGGTTTTTGTTCGGATTTTTCCATTAAAAGATTTTTGCCGTAAGGTTTCTCAGGCTTCCTGTTTGCTAGGGATTAGGCGAGCAGCCCAAAAATAAGCGCCAAACAATACAGAAGTGAAGAAAAGGTCACCCAATACCGTGTTGCTTAGAAATGGCAATCCGGCAACATAGCAAGTCATGAGACCGGCTCCGTTGTGTGGATACATGGTTCCATTTAGCCAGGTGCTGAAATTGCTGATCAGAAAAAACACCCCTGATGAAAGCAAACTTGCTGCAATGATTCTTGATGGATTGGTCTTTTCTTTTAAAAGGAACCAGCCGATCATCATAACCAGGCCAAATGCAGCATATAACCACCAGGAGGTGATTAATGTAAATGAGCTGAAATACTCACTATAAATGACATTGTTCAAAAACAAATCACTAATAAACAAAGCTGCAAAAGGCACTAAAATCGCAAGCCATTTGCGATTAAATGCTACAGCGCCAAAGAGACCCATGGCGGCTATAGGAGAAAAATTATGTGGCGGGTGAGGCAATAAATTCAATGAAAGCCTTGTAATAATTGCTAATGCGATTAACGAAAGAGCAAGACGAAGTTTCATAATTTGTATTTTAGTTCAATCAGGCGCAAAGGTAAGGCGTACGTACCTCCGATAGGTTTGTTTTTCCAAAAAACAAGTTTCGGCTGTTTTGATTAACGTATCATTGCACTCTCAACACAAACAATTAAATTAGAAAAATGATCAAGCCTTTTCTGCTTCTGTTCACTTTAATTTTGAGTACCTCTAACATCTCCGCGCAACCAGAGCGCTGGCAACAACATGTTAATTACGCTATGCAGGTAGATATGGATGTGGCAAAACATCAATATCATGGCACGATGCAACTAGAGTATACCAACAATAGCCCTGACGTACTGAATAAACTGTTCTTTCATCTGTACTTTAATGCATTCCAGCCAAATAGCATGATGGATGTTCGATCAAGGACCATTGGAGATCCTGATGGCAGGGTAGGGAGCCGGATTTCCAAGCTTAGTCCTGAAGAAATAGGGTGGATTCACATCAAATCTGTTGTTGTTAACGGAAAAGCCGTAAAATTCCAGGAAAGCGAGACCATACTGGAAATCAGCCTTGATGAATCGATTTTGCCTTCCAGCATTTCTGAAATTGAAATGGAATGGGATGCTCAGGTGCCATTGCAAGTGAGAAGAAGCGGTCGGGATAACCGCGAAGGCGTGGATTTTACCATGACTCAGTGGTATCCTAAGCTTTGTGAATACGACTATCAGGGATGGCATGCCAATCCTTATATCGCCCGGGAGTTTTATGGTGTATGGGGTGATTTTGATGTGAAAATCTCCATCGACAAAGATTATGTCGTGGCTGCAGGTGGCTATATTCAAAATCCTCAGGAAGTTGGGTTTGGCTATGAAGCGGAGGGCTCTACTGTAAAAAAACCTTTTACAAACAAGCTGACCTGGCATTTCAAGGCACCCAATGTGCACGATTTTGCATGGGCCGCTGATCCGGATTTTACACAGCAGGTTCTAAGAGCCGATGATGGTTCATTAATGCGTTTCTTTTGGCAAAAAGGCAATGGCTACGATGAGCAATGGGAGAAACTGCCGGCCATCATGAATCGCGCCCGGACTATTATGAATGAACATTTTGGCAAATATCCATATGCCGAATATGCCTTTATTCAGGGTGGAGATGGTGGCATGGAATATCCATTGGCAACCATGATCACCGGTAACAGACCACTAAATTCTTTGGTTGGCGTTGCCGTACACGAACAATTGCATTCCTGGTATCAGATGATCCTGGGTAGCAACGAAAGCCTATATGCCTGGATGGATGAAGGTTTTACTTCATATGCAGAAAGTATTGTGGAAAATGAATTGGCCAGAGAAGGACTTGTGCCTGGTAAAAGTGCTGAAGAAAATCCCTTTGCAGGAGCCTATAGTTCTTATACTTTTTTGGCGAAAAGCGGCAAGGAAGAGCCAATGACTACACATGCCGATCATTTCAACACAAATTTTGCCTATTCCCTGGCAGCTTATGTAAAGGGTGCAGTATTTCTGAATCAGATGGAATACATCATAGGTAAGGACGTTTTTGACCGGGGATTACTCACTTATTTCAAAACATGGCGTTTCAAACATCCGAATGCAAATGACGTTACCCGTGTTTTTGAAAAGGAAAGTGGCCTGGAATTGGACTGGTACAAAGAAGATTGGGTAAACACCACAAATACAATTGATTATGGCATAAAATCTGTCGAGTCTGATGGCAAACGAAGCACAAAGGTGGTGATTGAACGCATTGGCAGAATGGCGATGCCGCTGGATATTGTGGTAACTTATAGCAATGGGGATCAGGATTTATATTATGCTCCTTTGGAAAGCATGCGTGGCGAAAAAATGGCAGAATCTAAATTGACCAGAGTTGTACTTCCCGATCACCGCTGGGTTGATTTAACATACGAGTTTCAAATACCTAATAAGACTTCAAGAATTGCCAAAATCGAGATAGACCCCAGTCACCGCATGGCCGATGTCGATTTTGAAAATAATGTGTGGGAAAAAAATGAATAAGGTCAGAATAGATAAATGGTTGTGGAGCGTGCGCATTTTTAAAAGCCGGACAATGGCTACTGATGCCTGTAAAGGAGGTAAAGTGAAAATCGAAGCTGAATCAGTAAAGCCTTCATTCATGGTTTCAGAAGGTGAGATCATCTTTGTAAAGAAAGAGGGATTCACCTTTCAGTACAAGGTACTTCAACTTATTGAAAAAAGAGTAGGGGCTCCGATTGCTGTTACATGCTATGAAGATGTCACACCGGAAGAGGAGCGCAATAAATACCTGTCGTGGTTTCAAAATGCCAAGCCAACGGCTGAGAAGAGGGGGAAAGGCATGGGCAGGCCCACAAAAAGGGAGAGAAGGGAAATTGACGAATTTAAGAATCATGATTCTTAATTCTTAATGAGCTAATTAGCTGATTATCACATTAGCTAATTAGCTCATTATCAAATTATCACATTAACCCAAACATCTTGGCATACTTCAGCATTTCTCCAGGGTTGCTGATCTTGAGTTTGCCAGTCATCATGGCCATCATGGGATTCAGGTCCTTGGACAATAGCTTGGAAATGGTATCAGCGCTGGCAGTAACCTTACATGCCGCATCTCCATTCAGGCCTTCTGATACATCGAGTTTTCCATCGTCAAGTTTTACCGTGTATTGTCCGGAGCCATCAATATCAAAGTGAAACAAGGTGCTAAGGCCTTCAATGGCTTCTTGTGACACTTTTGCCGGTAGTTCGTGGAGAAATTTTTTTACGTCTATCATGTTTATTTATTGGTTCAAAAAAAGCTCTAACAGTAGGACAAAGCAGATTGTTTATCAGGGATGGGCCGCAACCCAAACCTCTCCATCCTCGAAGAGTTCTTTTTTCCAGATGGGAACGCTTTCTTTAAGCGTATCAATGGCATAATGGCAAGCAGTAAAGGCGGCGTCTCTGTGTGCCGCGGATACTGCTATAATAACAGCTATATCCCCAACTTGTAATGTGCCTGTCCGGTGGTGAATGGAAATGGCTTCAAGCGGCCATTGCCTGGCAGCATCATGGGCGATTTTCTTCATCTCCCTCAACGCCATAGGTTCGTAGGATTCAAATTGAAGCTGAACAACCTTTTTACCATTTGTATGATCGCGAACAGTTCCAATGAACACATTAATTCCACCACAGGCATCCTGAGTCACCCGTTCCAGGCAATCCTGGACATTAAGTGCTGACTTCGATAATCGGATATCTATATCCACCGGCAAAAAAATCAGTTTTATACTTCGGCCAGTTGTTTAAACTTGCCTTTGCTTTTGCGGATATTGGCAGATACTATTTTGTATTCAGGACACATGGCTTCACTGTCATGAACATCAGAAGTGATGATGTTGAGCATAAGTTCCGGGAAATGGAATGTGGTACTCATGATACCTGGCCTTACTTCATCAGTTATTTTAGCTTTGATGTCAACCTTTCCACGTGGAGAAGTAACGCAAACCATATCTCCATCTTCAATGAAATGCCTGGCTGCATCTTCCGGATGCATCATAAGCACATCTTCGGTAAGTATCTTGACGTTGGCAGTACGACGGGTCATGGTTCCGGCATTATAATGCTCAAGTTCCCGGTTTGTCGTAATAATATATGGGTACTCAGCCTCATGCTGCTCGATTTCCTGACTTTCCTTGAAGTCAAAATAGTGGAACTTGCCTTTGCCGCGCTTGAAAGTTTCCGTGTGCAGAATTTCAGTGTCAGTGCCATCAGGTTTCACCGGCCATTGCTTGCCATTGTCACCTAATTCTTCCCAACGTACACCGGCAAAGAATGGAACGATCTGTGAAATTTCTTCCAGCATGGTTTTGGGATCATATGCTGCCTGCTCATAGCCCATTTTGTTCATGATGTCTACTATGATCTGGCCATCGGATTTGGTTCCTTCCAGCGGTTCTACTACTTTTTGAACCCGTTGAATACGGCGTTCGCCATTGGTATATGTACCGCTTTTTTCCAGGAATGATGCACCTGGAAGGACAACAGTAGCATATTTGGCAGTTTCCGTCATGAATAACTCCTGCACTACCAAGAGATCAAGGTTTTTCATAGCGGCAATAACCTTGTTGGTATTTGGGTCGGTTTGTACAACGTCCTCACCCATCAACCACAATGCCTTCAAATTGCCATTGATGGAAGCATCAAACATTTCGGGAATCTTAAGTCCTTTGCCGAGTGGAATTTTGGAATTGTAAAAGGCCTCGTATTTCTTATTCACTTCCGGATCATAGGCATTCAAATAACCAGCGCCCTGGTGCGGCTGACAACCCATATCGGCAGCTCCTTGCACGTTGTTCTGGCCGCGAAGTGGGTTAACACCCACACCTGGCCGTCCAATATTTCCAGTAATCATGGCTAAATCGGAAATCAGCATCACTGTGAAAGTACCTTGAGAGTGTTCAGTAACACCCAGCCCATGGAATGACATGGCATTAGGAGCGCTTGCATAGGCAATGGCGGCCTCTCTGACCAGTTCACGCTTAACTCCTGTGATGGACTCCAGTTCATCCATATTAACCGCCATTATTTGCTTCATGAATTCATCATATCCCTCTGTACGCGCTTCAATAAAGTTCTTGTCCTCTAATCCTTCAGCCATGATGTAGTAAAGCATCATGTTTAACAAGGCGACATTCGTTCCCGGGCGCAACTGCAAATGATGCGTAGCATAACGGGCAAGCTCGGTACGACGTGGGTCGATCACGATGGTGGTTTTACTCTTCATCGCGTGCTGCTTCAGCTTGGCGCCGGTTACAGGGTGCGCATCTGTTGGGTTCGCACCAATAACCATGATGCAATCGGTATACTTTAAGTCTTCTATAGAATTTGTCGCGGCTCCGGTACCAAAGGAGCGCTGCATACCCAATGCGGTTGGCGAGTGACAAACACGGGCACAGCAATCGATGTTGTTGGTGCCGATAACGGCTCTGATGAACTTTTGCATCAGATAATTTTCTTCATTTGTACAACGAGCTGAAGAAATGCCTGCGATCGCATCCGGACCGTGGTTGTCGCGAATTTCCACCAACTTATTCGCGATAAACTCATAGGCTTCGTCCCATGTACTGGGCTCTAGGTGACCATTTTTCCTGATCAATGGTGTTTTTATGCGGTCTGGATGGTCATAGAATGAAAAAGCAAAACGTCCCTTCAAACAGGTATGTCCCTGATTTACTTCTGCATCATAAGGCGCTTGTATGGATTTAACCTTGCCATCCACAACTGAAACCTCCAGATTGCAGCCAACGCCACAATACGTACAAACAGTCCTGGTTTTTTCATCAATGGCAACCGACTTGGATTCAAAAACATCGGAAATTGCCGAAGTAGGACATGCCTGGGCACAGGCGCCACAACTCACACAATCCGATTCGAAAAAGGTATTTTCGAAACTCTTCACAATATGGCTGTCAAAACCGCGACCGGCCATACTCAGTACCAATTCACCCTGAACTTCATCACAAGCTCTTACACACCGGAAACAATTGATGCATTTGGAAAAATCTGAAGTCATATAAGGGTGACTCAGATCTTTCTCTTTATCCAGGTGGTTTTTACCTTCCGGATAGCGTACATCCCGAATTCCAACTCTTGCAGCTACGGTTTGTAGCTCACAGTTGTTATTTACTTCGCAAGTGAGACAGTCGAGTGGATGATCCGTCAGCACCAGCTCAATGATATTGCGTCTCAGCTTTTTGATTCGAGAACTATCGGTATAAATAAATGAGTTAGGAATGACCGGTGTATGACAGGAGGCTTGCGTTTTAGCCGGACCATCCTGAACAAGTGCTACATCGACACTGCAGACACGGCAGGAACCAAAAGGGTCCAGATTAGGGGCATCACAAAGCGTGGGTACCAAATCCTTACCCAAATGACGCCGTACAAACTTGAGGATGGTTTCACCAGGCTCGAGGGTATATGGCTTATCATTGATGTAAGCAATGGGTGCTCCAGGGTTTATAGAGGCGCGAATGTCCTGGATATTTACATTGGTACTCATGATGCATTAATTTTTGAAGTAAGGTTTAAGTTCTGACTCGAAATATTGAAGCGCGTTTTTAATTGGAAGAGGCAAGCCGCCTCCCAAAGCGCATAATGAACCTATTTCGAGTGTTTCCAAGAGGTCGTTCATCAGGGTACGATCTACTTTATAATCACTGGTTCTGGCTTTGTTCAGCATTTCAAAACCACGTGTAGAGCCCAGTCGGCAAGGGAAACATTTTCCACAACTTTCATGAGCCGTAAACGCAAAAAGATGTTCCAGATATTGTATAATGGGGAAATCTTCAGGGATGCAAACGACAGAAGCGTGTCCAAGCAAGAAACCTTCTTTGGCAAACGAATCAAAGTCAACAGTCAGCGACTCTATTTTTTCAACCGGTACCAGTCCTCCTAGCGGTCCACCGATGTGCATGGCCTTTACGGGTTTTCTGAAACCTCCTCCCAATTCATAAATGACCTTTTCAAGTGAAGTACCCATGTCCACTTCACATATCCCGGGATTATTGAAAAAGCCATCCAATGATAGCAGTTTAGTACCGGTAGATTTCTGGGTGCCAACGGATGCAAAAGCTTTTCCGCCACGCTCCATAATGAAAGGTACATTGGCAAGAGTTTCTACGTTGTTCACAACAGTAGGTTTGTTAAATAAACCCTGTTGTGTAGGGTAGGGTGGGCGAACCCTGACCTCCGGTCTTTGTCCTTCCAATGAAGAAAGCAAGGCAGTTTCTTCTCCGCAGATATAGGCTCCCTGGGCTTCCACAACCTTGAAATTGTAAGAAAATCCAGAGCCTTTTATGTTGTCGCCTAACAATCCAGCTTTTTGAAGAGATGTTACCGCATGGTTGATGATATCAACAGATTCGGGGTATTCACCTCTTATGTAAAGTACACCCCAATTAGCCCCGGCGATGTAGCCTGCGATCATCATACCCATTAGCAGGGCATGGGGGCGTTTCTCCATGATATACCTGTCAGAAAATGCTCCCGGGTCACCTTCATCTGCGTTGCAAACAATGAACTTGGTATCACTGGATGATTGTCTGCAGGAATCAAGTTTGAAGGCCATGGAAAACCCTGCACCACCTCTGCCTCTAAGTCCGGAATCTTTAAGCTCTGAAAGCAGTTCCTCCGGTTTTTTACTCAGACATTTTTCAAAAATCTGATAATACTCCTTTACTTCCGGATACTCGCGGGTAAGAATAGCAGATCCGCTGGAAGAAACCGCATATTGGTCAGGAAGAGGATTGCCATTGTTTTTGATTTCTGCAATTTGATCAATGGCCTTGCCGGAATAGTTGCTGTGGTTGAAGTAAAAGGCGCTGTTTTCGTGGCAACGTCCCAGGCAGGTCATGGTTCCAATCTCATTGGCTGTAAAATGATTTGCCAATTTAGCTTCGAGTTTGCCCTGAGTACCGGCTGTCATGCAGGAACTACCGTTGCAGACATATATTTTTTTGCCTTGATTCTCCGGTCTGAGAAAATCGTAAAAGGACACGGCTCCATAAACATTGGCTTTGCCCATCAGGAAGGATTCGGAGAGACGCTCCATATCTTCCTGGGAAGGTGTGCCAGTTTCACGGGCTGCAATTCCCAATTCTTCAAATAAATTTTGTTCAAGGCCCTTTCGACCTGAAAGATCACTTAAGTTTTTAGACATGTGGTGGAATGATATTTGGCAAGTGCAAATATTGGTAAAGTTACGCTAAGTACAATGATAAAGGAAAATACAGTAGGGCTTTAGTTAGCCATCTGTATACTTTATTTCAAAAAAATCAACCTCCGCTGACCGGAGGCAGAATGGCTATTTCATCCGATTCGGAAATTGTCACCGGGCTGCCGACCCATTCTTCATTCACCGCCAATTGAAAAGCCGCCAGATCTTTTAGGCCTGGATAAGTTGACACCAATAAGTTTTTTAATTGAGCTGAATCGAAATTGTCGGGGATTTCAATGGTAAATGAATTTCCCTTGCAAATTTCTCTGGCGATGCCAAATGCCAATATTTTAATTTTCATCATTATTCAAAGATTATTTGCTTCCACAAGATTTCGATTCCAGCAATCAAAACCAAAATAGCTGTTACTCTTCTGATGGCATGTGGTTTGAAGAATTTGAGGCTAAAATGAGCTCCTGCTTGTCCGCCGACAAAAACTGCCAGGCATAATATACCGGTAAGCTCCCAATTAAAATTTCCGGAAAATTGAATGATTTGACCAGCAATACCTGCCAGTGAGTTTATGAAAATGAAAAAACTGGCCGTTGCGGCGATTTTTCTGGAAGTATCCCAGTTTAACAAATGCAATAGTGGTGACAAGAATATACCACCACCAATTCCTACTAACCCTGAAAGGAAGCCAACCCCCGCTCCAAAAGCACCATCAATTCCGGGATTGCTAACTGTATAAGTTCTTTTTCGAGTCGAAATATTTGTTGACTGAATCCACAACAAGATGGCAGCCAACAACAAGGATATTCCCAACAAAATAAAAAAGGTGACCTCCTTGATTCTAAGTATTGCGCCCAAAAAAGCCAGAGGCATGCTTGCTGCAACCAGTATCAGGTTTTTTTTCCAGTTAATTTCTTTTCGTTTCAAGAATAAAACAATATTACCGGAAACAACAATCACATTACAGCACAAGGCAATGAGCCGTATATCCGGATATCCAATACCCACAACAGCCAATAAGGCAAGGTAGCTGGAGCCACCTCCGAAACCCACCGATGCATAAACAAAGGCAATGAGCGCAAATAATAAGGCCAGGAACATCTCAAATTGCATACCCCAATGTTGGACAACGGATTGATTAGAGGCCGGAAATATAGGATTATCTGAGAGGCTGGTCGGTTAAATCGATGCATAGAAATAAAATAAGCTGGCATTGCCGTTGTAACCATGTAGTTTCGAGCCATTAACCATTTCATTCATTTCAACATCTTATTATGGAAACACTCGACAACTTGAACGAACCACAAAAAGGCACCGCAATTTGGGATACAGTATTAAGGTTCGGACTTTATGGAGGAGGAGCCATGGTTGTTTTTTCACTATTGACCTATTTGACGGAGTTTAATATGATGACCATTATGGGCGGTATTACCATGTTCTTAATGGCATTGTTGATCGCATTTGGCATCGCCATATTTGCCATTAAACATCAGCGTGATAAACTTGATGGCGGATATATTAATTACGGTAAAGCCTTATTGGTTGCCTTGTTGGCCATAATACTGGCTATGATTATCTCCGGTATCTGGAGTTTTATTTTTACAAATTTCATTGATCCTGATTATATTGTTAAATTGAAGGATCAGTTTATGGAAACCTGGGGAGGGAAAATGCCAGAAGAGGCTATGGAACAAACCCTTGAATCGCTTGAAAAAGCAGGAGAAATCGGCACAAGTATGTTCAATGCCATAAAAGGCGGTCTTGTTTATGGTTTAATCGCAAGCTTGATTACCGCAGGGTTTATGAAGCGCGAGCAAAAACCGAGCTATATGTAATGTAGGGCTTGACGGGACATAATAATTGCGTCATTTCAAGCTAGCCTTGGTACATTTGCCAAAACAAATTTGGCGATGATATTACCAAAGTCTGTGAAAACAGGTTTAACAGGTGGCGCGGCAGTCGCATTTTATTTTGTGCTGCTCTATTTTTCCGGACGGGACTATTTCCTGAACCCCTTCATACAGTGGGCCAGTATGGGTATATACTTATATTTTATGTGGCAGGCTGCAAAAACAGACTGCCACATGCATGGAAGTGCCCGTGATTTCAGGGAAATTGTGCGAACTCCATTTATCGTATTCTTACTTATTAACTTGTGCTATTGGATGCTCTACTATGCCTTGCATTTGTTTGACCCTAAACTGGTCAGCATTGAGCTAAATATGGAGCTCGCAGATATACAATCAAAGCTACAAGCAGGAGTCGGAGACCCACAAATGGCCAATGCACTCAGAGAACGCGAAGTAGAAATAGAGTCGACACTTAACTCCACACCTGTGCAACCTCTGGGTCCTATCATCAACCGAATGTTCATGGGAGCATTGGGGGGATTTGCCATTTCCGCAGTTATTGCGGCGATTATACGCTCTCGAAAATAGGGTTTTTATGGAGGAAAATGAAAGTCCCAAAAGCTCAGAGTCTGGCAAACGTCGGCTTGCCAATTTTAGCATTTCCCGCCTTATTCGATGGGTTTTAGCCTTAACCATCGTTTGGTGGTTCTTGTCAAATTTTCATCAGGATTTACCATTCAATCAACTGTTGCAACACTATGCCCAGGCTGACTCCGAGTTTCAAATGGTGAATGGTATCAGAACTCATATAAGGATTGCCGGCACCGGAAAGCCTATTGTGCTGCTCCATGATGCTCTAAGCTCACTTCATACCTGGGACTCCTGGACTCAAAACCTTTCGGAAAAGTATCAGGTAATAAGTGTTGACTTGCCAGGCTTCGGTCTGACAGGCCCTCATCCGCAAGGAAGTTACAGTGCCTTTATGTACGTTGAATTTCTGGATAGTCTTTCAACTGTTCTAAAACTCCCGAAATTTAGCCTGGCCGGAAATGGACTCGGTGCGCAGATTGCCTGGCATTTTGCAGCGGATCACCCCTCCAAAATTGAGAAACTGATTCTGATCAGTCCGGAGGGCTTCGAAGAAAAAAGAAATTCTCCTATTAATTTCATGGCAAGTACACCAGTGCTAAACCGGATGCTTTGGAAAGTGAGCCCTCGGTCGTTTATCAAAATATACCTACAAGAAATATATGCGAATGACAAGCTGGTTACGGATTCTCTGATTGACCGACATTTTGACTTGTTTCTAGGACCGGGTAATAGAAAAGCTTTTACGGATCGGGCTTCGGTTAGAGATAACCGGCCTCCGGTACTTGATTTGATCAAAAAGGTGACAGCGCCAACACTAATTCTTTGGGGAGCAGAGGACTCCAGAATATCTCCTGAATACGCGTATCAGTTTCATCAGCGAATTAAAACCAGCGCTTTGAGAATCTATCCGGACACCGGCCATTGGCCTCAGGAAGAAAATCCAGAAAAAACAGTCATTGATGTGAGGGCTTTTTTA
This sequence comes from Lewinellaceae bacterium, assembly GCA_020636025.1. Classification (GTDB taxonomy): domain Bacteria; phylum Bacteroidota; class Bacteroidia; order Chitinophagales; family Saprospiraceae; genus M3007. The sequence continues at coordinate 132,885 of JACJYQ010000004.1, read as the reverse complement.
GAGGGGCGTTTCTAATTTCATAAAAAAAGGCTGATCTAAGTGATCAACCTCTGAAAATTTGCCTTTACTCTGTTGCTCATTATCTGCGTGCACTTTCGCTTACAAATGAAGCGATATAAGGTACAGCACGAACAAGCAAGAAGGCGGAGCAAACAACAATTAAAATGATCATAGTGCGTGTAAGGTTAAACAAGAAGTGAAGGAAGAATTATTCTGAAGATTCAATTACAAGGGATTATTTGGAGCTTGACGCCAAAGATGATGAAAATTATTTAAATGTCGGATTTTTGCCATGTTTTTTTTTGAATAATTGCTTTTTCTAAAAAGTAGGAACTCCCAATGAACAATTAGACTTACCTTAGCGCCATAATTTCCTTCTAAAATGCCATTGAAAACACAATTTATTCCTGAAAGCGCATGGCCTCCGGGCAGCTGATTGAGTAAATTGTCTCCCCATTGCAGATTTAAATTTTGTAGTTACAATTATCTGTTTGAATTTTAGGGAGAAATTACCTTATCCCTCATCTCTAAAAGTTTTCAGAGTATGGTATTTAATAACATCCTTGAAACGATCGGCAAGACTCCACTTATTCGTTTGAATAATATCACCATGCATATTCCAGCAACGGTATATGCAAAAGTCGAGGCATTTAACCCAGGTCTTAGCGCTAAAGATCGAATAGCTCTGCACATGATTGAAAGAGCAGAAAGACTGGGAAAATTAAAACCTGGAGGTACTGTTGTGGATGCAACCAGCGGCAATACCGGTTTTAGCCTGGCTATGGTATCGGCTATTAAAGGTTATAAGTGCGTCTTGACCGTTTCCAGTAAGATATCCGAAGATAAGCTGAACAACCTGAGAGCTATGGGGGCAGAAGTTATCCTGTGCCCACAGGAAGCCAAACCAAACGATCCGAATTCTTACTACCGCATGGCGGAGAAAATGGCTTCTGAAATTCCAGGCGCCTATTATATAAATCAAAATTACAACCTGGAAAACGGAGAAGCGCACTATTTGAGCACTGGTCCTGAAATCTGGGAACAAACCGATGGAAAAGTGACCTGGCTGGTTGGCAGCACCAGTACCGGCGGAACTCTTTGTGGTGCAGGACGTTATTTGCGCGTGCAGAATCCGGATGTAAATATCATTGGTGTTGACGCTTATGGCTCAGTATTGAAAAAATACCATGAGACTGGTGTTTACGACGAAAAAGAAAGTTACCCATATCGAATTGAGGGGACTGGAAAGAACATCATCCCTGCAAATATGGACTTTGAATTAATTGACAGGTTTGTAAAGGTGACCGATAAGGATAGTGCATTGCGCGCTCGCGAGCTGGCTCGCATGGAAGGCATGATGGTGGGTTATTCCAGTGGCGCTGCCTTGCAGGCACTAGAACAAATACAAGACGAGCTAACAGAAAATGATGTTGTAGTGTTGATATTCTCTGATCATGGTTCTAAATATGTGACCAAGTTCTTCAATAACAATTGGATGATTGAACAAGGTTTTATGGAGCCTGAAAACAATATGGAGAAAGTAGGATAGACGAGTGCAAAGTTTTAAATACCCTAAATTTTTTTAACCATTTTAGCTTGCTTTTGATTCCTCAAAGGCAAGCTAAAATGTTTTTAAGCAACTCACACTTAATCTTTTGAAGATTACAAAATGGATTTATTCGACAGAATTTTAAAACAAGCCGGGCCACTCGGCAAGTATGCTGAAGTAGCTGAAGGCTATTACATGTTTCCACAATTGGAAGGTGAATTGGGGAACCGAATGACCTTTAATGGAAAAGAGATGGTTTGTTGGAGCATCAATAACTACCTGGGGCTCGCCAATCATCCTGAGGTAAGAAAGGCAGACGCTGAAGGAGCTGTCCGCTGGGGCTTGGCTTACCCAATGGGAGCGCGAATGATGTCGGGTAATACCCAGTTGCATCACAAACTGGAATCACTGCTTGCCAACCACGTTGGCAAAGAAGCCGGGCTTTTGGTAAACTATGGCTACCAAGGTGTTTTATCTGCCATTGATACGCTGGTTAGTCGCCACGATGTAATTGTGTACGATGCAGAAAGTCATGCTTGTATCGTGGATGCCGTTCGTATGCATGTAGGCAAGCGATTTGCCTTTACACACAATGATATCGACAGCTTAAAAAAGTGCCTTGACAGAGCCAAGCGCCTGACAGACGGGACAGAAGGTGGAATATTGGTCATCACAGAGGGCGTTTTTGGGATGCGCGGTGATCAGGGAAAGTTGAAAGAGATTTGCGCGCTGAAAAAAGACTACGGTTTCCGCCTGTTTATTGATGATGCTCATGGCTATGGAATGCTCGGTGCAACCGGTGCCGGTACCGCCGAAGAGCAGGAGGTAACAGAGGATATAGATGTTTACTTCAGCACTTTTGCTAAGAGTATGGCGCTAATTGGTGGCTTCATAGCTGCCAGACCGGAGATAATTCAATTCCTGAAGTATAATATGCGTTCGCAAATCTTTGCCAAATCATTGCCCATGCCAATCGTGGAAGGTTTGTTGAAACGCTATGAACTGTTGCGTACCCATCCCGAATACAGGGAAAAGCTTTGGCATAATGTACGTTTGCTCCAGTCTGGTTTGAAAGAAAGAGGATTTGACATTGGTGATACCAACACCTGTGTTACACCAGTATACATGAAAGGAGAAGTGGAAGTAGCCATGGCACTTGTAAAAGATATGCGCGAAAACTACGGAGTATTTTGCTCCATCGTGGTTTATCCAGTAATTCCTAAAGGCATGATCATTCTACGACTCATTCCTACCGCAACCCATACGGAGGGAGATATTCAAATTACGCTGGATGCGTTTTCTGCTGTTCGTGAAAAATTGGAATCCGGCGGTTACAACCAGTTCGTACCGGAAGTGCTTGTTTAATGAACAATGAACAATGAACAATGAACAATATGGACAGAAGCTCAAAGTGTTAGTTTCCACCTCCAATATTGTTCATTGTTCATTGTTCATTGTTCATTACCTTACAGTCCCAACAAGTGGCCCATTAATTCCTGCTTTGTTTCCAGGTATGGTCTACTTTCATCCTGTGGGGGGATTATGATTGGTATTCTTCCGGCCACCTCGATGGGTGAGTGACGCAGGGCTTCCACTTTGTCCGGATTATTGGTAATCAGTTGAGTTGATTTAATACCCAGATCCTGCAAAATGAAAATGGCACAATCATATAACCGGGCGTCTACTTCGAACCCAAGATGCGTATTAGCCTCCGCGGTGTTTAAACCCATATCCTGTAAATTATAGGCCTTGAGTTTATTAATCAACCCTATTCCTCGGCCTTCCTGCCTGAGATAGATAATGACGCCGCCATTTTCAGAGACAATTTTGACAGAGGCACTTAGCTGCTCACCGCAATCACAGCGCCGTGAACCAAATACATCTCCAGTCATACATTCTGAGTGAATCCTGACCGGAACAGGTTTATTCGGATCAAAACCTTCTGCAACCAGCGCAACATGAGGCATGCGCTCAGTAACTTTATCAGCATAAGCGATCATCCGGAATTGTCCGACCTGTGTGGGGATCCGTGCTTCAGCTTGTTTTTTCATAAGCGAAAAAACAACAGAATTGGCTTAGGGTTTGCGCTTGGGGAAAAGTTTTTGCAATAAATCCGTTGGCCAAAAGTCTGTTATAGTCAAAACATACTCTACAAAGGCAACTTTTAAACTCTTGTGAGCGCTGGAAACAGCAATTACCAGTGCGTTTTGTCCGCCAGTTTGAACTGGCTGAACCATATCCAAGCGCCAGTCGTATGACTTGACTCTTGAATCAGGTTGTTGAAAAAAATTAGTTTGGTCGGTGATTTGGTAACCCTGAGCAATCAGATTTTCGAGGGCGTACTGAAGGGAGATTGACTTCTTTGTTTGTCTCATGGAATAGTGATTAAAGTATTAATTAAACGAAGGGCAGAAGGAATACGCGGCCTTGGAGATTTGGTCTTTTGAGACAAAACAGAGCACATGGTTTTCAGGTTCAAAACATGATTGAGGCAACTGATACATGCTGTATTAAAAACGTCATGAATTGCAGAAATATTTCTGGATTCGAAAAAAACGGTTCCTAAATTTGCCTTTGCATTTTTGCAGGAAGTTTTTTCCGTGTTTGTGTGCTTTTAGTTGATGCTATTTGAAGAATACACTAAATTCACATTAAAATTAATTATCTACTGTGAGTGTATTTGCACGAGTTCTCCGTCGTTGGTACCGTACCATTCCCCAGAATGAGTATGGTTCCTTGCTATGGGGGAAATACTTCCGTAGAATATTGATAAAGCTGACATTCTGGTTTTTCGGGCTCACCATAGGTTTTTCCATTTTGTATGCATTTCTCCCCATACCCATCACACCGCTGATGTTACAACGATGTTGGGAGCAATCGTGGGACAGCAAGAGAGAGCTTCGCCTAAAGCACGATTGGGTTTCTTTCAATAATTTGTCCCCACACTTACAACTGGCAGTGGTATGCGCTGAAGACCAGGAGTTTCTTGAGCATGAAGGATTTGATTTTGAGGCAATTGAAAAAGCATACACCTATAACAAAACGCATAAACGCAAACGCGGCGCAAGTACCATTAGCCAGCAAACAGCCAAAAATGTTTTCCTTTGGCCCGGAAGGTCCTGGCTGAGAAAAGGCTTTGAGGTATATTTCACTTTTTTGATTGAAACTATATGGAGTAAGGAGCGGATCATGACTGCTTACTTAAATAGCATTGAGTTTGGTGATGGTATCTATGGTGCTGAGGCTGCTGCCCAACATTATTTTAAAAAAACAGCTAAATCACTCAATCGAAGTGAATCGGCACTTTTGGCCTCTGTATTGCCCAATCCATTGGTATATAAAGTAAATTCGCCATCCACGGAAGTTAGAAAACGCCAACAATGGGTATTGGGGCAGATGCGTATGTGGGGTGGTAAAATTGATTATGAAGTACCCAATACACCCAGAAAACCCGGATTCAAATAAGCAGGATGCTTTAATTTGCCTGAAACATGTCTAAGAAAAATAAAAAGAAACCACAATCGCCGCCTAAAAAGGCAGTTGTTGAGGAGCCAGTACAAAAGCAGCCCACCACAGTCTTTTCATTTTTTGACCACCCTTTCCTTCCACTTGCCTTGATTTTAGTCGTCACTTTTGTGACATACTGGACTTCAACTGCCAATGATTTCGTGGCTTTTGATGATGATAAGTCTATTTGGTACAACCAAAACCTCCGCAACCCCAGTTTCAAAGGCATATTTGGTCAACAGCTGGTTGGCATGTATGTACCCATTACAAGTCTGATATATACCATGATCTTTCAGGGCTTTGGAGAAAATGCAGGTGTTTATCACTGGGCCAGTTTGTTTGTACACTTAATAAATGTTGTACTGGTATACAAGCTCTTTCAAAAATTGCAATCAAAAAGCTGGATCGCATTTTTTGTAGCACTCTTTTTTGCCATTCATCCAATGCTGACCGAAGCGATTAGCTGGGTATCTGCATTAAGTACCTTGATGTTTTCCTGCTTTTATCTGCTTAGTTTGCATTTGTTTCTTTCCTATTTGGACGGGAACGGTAAACGGTTTTACTGGTTTGCGCTGCTTGCCTTTTTATTTGCAGGACTGTCCAAATCTGCAGCAGCTACCTTGCCGCTTATGCTGGTGGCGATGGATTGGTGGCGAAACAAGAAACTAAATTTGGTAACCATCCTGGATAAGTGGCCCTTCTGGTTGTTGAGTTTAGGCCTGATTGTCCTGACCTTTTTTACCCGGACCGCCGAAGGTCACGATTTGGGTGCCGGGAATAATTTTAATTTGATTGATCGAGTCTTTATGATTAGTCACACCTTGTTTTTTTATCCGGTAAAGCTGCTTATTCCACTCAATTTTAGCATTTTATACCCATTTGTAAAAGATTCGGGTGCCTGGCGACTCGATTTTTACATGGCCTTGCCAGCGCTGGCTCTTCTTGCCTGGTGGTTACTTAAAAATAGAGACACATATCGCAGTCATTTAATGGGGGTTGCCATGTACATGCTGCCATTGAGTTTAATGCTTCCGATCATTTCTGTAGGTACAGCAGAAATGCGAAATGACCGCTATGCTTATCTGCCCAGTTTGGGGGTGTTTTTCATCCTGATGCTGCTTGCTGAAAAAATTAAACCGGCATTGCTGAGGTTCGGATTGCTCGGAGGGATAGCATTGATATTTATTTTTCAGGCAAACAAGCAATCTGCGGTGTGGAAGGATGGAACGGCTTTATTTAAAAATTGTGTAGATAATACACCTCAGGCAGCACTGTGTCAGTGTAACTTGGGCTATAGTGAGCTGCTGTCACTTAAATTTGAAGAAAGTGTAGAGCATTATTCCAATGCACTGGATTTGGATCCTACTTATGTGGAAGCTTACAACGGTCGCGGTCAGGCCTATTTAAATCTCAATAAATTCCCGGAAGCTCTTGCTGATTTTACCAAGGCGGTAGAAGCCGGTATTGTCACACCAAAGTTATTCTTTAACAAAGGCAAGTGTCTGGCGATTCTAAGTAATTTCGAGGAGGCTATTCCTGATTTAACCAGAAGTATTGAGCTCGAACCAAAATCCGCAGAAACATATTACTTCCGTGCTTTTTGCTATGAAAAAACCGGTAAAGCTGCGATGGCAGTAACAGATTACAGCAAGGCAATTGAACTAAACCCGAATTATGTGGAAGCGCTGGTGAATCGTGGACTGCTTTTTTACAATGATGCAAATTTCAAACAGTCAATTGAGGACAATACAAAAGCCATCAAAATTGCCTCTGGAAATATTTTACCAATGGTTTTGGTCAACAGGGCAAATGCATATCTGAAAACAAACGATTTGCAGGCTGCCCTGGCAGATGCCAATCAAGCAATTGATATAAATGCGAATTACACAAGGGCATTTCAAACACGGGCTGCTATTTATACCAGATTGGGCAAACCTGATCTTGCCGCAGCGGATTTGCAAAAATTGAAATAGGTTTTAGAATTCGATATTACAGGAACTCTAGGGATAAAAGTATCTATATTTGTCGCTAAGGATTCTACAACCGGAACCCCAGTTCCGGCAGTCACAAAGGACCTGCAAACAGGCCATTACAAGAGTCTAAACAAAACAATTTAACCAATCGCTGAAACTGGGGTTTTGGCAAATTCGAACTTATGGGAAACATACTCGCTGGAAAAAAAGGGATCATTTTTGGAGCATTGGATAATCAAAGCATAGCCTGGAAAGTCGCAGAACGATGTGTTGAGGAGGGCGCTCAAATTGTGCTGACCAACGCACCGGTTGCTATGCGCATGGGTGAAATAAATAAACTGGCTGAGAAATGCAAGGCACCGGTTATTCCTGCCGATGCCACTTCGCTGGAGGATATGGAAAACCTGTTTCAGAAAAGTATGGAACATTTTGGTGGCAAAGTCGATTTTGTACTTCACTCTATTGGCATGTCGGTGAATGTGCGTAAAGGCAAAGCCTACACAGATCTCAATTATGATTGGATGCAAAAAACTTTTGATGTGAGCGCCATTTCCTTTCATAAAATGATGCAAACCATGTGGAAACTGGACGCCATCAATGATTGGGGTAGCATTCTTGGCCTCAGCTATATAGCTGCTCAAAGAGTTTTTCCTGATTATTCTGAAATGGCTGAGTCAAAATCCTTGCTGGAATCTTTTGCAAGGAGTTTTGGATACCATTTTGGAGATGCAAAAAATGTAAGGGTTAATACCATTAGTCAGTCTCCGACCATGACCACAGCCGGCCAGGGTGTAAAAGGATTTACAGAGTTTTTCTCTTATGCCGATAAGATGTCTCCACTGGGCAATGCGCCAGCAGAAGATTGTGCGAACTACTGTGTGACGCTATTTAGTGATCTCACACGTTATGTCACCATGCAAAATCTTTATCACGACGGAGGCTTTTCTAATATGGGTATGAATCCCAGATTGCTCGAGGATTAGAAGGCGCAGCAATAGAAGCTTCCTGGTCTGGTGACTAGAAATATGTCAAATACTGAAAATTTAATGTCCGGATACCTATTTGGCAGGTTGCTGCTTGCCCTGCTAAGTGGATTATTATGTGTAGCGCTAAATGCGCAGAATCCTGATTCAATACCTGTAAAACCTTCTGCATTTCCCGTCAACCTAAAGGATGTTGACGAGCCATTAAGGTTTACTTATGCTGCAAGCCCGGAGAAAAGTGAAGCTGAGTCGGATACCCTGCCAGATTATCTGTTCAGGATGTATGACCCGGCCCGCAAACCTGATCTGGATTACGGAACTCTTGGAAATTTGGGAAGTTCAGCGCGGCCATTGTGGTATGAAGTAAGGCCACGGCTGGGTTTTGATTTGGGTATTCGCAGCTTTGAGCTGTATACACTCCGCCCACAGGATTTGAAATTTTATCGTAACAAGCGGTCATTCAGCGATGCTTTTTTTTCACAGGGCAGAAACAACCTGGAAGCCATGGTGAATGCCCGATTTGCACGCACCTTCAGCGGTGGAACTTGCTTTTCCCTGGACTATCACTCTATAAATAATTTAGGTCAGTTTAATTACCAGCGCGACAGACATAATGCCCTGTCAGCAGGGCTTTGGGTGCCCATTGGCAAACGATATGACGGATTTGTCATTTTTACTAAAAACGTCATGCGTCAGCAGGAAAACGGCGGAATAGTAAGTGACACTGTGTTCACCGGCGCCCAGTTTCAAGGGCCATTGGCGGCCGACATAAACCTGCCAGACAAAAAAGCATATACCAGATATGATGAGCAGGTTTTCCATTTGGATCAGCATTTCAGATTTGCCGGAGGAAATGCCGGGAAACGTGCTCTGAGGGCTTCGCACAGTCTTGAGTGGTTGAACCAATCCTATAAATTTTCTGATGGTGATACCATCAATGGCCTACGTAACGACAGCACATTTTTTGGAAATTTCCTGGTGGATGAAAGGGGGCTTAGAAACTACATTTCTTTGGATAGAATTGATAACAACTTCACTATCAATACATTCAAGAAAAAAGATCAGGGGACGTCTGGTGATTTACTTGCCCTCGGACTAAGGCATTCGTTGATCGTTTTATATCAGGAACCGGTAAGAAAATACATCACTAATTTGTTTTTTACCGGTAAGCTGGAGCTTAATCCATCTGAACGATTTCGATTTTCGGGAAGTGCAGCTTTAGGTGTGCTTAAAAATATTGGTGAATATCAAATTGCTGCCAGAATCAATGTTGGGTTAGGTAAAGCAGGTGAATTGCGGGCTTCTTTGCTCAGTCAAAGGCGTCCTGCAGATCAGGTTCAGGAGCTGTTATACGTCAGCAAGCGCCAGATTTGGGGATTTGACCACGCAAAACCTGTTGAAACCAGCATCTATGGAGCTTATGCTTTGCCATTGGTTGGGTTTGAAGGAGGCGTTAGAACTACATTGGTGAATAACTATGTGTACTATAATGAATCGGCAAGTCCGTCTCAAACAAATTCACCCTTGCAGATTTTGCAGTTAATGGTCAAAGAAAATGTCCATTGGAAATGGCTGCATGTTGACAACACCTTTGGTCTGCAGCAGGCCAACCGAAGTGATGTTTTGCATTTGCCAACCTGGTTTTCCAAGAATAGTCTTTACTTGAATGGTAGAGTATTCAAAAAGCGCATGTTGCTAAGCACTGGTGTGGATTTTCGCTTGAACAGTGATTTCCAACCAGATGGCTATCAACCGTTAACCGGACAGTTTTACTTACAAGACACCCTGTCGCAGCAACCGTACCCATGGATTGATCTTTTTCTGGCATTTAAGGTGCAGGCATTTCGGTTCTTTTTTCGCTATGAGAATTGCAGCCGTTGGTGGGATCAGACGCAGGTGTATTACCAAACAGCCAGATACCCACAATCATTCGGAGGAATCCGGTTTGGGCTTTCCTGGCGTTTCATGGATGATAATGAAAAAGGTCCTGGAAATACTGATACCAATTCGCAAAGTGGTGATCCCAATGCGTCCGGGTTTCGAGGACGCACCGGGAATTAAAGACCTTATTCCTTCTTAAGGCTGATAATACCTTCTACATTTTTAAGCAGCTCCTTTCCTCCTGGTGAGAATTTGTCAGATATTTTTTCTCCGTCTCTTTCCTGCATAATGTAAGAAAAGTTGTCGGCCAGCACCTCATCCGGATGAATGATATACTGGGTGTTGTCTTTTATTTGTCGGAAAAAGTCTGGTTGTGACTTGAGATCAAGTGTGCTGCTGAAGCCATCATCCTTTACGATTACAGACCATTTGCCATCCACTTGTTTTTTTATTTGGAAAAGATTGAATTCCAGATATCCGAAGAAATTCTTTTTCTCCTTTGTATAACCAAGATGGTTGGAATAAATAACCGGAATGGCTGAAATGGTACTGCTGTCCTCCTGCAAGAGGTCTATTTTTTGTGCAATATTAACTCCATCAGGATTGTATAAAATCCTCTCAGCCAGGGTTTCGGGAATGATCAGGTTCTCAAATCCAATTGCTTCAAAACCAATGAGTTTATACAGCATGGCGCTTTTATCAGGATGGAGTCGAGAGTACACATGAAACAACTCGTGGTACATGGTGGAAGTAAAGAGCTGAACTTGTTCTGCTGCCAACTCTCCTGATGGAATGATGATACAATTGTTTCTGGTGTACCAAACTCCTTCTCCATAATAACGACCCTTTGTTTTAACTATAATTAAGGTGTCCGGAAGAATGGCAGGGTTTATCTCAGATACAGTACGATACATCTTCTGCAGGATCGATGTCATAAATGTTAGCTCATCCGGAGTGAAGTCCTCCAAATCGTTTTTAATAAAAGATTTGTATTCCTTCACTAGCATATCTCTGCCAATCGAGTCATCCATTGATTTTTTTACTTGAATGGAGATTTCACTGGCTGTTACTTTGTCAAAAAAGCCATCATAGTCATCCTTTGTAACAGCACGGGCACCATCTGAGCTGTCCATTAACAATACCACTTTGCCATTTCCCAAGTGAATTTGAGCAGTTGGCTGCTGACTTTGACAAGAAGTGGTTATCAGCAATAAGGAAATAAAAAATGATGTGATGCAGAATCTCATGGTTTGATTTTTAATGAAATAGGTATTCAGGGAAATACAAGTTTGAATACAGTGCCTCCCTGCTCAGGGCTCAGTACCTGAAGTTGGATCTGATGTAATTTTGCGATATTATTTACCAAAGACAAACCAATGCCGGTTCCTTTTAATGTCAGGTGGCGTGGACTTCGGTAGAAAGGTTCAAATATCAGGTTTTTTTCATTTTCCGGAATACCGGGTCCTTTGTCGCAAACTTCAATGATATGTTGTCCATCCTTATCAAAACTGGCTCTCACCAAAACGCTTTTGTCATCAGAATATTTGCAGCCATTATTCATCAGGTTTATCAAGGCCAGGCGCAACAGTGATTCATTAGCTGATACAAGCAATGTGTCATCGCTGTCAGGCATGCTTGAAAATTCAATATTTGCTTGATAGTCAGGATGTTGTTTGCTAAATTGTTCCATAGAATTCAACAACACTTCATCGATGCGGGTAGGGGAGAAGGGAATGTTTTGTGGGTTGTTGTAAATGCGGGCCAGATAAAGGAGTTTTTGCTCTGTTTCACTCAAATCTTCAATGTCATCCAAAACACTTTTTAGCGCCTTTTGGTAATCTTCCTCTGAACGGTTTTGTTGAAGTGTGACTTCAATCTGTGTTCTAATGGCTGTCAATGGATTTTTGAGCTCATGCGAAACATTGGAAACAAACATTTTCTGCACCTGAAAAGCTCTTTCCACACGATCCAGCAAATGATTAAAGGCTTCTGAAAGTCGAACAAGTTCGTCCCTTGATTCTCCGGTCCGCAAACGAATACTGAGATCACTTGGCTGTATGTTTTCGACCTCTTCTACAACACTCGAAACCGGATCAAGTGCCCTTCCCGCAAAGTACCATCCGGAAATGGCCACTAGAAATACACCTATAAAAAAACTGTACAACAGGATGTTGGCCAGGTCATCAATATCTGTAGGGTCGCAATATCCTTCAGCCACAACAACATACTGGCTCTTCATGGTGCTGGCTTTCTTGCCTAGCGCGAGCAGGTTGTAATGAGAAAAGCGGACTTCTCCTTTTTTATAAATCTCCTGTAAGTCCTTTGCAGAAACCGGAATAGCAGCCTTTTTTATGGAAAATACCCGTACGTATGATGTGTTAAACACGCTGATATTATCCTTGAACGGGAGCGTGTCGCCTTCTGGTGCTATCCAATCATTAGGAACAGGGCTGAATGTAGATTCATTGGGAAGAAGGGTTTGGGTAGTCAGATCTATTTTTGACTCCAGACTTTTGTAAAAAGATTCTTCCGTGTTTTTCTTGTAGAGCCAGTAAACCCCATAAAGCACTGCTGCCAGAATACTTGCAGTCAATACTAAAAATGACAATGTCAGTCGTGAACGGATTTGCATGGCAATGAGTCAATCAGGCTTTGCACAACAACTCTATGACCTGTTTCATTCCTGTAGAAGCCGGTTCGGCTATTACCGTTAACCCAGGCAAGCGTTCCATTTCCCAATTAACCTGTGGTTTGGGATCAACATAATAAAATGGAATGTGTGGCGGAGCATATTGCATTAACCCTGCTGCCGGATATACTTGTAATGAAGTGCCAATAATAATGAAATAATCTGCCTCCGCGGCTAAGTCAATGGCTTTTTCAAGCATTGGGACCGCCTCTCCAAACCAAACTATATGCGGCCTTAGTTGATGGCCGGCTTCACACAAGTCGCCAAGAATCAGGTCCTTATCCCATGGATATATCATACTTTCATATACACTGGAACGTACCTTCCTCAATTCTCCATGAAGGTGAAGCACATTTGTACTGCCGGCTCTTTCATGCAGGTCATCTACGTTTTGAGTAACTACCTGGACATCAAATTCGGTTTCCAGGGAAGCGATGGCTTTGTGACCTTCGTTGGGCTCGACAGAAAAAAGCTGGGCTCGGCGCTGGTTATAAAACTCCAACACAAGTTCCGGATTTTTATACCAGCCTTCCGGTGTGGCGACGTCCTCTATCCGGTGGTCTTCCCACAATCCATCACTATCCCGGAAAGTTTTGATGCCACTTTCCGCCGACATGCCAGCTCCACTGAGGACGACCAATTTCTTCATACAAATATTTTATTGGCAAGGTTTGCCTAACAAGACCCTTTGAATGGGTCTTGTTAGGCTGGATTTCAGGTATTAGATTTTTAAAAACCTGCTTGTCCAGATATCATTTGCCTTTTCAAAGCGAATGAAATAAGTGCCTGGTGCAAGAAGCGACACATTGATTTTTTGCATCGTTCCCGGTTTTTGATAGGATTTAATGGTACGACCATCCATTCCAATCAAGGTAAGTAGGTCGAATTCCAGACTCATGTCAATCTGAACCAATTCGCTGGCAGGATTGGGAGATATTTTTACAAATTGGCTAAAGTCAACTTCCCTGGTTTTAGAAAGTGTGCTGATGTCTGCATTATACCTTGGAAGTATCTGATATCCTTCTGTATAAGGCAGGCTGGTGTCAAACTGACCGCCAATCCCAATCAAATCGAATGGCTGCTGTGGCACTGGGGCATTGTATGTTTCAACGTCGCGATCAATACGGATATCAATTGTATCAAGTGGGTGATCATCTGATACTGCCAGCGCATTGAATCCACTGCCTCCTGTACCGGTAGTCCATTGTGCATCATCTACCAAATGAAGATTGGTTAGTCGCACCAATTTGGATTCTGTATCCTCATTCAATGACATGGTGTTCATTGGATTTAGTAAGGCATTGTTTGAGGAGGTTTTAATAACAGTATCAGGCCGTATTTCTGTTGAACCATTAAATTGAGTAATAACACCTCTTACCGTCACTTTGTCTTTTTCCTGAACCACGTAACCAAAATCATTATCCAAAGATGACACGCTAATACCATTGCCCTGATCATCGATCAAAGTGAATAAAATGGTTGGAATGGCACCTGTTAATGGTCTGAGGTTGACACCGTACACGGTTCCTTGCAAAGTACATGCCTGATCCTTGGCTGTTGCCACGCCTTCCTGATCTTCCATAGTCATTTCAGCAATTGTTTTTTGCGGGTAGCAACGCACCTCAATATTCACGGTGGCAGAATCACACGAATTGGTATTACACACTTCGTATGCCAAAACATCCGGACCGCAATACCCCTGATTGGGTGTGTATTCAATGTTATTCCCTACCACAACTGCATTTCCATGTGCAGGAGAAATCTTTATTTGCAATGAAGTGACTGTACCCAGGAACAAATCATTGGTCAGTACCGCCAATGTGGTTGTTTCATCTGCCGGTGCTACAAAGTTATCTTCAAGGGCATTCAGTGACCCAGAACCCTGGCAACCAGAAGCAGCATTTGGATTTCCGTACACCTCTCTTCCGTTTATCATTACCCCGGTACTGCTGGTGGACGCCAGCCAATTTCCTGCAGAATTGTTGTCGGAATCGTAGTCGCAAAGCTCTAGCGAGCTGCCATTTCCGTTCGCATCTGTGGGCCAGGGTGTCGCATTCTTATAATCAACATAATCTATTACAGTACCATTTGCATCAACCAGTTCAATGTCTTCTCCACCGTTTGTAAGTGCGCCGGCATCCCAGCCAATAGGTGTGATGCCGAACACAGTTTGAACTGCGCCTGGATTAACTGCCAGAGTAAGGTAAGCTCCTGCCTGCATGGAAGTCCCGTTTGGGAAAACATGGGTAACACCCTGTGTGAAATACCAACCGGATATATCAACAGTGGAGGCGGAATTATTGTACAATTCAATGTATTCAAGTGAGTCAGTACCTGATTCGGGTGGATTATACATGATCTCAGTTACAATGATCTGTGACTGGGCTGTGAAGGTGATGGAAAGAAACAAAAAGAGTAGGAGATTTGATTTTTTCATGATATTTTGCGGCAGTTATTTAACCGGTTTAAGTTTTTATGAACCCCCAAAAGTAGGAAAATTGCCTCTCCCGGCAAATGGGAATTGAAGAGCAAGATATTAAAATAATACTCCACTAAGCTCTAATCCTAATCTGTGCGCCTTGCGTTTTAAATCACCTTTAAAATTAATAGTCACTTAACTTTGACTAATTACCTTCGCCGCACAAATCCATTTCTATTTTCCATAAATACAATCAAATTAGTATGAAAAATCTTTACAAAATTTTGGTTGCCGGTTTCGTGATGTTACTGGTTTCCAATTTCGGATTTTCTCAGGGTTCTACCTCAGCCTCTATGTCGGGTGCACTGACTGACGAGAATGGTGAAGCACTGATCGGTGCAACTGTTGTTGCCAAGCACGAACCTACCGGAACAGTTTACGGAACTACCTCACGTGGCGACGGTCGTTTCAACCTGAACGGTCTCCGCGTAGGTGGTCCTTACACCATCAAAGTTTCCTACACTGGTTATGAGGAGCAGGTAACTGAGAACGTTTTTCTGACACTTGGTCAAACTTTTGTATTTGACTCAAAGTTGGCAGACAATGTGACTGTATTGGATGAAGCACTTATCGTAGCTCAGAGAGGAATTCTGAGTTCAGACAGAACAGGCGCTTCTACCGATATCAGTGAAGCAGAGATCGGCGTTTTGCCAACGGTAAACCGCGATCTTACTGATTACGTCCGTCTAACTCCAACGGCAAGCGTTCGTGGTGACAACATCATCACCATCGCTGGTGCCAACAACCGTTACAACTCAATTTACATTGACGGTGCTGTTAACAACGACGTATTTGGTTTGGCTGCTTCAGGTACAAACGGTGGACAGACTGGTATCTCTCCAATCTCTCCTGACGCGATTGAGCAGTTCAACGTAGTGGTGGCTCCTTACGATGTTAAACTCAGCGGATTTAATGGCGGTGGTATCAACGCCGTAACTCGCGGTGGTTCAAACGTTGTTGAAGGTTCTGTTTACTACTTCATGCGCAACGAAAACCTCACCGGTTTGAAAGTTTCTCTTGACGAGTCATTGCCAAAAGCTGACCGCAAATTTGCTCCATTTACTGCGAATACTTATGGTTTCCGCGTAGGTGCGCCATTGATTAAAGACAAAGCTTTCATTTTCGTGAATGCTGAACTTCAGAGCAATGAGACACCACAGCCGTTTTCTTTCTCTAATTACAACGGAGATTCTGACGAAGCCGCTATTCAGGCTTTGGCGAGAAAACTGGAAACAGATTATGGTTACGATCCAGGAGGTTATTTGAGCAAAACCGACAAACTGGACGGAACCAAAATCCTGGCTCGCCTTGATTTTAACCTGTCTCAGAACAACAAGTTGATGATTCGTCACCACTACACTAAAGGTGAGGCATTGTATTCTCAGGCTTCTTCAAACAGCTCAATCAAGTTTGCTAATGACGGAATTTTATTCCCAACCACTACGAACTCAACGGCTGTTGAATTGAACAGCGTGATCAGTGATATGGCTTCCAATAGCTTGATCATTGGTTTCACAAACGTAAATGATGACCGTGACCCAGCAGGCGATCCGTTCCCCTACGTTGAAATTACTGATGGTTCAGGTTTTATCCGCTTTGGTAGTGAAGAATTTTCTACAGCAAACTCATTGAAGCAGAAAATCTTCACCTTGACTGACAACTTCAGTTTGTACAAGGGTAAGCACCAATTTACTTTTGGTACCCACAACGAATTCTTTGACATGTACAACCTGTTCATTCGTCAATCTTATGGCTCTTATCGCTATAATAGCCTGGATGACTTTATGACTGGTGCCTTGCCTGAAAGATACTTCCGTTCTTACTCTTTGTTGCCTGGTGATGGTTCTGAAGACGGTGCTGCTGCTGCTGCATCTTTCAAGGCACTTCAGTTGGGCTTCTACGCACAGGATGAGTACTCTTTCAACAAGAGATTTACGGCTACACTTGGTTTACGCATCGACATCCCGATGTTCCTGGATGATCCTACTGCTGCAACAGCTTTCAATGATACAGAAGGTGCTTTGATGGCAGCAAATGGTTATGACCTTCAGGGGGCAGTTGCGGGAAAATCTCCTTCTCCACAAATTCTGTTCTCTCCACGTCTTGGATTCAACTATGATTTGAATGGAGACCGTACTGTAGTATTGCGTGGTGGTGTAGGTATCTTCACCAGCCGCATTCCATTTGTATGGCCAGGTGGTATGTACACCAACAATGGTGTGTTGATTGCTTCTGTATCTGCCAGTGCTACGGATATTGCCAATGCGAACAACTTTGCCTTTGTTCCAGATGTAAATCAGCCTTACGACAATGCATATTTTGGCAAAACAGCAGGATCTTCACAGCTTGACCTGTTTGCTAAAGATTTCAAATACCCACAAACACTGCGCGCCAGCCTTGCAGTAGATGGTAAATTGCCATGGGGACTTGTTGGTACAGTAGAGGGTATTTATTCTAAAACGCTGAACAACATCATATACCAGAATATCAACCGTACAAATCCAACTGCTACATTAACTGGTGGTCCGGATAATCGTACCATTTACCCAAACACATACATCAGCTCTGGGTATACTGATGTTATCCTGGGTTACAATACCAACGAAGGCTATAGCTATAGTGTAACAGGTCAGATCCAAAAGCCATTTAACAATGGCTGGGTTGGTTCTGTGGCTTATACGTATGGTCAGTCAAAAGCCATCAACGACGGTACTTCTTCTCAGAACTCCTCTAACTGGGTGTTTAATGAGAGCGTTAATGGTCAGAACAACCTGCCATTGTCTTACTCTGATTTCGATCTGGGTCACCGTTTTGTTGCATTCTTGTCTAAAACCTTCAAATACGGTGGCAACATTGGTGGTGCAACGACAGTTTCTTTGTTCTACACCGGAGAATCTGGTCAGCGCTTCTCTTACACATATGGTGGTAACCTGGTTCGGAACAGTACACGTACCGGTCAGGATCTGATCTATATTCCAGCTACCATGTCTGATATCAACTTGATTGATGATGCTTCATTGGGAACTGCTGCTGAACAGTGGGCCGCGTTGGATGCTTTCATTCAGGCTGATGACTATCTTAGCCAAAACAGAGGCGGATATGCCGAGCGTAACGGTGGACGTATTCCTTTCACCAACAATTTTGATTTGAAGATTGTACAGGAGTTCAATATGAAGATTGCAGATCGTAAGCGCAGCTTACAGGTTTCATTGGATATCTTCAACTTCGGCAACATGATTAATGCTGACTGGGGCCGCAGATATTTTATTACCAATGATGCTTATCAGTTGATCAACTACAAAGGAAATGATGGTAATGGTGATCCAACCTTTACTTTCAAAGCGCCAAGTTCTGATGTTTGGAACATCGACGAGTCTGGTATCATCAGTTCTGTATGGCAGGCACAATTGGGTGTTCGCCTGAACTTCTAATTATGTTGAATTTGATTGCGGTTGGCTAGTGTGCTGACTGCAGACATACATTTTACGCCCCGGATTTTTCCTTTGAGAAAAATTCGGGGCTTTTTTTGCAGGTTAACGGAGTTTTTCGAGGAGCCATTCGTGGTTAAAGACAACTGCTTTGTTTTTACTGATCTGTTCACGTAAAGCTTCTTTGGCCTTTTTGTCGTGGTGGTTCAACCTGATTAATTGACGTGTGAACTTGATAAGATTTGAGTATCCCTGACGAGGCCCAGGTGGAATGTTTTTATGTCTATTTAGGAAAGTTTTGAAAGCATTGGTAAAGGAAAATAAGGTGTCAAATTCATCAAGTTCATAATATGTAATAAGCAACATAGCTTTACTGATCAAATTATAACCAATGTCTTCATATTCTACGTTTATTAATAACTTCAAAACCTTATCATATTCTCCTTTATAACGATAAACTCGAGCCAGGTTAAAAATATAGGTGTTTTCCCTTGTGTCAGCTGAAAGAAATCCTTGATTCTGATGAATGAAGTTCTCTGCCCAGTCAAGTTTCTTCATCTGAAGGGCAACACCAACCATGTTATTAAATCTCCAAGTAGCGAGTATTCCTTTTTGAAAAAACAGGCCTTTGTTGAGCATGTTTTCAAAGAGGTCAAAATATTCTTGTAAGAACTCTCGCTGCCCTTTATTCATTTTACCAGTACAATAGTGTAGGGCCGAATCAGTTAGTTCAATTGCCTCTTTCTGTGGCATATTATTGCCATATTCCTGAAGCAGTCTTTTCAGATTGTAATAGTGTTCTACATTGTCCTCTTCGTACAATGTCAGAAATGAATGATAGTATATTGCTAACTCAGGCACTTCCTCCACTTTATAAGTTTGGAGAAACTTGCGTACTTCATCTACAAATTCAATCTTGTATTGCCTGGTTCCCGTTTTTTTTTGACTAATCGCCGAACTGCTGATTTTTAACTTTTCAATCCAGTAGAATAGATCAAGATTGCTGGAAATTTCTTCCAGATTGGCACTTGTATCTACTTTCACATCAAACTCCATCATGGAATAGTACTGTCTCTCAAGTTGATATTTTGACCTGAAGTGGCTTAGTGAGCGGTAGTCATCTTTTTCAAGAAAATTCCTGGCGTCTCTAATTGAGCTATTATAAAGTGGGGAAATCTTATGCTCTACTACAAATTCATGTGTTGCAATCATCCTTTTACTTGGATTAGAGGCGATTGTTTCAAAAGCCATAAAATCCTGTGTATATCTCAAAAGCTCAGAACAATACTTCCGAAAATTGGTATCATCATAATCTTGCCCGGGGAACATGCTTTGCCAGATTTTTTGCCTATCAAATCCTGCATGGCTTTTGTTAAGGCAGACACATAATTCCCTGAACAGAATCAGGATCGAATCACTCTGAACAAAATAGGGTGATTGAAGATATTTTCCGAGTCTTTTCAATGAGGACTTATCCAGACATGCTAGGGTCTGAAACACCTTGTTTGTGTAGTTTTCGGTAGTTGGCACAGATTTAGACATATTGTTTCGGAGTTGTGCTTCAAGTGCGTAAAATAAACAAAGTGAATTTGTCCCCAATTTATCACAAAGTTATTTTTTTCAAGGTTTTGGTAATTGTCAGTCGTAGAATTCCGTACTTTTGAAAAGTTTATTCCAGCATAGAATTCCAAAGATTTGGCAGCTCAGTATTGAATCTTAACATTTTAGGTTTTTTCTTGAACGCTTAATCCTTACAATCCAATGCTATTATCATGATCCAAAGACTGTTACGATTACATTTATGGGTTTTTCTTGGCTTGACGTTTATTGCGTCATCCGTATATGCCCAACACCAATCTCCTTTTCATAACCTGGTATGTGAAGCAAATTCTACGGTATTCGACACAATATCCGGAATAGATTTGAGCGTAAATTTGGCAGGACCCGTGGCCAGACGTGGGGATGTTAAACTCAAAATTCTTGAACAGGGAGGCACCGGTAAACCTTATGTTTTCCAGGTTGAATACCAGCCTGAGCCCGGATTTATTGGCGTTGATTCATTTACTGTCGAATTTCGATATCCAAATACTTTTCCTTTTCAAGTTTACAGGGGTTACAGAGTTTGTGTGCAAAGATCTTTGGTGAAGGCAGCACCTGATTTTGCCATTACAGCCCGAAACACACCTGTGATCATTGATGTTTTGTATAACGATAGTGGTGATTGGGGCCCGTTACAAGTCCTTTCCATCCCCTTGTCAAATAATGGAACGGCTACAATCCTTGGTTCAGACAAGATTGAGTTTTTACCAAGTCCCGGATTCTCCGGTATTGCACATGTTCAGTACACCGTATGCGATGCTTTATTTAGCTGCCAAACTACTGAAGTGACGATCGGAGTTAACAAAGGCACTCCTTCTCAAGGCGACTTGCAATTATTTACCAATAAAAACAGAGTTGTTTCTGCATCCCTGGATTTTGATGGATACTCCATATTATCGTCTCCGGAGCATGGAGCACTCAAACTGGAAAACAACGGTCAATCGTTCAGCTACCAACCGAAAGCAGGTTTTTCAGGAACTGATGAATTCAAATTGAAAGTAGTATTTGATGGTCAGGAGTATATAAAACCTGTCGCCGTCAAAGTATACAATACTGAAAGCCCTAACCAGATGGCCATGGATGATGTTGTGGTAACGCCTGTAAATACGCCTGTAAGCTTTAACGTCCGGAGCAATGATATTGGTAATTTAATGGTTAGAAACTGGTTGGTTCCCACAGATTTCCCTGGCAAATTATCCAATACCACAGGAATTGGCAATGTTACGTTTACGCCCAATCCTGGATTTTCAGGCGTAGCAACATTTACATACAAATTAGGCAACCTGTTTAATACCAATATTGAGACAGCCACTGTCACCGTAATTGTGGATGACCTGGAACCCGAAGAAGAGTTTCCACATGTTTTCAGTACTCCTGAAGAGACTGCGATCACACTCAACTACAATTTCCCATTTCCAATTCAGAATTTAGCGATTGACATTGCACCCAATCATGGAGTGCTTGAGTTGCAATCAGCCAACCAGCAACCAGGTGGGAATACGCAGGATTTAACAGCCAATAATGTATTGACATACACTCCCAAGCAACACTTTCATGGTGATGATGAGTTCGTATTGCGCTATTGTCTGCCAAACGGACACTGCTATTCGAGTAAAATCCGAATAGAGGTTTTGGAAATGGAAGATTTAGACCCTCCTTATTGCACCCAGGACTGTATTTGGCCAGGTGACATAAATGGTGATGGCATAACCAACAACAAAGACTTGTTACCGCTGGCGTATGCGTTGGGGCATCAGGGAACTCAGCGGCTTGATGCATCTGATAAATGGTATGGACACTTTTCCGATAACTGGGAAATACCGTTTAGTGGATTGCCATTTGACTTGAAACATGCAGATGCAGATGGGAATGGCCGCATAGACTCGGAGGACATTGAAATCATCAAAGCGAATTACAATAGGGTAAATAACATATACCCCAAATCTTATCCAACGAATAAAGGTCTTCCCTTCTTTTTAAACCTGCTCACACCAAATCCTAAAGTAGGTGATCTGGTTCGATTTGAGGTCTTATTAGGAAATGATGACTTCCCGGCAATTGATGTTTATGGATTTACTTTCGATCTGAAACTTAGTCAGGGGTTGGTGGATTCTGCCTTCAAGATGACATTTTTTGATAATTCATGGCTAAACAGAGATGCACCATTTATTACCCTGGCAGAAAGGCCATCAATAGGGACATTTGAAACTGCCTTTTCACGAACAAATGGTCAATCCATTAGTGGTGAAGGAGTCGTTGGAGTAGTTGAATTTGTCATCATTGACATTGTCCATGGAGGAGGACAGAATAACCGACCAAATATCACCCTAAACCCTTCCATTAGTCTGTCAGATGGCAGCAGTACTACGGGTGAGCCTTATGTATTTGAGTTTTCACTTGAGTCGGAGGAAAGATCGAGCAGGCTGACAGAAGATGGTGATTTCAGTCAGCTATTGGCACTCTTCCCTTCTCCTACCTCAGATGTCTTGAATATTCAACTTGCCGGAAACCAAGAAATAAACGAGATTTCAGTATTTGATTTGAATGGTGAGCAAGTACTTACCCGCTCAGGATTGAGCGGAAATCGTGTTCAATTGGACATTAATGAACTGCCCATTGGGTTGTATATTCTTTCAGTTCAGACAAATGATGGAGTGTATGCTGAGAAGTTTCAGGTGATAAGATAACTGCATCAGATTTTATACTTCACGCTGTTTGGTTTTGAAAATCGCCTGCGGCTAACGCATTGATTAACAGCGTTCAGTATGACAAGTGTTTTCACAACCACTTTGCGGTGGCTATAAAACAAATAAAGCGGCCCGGGAAAACTCCCGGGCCGCTTTATTTGTTGAAGAAACTATGACGATTACATCACACTGGCCGACTTGAATATCCGGCCCCAATTGATGCCGTTCTTCATGCTGCCTCCTTTGGTGCTAAACCAAATGAACAATGGCTTTCCTACAATGTGATCTTCAGGAACAAATCCCCAGAAGCGTGAATCTTCAGAATTGTGGCGATTGTCCCCCTGCATCCAGAAGTAATCCATCTTGAAGGTATATGAGCTGGCTTCCTGGCCATTGATGTATATCTTGCCATCCTTCACCTCCAGCTTGTTGTTTTCATAAACCCCAATCACCCTTCTGTAAAAAGGCAAATTATCCAGATTCAGCGGAGTGGTAGCACCTTTCTTTGGTACCCAAAGTGGACCAAAATCATCGACTGTCCAGTCAGCATAACGCTTTCTATCATTTGGGAACATGAAACCTGGCGCAGGGCCTCGTTTCATTCTTTCAGCAATCAAACCAAGGGATTTTACTTTTTCCAATTGGCTTGCATCTAGATTGTAGTAATTCCCGTCTTGCATTTGAATTACATCATACAGGCTAACTCCAAATTCTTCCAGTTTTCTTGCATTGAAGGATCCACCGGATGGCGCTGTTAGTTTGTAAGCGAATTGCATGTGCTCAGGGTTTCTGACAGCCTGACCATTTACATAAAGTTGGCCATCTCGAATTTGGATGCTATCGCCGGCAATGGCCACACATCGCTTAATATAATGGTCTTTTTTATCCAAAGGACGAACAATCACATCCGAGCCAGGAGGGAGCTTTCCTCCATTCTGCATACGTACCTGATGCAAATCCCAACTGCGTTGAGGCGTGAGAATAATACTATCGCCTGCAGGCCAGTTAAATACAACCGGGTCATTTCTATCCACTTTTTCCAGGGCCGGAAGCCTGTAGTAGGGTAGTGATGGCTCAGTAAGATATGATTCACCCAGATCAAGAGGGAGCCGGTTATGGATCAACGGAAACTGAAGTACTGTTTTAGGCGTGCGGATGCCGTAATGCGCCTTGCTGACAAATAGAAAATCGCCCACCTTAAGCGTACCTTCCATGGAGGAGGTCGGAATAACATAAGCCTCTATGAGGAACATTCTGATAAAGGCCGCAGCAAACACGGCAAAAATGATGGCTTCAGCCCACTCCCTGGTTGGTGATTTCTGAAGAAAAGGATATTGTGCCTTTAGTTTAGACAAGGCTAACTTATCTTTCTTTTCAATGGCTTCGTGGTGAAGCCTGTGGTATTCGCGTTCTTTTTCAAGAATAGGACCCTGATAAGTAGCGTTGGGGTCGCGTCCTGCCATGAAAAAAGGCACAGGGGCAAAAACAACTGCCATAAAGGCCTGCGTAAAACTGTATTTTCCAAAGGAGCGCAATAGGTCAATCACCATCCCGGAATAGATGAAAATGTTGACAATTGGAAACAGCAACCAAAGCGCGTATTGAGGCTTTCTGCCGATTAATTTGCACCATTCCACAGCAGCTAAACCTGGTACCAGCGCTTTCCAGCCTGGTAATCCTGCTTTTTCGAACAATTTCATCATGCTTACGCCAAGCAGGATATACAATACGATCAGGAATATAAGGACTGACATATAGATGTTTTTTCAGAAGTGAATGCAGCACTTGACTGTGCAACAGCCACAAAGGTAGTTTTGCTTGTTGCAATAATTATGGCTAGTTCGACGAATCCTTTTATTCCAATGGAAAAATTAGCCGATATCCACGATGTGTGGCTTAAAGTTGCTCCTCCTCAACTTTCTTGCGCTTGCGTCGTGTTTTGAACATTTCAACCACCTCTTTTTCAGAGAGCCATTCAAATTCAACAAATTGGGTTGATACGAATTTCTTGATATCCTGATAATCTTTACCTCGCTTGTCTGTAAAGACCTTAAGCAAGGATTGGATATAGTTCATAGATAGCTTTTTGACATCCTGATTGAATTTTTGGTTGTCAAATATCTTCATATATACACCAAATATCTTGGTGATCTCAAAGTAATCGGTGTACTCATTTTCAGTAAACCCACTCATTAGCCTTTCGAAATACACATAGATCAATTGGCGAAGACATTCACTTTCTACTGATAAGCCTTTGTGGCTGTTGTAAAAGTCTTGAACGGCCTCAATGGCATCCGGATGTACATATCCCAGATTATGGATTTTCTCGGAAATGCGATAGTAGTCTGAAATTTTATCCTTCCATGCTTTGTCAATGGTTGCCAGCATTCGTTCATCGTTCGAAGAGCTTATGCCCGGGAAATCATACAGCGAGACCAGGAAGCGTAGGTAGCGAACATCAAACTCGCGGAAGGAGCGGCGTTCCCTTTCAAAGTGAGTGGCAAATTTCAGACGATTGTCCGGATCCAAATCAATGTAGTTGCCACACATGGCCAGCATCTCTAAATATTCTTCCGTTCCCTGAAATGCTGTGTTGTTCAGGAAAGCATAGATTTTATCGTTCAGACTCTCATTGTTACTACCAACTTCAAATCTTTTCAGCAAAAATTGACGCAAGGCCGAAAAATTAGGCCGCATTTCATTAATGGAAGACGGAAAATTAGCCGAGTGATACTGCTCGTTGCGGAACTGATTAGAGTAGCGTCTGTAAATATCCTGGCGACCTTTCAGGTCTCTGAAACGATCATTTTTTTGCTGTTGCAGAAAATAACGAATTCGTTTGTTTTCTACCTGGGACATAAGGTTGGTAATCCAGATGTCACTACTCAGGGCAAAACCAACAGATATGGACTGACCAATGCGTTTCTTGAGCTGGTCAAAATGCACGCTTTTACAAATGGAGAGCAAAATCTCTTTAAAATGATCATTCGGCCGTACATACCTGTACTGATCGTTTATTTCACCTCTAAGCACCGCAAATCCCAATACACGTGGCAAGTACAAACCTTCGAATGGATCTTCCAACAACAGCTTTTCAAAAGCATCAAGCTGAAGTGGAGCTTCCGAAGCTACTTCATGGTGCAATTCTGATAGCATGGGCTCAAACTCCTGCCTTAATTCGTTGTAAAACTCGTCCTCTTCTTCTTCCAGGTAGGACGCCAGATTTTCAGATTCCTGGATGGCTGCCGCAATTTCATTCAAGCGGTTGTAATATTTTTCTTCTAGTACTTGCATGTATGGTGTGTGATCTAGTTGAGTATAATGGTGTTTTTCGGGTCATTTTTAAAAAAGACCCGATGAAACCGCAAGGGTTTCACCAGGTCTTATCATCAAAACACGCTTCATTGGCAAAAGTAAGGTTTGCCTTTGAAGTTGGGAAAATTATCTGGAAGTATTTTTAGGCTTTGTCGCCCTCTTCTTCGGTACTTTCAGCAGGTGTTTCTGCTGCAGCTTCAGTGCTTTCAGCTTCTGCTTCAGGAGCTGTTTCTTCAACCACTGCCGCTGCTTCTTCAACTACTTCAGCAACTGGCTCAGCTGCCTCTACAACTGATTCTTCAGCAACGGCTTCAGCGCTTGCTTCTACTGCTTCTTCAGCTGCCGAAGCTTCTTCGTTCTCAATTACTGGAAGAGCAGGTGCTGCTTTTGCTTTAGCTTTAGGAGTTCCATTGATTTCAGCAGCAAATTTTGCTTTGTCAGCTGCAGTTTTTTCGCGGCGCTTTTGGATGGATGCCTCTTTTTGCTCAATCCATGCGGTTAATTTAGCATCAGCCTCTTCTTGTGTGAGGGCGCCTTTTTTCACGCCCAACTGAAGATGCTTTTGGTACAAAACACCTTTAAAGCCTAAAATTGCGCGAACAGTATCAGTAGGTTGAGCACCAACAGTTAGCCAGTAATAGGCTCTTTCTCTGTTGATATCAATAGTAGCTGGTACAGTAAGTGGATTGTAGGTGCCGATTTTTTCGATGAAACGGCCGTCGCGGGGAGCGCGTGCATCAGCAGCGACGATGTGGTAAAATGGGGCTTTAGAACGGCCTTTGCGTTGCAGGCGAAGTTTTACTGACATGTAAAAATGAAAATTTTAATGAGTTAATAGACTCGCCCGGATACCTGTCGAAGACAGCACCGGGCTTTTCCGGGGCGCAAATGTACTATCATCTTATCTGAAAAACCAAATTTGTTTTTTATTTTACTTCAGTTAGGTCATTCTTCCTAATCCCTATACCTTTGTTTGCTTTAATCTGATCCAAATAAACCACTACTTTTTCATTCCCGAAACGCACTTTCGGGGTAAAAATATTACCCGTGACGAAAGACATTTTTAGCAGCCTTGAGAAGGCTGCCAAATCCCGCATCCTGGTCATCGATGGCTCTATGGGTGTGTTCCTTCAATCATATAACCTGCCTGAAGAAGATTTTAGAGGGGAAAGGTTTGCCAAACATCCTCAGGATTTAAAAGGTAATTACGATCTGCTTTGTCTGAGTAAAGCCCAGATTATCGAAGATATCCATACTGCGTATTTAAGCGCAGGGGCTGACATCATCGAAACCAACACCTTTAATGCCACGGCCATTTCCCAGGCGGAATTTGGTATGCCTGCCGGAATATGTTATGACATAAACAAGGCAGCAGCAGAAATTGCCAGAAGGGCCGCGGATGCCTTTACATCGAAAGAACCATCAAAACCGCGTTTTGTAGCTGGTTCGATTGGTCCCCTGAACAAAACCCTGTCTATATCCCCGGATGTAAATGATCCAGGATTCAGAACGCTCACCTTTGATGAGGCCAAAGAAGCCTATGCTGAACAGGTACGCGGCCTGATTGACGGAGGCGCTGATATTCTATTGGTTGAAACGATATTTGATGTTTTAAACTGTAAATCAGCGATTTACGCCATTGAGGATGTGTTCGAGGAAATGAATACCCGAATTCCGGTAATCATTTCAGGTACAATAACCGATGCTTCTGGAAGGACATTGAGTGGTCAAACGGTTGAGGCATTCTGGATTTCGGTGAAGCACGCCAGACCGTTTGCAGTAGGATTGAATTGTGCTCTGGGAGCCGAGGAAATGCGCCCTCATATAGAAGCCCTTTCTGCTATAGCAGATTGTTACGTGAGTGCTTATCCCAATGCCGGACTGCCCAATGAATTTGGTGAATACGAGCAAACCCCTCATGACATGTGCACCTTTATTGAGGACTTTGCCAAATCAGGATTCGTCAATATCGTAGGTGGATGTTGTGGAACAACCCCTGATCACATTAGTCATATTGTCAAGCATGTAACAGGATTAACCCCAAGAACTCCACCTGTCACCGAACCAAGAACCACCTTCAGTGGCATGGAGCCATTGGTGATGCGGGAGAATATGAATTTTGTGAATATTGGAGAGCGAACGAATGTAACCGGTTCTGCAAGATTTGCTCGTCTTATAAAGGATGATAATTATGCTGAGGCTTTAAATGTTGCTCGACAACAAGTAGAAGGTGGTGCCCAGATCATCGATGTCAACATGGATGAAGGCTTGCTGGACTCGGAGGCGGCTATGGTGAAATTTTTGAATTTGGTTGCCGCAGAACCTGATATCGCCTGTCTGCCAATTATGGTGGATTCTTCAAAGTTTCATGTAATTGAAGCCGGTTTGCGTTGTTTACAGGGTAAAAGCATTGTGAATTCCATTTCCTTGAAAGAAGGTGAAGATGAATTTGTCAGACAGGCAAAGATTTGTTCTCGGTTTGGCGCTGCGGTCGTGGTAATGGCTTTTGATGAACAGGGCCAGGCAGACACCGTTTCGAGAAAAGTGGAAATATGCCAAAGAGCGTATAAGATTTTGACTGAACAGTTGAACTTCAGTCCATACGACATCATTTTCGATCCTAATATTTTTGCTGTAGCCACGGGCATTGAGGAGCATAACGAATATGCCATGGCGTTTTTGGAAGCTACCAAAATAATCAAGGAAACTTGTCCGGGTGCCAAAGTATCCGGAGGTGTCAGCAATTTGTCCTTTTCTTTTCGTGGAAACAATACTGTTCGGGAGGCCATGCACGCTGCTTTTCTATATCACGCAACCAGGGCAGGCATGGATATGGGCATCGTAAATGCAGGCATGTTGGACGTTTATGAGGAGATACCAAAAGATCTGCTTGTGAATATTGAAGATGTACTATTCAACAGAAAGCTAGATGCAACTGAAACTCTTGTTAAACAGGCGGAATCATTCCGGCAATCGAACGGAAAGGTAAGCGTTGAAAATTTACTATGGCGTGAAGACGCTTTACAGGATCGTATCACGCATTCGTTGGTAAAAGGCATTGATAAGTTCATTGAGGAAGATGTTGAAGAGGCCAGACAATCGCTGGATTCTGCACTACAGGTAATTGAAGGACCGTTGATGACCGGAATGGGTGTCGTAGGAGATTTGTTCGGATCCGGTAAAATGTTTTTGCCCCAGGTGGTGAAAAGCGCCAGGGTCATGAAGAAAGCCGTTGCTTATCTCCAACCATTTATTGAGGAGCAGAAAGGCAGTGCCGTCTCGGCAAAAGGCAAGATATTGATGGCTACCGTAAAAGGGGATGTGCATGATATCGGCAAGAACATCGTGGGTGTGGTATTGGGCTGTAATAATTATGATATCCTCGATATGGGTGTCATGGTGCCAGCGGATAAGATCCTTAAAACAGCCATTGAGGAGAAAGTGGACATCATTGGGTTATCCGGCTTAATTACTCCTTCACTTGATGAAATGGTGCATGTAGCTTCTGAAATGCAACGTTTGGGACTGAATATTCCATTGATGATTGGCGGAGCCACTACCTCCAAAACGCATACAGCAGTCAAAGTTGAACCTAAATATTCCAATGGTCCTGTTGTTCACGTACTTGATGCCAGTAGAAGCGTAGCCGTTGCCTCCAGTCTTTTGACCAAAAATATGGATGACAATCAAGCTTTTGTATCGAAAGTCAGGGCTGAATATGAGCAAATTCGAGTGCAACGAAGTAACAGACAATCTGCCAAGGATTATATTTCTATAAATGATGCTCGAGGCAACAAATCATCACTGATTTGGGAAAACTATGAGCCCCCTAAGCCTACATTTTTGGGAGTGAAAGTGTTCGAAGATTATGATTTGGCAGAGTTGAGAAATTACATAGACTGGACACCTTTTTTTCAAAGCTGGCAATTGGCGGGAACATATCCTGAAATTTTGAATGATACTATTGTAGGGGAGGAAGCCCAAAAATTGATGCGTGATGCCGAGAAAATGTTGGACGAAATAATTGAGGGGGAATGGCTGCAGGCAAAAGCAGTGATAGGCTTTTTCAAAGCCGTGGCCAACGACCATGACAGTGTTTTACTCTCCAATCCTGATGAAAAGGAAAAGATATTGCCAACACTTCACTTCCTTCGCCAGCAGCGGCAAAAAGCGGCAGGAAAACCTAATTATTGTCTTAGTGATTTTGTCGCACCTGAAACCGCTGGAAAAGAGGACTACCTGGGAGCCTTTGCCGTTACAGCGGGCATCGGCATTGAAAAACATCTGGAACAGTTTGAGAAAAGCCACGACGATTATTCCTCCATACTGCTCAAAGCGCTTGCGGATCGCCTAGCTGAAGCATTTGCGGAACGGATGCACGAACGTGTTCGCAAGGAGTTTTGGGGATATAGTAGCGATGAAAACCTTGATAATGATTCACTTATCAAGGAAGCTTACAGGGGAATCAGGCCGGCACCAGGGTATCCGGCTTGCCCCGAGCACACAGAAAAAAACAGCCTGTGGCAATTGCTTGAGCCTGAAAAGAATATAGGCATTTCACTAACAGAAAGTTTTGCCATGTATCCTGCAGCCTCAGTGAGTGGCTGGTATTTCAGTCACCCCGAGTCCAGGTATTTTGGGCTGGGCCAAATAGCAGAAGATCAGGTGAAGGACTATGCCGCCAGAAAAGGAATGAGCAAATCAGAAGCCGAGCGCTGGTTGAGACCGGTTTTGAACTATGAATGAATTCGGAGGGTTGAGTGCGGAATGCGGAATGCGGAATGCGGAATTTATTTTTCTTTTCTCAAACCGATTGGTCTTTTTGATCATTTTTAATGTTTCGCACTCCGCTCTCATCACTCCGCTCTCATCACTCCGCATTTCGCATTAAATCATTTCGCATTTTTAACAATTCCCTGATACAACCAATTGGCCAGCGCCTGGCGATTGTTTTTAATGACCAATCGTTGCTGGTCCCAATCGTTTTTTATGTTGGCCAATTCGATGTAAACAGCTTTGGGAGCGATGGTTTCTTTTAAGGTAAAGAGCTCCCTTGACCTTACTGTGCCTTCATAGCCACGAGAGCCTCTCAGGCTCATATATTTTTGTTTGAATGTCTTGTACAGTGTATTGGCGAGATCCTGACTTTCTTCACTTCCAGGTCTGTAATAGAAAAATACATCAATCTCCTTGTCGTGTGTCCTGGAGTCCACATGGATTTCAATAATGGTTTGGTCGGTAACCCCGTTTTTCAGGTGTTTCTGCGTAACCTCGTTGATAAAATCAGTACGTTGTTTAAGTCTTTCCTTTTGGTCGTAAGGAATTACCATGTTCTCCCAAACTGTTTCATCTGTATCTGATTTCAGATAAGCCTCATCTCTGATTCCATCATCTGGATCCCGAACGATCATATAGGCGGTTGCACCGTGACTGAGCAATAACCGAAGAAGTCTTAGGGTAACATCGTAGGCATATTCATCCTCACATAGCACGTTTCCTGCTCTCTTGCCCTGGGCACCTACATCGGGTCCTCCATGACCGCTGATCAGATAAAATACCTTGTCTTTTAATCGATTGTCAATCAAGGGTGTTTTCTGGTACTTTGTTCCAAAAATTGGGTAAATCCTTGAGCCGCTATTCAGGCCATCTTCACCATAGAAACTTGTTATTTTAGCGGAAGGAGTATTCCCTTTTCTGACTATTTGTTTCGGGGGCGTTTTATCGGCAACATCCGGGCATTCAATTTCATGGAAAGGTACCCAAAGACTTTTGTCTTCAATGAAATCTTCCGGGCGCAGACCGTCTTTATGTGCGGCTTCATTGAATGACTTTATTCGGACAGCCTGTTGCCAATCTTTAATACCCAGAGTGCTTCTAATCGTTTTGCCATTGTAAGTAGCTACGCAAATGGGCAACTTGTACAAGTCTTCCACGTTCAATTTACTGTCGGTACTAACTTTGTTGATTCTGCAAAACAAATCGATATTGCAATCAAAATCTGCCAGAAGATAGCGTGATAAAAAATCGAGTGTATTGTCTCCGGGCTTGGGTGCAGCGGTAAGATAGTTTTCTTTCCAGTCGCTTTTTTGCGCGGATGAGGGAGTTAACTGGATTAGTAAGAATGTGGTAATCAATAAGTTAATGGGAATTCTCATGATCTTCCAAAAAAATGTCATGTGGCCAAAATTGAAAAACTTCAACGAAACTACGAAGTAATTAGCCATTTTATTTCAAACAAAAACTTAATATCAATGCGGGAAAAAGTACTCGTATCATACAGAAAATACAGTGCCAAGGTTGAGGCACTTCTTCAGCAGCTTAACAAGTTACCCCAGGATGTGTTGAATAGAAGTCCAAAACAAAGTGGCTGGTCACCGCTCCAAACAGCCTGGCATCTGTTGCTTGTAGAAGAAATATCCTTCCAATACATACAGAAAAAAATGCATTATGGTGGTGATTTCTTTAAACCCGGGCTGTCTACCCGACTAAAAAATATCATGCTGCATATTTCACTTAATCTGCCCATTAAGTTTAAAACACCGTCGAGGGTAAGTGGTGAAAATCTACCTCAGGAGGGCAATTTTGATGAATTAAAGGAAAGATGGGAGAAAATTCAGTCTGACTGGATTGACTTTTTTGAAAAAGTGCCTGAGGAATTGTTGGATAAAGCGGTTTACAAACACCCCCGGATTAGCAAGATTGGCTGGTTGGATATGATCGCTTTTTTCAAAGCGCATTTTAAACGCCACCTAAGACAAATAAACAGGGCCTTGCGTTGATAGTCTAATCTATTTATCACCATTCAAATTATCCCCAGCCATATCAACAATCTGCTTCAGATGAGGAAGATCGGCGCTTACAATCCGCAGGTTTTTTTCGTATTCTTCCAAACTTGTTCCATGAATCTCAAATACCTGATTGTAGTACACCATGATCAGGCTGTCTTTTGGATATCCGCTCAAACCCAGCGTTGCAGCTTCGGCAACATTGAGATCGGCCATGACCCGAGCCAGTTTTTCATCATCCAAAGTTTGTACCTCAGTTTTCTTTTCCTGACATGACATCAAGGAAACAAAAAGTGAAATCCAAATAAAAAAAACAAATCTGTTCATAGCACTTCTTTTGGGAAAAACCGGGCGGTAACCTTTGAGTTGCCTTCATAAAAACTTGCCCAGTTTTCAGCCGAAGACATGATTTTAACGATGCCACAGGTAGGTACATTGTCGATGAAATCATCGGTAAACTCATTTGCCACTTCTGTGAATGTAGGATTGTGACCAAATAGGAATACCGTGTTGGCGTCATCTGGCAACGCGCTGATTATTTTATGAATGGTGTGCGGAATGGCCTCGTAGATATCCTGGTCCAACTGAATATCATCAGATTTAATATCAAACGCTTCAGCAAAGAAAATGGCTGTGGTGAGTGCTCTTTTTGCCGGACTGCTTACCAGCAAATCGGGGTTAACCTTGTCCTTTACAAGCAATTGCGCCATTTTTGGCGCTGTTTTTCTACCTCTTGGATTTAATGGCCTGTCAAAGTCGCGCAATCCGGGATGATCCCAACTGGACTTTGCGTGGCGAATCAGATATAAGGTTCTCATGTAGCAAAGGTATACCATGATTTATGTGATTTCTAGAATTTGATTGGATTCAAAAGCTGATTTCACCTGAGCATTAGGTCAATTAAAGCCAGCTTATTACTTTTGATGTTTTTCTGTTTCCCAATTTCACTTCATTGTTAAAACCCAATTCCGTGAAATACTGGCTAAAAGATTTTGAGCATAACATTAGTCCTGCCACCTGGGAGGCTGCAGATGAGTTGGCAGCTGCGGGTAGTGTTCGGTATCTGCGGGAAATTGAACCACATTTTTGGGTAGCCAACGTAGATGCCGGCGAAGAGTCCTTTGAGACAGAAGTCATCATTACCCCGCATAAAATAAAAGCCTATTCCTGCGAGTGTTTCAGTGCAGGACGCCGATTGATGTGTGCCCATATTGCCGCTTCATTGTTGAAGATCAGGCAGTATCTGGAAAAACGGGAAGAGGAAAAACGGGCCAGGGCTGAGAAGGCCCAAAGCAATGAATTGAGCCGCATAACGGTTCAGTCTGTCCTAAGTTACGTCCCTGCCATCGAACTGGAAGCCTTTGTACGTGATTATGCCCGCCGTGACAGAGATTTTGCGCTTGCGCTTAAAACCTGGTTTGCCGGTTCTATTTCTGAAGCTGAAAACCCGTATGCCCTGGTTCTGGATTCAGTGCTGCCCAAAAACAGGGTAACCGGTGCTTATCGGGACCCGGATTTCAAGCGTATCAGGAAAGCGTTGGATGGCTTGGAAGTCCAACTGAATTTAGCGGAGACAGAGGGTAATTACAGAAAGGTTTTTCAAATTTCGTCGGCAATTCTTTCTAAAATGCTGCCGATACTGGAAAAAATGGAAGGCAACCGAAAGGAAACACTGCTTCATTTTTGCCAACTGGCCTTGACAAAAATTACAGCCATTTCAACCGACCAATTATCAGCGGAATTGAGAGATGCAGCCTGGGAAAGCATCTTTGATATGGGAAATTCGGGATTACTGATCCCGGAAATGCATCGTCAGGCAATTCAATTCCTGAGTGATTCAGCAGCCAATAAAGACAGACTCACCCGAATTGGGACAAGTTTCGATGAAACTCCTCATCCGGCGCCCACTTTTCTGTTGGAGCTGTTCCTCGCTTCACTGGCCATGCGGAAGATTCCTGAAGCGGTACCCAAAGTACTAGAGGACTTTCTAAATGCGCCGGACAGCATTCACGCAGCGATCCTGCAGTTGTATTATCTCAAGCACTGGGATGCAGTATTGGCCTGTGGAGATCAATTTTTAAGCAGCCATATTTTTCAGCCACGACAGCAACGGGAACTGGAAGACATCATGATCTATGTGGCAGAACAAAGCAAGGATAAAAAACAATTGAGCCATTGGCTTCGGTTTAAATTTATGCGTACCGGGAACATCGATGCTTTTAAAAAGCTCAAAGAAGTTGCCGATAAAAAATGGCCAGGCGTTCGCAATAAACTCATAGAAGAGCTTTCGGTAAAGGGTGAGATTCAGGTTCTGGCAGCCTGTTTTGTGGCGGAAGAGCAATGGGAAGACCTCGCCCAATTGATTGAGGAGGAAGCTTCAATACCCTTGTTGCAGCGTTATGAATCACATTTTTATGGTAGAGACCCCAAATTCCTTCAAAAATGCTACGTCCAGTTTTTATCCAGATACCTGGATGATCACTTTGGCTCTCCGGCTGCCAGACAAGTTCGCCACAGACTGGCGTTTTTAAACCAGAATGGGCAAACAGATTTACTGCTTCAAATTGCCAAAGAACTGCTCAAATTGTATCCTGACAGATCTGCTTTGCCAGAAGAGTTGGGAGAGTTGTTTCCAAAAATGAAAAAAAGGAATTTAATTAGATAATGTGATTAATGGTCAACGATCAACGATCAGTGATCAACGATCAGTGTTCAGTGACGGTATTAAATGAGTGATTTTTATGAAAGTTGAGTTTTGGGTTATTGGTAAGACTAGTGAGAAATATCTGGAGGAAGGGACTGGGATATTTGAAAAACGACTGCATAATTATTTGCCGTTTAAATACATCGTGCTGCCCGACATCAAGTCTAAATCAAGAGTAGCTCAGCAATTAAAAATGGAGGAAGGCAGAATGATCCTGTCTAAGCTTTCCTCAGATGATTACCTTGTGCTTTTGGACGAACGCGGAAATGAATTCGATTCAATCTCCCTGGCCACCTGGATGGAGAAAAAGCTTTCGGGACCAGGTAAAAAAATGATTTTCCTTGTTGGCGGTGCTTTCGGCTTTTCTGAAGAACTGTACAAACGGGCAAATGAAAAAATCGCATTATCAAAGCTAACATTCAGCCATCAAATGGTCCGACTCTTCTTCCTCGAACAACTATACCGAGCCATGACCATTCTTAAAAATGAACCATACCATAATGAATGAACAACGAATAATGGGCAATGAACAATGAACAATGAACAATAGACATTGAATCGATTCATTAATGCATTCGGACATTTTTATTGCATAAGTCAAAAATGTTTGCAGCAATAAAAGACTATTCTCTCCATTGTTCATTGTCCATTATTCATTGTCCATTGTCCATTAACCATTAATCATTAACCAATAAAAAAAATGCCAATCACTTACCTAATTATCGCTTTCACCTCCGTGATTTCCTTTATGGGATTCAACAACCGCCATTTGTTTGTAAAGCTTCAGCATTGGCCCTATGAGGAGCGGAGAAGCAACGAACATTATCGCT
The DNA here is from genome assembly GCA_020636025.1 of Lewinellaceae bacterium. Lineage (GTDB taxonomy): Bacteria > Bacteroidota > Bacteroidia > Chitinophagales > Saprospiraceae > M3007. Next base: position 96,476 of record JACJYQ010000004.1, on the reverse strand, counting down.
GGTTGACCAGTGGCCTACTGCATGCGAATTATATGCACCTGATATTCAATATGTTGACGCTGTATTTTTTTGGCAGATATGTCGAGGCCTGGTTTAATGATTATTTTGGTGAGTCTGGCGGGATAATTTATTTGGTGTTTTATCTGGCTGCTATTGTGGCGGCTTCTTCGGCCACCTACTTTAAATACAAGGACAGCCCAGGTTTCGCCAGTATTGGAGCTTCCGGAGCTGTAGCTGCAGTTTTGTTTGCTTCCATTTTGATTTCGCCTTTGAGCCAGATAATGTTCATCTTTTTACCGATTCCCATTCGTGCCTTCATTTTTGGAATTTTATATCTGTGGTATAGTGCCTATGAAGCGAAAAGGGGAGGGGACAACATTGATCATACCGCCCACTATTACGGTGCCCTTTTCGGCTTTTTTATTCCCGGGTTACTGGCTCCGGAGCTGTTCGTAGATTTTCTGGATCAGATAAATGCCTGGATTCAGAGCTTTTGATTTTCAGATAAGGCTGTAACTTTGCGGCCGCTATTCAGGCCCTGTAGTTCAATGGATAGAATGGAGGTTTCCTAAACCTTAGATATGGGTTCGATCCCCGTCGGGGCTACCAGAATGATTTCATAAACCCTTGTAAGCGAACTGCTTGCAAGGGTTTTTCAATTATTACATAGCATTTAAAGGGTAAAATGAGGGGAGATTGATTTAAGCTGAGTTGTTTGAATGTTGTAACATTGTTTCACAATTAAATTTCATTCATCATGAAAAAAAGAAAACTCGGCCCTGAACTGGAAGTCTCCGCGCTCGGCCTTGGCTGCATGGGTATGAGCTACAGTTATGCGCCATTTCCAGCAAAAAAAGACTCCATTAAAATTATGCATCAAGCCATTGAAGAAGGAATAACTTTTTTTGATACCGCAGAGGTTTATGGTCCATACACCAATGAAGAGTTGGTTGGAGAAGCACTGGCTCCCTACAGCGATCAAGTGGTCATAGCCACTAAATTTGGTTTTAATATTGAAGATGGGAAAATGACTGGTGTGAACAGTCGCCCTGAGCAGATCCGGAAAGCTGTTGAAGGTTCACTCATGCGCCTTGGCGTTGAGACCATCGATTTGCTTTATCAGCACCGTGTAGATCCTAAAGTACCCATCGAAGATGTTGCAGGTACTGTTAAGGACCTCATCTTGGAGGGTAAAGCCAGGTTTTTCGGACTTTCTGAAGCCGGGGCTAATACCATTCGTCGGGCGCATGCAGTACATCCGGTTGCCGCGCTGCAAAGTGAATACTCTTTGTGGACAAGGCAGCATGAGCAAGAAATTATCCCGACAATTGAAGAGCTGGGAATCGGTTTAGTGGCATTCAGCCCACTTGGCAAAGGCTATTTAACTGGAAAAATTGATGAAAACCGGAAGTTTGAACCTGGTGACATCCGGGCTGTAATCCCACGGTTCTCTGAGGATGCCCGCATTGCCAATAAGGACTTGTTGGATGTTATTCATCAATTTGCGTCGCAAAAAAATGCTACCCCAGCTCAGATTGCATTGGCATGGGTGTTGGCTCAAAAGCCATGGATTGTACCCATACCAGGCACCACGAAATCACATCGATTGACGGAGAATAATGGGGCTGATTTAATTGAATTTACCATTGAAGAGTTACGTGATCTGGAGCAAGCTTCAGCCCAGGTGAAGATAGTGGGTGCGCGATACACTGAGGCGCAGGAACGGGCAACAGGATTGTAGGAATGCTTGTGAATACCGATTGTGCAGTTTATTTCTCGCAGATTCTACATAGAAAAAATGCACGGATTTTACACAGATTTTTATGGGTAGAATCTGCGGTTATATTCTGTGCGAAATCTGCACGAAATGAAACTCTACTTTGAAAGGGTTCAGCAGATGAAGAGAACATATCCTTCACTGAAGCTGGATGTGGCCTTTTATTGAAAATCTTGGGCTGGCTTAATTTGCTTTTTTACCTAATAACTTCCCGATATTGGTGAGCAAATTGTTATGGCCAATTTCCTTTTCACCTTTTCTAATGGATGTTAAAACGGCGTTTCTAATTACTTTAGTAATATCGGAACCATTTAGTTCATAATTCTTTGAAAGCTCATCCAGATCCACATCTTTCGCGAGCTTTATTTTGTTGCCAGCATATTGTTTCCAAAGCTGTGAGCGAAGTTCCTGATGAGGGAAAGGAAAGTAAACTATGTTGTCAAAACGGCGTAGGAATGCATCATCAATCTCCAGCTGTTGGTTTTGAATGAAAATCACCAAACCAGGATAGGTTTCCAACTTTTGCATCAGGTAAGAAACTTCCAGATTTGCATAGCGATCGTGCGCATCTTTCACTTCAGCTCTTTTGCCGAACAGCGCATCTGCTTCATCAAACAATAGAATTGCCCCTTTATAGGCTGCATTTGCCAGCAAAGCGCTCAAATTTTTTTCAGTTTCACCAATGTATTTGGATACAATGGCCGAAAGGTCAATGCGGTAAACGGGGTTTCTGGTTTCCTTGCCTATAAGTGTGGCCGCTAATGTTTTACCTGTCCCACTTGGGCCGGAAAATAAAGCCAAATAGGTAATGCCTGTCGGCCCGCTTATACCCCAGTTTTTACTCAGGTCTTTCCTGTGTTGCACCCAGGTTTTTATATTTTCCAGTTCATCCAGTGTTTCCTGATCAAGGACCAGATCATTCCAGTTATAGTCAGAATGAGCCAGGGTGAATAATTGCGTATCTATTAAAGATGCTTTGGTAGATTTTGTATTTGTTTCCATTGATTGAAGATAAATTTGAGATGATAATTTAACCGTATTTGCTGCAAATGGGGCATTGCTCCTTATCATGTCCTCGTGCCGGACAATATTGACGGCCAAAATAGATGATTTGCAAATGAAGTTTATTCCAGCTGTCTTTGGGGAAAATGGTCTTTAGATCATACTCTGTCTGTTCTACATTTTTGCCGGAACTCAATCCCCAGCGCGCGGCAAGCCGATGAATGTGTGTGTCAACTGGGAAAGCCGGATGACCAAAAGCCTGTGACATGACTACAGAAGCCGTTTTGTGTCCAACGCCTGGCAAAGCTTCTAGTTCCTCAAAACTCTCCGGGACCTTGCCATCGTGTTTGTCCATAATGATTTTGGACAAGTTGCTGATTGCCTTTGATTTAGCGGGGGATAAGCCACAGGGTTTTATGATTTCCCTGATCTCATCCACTGGCACTTCGGCCATATCGGCAGGATTGTTAGCTCGGGCAAATAATGTCGGACTGATCTGGTTTACCCGTTCATCTGTGCATTGTGCTGAAAGCAAAACGGCCACCAAAAGGGTATAGGAATCTTCGTGTTTTAATGGAATTGGAGTTTCCGGGTATAAATCATTCAGAATTGCCTGTATGTCAGCAGCTTTCTCCTTGAGTTTTTGTGTGAGTCGAAAGCTGGTTTTTTGTATTGGCATAAGATTACATGTCAATATTTTATGTAAAACGAAAATTTTCCTGCCGCGCTTGTGTCTTTTGACCAAGCGCACATCACGTGAGTAGCCAAAGCAACAATTGGCTCAAGAAAGGCTCATGCTGTCGAAGTGCAATTGCCATAAAGAAATAATTAACCTCTCGCGTTGTGTTGCGCTTGGTCAAAGGACACAAGTGCGGTGAAAAATTCAATTTTGGTGAAGCTAAATTGTTAACATCACATCGCAGCTTTAAATCGCTCAGCTACCACATCCCAGTTAATGACATTGAAAAATGCATCCACATAATCAGCACGCTTATTCTGGTAGTGCAAATAGTAGGCATGCTCCCACACATCCAGTCCCAGTATTGGGGTGCCGGTTGCCTTGGCAATATTGCTCATCAATGGATTGTCCTGATTAGGCGTTGAGGTGATAAACAGTTTTTTATCAGAACCCACACACAACCAGCCCCATCCCGAGCCAAACACACCTTTGGAAGCTGCCGAAAACTGCTCTTTGAATTTATCGAAGGATTCGAAGGACTGGTTAATGGATGAAGCCAAATCACCTGAAGGCGCATTCGCACCACCAGGGGTCATGCTGAGCCAGAATTGGGAGTGGTTCCAGTGCCCACCTGCATTGTTGCGTATGTTTTTTTGCTTGTCGTCAGCGCTTACCCGGGCGAGTATATCATTGAGCTCATAATCAGCATATTCAGTTCCTTCAATTGCTGCATTGAGCTTGGTAACGTAACCGTTGTGGTGTTTGTCATGATGGATCTCCATGGTCATTTTGTCAATATGAGGCTCCAATGCATCAAAACCATATCCTAATTCAGGAAGTGTAAATGGTCCGGATCTGCGTTTTTCTGGGGGAGGCAATGCTGCTTTTTCATCTGCATTTTCTACTGCTTTTTCGGGCTTTGCTGCATTTTGACATGCTTTCAAAATAGAACTGCCTGCCGCTGCTATGCCGAGAAACAGGCCGGTTTTGAGAAATGTACGTTTTTCCATAACAATTGAAATTTTTCTCAAAATAAAGGAATTAACAGGTAAACCCCGGACTATTTTCCCACTAATATTCCATGATGCCGAATAAAGACTCAATTGTGACATCAGACACAGCAAATGGGTAGTATTGTTGCGAAATTTCTACATTTGTGATGGAACTTGCGGTATAATCCATAATTAGTCGTTGTACATTCGTTGAGTCTATAATTATTTTAGAATCAACCTTTTGCATGAGTCACAACGAGCATGTTTCTTAACATTTACCTGTGCATGGAGGATACCTGTAACCGACGAAAATGAACGAGGAGAATAAACACAAATTGGAACAGCTGCCCGAAAATCAACCAGAAGCCCAGGATGCCGAGTTGGATGAAGAATTGGGGCAAGAGGATTATTTCGAGCGACATGAAATCATTGCGGACAATAAGCAAACCTTGATCCGCCTTGATAAGTTTTTGATGGACAGGTTGGCCAACAGATCGCGAAACAAGGTGCAAAATGCCATCAAAGCCGGATCAGTTCGAGTTGATAATCAGGAAGTAAAGCCAAATTATAAAGTCAAGCCGGGAAATACCATTTCCATTGTTCTTCCCAAGTCAGTTGAAGGCTCATATGAGATACTACCACAGGAAATTCCGCTCGACATTGTGTATGAAGATGAAGATGTGATGGTGATAAACAAACCATTCGGCATTGCGGTGCATCCTGGTGTGGGCATTCCAAATGGAACCATTGTTAATGCCGTTGCCTGGCATCTTCAGCAAAAACTGGCTGATCTGCCCATTATGGAAGGCAATTCACCCGACCGGGCAGGAATTGTACACAGGATCGATAAAGACACAACGGGTTTGATGGTGATCGCTAAAAACGAATATGCCATGACCCACCTGGCAAAACAGTTTTTTGATCATAGCATTGAGCGACGTTATCAGGCAATTGTCTGGGGCGATCCGGATGCGGATAGTGGAACCATTACTGGAAATATAGGTCGCAATCCAAATGACCGAAAACTATTGATGGTTTTCCCGGAAGGAGAAGATGGCAAGTGGGCTGTGACTCATTGGAAGGTGTTGGAACGCTTTTATTATTGCACATTGGTAGAATGTCAACTGGAAACGGGGCGCACACACCAGATCAGGGTGCACATGAAATCCATTGGGCATACCTTGTTTGGAGATCCCAGATATGGAGGAAATCAAATATTAAAAGGAACCTTGTTTTCCAAGTACAAGCAATTTGTGGAGAATTGCCTTCAGATTCTACCGCGACAGGCATTGCATGCAAAAGTGTTGGGATTTGTACATCCTAAAACAGGCGAGAAGTTGACCTTTGAATCAGAACTCCCGGATGACATGAAGACCGTATTGGAAAAGTTTGGAAATTATGTGAACGCAAGGAAAACAAATCAGGGTTTGTGAGCATTCTATACCTTGATTTTTGTGATTTTTATGATTTGAGTGATTACGAGACTACGCCTCGGGTTTAAGATTCTTGATTGCCCAAATTTGCTTAAAACAACCAATTTTAAAAATTCCAACCTTAGTAATCGTAAAGTTGAATCCACGTTATAATACTTATGCAAAAATCCCATCCTATAGAAAAAGGTGAGTTGTACGATCATTTGTTACCGGCAAAGCGGATGGCGATTATCGTAAACCCAAAGGCTGGAACAAACCTGCAAAAAAACATCGAATCTGCCGTGGAGACACACCTGAACCACAAAAGGTTTATTTACGGCTTGTGGTTGTCGGAGTATCCAGGCCATGGATTTGAACTTGCTAAAAAAGCCGTAGACGAAGGGTACGATATTGTGGTAGCAGTTGGCGGTGACGGTTCTATCAATGAAATTGCACCAGCTCTGATTGGTACAGAGGTAGCCCTTGGAATTATACCAGCCGGATCAGGTAATGGCCTTGCGATGCATTTAGGCTATGGCCGTGAAATTGCAAGAGCGATTAAAAAGCTGAACAATGCAGAGGCTCGATTGATCGACATTGGTATGATGAATGACAGGCCGTTCATTAATGTTGCCGGAATTGGATTTGACGGACTTGTTTCCAACCTGATGAAGGGAAGTAGTCAGCGCGGTTTCGTCCCTTATTTTTTAAAATCTCTTGAAGCAGGGCTTACTTATACTCCCAGGGAATGCCGTATCGAACTGGATGATAAAGTAATCACAGAAAAGTGCTTTGTAGTGGCCATTGCTAACGGCCCCATGTACGGTTACAATGTTCAGATCGCGCCCGATGCCAAATTAGATGATGGCTTTTTTGAGGTGGTTATTCTAAAGGATGTTCCCAAATGGCAATATTTTGCCGCGGTTCCTTCTACACTTAATGGTAAAATTTATGAAGCTGATTTTGTAGAACACTACACTACTCATCGTGTGGTGATTCATGCGGATGAACCGTTGCACGTGCATGTAGATGGAGAAGGCCTGAAAATGGAAACCACGCTTACCTTTGAAATCATGCCGAAAGCGCTGAATATTTTAGTGCCGGCTAAATAAAATTTATAAACATCCAATAGATTTGGTAAATGAGTAAAAAGAAAGACTTTGGTGGATTCGTGTATTCTACTGATCCAAATTATCAACCGGAGGAAAGAAACTCCTTTTTTGATAATGTTTCGGCGGACAAGCAAGTGTTGCGGATCTGGTTGGAAAGAGGAAAAGGAGGGAAGGAAGCTACCGTGATCAAAGGTTTTGTAGGTTCAGATGATGCCTTGAGTGATTTGGCAAAAACCATCAAAAGTAAATGTGCCGCCGGTGGAACAGCGAAAGACGGGATCATCATTGTTCAGGGAGATCACCGTGATAAAGTGCTGAAATTGCTGATGGATGGCGGATACAAAAATGTGAAAAAGGCGGGCGGTTAACGCCTGTTTAGATGCAAACACCAGCTGCCACATCCACTAGATTATGCAAGTCCTGAAAATGAACATTACCAGAAAGTCTGTCAACAAGGTATCCAGAACTTTATTCCCTTTATTGCTTATTGCAATATGGCTACTAAGTGCCTGCAATCCCGCAAAAAGGGGTACGCGCACAACCCAGAATCGCCCTGTAAAAACCAATAAGCCAACTGCTCCAAATCGGTTTGAACCAATGGATACCATCCGTTGGACACCTGATAACACCCGTCCGCCAATTACCAATGATCCTTCCCGAATGGGTAGTAAACCTGAAATTCAGGGTGGAAATTATCATATTGCTTACCTTTTGCCATTCCTGACCAAACAGGCCGTTGCAGGATCCGTTCCCGGTAAAAGCACCCTGGCGCTCCAATTTTATACAGGCGCTAAAATTGCCCTTCAGCAGTTCTCCGAGGAAGGTAATATGGAAATTCAGGTAGATGTTTGGGATACACAGGCAAATGACGCCGATTTCGAAGCCTTGCTCAAGAACAACAGTCGCCTGTTAAACTCTTATGTGTTTATAGGCCCAATCCGAAGTTCTCATTTGGAAATGATCTCTGAATGGGCGAAAACAAATCGCAAAATCGTCGTTTCTCCAGATTCTCCTAGTTCAGGACTCGCTAAACAGAATCCGGATTTTATACAGTTAAACCCGTCTCTGGAATCGCATTGTGCTGGAATTTTGAAGTACATCAAAAAAAACAGTCGGGCGGATGCCGTCACGATTATTTGCAAGGAAAAAGAAGCAGGAAGAATAGCCTACTTCCAAAAAGCCAATGGCGATGTGGAAGGTGGAACATCACAACTGAGACGGTTGATCATGCCGGATGCAGCCACTAATTTTGAAAGGGTTGATCTGAAACAGTATATCCGCCCAGGCCGCACATCTGTTTTTATTCTTCCAACCTGGACGAGCCAGGACTATGTAATGGCTTTATTGAGGCGCCTAAAAGCTGTTAAAGGAAGCAATAAAGTAGAAGTTTACGGCATGCCACAATGGCAAAATTTTGATGTTATAGACGCTGAGTACCTAAGGGAAATGAATGTACACATCAGTGCAGCTTCCTATCTGGATTATACAAATGAGGAGATCAAGTCATTTCAGCAAAAGTTTTATGAAATGAGTGGTACCATACCCAATGAAGATGCTTTTAACGGGTATGATGCAACCATGTTTACGCTGAAAATGCTGGGTAAATACGGACTTTCATTTCCGGAAAATTTGGATATAGAGACATTCAAGAGTTTCCACGGCATCTTTACTTTCTCCAAAATTTTCAACACACAATCTGTTGACGACTCATTTAACAAGCCTGATTACCTGGAAAACACCCGTGTTCACATTTTGAAATACGGTCAGTATGGTTATCAGCCAGTGGATCGTTGATCAGCATGTACTTGAAAATTTCCGCCAGCACCCGCTCTTAAAGGCGTTTCATAACTTTCTCAATGTAATTCAATACCTCATCACGTCCGATGGTGTGTGCGGAAGAGGTAATCATATAGGGTGGCAATTCCTCCCATGTTTCAGACAAGGCATTCATAAACGCAGTGGTGTTTTCTTCCAGTTTTGTTTTGCTCACCCTGTCGGCCTTTGTAAACAATATGGTGAAAGGCAAACCAATTTCACCAAGAAAATTGATGAACTTCAGATCAGTTTGTGTCGGTGGAATACTCGAGTCCACCAACACAAAAGCCATCACCAATTCTTCCCTTTTTAGCAAATACCCATCAATCATCCTGGCCAACTGATCCTGTCCTTTTTTGGAAATCTTGGCAAAACCGTAACCAGGCAAGTCTACCAGGTGCCAATTGTTGTTGATGAGAAAGAAATTCAACAAACGGGTTTTACCAGGCGTCCCGGAGACTTTGGCCAGGCTTTTCCGGTTAGTCAACATGTTGATCAGGGAGGATTTACCCACATTGGATCTTCCTATGAAAGCAAATTCGGGAGGGCCGCCGGGTGGGCAGTCGCTTACTCTGGGGTATGAACAAACAAATTCAGCACTGGTAATTTCCATATTGGGGACTTTACGATTTAGCGTCAGAATGGGCGACAAATATAGCCCATTGGAAAGTATTGCTTAACAGGGCCTGTTAGGGTTGGGTTAAAAACCTTTGTAATTGGCTTATGAAAACACCAAGGCTAGCAGCCTCTCGTTTAAACCTCAAAACAACCACAACTATCTGTTATGAAAAATCTGCTTGTTGCTTCATTGCTTTTAATTGCTTTTCAGTCTGCCCAGGCGCAATTCTTTTCTTTTGGCTTAAAAGGTGGTCTTAACACCCAGGTAAATAAACCAAGTGACATTTTTGTAGGCACCGGTGATACATCCTTCCAATTTGGGGTAAACCAAAAAGAATTTGGGACCCAGTTTGGTGCATACTTCCGTTTTGGTAATCGGATTTTTATTCAGCCTGAATTTATCTTCAATTCAAATAAGGCTGACTATAAGATCGGAGAATCCAGCTTTGTGGACGTCATCAAAAACGAACGATACAACTTTATGGACATGCCCATCCTTGTTGGCTTTAAGCTTGGTCCAATTCGGTTTCAGGGTGGCCCGGTCGGGCATTATTTCATCAATTCGGCTTCCGAATTAACTGATATTCAAGGGTATAAAGCGAAATTCAAGGAAATGACCTGGGGTTACCAAACCGGATTGAATATAGCCTTTGGACGATTTTCAATCGATGCCCGCTATGAAGGCAACTTTACCAAACAGGGTGACCATATCACCTTCTTTGGCGATAAATATAACTTTAGCAACACACCTTCCCGTTTAATCCTTGGTGTGAACATTGCGCTAATCAAATGATCTGCTTCATTGGCTTAGTAGGCGCGGTCGGAACAAAGTGTTCCGGTCGCGCTTTTCTATTTTGGCCTGACCTTATCGTAGCACCGTGACATCACCTTTTATCGTTTCCACTTGTCCGTTTATATACCTCACCCGGGCAAAGTAAACAAACACTGCCGGAGCAACAGGATCACCTCGGAAACTACCATCCCAACCATTAGATGGATCATTGGGCTGGAAATTTGACACGGAAAACACTTGTTCACCCCATCTGTCGAATATTTGAAATGTCTCAATCTCCTCTACACCCGGACCGGCAAAAATCGTAAGTCGGTCATTGTCAAGACTACCTGGTTTTATAACATTGGCAATGTACACCTGCTCTGGTTTGGCAACCTTAACCAATACCCTGGATGTAGCCTCACATCCATTTGAATCGAGAACCGTAAGTGTAACATAAGTGGAGGCAAATGGTAAGAAGCGTTGAGTCAGTGTTTGCGCGTTGAATGGATCAAAAAGCGGGTTCCAGTTAATCTCCGACAATTCTGAAAAAGGAATGGATGTAACGGCTTGAAGTATAACAGAGTCACCAAAGGTTATTTCAATATCTGAACCCAGATCGGCTGATAGCAAAGGAGGTTCCGTAATGGTAATGGTACCCGTACTCCAGTCGCAACCGTTATCATCCATCAAAACAACTTCATAATCACCCGCTGCAAGATTGGAAAAACGGTTGTTGCCAGTGAATGAGCCCCCATTTAGGGAAAACAGAACCGGCGGATGATTGCTGTTGATTGATTCAATGGATATACTTCCTTCTTCCTCGCCAAAACAATCAACATGATTTACGGCAATTAAATCTGCTGTGGGAATATCAGTATCAACTGTTACAATTACGCCATCCTGGGAGCTGCAGCCCAACTCATTCGTCACATTCAAAAGATAATTACCACTTTCGGTGACATACACTTGTATGCTGCTATCGATGATTTGACCATTAATTTCCCACATATATTCAATTCCGGGTCCTGCAGTGGTACCTGGTCCACCCAATAAGGCAGAGTCCTGGTGGCAATTGATCAATTGATCCAACCCGGCATCTGCCTGTGGGGTTTGTAAAATATGTATGGTAGCTGTACTGGTCTCATCCGGACAAGGCAGATTTGCCTCAATCATGTATTCAAAAGTATAGGTGCCTGGTAACTGCCCGGTGGTAATGAAAGTGCCGGCATTTGGATTGAATGCCCCGGAACCAGAAGGAATTACAGATGATTCACTCCAAGTGCCTCCAGCATCCTCTCCGATGATGAGGTTATTCAGTACAATGCTTTCATTCATCCCCGCACATAGTTCTTCGGGCAATCCAGCCATCCCGGCATTAACCGGTTGATTTACAACAACTGTAACGCTTGAATTAAGTGTTGCCGAACAACCTGGGATGCCAGACTCACTTACACCAATCAATGAATAGGTGGATGTGGTAGTCGGTGAAACCGAAATTGTAATGGGTAGCGGATCGTTTATGGTCAATTGCGCTGGCAAACCGGAGCCATCGTTGTAATCGAGGTTCAATGGAAACTGACCGGTACTGTTTATGGTAAGCACTGTACTGCTGCCGTTACAAATGGTTGCGTCTCCCGAAATAACAGATTGAGGAAGTGCTTGCCATTGAACCGGCGTGCCCGGAGAAATACTGAGACAAGGATCACCCAGGTCTATATTGCCAGCCAAATCATTTCCAGCAATGGCAGAAATATAATACGTAATGCCAGTTTGAAGACCCGGACCAAAACTAAATACAGGTTGATTGTTTGTGGCAAATACAGTTCCCAGGCTATCAGCAGAGGAGTCATGCAACACAAAACTGATTCCATCGTCTGCATCTGAAACTCCATCACTGTTCCAGATGGCCGTTGCCATCGCATCAGCACAAAGAATCAGAGGAGTAGTATCCATTGTCCCGGCAAATGTGGTACAATTACAAATGTGGTTTCCAGCTGAAATTTCAGACTGACAACCAAAATTATCTTTTACCAAAAATGAATAATTGCTGTTGTTTGGCAGTTCCACCGATGTGAAAATATTACCATTAAAACTGCCATTTATTCCAGTGACCGTATAGGGGCCTGCTCCATTGTTGACGACGAATGTCAATACATATCCAGTGTTTGTTCCGTTACAAACTGGTGTTACGTTCAATACTTCAGGTTCATTCAAAAATGTCACTTTGATATCGTCGCTAGCAGTGCAAATACCATTCACGAGCGTCCAGCGGAAAAAATAGACACCGGCAACCGGCGCTGTGATCATAGACTTTGGATTTGTGACATTGGAGAACGTAGCGGTTGCCGGGCCGGAGATTTGCGTCCAGGTGCCGGCAAATGGATTTGCTTTGGCAGGCATGTCTGCAGTCAATCCGCATACGACAAAATCATCACCGGCATTTGGAACAGGGTTTTGTACAAATACCACAGGTTGACCGACAGAAACAGAAAGACAAGGGTCATTCAGGTCGGGAAAACCATTCAGGTTGTTGCCTGCAACCGCGGAAATGTAATAGGTGCTGTCAAAATTCAGGCTGACCCAATATCCAAATTTTCCGTTCAGGCTTTGTGCCAGGATGGTTCCGAGCACAGAACCGGATCCAGTGTGCAATACATAAGCCAATACATCATCCGAATCCAGATTTTGTCCGCCGAGGAGTTGAACAACGGCAGAATCTGACTGACAAAGAATAAGGGTGTTCTGACTAACTTGTCCCGCATTTGTAGCGCAACCACATGAATATGAGTCGCTTATTTCCGGACCAGCACATCCGTTAGCATCAGTAACCACGAAACTGTAACTGCCGCCACTTGGAATTGGAAGAGAAGTAAATGTACTTCCGGACACGGGTACTCCATTTACCGTAAATGGCGCAAGCCCCGATGTAATGTCAAAGCTCACGGTATAATTCTGATTTGCACCGTCACAGGTATACATTGGTGCCGAAGCATTGGGTGGCGCAAGAAATTCAACGCTGACTGAATCATATCCGGTACAACCATTTTCAGTCACCTCATATTCAAGCGTATATTGTCCAAATACATTTGAGACTATGGATGATCCCGGGTTTTGAGGATCTGTGATGGTGAGCATGCCATTTGGGGGTATGCCAACAACCGACCAGAGTACAGAACCAGTCTGTGGAGTTCCGTTAAGTTGAAGTGATAGTCCACAACCTGTAACATCAATCCCGGCATCCGGACTTGGAATCGCCTGAAATACAACTGGTTGACCAGCTGCCACGGATAAACAAGGGTCACTTAAATCGGGCAATCCGTTCATATTATTGCCCACCACAAAGGATATATAGTAAGTCACCCCTGTGCTCATGCCATTTTGTAATCCGAATATTCCACTGCTGTTTTCATCAAAGATGGTCCCAAGCAAGGTGCCTGGGTTACTATGTAATACAAACGCACCAATGTCATCCGAATCAAGATTCGCGCCCTGGGCAGTTTGGGCAATGACAGAATCTCCTAAACAGGCAGAAAGCAATTGGGCATTCATGCTTCCTGCGTCTGTAGCGCAATTGCAATTGAACACACCAGTAATTTCCTGCGACTGGCAGTTTAAAGAATCAAAAATGGTGAATGAATAAGCTTGTCCATTTGGAATAGGATTGGATACAAAAGTGTTGTTGGTAACTGTTCCGCCTGCCACAGTAAATGGAGTTGTTCCGCCGGATATGGTAAATGAAATGGTATAGTTTTGATTCGTGCCATCACATGTCTCTAGAATTCCTGTTTCAAAAGGCTCTTCATTAAAGATGATTTGAACTGAGTCTGCATCCTGGCAAATACCATTGGTTTCAGTCCACTGGAACTGGTAAACGCCCAAACTATCCACTAATAATTGTAAGGCCGGAACAGTATCATTTTGAATTGAAATGGAATCTGGTCCTGATAGCCACACCCAGTTTCCAGAGCTTCCCAAAACAGATGGTATGGCCGTTAATTGGAGACCATTCCCACATGTAGCGGTATCTACACCTGCAAATGCATTTGGTTGATCAAAAACCTGAACATTTAAACAGCTTTCCGTGCCTGCTCCACAGTCATTTGATGCACTCACACATAACATTCCACCAGAACCGCTTGACCACACTACCGTCAGTATGGTGCTATCCTGCCCGGAAACAACACTTGCCCCCGGTGGAACTGACCAGTTATAGCCACTGGCCGATGCTAATAGGCCGATGCTGTAGCTGCTTGTATCGCCGCTGCAAACAGTACTGTCTCCGTTTATCAGGCCTGCTTGAGGCACCGTGCCAATATTTACCATCAGGCAATTTTGCATACCGGTACCACACTGGTTTTGAGCTGCAACACAAACTGTTCCAATACTTTGCAGGCTATCCCAAACAACTGAAATGGTATCATTCCCATTATTGTTCAGCAAACTTCCTCCCGTGATAACCCAATCAAGCATTATTGCTCCGGAGATACTGTCGACAAGATAAATGCTGAGCGAATCCATACAAACTGTTGAATCGCCAGTTATAACCGGCAGTGAAGGAACTGTTGATGGTATTATGCTGAGGCAAGTTGGTTGGCTTGAACCACAGGTATTGTTGGCTGTGACGCAAATGTCACCCCCTGAATTGGTGTTCCATTGAATAACGATTGAAGTGTCTCCCTGCCCACTTATTATGTCAACTCCTACAGGGACTGTCCAGGTAAAAGAAGAAATCAAAGAATCAGGGTTTACTGAATAAATTTGGTCAACTCCCTGACAAATAACTGTATCCCCTGTTATCGCCGGGACGTTCGGAAGATTACTGCTCGAACTAACCACTGTTATAGAAGTGTCACAACAAGATACGCCACCAATGCTTCTGCACACTACCAGACTATAATCGCCTGCGGATGAAACGGTTACATCAATATTATTTGTGGGGCCAACTATGACACCACCATTGCTGGCTAGCCACTCGTAAGATACTCCAGCTCCGGTGGTTGAACCTTGCCCTGACACGACAATGCTGGGTTGGCCGCAGGAAATCATGGGTGGTGGTTGAATGACCGATTCGGCCTCTAAAATGACCAGGTTCAGGTTCAACAGGCTATCGCAACCCTGTTCATTTAGCAAAATTGTTTGATAAAGACCGGCATCGCAGGCACCCGGGAATGCAGGATTGCTTGAACATGAACCTGCGCAAACCGTCTCATTTACCGTGTGAAATGATGGAGTATTAACAGTTAGGTGCAAAATGGCATTGTAATGACAGCCATTCGCATCTGTTTGGTCGATGAAAAAATCACCTGTTTGACAGAAAAATTGTCCCTGAAATTCATAGCAATTCGGAGCACATACTTCGGCAGTTTCTTCTTCATCCGGTGGTATTGGGTGGATGATCACATTTACACAATCAGAGGAAACATTGCCGCAAAATGGCGGTGTATTTGAAATCAGCTGATTGGCGAGTTGAGTTACAGTAAGTACCCCATTAATATCCGGAAAAAGATTTTGATGATCTGAATAATAGGATAATCCGCAAACATTATAGGTGCCTGGTTGGTAGGCACTCAGGTCAGGGCTTGAAGCGATGTCGAGAATTACACCTCCACTGCCCGAAATAATATAGGCATAGGAATACTCACCAGAGGGTGGGGGAGCCGCGGGTGATATGTAAGTTGGAGGAAGATCAAGCGCCAGGTCGGAAGAGCCCTGGCAGCCTGTTACATCTCCCTGTAACAGTGCGCCGCCATCAGCTTCACAGGAAACGCAATTTATACCACTGGGATCGCAGAAAATGATTTCATAATCATACAAATTTCCATCATCGTTGGCTTGTCCATCGGTTACGGTGAGCGTCCAGTTGCCATTTACCGGCCCTGTGAAGTTTTGCAAACAGCCGCTGAATGGATAATAACTTCCAGAGTAATTGTTATTCCCTCCCCATGGCTGATTGTTATCCCATTGATCACTAAAGCCGGGGTCTGGCATAGCGCCTGATCCGCAGGGTACAAATGATACGTTCCAATCGGTACCGGTATTGCCCTGGTTGGTACAAAACTGTCCAATAGGCCCAACTAAAGTTATTGTTTGCCCTGATGGAGAGGTGAGGGTTATAGTTATGTCACAAATGGCGGTGTGGTCAAAATGCACATTTACCCCACAAACACCTTGTCCGTTTTGTCCTAAAGTTGGGTTTGTGGCCCCCTGGATATTGATGTCAAAATTGCCCACAAAAAAATCGGGCATGTACTGAGGGCAGTTGGTGCATTCGCAGGCCTGACCATTCAGCAAGGAAATGGAAACAAACCCTGAAATTATGAAGGTAAATAATTGCCGCATGGGTATCGGAGAGGGAAGAGAGTTAAGGAATGTATTAAACAAAAAACGGCGCTAGTCACAAAAGGAATAAAACCAAAGCTTAAGAAACTAATAACAGAATGGAAGGGGCTGCAAATTGAACATTCATTCTATGACGGTTACAGTTCCATCAAAATGTTGATGTGTGCCATCAAGCATTTCCAGGTCTGCAACCCAAAGGTAAACGCCACTTTGCACTTTTTCACCCGATAAACGTGCGTTCCAACCGAGTTTAGGGTCATTGGGGGGGAAATTATGCTTATCGAATAAGGTGGCGCCATTACGCCCATAAATGGTCAGTGAACTGACTTTTTGAACGCCTTCCCCCGAATACACAGTGAAAGATGCATTGTCTTCAGAGCCTGGTCTGATGGCATTTGGGAAATAAATGTTTACTGGGTCCAGACTTATTTTTACCTGGTCACTCGCTTTGCAATTATTGATGTTGCTTACTTCAACAGTTATTATCCGGGGCTTCGAAATACTTATTTTCTGGATGGTGATGTCTTGTTTGGGAAAAAGCTCCTCAGGGCTCCATTTTACGGATTTTACTACGGTGTTTTCCGGGTAAATAATAGCCCTTAATATCAATTCCTTGCCGGCAATTATACTTGTATCAGAAGCTTTTATCCAAACAGTCATTTCATCAGGCTCGGGGACATTGACTGATAAGGTGGTAACACATCCAGAACCATCTCTGACGCTCAAAGTATAAGCGCCAGTCCACAAATGGTCGAAACTTGGATTTGTACTAAATGATTGGCCGTCAATGGAAAAGTAATAGGGCTCCTGACCTCCAAACACCTTGGTAACCATGATTCCGCCATCGCGAGAGCCATTGCAACGAACCGTATCAATTTGATACCATACACTGTCTACACAGGCGCTTGATTCAAGCGACAATCCAAACAATACAAGAAACAGGGAAATGCTTTTAACCAAAGGGTACATGGCGAGATCATTAGTTGGAATAATCAGATAGAATTATTTGCATCCAATTTCGCTGCCTGCAATATCGGTATTTTTTACCAGCAATAAATTCCAACTAAACTTTTTTTCCAGTTTACACTATAAAAATTGCACTCGTTGCCATACTTTCGGGCTTATCTAAAACTCACTCAAAATTTGTTTAAAGCCTATGATGAATGAACTAGTTAAAACGCACATGACCAGAGATCTTATCACTCTGGGACCAGAAAATACCCTGGGTGAGGCGAGAGATATTTTGATATCCAAGCATATTCACCATATTCCCATTGTGGAGGGGCGCAAACTGGTTGGTATGATTACCTCATGGGATATGTTCAAGCTCGGGTTGTCGGCCGAAGATTTTAAAGGCATGAAAATTAAGGAGGTGATGACAACAAAAGTGGCCACACTTGACCCTGAGCAACATCTGGGCGCCGTGGCTGAAGTATTGACCAAACACTTGTTTCATGCAGTTCCTATTGTGAATGACCTTGGTGAATTGGAAGGCATTGTTACCAGCACGGATTTGATCAGGTACGGTCATACAAAAGAATATCCGGATAACCTGGATAAGTTTGTTGACGAGAACATGTAAACTGTAGTGCTATTTGTGTAAACACGATTGATCCCGAACCTTCTTTTCTAAGAAGGTTCGGGATTTTTTTCGCCGGATTAGTATCTCTTAACCCATAGTGTCAAAAAAAACCGTTTTTAGACCCGGTGAGAATATTCCAAAAACGCTCGTATTACAAACCTAGTAAAAAACCAATAGTGAAATTCGCATCCCAGTCAAATACAAACTGCTTGCAACCGGTCCCTTCGGCAATGGCGTTGTAAATATTCAATCCGGCTTCCTGCTTGGCACCATCAGCTGTATAATCGCCAGGAGCTTTCAATACAGTATATCTCTCTTTGCCATTTCTGATTTGTTTAGCCAGTTCATAGGGAACGCCGCCAATGATAAAGCAAGTCTGTCGAAGATTTTTGGGTATTTGTGAGGACTTGCTTTTTACCTCGGAATATACGGTTCCTGCTGGTGTATTGTTTTGGTAATACTTCGCACCTGGCAATTCAAGAGCTCCATTAGGTATCCATGAAATCTTTGTATTTCCGGAACCGATATCTACCACAAAAGCTCTGTTGTCAAACGAAGATGGCAAAACTGCTTTAAGGGCATATTTGGCTTCCTGTTGTGGTGTTACCACATTAACCACGTAGCCCATCGCCTTCAAAGCAGCATTTATTTTGGGCATAATGGCCTCTTTTTGCGCACCGCTGCTCACAACAAAATGGATGTCACGTGCTCCAACTCCAAAGGAAGTCATGTCAGCTATGTATCGCTTGAGTCCACTTTTCACATCTTCATCAGTAGCCAAACCTTCTTTTACGAGACTGACTCCAAACTCAGCCTTTTCCAGTTTCCAGTTCTTTTTGCTGTCAATGCGAATGATGAATGAATTGAAACCTGTAGCACCTAGTTCAACCACGCCTTTCAGTTTGCCTCCAGACGGAAGTGGCGCTGTATATGAAAATGGAGCAGGTGTAAAGCTGGATCCTGACTTGCCCCAGCTCTCACTGCTTGTTGTGTTTGGAACTCTGGAAGGGTTATCTTCCTGCTGCTCAGTTGTTTGATTATTTTGCTCTCCCTTGCCAAGATTTGGAAGAAAATATCGCACTGCAAAAAATACGCCGGCTACAATAGCCAGGGTAATGAGCAAGCGAGAAAAACCGGTTAATCGTGCCATGTTAGTGTACGTTTTGAATGTTTTATTGATGTTAGAAAATTCAATGGGTTGAATTTAGGGCTAAAAGTCCAGCTAATTAAACCCAAAGACGCTTTTTTTCTGCAAAACTCTTTTAAGGTTCGACGCATATCATGTTGGCATTCATGACTTCCACTTCAGAACCTTTTGCCAAAAATACCGATGAAGGACTATTCGACAGAACTCCTGAGAATATTGGTCCGTATTCATCCAATAGAGAACCCGTGACCCTGAAATCCTGTACATGATAAACCTCCCATTTGGGGTGTTTAACCTCATATTCCAGACTGCAGGTTTTATCCCATTTCGTGTAGCCCCAGTAATGTTCGGTTATAAATTCCGCTTCGCTGCCTGGCTCAATCGCTACTGACTCAGCGTTGTGCCTGGCCGTAAATTCAACCCATTTCAGGGTGGGGAATGGATTCCAGGCATACGTACACTCGTGGTATTCTGCTTTCTCCATCCAATTGTGTCTCATCAGTCTGGTTACATAATGCTCTTTATACCGGGTGTTGGCTACCAAAGAAATGGCCGGTTTGGGTACGATCTCCTTTATAAATACCACGCCTCTTCTCCATTCACCCTGCATTTTTCTCTTGACATAAAATCGCAAATTAACCTCCTCAAAATTGCGATGCCAGGGAATGCTTACCCCCTTAACCCTGGTATTTAGAAACATAAATCCAACCAGACTTATGTAGCATTTGTCATTCCAGAAATCCAGTTCCGTACCCGGTGGCACAAACAACCCAAGCAACTCGGGGTCAATGGTATAGTTGGCCATTAACAGCTTTTTCCACTCGGCGCTCAGGAAGGCCGTCTCAGCTTTTTGAGTTTTTACTAATTCGCGAACCATACATTGTCTTTTGGCTTAACATCCGGAATGGTTTTATCACCCAGTGTTACTTTTTTTAGTGATTTCCCAGCCATTGTCTCGATTTGGATCGTTAATTGTTTCGGATTTTTCCACACGCCAGCATTCATATGTTTTACTTCTGAAGAGCCATCCGAATATTCAAAAGTTACATGAACCGGGACCGGGAAATTGCCTTTTTTGTCAATATACACAATTTGATTTGCACCCTCTGTTTGAAGGCTATTTAGCTGTGCTACTGAACTTATGGCCAGGTCCGGATAGCCGAATTCAAAGAACCACGGCCGCCAGAACCAGTTTAAATCCTGTCCTGAAACGTCATTGAACGTATTAAAAAACTCGTAAGGTCCAGGATGTTTCCCTTTCCAGCGATCCATATAAGTGGTCATGCATTTGTGAAACAACTCATATCCAAGAATATCCAATAGTTGGGTATAAGCAAATTGTGGTCTCGAGTACGATTCAAACCAATAACTGGCGCCTCGTGTGTTTTCTGAACCTACCATGGGTGGAACATCGAATGACCGTCCAAAAGCGCCTCCCCACATTCTCCTTTTTGTACCAGTAAGTGAATCACTCGAAAAGTGTTCGAAAAAGTTAGCCCAGCCTTCGTCCATCCAGGCGTAGCGCTGTTCGTTTATGCCCATCATAAAGGGGAAATATGTATGTGCAGACTCATGAAGTGTCAGACCCATGACTTCTTTGTCTGAAGTGCTAGCGTCGTTTACCATCATGGGGTATTCCATGCCGTCATCTCCGTTGAAAATGGTGATGCAAGGGTAGGGGAATGGATATCCTGGAAGATAATTGCTCATCAACCGAATTCCATCTGCTGCAATGCGGGCAACTTTCAGAAAATCCTTGGATTTGCTGTCATACGCGGCAGATACAAAGGTCCTTCTTTGGGTAATTGCATCCACCTCTACTGAGGTAGCATCCCAGTTGTAATGATTGCTGACGGCAAAAGTGAAATCGGGAACATCGGTGGCCACAAAGTGAAATTTTTGCTTTTTGACCTTTTTAAACACACGCCCGCTTTTCAATTCTGCCTCTGAGAATATCTGAACAATGTCTTCACTGGTATGGGCTTTCTCCCAGCGCTCATAGTATGCTGGCTGGAGCATGTCACGAGCATTTTGCCATTCTCCTGTTGCCCAGGCGGCGTAACCTTTTGGGAGGGTAATTTCTACATCATAATTGGAGAAGTCGTGGTAAAACTCCTGTAAGCCATTGTACGGCACATCGGCCCAGCCATGCAAATCATCGTAAACCGCGATCTCAGGATAAAAATAAGGGATGAAAAATGTGCCGGGGCTGCATACGCATTCACGTGGAGCATCTTCAAATTCGGGCATTTGAAATTCCCAGTTACAAGCAAGATCGAGTGTGTTTTTTGGAGGTAAAGGCTTTGGCAATCGAATAATGAGGTAACAATCTCTGCGCCTTTGATCTTCCACTTCCAGTTTTTCACCATTTATCGACAAAAAAGAAATTTCCACTCCTTTGGTCATGTACTTCGCTTCCATATCCTGGGCTCTTTGTCCTCCTTTCTTATACAGGTCATGCAAGACTTTAATTCGGATTGATTTGAGTGTGTCGGGGCTGTTGTTGAAATAGGTAAGAGTTTCCTTTACTTCCACTTCTTTTTCCTTGGGATCCAACTCAACCTTGATCTTGTAATCACATCTGTTTTGCCAATAGTTTGGGCCAGGTTTCCCGTCGGCAGTCCTAATTCCATTATTGTAAGAATCTTCAAAATTCAGGGGCATAAACAGTGCATCGCTTTGAGATTGTGCGATTGAAAGGTTTATGAAAAACAGATATGTCAGGATGTAACGCATTGTTTCCGATTTACTAAAAACCATTTGATTGAGTCAATTAATAAGGACAAACCTAAGTTGCTTTTTTAATATCCATGCAATTGAATTGGCTTATTCAGCACATCGAGATTAGTTATGAATATTTTGCTGTTTACCAATCAAAGTTTGAATCCTGAATTATGCTGTATTTGAAGAATTATTGAAAGCTATTCGGTCGTTATTTAAAATATTGCCATAAAGTTTGCTTGTTATTCAAAATTAGTGTTTAGTTTTCGCTTCTGATAATTGATTCCTATTCACTAAATCAAACAAAATGGAACAACTTTTACCTTATTTGATCAACACAGTTGCCGGTGCCGGTGGTGGTTACCTGGGAAACATGCTCAAGAAAAACGGATTGGGAATGATTGGCAATTTGCTGGCAGGTGCTGTTGGTGGCAATGCTTTGCCAATGATCCTTCAGGCCGTCATGGGTGGTGATAGCTCCAACATGATTATGCAAATTGTTTCTTCTCTGGTTGGAGGCGGATTGGGTTCCGTGATTGGAGGCTTGTTTAAAAAAGCCTGATTTGACTTGATTACAAATCATTATGATGAACCGGCGTCGAATTAATTTTCGATGCCGATTCATTTTCAGCGTTTAAAATTGAAAAGGCAGAAAAAAGTAATTGTTGCTCACCTCACATTCAATTTGCGTAGGCGGTGCAATCAGTTCAAGGTAAATGTTAGGAGAGTATATACTCCTGTTCTGTAGATCAAGTTGAATGCTGGTTAATACTCGCTCCCCGGGTTCCAGCCATCCTGTAATACTTTCTTTGTCTTTGGCAACGAAATGCTTGCCTGCCAGAATTGCTCCCCGGCTTAACTTGTTTCCACTGACAAAATACCCGTTTATTCCAAGCTTATCCTTTTTTCCGGAAATTAACATCGGCACATTTCCTTGGTTGCTGATGATTACGGACAGGTTTAAATTGCGTTCGGTAAATTTTGTCAGAAATGCAGTGTCAATCACAAGGTCGGAGCAGCCTTCGAAGTCGGAATTGATTACTGTCGGACCGGGTGCATTGGGTTCTACCTGTAACCAAATATATTTGGAGATTTCACCTGGTTTTAGCCTTGGGTTGCTATTTATGGCTGCATTAGCAATCGCTTCTTCATGGCCCCAAAGCACGGGTGGCAAGTTGGTGCTGTCCAGTTCAATTATGGTTGGATTAGATTGGTTTTTGACACCAGATTCATATACACCTGTATTCGCCACCTTGCATTTTAACAGAACAGATTCATTTTTGACCTTAATAATGGAAAAGTCAAACAGCGCAAGTCGGTAACCTTTGTACTCGTTTTGGGAAAATAAAGATTTAGTTAATAAAACCGTACTAAAAAGCAGCGTTAGAAAAGTGCTAATTTGAATTCGACAATGGATTCGTAAAAATATTGTTAGTAGTTTCATTCTTCTTCAAGGAAGTTTACTCTCCTGGCAATGCTTTCTTCCATGGAAATGAATGTCTCAGTCCGCTGCACTCCGGCAATTGTTTGAATTTTATCACGTAGAACTGAATACAGGTGTTTGGTATCTCTGCAAACAATTTTGGCCAGAATGTTATAAGCGCCTGTTATATAGCTGGCTTCTATTATTTCCGGAATTTCTTTCAGTTTTTCAGTTACATCCTCATACAAGGATCCTTTGTCAAGATAAATTCCCAGGTAAGCGGTTACGGCATATCCCAGTTTGTGAAAATCCAGCACCAAAGAAGCACCTTTTACGATGCCTATTTGTTCCATTTTCTTCATTCTCACATGAATGGTTCCACTGGATACGAACAGTTGCTTAGCGATGTCGGTATAAGGCATTTTGCCATCCTCCATCAATTTGGAAAGTATTTGCCTGTCTAACTGGTCTATATCCAGGTTCTCCATCAAAAAAATAGCTTGATTTATTAACAATTAGTCAATAAAGGTACCTGAATAACGGTAATAATCTAATTAAAAATCGAAATTATTGCCAATTAGCTAATTAGTATATTGGCAAATTAGCTAATTACCTCAATGTTCTCTTACCCGCTTTTCTTCATGAATAATGGTTCCTTCCTTCATTTCTTCCTCAAACTCTTTTTTCCGTTTGCCTTTAAAATCAAGTGCCAGTTCCTTAATGCCTATTGGTTTGTCATTCAAGCGTCGGTGATAGGCGAGGATCAGAAAATCTGCCATGTCGTCCGGGAAAGTGACGCCGGCGCTTCTCAGGTAATGTGACAAGCGCGAGCCCCCATAAAATCCCCAATTCAGGATGAGCCACTGACCTAGTCGGTGATGCATACGAAGGCAAACACTATCTTCAGGTATGCTTTTAAGTTTCAATCTGGAATCCGGAGAAATGCGTTTGTCAAGCTCTGCCATGGCTTCTTCCAGATTTTTTGGGATATACACCCCATTTAATTTGTCCTTCGTAATTCTCTCCTGATATTGTCGCTCAAACTCCGCTTCATTATTTGCCGGCCCCAGTTCCTGATCCGAATTTTGCGCAATAAGGGAAGACAGCATCAAACACAGGAATGAAGTAACTATGATTTGGTAACGCATATTGGTCTATGAATAGAATCGTTAATTTAACCTTGGGTGAAATTTTTCTGATCGAGTTGATCTGTTGGTTTGGCTTGTGGTTGTCCAGCGGTTACCTGGCCACGCTACTAACGTTAACAATTGGCCCTGTATTATTGGGAATTTTGCTTCTGGCGGTGATTGCAGAAATGATCGAGCCATCAAAGGTACCACGGCGATATTTTCACGTGATGCTGATAAGTTTGCTTGCGGTGATTCTTGCGGCGGTATTAAGTATATCCCTGTTGGGAGTACAAACATCTATTTTGAAGTAAAATAGCCTGAATACCTCGTTACACCGGATTTTCTTCTGAACCTATCTCTTCAAAGGTTCCGGTTTGACGGTTTTTACGCACTTTATTCCAGTCGAAATAGCGGCCATTCATCACAATGTATACTCCAGGTGGTAATACCTGCGCAAAAGCCAGGGCGCTTCCCAAATTGAAGAAACCATCCGATGAAGTGCCAAAAGCGTAGGGAACCATGGCGCCGGTCAGCACAATAGTCTTTCCTTCAATTTTCTCTTCCGCCAGTATCCTGGCGGTTTCTACCATACGGTCTGTTCCGTGAGTTAGCAAAATTCGGTTGGAAGGCGTTTTGCTGCAATTATAAACAATGATGGCCCTGTCTTCTTCGCGCATTTCCAGTGAATCCACCATCATGAGGGTTTTTATGTCAATGTCCACTTCCGAACGCCCTCTTTCAAACATTTCCATAAGGTGGGTGTCTTTAAAAAAAAGCTCCCCGGTAATGTAATTGTATTCCTTGTCAAAGGTGCCGCCGGTTACGAATACCTGGATCATACGTAAAATTGGTTAGCGCAAAATTGGTGTGTTTACTGTTTGCATCTGGTGATTGCCGGCACAAAGAAACACATTCACTTTAATTACGACCTAATTTGGACGAACTACAAATTTGAAATGGAGTACTTGGCTTTCCCAGAATCGTTTTTAATTTTGCTCCATCAAAATGAAAAATTATGAAAAATAACGAGGAAGTCACAGAAAATCGCGGCCGCGATTGGATGCTTTTTATCATCAGTACCATAGGAATGCTTGCTTTGCTTTGGTTTAAACCAGAATGGGTTTGGGTCGCCTGGCCATTCCAGTTTACTGCTTTGGCAGGCGCTTTAGGCCGTTTATAATCTTTGTTTCCCCAGAAAAAACAGCCTGTGAATATCGATTCACAGGCTGTTTTCTTTTGCTGTGCCAGAACTAACCTGGTTGTTGGCTATAAAAAGAAATCCCTCGCTTTAACAGCGAGGGATTCTAACCCAAACAAATAAACACAAAAACTACTTGCTGCAATTTTAAGGTAAATAGCCGCGATCCGCAATTTTTTACCCGCTTTTTTTTAAATTTTTTTCAACTGGAAAAAAGCATTTTCAGGCTGCTCAATCTGCAACTCTACACAAATAAATATTGCAGACCATTTTCCGGGCTTTATTATCTTCGCCATCCTGAATTTCATTCAAATTTTATGTGATGCGTGTACTCCGCTTCCTTCTTGCATTATCTGCCACTCTGTTCCTGCTTTGGTTTTTGACTTCCACGCATTCTGTTAAAGGAAAAAATCTTCCGCCCCTGGGTTCTTTCTTCAATCCATTTAGTGGTTTTTGGCAAAATGCTGAACCAAAGAATGGACTGACTTTTCAAGACGTGAATATTCCGGGCCTGGCTGCACCGGTGAAGGTTGTGTATGATGATTTGATGGTGCCGCACATTTTTGCGGAAAATCGGCTGGATGCTGCACGGGTTCAGGGGTATATTACTGCCCAGTACAGACTGTTTCAAATGGATCTGACTGTAAGAAAAGCTTCTGGACGGCTATCAGAAGTGATTGGAGACCGCACCATGAAGGTTGATCTTGATTCCAGAAGGAAAGGACTTGCATTCGCAGCAGAGAATGATTTGAAAGGCTGGGCAAAATATCCTGAAACAATGGCCTTGTTTGCGGCATATACGGAAGGTGTGAATGCTTGGCTGGATAAAATGACACCAGCAGATTACCCAATTGAATACAAACTGCTGAATTTTTCACCCGAACCCTGGACCATATTGAAATGTGCCCTCATCACGGAGGCCATGGCAGAAACCCTATGTGCCCGTGAAGAAGATTTGGCCGCCACCAATTCCTTAAGACATTTTGGCATCGACACATTCAATTACCTGTATCCGGAGTGGAACTCAAAACAAGACCCGATTATTCCTGATACGGGTCAATGGAAATCCATGCCTTTGTTAAAAGCGCCACCGGCATTTGATTTGTCTGGAAGCATTGGGATGATTCATGACAATACAAACCAGCCGTTCGAAAGACCTGAAATGGATCCATATCAGCTTGGAAGCAATAACTGGGCATTGGCTGGTTCCAAAACGAAATCCGGCAAACCCATGTTGGCCAATGACCCCCACCTGATGCTCACGTTGCCTTCTATTTGGTATCAGGTACAGATTCATACACCCAACTACAATTGTTATGGTGTATCGATTCCCGGTTCTCCCGGCATTGTCATTGGATTTAACGAAAATGTCGCCTGGGGGGTAACCAATGTTAGCCACGATGTTTCCGACTATTACAAAATTGACTGGACTGATGATTCCCGCATGCAATACAAGCTGGATAATGAGGTAAAGGATGTTGAATTGCGCGTTGAAACAATAAAGGTGAAAGGCCAAAAAGACATAATAGACACCGTCAAATACACGGCTTTTGGTCCGGTTCGCTATGGCAATGATCCTGAAAATCCACTTTTTGATTACGCATTGAGATGGACGGCATTGGATGTGCCGGAATTCAGCAACCTGGAGGTTTTTATGAAATTGAATGCGGCAAAGGGTTATGCTGATTATAAAGCTGCGATATACGGCTACGATGCTCCTGCCCAGAATTTTGTCTTTGCATCCAATGCCGGGGATATTGCCATTCAAGTTCAAGGTAAGTTTCCGCTTCGTGGGCAAGAACAGGGACGATTTTTGCAGGATGGCAGTTCATGGGCCAATGCCTGGCAGGATCACGTTCCCTGGGAACAGGTGCCAAGTATGAAAAACCCAAGCCGTGGATTTGTGTTTTCTGCTAATCAGCATTCCACTCCGCCCAGTTATCCGTACTATTATTTGGGCAACTTTGAAGATTTTCGCGGTAGAAGAATATACAATCGGCTTACCAATACTTCTGCTGTTACGTTGGACAGCATGAAGTCATTCCAGCTAGATAATTTTAGTCAGCGAGCAGCCGATGCCTTACCGGCTATGTTACACCTGCTCGACAGAAACGCGCTTAATCAAGAGGAAAAGTCCATGGTTGATTTGCTGGCGACCTGGAACTTCCAATATGATGGTGGTCAACTGGCAGCAACCTTGTTTGATTCCTGGGTTGATTCCTGCTACGCGCTTACCTGGGATGAAATTGATCATTTAATGGCGGCGAAGACACCGGCTTTGTATCCAGATGGCTGGCGGTGGATTGAAATGTTGCAAACAGACACTTCCAGCGTTTTCTTCGACATTGTTGAGACACCAGTAAAAGAAACAGCCCGGGACATTGTGTTAGAGGGCTTCAAGCGGATGGAAGCCTATTTTAGCGAACATCCTGAAAGCAAGAAAATATGGTCGGAATCAAGGCCATTCACCATTAAGCACCTGGCCGGTATTGAAGCCTTTAGCAGACTTGACTTGAAGCCTGGAGGTCACAAATCAGCCCCAAATGCTGTAAACAGAACACATGGTCCCTCCTGGAGAATGATCGTTGATTTAGCGGGTGAAACAAAAGCCGTAGGTGTTTTTCCAGGTGGACAGTCAGGAAATCCTGGCAGCAAGTGGTACGATAACATGGTTGAATCATGGGCCAATGGAGAATACTACGACCTGTTGTTCTTAAAATCCGCGGATCAACAATCAGACAGGGTTATGGGTCAGCAAACCATTTCTCCTGCCAAGTAATTAAAATCAGCTGCATTGATGATGAAAAAGTTCCTAGTGGTCACCCTGCTTATATTGCTATTTAGCAACCTTTGTCGCTTCAATTTACCCTGGTGGACAATAACGCCCATAGCTGCACTGGTAACCTTGTTATTGCCACTTGGAAACGGTTTTGTAGCATTTTTAAGTGGTTTGTTAGCGGGCTTGTTGAGTTGGGGCTTAAATGCCTTTCTTATCAATACGGCTAATGGAGGTGTATTTGCAGGAAAAATGGGTCAATTGTTTCAGGGCTTAAGCAGCTCTGAGCTGGTGTATGTGACAGCCTTGCTCGGTGGACTGCTTGCAGCATTTGGCGCTTTGACCGGACAGTGGGCCAGGGCATTAACCACAAAAGAAGCCCAGGGTAAATATTATTACAGAAAAAGAAGAAGGTATGGTCGTTAGTTGATCGATCAAAACTTATTCGATTATTGAATGTTCTCTGAGTGATTTTTTATTGAAGAGCATTTAAACCAGTTTATTAGTTCGTATTTGATGGGTCAGAATAAAACAATAGAAACAGACATAATCATCATTGGAGCCGGTCCGGTTGGCCTTTTTGCCGTTTTTGAGGCAGGTTTATTAAAGTTAAAATGTCATATTGTTGATGTACTTCCTCAGGCTGGTGGACAATTATCCGAAATTTATCCCAAGAAGCCCATTTATGACATACCTGGATACCCTTCTGTTTTAGCCGGCGATTTAATTGCTAACCTGCTTGAGCAAATAGCTCCTTTTGAACCCGGATTTACGCTAGGAGAACGAGCAGAATCGCTGGAAAAGCAATCTGATGGCAGATGGATCGTAACTACAGGTCGGGGTTCCAAACTCATAGCGCCCGTGATTTTTATAGCCGGAGGACTTGGAAGCTTTGAGCCTAGAAAACCGCCCATTCCCAATATTGCTGAATTCGAAGAGCATGGCGTTGAGTATTTTGTCAGAAATCCGGAATTGTTCAGGGATAAAAGACTGGTTATAGCAGGAGGTGGCGATTCTGCGCTGGATTGGAGCATTTACCTTTCAGACATTGCAAAAGAGTTGACACTGATTCACAGAAGAACTGAATTCCGAGGCGCCCTTGATAGTGTCGAAAAAGTTCAGCATCTGGCAGATTCCAACAAGATAAAAGTGATGACCAATTCGCAGGTGACAGGACTACTGGGCAATGGGAAACTTGAGGCAGTGGAGGTTCAACACGATACGGAAGGCGCACAGAATCTTGAGGTAGATTACTTTATTCCTTTATTTGGCCTCACTCCAAAGCTAGGGCCCATTGGCGATTGGGGACTGGGTGTGAGCAATAATGCTGTGGAAGTGAACACTTTTGACTACTCTACAAATACCCCAGGCATATATGCTATTGGGGATATCAATACATATCCGGGTAAGCTAAAACTCATCTTATGCGGTTTCCACGAGGCAACATTGGCCTGCCAATCTGCCTTCAAGATTGTTCACCCGGATAAAAAACTATCTTTTAAATACACCACCGTAACGGGTATCGAAGGCATCCAGGCCACCTAAAATTCATGGATAATATCAAGGTTACCATTGTAGACAGAGAAGGCAAAGAACATGAACTGGATGCTCCGACAGATATGGGTATGAGCATCATGGAATTATGCAAAGCCTATGAACTGCCCGTTGAAGGCACTTGCGGTGGCATGGCCCTATGCGCTTCCTGCCATGTGTATTTGCTGAGCGATCACATACTTCCTGAGCAATCAGACGATGAACTTGCCATGCTCGATTCTGCCTTTTTTGTAAAGCCCAACAGTCGCCTGGGTTGCCAAATCAAACTAAAAGATGAACTCGACGGCCTAAAACTCGAATTAGCGCCAGTCTAGCATGCAAAATGTAGTGATCAGTGATTAGTGTTTAGTTATGAAAGATCATTAATCATTAATCATTAATGCTTGATCATTAATCATTGATCACTAATCATTAATCACTAAAAAAGTAACATCCTATAATCATCCCACCTGGCGTCCTCAGATTTCATTTCCAGTAGCTCCAGCAGTTCTGCTTCGTAAATAGAATCCAGTTCAACTGCTGTTCTTGCTGTTCTTAACTCAATAGAACCTCGTTGAATTTGAGCCAATCTCCACTGACAGGTTTTTTCCATTTTGTTCAGGATGGAACTATTGGCCTCAATATGATCGATATCATCGCGTCCAGCCAGGATTGCCTCCTTGAATGCCTGGGTATTGCGGGAAATCATTTTCCCTTCTTCCAAAATAAAATAAGCCGTGTGTGGCCAGTCGTCTGTTTGCTTTAAAAGGCTGGCATATAAAACCAATTGCAGGTCTTCTTCATTCATAATCAGCTCCTTGCGTCTTTTAAAGCCTCCCCATTTTAAATCGACAATGGCGTTTTCAGTTTCTCTTTCCAGCACGATATCTGCCTTGCCTCGGAGTGGAACGGAATTAAAGCGGCCTTCCAAATCGAGTTCAGTCGCCTTTACTTTCCAATTGTTTGCGCGTATAATAGAAACCAGACTCCAGGCTGCACTGGTCACTTTGTTTAAAAAAGCATTTTTTTCCGGCTCACGGCCGTATAGCAAAAGTGTGGCACCTTCACGAGGTAAAAGTGATTTCGCTTGTTCTTCCACCCAGGATTGAACCTTATCCCGGTCGAGTTGCTCCAGATTTTCTTTGAGCAAGTTCTCAAAAAACCTGTGTGCCAGGCTTCCCAGTAGCGTGAAGTCGCTTTTTACTGATAACAGAGAAGAAGGGTAAAGCCTGAGTTTTTGTCTAAAAAACCAACGATAAGGGTAGTACAGCAGATTTTCAAGGTTGGTGGCTGTTTCATATTCCGTCTTCGGAATTAGATCAGGATTGGCAATTTGTAAAAAAGGTCGCTGTCTTTGATTGCTCATTAAAGCAACAGGGGCATGATCGCTCCCTTTCATTGATTTGGATAGCCTGACACGATCAGAGTGTTTGTCCACATGAAAAACCTGATCAAAAAAGGAGTCACCCAGGGCAATTTGTATGTCACTTAACAAAAGGGCCGGTGAAACCTCTGCACCATCCACCTGATCAGGAACAACCAGGATGAGTCTTTTTTGAGCCATCTCAAGTGGGCGCCTGCGCAACAATTGTTTCAATCGACTTTTTTGAGTTGGCGTACTCAGCATTACATCATGTTCCTCCAGATATTTTTTTTCGTCCCCGGTCCACTTTTCAGGTTTAGGGGATTCAGCATCTGCAACAAAATCCCACCAAATGAGATTTTCTACAGCATTCGTCAATGAACCTGGTTTGTGAACAAAATTAAACCTACCCTTTTCTGGCGCCGACAATTGAACCGGAGAGCCTTCAAAAATGGTTCTAACGATCCTCTCCAACTCCAAATAACTTATTCTCTGCTCCGGTAGTTTTTCAAGAAGATCGTGAATTCTCCTCGCTTGCTCAGCCAGTACCAGCAATGAGTTGTTATTGCTTCCACTTGCTTCAAAATGCTCTTTTGCCCAATGCATTAGGTAAGCATAGATCTGACTTGCCTCTTTTTTGGGAGCCGTTTGATCCATAGGGTATCTTCTTCGATCAAACCAAAAGTCATATTGTTCCTTTGTTTTTGAAGAATCTTCCAATGATTCCTGATATCCGAATACAGCTGCAAACCAGGTATCACTAAAAAAACCGGGCTTGTCGGCCATTACTCTCGCAATTTCCTGGGCAAGGCCGCTGTCCAAAGGCTTGAGAGGGAGTGTAAGAAACTCCATTACTTTATATACATCTACCGGTTCCCACAAAAACACCGGGGCCAGCTTCAGAATTTGTAAGGATGGGCGGGCCAGTGAACCCGAAAGCACTCCCATAGCCGGGAATCCCTCATTGAACAAGTTAAGCTCCAGCGCCAGACTGGGCTGAGGTACTATAAAAGTGGGATAGAGTTCCGGGTTCTCTCTAATCAATTGTGCCAGAAATGTGGCTGCATCACTATCTCTTCGGCTTCTTAAGACAATTGTTTCAGGAAGACTCTGCGTTTGTTGGGATGATCCAACTTCTTCAATGGCCAATTGTCCAATTTCTAACCTGATAGTGCTCAAAAATCGCATAATGACAGGTTCCTGGTAATTCTCGGGTTCATATAAGATGACCTTTTCCAGGAGAATGTCAGAAGTGCCAAGTTTTTCCAAAACCCTTTGAAATCTATCTGCAAAGCCAAGTGTCAGATTCTCAGGGGCATGGATTTTCTTCCTGAAAATTGTTTCAATTTGAGCCAGGGTGGTGAGCCTGATCGGACAGTCTTTTGTTGTTTCAAAATCCCAGCCTCCTAACAGTAGCTCATCGCGCCATGAGAGTAGATAGGCGGCCGTAGCGAAGCGATCTGCCTGATAAGAGTTGCGGTAAAAGGCATTCTCTATTTGAGCAATTGATTGTCTGTACAGTTCTACCCGGAGATAATCTATATTATTGGGATTTCCCGAGAGTCCCAACTGAGATTCTAACCAGGTCAACAGTTTTTCAGGCCCGGCATACATGTATCCGAGACCCGAAATATCTCCCGTTTGAAGTGGAGCATTATCAAAATCATTACCAAAATGAATCGTCATGCATGACAAAAGTAGCAGGAGACTGTACCTTTACCAGACTTTTTAAAACAATTTTTTGCGATGGATAACAATGAAGTTGTGAAAAGCAGTGATATCACGCTGCGAGTTGGCTTAAATGCTGAACAGGTACCAGTCCGGATAGAGTGGGGCGCCAGTGACCGCAATAATGGAGCTATGGAAGAATGCAAGGCTCTTGCAGTTGCCTTGTTTGATAAGGATAAACGCGATACACTTCGCATAGATCTTTGGACCCGTGAAATGCAGGTTCAGGAGATGGACAGATTCATGTACCAGACTTTGAGATCTCTTAGTCAAACATATTTAAAAGCTACCCAAAACAAGGAGCTTGCTGAAGAAATGGCAAAATTTGCCCATTACTTTGGCCAAAAAACAGAGATTGTTCCCCCGAATCAGGAATAGGTTCATGTTGGGAATCAGGCTACCTGTTCGATTTCGTATATCGAATTGATCTTACCTGCGAACAGACAATAAAACTGTGGTGACTCACTTAGTTTTACTATTTCTGTAGGCCTGCCGTCGTCGATATGGCTTGCCCGGAGTTTGGATTTTATGGTGTAATAGGAAAATAAATACTGAAAATCTACTTCGGTGGAAAAATACTGTTCCATTTGCGCCAGCATTTTTCTGGAATTGGTTTCCGGTCTTCGGGCGCACTCGGTGCAAATTCCTGGAGCTGCAGGTCGACAATTTGGATCATCAGCAACCTGACAGTCAAATGTCGGCATATCCTCCAATGAAATTTTGTGGTGCGTGTAAGCTACAGAAGAAAGGGATAGGAGGCCGCTTAAACCATAGGGCATGATGGAGCCAAAAGGGCCATCCATCACTGTGAGTCCTTTGTTAGCAAAAACCTTGGAGCCCAAAAATGCAATTTCAGAAATTTCATGACTGAGTTCGAGTGTGCCGAGTGAAAACAGGCCGTTAACCGCATTGGTAGCCGCATAGGTGGCGTTAATAACGGCTGGCGTTGAAAAGGTCAGTTTTGGGCTTTTTGTTGAATCGTGTTTCTCGAGTTCAATTTGCCACAGGTTGCCAATCTTCGCAGTTGTTGTCACAACTGTTTGTGTAAACAAACGAATGCTCTTTTCCTTTTCTATTTTTTCTCTGTAATAGTTCCCCAGTAAAACCGGATCAAAGGAATGTTCTGTGGTCTTGTACAGTGCTTCAAGACGCGAAAAATTAAAAAGTGCATGCTCGCTGATGCGATCACAGGGGATTTTTAGGTAAGAGCAAAATCGCTCGAATTGATTTGGATCTGTAAAAGATCCAAAGCGGTCGATGGCATAATATTTCTCGAAGCTGGAGTTTACAAAGTCACGGTGCTCTTCTGTAAACCGCGTTTTATGCGCATCACTCATGGCAGCAGTTGCGATGCTTCTCGGATAATGGTAACCGCCATGGAGCCGGGCCTGGTTTACCAATGATGCCTTTTGAAACAGCCGGTCTTCTTTCTCAATCAGGGCAACGTGCGCTCCCTTTCCGGCGAGGTAAAGGGCCGCATAGCATCCAAAAATGCCTCCGCCAATTACTACAAAATCAAACTTCTGCTCCAAGGTTTCCTGTTTTATTATCAGGCTAAAAATACAAAAGGGCAACCGAAGTTGCCCTTTAAAAAGCTGTTTTACATGAATGAGGAGGGTAATTAAGCCTTATCCGATTTAAGGGCCTCTTTGGTATCGCCAACTTTGCAATTACCATTGTATCTGGCGCCTTCGTCAACTACAATTGTTTTGGCTACAATGTTGCCGTCGATTATCGAAGATTCCATTAAATGCAGCGCTTCTAAAATCGCAATATCTCCCTTTACTTTCCCTTTTATGGTTGCGTTTCGGGCATGGATATTTCCTTCTACATAGCTTTCTTCACCCATCACAAATCGTTTGTCAACTTTTACTTCACCAAGAATTTTTCCATCAAGGCGAACATTTTCGCTGCAAACAAATTTACCGTCAACCTGGGTGCCTTTGGCAATTACAGTAGTGGCGCCACTTTCATTTTCGGCGCCATTTGAACTTGAAACTGATGACTTTTTTTCTTTTGTTCCTGAATTGAACATAGGAGCGCTTATTTTTCTAAGATTAGAGTGATTTATACTTCACGCTGTTTGGTTTTGAAAATCGCCTGCGGCTAAATTATTGATTAACAGCGTTCAGTATGACAAGTGTTTTCACAACCACTTTGCGGTGGCTATAATTAATAACAATAAAGAACCGTGCCAGATTCTGCAAATCATGTTTATCTGAAATGCTTTAATTTTGCTGCTAATATCTGCATTTTTGACTAATATGTTCCACTAATTTGCAGGTAAATATTTTTCGTTCCATTTCATTCAAATCAAATATAATTACCTGATAATCATGCCGGTTACCATACTTGCCATTGAGTCTTCCTGTGACGATACTTCAGTAGCAGTCATTAAAGATGGTGTTGTTTTGTCCAATTGTGTGGCCAATCAAGAGGCTCATATCCAATATGGGGGTGTTGTACCGGAAGTGGCATCCAGAGCTCATCAGGTTAATATGGTTCCTGTTTTGGAAATGGCCTTGAAAAAAGCCGGCATTCACAAACGTGAGCTACAAGCGATTGCCTTTACCCGTGGGCCGGGGTTGATGGGATCACTTATTGTCGGAGTGTCTTTTGCAAAGGCGCTGGCTTTGTCACTTGATCTCCCTATGATAGAAGTGAATCACATGCATGCGCACGTATTGGCCCATTTTGCAGAAAATCCGAAACCGAAATTTCCTTTCCTGTGCCTCACCGTAAGTGGCGGACATACGCAAATTGTACTGGTCAGGGATTTTCTCGATCAGGAAGTACTTGGTCAGACACTGGACGATGCAGCCGGCGAGGCTTTTGACAAATCCGGGAAGCTCCTGGGTTTAGATTACCCCGCTGGACCAATATTGGATAAACTGGCACGTAATGGCAAACCTGTTTATCCATTCCCGATACCGAATATCGAGGGACTTGATTTTAGTTTTAGCGGATTGAAAACATCAATCCTATATTTTTTGAAAAAGCAACTGGCTGATAACGAAAACTTTATCAAGGAAAACATCAATGATATTTGCGCTTCGATTCAAGACATCATAGTTACAATTCTTTTGAAAAAATTGCAGAAGGCTGCCAAGGAAACTGGTATCAATGAAATTGCTATTGCAGGTGGAGTAAGTGCAAATTCAGGACTTAGAAATGCCTTTGAAGCGCTGGGTAAAGAGGAAGGATGGAATACATATATACCGGCTTTTCAATTTTGCACCGACAATGCAGGTATGATTGGAGTGACGGCCCACTATAAATATCTGGCTGGAGAATTTTGCACACATGAAGTGGCTCCGTATACACGATAGTCGCTTATTGTAGCTCCTATTCAAATGGCACAAGCTTCCGGGCTTTTTTGCTTTCTACAAAGTAATGAATGATTCGTGGAGCATCCGGATCCTCGAAATCAGGTAAGTCGAGCATGTCCAGAATCTCGTCAGGCTGAAATTGATTGTTCTGCTCATCCCAAAAAGTGAATCCCTGGTATTTGCCGTTTAGAACTCCAACCACAGAAATTTCCCCTTCTTTTCGGCCTTTATCAATGATGAAATAGCTGCCAGAAAGGCGCTTGTCGATTTGCGCAATGGCCATTTCCACCCGTTCATTATACTCTTCCGGCGGCTCTTCACCCACGCAGGCGCCATAGCATTTTTTGATTGAATAGTGAAAACAGGCCTTGTCTGAGGCATCGAGGTTTGAGAGCCTGAAACACAATTCCCACTGACGCACCATACTTTGCAAATGAGATTTGGCTACATCCAGTTTCGCATAAACAGCTACGGTATTTAGTGTCTTTTCATTCTTGGCTGTCCGTTTCCCGATTGCCAGACATTTATATCCATTCTGATCTACGTAGGAATAAATAGCGGTAGAGAAATTGCGTGTTCTCTGAGCCCGGTTTATAGGTGGTTGCAGGCGTTTGATCTCCGAGCTTTCCAGCAACAAGGCTACCAACTCGCTGCCGGTTTCTTCCCAACTGAAATCAGCGACGCCAGCCCGGAGTCTTTCTCCTTTTTTGGTTTTGTCTGCAAAATGTTCGAACAAGCGTTTTTTTATATTGAGGCTTTTTCCAACATAAATCACTTTTCCTGCCTTATTATGAAAGTAATAAACGCCACAACTTTCAGGTATGGCATGCAAACGCTCCAGCGTAATGCCTTCTGGTAATTTGGCTTCTTTTACGCCCTGGTTTACCAATTGACGAAGACTGCCAGTCCCATCCTGCTCAGCCAGGATGAGTTCAAATAACTTTGTGGTTGCCAATGTATCATCCAGGGCCCGGTGGCTTTTTTCTGCCTTAATTCCAAAATGCTTCTTCAGATTACTGAGACTATAACTTGATAAACCTGGAAAAACCTTTCTGGCCAATCTGACTGTACACAATTGCTTCCGGGTGTAATCATAGCCCAGCCGGGCGAATTCTTCGCGAACAAAGGAATAGTCGAAATTAACATTGTGAGCGACAAAGATGCAATCCTCCGTCATTTCAACGATTTGCCTGGCTACCTCATAAAAATGTGGCGCCTCAGATACCATTTCATCCGTTATGCCGGTTAATTGGGTAATATTCCACGGAATACTTCGATCAGGATTGAGCAGGGTAGAGAAGGTATCAACTACTTTTTCGCCATCGTGGAGCACAATGGCGATCTCGGTAATCCGTTCCCAGCGTGCGGTGCCACCGGTTGTCTCAACGTCTATTATGGCGTACATTTGATCGCGAACAATCCCTAATTGATCGGCAAAAATAAAACACTATTTGTTTTAAATGGTTGATCGGCCTAATTTTTCCTACATGATCCGCAAGAACCCATCCTTATTGTTTTTTTTATGCTTTAGTCCACTGCTAATTCCAGGCTTTTCTCTTTGTTCCTTTACTGAAAACCATCAGGTTGAGTACGCTATTCAAACAATATCGGTCAAGCCAGGAGCCGAATTCACAGAACAATATGTTCCGTTGCTCAAAGGCAAAAGGGTAGGGCTGGTGATCAATCAAAGCTCCAGAATTGGCAACAGATATTTGATTGATTCCCTCTTCAGCCTGGGCATACAAATCTCAAGCATTTTTGCGCCCGAGCATGGCTGGCGCGGCGACCAGGATGCCGGAGCGACTATTAACGACAGCATGGATTTGCGCACAGGAGCTGTGATCAAATCACTTTACGGTGCCAATAAAAAACCTCAGTCAGCTGACCTGGAAAAGCTGGATGTTATTGTTTTTGATATCCAGGATGTGGGAGCCCGATTTTATACGTTCATCAGTACCTTGTTTTACGTAATGGAGGCTTGCGCAGAAAATCAAAAGCCGCTTATTGTACTGGATCGCCCAAATCCAAATGGCTACTTTGTGGATGGACCGGTGTTGGAAGACTCCCTGAGGTCATTTGTTGGGATTGCGCCCATTCCCATTGTTCATGGCTGTACGATTGCAGAACTGGCCAATATGTTTAAAGGTGAAAAATGGACAAATGGGGCAGATTCATTGATCTTGACCCTGATCAGATGTGGCCATTATACGCACGATACTTTCTATGAATTACCCATAAAACCTTCGCCCAACTTGCCCACCGTACGTTCTGTACTGCTGTATCCCAGTTTGTGCCTGTTTGAAGGTACTACTTGCAGTGTGGGTAGAGGCACTGATTTCCCTTTTGAAGTAGTGGGGCATCCTGATTTTCAGAAAAACTGTTTTTCATTTGTGCCCGAACCCAATCCAGGAAACAAAAGTCCATTGTATTCGGGTGTTCAATGTTTTGGATATGACTTTAGAAATCTGTCTATTGAACGGATTAGACGCCTTAAAAAAATTCAATTAGGCATTTTGCTGGACTTCTATAAGCGCTTTCCTGACAAGGATGGTTTCTTTGGCAAGAGCAACTTTTTTGACAAGTTAAGTGGCACTGGATCTTTGAAATACCAGATTCAACTGGGATGGACAGAGTCGCAAATACGCGCTTCCTGGAAACCCGGATTGAAAAAATACCTGAAAATCAGAAAAAAGTACCTGCTCTATGATTGATCTGATGAATGGTGTTTTTACACCATTACCGCACCCAACTACTTTTTTCTAATCGTTGGCTCATAGGCGCTACAATTGGTAATATGGCGGTTCCATACCAGGGATGTAATTCCATCACCAGTCTACCTGCCTGAATAGCAGGGTCAGTTGCCGTCAACTCAGCAGCCTCTTCAACGGTGGCAACATTGAATATGTAAATGCCTCTGATATCTCCATCGTCAGAAAATGGGCCAGCCAGCACAACCTTGCCTTCATCAGCCATGCGGCCAATATTTTTAAGGTGTGCTTTTTGAATTTCAGCAGCCGTGACTGAATCCTGATCTCTGTTGGGACCTCTTTTGAGAAATGCCATCACATAAGATTTCATTCCATAGTCATCAGACCCCAATCTGGTGGCAAGTATGGAATCGTATGTGACATTTGTATCCATTAATGTTTCATACAGAATTCCGTTCCCGGCTTGTGTACGGGAACTTGTTCTTTCATTTTTTATGCAGGAAGCCATGGTGGCCATGACCAGAATTATAATCAGAACCTGTTTCATTTGATGAATTTTGACCAGAAGTCATTTGTATAAAGCTGATAATGTTACTTCTTCGTATGGTTGTTTTATTGAGCAATTATTTTTCCACTGACTACACCTCTACTGTTTTGCACTCTGAATATGTAAGTGCCAGCGGGAAGTTTGTTGCGCTCTATGGACACAGAATTGCTGCGAACGCCTTCAAAATGACGAACTGTTTTGCCCGCAATATCCTTAAGTTGAATATCTGAAGGCTCAAAGTCTTCATTCTCAAAGAAAATGGTTGTAGCATTATTGAACGGATTTGGCTGCACAAATACAACAAATGGAACTTTTGTAACATCCTGCAATCCACTTGTTTTCACCATAATGCAATTCGGGCTTGCGATCATGGCATTGCTCTGCTGATATTTTGAATTCACAATGGCTGTGATGTTTTCCAAACAAACTTCAGTCCCTAAAACGGTAGCGTAATGAATGCGCAAAAAGGCTGTTGGTATTGGATTCTTGGCAATGGCGCTCTCATCCAATCCAAGCGCTATAATCTCACCTGTGGCAGGGTTGAAACGAATGTCCGGGTTAAAGGAGCCGGATAAATTTTCAACCTGAGTAATGGCAAGACCACTTACTGAGAATTCAAAGGCAATGATCTTATTGGCGGGATTCAGTATTTCAATGTCAAATGTTTTTGCCACTGTATCAAGCGTTCCTGGCTTCAGGGAAACGATGTCTTGAGTATTTAAAAAACCTCCTGGGAACTGGCAGGGAAATCTCTGAATCCAATACTGAGGATCATTCTGGTGGATATTACATTCCTGTAGAAGAGCCGCGTCATACACATTAATGGAAGCATTTCCATCCAGATCCAGACAAAAATCGGGGGTTCCGGAATCATTGTTGGCTGCATCGAGATAGCCTTGAATGTCGGCGCCATTTCTCAAGGTATC
Source organism: Lewinellaceae bacterium (assembly GCA_020636025.1). Lineage (GTDB taxonomy): Bacteria > Bacteroidota > Bacteroidia > Chitinophagales > Saprospiraceae > M3007. The sequence continues at coordinate 55,844 of JACJYQ010000004.1, read as the reverse complement.
CTGGTTCCAGTCACCCTGTAGTGACGGGCCGTTGCAAACACCATTGCAATCTGGCTGCGCATTACCGAACACTTCACCGGCGCAATCAGTATAAGGGTCGCATTGATCATTGTGGTATACAACCTCCGGAATTCCGTTGTTAGAATAGCTCAAAGTAAAACATGCCTGTGCCCAGTTATTGCTGTAATCCGATTCCAGTCTGCCCACGCCATCGGGACTTTTATCCCAGTTTACCCGCAGTACCATCGTATAATCATCTGCCGGGATGTCTGTAATATCTATCCATTGGCATGGTAAGCCCACTTCGTAGACATCTCCACAACCAGCTGAAATACCCATGTTTACACAAGTGTATTTAGACTCTTCTGGCGGACAAATTAAGTCCAGGACACAAAATCCGGTTTTTGAGCCAATGGGAATTCTATATCCGCTGGAGTTGAACAACACATATTCTGCATAGCCCAGATAGTGCCAATGATGGTGACAAGGATCCCAGACGAATTGGTTAGATGCAGCACTTGTGTCTGCCGGCACCGGTCCGATATGGTAATCCAGATCGCCAATATTCTCAACAAATGTGGTGAAATTGATGATATACCGAGTCCCGAGCCCGCGAATACAGCCTTCCTGTACCAAACAGGCATCAGGGTTGTCAATTGAACCTAAACTCATCGACGACCGGAATTCATCCTGGTTGGTGACTAGGTCAGGTGCATGAGCACAATTCGGATCACCGGGGTAAATGCAGGTGTCACTAACCGTGGCTAAAGGGTTGTAGTTACAGGCAACCGGATCCATGCAACCAACTATTGGCCCCTGGTAACTTAGGGTGAAATGTATGGGTGCTGTCGTATCACAGCCCTCTGGCTCATACCGGATGCGTATGTAATAATCCTGCCCACCCGCCAGGTATAAAGAGGCTTCGGCGCCATTGGCGCAGCCGCCATCTGCATAAAAATCTGCACCGGTAACATTGTCTGAAATTTGAATGTTTTGGCAAGTGCTATACACCCAGATCTTTGAAGTACAGGCATTTAAAGTATCGCAAGTATTAATCTTGTAAATGCCTGTGTCTTGAGGGATGAATTTATACCAGGTTTGCTTACCATCTGCTGTTTGCCAGGCTCCCAGATCGATGGGTATGCCGCTTTCGCAAGTGGTTCCGGGGGGACAACCAAAATTGATCTTTTCGCTTGTGAAAAAGCGTTCTCCAATATTAGAACCGATGAGATCACCATTGAAATATACCTTGTAATATCCATCGGGTTGCATTCCATCACCGTAATCATCGATTATTTCAAAAACCTTACAACCATCATCCGGAATGCAGTATGTAAATACAAAAGCGCTGTCCAAAGGCAGGTCGCCAGATACATAGGTAAATCCGGATTCCAAATCAGTTATGGTCCAGCTAATTTCATAGAAATATTGATCAGGGTCAATTTCCAATCGAACTTCGTTCTCGCCCGGTGGACATTGAGCAAATAATCCCTGACTAAATATAATGAATGATAGCAGCAGTAGTGGTTTGTGTAGTTTCATGTTATTGCCTTGGTTAATAGCAAATGTATTCAGTCAACAAATGTATTAATCATAATAACTTAATTCAAATTTGCTTTTGCTGATTCAAGCCAAATCCCTGTTCCTGCCTATTTTCGGCCTCATATTTGCAAAGCTTAAAACATATATGCCGGAATGGCGTTTTTGTACAAGCATTTTAACCACCACCCAATGTCCATGTTCAAAACCAAATACAAGCTCACCACAATTTTACTTTTTATTGTATTCGTATCTCTACAAGCCCAAAACCAGAATGAATGGGTGCTTAAAAATGAGAAGAGCGGGGTTAAAGTATACTACAAGAAAACCTCTGGCATTTACGAGTTAAAACTTATTACCTCCATAAAGTCGAGCGTCTCCGGATTGCTGTCTCTTTTAAGTGAAGTAGAAAATTATCCTAAATGGGGATATAAAGTTTCGGAGTCAAAATTATTGGAGCAGCGTTCAACTCATGAATCGGTATATTACTCCAAGCTCGATTTCCCCTGGCCACTAGACGATCGCGACATTGTGATGCGTAATCATGTTGAACAGGATCCTGTAACGCGGAAAGTAATCGCTAAGAGTTACGCAGAACCTGCATACATAGATGAAGTTTCTGGTGTTGTGCGCATTAAAAATGCCAGTACCAAATGGACCATTGTGCCAGGTGAAGGCGGTTGGTTGTATGTGGAGTATTATATTTATTCAGATCCGGGTGGAAATTTACCGGATTGGCTTATAAATATGGCCATTGATGTTGGCCCGCGAGAAACCATCAGTCGTATCCGCAAATATGTTGCACAACCTCAATACCAGAACAAAAAGCTTGCTCATATCATCGACTAGTCCCAACTGATGAAATTTTGGACGGTACTTATGTTGTTTCTTTTTTCGGTATCTGGTATCAGGTCGCAGGATGCCGACAAGTGGGTATATAAAGGAGAGAAATCGAATATCAAGATTTACCACCAGGAGACAGAAGGCCTTTTGCATATCAAGCTCACGATGTCGGTGAAGGTGCCTCTGGCCGGTATTTTGTCTCTTTTCTCAGATATCAGCACGTATCCTGAATGGGCCTATAAGTTGGACCATGCTTATGAGGTAAAGCGTGTTTCCGACATGGAATGGTATTACTACGCGAAGTATGATTTCCCATGGCCATTGGAAGACCGCGACATCATTTTACACAGTAAAGCTTCTCAAAACCCTTCTACGAAGGCTCTAACGATTGTAAATACGCCTCAACCTGATTACCTGCCTGTAAAAAAAGGTGTGCAAAGGATTAGAAATACCACTACTAAATGGTTGTTTGTCCCATCTAACTCTGGCTGGGTGTATGTAGAGCAACAAATCTCCACAGATTCTGCACAGGGCGTTCCTGACTGGTTGGTAAATCTTACCGCGGATACAGGTCCCCGCGAAACCGCAAAGGGTGTACGCCGGGTGTTAAGCACCGATCGCTTTCAAAATGCCACACTTGCCCATATTAGGGAATAGGGGCTACTTCTTTTTTGCCGTAGCTTTTTTTGCTGGTGCTTTTTTGGCTTTGAAGGCATCAGGTATCTCAGTTTCAATGATCTTTTTAATATCCTGAAGATTTAGTGTCCTCGCGTGGTCAGAAGTCATTTTAGCACCATCGACTTTTGGCAGGTTTACAATGGCTCTTCCAAACTTAATAAACGGACCCCAGCGACCATTTTCAACCGAGATTTTTTCCTCTGGCCAATGATGAATATACCGATTGGCCTCCTTTTCAATTTTAGCCTCAATCAGTTCGATTGCCTGTGGAGGCGTGATGGTGTCAAATCCAACTCTGGCTGGAATGTTGATGTACAGATCCGCCCACTTGATAAATGGCCCGAACCTGCCCTTGCCTTTCGTGAAAGGAACCCCTTGGTACTCTCCGAGCGGTTTATCGGCCTCCTGTTTTTGCTTGATCAACTCTACAGCCCGCTCATAGGTAGTATCAAATGGATCTTCACTTTTAGGTAGTGAAATAAAGCTGCTGCCAAATTTCACATACGGACCATATCTTCCAGTGTTTACTTCCAGTGGCTGGCCTTCATATTCACCCAATGATCTGGGAAGCTGGAAACTACTCAGTGCTTCATCAAGCGAGATGTTTTCCATGCTGATGCCTGGCCTAATGTTGGCATATCTGGGCTTTTCCTTTTCTGCCAACTCGTCTCCGGTGCCAATTTGAATTACGGGTCTTCCCAAACTGCTCATTCTAACCAGCACCGTGCGGCCAGACTCAGGGTCTTTGCCAAGAATCCGTTCTCCACTGGCTCTTTCTGCTTCCTTAAGCGTTTTTTCCACATTGGTATGAAAAGGACGGTAAAAACCGTCGATCATGGTAAACCACTCTTTTTTGCCTTCAGCAATGTGGTCAAACTCGGCCTCTACACTGGCGGTAAATCCATAATCCATGATCTTTTTGAAATGCATGTCAAGGAAATCACTAACCACCATACCCATGTCAGTAGGATACAACACGTTTTTGGTAGTACCCGTAATTTCTTTTCCGGTCTTCTTATTTATTTCATTGTCTTTCAAAATGAGTATGGCATAAGACCTTTCTTCGCCTTCACGACTTTCTTTAACCACATAACCACGGTTTGCCTCCATGATCTTCGAAATGGTAGGCGCATAGGTACTTGGTCTGCCAATTCCCAGTTCTTCCAGCTTTTTTACCAAACTGGCCTCCGTGTACCTTGCCGGGGCTCTGGTAAATTTCTCGGTAGCCACCATTTCAACCAAAGGGAGTAGCTGCCCTTTTTTCAATGGCGGTAACATGCCTTGCGTTTCTTCTTCCTCTTCATCGGTACTTTCGATGTACAGTTTTAGGAAACCATCAAACTTCAGCACTTCACCTTCAGCGACAAGGTTGCTTTCCGGTTGGGTACTGATGGCGATATCAACGGTTGTTTTCTCCAATTGTGCATCGGCCATTTGGGAGGCCATGCTCCTTTTCCATATCAATTCGTACAAACGTTGCTCGTCGCGATTACCACTTACATTTTTTCGCTCAAAATAGGTTGGCCTGATTGCTTCGTGAGCCTCCTGTGCTGACTCGTTTTTTGTTTTAAACCTTCTCAACTGGTGATAATCCTTTCCAAATTCCTTCTCGATTTCAGTACCCATGGTCTGAATGGCTGATTCGGAAAGATTCGTTGAGTCGGTTCTCATATAGGTAATAAAACCGGCTTCATATAATTTTTGTGCTACCGACATGGTTCTGTTTACCGAGAAACCAAGTTTGCGACTTGCTTCCTGTTGAAGCGTCGAAGTTGTGAAAGGTGGTGCCGGCTTTCTACGTGTAGGCCTCACTTCAATCTGATTAACAGAAAATTCTGCGCCAATGCATTTTTTTAAGAAACCTTCTGCTCCGGCATGTTCTTCAAATCTCTTTGGAGCTTCAGCTTTAAAAGTTACCATCTTTCCCTGATTGTTTTTAGCAGAAAACTGAGCAACAATCTTGAAATAGGGTCTTGAATTGAATTTTTGAATTTCCCGCTCGCGTTCAACAACCAGTTTAACAGTTACCGATTGTACCCGGCCTGCCGACAATTGTCCTTTAACCTTCTTCCATAGCAAGCCACTGAGTTCCCAACCAACAAGTCTGTCGAGTACTCGTCTTGCCTGCTGAGCATTTACTACATTCATATCCACAGTTCGTGGAACCTGAATGGCTTTTTGGATGGCAGGTTTGGTAATTTCGTGAAAGACAATACGCTTGGTTGTTTCCGGGTCGAGTTTCAAAACCTCGCAAAGGTGCCAGCTTATGGCTTCTCCTTCGCGGTCCTCATCCGTTGCCAGCCACACTTCGGAAACTTTGGCAGCGCTGTCTTTTAATTCTTTTACCGTTTTGTATTTATCAGTGGGGATGACATAATTTGGGTGATATTGATTGTCGACATCCACGCCCAGATCATTTCCTTTCTCAAGGTCTCTGATGTGGCCGTAGGAGGATTTGACGGTGAAGTCATTACCCAGATACTTTTCAATCGTTTTCGCTTTTGCAGGCGACTCTACTATCAATAGTTTTTTTGACATACTCTCTTGGTGGCTCTTAAAGGGCGCAAAAGTAATGGCTTTTTACTTTTTTGTGTTTCAAATGAGGGTTTCGGCAATGTAAGCAACCCATTAGTCGGCTACTTGTCTCTGATGATGACTACTTTCTTAACAAATATATAAAACGCAACCATGAAAAAAATCACCCTTCTTTTCAGCCTGTTCTTAGCTTCCTTTATGCTTAATGCACAAACTACCGTAACCAGGAAACTCGATTCTTTTAAAAAAATTGCTATTTCCGGAGCTTATCAAGAGTTGATATTAAAATCCGGAAGTTCGGAATCTGTAACCATTGAAGGTGAAGGAGTAGATATTGAAAAAATCAAGACCAAGGTCCATAAAAATTCATTGAATATTTCCACCGAAAATGGCACTCACAAAACCGATCGAATAAAAATTACGGTTACCTATCGGGAATTAACAGCAATTGTGGCCAGTGGTTCAACTGATATCAACTGCACATCTGCCATAAAAGGTGAAAAGTTTGAATATGCCAGCAGTGGTTCGGGTGATTTTAAAGGCGAATTTGATGTGGACCATCTGGAAATCGCTATTTCCGGAAGCAGTGATTTAAGTCTTCAGGGCCAAGCCGGTCACCAGGAATACGCGATCTCCGGATCAGGTGATGTCAATGCTAAAACGCTAAAAGGAAACACGGCAGATGTGGCTATTAGTGGTAGCAGCGAAGTAAATATATCTGTGTCTGGAAAAGTGAAGTCTGCCGTTTCCGGAACCGGGAAGGTGACTAATAATAAGTAATTAGCTAATTTGATAATTTGATAATTAGCTAATTCGATAATGGGTTAATTGGCTAATATTGCCTTGTTATAATTGGCTAATCTGGTTGAAACTCGATTTTGAACCCAAACTCAAATTCACTGTTTCAAAAACCTGTATCCATTATCACATTTTCAAATTATCACATTAGTTAATTATCAAATTAACCCATGCTTTCCAAGCTTGTCAAGCAAATATTTCTGTTGCCAATTCGGGCCTATCAAATATTGATTTCGCCTTTGCTTGGCCCAAATAAATGCAGATATCAGCCAACTTGCTCACATTACGCCATTGAAGCCATTCAGGAATGGGGTGTGATAAGAGGAACGTATATGGCGGTTAAAAGAATTCTGCGGTGTCATCCATGGAGTACTCACCCTATGCATGATCCTGTTCCGAAGAAGAATGATGAAGGGGAAGTGTAGAAGTTTTATAGCTAAAATAACCGGGTGAAATTGAGTCACCCGGTTATTTTTCCAAAGGGGCATTATTTCCGGTCTTCAAACCAATTTTGGCGCCTTCCTGCACCATATACTCAAATGCCGCCTCGTAGCTGTTGGGAATCAGGCCATCGAGGATTGCCTCGCGAACGGCCGTTTTTATCAATCCAACTTCTTTTGAAGGTGATATGTCAAAAGTTTGCATGATGATTTCACCTGTAATTGGTGGTTGCCACAAGCGAAGGCGATCTGATTCACTTACCTCTGCCATGCGCTCCTTCAGATAATTGTAGCCCTCAAGATAGCGCGCCATTTTCCTCGGATTTTTCGTCGTAATATCCGATTCACACAACATCATCAGGTCATCGATATCAGTGCCTGCATCGAATAACAGCCGCCTGACTGCGCTGTCTGTCACTTCCTCTTTTGTCAGTGAAATAGGACGTAGATGCAACAGAACCATCTTTCGCACGTACTCCATTTTGGCATCAAGCGGCAGGCGTAGAGATCTGAATATTCCGGGAATCATGTTGGCTCCTTTCCATTCATGCCCGTGAAAAGTCCAGCCATGTTCTTCGTCAAATCTCTTGGTCAAGGGCTTGGCTATATCGTGGAACAAGGCCGACCAACGAAGCCAGATATTGTCGCTCTTGCTGCATAGATTATCCAGCACCTCCAATGTGTGGTAAAAATTGTCTTTGTGAGCGCGGCCATTTCTATCCTCAACGCCTTGTAAAGCTGTCAGCTCAGGTAAAAACAATCGCAACAATCCCGTATCAAACAACAGCTTGAATCCAATGGATGGCTTGTTCGTCCTCAGAATTTTTTCCAGTTCGGTATTAATCCGTTCCCTGGATATGATGTGAATCCTGTTCTTATACTGCTTAATGCCTTGCAATGTGCTCGGTTCAATCGTAAAACCCAACTGGTTCGCAAATCGAATAGCCCGCAACATTCTCAATGGATCGTCGGAAAAGGTTTGGCCGGGATCGAGGGGCGTTTTTATGATTTTACTTTCCAGGTGGGCAAGGCCATTAAATGGGTCGATGATTTGCCCGAAATCATCCTCATTCAGGCTCACTGCCAGGGCATTTATGGTAAAGTCCCTGCGGTTTTGATCATCTTCAAGGGTTCCTGCTTCAACATTGGGCTTTCTGCTATCCGGACTGTAACTTTCACGTCTGGCGCCTACAAACTCCAGTTCTATCCCATCCCAGCGCAGCATGGCTGTTCCAAACCTGCGGTATACCACCACTTTTGGCCGCGGTGATAGTTTAGAAGCCAGTGTTTCTGCGAGTTTAATTCCATCACCTAAGCATACAACATCAATATCCTTGGTGGGTCTTCCCAACAATCGATCCCTGACATATCCGCCAATTACGTACGCAGTTGTCCCCATTTCACGGGCACAATCGGCTATCGTTTCAAAAATCTTCCTTTCCTGAGGATTAATGGAAAAAAGCATGGTTAACTCAATTCAATTTACTTGTGGGATTCTTCCAGTGTGCCGGAACCTACAAAATCATTATAGCTTTTGATGATGGATTGAAAAAGCAGTTTCCCCTGAACAGCGTAACCTGCTTTTGAATAATGAACAGAATCAGAGGACATCAGTCCATTTGACTTCCAGTTGATGGCGGAATTTTGTCCTCCTCCAACATTGTGAAGGTCCCAAAGTGCATAGCCATTTTCCCGGGCGAATTCTTTGATCACTTCACTCATTTCATTTAGATACGGATTGAAGCCCTTACCTCTTAAATAGGAGTCAGCCGGAGTCGTCAACATAAAAAGAACTCCGGGGCAATGATCTGAAATATTTTCAATTAATTCACTCATGGTTTGCCGCATGTACCCTTTATTGGTATGCCCTTGCCCTTCATTTGTACCAAATGACAGAATAACGAGATCCGGATTGAGGTCGGCAACCTGGGCAGCGAAATATTTAGCTCTCGCGAAATCTGTGAATTTCGCTCCATTGACGCCAATGGAGTGATACAGTACTCCGCTTAATTCATTTTCCAGGCAAACTCCGTCTATGGTAAGTGATTTCTGTTTTTCACTGGTTTTTTTTGCTGCAATGGTAACTTGACCAACCGGGCGATCGAAATAGTAGGAGTGTGCGTAATCGTCTTCAATAAACAATTGTGCTTCCTGGTTGCTGACTTCATCTTTGACCTCAATATCAAACTCACCATCGTTTTTGCGGTGAAACACAGTTACTTTGGTAAAAAGCTTTGTCTCTGCAGTAACTGAATCCTTCATGCGAAATGTCATCTCGCCTGCTGAATTAATTGTTGAGATTTTAAATCCTGCCACCCCAAAGGGGGTTTCCGGCGACAAATCACGTTGGCAATTGGAGCCTGTCCAGCGACAGTTCGTTTCAACCAGATAGTCTTTCGGATTGCTTGAGCGGGCGAGCTTGTAAGGAAAAATAAATCCTCTACCGGCATCGCCAAATTCCCGCTGCAAGCGATCTCGTACTTCCTGTGTGAGTAAATTGCCTTGTATATGCGAATCGCCGATGTGCACAATATTCACCTTTTTGCCACCGGAAGTTCGTTGAGCAAGCATTTTACTGAACAGTGGAACCAGTATCCCTGCGTTCTCTATAATGTTGGCATCATCATGTAAAAATGCATAGTTTACGGTATCGGATTCTGTTATTTCCACATTGGGCATTCTGAACTGCGACTGACACTGTCCGAGGAAAAGTGTAATAAAGATCCATATTGCCAGGAACCGTATTCGGGTGGATTTTATAGAAATAAACATGCTCATTTTTGATTCAGATTAAGCAAATATGCCAGTTTTACCGAAATTCTTGTCTCCATCTGTTCTGCTCTTTCTGTAGTAGATCGACCAGCATCATTCCAAGTACTTTTCCACCTTCATGGGTTAAATGCGTGTAATCAGTGTTGGCCAGGCGAGGTCGGTGGTTGACAAACTCGATCATACTGCCTTCTCCTCCCATAAGGTTGAAAAGATCCAGAAACAGAAAACCGTGTTTTCTGGCCAGGTCTCTTTGCATGCCAGCTATGGCAGGCACGCCAAGCATGGTGGCGTATTCTGTACCATTTTTACCAGATCTGTCACCCACGCTAACGATTAATATTGTTTTGCCAGGGAAACACTTGCTTAAATGGTCAAAAGTGCGATCGAGTTCCGCTTCATACCAGCGGATATTGTTGAGGCTATTTGTAACGGCATTCAATCCGACTTGCAATACTATTAAATCATATTGCTGTATGGCATCAAATTGCCTGATAAAATTGGGTTTTAACAATTTTAATGGCCCGCCACTGTTTCCCCTAATAGAAAAATTGTCAATATAAACACCCGGTCCACTCTCAAGAGTAACACCATACAAAAGTAGATTTTCTGGCTCCGGGAATTTTAAACCAAGATAGCGAATACCAGGGTAATTTCCTTCGTATTTCCACACACCCAAATCATTGTTTTTGGCTGCGAGAATATCTGTCTTGATTTTCTTGTCCTGCGATAACCACTCGAATATACTGGTTGTCGTTGCGGTATAAAATATTTTAAATTCAGTCCAGGCCTTTGTATGTTTAAAGTAGTTGGCACCCTCATATACGATATCTGCCCCCACTTTTGGTTGATATGCATAACCGTTTAGTCCTATGGGAGGACGAACTTCTGATTTTTTAACAACGGAAAAAGTATTCCAGTCATGAAAATGATGCTTGAATGATCTTTTAAATTGCGCCACTTCAGAAGTGATGGGCACAAAACCCACCCCTTGTCCTCCCCAAAGCGTTTGCAAAGTATCCCTGAGGTCTCCTAGCAAAATATCCCCTTCCACAAAAGAATCGCCATACCAGGCAATTCGAACGGTGCGTCCATATTTTATGGAATCTATAGCAGAAAAAAATCTGTTTAATCCGGATTGTTCAAAGCTGTAATCCTCTACAATTTTTCCGAATAAACTTGGGTCTACCGGGGGGAATGGACCAATGTTCTGATTGTCAGACAACAAGGAGTCAGCAAGAGCATTGGCTAGTGTATCCAGATTTTCAAATAAGGTGGTATCCTGAAATACAGAATCAGGCAAGGCTACAAGCTCTGGCGATTGTTTCCTTACGTCTGATAGAATATCCATCTTTTTAAGCGGAATATCGCCAATTGTAGCTCCATCCGGCACATAATATAGCGCCAGCAAGAAGATAAGAAGCAGTCCAGAAAATACCAGAGTTTGATTGATGTAGTTCCTCATTTAACGGGCGAAGTTAATGTCACTTAGCTGTCTTTAAATGTTAATAGTGAAACAAGCTGCAAATGAATTATTACCTTCGGATGTCGGGAATGCATAAATCAAGCTGAATTGCTGATGAAAAACCTTCTCTGAAATGCTTAAAAAAACATCGTTTCTCGTTTTCCTAATTAATGTCGGATGGCTGTTCAATCTCCCTGCGCAAAACGATAAGCAGGTTTTGGGTGATGCAGTGTTTACTCCGGAAGAGTTGGCAGAAGGGGCTGATGTAATGTATTTAATTAGGTTTCAAAACTTTGGCATTGATACTGCGCGGAACATCGTTGTAAAGGACACTCTTGACCCCAGAATGGATGCCGCAACCTTTCAAATGATAGAAGCGAGTCATGATTATCAACTTTTGCAGGACCAGGGCTTTATCAGGTGGTATTTTAATGACATTCGCCTCCCTTCCTATGAAGAGAACAATAGCGAATCTCCCACTTCTACCGGCTACGTTTTGTTTTCTGTTCAGCCTTTGCCATTTTTAGAGCCTGGTCAAATCATTCAAAACAGGGCTTGCATCATTTTCGACGAACAATCTCCTTTATGCACCAACAACGCCACTATTTGGATTGATGCTGAATCTGGCATTGATGAGCCAAAAGAAAGCATGGAAAGGGAGTATACCATTGTGCCAAATCCAAATTACGGACATTTCGAAGTCAGGCAGGTCAACTACAAGCCAGCAGATCCTGATGAAAAAACCGAATGGTGGATAAGTGATATGACCGGGAAAATAATTTGGGATGGCTCATCACAAAATCTTGAAGCAGCCCCCAGCGAAGTGATGTTGGAAAGACCTGCTCCGGGCTTATACATGCTTTGGCTGAAAGAGAAGGGCCAATTGCAGGTAGAACAATTTGCCGTTATCAGATAGATTTTTTCTAAGCCACCTCTTCCTTAAATGGATGACGGGGAAGCCATTCTTCAACCGGTTTTAAATAATCAAGTAAGGTTCCAGCGAATTTATTGGCTATTGGATTTTGATGTTTCAAATAGCACCAAAGATCATGAGCCTGGGCGCCCACAGAACTTTTGATTTCCAAAGCAGTTCTGGCAAAAACAATTTTTTCACAACCTTTTTCAATACCGATCCTGATTATGTTGTACAGTATATTCAGGTACAATTGAAAATCGTGGTTCAACTCTTTTTCATAGCCCAAAAAGTGTGCTTCCAATTCTTCATGGTTGTGAATGGTGGTATAATAGGCAACCAGTTTTCCTTCGTGATAAAAGGCAAACATTTGAAAATGATCGCCTAGTTGTTCCTTCATACCGAGCAAATACTGCTCATTCAGGTCTACCATGTTGAAACCGGCATTCTTGGCAATTTCCCGGTACAATCTGTAGATAGTGGGTAATTCCTGTCTGATTTCTTCTGCCGTCAACTCCTTTGTTTCAATGCCATCCAGTTTTTTTACAGCCCGCTTGGCTCTCGTTCTGTATTTGGTTGACATCGCTGCCAGATAGTCATCGAAGGTTTTAAAGTTGAGGTCCAACACCATATTTGGCTGAATATCAAACTCGGTATACCCCGTCTTTTTCAGATGGTTGCGATGTTTAACCTGCTCCGGAATAACATCCTTTACCAGAATAACCGGCATTTTTACGCCTTCACGACTCATCCGCTCAAGGACATTTTCCAATGCTTTTCCCAGTATTTCAATCGATTCACTTTCTGAAATCAACTTATGGTTGAAATAGTAACCATGCTCTCCTGTAAGCAACATGTTGCCACAAATCAGAATGTCAGCTGCAGCCTTACCTGCCACCCATTTTTTAAACCATACCGCTAATCCGTTAAAAAAACAGGGGTCTTTACGGGGCGCTTCCAGTTCCGAAATATTATCATCCCCTTTAAAGTATTTGATTTGGCAGGCGGCTACCCCAACAGGCTGTTCATTTTTGTAGAAAACGAGGTAGCAAAAGCGCATGCCAATTGGAGGAAACTGTTCCAGAACATGTAGGAAAGAGCGCTGTAAAAACAGGTCGTTTGCAGGAGCCGCCAAATCCCAATCCTTCCCAGCAGAATTGATACTCCTGTGAAAGCTATAGTCTAGGGTAGCTACCTGGCTGGACATGGCATTTAAGGGTTTGGAAAGTGTAAGGCTTGAATCCATAGTAAAGTCTGTTCCTCAAAAACGCGAAACTTGCCAAAATGGTTTTCAGCATTCGACAAACAATTGGATTTTTAGATTTTGAAACCTAAATTTCCTTTTCAATAAGGTAATTATTCCTGATTGAGGAGTTTCTGTTTATCAGCTCAGCGATGAATCCTGTAAGAAACAACTGGCTGCCGATGATCAATGCCAGTATGCCGAAGTAAAATAGTGGTCTGTCTGCAATTCCATATTCCTGAAACAGGGTTTTGGAAATGCTCAGATACAACAAAATACAGAATCCAATAAAAAATGAAAGCATACCCAACATGCCAAAAAAGTGCATGGGCCGTTTGCCGAACTTACCCACAAACGAAATGCTCATCAAATCGAGGGGGCCGTTGATGAATCTGTCCCAGCCGCCGTATTTTGTACTACCGTATTTGCGGGATCTGTGCTCAACAACTTTCTCTCCAATCCTGGGAAATCCTGCCCATTTGGCAATTACTGGAATATAGCGATGCATTTCGCCGTATACTTCAATGGCCTTTACGACATCAAGCCTATAGGCTTTTAGTCCACAATTAAAATCGTGAAGTTGTATGCCGCTCATCCACCGGGTGGCAGCATTAAATAATTTAGTAGGAAGGGTTTTGCTAATGGGATCGTACCTTTTTTTCTTCCAGCCGCTCACCAGGTCATATCCTTCCTCCTTGATCATTTTGTACAAAGCCGGAATTTCATCAGGACTGTCCTGCAAATCAGCGTCCATGGTAATCACTACATCTCCCTGTACAACCTGAAAAGCAGTGTGCAAGGCAGCTGATTTACCGTAATTCCGTCTGAATTTTATTCCCCGTACACGATTGTTGGATGCGTGTAATTCTTCTATGATTTTCCAGGAAGTATCATTGCTTCCATCATCTACCATCACAATTTCATAAGTCAGATTCGCATTTTGACAAACACGATCTATCCAGGCAGCCAGTTCTGGCAGACTTTCTTCTTCGTTCTTTAGTGGAACGACAACGCTGATTTCCATGGGTTATAAATCAAATTTTGACATCGGGTTCGGACGTGTGCGTGGTTTTTTTGGAATTTCCGGATCGCGATCCACATAAACAGGCATGAGTTTAGCCGAGTCAATGCCAATCTTAATTGCTTTGCGCAAATTTACTTTCTTTCCTGTGATCATGTTGTTCCAACGCTGGAACAATTGTTCCTGCTGCGACATGTTGAACTTGGATTTTCGACTGTAAAAGCCTTTTTTTGCCCTCTGTCGCCTGGCTTCGAACAAGGTCACGGCACAGGCAACAGATATATTCAGACTTTCTGCGAATCCGGCTTGAGGAATTAAAAAATTGCCGTCTGAAAGCGCCAGAGCTTCATCACTTACGCCTTCATCTTCGTTGCCAAATAGCAGTGCCACTGGTGAAGTTAAATCCAACTCGTACAATGAATCACTTTTTTCTCCAAGTGAAGTAGCCAATACTCTACCGTAGCGTTCTTTCACCCGTGTCATACACTCCTCCAGATTGTCAAAATGGTACACATCTATCCATTTAAATGTGCCACCGGAAGTTCTTTTACCAAGCAACAACCCTCGTTTATCCAGATAGTCTTTTGTGTACACAACAAAAACTTCTCTTACACCTACAGCATCGCATGATCTCAAAACAGCACTGATATTAAGAGGGTCTGCAATGTTTTCAAGAATCACCGTCAGATCCGGTTGAGATTGTTTGATTACTGATCTTATCTTTTTTTCTCGGGAAGGATTCATAGGCTAATTTCAAATCATCGGATCACCGTAATATCTCCTTTGAACAATTCGGTGGTTCCATCAATATACTCAATTTCAACCAAATATACGAAAACTGCCGGGTCTACAAACTGGCCTTTAAAAGTGCCATCCCAACCTTCATTTGTTTCTCCGGCCTGAAAGTCATTGTTTTCGTAAACCAGTTCTCCCCATCTGTCAAATATCCTCATATATCTTACGCTGGCAACCTCAGCACCACCATAAACCGTAAAGATGTTGTTTGAGTTGACAGATAATGGGTAAATAATATTAGGAATATATACCCGGTGACTTTTTCTTACCAAAATAGAAATGTTGTCGAGTACTTCGCATCCTATTGCATCTCTCAGGTACATCTGATAGCTTATAGAGTTTAGCGGGCTACTCCAGGCACCTAAAAGATCTGGGCTTGATAAATAAGTTTGAGGAGACCAATAAAAAGTATCTATCTGAACAGCATTATGAATGGCCTGGAGGAACAAACTGTCTCCAAACTCAATCACAGTATCTCTGCCAATATTCAACATTAAGGGCACCGGTGCCGTAACCTGGGTGGTATCATCACTAATACAACCATTTGAATCTTCAATTCCAATGGTATATGTGCCGCTCGCCAGATTTGGAATGATAAATGGCAGCGTATCTACAAGCCCAATCGGGTTGCCATTAAGCAACAAACTGAATGTACCAGCGCCCCCGCTTATGCCTGAAAGGGTAATCAAGCCATTTGACTGGCCAAAGCACAATGGACTAACCGGATCCAACTGTAAGCCCAACTCCATGGGAGCAGTTAAAGAAAAATCCTGAACCAGCGTACAACCGATTTGATCACTCAGGGTTAACTGGTAAGTGCCTTCTGGCAAATCAGTTCTGACAATTCCCTGGACGCCATCAGACCACAAGGCAGCGTATGGACTTAAACCCGTTAGGGGATTTATCTCTATGCTGCCATCGTTTCCATTCGGACAACTTATGTTAAATCCTGTATAATCGGATAGCGTTGCATTGGCCGTGACCTCATCCGTATTAATGGTAACACCACCACCAATGATCGATGAGCAGTTATTTCCGGAAGCAACGAGATTGGATATAAAATAACTGGTTGACGCAGTTGGCGTTACAAATACGGTGTTTCCATCCTGCGCATTGTTGATTACAATTGGCGTTGCACCTCCTGAAATGGTTACATCAAAGGTGTTGGCTCCGCTGAGCGACAGGGTCAAGGCTGTACTATCTCCCAGACATATAGTTGGCAGCGCACTCAAGGAAGCAGTAGGAGAGGGTAGAATATTGATCGTCGCCTGGCCACTGGCAAGGGCATCACAAAATGCATCTTCTGCAGAAACAAGGGTAATGAGTTGATTTGTTTGAATATTTGTTAAATCAATGACAACACTGTCAACATTACTCACTTGTGATGCCTGTGCCACACCATTCAGAGAGTATATGTAAGTAAAGGGTGCATTCCCGGTAAAATGTATGATAAAACTGGCATCATCTCCCAGACAAACACTGGAACTTCCTGTTATGGAGGCTGTAGGAACGTCATGAAATACAACCGGATGTCCAACAGAAAATGCCCGACAGGGATCTGCAAAATCCAATGAACCATTGGGCAATGCATTGCCAACAGCCACTACGATATAGTAGGTTGTTTCGGCTGTCATCCCAGCCTGAAAACCGAATTGAGGTGTATTGGACTCTGTAATAATACCCGCAGGTAGAATAGCCGGATCGGTACAAAGTATATACCGGACCACATCATTTGTATCAAGATCGGAATTCCCATTTGACTGCCCACTAACCAATCCTCCCGGCAAACAAGCGTCCTGAATATTGGATAGAGTACCGGCAATACTGGTGCAAACGCAATTTGGCATACCTGAAACCGTAGTAGAACAGCCAATATCATCGGTGATAATAACCGAGTACGCCTGAGCCCCAGGCACAGAGAATGAGGTAAATGTTGTGTCAATCAAATCCCCGGCCAGGCCAATAGCGCTGTAAACCGGGTTTGGAGCAGTACCATTACTTATATCAAAACTTACGACATAGGTTTCTGTAGAGAGATCGCAACTTTCAGTCAGGTTAATCGCCATTGGGATCGGATTGACTTGCACAATTGCGTTGCCGCCTACTGTTCCCAGACATGTGCCCGCGCCAGTAATGCCCTGAAGCGTGTAAGTACTTGTTGTTGCAGGAGTTACTGAAAGAGTGTAAGGATTTTGAGCAATGTTGCTCACCACCTGGTTGATACCGCCATCTGAATAGGTAAAGAAAAATGGACCGTTACCAGTAAAACTAACCTGAAGTTCTGCTGAATTGCCAAAGCAAATGGTGTCCATCCCTGAAATGGTGGCGGTTACAGGTGTTCTCCATACTACAGTTGGTCCCTGAGCACTGGAAAGACAGGGATCATTGAGATCGAGATTGCCAAATATGTTGTTGCCGGCAAGTGCTACAATATAATACGTAGTTTCATAGGTCATAGTAGTACTGTTGAACATGAAACTCGGTACCGAATTAGTATCCAGAATGTTCCAGGTAGATGGAGATGGGCTATCTACCAGGTAATAGAACAATGTGTCGCCAGGCTCCAGATTGGCACCTGTCACAAGTCCGGTAGTTGCCACGTCTCCTGCACACAGAACCAAATTCTCGTTGGTCATAGCGCCAGCATCAGTTACACAACTGCAATCAATAGTATCTGCTGCCGTGAAAGTGCCGCATCCCCAGGAATCCGAAACAGTAAAATCGTATGGCTGACTGGTAGAAATGGGATTGCTGGTAAAATGTCCACTCATGGTATCGAAAATACCTGTCAAACCAGTAATCACGGTAGTACTTAAATCGCCGTTGGTAACATCAAAGTCAAGGGTATAGGTCATGTTGGCAAAATCACAATCATGATCGAGATTGACAACCAGGGGTGGCTGGTGTACATTTACAAAAGCCATTCCTGAAACTGTACCCGTACAGCCGTTAGCATCGGTCACACCTGTGAGTGTAATGGTGGCACTTTGCTGCAACTGCGCATTGATGCTGAATAAATTCTGGGTCGGCATCACCGTAAACATGGTGGCATTGCTGGTATAGGTCAAGGTGTAGTTCGGGGTGCCGGTCAGGGAAACAATCAACGCCTGCGCACCACCCGGACAAATGTGAAATGTGCCAGTGGTTAGCGTCGCCGTTGGGCTTGGGTACCACATTACGGGTGTGCCATCTGCGACGGATAAACAGGGGTCATTCAAATCAATCATTCCCATCCCGTCCGGATTGCCTACGATAGCAGATATGTAGTAAATAGTACCCGGTATCATACCAGCCATAAACCCGAAACTTGGGGTAGTATTCCAACCCAGTATGGTACCAATGGGTAGTCCTGGATTGGTATGTAATATATACATAAGTTGATCACCCGGATCAATTACTGGTGCCATTGTAGACGGGACAGTAATTGTGTCTGAGCTACAGGCGTTTACTTGAACCTGACTCATAACGCCTGCGTCTGATAAACAGGCACAAACGCCAATGCCGCTTAAGGTGTCAACACCACAACTATCTGCATCAGTGAGGTAAGCCAGGTATGGTGTGCCAAATGCAATGGGAAGGCTGGTAAACTCTATACCATTGAACCCGGCCAGAATTCCTTCCAGGTTAAATACCGGCGTTCCTGTAACAGGGAAGGAAATCGTATAGGTTTCGTTTACATAATCGCAATTTGTGGTTACAGGGCCAAAACTTGGCGGGGTGGTAACATTTATGTCGACCATCCCGAAAGTATTACCGTTCGCGCAAAAACTGTCCGATACGCTTAATATTGATAGGGTAGTGTCCTGTGTCGGATACACTACATAAGCATATTGATTTCCCGCAATTCCACTGATCGGTGCCTGAGCGGTCATACCCAATTGTGGGATAAATGAAAAGTCAGGAGAACCTGTGAAATTTACCAGTACAGTTAAAGAATCTCCCAGGCACACTTTTGGGTTGCTTATCCCAATGTCTGCAGTTGGGAAATCAAAAAACACTACCGGGGTTCCCTGAGAAACTGACAAGCAAATATCGCTCAGATCAACCTGTCCAAATCCATCGTCATTCCCCGAAATAGATGAAATATAGTAGGTAGTTCCAGCCGTCATGCCTGCCTGAAAAGTAAAATTAGGAGCGCTGTTCCAGGCCAGAATATTTCCCACCGGTATCCCTGGCGTGGTATGCAGAATAAACATCTGCAGATCATTACCATCGTTTATAAAGCCTCCATTATAACCTGCCATGGCAGTTTCGCCGATGCACAACTCTATAGGCGTAAGATCCATTGTCCCAGCATCTGTTGTGCAGTTGCAGGTCGATTGGCCACTTATGACTATATTCCCACAATCACTATCATCATGGAATTCAATAAAATAGCCATTGGCCTGATTTATCGGGGCACTTGTAAACTGGTCTCCTGTAAACGTACCGCTTCCATTCACCAGCGTATATGGCGGAGTTCCGCCAATTATGTCGAAACTAACTGTGTATTCGAATTGAGCAGGATCACATACTATGTCAAAATTCTCATAGGTAGGGGCGTAGTTAACGGTGATGGTTGCAGATCCAACCGGAATCCCTGTGCATCCTGGAGATTCTACCGTAACCAACTCATAGGTTACGGTTGTATCCGTCATTACCGGTAAAAAATACGGATCATCTGATGTGAATATGGGTGGTTGAAGTACCCCGTCAATGGTGTACTCAATTGTAAAAGGTCCTGATCCATTAAAATCAATCAGTATATCAGTCTTGGCTGAATCACAGAAAACGGCACTGCCCGACATGGTTGCGGATGCCGGTACAAATACAAAAACCTGGGCGATACCACTAAAAGTGCCATCACATAATGCATCATTAAATGAGGTAAGACGATACGCTACGCCAGCAGCCGGGTTCACATGAAGAACGTATGGATTCTGAGTGGTTGTAATTTCCGGCTGGTTGACGTTGTTGGCGGAATAAATAAAGGTATAAGGCCCCACTCCCGTAAAGGTGATGATCACATCAGTTCCGCTACCACCCTGACAAATCTGTCCTCCACCTGAAATAACAGCTGTGGGGGTTGGTTGTACATATATTTCAACTGAGTCTGAAACAATGCCGGGACATCCGGGAGTTACAAGAGAAGTAATTTCGTAAGTAGTTGTGACAGAAGGGTTAACCTGTTGAACAAATGGACTCGTTATTGTTTGAATTGGCGTCTGTGGAACACCATTTGCTGTATATTCTATGGTGTAGGGACCGCCGCCACTCAAATTGAAAATCAAGTTGGCAAACTCACCGGTACAAATTGAGTCGACTCCGCTCAAGGTGCCAGTTGGCGCCTGTGTCAGAATAATCTGATATTGACCACTAACCAAACCCTGGCAGATTGTATCCTGCACGCTTACAAGGGTATAGTTTGTCGTATCGCTGCTTGGGGTAACTACGATTTGGTAATTACTCGAATCAGTCATTATGGGCGGTTGATTCACCCCATTGATGCTGTAAACGAATGTAAAAGGAGCCATACCGCTCAAACTAACAGTCAGGGTATCACTGAATCCTTCACAAATGAAAACCGTGTCAGATTCAAGCATAGCCGAAGGAGCAGGCAAGGTTTCTACCAATGCCGAACCCGATACTGTACCATTACAACCGTTATCATCAGTAACACTAACCAGCGTGACAACAGTACTATCCGTGATGGTAATAGGAAAAATATATGGATCCTGTGTAATGTCAAGCTGGGGAGCCTGAACCACGCCATT
This sequence comes from Lewinellaceae bacterium, assembly GCA_020636025.1. Classification (GTDB taxonomy): domain Bacteria; phylum Bacteroidota; class Bacteroidia; order Chitinophagales; family Saprospiraceae; genus M3007. The sequence continues at coordinate 35,052 of JACJYQ010000004.1, read as the reverse complement.
TAAGGCATATTCAAAATCATAGGGTGCAACACCACCTGTAAAATCCACCCAGAAAAGTGTTGAACTGCCCGCACAGATCGTGTCATTTCCTACGAGGGTGAGTACGGCATCCGTCGTTGACCCGGAAACCATGACAAATACAGAAACATCCTCGCCCGGACATCCATTTATGTCAGTCAAATTTTGAATGGTGTAGGCTGTGTTTGAAAGAGGGGAGACCTGAACATCAAATGGATTGTCCCCTGTGCTGAGGCTGTTTTGAAATACTCCATTGGCAAATAAATCAAAATCCCACAATGGATTTCCGGAAAAATTAATGGTAAGCAAAGTTGAACCACCGGCACAAACGGGCATCACCGGATCAATGGTGGCTACAGGCGATTCCAGAATATTGACTGTCGTGGTTGCTGCAGTACCACATGGAGATGTAGGCGTAAACATGAGGTCTATTGGACCACTAAGCCCGCTTGCATCAAACAAATTGCCGGTAACACCAGGGCCCAACCAGCTGCCATCTGGTACTAGTGGGTCTTGCAGTTGGGTTAAGTCATAATTATTTACGCTGGCGCATATATCATCCGTACTTAATACAGGCGTTGGGCAATTAACGTCGTAGCTGAGGTAATTCGTCATGGTTTCGGGACAACCCGAAGGAAGCGGTTCGTAAATCCCAACTATGTAATATGGTCCCATGTTGCATTCATCGGCATCTACCATCACTGTCAGTGGCTCTATTTCAATTATTGGCGAACCACCTGGCAAACCTGGGAAACTGGGCCAGGCACATCCTCCCTGTCCGTAAATGGTACCAAGTATGGGTAACTCTGCAACAAAAGCGCCATTTACATTTGAAATTTGACTGAGATCATAGGTAATGTCATCCGACCAGCAACCAATGGATAGATTGGTCGTAACAGTACCGTTTCCTGTATTGGGGAATAGTTCAGTGGCTGGCGCACAATCACTTTGCGTGACATAGAAAGTGCCGTAAACAGAACACAAGCCACTGAAATTGTAGTCAAAATCTGCCTGATTACTACCGAAAATCACCAATGGAACATTGGCTGGTACATCATCGCCGGCTCCTACAAATACGGCACCCGGGCATTCTGAAGTAATACTCGATTGTACTGCACCACTTGGCACCTGCCAGCTGCACCCATTGTTTGCGGGGTCTTCATACGTTGCCGTCAGGTCACTCAAATTGAATCCGCCGCCCGACCACATAGCCATAAATTCGTTATTTTCCTCTGTACCACAGGCATTTACAAATATGCCGAGAAAAATAGGATTCGGATTACATGGATCGGGGGGTGGGGTAGTCAGCGCTGAACAACCAAGCAATGTGCCCTCTCCATTATAGGGGTTGAAATTTGGTTGATCACTGATATACCAATTGATGCAGTCACCTGCAGTCAGATTGGAGCCTGTAGCGTTAAGCGTATAAGAGTCTCCCGGGCACAAGGCGCAGGGATTACTGCCTGGCAAACAGTCCGTGGAGGTGAACGTAGCGTTTTGACCAAGAGTTGGACATTGTGCTGAAGAGTTGGATACCACAAGAACAACGACAAGGCCTGTCAGCGCAAGGAGTTTCATACAACCGGTTGAATAAGGAAAATCTTTCAAGATGGGAAGGCGGGTAAAATTAAAAAAAATAGATTTTTCAAAAACTGCCATAAAGATATGACAATGATCAGCGAGGAAATAACAGATTAGAATAATCCAGTGATGTAATTTTGCACCACAATGTTCGATGAATTATCCAAAATACTCAAAGCCAGAGACGTTAAACTTGTGGTAGTTTCTAAAACACAAAGCCCTGAAAGGATTTTAGAACTCTACCAAAAAGGCCAACGAATTTTCGGGGAAAACCGTGTTCAGGAGATGCTGGTTAAGCATGGCTCGCTGCCCGGCGACATTGAATGGCACATGATTGGCCATTTGCAGTCAAATAAAGTAAAGCAAATTGCACCTTTTGTCAGTCTGATTCACTCGGTTGATGGTTTTGGACTTTTAGAAGAAATAAACAAGCAAGCAAAAAAAGCCGGGCGTGTCATAGACTGCTTATTACAGTTTCACATTGCGCAGGAGAGTTCGAAATTTGGCTTGTCACCAGAAGAAGCGGAAGAAATGCTCAATAGCCCGGAGTTTGCAAATATGAAAAATGTGAGAATCCTTGGTGTGATGGGCATGGCAACATTTACCTCGAATCAGTCACAAGTTGAACGGGAGTTCAGACAATTGAAAGGAATAATGGAGAATCTGAAGTCAACTCATTTTGCTGACAGCACGTATTTCAAAGAAATTTCCATGGGAATGTCGGGCGATTGGGAGCTGGCTGTCGAAAATGGCAGCACCATGGTCAGGATTGGCTCTTTGATTTTTGAAGGAATGAATCCCTGATAATCCTTCCGGTTCCCCACCCAATTAGAGAGCCAAGTGTTGCGCCTGCCGTTACGTCAATAGGATAATGCACCCCCACATACACCTGCGCAAAGGCAATTGAACCAGCCCAGGCGAGCAGTGCCTTTTGCTGCCATTTCCCTGAAAGTCCAAGTACCGTTATGAGGAAAACAGCGATGGCAAAATGGTTTGAGGCATGACTGGAGGTAAAACTGTAGCCACCGCCACAGGAAACCCTGGTCACTACTTTATCAACCATTTCTACATCATTGCAGGGCCTAATGCGTTGCACCGATTTTTTAATGAGGGAACTACTCGTGAAATCAGATATTCCAACCGAAAGAACAAAACCCAACACCAGAAACCAGCCCTTCAGACGATATATCGCAAAGAAGTGGTAGGCCAAATAAAGGTAAAGCAGCAGCCATACTTTCTTTTCCCGGACAATCGGCATCAGAAAATCAAATACCGGGTTCCCAAGGTCTACATTTATGAGCTGAAACAGCCACTTGTCAAACTGCAATACGCTGTGGAATATCTCCATTTGCTGATTTTAAAGCGCTAAGATAGGAGTACCTTCGCCGGCAAATTGGCAAACCATGCAAGTTTTACTCAGCGCAGCTACACCTTTTGAAATCGGCCCCGCCATCCAATGGCTGGAAGAGCGTTTTAAAAAAGAAGAGCAGACGCTTTTTACAAAAGGTGAATTGAAGGTTCAGGTGATGATCACAGGTGTCGGCATGATGTCAACAGCCTGGGCGTTGGGGCGGTTTTTGGCTGCACAGAAACCTGGCTTTGCCATCAATGCCGGTATTGCCGGAGCCATTGATCGAAATTTACAATTGGGAGATGTAGTGCAGGTAGTTTCAGAACAAATGGCTGATTTGGGTGTGGAAGAATCCGATGGCAGCTTTTCTGATCTTTTTGCACTTGCATTGATACAGCCGAATGAATTTCCATTTCAACAGGGGACTCTTGAAAATCCTTATGCCACCCAAACTTCCTTTTTGCCAAATGTGTCCGGAATTACAGTCAACAAGGTTCATGGATCCAAGCCATCAATAGATCAATTGGCCCTGGATTTCCCAAAAGCTCAGGTGGAAAGCATGGAAGGGGCTTCATTTTTCTATGCCTGCTTACAGGCTCAAGTGCCATTTGTGCAGATCCGATCCATTTCCAATTATGTGGAACCCAGAAACCGAAATGCCTGGAGAATTCCTGAAGCAATTGAAAACCTTAATCAGGTGCTTATTCAAATGCTCCGGGAATTTTAACGCTGATGCTCTTGAGTTACAAATATTCCCCAGCTTTTTAAGGTGCTTAAATCCTTGAACCTGAAATAAATGCCCGACTCCGGGTACACCCAAACGAATTCCCCGGGCATAGAAATATTCCTTTTGGGTACCCCATAGGCTTCCTGCACATTATCGGCGGTAGAAATGAGTTTTATGTCTCTAAGGGTATTGCCTTTGTAAATACTGATGGTTTGCTGAATGGCTATGGTTTTGCCCAGTTCATCAAATTTTTGGAGATATACTGTTGATAGTGCCTTTTGCAGGACACCGCAGCTCAAACCCGATTTTACTGTAACCATCAAATCTGTTTCCGGGTTATTCAGGTAATTTTCCAGCGGGAACCACTCTATTTTTTCAACACCTTTTACGGGATTCTGAAATGTAGGCGTGAGCGTTGGCGGAATTTTATTTCTGAGAATATTGAGGTTCTGTGTCGCCAGGTAATCCCCAATTTTTTTTGCTTTCTCCATTTTCTGTGCTGCCAGGTTGTTATTGCCTTGCATGGCCGCCACGATTCCCTGCATCACCAGAAAGTTGGTTGTGAGTTTGGGCGTGGAGCATAATTCCAGTCCAATTTGCAGACATTCATTGGCCGTTTCAAATGCTCCCGCCAAAGCCAGGGCGCAGCCCTTGTTTTGATATCCGTCCAGAAAACCGGAGTCTAATTGTATTGTCTTGTCAAACTGAGAAATAGCCAACTGCAAAAACGCCTTTCGCTTTCCAAGGCTGTCATTTTTCATATTTCTCGACTCTACTAACCTGCCATTTGGGTCGAGCTCCATGGGCAAAATGAAAGGCACTTCCCTGGGACCAACGTACTCAAGGGCTGCCATTAAGGAGTTGATTCCTGCATAATTCAGGGTTTCCAACGTTTGAAAATTGGAAAGATCCTGGGCTTTATAAGTGGCTGCCGTTTCATAATCAGCCAGGATGGTCATGAGGTCCGAAGTTTCTTTAATCAACTTCCATTGCTTACCCTTGCTATCAGCTGCTTTCCATGCTGACTTAAGCTCTTCTTTTGTTGGAAATCCATCTATTTGTTTACCTACGGCATAGCCATCATACAGTTTTCCGAAAATGCCTGGAACGGATGTCTCACCATCAAAACCGGCCAAATAGGCTAAATAGGATGCCTTGGCAAGATTGTTAACATACAATGCCTGAGTTGTTGAATCAGTTGGGCTGTCTACCGGAAAATACAATACCGGGTCATCACGGTCATAATAATGGATCAAAGGCTTCGCTAAAAGTATGGCCAGTGCATTCAATGAGTCGGAGCCGAATTCCCGGCAAATATCATAGGTGGTTTCCTCCACCCATATTTGTGCTTTTTTGAGATCTGCGGTGCAGCTGTATTTATCACTGTTCTGCATGATCAGGTCTGGCTTGGCCTGCCTCTTATCACCCATGGCATTTACCAAACGATCAAAAACCTTCATAGAAACACGGTATTTGTAATTATTGACCTCCTCTACAGTCGATTTTCCCGACTTTTTGGTGAGTATGGGAAATGACTGACTAAAAACTGGGTTGCCTGAAACTAACATGAATAGGATCAGAACTAATGTAAAATTGAATTTCAATGTCATGTGAATTAATATTCCGGTTTCAAAATGGCGCTTTATCTCATTAATACCATTTTGCCAAAACCGTGTTTGAAGAAACTGTCAACAGAATTGTTTTCGAATAGCTCAAAATCCGAGCCATCTGTTTTTTTTGCTATCACTCTGTATAAATAAATGCCATTGGCGAGCTGATCGCCATATTCGTCGCGACCATTCCAGCAGAATTCACTCATGTGGGTGCCTGGTTTAAGCGGTCCAAATTCCTGTTCGGTAATCTCCCGCACAACCCGGCCGTTTATGGTCATGATCTGAATTTTAAAATGGGCAGGCGATTCTACACCGGTTAAGGTGTACAGAAAACAAGTTGAACTTGAAAATGGATTCGGGTAGTTCAACAAGCTGGATAGGGATGATTTATTGATTATCCTAAAGCTGACTGACCAGTCGAGTGCCGCACTCAGATTGCCACTGGCATCTTTCCCATTTACCAATAATTTGTATTCACCATCCTGCAAAAAAGTCGGCCTCCATTCAATTCGCGCCAGGTTTTTCTGAGGCAATGCGGTTGGATCAGCAGGAAAAAACATGACGGTGGGATCCGAATGTGGAATATCCTGGATCTGACCATTCGGCAGGATCAGGCTAATGGAAAATGTGGAACTGTCCCGCATGGGTATGTACGGGTTGTCATCTTTTAAACTGATCATTACCACCGGTTGGGGAGAAATCAGATCGCCATCCAGAATGTGCTGGCCATCAAAAGTGACATCCAACAGTGGGTTCCTTTCATCTTTTTTGATGTAAAAATCTCTGACCAACACATTGTTAAAATGGTATGATTCGGGTTGGTCATTGTGCGGGTTAGCCTCCAGCGTCATTTTCTGCAGACCGTTAATAAACCTCGTTACAGCCAGGAAATCAGCATGCAGGGTATCTCCGGGCATGAGCGCTTTGAGTCTTTGTTCGTACGCAAAGCCATTGTTCAACTGGTTATCAACGCTTATCCTGAAAAGAACACTGTCAAATGGAACCTCTGAAATATTGGCAAATGCAATTCCGCTTCTAAAAATGTCGCCTTGCTCAAGCGTATCCTTGTAAAAGCTAAAATACTTGTTGGGTGCCAGGGCTCCTTCCGGCATGGGATCGTATAACACACGCAGGTACCGAAGAGGCGTGGCGGTTCTGGATTGTGTATCCGATACCTCATATCGCAGCTTCAATTGCGGAAAATCTACAGCGGAAATGTTATTAAGACTAGAGTCGAGACCATTTCGCAGGCTGATCAATATGGTGTCCTCCAATCCTTCTCTAACACCAAGCACGGAGAGTATGGCATCGTCGGAGCTATCGTCAAAGTCGTCGCGCTCCCAAAGTATTGAATTCCAGTTCTTTACCGGTCCGATCGTCTTCGTATCCATCAAGCCAAGCGCCCATTTGGCTGTAAAAGAAGCTCTCAGTTCCAGGGTGGCGTCTGAATCATACGTAAAGGTGTCTCTGTTCTCGTATTCGGGATGATCTTTTCTAAAAACAAAACCATACGCCGGAGGGGCAGTGCTGAAATTTGCCAGTTCCCTTGCATGACTAGCTCCCTGATTTTCCAGAACCTGAAAGAGATTCTTGCCCTGGGTAATTGAGTCATTGGCCCATAGATGCGGCCCGTATCCGGTAGCATCAGTCACCCTGTTAAATGCCAGTAAGCCGATGTAAGAACCTTCCAGCACATAATTTTCCAGAAAGTCCATCATTTTGACTCGTTCACTTTCGTTTCGGGTGTCAAACCAAAAGAACTCCCGATCCATTTGTGGATCATAATTATAAGGACCGTTTGCCGGATTAATGATTGCTTTGCCTGAATTCTGATCCAGGACCATCATGCATATTCCCCGAACAATGTTTTGCTGGTTAAACCCGAAATCACCATAAAAGCCCTGGTAAAATGAGTTCTTGAAACCTGGATAACGATTTACTCCCCGGTATGCAATTTGAACACTCACAAAGGCCGCATTATCCTCAAAAGATATTTCCCGAAGCGAATCAGAGGCTTGGAGGTTTGTAAAATCTCCGGTTTTGTATTGACCATAATCTGACTGATTCCAGCCGGGTGGACTACCGTTTATAAAAATAAATGACTGGGTATGCCACAATGGCTGACCATTGACCAGGCTGTCGCGGGCTACCCGCCAATAATAAACCGTGCTGTCTTGCAAGGGCAGGGTAGGTTTCCACGTAAGCAAGCCACCAGGGCTACTCAATTGAAAGCTCTCCTTCAAATTGCTGTCAAATGTTTCGATGGTATCGATCTCGAAAACATATGGATAAACTGGTGCAACAGGATTTAGCGTAGATGCATGGAGTGTCAAATCAGCTTTGCCAACGATGGCAAAGGGTGGTGGGTAAACCGGCGAAATATCATCCGCAAAGAAGTAAATATCCTGTCCAGGAGACCCATTGGCGTCCAACAGAGTGTTGTTGTTCTCGGCCCCAAAAGGCTGCTCAGCAATGTCGTTATTCGGATCTAATTCAAGGAAATAGCGATTGAAACCTATTTTGCTCCCAGCTACTGGAACAGCATATTCGAGCTTTCTCCTAAAACCCGGCGCCTGTATGGTATCCAACTCACGCGGCAATACGGTTTGGTTATCCGGCAACCGCTGATCAAGTTTTACAGTGAGAGAATTACCTGTATTCTCTCCAATATTGACTACATCAAATGAAAACTGTACATGATCATAGTTGATGCTAGCAGGACTTGGGTCAATTTGCACACTTTGTCGATCTATCAAGTAATCGGGCCCATCGTGCGTGAGTAGTTTTATCGCTGGGTCGCCTTGTAACAAATTTTGATGCAGCAATGCGATCAGGCCTTCATTTTGTGCATCTTTAAGATCAGCAATGGTATTTGCAAGGATTTGTCCCACACTTTTACCGTAATCTGATCCACCCAAGCGGCTATAATATTGTCTCCCGTATGTATGCAGGGCATCGATAAAACTATAGTTGACTGATGCAATGTAAGCGATGGCGCCGCGGTCCTTAGCAAGTACAAATTGCTCCCCAATTCCCTGTTGCGGAGCCGAACAAATTCCGGAAAAACAACCCAAGACCATCATGAGCGGGTAACGGCCAAAGTTATTATAGGCAGAAGGGAGGCCAATATCAAAATCCACTGCAAAGGCAGATGAGTGGCCGAAAATGGTCCAGATGGCTGTCCCGTCATTTATGAGATCCAGCAGTTGTTCATAGGCTGACAATTGAATGGGATCATCTGAAGTTTTGTAAAAAGAATGAACATCTGCGCCAAAGCGATTCTCGGCAATTGTATTGCCCATGGATGTGGTAAAATTTTTGATCAGCACATTTTCACCTGATAGTCCTCCGCTGTTATGAATGACCCGCTTCATCCAGGCCTTACTGGCAATGCTCTGATCTGCGTTTCCCAGCTGTTGTTCATGTTGCTTTACTTTATCCAGATAATCACTTATCTCACTGGCCCTGGTCACTGCCAGTCGCCCTATTGCCATAATCGGATCGCTGAGATGATTTCCCGACATCACAAAAGGCAAATCGGCGCCCGGCGCACTAAAATTGGGAACAAAAAACAAGGAGTCGATAAAAGTGGACTGCTGGCTGGCCGATCTGAAATTGTAAAAATCAAGTGCCTTGCCAATGATGAAGGCGTGTTCCAATTGTGGCCATTGCTTTTTTGCCCAATGAAGGAAATTTCGAATGGCAATCGGATGAAACCTTATGCCGTAGGAAAACTGTTCGTACAAATCTTCAATATCAAACACTGCTACTGAATGAGCGCCTCCAGCCTGACTTTCTCTGTAAGTGGCATATTCAGCTACGTGATTGGCTCCAGCAGCTATTGGGTCGCTGAAAAGAGCTTTATTGCTTATTATGACATAGTCGGCCGGAGTATTTTGAAAATTTGAGAACGGGACCCTCTCCAAGGTGTTTACGATTTGAATATCACCGGGGCTGAGCAAAAGGAGGTCACCATTGCTCAGGTTTTGTGGTAATTTGAATTTCACAAACCCTGATTCCAGTGTCGTTTCTAGTCTGATATTATTGCTTAGGTCATATAATACAGGTGTGCCCGCGGCACTATTGAATCCTTCAATTTCAACATACTTGTCTTGAGCTCCAGCTTCCAATTTAAAACGAAATTGGCCTGCGTTGTTTAGCTGGAAATTGCGGGCATATTCAATATTGGCAAAAGCAAGACCATGGCGGTCACCGATGGGTGTTTTAATGATTAATTCAGAGCTGACCTTCAGCTGGCTGGCTGGAATTGAGAAATTTCGGTCAATTAATCCGAACTCCTGAAACTGGTCATCAGCATACAAACTGTCGTTGAAATAAATCTGCTTGTGGTGATCACCAAGATTGCCGGCATATCTGACATGCATACTTGCATCCGGCCCGTTTGAAACAAATCCTTCCAGAGTAAAAGAGATTGGTGTTTCGGCTGCGCTTACCGGGCCTGTGTACCCGGCACCATCAAACCAGGAGTAGGTTATTTCATCTCCAATTTTCTTTTTGAAAATGGTAGAACTAAGCAGCTGTTCGGTACTTGTAAAACAATAACCTTCTTTTGAAGGCAGGTTATTCAGGTCATTGGCAAGTTTGGAGAAACGTTTCCCCTGTCCCTGGGTTTCCAGGCTTAAATAATAAACAGCCGTATCATTGAATATGCTATAATGTGGGTTGATCTGCTCCTGGTCTGCATGCTCAAACATGAAGTAATCAATTTCTCCCTTATTCTTTTCGCCGTAAAATTCAATAAAATCCGTTGGGCCAAATATGCCTGGGCTGCTGCAATAAACCGGAATTTCTTCGCCCAGGTGATACAGACGGAATTGAGATCCTGGTGAAGTAGCAATCGGCATCCCGGCATTTAACAGGCTTTGGGTACCAATCCTGTATATACCATCCCTGGCAACCTTGATCTTGTAATAAGTCTGGGTATAATCGATCCATTCATTCCCGTAAAGCGTATCTGTTCCCACCAGCATTTGAGCGTTTGCAAGTCTGCAAAGACCAAGTAGCATGATACAAATGTAAATGCGCTTCATATTCCTTCTTTCCTGCAAAACTACATCATTAGCGTACACAGATAACAGAATGACCCTGGTAATGCTGAAAATGGTCGGCTTGTAGCATAGCTTTTTTGCAAACGTGACAAATATCACGCTACCTGATGACCGGCGTTCCCAAAACGGCATTCTGACCCTTATACTTTTGTATCAAAATTATTAAAGATGAAAGCCAAACTAGTCATTTTATTCATATTCCCATTTGCCATTGCTTTTGGTCAAAGCAATTTTCGGGTCACCAACTTTTCCATGACAATTGACGGTACGTCCAATTTGCACGACTGGCAATCTACAGTTAAGGAAGTGCGGGCTACTGCTTCCATTACTGCCGACGCCGGTACACTCAAGTCCATCAATTCTCTGTACGTAGAAATTCCGGTTAAAACCATCAAGAGCAATAAGAGCTCCATCATGGACAGCAAAACCTATGATGCCCTGAAGGCCAATAAGTATCAAAACATTACCTACAAACTGGAAAAAGTAACAGGAATGAATGCCAGAGGAAATACCTACGACATCACAACTGTGGGTTATCTGACCATAGCCGGAACCAGTAACAAAATTGACATGCATGTAAAAGGGAGTGTAGGTGGTGATGGAAGCATCACTTTCAGCGGCTCCAAAAAGATTAAAATGACTGATTATAAACTAAAGCCTCCAACAGCCCTGCTGGGAACATTGACTACCGGTGATGAGGTAGACATTCATTTCCAGGTGACATTAAAATAGTTCTGACAAAAATTAAATTAACTTAACCATTCAGTTTATGAAACAAGTAATTTCCATTCTGACCCTTGCGATGATTTTCTGCTCAAATTGGGCCATCGCTCAACAACCAGCACTACAATACTATCGCGGTTGGAATAAAGATGCCATTAACATTTTTGAACCTTCAAAAAACGATTCAGTTGACTTTACCGGTTTCAAGGTGCGCATTGGCGGTGCTTTTACTCAGGATTTTCAGTCAATTACCCATGAAAACATGCCAACATCCAGCAGCCAATATCTGTATGGGGTTGTAGCTGCGGAAGACACTACTTCTGCCACGCTTACCGGTTTTAATCTGGCCATGGCTAATTTGAATCTGGATTTCCAGGTTGCCGATGGTATCCGGGTTTGTCTGGAAAACTACATGTCTTCCCGTCACCACTCCGAGTTCTGGGTAAAAGGAGGATATATTCAGATCGACAAACTCCCAATGTTTGGAAACCCTGAGTGGTTTACCAATAAACTGCGGGTGAAAATCGGTCACTTTCAGCCCAACTTCGGTGATATGCAGTTCCGCCGTACAGATGGTGGTAATGCGATGTTCAATCCATTCGTAGAAAACTACATTCTGGACGCGTTTACCACTGAAATTGGCGGCGAAGTTTACCTTTTCCCGGTTGATGGTTTTATGGCCATGGTAGGTATGAGCTCTGGTTTTATCAATGGTAACGTTGAAAACTATCCGGAAGCAAATAACGCGGCTGGCGTTCCAACCAAGAAAAGCCCATCTGTATTTGCCAAACTGGCTTATGACAAGCAAATCAGTACCGACCTGCGTTTCCGTTTGTCTGCCTCTTTGTACAACAACAGCAACATCGCCCGTAACACCTTGTATGCCGGTGACCGTACAGGATCACATTATTTCCTTGCCATGGAACCAGCAGTGCAAGCCAGTGGCGCTGCTACTTCTCAAAGTTCACAATTCACTTCTGGTAGATTCAATCCGGATTTGCCAAACAGGATTCAGGCTGTTATGATCAACCCGTTCCTGAAATTCAAAGGACTGGAGATCTTTGGTTCTTATGAAATTATCAGTGGTAGCAACTATGGTGATGTAAGCGGTCCTGCAGAACGCCCGGTTTGGGAAAAACGCAAATTCTCTCAGTTCTCTGCTGAAGGATTGTATCGCTTCCTGCCTAATGAGCAACTTTATGTAGGTGCACGTTACACAGCCATGAAAGGCGAACCACGCGGCATGACAGATGTAAATGGCGATCAGCTTGAAATTGGTATCAACCGTCTGGCATTTGCTGCCGGCTGGTTCCCAACCAAAAACTTGCTGCTTAAAGCCGAATATGTGATGCAGAATTTCACCGACTTCCCAACAACAGATTATCGCAATGAAGGTAAGTTCAAGGGATTCATGGTTGAAGCAGTTGTAGGCTTATAATCTACCTACCTTTAATAAAAAGCCCTGCAGTCACTATTGGCTGCAGGGTATTTTCCCTAAGTCCTCAATCAGCATTAAAATGAAAAACAATTTCAAACGGTCATTTTATCATTTGCTGATCTTACTTGCTTTGCCACTATTCCTGGGAAGTTATTCCATTGGTGACGCCAAACGCTTTCAGATTGAAACAGGAAGCAGACTTTTTTTGAAAGGCACATCCAATGTGAACACATTTACCTGCGACTGCAATGAGCAATTTGCCGGGATTCCGCTGGAGACGGTAAGAAAAGGAGGCAAACTTTCATTCCGAAATCTGGATCTGAATTTAAGCACAGGGAAGTTTGACTGTCACAATCGGAAGATTGACAGGGACATGCAAAAAGCACTGAAGGCTTATTACTATCCTCATATAAAAATCTCCCTGCTAGATTCATGGCAAAGGCCTGAATGCCTGGATGGCGAATGCAAGGATTGGTTTGATGTTCAGGCAAATGTCAACATCACGATAACCAATGTGACTAGAAAACAAGCCATTTCTGCTCAAGCAAAATTGTTGAGTCCAAACAGAATACAAATGAAAGGTCAATGCGCGCTTCAGATGAGTTCATTCGGAGTAGATCCACCGGAAGCACTAATGGGCATGATAAAGGTGAATGACTGGATCACTTTTCATTTTGATCTGATCATTCGAATTGATGAACTGAACTGATCCTTTTTACACTTCTTCAATCAATTTTTAAAAGTTATATTATGAAAAAGTTTCTGATAAAGGGAATGGTCGCCGGGGTAGTGTTGCTGGTATTAAGCTATGCTGCTCTTTATGCGACTGTTGCTTTGTTCCCCTCAATTGCTGAGCAATACTATGATCCCATTTTCAGCTTCGAGGGCGATAAAACGATTCTTTACTTTGTTCACCCGTTCATACTTAGTTTCGCCCTTGCATGGTTTTGGAAAAGGTTTAAAAGTTTGTTCCATGGCCCATTTTGGTTGAGAGGGCTGGAGATGGGGCTGGTGTATGGACTTATTGCGACTATTCCATCTATGTGGATTACGTTCAGTTCCCTGGCAATTTCCTTAAGTATTGTGCTTACCTGGCTGGCTTATGGTGTTTTCCAGGCCATTGTTGTCGGGATGATCTTTGCCAAGATCAGTCCTTAGGTGATTCCTTATCCAATCTGATAATAGTTGCAGGCATGCAGGCGATTTAGCCGGTATGCCTGCTTATTTTTGTCCCGATAGAGGAATTAAACGGCAGCTTACTTCATGAAGGATTTTTCAGACATAATACCCGGTATTTATACCATTCAATGGCAAAAGCGCTGTGATCTGGCGCTTGACTGGGTTAGAAGAAGTGTTGAGTCTACAGGTGGAAAAGGATCTTCCCACAGCTGGCATATTTGGTTCGGATGGAACAAAGCCTATCCGGAAACTACCGGTTATTTGATTCCGACTATGCTTGAGTATGGAAAACTGCTACAGGATGAGTCTTTAATTGACCTCGCCAAAGATTGTGGAGATTGGCTGATGACGGAACAATTTGAAAATGGCGCTTTCCCGGGTTTGTTGACAGGTAATAAAACGCCAAGCGTGTTTAATACTGCACAGATACTGTCTGGCTTTAATCACCTTTCTCTGAAATATCCGCAAAATATCAAATACAAGGAAACCAAGATTAAGGCAGCTCTTTGGCTGGCGGAAATGTTGGAACCAGATGGCGCCTGGAGGAAATTTGCTTTCCAAAAAGGATATACACCAACGTATTATACCCGAGCGCTCTGGCCATTAATTGAGGCAAATAATGAACTGGAAATTACAGGTTTAAGGCCTAAATTACATCAAGCTATAAGTTTTTATGAGGGGCGAATTATGGAAAATCTCTCTGTCAGAGATTGGGGTTTCAAGCCTGGGAAGGAGGCTTTTACACACACGCTTGCCTATACTTTTGAAGGGTTTCTGGAATGCGGTTTTTTGCTTGAAAAAAAGTCTTTAATAGATCGTGTTTTCTTGATGTCTGATCAATTGTTGGAGGTTAGGGCATCGGCCGGCCATAAAACAGCAGGCAGGTATGATCAACACTGGAAGGGTGATTATCGCTTTATTTGTCCGGTGGGGAATGCGCAGTTGAGTGCCTTTTATTTCCGCTTATATAAATCTTCTGGTCAGGAAAAATATCTGCGAGCCTCATGGGAGTTCCTACAGGAGATTTTAGAATTTCAGGTTTTAAAAGGGAATAAAAACCGCTTGGGAGCTATTCCAGGTTCTTTGCCTGTTTGGGGGGCTTATTTACCATGTAGATATCCAAATTGGGGTGTAAAGTTTCTGTTGGACGCGATGTATCCATTTCTGAAACTACAAATCGCTAGGAACTAAAAACCTCGCTCCAGATCTTCAGCAAGATTCTCTCCTCATTTTCCCAGTTCCAGATTTTCCTGGCATGATCGCAATTGTTTTGCAGCTCATGGTACAGCCGTTCGTTCTCCATCAACTCCTTGATGGCAGAGGCAATTTTCTCCGGGCTTGGCTTATCTATCAAATAGGCTACCTTGAATTCTTTGTTTAGTTGGCTGTATTCCGGAAAATTCATGGTCAAAACAGGTACAGAAGCCTGTACATAATCGAAGAATTTATTTGCCAGGGAGTAGTAATAGGAAAGCCCTTTGTTTTCCAATAGGTTGAGACCTATCCAGGCCTTGGCGGTAAGTTTTTTCAGATCTATTGGCAACACATAACCTAAAAACTCAACTTTATCACTTAGGTTTTGCTCTTCAGTTAATGCTCTCAAACTGGAAGACAAATCTCCTTCCCCGGCAATCAACAGTTTTAGATTGTCGAGCTTTTTCATGGCCAGGATAGCCTCTTTCACACCGCGACCGTCATTTAATGCTCCCTGATACAGAATGAATTTCGATTCAACTCTGTTTTGAGTTTTCTGTGAATCAAGATTTTCCGGGACATTGCGTACAACCTTGAAGGATGGGCCGTATTTATCAGAAAATATTGTTGCCAGTGCCGGTCCAACAGTGTAGGCATGTTTGTATTGAGGCACAAATAATTTAGCCATTTGCTCCCAGAACGTTTTTTGAAACGACCGGCCAACCAACTCCGGAACTTCAGTAAAATATTCATGTGAATCAAAGACCCTTTTTTTGCCACGGATGATCGATGCCATATACCCGGCAGGCAAGGTGTCCAAATCTATAGAGCAAATGGCATCGTAAGATTTATGAAACAGTAGAAAAAGAAATAACCTGATGTTGTATTCAGCATAGAAGCCAACACCTTTGGTGAAAAAACAAGTCAATCTCTTTTGCCCGAATGTTTGTTGGGTCAGCGGAACTGATTTGGAAAGCTTTCTACCCACTAATAAAACATCATACCCATGCGCAGCCAGGGAATGGCAAATGCGGTGCATTCGCTGATCATAAGTTAAATCGTTGGTTACAGTGAAAATGATCCTTTTCATCAAAATTGGGACAAGGCCTCATAAACAAGTGCAACAGGCAATCCCATCACATTTTGAAAACTGCCTTCAATTTTTGGGATTTTGCAATGCCCGATCCAGTCCTGAGCTCCATAAGAGCCTGCTTTGTCAAAAGGAGCATAATGACGAATATAGTGGTCAATCTCCTCATCTGAAAGCTCTGAAAACCATACCTGGGTATGACCAGAGAGGACTACTTCCTTTTCTTTTCCAAGCAGACAAACGCCTGTCACAACCGTATGTTGTTTGCCGGATAAGGCCCTAAGCATACTCTGGGCTTCGGCATAGTCTTCCGGTTTGTTGAAGATTGTATCCCCTAGTATTACTGTTGAGTCTGCCGTTAAAATAATTTCCTGATCCTGAATGAGATGCTTAGCCGCTTGCGCTTTTTTTTGTGCCAAATACGGCGCTACCTCCTCTAAAGGCATTTCTGAGGAAAATGACTCATCAACATCGAATGCTTGTACGGTAAAAGTAAAGCCTGCTTCGCGTAGGAGCTGACTGCGTCTTGGGCTCTTGGAAGCAAGTATAATGGGTCGTTGTAATGCACGCATAATTAAAAGGTTTTCTGAGCAAAATCACGAGCCTGGTTAATTAGTTCCATAGGATTCTCAGGCCAGGATCTCAACAGCAGGATAATGCCAAAAAACATGACAATTTTGACCATGAGACTGGCCACTTTAAAATCGCGGCTGCTTTTCGACCAGAAAAGGCGAATAGTGGCAATTAAAGTTGGAATCAGCAGAAATAGACAGCCGGCAACAATCTGGTAATCCGGAGCCTGAGTCTGTGTCCAGAACATCAACAGCACACCAATTAAACCAGACGCCAACAAACCAGTGAATACAACCGGTTTGCGGGCAAAAACAACTCCTTTAACTACAGGTAATGTTGAACACCCACAGGCCGAATCACCCGGAAAATCTTCTAGATCTTTGATTTGCTCCCGTAAGAAGTTAAATACGAAGGCAAAAACGGCATACAACCAAACCAGCGCAACTGCCTTTTGAATAAGGTCTGGTTTTACAAAAGAACTCAACCATAAAGCCCTTTCTTCAGGCAACAACACAATAATGGGAACAATGGCACAGAGAAATGAAACAAGTAAATTGCCGATGATCACTGAGCACTTCATTTGCCAGGCATACAAAAACAACAGAAAGGACACCATAGGGTACACCCACAGTGGCCAGTGATTCCGTGGCTGTAATTCCTGATTAATGATAAAAGCCAGTCCATGCGAGGCCGTAACAATCAGGGCATAAAATATTAGTCCAAGATTGGCAGGCAGATACTTACCCCAAAACACTCTTCGGGGTTTGTTAATAGCGTCCATTTCCCGGTCATACCAGTCGTTTAACACATAACCGCCAAAAGTGGTTAACACAGTGGCAATGGCTATCAAGTTGAAAAGCCGCTCAGTTAACATGGGAATTCCACCCGCCTCCAGAATGGCAGGACGAAGCACCAACCAATACGGAATATACATGGTGAGAAACACCATGATCAGATTCGGTATGCGGAACAATCGTATGAATGCCAGGAGGAAACTCATGTATCAATGTATCAATGTATCAATGCGCAGTTTATCAATGCGTAATGTATCAATGTGTAATGCGCAATGTATAAATTATCTTTTCTGGATTATGGGTTTTGAATAAAAATCCTTCTGTTAATTCAATCAGCACAACTAATTAATATTGACTAGTCACATTAAGCATTGATAAACTGCGCATTGATACATTGATACATTGAACTATTGCGCATTGGTACATTGGTACATTGATACATTGCGCATTGATAAATTGCGCATTTCAAAACCACCCCGTCTTCTTCCGTTTCCCACCAATACCCAGCACCCCGAGCAGGCCACGGGTGAGTTCTCTGGCTACTGTTCGGCCAATTTGGCGTGTGAGTGGATCCTTGACGATGGTTTGTACAACACTAGGCTTGGGTTTTGTTTTTGCTTTTGTGCTTTTGGTCTGCGTTTGTTCTTGTACATGTTCAGCGGCTTCCGTGATTTTGCCGTTGAGAATTTCATAGGCACTCTCACGGTCTATTTCCTGATTGTATTTTTTTATCAGATTTGAGTTCCTGAGAATATTGTCTATTTCTGCCGGACTAAGTATGTCCATCCTGCTCTCTGGTGGTCTGATCAGGGTATGCACAAGTGGAGTCGGGATGCCTTTTTCATTCAGGACACTTACCAGGGCTTCTCCTATGCCGAGGGAGGTTAAAATATCTTCAGTTTGGTAGTACTCAGTGATGGGGTAATTCTCGGCAGCGAGCTTTATGGCCTTGCGGTCTTTGGCTGTAAAGGCTCGAAGGGCATGTTGCAATTTCAGACCCAGCTGAGACAATACGCTGTCAGGGATATCTGCCGGGTTTTGGGTGATGAAGAAGATGCCAACACCTTTTGAACGAATCAGCTTGATGATGGCTTCCAACTGTTGCATCAACGCAGATGTTGCTTCCTGAAATACCAAATGTGCCTCGTCTATAAATATGCACAATTTTGGCTGCTCCATATCACCTTCTTCCGGGAATGTAGCATAGATTTCAGCCAGCATTTGAAGCATAAATGTGCTAAACAGCTTAGGCCTGTCCTGAATATCTGTCAAGCGGATGATGCTTAGAATACCTCTGCCATTTTCATCAATTCTGGTTAGATCATCCATGTCGAAGGACAATTCTCCAAAAAATGTTTCGGCTCCCTGCTGTTCCAGTTCAACCACTTTTCTTAAAATTGTTCCGGCCGTTACGGATGAAAACTGTCCAAATTCAGCTTCCATTTCTTCTTTGCCCTCATTTCCCAAATACTGCAATACCTTTTTAAAATCCTTCAGGTCGAGCAATGGAAGGTTTCTATCGTCGCAATATTTGAAAATAATGGATACTACTCCGCTTTGGGTGTCATTAAGACCGAGTATCCGACTGAAAAGCACTGGTCCGAATTCGCTAACGGTAGCGCGAAGCCTGGAGCCTTTTTCCTCAGAGAGGCTCAGAAACTCAACTGAACTGTTTCTTGCCTGCCAGGTGATGCCGATTTTTTGCGCGCGGTCGGCAATTTTTGGATGATCGCTGCCCGGCATGGCTACACCAGACAAATCACCTTTTACATCCATCAACAAGCATGGGACCCCGTTAGCCGATAATTGCTCGGCCACAACTTGCAGGCTTTTTGTTTTCCCGGTTCCTGTAGCCCCGGCGATCAGACCATGGCGATTCATGGTTTGAAGCGGTATTTTAACCTGAAGCCCTTCAATCGATTCACCATCTAACATGGCGCCTCCCAAAACCATAGACGCACCTTTGAATGAATAACCAGCGCTTACTTCACTGACAAATTTTTCGTGTTTGGACATTATTTCTTGTCTTTTTTGATGGTGGCAAAAATAAGATAATGCTTGTGGACACCATGGCTAATTTGATAAAATCATGAGCCGGTTTAAACAGATCTTGCCTTGAGGTATGTTTACGGATGGCTTTTTACAGTATCGGCAAAATATAAACAAGTGGATAAAGCAACTTCAACTAGCCGGCAACGTTCGAATTGTTTCTATTTTTGGCCAGCACAATGAATACACCGGTCTTACTTCTATTTTTCAACAGGCCAGACAAAGCATCTTTGGTTCTGGAACGCGTTCGCCTGGTAAAGCCCAAGAGACTCTATCTACATGTAGACGGTCCGAGGGAATCACATTCGGGAGAATTAGAGCAGGTGGCTGCATGCAGAGCATTGCAACAGTCTATTGACTGGCCATGTACCGTTTTTACCTTGTTTCGGGAAAGAAACATGGGCTTGCGGGATGGTGTCTCAGGCGCCTTAAACTGGTTTTTTGAGGCCGAAGAAGAGGGGATAGTCCTCGAGGATGATTGCCTCCCTGATCCCAGCTTTTTCACCTTTTGCGAAATATTACTCGAAAAATATAGGGATAATGAGCAGGTCATGCACATTGCCGGGACAAACCTCGCGCACGAAAAAATGGCTGGCCTTGATACCAGTTTTTTCTTTTCACGCTTCAATGTTGTGTGGGGCTGGGCAAGCTGGAGGAGAGCCTGGAATAAAATGACTCTTGATCTGGATGGACTGGATGATTATATCAACAACAAGAGAATGGATGACTTTATTCCTCTACCCGCAGTGCAGGCTTACCTGCTGAATAAATTCAGGAAAACCAGGAGCAGAGAACAAAATTCCTGGGCTTATGCCTGGTTTTTTTCCACCTTGAAGCACAAAGGCATTTGCATCGTTCCGGCAAAAAATCTGGTGGAAAATGTAGGAGTCGGAGTCGAAGATGCAACGAATACCGGGACAAATGTGGAACATCTCATGGCAAAAGCATGTTCAATAGAGTTCCCTTTGAAATATCCTGAATCCATGGAACCCAGAATGGACCTGGATATTGAATTGTTTTATCACTCACAAAAATCAAGATTGCGCTTGCTGATTTGGTTTTTGTTATATCGTTTGGGGTTGCGCTGAAGCCTCTATCCGTATGAACTACATAGTATATGACCTTGAAGCTACCTGCTGGGAAAACACACCTCCGAGTTTCGTTCAGGAGATAATTGAGATAGGAGCCTATAAAATCAATCACTTTGGCGAAGTAAGAGGGAAGTTTAACCGATTTGTAAAGCCATTAGCTCACCCAACGCTTTCTGTTTTTTGTAAGCAATTAACCGGTATCCCACAGCAATCAGTGAACAGAGCCAAGACTTTCCCTGAGGTGATAGAAGAATTTTGGGACTGGGGTCGGATCTTCGAAGAAGATTATGTGCTCTGCTCCTGGGGCGGTTTTGACAAACGCATGTTTGCCAGCGACTGCCGCATGCACCGCCTGGAAACGGAGTGGACCAACTCGCATGTAAATCTAAAAGAGCAGTATAGATTAATGAAACGTATGCGCCGACCGCCTGGCTTGAAAAAGGCAGTCGAGAATGAAGATATTTTATTTACCGGACAACATCACCGGGCCATTTCAGATGCGGAAAATCTGGTAAAGTTGTTTCTAAAGCACCTGGGATCCTGGAGTTTTTGAGTGATGCAGGAGCCCTGAATTAGAATGACTTAAAACTTAATAACCGGAGTTATTGCGGTACCTGTTTTTCCAGTAAGATGAATCCAGTATTGGCCCACCGGTAATGCCTTGAGAGAGATTTCGTATTCAGTCAGTTTTTCAACTGCAACATTCAACACTGTATCCCCTCGTACATTTTGAACCTGTATTAAATCGAAAGGCTTTTTGGATGTAATGGTTACCTTATCAAAGGTTGGATTTGGCGCTGCGTTTACCTTTCCAAGCGCCTTGCCAGGGCTCTTAACGGCACTTATCGAAGTGCCGAGGCCAATGGTGTACTGACCAGCCTGCAGATTGGTAGGCTTCAGTTGGCCAAATCCATCAGTGCTGACGCCTAAATAGGATTGGGTATAAGTGGGCCATTCCTGCCAGGGATGACCTGCTCCCGGTCTGTAGAGCAATAAAACGCTGTCTTCCGTGGCGCCTGGTGTGTCAAATAGCTCGGTATCCATCTGATCCATTTGCCCCCTGCCATCATACAAAATGATAGCCTGTGCGTTGAATTCAGCAGGGAAATTTCCTATAATTTCCCAAAAGCGATTGGTTAGTGTATAATTGTTTGGATTAGCGCCTGCATTATCGGGAGCAGAAAAATGATGTTCTACTCTAAATAAAACAGAATCAGCGCCCAGGTTATTCACCGTCAGGTTAAATTTTGCATCAGCAAAATTTGAGGCGCCGGTACTCGTAAGCATTTTCCATCCGTCAGAGCGGGCTTGCAGGATGTCCAGATCGGCATTTAGCCAAAAATGGCCGCTTGAAATATCAAAAGGTGGCAGCACCTCACCAAAATCTACTACTGATTCTTCTCCGGATACATATTCTTGTTTCACGATCCGTTCTCCAGTTGGGGTATAGAAATAAAATTTCAATGGAATCTTTTTGAAAAACTGTGGGGCGCCTCGGAGCTTCTGTTTAACATGCAATGTTGCATGCATTCCATTTGTACCAGGACTCCAGATTACAGAGTCAATAAGAAAATCTGGGTAGCCGCCCGAGAAAACCCAGCCGTCAAAAAAATCGTGCAGATCGAGACTTGTAGCAGATTCCAGCTTATCCCTGAGATCTGCACTGCTCCAGTCCTTGAAGCTGGTTGCGGCAAGCGCTTCTCTAATTCCTTGTCTGAATAAATTTTCACCCATGTAACCACGCAAATTATGCGCTACAACGGCCCCTTTGTTGTAGACATGCTTTCCGTAAGTGATATTATGTGGTATACTGGATAAAGCCAGATATCCACCTTCTTCCACATGTGCTTTTTGCAATACATCCAAAAAATTGCTTTCAACTGCATTGATATAGGCTTTTCTTCCATACACCCACTCGGTAAATAAATGCTCGGAGTATGTGGCCCAGCCTTCGTTTAGCCACATATCTTCTGGTGTTGAGCAGGTTGCCAGATCGCCCCACCAGTGATGGCTGAGTTCGTGAGCCCACAAGGTTTCGTAATTGAGGGTGCCATTAATATAGGCTCTGCCAATGGCGACATTGGTTGCATGCTCCATCGCGCCTGAATTGAATGGAACCAATGAAAAACCGATTTTCTGCCATTGGAAAGGCCCATACCAATGCTCGAAAGCTTCAATGGCCTGGGGTAAATGCTGAAAGGTGTTGCGTACCTTATTGGTGTCAGCAGCGGCGGCGGCGATTTCCACCGGAATAAAGCCTGTTTCACCAGGGTAAATTCTTTTGTAGGAAGTATAGGGACCAATGGCTACACAAGCCAGATAGGATGGAATTTTATTGTCGAGCGACCAGATACGCATCCGTTTTCCATCATTGGTGATGTTGTCAATCCACAGGTTGCCGTTGCAATAGGCCGGCTGGGAAGGATCTGTCAGGATCTCAAAATTATAGGTGCTTCGCTTGGTGAAATCATCAATGCAAGGAAACCAGGCACGGCCATATACATGCGGATCGGCATCGAAACCAACGCCCAGATTAAAAGCATAATCACCGCTGAAATAAAATCCACCCCAACCCGAGGCATCCATTTCGGGAGTGCCGTGGTAGAAAATATCAACAGTATTGACCGAACCTGAATCGGGGATTGGAGACAGCGATATTACCAGTTTTTCTCCTTGCCTGGTAAACGCAGCTGTTGTCGCATTAAACTGAACTGAATCAACCTGAAGAGTCAGCAAATCAAGCGTTAAGTTGGCAAAACCACTTGCTTGCGGTTTAAATGTCCACTGGCAACTTCCGGATATGATTTTTGAAGAGGCCTGACTTAGATCCAATCTGATGTTTGCGTGTAACAGGTCCACAGGATCCACATTATTGTTACCAGCAAATGTCAACGTTGATGAGGGTTGATGTTTATGGGAACACCATTCGTTGCTCTCAATGAGTTTTTGTCCGGGCAAAAGGGTAGGGGAAAGCAACAAAAACAGTCGGAAAATGAATTTCATGGAATCGATTAAGTAGTATTTGAGAAAAACTGAAAGATAGGTTGAATCTGAAAATTCTCAATTGCGTTTCTTTGCCAACCAATTACTTACATTCCTGTTCTTAGTACATAATTTATACGAACATGCGCATTGCTCTTGCCCAGTTAAACTACCACATCGGAAACATTGAAGGCAACTTAAATAAAATGCTGGCGGCAGTCGAGAATGCCAAAAAGCAGGGCGCCGATCTGATTTGTTTTGGCGAATTGTCGGTCTGCGGTTATCCGCCCCGTGATTTCCTGGAATTCGATGATTTCATCAATAAATGTGTACAAAGCGTTGAAACGCTGAGAAGTGTGAGCCACGGCATTGGGATAGTAGTAGGCTCGCCGGTTAAAAATCCACTTCCACCAGGAAAGGATTTGTACAACGCAGCGATTTTTCTATATAACGGCGAAATTCTGGGCGTTCAACATAAAACCCTGCTACCTACCTACGACATTTTTGATGAATATCGATACTTCGAACCGGCAACGGAGTTCAGAACCGTACAGTTTAAGGGTAAGAAAATTGCCATGTCGGTTTGCGAGGACATTTGGAACGTAGGGTATGACAACCCCTTGTACACCGTTTGTCCGCTCGACAAAATGATGGATGAAAAGCCCGATTTTATCCTGAATATTTCGGCTTCTCCATTTGATTATGCTCATGCTTCAGAACGCATCAGGGTGGTTCAGGCCAATATTGACCGCTATAAAATTCCGATCTTTTATATCAATTGCGCAGGGGCGCAAACAGACATCATATTTGATGGAGGTAGCCTGGTAGTGTCTCCGGATGGAAAAGTCTTCGACGAGATGCCATATTTTGAAGAATGCCTGCGCTTGTATGATCTGAACGAAGTGGTAAAGGGAGGCAAGTCTAACGAGCAGCCGAAAGAGAAGATCAAACTTATTCACGATGCCTTGGTCGTTGGGATCAAGGATTATTTTGGAAAACTTGGCTTTAAAAAAGCGATCCTGGGCTTGTCAGGCGGCATAGATTCTGCCGTTACAACCACATTGGCAGTACATGCACTCGGCAAAGAAAATGTTCGAGTCATCCTGATGCCAAGTCAATACAGCAGCGGTCACTCAGTAGATGATGCAAAACAATTGGCTGAGAATCTGGGGATTAAGTACGATATCATGCCGATTAAAGATATGTACGATTCCTTTGAAACCGCGTTGGAATCAACTTTTAAAGGCCATGCTCCAAACGTCACTGAGGAAAATATTCAGGCAAGAATTAGAGGTGTACTGCTTATGGCCATGAGCAATAAATTTGGATATATACTGCTCAATACCACTAATAAAAGTGAAATGGCCGTTGGCTATGGAACGCTCTATGGCGATATGTGTGGCGGCATTTCTGTGTTGGGTGATGTATATAAAATGGAAGTGTACGAGCTTGCCCGGTATCTGAACCGACATGAAGAGATCATTCCTGAAAACTCCATTACCAAGCCACCAAGTGCAGAGCTGCGGCCCGACCAAAAAGACAGCGACAGCCTGCCACCTTACGAATTGCTTGATCAGATTTTGTATCAATACATAGAATGCCGACAAGGTCCAAATGAAATTATCGCTATGGGTTTTGATGAGGCCACGGTGTTGCGGGTGTTGAGGTTGGTGAACATCAATGAATTTAAGCGTGAACAGGCAGCTCCCGTGCTTCGCGTGAGCGTAAAAGCATTTGGCATGGGTCGTCGCTTGCCGATTGTGGGGAAATATCTTTCGTAAAAAAATGACATTAAAAATACCCCACTTATACTGGGATTAAAGTGATTATGATGATTTGATTGATTTCAAATATTTGGTTTTCAAATGATTGCGTGATCATGATTTTCACAACCACTCTGCGTTGACTATAATAAAACAAAGCGTTCCAAAGGAACGCAGACCCTGAAAGGGTCAAACTAAATAGCCCCGCATGAAATGCGGGGCATGAATAATGATAAATTTTGCAACCCTGAAAGGGTTGAATGTCGCGTAATGGGTGGTTCAATGCTCTCAGGATTGACCTTTTAATCGAAGCCAGGGGAAAGGCGCCAGCCATCCCGTTTTCTGCAATATCCACACGCCGATTCTGTTATTCAGATCGTGAGCACCAGGTTTTAAGGCATCTTGCAACAAATGATGATGGTAATATTGAGCCATTTCCGGAACACCTACTGACTCATAGTATTTATTACTCCTTGATCTGGCTGCTGCTGCATTTGCAGCGTTTTTATAAAAAGGACTATCGAGAATATGAATTTCAGCTCCTTCTTTTAAAACCTCTCGTACACTTTGTATTAATTGGTTCAGGTCAGAAAAGTATTGAACAGAGGCGGCCATAACTACCACATCAAACAGCCCTAATAAATTTCTTGATTCGGCTGAATGTATGTCGGCATAACAAAACGAAATATTGGGTCCGCTAAAAAGTCGGGATGCCTGTTCCAATTCTGTCATATTCAAATCGATGCCAACAACTTTCCAGGTCGGGTTGCGAGCCAACTGTCCTGACATCCATCCATTCCCGCAACCCAGGTCGAGAATACTGATTTCACCCTTGAATTTGTATGTAAGATAAGCTTCCAAACGCAGGAAAGACCTTTTTCTGAATTGCCATTCCTTTTTATGCGGAGAATTAAACTCGGACTCCGGTAATTTCAATACCGCTTCGTCTGATAACAAGCGTCCTTCATTATTCCGAACCTTTGTGTAGAGCATCTCTTTCTCCGGAAACATCTTTGGGTCTGAATAAATAGAGAGTTTTTGGTGATTCATAGCTATATACGTTACGGTGCGCTGCACCTTTAATTTCAGACAAATAAACGCATACTCAAGATTATAGCCCAAGCAAGCCTTCTTTCGTTTTACCTTTGGCGACCTGAATCAAATAAATATGGCCGAAAAGAAGATTAATTTAGAAGCTGAAAAGAACGCGGATTCACTACTCCTGGCAGTTTCTTCCATGGAGCGCCGGTTAGCAGAAGTGTACAAAGGAGGCGGACAAAAGCGAATCGACAAATTACATGCAAATGGCAAAATGACGGCCCGCGAGCGCATATCAAAGTTGCTGGATCCCGATAAGCCAAGCATTGAAGTAGGGGCATTTGCCGGATACGAAATGTACAAGGAACACGGTGGCTGTCCGGCAGGAGGCGTGGTGGTGGTAATTGGTTATATCCGGGGCAGGCAATGCATTGTGGTGGCTAACGACGCGACCGTTAAAGCTGGTGCCTGGTTCCCAATTACCGGAAAGAAGAACCTCCGGGCGCAGGAGATAGCGATGGAAAACCGCTTGCCGATTATTTATTTAGTTGATTCTGCAGGGGTTTACCTGCCCATGCAGGATGAAATATTTCCCGATAAAGAGCATTTCGGTCGCATTTTCAGAAATAACGCCAAATTGTCCTCCGCAGGAATTCCACAAATAGCGGCTATTATGGGCGCTTGTGTTGCTGGAGGTGCTTATTTGCCCATTATGTCGGATGAAGCGCTCATCGTAGAAGGAACGGGTTCTGTGTTCCTGGCAGGACCATACCTGGTGCGTGCCGCCATTGGGGAGGATGCGGACCAGGAAAAACTGGGCGGCGCTGCTACGCATTCAGAAATTTCCGGAGTGACAGATTACAAAATGCCGGATGAAG
This sequence comes from Lewinellaceae bacterium, assembly GCA_020636025.1. GTDB lineage: Bacteria > Bacteroidota > Bacteroidia > Chitinophagales > Saprospiraceae > M3007. The sequence goes on along the minus strand of JACJYQ010000004.1, from coordinate 7,901 downwards.
AAACTTGTATTGAAACGATCAAAAATCTGGTGGATAAATTTGGCCGTTTTGAAACGGCTGGATTTAGCAGAGAAACACCCATGCCTCCCGTTTCAGAAGGCAAACACGATTTATTTGAAATTTATCCGGAAAACGGCGCCAAGCCTTACAATACCCTGGAACTGCTCAAACGCATCGTAGACGAAGGCAAACTGACCCAATACAAGGAACACTACGGCAAAACCATCATCACAGCCTATGCCCGTATAGATGGCTGGGCGGTAGGCATTGTCGTGAACAACCGGTTATTGGTAAAAAATGGCGCCGGTGAAATTCAATTTGGCGGGGTGATCTATTCCGATTCGGCCGACAAGGCTACCCGTTTTATCCTGAATTGCAATCAAAAAAAGATACCGCTTGTGTTTTTACACGATGTAACCGGCTTTATGGTGGGTACGCGCTCCGAGCATGGCGGCATCATTAAGGATGGTGCTAAAATGGTAAATGCAGTAGCGAATTCCACGGTACCCAAGTTTTCCATCATCATTGGCAACTCTTATGGGGCCGGCAACTATGCCATGTGTGGAAAAGCCTACGATCCCCGATTGATAGCAGCATGGCCAAGTGCCAAAATTGCGGTTATGGGCGGTGAACAGGCAGCCAAGGTGATGACGCAAATTCAGGTACAGACCTTAAAATCAAAGGGAGAAGCGCCGGACCCGGAAGCGGAACAGGCCTTGTTCGAAAAGATTAAAGCGGGTTATGATGCGCAAACTACGCCTTACTACGCTGCTGCCAGGCTTTGGGTGGATGCCATCATCGATCCGCGCGATACACGCAAATGGATCAGCATGGGCATTGAGGCTGCCAATAATGCGCCGGTAGAAAAATTCAACGTTGGTGTTTTGCAAGTCTGATTTGCTTCATGGAAATTTCAAAAGCCATTGCCCAGGACATTGATTTGCTGTTGCCATTTGCAGAAATGACCTTTCGAGTGGCTTATGAAGATCAAAATGATCCGGTAGCTTTTAATGATTATTGTAGCCTGGCATTTGCCCCCGACAATTTTATCAGGGAGATGAATGCGCCCGCTTCAGAATTCTGGCTTGGAAAACTGAACAATGAATTAGTAGCCTACCTGAAATTGAATTTTGATACTCATGCGGAAGGAATTGAGGACGGTAAAACGGTTCAGATTGAACGGATTTATATTCATCCCGATACGCAGGGCAGGGGCCTGGGCAGAATTTTACTGGATTTTGCAGAAGATTCTGCCAGACAACATCACGCAGACTGGATTTGGTTGAGTGTGTGGAAGAAAAACCCGAGAGGGATTAAGTTTTATGAGGATAACGGCTATGAAATTTGCGGTTTGGAAATGTTCCCTCTCGGCGATGATCCGCAGGAAGACTGGGTGATGAGGAAAGCGATTCGCTTGATAAATTAGACTATAACCATAAGATAATAAGATTGTTATGGCAACACAGTCATTGAAAACCAGATTTTTATTTACACTTCATCTGTTAGCGGTATTCGCCACCTGGTTGATTCCGTTTTTGGTCAACTGGAAAATCGCCTTGCTGGTGTATGCAGCTGTCATGATCCAGTTTGCGATTTTTGGAAAATGTCTGATGAACGAGCATCATGGCACCGCCGAAGTGGACGATAGAATATTTTATCACGAATTTTTGGAGCCGCTTGGCTTCAAGTTTAGCGGAGGTGGACTCAAGTTTTTTGTGCGGAGATTGCTGTATCCGGCGCTTGCTTTGTTCACGCTGGTTTGGCAATTGTTCCTTGGGCATGAGCCACTTATTTTTTGATCACTGATTTTACGGATTACTGGATTTCACTGATTCTCATGGTAATTAACTGTAAGGGAAAACTTCTTGACCTTGGTTCGCCGGTGGTGATGGGTATTTTGAATGTTACCCCTGACTCGTTTTTTGATGGCGGAAAGTATGTGAAAGAAGATGAAGTACTTGCCCGGGTTGAAAAGATGCTGTTGGAGGGGGCATCCATTATTGATGTAGGTGGAGCTTCTTCGAGGCCGGGTGCGGAAGAGGTTTCTGCGCAGGAAGAGGTAGATCGTGTGGTTCCGGTGGTGGCTTCCATCCACCGGGCGTTTCCTGATGCCATTATTTCTGTTGACTCCTGGAGGGCAGCTGTCGTGGAATCAGCTGTGGCAGGGGGGGCATCCATGGTGAATGACATTTCAGGTGGCAGGCTTGATCCTGAGCTGGGGCCTTTGCTTTCGAGATTGAATTGTCCGTACATATTGATGCACATGCAGGGTAAGCCCAATACCATGCAGGCAAATCCTCAGTACGAAAATGTTGTTCAGGAGGTATTGGATTTCTTTATTGAAAAAATTGCCTGGCTGCGCAGTTTGGGCATAAAGGATGTGATCCTCGATCCCGGTTTTGGCTTTGGCAAAACGGTTGAGCACAATTATGACCTGTTAAATAATTTGCATGTGTTTAAGGCCGTGCTGCAATTGCCGGTGCTGGCGGGTATTTCCAGAAAATCCATGATATGCAAGCCCTTGAAGGTGAATCCTTCGGCAGCGCTCAATGGCACAACGGCTTTGCACATGGTGGCTTTACAGCAAGGAGCTTCTATTTTGCGGGTGCATGATGTGAATGAGGCGGTTGAGGTGGTGGAGTTGTGGAAGTTGTTGGGAAGTTAGGAGGTCGTAACAGGTCGCAATTTGGGTTAAATAGCTAAATCATCCTAAAGAAATGAGTTCAAATCACCTTATTCAACTCTTATGAATTTTCGATGCTCATAGATACCAATAATCTTATCTGGCAGAACCAGATTTCTCAGCTGCCCGACTTTCATATATGGAGCTTCATAAGTTAGTTCCCAGAGCAATCGGAATGTATCATTTGGGAGTGTTCCATAATCCGGATAAATAAATAAGTTTGAATTGGAGTCGGGATATTGAAATATCCAGGTTCCAGATTCTGCATTAGTAAAAAACTCGTTTTGGGAAGTGAACGTATAATCTGCTTTGAATTCATATTGGGCACTGATATCAAGAGAATCGATAACCATACCGCTCGAATCTCTTATTGGTAGCTTATTGGCGATTTCCTGCCATTTCCCAATTAGTTTTTCCTCTTGTGGCGATAAGACAAATGTAACAGTTTCCCGTTGGCAGGCAAGGAATAGACACGTTCCAAGAATTACAGTGAATTGTTTCATATATAAATGATTAATGGCTTATGAGAATTTTTGTCACAAATGGCCTTTTCTCCGCATCAATGATTTGGAAGCTCCCTTTTAAAAAAGCCCAAGTCACTAAAGTATAAGTGGCTTGGGCTATGTAACATATTACTTAATCAACTATGCCATCTCCAAACTTCTTAGTAATACCAATTCCTATAATTTTATCTTCTTCCTTGCTTTTTGTCATGAAAGTCAGATGTTCATAAAATAAGCCATAAAAAATAAAATTGAATCGGGCATTTTCATCTTTACCAAAATCGATATGGTCAACTTTTGGCTCTCCATATATTTCTTTGGCTTTCTTGATCGAATCTCCAACCTTTATTCCTTTTCTGGTTTGGTATTTACCACTAGAAGAACTAACTCCTATTAATACACCCTCTCGATTTCCTGATGGTTGAACTTTTTCAAATAAAAAATGCAGGCCATCTGCTTGAAGATTATTGATCTTGTCTTCACCCAAGTCTTGTTTATATGTTTTGCCAATACGATAAAGACACTTTTTATCAAATCCAGCTATTCGGGCACCTGTATTAGCATCAACTAAAGTTTCTCTAACTGGTGAACAAGATATGCCAGCAATGAATGAAAATAAAATTAGTCCCAATGAAATTTTCATATTGTGTTGATTGGTCATTAATACATTTAAATGTCTAAACATAAATTATTGGCAGGCAGATTGTGGAGCAATAGAGCGATGGCCGCCAAGAGGCAGCATAAAATTAGGTTACGCATTCTAAATAAAGTTAAGAGGTTAAGAAATTAGATGAGCCTTGCCCGCCTTGCAGGTACATCACTGGCAGAACATATTGAGAAGTGCTAAAAGCTACTTAAAAATCCGTTCGAACATCAAATCGCCCCCCCCTCACTTTTATGGTATCGAAAAGAGGGCAATCCTTATTATAAAAGGTAAACTCAAATTCGCCGGAAATAATACCATGAATATATCCATCAAATTTGGTAATTATTAGATAGTTATTAGCGGTGGTATCTAGCCGGTAGTCATAACAGTTATCACTAAAATCAGTAAATTTAGCCCACCAGCCATAAACATTATTTTCATAATCAATACTGTCAGCATAAAATGTTATTGCCTGCTTGTTATTGCCACAATAATTCTGAGCTTTCAAGTATATATTCCTTTCACCATAATTATAACTTAATACCTCGGGGTCTGGGGGACACAAGAAACAGGGCTCCACACAGGGTTCCCATATTGTTCCGTTTAGGATTGCCGTAAATGTTCCACGCCCCTCTTGAGTTGGTTTTGGCAAGCCAAATTCATCAAGTTTGTCTTTTTTACAACTTATTGAGGTTGCCAGTGAAAATAGCAATAGAAAGATCAAGGGTTGTTTCATAATATATTGTTTTAGGTGTAGGCAAATAATCACCAGTAAAAATTTCACTACCCATTTATTTAAATAAAATTAAGACCTTACAAAATATCCTGAAAGTTTGCATTCATATTTTTTCCATTTTTCCAATAAAACACTTTCCGTTTTTATCTGATACTGAAATTATATAAATACCGGAAGGAAGTTGACTTATATTGATTGTTTCTGATGGGGCTATTTGTTTCCGAAGTAAAGACTGACCAAAAATATTAGTAGCTGTAATAGTGGCTAATCCCTGGGTTTCAATGCCAGATAATAAAATTTCGGAGGATGAGGGGTTGGGTGTAATTGTTAATGGACTTGAATTGGATGATGATAATCCTAAGCTTTCAGGGCCAAATTTTACCACCCAATAGTCGTCTTTACCATGATTTGACGATCCAATTAAGTCTCCTTCATTATCTGACCATGTAAGACCTCCTAAAACAAATCCATGATCATTTGTCGCTTCAATTTCGTAACACCCATCAGCTTTAGTTCCACCATAGGTTTGCTGCCAAACTAATTCACCAAGATCATTTACTCTAACTACCCAAAAATCATAACCGCCATCATTTCCAATCACATCGCCATCCACGGAATCCGTAGATCCAGCTATTAAATATCCATTATCATTAGAATTTGCGATTGCTCTGGCATAATCTACACCACTTCCTCCAAAATTATTCTGCCAAATCAAATCACCCGCGGAGCTAACTTTAATTACCCAATAATCAAGCAAACCATGGTTTGGCCCAATTTGACCTGTATTATCCGATCCAACAAATCCGCAAACGATGTAATTATTTTCTTGGTCTTGGACTATATCTGTAACAATATCGTAGCCTTCGCCGCCATAGGTATTTTGCCATTCTATATCTCCATCAATAGAAAGCTTTATAAGCCAAAAATCAAATCCTCCATGCGAATTAGGTACATCTCCATCTTGAGATCCAGCTTCGGCAATTACCATATACCCGCCATCATTTGTTGTAATTATTTTCTTAGCTCTGTCACTGCCACTTCCTCCCAGGTTTTTTTGCCAAAGTATTGTCCCTGTTTCACTTATTTTGACAATCCAGACATCGAAACCTCCATTGTTTAATTCAAGATCACCATCAATAGAACTTGAGTTCCCAACCATTATATAACCTTGATCTTGGCATTGAACTGCATCCCAAAAAAAATCAGTATCACTCCCACCAAATGATTTTTCCCATTCCAGATTTCCAAGACTATCCAGTTTGATAGCCCAACCATCTTGACTGCCATGATTGCCAGAGACATCAAAATTATTGGATAATGAATTGCCGGCTACAAAATATCCATTGTCGGATGTTTGGATTATTGACTGTGTATAGTCATTGTCAGAACCTCCATATGTTTTTTTCCATTGAATGGCTCCGGTATCGTTCAATTTCAATAGCCAGATATCTGAACCACCTCTATTGAAAAACACATCTCCATCTGCAGAGCCAGAAAAACCTGCAAGGATATATCCATTGTCAGTTGTTTGCTTTATTGAATACAGCTCATCAGGTTCACTCCCTCCAAATGTTCTTTGCCATTGAATTGTAGGTTGGGGAAAGCATTCCCAACTCACACAAACAACTACCAAAATAAAAACTGATCTAATCACTTATTCATTATAGTTTCTCAAATTTCCCCAGGTAAGTCTTGTTATTCTCACCGATGGCAGATACAAGGTAAATTCCTTTTGGTAGATTTCCAACGTTGATTTGTTCGTCTGGGCTCATCTGTTTTTGCAGGATTGTTTGTCCAAGGAAGTTGCTAATGATTACGTTGACTTCGTTCTCGGTTTCAAGGCCCTGGAGGGAGATGGATGTAGAAGCTGGGTTTGGGGCGATAGATAATGGTGAATTGTAATGTAAGGACACAGCTGATGATTCTGGCGCAAATTTCATGATGAATAAATCGTCCTCTCCTCCATTTTCACATCCACTAAAGTCACCATTATTGGATGAGGTTGCTCCTGTTAGAATATAACCGCCATCATTTGTTAAACCAATAGAATAGCAAGCATCTGCTTTGCTTCCGCCAAAAGATTTTTGCCATATAAGGCTACCTTGGTCATTGACTTTAGACAGCCAGATTTCCAAGCCCCCATTGAGGTTGACCACATCTCCATCATTTGAGGCTGATTCACCTGCAATTAAATAACTATTGTCTTTTGTTAGTACTAAAGAACGAGCCCAATCTGGCCCTGAGCCTCCCAAAGATTTTTCCCAAATCAGTTCTCCGAGTTGGCTAAGTTTTACAACCCAGTAATCAAAAGCCCCATGGTGAACTGAAATGTCACCTGAATCTCCACCAATAAACCCAAGGACTACGTATCCATTATCTTGTGTTAAAACTGCGTCAATGCCGAAATCCGCTCCACTGCCTCCAAGTGTAGTATTCCACTCGATTTCGCCTGCTTCTGTTACCTTAACTACCCATAAATCAGAACCTTCATGTAATTTAAGTACATCTTCGTCATCCGACCATGTTTCCCCTATTATTACAAAGCCACCATCAGGAGTTTCTATCACGGAATTGGCATTGTCCTCCGAACTTCCTCCTAGAGATTTTTGCCATTCAATTTCCCCATCTTGCGATAACTTTATAAGTATAGCATCAAAGTCCCCTTGATTTCCTGAAATGTCTCCGTCATCAGAATTTGAATAGCCTGAAAGTATATAGGCACCATCCAAAGTTTGTTTAGCTGACCATAAAAGATCTATCTCACTGCCACCGATGCACTTTTGCCATTCAATGGTACCTGTTGAACTCAATTTGACTACCCAGCCATCATAAAGTCCTCCATGGTTACCGGATACATCAAAATCAGTAGATCCAGCATAACCAACAATCAAATAACCTTCATCTGTGGTTTGGATCACCTTTGTTCCCCAGTCATTTTCAGAGCCTCCAAGGTTCTTTTTCCATTGTACTCCTCCCAATTTATTAAACTTCAGAATCCAAAAGTCAACACCACCGCGGCTGCCAAAAATGTCGCCATCTTGTGACGAACTATGTCCCGCAACAATATAGCCTCCATCCTGGGTTTCTAAAACACAACTACCTACATCATAAGAACTGCCTCCAAAAGTGTTCCGCCATAGGATTTGGGGTTGGGTAAAACATTCCCAACTCACACAAACAACTACCAAAATAAAAACTGATCTAATCACTTAAAACATTATAATTTCTCAAATTTCCCCAGGTAAGCCTTGTTATTCTCACCAATGGCAGATACAAGGTAAAGTCCTTTTGGTAGATTTGAAACGTTGATTGGTTCGTCAGGGCTCATTTGTT
>JACJYQ010000003.1 GCA_020636025.1 Lewinellaceae bacterium | reverse complement strand
CTGATCAAATGGTGCAGGGCAAGCAGCACCGGCATCGCTGAAGATAACTTTGTTGTTACCAGCAGGTACAGGACCCATACCTGACTGACCAACAACCTGCCATGCATCAACAGATGATGGATCAAAGGTGCCAACAAAACCACAAGCCTGGTCAACTACTTCACATGTACCGGTTGTCAGTACATCGTAGTTCACAACCTGGGTACAAGCACCTGGATCAAGGTTGTAGTTCAGGTTGGCTGGACAAATGATCGCACATGGTGTGGGAGGAGGAGGAGGAGCAACAAACTCAATGCTCCAGGCCAACATCGTACCAGAATCACCACCGAACTGATCTTTAATGATCAATGTCCAGTTACCATTTTGACCAGCAGTAAAGTTACCCAAGGTAGTAACCGTTGGTGTAATACTACCAGCGCAAGAAGTAGTGGCCGTGGTACCTTCTGGTGAAAAAGTGCCTGTGTATGGGGGCGAACCAGAAGTAATCGAAGGATTGCCATCCATAAATACAGTGTTTGTGTAATTGTCGCCACCACCACCGTTTCCAGTGCTGAGCTCAATTATTTCACCGTTTGGAGCTTGCAGATAAATCAGAAGATCACCATCAAAAGTGTGGGTAAGATTGATGGTAACTTTGTTAAGCATCTGATTAGTAAGCCCGGCAGAAGTTGCAGTCCAAGTGTCGGTCACTGCACAACCACCAGTACCAGTAGACGGGATAAAGGAATTACCCGCCTGGTTTAAAACGCCTCCGTTGAATACCTGGGCATTTGCTACCGTAATGGTAAATGCGGTCAACAAAAGACATTGTGTAAATGTAATTATTCTTCTTTTCATGAGTAAGAGTACGATTTAAGCGTTCAACTTAAAAAGAGAAAAGTGTGAGTAAAAGAGATTTAAATTAAGAAAGTAGATCAGTTACCCAAACGTAAGCTGTCTGGATAGCTGTCAGAAGAGAAGGTGTGTTGTTGGCACCAGCAATCATCATGGCACGTACCTCATCAACTGCGGCACCTGTTGCCATGCCCTGGTGGCTTCTTTCAAGCACCTGAAGGAGAAATGCCTCCTTTACTGCGTTCAACGTGCAATCAGGGCACCCGGCAGTTTTGCCATTTGGACCTGAGCTGGTTGAAGGATTGTAATTTCCAACACCTTTAACAGGAGTCGGTGTGGGTGCATGCAGTTGTTGAAGCGCAACTTTAATAACCGACTGCGCCTGTGCAGGTGGAAGCCAGTTTTGTTGTGCTGAAAGACTGATTGAACCCATGAAGGTCAGCACTGCAAAAAGTGCGACGTGAATGAATTTCATTCTTTTCATGTTGTTAAAAAAATTAGTGAGAAAAAAAGTAAGTACTGTAGATATGAGGCCTTTTTGTCAGCCTGTTATTTAGAGAAAGCAAAACGCATAAACAACCTGGGATTGACCGGGTGAAATCAATGCTTTTTACCATGCAATTGTCGAAGCAAACTGAAACAGAAAATATCTTCTCCAAGGAAAAATATTAGCTCTAACTGACTAACTAAAATAATACTGGCTGCTAATCGACCTGATCAAATTCCAGCTATTTGCAAAAATCAGAATCAAGCCATTTGCATATTTCTATGCAGTACGATACGCTAAAAACCATCAGGGAGCTGAAGAAGAAAGAGAAACCGCCAGGTGGATGTTTCCCGCCCCGAATACTCGGGACCAACCTTGCTCACAAGATCATAAAGGGAACTGCGTGGATTAAAAAAATTCGTGCATTTGATATCAAATACCTGCCAAAAGTAAGCCAAGTTTAAAGCCAAAACCCCGTTTAATATTTTTTAAATTGAAATCTAATATTACAATACGTATTCGGGTGGTCAAAACATGTTAAAAAACAACTTAAATATCTGATTATCTGATATTTATAAAGAAACAAAGTATACAATCCAACATCTTTTTAATCCTTTTTTAATACTTCGCCAATTGCATTTTTTTAGAAAAAACTGATGATGTTTCCTCTTTATTAAAACTTTCACAAATCAGACAACCTTATACTGAATCAGGTTCCTGACACATATCAGAAAGCCGCTTATTGACCGCTCAACAGATTACATGAACATTGGATTACATGAACTTTGGATTACATGAACATTAGATTATTTGATTACTAGATTGACGATGGGAGGTAAGATTTCGGATTGAAGATGTAATACAACAAATGTCTTTTTGACATCTGAAAGCACTTCGACAATCTGATAATCATGTAATCTATTAATCATGTATTCAATTCACTCATTCTTCAGTCTGCAATCTTCAATAAAAAAGCCCCCCTCCTACTACAAGGAGAGAGGCCATCCCAAAAACCAATTGTTAAAGACAGTTTTTCTTGAACCCGGATAAAGCGCTGATAATGAATTGCTTAAATCCGGATAATATTTTCTCAGAGGGTAGTTGATTCAATTACCCTATTGTACTCTTGTTTGGCTGGAATTTTAAAAATTCCAATCTGTAATTTCTAATGTGGAACAGATCAGTTCTGCACCTCTGGCATAACAACCGGAGCTTTCCGAGGAATGTTATAGGCAACACTCAGCTCATGCGATCCGCCGCTGTAACGCTGGAAGTTTGAGAATGACAAGTCGTAGGAATAAAACAACTGGAAGTTGTTGACCTTGGTACCCAATAAACATACTGCGGAGCCATCGGTGCTTGGTCTGAAGGTAAGACCTGCAATAAGCTTTTCTTCGAGGAAGCGACCCTGCACATGAATATCGATCTGGGAAGGTGTGTTACGCAATTTCCTGACGGTGATAGAAGGAAGGATCTTGAAGTTCTGATTTGGCACGTTCAGGATATATCCCAACTGGAAGATGTAGTGTCCGCCGTTGTTGTTTGTGGTGTTGTCCTCCACCAATACCTCATCGAGACGGGTACGAACGGTGTTTGGCAATACAAAGGCGGCAAAAAAGCGCTCGTCGTACTGCAGGTAACCACCCACAGATGCATCGAAAATTTGCTGTCCGTCGATCAGGCTTTCCAGTGTGGCATCGTTAATGTCCACAGTTCTGTCCATCAGAATTTCGGTATCAGCTTTTTTGTTGATAAAGTCTGTAGACAAACCAAGACCCATCATGACCTTCTGAATTTTAAACCGGAAAGCATAATTCAACTGAATTTTGGTGGTTTTGATATCACCGGCCGTTTCGGAGAAAAGTCCTCCACCCAATGCCAGTTTATCACTTACCGGGCCGTTGTATAGCAACGTGTATGTAGATGGACGGCCAGGGAAACCTGTCCAGGAACTGCGCGCATTCGCCAGAAACTGGTGGTTGTTTTCAAATCCGGCATAACCAGGGTTGATCAGTACTGGAAAAACATGGTATTGGGAGTAAACAGCTTGTTCCTGGGCAAAAGCTGAAAGGGTTGCAAAAGCAAAAGCGAGGGTAAAAAATATATTCTTCATCTTAATGATGTTGTTGGAGAAATTATGAGAGAGTAGTTCAGTATGATTAGTGTGGATTGAAAGGTTTGACAGCCCCGGGTATCCGGAGTGATTATGCAAGCCATTTATTTCAAAACCACGTTTGGTTTACTTCACGACAAAGTCAGGTTGAGAGGTTTACTCTAAGAGGGCAAACCTCTCAACCAATTACCCATCGCTATTTCAATAAGTTGATGTGACTCTTAACCTGATGCTGGTTACCCTGATCATCCTGGTAAGTGATGACACAGTAATAAACACCTTCTGGCAAGGCTTGTCCTGAACGGGTGAACCCAGTCCAGGTGTGCGTCGGATCGGAAGGATTGTTGCTGTAGTTTTCTGTCTGGAAAACCAACTGTCCCCAGCGATTGTAAATTTCAACTGTATTCGCAGAAGCTTCTGCACAAGTGATCAGTGTCCAGTCGTTGTTGCCATCCTGTTCGGCAGGTGTAAGTACCGGACGAACATGCCAGCATCCATCTTCAGGATAAGGAATGGAATCAATGATGCTCACTGAACATCCTCTTCCGTCCTCGATCTCGAAGTACAACACCTCACCGGCGCACAAACCTTCGGCACGCTCATTATCGCCAGAGTGGCCATAACTGCCAGACCATGTGTAGGAAACAGGATCAACAGCGCCGGTTACAAACGCAATGCGTTCGCCATCGCAGGTATTGAAATTAAATGGATCAACCGTGGTAAATGTCACCTCTATTGGTGTTGGCACCGGAACATTAACCGTAACAACCTGAGCAACATCATTTGCATCATAGATGGTCACCTGATAAGAGCCTCCGGCCAGACCAATTGCCTCAGAGAAGCCACTGGAGAATACCAGCTGGTCTGATTGTCCATTAGACCAAACTACATCGTAAGGCTCGATACCACCTGTTGGGTACACCTTGGCAGAACCATCAGTGTCTTCACCGCAAGTAGGCGCTGTAGCTTGTGTTTGGGCTGTAATTGGCGCCGGCACAGTAAGTGCATCCGACCAAACAGCTGTACAACCAAGTGCATCTGATACCGTTACCGAATAATCGCCACCACACATGCTGGCATTGGTTGCGGTAGTAACACCGTTGCTCCACATGATGCTGGTAACACCCACTCCGTTTCCAAATACCACCATAGATACACCGTCGCAAACATTGGCGCCACTCACCTGGGTACCACCCGGGGTGATTGATATTTCGTTTACGTTGAAGATGGATAGAGCAGATTGGGCTGTTAGGTCAAATGGTCCGTGTGGCGTTTGAGTTCCGTCACCTTGAGTTACCGTAACGGAGTACATGCCCGAAGCCAAATCATATATGTCTTTAGTAGTAGCCGTATATCCATTAGGGCCGACCCAGCTATAAGTCAATGGTGGTACTCCACCTGATACGTTTAAAACAATGTGGCCATTTTCCGTACTTAAGCATGCGGGTGCCGAAACATCAGCATTAAAAAATGTGTACGGTGGATACTGACGATCCAATTGAATTGGATAAACGGCAGTACATCCTGAACTGGTATTAGTAACCGTTACAACATATAAACCTGAATCCAGCGAGGAAATAGAATTAGTTGTAGCTCCTGTATTCCACAAAAATGAAGTTGAACCTGGGAATGTAGGAGAAATGGTAATACTCCCATTCTGCAAGGCACCTGTAGGTGGAATAAACGATATTGTCGCAGATGCCGGTTGCAATTGATTTACCAACTGCGCTGGAAGGGTGGTTGAATTACCATTAGAAGCCGTAACAGTCACTACATATATTCCAACTGGAAGTCCACACAAGGACTGATTAAGGTCTGAAGATGCTGGAAGTGTACCGCCCGACCAGGAAATCGTAAATGGCGCAGCAGAAGTGGCTGAAGCACCTATTTCAATATTGATACAGCCATCATCATTACAAGAGTTTTGCACACTCGTTACTGTTACATTATCTGTAAGTACGTTAGCCGAAACAATGGTATAAGATCCAACCATTGTACAGTTGTGATCATCTGTAACCGTAACGGTGTACGTTCCAGGAGGCATGTTATTCAAATCTTGTGTATTACCTACGGAACCATTGGCGCCAGCCCATGCGTAGGCATAATTAGGAGTACCTCCAATAACAGTAAGATCAATGCCACCTAATGGATCTGCTTCCGTTGTAGTTGCATTTAACACAAGAGGCATTGGTCCCGCTACATCAATGGCGCTAAATACATTGGTACATTGCTGTCCATCTGTAATCGTTAGAGAATAAGGTCCAGGTTGGAGGTTATTTATGCAATTGGTGTTCTGGCCATTGCTCCAGATAACCGAATATGGAGCGCCTGCACCACCTGATGGAGTGATGCAAATGCTTCCGTTGCCTTGTCCAAAACAACTTACATTAGTAACCTGTGGCGCACCGTAGCTGATGGCTGATTGTGGGCCACTTACTACAACTGTATTGGTTCCAGAACAGCCATTATTGTCAGTAACCGTTACAACATAGGTCCCAGAAGAAACGCCAACTGGGTCAGGTATTGATGGCAAACCTGATGGCCAGGCATAAGTATAACCACCCCAGCCTCCAGAAACTGTAAGATCTATAGATCCGGTTGGTTCACCAAAACAGGTGCCTGGGGTTGTAGTATTTGAAATAGTTAATGCTGCCAGTGGACCATTGATAGTCACGTTACTGGAAACAGAACCTGAACAACCCTGATTATCTGTAATTACAACATTATAGGTACCTGCTGGAAGATTGGTAGGACTCTGCTGGGTCGACACCTCAGTATTGCCAGGTACAGTTCTCCAGCTATATGAATATCCTCCATTTCCTCCAGAAGGAGTGATGGTAGCCCCACCAGTTGATGAGCCAAAACAGGTAACATTCTTAACCTGGCTGGCAACACCTGACACAGGCTGCGGCGATGTAATAGTCATTGCTGGTGGAGAAAAAACACATCCTTTGGAGTCGGTTATGGTGCAAGTAATGGTTCCCGCAGTTAAACCGGTAATATTCTGCGGATCATTGTCAGGGTCTTCCGGGCCATCATTGCTCCAGTCGTAAGTATACGGAGCTGTTCCGCCTTGAGGGGTAATGTTGACGGCTCCGTTGGAACCTCCAGAGCAAGTCACATTGGAAACTGTGGGAGAAGTTATAGAGATTGCCTGCGGTGTAGTAACAGTCATCACCGGAGAAACAAAGAAACAACCGTTTGCATCCATAAAGCTTACAGAATAGTTTCCTGTTGCAACACCTGCGATATCCTCACTAAGCGCTGTGTATCCATTTGGTCCAGACCATACAAATCCGGAATAAGGAGCAACGCCACCCTTTGGGGTAATGTTAATGGCTCCACTAGATTCACCGAAGCAGTTAACGCCACTAATTAATTTGTCCATTTTCAGGGTATCCGGTGAACTAACGGTTGCACTTGCAGTAGCCGTTGTACCGGTTGAATAAGTAACCGTAACCGTATAAGTACCGGTAGGCACATTACTTACATTTTGGGTTGTCTTGTTCTGATAACTCCAAAGGTAGCCGGTGGCATCGCCATTTGGAGTACAGCTCAGCGAGCCTGTAGCACCTATCGGGCAAAGGGCATTCGATGCAGAAGCCATTGGAGGTCCACTGGCCGATTTGATCAGTACCTCTCCGTCTTCCATTCTGTATTGCTCACCACTGATTGCGTTCAGCGTGGCAAAAGGCGTTGGGTTTGGACAGGCTGATGTACCGAAAGTAATTGGGTAAGCTGTATTGGGAGCTCCAATTGCTGTAAAGCACGGAGCAAATATGGTCGTATTATCCGCAACGGTTGCTCCGGCCGGGAGTTTCCATTTGAATTTAACCAGACCTGTAGTACCATTTACCTGGTGTGTAAAATTGGACTGCTGAATGTTCAATGGAGTAGCCGGAACGCTCACTGGTGTTGTATAAGAAAGGCTCAGCGCATCGTAGCTCAACAAAAATTCTGATTCTGTGATGGCAGAGAAGTTTTTCACGTTCACCTTTATACACTTCGTAGAATCCGGCTTGATGGTATCGCTGACAACTGTGTAGGTAACAGCTGCTGTAGGAACCGGGTCTGGCAGGATAAATACGGTAGAAGACACACCTGAAGGGCCATTAGGGCCGCTTTCTTCCCAAATACTCTGACCATTGGCGTTATATGCTTCCGCAAAACTGTTATTAAAATCTGGTGGGATATTGAAACCTAATCCGTCAAAAGTGATATCAGTTTGAGTGCCTGGATCTCCAATGGTATTAAAACACACTTCATATATGCGTGTGCCATTTGGCTTGGTAACCCCTTTACCGCTGATCAGGTTGGGGTCTTCCCATTGCAACAGCAGTGTTCCAGGGGCAGCGGCTGGCGGGTTAAATGTCGGCACAATAGGTGCCGCGGTTCCACGTACACAATCATAATTCAACTTGGTATTATCCCAGTGCATAGCATATTGCATCAGCTGAATACTGTCAAAATCATTGACCGTCACCGGAACGCAGACCCTGTGATTCTGTTTGGCATACACCGTAGTACCTATTATCTTGAAACCATCATAGGTGGGGACACCGCCAATTATGGTTGCTCCATTGTTACTTCCACCTCCATTCTGGAAAATATTATTGCTGAAGATCTGGTCTCCTGTTGAATTGATTACTTCAATAGGGCTGAAAGGCACCGTGGTGGATAAATTCACCGTGGTGGTACCGTTGCCTACAACAGTAAAGCGAAGGGTGAGAATCCTGGTGTTATTACCGGGAATGGTCACACCGTCCGGGTTATTAAGCGGATTCGGGAACCAGGTAATTTTGATCACTCCAGGGTTCAGGTGAAAGTCCAGGGTTGTGTCGCCATATTCCGGCAGTACCGGGCTATCAATGGAGTCGAACTGCAACACCGTGGCATTGTAGGTGATTGGCAGGAGTATCGATGATACATTGATAAAATTGGAAACGTTCAAGTCAACCGAGAGCTGAGTACCCAAAGGATAGTTTGGCAGACTAGGCGTAGCGGTAAAGCTTGTGCTCATGTTCTGACCAGAAACCTGTGAAGCAATCGCAATCAAAGCAGCGCAGAAAAGTGTAATAATCGGCTTCATCTTTAACAGTGAGGATGGGATAATAAGTGAGAAAATATTTTTTAATTGCATATCATAGACCGGGTTAAGTTTTGGGAACCGGTTTGAATCGTGAAGAAATAAGCTCCTTTCGCAGGGAAAAGTGTTTTATCCAGGGTTAACTGGTGGTTTCCAGCGGGATTATCCAATATGGTTTTCTGAAACAAAACGCGTCCGGTAGCATCGCTTACCAATGCCTTTACATCCGCTTTTTGCTCCAGATTGTATTCTATATGTGTGCTTTCAGAAAATGGGTTGGGAGAAATGCTCAACCCTTTGATATTACCTCCATCCGGTTCATTGGTGGCTACTGTATACCCAACGGCAACAAAGCCGTTTTGAAGGCTGCAGTCCTCAAGACCATGTGCCACGAGCGAACTGTCAGGACCAGCGACCTGCACTACCTCAAACTCGATGGCAGGAAAAGAATTAACGATTTCTGTAAAATAGATATGGGAACTGGAAGTATCCGCTCCGACTACATTGAATCTCAGTCGGAAGATGGTAGTGTCAATTACACTTACACCTGGAAATGAATTAGGGGCTTCCCACATCATTTTAACATATCCGCTATCCAGCGCATGCTGGGCATTGAAATTGGAAATGGTAAAACTGGGCAAGACACCGAACCTGTCAATCGTGAGGTATTTCAACACTTCCGGGTTCCAGCGAATAACAAATTGCATGGAAACCACACTGTCGAAATTTGTGACACTGACAGGGATAAGCTTGTTACTCCCGGGCGCGGCCTCATCAACGAGAGGCATCGAGAACCCTATTTGCGCGGAGAGCGCTGAGGAACAAAACAGCCATAGAACCGCAAAGGCGATACGTAAGCGAAGACTCATGGAAAACAATTGGTTGTGCCTACACCGGAAAAAACCGGGTTCAGCGAATTAGTCCCTTATTAAGGATTAAAAAAATATTAGGACTACGGGAATTCCGTTTTTCAACAGAGGATTAAAAGAGATACCATGAATATTTCAAAAAGCAGGCCAAAAATCTGAAGCCTTTTAAAAAAGCCCTTATTTTTTTTCATTTTTTTGAAAAACGGCTGAAAAACAGCATTAATCAAGGATAGCGGGCGATTTTTTTTCAAGATTTTTTAATTTTAAAAAACCTTATTCTAACCAAGGGCTACCTGTTCTTTGGCCTCAAGGTCGTTTACCAGACAAATTTACCGGTGATTCTTACCTGGATTTTGGTTACATCACAACACCCCGAAATGCAACCCTTTGTTTAGGTGCGCTGCACCTTGAAAATATTTGGCACCTGGTTCTAATGACCTTTTGCCGCGCTGCGGCATGTCTTTACTTGGCTTCATTCGCGGCACTTGGTCAAAAGACACTACGGTATGCACACAAAATTGTTTGATAATCAAAATATTACCTTAGAAATAGGTGATGTTTCAGATTAAATGAACAAATGAATACATGAACATATGATTGTCGAAATGAATGCTGAATGTTGAATTGGAGATGACCTTTTCTATAAAATGTTAGCTGTTTAGAGTCAGCCTTACACCTTCAAAAGCCCAATAGTTACTTAACAAACATGTTTTTGGGAATTCAATTTCGGTTTTCAATTTTATCAATCGAACTTCGACAATCATATGTTCATGTATTCATTTGTTCATTTAATCAATAAGGGCCTGAAACTGAGTTATGACCTTGATTACCAACTATTTTAACGTGTATACATACCGTAGGTCAAAAGACACAAGCGCGTCGGAAATCGGGTAAAAAATTGAGCCAGCCCGGAATCCGGACTGGCTCAATCATATTCAAAATAAACTGTGGGTTATTTACTCCACAATGATCATTTTCTTCGTTGCACTGTAATCAGCTGTATTCAAGGTATAGAAAAGCACCCCTGCATCCAACTCGGCACGATGTATTGTTACTGTGTTCAAACCCTTTTCATACGAGCCGCTAAGTGTTTTCAGCACCCTGCCATCCGCATTCGAAATGGTGAGTGTCGCTTCCATAGAAGCCGGCAGGTTGAAGGAGATATTTGTAAGTCCCTGAACAGGGTTCGGAACGTTCTGCAACAGCTCGTAACCGGTACCTGATACAAAGGAACCGTTAGTACCATTAAACCTCAGGGCCACATCCCAGTTGGCAACTTCGTCCAAATTTCCAAGTGACTTATATGCCTGGGCTTTGGTAATGCGGTTCGACACAGAGAGCATATCGCTCAATTTGCCTGATTTGTTCGCTACCACGTTGACAGTGAAGTCATTAGCGGCATCCAAAGACACTGTAAGTGCATCGTTGAACACACCAAAGTTGTTAGCGCTTACTTTGTCATTTTCCTGAATCTCAACAACTGATAGTCCATCCAGATTTAGGGTAAGCTGGAAAGCAGCCACCTCTTCTGAGGTTTTGAATGTCAGGTCGAAGCTTTCACCGGCTTTCACATCGCGATCTGCAACATCCAGCAAGAGTGTGCCTACGCTGCGATCATCTGATTGAAGCAGGGAGTT
This sequence comes from Lewinellaceae bacterium, assembly GCA_020636025.1. GTDB lineage: Bacteria > Bacteroidota > Bacteroidia > Chitinophagales > Saprospiraceae > M3007. The sequence continues at coordinate 642,531 of JACJYQ010000003.1, read as the reverse complement.
TGGCACCACTGTATTGTTTACATCACCAATTTTTACGGCGGTGAAGTTGGCGTCGAACATATTGGCCTGCATATCTGCTACAGACTTGTTTTCCGGGAACATTTCCTGGAACGGATTGCTTGGGTTCGGGAACACATAGCTGTTGTCGATAAATCTCCAGGAGTCATTGCCTGGGAGTGACTGGTAAATACCCAGAATCAATTTGCGGATCTCAACAATGTCGAACGTAGTGATGGAGTTCGATTTATTTGCATCAGCTGCAATCATCTTGTAAGGGCTTCCCAATGGCTCAATACCCAAAATATGCTTGGAGATCAACACCAGATCGTAGGTAGTAATACCGTTGAGCGGGTTGTCGTCTTTGGCAGGAGTCAGGGTAAAGTTGGAACCGTAAGGCAAAGAATTGATGAACCAGTATGTTCCCAGATTGTCTGACATATCAAAGGTTGATACATCCGGTGCGCCATTGCCAGGAGAGCCAGTCAGCAGTACTTCTGCTTCTTCAACGCCTTGTTGCATTTCGGTTTTCAAAGCACCTGATACCACTACACCCGGGTTAGATCCGCAGGAGCCGATGTTATCCTGTACCAGTACCGTTGTTTCACAATAATCGGCGTTTCCTGCCAGGTCAATGGCCCACAGTTCAACCGGTTGTGTACCCAATTCTGTACAGTCAAAGGTTACACTGGTGATCGGGTTGCCCTGTGCATCAACCGGGAATCCTGTGCCGGTACCGCTCTTGCGAATACCAAACTTGATCAGGTTGCTTGGCGTACAGTTATCATCGGAATACTGAAGGAAATCAGAAGCCCAAAGCGTAATCATACCCGTTGGCATGATGTTGACGCTGAGGCCATTCAGACAAACTACGGTAGGCGCTTTGCAATCCTTGATGATGATGTCGTATTCACAAACTTTTTCATTGCCACAACCATCAGACACAATCCACTTGATCTTGTGCTTGCCGTAAGGCAGTTGTGGCGTAACAAAAGTATTTTGAGACTGTGCAGTGTTAAATTTCACACATGCAGTCTTATCAGTTCCACTGGTAGTTTCCTGAATGGCAAAGCCCCATTTCTGGTTGGTTGGCACATTGCGGAAATCAAACTGGCGCGAAGTGCCGGCACCATTTACATTGCCATACAATACATTGTTCCATCCAAGACCACCAGGCTGTGAGCCCAGCTGGGTACTGTTCACCATGGTTTCCATCGAGCCATCGCCATCCAAATCCAGGAAGAGCAGGTATTCGATGTTGATGTTTGAACCGGAGCAAAGATCTGTAGCGGTAATGCAGATATCGGCGGGGGCTTCACACAGATCGTGAGAACCTGTTACATTGTCCCACCAGTAGGAAGCATTCCAAAGCGCCGCATCATTGCTGGTTACATCGCAAATAGTTACAGGACTTTGCGGACATTGAATTTCCGGAGCCTGAGTATCGATGATCTTGATGATCTGCTTATAAGTATAGCAGTTGGCATTTGGATCGTAGTAAATGCTGTAGTTGGTAGATTGTGGATCACCAGGGTGAATCTTCACAATGGTAGATTTCCAGGGATCTCCACTTGTTTGAATTGGAGAAACAATCGGGCCCGGCAAATTAGACGGGTGGTTGCTTATGGAATTCGGATTCGGGTTTGGCACATTGATGCACTGTCCGGCCGGATCATACGTACACCAGTTGATGATCTTCCAGGTGCGTTCTATTTTAAAGCAGGCGTCGGGTACAACGGTGAATACTTCATCGCTGTGTGAAACACCCAATAATTCGCAGTCTTTGCCAAAGAAAGTAGGCTCTCCATAATTACCGGTACCATCGCAAACAGTTACAATCACATCATTCGGGAATTTCACGAAGTAATCTTGTTCGTAGTTAACCACGATTCTTTGAGTACACTGGCTGGAGAATCCATGACAATCGAAAGCGCGGAATGTGCGTACAAGAGTTCCTTTATTACAAAGCGTGTCAAACTGAGAATAATTCACGGTATGTGTCAGACCTTTTTGTCCCTGGTATACTTTGGTAGAATCCAGACAGCAGTTATCCTTAACAAAGGCTTTGCCGTAAGCCCAGAGGCTTGGGTCAAAATTCTCACAGGTTACAGTTACAGGAGCAGGAGGTGTACATTCAGGTTTTAATTTGTCCTGAACTTCTACCTGGATCATACACTCATTGTAAATGGGTTCACCGTCCCAACCAATGGAAAGACTGCCATCAAGCTCGAGCTGATAAACGCGGAGAATCACCGTTTGAGTGGTACCTACTTCGCAGCAGTAAAATTTGATGGAATCTCCTTCCATAATGGCCCGCTCAAATTCGCTTGGGCTGTCGGGAAAGAAATCATCACAATCAGGGTGACCGTTCACGTTATTCAGCGCCAAAATGCAATCTGAATAAGGTGGCATTCTGCGTATGGTAAATTTGATACCACCACACTCATCATAAGATCCGTCATCGAAGGTGGAGGCCTTTACATAAGTTACTCCGGGATAATCGCAGCCATTGGCTGAAGGAACATAGCAGTCATTCGGATCATCAGGTCCGATGGCTATGGTTGTTGTCTGATCACAAGCTGCAGTAGGAGGCACATCATCCTGTACCGTTACCGTAAACTGACAAACTGTAGTATTGCCGCAGTCGTCCGTAATAATATAGGTGATCAGGTTGTTGCCAATTCCAAGATTGTCGGCATATCCCATCACAGCGAGTGTATCGCGATCCCACAGGTTGTTCCCAGGGAAATTGCTGAACGAGCCAAAGCGAGAATGACCAATGCCATTGTAATCATCCCATTGTGCTTCAAAAGATTTCAAACGGGAGCAGTTGTCGGAAACAATGATGTCTGGCAAATCGTAATCACGCTGACAGTCATTAGGATTTGTACCTACGGTAATATTTTCAGGGCAGTCTACGATCGGACCGGTTGTATCTTCTACTTTGATTATCTGAACATAAAATACCGGATTGGAGCCGCCATTTGGCAGACACCAGTCAAGAATGGTCCAGGTTCTCAAAATTTTGTAGGTACCATCACAAATGGTCAGGATCTGATCTTCATATGTGGCCGTGAGTTCGCAACTTGCACTGCTTGGCCAGATCGGATATTCTTGTCCAAATTCAAACACATGAGGAACACCTGTTGTGTTTGGATCGGTCACCGGGTTTTCGCAATCAACTGTTACGTTTGCCGGAAGCACCAGATCGAACGCGTGTTTGCGCTCAAAGTATATGTATTGGTTGCAAGTAGCAGAGTTGCCGCTTGCATCAACAGCAGTCCACTTCCGAATAACATAAGCACTTATTTCTGAAATACCGTTAATGGAACCATTGCATGGCACGTCAAAATAGGAATCGATGTGAGTAAGTGTATAAGCAGTACAGTTTTCTACAACATCCGGATAGGCTTCTTCGATATCCAATACGTCCTGCAGATACGCTGGATCGTAGTTGGTTACTGCGCAGTTTATAAAAACATCTGAGCACGTAACAGAAGGATTCCATTTGTCTTCAACGTGAATCTGACCACCGCAGGCATTGCTGGTATTCAGATCTCTTACACGTACTTGAAGGGTTTGGTTGATGTTGTCAGCATCGGCCACAAAGTTGCCGCTTGCCGGCACCCAAACACCATTGATCTTTGCCTGAACCTGAAGATTGCCATTCGGACAACCATTCCCTTCCAGGATATCGTCGGGCATAATTTCAGCTTCGCAATTTTGATCGAGGGAAACCTGCACAAGATCATTGCAGGTGAGATAACATTGTGCTGATGTTTTTTGGGAAATCAGGAAAAGACCTGAAAACAAAAAGCCAATTACAAATTTTAAATACAGGGTGTGAATGTTCTTATTCATAAGATTATTCGCGTGAAAAATTCAGGATTTGAGCCAAATTAAATTTTTCCGGACCGAACCGGATACGGGAGAAGCAAAGATATAAATCGTATGATAATTTACTTTAAATTCTTTTTGCAATCTCCACGCCATTTGGCGGCATTTAACAGTAATCCAAAAACCATGCCTGTGTTTGGGAAATGTGGTAATTAGCAAATGTGATAATTAGCTAATACTTGAAAAATCGAGGAAAAACGGTCATTTTACCCTAAAATTGGTATTATACCTTCCCAAATTTAAATAACGTGTTAACAGAAAAATAGTAAAGTGGAAGCGTTTGAATACAAGAATGGACTTGAATGAAATGTGCGATGATGCATTGAGTAAAAAATAACCATAATGAAAGGTTGAACAACCTCACCAAATTTCACATTCAACCCTTGTTCGGGGATGAGGCTAACGGAAATTACAAGGCCCCGCATTCATTCGGGGCTATTTGGGGTTTGCCCCTTAGAGGGGCTTTAAAAAAGCATGATGATATTGATAATGAACCGGGCTTTTCGTGGCAAACTTCAGCTTCAGACCAGGTGGTTTTCGAAGGCGATCTTGATGAGACTTGCCGTAGAATTGACGCCGAGTTTTCGCATGATATTTTTGCGGTGTACACTTACAGTCTGGTGACTGATGTACAACCTGTCTCCGATTTTCCGGTTGTCGAGTGCTTCACCAATCAACTGTAATATTTCCAGTTCGCGACGGGTTAGTCCATACTTTCTGGCAAAAGCAAGTTCCGGATTGCCGTCCTCAGTGAGGTTTCCATTTGACTGGTGGGTTTGCCAGAAGGTATTGCCTTCAACAACCTGTTCGATCAGCGTTAGCAATTCGTCTTTGGTGGCCGACTTGAGCATAAATCCATCTGCACCTGAGTCGAATACATCTCTGAGAATGTTTGGCTCTTCAGCGCCAGCCATGATCAGAATTCGGGTGTTTACGTATTTGCGTTTTACATCCGAGAGTTTTTTAAGTCCCTCTGAATTCAGCAGGGACATATCCAGCAACAAGAGGTCCGGGTTGTTCTCGTAAAGCATGTCTGTAACCTCAGTACCCGATTTTGCAATGCCTTTGACATTGAACAAAAAGCCTTTACCGGGGGTGGACAAAACCGTCTGAAGCCCCTGGGCAAAAATTGGGTGGTTGTCGGCAACAAGCACATCGAGCTGGCGCATGTGAGGAAGATCATGTTGAGTGATATGGTAACTCAACAATATTCATACCATAACAAAAAATCGTAAGGTCTGAAAACAGGGTTATGACAGCTTGAAGACAAAAGGCCAACTTACTCTTTATCAGGTATTTGCAGGCAAGTTAGCATTCAACCACATTAACTGGTATGTTTACGGCAAGCCCTCCATCAGCGGTTTCTTTGTATTTGTGGCTCATATCTTCTGCCGTTTCTTTCATGGTTTTGATCACGGCATCAAGGCTTACTTTTGCTTTTGAGGGATCGCTCTCCAGGGCTATTTGGGAAGCTGTAATGGCCTTGATGGCGCCCATGGTATTCCGCTCTATACAGGGCACCTGAACCAAGCCTCCAATGGGGTCGCAGGTAAGACCCAAATGATGTTCCATGGCTATTTCTGCTGCCATAATTGCCTGCTCATAGGTTCCACCCAAACACTCGGTCAAAGCACCCGCCGCCATCGCTGAGGATACTCCAATTTCTGCCTGACACCCACCCATGGCGGCGGAAATGGTGGCACCTTTCTTAAACAGACTTCCAAATTCACCGGCTGTGAGCAGGAATTTTGCGATGTCGCCTTCCATGAAATTTTCGCTAAAACAAACATGGTACATCAGTACTGCCGGGATGACACCGGCTGCTCCGTTGGTAGGGGCAGTCACCACACGGCTGAAGGCGGCGTTTTCTTCGTTTACCGCCAATGCAAAACAGCTTACCCATTTTAAAATACCGTGAAATGGCAGGGTTCCACGGCTGATCTGCCTGATCCAGTCGTTGATGTCACGGTAAGGCTTGTTACTCAGCAGCTTTCGGTTAATAGCAGCGGCTCTGCGCTCAACATTCAGTCCGCCCGGAAGAATACCATCGGTGTGGCAACCTTTGTAAATGCACTGTTTCATTACTTCCCAAATCGCGTTCAGGTCTTCAATCACTTTTTCTTCCGAACGCCAGCAAAGTTCATTTTGCATTACTATTTCAGAGATGCTCTTTCCCTGTTCATTGCACCATTTTCTAAGATCCGCGCCGCGGTCAATCGGACAAGGCAGCACCGTATCGCTGAATTTATTCTCTTCCCCTTCTTTTACCACAAAACCGCCTCCCACAGAATAATAGGTTTGGCTAACACCGGTTCCATCCAGGTAAAAAGCCCTGAAAGTCATTCCATTGGCATGATAATCCAGGGTCTGGTCGTATTGAAAAACAATGTCTACATCAGGGTCAAATTCAAGATGCTTTTTCCCTGCCAGCATGATCGTTTTTGTCGATTCAATCTTCTGAATATTCTCAGAAACCGCCTCCACGGGAATTGTTACGGGGTCATCTCCGTTAAGACCCAAGAGAACAGCCAGATCCGTACCGTGGCCTTTTCCTGTTTTGGCAAGGGAGCCATACAGTTCTACCAGTACTGCGCCCACTTGCTCCACATCGATTTCGCGGGTGAATCGCTGGGCAGCGCGCCAGGGGCCCATGGTGTGAGAGCTACTTGGCCCAATACCAATTTTAAAAATGTCAAAAACAGAGATCCGTTCCATATAATCAAGGGAAAAACGATGCTTTCCCAATGGTTTTTAATTTGGGCTGCAAAATATGGAAAAGGCTCTATTCTGTTTTGTTCTTTTGTGTCAAATAAAAATACGGGTAATTCGATTGCTACATATTTCTCGCAGATTTCAAGCAGATTAAATTCACAGATTCTTCACGGAAAATCTGTGTGAAATCTGCGCAACAAATCTGTATAGAATCTGCGAGAAATAAAAAAGCCGCATTAACACAGAATCAGACAAGCAAATATGTCAACCACAAAGAAAGACGCATACGCTGCAATAAGAATTCCCGATTTCCGGATGCTTCTGGGCATGCGCCTTATGACGACATTATGCACCCAGATCATGTCTGTTTCCGTAGGGTATTATATATATGAGCTTACTGAAAACCCCATGATGCTGGGTTTTATTGGTCTAACCGAAGCATTACCGGCCATTGGTATCAGTTTATGGGCAGGTCACATGGCCGACAAGTACAATCGCCGAAATTTGCTAGTGGCTTGCATTTCCCTGTTGTTGCTTTGTTCAATTTCACTTTTCACGGTAGCCTCAATTAGTGACTCCATTTCGCAGTCTACCCTACTCTTCTCCATTTACAGCATCATATTTTTCACCGGGATCGCCAGAGGATTTTTCAGTCCACTCAACTTTGCCTTTTTGCCACAGTTGGTAGATAAAGAAAGACTGCAAAATGCCATCACCTGGAACAGCAGTACCTGGGAAGTAGCCAGCATCACAGGGCTTGGCGTCGGTGGGCTGGTGTACGGTTTTGCCGGTGTGGAAGCTACTTTCGGACTGATGAGCGTATTATGCGTAGCCGGACTGCTTTTTGTACTTCAAATCACACCCAGACCCGTTCCGGAAGGCAATTTGAAAGAACCTGCCATCAAACGCATACAGGAAGGCCTTCGCTTTGCCTTTGGAAGTCAATTAATTATCTCAGCCATTGCGTTGGATCTTTTCGCGGTTTTCTTTGGCGGTGCCGTGGCATTGCTTCCTGTTTTCGCCAAAGACATCTTACATGTAGGACCGGAAGGCGCCGGTATTCTCAGAGCCGGCATGTCAATAGGTGCCATCACCATGGCTTTGTTTCTGGCGCATAAACCACTTGGAAAATCCGCTGGTAAGATCATGCTGGCCTGCGTTGCCGGCTTCGGGCTTTGCATCATTGGATTTGGCCTGAGTACCAATTTTTACCTCTCTTTCGTAATTCTGGTAGTCGCCGGTATGTTTGACGAAGTCAGTGTTTTCATCAGAGCCGCCCTGATACAATTTCAAACACCCGACCGCATGAAAGGCCGGGTATCCTCCGTCAACAGCATTTTCATCACCTCCTCAAACGAACTGGGAGCCTTTGAAAGCGGCATTACTGCAGGCCTTATGGGCACCGTGCCCGCCGTTGTTTTCGGCGGGTTGATGACGCTGGCTGTGGTGGGCTTTACCTGGTGGAAAGCCCCTAAGCTTAAGAACTATGATTTTGAATAATTTGATAATAAGCCAATTTGATAATTCGATAATGATGTGCCATTATCAAATTGGCTTATTATCAAATTATCATATTAACTCCCGTACTGTGCCTCATAGGCTCCGGCATCCATCAACTCCTTCACATCATCCGGATTGCTCACTTCCATTTTAATGATCCAGCCATCTCCATAAGGATCGGAGTTTATGAGTGCAGGATCTCCTGAATCACTCACTTTATCATTGAATTCGATTATTTTACCACTAACAGGCAGGTAAAGTTCGGAAGTGGTTTTCACAGCCTCCACCGTACCAAATTCAGCCCCTGCATCAAGGGTTTGTCCAACGGTTTCCACTTCTATATACACCAGTTCACCCAGGGCATCCTGTGCATAATCTGTGATGCCTACATAGGCTACATTGCCCCCTTCAAGGCGAATCCATTCGTGGTCTTCGGTATATTTTAAATTGGCAGGAAAGGTCATTTGTTAATTATGAATTATGAGTTAGGAATTATGAATTGCCTGTGGTGCTTAGACATTCAGACCGGCAAAAATAGCATTTTTGGGTTTGGCTGAAATTTTATGGCAAATATTTTTATCCGGATCAATGGTGCTTCTGCAATGATTGGGTCAGGACAAAATTAGACAGGGTCTTAAATTGCAGATTTCAGATCGCAAACTGCAGACTGCAAATTTGAAGTAGAATGAAGAAGTATGATTGTAATTACGATCAACCCTTTTAAAATCGCACTTTCCCCTTCACTTCTGCATTATGCATTCCACATTCATCCCCGCGCTGCTAATTTCTAAATTTGAGATGATGTATGTTTGGCTGTTTGCCTGAAAGCTGGGTACTTTGTCGGCCCAAATATTTTGCGCTCTTATTTATTGAGCCACCCTAAGCGTTCCAAGCATCTTTATTATGAAATACGATCCTATCAGCTCCGAACTATTCATTCATAACCGGAAGCGATTCACAGCCCACATGAAACCCGGTACTGTAGCCATTTTCAATGCCAATGACATGGCTCCACGCTCCGGCGACCAATACCATAACTTCAGACAAAATGCCGGTTTGTATTACCTGACTGGCATCGATCAGGAGGAAACCATGTTGCTGCTTTTCCCTGGCTGCCCACGGGAAGGGCATGAAGAAGTGCTGATCATACGCCGAACCAACGAACACCTGGCCATCTGGGAAGGTCATAAATACACCAAAGAAGAGGCCCGGGAAGCTTCGGGTATTCAAAGAGTATATTTTTCCGATGAAGCCGAGCAGATGATCAACGAGCTGATTATCCTGTCTGAAGGTATTTATCTGAACCTGAACGAAAACGACCGCTTTCTCTCGCCGGTTGAATTCCGTGACCTGCGCTTTGCCCGCGAAATTCAGAGCCGTTATCCCGCTCACGAACTATACAGAGCACAACCCATTCTGAAAAAGCTGCAAACCGTAAAAAGCAAATGGGAGGTGGATGCGACCCAAACTGCCATCGACATTACGGAAAAGGCATTCAAAAGGGTGATGAAGTTTGTAAAACCCGGAGTCTGGGAATATGAGGTGGAAGCAGAGATTACGCACGAGTTTATCCGCAACCGGGCAACCGGCCATGGCTATACGCCAATCATCGGCTCCGGAGCAAACGCTTGCGTGTTGCACTACATCGACAATAACCAGCAATGCAAAGACGGCGATGTTCTGCTGATGGATTTTGGCGCCGAATACGCCAACTACAACGCTGACCTCACCCGCTCAATTCCGGTAAACGGTCGTTTCAGCCCACGTCAGAAGGATGTGTACAATGCTGTATTGCGGGTTCTGAAAGGCGCCCGTGAGCTACTCGTTCCCGGTACTGTCTTTATTGAATACCACAAAGAAGTGGGTAAACTCATGGAATCCGAGTTGCTGGGACTGGGTCTAATCACAAAAGATGATATCGCCAAACAGGACCCGGAATGGCCGGCCTACAAAAAGTACTTCATGCACGGCACCAGCCACCACCTCGGCCTGGATGTGCACGACATCATGTACCGCTATCACACCATGGAAGCCGGCAATTTATTCACCTGTGAGCCAGGCATTTACATACCGGAAGAAAACCTGGGCATCCGCATCGAAAACGAAATCCTCATCACCGAAAAAGGGAATATCGACATGTTTAAAAACATCCCGATGGAGGTAGAGGAAATAGAGGATTGGATGAATGGGTAATGTGATAATAAGCTAATTTGATAATACGATAATGAGGAACCATTATCAAATTAGCTTATTATCACATTATCACATTAAATACCTTTACCTCCTTTTAAACCACACACTTAGTTTCCTGTGAACTTCCTTACGCTTGAAAACATTACCAAAAGCTATGGCGAAAAGGTTTTGTTTCAAAATGTCAGCCTCCATATAGATAAGGGGCAAAAGATTGGGCTGATCGCCAAGAACGGCACCGGCAAGACTACCCTCATGCGGGTGATTGGTGGACGGGAAGGTTCAGAAGGAGAACGGTCAAAAATTATATTGCGAAAGGATATTCGCATCGGATGGCTCGATCAGGAGCCGGATTTTCACCCGCAAATGGATGTGCTGTCCGCCGTATTGGATCCTTCCAATCCACTTGTACGGGTAGTTCAACGCTATGAAAAAGCGCTGCAACATCCCGATCAGGTGCAGGAGTTGCAGGATGCCATGGCAGAAATGGATCAGAAACAAGCCTGGTCATTCGAAGCCCGGGTAAAGGAGTTTCTCTTCCGATTCAGGATGGACAATTTTGAGCAGAAAGTCGGCACCCTTTCAGGGGGACAACAAAAGCGTCTGGCATTAGTGAAAATACTGCTCGAAGAACCTGATTTTCTGATACTCGACGAGCCTACGAACCACCTCGATATTGAAATGATCGAGTGGCTAGAAGAATACCTTCAGTCTCCCGGAATCACCCTTTTTATGGTCACGCACGATCGCTATTTCCTTGAAAATGTATGTGATAGCATCATTGAACTGGAAGGAGGCGTGCTTCGCAGGTACTCAGGGTCCTACGCTGATTATCTGGAGAAAAAAGCCCTTCGCGAAGAGAACGAGGCCATCACTTACGAGCGACAGAATAAACTTCTAAAGCGCGAACTCGACTGGGTGCGGCGATCTCCGCAAGCGCGTACGACAAAAGCCAAAGCGCGCGTAGATGCCTATTTCTCCCGAAAAGAAGTCAATGACGAGCTGAAGAAAAAGCCCTCAGAAATGACTCTGGCCATCAAGGAAACCTGGCTGGGAGGAAAGATTGTGGAGCTGCATGGCATCAGCAAATCTTACGGCAACAAACACCTGATCGAGCAGTTTTCCTACAAATTCAAGCGAAAGGAACGCGTGGGAATCGTGGGCAGAAATGGTTCCGGAAAATCAACTTTCATGGAGATCATTACCCAGCAACTACAACCAGATACAGGAAAAGTAGTGGTGGGTGAAACCGTGACATTTGGTCATTATCGTCAGGAAGGTATTCAACTGTCTGGTGATAAAAGGGTCATCGATGTTGTGAGAGACATCGCTGATTATATTCCTCTTGAAAAAGGGAAGGAGCTTTCTGCCGCACAAATGCTCGAACGCTTTTTGTTCGAAAGGCCACAGCAGCAAGTGTACGTCAGTCAGTTAAGCGGTGGTGAACGCCGGAGGCTGTACCTCCTTACGGTGCTGATGAAAAACCCGAATTTCCTGATACTCGACGAGCCTACTAACGATCTGGATGTACTCACGCTCTCGGTGCTGGAGGACTTTTTGGAAGACTTCCCTGGCTGCCTGGTAGTAGTCACGCACGACCGCTATTTTATGGACAAACTGGTGGATCACCTCTTCGTATTCGAGGGCAATGGAAAGATCAAGGATTTTAACGGAACTTATGCTGAATACAGAGCCCTGAAACGCGCTGAAATCAGCAATACTCAGGCACAAAACGATAAAGCAGAGACAAAAGCGCCAGTGCAGGCTGCGAGCGGCGGATTGACCAACACCGAGAAGAATGAAATGAGAAAACTCGAAAAGGAAATCGCCAGCGCTGAAACAAAAAAAGCTACCATCCTGGACAAATTCAACAGTTCTGCTCTGGATCCTGAGGAGGCTGCAAAACTGTCGACAGAGTTGGGTGATTTACAGGAATTACTGGATACCAAAGAAATGCGCTGGCTGGAATTGGCCGAAAAAGCGGGCTAAAAAAAGTAGTGTGCATGCCAATTTGCAGGTTTGCCGTCTGGGCAGGAATTAATTGAACCTGATAAGCTACTTTTGCGCGATTATTCAAACAACAAACTTGCAGTGGACAATACGGAGACCCAGACAATCGTCGAACCTGACATTCCCGTTGTAAAAAAAACCGGATTTTTTGAAAAGCTGTTCAATTGGGAACTCTGGCCGGCATGGGCTGTATATGCTCCTTTAGCCCCTGCCTGGATTTGGCATGTGCTGCGTACCCGCTCCATTTGGTTTTTCACCGCCTCCAATCCTACCATTCCATTTGGTGGTTATGAAGGAGAAACTAAATCGGGCATTTATAAACAGCTTCCGATTGAATCCTACCCCCGTACCCGACTAATTACCCATTCAGCCGATTTTGAATCGGTGAAAGAAATTGTCAAGGAAGCCGGATTTGAATTTCCTTTTATAGTCAAACCAGATATCGGCCGCAAAGGATTGCTTTTCAGAAAAATTGACAACGAAGCCGATCTTCTTGCCTACCACCAGTTTATTCCCTTTGATTACATAGTTCAGGATTTGATTGACTTACCAGTGGAGTTGGGCGTCTTTTATGTACGTCATCCCAATAGTAAAAAAGGCAAAATAACCGGCATTATTCTGCGGGAGTCAATGGAGGTTTGGGGTGATGGTGTTACTCCTTTGCGCACATTAATTCTTCAACACCCTCAGGCCAGCAAGCGGGCAGATCTGATGTTCAAACGACACCAGGAACGCCTCGACTGGATACCAGCCGACAAAGAGCGTTTCGTACTGACCTATGCAGTAAACAGAAGCCGCGGTGGTCGACTGAGAAATCTGACGCACGAAGCGGATGCCGAACTAACGGAGTTTTTTGATCGGCTGAACAATTACAGCGAACATTTTTATTGGGGGCGCTACGATATTAAATGCAATTCCATTGCCGAGTTGAAAAAAGGACAGAATTATGCCATCCTTGAGTACAATGGCGCCGGCGCTTCGCCAAGCCATATATATCATTGTGGCATGACATTCGGACAAGCGGTCAGAGAATTACAATATCACTGGAAACTGATGTATGAAGTTTGCCAGTACAATTTCAATCAAGGGGTAGAACGCTGGTCATTTTTCAAAGGCCTTCGGTACCTCCGGAAAGTAAACCGGTATTTGGATGAACTGGATGAGTATGAGGGGAAGTGATTAGTGAACAAAGGACAATGAACAATGAACAAGGGAAAATGGTAGATTTAAGGTGTATCTATTCGAGTAGTGATAGAGATCATTGATTTTATAAATCTAGTTGAATTACAATTGTCTTCACGATCTGTCATTCATTGTTCATTATCCGTTGTTCATTGTTCTTTATCCGTTGTTCATTGTTCATTATCCGTTGTCCATTGCTCATTATTTTAACATCTAACAGATGAAAGAGATTTTCAGGGTATTTTACACTGGTCTGGGAATCAGTTTCTTAGGCTCGATGGTTATTGGGACCATTAGCTTGTCGGCTATGCAGATCAGCATAACGGAGGGAATTCGTCCGGCCTTGTATTTCTCTGTGGGTAGTATAGTAGCGGAAATGTTTTATGTGCGCCTTTTGCTGGTGGCGCTTTCCTGGATAAAAAAACAGGAGAGGATTTTTAAGATTATGGAGTGGTTGGCCATTTTGATTGTAATTGTGTTGGCCATAGGCAGTTTTAAGGCGGCGTTGGGACACAACAATGCTCAGAATCCCCTTCTTTCGCAAACCATGCATCGCTTTTTTCTTGGTTTCATTATGCGGTGCATCAGTCCGGCAGCCATTCCGTTTTGGCTTGGCTGGAGTGCTGTATTATACGCCAAAGGTATTATGCAACACAAAAAGGGATTCTACAACGGGTTCTTACTTGGCATTGGTCTGGGAACACTCTTTGCACATTTCATTTTTATCTTTGGCGGAAAACTGGCTGTTCAAAAGCTGAATGCCAGTCAGGATGTTCTCAACTTTATCATTGGCTGTGTGTTTTCAGTGACCGCAATTATTCAAATATGGAAAATCCTGAATAAAAAAGATGCGGTTGAAGTGCTGCACGAAGAATTACCATTAGATTCACCAGACCAAATTTCTGTAGATAAATGATTGGAATTGTTGGCGGTATTGGGCCCATTGCCGGGGTGGACATGTACAAAAGGATCATAGACAATACAATTGCCAAATCCGATCAGGATCATTTACCGGTTTTACTAGCCTCCTTGCCAGGCGAAATTGTAGACCGCATGCCCTTTTTACTTCACGGGGAAGGAGAAAATCCGGCCTATGGTATTGCCAACGTGATCCAAATGCTCGAAAAAGCCGGAGCAACGCTGATCGCCATTGCCTGTAACACAGCTCATTCTCCCGGTATCTACGATGTGCTGCTTCAAAAATTACATCAAGACGGTTCTAAAGTTGACATTGTCAATCTGATCGACATTTCGATTCAGGAAATCCTGAAAAGCCAATTGGCTATAAACCGAATTGGAGTCATGACCACAACCGGAGCTTATCGGGCCAGATTGTTTCATCAGTCGCTTGAAGATGCTGGACTAACCCCTGTTTTCCTCCCTTATGAACGCCATGAAGAACTTATCCACAAGCCTATTTTCAGAATTAAGGCTTCCGGTGATTCAGTTGAAGAGGATGTAGTGAACACCCTAAACCAAGGCATTGAAGAGTTGCGGGAAGCTGGCGCTCAAGCCATCCTGCTTGGATGCACAGAAATAGGCATGGTAGAAAAATCCCTGAATTTCGGAGAACTGATTTCTTACAATCCCAACACCATTATGGCCCGGGAACTTATTGCCCGATATAGCCCCAAGAAACTTAAGTGAATGCGGAGTGTTGAGTGCGGAGTGTTGAATAATCCCGATTTTCCTCTTCACTCCGCACTCCACATTCATTTAAGTCCGTTTGGCGAAAATCTCACCCCTAGATACCCCATTTGCCGCATCATGGGCGCCCACACCTGGAAACCATTGAAATAGGGACTGGAAGGCTCCCCGGAAGCCATAATGGCATGGTGCTGATTGAACCCGTTGATGTTTTCACACCCTGCATACAACTCCCATTTTGTACCAATTTTCCGTGTAACCTGAGCATTCCACAAAGCGAAAGTGGGTGTCATGGGTGGAAAGTCGTGAATGTACTGATGTGGTACGTAAGAATTGTCGGGTAACCTTTGAGGGCCAACTATTTGCACATAGGTATTGAATAACCATTTCTCAGCCGGAGTCTTGTAGTCTACTGATACAAGGCCACGGTGTTTGGCAACAAGCGGTTGAAACTTAAGTTCTCCATCTGCAAATTTGGCGCGGACATCATTCCACTTGTACACAAGCTTCACATCCAGACCAGGCAGGAGGTTGTATTGAAAATTAGCCAAAAAGCTTGTGCTGAATGAAGGACCTGGACTGTTGTAAAACGCCACTAAAAAAATGCTGTCGGTTCCGTTGATTATGGGCGCCTGCTCCAAATCTACGATCACCTGCTTCACAAAATCGGTGCGGTATAAATCGACGCTGAAGCTCGCCTCCCTTTCAGCAATGTGGAAGTTCTGGGTATAATTAACGCCATAGTTCCAGGCTTCTTCCTGGCCAATATTAGAATCAAACTGAAAACTCCGGTTGCTGGCCAAAAGGCTGATGTTCTCCGCCACCAGGTTGGGCGAGCGGAAACCGCGACCGGCGGAAACCCTGATGATGCTTTCTTCCGTAAAATTGTACTTGGCGCTCATTCTTGGGGTCATTTGCCAGCCAAAGCGGCTATTCCAGTCGATGCGATTACTGAGCACCAGTACAAAATCCGGGATGTCCATTCTGAAACTCGGATTGCTGAATGTGTACTCGGCCATTAATCCGGCAACTGTTTCTTTCCTGCTTAAATCGCCCTCGTTTACAGTTTCCTGAATGTCATCATATTGCAGTGAAGGAGCCACCACGATTTTATGATTTGTGTTGCCTATTATGCTCTGGATCAGACTTTGCGCGTAGAATGACCTTTGCTCTGCCTGGTAGGAATTGTGGCCATACACAGCATTGACCCGGTGCCAGGAAGCTCCAATGATGTTACCTAGCTCCAGAAAGCGATGGCCAAACAGCTCTTCCTTTCCATATTTTCCCCAGGCTTCCACCCGATCGTTGTTTTGGTCTATGGAAAACAGCTCTCCTGCTTCATTGGGTTTTATTTGCCCGCTTTGCCGTTTGTCCGTCAAAGCCTGGATATTAAACTGTCCGCAGCCTTTTGGCCCGTCAAAAATCATCCGGTACATCGCGTTGAGCTGCTGGCGGTTTGGCGAGTCCCTAAAATTATCGCCGTTCATATCCCACAGATTTTCCACTGTACTCCCGTGCAAATAAAGACCATTGGAAACCTTGTTTCCTTTTTTGTTCAAATGGACATTCAACTCTGCCCTACCCTCCGTGGAGGTAAACGCATTCACAAACAAAGGTTTATCCGTTGACGGTTTTACCAGATCGGCATTTACCTGACCGGTTATGCCGTTACTGCCAGATTTCGCGGTGCTGGCGCCTTTTGCCAGCGACAATCCACTCAACCATGTACCGGGAATGTATTCAAAGGCAAATGGAGTGGAAACACCTGTCATGGTTGGTCTGTTTTCCACCAAAAACTGACTGTATGTACCCCGTAATCCCAGCAACTGAATTTCCTTGACACCTGTCAATGGATTGGGATAGGTTACATCAATGGCGCCGTTGGTTTGAAAACTCTCGGACAAATTGCAACAAGGCGCTTTCTTAAGTTCGTTGCTGGAAATACTTTCTACATTCCTCACATCAAGGGTAGAAATACGGTTGTCGAATGACTTGCCGGCTACAGTTACTTCCTGCAACGCCTGCACCCCAGTGAGTTCCAGCCACAGGTTATTCTCACCCGGCAACACCTCTATTTCCGCCGGAGTATATCCAACATAATTTACAATAACGGTTGCTTTCACATCTCGAATAGGGATGGAAAACTTACCTTCTACGTCGGTGACGGCCCCTTCTTTTGTATCCTTCCAGTAAACAGAAGCGCCTATCAGGAGTTCTTCTTTTTCATTGGTTACTATTCCGGTCAATTTGGCATCTGGCTCTTGCCCAACAATGGGGCCAAGGCAGATGAATATCCCTAAAAAGAGACTGATTATATTTTTCATTGTGTACTCAATTAATCAAATGAAACAAATACCTGCACCGGATGATACCGGGCAAGCAAATCCTTTCAGGGTATGACGCCCTGTTGATAAATTCATCTAACAACGAAAAATATTGTGGCGCACGCAGATCATGCGTCCGGAAACGGGTGGTGGCTTGGAAAGTTGCTGAATGCCGCAAATTTGCTTTGGCCAAACCTGCAGGAATTCCGTAAATGGTGGGTGATATACAGGGGACTCTAAATCACTAAAATGATTGCCGTCGGCTTCCTGTGTTGTAAAGTCAGGTTTTAAGTGAAAAACCTTTGTTGTTTTGCTTGTGCAGCAGTTTGGATCACTTTGATGATCCATCATTTTACAGCATGAATCTTCCGCTTGCTTTTCCTCTTTCAAACAACAGGCATCTTCAATTCCATTGTCATCTCCAGCAAAAAACTCGAAACTTGTCTGGCCCACGCAATAGCAGTAAATCTGACGCCCGCTCACCCCTATGGTGGCAACCATAAGTGAGGCGATCCAAATCCAGCTACATGTTTTTGCGGTGCGTGACATCATAATTAGCAAATGCGGCACAAAGGTACTGGCAAATCATGTAACAAGCCAAATGATGATAAGTTGAGGGAAGATATTAGCGAAAATATGTTCGCTGAGTGTCTAGCCAAATCATTCCGGGCTATCGTTTGGTCGTTGTGCGCAATGATTGAAAACAGGCCAATAAAAAGCGATATTGCACCAATAACAGGGACAATCTGATTATGCAATATCATATGCCCTAATCCAATCATTAAGGTACCCGCATTAACCATTACCACTTGCCACTTAAATCTGGCAAACAAACCATACGTTGATATACCTAAGCCTGCATAAAACAAGGTTCACATTAGCTAATTTCAATCATCCACCCTGAACTTAAACCCTACCCCGTGAATATTCTCAATCTTAATGCGGTCGTCCAGGTTCAGATACTTGCGCAAGCGGGAAATAAATACATCGAGACTTCTGCCCAGGAAGTAATCGTCTTTTCCCCAGATGGTTTCCAGAATAAAAGAGCGCTTCACCACCTGGTTTTTGTGCTCATTGAGTAGTTTCAACAAGTCCGCTTCTTTCAGCGTCAGGGTTTCATTGTACCCATCTCCAGTCAGACTCAGATTTTTATAGTCGAAGGAATAGGAGCCGATCGCTACCGGGATTCCCGGCTTGAGCATGGTGGTATATTTGGTTCGGCGCAGGAAAATATCGATTTTCAACAGCAATTCTTCAATACTGAATGGCTTGGTGATGTAATCATCGGCGCCAATGGTAAGTCCATGAATTTTATCCTGTTTCAGGCTTTTTGCCGTCAGGAATATGATCGGCACTTGCTCATCGCGCTTTCTAATCTCCTGTGCCAGGGTAAATCCATCCACCTCAGGCAACATAACATCAAGAATGCACAGGTCAAATTTCTGGCCGCTTTTTATCACTTCCAGGGCTTTTTGCCCACTCTCGCAGTGTGTAACCACGTAGCCGCTGAGCTCCAGGTTGTCACGGGTTACAAAGCTGAGGCTCTCGTCGTCCTCCACGTAGAACAAGGTTGCGTTCGGATGTGTCATAATGATCTGCTTGGTTAAATTGCTTGCGTTGGGCAAACATAATGAACTTTGTGTTAAACCGTGCAATGGCTGCAACCTGGTTTGGACAAATATGCAGTAAAATTACGTATCTATGCTCTGAAAGATTTGGCTACTTTTGTGGCCATCCTCCAGTGATTTTTCACTGTCAAATATCAAATTTTTAATTTCAACTAAAATACATTTATGAGCGCTATCCGAGAAGTACTGGCTCGCGAAATCCTTGATTCACGCGGCAATCCCACTGTAGAAGCAGAAGTTTGGACAGAAACCGGTTTTATCGGCCGTGCTGCCGTGCCTAGTGGCGCCAGCACTGGTGCACATGAAGCCGTTGAGCTTCGCGATGAAGAAGATCGCTATCTAGGCAAAGGGGTACAAAAAGCCGTTAAGAATATTGAACAAGTGTTGCGCGATTCTTTACTCGGACATGAAGTATGCGATCAGATACGGATTGATAAAATGATGCTCGAAAAGGATGGCACCAGAAATAAGAGTAAAATCGGGGCAAATGCCATCCTGGCGGTAAGTCTGGCGGTGGCCAAAGCTGCTGCAGAGGAACTTGGCCAGCCGCTCTACCGCTATCTCGGAGGTGTGAATGCACACGTACTCCCTGTTCCCATGATGAATATCCTGAATGGAGGCGCACATGCCGACAATGGAATTGATTTTCAGGAGTTTATGATCATGCCTGTTGGCGCCGACAGCTTCAAGGAAGGCCTTCGAATGGGCGTTGAAGTATTCCATCATTTAAAGAAAGTACTCAAAAACAAAGGCTACTCCACAAACGTTGGAGATGAAGGTGGCTTTGCACCTGGCATTAAAAACAATGAAGAAGCTTTGCAGATGGTTATGACAGCTATTGAGTCTGCCGGTTACCGTCCGCTCGATGATATTGTCATTGCCATTGATGCTGCCTCTACAGAATACTACGACGCTGCAAAAGGTGAATATGTTTTCAAAAAATCCACCGGTGATCGATACAATTCTAAAGACATGGTGGCTTTCTGGAAAGACTGGTGCGGCCGCTATCCAATTTATTCCATTGAAGACGGATTTGCCGAGGACGACTGGGACGGGTGGAAAATGCAAACTGAAGCCCTGGGCCACCGCATTCAGCTGGTTGGTGATGATCTTTTTGTAACCAATGTTGACCGTTTACAACGCGGCATCGACGATGGCATTGCCAACTCTATTTTGATCAAAGTAAACCAGATCGGCTCTCTCACTGAAACCATTAATTCGGTAAATCTGGCCACCAAACACGCCTACACTTCGGTGATCAGCCACCGCTCCGGCGAAACTGAAGACACCACCATTGCCGACCTGGCCGTGGCGCTCAATACCGGACAAATTAAAACTGGTTCTGCCAGTCGCTCCGACCGGATTGCCAAATACAACCAACTGCTGAGAATTGAAGAGGAACTGGGTGACGCCGCAACCTATCTCGGCCGTTCAATTTTTGGTTTATAAGCAAGCATGATCAAGCCGGCACCTATTGGCATCTTCGATTCCGGCTATGGAGGTCTGACAGTCTTTGGCGAGATCCGGAATCTATTGCCCCAATATGACTATATTTATTTGGGCGACAATGCCCGGGCTCCCTACGGCCCCAGGGATTTTGATACCATCTATCACTATACCCTGGAGTGTGTACAACACCTGTTCGACATGGGTTGCCAGCTCGTGATCCTGGCTTGCAATACGGCATCCGCCAAAGCACTGAGAAGCATCCAGCAACAGGATTTGCCTAACATTGACCCAAATCGGAGAGTATTGGGAGTTATAAGGCCAACCACCGAGATCATTGGCAATTTTTCTAAAAGCGGCCAGATTGGCATACTGGCTACGGCCGGGACCGTCAGCTCACAGTCTTATGTGTTGGAAATTGAGAAGTTCTTTCCTGAGCTTACAGTATTCCAACAGGCTTGCCCCATGTGGGTACCGCTGGTTGAGAACAACGAACATCAGAATGATGGCGCCGATTATTTTGTAGAAAAATATCTCAATCAGCTATTGAGCATGTCGGGGGAAATTGATGCCATTGTATTGGGTTGCACACATTATCCTTTACTAATTAATAAGATAAACAACTTTTTACCCAATGGCATTCGGGTGATTTCCCAGGGAGAGATTGTGGCGAAAAGCTTACAGGATTACCTAATGCGCCACCCGGAAATAGAACAGGTTTGCAGTAAAAACGGGCAGATTCGGTATTTCACCACCGAATCCGCCCGTGTATTTGAAGAAAAGGCCGGTATTTTCCTGGGCACAAATGTTCATGCCGATCACCTCGCCTTGTAAGAATTGTTAATTTCGGATCACGCGCATCCGTCGTCCACCACCACCGAATTCTTTCATACGCTCGGCTATCAAAGCCTGGAACTCTGCCTGTGTTATTTTTTCACCGCTGCTCGGCTCCTTAATGTCCTTTTTCTTCAGCTTTTTAAAGGTCACCTTTTTTGCGCTGATCACAATTTCACCGTCGTTTATATCCAGTTCCAGAATGGTACCAGGTAATTCACCGTAAGAAGCAGGACCAGTAGGCAAGGGCAGATCAGGGGCAAACCAGGCAGTAATTTCCTGCTTTCGGGCAGTATCGCTGGTCACAGCGCCCATACAATTGTACTCGAGGATCTTTTTTGTTTCCCCTGTTATTTTCCAGGTTTGACCGCCAATTGAGTCTGTAATAAGATACTCTTTGCGCATAAACTCCCTTTGATCAACTTTCCTTTTTTCCGCAAAATTGCGATAGTAAAGCGCTTCCGGGCGCTGCATTTTGATCACCATCCCCTGGTTATCTCCAAAGCCCTCATCTTCTTCCTCTTCTTCTACATTGCGGTAAAGGCTTTCAGTTGCGTTGAAAAGCAATTCATTTTGCTGGGTACGGAATTCAGGCATCATGGCTTTCATGTCGGCCGCATCTTCCGGAAGGTTACGGTGCAAATTCATTTTTTCTTCGAAGGAAATAATCCCCTCCTGCTGCTGGGCGAATGTCAGGATTTGAAAAAAGCATATAAATAGGCTAACAGAGAACAGTTGTTTCATAAATAAGCTACATTGAAATGAATGAAAAAAGAGCTGGGCAAAAGTAGTTTTCAAAGCCGCCATATAGAAGTTAAGCGACCTTGATATTAGGTTAATTAAGGTTAACAGCTGTTTTAGGCTGTCGGCAAAGTCAATACTTTTGCCATGGTTCTGTTTGATTTTCCCAGACCAGATCAATTATTCTGATGTTCAAGTTCCAAACTCTTTATCGCCAGCCTGAGCGCTTATTATGGTTAATCATAGTAAGCCTCTTATTGCTTGGCATTTCCCAGGTATTGTGGATAAAGAAGATCTGGGAAGAACAGAAAAGTGCGCTTCAGCAAGAAACCAACTACATTTTCCAGAAAACGGTAATCAGTCTGCAAGACTCGCTCGTACGCAGGGCCATGGTTAAAAGCGGCCTTGATGCAAAAGAAAGCTTACCCTTACCCGTTGACGGACGCATATTTGAAAGAAAGCTATGGAGAGACCACGAAGCCTCACAAAAGATGCGATGGGAAAGCGGTCTGCGGGTGCGAAAAAGCATGGCTGATGATCTACAAGATTCTGTTTGCCGTGAAGAAAGAACTGTTCAGATCACTGTAGTGACTACAGATAGCCAGCCTTCAGGACTGCAATCCGGACTGGGACGTTTTCTTCTCAACTTCCGCAGTGATTCCACCATGCCCAAGCCGGATGAACTGGTTATTGATTTTCAAGGCGACACGATTTCCCGAGATGAACTGCAGCAGTCTTATACCCGCGCACTAAATGACGCTTCCTTACCCAACTCATTTATGCTGCGGATGGCACACAACCCCGGAGCGCTCCGCGATTCCGGATTGATGGCTACTGACGCCATACCGGCCGGTTTTATGCGCCACCAATTCAGTCAGGCCGTGTTTGAAGATTACCAGGCCTATCTGATCAAAAAAGTCCTTCCTTATGGGTTGTTCTCCCTGCTACTACTTGGCATGATAAGTCTTGCTTTTTGGCTGATATTCAACAGTTTACAACAGCAAAACAGGCTTTCCAGACAAAAAAACGAGTTCATCAGCAATGTCACCCATGAGTTGAAAACACCCTTAACCACAGTTGGCGTGGCAATGGAGGCGCTCAATGATTTTGAGGTCTTGAAAAGCCCTGAAAGGACAAAAGAATATCTGAACATCTCAAAGGTGGAACTGGAGCGACTCAATCTGCTTGTTGAAAAAGTGCTCCGTTTATCCATGTTTGAACAACAGGCGCTCAAATTACAATTGACCACACTTGACCTTTCAGAGGTATGTCAGCAGGTGATCAATGCCATGACTTTGCAGGCATCCAATTTGAAAGCAACAATATCTTTCCATAAATCAGGTGATTCATTTCTGGTTAAAGGAGATAAACTTCACCTCACCGGTGTTGTATATAACCTGCTCGACAATGCCCTAAAATACAGCAGGGAAAATCCGGAGATAGAGGTAAGCATTTCAACACAGGTCATTGAAAACCAAAATCTTGTCAAGCTAAGCGTCCGGGATAACGGCATTGGAATTCCAGAAGAGTACCAGCAGGAGGTTTTTGACAAGTTTTTCCGGGTGCCTGTAGGGAATACCCATAATGTTAAAGGACATGGCCTTGGTCTAAGTTATGTTTCGCAAGTATTGCAGGAGCATCGCGGCAGCATCAGGCTGCAAAGTTCACCTGGAAATGGAAGCACTTTTATCGTGGAAATTCCCGCCTTAATACCTCAGCAAAACGCCTGATCTCATCTTCTGTGTTATAGTAATGCGGAGATACTCTCAATGCTTTATCCCTACCGGGAGCCGGAAATTCACCACCTTGTACCATACCAGGGGAAACCCTGCAATTGATATGCTCAGCCTGCAGCTTTTGCAGGATGCTGCCATAATCCCAATGATCTGCATGTGCTGTGACAATTCCACATTGCTGATTTCCCAAATCCAACACTTCCACTCCCGGCATCTCCGAAAGCAGATTCCTTGATAAATCAGCCAGTCGTTTTACCTGTGCTTCAATCCATTCAAGTCCCAGATTTACCGCGTACTCCGTTGCCACTTTCGACCCCATAACCAGCGCATAGGGCACTTCCCAATACTCATATCTTTTGGCGCCTTGTACGGTTTTATAGCCATCAATTGAGGTCCAGGTGGCACTGCGCATGTCGGGCAGCATCATTTCCAGTCCCAGTTCAAAAACTCTATCAGAAGCATATAAAAAACCTGCTCCCCTGGGCCCGCGCATGAATTTTCTCATAGTAGCTGTGAGAAAATCACAACCAATGGTATTCACATCCAAGCGCATTTGACCGGCAGATTGACAGGCATCCACCAGGTAAAGCGTTTCGGTATTCCTCAAAATTTTACCAATGGCTTCCACTGGCTGCACCAATCCATTGTTGGTAGGAATGTGAGATATGGCCAGCAGTTTTGGCGGCTGATTTTTAATTAAGCTCTCTAGATCCGCAAGTTCAGCATCACTAATAGCAACACTTAAAGAAGGAATTATTTCAACCCCAAAGCGTTTCTTCAAAGCTAAAAATGCGATACGATTTGAGCTGTAGTCATTTTCACTGGTGACGATAACATCACCTTTCTGCCATGGTATAGAGCTCAACACCTTTGCATAGGCATCGGTTGCACTGCCGGCATAGGCTATATTATTTGCCTGAGTCCCCAGCATGTTGGCCACTGCATCATAAAACCCTTGAAGTTCATCGTGTAAAAGATCCACCGCTTCGTAACCACCTATGGTCGATTCCAATTCCAGATATTGCTGCATGGCCTGCAATACAGGTTGTGGAGGGAGACTGGCCCCCGCATTATTGAGATGGATGCGTTGTTTGCATCCCGGTGTATCGTCACGTAATTCCTGTATCATATACTTGTCATGTCCATTATGTTGCTGCGTAGGCTGTGCAATTGATTAAACATTTCCGGCTTCTGATCTTTTAGCAACATGGCTGCCATTCTCTGTTTCCTTCGAAACCAATTGTTTTGATAAAACTCCACAAAAAAGCCAGATAATATAAACCCAGCCAACACAAGCCAGGCATACCCTGAATTGCCGAGCCACCAGTTGGCCAGTTGCCAAATTCCTGCCATGTACAAAGGAAAGAAAATCAAGCCTGCCAGGATCTTTATCGCAGCATCATACCCAATGTAAAGATCCAGTTTTCTTGTGAGGCGATAGATCAGTTGGCAGGGAATCACCAAAAAAGTATATCCAATAAGAAAGAAAGGAAAACCAAGTATCAGCAAGAAAACTTCCGAAAACAAGCTTTTGGATTGAGTAGCCGCATAAAGCCCCATATCATTAAGGCCATGGCTATCCAGCAGCTCTTTATACTTTCCAACCTCCTCCTTAAGTAATTGATTATCAAAATTTTGCTCAATCAGGCTTTTCCTGAATCTGAAATACTCATTTTTATCAGTTGGAAACTTATCCCGCCAAATCTCTTCCAGTTGTTCTATGAAATCGTGGTTTTCATGTTGGTGAATATCCAGCACGAGTGATTTTACCTCTTGTTGAATATTAAGAGTAAGATCATTGATGGCATCATTTCGATCATGAGAGTATTTGGATTTCCATTCAGCAACCTGGATTGGTTTTCCAAAATTAACGATCACATCGCTCCTGAACTTATCCGGAGCGCTGTAACTGAGCCCGACCGGCAAAATCTTCACACCCAAACTCCAGTTCTGTCTTGCCTCTGCTCCAAGAGAAATACGCGCTGCACCCGCTTTAAATGGTCTTACCCATCGCTCCATCCAGCTTACCCCTTCCGCTGCGATGAACAGCAAACCGTTTTTCTCCAAATGCTGAAAAGATTTTTTGAACGCCGCATCGTTGTTTCTGTCCTCCCCTACTGCTACATCTTCGCGCCTTTTTACCGGAATGCAAAAAAAACGTGTCAGTATCCAATTCATGACCGGGTGTTTGAACATCCCGTAATTGGCCAGAAAAAAAGGTTCCTGTGTTATGTGTAAACAAGGGTTCAATACATCCAGCAGGGTGCTTGGATGATTCACGACGATGATGGCTGGGCCGTCGAATTTCAGATTTTCACGGCCTAAAACCCTTCGTTTTCGGTAAAATACGTGTACTCCAAACCAGGTGAGAATTCGGCATATCAGGTAGAAAAAACGCAGCAGCGGGTGTATGGGAGCGTTTCTGTACATCCTGACTAATTTTCAGGCTCTATCAGGCCGCTTTAAGTTTTGCCCGTTTCGCTCCCTCAAGTTTTTCCTTCACGTAATCTGCGTTTATGACAAGCTGCCGTTTAGCACCTTTGTCTCCCTCAACAGCAGGAAGGTCGAACATGGCATCCGTGAGAATGGTTTCGCACAGCGAACGAAGTCCACGGGCGCCCAGTTTAAACTCAAAGGCTTTCTGTGCGATCAGATCAATGGCACTTTGGTGAAGTTTCAACTTAATGCCTTCGAGAGCAAAGATTTTTTCATATTGCTTCACCAGTGCATTTCGCGGTTCGGTGAGGATTCTGCGCAATGAATCCACATCTAAAGGATCCAGGTGAGCAACCACCGGCACACGGCCTACCAATTCAGGTATGAGGCCAAATGTTTTGATGTCCTGTGGGCTCACGTATTGCAGCAGGTTTTCCTTATCAATTTCCTCCGCTTCGGCCTTATTGTACCCGATTACCTGGGTATTTACCCGACGGGCAATGATCTTTTCAATACCGTCAAAAGCTCCTCCACAAATAAACAGGATGTTGTGGGTATTGATCTTGACCAGTTTTTGCTCCGGATGTTTGCGACCACCCTGAGGCGGAACCAGCACTTCAGAGCCTTCCAGCATTTTCAACATCCCTTGCTGTACACCTTCACCCGAAACATCCCGGGTAATGGAAGGATTGTCCTGTTTGCGGGCAATCTTGTCAATTTCGTCTATGTATACGATGCCGCGTTCAGCAGCCTTTTCATCGTAATCACAAACCTGCAACAATCGGGAAAGGATACTCTCCACATCTTCTCCTACATAACCAGCTTCCGTAAAAATGGTGGCATCCACTATGGTAAACGGCACATGCAATAACTTCGCTATGGTCTTGGCCATCAGCGTTTTACCGGTACCTGTTTGTCCTACGAATAGGACATTTGATTTTTCGATATCCACATCATCGTCGGCCTTCACAATGCCTTTCTCCAACTGTTGCAGGCGCTTGTAGTGATTGTAAACGGCCACTGCCAGTATTTTTTTGGCTTCTTCCTGGCCAATCACATATTGATCCATGAACGCTTTTAGCTCTCTGGGTGGCGCTACCTTCAGAGGACCACTGAAAGCACTGCTCTTTTTGGAAGCATTGCCTGGCGCACTCGCTCTGTTCGGTTCAACACCAGCCTTCCGCAACTCCTGATCTATGATCTCCTGGGCTTTTTCGGTACATACCTCACAAATCTGGCCATCCATGCCGGATACCAGAATCATGACGTCATCTTCACCTCTTCCGCAGAAAGAGCACTGATGTTGTGGAGTTTTGCCAGTTTTGATCATAGATACGTGAGTTGATTTATTTCTTTGGTGTACGGTCGAGCACTTCATCCACCAGACCATAAGCCTTGGCTTCCTGACCATCCATCCAATTGTCTCTGTCACAGTCGGCTTCCACTTTTTTATAGGTCTGACCTGTGTGAAGTGCCAAAATATCGTACAATGACTTTTGCATTTTCTTGATCAACTTGTAGGAGATCTCGATGTCTGAAACCTGGCCTTGTGCACCACCACTTGGCTGGTGAAGCATGATCTGGCTGTGTTTCAGGCAACTGCGTTTTCCTTTTGTTCCGGCTGAAAGCAACACGGCACCCATACTGGCTGCCAGTCCGGTGCATATAGTAGCGATATCCGGAGCCACGTACTGCATGGTATCGTAAATGCCGAGTCCGTCAATCACAGAACCTCCAGGGCTGTTGATGAAAATCTGCACATCACGTTTTGGATCGGTTGATTCCATAAACAGCAACTGAGCCTGAATCACATTGGAAACATAAGAGTCGACTGGTACGCCCAGGAAAATGATGCGATCCATCATCAAACGGCTGAAAACGTCGATGGCTTGTGCGTGCATTGGCCGTTCTTCGATTACTGCAGGGGTAAAACCCTGAATGTTGGGAGTAGTAGCTGCGATGTACTTTTCCAGGTGCATGCTGCTCATGCCCAGGTGCCGGGTAGCAAATTTTTGAAATTCGTTTTTGTCAAACATATTTGAATACTTTTTGAGGCAAATGAAACAAGAATTTCAGCAGAAAGTTATTTTTTGAAATTCGGGAACTGCTTTGCTCTACCAGCGGGCTGCCTCCCAGTACGACCGCCGTAAATTTACCGACAAACGAAGAATTATTCAGCAACAGCCTCGCGCAAGGTGGCATCTTCGCCTTGTTGCGCTGTAGCTTTTGCGTTAATTTCTTCAATAATTTTATGGAATTCCTTGGAAGGAACGGCTTTATCTTTCACGGTTATCTGCTCACGAAGTGCATCAAATATTTTATCCGTTTCAATATCCGTCATCGTCTTGTTCACATTTTCCTTATCCTCCATCAGGCGCTCAACGCTTTGATCAATGATGTTATCAGGAATATTGGCATTGTTGCCAAAATAGCGACGCACCTGAGCAGCGAATGCATTCTTCAACTCTTCATCGGTCACTTCAAGGGAGTTGGCAGCTTTTATCTTATCCCGAATGATCGACCAAACCAGGTTATCGGCAAAGGCCGGATATTCCTTGTCAATCACCTCATCAGAAAGTTTACCTTCATTTGTCACCTTTAACCAGCGCTTCAAAAACTTCTCGGAAAGAGCAATTTTATTTTTCTCCATCAGCTTCTCCTGAAAATCCCGCATCAGCAAGGCATTGGAGCGGATGTCGTAAAAATGAATTACTCCTTTGGTGATCTCTTCAATGGCCGCTTCTTTTGTAGTGATGCTGTCATTGCCAAAGTAGTTTTTGAAGAAATCTTCATTCAGCTCAGCCAATCCAACACGGCTTACTTCCGTAATGGTTCCTTCAAACATTTCGCCTACTTCCCTGGTGTCATCAGCGGCCAGACCTAAAATGTACTTGCGGTACATTTCATCTCTTTCGTGATTTTCCAGTGTTCTGGCGTTGAAGCGAAGTGTATCGCCCTTTTTGAGTTTCAGCAGTTTCTTTTTGGTGTCTTTATCGGCAACCGTTTCTACCAAAACCGAAATAGTGGTTTCCAAACCGCCTTCCTTAACGGCGTCTCCATCCAGTTCACGCGCTTCTATTTTCACCATATCTTTTTCTTCAATGGAATCCTCAATTTCCGTGCGTGGGCCGAGTTGTTTGCGGGCATGCTCCAAGTCTTCTTCTGCCAATTCGGTTACATCGGAAATTGTATAGCGCTCAAATTTATCGCCTTTGCCAAGGCTGTTCAACTCAAAATCAGGCACAAAACTCACATCGTATTTCACCGCGTACTCTGGATCAGGACTGTCGAGTTTAAAGTTAAACTGTCCCTGATCTTCGGATGGTAGTGGTTGCCCCAATACATCCAGTTTATTTTCCCTTAGGTACTGATAAAGCTCTTCGGCCAGGAGGTCGTTGAGTACATCCCCGAATATGGCCTGTCCATACATCTTTTTCACATAAGACATAGGCACGTGACCGGCTCTGAAACCTTTAATCGGAACATTCTTCCGGTATCGCTTCAGTTCGGATTCCAGTTTGGGCATTAATTCTTCGCGGGTAACCGTTACGGTTAAGATAGCTGAGCTGTTGTCTAGGTCTTGGCGGACAACGGTAGGCATGTGTACAAAATTTCTTTGGTGAGACGAATTTCCCGGGATGGCCAGGGGAACGACTTTTTATAAAACGCGAAATTTAAGAACAAGAAATCAACAATCAGGTTTACTAAAAACTGAATGAAAATTATAACAAGCTCTATAACAAAGCGTTATGTCGGAAAGATGTGCGGGCGGAGGGACTCGAACCCCCATGCCTCGCGGCGCCAGATCCTAAGTCTGGTACGTCTACCAATTTCGCCACGCCCGCATTTTTCCCGAAATTTCAAAAAGGGCTGCAAAAGTACATAATACATAGAACATATCAGTAGAATAATTGTAAATTAATTCAAGACTGTTTTTCAGAATCGCAAGTGAGAAATCTTTGCACTATTTTTGTGATAATAAAATGCCATTTGGGCATTTCTCCGATTAGCAGGCTGATAAAAAAGCAGTCACAGATTAACAACCACGGTAAGGTGCATGATCGCAACAGCAGATAACCTTAAAAAGAAACCTGAACTCACAGACCAGGAAGCCGAACGCCAGCTTATCCTACAAGCTTACCGTGACCTGCTGCACTGTTTCAGGAATCCATTGAACGAGGAGGACAAAAAAAACCTTCGCGCAGCCTTTGATTTGGCTGTGGAAGCCCATCAGGAACAGCGGAGGAAATCTGGCGAACCTTACATACTTCACCCCATAGAAGTGGCCCGTATTTGTGTGGAAGAAATAGGTCTTGGACCTACAGCAGCCGTCAGTGCTCTATTGCACGATGTGGTGGAAGACACCGAAGTGACCCTCAAAGACATCCATGAACAATTTGGCGATCGCGTAGCCCTTATTGTTGACGGCCTGACAAAACTTGATGGTTTACACGAAACTGAAAGTCCACAAGCCGAGAACCTGGGAAAAGTGCTGCGAACCATGCTCTCCGATGTGCGGGTGGTGCTGATCAAGATGGCCGACAGGTTGCACAACATGCGTACCATCAAGAGCATGCCGGAGCACAAGCAGAAAAAGATCGCTGCCGAAACTTCCTTCATTTATGCTCCGGTGGCGCATCGCCTGGGTTTGCACAAAATAAAAACCGAGCTCGACGACATC
Source organism: Lewinellaceae bacterium (assembly GCA_020636025.1). Classification (GTDB taxonomy): domain Bacteria; phylum Bacteroidota; class Bacteroidia; order Chitinophagales; family Saprospiraceae; genus M3007. The sequence goes on along the minus strand of JACJYQ010000003.1, from coordinate 611,570 downwards.
TGCTTCAAAATTGAGCACCCGGATGAATACAAAGATATTGCCCGCAAGCTTGAAGAAAAGCTGAAGATCAGAGGCGAGTACATCAACAAGTTTATTGAGCGCCTCCACGAAATATTTAAGGACCTGGATTTCCCATACCGGGTTATGGGACGACCAAAATCCATTTACTCCATTTGGCGAAAGATCAACACCAAAAACGTTTCTTTCGAGAACATTTACGATCTCTTTGCGGTGCGCGTGATCATAGATGTACCCAAAGAACTGGAGAAACGCCGTGCCTGGGATGTATATTCCTACATCACCGATCATTTTCAACCGATTACCGAAAGGCTTCGCGATTGGATCACCTCTCCCAAATCAAATGGTTATGAGTCGCTGCAAACCACGGTACTTGGCCTGGACAATAAATTTGTAGAAATACAGATCCGCAGCGAACGGATGCATGAAATTGCCGAACGAGGTTTTGCGGCACACTGGAAATACAAGGCTGGTAAGAAAGGAGACCCGGATGTTTACGAAAAATGGCTAAACCGGGTCAGGGAAACCATTGAAAGCTCCTCCGGAAATGCCATTGAGCTGCTGGCCGACATTAGAAGTGAACTTTTCACTGAAGAAGTGCATGTATTCACCCCCAGGGGTGAAATGAAATCTCTGCCGGATGGCGCTACTGCATTAGATTTTGCCTTCAGCATACACTCCGATATTGGCAGTACATGCCGGGCGGTTAAGATCAATAACCGCGTTTGCCCGATCCATGTTAAGCTGCACGATGGTGATCAGGTGGAAATCATCACCGACAAAAACCAGAAACCCAGTGAAGACTGGCTTCAGCATGTGGTTACCTCAAGGGCGAAAAACCGCATTCGCTCGGCCCTTAAGGAAGAGAAACGCATCCAGGCTGATTATGGTCGGGAAATTCTGGAAAGGAAACTGAATAGCCTGAGGGTTTCGTTTGATGAAAACTGCGATATGCTGGTAAAGTGGTATGGATACCATAACCGGCTGGAGTTTCTCAGCGCCATACATCTGGAACAAGTTGAGCTGAAAAAGATAAATCGCTTTTTCAAGGCAGATGGTACGCAGCTGATTGAAAAGGATAGCATCAAAACCAAAGTTGTCCCGGAAACTACCGGCCCTACTCCCATTCAGATCGCCAAACCGAAAGGAGATCAAAAACCAGAGATCATCATCAATGACGAGCCGGGTAGCTACTACCAGTATTCATTTGCCAATTGCTGCAATCCCGTTCAGGGAGATAAAATATTTGCCTTTGTATTGGTTCAAGGCGGTGTAAAGATTCACCGTTCTGACTGTCCGAATGCAAATAATTTGCTGGCGCAGTACGGGCACCGCGTACTGAGAGCTACCTGGGGGAACATCTCCAAAAACTCATTTCTTACCAAAATTGTGGTTACCGGTATTGATACAGGGCCGGGTGTAATTCAGCAACTCACCAACCGTATTTATGACCTGGGAATAAACATTCGTTCCTTTGAAATCTCCGGAGAAGGCGGGTATTTCGTTGGCCACCTGGGCCTTATCGTGGTGAATACCAATCAATTACAACACGCCATTCTTGAGCTTAGAAAGTTCGATTGGGTTTCCAATGTAAAGAGAGAAGATTAGTGTTGAGTGCGGAGTGTTGAGTGTTGAGTGTTGAGTGCGGAATAATATTCTTTAAAATTAAAGGCAGCGAAAGCTGTTGCTTCCACTGCCACAATCAAACTATTACCTGAAAATCATCAATTGGCGATTGCCTTTTCTTTGCCGGCAAGATATTTTTCCAGGACATCGGGCATTTTTTCAAACGCGGCAGAAAGTCCCTTGCTACTCTTGGAAGGCACAAATGTAATTTCGGCTCCTCGTGTTACCAGAAAACCTTGTGGTTCGATTCCGATTCCGGCACCTGCGCCGCTACCTCCTCCGTGTGCTTTTGCACCATCTTCTCCTTCACCGCCTCCATAGCCGAATCCTAGTCCAACACGAATAACCGGCACACAAATAAACTCGCCTAATGTAAACTCCTCCCCTATTACGGTTTCAGTTTTAGCTTCTGATTTCAGAAAATCAGTGACTTTGCTGAGTACTTCATCAAAATTAGTTTGCATGGCTTTTATGATTTAGAAGTTATGAAAACCCGCATCATCGCCCAGGTTAACAAACCCAGGTTGGTATGCAGTTTAAGCACGAATTGCTGATCGCCCATAAAATTTATTTGTAAGCGCCTCCTGTGGCCATTCATGGCGTGAAAAAGCGGATACAACCAGGCGTTCAACACAAAATCATCTGTATCCCAGTTAATCTGTAGCCAGTCAAGTTTGATGGCGCGGATGCCATACTTCAGCATGCGCCACATGCGGTGAAAAGACATTGCTCTATTCCGCTTTTTCACAACTGGTTTTACATCCTTTTTGCGGCTTTCCACCTTCGGCTTGCTTGTAAAGGTCAATTCCTTTTTCCAAAGGAATACACGTAGGAAAATCCTCCACCTTTCCAGTTCATTCGGAACAAGCCAACAGGCAAATATGCCTACCCAGGACACCCTGTATAGACCAACTGTTGAATCCAATTCAAGCCGGATCGGCAAAAAAAGGATCAATCCAAACACGAAAAAGAAAATGGTTAGAAACCAGAACACAACTTAAGATTTTGTGCTCCAATTTGCAGGATAACTCAAGTCAATAACAATGATGGGAGTCAGTACGCGATGTGAATAAGATCAGGATTTGAATGCGGAGTGCGGAGTGCGGAGTAGAGCATAATTTTAAACATTCCGCACTTCGCACTCATCACTCATCACTCATCACTTACTCAAGTCCTTTAAAGCGGCTGAGGTTCATATCCTTAATGGCGCTGTGCAATACGTCCATTTTACAGCCGCGGCAGGAGACATCTACTATAAATCGTTTTTCTGCGAGGACAGAAACATTGCTTTTAGATCCATCGTTGCGGTATCTTTCATAGCTTTTATAGCCGCCAATACTTCCAGTGCGCTCATAGCCCATGTCATCTTCGCGGTCGATGGTGACGGTAGACCAGGTTGCCATGCTCATGGCGCCCATTCCAAAGCCTCCGGTATCCATGATCTCCACAACCAGGTCTTCTTTGCCGGAGTTGCGGTACTTGCCCTTGGCGTTGGAAATTTTCATATTCATAGCTCCGGCAGTCTCCCCGCTGGCATTTTCCAGTGAATAGCCCGCCAATTCCTGTGGCAGCAGTTCTTTCAGCTTCCGGAAATTGACCGGTTCAACCGGTTGCTCCAAATTGGCATTTTCCATAGCCTTTTGAGCTTCTTTCATGGCCTCTGCCATGCTTTCTTCCGGAGTAGCAGGCTTCTCAGTTGTTTCAGGCTCCTGTTTTTGTCCGCCGCATGAAATGGCCATCATCAGACAAAGGATCAAGGTTGTCAATTGGTAAGTTCTCATGATAAATTGTGGTGTTTTATTTGGCATTGCCAGGTTGTTGTGGGGGGTGAACAGATATTGAAAATGGTAAAAGTGTTTTATTCAATTAGCTTTCCCGAAACCTCTCCAAATCCAACCCTTTCAGAGCCGTTTTCAGCCCATCCTCTCAGGATAACCTTGTCGCCGTTTTCCAAAAAAGTTCGGGTAGTACCATCATTCATTTTCATTGGCTTCTTTCCTCCCTGAGATATTTCTAAAAGAGAACCCAGGCTATCTTCCGTTGGGCCGCTGATCGTCCCGGAAGCCAATAAATCTCCAACCTGTACATTACAGCCATTTACCGTATGATGCGCCAGTTGTTGAGCCATTGACCAATACAGATACTTGGTATTGGATCGGGAAATAAGGTTTTCAGAACCCTTGCCAGTGTCAATGGACACTTCCAATGCTATCTCATAATTCTGTGCACCCCGCCCTTTAAGGTATTCCAGCGGAGCAGGCTTTTGTTTGGGACCTTTTACTTTGAAGGGCTTAAGCGCTTCCAACGGCACGATCCAGGGTGATACACTGGAGCCAAAGTTCTTACCCAAAAACGGTCCTAGCGGAACGTATTCCCAACGCTGGATATCGCGGGCGCTCCAATCGTTGAACAACACCAACCCAAATATATATTCATCTGCTTTATCAACCGGAATGGGTGTGCCCAGTGGGTTTTCTTTGCCAATGACAAACGCCATTTCCAACTCAAAATCCATTTGCCGCGATGGCGAGAACACCGGTTCATTTGGATTTCCACCCGGCGGCAGTATTTGACCGCTGGGCCTTTTGATGTCTGTTCCACTAACTACTACCGAAGAAGCCCGACCGTGGTAGCCAACAGGCAACCAACGCCAGTTCGGCATCAGCGGGTTGTCGGGCCGGAACATTTTTCCCACATTGGTGGCATGTTCTATGCTGCTGTAGAAATCGGTATAATTAGGCACCCTGATCGGCATCAGCATGATCGCTTTCTTCCGATCACACAGCAGGCTGACAGCATTTTCCGGTTTTTGATCCATTTCAAGCCAGGCGCGCACCTTGCGCCGTATCCGATTCGTCACTGGTTTCCCAAGGGCAATAAAATCATTCAGGGTTCCCTGCTCAAATATCTTCTTAAAAAACCGGCGTTTCCCAAACAAGCCGGCCTCAGCAGCCGCCACCAGATCTACAATGTGATCGCCAATGGCAATCCCAGCTCTGGGACTGGCGCTTTCGTTTGGTTTAAAAATACCGAATGGCAGATTAAAAATTGAAAAATCAGAATCCTTTGGAATGGATAACCACATATTATATAATTGGTGTAAATGATTAGGATTTGTTTGCATTCTAATGTGATAATTAGCTAATGTGATAATTAGCTAATTGGCTCATTTTCACATTAGCTAATTAATTTTCAGTTTTCTCCCCGGCAACCGCTTCAGCTACCTTGGTGATCAACACTTTATCGATCTTGCTTTTGTCCATATCAATGATCTCAAAACGGTAGCCTTCGGCTTCAAGGGAATCGCCTGCACTTGGAATTTCGCTGAGTTTATACAGAATAAAACCTGCCAGTGTGGAATAGTCTGAGTCTTCCTGATCGAATTCGTTTACATTGATGGTTTCCTTTAGTTCATCAATAGGGATCATACCATCTACCAGGTAACTGCCATCTTCTCGGGCTACGATGCTTGGTTCCTCTGTATCATCCAAATCAGGCAGGGTACCAAAAATATTTTCCGTGAGATCGTGCAGGGTGATGATCCCCTGTGTTGATCCGTATTCATCAACAACCACGGCGAAATAATTCCGCTCTTTTTGGAAGCGCTCCAGAACCTTGAGGGAGTTCATGCTCTCTGGAACATAGATGGGCTGGGTCAGTATATTCTGAATTTTAAAGTTCTTCTTCGACTTACCATCGATATAATCCCTGAGCTTAACAACTCCCAGGATGTTTTCAATTGAATCGTCGCAAACCAGAAACTTTGTATAACCACTTTCATAAACCTGCTTGTCGATTTCAGATTCCGGCGAGTTTATGTTTATCCACTCCACAGCATTGCGGTGTGTCATAATGGTATAGGCGTCGCGATCGGCAAAACGAAGAATATTCTGAATGAACTCACTTTCCTTGTGGTGGAGTACGCCCTGCTGGTTGGCCATTTTTACCATCAGCTTGATTTCATCCTCGGAAATGCTCTGTGCATCATTGGGCTTGATGAACAACATGCGCATGAACATTTTGGTAGACCAGCTGAGGAAATTGGAGATTGGGCCAGTGAGGTTGGTCACAAAATTCATGACAGGCGCTCCGGCCAAGGCCATGGATTCGGCATACTGAATGGCGATGTATTTGGGCGCCAGCTCTCCCACAATGAGTGAGAAATAGGTAATGAGGGTTACTACTATCGACAGGGATATCTGTTCTGCATAGGGCTGGAAAGCCGGTACCATATTAACCAAAGGTTCCAGATGATGTCCTATCGCAACACCGGCATAAGCACCTTCCACTATACTGATCAGGGTAATCCCGATCTGCATGGCTGAAAGATACTTGTCGATATTATCGAGCAAGCCCAATGCTATTTTGGCATTCCGGTTCCCTTTGAGTTTTTCTCCTTCCAATCGGGAGCGTTTCGCTGTGAGCAGCGCAATTTCACCCAACACGAGCAAGCCGTGCAGGATAATGAGGATGACTACAATTAGAATTTCCATGTGAAGGCGCTATAGCCGCCGTTATTTCTGCTTAGGTGATACATGGCGAAAAGCTAAGCTATTGCGTTAAAAGAAATAAAAGAGTGAAGTGAAGATCGCCATGTTTAGATTTCGAGGCAAAAATACTTTTATCAGCGCAATTTTGGGTTAATTTTTCTGTGGTTGCCCCACATTCGGTAAAAAAAATGTTAAAAAGTAGAAAATTGTTTGGCCTTCAAAACAGATAGCCCTACATTTGACAGCGTCAACAACGACACACAAACTTTTCCACCAAACATTTTTTTGCTTATCGACATCAACTTGTACACCATTTAAATTCTGCTATTTCTAATTTAACTGGTTAAACAGCAAAACCACGTTTGCTTATGCAAGTTATGCCGATGATCCACGATCAGGAACTGATCAACCGTTACGTTAATGGTGACGAAGCCGCCTTTGAGACACTTCTTTCTCGCTACAAGGCCAAGATTTACACGTCTATTTATCTCTTTGTGAAAGACCGCGCCCTGGCTGAAGATATTTTCCAGGAGGTTTTCATTAAGATTATTGATACGCTCCGCAAGGGCAAGTACAACCACGAGGGCAAGTTTGTTCAGTGGGCCATGCGTATCTCCTATAATATGTGTGTGGATTATCACCGTCGCAACAAGCGCCGGGCGCATATCAATCCTTCCGAAGATTTTGATATTTTCGAGATCCTGCGCGTAGGTAACGACGGAGCCGATACCACTATGATGCGCTCCGAAACACACAACCACATCCGCCGCCTGGTAGACTCTCTGCCTCCTGAGCAGCGTGAAGTAGTTATCCTGCGGCACTATGCCGACATGAGCTTTAAAGAAATCGCCTCCCTGACCAGGGTAAGCATAAATACTGCGCTGGGCCGTATGCGTTACGCCCTGATCAACATCCGGAAAATGATGTCGGAGAAAGAAGTGGTGCTTCAGTAACCCGGATCACTGATTTTTTTGTGCTTTTAGCACAAAATTTCGCCCTGTTTGGAGTATTTCCAGGCAGGGCGATTTTTTGTTCCGGCACACCCAGGGCTGAAGCCCTGCTGGGTTGATATCCTGGGTTGATGTGAGCTTTGTTATTCATGGCGTTTCCGCCGGCGAGTACCCCGATAATTCGGCAGCGAACAGCGATTTAATCATTTGTTTAAATTTTTTGATTAAATCATTTGCATAATTCAAATTCATGTCCATACCTTTGGCGCAAGTTTTTCAAACCCCTATAGATTTCAACGAGAAAATGAGCGGAAAAGACAGCAGCACAGAACAAAAGATCAAGGAAGCAGCCCGAAAGGTTTTTACCATGAAAGGCTATGCTGCCACCCGGACCAGAGACATTGCCGAAGAAGCAGGAATCAACCTGGCCTTGCTGAATTATTATTTCAGGAGCAAGGAGAAGTTGTTCGAAGAGATCATGATGGAGCGCATGCAGCAGATGTTCGGAACCATTTTGCCCATATTAATGGACCAAAAGAGTACGCTTGAGAACAAGATTGATTTATTGTCAGAGCATTACATTGATATGCTTCAGGAAAATCCGGATCTCCCAATTTTCATATTGAGCGAATTAAGGGAGCACCCTGGCCGTATACAGCAATCCATACCCGTTGCCGCTATACTGGAAGGCTCTAAATTCTTTCAACAGATAAAAGAACACAATCCCAAACTACACCCCATTCAGTTTATGATGGCTTTATTGGGCATGGTTGTATTCCCATTTGCCGCGCGTCCGATTTTTGGGCAATTACCCTCTGTTCAGGAAATCGGTTTCGAAAAATTGATGGAGGATAGGAAAAAACTCGTATCCGGGTGGGCAAAAACCATTTTGAACAGCACGATATAACAAAAAAAATTTACCCTGGATTTAGAGCTTGCTGAGAATTTTCTCACCGGGCCAAAAACGGTTCTTTTTTCGCCAGTCTTCACCTTTTTTCAGGCACGTAACCCCGCTATGCACCTAAAAAAACGTTAAACCTGTCAAAAAAAGCCCTCGTTTTTGTCTCCGGCAGAAAACTCGCAACAAGCTCTTAAACAAACGATTAAAGCAAATGAGCAAAATTTTCAAATCGGTTATTTATTTCTTTAGCCTTCTGAGCTTTTTTACCGCAGAAGCGCAAACGACTTCACTCAGTCTCGACTCCTGCTACATACTGGCACGGACAAACTATCCGCTAGTGAGACAGTACGACCTGATTTCAAAAAGTACCGAATACACCATTGAAAATGCAAACCGGGGTTATCTCCCTCAGATCAACATCAATGCGCAGGCTACCTATCAGTCTGCTGTAGTAGAACTGCCTTTTCAAATTCCGGGAGTAGAACCACTCAGCAAAGATCAGTACAAGGTTTATGCAGAACTATACCAGCCTATTTATGATGGTGGCGTAGTGAAACAACAGAAAAAGATTCAAAAAGCCAACTCTTTACTCGAACAGCAAAAGCTGGAAACTGAGCTGTACAAGCTCAAATCCAGGGTGGAGCAACTGTTTTTTGGCATCTTAATGATCGAGGAACAATTGAAACAAACCTCGCTGATACAGAACGATATCCAGAACGGAATAAAGCGTACACAGGGAGCCGTCGACAACGGAGCGGCTTTCAAAAGCAGTGTGGATCTGTTGAAAGCCGAAGCGCTGAAAATTGAGCAACGGGTGCTGGAGCTTCAGGCCAATAAAAGAGCCTTTACCAATATGCTCGGTTTGCTCATTGGAATGACACTCGATGAGGAAACCAAACTCATCACGCCGGCTTCACCGGCTGGTTATGCTGGCAGTATCAATCGACCTGAGCTTTTGCTTTTTGAATATCAAAGAAACTCACTGGACAAGCAAAATGGTTTGTTATCCGCTGTGAACAGGCCAAAATTGAATTTATTCTTTCAAGGTGGCTACGGTCGGCCGGCGTTCAATATTCTGAGCAATGATTTTGAGCCTTATTACATCGGTGGCTTCCGATTAAATATTCCGATCAGTGGTTTTTACACCCTCAAAAATCAACGAAACCTGATTGATCTAAATAAACGGAGTGTAGATCTTCAGCAGGAAACTTTTCTATTCAACACCAACCTGACCCTGAATCATCAAAGTGAAGAAATAAACAAGTTACAAGCGCTTTTGAATACTGATGAGGAGATCATACGCTTACGAGGCAGTGTTAAAAGTGCCGCTTCTGCCCAGTTGGAAAATGGAGTCATTACATCCAGCGATTATCTCCGCGAGGTGAATGCAGAAGATGCGGCGAGACAAACGAGAATACTTCACAATATTCAATTATTAATGGCCCAGTACCAACAGAAAACCAGCTCCGGAAACTAAGAACCAGCCCTTTGTTATAAAATCTCAACCTTTTCAACATGAATAAAATTAGCATCCTTTCACTCGCACTGATTTTCCTTTATTCCTGCAACAACGGAGGTTCCAAATACGATGCTTCCGGCACCTTTGAAGCAGATGAAATCATCGTCAGCGCCGAGGCTACCGGCAAGATCCTTCAATTCAATATAGAAGAAGGAGATGCCCTGAAAAAAGACTCAGTGATAGGCCAGATCGATGTAGTTAACCTGGAATTGCAAAAAGGTCAGGCTGAGGCCAGTCTACAGGCGCTGAACCAGAAAACAAATGACCCTGGCCCACAAATAGCCATCCTAAAGACCCAACGCGATGCTCAACAAGCACAAATAAATGTATTACTCGAGCAAATCACCGTTGCGAAAAAAGAACAGGCCCGACTGCAAAAACTCGTAAAAGCCGATGCCGCTACCCCCAAACAACTGGATGACGCAGAAGGCCAAATTTCAGTCATGGAAAAACAATTAACGGCTGCCAGAGAAAGCCTCTCGGTCATTGATCAGCAGATGGCCTCCGCCAAAGCCAGTGTACAATTGCAAAACCGTGGCATCCTGAGTGAAAAAGCGCCTATGCAGAAACGCGTGGAACAAATGGAAGACATGATTTCCAGAGGAGAGATCGTCAATCCCGCAACCGGTGTCGTACTCACCAAATACGCCATGGATGGTGAATTTACCAGCATGGGCAGACCACTGTACAAACTGGCCGACCTATCTGAAATGACTCTCCGCGCCTACATCACCGGCAATCAGCTTCCCTCTGTCAATACCGGTCAAACAGTCACCGTACTGGTTGATGACGGCCCCGACAATCAGAAAGAACTAAGCGGCACCGTTACCTGGGTTTCCGACAAGGCTGAATTCACGCCCAAAACAATACAAACCAAAGACGAGCGCGCGAACCTTGTATATGCCGTTAAAATCAAAGTGAAGAACGACGGTAGCTTGAAGATCGGGATGTACGGGGAGGTTAGACTTTGATTCGTTTGATTTTTGTGATTACTGTGATTTACAGTTCAATGAAAGTGATGATTTGTGGCTTTGATTAATGAATACATCGGGTAAAAGTTTAATAACCACGAAGTGGATAAACTGGATAACCCCGTATGAAATGCGGGGTGTCGGAGCTCTCAATCCATCACAACCCCGAAGGGGTTGAATAAAAATAAAGAAGCGCTGGATTCACCCTTTATATAAGATGAGTGCTTTCCACCCTTTTCTCGTTTATAACCTCAAATAAACCATACAAATCAAATTAATCATAGTCTACCATGTCAGCAGTTGTCGTACAAAACATCAGCAAAACCTATGGCAAGGAAAAGCTCCTGGCCGTTGATGGGGTGTCCTTTTCCGTAAACGAAGGAGAGATATTTGGTCTGATCGGCCCGGACGGAGCTGGGAAAACCAGCATATTCCGGATACTGACCACCTTGCTGTTGCCGGATAGCGGTGTAGCTTCTGTCAATGGTTTTGACACGGTGAAAGAATACCGAAAGATCAGGAATCAGGTGGGGTATATGCCTGGAAGGTTTTCACTCTACCAGGATATGAGTGTGGAGGAAAATCTGAACTTTTTTGCCACGGTTTTCAATACCACCATTGAAGAAAACTACTACCTGGTGGAAGATATCTACAAGCAGTTAGAGCCTTTCCGTACACGTAAAGCCGGAAATCTGTCGGGCGGGATGAAGCAAAAACTGGCGCTCTGTTGCGCCCTTATCCACAAACCCACCGTGTTGTTTCTGGATGAGCCTACCACGGGGGTTGACCCCGTTTCAAGAAAAGAATTCTGGGAAATGCTGAAACGCCTGAAAGTACAGGGCATCACGATTGTAGTGGCCACGCCTTATATGGATGAAGCCAATTTATGCGATCGCATTGCCTTGATTCAGAATGGCAAAATTCTATCCATTGACACTCCGAAGGCTATTGCGGCCTCTTACCCGGATAAGTTGTATGCTGTAAAAGCAGATAAAATGTCGAACATGATCAAGGCTTTGAACCAATACGAACATGCACTTAGTTGCTATGGCTTTGGAGAATTTGCTCATGTATCAGTGGACAAAAAACTGAAAGGAGAAGTTAAAGCCATGAAATCCTATTTGGAACAACATGGGCTAAACGACATAGAAATTGAAGCCATTGATGCCAGTATTGAAGACTGTTTTATCAAGCTACTCAGCTAAGAATCAAACCATAATCTTCTGAAATCATGCAAGAAGAAGTTGTTATAAAAGCAGAAAAACTCACCAAGCGCTTTGGGGCTTTCACCGCCACCAATGAGGTGACCTTTGAAGTGCATAAAGGCGAAATATTCGGGTTTCTCGGAGCTAACGGAGCCGGAAAAACTACGGCCATGCGCATGCTTTGCGGTCTGTCCATACCCTCTGCCGGAAATGCTACCGTGGCAGGTTTTGATGTATATAAAGAGACCGAGCAGATCAAAAAGAACATCGGGTATATGAGTCAGAAATTTTCGCTGTACGAAGATCTGACCATTGAAGAAAACCTGGCTTTTTTCGGAGGTATTTACGGAATGAGTGATTCTGAAATTAAAACCAAAAGCAAGCAATTGATTGAACAGCTTGGCTTGCAAAAAGAGGCCAAAAAACTGGTGCAGGAGTTACCACTCGGTTGGAAACAAAAACTGGCCTTTTCAGTCGCTGTTTTCCATCGCCCCAAAATCGTTTTCCTGGATGAGCCTACCGGAGGCGTAGACCCCGTTACCCGCCGCCAATTCTGGGATCTGATCTACGATGCATCCGATTCCGGCATAACCGTTTTCGTAACCACGCATTACATGGACGAAGCCGAATATTGCAACCGGGTTTCCATAATGGTCGATGGCGTGATTGCAGCCCTGGATACACCGCATAACCTTAAACAACAGTTCAAAGCCAATTCGATGGATGAAGTTTTCTATCAACTGGCCAGAGGCGCAAAAAGATCGGAATAATGAAACAACTCTTCACATTCGTCAAAAAGGAATTTTACCACGTACTACGTGATAAGAAGGTGTTGTTCATCCTCTTTGGCATGCCTATAGCCCAGATATTGCTGTTCGGGTTTGCCTTGAGCAGTGAGGTAAAAGACAGCCGAATCATCATTGTAGATTATGCAAAAGACATTGCCTCCCAACAGATCAGTGCCAAAATTGAAGCCAGCCGGTACTTCGATGTGCAGAAAACGGTGCAAACACACCAGCAAATTGAAGATGTCTTCAAAGAAGGGGTGATAAAAGCCGCAGTCGTTTTCCCCGAAGACTTTATGGAAAATCTGTCGCGACAGAAAACAGCGCAGGTGCAGCTGATCATGGATGCCACCGACATTAACCTGGCTAATCAAATCAGCAATTACCTAAGCTCCATCATTAGAGATTATCAGCAGGAACAGAACATTACCGGTGCCCTACCCTACCAAATCACGCCTGAAATCAGGATGTTGTACAATCCTCAGCTAAGGGGCGCTCCGAATTTTGTTCCTGGCGTAATGGCCATGGTATTGCTGTTGGTTTGTGTGATGATGACCGCCATCGCCATTGTGAAGGAAAAGGAAACCGGTACTATGGAAGTGTTGCTGGTATCGCCTATGCGCCCGGCTATGGTTATCTTCTCCAAGGCCATTCCCTACCTAGCTTTGTCAATCGTCAACATTTGTGCGATCCTGTTGCTGAGTGTGTTTTTGCTCGACCTTCCCATAAAAGGCAGCTTGTTTTTGCTCATGGGGGAAAGCTGTCTGTTTATCATCACCTGTTTAAGCCTGGGTATTCTCATTTCCATCCAAACAAGTTCTCAGCAGGTGGCTATGCTCATTTCCCTAATGGGTATGATGCTGCCTACGCTTTTGCTCAGTGGATTTATGTTTCCCATTGAGAACATGCCAATTCCCTTACAGGTCATTTCCAACATCATTCCGGCCAAATGGTATTACATCATCGTGAAAGACATCATGATAAAGGGGGCCGGGTTTTTCGCCGTCTGGAAAGAAACCCTGGTGCTTGCCGGGATCACACTCCTGTTCTTTTTGATAAGTGTAAAACGGTTTAAGATCAGACTAGAATAGTCCTGAATTGCTTAACCCGTGGTACAGCTTTAAAAACTAAATATTATGCGAACGCTTATCATATTACTCAGAAAGGAATTCAGACAAATCTTCCGGAATTCGGCCATTTTGCGCATTGCCACGATTATGCCCATTATGCAGTTCCTGATATTACCACTGGCTGCCAATTATGAGTTTAAGAATATCAATTTGGTGGTAGTAGATCACGATCACTCCTCCTTTTCCAGACAAATGATCTCCAAAGTGGTAGGTTCCGGCTATTTCAGACTTGTTGACTATGTTGGCAGCTATGATGAAGCCTATGAACTTATTGAGACCGACAAAGCGGATGTACTACTGGAAATTCCGGTCAACTTTGAACGCGACCTCGTTCGGGAAGGTGGTCAAAAGGTGTTTCTGGCTGTTAATGCCATCAACGGTACCAAAGCAAATTTGGGTGGCAGTTACCTGAACAGGATCATACGGGATTTCAATAAAGATATTTTACTGGACTTTATGCCTGGCGCAAAAACAGAGGCTGGTATTGATGTAGAAACAAGCAACTGGTTCAACCCCAAAAACAATTACAAATTGTTCCTAATTCCCGGAATACTGGCCATCCTGGTAACCATGATAGGCGGATTCCTCACCGCACTTAATATTGTTCGGGAAAAGGAAGTTGGTACCATCGAGCAAATTAACGTGTCACCCATCCACAAAGGGCAATTTATACTTGGCAAGCTGATCCCGTTCTGGATTCTGGCGATCATCGTTTTCACTAATGGTCTCATCCTTGGGTATTTTATTTACGACATAGTACCCCAAGGCAATTTGCTTGTGTTGTACTTTTTTGTGTCTATCTATTTATTTGCCATCCTTGGTTTTGGGCTACTCATTTCCACCTTTTGTGAAACCCAGCAGCAAGCCATGTTCTTCATGTTTTTCTTTATGATGGTCTTCGTGCTGATGAGTGGATTGTTCACGCCAATAGAAAGCATGCCCGAATGGGCGCAAACAATTGCCCATTTCAACCCGGTTACTTATTTGATTCAGGTAATACGAATGGTTATGTTGAAAGCCAGTACTCTGTCAGATATGTGGCCACAATTGCGTGTGATTGCGTCGATGGCGGTGGTGTTAAACGCTTGGGCGGTGTGGAACTACCGGAAAAAGAGTTGATTTCGGAGTCAGAAGTCACTCCACTGAAATCCTGTACTTCCCAAGCAAACCGGCCAGATTCAAGTGCGAAAAACGGGCTCCGGTTATTTTATTGATTTCCGGATCGATGGAAAAATTACTTGCGGTGCGCAGATCGGCACCAGTAAGGATCGTGTTATCGAATATGGCATCTTTCAGATCAGAACCAGACAGGTCGGCATTTGACAGATCGGCTTCCGCGAAATCTGTTGATTCCATTTTGCACTTTACAAAGGATGTATTTCGCAGTTTAAGCCGAAAAAAAGAGGCGAAATCGAGAATACAGCTGTCGAAATGCATAGAGATTGAAAAGTCATTACAATCATCAAAGTGCATGCCCATAAGCTTGCAGTATCGAAAAGTCACTTCCCTGAATGCCGTTCCTTTTAGTTGGGACATACTCAGGTCACAATGATCAAAATTGCAATCGGCAAAAACGTAATCCGAGAGATCGGATTCGGAGAATACGCAATTTGTGAAAGTGCAGGCTTCGTACTCGCCGGGACCAAGTGGGTCCTCACTAAAATTCTCTCCTGAATAAATGTGGTCGCTGGTGTAGTCTTTGTTCATAATTTGGTTTATATCCAGTCCTGCTTGTGTTTGGTTACCTCGTGATCAATGTTTCCGGTGTGTTTGGTGGCCATCGGCTCAAACAATATCAGCCATACTTCCTCCTCCCCTACCGTACGTGGATGATGCTCCACACCTTTGGGCACGATCAGTACTTCTCCAGGTCCTACAGTTGTTGTAGTTCCGTCGCGATAATCCATGGCAAAAATGCCTTTGAATATCATGAATAGCTCGTCTTCATCGTCGTGACTGTGCCAAATCAACTCGCCTTTGGCCTTCACCAACTTGACATATTGCCCGTTTAACTCACCCGCAATTTTTGGCGACCAATACTCGCTGATCTTATCAAATTTCTCGTTTATGTTGAATACTTGTATCATACAATGATATATGTGGTTTATTTGACTTGAATGATTCCAAGGTAAGCTAGGCACTGATTTTTAAAAATGATTAGTCAATCTTAAAAATCAAAACAAGCCGGTGTGGGCATAATTCGTTCAAAATTCTTTACCTTTTCGCTCATTCGTCATTTTCCGGTCAATTGGCCGAAAAATAATAATATACAACCAGCGTTTCATCGACCTTTAGCCCAAATTACCGTAAGTTAATACTGTTTACATCTAAATTTCAATTTCCCAATTTCTATGCGAATTACAATCCAACTAGTTTTATTGCTTTTTGCAGGAGCAATGGTCACCTCCTGCGTGTCAAAAAAGAAATTCCTGGCTACTAAAAAAGACCTGACAAGTCAACTGGAAGCAGCAAACAAGGATTTGGCTTCCTGCGACGACCGCGTGAAGTCCATGCTTGGTAAACTTGGCGCCTGTGAAAAGGAAAAGGAACTGTTACAAGCCGATTTAAGAAATGCCCAAAGCACTTTGAAACTGCGCGAAGAACAGATCACCGATCTGAAAACCCAACGCGACAACCAGCTGGCTCAGGTAGGTAACCTAACTGTCCTCTCCCAGTCGGCCAACGACAACATCAAGGAAACGCTTACTCAGCTCGAGAAAAAAGACAAGTACATCCACTTGCTTCAAGCTGCTAAAACCAAGGCAGATTCCATCAACCTCGCGCTCGCCGTTAATCTGAAATCCGTTTTGAAAAACGGTATTGAAGACGAAGACGTAGAGGTTAAAGTGGACAAAACAGTTGTGTTTATCAACCTGTCCGACAAGATGCTCTTCCAGAGCGGAAGCTCAAACCTTACCAGCAAAGCAAGTGGCGTACTTGGCAACATTGCCAAGATCATCCAGTCGCGCCCCGACCTAGAGGTGATGGTAGAAGGCTACACGGATAATGTGCCGATCAAAAACAACTGCATCGAAGACAACTGGGACCTGAGTGTGAAACGCTCCACAGCTGTAGTAAGAACTCTCCAGAAAAATTTCGACATTGATCCAAACCGTTTGATCGCTGCCGGTCGTGGCGAATACAACACCCTTGCTACCAACTACACACCGGAAGGCCGGGCTGCGAACCGCCGTACACGCATCATCATTCTGCCGAAACTGGATCAGTTCTATGATCTGTTGAATCCGAATCTGGCGCCGAAGTAATTTTTCGGGTCGGAGACCCTCACTAATTACTTTCGGACACCATCACGATATTACCAGGCCAAGCATAAAACACCCCGAATTTTCCACTTCAAGGAAAGTTCGGGGTGTTTTTTTGCCACAATTGTGTCTTTCGAGCAAGCTCAACGCAACGCGAGATGTCCAAACTATTTTGATTAGCCAAATGCCGCTTATCTGGGTTGGCCTTTTATGATCTTGTATTCGCCCTGGATACTTGTGTGTTGCACTTGGTGATATGACATTAGCGCTTTGGGCAATCCTTGTTTCGGTGCGCTGCACCTTCTAATTGGCATCCTTTTCCGGGCTACAGATATTACGGTGCTCCGCACCTTTTATTCTTTCTTTACTCTGCCTAAATCCCGAACCCTGTAAGGCTCCAGGCTATGGGGAGACTCAGGTTTACTGACCTATTGATCATAAAAAACCAGGCCGCCAACATAAATCAGCAGCCTGGCAAAAACGAAATAAATATATTCCCCTTACTCGGTTTTAAGGATCTTAGCAGACTGAATAAGATTACCATTGGAGTCGTACAAATTAGCCACGTACATACCCGCCGGCAATCCGGATGCATTCCATGAATGGGTAAACTCTCCCTGTGGAAGGTCTCCGGTAAACGCGGTAGCCCGATACTGGCCCGTAACATCATAAACGCGGACAGTACCTCTCATCGGATAATTCACCTTAAACTCAAAGGTGGTTTGGTCCCGGAATGGATTTGGATAGTTCTTCATCAAAGCAGGTCTTGGGCTCATTCCAATGATGCCCTGAAACAGCTCGCTGGTTCCTACAAAAACTGGCCCGCCGCAATCACCGGCTCCAGAGCTTGGCTCTGCCACATACGGGAAGCTGCCTGAAAATGTTTTGTCATTGCTTTCAACGCCTGTGCTGTAGGTGAGTACGCTAAGCAACTTACCGGTAACCGGATTTGGATCTCCCGCAGTATAATCATCGTACCACAAGCCGATGGCAGCCAGAGCAACTCCCGAAACAGCCTGAAGCTCGATTCTGGTAACATCATCTTCCAAACGACGACCATTCGGGAAACCATCCATGTTGGGGATAAATTCCATAACGGTCGAGCCGTTGTACGTAGGATCTGTCAACCCCAAAACTGCCGCCTGCACAATGCCCAGTGAACTGAAATTCGGGTCGTTTCTTGGCGTCACTGGCACAGCCATGTTCAAACGAAGCATATCACCTCCATTTGGCAGGAAATTATTGATAAATGGTTTCCCGTTTGCCAGTGGGTTGCCTCCTTTCCCGGTAGCCAACTGGTATGGAGCTACGTTTGGCACTCCTGTGTGAAATATCGGCCAAAGGTCCACGGAACGTGGTTTGCCAGGGCCGGGTAACAACAAAGTACCAAATACAGCATCATCCAGGGCTGTTCCGGCAAGCGCCGGATTTCCTTTCAAACCGAACAACCCATCCTGTCCGTTTCCAAAGTCAAAACTCTGCAACGAATTTCGCTGAATTCTGAGTGCCGAAAAGGCAGGCACCGCAGGGCCAAACAAAGCATCATCCATGTACAAAGCTAATTCCGGATTGTAGAAAAACTCATCCAGCGTGGTTTCGCCTATTTCATCATAAGGAGTCAGAGAATTCCAGAAATCCTTTTGTCCGATTGGAATTACCGCTTCATTGGTCAAAGGCATTCCCAAACGAGACACCTGAATCCATGGACCAGAATAACTGAGATCGTCGATGGCAGAAAGCGTCCGCACCTGCTGACGACTGGCCGATGCCCAAACCCCGATCACAAAATTTCCATCCAGGATGGAAGTGGGTGTAGGCGCAACTCCGGACTTGAGCAAAGTGGCAATATCCACTTGCAATGCGATGGTGCTTACATTCAGACAGGCCAGGCCATCTACTGGCGTGCCACCATTCTGACGGGGAGCATCACCCAAATCGAAAATACCACCCAGGTCTACAAAGAATGGATCATCGGAAGAACCACAAAACACCTTTTCTCCGCTGGAGGCAGTCAAAATTGCATTTTGCATGAGACTGGCGTAGGTCTGACCCAGGCCAATGTTCGACTCAATGGAACGAGGACCAATATTGGGCGGTGGCACCACGCCATCCTGCACAATTACCTGAAAGGTCTGTCCACCATCAACGCTTCTTTCGAGTGTATAAGTAGTTTTCAGATTTTGCTGTCCAAGCCTGATGTTAAAAAAGGTTGTTGGGTCTTCATTTGTATGCTTAAAGGTGAAACGGTATGTGATCTCGTCACCCGCAACGGCTGCGTCATTATCGATGTGAATTTCATAGCGAATATTTTCTCCGAAACTGTAATAATTCGGCCCACCCTGCGGCAATTGCAAAGGCACATACGTGGCTATGAGCGTAATGGTATTGGGGTTGTCGGGACTCCTGAATGCATAGAGATCCACATTATCGGCCAGCGGATCATCCGCGATGAGCGGCGCTTCCCGGTGGCTCGAGGCCAGGGCCGTAGCGCTTGTCATCCACCAGATGGCGCAGCCAAGCAGCAGTTTATTTATAAAACAATTCATTATTGTTGATTTTGTGTTGAAGAAAATAGGTTTCAATTTTGGCAAGGGGTCTTTGCTTACTGGCCAAGTTCTGTTCCTCTCCATGGGCTGGCCACATAAGGGAACGAGGGTTTAAACGGCTTGTCATTGTTGTTCACACCAGTACGGTAGGTCAACACATTCAGCAAATTCTGGGTAACCGGGTTGGCACCGCCGGCTGTGTAATCGTCGTACCACAACCCAATCGCGGCCAACGCAACACCACTTACTGCCTGAAGTTCGATCAGCGTAACATCGTCTTCCAGACGGCGGCCATTCGGGAAGCCATCCATATTTGGAATTGCCTGAACATCCGTGGAAGCATTGTAAGCCGGATCCGTAAGTCCCAAAACAGCTGCCTGCACGATGCCAAGCGGGCTAAAATTAGGGTCATCTCTGGGGGTTACCGGAACAGCCATATTGAGACGCAGCATGTCCCCGCCGTTTGGCAAAAAGTTGTTGATAAATGGCTTTCCAGCGGCAAGCGGGTTGCCATTTTTACCGGTAGCCAGTTGATACGGAGGGAAGTTGGGCACACCTGTATGGAAAATGGGCCATAAGTCAACTGAACGGGGCTTACCTGGTCCGGGCAACAAGAGGGTTCCAAAAACAGCATCGTCCAAGGCCGTTCCCGCAAGAGCAGGGTTGCCTTTCAGGACGAACAAGCCATCCTGACCATTCCCGAAATCAAAGCTCTGCAAGGAATTTCGCTGAATACGAAGCGCAGAAAAAGCCGGCACCGCTGGACCAAAAAGTGAATTATCCATGTACAGGGCCAGTTCAGGGTTGTAGAAATAATTGTCGAGGCTGGTCTCGTTGAGTTCATCATAAGGAGTCAGACGGTTCCAGTAATCCTTGTCGCCAATCGGAATTACGGCTTCGTTGGTAAGGGGCATGCCCAATCGCGACACCTGTACCCAAGCGCCGCTGTCGTCGGGAGCCTGACCATTGCTTTGCAGGGTGCGCGTAGCCGGACGGCTGGCTGAAGCCCAAACGCCAATCACATAATCAGCATCCAGAATACTGCTGGGAGTACCTGGAGCTCCCGATTTCAGCAAGGTGCTTATCGGCACCTGAATGGCAATGCTGCAAACATTCAGGAAACCCAGACCATCACGGGAAGCGCCGTTCTGACGTGGTGCATCTCCGAGATCGAATATGCCACCAAGATCCACGTAGAATGGATCGTCGGCGGGTCCGCAAAATACCTTTTCCCCTGTACTGGCCGTCATAATAGAAGCCGCAATGAGGTCCTCATACGTGGTATTCAAACCGGCGCCAGATTCTATCGAACGCGGACCGATATTCGGTGCTGGCACTTTTCCATTGGACACAATGGTCGTAAAGGTGGCGCCACCATCGATGCTGCGTTGCAGCGTATAGGTGGTTTTCAGGTTTTGCTGTCCAAGGCGGATGTTGAAAAAGGTAGTTGGGTCTTCATTCACCCTGGAAAATGTGAAGCGGTAAATGATCTCATCCCCGGCGACCTGCGCATCGTTGTCGATGTGGATTTCGTAGCGGATGTTTTCTCCAAATGTGAAATAATTTGGCCCACCATTGGCAAAGGCTCCCGGGATGTAATTCGCAATAATGGTAACCGTATTGGGGTTATCCGGACTGCGAAAGGCATAGAGATCTGTGTTGTCGGCTAATGGATCGCTTGCAATAAGTGGAGCTTCCCGGTGACTAGAGGCGGAAACCGGCAAGGTGCACATCCAAAGCAACACCATTGATGCAACAGCAGAAATGCATTGTTTAGTGAATTTTGACATGTTATGTGTGTTTGTTAAAAATGATTTTTTTGGTGAAAAACACCTACAAACACACTTACGAGGCAAAGCGGTATCCGGTTTTATTTATTCATGTCAAGAAACAATCATGTCCGAAAATCTACTCATTTGGTGACCGGTTCCAGATATCCATATAAATTTTCCATTCTCCCGGTTTCACTTCTTTCCAAACCACGACATACTTTCCTCTCCAGGGCACCTCCGAGCCGTCCGCATTCCGGCTACGGCCTTCGTAATACCCGTAGTCGTAAGCTGTAGAGCCTACTATTGTTATCTCTTCTGGAATGATTTTGTGATAAACGGTAATAGAGCTCGCATCCTCGGATGGCGTCCAGTATGTACGGATGCTTTCGCTGCCAGCGAGTATATTGGTTCCGTTTGGGAAGATTTTGGCGTCGTCACAATAGGCAGCTACCAAAGCGTCGTAGTTTCTGTCGACCAGCGCTTTTGAAAAGGCGGAGATGTTTTGACGGATGATTTGCTCAGCACCTTGGGCAAGGCATGAAGAGGAAATGAGCAGCAAGAAAGCCAGTATGCTTAGTTTTTGATTCATAATGGATTGTTTTTCTTTCATAGATTAAACCTTACAAGTTGTTCAAATTATACAGAACTTGTAGAGGCGCTTATTGATTGATGATTGACGATTACATAATTACATGATTGACGATGTAATGTATGATGGATGAATTTTGAAGTACTTGAACATTAATAAATCAATATTTAAAAAATCACTTCAACAATCATGTAATTATGTAATTGTCAATCATCAATTTAACTACAGCTTTTTAACCCGCACATTCCGAAACCAAATAGGCGCTCCGGCATGTTTCCCCTGAAAGCCGATATGCCCTTCCAAAGGCAAGGTGGCAAAGGGCCGCGACAGCCACGGCGGAATACCGCTGCCATCCGGATTCGTATTGCCTGAAAGCCAGCGGCTCATATCCATGTAGGTGACAATTTCGCCGTTTAGTATCACCCAAATCTGACGATCCACGCAGGTAATGGTGTAGCGGTTCCATTCTCCTGGATGCTTGACAGCCTTTTTAGTCGCCGCCAGGTGACCAAAGATTGCCCCGCATTGCCAGGTTGGATCGGCTTTGCTCCATTCTTCGGAAAAGTCATCGGCAATTTGAATTTCCACGGAGTTAGGAATCCAGTTATCCGTATCGGAACAATGCACAATTACCCCGGAATTGGTGCCTTCAGCAGTTTTGAATTCCAGATCCAGCGTAAAATCCTCAAAGGTTTCCTGTGTGAATATGCACTGGTCTTTGCTGGCTGTCAGCTCGCCGTTTGCATTTATTTCCCAGATACCTTTTTCAAAAATGGCATTGGAAAGATCGTTCTGAAAAAGAGGTCTGAACTCGGGATCATCGGGCGCCGGGTGTTCGGTACGTACTGGTTGATTGATTTTTGGCTTGTAATTAACCAGTGTTTTCAGCTCTTGCAATAAGCTGTTATTATTATTAGACCATCTCGTTTTAGCTCCCCGATATTCTCCATAAGCAGTTTTCAGATTTTCAACTGCCCTGGATGTTTGCGAGGTAGGTGGCATATCACAATCCTGCAACACACTAAACACACGCTTGAGTTGGTTCAGCAATCTTCTGGAGTCAGCAAGAACCGTATTTAGCTCTCTTTGCATCGTTTTCAGGCTGTCTTTTCCCTGTTCATTCACCAGGGGCATGGCTGCATTGAGTACTTCCATATCGCTTTCCAGCATAAACACCCCCTGATCCAGCCAGTAAGACATACCGCCTACTGAAATGGACAGGTCAAGCTGTTTCTGCAAATCACCCATGCTGGTAGTCACGCGGGGATCCATCACCACTTTCAATTGTTGTTCGTACACCTGACCATCCACTTCCAGCACCACATTGTAAATGCCGGGCATCACCCAGGGAGCCTGCGGTACAGGTGCCGTTTTGCCGTAAATGGCGGAGATCGGGAAATTCGGATCACGTCCCAAAATAGGATCGTAATGCAGATCCCAGTAAAAACGGTGAGCACCTTTTTTATTGGAAAGCACCTGAAATGGTTTTACCCAATACAAGGGAAAATTCACGCCCGAAACATCCGGAGCAGGATCGAACATGGTGTAATTGCGCAGGAAAGCACCTTTCAGATCGGATATTTTGAGGGTGACGTTGGTGGCATCTTCGGGTAGATAGTAATCAATGGCAGCCCCGTCAGGCGGATTTTCCCCGGCAGGTTCTTCCTGCGGAAGTGGTGTATCGGTGTTCATATTCCAGCGCACGCGGTAAGCTACCTGCGGCGGATACAAAACCACACCCTCTTTATCGGATTTGCTTTGTGCTACGCGCGCATCTTCCCGCAAGGGCGTAATGTTGTCCAGAATCCAGAAGGAGCGTCCATGGGTGCCTATCACCAGGTCGTCGTCTTTCACCACCAGATCGCGAATGCTGGTGGCCGGCATATTCAGGCGCAGCGATTGCCAGTGGTCGCCATCGTCGAAGGAAACATACACGGCATTTTCGGAGCCGGCATACAGCAATCCTTCCTGCACGGGGTCTTCTCTAACCGTATTGATGGGTTCATTATCCGGAATGCCATTTACGATCTCTT
The DNA here is from genome assembly GCA_020636025.1 of Lewinellaceae bacterium. Taxonomy (GTDB): domain Bacteria; phylum Bacteroidota; class Bacteroidia; order Chitinophagales; family Saprospiraceae; genus M3007. The sequence goes on along the minus strand of JACJYQ010000003.1, from coordinate 587,772 downwards.
CCCAGGTGATGCCGCCATCGTGTGTGCGCAGGATATGCGGACGATAATCATCCCGGCGGATGCTGTTGATGGCGGCGTAACAGGTATTGGCATCGAAATGCCCGGCGTCGAGTTGCGACACCTTGTCCCAGTCGCGCAGGCTGGGTGGACTTATGTTTGTCCAGTTGGCGCCGCCATCGCGGGTAAGATGCAACAGCCCGTCATCGGTGCCTGCCCAGATGATGGCCGTATCCTGTTGGGAAGGAGCAAGTGCGTATATCACGCCACGGCGTCTTTTGGTGCGTTCTGCATCCTGACTGTAAATGCCCACACATTCAGGCACGGCCCAGGTTTCCCGGGATAGATCGGGTGAAATGACGTCCCAGGAATCACCACCGTTTTGTGTTTTGAACAACACATTCCCGGCGTAGTACAAGGTATGCGGATCAACCGGCGAAAACATAATAGGCGCCGTCCGGATAAAGCGATGAAACCCGCTTCGCACCGCTTCCGGGCTTATGTCCTGAGTTTGACCTGTTCGTTTATCGTATTTGGAGATCTTGCCTCCGTAAATGATGTTTGGGTCAAGCGGATCGGCTGCCACGTAGCCGTATTCCTGAGCGCCCACGGAGTGCCACTCGCGGAAGGTGATTTGTCCGTCGTTGCCCCGGCTGGCAATACCCACCGAGCCGCTTTCCTGCTGACCGCTGTACACATTGTAGGGAAAAGCATTGTCGGTGCTCACGTGGTAAAACTGCGCCGTTGGCTGATTGTACCAGGAGCTAAATGTCTTGCCACCATTCACTGTAATGATGGCGCCCTGATCACTCGCGATGAGCATGATTTCCGGATTATCCGGATTGATCCAGATGCGGTGGTAATCGTCGCCGCCCGGTGCTCCGCGCAGCGCTTCCCAGCTTTTGCCGCCATTGGTACTTTTCCAGGTGACTACATTGGCGCTATATACGATATCTGGATTTTTCGGATCGGCAGTCACTTCGGCAAAATCGTCTCCCCTACCCCAGAGGCGGCCGTCGCTCGCGATGCGGTACCAGGAATCGCCGCTGTCGTCGGAGCGGTAAATGCCGCTGTGTTGCTTGCCATTGTCGCCACCGCCGCAATCGACTGTGGCATACAAGCGGCTACTCATTGAAGGACAAATACAAAAGCCAATACGCCCCAGGTTTTGCGCTGCGCCGGGCAGGCCTTTGGTGAGTTGCTTCCAGGTATTGCCGCCATCGATGCTTTTCCAGAGTCCGCTGTTTGGTCCGCGCCACTCGCCGTTTTCCCAGGGCGCGAGGCGGTTGGCCCAGAAGTCGGCATACACGACTTTAGGGTTGTTGGGATCTATGGCCACCTGCATGGCACCGGTGTTTTCATCGATGTATTTTACTTTATCCCAGTTTTTGCCGCCGTTTGTGGTGCGGTAAACGCCGCGCTCTTCATTGGGACCATAAGGGTGGCCAAGCACCGCGACAAACACCCGGTTCGGATCTGTTGGATCGATGGCCAGTCCGCCGATTTGCAGGCCTTTTTCCAGTCCTGTATGCACCCAGGTCTTCCCTGCATCACCAGAGCGATATACCCCATTTCCCACGCTCAGATCGGGTCGCTGCAAACCTTCTCCGCTGGCCACATAGATCACTGTTGGATCGCTGGGCGCCACCGCCACATCGCCGATGCTTCCGGTGGGTTGATCATCGAAAATGGGTTCCCATACCCGACCGTAGTCGGTGGTTTTCCACACGCCGCCGTTGTTCACGCCCATGTAAAAGGTACCGGGTTGTTGCGGCACGCCTGAGGCGCCAACGGTGCGGCCGCCGCGGTGCGGACCGATGCAGCGCCATTTAAGGGCGGAGAAGACATCGGGGCAGGTGGCACAGCCACCTGCAAGCGAGGTTTGAGAAGGAAGAATGGTACTTGTTATCAGTAAGGCAATGAGGGGAAGGCATACTCTTTTTAGCATGGAATGTTGTTTTTGTGGAGGGTGAAGATCGGGAAAAAATGCGGAGTGCGGAGTGTTGAGTGGTGAGTGCGGAGTGGTGAGTGCGGAGTGGTGTAGGGGTTTCAGGCTTTTGCGGGCTGGTAGGATTTATTTGAAATTGCCGCAAAAACAGTTTCAAATTTATTGGGGGTAGAATTTGGGTTTGGGTAAGTTTGAATTAGCCTGTATTTTTGGAATGAAAAGCATCCCTGATGAGCCAGATTTTTCCAGTGATATTTTAGGGTCTTCGATTGGGGTTTTCCGGCTGGTGTGGTAGGGGGTTGTGGATGTGTTTGTGTATTATTGGTGCGTTGAGTGTGCTTTTTATGGTGGTTTAAGAGAATTCAATCACCTTTTGTACGTAAATCAATAGTTAGTCAATATTACTAAATGACGAGATACGCAATTTTTATTCTGACAGTTTCTCTCGCATGGACAGCCTGTTCAAACCCCACAGCTGACAAATCAAATACTAACAAAATGTCTGTTGACAGTTCCTCGACTACTGTTTCAGAAGCAGAGAGCGTTTCCGATATATATCAAGCAAGCAAAAAATCCTTAGACAGTTTATTCGTTTTGAAGAGAGATTCTCTTCAGTTTAATTTCCAAGATTTACGGACATCTCTACTTCTCGGACACCTATTCAATAAAGGCAGCAAACACGCAGTTCTAAGATATCTGGACAACGACTCAGTTACAAGCGTTCTCGTTCTTCGGCAGTCAATCAATAAATGGGATACAATTTTTTCAACAAAAATTTTCCCAGTATGGACAAGTTTCTTAGATGATTTAGTACAGATAACAGATTTTAATGGCGACCACATCCCTGACTTAAAAGTTGTAAAAACAGTCTGGCCTATTCACACTGGTGACTACTCGGACTGCTGGCTTTACAACAACGACCGCTTTACTAAGGTTATCGGTTTCGACAGCATTGTAAGTGCGGAATACGACAGCAAGACAAATTTAATTTACTCGTATCAAAGTATGGGTTGCGCTGATATGGCTATGTATTTTGGCACATTCAAAATCATAGACAATAAAGTAAAAAAAATTAAAGAAATACTCTGCGACTGTTGCACGCAGAAAGGTGACAGTTGTAAAATTGAAATCGTTGGACAAAATAAATCTTATTCGGTTCCAAGCAAGACACTCTACAAACATGTGCCGCCAATCTTCGCAGACCTTATAAAAGAAAAATGCGAAATAACAAGCAAATAAAATATCTGCCGACAGACAAAAGAGCGGTGGCTAACAGCATCCAATTAGAAATTAACATATGGAGGATAATAGAATTCACTTTCTAATCAAATTAGGCAAGAAAGAGCATATTGAAAGGCTAAGAAACGAAGGGATGATTTTCATGAATTCCATAGATTTTTTCAAATCGATGGAAAATGATGAACAAAGGAAGGATTCGGAAGAAGGAATCGAAAGAATAGAACAAATAAATTGGATAAAAATGATCCTTGGAGGGAAAGAGGTCGAATTCGCTAAAAATACAGAGAAAAACAAACTTTTGAGTGCTCAATTGAGAGTTTCAAATCCTGAGATAAAAGGTAACATTTTTTCAATGTTGGCAATTACTACTGAATTATCAAATATTTCAAACAATCTTGATGATAAAAACATGCAATTTGGAGACACCTTTCTTGTTATTTTCAACCCTAAAGAGTTTTTATCACGAATAGATAAAGCAATGAAACGCAATAATTTGTATTACAAATGGGGTTTGGTTAATTACTATGATGATCAAAATCAAGAAGGAGAGCTTGGCATATTCTACAAATCAAATAAATTTAAACACCAAAATGAATTTAGAATATTTGTAGAAAATGAGCTTAAATCGCCATTGATTTTGAATATTGGGAACATAGAAGATATCTGTGAAATATTCAAAATTGAAGAGTTCAAAAGATGTAGGTTTAAATTTGAAGAGCTTGGGTAATCATTTTTAAATATACTATGGATAATCAATGTTATTTGCGACGTTAAATGGTGTAAAAGTTGAAGCAAACCCTAAAGCACAAGGAACATGCCTATTGTGTGACCAGCCAGTGTTTCCTAAATGTGGTGAGATAAATGTATGGCATTGGGCGCATTACAAAGACAAAAATTGTGACTATTGGTATGAGCCAGAAACTGAATGGCATAAAAACTGGAAACTTGTTTTCGGCAAGGAGAATTGCGAAATAGTTATATCCAAGGACGGCTGTAAACACATCGCAGATGTTTTGACTAATGATGATTTAATAATTGAACTCCAAAATTCACCCATTCAGATAGATGTAATTCGTGAGCGAGAAGATTTTTATGGCGAACGAATGCTCTGGATAATTAATGGGAAGCATTTCAAAAATAATTTTTCAATTTTCAAATCTCGGTTGGATGAAGATATTAAGTATTTTCGATTTTATGACCCCTTGTCAGCTGAGTTTGGGAAAGTGGACAATAGTCCTAAAAACGAATTTAACTTTACTTGGAGTTGGTGTCGAAAATCATGGTCAAATGTGCAAAGAAATGTTTTCATTGACTTTGGTGATGAATATTTATTCTGGGTAAAAGAAGGTATGGGGACAAACTCAGGGAAAGGCAATCAAGTAATGAAGAAATTTTTTTTGAACAAGTACGGTGGGGATTTGGAACTTTTGGCAACTTTAATTGACGGTTCAAAAGATACAATCAAACGTTTGAAAACATACGAAAAATAAAGGACTTGCTGAAATGCCAAAAATGTAGAACTGAGAACATCCGCTCAGTTGACGCAGATATAGGTCTAAAAAATTAATGATGAAATACATTTACTTGACGCGATTCTCATAATTATCTAAATCAATAAGTGGCAAAAAAATAGAGCTAACAAAGCATGGTCTCACATATCCGACTACACGCGGCCACATAGCCCATGCACTCATTCACTGCCTTAAATAAAAAATTAACAATGAACAAAGAATCCTTCTGGAAAATCATGTTGGAAACAAACAAAGAAAGTGGCGGAGAGTCAGAAGCCCAACAAGAACTAATAGCCCAAAAACTAAGCGAAATTTCACCAGATGAAATCATAATATTTGATAACATCTTTCAAGAGTTTATGAATAAAGCTTACGACTGGAAATTATGGGCGGCAGCATATATCGTAAACGGAGGTTGCTCGGATGATTGCTTCATGGATTTTAGAGGATGGTTAATTGCCCAGGGCGAAGAAATTTACAACAATGCATTGACCGACCCCGATGGTTTATCAGCACTCGACAACCTCGTAGAAGATATGGAATGGGAAGGATATGGATATTTGGCCATGACCGTTTATGAGAAGAAGACTGGACATGAAATGCCCATGAATCAAGAAACAAATCACTCTTCCGATCCGAGCGGTGAACAATGGGACGAAGATGAACTGGAAAGTTTATTGCCGAAACTGAGTCAAAAGCACGGATGGTGAAATAGCAAACTAAACCAACATGAAAATAACGCTCCCTATCCTACTACTATTCTGCACCATCAACCATCCCTTCGCCCAAGAAATCCCGCCCGCTGGCGGCGGCGAAGTGCTTTCTGGTGAAGTCACAAACTGCCTGACAAGCGAGGAAAGAACACAGATAAACCGAATGCTGGATGAAAACATTGCCAGACTAATCAAAGAGGGCATCATTGCCGACAAACCGCAGCCTGAAAACAATACGGTTGCTTTTGCCTGGCCCCTGAGAAAAGCTCCGGCCTTGTCGTTCAACAGTTATTATGCCACCAATAATTATGTGGATCAAAATGCCGGAACCGGCGTGCTGGATTACAACTGCGGCTCCAGAACCTATGACGGACATAAAGGCACCGACATAGACACCTGGCCCTTTCCCTGGTATTTGTATGACAACAATCTGGTAGAAGTTGTGGCCGGCATGGACGGTACCATCATCGCCAAAACCGATGGCAATGTGGATACTCACTGCTCCTGCCTGGGCAACTGGAATGCGGTGTATGTCCTTCATGCCGACGGATCAAAAGCCTGGTACGGACACATGAAAAAGAACTCGCTCACAAGCAAGAACATTGGCGAAAGCGTTGCAAAAGGAGAGTATCTGGGTGTGGTAGCCAGTTCGGGTTGTTCTACGCAACCGCATCTTCATTTCGAAGTGTACGATGCCTCGGCTCAGCTTATTGACCCCTACTCCGGGAGTTGCAACTCCCTGAACTCCGAAAGCTGGTGGGCTACACAACCGGCCAACCGGGAACCAACGTTAAATGCCGTGATCACGCACGATGCGCTTCCCGTGCACGGTTGTCCGGGAAGTAACGAAGCGCCCAATATTTCCAACCTGTTTTTCCCGGGACAAACCATTTACCTGGCGGCCTATTACCACGATGAGTCGATTGGAACCCTGACCAGTTTCAAGCTCCTGAAGCCGGACAACTCCGTTTGGCAATCATGGAACCACACAGTCAATAATACCTACACAAAATCCTGGTGGTACTGGACCTGGGTTTTGCCCGTCAACGGGCCATTCGGAAACTGGCAGGTAGAAGCAGAATACCAGGGTGTAAAAATTCAGCACCCGTTTTACTATCAGGCTGCATCGTCTGTGGATGAACAGCTGAGGGATGCAGCGGTTTCCATTTACCCCAACCCCGCCAGTAGTTTCATTCATATTGATGGTACACAAAAAAAATCCATCAAATTGTACGATACTGTTGGCAAGCTGATCATTTCGGATACCGATGTACAAACCATTGATGTTTCTGGTTTACCCAAGGGATTGTATATCCTTATGATTGAAACCGGGGCCAGGGTGTTCGTTGAGAAGGTTTTGAAGGAGTGATTTTCCGCCCTGCGCGGGTGTTTTTACCACATCTGTACGGAAATTTCCAAACACGCTCTTGGTAAAAAATAAAAATGATACATAAATTACATCAATTTCTATCAAAACCATACATGGTCATCCTTGTGATGATTATAGCACCCATACTATCAATTGCTGATAGGAATTATGGGTATTTTTTTGGTTTATTCATAGCCCTTTTCTTACTGTGGCAAAGCGGTTGGAATTGGAAAAAATTTGGATTTGGGGAAAAAATAATTCCAAGGACTATTCTCAATGCCCTGCTACTGGCTATAGCTATATTCCTGGTTATTGATATATGTATTCAACCATTCCTGGAAATATATTTTGGCGAGATTAATCTAAGCTCATTAGATGACATACGGGCGGACTTTTCCAGCTTTTTAATTCTATTTTTAATAATGTGGATATTTGCTGCATTTGGGGAAGAGTTTTTATTTAGTGGTTATTATATGAAGCATTTAGCAGAATTTCTAGGAGATACTGATAAGGCATGGTTCATTTCAGCCATTATTCTTTCTATATATTTTGGCGCTTCACATAACTATCAGGGAACTGCCGGGGTGATCGCCGTGGCATTATCAAGCAGCATATCTTTCTTTATTTTTTATAAAAACAGAACCAACCTCGCTTTGCTTGTATTTACCCACGGATTCTATGATACAATTGGCTTAACATTAATCTACCTTAACAAGGATAGACTATTTTATGAATGGGCTATTAAACTGATAAATTTCTAAAAGTCAAAAGGTCATGCGGAAGCCTTGGTCATTATTCCACTTGAGATTGGCACTCATGCGCACATAGAAAGAACGGCGAAAAATGTAAAACTCCAGCCAATCACTTTCCCAAAAAAATCCCTGTTCTTGCAGTCTCTTATAGCCACCGCAAAGTGGTTGTGAAAACACTTGTCATACTGAACGCTGTTAATCAATGATTTAGCCGCAGGCGATTTTCAAAACCAAACAGCGTGAAGTATAAAACATCAATCTTACATGAAGACTGCTGCCTTAAAAATCCTCCTTGCTGCACTCCTGATCTCGGGCTCTTCCTATGGCCAAATCGACTGGCAAAAAACATACGGACTTCCGAACCTCAATGAATCTCTCAATTTTGTGTACCCGGCCGACGAACCCGGTTATTTTTGGGCAGCAGGTACCACCTCCGCTGTGGGACAAGACGATTGGTTCATCGCAAAGCTCGATTCAATTGGAAATGTCGTCTGGGCAGATACACTCGGTTCTCAGATGCACAACGAACGGCTCTGGTGCTTTCACCGTGAACCGGCAACCGGTAATATGTGGCTGTCGGGCAGCAGAGAAAACTTCGAAGGGACGGAAAACCGCGGAGTGTTGATTAAGCTGTCACCCGATGGCGCTACAGAATTTGAAAAAGTAAGCACGCAAACCGTACACGAAGTGACCGGCTACGTCAGCGTGGCAGGCCTTCCGGATGGCGGTGCGGCTGCGATCCTTCATGTGGGGGCTTATGGCAGCGGTTTTCTGCAACGCCTGGATGCGAATGGAAATGAGATGTTCAGTGAAGCAATGTCCAGCGCAGGCACTTATTCCAGCTTTCCGCAAATGATTGCTCCTCTTCCCGACGGCCGATTTTATGTGCTGCACAATTCGGGCAACCCAAACAGCAACAGTGCACTGGCCGAAATTTCACTGCGCACAAGCTCTGGTTCAGTGATTTGGAGGAAAATCGTCATGGCCCCTACTGAAATTGGGAAAACGCAGGTTCAGAATATCCTGGCCGACAAAAACGATGGATCCGTATATGCGCTCACCCGTCAGAGGTTTTCCAATGCCTGGTATCTGAATAAAATATCAACCGCCGGCGACTCGCTTTGGTCTGCCAAGCCCGGATTTGCCTATGGCGACTTTCGCCTGAAACCAGGGCCGGATGAAACGATGGCGATAGTCACCTCTCGCAGTATTGAACTTCTGAATCCAATTACCGGTACCCAGACAATTCTGCGCGATTTTTCAGAGGCAATATTCTACTGGGACAGACGCATTTATGATGCCGAATTTCTGCCCAACGGCCGCGGGGTTGTAGTCGGGCAATTGTTTTCAATGGGCAGCAACGACGGGTACTGGATATTTTTTGAAAAAGGCAGTATGGCGGTGCTTGATGAAGCGATCGTAGGATCTGTGGGTCCACAAGGCGACGACCTTAATCCTCATATCACCGAGACAGACGGATCCTTATATCTCGCCAGCAACTTTGAGAGCCATGACACACTCAGTCTGGAAACCATGCTGCGAAAAATTGACCCGGCTGACGGCGCAGAGATCTGGTCGACCTTTTATTCGGGTCCCAAAAGAGACATCATTGCAGAGATTCTGCAGACAAGCGACGGCAATTTGCTGCTGGTCATCGACGCACGTGACGAAAACAGCGGCATGTATGAAGATGAACTCATCATCCGGAAGATCAACCCGGTCGATGGCGCTGTGATTTGGGAAACGCATGCACCAAACCGCTCTTTGCAGGCAAACTCGGTTGCGGCAGCAACAGACGACGGTGGGGCCGTCATCATTTATCACGGTTCTGTACCTGATCCCACAAGTGGAGGTTTCTTCGGAAATCAAGGCAAAGCTTTGCGCATCTCATCAGACGGTGATATCCTATGGCAAAGCTGGATCGAGCCAGTCTGGTCAAGCGTTATTTCCACCGGACAGCGGTTCATACAAGATATACTTGCCCTTCAGGATGGCGATTTTATGGCTGTAGGGATGGAAGATGAGTATTCTGGAGTTGTTATCCGCATCAATGGCGTTACTGGTGAGTCGCAGCTGCTTTCCCTGCTTGACCCAGTTGCGTTAAATGATGATCGCAGGGCAGAAAGCGCCATTCAAACTGAATCAGGCGATTTGTTAGTGTCAGTTCCCAATTACCAGGTAACCAACGGAACAGATTCGCTTTGGCTTTACCGTCTTACTCCGGATGGAACCGTGTTGCTCCGGAAAAGCATTCGCCTGGCTGATTCGCATTATGGTACAAGGTTGATGAAAACTACTGACGGGAGGCTTTTGCTGCTGATACATTACGATCCCGTTAATGCACCATTTCTGCCAGGCGGATTGATCGTACGGGAGATCAATGAGAATTTTGAAACCCTAAGCGAGACGGCCCTTTTCGATGACAACTGGCGACCAGCTTCATCCAAGGTACTTTCCGATGGCTCGCTGGCCCTGGCGCGCGAAGTATCGCCTACAAATTCCCGTGATTTGCTCATGGCCAAAACCGCGATGCTGCCTAGTGTAAGCACGAAGGATATTTCATTTGGAACAGGTAGTTTTGAGGTTTACCCCAATCCTGTGAATAACAATGACGCATTGCAAGTCGTATTGGGAAATCCCTTTTCCGGGGAATTTACCACAGAGCTGTTAACGCTGGACGGGCGGTTAATTTCCAGTTTTAAAAAGGAGAAAAAGGATTATCTTCAAACTTTCACATTTGGGAACCTGCCAAAGAACAATTCTTTCTGGCTGCGGGTTTCATACGGTGATAAAATCGCAACACGACTGGTTCTGAGGCATTGATGCTACGCCGAATGAACGGCGAAAATTCTATTGACAAAACCCTACAACTCAATCTCTTATTCATACGTGAAAAAACTACTTCTCACCTACCTATCAATCTCCTTTTTATTCAACAGTCTTCAACTAAATGCCCAACTCAGTTGGCAGCGCATGCCCGGTCCTCCGGGCGGCTTCGCCTATGGTTCTTTTGGCATGGGCACCGGAGGTAAATGGTTGCGCCTTGGTGCGTCTTCCGGCGTGTATGAAAGCAACGATAATGGCCAGACCTGGCGATGGAACAACCTGCCGGGCTCCATCCACAGCGAAGCAGACCTGGCGTTAGGCACAGATGGAAAGCTCTGGTATTTCAGTTTTAATACACTGCAACAATCCTCCGATAACGGCCGCAACTGGATACCAGCCCTAAACAATGGCTCAAACTGGACCAGTAACGATGTTACCAATACAATCATCCTCGATGCAGGCTCCGTCATGCTCGGCTTGCGAAACGGCCAGGTGACTCGTAGCATCGACAGTAGCCGAACCTCGACTGATGTTTTCACCGGCAATTTCAATCAACTAACCCGCGATGCCCAAACCGGCCACCTCTATGTCTGGAAATCCACCGGAACCAGCGGACAGATAAATCCCATTCACCGCAGTACAGATAATGGACTTACCTGGGAGATCTGGCAAAACGACCCGATCAGTACCGGGAAAACAATTACCGGGCTTGTCATAGCACCCAACGGGACCGCATTCCTGCTTACCAACAGCAACGTATTACGCAGCATTGATGACGGAGCCAATTGGACAGAGCTTTCCCTTTCCGCTAAAGGCATGGCAGTCACTGCCACCGGACGTTTGTTGGCGGAAAAAGAGTTCGCACTTTCAGAAATTTCCCAGTACTCTGACGATAATGGCGATACCTGGCAAGCTTTGCCTGTAGATAAAATGCGGAAATTCAGTTCAATGCCCGGCAACATAATCCTCGCAGAACACGATTTCAGTGGTCTGTATCGCAGCATAGATGATGGTATTTCCTGGCAATTCGCAGCCCAGGGCATGCCCAACCACCTTGATGCGCCCCTGATGCACTTTTATGATGACATGTCCGTCCTAGCTGTCACTGAGCAAGGCGTGTTTCATAGCCAAAACGGGGCTACCAACTGGCAACTCCGACGTGGCATGCTTCAAAACACAGAGAGTTTTTTACCAGGCCTTGATTGTGCCATTCTGGGTGATAGTGCCATTTGCGGCTGGTGGGACGATCAGCTTTGGCGCAGTATGGATCGTGGAATGAGCTGGCAAGATATTACACCCACGCAATTACAGATCAATGACGAGTTTTCTACGATCCGTTCTGCAGATGGCGTGCTATTCTGCAATTTTTATTCAATCAGCGGAGGCGATCCATTTGTCTTGCGCTCCGTTGATGCCGGTACGAGCTGGCAAAATATTGGAAACATCAACATCAATCCTACATTCGTGGCAGCAGATGGCACCTTTTGGTGCTTCACAAGCGGTATTGTACTGCAAAAGTCTACAGACCGCGGCGCTAGCTGGTTGCCGGTAGCCACCCCTTCACTGACAGGAGGTATTCCGCGAATATTCCCATTACCCAATGGCGACATCCTTCTTCTTGGCGGCGGCAAAATTCACCGCAGCACAAATAATGGAGCTAGCTGGACCACTACCAGCAACAGCAGCATCAACAACGTGAATAGCAGTTTCGCGAATTCTTCCGGGCAATTGTTTGCCCAGGCAGGATCGAGCCTGCTCACTTCTGTGGACAATGGTCAGAACTGGCAGTCTCTCGCCAAGCCCAATACTTCCTGGGCCGATAATTTCATATTTCTGGCACCCGACCAGCGGATCTGGTTTGCCAGCGGTGATGGCGTTTGGCTCAGCAGCGAGCCAAGTACTGATTTTCTCACCATCGGAGGCCTGGTTAGAAACGACCTGAATATGGACTGTACTGCGACAGCAAGTGAACCAAAGTTGCCATTCTTCCTGATCAAATCTGAGGCTACTGATGGAACGATCAGTTACGGCATGTCGGACCAAACAGGTTATTTCAGAGCCCTGGTCGAAGGCGGTACTTATGAGATATCTGCTGTTCCGCCAAACCCGTTGTGGGAGAGCTGTAGCGTATCAGTCACCATTCCGGGAAACATAACCAGCGGTAATTACAACGCTCCTGCCCTGCCCGTAAAACCCGCTGTAATTTGCCCCAGACTGGAGATTGAGGTCGCTGCACCATTGTTGCGTCGCTGTTTCGATACCCGCCTGGCTGTCAGGTACCGCAACACCGGCACACAATCTGCTGAAAATGCGCAAGCCATAATTATGCTGGATCCCTATCTCGACTTACTCAGCAGCTCCTTCCCAATTGCTCAGCAATCGGGCGATACCTTATGGTTCGACCTTGATACTCTTGATGTGAACGAAAGCGGCACTTTTTATTTGGATGTAAACGTGTCATGCGATGCCGGTTTGGGTCAAATGCATTGTACAGAAGCCCATATTACACCAGATACGCTCTGTAGCAGCTGGCAAGGCGCTGCGCTAAAAACCCGATTGGAATGCCTGGGCGATTCTGTGTTGATTGAAATCAGAAACACTGGACAAAACGCCATGAGTACGTCGCGAAAATGGCAGGTCTGGCGGCAAATTGAATCCAGTTTTGATTCGCTTTTAGTAGCCGAAGGCAACTTCTTTCTTGGAGCAGGAGGAATATTTAATCACAAAATTGCAGGCACACAAGACAAGCAGTTGATACTTCGAGCGCCACAGGAACCGGGCTATCCATTCGGATCAGCGTTTGCCCAGTCATTCCTCCTGAATTGCGATGGTGGGAACTTTGCACCCTACGGCTACAGCCCAAACGCATACATTCCCGGACATGACCGGTTTTGTGTGCAGAATATCGGCTCTTTTGACCCAAATGATAAAACAGGCTTCCCGGCCGGGATCGGCATTGGTCATCACATTGAAAAAACCGAGCCCCTTAGGTATCTAATACGTTTTCAAAATACGGGAACCGATACGGCATTTACCGTGGTGATACGCGATACCTTGTCGCCATTACTCGATATTGAGACACTGCAAATTGGCAGCAGCAGTCACCCGATGACGGCCAATGTTCGCGGCAACAACGAACTGATTTTCCGTTTTGACAATATTTTGTTGCCCGATTCGAACATCAACGAAGCCGCTTCTCATGGATTTGTGCAGTATTTTATCCAACAAAAAACCGACAATCCGGATGGAGCCGTGATCCGCAATCGCGCCGGCATATACTTCGACTTCAACCTGCCCGTATTGACCAATGAAACCTGGCACACCATAGGTTTGCCCAAAGTATCGGGTGTGTCAGATGGCCCTGGATTTGCCGGTTGGGAAATTGTTGCATCTCCAAATCCACTACCTTCAGGCAATCCCTTGAACATTTTCCTGGAAAGTAGTTACACCGGAATGGTTAAATTTGAGCTGATAGACATGGATGGCCGGGTGTTGCAAACTTTATTCAGGGAAAAAACAGCAGAAAGAGCGGAAGAAGTTTTCAGGCTCGATAATAATAGTGGCCCCATTTATATCCGTGTCACTGCCGGGGCCATGACTGCCTCCAGATTAATATTAAAGCCTTAGCGCATGTTTGGAGAATGATTAAACTTTGAAAACTATAAGGACAATCTATGGAAACTCCTCGTGTAATCTCCGTAAGCAAAAACCCCAGGCACACCTTCGGCAAAACTGCCACCGATAGAATCACCCTCTTAAAAGGCCTGGGCGTAGAAGGCGACGCCCACATGGGCGAAACCGTAAAGCACCGCTCCAGGGTAGCCAAGGACCCAAGCCAACCAAATCTACGGCAGGTGCACCTGATGCACGCCGAACTTTTCGAGGAGCTGGAAGCCAAGGATTTTCAGGTGAGTCCGGCCCAAATGGGAGAAAACATTACTACACAGGGACTTGATATTTTAAACCTGCCCAAGGATACGATCTTGTCCATCGGCAGCAGTGCCAAAATTCAAATTACCGGACTGCGAAACCCATGCTCCCAGATAGACTCCATCAAGCAAGGCCTGATGAAAGCGCTGCTGGATCGCGATGAAGAAGGCAACCTGATCAGAAAAGCCGGGATTATGGCTGTAGTTCTTGAAGGTGGTGAAGTTTCGGTAGGAGATGAAATAGTGGTAAATTTACCAGAGAAACCTTATCAGAGGCTTGAAAAGGTGTAAATCAAAAAGAAAATACACTCCTATAATTTCCCTCAAAAAATTAAAAAGCAGACTTCATTTAATGCCTCATACCCAAACCATCAAAAATATTTAAAATGGCAGTTGAAGATTCATTTAGGGGGTTTGACCATGATTTTTTAATTGACGACACCGTCAAGGAAAAAGTTCCTTTTCCCAAACTGGGTCCATCGCATAAAAAGGATATAGCGCCCGTGGAAGGGAGTAAGGAATCAATACTCAATTACCATAATTACAGTGTCCAACTTTCAGCATCGCGAAAGTTTCCTTTTTTCACTGCTGCTAATATTAATGGCGGTTTGTTTAAAGATGCAGATAGAGCTAAAAGCTGGAAGAAAGATAAAAGGGCAAAAGAACATCAATGGGGCCTTGAATTATATAAAGCAGCCAAAAGTGATTTTGACAAAGGACACATGACAAAGCGTGAGGATGTTCAATGGGGTATAACCAATGAATTAGCGCAGAAAGCCGCGGATTCTACTTTCTACTACAGCAATGCAGTTCCTCAATATAGCAAGTTGAATCAGCGCGTCTGGAAAAGCCTTGAAGACTATATCTTGAATATAGAAACTAAGAAGAGATCTTTAAAGATTTGTGTGTTCACCGGACCTGTATTATCCAAAAAAGACCCACCTTTCGTAACCATGGTTGATGGACAAACGGTTTTGATCCCTGTTCTTTTCTGGAAGGTGGTTGTATTCCCTAAGGAAGACGGCAAATTATACAGGGTGGGATTTTTGATGAGTCAAAAGAAGTTGCTCACTGAAAACGGCATTGTCCATGAACTTGAAGCCACCAAAGCCGATGAAGAACTGTTTATGCAGTTCGAAGATGCCGGGACCTACCAGGTGAATACATCTCTGATTGAAAAACTTGCCGATATAAAATTGCCAAAAGCCATAGATTCATTTAAAGAAGACAGAAGTATTAAACTGGTTTTGGAAGAAGTCGAAGTTGATCCGTATCTGGAAAGTTATTCAGCAAAGCAGAAGATGGGGTTTTCTATTCAGAATATTGTTTTGTAGGAACACAAACCCAACCTTGTTGCAGTCAATACACATACCCGAGCACCAGCTCGAAGTTAATTCCGCCCTGCGCGTGTGATTCCCTTTATTTGGCGCGAAATGAGCGTTTTGGGGCATTTGGAAATTTTCTATCCACGCTCTTTAGCAGAGTTCCGCAATCAAAAACACATCAACCTCCTTTCCAAAAGGCGGAATTGCAATTAACACGGCAAATGGAATTTCCACCACCTCCAGTCTTTCGCGGGTTTTGATGTGTACCACTGTGATACTGTTTCCATGCAATTCTACTACATCTGCACCCCGCTGACATTAGGACAATTGATCACCCTTTCGTGACTGTGCTGTGCAGACCACTTTAGGGTGAAAGAGGCAAGTAAAGCCAATGGAAAATAGTGCCTCGCAATTGTGATTTGAAACTTGAATTTAACCCAATACCAAAGTGAATACATGAAGGCATCCAAATCTTGTTCAAAATTTAATGTTGGGAATGAAGCAGCACTACCACATGGGAGAACACCATAACCCGAAGCATTGCGTTCGATACTACATCAAAAAAGAACCTTTAACTGAATCATGAAAAAAGCATTCGCATTATTGCTGGCCATCCTGTCCTACGGTCAAATCACCACTGCTCAAAATGATTTGAGCGAAACGGAAAGACTGGCTGCAACTGCCAAAATCTGGGGCTTCCTGAAATATTACCATCCGGCTGTGGCAGAGGGAAAATTCAACTGGGACGAACAGTTGTTTACCATTTTGCCAAAAGTGAAGCAAACATCCAACAAAAAAGACCTTTCCCTGATTATTGAAAAATGGATCGATGACCTGGGTCCTGTACCTGAATGTAAAAAATGTAAGGACGAGGAAAGCGGTAAAACATACTTCGATAAGAACTTCAATCTGGGTTGGATCAATGACAATCGATTTTTTACAGAAGAGCTTTCAGGCAAATTAAATTACATAAAATTAAACAGACATCAAGGAACAAACTACTATGTAACGGCCAATAGCCGGGTTGGTAACATTAGCCTTAAAAATGAACACCAATACGCGGATAACGATTGGGGAAATGAGGATATAAGGGTGCTTTCACTGTTTCGCTACTGGAACATCATTGAATACTTTTATCCGTACAAGTACATGACGGACATGCCCTGGGATGAAGTCCTGGCTAAAATGATTCCCATATTTCAGATGGCAAACACAGAAATCGAATTTCAACTGGCCATTCTTGAACTGATTGTACACCTGGATGACAGCCATGGAGGGTATGTTAGTGAATTAACAAACAACTACTTTGGTTTTTATTGGGCTCCGGTCAAGTTTACCCTTAAAGAAGGGAAAGCCATCATTACCGGTTATTGGAATGAAGCAATGGCGAAATCAAGTGATTTAAGGATCGGCGATGCCATAACCAAGGTAAACAACAGACCTGTTGAAGAAATTTACCGGGAGAAAGAAAAGTATATCCCCGGTTCAAATGAAGGGGCAAAAAGAGGTATGGCACATTATGCCATTTTCAACGGTTCCACCGATTCTGTCAACATCGAATTTATTAGAGAAAACGAAATACAATTGAAGACTGTTAAAAGGCATTTGTTTAAAAATTTCAAATACGAAGGAATACATAACGAGAAATACAAAATCCTGGAAGGCAATATCGGATACATCAATATGGGGGAAATTGAAAACGATGACGTTGATGAAGCCATGAAATCGCTCAAAGATACCAGAGGCATCATTTTCGATATACGGAACTATCCAAAAGGAACCCTGTATTCATTTGCCAATTATCTGAACTCTAAAAAGAAACCTTTTTTCAAGGTAACCTATCCTGACTTGAATTATCCAGGCAAATTCATCTGGCGTGATGGTATACTCTGTGGAAAACGAGGCGGGGAAAAATATAAAAACAAGGTGGTTTTGTTGGTGAATGAAAAAACCCAAAGCCATGCCGAATTTACAGCCATGTGTCTTCAAACAGGTGACCATGCGATCACCATTGGTAGCCAGACTTCCGGGGCTGATGGTAATGTAAGCACTATTGAGATGGCTGGCGGCAGCCGCACCTACATGAGCG
This sequence comes from Lewinellaceae bacterium, assembly GCA_020636025.1. Classification (GTDB taxonomy): domain Bacteria; phylum Bacteroidota; class Bacteroidia; order Chitinophagales; family Saprospiraceae; genus M3007. The sequence continues at coordinate 570,074 of JACJYQ010000003.1, read as the reverse complement.
GGATCGGCATCTTTTATCCCGACAATACCGAAACGCAAAGGAAAGGAGTAAAGATCGACATAGAAGTGCAGCCCAGTATTGAAGGACTTCTGAATGGGCGCGATGAAGTGCTTGAACGGGCCGTCAAAATAATCAAGGACAGGCCGTAAATAAGCAGACACTTCAACTCAAAAAAACGTATATTTATAAACCAAAACATCTTAACATCTTGTACACCTCGAATTCATTCGGGGGAAAACTCATCAAAAAACCAACCATCACTATGGCACAAGTACGCATCTGGGTACACGCTGTCTGGGGAACCAAAAAACGCGCACCAAATCTTTCCGACAGAAACAAAAGAATATTCCTGTTCAAGCACATCAGGTCCTATGCTGAAGAGAAAAAGATCTACCTCGATTTTATCAATGGCGTGGAGGATCATGTGCACTGTCTGATCTCGCTTGCATGCGACCAAAACATCGCCCAGGTTATCAAACTACTCAAAGGTGAAAGCTCCCGATTCGCCAACAAACACAATCTTTTTGACACCTATTTTCGTTGGGCCGAAGATTATTACGCTGTATCAGTAAGTCAATCAGGTGTAGTCGCTGTTCGAAATTACATCAAGAACCAGGAGGAGCATCACCGTAAAAGATCATTCAAGACCGAATGTTCGGAGTTTGTTGACAGGTATGGGTTTGTCAGGGTTTTAGGGTAGACTTTCATGGGTGGTGCTCTCTGCTGGAGTTCTCTGTGGATGCCTCGTGTCCTGGCGGTACCTTCCGTGTACCCCCGTGTACACCCGCGTATCCCCGTGCACCTCCGCGTCCTTCCCCCGAATGAATTCGGGGGTTTCAGGATGATAGATCGACTTCGGCATGGATATAGTGGTGGGAAGCATCTACCTATCTTGTATCCCCCGAACTTATTCGGGGGAAGGACGCGGAGAGAGAACCCTAAAGCACCTACACGTAAAAAGTAACCTTAGCTTAACACACTGCACACGCCGCCAGCCAGCCCAAAGCACTTAATTTTCCGCTTTTTCGGGGTTTGCACATTTCTAAAGCCTTTCCTGCAGAAAAACACCTTGTAATTCTACTTAGCATTTCAACATAGCACAGATGCCAGATCTATATCTCATCATTGTAATCCTTCTATTTTTTCTTGCCGCTTCAGACCTTGTTGTAGGCGTAAGTAACGACGCCGTTAACTTCCTGAATTCAGCCATAGGATCCAAGGTTGCTACTCGTCGAACCATCATGATCGTGGCGAGTCTGGGTATTTTCATAGGCTCCACCTTTTCAAGCGGCATGATGGAAATTGCGAGAAAGGGCATTTTCAATCCGGAGTTCTTCTTTTTTTCCGAGATCATGATTGTATTCATAGCGGTTATGCTCACGGATATACTGTTGCTGGACTTGTTTAACACGTTCGGGTTGCCTACTTCCACTACGGTATCCATTGTATTTGAAATTTTAGGGGCAGCGGTTGCCGTAGCTGTGTTAAAAATATCTTCGAACGGTGAAGGGCTGGGGGCATTACCCAGTTACATTAATTCTTCCAGTGCCATTACGATCATATCGGGTATTTTTATTTCTGTAGGCGTGGCCTTCGTGGTTGGCACTTTGGTGATGTTTTTATCCCGATTGCTCTTTTCATTCCATTACGAAAAAAGAAAGAATTGGGTGGGTGCTATCTGGTCGGGACTGGCGCTGGCAGTTTTAACTTATTTCCTGCTGTTTAAGGGCGCGAAAGGAGCCTCTTTTATGCCTCCGGAAATTGTTTCCTGGATTACCCAAAATACCATGTCTCTATTTCTGGGAAGTGTTGTGTTCTGGACAATAATCATGCAGATCCTTCAGCAGGTATTCAAGTACAATATTTTTACCATCATCGTGTTGTTTGGCACCTTTTCGCTGGCTATGGCTTTTGCCGGAAACGATCTGGTGAATTTTATCGGCGTGCCTATTGCCGGATTTGAATCCTTCCGTGCCTGGTCCGATTCGGGTGTTGCCGCTGAAGCTTTCAAAATGGATATGCTAACCCAGCAAATCAGAACTAATCCGATTTTATTGCTGATTGCAGGCATTGTTATGATACTTACGCTGTGGTTCTCCAAAAAAGCGCAATCTGTAACTGAAACAGAAGTAAATCTTGGAAGGCAATCTGATGGCTCGGAAAGATTCCAGCCAAATTTCCTCTCCAAAGCCATTGTGCGATACACCAGGGTTATGAGCAACGGATTGGTGGCTGTTTTGCCTGAAAGTTGGTTGAACAACATTGAAAAGAATTTCAAACCAGTAAAACAAAAATCCAAAAAGGCGGAAAAAGGCGAAAAACATGATCCACCTGCCTTTGATCTGATACGGGCATCAGTGAACCTAACTACAGCTTCTGCCCTGATAGCTTTTGCCACCTCCTTGAAACTGCCTTTATCAACCACCTATGTTTCCTTTATGGTAGCCATGGGTAGCTCGCTGGCAGACAGGGCCTGGGGTCGCGACAGCGCAGTTTATCGCATCACCGGTGTATTGATGGTAATTGGCGGTTGGTTTATGACCGCCATCGTAGCATTCCTTGTTTCCGGTTTGTTTGCGCTACTGATCTTCAAGTTTGGTGCCTGGGCAATTGGCATACTGGTGTTGCTTGTAATCTACTCTCTTTACAAATCCTTTATGCATCACCGCAAGGAATTTATTGAATCGCAACGCCTCAAAGCCCTTGAGTCGGAAATAGGCTCCATCGAAGGCATTGAGTTTATCGAGGATACCAGCAAACAGGTTTCCAGAGTACTTTCCGATGTGGCCCTCACCTACAAGGATACAATAAAAGGCTTGCTGAACGAAGATCTCAATGCCTTGAAAAAGGCGAAAAAAGATCTTAAGGAACTAAACAAGGACACCAGAAATTTCAAGCGACAGTTGTTCGGCTCAATTAAAAGGCTCGACGAGGTAAATGCCGAAGTGAGCCGCCTGTACCTGCTGGTTTATGACCTTCAGCAGGATTTGGTTCAATCAACCAAGCTCATCATTCAGGAATGTGACGATTATGTAAGCAACAGTTTGTCGCCTTTGAACAAGGAACAGAAAGAGAATTTGTTGCAATTTTCCAAAATGGTTGGAAGCTATCTTGCTAACATAGTTGCCCAATTGGATGCCAAACAATACACGAATGTCTCTGAGATTACCAAGGAAAAGGAAAACCTGTTCAATGAAATGGAAACCCTCATCGAAAATCAGATCCATGGCATTAAAGCCGAGCAATTGGGTATGCGGAACAGCATGTTGCTTTTCAGTTTGCATCTTGAAACAAAGGACCTTATTTCAGTAGCTTCAAGTTTCGTTGATCTGTTCAATATTATGCAGGCCAAAACACCGCCCAACAAAAAATTCCTAAGAGGATTTACAGCATAAGGTTTTCAAAAATGAATTACGTATTTAGACTGATCGTGCAATAACCCGAAGCGGAAGAAATGAACTACTTTTGATTTCATGGCTTTTCTTAAATTCTTCCACAGAAGCATTCGTAAACACTATCCGGCGCAAGCGGAAATACTGATTGAGCAACTCAAAATTCATTATTCAGTACTGAAGCAGGAAGTAGCTTTTTCCAAAAGTTCCACAAATCCGGTTGACCGCAGATTGGACTTTACAGCCTGTTTTTTGGCTCTCGTTTTATTGCTGGAAAACAAAGGTGAATCGTTTATTCAGATCAGGGAGATTTGTCTGGAAATAACAAAGGAATATATCCGCCCTAAGAATAAGCTGCAGGCCTGGATGAAACGCCAGCCAGCCAGAATAATAGACACCCTGCCGGGCAGAGTCATTATTCGATTCATGCAGAAAAAGACACAGGCGCTTGGGCACCCAGATGGTTTTCTGGTAAAAGTGATCACCGATCCTGCCGAAACTTTCGGACTTGGCTATGGCATTGACATTTTGGAGTGCGGTATTTGCAAGCAATTTCAAAAACATGGGATGCAACGTTATGCCACTATTTTGTGCGAAGTGGATGAGCTCACTTCCTCCCTGGCCGGGTTAGAAATTATACGCAGCAATACAATTGCAAACGGTGCTAAAAAGTGCGATTTCAGATGGAAAAGACTCTAAAAAGCTTGAACGCAACTACACTAAATGGAAGGATCTTATGATGCACTGGATTATTTTGCCACCTTCATTGGCACCTTCCTGGAGGGGGAAATCCTGCTATTGACAAGTATTCTAATGTGGAAAATTGAGCAGTTGAATTTCTTCGGATGCCTGACAGCTGCTTTTGCGGGAGCCTATGCCCGAGACTGGGTAATTTTTTTGATTGCCCGTAGAAAAGGCAAGAAACTCCTCGACAACAGGCCAAAACTTAAATCAAGACTAGACAGGGTAAATTCACTGATCCAACAATATCCCAATGCCCTGTTGATTGGATACAGAATGCTTTACGGCCTTTCGATGGCGACTGTGTTATTGGCAGGCATCAGTGGTGTATCCGCCAAAAAATACGGTCTACTTAGCGCCATCAGTTGTTTAATATGGATTGCTGTATATGGCGGCCTGGGTTACTTTTATGCGGAAACGATGATCAAAAACCTGGAGTGGCTTGGTGACTATGCGCGGTATCTGATTGCTGCACTGATCTTATTCGGGCTCATGTACTGGGGCTTTGTTTTAATGAAAGAGTGGAGAATTAAATCCTAAAATGGACTTCTCAAAACAGGTACGCGCATTCACAAGATGAATATTCTCCAAACAAGAAGGCATATTTGGCCGTTGATGATGATGTTCAACACATCCTGGCAGATAAACTCTCCATATAATGGAAATCACCTTACCCATTTCAAGTCTGGTCATAATTGCCGTTTCTGGTAGTGGTGTTTTGTTTTCCCTGCTTGTTGGAACCTTGCTGATTTCCCAACAAGAAAAGAAACACATCTCCATCAGCCTGTTGGGAATCCTGCTGATCCTGTCCGGGCTCACGCTGTTGAATGACTTATTGACAACCTCTGGCATTAGCAACAGATATAAGTCTCTTTACTTTATTCCCATATTTTATTCACTCAGCATTGGCCCACTGTTTTACCTGTTTGTCAAATCAAAATTCAGGAACAGGTTGCGTGTTACCGATTATCTCCATCTGCTGGCACCACTAATGCAGGCTTTGATATATCTAGGCATTGGATTTAGATCAATAGAGTTTAAATCTGAACTTTATAACAACTCTTTGTTTCGACAATACCTGACTGTCGAGTCTTTTGTTTTTCCTGTTTTCTTACTGATCTATTTACTACTTAGCCTTCAAATTCTGAAAAGATGCAATACCGAAACGCATTTCTGGCAGAAAGACCTGAAGCTTTGGTTGCTTCCATTTCAAAAACATCGATTAAGCTTGCCCGTCGGGACAAAGGTTTATGAGGCCACCAAAGACCAGATAGAGGTGGTGATGTCTGGCAAGCGAATAGACACGGATATTCCCTTTGTTAAAGTTGAGCCTGGGATCAGTGGAAAGGTTATTCTGCTGGAATAGTAAAACCTTTTTACGCAAACCCGCCCCAGACGGCAAGGAAATACAAAGCATTCTCTGCAATAAAAATATGCTTGGGTACTTATTAAAATCGTCTGTATTCTTTTTAATCATAAACCAAGACCATACCTTTGACGTTACTATCGCAATGCGTAAGTATGATTATTTCATTCGGATCAAAGGAAACGGAAAAAATATGGAATGGGGATTATGCCAAAAAGCTCCCTTCTGAAATTCAGCAAATCGCTCGAAGGAAGCTGAGAATGATCAACAACTCTATCAGCATTGCTGATCTTCGAATTCCTCCCGCAAACAGACTGGAAAAACTATCAGGAAATTTGACTGGGTTTTACAATATCAGAATTAATGACCAGTGGCGTATCGTGTTCAATTGGAACAATGGGAATGCATCAAATGTAGAAATAGTAGATTATCATTAATATGGAAAAGCTTAAGAATATCCACCCTGGAGAAATACTTATGGAAGAGTTCCTCATTCCACTGGAGCTTACTGCATACAGACTTTCCAAGGATATTGGCATACCCCAAACCCGGATATCCGAAATTTTAAAAGGTAAACGAAGAATTACAGCCGATACAGCCCTTCGACTGAGCATGTATTTTGGCAATTCACCTAAATTCTGGTTGGGGCTTCAGGACGATTATGATCTTGAAGAAGAATACAATTCGAAAATGGAAAGTTTAGAAAGCATACAAAAATACCAGGCAAATATTGCCTGATGTTTTCAAATGAACCAGGGTGAATTTAATTGTAAACAGCTTTGATCAATCGCCCTAACACATCTTCATGAACATTCTCATCGTCCATCAAGGCCATATCCCGGTTACTTTATACGGAGGCACCGAACGGGTGATCTGGCACCTGGCAAAAGCGCTAAAGAAACTGGGCCACAACCCTACATTTCTGGTTCCCCCTGGATCAAGCTGTGATTTCGCTCCGGTTTTACCTCTGGATGAAAGCAAAGAAATCGCATCTCAAATACCTTCCGATATTGATGTGGTACACTTCCATTACACAGCCACTGGAATGGAAAAAATCGAAAAGCCTTACGTGCTTACCATACACGGAAACCCACAGGCTGGAGTAGAACTAGACCAAAACAGCATTTTCGTTTCAGGCAATCACGCTTCGCGCTATGGCTCCAATTCTTTCGTACACAATGGCATGGATTGGGATGATCAGCCACAGCCCGATCTCCAACAAGCGCGCAATAGCTTTCATTTTCTGGGGAAGGCCGCCTGGCGGGTGAAGAACGTGAAAGGTGCCATTGAAGTAATCAGAAGAACAAAACAGGAGAGGCTTGATGTACTCGGAGGCGTTCGTTTCAACGTCAAAATGGGCCTTCGCTTCACGTTTAGTCAAAGAATCTCCTTTTACGGTATGGTCGGCGGCGTGGAGAAACATAAATTGATCAATCAATCCAAAGGACTCATATTCCCCGTGCGCTGGCACGAACCTTTTGGACTGGCCATCACCGAAAGCCTGTATTACGGTTGTCCGGTATTCGGCACACCCTATGGCTCCCTTCCGGAGCTTGTATCTTCCGATGTCGGTTTTTTATCCAACAAAGCTGATGAACTGGCTGCTGCGGTGGAACACAGTGAAGACTTCTCCAAAACCCGTTGTCAGGAATATGCTCGTGAAAACTTCAATGCCGAAGTAATGGCTCGTGCCTATTTGGACAAATATCAACAAGTATTAAAAGGGAATTCTTTGAATGAAAAGCGCCCAACGCTCCAGAACAATCAAGTACAGAAATTCCTTGAGTGGCACTCCTGATTCATTACGGGTGTAAGAAAGCGAATCCGGTAGCATGGTGCAAAATCAAGCCCAACTAAATTTCATTATCGAATTAGCTAATTATCATATTAGCTAATTATCGGATTAGCTAATTACCTCTCGCTTTTTTATAAAAAATTTTACTTTTGAGAGTGTCTAACAGGCTATTCTCCAATAATTTGCTAACTTTTGCAGCTTATTTGGAGACGACGCTAAATCAAAACATTAACCAATTTTCAAACAGTTAACAGCACCATGGAAGAGAATAAATCGTCCAAAAAAATAACCCGTGTTGAAGGCGGAGACAGTGGCTCCTCTGAAACCCCGGCATTCGTTGCCAGCGCAGAAAGCAAATCCAAAGCCACCAATTTGCGCATATTTGCCTTTGTCGCCTGGCTGGCAGCCATTGGCCTTGAGGTATATGCCATCCTGTTGCTCAGAAAGCCACCGGTAAACATGACCTGGCTGATAGGCCTGATCGTAGTTACCCTGATCCTGGCAGTTCTGGGTAATATGCTTTGGAAAAAATCCAACAGACTAGACCCGGCCTCAGAGAAGGATAAAGCGCGGTTTTTTATTCAAAACCAGCTTGGCGCCATCATGGGAGTTCTGGCGTTCCTGCCGCTTGTGATCATGATCTTTACCAACAAAGACCTGAGCGGAAAGCAAAAAGGACTCGTGGGATCCATCGCCGTGGTAGCCATGCTGATCGCCGGCATTACCGGAGTGGATTTCAACCCTCCTTCACAGGAGCAATACGCCGAACAAACCAAAGAGGTACAAGATCTGATGGGTGGCGCAAACCACGTGTATTGGACCAAATCAGGCAAGAGCTATCACCTGTATTCTACCTGCGGTTACATCAACTCAAACCGTACCAACGAGATATTTGAAGGAACCGTAGCACAAGCCAGAGAACTGAAAAACATCACCGACCTTTGCGACCGCTGCGCCAATCAGGCCAAGAAAGAGCAAAACCAGGCAGTTCCCGAAACAGCAACAGAAGGACAACAATAATATAGCTTGTTCTCAAAATAAGACGCCCCCGATCTTCTCTTTCGAAGGTCGGGGGCGTCTTTTTTTTTAATTAGCTAATGTGATAATTAGCTAATTCGATAATGATATGAGTACTATTAGCTAATTATCACATTAGCTAATTAACTTATACTTTCCAGCTACGCTTAGCGCTCCTGCCACCAATACCAGGTTTTTCAAAATATATTGTCCTTCCATCGTAGGGCAAAGTGGAGAACCGTCGAAGCATATATTTGTCAGGATCACCATGGGCAGAAAGGTGCCTATCATGTGCAACAAGAGCAAGATCAATGTATAGGGAACAAAGCGTTTTACCATAAGACCTAGTCCGATGGCCACTTCCCAGAAACCCAGGCCGATTACCGCTACTTTTGGAGGAAACCAAAAAATAGTCTTTTCAACCAGCGCCTGAGCCGGACTCATTCCTACAATTTTCAAAGCACCAAACCAGATAAATACGATGGCCAGAGCAATCCGCACCAGATCGATACCGTATTTCTCGAGCTTATTGCTGATGCCTGCATGAATTGCATAAAATGACAAGGAAAGATCCAGACCGAAGTATTTTTTCAAAATGTACTGCATAATGAACGGCGGTTAGAAGTTGAACGGATTGAATTACATGAACAAGTTTTTGTTTCCTGATGGTGACAAAAATAATGCTAGAGGCCCCTTGAATTGCTTAGGAAGTCCTTAGAGCTTATTTAAGGAGGAATGTTGAATTCCGGATTTTTGGTTAAAGACACCACATTAATCAATACAATACTTTGTCAAACAAGCTTCTTTAGATATACTTGCAAAAGCATTTTTCCCATTGATTTTCCAGTGGCTTAATCCTGTAATTAATCCGTAAGCCGGCCGGTTCCGGTTTTTACGCTCATTCTAAAATCCGATTACCATGAATCAGTCTTCTACCAAGACCCTGATCCTAATTGTCATTTATTGGATCACCCTCGCCGCCACCTGTAAAAAAGCCATCGACCCTCCCAGCAATGCAACGGTTTCCGTACTAACTACTTCTGCCATCGACGATTTGGTTCAACAGGAAATGGTGCTTCAAAACATCGTAGGCATCGCCGTAGGCATTGTGGAAAATGGCACAGTTACCCATACCCGGGCCTATGGTCACCTCAATCAGGAAAGAACCAATGCGGTTACCACCTCCACCAAATTTCGCTGGGCTTCTTTGTCAAAACCCCTGACTGCCGTAGCAGCATTCAGAGCCATTGCCGACGGGCATTTTGGCTTGCACGACAAAGTGGTAGACCATGTTTCATATTGGCCCTCAACCGGCACAAAGGATGACATTACGGTGGCGCACTTGCTTAGCCACAGAAGCGGTATCGTGCATTATGGAAATGACAATGACGATAAATTTGTTTGTGTACCCAATGCGGTAGCAGTCATTGGTAACGGCGCCTGGAACGGTATTGCCAGTGTGAGTAGATTCAGCCATTGTGGCATTCGGTTTACACCCGGAACTGATCACTGCTACAGCACGTATGGATACGATCTGCTGGGTGCCGTCATCGAGGAATCTGCGAATATGGACTATGTCGCATATGTCAACCAACATGTAAAAGACGTGGCCAACCTGAGCAGTTTGGATGCATTTGCCAGTGACCCCGGAGGTTACGACCTCAATTGCAACCTCAAACGAGACAAAAAGACTGAGGGCAATACCAATATAAAAATCCCCGGTGGTGGCTGGAGCAGCAACATTCGGGATTTGGCCCGTTTCATGGAAGGTGTGATAAGCAATGAATTCATCCCTTTGTCCTATGCTCTCTGGCAAGACGTTACTTTCTCAAATGATAATAACAACTACATATATGGCTTCAAGAAAAAGACCGTAAACAACAGCAGTTATATTTACCACGGTGGAGCACACGACGATGTGCGTACCTACATGGGCTTTTTCCCCGGTGATGGTAATGGCGTCTGTGTCATGATGAATACCGGAGACAGCGGAGACGCCTACAGAGTGGGTGAAAAGCTGCTCAAACTCATGGGGTATGGATTTAATACTTCCGACTTACCTACCAACGACAATGACGGTAAAACAGAATGCGGGGAAAGAATGGTATCTGTGTGGCGCCAAACTGGCAATGCTGCAGAAACGGTTGTACGGCGCGGCTTGAACCATGACGATTTCCTGTCGGAAAGGAATGCGCTAAAAGACAAAGGTTGGTACTTGATCGATATGGAGACATACCTCGATGGAACCGTACGTAAATGGGATGGTATTTTCCACAAAGGAGGCACCAGCACCTCCTTATGGCGAAATTTTGGCACCAATGATTTTTTTGACAAATGGCAGGAAGAAAACAATGCCGGACGACGCCTGATAGATATTGAAGCCTATAAGAGCGGAACTGTAACCAAATGGGCCGGCATTTTCCAGGCCAACAATAGCGGCACCTATGCCATGTACCGCGACTACAGCACCGACGACTTCGGTGATAAATATTTTGAAATGAAAGAAGCCGGAAAAAAACTGATTGATATAGAAACCTATACCAAAGGAGTAAACCGCAAGTGGGCCGGCGTATGGCTGGGAACCGGAACATCACTGTTAAACCGTGGCTACTCCCAGGATGATTTTATCGACCTCTGTCGCCAGCGGGTTGACGCCGGCTATCGACTCATAGATGTAGAGACTTACGTCGATGGCACCGTCAGAAAATTCGCCGGTTTATGGGAACCTGCCACAGAAGCTGAGGCCCGCTGGTTCAACGTAGACATGGGTACCTGGGTGAACGACAAACACAACGTGCTGATTCAGGACGATTATGAGTTGCTGGATCTGGAGAAGTATTGATGAGTGCGGAGTGCGGAGTGCGGAGTGCGGAATTTTATCAAATTTACAACGCATAGGGAGTTCATGGCTTTATATCCAAAAATTGATCTGGCATAAAAGCAAAACATCATCTCGATCCCAAGTCCAGCGATAAAATTCCGCACTCAACACTCCGCACTCAACACTCAACACTAGTCAGCTCCGTCTGCCTGAGCCACGGCGAGGGTGTATGCGGCGCAATTCTTGCCCTGTTGGGTTCCTACTGTAGCATCGAATGACCAGTGGATGCCGCCATAAACCCGGGAAATGGCTGCCTCCAGGGCCCAATCCCTGAAAATCGAACCTTCTTCCGGGAACATATAGGTCATCACTTCTGCTCCTGCAGCTGAGAATACACTGTGCCCTGAAGTATAGCTGGGAAAATTAGGCGTACCCGCGATGGTTTTAAAATCGGGAATCAAATTGATTGGCCTGGGATAGTGGTAGTAGTATTTTGCATCCCAGCAACTGATTCCGCCATCCATCATGGCCATATTCAAATAGGCAAATACCCGGGCTGTGCGTAACGGATTAAGGCTGTATTTAATGGAATACTCTTTGGCAAAACGGTTCCAGTGACCGGGTGGTGTGTAGGTTCCCAATCCATCCTGCCAGAAATTGGCGATGGCCCGCCATTCAGTAGTCATATTATCAGCATAATTTTCCAACAACACTACATCTGCTTCATACTCTGCAGAACCCGGAGCTGGTGGCACCGGAGGGCGAACTTCCTCTACCGTTGGGATATTCCACAATTGAACCCGACCGAATAATGGGGTGAGACCAACCGGACGAGCAGGCACTTCTAGATTGTCCCACTGCCAGCCAAAGCGAGCGAAAGCTGCTGCTTTTATCGAATCGGAAACTGGTTTTGGGCACTGGGCGAACTTCATGCCATCGTTAGCTGCTCTGGCTTTTGCCAATGCGGAAATACCAGTACCAATCATTTCTCCGGCAGCAATATCACTGTTGACATTCACACCTGCCCATTTCAGGCTCTCCATTTGCTCTCTAGCCTTTTCAGCCAGATAATCTGCCTCAAGCGGAAACATAGCTGTCAATATTTCTCTGGAAACAACAGCGACCACCGCTCCTTCAGACGGGTAGGAAGGCAGCCTGTTATCTGCATAAGCAGTAGCAATGGTATTGTCTGTTATCGATGGCGAAGGACGGTTGTACAGGTATTTGTAATGCCAGGCGCTGATTAGTCCGTCAAATTGCGCTACACTCAGATAGGACAAGGCACGAACAGCATAAGGCGGGTGCGCAAAAGGGAAGTTGGGAGTGGCGCCAGGGTCAGCCGGGTTGGGTAAAGTATAGGTTCCATCGTCATTTGGCCCGGGAATGAGGTTGTATTTGGCCACCAATTCCAGCGCAATTTCATTCCAGCGCAGGACAGGGTTATTGGTCCAGTACGCAACCGCTTCCTGTTGTTCGCTGGTAAGATTTGATGAACTGGAACGCAGGTCGGTTAATTCATCCATATAGGCAGAAGAAGTTACATCTTCCGGAACCGGTATGGCAATTTGGGCGGCTGAATCTAGCAGTACCGGTTTCCAGGCACCTCCGTTTTCATCCAGTTTGTTAAAGGTATAATCACTGTAATCTGCCCGCGTAGGCAGGTCTTTTTCACAGGAGGAAATAATCAAAACCCCCAATAGGGCGAAAAAGAAATAGAAATTAGCGTATCGTATATAGCTCATGTTGAATGTTAAATTTATGAAGGATGTATCCTTCATCTGTTAGTTACCTGATGAAAGACTGGCCTTAAATTTTGAACTGGTAAGTAAGTCCGGCTCCAAATGAGGTGACTTTACCTGTGTTTCGTCCATTGATCAGTTGACGGATATACAGGAGGCCACCCAAGCCTTTAAATGATTTTGGATAGTATTGGACTGAAGCTCCCACCTGATCGAATTGAACCTTATTGGTTGGCTGGGCAGCATTGTAAGGCCGCACATCGTCACCTGAGGTAGATTTCAAACCAACGTAATTGGCTTCCACTTTCAGCTGGTAATTGAGCATCCAATAGCCAATAATCGCATCGAAATTCCAGGCGCTGGGCACATCCATCCATGGCGTATAATAGCTGCCGTTGTTGTAATAATAATCTCGCTCGGCTTTGGTTTGTCCACGATGAAGGTATGCCAGGGAGCTGCGCAGGTACAATCCTTTGTCCAGCTTGTACTGCAAAATGGCGCGTCCATTGTATTCATTGGCTCCAAAACCAATGCTGTACGGCCGGTAATCGGATAGATAGTTGGTCAAAGGAGTAGAAAAACCCGCTGTTGCCAACAGGGCGAGTTTACCGGCGCCGAGTTGTTTCTCCAGGATCTGACCTTTTAATGCCAGACTTATATCCTGAAACCCTTTGGCTCCTTTGAAAAACCCACCGTTTGGCACAGTCGATTTTGTTTGTACATAAGGTACTGAAACAAGCAGGTTTACTCTGTTGTGGAGACCAATCGCGGCCATGGCGGCTACAGAGTTTATTTTTACGGTTTGGATGGTTCCATTGGTTCGTAGGTAAGTGCCTTCCCAATAGTGGTCGAAAGAACCGTGCTCATACACTAATGCAGCACAGATTTCCTTTTGTTTCATCATGATGGCATCCGACACAGTTTGTGCTGAAATACCGGCAGCGAAACAAGTGAGCAGCAAGGAGCAAAACGCTCCTTTTCTCAGATTGAAATTCATAATAACAGAGGTTTAAGTTCTAGAGATCACCGGAAAACCGATGTACATTCGGGTGACAAAGCTATGGGTATACAAAGCACCCTGTCCTTAGGATATACTTAGAATAATAAAATTCACTGTATCATATCGCAAGTCATTATTCCTAAATATTGAAAATCTCCCATTCATCCGGAGCGTTTCAGCAAGACAAAGCATCTAAAGATGCAAACCACCATTCCTCTATGAATAAAAATCTTCTTCCGCTTCTGTTGATTGCATTCCTTGGCTCCTTGTCTATACATGCTCAACCCATAACCCAAGCTTGTAGCAGTCCTCAATGGCTCGGTGCCGATTTTTGTGATTTTACCTGCGTAAATTGTATGATTGACGGATTTACCGGCACGAATGCCGTAGGGCCTCCAACCAATCAAATTTATTGCGGACAGATTACCGTTCACAATCCGGTTTGGTTGGCATTTGTGGCTGGTTCCGAAGAGATAAATCTGGAGGTGATCCCATTCAATTGCAACAATTTCCAAGGCTTGCAGCTGGCAGTTTTTGAACAGTGCAATGATATGCCGATTGGGTGCCACCCGGGCAGCAGTATGGGTGCGCTCCCTTTGCAGTTTGTTTACGACCAATACATACCCGGTAAAACCTATTATCTGATGATTGATGGTTATGCCCAGGATATTTGCGAATTCACCATTCATGTGCTTAGTGGCTCGGTTTTTCCACCGCCACCTGGAAATGCGACTATGCCAAACGGGCCCTCATCCCTATGCATCGGCATGACGGGGCACTATTCCATTCCTCCGGTTCCAGGTGCCGGCTTCTACCACTGGATTGCCCCTCCAGGCGCTAAGATCAATGGTCTTTCCAATGAAGAATATATCAATGCTCCGGAAGGTGAAGAGGTAGATATCCAGTTCTCGAATATTGGAGGCCAGGTATGTGTAATTGCCGGTAGTGTATGCACCACCGAAACGGCACCCAGTTGTAAAAATGTACAGGTTGTTCCAGTTGCAATAACCAATTTAGCGCCAGTAACGGTGAATTTTAACGACCTGCCCTATGTGTGGCCGCAAGATGGCATAACGACTTTAACGAATCCAGGTGTCTTCATTCTAACGGATTTTAATGTCTCCTATATCGGCTGCGACAGTATTGTAAGACAAACCATTACTGTAAACCCACCCGGAAACGGCTTTGTCACCGGCACTCTGTTTATTGATGCTAATAACAATGGTATTCGCGATGCCGGAGAAATACCCTTCTCAAATCCCAGTGTCATCAAATCTTCTTCAGGTGAACTAAGCAATTCGGGGCTGGATGGTGTATATGCATTCAACAACCTGTCTCCCGGCGATACTATTTTCCCAATGATCACCTTACCGGGTTTTCATGTAAATCCGGCTTTTCACGTTGTCCAGCAAGGCGTTTGGAATGGTTATGATTTTGCCATCACCAATCTGGCGAATGCTTATGACCTGGCAGTTTCATTAAGTACAACCTCCATCCGGCCAGGTTTTAGCTCCTTACTTACCCTTGTTTGCCAGAATAACGGCCTGCAGGCTGTAAACAATGCCATGGTAAGTCTAACCCTGCCCGACCCTTTGGGATATCAAGCGGCCACGGTAAATCCTTTTTCTGCCATTGGCAATGTGTACACCTGGAATTTGGGTACCATGTCTCCCGGTGAAATCACCATTATTAAAGTGCAGGTATATACGCCGGAATGGGTTCAACTTGGCACTATAAAAGAGTTTACAGCTGTCATAAAACCTGATCAGCAGGATGCAAATCCTGTAAATAATGTTTATACCCTGAGCCAGGTTATTGTTGGATCTTTTGATCCAAATGACAAACAGGTTAACCCCGCTTATGTTACTCCAGGCATGATCAACAACGGTCAGCCCTTTGAGTACAACATCCGTTTTCAGAATACCGGCAATTACCAGGCAGATTTTGTACGAGTGATCGATACCCTCGGCAATATGGTCGATCCTGCCAGCTTCCGTTTCATTGCCTCAAGCCACCACTGCACCTGGACGATGCGCGGTCATGGCGTTGTGGAATTTCTGTTCGAAAACATCAATCTGCCAGATTCGAGTAGCAATGAAGTGGAGAGCCACGGGTTTGTGACGTTTTCGGTAAAACCCAAATCCGGACTGCCTCTTGGAACAGTAATCGAGAATTACTGCGACATATATTTCGATTTTAACCCACCGGTCAGGACCAATACAGCTGGAACCCAGGTGGTGTATTTTGTTCCGGGAGAAGGACTGGGAGAATCGGGCGCTTTTCGCGCAAGACCCAATCCGGCCGTTTTTTACACCAGATTTGAATGGAAAAGCCCGGCTCCGGCGCCAGGGCGTATACGACTATTTAATGTCACTGGATTACCGGTTTTGGAAATACCTATAGCTGAGGGAAGTCAGTATATTTTTACCGATGTCGGCAATTTGGTTCCAGGGCTTTATTTCGCCGTATTTGAATCCGGTACTAAGGTGATGACCACCAAATTGGTGATTGTATCATTGGTACCGTTGGATGGGAACTAAGGTTCACCTGCAAAGACATTAATAGCATAGATTTAAGCAGAGCCGGAGCTGTCGCAGCTCCGGCTCTGTTATTTCCGGACAATTTAGACCTTTCGCCACTGAATTCGGACAATTAACCACATTGATTTAGGACTTACCTGTAATTTCTCCGTCATTTGTATACACAAAGGTTACATGTAGATACATTGAACAAGCTTTTCAGAAAAATTCTGATACATACCGGTGGTTGGGTCATTTTTCTTTTGCTGCCGATTGTATTTTCCATGGGTCGGGCGATTCGTTTTGATAAGATCCTGACCAATGTACATGATCAGAAAATACTGGTTTCATGGATCCTGTTAATCGGGTTTTCCTATTTGAATCACCTTTGGATGGTACCCAGGTTTTACCTTGAAAAAAGGTACGGTCAATACATTGCGTTGCTGCTTTTATGCCTGGTTGGAACCTTTCTAATCCCCGAGATGCTCGATTTGTTCAAAACTGCACCCAAAGGATTACTGAGTCAACCACCGCCACCCAAACCGCCTTTTGGATTGGAAAACAGTCATTTTGTGTTGTTCTTTTTAGTGATTGTGCTGGTCTCCATCAGTTATCATACGCAAATAAGATTGAGGGCTACCGAGCAGCAAAGGCTGGAAACCGAACTTGAAAACCTTAAATCCCAGATACAACCTCATTTTTTATTTAATACGCTGAACAGCATATACGCATTAGCGCTCAGGAAGGATGAAAAAACGGCTGATACCGTTGTCAAGCTATCCGAATTTCTGCGCTATGTGATACGCGATACGCAAAACAATGAAGTAGCGCTGGAAAAAGAGATTACCTATTTGAGCAATTACATCGATCTGCAAAAGTCGAGATTGCGCAATACGGTTGACATAGATTTTGGAGTAACAGGTGAGGTTTCCGGACAAAAAATAGCACCGCTGATCCTGTTTATTTTTATTGAAAATGCTTTTCAGCACGGTGTTAATCCGGATGAAGAATCTAACATAACGATCAGATTGAAGATTTCAGAAGAGACAGTTAAGCTGTTTGTATCAAACAGGAATGTGAATAAAAGCTTGGCATCCGGCTCCGGAATCGGCATTGAAAACGCGCGTAAAAGACTAAACCTGCTTTACCCCGACAGACACGAATTAAGGATCATTGAAATCGAGGAAGACTATACTGTGGAATTGAGCATCAATCCCTGACATCATGTTAAACGCAATTGCATTGGACGATGAAATACCGGCGCTTGAAATCATTGAAGATTTTGCCGGAAGGACGGATAAGCTGGCTTTAAATGCCTGCTTTACCAAAACATCCGAAGCCCTGGCCTATTTGAACAGTCAGCCGGTTGATCTGCTGTTTTTGGACATTAACATGCCGGCCATGTCGGGAATTGATCTGGCAAAGCGCATTCCGCCAACCGTGATGGTGATATTCACAACCTCCTACTCGGAGTATGCAGTGGAAGGATTTAACCTTGATGCTGTGGATTATTTGCTGAAGCCTTTCACTTTTAATCGTTTTGAACAAGCGCTGGACAAAGCAATTCGACTACGTGAAACTGTACAAAATACACAGGATGAATCATTGTTTTTGAAAGCAAACTATGGGGTAGTCAAGCTCTCTCCGGCTGAAATCTTATTCGTTGAAGGCCTGGATAATTATTTGAAAATATCCCTGGAGAACAAAAAGAGTCTGATCGTCCGCATGACTATGAAAGAACTGTTGGCGCTGCTACCGTCACAACAATTTTTGCAGGTACACCGCTCCTATATAATTGCTTTATCAAGGATCGATACCATCAGAAACAAAACCATTTTCATTGGTGACAAAGAGATTCCAATTGGAGGAAAATTTGAAAAAGCCCTGTACGAACAATTTGAGATAAAAAATTGAAAATAAATCATTTACGCTACACTCAAATCTGGTAAATCAACATTCAAAAACATGAACAGAAAAGAATTTCTCACCGGAGCTGGGTTGGCAGGTTTGGGACTTGCCCTGCCTGGCAGCAATACGCTCCTGAATGCACCTGTAAGCAAAGCAAAGGTCAATGACAGTTGCGTGCTCATTCCCTCTGAAACAGCCGGACCATTCCCGCTTGATCTAACGGAAAATCCCTACTATTTCCGTCAGGATGTACGGGAGTCTCAACCAGGTGTACTCCTCAACCTGAAACTGAAAATCCTGGGTGTGAATAATTGTCAACCCATGGAAAATGTGCGGGTGAATATCTGGCATTGTACCAATGAAGGTGTTTACTCTGGTTACAATAACCAACAGAACCCTGGTGATGCCAACTCAAAATACCTCAGAGGATATCAGTTTACCGACGTACACGGTGAAGTGGAATTTATTACTGTCTTTCCGGGATGGTATAATGGCCGGATCGCGCACATACACTTTCAAGTGCATGTCAGTTCCAATTACTCCGCCGTTTCTCAGTTGACTTTCAATATTGCCGACAAGAATGCCCTGTACCTGGCTAACCCTACTTTGTATCCAAAAGGAGCCGATCCACTCAGTTACGCACAGGATAACGTTTTCTCTGATGGTGTTACTTATCAGGTAGCCACCCTGACACCAAATCAGGCAACTGGTGGGTACGACTCATACATGGAAGTAAGTGTACAGGGCAGCGGTGTGAGTGGTGTTGGCCACATCGAAAAAGAAACCGCCAAGGTGTTTGAACTGGGACAGAATTTTCCAAATCCATACACAGACAAAACAACCGTTCCGGTGACCATAAAAGAAGTGTCCGATATTAAACTGGAGCTTTGGAACCTGTCGGGCCAGAAAGTGGCCACCGTTTTTGAAGCCAAGGGAGCTTATGGAGATTACAACATTGACGTAAATCCTTCTGCACACGGACTGCCAAACGGCAATTACATGTATCAGTTGGAAGCAAAAAACAGCCGCGGTGTTTATCGCCTGCCGAAAATGATGACAGTACTGAAATAGGGTTTGCCTTGTGGTGAATACACGCCTGCACAAGGTGACATTAGTTGGCCGGCAGAATTAAATATTCTGCTGGCCTTTTCTTTTTTACATAAAATACAGTGTTATATTTGACTGCGTTATCAAAGCACATTCTGTTTTTAACCGGATTCTCTTTCTTTCCAATTTTTTATCCGGTGTAATATTCAATCCTTTAGTCCGCTTGTTTTCGCCCGCCTCTGTTTTACCCTCAAAGCAGCAACTTTATTATTCACCATACAATTCATTCTAAAATGAGAACAATCTTTAGCATTCTTACCCTTAGTTTTTTCTGTCTGATCTTTCAGAATCGCACCTTTGCCCAGGATGAAAATACCGGCTATGCCAAAGTAGAGTATATGAAGGTGAAATCCGGCATGTGGGATAAATATGTAGCATGTGAAAAAGCCTGGAAACTTGTACACGAGTACCGCGTAAGACAGGGACTCATCACCGGCTGGGAATTTGAGCAGGTCTTGATACCCGCTGGCACAAACAATGAATATGATTTCCTGACAGTAACCCTTTACAAAGACTGGAAATCATTGTATACCGAAACCGACTGGTACACCGCAGCCATGAAAAGCCTGCCTGCCGACAAACGGGAAATTGCCGAGAAAGCTGAAGACTACCGGGATATTGTAAAAACCGAGATATGGTCGGCCGGTGATTTAGCAGGCAATCCAGGTGCCAAATTTCGTGTTGAAAACTTCATGCGCATTCCCGAGGGAGGTTGGCAAAAATGGATTGAGATGGAAAGCAAATTTGTAAAGCCTGTACACGAAAAGAACATTGCCGCCGGTAACAGAGCCGGTTGGCTGTTGGCATTTATGGATCTGCCGCGCGGCAGCGACCTGCCCTACCAGGCTTCTACAGTCGACTATTTTGACAAATGGGAAGATATGGCAAAGGATGAAGGCAAGGCATGGAAAGAAGTATATCCCGATTTAAGTTGGGGTGATATCAACCGTAAAATTGAAGGAACCCGGGTAATCGCCCGAACTGAGGTTCGTATGTTGCTTGACTCTGTGCGGTGACCCGGCTTTTTTATATCTGATATCCGATGGTTTTTTACGATACAAAGCCCAAATTGTGTTTACCAATTTCAACGGCCTGTAAATGCAGTTCTCAACATAATTAGAAGTAAACAAGGAAAGCCCCGAAGGGGCGCCATCTCCTAACGCAGGGTGTAGCCCTGTGTGTGCGATGCACCTGAAAAAGCAGCCCTGAAGGGGTAATATCCGATTATGCTTTAGCAAATTCCGCCCCTTCAGGGCTAATTTCCTATCGGCCACTTCACGTAGGGCTACACCCTACGTTAGGAGATGGCGCCCCTTTGGGGCTTATTTGTTTGATTTGATATCCAGAGTCAGATAGGATATTAAATACTGCATTGCGATTTCTGATATCCGTTTATCCTCTGTAAAACGTAATCACGTTCTCCCCGATAATAAAACTCCCGGTGCCGGAGATTTTGTCTACAACAATCTGCTCGCCAATAAAGGTCAGCACTTCTTTTCGTTTTTCGCGCGGCAGGCCAGTAAGTTTGGTCCACTGCTCTTTAGTTGGAATGTCGAGAATGACGAGTGCATCGCCACCGGCAAATTCCCACCACATTTCAAAGCTTCTTTCATTGCTTTCAAAGCGAATGGTACCCCCGCGACCGGAATCGCTGTAGTGTAGCTTTGGGTTTCCGGAAATGAGTTGCCGGTGCTTGGTTTGATCGCGGTGTGCTGAAACTCGGTCTAAAAGCAAAGCAATTTTTTCAACAAAGTCGAGAGGTAATGCCAGCCAATCAGCTATCTCCATCACCGATTTACCAGCTTCCAGATGTTTTCGAGTCAGATCGCGCAGCAGCTCCGTTTGGGCAGCTTCCCTGAATTGTTTTTGTCGCCCTTCAAAATATTGCTGCGCCAATTGTTCCCCTTCCCTGGCAGCTTTTTGTTGCTCTTCCCTGGCAGCGTCCTGTTCTTTTTGCAAACGTTCCCGCTCCTTCTCCAGATCCTCATTCACTTTCCTCACTCCTTCAACAGACGACTTCATGGTTTGCTCTATCATGGTAGCAAACTGTTGTTGCTGCGCCGAGAGGATCCTGGTCACTTCTTCCTGTACAGCTTCATCAAAACGGGCTTTTTCCTCCTTTGTCATCGCTGAATGTACAAATCGCAAACAGTGTTAAATAGCAGCCAGCACCGCGATATAGAAACCCCAGAATTTCTGAAAACTGGAAACCGAAGCTCTTTCATCGGGACTATGGGCGCCCATAATCAGTGGGCCAAAGGAAACCATATCCAGCCCTTTATAGGCTTGTCCAATGATGCCACATTCCAGTCCGGCATGACAGGCTTCAATAACCGGAGTTTCGCCAAATATTTCCTGGTACTTCATGGCCATTTTCGTCACCAACTTGGAATTGGGATTTGGCTTCCACCCAGGATATTCATTGGCATTTTCAACTGTCGCTCCCAACAGATCGAAAGGCGCGCGAAACGCAGCCGCAACATCAGCCTTGCTGGATTCCACAGAACTGCGCTGCAATGACTCTACCCGCAAATGTCCATCTCCCAATTTCACCCTCGACAGGTTTGTGGAAGCCTCCACCAGACCTTCAATATCGGGGCTCATTCGGTAAACACCGTTGTGTACGGAGCGAATGGCATTTAGAAACTTAGCCTGATCCGCGCGACGCATAACAACGGCTGGAATGGCTGTTTCAACAGCGGCAACTTGTAAGTTTGGCTCTACCGTTCTATATTCAGTTGCGACTTCTTCCGTGGCAGCAGCCAATAGTTTTTGAAACTTTTTGACGTTTCTAACGGCCACCACCGCTCCGGCTTCCCGTGGGATTTCATTGCGCAAATTGCCACCATCAAAGCTGGAAATTCTCAAGCCTGAAGGCAAACACGCCATGAGCACTCTCGCCAGCAATTTATTGGCATTGCCTCGACCCCGGTTAATATCCATGCCGCTATGACCACCTTGTAAACTGCTTAATTTGATTTTAAAAGCAGTCAGGTTGGCTGGCGTTTCGTCCTGTTTGTAATTCCAGTCAACCAGGGTATCTATGCCACCCGCGCAACCAATGGTCAGCACGTGATCTTCTTCAGTGTCCAGGTTCAACAGCACCTTGCCTTTAAGTATGCCTCTGCCCAGGTTTTTAGCGCCACCAAGGCCTTGCTCTTCATCGAGTGTAAACAAAGCTTCAAGTGCAGGATGACTGATATCCTTGGAGGCAAGCACCGCCAAAATCGCGGCGACACCCAGGCCATTATCCGCTCCCAGAGTAGTACCGCGCGCACGCACCCAGTCACCATCCACAAACATGTCGATGCCCTGTGTTTCAAAATCGAATTTCACGTCGGCATTTTTTGAATGCACCATATCCAGGTGTCCCTGTAAAATGGTTACCGGACTTTTTTCCCGACCCGGAGATGCCGGTTTTTTGATGATGATATTCCCGAAATCATCGGTAAGTACTTCCAGAGCGTGTCTTTTACCAAAATCCATGACCCACTGAGCGATGCGTTGCTCCCTTTTTGAAGGTCTTGGAATGGCATTTAAATCGGCGAAAAAATTCCATGGAACAGGTGGCTCCAGTTGGCGAATTTGACTTGACATGTGTTGTGGTGATTGATTTGCAATTTGGCAAAAATAAGGAAGAATTAGTTAGCTAATTTGATAATAAGCCAATATGATAATTTGATAAAACATCTTGTAACCTCGGATTTTAATCCGAGGGAAGAAAGACGTAACCTCGGATTTCAATCCGGGGAAGTAAGATGTACTGAGAAAAAAAGCCCAAAAGAGTGAATCACTCTCCTGGGCTTATCCGGGTAATATAAAATGTGCTCGAGCTGATTAGCTCAGCTGTGCTGACTTCTTTCTGAAGCAACAGGAAAGTGCTACCGCCAGAATGGTCAGGCAAAAAAGCGGCGCAAAAGCAAATACGAGTCCTACCAGAAGTGTGAATCCCATGAAAGGGCGCATGCAAAGGAAAAGGATGGTTTTCATTGTTTTTTTAGTATTGGTTAGTGAATTTTAGTGCTGCAAAGGTGCAGGCGTACACTACCCCACCGCTTCCGCAGACCTGCGTGAAGAGGCTACGCAGGTCTGCGTATTTTCAAGAAATACCAAGCGTCTTAACGGTTGAAAACACACTTTTTTGTGTGATTATTGAGGATGGGCTGAGGACATGGCCATTGATTAAATGAGCAGATGATTACATGAATACATGACTTCAGAAATCATGGCAGAAAGTAGAATTGTAGAGATATTTTGAACATTTGGTTGTCAACAATCAACATTTATCCTTCCCCTCAAAAGTCATGTATTCATGTAATCATCTGCTCATTTAATCAATTTTAAAAAATTTTACCGGGCACCCGAAGGAATTTTTCTGCTCTCCCGTCTAAGTACTATTCCCTAGCCCAAATGCTGAATCTGTTTGTCCATCAGTAGCAAAACGCCTAACAAACGAGTAGCCCGCTTAATCCTTACTAATTCGGTCAGGTCTATTCAAACACCAAAACTTCTTTTAAAAATCTATTTGCATTATGAAAAGAATCTCAGCACCAGTAGTCCTCGTGTTCCTTTCCATCGTTCTGATGTCGTTGACCATAGACCTTCAAAATCTCGACAACTACGCCAATCAATTTATTCCGGATTACATTCTCAAACAGAATACACCACCCAACAATCCAACAACTGATGCCGGCGCCACCCTTGGCCGGGTACTTTTTTACGACAAAAAGCTATCGGTGAATAATACCATTGCTTGTGCCAGTTGTCACAAACAGGAGTTTGCGTTCAGCGATACCAGTCTGGTAAGCACCGGTGTAAACGGGGTTACTGGCAGGCATGCCATGCGTTTGATAAACCCGCGCTTTTCCGTAGAACGCAGATTTTTCTGGGATGAAAGAGCCAATACGCTGGAAGAGCAAACCACCATGCCTATTCAGGATCACAGCGAAATGGGTTATAGCGGCCAGAACGGCGACCCGGGATTTGCCGACTTGCTGGATAAGCTGGATAAAGTGCCATATTACAACGACCTGTTTAAACTGGCTTTTGGAGATACCATGATCACCGAAAACCGGATGCAAAGAGCCCTTGCCCAATTTGTGAGAAGTATTCAGTCTTTTGATTCGAAATACGATGCCGGTAGAAGCATGTCACTGAATGACCAGATGCCTTTTCCAAATTTCACGCAACAGGAAAACATGGGTAAAAACCTGTTCCTCGCGCCACCTGTTTTCAATCCAATGGGCGAACGCGTGGGTGGAGGCGCCGGTTGCGCTGGTTGCCATGGCGCACCAGAATTTGACATCGCGCCAAATTCGCAAAACAATGGTGTCACACTGACCGTCAACGGAGAATTTGACCCAACCGTCACCAGATCGCCAAGTCTCAGAGATCTCATAAGAACCGATGGCGTACTGAATGGCCCTATGATGCACAATGGGGTGATGAAAGACCTCGGTATGGTCATCGATCACTACAACGACATCATGCCAGATGTTATGAACCAGAACCTGGATCCGAAATTGCGGCCAAATGGTTTCCCTCAGAAGCTGAATCTGACCAATCAGGAGCGCACTGCGTTGATCGCATTTCTGAGAACCTTGTCCGGTACCGATGTATACACCAATCCTATTTGGTCTAACCCATTTGATCCGGATGGCTCAATAACCATCCTGAACGGTACCACGGCAATTGATGAGCCACAAATTACCGCATCGGATATCCGTTTGTTCCCGAACCCGGCCAGCAGTTCATTCACCCTGAGTGGCCTGGAAACCGAGGCACAAATAAGCCTGATGAATACCAAAGGTCAGTTGTTGCAGCAGGTTACCTCAAATGGGTATGATGAAACTTTGATCATCAGTGATCTGCCGGCTGGCGTGTATATGGTAGTTGTTCAAGTCCCAAACCAACAAGAGCGAATTATCAAAAAGTTGATAAAACAATAATTTCTTGAGTAAGGTCAAGGAATCATTAGTGGGGTTCCGGCTTGCGGCACAGTGCTGCAAGCCGGTTTTTTTATCACGGATTTTTATCCCGAGGTGAACTCGGGACGCTGATTACACAGATTTATCCTTGTCGCTCGTGGTGTTTCCGAAGGAGCAGCGCGGGCAAACGCCAACGCGCGATGACTTGATAAAACCGGCGAAATACAATTACCTTTTGTGCCTGGCGTGGCGAGAAACACGTGGTGCGGCGAAAGGATATAGCAACTTAAATCTTCTCCAATTTTCCGATATACTTTACCCCTTGTTCTGTTTCAGCCTCTATCAGATAGAAACCGGCTGGAAAATGTTCAATATTCAGGTTATTACCATTGGTAATTGAGCGTTGTAACAGTAGGTTTCCTGACAAGTCATGAATAACTACGGTTACATTTTGCTCCTGTGTTGGCGCCTTGACTACTATTTCGGTACTGGCAGGGTTCGGAAAAATTTCCAGGGAATTTAGCTTACCAGGCTCTTTGCTGATGGAGCTCGTTTCTGGGGCGAGTTTTATGACCCAAAGGTCCTCATTTCCCTGATTGGGCAATCCTGTGAGGTCTCCATTTGTTGAATAGGCATAACCAGTTAGAATAAAGCCGCCATCAAATGAAGAACTCAAGCCAAAAGCAGCTTCTTGTTTAGTGCCGCCTAAGGTTTTTTGCCAAACTAATTCTCCCACACTATTTACCTTAACGATCCAAAAATCTTCACCACCATCATTTCCAACCACATCAAAATCCTCTGAATGGGTAGTGCCTGCTACAATATAACCACCATCATTTGACGGTAGAACTTTTCTAGCCCAATCCGGGCCGCTGCCACCAAGGGTTTTTTCCCATACAATCTCCCCAGTTTGATCTACTTTCACAAGCCAGAAATCTAGCCACCCATAGTATACAGAGATATCCCCGGTACTTGACCCCACAAATCCGAGGACTATAAAGGTACCATCTTCATTTTGCACAATATCTGAAGGTGTATCACCACTATTTCCTCCAAGGGCTTTTTGCCATTCTATTTCCCCATTAACCAATAATTTTGCTAGCCATATATCAGTATTTCCATGAAGCCCAGATACATCTCCATCATTTGAAGCTGTTTCAGAAGCCAAAAGATATCCTCCATCCTTAGTCTGGATTAGTGCATAACCAATATCATCTTTGCTTCCCCCAAATGATTTTTGCCATTCAATTTCCCCCTCTGAACTTAATTTCACTACCCACGAATCTAATTGCCCATGGTTTAATGTAGCATCTCCATCATTTGAAGCAGATCTACCGGCTACTATATATCCTCCATCAGTGGTTTGCTGCCCAGCCCAAAATTCATCCCAGCCACTTCCACCAATGGAGTTTTGCCACTCTATATTTCCAGAAGAATCGAGTTTAAGAACCCAACCATCAAAATCACCATGATTGCCAGAGACATCAAAATTATTCGATTCTGAATATCCCACAATAAAGTATCCACCATCTGTAGTCTGTTGAATATGCTCAACTACATCATTCCCTGTTCCACCATACACTTTCTTCCATTGAATAGTACCAGATTGATCGGTTTTTAAGACCCAGACATCCCAGCCCCCTCGATGTCCAAAGATGTCTCCGTCACTAGAAAAAGTGTTTCCTGCGATAATATAGCCCCCATCAGAAGTTTGTTTTACAGAAGTCCCTTCGTCGTACAAGCTACCGCCAAAGGTTTTTTGCCATTCGATGGTGGGTTGTGCTTGTATGCTAATTATAGAGACATGCAACAAGTAAAGCAGAAAAAACCTTTTCATTTTGTGAGTTCGTTTGCTAGAACTTCTCCAGCCTTCCTATATACTTTTTCCCCTGCTCCGTGTCAGCTTCAATCAGGTATAAACCACTTGGCAGTTGTTCAACATTCAGCTTGCTTCCATTGGAAATAGAGCGTTGTAAAAGTACGTTTCCTGACAAGTCATGAATAACTACGGTTACATTTTGCTCCTGTGTTGGCACCTTAACCACTATTTCGGTACTGGCAGGGTTCGGAAAAATTTCCAGGGAATTTAGCTTACCAGGCTCTTTGCTGATGGAGCTCGTTTCTGGTGCGAGTTTTATGACCCAAAGGTCATCTTCGCCCTTGTTTGGCAGGCCGACCAAGTCTCCATTTGTTGAGCTTGTAGAACCAGTAAGTACATATCCCCCATCGGGAGAATTGCAAATCCCAAATAATGATTCCTGATTAGTTCCACCCAAAGATTTTTGCCAAACAAGTTCTCCTTCGTTGCTGACTTTAACCACCCAAAAATCTTCTCCACCGTCATTTCCGATTACATCAAAATCGTCGGAATATGTTGTGCCGGCTACAATATAACCACCATCGTTGGCAGGTATAATTTTTCTGGCCCAATCTGGTCCGCTGCCGCCGAGGGTTTTTTCCCAGATTATTTCTCCGGTTTGACTTATCTTAACTACCCAGTAGTCAAGGATACCATAATAGACAGAAACGTCACCCGTTCCTGAACCTATGTAACCAGTAATCACATAAGAACCATCGTTATTTTGAATGAGATCCGCAGGGGTATCCCCATGGTTTCCACCAAGTGTTTTTTCCCATTCAATTTCGCCATTTAATGATAATTTCGTCAACCAAAAATCGGTATTCCCATGCAATTCAGTAACATCACCATCTGTGGAAGCAGTTCGGGATGCAACCAAATACCCTCCATCCATTGTTTGGATCATGGCACGTGCATTATCCTCCTTACTACCACCATAAGATCTTTGCCACTCAATTTCTCCTTCTGCATCCAACTTAACAACCCAGGTATCCAATTGCCCGTGGTTATAAGTAGCATCTCCATCATTTGAAGCAGATCTACCGGCTACTATATATCCTCCGTCTGTGGTTTGTTGTCCTGCCCAAAATTCGTCCCAGCCACTTCCTCCAATGGAGTTCTGCCATTCTATGCTTCCGTTTGAGTCCAGCTTAACAACCCAACCATCAAAATCACCATGATTGTCAGAGACATCAAAGTTATTTGATTCAGAATACCCTACAATAAAGTATCCACCATCTGTAGTTTGTTGAATATGCTCAACTACATCATTCCCTGTTCCGCCAAACACCTTTTTCCATTGTAGGACACCAGATTGATCAGTTTTTAAGACCCAGACATCCCAGCCCCCTCGATGTCCAAATACATCTCCGTCATTAGAAAAGGTGTTTCCTCCAATAATATAGCCGCCATCGGAAGTTGGTTTTACAGAAGTTCCCTCGTCGTACAAGCTACCGCCGTAGTTTTTTTGCCATTCGATAGAAGGTTGGGCATGAAGAAACGTAGTAATCAAATAAGTTAAGAATATTAGTAATCTATTTTTCATTGCTTTAGGATTTCCTAATTGACAAAATTTAAAATCAATATAAAATTCCACAGTTCTTTATCGAATCACCTTAAGGGTCTGTGTACATCCATTATATTCTACATTCAAAAGAAGCAATCCGGGTGGGATATACCCTAATGGAATAGCTATTCGAGGTTCGGGTATATCTATCTGTTCCCGGAAAAAGCACCGGCCAGATAAGTCGGTTAGCGTTATGGTATAAATGCCACTTTGAAATTCATTTTCATCAAAAAACATCTGTATATAGTCCGAAATGGGATTTTCAACCCTTACCTTAGCCATCCCCAATGAAGGCCTAGCATACCCACCAGTATTGCCCCCTTGATCACCCGTCGGGCACTCCAGGCAAACCTCAACTTTATCAGCAACTAATGCCTCAAAATAATAAGGAGGATTAATCACTTGAGTGGTACAAACAGATACAGTTCCGTTAATTGGCGAGTTCACAGTAACATAACCAAAATTTTCAAAACCATTTTGGTTAATTTCACCCACTTGAAAGCGTAATGTTTTGGTATCTTTCTTATCTTTTGGATGTAGTGGCCATGCCTCAATCTCATTAGCGGCAACAAGAATTGGTCCATTACCCTGAATTGGCTCATATTTTCTTTTTATCCTGGCCTCAACGCCACCTGATTGCACAAGTTCATATTCAAACAAACTTGAAATCGTTTCCCCTTCACCAATTTCTTTCGTAAGCTTAAACCCTACCCATATATGATCAACAAAGTTTAAAGATCCACATGTACCCGGTTGTGGCTCAATTGGCCGGTTACCATTCGCTGTAAGCTCAATAATTAGGCCATGAGGTGGAATGGCTGCAACGAAGGAAGAACCCGGTTCACCGTTTGGGCAAACGGTTCTTAACTCCAGTTTGTGTTTCAGTTGCATGTCCAAATTACTTATCGTATATGTAGTATCATTTTGAACTATTATTGTAGTTAGTGTAATCCAGCCATTTGTTTCATCCTCTTGCAACACAGTAATATGATAGTTTGCTACAGGAGCTATTGGCTCCCATGCTACTGAAACAAAATTATAGCCATATCCGGTTACGCGGAAACTATCAGGTGGTGGTTCATTGCAAATGTCCTCCTGAACACTTACAGGGTCAAATTTTGATGAAAAAGCACTTGAAAATGCGTTAGCATTGATGATGAATGAAATACTAAAGAGTAATGTCAAAAAGCAGTTTTTTTGCATGATGAATAGATTTTAAATCAATTAATTACCATTATTAAGCACAAAGATTATTTCTTGGCTTGAAAAAATTAGTAACACTTTCAGACCAGTATTCTACCTGATAGATATGAAGCAAAGCCAATTATTCGAACTCATAAATACGCTCAATTCGCAGGAAAAGGAACAAATTTTAGCCTTTGCGAGGCAAGATAGTTTACCAGGAAGGAAAATGAAAATGTACATCGAGCCTCTTTTAAAGCTTTGCTTATCTCATCCTTGGCAAGAACATGCTAAAGAACTCACAAGATCTGAGGCTTACAAAACGGTATTCCCTGGTCAAAACTTTGTAGAGGGAAAGCTTGAGAAAGTTATGGTAGAAGCACAAAAAGTTATTCGGGACTATTTATTAACCCAACATTATTTCAGAGAAAAAAATCAGTTTTATCAGGATTTTGACTTTGCGGAAATCGTACGTCTTAGAGGTTTAGACTCACGATACAAACAATACCTCTCAAAACTGAAAAAATCGCATGAAGCATCTCAAATAGAAGATGCTTATTATTTCCACAAAAAATATCTTTTAGAGTATGCAATACACAATCAAGAAAGTTTGTATAACCAGGCAAAAGGTGATCTAAATATCCCAAGCACCGTAGATGCGCTTGAACTCCACTATCAGCTTAATAAGTTAGCCCTGCTCAATGTGTATCTTTTGCAACAAAAAGTTGCCAATATCTCAGTATCCGAAACAATGATGGAAAGGCTCTACGAGCCAAATGTGCATTATAGATATTTTTTGCTATCCCCTTCTCTTAAAATCAACTATACTATTTTTCAACTATTGAAAAAAGAGTCACCTGAAAAAGAAGACGTACAATCGCTGTTTGATCTCCTTTTGGAGCATGAAAACAAATTGGATATCTCAACTTTGAATGGATTTTACACTTACCTAAGAAACATCTGTATCCTAATTATTTTCAGAGACCCGGAAAGAATAGATATTAATAACATCCTATTTGAACTCTATAAGGACAACTTGAGCAGAGGGATACTTCATTATGAAGGAAAGCTTCATCCAAGCCGTTACTTGTCTATTTCCGAATGTGCAGTAGCCACCGGCAATTTAGATTGGGCTATTGAATTTGTAGAGCAACACAAACACGAAATAATAGGTGACAATGAAACCCAGGATGTTTATCGCTTGAATTTAGCCTATTTGTTATTTAGCAAAGGAAAATATGAAGAATGTCTAGATCATTTACCGGAAACGTCTCCATTTGTAGACCATCTCCTCACCGGAAAACGCCTCGAATTAAAAGCGCTTTATGAATTACAATCAGATCTGCTTCCCTATAAAACTGATGCCTTTAAAATGTTTCTAAGTAGGACTTCGCAGAAATTGCTACCCGATTCCAGGCGAAAGAAAAACCTGGATTTTCTAAATATGCTCAATCAGATTTCAGCTTCTATACCAGGGGACCAGAAACGTGCAGCAAGGCTAATCGCGCGAATAAAAGAGGAAAAGCATGCGGCGGAACACCATTGGCTTTTAAAAAAAGCCGAACAACTGTCTACAACGTAACTCATAATAATCCAATTAATAAGCAGTGAAATATACCTAAAACTGAATACCCGCCCAATCCCCAATTTCATAATTCAGTTAACTTTGCTTATCGGGTATCCGATCAGTATTAACGACATTTAAAACCAAACATTGAAACAATCTTATGAAAAAGAATCTTCACTTCACTCATTTTGCCAGCCCATTCCTGTTCCTGAGCTTTCTCCTTTTTTCCCACAACACATCGGCCCAATGCATCATGAATTGCGAGAATCTGGTGAATGTTTCCCTTGATGAAAACTGCGAAGCCGAATTATTGCCCCAATATTTCCTGGTAGGGAATGGTTGTCCCGGCGGTAATTTTCAGGTACAGGTTTTGATCAATGGTGTATATGTTCCTCCTGTCGGGAATTACGTCGCCACTGTCAGCGATATTGATCAAATTCTACATTATCGGGTACAAGACCTGAACACCGGTAATTCTTGCTGGGGTGAAGTGGAAATTAAAGACAAATTGGCCCCAGGTCTTACCTGTACCGATATTCACCTTAATTGCGGAGTAACAACTTATACCCCCGATTACCTGCTAAATAACCTGAATATTTTGAATGCATACCCCGATGTCGATGAGAATTGCGGTACTTATACACGCTCATACACCGACACATACCACGACCTCGATTGTGGCGGCTCCTTTAATGGGAATGGAGACCTGAGTGCGTATGTAACCCGGCGCTGGACTGCCGAGGATGCAAGTGGAAACATTTCCACATGCACCCAGTACATTTATTTCGAAAGTAGACACCCTTCCGATGTTGTGTTCCCGGCAGACATCACGGTGAGCTGTGAAAACATAGCCACAGATCCCGCAGCAGCAGGGGTTCCACATATTAATGATTTTGGAAAAGAGTGGCCAATTTATCCTTCCAGCGATATCTGCGAGATCATAGCCGTGTATGATGATCAACCAATTCCATTTTGTGACGGTGCCTATAATATTCTCAGAACCTGGACGGTGCTGGACTGGTGCCTGCCTTTCGGGCCTTCCAATCCTCTTTCTCACCAACAGATTATTATGGTAATGGATGCCAATGGTCCAATGGCAGACTGCCCACAGAATGTGACCGTTGATGCCAGTAATTTTGATTGTCAAAGCGGTTACGACATGCCAGACATCCTGGTGTCCGATGCCTGCTCACGCCTGGCTTCTTTTGATGCTGAATGGCAAGACCTGAATGGAAACAGTCAGTTACTCTCTGGTACTTTCAGTACTTTCCCGGGAAATGATCTGTCAGACCCGGATACACTGGCGGTTATGGGCTATGCTTATGACCTCGGGCTTGGCGACAACACGATCGAGTACACTTTACATGATGATTGTGGTAACGTTTCGACCTGCCTTTTCAACGTCACAGTCCCCGACGACGATATCGATGGCATTAATGATGTGTGTGACAACTGTCCAAGCGTAGCCAACAGCGACCAGGCCGACCTTGATCAGGATGGAATTGGCGATGCCTGTGATGCCATGCTCAGTGTTTGTGATGCCCTGGATGGTATGATAAATGAAGTAAACAACAGCGGCATTCCAAATGGCTTGAAAAATGCCTTGACTACCAAGTTGAATAATGCGAGAACAAAATATGAGAACGGGCAATTCAATGTTGCCATTAACCAACTAAATGCCTTCATTAATCAGGTCACAGCCCAATCCGGAAACAACATTCCTGTTGATCAGGCTGATGCCTGGATTGCCAATGCTCAGGCCATAATCGACGCCATCAACAACGGAAATACAAATTGCCACTTTGAGGGTGGAAGGCCGGAACCAGGTCGCCAGGGAACAAATTCAACTGGCAAAAAAGGTGTTACGCTACGGTTGTATCCTAACCCGGCTAAAGACCTTGTAACTATTGACCTGACAACCATGCCAGATGCAACGCAAATAAGCGTCAGCAACCAATATGGTCAAACGGTAATGATTCAAAATCTGGAGCTGGGTCTTACTGCGTTTGACATTGACCTCACAGGCAAGCAATTTGCCAGTGGTATATATTTCGTGACTACCAGATCTAATACGGAACAGAATACACTTCGGTTGGTTATAACCAGGTAATTTGAGAATTATTTCCGCCGCTCGTGGTGTTTCCGAAGGAGCACCACGAGCAAACGTCAACGCTCAATGACTTGATTAAAGCGGAACTACTTTGCTATGATTTATGTGCTAGTTATAATTGAAGCAGGCGATATTATTTTGCAATTCAAAGTTGCTTCTGTACCTGCCGTTTGCGCCAGGTACTCCTGCGGAAACACCAGGCGCGGCGAGTGGCTAATCAGTTACCGCTGAATACCGAGACTTCAACACCATAAGCAACCACTCGGCCACCAATAAATTTATCACCCAACTCGGCCAGGCTACCAAACGATAGGCTGTATCACTGTCCATCCCGGATTGCGTGGTAAAAATGAATTGCATCAAACGCAGGGTAACGGCAGAAAACGTAAGCGCGTAACTGCGAAACATCCACTCCCGGTGCCTTCGTATTTTTCCTTTTCTGATGGACTGCCAGGCCTGCCAGGTGCATATCCACCAAAGCACACTCAGGGTAAGAAATGAGGATCGCGCCACCCAGCCGCCGTTGGAGTACCAGGCCATCACAAATCCGGCAGGCCCACATACAAAAAGGATGGACCATACATACACTTTGCCGACCCAGCGATGCAGGGAGGGTAGCTTTTGCAATATCTGATCGGAAAACTGGGTGATACCCGCAACCAAGACCAATAAGGCCGGGAAAATATGCAGGTAAAAAGCCACCCGGTAATGCAACAGGTGAATGATGTGTTGCTTGGTCAGCAGAAATTCAATATCGAGCCGGCCCGAGCGGTAAGGCCATACGATGCGCGCCATCAGAAAACTGAAAAAGGCAATGGCTAAAACCCAGATAAAGGTTCCGAGCCAGCTAAGGGTTTTGTTTACATTTGTTTGAACGGGCATGAATATGAAACGATATTCTGCCGATTTGATTATTGAAATAAGACCAACATTGTTTGGAATAAATGAGCCACACCGGAAACTTTTTCGACTGTATTAAGTTTGTACCCCTAAAGCTTATAAAACTTGGCAATTCCAGGCATTCCACAAAACGAAAGATTCCGCACCCGGAACAACTCTAAGAAAAAAAGGGCATTCACAGAGCAATTTCAATCACTCCGCAATGTGCCGCGTTTTTTCCGCATGATATGGGCCGTTAGCCCAAAACTCACCCTTTGGAACATATTGCTTCGATTGGTTCAGGCAGCCATTCCATTGAGCATGCTGTACGTGGGAAAGGAAATTGTAGATGATGTAGTGCAATTTGCCAAAGCAGGTACCGCAGATGGTGCAGTCCTGGGACTTCCGGGTTCTCTCTGGTTTTGGGTAATCCTCGAAGGAGGGCTGGCTATTTTTAACAGCCTGATCGGCCGGGCCATTACCCTCACCGACAGCCTGCTGGGTGATCTGGTAAACAATGATTCCTCAGTGCGGATCATACGCCACGCCGCCACACTCGATTTATTTCAATTCGAAGACGCCACTTTTTACGACAAGCTCGAACGCGCCCGCACCCAGACAGCCGGCCGTACCGCACTCATGAGCATGGTACTGTCGCAAGGCCAGGATTTACTGACCGTGGTATTTCTTTCCGGCGGATTGGCGGTGTTTAACCCATGGCTGCTCGTCATTCTTGTGGTTGCAGTTATTCCGGCTTTCATTGGAGAAACAAAATTTAACCAGGAGTCCTACTCCCTGTCCCGATCCTGGACGCCCGAACGACGGGAAATCGATTACCTGCGATACATAGGCGCGAGCAACGAAACCGCCAAGGAGATCAAGATATTCGGGTTGGAAAATTTTATTGCTGATCGCTTCAAGACCATTTCAACCCGCTATTTTCTGGTTAATCAAAAGCTGGCACTAAGACGCGCTTCCTGGGGAGCTCTGTTTTCGGCACTTGGTACGGCATCCTATTATGTTGCCTACGTTTTTGTGATCGGCCAAACCATTCTTGGGCAAATCACCATTGGTACCCTCACTTTTCTCGCAGGCTCCTTTTCCCGACTCCAGGGACTGCTTCAGGGTATAGTAAATCGTTTCTCCAGAATTGCTGAAACCTCTCTTTATCTACAGGATCTGTTTGATTTTTTGGAACTGAAACCCATGTCTGAAAATCATTCCAGCAGAAAACAGGTACCGCGACCCATGAAGGAAGGTTTTCGCTTTGAAAACGTGGGATTCCGGTACCCGGAGACGGATATATGGGCGCTGCGGCATCTGAACTTCACCCTTCACCCTGGAGAGAAGCTGGCCCTGGTAGGCGAGAACGGCGCCGGTAAAACCACGCTGGTAAAACTCCTAGCTCACCTCTACGAACCCAGCGAGGGACGAATTCTACTCGACGGCGTCGACCTGTGCGATTACGACCCCGATGATCTTAGACGCGAAATAGGCATCATCTTTCAGGACTACGTGCGCTTTATGTTTACCGCAGGAGAAAACATTGCCATTGGTAATATCGTGGAAGAAAAAAACAAGGAACAAATTGTCGAATCGGCGCAAAAAAGCCTGGCAGATACGGTCATTGAGCCACTTCCAAACAAATACGACCAAATGCTTGGCAAGCGCTTCTCCGGCGGTGTTGACCTCAGTGGCGGACAATGGCAGAAAGTGGCCCTGGCCCGCGCCTATATGCGCGAAGCGCAGCTGGTTATTCTGGATGAGCCAACCGCAGCGCTCGATGCCCGCGCCGAGCACGAAGTATTTGTGCGCTTTGCCGAATTGATGAAAGGTAAAGCTGCCGTGCTCATTTCACACCGTTTTTCTACTGTGCGCATGGCCGACCGAATTCTGTTTCTTGAAAATGGAGAGATGCAGGAGCTGGGCACGCACGAAGAGCTGCTTGCACAGGAGGGTAAGTATGCTGAATTATTCAGATTGCAGGCGAAAGGGTATCTCTAGCCTGCAACCTGAAAAAATATTTATTGAAACCGCTGACCCTAAGAGGTGCTTATGACTTTATGACCTTTATCGTTTGTGCTCCGTGCTCCGACTCTACCCTGATCAGGTATTGTCCGGTCGGAAGATTCTGAGGAAATTCAAATTCATCTTTTTGCTCTCCACCAGATCGCCATGCATTCACAATAGGAGTGGATAATTTCCTTCCAAATAAATCATAAATGTGAATGGATATTTTTCCATCTTCATATAACCCATAAGAAATGGTGATCGTGTTCCCAAGAAATGGATTTGGTGATACACTAATCGTTGGTTCATCAAGGCGGGGTATATTGCTTGTAGCAGATACTCCACTTGCGTTAAGTCTTACCAAAACAGCTGAAGTTGCCGTCAGGCCGTCCAGCAAAGCCCCTGCAACCAGAATTTTGCCATCTTGCTGTAAAGCAACTGAATGGGCAATCTGACTGGAATCCTTTTCAATTTCCAAAGGCACCTTCCCTGCATCTCCAAAGGTCTGATCAATTATTCCATTTGGTCTAAAGCGTGCTATGGAGAAAAACAGTTTATCATTATCATCGGAAGAGTACCCACAGGCAATCAATTTTCCGTCTGGTTGTTCTGCCACATCATAAATTGCTGAGTAACAGCAATTAAAAGAGACCTGTGATTTACCGCCTAACCCAAAGAAACTATTGAGTGTTCCATCGGGGAAAAATTGTAGCATGGTAAAATGATATCCCGGCAACTTGCTTGCATATCCAGCTATCAATAGGTTACCACTTTGCAGTTGCTTCACTTTCAAAGGGCTTTCAAAATTATTTCCAAGGTCCATATTGATCAACCCGTCACCACCGAAACTGTTATCATAGGTTCCATCTTCCAATAGTCTGCCTATATACCACTCATCATAATTGGAAGAAATGGCCAAATTGCCTGTAAAGACCATTTTGCCATCTTCCTGTATAATCATGTCATTTAAAGTAAAATTCTGATTGTTTAATGGAGTCTGGATCTTGACAATTCCGTTTACCCCAAAAAGAGAGTCAAGGGTTCCATCAGGCAAAATTCTGCTGAAGAAGCCTGCACCAATTCCACCAAGACTTAGGTCCGTATAGGTTCCAGCCAGCACAAGTTTACCGTCATTCAGCAATCTGAACCGTTCAGGATAAGGAGAATACAGTGGAATCGGCACAATCAATTTACCGTATGCGCCATACGAAGGGTCGTGTTTGCCATTTGGAAGTAGTCGAAAGAAAGCAATATTATTCGACCAGGCGACATCCATAATTATCAGGATTTTGCCATCATTGAGTACAAGGAAATCTGTAGGTCGAACAGCATAGCTCAGTGAAGAATTTCTGCTATCATAAACACCATTTAAAGCAAAGGTTGGATCGATTGAGCCGTCAGGGTTGTATCGTATTAAAATCGCTCCGGGCGTGCCAGAAGTAGAGATGGTGGTACCCAACGCCAGAATTTTTCCATCATCCAATACCTTGATATGGTCAAATTGTGAATTGGCAAAATTGATATTCTGGATTACAATTCCATTGTTATTAAAGGTTTGATCCAGGGTGCCGGCTCCTGTTTGCGCCTGTATAAAATGTGGGAACAAAAAGATCAGGAGGAAGAGTACATTATTATTCATGATATAAGAATTGATAGGTTTTAAAAAGTTCAGATTGCAAAGTTTTTTGGAAAGGATACTGGTGCTTTGATCAATGCATCTGGAATTTAAGGACCTTTTCTCCTTTATCTGACGAGAGTAGTATGAAGTAGTGCCCCTTAGGCAGGTATTCGGGCAAACGTACTTTGTCGATATGGTTACCTGCAGATTTACTCGAAGAAGATTGCAAAACACTCAGCTGTCTGCCATTGATGTCGAATAGACAAATGAAAACATCGGTTTCGTTTTCCAGTGAATAGGATATTGACAGCACTTCTCCTGCTGCAACAGGGTTCGGAAACAATCCGGGGCTGAGAAACACCTGACTGGGAGTTGACACCTTTGAAGTGATATCCAAAATATACCTTAGCACGTAACAGGTGGCTGGATTATTAGGTGCACCCAGATTAATATACTTGTTTAACCAGGCTAATGCTACCAGACGCCCATCCCAGGTCATGTTTATATCATTTACCACCTGAACCTCATACGGAATGTTTAGTAAAGTGCCATATTTACCCAAAGTGCCAAATGAATTGTCTACGGATCCATTCGAATTAAACCGGGCATATGCAAGCGCCGTTTGACTCCCATTAATATAGGCAAAGCCTCCGGCAAGCAACTTTCCATCCTGTTGAAAAGTCAGTTTTCTTAATTGTGCATAGGTACCAAAGCCCATCTGTGCAAGCCCAAAAGATCCAAAAGTAAAATTGACAGTACCATTGGGTTTCAAACCTAAAATGGTCATCATTTGCTCAGCTCCCTGGCTTGAAGCGCCTCCTACATAAATATTGCCGGTATTATTGTCTACCAACAGGCAATATGCTTCTGCAGGGTAGTTTGGGTTGTTTGAATCATAGACGTATATTCCATCGCTGCTGAAAGTATCATCATAGCTACCATCTGCATTTAAGCGCACAACCGGAAAACCTGAGTTGGCAACGGTTCCATACAAACCGGTAAAAAGCAATTTTCCGTCTGGCTGAAGAACACAAGTGTTCAACTCAAAATTTTTCGAAGGATCTATAACCAGTATTACCTTACCATTGGTGCCAAATGAAGTATCCAGTGAGCCGTCTGTGTTGTATCGCCTTACCACCCCACGATGTTTCCCGGAAATTAATTGAGAGCTTGTTACAAGCACTTTTTGATCTGCCTGTAATACCATTGAGGAAGAAATCTCATCGCTGGTAGAAACCCCCAGAATCAAACCATCATTTCCAAAATCCGGATCAAAGTCACCGTTGGGAAGCAGTCGCAATAAAATTGTTCTATGGTTGCTTTCTACAACTACTATTATTTTGTGATCGGAAAGCTCAGCGATTCCCACTATATTATCATGTGTTCCGTCAATATCTACCCTGACAAAACCTGAAACACCAAACCCGACATCCAGGGAGCCATCAACATTCAATCGATACAACATACCATCAAAAAAATTCAGGTCATTTAGCCCATAGCCTGCGATAAGGATTTTTCCATCAGATTGAATAATTTGTTTATTGGGAACAAAATCCGGCAAGTAATCCAATGCTACAATCCCATCAACATCGAAAGTGGGATCCGCTTGAATACTTTGTGTTTGCGCGAGAAAGGAAATGTGAAAGCAAAATACCATCAGTCCGGCACTAAGAATGTTGTTCAATAAATACTTGTCCATTGTTGCAAAATATTGGTGATGAAATACGTTGGAGTTAAATTTCAAAATTTAATATTGGTCAACTCCCAGTTATTGGGAGCTGACCGGTAAAAACCCCAGTAATGACCGGTCCTATTTCTGCTCCTTTTTAAAAGAAATGGCGGCCCTGGACTTTTCTGGATAGTGTGCTGTTTCCGGATGTAAAGGTGGGAATGTTGTCCATGCAAAAAATGGACAGTTTCCTGAGGTTATTCTCTAAAAAATTCAATATGAAAAAAAACAATGTGACAAACAGCAAATTTTTCAAAGGGCAGGAAGGGACAGAAATTTCAACAACAGCAGGATATTAAATTGAAAAAGGTCACCCGAAATTTCTTCCGAGTGACCTGGATAAAGTAGCTCAACGGATTGTTCTTTTTCCCGATAACAGGTTAAGTTGGTTGGGCCGGAAACACAATACAAGCACAGGTTAGACCCTCACAAACAACAGATGCCGTTGAGTAAAATGGATGATGCCAATTGAAGGCTGCGCAGGTCTGAGACCCTTACAGCCACGGTTTATTGCGGTTTGGATTTCAGGTGTTTATTGTTTGCCTTGCATCATTTCATTCATGTAGCAAAGGTGCGGGTTGCTGACATGTGAAAACTGGACACTTTTTGGCAAGCATTCCTGCAATCAGGTGAGAAACTTGGAATTTACAGGATAAAATAAACTGGAACAGGAAATGATGCAGCCTAAAAACGCATGTCTACCCCCAGGGTATAACACCTTCCCGGCATGCGATACCGTTCCAATTCTTCGTATTGGGTGTTGGTGAGATTGTTTACAGCCAAATAGGCGCTGTATTTGCCCGAAGGCAGCTTGTAGCAGAGTTTTGTATTGACCACATAAGTGGCTCCTGGCTCACTACCCGGATAAATAAATACTTCTTCAATCTTGCTGCGATACCGGCCATTCAGATTCAGACAAAACCGGCGAAAACGCGTAGTGGCTCCAAACCCAACACTGTGCTTTACTTTATAGGCAAGGGCATCATTCAACCGCCCTTCCGATTGATCTTTAGCATCCAAAAAAGTATAAAAGGCGTTCAAGATTAGGAACTGCCCCCAACTTTGTTGATATGAAATCTCTATACCCTGCATGAGTGCTTCTTTCAAATTCACCACCTGATATACCAGGTTGCCGGCTGGGTTTGGGATCTGCAAAAACGAAATCAGGTTATTATAGCGATTGTAAAAGAATGCGACATCGAGCGTAGAGCCTTTACCTGGAGAGAACTTGGCACCGATCTCTGCCGAAACGATAAGCCGCTCCGATTTCAGCGCCGGGTTTGGCATAAAACTCAGTCCCCCACCCTGCTCAAATTTGATATACCGCTCGGCAATCGGCGGATCCCTGAAAGCCTGTGCAAGCAACATTCTGAGCGAAAGCCGGGAATGAGCCTTGTACAACAGTGCCAGTTTCGGACTGAGATTCTGCGATTTCACATCCGTGGAAATTCGGAAGTCATCAAATCGAACACCCGCGGTGGCGCTCAGCTTTTTGCTCAGCACGAATTCATCTTGTAGATAAATACCGGCCCCATAGGACCTGTGTTCACCATACAAAACCGTGTCAGGTTCACCCAGTACATAGTCCCAATGCAGGTCAAGTCCTGCAACAAAATTGTGGCCCCAGCCGGTGTACAAATCTACCTGGGTAATGTTCCCGAGCCGTTTACACAAAACAGAAGACTCGGCGATCAACTGTTTGCCGGAATTCACATTGGTGCTGTCATTTCCGGGATCATCATCAAAAGTAAATCGGGAGTGATTGGTGTATAGATACAAACGGTTGCTGTATTTCAGCCAATCCGTTGGCAAGGCATAATAGTACAGGTCGGCATTGAATTCACGCCGATTCTGGTAATCGTCTTTTCTGTAGGCTGCTACTTCATAAGGCTGCCGGAAACTAAGCCAGGAAGCCGGCGTGTCGTTCCAGATCTCATTAGAGTTAAGAGATAATTGCAGATGTTGTTTGCTGCTAAAATCCCAGGATGCTTTCCCAAAAAAATTCAAGAGCTCAAAACCAGCTTTTTCTTTGTGTCCGTCATTGGCTCTCCAACTTCCATCGAGCAGGTAAGCGAATTTGCCAAGTCTGCGACTGTGGCTGACAGCAATGTCATTGAAATCATTGTAGCGATGATAATTTCCTGTCTGAGAGCCCTCGTAAGCGCCATAATTTAATTGCACACGGGTTTCCTGATCAGGTGCAGGATTTTTGGTAATGATGTTTACCACGCCACCCATAGCACTTGATCCATACAGGGAAGAATAGGCGCCGCGAACCACCTCTATGCGCTCAATAGAGCCCATGGGAACCAGATTCCACAAGGCGCCACCTGATTCCGGACTAAGGGCCGGGCGTCCATCAATTAACAGCAGCACCCGGTTACCAATTCCCCCACCGGCTACTTCCGAAGCTCCGCGAATGGAGAAAGCCTGCACATTGGCGTTGCCGGAACGGGTTACTATCACACCAGCCATTTCATCAAATGCCTGATCAAAAGTCTGTATGTTGCGTTCCTGAATTTGCCTGCTTGATATGACGCCCACACTAGCCGGAGCAAGTTTAATCGCCTGCGAGCGTGACGATGCGGTCACCACTATTTCTTCAACTTCCATGGCTGAAGGAGTAAGACCAAATGACAACTTAAGGGTTTGACCATCATGCACATATACCTTCTCTTTCAAAGCGCTTTGATACCCTAAATAGGAAACCTGAATATCATAGTTCCCGGGGGCTAAGTCGTGGAAACTGAAATGACCTCCTTCATCCGTAAAAACAGTTTTATCCGGATCTGATAAATGAACTGTAGCAGCTGTTAAAACATCCCCACTTTCAGCATCTGATACCCGACCATTAATTTGGCCATAGGACACTCCAGAAGTTTCGCTTGTATTTACCTGAAAAGCAGATAGGGCCTGCTGTGCCTGCAGATTCATTGACAGACAACAAGCAAGCCCTATCCATAAAATTGTATTCCATGAAAGAACCTCAACAATATGCGGGTTCCTTACTGGTACCACTGGTTCACAAAGTCAAAGTCAGCTTTGAAATTGATTTCCTGCTGTTCACCAGCCCCAATGGTAATGGCAGAAGGAGCCTGGAAATTAAATATGGTGATGTACCCATTTGGACCGCCTGGTACTTTGATCACTACACCATGACTAACCTGATTGGGGTTATCATAATGCACACCCAAAGTCGCTGTTTTCTTGGTTGGATCACTGATATTCTTATGTCTGAAGCCTAGTGCCAAAGCAGAATAAGTACCTGGTTCCAACTCAATTTCATAATCAAAAGTGGATTTGCCTGCCTCATAAGTGAATATCACCGGATTCTGAGAATTATAAGGAGCGCCAACAGCGTAGGTTCCACCGGGAACGCCAGCACCGAAATAGTCATCCGGAATTTCGCCCCATCCAGCCAATGGATCCAGACTGAAGGCAGGGAAAATGGTGAGTTCTACTTCACCACTGTCTACCCAGCTTGCCCAGGTAGCAGCATTATCGATGGTAACAGTTCCGTAAACCTTGGTGGTTTTAGGTTCTTTGTCTTTGCAAGACCCGAGAAAAAAGCTCAGAGAAAAGGCCGTAAGCAAAAACAGGCCAAACAGGTTTTTGCGAGAGGAAATTGTCATTGTTATGTGTTTGGAAGTGATATGAAATAATGCGGGCATAGAAATACCGCTCGAATGATGGCGCAAACCTAGGCCTCATTTGAAAGCAAAATCTCATGGATTTGTCACATTGTAAATCCTGACATAAATATGAAAAAACCTGTTCGGGCCGGAGACCCTCATGAATGAAGATTGATGATTGTAGATGTTTGATTTCGGGGCACAGCCCCTCCTGAACGGTGCGGTTGTTCGGGGCACAGCCCCTCCTGATCGGTGCAGTTGCTCGGGGCACAACCCCTCACGAGCGGTGCGGTTTACGTCGTTGTCCTAGTAGTCGTTTCCGAAAGCGAAATCGGGCTTTCGCTCTGTCCAGCGGCCCCGTGTAAAGTCGGGAAATGCCTGTGGACTGCTGCCCGTGGCAATACTCGCCTCCGAAAGAGGCGTGATGGCCAGCCAGGTGGCCGCATCATACACGTCGATTTCAGGTTGAGCCCCTCTTTTGGCCGATTCAATAAAATGATGGAACACAAAAAAGTCCATACCGCCGTGACCGGCCGCCGAAGCATCGCTTCCATACCGTTGCCAAAGAGGGTGATCGTATTTATCGAGCCATGCTTGCGCTTCTTCCCAGCTATGGCCTTCTGTTTTCCCTGCCAAATGCAGACTTTTATGTACATCCATCCAAATGCCATTGGTGCCCTGAACCCGGAATCCCAGTGAATATGGCCTTGGCAATCCGGTATCATGTGATAGCAATACAGTTTCTCCATTGCTCGTCTTGATAACGGTAGTTACGACGTCGCCTAACTGAAATCGCACCCGGGCGTTCGGGTGCTCTGGTCCACCTGTTGGGTGATTGACAATGTATTCGTGAAGCCCCCGTGCTTTACTGGCAGTGGATGTTAAAGAAACAAAGCGGTTACCCCGGTTGATGTCAATCATCATCGCAACCGGACCAATTCCATGCGTTGGATACAAATCACCGTTGCGATGAATAGAATGTTTGGTACGCCACTTTGCTTCGCTAAATGCTTTTTCTCCAAATTCTACACCTGAGTTATAAGGAGTAAGACCATCATTGAATTTCACGCCGCGAAGATCATGCTGATATCCACCTTCCAGGTGTATCAGCTCGCCAAACAAACCCTCCCGAACCATTTGCATCACCGCCATTACGTCACGTCGATAACACACATTTTCCAGAAACATCAATGGCGTCCCGGTTTCTTCCTGCACATTTACCAGTTGCCAACATTCATCCAGGGAAAAGCCACCACATACCTCCATAGCTACATATTTGCCAGCTTTCATGGCAGCTACCGCTTGCTGTGTATGCCATTGCCATGGTGTGGAAATAACTACGGCATCTACATTTTTGTCGGCCACCAGTTCCTCGTATTGGTGGGTATGATCACCATA
The DNA here is from genome assembly GCA_020636025.1 of Lewinellaceae bacterium. Taxonomy (GTDB): domain Bacteria; phylum Bacteroidota; class Bacteroidia; order Chitinophagales; family Saprospiraceae; genus M3007. The sequence continues at coordinate 525,192 of JACJYQ010000003.1, read as the reverse complement.
CACCTTTGGTTTTTTTGCGCCATTTTTCTCAATCATCTTCAAAGCATCACCCAACATCCGTGGATCCGGATCAGCAATGGCTGTAATCTCGCAATCATCCCGCAACAGAGCCGCACCCAGGTGATTTTGCCCCCGTAAGCCTGTGCCAATAAAGCCAAGCCTGATCTTCAGTTTAGGCTTTGATGAAAAAACAACTGGAGTACCTGAAACCTTTTCTTTCGACACACTTTTCACGGTTCCTGGTACAGTAAGTGCTGCTCCGGCCAGGGAAGCTTTTTGTATAAATGATCGGCGGTTGAGTTTTGTCGGCATGATGTACAATTCTTTGTTTGCCGCAATGTAAGCCGGAGTGTTGGGTGGGTGTTAGTTGGATTGGGTTTTTATTGTTCGGGGCAGAGCCCCTCGCGAATGAAGATTGATGATCGAAGAAGGTTGATTTCGGGGCACAGCCCCTCCCGAGCGATTGTGAAGATTGATGATTGTAGAAGTTTGATTTCGGGGGCAAAGCCCCTCCCGAGCGAGAATGTTGAATGTTAATTGAAGATGTAAGAGTGCTCGGGGCGGAGCCCTTCACGAGCGAGATGTGAGCATGTTCAAGGTGGAGTCCCTCTCAAACAGTACGCCCCTCACGATCATTGCTAGTGGCTCGGCTTACGACGGGTATCAATAATATACTGAATTTTCCAACCCTCATCGGTTTTGATCAGTTGAAAAGAATTGGTTCCAGTATGCGATACTTTTCCGTTCAAATAGAAAGTATACGGCGTCCAGACGCTGGCCAGAGACTCTTCAATGTGGATTGCCTCGAATTTAATCCTTTCCCTGTATATATCCGTTTTGGGTGTGGCCAGAAAAGCTACAAAATCATCAAAGTTCTCGCTCTGCATTTTCAATTTCCCATCTCGCGTCTTCATATAAGTCTGAAGCAAGGGTTCATTGGTGCAAGCGCTTTTCAGTAAACTTGTGTCACCGCTTTCAAGGCCTTTGAAAAATTGCTTGATGGTGGTTTTTACAGCCCTTTCTTCTTTTTTCAGGTTTTGAGCACTCAAGCCATGAGTCAACATAACAAGCAACATGATGCGGATGCAATAAGATAATTTCATAAGTAGATCGTTTGCCCAAAGTTCCCCAGAACATGTTGCCTGCTGTACAGAAATAGCCCAAATGAGCTATCAACCCTCGGATTAACATCTTTACAGGCGCTTTTGACATCAAAATTGAAAGTTCGTTGTTATAGGATCGTTGCGACTCTATGTTCTTGTAGGATAATTGATTTGGCTTTTTCAAAATGCCGTTAATCACTTAAAAAGACTTCTGTTCGTATCTTGCGCCGCTTTTTTTGAGTTTAGAGCCAACAAGCTCCACATAACAATCATGACAGATTCATTCAAAAACCTGATAAATTCTCCCAATCCTGTACTCATTGACTTCTGGGCGACCTGGTGTGGCCCTTGCAGAGCCATGGCGCCGGTGCTGGATGAACTGAAAGCCGATTTAGGTGACCGGGTAAGGATCATCAAGATTGATGTGGATAAAAACACAGACCTGGCGGTTCAAATGAAGGTATTGGGTGTGCCCACATTCATGGTGTACAAAAACGGCAAGCAATACTGGTCGGAAGCGGGTACATTCACAAAGGAATCTTTGAAAAAAGTCATTGAAAACGTTGAAAATCAATAAAATACTCATCCACGCTGTGTTGAAACACCTCAAAGATCTCTACCCTGTCCTTTTTGTCGCCTTTTTATTTACCAGCATAGCTTGTCAAAACGGCGGGCAAAATGGGCAAGAAGCAGCATACAACAAAAACGCCAAAACCAGTTTGGACTCAAACTCGGTTGACATAAACACAGAGGAGCTTTTAGGCAAATTCAATCCTGCCAAGCATCCTGATTTTGAATCTTTTGGCAGTCCTTATACCCCTAAATCCGGCATGTGGCTCCGGAAAGAAACCCTGAGAGCTTTTGAGTCTATGTACCATGCCGCACGGAAAGACGGTATTGACTTAAGGATCGTTTCTGCTACCCGTACCTTTTACCAACAAAAGACAATTTGGGAAAATAAGTGGGCCCGCTTTGCAAAAGATGCTCCGGCAAGCAAGGACCGCGCCCTTAAAATTCTGGAATACTCCTCCATGCCCGGTTCTTCGCGCCATCATTGGGGCACAGATATTGACCTTAATGACTTGAACAACCCCAGTTTTGAAGCAGGCGGCAAATATGAAAAGCTGTACAAGTGGCTTTCCGAGCACGCACATGAATACGGTTTCTGCCAACCCTACACAGCAGGAAGAGACAAAGGTTATCTGGAAGAAAAGTGGCACTGGAGTTATACCCCACTTAGCAAACCTTTTTTGGCAGCCTACAAAAAAGCTCTTTCTGATACCGACATTCAAGGCTTCACCGGCTCAGAAACTGCCAGAGAAATTGGGATTGTAGAAAACTTCGTTCTGGGAATCAACCCGGATTGTCAATAAATCATTAGCTAATTATCACATTAGCTAATTACCACATTAATAAAAATGGCTTACACAGAATCCATCATGATACCCCTGGGAACCAAGGCTCCCGATTTTGAACTGCCCGACATGCTCAATGGCGGTCAATTTAAACTAAGCGATTTGCCTGCCCACGAGGCTACCGTCATCATGTTTTTATGCAATCATTGTCCTTACGTCCTTTACATAAATGAAGAACTGGTTAATGTCGTTGAAGAGTATAAAAAGAAAGGAGTGGCCTTTATCGGTATCAGCAGCAACGATGCAGAAAACTATCCGGAAGATGCGCCCGACAAAATGGGACCACATGCCAGAGCCGTTGGCTATACATTTCCATATCTTTACGACGAATCTCAAGAGGTTGCACGTGCATACGATGCTGCTTGCACCCCTGATTTTTACATATTCGATAACGAAATGAAATTGGTTTACCGCGGTCAGCTTGATAACAGTCGCCCGAAAAGAAATCCGGTGCCCAGTACAGGATCCGATCTCCGGGCAGCTCTTGATGCAGCGTTAAGTGGAATGCCGGTAAATCCGGTGCAGCGTCCTTCCGGAGGCTGCAATATTAAGTGGAAATAACCCTTACAAACCCTTTCATTATTTAATTACAGACATGCGTCCAACAGAAATTACCGACCAAAAAATAAATGACTTCATCATAGCCGGCCTCCAGGAAGACATTGGAGGTGGTGATCATACATCCCTGGCAACGATACCGGCTGACAGCCGCAGTAAAGCCGCTCTGAAAGTAAAAGACTATGGTGTTATTGCAGGGGTTGAGCTAGCCGAACGAATCTTCAAACACCTTGATCCGGAGGCGAAACTAAGCGTATCAAAGCCTGATGGCAGCGATGCAATTTACGGTCAGGTAGCTTTCGAAGTGGAAGCCAATACACGCGCCATTCTTCAGGCAGAAAGACTCGTACTGAACGCCATGCAGCGTATGAGTGGCATCGCTACCCTGAGCAGTCGATTTGCCTTCGAAGTAGGCGATTTGCCTGTGAAGGTGCTGGATACCCGCAAAACAACCCCCCTCATCCGCTTTTTGGAAAAATGGGCGGTTAAAATCGGTGGTTGCGAAAATTACCGCTGGGGCCTCTACGACTGGATGATGATCAAAGACAATCATGTGGATGCCGCAGGTGGGGTAAAACAAGCCGTTGAACGTGCTCACGCGTATCAAAAAGAGAAAGGGTTGAACCTGAACATCACGGTGGAAGTACGCAATCTGGTAGAAGTGGAGGAAGTGATGAACATTGGTGGAATCACGCGGGTAATGTTCGACAACTTTGAATTGCCGATCTTGCACGAGGCCGTTGCATTGGTTAACGGGCGATTTGAAACAGAAGCCTCCGGAGGGATTACCTTGTTCAATGTGCGCAAATACGCACAAACAGGCGTCAACTTCGTCTCCGCAGGTTCATTAACTCATTCATCTCAACCATTGGATCTAAGCCTCAAAATAATTCGGTAACGATTACAGCGTCTTGAATCACGCGACTCATTATCAAATTAGCATATTATCGCATTAGCACATTAATTAAGATGAATGCCGACGATTTTTACTGGTATGCCAGCATCCTGATCTTTATCCCATGGGGATTATTGATCGCTTTTCCAAACTGGAAATTCACGGAGACCATAGCCTTCGCTTCAGCAATCATTTTGTTTGCAGCGGCGAGCATTTTTACCTTTAAGTACTTGTTAGGCAGTAATTCCGGCGGCAGTTTCCTCAGTTTTGAAGGGTTTAAGAACCTCTTCAGGAACAAGGAAATGCTGCTTACAGGCTGGCTAAATTACCTTTCATTTTGTCTGTTGGTGGGTACCTGGCAATCACATGATGCCCGTCAATTAAAATTAGGTCATATTTTTGTAGTACCCTCCTTGTTATTGACCATGCTGACTGGTCCGGCAGGATTGCTGTTGTATCTGGTCATTCGTTTTTTCAAAACCAAAAAATGGGATTTAGGCACTAAAGCCTGATCTGTGTGTAGTGTACGATGGACTTTGTTGATATGGGATTGCATCCCGATTTGCTGGATGGTATTGACGCCCTGAATTTTGTAACAGCCACTCCTATTCAGGAGCAGGCCATTCCCCTGATCCTGAAAGGCAGAGACCTGATTGGCGTTGCACAAACAGGCACCGGTAAAACAGCAGCTTTTGTGTTGCCGGTCATCGACCTGTTGATGGATGAAGCGCCATCGAAATACGTAAAGGCTTTGGTCATTGTACCTACCCGTGAACTTGCCTTGCAGATCAACAAAGCCATCGAAGCTTATTCTTATTTTACCGGCACCTCTTCCATCGCTATTTATGGAGGCGGTACAGGCGCCGATTACGCACAGGAAAAAACAGCCCTGGTTCAAGGCGTAGATATTGTGATTGCCACTCCCGGCAGACTCATATCGCACATGAGTATGGGATATGTAAATTTCTCCAAACTCCGCTTTCTGGTACTTGATGAGGCAGACCGTATGCTCGACATGGGTTTTCAACCCGACCTGCTTAGGATCATTGACATTACCAATAAACAGCGTCAAACGCTGCTCTTCTCCGCTACTATGCCTCAGGGGGTAATGAAATTGGCGAAATCCATGCTCAGAAACCCGGAAACTGTAAGCATCGCTCTTTCCAAACCCGCTGAAGGTGTTCAGCAAGGCGCTTATATGGTTGGGGATTCTCAAAAATTGGCGCTGATCGCAGATATCCTGAATGGCCGGGAAGGACAACGAATCATCATATTTGCTTCCACCAAGTCGGCTGTTTCCAAATTGTTTCAGAAACTTCGCAGTAAAAACTTCCATGTAGCCTCGGTCAGCAGCGATCTGGAGCAGGAAGAACGGGAAAAGGTGATGCTGGATTTCCGCAACCGCGTGGTAGATATCATTGTCGCCACCGACGTCATCAGTCGGGGTATTGACATCGATGGCATAGATCTGGTGCTGAATTATGACATTCCCCGGGATGCTGAGGATTATGTACACCGCATCGGTCGGACCGCCCGGGCCGCCCGGAAAGGAGAAGCCATCACCCTGGTTTCGCCGGAAGAAGGATATAAATTCAAACGCATCGAAAAACTGATCGGACGGGAAGTGGACAAGCTGAAGCTTCCTGAACACATCGGCCCTGCACCGACAGAACAAGCTCCACCTAAAAACAGACATAAACGGCCATTTGGGCAACATCGTAAAAGCAACTCTAAGCATAGCAAACCTGGAGAGCAGTATAAATCCGGCAAAAAGAGACCCTGGCGCGGCAAGCCTAAACCCAAACAAGGATAATGCGTTATACCTGAGTTCAGTTTATTGCTAACCTGTAAAAGAGCATTTCAATATGAGCAAGGGAAACAACAACCGCAGGGACTTCCTCGGAAAACTCACTTTCGGACTTATTAGCATGGCCAGCTTGCCGGCTTTCCTTAAAAAATCCAACTCATTAGAAGCTGAAGTAGAGCCTATTCTCCATGTAAAGCCAATGGGTTTTATGTGGGATACTCTCGATCCGTTTCTGTTTTGCGTACACCATGAAGACCATTTTCCAAGAGGAAATGAAGAAATGGGGCCGGCCGTTTCCCTGAAAGGTCGTTCGCTGGGCGATGATTTTATCATCAAGGATGGTTTCCGAATGTACCACGGCAAAAAAGTACCTGGTTTTCCCGGACACCCGCACCGCGGTTTTGAAACCGTTACCGTTGTCAGGAATGGCCTCGTTGATCACGCCGATTCATTGGGTGCTTCCGGTCGTTACGGAGAAGGAGACGTACAATGGATGACCGCCGGCAAAGGCGTGCAACACTCCGAAATGTTCCCCCTTATTAACCAGGATACTGACAACCCGCTGGAACTCTTCCAGATTTGGCTCAACCTCCCCAAAAAGAACAAAATGGTAGAGCCGCACTTTAAAATGCTTTGGGGAAGCAACATACCGAAATCCACGAACCGTGATATGGCCGGAAAGAAAACGGTGGTTGAAATCATAGCTGGCAATTTACACGGGAAGATAGCGCCTGCTCCCCCACCCGATTCCTGGGCTGCAGACCCACTGAATGAAGTAGCCATTTTCAACATAACGATGGAGCCAGGAGCTACTTTTATGCTCCCAAAAGCCGGCAAAGGCATCAACCGAATGCTCTACTATTATGTAGGCTCCGAAATAAAAATTGCAGGAAAACAAATCAACAACTACCACTCCATTGAGACACGCGCCGAGTTTGATCTGGCCATTGAGAATGGCATCGACGAAGGCCGCATATTAGTGCTGCAGGGTCGCCCAATTAACGAACAGGTGATTCAATACGGACCGTTTGTCATGAACACAAAAGCTGAGATCCAACAGGCGTTTAATGATTACCACGCCACACAATTTGGAGGATGGCCCTGGAAGCGGGCAGATCAGGTGCACGACCGGGGTGAGGGGCGGTTTGCAAGGCATGCTGATGGACGGTATGAGGCGGGGGTTTAGTGATTGACGATTGATGATTACATAATTACTTCAACAATCATGTAATTATGTAATCATCAATCGTCAATCCTTCGGGTTCCTCCCAACACAAACGGCAAAAAAACCACCGACCCCACCGACCCCGCGAAATTCAAAAGCAAATCTTTTTGCGCATCCCATTCGTCGCCTTGTGTACCCAGGAAAGCGGTGCCGGCTTCGGGCGCTACTACAACGGCTGCGGCCCATTCCATCAATTCATACAGCACACCAAACAGCACAATGATGCTGCAGGCAAACAGGAATATCGCCCTGGGCTTGCTTCTGCTCACCCGTTTGCGCAGTATCTCAAAAACCGGAAGAGTAAGCAGGAATCCCCATAAAAAGTGTACAAAGCGATCATAGTGGTTGCGCTCGAATCCCAATTGTTCTGAAACCCATTTCCCAAATGGTACTTCTGAATAGGTATAATGAGACCCGATTGCGTGCAGACACAGAAAAATGAAGATTAGCGTAAAGGAAAGCAGAGAAAGCCTGAAATGACGGTTAACATACAACACCAAAGGAACTCCCAGGAAAATCAGGATATTTTCCAAAAACCAGTCTGAACGGGAAACCGGATCGATGGCCAGCAGTATCCATATACCGGCAAATACCCAAAACAGGGTGCGCAGATATGGTTGTCGATTGATTCCTGATTTCATGGTTCTATTGTTTCCGGTTTCATTTATAAACCTACCCCTCAATGAGGCAGCCTCTTCCTCAGTTTTCCATACAGAAAGGTGCCTGTCATAGCAGCAACCAGATATACAATGAATACAGTAACACCGCTTCCCAACAAAATAAACATGGGAGCCGGACAAGCGCCTGCCAATCCCCAACCCATTCCGAAAATAAAACCACCAATCAGGTACCTCGGTACAGACATGGCTTTGTCCTTGATCACAATTTCCTGCCCTTCGATGTTGTGCATGTGCCGTTTTTTGATCAAACGAACAATGAGAATACCTGCAACAACAGCAGACCCAATGATACCGTATAACTGAAATGATTGAAAGTGAAACATTTCGTAAATCCGAAACCAGGAAACCGCTTCACTTTTATACAGCGTGATCCCAAGTAGAATACCTACGAAAATATATCGTGACATGCGCATGGCTAAAAGAATTTAAAAGATGAGCGGTAACAAGATGTAAGTCATGAATAAGCCTCCGAGAAAGAATCCGACAACAGCAATCAGGGATGGGAGCTGCAAGGCAGAAAGCCCGCTGATCGCATGGCCGGAAGTACAGCCACCCGCATATCGGGCGCCGAAACCAACCAGAAAACCGCCTCCTGCAATGATCAGTAATCCCTGCCAACTGAAAATATTCTCCCAACTGATAAAATCCGGAACCAGCGGCGCTTTACCATTGTCGAACTGGATGCCAATTTGCCTGAGGCTTTCTATAGTCGAATCAGAAATGTGCGCCACATCACCATCCGGCCCAACCAGATAGTGGGAAGCGATGTATCCCCCAAAAACAGCACCCAAGGCTACCAGTAAATTCCATTCGCCTGCTTGCCAGTTAATTTTGAAGAATTCATTCATTTCGTCTGCACCATCTGCAGCGCACATCAAACGAAAATTATCGGAAATTCCGAATTCGTGTCCAAACCAGAGTAAAATAAACATAATGAGCGCCAGCATCGGGCCTGCTGCGTACCATGGCCAAGGCTGACTGATCCAGTCTCTGAAGTCAATTAAGAATTGAGGTACCATAATTTACCTTGATTAATGTGATTTACTAGATTTGATTGACCCGTATTTAACTCGGGATTGATTTCAAAATGATTTTCACAAGTAAACGGGGTTGAATTTCAGTGGAAAGGTAGTCTGGAAAAAAACGTCAAATGTTGACGATTATCACCCCTACCCCTGATACAACCCCATGCCTTTCGATGCAAAATGCATCTATTTTTGTACATATTTTGAATTGCAAGTAACAAAACTTAACAACATAATGGCCATGAAATATCAGATTCTTATTGTCGGAGGAGGAAATGCAGGCATATCTACAGCATCTAAATTGCTGTTAAAGAACAAAAATCTCAACATTGGCATCATCGAGCCATCAGACAAACATTATTACCAACCCGCCTGGACACTCGTGGGTGGTGGCACTTTTAATATTGCCGATACCGAACGCAAGGAGGCCGATTTCATACCAAAAGGCACCACCTGGATCAGGGATGCCGTGGCCACTTTTCAGCCGGAAAAAAATACCGTCACTACCAGAGAAGGGAAAGTAATTGAATACGAATACCTGATTGTTTGTCCCGGCATTCAGTTGAACTGGAACAAAGTGGAAGGCCTGCCAGAAACCCTGGGTAAAAACGGGGTTTGCAGCAACTATTCCTTTGAGACAGCGCCCTATACTTTTGAGGTCCTTAAGAACCTGAAAAGCGGTACTGCCATATTTACCGCGCCAGGCACTGCTGTTAAATGCGGTGGCGCCCCGCAAAAGATCATGTATCTGGCAGGTGATTACCTGCGCAAGCACGGACTTACCGACCAAGTGAAGGTTGAGTTTGTTTCTGCCGGAAGTGTGATTTTTGGTATTGAGAAATACGCCAATACCCTTAAAAAAGTAGCGGCCCGATACAAAATCGGACTTCATTTCAAACACGATTTGATCAAAGTGGATGGCCCCGGACATAAGGCAACATTTAGGGTTACAGCCCCGGATGGAAGTGTTTCCGAAGAAACCCGTTCCTTTGAAATGCTGCACGTAACCCCACCACAAAGCGCACCCGATTTTATCCAAAACAGTCCGCTCGCCAATGAAGGCGGCTGGGTAGACGTCGACAAACACACACTTCAGCACAATAAATACCCTAATATTTTCTCCCTGGGTGATGCATCCGGAATGCCAAACTCAAAAACCGGAGCTGCTGTGCGCAAGCAAGCGCCTGTACTGGTAGATAATCTGTTGGCCGTGATGGCAGGCAATACACCTAAGGCATCCTACAACGGCTACAGCTCCTGCCCAATCGTTACCGGTTACGGCAAACTAATGCTGGCAGAATTTGACTACGATAATCACCCAACAGAAACATTCCCATTCAACCAGGCGAAAGAACGCTGGACCATGTGGGTACTTAAGCGGTACATTTTGCCTTGGTTGTACTGGAATAAAATACTTAAGGGGACGATGTGATTAAATGATTAATAGATCAAATGATTACATGATTGTTGAAGTGAGGTTTGATTGTTGATCGCTCAATTTAATCAATCATACATATCAAATTTGGAATCATCAATCACATCATAATTCATGTAATCATTTGATCTATTAATCATTTAATCATCCAGCTATTTACATCCCCCGCAAAATCCCTTTCACAAGTCCCGGACCTGCATACACCATGAGTGATTTGGCTTATACTTAGTCAAAAGGCACAAGTGTGGCGGAACAAGACGAAATTAATAAACAGCCAGTTTGGATTACATTTTAGAGAACTTCAACAAAGGCTTAATATCTCCGTTGTCTGCTTTTTTGAGGGAATGCAGATAGAGTGATCTCTCATCTCCCTTTCTAAGGGATTTGTTTCCCCAGGTGAAGGTTTGATCTGTATCCAATGATTTCAGCAAAATATCTGCCATCAAACGGGAATGTCGGCCATTGCCGTTTGGAAATAGGTGTATGGATACAAGTCTGTGTTTAAATCGGATGGAGATTTCTTCATTTGAATAGGTTTTTTGGATTATCCAGAATTTACAATCTTCAATTAGATTCTGAAGTTCTTGCCTTATTTTATAAAAAGGCACTCCAAGATTTTTATCAGTATTTCTAAACATTCCTGCCCATTTCCAAACATGATGAAACATCCTTTTGTGAACACTTAATATAAATTCTAGCTGAACCACATCTTCGGGTTTAAAATTTCTGGCAAGCATCCATTCCATAGCCTCCTCAATATTTTGCTGTTCGAATTCATCCAGTTCTGCCATGGTTGAAATGGATTTAATTCTTAGTTCAAGCTTTTCCTCTTCATCAATTGGTGTTTGACCATCTGTATATTTTAATTCCATAGGTTTTTAGGTAATTCATTTTTTAATTTCTGAGCTCTAGATTCAATAGCGGCTTCAATAGAACTCCCCTTCAAACCCTGATTCTCTAATTTCATAGAATGTGCTGTTTTGATTACTATCTCTTTAGCTTTTTCGTAAGCACGCTCCTCAATCATCCTTTCAAGAGTTCCGTTTTTAGGCACGAGCGCATACACCAATTGAAGATCAAGTGCAGCAGCAATCTCTTTCAATCTCTGCATCGTAATTGATCCATCCTTTTCACGACGCTCAATATCCTTTATCGCCTGTGGGGTAATGTCCAGGCGTAAACCAAGTTGCTTCATTGTCATCCCCAGAGAGGTCCGGATGGCATGTAACCAGCCTTCCCCTGGCAATCTCTCTTTACGGGCTTCAGAAAAACTTGCAAGCTTTTTATCAAGTTGAGTTATTAATAGCTGTTTTTGATCCTTATTCATAAATAAATATCTTTAAGCAAGGACACAAAATTAAAGATAAATATTTAAAATAATAAAATAAATTCAATATGTATTTTTAAAAAATGAAAATAATTTACCAATCCTTAATTATTTGAACATGATCGTATCTCTGGTTGGATTCACAATAAATATCCAATCATCAAAGTCAGGTAGCAATTGCAGGTGGCCATCATGGAATTGATAAGTCTCTTTTTTCACAACAGGAAATTCAAAAACCCCTTGATTTTGAGACTCACGATCATCCATAATTTCAGGATGCTGTAACCAAAAGCTTGTATCCTGAACCAATAATTTTTCGATGCCTGAATAGAAATAGACATGTCTACCTTTCCATTTTGAAGCTTTAAATGGAAAGCCTATAAACTCAAAATCGCTCCGCTGTGGCTGTTTGGCGATGATATAAACCTTTGAAGTAAGAGCATCAACATTTCTAATAAATACAAAAACAGAGCTACTATCCTTAGTATCTAAGCCTTCTATAAAATGAGTCAGGACATTTTCAAATTCGGAATTAATAGGTAGTTCTTCAGTACTACCTGAGGTCTCATTTCCACTGCAATTCTGAAAAGAGAGGATGGCAACAATAACAAATGCCAAACAATGATCCAACTTTGTCATAGCTTACATCATCAATTATAAATCACATCATCAATCATGTAATTATGTAATCTAATAATCATGTAATCATCACCCCTTCCCTCTACATCCCCCGCAAAATCCCTCTCACAAGCCCCGGACCTGCATATACCATGCCTGAGTACACCTGTACAAGATCAGCACCTGCTGCAAGCTTCTCCTGAGCTGATTCGGGAGAATCAATGCCGCCAACGCCGATGATGGTCGCATCCGATCCAAGTTTTTGGCGCAAGTAAGAGATCACTTCCGTAGCACGACTTTTTAGTGGTGCTCCGCTCAGGCCGCCGGCTCCAATGTTTGTCAGCGTTTCTTCGGGTGCAACCAATTTATCTCGCGAAATGGTTGTGTTGGTGGCAATGACTCCGGCGAGCTTGGAGTCCCGGATAATATCAGCGATGTCATTCAATTGGCTATCAGTAAGATCGGGGGCAATTTTGAGCAGAATGGGTTTTGAAACATCTTTTTCCCTGTTTTTCCCTTGCAGCAAATTGAGCAGCCTGGTTAGTGGTTCCTTTTCCTGCAAATCACGAAGTCCGGGTGTATTGGGCGAACTGACATTCACCACGAAATAGTCGACATAGGGAAAAAGTATTTCAAAACAATGTAGATAATCCTGCTCTGCTTCCTCGTTTGGTGTGACTTTGTTTTTGCCGATATTGCCTCCAATGATCAAGCCCTTCGGCATTCCTTTTTCCCGCAGGTTTTTAAGTCTTAAGGCCAGTGCGTCAAGCCCTTTGTTGTTAAAACCCATGCGGTTAATCAGTGCCTTGTCGGCCGGCAGTCTGAATAGTCGTGGTTTTGGGTTTCCATCCTGCGGTTTTGGCGTAACAGTGCCCACTTCAATAAATCCGAATCCCAGAGAGGCCACACCCACAACGTGTTCGCCATCCTTGTCAAATCCGGCGGCCAGACCAACCGGATTGGGGAAAGTCAGTCCCATTACCTTGCGCTCCAGACTTTTTCGTTTGTCACAGAACATCGACTGCAGCAGCCACCTCAATGGTGGAATGGAAACCGCCACATCAAGAAAAAACACAGTGATTTTATGGGCTCTTTCGGCCGAAAGTGCAAAAAGCAGGGGCTTAATAATTTGGTATAACATCGGCACAAATGTCGGGAAAGGATGCGAGAGGAGGATGAATTTTGCTGCGTTAATTGACAAGTCATTGAATTGTACTATGCACCAGGCTGAACTCTGACTACGAATGCAGAATATCCAACAACCAGGATTTCTCCGTGAGCACCGATTCGTTTTCAATTTCGGATTGCAGGATATGTTGCAATTGCTTGTTATGAGGCTCCCTGTTCAGGATTCGTTCGGTAAAACGAATGATGTTCTGATAATTGGTACGGTGATATCCGATCACCTTTTTCCGTCGGATGTAGTTGCGCATGGCATCCAGATGCGACTGCAGCAAATCAAATTCTCCCAACACAAAATAGGTTTTTAACAACAGCGTTTTGGCCGCCAGATTTAACAATGGGTCTCTGTAATTAGCTTTTTGCAACAGCTCAAGCACAGAATCCAATCGGTTTTGGGCATAGTCCACACGAGCCTTGTTAAAACTGAAGGAGCTGTCCCGATAACTTTCTTCCAGCAGATCTCTGTACTCTACAATAAACATTTCGGCCCAGTCAAGTTCATCACAGCGCAAAGCTGCTGCCACAATATTGTGGTAGGTAAACCTTGATAAAACGCCGTTTTCAAACAGATACCCGGCACTCAAAGCATGTTGATACAACGACAGCACCTCTTGTTCCAGATTTTGCTCCCCGCTGTTTGTTTGCCTGATGCAATGATTGATGGCAAATGTGTACAGTTCGCGCATTTCGATTTCATCAAAATACTGCCCTCCATTTGTCAGAAGTGGTTTAAAAGCCTGATAGTATGCGGTATCTCCGGGGCTTTGCAACATTCTGATCACAGCCAGATAGGTTGCAATGCCTGCCTCCCCGGCCCATTCATTTCTCTGCGACAATTGCAGGATCAGCTCATGAACTTGCAACTCGTCGGCGCTGGAATAGACATTTTTTTGAGCCAGCTCCAGGCAAATCAAACGCAGGCGATGGATGATGTAGGCCTGATCGCTGTGATGAGCCAGCAATTGAAGTGAATCAACATCGGTGGGATTTTGCCGAATGGTTGTTTCATGTCGTTCCTGATAATATTCCCGAAGCAAGCTGTGGTACCTTGCATTTCGTAGTGGATTATTGTTGATCTCCCTTTCAAATATGCGCATGTTGCGCTCATAGTGACCTTCCAAACCTCGGTTGCGGTAAATGGCTGCTACTTTTAGCTTGTTCTCAGAATCACGGTTTTGGTCGTATTCGATCCTCAAAAAAACTTCCAGTAAGCGGTTTAAGTAGCTCATCAACAGACGCATTTCAGTATCATCAAACGCTTTTTGAGGATAAATGGCTTTCCAGAGTTCTACCTTGTCTGACAAATCATCCTGGCATAGCAGCCCAAACAATTGAATAATGTCATTCCGCTTGTTGAAATACGGCGATTCCAGGAAAAGCCGGGCTTTTCTTTGTTCCGTATTATTGAAGGTTTTAACCAGTTGATATAAATTGCTTTTAAGCATCGAACAAGAGTATTGAAGAAAATACTACGCTATCAGTCAACTAAATTTTTACAAAGTTTCAATATTTATCTACAAATTCAAAAATAATCATCCCAATTTACCCAATCAATAATATCATAAAAAACTAATTATCAATAAATTATAAAATAAAAATTAAATTTACAGACGTAATGCCTCACAAAAACACATCTACAAATCACCTATTTTGATGTTGGATGGCTCATTCAGTAGCTTCACCTTTGTAGCGTTGGAAATATTTCAAACAAACAGCACAATAATTTTAACAATTATCCCCCGCAAATCGATAATTAAATACCTGCACGGAAATGAAAAAAATATTGATCTCCATTTTTTTGACCTTACTACTCGTCAAAGGCTTCTCACAGAACCAATGCAACCCTGACATTGAAGCTCCGATTCCACTTTGTAGAACCGGTCTGAATGTAAGTATTCCACCGGGCGAAACTGTTACCGTATGGGCAACCGACATCAACACGCAAAGCTTCGACAACTGTACCAACGTCAATGATCTTCAGTTTTTTCTGGAGCTCGCTCCTGCATCAGCAACACCACCTTCTACCCAATCATTCGATTTCACTGAGGCATATTCCGGCCCTAATGAGGTAATCATGTGGGTAGTAGACGAAGCCGGCAATGCCGATTATTGCCAGTCTGTAGTGTACATACAAGATTGTCAATCGAACCCAACACTGGCATGTAACGATATGGTTTACGTTTCATTAGACATCAACGGGGAGGCAGACATTACACCCGACATGCTGCTGGAAGGCCTGTATTGCCCCAATAACAACCCTGTGATTCAAATTGACCAGACAGGGCCACAGCTACCTGTCTATACGCTTACTTTCGATGACCTGGGGTCGCACTTGTACAGTGTAGAGAATTCCTTTAACAATACTTGCTGGGGAACGCTCATCGTCACACCAGGTCTATATCTGGACCAAACATGCCCGCTGCTGTACGTTGATCTGGCTTGTAACCGTATCCGGCCTTGCTTCTCCAGTTATTACACGGTTTATTATTCCAACATCAGTGTATTTCCTGCTGAGGATGCATTTGTTAATGTGACCCTGGATCCATACCTGCATTTTACAAGCAGTACTTTACCCGAAAACGACCTAGGCAACAACAGTTACCAGTTTCAGGTAGGTGATCTGGCTCCTGGTCAGGACGGAACATTCAAAATCTATTTTACTACTGATTGCGATGCTCCGGTTGGCCTAACACATTGTTCAGAGGCACATATTTACCCGGATACGATTTGCGGAGCAGCAGGTCCATGGAATGGCGCCGAAGTTGAGGTGAATGGACATTGCCAGAATGACACGATTTATCTGAGCATTAAAAACACCGGAAGCGCCGCTAACTCTCAGGTACTGGATTACATCGTAGTGGAAGACGTGCTGATGTTCAGCTCCGGCACTTTTAACCTCAACCCGGGTGCAGAATTGAACCTTACACCAATTGCCGGCACTGGCGCCACATATCGTCTGGAAGCACAACAGGAACCAAACTACCCATACAACGGCCTCCCATCGGTAACCATTGAAGGTTGCGGCGGACTAAACCCTGGCATGGTGACTTTATTCCCCAATTCAACCAGCAATCCATTCGAATCGGTCTTCTGCCGTGAAAGCACCAATTCCTACGATCCAAATGACAAACAAGCTTTGCCAAAAGGTTATGGAGACGAGCATTTTATTACCAACGACATCCCGCTCAGCTACATGGTGCGCTTCCAGAACACAGGTACGGATACCGCTTATAAGGTGGTGATCATCGATACATTGGACAATGCTCTTAGCACCTTTTCCATTCGTATGGGTGCCTCCAGCCATGACTACACTTTTGATCTGAATCAGAACATCCTGGAAATCACCTTTGATGATATTTTTCTGCCACACAAAGCTGTAGATGAACCAGGATCTCAGGGATTTGTGCAATTCACCATCAACCAACAACCCAACAACCCGGATGGAACCGTGATTGAGAATTCAGCTGCCATCTATTTTGATTTCAACCCTCCGGTAATTACCAACCGAACAGTACACACAATTGGTTCGCACTTTATCGCAGTGGTAAAAACAAACGAAGCGCCTGACAACCTGCCTCAATTGTTGGTGTACCCCAATCCAAGCACTGATGTACTGAATTTTGACACCCGCGTATTATGGGATCAACCTGCTGTATTTACCCTGACCGACCTATTGGGACGACAGGTGCTAAATCAACAAGTTCAAAGTTTCCCATTGACAATTTCAGCAACCAAATTACAGAGCGGAACCTATTTTTATCAGTTTGCCTCCACAAACGGCCAGCCATTATGGTCGGGAAAAATAATCGTGAAGTAGCAAGTATTATTTGAAAGCTCCATTTGGCAGCCGGTATTCCATTGTGAGTGCCGGCTGTTTTTTTATGCAGAAATCATAAGGCCGTTAGCCAGTATTCAAGTAGGTAAAGTGAACCAAAACAAAAATTAGATGTTTTAACACTTAATTTTACTACACTTAAAATATAGTGTGTAATTTTGCGGAGAAATCACTCTTGTCATGTCAACCATGTTGCTACTATGAACCGGAAATCGTTTTTAAAATCTCTGGCATTTTTACCACTCGCTGCAGCCATCATGAAACTTCAGGATTTATCTAAATACGCGGAAAACGCCCCCAACACCCAAAAAATGCCTGCCCTGTTTGTGGGACATGGCAGTCCAATGAATGCCCTTGAGGACAATGACTTTACCAGAAGTCTGAAAAATCTTGGCAACAAACTCGTCGGCGACTACAAACCCGCCGCCATTTTGGTCGTATCAGCGCATTGGCTCACAAGAGGAAGCTTTGTAAACATAAGCTCCAAACCAAAAACCATACACGATTTCGGTGGATTCCCGCAGGCTTTGTTCGACATACAATACCCGGCACCAGGCGCTCCGGAAAAAGCCAGGGAAACTGCTTTGCTCAGCCATTTGCTGCACGAAACAAACGATTGGGGACTCGACCATGGCGCCTGGACAATACTCCTGCACCTCTTCCCCGAAGCCAATATCCCGGTATTCCAAATGAGCATCGACTACAATCAGCCAATGCAATACCACCTGGATCTAGCCAAAGAACTCCAAAGTCTGCGTGAAAAAGGCGTGCTGATCATTGGCAGCGGAAACATAGTCCACAACCTGAGAATGAGCATGGGAAAACTCCAGCAAGGAGATCCCACGCCTTATGACTGGGCCATAGAATTCGACAAATGGGTAGCTGATAAAATCAACGAAGGAGACTACAAGAGCCTGCTGAATTACGAACAAGCCGGAACCGCCGGAAAACTGTCAGTCCCCACACCTGACCACTACATCCCTATGCTATATACACTAGGCTTGGCCGACAAGCAAGATCGTGTTGAGCAGGTGTATGAAGAGGTGACGTATGGGGGGATTAGTATGCGGACTTTTCAAATGAAGAGTTGACAATGGATAATGAACAATGATCAACGTACAATGAATATTCGGGGTTAGGAATTTTTGGAGGAGTGGATGTTTTCTTGTAATTTTATTAAACACAAAAAACAAAACCCCATGAAACTATTTATTGAAAAGCCAAACCTCTTGAAAGAGAAGACTTTTGTGTTGGCTACTCGAATTGTAAAGTTGAATCGTTATTTAACCAGTAGTAAAAATGAATTTGTAATTTCCAAGCAGGTTCTTCGTTCGGGGACTAATCCTGGTGCCATGATCAGAGAGGCTGAATTTGCGCAAAGCGGCGAAGATTTTATTCATAAATTGACTATAGCCCTTAAAGAAACAAACGAAACCCTCTATTGGATCGAACTGCTTTGGCAGACCGGCTATTTAGATGAATCTCAATTCAAATCTCTACTTTTCGACACCAAAGAAGTTTTAAAATTATTAATCAGCTCGATTCAAACCCGCAGAAAAAACTTGTCCTTAAAAACAAGAAAAATATCATAACAAACTCAATAAATCTCCAACATCCTCACGGCAATATTCATTGTTCATTATTCATTGTTCATTAAAATAAGTCCTCAGTTTCTCCACAACAGCGTGTCCAACCACCTCCTCCAGTGCTTCCTTCTTCGCTTCTTTGATCCTGGCAATTGATCCGAAATGTGTCAGTAACTTTTCGGCAGTCTTGGCGCCAATACCGGGTATTTCTGTAAGTTCTGTTTTTAAGAGCGCTTTGCTGCGTTTGTTTCGGTGGAAGGTTATGCCAAAACGGTGTGCTTCATCGCGCGCCTGCTGGATCAGCTTGAGTGATTCTGACTTTTTATTAATGTGCGCAGGTACCGGGTCATCCGGGAAATAGATTTCCTCGAGGCGCTTGGCTATGCCAATCACGGTTATTTTCCCTTCCAATTTTAGTTCTTTAAGGCTCTTCATGGCGGCGCTTAACTGCCCTTTTCCACCATCAATGATGATGAGTTGTGGTAAGCCGGCGTCTTCTTCGATCAGACGTTTGTATCGCCTGAACACCACCTCTTCCATAGAGGCAAAATCGTTGGGGCCTTCCACGGTTTTCACGTTAAAATGCCGGTAATCTTTTTTGGATGGTTTGGCATTTTTGAACACTACGCAGCTCGAAACCGGATTGGTTCCTTGCAAATTTGAGTTGTCAAAACACTCGATCCAGAGGGGAACGGCTTCCATGTGAAGGTCAGCCTGAAGAGTACGCAAAATGCGTTCGGCGCTGGTTTGGCGGCCAGTCGCGTTCATGGCTTGTTTTCTCTTTTGCAAGAGGTGATACTGAACATTCTTTTCCGACAGATCGAGCAGTTTTTTCTTGTCACCTATTTTCGGAATCGTGATCGTTATGCCATTTTTTTGGGTGTCTGATTCCTCTAATGCCTGCTCAAATGCCTCCTGACCGGCCTTTCTGAGACGCTCTACATCTTCTTCCTCATTGGGTAAACGAACTTCAAAAGGCACTAGGATTTCAGGAGCTGTACCACCAAAACGCTCCCTGAGTCGCTGAATGGCATACACCAGCAACATTTCACGATCTTCATCCAGATTTTTGGTGAGTGTGAGCGTATACGTATTGATAATCGCACCGTTTACCACCTTGAGGTAGTTGACGAATGCCTCTTTTTCATCATCTGCAATGGCAAAAACGTCAACGTCCTTTATAGCAGGATTTACGACCGTACTCTTACCCTGATAATCTTCAAACAAAGCAAGTTTTTCTTTCCACTGCTGGGCCAATTCGAAGCGCATTCCTTCTGCCGCTTCCTGCATTTCAGCTTTCAGGTGGTTCTTTACCGTTGAAAGATTGCCTTTTAAGATATTCTTGATCTGTTCAATCTTTCGATTATAGGCCTCCTCAGTTTCAAAATTAACACAAGGTGCCGCGCAATTCTTTATGTGATACTCTAAACAGGGCTTGAACTTCCCTTTTTCAATGTTTTCAACCGAAAGCTGAAAAGTACAGGTACGCAACTGGAACAGTTTTCGGATCAACTCGGCAATCTGCTCCACCCTGAACTTTTGCAGGTATGGGCCAAAATACGTGGAGCCATCTTTAATGGTCTTTCTTGTGAGGAAAACACGTGGAAAACGCTCCGCTTTAATGCAGATGTAAATGAGTGGTGATTTCTCATCCTTCAACATCACATTGTACCGCGGCTGATGTTTCTTGATCAGTGTATTCTCCAGCATCAAAGCATCCTGCTCCGTTTCCACGATCGTAAATTCAATGTGATGGGCATTTCTAACCAGCACCTTGGTTTTGGCCAACTGGTACTTTTTCTCCCCGAAATATGAGCTAAGCCGGTTCCGCAGATTCTTGGCTTTCCCCACGTACAAAATCCCCCCTTCCTTATCCACAAATTTGTAGATACCCGGGTCAGTAGGTATGGTAGGTGAAAACTCCTTGAATTGCTCGTTGGTCATTACAGCTTGCTGAATTATGAATTATGAATTATGAGTTATGAATGGCTGTAATAATTCATAACTCATAATTCATAATTAGCCGCGGCGAATTTAAGGCTAATGATATTATCCGTCTTTGTAATTGGGGGCGAAAACTACCAGATGTAGCCAACACCAGCACTCAGCGTGGCAAAGAGGTCTTCATTCCTGTAAAAGTTTGCAGAACCACCTCCGGTGATTTGCCAGTGGGATGTCAATGGTATGCTGATTTGAGCGGCAAAAGCCAATCCAATGGCATTCTTTGATTCATCTGTGTAGGTTTCATTAAAAAAATGACCTTGCATCTGATTGTCAAAATCAAGCGTATAAAAGGAGCGGTAATTTTGACTCCTGTACACGTGTGCGATACCGGCACCTAATTGCAAATCTGCAGCATTCTTTGGCATGAGATTCAGCCAGGCCAGGGCATTTGTCTGAACACCGTACAACGAGCGCTTGTAAGCAAGACTGACCGTTGAAGACGGAGCATTATTGCTTGAGTGGCTAAAAAAGGCCTCTTTGTCCATAGTTCCGTTTGCTGACATAAAGGAGACCTGTGCGCCAACACCAAAACGTTTGGTAAGATGATACTGATACCCTAATACAACGGACGGTCCAGATATAAAATCGGGGACATTACCGGATTCATATAGAAACACCGTTCCCTGATCAGATACTTCGGAATTGGTCATGGTACCTGGGGTGGAATAGGACCCCACACCCGCCTGGACAGTAAATTGATTTTGGGAAAAAAGCGACAGAGAAAAAAAGATAAATAGAGCGGAAAAAAGTTGAATTTTAGTCATGTTGTAAAGTTTTATTTTGAAAACGCCTGCTCAAATTGTACAAGCTTTTCGGCAACCGTTTTAAAGGCAGTTTAAGCTCCTTTTAAGATTTCAACAGCGACCTTAAATGAATTTCAAATGCAGTGTAACAATGAATTTCTGTAGCGGTTGACTGGCTTTATATGAAAATTAAGCAGTAAAAAAGCTTACCAGTTAACAGATTTTCTAATATAATATTGAAATTAGCGGTTCAATTGACAGGAGAACATTTTTGTAGATTTGTAGTATCCTCCTTAATCCCGTATGTTCTTCATTTTAAAAGTTTAATCATGCGCAAGTTCAACACTGCTTTTGCAAACTGCCTATTCTTCCTTTTTTGCGCCACAGTTCTTCAGGCGACTTCCATTGTTCCGTATCCTAATCTGGCGATTACCAGCGATAACAGCGATGCTGTGGTTCTGGCGCACGCAGTTCAAAAATCCACCACACAGCAAGGTGATTTTCGTTTCCAGGATGCACAATTTCAGGTAATCGAGCCGGTAAAAGGCACATTCCAACAGGGCGATATGTTTACTGTCCGTGCCAAATCCTATGGGCTGGGCGATTATGATTTTGATATAGCCGGCGATTTTGCACCTGAACCGGGTAAAAAGTATTTGCTGTTTCTTCGGCAAAAAGCTGGCGTTTGGGAACCGGTTATGCTTTCCTATTACGTTTTCGAGCAAGTAGTCAACGGTGCCGACGAATACCTTGTTCCAATTGGAGGACGTGGCATTGAAGTGATTTCTCCGGCAGGAATGCCTCCGATTGAGCCATTAATGGTTTACCACTCGGCTCCGTTGTTGGAAAGCCTTCAGCAATACCAACAAACACCCGGACAAACCTGGAATGCAAGTTCGGCTCGCGCAGAACTTCTCATTGATGCAATTCCGTCCGTGGAGCGCAGCGTTCCAACAGGCTGTGATTTTATGCTGGGCAACTCAAGCTATCTGGCTCGCTGGGAAGATGCAGCAGTCCCCATCTATTACGACGACAGCAATGTTCCAACAGATTGGAGCAGCATATATTTTCCTGATATTCTGGCTGCATTGGGCAATTACACCGGGATCAGTCCTTCCGATGCAGGTCCCGTTTCATTTGATCCAGATTGCTCTGACGGAGCGGTTGGCACCGATTTCATAAATTTTTGCCTAAGCGACCTCAACGGAACACAGTCAGCCCTGATCTTTTTTGACGACCCTTGCGACGAAATTCCGCCATTATCCGGCTGCTCGGGCACACTCGCTTTCGGAGGCTCTTACACATCATCATCTGTGCAACACATGTACGATGGCCAAAACTGGCGCAGTGCGCGATATGGCTATGTAGTGGTAAACGAAGGCGTAGAAAGTTGCCTCTCGACCAGCCAATATGAACAGGTGTTAACCCATGAACTCACCCATGTTTACCGCATGGATCATCTGGATCCAGATGACTACCCGGATAATAACATGAACCCAAGTTGTTGCAATGCCATCAATACCAAGGACATGGAATGTATGGATTATGCATACGATATCAGTCTACCCGTAACGCTTAGCTCATTCCAGGCAAAAATTATCAACGAACATGAAGTGGAGTTGTCCTGGGTTACACAATCGGAAAAAGACAATGAATTCTTCAGCATCGAACGATCAGCTGATGGCATCCATTTTGACAAGCTTATTGATCTTGCTGCCCAAAACAGTGCTACCGGCGGAAGCTATCACTGGCTTGACAGATCACCATTTCCGGGTACAAACTATTATCGACTGAGCCAAACAGACTTTGATGACCAAAAAGCTTACCTGGGCATTGAATCGGTAGAACTGAAATCTGATGTCCCGCAAATACGTGTAATGCCCAATCCTGTCGCCGGCAACACCTTAGAAATCCGCTGTGACTTTCCTTATGAATTTGATGGTATTTTGGAAATCATTGACCAAAATGGCAGGATATTAAGCGCAAGTACTGTTGCCCTGGGAAAAGGAAGCAACTGGATTTCTAAGACTTTAACCAAGCTTCCAAGTGGCGTTTACGCCATAAAATTGTATGATTCCAGACAACAATGGTCCATGCGGTTTGTAAAAAATTCGCAGAATTGATAGAAATCACCATTTGATTTCCAGCAAAAAGAGAGACTTTTACGTCGACTTACCAAAAATGCCAGGCAAAACTTTCGCTTGGCATTTTTGTTTTCATTCCCAAATTTTTGATTTTCAATGAGAAGTAATCCTGCTTCTATGAAAATCTTTTCACTTTCTCTCAGGAGAATAAACTTATTGCAATAAATCAAATGGGTGAATTTATTCAGAAATACGATCCGGCAATTCTAAAGCAATTGCCCGCCATCGTAAAGTCTTATCAACTTCCGAATACTAGAAAAGCCATAACTCAAATAATTACATCCTTCGGTCCTTTTATCGCCATCTGGATCGCGATGTATTTCCTGATCGACGTATCCTATTGGCTGGTGTTGCCCTTGGTGCTCGTGAATGCCTTCTTTCTTGTGCGCATTTTTATCATCCAGCATGATTGCGGGCACCAGTCATTCACCACATCCAGGAAAGCAAATGACATAATCGGTCAAATCTGTAGTTATCTGAGTTTTATTCCATACCGCTACTGGGCCAAGAGCCATAACTTCCACCATGGCCACAACGGCATTCTGTGGGAACACCGCGACATTGGAGATATTGAATTGCTCACTGTTAATGAATTTAAAGCACTGCCACGCTGGAGAAAGATCCAGTATGCCTTCTATCGCAGCGCACCCATTCTGTTCATCATCGGACCAATCTGGTACATCTTCGTGAACAACCGTCTTCCGATTATACGACTGAAAGGCTGGGAACATGCGCACCGGGCGCTTTGGTTCAATAACCTCATGCTCATTGCCGTACACGCATCAATCATTTATTTCCTTGGCTTTGAAGCATTCTTACTGGTTCAACTGCCCATAATCGCCGCATTTGGCATCATCGCCATCTGGTTCTTTTATGTACAACATCAGCATGAAACTGCCTACAAGCAATGGAAAGAAAAGTGGGATTACATCCAGGCAGCTGTTCAGGGAAGTACTTATTACAAACTTCCACGCGTTTTCCACTGGCTTACCGGCAACATCGGATACCACCACATTCACCACCTGAATCCACTGGTACCCAATTACGAGCTGGCCCGCTGTCACCACGAAAACCCCATTATGGAAAAAGTGGCCAACAGCATCACTTTCAAGGAAAGCCTGAAATGTGTTTTTAATAAACTGTGGGACGAAGATCAGCAACGCATGATTTCCTTTAGAGACTATATGCGGAAGTATAGTCGGAAAGCAATGAATTAATGTATCAATGTACCAATGTATCAATGTACCAATGTACCAATGATCAATGCGCAACTTGCAAATGAACACAAGATTCAACGCCAGATTAACTCAATGAAATATTTAGCATTGATACATTGGTACATTGCGCATTGATCATTGGTTCATTGGTGCATTATCTTCTGCCAGTTCCTCTTCTCCAGTATTTTCTTCTTGTTTATCAATCATATCCAACTCTACCCGGAGATTGCCTATGATAAACTCCTGGCGCTCGGGGGTGTTTTTTCCCATGTAGTAGTTTAACACATGATCCAGGTTGGTGTCTTCGGGCAGGATAACTGGATCGAGGCGTATGTCTTCTCCGATAAAGGCGCCAAATTCGTTGGGGCTGATCTCACCAAGACCTTTAAAGCGGGTGATTTCCGGTTTGCCGCGAAGCTTTTGAATAGCTCCTTGCTTTTCGGCCTCTGAATAACAATAGAAGGTTTGTTGCTTATCTCTTACCCTGAAAAGTGGCGTATCCAGGATGTATAAATGCCCGTTTCTCACCAGATCCGGGAAGAACTGCAGGAAAAAGGTGAGCATTAGGAGTCGGATGTGCATGCCATCTACATCGGCATCTGTTGCAATTACCACGCGGTTGTAGCGAAGATCATCGAGGGAGTCCTCGATGTTCAGAGCGTGTTGCAGGAGGTTGAACTCCTCATTCTGGTACACGATCTTTTTGGTGAGTCCGTAGCAATTCAGGGGCTTACCACGCAGTGAAAATACCGCCTGGGAATCCACATTGCGGGCTTTGGTGATAGAACCACTTGCCGAGTCACCCTCCGTGATAAATATGGTGGTTTGACGTTTCACATCTTCGTCACCTTTTTCATTCAAATGGAAGCGGCAGTCACGCAATTTCTTATTGTGCAGATTGGCGGCTTTGGCGCGCTGGTTGGCCACTTTTTTGATACCGGCCATATCCTTGCGCTCCCGTTCGCTCTGCTGAATACGCGCCAACATAGCTTTGGCGTCATCCGGGTGTTTGTGCAGGAAATCATCCAGCTCTTTCCCCAGAAAATCTGCCATAAACGTTCGCATCGCCGGGCCGTCGGGCGACATCCTTTCTGAGCCAAGCCGGGTTTTGGTCTGACTTTCAAAAACAGGTTCTTCCACGCGCACACTCACCGCGGCAATGATGCTCTCACGAATGTCCTTAGCGTCAAAATCTTTCTTGAAATGTCCGCGAACGACTTTTATCAAGGCTTCGCGAAAAGCATTGAGGTGGGTACCACCCTGCGTTGTATTCTGACCATTTACAAATGAATAGTATTGCTCACCGTAATGGTTTCCATGCGTGATAGCAATTTCTACATCCTCCCCTCTCAGGTGAATAATGGGGTAACGGGTTTCCTCCGATCCTGTTTTTTTGGACAGCAGATCAAGCAGCCCGTTCTTGGAAACAAAGGTCTTGTTGTTGAAATTGATCCTCAGCCCGGCATTCAAATAAGCATAATTCCAAAGCTGCTGTTCAATGTATTCATGTTGCCAGCGAAAATTTCTGAAGAGCCCGTTATCCGGCTTGAAGGTGATCAGTGTGCCATTATCTTCTTTGCTGCTGATCAGTTTGCTTTCCTGCTTTAAATTACCAAAGCTGAATTCTGCCGTTTTTGCTTTACCCTCGCGGAAAGCGGTCACTTTAAAATACTCAGACAATGCATTTACAGCCTTTGTACCTACCCCATTCAAACCCACCGACTTCTTAAAGGCCTTGCTGTCATATTTAGCACCGGTATTGATCTTGGAAACAACATCTACCACTTTGCCAAGCGGAATGCCGCGGCCATAATCGCGAACAGTTACCCCGTGTTCATTGATATCGATGTCGATATGCTTGCCAAAACCCATGGCAAACTCGTCAATGCAGTTGTCGATCACCTCCTTCAAAAGCACATAAATCCCATCATCGGCCGATGACCCGTCTCCGAGCTTGCCTATGTACATACCCGGACGTAAGCGTATGTGTTCGCGCCAGTCGAGGGTTTTAATCTGATCTTCCGTATAAGTATTTTCCACCATCTCTTTTTGCGGTTTTTTACCCTTCCGGACCTGTTGCCCGGTTTTCTTGCTCCTGTTTGTTGAATTGATATTTGCGCCCAAAATACGTGAGATTTAACCGATTGAAAAATAATACAGCTACTCACGCAAATTTAAAACAAATTATTTTATATTTAAAACAAAAAATATCAAAGTAGATTTACAACCATCTGATCTACATCCAGAATATTTACATCGATGTTGTCCAGTACTGTAGTCGCCAGAGAAAGTCCAACGTAGTCGGCTTTTATAGGGAATGACTTGTGTTTGCGATCTACCAGCACCGCGACTTCCACTCTTTTGGGTAAAACTTTCAACAGTGGCTGTACAGCATAAAAAATGGTTCGGCCTGTATTGGCTACGTCATCCACAATGATAACAGGTTTGTTTCGAAGCGCTTCTTCCCCCAGTTCTATAACCGGATCGTATTCCACCGGATTTGCCGGATTGAGTCGGATGCCGGTGAGCGTAATGCTGGTATTTTTGGGACAAATTGGTTTCAACTCTGCCAGCAGTAATCGGGCAAAACCGAGTCCGTTATTATTTAAGCCTGCCAGGATAACTTCCGATTCACCATAGTTGTGCTCCAGTATTTCAATAGCGATCCGTTTTATTTTCTGGCTGATCTGGCGATGGTTGAGTATTTGCATATAGAATATCTTTTGTAAGCCGGGGTGCGAACAGATGCGCAATTGTCCCCGCCTTTTGCAAAAGTCTGCTTCCTCAGGCAGTTTTTTGGGCAATCTGCTATTTTTTTTAATAGTATTCTAAGTCAACACTTGCATTTCAATCGCATATTTGAGGCGTAAAAGCAAAATTGCTGAAATCATTCGCTAATGAAAAGACCTGTACTTCTTCGATTCCCCATATTTTTCATCTTAACCATCTTTGCTTTCCAAACCGTTTCGGCACAAAAATCAGTCGCCCGACGCTGGAATGAACTTATGCTTCAGGGCATACGAGAAGATTTTGCCAGACCTCCTGCAAATGCCAGAAATCTGTTTCATGTTTCCATGGCTATGTACGATGCCTGGGCTGCTTACGATACAACCGGAACATCTGAAACGCTTTTTCTTGGAAAAACCCTGGGAACTTATACCTGCCAGTACGATGGCGTGCCTATTCCTGCTGATATTGAAGCTGCGCGCAGAAAAGCCATGAGCTATGCTGCATACCGCATTTTGGTCCGCCGCTTCTCTTTGTCGCCCAATGCATTCGCCACCATCACCCGTTTCAACGACTACATGGAGGAACTTGGTTATGATACCGGAAATTTTTCAACCGACTATACAAATGGAGACCCGGCAGCCCTGGGAAATTACCTCGGCTATTGCATCATTTTTTACAGCAATACAGATGGGGCCAATGAACAAAATAATTACATCAACCAGTATTACGCGCCGGTGAACCCGCCACTGGACTTAAACACAAAAGGTGACCCAACCATTCTGGATGTGAACCGCTGGCAACCGCTCGACCGGCCTGGAGCTGTTGACCAAAATGGCAATCCGATTCCCGCAGTACAGGTGTTTCAGATGCCAGAATGGGGCAATGTCGTGCCATTCGCCTTAAAACCGGAAGACAAGGATACTTTCATGAGAGCCGGACAAAACTGGTATGTTTATCACGACCCGGGTCCTCCGCCGATGCTGGATACCAGCGCGAACGGCGACCCTTCGGAAGCATTTAAATGGAATTTCACCCTGGTGGCCTCCTGGAACTCACATCTGGATCCTACCGATGGCGTTATGTGGGACATCTCTCCGGCATCCATTGGGAATAACCAAACCCCTTTTCCTCAAACAATTGATGAATACAAGGCTTTTTACAAATTTAATGATGGCGGCATAACCGGAGCTACAGGCCGCACCTTAAACCCGAGAACAGGTCAGCCATATACGCCCGAGTTTGTCCCGAGAGGCGATTATACCCGTGTACTTGCTCAGTTTTGGGCAGATGGGCCGAGTTCCGAAACACCACCCGGCCACTGGTTTACCATCCTGAATGATGTAATGGATCACCCGGCTTTTGTTAGAAAGTTCAATGGGAAAGGCGACGTTCTGGACACGCTTGAATATGACGCAAAAGCCTATCTTATATTGGGAGGCGCCGTGCACGATGCGGCTATTGCCGCCTGGGGTATAAAAGGCTATTACGACAACGGACGCCCTGTTACAGCGCTTCGCTACATGGCCGACCGCGGCCAGTGCACCGATTCCATGCTCCCGCATTACGACCCTGCCGGAGTTCCACTCATTCCCGGTCGGATTGAGTTGGTAGAGGCCGGTGATCCCCTGGAAGGTACTGCCGGGGCCAATATCGGCAAGATCAAATTCTATATCTGGAAAGGCTTTGATTTTATTGGAAACCCCATGAATGACTTCGCCGGAGTTGGCTGGATTTTGGCTGAGGACTGGTGGCCATATCAACGAATCACCTTTGTGACTCCGCCATTTGCGGGGTATATTTCGGGACACTCCACTTTTTCGAGAGCTTCTGCGGAGGCGCTTACCCTTTTGACCGGCGATGAATATTTCCCGGGAGGTCTGGGCGAGTACCATATTGCCGCAAACAGCAATTTCCTGGGTCTGGAGAAAGGGCCGAGTGTAGATGTGACCCTGCAATGGGCTACTTACCGCGATGCTTCCGATGAAACCAGTCTGTCCCGTATTTGGGGAAGCATTCACCCCCCAGTGGATGATATCCCTGGAAGAATAATCGGTATTGAATGTGGTACAGGATCCTATTACAAAGCCCGGGACCTATATTACAACGACGACGATGGAGACGGATATTACAGCTACGAGGACTGCGACGACCACAACCCCGCCATTCACCCCGGCGCCCCGGACATTTGCGATGGACTGGATAACGACTGTGATGGCCTCATCGATAAAGGTTATGATATGGTGACTTACTATCTGGATGCCGACGGAGATGGTTTTGGCGATCCTGATATTTCACTGGACACCTGCTTTTCATATCAACCCATGAATTTTGTGGATAACGCGCTTGATTGCGATGATAACAACCCCGAAGTTCACCCGGGTGCAACAGAGATCTGCGATAACCTGGACAACGATTGCGATGGAATGATAGATGACAGTCTGACCATGTACACCTACTACCGCGACAATGACGGCGATGGTTTTGGTACCGATGGAAATCCGATTGTCACCTGTATAGATCAGGTGCCGGGAGGCTTTTCCACCAATGCCCTGGACTGTGATGATGACAACCCGGAAATTTATCCAGGGGCCATGGAAATTTGTGACAACCTGGATAACGATTGTGATGGAATGGTTGACGACAGTCTGACCGTATATGGCTTTTACCTGGATGCCGATGGTGATGGATTTGGAACAAGCGATAGTGTCCTGTTTGTTTGCCTGAACCAGGTTCCCAATGGGTTTGCAGAGGTGGATGGCGATTGTGATGATAACAATCCTGATGTGTATCCGGATGCTCCGGAGATATGCGATGACCTCGACAACAACTGCGATGGTTCGGTAGATGAGGGATTGCCTCTTTACATCTATTACACCGACGGCGACGGCGACGGCTACGGAAATCCGGATTTGCCGATCATGACCTGTTTATTCCCAAGCCCTTTCCCCTATGTGGATAACGGACTTGATTGCAATGACGACGCTCCTGGCATAAATCCGGGGGAGACGGAGGTTTTTGGGGATGGCATAGACAACAACTGCGATGGCCTTGTTGACTCTGTTTCCAGCACAAGGAATATTACTCTGGAAGCATTTTCATACCCCAATCCAGTTCATGATGTATTGAATATTCAGGCAGATTTTGAAGGCCCTATGTCCATGGAGCTTTCCAACGCTAATGGCTCTCTCATTAGAAACGGTGAAGTCCTGTTCAGTCAGGGAACTGCCCGCATCAATTTCGCAGAAGAAGTACCTGGTGTGTATGTTCTCCGTTTGCTCGACAGAATTCACCAAAAACTTATCTTGTTGCGGGTGGTAAAAATGTAAGCTGGCCATATAGATTTAACCATTCACAGACCCAGATAACAAAATGCAGCGGCGGAAGTGCTAACTTCGCCGCTGCATTCAATTATGGTCGACACGAAGTGGTTTTAGTCCCGAGGTAATTAAAGGATAATCCTTTTTGCATCATGCTAATCAATAAAATCACTTTAATCATGGTATAATATGCTACAATCCATCCTGTTTCTGATCGTGGCCGGCGTAAGCGGCTGGTTTGCATTTAAAGGCTTTAGCCGAGTATGGCGTAATATTCAGCTTGGTAAAGCTGAGCCAACTACCGGTGACCGCAGCCAGCGCTGGCGCAATGTCCTGCTGGTTGCTCTCGGACAGCAAAAGATGTTTAAAAACTGGCTTCCAGCGATACTGCACCTGTTTATTTATGTGGCTTTTGTCATCACCCAGATTGAGCTGATAGAGATTTTCGTGGATGGCATTGGTGGCACACACCGCTTTTTTGCTGAATCTCTGGGTGGGTTTTACACCTTTGTCATCAGTTTCATAGAAGTGCTTTCTGTACTTGCTTTTGTAGCCACCCTCATCTTTTTGGCCAGAAGAAACCTGCTAAGAGTGCCGCGGTTCTGGAAACCCGAAATGAAAGGCTTTCCTTTCACCGATGCCAACCTAATCCTGCTTGGAGAGATAATCCTTATCGTAGGCATATTTTGCATGAATGGTGGTGATAAAGTAGCCCAGGCTCGCGGATTGGAACATTACCACCAGACAGGCAACTTTGCCGTCAGTACCTGGTTAGGCCCCATGCTTTTCGGATCATTAAGCGATGCAGCCGTCATTGCCGTTGAGCGCTTTGGTTGGTGGTTGCACATCTGTACTGTCCTTGGCTTTCTCTGCTACCTACCCTATTCCAAACACCTGCACATCATATTTGCCTTCCCAAACACCTGGTATGCCAGCCTGAAGCCAAAAGGAGAAATGAGCAACATGCCGGAAATTCAATCGGAAGTACGTGCTATGATGGGACTTGAACCCTTACCAGGTATGGAAGCTCCTGCACAAAACGATTCCGCAGCTTTTGAATTTGGCGCCAATGATGTAACATCTCTAAGCTGGAAAAACCTGTTGCAAGCTTATTCCTGCACAGAATGCGGGCGTTGCACGGCAGCTTGTCCGGCCAACCAGACAGGCAAAAAGCTATCTCCCCGAAAAGTGATGATGGATGTGCGCGACCGCGCAGAAGAAGTTGGCCTTGAGGTAAGAAGTGGTCGCCAAAAAACAGATGAATACAACGATGGCAAATCGCTTTTCGACCGCATCACGCCTGAGGAAATCCACGCCTGCACCACCTGCAATGCCTGCGTAGAAGCCTGTCCGGTGCTCATCAATCCGTTGGACATCATCCTTCAATTGCGCCGCCACGAAATACTCACGCAGTCGGCCGGACCCGGAGAATGGCTGCCTATGTTTAACTCCATAGAAAACGCAGGTGCCGCCTGGGCTATGAGCGAGCCGCGGGATGCCTGGAACAAATAGTTGTTGAATTATGAGTTATGAATTATGAATTGTTGTTTCAGGCCTTACTTCTGAACCATTTCATTACTCACTTTCAAATTCATAACTCATAATTAATAATTCATAATTCAAATAAGTTATGGTTGCTATCATCATGGGATCCGATTCTGACCTTTCGGTCATGCAACAAGCTGCCGATATGCTTAAGGAGCTTCAGGTGCCTTATGAAATGACCATTGTTTCGGCACACCGCACGCCAACGAAGATGTTTGAATTTGCCTCTACAGCTCATGAACGCGGCATTAAAGTGATCATAGCCGGTGCCGGCGGCGCTGCGCACTTACCAGGTATGGTCGCAGCCATATCTCCCTTGCCGGTTATTGGAGTTCCGGTAAAATCTTCCAATTCCATCGATGGTTGGGACAGCGTGCTGTCCATTCTGCAAATGCCCGGAGGTGTTCCGGTAGCTACGGTTGCGCTGAATGGCGCTAAAAATGCGGGAATACTTGCTGCTCAGATTTTGGGAGCCAGCGATGATGCCTTGCTTCAGCGGATTATTGATTATAAGAAAGGACTGGAAACAACGGTGTTGGAGAAAGCTCGGAAAATTAGCTAATGTGATAATTAGCTAATGAGCTAATCTATTTTTCGCCGCGCTTGTGTCTTCTGACCAAGCGCATCACAAGGTGTAAGGCATAAGCTCTCCTGAATTCTATTTTCACTGGAAGAAACAATCCCATATTACACTATTTACTTTCCAGGCAACCTTAATCACTCACGTAGCATGCGCTTGGTCAGAAGACACAAGCGCGGCGTGTTCGGCATCCAAAATCCAACCGAAAACACATTATCAAATTAGCTAATTATCACATTATCAAATTAGCTAATTCCTCACTTCTCCTGTTGCAACAACTCCAGCGTTTCTTCAGGCAAATCCCTGATATCAAGGATCATGAGCCCATCGAGGCAATCGGCAAAATTTGGATCAACATTGAAGCCGATGAATTTGGCGTTTTGCCTTAAGTATTGCCGGAACAAAACAGGCACGGTAAAGTGCGCCGGTTCCATGCTTTCCACCAATGCCTCCAACGCGGTGAATTGTCCCTGAAGATTCTCTGCCAGTAATCCGGTATCTACATCCTTTATAGCGGGTCGGAATGGCTTTCTTGGAGTGATGTATTGGGCCAGCTTTTTGTCGTAAAAAAAGCGTTTCACGAACTCTACGATCACGCCTTTGGACACTTCTGAATAGTCCTTGCTGATGCTTACCGGACCAATGAGGTAACGATATTTCGGGTTGGCCAGCAAAAAGTGCAGGATTCCTTTCCAAAGTAAAAACAAAGGAAGCCGGTGTTTTTGATAATCAGGGACTACGTATGTGCGCCCAAGCTCAACTGTTTGGCGAAGTAAGGGATGAAAGCCCTGTTTCATTTTAAACAAACTGCTGGTGTAGAAACCGTTCACCCCAAAACGTTCAAAAATATGATCTCCCTCCCCAACGCGATAGCCTCCCACAATTCGCTTGTTTTGTCTGTCCCAGATAATAAGTTGCAAATAGTACATATCAAACTCATCCATATCCCGGGACTTGCCAGTGCCTTCTCCTACTGCACGAAAGGTGAGTTCCCGCAATCTGGCAATTTCAAACATGGTATTGGGAAGCTCCGAGAACGGCGCTACAATGACATCAAACTCACCACGGGTAACCACAATTCTGGAAGGATCCAATGCTGCCATTTCGGCTTCCACCTGCGCAGGTTCCACAGCTTCAGCCAGTGGATCCTGTTCTGTTTGCTTTCCTGGCAAAAACAGTTCCGGCCGGACATCAAATAAGGAACCCAGCGAAAATATCTTGGCTTGCAAAAACTTGCCCCAGAGTCGACTTTTATTGAATTTGGCAATCTCCTCAGCACTAATTGTATTGCCCACCCGAATACTCAACTGAACGTCATCTCCCTTTTTAATTTTTGACAAACCCGGAATTGTTCGGCTAAATGAACTCCCTGGTTTATGCGCCATTTGGAGATGAATAGGCGTAACCGGTAATTCCATCCTGCGTAACTGGCGAATGATCTGCTGCCGCAACACATTCTTCCCCCAGTGATTCAGCGGGTTGTCGGAAAAATTCAACACCAGGCCAACAGCCAGACCCTTCTCCACATTTCTCTTGAGCTTTTTAATAACCTTCCCCGTAAAAAAAGCATTCTCAACTTTCCCACCCTTTGGCCGTATACTAAAATCGCGAATAGATTTTGACGGCGCAACCGGATACGGATACAAAATCCGGACATGCGGGTATTGTGATCGCAACAAGGTCAGCAATATTTTCTCGTCAAATTCGGATAGCACCTGGTTACACACAAATACAGAACCTTTCCCCTTCGCCAGCAGCTTGCGGTCATAATCAGCCAACTCGAGGGCGACTGGCGGGATGGAGAGCGAAATCATATCAATGTATCAATGTATCAATGTACCAATGTACCAATGTACCAATGCGCAATTTATTAATGGGCCGTTGGATAAATTATATTAGGGCGCAAGATAAATGGTGGGGTTATCAAACAAGAAGTGTTCTGTAAGTATTCTTAAAGATTCAGCCCTTCATACACGACTTAATGGTATTGATATGACAAGATCGATTGTTAAATTTTTAACATCTCTTGTTAAACTCAAATAAATGATCGCTTCCCAAACAGACTGTCAAAACACATTTCACGTTGATACATTTGTGCATTAAAACATTGGTACATTGCGCATTTCGCATTGGTACATTGCGCATTTCGCATTGATACATAACTTTACCCTTTGTATTCATAATACCTTTGGATTTTTGCCGACAGAGACAAATACCCAAATTTGACGCTTACCCGGAAACCTGCAAGCAAATCCTTGCATATTACGATCAACCATCAATTCAATCAATTATGAACCTTCGGAAAGGTATTTTTTCGATTTTGTTATTGTCAGCCGCACTTCTCGTGCAGGCTCAGCAAACCAACATTTTTACCGAGGCTACCATGGCCTACAAACGCGGTGTTGATTTTTACAATCAGAACCTGTTTGGACTTGCCCAGAAAGAGTTTCGCGATGCCATGGCCTATTTGCGGCCGGTAAATGAGCCGGAATGGAAGGCATTGAAAACCGATGCCGAACTTTACCACGCCAAATGCGCCGTAAGGCTCGACCAGCCAGAGGCAGAAAAGTTGGTACTCGATTTTTTACGGGAAAACTCTCCCTCGCCGGTTGCCAGTCAGGCAGCATTGGAAATCGGGAATTACTACTTTGAAAAAAAGGATTACGACAAAGCTGTCAGCTATTTCAATATGGCTCCGGAAGGCGCTGCAGGCCCTACTCGCGATGAAATTCGCTTTAAAACAGGCTATAGCTACTTCGTAACCAAAAAATTTGCGCTGGCCAAAACCTATTTCCTGCCGCTTAAAGAAAATGCCCGCGGTGAATGGTATTTCCCGGCAAATTACTACTACGGCTGCTGTGCCTTCTTTGAAGGCAGATACTCTGATGCCGCCAATTCATTCACACGAGCCGGACAATCGAGCAAATACCAATCGTCCGTTCCTTACTACATCACCCAGATATACGCAGCACAGAAGGATTATGACAAGGTGATTTCATACGGCAGCGTAAAAGCCAAGGACAATAGTGTGCGCAACCGCGCCGAGATCAACCAGATTGTGGGTCAGGCATACTATGAAAAAGGCGACTTCAAATCGGCAATGGTTTATCTGGAATACGCCGCGAAAAACGGCGCCCGTATGCGTCCAGCCGACTATTATCAGCTTGGGTATACGCAGTACCAAAACGGATATTACAAGCCTGCCATCGAGAATTTTGAGAACCTCAGTAAACAGGATAGCCTGCTGGGACAGAATGGTCTGTACCATTTGGGCGATTGCTATATCAAAACAGGAAACAAGTTCAATGCCCGTAACGCCTTTGGACAGGCTGCCAATATGAATTACGATTTGGCCGTACGGGAAGATGCTTTGTTCAATTATGCCAAACTGAGCTACGAACTTAAATACGACCGTGACGCCATTCAGGCGCTGCAACGTATTCCGACAACGTCAAAGTACTACGAGGATGCACAGGCACTGATGAGTGAGGTTTTCCTCAACACGCGCGATTACGACCGGGCGATATCGACATTGGAATCGGTCAAAAACCGAACACAGCGACTGGACGCGACTTACCAGACTGTAACCTATCTCCGTGGTTTGCAACTATACCAAAATGGCCAGAGCGATGAAGCACGGCGGTATTTCAACAAATCGCTGGAATTTCCGATTGACAAGAAAACCTCATTGTTGTGCAGTTACTGGCTGGGCGTTATTTCCAATGAAGCCGGAGAATACACCATCAGTAAAGCCCACATGAGCTCCTATTTTCGGGCAGCTTCGCCTTATGCGGCTCAATTGCCTGAAGAGGCCAGTCTGGACATGTGCAATTATGTGCAAGGCTACAATAATATGAAGCTGAAAGATTACAAATCAGCTTTGGCAAATTTCAATGCCGCTGTTGAAGGTTTCAAAAAACGTCCGCCAGAAAGCAAGCAGATCGCTTCCGCAGTATTGGGCGATGCCGTTTTGCGCGCAGGTGACTGTAATTTTAAAAACAACAAGTATGACGATGCCATCAGGCTGTACGATGAAGCCATAAACCGCAAATACGAAGGCTTTGAATACGCCATGTATCAAAAAGCCATCATTTTGGGACTGAAAGGGAAACGCGTAGACAAGATCATTTCTTTGGAAAACCTGGTAACCAGCTATCCTAACAGTAGCTATGCAGACGAAGCCTTGTTCCAGCTAGGTGATACTTATTTTGACATGGAACAATACGACAAGGCCATTCCACCATTCCGTCGCATTGTTTCCGATTACAAAGGCCGGAGCCCGTTGATCAACCAGGCTTTGTTGAAGCTAGGCCTTATCTCCATCAACCAGGGCAACCCTTCTGTTGCCGTAAATTATTACAAACAGGTGTTTTCCAACAATCCGGAAGGTGAGGAAGCCAAGCAAGCGCTGGATGCCTTGCGGGAGATTTATGTGAACGTCCTGAACCGTCCGGATGAATACTACGCCTTTGTGGAATCAGTTCCCGGATTTGGCAATGTAAGCACCGCAAGCAAGGACAGTACTTTCTATGAATCGGCAGAGTCGCAGTACAACAACGGTCGCTATTTGCAAGCCATTGATGGATTTACCACTTACCTGGCAAAATATCCGAACGGCAGAAACACCGTAAATGCTTACTTCTACCGTGGTGAGAGCTATTCGGCAGTAAAACAATACGACAAGGCCCAGAAGGATTACGCGGCAGTTCTTGCCAAAGGAAGCAGTAAGGTATATCCCAAAGCTGCCGAACGCGCAACGCTTTTAGCATTGAACAGTACACAAGAATATGCACAGGCATTTGAGTACGCCAGGAAATGGGAACTGTCGGCCATGACGGAACAGTCGCGGTTTGAAGCTCAATTGGCAGCCCTGAAAGCTGCTTATCTGACCAACAATTCAGTAGCGGTGAGTGAATATGCGCAAAAGATCAATGCATCAAGGTTGTCATCACAGGAAAACCTGGCCCAGGCCAATTTCTATTCGGGCAAAATGGCCTACGATAAAGGTGATTATGCCCGGGCATACCCGGCGCTTCAATCGGTAACCGAGAATACAACTACCGCCATCATGGCGGAAGCCTATCATTATATGGCTCAGATACTGTATCGCCAGAAGAAATATACTGAAGCTGATGAGTTAATCAGTGATGCAAACAAAGCCAGCGCCGGTTACGACAACTGGATCGCCTATAACCTGATCCTTCTTTCAGATGTGTATGCCGATCAGGGAGATAAAAACAGTGCTTTGGCTGCATTGGAGGCCATTTTGGAGAATTACAATGGCGATGATAAAAATGTCATTCCATTGGCCCGGCAGAAGCACGACAAACTCAGCGGCAATAACCCATCACTGAACAGCAATTCTAACAGGGATAAAACCCTGCTGGAATTGGACGAAGGAAATTAAATCCGTGTTATTGATCAAACCAACCTGTTTCACTACACAATCTTTGCAACAATGACTTTCCAACATAAATCAATCTTATTAACCGCTTTGAGTCTATTGATCATGGTGACCAATGGCTCAGCCCAAAATGACCTGGAAGGCGATAATGTAACGGTGGTCAAGGATTTTGACGCGCGTTTGCTGGACGCCAACAAAATCTCCGTTTCGCCTAACCTTCCCCCGCTTGATACCAGTACCCAGCGCCAGAATTATGTGGTACCGGCACACCCTTCCAATCAGCTCAATTACGAAGCACCGACGCTTCGTCCGCTGGGATTGAAGCGTGTAAAAACTGAAAAAGATTACAACGGATATCTAAAACTGGGAGGCGGTGTACCAACAGCGCTTTACGGTGAAGGTGGGTACTATTTCGGCAAAGCAGAAAAATTTGATGCCACCGCCTGGCTCAAGCATTACCAGATCAGCGCCGATAAAGCCCTGGAAAATCAGAAATTCCAGACAACTCAGGGCTTGCTCAAGACAAATATTTTTCTTGAAAACAACCTGGCAGTAGAAGGCAAAATCGGTTTTCAGTACGATCAGCTGCATTTTTACGGCTATGATCATGAAATCGACACATTCACAGAGGCCGGCTCCCGGCAGCGTTATCGCTTATTTGACATAGGCGGTCGTTTGTACAATGGCGCGGCCAATGAGTCTGACTTCAACTTTTCCATTTCACCCAACATTTACTTCCTCAGCGATTATTATTCCAATAAGGAAAGTGGATTTGATTTAGGGATTTCTGCCACGAAATGGATAGCCGAACAACACGCCGTTCGGGTAACCATACGGCCTGATTTCTCGTCGTTCACCGACACGGCCAAACAGACCCTTAACAACATATATCTCCAGCCTTCCTTTACGCTGCACTTTGATTTCATGCAGTTGAAGATCGGAGGTAATTTTGTGAACAACCGCGATGAGTTCAGCATATTCCCGGACGCAGAACTTACCCTGCGCATCTTTGGTGATGGCGTGCAGCTTTTTGCTGGTGGCAAGGGCGATTTGCGCAAAAACAACTTCCGCAGCATCACCCGTTACAATCCATACATACAGATTCGGGAGACAAAGCTGAAAAACACCCGTTTCGACAATTACTATGGTGGTGTGAAAGGTGATTTCGGCTGGCTGGAATACAACGCACAGGTGGGCTATTCAAAAGCCTCGGATCTGGCTTTATATCAGACCTTGTTTCAGACAGATGTTGACGGGCAAACCGTTACCCGTTTTCACATAGTATACGATACCGTCAGAATTTACAATTTCCAGGGAACGGTGAAACTCCGTCCGTTCAAGGATCTGTTGTTGTCGGCTACCCTGAGCCAGAGCGTATTCGACACCGAGCTAACCGGTACAAGCGAAGATCAGGCAGCTGCCTGGGGACTTCCTGAAATTGAAGGAAATTTTGGCGCTGTGTATAGTGTTTTGGATGGCAAAGCCAACCTGAAGGCGAATTTCTATACAGCTGACAAGATTGCCTACCTGGATGAGAACGGACGTTTTGGGAAAGGCGAAGCTCTGTATGATTTGAGTGTTGGTGGTTCGTATTACTTCACCAAAAACTTCGGCGCTTTTCTGGACATCAATAATTTGTTGAACAATAAACGTGAGCGCTGGTACCGCTACCCTACGGTGGGCTTGAACTTTTTGGCAGGGATTAAGGTGCGGTTTTAAATTTCAAATTCGGGTCTCCGACCCGAATAAACATCAGTCGGAGGCAACTTGCCAACATTAAAGAGCGTGAAGCAAATTTGCTTCACGCTCTTTTTTATCTCCCTATTTTCCGTTGAGTCTTGGTTCGGCGTCACGCACAAATGCGTTCGTGAGGGTCTCTGACCCAAAACGAACATTTGCAAACCCGATCAAAAGCGATTAACTTTATAAGGGCATCATCCAAAAGTGCTCATACACTCCATTAAGTTCTTATTCCAAAAAACCATTATGAGCCGGTATAAAATACTAAACCAACACGGCATCAATTTCGTCACTATTACTGTGGTTGACTGGGTTGATGTTTTTATACGAAAATCCTATAAAGACATTGTGATTGAAAGCCTCCGATATTGCCAAAAAGAAAAGGGGCTGGTTATTTATGCTTTTGTAATCATGAGCAACCATTTGCATCTAGTGGTAGAAGCAAGTGATGAAAAATTTCCGCTTTCCGATGTTCTAAGAGACTTTAAAAAATTCACTGCCAAATCTATTTTGGATCAAATAAAACAAGGCAGAAAAGAGAGCCGCAAAAAGTGGATGCTAGAGCGGTTTGTTTATAGAGGAAACAAAACGGAAAAGAATCAAAAACTCCAACTTTGGAAAAATGACAACCATCCTATGCTCTTGTATACCTTGCCAATTCTCATGCAAAAAATAAGATACATACATGCAAATCCGGTAAAGGCAGGTATGGTTGTCAAAGCGGAACATTATCTTTATAGTAGTGCTTCCAACTATTTCCTGAATACCGGAATATTGGATGTCCGTATAATTGAATCTCCAAGTTCCTGGTATGGATATGTTGCTGGCGTCTAGTAGGCATTGCATTTCGCGTTGAATGTTTGTTTCGGGTCAGAGACCCTCACAAACGCATTTCGGAGACCCAATTGGCGCTCTTATGCCGTAAAAATGCTATTTTTGTTTGTTTCTTACTTCATTAGATAGACCAATACTCTAACTAAAACAAACGAAATGAAACTTTCTACCTTTTCCGCCATTTGGGCCTTTCTGTACATCGGTTTCGGCCTTGGCCTGCTTATTATTCCTGAAAAATTCATGTCTACCTACGGCGTATCCCTCGACAGCGGCGGTGCCATGATGGCCCGGATTCTTGGGGCGGCACTTACGGCTTATGCACTCAGTTTCTGGATGAATCGCGAAAGTCCAATTAGCGACCAATCCTGGAAAAACTTGCTCACAGTCAGTGTCATCTATAACATTCTGGATATTCCTATTGTGCTAATGGCTACTTTGAATGGTGTTATGAACTCTATGGGCTGGATGCCTGTTGGACTGCATGTATTTCTGGCTACTACTATGGCCTATTTTGTTTTCAGGAAATAGACTATGACGCTCACAAAAGAAATAAAAGACTCAATCGATAAAAGCGTGCTCTGTTGGCTGGCAACAGCTTCGGCGGATAATTGGCCCAGTGTTTCACCAAAAGAAATATTTACCTGCTTCGGAACTGATCAGCTAATTATTGCCAACATCGCGTCGCCTCAATCTGTGCGGAATGTCCGGGAGAATGAACTGGTTTGCGTAAGTTTTATCGATATCCTGGTACAAAAAGGGTATCAGTTAAAAGGGAAAGCGCGGGTTATAGAAAAAACAGATTTGGAGT
This sequence comes from Lewinellaceae bacterium, assembly GCA_020636025.1. Classification (GTDB taxonomy): domain Bacteria; phylum Bacteroidota; class Bacteroidia; order Chitinophagales; family Saprospiraceae; genus M3007. Next base: position 483,435 of record JACJYQ010000003.1, on the reverse strand, counting down.
TTTTGGAAATGGAAAAACCATTGCTGGAAATGACGGGCGGTAATTTCCCTTTCAATTCGATTATTGTCATTAGCATCGAATCGGCAAAACCCATCATCGCTCCCAGGTATATGCTATATCCTGAGACAACTCAAGAAGAGCAGATTGAAAGCGCCCGGAAATCGTATGGGTTATAAATAAATGTGAGGGTCTCCGACCCGATACACGACCCTAAACACAAAGCCTATTCCATCAATACAAAACCAGCCCATTGATACGGGCTTTGTCCAAGCTCCCTCAATTCCTTTTGTGCCGTCCGGAATGCCTCCGGAATTTCCATGTTTTTCTCCAGCCAGTTTTTATAAAAACGGGTCATCAGTACAGAAGTGGCCTTGTCTTCTACGCGCCACAAACTCATAATTAAGTATCGAACACCGGCGATCTTAAAAGCACGCTGAAGACCGTAAACGCCCTCGTTTCCTTCGATATCCCCAAGCCCGGTTTCACAGGCTGACAATACTACTAATTCAGTATTCGAAAGGTCAAGATGGCTGATTTCGTATGCGGTCAGAATGCCATTGTCCATGCCTTTTACAAGCGGTTTCCCACTTACCCATGAGTAATTTGCGCCTGCTAATAACAGCCCGGAGCGCATAAGAGGGTTGTCGTTGTTGATAAAACCTACAGCTCCCTGATCAATGGCAATTCTGAGTTTCAAAGAGTCTTTAGGATCGGGTGAAAAATAACCGTGTGTTGCCAGATGCAATACTTTGGGAGAACTCTTGGTCCTGTCGTCCAGACTGCGAGCATAACTTTTAAAAGCCTCTTCACTGGCCTGAAAATTCGTTCTAATCTCGGTTTCAAATGAAGCAGTTTTCGCAACAGCGCCTATGGCATCTACCTCCCTTTCCGTCCAGGCCAGAAAGCCCCAGCTTCCCTGGTTCTCCGGATTGCTTTGCCCCCGTGTTGCGAATTCCGGATTTTCCAACTTTTTAATATCGGTAACCAAAGCCGTTGAATCCATGTCATATTGAATGCCACCGAAAGCTACCAGATCATTTTTTATTAAATCAATTTTATCTGAATTAACCAATTGCCTGGTGCTACCCAGGCGAACAAGCTGATAACGATCGGCTAGCACTGAGTCGTAAGTAACAGGTATGGCTGATAGGTTTATTCTGTGCAGCAGTCCGGTTGGGGAATAGTAAACCTTTTCAACGCCAAGCAAGGCTTTTTCCATTGGTTTCCAAACGAGCTCATACGGAGTTTCATGCTCATACAGTGCTTTTTGAGTTTTGGCAGTCGGAACAACACCACGGTTTGCAACCTGATTTGTGCTTGAAACGTAACTTGCATCGCGTACTCCGGGCACAAGCAACATAGAATCGAGCGCAGCTTCTTCAAAGAGTGGAACAAACTGCGGAGCATCCATACCGGGACGCAGAATCATCGCACTATAGGCTACTTTGTCGGAATTCGTTTCTCCCGCTTTGAGTAAAGTATAATGAATAAACTCAATTGCCGCGTCTTTGGGGCCGAGTTTTTTCTGAATGTCTTCCCATCTCGGACTTTTACTTTTAAATGCTGCCAGCTCTTGCAACAACTGCTTTTCATATTTGTCTGCCTCATCCTGGGTTTTGGCAATTTTTACACGCTCGGCTATTGGTCTTGAATATCGCTTGGCAAGTCTTCGGTTACAACTCTGCCATTTCTCGTAAACATCCTGAATCTCAGTTCCGGCATTGGCAATAGCCCTGGAAAGCTGTATCCTTTTTTCCAACAGAAATCCATTGTAGAACAGCGCATTATTGTATTCGGCACAAATCAGCCTGGGATCAGGGTTTTGATGTACATACGACTGAAACCTTTCTGTATTTGGCTCAATGGTTTTTAAAAAGGCCGCCATTTGTGCTTCAGAAAAATAAGCGGAGTATACATCAATTAAGACTCGATCATTCACAATAGCTTCATAAAGACAATCACTTGCTTTTTCCTTGTTATCCGTATTCTGATAAAGCATTGCCTGGTTTATAAGCAGCTTGCTGTAGTTGGGATGTTCAGTGCCTAACAATGCTTCAAAACGCTCTTTGGCCTTTTCAAAAGCAACTTCTGCTTTGTCAAATTTTCCTGACTGGAAGTATAAGGTAGCTAAATTGGTCAGTGAAGCGGTGTAGTTCAAAGGATCTCTTCCGGAGGCACTTTCCCAGATATCTATGGCGTCGATAAAAAACGGCTCTGCCTTTGTATAATTTTCTTCCAGCAGATACAATTCCCCGAGCCCAGCTAAAACAATAGCGTATGTGGGATGCTTTTTTCCCAGGGATTTACCAATAATATCCCTGGCCTCAAAAAACATTGGCTCGGCCGTGCTGTAATTTCCGGTCACAGTGTATACACTACCTAGATTAATCAGGGCAAGTGCATAATTTGGATGTTCAGTACCAAGCGATTTTTCCCAAATTTCTTTCGTTTCCAGAAACAATGGTTCCGCTTTGGCATAGTTCCCCATAAATAAATACAGGTCCGAGAGGTTGAGCAGAAGAACTCCATAATCGGGGTGTTCCTTTGGTAAAAAGGTAGCCATTAACTCTCTGGCTTCCAGAAACAATGGTTCCGCTTTGGCATATTCTCCTGATGATACGTACACATCGCCCAGGTTAATCACAGCTGTAGTATAATCAACCAAATTACCTTCCTTCGCTTTCGACAAAATGTCTTTGGATTCCAGTAATATCTCTTCGGCTTTCGCATATTCTCCAACCAAAAAGTACATACTGGCCAGATTGAGGATACCTGCTGCATATGCTGAACTTCCCTTGCCTGCCGCTTTTTCATAAAGGCCTTTAGCCTCCAGTCCATATTTTTCAGCCTGCTTGTAATCTCCCTTTGTGAAATACAATCCAGCAAGATTCACCGAAACCCAGACGTAATCCTGGAAATTTTGAAACAGGTTTTTTTCCAGAATACTTCTTGCTTCCAAAAGCAGCTGTTCCGACTCATCAAATTCAGCCATTTGCATATATAAAAGTCCCAATTGGCCAAGCAGACCGGCGTATTCGGGGCTTTTCAACCCAACCGTTTTGGCAAAAATGCTTTTGGATTCGGCAAATAAAGGTTCGGCTTTCCTATAGGCGCCCATTTCATAGTAAAGGTCAGCCAGGTTTTTTACGGAATTTCCATATTCAAAACTCTCTTCTCCCAAGCCATTTTTTCTGATCCTAATGGCTTCCAGAAATAAAGGTTCCGCCTTGTCATATTCCCTCGTAACCTTGTAGTTCTGCGCCAGATTGTTTAGTAAAAGGCCGTAATGCGGATGTTCCTTACCCAGTATATCGGAAATGATGTTCATTGATTCCAGATATAATGGCTCCGATCGGTAGTACCACCCCGAATCATTGTACACACTACCCAGGTTTGCCAGTGAATAAGCACAATCAAGATGAGCCTCTCCAGTAAGCTTTTCCTGAATGGCAATGGCTTTTTTGTACCAAATAATCGCCTCTGGAAATGATTTTTGTTTGTCAAATACTCTACCGTGATTGAAACAGGCTTTCCCATATTCGGCACTTTCAGGACCCATTTTTTCCAGCGCCAGGGTTTCAGCGGATTGATTGACAGTAAGAGCTTTATCAAATTTCTGGTACCCGGTAAGATTTCTTGCAACCTTAATAAGGCTGTCAACTCTTTGTGAAATGATCAGAGAATCATTTTGCTGCGCATAAGCAGCTGTGGCCAGGCCAAAGAAGGCCAGGAAAATAAGATTGTTCTTCATGATGCATTTGGCTGTTTCCCGAAAGATAATCATTTATCGATCTACTAATATAGAAAAACCATATTTGTATTGCTTTTAAAGCCCCAAAATCAACTGGCAAATATTCTCCATAAAATTTGTGAGGGCCTCCGAGGGTCTCCGACATTAGTTGTGAGGGTCTCCGAACCGAAAAACATTTGTGAGGGTCTACAACCCGAAAAACATTTGTGAGGGTCTCCGACCCGAAACTTACTCCATCAACACAAACCCTGCCCACTGATACGGATCCATTCCCAGTTCCCTCAGTTCTTTTTGTGCCGCATGAAAGGCTTCGGGGATGGTCATATTATCCTCCAGCCAGTTTTTGTAAAAACGGGTCATCAATATGGATGTCTGTTTATCGGGTACCTGCCAAAGGCTCATGATCAGGTATTTGGCGCCGGCTATCCTGAAGGCGCGTTGCAGGCCAAACACACCTTCATTGCCTTTTATGTCGCCCAAGCCTGTTTCGCAAGCCGAAAGCAAGACAAGTTCAGTATTTGAAAGATCCAGATGGCTGATCTCATAAGCGGTAAGAATGCCATTGTCGAGGCCCTTAACCGCAGGTTTCCCGCTCTTCCAGGCATAATTGGCCCCAGCCATTAATAGTCCCGACCTGATCATGGGGTTGTTGCTGACTTTAAATCCAACTTCGTTTTCATCTACAACCTGCTGCGTATCATCAGAACCTTTTAAAGGATCGGGAAAAAAGAAACCATGAGTAGCCAGGTGCAATATGCGCGGGGAAGGCTTTTCTCCGTTTCCGAGTTGTTTAAACACATCTTCAGTGGCCGTAGAGCCTTTGATCGTCTGCACATCAAAGCCATCGCTCTTCATGATCTTTTCTACCATGGTTACCTCCTTTTCTGTTCCGGACAAATAATTCCAGGAGCCGCCACGGGTACCATCGGATTCCTTTAGCACTTGTTTATCCTCGGGAATGGGAATGCCTCGTATTGAACTCGCTTCATTCAGCACCGTGGAGTCCATATCATACTGAATGCCGCCAAAAAGCACCGCATTCTTAGTCCCAAATGCCTTTTTTTCATCAGGAATTAGTTGTCGGGTGCTGCCCAGTTGCACCAGTTCATAACGATCTGCCAGCGTAGAATCAGCGTTAAACGGGATGGCTCCCATGTTGAGGCGGTGCATTAGACCGCAAGGAGCGAAGTACACTTTGCTCACTCCGGACAAGGCGTTGTTCATAGGTTTCCAGAGCATCTCGTACAGTGACTTTTTAGGTTTTTCAACGGGCGCTACTCCCCTGTCGGAAACATTATAGAGTTGCGAAACAAAATCCGCTTTCCTGGCTCCCTGACTACTCACCAATGAATCGAGGCTTTTTTCTTCGAAGAGAAAGATCATTTTCGGGGCATCCCAACCCGGACGAAGCAGCAGGGCCGCATAAAAAATGCTGTCGGTTTGGTTCGGCGTTGTATAGGGGAATCGGATAAATTCAATGGCGGCTTCGTTCGAATGCAAGTGCGCCTGAACATCCTGCCAATGTGGAACCTTACGCGTCTGTTTGAAATCGGGCAGATTGCGCATCAGCAATTTTTCATAATCCTCGGCTTCAATTTCCACCTTTACTATCGGTTTATTAGCCGCTAAGGGGCGGGCGTAACGCTTGGCAAGTCGGCGATGGCAATCCTGCCACTTTTCGTAAATATCTTTAGTGAGACTATCGGCTTTGGCAAGTGCACGCGCCAGAAGCTGTGCATTGCTCAGTATCAATCCGTTGATAAAAATGGCGTTATCGTAATTCTGGCGAACCAGTTCAGGGTTGGGATGAGCAAAGCTGAAAGAGTGAAAGTCGTTTAACACATCAGCGAAATTGCTTAAATAGCTGTTCATGTCATTTTCAGAACAGTATTTGGCAGATTTTTCAATGAACGAGCGGTTCAATGAATTCAATTCAAGATAATAAGCTTCTGCTTTTGGGAAATCATGGATTTCATGCGCCAGATTTGCCAAATGGTGAATACTGATGGCATAATCAAGACCTTCTTTTCCTCTGGTGCCAGCATAGATCTCATTGCTTTGCAGATACAGTTTTTCAGCCTTTTTAAATTCTCCTTTTTCCGTGTAGACGCTCGCAATGGCTTCAAGGCAATCGGCATAATCAGCATTCTGAGTCCCAATGGAATTTTCATAGGCGACCTGCACCTTAAAGAAATAAGCTAAAGCTTCGTCATATAAGTCCTGCTCAAATTTTAGCCTTCCGAGCTCAATGTTTAAATCAGCAAGCCTAGGGCTGTTCTCTCCCAATATCTGTGTGTAAATTGAAATGGATTCCAGGTACTTTTTTTCAGCTTCTTCAAGATTTCCGAGTCCGCGGTTTTTTATAGCGATGTTTGCCAGCGTATTGGCATACCCTCTCGAATTGCGACCACTTGTAGCAGCAAAAGCATCAAGTGCCTGGTTATAAAACTCGAGAGATTTCGGGTAGTTGCCAATCAGGCCATACATTACCCCCAAGTTGTTTAGTAAATAGGCAAGTTCTACTTTTGAATAAGGGAGCTTTTCCAGGATTTCTTTTGCTTCCAGATACAATTGCTCGCCTTGTTCAAAATCGCCGGCTCTTACGTAAAACCTGCCCAGATTATTCAGGCTGGTGGAGTATTCAAGGCTTTCCTTTCCATATTTAACGGCACTTATGTCTCGGGCTTTAATAAGCAATGGTCTTGCTTTTGCCTCTTCTCCCACGTCCCTATACAGATCAGCCAGCCATTGCGCAGCCTCGGCATAATACGTACTATTCTCCCCCCAGGTGCGGATCCGGAAATTCAGATTTTCCTCACAAATGGCAATGTTGGCGGCTACATCTCCTGTGTGGTCATATAACCCGGAGAGATCTCCAAACAACCTGGCATATTGAATGTCATCCTTTTCAGGTAATCGTTCGTAAATGCCCTTTGCTTCCAGAAAACCGGCTTCACTTTTACTGTATTCTTCCTTTGATTTGTAAATTTTTGCGCGTACTCTGAGAATGTAGGCATAATCCGAATTTTCTTTCCCCGTCAGTTTTTCCTGAAGTTCCAGTGCTTCATTGCACAGAGCTTCTGCTTCATCCAGCTCATTTATATACCTATAAGCATCGGCAAGTGTCCAAAGTGTTTGGATATAGGGTTCACTCTCCTTGCCAAACAGTTGCTCACGCAACACTTTGGCTTTCAGGTACCAAACTACCGCCTCTTCCTCTTCGTCCTTGAAATAAAACAGACGGCCCCGATCGTACAGTACATCGGCAAAAGAACCAGAGTTGTTGCCAAACGCGCTCAAGGCCAGTTTCTCGGCCCTGTCGAGATTAATCAAGCCTTCTTCAAACTGCTTATCATCCGTGAGGTTTCTTGTCTCATGGATCAGGCTGTCAATCTGTTGAATTGTACTCAGAGAATCGATTTGCTGTGCCAGGCAGGAGGCAGAAATACAAAACAGGGAAAGGAAAATAAGTGTGTGTTTCATGTGCCTTAGCTTCGGGTTGGAATGTCGGGTCAGAGACCCTCACTAATCAAATTATTTCGGTCGGAGACCCTCACAATCCCTCCCGAATGAGGTCAGAGGCCCTCACTAAAAACAGCACGACAGCCCTCCAAAGGCTGGAAGGCATTCTATCGTTTAGCGTAAAAATACTGGAAGCGGAACCAAAACCCATGCTGAAAAAGCACAAAAAATACGCCCGGCAAAATGCTACATCTTACCGGGCGAAAATATGCTCAACTGAAACAAAACCTTTTCTTATTTATCGCATGGAGTTGGAGTGAACTTCACACCGATGCGCTCAATGTTTTTGTCGTAAACCAATACCAGCGTCTGTATGCTGTTGTTGTAGCAGGCTGTAATGGCGCCTTTTTGTCCTTTAATGGTACTGGCTTTGGCAGGAGTCCATTTCTTATCCTTTGCCTGGGTAAATACAAAGTATTCGAGCGGATGGGCTTCATCGCCGTTGCTGCGGCTAATGTCTACCGTTTTCAAATCGGAGGTAAACACGCCGGTTGGAGTCTGGTTTTCGCAGCGTTCACAGGCACATTCTGTACAAGGTTCGGTGCTAACCGGTGCGGCCACACGGATATTGGAGAAAGTAGCCATTCCCTGGAAGGGTGTTTTGCAATACAGCAGCACCATCAGTTGTCCGGGACGGTAATACTTGTGCGTAACCCTGTCGCCCGCTTTTTCCACTTTTCCGGCAGCGCGTAGTGTCCAGCGGCTTTCGGCTTTTTGCCTGCTATACACCTGATATTCAACCGGCTTTCCAACACCATCTGGCGGCCCGTAAATAGTAACGGCGTTCTTATCGGAAGTTGCGATCTCGGTAGGCACCTGCTGACGGCAGTCTTCACAAGGTATTGCCATGGCGGCAACTTTCTCTACATTGAAGTAGGGCGCTTTGGGTATATTGGTTTGAGGTGCCTGCTTTTGGGCAAATGTGGCTGCTGCCATGAAGCAAATAGCAATAGCCAAAGACAATGATCTTAGTGTAAGCATGGTTGTTCTAACATTTAAGTTTGATAAAAATGGTTTCTAACTGTGGTATTTGAGGTAGCAAATATTATGTTACAAAACTACTGATAGCAGCCGTGATTACTCCTGTCAATTGCGTTCAAGTTGTTGTAAAATCGTTGCAGGCGGGTTAGTATTACTTGTATTTTAAATGTTATTCGATTGTGAAAGGGGTTGGTTTTCAGGGGGTTGTGGGTTGTGTTTTTTACTTGTACGATGTTTCAGGTGTCACCATGCAGTCGACAGGACAATGGGCGATCATCGGTCTTGTTAACCAGATTTCTCACTTTGTTCGAAATAACAACATTCATCGGGATAATTTCGACCAAAGGGAAAAATCCGGGTATGGCAGCCTTTGTCTGCGAACGCTGTCGTGTCGACCAAAAGGGAGACATCTGGTAGTTAAGCCCCTTTATTACCAAGGTATACTGTATATACTAAACTCAAGGATGCGCTTGCACTCCCTTACCATAAATATCCACAACCTTGATATTCAGATTGGAAAGGTTGCTTAACCCTGAAAATTCGTCAAGGTCAACAACCACATCAAGCACATAATTCGGCTTGTCATAGGGCGCTGATTGCAATAAGGGGTAATATGTGCCTCCACTGTATAGCGGGCTTGCCGGGAAAGTACCGGGCATCTTATCTACACTACTTATATACCTTCCATATGCGCAGGTTCCGCGATTGAATGCGTAGGGATACAATTTTATACCATCCACACAGTTTGGTGATTCAAATGTTCCACTTCCCGAACATATACCAGCACTTACTGCTTCAAAATCATAAGTCAATGTATTACCACCATGTTCGAATTCCAAATACCGAATGGCTACATGGTCATAAGAAAACACAAATCGGAATATTGCTTCATCATCCCCTGATGTGTAGGGTTTCAGGCGATATATTTTGACCGCAGAATTATCAAGTGTTTTCAATAAGTGGATTTGCGAAGGTCTGAATATGCGCATAGGGTGCACATTTTTGAATGTAGAGGATGAACCCACTTTTCGCTGCACACTTAAATGCAGGTGATAATTGGTAGCATCTGTTTTACCCATCACCCCTATTTTATCTCCCTTCTTGATCAGTTTTCCTACCTGAATACAAGGTTCAAATGATTCAAGATGACGGTAAGCAATATTGATATAGTGCTCACTGCATCCTTCTCCGAAACTCTCTTCAGTCCAGACATTACTGCCAGTTAGCTGTGGCTTATTAAAAACGTCCTTACAACGAACTTTTATCGTACCATCTGAAGGATCCTTCTCTACCACTTCCCCTTCACACATGCATATGATATCCCGGTTAAGCGCCGGATCGGGACTGTCTGACTGGTATTTTCTGTCTACAAAGTCGCTGCCCTGATGAAAATCAAAATCGTCGCTCAGATACCTAGGTCCAAAAATTGAAAGAAAATACAGATTGTTCATGTTGGCTTTGTAATTATTAATGTAGCTCGAACAATTGACAACCGGAGATCTTAGCGGTATTTCAAAGCCATAATCATAGCCCAGGTCTTCGTGATTATAATTGGCATTTCCATAATCATTGAAATTGGAGCTTGTCAATAATACAGGAGAGAACTGTTCAAGAACAGGATCGTATGTAGCCTTAAAATCAGAGCCTTGAATGGCTGAAAACCCTTCCTCCAGAATAACCTCTCGCCCGGCTTGAAAAGTAACAGATGATGAGGATGAAACCGACCCAGAGGCGCGTATTTCACTATCGGGGGCATAATAGGTGCCTGAATTAATACTACCACTGAAGTTCCGGTTGATGACACTTGAAGAACAGGAACTGGCGCTTGAAGGCGATGTGCTGCACACAATGGTGGCTGGACTGGCACAACTCTCCAGAGTGGAAGGGAAACATTGGGCATTTAGGTTGTTTGAGACTACACAGAAATAAAGTGCAGTTAATAATTTTATATGGATGTTCTCTTGCATGATCTTTGAGTTTAATTCATTGAAAATTGATTTTGGAAATTATACTACGGTAGTTATACCTACCCCTATTCCTGCCAGTATTTGTTCATCAATGCCATAAACCTTTCCGTATTCCGTAAAGTATTCCAGCGCTTATCTCTTGCCAGCTCTTCAAAATTGTCATACCCAAGCTCCAGAGCTTTTTCCAGAAAACTCAAGGCATCATCTAATCTGTTGAAATGTGTGTAAGCTGTAGCCAGGTGGTAAGCGAAGTTTGGTTGTTCAGGATCCAACTGAACTGCTTGTTCCAATAGCGGCAAACCATGAGGGTAATCACCTTTCTGCTCTATATAAATGCGGGCGAGGTGGTAGCGAATATCCGGTGTCGGCTGATAGTATTTCAGTATTGCCTCAAGAATGAAAATAGCATAATCAACCTGGTTGCTTATGGCAATCAGTTGCAGAACATCTTCTGCAGCATAAATAAATTCGACTTGATCTTTATGCTCTTTGATCAGAGAGTCTGCTTCGTCAAACCGCCCTCTGGAAAATGCCAGCCAGGTTTTTAAGCCAAAACTCCAACCACCTAGCCAGGCGAGATCAAAACAAAGCTCATCTTCCATTCCTTTTTTAGCAAACCATAGTTCGGCTTCAGCTATATTTCCAAGTGCCAGATTGTAGGCTGTCAGCTGGCCATAAGCTCCGCCACTATGTTTCAGGGAATCTTTGGCAAGCTCATTTATACCGTTTTCTATCCGGAAAACATAATCCTTCAAAATCATTATAGCTCTGACAGGATCGCCAAGCGAATAATATCTGTGGGCTAGATACTGTGTCTTATCCTTAAACACCTTTTCAATCACGTCATTAAAATGTTCCTTGCCAATGTTTCTGCAACTCTCAAAATCGTGATTCATGAAGTAGTAAAAATGTAATAAGCAATCCTGTTTTTTTTCAATACATGTATTAAGATTATGGGTTTCTATTAATTCTGTTCTATCAGTTGAAGGAAGCATTAAACTAAAGTAAGGATTCGCTATTATTGTCACACCTGTATCATTTGGTCTTAGCAAACGATACTTTTTTATCATCCTGGCGGCCTCTATATATTTCTTTTGCTTTTCATATAACATGCCCAATTGTTTGAAATATAAAGGATCTTCATAATTGCTCATTTCAGCACCCTTTAGAAAGTACTTTTCAGCTTCGTCAAGTATATTGAGGTGTAATAAACATAGGCCCATGTAGCGATAATAAGTAGCCGGAATATTGTCCGGATCTTTTTCCTGCAAATCGCGCATACGCCAGACATATTCTTCACGCCAGAAGTTTTTTTCCTCCTTAGTTGGAAATCGCCAACTCAAGCGCTCGTAAGCAGGTAAAAAGGTTGAATCGTATTTGATGGCTTCTTTTAGATAGGCAATTACCATCTCTTTATTATCTCCATTCGCACCATTTCCGCTAAGTGCTAATCCATAATAAAAATTAGCCAATACCCAGGTTGGAGATAAATCCAATGCCTTTCTAAAGCTTTGCTTTGACTCTTCAAAACTTGACTGTTTCCAATAATAATTAATGCCTTTTTCAAGGTATAGATACGCAGCGCCTGTATCGTAGGCCAGGCCTTTCTCAATAGCCTGCAGGCTAAGTTGAACCAGCGAGTCAGTCGATAGATCCGGATAAGTCTTATTCGTATAGGTTCTTGATTCAAAATAATACTGCTTGGCTTTCAGGTAGGGATATAAATAGTGCTTTTCGCCTAATACGTCGCATGCCCGATTAAGGTATGCTGGCAAATAACTATAACGCACCTTTCCCTGAAATGCCTCGTCGGCCATTTTGGGGTCGGTTTTTAATAGCCTGTTAATGGCCAACTGCGCCTCCTTGGTCAATGCCGCCACGAACTTTCTTTTGATATGACCGTAATAGGGCTCCCATGCAGGGTCGCTGATCATTTGGTTGAAATAGTCATTGGCGCTTTCGCCGGCAGGGCTTAATAGCTTGTCGGCTTCTATGGCGGCTATAAAATGAGCGTAAAGCAAGGTGTCCGGAAATTTTAATACTGACCTGCCTTCTGTATCCATGAAATCTCTAGAACTACTTATCATGCGTTTTTGAAAATCGGCTAACGAAAGAGGGTCCACCCGACATATTTGTGCCGTAATGGGTCCATCTATCTTGGGAGTTTGGTGATTGGGCTCTGCAGCTTTCATGACTTCTGACTCCAGATAATTGCGCAGCTCTCTCAGTTGAATATGCATATCCTGGTCCTGATCAGCCAGGCCATAAAGTGCGTTTTCCAACTGATAGGAAAACAAGCCTCGACCACCACCCCATTGTTCTCCTTCCAGACTATACTCATTGTGTTGACAAGAAAGCAGCAAAATCTGATTTTCAAAATACTTCTGCATCTGAGTAACAGTTGCCTGTGGGCCTCCAAAATCACTGCCTGAAAAGGCACCGGAACGACAGGCATCTGAAATCAGTATGACCTGAACCCCGTTTATGGACATTTCATTTACTCTGTCTGCCAAATCTGCCAAAGAATAGGCTCCACCGCTGCTATAAATATTTTTCGGAGAATTGTAAGTCAGCAAATACCCTTTCTGAACTAATCTACCTTCGACGTCTCCGTGACCAGAAAAATAAATAATAGTCCTGTCGCCAGTTTTGCTAGAGTCCACCAAATCCCATAAAGCCATCCCAATAGTCTCTTGAGAGGCATCTTCATTTGTATATAACTGGATGTTCTGTTCAGGTACTGATCCGCCAGCAGGAGATTTTAGCCAATTTGCAAAGGCTATAGCATCTTTATCTGCGTATTTAAGGTCTGTAATTTCAGGTGTGAGGTACTTGGAGATACCTACCACAACAGCGCGTGTTACACCTGAATAACCAGACTTTAAATTCGTGACTGGTACAACGCCTTTATCTGTTCCCTGACCTTGCACCGATAATTGCAAGATAAGCGCCAGAACTAGTATGATGATTTTCATAGAAGATTGGTTTAAGACTTTAAAAGCATACGATACCCAAGCAGCCTAATCTGATCTACTAACCATTAGTGTTCAGATGGGATCGCCTTTTCTAACATCTGTACACGGTTTAATAAGGCCGTGTTTTCTTTTTTCAACTCGATCAGATACAAGGTCAATTCCTCCACCTTTTCCAGTAACCGGCGGTTCATATCCCCTAAATCAAAGCCATTGGTTTCTACCTCTTTTGCATTGGGTATGCCTGGCAGGTGCCCATTTTGCTGAATATTTTGCTCCAGTTCCTGAAGAGGCATCAGGTTATATTCCGGGGTAAAAACATAGTCTGGCCAGCTACTGGAGTTTTTTACCCGGATTTCTTCCGCCACGACTTTTCCATCCACAGCGAGTTTATAGATCGAGGGTATATTGTCGGTGCCAATGCCAACACCTCCACCACCAAGGCCAAATGCAATTGCATTGTTAGAACTGCGATTCAGATATAAAGTACTGTTAGTACTTTCAAGGCTCCCGTTTGCCGGGGTTAGGGAAATCTCCTTATTATTTGAAAGCGCCCTTACCTTCAGAACAGGAGAATTATCCACCACATCCAGTTTGCCTTGGGGGTCCATGGTACCAATGCCTACATTTCCGCTCCCTGCAATATGTACCTTATCGTTACCTGAACCGGTTCCTGCATGAACTGTAAGTGAGCCGCCATCAGCCTGAAGGCCCAGGTTGGCGATGCCTCCGTTGCTCCGTGCCATAATTTCATTATTATCGAGCGCGAGATTGGCACTGTTTGTATTGCCAAGCACCAGGAAACCTCCCGGGCCGGAGACACTGGCATCATTGGCGCTATTGTCTCCAATAATGTGTAAAACGCCCGTTGGAGTGCTGGTTCCAACACCTACTTTACCGCCATTGTAATAAACGCTGGTTCCGTTCGTGTTCCATTGGCAAAGCAAAGCTGTTGAGATTAAACAACTTAGTGTGGTTAGAATAATTGCTTTCATTTTTTTGACATTTTAAAGTGAATAGATAAGGGTGAATAATTTGTTTTGATGCCGTCTCTTCGATTTTTGAAAGTGCATTCTGTCAGGTCGACCGCAAGAAAGGCGTCCATACTATTAAATCTATAAGGTTAGACCTTACTATCTTTTATATTTTGCTATAAGTGCTTTATACCCTTGAGTGTCACACAAAGCACTCCATCGACTATCTCCTGCCAGCTGCTCAAATTCATCAAATCCAGCTTCAAGGGCTTTATCCAAATGTTTCAAGGCAGCTTCATTCTTCCCAATATGAGCGTATGCAGCAGCTAGGTGGTAACGGGCGTAGGCATGGGTGGAGTCCAACTTTACAGCCTTTTTCAGCAGAGATATGCCTTTTCTGTAATCATTCTTTTGCTCCAGATAGATACGGCCAAGGTCATAGCGCAATGGCGCGAATTTTGGGAAAAGCTCCAACGAGCTGGAATATAGGAGTATCACTTCGTCAACCCAGTCATAAATACAGAGCAAAAAAGCACCATCGTAGACAATTGTTTGTGGATTTTTATAATACCCAGTTTTTATGGCACTCTTCAAATATTTCTTAGCAAGTTTGTGCTGCCCTTTCTTGTGCGCTATTTGGAAAAGCCCGGCTTTGGCTAACGAGTTTTCTTTAATGGAATCACTCATTTTATACCACCTCTCTGCTTCATCCCATTCACCTTTAACAGTTAGCACCCAACCTAATTGGTGGTAGGGGAACCAGAGCTTTGACTTTTCTTTATTATCATCTCCAGCCAAAACCTGCTTGATATATTTCTTAAATGTTTTTTCCGCTTTATCTGGATATCCACTCCCCCAATATTGATTTGCTCTGTAAGAAAGTAGATCGTCATACTCATCCCGGGAATCCATTAATTCTATTGTTTTTTTACCCATCAATTTAGATTCGTCTATTTGATGGTCATCCTGGGTATAATTTTTTAGGTTATTCAAAATGCCTGGATCCAGAATACCTTTATGATATGCGTCATAAGCCGTTTCCTTTTCTTTTCTATAATTTCCATCTTTAAAGTAAATGTAACAAAGTGTATTGTAGGCCCAAGTCCAGCCAGGCGCCAGATCTAAGGCTTTTTGCATTAATTCAGCGGCAATTTTATGTTCATTTCGATATGTATAGTAATAGGCTTTTTTAGCATACAGATAAGGGGCCGTACTATCGTATTTCAACCCTGCCTCAACTGTTTGCAACAAAGGTGGTAACAAGGGTGAATCCGGACTCACTGAATCCCCTCCCATTTCAACAATCTGAACTCTCGCCCTAAAAAAGTATTCTTTTGCTTTCAGGTCATTGTACAAATAGTGTGTATTACCCAGTATTTCAGCAGCGCGTGCCAATTGATGAGGGAACCGTTGGTAATCATTTTTTCGTTTTGTACTCCATGACATCGTCTCTCGGGGATCCGACCTGAGCCAACCGTTCATCGCTTCCTGTGCATCATCCATCAGGGCAGCTGCGTAGTTCCGGCGCATGCTATTGTACAGCGGCTGCAATCCTGCCACTTGCATCAGTAGTGTATACAGCGTATCGGCGCAGGAATCTATCGGCTCAAAAAAGGCATTTGCGACAACTGCCTCCTTGAATTGTTTGTAAAGCTTCCGAGTCAGTGAATCTACGTTTGCAAGTGTTTCATCCTCTATCCCACGCTGAACAATCGGCTTGTATTTCACAGTATTGGGATCCATCTGCTCCATGACTTTGGCCAGTTCATCCTCAAAAACCTTTGTTATTTTTTCTTTTGGGTTGCCGATCACTTTAGGAATCTGGCTTGATGGCGATACTTCGCGACTTACGTTGTCTTCCAGGTAGCGTTCGATTTCTGTGAGCGTCACCCTTTTGTCCTTGTTATTGTCCGCCATCCCGTATAGTCCAGTCACCAGAAAATAGCTGAAAACTCCACGACCGCCGCCCCATTGTACGCTTTCCCAACTCAATTCATCCGCCTGGCATGACAAGATCTTGACTGCCTGTTTGTCCAATGCTGCCAGTTCCAAATTGGCCAATTTACTGCCTCCTTCTCTGCTTGCCAGCTTTCCGGATCTACAAGCATCGGTGACCAGGATCACTCTTGCTTTCTTATCAAGAGAAATTGTGGTCAGGTAGTCCTCAAGATCACTGAGCTCCAGGCTGGTTATTTTGGGCGTCTGTACCGTACTGTTATAAGTTAGGAGCAAGCCTGGTTGGGAATGCAACTTTATATCCGCATCGCCATGCCCGGAAAAGTAAATAATGGCCTGATCACCTTCCTCAGATTCATCACGGAGCCAGTCCAATGCAAAATATATTCTACTTTCTGTAGCCTGGCTGTCCGTTAATATCATCAATTGATCTTCATTCAGGTTGCCCCCCGTTTTGGAGCGCAGGAATTCGGCAAAGGCCAGGGCATCCTTGTTAGCAAACTGAAGGTCGGGGATTTCCGGGTCTTCATAATCTGAAATACCGATAACTACAGCGCGAGTGGTGCCTGAATCACTGGCTGCTTTGTTTTCAACCGGTATCACCCCTTTTTCACCCGTTTGTGCGATAAGGGAGCATGGAAGTCCTAAAATCAAGATGATAATTATGTTTTTCATTGCCAGGCTGGTTTAGCATTATTTGATCAATTTAGTGAGGGTGTTGCGCACAGGCTCAAGAATAATAATCATGTGGTTTTGCGATGTCAGATAGTTTTTAGATGTCTCTCGCGCCTTCGGCGGATCGACATCTGGAATAAACCGGCCATTTGCAAAGGCTGTTCCTGTACATCTCACGTTGCTAATCCTGCGGGGTGAAAACACCCACGCAGGGCGGAAAGTGAAAGATTTAAGATGAATTCTTGTGGTTTAATTGAGTTATGCAATTTGAGTTTGTGGCTTGTCAAGCACTACTCTTTTTCAGATGTCTCTCACGCCTGCGGCGGATCGACATGATATTTCACATTGGGAAGTCTTTTTTATTCGGATTTCTCACTTCGTTCGAAATGACAATACTCAAAGGAACAATTTCGACCGTAGGGAGAAATCCGAGTAACCCGGCCTCACCAAGTGAACGCTGTCATGTCGATCCGCCGCAGGCGCGAGAGACATCTGAAAAACACCTGTGCGTAGTGCCAGGCCAACTTGTCTCAATAACAAGACTCGTTTTGCTTCAAATTCTTATTCACATCTATCTCCTGCTGCGGGATAGGCAGCCTACAAGGGCAGGCATCGAAAGGCAGCCCTTCAATATCCCGGTGCAGCCGGATCAAATCCTGGAAGTAATTACCTTCAAAGCAGAGCTCTACCCGGCGCTCCAATACAATGGCATCTATGAGCGCATCGGCATCGGCAAAATCTTCGGGTTTGAATAATACGATTTGCTGATCTCCGGGGTTTTCATTTCCGCTGGCATCGCGAACACGGAGTGAGCGGGCGCGGATCTGATTGAGCAATTCTATACTACCGGGCATGTCTCCGCCCCGGGCGAGTGCTTCAGCGCGCATGAGTATAAACTCCGCGAGCCGGGCCATGGGTGTGTCGTCACCAAGACCGGCAATATCCTCGTACTTATTGGTAAAAAGAGTGTCGCTGGATATAAGAGGAACTGTACTTCTAAGATCCACAATACTTAATCCAGCTAATTGAGCGGCTGATTTTTGCGACGGGGTTGCTATTGCCTCAAAATCGGATTTCAAGGATGGAGAAAGCCCAATCCTGTTTCTGGTTTTATCAAACCAGAATGCTATAGAGCTGGCATCTGATGTTGTAAATTTTACCACCCAAATTGCCTCGGCAGAAGACTCATTTGTATAAAATTCCTCTGGGGTGGCATTTAACACAAGCCCCGGTTCGTCTTCTATCAGGCTTTTGGCATAGGTTGATGCGGTACCGTAATCACCCATTTGGAAAGCGACCCGGGCAAGCAACGCTTTCACAGCTCTTGGATTTGCGCGGTAGACGGGCTGTGACGCAGGTAACAGGTCTCCGGCGTGGAGTAAATCCTGCATAACCTGGTCATATACCTCCTGTACACTAGCCCTTGCCGGATAAGTGATGTCACTTTTTTTCAAAATTGCCTTTGTGGCAATTGGAACACCATTTTCAGGACTGTTATCTCCGTACGGTTGCCCAAAGTAACGAACGAGTTCAAAATGTAGATATGCTCGAATAAACAAAGCTTCCCCTTCCAGTTTGTTGTTCAGATCAATGGTAAGAGCCGGATCAACTACTGTGCCCAAGGCTTCCAAAACGGCATTGGCCAGATTAATGGCTTTGTAGGCCTCTATCCAGAAATTCGTTGCATTCAAATTAGAACTTCGTAAATTCCTGTTAGCCAAATCAAGGGATTCAGGAATCCCTGCGATATAAAAAGTTCCATTACCGCTCATCAGTTCCGGTATTTGGATCAAATTTTGACCTGCTAAATAGTTTCCTTGAAGCACATTGTACACACCATTGATGGCAGATTCC
This sequence comes from Lewinellaceae bacterium, assembly GCA_020636025.1. Lineage (GTDB taxonomy): Bacteria > Bacteroidota > Bacteroidia > Chitinophagales > Saprospiraceae > M3007. The sequence continues at coordinate 464,783 of JACJYQ010000003.1, read as the reverse complement.
AGATCAGCGGCTGTTTGGTAAACCGTGCTAAGTGGCAGCTCATCCTGAGGTAAAATTTCATCGTGAAATTTATTACAAGAGAGAATTAGTACTGAAATCAGGGTAAGAAGATACGTATGGAATCGATGTTTCATGGTTACATTTCTTTTTTGGTTAAAAATCAAGGTTGAAGCCCATGGTATAGCTGCGGGAAGAGGGTGGCAGACTAATTGTTGCCCCTTGTTCTGCCTGTTTAGCTGGGTAGGTACTGGAATCTGGATCCAGGCCGGGGTAATTGGTCAACAGGAACAGATTTTGAGCTGCCATAAAAATTCTCAGTTGATAATTTCTTCTTCCAAGATTTTGGAAGGTATAACCCAGACTTACATTCTTAACCCGCAGGTAGTCTCCATCAAAGATTTTTGCAGAGCTGCGCTGGTTACCATTTTGTTCACCAAGCCTGTTTTCAGGAACATTGGTATCTGTGTTTGTAGGTGTCCATACATCATCTGCATACTTCTTTATGGCATTTCCATCGCCAGAAATGCCAAATAAAAGCGTTGTCCCATCAAGTATGTAAATTTGATACCCTGTCTTGAACTGTAAAAAAGTGTTGAGATCAAAACCCTTGTATCTGAATGTATTGGAGATGCCCCCGGTAAAAGCTGGAATGGAATGACCTACAATTCTACGGTTAGCATCTGAAACATCATTGGGGAGTTTCTCGGTTCCTTCTGCATTCCAGAAAAGCGCATCGCCGTTCTCCAGATCTACACCTGCGAACTCGGCCATAAAAAAAGTGCCGATTGCTTCTCCAGGTCGGAATAGAAACCTGAATTGCGTATAAATATCGTCATCCAGACCATCGCCATTTGAATCAATCAGTTTGCGCACTTCGTTTTTCAAAGTGGCGCCATTTAACTGAATGGTCCATTTTAAATTGCGGGTTAGTATATCAGCTGATAAGTCAAATTCAAACCCCTGGTTTCTTACTTCGCCCACATTTTGTGTAATGACCGTGAATCCAGTGGTAGCTGGGACCGGCGCACTAAGTAGTAAATCTCTGGTATCTTTTATATAATATCCCAGACTTCCCCGAATACGGTTTTTCCAAACTGAAAAATCAAGTCCTGCATCCCATTGGAGGTTTTTTTCCCAACCGAGTTCATCATTATCCAGGCTAAGGACATCGTATCCGGGCTGTCCGTCGTAATTTTGACCAAAGCGAACCAGTCCCTTTGACGCAAAATCGTTTATTTCCGCATTGCCCGATATCCCAAAGCTGCTGCGGAGTTTCAGGAAGTTGACAAAACCGGGATTGAAAAATGACTCATCCGTAATCACCCAGCCGGCAGAAACTGCCGGGAAAAAGCCGAAACGTTTTAATACGCCAAATCGGGAAGAACCGTCGTATCGACCGGATAAACTGAGCAGATACTTGTTGGCATAAGCATAATTCAATCTTGCCAAAAAACCTGTAAACCCGGCTGCTGTGTACTGGCTACTAAAGCTATAGAATTGAGAGGCAGAGCCAACATACTTTAATCGATCATCTGAGAAGCCAACTCCTTCTAACAGCACACCACGAAGTGTTTCCTTTGATAAATGGAATCCCGCAGTCAGGTCTATGTCATGCTTCTTGGCAATGGTTCTTTTCCAGTTGGCAAGTGTAGTCCAGTTATAATTGAATGCCTCATTGTTATAAGATGATGCAAAGCCACTTGGATAGCCATAATATGTTTTTGAACTCCAATTGAAAAGTTCCTGACCCTGGGTTGTCTCAACGCCCAAACTTGTTTTCAGATTCAGACCCGGTAAAAGCCAGTAGCTCAAGGATGTGTTTAACAAAAGTTGATTTGTTGTAAAATCAGTCCATGTTTCCGTGAGGGTAGCATAGGGCGTACCAGCGATTAATTTACCTGAAGCATCAAATGCTTCGGTATTGGGTGGTTCAATTGCAGCCCAGAAGAATGGAGAAGAATAATCATCGGGGCGAGTGGTTTTAACCCTTGATGGCGCGACGGAAAGTCCAAGCGTGAATTTCTCCCCGATCAATTGATCCAGGTTGACTCTAACCGCATAGCGTTGCAAATCGTTGTTTAGCAAAAAAGAGTTTTCATCGTGCGCCGTTGCCGCGACATAGTATTTTGTGGTCTTGGTTCCACCGGCTACGCTGGCATAAGCTTCCTGTTTAAACCCTTTTCTCAAACCCAGGCCCACCCAATCAGTAGAGGGTTGACTATCAGGGAGGAGCAAAGAAGAGTCGACATCCACGGCATTTAGTACCGCCTGATTCCAGGACTTTGCATATTCGGGTCCATTCAAAAGCCTGAGCTTGTTTGAAGCCTCTGAAAACCCTGCCCAATAACCAATATTTATCTTTGGCTGGGCATTGTAAGCCCCGTTTTTGGTTGTGATCAAAATAACTCCATTTGAGCCACGAGAGCCATATATAGCAGAGGCAGCAGCATCTTTCAATACTTCTACAGACTTTATATCGTTTGGATTCAAGTTTATAAAGGGGTTCGTCGCAAAGCCACCATAATCGTAATAATATGGCTTAGCCCTATCCGCCAGAATAAGCCCATCTATTACCACAATCGGTTGATTGCCGGCACTTATACTGCCTATACCCCGAATGCGGATAATTGGCTCAGAATTCAACATCCCAGAAGTATTCGTCAAGTCCACCCCCGGCAAACGCCCTTGCAAAGCATTCTGGAAATCAGTAACCGGAACATTTTTAAACACTTCCTCCCCGGCCGATACAATGGAACTGGTAAGCCGGCGCTTGCTCTGGCTGCCAAACCCGGTTACCACTACCTCTTTCAAGTAACCGGGTGTTTCCGCCAGTAATACATCAATCTGCTGCCGGTTGCGGATGCTGATCTCCTGAGTTTCGTAACCGAGGTAGGAAAATACCAGGGTAGCTACAGTCTGAGGAATTTCCAGTTCATAGTGGCCTTCTGCGTTGGTGTTCGTACCCATCGAATGGCCTTTAGCAGCGACCGTGACCCCCGCCAGCGCCTGACCGTCCTTTGTTTTAACCATACCGGATACTGTTCGGGTTTGGGCCGACAAGTCGGCTGTCGCAAAAAAGATCAGACAAATAATTGTGTAGATGTTTTTCATAAAGTGCAATTTGCGGTGAGAAAAGATCATGGTATGTTGTGCTTGTTCGAGGCAAGCAGGTTTTAATAGGGTTTATTACTGATCGTACTTTTTTAGTAGTTGCTTGAATCGTGCTGTATCGCGCAGGTAATCCCAGCGGACATCGGCTGCCAGATCTTCAAAATAGTCGTAGCCATTATCCATAGCCTTTTCCAGAAGATTTAAAGCTTCGTCGGTGCGCTTAAAGTGTGCGTATGCCGCACTCAGGTGGTAAGCAAAATTAAAATGCCAAGGGTATAGCTTATTCGCTTGCTCCAGGAGCGGCAAGCCATGTGTATAATCTTCCTTTTGATCAATGTAAAGTCTGCCCAGGTGATAGTACAGATCGGGCGTTGGCTGTTTGTATTTCAGAGCTGTTTCGAAAGTAAAAATGGCATAATCAACCAGTTTAAAATCTGTGGAAACCAGTTGCAGCATATCTTCGGTGATAAGCAGTTCATCATATCGATCAATGTACCCTTTTATAAGTGAATCTGCATCGCCATACCTGCCACGAGTATAGGCCAACCAGGTTTTCAGACCGAAGCCCCAGCCATCATATAACCCACAATTGCTAAAACAAAACTCATCTTCTCCACCTTTCTTTTTAAACCAGTATTCAGCTTCGTCTACATCTCCTTGTGCAAGGTTGTAAATAACCAATTGACCGTATGGGCCGCCATTTAATTTTAGGGAGTCTTTTGCCTTTTCATTATTACCACTTTCAATCCCCGCAACATATTCTTTTACGATCTCCTCCGCCTCTGCCGGATCACCATAATACCAAAAGCCGTGGGCTGAGTTGATTTTGGATCTCACTTGTTTTACAATTCCGTCTCTTTCATATTGGAGATGTTCCAACCCAGTTTTTCTACTATTTTCAAAATCATGATTGAGGTAATAAAAATAATGCATTATACATGCCCAATTCTTTTCATATTCTAATTCCAAATCATGGTCTTCAATAAACTTCCCTAGATATTTATTGGGCAACATCAAATCAGTAAATCTAAATGAGTCTAAAGTTCTATAACCTCGAGGATTCAAGGCTAAGTATTTTTGCAACATCTGCCATGCGTCAGCGAATCTGCCCTGCTCTTGATATAAACCGGCTAATTGCCTGTAGTACAAAGGCTCTTCATAATTGGACATTTCTGCACCTTTCAAAAGGAATTTTTCAGCTTCCTCAAGCTGATTCAAGGATTGCAGACATAATCCCATATAGCGATAATATGTTGCCGGAATATTGTCTGGATCATTTTCTATTAAATCATACATTCGCTTGACGTATTCTTCCCGCCAAAACCTTTTTTCTTCCTCTGTCTTTGAGTACCAACCAAGCCTTTCATAATTGGGCAAAAAAGTAGAATCGTACTTCATTGCCTGTTTAATATACTGAATGCTGGAATCTTGCTGATCCGTAACAGAAAGTAACATTCCATAATAAAAATTAGCCAGCACCCATGTTGGGGACAAATCCAGTGCTTTTTTGAATTCTTGAATTGATTCTTTGTGATTGACGAGCTTCCAATTGTAAATGACCCCTTTTTCCAGATATAAATAGGCGGCACCGGTGTCGTAAGACAATCCAATATTTATTGCACTTAAGCTCAGCTGCGTTAGTGAATCGGTGGATAAATCAGGATATTGTTTGTTGGTGTATGTCTTTGCTTCGAAATAATATTGCTTAGCTCTCAGATATGGATAGAGATAGTGCTGTTCTCCCAGAATTTCGCATGCCCTATTCAGATAAGCTGGTAAATGCACAAAGCGTACTCGCCCCTGAAAAGCTTCATCTACCATTCTGGGATCGGTTTTAAGCAGCCTGTTGATGGCTATCTGTGCCTCCTTCGTCAATGCCGCCACAAACTTTCTTTTTATATGGCCGTAATAAGGTTCCCATATCGGGTCGTTGATCATTTGATTGTAATAGTCATTGGCACTTTCTCCGGCAGGGTTTAAGAGTTTATCGGCTTCAATGGCGGCTATAAAATGAGCGTAAAGTATGGTATCAGGAAAGTGATATGCCGCTCGTCCATCCGTATCCATAAAATCTTTGGGATCGCCTTTCCCTCGCATTTGAAAATCTGCCAAAGACGGTGGATCTACTGCACAAATTTGGGTAGTAATAGGTCCATCAATTATAGGAGTTTGGCGATTTGGTTCTGCGGCTTTCATAACAGTCGTTTCCAGGTAATTGCGCAACTCTCTTAACTCAATATGTAAGTCCTGATCTTGATCAGCCAAACCATATAAGGCATTTTCCAACTGATAGGAAAATAAGCCACGTCCACCACCCCATTGTTCTCCTTCCAAACTATATTCATGGTGTTGACAGGAAAGAAGCAGTATTTGATTATCTAAATATGTCTCCAACTGAGAAACAGTTGCCTGCGGGCCACCAAAATCACTGCCAGCAAAGGCTCCGGATCGACAGGCGTCCGAAATCAGTATTACTTGTACTCCGTTTTCGGACATTTCATTTATCAGTTCGGCTAAGTCCCTCAAACGAATGGCACCGCCGCTCATATAAATACCGGAAGGAGAGTCGTGAGCCAAAAAATATCCTTTCTGTTTTTTCCCTTCTACATCCCCATGACCAGACAGATAAATAATTGCTCTGTCACCCATCTTGCTAGAATCCATGAGGCCCCAAATAGCTGTGGCTATGGCCCCTTCAGTAGCATCTCCATTTGTATATAACTGGATATTCTGAACTGGCACTGACCCGCCGGCCGGTGACTGTAACCAATTCGTAAATGCTATCGCGTCTTTGTCTGCGTATTTGAGATTTGGAATTTCAGGTGTCAGATACTCTGATATGCCTACCACCACGGCGCGCGTCACGCCAGTAGACTTTAGCTTATTAGTTGTTGCCGGTACAACACCTTTCTCTGTTCCCTGGGCATACAAGCCAGATCCGGCAAACCAAAACAGTATAAAAATGATCACTTTCATGGCATCGTTTTCATTTAGCTGTTCAAATTCACAATTAGTTTTTTTGCATGGGTCTAAGGAGTTATACAGGGATCGGACAATAAGCTTCCAGCCCATTGCTTACACGCATAAGCAATGGCTGGCCTGGTATCAATACAGGGTATCAGAGAATTATGAGGGATGCTTAGTCAGCATTAAGCATCCGGGATTACATTTTCACAAACTTTCCGAAATACAGCTTATTTCCAGTAATCATTTTTATCATATACGTCCCAGCCGGCAACTGTGCCAATGATAGGATATGACGGCTTTTATATTCACCCGATTCCACCAGTTTGCCGGCTCCATCAAATATGCTCATGACTCCTGAGTCGGCATTATCAGGTAGTTCAATAGTCAAATGGTCCACAACCGGGTTTGGAGATATGGTAATTGGCCCAACAGGTACTTCCCGATTGGCGATGGAGAAATCTCCTTCATATGCTCCAATGTCAACAGTGCCATACAAGATTCGGGGGTTTCCGGCGAGATCGACAGTTGCCGTTACACCACTGTTGATGCCTGAATCAGCAAGATTACCACCAACAGTTGGAAAGTAGTTGGCATCATAATCAGGCGATACTGCTGATTTGTCTGTTGGCAGCAGAGTGGCATCCAGACTGTTGTCGAGTACGAGATTTCCACCATTCGAGGTAACCATTGCCCCGTTGGAGCCATCGTATTCAATAAAGCCCGGGTTCGCCAGAATGGAATTTTGCAACGCTGCCATGCTCGTCGATGACAAATTCAGACCACCAGCGCTATTATCGGCAACCGTACAATTGAGTAACCCTATGTTCACCTGATCTGTGATTAGTATTGCCGCATCTGCACAGCTATTATTTGTAACGAGACAATTATCCAGATTCAATTGAGCGGAAACTGGATTAGCAGATGTAATTATATCAGGAAAGGAGACAATGGCCCCGCCGCTTTCACTTTGATTTCCTTGAAATACACAGCGTGAAACCGTTGCCGAAAATTCATTGCTGCCAGTAGCTACCAGCAAGGCTCCCCCTGCCTCCCCTGACTGATTATTCTCAAAAAGGCAGTCTTCTATCAGAAAAGCCGCATCCGTGTTTTCTTCAGACCAAAGACCTAAAGCCCCGGTTCTATTAATTGCCGTATTATTTTTAAATGTACAGCCTCTGATTGTATAAGAAGATGAATCAGCCCCTGGGCCTGAGCCGATATCAATAGCACCAGACGCATGAGCAGACTCGTTCCTTTCAAAATAACAATGCTCCAACAAAGCAGTGCCGTTGGCCCCATTCCCCTGATGGTAAATAGTTACATTACCATAAGCAAAAGGATCAACAGAAACATTATTATTAAAAGCTGAATTTGTAATCAAGGTAGTTGTCCTATCACCAAAAGTCTGGGAGTAAAAAGCACCTCCCGTTCCGGATTTATTTCCAATAAAATTACAACTATCAACTTCGATAGTAAACCCTTTCCCATTGGCATCTACCCAGAAAAATACGCAGGCAGCTCCATTCAAAGCTTCATTATTTATATAAGAACACCGTTTGAAAAAACAATCCGAATTTCGTATAAAAACAGAAGAGCCGTTTTGCTCATAGGGTTGCCCTAAAGCTGCCAAGGCAATATTACCTGTGAAGGTACAGTCTGTAAAATATGCCGTCTTAAAACGAATATCTGCGCCACCACCCAGATTGCCCATATTGTGATTAAAATGACAATTGTTAAAAGTGACAGAATTAGGAGAATTGTTGGAGGCAGCTACTCCACCTCCCACATTATAAGCAAAATTTTGTTCTAATGTACAATTGGAAACCTGAAGTCCTCCCTGAATATGTATGCCTCCTCCACTATTACCAGGCCAGGCAGGATTTATGGCATGACCATTTCTGATAAAAAAGCCGTCTAGTAGAGTTTCATCTGGTGCATCCTGGGTTACTACTACAACTGAAAGGACATTGTCACTTCGATTAACATCAAATTCATCAGTTATATCATCTCCGTTTAGGTCACCAGAAAGTATCGTAGCATGGATAGCTGGGTCTCCTCGCTCTGCCAACGAGGTTTCCGTGCCGATGAATCCACCAAAAAGTTTCAGAAATTTATTAATTAAAAATTTTGAGGAAGGATCGCCATTCATCCCGGCAGGTTTGTAGGTGCCGGCTGCCACCCAAATTTCGTCACCTTCGTTAGCATTGTCCAGAGCTGTATTCAGAGTAGTGTATGCATCTGCCCAGGAACTGCCATTCCCGGCTCCTGTTGCATCGTGCTTTACAAACACCTGCCCGAAAGTTGAATGCCATGAATTGAAAAGCAAAAGAAATAACAGAGGCTTCATTAAGTTTTTCATGTTAATTTGGTTTTGTATAGTAAGATAATTATCAACAAGGCAATCATCTCTTATTTCCCTTCTGTACTCTTAGTTAAGACCAATTCCTGAAAACCAGAAACCATTATCTAATTGCATCATACTAGCACTGTACAAAGGAATATTAAGTCAATTGTCTTGTCTTGTCTCTTGCGTTCAAAGGCTTGTCTCTTGCGTTCAAAGGCCTTTTTTTGAATTAAACCATCTATTAATATGTATACATCAGGCCCGCAGATCGCTTGGAAGGACGTCAAAAGCCTCCTGAAATGCCCTGGTGAAATGTGCGGCATCTTTAAAACCGCAATCCCAGGCAATATTCTGAATTTTGGCATCTGTGCTTTTTAGCATAACATGGGCTTTTTGCAGCCGGTAATACCGCAGAAAACTTTCGATATTTTTACCGGTTAGCGAAGTGAGCTTCCGGTACAAGCTTGGGCGCGACATGGCCATAGCTTTGGCCAGTTCCGGCACTCCGAAGTGCTGGTCGCTGAAGTTGCTTTCCAGCACGGCATACAATTCCCTGAAAAAGTCATCCTCCCGGTTAAATGCAGGGACCTCAGAGGGAAGCGGCATGCCAGCTGTGTTGTAACGTTCCCGCAGCGCCTGACGTAATTCGTGTAATTTCCGCAATTGCACCCTGAGCTCCCGCTCTTCAAAAGGTTTTGCCAGGTAGGCATCGGCCCCCTGCTCAAGTCCCTCGATACGGGAATCGATATCTGCTTTGGCTGTAAGTAATACAATGGGAATATGGCTGGTACGCTTATCCTTTTTAAGCATGCGGCACAATTCAAATCCATCCATTTCCGGCATCATCACATCGCTGATGATTAAGTCGGGAACGGTGCGCATGGCCTCATTCAGGCCAATTCTGCCATTGGATGCCAGCTTGATGTGGTATTCTTTTTCGAGAAGCAACACCAGGTATGAAACTACATCCGGGTTATCTTCTACAACCAACAGGATCGGCTTATTATCCTTATACTTGTCTGCTTCAATTGAATGAAGCACCGTATCTGAAACGGGACCGGAATCAACAGTTGTTTGTATCACCACATCTATAGGTGAAGTGCTAAGAGGTGCGGAGTTATGCACTGGCAGACTTACCATAAATCGTGCACCCGAATCCCTCTGGTTTTCTGCTTTAATGTTACCGTCCAGCAACTTCACCAGTTCCCTGGTCAGAGCCAAACCAATGCCTGTACCTTCCGAGGATCGTGTGATCGTATCATCAGCCTGAAAGAATCGATCGAAAATGAACGGCAGGCTTTCTTCCGGAATACCCGGGCCTGAATCACCGACAGAAAAAGTGAACTTTGGCGGATCACCATTAGTTACGAGGGTGTCCAGTACAATCTCACCTCCTTCCGGTGTAAATTTCAAGGCATTGGAAAGCAAATTAGTCGTAATTTTCTGCAATTTGTCTGCATCAAAATCCATGAGGAATTCTTTTTCCTCAGTCTGAAATCTGAGAGCAATCTGCTTAGACACGGCCGCAGACTGGAAAGACTCTGTGAGGTATTTCAGGTAAAGGATTATATCAGCCTGAATCAGCTTCAGCGGCATTGAACCCGATTCCAGTTTCGACAATTCGAGCATTTGATTTACCAGATGCAACAATTGCTTGCCATTGCGATGGATCATTTCCAAACCTGTGACAACTGTGCCTTTGGTTTGTTCCTTTAGCTGCTCAGCCAGCCCGATAATAAGCGTTAATGGCGTACGGAACTCATGGGTAATATTCGTGTAAAGTCTGGTTTTAACCTGGTCGAGCTCACGCAAGCGTTCTGCGTCGGATTTGGCCTTCTGTCGATTGAGTTCATACCTCCGGATACTGAAATACAGCAGGCCAAGCGCCAGAATATAGAATGAATAAGCCCAGGTACTGTAATACCAGGGAGGATAAATGGTGAAACTGTATTCAAAAGGTTTGCTCCATATCTGGGAAGCCCCCATAGCTTTCACTCTAAAGGTATGTTTGCCATATGTCAAATTACGGTAGTCTGCAGAAGGTTCCTCTTGCGGAGTGCTCCAGATTTTGTCAACCCCTTCCATGTAAAAGCTGTAGCGAGTTTTATGCGGTGCCGACCAATCTGTTGCAGAGAAATGGAAGGTGAGGTGGTTCAAATCAGACGGCAATTTCAGGGTTGTTGGCACATTGTAATAGGGAATTACAGAGGCAACCCTATTTGCCAACCGCCTGGCCATGGGAGATTCCTCATGATAGGCGCTATCCCCAAGCATTCTGAAATCCAGGTATATCTGGTTTATGGAAACATCCGTTAAATGCACCTCGGGTACTTCTGATGGGATTTTGAACTTATTGAGATCTATGGACATCAATCCTTTTTCAGAGCCCAGCCACATAATATTTTTGGAATCAATGTAGATGGCTCTCAGGTCTTTTCCTTTCAGCCCGTCTTTTTCTGTGAGTTGATAAATTTTATATGCCTTTTCATTTGTATGAGATGAACTTTTATCATTCTTAACTAATAGGCTTACACCATTATAGCAGGCCGCCCAAATCACTCCATTTTTATCTTCAGTTAAATTGTACACCAGATTGCTGCACAGGCCGTCATCTACTGAGTATGTCTCAAACCTCTTACCATCGAAATAACACAAGCCCTTGTCATTTGATCCTATCCAGATGTTACCCCTGCTGTCTTCCAGGAGAACATTAGTGTTGTTACTATATAAACCCTCTTTATCGGTAAAATGTGTAAAGTTGTTGCCATCAAAACGCAGAATACCTGTGCTATCGGTTGACAACCATACATTCCCTTTATTATCCTGAATGACTGAGCTTAGCTTATTGATCTTTAGAGTATCGGTAAATAAATAAATCTTATACCCCTTACCATCAAATTGTGCAAGGCCATTCCACACTTCCATCCACATCCTATCATTTTTATCCATTAGGAAAGGTACTCTTAGATATGGAGGCTGATTAAGAAAGGTTCCCGAGATTGATTTGCCATTGAAACGATTTACACCATAGGTACCTTTGTCAAACCACAAATCACCAGCTTTATCGAGTAAGATTTTATTGACAATTTTATATCTCCGGTGCTCTTCCTGGTTAATAAAATAGCTAAACTGTTCCTTGTCAAAACACAAAAATCCATTTCCCCAAGTACCCATCCATAAATTCCCATGATGATCTTCTACTATATCCGAAACCAATTGCTCGTAGTTGAGTCCATTATGATATGAAAACAGCGTGGTTCCACTCAAGTTAATTATATTGATGCCATTGCTAGCCGGTGCCCAAATCTTTCCTTCAGCATCTTTATAGAGAGACCGTACTCTATTATGGCTCAGTCCCTCATCTTCTGTAAAGCGCGTCCAGTTTATACCGTCATAACAGGTAAGGCCACTTTTAGTACGGGCGCTACCATCTGTAGATACGATCCAGTATCGGCCATCATCGTCTTGTTCAATCGCCCTGACTAAATTGCCAACCAATCCTTCAACTGGGGTTAAATTGCGGAAACTTTTTCCATCGAAGCAACTTACACCATTACCAGTGCCAAACCAGAGATTACCATCATCATCTTCCATAATGCAATACACAAGCGATCCTGCCAACCCGTCCTTAGGGGTAAAATAAGTAAAACTAACGCCATCAAATCTATAAGCGCCTCCACTACCCATCAGGCCTATCCACAAGTTACCCTGGCTATCTTCTCGCAGGCAATAGGCTCGGGTATTAATCAGACCTTCTCGCTGAGTATACTGGGTGAAATTTGTTCCGTCAAAACAGGAAATTCCATTTGAGGTCGCCACCCATATTTTGCCGTTGCGGTCCTCCAGAATATCCAGAACAGCATTGCTTAATAGTCCTTCATTTTGGTTGTATTGTATAAAGTTCAGTCCATCATAGCAGGTAATCCCACTTCCATAGGTTACGAACCACATGCGGCCCAGGCGGTCTTCGATTATTTTTAAAACCCCGGGGCCGATCATCCCCTCTTTTTCAGAAAACAACTGAATATTTTTTCCATCATAACGAATGGCGCCTGCATTGCTCCCAAACCAATAATCACCGCGACTGTCTTTAAAAACTAGATTGACGCCATGAACTCTTTCCTTAAAGTCAATGCTCAGTATTTGCAGATCAAGGATGGTACCCTCTATGTAACGCGGGGGAGCAATTGTTACCGTTTCCGGATGCTTTGCCGGAACAACCTTGGGTTTCGCCAGTACAACTTTTGGCAACGGCACACCGTCCTTTCCGGGTGTGATGACCGTTAAATTTTCAGGTAAGGGAAAGGCACTTGGTTTACCAGCAGGATATCGATTAGGGTAAGCAGAACGTGTAACACGCTTGTCAGTCAACTGAATTACTTCTGGCGCAGGTACACTGTCTAGTGGTTCATAGCGATCGAAAGCTATAAAGGCAATTCCGCTATCAGCAACTAATGTTTTTTGCAAATCAAGCGAATCCTTAATCAAGGGTGCTGATTTACCTTCCACTTCGTCAGGCTTGTTACCACAACCTGTACTGTAAAGCAGAAAGAACAACACTCCCAGCAAGTAGATAATTTTAACGGGAAAGTTTGCCGGAGTTAGAAATGAATTAATGCTATATTTAAGATTGCGCACATCTGATTTTTAGCAATCCAAAAATAATATAATTTACTTAATAGAAGAGATTTTGATAATTGCAATTCTAATTGACGTGGATATGGTTAGTTTTCAAGCACTGGAAATTCTCTTTTTCTCAATATGCTAATATCCTCTCCCCTAAATCATCGCTGATCCAAATTCACAATAACTAACAGAGCCCTTCATCTCAATAAAACTCTAAACACCACACCCTATTTTCGCAAAAAACATTCATGAACGACAATATATCCTTATTGAGCAATACCGATATCTACCTGCTCGACCAAATTATGAAAGGCCGATACCAGGCGCCAGAAAACGTGTTGGATGCCGGCGCCGGATCGGGCAGAAATCTGCCGTGGTTTGTACACCAGGGCTTTCAAGTGTATGGTATTGACCAAAATCCTGAAAATGTAAAAGCCTTGAAGAAAGCCTATCCATCCGTTCCGGCAGAACATTTTCAGGAAGGACTGGTAGAAAGCCTTCCATTCCCGGATGATTATTTCCATCACGTTATCAGCAGTGCTGTGTTGCATTTTGCCGATAGCCACACACATTTTGAGCAAATGTTTGGCGAAATGATCCGTGTACTCAAGCCTGGAGGCTCTCTTTTTATCCGAATGACCACCGATGCAGGCATGGGCGCCAATATGATCGCTTTTGGAGAAGGTCGTTTTCACCTCGCTGACGGAAGTGATCGCTATGTACTAAACCGGCGGCAGCTGGATGTTTTGCTCTTAAAGCATAAACTGCAATTGCTGGAGCCATTTAAGTCTGTGCTGGTGGAAAGTGTGCGGAGTATGGGGATTATTGTGTTGGGGAAGATGTGAAACTGGCTCTACCTGCATATTGGCGGTCAAAAAAGAACTCCGAACATCGAACACCGAATTTCGAATGATGAAGTACTATAGATCTAAAAGATTTATCAATGCTTATATGTGTACCTCCATTCGAAATTCATTGTTCGATGTTCGGAGTTCTGCTGTTCGATATTCTACGAGCCCTCCCCAACAATCCTCGTTCCTGCCTCGCATTCGGAACGAACGAGACACACCAGATCACTCGCCGCGCCAATGCGAACCTGTTTCACGCCGGCAGCTGCCGCTTCAAAAGCATTGTCAATTTTAGGGAAAATGCCGCCACTGAGGCTAAATTCCTGCTGCAACGATTCGTATCCATGCTGATCGAGTACAGGAACCACGCTGTCTTCCGAGTCAGGGTCGCTGAGAATGCCGCTTTTTTCAAAGCAGAAGACAAGGCTCACTGTCCAATCGCGCGCCATGGCCTGAGCGACCACAGAAGCGATGGTATCGGCATTTGTGTTGAGGAACTGGCCCTCTTTGCTGCAACTGAGCGGAGCGATCACCGGAACCATGCCGGCTTTCAGGAGCGTAGCCAGCGTTCGGGTATTTACAGACTCAGTTGTCAGATCACCTACCCAGCCATAGTCTATTTTTCCTGCCGGGCGTTTAACACCGGTAATGAGCTTACCGTCGGCGCCGGTGAGGCCAATGGCGTTGCAATCCAGGGCTTGCAACTGAGCCACAATCTTTCTGTTGATCAACCCACCATACACCATGGTGACAAGTTCAATGGTGGCCTCATCGGTGATGCGCCTGCCTTGTATGTATTCGGACTTCAATCCCATCTTTTCACCGATCTCGGTGGCGATATTGCCGCCACCATGCACCAGTATTTTGTAGCCCGGCAGACTGGCGAAGTCAGCCAAAAAGCGCTCTTGCGCATCCTGGTCTTCCAGAATGTGCCCACCGGCTTTCACAATCGTAATCTTCTTTTCCATAAGCTGTCCCATATCAACAGCTTTTCAGGGCGTTTTGCAGTTTTTCGAGAAATACATCGGCTTCCTCTCTGCTTACATTCAATGCCGGGAGGAGACGAATGACTCCGCCTTTGGCCTCGCCGGTAAATACTTTTTCTTTTTCCAACAGTACCTTTTTCAGGTTTTTATGCGATTCGGGTACATCAAATCCGATCATGAGTCCCCTGCCCCGCAGGTTTTGCAATTCGGGCATACGTCCCAGTTCCTCCATCAGGTAAGCGCCTGTCTGTGCAACATGCTCAATCAGGTTTTCTTTTTCCATGACTTCAAGTACTCCCAACGCCGCGGCACAGGCCAATGGATTGCCTCCGAAAGTAGTGCCCAACATGCCGTGCTTCGCCTGAAACTGCGGACCTATCAGCACACCACCGATCGGGAAACCATTGCCCATGCCTTTGGCCACTGTGTAAATATCGGCCTGGATGCCAGAGAAATCGTGGGAGAAGAATCGACCGCTTCGGCCGTAACCACATTGCACACTGTCGCCAATTAGAACGGTATCGCTTTGATCACAATGCCTGCGCAATGCCTGTAGAAATTCTGTTTCAGCTATTCGAATGCCTCCAACACCTTGTATGCCTTCCACGATGACAGCTGTGAATTCATGCTCCTTAAATAAGCTATTCAGCGCTTCTACATCATTAAAGGGTGCAAAAACCACTTCATGTCCCTGATTAACCGGCGCCACAATCGCGGGATTATCCGTCACGGAAACTGCCAGGGAGGTACGCCCATGAAAACCCTTTTCAAAGGCCAGTACTTTGCGGCGTCTGTTGTAAAAAGAAGCAAGTTTGAGCGCATTTTCATTGGCTTCGGCGCCTGAGTTGCACAGGAAAAGATGATAATCAGGCAAGCCACTCATTTCTCCGAGCATTTTCGCCAGTTCCTGTTGCAGGGGTAATTCAACCGAATTGGAATAAAAAGCCAGCTGCCTCAATTGGTTTTCAATTCGATCCACCCAGTGCGGGTGACTGTGGCCTATGGAGATCACCGCATGACCGCCATACATATCCAGGTATCTATCGCCTCTATCGTTCCATACCCAGGAACCTTGTCCGCGAACAATTTTTACGGGTTGAAGAGGATATACATCAAACAGGTCCATCTATATCATATTGAGGCGCATGGTCTGATCGCCGGATTGAACAAATTAAGGTACAGGTTGTGAGCAGTATCAGAAGGCCGATGCTTTCAGATCGAGACCGGCTTTTTCATCAAAACCGTACATCAGGTTCATGTTTTGTACGGCCTGACCGGCAGCGCCCTTGAGCAGGTTGTCAATGGCGGCATGCACCGCCAGGGTATCGCCTGAGTGCTCAAGTTGAATGATGCATTTATTGGTATTGACTGCCATTTTCAGATCAATTGAGCGCTCTTGCAGGTGCACAAAGGGCTCGTGTTCATAATACAGCGTGTACAGTTCCTGTACAGGTTCGAATGGCAAAGGCAGCGGAAAGATACAGGAAACAAAAATACCACGGGGAAAATCGCCGCGCCAGGGCACAAAAAGTACGTTCGCTCCTTCACTACCTTGCCGTAAACTTTGGTGAATTTCCTGCAGATGCTGATGAGTAAGCGTCTTATAAGCCGATACATTGGCATGCCGCCAGGGGAAATGGGATGTTTCTGACAAACTTTGCCCGGCACCGGTTGCGCCGGTAATGCCGGTCACATATACATCCTTCAAAAGACCTTCAGCGGCCAGGGGCAATAGCGCCAGTTGAATGGCCGTGGCATAACAACCTGGATTGGCAATTAATTCCGCTTGCTGAATATCGGACTTGTTTAGTTCGGGGAGTCCATAAACAAAGGAGCGTTCACCCCAATTACCACCCGCCCGGAAATCGTGACTTAGATCAATGATGCGCAGTTGCTGGTTAGGCTTTTGGCCAGCCAGCCATTTGGCTGCTTCCCCGTGTGGCATGCAGAGGAACAGAAGATCAACATCTGTGGAAATGTCTGGAGCAAAGCGCATTTGGGTGTCGCCCAACAGATCGCTGTGTACTTCGCTTAACTCTTTTCCCGCCATACTGCGGCTTTGTACAAAATCAACCTCTACAAAAGGATGCCTGAGCAACAGGCGCAACAACTCTCCCCCGGTGTATCCGGCACCACCGGCAATGCCCACTTTTAATGTATTCATGTGTATTGTACTTAATCGACTAGCCTATTGACCGGGTGACTCATAGTCACCCGGTCAATAATGCACAATGATTGCCGATTCCATTTCTGCTTCCTGATTGAGCAGTTGGGGATCGTAAAGCATGGCTGTGCAAATGCAGTTCTTGTAATCCTTGCTCTGCAAAATAGAGAAATTTACGCAGCTCTGGCAACCCGCCCAGAATGCAGGGTCTTGTGTCAATTCGGAATACGTAGCCGGTTCGTAACCAAGTTCGGAATTGATTTTCATCACGGCGCGACCGGTTGTGAGGCCAAATATCTTGGCTTGCGGATACAGGTTACGACTTAAGTCAAAAATGCGTCTTTTGATGGCGGTGGCTACACCCAATCCACGGAAATCGGGATCGACGATGAGTCCGGAATTGGCCACAAACTCGCCGTGACTCCAGGTTTCGATGTAGCAAAAGCCTACCCAACGACCGGAGGAAGTGAAGGCGATGATGGCTTTGCCTTCCCGCATTTTATAGCATATGTACTCCGGACTTCGCCTGGCGATGCCTGTGCCGCGCTTCAGGGCGGACTGAGCCATTTCTTCGGTGATCTGGTAAGCATAAACCTCGTCATCAGAGGATGCTATCCGGACAATGATCTGTTCGTAAGTTCCCACTTTACAGAGAATTAGTAGTGAAACAAGTTGACGCGCACACGTAACGGGAATAGTATTATGTGCAGGTGAATACAGAAATTGGTAGGGAGTTCCTTAATGCATGTGATGCATTACGGTCGTCGGAACGATCGCGCAAAGGGCCAGATCACCAGCAGCAAGAAGGCGCCGGTGAAGGGAAGCGACGTGGTGGTGGCCAGGGCGTAAGCCGGGATAAGGATCGTCTGTTTCAATTTTTATGTAAGGCAAATGCTTTAAAAAGACGGGCGAAGATAATGGCAGTTTTGAATTGTAATTTAAACAAAATATTAATTCGGTAAAAAAGTGTTGGGAGGGAGGTAATTGTAGCTGCCGGAGAAGGGGGCTTGTTTGGTTCTTAGTCATCTCCATGGCTTATCCTTGGAAACCGTTGGTGCAAAGCTCCAGCTTTGTGCCGAACATCAGCGTCGGCTCTGCCGACAAAAACGAAGCGGAATCCCGCGCGTTAAACCTGGCAGGTCTTGAAGACCTGCCAGGTTTGCGTCCCTACAAACGCTACCCCTTCTCCGGAAAATACCGCTTCATCAATACTTTAAAGCCATCTAAATCGCGAAGCGGATCAAGCTCCGGGTCGGTGCTGAATAAACGGTAATTGACAAAAGTGTTTCTTTTCAGTATTTCCGAAAACACCTGGATGGCTTGTTCATGTTCTCCCTGCCGGATTTTCATTTGCAGGTATTTGTATTTGACAAAATCCAGCCGCCAATCGCTGTACTGGCCACTTAAAGAACCCCAGGCCGCTTCTGCTTCTTCAAATTGATTATTGCGCATCAGCTCCAGGGTTTCCCAATGTTGCAGCCAGCCGGATGCTTCAAACAGGTTTTTTGACTGAGCAGGATTGTCGTAATAGGAAAGCATACAGTTAACCCCGTGTGTGGACAGATCATCTGGTTTTAGGGCAATGGCCTCCTGAAGCACGGTAAATGCCGCTTCTTTTTACCAGTGAAAAAATAGAGGCGAGCAAGTACTCTGCGGGAAGCTACAGACTCGGGATTGTACTCAATGGCTTTCTTGAGATACGATTCAGAAGAAGTAAATTCGCCGCGGCTACTGTAAAAATTTCCGACCTTCCAAAACCCGTCATGCTTTTCAACCGTCTCAGTAAATTTATTAAACTGCATTTCAGCGGCTTCGCTTTTTCCAAGCATATAAAACAGTTTGCCGGCTTCAAGCAGATCATTATCATCCTCCGATTCAATTTTTTCCGGGCAAACGACCCTGGCTGAATCTGCTTGCCCCAGTTTAAGATAAGCCTTAGCCAAAGCCAGATTCTCCGCATCGGAAAGATGCTCCGGACGTAATGAAATCGCTTTGAGATACATCTCCTTTGCTTTTTGCCATTGCAGCTTGTATTCATAAATGCGGGCAAGCAAAACACAATTGTCTGGATAATAAACCTCCTTGATGATGGGATTAAACTGTCCGCCATCTGTAAAAACTTCGGGAAAATATTTCCGAACCAGCCGCTGATATCCGGGGGTTTCCCGGAGCTCAATAAAGTCTTTGTCGAATTGCATTGACCTTATGCCCGTATAACCCTTCTGAAGCGATTTTTCCAACCATACCAATGCAGGTTCCATCTCTCCCAGGACGGCATAATAACTGGCAATATGGTAACAGTTCCACGCTGTTGAGTCGCGATTTATTAATTTTTGGAAGTATTTCCAGGATTTTTCGGGTTTTCCATCCCTAAGATAAGTATACACCAAACCGGCATAACAGGCGCCAGTATCGCCGTTCAATTGCAATGACCTGAAAAACAGCCTTTCCGCTTCATCATATGAAGCATAAGCATATTGGTAGTCCCAGGCAGCATTGCTTAAGAAATCCGGGTCAACAGTGTTGTCAGCAACCTGATCTTTAAGTAATTGTATAGCCTTTGGCTTGTCTCCGGCCTGAAGATAAATTTTGGCGAGGTCAAAATTCAGGTAAACATTATCGGCAGCTAACTTTTCCAACTGCTTAATTATCGGTAGTATTTTATCATGTTGCCCCATTTCTATGCGGACTTCCGCCAGATTTTTGAGCGCCAATACATAATCTGGTTTTAATTCCAAAGCCATTTCATACATATCGGCGGCAACATCATAACGTTTAAGATATTCCCGATATAGATCTCCTAATCTCAGAAAATGGACGGGGTGATTATCTCCTAAATTGTAAAGGATGCCTTTTAAGAGGTACGTTTCCCCCGTTTGCAGGAGATTTTTCACGATATATTGTTCGGCCAAGCCAATATAGGTAGTCCAATTATTTAAAGAGAGCCCAATTCGGTAAAAATAAATTGCCTGATCCGGCTTTCCTAAGGAACTATATAATCGACCCAGGTAAGAATAGGCAATGGCATTTGTACTGTCAATGAAAAGTACTTTCAGATAGCATTGTTCCGATTCTTTAGTATCCCCCAATGCTCTTCCCAAGGATATTAGTGCCCATTTATTCAGCGGGTCTGTTTCCGTCACTTTTCTGTAGTATGAAACAGCTAACCAACGTTTTCCGATCTGTTCATAAAGCCACCCCAGGTTAAAAAGCACTGATGTATTCGACGAGTCCATGGCCTCTGCAATGTGGAGCAATTTTATTGACGTGGTAAATCGCTGCCGTCTTTGAGCAGTATTCTCTGTATTATTCATTTCGAATTGGTAGTTATCCTGCAATTCCGTAGCAGTTCGCTCCCAATTTCTCTTATCCTTCCAGCTCCAGTTATTGGCATATATCCAGGCTAGAAAACTATAGATCTGGGGAAAGTTTCCCGCCGCCAATGCACCGGCCTTTTGACCATATTCAATGGCCTTGTCAATTTCTCCGGTATAGTATAAACTGACTGCATAATTGGCATACGGCAAGGCCCACTGAGGCGCTAGTTCAATGGCTTTGTCGTAATATTCGAAAGCATTGTCATCCTTTTTCAGCAGGGTATGCAGTACACCCAGTTCATTCAAAATAAAGGGCGCCGATTCCTGGTATTTCAATGCCAATTTTTGCTTTTCAATTGCCTTTTCGTAAGAAGCATTTTTCTGTAAATGCTGTGCATCCAGCCGCATGCCCAGACCTTCAAAATAATAGCGCTTGGCCATCAGGTTCTTGTAATAAAAATGATCCGGTCCCAGCAGTTCGCAGGCTTTCTCCAGGTAGCGCGGATATCGGCTGTAATCCTGCTCATTTTCGTATCGCCGCTGTAATTCTTCCGGGCTTCCCGCCAAATACGCATTCACGGCCTGCTGGGCATCTCCCTGCAGGGCTACCGAAAGGTTGCGGCGCATAAGGTTCTGCAGTTCTTCGATGTCCGGCACTTTCAACAGTTTCTGGTAAATGTCATAGGCGCAGGTGCCCGAGGGCTCGAGGAGTTGTTTAGCCGCAATGGCCCTATTAAAAGCAGCATATAGCTCCTGAACACTGCTGTCTGCCCTTGCAAGCAACTGCTGCTCCATGCCTTTCGAATCTATTCTGGCAAATACTGCCTGACTGTTTTTCTTTTCACTTTGCAAACGCGCCAGACTCGGCGCATCCACCCTGGCGATCACAGCGTTGCGGTCACCCACCGTAAAAGGCATCTGATTACTGGGAGCCGTTTCCTCAGGCACTCGGTCTTCGAGATAGCGACCTATTTCGAAGAGATTGACCTCGGCGTTTCCGTTTTTATCCGCCAGACCGTACAATCCATCGAGCAGGTTATAACTGAAAGCGCCGCGGCCGCCGCCCCATTGTTCCCCTTCCAGACTGAACTCGTTGGGCTGGCAGGAGAGTATCTTTATTTCATTGGCAAACTGTTGCGACAGATTCTGAGCCGTGGCCTCGGTACCGCCTACATCGGCGCCCGCCAGTTTGCCGACGTGGCATGCATCGGAGATCATCAGCACCTGTACCTTGTTGTTCGACATAGTGGAAATGATGTCCTGCAGATCGCGGATATTGAATGCACCCGCCATGTAGATCTTGGGCGGAGAATCGTAGTTGAGCAGATAGCCCCTGTTAAAACGCGTGATGGTTTCCACATCGCCGTGACCCGAGAAATATATGATGGCCAAATCGCCCGGCTTGCTGCTCTCCAGCAGCCAGATAAGCGCATCAGCCATGCGGGCGTTGGTGGCCCTTTCATTAGTCAGCAAAATGATGTGATCCTCCGGCACCGAGCCTCCCGAAGGCGATTGCAGGTATCCGGCAAAAGCCTCGGCATCTTTATCGGCAAAGCGGAGATCGGGGATGGCGGGGTCCTGATAGTCGGAAATGCCTACGACCAGGGCGCGGGTAGTGCCGATGCCGGTTGATTGTCCAGAGGACGAAGGGACAACGCCTTTTTCCTGGGCCAATGCCAGAAAGGGCAGGAGGAGAAGGGCTACAATTGTTTTCAATGGTGTTACTTTTCTGTTTTACGGAAAGTCCTGAAAGTAGCAAGAACTGTAAAAAAGATGGTTTTGTTGGTAGTCTTGCTGTGAAAGTAACGGGTATAGGGGATTGTTGAAAGGAATGTAGGTGGGTTTTGCAATAGATTTGGAATTTTATGCACCGCGTACTAAACCTGTTAGGTCTTGAAGACCTAACAGGTTTACGCGTTTACTACCTACCCACCCCGCCCCACAGCCTTCTTCCCAAACCTGTCCCGTATCCGGTCCATCGCCTCCAGCAAGCGCGATTCCTTTTCCGTATCATCGAATAAATTGAGCTGACTGCTGCCGTACACCAGCTCGCTGAAGCGTATCCCTATCAGACGCAACGCCTGGCGTCGTTCGTAAAGCCGTTCAAACAAACCCATCGCATGATCGATCAGCACCGAATCCTGAGCCGTGTAGGGTATTCTGGCTTGTTTTGTAAAAGTGTTGAAATCCGAGTAGCGGATCTTTACAGTAACACAGGCCGTCAGCTTGCCGAGCGCGCGGAGTTCGTAGGCCAACTGGGCGGTTTGCCGCCGTACCTGATCGCGCAGGAAAGTGACGTCGATGCTGTCGGCATGGAAGGTGCGCTCGCAGGACATGGAATCCTGCTCGCGGTAAGGCACGATGGGGCTGTTGTCTTCGCCATTGGCTTTTTTCCACACGCTGAGGCCGTGTTTGCCAAACTCGCGCTCTAGCAGCCGAGGTGGTATTTCACTCAGTACCTGACAGGTACGCACGCCCATCAGCGAGAGACGGCGCTCGGTTTCCCGGCCGATGGAGGGTATTTTACCCACACGCAGCGGCGCCAGAAAGCTTTTTTCCATACCCGCCGGTACCAGTTTGGCACCGTTGGGCTTCACCTCCCCGGCGCCGACCTTCGATACGGTTTTGTTCACCGAAAGCCCCAGTGACAAAGGCAAGCCGGTTTCCCTGATGATGCGCTCTCGAAGCTCATTGCTCCATTTCCAGCAGCCGATGTACTTGTCCATACCTGAGAGATCGAGGTAAAACTCATCTATCGAAGCCTGTTCAAAGGAAGGCGCCTGCTCGCTGACTACTTCGCGTACCAGCGCCGAGTGCTTGGAATAGGATTCCATATCGCCTTTCAGCACCAGCGCGTCCGGACAAAGCTGCAAAGCCTGCCGCATGGGCATAGCCGAGCGCACACCGAATGCGCGGGCTTCATAGCTGCAAGATGCCACCACCCCGCGGTTGCTGCTTCCACCGATGATCAGCGGTTTGCCCCGCAAGCTGTCGTTGCGCAGTTGCTCCACCGATACGAAGAAAGCATCGAGGTCGAGATGGAGGATGGAGCGGTTGGAGAAGGGTGTGTGCATTGGGTGGGTGGTGCGGTTGGTTATATTATTGACGATTGATGATTACATAATTACATGATTGATGATGGGATGTTTGATTGATAATTTTGAAGATTTCTCTTGTGCCTTCGGCGGATCGACTGAATAGATAAATCTGAATAAGAATCCTAATTGTGCGCATCCTCATGTCGACCGCAGGAAGATATCCCATCAACAATCATGTAATTATGTAATCATCAATCGTCAATTAAACTACTAAACAAGCATCTGTTACTCACACTGCTCTTCCTGCGGAGTGAAAACACCCACACAGTGTGAGTGTGAAATCCCATTTCCAATCGCATATCATATCTCGCGATATCAGATTTCGTATATCATCCATATCGTTCATCCACCCGATAAGCCAGTCGCTCCATATTCGTCGCCTCCAAACTCACAAACCCAAAATCGGGTATTAAGCGCCCGCGGATGCGGTAAATCCCGCGCCCGCGAAAAGGCGTTTTTTTCAACTGATCCGGAAAGTGCACCGTATCGAAAAAGCGTCCTTTCGTATCCAGCCAGGTGCCGAAATGCATCAGCTCGCCTTTGATCGTGCGGGTATCCTTGCGGCACACATAGTAACCGGTCATGGTCACCAGTTTTTGCAGGTGATCGCCCATGTCGGAAGCGGGTAGCCCGAAATCTTCCTGCCTGGCCGATTCTTCCAGCAAATCAAAGGGTGAGCAAAGCGGAAAGCCCAGCAGTTCCATCTCGTCGAAAGCCTGATCGAAAGCGCCGTCGTCGAGCACCGGGAGACGGTAGTTTTCGCTTTCGTCGGCAAACAAGGGAGTGATACCCAGCCCGCTGTTTCGCGTAAGCACCCGGCTTTTCTCCCAAAACAATTCGCTCTTTTTCAGTCCGGTAAAACGAAAGGCGCCGATGCGGATCAGGATATCCAGTTGCGTGGGGGCGATGTGCACCCGCCGCACGAAATCTTCCAGCGATTTGAAGGCGCCGAATTTTGTCCGTTGCTGTTCGATATCCTCAATAAGCTGCGCCTCCAGTCCTTTCAGGTGTATAAAACCCAGGTAAATATCCTTGTCTTCGATGCGCGTCAGGTTGCGGCTGCGATTGATGCAGGGCGCGTGAATTCGCCCACCCGACATGCGCGCCTCATGCACGTAAAATTCCGTGCTGTAAAAACCGCCGAAATTGTTGATCACCGCCGTGATGAACTCCAGCGGGAAATAGGTTTTCAGGTACAGGCTTTGGAATGACTCCACGGCAAAACTGGCCGAATGCGCCTTGCAAAAGGAATAACCGCCAAAGCTTTCGATCTGTCGCCA
Organism: Lewinellaceae bacterium; assembly: GCA_020636025.1. Taxonomy (GTDB): domain Bacteria; phylum Bacteroidota; class Bacteroidia; order Chitinophagales; family Saprospiraceae; genus M3007. Next base: position 440,042 of record JACJYQ010000003.1, on the reverse strand, counting down.
CACCTCGGCAGCCAGCTCCGCGGAATGACCCTTTGTTCGGCAGTTGTCAAAATACTTTTGCCGTAGACGCGCAAAGGCTTCTGAAGAGCGCTTTTTGCCGGTCATCATGCGCCGCATTACATCGGCTTCATCGAGGCCGAGACCGGCGAAATGGTGCAGGATCTTCATCACATCTTCCTGATACACCATCACGCCAAAGGTTTCGCTGAGATGGTCTTTGAAAACGGGGTGCAAATACTCGAAGCTGTTTGGCTGGTGGAAACGCTGGATGTATTCGCGCATCATCCCGCTTTTAGCGACCCCCGGCCGGATGATGCTGCTCGCCGCCACCAGATGCACGTAGGAGTCGCAGCGAAGTTTGCGCAGCAGTCCACGCATGGCGGGACTCTCGATGTAGAAGCAACCCATGCAATGCGCACTGCGCAGCTGAGCGCGCAGCTTTTCATCTCTTTTCAACAACTCTACTTCGTGTACGTTAATGGCTTTGTGCTGATTTTCCCGCACCAGGTCCACGCAGGTTTTGATATGGCCAAGTCCGCGCTGGCTTAGCACATCAAATTTGTGGAAGCCCCATTCTTCGGCTACGTACATATCGAAATGCACGATTGGGAAGCCTTTGGGCATCATTTGCAGAGCGGTGTATTCGTTCAGCGGTTTTTCGGAAATGATGATGCCCCCGGCGTGTATCGACAAGTAATTGGGAAAGTCCACGAGCATTTCGCTGTAGCGCAGGATGTGTTTGGCCCATGGATGCAGGTTGGCGGTCTTTACCTCGGCGGCGGGGCTTTGTGGTTTCCCGTTGGAAGCAACTTTGATGTTTCCAGTGGGCGGCGGCGGCGCCTCACCGCGCCGGGTGCCCCATTCCCAGGTGCCGGGCGTTATGGCCGACCAATATGCCAGTATCACTTCGATCTCGTCTTTTGTGAGACCAAATGCCTTGCCGAGTTCCCGGATTATCGCCGTGTGCTGAAAAGTGCTGTATGTAGCCAGCAGGGCGGTATGTTCGCGTTTGTAGCGCTTGAAAATGTAATCGGTCACGTCGTCACGGTTGTCCCAGGAAAAATCTATGTCGAAGTCGGGCGGCGAGGTACGCTGCGGATTGATGAATCGCTCGAAATACAGATCGAGTTCCAGCGGCTCCACATCGGTGATGCCCAGGCAATAGGCGACAATGGAATTGGCTCCGCTTCCGCGACCCACGTGATGGTAGCCCGATGTTTCGGCGTAGCGCACAATATCCCAGGTGATGAGGAAATAGGTGGTAAAGTCCAGCTCCGCGATGACCTTTAGTTCCTGACGCAGGCGTTCCCAGGCACGCTGGTTGTAGGGTCCGTATCGACGTTTACAGCCGCTTTCGGCGAGTTTGGTGAGCAACTCCAGATCACCTTTCCGGGAGCCGATGAAAGACTGGCGGTTAAGTTGCAGGCCCGTTTCAAATTGTATGGAGCAGGACTCGAGCAGGCGGCGCGTATTTTGTACGATTTTCGGGTAGTTTTTAAAAGGCTCCAACAATTCGTTTTTCGGCAGAAAATGCTCGTCGCCGCGTGCTACCTGCACCTTGTCGAGCTTGGTTACCAGCGTATTGGCATCGATGGCGCGCAGGAGTTTGTGGAGCCGGAAACCTTCTTCGTTTTCGAAAGTGACGGGCTGCCAGATAACGAGCTTATCCAGATGGTGTCGCAACGGCGAAGAGAAGAGTCCGCCGGCCTGCGAAGGGCGAATACCTATAAATTCTTCGGGGCGAAACAGGGAAAAAGGCTTTGCTTCATGGTCGTAGATGATGAAGGTATCTTCCATAGGTGGCGCTACTGCGGGAAGTGCCTTACCCGAGAGCGAATGCTCGGTAAGCAGCTTGCAAAGCGCCGCCCAGCCTGCGTTGCTGCGGGCGATGCCTGTGTACAGAAAGCGGTGTTCCTCGTCGCGAAACTCGATGCCCAGCAGTGGCTTTACACCTTTTCGTTTGCAGGCGCGCACAAATTCAAGGCTGGCCGATGTGTTGTTGATATCGGTCAGAACCAGGGTTTTTACCCGAAGCGCGGCGGCGGCCTCCACCACTTGTGTCGGTGACAAGGTGCCGTAGCGCAGGCTGAAATATGAATGTGCGCAGAGCGACATGCACAAAAGCAATTTTCACTGAATGTTATTGGATGAAGGCGGGATGGAATATTTGGATTGTCTGCCCGGGCGTCGTACGGTTGATTAAATGATCATATGATTACATGAGCATATGATTGATGATGGGATTTCAGAAGGAGGATTTTTCTATTGTCCAGTATCCATCATATTTGTTGTTCATCGGCAAACGATCGTGAGGCTTGCAAGCAGACAAAACTACTTTTAAAACAATTTGGCACAAAGTAAATACCAAAGCATGCAAAAGACCTACAATTAAAACAAATAGTTTTGATTGTAATTTTTAAAGAGGTGAAGATGTGGTGGGATGGAAGAGCAGGTGTTTTCGATGCTTCCGGCATTCTCCAAACCCCTCATTATTTTCACATAAGCATTTAAATATTAGCATACCTTTCATTCGATTTTGACGAGGCGCGTTGTTGGTGTTTGCATATACAGGCTTGTTTATACACCATTACTAAATATATATATTTATGAAAACAACATTTATTCGTGTAGTCAACATCATTATTGCTTCCCTGCTTGCTGGCACCAGCTTTGGTATCTGGATGGGCATGAATCCCGCAAACTACTCAGCGTCCACGTACCTGGAGCAACAACAAAACCTCGTCAGGTCTCTGAACACACTGATGGTTTCTCTGGTGTTTCTGGCGACGATCATAACCCTGGTTTCCGCTTTTATGCAGCGCAAAAACAGAGCTGTTTTCATTACTTTGCTTATTGCAGCCGTATGCTTTGCCTCCTGTATCCTGATCTCCCGCTTTGGAAACCTGCCCATTCAGCAGGAAATGCTGGACTGGCGATCAGATTCACTTCCCGAAAACTGGACAGCGTTGCGAGACAAGTGGTGGTCGCTCCATATCATGCGGACGATTGCGGAATTACTTGCGCTGGTACTTGTTGCATGGGCGAGCGTTCAGAAACAGACTGAGCCGGATAATTGAAAAGCTATAAAATGGATTGCCGCTCCAGGTATTTCTGCAGGAGTACCTGGAGCAAACGTAAACGAGAGAAGCCAACACCCTACTTCTTTTGCTTCTTTGCTTTCAGATAATCCTCCCTGATTTTCACCAGATCAATGGGTGCACAATCGGCAATCAACTGCTGCACGATTTCCAGAGGCAACTGCTCCCGGGTTTCGAAGTTTATACAGCCTTTCTGGAAATTCGCCTCGGGCAACATGGCCATGTATTTCTCGTGCAATGGTTTGGAACCATATATCGGCAATACATGAAGCGATATATAATTTTTAACGCTGGAAAGCGCGTATTTCATCATGCCTCTGTCCTTGTATATGATCATCTCCTTACCCATCATCGGCTCGATGACCGGGGATATTGTTTTGTCATTTTCCAGAATGATCCGGTGTATTTCACGGAGGAATGCCTGCCGATCAACATGCTGTTTTTCGATGTAGGCAATGAATTCGTTTGTCATAAAAATGGATGGAAAAACCACAGACACTGCAACGTGCAAAACCAAGGCTTCGCTAGCGGTAAATGCGAGGCAGACAGTGCGGGAGTCGGGCATAGCTGCTAATCGCCGGACAAGTCAACGGCAACAGCTTTCCTTGAACCCGGTGAGTACCTCTGTTATTAAAACTTTTTTAGGTGTTCGAGCCGGCGCAGGAAATACAGTGCCTGTGGTAAAACAAAGATAAGGATTGTTTTCAATAATAGTGTTAAAATAATCTGCCTGTAAACGATCGGTCAAAGTTGCTCCAAATCGCCCCTTTGTCAGCATATCTTTTTACTATTGTTGCAAATTGCCGTCTTTCCCTGATATGACAGACAAACAACCCGCCATACTTGCACAGGTATTACTGCCCAGTAAAGACCTCGCTGTGGATATGGATTTCTTTACAAACCTGGGCTTTCGCCTGGAAAAAATATATCCGGCTGATTCTCCGGTAGTGGCCATTATGTCAGGATTTGGTTTGAATATCCGACTGGATAAACATTTTAATGGCCCTGCCCCCGCGCTTCAGCTTCTGACAGGTCATGATAGACATGATGAGAAGATCACCGCACCTAACGGTACCCGCATCAGTTTTGCTCCGCTAAACTTTGAACTGGGAAACCCTGTCACTCAACACAAGTTTGAGGTACGGCAACTGCAAGACAAAGAGCCCTGGATCATCGGTCGCGCAGGCATGTTGTACCGCGATTTGATACCCGACCGGCTTGGCGGAAGTATCATCGCTTCCCATATCCGTATCCCGAATGGCGGTCCGGTACCCGATATGGTACATTATCATACCATCGGTTTCCAACTCATTTACTGTTTCAAAGGCTGGGTAAAACTTGTATATGAGGATCAGGGGCCTCCCTTTATCCTGAATGCCGGAGATTGTGTCACACAGCCACCCGAGATCAGGCACCGCGTGCTGGAAGCCTCCGATAATCTGGAGGTCATTGAAATTGGTGTGCCGGCCGTGCATATGACCACCATTGATCATGAAATGGAACTACCAACCGGGAACATGTTGCCTGATAGAGTATTTAAGGGACAAACTTTTTGCCACCATATAGCCAAAAACAGCCTATGGCAAAAGGGGCGAATTGCTGGCTTCGAGCGCCGGGAAACAGGTGTCAATAAAGCTACAAATGGACTTGCTTCCGTACAGGTGGTGCGTCCGTTAACCGGGATTTCGACTACCGATTCTTTCAGCCATAACACTGACATTTATTTTTCCTTTGTGCTGAAGGGCCATCTCGAATTGAAAGCTGAAGGGCATAAATTGGAGACCCTGAAAACCGGCGATGCCTTTGTTCTCCCACCCGGTTTACCCTTTAACTTCAAAGCTTTTAGCCCTAATCTGAAGATTCTGGAAGTTGCTTTGCCGGGAAACTTTAAAGTGATTAGTGATTAGTGATTAGTGGTTAGTGGTTAGTGGTTAGTGCATAATTACACTAGTTATTCCAGTTTATCGGGAACGGTTATTTTGAAATCACCTTTTCACCTTATTCAAATCATGTTATTCGCTGTAATCATAGCATAACTTCGTAGAAACTTAGAAAAATCTGCATTATGAGAAAGATCATCATGTCTATGCACACCACGCTCGACGGATATGCCGCCGGACCAAACGGCGAAATGGACTGGATACAACTGGACAACGCCCTGTTCGATCTGGTGGAAACTTTTACAAATGAAGCCGGTTCTGCCATGTACGGCCGTGTTACCTGGCAAATGATGGAAAGCTACTGGCCCACGGCTGCACAAAAGCCCAACGCCACCAAACACGACATCAATCACTCGGCCTGGTACAGCAAGGTGGATAAGATCGTGCTCAGCAACTCCATGCAAGGACCGGGTGGCGATAAAACCCGGTTTATCGGAGAAAATGCCGTGACCGAAATTCAAAAGATCAAAGCAGAGGAAGGGAAAGACATTCTGATCTTTGGCAGCCCTTCTGTTGTGCGCTTTCTTATGGCACACGGACTGATCGACGAGTACTGGCTATTTGTAAATCCGGTTATTCTGGGCAAAGGGATCTCCGTTTTCAATACCGCCGACAAACCAATAGAACTAAAGCTGGATTCAGTACATATGTTTGATTGCGGGGTTACAGGGCTGCATTATCTCAAAAGCTAAGAACAAATGAGTACATGATTAAATGAGTACATGATTGTTGATGGGATTGCTGAAGCTGAATTGGGAATCTTTCTTTTGACTATTTTTTCACCAAACGCCTATTTGTCCATTCTAAAATCATCATTTCCATCAACAATCATGTACTCATTTAATCATTTGCTCATTTAATCAATCGGCCCGTCTCCTGTATATCGCTTCAGCACGTCCCAAAGCAGTATCCCCCACAATACCCCATACTCCAGTCCGATCAGCCAGAAATGCTCCTCTCGGCCTCCCCCATCGTAATGACTGTAGGAAAGCGCCACCAGGCCCGTCCACCAGATCATAAACCGCCAGGGAGTTATCAACGAAAGCGCAAAAGGTACACACAAATACCATGGCTGCACTACAGCCGCCAAACTGTAGTAGAGAAACAGGGAAAACACAATAATTGAGGCAAATAACGACTCGCTCTTTTGCTTTTTCCATCCTCCAAACAAGGAAATCAGCAATACGCCCAAGAGCGCCAGCGCTGCCAAAGCCGGTCCGGAAAACTCACCAATGTCCCAGCCAATTTTTGCAAACCCGATCTCGCGCACCAGATAGTAAATACTGGCATTGAACTGAAACTCCCGAAAATACAAGTCGATGCTTTCAAATATCTGGGGAAATACAGCGAGTAATGGCAAAAATAGGATCAGGGAAAACAAGCCAAACCACAACACAAATTGCAATCCCCTCCGCCAGCCAAGCCAGCGCCATACCAGCGGAACAAACAATACCGGAAGCAATTTGGTGGCCACTGCCAGCGCCCAGTACACGGCTGATTTCAACACATCCGTTTTTCTGATGGTTAGTATGCCCAGCAGGATAAAAAACACCATTAGCCCTTCAAAATGACAGTTCCCAGTTAATTCCAAAATAACCAGAGGATTCAACGCGTACAGTACTGCTGCTTTGGGTTGATTAAACTGTCTGGCCAAAATCCGTATCACTCCTATCTCACCCAACAATAGAAACAGTTTGATGATCACTACTGCCAGGCGATCATTCCCCGCGGAAAACCAGGCGCTGATGGCAAATATTACCTGGGATACAGGCGGATACACCGTGAAGTAATCCGGAGAGTTGAGTTTGTTGAAAAGGGCTACTGAAATACCTGTTGGAAGTATTTGGTTTTCAATAAAATAGCGCGGTGTGTGAATGAATGGATGATAACCGGCAATCGTGAGTCTACCGTCCCAAATAAAGCGAAAAAAGTCGTCGGAAAGGTTGGGCAGACTGAACAGCAGCAACACCCGCAAAGCGATCCCGAGGTTTATCCAGAAACGGGATTCTGTTTGGTCCTGATAAAAACACACCCATATATACAGGGCGAAAAACAAGGCATATGCCGCGATGAAAGAAAGGAACTGGTTTCGATCAGCGTAATAGCCCAGAAAGACCGTCAGGGCGACAGACGCAATGGCAGTTATTTGTTTGAATATCGAATATCGAACACCGAACACCGAATTGAATTTTGAATTCTGAAGTAGATTTTGATGAAATCAAAAAAACCACGAAGTGGTTACACATGAATAACCCATCATGAAATGCGAGGTGGAAATACCGAACACCTATCGACCGGGTGACTTTGAGTCACCCGGTCGATAGGTACACAGGGTTGCAAATATTGCGAAAACATTTTACCCACCATTTCATACAGAGTTTTTCAGGGTTTGACCCCTCACCGGGGGCATGTTTTTCAATTCACTCAACCAGTTTATTAAACATACACTTCTTTTCCTAAAAAGTGAGAAGCTTCAAGGACGATAGAAAGTTAAATTTTCAACATTTGTACTTATCCAGTTACTTCAAGATTCGGTGTTCCTTGTTCGATGTTCGATATTTGCACAAAACACCACACTTTAATATACCATGCGAAACATATCACCCGTTCTTCTTCTGATACTCTCCCTTTTCAGCGCCTCTCTCTCCGCCCAAACCTATCCCGCCCAGATCGGCGTAGGACTCGACGGCATTGGCGGTCGCGCTCTTGAATTTCCAAATGTTGCCCTCACGGCCACCGCCTGGCAAAGCGTGGCCAATAGTGGCGCCAACGCCACCACCGATGCCGAGGGCTGGCCCACCGAAGATTTCCGGGTGGTGTTCTTCGATCAGCGCCCATTCAATGCCTGGAACAACGCACCTGACGATCCGCAGCATTATGTAGTTGACCAAAGCGGTACTTATACGCTTTCCTTCAATGGACAAGCTACGCTCACCTCCTGGAGCGACGCTCCCATTTCCTTTCAAAATCAGCAATACGACCCTGCCACCAATACCACTTCGCTGGACATCGTTTTCCCGCCCGGCGGAGGTTCCAATGCAGGCACCATTGGTAATTATGGCTTTTTAATGGTGAATTTTCTACAAACCGATTTCGGGAACGGGGAGAAAGGCTTGAAAAACATACGGCTTATGCGGCCAGGGTATCAGCACAATACACCCCAGCTTTTTCGCACCGAATATCTGAATGCCATAAGTCCGTTCAGCACCATCCGCTTTATGGATTACCTGCATACCAATAACAGCAATGTGGCCTATCCGGGCAAACAGACATGGGCGATGCGGCAGCATACAGATGCTCCCCGATTTACCAAAGGCGCCCCCTGGGAACGCATCATCGCGCTGGGGAATTACACTGACCGGGATATATGGATCAACATTCCCGTAGATGCCGATAGTATGTATGTGGTGGAGTTAGCCAGATTAATGAAAGCCACCTTGCGCCCCGACATCAACATTTATCTCGAATACAGCAATGAAGTGTGGAACGGCAGTTTTTCTCAATTTCAGTACAATTACGATGCCGTCTTGCAATCGCCCGAAGATGCCGACATACGCGCCAGCACGCAGTGGGACGACCGCCGACGCGCGAGAAGAGTGGCCAAGCAGGTCATTAAATTTGGAAAAATATTTGAAGAGGTAATGGGTGTTACGGTGGCTTCCCGGACAAAAATCCGCCCGGTATTTGCCTGGCAGATCGGTGGCTGGCTCCCCTGGTACGAAGATGTACTCACCTGGATAACGAATACGTACGGTCCACCAAAAGACTTTATTTACGGCATCGCTTCTGCGCCCTATTTCAACGATAACGGAGCTGCCTCCAATGCCACTCCGCTGCAGGTAGTTGCGGCTATGTCAGCCAATAGCGACAACAATGTGGCCAATATCCAGACCCTGGCCCAATTCGCAGACCAGTGGCAGATAAAACACCTGCAATACGAGGGCGGACCCGATAATGGTGGCGGCAGCACCACCAACCTGGCCAATCGCATCAATGCCAACCGTCTGCCTGAAATGAAAGATGCGGTGATCCACAATTACCGCGACAACTGGTTTTCGGCCAATGCCAACGGTACGGCGCCAGTGGGCACCAATGATCTGGTTTGCTACTTTGTCATGAGCGGTGGTGTGAGCCGCTACGGCTGCTGGGGTGCCACGGAAGATCTCCAATATCTGCAAAATCTGAGCAAGGCACCCAAATACGACGCACTTTGCGTTCTTTCAGGCATGTGCGGAAATGAGCCAACCGTTTCCCTCACAGCGCCTGCTAACAATGCCTTGGCGCCACTGGGCATAGGTTTAAACATCAGCGCCAATGCTTCCGATCCAGATGGCAGTATAGCCAAAATGGAGTTCTTTGTAAACGACACCTTGATCGGCAGCGACAATACCCCACCCTATTCTGCTGTTTGGACGCCGACTGTTATTGAAACAGTTGTAGTACTGGCTAAGGCCATTGACAACGATGGGAAATTCCGTTTTACCGATGCGCATGTGGTGGAAACTGAGCCGAATATGAGCGGAACTCAACAGCTTGAAAATCAAATTGATTGCAAGGTGTTCCCGAATCCAGCCCAGGACCAGATTCATATTGTCTGGTCGGCTCCGGATAGCCCGCATGGTAGTATTGAGGTAGTAGATATTTTAGGGAAAAAGGTAATGATTAATTCACCTGTCAGGAGCCCTGCCATATTGGATGTAAACAGCCTGATGGATGGCGTATATTTTGTCAACTTGTATCTTGATAATAGATTGTCAGTGGTGCAGAGAATAGTGGTTAGTCGATAAGAATGAACGAAACGGCCTGCATTGGATTTAATAATCCAGAAAATGCCCCCAGGAAGGATTAAGAAAAATACAAATAACCACGAAGTGGTTAAACCCTGAATAGCCCCGTATGAAATGCGGGGCAAAAAACGATGGCAAATGACCCAACCCCGAAGGGGTTGAATGTGCGAACCATTGAAACATTCAAGCCCTTCAGGCTTGGGATTTTTCGGGGCCTTATCACCCCGCATTTCATACGGGGTGATTTATGGTTTGACCCTTTCAGGGTCTGAAATTTATGTTGGGATCAGTCCAAAAGTTTTCAAAAGTTTTGAATGATATCAAGGATTCACCAGTCGCATATTTAAAGGGCAACCATCGTCTCAACCACTACAAAGCCATCACCTTTGTTTCGAAAACATCCATTTCAGAAAATTGGGCTCGGCAAAAGCATTGTTCCAGCTATCGTGTTCCACGTCCGGGTATTCGGTGTAGGTAGCCTCCCAGCCCAGGGCTTTCAGTTGCTTGTACATTTCTCTTGAATAATCCACGGAAACGATTGGATCATCCGTTCCGTGAAAAATCCAGAAAGGCGTTTGCGGGCCATTTCCATTAAAGCCTTTCGGGTCGCCACCGCCACAGATCGGTGCGGCAGCAGCGAACAGGTTGGGTTCGCGTGCCACGGCTTCAAATGTACCCATGCCGCCCATGCTGAGTCCGGTGATATACACCCGTTGTGCATCAACCGATTCTGTTTTGATGATCTTTTGGGTCAGTTCCAAGGCCATACGAAGGCTCTTGGTTATTGTGTTTCGGTAATCATAAGAATAGCCATGCTGTGACTTGTTTTCGTCATAAAGTCTTGAGGCCCAATAGCTTTCTTCCGGACATTGCGGTACCAGTACCAGACAAGGATATTTATGGCGGTTCTCGGGTTTAAGAAACAGGGAAGTTCCGTGAAGTAGTTGCAGCTCATTGTCTTTACCGCGCTCACCGGCGCCATGAAGAAAAAGCACCAACGGGTATGATTTGCTGCGATCATAATCCTCTGGCAGCAGCAAGCGATATGGCAGGGTATCGCTTCCAGCAATGTATTCGGCTTTTTGATACATGGAATTTTTGTTGTTAACTGTAGCCCGGCCACCACTGAGTCTTCTTGGGGTGGTGCAGTTTGTCAATAGGCTGATGAATAACAGTAAACAAGTTGCTCTGAGCATGGTGAAGGCTTGAAATAGAATTCAGGATGAGGTAATAAAAAACGACTTGCAAAGGTAAACCTTGCAAGTCGTTTATGTTTTTGTGGGCCCGGCAGGAATTGAACCCGCGACCATCTGATTATGAGTCAAAAGATCACGTTTTCCGACCTTGTTTCTTTGTTTTCTGTATCTTTCGTAAGTAATTGATAAACAAGACAAATATAAGATTTGTTGAGCCTTTCTTTTCCGTTGTTATGGTTTTATTTTCCTAATTTGTATGCAAATTGTATGCAAACCGGTATCTTTATACATACAAAATGCAGGCTCAATGAGAAAGGACATTACCGTAAAAGTCATATTGGACACCCGCCGTCCCAAACAATCGGGGCTTTTCCCCGTCAAACTCCGGGTAACATTCCAGCGGAAGCAAAAATATTACCCTGTTATCATCAAAGACGCCCAAGAGGAAAAGACACCCTTTGACCTCTCCCAGGATGACTTCGATAAAACATTTGGCGCTAAACCGCGCGGCGATTTTAAAGCGCACCGTGAATACCTCGATGAATTGAAATCAAAAGCAAACCGGATTGCTGACAATCTGCCGTTTTTCACTTTTGAAAGATTTGAGGCGGCCTATTTCGACCAGCAGGCCAACAACCCGAAAAGTGCAAACCTCGCCGAAGCATACAATTCCAAGATTCAGGAACTTATTGAAGATGGCCGGATAAGCTCATCCAGAGGCTACGAGATGAGCCGCAATTCCCTGTTGGGATTTAGGGAGAATCTGAAATTCTACGACATAACCCCGGACTTTTTGCGGCGCTACAAAAAGCAAATGGAGGACGAAGGGAAAAGCACGGCTACAATAGGCATCTACCTGCGTTACCTGCGGGCGCTATTCAATGAGGTCATTGAAGCGGGTGTGATACCCGACGCCGCCTATCCCTTCGGAAAGCGGAAAAACGGTTTTCAAATTCCAACTAAACGCAATCCCGCCGAACCTCTAAAACAGTCGGAGATTGAAAAGATATTCCAGTATCAACCCGAAAATGAGGCCGAAGCCAAAGCCCGCGATTTATGGCTTTTCTCTTTTTTGCTTAATGGCGCGAACATGAAAGACGTGTCAAATTTGAAATTTCGTGATATAGATTTTCACGCGGAGCGCATTGTCTTTTATCGTTCCAAAACACGCCGAACCGCGACACACCAGAAAGCAATCGAAGTCTCACTAACTCCTGTTTTACGAGCGATCATTGAAAGGTGGGGCAATCCTTCGGGCAACCCCGATGAATATGTCTTCCCGATTTTTGAAATAGGCATGACGCCAAAACAGAAATATACAGCAAACGGAAATGTGCGGAAAGTCATAAACAAGTACATGGGGCGCATTGCTGAAAAATTGGAGATAGCCAAAAAAAGCGTACACAACTACACGGCACGCGACACGTATGCAGCAGCCCAGCGCATAGCGGGTGAATCGGGAGACGCGATTGGCGAAGCATTGGGACACGAAAACAGAGCAACTACCGACGCCTACCTGGACAAGTTCGGAGAGGACACGCAACGACGCATGGCGGGTAATGCCCTACGGTATTTGGGTGTGGATGAAAACGCCCCGGCTCATTAACCCCTCATTATTGGCGATTTCACTCTGATTGCTAACCCTGTTATCTCAAATTTTAGATGGAAGAAAACAACGACTTAGAGCGGATTTCCTACACCCACGAAAATTGGTTAGATGGCACTTTGCCCTGGAGTATGTGGTGGTTCAAATATGGAGAGAGTGGGGTGTTTCACGAACCAGAAAACGTGACGAAAATCCATGTCTTGCCAGAAAGTGAATATCAAAAAATCGTGGATAAACAGGAGGCAATATTGGCCGATCATGTGAGCAAGAATTTGGCCTATTACATTCAAAGATTTGAAGAAAGGTTGGCGGCTCCTGGTGAACATGACAAAAGAATCGAAGATGAAATTCAGGAGATTGACAAAATCCTGACCGATAAAACCCTCACTTTAGTTCCGGTATGGTACAACCAAGGTCAAGCCTATGCCTCCGGTGTAGTCGGAATGTCGCCATCAGGAGGACAACACGTTAGCCGGGATTTCAAAAACGAAATTGCCTATTGGTATAATCAAATTATCATTAAGGCCGATCCTTACCAAGGGGTGCCACGTATTTTCATAATGCCCGAAGATGACGGCAATTACTCCCGGTATATTCCACAGGTAGCCGTTTTAGTGTTTTACCAATACCGGCAGTACCTTTTGAATCTCACCGGCTTTGATATTGAGCGATTTACATTCCTGGACACGAATCCCCCGAAGGGTAAAGTACATTACAAATTATGTTGCGTGGAAACCGACAAAATATTTGAGGGGCTACGAAAGTACAAGCCGTCGCGAGAAGAATTTTTCATGTTCAAAGATTCATTTAACGAGCATCCATTTGCCGATTATGACCGCCTGCGCAAAGAACTTCCAAAGTTGGTTGATGATATTTTTGATCGAGCGGCCAAACTTCGTCCTGACTTGCAAGCATACTTTTTGGAGGCAATGGAGCAGGATGTTGTCGATAGGATTAAGGGGAATAGCACACTAATCAACGAAAGGCTCAACTTCCAAAAATTATTCAAAGCGAAAATGACGGCGATGCAAGAAGCGGAAGAAAAACGGTTGGCAGAAATGGAGCAAGACGAAAACCCAACTGAATCCAACACCGGGTTTACAACGGCTCAATCTGTTTTGGCAATATTTTACCTTTTGAAAGCGGCAAACTTTGATCGGGGGAAGGGCTCCGACTTGCTATATGCTCAATTTGTCCAGTCCATTACTGGAAAAGAACCTAATCCAAAAATTAAGAACACTACAATTCTAAAACGCTGGCGGGGCGTCATTGATGAGCGCAAGATGTTGAACCCAGACGACGTAGAAATCGTGAAATCATGGTTTGAAAAAATGGGGCTGGATGAAATCGCCGAATTGATAAACAAGAGAAAAAGGAAGCGGAAGAACAGCAAAGAATAGGGTATCCCTACACCCTTCCCTACGCTAATAATCGGCCAAGATTTGCGCAGTAAATACGCAGATCATGGAAAATTTGATTGTAGCAACCCCTGACCAACTAAGGCAGATTGTCCGGGAGGAATTGGAGCAATTCCATAAAAGCAACCCTCCACAAGGCACACCACAAGAAGCAGGGAAAACCATCTTCAACCTCAGCCAATTCTGTGAGTACACAGGGCTATCCAAAGCAACTGTTTACAAACTCACCGCAAAAGGCACGGTACCGCACGCCAAGCGCGGCAAACGGATTTATTTTGAACGGAGCCAGGTAGATGCCTGGTTGCTTCAAAATCGCATCGGCGAACCCGAATCAAAACATAAGACAGGTGAGTATTTGATTGAGAACCGGCGGAGGCGGGTTGCAAAATGAAAAAGCCCTTCTCCGGCTCCGCTTCGGAAAAATTCCTGGATACGTTAGCACAAAGTGGGACAGCCCAGGGCGACTATTTCGCACTTTCACAAGGTAGGGTCGTGTATGGAGCAGGCTCCGACTTGGCAGATAAATTAGTATGGCAACGGCGCGCCAAACGGAAAATGATTACCCAAGGCATGATACTAAACCTGATTAAGGTGGCCGAAAAAAAGGAAGCACACGAACGGGTTAAAGCCTATTGGAACACCTACCACTGCCAGGAAAAGTTCTTCGGTTCCGATGGGCGTGTTTACGGTAGGTACTGTAAAAACCGATTCTGCACAGTGTGTTGCTGCATCCGTAAGGCTGATATTATCAACCGATATTTGCCTGAAATAAACACCTGGGAAGACCCTCATTTTGTCACGCTTACGGTAAAAGCAGTTCGGGCAAGCAAATTGGATTTGTGGCTTTTCGGGATAAAAAAAGCGTTTCGGCAAATTCGGGAGAAATGCAAGAAAAACAATCAACGTGGGCTTGGGCCAAAGTTGATTGGTATAAAATCGTTGGAGTGCAATTTTAACCCGGTTTCAAAAACCTATAACCCCCATTTGCACCTGATCGTACCCAATGCCGAGATTGCAAAAATCCTGACAGACGAATGGCTAAAAAAGTGGACGCGGAAATACACAAGCCCCAGAGCGCAACACCAGCGGAGGGTGCAATGTGTCGAAAGGGATTTGGTCGAACTCATCAAATACGGGAGCAAAATTTTTACCGAACCCGATTTGAATAAAAAGGCCGGAGGCAAGATTCCCCGAATGGTTTATGCCGCAGCACTCGACACTATTTTTAGTGCCATGAAACCCTACCGCCTATTTGAACGATTCGGTTTCAATCTTCCCAAACAGCCCGGATACACACAGCAGGCGCCGACCTTGTTACAGCAGTATGACGAATGGATTTTTGAACCTTCGCTACACGATTGGCACAACCCGGATACAGGAGAATTACTTACCGGATTCCGGCCAACTCCACAACTACAATGGATATTAGCCCAAAGCATTGATACCGATTTGCAGTAAGTTGAACGGCTTATAAAGTGCAGGTTATCAGAAAGGGTTATACCCAACGCCCTACCTTTTGGCAATAATCGCGGTACGCTTGCCCGTGCTGTTTTGTCAAAAAATCTTCCTCCAAACGGATTTGAACCGAAATTACGACCCACGAAACGACCGCCGCAAGCAGGGTCATGGCGTTGGGCAACACCAAAAATAGCCCCGTCATTGTCAACATCATGCCGAGGAAAATAGGGTTGCGGCTACGGGCGAAAAGACCGTTTTTCACCAATTCGGTCGATTCTGTTTCGTCAATCCCAATACGCCACGACTGGCGCATTGTGCGTTGTGACGCTACAATCAGCAACCACGAACCGATCAAAAGCGACCAACCAACCGCAGGAGTGAGCGGGTTTTCGAGCCAGTCAAGAGGCGGAAAAAGCCGTGCCACCTGTTCCGGGGCAAAAGCATTTACGCCGAGACAAACAAAAACAAGGGCAATGAGCCATTTGAAAATGCCACCGACGAAGCCATAAACCGAATCATCTTTGGGCAAAACTACCGGGTTGACGCCCGTATTTTTCCAGACTAACCAACTCGGCAGTGCGAACGTAGTCAGGAAGTAAATCAAGAGGAAACCAAAAAGCATCATGGTATAAAAGCAAATTTGGGTTAATATCGGGTTTTCAGACCTTCATTTTTTGGATGCGAACCGCGTTCAAAATCGCCAACAGCGCTACGCCCACGTCCGCAAAAACCGCTTCCCAGAGCGTAGCCACTCCACCCGCGCCGAGCGCGAGAACAGCGATTTTCACCGCCATAGCCAGCCCGATGTTCTGCCAAACAATTCGGCGGGTGAGTTTCCCGATTTTTACTGCCGATGCAATTTTTGAGGGCTGGTCGTTTTGAATTACGATGTCGGCAGTCTCGATTGTTGCATCCGAGCCGAGGCCGCCCATTGCGATGCCCGCGTCGGCGAACGCGACGACAGGCGCATCGTTCACCCCGTCGCCGACGAAGGCAAGGCGGTGGTTTTCGCTTTTCAATGCCTGCACTTTGTCGACTTTGCCATCGGGCAGGAGGTCGCCGAAGGCACGGTCGATGTCCAGTTCGGCAGCTACTTTTTGTACGACACTCGATTTGTCGCCCGACAACATCACGGTTTGGATACCCATGCCGTGCAGGTCGGCGACCGCCTGTTTTGCGTCGTCTTTCAATTCGTCGGCAATGGTGATACAGCCCGCGTATTTTCCATTTACCGCAATCAAAACGAAAGTTTCGACAATGCCTTCGATTTCCAGGGGTGTGGCGATTCCGAATTTTTGCATCAATTTCAGGTTGCCCGCCAACACCTCGTCGCCCGCAACCTTGCCCCGAATGCCATGCCCTGCGATTTCCTCAACCGCCGAAACGGGTAGCATGGTTTTGTCTTTTCCAACAAAACCGACCACCGCAACGGCGACAGGGTGCGTGCTTTTGCTTTCGAGCGCGGCGACAATTTGCACCAATTTCGTCGGTTCAATACCGGGAGCGGCATCCACACTTTTAACTTTGAAAACACCTTTTGTCAGCGTCCCGGTCTTGTCCATGACGACGGTATTGATTTGGGTCATCACGTCGAGGAAATTTGAGCCTTTGAACAAAATCCCATGTCGACTCGCAAGCCCGATTCCACCGAAATAGCCCAGTGGAATCGAGATGACCAACGCACAGGGACAGGAAATGACGAGGAACACCAGCCCGCGATAGAGCCAGTCGGAGAACATGTAACTATCCGCAAAAAAGTAGGGCAATACGGTGATGGCGACCGCCAAAAAGAATACGATGGGCGTGTAAATTTTGGCAAAACGTGAAATGAAAAGTTGTGCCTTCGATTTGCGGGTGGTCGCGTCCTGTACCAGTTCGAGGATGCGCGAGAGTTTGGAGTCTTTGAAAAGTGAGGTCACGCGTACCTTGGCAACGGTGTTCAGGTTTATCATGCCTGCCAGGACGATCTCGCCTTTGGCTTTCGTGTCGGGTTTGCTCTCGCCCGTGAGCGCGGCGGTGTTGAATGAGGCGGTTTCGCTCACCAACGTACCGTCGAGCGCGACTTTCTCACCGGGGCGTACTTGGATGAACTCGCCGGGCAGCACCTCGCCAGGACTGACGGTCAGGGTTTTCGCGCCGCGCAGGACGGTCACGGTATCGGGGCGCACGTCGAGCAAGGCCTTGATGTTGCGTTTTGCGCGGTTCACGGCGGCTTGTTGGAACAGTTCGCCGATGGCGTAAAAAATCATCACCGCAACGCCTTCCGAGTATTCGCCGATGAAAAATGCGCCGAGCGTAGCGACGGCCATCAAAGTAAATTCAGTGAAAAACGCGCCTTTTCGCAGGGCTCCAACCGCTTCAAGTATCACGGGCAGCGCAACGGGCAGGTAGGCAGCAACGTACCAAACAACGCGCAGCCAACCCGAAAACCAACCCGGTTTGAGCCAGTTGTCGAGCACAATGGCTGTCAAAAGCAACATGAGGCTTACCATTACGGGTAGATGTTGCCGTCGCCAAGCCGCCTCAGCGCTGTGTTCGTGGTCATGCCCGTCGCCGTCTTGGTGCGCCTCGGTTTTGAGTTGTGCCTCGGCGTGGGCGTAGATTTTTTCTTCAAGGGAGCAACAGGTCATTTTACCATGCGTGTCGTAGGTATGGGTGTGGGTTGGGTCGGTATTGAGCATTTTTTGAATTGCTTTTAATGAAAAAGCAGGAAGTCCGGGGCAGTCAGCCGTGCCCCCCGCCCCGGGCTTTCTGAAAGAATATTATTCTGAAAAGGAAAATCAATGGTTGTGTTCCGCAGGTGCTGACACTTTCGATAACAAATAAAACGCCCCTTTCACTACCACTTTCGCCCCGGCAGGCAGTTCGCCGACGGGCATGATTTCGACGTAGCCGAGTTCCGAAACACCCGTCGCCACCTCCACTTTTCGGAAATGCGTGCTTTCACGGTGATGTCCTTTTTCGTCGGCTGTGCGTTCATGTCCGTGCGTCTCGGTTTCGTCCACGATGAAAATGAAATTATTGCCCTCCGCCTGCACCACCGCGTCGAGTGGTAGCGCAGCGACCGACTGGTTGCCCACATCAATCAGCCCTGAAACATACATCCCCGGAATCAGCCCGCTGCCATACGCCCCGGCAATTTTGGCATGGACAAGCACTGCTTTTGCTTCGTTCTCAAACGAGGAGTTCACCCCGTAAATCGTGCCTGTAATTTGGCGATTGCCTTGATTGGTTAGGACGAAATTAACCTTTTGCCCCACTTTGACCTTGTGCAAATCCTTTTCATAAACCAGCAAATCGCAGTGGATTTGCGAATTGTCCACGATTTCCAGGAGCGGGCGGACAGGTTCGGCGAACGTCCCGATTTTGGCGGTGATGTGGCTGACCGTGCCGCCAATCGGGGCGCGGAGGGCGATTTGGGTGGCGAAGTTGCCCGCCATTGCCTCGTTGGGGCGGATACCGAGTTGTTCGAGTTGCTTTTCGAAGGCGGCGATTTTGGCTTTCTCGACCCGGAAATTCGCCTCGGCTTGTTGGAAAACCTTGCCCGTCCCGGCGTTGCCCTGTGCCAAGTCTTTTTGCCGCTGGTACTCCTGTTCGGTGTACGCGAAGCCGTTTTTGAGGGAGACGTACTCCTGTTGGAGTTTCAGGAAATCGGGGTTTTCGAGCGTGGCGAGGATTTGCCCTTTGCTGACCGTCGCGCCTTCCAACACGTTGATTTGGCGGACAACGCCGCCCACAAGCGTCGTCAGTTCGGCTTTGTTTTGCGGCGGTACTTCGAGTTGACCGCTCGCACGAACGACCGAGCGCAGGTTCTTCTGCTCGACTGCGCCGAGGGCGATTCCGACGGCTTTCATTTGTTCGGCGGACAGTTCGAGCGAGCCTTCGGCTTCCTCGTGGTGTTCGGCTTCGCCGTGATTGTGACCGTCGCCGGGCTTGTGTTCTCCGCAGGCGAAAAACATGGCCGCGAGCACGGCGAGGTAGGCCATTTTTAGAAATTTATGCTGAAAAATCATGTCTTTTTGAATTTAGAAAATAAAAAATGGACATTGGGTGCGGATAGTTTTGCACCGCGTCATTGCCCTTTCAAATGATTGATTTCGATGACCGACCGGTCATAATTGTGCAGCGCGTCGAGGTAGCCGAGTCGCGTGTCAAGTGCCTGCGCAGTGTTCTGCAAAAACTCGACATAACCGATTTCGCCCCGCGAGTACGCAGTCTGGGCAATTCGCAGGATTTCCCCGGCCTGTTGCAACCCTGTTTTTTCGTAAAAATCGAGCGCATCCTGCCATTTTCGGGTCTCAGCGAAGGCTTGCCCGATGCGGCTTTGCAGGTCATTTTGGGCGGTGGCGAGGCGATTTTGTGCCACCTGCGCTCCGATCTGCGAAGCCTGCAACCGCGCCCGAAAAGGTTTTTTGTTAAAAATCGGCACGTTCACGCCGAACTGGACACCCCCCACACCCCACTTCGAGTACGGTCGAGCGTCGGAATACCAGGGCAAAACGAGTTGCTGGAAATACCCGACGCTGAACTCCGGTAGGTTTTCCGCCCGCACGACCTCCGTTTCGGCGGCTGCGAGCGTGATTTTTTGCCGATAAAAATCCAAAATCGGGCTGCGCTCAGCGGTCGGGTCGAGCGGAGCAGGCAGTTTGGGCAAAACCATGTCGGTAGGGGTCAGGTTTTCGGTGGACGCGGTGAGACGTTGCAGTTCGAGTTGCCACACAACGGCATCACTTTGGGCTTGTTTCAAAAGCAAAAGCGTCTCTTGCGAGCGGTTGCGGGCGGCGAGGACTTCCAAAAAACTGGTTTCGCCCGTTTTGTTCCGCAGTTCGGCACGGGCAACAAAATCGCGAAACAGGCTGTCCTGTTGAGCGAGCAAGCGCGTTTTTTCCCGAAAAAAGACGAGGTTAAAATATGCCAGGCGCACCTCGCGTACAAGGCCATTTTGGGCCATAGCGACGGCTTTTTCACTCACGGCGGTCTGTTGTTGGAGCGCGGCGCGCCGGGCGGCGTAGGTCTTAGGAAGGGCAAAGTTTTGAAAAAAGCCGAGGCTGTTGTCAATGTTACCGCCGCTGGTCGGGTCTTGCGTGAGCAAAAGATTAGACTTGCCGAGGTCTTTTGCCGTGCCTTCGAGGGCGCGGTTTTGGGCGGTTTCAAGAGCTACGCCTTTCAAATAAAGGTTGTTTTGCGAAGCCAGCGCGAGGCAGTCGTCGAGCGAAACGGCTTTGTTTTGGGCAATTACGCCCATCGTTTTCAGCAAAAATAGCCCGACAAAAAGCGCGGCGGCTTTTGGCAAGCGCGGCTTTTTCTTTTTCCCAAAAAACAGGACGTAGAGCGCGGGCAGCACGAGTAAGGTCAGCAGCGTCGCCGAAACCAATCCGCCGATGACAACGGTAGCAAGCGGCTTTTGCACCTCCGCGCCCGCGCTCGTCGAAAGAGCCATTGGTAAAAAGCCGAACGAGGCGACCGCAGCCGTCATAATCACGGGACGCAAACGGATGCGAGTCCCTGTCCGCACCCGTTCGAGGATGTTTGAAACGCCTTCGTTTTTAAGTTGGTTGAAATAACCAATCAACACGATGCCGTTCAAAACTGCCACGCCAAACAATGCGATGAAGCCCACGCCCGCCGAAATCGAAAACGGCATCCCGCGCAGCACCAGAGCGAACACGCCGCCGATTGCCGAAAGCGGCACGGCGGTGAAAATCAAAAGTGCCTGCGGCACACTGCGGAAGGTGGCATAGAGCAAGACCAAAATCAGGAGTAAGGCCGCCGGGACTGCCACTGAAAGCCGAGCCTTTGCCTCGCGCAGGTTTTGGAACTGCCCGCCGTAGGTAGTGAAATAGCCGGGCGGCAGCGTCAGTTTTTGACTCAAAATCGCCTCGATTTCCTCAACGACGCTTTCCACATCTCGCCCACGCACGTTAAAGCCGACAAAAATCCGCCGTTTACCGCCCTCACGGGAGACTTGCGCCGGGGCGTTTTTGAACTCGATTTTGGCAACTTGATTGAGCGGGACGCGGTTGCCGTTAGGCAACGGGATGTAAAGGTTTTCGATATTGGCGATGTCCTCACGTAGTTCGCGGCGCAGGCGCACCACCATGTCGAAGCGTTTTTCACCCTCGAAGACCACGCCTGCAACATTCCCGGCGAAGGCGGTTTTCAATATCATATTCACGTCGGAAATAGCCAACCCGTACTGCGCCATTTTTTCGCGGTCGTAACTGACGAGGATTTGCGGCAACCCGGCAACTTTTTCCACTTGCGGGTCGCCCAGGCCCGGCACGGCGGAGATGAGTTGGGCGACCTCGTTGGCTTTTTGGACGAGGATTTCGAGGTTGTCGCCGTAGATTTTCACCGCCACGTCCTGTCGGATGCCTGTCATTAGTTCATTGAAACGCATTTGCATAGGCTGCGTGAGCTCGATGTTTACGCCGGGGAGGACGGACAAAGCCTCCTCCATTGCCTCTTGCATTTCCTCGCGGTCGCAAACTTCCTCGCGCCATTTTTCTTTGGGTTTCATCGAAATCATCAGATCGCCGCGCTCGACGGGCATAGGGTCGGTTGGGATTTCCGCCGAGCCGATGCGGGTGACTACTTGCCGGACTTCGGGGAACCTTTCTTTCAAAATCTTTTCGGCTTTGCCAAAAGTCTCGACTACCTGAGAGAGCGACGTGCCTTGCATCATTGAAATTTCCACCGTCAAATCGCCTTCTTCGAGTGTGGGGATGAACTCGCCGCCCATTCTGTTGAAAACTAAAAGGCTGATGGCGAACAGGGCAATCGCCGCGGCAACGACTGCGATTTTGAAACGTAGGGCGAACTCCAAAACCGGGGTGTAGCACTTTTGGAAAAAGTCCATCATGTGGTCGCTAAAATTGCGCTTGTGTTCGGTGTTTTTGCTTAAAAACAGGGCAGAAGCCATCGGAATCCACGTCAGTGAAAGTATGAACGCGCCCAAAATGGCAAAGGCGACGGTCTGCGCCATCGGGCGAAACATCTTACCCTCAATGCCGACCAGAGCCAAAAGCGGCAGATAGACTATCAAAATGATGATTTCGCCGAACGCTGCACTGCTTCGGATGTCTGACGCGGCTTCGTACACCTGTTCATCCATCTGTTTTTGAGTGAGACGCCCGGTAATCTTTCCCAACGCAAGCCGATGCACAACTGCCTCGACAATGATGACCGCACCATCTACGATCAACCCGAAGTCAATTGCGCCGAGCGACATGAGGTTGGCAGAAACGCCGAACCAACGCATCATGCCGAGGGCAAAAAGCAAGGAAAGCGGGATTGCAGAAGCCACAATTAGCCCTGCCCGCAGGTTGCCGAGGAATAAAACGAGCACGAAAACTACAATCAAAGCCCCTTCGATGAGGTTGGTCTCGACCGTGCCAATGCTGCGCCCGACCAGTTCCGTGCGGTCAATGAATGGCTCAATCACCACGCCTTCGGGCAGCGATTTTTGAATTTGTGCGATCCGCTGCTTGACGTTTTTGATGACTTGGTTGAAGTTTTCGCCCTTCAACATCAGTGCAACGCCTGCCACGACCTCGCCCTCGCCGTTGCGCGTGACCGCGCCGTAACGGGTCGCCGTGCCAAACTGGACGGTCGCCACGTCGCGCACGAGGACGGGCGTTCCCGCCACGTTTTTGACGACAATGCGCTCGATGTCGGTCAAATTTTTGACTTGCCCCAAGCCCCGGATAAAATAGGCGTTGCTGCGTTGTTCAATGTATGAGCCGCCAGTGTTCTCGTTGTTCTTTTCGAGGGCAGTGAAAATTTCAGGAATTGAAATGCCGAGGGCGTTCAGTTTTTCATTGTCGAGCGCGACTTCGTACTGTTTTACAAAACCGCCCCAGCCGCTAACTTCCGCCAAGCCTTCTGTCCCGGCAAGTTGGGTGCGGACAACCCAATCTTGCAACGTGCGGAGGTCGGTGGCGGAAAATTTGTCCTCGAATCCCGGCTTAGGGTGAATAACATAGTGGTAAATCTCACCCAAGCCCGTTGTAATTGGGGCGAGCGTGATGTCGCCGAAACCTGCGGGGATTTTAGCTTCTGCTTCTTTGAGGCGTTCGCCGACCTGTTGCCGCGCCCAGTAGATGTCGGTTGCGTCTTTGAAAACGACGGTGATGACCGAAATGCCGGAGCGCGAGATGGAGCGTTTTTCGATGACGTTCGGGATGTTGGAGAGGGCAAGTTCGATGGGCGCGGTGATGAATTGTTCAACCTCCTGCGCCCCAAGCGACGGGGCTTGCGTGATGACCTGCACTTGGTTGTTGGTGATGTCCGGCACAGCATCAATCGGCAGCCGCGTCGCCGACCAAACACCCCACACGACAAGCGCAAGAGTCATTGCGCCAATAGTGACCTTGTTCCGAATGGACAAGGCGATGATTTTATCAAACATGAATGAGTAGTTGAATTGGCCAAATGCGTGAAACGCCGCCCCGCGCTGGGCGACGGGTGGACGAATTTCAGCAAGAAAATTTTTGAAAAAAACGAGTTGGCTTAACTCAACTGGGGCGGGTGGTCAATAGCGAATGCCAGGTCTTTGGTCGTGGAAACGCCTTCGGGGAAAACCTGTTTTTCACTGAACGGATGCGGCTTTTCAAACGCGAAAACCGTCCTGTTTTGTAAAACAAAAATCGAAGTGCAGCAATTACAACCGCAGAGCGGCGAGCAGAAGTCGTTACAATGCCGATGCTGTGGGCAGCCATGTTCGTCGGTAGAGTAATAGACTTGGGCGGGGTCGTTGCTCAAATTTTGAGTGTGCGCGTGTTCGCCGTCACTACATGGTAGGCAGGACAGGGCAAGCAAGTACAGACTAAAAATATGGCAAAACCATTTCATTGGGTGCAAAGATATGTCTTTGAATGCGCTTTCGCAAAAGTGTGTATGCTTTCTGATAAAATGACCTAAATATCCTGGCCCCAAATATTCATTCAAATGAAAAGGAAATGAGATAGTTGGAAAGTAGGGAGGATAGCCAAACTATTTATGCACAGAAAAGGGATGTGGAACGCAGTGAACACGACAACAGCGACAAACAAACGAAGGTAAAACCGCTCTCCCAAAGCAAATTTTTGAGGTAAATAAATTCAATTGTATGCAAATCGTATGCAATAAAAAAAGCGACCTACACGCACAAAACGCATAAGTCGCTGTAAATCAAGGTGGGCCCGGCAGGAATTGAACCCGCGACCATCTGATTATGAGTCAGCCGCTCTAACCACCTGAGCTACGGGCCCTCTGTTCTGTAAGAACGCCGCAAAGGTATTTTTAATTCCCCAAAATTGTCAGACCTGGGTAGCAAAATCTTTACACCAGTCCCTGATCATGTTGCGAGTAGCCCGGAATTGCTCCCTTATTTCGTCTTCTGTACCGCTCGCTTTGGCGGGGTCCGGGAAATTATGGTGCAGTCGCTGGGACTTCCCAGGGTAGTACGGACAATGCTCATGGGCATTATCACAAACGGTAATGACATAGTCAAAAGCAATGTCATCATAATCAGTCATCAGATTACTGGTGTGATGAGCTATATAGATGCCGTCTTCCATCATGGCGGCCACCGCCCGCGGGTTAAGTCCATGCGCTTCGATGCCGGCGCTGTAAACTTTCGCCCGGCCATCGAGCATTTGTTCCAGATAACCATGCGCCATTTGGCTGCGGCAACTATTTCCGGTGCAGAGAACGAGAATGTTTTTCAATTATGAATTATGAGTTATGAATTATGACTATACGGTTATTGTACAGTAAGCCATTTTGCTACTCTGGTTACTGAATAGCGTTGGTTTTAACTTAATCGTCGGACAGCTGGGAGCTGTCTGACGATTTACTTAGTGGTCAGACGGCTCCCAGCCGTCCGACCACTAAGTAAATCGAATACCAATACTGCATGCTGATACAATACTGTACAATATGCGGATAGTCAGATTATGAATTAATGCGAAATGCGTTATTTGGCTCCGCCTCCACTCCTCGTCAATTGAACAATCCATGTATTTCGCATTTCGCATTGGTACATTTCGCATTGGTACATTTCGCATTTAATTACAGCAATCTGGTCCGCAGCAGGGCTTGGCTTCACCGATTTTGATCATTGGCTTTTTGCTGCCGCCGGGGTTTTGTCCAAATACTGTAATACTGAAAATGCCGGCACTGGCTTCCTTGAATTTTTCCAGCTCTGTTTCGTTCAAATAGTGTAGCAGTATGTGATCGGGAACCAGGATGGGTTTTTGTTTTTGAACGCTTACTTCTTCAAATCCTGCTTCGTGGATAATTTTCAGGTAATCATCCATTTGCATGGCGCCGGCTACGCAGCCTGCATACATTTCGGCAGATTGTATAAGTGCCGCTGGCAATTCGCCTTTCAATACCACATCTGAAATACTGAAGTGACCGCCCGGGCGAAGTGAACGTTTTATTTCGCTGAATACCTTGGCTTTGTCAGGCACCAGGTTTAATACGCAGTTGCTTACCACTACATCAATGGTATTGTCGCTGATGGGTAGGTCCTCAATATCGCCTTCTCTGAATTCCACGTTGTTGAAGTTCAGTTTTTCGGCGTTTTCTCTGGCTTTTTTGATCATAGCCGGTGTGAAGTCTACACCAATCACTTTACCGTTTTCTCCGGTTTCGGCACGGGCCACAAAGCAGTCGTTCCCGGCGCCGGAGCCGAGATCGAGTACTGTATCACCAGCTTGTATTTTAGCAAATTCGGTAGGTAAGCCACAACCAAGACCGAGGTCGGCATCGGGATTGTAGCCGCTAAGTTTTTCGTAGGATTCCGACATTATGGTATATGTGCCGGTAACATCCTCAGGATCGCCGCAGCCCGTTGCCCCGCAACAGGATGTTTCATTGGTAGCCTTGTCCTGAAGCGCGATTTCAGAATACTTTTCCCTTACCAGGTTTTTGATCGAGTCGTTTGTTGTCATCATGCTAATAGTTGTTGTTGAGTAAATTGTATGAATTAGCAGCAGCGCTGTTTGTTCGTCTGTTGAAAAAATGCTTTAAATATGGTTTCAAACCGGGCAAATGTTTCCCAGTTGATGCAGTAGCAGGATTTAGGACCGTCTACCGTTCCTTGTATCAGGCCGGCATTTAATAACTCTTTCAAGTGTTGTGAAACGGTACTCTGGGCCAGAGGAAGCACTTCCACGATCTCGCCGCAAATGCAGACTTTTTGTTCGGCCAGCACTTTCAAAATGGCGACCCTCGCCGGGTGACTAAGTGCTTTGGCAAAATCTGCGAGCATCAATTCCGGCTCCGCAAACTCTTGTTTTTTATTGATGGCCATTTGTTTTAAATTTTATATCGCAAATATACGATAAACATATCCAAAGGCGCAAGCTTGACGAAAAATTTTTTTTAAAACTTGTGGGAGAAGTGGGTTGCTTGAGGTGCTATACCCATAAAGTTGACATGGCGAGAACCTCATGGTTAAGGGATTTCGCCCTTTCAGGGCTTGTAATTCCCTTACACATAATCATAGGCCTCCAGTCCATGTTATGGGATTGGATCCCTTGGTCTTTGATTATACTTCACGCTGTTTGGTTTTGAAAATCGCCTGCGGCTAAATCATTGATTAACAGCGTTCAGTATGACAAGTGTTTTCACAACCACTTTGCGGTGGCTATAACATGAATAATAGAGAATGTTAATGCCCCAAAGGGGCAGTATCCCATAACATGAGCTGAAGGCCTATGATCAGTAAGTCAGTAAGAGCCAAGCCCTGAAGGGGCGACATCAACTGACACTCAGACCCATTACTTATTCGCCAACTGCCCGCAAGCCGCATCAATATCCTTACCACGACTTCGGCGAACGGTAACTGTCACTCCTTTATCAGCGAGATAGGCTGCAAATGCATTCAGCCGATTTTCGTCTGATTTATCAAAGTTCAAACCTTCTACGTTGTTGTATTCGATGATGTTCACACGTACAGGAAAGTGACGGCGACAGAGCTGCACAAGCTTGGCAGCATCCTCGATAGTGTCATTGAAACCGTCCAGTGCGATGTACTCATAGGAAATCCGATTTCTGGTTTTTCTATAGAAATATTCGAGCGCATCCATGAGCGCTGACAGGTTGTTGCTCTCGTTGATCGGCATAATTTTATTGCGCTTCTGATCATCGGCAGCGTGAAGGCTTAATGCCAAATTGGACCGGAAACCATCATCCGCTAGTTTAATGATCATTTTGGCAATGCCAGCGGTGCTCACAGTAATTCTTCTGGCGCTCATGCCCAAACCATTTGGAGCGGGCGTGGTGATGTGGGCAATACTTTCCATGGTATTCGCATAAGTCAGCAGCGGTTCACCCATTCCCATGTACACGATATTACTAAGTGGCTTGCCAAATCCTTCCAGACTTTGACGATTTACGCCTGTTACCTGGTCCACAATTTCAGCGGCCGTCAGATTGCGTTTGCGGCCCATTTGTCCGGTGGCACAAAAAGCACAGGTAAGGCTACAACCTACCTGTGTGCTGACACAAACCGTATATCGATCATCCTGCTGTACCGGTATTAAAACACTTTCTATCCGGTGACCATCATGGGTAAGCCAGCGCGATTTTATTGTACCATCAAGGCTATGCTGAGTTTTTTCCTCATGCAGGCTGTGGAAGGTAAAGTTCTCCTGGAGGCGGTTACGGAGATTCTTCGACAGGTTACTCATCGATTCATAATCCGTCGCTCCTTTGTTCCAAAGCCACTCATACAGTTGTTTGGCTCTAAAACGAGGTTCACCCCACTCGGCAAAGAGGGTTTCTATGTCAGTCAGGGTTAGTGAACGGATATCCTTTTGTTCAGACATTTCGTAAGGAAGGTTAATTGCAGAATGCAGAACGCAGAGTGCAAAATGAAGAAGGTTTTTTAATTCTTGAAAGAAGATTTCATCTTTCCATTTGAATATGTCATATCCAATATGTTCCGAGTGCTCGAGGCATCCTGTACTCTACAATTTTCCCTGAATAATACCGCCACCAATAACGTCATCTCCTTCGTAAAACACAGCGCTTTGTCCGGGCGCAATGCCTTTTACATTGGCGTGAAAGCTGACTTCTACATCATGGCCTATCTCCTTAATGGTACTCAAAGTACCGCCATCGCGATACCTGATTTTGGTAACAGATTCCAGCCCATCTTCCGGCAGTGAATCGTATTTCATCAGATTCACTTTGCCCACCATCATGTGATTGCGGATAAGCTCTGACTCCCGGCCCAGTACAACCGTGTTACTCTCTGGTCTTATTTCGGTTACAAACATAGGCTCTCCCAGGGCGATGCCCAGGCCTTTGCGTTGTCCAACAGTGTAAAACGGGTAGCCATCGTGCTTCCCCAGAACATTCCCTGAACCATCTATGAAATTCCCTCCAGCCACCTGCTCATCGAGTCCGTCAATTCTACGGCGCAGGAAACCGCGGTAGTCGTTATCCGGCACAAAGCAAATTTCATAGCTCTCCGCTTTTTTGCTGAGTTCATCCCAACCCCGCTCGGCGGCCATGGCCCGCACCTCCGGCTTGGTAAATGGTCCGAGCGGCATGCGCGTGCGTTGCAGGCATTCCTGACTCAAGCCCCAGAGTACGTAGCTCTGGTCTTTCTGCTGGTCTTTAGCCCGACTAATGTATTTGCGCCCGTTCAGGTCATTGATGATCCCGTAATGACCGGTGGCGATGAATTCGCAATCGAGCATATCGGCCCGACGCAACAGCGAATTCCATTTTATGTGAGTATTGCAAAGGACACATGGATTGGGTGTTCGACCAGCCATGTATTCATCCACGAAATTGTCGATGACGTAGTCGCCAAATTCTTCGCGGATATCCACGATGAAATGGTGAAAACCGAGTTGCACCGCCACCCGGCGGGCATCGTTGATGGAGTCGAGGGAGCAACAACCGGTTTCTTTTTTTGAACCACCTGAAGTGGCGTAATCCCATGTTTTCATGGTTACGCCCACTACTTCCCAGCCTTCTTCATGTAGGAGGACAGCGGTTACAGTGCTGTCGATACCGCCAGACATGGCGACAAGTGCTTTTCCGTGCTTTGACATGGTAACAGTTTTGTACGGTTCAAAGCCGTAGGTTACTGATGAAAGGATGTCTTTAACTTGCTAGTGCCTCATCCGGCACCAGAATCCTGATAAACAACAAACAAAGGTTTGAAGTTCAATGATTTATTTAATCACGCGCATTTTCATTTTCACATCCTTTTTAGGACGATCACCCGGAGCGGTTTCCACAGCTGCAATTTTATCAATTACGTCAAGTCCTTTAATCACACGACCGAAAACGGTGTATTCGCGGTCGAGGTGTGGTGTACCGCCTACTTCCAGGTATTCGGCTCTTTGTTCCGGAGTATAATGGAAGCTGCGCATGGTTTCAATCTGGTTGAGTACAGCATCAGTAACCGTATTCCCTTGCACAATGTAGAACTGAGAACCTGAAGATCTTCTCTGTGGGTTGTTGGTACGGGCTGCACAAATGGAACCTTTGAGGTGACAAATGGTATCTACGATTTCAGCATCTATAAGATAGGATGGACCTCCCATGCCGAGCATCTTACCGGCAGGTGCATTCCGGGAATCCGGGTCTCCACCCTGGATCATGAAATTAGCAATTACGCGGTGGAAAAGCAGATCATCATAATACCCTTCTTCTGCCAGTTTGATGAAATTATCGCGGTGTTTCGGTGTGGCATTGTACAACTCAACGGTCATGGTGCCAAAATCAGTTTCTATTTCAACGAGACAACGCTCGGGTGCGGTTACTTGAATCATCTGCTTGGTTGTAACGGTTTTATTGCCTTTGGTAGCTTTCAAAATAACGACATGATTGCCGGATTGTGTAAATCTGTGTGTTGGACTGGCTTCGGTAGAGGTTGTGCCATCACCAAAATCCCAGCTGTAGGATTCAGCTTTAAATTTTGTTGTATTGGTAAAGGTGACTTCCACAGGAGCCACAAACTTTTCTGTTGGAACGGTAAAACTCGCACTTGGCTTAACGGCACAAGAGGCCAGTGTAATCGTGGCTAAAAGGAGCAGGAAAAAACTATTTTTCATGAAATGTAAATATCTGTTACCAAATTCTTGGTGTTTGCAAATTGCGAGGCGCAAAGGTAGCTTCTTACTGGCATATCAGGTACATA
This sequence comes from Lewinellaceae bacterium, assembly GCA_020636025.1. GTDB lineage: Bacteria > Bacteroidota > Bacteroidia > Chitinophagales > Saprospiraceae > M3007. The sequence goes on along the minus strand of JACJYQ010000003.1, from coordinate 409,385 downwards.
TTTCAATCATCTGCTAAACGTCTGATACGGTTCAAGCCGGCTTTTGCTTTGGCGTGCAAACTGGTAGCATATTCTTCCGGCTGAATAGACAAACATTTTTTGAACCACACCCGTGCGGACTGAACATCCAATACAAGTTCTTTCATGATGCCCAATTGAAGGGCCGCATTACAAGCAAAGTACCAGGGCCTCTTTTCTCCCAACTCAATGGTTTGTTTAAAATAACTTTGAGCCAACTCCCGCTTACCCATTTGCTGCGTTATTCGGCCCATTCGATATAAATATTCAAGTTTGTTCCGGCTGTCAGTATCATACCGGCCACCTGCGTTTTTCAAGAGATCGTATGCCCTGCTGTAATATCCCCCATCGAATAGCAAGCGGGTTTTCAATAACAACCCATCAGGCATTTCCCCGGAATTCGCTTCGCGGAGAGCAGCCTTGTCCGGATCGCTGCGGGCAACACCTCGAAGTTTGACTTGCTTCATATACTCGAAATAGCCATTGGCATTTCCTCTCAACAACTGATTCCAGGCAAGTTTTTGATAGGCTTCCTTGAGACCATTTTTACCGCTGAAATTATCAACAAACCTAAGAAGCGGCATTTGAGCATTTTCATCCAAACTATGCAACCTGGCTACTCCTAGCAGAAAATCGGCATAATGCAGGGGGTGGTAATCATCTCCTCGGGGTAAATCACTCAGTATTTTTATGGCCCGATCATTATGCCCGGATCGTATGGCAAGATGAGCAAACGCAAAAGCCGAAAGCGGATTTTTGCCTGTGTCAAGGTTGCCGGATTGAAGTATGCTCCAGGCTTTATCAGGCTGGTTATTTAGTTGTGCCAGCAGCATGGTGTACAGGATCAGAGTTTCATCAGCAAATACAAAATCATGCGTTTTTGCATAAAGCACAACAGATGCAAGTTCAGCCAGCCCTTCCTCGATGCTGCCTCGCATTCCGCTTAGCAGCCGTACTGTCCAGCGGTACTCGTCGGGAACGTTGCCTACCAGCGCATGGAGTACCCCAAGACTTTTCTTGTTTGCCATAAAATCGGGAAATCGCCTGTTGTTTTCTTCCAAAAGCGCATAGGCTTGTTTCACATCGTTCAGGCAGGCCAGTTCATCACCAAACCTGGCCCTGAGCACGGCCCATTGCAAGCGAACTTCGGCCTGGGTGTAGCGGTAATAGGGAGAGCGCGGCTCACCGCGGGATAACTGATATAAGCGCTTATCCATATTATCCGACAAGCGTTTGTAGGCAGTTTCATCGTCCTCCACACCAATCCACAACACTTCCAGGTAATTTTCCAGAAAAATACGGGTCAAGTTATCCGGTTCACCTTGCTTGAGTGCATCGAGGGAGGAAATGGCTTTTTCAAACCTGAGGCTCATAATCTCCCGGTAAGCCTGGCGAGCCATTGGAGAAAATTCATAGTATCGCTGGGCAGTCAGATCTTTGAAACAAAAAAGGCCAATCAATACGCCAAAAACAATCTTTTTCATCAGGTCAGAGCCTTTCTCAATTCTTCTTGAAGTAAAATCGGTAAGCCAGCAGTCCCACGAATACCAGAACCAGTCCGGCAAGGGCTTTCTCCCAGCTTCCTATCATGGTAAACACCACAAACCACAGGCATATTGCCACAAAAATGATTGGTGTAACCGGATATCCCCAGGCTTTATATCCTCTTTCAGCCCCGGGACGTTTTTTGCGGAAAACAAAAATGGTGGTACCCACCAACATCAAACCTATCCAATCCAGAAAAGTAACGTATTCCATCAGGTCTTCAAATGTCCCCCAGAAGCCGAGTAGAAACAGGGCCCAGGCGCTTTGTATTAAAATGGCCCAAACAGGTGTTCGCCATTTTGGATGTATTTCCGCCAGTTTTTTAAAGAAAACACCATCTTTTGCCATGGCATAATACATACGTGGAGCAGTCATGCAATAGATTCCGGTGGTACCAAAAGTGCTTAGCGCAATGAGCAGCGCCATCAAGGTTCCACCATTTGGAGAAACTGTATTCATGGCGTCGGCAGCAATGGTTTTGGAATAGGCGATCTGCTCAATGGGCAATAAACGCATGTAGGCCATGTTAGCCAGCACATACACCAGCGTGATAATCGCCGCCCCGATCATCATGGCTCTTGGTACGTTGCGATTGGGGTTTATGGTTTCACCAGCCATAAAGGAAGCGTGATGCCAACCACCATAACTCCATAATATCCCGACAAAACCAAGCGCGAAGGCGTATGGCAGATTGTCTGGCGCTGAATTTGCGAATTCACTCGCCGCATTTATACTCGACAATTGCGGATTGGCATAAAACCAGCCGGCACCAATGATCAGGGCCAGTCCCAGAAGTTTGGCACCCGTAAAAATATTGGCAATCCACTCCCCTACCGACACGCCAAACAGATTAACTACCGTAAGAAAAATGATGATCCCTACAGCAAGTGGTGTGACCAAACTTTGGGCGTTTTCGCCACCGTATAGGTAGAGTAAGTGCTCTGAACAAACCACCGCAAGTGCGGCAATAGCACCCGAAGTGCTCGCCAGCAAAATAAACCAGCCATACATGAAGCCCAGCAATGGCCCGTAAGCCTCTTTCAGGTACACATAAAGTCCGCCAGCGCCTGGGAACATACTGCCCATTTCGGCAAACGTAAGCGCACCGGCCAGGGCAACCACCCCGCCCATTACCCACAACAGCAGCACATACTCGGGCAAATGAACTTGTTGGGCAATTTGTCCGGGAGTACGGAAAATACCGCTGCCAATGGTGCTGCCAACAGCAACCATGGTAAGAGCATATAAGGTGAGGGATCGGCGGAGTTCAGCAGACATGTTTGGTGCGGTTGACTTTGCTTAATAGACTGAATTGGTGGGCAAAGTACAAAATAGCCGCTCCTTATCCGCTTACCGTAATTTTAAACCTGCTTTTCCAGCGTTGCTTTGGTTGGAGGGATTGCAACCCTTGCTTGTTATTGAAAGCATCCACATTGCAGGTCATGGGCTCCAGGGCCACGCTTTCACCATGAGGTGGTGTAAATACCTGAAAGAACGGGAAATCTTTGGCCGGTGCTTTTAAGGTAATTTTTCGGTCAGCTGCTTCCAGGGATAACTTAGGGCTGCCCTTTGTACTTTTTGCTGCGAAGCAGGTATCCAATACCGTATTACCTAGCGATTTGCTTTGTTTGAAATCCACAAACTCAAGCCTGTCGCCGGTTGGGATCATTCTATCATCAATGACTACCCATTCACTGGGCGGTAGTTTCATTTTGTGATCGCCTGCCTTTTCTGTCAAACGGAAATAAGGGTGCCAGCCAAAGCCAAACGGGAAAGATGAATTGCCAGTATTTTCCACCACCACTTCCACCTGAAACTGACCGTCATCTGAAATGGCAAATTCCAGTTCCAGCACAAAAGGAAATGGAAAGTAATCAAAACGGCCATCGTAATTGCAATAGCAGCGAATGCTCGCGCCATGTTCAGCCAGAAAAAAATACTCTACATCAAAAGGCATGTCGCGCACAAACCCGTGAATCGCATTGCCTGTAGCAGCATTATTGATCGGAAACTGGTATGGTTTCTTTGGCCAATTGTAACTCCCCCCGGCCAGTCGGTTAGGAAACGGAAAAAGCACGCTGCTTTTGCCCCATTTGCCTTTTTCCAAAGACTCGGGGTCGGCATATCCATCCAGGATAGATTGATTACGAAATACAATGTCGATTACATTGGCTCCGCGAGCGGGAACTATGCTGAAGCTGTTACCCGTTTCTTCATTAAAAATATCATATCGGGTAAAGGTGCCAAAGGGTGTTTGCCGAAGTTGGTACATATAGCGAAGGTATTACAATGAAGACTAATGAATACCACAGAGCGCTTTTTTAAGAGAAAATGACTACTCGAATTTTGCGGATAGCGCTACTGCGGAGCGTAAACTGTGGAATTTCAGGTTATGGTCTTATGAGATGTTCATTTTCGAGATGTCGCCCCTTCAGGGCTTTTTATGTTGCAGCTATTCTTCACACCTGGGCTAGTTCGCCCAGGTTATGAGATATCGCCCTTTCAGGGCATTTATGGCTGTGGCTATGCATAATCATAGCGCAAGGCTACATAATTATGAGACATCGCCCTGTCTGGGCTAATTTAGAGATGATGCCATAATCATGAATTAAGCGCCATGGTTGGGAGATGCCGCCCGGCTGGCACACAACCGCAGCATCTGGAACCCTGCCCGATGTGGTATCCGCATAATAAGGGTCGTGATAGTTAAAGGCCCCAAAGGGGACTAGTCACATAACATAGGGTGAAGCCCTATGCAAAGGGGACGAATCACATAACATAGGGTGTAGCCCTATCCGAAGACCGGACGACATAGACCGAAAGCCCTGAAGGGGCGCTATACCTAATCCCATAAATACCGCTCATCGAATTCAACCTGATACTCCCTTAAAAATCTCAGATACTCTTCCTGAAACGAAACTTTTCCGTGATGTTCATGCTGATTTGATATATAGCGAACCACAACATCTACATCAGACGGCTTTACCGAAAATGCGCCATATCCACGTTGCCAGTAAAAATCAGCATAATCCGCTCCTTTAGTTTTTATCCATCTCGAAGAATTAGATTTTAACGCTTCAACCAACTTCATAAGAGCGATTTTCTTTGAAAGCCTGCATAGTATATGGATATGATCTGTGTATCCACCCACCTTCAAGACTGGGCAGTCAAGGTTATTGCATATTCCACCAAGATAATTGTGTAATTCAGTCTCTAAAGGAGGGTAAATAAGTGTTTGTCGGAATTTGGTGCTAAATACAATGTGTACGTAATTATTTACGAGTGACTGGGGCATGTTTTGAGGTTTTTAACTGAAACTTTTATTTCATTATTAAAGTTAAGACATTGATTATAAAATTCAAATAGTACGAACCCTTCTGAACCGATTAAATAACCAATTGACTACCAAGTCCTATCAAAAATTGGCGTTTTTAAAACGTTTTAAACTTCCATCACCACAAGTCTAGTACATTTGCAGCCCCCAAAGCGGTCATTATGGCAAAAGAGAAGAAAAAACCGAAAGTAGAGATCACCTACCGGAAAGCATCGCACGAGTATCATTTCATCAATGAATTTGATGCCGGCATTATGCTTACAGGTACTGAGGTAAAAAGCATCCGCAGTGGCAATGCCAACCTTTCGGATGCCTATTGCGCATTTGAGAACGGTGAACTCTGGATCCGCAATCTCTACGTTGCCGAGTATGAATTTGGTACAGATGCCAACCACTCACCCCGCCGGCAACGAAAATTGTTGCTTAAAAAGCCGGAATTGAGAAAACTGGAGCGCGGTATCAAGGAAAAAGGAACCACCATTATTCCCTACAAATTATTTTTGAGTGAACGCGGATTGATCAAAATAACCGTTTGCCTTTCCAGAGGTAAAAAAATGTACGACAAACGCGAAAGCATTAAAAACCGGGAAAGCAAGCGCGAGCTCGACAGGGTGAATAAAGCGTATAACGTCAGATAAACAGCTCTTTCAGGCAAAAATTGAATTCAGCAATTTGAAAAAGATCGCCACCTTTATTTCCATCATAAGTCACCCCCTGCTGGTGCTCACTTACACTTTACTTCTGATGATTGCGAGCAACCCTTTTGCTTTTGGCGTGCGGCAGATGACAGACAAGCGGGGAATATTGCTGTTGATCTCGGTTTTCACTACCAGTTTTATGATTCCTGCATTGGGCATACTTCTGATGAAACCACTTGGCCTTATCCAGAGCCTGAAAATGGAAAACAAGCAGGACCGCATTGGTCCTTTTATAATCTGTGGTGTGTTCTATTTATGGTTGTTCCAAAATTTCCGTACTGGCGTTGTTCCACCACTTTTTGCCAATTTTAGTCTGGCCGTAACCATTGGTCTGTTTCTCGCATTTCTAGTAAACCTGTTTGCCAGAATTAGCCTGCACGCAGTAGGCATGGGCGCCTTAGCCCTGATGGTACTCATGGTCGCCTTTTCCTGGCCCGGTCATTTACTGGATCTTGGCTTTGTTCAGTTGAGTCTAACTGCCGTGCTGGCTTTCATCATCATAATTGCAGGCCTTGTTGGATATTCAAGGTTATATCTCGGCGTTCATAAACTACCAGATATCTGGCAGGGATATGCCATAGGAGCTTTTAGCGTTCTTATAACCGGTCTTTTTATGCCATATTGATACTGGACATTCAATAAACCATTCCATTATCACATTAGCTAATTATCACATTAGCTAATTAAAATCGCCCCTTTTGCTTCCCATTGTCTAAATTTTAGACCAGAATCAGTATAATTTCCCCGAAATTTCGGGCTGAAAGACGGCATTCTGTTTCAACATTGCGTTTTTCCTCTGTCCAAATAAATTTTCTTTCAATAATGAAAAAACAATTACTGCTTTTTGTACTTGCCTGTATCAGTATGATCAGCCTGAGTGCACAACAAAACAATCTTTTCTTCAAGGCTGTAAGCCAGGATCAGGTTAGCATGCCGGAAACTGTACAGCGTAGCTTCTACCCTACCAGCTACAATACCTTTCAACTGAACTACCCGGGAGTAAAAGCTGTACTTGCCGCAGCTCCAAAAGAATTTACTGCCGAAGCCAAAGCCGGTAAATGTGTTATTAGCATTCCCCTTGGCGATGGCGCCTATGAAAGTTTCAAAATTCAGGAAGTGGCCATGCTCGACGCTGAGGCAGCCGCGGCATTTCCTGACATTCATACCTATGCAGGCATTTCCACCACAGATCCTCGTCGTACCGTAAGACTTAGCACAACGGTCCGCGGATTCAGGGCGATGGTGATGGAACCCGATTACAGCGTTTCATTTGTAGAGCCGTTGGCCTGGGGGCAAACGGAGTATTACATCTCCTACAAACGAACCGACTCCGCAGACAGGGGCCTCGGCAAATTACGCACCGGTGTCGATGAAAACGGCGGCATGTGGTTTGGCGACCAGGAAGAGCTATTTGCACCGGAGGAAGAATACCGGGGAGCAGAAATTGACCCCTTGCAATTAAAGATATATCGCTATTGTGTGGCTACTACCGGTGAATTTTCTCAGGATCACGGAGGAAACAAACCGGAAGTCTTCGCAGCTGTGACGGAATATTCCAATATGGTAAGCGCCATTTTTGAAAGAGATGCAGCAGTAAGACTTCAACTGATCGCAGCAAGCCAGAATGTTGTTTTCCTCGATCCTGACACTGACCCCTTTTTCGGCCAGATGGTTCAGGACTGGATGAGCCAAAATCCGAATGTACTCAACACTTATTGCAATCCGCTGTCTCATGATGTTGGACACGTATATGCCCGTTATCTTGGAGGTTCGGCTATTGGTGTTGCCGGAAGTCTCGGAAATATATGCAAGGACAGCAAGGGCGCCGGATGTTCTGCCGGTGTAGGTTTGGGCGATTATGGTTCCAATTTTCTGGTGGTCATTGGTCAGGAAGTAGGTCACCAGATGAACGGCGGTCACACCTGGAACCGTTGTAATGGCGGCGGCGGCCGTCATGGAACTGTTGCCTTCGAACCAGGCAGCGGAAGCACCATTATGTCTTATGCAGGTGCCTGTGGATCAGACAATGTGCAAGGTTTCAGCGATCTGTATTACCATGCCGGAAGCATCCATGAGTTTAAGCTCTACTATACTTTTGGCGGACTTTGCGGCTCATTTATGCAAACCGACAACCACGAACCGGTGGTTACACTACCCTACCAGAATAACTTTACCATTCCTATTTCCACTCCATTCGAGCTGGATGGCTCCGCAACTGATGTAGACGGAGATGATCTTAGCTATTGCTGGGAAGAAGTGGATGCCGGTCCGGAAGTGCCTTTGGGGCAACCATCAGGGAACGCAGCTATATTCAGAACCCGGCTACCTGTGTCGGTAACCAATCGCTATTTCCCAAGACTGGCTACTGTAATCAATAACGGCAGTGATATTACAGAGCAATTGCCCACCTACACACGCGACCTGACTTTCCGCCTCACGGCAAGAGACAACAGGCCGAATGGTGGTGGTGTTGGTTCGGCAGATGTGGCATTTAAGTCCTATGAGGAAGCTGGTCCTTTTTTGGTGTCTTATCCCAACCTTAACTCTGCCGTTTGGAAAGTTGGAGAATACGAAGAAGTACTTTGGGATGTAGCCAATACCTACAATGCTCCTGTTAGCTGTAAGAAAGTGAATGTCAGATTAAGCACCGATGGAGGTTTAACTTATCCTGTCACACTTGCTTCGAATGTTGAAAACGACGGCAAACAGTATGTTCAGGTTCCGGATATGGTTGGCACCAAGCTGCGTGTACGCGTAGATGCTGCTGATAATGTGTTTTACGACATCTCAAATGCTAATTTCAAAATTGAGAACCCGGCCCAGCCTTCGTTGACCTTTGGGCTGGAGAACGACGGAACCACCCTTTGCCTGCCCGATTATTTCAACACGGAAATTCTGAGCGCCGGTATTTTGGGGTATAGTGACCCAATTACGCTGGATTTGGTAGGAAGTGTACCACCTGGTGCTGTTCCTTCTTTTTCTTCTACCACGATTCAGCCCGGAGAAAGCGCCACCTTTAGCCTGGATCTGAGCCAGGTGGCTGTTCAGGGAGAATTTACTTTTGATATCCGCGGTACTTCCAATGGACAGGAATACCTGCGCACAGTAACCCTGTTTCTGCAGCGCAATGATTTTTCAGGGTTTTCACTCCAGACTCCGGCAAATGGCACGACCAATGCAAACTTAAACCAAACGCTTCACTGGAACTATGGCCTGGATGCCGATCTGTATGACATTGAATTTTCTACAAGTCCTTCATTCAATACCATCATTGCTTCCAGATATGCTACGGCTTTGGATTCATTCAAGATTCCAACCTTGCTCCAAAAAGGAACAGCCTATTTCTGGCGAGTTCGGCCAATAAATGAATGCGGAACGCACGAATGGTCAGACCCATACTTCTTCTCCACCTTTGCAGAAGATTGTCGCCATTTCGAATCAAATGACCTTCCCAAAAACCTTACTGCCAATGGTACTCCTACCGTCCAATCAGACATTACGGTAAACCAGGGAGGAACAATCAGCAGCATCACCATTAGCAAAATCGATGGTTTCCACTCTTTCTTTAAAGACCTTGAAGCTCACCTGGTAGGTCCGACGGGCACAGATGTATTACTGTGGAAAGACAGGTGCGGCAATTTCAACGGCTCTTTTGATTTTGGGCTAAACGACCAATCTCCAAACGGCTTCCCCTGTCCACCGAATAATACCGGAAATATTTATCGTCCGCAAGATCCGCTCAGTCCATTCATCGGACAAAGCTCAACCGGTACCTGGAGCCTTAAGCTAAGCGATAATGAAATAGGCTCAGGAGGAACGCTGGAAGCGTTTGCCATTGAATTTTGCGCCAGTCTGACCGTTACACCACCCTACCTCGTAAATAACGTAGTAATGCCAATCCCCAGCGGAACAAACCGGCTTATCAGCCCCGACTTCCTGTTGGTGGAGGATTCGGACAATACACACGACCAGTTGATCTTTACCATGATGACAGAGCCGGAAGATGGCCTGGTACATAAAAATGGCAATACCATGCACGCAGGTGATCAGTTTACACAGGCTGATATAGACAATGGTTTGCTGCGCTTCTTCGATTATGGGGTCAGCACTGAACCGGACGGATTTTACTTTATGGTTACAGATCAGGAAGGCGGCTTTTTTGGCACTCCAAAATTCCTGACTCAGGCATTTGTAGGCACAAACAACATTCAAATCACTTCTCTTGACTTTATGCTTTACCCGAACCCGGCCACCGATGTTGTGCAACTGGCTTTCGGACAAGCGCTAAATGGCAACACACAAATTCAGTTGATCGATTTGGCTGGTCGCCTGGTTAACAATTGGTCGATGAAATCCAATGAATCCGCATTCTCATTCAATGTGGGCGAACTTCCTGCTGGCGTTTATTTTGTGGTTGTTCAAAATGAAGAAGGCAGGGGATTGAAGAAGTTGGTGATTAATGGTTAATGGTTAATGATTAATGGTTAATGGTTAATGAGAGCCGCTCTGTTGTTGGGACAGGGCGGCTTTTTTGTTGGTTTCCAATGGCGCTAAGGTCTTCTGAATCATTTCAATAGATCTGGTGTAAAACTTCAGCAACTCTTTGCTACCTTTGCCTATTCGCAAAGATTTTTTTGCAAAAACCTCTTTCGTAATCCCTAGTTCTTTTGAGGAAATGAAGGTATCGCTGAATTGGCTTCGAGAATTTCTCGACATACATAAATCACCCCCCGAAATCGCCGATATTTTGACATCATTGGGTCTGGAAGTGGAAGGTTGGGAAGAAGTAAAACCATCGCCGGTTGACTTAGATAAAGTATTGACTGGCAAGGTGTTAACTTGTGAAAGAATTCCTGAAACCGATCACCTTTCTGCCACAACAGTAGATGTTGGAGATGGCGTAGTGCGCTCTGTTGTTTGCGGAGCGCCCAATGTTGCCGTTGGGCAAAAAGTGTTTCTCGCCGTGCCCGGCGCTGCTGTTTATTCAAAAGATGGCTCCTTGTTTACCATTGGAGAACGCAAAGTAAAAGGCGTTCCTTCCCAGGGCATGATCTGTGCGGAAGACGAACTCGGCCTGGGGCACGATCATTCCGGGATCATGGTATTGCCGGAAGAAACGGCTTTGGGGATTAGTGCTGCCAACTATTTTAACCAGCCTTCCGATACTGTTTTCGATGTAGGACTTACTCCTAACCGCGCTGATGCTACCTGTCACATTGGAGTAGCTGAAGACCTGCTGGCCTGGATTCGGGTGCACGATGATCCAGCTGCCAAGCTGCGAGACATAAGTCATTTTACCGGTGCGGTCAAAGACATTAAACCGAATCTCCCTGAATTTCCGGTGAGCGTTGAAAACACGGAGGCTTGTCCTGTTTTCAGCGGCGTGTGTATTGAAGGCATCAAAGTAAGCGAAAGTCCGGATTGGTTAAAAAACCGGCTACTCGCCGTAGGACAACGCCCGATAAATAACGTTGTAGATGTCACGAATTACGTGCGCATCGAATTTGGTCAACCCTTGCATGCCTATGACCTCGACAAGGTGAAAGGTGGAAAGATCATCGTTAAAACACTACCAAAGGACACGCCTTTCACCAGCCTCGATGGAGAGAAACACAAACTGCTGGCTGAGGACCTGATGATCTGTGACGGCGAATCTACACCCATGTGCATTGGCGGCGTTTTTGGCGGTTTTGATAGCGGCGTTACCAATGCCAGTACCGGAATTTTCCTGGAAGCCGCGGTTTTTGATGCCAAATGGATCCGCCGAACCATGCTTCGTCACGGACTCCGGACCGATTCAGCCTGGGTGTTCGAAAAAGGCGTTGACCCCGGAGAAAATAATTTCATGGCGCTTCAACGCGCCGCACTTCTGATCCAGGAGTTGACTGGCGGGGAAATTTCATCGCAATTTGTGAAGATCCGTACTGGTGATCATAGTCCGGCTAAAGTACCGGTAACGTACGAGCGCATCAATACCCTTATCGGCGAGAAACTCTCAAAAGACAGGGTGAACAGCATTTTACAAGCGCTGGAAATAAAACGCGAACATGAAACGGCTGAAGGCTTTGTAGCGATAATTCCTACTAACAAGCCCGATGTTACCCGTGAAGCTGATGTGGTGGAAGAAATACTTCGGCTGCATGGACTGGACAATGTGCCTGTTCCCACGCAGATCAAAAGCAGCATGGAGGTCACCAGGCACCCAAATCCGGACACAGTTCGCAACATGGGCGCCGAATTCCTGTCTGCCAATGGCTTTTACGAATGTATGAGTCTGTCGCTTTCCAATTCTGCCCACTACCTCGACAATGCTGCCTGGCCTATGGACAAGGAGTCATTGGTATTCATCCATAATTCTGCCAACCAGGGGCTCGATTGTATGCGCCCTACCCTGCTGTTTAGTGCGCTGGAAGTAGTACAGCGCAACCAGAACCGGCAGAACCCGGATCTGCGTTTGTTTGAGTTTGGAAAAACGTATCTCAAATCGGAAGGCAAGACAGAAGAAGTAGCGCGACTATCATTGACCATCAGCGGTGTTCACGACGCGGAATCATGGCAACCATCTGCTAAAAAATCTGTAGATTTTTTCACCCTGAAATCCTACATCACCAACTTGTTAACCCGTTTTGGTGTTTCAGGTTACCAGGAGAGTGAGATTCAGGAAACACCTTTTACCTATGCCCTGAAATATCATCGCGGGCCACAGGAACTGGTGCGCTTTGGCGCTGTTCAGCCGGCTATCCTGAAAAAAATGGACATTAAAAACCCGGTATTTTTCGCCGATTTCAATGTTGAAAATGTGCTCAAAGCGCTGTCAGGCAACAGCATCCGCTTTGAAGAATTGAACAAATACCCAAGTGTTCGCCGCGATTTGGCACTGGTGATCGACAAGGGTGTTAGCTTCGGAGACATCAAACAACTGGCCGGAAGAACCGCCAAAAAGATGTTGAAAGAGGTGAACCTGTTCGATGTTTTTGAGGACGAAAGCAAATTGGGCGCCGGGAAAAAATCGTATGCCGTGAGCTTCACTTTTGAAGACCCGGAAAAAACATTGCAAGACAAAGATATTGATGCCCTGATGAGTCAGTTGACTACTGTTTTCGAAGGAAAACTGGGGGCTTTGATCAGAAAATAATTCGGAGGAGTTTTAGGATGGACAATTCATGTCCTTGCTTAAGACAACCTCTATTTCATATAACCAAATCAATGCAAGCAATTTCATTATGGAACCGACAAGCATTATAATAGGGCTGGTTATAGGCGGCATCGCAGCCTATATCATAGCCAGTTTAACGATAAAGAAAGGTAGTTCAAAAGCTGTAGAAGAGGCAAACAAGCAAGCCGACCTGGTGATCAAGGAAGCCAGAATGAGCGCCAAGCGCCTCGAAGAAGAAGCAAGTGTTAAAGCAGATAAAATTGTTTCAAAAGCAGAATCAGAGAACGAACGAATTAAACAACAGAAAATCCAGGAAGCAAAAGATCGCTATGCGCAAATGAGGCAGGAAGTGGAAGCGGATAAACTGCAGCGGCAACTGGAACTCAAAGACCTTGAAATGGACATCGCCACCAAACGCAAAGATTTGCAGGTGGAAACAGATGCCATGAAATCCAAATTTACCGAACTGGAAAACCGCAAAAGCGATCTGGATAACCGGGAAAGCGAAGTAACGACCATTCGCGAAAGCCTGGAAAAGCAAATCAAGATCGTCCAGAAGAAAAAAGAAGAGCTGGATGCTGCCAATGAAGAGCGCATCAAAGCCCTGGAGTCTATCGCCAAGCTTAGTCAGCAGGATGCCAAGGATCAGTTACTGGAACAGGTACGCGCCAAAAGCGAAACCGAAGCCCAGGCCATCATCCGTGACTCTGTGAACCAGGCCAAGATCAACGCCGGCAAAGAAGCCAAAAAGATCGTTATCCAAACCATCCAGCGGATGGCTGCCGAGTTTACCATCGAAAACACCGTTTCTGTTTTCAACCTGGAAAGCGATGAAATGAAAGGTCAGATCATCGGCCGGGAAGGACGAAATATCCGGGCCCTGGAAGCTGCCACCGGTGTAGAGGTGATCGTGGATGACACGCCCGAAGCCATCGTCATTTCTTCTTTCGATCCAATCCGCCGGGAAGTGGCGCGTCTTTCGCTACAGCGTTTGGTGGCCGACGGACGTATTCACCCGCAAAGAATCGAGGAAGTGGTTGCCAAGGTGCAAAAGCAACTCGAAGAACAAATCATTGAAATTGGCGAACGCACAGTGATCGAGCAGGGTATTCACGGACTGAACCCCGCGCTGGTGCGCATGGTGGGCCGTATGCGTTTCCGCTCGTCTTACGGACAAAACCTGCTCAAGCACAGCATAGAAACTGCCGAGCTCTGCGCCATCATGGCTGCCGAATTGGGTATGAATAACAAGCAGATCAAAATGGCCAAACGGGCTGGTTTGCTGCACGACATCGGCAAGGTTGCTGAAGAAGAAACCGAATTGTCACACGCGCTCGTGGGCATGAAAATGTGTGAAGAATATGGCGAACACCCCGTGATCATCAACGCTGTGGGCGCCCACCACGACGAGATCGAGATGAACAACATCCTGTCGCCCATCATCCAGGCTTGTGACGCCATTTCAGGCGCCCGCCCAGGTGCCCGTCGCGAAATTCTGGAAAACTACCTTAAGCGGATCGGTGAACTGGAAGACATCGCCATGGGATACGAAGGTGTATCAAAAGCCTTCGCCATGCAGGCCGGCCGCGAGCTCCGCGTAATCGTAGAAGCCGATAAAGTTACCGATCAGTACGCCGACGATCTGTCATTCCTGATCTCACAAAAGATTCAGGATGAAATGCAATATCCGGGACAGATTCGTGTTACCGTGATTCGAGAGAAACGGGCGGTTGCGTTTGCGCGATAGATTTGAGTGCGGAATGCGGAATGCGGAATGCGGAATTTGGTTTTATTTGGGGTTTCCTGTAAATTTATTGAAGTGTTAATTTGATAAATTTATTACCCATGAAACCAACTGTAAAATCAGCAGGCCCACTGCGGAGTAAGACCATGTTTTTAGCCATGAGGATTTTTAAGCTCAGCAAATATTTGACTGATACGAAGTATGAGTTTGTGATTTCAAAACAAATCCTAAGATCGGGTACAAATCCCGGTGCAATGGTTAGGGAGGCTGAAAACGCTGAAAGTGGTGCAGATTTTATCCACAAATTTTCCGTGGCACAAAAAGAAACCGGAGAAACTCAATACTGGCTTGAATTGTTATTAAACCTGGAATTGATTGATTCAAATCAATACAATTCTATGTTTAATGACACAGAAGAGATCATGAATCTCCTGATCAGCTCAATCAAAACCCGCAGAAAAACACTTAATTCAAAAGCCAAGCCCTAACTCACTCCGCACTCCACACTCCGCACTCCACATTCCACACTCAATCCGCCGTGCGTTCCCGCCACAAGGCTATCTGCGCACCAAATGTAAAACGCAATGTAGGCAGATATTCACGCACATCGGAATTTGAATACACCTCAGGGTTTTCGGTTAAAACATAGGTTGGGCGAGCTATTAGCCGGAAGAAATCGCGTTTGTACACATTGAAACCTACGCCAAATTCGAAGGACTTGATGCGCGGTTTCACCAATTGGCCTCTTTGAAGGTCAACGGCACCGGAATAAAACTGGTCGAATTCAACATTGTAAAACTCGATAATATCCGGCCGGCCGAGATCTACTTTTTCGAAGTACATACCGGCATGCAAATAAACACAATCACACTTGTGTACCCGAATATTGATATAGGCAGGTACAATCCAGTAGGCCGGCTTAAAGCTGTGGTAATTTGCCAGGTGTTTGGTCACCGTTGCCCCATTATCACCCGGCCGATGGACAGTGTCTCCTGTAAATGAATAGTAGTAATACTTAGGGTATTGACTCCGGCCGATGCCTACACCGACTGAAACAGGTCCAAGAGATCCTTCCAGTGTTAAAGCTGGCAGTGCTTTCGCTTTCTCACCTGGCGTAAACTGTGCTACATCGAATCCTGATTGCAAACCCAAAACCAGATGACCAAATGACTTTTGAGCCATAAGACCATTGATAAGCAACAGGAAACTGGCAGAGACAAGTAGTTTTTTTATGCGCATCGAACAATGTGTTTTGCCGAAAGATAAGCATTCGCGTATAGACGCTGCTTCATGTTCTTAGGCTTGTGCAAATTGTTAAGGTTTCAATAAGTTGAGCCGGTCGGCGTTTTGGATAAAAATAATGCCAATGAGACTGCTTTCTATCCTTTTGTTACTTTTCATTTCCACTGCATTAACCGCCCAAAAAACAACGCCAAACAGAACTTTTGATCTTAAAGATGCTTTGGAGCAAAAGCTGATTAGTCTGGATGTTGAAGGCATTGGCGGTCATCAGGGTGAAAGCCTGAAACTGTTGATAAAAAACATTGCTGGCCGATATATTAGGGTAAGGGTTCCGCTTGGACAGCTGATGGAGCCTTCGGACTCGGCCCTGCAAACGCTGGTTGTCGCTGAAGAACAATTGGTTTCGGTAAATTCAAAAACGGAAAAAGAAGTGCGGTTGAAAACCTTTTGCACGCAATCAGGGGATATTTCGCCGCAAGCCGGTTCTGGTTTTGCTGTTGGCAGTTTAGCAGCCACCCAATTGTGCTCTCTGCTGAAATACATTGCAGACAACAACAAAACCGAAGATTACGACGCACAGAGTGCCGTTTGGTGTGTCATGAATAAAGGTCGCGGACTCGGTGGCATCTCCGACCGTACATTGGCCAAGTTTACTGCCGACCTGTTGGGTAAAGAACTACCTGGATACAAGATTCGCTACGAAACCGTGGAAGAAGTTCCCGGCCGCAGAGCTGAACTGGGTAAAGCCATGGTGGTGGAAGGCAACTTCCGTTACTATCTCGAGAAGGACGAAAAAACCGTTATGGTGCTTCTCGACGGCGAAGGAAAACTAATCAAACAAATCTCAAAAGAACAGGTAATGGTTGCCGGCGAACACCGAAGCAGCATGCGCCTGGAAGTCTACAACCTCGACCCGGGTAAATACATCGTGCGCATGCAAACCAAAGCCGGAAAGGTGATCAAGGATATGGAGGTGGAATTCTAGGTGAATTATGAGTTATGAATTATGAATTGACTCATTCATAACTCATAATTAATAATTCATAATTACATCAGGCAGCGTAAAGTTGCTTTAGGTAGTCTTTTGATTGTTTCTCGGGTTTAAAACGGAAATTTCATTAGCACCAAAACAAATATTATCCTGAATTACGCACTGATTTTTGCTGTATTGTCCGGACATTATTGCAAAAGCGAGACTGTTCAGAATAAAATTTTACATTGACGGCTTTTAGACTCAAATTTTGAACCTGTAGCTTACTTTAACCAAATTGACAAAATAGGATTTGACTTATGTTCGTTCCCGTCATTCTTCTTATTTTGTCGCGTTAAAATTTCAAATTTGGGGTAGCGAGGAATATGGAAAAACTTACCTTCGCCTCCCAAGCTTTCAAGTGACCGGGTATTTTGCCCATTTATAGTGCTGTTTTTCAACCAAACCACAACGGTTCGACTTTCTTATGAAAAAAACTACTACACACTTCCTTACACTGTGTTTTGTGATGCTGGTGGCCCTTACTAGCCAAGCCCAGGATATCCACTTTTCCCAGTTCTACCAGAGTCCTCTGAACCTTAACCCTGCCATGACAGGTGTGATGAATTGTAATCACCGCATGGTGGTGAACTACCGCAACCAGTGGGCTTCTATTCTCAAAAACAATGCCTACAACACTTATTCTGCCTCTTACGATCAGAAAGTTCCTGTTGGCCGTTACGATTATTTCGGCATAGGCGGTACGCTATGGGGTGATAAAGCAGGCGCTTCCGAGTTTGCTACCATCCAGGCTCGTCTTTCCGGTTCTTACGCCAAGAAAATGGGCGGATACCGCAAGAAAGCACACTACCTCGTGTTGGGTGCTGATGTAGGTGTGAGTAACCGCAGCATCAAGAGCTACAACCTGCAATGGCCAAGTCAGAACCTGAATGGTCAGTTCAATGCAAACGTTGGAACAGCGGAGACCATCCTCGATCCAAGCTTCCTGTTCATGGATCTTTCTGCCGGCGCTCTGTGGTTCAGCGTATTCAACGAAGATGCTAACTTCTACTTCGGTGGTGCTTTCAGTCACCTGAACCGCGCTAACCAGTCATTCGAAAATGCCAACATTCCATTGTACAGCAAGTTCACTTTCCACGCAGGTGGTGAGTTTATGCTGGCCAATAAATTTGGTGTAGGTCCTGGCGTCGTAACCTTCTTCCAGGGTCCATCCTGGCAGGTAAACGTGGGTAACTCCTTCAAGTTCGTTCTTGGCAACAGCCGCCGTTACAACCAGTCTTTCCAGTTTGGCGTATGGGCTCGTTTGGCCAACCGCCTGAACGACGGCAAACTGATGGATGCCATCATCGCGAGCACACGCTTTGATTATGAGCAGTTTACCATCGGCTTTAGCTACGACATCAATACCTCCAGCCTGTTCCCGGCTACAAACGGTAACGGTTCCTTCGAATTCTCCCTCGTGTACAAGATCTGCGGACCTGAGCGTCGCGGTGTTTACTGCCCGAACTTCTAAGAGAATTCAGATACCGGTTTAAGCACCGGAACCCTTTGTTAAGGGTTTTAAAAAAGATTCCCGATTGCTTGCATGCACCGGGAATCTTTTTCATTTTTGTCCCCCTCACCAATGTCTTTACTGTGATTTATTTGATTTGTGTGGTTTATTTGATTTGTGCGATTGAATTTAATTGATTTGGGGTTGATGTAAATGTTTGATTACAAAGTGATTAACTGGGCATCAATTTTGAACAGGCACGACTTTCAGACACGTTATTGTAGCACGAGATGTATATTCAGTTTGAATATGTAAAACGCTTTTAATCCAATTTCTTCCTTATCTCAAAACGAAGCAGGAAATTCGTTTTTAAACCGAAAAAAATATGTTTGGAAGCACCAAGGAGTCTGAAGACTCTAAAAAAAATACATCTGCCGCTACCGGTACGGGCGCTTTGAATGCACTGGTGAGTGGCACCTCCGTAGAAGGTACTTTACAGTGTGACAGCGACTTCCGAATTGATGGCACCATTAAAGGTAAATTGCGCTGCAAAGCAAAAGTGATCATCGGCCCAAGCGGGGTTGTGGACGGAGAGATCCATTGTCAAAACGCCGTGGTGGAAGGTCGCTTTAAAGGCAAAATGACCGTAACAGAACTGCTGAATATTCGTGAAACAGCCGAAGTGGAGGGCGAGATCAGCACCAATAAACTGCTGGTGCAAAGTGGCGCTCACTTTAATGTTTCCTGTAGAATGGAGGCTGTCAGCTCCAATGGCGTGTTGAGCAGTGAGAAATCGAAAACTGCCGCTGATGACAAAAAAGCCAGCGAAAAAGTCGCCTGAAGAAAGGCGTAAGGAAGCTCTGATGGCTACCGCAAAATACGGCGGTATGGCCTTCGAACTTCTGGGCGCTTGTCTGGCCGGCGCGTTAATCGGTCGCTGGGTAGATGCCAAAATGGAGATGGAGCGCCCTTTGTTTGCGGTTTTTCTGACTATTCTGTTTTTATTTGTGGCTTTTTACATGATCTATAAGCAACTGCTTAAAGACTGACCATCTTTTTATGTCCTTAAAGTCATTCTTCTTCTCTCTTTTGCTCGTTACGCTAGGCACGGCCCTTGTGCTCGGCGGCATTTACTACTACGCTCCACAGGCGAAAGAACACGGCATGTTCTCCATGGCTTCCCTGTTGTTTTTCATGGTCATCTGCATCGGACTGTATTTTGCCGGATCAAGCTCGGCCCGATCCAAAAACAAGTACGCTTTTACCAACCTCGTTTCCGTCTCCGTATTCGGGAAAATGGTGGTGGCCATCGGCTTTCTCCTCCTCTATCAAAAAGTATCAAATCCGCAAAATCAATGGTTTGTGGGAATCTTTCTGTTTTGCTACATGATCTATACAATATTTGAGGTATGGTTTATGTCGAAACTCGCGCGTTCTTGAGTGCGGAATGCGGAATGCGGAATGCGGAATTTTACAATTCTCCATCACATCAATAATTATGTAATCATGTAATTGTCAATCGTCAATTAATAAAGTGCTTGACAAGGCAACACGCAATAATATAAGACCATGAAAATAATGATCATCGGTGGCGGCAACATGGGCCTCACCTATGCCCGGGCTTTTACCAATTCGCATGTGGTAACACCGGAGCAATTGTTAATCCTGGAAAAGGACAAAGAGGAAAAAGTTTCCAGGCTTGAAGGTTTCAAAATCGCGCAGGTCATTACCGATCATGCCCGGGTGAATGAAGCCGAGCTGGTGATCCTGGCAGTAAAGCCACAGGATGCGCCTGCTTTGTTTGGACAGATCGTGGATCACATCGAAGACAATCAGGTGGTGCTAAGTATTATGGCTGGAATAACCATCAAAACCATTGAGGAGCATCTAAAGGTAAAGAAGATCATAAGAGCCATGCCCAACCTGCCATCGCAAATTGGTTTGGGCATGACGGCATTTACCACTACCTCCGACGTATCCAGGCTGGAGGAACAATGGATACAAAACCTGCTGCAAACGACTGGCAAAACCCTGAACGTGCAAAATGAGCGACTCATCGATGTAGTCACCGCCATTTCCGGTTCGGGGCCGGCCTATATATTCTATTTTATGGATGCCATGATCAATGCAGCCATTGAAATGGGCATAAAAGACTCGGAAGCCGAGTTGCTGGTGAAACAAACCTTCTCGGGTGCGCTAAATCTGTTCCAGCAGAACAGTTTCAATTGCAGGGAATGGATCGACAAGGTGGCATCCAAAGGAGGCACTACCGAAGCGGCCATTAATCATTTTAACAGCGCTCAGCTGGACAAGATCATTGTTGCCGGAGCGGAGGCGGCGTTTCGACGGGCGGAGGAATTGGGGAGGTAGGGTTTTTTATTGCAGATTTCAGAAGGCAGAAGGCAGATTGTAGAAGGAATTTTTCGCCGCTAACGATGTTTGTGGAGGAGCAGCTTTCCGTCGTTCCTGGTGCTTCCACTGGAGCACCAAGAATAAGCGTTACCACAAAATCCTATATTTGACACAGATAAAATACTGACCGCTGGAAAGAACAGCCTCCTCTTCGCTCAAGATAATTACAGGGTTACTCACGATACCGTATGCCCTTGGTGCTCCTGCGGAAATAAAATGACCATGAAATTCACAAAACAAATATTAAGAATAGCATTCATCGTTGTAAGCTTAAGCTCCTTGTTCTTTGTACCATGGATTCTGGTAAGGGCCTGGATTTTACCGCTACCTGATACCGTGCAAGAACAGGTAAATGAAGCCATGAACCTTGGGCTCGATGGCATGATTGTTTACGTGGACCAAGCAGGCAAACAACCCGCATTTTACGCCGGTGGATGGGAAAACAAGGAAAACAAAACACCAACCGACCCGCACGCTTTGTTCAAGATTGCCAGTATCAGTAAATTATACATTGCTGTTGCTGTCGCAAAACTGACAAATGACAAGCATTTATCACTGGATAAAACGCTCGCCGATTATCTGCCGGAGCTTGCCGGGAGAATTGAGAATGCCGATAAAATCACCTTGAGAATGATGGTGCAGCACAGAAGCGGCATACCCAACTTTACCGACACTCCCGGCTATTGGAAATCTGCCCCGAAAGAAATAAGTGAAAATCTTGAGCTCGTGCTGGACAAACCTGCCGATTTTGAACCTGATAAAAAATTTAGTTATTCAAATACAAATTACTTGCTGATAGGCGAAATCCTTGATAAAACATTGGGATACAGCCATCATCAATACATCAAGAAGGAAGTTTTAGCGCCGCTTAACCTGAACCATACATTCAGCTTGTTGGGTGAAGTGGACATAAACGATGTAATGAGTGGGTATGACGTGGGTTTTGACGGTGATTTAAAGTATAATGAGTTTAAAACCCCTGGTGGCTCGATGGTGGCTACGGCAAAAGATGTGGGGATTTTCCTGAGGGCACTCAACGATGGCTCCTTGCTGAACCACCATGAACAGGCTATTTATTCTTCTATATATGAATACGAACATACCGGGTTGTTGCCGGGATACACCAGCATTGCCAGATATTCCAAAGATATTGATGCAGTTGTTGTTCAGTTTATAAATACAAGTGGTGGATATTCCTGGAATTTATCGGGAATGGTATATAATCGTATTGTAAAGATCCTGAGACGTAACAGCAACTCATAACCATGTGAGAAAATTCCATACACAATGTTGGCATACCGGTTTCTGGAGAAGTTCTTTTGCCGCCATTCGTGGTGTTTTCGAAAGGGCCCTTGAGCAAATCGCCGCTCATAGGTGTTTCCGCAGGAGCACCTTGAGCAAACGTTACCACAAATGTCAATTTCATCACTGGTTAAAATCCAACACTTGAGGAAAGTGACACTCTTCTCGCCCGAAAACGGCTTTGGCTTTTAACCAGACCGTTTGCCTGTATTGGGATTTCTGTTATATTTGTAATACCCTAATTACAAATACATGCAACCCAATAAAACCATGAACCAGTTCGAAAACAGCCACAACTCCCCACCCTTTTCAAGTAAGGTCGCGGGGAAAATGTTGATTTCCAGACTTGCGGACAACCCAGATTATCTGGGCTTGCAACTGCCCATGCAATTGATTCCAACGCACCTGGAAACGGTAAAAAACATCCATGGCAGACGCTGGAACGCCGAAACAAAGACCTGGGAAATACCCTATACAATGCTGACATACCGATTTCTGGAAAAGTTTTTTCCAGGCGAATTGGTGTGGACATTTGAGTTTGACAAAAACAGACCGGAAAGGTTGCCGGAAGTGCCCAGGCGGCCGTACAAGCCAGCGAAGGAAGTGCCCGCTGCCAAATATGAAGCTGCTGTGACCGCATTGGAACAATGCATCCTGCTAAAGCGCTACAGTTGGCGTACCCTGAAGGCCTATAAAAACTGTTTCCGGGCATTTATTCGGCATTACGATGACATAAAACCCAGCAAGCTCACCAGACGCCACATTGATGATTATGTCGCAAATTTGATCCGCGAGCGAAACATCAGCGAGTCGCATCAGAATCAGATATTGAGTGCTATCAAGATGTTTTATGCTGAAGTAGTGGGACAGGAAGAGAAGGTGCGGTATTTGATACGGCCTAAACGACCCGGGAAGTTACCGCATGTGTTGAGTGAGCAGGAGGTTGTGCGATTATTTAGCGCTGTTGACAATTTGAAACATCGCTGTATCCTCATGTTGATTTATTCTGCAGGACTGCGTCTTGGCGAAGTACTTAATTTGCGAATCCCGGATATCCAGGCCGAGCAACACAGGGTTTTTATTCACGGAGGAAAGAGCAAAAAAGATCGGTGGACTTTGCTTTCTGATAAGGCATTGAACGTACTTGATGGATACATGGAATTACATCAACCTATTGAGTGGGTTTTTGAAGGTCAAAACGGTGGAAAATACTCTGAAAGGAGTGTTCAAAATGTTTTTACAAGAGCGAAAGTCAAATCGAAAATAAACCCCTATGCAACAGTACACACCCTAAGACACAGTTTTGCGACACACTTACTGGAAAAAGGCGTAGATTTGAGATATATACAAGCGCTGTTGGGGCATGAGAGCAGTAAAACGACAGAGATTTATACGCACATTACACACAAGGGAATGGGTAAGATCAAGAGCCCATTGGATGATTTAGAATTATAAACACATATCGGAAATACACGCCATTAATGGCGGGAGTACCCTAAATTTGGGGTGGATATCCGCCATTAATGGCGGATATCCAATAGTTACCTGCAAGCCTAAAAGACGACACAGCAAGAATGAACGACAGAAATAAACATAAAGTGACTGGACAAATAAACCATCAGACAGCCGACCCAAAAGCCAACGCTTCTGTATTTTTATTTTTTCCCACCGCACATTTTTTAAAAACAATTTTAGCCAGCCGCACAAATGGCACATTTGGTTTTGCCCGACACACAAGCCGACCCTTCGCAAAACCAAAAGAGCCATTTTTTGCCAACGCTCGACAGAACGAAGAATTTTCGAATTTTAAAACCATAAATAAAACAGTATGAACAATTCAAAGCAATGGAGTTCAGCAACTCCAGGTTACATTATCTTTCTTGTTGACCAATCTGGATCAATGGGTGAAGATTACATTGTAAATCCTAATGGCAACAACCAAAACAAAGCAGAGTTTACTGCACTTGTCATTAACAGAACTATCAACGAATTAATCCTTGCTATGAGTGCAGGTGACAAAATCAAAGACAGAGTTTTTATCTCAATCATTGGATATGGTGGAGAAGGAGGAAATTCAATCGAAGACATCCGTTCAGATTATTTAAGTTCGTTTAATGACAATCCGTTAAGAACTGAAAAAGTAAAAAAGAAAATTTCTGACGGTGCAGGAGGTTTAGTTGAAATTGAAGAGGAAATGGCAATCTATTTAGAGCCAACTTGTCCAAGAAATGGCCTTACACCAATGGCTGAGGCTTTAGAGTTTGCTAAACAATTAATTGAAGGTTGGATTAGTAAAAAGCCTGACAATCCTGCACCTGTAATTATAAATGTTTCAGATGGAATGCCATTCACAGGAAGCAACCCAATGGAAGACATTGAAAAGACAATTTCTGTTGCAGATTCTATTATGAACATCAATACCAATGATGGTAATCCGATTATTTTCAATGTACATCTTGGACAACCACCATTCAATGAGACCAAGTTTGAGTCTAACGAAAGTGAAATTTCAGATGATCAAGGAAAGTTTCTTTTCAAAATATCAAGCAAAGTTCCACAAGCGTACCGTGAAGAAGCAAGAAAACACGATTTTGTTACATCTGAGGATTCAAGAGGCTTTGTTTCTAACGCGGGTCCTGAAACATTAATAAAATTTATCAACTTTGGTTCATCTGGTGGTGGAACAGACAGAATAGCTTAAAGAGAAACGAATATGAAACATCCAAATAAATTATGAATGAAAGTTTCTATTAAGGGGTTTATAACTTGCAAAAGTGCTGAAGACTATATTGATTGTGCTGATAACTATGCTGTAAATAAAAGCATTCATAGGTTTTCGGTTTCTGATGGCGTTTCTAAATCGTTCTTTCCAAAAGTATGGTCAGAGATATTGGTTACTCAATTTGTCGAAAGAACAGACTTGAAAGAAACTGAACTCATTAAAGTTTGTCAGGAAGAATGGCAAAAAAGAATTGATAAAATAGTAAAATCATTTGAAACAGACCCTACAAAATGGAGTACAAGAACACTTTACAATAGAAAAGAACCAGCATTAGCCACATTTGTTGGACTACAATTTTTTGAAAAAGAAAAGAAGTGGTCAGCCTCGGCTTTAGGTGATAGTTTCTTGTTTTTTGTACCAATGGGTTACAAAGACTATCAAAAAGAGTTGGTAAAGCTTTCTAGTAAAGTTGAACCTATTGAATTTGACAATTTTCCTGATTATTTGACAAGCATTGGAGATTCCCATAAAGGAAGACCTAAAGAAAAAAGTGGTAATCTCAAAAATGGCACATTTTATTTGATGACAGATGCTTTGGCAGAATGGTTTATAAAAGAAGGTGAAAATGCAATTGGAAAAATAACGGTATGGAAATCTCAAGCAGACTTTGAAAGATTCATCACGCAAGCAATTGAGCAAAACCAATTAACAAATGATGATTGTGCTATTCTGTGTATTGAGCTGTCTGAAGTAGAAAAAACAGGAATTGACTATTCAAAAATACAAGTAACTGACTTAAATGATTTGATAACCGATCAGGAAGCTGAAAAAGAAAAAATCAAACAGAAAAAACTAGAAGAAGAAAAAAGAAAGCAAGAAAAGGAAGCAGAAATTCAGAAGTCTAAAGAATTTGAAACTACACAAAATGAATCGCAAACTCCTGAAAGTCCTGTAAAGGAAATCAAAGAAGTGCCCCCAAGTGAAGGATTTATTTCGAAAGGTATTAATGCTGTAAAAGGATTTCTTACAAGCAAGGAAAAAGAAGAGAATAAAAAAACTGAATTACAAGAAGAGAAGACAAGTGCAGAAGAAGTGGATATTGAGAAACAGACATTAGAACAACAAGAGCCTACTACCGAAGAACCAAGTAATTCAGAAAGTACAGTAGCTGAAAATCAAAATTCCGAAAATGACAAAAATGAAGAACCAGAAGTGGAAAAGATTGAAGAAGAAGCCAAAAGCGAAAAAATTGAACCTGAGAAGTTAGAGCCGAAAGAACAACCAAAGGTTGATTCTAAGGCGAAGAATATTTTTGATAAATTTTAAATTATGGCATATCCTTCAAGAACAGACATAGTAACCGCAATGCGTAATCCACAAGTAAGTTTCAAGGCGAATGAACTTATTGGTGGTTCAGTAATTCAAAAAGGTTCACGAATTATTCAATATTCAGGCGGTTATACGACTGTATTTCCTTTTCACACTAAAGATTCAAAGAAAGTAGCGGTTCGTTGTTGGATTGCAGATATTGGAGATGCAAAAAAGAGAAGTCAAGAAATTTCGACTTACTTGAATGCCTTGAATAACCCGTATTTCTGCGACTTTAAGTACTTAGATGATGCCATATTAATAAATGGCTCTATATATCCAGTTGTTGTGATGGATTGGGTTGATGGAAAGCCATTAAAGGAATACATCAATGATAATATTTCTAGCTTAAAATCAATTTTGCCCAAAATTGCGAGCAACTTTAAACAGATGGTCGAATATTTTCATAAAAAAAATATTGCACACGGAGATTTACAACACGGAAATATCCTTGTTAAGGAAGATGGTAGTTTAATTATCATTGATTACGATTCAATGTTTATTAAACCGCTTGAGGGTATGTCAGATGCCATAAAAGGTCTTCCAGGCTATCAACATCCATCACGAAATCAAAATAAATTCATAAACCATAAACTAGACTATTTTTCTGAATTAGTAATCTATCTATCACTTCTAGCTTTTGAGCAATATCCCAATTTATGGAATAAATATTACGAAACAGAAGATTTACTTTTTTCAAAAGAAGATTTTCATAATCCAACTAATTCACAGATAATAAACACACTCTTATCATCCTCAAATCAGACGATAAAAGAATTAACTCAGCGATTAAAAGAGCAATTGAGTAAAACTGACATAATGGATTTACAACCATTAGAGGAACTACTAGTTGATAAACTTGAAGTTGCAAAAGATAATATTGCTTCGAAGTGGGATAAACAACCTAACAAACCTGAGAAAAAGGAAATCAAAACACCTAATGCAAAAAACATTACTGATAAATTTTAATGGCAAACAAGCAGGACATAATAACAGCAATAAAGAATCTTGACGTTTTTCTCAAAATACCAGACTTAAAAGGAGCAAAACCAAGATTAAATTCCAATGGAAGTCCCTTTGCATTTGCAGGTGGATTTAATATGGTCTTTCAACTTGTCCATAACGCAAAAAAATGGGCATTTCGTGTTTGGCACGTTCCAATGGGCGAAAACAAAGACCGCTATGTAGCTATTTCTAAATACCTCACCAATTCAAAACTCCCCTATTTTGCTGATTTTATATATGATGAAAATGGTCTTTTGGTTAATGGAGAGTTGACAGACACTATCAGAATGGAGTGGTTGGATGGTATTTTATTGAAAGACTACATTGAAAAACACTTAAACGAAAAAGCGAAACTAGAAGCACTTGCGAACAATTTCCTTGAAATGACTAAAACGCTAAGGGAAGCCAAAATTTCTCACGGTGATTTACAAGAGGGAAATATACTTGTTGATGATTCAGGAAAAATAAGATTAGTAGATTACGATTCAATTTGCATTCCCGAAATTGAAGGACAAAAAGAGTTAGTTACAGGATTAAAAGGTTATCAACATCCCTCACGTTTTAAAGCGGGAAAAGCGTCTTTAAAAGCGGATTATTTTTCAGAATTGGTAATCTATCTTTCAATACTTGCTCTTTCTGAAAACTCAAATTTATGGAACAAGTATCAAGTTAAAGACACTGCATATTTACTTTTTACAGAAACCGACTTTGAAGATTTTGCAAACTCTGAAATCTATAACGATTTACAAAAGCTATCTAATTCTATCAAAAGTCTGACAAGAATTTTGAACAGCTATTTATCGGAAAATAATTATCTAAATCTTACGTCTTTTGAACATTATTTAAAAGCACCTAAAATAATCAATTTTGGCTCTAATGAAAAGGAAGTTCTAAAAGGGAAAGACATTGAATTATCGTGGAATATTGAGAATTATGATAAAATTTCAATAAACAATGGTATCGGAAATGTAACAGGAAAACATTCTCTTTTTGTTTCACCAACCAATACAACTACATACAAGTTAATTGCAGAAAACGCTTTTGATAAAACAGAAAATGAACTAACCGTAACGGTTCTTCCTCTTCCAAAAATTAAAGAATTTCGTTCCAAACAACAAAAGATAGAATTTGGGAAAGAAACACAATTAGTTTGGGATATTGAAAATGCAGAAAAAGTAGAATTACATTGGTTGGGAAATATGGAGATTATTCCAAATAAAGGAGAAAAAACCATATCACCTACAGACCACACCAATTACAAACTTATTGTTACCGCATTAGACGGAGTTACAAAAGAAGAAAAACAAATTACTATTCAGGTTTTCAAAAGAGTCGAAATCAAATCGTTTGTTTCGGATTTAGATTTTGTAGTTGAAACTCTACCTGTAAAATTGAGTTGGGAAATTGATAATGCTTCGAGTGTTACACTATCATCAAATTTGCAAGCTGATATTGAAGTAACAGGAAAAAGAGAAATTGAGATTTTACCTAAAAGAACAGCTATTTTTTATCTGAAAGCTAATAATGAACTATTTTCCTTAACCAGTTCACAAATAAAAATTGAGGTACAAAATATTCCAACATTCAATCCGAGTATTATACCAAGACTACCATCAGGAAAGGACTTGATACCAAGTTTTGAACTGGATTTTAAAGGATTGTCAGAAACAATTCTCAATGAATCTCAAATCAGTTTTCAAACTGCAATGAAACCGACAAAAAGATTCAATATTCTAAACTCATTACAAAAAATACTGAAATAGATGAGTACGAAAATTCAACAAAAACTTTGGAAACTGGCAAATTATGATTGCTTTCTAATGGAATACTGTCCTGTCTTGCACAATAAAATTGCAGGAATAGGAATATTTTTCTTGTTCCAAATGCTGATTGTTTTTGCTTCCGTTCTTACGAGTTACAAAATATTTATTTCAAGCTATTTAATTTTAGGTTTTCTCGGAGCTACATTAGCAACTTTCATTTTTTATAAATGGATGAAGTTTTTGAACGAAGTTCATCATACCAACCCAAAAATAGGAATATTCGTAACGCAATTTTTTATCAATTTAATTTTTGCATTGATACTTGCTATTCCATTTTGCTTATTCCTTTTTGAATATCAAATCCTATTTCAACTTTATTTAAAAACTGGAAAAATGACACTTGGAAACTTTGAACAATTATGGCTAATGCCTTTGGGTTTATATAAAAGTTGGTTTGCAGAAACAGAAGGAAAAGTAATTTTATTCATCTGCATAGCCATATTGATAATGATAGCATTTGTTTTCATTATACCCTATTTTTTAATCTTTAAAAACAGAAAATCTAATTACACTTTAGTTAAACGGAATTATGAGCAAAACTTCTACTAAAAAATATAAATATTCAAAACTTCAATATTTCTTTTGGCTATTGTCAGGAGCCGAAATCAGTATTTTAAAAGAATGTCCGACAGATTATAACAGACAAGCAGGAATAGGCTTTACAATTTTTATGACCACTTTATTAGCTTTCTTTTCAGGAAGCTATGCAGGTTATTATTTTGGGGAAAGTTATTTATCCGCTATCATATTCGGTATTATCTGGGCTTCTTTAATTTTCAGTATCGACAGAAGTATGGTCGTTACATTAAAGAAAGACCCAACGAAAGAAAAACAGAATTTTTGGGCAGCTTTTTTATCAAGAGGTGTTTTGGCACTTTTGATAGCGTTTGTTATTTCAATTCCTTTAGAACTATTAATATTTAAGGATAACATAGAAGTCCATAAGCCTGAATTTATTCAAAATAAAATTATGACCATTCAAGGAAATCAAAAAACAATTGAAGGTATTGACGATATTTTGAATAGAGGGCAAAGAATTGATAGCGACTTAACAGAAGTACAAGAAGAAAGCAAATTTACTGAACCACAAAACAATCCTGCATTCGATCAGATAAAAAGAAATTTAAATAATAAAATAGCTGAAAAGAAAGCATTAAGAGGCAAAATGAATTCTGCGATAACAGCAAGGCAAAACGCTTGGTCTGCAATCCCAACTTATTTTGATTCAAGAGACAGTATCTATAAGAAAAACACTAACTCAAGTCAATATAGAACTTGGGAAATAAGACGAAATGAAGCTACAAAAGCTACGCAGAACTTCAATGCTTTTGATCAAGTAAGTTTAAATGCTTTACAAAAACAAAAAGATGATTTCATAAGGGATTGGAGAGAGAATTTAACCCAAAAAGAGAAGGAACTATTAGAGGATAAAGACAAGAATCGTGATAAAGAAAGAAAAGCAGATGATAATATTACGGGGGCAAGAAATCAGATTGATTCTTTATTGATTAAAAATCAAAATGGTTTCGTATTTAATTTTATGGTTTTGGAGGATGCAGCTAAAAGATATAAGGAGGTTCTTATACCTATTGAAACCTCTACTAATAACAACGAACTAAACGAATCCGAAAACGCTGAAGCATCACAAACATCTCAAAAATTTAAAAAGGTAACTCAATATGATCCAGAAGGTGCAACAATATTTTTTCTTTTATGGTTAATACGCATTTTGTTTTTCACAATCGAAATATTACCCACTGTTGCTAAAATAGCAACTCCGCTTGGTGCTTATGATTGGGCTATTTATCGAAAAGAGGAGGATATCCGAAAAGACTTAGAACAAAAAACATCCAAATATTTAGAACAACAACAAATATTAAGAGAAATAGAAGATTTAGCCGAGCAAGAGCAAATCAAAGAAAGAACCAAAATCGAAAATGATTTGCATAAGGGCTTATTAACAGAAATTGCAAAAGCACAGGATGAAGTGGCACGCAAAAAGATTGAAGAATTTAAGCAAAAACACCTTCCTGTTAAGCAAAATGGAATCGAGATATAATAAATAAAAAAATGGCAAAAAAGAAGTATGGATTTTCCTTTTCTTGGAAA
This sequence comes from Lewinellaceae bacterium, assembly GCA_020636025.1. Lineage (GTDB taxonomy): Bacteria > Bacteroidota > Bacteroidia > Chitinophagales > Saprospiraceae > M3007. The sequence goes on along the minus strand of JACJYQ010000003.1, from coordinate 378,424 downwards.
AGAGCTTTGGGTATAACTTCTATAAAGCAAAAATTCGCTCGTAAAACAGGAATTCCTACCTCAAAAATTGGAGTTGAACGTAAATTAGGAAACCTGATTTTAAATATTTTGTTCAAAAAAAGGAAATAAAATGGAAAGCAAAACAATAAAAATAATTTTGGCGATATTATTCTTTCTATGTTTAATTGATATGCCCTATGGATTTTATCAATTTGTCAGATTTCTTGCCTTAGTTGGTTTTGGAATCTTAGCATTACAAGCACATAATGAAGGTAAACAAACAGAAATGATTATTTACATCGCATTGGCAATTTTATTTCAGCCTCTCTTAAAAATAAGTTTAGGCAGAACTATATGGAATATTATTGATGTTATTGTAGGAATTGGTTTACTAATCTCATTAAAAAAGAAGAAATAACCAACGCCAGTAAGCACATTTGCAATTCGCACAAGCCAGCCACCCAAGCCAAAAATTGCAAAAGAGCTTGCTTTGCCAATACAGACAAAAATTGTTTAGAAAAAAAATCCAACGCTTCAAAAAAAACAAAAATACACTGACATATAGCTCGAAAAACACAGCAGACAATGACACTAAAACTCAATACTAACAAGGCTTATAACGACACGATGGACAGAAGGCCAGCAGGTAACAGCGTGTATGTGACAATAGCGGGTGAAGTGGTAAATCGAAGGTCTGTGCTTCTAAGAAACTTTGTGCTAAACGGACAGGAAAGTGCTTCTAATCCGCTACTGCACATACACGCCAAACGTTAGTGGCCATGAAATGATAAAATGGAGAGATGACGGCACCTTTTGAAGGCAGATCAAGGCAAATGAATAAATGCATGATTAATCAATTTATCATCATCACATCGTTGTTCGTTTTTTTGACGAGTTACTCTCAGGCGCAACAAAATGCCAACATAAAATATGAGTTAGATCACAACATAAAAGAGACTGTTGAACAGTCGATATTCTTGGCAAATGGCATTTCACTGAGCTCCATGGAAATTAAAATGTTTGAGAATGACAGTTTGATTTTTGACACATATGGAGATGACAAAAAGATTGAGTTCTTTACTATTGCAACTATTAAGAATGATACTATTCATATTATAGGTTTTGCGGGTATGTTTGTTGGTTTTGGATTCTATCTTGATTTGTTTAAGGACAGTTGCACAATTACACACCTGGCAAAGTCTGATGCAGAAATCTATAAGATGAACAAAACAGGCACCACATTAACATTTGGATTGTCAGTACCGTGTCCATATAAAACATTGATACTAGTTGAAAAACCGGCTTTTAAAGAAGGCGAAACTATTGAGGGTATTCTTGAATTAATAAGTCAGGACTTTTGGGAAGTCGCAAACGGACAAGAAAAAAAGTATCGCATGCAATTGAAAGCATACTTTAGGACAGATCCAATAAAACGAGAAAAGTAAAAGAAAAAACAGCCACTAACTATGCACTACCGCCAACCACCGCCTAACAGCCAACCGCACTAGGCTATCCCACAAACGGCGGTTGACGGTAGTGCCGACGTTAGGTAGCATTACGAAAAAACAAACAAATGGAATATACGGTTAATGACCACTTGATAAATAAAGAACCAATAGTTTCCAAAATCTACGAGAAACTAATAACCGAATGCGAAAAATTTGGAACAGTAACTCAATTACCTAAAAAGTCAAGCATTCATTTGGACAGTAAATCGGGATTTGCTGGAGTTTACTCACGGAAAAACTACCTCTTGTTGAAAATTCACACAAACTTTGAAATTGAGAGTGAAAGAATACAAAAAATTGAAAAAATATCTGCTAACAGATTTAAGCATATAGTTAAATTGGAAAAACTTAATGATGTTGACAAAGAATTGATAAGTTGGCTAAAATCTGCCTACGAATTAAAAAGTTGAAAATATGAATAATATTATCAAAGGTTTGATTGCTGGGACAATTTTTGGAATTACCTCAATAATACCAATGTTCTTTATGGAATTTGAAGATAAGCAAAAAGCAATTATTGCTTCATTTGTAAATAGGTTTTCTATTGGGTTTATTATTTTCAACATTGACTTGCCAATACAGGGTTGGTTGAAGGGATTAATAATTGGCGGAGTAATGAGTTTTCCAGATGCTTTGATAACGAAGGCATTTAAACCAATAATGGCATTGGGGTTAATTGGTGGGCTGATTTGCGGATTATTAACCTAAAAAAGTAAAAAAAACGCTACCTAACACTGTGTATATGTCATAGCCACCTATCGGCAGGCTACGCCACATACACGCGACCGTTAGCATCAACTAAAAAAATGAAAAAAGACGAAGAACAAAAAATCGGAAAGGTACCTGCCAAATTTCATCGAAGAAATAAATTGATTTTTGACATATCAATGGTCGTTTCATATTTCATTGCGGTAATTCCATTGATAATATACTATCATGTTGAAAAAGAATTAACTTCTGACTTAACCTTATCTTTTTTGATTTGGATTTTTGGGCTTTTGACAGGGACTTTAATTGCGATGGTTTATTCACCCTTTTCCGAAGAAGAAAAAACGAATTTCAATACATTATCAACAGTAGTAGTAAGTTTCATTACTGGATACTTAACAAGCAAATTATTCGAACCAATATTATCGAATTTAGTTCATGACCCTGAATTCGTAAAAACAATTGAATTTATGCGGATAATCATTTATACAATAGGTGTCTTGTTCGCATTGATTAGTGTTTACATTTATAGGAAATACTACTTGCAGGGAAAAGATGTCGTTTACACAGATAAAGAGAAAAGAAATCAAGAAAAAGAAAGCTGATGCTAACTGTAGCTTCCCTGTCAACCGCTCGCTTACGCTACTGTTTGACAGGGAAGCTACAGTTATCGGCAATTAACATTGACCCACAAATAGAAACTATGGACTGGAAAGAATATGAAGAAATCACCAAATACATCTATGAGACGCTGGGCAACGCAGCCGGAACCAAGATTGTAGGGTATGGAGGAACTTGTAAGGTAAAAGGCAAGTCAGGTGTTTCTCATCAAATAGATGTCTTGGCAAGTCATTCCGACGGTGTTCATAACTATCGGACAGCCATAGAGTGCAAGTACTGGGATAAAAAAATTAATAAAGAAATCGTCATGAAAATAGCCGAAATCGTAGAAGATTCGGGAATCAACAAGGGCGTTGTTGTATCTAAAATGGGATTTACTGAAGATGGGATTTCATATGCTAAGTCAGTAGTGTCCGGTTATAAGTCAAAGAGAATCAATTGATTAGGGTTATCGGGGTTTTCGTTTTTGTAATTTGGACTGGTAAGTAATTGATTTACAGGTGTTTTGTCGAAAGCTGATACGCTTAAAATTTGTAACATTTCGTTCATGCTTATAGAGATTTGATGGGTTTTTCGCAAAATCGCCACCAGAACATAAGTGCAAACTGCCACCCAGATTTGAGTTTTGACAGCATTTGAACTTTCGCCCCAGAACACCTTAATCCGTAAGTGTTGCTTGACCCATTTGAAAAACAGTTCGATCTGCCATCGGTATTTGTATAGCTGCGTGATTTGCATGGCATCTACATCAAAATTATTGGTCAGGAAAACGAATGTTTTATCATGTTCTTTGTCATAATATTTGAGTCTTCGCAACTTTTCGGGGTAGTCTAGTGAAGCGTAGTAGTTCTTTAAGCGAATGGTCTGATCACATCTCAGCCCCGTGGTTTTATCCACGGTGTTGGAATAAATGCGTTCAAAGGCAAGGTTTTTCTTTGCCCGTGTTACAAAGTAGGCTCCCTGGAGATGAATATAGTTTAGCCGAATCCAATCCAGGTAACCTCTGTCCATGATGTAAAAAGCTTCTTTTTCGAAGTCCAGAATGTCTAATACATTCACATCGTGGAACAATCCATCCGTTATGTGGATAAAGCACGGCACCTGGCAACGAATATCAAAAAGCGTATGCAATTTCACTGCTGCTTTGTGTTTCCGGAATTTGGCCCACCAAAAAACCTCGAGGCACAAATCAATGGTGGTGGAATCCAGGGCATAGATGGAATTATCCAAATCGACCTCTTCCAAAATTGTTCCTGCATACAAATCCCGGGCTTTTTGAATTAGAGCTTGTGCCAGATCGGCGTAAATACGCCAATCGCGTTGCTCATTCGCATCGGCAAGTGTACTACGGCTTACTCCTTTGGTTAACCCTAGGTGATACAGCTTAGAATTATGCGCTTGAAGACAAACGACAATATCGCGAAGACTCTCACGATGGGTCAGTTGGCCGAAACTAAGACACAAGAATTGGTGCCAGCAACTGAACTGTCGAACACGATGATTACCCATGTAGCGTTCAACGCATCGACCAAACTCATTTGGGTCCACCAGGCTCATTAACTGGGCAAAAACATATTTACCTCGATTCATGCCCGAATATCTTTTAGGCTCGAATCAATTCAAATCGTTTAAAATCAAAACCTCTATAATAACCTGTATTTCAATGAACTATAACACAATCTCAAATCCTTAACCGGACACTACTGATGCTAAGTATAAAAATATAGGTCTAGTCGAACTAAGGGAAATAGAAAAGAGGGATTGGCAGGGTCATCTAAAGAAGCAATTTTTCCAGGTTGCGATAGGTTCAATTAACACCACAATTGAACTAAGACGCCCCGAAATTACGGGTATAAAAATTGAGAGTGAAAACAACAACTTCGAATCTGAGAAAATAAACTCAAAACAAATGGCAGTAAGGCATAATACCGGAACAGAGGCTCTTCTTGACCAGTTCATAGGAACTTTTAAAAAGATGTTACATGATCACGAGCCAGAAAAAATTATAGAAAAACATTATGAACTCAAAGATGCCGTCCTCATTAACAGAGCAACTAAAGAAGAGATTCCAATTAGTGGTTTTACATTATTGGGCAAACTGACGGTAAAAAATAATAATACAAAACGGGAAATAGAAATAATGGATGAAGTATGGCTGACCATGAAAAGTCTGTTTGAAGGGAACTCATTTTCTGTTTCAAAGTGGGGCATAATCAAAAAGGACGGAAAATAATTTCGCAACAGAATGAACACAAATTAAAAATGCCGATAACAAACGCTTCCCTGCCAACCGCACGCTAACGCTACGGTTTGACAGGGAAGCCACCGTTGTATGTCATTAGATGGATGCTCAAAAATTACATATCTCTCTCAATCAAATTAGTCTCATCACCGATGAAGCTTGGGAAGAATTTGAGCAGCTCCTTGAACCTGTTTCTCTAGATCGAAATGATCATCTGATACGGGTTGGAGAGAGAACCCATTTTTGCTATCTACTGACCGAAGGGGTCATTCGGGTATATTACAGCAAAGAGGGCAATGAATACAACAAGACTTTCTTTGTACCTGGTATGTTCCCAACTGCCCTTACCTCCCTTTTAACTGAAAGCCCATGCCAGCTATCCTTTCAAGCATTATTACCCTGTCAATTGATAAAATTTTCGTATCACAGATTCAGGAACCTATTTGCTTCGCACAGATGTCTCGAAACATTCCTGCTCAGAGTTTTGGAAGGCGAATGGGTTAAAAAAGAGAAGCACGACATTCAGATGGTCACCAATGACGCGATTACCAATTACATGATTTTTAGGGAAGCCTATCCGGGCCTGGAAAACAAAATTCCCCAGCATCATATTGCTTCCTACTTGGGCATAACCCCTATTCACCTCAGCCGAATTCGAGCACAGCTCACTAAAAAACCCTGATTTTCATTCCTTAACCTATGTTAATGCATATGCTTGATGTTTGAGAGACTTTTGCCTCGAACATTAAATAAATGCATTATGAAAATTTTACTCTCTTATCCTTTTTCGATCTATGCGATTGCCACAATTGCGGCCATTTGCATCATGATCATTATTGATTACATCCTTGGTGCTGAGGCTGAACACCTTAATGCATGGGTCATTGTAAATCGATTGTTTGGCAATGAAACAAGTATCGGTGATAGTCTGGCTATTCGCCATTTTGGGTTGACCGGTGCCACCTTCATCATGCTGGCGGTCAACACCATTTTTGGCGTAGTCCTTATACAACTTATCAAGCTAATCATTCGAATAGTTCACTCTTAAATCAAATTATTATGAATACTAAAAAAATAACATTACTCCTACTGGGAATAATTATCGGATATGTTGGTTTAGCCCAGGAAAGAACGGATTACTTACAGAATTACTGGCAAGTGGGTTTTGGGCTAGGAGAACTTCCTACGGGAGGAAGTTTCAAGCCAAGCATTACAGTCGGTTATCATTTCAATGAAAAAGTTTATGCAGGTATCATCTACCAATTGAAGGATGAGATCAGCCGAGGTAATTCCTCCTTCAATGCCCAATCCACCGATCTAGAAGGTTTGACTAGTTCCTCAGAAGGTGTAGATCAGAGATTCATCTTTCAAGTTCGGTATACACCAATAAAAAATGGACCTTACTTGTCAGGTGGTTTTGTTTTCAATGGTATGGATACAGAAACCATGATTTTTGAAGACATGGATAGGGAAATTGCTGACGAACCCGTATCAGGAACAATTGAAATCAAGCAGACCCGGCCAGCCGGATGGGGACTGGCACTCGGTATTGGGTATCAGTACAATTTTAAGAATGGTTTCTCAGCAGGATTTGAATGGACGCCTGCCTGGGGTCAATACCCGACACCTTCTTACGAATTTGGAGGGACATCCAATCTTTCAGATACCTCTCAGAATAGCTTGAAGCAGAAGATGGACGAAGGTTTCAAGTCCAGCGTGACCAACATGTACAAAGTATTCCACATCGGAGTGGCATATAGATTTCAATAATTTAAATCAATAAAGATGAGAACACAAGAAATAAAACTGACAGGCTGGATGGTAATCATCCACATAGTGATGATGCTCACAGCTGGTGTAATTCTGATTTACACGTTCGACTTCCCTGACATTCTTCGGGAAAATATGGAAACTACATTGGGGCTTTTTCACAAAAACAAAACCTTCACTGTTCCGGCCTATTACCTCTTTACACTTACGGGAATCAGCTTCATGACCATCGTATTGCTCCTATTCAAAACGTTGAAATTCCACGAATCTACATCAGGTTTTTTGGCAGTTGTCTTCGGAGTATTATTTGGATTGACCTCTTCAATGGGTTTCGTTCGATGGCCGTTTTTGATGCAGCACTTAGGTCAAATGGTGGCTGGTGCTTCTCCGGATCAGTTAGAGAACATTCGCTTGATCTACGATTCTTTCCACATTTACGCAGGGGTATCAGTGGGTGAGAATTTCGCTTTTTGGTTTGAGTTCTTGTGGATGTTCCTGTTCTCAACTTCCTTATTAAGCAAACCAGAGGTTTTCCCAAAATATATGGCTCGAATTGGACAGGGCCTAGGAATTGGAATGCTGGTATATTCTATAGAACAATTCGGTGGAGTGTTCTCAATTTTGGGGCCATTGAATATGATTGTGCACACGGCCCAGCTTGGGTGGTTACTAGCTTTGAGTTTAATACTTTTCAACATTTCCTCTCCCAATCAAGGCCAACTCACTGGGATTCAAAAAGCTGCTTCAATTGGGCTTTTTGCCCTATTAGCCATCGTTTCATTCGTCTAAAATTTTTAAAACATGAGACTTTCCAATAAGACAATACTAATAACAGGAGGAACCTCAGGAATAGGCTATACCTTAGGGGTAGAGTTATTGAAAAAAAACAACAAGGTGATATTACTTGGCAGAGATTCTGCCAAGCTTATCTACGCCAGGAATGAAGGGTTTCAAACTATTCAATGCGATTTATCTAAGCAACATGATATTGAAAAGGCTGCCCTTGAAATCCAAAATGAGTTTCCAGATTTGGATGTATTATTTAACAACGCTGGTGTACAATATAATTATCTATTTACATCAACCGTGATCCCACTTGATAAAATCCAGAAGGAAATTACTATCAATCTTACGGGACAAATTCTCCTGACCCAATTACTGATTCCGATTTTGAGTAATTCCCAAAATGCTTTGATTGTCAATACTACTTCGGGTTTGGGCGCATTTCCTAAAAGTGATGGACTTGTTTACAGTGCTAGTAAATCAGGCATGAGGAATTTCAGTCAAGGATTAAAGTATTCATTAAAGGAGACGGGTATTTCGGTTATAGAATTCATTCCTCCAGTTACAGCTACAAACATGACTTTGGGTCGGGATGAAGAAAAAATGGAAGTGGAAGAATTAATCAGAATTATCATACCTCAGTTGGAAAAAGGACGAGAGCTGGTCACCACCTTTAAAATGCGAATATTTCTATGGATTGCGTTCTTATTTCCTGATTTAGCCAACAAAATTCTCTCAAAATGATCATGGATATTTCAAATTTTTTCGGACAACTATACGGTTTATTCTATGTCATATTTGCTTGCCTTTTCATTATTACTCTGCAATTAAGAAGAACAATTGATATGAGTAGTGATCGTGCGTTTGTAATAGCTACAGGTTATACTACTTTCTTTCTGGGCCTCATGACTGTCATTCTTCATAACTTTTGGGTCAATGTCTGGAGAGTGGTCATTACTATTCTCGGTTGGTCGACTTTGATCAAAGGCATTAGAAAAATCGGCTTTCCAGAAAGCATAAATAAACAGGCGCAAAAATTTAGAAAACATCAGGTCTATTCTACCTTATTCATGTTTTTTCTTGGCGTATTGTTGTGCTGGTTAGGATTTAGTGTAACTTAGAGGTGCTGTGTTAAAAACCAACCAAGTAAATGATAGGAATTTTAGTAGCAATTGCCATTTCGTGGTTGCTTTTATATCTGATTGAAAAGAAGAACGTTTTAGCATTAGGATTTCTTCCAATTGGGAAAAGATTAAAACAATTCTTATTCGGATTTTTAATTACTGGAATACTTTGCGTTCTTATTCAATATTTAGAATCATGTCTAAAATCTTCGACTTGGATTTTGAATAAAGATATTACGAGCAGAATTATAATAAAATCATTTTGGTGGGATTTTAAATCTGTATTGACAGAAGAACTGATTTTTCGTGGAGCCTTATTATATATTCTCAACCAGAAAATAGGCTCAAGAAAAAGTGTTTTGATTTCTGCAATCGCATTCGGAATTTATCATTGGTTTTCATACGGAGTTTTAGGTAATGTAATGGCAATGATTTTAGTTTTTATCGGAACTGGATTAATGGGTTACGCTTGGGCGTGGGCTTTTTCAAAAACAAAATCAATAATGCTACCTTTCGGACTTCATTTAGGCTGGAATTTTATTTATAACACAATATTTTCAAAAGGACCTTTGGGCGAATTAGTCCTAATTTCAAAAGGCGGAATTGAATTGACCGATTGGGCTTCGTTATTGAATTTTATTAGTGGATTGGTTATAGTTCCTATTTTGGTTCTGATTTATGTAAGATTTTTTGTGAAAAAAGAAACGGAAATAAAAACAACAGTGGAATAAAAACGATTGCTAATCAGAAGGTCGTGATTTACCGGTACTTCATCATGTCAAATCAACTGTTTACTTGCCCTCTTTGATCAATACGAATGCCCTGTAATCCACCGGTCGGTTTTTGAAACATGGCATGTCTTGCCCCCTTTGGGCGATCCGATGTTCAGCCCTTCACGGCTACCCTCTCGCCATCCGCCTACTACCAACATGGGATTGGTTGGATACACGGTTTGGCTCCCATTCAAATATCTGGGTTATATTTGCTTATGGATACCGATGTGCCCATTCTGGGCACACACATTGCATGGTCAGCTATACTGCCCATGCACAACCCGCAAAGCCAACGCACGGCAGCACAGCGTCCACGCCCCAGTTAGCATTTCTTAAAACGGCCTGAATAAGCTAAAAAAGGCATTAAAGAGAAGTAAGCTCATTCAAATTATATTTTAACATGAAAAGTCAAATTGTAATATTTTTTGCTTTAGTAATGCTTAGTGCTTGTAGTGACCCTACGAAATTGGGCATCACCCAACAACCAACTCTAGCTGATTATCAAGTTGGTGAAAAATGGGTTTGGAAATATAAAGGCGTAACTACGGAAGGAGAAGTACGTTCGGTTGGGACAGATACAAAAGAAATAGTCAAAGTTGACGGTATTTTAGGTATGACAATCGGAAGCGACACAATTCCCGTTAGCGACATTATTAAACCAGAAAAAAGCGAAACACCCAAATATGACTGGCCTTTGGAAGTTGGCAAAAAGTGGAAATATGAAAACAATTGGACAAGTCAAGATGGAACAACGGGAAACCAAAGTCAGGATGCCGAAATTCTATCTTACCAAGAAGAAACAGTAGAAGCCGGAACATTTATGGCCTACACAATTAAATACACTGGTAAAATCACCAATTCCAGAGGATATAGTGCAAATGAAACAGAAGTTTGGTTATATGCTCCTGCTGTAAAAAATTTCATAAAACTCACTCAACATCAAGGTGATTTTCTATATGTGGAAGAATTAATCGAATATTCAAAACCGAAATAAAAAAACAAAAATCGAAGATTTATTATCATTTATTTCAGTCTGTTTGCTGGCATGACCGCATCCATGAATAACTATATAAACTTACTAGGAGCTACTACGTCCAACTATGCTGAAATGATCATGGTTCCTGATTGTCGGCACGCCATTTCCGTTCGTTGTTGTATGCCATTTATTGATACCACACAATGAAAGAAACCTTCCTCTTTATCATAATAAGCATGTTGGGCTTATCCCTAAAAGCCCAGAACCCTGATTCTTTATATGCCTTATGGCAAGACCAAACCCAGGCTGACTCAATGCGAGTACAGGCGTATGAAGATTACATCTCGAACGAGTACCTGTACTCATGGCCGGACACGGCAGCCATCCTGGCCGAAGCCCTGCACGCCTATGCTAAGAAACAGCATTACCCCAAAGCTTCTGCTACGGGCTATAACCTGCAGGGCATTGCAAACTATGTGCAGGGCAATTACCCCCAGGCTCTGGAATACTTCCAAAAGTCTCTGGCGATTAAAGAAGAACTCGGGGATAAAATGGGTATTGCAAAAAACCTGAACAATATCGGACTCATTTACATGAACCAGGGCAATACTCCCCGTGCCTTGGAATACCTCCAAAAGTCGCAGGCCATTAAAGAAGAACTCGGGGATAAAAAAGGCATCGCAGTCATCCTGAATAATATCGGACTTATTTACCATGACCAAGGCAATTACCCTCGTGCCCTGGAATACTACCAAAAGTCGCAGGCCATTAAAGAAGAACTCGGGGATAAAAAAGGCATCGCAGGTGGCCTGGTCAATATCGGCATCATTTACTATAGTCAAGGCAATTACCCCCGCGCCCTGGAAGACTACCAAAAGTCGTTGACCATTTTTGAAGAACTCGGGATAAATATGGCATCGCAACCAACCTGGGCAACATCGGCCACATATACTCGGACCAGGGCAATTTCCCTCTCGCTATGGAATACTACCAAAAGTCGCTGGTAATCGGGGAAGAACTCGGGGATAAGAACGGCATGGCAGACATCCTGGGCAATATCGGCATACTCTATAAAAAGGAAGGTAAAAACGCAAGCGCAGTGAACCATTGCCAAAGAAGCCTGACACTAGCGGAAGAAATTGGCGCTTTAGATCTCCAAAAAGAAGCCTGCCAATGCCTCTACAATACCTACAAAGCCATGGGCCAGGACAAGAATGCCCTGGCCTATTATGAACAAATGATTGCTATGCGGGATAGCATGTTCAACGAAGAAAACACCAGGAGACTCACCCAACTGGAAATGCAGTATCAGTTTGATAAGAAGGAAGCTACTACAAAAGCAGAGCAGGAAAAGAAAGATGTGCTGGCCGCACAGGAACTGGAGCGACAAACCATGGCAAGAAATGGGTTCATGGGCGGATTTGCGGTGGTACTCCTGTTTGCGGGCGTGTTCTTCGTGCAGCGTAATAAAATAAGCAAGGAAAAGCAACGCAGCGAAGAACTCCTGCTCAACATTCTCCCCGAAGAAATCGCCCGGGAGCTCAAAGAAAAAGGCAAGGCGGATGCCCGTGACTTTGATCTGGTGAGCACTTTGTTTACTGATTTTGTTTCCTTCACTGAAACCTCCGTAAAGCTTAGTGCTTCCGAACTGGTGAGCGAAATCAACCAATGCTTTGCAGCCTTCGACGGCATCATGGAAAAATACGGCATAGAAAAGATCAAGACCATGGGCGATGCCTATATGGCTGCCGGAGGTTTGCCCGTACCCACAGACGATTCAGTGAAGAACACGGTATTGGCCGCACTGGAAATGCAGTCCTTCATTCAGGACCGAAAGACCAAACTGGAAGCAGAAGGAAAGCTGGGATTCCAAATGCGCGCGGGCATCCATACCGGTCCGGTAGTAGCGGGTATCGTAGGTGTTAAGAAATTCCAGTACGACATCTGGGGTGATACGGTAAACATGGCCAACCGAATGGAAAGTTCGGGTGCAGCGAGTAAGGTAAACATCAGCCGTGAAACCTATGAACTGCTAAAAGATGACCCGCAATTTACCTTTGAACCTCGCGGCAAGGTGGACGTAAAAGGCAAAGGGGAGATGGAGATGTATTTTATATCTGAAGCTTAGAGGTGCTCCGAAATCGCCACCTTCGGGTAGCTGCAAACCGTGGCAACAATTTGAATAAAAACTGTACTAGAATAGAAAACTGACAGACCTATTCATCAATCAATTCAAAAAGTCATAAAATGAATTCATCTGTTAAAGCACTAATTTTCGCTTTCACAACTTTTTTAACATTAAATTCTTTTTCTCAAAGTACAAATAAAGAACTATTTAATAGAATTGACACTTATTTGGAATCAAGCGTAAGCAATGGCTTTTCCGGAGTTGTTTTAGTCTCTAAAAAAGGCGAAATTATTTTATCAAAAGGATATGGATGGGCTGACAGGAAAAATAAAATACCTAATTCACCATCAACCGTTTTTAATATTGGTTCTGTAACAAAACAATTTACCGCATCGGCTATTTTAAAACTTGTAGAGCAAGGAAGAATTAAAACATCTGATAAAATAGGTTCATATTTTAATCAGGCACCTATAGACAAAAGAGATATTAGTATTCATCAATTATTAACTCATACGTCAGGAATTTCGAATAGGACTGGAGGATTCAGATACGATGAAGCCAGTAAAGAACAGTTCTTAAAAGAATTTTTTGAATCGGAATTACGATCTAAACCTGGCATAACATACCAATATGCAAATGCCAACTATATATTACTCACAATTATATTAGAGTCGGTTTCGGGCCAAACCTATAATTCTTTTCTAAAAGAACATTTATTTGAACCTGCTCAAATGAAAAGTACAGGATATAAAAGTATAAATTTTAGCACAGAACGACTTGCACATGGCTACTACTACAACAGAGATGATGAGCAATGGACAGATTGGGGAACAACTCAACAGCACCTTCCTTACAATGACAAACATTGGTATAGTATAGGTAAAGGAGATATACATTCTACTATTGAGGAATTATATAAATGGCATGTTGCTTTAAATGACAACGTTGTTTTAACATCAAAAACTAGAGAAATACAAGAAACTGCATATGTAGCTGAAAATGATCAAATGACATCGTATTATGGTTATGGTTGGGCAATATCTAAAAGTGATAGAGGCACTAAAATCGTTTCTCATAATGGAAGTAATGGATTGTACTTTGCAGATTTTGTTAGGTTTATTGATGATGATGTAGTTGTTATATACATAACAAACGCGTTTTTAGGACCTGAATCAGAAAACGTTGCTCGAGAAATAGGCAAAATGATTTTTGATTCCAATTATACCGCAACACCTATTTCAAGGAATATTTATGAATTAGTTCAAGAATTTATGAAAACGAACCCCTTTTTAAATGCAGAAAAATTACCTGGTTTTTTAAAGAAAAAACTTAATAATGAATTTAACGACCATGCAATACTAAATCGACTAGGATATAGCAGATTGAAAAAAGAAGACAATCCTGGTTGGGCATTAGAATTGTTTAAACTTAATGTGAAATTATTTCCTGAAGATGGTAATTTATGGGACTCACTTGGCGAAGCTTACTTAAAATATGACAAAAAAGAAGAAGCTATAAAGAGTTACACAAAGGCAGTGGAATTAGGCAGTGAAGGGTCGAAAAAAGTATTAGACAAATTGTCAGAGAATGAGTAAAGAGAATTAAACTATTGCCAACAACCTACAAACATAATAGCGGAAATTCTGCTAAAACGAAGATAATATAGCCACCGCAAAGTGGTTGTGAAAACACTTGTCATACTGAACGCTGTTAATCAATGATTTAGCCGCAGGCGATTTTCAAAACCAAACAGCGTGAAGTATAACAATAAAAATTTGGTCTAAACTGCTAGGCTTGTGGTCTTAAAACCGCCACTATTCTTATAGAAACCCGTTGGGCACAACCAGTCAATATGAAATGTACATCACGTCACACAAAATGGCGCTTTTCTTGCCATCCTTAGAAAAACACTGTACCTTTCACTAAAACAATTGTAGAATGAAACACTGGAGAGATCATATAGAATCCAATCCGGAAATCCTTTATGGTAAGGCTGTGATTAGAAATACTCGTATACCCGTAGATCTTCTCCTCGAGAAACTTTCGGAAGGAGAAAACATTGAGGAGCTTTTATTGGCCTATCCACGTCTTACGAAAGATGATGTTTTTGCTGCGTTTGCCTTTGCTGCTGAAATGATTAAGGGTGAAGTAGTTCATTCCTTAGCCTCTTAATCCAATAGACATGTTTCTAGCAGATGAAAGTCTCGATTTCAGAATTGTAACCCACCTGCGAAAAAATGACTACGAGGTTGAAGCAATCGTAGAGTTAAAACCGAGTATCAAAGATGAGGAAGTTCTAAAGATGGCAAAAGAAATGGATGCTATTCTTTTAACAGAAGATAAGGACTTCGGAGAACTGACATATCGCTTAAAAAAGCCGAACCACGGAATAGTATTAATCCGGATGCCTGGTATTCCTATAAATGAGAAGATTGGTAAAATTATACAAGTTTTAGAGGGCTATCCTCAGGACTTGAGAGACAAATTTACTGTGATTTCCAGAGACAAAGTAAGGATCAAAGAACAAAAATAAAGGGCTGATCCTAACACTGCTTCCCTGTCAACCGCATGCTGAGGCTACGGTTTACGATGGAAGCCACCGTTAGCACCAAACAACAACACAATCTCCTACAAAAGGAACATCTTATGCATTTGCCCAATAAAACTTTACCTTCCCTTTTACTGATATATGCTTTTGTAGCGATTTCTTTCTCTTTGTCTGCACAAGAGTCAATTCCAAGGTATGAGCCGAATGTTTCAAAGGAGTTTTATGACAACATAGTTTATCTGGACAGTATATTCTTTGATGCGTACAATCATTGTAATATTCCTATGATGGATTCATTAATCTCTGAGGACCTGGAGTTTTATCACGATAAAGGGGGATTCTCAAATTCAAAGAAGGAGACAATGGAGGCAGTAAAGAATAATATTTGTGGAAAAGTTACCAGAGAGCTCTTAAAAGGCAGTATTGAGGTATACGAGATAAATGGATATGGTGCCGTGGAAATAGGGTTTCATGGGTTTCATAACAACCAGGAAAAGGAGCCCGGCGAAACGCATTTTTCAAAATTTGTCCATATTTGGCGCTTTCAAAACAATACCTGGAAAATTACCAGAGTCATAAGTCTGCACTAAGAGGACCATATTGAATACGACTTCCAACATAGCTGATAAAACCTCTATAGCCATTCTCCCGTTCGTGAATATGAGCGCGAGTAAGGAGAATGAATATTTCAGTGATGGCATTACTGAGGAGATTATCAATGCGTTGGCTAAGATCGATGGGCTAATAGTCACGTCGAGAACTTCTGCATTCTATTTTAAAGGGAAGAACATTCCGGTACCCGAAATAGGGAAGGAACTTGGCGTTTCCACCTTGCTTGAAGGAAGCGTGCGGCTTTCCGGTAATGCCATTCGCATAACCGCCCAGTTGATTGATGCAACAGAAGACTATCATTTCTGGTCAGAGACCTGGGACAGAAAACTGGACAACATTTTTGAGGTTCAGGACGAGATAAGTATCCTGATTGCTGAAAAACTAAGAGAACAGATCGGTCACTTTGAAATTGAAGAAAAAGCAGATGCAAGACATACTGAGATCAATGCGTACGAGTGGTACTTAAAAAGCAAATCAAGCTTTGCCAAATTTCAGAAGGCAGACATTTTGAAGGCGGTAGATGAAATTGAACACGCCATTGCAATCGACCCCGAGTGCCCTTTTTATCACGCATCAAAAGCTATTTACTTTAGTTACCTGGGCCTGGTGAATGCGATACCCGGAAGAGAAGCATTTACCATGTCGAAAGAAGCAGCAATACAGGCACTTCAGTTGGATCCAACGGATCCTGAGGCAAATTATTCGATTGGCCTGGTGCATTATTTTTTCGAGAAAGACCTGGACACGGCAGAGTCATACCTTAATCTTTCACTAAAGTATCGACCCAATAATGTTAACGCCCTGTTGGGTGGGTCGGTTATGGATGTGATCTCAGGCAATAATGAAAGGGCATTATTTCGTGTAAAGAAGGCAATTGAACTCGACCCCCTCACGCATTCTCACATCTACTACCATGCTTCGGCATTGCAGAGAATGGGCCGCTATGAAGAAGCTTTGACAGAAGTAAACAAGCTGTTGAAAGCAGTTCCGCATCATACCAACTCTTATTGTCTGAAGGGAACAATTTTAAATAGACTGAAAAGGTATGACGAGGCAATCGAGCATTACAAGACCGTTCCGGTTTCAAGTGAAAAAACGGAAGTCTATTATGCGGGGATCGGAATTGTTTATGCCTCCAGTGGCAACCTGGCAAAAGCCGAGGAATATCTGCTAAAGTGCAGAGACCAGGCTCAGAATCTGCATTTGGCCTCTGAGGAAAATCCATTGGTGATCATCAACATCTATCTGGGAAACCTTGATCTGGCATTTAAAGAAATTGAAAAGGACATCACTGCTGGAAAATACTACCTGAATTTCTACCGAGAGAATCCTGCATTTAAATTACTTGCCGACGACCCCCGCTACAGCATTTTTAACACCATTTTCAAATCAGATGGACGAAATCATGCCGAAAGCTCAGCAGAAAACAGCGGTGCAAAGAAGAAGGCGCTTCTAGACGAAAAACAGATAGACACGTACAGCGGCCAACTGCTTGATTACATGGCGACCGAAAAACCATACTTAGATGCAGACCTGAGTTTGCGCAAGCTCGCCAATCAGCTTGAACTCTCTCCAAATCAACTGTCAATGGTGCTAAATGAAGGACTAGGGAAAAACTTCAATGGCTTCGTTAATCATTATCGCGTTGAAGAGTTCAAGATGCTGGCGAAAGACCCTGGCAGTGCCAACCTTACAATTGTCGCATTGGCCTATGAATGCGGTTTCAACTCCAAAACGGTCTTCAACACCTATTTCAAAGAAAAAACAGGCCTTACTCCAAGCGAGTATCTAAAGGACTAAGAGCTTGTATTCATTCCAGAGTTGTTCGGAATCATACATCCGAACATGCTCCGTGTAATGTCGAACGCGCACTGTGGTTTGGCACCAGACCTTTGTGTCAGAAAATCACAATCATGAAGATCATACGACTATTACCCTTGATGTTGCTTCTGTGTTCACTTTCAGTCAATGCGCAGGAAAGAGGCGATACTAAGGAGAAAATGAAAACGAAGTCCAATGAACGCCTGGCCATAAAAGTTGAATATTTCGGAGAGTTGGTGCTCCATCCCGGACTGGCAGTCGGACTGGAATACACCCTTGTAAGAAACAAGTGGGTCACCGTACACTGGAACAACGACCTTGGAGCTTATTGGCACCGTTGGAACAACACATCTGCTTTTTTGAAAACGTCTATCGGGTCTCGATTTGCGATGGGACCTGTATTTGCAGATCTAAATATAGGCGCAGGCTACATGCACTCCTGGTCTGCGGGTGTCTTGTATCAAAGGGCTAAAGATGGGAGTGTAGAGAAAGCTGCCAATTGGGGACACCCACACTTTATGCCCGGCACGTCCTTGCTGTTTGGTTGGGATGGAAGCAGAAGAAACAACTTGCCATGGATGATTTATTTCGGTCCGGAAGTCTATTTGCAGTCCTCATTCAACCATATTTTTCTTCCGCACGTAGTGGCCAAGATCGGGTTTACATATAAAATAACGCAACAATGAAATATTTAATAATTCCAATTTTCATCTCTTTAATTACACTCCTTTCCGCTTGCAAAAAGGAGGGATTTTACCAGGGAGACCACTTCTTTGTTAAAAATGCCGGTGCGGAAATGCCCGTTTATGTGAAGGGTAATATCCAGTCGGGAACCTTCATTTTGTTCCTTCACGGAGGGCCTGGCGGGAATGCTTCTCTTCCGTCCTTCATGCCCGTATCAAAAGAGCTCGAAAACGATTACGCCTTCGCTTACTGGGATCAGCGGGGATCGGGCCTTTCAATGGGAAATCCTGATCCAGGCACGTTTACTGTTGAGCAATTTGTGGATGACCTGGATCTAGTAGTTGAAACGATCAGGCTTCGGTACCATAATCCTCGCATTGTATTTTACGGCATCAGCTGGGGCGGCGCTCTTGGAAGCGCTTATCTGAGTACCAGTAATTACCAGGACAAGATCGACGGATTCATCTGTATGGACAGTGGTCATAATCTGGTGGAAGGCCTTCCCAAGTCTGTGGTATTTGTGAAAGAATATGCCCAGCAGCAGATTGATCAGGGCATTGACATTGCCTATTGGACAGAAGCCCGCGATTGGTGCGCAACAGTTCCTGACATGACCGAAAAGGATAATTACTTTAAATATGATGACTACCTGACCAACACCAACGCTTATCGAAAAGATCCAAACCAGGAGGTGCAGGGACCAGAAGTGGGGGCCT
The DNA here is from genome assembly GCA_020636025.1 of Lewinellaceae bacterium. Lineage (GTDB taxonomy): Bacteria > Bacteroidota > Bacteroidia > Chitinophagales > Saprospiraceae > M3007. Next base: position 359,410 of record JACJYQ010000003.1, on the reverse strand, counting down.
TAGGCACTATGAATTCATATCTGTCTCTAGCCATATTTTTTAACGGACAATACCTGGCGCCCCGATTCAATATTCTGGAATTGAACCTAAGTGCCGACATGGCCAGGATTAAGACACCGAGTATTGTAATCTGGGGCAGGCACGATGGTGTGAATACCATTGAAATGGGATATGATGCCTATAACAGTATTGGAGGTCCGGGTTTTCAGGATAAGGAGATGGTTATTCTTGAAAACAGCGCCCATGAAGGCTATATCGAAGAGCAGGAATTGTTCATCAGTACATTCCGGGGATTTGTGGATAGCCTTTGAGTACCGGATTTATTTATAGTCACCGCAAAGTGGTTGTGAAAACACTTGTCATACTGAACGCTGTTAATCAATGATTTAGCCGCAGGCGATTTTCAAAACCAAACAGCGTGAAGTATACAACAAACAATCTTAATTAAACTAAAAATAAGCTATGAAAGCAGTTACCTATAAACAATACGGCTCTCCGGCCGTATTGAATCTGGTTGACATTAAAAAACCACAACCGAAGCACAACGAAGTACTTGTCAAAATTTACGCAACTACTGTCACTTCAGGTGATGCCAGATTGCGCAGTTCAGATTTCCCGCCGGTTGCCTGGTTATTAGTCAGACTATTGTACGGTTTTTTTAAGCCCAAAAAGGAAATATTAGGACATGAGTTTTCGGGAATTATTGAAGCGGTTGGCAAAGACGTTACCAGGTATAAAGTGGGTGATGAAGTTGTTGGCACTCCAACCATGTTGCCTACCGGCTCCTATACCGAGTATATATGTGTTCCGGAAGAAAGAAAGAAAGGTGTACTTGGGTTAAAACCCAGGAACCTTAGTTTCAATGAGGCCGCGGCCTTACCTGTTGGAGGAATGACCGCTTTGTTTCTTTTAAAAAAGGCCCAGCTGAACAAAGGACAAAAAGTGCTGATTTATGGCGCTTCCGGAAGTGTGGGAAGCTACGCAGTTCAAATTGCCAAAGAACAGGATGCCACGATAACGGCCGTGTGCAGCAGTTCCAATTTTGACATGGTAAAATCACTCGGAGCTGATGATGTATTAGATTATAAGGAACAGGATTATTCTTTGCTAGAACAACAATTTGATATCGTTTTCGATGCAGTTGGAAAGACTTCAAAATCGAAAGCCCGGAAAATCCTAAAAAAGGGAGGCCAATTTGTATCCGTAAAGGCACTCACCAGTCCGACACAGGAACATTTAGAGGAATTATGCAGGCTCGCAGAAGATGGAAATGTCAGGCCATTTATTGACAAAGCTTTCCCTATATCTGAAATAGTGAAAGCACATGAATATGTTGACAAAGGACGAAAAAGAGGAAATGTGGTTATTGAGGTAGTCAAACAATAAGAGCTTGCTTCACTTCCAGAATTATCACCCCTTCGTATATACTGTCGCCACCATTAGCAGCATGCACAACCACTCCCCCAACCAGACCAAGTGTATCAACCAAAACCTGACGCTTTCGGCCATTTATTTTCTTATTCCCATCAAGACCACGTACCACTTTTCTCAAATCAATTCGTCTTTTCCGTTGCTTGGGCAGGAATTCTGCTATAACTTGCCATTAGGAATCAGTGAGAGGTTCAAACTTCTTTCGCATAAACTTTTGAATTCGACACTCACAAGTTATGCACTGATTCCTATTTTTGATATTGTATCAAATTTCCAAACACGCTCTAATATATTGTAGACACTCCCGAATAAGATATAAAAACCCAGGCGACATGCATAAATCAAACACCTTAACAAGGCTTGAATTCAAAACAGCCAAGACATTTGAAACCTGGCTTGAAAAAAATCACGACAATTCAAGTGGGATTTGGTTAAAAATATTCAAGAAAGATGCCGGCATAAAAACCGTTACTTATGCAGAGGCGCTTGATGTAGCTCTTTGTTATGGTTGGATTGATGGTCAAAAAAAATCATTTGACGAACAAGCGTGGTTACAAAAATTTAGTCCCAGAACGGCAAAAAGTATTTGGTCTAAAGTAAATGTTGGGCACGTTGAACGATTAATAAAAGAAGGTAAAATGAGACCCGCAGGATTGAAAGCTGTCGAATCAGCCAAAGAGGACGGGAGGTGGGAAAAAGCATACGATCCTCCAAGCAAAATGACTATACCAGATGACTTTCTTCAAGAACTGAGTAAAAATAAAAAAGCAGAAGAGTTTTTTCAGGGGCTTAACAAGACGAATCTTTTCTCTATCGGGTTTCGACTGCAAACCGCAAAAAAGCAAGAGACAAGAGACAGGCGCATGAAAGAAATTATTGAGAAGCTGGCAAGAGGTGAGAAACTTCAATAAATAATTCAGCTCGGGTGTGTCTGAAAAATACTCACCGGATAGAAAACTCCAAACACGTTCTAAATTTCAAAGAATTAAACATGAAAAAATTTACATGGCTATTGATAATAACAACTCTTTTTTCAAGCACAAGTTTTGCTCAGATAAAGTATGAGTTTCAGAAAGACGAAAACTACATAGCTTATCAAAAAGACGCCGATAAATTATTAGAGAAAAGCATACATTTTGATTTGCTCGAAAAGATCATGAAGGATAAATCGGTTGATGAAGAGGAGTTTAAAATCATACACAAGGCATTTGGCTTTGAATCAAGATCTGCTTTTGAAGGTTATTTAGCAAAACAAATAGCCAGAATTGGTGAGCTGGAAAAAAGGTATCAGGTATCCAAGATACCGATGGACGATATTGAATCCAATGACGCGACTGAGAGCAGTTTTGCCGAGTGCATCGAAAAGGCACGACTTGCTGCAATACAAGGCCATATTTCATGCATCCCCCTGGATCTTCAGGCATTTATAGGGGCCTTTGGTGCTGGTGCAGCCTGTCATGCTGCCGTTGAGGCCCTGCGAGCGCTTATGATGCATATTTGTATTGTAGAACAGGAACAAAATGCGGCTGAAGAAGAAGAAAAAGCAGGCATTGAAGATATTAAGGCCGAAGAAAGAAGACAATAATCAATCAGAAGACATTACTATGCACAGCAGATTATACTTATAGCATTGAAATGTTGCATAGTATAAAGAGCGACAATAGGAGGGATTCCCTAATGCCCGCCTCCCATAGGCATTGCCGTATGATCAGCCCCGGACCTGGGCTCCTTTAATCGAAGGGCTAATGTCCCGGCGATGATGAAGAACACCCCGCCAAACAAAATGGCATTGATGGCGCTGTTGCCCAGGAAATTCCTCACAATCGGACCAAAGCTGATGGTTTGGATGCCCATGGGAATTACAATCATCATATTGAGAATGCCCATATACACCCCCCTGCGTTCCTGCGGCACTATTTTGGAAACCATGGAATACGGGATTCCCATCATCGATGCCCAACCAATGCCGAATAGGATCATCGGCAACAACACCAGTTTCGGATCGTGGATATAAGGAATGGACAACATCGCAATTCCGGTTAAAAACAAGCTACCCGTATATACTTTTTTGCCTCCGTATCTCATGGCCAGCGGCACCAGCGCTAATGCAATGACCATGGTAGAAATATTATAGGTAGTATTCATTTTGGCCGCCTGACTCAGGGCCTGAGAGCGATCAAAACCCATGGATTCCTCAAACAGGGGCGCAATGAACTGCCAATAGATGAACAAAGCGTACCATTGAAACAGATAAACGCCAGCCAGCTTCCACATAAACGCTGGCATGTCCTTAATGGCCTCAACAATTTCCAAAAATGGCGCCCGTATCCGCTGGCTCAGAGATCTGGAATTGTGCTGTTTCATTTCCTCCAGCTCTTCATCGGAAGGCGGAATTTCCGGGGTCTTGAGCACGGACCAAAGAATGGTAGTTACGGACAAAACGGCTCCGATGAAAAATGAATAATACAACCACTTGGGAATGCTCGCGGCTTCTTCCGCAGCTACTTCTCCCCCACCAAACCAGTCCTGAAATAAAAATATGGAAGCATTGGCCAACACGATCCCGGCGCCAACAAACAAGCTCTGCATTTGATAACCAAAGCTCATCTGCTCTTCGGGCAGTTTATCGCCAACAAAAGCCCGGTAAGGTTCCATCGCCATGTTATTGCCCACGTCAAGGATCCACAAAAGTCCAACTGCAAACCAGAGTGCCGGACTAAATGGAAAAGCAAATAAGCAGAGGCTGCCCAGAATGGCGCCAATCAGGAAGAACGGTTTACGTCTACCCCAACGAGGAGACCAGGTTTTGTCAGAAATGGCACCCACGATCGGCTGGATAATGAGTCCTGTGATAGGACCGGCCAAATTGAGCAGCGGCAGCTCATCGTGATGTGCTCCCAGGAATGAAAATATTGGATTCACCGCCGTTTGCTGCAAGCCAAAACTGAATTGGATTCCCAGGAATCCTACGTTCATGTTGAAAATCTGCCAAAAGGTAAGCCTTGGTTTCACAGTATATGTTTTTAGTGAAAAAATTGTAGTGTATTTTTGGCGTTTCGAAGTCTTGGATGTCGAAATATATAGAATTTATTTGGGTACAAAACAGCAAGGCTTTTTAGGGCTTACGGTAAATTCCAGCCGCTCTTGGTCTTGCGACTAAGAACACGCGGCAACGCTGAATACCATGCAGGATAACGTAAAGAGCTTACCTGGATAATACCTAAGCGCCAGATTGAAAAAGACGTCATTGATTTATATTGAGGAGCTGCTCGCGCTGCCGTATGCGCTTGGTGCTCCTGCAAAACACCAAACACCTCGAAAAATGAAAGAAATACTGTTCTTAATACTTTTTGTCACCATACAAGAAGGTCTCGATGCCCAAATTATCAACAATATTTCAGTTGAATTAAATATTGGTCGATATTCGAAAGAAACGGGACTGTTTAAATCAGAATACTATTCAAATAAATTCAGTTTTATAAATGGCTTTAATATAGGTTTCAACCCATCAGAAAAATGGCAATATTATCTGGGTGTTAGAAAGCTAAATTCTACTCTTGAGTCTGGAGGTGGATATACTACTGAATCATCAGTAATAAACGGGGTGGAGCTTAAGATGGGAGTAAAGATTTCACCAGGAAATGAGAAAAAAGTGTTTTTAAGCTATGGGTTGGAGTTGTTTGAAGAGGTATCTAATCAAAAAGGAACATATTGGGTTGATTATCCTCCCACGTATGAAATAAACCATAGAAAGAACTACCTGGGAGTAGCTCCAGATTTAACGATTAACTTAAAATTGGATCGTAGAATATTAATTTTCGCAGATACCAGATATAGGATTGGAAGAGTGAGCTTAGCTCAAAATGAAAGTACACAACCGAACAAAGAGTTGTATCCCTCAAGAAATTATTGGTTAAATATTTTTGAGCCGCTGAATTCTGTTGGGATAAGGTTCAATTTTAAATAAAAAGAAGTTATACTGGGATTAAAGTGATTATGATGATTTGATTGATTTCAAATATTTGATTTTCAAATGATTGCGTGATCATGATTTTCACAACCACTTGTCATACTGAACGCTGTTAATCAATGATTTAGCAGCAGGCAATTTTCAAAACCAAACAGCGTGAAGTATCAACATGCAACAAACAGTTACTTATAGAAATAACGGCGCCATTGGAGCCCTGTTGGATGAGTATGAAAGATCCATAAAGGAGCTGAAATCAGTCATTCAAAACATCACGACAAATGACTTGATTTACATCGTCGATCCTGATACGGAAGATGAAGATTGCAAATCCATTCAAACTGTATTGAGTCATGTAGTCAGATCCGGATATAGCTATGTGATTGCAATAAGAAAATGGCTGGGCGAGGAAATAGCCTATAAAAACAGAGAACTGTTGAACTCTATCTCTGAGTACAATACTGCCCTGGACATGATGTTTGCCTACAATGAAAAATTGTTTGAGGATTACCCGGAAATTAAACTTGAAGAGTATAATACAAACAACAAAATAAACGTGAGGTGGGGACAGCAATATGATGTTGAGCAACTGTTAGAACATGCGATTGTTCACGTATTGAGGCATAGAAGGCAGATTGAAAGATTCATCATTAAACTAAAGCATTGAGTCGGTTGAGAATAAATTTTCCGGCCGCTATTGGTCTTGTGACCAAGAACACGCGGCAACGCTGGATACCTTGCAGGGAGGATTCGACCTTTGTGAAATAAATTCACCACAGATTACACAGATTTTCACGGATTGCCTTCGGCAATCTTTTAATTTATCTGTGAAAATCTGTGTAATCTGTGGTAAAAACCACTTCAGCAAACTATAGAACAAGCTATAAAATCATGAAAGCTATTTACACCACCCTCTTCGTCATATTCCTGACTGCCTCGGCCATAGCCCAAAACACCTCCGAAAACTTCATCATCCCCAAAACAAATTCCAAAGCCGTCATTCAACAAACGATCGCATCCACCCAAATAGAGGTCACCTACAACCGGCCAAACAAGCGCGGACGCAAAATATTCGGGAATCTGGTTCCCTACGACCAGATATGGAGAACGGGCGCCGACGCCGCTACAGAAATATATTTCAGCACGCCAGTAATTCTGGCCGGAAACCCGCTTGATTCGGGCAGGTATGAGTTGTTTACCATTCCTGGGAAAAGCACCTGGGAGGTAATCCTGCAAAAAAGCCAGCATCAATGGGGATCCTATAAATACAATCCCGAAAATGACGCTGTACGGTTCTCGGTGAAGTCCATTAAACGAAAAGAAATAGTCGAGACCTTTACCATTAGCCTGGATAACATTGGCTCGGATCGTGGCATGTTGCATATTTCCTGGGATCAGGTGCTGGTTCCGGTTGACATAAAAATCGACTTGAAACACACCGTAATCCCCGATCTGGAAAAAGCATTGACCGGAGAAGGTCGTCGGCCGTATTTCCAGGTGGCCATGTTTTACTACGAAAACAACCTTGATATAAACCGTGCCGCCGAACTGATGTCTATGGCCCTTGAAAAGAACCCGAACCACATCGGCATGCTGTACAGATACGCCCTTATTCTGAAACAAAAAGGGGACATTCCAGGGGCCATGAAAGCGTCTGAAAAGTCTTTTGAACAAGCGCAATCAGCCGGCGAAGAGCTGAAAGCGGAGTATACCCGGTTGAATACGAAATTGCAGGCAGAGTTGAAGTCTTTGAAGCATTGAGGATTTTATCACTTCACCAATACAACCTGATCACTACCCACCAACCTTCCGCTTATAAAGTACGTCACGAGGTAAGTACCGCTGTACAATGTCTGAGTGTCCAGATAGCAAAGGGTAGAACCGGGTTGTATGCTGGTTTCCTTCAGCATTTTTCCACTCTGATCGAATAATTTTACGTCTACCTTTTCAGTCAGAAGACCTTGTAATTGAACGGCCATAAAATCGCTGGATGGGTTGGGGAATATGCTTACATTAAAATCCGGATTAATGGTCACTAGTCCGGAAGTCAATTCACAAGTCGCTGAAACATCATTCTGATTTTCGATAATATCGCCACTAGTGATGGAATGTCCGCTAAAGCCCGCATAATCGTATGGGTAATAGGTGCATCTAAACACCAGATTTTGATTAGCAGGACTGTTTTGTGAAATAATGCCCATTCCATTTATCGGGCTAATGTACTTCCACACGGTTTCACCGCTGTTTGTCACCTCGGTAAAGGTTCCGGCCGGGCCATTACACATCAATACGTTGCCATTGGGCAGTTGCTGTGCACCTGAAATGTTTTGCGCATAATAATTATTGGGATTCCCGTCGTTGTAGATCCAGGAGGTAGTGGTTGGCAAATACGGTAATGTGTTGGAATAGTTGTAACCATCAACAGGCGGGTTGATTATCTCAACTGTAGTATAGTTCCCCCCCTGACGTCCATTTCCGTTGTTGTATACCATGATCTGATTTTCAAAGGGATAGCCACTCTCTATCCAGCGGGCATTGTGCTGACCGTAAAAATGCCGGTTGGAGTTTGTTCCCATATCATAGGCAGTCGGATTACCCCATCTGTAGAGTATATCGCCACCCTTGCCGGAATTGCCGCCTGCGTGAGTAGCCGCCTCGGCTGTAGTGGTGCTGTGATCAATGATCCAAATTTCGCTCATGTTATGTGAACTGACCACGATCTGATCCAGCGTCGCATTGTAATCAATCGAATTCAGGTGGATCCAGTCGCTTTGATTGGCATTTGCATTGTAGTTGAGGTTAATCAATTGCGGGTTGGTGGCAACCGTTCCATAATTGGGTTTGGCATCGTCGAAATCCTGCACCAGATGGTCCCACAAGTGCCATTCCCAAACGACATTCCCGCCGTTCGTACCCACGGGTTGAACTTCCAGAATTTGCTCGCTCCAGAGCTGGTTGGATACCTGCGCCGGGTTTCTGCCGGCTGCGATCGCCTCTGTATTTGTTTTACTTTCCCAGGCAATGATCAAGACATTGCCGTTGGGAAGGGCCTTTACATCGTGATGCTGGCATTTTGTGGCGTCTGATACCTGGTACGTCCACACAACATGGCCATCCCAGTCAATTTTTTCAATGATTCCGCCCTTACCGCCCGCATTAAACGTGGCATTGTTGGCATTTCCAGTACGCAACAAAGTACCATCGGGGAGCAGGTATACCGATTGGCCTGGTCTGTAGTTGCTAGGCCATGTTTTGGCAAGTTTGCCACATTTGTCTATCAGGTAGGTGGTGGTGGCTCCAACAGGAGCAAACAAAATATAGCCATTGTCAAGTGACTGAGCGTCATGCTGGATTAGACCAACCGTTTGACTGTTGCCGTGAAAGCTCAATATCAAAAGGGAAACTACGGTGATGAATTTCTTCATTTTATGGATGTTAGATCAAACTAGGTTTGGACTGATAAATTTCACATTCGTTTAAGTGTCTTGAAGGCAATATAAATGGATGTATTTGGATTTACTCAGATTTTTCAGTGTGGAATCCGCGAAAACAAATCCGCGTGGAATCTGCGAGAAATAAAACGGCACCTTCAAATTACCTGATACAAGCAATTTTCAAAACAATTTTCGAAACCAAATAGTTGCATGTATATTTGCAACCAAATAATTGCACAATGAAAACCAGACGTGATATTTTTCAGGCAATTGCCGACCCGAGCAGGCGCGCCATTATTGCCTTAATTGCTCTCCAGGCCATGACACCAAACGCCATTGCCGAACATTTTGACTCCTCACGGCAGGCAGTTTCCAAACACCTGCGTATCCTCTCTGAGTGCGAATTGGTGACGCAAACCCAGGAAGGCAGGGAGATCTACTACCAACTTGACCTAAACAAAATGAAAGAAATTGACAAGTGGCTGGACCAGTACCGCAAGATATGGGAGGCCCGCTTTACTCAACTTGATGATGTATTACTCACTATGAAAAACAAGAAAAAATGAATGCTGCACTATTATTCGACTTTACCGTAAATAAAGAAACCAAAACGATCACCATCAAACGCGAATTTGATGCAGGTCTTGACCTCGTTTGGGAAGCCTGGACAAACCCTGAAATTCTGGAACGCTGGATAGCTCCCAAACCCTGGCGGGCCAAAACCAAAACCATGGATTTTCGCGAAGGAGGATACTGGCATTACGCCATGATCGGCCCGCAGGGTGAAAAACACTGGAGTCGCTACGATTATCAAAAAATTGAACCGTTAAAAAGCATTGTGGAATTGAGGGCGTTTAGCGATGAAAACGGAATGGTAAGCCCCGATTTTCCACGTACGAATTGCAGCAATGTTTTCACTGAAGCGGATGGGAAAACGCTGGTTGTCGTAACAGCTGAATATGGCAGTCTCGAGGTGCTTGAATATATGGTGACTCACGGATTCAAAGAGGGCATGGAAGCAAGTCTTGGGAATTTGGATGGGCTGTTGGAGATGCTTAAAAAAGGGTAAGTAGAGAGTTTCTCGCAGATTTTACGCAGATTTGTTTGCGCAGATTCTTCACAGATTTTTTCTGTGTAGAATCTGTGCATTTTTTTCTGCGTAGAATCTGCGAGAAATAAATTTATCCTTAAGAGTTAATCATAGAAAGTAAGCGTGCGCAATACAAATGAAAATATATGAGCTATCCCAAATAGGAGAATTTCACGTTAACCACAATGAGGATTTCAAGGTGGTTGAGGATACCGGTAAACACTACAAATTGATAGCCGTCATGGATGGTTGTTCCAGCGGAACTGACTCCCATCTTGCGTCAACTTTAATTGGTAAAATTCTAAGAAAGCTCGCTAAACAGGAAGCCTACAGAGAGTACGCAACAGAGCAACCCACGCCAATAAAGGAGCTGGTTGAGTCACTCGCTTTAAGCCTGTTCTCCGACCTTCAAATGCTAAATAACCAGCTAGATCTGGCAAGCGATGAGATCTTATCTACCATAATTCTGGGTGTTGTAGATACAAAAAATCGACAGGCTGAATTAATTATAGCTGGTGATGGAGTAGTTCATATCGACGGGCAATCCATTGAATATGAAAATGACAACAAGCCCGATTACATAGGCTATCATTTGAAAATGGATAAACACCTTTGGCTTCAAACAAGAACCCACCGCAAATCAATACCAAGGTTTACCGATCTTTCTATTTCAACTGACGGCGTTCACACTTTCAAGAACTTTGATGGAAAGAGTTATAACAAGATTGAATCAGGAAGCATATTGCACGAGTTTCTTGAAAGTCGACAATTCGAAGAAAACGAAAACAAATTGAAGAAAACGATGCTAAAAATGGAGGAAGAGTTTGGCTTGAAACCGAGCGATGATCTGACGATAATCAGGGTAATATTATCAGATTAAAGATGTAGATGCATTTGAATTATCTGGAGGAGTTATTGTCTACTTACGAAGTAAAATATCACAGTTTGAAATGCTGAGTTATTTTCTCGCAGATTTTACACAGAAAAATCTGTGTAAAATCTGTGCAAGCAAATCTGCGTAGAATCTGCGAGAAATAAAACTATTATTCCAAACTCACCTCAACAACATTACCTTCCCTTCTCTGACCGGCGCCTTACCCTCATAAGACATCCCTTCCCACATCCGGTTATTCACATATCGGCCGCGGCCTTTCCACCAATACAATCCCTGAGGTACCGGCTCTCCGTTAAATGTGCCATCCCAATACTCGGCTGGCATGCCTCGATCCAGTTTGTCGGAATACCATTCCATCTATTGGGTGTGTTTTTCAAACGTGAGATTGAAAAACACAGCAATAGCTTGCAATTTAACTCTTCAAAAAAACAGAAACTAAATATATCCCAGTAACGTTGTAACTTGTGAAAAAGAATGTCTAATGACAAAGCAAGAAGTTAAATCAAAAATTGATCAGATACTTGACACTTTCCCAAATGATGATTTGGAGGAAGTTCTTGCATATTTGATCATGCTTCAAAAGGTATCTGCTGCAAACATCAAGCATACAAATTCACTCATTCAGGTTCTGCGTGAAGACAAACAGGTGCTTCAAAAACTAGCGCAATGAATTTTACATTGAGCGAAGTGCTCGCCATCCACAGACTTTTGATTGAAGAGTTTGGGGGTTCTTTTGGTGTACGTGATCAAAAGGGGTTGGAAGCAGCATTAAGCAGACCTTTTCAATCGTTCGAAGGCAAGGAATTATACCCATCTATTGAAGAAAAAGCCAGTGCTATTCTTGAAAGTATAGTAGTGAATCATCCCTTTATCGATGGAAATAAACGAGTAGGTTACGTGTTAATGCGCATAGTTTTACTGGAAAATGGGTTCGATATCTCTGCCTCCCAAGAAGAAAAGTATAATCTTGTTATGTCCGTTGCTAAGGGGCAAATGAAAGCTCGAGAAATCATTCAATGGATAAGAGAGAATCTTATAAGGAATTCCTGATATTTGGTCGGAGTTCCGGATAAAAATCTATATGCAAAGCTATAACCCGAAGTTGGCGCGCGGTTCATGCCACGTGCCGCGAAATCCGCGTCGGCTCTGCCGACAAACGAAACGCATACTTTTACCTGAGTCAACAGTCATAAAACTGCTTCACCAAACTCACCGCAACAACATTACCTTCCCCTCCCTGACCGGCGCCTTACCCTCATAAGACATCCCTTCCCACATCCGGTTATTTACATATCGGCCGCGGCCTTTCCACCAATACAATCCCTGAGGTACTGGTTCTCCGTTAAATGTGCCATCCCAATACTCGGCTGGCATGCCTCGATCCAGTTTGTCGGAATACCAGACGCGTTCTCCATTGGAAGCGAAAACAGATATTTCAAATTCCTGCAAACCGGCGCCCATGGGTTTAAAATAACGGTGACCGGGATCTCCGGCATCGGGTGAAAGGGCATTTGGAATGTATAAGCTGCCAAATAACTCAGGCGTTATTTGCATGGAAAGCGTATTCGGACACCCACTCCCATTGGTTACGATCAGGGTGACGGTTTTGGGTCCGTTTTCCTCGAAACGATGCACCGGGTTTCGCAAATTGGAGCTGTCGCCATCGCCGAAATCCCAGCGCCACTTATTGGTGTTCAGAGAAAGGTCGAAAAAGCGGATAATGCCGTTCGGATTTATCGTAGTGTCCGTCAGTTCCTCATAACTGAAATTAGCCGTCGGGCTTTGCAGCACTTGTACCAGATTGTCAAAGCGCAACGTATCAAAACAAACGGAATCGGCATTGGCATAAAGCGTTACCGGATATATCCCCGCCTGCTGGAAAACATGCAAAGGTTCCACCTCTTGAGAACTTCCACCGTCGCCAAAATCCCATGAATATTGATTCACACCGAATGAGGCATTTTCAAACAGTACCGCCAGCGGACTACAGCCGCGGGAATCTGCAATGCTAAAATCAAGGAAAGGCTCGGTGTACACGTTGATTTCCTTCATCACGGAATCGATGCAATGGTAGTTATTTTCAGCAGTAAGCGTCACGTTCAGGGTCATCGGGGTAGGAACTGTTATGCTCGGATTGGTAACAAGTGAACCACCAAGCGGACCAAAATTCCAGAGATAGTTATCGGCATTTTCAGATTGGTTTTGCAATTGAATGACTGCCGGCGTAACACACAGTTCGGCCTGGTCATAGCTGAATTGAACCGTTGGCTTTGGAAACACATTCACCGGAGCGAAAGCCCATGCGTTCTGACATCCGAAGAGATCCGTCATTTCCATGGTTAGGGTGTAAACACCTGCTTCTTCATAGATATGGACCGGAGAATATTCTGTGGAAAAAGAGCCATCGCCAAAATCCCAGACATAAAAATTGGTCCCGCTGCTTGTATTTTGTGTGTGCAGTTCAAAAGGCTCACAACCAAAGCTGTCGATCACACTCGCCGAGGGCGACGGCAGGGGCTTTACTTCGATGGTGTGGCTCACTGATGCCGTGCAAGCGTTCGTTACCGAAGTTCCGGTCAGGGTGATGGTATAAAAACCGATATTCGGATACACATGTACCGGAGAGGTATGCGTGGAATCATGCGAACCATCGCCAAAGTCCCAGATACTTCCAGCCAGGTTTACGGAAGTATTGACCAGTTGTAAAGTATCACCCTGGCAACCATAAGCGTCGTGTGCAAAAGAGACTGCGGGTTGCGGTAATACGGTGATCACCACGTTTGCGGTATCAAAACCACAACCATTGTTGGCATACTCATAAATGGTGTAATCACCGGGCAGGGTGTATTCGTGTACCACCGTATCACCGGTTGCCAGATTGCCGTCGCCGAGATTCCAGCTGATGTTGGTTCCGTTGGTGCTGTAATCGATCAATTGCACTGTCAGCGGTTGACACCCGCTCAGATGATCGGTATTAAAAAAGGCGCTCACCGGATTTGGGTGTACAAGCACCGGATGGGTAATGGTATCGATCCCGCACTCATTACCCGCCACAAGGCTTACAAAATAAGTGGAATCCTGATTGAAGGCGTAGAATATCTGTTGAGCTAACTGAAAGCCCGTATCTACTTGAATACCATTTATAAACCAGTTAAAAAAATCGGGCTCACCCACACTCACGTTGTTGAAATCAACCTCCATAGGTGAACAGCCATTGCTGAAATTGGTACCAAAATTCACTTGAGGCCGCGGGTGCACGGTGATCACCTCCTCCTGTGTAGCCGTACCGCAGCTGTTTGTCGCTTGTAATACAATGGTATACGTAGTATCGTGCTGACCCGTGCCAAATACCATAAACCCGGGTTGCTCAATGGTATCTTGCTGACCATTGCCGAAGTCCCAGATATACAAGGCCCCGCTCATGCCACTTTCATTCACAATGTTTACACTCAAATCAGCACAACCCGCCGTTTGATCCGTTGTAAACACAGCTGTTGGCGGAGGGACAATATCAATCATACCGATGGCCGTATCACGACATCCCGCTGTGTTTTCCACCATCAGGCTTAAAGTGTATGTGCCGATGGTCTGATAAGTATGCTCTGGATCACATATATCGGCACTACTGCCATCGCCAAAATCCCAATGACATATGCTGCCTCCGCTGCCGGCAAAAACAGTTCCCAAGTCAATTGAAGTGCCTACACAAAGATTTCCTAAAGCATCGAGTGCGGCATCCGGCAGGGCCTGAACAGTAGCCATGATGGTATCTGTGCTTACACAATCACTAACAGGATCATATACGGCATACACCAATTCGTGGGGACCGGCACCAGCCTGCAAGGGGTCAAATTTTCCGTCGGCACTTATACCGGTACCTGTCCAACTTCCCCCGACTGGTGATGCTGAAAAAGCTTGAACTCCTGCGTCGAGGCAAAACTCTTTGTCGGGCCCGGCATCAACTGCCTGGCCGTTCACCTGAATAAACAAGGTATCTCGCACGAGGCAATCACCAGTTCCTGTTTGAAAAACAATTGGGACTTTTTGATTTAATAAACTATCGGGGACAAGACCGGGATAGAACATGCCGGATTTGCTCACACCCGGCCCTGACCAACCATCACCAGTCGGGTCAGACACCAGTTGAATGGGTACATCACTGTTGCACAAATCAGCAACTGGTTGCAATGAAACCGTTGGCAGATTGATGATTGAAAAAGTATCGGACTGACTTACTGTACCACATCCAGCAACTGTAACCGAAGCGCTAACTACGTACTCCCCTACCCCGCTAAAAATCACTGAATCGGGTTGCAATCCGCTTGCACTAGCAGGCGACCCACCCTGAAACTCCCACATTACCTCCGGCATACTTCCGCTGATGACCGCATCAGGGAAATATACAAATGGCCCAACATCACAGGCATCGGGGATTTGCGGCAAATCGAGACCGGGTGGCTCCAGCACGAAAATGGTATCCTGCCATTCAGGATCTCCACAGCCATCAACTGCCAGGTGTACCACATAGGCGCCCGGGCTGTTGAAAACCAGTTCGGGCTCTAAAGAATGGTTATTGGTGCCATTCACATAAGACCAACCCGAGCCTGGAGAAATGTTCCAGGTCTGCGATATGGCATTGGCCGAGCTGTTGTAAAACACAACGGTATCCTGCACACACACATCATTTACAGATGCCGATGCTGCCGCACTGGCCGGTCCCGAGCTCACAACTCCAATGGTATGTCCACCTTGTCCGCAGGAATTGGTTACCACCAGCGAAACATTGTAGGTGCCGGGATTGTCAAAAACATAATCTGGCACATTTTTGCTGGTAAAAGTATCGCCCTCGATAAACCACTGATATTGCAAGGTTCCGTTTGCACATACCGAACTTGTGAAATCAATTTCCGAGCCGGTGCAGGTGAGTATATCCGAAGCGGTGACAATCACCAGGGGTTTGAAACGCACGGCCACCGGGAAGGTGATGAAGTTAAAACTCTTGTCGGTACCACAGTCTTTTTCTACACCCATACGCACCATAAAGGTGATTTGTCCGCCATTATAACAAGTATCGGTAGGGAACACATACACATGTGAAAAGCTGGAAGGCATGCCTTGGAATGATTCGCAGTTGCCATCATCCCAGTCAATGTATGTGGCGGTAATTTCACTGGCCGGACTGGAATTATTTTCAACATTCACTATTTCTCCGACACAGAAAATGGTGGGCTGGTTTGGCGCCAGTCCGCCAAAAGCCTGGATGTCACCGCAATCGTTGTTGAGCGTCCAGTTGTTTTGTCCGCATTGGGCTTGTAGCGATTGAACGGAAAGGAATAGGGCTAAAAAGGTAAAAGGAAGCAAAGAAGAGATTATGGAACGCATGGTATACAATTTAGCATGATTAAAAAACTGTCTGTACAATGATTCAGGTGGTTCCCGGGATTTGCGTGATTTGAATTCTCGATGATAAAGTCGTGAACCTCAAACCAATGCTCTCTGACAGCAAAATCGATTGGGACAAATTGGAATTGGATAAAATGCCTAATAAAAACCGCGGTAACCTTTGCCGGCGAAGCGATAGCAGCTGGTACGGCCCTTGTTCTTGCTGCTTCTCGACTGGAACACACAGGTCTTGTCGAAACGGAAATTCAGCGTGAGTTCGTGGGCCCCACCCGAAGCTGTTTGATCGAGTCCGCTCAGGGCGCCGTCGAAGCCGTATTGAATGGTGCAATCGGCGTCACCGAGTTTGAAATCGGCACCCAGGCAAATGGTAAGAGCGTGGGTGTTGTTGAAATTGAAGGGTCCCTGGTTGTATTGGTACAAAAGGCCAAGATGTGCGGCATCATATTGGGCGATCACTCCCACCGTACTGCGCTGTAATACAGATTCCCACTCGAAACGGCCTAAAAAGTGCAGATACAATACTGATTTACTCAGGTATTGACCCGATACCGGCGCTGTAGCGGCGCCGTGGAGTGTAATGCGCATCGGGCGACGGTAATCCCCTTGCTCGAAGGAAACATTGCCACTCCCCCCCACATGGTGTAGCACCGCACCCAGGCTATAGGGATATTCCCTCCGACCAATCCTGGCACTACTTCGAAACACCGCTCCGGCACCCAGATCAAAACTGCCCAGACGACTGCCATCCTGTTCATAATATGGCTGCGCCGTACCCTGAATACCAAATACGGGATCCAGGTCACCGGTAAATAAGAGTCTGTCGTAATCCACCCGTTGCTGTCCCATCCCGGCCTGTAGCGCTCCGTGTACTGACCAGTGCTTGGACGAACCGAAGAAACCACCGAATTGAAGTCCGGCTTCCTGAATACGATAATTGAAATAGGTTTCGTGCACATCACTTACATACACGCCAAAACCAAGTGGTAGTGCACAAGTACGCAGGGAGGCAGCGGCGAAGCCGGTGTTTAGGCCATGTTGTATTTGCCCCCACTGTCGGCGATAGCCGGCACTGAGTTCCAAGCCGGAACCAGCCGATACATAGGCGGGATTCAGAGATGGACGGTGTGTATAGAATTGGGAAAATGACGGGGACTGAGCCCCGAGTTGCGACAACGGTACTAACACGATGGCGCACAATACTGGGAGATTGTACATCGGTCGATGGCGGATAGTTTAAGAAAAAGGATTAAAAACGGGATGGAATAAAACGTAATATCCAGCCCTAACATACTTGGAAACAAATGTAAGAAATTGCTCGAATAATCAAAGCGATGGTAAGGTAATTTAGCACAGGGTTAACCATTTGTAAGCGAATCTTTAATAAAATGCTAACGGTGTGTTTATGGTGCGTCGAATTTCGTCCATCCGGTATCTCCAGCATACAACAAATGTTTCCGTATGTTTGGGATTGGATACACTTTCAAACACACCACAATACACTACTTAAAATACTGATTTACATGAAAAACGTTCTGAACACATTGACGGCCTCTCTGCTCTTTACCCTGACGTTCTCCTGCGTGCTGTCGGCACAGGAATTTCAAGGCACACCTGAATTTGAGGTGCACAAAGTGTATCCATATACATATACCACAGAAAGTACACTTCAAAGTGCCAATAATCTTTCAGATCTGGACCAGCGTTTTCAAACATCCTGGGTGAAGGCATACAGAAGTGTCGAGGTTATAGCCAGTCGACAGGGGAATTTGGAGAAAGCTGTAGGCGATAATGAAATGCTCACACAGGAGCAAAAAAGTCTGATCAGCTCGGCAGACCCTGGTACGGAAATACTGGTAAACATTGAGTATATCCCGGAGAACAGCCTTCAGCACAATGATGTAAAACAGTATGATTTCAGCTTTTCTGTAGAACCGGAACAGACCGCGTCGTATGCCGGAGGCGAGGAAGCCTTGCGTAAATACCTGAAAGAAACGGCCATGAATAAAATTCCTACAGGAAGTTTTACGGGTTTCGACTTGTCGGCTATAAAGTTCACAGTAAATGAAAAGGGGCAAATTGTAAACGCCCATGTTTTCAAATCGGTGTACCTGAACAGCGGAAATGAGCAGATAGAAAACCTGCTGCTGCAAGCCATCAACCAGATGCCTGCATGGAACCCGGCAACATTTACCAATGGAGTAAAGACCAGTCAGGATTTTGTGCTCACCGTTGGCAACCAGGAAAGTTGTGCCATGAACCTGCTGGATATTCAGAGGAATTGATCCAAAACCACTCTTTCCATGAGAACAATCCTGCTTTCATTTCTGCTTATATGTTGCCTGTCTTACAGTTTTGGACAGACCAACCAACAAGACTCTTCCACAACCTATGCACTTGTCATTGGTATTTCTGATTATAAGGATCCAGGCATTCCTGATTTAGAATTTACCGAAAATGATGCAACAGCCTTTTTCAATTATCTGACATCGCCGGCAGGAGGCAAATTGGATAAATCCAATGTTAAATTGTTGCTCAACCAGTCTGCCACTGTTGGCAATATTTACAGTAAACTTGACGAAATAATTGGTAATAGCAACAAAGGCGATAAATTTATTTTCTATTTCGCTGGACATGGAGGTGCTGATACCACGACTGAAAATCAGCGTGGTTATCTTCTCTGTTACGACACCCCTCATGACAATTACAAGATTGGGGCCCTTAGCATTAAAGATCTTGAAGATGTGATTTCCACATTGGAGATTCAACTTGTACTATCCACATTAATCCTGGACATAAAACATGAGGTCGGAGAGGCAGAAACCGAGATTATTGGCCAGGAATCAATCGTGGAACATTTGTCAAGGCCGTTTTCCAGCGAGGTAAAAATGCTTGCATGTAAGCCATACGAATTCAGTCAAGGTGAAGAGCAGTGGGGAGGCATCCATGGCATATTCACCTATTTTCTGATAACTGGTCTTGCAGGAATGGCAGACATGGACGGGGATAATGCAGTTACCCTTTTTGAATTAATGATATACCTGGAAGAACAATTCAGCGAGGTTGTTGGGTTGGATAACCAGAAGCCTGTACTGGTTGGAAATCAGGCAAGAGTCTTATCATTTATTACTGACTCAATCAAATTAGAATCCATAGAATCCATTTTTTATACAAACCCTTTGGACGGGCCACCTGATTCGCCTGACAACAATAATGTTGTCAGGGATTCGTCGCAAACACACCAAACTAATGGCTGGGGCGGACAACCAGGGCCACCTGATCCGTATAATTGGGACACAATTAATGTTGTTAAACAATCGCCGTCGCAAACAAAAGAAAAACCGGATAGGTTCGACGATGCTGCGCCTCAGCTAATAGTCCTGTACCCCGAATTGCCACAATCCCATGCCCTCGTTACTACTGACGATTCGTTGGAAATTCAGCTTGAAGCCGGTAATTCCATCGACTATTTGTACATCAACCAGGAAAAACACGGGAGACTTGAGGCAGAGTCCCATTCTTTTAAAGTACCCTTGAAATCGGGCATGAATGAGATCCAGGTAAGCGCTACAAGAGGATTCCGCACAACGGTTGATACCATTTTCGTATACTCCAAACATGCTCCTGCCACGCGATTTGGTCTCGATGAACCGGTGCATTATTACGGCTTGTTTATCGGCATAGATCAGTACAACGATCCCGACATTCCCGATTTGAGCAATCCTGTTTTTGATGCCCGCGAAGTCGCTTCTGTACTGGCAAAAGATTATGGTTTTGAAATTGATACATTATTCAACCCGACCAAAACCCAGATACTGCTCAAGCTCCGGGAATATGCCGACCGCTTTAATGATAAAAACTACCTAAAAAACAATGACCACCTGTTGATTTACTTTTCCGGTCACGGTGTTCTCGACGAGATATACAGGCAGTATCACTGGGTGGCGGCAGACTCTAAAGCGAACGACGAAATTTACGACTCTTATTTGTCGGCCGCAGACCTGAACAACAAATTTGACAACCTGAAAATAAAACACGTGATGCTGGTGGTGGATGCCTGCTACAGCGGCACCTTCAACCTTGATGTAGCTGCCAACGTAGACAGGGGGGTTAAGCCCGCAGCCGCTGGGTTCTCAAGTAAAATTTCAGCGGCCTGGGTAAAACAAACTTTTGACATACAAACCCGGCTTTTGGTGGCTTCCGGCAGGGATGTGCCAGTATCTGATGGCAACAAAGGGCAACATTCTCCCTTTGCCTATCAACTTTTGGAAGCCTTAAAATCACCTCCGGAAGATGGGATCCTAACCAAGGAAACCTTTCAACCTTACTTCCGCAATTGCACTCCTCCCCCCATTTCTACCACATTTGGCAAACAGAATCAGCCTGGCAGTAATTTTATTTTTTTGAAGAAAGATTGACTTGGGTTTTTATTTCAGAATATAGAAATTCCGCCTCCAGGGGCCCGTTCCATCTTTTTTAATTTCGATGGAATACAGCTTCGCTCCGGCATCCACAATAAAACGGAGTTGATCACTGCCGTTCCTTCCACTGGCCACATATTCGGGGGTATTTTGGGTACCTACTAACACACCTTCCTTGCCATCAGCCAAAATTCTGATCTTTTCCCGGGAGCATTTGCCGAGGTTGGTACGGCATTCATAATCAAAGTTCAGGGTGAATGTAAGTTTGCCTGTTCCGCCGGAATATTTCTCCACACTGGCACCTTTAATGGTATAGCGCATATCTCCCAAATTTACCTGTGTATTTACTCTGGGGAAATCAAGTATTTGCGGGTCGGTTCGCCCGCTTTCTTTTGAATCGTTGCTACCATCTGGCAGTCGTTGCACTTCCGTTTGCGCGGGTCTGTCGGCTTTCTTGCCCAACTTTCTAACCAGAAACACCAGCACAAATACCGACAGAATTGCGATGGTGCCCACAAGAAAGTACCTCCTAAATGAAGCAGGAGGTTTGGGAATCGGCGGATCCCCTTTGGGAATTACCCTTTCTCTCACTGGTGGCGGTGCCGGAACCTCAACTTCAGGTTTCTCTTCACAGATCTGAAGCAGGGCGTGGGCGATTTTGGCTTTCTGTTGTGCTACCTCGTCAAAATCCAGCATGCCGGCGAGTTCCTGTTCCTGGAGCATGGTCAGGCGACTCCTCAACAACAAAATGGTGTTATGACGCTCCTGGCCTTCCATGTAGCCATTGCTGATCAGCAGATCAAGCGCTTCTTTCAGGTCGTTGTTGGCGATCAGGGCTTTTACCTGTTTCAATAATGCTGGTTCCATAAAATCGGTTGATTGAGTGGCAAGTTAGGATAATTTAAGAGATGTGTGCTCATACAAAATGCTGATTTAGCTGGACGTCACTACCCTAATCGAATTGCCCAAAGCGGAATTTCGATTAAAAAGTGTTACAAAAATTACTGAGTTCGGCTCCGACCTTTGTGCTGTTAATGAGAAAACAGTTATTCTTCATTGTATTCATTACACCTTAACCTCTATTCATCATGAGACTCTTTTTACCTTTTTCCTTACTCTTTTTCTATACCCTGTGTAACGCCCAAAACATAGATTTTCGCTCTAAAATTCATATCCCTGGCCCTGGCATGACAGGGATTTGGGGATATACCGATGGCACTTTCGAATATGCCCTGGTTGGGAATAATGAGAGGCTCACTATTGTAAATGTAACCGATCCGGAAGCCCCTGAAATCGTCAATAAAGTGGAAATGCCGGGTGGCTCTTCCCGTGATGTGCGTATGTACGAAAATGTTGCTTACGTAGGCCAGATCCCAAAGTCTTCCGACTCTTTGTTTGGCATCTGGATCGTCGATCTCAATGCTTTACCAAATGATAGTCTGCCGGCTTATTTATTTACGGAATACGAAGCGCATGGTGTTCAATTGAAGAGCGCCTGGCATTTGGAGGTTGATCAAAAGAAAGGTTTTTTATACCTGTTTCACAGCAACATTACAGGCACTTTGGTCTATGATCTAAAACCTGATCCATATCGTCCAACTTATGTGGCTACCTATAATCAAATTGTAGGACACGATGCTTATATTGACAATGATACGATGTATCTGGCAGCAACTACCGGTTTGTATATCATTGATGTAAGTGACAAAAGCAATCCAATCACCCTTGGTTATGATGGATATGGCAGCAATGGACACAATTGCTGGCTTTCCGAAGACCGGAAACTGCTGTTCATGTCCAGTATGTCCAGTCCCGAGTTGCGAACCTTTGATGTTAGCGATCCTTTGAATCCCGAATTATTAGACATGATCAAAGCGACGCCTGATTCCAAAAACCACATGATAAACGTGTATGCATTCGGGCAGCATGTCATTGGCGCTTTACACATGGAAGGTCTGGCCATCATTAATGCCGAGCGGCCCGACAATCTTGCTGTTACGGGAAAATATGATACATATCCCGAAACTGACAAACTCGACCTGTATGGCTGCTATGCAATTTACCCTTTTCTACCCTCAAAGAACATCATTGCAACCAATGAACTCAACTTTGACAGCTCCGAAATAGTTATTCTCACCCCTCATTACACAGAAGCTGCCTATCTCGAAGGCAAAATCATCAATGCCAGCACGTTTAACCCGGTTGCAGGTGCAACGGTTGAGCTGCTGGGTCAGCCAATATCATCCGATTTAAGCAATGGGAACGGGCTTTTTAAAATGGCCTTGGCCGAATCCGGAACATTCGATTTGAGGGTTTCAAAGCAGGGTTATTTCCCACAAATCATTACGGTTAATTTGACTTTGGGTAATGTCCAAAATCTGACCGTATCCCTGATTCCGGCGCCTAAGCTATCCTTCGCTGGAAATACCATAAGTGCAGCAGACGGTAGCCCCCTGGAGGATATAAAAATCAGGATAGTGGGCGAGTACGAGACAATAGAAACATACAGCCTGTCAGATGGTACATTTGAATTTCCTGATCTTTATGCAGGACATTACGACATTTATATCGGGCAATGGGGATATCGTTTCCAGTACTTTGAGGATTACCTTATAGATGGAACCGCACCCCTGAATTTATTCATTGAAAAAGGGTATGAAGACCCATTCGTTCAGGGATTTGACTTTGGATGGGATATAAATCCTTTGCAGTCTTACATTGGAGGATGGGTAAAGGCAAAACCTATTTCAAATGAAGTTTTGGGAGCACCTAACGCTCCTGAAACTGATGTGCCACAGGACATCGATGATTTATGCTTTATTACCGGGAACTATGATAATTACCTGGGAAATTATGTTAAGGACAGCACCTGGTTACGCAGCCCTAAAATGGACCTGAGCAACCTTAATAATCCAAGGATAAGTTTCGACTATTCCGCATTTGCACTGGAAACACCGGGAGAGCCGCTTACAGACAGTGTGTTTATATACCTAAATAGCGGTCCGGGCGACCAAAGAATTGCCGCTTTTCCGACTCATGGAGGAGAATGGAAAAACTTCAGCTTCTATGTTGCGGACTATGTGCCGTTAACCCCTCATACGAGATTCAGGATCAAAGCCAAAAAAGGCGTACAGGGTAATTCCCAAAGTTACTTCCGCGTGGCGTTCGACAATTTCAAAGTAGAAGATGAAACCCTGTCCGCACATGAACCAGGTATTTCGGTTTCACTCCTCGCCAGCCCAAACCCCTTTGTGGAAAGCTGTCGCATTCAGTTTGACAATCTTGCACCTGGCAGTCGGCTTTTGGTGTATGATTTATTGGGGAGAGTTGTTGAAAGTAAAACAACAGCGTACAGAAACGGAGAAATTAGCATCGGTGAATCTTTGACTCCGGGTGTGTATATGGTGACTGCTAGCAGCGAGTGCGGCAGAAATGGCGTTGTTAGGATTATTAAAACTCAATGAAGTTTTATCATACTAATTCACCAATAAACACCTACCTATGAAAAATCTAACACTACTTATGCTGTGTTTCGCATTCGGTCAATTTCTCCAGGCACAAGAGGATTCTGAAACACGAAAATTTGTTTCAGGAGGATATATAAATTTTAATGTGCAAAATAATTCTCAACCGGCAAGTGGAAACAGCTTTGCAGGAAATAACGATAACAAATATATTAGCTTTGGTTTCAACCCATACATTGGCCGCCAACTCAACAAACATTTTCTGGCAGGAATTGACCTATTGTATGGCATTCGAAATAGTGATTATGGTAAAACAACCATCATAGGACAAGTTGGAACGGTTGACCTTGAACGCAAGGTTAATGAATACGGCGTCGGACTGTTTGGCCGATATGGTTTTACCCCCGACAAAGCATTCAATTTTTATCTGCAACCTGCCTTGTCTTATAATATGATTCAAAGCAAGGAAATACAGGATGCGCAAGTTGTCTGGGATAATCAGACGAACATATTTGAATTAAATATAGGAGCAGGCTTGTTATATGACATCAATGAACGATTAAGAGCAACCATCAGAACGGGTGGACTTTATTACATGATTGGCAATTCTAAAACAGATGGGAGCGAGTCGAAACAGCATTTTGATTCATTTGGACTAAACCTGAACCTGTCCAATATTTACTTCGGAGTTGAAGTTCGGATATAGACACACTTTATATTGATCTTTGGTATTAACACGCTCGTATAGGTTACACCATTGCAAAAAAAGGCTTTTGTATGGTTAATAGATATAAAACAGTTGCAACAGCTACACGAAACACGTATATTTGCATTTAAATCTACACGTATTAAGGTATGAGTACCAAATTAACATTAACGGTTGACAAGCAAATTATTGAAGAAGCAAAGAAATATGCTCATTCAAAAGGAAGAAGCTTGTCAAATATCATTGAAGAATACCTGAAAACCTTGGTTCATTCCAATGCAAAACACGATAAAAGCCTGGAGATAAGTCCATTGGTAAATTCTTTGTGGGGATCGGTAAAAAGTTTACCTGATGATGTAGATTACAAAGTGATACTGGAAGAGGAATTGGCAAAAAAATATCTCAGATGAAAAAGGTATTCGTAGATACAGATGTTTTAATCGATTTCCTAACTAATAGAGATCCTCATTCTTTAAATTCTATGAAAGTAATGGAGTATGGATATCGAAAAATTATAGAGATTTATATTTCATCATTGTGTTTGAGTAATATTCATTATCTCGTTTCCCGTATTGAAGGCAAAGCAATTGCAAGAGAAAAAATAAAGAGCTTACTTAAAATAACTGATGTCCTTTCAGTAAATAAACTGATCGTAGAAAAAGCAGCATATTCTGAATTTAAAGATTTTGAGGATGGTATTCAATATTATTGTGCTGAAGAGAATCAGATTGAATTTATATTAACAAGAAATGTAAAGGATTTTTCAAAAAGCAAGCTCCCCGTACAAACTCCAACTGAGTTTTTAGCTGCCTTATGAACATGTTTGAATAATCTATAGCCACCGCAAAGTGGTTGTGAAAACATTTGTCATACTGAACGCTGTTAATCAATGATTTAGCCGCAGGCGATTTGCAAAACCAAACAGCGTGAAGTATAATCAACAAGCATGACCAAGTGACCTAAAACACCGCCAACCCTGACAAAAATACTTTATCACGCAACAACTTGTCTGTACCTTTCCTTTGCTTTCCAATAATGCCAAATTGTACAAAATGAGCATCGAGCAAATTGAAAAGGAACTGGCCGGTATCCTGCAAATTCTTATTGATAAAGAGTCTGTCATCAAGTCAAAGGTGTTTCATGTACACAAAGACTATTCACTCAGCGCCAAGAATCTGTACCGATACCTGATCCTTCGAAGTTTTGACCTGAGAGCCTACCACGAAACGCTCTCGGATATTGGTGTTTCGTCCCTGCGAACGGCAGAAGGGTATGTTTTTAGCAATTTGTACAATGTAGTGCGGAACCTGAATCTGATACAAGGCAAGGCCTTTCAGCCAAAATCCGGCGTAAAGATCATCGGATACCACAACAGTCGGGAATTGCTAAAATCACACACCAACAACCTGTTCAACGAAAGCCAGAAGATCCACGACACCAAGATCATGGTCACCCTCCCGGATGAAGCAGCCGAAGACAAGCAACTTGTGCTGGATATGGCCTTACAAGGGATGGAAATTGCCAGAATCAACCTAAGTCACGGCAACCTGGAAATGTGGCAGAAAATGGTTACCATGCTACATAAAGTACAAAAAGAAACCGGTCGGAACATAAAGATCTATATGGACCTTTCCGGACCAAAGATCCGTACCGCCGGTATAGAAATTCCCAAAAAGAACGGCAAGATGAAGCGCAGCATTGCCATTAAAGTGGGTGACCATATCATCCTTACCAAAAAGAAAACGACTGGTAAAAAATCAAAATTCGATAAGCATAACAGACAAACGCAACTCGCAGAAGTGGGTGTCTTGCTCCCGGAAATAATAGATGCTGTGCAGATTGGGGATTCCGTTCTTTTTGACGACGGCATGATCAGTGCCCGTGTGCTTTCTAAAAAAGAGAAAAGTGCAGAACTGGAAATCACCGAATGCCACAAAGCAAAAATCGGTTCGGAAAAAGGGATAAACCTGCCCAATACGGTACTTCACCTGCCGGCACTTACCAAAAGCGATTTGGAGAACCTTCCCTTTGTGTGTAAGCATGCAGATATCGTTGGGTACTCTTTTGTGCGGTCGGGAACGGATGTCAGGAAGCTGTACACCGAACTGGCAAAAAACAATGCCGGCAACCTCGGGGTTGTGTTCAAAATTGAAAACCGCGAGGCCTTTGAAAATTTGCCCGAGATACTCCTCGAAGGCATGAAACGAAACAAAATCGGGGTCATGATCGCCCGCGGTGATCTGGCCGTGGAAATCGGTTTTGAACGCATTTCGGAGGTTCAGGAAGAAATACTCTGGCTCTGTGAAGCGGCCCATATTCCTGTAATCTGGGCCACTCAGGTACTGGATAACCTCGCAAAAACCGGTATTCCAACTCGCTCCGAAATAAGCGATGCTGCACACGGCGCTCAGGCCGAATGCGTCATGCTGAACAAGGGTCCTTACATAATCGATGCCATCAAGGTGCTGAAAAATGTGCTGAAAAGAATGGAAGCCCATTCAGCCAAAAAGAAAAATGAGCTCCGGGCGCTGAATGTTACCAGGAAGTATGTGTCGGAGCTGTTGATCACAGATTAAACGGATTTAGGGATAACACTGATTTTTCTGTTTTCGAACTCAAACCAGACGCTTATTAGTATTACCGGCACATCTGGTTCTACATTTTTTTAGAGAATAAAGCCTAACAAGTCGTTTTGTAATTAACTGATATACAGTGTTTTTTAATTGCTGTTTCTTTTTTGTTTCCAAATTTAACAAACAAAAATTTGCCTGTTCGAATTTTATGCCCTTACCTTCGCGGTCTAATTTTCTTTAACAGATTGACTTATCAAGAAAAGCTGAGGGATATGGCCCGATGACGCTTTAGCAACCATCCTTCGAGGAACGGTGCTACTTCCATCCCGGTTAAACGGGAAAGATAAGAGAGAAACAGTCCAGACATTTTTCCGGTTTCACACGGAATTAAAAAAGGCTCTTCTGCTTATCAGGAGAGCCTTTTTTATTGGCCCTTCCTGAAGCTGCTCGCGATAAGTTTTACTTCTTAAACTTTTTATTCATGAGCAGTATCACAGAAATCCTCCATGCCATTCCGGTCGACAAACTCACCGGTTCCATTTCCGTTCCCGTATACCAGACAGCTACCTACGAGCAGGAAGAGCCCGGTGTAAACAAAGGCTACGACTATGCCCGCACCGGGAACCCCACCAGAAAAGTACTCGAAGACCTTGTGGCGATCCTGGAAGGTGGTCACGCTGGTTTTGCCTTTGCCACCGGCTTGGCGGCCATCGATACCGTGGCCAAACTTCTTTCCACGGGCGATGAGATCATTGCCGTGGATGACATTTACGGTGGCGCCTATCGCTTGTTTACGCATGTCTACCAAAAACTCGGGATCAAGATCCATTACGTGGATACAACCGATGCCGAAAACATCCTGGACTATGTAAATGATAAAACAAAACTGATCTGGCTGGAATCACCTACCAACCCAACCCTCAAGGTCAGTGACATAGAGACCATTGCGAAAATAGCTAAATCAGTCAATGCCCTGCTGGTGGTGGATAATACTTTCGCCAGTCCACTGTGCCAGAAACCTCTTGCACTCGGAGCCGACATTGTGATCCATAGCGCTACCAAGTATCTTGGAGGGCACTCTGATTTATTGGCCGGACTCGTCATCACCAAAACAGAAGCACTTTCCGATCAAATCAAATTCATACAAAATGCGTCGGGAGGTATTCTCGGTCCCTGGGATTGCTTTCTCACCATCCGTGGAATAGAAACATTGGAACTCCGGGTGAAACGGCAATGCGATACCGCCAGGCAAATCGCGCGCTTTCTGGAAAAACACGAAGCCGTAGACAAGGTGCATTACCCGGGATTAGAATCACACAAAAACCATGAAATTGCTGCTCGCCAGCAAAACGGATATTTCGGTGGCATCATCTCATTTAGTCTGAAAGTGGACAGCTCTGATAATGCGGAAAAGTTTGTGACCAATACCCGTTATTTCAAACTGGCGGAAAGTCTGGGCGGCGTGAAAAGCCTCGTTTGCCAGCCATCCAAAATGACTCACGCTTCCATTCCCCGCGAAAAGAGATTGTTGTCGGGCGTGCAGGATTCCCTCATTCGACTCTCTTGCGGCATTGAAGATCCAAGGGACCTTCTTCAGGACATAAAACAGGCGCTGGAACTTGTACAGCTAGAAAAAAAGGAGGTTGCCGTATGAAAACCGTAAACATTGGGCTGTTTGGATTTGGTTTGGTTGGGGAAGGGATCTACCAGGTGCTCAACCGAAAGCCTCAGTTAAATGCCTGTATCAGCAAGATAGTGATCAAACACCCGGAGAAACAGCGAAACGCATCAGCCTCCCTATTCAGCACAGATGCCCGTGACATTTTGGAGGATCCTTCCATTGATCTTGTTGTGGAACTCATTGACGACCCGGTGGCGGCACTCCAGATTTTATTGGAAGCCATGAACAAAGGAAAATCCGTCATAACGGCCAACAAAAGCATGGTAGCTTCAAATCTGCCGCTATTGATGGAAGTTGCCAGGAATAATGGTGTTTCCCTGCTTTACGAAGCGGCCGTTTGTGGCAGTGTGCCCATAATAAGAAATCTGGAAGAGTATTTCGACAATGACCTGATAACCCACGTTACGGGTATTGTGAATGGTTCTACCAATTTCATCCTCACGCAAATGTCGAAGCAAGGGCTGGAATATGAAACTGCATTACTAAAAGCACAGGAGCTTGGCTTTGCGGAGAGTAATCCCAGTCTCGATGTGAGTGGACTAGATGCGCGAAACAAGTTGAAGATCATCATATTGCACGCCTTCGGGAAGTTGATCAGAGACGAAGACATCTGCGTAAAAGGCATCAATTCGATCACCAAGTTCGACCTTGATTATGCACGTGAAAAAAATCTGGTGATCAAACTTTTGGCCACCTGCCGGGTGAACAAAGACGGCAGCATGGAGGAAGCATCGGTGCTGCCCACCTTCCTGCCTAGATACCATCCGCTGCGCCTCACGGATAATGAATTCAACGGTGTCTTGATTGGTGGAGAATTGGCCGATGAGCAGTTTTTTTACGGGAAAGGAGCAGGGAGATATCCTACCTCTTCGGCGGTGTTGAGTGATATTTCAGCCTATCGATACAATTACAGGTACGAGTATAAAAAAGACATCGTAACTGTTGATCAAATACAGCCTGTGCAAAAAAAGTGCTTTGTCAGCTTCAAAAAAGGACAGTATTTCGATTTTTCAAGGCTGGGAAAGATTGAGGAAGCTTATGAGTCAGACCAGTACGGCTATGTAACTTTACATGGCCCGCTGGATAAAATACTGGCTGAATGTAAGCAGCCGGGTTTTTCGGTGATTTGTTATTCCGGACAGGTTGTACCTTTGGAAAGCCATGAAAATAGTCCTCCTATTGCCCTTGATATTCCTACTGACTACAGGTTGGGCCCAACCGAGTCAGCAAACAGTGGACTCTTTGCAGTTGGTATTTGAGCAGTGCAAAACAGACACCGGTAAAGCCTCACTATTGCGACCGATTTACTACAATATGCGCCAAATCTCTCCGGATTCGGCGCTTCAATATCTGCAAAAGGTGAGCGATTATGCAGATAAGCAAAACTTCACAACGCTTAAAACCAGGGCGCTCTACCTGACCGGCTACCACTATTGTGCTATAAGGGCCGAAAACAAAATAGGGATGCAGTATTATATTGAAGCGCTGTCGATTGCAGAAAAAGCAGGCGACAAGCTTAATACTGCTTCCTGTCTGATGGGACTCGGTAGTATATACATATTGCAACAGCAGAACGACCGGGCTATTGAAAGTTACAAGAAAGCTGTAAAGCTGTATGAAGAGCTCAATAACAACCAACTTTTGGCAATTGCCTTAAGTGGAGTGGCCTCAACAATGCTTGAAACCGGGGACAATGATGAGGTTTTAAAAGTGATCGAAAAAGGACTTGCGGTGGCGAATAAGCTGAATGATCAAACTGCCAAAGCACACTTATTGCTAATCAAGAGCAGGGCTTTGGAAGGGAAAGGCGATTTACGCAAGGCAGTTGAATTCGGACAAATTGCCTGTGATACCTTTTGCCAACTGGGAAACAATCAATATTGTGCCTATTCACTAACGATTATAGCCAAACAATACCTGGAACTGCACAATACACGTGCGGCGCTAAACCTGGCCTTGAGAGCACGTGACGTGTGTGACCAATACGGCTTAGCCGTAGAAAAGGAACATGCC
Source organism: Lewinellaceae bacterium (assembly GCA_020636025.1). Lineage (GTDB taxonomy): Bacteria > Bacteroidota > Bacteroidia > Chitinophagales > Saprospiraceae > M3007. The sequence goes on along the minus strand of JACJYQ010000003.1, from coordinate 328,335 downwards.
TACGATGTATTGGACGACATTTATTTTGACATGGGTGATTACAAAACGGCCTATTTCTATAAGAATCAGCTGATGGATCTTCGCGATTCTTCCTCCAACATAAAACAGGCAGCAGAGCTTGCTTCCATGGAAATGAAATACGAGCAGGACAAAAAAGATGCAATCGCCGCTACTGAGTTAAAACGCCAAAAAGACCTGCGCAATCGCTTGCTGATTGCGTTTGTCGTGGCACTCCTATTCTCGGGAATGTTTTTGTTCCAGCGCATCAAGATCAGGCAGGAGCAAAGACGGAGCGAGAACCTGCTGCTGAACATTCTTCCACCAGCTACTGCCAAAGAACTGAAAAGTACCGGAGCGGCTCAGGCAAAGCATGTAGAAGCTGCCACGGTTATGTTTACCGATTTCAAGGATTTTACTTCACTGAGCGAACAAATGAGCGCCGATGAACTGGTAAAAGACATCCACTATTACTTCAGCGAGTTCGACAAGATCATAGAGCGCTATCAGGTGGAAAAGATCAAGACCATTGGTGACAGCTATATGTGCGCTGCAGGGTTACCATTAAGCAGAAAAGATCACGCCATAGACGCAGTAAAAGCCGCTTTGGCGATTCGCGATTTCATGCAAAAGGATCAACAAAAACGCCAAAAGCGAGGGTTGACACCACTTGAAATACGCATCGGATTGCATTCCGGAGCTGTTGTTTCTGGAGTGGTAGGCATTAAGAAATTTGCCTACGACATCTGGGGCGACACGGTAAACATTGCCGCCAGGATGGAATCTACCGGTGAGGCCGGAAAGGTGAACATCAGCAGTGCAACCTATGATTTGGTACAAGCCGATTTTTTTTGCGAATACCGGGGAAAGATGGAGGTTAAAAACAAGGGAATGGTGGATATGTATTTTGTAGACTGGAAAAAGATGGCCTAGGGTGTTTTCGATTGAGCCTCCATAAGATTTGTGCATTTGTTGGATTATTTATGCGTTATTTGCCCTTGCAGCGCTCCACTTATGTATCTGAACCTTTCCTTCAATTTCGACTATTTCCCATTACTGGTTGTATCGGCCATCGCCTGGGGAACACCCTTGTTGCTTTCCGTTCTCCGACTGTCCAAGATCCCTTCCGTGATCATAGAAATAATGCTGGGCTATGTGATTGGTCATTATGTGCTGGATGGAATTGATCATGAGAGTTTCAGGATACTGGAGTTTTTCGCCCTAACCGGGTTTATATTTCTGATGTTTCTGAGCGGGCTGGAAATTGATGTAGATCAGATAATCGCCTCCTTCCCAAGAAAAAAACTGACCTACATACGATTTATTAAAAACCCCTTGCTGGTTGGTGTACTCTATTTTGTGTTATCGCTGGTAATTGCCTACACCGGGGCCTGGCTGCTTTCCGGGTTCTTCAAAATTCCCGACGTCTGGTATTTTTCACTCATCATGGTCACCACCTCGGTGGGTATTGTGCTTCCTGTACTGAAAGACAATGGTGAGATCAGGAATAAATATGGACAAATGATCGTGGTAGCCGCGGCAGTTGCCGATATTTTCAGCATTGTTTTGTTCACCTTTACCACGGCCATCATCAAAAACGGTTTCCAGGCCGAACTACTCTACATTTTCTTTTTGTTTCTGGTATTTATACTGGCCTATTACCTGGCCGGAAAACTTAAAAACATTCCTTTTTTCAAGAAGCAAGCCTTCAAATTATCGCATGCCTCTTCGCAGATCCGGATCAGGGGTACTGTGTTGCTCATCATGCTATTTGTGGTACTCGCCCAGGTAATTGGAGAAGAAGCCGTATTGCTCGGCTCCTTTTTGATCGGATTGGTACTTTCCACCATGCTCCACAACGAGCGCTCGGTAATGCTGTTGAAATTGGATGGAATGGGTTACGGATTTTTCATCCCTATCTTTTTCATCATGGTAGGGGTATCGTTCGACCCGTCAGCATTTAAAGAATTTGATGAGTCGCTGAGCTGGTTTTTAATAGTTCTGCTACTCCTGCTCTTTATGGTCAAGTTTTTACCGGCCCTGCTCTGGCAAAAACTGTTTGGTTGGCGAAGAGCCCTTGCCGGTGGTTTCCTTATGTCATCCAGATTGAGTTTGATCATCGCCGCCTCCGCCATTGGACTGGAGCTTGGAATTATTACTGCGGGTATCAATGCCAGTATAGTGATCATGGCCATTATTACCTGTTTTGCTTCTCCAGTTTTGTATAATTGGATACTGCCCAGCGGGAAACAGGTTGGTCAAAAAACGGTAATCGTCGGTGGAAGTAAAATTGGGGTGGTACTGGCCAAACGCCTGAATATGCACGGAAAAAAATCAATCATCATTGAAAAAAACAGCGAAAGGGCGAAGGAACTGGCTGATAACGGATTGAACTGCATAGAAGGAGACGGCAGCAAACTGGATATTTATTCCAAAATAGGCCTGAACTCCTCAGATGTTGTTGTCGTGAATACAGGATCATCCCGGAAAAACCTGACCATCAGCAAATTGCTTCGAAATGATTTATTGCATGAACACATCATTTCAAAGTCGAATAAATCTGCCACCCGTAGCATCATGAAGGGTCTGGGCGTGGATACCGTGGATGAAACCGGTGTTATGGCCACCACCATTGAAAACCTGATCCTGAGACCCAATACATATCACGCCCTGCTTGAATCGCTCGAAAGCTTTAGCGTAGAAGAAATCCTGCTCAAAAGCAATAATCTGAGTGAAAGCAATTTTGATGAAATACCTTTTCACCCGGAAGCCATTGTGTTATTGATCAAAAGAGGAAACACCTTTTTTATTCCGAATCGGGAAACCCAGTTGCAACAAGGTGATGTGTTGCATGTTTTCGGATCTGATACCGCGTTGGAAGACACTAGGGTGAAAATGAGTTGATTTTTCGAGATAGGTTTTGGCACCTCGGTTGATGTTGCACCTCAATAAATGGTATTCAACCCCTTCAGGGTTGGAAAATTAATAACACGATACATGCCCCGGATTCTCATCCGGGGCTATGCATTGTTTAACCCTTTCAGGGTTTTGCATGTGCTCGGCATGCCAAGTCTTCTTCAACTGTGGCTAATTGTGTGTTGACTATCCCGAAGGGATACAACTTCAAAAAGCCCCGTATGAAATGCGGGGCTTACGATCCCGTGAAACCCCAATCCTGAAAGGGTTGAACATCTCAACAATTGACATTCACCCCCTTCAGGGTTGGAAAAATAATTACGTGATACATGCCCCGGATTCTCATCCGGGGCTATCCATTGTTTAACCCTTTCAGGGTTTTGCATGTGCTCGGCATGCCAAGTCTTCTTCAACTGTGGCCAATTGTGTGTTGACTATCCGAAGGGATATAACTTCAAAAAGCCCTGTATGAAATGCGGGGCTTACGATCCCGTGAAACCCAACCCTGAAAGGGTTGAACATCTCAACAATTGACATTCAACCCCTTCAGGGTTGGAAAAATAATATCGCGATACATGCCCCGGATTCTCATCCGGGGCTATGCATAGTGTAACCCTTTCAGGGTTTTACAAGTGCTCGGCATGCCAAGTCTTCTTCAACTGTAACCAAATGTGCGTTGACTATCCCGAAGGGATACAACTTCAAAAAGCCCCGTATGAAATGCGGGGCCTGCGATCCCGAGAGAACCCAACCCTGAAGGGGTTGAACATCTCAACAGGGGGTATTCAACCCCTTCAGGGTTGGGAAATTAATAACACGATACATGCCCCAGATTCCCATCCGGGGCTATGCATAGTGTAACCCTTTCAGGGTTTTGCATGTGCTCGGCATGCCATGTCTTCTTCAACTGTGGCCAAACGTGTGTTGACTATCCCGAAGGGATGCAACGTCAAAAAGCCCCGTATGAAATGCGGGGCTTACGATCCCGTGAAACCCCAACCCTGAAAGGGTTGAACATCTCAACAAATGACATTCAACACCTCTACCCCCTTGTCATCATAAAAAAAGAGGCGACCCCGATATCTCGAGGTCGCCTTTATTATGTCAAATTTTCAATTATTTCAAGCCAGATCAAAGCGATCCAAATTCATCACTTTTGCCCATGCTGCTACAAAATCATACACAAATTTCTGACCACCATCGGCGCTACCATATACTTCGGCAAGGGCGCGAAGCTCGGTATTTGAGCCAAAGATCAGATCAACACGGGAGCCGGTCCATTTGTGACTGCCGGTGGCGCGGTCGCGTCCCTCGAACACATCCTGTGATTTGGAAGTGGCGCTCCACTTGGTACCCAGATCAAGCAAGTTTACAAAGAAATCGTTTGTGAGTGTTTCCGGACGATCTGTGAAAACTCCGTGGTTGGAACCATCGTAATTCGCATTCAACACGCGCATACCACCCACCAACACCGTCATTTCAGGCGCAGTCAGGGTCATCAGCTGAGCTTTGTCAACCAGCAATTCTTCGGCAGATACATCATAACCTGGCTTAATGTAATTGCGGAAGCCGTCAGCTTTTGGCTCCAGCACTGCAAAAGAATCCACATCGGTTTGCTCTTGAGTAGCATCGGTGCGGCCTGCGGAGAAAGGAACTTTTACATCATGTCCGGCTTTTTTTGCCGCTTGCTCAATGGCTGCATTTCCACCCAGCACGATCAAATCGGCCAGGGAAACTTTTTTGCCACCACTTGCTGCTTTATTGAAATCGGCCTGAATGCCTTCCAGTGTTTGCAACACCTTGGCCAGTTGAGCCGGGTTGTTTACTTTCCAGTCTTTCTGCGGAGCCAGGCGGATGCGTGCACCATTGGCGCCACCGCGCTTGTCGGAACCGCGGAAAGTAGATGCAGAAGCCCAGGCAGTAGAAACCAGTTGCGCTACAGACAGTCCAGAGTTCAGGATCTTTTCTTTTAGCTCGGCGATGTCCTGCTTGCCGATCAGCGCGTGGTCAACGGCTGGAACCGGATCCTGCCAGATCAGCTCTTCTGCAGGTACTTCAGACCCGAGATAGCGGGAACGAGGTCCCATATCGCGGTGCGTCAGTTTGTACCAGGCACGGGCGAAAGCATCGGCGAACTCATCCGGATTTTCGTAAAAATGACGGGAAATAGGCTCGTAGATCGGATCGAAGCGAAGCGACAAGTCTGTGGTTAGCATGAAAGGCGCGTGGTTCTTTCCAGCTACGTGAGCATCGGGGACAAGACCTTCACCTGCGCCGTTCTTTGGTCGCCACTGATGAGCGCCTGCCGGACTCTTGGTGAGTTCCCATTCGTATCCAAAGAGGTTTTCAAAGAAATTATTGCTCCATTTAGTAGGCGTGGTTGTCCAGGCGCCTTCCAGTCCGGAACTGATCGTGTCTTCAGAATGGCCTTTGCCAAAGCTGTTGTTCCAGCCGGTACTTTGCTCTTCAATGGTAGCTGCCGCTGGTTCGCGAGCTACATATTTGTTTGGATCGGCAGCGCCGTGTGTTTTACCAAAGGAGTGTCCGCCGGCGATCAAAGCCACGGTTTCGTAATCGTTCATCGCCATACGGCCGAATGTTTCGCGAATATCCTGAGCAGCGAGTACCGGATCGGGATTTCCGTTAGGGCCTTCCGGGTTTACGTAAATCAAACCCATTTGAACAGCGGCAAGCGGGTTTTCCAGTTCCTGGCGACTACCGTTGTAACGCTTATCCGCCAGCCACTCGGCTTCGGAGCCCCAATACACGTCTTCTTCCGGCTGCCATACATCTTCACGGCCACCGGCAAAACCAAAGGTCTTAAAGCCCATGGATTCCAGGGCGCAGTTTCCGGCCAATACCATCAGGTCTGCCCAGGAGATCTTGTTGCCGTATTTCTGTTTCACCGGCCAAAGCAGCAAGCGCGCTTTATCCAGGTTTACGTTGTCAGGCCAGCTGTTTAGCGGAGCAAAACGCTGCGTACCGGAACCCGCGCCACCGCGACCGTCGGAAATACGGTAGGTACCCGCGCTATGCCAGGCCATTCGGATAAAGAAAGGTCCGTAATGACCCCAGTCGGCCGGCCACCAGCTCTGAGAGTCGGTCATTAAGTCATAGATGTCTTTTTTCACAGCCTTTAGGTCAAGACTTTGAAAAGCTTCCGCATAGTTGAAATCCGGATCCATCGGATTCACTTTTTCTGAATTCTGGCGAAGGATGTTCAACTTCAACTGGTTGGGCCACCAATCCTGGTTGGTGGTACCGCCCCCGCCAATGGCTTTGAGTTGTCCACCCATGAATGGGCACTTGCTGGCCCCGTTTCCGTTTTGGGTATGTGATTCTGTTTTGTTCATATTATTGTCTGTACTGTGATTTGTGTGATTTTATGATTAGGTAATTTGACCTGTCCCGTATTTGATTCGGGAATGGTTGGATTCGTACAAAATTAGCCCTTTGAATTGATAATTTTTATTGATTGTTATTATCAGGACATTGATAAAATCTATGATAGAAATCACCTTTTTGAGTGCGGAGTGGTGAGGGCGGAGTGGTGAGTGATGAGAGAATGCACTTTTGACAATTAATGCGTTTGAGCAAGTATCAGGCTAAACTCAATTTCCACATTCATGAGTCCCAGAACATTTCATTTTGTAACTGCCTTTGTCATACTTATTTCCGCTACAACTTACACGCAATATCTTGAGGATATGATCATTGAGATCGAATAACTTAACGATTAAAGTACTTCCCAGGCTACCATCATTCCGAAAAGCTGCCACACCTTTGCGGCTCATCCTACAACCCATTATCATGCAATTATCCAACAACAAAATACTCATCACAGGCGGTGGCTCTGGGATAGGCCTGGGACTTACAGAGCGCTTTGTACAAGAAGGGAACACCGTAATTATTTGCGGTCGCCGCGCCAAAGTGCTTAAAGAGGTTACCGACAAACATCCCGAGGTTGTTTCCAGGGTTTGTGATCTGTCTATTGAATCACAGAGAGAGGACTTATTCAATTGGGTCAAAGAAAATCATCCGGATTTGAATGTATTGATCAACAATGCCGGTATTCAAAACTGGATGCACACTTCAGACGAGGATTTCTATGACAAAGCGAAAATGGAGATTGAGTGCAACATCATAGCGCCTCTTCATCTCGCGTCGCTGTTCCTGGAGCTTGCATCGCCCATAACTTTAATGAATGTCACTTCGGGCTTGTCCTTTGTGCCATTGACCAAAGTCCCGGTGTACAGCGCTACCAAGGCATTTATGCATTCATTTACCCTCTCTCAAAGGCACCTCGCCAAAGAAAAGGGGGTTGAGGTGATTGAGATCATCCCTCCGGCCCTGAATACCGACCTTGGAGGGAAAGGCTTACACGATGGCCAGCCGCCTGTGAGCGACTTCATAGAAACTATCTTCATGCAACTCAAGGAAGGTCGAGAGGCGCTTACCTTCGGTTTTAGTGAAATTATGTTGAATGCCGGACCAGAACAACTGGCGGGGGCTTTTAAGCGGATGAACCCGTAGACTGAGCCAATACTGGAAAAGTGTTGAGAACCTACATTTTAACCACAAGTTTTCCTTTTGCTATGTTGTCCTCCATATATTGATGAGCCTTGGCGACTTCATCAAGCTGAAAAATTCTGTCAATATTTAATCTGATGTTCCCTTTCTCCACTCCGTCGAGGCCCCACACTCTTGGCATTGGGAAAACCCTGAATTGCCGGTCATTAATTACTGCGGGGTAATCATAATCCTTTGACAAAGCTATCTGAACCTGAATAGGAACTGTAGCATCATTTGTAAAAGTAGCCGGAATATGCCTGAGTTGATATTTGGCTCCATTCTCGTCGATGTAGGATTGCCCGCGGGTTGGTTTGTATACAATTCTTAATCCGGTTTTCGACACTGGTTCAGTGCCTTTAGGCTTTTTGGGGGTACATTGAGTAAAACAAAGCAAGCAAACAAACAGGCAAATCAATTTATGTGTCATTGAATCAATTTGATAAGAACGAGTATTGAATTTAGGTATGGGCCAACTCAAAAATAAGGATTAGCCCTGACGCGGTTGCTGGTCATTCCTGTAATAACCGAGTCACCGCGAACAAATCGCTCAACCCTTCGCCATACATAATATGCATAATCCAATAGTCTCTTGAGACCATTTCACTTGTAGAAACTATTTATAACATTTACTTTTGTTATAAGATATGGGTGCTGGATACAATTTCCCAGCAATGCCCATAAATCAACATTACCACCAAATGAAAAACAATGGAAAAAAGAACCTATGATGCCAGCGACTTGAAATTCAAGCTGGATCCTGAGAAATTAAAACCCCTTTTTACTATCCAACCTTTGCTTCATGCCTCCGCAATGGTTTTTAATTGGCTGATCATTTTGGCAAGCATTTACTTGTGCCTCCAATTTCCTTCTATCGGCTTATACATTTTTACTGTAATTATCATCGGAGCCAGAATGCATGCCCTGGCTATTTTGATGCATGACGCAACTCACTATCGTTTTTTGAAGAACCGAAAATGGAACGATGTCCTGACCAATTATTTCATCATGTATCCAATTTTCTCTTCTATTGAAACCTATAGGAGAAACCACCTGGCTCACCACCAAAACCTGAACACCGAAGAAGATCCTGATTGGGTGGCCAAACTTGGAAAACGGGGTTTTACTTTCCCGCAGTCAAAACAGGAGTTCCTGTTAATGCTTGGCTCTTACCTCATCCTGTATCAGGGCATTATGGATGCGTTGTGGTTCTTTAAGAGATTTGGAAGCGATGTTGGAAAGCGCGTGAAAAAACCTGAGCCTCTGCTGCCCAAAATCATTTTTTATGCATTGTTATTCAGCGCTCTGACATTTTTTGGCGTGTGGAAATATTACCTCTTGTTTTGGATTGTCCCCTACCTCTCCACCTTTTTTATGTTTCAATACATCCGCAGCGTTTCCGAGCACTTTGGCGGCTTAACGTATGACAACCTGCTTACATCCACCAGAACTGTTAAGTCTTCCCTGCTCGAACGTTTTTTCATAGCGCCTCATCACGTTGGTTACCATTTGGAACATCATCTTTATCCGGGCGTGCCTTATTACAATTTGCCCAAATTGCACCGCTTGCTCATGGAAGAAACAGACTATCAGGACAAAGCGCATATCACAACAGGATATGTAAACGGCTTGTTTTATGAATTGAGTACTGAGCCTTCAAATTGAAGCACGGGTACTGGCTGCTTGTTTAATAAGTAGCCAGTACCCGTATAATTTGTTCTGTGGTTTTGCATGTTTTTTCGTCCCAATCGTACCGAACAAAAACAGGCTTTCCTGACAGCAAGGTTACTGATATCCGTCCTTATGAACACTCTTCATAGCTCTTCCGGAAGGTTCGTTCACCTTGTTAAAGGCGGCATCCCACTCAAGAGCAATGGGCGTGCTACAGGCGATGGAAGGAACCGACGGCACCGTTAACGCCGCATCATTGGAAGGAAAATGCTCTTCAAAAATGCTTCTGTAATAAAATTCCTCTTTGCTCAAAGGCGGGTTTACTGGAAAACGATACGCTTTATTTTCCATCTGTTCATCGCTGATCGTTTCTTCCACGATCTTTTTCAGCGTGTCGATCCAGCTGTAGCCAACGCCATCTGAAAACTGTTCTTTTTGCCTCCAGGCCACGCTCTCGGGCAAATAATCTTCAAAGGCTTTGCGCAATACCCACTTTTCCATCTTGTCAGCGGAAGCCATTTTATCTCTGGGGTTGATGTTCATAGCCATATCCATAAACTCTTTATCCAGAAATGGAACGCGTCCTTCCACGCCCCAGGCGGCTAGTGATTTGTTGGCGCGGTTGCAATCATACAAATGCAATTTCTCAAGTTTCCGTACGGTTTCCTTGTGAAGCTCCTCCGCATTTGGCGCCTTGTGGAAATACAAATAACCACCAAAAATCTCATCGGCGCCCTCCCCTGATAGCACCATTTTGATCCCCATCGATTTAATCACACGCGCCATCAGATACATGGGTGTGGATGCCCGGATGGTCGTAACATCATAAGTTTCCAAATGATACACCACGTCCCTGATGGCATCCAGGCCTTCCTGAATGGTAAAGTGAATTTCGTGGTGAATGGTGCCTATGTGATTGGCCACTTCCCTGGCGTATTTCAAATCAGGAGATGATTCCAAACCCACCGAAAAGGAATGTAACTGCGGGTACCAGGCCTCTTTCAGGTCATTTGTTTCAACCCGGCGCGCGGAGTATTTCTTGGCAATGGCTGATATGATCGAAGAATCCAGTCCACCGGAGAGCAGCACGCCATACGGAACATCCGACATCAGTTGTCTGTGAACCGCTTCTTCCAAAGCCTGTCTCAATTTGGGTATGCTCGTCTCCTTATCTTTTACATTTTCATACTGCTCCCAATCGCGTTTGTACCATTTTCGGACCTCTTTCTCCTTGCTGTAATAATAATGGCCGGGAGGGAACACCTCGATTTTCTTGCACACGCCTTCCAGGGATTTCAGTTCCGATGCCACGTAGTAATTTCCTTCAATGTCCCAGCCCTGATATAAGGGAATGATCCCGATATGATCCCGTGCGATCAGATAGGAGTCTTCCTTTTCATCATACAAGGCAAAGGCAAAAATGCCATTGAGCTCTTCAATGAAATCAATTCCTTTTTCCTGATATAAAGCCAGAATAACTTCACAATCAGATTGAGTAAGAAATTCATATTTATGGTCAAGGCTTTTGCGGATCTCCTGATGGTTGTAAATCTCCCCGTTCACAGCCAGTATCAGATTTTTATCTTTACTGATCAATGGCTGGCCACCTGATATGGGATCAACGATGGCCAGTCTTTCGTGAGCCAACAGAATATTGTCGGCGCAGTAGATACCCGACCAATCCGGACCTCTGTGCCGGATCTTTTTAGACATGTCCAATACCTGTTGTCTGAAGTCTTTGTTGTTTTTTTCTCTTTTAAATAGTCCTACGATTCCGCACATATAATGTTTGTTTTAAAAATAATTCCGAAAGAGGCTTGTTGATGAGCCAGCTCGTTACAGCAATTAACGTTCCACAAGTATCGGTATGGTTAGGGTGTGTTTGCAAATGATAATCAACACCTCCAAAGCGTAACTGTTTCAGGTATTGACACTGGCAATTACAGGCAAGGTGATTCTGAGGCAAGCTCGGGGTTTTAGGACATGTTTGCTATTCTTTTTTCCTGTTTTCAGAAACGTTATCAGAAGCTGGTGGCATAATTACGTAATCATGTCTTTTAATTATCTCTGCAATTGGCTCATATACAAATATGTTGGTAGCGTCTATCATTTCGCCTAAAGCCTGCAAGTCAATCAAAACCCATTCATCAGGCAAACCTTGAAGCATTAAAGGTTTCCGTTCTGTCAACCATTTGGAATTGCCTTCCGAATTATCAAAAAACCCTAACTCCTCTTCTTCATCAAGATAATATCGAAATAGAAAGTAAATATTCAGGTCCGTCTTATGATGCTCAATTGCCAACTGATGAACAAGTTCCCCAACATCTTCAATTCCCAGGGGTGTTACACCTCGCATGGTATGTTGGGCCCCGAGTTTTATGACATACTTCGCTAAAACAGAATCTTTAGTCGTCTCATTTATATAATAATCCAGGAATCTGTTCTTCATCAAGTCCCCTCTCTTTAAAAAGCTTTCCCTGCGATTTACTCTATTGGCTTCATAAATTTCCCAGCTCAGAATTATATCGTTTATCAACTCATTTGAGGCGAAACCGCTATTTACATTACTGAAAAACTGTTTTATCACTTCCGACTCTAAAAGGCTTTTGCAAACCGAATAATCTTTATTCGCTGATTCTAATTTATATTGAGATAAAATAAAATAAATAGCCTGTTGATAGCTGTTTTTTACCCATTCAGTTTTATTGCTTTTCTCGTAAAGCGTTTCAAACAAGAATGGATATGAGTAGTAGAATTCCTGGTCTATTCCAAACAATTGATATCCCTTGTCAATTGCGGTGGACATAAAGGAGGCGTCTTCAATTCCCGACAGAAAAGGGAATGGAAATTTATTTAATCGACTGTATTCTTTTGTGTTAATTCTACAAAGTCCTTTAGAGACCGTGGGATCCTTTTTTATTTCCTCCAACAGAAGTTGCAAGCCATATCTTCCATGTTCTGTAAGAAAGTGTCTAAAATTCATTTCACTTAATGTGTCTAAGAGCAAGTCAGTAAACTCTGCAATCTTTGCATCATTATGGGTCTCACCGAGCAAAACAAATTGTGATTTCCGGATAGAAGCCAACAGTTTGTCCGCACCATCACCTACAAATTTATCCTTTTCAATTCCAAATCTGTAACAGAATGGGGTTACCAAAGAAGCACTAATTGTGTCTTGAGCTTCCGCTATTTGGCAACTTATCAAGAAAAGCATTAAAAAACATTTCATCTACTCAGGTTTAATAACAAACTCTCATCCTTGCTGTAATTCAAATATTGTTATTTCCGGCCTGACATTGAATCTAACCTGCCACAAATGCCCCAATGCTCTATTAATGTAAAGGGTTCTATTGTTGCTAAGCCCAAACAATCCTGATGTGTATCGTTTGTTTTTTACCGGAAGCATCGGCGGCGGAAGAAATGGCGGTTTAACCTGTCCACCATGTGTATGCCCTGATAAGATCCAGCTATTGTAGTCACCCCAAACACCAAGGTCGCACACGTCGGGATTATGGCATAACACAATATTTGCCTTTGATCTGTCAAAACCTTGCATGGCTTTCTCCGGATTGAAGTTGGTTCCCCAAAAATCGTCAAAGCCCCTAAAATGCAATCCATTCACCTCGGCGCTTTCATTTCTTAATAGCTGAATGCCTTTGCTGCTCAGCATCTCCGAGAGCGTGTCGGCAACAGCGCTTTGCGACCAATTTCGTCCGTAATCGTGATTGCCTAATATACCTATAGTCCCCAGCCGCCCATGAACGGCGCTATGAAGTGTTTCTTCGAGTTTATCAAACTGAATTTCGTCTTTGTTAGCGCTTACATAGTCTCCGGTATAAACGACAAAATCGGGATTGAATTCTTTTGCCTTAGCTAACGATTCAATCACAAAATGATGGTCAAAACGCTTTCCAATATGGATATCGCTGATTTGCATAAGCGTTTTGCCAACTAAGCCATCTGGTAAATTTTGTATGGGCATCTTGACTTTCACGAATTCCAGCCAAAATGGTTCAATCTGCCAGGCATAGAAACCGCTGAAAAGGCTAATCCCGGTGGTACCCCATAAGGTGTTTTTGATAAATTTTCTTCTGTTCATTGAGGTTTGATTAAGTGAGAAGCAAGGGCTCCCTTGCCTCTCTTTATTGCTTGATCACCACACCACTCACCACATCATCCGGTGTGAGAATACTGATCAGATAATTACCCGGTTTCTGAGTACTCAGATCTACTACAACACTCATGCGATCCTGTCCGGCAGCGGCAGCGTTTTGCTGTATTACCATCTTGCCGGAAGCATCGAATACCTGTATGTAGGCGGTGCTGACGGGAGTCGAAAATTCCACGGTAACCTGCCCTGATGTTGGCACAGGATAAATACGGTGTATTACTGTGCCTGTATTCGCTGAAGATGTACCTAACAAGGTCTTTACGGTAAAACTCACTGCTACTGTACATCCTCCCTGATCCTCAACCAGTACGGTATAAACCCCTGGGGCAAGACCATTGGCAACCGGACTGTTTAGAGACGGATCGTGTGACCATGTGTATTGTAGGTTTCCGGTATTCCCATTTACGACAAGGGTTGCACTGCCACTCATCCCACTCATGGGTGAGCTTACAATATTGGTGACAGTAACTGACATACAGGAAGGCTCGCCTGTGTACTTCAGCAATTCAGTATTGCCCACGCTATCGCGCGCTATGGTAAAAAATGCATATACAGTATCGGCTTTACCTTCAAACGTATATCCTGTTCCTGAGAGCGAACCAATAGTAGGCAGGAAGGGGCCATAATTGGTGGAAACATACAAGGTATAGGATTCCAGCCCCGAGCCAATATCGTTTCCATTCCAAAGGAGATCATAAATGCCATTTGCTACGGTGTCAATCATGGTAATGCCGCTTATGGGCGCATCAGCATCCACCGTATTAAAAGCTAAATTAGTTCCAATGGGCGGGTTATTGTCAAAAACAATGACCGCCTGCGCATCTATGGTACTGCCGGTGATGGCCGACACGCGCGGGCGCACCGTGAAGTTCACAAAACCCTCACCTGAGTGCAGGAGGGTATCGTTCACAGGCAAAAAGCCACTCTCGGCAGGCAGAGATGCAGCCAGTCCGGTAGCGGGATCAACGCTCTCAAAGATCCAAAAAGCACGGCGCTGTTGTACATCAATGCCGGCCAGCACATCCAGCCAAACACCCAGCGTGTCGGCCAGATCTATGCGAGTGCTGTAGTAACTCAGGTTTTGAGGCACCTCGAAATACCAGTTGCCAAACCCGAAATCACCCAAGCGGAAAGAATAAGGGTTCAGGTCCTCGTCGAGAACGTGTTCCACTACTACGCGCTGGGCTGAGGCTGTGGCAAAGTCAGGGTCGTTTTCAAACAAAATGGTATAGGGAAGCGTAGCCGAAGCCGCTACCCATTTGGCAGCTCCCACGCCCGGCGGAGCGATGATCTCGTTGGGATCCATGGAGCGGATGATATCTATGACGATATCTGGTAGATCTTTTATATCGTCAATAATTTCATCAGTTATTTCTTGATCTCCTAATGACGGTTCACAATTTGAAAGATTTAAATCGATCTGGGATGCGCTGAACTTTATCCCTAAACCTGCTAGTCCCTTCATAAAACCATCTATTAAGTTTTTATTGGCTAAAGCCTCAATTGCAGACTCTAAAGCAGGGCCTGCATACTTGCCATTTACACTTTTATCTAAAATAAAATTCTTAAGTTTCTTTGATATATAGTTTAAGAAAATATCAGGTGTAGTCACGAATTCTCTCACTTTTGGATTCTTCAATGCATAACCTTTCAGAACTTTAACTATATTTTTTCCTGCTGAAAACCCCAACATAATTGTTGCTCCAGTACTAATCACATCAAAATAATCTATACATTCTATTCTTCCACTATATTTTTTATATTGCTTATAAAAATTATACACCATAGCACCAACACCTATTGCAACACTCCAAAATTCCCCAGTCTGGTCTCTTATTAAAATTGGATTAGCCCCTGCATATGAATATCTATTGTTCTCAGAGGGACTAATTAAATTTAAAGGGAATCCATCCCTACTCAAAAATCTCCCCTCCCTTGCATCATAATACCGAGTTCGGTAATAGTACAATTCAGTAGCAACGTCAAACGCTCTTCCCGTATACCTATACGGATTCACTACACTTCCTGTGGAAGCGCTTAGATTGCCATAGGTGTCATATTGGTAAGTCTGCACAGTATTCTGACTGCCATCGGTAAGTGCAACCACGCTGCCCAGCGCATTCGTGTGGTAGTAATAGGACTGACCGCTGCGCTGCATGATCAGCCAGGAATCCAGGGCAAGCGCAGAGGTGTAGCGAGCCAGTGTGGTTCCACTGGCATTGAGTTCCAGCAATACATTATCGCCATCTAGGAAATAGCGCGTTTCCACTCCATTCACGGTCTGACTAATGCGATTGCCAAAGGGGTCGTACTGAAACCGCACCTCGTTACCCGTAGACGTAACTACGCGAACCAGACGATTTTCACCATCGTACTCATACTTGGCTTTTTGCGACCCATCGTCTCGCTGCGTCTGGTTGCCATTGGGATCGTATTTGAAAGTGGCAGGCCCTGCCGTTTGCAATCGGTCGCCTTCATCATAGGCATAGTTGGTGGTGACGCTGTTCCGCACCAGGGTCAGGCGGTTTCCGGTGCTATCGAAGCTATACTGTTCGCTCAGAGTAGGCGTTGTCAATCCGGTAAGTCGGTTTTCACCGTCGTAGCTATACAGTGTGGAAACGCCCGGGTTGGCGATTTCAGTCAGGCGATTGCCATTCGCATCGTAGGTGAATGCAAAATTGGCGATGGCGGCGTTATTGGATCTTTGATTTTCGAGCGACCACAGACGGTTGGCGGCATCATACACATACCGGGCAACGCTGCCGTTGTGGTTGCGCTGCTCGGTGATCCTGCCTCCCAGGTCGTAGACAAATTCTGTAACCTGACCTGCAGGATTGGTAATTTTGGTCAAGCGGTCGTTGCCATCGTATTCATACAGCGTCGTGCCACCATCTGGGTCGATCATGGAAGATCTGTTTCCATTCAGGTCGTAGCTGTACTGGATGGTTTTTCCCCAGTTGTCGATGGATTTACTGGTCAGGCGATTCAGATCGTCGTAAGTAAATCGTATGCTTACATGATTGTTGGAGCTTTGGATGAGATTGCCGTTGAGATCGTACACAAAATTGTCGGTATTCCCCAGATACGATTTTCTGATCAGTCGGTTCAGTGCGTCGTATGTATATTCGGTTGTGTTGCCATTGGGATCTGTTCTGGTCATTACATTGCCGTTTCCATCGTGCGAATAAGACGTTTTTAGTCCCAACGGATCGGTTTCCTCCACAAGCAAATTGCGTGCATCATAGCGGAAACGGGTGACATGGCCGTTGGCATCTGTGATGGCGATGAGGTTATCGCTGGCATCGTAATCGTATCGGGTGGTTCCGGCAGGAGTAGTTACGGCTGCAAGTCTATTGTGCTGATCGTATTCGTAGCTTTTTTCATTGGTGTTTGCGTCTACTTCCCTGCTCAGGTTGGAAGTAGCATCGTATTCAAATTGAACCGTGTTATTCAATGGGTCTACCACTTCTTTAAGGCGGTTCAACAGATCATATTCAAAATGTACAGAGTTGCCATTGGCATCGGTACTCTTGGTCATGTTACCCACCCCGTCATACTGAAACTGCTCTACGCCTATGGGGTACGATATAAATTCGAGTTCGTTGTTTGCATTGTAACTGAAATTGGTCGTTTGCAGCTTGGCATCCGTCATGGAAGCCAAATTTCCGTTTGAGGTATACCCCATTGCAACTGAAACGCCTTCCGGCATTTGAAGCATCGTTAAATTCCCCTTGGGGTCATACTGCATCTGTGTCTGGTTCCCGTTTTTATCCTTTATGGAATTCAAACGGTTAAAGACGGGTTCATAGCCAAACGACTGTTGGCCAGACAATGGGTCAGTAGTAGCGAGGGTATTGCCGATGCCATCGTGTGTGGCTTGCAAATGGTTTCCATTGGCATCCGTCAATACTCCCAAATTGTTGTCGGAATCGTATTGATAGGCTGTATTGTACCCGCAACACGCACCGGTTTTGCTAATCAAGCGCCCGCTGGCATCGTAAGCATAGGTGGTTAACTGATCGCCTGCAATGTTTTGCTCTACAACGTAAGTTTTAAACTGCGCAGGATTGTAGTGAAACTTCGCCAGGGACAAACAAGTCGACACCTCTTCCACCACCGCTTCAGGAGTATATTTTACAAGCAACTCTTCTCCTCGTTCGTTCACAATCCTGGTCAATTGCCTGTTGTCATAGCTATATTGCATGGTATTGCCCAACGGGTCGGTCACCTGTTGCAAAAATCCGTTGTTGTAGGAATAGCCAATTGTTCTGCCAGGCGTGGTATTGTTGTCCGTAATGGTTGCCAAATGTCCATTTGTCCACTGAAGCGTGACTACTCTTCCCGAGGGATCGGTTACGCTTACCAGGTCACCATTGGAATAAGTGAGTGCAATAGAATTGCCATTGGTATCCTCTATTTTCGTCAGCCTCTTGTGACTCGCATCATCAAAAAAATACTGCATGCCGCTTTTGGTGGTCAGCCGCATTTTACCTGGTTGGTAGGCTTCCAGTTTATCGAAAATACCTTTGGGGCTTTTATACATGCCTCCGGTAAAACGATAGGCATCGCCGCGACCATCGGGGCGTTCCACCACCACCGTATCTGCTGTTGCCTGAATATAGCGAAAGCTGTAGGTGTTTGTCCAGCCCTTGCCAAAGCCCAGATCAAGCGTATCCCGGAAGGCGTTGTAATAAAAACTGAATTCCAGAGAAACGCCCTGATTGGGGATTGCCAGATCGGTTCGGTCATAAAAAAAGTTGCCGTTCCAGGTATTGACCTGAACGCCCCAGGGGCCTGTCCAGTTTGCTGTAGGAATATTCTGGGCAAACATCTGCATGGTGAATACAAGCAGGGTGGCTGCGGTTATAATGGATCTGTTGGTCATTTTCATGATAGGTAGGATAAATTAATTGGGTTAATCCAGAACATTAAACTGCATCTGGCGAATGGCCTTGGTGTAAACAGTTCGATAGGAGACACCGCCCGGTCGCAGGATGGCCGGCGGGGCATTGTCTTCAGCAAATTCCAGTTGCACTTCCTGCAAATCAGCGCCCAGATCATTGGTTGTCAGGGACAAGGGTGCGCCGCCGACACTGGAAATGAGTCGTTGAGGTACGGGAATATCCACAGTACCGGTGTTTTCCATGCGAAATGTCATGGCTATAACCTGGTTGGGGCGCGCCGAAGCCGGATGTTGCACTTCGTAAGCCAGGGGCGTGAGTGCATTCAGCGTAAGCGGCATAAAACCATTTCCAAATGAGCAAGTCAGCGTAGGCACCTGGTTGCTCACCGTGCCTACTGTCACCTCGAAGCCATCCGTTAAAACGTCCGTGTTTTGGACGCTGTTTTCGGCGTGAACATCATACACGCCCGGGGCTACTCCGTTCAAAGGAAATGTGACATAGGCACTCAGCGTATTTACCAATGTGAAATTGCTTGCCGGCACCATACCTCCAAGGCTATTTTCCAGCCAAACCTGCATTCCGGCATCGAACTTGGTGCCTGTTAACAGCACCGTGACATTACCGGTGTTTCCCCCTTTATTGGCCTGAACGGACTCAAGGGCAAAAGGCACTATTTTGGCCAGTAAATTTACTTGTTGCGTATCAGCTCCTTCAGGTGCGTAAGCCATTACATAATAGGTACCGGCTTGCAAAGCAGGAACGATCAAGCGTTGGTAAGGAGAAAAAGGTTTGTCGAAAGTCCAGTCGTATGCCGTTCGGCTAGGCACCTTACCATAGCGGAGATACAATTCATTAAAAGCAACATTATCGGATGAATTGATCTCTACAGACAGCATTTCACCGGCTAGATTGGTTGGAACCTCGATTCGGTAATAGATTGGTTTTGCCTTTGGTAAATCGGCGGGAGTGAGCACCGAAATAGGCAATTCAGGGATTTCTACCTGCACGGGTCCACCCAATTCAAAGTTATTGTGTTCGTTTATTTCGGGATAGTTATCAAAAATATCCGTGCGCACGATCACCCAGTATGACTTGTTTTCCACACCTTCGAGCCTGACCACAAGTTCCTGATCCTGCGAGGAACCAGGTGTCAGGGTCAAGTAGATGCTTTTGCTCCCTATGAACAAATCGCCTGCATCCCATACCTGATCTTCTGAAAGGTAAACCCCGTCCTGAATATACCCGGTTACCGGGTTGGCGCCCGCATTCTTTACCTGCCAGGAGACGGTCAGCTGGTTTCCGGTCTGGATGGGCGTTGGCTGAGCCACTATATTTTCCACGATTAGGTCAGCCGGTGGTGGTTGTTTGATCTGAATAAAAGTGTGGTTTGTATTATTGGCGAGCATCGTTTCCGATTGAGTGTTGCTGGCATTGGTTTTTACCAAAATCAACACATTGCCAGAGTCCGATGCGGGAAAACTGATTTCCAGTGAATCAGAATACATGTCATTGGTTACCAGGTTAATCGTGCGCGATTTGGAGGCAAGTTGAATATCCCCTGCATTTACCAGCAGATCTGTCGAGCGATATACGGCATCCAGAACCGAAGCATTGAAGGAACCCGGACCATTGTTTCGCACCTTGTAGGCAACTTTCAATGGCTGGCCTGCCTGCACCTGAGCAGGTGCATTTACTTCCACAACCTCCAGGTCCGGCTCGGGTGGGTAGGTTATGATGATCGTCCCGCCACCTCCCGAAGGAGCAAGCGCTACATAGTTGTTGGAGAATACATGATCGGCACTGGTTGTATCGGGATCT
This sequence comes from Lewinellaceae bacterium, assembly GCA_020636025.1. Lineage (GTDB taxonomy): Bacteria > Bacteroidota > Bacteroidia > Chitinophagales > Saprospiraceae > M3007. Next base: position 308,289 of record JACJYQ010000003.1, on the reverse strand, counting down.
GTTGCCAGCAGCAAGTAGAAAGTTCCGCTTTGTCCGGCAGGCACCGTGAAGTAACCCGAAGACGAATAAGTCTGACCGGCACCGAGGCTGCCATAGTGTTGAAATGTAGTTAACAGGTTTCCGGTAGGTGGCCAGTTGGGTGTTGAGGACAGGTACAATCGATCTGGCCAGCTACCCACTGGGGTTGCAGTGCTGCCGTTATTCGTCACTGTCCAGGCAATGTAGGTAGGTACCCCGGGTGTAACGCTGGACGGCACCAGGGTAGGCTGGACGGCCAGATCTACATCGAGGGTGGTGGAAATATTGATCAATTGCCCGGTCGAGGTATTGTTGTTTTCGTTGTTGAATTCGAACACTGAATTGCCTGCATCTGCAGTTACAAACAAATAATATTGCCCGGCCTGCAAGGTTGCTGGGATGGTAACGGATACGTTGTCCTCCAAATAATTTTGGCCGGCTTGCAGCACTTGTGAGCGCGTAACAGAGGTAAGTAAAACAGGGCTCGATAAACTGGGTGAATTGGATAAATATATGCGATCCTGCCAGTTTCCTTGAGTGTTTGCTGCTCCGTTGTTGGCTACCTGATAGCTAAGCAAAATCGTTTCACCGGCTTGTGCAGCCAATGGAGCCTGTGGAGGAGCGAGGGGTTGTAAATCCGGGAAAGTAGCCAATTGTATCTGCACCTGTTGACTCGACACAGTCATGTTATTGCTGTTCATGCCAGCTTCATAAATGTTGTTGTTGTAGTTGGTGTTAACCACTACGTAATATGTTCCGCTGAGTGTTTGAGAGAGCTGGAAATTGGCACTACGGCTATATGTGTCATTAACGAAAATGCTGGTGGGATCAGATTTGACACCAAGTTTGATGGGGTTGGCTCCGTCGGGCGTCAGGGACAGGCTAATTTGGTCGGCAAGTACACCGTTGAGCATTTTTCCCGGACCGTTGTTACGCACATCCCATTTGATGTTGATCTGTTGTCCGGAAACCATGTTTGCAGGAAACGAAATGGAATTGGCAGGCACTGCCAGATCTGGCGATTGCACCGTAACCGCCTGAGCGTTCAAGGCATTATCACTCTCATCGCCTTCGCTGATGGCGTTATTCCCATCTGCTTTAACAATAATATACCGAAGGCCGTTTGCATTGCCAGCCGGAATGTTAACGTCCTTTTGGCGGTCAATTACATCACTGGTTTCCAGACTATCTTTTTGTGAGAAACTGCCTAAATACAGAGCGGATCCGCTGATCAGATTAGGTTGCGTACTAAGGTAGATGTCGTCGGTTAAAAAACCGTTGAACGCGGCTCCCTGATTAGAAGTCTGCCATTTCACAGTCACTTGTTCGCCATTTGACAAAGTAACTGGAGAAACGGAGGTGACAGAGGCCGTGAAATTTGGTTTTGGAATGGGAATGGCTGTTAAGGCCGCCGACAAACAAGTGTTGTTGAACTCAAAGTTGTGCTCATACACCTGATTGGTATAATCCGTCAGGATAAACAGGTAAAACGTACCGTTCAAGCTACCCGGGATGGTTACGCTCAGGCTAACCTGGTATTCCTGATTCACCTCAAGATCTCCGTTTCTGTAAAAAGAACCTAACAGCGCATCTGTTGCCGGAGAAAGCAAGCTGTCCTTGGATAAATATACCCGGTCGTACCAACCTGCGGCGTTGGTTGGACCCAGTCCCTGATTTTTCACCCTCCAGCCCATGCTGTATGTTTGGCCGGCCTGCACCGTATTACCCACGCCAGGAAGCACAACCTGATTGCACTGCACCCTTAAATCGGGGGGAGGGGTGAGTTCAATCATTAAGGCGGTGTTGGATACCCGGCAGTTGTTGTTTTCATTGCTCTCAACGGCATCGTTGTAGGCATCCGCGCGCACGAGTACAAAGCGCTTGCCTTCGGAGCCATTCGGCAATTTATAACTCAGGCTGTTGGTGTATGGCGGATCTGCCGGTTGCAAACTGGTAGGGTTTATCCGTCCGCCCAAGGACTGATCGTCGTTGGTGGTGGCGCAACTGGAATCGGGTGATAAATACACCACATCGTACCAGTGGGTTGCGCCGGCAGCACCTGCTCCAATATTGTCGACTTCCCAGGTGAACGTGGCCTGCGTTCCGGAAAAAACTGTGCCCGATGGTACTCCTACGGAATTCGTCACCAGGTCAGATGGTGGTGCTGACGTAAAGGACTGAATGCCACTGGAAGATCCTGTTTCGCAGGGTGATTCTGGGACTACACGCCAGTTATAGGTAACGCCGTATTCAGAAGGAAAATACAACACGCTGATTTGTGGCGTAGTGCTGTATAATACCTCTGCATTGCCCTGTTTCCACACGTACACTTTATAATGGCTGGCATTGGTAGCCGGCGCCCATGAAAGACTTACCGGCGACGTGATGTTTTGTGCGCCATTGACAGGCAGCATATTGCTTACCGGTCCGGGGGTTGTGTTGGAAAGCACCTGAATGGTCTTGGACAGCACATAAACACATCCCAGGGATACATTGGTTACGGTTACGGTATAGGTAGAAGTAACTGCCGGGGATACGGATATCATACTGCTAGTTTCTCCGCTAGACCATGAATATGTATAAGCACCTACACTTGTATTCACCGATATCTTGTCTGAACCACCCGGGCATACTGCCCCGCCAACGCTTTGTGTGATGATGGTAGGGCTGGGAACCGAGCTCACATACACCGTTGCGGAAGTATTTATACAGCCATACTGGTTGCTGTGTTTTACCCAGTAATTTCCCGCCTGATTGACCTCGATGGATTGCGTTGTTTCACCTGTGTTCCACACAATGTCGGTACTTATATTGGAGGTGAGCGTGACGCTTCCGCCTCCCTGGCAAAATTGCGGCGCCGAACCGGAAAATGAAATTATTGGCATGGAAGGCAACGGTTGCACGTTCACAGCGACAGTATCCACATCCACACAGCCAAAACTGTTGGTAACGGTTACCTGATATTGTGTGGAGGTGGCAGGATTTACAAAGACGGATGAACCGGTACCGAGGTTGTTGCTCCATACATACTGAACACCTGAACCTCCGAAAGCAGAAATGTAGGTGCCGATTCCCTGGCAAACAGAGGTTGCGCCGGAAACACTTGCATCGAAAGCCGGCATATTCGAATATGTAGCAGAGGTAGCGTCGTTGGCCGGGTTTTGATCGTTAGGAAGGAGTGTTCGTGCCTGAATGGTGTAGCTATTGCCGGAAACAGGCATATTGGCCTGTTGTGAGAATGTATAATCAATGGTTCCACCGGCAGGAACCGTGGCAAAAACGGTTTCATTAACTGGTGCACCATTGACTGTGTATTGTACCGTGAAACCGCTCTGTGGCAGGGTGCCGTTGTTGGTAATACGAACTCTGATGGATTGAAGCGCTGAATTGGCGCAACCGGACTGGGGCAGCAGGATTTGTGAAACACTCAGGTCGCGCTCGATAACGGTTGGCGTAGCTGTGACACAGATAGAAAATGGCCCGTAAACATCAGTGTAATATTCGTACACCCTGATGAAGTACATGGTCCCAATACTCAGGTTGCTTAAGGTAACCATTTCTGTGACCCCCTCCAGGCCTCCATCCACGCATTTGATATTTGGCCCATTGCAACTGCCGGATCTTATATCCATTACGCCATCGAAGCCTACAGAGCAATCGAGCGTGATGGTATGTTCTGTGTCCGTGGCCGTGAATTTGTACCATACATCGTCATTCGGGTTCCCAAACACGCAATCATTTGGGACGCCAGATGGTGTTGCGCCTACTGTAGTTCCATTGGTAGGGGTGGTACAGTTGTTCGACAATATGGGAATTAGCGTAATAGCACCCGAGCAATCGTCATTTGGAGGGGCTTGTGCCAACAGGGAAGGTATACAGACAAGTGCAAAAAACACCAGCGGAAGAAATGGCTTTTGAATGACGGATAATCTATACATAAATGATTTATTAAGTGTCACAACCTAAAAAGACACATGATGGAACTAAATAAAATATCAATATCAATAGAGGATTAGTGCCTGCCAGTCAATAAATGAACCTTCCTGGCAAGCACTTACCCTCCATAGCTGCACATTTGAGCTACTGAACCACTGTCACAAACAGATGATGTTACTTATAATTGATCGAGGGATATACCCTGCAAATTCTTATTGCTTACAATTTTCGATTAGTGCCAAGATGGTGGCGTGTGCTATTTTAGCCGATTCCAGATTGGGCATGACAATTTCAAGAGCAGAGGTGTAACTCGGCTTACCATTTTCATAGTGCGAGATTATTTTCTGATTGAATTTTGTCTTTAACCCAAGAGAAATGGTGCGCCCGCTCACGTTGATGTTGGCCTGATTTGGATCTAGATCGTACAGGTTGAACTCGGACACTTCCTCTTTGGTCTTCTTTTCAGATGTTTCAATGCTGGTAAACTTCCACTTACATTCGGAGTCGGCTGTTTGTTGTTCGAGCTTTTGAATCAACCCAGCCTGGGTTTGCTCCGATTCTGCCAGGCTTTTTTTGAGCCATTCCAAATCTTTCACCTCGGGCGCCTGTCGGCACTGAGAAGCCGCTACGGGCAACAGATATTCGAACAAACGAGCCTGTTCAACATCTGCAAAGCGGAAATCAATATTGTTCTTAAAGTTTTTGCCTTCTCCATTCTCGGCATACCCGATAAACTTGTTTCTTTCAATGGTTCCGGCTTCAACGATGATGTTTTTTCCTTTAATCTGGAGTTCAACTGATCTTTCATTCAAGTCGCCGAAATGAAATTCATATTCCTCCACTTCATTCTTTTTCTCCCCTGTTTCTTTGAATGTAAGCATGCTCTGGCAATCTGTCTTGATGCTCTGATCCAGTTCCGATTTATCACTGGAGAATTTCTGCTGGGTACCTGCCAGTAAGCTGAGGGTTTCAGCGGAAGAACTGGTTTGAGGCAATCGGTTTTTTATCTGTTCCTGACCAAAAGGAATGAGCTTTTCCAGGAGGATCTGCACCATTTTGCCTTGATCCGGATCGGACACCAGGATTTCCAAATTGTTCTCGAAATTTCCTTGTTCACCGTCTTTTTCGGTTTTTATCCACCGAATGTTGCGTTGTGTTTTGGCTTCCACCATAACGCGTTCGTTCCGGACTGAAAGCCTTACAGATTGCTCGTTCAAATCGCCTATGCTCCAAGAGTAGGTTTCTGATGCAGAGGCACCTTTGGCATTGAAGGTTTCTACGTGTAAACGCAACCTGTCCGGATATTCGTTACTGCCTTCCAAGCCGAGCGTTTGTTTGGCTACTTTGTCGCCGTATTGCACTTCACCTACATATTTAAATAGCATGTCAAAAAGTTCGGAAGGTTGGCGGCCATTAATATCAATTTCTTTTTCCCACACTGCCTGTGCAGGCAAAATGGCCTCTTCAAAGTTTGCCTCGAGTTCACGTGCATTATCTATTCCTTTAGCAAGCAGGATAAGTTCGTTGGTATAAGCCTGGGCCTCACCGTTTTTGAAATATTTAATGAGGCGTTGTTCTCTGGCTACCCGCATCAGCACCAGCAACACATTCTTTTTATCTTCCCAACGGACCGTATTCTTGTCGATGTCGGCGAGATTAAAGGCCCACTTTTCTTCGAGCTCTTTCCCTTTTGCATCGATGGTACGGCGCACATAGGTTAGGTGATATGGTTTAGCCTTGTCGGTATCAAATCGTTGAATAACGGTTGCCTTGCCATCATTCACTTCCATGATGGAAGCGCTGATTTTCTGAGTTAATTCTTCAAGCGATGTTTGAGATGCCGCAAAAAAGGGCATGGAAATAAGAATTGCAATAATAAGCTGACGCATGAATGTTAATTTGGTTAGGGAAGTCTGAAATAGGCTGCCGAGGATTAAAAGAGATCTTTTAAGCCTGGCTGGAATATTTCAGATACACCCTAAAGTGGTTTGATATATTGTTGCAAAAGAGTGGCCCCGGCAGTCCGGGACCACTCTGTATTTGTTAGAGTGAGGTCTTCAGAAAATCAGGGGCAAACTGGCCAAACATCCCAGGCTGTACCATCTTCACAGCCGGTAATGTACACCTCTACAAAACGATTCACTTTAGGGTCGTATTTGAATTCCAAGTAACCCGTGTTGCTCACAAACCCGTCGAGACCACAACTTGGCAAAATGGTTTGATTGCTCAAAAGTGTACCGGTAGATCCCACCCAGTTTCCATTGTACCGGATGTCCAGGCGATCCTTGATGCTGTACATTTCATAATTCATTCTAACCACTCCTTGTTTGTCACCAAGGTCGAAAGAACGAACGGTGATGCCAACCGAACCGCTGATGGAAAGATCACAATCGGCTACCGGACTTACAGTAGTTTGTGTTGAGTATGTTGAGGAGACATTGCCGTTACAGTCGCCCAGGGAGAATACAAAATCAAATTCTCCTTCCAACACGAATTTCGGGATCAGGATTTGAAAATAAGGCTGGTTGGAGGCGGGATCAATGGTAAGGGCAGCTTCCCAGTAGTTATCAGCGCCTTCCACCTGGAGGTATATCTGGCACACATCATTTACATTACTGATCTGATATGGAATGAATAACAACACACCTGCGCTAACCTCAACGGCCAGAGGGTGAGCTACGACAAGAGGTGATCCGGTGCCTATGTTGGAGGGCATAACACCATCAATGTTATTGCCATTCAGTCTCAGTGATTTGCAAAGGAGACTTTTTTGATTGGCTGGGTCAATACCATACCGAAGATCGCTGGTAGTATCTTTTGTACAATTATTGAAAAAGAGCACTATCGCAAATAAAAGTGCGATTGTTCTGAATGAGTTACATTGTTTCATAATCAAGGTTATTTGGCATTAAAGTTTGGTGAAAATTGAGAATTCAATTAAAGCAGTTTTGTAATTATCCGAAACGTTGTTTAGGATTTCGTCGCCTAAATTGGCTCTGAGCGCAACGGACCAGTTGCTGTTAAACCGATAGCCTCCGCCGAGGATGAAATCTGTGCCGGACTTGTTTATCAGCGACTTGTCGATCTTTTGCTTCCCGGAGTCGGTTATATCGAAACCTCCGTTTACTGCACCGGAACCAGATTGGTTGTGTTTCATTTTCTGACTTCTGGTGCTGATGATCTGGCGGGAAATGGATAGGCCCAGGGTGCCAAACCATTTTTTACCGTAACGGACCTGGATGGGGATTGTTACATAGTGATTTTGGTAAATTTCTGTGTAATCAATAAGATCGGTGAAATCTGCCGGTGAAGTGTACTTCATTTTAAACCGGCTTTGGAATCCCTTTTGTACATACTGGAGTCCAATTGAAAACCCGAGGTTTTGAAGTGGCTCGGTTTTGAAGGGCATCACAACCGCCTGGATGCCTGCTGTACCAAAAATGAGGGGGCGGATACCTCCGTTGAATTCCGTCCCTTCTTCTTCGACACTCAGAAATGAACGGTGATAATCGATGTAATCTCCATGGGCGAAAGAGGCGGTGCCGCCGAGAAACAATTCAAAACTCAACGCGGAAGAAATGTCGGAAGAGCCTGATGAATATTTCTCATTGGAAGAATTTTGCTGTGCGTAGGACATCGTTGCCAACAACACAGAGGCTGTGAAGCTGAGTAGTTTGATTGGTTGCATAGTTGATTTTTTACGGAAAAACGGTTATCGGCCAAATTTACAGACTCTTCCAAAAAAGTGTATTAGATAATTTAAAAATATTTTGGCTTCAGTGTCTTTGATCGTATTCCACGCTTGCCTTGTAATTTTGAGGCATACATATTCCTTGATTTTATAGCCACAAGCGATCGAGACATGCTGAAATTCAATCCGTTTTTGCTCATTTTCTGAAATCGATAGCCAACACTGAATGGAAACAGACATTCAGAGAAGGAGAACCAATTGAATTATGTACTGCATTTTACCAACATATAGAGGTTCTTTTACACCAGATATCAAATTGATATTTCAAGTAGTGTTTTTTATCTCATAACTAAGCTCTACCATACCATCCTTGTAAGCCTTTACATCTTTTAGGTGCAGCCCCTGTGTTATCCCGATAAAGTCAAAAAACAAGATTCCATCACATAACAATCAATTCCTTTCAGAAATGCCGTTATCTCTTCCTCGCTGAGATCGGTGCCTTTTTCATATTGATCTTTGGATTAAATCCAATCCACGCTGCCATCTTTGCTGGATATAAAGCCATCAAGACTGGCTACCATGTGTATTGTTATTTGAGAGGAATTGGTTTTCATACAAAGTCTAAAGCAGGTTATTCAGTTGGCAAAGGCAATTTATGTTGCCTGAGAAACGACAATCTATCCCAATAGCCACGTTGGAATTGAATTTTCCCGTCAATTACATGAAAGAAACCGCAGCCCCTCAAACCAAGAGGGTCTTTCCATTCCAACATGGCCCAGTTGCCATCCTGAAATATGTTTTCCACGATACACACCATTTCCGCAGTCGCAAATTCCGTTTCAAACATCCTGCGGATATTTTCTTTGCCTTCCAAGGGATCCGTATTTACCTGATGATTGATGGCATTTTCAGCGTACAATTCGCTTAAACCCTGCGCATCGGCTTTGTTGAATAGGGCGACAAATTGTTCTACAACTTCCTTAGGCTTCATAGATAAATAGCTAATTCGACATTATTGTTACCAACAGTTCGCTGTTGTATAACGCAGCCGGAGAAATTACGGTTTCATCCTTAGGTATATTATTGCCATACCGTTCATATAGTTTTTGCTTCACGATTTCGCTTGTCAGATCGAAACCTCCCAGTGTTTCTAGCTTCCCAATTTCAATTCCGGTTGCGCGCTGGTACACTTTCCAAATTAATTCAGAACAGTAAATCCTATCGTCATTCCATTCGAATGTCAGGTCATAATTTTTGCCTTTAAGCTTTCCCCCTTCTGCCTTCATTTTTTTGAGTACTTCCGGCGTCAAAATTTGATCTGCATTTTTTAAGCGTTTGACGACATAGTGCCCGTTTTCACCTCGCGCTATCCATTCTCCAAGAGGGGTAGTCTTAACCGGTTGTACAGCTTCAAAAACATAGAACTTTCCGCTTTCACGATAGACAATTCCGCAATGTGAATATTTTGATTTTGTGGCAAGTTGTATGGGTTTGCTTTGTGCAGAAAGGGACACCTGGAAAATAAGATCGCCATCTTTAATTACCTTACTGTCAATACTTGTACTTATTCCTGCCTGAGGTTCCGTAGGATTTGGCTTTTGAGCATGGTATTTTTGTTTAAAATACAGTCCTCCTAATATCACAAGTCCTAAAATAGAAGATATCGTAATGACTTTTTTCATTTGTGTTTATATGCTCAGCGCTTGATTTTCAAAACCACTTTATCACTAACAACGAACCCAAACTCACCTTGTACTTGCACAACGTAAGTACCGGCATTTCTTTTCTTTACTTTATCCAGGATTAGTTCTGAACTGTTTTCACCAGCTAAAGGCTTACCATTTCTAAACCATTGATAGCGAACATCTTCAGAGGAAAATGCTACTGCAAACCTAACCTGTTCTCCTTTTGGGGCACTTACCGGTGAAGGTTGTTTTAGAATGAAAGGAAGTACGTCGGGCTCCCAGCCATCGAGTACAAAAGCAGGGTTCAAATAATTATGGATCAGAACCGAATCGTGCTCCATGCTTAACTGCCGGGAAATAGGATCTCGTTCGCTGACATCCACAGCTGTCCCGTCTTCGAGATTCCTGCTGTTGTACTCCCAATAATGGATGTTGGTAATGCCTTTCCCTTTCACACTCCAACCCTCTGGTTTTATGCCTTCCATAGAGCAGTTCAATAATACAGCTTCACAATACGGGAAACCCGCACCTTTGTTATCGTTTGTTCGCGCAATGGTTGTTTCTACATCACCAATCGTGCGGAATGTGCAATTCACACACACATTCCCATGATTTTCTTTGGGATTGCGAATCCACATGTGCGGGCCATAGGTGGATACAAAATCGCAATGCTGAAAATATACCGCGCCGTATCCAAGCACATTATCTCCAAAGCCCTGAATTTTAGAGTCTTCTATGTATATTTTACCACTTGCCTGCAAGGCATCACCGGAGCCTTCAATATTGACATGACTGACAACAAACTCATCTCCCTCCACGAGGAGCGCCTCTGCCTGCGCAGGTTTTTCACCCAATGACCTGAGCGTAAAGTTCAGGAGCTGAATTCCCCTGGCGTGACTCATGGCCATTACCGCCCGACGATTGTGGTATTTCTGTGGCAATTTTGGATCGGGACTAATAGGGCGGTTGTTGAAAACGCCATTGTTGGCATAGCAAATGATGGTCTCTTCCCTATCCTCTCCTAAAAGTGTGATGTTCTCTTTGTTTCTGAAATACACAATCTCCTCGTACCAGCCGTTTTTCACAAAAATGGTTTTTCGATCCATATTTTTATCGGGAATAAAATCAAGGGCGCCTTGCACGGTATTGAAATCACCTGTTCCATCTGCCGACACAATCAACCATGGTGAACTTATTTGTGGAGGGGATTTTTTTGTGCTGAATCGCCAGGCTTTTTTCCCCTTAAATCCATTGAAAGGTGCACCGTCAACCGTAAATACATCAGGGTCAATTTGCACATAATAGGTTTTGTTGTATCTGAGTTTATTGTTGTGCAGGTGAATCGTCGCCGTATGGCCATTTATCAGTACCGGGTAAAAATGGTAGCTGTCAACTTCCGAATTGCTGTATATGTAATTCAACTGATATTCATGAGTGGCATTGGTATCCGGATCGGAAACCGTGTATACCTTGTCGGGAACCGATGAGTATACAAAAGAATCATACGGAGAAGGTGTGCGGGTGTTTTTGGGTCCTGGAGGTATGCTCAAATCCAGTTTGTCGACCAGTTCGTCATTGGAAGCATCGTAAATGCGGATCTCACCGGTATTATGCAGCAGAGGTGCTGACTGAAATGTGAGCGAAAGCCTGGAGTCAGGATTAACCTTTGTTTTATTGTTCGCTGGAAATGTTACAATCCCGGGTGATTGGGCAATTAAAGAAATGGAGAGGCAGCACCCAGACAGGAAGAGCAACACAGATAGTATTTTGGATTTAGGCATTGTTGCAGGTAACCTTTGATTCAATGTTATAAAGTATGAGTTTTTGGACATCAATGTGTATTTCACTTCCCAACTCCCTGATCAGTTCTTTCCACTTCCTGAATTGTTCCGTCCTCATTAAAGTGCAGGTATTCTGCACAGACTTCCCGTTGCCGGCCGCACTCGGAGTCGATGTCCAGCCAGCGGTGATAAAACAGAATCCACTGCCCCTTGAATTCCACGATGGAATGGTGGTTGTTGCTGGCGTGTTCTTCCTTCATGATCGTACCCTTGTACTTCCAGGGACCTGTGGGAGAATCCGAGATGTAATAGGTGAGTTCCCGGTTTCTTTCAGGCATGGTGAAGTAGTACAGATCGTTTCTTCTGAATATCCAGGGGCCTTCCATTGGCGGCTCATAACCACCCATGTCCATTTTGATAAAATCGCCATCTACGCTTAGTAAGTCGTCGGCCATATTGGCTACCAGAAAGTTGCCTCCACCGCGAAAGTACAGGTAACCCTGGCCGTCGTTATCGATAAACAGGCAAGGATCGTTTACATAAGGATCGGTCCAAAGTGGCTTGCCGATGGCGTCTTTGAACGGTCCCGTTGGAGAGTCGCTCACCCCAATGCCAATACCCATCCACTTGGTGCTGTTCTTTGGATTCTGGCGGTCTTTTATCCCGGTACCGGCGGTAAGGCAGAAGTAGTACTTGCCGTTTTTATACGCACAATCAGGCGCCCAGGCATAATTGTCGGCCCAGCTCAGATCACCGACCGACATGCAGGCGCCGTGGTCTTCCCAATTCACCAGATCACTGGAGGAGAAAACATGCCAGTCTTTCATGTAAAAATCGGGCTGACATTCCTCGTCATGCGAGCAGTAGAGATACATTTTTCCATCGGCCCACACGTGGCCGGAAGGGTCGGCGGTCCTGATCTTGTGGCCAAAATTGAGCGGGTTTTGAGCCAGGAGAAATGAACATAGGGATACCAAGAGGAGAGTGAGTGAATGCTTCATATCGTTGAATATTTTTCGCCGCTCTTGGTGTTTCCGCAGGAGCACCAAGAGCATACGTTATCGAGTGTTTATTGTACTTGCAATTTTGATTGTCCGTAGTAGTAGTTAAAGATTGGTAAAACAAAACAAGTCTAATACGCTATGCGAAAACTGCTAATGTTTACCCGACCCAGTTGTAAGCTTTTCCAAAGCTTGTCTGCCTTTCTCATACTCGGGATTAATTTTTAAAGTTTGCTGATAGCAGGAAATGGCATTCAAGGTGTCGCCCAATCCCAAATGTACATTGCCAAGAAGTCGCCATGCGTAGGTTGATTCTTCATCCATGGTAAGGTAATAGTTCAACACCTCTTTTGCCTCCTTCCAACTCCCGCCATTTTCCAGAATCGCTCCGGTTGTCAGCATATCCTCATCCTCCACAAAATAAATATCGGTCGTGTCTTTTTTCAATTCCTGCCAACTTGCCTTTGCGGCGCTAATTCCAGCCGATTTATAAACTTCAGCAAACTTGTATTTAGCTGAAACATTGTATGCCTTTGGTTGCTGACCAAAAATAATTTCAGACACGGCATTTACCAGACGACCGGTCCTTGAAAAATCCCGGTTGGCAAGCACTACAATGGAAATTTGCTCCTCCGGATAAATGTACATCATTGCCTCGAACCCGGTATCGAACCCGGTGTGCATGATAATGGGACGATCCAAATAGGATTGCAGGAACCAACTCAATCCAACCTTGTCGCCCCAGGGCGTATTGTATTTGGGAGAAACCAGTAAATTATAATGTTCTTCATCCAATATTTGCCGCCCGGCTACGGTGCCTTTCCCCAAATGAAATTGTCCCCACAAACACATATCCGATATGCTGGAAACCACGCCGGAACTTGGAAACAGTCTTTCATTGTAAGGGAATGGTTTCCACTCCTGGGTGTATATCCCGTAAGAGTGTGCAGTAGCCCAATTCCTGGGAAATGCGTCCATTGATTTTTTACAACTCGTGTGCAACATCCCGGCGGGCTTCAGGATCATTTTTTCCAGATATTCATGAAAGGGCATCCCGCTGGCCCGACTGATTACCACACCCAGTATATCAAATGCTGAATTGCTGTAACTGAATTTTGTACCCGGTTCGAAATCCAGTTTTACCTGTTTGGCAATGTCCAGGTTTTCAGCCAGGGCATTTGGGCCGAAAGAAGGCTTTGTCCAATCATCCGGGGCAAGATTTCTTGGAATGCCTGATGTATGGGTTAGAATATGCTCGATGGTGATTTTATCGTAACCTTCACCAAGCATGCTGAATTCTGGAATGTGTTTTACAATCGGATCATCCAGTTTGAGTTTCTTGTCCTGAATCAGCCGGGCAATGGCCACTGCGCTAAAAGGTTTGGAGAGTGACGCCAGATGAAAACCCGTATGCACATCAACTTTTTCTTTCTGGGCCACTTGCGCAAAACCAAAGGTTTTTGTGTACACGGTTTTGTCTCCCCGGGAGACGCCAATGGCCAAACCTGCGGTGTTATCGGTAAGTTCTCTGAGTTTGAGGATGTACGGAGTGAGCAGGCTATCCAGTCGAGCGGTTTCGGGATCTTCTTTCTTTGATATGTGCTTATGGCCGGCGCATCCAATCAATAATAGAATACCAAGGATCGGCAGGGATGTTTTCATAGTGGTAAGTGGTTAATGGTTAATGGTTAATGGTTAATGGTTAATGGTTAATGGTTAATTTTGGGAAAAGGGTTGGTAGTATGCACTTGAGTTGGATGAATGTCAATTAATGACTTTAATTTTTGCCGCTCTTGAGGTTTCCGCAGGAGCACTGGGAGGGGCGAGAGTTATTTAAAAAACCTGGGGTTGTATATAACCGGCGACAATTCTTTTGTCTGTTCCTGCTTAATCCGGAGCCGTTTTTTGCCTGCCGGAAAAAGAACTTTGAAGTACGCACCCATGATATTTCCTCTGGGTTCCAGCCTCACTTCAACATCATCGTCCCGAATGGTGGCGATACCCAGTGGATTCAAATTATAGCGAAAGAAGGTCCCAAATTCATAGCATGTTTTATAACGGGCACCCTTCATTTTTTGTTTGAAGTACTTGCGTATACCGATCTCCGGCCTGATAAAAGGATAGAGTTTATGTTTCCCTTCTACACTAACAGAGTATGTTTCGTATACATCTACAAAGTTTCCCTGATAGCCGGTCTGAAAACCGCTGGTTAGTCGAATGAAATGCTCCTTGTTTTTTTGATACCGGAAGTTATAGCTTATGCCTGTAGAAACGGTGGGAGAGGCAAAATCGAGCACATAATGATCCTGCGGACCTCGGTTGCTCAAAGCATATGCTGTAATGCCGAAGCCCAGCTCGCTTATCCAGGTTTTATTAATGCGGTTTACGAAGAGTACATTCAATCCGCCGGTTGGATAGAAACTCGCTTTCCAGTTGGTTTGCCCGGCGCTAAAGTTGGGAAATGAGTGCCCAATTTCCACTTCAAGCCCAATTGAGTACTTGTTTATGTTTCTGGATTTCTGACCGAAAAGTAGCGCCGGCAGTATCAAGGCGAGAATACAAATAGAGGTTTTCATGTTTCACCCGGGTTAATTGAAAGATATGAAAGCCTTAAAGTTAGACACAATAACCCTTGCATTGAGCCTATCCCGGTATCAATTAACTACAAACATGAAAGTCACCTCGAATTTTCCATTTTGGGAAGATTCAGAAAGGAAGCTTTAGAGCAAATGATTACATGAACATATGATTGAGGATGTGATTGCCGAATTTGGATTGAAAAAATGGCATTAGAACTTTAGAATACCCTATATCATACATTTTAGTACATCATTTTAGTGGTTTTGGAGCGTGTTGAAAATGTTTGTACTTGCCGAGCATATTGCCGATCAGTACGGTGATTGGAAAAATCACCTTTTTGACGAAAGCAGGAACCGCCTTTATGTCGTATTCAGATTTATAGCGGGTCATCAGATAAGCGCTGTCGAATGGGTCGCCTTGGGCTGTTCCACTCTTGTTCATCGAGTTATACACGCCTGTGAGAAAATAATCGAGCGAATTGGCGGGTTTTACCCAGCCCGTGCATTCCAATACATCCTCCCCGGCATTCCAAAAGCGATGCATTTCACCTCTGGTAAAAACAACTGATTCGCCTTCTTTCAAAAACTTCTCTTCCTGCCCGTCGATCTGGTATCCCATAGTGCCTTTGGATACCGTCAGACCTTCATCCTGCTTGAAGTGTACGTGAAAAGGCGGGCCAGCCCCAGGGGTTACTTTGTTTTCAACAAGCATCTTTTTTTCGCCATTTTCTTCTTCTATGGATTTAAAAATCAGTACTTCTCCGTGAAAGTTCTTAATGGTGTGTGGCAGTGAAAATGGATATGTCATGGTTGATTTTTTGACAAAACTAGGACAATGTACTAATGATTCCAAGCCTTCCTAGTACATTGTGCTAAATTTTTTCCATTGACACGAAAAGAACAGATTTTAAACAAGGCGCTGGAGCTCATCAACGAGAAGGGATTTGTACATGTAGGCGTGCGGGAAATTGCCCGCGAACTTAAGATTAGTCCGGGAAACCTTTCCTATCATTTCGGCAAAAAAGAGGATGTTTTAATGGCTTTACTGGAACGCTACCGGGAAGCCAACACGTCGCTTTATGAGACATATCTGGCCACCCCACCCTCTCTCAAAGGCTTTTTGCATCTGATGAAAAGCATTTTTGAGTCGCAGTACCTCTACAGAGGTGTGTTCATTGGAAACCAGTATGTGCAGGCCCAATTGGAATCCGGCGATCATTTTAACTACCAGGAAATCTACGAGAGACGGTTGGCCGGATTTGCCCGCATATTTAAGGAATTGCATACCGCGGGGCACTTGAAACTCTCGGAAGAAGATGTCAGGTTTTTGGTATTCCACATGACCCTGGCCGGCAGATTCTGGATTTATGAAGCCACGCTTTTCGACAAATCACCTGACAGAGATTCTACTGTAAAACACTATCTGTGGATGCTGTCCAAACAACTTTCTTTGTTTGCTACGGAAACCGGCAGGCAATCTATTGGAGCGTTTACAGCAGAGCTGGAATGATACGTTGGTTGATGGTTTGATCACAATCCATGAACACAATAACTCTACCTGGCTTAAACACACTTAGCGGGCTTTGTACCCCAACCCAAAACCAAATGTATACAAAGGATTTTCACTATCGTAAGGAACATCCGTCACCTGCTTTTCAACTGCCTCCATGGAGGAAGGGAGTTCAAAAGGCAGTTTACCCAAAGGTTGAGCATTTCCAAACAACACTTCACAAATGTTTTGATCGCTTGCTCCAAAATCTGCTATTAAAGCGTTTGATGCCTGCGAAATCTCCGGGATTACCGCAGGCCTGTCGAGGTATATGTCGACAATGGTTGGCACTTTTTTCAGAAGCGACAGAATCCTGGCCTTTTCATCTCCTTTAAAATTAAGATCACCATGGTGAAAACCTCTGGCAAAAGGGTTCTTTGTTTCAACCGGGTACCAGGGTGTGTTTATTCTGATGATGGCAAAGTCTGCTTTTTCAGGATTGTTTACCACTTCTGTGTATCGAGCTACAACCGTGCTATCCATGCCTTCGATGTACACTTTTTTCGTCCCTGTTTTAAGCGGCAGTACATCATCCTTGTTTTTAAGCAGTGTTACAGCCATTTGCTGAGTGGCATCCCCAAGCTTTTTATTCGGTGCTTTGACGAGACTTTGAGCCACTAGTTTTTCATCAACAAAAGGATTGTCAAATAAGCCCAATTCGAATTTCTGTTTCAGCAATCGCTTAACTGACACGTCGATTCTCTCTTCGCTCAATTTCCCTTCTTTTACCAGTTGAATTACTAGCTCCGGTCTGTTTTCACCCCCAAATTGATCGCAACCCGCGTGTATGATTTTCAGCACCCTGTCGGCCTCACTAAGGTTTTCTGCTCCCCAGGCGCGTGCCGGCCAGATTACATCCGGCCCCATTTGCGCATCCGTGATCAAACCCCAGTCGGTACACACAACCCCATCGTATTTGTACTTATTTCTAAGCAAATCTGTGATGATTGCCTTGTTATAGGACATGGCGACATCTTCATCTGTTTGTCCTGTGGGAATGCCATAATAAGGCATAATGGAAGCCGTGTTCACTTTAAAAGCGGCTTCAAAGGGAATCAGGTGATAATCGAAATTGTTGCCCGGATATATTTGCCCTTTCTGAAATTCAAAATGGGGATCAAGTCCTTCCTTTTGCGGACCGCCACCCGGGAAATGTTTGGTCATGCAGGCAATGCTTTGATCATTCAATACCGGGCCTTGCATCCCTTTAATGTAGGCGGTCACCATACGGGCAGTAAGTTGTGCATCTTCACCAAAGGCGCCGTTTATTCTCGCCCAACGCGGTTCTGTTCCCAGGTCAATTTGGGGGTGCAGGGCAATTCTGATACCCACTGCCAGGTATTCTTTCCTGACTATGTTGGCAAATGTTTCTACCAGGCTATCGTTGTCTATGGCGGCCAGACCCAGGGGTTCGCAGAATTGTGTAAACCCGTTGGCTGCTATGGAAAATATGTTTTTGCTGAAATGATGCCGCGGATCAGAGGCTATGGAAATCGGAATGCCGAGCCTGCTTTGCTCTGCATGGTTTTGTAAGTTGTTATTCCACAGCGCCATCATGGCCGGATCAGATGCAATCTCCCACACATTGAAGTGAGTGAGATGTCCTTTGTCAATATTATCCATGGCTGCCGGAAAGCGTGATCCGGGTCCTTTGGTACCGGGTTTTTTCTCCAGCGAACCATCATCATTTACCGGCACGCCGGCAATGAACATCATCCCTGCTTTTTCTTCCACAGACATCTGGGAAATCAAGTCATCAACTCTTTTATCGATGGGTTCATTGATGTTTTCATAGACATCCATTTTCCCGTTTTTATTCAAATCCCGAAAGGCCTTGCCATCTACTTCTGCTTTAACTCTTGTCTTCTCAAGTGCAACAGCCGGTATGCTTTTTTGAGCGGTTTTATTGCCTTGTCGACAGTTCAGAAAAGAGAGTGTGACTAATAAACAGAGTAATGGATATCTCATGGATGGTGTCCTTTAATCAGATAAATAAGTTGAATATGAATTGTCAGGATGAAAGTCCTTACCGGGCAATCAACCACATCACCCGGTCGTACGATACGGCATAGTGCAGCAGCACAATTACCCCAAATGCCAGACCTGCTTTGGTCCAGCCCATATCGTGTAAGGCCCAGGTGGCCAGAGCGAAGATGCCCAGTTCAATGGCCAGGCGGATAACACCAGGTGTCACCACCGGGGCTGCTCCGGATCGGCTTGGGTCATTTGGCACATTGAAGGTGCCCCAGATTGCGGCCAGCACAAGGGGAATACCAATAGCCAGAACGTATTTCAACCAGCCGTCGTTTTGTCTCCAGGCCCACATGCCTACAGAGATGAGTGCGCTGAGTTCGAGGAGAAATCTAAGTGCCAGATTTATTGGATGTGATCCCATGATTTATGCGTTAATACTTTAATGAGCCTTCAGCCATTTGTCGAGCATATCCTTTGCCGGTAGTTTGGGTTTTGTGAACCCGGTATGTTCGTCCAGGGCATTTCTGAGTTCCTGCATGGCTGGGCGATAGTTAACCTCGTTTCCTTCAAACTTGTTGACTGTTCGAATTACCCTATCCACTTCCCAGGTAAACCTACCCTGATAGAGATCGTGTTTATCCCGGCATTTGCGGATGGATTCCCGAATCAGTCTCGCCTGAATAGAAATACCTTCTTTTAATGCCTCGTCAAACATGGTTTTGTCGGGCACATCGTTGGAAGCCATAAACGTGAATATTTCCGGTGCCC
Source organism: Lewinellaceae bacterium (assembly GCA_020636025.1). Lineage (GTDB taxonomy): Bacteria > Bacteroidota > Bacteroidia > Chitinophagales > Saprospiraceae > M3007. Next base: position 289,307 of record JACJYQ010000003.1, on the reverse strand, counting down.
AATCATTTTGCAGGCGCTTTACCATTTCCTCCTGCCAGTCGGGACGCGATTTTATTCGTTCCAATGCCCTCTCTCGCACCACCTTGTCGTGATTGGCATCGGTATACACCATCAGGAATATCCAGTTCTTGCTTACATCTGTATTATCAATCTGTTCAAATAGCCGTGTATTATCTGAAGATCCGGATCTTTTTCCAGCAAGCATGCTGCGTTGCAGCGTTGGGAATGCCAATATACCGAAAACAATCAGGCCAAACACAATTCCGGTATAAATGGGCAGTTTGTAGACCATGCCTGGAACCGAAAGCTGCTTGCCATTTAACAGTATCGCCGCGCTTATCAAAAGTAAGGGTGGCAGTATGCCGGGAATGGCGATGGCCATTTTACGAAGTATAAAAGGAAGATCAGACGGACTTTCACCAGTCATGAAAAAGCCATTGCCAAGCAGTACCAAAAACAAGCCCGCTATTACCATTAACGTACGGTTTCCGCCCACCCATGAGAATCCACCGTTTGACCCGATAATGGCCGTAACGATGATCAGGCAAATGGAAAAGACTGCAATGCCTAAAATTAGTGACCAGGCATACCCGACGCTGGCATCACCTCCCGGCATTCGGGTAAAAAACAGCAGTTTGCACATCAAAAGGAAAATGATGGCAGCAATTACCAGCAAGAGATTTCCAAGGACTACCATAAATTATCGATTGTTTACCGGGCGAAATGTAATTCCTTTTTCACAGTTGTACCGGGAAAACCCTTACCACAAACCAGTGCGGAGTGCGGAGAGATAAGAGATGAGTGTTGGTGCTCTCGTTAGGCTTGATTTTCGGGTTTGAATCCCTAATGCCCGCAACACCCGTGGCACAGCCAAAAAAGTATTCCCGGTATTGCACTGCAAAACCTTGTTCTTTGAAAACTTCTTCCACCATGCGGGCATTTTTGAAGGATTCTGTATAAATCCCAAGCATTTTATAGGTTTCCGGATTTCCTAAAAACAAGCGACCCAACGTTGGTATGATGTTTTTCAGGTAGAACATATACAAGCCTTTTAATAAGCGATTATCCGGGACGGAAACATCAATCAATGAGAAGCTCCCTTCAGGTTTTAAAATTCTTCTGATTTCCCTGGCCAGCAAGACTAATTGCTTACGATTAAAGGTTTTTAATCCAAACCCGGAAATTACACAGTCTGCCGAGTTGCTTGCAATGGAATTGTTGAACACGCTTTCTCTTAAGACATCAATCGGGTGTTGTTTAAAGTGTTGCTTCCTCTTTTTAGCATGTGCGATCATTTGAGAAGAAAAGTCCAGCGCAATTAATTTGGAACCGGGCTTGCACTTTTGAAGTATGTGGTGCCAGCATTCGCCCATTCCGGTCATCAGGTCGACCACTACAAAATTCTCCTCGAATTTGATTTGAGCAACACATTGCCTTCTCCATCTTTCGCTGAACCCAAAAGAAGCGATCAAATTCATGTTGGAATATGACTTGCTCATATCGTCAAACAGCTGTTCGACAAATTCAGGTTCATAGTAGTTTTCCATGTGCTGATCAGTGATTTTTTGCCCTAATGTATATCTGGACTTCCCACAAATAAGGCCAAATAAACCATTTTGCCAAATGGCGATACAACCCAAGCCCCCCTCCAAAGCTACATTTGCGAAAAAACAATCATGAAAAACCACATAACAATCTTTTTACTATTGTTTTCATACTGCCTTGTCGAAGCGCAATTACCTCCGGGCTTTGCCAAATTCGAGATCGCTTCCGGATTAAATCCTACCGATATGGCGATAGCACCCGACGGCCGTGTATTCCTGACCGAAAAAGATGGTTTGGTGCTAATCGTGGAAAACGGCCTACTCTTGTCAGACGCCTTTATCATTCTGGATGTAGAAGATTATAACGAACAGGGTCTCGGTCACATCGCGCTGGACCCCGATTTCCCCAACCAACCTTTTGTGTATTTGTATTATACCGTATCGGATAGCAATGGCATGAGCCACAACCGGGTAAGCCGGGTAGAAGCCGACGGAAATTACGCCCTACCTGGGACAGAAGTTATCCTCTATGAATGTGATCCAACTTATGGCACCGTACATAATGGTGGTGATCTGGTTTTTGGCGCCGATGGTAAATTATACATTTCCACCGGTGATAAAAGTTTTGGGGCTGCTGTGCAAAGCATGGATCACGATCTGGGGAAAGTGCTGCGCATAAATTCCGATGGAAGTATCCCCTCGGATAATCCTTTTTATACGACAAACAATGGTAAGTACCGGGCCATTTATTCGCTTGGTCTGCGCAATCCTTTTTCGATGGCCATGCAGCCGGAGAGCGGACGAATATTCGCCTGCGATGTGGGCAATGCAACCTGGGAAGAGATCAATGAAATTCAGGCAGGCATGAATTACGGTCACCCCATCACAGAAGGTCTAAGGACCAATGAACAGGTTCCGGTCAATTATCAGGATCCCTGGCATTACTATCATCACAGTGACGGTTGTTCCATCGTAGGCGCAGCATTCACCCCGCAATCCGGCGGTAATTTCCCCGCTGACTACAGTGGTAAATTCTTCTTTGCCGACTACTGCAAGGGGTATATCAACATGATAAATCCGGATGACAATTCGCAGGTAACAAACTTCGCCACGGACATTGACCGCCCTGTAGCACTTGCTGTTACTCCGGAAGGAGATTTGTATCTGCTGGCTCGCTCCGGGCTGGGCGGTGGCTCGGAAGAAGACAATACCGAAAGTGAACAAGGTAGCCTCTGGAAAATCATTTATACCGGCAGTGAGGCGCCTTTTATTTACCTGGAACCCAAGGATGCCTTACGCGCTGTAGGCGAAGACATGCAACTGGAAACAAGGGCTTTGGGCAGGCCGCCGCTGCATTTTCAATGGCAAAAAAACGGCCTCGACCTTATGGCGCCTGATACCAATATTTTGATTCAGCAGCAGGTAACGCTTGCCGACAGCAACAGCACTTTCCGTTGCATTGTGTCAAACTTACTGGGCTCAGACACCTCGGTGGAAGCCGTGTTGACTGTAACCAAGAATCAACGTCCAATACCTCAGATCCTGAGTCCCGACTCCACCCAGTTGTACAAAGCCGGCAGCTACGTTCATTATTCAGGCATGGCCAATGACCCCGAAACGGGCATATTGGATTCAACCCGTTTGTTCTGGAAAATTGATTTTCACCACAACGACCACCTGCACCCGACAATGGAACTTAGCTCCGGTTTCACGGCCGATAGTTTTTATATCCAGACCGTAGGGGAGCCATCTGATAATGTCTGGTACCGGATTCACCTTACAGCCCGGGATATCGCAGGCTTGACCAACTCAACATACCGGGATGTTTATCCGCAAAAGTCGGTAGTTGGCGTTTTTTGCGAAGAAACCAGTATTTCAGTGAATGCCGATGGCTTGCTTGGAAAAACACCGTATGAATTTCAAAGTGTGGCCGGGCTGGAGCGAAGCTTGCAAGTTCCATCCTTTATTGACGAAGGCGATTCTGTGCTTATTTTCAGTCACTGGAACAATGGAGAACAAAACCCTACCCTGCATTTTATCACAGCCGATACGGGGTTTACAGGATATACCGCTGTATATGACAAAATTGCCAAAGCAAATGGATTTGGTCTGCTGGGTGAATATTTTGAGGAGAAAATGGCGCCCTTCGGCTTTGATGAACCCTTTTTACTCAGTCGAATAGATTCCATGATCAATTTTGACTGGCAGGACTACTCGCCTGCACCTGGATATGTCCCCAGTGATGGTTTTACCGTGCGTTGGACCGGTCAGGTCGTACCATACCGGGATGCCGAAATCACTTTTTACACCATCACAGATGATGGCGCCAGGTTATTTATAGACAATCAATTGCTGATAGATGAGTGGTATCCTCAGGGAACAACACAACATGCTGCCACCCTATTTTTGGAAGGAGGTAAAAAGTACCCGATCGAATTCGACTTTGTGGAGCTTTGGGGAGGAGCTACGGCAAAACTTCAATGGAGTACCAGGTACATACCACAAGAGCCAATCCCTAAACGGCAATTGTATCCACCATCCAGCCTGGTGCCCAATAGCCTCAGCGGATTTGTGTGGCTGGATGTAGATGGCAATGGCCAATGGGATTCCAATGAGTCGCCCATTCCAAATACAGCCATCATGGTCATTGACGCAAATACACAGAAAGTGGAATATGCTACACTCACCAATGCAGACGGTGAATATGTATTCCCAACTGTAAAATCAGGAAGCTATTTGTTGTATGTATTACCACCTTTGACCATCGGCAATGTGGCTCCGGGTGTTGGTTTGTCGGCAAGCGGCACGTCTGATTCATTCGACCTGAACGGAGAAGTGCATTTGGAGCAGAGCTTTGCCTACAAACTAACAAATGATTCTTCAGGAGCAACTCTGGGACTCCGTCCCTGGGATGTAACTCCTAACCCAAGCCAGGGCTTGGTACATTTTCGAAAGAAAATCCTGGCCTATCCGGAGCGTTTTCAAATCCTTGTTTTTGATGCATCCGGTAAATTATGTCTGGAAAAAACTTGTTTCGAAAATATCCTGGAGACAGAACTCGACCTTCGTGATGTTGGCTCGGGAGTGTATTTTGTGTGGTCAGGTGGTTTTTTGGAGAGAATAGTGGTGAATTAGCTAATTCGATAATTAGCTAATGTGCTAATGATGATAAATCACGCATTGTCCTTACCATCAATCCTGGGAATCTTCACGATCTCTAAAGTCGTTGATGCAAGTGTCACCTTGCCATCCGTGGCCATGATGGCTTTGCCAATCTTTTCATTGAGCAGGTGCTTTGTCAATCTCCGCCGTTTGTAATCAACGATATATCTCAGGTTGAACTGGATCCAGTTGTCGGTCATGGTGATGGCTAAGGTAGGCTCCACCTGGGCGTCCTCGATAAAGTATTTGTTTACCACCTGTTTCCAGTTTTCTATCGATTCGTTTACGTATTCAGACAGGGATTCGGAGGCGATATCCACTACGATCTTTTTAGCCAAATCAATGTCTGAACCATAACGAATGGGGAGGTTGAATTCATCCCATACAAAAGGAAAATCCTGTGAGTAATTGTAGATGGGTCCTTTAAACACAAAGGCATTGCTAAGCTTGACTATTCTGCCGCTGTAATTGTCGCTGGAGACCCATTCACCAATTTCCATCATGGTAGTGTAAATACTGTCGATATCGATCACATCCCCTTTAATGCCGTTGATTTCTATGCGGTCTCCGGGTTTGTACACCTTCACAAAAAAGATGTAAAAGCTGCCGGCTACACTAAGGATCAGTTCCTGAAGAGTAATGGTAATACCGGCGGTCAACAACCCAATGGCCAGCGTGAAGTCCTTTATGTTCCCGGTGAAGTAAGTTACGCTCAGGAAAATGATCAGTGTATACCCAACAATTTCAATGGCTTTCTGGGATTTATACCGGGTGGCCGTGTCAGGCAGGTTCCGTTTTAGCACTTTTCTCAGAAAGGAAATAAACCCAATGATCACAGCCACCCAAATAATGTATTTGGCGATGCTGGTGGTCAGCGGATGTTCGTTCATCCAGTCTTTCAAGTATTCCAGAATTTCCATTTGTCTTGTGATGCTGTTTTCAATGTGGTTTGGTTTTTATGGTAGCAAAAACCTTTTTATCCCAGGTCAAGAGCATGAAAACCCAATATACTACTGAAATAGAAAAAATTATGTACGTAACACGATTATTAAACTCAAACAAAAGGTTATACCAGGAGTGCAGCGTAACAGCCACGACAATTGATTTGGATTTATTCACGCTTTCTCCCAATAAATAGGATAATATGGTGTTGGGGATAATAAACATTATAGGCCTGAGTATCCGGGCACCTATGCTACCTGAAAGGGTACGCGTCGTAAAGTGCCAAAGTTCCCACATGGTTCCTATGATCAGATATCGTTTCCATTTGGGCAGGTGATTAAACTGGTCCTGCAAGAAACCCCGCCAACCGAGCTCTTCGCCAAGGGTGAAAAAGAATGTACCAAACAAGTAAATAATGAATCTGGACTGTGATGTACCCGGGGTGTTGCTGTACCCGAACAGAATAAATGCCAGCATGGGAACGCCCCAAAATACAATACTTTTAAAAGCAGAAGTACCAAAGAACCCAATAGTTCTTTTTATTCTGTCTCTAAAAATAATGCTGCATATAATCGCCGATATTCCCGGGCCCCACATAATGAGGCTCGTTTTAATGATGATATCCAGTTCTACGGTATTCCAGCTATCACTCAAAACATCTCTCCAATAGAAAAAAGGCCATGAAAACAAACAGGCCAGCACATAGAAAAAGATAACTGGTTTGTATTTTTCGTAAAATGTCTTCATGATCTTCTCTTCAGGGGTTTTGAGTGTCTTACTGTGACAATACAATCATTATGCTGGCTCTCCTAATAATGGCGTGTTCTTGACCAAATGATATTTCAAAGCCAGCTCAATACATTTCTTCAGCTCCTTTTCTGGAATACTGGCCTGCAAATCAAACAAAATAGCCCTTGAATTTTCATACTCAAACAAGTTGCCAAACAATTGCTTGAATGTCGGTACCAGTTTGCTGGTGCATTTAAAATACATAGCCACCTGATCCGGCGCATTCGGCTTCCAGTCGATCCGGATGGTACTTCCGGTTTTGCACAGGTAACTCGGTTCACCCCATTTCAGGGTTTCTTCGAGGGTTTCTATCCCATCAATCTCGGAAGCCGTGTCGATGATCAGCTGACGTAGATATTCCAGCCTGCTCCTTGCATGTGCAGGGTAGCTCTGAAATTTTGGGATAACTTCGGCAGCCTGTATGAGCTGTACGCTTTTCATACCATAAATGTAGAGAATTTGGTTATACTGAAAATGTGTTATTACTAAAAGCCTGTTGTGAAGTAAAAACCGCTGATTAACGACCAATGAATTCCCTTTTCTCAGGTTGCTTTATTAACTTTGTCAACATAGCTCTGGAGAGGTTTACACTCTTTTCCCTCCCAATCAATTATTCATTTCAAAAATGTGTCAAAATGAAAACCAAAATCTTCCTCCATATAAAAAGGGGCATTCCTTTTTACCTTCTTTTGTTGTGTTGCATTCATTCGGATTTGAATGCGCAAACCCAGATCAAATTTGAATTCAGTGAAGTTGTGATGCCAGCCAATGACAATCGGGATTTGGCAGTTGCCTTTCATTCTATCACTTTTATTGATTCGCTCGCCAAACCGCTTGCTGATCTGACATTTGGAACCCCACCTGCAAACAGTTCACAAGGAATTGGATGGTTTCAAAATGAAGTATCTCCGGTTGTAGGCGAATTTCAATGGGCTGGTGATCAGGCAAAGGAGGCAACTCTGGTCTACACCATTCCGGCCGGCACGGAAGGCTTTCTGCTTCAAATTAAATCCATCACGGATAGCTTGTGGATGAAGGTATGGCTTAATGGAACATTAATGGCTACCTTGCGGGTAGATAGTTATTGGCACTCAGGATATGTCCCCATCGGAATATCCAAGATGGAACCTGTATCTACCAATGAGCCAGAATGGATTCCTGGTCATTACTTTCCGCATTTCCCACCACCTGATCACATATATGCGATCCAGGCGAATCATGGCCTCGGACAGGGTCCGCTTTCAGTTGGTGGCTATTCCGGCGCCTGGCAATCAGACTGGCGCATAAACAATTCCTACGATGCAATGATGGCACTTACGCTGGTTTGTATGCAGGGCGTAATTAACCGCAACAAGCCGGCTGTGTACCTCGATTGGCAGGACGAGCCCGAATCCGCAGCATTCTGGATACCCTATATCGAGAATGAAGTTCCGGTTGATTACCTTGATCTGGATGCGCTCAGCGCGCTTAATTTCCTGATTCGGCGCTTTGGCAATCGCTTCGAAGGCGCGGTGATTTACGACCCAGAGGTACCGAATACCATCAATTTGGCCACAATGATCGCAGGACTCGAAAATCGCTTGGTTCTGGCGCCGGAACAATTGACTTTACCCGGGCTGCCCAACTTCAATTCCATTACCGATCTCAGACAAACTGTACAGTCGCAGGGATGGAACGACAGTGAAGCAAGTCAATACAATATATATCAATGGGTTTATGATAGCCTTTGGCCGCAACTTGACCACCGAATAATAGGCTTTATTAGCCCCGGGCCTCCAACCTCAGGTACTTTGTCAGGTGCTCCCGGAATCGAGGCCTGGCCGGTAAAAATGGCTGCCCGTGACTTTTTAGTCGCGCTGAAATTACCTGCGCTTCACCTCAACCCCTTCGATGCTATTCAAGGGCCGCTCATGAACAAGTTTATGGAAGAAGCCCCATCCCCAATTCAGGTAACGGGTGTTTATGGAAACTATGAGTTTGAATCTGTGCAATATTTCTCTGCTTTTGGCGACTGGGTTTCCGGTATAACCTGGCCAGGAACGCCGGTTGATTGCAGAGGACTTTCTGTTTTGTCAGGAATTCGGCCTGCCATAAAGAAGTTTGACCCTGGAATTGATATAAGCCGAATCTTCGCAACGCTGGGTAATAAACCCGTGGCTATGCTTTGGTCCTCGGATGGTGACGGCATTCCATTTGCCACCGAACGAGGGTATAATCCATTCTGGCTCTGGGAAGATACACAGAATCAACGCTTCAGCTGGACCTTCAACCCCACAGCAGCCGACTTGTCTCCCTTGTTGTGGAACTACTTCATGGACACCCGCATCAATACGGGCATGATTGCCGGACTTTCAGGTGCCGGATATGCCTATCCACAGGAGATGTCACAAGCCGAACTGAATGGCTACCTGTCTGAAACGGCTACTTATCTGGAAGAAACGGGTATGCGTGTTGTTCGCATAGACGACAGAGGTGGCAGCGGTCGCTGGACGGAACAACTGGCGGTGCCTTATTACCAACAATTGCATAATGCCGGTTACCTGGGCTCTATCTACAGCATTAGTCCTTCTGTAAATGGACTCAATCTCGATTATGCCGGAGTGGCTGCACCAACAGTACGGCCATCACATACGATGGCGTCCAATGACAGAAATGAAGTAATTGCTGACCTCTTATCCCGGGTGCCAGGAGAGTATTTTATGGATATAACACAATATCCCAGAATGACACAAAACCCGTTTACAGAAGTGGTTGACGATCCGGATGCGAACAATGGTAAAGCCTTGTTAGTGCTGCCAGAATCGACAGGAAGCCAGGCCTACATATTCAACTCTGATGAGATGTCATTGGCGCCGGGAACATATACGGTAAAATTCCGTCTGAAGGTTGAGAGCAATATGTCAACGCAACCAATTACCAGCATATTTGTAGGGAAGCGATTTGCTTTCCCAGATTGGCAGGTTCTCGCAACCAAGCATATCAGCCCCAGTGAATTTCAAGAAGCAAATACATACCAGGATTTCAATTTTACCTTCCATTTGGATACCTTCACTTCCCTACTACAATTTCGGGTTGATTACGGCGACGGCGCCACCCGTTGGTATGCCGACGACATACTGGTACAGCGAGAAGGAGGGCTGGACCTACCCTATTTTGCAGGTATATTCATTGTTCTCACCATCGACTGGGGAGCCGAACCGGATTTCAACCGGACTGTAGAAAAATTTACCTATGATTTTGAAAACCAGGGTGGATTGGTCTTGACCCCTGACGAATTCATGGCGGCCTTGAATCCGGAGTATATGCTTGCACTAGCTAAACCTATTTTGGGCAGCAATGATTCCAGTATCCTTGCCGCAACGGCACAACTCAACTCCGGGCTTTATTTTGAAAGTCTTATGACCATTAGAAATGCGTTGAAAGGAGTTGTTTCCAGCGTAATTGAACCAGAAATTGCAATTTCAAAAGATCTTTATCAATTGAGAGCATATCCCAATCCATTCAGGGTATCCACAACTGTCCAGTTTGAATTGGCCGAATCCGAACAGGTTGAACTGGATGTTTTCAATCTGTTGGGACAAAAATTGGGCACCCTAATAAAGAGTCAATTAAATGCTGGCAAACACGCCATTCCCTTTGATGCAGGGGCTCTTGGAGCTGGACTTTATTTGATTCAATTGAAGGTAGGTTCCTCCTGCAATGTAATAGAGGTGTTTTGTAAACCATAAAGTTTTTGGCTCTATTGTACCAAAAGCAGCAATAAGGTCTTATCCATATCGCTCCCCAACAGTTGTAGCGGGCAAATGCTCCCTGATATTCGCCATATCAGCATCGCTTAAGGCTAGTTCAAAAGCGCCGAGGTTCTCCTGAAGACGGTGAATTTTTCTGGTGCCCGGAATGGTCGTTATCTCGTCGTTTTGGCCAAGTATCCAGGCCAGGGCTATCTGTGCCTTGGTCACGCCCTTGTCCTTCGCCATTTGATCCAGCAATTCTACAAATTTCAGGTTCTCCTGGATGGCTTCTTCTGTGAAACGGGGTTGTGTAAGTCTCCAGTCGTTCTTTTCCAGATCGGCGCGACTTTTTATGGCCCCGGTCAGAAATCCGCGCCCGAGTGGACTGTATGCTACAAAGGTGATTCCGAGCTCCTGGCAAATATCAAAAAGATCCTCTTCCGGTTCACGGCTCCAAAGCGAATATTCGGTTTGCAACGCAGAAACCGGATGCACCTTGTGTGCACGGCGAATGGTATTGGCATCGGCTTCTGAAAGCCCGATGTTTTTTACTTTCCCTTCTTTGACCAGGTCAGAGAGTGTGCCTACAATTTCCTCAATCTCTACTTTAGGATCCTGCCGGTGCATATAGTAAAGGTCAATCGCCTCAATGCCCAGATTTTGAAGGCTTTTTTCGCAAGCCTGCCTGATGTATTCGGGTTTGCCGTTTAATCCGAGAAATTCTCCGTTTGGACCGCGCATAACGGCGAACTTGGTGGCCACATGTACTTTGTCCCAACGGCCTTTAAATGCTTTCCCCAGCAATTGCTCGTTGGCGCCCCATCCATACATATCAGCAGTATCGAAAAAATTGACGCCAAGGTCGATCGCCTTGTGCAGGGTGTTGATGGATTCTGTTTCGTCGAATGATCCGTAAAACTCGGACATGCCCATACAGCCCAGTCCGATGCGGTTTATGCTCAGATTACTGTGTCCTAAGGTGGTTGTTTTTTTCATTGTTTGTTGTTTATTTTTCACCGCAGATTACACAGATTTTCACAGATATGGTTTCACTTCTGTGTTAACTTGTGATGAAGTTAAGACTATGTAGTATTGGTGCTAAGCGCTATTCCACACACTTTACTTTCTGTACTTCGCCCTCGATTCTGTGATGCTCTCCATGTTTTCCATGGCCCATTCCGCCAGGTGTTGAATGCGGGGAATCAGACTTTTGCCCAAGGTTGTGATGGCGTATTCAACTCTTGGCGGTACTTCCGGATAGATGGTTCGGAGCACCAGTCCATCGGCTTCGAGGGTGCGAAGGGTGGCGGTCAGCATCTTCTGCGATACGTCGCCGATGCTTCGATGTAGCTCGTTGAAGCGCATTACTTCCACTTCGCCCAGGATGCCCAAAACGAGGAGTGACCACTTATCACCGAACCTGGATACTACGTTCCGCACAGGGCAATTGGCCTGATCGGAATATTTTTTCAAATTTTCTTGCATCACAACTGTTTGATTTTCAATAATTAATACTTTTTGGTAAGTATCAAACCAATTTGTACCTTCTTGTGAGAGGGTTAGTATGCATTTTACCTTTGCTGCACAAATTTACTGTTACTACCTTTTAGTAACTATTATTTTAACTCAAAATTTTTGGCAATGACAAACAACATCAAATTAAAGCTTGCAGCATTGGGTATCCTGTTTCTGAGTGCATTTGGACAAACTTATGCACAATCGAAATCCGGTAAAGCAGCATTTTTCATTGAAACAGATCCAAGCACCTTTGCCCTCGGCGGCTACGCGGCGCATATTCGTTTCAAACCTGCCAACAGCGAACATCTGCTGCTAGGCCTGGGCACCTACTCCCTCGATTTTCCGGAAGTGATGATCAATATGAACGGCAAAAACAAAGACAAGGGTTGGGATCTGCGCATCAAAAATGCCTATTCGTTTTTTGGAGAGTACTATTTCTCGGAGGCAGGAAAAAAGTGGTACACCGGATTACAGTTGGGTGTGCAGAATTTCCAACTTAAAAACGAAGCCGTTATCGAGGATAAGGCAAATTTCCAGAACCTGATTGTAATGCCTTCCCTTGGTTATTCGTGGACGCCGTTTAAGTTTCCGCTTTATCTCAAGCCCTGGCTTGGATTGGGATACACCACAAAGCTTTCAGGTGAAAATGTGCTGCAGGAGCAGACCTATGATATTGCACCGCTTGTGCCGTTTTTCACCTTGCATGTTGGTTACCGGCTGTAGGCATTTGGGCAAATCGTGACCTACGGGTGTTTTATTTCTCGCAGATTTTACGCAGATTTTTTTCACAGATTCTACGCAGAATTTCTGTGTGGAATCTGTGGGTAACCAATCTGAATTTGATCCATAGTTAGGCTGTGCCCTAAAATACCGGCTCGCATACCAATCTCAAACGACCATTGAGAGGATTCTTTTGGAAAACAAATCAGGATGGACAATTTCAACATCTTTTCTATTGATAATCATACCCCATAGGTGGTACGCTTTCAATTTCATACATAAGCTCATTCGAAAGACTATCCTTAATAAAACGCTCTATTTTCTCATTTCCCAGCAATTCAGATGGGACAGATTCAAACTCCAGAATACTTACTTTTTTGGCGAGCTCATTTATCGCTTTGAATATCCCCGGATTTGCCTTTGCATAACTGGTTAAAACCAATTCGTTCAGGACCAATCTATCTTGCTGTCGATTAAAAGAAATGTCTTTTACGAATTTTATCACCCTCGACAAGTCCTGAATCAGGCTCCAGGCTCTTGTAACTGTATTATTATTAAAATGATACTCTAAACCTGAGTTGATTTTTGGCGGAGCTTTCAGCTCAATCTCTGCATCTCGAATTATGGTTAATGCTTCTTTTTGTTGATAACCAACTCCAACATTTTTTATGTAATCCATGTATATGGAAATGATTTCTTTGTATCCGTCATGCGCAGCATACCATTCTCTTTCTGACCAGATGGATGCCTCAGAGTGCCATCCATTGTAATTGTTACACAAATACGTCACCATCAAATTTTCAGAAAAGACATCTTCGATATCCTGAATGCCAGGATACTCTCTGGGGAAAAACACCCTTTCGCATGCGAGTTCGATTTCTGAAATCTCTTCGTTGGTAGCAGCCTGGCAATCCAGCAAAAAACCTTGCTGCTGATAAATCCTCGGAACGTGGATTGGAGGAAGAAAACTGAGATCCAGCTTGATGCTGGTTTTCTTTGTTAGAAATTGAAAGTTTTCGAAAGCGCTTTCGAAAATTACGCCGTGGCCACTCAATGGATTATCAACGATCTGCGCCTTTCTGGAATCTTTGCTTGCAAAATACAAGGCTACTAAAGGATTAAATGTGAAGTCTAAAAAATCTGTCGGGAAATGATGGTGTTGAGCCATCACTTTTAATCCGTTCCTCTGGTCTAATGTCTCGAAAAATAAATTTGTGACCCCATCAGCCTCCAGTAAAAAATGCTTCAAAACCTGAGTCATTTCTTTTGTGTAATCAATGCCGGTATCAGGCAAAGTACCTCGTCTGATACTGGGCAATATTGGGTACGGGTTAGCCTGTCCTCTGTAGACCAGCACTCCACCGTCCTGTGAATTGGACATCATGCGGGTATACACCCATCTGTATATTACGGCACAGCAGGCATGCCAGAAACTCGGGGATATATAATCAATATGCCGGTTATTAATCACACGTCCAGTTGGCAGCGGATCTGCTATTGCATGTTTATGGACATGCTGCATGTAATAATTAGCCTTTTCAAGGTTTGAGGGTCTTTCAGCAAAAAAGGCATCGACGAAGCCTTTTACAGCCATTTTAGCCTCATTTATTTCTTTGTCCTGCATTTGGAATTATGTTGTTCTTAAAGAGCATACCTGGAATTACCTACTCGCTCTTATCACATAATTTGATTTATCAATAACCCGTCCGCCTCTCACAGTACTTACCTGTTTATTCCCATTTCCCAGCGTAACCACCCTGAATTCCAGGTTCTTTTCCTCAAAATTTCCATTAAAAAGCAAACGGCCTTCCAGGATGCCATGTTGAATAGAAAATAGAAATTTCATGGGAGATAAAGTATTGTTCCGAATCCGAAGATCCTTGTACCCATACACCACTGTGGCATCTGAACCGAGAGGGGTGAACCGCTCCTCTTCTGTGTAAATATCCATTGAGTGCGGATGCCGCTCCATGATTTCCAGTTCGCGCCTGAGACTCAGGAAATATATCATGCCCGACAACTGACAAAGACCGCCCCCCACGCTCGATTCTATTTTGCCGTTTACAATGGATCGACTGGCAACAAAACCCCGGCGTGCTTTCGGTGCACCCACCGCACGCCAAAAAGAGAAAATTTCTCCTGGCAATACTGTCAGGCGCTCTATAGATTTACCAGCCTTTTCCAGGTTCATTCGTTTCTGTTCATTATCCCCTAATGCTTGTTTTATGGACAGAAAATTATCAAAATCTGCTGAGCCCCGAACCCTTGCAAACTGCCAGTAACTGCCTTTTGCCAGATCATGGACATTCCTGATCAGTAATTTGGCATAAACCCGGTATGCTTGTGGTACAAGGCGTTTGATCATAGTTTTTTGAGGACGTAGATATTATAGGAGCACCATGATTTTAAAAATGTGGCGCTGAGGAACGTATCAAACTCTATCCATTTTTGGCGGGATCGGCTGTTTATCCGGTGTATGGGCAGGAGGCAAATGCCTTCTACAGCCTGTATTTCCCATTGATCCGCACACATAGATTGCACCTCGTTCTTATTCATGGCCGTGCTCCCGTGCCAGCCTTCCCTTTTATGGCGCAGCAGCTTTCTTCTGCTGCTGGAAGGTATGTCAAAAATAAAGAAGCCGCCAGGTTTTGTCACTCTGTGCACTTCTTTCAAAACAAGCGCGATCTCGGTTTTTTCAAGGTGCATCAGCAGGTGAAAAGAAATTACGGACGAGAACGACCGATCCTGAAACGATAATTGGGTCGCGCTAGCCTGAATAAGTTCCTTGTCCGGGTGTTTCGCGCGGGCGATGCGGAGCATTTCTTCACTGATATCCGCGCCAGCGGAGGCGAGATCCAAAAACCGCCCGGTTCCGCAGGCCAGATCCAGACAATTTTGCCGGTCAATTTTATCTGCGTGTTTGGCAAGTACCGTTCTTTCCTGCTCATGAATGTACTGACCATAACTGTTTGCAAAGCGGCTTTGGTCGTATTCATTCGCAATGGAATCGTAGTAATTTTTGACAGCATCAAGTTCGCCTCTTGTCATACATAAACATACATATAAGCTGAATAACTGCCATCCTTATTTACCTGGAGGTTTTTATCATCCGGACTGGGCAACGGGAATTTATCTAATGAACTCTCCAACTCGTTACTGAATGCATAGTTTTCACAAATCGCTATTGGAGAAGTAGACTTGATTTCAATCACCGGTCCGGGAATGTTGGGTATATCTATCGTTTCCGGGTCTGAAAATGCAATATCCGGATTTGTTGACGTGATTTTTGGCGAACTCAGGTCATGATCTTGTCTGTTAATAATGAGATATCGCCAATAATATGCGCGGTTTTTGAATCTGATCTCATAGTTTATCAGGTCTGGTGGAGTATGGCTGTTCTCTGTTGCCGGATTTAGTGTAATATCTATGATTCCGATCATTCCGGAGGGGACCAACTCCTGGATGGTATCTGGACGGTCAACGATGTCTGACTCCCCGGCATAAAAGGCATTGTGCATCCTGACTAAATCGGGTGACTCCTCGTTCGCGTTTGAATTTGTAAACTGAAGTATTTTTTTGCCGGGATCATAGGCGGGCAAGTCCGTGTACAATAAGAAGTTGGGGTCTTGCCACACCAGAAAAAACCTGATCCTATTTAGTGCTGCAACTTGAGCGTTTTCGGAATCGCGAAACAGCGTTAGGCCGTCTGCTGCTGTTTTAACTTTCACCCCTGCCTGTCTGAGCAGTGCCTTGGTTTCCTGATCAGGTGCCAAACTAAATCCTTTTACTTCAGTATTTGCAAAGAACTCGTGTTTGCAACGAATGGTGATCCATGGGGTGAATCTGGATTGGCTCATTTGTTTCTGATTGTTAGCGTATGTTGGGAATTATTTCTCCGGGTTTTTAGCCTCCTATCATAACCGTTGGAGCGCCAAGCACAATGCTTCCGCCGTGAGCAGTAGTATCGCCCATACGGGCTGCCGGTCGGCCATTTATCATCACGGTTGCGGAGCCTTTCACGATGGTATCGGGCGGACCCACACAGCTGCACATATCGCCCATTACTGCTGCCGGCATGCCGGCTATGAGTACATTGGGTACGCCCGGACCTACAATAGGGCCGCCTACGTGGGGAATTGGTGGCACACCCGGAGTCTCCATTGGGCAGGTATGCATATCTGTTATTCGGGCTGCTGGTGGCATATTACCTTGATTTACGTGATTGAAGTGATTTATCAAGTGGTGGAATTCGGGTTACAACCACATTGTGTTGCCTGTATAAATGCTCACAGTTCTATATTAGTTGATCATGACCATGGAACCTTTCACGGTGGTTTGTCCATTCGAACTTAATTCAGCTTGTGCTGAACCTTTGGCTGAAAAAGCTGCTTTTGCCTCGTTTTTGATGTTTACGCCTTCCAGGGTTAAGTCTCCACCGCTTGTGCTGGCCGACAAACCAGAAACAGCCTTGAGGTTTATTTTCCCTTTTGCATCGAGGTTTAAATCTTTTGCGCTACTCAGGTTAATGCCACTGTTGTTCATTTCAAGCATATTGCCATGCTGGTCTTTTAGACTGATGGATTTATTTTTATCCGAGAGTATGAATTTATTTCCGGCAGGGGTACTGATGCCTAGCGCCTTATCCTCATCGTTGAATTCGATCTTTAGATCATTTTTGGTGACAATGGCTTTGATGCTGTTTTTATCATCGGCAGTATAAGGTGCCTGGCGTTTACTGCTGTACAACATACCCAGGATGATCGGGAAGCGGGGATCGTCGTTGAGAAAACCGAGCATCACTTCATCGTTTACTTCTGGCAGGAAAAAGGCGCCTTTTCCGCTTGTGGCATAGAAGTGAGCCATACGCGCCCAAATTCCTTCACCACCATCGACGATAGCAGGCACATTCACCTGAATGCGGTGTTCCCCTGCCGGATCTGAGTCTATCTTTTTTACGGTACCGATCTGAAGCCCGGAGACAGGAGGCAGAAGCCCTGAAGCCGCCGGGGCAGAGGCTTGTTGGCCTGCTTCTACAGTTGCATCGGGTACATGGCCCAGCGATACTGTAGTGCGCCAACCACTTGCGGTAATTTCATGCTGAATGCCGGTAATCAACGCATCGCCGTTGTAGAGATCACCAAAGCCTTTGAGTTGGATCAGCGTGTTGAGTTTTGGCATGCCATTGCCGTAAAAGGTGATGGAACCCTGAATGTAGTTCATCCGCGCCTGCGTCAATTCGGAGTCGGCCCAGGCTTTGAGTTCCGTTTGCTCAAGTGGCGCTGTGCTTGTCAGCTTGGATTCGCCGAGTCCAATGGCGGCGCCCATGGCTTTTGCGTTGAGATTGCCCAGACTGCTGAGTACCGGCTCCGACGAACTTCCGCTTACCAGCGCCTGCGTTTTCATATCCCAGGCAGAACAACTTACTGAAGAAATTTGCTCCCGTGTTTCCAACTGAATATCATAGTCCAATACATCATGTTCGAGTTCGAGTTCCAGATCCACCTTCCCACTCGACTGGGGCTTTTTCAGCTTGACTTTTCCGTCTTCTGCTATGACAAGTAATCCATTGGCAGCAGCTCTTGTCAAGAGGAAATCCCAGTCGGTGGACTGGTATTTCACCAATTCCTTATGCTTGTAAGCAGTTCCATCGACCTCGCTTTCCAGACCGTAATCAGCAATGATGGCGCTGGCAACATCGCTGTCTTTCATATCGAGATAATAGCCGCTTTTTCTGCCGGAAGTCATCAGCAGGGCCTTATCGCTGCAGCGGAGCACCATGCTGCCTTTCCTGCCACTCCCGGCATTGATTCCTTGATTGACGATGATCCCTTTGAAAATGGTATGGATCCATTGCCCCTCATAACCCGCCTTAATGACTATTTCCGCTCCTGGAATGTAGTCTTTCGATTGGCCAAGCACACGGCTGCGTTTTCTCACATCCTCCGCATGAAGTTGGAATGTGAGAGCCGCTGTTGGCATTCGGCTCAGGCTGCGCTCCACATCAATGGAGATCAGGTTGAGTTCATCTTTTATGCGTGATCCATTTATGTATACTTCGATGGACATGATGCCACCGGATTTATTCAAAGGGGAATCGGGCATGCTAATCAATTTTGTTTAGAAATGGAATAAGAGGGCGGAGCCATGGCGGCTCTCCTGCTGTTTGGGGTAAGATCGGAAAATTTTTGGAATGGAGACGTGGAATGACCCGTTTTGAATCAGGTAACGAAAGTTCTAACACAGTCTGAATTATTGGGAGTCAACACTCCCTAGAAACTGTCGATCCTTACCGTTTCCGGAGTCACGTAATGCTCATGAATGCCCATGATGCCAAATCCGCTCAGCTTGTCGTAAAACCCGAATTCTGCGCCTGCCACGCGACCGTCATAGTCGCTGGTCAGGATGGTATCGCTGAATTTAAATTGCTGTCTTATAAATGCTTCATCCAGGTAACAGCGGTAAAATTTCCAGTGTAAATTCGACTTGTATGGATCGCCCTCATAAGTCTTGAATATTCTCTTGCTGGCAATCAGGAAATCCAGTTGCTTCAGTTTATGCACATTCGAAAGCGATTGTATTTTCTCCTGGCTGATCTCCTCAAATGGCATTTCTATTGTGCCTGGTTTAACGGTGTTGCTTTTTATGAGAACCGTTTTTTCAGCAAGCTTCCATTCTATGTCAAAGTCTGACTGGTCCACTACCCTATCCTCCTGGGTTTCTATTAATGTATACAAAACCGAAAACGTTTTCTCTTCAGGATTGTACTGCAATTTCTCTTCAGGGGATTCAAATCCAAGGGCTGGCGCGTAGTGTTCGATGCCGTTTCCTTCCAGTATTATGAAGCTGCCGAAATGGGCGAAGCGCTCGTTTGGAAAGGTGTAGAACAAAAGCTTGTACAGGCCATCGATGGTTTCGCCGAGGCTCAGTTTTTCAATTTCTGTGCCTTCAGGGAGCAGTTTTAAAAGATCCTTGTCTCGCAGTTCCTGTATGGATGCATTGAGAGAGCTTTTGTTTTCGGGGAGGATGTTGATGTTGGTTTTCATTTGAAATTGGGTGGTGGTAATTCAAGGCTTTGTATTTGAATTCGGGGTGTAAAGACTACTTTATATTATTGCAATTACACATGCTTCAAATTCATAAATCTCCTCCAATCTCTTTAAACGTCTCTACAAAAGCGGCAATTTTTTGGAAAACCCGTTGTTTTAGTTTCAAGTACTGCGGATTTAAAGGGCTCATTTTGGGTAAAAGCGAGTTAAGCTCTGTTCCATTTTCACTGGCATAATTACGTTTCAAGGATGTCGTAATATATCGTTTCGCTTCTTCTACATTCAGGTTTTCTTCTGAAATCAGCTCGGCAGCCTCCGTTTTCTGCCTTTCTTGCGCGTAGATAAAGAATGATTCCATTATTCCGGCTTTGTCAGGGATAGCGTCCAGATCTGTGTCGTTGATATAATCTACAACCAAACTCTCTTTTGCTCTATTGCCTATACTTGCCCGAATTATGCGGCGAATTTCATCTACTAATGCCGCTTTATCTTTAGTTTTCCTATTGTGCTCAAAAATCAGTTCCAGTATATAATCCAGGTTGATTTCCTGCGATTTGAGCAAATCAACCTCAAAGACAACATCATCCCAGTCAATAGTTGATTCTTCTGATGCTGAACCCCTCCGCTCCCGACGGAACCAGTCACGAATATCGTTGTATGTAGAGCGGTAGTCTTGTATGGTGCGATCTGTCGGTATGGCTATTGACTGCATTACTGCAATGTCTTCATTGGTCACAAAATATGTTTCTTTAAAGGCTTCAATTGCTTCCGGGTCGCTGGTATCAATACTTTGCAGCGCTTTTAGCCAGGTAAATTCATCATAATTCTGAAGTATGTTTTCTACGCGCAAGTATTCGCCAAACAGCTTTACAAACTCCTTCTTGTCGCTTTCCTTGATTATTTCCTCCGGGTCGGGAAATTTTTCATTCAATTCGCTGACCACTTCAATATACCCCCGGCGAGCTTTGCCTGTAGCAATATCCGTGAATCCTTCCAAATACTCTTTGTAACTCTTCTCTAGTACTACATTCTTCGTATTGCTATCTCCAAACAGCGTAATGGCATCAATGGTGGCTTGTTCTAAATCCCTGAAGGTGACAATGTTGCCAAAGGTTTTGGTTGCATCATATATGCGATTGGTTCGTGAAAATGCCTGAATTAAACCGTGGTACCGCAGGTTTTTATCTACAAAAAGCGTATTCAGTGTTGGGGCATCAAATCCGGTAAGAAACATGCCAACTACAATCAGCAAATCCACTTCTTTACTTTTTACCCGCTTAGCCAGGTCCCGGTAATAGTCCTGGAAGCCTTTGCTGTCAATGCTGTAATTCATTTTAAACATAGCATTGTAGTCATTGATAGCCGCAGTTAAAAACTCTTTAGCGCTCAGGTCCATTGAAGAAGGTTCAAAAGTTTCATCTACAATCTCACCTATAGCGTTTTGCTCTTCATTGGCCGCGAAGGAAAAGATCGTCGCAATTTTTAGTGGCTTATCGCTATCCGCCTGCAGTTTGGTTAGTATTTCATAATAACTCTTGGCAGCATCTACGCTACTAACTGCGAACATGGCATTAAAGCCTTTATTGCCTCCTTGGGTTCTGTGTGTTTTGTGTCTGAAATTTTGTAAAATGTACTGCGATATCTCCTTTATCCGGTTTGGGCGAAGGAAGGCTTCTTTGTTTTCGGCGGCGGTTAATTTTTTTTCATCCAGCTCAGTTTCAATTCCTCTGAATTGCGGTCGTACATCATTATAATCTACCTTAAATTTCAATACTTTTTCATCCCTAATGGCATCTGTAATCACGTATGAATGTAATTCCCGACCGAATACACTGGCTGTTGTTTCTGCGCCAAGGGCATTTTGAGGAAAAATCGGCGTACCGGTAAAACCAAATTGATAGTACCTTTTAAACTTCTTTGTCAGGTTTTTCTGGGCTTCACCAAATTGCGAGCGATGGGCTTCATCAAAGATAAATACGACGTGCTTCTGATAAATAGGCAAATCCTGCTCACTTTTCATCAGATTATTCAACTTCTGGATCGTCGTAACAATGATCTTGTTGTCGTCCTTATTGATGTTTCTTTTTAAACCGGCTGTACTATCGGACCCGTTAACGCTATCCGGAGAAAATCGCTGGTATTCCTTCATGGTTTGAAAATCCAGATCTTTCCGATCTACCACAAAGAATACTTTGTCGATGAAATCCAGTTGAGTTGCCAGCCTGGCCGCTTTAAAGCTGGTGAGCGTTTTACCCGATCCCGTTGTGTGCCATATATACCCACCCGCTTCAATGGACGACCATTTTTTGCCTTCGTACGCACTCTTTATTTTCCATAACATTCTTTCTGTTGCAGCAATCTGGTACGGCCGCATGATCAGCAGGGTATCGCTTACATCAAAAACAGAATAATGCAGCAATACCTGTAACAGCGTGTTTTTCTGAAAAAAGGTGGCCGTAAAATCCTTCAAATCCCTGATCAGCTTATTATCGGCCTTTGCCCAATTCATGGTAAAGTCGTAGCTGTTCTTATTCCGTTCCACGGTGTTGGCGAAGTACCGGCTGTCGGTGCCGTTGGAAATCACGAATAGCTGCAGGTACTTGAAAAGCGAGTTTTCAGTGTTAAAACTCTCTTTGCTGTATCGGTGCACCTGATTGAATGCTTCGCGGATGGCAACACCCCGCTTCTTGAGTTCCACCTGAACCAAAGGCAGACCATTCACCAATATGGTAACATCATAACGATTGGCATGAGTACCCGTTTGTTCAAACTGTGATATGACCTGCACTTTATTTCGGGCAATAAGCTGCTTATCTACTAAATAGATGTTTTGGATATGCCCGTCATCAAAGACAAAATCATAGATATAGTTTTCGTGTATTTTTCTGGCTTTATCTATCAGGTTGTCGCTTGGCTTATCCAAATACTCCTCCACAAAACGCGCCCATTCTCCGTCTGTAAACACCATATCGTTCAATTGCTGTAGCTGTACCCGCACGTTGGCAAGCATAGCGGCAAGTGTGCCAAGCTTAGGCAGATGTTCATAACCTTGATTAACCAGATCCTGGATGAACTCCTGCTCCAACGCTGCTTCTGTTTGATAGGTAACAGGCGCCTCATGTAATTCGGAGTACCTGGTGTAATCATCCAGTATGATGAAGTTGTTGGATTCTGCTATGGTGTTGTAGGTTGCCATTTTTTATTTTTAACCACGAACCACGAAAGGCACGAAAAACACGAAATTTTAGTGGGCTAATCTGGTGATGTCTGCTTTTGGGTAGGTACCAAAGTTGACCAGTAGTCCCAATTTCATGTTAGTGGCCTTAAGATAATTCATGAGTTGTGCTTTGTGTTCCGGAGCGATTTCCTTCACGGCTTTCAATTCTATTATGATTTTTCCATAACATATTAGGTCTGGCTTATACCGTTGGTTCAAGGTTTCGCCTTTATAGGATAATTGTAATTCCGGTTGAGCGACAAATGCAATTTTACGTAATGTTAGCTCCTTCTCCATACACTCCTGGTACACTGCCTCCAGAAAGCCACAGCCCATTTCCCGATATACCTCAAATATTGCGCCTTGTATCGCGTAGCTTTCTTCTTTGTAAATAATGTTATCACTCATTTTTTTTGGTTTTCAACCACGAAAGACACGAAAAGCACGAAATTTCACTTCACCCATTTTCCATTCCTTTCGTGTTTTTCGTGCCTTTCGTGGTTAGTGGTTAGTGGTTGGGAAGGTAAGCAGCAAATCCCGGTAATACGCATACTGCTTTTGCCTCAACTCAATCTCTTTGGGCAGACCTTCGCTGATGGAAGCGGTTAACACGTCGAATTTGTCGAGAATGGAGACGATGCGGGCTTGTTCTTCCAGAGGGGGGATTGGGATTATTGTTTTCTTCAAATTATCATTGTAAAGACGTTGAATTGTACCACCTTCAGCAATGTTCCATTTAGCTATTTGATAAAAATAAAACAAGTATTTGTTTAATACTTGACTTTCATCGTTTTCAATCCAGACAATGTTACTATCCTGAAAATAAGCATCTTGCCCATCAAAAATGACCGCTCTCCCAATTGTTCCACTTGCAGAAATTAGCACCTCACCTACTTTAGGGTAATTGTATTTCAATTTATATTTATCAAAAAGTTCTTTTGAAATATAAGCATTAGGTTCCTTTCCAAAAGTACCTATCTTAAAAAAGGGTATTTCACCTGCATCGGTTGTCTGCTCTTTTAGAATTCGCTTACACATACGAACCTCCCCCACCTCCCCCAAAGTCTTCCACTCCACCCTTTTCGTGCCTTTCGTGTCTTTCGTGGTCTCAAAACGCAACAACTGCTCCCGATAAAAACTATACTGCTTTTTACGAGCTGTAAGCTCTGCTGTAAGCTCTGCTGTAAGCTCTGTAAAAGCATCCAGAATGCGGACTATTTCTTTTTGGACGGGGAGCGGGGGAATGGGGATGTTCAAAGATTTAATTATGTCAGAATTTAGGTTACTAACAGAACCGCTGTTGATCTTGCTTAACCAGTAGTTTTGAACGAGACCAGATGATAGATAATGATATAGATAATCAGAATTGAGTTTGCCACCAAAATCACTAATTGAGGCCCACCCATCATGAATGGCCCCATTTATATTTAGAATATAAGGACGACCAAAGCTCATTGAATTTGACATAATAAAGTCGCCTTTTTTCAATAGACGTGATTTAGATGCCCCCTCTAGGGTAATTTTCTGTTCAGTATTAGTTACATATTTTGAATTTGGGGAGGTGTCACCAATTTTAATCCAAGGAATTCCATTATCATCTTCAGTTATAAAATTAGTAATAGGCCGAGGCGAGGCCCCTCTTTGGATTTTAGCCACCTCCCCCAAACTCTTCCACTCCACTTCTACCCCGTCCAACAATTTATTTATATAGCTCATTTTTTCCGGCTTCCTTTTTTTGCCTCTTTTTCCAAATCGGCAATGGTTTGTAGATACTGTTTTTCAACATCTGCCAGGGTTTTGTTTTTATATGCTTTGTACTCCTTCACAGCTTTATCCCTGGCTTGCGTTGTTGAAATTTTTCCCGGGCTGTCCAGCACTTTTCTGCCTGTTGAGGACAAAATGCGGTCCAGTTCCTGTACATAGTCAGCCATGCGCATTTCCCGCTCTTCAATGGCATTTAGTTCGGCCAGGTCGAAGTAGGCCGCCACCAGGTTGTTCAACACCCTCAGCTCTTTCTCATCCAGGTAGTTTTTAGCAATCATGGCTTCGGCCTGCGTAGGCTGGCTGCCTTTAAAGTTGGTCAGGCCCGCAAAGGGTTTGTCGCTACCTACGCGCATGTAGATCACTTCGCTGGCCGTATTGCCATGGGCAGCGTAGTGCAGTTTGTTTTGTACTATTTTAAAGAACGCAATACTTTCCTCGCTTTTGGGGTCGTAGTCAGTAGCAGTAGCATACAGATCCAGCACCTGCCGGTACATCACTTTTTCGCTGGAACGGATATCGCGGATGCGATCCAGCAGTTCTTTCCAATAGTTGCCGCCGCCAAGGTTTTTAAGGCGTTCATCGTCCAGGGTGAAGCCTTTGACTATGTATTCTTTTAAGCGCAGAGTTGCCCATTGTCTGAATCTTGTTCCTTGAACCGATTTTACCCGATACCCTACTGAAATGATGACATCCAGATTAAAGTGTTCTACTTGATAGGTTTTACCATCTGCGGCAGTTGTTGCAAAAATTGCAACAACTGAATCCTTCTGTAATTCGCCCTCTTCAAACACGTTTTTAATATGGCGCGATATGGTGGATTTATCTCTGTCAAATAGCTCAGCCATCTGGTCTAATGACAACCAGACAGTTTCATGCTCCAAATGCACGGAAAGCTCTGAAAGGCCGTCGGCGCTTTTGTAAATGATGACTTCTCTATTTTCTTTTTCCATCTTCAATCCTGATTGATTTCAGCAACAATAGAGTCAATTTCCGCGCGCAGCACATCTATCCTACTCACTGTAGCGGCAATCTCTTTGTTCAGCGCATGGATGTCAATCACTTCCCGGGTGTCTTTGGCTTCTACGTAGCTGCTTACGGAGAGGTTGTAGTCGTTTTCGGCAATGGCACTATTGTCGATGGAAGTGGCGATGTGCGCGTCCTCCTTTTTTTGGTCGAAAAGGTCCATAATACGGTCGATCTGGGCATCGGTCAGCACATTGTTATTGGTTTCCTTTTTGAAGAAGTCTTCGCCGCTGGCATCGATAAACTGGGTTTTGGTATCGGTTTTGTGTTTGGAGAGCACCAGAATATTCACCGCTATGGATGTGCCATAAAAGAGGTTGGGCGCCAGGGATATAACGGTCTCCACGAAGTTGTTGTCGATCAGGTATTTTCTGATCATCTGTTCAGCGCCACCCCGGTAAAAGATGCCTGGAAAACAAACCAGGGCAGCCCTGCCTTTACCGGACAGGTAGCTGAGCGCATGGAGCACAAAGGCAAAATCGGCTTTGGATTTCGGGGCCAGCACACCTGCCGGAGCAAAGCGGTCGTCATTGATCAGGGTGGGGTCGTCGCTGCCGATCCATTTTACCGAGTAAGGCGGGTTGGACACAATCGCGTCGAAGGGCTTTTCATCTCTTAGCTGTGGATCTATGAGCGTATTCCCCAATACGATATGGAATTTGTCGTAGTTGACATTGTGCAAAAACATATTCATACGAGCCAGGTTATAGGTCGTATGGTTGATCTCCTGCCCGAAGAAACCTTCTTCAATAATATGATTATCGAAGTGTTTTTTTGCTTGCAGGAGCAATGATCCCGAACCCGCGGCTGGGTCATATATTTTGTTTACTGTTTTCTGTTTGTGCATCGCAAGCTGTGCGATGAGTTTAGACACATGTTGAGGGGTAAAAAACTCTCCGCCGGATTTTCCTGCATTAGCGGCATAGTTGGAAATAAGAAACTCATACGCATCACCAAAAAGGTCAATCTGGTTGTCTTCAAAATTCCCGAACTTTAATCCTTCCACGCCCTTTAATACCGCGGCAAGACGGCTGTTTTTATGTTCCACCGTATTGCCCAAACGGCTGCTGGTTGTATCAAAATCTGCAAACAAACCCTTGATATCATCTTCCGAGGGATAACCATTGGCGGAGCTTTCGATAGCTGTGAATATGGTGGCCAAATCGGTATTGAGGTTTGGATTTTTATTTGCATTTTTTGCAACGTTCACAAAAAGCTGACTGGGATAGATAAAGTACCCTTTGGTCTTGACGGCATCGTCTTTGATTTCCGGTGTAATGACATTATCCGGCAGGCCTGGATAATTCACACTCGCATCGCCGCCTTCGATATAATTTGTGAAGTTTTCACTAATAAAGCGATAGAAGAGCGTTCCCAACACAAACTGCTTGAAATCCCATCCATCTACAGAGCCCCGCACGTCGTTGGCTATTTTCCAAATCTGATTTTGTAATTCTGCTCTTTGATTTATACTTGTCATTTTACGAATTATGTCTCTAATTTTCCAGGCAATGATACAGTTTTTGATCTTTTAATAATTTAAACAAATCGGCAGCATAGGCTTGTAGTGGCATGTGCTTGATTTTGTGAGTCAGCTTTTCACCGAATTGAAAGAACTTGAACCTAGATTCAAATCTATATTATTAAGGATGACGAAATTCTTACTATGAACACTTCACAGAATTCCGAAAGGCCATAACCGACTTTTTCAAAAAAATCAAAGAACATAAACAAGTGCTGGAGTCTCTCCTGACGCTCAACTTTCAAATTGCCGGATTATGAGGTTTTTCGCAATCTACTTTCTGCGGATATATTATCTGAAATGTTTTTTATTTTTTTTCGTCAGTGTACTAATATTATTGACCATGCTTAGCATGCTATTTCTAATACTATTAAACTCAATTTCAATATTTTTTTTATCTTCTACGCCAATTCTTTCTGTTTTTAAATTTTCATTATACCTTGCTTCTAAGTTAATAGCTTCATCATACGTTGATTCTTCAGGAGAAAAATTATATTTAATTTCTTCAAACACTTTATTTAAATCATTCTTAGCGATACTTTCCTTTATATGTTTTTTCCAAACAATAAGTGGTTGAGAATTACTTTTGATTATTTTTGAATTATCCTTCTTACCCTGTGATTCTTTTTCATAATTCAGAAGTTCAGCTTTCTCTATATCAAATCCTTCTAAGCTCCCAGTTGCTAATAATTGAATTAGTTTTTTTGCATTTTCATCTTCAAGCTTCAAGGTTACAATGACACTCCCACTTTCTATTTTAATGATTTCAATGCCATCATCTATGTCTAATAATTTCTTTATTTTTTGAGTAAACTCTTCGATTCTAAGTTGATTGAAATTTTCTATATTTTCATTGATAATGAGTTTAACTAAAGTTCCTTCTGTTATCAGATTATTTCTTTGTAAGTTCGATTTTTCGCTTGGTTGATTAATTTCATTTTCCTTTATTTTAGGAAAATCAGATGCTTTGTCCCAATTAAAACCTGTGTCTTCCTTACCATCGCTATCATAACTTCTTCTATAACCACGATTGTGACGGTATTCCTTACCAAACCCACCAAAGTGACTAAATCTACCACCTCTGCTACTTTGTCTAGGTTCTGCTTTTTTTACAACAATTGTCCTTCCATCAATTTCGGTAGCATTCAATTTTCCAATTGCAACAATTCCATCATCTTCATTTGCCATTTCAACAAATCCGAACCCTTTAGAACGCTGAGTCAATTTATCATGGATGATCATTACGGATTCTACTTCACCAAATTCTTCAAAAGCTGCCCTAAGGCTGTCTTCGTTGGTTTCAAAATTCAATTTTGCAACAAAAATATTCATATGAAAAAGTTTAATCAACACTTAGAGCGTGTTTGGAAATTTGATACATTATAAAAAATAGGAATCAGTGCATAACTTGTGAGTATCGAATTCATAAGGTTATGCGAAAGAAGTTTGAACCTCTCACTGATTCCCAATGGCAAGTTATAGCAGAATTTTTGCCCTTGCAACGGAAAAGACGAATTGATTTGAGAAAAGTGGTAGATGGTATTCGTTGGATAAACGAAACAGGAAGCCAATGGCGGAATTTGCCACCCTGTTTTCCGGATTGGAGTGCGGTTTACTACTATTTTAGAAAATGGGGTCACGATGGAACCTTGCGAGAATTAAATACGAGGCTGAACTCAAGGCAGAGGATTGTAGTTGAAAAGGAGGCAACACCATCATTAGTATGTGTTGATAGTCAATCAATTAAGTTAGCGCCGTTTATTTCTGAGGAGCGTGGCCTTGATGGGAATAAGAAAATAAATGGCCGAAAGCGTCAGGTTTTGGTTGATACACTTGGTCTGGTTTGGGGGGTGGTTGTTCATGCTGCTAATGGCGGCGACAGTATATACGGAGGGGTGGTAATTCTGGAAGTGAAGCAAGCTTTGAAAAGGACTAAAAGAATATTGGTTGATAAGGCTTACGAAGGTGAATTTTTTGAAGTCTCTAAAAAAGCAATCGGCGTGATTCCGGAGGTTTCATCCAAACCACCTACTGCCAAAGGATTCGTCCCTGTTAAGTGGCGTTGGGTTAGTGAACGGACATTTGGATGGTTTAATTTCTTCCGTAGACTATCCAAGGATTATGAGAAAACAGTAGAAAGTTCGGAATCATGGATACTTTGGGCCAATTGTCAAATGATTCTTGCTAAATACTGACGCTGTGAAAAACTAAATTTCCAAACATGCTCTTAAAACCTGTTAAACTGGTTTAATCTATTTTGTTTTGCCCGAAGTAACATTAAATATGTTAAAATTCTCACTGAGAAACAAATATTTTTTCACCTTTTATAAAACCTAACGATTGAACTCCCCCGTCAATTACGATGTCTCTATTAAAGCTTGTTCAGGTTTCTATCGCTGGGCTGCAAGTGGAAAATTTCGTTTCATCCTTCGTTGAAATTTTCGCCGAATTGCCCGCATGCGTCTGCAAATTTCGCCTCGCCTGAAACAAATTTCTCTCACTTTCGCCTCAGCATAGAAACCTGAACAAGCTCTTAACTAATCCCCCCTTACAACCACTTCTCCAACAAATACCTGATCAACCAAAGCAACAAGGGCAACAGGATTGTGGAAATAAAGGACTTCAGCGTACCCGGATCCCAGGGATAGGAGGAAATTCCTTTTAAGATCGATTTTTCTTTCTCCAGCACGCTCAGCGTGGTGTTTAACTCCCCCATTTTCGACAGCTCGCCGCTTTGCACCGATTGCTTTACTTCCTCCAGAATATGTCGGGTTCGCTGATCGGTTTCCAGCAGCTTTTGCTTTTTCTCCTTGTTGATCCGGTTTCTCATGCTGAGCAAAGGCATGAAGAATATGAGTATACCCAGGATCACTATGCCGGAATAGAATACAAGCAAGGATGGGTCTGTACTTTCAGAGTATACAAGCGCACTCAGCGCGCCAAGAAAAAACACGGCAAAACCGGCGGTGGCAGTTAAGCGCGAGAAGGCCCGAAGTGGCGCCAGATTGAACAAATCTATATCATGTACTTGCCGGTGCAGTTTGATCACCCTAAACAGCTGCCTGGCCGTGAGGAACATCAAGGCAATAAACGAGCTGTAGCTAAAAGCCTCGAAAATGCCGAAATAGATGAAGATGCCTTTGGAGGACAGGCTCAGGTCATACTGAGATCCAAAGGCATCAAAAAATCCCAGGGTTGATCCTACAATCAGGGCCAGCCAGCCCCAGCCTGCCGGCAGGTTGGTCATTCGGTAGGCCAGCTCATTTTCCTTCCGTTTGGTGTTATCCAGCGCCGGGTATAAATCATGAAGTGAGTTGGCCGCCACGCGCGTCAAATGATGGTAAGCGCCAATCCCATATATGTTGTAAATGGCCGCGAAGGAAAACAGCGTATCAAACTCACCCGGCTTGAGAGCTCCTTCCACCCACAGCGCCACATTATTCAGCAGACCGGTGACCAGAAATAAGCCCAGGTAAAATACCCAGGGTGGTCCGGGCAAATTTTCTATCCGGTTTACCAGGTAATCGATCCAGCTTGACTTAAATGGTTTTGTGCCGGAAATTTGGTCTGATTGGATGGATTGGGTGTTGGTTGTTTCCATTATTTACTTTCTACAGGTTGGATTATCCCTGGAACCAAATGTACAAAGTTGTCGTCAATTACGTAAAGCAACATACCATAATGAACTATTGGCATTCGATTTACGTAGTGGTCTGACGGCTGGGAGCCGTCTGACCACAAGCGCCTATCGTCAGACGGCTCCCAGCCGTCTGACGATTAAGCTAAAACCAAAGACATAAATAAGTTGTGGGGCAATTTGGTTTGTAATAACAAAAGGAAAGTCAATATATCTTTATTAATCAACTCTGAATCAAGTTTTGGACAGGCCAAATCACCTGGCTCAAGGTTTTCCTTTTACGGCCACACCAAAGAAATTGACACTCAGCCCAAAAACATGTTCCCACACATTTGAGGTGTTCGACAACACAACGATCACCACATTTTCCCTGGGCAAGATCATGAGTTGACTGGAGGCTCCAGACTGGCCGCCGCTGTGTCCGTACACTTGTCCGTATTGAGGGTTTTCGCCGTACAGAAACCAGCCCAGTCCATAAGGATTTCCCTCTTTTTTGATTCCGGAATCGGTCCACATCATATTCATCGTCTCTTCGCTGAGCAACTGTTTGTTCAGTATGGCCTGACCAAATTTCAGAATATCCTGAGCGGTGGAGTAAAATCCGCCGCCGGGAGTCCGATTGCTCAGGTTCCCTCTCTCTATCCTTTTCAACTTGTTTTTTCTCTTCCTGGCTTTATGGGGATCACTGTTTTTCTGATCATATAATTCACTTAGCTCCGGGAATGGCTCCGCGAACTTTTCAACACCCGTGTGAAGCATCCCGGCCGGAGTGAAAATATGTTCCGTTATGTAGTCTTCGTAAGACTGTCCACTCACTTGCTCTATCACCCATCCCAACACCACATAGCCATAACTTGTATAGAAATACTCGGTTCCGGGTTTAAACAAAAGGTCTCGCGATTCAAATACGCGCATGGCATCTCTCAAAGTCGGGTATTCTGTTGTTGAACCCCATTCGTTCCCTTCATAGGCGCCGATCCCCGACGAGTTTTGCAAAAGATGTCTCACGGTAATAGAATCCCCGCCCTTGATCGGAAAATCGGGGATGTAACTGGATATGGGGCTGTCCAGATCCAGTTTGCCTTGTTCGTACAATTGCAAGGCAGCCACCGCCGTGATTGGCTTGGCAATCGATGCTGTTCTGAAACGGGTGAGGGAGTCAACCCGCTTTTTAGCTTTTTTATCGGCATAACCTTCGTATCCAAGCCATAAAATGCTGTCCGAGCTCGCGTAGCCGGCTGTGATGCCGGCAGACAATCTGTGTGCAATATGTTTTTGCAGCAAGCCCCCTCCATCAGATTTAGCACCCTGTGCATTTACCACGGATACCGACAAAAAAGACAGAATTGCCTTGAAGATGAATTTCAGAAATTTCATTTTGTAGTGCATAGTTATCGCTTGTTCCCGAGTTTTTCGGGGTGGTTAGAGTTTGTTTGGATATTTTCTCTACATTAATTTCACGCAAAGGGCGCAAAGTAGGAGTACGCAAAGATCGCTAAGGTTTAATTGTCAATACTTTGCGGCCTTTGCGAAACCCTTTGCGCTCTTTGCGTGAAACAACATGTACAATAGCATTACCAGTCCTTCAAAATCCCGCGCACACTTCCTACATACCCGCCACCAAATAAATTGACATGCACCAGCAGATAATACAACTGGTAAATGCCAATCCTATCCTCAAAACCAGGCTCTAATGGCCATGCATCCTTGTACGCATCATAAAACCGGGGATCAAAGCCGCCGAACAGACGAGTCATTGCCAGATCCATTTCCCGGTGTGCATAGCAGGCAGCCGGATCGATCAGCACGGGCTCTCCTGCTGTATCACAAAGAAAATTGCCACTCCAGAGATCGCCGTGACAAAGCGCAGGTTGTTCGGCCGGACAAACAGAATTAAGCTTGCTGCACAATCGATGTAATTGTTGCCCTGTAGGCTCATCGAAATAGCCTTGTCTTCGGGCCATGGTCATTTGCGGCAAAAGGCGCTCTTCTGTGTAAAACTCAGCCCAGGTACTGTGTTGTGTATTCGACTGTGGCAAACTGCCGATGAAATTATCGTGATCCAGCCCAAACTGTGCAGAGGTAACTTTGTGCAATCTGGCGAGCTTTCTTCCAAATCGTTCCCAAAACTGCGCATTTCTGTGTCCAGGTTCGATGTACTCAAGCATCAGGTAAGCATGTCCGTCGTCGCTGCTGCGGTGGCCAATTACATCAGGGATTCGGATGGCCTGGCTTTGGCCGAGCAGCTTTAAGCCAAGGCTTTCGGTGCGGAACATCTCCGGCGCCTGACGGTTCTGATTGGTCTTAATGAAGATGTTTTGCCCGTTTTCCAATTCCAGCCGATACGCGCGATGGATGTCGCCTCCGCTGAGTGGCCTGGCCGCGAGAATCCTGGCAGGCAGGGTGGAGTTGAGATGATTGTGGAGGGAAGGCGGAAACATGTTGTAAATTTTCGGTAAGTAGGGTATGTGGGTTCGATTGATGATTGACGATTACATGATTACATGATTGAGGATGGGGATGGTTGATGTGTTATTGTTTAACATAATTTTTTGAAAATGAGGGGTGAATGGAGGTTGATTTTTGTTGTTTGAAATACGGAACCGCGGCGCCAGGTGAAAATGGTATCTTTGAATAAAAATTATACTCCATGGAACAATCCCTTTCCAGCGAATTCATTTCCCAATCGATCCTGCGCATGAGCGAAAGTCTCGAACGCGTAAAGATCTGTCTCGATCTGCTCGATGAGGAAGATGTGTGGAAACGTCCAAACAGCAGTTCCAACAGCATAGGCAACCTTATTTTGCATTTATGCGGCAACATAAGACAATACGCCGTTTCGAGCCTGAGTGGTGCGCCTGATACACGCATACGCGACGAGGAATTTGCCGCTAAAGGTGGATATACAAAGGCGGAACTGTGGACGAAAATTAAAGCAACAGTTGAAGAGGCTTTCCAAAGTATGGGCATGGCTTCTGTCGATGAATTGCTTCGGGTGCGAATGGTGCAAGGCTTCGAGCTTTCAGGCATGGGAATTATCATCCACGTCACAGAGCACTTTTCTTACCATACCGGGCAAATTGCCTTCTGGACCAAAAGCCTGCAGGATCGCGATTTGGGTTTTTATGCGGGGATGGATTTGAATATGACGAATGAGTAGGCAGTAATTCAGCACCATATATTAATAATTTAATTCACTAAAGTTGACACATCAAACTATCTCCAACATGAAGTTAGTCTTGCTTCTCTTTTCTTTCATAATTGGGTCAGCTGGAAGTTTGTTAGTTGGACAAAACTGCCAATGTTTTTCCGGAGATACCTTACTTGAATACTATGTCATAAAGGAACCTAACCGTTTAGATACAATTTCGTTTTTGATAACAGATTCAATCAACTTGACAGATTTTAATTATAGAAAGGTTTATCTTCAAAAGAAAGAGCTCGACAATGACAGCCTCTTAGGTTATGTCAGACAATCAAATGATTGTAATAAAATATTCTTTTTCAATCGATCACTAAACACTGAACAAATTATTTATGACATAGCATTAAACAGATTTGACAAATTTTCAGTCGATTATTGTGATTTAAAAAATGTAAACTACAAGCTGTATCATGAACTCAATGTGGTTTATGATGATGACAGTATAAAGCAAATTGAGTTAATACCACAATTACCTGATTCAAGTCGATTTAAAATTACTTTCATACAAGGGGTTGGGTCAACCTACCCATTTTACTTTGGTAGTCCTCCATTATTAGATTCATACTATGGTGTCACGAGACGTTTATTTATGAAAATTTCTGATGGGAGAACCATTTACTACAATGGTGTGGCTACCACTCCAAGCATTACTGATAATATAATTACATCAATTGATACTTTGTCCAAAAAAGATATCTATTATTATGCTGATTTAGTTTACAAGAGGGATGAAACCATATACAACTCTGTAGAATCTACAAAAGATTTGTTTTTTATCATCGACAGAATTGATTGGGATGGAGCTCTTACTCTTATCGACAAATTAATTGATCACCCGATGTGTGATTATGGCACTGCCTTAATGACATTCTGGTATAATGACCCAAATTTTTATATTTCAAAGATCCCAGAGGATCCATCAGGGAAATGGTGGGAAGATGGATTTAACCTACACAATAAACTCATGAAAAGATTACTTGAAGGATACTATAAGAAAAGTGAAATTTATTTTGATCCATCGAGCTTTTATTCAATATATTTAAATGATTTATTGTACATACCTCTCGCTTTACGCATTCCATCAAAAGGAGTAAAGTACATACGAGAACGAATTTGATTAATTTTAAACATCAATAAGAACCAAGCAAAATATAATTTGAATATAACACTTCTCGAATGCAGCGATTTGGAGTTTACCTGATCTATTATAACACGTCATCCAAATTGGATCGATAGCATAATATCTAACTATCTTTTTTTTCCATTTTAAACATTACAATATGCTAAGGACACTACTATTATCAATGCTATTTGCATGTACAATTTCATGTACTTATGCCCAGAGTAACCTTGAAATTCAGCTGGGCGGTTCAAACTTCGTTGGCGCCTCCATCAACGCAGTTTATAACATTCCCATATCCAAAAGTGGCAATCAATATTTATCGCCAAGCTTTGGCATTGGAGTACTCGCTTTTGAAGGACCCGATGTTATCATTCATGCCGGTTTGAATTACCAGGTAAAATCCTGGGGCATTGGTACTGAAGTTTCAGGTTTTGCCCAAAGCCCGTTTTGGAAATCAGAAGACTTGGGATTCATAGATATGTTGGTTTATCCAAACCTCAATTACACTTTTTCAGGTAAAAAAAGATGGTACCTCAAGCTTTCTACAGGAGCTTACTTTGCCTTTTCTAAACGAGAAATGTATGACACAAAAAACAGTTCTTTTAGGTTTGAAGGAGATGTCATTCCCGGTGCCGGGCTGAGCGTTGGCTATAAAATATAAACCCATGAAAAATTTACTGTACTCTTCACTTTGTATGCTGATCCCGGTTTTATCGTTCAGTCAATTTACGTCTTCCATTGATCTGGCAGGTGAATTGGATTATTCTTATCGTCATCTAAGCACTTCAGAAACAGACGAAATATATCGTACAATCTTTGAAATCCGACAACAAGAGCAAGCGAAAACAGGCGTTCGTTTTGGATTTAATTACAACAAAAGATTAGCGAAAAACCTGGTTTTTAAAACCGGACTCAGGTATACAAGTGAAGGCTATAAGAGCGCGAAAACAAGTGGCATTAAATACGAAATTGAATATGTTTCTGGAGAATATGTTTTAGATCCGAACTTAGTTCATGAGTACCAGTATGTATACAATTATTGGTTTCTCGAACTTCCCCTCGCGGTCAGATTTGAATTATCAAAGAAAAAATTCTCGCCATATATTGAAACAGGTCTTTCTCCTTCTCTTTATCTAACAAATAACGTGACCCGGAAAACGAATGTCGGTTCCCAAACCATGTTTAACGGAACTGCTGAAAAAGATTTCAACAAAATTCACCTGGCAGGTTTTTTGGCCGTTGGTGCAAATTATACCATCAAGGATAAGTTGCAATTTTTTGCCCAGCCAAATTTCACTTACCATCTTACACAACTAAGAAACAGTTCCATCCACGAGTATTTATATAACTTTGGAATTGAAATCGGAGTACGAAGAAAACTTAAGTAACAACGCTATGAGCAAACCACAATACAAAGAAACCATCAACACCTCCGCCGAAAAAGTGTACAACACCATGCTCGGCCTGAAAAACATCAAAACCTACGAAGCATGGACTGCCGTTTTTAATCCAACTTCAACCTATGAGGGCAGCTGGAACAAGGGCGAAAAAATCCTTTTCCTGGGTACCGACAAAGACGGCAATCGCGCCGGCATGGTGTCTGAAATCGCCGAAAACATCCAGAATAAATTCGTGTCCATTCGCCACGTTGGCATTCTTGACAAAGGCGTGGAAATAACCAGCGGCGAGGGCGTGGCCAACCTGGCAAATTGCTTCGAAAATTATCACTTTGAGGAGGAAAACGGACAAACCACCTTAATGGTAGAAATTACAGGTTTTGAAGAACATCAAGAGTATTTCAACTCTACCTATCCAAAGGCATTGGCCAAACTAAAAGAGATAACAGAATCCGAATAGCCCTGAAAGGGCGACATCTCATAGCAGAGGGTTTCGCCCTCTGCTACAAGTGGTAT
Source organism: Lewinellaceae bacterium (assembly GCA_020636025.1). Lineage (GTDB taxonomy): Bacteria > Bacteroidota > Bacteroidia > Chitinophagales > Saprospiraceae > M3007. The sequence continues at coordinate 252,451 of JACJYQ010000003.1, read as the reverse complement.
AAAGCAGAAAAGCCCTGAAGGGGCGATATCCCGTATCAAGGGGTGCCCTACACCATAGCCTCCTCCATAACTCCCAGCGGTTTCTCAAACCAGTCCCTCACCCGTTCCACAGAAGACCGATCCTCGCTTTTGTGGTAGAACTCGTTCTTTTTTACATTGTACACATAATCATCCGACCAGTCATGATGATGAGCTGCTATCTGGGTGAGTGCATCCACAATATAATGCGCTTCCGCATCGGTCATGACAGGGTGTATTGACACGCGTACCCAGCCCGGCTTGGTGGAATTATCGCCAAGCGAAATGCGATCAGTAATGGTTTTTGACTGGTTTGGCGACACATGTAGCAGGAAATGTCCGTAAGTGCCGGCGCAGGAGCAACCACCGCGCGCCTGAATGCCAAAACGGTCGTTCAGCAAACGCACGATGAGGTTGTAATGGAGATTCTCTATATAAAAGGACACTATGCCCAATCGCTCATCTATGTTTCCGGCAAGCAAATGAAGGTTTGAAATCTTCTTCAGCCCTCCCCATAAGATGTGCATCAGCTCCTCTTCCCGGGCGAGCATGTTTTCCACGCCCATCTCTTCTTTCAGTTTCACACAAAGCGCCACTTTCATGGTTTGTAAAAATGCAGGCGTGCCGCCATCTTCCCTGGCTTCTATTTCATCTATGTATTTGTGTTCACCCCAGGGATTGGTCCAGTCGACCGTGCCGCCGCCCGGATGGTCGGGAATGCGGTTGTGATAGAGGGAAGGATCGAAAACCAGAATACCCGTCGTACCCGGGCCGCCGAGGAATTTATGCGGAGAGAAATACAGCGCGTCCAGATGTTGCATTTCATTCTCAGGGCGCATGTTGATGTTTATGTAGGGTGCTGCTGCGGCAAAATCTACAAAGCAGAGTCCGCCGTGCTGATGCATGATCTCTGCAATTTGGTAATACGGGGTGGAAATACCGGTGACATTGGAACAGGAAGTAACCGCAGCAATTTTCCTCTTGCGGTTTTCAAATTTCTTTAGCAACTGTTTTAAATGTTCCAGATCCACCCGACCATCATCGGTAGCCTGAATGACCTGCACTTCGACAATGGTTTCCAGCCAGGAGGTTTGGTTGGAGTGGTGTTCCATGTGTGTGCAGAACAGTACAGGCCTGTCTTCTTCGGCTAGATGCACCTGATCGGCAAATTTTTCATGCACTTTCAAGCCAAGCATGCGCTGTAGTTTATTCACCACTCCCGTCATACCTGAATCCGAAGAAATGATCACGTCACTCGGACGGGCGCCAACGTGTTTTTTGATGGTGTTTAATGCTTCGTGGTACGCCAGCGTCATGGTGGTGCCTGTGACGCTTGTCTCGGTGTGTGTGTTGCCCACAAATGGGGCAATTTCCTCCATCAGTCTTTTTTCAATGGGTAAATACAATCGGCCGCTGGCCGTCCAATCGGCATATATGATTGTTTTTTGTCCATAAGGCGAGTGAAAGGTTTGGTCGATGCCAATGACGTTTTTTCTGAAACGGGAAAAATAATTTTCCAGCATGGTGCGGTGGATTTCGGTTATAGAAAATGGTTGGGCTGCGAGTGGTTGCAAATTTATAAAAAAGGAGATTTAATCTAACTCCCTTTTTCGCCGCTCTTGGTCTTGTGACCAAGAGCAACCGCAGCGCGAGATGTATAGGCTAATCAGGATGCTATCCCCGCCGCTCACGTATCCTGTGCACGGTCAGAGGACACTACAGTTTGCCCATTAAAATAGTTGGTAATCAAGGTTGTAACTCATCTACTGGCCTTTATTGATTAAATGAACATATGAATACATGAACATATGATTGTCGAAGTGATTTTTGATGTTTGAATGATAAAATAGTATTGCCCACGCTGCTGTATGCGCTTGGTGCTCCTGCGGAAACACCAAGCACGGCGAAAAAATTTACATCAATCAAAATTCACATCTGAAATCATGTAATCATATGCTCATTTAATCATGTAATCACTCGGGTTCTTGCCAAAGCGCTCAGTGAATTTCTTCGAAAAGTAGGATGCACTTTCAATGCCTACTTCAAACTGAACCTCTGAAACGGTTGTGAACTTTCTTTTTTCGAGCAATTGTCTGGCTTTCTGAAGGCGAATTTCCAGGATAAACTCCACCGGCGACAATCCGCTGAGGTTGCGGATAACCCGCCGTAGCTGGCGTTCTCCAAATCCAATTTCTGAAGCCAGATCGGCAATTTTATAATCCGAGCGATCGAGGTTTTGCAGCACTTTCTTTTCTGCCTCTCTGAGCAACTCGCGATCGGCGGGTTCTTCCAGGTTTGATGTTGAGCCCGACGATTCCTGCCAACCTTTTTCCCGCTCGAATTTGTTTTTCAACAGATTGCTTATCCTGGCTTTCAGTTCGGGTACGCTAAATGGCTTGGTGATGTAGTCATCCACTCCCAGTCTCAGACCGTGGAGTTTATCTTCATCCAGCGCTCTGGCGGTAAGCAGTATAAAGGGCATTTGCCGCAAGCTGGAGATTTGATTCACTTTTTCGCGAAGGCTGAAACCATCCATACCCGGCATCATGACATCGGAACTGGTCAGATCAAAATGCCTGGTTTGCAGCAATTGCAAGGCTTCTCCGCCTTCCCTAGCCACTTCACATTCATAGTCATCTGAGAGCGACTCTCGCAGAAATTTTTGCATTTCCGGTTGATCTTCCACGATGAGAATTCTCGGCCGGGATTCTGCATGCAATTGAGTTTGAAAAACAGGTGAAGGTGATTGAGACACATCTTCTGGTTCGGCAAGAATGGTTGCAGACTTTGAATCTGACACGATCAGGGGAATTGTCAGCGTGAAAACAGACCCTTTCTCTTCTTTGCTTTCAACCTGTAGTTGTCCGTTAAATAAACGGGCAAGTTCTTTGGAAAGTGCCAATCCGATTCCGGTACCACCATGGTTACCGGTTTGATAAAATCGGTTGAAAATTTTGGGAAGCTCTTCATCTGGAATTCCGGCGCCTGTGTCGCTGACTTTAATTTCCAGCGTTTCGGTTTCAGTCTTTGCCTTAAGGTGTACATCTCCTCCTGCATCTGTAAACTTGATGGCATTGGAAAGCAGGTTGTTGAGGATCTTTTCCAGCTTGTCGCGATCGGTTTCAATGGCCAGGTTTTCTGATCCTTCGTAAGTAAATCCCAGTTTTATTTCCCTGAACTCTGACAGTGACTGGAATGAATAAACCACTCTTTCCAAAAAGCTTTTAAGCGGCGTGGATTGCATATCCAGATCCAGCTTGCCAGATTCGAGCTTTGACAGATCCAGAATTTCATTTACCAGTGTGAGCAGTTTAGCGCTGTTAGAATGCGCCAGTTTCAGATCCTCTTCCAGTTTTGGATGAATGGGTTTGTTCGACAAGGCTTTTTCCAGCGGGGCCATAACCAACGTGAGCGGAGTGCGAAGTTCATGACTGATATTCGCAAAAAAGCGGGTTTTTAGGGTATCAAGTTCTTCCAGTTTGTTTCGTTCAAAACGCTCCTTTTCCAAAGCCAGATCAGCTTCTTTTTTTCTGCGTCGTTGCCTGTTAAACAAATATTGAAATACAAAGCCTGCCAGGGTCAGCAATATCAGCGAACCGATCAGGATTCCGTTCTTTCGGTTCTTCTCTTTTGATGTCTTCAACTTTTCCTCCACCAGTTTTGCTTCATTTTGCTCCTTTTCATATTTGGCATTGAACTCACTGATGGCGCTTGCCAGTTCGGTTGTATAAATGCTGTCCTTAATCTGGAAGCTTTCCAGCAAGAGTGGATAAGCTTCTGCAAATCGACCTGCTCTGGCCAGGGCTTCCGAATAGTCTTTTGACACCCGTTGCAGGTTATCTGCCTGGTACCCTTCCTTGCTGTAGTAGTTGTGGGCAAATTTGAGATGCCAGATCGCACTATCCACCCTGTTTTGAAGTAACAAAGCTTTACCAATCCCAAAATGTGCACTTGCGACGGAGGGTTCCACTTTTGCTTCTAGTGCCAGAGCCAGCGCTTTTTGAAACCATGTAAGGGCCGTTGTTGCATCGCCCTTTCCTTGCAGATACAGGTTACCGATCTTATCTGCACAAATTTCCTTGAGTTGCGGATTATGCGCAATCCGGTCCAGTAAACTCAAGGCTTTCAGGTTCATATCGATGGCCTTATCCGTATCAGTTTCCAGACTACTCAAATTTGCCATTACCCTGGCCCATGATAAAGTATCGCCTGTTTCCTTAAAAATGGCAATGGCTTCCCCGTAGTATTTACGGGCATTAAGTGTATCCTCTGAATAGTGATACATCAAACCAAGGTTGTTGTAAATAGAGGAACTGTATTGGGGATCATTGAAAGCCCTGGCCAAGGGCACCGCTGTTTCGTAATGATCCACCGCTTTTTTCGACTGGTCGGTATAATCATAAATGGCGGCCGCCAGCATGTGAGCCAGTAAAATCTGCTGCGTATCCTGAATTGTGTGGGCTGTTGTCAGAGCTTTTTCTGTATAGATCACGCCGGTATCCAAATGCATGGCGCCGACAGCGCATACTCTGCCCAGCGTGTAGTAGCATATAAACTGAAGTTTCAAGGAGTCGGTTTTTTCAGCCGAGGCTACTGCTTTTTTGCCAAACTCAAAAGCCTTCTCATAATCCAGTCCAACATACTCTCTCGAAAGCGCCATCATCACCTCTGCTTTTTGCGCTTCATCCTGAACTGCATGAAGCACCTGTTTCAGACTATCGATCTGATTTTGCTGACTCCAGGCGACATTGAAGAATAGAACCATAAGTCCTGCTAGCCAAAAGAAGTAGAATCTACGCCGGGAGTGTCTGTTCATTTTTTGCTTATAAGTTTCTGATTATCAATACATGCCGAATTGAGCAAGGGAAAGTCCGAATTGCGCAAGTGATTGGAATGGCTACACCTGAACCTTTGCAATGAAAGCAACAGCCGGCATGCCACACGTAAGATCACGTTGCCATTCATTCATCTTCAAATGTAATTATTATGAAACAATTCCTGTTTGTCCTGGCTCTCTTGATGCAGCTTCTTGTTTGCCAGGGACAAAGCATTGCCCTGCAACTGATCGGGTCTAACGGTTTCGTTGGAAGCATGCCTTCCGGAGTTCATGTACACAGCTCCGTCGGTGAACTACAAGTTGCGCCATACACAGGCGCCGGTCTGACACCTGGCTTACAGCAAATATTTCTTTCCGGAACAATAGGCTTTCAACAGCCAGCGCTGGACGTAGATATTCAGTTATTTCCCAATCCGGCAGTTGACTGGTGCCTGCTGATTGCTGAAACCACGGAAACACTCCAAGTCAGCCTTTTTGACCTGAACGGTATTCTGATCCGGGAAGGTAGCGTATTGAACGGATCCCCAATTCGATTCGAATTGAATAGCCTTCCCGCCGGTGAATACTTCATCCGGGTATCCAACTTATCCCATGCCACCAGAGTATTAAGACTCCTCAAAATCTAATCCCCTAACCAATTTTATTACCAACTAAAATTTCAAACACTTTACCAAAATGAAAAAGATACTCTATTCCCTTGCACTGCTTATCGGTCTTGTTACTGCTATGAGCGCTCAGTCGCCAGCCGGATTTAATTACCAGGCTGTAGTCCGCGACGCCATGAACCAACCCATTGCCAATCAGGCGGTAGCACTCCGACTCAACATCCGGGAAGGCGGAACTGCCGGCAACCCTGTATATTCTGAAACCCATTTGACAAACAGCACAGACCTCGGAGTCATAAACCTGATCGTAGGTCGCGGTACCGTGCAAAACGGTAATTTCTCCAACATCGATTGGGGCAGCAACACTTATTGGCTGGAAGTAGAAATGGATCAAAATGGCGGTTCCAATTTCCAGGTACTGGGCGTCTCACAGCTGGTTTCGGTTCCTTATGCCCTTCATGCAGAGACCGTTAGCAATCCCGATGACGCCGACGCCGACCCTACCAATGAAATTCAGATTTTGAGCAAATCAGGTTCGCAGATATTTCTGTCGCACAACGGCGGAGCCGTTGATATCAATGACGCTGATGCAAATCCAACAAACGAGTTGCAAACGCTGAGCTTTGATCCAAATTCCAACATGCTCTCCATCAGCAATGGAAACTCCGTGAGCATTCCAACAGGCGGAACTGACGCAGATGCAGACCCTACCAATGAATTGCAAAGCATTTCAAAAAACGGGAACACGGTTACACTGAGTAACAACGGCGGCTCTTTCACAGATGAAGTAAACGATGCTGATGCCAACCCGACAAACGAATTGCAAACACTAAGCTTCGACCCCAATTCAAACATGCTCTCCATCAGCAATGGAAACTCCGTGAGCATTCCAACAGGCGGAACCGACGCTGATGCCGACCCGACCAATGAATTGCAAAGCATTTCGAAAAACGGCAATACCGTAACGTTAAGTAATGGTGGTGGTTCCTTTACAGATGAGGTAAATGACGCTGATGCCGACCCGACTAATGAGATTCAAACCATCTCAAAAAACGGCAACACCGTTAGTTTGAGCAATGGTGGTGGCTCTTTCACCGATGAGGTTAACGACGCCGACTACGACCCTCTGAATGAAATACAGTTACTGTTTCTAAACGGCACCCAGTTGGAACTCACCGGCGCAGCTCCCGTTGACCTCTCCCCTATCCTGTCTGTCGATACTGATGATCAAATGCTAAACCTTTCTGGGAATACCCTAACTATTGAAGATGGGAACAGCGTAGACCTTAGTCCGTTTGCATCCCCCTGGCTTCCAGTTCCCAATGGAATTTTATATGATGAAGGAGTCGTATCCATCAAAGACGCCATGGACCCTGCAAACCCTGGCACCAGTATTCATCCAGGTCTCATTGCAGCATCTGATGTGTCAGACAGAGGTTATTTCCTGAGTCCGGTTATGTTGAAATTTCAGCAACTCAGTTCAAATACCAGCGTCGCTGATATGACCCGAACTGGATTCGATGTGTATGCACCTGGCGCAGCTTCAGAACGCGGCAGCCTGTACAAAGACCAGCTTCAAATTTTTAAAGACAATGAGCGCTCTACTACCAGCTACAAAAACCTTTTATTTGAAGACACCCAGAACGGATATAAATCCATGCTCGATCGGGATAGTTTGTACCTTTTCAACCCCGGTATTGGTTTAATTCCGGAAGCAGAAGCCATCGTGTCGCCTTTTGGCGCTCGTTTTAAATTGGGTGGTGGTTTCAATGCGGCCAATTACATGCAATGGGGCGCCGAGATCATTGGTTTTGAAGAAATACTCAATTTGGGTTCAAGCGGTCTGGAGGTCGTAGATATTACCAACCCGAACAACGCTTTCCAGCGCCTGGCACTGTTTGAAGACAGTCTTGTGATGGTGAATGATGTAAAATTCAAGAATGTGTGGATGGGAACCGATGGCATTTACAAAGGCGGTGGTTTGAAGTTGTTTAGCGGTACAGGTGGAACACCGCTGGTTACCATGGGGCACTGGGATCCGAATGGTGAACTTCAAGGCATACCAGGTGGCGGTGAGGTTACGGTTTACAATGAGAATGGTGAATTCAGTGCTCAGCTATCTTCAATAGACAACAGAGGCGTACTCGAACTGACAGGAACTGATTCAACGTATCTTTTGACATCTTCCCGTTGGTTGAATATGGGCGATTTGATTCCAGTAGGACCATCTTTCAACATTCTGGCGCCCAGGCTTGAGGCTGGCTTGGATGAATTCAGAAATGGAAGCCTGAGTATGTATACCAACCAGGGCGACCAGTTTGCCGGAATCAATTATGATCCACAATCATTCTTTCCGCAGATATGGACAAGCGGCGATTTCAAGGTAAAATCCTTTGACTTGCAATCCGATTACGCCCGCGTGGATGGGCAAGGCATGCATGTGCTAAAGAATGATGGGTCGCCAATAGGAGTTCTTGGATATAGTATTCTGGGAGAAGACGGTTACCTTGACCTATACGATGGAACCACCAATAATTACAACTTCTACGCTGGTCAGGATCCTAATCCTCTTGCCTGCGACGGCTGCGGATTTGCCGCTATTTATAACCCTTTGGGAGTTGAAAAAGCAGGTTTCTTCATTGATGAATTTGGCAACGGAACCGTATTTGCCGATCTGAAGCCATTCCGGATGGATCACCCGGAGCAGCCTGGCAAGGAGATCTGGTACGTGGCCATTGAAGGCCCGGAAGCGGCAGCCTATACACGCGGCACAGCAACGCTGGTAAACGGAGAAGCTTTTGTACCATTTCCGGACCATTTCAGAAATGTAGCCAATCCGGAAACGCTTACAGCCATCGTCACTCCATTGTCTACAGATACTTACGGACTTGCTGTGGTGGAAAAAACAGCTGAAGGCATTCGAGTAAAAGAATTGAAAGCCGGAACAGGTTCTTTTGAATTCGACTGGGAAGTGAAAGGCGTCAGGAAAGGCCATGAAAATTTCCAGGTGATCCGTGACAAAACCAATTATCCGAAAGAGCGTCGTGCCCAGGAAAGAGGGCGCAGGTAAATCATTCATTTGGTAAAATGGGGAAGGGCAGTTTCAGCGAATGCTGGAGCTGCAGCCCCGTTTCTGGTGCCTGGAAAGAAGTGTTTCGCCGCTCTTGGTCTTGTGACTAAGAGCACACGCAACACGAGATGTATAAGCTAATCAGGAGGCTTTCTCCGCCGCTCACATATCCTGTGCTTGGTCAGAAGACACTACAGTATGCACATTAAAATAGTTGGCAACCAAGGCTTTAACTCATTTACTGGCCTTTATTGAATACATGAACATATGAATACATGAACATATGATTGTCGAAGTGATTTTTGAAGTTTGAATGATAAAATTGTATTGCTCACGCTGCCGTATGTGCTTGGTGCTCCTGCGGAAACACCAAAGCACGGCGAAAACTTGATATTACCCTGTAATTGCATATATTAGCCTGCCCAATTGATATGCATCTCAATTCCTTTAACAAAACAAACCAAACACATGAAAGCATCCCTGCCGATTTTTCTGCTTTGCCTGTCTGCCTCCCTGCTGCAGGCTCAATCCATCACCCAAAACATCCACATTGATCAATTTGGCTACCTGCCCTGCGCCCAGAAAGTAGCCGTGCTTGCCAATCCGCAGCTTGGTTTTAACGCAACAGACAACTACACACCCGGAGCCACCCTCCAGGTGGTGGATGCATCCACTGCCATGGTAGTCTTCAGCGCTGCGCCGGTCGCCTGGAACAATGGAAACACCCATTTTCAATCTGGCGACAAAGTCTGGTGGTTCGATTTTTCTGCACTGAGTACACCCGGTGAATATTACCTGCTGGACCCAATCAATAACCTTCGTTCCTATAATTTCAACATTGATGACCATGTATATGAAGAGGTTTTGCGAGAGAGTGTCCGTGCTTTTTATTATCAGCGCTGCGGCGTGGCCAAATCTCCGGAACACGGCGGAAACTGGAACGACGAAGCCTGTCACCACTTCGGCCAACAGGATGTGCATTGCACCCTGGTAACTGATCCTCAGAACGCAGCTACATCCAAAGACCTTTCCGGAGGGTGGCACGATGCCGGCGATTACAACAAATACGTGAACTTCAGCCACGAACCACTCCACGATCTCTTATATGCCTACGAAAACAACCCGGGCATCTGGGGCGACAATTTCAACATCCCCGAATCCGGGAACGGAGTTCCGGATATTCTGGATGAAATAAAAGTGGAACTAGACTGGCTTATGAAAATGCAGCTGGCCGATGGTTCCTGCCTGATGAAGGTCTCGGTAACCGGATTTGAAGCCACAAGTCCTCCCAGTGCAGACCTGGCTTTCAGACGCTATGGGAAAGCCGAAGCTTCTGCCACCAGAGCTGTGGCAAGTGTTTTTGCACATGCGGCTATCGTGTACAAAGCCCAGGGCTCAAACGCTTATGCTACTACGCTGTTAAACAAAGCGGAATTGGCCTGGAGCTGGATAAAAAGCCACCCCTCCTACTCTACCTATAACAATGCAGGTTTTTCATCTGCCAACCCGGAGGTAGCCACCTACACACAAGACGACTACCTGGCCTGCGCGGCAGTGTACCTATTTGCTGCCACCGGTAATACAGAGTACCGCGATTATTTCGATTCACATTATAATGCACTAAACCCGATCGCCTGGGGCTACTGGTATGTTTTTCAACCGGCCGTGCAGGACGCTATGTTGTATTATGCAAATCTTCCAACGGCAACTTCCAGCGTGGCCAATGACATTAAAAACAGCTATGTAAACGCCGTTCATTTCAACAATGCTGATCTGCTAACTGCTGTTCTGAATAAAAGCGATGCTTACCGGGCATTCATGAAAAACGACGACTATGTATGGGGCAATAACAAACAAAAAAGTTATTCGGCAACCATGTATCAAAACCTGCTGAAATATGGCTTGAATAACGGCGATGGCACAAACGATTCCCTCAATTATGTACACGCAGCCGACGGATACCTGCATTTCCTGCATGGCGTAAACCCCATCAATCAGGTAATGTTGACGAATATGTATGATGTTGGCGGAGACAAATGCGCCAATGAAATTTACCATGCCTGGTTTTACGATGGAACGGTTTACGACAATGCCCTCAGTTCTTTATATGGCCCGCCGCCCGGCATTGTACCCGGAGGCATGAATCCGGGTTATTCTCCCGATCCGGCTTATTCGGGTCCGGCCCTGGAACCACCACTTGGGCAACCGATTCAGAAATCCTACAAAGACTGGAACAGCGGCTGGCCGGAAAACTCCTGGGAGATCACTGAAAATTCCATTACCTATCAGGGAGCGTATGTGAACATGTTATCCAGGTATGTAGGGCAGGTGTGTGGGTCTACATCTTCGTTAACCAATGATCCTTTATCCAGTAAAAAGGAGATCAGGATTTTCCCAAATCCATCCCGCGATTTTGTCACAATCATAATGCCGGAGAGCGACGTGAAGCGCCTTGAGATTTTCAACTCGATCGGGCAGAAAATGACGGGATATTCTCTTAAACAACTGGCTGGAAATGCACTTCAATTGAATATTTCCAGTCTGCCCAGAGGACTGTATTATGCGAGCTCCGGAACTTCTACTGTAAAATTTTTGAAAGAATAAGAGTCTGTTTAAACGTCTGGATGTTGCTAAGGAGGAAGCAATGTGATACGCAGTGGTGGCTATAAATACCCAATACTTGCTTTTTTCACTACAGATAACACAGATTTTCACAGATTGCCTGCGGCAATCCTACATTAATCTGTGAAAATCTGTGTTATCTGTGGTGAACCTAATTTATGAGATGCTGATTTCTCTGAAATTTTGATTGTTATACAATTTCCAGTTAACCAGTTATAATGGCCATATTGCGATATTTGTGGACTCAAACTCATTATGGCCTTCCCTCATGAAGCGGCACAAACACTACTTGTTTTTCTTTGCCCTGTTACTAAGTCTTCCCATACAGGCACAAAGAGTTAAAACCGATCGCTCTACCGGCAACAAAGGATTTGTTGACAAAGACGGTAAAGTCCTGATTCCGTTCCTGTATGCTGAATTACCTAAATTCCTGGACTCGGTAATGATTGCCAAAAAAGGCGCGTACAGAGGGCTGATCGACAATAAAGGAAACATTCTCCTGCCATTTCAGTATTTGGAACTGAGAATGCCGGTTGATCATACCGGACAAACCAGCGGTCTTGTTTTGGTTAAAAACACCGCCGGTCAATGGGGCATAGCAGACTTATCGGGTAACCTCATTTTGCAGCCTCAATATGAAGTAGTCGCCGCCATTGACAAAACGCTATTGGCAAGCCGTAAGAAAGCAGATCGGGAACTACAGTTTTATGACGGAACAGGCAAACCGCTTTTTACACTTGAGGGAGACAGGGCAGATCGCGGTTTCGATGCCAATTCCATGCTTGTTATTGGCTGGGATTACAAAGCGCGATACCTGACACGCAACGGCAAAGCTATTTTCCCTGATAATGTCCACGATATAAAATGGACCGATGGAAGCCTGATCGTAAGTGGTGGATACAATAGTCAGGGATTGACCAATGCCAAAGGCGACACACTTTTACCATTCGAATATTGGGCGATTAGGCCGGGCCTGTCGGAGCAGTTTTGGGTTCAGAATAAAAATTATGAGCAGGCCATCCTGGATATCACCGGCAAGGTCATTGTTCCTTTTGATCGCTGGGAAATAAGGACTTACGACAATTATTATCGGGCTTGCAAAAAAACCATGAGAGAATGCGGGTTTTATTCAGCCAGTGGAAAGGTGATACTTCCTGCAGAATACAACATATCTGCCTATAAATCGGTAGAACCTTATGATGGCGACCCTGCAGCTGAACCCGATTTTCTTTTTAGGGTTGGCCGTGAAAAAGCTCCCTATCGCAGCGGCCTTTATTTAGCAAAAGACGCGACTCAAATCCTGCCGATCGAATACCAGTATATCTACTTTAAGGATGGCGATTTCCCGATACTGGCGATCAGGGAGAATGAGGATCAAATTTCCGAAGCCATGGCTTTCGACTTGTCAGGCAATCCCCTGTTGGAAAAATACACCCGGAGCTTAAGGTATACCAGCAATCCGGGTTGCCTGCTCAGCGCCAATGAAAAAGGGAGATGGGCTTTCCTGAACCTGAATAATCGCGGATCGGATGCCGATTATCGCTACAGCTCACCCATTCAGATTCGCGACGATTATTACTACTGCTGGGTAAATGACACCGTAGCGTTGATGCAATTATGCGGCAAGCAACTATATGCCGGCATGCTTACCAAGGTTATTCCGGCAAATGATTATTACACCAAATTGTTCCAAAAAACACCTAACACAAAGGGCAGGCTTTTATTGGTGGGTAAAAAACCAGAAATGGGGCCTCATGAATGTATTGGCCTGAATGAAGAAGGAGAAGAGTTTTATCTGAGCGATGCTGATCTGGAGGTCTCCACAATTTGTACACCAGCACCTCTCGAACATCAGGTTTTTGAAGTGGTAAAAGAACCGGCACAGGAAGAAAGTGTACAAACTGATCAGGCTACAGTCCAGCCTGAGGAACTCGTTATAGAAGTTCCCGCTCCACCCGAAAATAAAGAACCTACCATCTGGCTAAACAATATGCTAGCATATAAAGCCTATTACCCGGGCAGCCTGGATACAATAGCCGGTTATCAGGTGAAATCCTTGAAGCCAATCACCGGTCAAAGCTGTAGTTTGGTGTATGTGGAATTTGTGGTAGAAACAGATGGTTCTTTGAGCAACATCAATCTAAAATCGCCCGAAGTGCCAAAGGAATGTGGAGAGGCTGCATTGTCTTTTGTGCGATCCATGGACCCATGGCGACCGGCAGAACATGCTGAAAAACCCGTACGCAGTCGGGTGACGTTACCTGTCATTTTTAAAGATTAAACATGCAGAAAACAATCGCTCAAATAGTAAGCTGCCTGGCAATCGTACTCTTTTGTAAGGTTTCCTGCGGAGCACAGATCCTCTTTCAGGATCAAATGACAAAAAAATACGGCTTCAGAAACACTTCCGGACAAGTGCTTGTCCCGGCCGAATACGACAAGCTCTCCGCTACTTTCGACACGCTGATGATTCCTGAAAAAAATGGAATGAAAGGCGTGATCAATAATCGGGGTGAAGTGATCATTCCTTTTGAATACCGCTCCCTGCGTTTGTCGATCAAACCCGCAGGGCACCAACACGGATTTGCCATTGTCAGTAAAGACAAGTCAAGCTACGGAATCCTGGATGCCAAAGGGCAGCTTGTTCTCCCCTTGCAATTTGACGAGTACACCCAGGCGCTTGCCCCTGATTTATTGGTAGGCCATGTACGCAACGATGAGATGCTTCAGTTTTTTGATGCCCATGGAAAGTTGTTGTTCAAAGCGCCCGGCAGGCGTGCCTTTCCGGGTTTTAACGATGAAACAGTTCAGATTGAGTCGAAAGACTACAAGTTGTACTTTATTTTCAAAAAGGATGGAAGCCCTGTGTTCCCTTCAAATCTTCCCTTTGGCAAATGGACCGACGGCAACCTGATCGTTTACGGTCAGTATCCGCCATTTGGAATCATCAATTTTGCAGGTGATACGATACTTCCTTTTGAATATGAAAGCATAAGACCCAGTTTGCCCGGACAGTTTCTCGTCAAAATGGAAGGGTTTAGAAAGGGGGTTGTGGATGGTAATGGCAAGTTTGTCATACCTGTTGACACCCAGGACATCAAGCTTTGGGAAAATGTTTATCAGGTAAATCAACGGGGGATAAGCGCATTGTACAACGCCAATGGACAACAAATACTGCCTTTTGAGTACGACATCTGGGACGCTGGTGATGTCAAAAGAGGCATCGACATCCCTGAAAGGAACATTTACAAGCACGTAAAGGTTAGAAATGTAAACACCAACAAATGGGGTTTATATGCTACCGAAACCGGCGCCTGTGTTTTGCCGGTTGAATATTTGAATCTCCATTATTTATCAGACCTACATCCGCTGATAACATTAAAACATGGTGATACAGCAAACAAGTATCTCACCGAGGCTTTTGACATAAAAGGCAAAGCGCTGCTTCCCCGACCCATGGCCAGCCTTCAGCGTACGCCTGATCCACGTGTATTGATAGGCGTATTAGAGCCTGGGGGTCCTTCCGGCTTTATTAAGCTCGATGGTGTTTTGAACGAGAAGTCTTTTGTGTATCGGGATTTATTGCAATCCGTGGAAGGCTATTATACCGGCAGGCAAGAAATGCTGGGCGTAGTGTTGTCGGCTGAAGGCAAAGTTCTTTACCACGGGGAATATGCCACGCTAAGCGCGCCAAAGGAGGTAGAAATAACCTTGTTTGAAAAGAAAAACAATTTGGGAAAACTTGTCGCTGAATTACAAACCCCGGAGACAGCTCCGGATGCCTGGATTGGAGTGAGCAGTGATGGAAAGTTGTTTTATTTTCAGACCGCTCAAAGTAATCCTACTGCCTTGTCTGCCAATGCCAAACTGCCTTCAAATAAACCTGCGGTTTCGGAATGGAAAGAGGAGAACGATTGGAAGGTCTGGAAGTACGAGGAAATTTCCGGCAAACCTGAATATCCGGGTGGGGAAGACGAAATGGACGCATTTTTCAAAAACAACTTGCAGACTCTTCCCGGTATTGAAAAGGTTGAGCCCGCGAAAAAGACTGTGCGTCTGCGCTGTGTTGTGGAAAAGGATGGCAGTCTTACCGATATTCGAGGAGATTACGGCAACAACCGGGCTTTGGAGCAGGAAGCCATCCGTGTGGTAAAATTGATGCCTAAATGGCTACCCGGCCGGGCAGGGAAAAGGCCCGTACGCTGTGCAACTGGAATAACAGTGAATTTTAAGTAAGTCGGAGCTAAAAAGCGCAGTTTTAAGTAACTTACCCATCGAAGCTGATGGGGCTATCAAACTTACGGGCCGGGCATTAGCCATTAAAGCTGTAGTTTCCTAAACCACTATTCAAATCAATTATCATGCAATACACCTTGTCCAACACCATCAACGCCCCCCTGGAAGTAGTCATCGCCAAATTTCAGGATCCGGATGGCATTAAACACTGGATGGAAGGCTTTCAGCGGATGGAACACCTTTCAGGGAAGCCCGGAGAAGTAGGCGCCGTTACTGATTTTTATTTTCAACATAAAAACAAGGAAATGAAAATCACCGAAACCATTCTGGAGCAAAACCTTCCCCGTCAGATTAAATTTGCCTACCAAAGCCCAATGGGCTACAACGAGGTGGAAATGCAGTTTGAAAAACTGACGGACAATAGCGTCAAACAAATCAACAACAGCTATTTCGAAATGAAAGGACCGGTGAAGGCAGTCATGGGGTTTCTGTTTAAGGGCATGTTTAAAAAACAGAGCATGAAGTATATGGAGGGGTTTAAGGAATATGTGGAGAAGAGAGATCAGTGATTAGTGATTAGTGAAGTGGATGATTTTATCATGTTTTTTCTTTTTGATTTTTCGCCGCTCTCGGTCTTGTGACCAAGAGCCACGCAGCGCGCGACGCCTAAGCTTGACCGTGTTTAATTAAATGACAAACTTAACTCAACAGTCTTTAGCAGAATGAGTATTGTTTCCGGTTCCATTGACCCTGTCACTTCAAATTTGAGTATCAACTCCTTCTTTTATTATGCATAAATCAAAACATATATGAATAACAAAATCAAACAGCAGGCTCCTCAAAATGCCATTTATGGCATGGGGCTTATCGGTGCACTCGTATATTATTTGTCTATAGCTACCAGTTTCTGGACGGGTGTGATAGGTGTTTTAAAAGCTGTTTTTTGGCCGGGATTTCTGGTGTATGAAGCGTTGAAGGCTTTAGGCGCTTCCTGAAAAATCACACCATCTCAATTGTGTGTTTGTCAGATTATTTAGTCTGTTTTCATCAAACGGTTCATCAAAATAATAACAATCCTGATAATTTGGATCTACGGTATTGGTGTAGCTTACACATTGTACAATACATCGAAGGGATGTTCGCAACCACGCTAAATTATATTAAATTATTATATGGATATAGTAGGGACGTCCTTACTATCTCCATATATTTGAAGATCTTAAGCTTATTACTCACAACTATAATTCATAAAATTTCATTCAATTATACCATTACATTATGAGAATTGCCAACAAAGCCATTTTTATGCTGTTCATCTTTCCTTTTTATTTGTCAGCTCAATTTGCCATTGACTTACCAGTTATTTCTAATTTATACGATTCTGCGATTGATAAGGATGGAAACTCATATTATTTTGGCCTTTACGGGGCTAATAATAATTTACCATTTGATTTTGATCCGGGGCCTGGAGAGCACAAACTGCCGTTTACGGGTACTCCTTTTTTAGCGTCTTACACATCCAGTGGCCAATTAAGGTTTGCATTCACTCTGGAAGATTTAAGTCCATCGCATTTTGGAGATTTATCCTTAATGCCTCCTACTCTTGCGTTGGATTCTGCTTCAAATATCTATATTTCATCTGCGCTTACCGGTTGGTTGGATTTTGATCCGGGGCCGGATATCCATGAACTGAAAACTACCAGTACAAATTATAAGATCGGCTACATCGCATCATATACTTCTGACGGAGAGTTTAGATACGTAACACCATTAGGCATAACAACTAATCCAAAAATTTATTTGGATGTGAGTAATTCCGGAAACGCATATTTTACATATACATTGAGAGGCAAAACAGATCTTGATCCTAGTTCTGGCACATTCGAAATTGGAGAAGACAATCATCATTCCTATATAATTGCTTCTCTGGATCCAAATGGTGGATTGCGTTTTGCGTATGCTTTTTTAACCAGACCTGGTTCTAATATTAATACGGGTGCCAGAATAAATTTAGACTCCGAAGAAAACGTATATCTCTCTAATTTGCTTTTTAGGTATATAGATTTGGATCCTGGACCGAATCTTGTCAACCTCGGTGCAGACTCTCTTGACAGTGAACGTTTTTATATTGCCTCCTATGATAAAAACGGAGCGTTCCGATTTGCTAATTTGGTGTGCGAAAACTTCAATCCGGGAACACTTGGTGTAGTTTACTATTTTGATGTTGATGATTTTGGAAACAGCTATATTGTATCTAGTACAGCGGGAGGAGTAAATTTCGATTTGGTAAATACCTTTGAAATTACAAACTATAGTTATGACCTGTTCTTATCTTCTTATGACGAAAATGGGAATTTCAGGTTTGCTTTTACCATTGGATTCCCAGACCAAATTTCATCAAATGGATCCGTCGCACAGCCATTCGACATTTGTATAAATGAGCAGAACAATATAATTATTACAGGGGCCTATTCAGGCCTCAAGGATTTTGATCCTGGATCTCAGGTCACGCTTATACCAGGCTCCGAACAAACACCAGGCGCCTATAGAACATTTATTGCCGAGTATAGCAATAATGGCAATCTTGTTCAATTATATGGGTTTGAAGGTCCTTCAGGGAGTTCTGGCTATAACGTAAGCACTAATATTAAAGATCAAATCCTCGTATCAGGTTTATTCGGAGACGAAGAAATCGATTTTGATCTTGGGCCGGGAATATTCAATCTAAACCCTCAAATTACAGGCCATTTTGCAACTGTACTCGGTGATTTCAGCTCAGCCAGTTCTGTGAATGAACATCCATTTTCACCACCTGCAATTTCCATATTTCCGAATCCTGTAATCGAAAGCACTTCTGTAAAGATTAACAATACCATGAACCAATGGATGCGTTTAACAATTGTCAATCCGAATGGTGTCGTAATAAATCAATTGTTTGAAGGAATTTCAAATTCAAACGAATTGATTCTGAACTGGGGGCCTGAGAAAGGCATGAATTCCGGGGTTTATTTCCTTCAATGTACCACAAGAAAAGGTCAATATTTAATGCCTATGACTGTACTCCGATAGGTAAGCATTGAAGCCAGGTTTCACAAATGCTTATTGATTTAGTCCTATCATTCTCAATGACAATGCGACAAAAACAATTTTCATATAAAATTGATTGTCAGTCATTTAAACCATTCTTTTTACCTTGATATAAAAATAGTTAATTCACCACCGAAGGATTTTCTAAAAAGTGCCTGTCAAAAGTGTATCGTTAATCTAAAAAGAATACACCATGAAACAGCTGCTTTTTCTAATCTGGGTTCTTACCCTGGTGTCCAACGCCACTTCCTCCTGTAACAAAAGAAACGGATCAGGCTGTATCGAGCAAAACTGGTACGCCGATGCTGACGGCGATGGCCTGGGCGACCCCAATGTGAGCGTCTTCTCCTGCGATCCGCCACAGGGCTATGTAGCCAATGGAAATGACCCCGACGACAACTCAAATTCAAACGAAGGAGAGACTTGTCCACCAAAAGAAATCTTCATAGGGCCGAATGCATTCACCCTCATCCCGGTTGACCTCTCTGTTCGTGGATCATGCAATCAGCAATTGCCGTACAGCCCCATGGTTACCATGACCACCAACGGCCAAAACCGGGTATTCTCTTCCAATTCCATCCCCAACCACAAAGTTGGATTGTTTGGCATGGTCCAGGGCTCCCTGAACCCAAATGCAATTTCCGAGAACAACCGAAGCTACTCGGTTCCTCTGAACCCAGGCATTGCCAACAACATTACGCCACTGCTGAATACCAACACCGGACCAGCCTACGACTTTGGTATTTTGCTGAACGGGGTTTTACTCGATCCGGAAGCTGCCGAGCCTTTTCCACATGAAGGTATGTTCTCGCCCAACGTCAACTGGGAATGGAACCTCGATGCCATGATGATCGACCTAGGACTCGATTGCAACAATGCACACGTACAACCATCGGGCAAGTACCACTACCACGGCGCCCCGACACTGTACCTGCAATCAATGAACATTACAGGCAAAGAGATGGCACTGGTAGGCTATGCCGCCGATGGATTCCCGATCTATTACAAGTACGGATACCGGGTTCCAGACGATCCGAATAGCGGCATAGTGGCACTAAATTCCAGTTACGAGCTGAAAAGCGGTACCAGACCCGGCGATGGTGTCACAGCACCCTGCGGAGCTTACAACGGTGTGTATACCAATGACTGGAAATTCAGTGTCGGCCGGGGCGACCTGGATGAATGCAACGGCAGAATAGGCGTAACACCGGAATTTCCCAAC
Organism: Lewinellaceae bacterium; assembly: GCA_020636025.1. Taxonomy (GTDB): domain Bacteria; phylum Bacteroidota; class Bacteroidia; order Chitinophagales; family Saprospiraceae; genus M3007. Next base: position 232,754 of record JACJYQ010000003.1, on the reverse strand, counting down.
GGCACCTACTACTATGTGATCACCGACGGATTCCCCTTCCTGCCAAGATACCTGAGAGGCAATCCTTCAAGCGATTTTAAGAAACACTAATGCTTTAATGTGATAATTAGCTAATTCGATAATGTGGTAATGAAATTACGAGACTACGTCTTTATTTCAATCATACTTCATCGATGATAAATTCATTATCAAATTAGCTAATTATCACATTATCAAATTAACAACCATGCGCTCCATACATATAGCAATATTAGCCTTCGCGCTATTCATATCAAACTCTTGCCTTGGCCATAATCTCGATGAGACATTCTCTGCCATTTCAGTTCAGGACGGGAGGATGGTGATTCAACTTGAATTGCCGTGGTCCGTGCGAGATGCGGTGCTGGATCGATTTCCGGAAGTGAAGGGAACAAGCAGCATTGATTTTTTTCGGGAGAAAGCCAGACAATACATTGCCGAGAACATTGAGGTTTCTAAGAACGGCCAGGTGATATCGCCTACTTTCCTGGGTTTGGGCGATGGAAGCCATAGTCACAGCATTTCTGTTGAACTGCATTACCCTGAAACTGATCTGGAGGCCTTAAGCATTAGAAATACGCTATTATTTAACTACACTTCCTTGCAGCAAAACTATCATCAGCTCTTGTTTGCAGATGGCAGTACGCGCCGTTTTGTGACCAGTCCAAAAAATCCGGAATTCAGGGCGAACGGGAAAGGGGATCATAAACTTTTAGCAAACACAGAAGTCAAATATTCAGCATTGATGGTGTTGATCATCGCAATTGGCGCTGTCATAATTCGGCAATTGGATTCAGCAGGTTTCTTTAACAGGCAAAGCAAAAAACAAACACAATCTGTGAAATCTGCCTGATCAATTCACATCTGTCTTCTACATTTGCAGTAACTTTATGGATGGCAGACTGCGCCTTGCGGCGCAGTCTGCCATTCCATTTAATTACAGCTATGATAAAACTGATGTATAAATTATTGACAACCTGTTGCTTGTTATTACTGAGCACATTCACTCACGGACAAACTTTTTCGGATACTGTAAGTGAGCAACACCAACTCATTCCCGGAACAAATGTGTTCATGATCCCACCACCGGCGTTTGCACCTTCGCCTAATTTCAAGGGATTTCAAAACCCGGCAGACCAGAGCTCCATGCTTATGCTGGTAGAAATCCCGGGGCCTTTTTCGGAAGTATCTAAAGGATTTACCGAAGAGGAAATGGCTGCCCGAGGCATGAAATTCGTAAGCAAAAAAGACGTAAGTGTTTCCGGCATTGACGGCGTGCTTATCGAGATGGAACAAACAGCTCCGGGGGGAATGGAGTTCAGCAAATGCATACTCGCTTTTGGAGATAATTCTTCCACAATGCTGATCAATGGAGCCTGTATGAAAGACTCCCTGACCATGGCTGCCAATTTGAAAAAAAGCCTCTTTAGTACCGTGGTCAATGCTGAATTGAAAGCCAATCCCAGGAATGGACTCAACTTTACGCTTGATGAAACCGCCGGGGACCTGAAATTTCATTCGGTAATAGGCAATGGCATGCTGTTCAACAGGGATTTAAAAATACCCACAGAAAGCGAAGACAAAGCCATTTTGCTGGCAGACAAGTCATTTGTACAAATGGAGATCGCCGATAAGAAAGCATATTGTCTGTTGCGATTGAAAAAGTATCCCGAAGACTTCATGCTTCTAGAAGAAAAGGGGCTAAATGAAATCGAGGTAGATGGTTTAAAAGGTTACGAACTGTATGCAGTCGCCGAAAGCGATAAAACCAAATCATTCTACCAGGTTATTCTTTTCGATGACAATGACAGCTACTACATTTTTGCCGGAGCTTATGCCACTGGAATGGATAAGGCTGTTGTGGATTTTAAGAAGGTGATTTCTACTTTTAAAAGAAGGTAGTAGCAGTAGTTGTTTTTATTGGTCGCTGCGGTTTCCAGGAATTGGTGTAAGGTTGGCATATTAGCTAATGCGATAATTAGCTAATATGCCAATGGAAGGGAATTATGATTATTTTTACACGCCAATCTGGCATGTAATCCTTATTCATAACTATATGAAAACCAAGCATCCCAATCCCTTAGTCCTTGGCGCACTTCTGAGCCTTTTATCATTTACACATTTCATTAACGCTCAAACACCTGCCTGGCAGCTCTGGGCGCAAGGTTTGCAGCAAGGCGCCTACCCGCACCTGAGCGTAGCGCCCAATCATGACATTTTTTACTCGCTGATTGGCGCTCCGCCACCAATGGGCATTGTTTCCAGAGCCAATACGCAACAATCTTTCGGCAATTTTGTAAACCTGCCCCCCATTCCGGTACCCACCACTCTGCAAAACAACGTGATGTTTGTGGTCGCTAACAACGAAAATGAACCAATTGCCGGAGTTTACCGAACCAATCTCACAGACCACTGGGTGTACAGACTCGATAACAATACCCAACAATGGGAGCCATCCAATTCAGATGGCATCCCAACCCTGGGCGGTCATTGTGCCGTGCGCAGTAAGGACGGCACCATCTGGGTAGGTGTGCGCTGGACCAATATTTACAAGTCGACAGATGGTGGTCACAATTTTACTCAGATCAGGGAAGATTCCAGCATTGCGGCTGCCTATCCTTGTTATTTTCCTACCTGGCTTGGTTCAGATATTTCCGGAGCCATATTCAGCATCAATGTGGATGGGAACGGACGGGTGTACGCAGGTACCGAAACGGCCGGTATCATATATTCCGACGATCAGGGTTTGAGCTGGCATCCGGCTGATTATCACCCCTGTCAGGATCTGAACCCATTTCTGAAAGACAGCACAAGTGCCATGAAACCACTTGGTTATGGAGGCAACGCTGCCGGCATTGGATTCACCAAAGACAACAATCTCGTTTGGAACGGTCCCAATATGTGGTTTTTCAACTGGCCAAATACCCTTGGATACGCGGATATGACCAACCATACCACCATGCCGGTAAACGGCATTCCGCCATATCTGGTTACAACCGGCCAGCAGGTTACCAGAATCGTTACGGCCAGCAATGGTCAGATGTTTTTGTACTCGGGTGGCGCCGCCAACGCGCAAGGGATTGGCATTTACACTTCTATGGACGGCATAAACTGGACTCTTTTCAACACAGGAATAACCGGAGCTCTGGACAACCAATCGCAGGGATCACTGGCTGTGGACAGCAATCTCGTGTTTTTTGCAAGCCATGACGGTAAGGTCTGGCGATATGATGTTTCGGAACATTCATCCGGGATTCAGGAGCTTGTTTCTCCGTTTTCTGTTTTGGTGACCCCAAACCCAGCGCATTCATCCATTTCAATAACAGTTAATTTACATGAAGCAAGTAATCTTACATTCTCGCTTTATGATTTCGCTGGCAAGGAAGTGTACCGGCAGCAAACCGACAATATTTCAGAGGGAGATCATGTTGAGATCATTCACCTGAATGGAATTCCAACAGGTATGTATTTTCTAAAAATTGGTAATGGCGAACACCTGGCTGTTCAAAAATTACTCTATTTACCCGAATAAGTTTCATGACTTTCCAGAAGGTTAATCTTTGCGATTAAATGGATTTCTTTTGCATTTTTGCCGGTATAGAATCCAAACAAACTCTACAACAAAAACAAACATGCAGAGCTTCAAAATTTTCTTCATCACTTTATTTCTTTTCCTGTACAACGTACCTACCTCAAAGGCACTAGATATTTCATCCGACTCAATTCCTAGTTCCGCACAAAAAAGTCTGATTGAAAACACCGCAAATCTGTACCCAAACAACACGCAGATTTCCATTGCCATCATTAAAAACGGTGAAGTTGCTTACTACGGACTTGAACGCAAGCATGGCCATTTGGAACAAATTGCCAACGAAAACCGTGTTTTTGAAATTGGCTCCATCACCAAGGTGTTTACAAGCCATTTGTTGGCGAACCTGTATAAAGCCAACATAATCAAGGATTTGAATGACCCGGTTAATCCCATCCTTGATTTTCAGATAAAAGGCAACCAGGAAATTACCTACGCCCAACTGGCAAGCCACACCTCAGGCATGAGAGATAACCTCAGCACCGGCTTGTTTTCAAGAAAGAACCCGTTTAAAAAATACGAGCTCCCAACATTTAAGAAATACCTGTCTTCGGAAGTTGCCATAGACAGCAAAGCCGGTGAGCGGTACAGCTATTCAAATTCAGGGATGGGTTTACTGGGTTACGCAGTTACAAAACTTGGCAATGCCTCTTATGAAGACATGCTGCAGAACCAGATATTTAAACCTCTGAACATGACTAGCTCCACCAGCAATCGCAAAGACGTTGCATCGAAACTGGTGAAAGGGCGTAACAAAAAAGGCAAGCCTGCGCCAAACTGGGACATGGCAGCATTTGAGGGCGCCGGAGCCATTTTATCCACTGTTAGTGATCTGACAAAATACACGCTCTGGAATTTCAAGGCCTTACAAAACGAATTACAGGTAATGAAAGAACTGAGGTTCAAAACTTCGGAGGAAAATGGTGTAGCGCTGGGTTGGCATATCAAAAACCTGTCGGCCAGCTCCCCTGTTTATTGGCACAACGGCGCAACGGGTGGATATAAATCATGCATGGCCATGGACCTTGAGCAGCAAAACGCGGTGATCATACTGAGCAATGTGGCGGGCAGCAACAATGCCAAAAGACGGTATATTGATACGCTGTGTTTTGATTTGCTGGACACGCTAAGTCAGGGTTAGACCTGCGTCCAGGGAGGTGCACAATCCAGAATTTGGGGTAAAACACCACATGACTCGATATGCGCTCCTTTCAGGTAACCCGAGCTCATCAAGAACTCATTGGTTATTTCGCCTCCGGTAAATTTAAAGGTCTTCTTAAACAGCTTTACCCATTGCTCCTTGCTTAAAGGATGCTGAGTATCCAGCCAATGCTTAAAGGAGCCGAACTCATGTTGCAGCTCAATCACCCTGCCTGCATTATGAATAACCGCGTCAATTTTCAACCTGTTCCGAATAATACCGGGATCAGATAACAAACGGTCGATATCGTCTTGGCCATATTGCGCAATTTGCTGAATGCTAAAATCTGAAAAAGCCGTCCTGAAGTTATCCTGTTTGTTCAAAATGGTTGACCATGATAACCCGGCCTGATTGATTTCCAGAATGAGTCGACCAAATAATTCATCATCTGAGTGGATGGGAAATCCGTACTGCGTGTCGTGGTAAATTCGGTGAACATTGCCTTCGGGCAAAGTGGCCACGTAGGCGCAATAAGAGCTTGGCTTATCCATGGTATTGTAGTCTGAATTTTAAACCTGGGGCTGGAAATGGGAACCCAAAGAAAAGAGTTGAAGTGCTTATTTTCGCCAGACAGTCGGCAAATTAAACAAAAGCCCATGAAACGATGTAGACCTGTTTTCATTCCACTCCTTTTCTGGTTTCCACTTTTCATTTCTGCACAAGACAGCAGGCCAGTACCGAATCATGTCCCTTCCTTTATTTTCACGCAACACCAGCCCACATCTAAAGATTATTACCTCACGGCCCCTTTCAAAGCCGGCATTTCCATTACCGACACCACGGGCAAATACCCAAAGCCACTTATGTTGCTGGATGCAAACGGCTATTTGGTATGGTACAAACCCGTATTCACCCAAAACATCCTCAATTTTAAATACCTGCCAGAATATGATCAGTACAGCTGGATAAACTACGTAAACCAGCACGACATCCGCTACATGATCATGGACAAGCATTTTCAGGTACTTGATTCTTTTACTACCACAAACGACATAAGGCCCGATCTCCACGAATTTCAGGTGACCAAAAATCAGGAGTACGTGCTGGCGGGAGTTTATGATACGATCATGGATTTGAGTAACTACCAGTTCAACGGGCAATTCGGCAGCAGCCAAACCAGCGTGATTGGTTTTGCGATCCAAAAATTCAATGCGGCCCATGAGTTGCTTTTCGAATGGAAAAGTCTGGATTACATACACCCAACCGAAGCCTATGATCAATACGGATACTCCGCTGACCACTTCGACTATTGCCACGGAAATGCGATATGGGAAGATACAGATGGAGACTATCTGGTGTCTTTTCGCAACCTCAATGCCATATACAAGATTAGCAGTACAAGCGGAGAAGTAGTGTGGATCCTGGGCGGCAAATCAAGTACATTTTCCTTTGCGAACGACAATGGATTTAGCGCTCAACACGATGTAGTGTGCTTGCCCAACGGAAACCTCAGCTTGTTCGACAATGCGAACATGGCAGATCCACCAAAGATCTCACGAGCCGTTGAATACATGCTGGATACTGTAAACTGGACAGCAACCAATGTCTGGGAATACAAACACAATCCGGGGTTTTTAAGCATCGCCATGGGCAATCATCAAACTACAGAAGACCGAAGACACCTCATTAATTACGGGTATAACTTCAGACCTGATCCAAGTTTTGTCACAACGGATGATGATGGTAATTTGCAAACTGAATTCTTGTTTCAGGACAGTTTTATGAGTTACCGTTCTTTCCTGTTCGACATTCCATTTGACCAGTCAAAACGCCCCCAAATTAATTGCGAACCGGGTGCCGGTTTTGTCACACTGTCTGCACTGAATGGTTACGACCATTATGAATGGTCAACAGGAGAGAACACGCAAAGCATACAGGTAAACCAAACCGGCGTTTATCAGGTTTGGGTGAATTACGGCATCGGCATGATAGGGTCAAACCCTGTTTTTATCAACAATTTGGAAGCCGGATGCGATAGCTCCGGTACGCAATCACCTCCAGCGACTGGCCATAATATCATTGCGTATTTTGATCTTCTCGGGCGTAAACTGGATCAACCGATAAAAGGCCTGCCCTATGTTGTGCTGCTTGATAATGGACAGACTAAACTTCAAATTCAGTTACCTTAAGCCACCGGGGTTTAATAAATTCCGGATTAAACCAATGGGCTTTGATGCCGTCAAAAAGCAGCGCCGGAGCATTCCGGAGAAACAAAACAAAACCATCCCACTATGAAATTTCTATTACACTATTTACCAGTGTTGGTCCTGCTTGCCTTTATTGCCTGCAAAAAAGAAACAAATACACCCCAGTACAGCATTGGAAAGAACCGATTTACCCTGAATATTGATGGTGTTGAACGAGAGTTTTATGTACATGTACCAGGCAGCTATGACGGCAGTACAGCATACCCGGTAGTATTTATGTTACATGGCACCAGCGGTGACGGAGAAAAGTTCTACGATGGCTCTGGCTGGAAAGAAGTTGGAGAAACCGAAGGCATCATAACAGTCTTCCCTTCCTCCGGTCGTTATTGCATCAATGATCCGGTAGACGACATTAAAACCACAACGAAGTGGAATATACAACCTGATGCATCCTGGACCTTTTGCCCAAACCAAACTCCCTTGGATGATATCAAATTTCTCCGTTCTGCCCTTACCGACCTGGAACAACGATTTTCACTCGATACCAAACGCATTTATTTAGTAGGCTTTTCCAATGGTGGCGCCATGGCTGCCAAGTGCGCCGTTGAAATGAGCGATGTTCTCGCAGCCGTTGTAGAAAGCGCCAGCTCGTTTTATCTGGATTCAGTTACGTACACACCTAAAAGAAAACTACCGGTTACCTTTCAGATCGGAAACGATGATTGGGGGCCCGGAAACGAAGGACCGGATCTTCCGCTCAGCCAGTTTGATTCTCTGCTAAACTATCCCGATTTTAAATACTATAGAATTGCCCAGGCGCATATACGGCATTTTGGCCTTGACCCGAATTATACGATTACCGGCGATACAACGGTTGCAGTTATTGCTCACTATACCTCAAATAGTGGCTTGTCCGACAATATCTTCCAATTCGTGATGATGAAGGGGATTCAACACAACTATCCCAGTTTTGCGGCTCAGGCTAATTGGAATTGGCTGAAGCAGTTTAAGTTGCCTTAGAGCAAAAGACAAATCATGCGCTTAAGCCTGCCAAATCAATATCAAATTCAGCAACAAATACATACCAACAATCCAGGCATAAGACCGCCTGTCAAAACGGGCGGATCTTTCCTGCTTCCCGTTTTTCCACATGCGCAGAGAAACCACCGAAAGAACTATGCAAAGCAGTAGAAAAACATAGGTGAGGATATGCAGTTTGTCCACCAGGGTAAAAGTGGTTGATTGTGGCAAAATTGAATCAACAATATACTTATTACCCACAGCGGCAAACAATCCGCCAACGGAAAGCCCGAAGCGGGGATCCACGTCAACCGGGTCTATAAAGAATACCAAGGAGGAAATAAAAAAAGCGACATACATACCGGTAAACAGCGAAAAGAAGAGCCCCCAGCTATTGCGTTTTATCTTGATTACCGCCTCGGCATGAGGGTACTCGCTGCTGCTGTCTGAAAGCGCCGGATCTCCATAAGAGGTAGCATATTTTTTGCTACCGGCACTTATTTCAAAACTTTCAATGACCCAGTTGCTGAGCGCCAAATTGGAATCAAGCCGGCTATTGGCTTTATCAGCTACATATACCATAGCTTCGGAATCACTGTTGCTGTCTTCCAGCTCGATGCGCATGGTTTGCTCATCAAAAGGAAATTTCCGTATGTCCCAGTCCTTTTTTATCAGCGCAGTAATTTTTTTGCCCGTCCAGTGAATACCGTTTTCAGATTCTGCAAAATCGAGACTTCCATTGGATTCCTTGGCATTGGTTACTTCCAATGTTTCCTGTGGCTTTAGTTCCTCATTTCGGTAATTAAACCAAACCCAAAATTGGGTACTAAAGCTCTTTTCGCTCAAATTCAAATCGTAGATATCGCTGACAAAAACGCCGATTTTTACCGTGTCGGCCTGGGCTTGCAATTGAGTAGTCCCGATTAGCATCAGGGCAAAAAATACCAGAATATGTTGACGCTTAAACTGCTTCATACAACATGTTCGGGTTTTCGATTTCTCATGTAAAACCACAACCCGCCGAATAACACCACCAGAATTATAGGAAAAACAAGCAAATGTTGCAGGGTTACTTGTCCGGCCACCCGCGCAGCCGCATCACCTGTCAATCCTTGAGACTCCGCTGAAGCCCTCGCTGTATCAATCCAGTTGCCGACAAATGGCTGTGCAATCGCTGTTGCAAACATACCGGCACCACCCATCAGTGACATGCCTAATGCGCCTGATTTGGGTATGTATTCCCCGGTAAAGCCCAACATAGTCGGCCAGAAATAGCAAACGCCAATGGCAAACAAGATGGCCGCCACATAGGTCATGGCTCCTGACGCATTGCTCATCATATAAATGCCAATCACTGAAATAATGGCGCCTCCCCAAAGTACCCCAACCGGATTGAGGCGGTGCACTACTGGTCCGGCGAAATAGCGCCCTACAGCCATCAAGCCAGTTACCAAAGCCAGAATGATCATTGGTTCAGCACCACCAACCTTGGCCAGCAGACGTTCTACCCATTGCTGTGTGCTCAGCTCAGTATTGGCTGTCAGCACCATACACACGATCATAAATAAATACAAGGGAGAAAATATACCCTTCAAATTATCACTTATGGAAGCTTGTCCGGAGGAAGCCCGATCGGGAAACTTTTGCCCCCAGAATAAATAGGCATAAATGGCGGTAGGAACCAGCATAACTGCAATTTGCGCCTGCCATCCCATATCCTTCATAAACTGAGAGATCAGCGCTCCAATGAAAATTCCACCCGGAAACCACACGTGAAATTTATTCAGCATCGTGGTTTGATTTTGCTTGAACATATTGGAAATCATTGGGTTGCAAGCAGCTTCCACAGTACCGTTACCAAATCCAATAAAGAAATTAGAGAGTAGAAGTGTCCAGAAATCGCCTGCAAAAATGGTCATCAGGATTCCCAGCACATGCATACTCAGGGCCAGCCACATCATTCGTTTTGGCCCAAATTCGTTATACAGCCAGCCGCCAACCATGGTTGCGATAGGGAAGCCCAGGATGGCCATTTGATTGATGTAGCCTAATTGAGTGTCTGATAAGGCAAATTCTGTAGCCAGTTCGGCCAGTATGCCTGCTCTGATGGCAAAGGCGAAGGCAGTGGTAACAAGGGCGAAACAGGAGGCGGTAAAAAGCCGGCTCGCATTAAATTGGTTGCTGTTCTCCATGTGTATGGTCGTTTTTCGAAATGAATTGAGCGTCGGCCAAATGTAGGAAGCTCCAAATAATTTCCGGCAAATTTTAATTGGGACTTTGCAGCAACTTTAAAAATCTCGCCCTGCGATCCAACAATCAGGCGACAATAGCGCCTTCCTGATTGATACCCGATAAATACAAGGTGGTTTCCAGACCTTTCCCGGCAAATGCAGCCTGCATTCCTGCCGCCGCATTTTCTGCAATCAAACTGTTGGGACAAAGCGCAAATACAGCCGGTCCGGCGCCGCTGATACTACTGCCCAGCGCACCCGCTTTCAAAGCGGCTTCTTTGGCTTCGTAAAAACCAGGTATAAAGGACGCTCTTTGAGGCTCAATGATAACATCGTGCAGCGACCTGCCGAGCAATTCAATATCCGAATTAAACAGGCCTACAATAAAGGACGCCAGGTTGGCACTTTGCTGAATGTGCTTTTGCAAGCTCACATCCGGTTTTAAAACCCCGCGCATGGATTTGGTTTCCAATTCGAGATGTGGGTGAATGAGCGCCACATACAAACCTCGGGGCGCGTGAAGCCGGTGAACATCCAGCGTGGCGTTATCGCGGATCAATATGATGCCCCCAAGCAATGAAGTGGCTACATTATCTAGCTGAATGCCCCCTGAAACCAGTTGCTCTCCCTTGGCCGCAAAAGGCAATAATTCCCGTTTACTCATACCGGTACGCAGTAATTCACTTACAGCATACACAGCAGCAGCAGCGCTGGCGGCGCTACTGCCCATACCGGAACCTATCGGCATGTTTTTCTGAATTTTCAACTCGATGCCTTGTTTGGTAGCCCCCAAATACTCCAACAGGCGCAAAGCCGCTACTCCGGCGGTGTTTTGTTCCGGATCATATGGCAGTTTGCCTCCGGCTCCTGAAATTTGGGTAATGCGCAAACCGGGTGTATCCGACTTGCTGGCAATTACCTCATCACCCGGCTTTTCAAGGGCCAGGCCAAGACAGTCAAATCCGATACCTAAATTTCCTACGCTTGCCGGTGCAAATACCTTTATCCCTGACATGTTTGTAAATTCTGTTATAAAATACCCTTTTCAGGATTCGCCCCCTGAACCCCTTTGTAATAATCCCAAATGAACTGCATATCGGCAGCTTCATTCTCTGTTGGGTAAAACAATTCGGGATCAAAAAACACTTCTTTAGTGGCAAAATCAAATTTGCAAAGACAGATAGGCACCTTCGCCAGTCGGGCAATGTGGTAAAAGCCAGACTTTAGTTTATCTACTTTTTTCCGGGTACCTTCAGGAGCAATCACCAGGTGGATGCGTTTTTCCCGCTCAAATGCTTCAACCGTAGCTGCCACGAAATTGTGATTTTTGCTCCGGTCAACCGGGATGCCACCCACCCAACGAAAGAAAAATCCAAACGGCGGCTTGAACAAGGTATGTTTACCCACGTAATTTGCCCGGAAACGACCAGCGCTATTCACCAAAACACCGATTGGGAAATCTATAGTCCCGGTATGTGGAGCCACAGCGATCACCACCTTCGACAATTCCCGTGGATAATGTCCGGTAATCTTCCAGCCCATTAGCCAGAGTATGAATTTGCTTATCCAACTGAACATCTTGTTACAAATTCGATTTTGCGCGAAGATAAGGGTTGAATACATGAATACATGATTACATGATTGCTGATGGAATTTTAAATTTGTAATCCATAAAAGATAAATGATACCAGATCTAAAATCTACCTTCCACTCAGCAATCATGTAATTATGTAATCGTCAATCATTTAATCAATTGGGATTACCCATTTACAACAAATTATGAAGAATAAGCTTCAGGCATATCTTTCCCTGCATTTCTGCGTCTTCCTCTGGGGGTTTACCGCCATCTTGGGTAAGCTGATCAACCTGAACGCCATACCATTGGTTTGGTGGCGCGTATTCCTGGCCAGCGCAACCTTGTTCTTTCTGATCCCGCGAAGAAAGCTGCTAAGCTTTTCGCGCAAGCTCTGGCTCCGGTTGATTTTGATTGGGAGTTTGGTAGGTGTTCACTGGATTTGTTTTTACGCAGCCGTAAAATTATCAAATGCTTCAGTAGCGGTGGCGACTATGGCCACCACATCCTTTTTTGCAGCGATTGCCGAGCCGATTATCACCCGACAAAAAGTAAAATGGTATGAGCTTGGATTGGGCTTGCTTATTCTACCTGGAATGGCGCTTGTGATCGGAACCATAAACTGGGATATGCAGATAGGTTTTGGGCTCGGAATACTTGGTGCACTGATCGCCTCTGTTTTTAATTCTTTGAATAAGGAAGTGGTGGAAAAATACTCTCCTGCCCCTCTCTTGATGAGTTTTGTTCAATTATCAGCTGCAACCCTTATCTGTTCGGTGTTTATACCTTTTTTGTTGTGGCACACTCCAGAAACCCGTTTGATGCCATCCAGTCAGGACTGGATATGGTTGCTGGTGCTCACCTGGTTGTGTACCTTGCTCACCCACTACCTAACCTTGCAGGCATTGAGGCATATTTCTGCATTTGGCACCATACTTACCATCAATTTAGAGCCTATTTACGGTGTTTTATTGGCAGCACTGATATTCCGGGAAGACAAAGAACTTGGTCCTAATTTCTATTTAGGCATGTTGATCATATTACTGGCAGTATTTAGCCACCCTTTCCTGAAATCCTTCTTTGAAAAAGAACCAATACAGCCCCCTAATTGACCTCTTGTGTTGCTGCCCCTTCGAATCGTGCTTACCTTTGAGCCATGTTATTGAAATGGATCTTTACTTTTTTGGCAATTCTGTGGTTATACCGGGCTATTCAACCGTTTTTTGCCGAAACCCCTCCCCCATCCAAAGGAAAACCAAAGATCAAACATCGCGACGATGATGATGAAGGAGATTACATCGATTACGAGGAAATAGACTCGGGCAAATAGACATCACATTATTTCACTGATTAACCTGGCATACCATGCTTCAGATACTGGTTCATAACGACCTTTTTATCGCCTGCAATAAACCTGCAGGCCTTGCCTCACAACCAGACAAGACCGGTGATGAATCCCTGCTCGATCAGGTAGAAAAACGCTGTAAACGCACCGTTCACCTGGTAAACAGGCTCGATCGCCCGGTTAGCGGCATTGTTTTATTTGCGAAGACAAAAGCTGTTATGACCAGCTTCACCGGACAATTTCAGGATAGAAATGTAGAAAAGGTATATCTGGCGCTGGTACAAAATGAGCCACCAGCCGAATCGGGAACACTTGTCCATTATCTGCAAAAAAACCAGGCTAAGAATATAAGCACTGTACATACCGAAGAACAGCCCGACAGCGAGCGGGCCGAACTCGAATACAAACTTATTGGCAAAAGCGATCGTTACTTTCTTCTGGAGATAAGACCCATTAGCGGAAAACATCACCAAATCAGGGCCCAACTGGCTGCCATGGGTTGTCCGGTGAAAGGAGATGTAAAATACGGCGCGAGAAGAAGCAACCGCGACCGATCCATTCATTTACACGCCTGGAAACTGGATATTGAACACCCCATGTCTGGCGAGCGGATTTCTTTGGAAGCCCCATTGCCGGAAGAATCGCTGTGGCAAGCGATGAAAGAGAAAATGTAACAATGTAACAATGTAACAATGTAACAATGCATCAATGCGCAATATGACTATGTAGACACAGGAAGTATATTAATAAAATCACAGCTTTGAACCGAAGACTGAACTTACCTAAATATACTCTTACATCCGCATTGATACATTAATACCTTGCGCATTGGTACATTGGTACATTGGTACATTGGTACATTGGTACATTAAAAAAAGGAGCGCAAATGCGCTCCTTTTTTTCACTGCTGTTTATCGTTTCGTTGGTTCGGAGAAACTGATATGATCAATCGAGAGATTGATTTGCTTTTTGCGCAGCGTTAACCATTTGCTGGTATTCCTGCGGCGTTAAATTATCCATGCAGAAGTTGATCGGGTTGATCGGGTTGCCTTTGTAATGGACTTCGTAGTGCAAGTGTGGTGCTGTAGAAAGTCCTGTATCACCTACTTCCCCGATCTTCTGACCTTTTTTAACCTTCTGACCTTTCTTTATGGTTATTTTGCTCATGTGGCCATAAAGCGTTTGGTATCCATAGCCATGGCTAATTTTAACACAATTGCCATATCCGTGATGCCAACCGGTTTCAACTACAGTGCCATCGCCGGATGCCTGAATGGCTGTGCCGGTGCGCGCCGGGAAGTCGAGACCGGCGTGGAATTTCTTGAATTTATACACCGGGTGAATCCTGTATCCAAATCCTGAAAGAGTTCCTATACTTTTTTGCAGCTTATCTTCTCTAACAGGTTTTACGCTTGGGATGGATGCCAGCATGTTTTCCTGATTCTTGGCCAGCGACTGAAGGGTATCCAGTGATTTACTCTCCAGCGATAATTGACGGCTAAGCATATCTACTTTACCCAAAGCGTCGCCTATGGAAGCGCCACTGTATTTGAAAGCTGATAGTTCAGGGTGTGCTTCGTGACCACCTACACCGGCAGTCCATACATCCTGATCAATGGGATCCATACCAAATACCATGCGGTGCACATTGGCATCGCGGTCTTGTATGTTCTGGAGCACTTTGGACATAACATCAACCTGCTCACTCATCTGTTTGTACTTTGACTCCATTTGGGAGATTTCACGCATCAGATCGGTTTCCCGTGGAGAAGGGAAAACGCTGTAGAAAACGGCAAGCATACAAAGGGATGTAACGATAACAACGGAGAAGAATCCGAAGGCTTGCCAAATGCGGGTTTTAAAGGGGACAACTACTTTTTCGTAGGTTAGGGTATGTATATTATAAACAAATTTTTCTTTCCTGCCCATATAGGTTGGTGTTTACCAGACAAATCAGCGATTGTCATTCGCCTCTAAATAAATTTGACAAATCTACAGCAAACGCTTTTCAAGAGTGACGGGTTAAAATGGATTTCGTTTTGCTGCGACCTCTCTGGTTTTGTGAAACTCGCCTTGCAAGCGAGGGCATTTGGAGAGAAGAGACGCACAAAGTTAAAAAAGGCAAATGTGAGTACAAATTTTTTGTCTAAATTTTACACACTTAGCACCTTATTCATTAAAAAACGATTGAATCCATGCGTTTTTTTATCGATTTGGGTTCTTTGGGGAAATAAAGGAAAGCAAACAAACGGCAAATTTTTTAAACTTGGAAACAACCGCTAATTATTAACATTTGACCGGTAATTGAGCCTTTTTCACCATTGGCTCAATAGTGCCTAATTACTCGGACAGATCAAGAATCATGATCTTTTGCCAGATCTTGGCTGATAAGCCCTGGCTTAGTGATTCCAGATCCTTAACGGCATCCAAAACAACGGGATCATCTACATGCTGGGCGAATAGCGCAGCTATTTTTGCATTCAGGGAGAGGATTTCCGTACAGTAATCAAGGTACCGGGTGAGCTGCTCCCGGGTAAGCGCGCGCTTGGGAGAAGACTCTGTGTCGGAGATCTTCACCAGTTGGTGGCTAGGGTCTTTGGTAAGCTGGTGCATATCCACAATATGCGCAATGCTTCGCAGCTGGTGCAAAGCTTTTAAGGCAGCCCCACGCTTAATCCTCGATTCCAGGCTTGTCAGAAAATAGAAGGCAAGTGCCAGAAAGATCAGCTCATTTACCGCCGATTCAGTGGTTTGCAATAAATCGGACAGTCCTTCACTGGTGAAATTAAAATGTGTGGCCAACTGATATAGCGCAAAGGCAACCAGGCCAAACAATAAGAGAGCCGCCAAAATAGCGATGATCCTTACAGGCCAGATTGGATAAGTAAGTCGGCGTGCCAGAGATTCGGAGCGTCTGGCCAGGTCATAAAATTCATTACAGACCCTTAAGAGGCCGGCATCCGGGAAACGCTCTTCTATACGATGTGAAAGTCTCTCTATCGTAGAGAGTATTGGCTTTGCTCGAAGCTCGGAGAAAGCTTCATTTTTCGCAGAACTGCGGCTAAACGGGTAGATCCACTGCCAGATCGTCATTTAACTGAACTAGTTAACTGAAAATACAGGAGCGTAAGGATTGGAAGCATTATAAAAAGTAAGCTCGCTAATGCTAACCTTCATGTATCTGGTAAGCGGCAGATCTTCCATCATTTCCATCAACTCTGATTCCGAGCTGGCTGAAAACACCACCCAAAGCTTGGAATTTTCCAATGAAAGGGCATAGTTGAGAATTTTTCCTTCGCCCAGCAATTTGTTTACTGCTGATCGCTGACGTGGTATACTGCTTACAAATTCTTCAGACAATTCAGATGGCAGGGTAAAATCTACCATATACTGCATCAAATTATTTTCCATGGTGTTTGATAAAACCTTCGTGAGACTAAAAAAACGCTCTCCCTTGGGGGTTAAGGATTAAACTGATGTATAACGGTCAAAAATCATGCAAATTTTCCAACCAAAGGTTAATTTCTGCCAAAGAGGCAGATTTATCTATTGATATACGATATATGATATCCGAAATACGATATTTGATATGTCTGTAGAAATTGATAAATCTGATATTGTATTTTGGATATCATATATCGTATATCAAAAAGCCCTATGACGCAAATCCTGCGACATAGGGCTTTTAAATTCCTACATCAGGATCAATAATTAACCCCGAGTTTCTTCAATGTTTCAAAGTCGAGCTGACCGGTTGGCAGTCCGTTGTCTTTCTGGAACTTCACGAGGGCAGCTTTTGTGCGGGAACCCATGATGTTATCCACTGGACCAGGGTTGTAGCCTGCTTTGATAAGAGCAGACTGGATCTGGCGCACGGTGTATCCGGTTACTTTTTCAGCACAAAGGATCTCGCGCCACTCGGTGAATCCACCTGGTTTAACGAGTTTGCGCTTGGTAACTGTAGCGTATTCTGCAGGGATATCTTCTGTGCGGGTTGTAGCAGCTGTTTTCAGAACGCGTGTAGTAACGGCTTTGTACTCTGCAGGAATAGCTTCCTCACGGAATGTAGCCGGTGTTTTTACCACCTTCTTGCTTACAGTAGTGTATTCAGCTGGCACTTCTTCTTCTCTTACAGTAGCAGGCGTTTTCAGTACTTGCTTCTTCACAGTAGAGTATTCAGCTGGAATAACTGTTTCAACTGTTTTGGCAGGGGTTTTCACCTTGCGAACAGTCATGGTCTTATACTTGGCAGGAATAACTTCTTCTTTCGTAGTAGCAGGTGTTTTTACTTTACGAACCTGGCGTGTTCCCATCTTGGCAGGAACTTCAGTTGTTTTGGTGCAACCGGCATCAGCCACTCCTGAACCGTCGCAACCTTTATTCACTCTTTTAGTGATCACTTCGTATTCAGCCGGTGTTTCAACCAAACACCAAACCAGACAGTCGTCAGGATTTGCGCTAAGACAATTCGCATCAGCGCGCTTTTTCACCCACTTGGTAGAAGCAGGCTTAACTTCTACGCGCTCAGTCTCAGTTACATAAGTTGGCTGCAATACATCAATCTTAGTGTATGCTGGCTCCACTTCGTAAGACTCTGTAACGTTTTCGTATACAGCAGGAACTTCAGTGATCTTCTTGCTTTCTGCAGAAACCAATACCTGCTCGGTTACAGTTTCGTATTCAGCAGGAACAGTAGTGATCTTCTTGCTCTCTGGCTTGATCATTACGCGCTCCTCTACTGTTTCATATTCTGCGGCAACTGGCACCAAACGCTTGGAAGCAGCTTTTACCAGTACCTGCTCAGTGACAGTTTCGTACTCGGCAGGAACGGCGATAACACGCTTACTGGCGGATTTCACTTCCACCTGTTCTGTTTTATTATCGTATTCTGCAGGAACGGCGATCGTCTTCTTGGAAGCAGCTTTTACCAATACCTGCTCGGTGACGTTGTCGTAAGTATCAGGAATGAGACATTTTGCGTAGCATTTACCAACCTGTGCATTTGGCGGAGAATCCTGTGCAGAAGCAAAGGTTACCAGGCAGATAAAAACCGGAAGGAGAAATATTATTTTTCTCATGTTGTGTGAAATTGGTTAACGAATGTTTGAAATAGAAAAGGTTGTCGATGTATATGAGCTCTAAGGTTAGGTCTTTAATACGGCGATATTAACTTGAGGTAACATGTATTAAAACAAATCGCCATTTCCGCAAAAGTAACCCGGCACCATGGCAAAATAGGTACATTTCAGGTGATTTTTTGGTAATTTATCAATTTCTTCATCCAGGAAACTTTGGATAACAAATGTAATGTTTCGTAACTGGTTGAGTATAAAGTGGAACATCTGAACATTGATCGATTGGCTTTACTTCGCCATTTTTGAATAGTATCCGGATTTGCTCCTTTGAATCGTCGTAAGCCCGGTTGCTTTCCGAGCCGGTAAACACCAGATCATTCAAAGAATCATCCATACCAACATGTTGTCTTACCTGGTCTTTTATCTCTTGAATGTATGTTTCCGAGGCAGCTTTGTTGTGCCATTCAAGCCGGAACAAGCGACGCTCCAGCAAACCCTTCGACAAAAACGATAAGGTCGGATCGGGCGATTCAGACCAATATTTCACCGCTGCCGTCACGTCGTGATCATCCAGGTGGGTAAAATGAGCCAGCAATTCTTCCGTATCCATAGGTTCACCCGGATCCCTGTATAAAAACCAGCCAAGATGCCGGGGTACTTCGAGCTCGGTTTTCCTGAGTGCCAGCGTCCTCGCCCTGCGCAAGGTGTGAATGAGCATTTTCTCGGCAGCTACTCCTGTTTTATGCAAATACACCTGCCAATACATCAGACGGCGCGCAATTAAAAATTTCTCTATGCTATATATGCCTTTCTCCTCTACAACCAACTCCCCCTCATGCACAGCCAACATTTTTAAAATTCGGTCGTATCCAATAACTCCTTCACTGACTCCGGTGAAAAAGCTGTCGCGATTCAGATAATCCATCCGATCCATATCCAGTTGTCCGGAAACAAGCTGGTGCAGAAACTTTTTGTGATACGTGTCCCTGAATATCTCAATGGCCAGGGAAAGCCGGCCCTCAAACTCTTTGTTTAAGGCCTCCATAAACATGATGGAAATATCCTCGTGTTGGTACTCCAGCAATGTATGCTCAAGGGCATGTGAAAAAGGTCCATGCCCGATGTCGTGCAATAAAATGGCAATACAAGCTGCTTCGGCTTCCTCATCCGAGATCGGTGTGCCTTTCTGGCGCAGGGTTTCAAGCACTTCCTGCATCAGATGCAAAGCGCCTAAGGCATGATGAAATCGTGTGTGTAACGCCCCGGGATATACAAAAGAAGTAAGTCCGAGCTGCCTGATACGTCGAAGCCTTTGAAAACTCGGATGATCTATCAGATCCAACAGGATGCCGCGTGGTACGGAGACAAAACCGTAAACCGGGTCATTAAAAATTTTCTGCCTGTTGTTCATGTTTGCTGGTAAAACGGGATAGCCAGGGGCAAAGTTCGGAAAACAGAATGGAATTTTAGTGGTCAATGGTTAGTGATCAATGATTAATGATCAATGATTAGTGGTTAGTGGTTGATAGTTTGTGGTTACTTATATGCAGTAGTGATACATACCTTAAGTAAGGCCCGGAAAACACATCCCTGATCATTAATCATTGATCGTTGATCACTAATCGTTGATCACTAACCACTCCCATTTATGTTAAAATTTGCAGAATCTACGACATTTGTCGTAAATAAATTTGGACGCTACGACAATTGTCGTATATATTTGCCGTTATAAAGTTCAAATCATCCTCTTATACACTACCATGTCAGAAAAAATCATTTACCAGCCAAGTGAAGCAGAGCTTGAAATTCTGCAGGTTTTGTGGCAATCCGAACCGGCAAGTGTCAGAACCATACATGAACAGATAGTGGAGTCTGGTAAAACAGTCGGATACACCACAGTGCTAAAACAGGTTCAGAGGCTTCAGGAAAAAGGGGTGCTGCAAAAAGAAATTGTGGAAGGCACTCATTTCTTCAGGACCAGAATAAACGAAACAGAGGTAAAAGGAAATCTGGTAAAGAAGGTCATGCAAAATGCATTCGGTGGTTCTGCACTGGATATGATGATGCATGCTTTGGGAAATGAAAAAGCAACTCCAGAGGAGTTGCTTGAATTAAAAAACTGGTTAGACAATCAAATTTCGAAAAAATGATCTTCTCCTTATCCAATCATCCGTTTGTGCAGGCGCTGGGCTGGGCGGTTTTGCATTCCATCTGGCAAGTAGCCCTTATTTTCCTGCTTTTCAAGGTTTTCAGCCAGCTTTTTCGCGGTAAAAATCAGGTTGTATATGGCCTGTCGCTTGTTTCCATGTTGGCCTCTTTACTTTGGTTTGGCGGAACTTTACTGCAAGAATTTGCCCCGGCATCCCTCAACCCTAAACCATTGCCACAACCAGCTTTTCAACCACTAAATACGATCGCTGAGACCACTGTTGTTGAACCAATAGAAACCATAAACTCCTGGAATCAGTTGACCAACATGTTTACAAACTGGCTCGAAGCCAACTCATCCATAATTGGCATACTCTGGGCCATGGGAGTAGGCTTACTTTGGGTCCGTTTGTTGGGTGGCTGGTGGATGCTCCGCCGCTTAAAAAGCAGAAATGTTGGAAAACCGGCAGATGTCTTTGCTCAAACTTGCCAAAAACTAATGCGTAATCTGGGCATTAGATCAAATGTGGTTTTACTGGAATCATCACGAGTGAATGAACCCCTTACCGTCGGTTTCCTCAAACCTTTAATTTTATTTCCGGCAGGTATGCTTATGCAGCTATCCCCAGCTCAGGTAGAAGCGCTTCTACTACACGAGCTGGCCCATATACGTCGCTACGACTATCTGGTAAATCTGGGTCAGATCATGCTGGATACCATTTTCTTCTATCATCCCCTGTTTAGGTTGATTTCGCGCGAAGCCCGTCAGCTGCGGGAATATTGCTGCGATGATGTTGTCTTGCAACATTCAGCCGATCCTATGCTTTACGCAAAAACCCTTACCGATCTCAAACTTTCCACCCTTAACCTTTCAACTCAATTTACTATGAACGCCACAGGAAAAAATAGTTTTTCAGCACGTATCCTGCGCATCGCAGGCATTTCCAATAAAAAAGAAGCTCGTCCCAACTGGATGATCATCATGCTTTTGCCATGTATGTTTGCTATGCTTAGCTGGCTGCCAAACAAACCCAAAGATATTCAGGAAAAAGAGATTAGCCAACCTGTACCTGTGCTGCAAATCGACACAGTTCCACCCCAAAAAACCATAAAAGCAGAACCGGTTGCCGCCCCTGCGCCGGCAGAGCCAGCTACTGCCGAACCTGTAAGTCCTAAAAGTGTAGCCGAACCCTCTCCACTGGTGGCTGTTGAAGCCATAAAAATGAATGTATTGTATATCGGTGTGGACAATCCATTGCGGATCGCCGCAGCCGGAGTCCCCAATGAGGAGTTGGTAGTTGATCTGATTGGAGAGGGTACCATCGATGGCGGCGACGGATTATACAACGTACGCCCAACTACGCCCGGTGAAATCACCATCCGGGTAATGCAAAAAACAAAATCCGGAAATCAGGTGATTGCAGACCAACAGTATCGTGTAAAACGCATTCCCGATCCCAGCCCCAAACTTGGAACTGCCAAGCCAGCCGGTGGAGGATTTATTACAAAAGGAACCTTGCTTTCTAAAAAAGGCCTTACAGCCCTGTTAGAGAACTTTGATTTTGATGCGGAATGCAAGATAATCGGTTATGAAATGACCATATTGCCCAAGCAAAAGGATCCAACAATGTTTAGCGTCAAAGGAAGCGATTACCCAGCCAATGCCAGGGCTTTGCTGGAATCTCTCAGCGGCGATGGCGATTCAGTCTTTTTTGACGATATCAAAGTACAATGCCCAGGCGATATTGCTCCCAGAAATATTGGAGGGCTGGCATTTAAATTGCGAATGGAGTAGTGATCAATGATTAGTGATCAATGGTTAGTGATCAATGATTAGTGGTCAATGGTTAGTGGTTGATAGTTTGTGGTTACTCATATGCAGTGGTGATATACCTTAAGTAAGGCCCGGGAAACACCTCACTGATCGTTGAACACTGATCGTTGATCGTTGATCACTAAAAAAGAGAACGGCGGCAGTGCTCTGAAGCACTACCGCCGTTTTTTTTGGATCAAACATTGAGTATGTCAAGTGTGATCACATGTAAAGGCGGAGTAAATTTTCGAGCCATAAGCAATACGGGAAAATTTGGTTAACAAAGCGGATTAAGCACTACAACCGGCTTTGGCTCGCGACAAATATCGAAATTAACACATGCATGACCAATTATATTTGTAATTTTTTTTTATTTTGAAGTTTCACAACCGTTACATGCAAAATCCCGACCGTTTCCTCAAGTTCATTTATTTCTTCTGATCAAAAAAAAGAGAATTTTCGTGTAGGTTTGTCTTTCTTATCGTTTTTCGAACAGCTTCTTAAATACGAATGCGTATGTTCATTTTTCATCGATCGGCACTTATACCCCTGTTCTTTATAGCATTTTATGGTCGATCTGTTGCCCAGTGCAACATTACGGTGGACGCTGGAGAAGACATTTATCTCTGTGCGCCGCCTTCTCCTACACAGTTAAATGGCAGCATTTTCGGCGATTATCTGGATTTCTGGTGGACACCCGGATTGGGGCCAACCCTGAACCCTACAGTCACTGTTTCACAATCTACATTCTTTGTTTTAACTGCCACTGCACCCGATTTCAGCAATAATGTGGTGATGAATGGAGATTTTGAATCTGGAAACACTGGCTTTAGCAGCGATTACGGTTATAGCCCCGGCGACCTCGTCCCTGAAGGTTTATATGACGTTTTAGACAACCCCATGAATGACCACCCGGGGTTCGCAGATTGTGACGATCATACTTCAGGTGCCGGACAAATGATGGTGGTAAATGGATCGGGATCACCCAATCAAAATGTATGGTGCCAAACAGTAAACATAACTCCCAATACACAGTATGTGCTCTCTGCCTGGGCTACATCGGTAGTGGCGGCATCTCCGGCTTTATTACAGTTTTCCATAAACGGTACGCCCGTTGGACCAATATTCAGCCCGGGTGGCACCTTGTGTAATTGGCAGCAGTACTTTCAAACCTGGGACAGCGGTAACAACTCAAGCGCTACGATTTGTATTGTCAACCAAAATACCGTTTTAGGAGGAAATGATTTTGCCCTCGACGATATCGTATTTGCCCCGGTTTGTACCGTAACCGATACCGTACATGTTGAAGTAATCAATATCACAGCATTTGCCGCTCCTTCTGTTGTAACATTACCCTGCGACGGAGCTGAAGTAACATTAAGTGGAATTGGATCGAGTGCAGGACCGGAAATTTCCTACCAATGGACAACCATCAACGGCAACATCATTGATGGAGAAACTACCCTGACACCCACTGTGAACGCTGCGGGTGAATATACCCTCACCGTTTCTTACATTGCCCCGGACGGAACTGTTTGTGAAAAAACAGCCATTGTCAATGTAATCCTCAATCCAAATCCGCTCTCTGCATGGATTAACCCACCCAACCCGTTGGGATGTGGCTCTGGCACTACCCAGCTCATCGGCAACTCCAGCCAGTCAGGATTTTCTACATACTCCTGGTCAACCTTTGATGGAAACATCATATCGGGAGCCAGTCAAAAAATTGCAACCGTCGATCAGGTAGGAACCTATTCCCTTACTGTTACCAACACAAATACTGGTTGCACCGCAACAGCAGAAGTAGAAGTAACTGCTGTTACCACCCCACCAACTGCTGTGGCAAGTGTTTCAGACACTCTAACCTGTTTTCAGGATACCGTTTTGCTTTCTTCAGCGGGTTCTTCCAGTGGAGCTAATATCACTTATTCCTGGACAACCATTGGCGGGCACTTTATTGCCGGACAAAATCTGGATACTGCCCTGGTTGATTCGGTTGGCATTTATGTACTGCACGTGACGAATACAAGTACAAATTGCACCTCTTATGATACAGTTACCGTGATTGGAAATTTGACTCCCCCTCATTTGTTTGTCCCGGCACAACAACAAATTACCTGCACTTCAGATACGCTCACCATGATCGTGTATCTGTATCCGCCACCATTTGTACTGATCAACTGGACAGCCAGCAATGGCGGTCATATTGTGAGTGGCGAATTCACGCCAAATCCACAGGTAGATTCAGCGGGAGACTATCATGTTTCGGTTCAGGATCCCATAAACGGCTGTTTCTCCTATGGCGATGCGGTAGTCTTTTCAAATATGGATACCCCAATGGTCAACATTGTGATGCCCGGAGTTATTACCTGTCAGTCACCCAGCATTACCCTTTCTGGCGATAGCAGCAGCACGGGTCCCAACTTCGGATATTTGTGGACAGCCGGCAATGGCGGAAATATCGTGTCTGGTGATACTACACTAAACCCGGTAGTAAATGCTCCAGGCACCTATACGCTCACCGTCATCGACAGTATAAACGGCTGTGTAAACATGGCGACAGACACCGTTGCCGCAGATACCAATGTGGTCACGGTCGTTGCCAATTCTCCCGATACACTTTCCTGTAGCGTTCAAAGCATAAACCTCAATGCCAATGGCTCCAGCAATGGTAGCAATATCAGTTATTTGTGGACTACCTCAAACGGAAACATCGTAAGTGGCGAAGACACGGCAAACCCTTTGATTGACCAACCAGGGACCTATCAATTGGAAATTACCAATACCGTAAACGGATGTACAGGAACAGACCTGGCAATCGCCATTCAAAACATCAGCCCGCCCCAGGTCTCCATTGACCCACCGGACCAGCTCACTTGCGCCATAACCTCCATAGATCTGAGCGCGCACAATAACGGTCCAGCCGGAAGTTACAGCTACAACTGGACGGCAAGCAATGGCGGCAACATCATTGCCGGACAAAATACCCTGAACCCTACCGTGGATGCCCCGGGTACTTACATTATTACCAGTACCAATAATGTAAATGGTTGCACATCAGTTGACAGCACGCTGGTTGAAATAGAAGCGGGTGTTCCCGTGGCTGCAACCAATGTGGCCGGGCCATTAACCTGCACACAACTACAAATGACGCTTGACGGAACCGGTTCTTCCGTTGGAGCTGAATACAATTATCAATGGAGCGCCATAAACGGAGGAAATATATTGGGACCGGACACGAACATAAACGCTATCGGTGACACTCCGGGAGACTATATTTTGGTGGTTACAAACACGACAAACGGATGTGTAGTGGCCGATACCATTAGTATTTCTCAGGACATCGCAACGCCATTGGCGGATGCTGGCCTGCCAGATACCATTACTTGCACAACGCCCATCCAGGACTTGCTGGCAAACGGTCCGAACCCTTCCAATACATTATTGTATAGTTGGATCAGCCCCAATGGGAATTTTATAAGCAATACCGATACCGCCGCTGTAATGGTCGACCTGCCTGGATTGTACATAGTACAGGTTACCAATCCAGGCAACGGATGCACCTCCATTGACTCTGTTCAGATTTTGCAAAATACTGCTCAGCCTCAACTTCTACTTAGTACACCTGACACACTGACCTGTTCCATAATTAGCCAGAACCTTCAGGTTCAAAATCAGTCATTGCCAGGAAGTTTCACGTATGTATGGACAGCATCCAATGGAGGAAATATCGTATCGGGTGATAACACCCTTATTCCAAATATTGATGCCCCGGGCACCTATACACTTACTGCAACTGACCTGAACAATGGATGTGGCATGACTTTGGACGCCATAGTGCTACAAGACATAAACACACCTTCGCTTCAGATTGCCAGTCCAGCTCAAATTACCTGCAGCAATCCGCAGGAAACCTTGCAGGGTCAAAACCTGTCGTTACCAGGCAACTTCTCCTACAGTTGGGCGGCCAGCAACGGTGGCAATATTGTATCTGGAATAAATGGTCTGAATCCGGTAGTGGATGCCGGGGGCGATTACACATTCACAAGTTTCAATCTGGACAATGGTTGCAGCAGCAACATTCTGGTAAGCGTAATTCAAAACACCACACCACCAACGGTGGATGCCGGATTGAATGATACCTTAACCTGCAACCTGAACAGTCTGGCGCTAAACGGCTCAGGCTCGGGGGCGCCAAATCTAAACTTTGAATGGACGGCTTCCAATGGTGGAAACATTGTTTCGGGTGGCATGAGTCCGACGCCTGTGATAGATGCCCCGGGAACATATACGCTGACCGTAACTGACCCAGCAAATGGTTGTTCTTCCACAGATGCCCTGGACATTTTGAATGATGCCAACGCACCCTCCGCCAATGCAGGACTGGCAGCAACGCTGACCTGCTCGCTTACTCAAACCATGCTGAATGCAACCGCCAGCACAGGGACAGATTTCAGCTATAACTGGACAGCAGGAAACGGAGGAAATATTGTCAGTGGAAATGGCACCCTTATGCCATTGATAGATAATCCTGGTGTGTATACATTAGTTGTTACCAACAACGCGAATGGATGTACACTCAGCAGCAGCGTAACGGTGTTGGAAGATGTATCCCCTCCACAAATAGATGCCGGTGCAAATGCCACGCTTACCTGTGCAAGCACCGATTTAAATCTTCTTGGAACAAATAGCAGTGGTCCGGCCACGTACAGTTGGCAAACGACAGACGGAAATATTGTCAGCGGTGGAAATTCACTGACGCCAAATATCGACCAAACGGGTACGTATGTGCTCACAGCAACCCTCATTGCCAATGGTTGCACCGCGAGCGATTTGGTAACGGTAGATGTTGATACATTATCTCCCGATTTCACCATACAACCGGTGCAGCCCCTGACTTGTATAAATACGGCTTCTACCCTGCAAAGCGCCGTACAACAACCGGGCACCGGAAATTACACCATCACCTGGGAAACTCCTGACGGGCATTTCAGCAGTGGTCAAAACTCGCTAAACCCAAGCGTAGACCAGCCTGGCACTTATATACTCACCATTGAAAGCACTATAAATGGCTGCGACGCTTCATTAGCCGTTTATGTATCACAGGATATCAATCCGCCCAATGCAATAGCTGCTCCTTCCGGAAACATCACCTGTGCCGTACAAAGCCTGTCGCTTAGTGGAGCAGGCTCCACAGTGGCAAATGGCGTTACCTACAACTGGAGTACCACGAATGGGCAGATTCTCAATGGCGGAACAAGCCTGAGTCCAAATGTTGGCAGCCCCGGAACCTATACACTGGTTGTGACTACCGGAAGCAATGGATGTACTTCATCGGCCAGTACTACTGTTGGCATTGATACCATTTCTCCAGTTGTTGCCCTTGCGAGCCCTGGCACTTTAACCTGTGTGCAAAACACTGTTACATTGAATGCCATCGGGTCCAGTAGCGGAGCGAATTTCACGCCTCTTTGGACCACCTCAAACGGAAATATTGCATCTGGCCAAGGTACGCTGATGGTGATGGTGGACCAACCCGGCGGCTACCAGTTGAATATTCAGAATTCTCAAAATGGTTGTAGTACCTCTGCTCAGGTTTTAGTGAATCAGGATATAGCCACACCAAATGCCGAGGCCGGAACGGCTGATCCATTGAACTGCAACGAGCTTCAGGTAATGCTCAATGGTAGCTCTACTACAACGGCTACGCTGTCTTACGCCTGGATCAGCACCGATGGCCAGATTGTATCTGGTGCTGCTTCGCAAACAAGCACAGTAGATGCTCCTGGCACCTATACCCTAACGGTAACCAATGAAACAAACGGTTGTACTGCTGTAGATGATGTTTTGGTGTATGAGGTTGAGCCACCGGAATTTGTACCAACGCTTATTCAACCCGACTGCCATACGAATACAGGAATGGTAGATTTTGGAGGAGTAAGCAACGGACAAGCCCCGTTTCAGTATTCAACAGATGGTGGCCAAACCTATAGTACTGCAAGTCTGGCAAGTAACCTGACACCTGGGATCTATTCCCTGGTGGTAAATGATGAATTCGGTTGTACAGCTGAGGAAGCCGTGGTGATTGACCTTCCGTTTATTCCCAGTTTGAGTATTGCTACGGTTTCCATCATCGACGTCGGAGATTCCATTCAGCTAAAACCATTCACTGATATTGCTCCAGCTAACATCGCCTCCTGGCAATGGACGCCATCCACAGGCTTGTCTTGTACTGATTGCGAAAACCCATGGGCTACGCCATCAAGCAGTACTGTTTATATGCTTGTGGTAACAGATCAAAACGGATGCGATGCAGAAGCACAGGTACAGGTACTGGTAAACCGGAAAAGAAATGTGTACGCACCCAATATCTTTTCACCAAACCAGGATGGCGTCAACGACATCTTTACCATTTTTGGCAAAAATGTGCGGGAAATCCAGACACTTCAGATATTTGACCGATGGGGAAATGAAGTATTCCTGAAGGAGCATTTCCAGGCAAGTGATGAATCAACCGGCTGGGATGGAAATTTCCGCGGTTCAGCAATGAATCCGGCAGTATTTGTTTGGTGGGCTAAAGTGGAGTTTACGGATGGCGAGGTTGAACTGTATCATGGGGACGTTACGCTGGTGAGGTGATGGATGCCAACTATTGATTGACGATTGATCCCGAACTCGCTTCGGGACATAATTGTGAATGCACTCATCTAACAGCCTCGGAGAGGCAAAACATATGTACAAGCCTCGGAGAGGCAAAACATATGTAACAGCCTCGGAGAGGCTCAACATCTGTCAAAGCCTCGGAGAGGCTCAACATTTATGCGCGCCTATCTAATATGGATACCGGCCTTCGTAATTATGATGGTCTGTTCATTCAACTCCTGGAGTCAGGAGTTGAACGATATCAATTTTGAGCTGATTGATGAGGAAGATGGCTTGTCTACCCACCTGATAACTCAATTTGTACAGGATTCTGCTGGTTTCTTATGGATTGGTACTTATGACGGCTTGAACCGTTACGACGGCAAGTCTTTTAAGATATTCCGCCATGAAGAAGGGAACTCTAATTCGCTGCAAGATGATGTTGGGCAAACACTATTTGTAGA
This sequence comes from Lewinellaceae bacterium, assembly GCA_020636025.1. Taxonomy (GTDB): domain Bacteria; phylum Bacteroidota; class Bacteroidia; order Chitinophagales; family Saprospiraceae; genus M3007. Next base: position 203,488 of record JACJYQ010000003.1, on the reverse strand, counting down.
TTACGAAGGAACACTGTGGTTGGGATACACCCGAAACCGATTGAGTCGATTCATCCCGGAATGTCAGTGTTTCGAAAACTTTGATCTTGATAGTCTGATGAATCCTGAGGAAGCCAAGGGCTATATCAGGGTTTTTCTTCGCGACCGTGACGGTGGATTATGGTTTAGCAGCCGCGAACTTGGCCTTAATGTGTATTACCCAAGAACAGGATTCTACAAGCGTTATAATTTGCCCGATATCGATAAACGCTACTCCAGGGAACTCCAATCATCCTATAATACAGTAACGTATGCTTATGAAGACTCGAATGGATTGATGTGGCTCTGTACTGCCAATGGTTTATATAGCTTTGACAGAAAAAGTGAAACATTTTCATTTAAGAGATACGGAATTATAGACCCAACTCAAGGGCGCAGTGATTATTTCAATTACCTCCTGCCTAATGGCAATATAGGTTTTTGGCTAACAGCATGGGGTGGTGGCGTAAGTTATTTTGACAGAAAATCAGAGACATTTCAAACGTATAAGTATGACCTGAAGGACCTCAATTCCTCATTTGGGAATATCAACTTTAATCTCGAATGGAAAAGCCCGGATGAACTTTGGGTTTCTTCAACTGATCGGGGATTGGGTATTTTCACAATCAGTAAAAAGGAGTTTCAGTTTGTTACAAGCGGAGGCGAAAAATTTAAAGGGGTTTCACTCGTAAATACTACCAGAGATGGGGTGTTGTTCATGCTTACTTATGATGGATTGTTCAAGTACAACCCAAATTCCAACATCTTTCATTTCAAGTCGCTTCCAATTGCATCGAGTCAAAACACCAATGACTTTTACATCTCCAGGATAATAGAAGATCCGAAGTGTCACGCTACCTACTTTGCCACTGTTTACGGCAACGGGTTAAACGTCATGGATCCCCGTAAGAAAGAGCTACAAGTCTTTGATATTGACATTGATCCAAGTAGCGGCAATCAATTCAAGGTTATTACTGATTTAGTACTCGATACTATGGGAAGTTTGTGGATATCCAGCAGGGATTATCTGTACGAATTCGACAGGGCAAAGCGCCGCATGATTAAAATATCCGACCCATTTGAGAAAAATGAATACAATGGAAATCCACATTTTAATTCTATCAAAATGGATAAGGATAGAGATATGTGGGTTGTTACAGGTATGGGTGGTTTACATCGCTTCTCCCGTGAAACGCGCAAACTGGCACCATCTGTAAACAACGTAACTTCAAATTCGTCCGTGTTTCCGGGAATCGGTGTAATCATTTGGGATAAATACGATAGAATGTGGGTTTTTGGAGGTGGTAAAATTGGCATTTATGATAAAAAAAGCAATTCATATTCATGGCCACTCCCTACAGAAATACAGGCTCTTACAAAAGAAGATGTAAGAGGAATTGCTGCTGACGGCGCCGGAAACATCTGGATGGGGGTTAATAAAAAAGGATTATTAAAGATAGACATTCAGGATCCCAACAAGGCAGTCGGCAAGCTTATTACCGAAGCTGATGGGTTGCCTTTTTCACGACTCGCAGATATGAATACCGATCCGGAGGGAAACATCTGGGTTTCAACTTTTAAGGGTGCGGTGTACATGAATTACAAAACCTTGCAATACCGGATATTCAATCATGGAGCCGGTATGGACAAGAATACGGTAAACATGGATTTCATGAAGGCGGGTGGCTCTTCTTTTTACATCACCACACCGGGAAAATATTGTCGGGTGAATTTCGAAGCCGCAAACAGGGTTGCTCCTTTACCTGAAGTCTATATTGACAAGTTCAGCATTTTCAACAAGGATCAATCTGAGCGATATCAGGATGGGCAAACGGTTATCGTTCACCCGGATGAAGACTTCTTTTCATTCGATTTCGGGTGTTTCGACTTTACAAACCAATCTTTGAATCAGTTTGCCTATAAACTGGAAGGCTGGGATAAAGACTGGGTGTATTGTGGCGCCAGGCGCTATGCAAACTATACCAACCTGAACGGTGGCAAGTATGTGTTTAAGGTAAAAGTTGCCAATAATGAAGGCATTTGGGGAGAACCAATTGCTGTACCTGTATTCATTGAAACCCATTATTACAAAAAGACCTGGTTCATAGTTTTAGCAGCTTTTTTCTTTTCCGGATTGATTTATAGTCTGTACCTCTACCGGGTCCGGCAAATAGAACGCACTGAAAAACTCAAAACAGAATTCAACAAACAGCTGGCTGAATCGCGTATGCAGGCATTGCGCGCGCAAATGAACCCGCATTTCATTTTTAACTGCCTGAACTCGATTAATCGGTACATCATTAAAAGCGACATTAAAACATCCTCGCTGTATTTAACCAAGTTTGCAAAGCTGATCAGACTCATACTCGACAACTCTGCCAGTAAAAGTGTAGTGCTCTCAAATGAGTTGGAAGCGTTGAAACTCTACATTGAGATGGAGCTGTTGCGCTTTGATCATAAATTCACCTATGCTATAGAAGTAGCCCCCGAAATAGATCCGGAGAATGTGGAAATTCCACCCATGATCATCCAGCCTTATGTGGAAAATGCTATCTGGCATGGATTGCTTCATAAAGAATCTGGAGGGCATTTAATCATTAAGGTGGGTGGGAGTGAAGAAGCCCTGACCTGTGAAATCATTGATAACGGAATAGGCAGAGAAAAGGCAAGGGAATACAAAAGCCCTAATGCACCAACCAGAAAATCCATGGGTATGCGGCTTACAGAGGAGCGTTTACAAATAACAGGCGAAGGCAACACAATGGCCGGTTCTCAGGAAATAATTGATTTGTACGATGAACAAGGTTTGGCCAGTGGCACCAAAGTCATCATCACCATTCCAATTTAGCAAGCATGATAAAGGCAATTCTAATTGACGACGAAAAAAGCAGCCTGGAAATGCTCGAGTGGCTGATGGGTACTTACTGCCCAGAAATCAGCATATTAAAAAAATGCAATTCAGCAGCTGAAGGCATAGAAGCCATCCAGGAGTTGAACCCCGATGTGGTGTTTCTGGACATTGAAATGCCCAAAATGAATGGATTTGAAATGCTTGACCGTATCAAAAACATCAATTTTGAAGTGGTTTTTACTACGGCATATGACCAGTTCGCTGTCAGGGCATTTCGGCATTCTGCCTTAAACTATCTACTCAAACCCATAGATCCGGATGATCTCGTAGCCACTGCCGAGCGCCTCAAACAAAAGAAAAGCACGCCAAGCACAGAGCAGATGGAATTGCTTTTCCACAGCCTGATGAATCAGAAAACAAATGTGGAAAGAATTGCGCTGTCAACCGGCGACGGATTGGTTTTTGTGCAAACTAAGGATATCGCGTATTGTCAGGCCGAAAGCAATTACACCAATGTGGTGATGGCCGACAACCGGAAAATGCTGGTGGCCAAAACCCTGAAAGAAATTGACGAGACTCTCTCGGGCAAAGATTTTTTCCGGGTGCACAACTCTTATCTAGTGAATATCAACCACATCAGCAGGTTTGTGCGTGGCGACGGTGGCTATATACTCATGCCCGACAATACCCAGATCACCATCTCCAGAAGCAAGCGGGATGAATTTTTCCAGCTGTTTGCGAAATTTTGACGATTGAGTTTCTCCGATACCAGAATTAAATGAATCAGCCCCAAAGGGGCGATATCTCCTAACGTAGGGTATAGCCCTACGGGAAGGGGATCTGGTGAGTAATAAGCCCTGAAAGGGCGCGATCTCCTAACGTAGGGTGTAGCCCTACGGGAAGGGAATCTGGTGAGAAATGAGCCCTGAAGGGGCGGGATTTACACACGCTCACTATTATGTCACCCCTTCGGGGCTTCTTTTTAGATGCGCGGAATACATAGGGTCACACCCTACGTTAGGAGATATCGCCCCTTTGGGGCTGATTTATTAATTCGGAAATCGGAAATCGAACAAATCGAATATCGGAAATCCCCCCAAACATATCCACTAACAAAATCTGTCATTCACTAAGAAAGTCTGTCAATGACTAAGTGCCATTAGCCTCTCCCGCCACCGCCCCATACATTTGTGGCATGTTACACAAACAAAATAAATCGGGTATTAAAAAGAAGCTTGCCTTCTACAGTTACGATCTCCTGTTCTTGGGCGCCGTAATTCTGATCCTGCTCGCATTTGTTATGTTGATCAAATAAAACTGCAACCAAAATTACAATGACTGCAACCGCCACCATCGACGTTTACAAATCTCTTCAGGACATCATGCGACTGGATCAAGTGGATTTCAACGAACAAACCAAAAGTGAAATCGAAGAACTGTTTTCCTATTGCATGGAAGGTATGGAAACCGATTCACAGAAGCTCCTAGCAACCCTTTTAATAAAGGCACTCAATAAGCGAATTTGTTCCGAATTCATTGGTGAGAACATTTACCTGAACCGCTATGAAACTTCCCAGATCCAGCTTTTCAACATCCTGATCGAGAAGTTTCCCTTTGTAAAATACAGTCAGATGATCACCAACCAGGCGATTGTTGACATCATTAGCCAACATCCTGATGTTACGCTGATTGATATCGGTATCGGACAAGGCACCCAAATCATGAATATCCTCGAAGGCGTAGCGACCATGCGCCATCTCAAAAAATTGAATATCATCGGCATTGAGCCTTATGGCGATGCCCTCCAACAAGCTGAAACGAACATTATGGCTTACCAGGAAAGAGTTCCGTTTGACATAGAATTCACAGGCATCTGCGACTCTGCGGAAAATGTGAACTTTGAATCAATAGGGAATCTTTCCGGTACCGTAGTGGTAAATGCCTCGCTGGCGCTTCATCACATCCAGTCGGACCGGAACCGCCGTAAAACTATTGCCAGCATCAGGAAGATCAATCCAGCCGCTTTTATACTCATAGAGCCAAATGTAAATCACTACGAGCCCGATTTTTATAGCCGCTTTGTAAACTGCTACAATCACTTCTACAGCATTTTCCAGGTAATCGATCAGATCGATATTGAACAGAAAGACAAGAACGCCCTTAAGCTGTTTTTCGGTCGCGAAATAGAGGACATCATCGGAAAAGACGAGAAAGACCGATACGAAAAACACGAGCCGGCTACTCACTGGATCGAGAAACTTACCGAGCAACAGTTTTCCATTAAAAACGAGTGCCTGGTATCACCTGTCAGCTCTGCAGGCAGCGTAAAGATCCAACACCACCAGGAAGGCTTCCTGGGCTTCACCTTCGACAAAGAAACCGTTCTGGCCGTCATCTACGCCAACTAAAAACAATCTGACATGGTAGAGAATTTCTTCAATCCTGCACTTCAGCAGGCAGCCATCCGAGTGCCCGTTAACCAACACAAATCGCGTTTCCTGCTGGATAAAAACGAACTGTCTCATGATATCGATCTGGCTCTGAAAATGGAGGTTATGCATAAACTTCTGGAAGCCAACTGGAACCGCTACCCTTGCGCCGATTACAAAGATATTGAATCCAGTATCGCGAACTACTGCGGACTTTCTCAGGAGAATATCGCGCTTGGCCCGGGTTCGGCCAACATCATCACCACGCTGCTGAATTACTTTGCGCTGAACCAGAAGGAGATCGTTATTACACAACCATCGTACTCGCTTTTCGACTACCATTGTAAGACCTACAACATCCCTTACAAGCCCTGGTTACTCACTGATGATCTGGAATACGACTACGCCAATCTACCACAGCTAAATGAAAACTCTGTTTTAATCATTACTTCACCCAACAACCCGGTCGGGAATTCCATTGAATTTGAAACCGTGGAAAACCTGCTGAGAAACAACCCTAAATCCGTTATTATTGTAGACGGGGTGTATTGCGAGTTCTCAAAAACCGATTTTACCCCTTTGGTAAAAAAATATGATAACCTGATTGTATTAAGATCCTTTTCAAAGGCTTTCCCGGTGGCAGGTTTAAGGCTTGGCTATCTATGTGCTGCTCCAGGCATGGCTGCTTTAATCAAAAAACTGATTTTACAATTTTCCATCACGCCCTTTTCTCTTGCATTCGCCAGAAACATTCTTTTCAAACCTTCCTTTTTGGAGGCATCCCAAAAACTGGTACAGCAAATTATTTCAGAGCGGGAGTATATGTATCTATTGATTAAGGAAAATTTCAACCCTGAACAACTTGAAGTTTTTAAATCGGAAGGTAACTTCCTGTTGCTCCGGGTGAACAACGAACACTGCTTTCAAAAACTGATGGAAGAACTCAGCCAGGAAGGAATCAAGGTGCTGAATACTTCTGCGGGGCCTTTGCTGAAGAACACGTTCAGGTTGTCGATTGGTTCGCCTGCCGAGAATGAAATTGTTTTTCAGCATTTGTTGAGGTGTCGGGACAAGAACCGAATTTTTATTGACAATTGAAGATTACATAATTACATGATTTACAATTGAATGGAAAATTTAAAATGTGCTATCTGAGAAAACTAAATGATTTCACAATCTTCCCTCGAAAATTCCATCATCAATCATGTAATTATGTAATCTTCAATTGTCAATAAAGGGACAACACAACAACCTCCCGCCGCGCTTGTGTCTTCTGACCAAGCGCACGCTACGTGAGTGGTCAAACAACCATAAAATCAGTAGAAGCCTAATAAGAAATCTCTGTTAGGCGAGGCATAGCATCCTGGTTTGCTTGTACACCTCGCGTGATGATGCGCTTGGTCAGAAGACACAAGCGCGGCGAATTTGCACCTCAATAATCTTACTTCAGCCGTTCAAGTTTCCCTTTCCGCTTCACAATATTTTTATAGTCCCATTGAATATCACGAGCCTTGCCCAGCCATCGTTCCAGGTCTTCCACATTAATCTGATCAGCTGCTGTATATCGCATTTCTGCGGCTTTAAACTTGCCTTCTATTTGCAGGCTATCTTCCTCAAAACTCTGTCCACTCCAAAACAGCAAACGAATACAGCCTTTTAATTTGCTGTAACCTGCCACCGGATTTCCATCCAGAAACCAAACCGGATGTGCATGCCATATCTTGTTTTCCGCCTCAGGAAGGCAGGAACTGATTTTATCAGAAAGGATATCACAGATCGCTTTGTCAGTGGCTGTTTGATTGTCGTTATAAGCTTGTATTTCCGGGTTCATTTATGTTTGGATATAATAATTAAACGCTAATTCTCTCATCTCTCCGCACTCAGCACCCCATCACTCTCTTCCAATTTTCTCCCCCAGCTTTTTCTTCAGCGCGATCATCTCATCGCGTAACTGGGCAGCTGTGATAAAGTCGAGTTCTTTGGCGGCGGCTTTCATGCGCTTTTCAGTTTCTGCAATCATGCTTTCCAATTGAGAACGGGAAGCATAAGCAAGAATGGGTTCGGCAGCCAAATTAACTTCTTCATTTTCAACATAATATTTTGGTTGTTCTACACCCCGGATATCCAGAATACTTTTCGTAGCCATGATTTGTTCTTTGGTCTTGGTTACCGTGGTTGGGGTAATACCATTGGCTTCATTATAGGCAATTTGAACCGTTCTGCGGCGTTCCGTTTCGTCCATGGTACTACGCATGGAATCCGTGATCTTGTCGGCATAAAAGATGACGAGACCATTTGAATTACGCGCAGCACGACCGGCGGTCTGGGTGAGTGAACGGGCGTTTCTCAGGAAGCCCTCTTTATCTGCATCAAGAATGGCCACCAGCGATACCTCTGGCAGATCGAGACCTTCCCTGAGCAGGTTTACCCCGATCAGCACATCAAATTCTCCAAGCCTAAGAGAGCGAAGTATTTCTACTCTTTCCAGGGTTTCTACTTCAGAGTGAATATACCGGCAACGGACCCCTACCCTGTCCAAATAGTCGGCCAGCTCCTCGGCCATTCTTTTGGTAAGCGTGGTCACCAGGGTTCTTTCCTCTCTTTCTATCCGCTTCTGTATTTCTTCCAACAAATCATCGATCTGGTTCATCGAAGGGCGCACATCGATAGGTGGATCCAGCAAGCCGGTTGGTCGCACCAGTTGTTCCACTACCACGCCTTCTGTCATTTCAAGTTCGTAATCAGCCGGTGTAGCGCTTACAAAGATCACCTGGTTGATCATGCCTTCAAATTCCTCAAAACTCAGCGGACGGTTATCCATGGCCGAGGGCAGGCGAAAACCGAAGTTTACCAGCGACTGTTTTCGCGCCCGATCACCGCCCCACATGCCCCGCACCTGAGGAAGGGTTGCGTGGCTCTCATCCACGATCATGAGGTAATCGTCAGGGAAATAATCGAGCAGACAGAAAGGCCGGGTTCCGGGTCTTCGTCGGTCAAAAAAGCGGGAGTAGTTTTCAATTCCCGAGCAATATCCCAATTCCCGTATCATTTCCAGATCAAAAGAAGTTCGCTCGGCAATTCTGCGTGCTTCTTGCATACGGCCTTCATTGATGAAGAACTTTTCCTGCTCCAACATCTCTGCCTTGATATCGTCCATGATCTGATTTAGCCGATCCTTTGGCGCCACATAAAGATTTGCCGGAAAAATTGCCGTCACATCCAGGTTATTGATACGCTTGCCGGTACTGATGTCGAAGCTTTCAATACTCTCAATTTCACTACCCCAAAAAACTATACGCAGCCCGTGATCGGCATAAGGAAGGCTTACGTCAACTGTGTCACCTCGTACCCGAAAGGTTCCACGCACGAACTCCAGTTCTGTGCGGGAATACAGGCTGTTGGTTAATGAGTATAAGAAATCGGTCTTGTCCATTTTGCCCCCCTTTTCCAACCGTATGATCCCCGTCTTGTAATCATCAGGATTTCCCATACCGTAAATGCAGGAGACAGACGCTACAATCACTATATCCCGGCGTCCGGAAAGCAGGGTTGAGGTTGCTTTCAGCCTGAGCTTATCTACCAGTTCATTTATCTGCAGGTCTTTTTCAATATAGGTATCTGAAACCGACAAATAAGCTTCCGGTTGGTAATAGTCGTAATAGCTGACGAAGTACTCCACGGCATTATCGGGAAAGAAAGTCTGCAATTCCCCGTAAAGCTGAGCGGTGAGTGTTTTATTGTGCGTAAGCACCAGCGTTGGACGGTTCAGCCTGGCAATGACATTCGCCATTGTAAAGGTTTTTCCTGAACCGGTAACACCCAATAGCACCTGTGCCCGGTCGCCATTATCTACACCGCTTACAAGTTGCTCAATGGCTTGTGGCTGGTCACCTGTAGGTGTGTAATTAGAGGTAATCTTAAATTCCATGATGGAGAGTAAAGGTATGGCTTTGTCAGTATAGACTTGTTGTGTTTGTTTTAAATTTTTTTATTTTACAAACAAAAAGTTTTTATAATGATAAGTCCCAAATGGGTGCAGTTACAAAACAACAGGTGGAACCCTTTGCATAAGACAACTTAACTAATAAGCCCTGAAGTGATGTAATTCATGTATATTAAGCTAGAGAAGAAAATATCGCCCCTTCAGGGCTCTTTATTGTCGCGAGCATTTTTCAAAGGGCTGCACCCTTTGTTTTAGGACGGCGCCCCTTTGGGGCTGATGTATGTTTTGTATTTAAATATTCATTTGAATTTACGATTCAATCAAATATCGGATATCGATATATCGTATTTCGGATATCAAAAACCCATACCTTCGCAACGCTTGTCGCCTATGCAAAACCGAACACCCCTGTACATCGCTGCTGCTGCCGTCCTGTTGTTGGGCGCAGCATTTTATTTGTTGGAAGGGAAAGGGCAGAAGCAATACGACTGGTCGGAAAGCTCCTGGGCCGGAAAAACCGGATATTCCGAGAAAAGCCTTGAGCCTTATGGCAGCAGTATGTTGCATACACTGCTGAAAGATTATTTCCCGGACAAGCAGCTTATTGAGATTAAAAAAGATGTGGCCAGTGAACTACCGGCAGATACGCTGGAAAATACCCACAACTATGTGTTTGTCGGTGAAGCCCTTTATTTAGACTCTTTGGGTACAGATCAGCTTTTGAAATTTGTCAGGTTTGGAAATACGGCTTTTATCTCCAGCAAAACAATTCCATTTGACCTGATGAATTATGTGTACTACGACGAATGTCTTGACGCTCCCTGGAGTGATTATGACTCATATAGGGATTCTGCAGTAAGCATGTCGCTTCGCACACCCGAGTTTTCAGACACAAATGTCAATTGGTTTTTTGCCGTTCAGAATCGTATAAAAAAGTACAACTGGAATTATTTAGATCCGATTGTTTTTTGTGATTCGCTTGAGCATTACCCGATAGGATACGTCGACTCAACGAGAATTAATTTTGCGAGTTTTCCTTATGGCAAAGGGCGTTTTTTATTGCATACCAATCCGCTGGTGTTTTCCAATTTCAGCATGCTTCGCCCCGAAACTCACCCTTACGTGGAAGGAGTGTTGTCGCATCTTTCAAAAGGAAAAATTTATTGGGATGCAGTGAGCAGGGTTCCCGAGGCCGTGGGCCGGCGAAGAAATGGCGGGTTTTATGATCGGCCCGATACTGAGCATCCGCTCACCTACATTCTGAGGCAACCCGCTCTCGCCTGGGCCTGGTACCTGATCGCCGGATTGGCAGGTTTGTGGCTTGTGTTTCGGGCTAAGCGCAGACAGGCCATTATTCCTGTATTGAAAAAGAACGAGAACACTTCGTACGAGTTTATCAGCACCATTGCCAATCTGCATTTTCGGGAAAGGAATTACAGGAGTCTGTGCGAACAAAGTATGAAGCTTTTTCTGGCAAAACTCCGGGAACGTTACGGACTTGTGGTGGCCATTAATCAGCAAGGACAAATATCCAATGCCAGCGACAGCTTTTTTGAAAAACTGGCTGTCGTAACTGAAATCCGGGAATCAGAAATCCGGAATATTTTTAACCAATACCAGGCGAGTGTTCGGTACGAACCTTCTGAACAAATGATGGTAGATTTGCATCTGGCGATGGAGAACTTCTGGAAGGTGGCTAAATAGGACCTTGATATTTGTGATTTGTCTGATTAGTGTGATTGCCTGGATTGTTTTGATTTGGATGTGATACAATCCTATGGGTATAATCTGGTAAAGTAATTTTAACATAAAACACCAAACATGACTGAAGAGGAATTTGAAAACAAGGAGAATACCGAGCAGGTGAATTTCAATGATGAAACCCACAGCTTTGAGCAAAATCCGATGGCGGAGGAAGTTCAATCAGAACCCCTTCATTCGCTGGACATAAGTCCTGTAATGACCCGAACAGAAAGGGTAAAAGCCGAAATCGGACAGGTGATTGTTGGCCAGGAAGAAATGCTCGATCTGTTGCTGGTGGCGCTGTTTACCAATGGTCATGTACTGCTGGAAGGCGTTCCGGGGATTGCCAAAACACTGACAGCAAAACTGCTTGCGAAAACCATTCAGGCCGATTTTAGCCGCATCCAGTTCACACCCGACCTGATGCCTGCTGATGTAGTTGGAACCTCGGTGTTCAATATGAAGAAATCTGACTTCAGTTTCAAGGCCGGCCCAATATTCAGCAACGTTGTACTGATTGATGAAATAAACCGTGCCCCTGCTAAAACGCAGTCGTCCTTGTTTGAAGTTATGGAAGAACGACAAGTAACCGTTGACGGCATCACTCATAATATGGAGGCGCCGTTTTTTGTGGTGGCGACACAAAATCCCATTGAACAGGAAGGCACATATAAACTCCCGGAAGCACAACTCGATCGCTTTCTGTTCAAAGTAATTCTATCTTATCCAAGTCTGGAAGAAGAGCAAAGCATACTCCGCCGCTTCCGCGACGACTTTTCAGGAGTGCTAAACGAAAGTGTCACCCCAGTTTTATCGCCTTCGGATATCGCCGAATGCCAGCGCATCATTGAGCAGGTATATATCCGGGAAGAGTTGCTCGATTACATTGCGGCCATTGTACACAGCACCCGCAACAATGCCGATCTGTTCCTGGGCGCCAGTCCACGTGCGTCTTTATCGCTAATGAAATCGGCAAAAGCCGTGGCAGCCATGAGTGGAAGGAATTTTGTTACTCCGGATGACATCCGCTATGTATCCTATCCGGTACTTAACCACCGCGTGATCCTCACTCCCGAACGGGAAATGGAGGGCTATACGACACGCGAAGTGTTGGATGAAATTGTGAAGAAGATTGAGGTACCACGATGAGTTATGAATTATGAGTTATGAATTATAAATTATGAATTAAACTCGACTGGTAGACTTTGGACTGAATGAAAAACCTGTCCCATATTTAGTCGATTGGCATTTCAAACGAACTTAGCCACAATTCATAATTTATAATTCATAACTCATAATTACTTCCGCATTAGTGCTGAATCACAAACTTCCTAATCTTCGTCATTTCCTCGCTTCTTACCTGAACGAAGTAAACGCCATTAGGCAATGTTTGAATATCAAAATTGATTCTGTTGTGATTCTTACCCATACTCAATTGCTGAGACATGGTTGATTTACCGGAAGGATCCAAAATGGATACACTTACGTCTCCTTCATTTTGCATGGGTACTTCAACCGTAAGGATATCAGCAGCGGGATTCGGGAACAGACCAAACCCGGCATTTTCAAACTGAACCGGAATTTCCAATTCTGTAACCGGGCCATCCACGGAACCATCGGTACGCCAGTTGGTGGATTTCAGGCTTACCAGCAAGGTGTAACACTCGGTGTTGCTGTTGGCGCCATTGTATCCGTATACGTAAGCGTAATAGCTGCTGGACACCTTGTTTGTGTTGTAAATGATCTGCTCATCCAGTGTGCCGCCGTTTTGTGAAATTGCCCTAAGTTTGTTGTTCTCATAGAGCCTCAGGTCATAATCGGCGGGCAGCGTTGTCAGGTCTATTTTGATCTTGCGCTGCGAACTGGTATTGGAGAAACGGTACCAATCGTTATCACCAGCAGCTGCAATCTGGGCCGTAAAGGAAACACCTGTTGAAATTACAGGAGCAGAGTTTCTGGTATTGTTCGGCTCATATTGATCCTGGCAGCCACCACCGCCACCAGATGTGGTAAATCCGTAGTCGGAAGAATAGTTGCTTTCATCGCCACTGCAAACTGTTTTTACGTGGAAATTATAATCAGTACCGGCTGAAAGCCCGCTCAGGTTGTAAGAAGTACCAGAAATGTTGGAAACGGTAGTCCAGTTATTGCTACCGGCCTCTTCCCATTGCAAGGTATAACTGCTGGCGCCGCTAACGGCAGACCATGATAGCGTGGCACTGCTTTGTGTGATGCTGCTGGCGCTGAGTCCACCAGGAGTATCGCAGCCACCGCCGCCACCGGGTTGGCAACCCGGAGAACTCAATAAGGCATTACGGGCACCACCTGGTGAGAATAGCGACTGCATTCTTGACTTCTGTCCAGTGGTAAATACATTCATACAGGCATCATCGGTATAATCCATGTAATTCATGAACATATCGCCATTCGGGCCATTGCTGCAACTGATGGTCGGGAAAGACGGGCAGCCGTAGTTTTCATCAGCCTGATTTGGCGTGTCTGATACCAGGTCGGAGCCGCTGCAAGAACTTCCATCATCACCCCAGATATGGTAGCAATTGAGCCAGTGTCCCACTTCGTGAGTGGCTGTGCGACCAAGGTGGAACGGAGGTGTGGAGTTGATGGTTCCAAAGTATGCATAGTCACAAACTACGCCATCTGTGCTGGCAGGGCCACCCGGAAACTGAGCATATCCCAACAAACCACCGGAAAGATTGCATACCCAGATATTCAGGTATTTGTTGCGATCCCAAATATTGGAACCTCCGCTGCTGTTGAATTTTACGTTGTCGTTGGTGCTGAAGCCGTTTACAGTTGTCGATTTGCGCACAATACCATTGGTGGCATTTCCATTTGGATCCTGCTGCGCCATGCAAAAGTTAACTTCACAGTCGGCAGCTACTCCCAGAAAGCCCGCAGGTGTATTGCTTGCATCGCTGTTCAGGCGGCGAAAATCGTCATTAAGCACATCAATCTGGGACAGGATCTGCGCATCACTGATGTTTTGGGCGGAGTTGTAATACACAACATGCACAACTACCGGGATGGTAACAACCGTTCGTTCGTGAACCGCTCCGCTTTGCATAAATTCTTCGGTGTGTCGCTGGATGTTTTCACGGATCTGGCGCATTTCGGGATTATTAAGCAGCTGCTGAGCCAACACTTCTTCGGCTGCACAACTTCTCTGGGCAACTGCTTTTCCACTGAAAATAGAAAGAGCTACCATGAAAATGAGGAAATTTCTCATAATGACTAAAGGTTTAAAATATGAAAGATTTGGTAAGAAATCGGTAAAGAATTACAAATAAGTATGGCTGGGATCAGGCTTTCAACAGGATTTTTTGGTATCAATTATATTTTGAAAGATTACTAATATTTCTTTGTGAATATGCAGCGGTAAACATAAACCATCTTTTCAATTTTTAATCTTTTTTTAACATTCATGTACACAAATAATAATTTCATCAGACCAGATTAGCCACGAATATTTATTCATAGCGCCTACTATTTACCTAATAATCCATACGACAAAGGGGCTTGTCTAGATTTTCGATATCCGATTTGCTTTTCCCCGACATGAAATCATGCAAATCACCTAAATCATTGAATAAATTCCTCATTAGTCTTTTTCTTCGCGCATACATTCATTAATAAATTCATGCATGATGAGTCGAGTACTGTCTTCGTTAATACTTTGTTTGTTAGTCAATTTTCTAAGCGCCCAAAGCAACTTGTTTGTTCCCCGCAATTATGAGAAAGCCTATGAGGCCGGTTCAAGAGCCTGGAACGGTAAGCCTGGACCCAATTACTGGCAAAACCGTGCGAATTATAAAATACAGGTGAATCTGGACCCCGCTACCCGTTTCCTGAGTGGAACTGAAACCATTGTTTACCGAAACGAAAGTCCCGACACCCTGAAGCGAGTGCGCATTAAATTGCAGCACGACCGCTACCGGAAAGGCGCCACCCGGGCGTATGATGTAACAGCAGTCGATGTAGAGGACGAAGGCACTGTGTTGGAATCTGTGGCCTACAACGGCGTTGAAGTGCCGAAAGACCAACAAAGACGCAATGCCACTTTTCTGGATCTAATTTTACGGGACAATCCGATTCCGCCGAACTCCGAGGCTACTTTTGGTTTTAAATGGTCATACACCATTCCACCGGATGGCGCCCGTGAATTTGCGCTCGACAGTTCATTTCTGATACCATATTGGTACCCGCAAATCGCCGTTTATGACGACATCCGCGGATGGGCCTCCTTCCCATATACCGGGCAACAGGAATTTTACCACGATTTTTCCGACTACGAAGTTGCGGTGACGGTGCCAAATGGATTTCAAGTGTGGGCAACCGGAGAATGGCAAAACGCCAAAGACATTCTTCAAGCTGAATATCTCGACCGCTGGAACAAAGCGCATACCGCTACTGTGGAGTACGTTATCTTTTCAGAAGATGAAATAAAGTCGGGCAAGGTGTTCAAAAAGGGCAAATCCCACACCTTTTCATTCGTTGCCAAGGATGTTCCCGATTTTGTGTTTGCGGCCAGCAACAGTTACAACTGGAACGCTACTTCAGTCGTGGTGGATGACGCTACCCGTAGGCGCACTTTCGTCAGCGCTGTGTTCAACAGCAAATCGAGCGATTACCGGGAAGTGGTGGACATTGCCGCCCGAGGCATACGTTTGATGAGCACCTGGCTGCCGGGCTATCCCTTCCCCTACCCTGTTATGACGATTTTCAATGGCAATGATGGCATGGAATACCCGATGATGTGCAACGATGCCAGCACAGCGCCGAGATCGCCTATGATGCTTACCGTACATGAAGTGAGTCATACTTATTTTCCTTTTATGATGGGCATCAACGAACAGGAATACGCCTGGATGGATGAAGGCTGGGCCGCCTTTTTTGATTATATGTTGTGCGATTCGTTGTCCGGTCACAAACTGGGCAGGATACGCGATTATTCGTCCATTGCCGGCACAGATGAGGATGTACCGCCTATGGTTCGCTCCAGCAACTTAAGCTCTGCATATCGAAACGCATCCTATCAGCGTCCCCAAAGCGCGTATCTGACGCTTCTGGATCTGCTGGGTTATGAAACGTTCCATAAATGCATGAAGGAATATATGAACCGCTGGAAAAGCAAGCACCCGGCGCCTTTCGATTTTTTCCAGACCTGGAATGATGTTTCAGGGCAAAATCTCGACTGGTATTGGAAGCCCTGGTTCTTTGAATGGGCCTATCCGGATCTTGGCATTCAGGGTGTTGTGAAAGACGAAGCAGCGAATTGTTCCGTTATTATGATTGAGCGCAAGGGCAATCTGCCGGTGCCTCTGCATGCTGAAATCAAGTATGCAGATGGCTCCAATGAAACGTTTCACCGCAACGCTGCCGTTTGGAAAGATGGCAAGCAAAACTTCAACATACGCTGTGCGGAAGGCAAAAATGTACAATCCGTAAAGCTGGGTCTGGAAACCATTCCGGATTCTGTGCCAGAGGATAATGTGTGGGAAAAGTGATTGAATTTGATAATGAGCCAATTTGATAATTTGATAATGATTTATCTACTTTGCGCTGTTTAAGATATGGGCGAAGACCTGAATGATTAATTTTCCTAAGTCAAATTACACCTAAATTTGACCTTCATTATCGAATTGTCAAATTGGCTCATTATCAAATTATTTCTTTTTCCTAACCTGAAAACAAGCAAGTCTACACCATGAGAAGCAATAATTTTCTGACATATATACTCTACGGTCTGCTTTCGCTGACCATCATCATTGCCGGTTACTACGCCTGCCAGAAACAACGCGAGAAAAAGCTCAAACAGGAACAGGACGAAGCTGAATTGCAGCAAACACTTCGCGATATGGGCTACGGCGTTACAGATACCTCTTCCGCTTCAGCAGGTAGCGCTTTTGAAGGCGGCGATGCAAAAGAAAGCGACAAAACTGATCCTGCAACTGCCAAAAATGTAAATACTCCTCCTGCTACGGAGCCGAAAACCGACCCGCAGCCTCAACAGGCAACCAAAACAACAACTCAGCAGGGGGCTAAGACAACGCCTCAGCAAACACAGACAAGCACCACGAAGCCTTCGACTGGCAGTACCGGTCCGGCTAAAACCGTACCCGGTCCCGGCTCAGGCCACTGGGCTGTTCGCGCTGGCACCTTTGCGTATATGGATGGCGCGCGCCGCCGTTTGGAGCAGGTGATAAAACTGGGCTATACCAATGCCGAGATTTCCAAAACCAGCGATGGCAAAGCGGCTGTGGTTGTATTCCGTTCCAATGATAAGAATGCTGCTATCCGTGTGGCAGATAAGCTGGAAAGTGCCGGGGTTGATGCGGCGGTGTTTTATCGGAAGTGATGGGGGGCATTTTTAATTACGAATATTTTTCAAAATTTCTCCAATTCATTTCATTATCTGTTTTAAGAGTGTATTTGTTT
This sequence comes from Lewinellaceae bacterium, assembly GCA_020636025.1. Classification (GTDB taxonomy): domain Bacteria; phylum Bacteroidota; class Bacteroidia; order Chitinophagales; family Saprospiraceae; genus M3007. Next base: position 186,048 of record JACJYQ010000003.1, on the reverse strand, counting down.
TTTTACCGAGCCTAAACTGGTTAATTAATTGACATTTTTGCGTTTTTTTAGATGTATAGCTACAGCTGTGTGTCTGGCAAAAAGGTCCATACAGTCAATTAATTACCAGGTTTAAGCTCCGGCAGAAAATTCCAAACAAATTCTTAGCGAACCAGATATAAAAATCCACTTTGCCTCAACTTCCCTTTTTCATCTTCCATACCATCCCAGTCGGTACCATCAATAAAACGGGCCCGGTGAACCTTCCAAACATACACGCCTGCAGGCATTTCTTTACCCAGGAAGCTGCCATCCCAGTATTCGTCTGGCATCCCTTCGCCATTTAAGGATGCTGACTCCCAGATAAGCTGTCCTGTACGTGCATACACTGCGATATAAAAATCAGCCAATCCTATGCCTTTGGGGAAGAATATTTGCTTTTCTGTGTGAATATTATTAGCCGGTTCTAGAATATTTGGAATAAACAAGCCACCAAGGGTATCCAGATCCACTATTGCCACGGCTGTATCGGTGCATCCATACTCATTTTCTACCCAATGATATACCGTTTTGTCAAAACTGGATATATATCGGTGTTTGGGATCCATTTCATAGGAGCCCGCCCCATCGCCAAAATCCCAACCAAAGTAAAGAGCATCCATGCTGGAAGAATCCATAAACTGGTAAGTGCTCGGCGGTTCTGAATCTACCTTGTCAAAAGTAAATGCAGCCGTCGGCGACGGATAGATATGCATCAGGTCATCATAAGAAATAGTATCCAAACAACCACTGCCGTTTCCTACAATTAAAGAAACGCCGTAATCTCCTGCTTCTTTGTAGGTCCAGGTAGGGCTAAAAGTGGTATCAACACCGTTGTGGAAGGTCCAAATGGCGTATTCTGCATTAAGAGAAGTGTTTTCGAAAAACACGTTTGCTACGACACAGTCATTCGTATCTTCCACTTCAAACATCGCTTTTGGAACATCGTACGCAGTAAAGGTTTTATACATCGTATCTGCACACAGAAAGGAGTTTTTGGCAATAAGCCTGATCTGATATGTTCCGGCTGAGCCGTATGTGGTACAAGGATTGTTGAGTACCGACATGCTGCCATTACCAAGGTTCCATTCATAGCCAAATGCACCAATTGAAGTGTTTTGGAAACAAACCTCCTGAGGTAATCCGCAAGGCTCATCCTGTATAACGTCACAGTTTGCTTCAGGGACCGGATAAACCAAAACGCTTGAAAATACTGTATCATTATCACATCCATACTGGTCTACTGCCCAAAGGGTAATGTTGTAGTCGCCACTGGTATAATAGGTATGACTTCCAGGATTTGCCACCACATCCGTATTGCCATCTCCAAAATCCCACCTGTAGTAGTAAGCGGTTGGGTTATTTGTAGTATTTAACAATGAAACCTCCAAAGGAGGGCAGCCAAATAGCGGGTTTACGTTCAGGTTTGGACTTGGCAGATCACGAACCTGTATCATTTGGGAATATGTATTTGGACATCCATTACTTGCTGAAAAGGCCGTTAGTTTTACAATGTATGTACCAGGCGCCGCGTATAAGTGAACGGGGTTAGTGGCCGTCGACGTGTCGCCGTCTCCAAACTCCCAGAAATTTCCATTAATATCTATTGAGGTATTGATAAATTGAACACTGTCCTCCGCACACACAAATGGCGGCACTGAGAAGGATACATCAGGCGCCGGGAAAACCGTTATATCCAATGAAATACTGTTTTCCGAACAACCGTTATTCGCTACGAGTGTAACTGTGTATGTTGTAACTGTATCTCCAGTGGCAGAAAAGGTATAACTCGTGTCCTCAGCCATACTGGTATCATCATTTTGGCCGAAGTACCAGTTGTATATAATCAGGGAGTCAGGCGAAGTCGAGTTGTCGAATGTTACTGTAAGCGGTTCACAACCAGCATTTTTATCCACACTGAAAAATGGCCGGATGCTGTCTGGCTTCACGGTAACTTGCTGAAATGCCGAATCTATGCCACATTCATTAAAGGCTACCAGTGTAATGTGATAAATTTCATTATCAACCCCATCAGCTGTAAATACGTTGTCATCAGGTATCGAATCCGTAGAATACAACATATCATTAATATACCAGGCAAAAGAATCCGGCAAACCTTTTGTTAGATTATTAAAATGAACCAGCAGCGGAGTACATCCTTCGGTTTGATTCAATTTAAGATTTGCCAATGGCTTTGGAAGCACACGCACAGAATCCAGATAGGTGTCTGTACCGCAATGGTTGGTAGCCGTCAGGGTAATATAATATACCGTGTCCTGGAATCCCTGTTCAAAGTAATGAGTCCCAGGATTTTCCAAAGTGCTGGTGCTGTCATTGCCAAAATTCCACATATACTCGACATACTGATATCCTATACTGGTATTGGTAAATGTAATCGGCAAAACCGCGCATCCCTGCGTTGTATCCATGGCAAATGATGCTTCAGGCGGGCCAGAAACATACAGTTGTTTTTCAATGGAATCCTGACATCCGAAAGCAGTTTCGGCAATTAATGTAACCAGATGATCTCCGGTACTGGTAAATATGTGCGTAACATTAGCACTTGTGTAAACACTTCCATCATCAAAACTCCAGAAATACTTGATAGCGCCTGTACTGGTGTTTATAAAGCTAACCGGAACATTCACGCACAAACTGTCCGTTACCAAAAAGTTTGGTATCGGCAAAGGCCGAACTTCAATGACGAAAGTGTCGGACCCTATACAATCCGTAAATGGCAACTGATAATAATAGGTGATCATATACGACCCTTCAGTCAATATACTGGCGTTGAAAAGGCCAATCGAATCTGTTACGCCCGGACCAGTATACCAACCACCTGCAGGAATCCCTCCATTCAAAACAACGGAAGTCTCTGATATACATACATCCAAAGGTGGGCCGGCATCTACAAAACTCATATCGACTACCACTACATTCTTATCCTCGGTGCCGACACAAATACCATTTGTGAATGTATACGTAACTTTTACAGTAGTTAAGGGCCCTGTTAAGTTGATCATATCTGGATTAAAAAGTCCTAGGATAGGATCAATAATACCGGGTCCCGACCACATTCCGCCAGGAGGATTAGCAGGCGACAAAAATGTAATGCCATCCGACAAACAAAGAGTATCGGGAGATCCTAAAAATATTTCCGCAATTGTATCGATCACAAAGGTGTCACTAGCCGTTGCCGATCCACAAACATTGAAGGCCGTCACGCTGTATGTATAGATCCCTGCTCCTCCTAAATACTGAACACAATCTGGATATAAATCGGTTGAACTTGCCGGCATCCCTCCTGGAAAATCCCAAATAACGTTATCAACCGGCATTGTTCCACTACTATAGGTTGGCTCTGGTAACAAACATACAGTCTCGCAAAACTGCGTATAGTCTGTTAGAGATACTGATGGTGGCAGCAAAATATATATGGTGTCTGTCCAAAACACCGAATCACAGACGGTATTAAACAATGCTAACTGAATAACATATACACCCGGATCGGAGAATGTAAACTGCGGTTCGGCAATATCCGGAGTGAATGTCACTGGTCCTGGGCCGGAAATTGTCCACCAATAGTTGATATCATCCCCTGTGGAATTATTCTGAACAGTTGGCGTGAATGGCACAGAGCAACTGGAATCTGCATCAAATTGGGCTAAGGCAATAAGAGGTTCAAGAATGCGGAAAGTACGGCAGGCAGTATCTGCACTACATTGATTGTAAACCGCTACACAAACTTCGTAGGTCCCAACATTAGTATAGGATATTGTACCTGGCATAAACTGATCTGACGTAGCTGGTACCGGGGTAGCAGCACCAGGGAACCACCAGCGAACAGAATCGATAAAATCCAATGGAATCAGGTATTGCGCTTCAGGAATAAACGAGGCGCCTGCACAAAAATCCGGAATAAAATCAAGATTAACTGCTGCCGGCGCGCTCACCCGAATCAACGTATCCCAAAATACAGGATCACACTCTGAATTACCTACCTCTACGGTAACTATATAATCGCCAATAGGTAGATTAGTCGGCGCCTGTATCTGGGGCGCAGCCGCTGTGTTGTCCGGAAGGAACAACAAGCCAGCTGGATTAGACACCCAGTTATACGTCAAAGCATCACCCGTTGAGTTGTTCGTGATTGTCACCATCTCGCCCTGGCATATCGTGTCCTCATCTGCCGTGATGTTCAAGTCCGGACCTTCCAGGATCATAAAGGTCCGGCAAGAGGTGTCTATCCCGCAGCGGTTGTACACAGCTACGCATACGTCATAAGTACCCGAGGACGAGTAATTCACCGTTGGAGCCGTTGCACCGGAAGCTGTGGAGGGCATACCGCCAGGGAACCACCAACGGATCGAATCAATAAAATCAGTCGGCATGTTGTATTGAGCTACCGGAGTGAATGAAGCTGTCTCACAGAAGTTCGGTATGCTGTCAAGTGCAACTATGGGTGGTGCACTCACACGAATCAACGTATCCCAAAATACAGGATCACACTCTGAATTACCTACCTCTACGGTAACTATATAATCGCCAATAGGTAGATTAGTCGGCGCCTGTATCTGGGGCGCAGCCGCTGTGTTGTCCGGAAGGAACAACAAGCCAGCTGGATTGGACACCCAGTTATACGTCAAAGCATCACCCGTTGAGTTGTTCGTGATTGTCACCATCTCGCCCTGGCATATCGTGTCCTCATCTGCCGTGATGTTCAAGTCCGGACCTTCCAGGATCATAAAGGTCCGGCAAGAGGTGTCTATCCCGCAGCGATTGTACACAGCTACGCATACGTCATAAGTGCCCGGGGACGTGTAATTTACCGTTGGAGCCGTTGCACCGGAAGCCGTGGAGGGCATACCGCCAGGGAACCACCAACGGATCGAATCAATAAAATCAGTCGGTATGTTGTACTGGGCGACAGGAGTAAATGAGGCCGTCTCGCAGAAGTTCGGTATGCTGTCAAGCGAAACAATTGGCGGCGCGCTCACCCGAATCAACGTATCCCAAAATACAGGATCACACTCTGAATTACCTACCTCTACGGTAACTATATAATCGCCAATAGGTAGATTAGTCGGCGCCTGTATCTGGGGCGCAGCCGCTGTGTTGTCCGGAAGGAACAACAAGCCAGCTGGATTGGACACCCAGTTATACGTCAAAGCATCACCCGTTGAGTTATTGGTAATCGTTACAAACTCGCCCTGGCATATCGTGTCCTCATCAGCCGTGATGTTCAGGTCCGGACCTTCCAGGATCATAAAGGTCCGGCAAGAGGTGTCTATCCCGCAGCGGTTGTACACAGCTACGCATACGTCATAAGTACCCGGGGACGTGTAATTTACCGTTGGAGCCATTGCACCGGAAGCCGTGGAGGGCATACCGCCAGGGAACCACCAACGGATCGAATCAATAAAATCAGTCGGTATGTTGTACTGGGCGACAGGAGTAAATGAGGCCGTCTCGCAGAAGTTCGGTATGCTGTCAAGCGAAACAATTGGCGGCGCGCTCACCCGAATCAACGTATCCCAAGATACAGGATCACACTCTGAATTACCTACCTCTACGGTAACTATATAATCGCCAATAGGTAGATTAGTCGGCGCCTGTATCTGGGGCGCAGCCGCTGTGTTGTCCGGAAGGAACAACAAGCCAGCTGGATTGGACACCCAGTTATACGTCAAAGCATCACCCGTTGAGTTGTTCGTGATTGTCACCATCTCGCCCTGGCATATCGTGTCCTCATCAGCCGTGATGTTCAAGTCCGGACCTTCCAGGATCATAAAGGTCCGGCAAGAGGTGTCTATCCCGCAGCGATTGTACACAGCTACGCATACGTCATAAGTGCCCGGGGACGTGTAATTTACCGTTGGAGCCATTGCACCGGAAGCCGTGGAGGGCATACCGCCAGGGAACCACCAACGGATCGAATCAATAAAATCAGTCGGTATGTTGTACTGGGCGACAGGAGTAAATGAGGCCGTCTCGCAGAAGTTCGGTATGCTGTCAAGCGAAACAATTGGCGGCGCGCTCACCCGAATCAACGTATCCCAAAATACAGGATCACACTCTGAATTACCTACCTCTACGGTAACTATATAATCGCCAATAGGTAGATTAGTCGGCGCCTGTATCTGGGGCGCAGCCGCTGTGTTGTCCGGAAGGAACAACAAGCCAGCTGGATTAGACACCCAGTTATACGTCAAAGCATCACCCGTTGAGTTATTGGTAATCGTTACAAACTCGCCCTGGCATATCGTGTCCTCATCAGCCGTGATGTTCAGGTCCGGACCTTCCAGGATCATAAAGGTCCGGCAAGAGGTGTCTATCCCGCAGCGGTTGTACACAGCTACGCATACGTCATAAGTACCCGGGGACGTGTAATTTACCGTTGGAGCCATTGCACCGGAAGCCGTGGAGGGCATACCGCCAGGGAACCACCAACGGATCGAATCAATAAAATCAGTCGGTATGTTGTACTGGGCGACAGGAGTAAATGAGGCCGTCTCGCAGAAGTTCGGTATGCTGTCAAGCGAAACAATTGGCGGCGCGCTCACCCGAATCAACGTATCCCAAAATACAGGATCACACTCTGAATTACCTACCTCTACGGTAACTATATAATCGCCAATAGGTAGATTAGTCGGCGCCTGTATCTGGGGCGCAGCCGCTGTGTTGTCCGGAAGGAACAACAAGCCAGCTGGATTAGACACCCAGTTATACGTCAAAGCATCACCCGTTGAGTTATTGGTAATCGTTACAAACTCGCCCTGGCATATCGTGTCCTCATCAGCCGTGATGTTCAGGTCCGGACCTTCCAGGATCATAAAGGTCCGGCAAGAGGTGTCTATCCCGCAGCGATTGTACACAGCCACGCATACGTCATAAGTGCCCGGGGACGTGTAATTTACCGTTGGAGCCATTGCACCGGAAGCCGTGGAGGGCATACCGCCAGGGAACCACCAACGGATCGAATCAATAAAATCAGTCGGTATGCTGTACTGAGCTACCGGAGTGAATGAGGCCGTCTCGCAGAAGTTCGGTATGCTGTCAAGCGAAACAATTGGCGGCGCGCTCACCCGAATCAACGTATCCCAAAATACAGGATCACACTCTGAATTACCTACCTCTACGGTAACTATATAATCGCCAATAGGTAGATTAGTCGGTGCCTGTATCTGGGGCGCAGCCGCTGTGTTGTCCGGAAGGAACAACAAGCCAGCTGGATTGGACACCCAGTTATACGTCAAAGCATCACCCGTTGAGTTGTTCGTGATTGTCACCATCTCGCCCTGGCATATCGTGTCCTCATCTGCCGTGATGTTCAAGTCCGGACCTTCCAGGATCATAAAGGTCCGGCAAGAGGTGTCTATCCCGCAGCGGTTGTACACAGCTACGCATACGTCATAAGTACCCGAGGACGAGTAATTCACCGTTGGAGCCGTTGCACCGGAAGCTGTGGAGGGCATACCGCCTGGGAACCACCAACGGATCGAATCAATAAAATCAGTCGGTATGTTGTACTGAGCTACCGGAGTGAATGAGGCCGTCTCGCAAAAATCGGGAATGACATCCAGGTCAGCCATGGGTGGGGCACTCACGCGAATCAGCGTATCCCAGAAAAGAGATGCACACTCGGCATTGCCAACTTCTACTGTCACAATATAGTTGCCAATGGGTAAATTGACTGGTGCCTGTATCTGGGGCGCGGCCACCGTATTGTTTGGTAAAAACTGAAGACCCGCAGGGCTGGACACCCAGTTATATGTCAAAGCATCACCCGTTGAGTTGTTCGTGATTGTCACCATCTCGCCCTGGCATATCGTGTCCTCATCTGCCGTGATGTTCAAGTCCGGACCTTCCAGGATCATAAAGGTCCGGCAAGAGGTGTCTATCCCGCAGCGGTTGTACACAGCTACGCATACGTCATAAGTACCCGAGGACGAGTAATTCACCGTTGGAGCCGTTGCACCGGAAGCTGTGGAGGGCATACCGCCTGGGAACCACCAACGGATCGAATCAATAAAATCAGTCGGTATGTTGTACTGAGCTACCGGAGTGAATGAGGCCGTCTCGCAAAAATCGGGAATGACATCCAGGTCAGCCATGGGTGGGGCACTCACGCGAATCAGCGTATCCCAGAAAAGAGATGCACACTCGGCATTGCCAACTTCTACTGTCACAATATAGTTGCCAATGGGTAAATTGACTGGTGCCTGTATCTGGGGCGCGGCCACCGTATTGTTTGGTAAAAACTGAAGACCCGCAGGGCTGGACACCCAGTTATATGTCAAAGCATCACCCGTTGAGTTATTGGTGATTGTCACAAACTCGCCCTGGCATATCGTGTCCTCATCAGCCGTGATGTTCAGATCCGGACCTTCCAGGATCATAAAGGTCCGGCAAGAGGTGTCTATCCCGCAGCGGTTGTACACAGCCACGCATATGTCATAAGTGCCCGGGGACGAGTAATTCACCGTTGGAGCCATTGCACCGGAAGCCGTAGTTGGATTCCCGCCTGGGAACCACCAACGAATCGAATCAATAAAATCAGTCGGTATGCTGTACTGAGCTACCGGAGTGAATGAGGCCGTCTCGCAAAAATCGGGAATGACATCCAGGTCAGCCATGGGTGGGGCACTCACGCGAATCAGCGTATCCCAGAAAAGAGATGCACACTCGGCATTGCCAACTTCTACTGTCACAATATAGTTGCCAATGGGTAAATTGACTGGTGCCTGTATCTGGGGCGCGGCCACCGTATTGTTTGGTAAAAACTGAAGACCCGCAGGGCTGGACACCCAGTTATATGTCAAAGCATCACCCGTTGAGTTATTGGTGATTGTCACAAACTCGCCCTGGCATATCGTGTCCTCATCAGCCGTGATGTTCAGATCCGGACCTTCCAGGATCATAAAGGTCCGGCAAGAGGTGTCTATCCCGCAGCGGTTGTACACAGCCACGCATATGTCATAAGTGCCCGGGGACGAGTAATTCACCGTTGGAGCCATTGCACCGGAAGCCGTAGTTGGATTCCCGCCTGGGAACCACCAACGAATCGAATCAATAAAATCAGTCGGTATGCTGTACTGAGCTACCGGAGTGAATGAGGCCGTCTCGCAAAAATCGGGAATGACATCCAGGTCAGCCATGGGTGGGGCACTCACGCGAATCAGCGTATCCCAGAAAAGAGATGCACACTCGGCATTGCCAACTTCTACTGTCACAATATAGTTGCCAATGGGTAAATTGACTGGTGCCTGTATCTGGGGCGCGGCCACCGTATTGTTTGGTAAAAACTGAAGACCCGCAGGGCTGGACACCCAGTTATATGTCAAAGCATCACCCGTTGAGTTATTGGTGATTGTCACAAACTCGCCCTGGCATATCGTGTCCTCATCAGCCGTGATGTTCAGATCCGGACCTTCCAGGATCATAAAGGTCCGGCAAGAGGTGTCTATCCCGCAGCGGTTGTACACAGCCACGCATATGTCATAAGTGCCCGGGGACGAGTAATTCACCGTTGGAGCCATTGCACCGGAAGCCGTAGTTGGATTCCCGCCTGGGAACCACCAACGAATCGAATCAATAAAATCAGTCGGTATGCTGTACTGAGCTACCGGAGTGAATGAGGCCGTCTCGCAAAAATCGGGAATGACATCCAGGTCAGCCATGGGTGGGGCACTCACGCGAATCAGCGTATCCCAGAAAAGAGATGCACACTCGGCATTGCCAACTTCTACTGTCACAATATAGTTGCCAATGGGTAAATTGACTGGTGCCTGTATCTGGGGCGCGGCCACCGTATTGTTTGGTAAAAACTGAAGACCCGCAGGGCTGGACACCCAGTTATATGTCAAAGCATCACCCGTTGAGTTATTGGTGATTGTCACAAACTCGCCCTGGCATATCGTGTCCTCATCAGCCGTGATGTTCAGATCCGGACCTTCCAGGATCATAAAGGTCCGGCAAGAGGTGTCTATCCCGCAGCGGTTGTACACAGCCACGCATACGTCATAAGTGCCCGGGGACGAGTAATTCACCGTTGGAGCCATTGCACCGGAAGCCGTAGTTGGATTCCCGCCAGGGAACCACCAACGGATCGAATCAATAAAATCAGTCGGTATGTTGTACTGAGCTACCGGAGTGAAAGATGCCGTCTCGCAAAAATCGGGAATGACATCCAGGTCAGCCATAGGCGGGGCACTCACACGAATCAATTTATCCCATGAAACCATACCGCAGATTGGATTGCCAATCTGAGCTGTAATTGTATAATTTCCAATTGGGCCAGGAAAGGTTATTGTTGGGGCGGGAGAATTTATGTTGCTGAATACCGGACCAGGAGGAGTGGCAGTCCATGTGTACTCCAAATTATCTCCAATTGAGTTATTATTGATTTGAACAGATCCTCCAATACATAAGGTGTCCAGATTTGAGGTAATGTCGATTACTGGTCCTTGCAGAACACAAAACTCTATCATGTCCGACCCTGAACCACATTCATTGGTTATGGTATGGGTAATGGTATGACAACCTACTGGATACATGATATTCTGGGGCATTGCATCGGTTGAGGAAGCCGGCATACCTCCGGGGAATAACCAGTTATGAGTAAGGATTGGTGCAAGGCAACTAGAGTCTCTGGAAGTAGCTGAAATTTTCGCAGTGTTGCAAAACTCCCCGATTGAGTCTATAGCCGTTCGCGGTTTTTCCGCAATGGTTATGTTTTGAGTAGCAGTTGAGGTACCACATTGATTCATAACACTCAACTCAATTGTGTATAACCCAGGTTGTGTAAAATTGAATCCAGGTTGTTGTGAAGATGCATTTCCTGAACTGAAATTCCACATTCCGCCGCCAGATTGGCACGGCAATCCTTCGTAGGTAATTGACCATGTATATGTGGGTGCAACACAATTCGTTAGGTTGGAGTTATTGGTTGTCTCTACAGTTAGTGAGTCACAACCAAAATTTTCATTGGTTGAAAAAGCTGCTGTTGGGAGTGGCAACACGCAAATGGTTACCGTGCTACTATCCTCACAAGTGTTGTCGTCCATAAAATGGTACGTCACTTCATAAGTTCCTTCCGGAGCATTGAGCCCAAAATTGAAAAGTCCTGAATTATTGACAAATGATCCGGTCCAATACCCCATACCTCCGGTAGACGGGCTACCATTCAACTGAAGACTTTGATTTGTACAAACTGTTTGTGGATTCCCCGCAGTCACTACAGGCAATGGACTTACAATTACCACAACAGTGTCTTTATTAGTGCAATTAAGGCCATTGGTGCCGGTCACTATATATTCATAAGTACCTACTGGAGGGGTTACTACAACAGAAGCTCCAACACCCGTGTTAGGAACCATGAAGGTGGTTGGTGTCCAGGTGAAAGAATTTGCTCCGGTGGCAGTAAGTGTTGCAGATTGACCAAGGCAAATACGGGATGTATCCGGAGTGACTACTACCGGTGGTTTATCCAAAACATTGGCATCGATGCATCGCTCTGAAGTACAATTAAAGGAATTGGTCACCACCAGGCAATATGTCCCGACATGCTCTGGTCCGGCTGGAGAAATTACTGGCTCGCAATCCGTAGAGCTAAATCCGTTGGGGCCTGTCCACATACAGCTTAACCCGACTGAATTCTGGTTGGTAAAAACCAATGCTTCGCCCGGACAAGGAGTGTTGGCGCTAATCTGTGGTATTGGAGGAATGGGAAAAACATCAAATGTATCTGAGACACTGGTGCTGCTGCAAGCGCTGCTGATCAAACTTAAAACATAGGTACCTGGTGTATTCACAGGAACAGGAGGCGGGTCCTGCAAAGTAGATGTCCAAATTACCGTACCAGGCAGTCTGGTTAAAGTCCACATAAAGGTTGGAGAACTTCCATAACAAGTATTGGTATTCTCAATAAATGGATCGATAGAACCGCTTCCGCATATATCGTCGATTGGTGTAATTTCCGACATAGGAGCCCCTGCAACAACCACACTATCGGTAAATGTGCTGTCTCCGCACATATTTTCAACGGTAAGGGAAATGTAATAGACACCTGGTGCATTAAAAGTGGCCTGTGCATTGATTGCATCGGGGGGAGTATTCAACATTACATTGCCACTGTTACCACATTCCGAGTTTGAAAAACTTACATCCCATTGATAGGTACCATCGAAACAGGCATCCAGCGTATTTGATTGATTCTGGAAATCAACCGTTAAGGGGAAGCAACCAGTTGGAACTGATTTTGAAAACTTACTTATAGGTTTAGGTAAGACACGAATATTTTTGATGACAGTATCACGGAGACAGGGGTTGGTTACTCCGGCCCTGTATATCAACCGTATAGAGTAGCAACCTGGATCATTGAATTGTGCAGAAAACCCATCCAGAGAGCCCGCCTGAGCAATCACATTGGAATTGCCACCCAGGCTGCCTGATAAAATCGTAACGCCAGTTGCCGGATTACCGTTTGTTTGTGTAATCGACCAGAAGGCATACATATCAGTTGAGCAATCGTTGTTCATATAATAATAGGCATCCTCAGAGTTGTTTGTAATCGTAAACTCATCACCCTCACATCCAATTTCCGGATCTACTTCAAAGTCAGCCAATGGTGGGGTTAAGAGAAAGGATTCAGTATTTCCATTCACTGTTTGACAGGCATTGCTAATTTCAATTGCAACATTAAAACTGCCCGTTGAATAATCAAACATCGGCTCACAAGGGCTGTGCAAATACAGGTGGGTATATGTTGGCGGTGGAGGATGCTGAAACACAATCGGGGCACTGCCATCATTGATCGTAATTGTGTATGTTGTACCCGGTGAATTGTTTTGCGTACCTAAAATATCGTAGGTAACAAATGCCGGGACACAGTTAATAGTATTGTTCATGGGTACTATATTCCCCCCCGGATTGTTCCCATTGTAAAATTCATACACTGTTGAGTCCACACAACCGGCAGCATTGGTCGCAATAACAGAAATATCGTACAAGCCCATTTGCGCATACAAGTGACTCGTAAAGTTGAATGCTGGTGGCGGATTTATGGTATCCGGGGTTGAATTATCTCCCCATACCAGGACATACTGATCTATTAAACCAACGGTTATATTATGTACTTCAAGGTCAAAACTGGGGTTATTGTTTGATGCATCACAATTAGTAAACGGAATGTCAGTATTGGTACTTTCAAGGGAAGGCATTGGCAACCCTGAAACATTGAAATTAACCACATGCGTTACAGTATCGATACAGTTATTACCCGAAACGATCAGGATTACTGTTTCTGAGTGCGGACCAGGGTTGTTCACATAATAAATATGCGATGGAGATTGGGTAGTGTCTGTATTGCCATCTCCAAATGACCACATATAGGTTAACCCGTTAGCAGGATTAGAAGTGTTAAACTGAAATACGTTGCATTGATTCGTCCATGAGAAGGCAGCGCTACAATTTTGCGCGACTATATTTGTTACACATAAAGTCAGCCCGCCAGCAATCAACAACAAACAATAAGACTTTTTCATTACCCGGTATTTTTTTGATTTGGAGAATAATTTGAGAAACTGTGTACGGAACATCAAAATTCTACAGGGCATTGACCATTGTACAACTCAAATTTGCCAATTTCGCCACAGGCTTTTTTGCTCTTTTTTTCAAATTGCATTCTGAGGTTTATCTCAAATACCCCTAAAGTATTGTCTGAGGTAAGACCACTCAAATTAACATCATAGGTAACGCCGAGTACTACGCCGGATTCGCGTTTTCGCCAGGGCACCCCATTATCAAAAACCGAGCGTAAATCAACTCCAGCATTTAATATCAGGGTACTCGTATTTCGCGTAATGAATCCACCTCCGGCAGTATTGGGCTTGGGAGCCTCATTTGGAAAGTTATATTGGAAAAACAAACCGGTATAGTATCCTTTTGACAACAAATAGGCCCCTACTGTATGCAGATTCAATTTTGAGCCCGCCTGACGATCCCAGCGAAATTGTGGCGCTACGTAAAGGGGAGCAACTGTACCGCGAAATCGGGTAATCATTCTGGTAAAACCGAAATGGAACGTAGTTCGGAAGGGAAGGTGTTCAGTATTGGCCGCATCCCGTAGTGTTTCGTTTGGCTCATTTATATTGGCAAAATTGAAACCAACTGTAAAAAGAGTATTCCGGTATTTAGAAACCTTGTGGTACCCCCTTAACATTATTCCCGCATTGAGATTGGGAAACAGCTTGCTTCTCAAGCCTAATACTATAGGATCATTCAGCAATCCAATGACCGGATCCAATTGATCTGAATAGATGAAGTAGTTGCCATTCAAACTCTTCTGCATCATGCTGGTTTGAATTCCAATCCGCAAATCAAGCCGCTCAAAATGTCCAAAATTTGATTTCGTCAGAAGTTGCTGTTCATGACTGAGCGCTAAACCGAATCCATGCGTCACCATGGGCGCATTTCCCGCTTCATCCCGAAAAGCAGAGAAGGCCGCCCCAAAATTCACGTCCTCAGATTGTAAAAAACACGGCATCTGAACCTCACCAGTCACATTATATGTTCGATAGCTGCCATTAAATGTGGTAATGTCGCCATCCGGGACTCCAAACCACTGATCCCGATAATTAATGATAACCGTTGTACCCGGATCCAGGCCGGCATATGCGGGATTCAAATAAACCCGATTGGCATAAAACTGTGAAAAATAAGGATCCTGAGCAGGCAGTGCAGTTGCCAGTAATAACTGGCAGGTACACCAAAGCAAGGCGAGGTGATTCTTCATTGTTCAAATGGTCTTAATATGTTTCGAAAAAAGGGATTCCTTTTTCGTATCGGATTATGAAACTGCAATTATAATACAGTTGAATATAATACATCAGACCTTTGGATTGAAGATATCATAATGATAATATAGCAAAGCTCTATATATTATTCAACAGTGGATCATTAGGGTGTGTCTGAAAAATAGATTCCTTAGAAAAGGAATTCCCAATCTGAGCTGCTTTTCATTTGGTTTCGGCTTCTTTACGACTATAAGCAATTGCTCAAAAATACCTTGACATTATAATTATTTTAATATACTATTAAATTTATTAGTTATATCCTAGGTAATAAGATTATCTAAAAAACAGGTTTTTTGGGGTAAGCCCGCTTTCACGGGTCTTTTGGAGGCGCGGCTGGTCGTCGTGCGCGCGATAAAAGTTTGGAGTCTGAAGGAATGATTCTCTCAAGATTGTTTCACTGGCACAATGATACACATCCTATATTTTTATAATTTAGCACAAAAATCAAGTATTCTCTATTTTGTTTTATTAAAATTCAAAATATCATCATTTGTAATAATCTATATATCAATATATATAATTGAAATTATTTTGTTATTTTCTCTATTTTTGCATCATTAAAACAAACACGCCAATGAAACTTCCCATACTGCTCAAGGCGCTTCAGAAAGACGAATACTCCGATTTTGAAAAATTCCTGCAATCGCCTTATTTCAAAAACAGCAAGCAATACCTGCAGTATTTCAGGTGTTTGTGCAAAAATTATCCTGATTTTGACAACCTCGACAAGGAAGCGCTGGTGGAAGCCTACAAGCAATGCTTCGCCGAAATGGCATTCAGCAAAACCAAGCTGCACAACCTGCATTCAGGTCTGGGCAAACAAATTGAACTGTTCTTAAGTATTCAAATCTTTCTCAAGCAAGGTGAAGAGGGAGAGATATCTCCGCAAGAACAATTCCTGATAACCGCTCTGGGAAAGCGTCATGCACATCAGCAATTTATAAAAAGAACCGACCATGCAATCGCGCAAATTGAAGGCAGGGCAGATAAAAGTGTAGAGGATCTTTTGAAACTGCATCATCTCCACCAGCAAGTGTACTACAACCCGGACACTAAAAAAATTGACCTATCGGAGTCTCATCTGCCCGAAGCGGTAAAAAACCTGGACCTCTATTACCTGATATCAAAACTGCGGTATGTTGCCGAAATGAAAAGCAGAGAGGGGATCATGAGCATACATTACGATTATTCACAGGTCGACAAGGTTTTAAACACCGCGAAAGAATCTGGCTTATTCAAAGAAAGCCCTTTGCTGGAAATCTATTACAAGCTTGTAATCATCTATATGACAGAAGCAAGTGAGGAGAACTTCCACACACTGATATCTGATTTTCACACACACTTCCCTGTTCTTCCTAAAATGGATCAAATCCTTCTGTCTAGACTCCTTATCAATATAGGCATCTTGCTATTGGCCAGGGATTGCGCCGTAGAATCCGAACTCTTTGGATTATACAAACTAATTATCGACAAAAACATATTGTTAAGTGAATACCGACTCACCCATACAGGTTTCATAAATATAGTAAACCTCGCATCCATTTGTCAGGAGTTTGAATGGGCAAAGTCCTTTATAGATGAATACTCACCACAGTTGGAAGAAAACAAACAGAAAGCCAGTATTGACCTGGGATACGTCCTTATTTATTACTATGAGAGCAAACTTGACGAAGCACAAAATCTGTTGAACTCTATAGAATTGTATGGTATTTCTATGTTCGACATGATTGGGAAAAAGGTGCTGATTCAAACCGCCTTAGATCGATTATTGCTCGACCGCAAGGATTATTTCGATTTCCTTTCAGACAAGTTGGCATCTTATGAAAAATTTATCCGTCGTCATAAACAACTGACTAAAGAAAAAAAGGAGGCTCAACTTAACTGGGTGAAATTTATAAGGAAGATCGCCAGTGTAAAACACGCCAATATCAAAGTGCCTGAATTGAAAAAAAAGCAGCTCAGGAATAAGCTCAAACCGCTTGACCCGGTTTTATCCAAGCGTTGGCTGGCGTCGCGGATTGAATTATTATAGCCTCTGCCAGAATGTTTCGGCGCAAATGTTCATGTTCAGGGAGGCTTACCGGCCTCCCTGAACAACTATTTACTACAAAACAACATCCTCTACCCCTATAAACCCGCTCGCTTCTGCCCCACACACCGTTTGTACATAAAAGGTGTAGTGACCGGCAGTTAGGCCGCTAAAGGTGTAGGATGTGCTGTAGGCAGTACTAACACTGCTGGTGTAAGAATCCTCCGATCTGTAATACCAGACCTTATACTCCGAACCGGAACCGTTCCAGCCGTAGTTTATTGAAGTAGAGGTTTCGCTGGTTTTGTGCAGATTGGTAACTTCCGGACAGGTGCATACCTGTTTGGAAATATCCAGCGTAGTATGGTTCACTCCCGAAGGAATCAGGAACGAAAGAAACATCAGAATTTTTAGCATAGCACTTAATTCGATTTGTAGGAATAATGCGGTGCCTAAAGCCCCAACTCGTGGTACCAAACTGCCAGAGCCCGCAACACCTTACTCCAGGTAAAAATGTGAATGACCTTGCTCCGCGACAGGCATAGGATGGCCAGGCCGACACACTGCCAGCGGAGTACTTTGAGCGAAATGAATCTGAAATTTCAGCCTTGACCTTGGCCGCTCATTGTATCACAAATTTGCGCCCCTGCCACCCAGCCGATTCTAAATAAAGTTTGGATGTTACTTGTGGATATTTAAATGATCCAAAATCGGGGAGGAATGGAAATCCAGCTTTAGAAAAATACCTGTAATGTACTTGTTGGGAACTAGTGCCTCGTTTGGTTGGTTTACCTATAAATTTCTTTAGTCAACAATATCCCTGCATAAAAAAGCAACACATTTACACCCTAAACCGAGGTAATACCCATGGAAATGATCACACCCAACAGCGAAAAACAAAACTCAAAAGCCCTGGAATTTCTCAATCAGAAAGCTCTTGATAAAGCTAAAGCTGCCAAAAAGGTCCTTTCTCCGGACTTGGAAGCCGGATTTCACTTGTTGAGGCAGGTACAAAAGTCGGAACTTCAATTGGCGTTGGCCACTTTACTCGGAAAACACGCTGAAATGGCCACCGGCCTTGATTCCTTTGTCAATGTGCTGGGGAAAAGACTTCCACAAAGATTGGCCATTCACAGCTCAAAAGGGCTGGAAATGATCACCATAGGCGACATTCTTTACCTGGAAGCCGCTAAGAACTATACAGACATTTATTTTATTCATCAGAATACAATCAAGCGTATCACAGCTTCCCTGCCTTTGGGGCGCTATTCGGAACATTTCAAACAATACCGGGAATTCATGAAGGTTCACCGCTCCTATATCGTAAACCTGATGCTGGTGGATCAATATCTGAAATCTGATCACGGACTGAAAATGAGGAACGACAAGCTTGTTCCGGTGGCAAAACCCTACCGAAACGAGCTTGAAAATCGTCTGGAAACTTTTTAAAGTGGGTATTGAACGTAAAGTAAAGATATCTTACCGCCAAACCACCTTCTCTGCCACCGGTCCACGCTTACCGGCAATCTCCGGCATTTCATGCCAGCCCAGGTAAAACAAGCCCAAACTACGCTCACCGGACTCCAGACCTAAAAACTCACTGGCCTCCAAAGCAGCGCGCGGTGTGCTCCAGTAGCACCCCAGCCCAAGTTCTGTACAAGTGAGCCACATATTCTGAACAGCCATTGAAACAGAAGCAACTTCCTCCCATTCAGGTATGCGTTCCTCTGGGTCACGCTTTATGATGATGGCAATAACAGCGCCGGCTCGTTGAGGATTCTCCGCCATTTTCAGCATCTTCTCCTCTGAAAAGGACTCCGGCAGCGTGTTTTTTTTGTAAAAATCCATGAGCATTTGACCCAAAGCCACCCGGCTTTCTTCAGAGTGAAACACCTGAAAACGCCAGGGCTCTGTGAGTCGGTGAGAAGGCGCCATGTTGGCGTTTTCCAAAAGTTGTTCTATGATACTTTTGTCTACAGGTTTTCCCTGGATATATGTTTTGGGAAAAATGGAGCGACGGCGGTGGATGAGCGAGGTAATATTCAATGTATCAATTTATTAATGTATCAATGCATCAATGCGTAATGTATCAATGCGTAATGTAACAATGCGCCATATTTTGGGTTCACTGCTGGGATCAAATTATTTGCACTGCAATCCAAACTTAGCTCCTTGAAAATTCATTTCACCCAATTGATTGACAACCATTTCAAATTGCGCATTGGTGCATTGGTGCATTGTTACATTGCGCATTGATACATTGGTGCATTGGTGCATTGCGCATTGATACATTACGCATTGATACATTGCGCATTGGTGCATTGATAAATCATTCTTTCGCGCGTCCCGATCTCACGAAATTCCTAAGTGA
Source organism: Lewinellaceae bacterium (assembly GCA_020636025.1). GTDB lineage: Bacteria > Bacteroidota > Bacteroidia > Chitinophagales > Saprospiraceae > M3007. The sequence continues at coordinate 166,775 of JACJYQ010000003.1, read as the reverse complement.
TTCTGCACTGGCAGCATTCACCAATGCTACCTCCACAATTTTTCCATCGGGCATTTTGATCTTTTTGTCCTTGTCTTTCATAGCGAGTACCAGGTCGTTGAATTTGGTACTGCTGGATACCACGTTCAGATCGGCCCCGCCGTCGGGATTTGGCTGATAACTGAAGAAATACCATAGATCCGGACTTGCTTTCAGGTAAATGGAAAACTTGTCATCGCTGTTGCCGCCCGGCATTTTGTAGGATATGTAGGTTTCCAGGTTTTTGTTTACCGGATATCCGCCAATGCTGATGAGCGGGAATTTGTCATCCATGGTAATAAATGCCGAATACTCATTGTTCCAGCGTACCTGATGGCGACCAAATACAAAGGCGTATTTATCGTCTTTTTTGGGTAGTAAAATGGCGTTTATGCGCATATTGGCCTCCATTTCTTCCCAGTCCTTTTCATCACTGATGAATTCGTGCAGGAACGGACGGTAAAAGGCTGCATTGGTGTTGTAAATCGCTTGTATCGCATCAAAGCTGGCAGCCCTCAGATCGTTTACCATAAGATCCATCATGATCTTTGGTATGGGCATTTCAACGGCCGACATCAACTCCGCAGAAACATCAAAAAAGGTGGTGTCTGTTACCGTTGAGTAATCTGATTTTATTCGCCCGGCCGCTTTGATTTTCATGTATTCCAGTTCAGAACCTATGTTAATGGGGCCCTCTGCCTGTACGGTTCCAACGCGGTTGTCAAACACCATTTTTTTACCGGTATCCGAATTGCCAACTACCTTGATGGAATCCCCGAAAATAAAGCGATCGGTCTTGGGCTCGTATTTGATTACATCCTTGCAATCGATCAATGGACGGTCTACCCGGGCATAAGCCGGCAACATAATCCGTGGATAAGCCTCACCTGTTTCCCGGGAGATGTAGAACCCTGTAACAATGGGCTCGTCATTTTCGTTTTTGGAGATTTTCACACGCAGGGTTGGATCGTTTTTATCCACCTCCGAGCGAAGGGTAAACCATTGCTTGGCAGGCAATTTATCTGCATCCAGCCAGGCATAACCTTCAAAGCGCATGTTTTTCTTGTTGGCTTCCAGGATCATTTTACCCTTAAAAAAGGCCTTGGCATCTACGCGGAAAGAATCTGCTTCCGGAATATCACCGGCTGCTGTGGTAATTACGCTGCGTTTGTAATCCTTATCTGTCTGATAATCACCTTTGATGTTGTTGAAGAAAACCGTCTGGTCATACCCAGGGATGTTGTATTCATAGTAACCTGTTGCCGTGTATACATTTTTACCAAGCACCTGAACCGAAGCATTCGTAATACTGTGGTATTTACTGCTGGTGTCTGCCTCAATTTTCGCCCCAAGGATCTCACGCATTCTTCCACCTGGTTGAATGTAAATATTCGCAGTATCAGGAGGGTATACATAGGCATCTGCGGTTTGTATGATGTCAACGCCTCCAATTTCCAGCAGGTTGGTATTCAAATCGTATAAAGCGGTTTTTCCTTCAAAAGTGAGTGAATCCTGCCCCTTGTCGATGGATACGAATTTACCGGGTTTGTTTGGATCTGCCTTAAAGGTGATCGTTTGCCCGCGCATATCCCAGGTAAATTCATTCATGGAAGTGAGATACTGGTCAAGTGGCAGTGTCGTGTTGGCATCGGCGGTATTTGCCTTGAAATGGCCCTGGCGAGCGTCAAAATCAAGATCGCCTTTTACATTTCGCGAGTCGAAGGCAATGCCTTGTCCGTCAAGCGCCTTGATCTGCAGGTTACCGGTATCTACAGTTGCCTGAAAAGGTCCGTATGAAATCAGCTTGGAGGTCAGTTTACCTTCGGCCCATTCAAACTCCCCGCGTCCCTTCAAACCCGATGGCGTTAGGATCAACACTCCTTTGTGGGTGTACCCGGATTCTTTAAACAATTCAAAGGCTTTAGCCTGGCTTTCCACGTACATGGAATCTTTAAATGGAAGCCAGTTTACCGATACGTTTTCACCTTTGGCCTGAGGCACCTTAACCTGACTTGCCCGGTCTTCGGTCATGAAGAATCTTCGCGCTGTTCCGGTTGTTTGCTTTGGTTTGAAAATCAAATCCTCCGATTCAATCTCGGCTGTCAGGTATTCGAGTTTACCTATACCAAGCAATCCATTATTGCTCAGATCAAGTTTCCCGGTATATTTTCCTTTGTTGGTGTAGGTTGGATACCCTTCTGCCGGTGTACGGTGAATAAATCCAAACGATTTGTCTTCATCACGAACCACGATGGTTTCCTTGAAATTCGGGAAAATGGTAGCCGGAAACAGTTCCCCTTTAAAGGTCAACTGGTCTTTTGTGTAGCTGTCGAGTCCATTGAAAGAAAATGGGTTTAAGCGGAAATAAAACGAGTCGCGTGTATAGGCGCCGTGTTGGGTGGAAGGGTAATCATAAAACACAAAGGAGAATTTTTTGGACTGCAAGGAGGGGAAAATAGACAGCTCCTCTTTACCCGATTTGTTGTTCGGTGCATCTACCAGCAGCGCGCCACTGATGTGTTCAATATTGGAACTCATCGCATAGGCTATCGGCTGATTGTATTTATCCATTTCTCCGGTAGGAATGTAAAAATCCAGATGCCGTACTGAATCAAACTCTACCTGGAATTTTTCGTATTCAAAATTCATATCCTTCCCTTGAAACAAGGCAAATCCGGCAAACAACTTGCCGCCAAAACGCATATCACGGTCTTTTAGCAGGGTAAGTTCGTTGTCTTCCGGGATCAGCGCCACTTTTTGCCGCTTGCTCAGGTACATTTTCTTCACATCGAAAATCTCTGTTTCCTTGGTTTTGAGGTTAAGCTTGGCGTTGGCCTGTTTACTTTCCGACACAATATTTATGGCATCAAAGTCGCGTTTGCCCTGACTTGCCAGGGCATAGTGTATCAGCTTGTCGCGCAATTCTATCTGATGCAGGTCGAAGTAATAATTGATAAATCCACCGGCAACCATTTCTGCAAGCAATGTCTGAATACTGGAATAGTCAAACTTCGGATTTATTTCAAAGGCAAATGCATTGTCAGACACAAAGCGCCCATTATCGTTTCCATCGCGGTTTGTCTTTTGCCAAACGTTGTATAAAGTTGAAATCGGGTTGTGCGAGGCAACACCCTGCATGGCATAATACACACTTGGATCGTAGTAGTTGCTGCTCTCAAAACTTACGGTTTGTTTGGTTCCTTTCACACCCAGGTTTACGCCAATTTCCAGAGAGTCCTGATTCAAGTGCCAGGCTATGCGATCGGTGTTCAGGTTCATATTGTAAAAGGAAGAGAAAAATGGATTTTTCTCAGAGCCTTTATCGCCCCTGGCCATGGTAATTTTCTGATTGGGAATGTCGATCCTGAACGCAGCTGCCGGGTGGAATAAACTATCTGTGTCCATGTACAATTTGGCGTCAACACCCTGAGCTACGACACTTGAACCGCGTTTTATGATAAACAAAGGTGCTTTCCCAAAAAATACACGCTGACGCTTTTTATTATACACCGTCATCTCGGCAGGCTCATTGCTGGTGCCAAAACCATACAGCGAATTGCCATTTAGTTTGAATCCACCGATGTATTCAATACCATCCCCTATTTTGTTGATCTTGAGTCTTTTATCGAAAGATTCAAATTTCGGAAACTGATAATCCCTCAATGAATCTGCTTTTGCTGTGCTGCGCACCTGAACAATCACGTTGTGCTCAAATTTGCCGGGTATGCCATTGGCTCCGAAATAAAGCGGGTAATGTAAAATTGCAGAATCACAGCTAAATAGAGGTTTGTTGGCATTCACCTGATAAGACGGCAATTCGGCATAAATTGAGGAATCCATCCCTGCTTCAGCCCAGCTCACTTTACCACCTTTACCTTTCCAGGTATTGTCGTAAGGAAGATATTCACCGGAGGTATTTATGATCGTGACGGAGTCTACTTTCCGCGCGCCGATGAGGTCAATATTCGTGCAAACCAAACGAGGCGCTTCATCGTGGTAGGCAAAGTCAAAATCTCCACCCTTGAATTTCCAGGTAACAGAGCCACCTTCTCCTGATTTGAAAGCACGACTCTCCATCAGATCGCAAGAGAATTCCAGAAACTGACTGATGGGTTTGGTGCGACCGCGCGGCACATCGGCAAGTACTGTTTGCGCAAATGTGTGCCAGCGTAAAAACAGGGTAGAATCTACGTCTGCTTTTGCCGCATTTATGGCGTTCAGATAGTTCTTGAAATAAGGGTACGCCGACAGGTTCTGGGCGCCCAGAATATTGGAAACGGACATTACCTGCTGGAACTCGTCCTCTTTGAATTGTCCGGTTTTGTACAATTTTTTAAAAACCGCAAAAGCTTCCTCCAGATCTGGTCGCTTGGATGCAGTCATAAACACACCTAGCTTATCGACAAAGTCATTGGGCTCGGTGGGAAATTTATCCTTGGTTTGCGCTTGCGAAACGCTGGATACCAAAAGCAGCAGAAGTGTGAAAAGAAAGAAGGAAGTCTGGCGGAGGATTGAAGGGAATGTGGAATATTTCATGTTAGATTGATAAACCTTGGATTGCCGATTATGTAGGTATTACAAGAAGTCGGGCTTCCTGTTTGTAAGAAAAATGGATAAGGTTTCCGGGTTAGTCAAACGAAAAAAAGGAGGGTTGCTGTATTTCAGGATTTCAATTTTTGGTTATTGGCATGCCTTTCCGCATCGCGTTTTGTTTTTTTCTCCATGTTTTTGACAAATGCTTCGCTCAGGTTTACCCCTGTTTGATTGGCCAGGCATATCAGAACAAAGAGCACGTCGGCCATTTCATCTGACAGGTTAGTAGCCGCCGTGGCTTCCAGTTCGGGAGATTTAAATGATTGCTCGCCGTACAGCCTTGACATAATTCTGGCCACTTCTCCTACTTCTTCCATGAGAATGGCGGTATTGGTGAGTTCGGAATAATAGCGAACACCAACGGTACGGATCCATTCATCTACGGTATTCTGTGCTTGTTGAATTGTCATGATCTTGTTAAAATAGGCAGCGTTTACGGTTGCTTTTAGAGACTCGAAATGCTCTACGGTCACAAATAAACGAAGTTCTGACACCGGGAAATAATTATTGGTATAAAAGGCCTTCCATGTGTGCCGGTGAATTTGTATTTTTGTCGCCCGCAGCGCAAAAGGCTGTTTATCCGTTCCATTTTCCGCCCGTAATCAACAAACCGTGGAACCATTACCCAGCATTATAAAATCACATCTGGGTGACTCAACAATACCGATTACCATTATCGCATTAGCTAATTATCACATTTTCACATTCATTATTCCCCATGCGCATCCGCAGGAAAAGACACGGCGATATTTTTGAACGTCTGGAAAAAGAAGCCTCAGACGAACTTCAGTTACTGAGTGATCTTGGGCCAAAATCATTTGACACCGATCATCTTATGGAGTTGCATGCGCTTGTATGTGAAAAGATAAATATGCAGCAACGGCTGATTCGAATTGCCCTTTCCATTGGCGCCACAGGAGTTGGCTGGGTTTTTCTGGGGGTTGTTTCCATGCTGTTAGATTTTCAGATCCTTACCATAGTCTCCTTTTGCCTGGCTGCAGTAGGCTTGTCAACCTTTATTGGCATTCAATTGTATGCCATCAGCCGCTATCAGACCAAAGGACATCTCGATCATACCCGTCTCAGCATTGAGGATGAATTGCGCCGTCGCCGCGATAGATACCGGGAGCAAATGAGTTAATTTGATAATTAGCTAATGTGATAATTTGATAATGAAAGGCCCTTAGTAAGCGATGAAGTAGTAGTTTAGTTTCTTGTAGTATTGCTCGGCAAACTCATCGCGTGAAAAGGCTGGTTTTTTGGTCAAAAACCGATCGAGGAGAGATACCTTCAAACCGCAGCTTTCGAGTATTTCAAAAACTTTTTCGGGAGTGGCATTGTACAGTTCGCTGGCTCCAAGGCCGTGTTCAAAAATGATTACGGGCTTATAACGCTTCAGGGTTTCCAAGGCCCCTTCCAATACCAGTTGTTCCCCACCTTCCACATCTATTTTGATCATATCCACCCGGTAATCCGGAGGCAGGACATCATCCAGTTTTTCTGTTCGAACGGTAATTTCCTGATCTTCTTCATTTGGACGATCGTATCGCCGTTTCAGCAAGCCGCTGTAGGAAGGGTTACTCACCACGTAATTAAAACTGGAGCTGCCTTTTTTATTGGAAAGCGCTATTTCAAAAAACTCACAGTTGGCATTATCGGCATATCTCTGCTGCAAATTTTGAAACATGGCAGGGATAGGCTCAAATCCTTTGTGAGATCCATTGGGCGCATATTTCAGGAAAAGATCGAGTATCTCTCCCTTGTGACAGCCGACATCCACACAGTTACTTCCTGCCCGACAAAGTTCCTGGATAACCTGCCTGGTTAACCGGTCGTAACGCTGGTTCTTTGTAAAATCGAAGGGTAAAGCCTTGAGTATTTTCTTGATCGCCTCTTTCAAATCTAATGTATTTCTGAAATGCGGCACAAGGTAGGGAAATGGGTAATGCAGAAGGCAGATTGCAGAGCGCAGATTGTAAAAGGAACTAAAATACTTCTGCAGTTTGCGATCTGCATGCTGAATTCTGCCATAAAAAAAGCCGCTAGCACGTTGCGTGTAGCGGCTAAACCCCAAAAAAACCAAATGAAAACAATCTTCCTTACTCTTTTGCCATGGGGACCAATGCAGTTTTTTGTAGCTGGTCTTGGAGTGGCAACAATTTCTTTATAATCGAAATACCCGGAGGTATCATTTTTTCAAAAAAAGCCGTCACGGTATTTCACAACGACGGCATAACCTTAATTCAATCTTCCTTTTTACCTTACTGTCCCTGCTCATTTGCAGGAACAACCTTTATACGAGGCAACAAGAAAAAGTCACGCCAGTTTGTAAAATTTTCCTGATCGTTTGCAGGGCATTAACAAATAATAGTGTAAAAAGGGCTGTGAGCCAAGGCGAGAACGGTTTTTTATTGGGACTTTGAAGCTCAAGGGGGTATAATTTATAATTGACGATTACATAATTACATAATTGATGAGGTGGTCGAGAGAGGTATACCCTACATCATCAATTATGTAATTATGTAATCGTCAATCATGTAATCCACTACTCCTCTACTCTGCTGCTTTTTTGATGGTTGCTCACCATCTTTTCCTTGTGCTTTACCAATTGGCGTTTCAGCGTATCAGTAGACGCCGTAATGGCAGCTTCGAAGGTTACGCCTGTTTTTTTGTCCATTAGCCAACCTCCTGGAACCTGTAATTTAACTTCTGTAATTTTTTCGTGGATCTTACTTCCCGTGTCTTGTAATTTTAAATGCACCTCGGCTTCAACCGGCTTGTCAAAAAATCGTCCCAATCGACTTAATTTCCTTTCAATATATGCATGAAGTTTTGCATCTGCGTGAAAATGGAGGGACTTAACACTGATCTGAATCATACAAACTGCAATTTTTTTAAGAGTGAAGAAATCGGTAGCGGGATACGAGATATGCTGCAAAACATAGCCCATTAATTATCAGTGTAATCACTATATGTTTTGATGCTCAATGATATAAAGTTTTCGACTTTCGCCAAAGTTTTTTGGGTTTAATTTTTCCACAACAACATATTTCAATCAATAGTATTGCACTTTCATTGTTTTGAAGAATAGAAATGCGATTTTTAATATTGAAATTATTTCGAATATTAATTTCAAACACGCACGTAACCCGAGTATTTCCTAAATTGCGAACTACAATCAAGGCATCATTTCCTGACTCATCATTTCTCTATGTCCGCAACTGTTACTTCAGAAGAACTTACTCAGCAGCATCTTTCTATTCGCGAAGCATTTGATCAGCAGCAACAGCATCGCTGGGTAACGGCAAAAAGTACTCCTGGTGAACGCATTGCCAAGCTCAAACGCTTACACCGTACAATACTAAAATATCGGAACGATATAAAAACGGCGATGTTCTCTGATCTGGGCAAATCTTCGACTGAAGTGGACATTACAGAGGTCGGCGTCATAAATAGCGAGATCAGACATTGCATCCGCCACTTAAGATCATGGATGACGCCCAAGCGGGTAGGCACTCCTCTCGCCCTGATCGGAACGCGATCTGAAATTCAATACCGATCAAAAGGCGTTTGTTTGATCATTTCACCCTGGAACTTCCCATTTAACCTCACATTCGCGCCCCTGGTTTCGGCAATAGCAGCCGGCAATTGCGCCATACTGAAACCCTCGGAGCTCACACCGGCCAGCTCGGCTTTGATGAAAAAAATAGTGGCTGAATGCTTTGCCCCGGAAGAAGTTGTCTTGTTTGAAGGGGATGCTCAGGTTGCGCAGGAATTGCTGTCTCTTCCTTTCAATCACATATTCTTTACGGGAAGTCCTGCCATTGGAAAGATTATAATGGCTGCTGCCGCTAAAAACTTAAGTTCCGTTACCCTGGAGTTGGGTGGCAAGAGCCCCGTAATCGTAGATGAAACAGCCAATCTTGAAGAAGCAGCATCGAAAATCATTTGGCTCAAGTGCATGAATGCTGGCCAGATTTGTATTTCATGCGATTATGTTTTGGTGCAGGAATCGGTACACGACAAATTTGTAGACCTGCTAAGCAAACAAGTTAAAAAACTGTACGGGGCCACTTCAGAGGATCGCCAACAATCTCCCGACCTGTGCAAAATTGTGAACAAACACCACCATGCCAGACTTCAGCGCTTGCTCGACGAGGCTGTGCAAATGGGTGCCACTGTTCGAATTGGTGGCCATACTGACGCATCCCGGCTTTTCACGGATCCTACGGTTCTAACCGGTGTTCCGGATGCTGCTAAAATTTGGGAAGAGGAAATATTTGGCCCTCTATTACCTGTCAGACCATTCAAAACACTGGATGATGCCACACAATTTGTCAATGACAGATCCACTCCCCTGGCCATGTACATTTTCAGTCGCAAACAGAAGAATATCAACAAGATCCTGCAAGAAGCGCCTGCGGGCGGAGTTGCAATCAACGACTGTGGCATTCACTTTTATCAAACAAACCTGCCATTTGGCGGCATTAACAACAGCGGCATTGGGAATTGCCATGGTAAAGCCGGATTTCTCGAGTTTTCCAACCAGATAGGCGTAACCATTCAAAATCGAATTTTCCCACACACGAAACTTTTCCTCCCTCCTTATGGTCGGAGCAAATTGGTTAAACTAATGCTGGAAGGAATTGCGAAGTGGTTTTGATTAGTGATCAGTGTGTCAGTCTTTTTGATTGTTGCAGATTTCTTTACCCTTTTATTTACATCGAAACATCAAAAATTCATTATCGAATTATCATATTAGCTAATTATCACATTATCACATTAGCTTTGCTCTCTGGCTTGCCAAACCATTGCGCCTTTACTGTGTTTTTCCTGGCAGCTTTCCGTGCTGCTTTTTGCGCAACTCAAGTTAAAATGAAAAATTTATGAAAAGATCTCTGCTTCTGACAGTACTCTTCGTGGTATTGGGTATTGGTGCGTGGTTTGCTTTAAATCACAAAAATCAAAAAGGCTCCCGGATTTCATGGGACATGGATTTTGCCGTTCGCAATACCGACGATATTGGCAAAATATTCATAGCCGACCGCAAAGGCCGCACAGCCTTGTTGGAACGAAAAGAGGGAGGCTGGATCTACAATGGCAAGTACAATGCCCGACCAACGGCCGTTCAGATATTATTGAGTACAATCAGTAAAATAAATGTGCTGAACATCCCACCGGCGCAGGCGGTAGACCCTATGGTTAAAAAAATTGCCGGTACCGGCATCAAGGTGGAGATCTACGACAAGAAGAACAAGCCAATGAAGGTGTATTACGTTGGGGGTATTACAAATGACGAACAAGGAACCATTATGATGATGGAAGGCTCTGAACAACCTTATGTTATGCACATTCCTTCATTCGTAGGTTCGCTCCGTGTACGCTATTTGCTTGGCGATGATGAATGGCGCGACCGCTCGGTTTTTTGTGAAAAACCCGAGAACATCGAAGAAATTACGGTTCAATACCCACAGGAGAAAAGTGAATCATTCAAACTTGAGAAAACGGGTAATGCGACCTATGAAGTGCAGCCATTCTACAGCACAACGCCACCCAGTAAGTCTCCCCAAAGAAAAGGAGTGGCAGAAGGTTACCTGCTGCAGTTTGAAAGTCTGGCAGCCGAAGCGTTCGAAACCACCAATACAAACCGCGACTCCGTAGTGCAACTGGTTCCTTTCGCCATCATAAATCTTAAGAAAACCGATGGCTCAGAACGGTCTGTTAAATTCTGGCCAACAGCCACGGATTTTGTACCGGAAACAGGAAAACCCTATGTAGTTCGATATTTTACCGAGGTAAACCAGGAAGATTTTCTACTCACCCAACACCGGGTTTTTGCGCCAATATTCAGAGGTTACTCCTACTTTTTTGAGTAAAAAGGAGTTTTTTAATTCGATAATTAGCTAATGATTTTTGAAGGAAAAAGTATGATGTTTCATTAGCTAATTATCACATTATCGAATTATCACATTAAACTACTCTTCTCTGTGAAATGCCAACACGCGACCGGCTCTTTTGGCAGGTAATAGCGAGGCGAGAAACCCAATACCTAAAACGGTAAGCGCAATGGGAATGAAATCGCTGATGCGCATGGAGATTGGATATGTGTTTACCAGAAAGCCATCCGGGATGGTTACGATGCCGTAATTTTTCTGGATAATGTAGATGATGATGGCGAACACGATGCCAATGACCATTCCAAGGGCCGTAAGCAGTAAGCCCTCAAACAAAAAGATCCGGCGTATGGCCCTATCCGAGGCACCCATGCTTTTTAGCACGGAAATGTCCTTTTGTTTATCTAGTACGATCATCCAGAGAGCGCCAACGGTATTGAATGCCATGAGCAGCAGCATCAGACTGGTGATGGCAAAGCCCATCCACTTTTCCAGTTTCATCACCTTGAAAAAAGCCTCGTTCTGCTCATAGTGATCCTTCAGCACATACCCTTCTCCCAGTATTTTCCGAATTTGCTCCTTTACCTCCGGGATTTGTGATTCCCGGTGACATTTAATTTCCAATGCAGATACCGTGCTGGGTGCGGCTTCCAGCATTTCCCTCATAAAGTCAATATTCGTGATGACGTACTGGTTGTCGTATTCCTGTTGAATGGCAAAAGTGCCGGTTGGGAATAAAAGCCGCGTTTTGAATGGCTTGTCGAGTAAGCCCGTTTGCCGCTCCGGCATGTATACTGTTAAGGGCAGCACGGGGTTGTTTACATCAACGGTAAGTTTGTTTCTGAGGCCGGCACCGACAATGGCGCAGTTTCGACCATCCTGAGTAAGCATGTACTCACCTTCCAGAATAATCGTGTCAGAATCGAAACCGGTAACCGGGGCAAACAAACTGTCGACACCTTTTAAGGCTCCAAAATCCTGAGAACCTTCATATTCGAAAAAGGCAATCTCCTCCAGGGTTTCACTCAGATTTGCCACGCCTGGGAGCGCGCGTATCTGATCCAGGGTGATGCTGTCTACCTCAAAAGTTTTACCTTTTGCCGGGGTGATTTTCAGCTCCGGGTTAAAATGCCCAAACAAGCCGGAAAGCAAATCTTCAAAACCGTTGAATACAGAAAGTACCAACACCAGCGCGGCTGTTCCAATGGCCATGCCCAGTACTGAAATACCGGTAATGATGTTGATGGCATTGGTACTGCGCTTGGCAAACAAATAACGCCGGGCAATGAGTAGCGGAAAATTCACGAAGCGAAGGTAGGGAATTGTGATATACGATATCCGAAATCGCGAAATACGATATATGATTTGATATCGCGATATCGGATATCGTATATAAAAAAGCCCTTGCTGAGACTTGACTCAACAAGGGCGAAGAAAACTCTCGAATGTTAATTGCTTTCACTTGGCTTTTCAAGTAACTTTCCTAATGCTTTCACTTGGCCTTTTGGGTTGCTTTCCTATGGTTTTTCTTTATCTGATCGGAACAACTGATGTTTGTGTCAACACCCAATTGTTGTTCACTTTTTTTACGCGGTTGTCGTAGATACCAGTCTGTTTTACCATTTCCCCAGACTTCGGATCTTTCACTTCAACTTCATAGCTTCCCACGATTCTTACGTTTCCGTCAGGCAATTCAAATGCGTTTCCAGCATGTAGGGAAATATCGACACCCGGATCGATAAAGTCGTTTTCCAAGTTGTGGATCACCTCATCGCGTGAAATGGTTTTCGAAGTGCCGTCAGGAGCAACCACTACCACTTTTTCATCGTACATAGCCTTGAGCGCCTCGCGGTCGCCTCCATTGCAGGCTTCCTGCCATTTTTCGGCGAACTCAGACATGGTTGTTGAAATGTCTTGTGTCATCGATGCACCAGAGCTGGTGGTGGTACTGTTGGCGTCGCCAGATTTAGAAGTCGTTTTCTGTGCCAGAACAGGGCTGCTGAACGCAGCTAAGAACAAAGCCACTAAAAGGAAGATGCCAATTTGATTCGTCTGTTTCATAATCGTTTTTACAGTTTAGAATGTGAAAATTTTTCTTTTCAGGTAAAGTAGATTTTTCAATGTACTGTTTTGATTTCCCTGAATCGTTGACACAAAGGTGCGATGCGAATCCACTCCCGAACTGTCATTTCGTTTCAATTATTTGCAGATTCGTTGCATGTTTTAATTTAAAATTCTTCATTTTAGTTAAAATTTAAAATTTTCAACAAGCAAAATCTCCTGATTTCCAACCATTTACCGGTTGCAATTTCTTTTAGGCATGAAAATCCTGGTCTTATTTATTCAAAAAGACTTAATTCAAAACAAGCTGTAAATGAGTTCTTAATGAGTATTATCTTTCCGTGGCACTCGGTGGGAAGCCAAATTCCTCCTGGTAGGATTTGGAGAAATGAGCCGGGTCTTTATACCCAACTTTCCAGGCTACTTCCGATACATTCAGGTCGGTACTTTGCAGCAAAATCTTCGCTTTGCCGAGTCTGTATGAGCGAATGTAGTCGGAGGGAGAGGTACCTGACAAGGCTTGTAACTTTCTGAATAATTGAGATCGGCTCATGCCAATTTTGTGGCAAAGCTGGGTTAGAGAGAAGCCTTCATCGTCGTAGTTTTTCTCTACAATTTCCTGTAGTTTATGCATGAAGGTGTTTTCCACCTGAATGGCCTCTTCAGCTCCGGTGTGTAATTCGTCCGGTTTTATGCTGGCATGCAGTTCCCTGGAGAAATGAGCCACCATGCGTTTTTGTCTCTGAACCAGCATTTCTAGTCTGACCAGCAGTTCTTCTTTATCAAAAGGCTTGATCAAATAAGCGTCGGCCCCGCGGCGGAGTCCGGATATTTTGGAGGCAGCATCCGTTTTTGCCGTCAAAAGGATAATGGGAATGTGGCTGGTGCGTTCATCGTTTTTGAGGGTGTTGCAAACGTCATATCCATCTTTTTCCGGCATCATGAGATCGCTGATTATCAGATCCGGAATACTGTCAAGCGCCATTCTGATGCCTATTTCCCCGTTATAAGCTACTCCCACCTGATATTGATCCTCCAAACAGGTTTTCAGATAAATGACCACATCTGGATTGTCCTCAATGATCAGCAAATGCGGCAGGGACTTGTTTGGGGCTTTTTCTTTCTGGTCTGGTTTTTCCTCTGCGGATGTGGATGCTACAGGCAAAACCTGATACCGTGAATAATCTTCCTTCAGTACAAGCGCTGCACTATTGGAGATGGGAATACTGACGGCAAAAGTTGCCCCTTCACCAAGTTTGCTGCTGACACCGATGTGGCCACCCATTACGTTCAACAGTTCCTTTGTATGAGCAAGACCAATTCCGGTACCTTCACGATGACGGTTGTTTGCTTCCCGGGCCTGATAAAATCGATCAAATACCCTGGTCAGGTCTGCCTCTGAAATTCCTATACCGGTATCCTGCACCTCAATGACCAGGTCATTCTTCTTTCTGGATACCTTAATGCTGATGTCTCCTCCAGACGGTGTGAATTTTACAGCATTGGAAATCAAATTGGTCAGCACCTGTTTGACCTGTTCCGGGTCGTAATCCATTAAAAGGGAGTCAATGGCCGGAACGAAGCGAAGTGCCAAGTTGCGGCTGTTGGCAAATGTCTGGAAAGCCTCTGTGACATATCGCAAATAGGGAATAATGTCGCTCTGCTGTAAATACAACTTGAAAGCCTTGTTGTCGAGTTTGGAAAGGTCCAGCAACTGGTTGATGAGGTGCAAAAGGTTTTTGCTGTTTCGCTCAATCAATTTTATCCCATCATCTGTGTATCGTTTGGGATTGTCTTTCATCTGCTCCACCATCCCTAAAATCACGGTAAGTGGCGTGCGGAATTCGTGCGTCAGATCAGCATATAGCTCACTCTTAAAATGATCCAGTTCTTTCAGCTTTTCAGCTTCCAGGGTTTCCATTTTAAGATTGGCTTTTAAGGTTTGGCGATTAATCTCATATCGCCGCACAAACAGCAGTAGAGCCAAAAGAAGCGAGGCATATACGACGTAAGCCCACAAGCTGGCCCACCAGGGCGGATGAACAATCAAATTCAAGGCAAGCTCATGAGTATTCCACGGCCCCGCTCCTACCCTTGATCGAACACGAAAAACATACTTGCCCGTTGGCAACATGCTGAACCGTGCATAATTTACCTTCGAAGGCTCCGACCAGTATTTTTCGAAACCCTCCAGTTTGTGCGAGTAAAACGTATTTGGATCGTTTGGAGACTCGGTACGTTCAAATTCCAATCTTAAGGAATGGTCCCAGGAAAATAACTGTAATTCAGTGTCAGGGTTGAAGCTTCTCAGCACAATAACGCTATCCTTCCGCGAGTCGAAGTAAGCAATACGGGCAAGGGTAATTTCGCCGGCCTGGGCACCTGAGACCGCGCCTTGATTAAAGCCACGATCTTCAGCAGAATTCAATTCACTACCTTCTTTTTGCGCTGTGCCGTAAAAAGTAAAGATCGTTAAGATTGCAGGTAATAGTAATACCTTTTTCATTTAGTCTAACCGCATAATCATGCAAGAATACCTGGCTTGAGAGGGTAATCATGCGGCTAAGATAGTAAAGTCTTTGTTGAATGCAGGGTGGATATACGAAATCGCGATATCCGAGATACAATATCGAATTGGATTTGGGATATTGGATGTCAATTTGCCGAGTTGTTCACGTCTCCGATTTTGACTCCTATAAATTGATGCGTGTAACCAAAAAATGGGTCAGGGACAAAAGGAACAACAATCTTCTCCGGGAAAGGTGGGTCGAACGGATTTTGCGGGTTGGGAAAAACATATTCCTTCGGGATAAATCGCCAGGTTTTTTGATCAGGAAGTGAAGGAATCATACCCAATAAAAGTTGCCTCAACAGCACAATATCAGCCAGGGTTACTTCACCGTCTCCGTTGGCATCTGCTGCAATTAATTTATAAGGGGAATCCAGCGCTTCAATGCCGAGAATATGCCTTGCAATTAGATATAGGTCGTAGGTAGTAATACCATTTAACGGTTCATCAACTTTTGATGCGTTGATTTCATAATTGGTGCCTGGCTCGGGTATATAATAAAATGAATTACTGCCCGATGCTTGAAATATATTCATCTCTAGGTTTAGTGGCCCGTCATAGCAATGGTAACTATTTAAGGCTACTTTGGTACCAATTACAGCCTTGTTATCTTCTGTTTTAACAACTACCCATAATGAACCCGGGTCGTGAGTTGGTGGATAGTCAGTGATTTCTAGATTCACAAGACAATGGCTGCTGTTGCCGGCCTCATCACGCGCCCAAATTTCCAACCCATATCGCCCAAACAGATAATAAGTTACCAAGGTATCCATTGGGAATCCGGATCCCGTACAAACCTTCCTGATACCGAGTTCTATATGAGTACTTTGGTTATCATATAAGGTGTCATAGAACGCCGGCTCAGGCCAAAAGGAAATTTGCGGCAGAGACAGGTTGACCGTAACCAGATTCTTACAAACCAAAACCGGGGGAACCGTATCTGCTTGGGCAGATAGTTCGACAATGGCAAAAAAAGCTATGCAATAAGCCAATACCTGTTTCATTTGGGTGCGGGTATACAGGGATATGGGTTTCCATTTATTGCTGGCAAAGACTTGGCCACTTATGTTTATAGAGCGGGTAGGCGACAGAAAAGGGGCTTTGATATATGATATACAAAATACAATATCTGATATATGATTTGATGTACAATATCAGGATTTCCGATTTATTTTGTTTTTTGAGATTGTTTTGGTGCTGGCTACGAAGATCGATACAAGCTCATCGTTTTCCTGAATAATCGAGTTAAGTTTTTCATCTGGGAACCAGTTTCTTTCAGAAATTAATTTCAGACAAACAGAGGTTTCCCGCAGCTCTTTCAGGCATATTTTCATTTTGTGCAAAAAATCCTCTCGGGATTCAGCAGCCTGTGCTTCGCCATAATTCAAGGCCGGTGAAGAGGCTGAACGAATAATCTGTGCACCCAAATGTTTCCCAATAATAGAGGTAGGTAGTTTTTCAGAAAGGTTAAATACTCGCGTAGCAAATCGAATCAACCTTTTCTCAAAGTCTTTTGAATTCATAAGGTCTTTCAAGGGTTAAAAAAGCCCCTAAATATACAATAAACAAATCAAAAATCAAATCATATATCAAATATTGTATTTTGTATATCATATATCCTCACTCCTGCGCAACCTCTACCCGAAACCCTTCCTTCCGCAACAAAGCGATCACTCCGTCTGGACCGCCTAAATGCCCCGCACCGACGGCGAAAATGGTTGGTTTTTCGCGCATCATATTACTCATCGGTTCTATCCAGTTTTGATTGCGTCTTTTTAAGAAAACATCCTCGTAATCGGCCATGCCGCTTCCTTCGTCTGCCACCATGGTTTGCATGGCATTGATGTCCTGGTCTTTGTATAATTGCAAAAGTTCGTCGAGCTGGCCCTCTCCTCCGGTTGAATCCTCATCTGTGCTTCGAAGCCCGTCCACCAGCATTTTGGCCTGTACATCCAGCGGAATGCTGTCGAAGACCGACATTTGGTAGCTGGCCGTTTCCAAGCCGGCAGTTTCCAGTCGACGATTTTTGGCACTTTTGAACAACTCCATTTCCACAGAAGTCATGGAACCCATGTTTCCGCCTATACCTGATTCATCACCGGAGAATAGTGTACTTAGGAACAAAGGTTTTATACGTTCCATCATGCTGCTCGGGAACCCGTTTTGGGAAATTTTCGACTTCACAAACTGGTAATCGTCCTCATTTAGCAAGTCTTTTAAAGTTTTGCCACCGGGCATAAAGGCTTTGGTCAATAATCCAAACTGGGTGCGGAAATTGGTCATTTCCTTCATATCAATCTCGAAGGTCACCCGCTTGGAACGATCCAGCGCTTCACGGATTACCCCGGGCATTTCAAATTCACTCTTCGGGATCATGTGAATGGTGCCGTACAGGTAAGATGGCTTTTTCAATTTGTTGCCACTAATTTTCCATACAACCGATTTTTCAGTGGGTACAAGTTGGTCTGGCGTGTACGCAACGGCAGCCTGACGGGCAGGATGACAGGCAGTGAGCCATGCCAGCGGTAATAGCAGGAGTATATTTTTCATATTGTGATTGACTACAGGTAGTATGAAACGGGTTGTCTATTATAAAGTTTCGGCAAAGCTCCGAATAAACTTGATCTTCTTATGTGGATGCTCACGCTTCAAAACACCACATTTGGCGAAAAAGGCGGAAATACCTCCGCGTCCGTGGCATTATTAGCTAATTTTACCCAATTATACTTCACACTGTTTGGTTTTGAAAATTGCCTTCGGCTTTATACTTGATTAATAGTGTTCAGTATGACAAGTGTTTTCATAAGCACTTTGCTAATGGTATAAAGTAATCGCACAAATGATCTGATATGAACCAGAACAAATTGACAAACCTGCTGGCTGTTTATTTCCTTTTACTGTTTATTTCTACTCCTCTGTTCTCCCAAAAACAAATTACGGTGGAGGATATCTGGCAAAACGGAACCTTCAATACAAAAGGGGTTCCGGGTTTCAATTTTCAGAAAGATGGTGTGCATTTTACAAAATTACAGGACAAGGCCATCCTGCAATATGATCTTACCAGCGGCGAGCAATCCGGAGTGATTTTTGACGCCAAAAACCTCAGTACCGATGCCAAAGGCTGGGAAGGAAAATTCAATGGCTACAGTTTCAGTGAGGATGAGTCTAAAATACTGTTGAGCACCAATACCAAGCGTATTTACCGCCACAGTTCCGAAAGCGACTACTACGTTTTTAACAAAAAGACAAACACGCTGGATAAGCTTTTCGAGGGCTCAAAACAGCGCTACGCCAATTTCACGGCCGATGGATCAAAAGTGTCCTTTGTGTCTGATAACGACTTGTATTTTAAGAATCTGAATGACGGCTCCATTACCCGTGTTACCAATGATGGCAAAAAAAACGAGATCATAAACGGAGCTTCCGATTGGGTATACGAAGAGGAGTTCGTGCTGGTTCGGGCAAATGAATGGAGCCCCGATGGCGCTTACCTCGCCTACCTGCGTTTCGATGAAAGAGAGGTGCCGGAAATGACCATGGAAATGTATACGGGGGAGACCTATCCGGAAGAAGTCAGTTTTAAATACCCGAAAGTTGGCGAGAAAAATTCCATTGTTACGGCGCATGTCTACAACCTGAAAACTGGCAAAAGCGTCGAAGTGAACATTCCGGACAGGGTATATGTGGAAAATCGCCTGGACGACTATTTACCCAGGATCAGTTGGACACCAAAAGGCAAACTTTGCATCACCTGGATGAACCGACATCAAAGCACCCAACGATTCTGGCTGGCCGATCCGGATAATGGCAAATGCAAGCTTTTGTTGGAGGAATCAAGCAAGTATTATCTGGACTTGAATGACATAAAATTCCTGTCGGACGGCTCCGGGTTTGTGATGCAAAGTGAGAAAAGCGGTTTCAATCACTTGTACAAATTCGACATGAAAGGGAAAGAGGCTTGCGCCCTCACCAAAGGCAAGTGGGATGTCACCGGTTTTTATGGCATTGATGAAAAAAATGGCCAGGTGTATTATCAGGCAGCCAGTAAAAACCCCATGGAACGGGAATTATTTGTTTGCAATCTTTCGGGAAAAAAGAACAAAAAGGTCAGCCGGGCCAAAGGCTTCAACAATGCCCAGTACAGCAGCACATTCGATTATTATGTAAACAACTTTTCTACTGCCAACAGCGCTCCGCAATACGCTGTGTACAACCGAAAAGGCAAACTGGTGCGGCAATTGGAGCAAAACGACGAGATCGCTGCCAAGCAGAAAGAATACGGAACCCAACCTGTGGAGTTCTTCGATTTTAAAACCTCCGAAAACGTAGCCCTCAACGGCTGGATGATAAAACCATCTGGTCCGGAATTTCAGAACAAGCAGCTACCTGTACTCATGTATGTGTACGGCGGCCCGGGCAGTCAGCAGGTGACAGACTCCTGGAAAGGCGCCAATTACTGGTGGTTCCAAATGCTTGCCCAGCAAGGCTATGTAGTTGCCTGTGTGGACAACCGCGGAACAGGAGCCAGAGGAGAGGAATTTAAAAAGATGACTTACAAACAATTAGGACATTATGAAGTGCTGGACCAGATTGAGGCAGCCAAATACCTGGGCTCCCTGCCATTTGTCGATCCGGAGAGGATCGGAATCTTTGGCTGGAGCTATGGCGGCTATATGACTAGCAATTGCATTCTGAAAGGCGGTGACGTGTTTAAAGCCGCTATTGCAGTAGCGCCTGTGACCAACTGGAAATGGTACGACTCGGTATACACCGAGCGCTACATGCAAACACACGAAGAAAACGAACAAGGATACGAAGAAAACTCACCGGTGAATTTTGCCGGAAAACTAAACGGCAACTACCTGCTCATTCACGGCCTTGCCGACGACAATGTGCATTTTCAGCACACCGCAGAAATGGCCAATCAATTGATCGCCAAAGACAAGCAGTTTGACACCATGATATATCCAAACCGGAGCCACAGCATTTCCGACAGCAACGCCCGCCTTCATTTGTACACGTTGATGACCAAGTTTTTGAACGAGAAACTGAAAGGGAAGAAAGATGGAGAAACAGCGAAGCCGTAACCCTGTTAACTCTACAGCGAATCCACACATAACAGAACACAAGCACACAGCAAAACATCCATACATCTACTAACCCCGGATTTCCAATCCGGGGAACCAGGGAAAACCGTGGAGCCAGGGGAGATCGGAGAGACAGAGGACACAGGGGAACCCAGCCAGAGCAGAGAACCCAAGTGGCGATCCCCACTCATCCAATCAAATATCAGAAATCAACAAAATCCCACGACTCTGGCTTGGTAAGCAAAGCCCTAGCCTTACATTTGTGCTGGTTGTCAGAAAGGATTTCGAGAAAAAATGATTAAACGGGATATGTGACTTATAACCATTCCCTTGATTTTGTGTTGAAGTACCATTATCTCAAATCCATCAAAACCCTGGAGCCAGCATTAATTTGTCTGCCACATTTCTTGTAGATCTTGCTGTAGGTACCGTGTTGGGACTGGTCATGTTTGGAGTTGGCCTGTCGCTGACCTTTGCTGATTTCAGGAGAATTATCAGGCACCCGCGGGCTTTTTTTACGGCCTTGAGCGCACAGATGATCGGCTTGCCAATCATTGCATTTACCATCAGTTTGCTGGCGCCCATACCTGGTGAAATAAAAGTTGGCCTCATCATTTTGTCTGCCAGTCCTGGTGGTGCAACCTCCGGGTTTCTTACCTATTTATGGCGTGGTAATGTCGCCTTGTCCTTATCCATTACTTCGGTAAACAGTTTGCTAACCCTGTTTTCCATTCCGATCATTGTCAACTTTGGTTTGACTGTTTTTTTGGGAACATCCAGCGATTTGCATTTGCCGTTTTGGGAAACGGTGCGCCATATTTTCTTCATCACCATCATTCCGGCCACCCTGGGTATCATGATCCGCAGGCGTTTCCCGCGCACGGCAGAAAAAATCAGTCAACCCGCCAAGTATATAATGCTGGTGTTATTGGCCATTGTGTTTGCCATAAAGCTGTTTGCCGGAGAAAAACAGGGGGGCGCCGGACTCGATCTGGCCGATTTCTACCTAATTACCCCTTACGCCCTGCTGCAGAACATTTTCTGCCTGTTTTTCGGATACTTCTTCATGAAAAGAATGGGGCTGCCCCACCCTTCCAGGATAACTGCGGCTATGGAAAGTGGCGTTCAAAATACCACCCTGGCTTTTCTGATTGCGAGTAATATGCTGGGCAATCAAACCATGGTAAAACCGGCACTTGTGTATTCGCTGTTTTCTTTCTGGACAGCCTGTCTTTTCGCATATACTGCAAACAGGATCAACGCCGTCAAAAGCACCTCAGAGCAAGCTGAATAAAACAGGTTTAGATGGGCTGGCATCCAGATCCAACGCCGTTGTTTGCAGATTCAGCAGGTAGTAACCGTCTTTAATTTCATTATCTACATAAATCATTTCAGTGATGGTGCTGGTGTGTCTGGTGTTTTCAGGATATTGCCAGAAAGCGTGATGGCCCAGCAATTTACCGCCGTCTTCTTCCCGATCGACCGAGGGAAGATCAAGCAGCAGATGTTCCACAGCTATTTCAGCCAAATACTGCAAGGCTTCATGGTGTATGTATGGTGGGTTAACCCCCGACCAGTTTGTGCGTTTTTTCAGATCATCGTTTGGCAAGGTTCTGATGATTAGCGCTTCACATTCATTTGCGGTACAAAATTCAGCAATTTTTTCCTTGGTAATGATCCTGTCGCCGTCATCCTGCTTTATCGGATAAATACTTATAACCTTGGCAAAAAAATGCTGCCTGAGCAGACATTCATTGAGCTTATATGGCTCTGTAGAAATGTGTCCTACGCACTCAGTATGCGTGCCATTGCCATGCGGGTTAAATCGAACATTAAAAAAATTGACCGGCCCACCTTTGGCCGTGCTGCCAATGAAATCGCCTGCAATTACCGGTGAAAATTCAGGCATGGGCGCCCAAAAGCAATTCGGATTTTCAGCTCCATCCCGCAACGGAATGGCCAGACTAAGCGGCTTTGAAAGATCGGCAGAATAGGATTTGCCTTGTCGTTGAAAAGTAATTGTCATATCAGGAGCATGTTGGCATTGGCCAAATGTACATAAGGCTCAACAATACCACCTCTCCCAATCAAAAATCAAATCGGATATCGAACAAATCGGATATCGGAAATAAAAAAACCTCCCGGAATCCCGAGAGGTTTTAGTGATCTGGGGGGCTATGCAGCATGTTTTAACCGAAGCGAGGACCCTTTCCGGAGATTGTGGGAATTGATGCGGGATTAAAGGCTCGTGGGATTAAAAGGCCGTATTTGGTTTTGGCATTTTATGTCCCAAAGGATAATCCCGTGAACTGGAGAGGAAAAATTTTTTAAAATTTTAGAGAAAGGTTCTAGTAAAACAACGTAACCCAGCCGCAGCGCAGCGAAAAACCGGTAGCCCAAACGACCGCCCAATGTACAAGGTGCAGCGCACCGGAACAAAACCTCACGGTGCGCTGCACCTTGTGAATGGATTTGGCCGTTTGGGTTACCAATGTGTCACCGCGCTGCGGCTGGCGCTTTTCGGTGCTTTGCAGGGGAGTTATCTAAGGTAGCAAATGCATTATTTGCTGAGCACCTTCAAATGCTTCTTGACAAAATCCGCCTTTTCAATGGCAGCTTCCACGGAATCAGCAGTTATGCTAACATGACCCATTTTTCTGAACGGTGATGTTTGTGCTTTGCCGTACAAGTGAATATGCACGCCCTCAAGTGACAGGCATTCTTCCACGCCTTCATATCGAACCGGGCCTTTATAGCCATCTTCTCCCAGCAGATTAAGCATCAGCGCTGCCGCTACTTGTTGCGTTCCTGCACCTAGTGGCAGATCATTGATTGCCCGCAAATGTTGTTCATATTGGCTGGTAATAGCGCTGTCGATGGTATGGTGACCGCTGTTATGTGGACGGGGTGCCGATTCATTTACCAGCAGATCCCCCGATTTTGTCAGGAAAAGTTCTACTGCCAGCAATCCGCAAAGATCCAGCTGGCGGATCACCCGCTCTGCCAACGCTTCCGCTTCGGCAGCAACCAGATTGGAAATACGCGCCGGACACAACAGGAACTCAACCAGATTGGCTTCAGGGTGAAAATCCATTTCTACCGACGGAAAAACGGCTACATCACCTGCAGGATTTTTGGCGGCGATCACCGCAATTTCAACTTGAATATCAGCGAGTGCTTCGGCCAGACAAGCGCCTTTTAGGAGTTTGGTGTTCAGGTCTTCTTTGCTCCGCAACACAGCAACACCTTTTCCATCGTATCCCGCCGTGCGCGTTTTTTGTACAAATGGAAATTTCCATTTGCCCTCGTCTACGGCTTTTACCAGTGCCTTTTCATCTTTAAATAGTTCAAATCTGGCAGTCGGAATATCATGTTTCTGGTAGAACTCCTTTTGAAGGCCTTTGTCCTTAATAATGTCGAGAATATCAGGATCCGGGTGAATCGTTTTTCCTTGCTTTTTCAACTCTCGAAGCGCATCGGTATTGACGTGTTCTATTTCAATGGTCAGCAAATCCTTGTCCCTCCCAAAAGCCAGCACATCGTCGTAATTATTGAAATCACCCAAAGTATGACTTGTACACACCTGACTGGCCGGACAGCCCTCTGTAGGATCGAGAATATAGGTTTTGAAATCCCAGTTTGCCGCTGCCAGGCAAAGCATTTTACCCAGTTGTCCACCTCCCAGGATGCCAATCTTTTTAGTAGTTGAAAACATGGCGCGAAGGTATTACTATGATTAATTTGATTTGTATGATTTCATGATGCATTTTCATAATCATGAATACACGGCACAATTAATCTTGCTGCCTTGTTGCCGAGTTTGGTGTTTTTTTTCAACACCAAACTCCACCGGGGAATAAGAGCTAAGTTCATAGCCACTCGTGGCGTTCCAGTAGATCACCACGAGTAGGTGTAAAAAAAATTTATCAGGCGCTTAATGGGATATAATCACCTTCTGAGTGGCTAGTACATTTCCATCGTAAACGCACAATTGATATACGCCATTTGCCAGATTATTCACAGGAACCCGGACATTTTTCCTTTCAGTTGTATTTGAAGCATAAATTCTTTCCTGAATTTTTCTTCCATACATATCGTAGATTTCAACCCTGCTTGCCTGTTTGCCCTCGGCTGTAAATAAAACGACAAGTTCGCTACTCGCCGGATTGGGATATACCAATAGGTCAACATTGTTTTTCTCAATCTTATTTGTCGCTGAACTCAACACCCAGGCGGTCGGGAAACCGAGATAACGGATTGTATTATCAAGAGGATCCTTATCTATCGAACTGGCACTGACATTAGTTAGAGGACTTTTATCCACCTGGAAGACAATGTGCACTTTATCATCAGCTAGTTTAGCTGTGGAATTAAAAACAGCCTCCCAATTTGGAATTTCAAGCGAATCTGCACCAAGAAGGGTTGGGTCTAAAACTACCTGTGGATCTGTCCAGCTTAGACCACCATCTTTTGAACCAATGATAAATGGCTGACGGGCCTGCCATTCAAGCACTGCATTTAAGGTATACAATTCATTTACCCCGCAATAAGTCAGATACAAATTGCCGGCGGCATCAATGGATCCGCTTGGAAATGTATTCATTGCCACACCCCGGTACCTTGAAACATTTCCGGTTAAATCAAGCATCTGATTGTTATTTAAGTCGGGGCTGTACCCTACCGGTATACTCATGTTATCATCCAGGTTTGTATTAAAATATCTTATACTGGAGTTTGTGGTATACACATTAGTAACACCATCATTCAGAAATTTATCTGTAATGTATTGAGTCCCATACCAGCAATGTGTAATCCCCTGATCATCGACAAGCACATCTACTGATCCATCCGTTCCTAATATCGCATAAGGATCACCCAATACTTCACGGTATGGATCAGGAGGGAGAGAAAGGGTGTCATACCCCAGATCGGGAAGGTAATTCGCTACAGCGCTTTCAAATACCATTCTTGACTCCCAGGTATTGCCGTTATCGTGAGATACATAAAGCATGGAATGGTTCCAACTGGATGTGACAAAAACAGAAACGTTTTCTCCGTTGGCGTCGACAGCATAGCCTTCAATATCATTGTAAAAAAAATACTCCGCTTCTACGCCAGGCATAAGCATGTCTTGAATATCCCAGGTAAGGCCTCCATCGAGTGAACGGTAGTACAAAACTATATGATCCATACCATTATATAAGGTTCCACCTTGCGACACTGGCAAGGTACAAGCTATAACGTGAATAGTTTTACCATCCGTTCCACCAACTGCTGCTCGTGCCCAAACCACTGGATTCCCACTAGGGATTTGGCTATCTGTCCAGGTTCCACCAAGAACACGCTTCGACATATTAATTTCATAGGTATTGGTATGAGCGAATACATACTCTGTTCCATCAGGCGCTACAGCCAAATTTGTGGAACCAGTACGCACACTTTCTATCCTGCTGGTTGGATCAGCTCCCCAAACACCATTCTCCAGCTTGTTGTAACCGGTGCCCCTGTCGGCATAGCCCGTTGGGTTTAAACTAAAGTTATAAACCGCAGTAATATTTCCATTGCCATCATTGTAAACCCTGTGTCCCACACCATTATTGGATTGCAAATCATATACGGTGGTTCCAACCAAATCAAGCAACTGGTTTTCTGCAGGAGGGACTTTTAATATTGACTCATATTGATGCCTCTCAAAACCGGTAAAGGATTGATCCAGTAGGGGTACAATATTGATTTGTGACGGTTCAAAGGCTTTTGGATGTTGTAAAACCTGAGCATAGCCATAGCTCAAGCAAAGATTTGCCAGAAGAAAAATGAAGGGTTTTAAATTCATGATTTTATGACTTGGTTAAATGTTATATTTGAATGTCCGAAATTCATCATCTATAAGGGTTTAAGGCTATGGCTTAAAGTGTGTTTGAAACGTACCCCTACTTCACACCTTTTATTCAGGCAAATGCTTCATTCCTTAATAATGACTCTTGTAAGGTTCCCTAACCCTCGGTTTTCGCTGCTTCCCTTTTTTCTTTTTTTACACAAAGTGCCATAATGGAGCGAGCGGAATACCATTCCTGCCAAAATGATAGCTGTTCGTGATGTAACCAAGTAGGCACCACGAACAGCTAAATAAAATATTATCGCACCTTTTAAATCGGATAAATCGATATTGTATATCAACTCACTTCCACCTGAATATTCAGGGTAACCGAGTCATTCAGCTCAACCGGATCTCCGGCGGCAGAGTCTGAAAGGCTTAGCGAATTCGCCAACACCTCCGATTTGATGTAGTCGCCAAATTGCTCTACGGCGCCTTTCACGGCAGGATGCTGTTCAATCTGCACGCTGATGCGATCGGTCACATTGAAGTTTTTGTCTTTCCGGATATTCTGAATACGGTTCACCAGATCTCTGGCAACTCCTTCTGCCTCAAGTGCTTCAGACAAAGTGACATCCAGCGCAACGGTAAGCCCTTCGTCTGTGGCTACCTTCCAGCCGGGAAGATCTTCTGTGCTGACAATCAGGTCTTCTGTGTTGAGTGAATAGCTTGTTCCGTTCAGAGACATTTCCAGCGAACCGTTCTGCTCAAGGCTGTTGATCTGCTCATTGCTTAGTTCAGCGATGAAGGCCGCGGCATCTTTCATATCCTTGCCGAGCTTGCCTCCAAGGGTTTTGAAATTAGCCTTTGCTTTCTTTTTCAACAAGCCACTGGCATCCGTAATGTATTCCAGTTCCTTGACATTGATCTCACTCAGGATCAGTTCCTTTACTTCATCAACCTCTTTGATGAAAGACGAATTAAGTACCGGTAACAGCACCTTCTGAAGCGGCTGACGTACGCGTAGTTTTTCCTTTTTGCGGATACTCAATGCCAGCGAGCAAATACGCTGGGCATAATCCATACGCCTTTCCAAAGCAGTATCAATTTTGGCGGGATCTGGCCGGGTTAGATCGCTCAAGTGCACCGATTCGTGGCGAAGCGGAGTGTTATTCGCCTTTGCTGCCTCTCGGATCGGGGCAGTCATGTTGCGGTACATCCAGTCGGAGAAAAACGGCGCCAAGGAACACATCAGTTGGTTGGTCACCATCAGGCATTCCCAAAGCGTTTGGTAGGCAGCTTCCTTGTCCTCATTCATTTCCCCTTTCCAGAAACGGCGACGCGATAAGCGAATGTACCAGTTGGACAAATGCTCATCTACAAAGTTTTCGATGGCGCGAGCTGCTTTCGTGGGTTCGTAATTGTCCATTTCCTTGCGGTATTCGGCCACCAGAGAATACAACTTTGAAATGATCCAGCGATCCAGTTCGCTGCGTTTTTTATAGTCCATCACTTTCTGCTCGTTGTGTTTCCAGCCGTCAAGGTTGGCGTAAAGAGCAAAGAAGTTGTAGGTATTGTAAAGCGTTCCAAAAAGTTTGTTCCGGGTCTCCAGGATGCCATCCACGCTGAATTTCAGATTGTCCCAGGGCGAAGCGTTCGACAACATATACCAACGGGTAGCATCAGCTCCGTAGGTCGACAGCGTATCAAACGGATCCACCACGTTTCCTTTGGATTTCGACATTTTGTTGCCTTCCTTGTCGAGCACAAGACCGTTTGACACCACATTTTTATAGGCTACCGAATCGAAGCACATGACACCAATCGCATGCAGGGTGTAAAACCAGCCACGCGTCTGATCCACGCCTTCCGCGATGAAATCGGCTGGGAAGTTGTTTTTGAAAACTTCCTCGTTTTCGAATGGGTAGTGCCACTGCGCATAAGGCATAGAACCTGAATCGAACCAAACGTCGATCAGGTCAAGCTCACGTCGCATCTCCTTACCTGAAGGGGAAACCAGCACTATGTCATCGATATACGGCCGGTGAAGATCAACGCCTTTGTCGCCCACATGATTATGGTAATGCGCATAAGGGTTGCTTTCCATAAATCCGGCGGAGACAGATTGATCAACAAGTTTACTCAACTCCTCCACGCTGCCAATGCAAACTTCTTCTGAACCGTCTTCTGTTCGCCAGATTGGCAACGGCACACCCCAGTATCTGGAACGCGAAAGGTTCCAATCCTGCAGGTTTTCCAGCCATTGCCCGAAACGGCCTGTACCGGTGCTTTCCGGTTGCCAGTTGATGGTTTTATTCAGCTCCGCCATGCGCTCCTTCGCAGCTGAAGCACGCACAAACCAGGAATCCAGCGGGTAGTATAATACCGGCTTGTCGGTACGCCAGCAATGCGGGTAATTGTGAACGTACTTCTCAATTTTGAAGGCCTTGTTTTCTTCTTTCAGTTTGAGACAAAGCAGTAAATCGGTTGACTTGAATTCCTTGTCCGAAGTAACCTCTTTTGAATAGTATTCTGCTTTCACATAGCGTCCACCAAACTCATCGCCCATTTCCTCTACAAATTTTCCTTGCCGGTCAACCAGCGGGAATGGCAATTCCGGACTTTTTTCATTCGGGATACCAATCATGGGAATACCGGCTTCACGTGCTACGCGCATATCATCGGCGCCGAAATAAGGAGCCGTGTGCACTACGCCCGTACCGTCTTCAGTTGTGACAAAATCGCCACCGATGACTTTGAAGCCGTTGGCATCCAGCTCAGGTGTAGCAACAAAAGGCAACAGTTGCTCGTATTGCAAGCCTACCAGCTCTTTTCCACTATATGTTTTCACGATGCGGTATGGGATCGCCGGTTTTTTCTCGGCAGTATCGAAAGGCTCCATGGGCAGGCTTTCGTGCTCCGGATTGAAATAGGCAGACAGCCTGTCCTTGGCGAGGATCACACTCACGGGCATAGCATTGTACGGACTGTACGTCTGCACTTTCACGTATTCGATCCTGGGTCCAACGGTAAGGGCTACGTTGCTGGGAAGCGTCCAGGGGGTGGTCGTCCAGGCCAGGATGCGTACATCCTCATCAGGAGAATCGAAAAACGAAGCGGAGGCATCGTTCCGGCGAACTTTGAACATGGCAATCACCGACAAGTCGGAAACCTCTTTGTAGCAGCCAGGCATGTTTAGTTCGTGTGTACTCAGGCCGGTTCCCGCCGCCGGACTGTATGGCTGAATGGTAAATCCTTTGTACAGGTATGATTCTCCGGCGGTCGTTTGCTTGTCGTACAAACGCTTCAGCAGCCACCACACCGACTCAATATAGTCGTTTTCAAAGGTGATGTATGGGTTGTCAAGATCCACCCAGTAACCCATTTGCCGGGTGAGATCATCCCACAGGTCCTTGTA
Organism: Lewinellaceae bacterium; assembly: GCA_020636025.1. Taxonomy (GTDB): domain Bacteria; phylum Bacteroidota; class Bacteroidia; order Chitinophagales; family Saprospiraceae; genus M3007. The sequence continues at coordinate 137,320 of JACJYQ010000003.1, read as the reverse complement.
ACGCATAACTGTATTGCGGCAGGCCTGGTTGTATTCATCCACCGTGATCTTTTTCCCGATATCTTCTTTGGTGATGCCCAGTTCCTTTTCCACCTGAAGCTCGATGGGTAGTCCGTGCGTATCCCAACCACCTTTGCGCTCTACCCGGTGGCCTTTCAGCGTATTGTAGCGACAGAAAATATCCTTCACCGTACGAGCCATGACGTGGTGAATACCCGGTTTGCCATTGGCAGAGGGAGGCCCTTCGTAAAACACATAGGATTTGCCGGCCGGGCGTTGCGACACGGATTTTTCAAAGATCTTTTCATCCTGCCAGAACTGCAAGATTTCGGCATCAATGGCTGGGAGATTCAGGTGTTTAAATTCTCTATACATGCGAATGTGTACTAGTGGTTTTACCAATCAAAAACCCCGCGCGGCGCACACCGGGCGGGGTTTTTGTTTTCCGAACAAACTTACCTCGTCAGGTGTGCGAACACTGGCGAATAATAATTATGCTGGAAATAATATTGTTGAACATAGGATGCAAAGGTAAAAGGTGTTTCGGAAATTAACACAATACTAAGTGCGGATTGTTCCTATTGAATTGAAAAATATGACTTTTGCAACTCAGTTTCATGCAAGATCGCCGCACTTGTGTCTTTTGACCACGTGCAAACGGCAACGCGAGATGATTGGACCTGGCAGTGGCGTTTGGTGTTGAAAAAAACACCAAACGTGGCGGGTAGGAGCTTAAACTATTTGGTAAAATGGATGCTAAATCACTTGTGTATTTTTCATGGTTTATTACGCTAGCAACACTTGTCCTTATTTATGGAGGGTTGCACCTAAACAACTATGGTAAAAATATACTCCTCAATTTTAGTTTGTTCTTAGTAATGACTGCGCATACTCCCGCGATGATTATGGCGATTTTTCGAAAAGAGAGGAGCAACAATATAAAACTTAGGACACTACTTCTTTTGACTATCTCATGTATATTGCAAGTCTACATTTTATCAAAATAGTATCGTTTTGTCATTCAATTCATTCTCCATATCGCATACTGTATTCGTCGCCTCTTTTTTTGTATTTGTTAATCAGATTCTTTCAGGGCAAAGTTTATTAGGCGTAGGAGCTCACTTGACAATGCCTGTAAATTTTCAACATACCAAGAACCCGTATGTATCCGTAACACCTGTTCCTGCAATAGCGGCTTCTGTTACCTATAAAAAAGAATGGCAAAACAAAAAGGGTGTTGGCTGGTATATTGAATCTGGTCTAACAACCCAGGGACTGAATTACTATCAAGTTGACTATACCGGAGATTCACTAACTATCTGGACTAACTTTTATAAACCCCATAATGGATTTCCCAGTGTATTATTTGGATCTGGCCTCTCCCGTAACATTGGGAAAAGGCATCTGAGTTCGATTTCAGCAGGAGTTGAAGGTTCGTATTTACTAACACAAAGCCTGTTTATGCATGGAAGCAATTCTTTTGGACTCTTGAATGATCCATCAAAGCATGCTACAGCCCCTCTGTTTTTGCGACTCAATATTGCATATAACCGCAGGTTTAAATGCTTTAAATCGCTGCCATTTGAAGCCCACTTTTATACTAACCTAAGTTTTCAGAAATTAACCAAAGGAGCACAAATAATCCGCAACCCGCAATCTGGTGAATATCGGGAAGGGGAATACTATGTAAACAATTCTGAATTAGGTCTTAAAATTTTTGCCTATTTGAACAAAAGAGTCGCGATCTCAAAATCAATTGTGCCTAAAAGTGTGGTTCCTGGAACCAATGAATGGAGATCAACATTTCGCATCTCTGTCACTTCACAATTATATGTACCCACCAAGACTATATTTTACATTCCGCAGATAGATAGCTTTTCAGTACAAGCCAGAAAAAACTTCCTGTTATCGCCTCAAATCGGCATAAATATGGAAATCCCGATTGCAAAGAATAACCGATGGTATGCCTTGGCGGGGTTGGGTTTAGGATATCGCTATTCTACGATGCGTTTCAAATCCACCGGGCAATTTTCTGCGGACGGAAGACCGGTGAACCTGAGCAATGACATTACTTATGGCCATTATGTTATTGCAAATATTGGAATTTCCAGAAATGTTGTATTTCGGAATACTATGATAACCAATGCCCTTTCTGCAACTTTTACAGTACCGACCGAAAAAGAATATGGATACCTAGGAATTCCTCTAATGAGTGAAATTGGAGAGTTTCCTCCTTATAAAAACCCAATTTTGGAAGGCGCCATTGACTATAAATATGGTCGTTCAACAGTATTAGTTGGTGTGGAATATAATCCGGAATTTAATTTCCATATACTTAAATCCGGCTTTATGGCTGTTGGTTTGGTATTCAACCTTTCCAGAGGCGTTATGGCGCAAGGTCTTTTTACTGTCTCCAACGACGATTCCAAATATTATGGAGCGTTAATTCAACATTTTTCTAAAAAGATTGGACTCTCTGTCCGAATTGGTTGGAATAAGCCAAAATAAGATGTGCCGTGGATGTCATTACTATCAGCATATGTCAACTCGGAATGAATAGGTTATCCACTCTACACACTCCGCAGTGGCGTTTGGTGTTGAAAAAACACCAAACGCGGCGAGAAACACCAAACGTGGCGGGAAACGCGGCGGGAATTGCAGCGGAGATCCCGGCGAGAAAGAAGCGTTGTTCCTGATGCCTGAATAAAACATCAGGAACAACAAACAACTTACTTCCTAACACAGCGGCAACGATAATTGGCATCTTTGGAAATACTGCTTACTGCGCTGTTCGCAAACCCTATGTACCAGGCACCGGTTGGACTGCGCTCAGTAGAGCTCCAGTAGAATCCATCCGGCATCTGTCCGGTGCCGGCATTCCCAATATTTTTAAACAATTCATTGAGTTCGCCTTCGGCGGGTAAGTACCAGTCATCAAATCCGCCCTCTACCAGGTCGGCGCACAGTTTGGCCGCGTAGTCTGCACCTCCGTTGTTGCCCAGTTGAGCGACAATGGCCGCTGTTTTTGTTTCTCCGTCAAAATCAGCGCTGGCGTTCGGTATGGTGGCAATGTCTGTTATGGCAGTGATGTCTGTGCCTGTTCCGCCCCATTTTACCGAGTTGGTCTGATCAGCAGCGGTGGCAATCAGCGCTACGCCGGTACCGGTATCCAGGCTGGCAATGATGCCGCCTCCAAATTGTTTGCCGATCAGGCTATCGAGCGGAACTCCGGCATTGTACAATGTTATAGGTGTAGTGCCTCCGTTCAGAATGGTTTGAATCTTGTTCAGGTCTACGGTTTGGCAATTAGCGCCCAAAAACCCATCCGGGCAGTCACAGGCTCCGTTTACGCAGGTTCCCCCGTTCTGGCAATTTACGTTGTTGGTTACGCAGAGATCTTCAATTTCGCAATTAGCCCCTGAAAATCCCGTTGGACACTCGCATTTACATGTTTCCGGATTTTGGGATCCGACATTACAGTCAATAGATTCGCATTCCTGATTTTTCTTGCAGGATTCTGTTACGATTACTGTGGCGGTGAAGCTTATCATTATGAATAACAACAAGCTTAAAGATTTTGTAAATTTCATTTTTAGTGTTTTATACAATGATTCAAGTGAGTGGAAAGATTAGATCGTGTCTGAATACGGCGAAAATAGGATGCAAATGGTAAAACAAACAATAATCGCATTGCCAAACAGCGCTCATGTCAAGATTTTACTTGGTGATGGTTCATGCAGTCATCCATCTGGTCCACTAAACAGTTTTCGTCGTACATTTGTACTTGCGCCAATTTCTAACCAGCAAGCATATTCATGTCTTCAAATCGCAACGAACAGGATATCATAAAAGAGGTTCTGAATATTTTCACAACCCAGCTTGAAAAATCGGGTTTACGCAAAACACCGGAACGTTTTGCCATCCTTGAGGAGATCTACAAACGCAACGACCATTTCGATGCCGAAGCCTTGTACATCCACATGAAAAACCGCAGCTACCGGGTGAGCCGTGCCACGGTATATAACACGCTCGAATTATTGGTAAATTGTGATCTCGTAAAAAAACACCAATTCGGGAAGAACCTGGCACAATTCGAAAAGTCATACGGTTACAAACAACACGACCATATTATTTGCGCCAACTGCGGTAAAGTGGTGGAGTTTTGCGACCCTCGCGTGCAACAGATCAAAAACATGGTGGGCGAATTGCTCAACTTCAAAATCACACACCACTCACTCAACCTGTACGGCATTTGCGGAACCTGCCAGAAAGAAATGGAATTCGGCATCATCAGGAAACAACCCAAACTGGAAGAAGACGAGCCGGGATGGGGAGAATAATGGTTAATGATTAATGATTAATGATTAATGCGAATAATGGGTTAAATCCAATTAAGCAAAGCGGTTACAATAGCACCGAAAACATGTAGAATCAGGCCTTTTGTAGCGCGGACCTTGCTTGCTTTTTGAAGGTTTGTTTTTTCGATGAGCCAATTAAATAATCCTTCAATGGGTTGTCGAACCGTCGATACAGCAGTTGAAAAGAGCGAATCAGCGGCCTTTTTGAAGTTTCTGGTGAATATCGTTTCACCTTTGATCAGTTTTGTTGGAGTGTATATGAAAGTGTTGGCGTTATTTAAGAGGTCTTGGTTTAAAGGTTTGTTTGCATAGGCTTTATCAGCAAAGATGGCGCGGTTGACTAGGTTTGTCAAAACAGGTCGAATTGCTTCCAGATCATTTTCTGCCGCGGAGGTAAGGAGTAGATATTCTGGCAGCGGAAGTTTTCCTTTTCGGTAAAAAGCGATAGTGTGAAGTTTTACCCCATAATAATAGACTCCTTTTGTAGAACAGAAGGATTTTTCGGATAATTCGGGTGCTACTTTACCTTTCCGTTTACCAGAACAAAGCATGATGGGCATTGAATCGATCAAAGAGATTGAGTTTTCAACATGTTGATATTCAAATACATGTATCTTGTTTAAGATTCGGTTGGCTAAATATGGAAGGCAATTTCCCAAATTATTCAGCCGAACATTGAAAGTAGCGTAGGCCGGTAAATCCGGGAACCAACTCCGCAGATAGCGATCAGCATAATCGTGAATTTCAGATTTTAGGTGTTTGTTCTCAAATCGCCGACAGTAAAAATAGATCGTCAATAATTCTGCATCCGTCAGTTTTTCATTGGATGGACAAGAATTAGGGCTAAATCGCTGACAGTAAAGGGCAAGTTCTTTATCATTGCATTCGCAGAAGTAGTAGTAGAGGCGAATGAGTTCCAACTCTTTCATGGTCAATGTTTTATAGTGTGAGAACTACAAACATATTGACTTTGCTCAAAATCTGCTACTTCTGCTTTCTAACCCATTATTCGCATGATTAATGATTAATCATTCTCTTTAGATTGGCGTTTATTTGCTTATTTGGCCATCGAGATTCACCAATCAATATCATTTCAATTTTTACTGAAATACTCCATAATATTCATTGTTCATTGTCCATTGTTCATTGTCCATTGTCCACTGATCACTAACCGCTTCCATTAATGACCGCCATCATCGTAGAAGACATGCAGCAGGCTGCCGAGGCGCTGGAACGCGACCTTGAAAATTACTGTCCGGACGTAAAAATAATTGGGTATGCCGGGAGTATTGTGGCGGCGGCAAAATTGCTGCGGCATAGCAGTCCGGATATTATTTTCCTGGATATTTTGTTGGGCGACGGTACCGGTTTTGATCTGCTTGATATATTTCCCGACCTGAAGGCGCATGTCATTTTCATCACCGCTTCAGATGAGCATGCAATACGTGCATTTCGGTATGCCGCCATTGATTACCTGTTAAAACCGGTTGAGCCTGCTGAATTGATACAGGCCGTTGAAAGGGCACGAAAACAAACTGAAGGTACTCAGGAAAGCCTCGATTTGCTTCGCGACACCATTCGCCGTCCGGAAAGTGCTTTGCCGTCCCGGATATCGCTGGCATCTCAAGAGCGGATTTCGGTGGTGGAAATTGTCGACATTGTTCGCTGCGAATCCGATGGGAACAACACCTGGTTTATACTCCAATCAGGAGAAAAGATATTTGTTACGCGCACGCTAAAACAATTTGAGCAATTACTCGTGAATCACGGATTTATTCGCACACATCAATCTCACCTTGTGCAGATCAAGTATATCCGTGAATTTCAAAAAAAAGACGGAGGCTACCTCAAACTAAAAAACGAAGAGCTGATCCCTGTTTCGGTGCGTAAGCGGAGCGAAGTGCTGGAGCTTTTGGAGAACTGGTGATTTTCATGGCTTTCTTTTTTTCAGCGTAATTGTTCTAATTTCACCCAACTGTGGCAAAAGAGATCAAACTGGTCTGAAATATGTCGGGATTTGAAAATTATTTCCCCAATTATTCTGCCTCTTTCAAAATCCAAGCTACATTAACCGCTGAAAGGAGAATTATTCACCATATAAAATTCTTTTTCATGCATTACGCTCGTTTACTAGCCCGCCGGGGTTGAGCAGATGCTGAATGAATTTTGAGCTTGTGCATTGTGATTCTCGATGCCTGTGCTCAGAATATCAGTTTCTCTACTCAATTCCGGCCATCGTTCACCAAAACAGTTCTTTGCTCATGGCAGCTTTTACGACAGACAAAATTCGAAATATTGCTCTTTGCGGACACTCGGGGTGCGGCAAAACTACTTTTGCCGAAGCCATGCTTTTTGAAGCCAAGGCCACCAACCGTCGCGGAACAGTTGAGGAAGGCAACACGCAAAGTGATTACTCTGCACTGGAACAACAGCGCGGACACTCGCTTTTCGCCTCCTTGCTTCACTGTGTTTGGAAAAATACCAAAATCAACATCATTGACACGCCCGGTCTGGATGATTTTGCCGGCGAGGTTGTTACGGCACTGAAGGTTGCCGATACAGCCATCATGTTGTTAAATGCGCGCAGCGGTGTGGAAGTAGGGACCGAGTTGATCTGGGAGCATGTGGAGAAAAATGAAACTCCTACTCTATTTGTCGTCAATCAGCTCGATCATGAAAAAGCCGATTTTGAACTAACGCTTGAGCAAGCCAAAAATCGTTTTGGCAATCGGGTTATACCATTTCAGTTTCCGGTTAACCAGGGTCCAGGTTTTAACGCCATAGTAGATGCACTCCGTATGGTTATGTATCTTTTCCCGGAAGGGGGCGGAAAACCGGAGAAAAAACCCATTCCCGCCGAACACCAGGCACGAGCAGATGAAATGCACAACGCCCTGGTGGAAGCCGCCGCAGAAAACGACGATGCCCTCATGGAAAAGTATTTTGAAGAGGGTACGCTAAATGAAGCGGAACTGGCCCGTGGCCTGAAAATTGGTCTGGCTCACCGCCAGTATTTCCCCCTTTTCTGCGCATCAGGTTTGAACGACATGGGTAGCGGCCGTATCATGGGCTTCATTCGCGACATTTGCCCTAGTCCAGCCGATCGTCCGGCGGCCGACCTGGAAGGCGGTGGAACCAAGCCTTGCGATCCGGAAGCACGTACCTGTGTATTTATTTTTAAAACAACCAGCGAACCCAAAGTGGGGAACATTTCCTACTTCAAAGTGTACTCTGGTGTACTGAAAGCAGGTTCAGAATTGGTTAATGCTGATAATTCTACTTCCGAACGTTTTACTCAGCTATTTGAAAGTGAAGGCAAAAATCGCAATCAGGTAGATCAGCTTCAGGCCGGTGATATTGGTTGTACGGTGAAACTAAAAAGTTCGCACACCAACCAGTCACTAAACCCGAAAGGGAATGATAAAAAAATTGAACGCATTCACTTCCCTCCTCCGCGCATTCGCATGGCGGTAGTGCCCCCGAGCAAGGCTGATGTGGAAAAAATGGCTCATGCCCTCCACGCCATACACGAAGAGGATCCTACTTTGCTCGTTGAACAAAGTGTGGAATTGAAACAAACCATTATTCAGGGACAAGGTGAGATGCACCTGGAAATTGTTCGATATAAGGCCGAACAAAATTTTGGTGTCAACCTTGAGTTTATTGAGCCACGCATCCCGTATCGCGAAACCATTACCAAAGAGGTTAACCAGGACTACCGCCATAAAAAGCAAACAGGTGGCGCCGGACAGTTTGCCGAGGTGCACATGCGTATCGAACCATATTATGAGGATATGCCCGCTCCGCACAACCTGAATGCCAAGAACATTGAGGTGGAAGATTTGAAATGGGGAGGTAAGTTCTCCTTTGTTTGGGCCATTGTTGGCGGGGTGATAGACTCCCGTTTTACCAATGCCATTAAAAAAGGTATTATGGCTAAAATGGAAGAAGGGCCAGGCACGGGTTCTTATTGCCGGGACATTCGGGTTTCCATTTATGACGGTAAAATGCACGACGTGGATTCAAATGATATGGCTTTCCAGATTGCCTCCACCATGGCGTTTAAGGAAGGCTTCCACCAGGCAGGTCCTCAGATCATGGAACCGATCTACGATCTGGAGGTTATGTGTGACGCCGAAGTTATGGGTAACGTAATGGGTGATCTGCAAACGCGCCGCGCCATCATCATGGGTATGGATTCTGAAGGACACTATCAGGTCATCAAGGCCAGGGTGCCTTTAAAAGAATTGCATAAATATTCTTCTTCCCTCAGATCCCTGACACAGGGAAAAGCAAAATTCAAAATGAGTTTCGCCGATTATGCGCCTCTACCAGGCGATCTTCAAGCGAAACTCACGGCAGAATACGCGCAGTCTGCGCAGGAAGAACATTAGATATTTATTTAATAATATCCTTTCAAAAAGGCCTGACAAATTGTTTTTGTCGGGCCTTTTTAACTTTAAAAAGGTAATTATTTCTTTATATACAGCGTTTGCAATTAAATTCGTATCTACCAGTATCGCGAACAATCTGTATTTTTGCGGCCGACACAATAACTTATCTAACCGATAGGGCAAAATATTGTCTTGTCAAACGACTAAAAATGAGGAAACTATTACACCTTTCTTCGGTAATTGCGGTGATTTTGCTTTTCCGTGCTGAAACCACTTTTTCACAATGCAGTGGCGTACAATGTGACATTCCTGTGCCAGAACCTAATGCTCAGGACGCATGTATCTTACCTGCTCCAAGTTCTCTTGATTGTTATTACGGTGCCACCTGGCCCAGTACTCCGGTATCATTTCCACCATCCTGGTGTACCACCATTGAAAACAACCACTTTTTCGCTTTTACAGCTGATGCCACTTCTGCGTCTTTCGATATCTCTGTTTTCGGATGTGCAGCAGGTAGCGGTATCCAGGCAGCGGTCCTGGCAACAACCGATTGTATCAACTTTACATTCGTATCGGCCTGCCTGGGAAACATCGCTTCTGGGACATCAGTAACGTTGACAGCATCACCACTGGTTCCTGGTGAAAATTATTACCTGATGATTGACGGTAATGCGGGCGCCCAGTGTGATTATGCCATCAATGGTTCAGTACCAGATGTAAGCGGCCCTCCTGATGGAATTTGTATCCCATCTTCTCCTAACTCAGTTTTTACTACTCAGGCACCTTCCTTGTGGACAATTATCCCGCCCTCTGCCGGGAACATTGTTGGCCCTACAAATGGCTCTTCTATCATTGTACAATGGGTAGAACCTGGCCCAGCACAGGTATGTGCTGCCAACGCACAGTGTCCTGATGCTCCTATTGACTGTTTTGATGTGATTGTCGGTGAAGATGTAAATGTTCAGGAAGACGTAAACCTCTGTGAAAATCATACCGTTGAATGTGCCGGTCAGACCTTTTCTTCTGCAGGTTCATTTATGGTTAACCTGAATACATACCTGAACTGCGACAGTATTGTAAACTGTGTGGTTCACCTGATCCCTACGGCACACCACGATGAATTTGTAAATATTTGCCAGAATGGTTCAGCCACCTGTGCGGATCAGGATTTCTTTGCTCCTGGTAATTATCCAGTAATGTTCACCGGTGATAATGGCTGCGATAGTATAGTGGATTGCCACTTAGTACTTGTTCCAACCTACTACTCTCCAGTTAAAATGGTAAACCTTTGCGGTCCTACAGATTATCAGGTTTGTGATGTTTTTTACAACGAATCTGGTCTTTATACAGAGGTATGTACAGGTTACCTGGGATGCGACAGTATTATAAACACCAACCTGGCCATCATGGAGCCAGAAGCAATTGTTGCAGCCCCAGATACTCTGGATTGTGACGACAACATCACCGTAACGTTGGATGGCACGCAGTCATCCCAAAACAATGCTGTAGGAGGTACCACTATTTTCCAATGGTATGGCCCCGGCATTGTAGGGTTTAGTAATCAGTCAACCGTTGTAGTAAACCAACCCGGTGAGTATTGTCTTGTTTTAAGACATGGTCGAGGCGGTGTATTCTGTTATGACACGACTTGTGTAACTGTACCGGCCATTAGTGCGGTTCCTCAGTTGCCTCAAATATTCGGCAACCCTACGCCTTGCGGTGACTCTACCTATTTGTATACAACCATTGCCAATGGCTCACCAGAGCCAACTTCATTCGATTGGGTACTTCCAGGCGGTGTTAACTTTACTAGTCTTTCCATTGACAGTATCCTGGTTACCTGGGATACCGTTTTGGTTGGTCAGATGTGTGTAACCGCGAACAACTCGTGTGGAGCATCATCTCCTGCTTGTACGCCAATAACGGTTACTCCGCCGATCATTCAACCTCAAATGTCTGGCCCAACCAGCGTTTGTGCCGATAATACTGATCATATTTTCACTCTGGATATTGAGCAAATTGGTACGAACTATAACTGGACTGGCCCTGCAGGAGCGGTTTTAACCGGTTTTGGAGACACCATAATTGTTAATTTCCAGAATGCCGTTTCCGGACAGGTTTGTGTTACACCAAGTAATATTTGCGGCGTTGGCTCTCCTGTTTGTACCAATGTACAGGTAAATCCAATTCCAACGGCCGACCTAAGCAGCGACGCCTCCATTTGCGATGGAGAATCTGTAAACCTCAATTTCTCCCTGACAGGAAACGGCCCGTTTGATGTTGTGTGGTCAGTTGCCAACCAAAACTTCAATTTGAACGGTATTAGCAACGGTCATATTGAAAATGTTTCGCCAACCCAAACCACTACTTATAAGCTGGTGAGCATTACTGATAACTCTGCACCAACTTGCGGTTTGAATCTGGGCGATAGTGTGGTAGTGACAGTACATCCAAATTACTCTGCTTCTCCTGCAGTATCTATCTGTGATGGAGATTCTTATTTTGTTGGCGGTGCTGCACAAACTACATCAGGGGTGTATACAGACAGCCTGAATTCTGTATTCGGTTGCGATAGTGTGATCATTACAACACTCACCGTGTTGCCAATTGATACCACCATACTGAACACCACCAGCTGCGATCCTAATGATGTAGGTACTACCGTGATGACGCTCCAGCAGGCAAACGGATGTGACAGTGTGGTGATTCACACCATAAGCTTGTTACCATCAGACAGCACCTTTATTACCGACAGGGATTGCGACATTAACAATGTTGGGGTGTTCGTTCAAAACCTGCAAAATATTTACGGATGTGACAGTACAGTGGTTACCACGATAACATTCTCATTGTCAGACACCACCTATATTTCCGATTTCAGCTGCGATCCTAATGACACAGGTACGTTCTATGATCTTCAGCAAACCTCCAATGGTTGCGACAGCCTGATTATCACAACGGTTTCTTTATTGCAATCTGACACCACCAATACCAGTGCCACCAGTTGTAATCCGTCTGAAATTGGCGTGTTCCCTACCCTGCTCGTGAATCAATTCAATTGTGACAGTTTGATAATTCATACAGTCAACTTTATCCCGCTGGATACAACCTTCCTGACTGATGCCAACTGCGACCCGGCCATGACCGGTATCTTCAGCAATACGCTGATAACCGCAGCGGGCTGCGATAGTGTGATTGTGACAGATGTTAGTTTGTTACCGAGCAACACTACGAACCTGACCGGCAGCAGTTGTAATCCTGTAGAAGTAGGCGTGTTTACGGATATACTATCTAACCAGTTTGGTTGCGACAGTACCATTATAACGACCATTGCCTTTGCACCGCTTGACACAACCTTCCTGACAGGAACAGATTGTAACCCGGCCAATACAGGTGTATTTTACAATACGATCGTAACATCGGGTGGCTGCGATAGCGTAATTACTACTACGGTTAGCTTGTTGCCAAGCAGCAGTACCCAGTTGTTTGATCAAACCTGTAACCCAGGGCAAGTAGGTGTATTCACCAATGTATTGCCAAACCAGTTTGGCTGCGATAGCACCATTACACTCACCGTAACATTTGCACCAATTGATTCTGTATTCATGGATGAAACAACATGTGATCCCGGATCAGCAGGTGTTTTTGCACAGGACTTTACTACACCAGATGGTTGCGACAGCGTAGTTGTTACAACGGTAAGTTTGTTGCCAAGCCATCAAATACCTATAGAGACCTTTACCTGTGACCCTGCTATGGCAGGCATATTTACACACCCATATACCAACCAGTTTGGCTGTGACAGTATCGTTACAGAAACTGTGACCCTGAATCCAAGTAGCATGACTGATATCGCGCTTACTACTTGTGATCCAAACGAAGTGGGCACAGTAACCAATGTATTAAGCAACCAATATGGCTGCGACAGTACAATTGTAACGGTAACCAGCTTACTCCCTGCGAATAGTTGTGGTGTGGTTGCAGAACTTCAGGGCTCTAATATTCCATGTGAGCAAAATACAGGTGTGATTACCCTGAACATGTCGGTTGGTGAAGCTCCATTTGATTACGAAGTGCTGCTAAACGGTAATGTTGTGATGAACGGAACTGTAAATTCACTTTCAACGCCTCAGGATATTCCTGGTCTGGTTGAAGGTAACTACACAGTGGTGATCACTTCGCCTAATGGATTCAGCACCACGGCACAAGCAACTGTGGTTCAATTGCATCCTCCTGACTTGTCGAGTCTGGCGAATTCAAACTACGGAGGCTTTGATGTGAGCTGTACAGGCGCTCAGGACGGTACCGCTATTGCCAATGCAAGCGGTGGTCAGCCACCTTATAGCTATGCCTGGTCTACAGGTGTAACAACCCAGCAGATCAACAATCTGACTGCCGGTGTATACACTGTTACTGTAACGGATGCAAATACTTGTACCAATGAATCAACGGTCGCGCTCCTGGAACCTGATCCAATGGAACTTGGCTTTATCGTGAACGACCTGGATTGCTTTGGAGACAACAATGGAGCCATTGTGGTAGAGGCAACCGGTGGTGTTCCGCCTTACTCATACTCAATTAATAACGGTCCTGTACAGGCATCCAATTCATTCCTTGGGCTGCCATCAGGTGCATACACCCTTGTGGCCTCTGATGCCAACGACTGTGAGCAGGCAGACATACTGGTTGTAAATGCAGCCATTCCGGTTGATGTAGAACTTGGTAACAACATCAACATTTCATTGGGTGATTCAACATTCCTGCATGCCGTTGTCAGCATACCTTTCGACAGCATTCTTTCTGTAGTTTGGACTCCTCCAATGGATTCCTCAGAATGCCCAAGCTGTCTGGATCAAATGGTTACCCCGTATGTTTCAACGACTTATTCCATTGAAGTACAAGCCCTTAACGGTTGTACAGATCGCGATAATGTGACAGTATTGGTAGATCGTCGCAGAGACATTTATGTACCAAACGTCTTCTCTCCAAATGATGACGGTGCCAACGACATCTTCACGGTATATGCTAAACCTGGAACTGTCAAGGAAATCAGGTCACTTCAGGTATTCGACCGCTGGGGAGATGCTGTATTTGTACTGGAAGGCTTCCAGCCAAACAGTCCTGTATTAGGATGGGACGGCTCCTTCCGTGGCAAGCAAATGAACCCAGGCGTGTTTGTTTGGGTGGTTGAAGTGGAATGGAATGATGGCGTTGTAGAACTGTATAAAGGTGATGTGACGATCGTTAGATAATCACATCCTTCCCATAAGTTATTTTAAGAGCGGCTCCGAATACTCGGGGCCGCTCTTTTTTTGTTTATTGTATAAGATCAAGATTACTACGCCAATTGAGTTCAAAATTCGCCGCGCTTGTGTCTTTTTTGACCAAGCGCAATACAATCTATATTCTACAAAGCTCCATGAGGTTTATCTTAAATGGTTTTTAATCAATTCCTGAAATCCTTTAATCCAGTCATTTCCGTGATTATCTTTGCCTGAGCTGACTTCAGTATGCCTGAAACATCTTCCCAACCCGCTGCTGCTTTATCGACCAGCAATCTCGAAGACCTTTACCAAATGATTGCGCGCAAGGTAAAGGATGGTTCCTGTGTGTTATTCCTTGGCTGGGGAGCAGTAATGGCAAAAGACCCCGACAACAAATACGTACCGGTTTCTACCCTTTGCGCCCGGCATCTTGCCAAGAAATACAAGCTGAGTCTTGGCCCCGACGAAGAAGTTTCCATTTCTTATGTAACAAGTTTGCTTCGGGTACGAAATTTATCCACAGATAATGTACTGCAAGAAGATGTAGCGGCCTTTTATGATGAAATTTCCGACAAGTGCGAACTGCACCCCTTGCTCGAACAATTAACCGATCTCAGGTTTCGAATTGTGATCAATGCGGCCCCTGACAACTTTGTGAGCAGGCTTTTCGATCAGATTGCGCAACCCTATTTCGAGGGCTTTTACAATTTCTACAAACCGGGTTCCGGCTTTAGTTTCGATTTTGAAAAAGATCAGCGGGTGGTGATTTACAATTTGCTGGGAAGCTACAAACACCCTGAGTCTCTGGTATTAACCTACAAGCATCAGCTCCGGTATATCAAAAAGATTGTTAGCGAACAGCAAAACGAACGACTTCCGGATACGCTTACCAATGCTTTCAAGGACTTCAGACACCATCTTTTTCTCGGATTTGATTTTGACGAATGGGCTCTAAGACTTTTGCTGGATACGCTGTATAAAAATGTGCGGGAGAACATTCAGCCTTATGCTTATCCTACTAAAACTGAGGTGGTCACAGATTCTGACACCAAGGTATTCTTTCAGGGAGAATTCGGCATGCAGTTCCCGGGGGTGGATATGGAAACCTTTGTTGAAAAACTCATTGAGTATTACAACAAGCCTGATGATCAGGCGCTTGGTAACACACCAGAGGCTCCCAGAGCCCAGGTGCTCATCCTGTATAACGAAGCAGCCGACAAGGATGGTTACGATTTGTTAATCAAACATCTGCGCTCGCTACCGGCAAAATTCATAACCTTGGCAGATGCTACCGGGCAGGGCGATGTACAGGAATGGCTGCGAACAACCATTGAAGAATGTCAGGTTGTGTTGCCTTTGTTGAGTGCAGATTTCTACGATGCACAGCAAAACCCAGCAGTAGCGATGCTGGAAGAAATTGCCAAACGCAACAACCCGCGCAAAGGCTCTTTGGTCATGCCTGTCTTGTTAAAAAATGTAAGCATTGATGGTCCGATTGGCCAGCTGCCAACGCTAAGACCATCCACCCGACAAGCCATTATTGGCTCCGGGAAAGAAGATAAATACGCAACCGATATAGTAGACAGTCTGAAAAGATACATCGAAAACCTGGATCGATAATGACTAAAACATCCATAAACCTGCCGCGACGCTACCCGGGGTTAAGACCCTTTGAGCGAAGCCAGCAAGCCGTATTTCACGGCAGGCAGGAGGATGTTCAACGTTTGAGCAACCTGATCCTAAGAGAAAGACTGGTTGTGTTGTTTGCGAAATCCGGCATCGGTAAAACATCCTTGCTGCAAGCAGGTGTGGCGCCAGAACTGGAACGCCATGACTATGTTCCGATCATGCTTCGTACTGAGCGAAGCGATAAGATGATCCTGGACAGTCTTGATTCCATTTTACGAAACACGCCGCATGTAAGCGGTAGAAATACAACAGGGGAAAGACCCGGCAAACATGTTTCACTGTGGGAGCAAATGAAGCGGCTGGAATTTGATCTGAAAGGTTTGCCTGCCACACCCGTACTCGTTTTCGATCAGTTTGAAGAGACCTTTACACTTTCCCATGCTGAAATTAGCAGGAGGCAGTTTCTAACTGAACTCGCCGATTTGGCAAACGGAACCATGCCCGAAGACCTGCGCAGCGACCTGCTGCAATCTTTTCAGTCGGGCGAAATAGACATGGAAACCATGCGCTGGTGGGAAGAAACGCCCGATGTACGCATTGTACTGAGTATCCGCTCCGATTTTCTACACATGATCGACGGGATGAGCGACATCATTCCAGGAATTCTGAAAAACAGATATCAGCTACTCCCGCTCAATAGAGAAAAGGCACAAACCGCCATAGTCATGCCCGCCCGGGCCGCCGGGGAGTTCAGCAGCCCGATTTTTCAATACTCAGAGGAGGCATTGTCGGAAATGATCGACTTTTTGGCGGGTAATATGGTGGAAGGTAAAGATGACCGTGAGGACGATAACCCTTTGTTAAAAAAGAAGGATGAGATAGAAGCGGTTAACCTTCAGATCGTCTGCATGGACGTGGAGGAGAAGATCATTGATTATCAGCAGGCAGCTGAATTTGAAGTTACACCGCCATTTTATGATGGAAAAGAAGGCCTAAAATCATCCATCCGGAACTTTTATGCCAATCAGCTGGATAACTTCCCCAAAGCCTACATCGACCGGATTCAGCAAAAATCACAACAATTTGCCTCGCAAAGCGAGCAGGATCTTGAATTGATCAAGATGGATGTTGCCGACCTTCGCGAACTGGCCAGGCGACTCATTGAAGAAAGTCTGATCACGCCCGGTAACCGTAGAAACAGCGTGGTGGATGATACATTGCTGGATGAATACGATGTTACCATAGACTTTCTCAATACATTGGTTGATAAAAGCCGTCTGCTGAGGAAAGAACCAAGGCTCGATGATTTTTACTACGAGATCAGTCACGATACTTTACTGCCGGCCATCATAGAATCGCGTAACAAGCGCAGATATAAAGAAGAAGCCGAAAGAGAAAAAGCTGCTTATGAAGCGCGCATTGCAGAAGAAGCTGCTCGAAGAGAGGAAGTGGAAAAAGAATTGAGGGCTACCCGGCGCCAACGGCGGATGGCCCGGATTGCAGCCCTGACCTCAACCATTACATTACTGGTGTCTATGGCCTTTGGGGCCTGGTTTATACGAGACTATATCAATAGTTCACTACGGCAATTACGGGCTGCTGAACGAAATGTTTACATAGAACAGTACGATGCAGCGCTGAACGGGTATGACGAATTACTCCAACACGAGAACCGTGTATGGATACTGCGAAATTCAACCCCGCCCAAAGAAGTGGCAGACGAGAAGGCTGTAGCAGAAACACTAAACGTAGCTTACCGTCACAGCATTCTGGCCCTTTCCAATGCCGACTCGCTGATGTTTACCGACAATTACGCTGAAGCACTTACAGCCTATCGGGCTGCGATAGATGAAACAAGACTATATCACACTATGGTGACTGAGAATTTGTTGCTTATACCTGGCAACAAACTTGTTCCGAGGGTCGACACCAGCCTGATCATGAATCGACTGCGATTGTTGGAGAACAGACGCGGGAACGCGCTCAAAATCCTCATTCGGGAGTTCAAGATCAGTCAAAAAGATTATGAGGTATTTAATGAAGCTGAGGTTTGGGGACAAGCATTAACCCGTTTGCAGCAAATGCAGGATATCTTGCCCGAGCATCCGGAAGACCAGCACGCCCTGCAAGATGAGCTTCAGTTAAACACACCCATCAGCCAGTATCTGGACCAGAAGCTTGATGCCTGCAAGCGAAAATTGCGATAGCATTTTATAGCCACCGCAAAGTGGTTGTGAAAACACTTGTCATACTGAACGCTGTTAGTCAATGACTTAGCCGCAGGCAATTCTCAAAACCAAACAGCGTGAAGTATAATTCTGTCCAATCCACTCCTCATTCATATTTGCATCGAAATAATTTAATACGCGCTGAATACCCCTTATTCGCACTTCAAAAAACTATCTTTGTCCCGCATTTGTAAGATTTTATAAGATCATGATTAAAATACTCGTGAACGACGGAATCCATCCGGATGGCCGTTTGCTGCTCGAAGAAGCAAGCTATTTCCTTGACGATCAGAAAATTCCGCAGGACGAACTGCCTTTCAAAATCGGAGAATACGATGTTTTGTTGGTGCGAAGCGCCACAAAAGTCACCAAGGAAGTATTAGACGCCGCCAAAAAGCTCAAAATCATCGGACGCGGCGGTGTAGGGCTGGATAATATTGACGTGGAATACGCGCAAAGCAAAGGCATTCAGGTGTTTAACACGCCCAAAGCCTCTTCACGCGCCGTGGCTGAACTGGCCATGGCACACCTGCTCGGACTTTCCAGAATGCTTCAACGCAGCAACCGCGAGCTTCCAACAGGCGGTGATTTCAAAAAACTTAAAAAAGCCTATGAATCCGGCTTTCAGGTAAAAGGTAAAATACTTGGAATTGTGGGATTCGGCCGTATTGGACAGGAACTGGCGCAAATTGCCCTCGGGATGGGTATGCGGGTTAGAGCTCACGATCCTTTTGTGTCCGATGCCGAGATAGGCCTGAGTCTCCCGGATTATTCAGATATTTCACTCCGCGTAAAAGTGCGTACCGAACCGCTGGATAAGGTGCTGGAAGTCGCCGATTTTATTACCGTACATATTCCCGGCAGCGGAAAACCTTCCTTCAGTACTGCCGAATTCGATAAAATGAAACAAGGCGTTTTCGTTTTAAATACAGCACGTGGCGGCGTGATTGATGAAGATGCCCTGTTGGCAGCCCTTGATAGTGGCAAAGTCATTGGCGCCGGTCTTGATGTATTTGAAAACGAGCCCACACCAAAAGAAGCCTTGTTGAAACACCCATTGGTATCCTGCAGCCCGCATATCGGAGCCAGCACGGTAGAGGCACAATCGCTTATTGGAATGGAACTGGCTGATAAGATCATCAGCTTTTTCGGGGATGATAAGTGAGTGAATGTGTTAATTAGCTAATTTGATAATTAGCTAATGTTTTGATGAAGGTTCATGCCTGGTTTGGGGATAATACAGGTAATTATGAGACTTTTCCTGCGTAGCCTTTTTTGGACAGTACTTTGTCCAGGCATGGTAGTTCTGGTAGTTCCCGCTTATTTTCTCATCGATATTAAAGAAATTCAGTGGCCTTCAAACTGGCAACAGTGGATTGGGTTGGTATTTTTTATGGTGGGTGGGCATATACTCCTCAGATGCATTTTTTCATTCGCAATAGATGGGAAGGGTACGCTTTCACCGATTGATCCTGCCCGGCGTTTGGTAGTGAAAGGCTTGTACAAATATGTGCGCAACCCAATGTATGTCGGTGTCGTGTGCATGCTTTTGGGTGAAACGGTTTATTTTTGGCAACTACCCTTATTAGGGTATACGGCTTTAGTTTTCCTGATTTTTAATTTGTTTATCCGCCTTTATGAAGAGCCTCATTTGCGCCAACAATTTGGGGCGGAGTATGCCGAATATTGTAGCAACGTTAGGAGGTGGATTCCCCGGGGTTAATATCCGACATACAAAATACGATATCTGATATCCGACATGATGTTTGATTGACTTATTGTTTAGTTTAGGATTTCATTCCCTAAATTTGATCGCACAAAAACACATATCCTATGCAAGCAATCAGCAAGGCTACCATGCAGTTTATAGCCGACCTTAGTGAAAACAACAACCGCGACTGGTTTACAGCAAACAAACCACGTTTCGAGCAGGCGAAAAAGGAATTTGAACAATTCGTGGACGGCCTCATCCAACAGATTGCTGCATTTGACCCTTCCATAGCCCATTTTACTGCAAAGGATTGTGTATTCCGCATTTACCGGGATGTGCGCTTTTCTGCGGATAAATCACCATATAAAACCCACCTCGGTGCACACATTACATCAGCGCCTAAAAAGTCGGAGATACACACCCGCGCCGGGTATTATTTACACCTTCAACCCGGCGGAGAAACCATGCTGGCCGGTGGCGCCTATTTGCCGGAAAGCAACTGGTTAAAAGCCATTCGACAAGAAATCAGCTATAACCTGGATGAGTTTCAGGGAATCCTAAACAACAAGGACTTCAAGCATTATTTCGGCGAGATTGAAGGAGAAAAACTCAAAAGAAACCCGATAGGCTATGAGGCCGATCATCCGGCCATCGAATTATTGAAGCACAAAAGTTTTCTGGCTTCGCATAAGCTGAGCGACAAAGAAGTAGTTTCCCCTGATTTTCTGGAGCACTGCGCCAAAGCTTTTAGGGCTTTGTATCCTTTTGATCGTTTTCTGAACAGGTCAACAGAGTGATTTTAATAAGAAAGGTGCAGCGCACCGAAATGTTTGTAGACATCAACGACAAATAATCATTTAGGCGCAGCGCGCCGACACGTAACCCAAAATTGCGGTGCGCTGCACCTTGTTATTTTCATTTAATTCATTTTGCTAATGACGTTTCGGTGCTCCGCACCTTTTTTATTGAGACCAGGTGCTCAACAATGCTACCTACACCGACACCGGAATCTCCGTGGTATTCTTCACCTCCGACATAACAAAATAGCTCTGCACCCGGCCGATGTTCTCCAGCACGGCCAGCTTTTCCTTTACAAACTGCTGGTAGCCATCCATATCCCGGGCCACCACTTTGAGCAGATAATCAAAGGCGCCGGCAATGTGATGACATTCAATTACCTCGGGTAAAGAGGTGATCTGTTGCTCAAAACGCAATAAATATTCTCTGTTGTGTTCTTTTAATGAAACGTCACAAAAGATGAGCATCGGCACACCTGCTTTTTTGCGGTCCAAAATGGCTGTGTATCCCTGAATATAGCCTTCCCGGCTTAGTCGTTTCACCCGTTCAAACACAGGCGTAGTAGTCAGATTCAATCTGGCCGACAATTCTTTTGTCGTTAAAGAGGCATCTTTTTGCAAGAGTGCTAAAATGGTTCTGTCGGTCTTGTCAAGACTGGGAGATTTTTTTTCCATGACAAACACAAAATTACAAATGAAATAGAATTAACAACTACATAATTTAAATAAACTAGAATTATACTCTTAAATAATATATATCATTAGATTAATAAACTACAATACTGAACTTTGCAGAAAAAATTATCTGCCAGTCATGAAAAAGATATTCAAACCCGAAACCCTGATGATGTCGCACGGATACCGCCCTGAACTTTCGGAGGGTTCCGTGAAATGTCCGATATTCCAAACCTCCACTTTTGTATTCAATAAGGCAGAAGACGGAAAGAGCTTTTTTGAGGTAGCCTATGGTCTGCGCGAAGTTGGAGCCGACGAACATCCCGGACTGATATACAGCCGTTTGAATAACCCGGATATGGAAATTCTGGAAGACCGTCTCACGCTTTGGGATGGCGCCGAGGCTTGTGCTGTATTCGAAAGTGGTATGGCCGCCATTGCTACTGCATTGTTTGAGTTTTTGTCGCCCGGCGATCTGCTCTTGTTCAGCAATCCGCTATATGGCGGGACAAGTCATTTTGTGCACCACGTGCTTACTAAATTTGGAGTTGAAGTAATTGGCTTTAAGCCGCATGCTACTCGGGAAGAACTCGAAAAACTCATTATCGAAAGTGGTAAGAGTGATCGTCTCAAAATGATCTATCTGGAAACACCCGCTAACCCTACCAACGATCTGGTGGACATTGAGATGTGCCGCAACCTGGCCGACCAGTTTCACAAAGAGGGAGAAAAACCGCTGGTAGTAGTGGATAACACTTACATGGGGCCTCTTTGGCAGCACCCATTGAAGCATGGCGCCGATCTGGTGTTGTATTCAGCCACCAAATACATCGGAGGTCACAGTGATGTAATTGCAGGTGCAAGTCTGGGTTCCAAGGAGTTGATTCAAAGAATTAAAACGCTTCGAACTTTCCTTGGAAATATGATCGCTCCACACACCGGCTGGCTCTTGATGCGCAGTCTGGAAACCCTGAAACTGCGTATGGAAAAGCAAGCGGAAAATGCCCAGGTGGTTGCACAAAGACTTGCGAAACACCCTAAAATTAAAAACGTGCATTATCTCGGCTTGCTTACGCCGCTGGATGGTAAAGATTATGAGATCTACCAAAAGCAGTGCAGTTCTCCGGGGGCAATGGTTTCTTTGGAACTTGTGGGTGGCGAGTCTGAAGCATTCACATTTCTGAATAACCTGAAGATCGTGAAGCTGGCTGTAAGTCTGGGAAGTACTGAATCTTTGGCGCAGCACCCGGCCAGCATGACCCACGCCGGTATCGATCCGCAGGAAAAACTGGAATACGGCATTACCGATTCTCTGGTGAGGCTTTCTGTGGGCGTTGAGCATGTGGAGGATCTGTGGTGGGATCTTGAGCAAGCGCTTGAAGCCGTTCCAGAACCGAAACTTGAATTTGATGAGGCCATGATTTGATTATACTTCACGCTGTTTGGTTTTGAAAATCGCCTGCGGCTAAATCATTGATTAACAGCGTTCAGTATGACAAGTGTTTTCACAACCATTTTGCGGTGGCTATAAAAATGGTTTGCCTGCCCTAACTTTGGTCAATGCAAATCAAAAAGATACACCCGTGTACCGGTCACCGCGCAGCCATTTATGCTTTGGCAGAAGGCAGCGGTGACCGTTTTTTTTTAAGTGCCGGCGGCGACGGGTGGATCGTGGAATGGAATCTCGATGCTCCGGAAACAGGGCGGCTCATTGCACGCACGGAATCGAAGATATTTTCGCTTTGCTCACTGCCGGAACAAGACATTCTGGTAGCCGGTAATATGGATGGGGGTTTACACTGGATAAGGCCCAATGAAGGTGGGAAGTCGAAGGATATCCTGCATCATAAAAAAGGTGTTTTTGATTTGCTGCCGCTCGGAGATCATTTGTACTCGGCAGGGGGCGACGGTGTTTTAACCCGCTGGAGCATAGCTGAAGCAAGGGCTTTGGAGAGCATTCAACTTTCAGGGGAATCAATGAGGTGCATGGCTCTTCATCCGGAACGACGTGAAATTGCCATTGGCGCCAGCGATGGACATATATATGTTGTAAATGCTGACACAATGGTCATCAATTACACCATTCATTCTGCACACGATAATTCAGTGTTTTGTCTGGCATGGACGCCAGATGGCAAGCGATTGCTAAGCGGAGGCAGGGATGCCTGGTTGCGGGTTTGGAATGAACAGGGAAAGCCCGATTTGAATGGACCAAAGGAAGCTGCGCACATGTTTACCATCAATCACCTTGCTTTTTCACCCGATGGATCGCTGTTTGCCACCGCCAGCCGGGACAAGACCATTAAGATCTGGGATACCTACAGTTTAAAGTTGCTAAAAGTACTTGACACCATTCGCCATGGCGGACATATAAATTCGGTGAATCGCTTGTTGTGGTTGCCGGAAATGCTTGTCTCGGCAAGCGATGATCAGCGTGCGATTATATGGGAGGTTGAACCTTGACTAATCAAAGATCAGGTATTGTGACGTACAAATTTGAATACTAAAATCGTTCAATCACCAATCTTCCCTCCCCTCATCATTCATGTAATCACTCCTTGCCCATTATCTTTACCCAAAAGTACCCCCGACTATGAAACAAATTACGCTACTTTTTTGCCTTGCCATAATTGGCTCAAAACAGCTCTCGGCGCAGGATTTTCTGGAAATAAGTACGCAACACAATTGCTCCTATTCGGCGCCAATAGAAGAGGAGTTGTTCTCTTTTGAAAAGCTGCCGCCAGTTCCGGAAATGGTGCAGGAAATACTGAAAAACACCGATTCTCAGCAGAATTTCATTTTGGTACAATCGAATGTGGCTTCGGTGGCGGCCGTGCTTTCTGAAGGCAAACGCTATTTGTTGTATTCTCAGGATTACTACCTCAAACTTCCCCGTGAAGAAAAGGCCCTGGCTGTCGGACTTTTGGCGCATGAGATTGGCCATCATCTGGCGGAGCACACTTTTGATCCGGAATTCAGGCAAAAAGAGGAGCTGGAAGCCGACCTGTTCATGGGATATGCCCTTTGCAAAACACCCGGAATTCGCCGCCTTGAATCTGCGCTGGACATTACAGGAAAAGAAACATTTAATTACCCTGTTTCAAAAGAAAATCGCCAAAAAGCCATCGAAAGCGGTTGGAAACGAGCAGAAGATTTCCTGCGCGGACAAGGAAATCTGGCCTATTATGAAAATGAAAGCACCAACGCAGACCTTTCACTCCCCAGATTTCCCTGGCCTCCACCTCAATGTTCGCAACGCATCACCCTGAATGAAAATCTTAGCGGTCGATACGTAGATATAGACACTCGGCTAAGAAAATACTTGAATTCCAACGGATACTCACAGCAAAGTTATTTCCAAACACCCGGCGGCTTTGCGCTGGTTACCCAACTGGAACAATTCAATCAGGATGGCAGCCCAAGAATGGGCAAGGAACGCTGGACCGACTACCCCGTTCCCGACAAGATCGATGGACTGTGGAGCTACCTGAAATCGCTGGTGATGCCTTCATCGGGTAATTTCAGGATATTCGTATTTGTTCTGACAGACATCCCATACAACCAAAGCAGCCGAAGAGTAAGCAAGGAAGAAGCCGTTGCCTGGCTCAGTCAGGGCTTCAATCGCCTGCCAAAAGATATCGGCAATAAGCCACTAACCGACCGTCATTACCTCGACGTACTCGTCTACGAATTCGAGGCCAAACAACCCACCAAACGTTGCGCGCAGAAATGCCCCTGCACCATGAGCTGTATGGAACACCTCTATCGGTCGGGATTGGGGAGACTTGGGTTTTGATCAATGCGAAATGTATCAATGCGAAATATTCAGGAGAATTATGAATTATTTTGAAATTTCCTAGCATAAACTACATAAAACCAAGGGTTCTTACGAATTTCGCATTGTTTCATTGCGCATTGCACATTAATAAATTGCGCATTTCGCATTGATACATTTCGCATTGATCAAATGTCTTTTTGGAAGTTACTTGCTGAAACCCGAAAACATTGCATACGCGCAGCCATCGTGGGTGCGGGGCTATGCGTGTTGCTGGTATTTGTACAGTCGGTGAGTGGTTTGCTGGAGGGAATTATGGCGCAGGGATGGGTGTGGGTGATGGTGATTGTGTTATTGCCTTTGCTGGTGTTGTGGGCCAGTACTTTTCTGAATCGATATCCGGCCAAGATTGTGCGGCCGCTGGCGCATCAGGCGCTGGTGTATGGTAGTTGGTTGTATTTTCTGCTGGCTTTGTTTACTCTGTTGAGCGAGCCATTTGCGACGCAGGGTGACCGGAGTTTGCAGCAGTATTTGTATCAATCACTTTGGTGGATGATGCCACTGGAACTTATATTGGTTGTGGGGTATGTGTTGCTTTTTTATCGTAAAAACCTGATTTTCAAGCCCAATGAGCAGATCATTTTGGATTTTGCCTCTCAGAAAGCGGTGGCCTGGGAAAACAAGGGACATGTGCTTCGACAACAGTGTTTTGAACTAATTGCTGCCAATGACCTGGATGGCGCTTTAGGGAAAATGAAAGAGGCTTTTGAAAAATCTGGCAGTGCGGATATAAATGCTGCTGTGTTACTGGAATCACAGTTTCACAACCTGTCTAAAGAGCGCGATCTTAACATGGTAGACAGAGACAAGGCTCAGGTGGAACTGAACCGAATCACAATGGCCATAATGAATTTGATAGAAAAGCTTTAAGACCTAGGATCTTAAAGTTGGCAAGCCAGTGATCTCTCTCACCTCACGCATGGTTTGCCTGGCAATTTGCCGGATGGCTGCACTTGACTCCTGAATTTGCCCTTTTACCGCTTTTTTATCCGCCAGAATGGCCTCATAACGCTCCTTAAATGGATTGATCAGGTCAACAATCGCATTGGCTACGGCTTCTTTCAAATCGGAATATCTAAGGGCTCCTGCCTTGTAGTCATCCATGAGGGAATCGTGGGCTTCCATTTGCTCACAGGCCCTTAGTAGCTCAAACAAGTTGCCTACTCCGGCGCTCATTTCGCCTTCCGGTGTATCGCCGGTGTCTGTAACAGCCGATTTGATTTGCTTCCTTACCCGGTCTTCTTCACCAAACAGGTTGATGTAGTGTTTCTCACCGAGGCTTTTACTCATTTTCCGGGTAGGATCCGCCGGGGAAAGAATTTTAGGTGTCTCGGTGAAAAGCGGTTCAGGTTGCACGAAATACTCTTTGCCAAACTGATTATTGAATCGCTGGGCAATGTTTCTGGACAACTCCAGATGTTGTTCCTGGTCTTTTCCCACAGGAACATATTCGGCGTGATAGATCAGAATATCAGCTGCCTGCAGTACCGGGTATGAAAACAAGCCCACACTAACAAAGGCATCTTTGTCGCTCTCCTTTAGCTGATCGGTTTTATCCTTAAACTGCGTCATGCGAGTCAGCTCACCATAGCTGGCGGTGCTGCCCAAAACCCAGGCGAGTTCCAAATGCTCAGGCACCAGGCTCTGAATGAAGAGGTTTTCCAGTTTCACCCCACAGGCCAGGAGATAAAAGGCCATTTTCCAGGTATTCTCTCTAAGCTGTATCGGATTGTAAGGCATGGTCATGGAGTGATAATCCACCACGCTAAAATGGCATTTGTATTCCGATTGCAACTTCACCCAGTTTTTTACCGCACCAAAATAGTTTCCAAGATGCAGGTCGCCGGTTGGCTGGATACCAGAGAGAACGTTTTTCATTATTTGATTATTTATTTGCTGTAAGACTTAGTAGGACTTTCATGATTGCTAATAAATCCTGGCCCCCAAATAAGTCTTACTAAGTCTCACGTTAAGCCTATTTCGTAACTGCGATAACAGATATCTCGATGTTTACAAATTTCGGGAGCTCGGCCACCTGAACCAGTTCCCTGGCAGGAGCAGTTTCTGCTTTAAAATACTGCGCATACACCTCGTTGATGCGGCCAAACATATTCATGTCTTTCACAAATACACTTGCTTTCAGCACCTGCTCAAAACTGCTGCCGGCCTCTTCGAGAATAGCGCCAACGTTTTTCAATACCTGATGTGTTTCCTCTTCGATGCTGCCAATAACCAGCTCGCCGGAAGTTGGATCGAGCGCGATCTGACCGGAAATGAACAACATGCCGTTAAAGGCATTGGCCTGGTTATAGGGGCCTATAGGCAATGGCGCCTTTGAAGTATTGATGATCTTCTTCATGATTTTTGAATTTGACTTTGAAACTTCTACGGAACGAACCGGCCGAAAACAGAAAAAGCCCCTGAAATCCTGCAAAACAGGACTGGAGCCTCCTCATGTATTGTAGTCGGGAACTTGCCTATGCTTCGGCTACCTCTCCGCTATTCTTGTTTGGGACAATAATTTGTCCGCGGTAGTACAGGTCACCGTCCACCACGTAAGCGCGGTGAAGCAGGTGTGTTTCCTGTGTTGTTTTGCAAGTGCCCAGTGTAGGAGCTTCTGTCTTGTAGTGTGTGCGGCGTGCGCGCTTGCGGCGCTTGGAATGCCGCCATTTAGGATTTGGCATGACTTAATATGATTGCGCTTGTCCAAAAATGATAAACAAGCCCTTTTTTATCAATTAATTATCTTTAATTTTCTTCAATTCGTCCCAAACTGAGGATGGAGACTCACCATTTTCTTCGCTGCTCAGGAGTTTCAACACTTCAAAATTGCAGGGCGGCACCTCATCGTTTTCGCAATCATAAGCATTTGTGATCGGCAATGCCAGCACTACAAATTCATACAAATACTGCGCAACGTTGAAATCTGCCGCATCCCGATGGATAAAAACCACTTCATCTTCTTCATCCACATCTTCTTCTTCATACTTCACGATCAACTCCCTGGAATCTTCAATGGGCAAATTGATCTGTGCTGTACAACGGTCGCATTCAGCCCCTACAAAACCCGACAATTCAAATTCCAGCACCATCATGTCTGAACGCTTGTCCATCGTCACGTCGAACTCAACCTCTCCTGTCTCAACTGGTGAATCTTCAAACAACTTGAAAAACGCCTTGTCAACGGTAAATTTGAACCGATGCATACCCGATTTCAAACCCTGAATTGGGATAGAGTAAGCAACAAAAGTGTTCATTCTCTTTAGCAGTTTTTCAAAACGGGCGGCAAAGGTAGAAATAAGGTGTGAATCTGCAAAGAGCAATTCAAAGAAAGTTTTTCTTTGAATTATGAATTATTAATGATGAATTATAAATGGCCTCCCTTATCTAAACTAATCATTAACCGTTAACCGCTAACCACTCTTAAGTCATTCAAAATTCATAATTAACGAAGTTTCCATTTTTAAAACAACTTATGTTACTTTTGCTTTTCTGCAAACAAAAACCGCAAAATCCGAAGCAGCTTGCCCAGCCTCGACTCCAACATTGAATTTTTGAAAGGCGTTGGTCCGCAGCGCGCAGAAACGCTGAAATCCGAGTTAGGCATTTTCACTTGCCGTGACTTGCTCTTTCATTTTCCATTCCGATATGTAGATCGCACCAAGTTCCACAAGATCCGCGATGTGCATAGCGAAGGCGAGATGGTGCAGTTTCGAGGCATACTGCGACGACTGGAGACCCTTGGAGCCGGTCGCGCGCGACGTCTGGTGGGTAGCCTGCGCGATGAAACGGGGATGGTGGAACTGGTGTGGTTTCAGAGTCTGCACTGGCTGGAAAAATCGCTACAGGTAGGCAAGGAATACATTGTGTTTGGTCGCCTGAGCGAATTCAATGGGCGATTCAACATTACCCATCCTGAAATGGAGGAAGTGGCCAAAGCCGCCGGGGAAGATGGAGTTGTTGGCCCCGGCAAGACCTTCGATCCGGTGTATCCCAGTACCGACAAGCTTAGCCAGAAAGGACTGGATACCAAAGGATTGCGCAAACTCATGCGGACGCTGCTGGATGGCCTGGCACCAAATGAGCTCCCGGAGACATTGCCGGATTACCTGATCGGTCAGTTCAGGCTATGCTCCAAAT
Source organism: Lewinellaceae bacterium (assembly GCA_020636025.1). Classification (GTDB taxonomy): domain Bacteria; phylum Bacteroidota; class Bacteroidia; order Chitinophagales; family Saprospiraceae; genus M3007. The sequence goes on along the minus strand of JACJYQ010000003.1, from coordinate 108,289 downwards.
GGCGAGCTCTCTCAGACATACATTTCCCGGAAAACCAAAACGACCTTGACGCGGCAACCCGGAGGATCAAGTTTGAAGAATTGCTCTTTCTTCAGCTGCGTATTCTTCAGCTCCGCACCCGTCGGAAAGACACGATCAGGGGATTTGTTTTTGAGAGGATCGGCGATATTTTCAACAAATTTTACGAGGAAAAACTGCCTTTTGAGCTCACCAATGCACAGAAACGGGTAGTGAAAGAACTCAGGGCAGATATGGCCACAGGCAAGCAAATGAACCGTTTGGTACAAGGCGACGTAGGCTCCGGGAAAACCGTAGTAGCCCTGATGGCCATGTTGATTGCGCTCGACAATGAACGAAAATCAGACGACGCACCGTTTCAGGCCTGTTTGATGGCGCCTACGGAAATTCTGGCTCAACAGCATTTTACCGGGTTGACGGAATTGCTCAGCGACCTGGGCGTGACCATCGGCTATTTGTCAGGTTCTGTAAAAGGTAAGAAACGCCAGGCTGTACTGGAACAACTGGCCAGCGGAGACTTGCAGATCCTGATTGGCACCCATGCTTTGATTGAGGATTGGGTACAGTTTAAAAACCTTGGCATCAGCATCATTGACGAGCAGCACCGTTTTGGCGTGGAACAGCGCTCCAAGCTGTGGCGGAAAAACCCAGACGGTCCACCACACGTGCTGGTGATGACCGCTACACCCATACCCCGCACCCTGGCCATGACGCTGTATGGCGATCTGGATGTTTCGGTTATTGACGAATTGCCCCCCGGCCGAAAGCCCATTACCACAAAGCATTTCAATGAACACCACCGACTGCGGGTGCAAGGTTTTATGAAGGAGGAGATTGCCAAAGGTCGGCAGGTGTATGTGGTGTACCCCATGATCGAGGAAACGGAAAAGCTTGACTTGCAAAACCTGATGAGCGGCTACGAAGCCATCAGTCGGGATTTTCCGGCTCCGCAATACCAGATATCCATCGTACATGGCAAAATGAAAGCGGCCGACAAGGACTATGAAATGCAGCGCTTTGTACGCGGAGAAACCCAGATCATGGTGGCTACTACAGTGATCGAAGTGGGGGTAAACGTGCCCAATGCCTCCGTGATGGTAATTGAAAACGCCGAGCGCTTTGGATTGTCGCAATTACACCAGCTACGCGGGCGAGTAGGCCGCGGCGCAGAAGAAAGTCATTGCCTGCTGCTCACCGGCTTCAAACTCAGCAACGAAGGCAAAGAGCGCATTCAAACCATGGTGCGCACCCAGGATGGCTTCGAGATCGCGGAGGTGGATCTCAAACTACGTGGCCCTGGCAATATTGAAGGCACCCAGCAAAGTGGCATGCTGCGTTTCCTGCTCGCCGATCTGGCGCGCGATGGACAAATACTGACCGCTGCGCGGGAAATAGCCACCCGTATACTGGAAGCCGATCCGGCGCTGGCGGCTCCGGAGCATGGACGTTTGCGGATGCATCTGGCTTCGGAAGGGAAAGAGGCGCGGGTTTGGAGTCGGATTTCTTGAGTGATTTTATTTTGAATTTGTGTGTTGTTTTGTCGGCAGAGCCGACGCAAATCGTTGGCACGTGGCAGAGCCACGCGCCAACGAGCAAGTTATTATGGATACTGGTGGGTTGGGCACATACAAAAATACCACTGGTTTTTTAAGCCGGCAAATGGTTCACTTTGATTGCAGGGGATATAAGGCTAGATGGAACAGGTGACACCTAAAAAACTGCGAATTGATCAGGCCATTATGCGTGGCCGCTTGTTCGTGGTGCTCCTTTGGAAACACCACGAGCGGCGAAAAACGGAATGTTGATGCAAGGCGACAACCCTTAAGTCGAAACATTAGCCCTGACTCTGCCGGCAACAGCCATTTCTTACACTACTTAATTTTAAGAATCACTGCCTGATAAGGCAAAAGACTCACCTTGTTGTTTTCAATGTCCAATTCACTGTAATTATTAATGATCGGCTCCCCAAAATCGCTCATCCCGGAAAGCGTAATGGATGCTGTTTCCTGCGAAAAATTCAGTAAAACAAGCAGTTTTTCATCATCCAGGGTTCTTGTATAGGCATAAATATCGGGATGCTCTCTTTGCAGTAATTCATATTTACCGTACACCAAAACAGGATTTTCCTTCCTGACTTTGGTCATTTTCCTGAAATGATTGAGTATGCTGTTCGGGTCCCTTTCCTGAGCGGCTACATTAATGTCCGGGTAATTTTCATTCACCTTCATCCAGGGCACACCGGTTGTGAACCCTGCGTTGCCTGTGTTATCCCATTGCATGGGAGTGCGCCCATTTTCGCGGGAACTGTAATTCAACACTTTCATAAATTCAGTCAAGTCCTCCCCGGCTGCCAATGCCGCTTTGTATTTGCCTTTCGCATCAATATCTACGTATTCTTCAATGTTCGGCATATCAATATTGGTCATGCCAATTTCATCACCGTAGTAGGTATAAGGGGTGCCGCGCATGCTCAAGAGGAATGTATTGAGCATTTGCGTAGAAGGCGTTCTGAATTCAGGACTCGGGTTTCCAAAACGATCAACCAAACGGGCATTATCGTGATTGGATAAGAAAATCGCTATCCACCCTTTCTCGGCAAAGGCGCTGTCCCAACGAGTAAATACCTCCTTAAACTCTGATAGTGTATACCTATCCGGTGTTCTGGACATATCTACCCCTTCAAAATGATAGGCAGTTTGCAGTTCTTTCCGATCAGCATCCACCAAATCATGGGCATCCTGGAAGGTGCTTCCCGCGCCCTCGGCGACGGCAAAAACATCATATTTCTCAATGACTTCACGATACATTTCTTTCAAATAATCATGCAATTGCGGGCGCATGCCGTACCATTTGATAAACTCCTTTTCATGGCCTGTTGGAAATTCCGGCCAGGTAGTGTCCTTACTGGCAAACTGAAAAGCATCCATCCTGAAACCATCCACGCCCTTCTCGGCCCAAAATTTCATGATATCGTACACTTCCTTTCGCACTTTGGGGTTCTCCCAATTCAGGTCCGGTTGCTGCTCTGCAAACGTGTGCAGGTAATAGGCGTTCGTTAATGAGTCGTATTCCCAGGCGCCTTCCGGGTCGAAAAGACTGTGACGGTAAGGCGGCTGGCCTTTTTCAGCAGGCCACCAATGATAGTAATCACGATAAGGATTATCTCTGGAGCTTCGGGACTGTTTGAACCATTCGTGTTCATTACTGCTGTGATTCACCACAACATCCAGCACAAACTTGATTCCGCGTTCATGAAAACCATCCAGCATTTTCTGAAAATCCTCCATGCTTCCGTAGCGGGGATGAATGGCTCGGTAATCGGCCACATCGTATCCATTATCGACCAGGGGCGACTCGAAGAAAGGATTCATCCAAACCATGGTAATTCCCAGGCTCTTGATGTAGTCCAGTTTTTCAATGACTCCCTTAAAATCTCCAAATCCATCACCATCGGTATCCTTAAAACTCTGCGGGTAAATTTGGTAAAGAATGCCTTCTTTCCACCAGGTCCTTTCCATGTCGTGTTTGTTGTTATCGGGTTTATCCTGCATGGTACAGCTGAGCATTAATAGCATGATGATTACTTGCCAAAGGTGGTTCTTCATTTTTCTCGTTTTTATGAATGCACTTCAACGAATGATTTACGCAGCCAAAGTACAGAATTAGTGCTTACACCTAAATAAGTCATGCTTTTACCCTAAGCCAATTCTTTAATATTAGGCTACCTGACAAACCCTGTCTACGCCCCTTTGAACCTGGAAGTTATGCTTCCCTTTTTATTGAAAGAGCCCTGAAAGGGTGACATGGTACTTACTGACAAATGAACAGATGTCACCTTTTCGGGGCGGCATTATAGCATATTAGCGTTGCGCTTGTCGGCAAAGTCGACGTGGATGTTAAACACACTTACCCCTGCCTTGACCCGGAAAGCTTATTGCCTCGCGCAAGCGACCACCATTCTTCTATTGCGCTAAATAAGTTTGAGCTGTAATAACAGGTATCTTAGATCTTCTGAAGTCTTTTAAATTTCTGGTTATGATTATATCTACCTCATTTTCCAGCGCTGAATAATATTGCAATCCATCTTCAAAATCCGAAAAATCATCGTCATTCAGGGAAAGCTCGATTACTTTATCATTCAAATCGGCTACCGTTACCAGAACTTTAAACTTGGAAAGTATGTCTCGCGCAGTCTTGGAATTATTCAGTTTTGACAAAACATAGTTTGTATTTGCAAAAGTGAGGGAAGAAACAATTAATAGTATCTTTTTTCTATCAGCCAGAGAGAACAATTTAGCTGCATCCTCGTAAAATGGCTCTCTCTTCGCTAATAAGTCGAGAACAATATTTGTATCTATAAAAAGCTTCCTCATTTGTATTTTTCGATCAGGTATTTTGTGTATTCATCCCGAACATCTAAATCTTCCGGCAATTCTATCACTCCGCTAAGGCTCTTCACCAGTGGCGTTATTTCCTCATTTCTTGTTTTGTTGTCGAGTACTGATTTAAGATAGGATTCTATCAATTTCGACAAACTGATCTTGTTTTTCTTGGCATACATTTTAGCTTCGTCTATTACGCTTTCATTCAGACTAAGCGTTAGTTTCTTATCCATATTTTTTACGTGCAAAAATAACATATTTATACGTAAAGTGCAAATATGGCTCATTTCCTGTTGGCTATTGGACAAATGGCTGCCTTGAATTTTTGTATTCGGATGCTATTACCATATCAATGAGTTCAAAAGCCGACCCTCGAAAAGGTCTCAGATCACTTTGAGGAGTTTTTGTGCCTAATCTTTTGCATAAAACCGGGGACTTCAGGTCGAGCCATTGAACAAAGCGATACAGGCCCATTGATTCATTTTGTTGAAATGCAGGTCTGCCAGCAACAATTCCTGCACCCAAAATCTTATTTTCCAGATTAAGCGCTACAAGGACATCACCTTCATTCAGCCTGAAACAATAGCGAATTAATAACCATTTTATTCTTTTGGGGAAATGGCCGGATTCCAATTGCTTCTTGAAAATCTCTTTGTCATGCAGTACCGAGTCAGACAAGCAATTCAAACTACAGCTGCAAACCAATATATATTTTTGATTATATATCCAGTCTTCCCATTCCTGCCCGGATCGAACTTTTGTCAACCAACATTTCCTGCCTGCCAGGATTTGTTTTTTCAGGTCTGCGGGTGAAGAAAAAACCGGCTTGAATAGTTGCTGAAAATTCACAGGCCTGGGTTTCAGCTCCGTAGATTTTGACAAAGAGAAACTTTTTAATTCTACCTCATACAACGCCCTGGAAAATTGTGTTGCCAACGCACTATCCGCGATGCAGACCAGATGATCGCGCTGATTAACCCGGGTCCAGTTGTAGGAGCCGCTAAGCACCCGGACCTGATCAACAATGGCAAATTTATAATGCAAAAGTTCCGGACCCGGATAAACAAGCATTTTTGCGCCAACCCTCTCCAAAGCATTCCAATTCAAACCTTTAGGATGAAAATTGATATTGTCGAAGTTGAGAATTATCGTAACGCGAACATTTCTTTTGCACGCATCGAAACACGCCTTAAAAATGTCGGGATGCGTGAACCAGCAGATGCACACCTCAAGGGAGTTTTGCGCTGAATTCAAAAATTCAATTACTGTTTGAGCACAGTTTTCAAATTGGGCTTTATGCATGGGGTTGGATGCTTCAGCTTGCTATTGAGCGTTTGTTATTTATTGACTATTTAAAGTTAAAGGAATTCTTTTCTAAACCCAAATTTGATGATGCATTATTTGGAGCCTATTAGCACACTATTTCAACTTTCTTATATATCAGGAGGCTCAGCTGACACATGGGCTTAACTTCGTGTACACATAAATGTGACCGGTTCTCTATATTTCGCAATGAATTCGGGTGGGGCATGTCGGCAGAGCCGACGCGATATTTGACACGATGCTGGAGCATCGCGCCAACGGTTTCGTTATTTTTGGGGTAATCTCGTGTGAGCAGGTACCAAAAAAAATATTCACAAATTGCACCCACCCCACAAAAAAAGGAGCCTGCCCACTCCCGGACAAGCCCCCTTTGCACTTCACTACCTTATAGTTTCTTCTATCGCTGTATCACCAGGCGCTTCTGAACATTCACATCCTCTGAGGTAAAATCGAGCACATAAACGCCAGGCGCAATGCCTGTGAGTACGATCGGTAAGCTGTTGTTGCCGATCACGCCTCTGCCTTCACGGCTGAAGATCAGTCTGCCGGCCATGTCGTAGGCCCGTATGCTGTATGGTTTTTCAGCATCCAGACTGAATACGATGTTCGCTTCATTGTCGGTAGGGTTCGGGTACACATCGAAGTCGAATGACTTCTGTATTACCGGATTGGTTCTGTTCTCGCCTTTTAAGGATTGCTTGATTTCCTTTTGCTTTTCCGGTTTGATCGGTGCACCGTCCAAAACAGTCACCAGAGAAATGCAGGTTGAACCGTTCTGACTCCAGTCTTTCACCTTGATCTGCAGGTCATTTTCACCCAGGTTGGCTATCGTGTACACCGTAGCTATGGGCAGGTATGACCACACTTCGCAGTTGTCGTAGCTGTTCAGCGCCAGCGATTCGGCGTAAACGGTCACCTTGCCTTCTTCGTTAAGCATCACGGTGGTGTCCTTACAAACGGCCGTTGGTGCCAGTCTGTCTTTTACGGTAACGTATGAGAGACAACTGTTGAAATTGCCATTCACATCGGCCATGTCCAGCTTCACAACCCGCGCCGATCCCTGAATCTTGGAGCAGTCAAATTCGCGCTGGCTGATGGTCATCCAGGCAATGCCGCAAGCGTCAGAGCTGCCGCCATCTACTTGTCCCACTTCCAGTGTGCCGTGACCGGTTTCGTCGAGGTATATAACCGGATTGGCGCAAACGGCATTCGGAGGGGTGATGTCCCGAACATCAACGCTGGCTGTGCAGGTAGAAGCATTGCTGCTTTGGTCGGTATTGGTCAGCGTTACTACGTGTACGCCGATGTCTTCGCAGTTAAACTGGTTGGGTGCTACGGCCTGTTCCAGATAGCAATTGTCGTAGCTGCCGTCATCCACTGAAGCTGTTTCCAGCAGATATTGTCCGTTTTCATCCAGGTTGATCACAAAATCTTTGCATTGCGACACCGGAATGATCAGGTCTCTGATGGTAACCGTGGCGCTGCATTCGTTTCTGTTTCCACTTTGGTCGATGCCGGTAAGGGTGATCAGATTGTCGCCAAGGTTGGCACAGGTAAATTCGCTTTGATCCACCTCAAAAACGGCAATGGTGCAGTTGTCGAAACTGCCATTATCCATCTGAACCGGGTTCAGAGTCGCTTCTCCGTTTGCGTCAAGGTCGAGCACCACGTTCCTGCAGATCATGGTAGGCTGTATCATATCCACCACCACAACGGTAGTATTACAGGTTCCGGTGTTGCCGTGACCGTCGTTTACCGTCAGGGTAGCCACTACATCGCCAATGTCGGCGCATGTAAAGCTGTTGGGGAAAATGGATTGCTGATTGACAATACCGCAGTTGTCGGCGCCGCTCACGAAGGCATCTGCTGTGGTAATGCTGCCAGTTCCGCTTGCGTTAAGCGATACCACGACTTTTGGCTGACATTCTACTGTTGGTGGGATAATATCCACGACCTCCACATTGATGGAGCATCCGGTGTTGTTGCCGTGGCCGTCGTTTGTTTGAATGGAAACAGCTACTTGTCCAATATCGGCACAATCAAACTCAGTTGGACTAAAGGCGCTCACATTCACAGTGCCGCAGTTGTCGTAGGAGCTTATAAGCACGTCATTGAGCACAATAAATGCCTCGCCGTTGTCATCGAGATAGGCCGTGGTTGGCTGGCAATCGAGAACAGGAGGCTTGTTGTCTATCACGGTGATGGCTCCCAAACAGGAATTGGTGTTACCATGCCCGTCATTCACAGTAAGTCTGGTGCTGTTGTTGCCAAGATCGTCGCAATCGAAATCGCTCACACTCAGTCCTTCGATGTTTACGGTACCACAATTGTCCCAGGAAGAATTGTGCACCTGTGTAGACGTAATACTTGACATCCCATTGTCATCCAAAAATATGGTAAAGCTGTTGCAGGTGATCGTTGGCCGGGTGCTGTCGGCCACAGTTACGCTGGCAGTCTTTGTGATTGGGTTACAGCGACTGTCATCAAGTGTAACATCTACCGCGTTGCTGCCAAGGTTGGCACATTCGAATGAGTTTGGCGTTACTGAAAGGTAACGTACAGTGCCGCCATTGGCATCCACGGCGCTGGCTACTACATCCTGAGGAGCGATATTCACCGAGCCCCCGGCATTGGGAATATATACCACGATATTCTGAGTAGTAACCACCGGCGGGGCCATGTCCGGGGTCAGGGTGATCGGGTTGGCGGCTATGTTGGAGAACCCGCCCATTGAGAATTCTTTATCATATACCGGGATGGAAAACCCTGGCAGTGGAATTTCTTCGTTTATGCCAAATTCTTCATTGATATCATCCAGGGGATCGGGCATATCGAACTCGATGGTGGTGTACATAACCCTGATGCCGATGGCCTGTTCAAAATCAAGTTCAAAGGTGGTTTTGAAATTGTTTTCGATTTTTAATGTGGGTGAAAAGGTCACCTGTTGATTGCTCGGATATTCGATCTTCAAATCATTACCAACGGTGAAGTTTGTGAGTATCTGGGAAGTGCCCGACCTGAGCAAAGAGCCGCCTTCATATTCTTTCCAGCTAATGGGCTGTCCGAAATTGATGTCTGCCACAATGTGCGGATCGAATTCCAAGTCAACATCCATATAGGTTCTGAGGATGTATGGAATGGAAACCAGATCGATGGAAGCGTGAAATGGTCCGATATCGGCTGAGTAGGTCAGCGGCACACCGGTGAAATACTCCTGAAACTGAATGGGGTCGAACTCCACATCCAGGAATTTGTAGTCGGTGCGGTTTGCCAATACCTTACCGGTAAGCACATCCGGACCGTCAATTCCGTTGAAAGGATTGTCGAGCTCTCCTTCGAGTTTTGCCCGTTCTTCAATGACAGGAATGGTTGCCGTGTTAAAAGGCAATGTCAAAGCAGGTACGCCCGGATTTGGAATAAAACTGTACAGATCCCAGGGCAATTGCAGTCCATCCGATGTGCTGATCCGGAACAGGTCGTAGTCACCGGTTTTCAGATAATTCTTGTAGTTGCTGCTGTTGGCATTTTTAAAGGATGGAGTGCCAATATCTGTTTCAGGGAAAGGGTCGCAGGTTACAAAACATTTCTGTCCCCCGAAATAAAAACCCTGATCGAGCTGTGTTCCAACGGCAAATTCAGCGCCCGGCGCATGCGCATCCATGTGATACTGGTCCGGGTTTTTCAGTTCCCAGCTTGAGTTGATTGTAATCTCTTCATCGCAACCATAGGTGCTGGGCGTTGGAACTGTGAAATTTACTTTCACGGGATAATCAATATCCACCGAACCTGAATTTATGGAATATCTGGCATACAAATCGAAGTTCAGACCAAACTTGGTATGTAGTTCCACTCCGTAATCGCCCAAATCGAGCCCAAGTGGTTCAACATTGAGTACTGCATCCAAATCAATCGGCATGAAAAATGAAGCCTCCTCTCCATTATCAGCCAGCATTCGGAAGGTATTTGAAATTACCAGGGCATCGCCCGGTTCGAACATACTTTGGTCCATCGCCTGGAAGTTTGCTTCCGTGGAATGAACCACTTGCGCCTGCGTGCCGACATGCAGCAACAGGCAAATGGTAAATAAGAGTAAGGTAAATTTTTTCATCTCCAGTTATTTTTATGGTTTTAACATAGCTTGAAACATTCTCTCGACAGAGCAAGCTCCCTAATGGGCGGACATCCTGCTGGAGGGCAGGCTATCCGCCCGATGGGAGATGAATGCTTTTAGCTTTCGAAGGCAAATGTGCATACCAGAGCAGGCTGAGGACTTTCGCTCAGCGTTCAATTCATTTCGGAAATGTTGCAAATGAGAAATCGGCTTGCGACTATGTTGCAAGCCGGGAAATAGCGACCATATAAACTTTTGAAAATCAATAACTTACCTGTTGCATCAGGATTGTTTGAATTCGCTTGGATTTACGCCAAATTCTTCCAAAAATGCCGTGGAAAAATATGCGGGCGTAGCAAATCCGACCTCATACGCCACCTCGGCGATGGTTTTGCCGGCATCGAGCAACAGCTCTTTGGACTTGTGCAATCGGATGGAGCGGATATACACCGAGGGCGATTGACCCGTGAGTGCTTTTACTTTTCTGAATATCTGGCTACGGCTCATACCCAACGCGCGTTCCAGCCGCGGCATTTCAAATTCGGCGTCGGAAAGATCGGCCTCCACCACTTCCCTGATCCTGAGCAGGAATGCGTCTTCAAGTTGCAAATCGGGATTGGCGCTGGGTTCAATCACAGGGAGAGATGCATAGCGTGCCTGCATTTTGGCCCGGGTATCCAGCAAATTCCGGATGCGCGCGAGCAGTTCATCGCGGTGAAATGGTTTGGCAATGTAATCGTCGGCGCCTCTGCTGAGTCCGGCGATTCTGGAACCGGCATCCACTTTGGCAGTCAGGAGTATGAGCGGGATATGGCTGCTGCGCTCGTCGAGCTTCACCACTTCACAGAGTTCGAAGCCGTCTTTCTCAGGCATCATCACATCGCTGAGGATCAGATCGGGGATCAGTTCGAGGGTTTTGTCTATGCCTTCCTGGCCATTGGCAGCTGTTTCCAGACGGTAATCTTCCGACAGGCAATCCACCAAATATTGCCTTACGTCTATGTTGTCTTCCACCAGCAGGAGCAAGGGCTTTTCGGAATGCCCATTCTGTGATGTTGTGAAAAAAACGTCGTGACCGGTATTCAACGAACCTAGGACAATTTTTTCTACAACTGGCCTAGTTACAGGAGCCTCTTTTCGCACTGGAATTGAAAAACTAAACGTGGAACCGCTGTTCTCCTTGCTGCGAACGCTAATATCGCCTCCCATCAGTTTGATCAATTCTCTGGTAAGCGCCAGTCCGATGCCCGTGCCCTCCCCTTTGCGCGTAGCCGAGTTGTCCACCTGATAAAACCGGTCGAAGATCTTGTCGAGTTTTGATTCGGGAATTCCCAGCCCTGTATCCTTCACACTGATCCGGCAAAAACGCTGGTCTTTTACCTGGTCCTCCTGAATGTTTACATAAATATGTCCTTCTTCAGGTGTGAATTTCAAGGCGTTTGACAGCAGGTTGGTGAGTACGGTTTGAAGTTTTGCTGTGTCGATGTCCATATTCAAGCCATCGATTTCTGTGAGGAAATGCAGCTGAATTTTGTTCATTTCGGCATAAGAGTGCAGCGAATCCACGATGTATTTGGTGAAGGCCACGATATCGGTTTGCACCACATCCAATTGCAGTTTTCCCGATTCCAGTTTGGAAAGGTCGAGTATCTGATTAATGAGTTGCAACAGATTTTCGCCGTTGCGGCGAATCATGCCAACACCATTTTCGAAGGACTCTTTTGAACGCTCAGCAAAGTGTTTTCTCAGTTGTTCCGTCATGCCTGTAATGACCGTCAGCGGTGTGCGAAATTCATGGGTAATGTTGGTAAAGAACTTTGTCTTGAAGCCATCCAGTTCTTTCAGTCTGTCATTTTCGGCATGTTCCAGTCGCCGGTTGAGTTGGTACCGGTACCAGGCATAGGCGCTTCCCAGCAATATGATCGCATACATGGTATATGCCCACCAACTTCTGTACCAGGGAGGCAAGATGTCGATCCTGAGTTCTGCGGGTTTTTCATTCCAAATTCCCTCGCTGTTGGCGCCCATGACTTTAAATGTGTACTTGCCCGGCGCGAGGTTGGCATAACTCACACTGTGTTCGCTGCCTTCATGCACCCAGGGTTTTTCGGCGCCTTCCAGATAGTATCGAAACCTGTTTTTGGATGGGGCTGCAAAGTTCAGCGCTACAAAATCCAGCGTGATGGTGTTTTTGGAAAAAGGAAGGTTTATCCTGTCGGTAAATTCAATGCTTGATTTCAGGATACCCGGGTCATCTGATCTCGCGGCTTTTTTCCCATTGATCAAAATGCCTGTGATCATGGTATTGGGCGCCAGGGTATCGGATATCAGGTCATCGGGTTTAAAGCTGGTGAGGCCATTTACACCTCCGAAAAACAACTCGCCATCTTCACTAGTACCGTAGGCCCAGGTATTGAATTCGTCGCCCTGCAAGCCATTTTCTTCCGTATAGATTTTGAAGTTCCCGTCTTCGGTATTGTAGCGTATCAAACCGCGGTTGGAACTCAGCCAAAGATTTGGATCATTTTTGTTTTTTCCCGAATTCGGAAGTATGCCGTATATGACATTATCCGGCAGGCCGTCAGCTGTAGTAATATGACTAAACTGGTTGGTGTTTATATCGAGACGGTTTAGCCCGCCACCTTTTGTGCCTATCCACAGAATGTTCGGTTCCCAGGGTCTAACCAGCAAGCTAGCCACATCGTCGCTGCGGATAGAGTTCCGCGATTTGGGATCATTTTTGTAAATCTCAAATTTGAATTTCTCGGGATAGGCAGCGCCTGCCGGTTCCGGTCGCCCGCGAATAAGGCCTTGTTGCGAGGCCAGCCACCAGGAGCCATCTGATGTACGGGCCATGGCAAATATGTCATTAGGCGGTGGAAGCAGGTTTTCAAAGGAAAAGCTTTGAAATTGGGTGGTTTCCGGATTGAAATGTTGCAATTGAGAGCCGAAGCCCATCCATGGATGTTCATTGTCATCGAGTACGACGACAGATCTGAAGCGCCCTTCATAAGGTATATCATACGCCATCACCCCTTTATCGCGACTGATCTTTTTCAGCTGCCAGTCCACATATTTCCGTGGATGGGAAACCGTCCAAAAATCGCCTTTTGAATCATGGGCAATATACACATTGACGCTTGGCTCGAACTCCTTTTCGCACATATCCCGCATGATATTGCCATGAGCGGTAGTCTTCTCCAGCAATAAGTTGTAGCTATTGTCGAAGCTGATTACATCTCCTTCCCGGGATCTTACGATGTTGGAATATACACTCCTGCCAGTGAAACTGTTTTTGAACTTTCTGGCGCTGATGTCATATTTGGCAATACCTAATCCGTTGGTCCCTACCCAAATAATACCCGATTTATCTGTAATCATCCGGTGGCATTGAGTTTCCCGGGAGAATCTGACTTCAGGTTTGCCTGCTAAATTCACATTACCGGTTTCGTCTATTTTGTAAGCGGCCAACTCGGTGTCCCATTTCATCCACAAATAATCATTGGTCGCATAGGTGAACCCGCATTTTTGTGCTTCCCGGTGAATCAGAACGGGGTCAATCTTGTTTTGAGACCGTATGTGGTAAAAGTTGACAAAAAGTTCTTCGTTCTGCCTGTATTGTTCCTGCATCCAAAGATCCCCTTGCGGGTTATCCATGAAAAAATATTCAAGATGCTCTTTAGGCTCTACAGAGTATATTTTATTCCACTGCCCGGAACCAAGATCCACTTCAAACACTCCCTGACAACTTGGAACATACAGCCGAGAGCGATCAGTCGACATGTAGGATTCACCACATAAATCGTAAGGAAATTGCTTCAGCTCGATGTTTTCCTGCCAGTCATTATTTTCCGGTGGGTTATTCCAAAAATCAGTGGGGATCTTCAGGTAATAGAGCCTGTTCTTAATATCGGGGCATCCGTATTGCACATAAATATTTCCCTCCTTATCCGCATTGGCTGTCAGGGCCGGATATTTCCCTAAATCACATGGCGCATCTGCGTTTTCCAGCAGTATACGGTAAATCCGTTTGGTCTTTTTATGCAGGATATTTAGTCCACCCCATACTGTTGACACCAGCAGATAATCTCCGTATTCGCTAAGGTCATTTATGAAGTCGTTGGATAGGGAAAACTCATTGTAGGGATCCGAAGTAAAAACTTCAAATTTATACCCGTCGAAGCGGTTCAGGCCGTTTTTGGTACCTACCCAGATAAATCCTTCGCTGTCTTGAAGCAAAGCACTTACAAAGCCCTGAGACAAGCCTTGTTTGGTAGAATAATATTCCACACCGCCCTGCTGAGCATTCAGATCAACAAGTGCTATTCCACAGAGCAGTAAGCAACAGAGGATTTTACGGATATTCATAACAAGCCACATCACACACTACATGTGTATGGGCAAATGTAAACAGCCGTGAATTAAATGTTTGGGGTTAATGGTGGGGATGTCTGTGTTTGGACAAAGATTGAGGGAATTGAGCTACAAATTAGGGCATGTCGGCGGAGCCGACGCGATCATTGACACGATGCTGTAGCATCGCGCCAACGATATTGTTTTATTGGGGGCAGCCTCGCGCGTGAGCAGGCGTACGGAACTAGTTTTTCAAACTATCTATTTTCCAAAAATCAATACAAAAAGCCAAATAACCACAAGGGGATTTTGTTGCGCGTTCCAAGTTCTATATTATCCAACGCTAATATACTGTTGGGCAAAGTCCGGATCTGTGACAGGTCTTTTGTTCTGCCTCCTACTTCTACCGTCCAGCGACTATTGACAAGGAAATCTCCGGTTGACGCATAGGCTACAGGCAACTTGAATTGTACCTGGTTGTAGAAAAAGGTTTCGCGTGCGTTGCCAGTATTTGGTGTTTCAGCACACAAGGTGAACGCCAGATTAGTGTTTTGCAGGAAAATTTTTTCTGGTTTTTGAAGCGCCGATAAAGTTGTTCCTTCCGGATAAAGCATGGCGATAAGGCGTGCATTTTCCAGATGATGCAGATATCTGATAAGCGTATTCCTATCAAGCTGCACCTTTCCGGCTAATTGCTGGATATTAGGTTTAAATGGAACCGCTTCGGCAATAATTTGGAGCAATTGACCAATCTTTTGTGTGTACAAAACTCGCCCGCCTTCTGCAGTAGTAAGATCTACTTCTAAAATAAGCCTGATTACCTGTTTAAGCCTGATGGAGAACAATTCATTATCTTCCAAAAAGAATGGGTAGCATCCCACGCGTAAATACGCTGGAAAATGTTCAAGCGGCCGGAAATGTTGCAATAGTTCCAGTGCTACTGTTTCATGACGTTTGATAATATCATCAAATGACAATGGTGCCAATGTGCATATACCAGCTAAATCAAGGTATTCGCGAAAGGAAAGGCAAGGTAATTCGTACAAGACCGCACGACGGCTCAAATCTGTTTCCTGTTTATGAAGCTCGATGATGGAAGAGCCTGTGAATACAACAAATATATCTTCGTAGAGGTCGTATATATTTTTGATTTCCCTGGACCAGCCTGAATATTTATGCACTTCATCCAGGTAAAAATGAGTAATTCCTCTTTCCCGGAAATATTCAATAGTACCCCGCAACGTGTGGTTTGAGAAATGAAGATCGTCTAAAGTGAGATATATCCCGCTAATCTCCGTACCTGCCCTGCGCAAACGTTGAAGCATGAGGGTTGTTTTGCCCACACCCCTGGCCCCTTTAATTCCAATTAGTCTCCAGCTCCAACGTATATCATGATGCAAAAAACGAAAGTGATCCATTTTTGCACGACTAGTTAACAGGCGGGACTGTACCAACAAATGATCCATAATGCTGAATTGATTCAGCAAAAATACAAACAATTTGCTGAATTGATTCAGCAAATTGTTTGTATTTGATTTGGTCAATAAATCGGGATATGAGCGTTGCGCTTGTCGGCAGAGCCGACGCGATCATTGACACGATGCTGGAGCATCGCGCCAACGATATTGTTGTGTTTACAAAGCTAAAGGCGAGCAGGGCATTAGCCAGCTTTTGCAAATAGCCTTTTCGCTGAAAAACTTACATAGGATAACAACAGCAATACAATTATGAGCGTAGTGACATTCGCAATGATCCATCTCCATCCTCCTTCTCCTATATAAGAAAACAGATTGATGCTTACATTGATAAAAATTCCCATCGAGAAGATGAAGGCTAAGATGAACCCGACAAATTTTATGGTAGTGGCAATAAAAGCAATTATGGAAAAGAGCAAAGACGCTTTTCCTTTCGGATATTTTTGGATAAATCCCAGGTGGATGAAATTTTCTATATAATCGCCAATAGCTGCGAGAGCAATTAGAAATACCCAAAGTTGTACAGGCAGAATCAACAATTCCCTCCCACCGGACCAGGGCCAATAGACAGCATTATGACTTAACCAGGACCAATTTTCATGATTGCCATACGTAGATCCGATCCACATGATGGCTCCAAAAACAAAAGTGTAGATTGGGACGAAGCCTATAATGTCTCGCCAAAGTGATTCTCTTAAAACTTCTTTAGCTCGACTCCAGGCCAAATCTTCTCGTTGATCCTTATGAATCCAATTACGGATCAGACTATTTTTCCAATCTTCAAAGAGGCTGTTTATTTTTTCCGGAAAAGCAAACTGTAGCCTGGTTGTTGAATTTTCGAAACGGACTTTTCGGATCGGTTTTCCTACCCAAATTATCGTATAATATAGCAGAAAAAGCAACAACTGGATAATGATCAGTTGACCTGCCAGGTTTTCTGCATTCATGAATTGACCCTGGGGCATTCCTTCAGAAACGACACTTGTTTTTTTGAAAAAACCGGCAACATAATAAGTAATTCCTCCACTAATAATCACAACTATGGGAGATAAGATAGTAGAGAACAACCTCGGGGCGGTTTTTTCCCAACCGTTATAGGTGAAATCAACCAGCAGCACTGCAATAATTGCAAAAAGCGGAACGTAGTGCCAACCCTTGTCAATTATCGTGTGCAGTACTCCATGCAACGTATGATCGGGAGCTCGTCCCCATTGAACACTTTGATGGATAAATGCGATTACACCAATGAAGAAAAATAAAATTCCAACCAGCCTGAACCACATCACAAAATTGAGCAAGACTCTGTTGATAATTGCAGCGGGATTTAATGCTGATTTTAAATTGAAATGAAATTCAGCAACATCAATGACTACAAACAAGAAGGCCATTGAGGCAATACCAGGCCAGGGCATCATGGAATTTGAATCCGGATAATTGAATAAAAAAATATGGAGAAAGACGGCTACTCCAAATGCTGCCAGCATACTCCATAATACCAAAATGATTCGTGCCTGGCTTGTTGTCCCAAGCCATCGCTCATTTGTTTTTCTATCCTTGAATAAACTTTTTATTTTTTCGATTCTCTTATTCCTTTCTATTTTTTCTTCCTTCTTTTCATCACTCTCCTCATCATCGATTTCCTGGATGGTTACCCGTCTGGCATAATTGATCAGGTTGGGAGGAGCATAATTGGCGTCCCCGGCAGCTTCGACCATATCAATTACCGACTGATCAACTTCTTCATTGATGGGAACCAGGGTGAAGCCTCTATTATACTTAGGGTTACCATCAGCATCTTTCTCTTTTGGCCAGGAGGCAATGACGATATCCGGTTGATCGATTTGCCGGTAATATCTTTTTTCCCTCAGGATGTGGGGCCAAATGAGTCCGGTAAAATCAAGATAAGAGTCATTGATTTGCTCAATTTTGGCTATGGGTTCAGAAGTTGAAGGTTCAAAATTCTCCATTTTCAACCCTTCTTCCATGGCTCCGTCCATGATCCATTTTAGCGGGTAAGAAGCCAGCAGGTTATCGTTATAACCACCGCCAATATCAGAGTGAGCTCCAACAAACCATTTGTGATAAATTCTGTCGTCGTAGGTATCGTCCCTTTCTGATTTTGGGTTGACAACATAGTTCAGTAACCTGGTCAATTTGAAGCTAGCCCTGTTTTCATCAATGGCCAGGGCATGCCTGCATTTTAAAATGAGACTGGTAGGATTTTGATTATGATTCATACCACTTTTACTCCTTATCCCCTGGATACCTAAAGCTTCTAATCCCATTGCTCCTACAGTGTCGAAAACTCCCAGATAATTAATGTTAACACGTCTAGACCATTTATCAAGCAACTTTTCTGTGAGGTTTTTATCTTCTGGCTTTATCCATTCTGTAATTCGCCGGAATGGAGGTTTTTTAAGACTTCCCCACCAGGTATTTTTATGTCCCTTATGCCGGCTAATTTGGACATATCCGTTCCAAAGCTGACTATTGGTTAAGGGCGCGCCTCTGCGAAGCAGTCCACAAGTGGCAATAAAACCCACCAATGACCGTGCTGAATATGCGCCTCTGCTGAATCCAAAAATATAAATTTCGTCGCCAGATTCATCGTTATAATATTCACCGTCATGATAATTGTCGACTAACCAATTATAGGCTTCTCTAACATTGACTTCCAGGCCAACTCCAAATCCTCCTCCCACAATACTATCCAGCAAACCGGTGCCGACGCCTCGATCATAATATCGTTTTTGAATAAAGCCGTCCTCCGTCAAGCCTTCCTTCGTTAAGGCATGTGCCTGAAGAATATTGGTACCGTCATCTTCGGTATTCCAGGTGCCATCTAAAAATATTACAAGTCTTTGTTTGGGAAGAGAAGGATTGTTTGGCATTTGGCAACGTTTTATTTCAAGAAATTGGGTGCTGTTTGCTTGTAGGTGACGGGGGTTCCCCTGTCAAACCGAAGCATCAGCGAGCGATTGACAGGGATGCGGTGTTAGTGGCTTAATATTTATTTAGAAAGCCAATTTTTTCTGATTTAGCTCAACATTGAAATTCACTTTAGCCCCTAAGGCATCAAACACTTTCATGATTGTTTCCAAACGGGCGCTTTTTGCACTATTTTCAATCTTGGAGATTTGCGCTTTTTGAACGCCAACGAGTTGCCCCAATTGCTCTTGCGTCAGGTTGCGGTCCAGTCGGGCCTGCTTAACTGCCTGACCTAAAAGATCAACCCTTAACTCGTTCTCAAAATCTTCTCGCCTTTTAGTGCCACGCTTGCCCACGTGTTTGTCAATCATTGTGTCAAGCGAAACAGTTTTAAGTTTATTTGCCATAATTATTTCTTATTATCCTTGTTTTCAAAATATTGCTTTCTCATTTCTTCGGCCTTTTTTATTTCTTTAGTTGGGGTCTTCTGTGTTTTTTTCAAGATTCCATGTGTTGCCAGGACTAAAGTTGCTGCGCCAGTAGATTTGTCCCAAAAAGAAAAAAGTCGATATGATTTGCCTTTGTAAAGCGTTCTAAATTCCCAAATAAATTCGTTGAGCTTCTTAAAAAGTTCAGCATCAGAGATGAATTGAGACTTTTTGAGGTTGTAATAAATTTTCTCTCTTGTTTTGTCGTCAAGATTTTCTAAAAATTCAACTGCTTCAGGGAGCAATTCGATGTTGAAATTTGGTTTCACGGGTTGTTTTCAGCAAATATAAATGTTTCCCATTTAGGAAACAAAAATTGCTTTTAGAAAGTTCCTTAAGAGTGCTGGTATACTTTTGGTGTAGCCACTAACGGTTCTCACCTATACGCAGGAAGGGATTTTTACCACTGAACTTCCTACGAAGAACTGAACTTTAAAATTAGCACTTTCCTGTCCTACGAAGCACAAAACCCCTGCTTGCGTATAGGTGATGTTGGCGGTTCGTTGTTCTTTCTTCCGGTTGTCGTTCAAAAAAGAGGGATTGGTAACTGTAAGTTGTCGTGTGTGGTGTCTAAATTGCTTTAGACTCAACTCAACAAAACTTTTCTCAAGACGTCTCAAAAATTATTTTATCAAGTCGTATTCAGGTTTCTTGCGAACCCCTTTGCTCTTACAGCACCAATCCCAAAGTCTTAATATGATGAACCCCATTCTTTCTTCTTTAAAACTCTTTCTAAGTCTATTTCTGTATTCCAATTCATAAACCAAATCTCCTGGTCGGTAATCTCTTTAATTTTGTCAGCAAGATTGCTACTAGCATATCCTGAACTTTGCATTATTTTTCTTTTGCTTCTGTCATCAACAAATGGGCAATTAATGTAATCAAAAAATAGCATCGTCAATTCTGATTTTGAAAAAGGGTCTTCATCCTCTAAAAACCTAACTTCAACATTATTCTCTATTTCTTTTTTCAGGTCAGCATAAATTGCTTTATTTTCAATGTAGTAAAGCAGAGTAATGATATGAAAATAGTTTAATCTCTTGAAACCGTCAGCTTTGTCAATGCCTAATATTTCTTTAAGTTTCTTGACACTTAATCCATAGCTGTCATCAAGTTTTTTTAGAGCTAAAATTAAATTCAAGATTTCGATATTAGTCTCGGAAGTTTTTGATTTTCTGTGAAAGTTGGTCAACACAAAATCAGCTTCTTTAGAAATCTTGGAGTAAATAGTGTGTTTTAAATCGGCTTTCTGCTTTTCTAAATACTTACACGCTAGGACAATTATTTGTGCAAGTTTAAAAGTTGTATTTGAATTTATATTAAGAGAGTAAGCATAAAATAAAATATCGAAAAGCGTTATAAATAGGTTCTCAACTACTTCTTTGTCTTTTTCAAGTTCACCTTCTTTTAAGATTTTGGTGAATTTCGTTTTGAAAAATCTAATAATATCCTTGCTTAAAATGTCATAAGTTAGATTGTTACGTTTTACTATGCACTGAAAATCCTTAATGAATTTTTGCGAAATGCTGTTGGGTCGTCTAATTCTCGTAAGAACTTTGACTTGCTCTAACTTTTCAATCCCTACAGTTTTAATTTCTTTGATTTCAAAAAGTGATTCATACAGACTTAATAAAAGCTCTTGTAACTCACGTTTTCCAACAGTAACATTTGTAATAAAAGGAGGGGTTTTTATATCTGATTTTGTTGGGTTTAGATATAACTTATAGAATCCAAGTTCTTTTTGAAACTCCTTTTTTACTGTTTCAAGTATTTTGGGGTCATTTGAAAAAACAAAATAATCATCAACATACCTTCGAACTTCATAATCAACCCCATATTTATATTGCTCTTCTAATCTTTTAGAGACATTAAGGTCAACTTGTTGAAGGATAATTTCTGCAAAAATTCTTGAAATTTCAGGACCAACAACAATTCCGTTGGTTTCATTGTAATTTGCTAGTTGCATCAACTTGTCAAATGAATTTTCAAAAGATGTCTCTCTCGCATTTCTTTTAGCTGATTCTTTGTCTTTTACAGCCCAAGTAACGGAATGAGTATAAATATGATAGAAACATTTACTAATATCAAACTCCATTAAATAGTTGAATCGTTGCTCAAGTCTCTGAAATTCATTTCTATCATAGAATTTATAAATTAAATCTATTGGATAGTAAGTGAAGTATGATTTTAAATATTGCGATTCTATGTTTAAAATATCTGGTTCGACTTCTAATTCAGCATTCTTGTGGTTGTCTTCTGAGTAAACAAAGTCAGGTGAGTAAAAGAACTTTGCGACTTTTGAGATCCTTCTTAGCGAAATCTGACTTTTTGAACATAAATGGAGCATTAGAGCGTGTTTGGAAATTTGATACATTATAAAAAATAGGAATCAGTGCATAACTTGTGAGTATCGAATTCATAAGGTTATGCGAAAGAAGTTTGAACCTCTCACTGATTCCCAATGGCAAGTTATAGCAGAATTTTTGCCCTTGCAACGGAAAAGACGAATTGATTTGAGAAAAGTGGTAGATGGTATTCGTTGGATAAACGAAACAGGAAGCCAATGGCGGAATTTGCCACCCTGTTTTCCGGATTGGAGTGCGGTTTACTACTATTTTAGAAAATGGGGTCACGATGGAACCTTGCGAGAATTAAATACGAGGCTGAACTCAAGGCAGAGGATTGTAGTTGAAAAGGAGGCAACACCATCATTAGTATGTGTTGATAGTCAATCAATTAAGTTAGCGCCGTTTATTTCTGAGGAGCGTGGCCTTGATGGGAATAAGAAAATAAATGGCCGAAAGCGTCAGGTTTTGGTTGATACACTTGGTCTGGTTTGGGGGGTGGTTGTTCATGCTGCTAATGGCGGCGACAGTATATACGGAGGGGTGGTAATTCTGGAAGTGAAGCAAGCTTTGAAAAGGACTAAAAGAATATTGGTTGATAAGGCTTACGAAGGTGAATTTTTTGAAGTCTCTAAAAAAGCAATCGGCGTGATTCCGGAGGTTTCATCCAAACCACCTACTGCCAAAGGATTCGTCCCTGTTAAGTGGCGTTGGGTTAGTGAACGGACATTTGGATGGTTTAATTTCTTCCGTAGACTATCCAAGGATTATGAGAAAACAGTAGAAAGTTCGGAATCATGGATACTTTGGGCCAATTGTCAAATGATTCTTGCTAAATACTGACGCTGTGAAAAACTAAATTTCCAAACATGCTCTTAAAGAGTCATACTTTTCATAAAGCTCGATAAAGTAAAATTGACAATATGGATGAATTACGCTAAGCGTTCTTGTGTCGCCTTCAATGTTTTTCCTTATTTCATAATTGAAAGATATTCCGTATTTTCTTCCATCACCACCTGCCTTTGATAACTGAAGTATTCTGTCAAAAAAAGTGTTATATTTTCCACTGCTAACTAATTTATAAAAACCTTCGTTTGAAAAGAGCATTGGCACTTCATAGGGTAAGAGTTCAGTTAGTAAAATTCTTGCTTTATCATCTTTATTTATTTTAATCTTTCCCATTTACCAACATTTGATTATTTGTTGCATTTCGATATACGAGAATTGAAAAAATACCTTTTTCTCAAACCCTGCCAAGAAACAATACTTGCTTAGCTTGCTTTTTTGAATATTACTTAGTCCGATTTTAGCACCAAAATTCGGGCTCTTGCTATATATTGATTTTCTTAGTAATTGATTTAGCTCAATAAAAACTGAATGATTTGTAACTTGTAAATAGTTATAATAAATACCTGCTCGTAATGAATTTCCTTCTTCACTTTTGCGAATACTATAGTTTCCTGTTAAAAATTGAACTCTATTTTCAAGTAAATTAAAATCCTTATTTTTTGAAAAATCCAAAAAAGCTTTAATGATTCGGGTTTTTATCTTTGTAATCTTCTTTTCAGCAATTGATACTATCAATTTGCGGTTTTTAATTCTCCCGTTTTCTATCCTGAATGAATATCCTAAATAATCAAGCTTATGCTTTAATCGTATTTTCTTTCCATTTTTTATGTCAAGATTTTCTAAAGTCTTTCCATCAAAGAGTTCTGTCTTCTTTTCATTGATAGAAAGGCCTTCTGCAAGAATATTCAATTGAGGGTTTAAGTTTTCAATCAAACTTAAAGAGCCTTTTAGCGAGTTTGAAAAAATTATTATATCATCAACGAATCTTGCATAATAGTATACACTGTCATAGGAACGTACCCATCTGTCGAATTTACGCATATACAACTCGGACATTGTTGCACTTATGTTCATTCCCCTTGGAACGCCTGAATTTCCAACCAATATTGGACTTTCAAAAATTCTATTCATTAAAAACATTGATTGATAAGAGAGCATAGAATCATCGTGGAATTTTGAAATCAGTCTTTCTCTATCAATACTTTCATAAAAGCTTTTAATGTCTGTCTTTATTACCCAAAAAGGACACGTCTCAGAAAGAAGTGTTTTCACTTGGGATATTATTATTCTTCTGTTGGCTTGTTCGTCTTTGTAAATTCTTTTTACGTTGTCATTTAGTTTCCTTAAAATGAGCTTATTAGGAAGGTCTTTAGTCAAGAAGTATTCACTTACTTGTTTGAGTGAGAATTCGAAAGAATCATTTGCTATCTCTTCATAAGATGTGTCAAGAGAATCTGTAAGCTGTTTAATGGTCATTCCATAGTCAATGTACTCTGCTTTTTTGCAAAGTCGTATTAACTGTTGCCTTTGGAATGATTGATTCATTATGTTACTCTTTTTCTGTTTCGGAGTCGTCTTTTACAATGACCGCCAACGTTTTCGGGCTTTGCGTTCGGGCGGGTTTCGGAGCGCAAAATTTTCAATTCATTACTACTGTTTATTAGAACCACAAAGCTCCAAGTTTGTACATCACCCCGCCTGACGCAAAACCCGTGTTGGGTGTAGTTTTTTTATTCATTGTTGTCACTTTCAACTTTTGATGTCTTTAATTTTATTGACTTTGATTTTTTGCTAAGGGTGTACCGTTTACTTAACGCAACTATCAAAGTAATCATAAAGAGAATGGTGAAAACTATTGAGTTCCAAAACAAAATACTACTGGCATTGACGTTAGTGTTTGTTGCATAAGCTACCCAGAAACCAATTACTGCGTTTGAAATAAGAGAAGATATGAAAATCCATACTTCATAGTCTGAGAGTATAGATGCATTAACCATTTTTATTTCAAGTCTATCAGGGATTGAAACCATTATATCAAATGCATCTCCAATTGGATTAGATTCCGTCCCTGGCTTAGGTTTATTTTCCTTCGGTGTCTTATTATCTAAATTTTCCGACATGACCTTATCCTTTTGAAGTTATCTCATTAATAAAATCCCATTTCCCACTTGGTAAAATCCCATTGTATCGGCCTCCTGTCATAGGAGGTGACATTATAAAGTGAAAACGTTCTGTAATAGACTTGGACAAGTTTTGTAAGTCGGAAAGAAGTCTATCCCAATTTTCAATTGAGTTAATTTCTCAGTAGTGTCCGGTTATAAGTCAAAGAGAATCAATTGATTAGGGTTATCGGGGTTTTCGTTTTTGTAATTTGGACTGGTAAGTAATTGATTTACAGGTGTTTTGTCGAAAGCTGATACGCTTAAAATTTGTAACATTTCGTTCATGCTTATAGAGATTTGATGGGTTTTTCGCAAAATCGCCACCAGAACATAAGTGCAAACTGCCACCCAGATTTGAGTTTTGACAGCATTTGAACTTTCGCCCCAGAACACCTTAATCCGTAAGTGTTGCTTGACCCATTTGAAAAACAGTTCGATCTGCCATCGGTATTTGTATAGCTGCGTGATTTGCATGGCATCTACATCAAAATTATTGGTCAGGAAAACGAATGTTTTATCATGTTCTTTGTCATAATATTTGAGTCTTCGCAACTTTTCGGGGTAGTCTAGTGAAGCGTAGTAGTTCTTTAAGCGAATGGTCTGATCACATCTCAGCCCCGTGGTTTTATCCACGGTGTTGGAATAAATGCGTTCAAAGGCAAGGTTTTTCTTTGCCCGTGTTACAAAGTAGGCTCCCTGGAGATGAATATAGTTTAGCCGAATCCAATCCAGGTAACCTCTGTCCATGATGTAAAAAGCTTCTTTTTCGAAGTCCAGAATGTCTAATACATTCACATCGTGGAACAATCCATCCGTTATGTGGATAAAGCACGGCACCTGGCAACGAATATCAAAAAGCGTATGCAATTTCACTGCTGCTTTGTGTTTCCGGAATTTGGCCCACCAAAAAACCTCGAGGCACAAATCAATGGTGGTGGAATCCAGGGCATAGATGGAATTATCCAAATCGACCTCTTCCAAAATTGTTCCTGCATACAAATCCCGGGCTTTTTGAATTAGAGCTTGTGCCAGATCGGCGTAAATACGCCAATCGCGTTGCTCATTCGCATCGGCAAGTGTACTACGGCTTACTCCTTTGGTTAACCCTAGGTGATACAGCTTAGAATTATGCGCTTGAAGACAAACGACAATATCGCGAAGACTCTCACGATGGGTCAGTTGGCCGAAACTAAGACACAAGAATTGGTGCCAGCAACTGAACTGTCGAACACGATGATTACCCATGTAGCGTTCAACGCATCGACCAAACTCATTTGGGTCCACCAGGCTCATTAACTGGGCAAAAACATATTTACCTCGATTCATGCCCGAATATCTTTTAGGCTCGAATCAATTCAAATCGTTTAAAATCAAAACCTCTATAATAGCCTGTATTTCAATGAACTATAACACAATCTCAAATCCTTAACCGGACACTACTGTTAATTTCTATTACATAAAAAGTCGTCAAGCGTTTGGCCCATCTGTAAGGCTTCAGTATTTTGTCAATTTCTGCCTCAATTTGTGTTCTTCTGTCTCCAGTTGCACCGAGGTCGTATGTTAGCGTACAATGCATTTTTTTGTTTATTTCTTGGTCATTTTAAAATTACACCCAACTATTGCATATCCATACCCAGTTATTGAATAAGCCCCAACCCGCTTGTATATCCTTACCCGAGGTCTCCATATTTCGTCATCAACCACTCTCCCCCACTATCCACATCAACACAGTCCCGCACACCGCGCAAACAGGCAATACAGAGAAGACAAACCCAAAAAACTATATGGAAAGAATAACAGGTTCATTCAGGGCAGATATTGAAACACAAATATATACAAATAATCCATTTGCCCAAACAATCTATGGCGCCTCCAATTTAAATGCCACTATGTTAGCGAGGGTCTCCGACCCGAGCAGCAAACACCCTCTCTTCCTCACTAAAATCCAAACCCGGCCAATCCCTTTTCACCTTCTCTATCGCCTCCAACTGCGCCGCCTTAAAAGCCTTATGCTCCGCCGAATCCGGATGAAATGGCCGATGGGCTGCAGCCGTAGTTATCTTGTCTATTGCGGCATTTAGCTGCTGCGTTTCACCACTAAAAAAAGCATCCGAAAAATGCTGCCAGATATAATCCACGGCCTGCTCTGATGGGTGCAGCATATCAGAGGCATAGAAGCGATAGTCGCGCAAGTCGTCGAGCTGAAGCTCGTAGGCCGGGAAATAAAAAGCATGGTCAAATTGCCGGCAAAGCGCTTCCACCGCCAGCAGCAACACGGCTTTACTGCGTTGGTTTTCTTCCAGTCCATTGCGGATATGTCTTACCGGACTCACCGTAAAAATAATCCGCAGCCCTGGATTCTGGCGGGTCAGTTTTGTCAGTACGGGCGACAAGGCCTCGCATATTTCCTGAATTTCCAGTCTTCTTTGTCCAAATACAGCAGCAGGCATTTTGTGGTTATTGGCTACAACTTGTCCGTTTTCCTTCAAATAATGCACAATCGAGGTCCCGAAAGTCAGGACTAAGGTATTGGCCGATTTAAGTTCCTCTGCAGCTTGTGCGTAAGCGCTGTTTATGCCTTCCAGCGTTTCAGCCCGGGAAGGTTTAGAAAACTGCCCGTGGTGCTCCCAGTTATGCCACAAGCCGGCGTTTTCAAACAGCTCATTTTCTGTAAATGCTTGTTTTTCAGCCATTAAACGCTCCAAGCACCCGGCAATGGAAAGCGGGTTATACACAATGCCAAAGGGATTGATCGCTGCCCTGAATTTGCTCTGCAACAACCGCTCGCCGATATTCACGCTAAAACAGGAACCGATCAGCATCAGGTGATCGTTATGGCCAATTGTAAAGGGTGCAGCCCTGGCTGGAAGTACGGTGCGGAAGGGTTCCATGCAATCAGAATAATTATTTACAGGCAAACTTGCTACTTTTGGCGCGCATTTTCCTCATGAGTTTTATAGATCGCATATTTAAATTTGGATCGGGACATCAGGGCGCGCAGCCCGATATTCCCTTTGGCCGTTTCAGCGATGCCTATAAATCGGAGGCGCAACAAGCGGCATTCGATCGCGCGCTCGATCATTTCGACAAGGAAGACCGCCTGGGCGCGTACCGCGAATTTTTTCACTATTTGCAAAATGATTCGGACGAAGATAACATCACATACACAGAAGAAAACGGAGAAATACACTTCGAATTCTGGCAGGGCTCGCGGATCATCCAGGGCATTGCCGGACCCGATAAAGTAAAAGCCTGCAGCAAAGTCGCCAAAGCCACCGATCTGAACGTAGGTTTTCTGCGTCGCCTGATGGAAGCAAACTTCAACCTGAAGTTCAGCCGCTTTGCCCTCGATCCGGAAAACAACCTGTGCATACTCTTCGACTCCGGAGCCGTGGATGCCTCCCCCCTGAAGTTGTTGCACGCCCTTCGCGAACTGGCCATCAACGCCGACAAACAGGATGACCTGCTGCTCGACGAGTTCAAATCGCTCGAACCGGCCGAAAAACGCACCTATGGCGAAATAGATGTCGCGGAGAAAGAAATCAAGTACCAATACATCCAGCGCGAAATAAAAGCCGCTTTTGAGATTCTGGACGCCGGCAAACCCGACCCAAATCAGTACCCGGGTACTTTCGCGTATTTATTGTTGGCGTTGGCCTTCAAGCTCGATTACCTCACCAAACCGGAGGGTTTTATGATGGATGTGCTGGAGAAGATCCATGCCATCTATTTTGCCAAAAACCAGTTGACTTCCCAGGTAAAGGTGCAGCACATCCGAATGGAGTTTCAGAAACTGCTCGACCGGCCAAAAGAAGAGTTTTTCAAGGAAATGTACCGCACGCGCAGCACTTTTGGGGTGAATCCGGCGGTGACACACGGCAGTCTGGGCACTTTCATTGAAGGTGAATTGGCTAATATGGAATGGCCGATGCAACAGGGTTACGACAGTTTAGCCATGGCCGTGCCGCAATATGTGGTTGGCTTTACGATGTTTCACCAGGCGCCACCCCAACCCGACCGTGAGCTGATGCACCTGTTTTATCAGATCACGGAAGCGCCTTATTTCCGCGAACTGGGTTTTCACATTCCTTTCATCGACGACAAAAACAAACTAAATAAATCTGCCATTGTAAAAACAATAAACCGGATCGTGAACCACCACAGGACAGGCTTCCCAAAACTTAGAATAAATAGTGATCATATAGACTTCCGGTCGGATGTTCTTTTTGGCAAGTCCTTTCTATTGGCCATAAAGTCAGCCGATCTTAGTCCGGCCAACCCCTAAGCCCTATTCAATGAGCGATTTCGTCGATACATATCGAAGCATAATTGTCCAGATTGCCACTCCTTATGGCATAGGCACCGGCTTTTGCCTTCCCGATTGGCATGTGATCGTTACAAACAACCACGTGATCGAAGGCAATCGCTCGGTAGTCATTGAAGGGCTGAACTTCCCGAAACAGCTGAGCCAGGTGCTCTTTACCGACCTTAAATACGATCTGGCATTTTTATCCTATCCCGTGGGCACAGGAGAATTACCTAAAGTAGTGCTGGCTTTCGATAAAGCGGTAAAGGAAAAGGAAGTGGTTACCGCCATTGGCCACCCTTTCGGCTATAAATTTTCTCTAAAAGATGGCATTGTCTCCAGTTCCTCGGAAATACTCAACGGAATTCCATACCTGCACATCGACGCTGCACTGAACCCCGGCAATAGCGGCGGTCCATTGGTTGATGGCGAAGGCGCTATTATAGGCATCAATACCTTTGGCCGGAGAGATGGGGATAACACCAATTTCTCTCTTCCTGTCCGCTTCCTAAAAGACAGTCTGGAAGATTTTAAGCAGGTTTCCAACGAGGAATCCACCCGTTGTCCAGGCTGCCTGAATGTCCTTACAAAAGATAAGATAGAGAACAATCTCTGCATGCACTGCGGCGATCGTGTTGAGCTGCCAACCGATGCGCCGGAATACGTCCCATCTGGTGTTCCAAAAAGCGTGGAGGCGCTCATAGAGTCAATAGGATATGATGTCGCCCTTAGCCGTTCCGGTCCAAATGCCTGGGAAATAAAACAGGGCAGCGCGACCATTTTGATCTGCTATCACGACAAATCGGGCCTCATATCCGCGGATACAGTGTTGTGCGAATTACCCAAGCAAAACATCAAACCGCTATACGAATACCTGCTCCGCGAAAACTTCAGCAACGAAGGCATGACCCTCAGCCTGAACGGCCAGGACATCGTACTCTCTCTCCTCATCTTCGATCGCTACCTAAACGAAGATACCGGCAAGGAAATGCTCGCCAAACTATTCGAAAAAGCCGATTTCTACGAC
Organism: Lewinellaceae bacterium; assembly: GCA_020636025.1. GTDB lineage: Bacteria > Bacteroidota > Bacteroidia > Chitinophagales > Saprospiraceae > M3007. The sequence goes on along the minus strand of JACJYQ010000003.1, from coordinate 78,522 downwards.
AACCTGCTGGTAGAGAAGTATGGCGCCGTGTGGAAAACAAAGGGATAATTTGATAATGTGATAATTAGCTAATTCGATAATGAGCTAATAAAAGCCATGAAATGGGATAATCACCTACCCATGGGTGAAGTCCATGAATCCCACAAAAAATCCCGAAGGGATTAAACATCAGTAACCCCGGATGCAATCCGGGGGAAGGGGGTGCGGGGCGTGAGCGGGTGGCGCGAGCGAGTAGCGCGAGCGGGTGGCGCGAGCGGGTGGAGTGAGCGAGGAGCGCGAGCGGGTGGAGTGAGCGAGGAGCGCGAGCTGGTGGCGCGAGCGAGTAGCGCGAGCTGGTGGCGCGAGCGAGTAGCGCGAGCTGGTGGCGCGAGCGAGTAGCGCGAGCTGGTGGCGTGAGCGGATGGCGCGAGCGGGTGGCGCGAGCGGATGGCGTGAGCGAGTAGCGCGAGCTGGTGGCGTGAGCGAGTAGCGCGAGCTGGGGACGTGAGCGAGTAGCGCGAGCGGATGGCGTGAGCGGGGCGCGAGCGGGTAGCGCGAGCGGGTAGCGCGAGCGGGTAGCGTAGGATGAAGAGGTCCACTCCTGTAACGCATCAACCCCGGAACAGCGTTCACTGCTTCGCCAGTACCAACTTCCTGGTCAGCACCTGACCATCCACGAATAGCCTCACTAGGTACAGACCTTCCGGCATCTGGGAGAGGTTGATGTTCTCCGACACCCAGTCGGTATTTCCGGAATGTGACTCCCAGATCAACTTTCCAATGGTGTTCAGCACCTGTATTTGTACATCCTGCACCCGGCGATCAAACTCGGCCTGAAGGAAAACCTGACCATCTGTAGGATTCGGGAAAAGCGTTACCGACGACAAGCCGGTAATGTCTTTGGTTGCACTTGTACCAATGACAAATTCAAAAGCGCCGGAGCAGCCCAGAGCGTCTACTACGGTTACGGTGTAGGTGCCTGTGACCAGACTGGTATCCCGGTCAGTAGTATTGCCATTGCTCCACAGGTAGGTATAAGGCGGATTACCGAGACCAACCTGTATTATCGCCGTTCCATTATTTTGGCCTGGAGATGCATTCGTAATATCTGCTGTGAGGGCCATATCGGCGGCACAGGAAAGCAGGTTAATGTTATCCAGATCGAGCCAAAAATCACCGGAACTCCAGGTGGTGGCAAAACGTATCAAAATCGATTGCCCATCAAATTGATCAAGCCCGAGACGCAGTTTCCTGTATTGAGTAGTCGGCGTATGGCTCAGGCTGTTGATGGCGTAAATGGTTTGGTAAGTTTCTCCACAATCTGAAGAAACCTGAATTTCCACTTTTGTTCCCAGGGCCAGGATCGTTGGTCCTCCGTTGGAGAAATTAGTCAAACGGTAGTCAAAACTAAGCGTATCACCGGCTTTAATCAGGCCATAACGGGGCAGATCATGAATAGAAGATGGGTTAAATGAATACACATTCTCGGCCAATACATAAGAGCTATTGCCATGGTCATTGGTTACAGCACCGTTGGTAGTCCAGCCTTGTGGCACCATCATGTCTTCAAAATCCTCATGAAACGGCGTTGGCAGCGGCCTGTGATCAATGGTAAATTTGACTGTATCGTTTGCCGGGGCAAAATCGTTGAAAAGCATGGCCCAACATTGGATATGGGAAAGGGAGTCCCGGCTGTCGAAAGTAGTATTAAACGTATAGGTTTTCACTTCATCGGGTACGATGGTGCCACTATATGTCTCTACAACCGGCGTTCCACCATTCACGGAATAGGCCAGTTTGAAATCGGTCTGCAATTGAGCGCCTACATTCACAAAAGTGAAGCTGACAGTCTCTTCCTCCAAACCGCAGGGCATACCGTCGCTTGGTATGGCCAATTTAATACCACTTAAATCTTTATTGAAAGCCGGGAAAATACGCACATCGTCTATACCCAGGCCACCCAGTTCAAACGTGACATCGGAAGCAATGGCAAAACGGAAATGTACATTTTCAAAGCCCGCTGCTCCATCCAGAAAATGCCTTGCTGTCACCCAACCGCCGCTGTTGCCCGACCAGGATTCACCGGCTTGAGTACTCATATCCATGGTAATATCCTCATTGTACCAATTAATACCTTCACCGATCTCCCCGATCTTGGTCCAGGTATTGCCACCATCTACCGACAACTCAAGCCAGGCTGCATCATATTCGCTTTCCAGATCGTGCGTGATGGAAAAGGAAATAACCGGATCCACCGTCAGAATGGTGAAATCGAAGCAAGGCGATTCCAGGTAAGATATCTCATCGGAATTGTAGCTATCTGTCAGACTGGTAACCCAGGCATTCATCCCGCTGGCTGCAGACGGGATGCTGGGTTTATTGGGTACGCCAAACTCAAAGCTGGGTGCCGCGCCATCGGCAGTCACCGTCCAGCCGCCGTCCCAAACTTCAAATTGCTGAGTGTAAGGCGATAGCAGGCGATTATTTAAGTAATACGTAAATGTATCATTGCTTACATCCTCGTCGCCCGTCAATTTGGTGTAGGCAACGATTACATATTCTCCAGGTTCAGAGAAATCGAAGGTCGTTTCAAATACAAACACCTCCACGCTGTCTTTTCCAAGCACATTGGTGTATACGCCGTCTTGAGGCTTTGGCACACCGGCATCTTCGCCATTTACGGTAAATCGCATGGGAATGAGCGATTGCGGTTTGCCGCCATAGTTAGTTAGCAATATTCGCACGGTATCATTTCCAAGTTCACAACTGGATACCGGACTTACTACACCCGAAACACCCACATCAATTGACCAGTACGTTTCAAAGGAAATCGGGCCTACCAAATGGCTGATTCCGCCGGCCATTCCGCAATCCTGTTCAATGTATACATCATACCAGGTTTTCTTTTGCAACCCGCCTATCGTCATCTTTGTATTCGTGGTTGTCAGCGTGTCTCCGTCTCCGGCTGCGATATCAAAGCCCTGCAAACCATAAATCAATCTAAATTGCTCAGGCGGATTCGGACTGTTCGCATTTTTAGCCCAGGCCAATTTCACATTGGTATCTGCCACGTCGGTAACCCTGAAATTGAGGGGTGCTGCGCAGGTAATGCACATTCCGGTGCCGGAATACAGCAAACCAGTGGGCGGCATATTCGGAGCCAGCACCTGCGAAACCACCCCACCTGTATTATCCAAAATGGTGTATGACACTTCATACAGGAAGGAGCCCTGTACCCATGAGAACATTAAAGGCTCCCCGTCAAGCACATCAAAGGTCATGGTGTCAGCCAAACCGGTGGCCAGAGAAAAAGGGGTGCTTTGAGTGCCGCTGGTTACGGTGAGCACTCCGCCATTCCACCCGTCACCATATACATCATTCATGATGATGGTGTATTGACAGGTGCTGGTTTGCGCGGACAATACCGCTGTGCTAAAAACAAATAATATGGGAAGAAGAAGCAGTCTGTGAAATTGGCGATTCATATACTGAGAGGGTTAACCTGCACATTCCTGGCAGATTTTTTATTTTAATTAGAGCTTGTTCAGGTTTCAATGCTGAGGCGAAAGTGAGAAAATTTTGTTTCAGGCGAGGCGAAATTTGCAGTCGCATGCGGGCAATTCGGCGAAAATTTCAACGAAGGATGAAACGAAATTTTCCACTTGCAGCCCAGCGATAGAAACCTGAACAAACTCTTAATGATCGCTTAAAGGTAATGGAAGTCACTAATCTGAAATAAAATCTCGGGGCTTAGGCTCTTTTTTGCCAAAAAAATGCCCCGCCAACGCAAGGTTGACGGGGCGAACGGGAGGAAAATGGAAGCGCGGGCTTGGGGAGTCCCCATTCCGCGTGTTTATCTTAAACGATGTAGGATCTTTCTTTGATCCTTGGAGAGATTAGTATAAACAGCACTGCGGTAGCGGCGCAGATGCCCACAAAGAGCCAGAAGAACCCGGCGCCGTGGAACTGAGCGAAAAATCCGCCGTCCTTAATGTTGTTCTGGATTACAGAAACCAACAGGTTACCCAGGGTAACCGTGATCAGCCAGCAAGCCATGATGGTTGATTTCATGGATGGTGGCGATTGCGTATAAGCGTACTCCAGACCTGTGATGGAAATCAATACCTCACCGGCAGTAAGCACCACAAATGCCAGGATCTGCCATCCAATGTTTGGAGTTTGTCCGGCATCGATCCAGCCCTGAATAATGGCGATGATCACAAATGAGAAAGCAGTCAAAACAAAGCCTACTCCGATCTTGCGCAAAGGAGTCACTTTCAAACCAATCTTGTTGAAGAATGGGAAAATAACAAAAGAGAACAGTGGAATAAAGGCCAGAATGAACGCAGCATTTACAAAAGAGATCTGCTCAGCCTCCCAGGTAATGCCCATGAAGTTCAGGTCCATTTTAGTAGCCTGTACTACCCACTCCGACTGACTCTGATCCCAAAGGGCCCAGAAAACGGGGATAAAGGCAAAGACTGAAAGAACACGCCACACAGCTTTAATTCCTTCTACGGTTTCTTCGCCGTATTCTTTTGCTGCAGCACCAAAACCACCGTTGGTCATGGCATACAGGTTAATGCCGATAAAGTTGCCAGGCTTGGCAAACCATTGTTTTTTAAATACAAAAGCAAGGACTAATACCAAAACTGCCCAGGCGCCCAAGACAGGACCGATCCCGCGATGCAGCATTTTATCGAAATATACGTAACTGGCCACCAAAGAGAAAAAGGCCGTCAGCAAAATGACCATTCTGTTGCTGTCGAATTTTGGAGGTGGAATGCGGCGATACTGATTACGTCCAGCCCAGAAGAATATCACAGCAATGGCCATGGCGATGGCAGGAACGCCGAAAGCTACTGTTGGGCCGTAATGTGATTTCAGATAAGGAATAAGCAGGATAGATAAAACCGAACCGGCATTGATAGAAGCATAGAAAGCATCAAATGCTTTTGAGATCAGGTGCGAGTTGGACTCATCAAACTGATCGCCTACGTTCGCAGATACACAAGGTTTGATACCACCGGCACCAAGGGCGATCAGCATCAGCGAAGTGGTAAACATAACTTCACTATCCACTGAAAGCGCTACCATCACGCTACCACATGCATATACAATGGAAAGCCACAGAATGGTTTTGTATTTACCCCAGAACCAGTCGGCCACCATGCCACCAAACATCGGAAGCAGGTAAGTCATGGCTACAAAATCGTGGGTTTTTGCATTCGCGGTAGCTTCTGCTGCCTGCACCACATCCGGATCGGTAGAGCCGGAGTGATTGTAAAATTGCGCAACCATAAAAGTGGTCAGGATGGCACGGAGGCCGTAGTAGTTGAAGCGCTCAGCCGCTTCGTTCCCAATGATGTACTTAATACTCGATGGGAATTTGCCTGTTTTTTGATTGGTAGGCGTATCTGCCATAATTGTTTCTTTAAGTTATTTAGAAAATAGGTGTTGAACAGTTAATTTTCAATGGCAATTTCGGAATACAGCGTTCAAGAGGATAATGGGAGAGGGCAAATGTGCAAAAAAATCCTTTTGCACGATGCAAATCTTTAATATTAGTGAACTGCAAAAGAAAATATTGTCGGCTATTCACTGTATAAGTTTTTCGACTGAATTACAGTCTTGGCGTGGCAAAAAACACGATAAATGATCTAAATAAGTCTAAAATTCGAGTTATTAGCGTGTTATCTTTGTGCGATCATCCAAAAACCGATGTTCCGCCTGAACGCAATGCCTTTTCAATCAATCCAGCCGAATCCATGAAGAGACTCCTCCCAATATATTGTCTGCTCCTTCTTTTTGCTTCCTGTCAACAGGACTCGGCTACCTCTGAACCTGTGGTTGAAAAAAGAAGCTCCTGGAAAAACTTTGGCTGCGAACTCATCACAGATGAAGAGGTTGAAGCCCTGTTTAATTTCAATGGAGATTCCGCCAATCTCAATACCCGATCCCTACCCGACCAGGTGTTTTGCCTGCGTACCTGGCAAAAACCCGATTGGAAAGAACGGGAAAGCAACAACGAGAAAAAAGGCGCAGCTTACCTCAATCCCTCCAACCGCCTCGTGGTGCAACTCTTCGACTACACTTCACCTGAACACGCCACACAACAAATGCAAATGCTCCGCCGCGATCGCCGTAAAACCTACTCGGAAGATGTATCAGACCTCGGCGAGGATGCCCTTTGGAGCACCAACACACTCACCCTGCTCGTCAAAAAAGGACAGAACGTCCTGAACATCGCCATTGAACACGACGACCTGCCGCACGACAACCTCGCCAGCGCGAAGGAAGTGGCAGAGGTAATTCTGAAGAAACTTTGATCAATGCGAAATGTATCAATGCGTAATGCGCAATGATTGGCATTATTTTAATTCCTGGCGAAGGATATGTATCCCATTATCGAATTAGCTAATTATCACATTAGCTAATTCCACCCCTCGCCCTGTTCGTAACATGAGTGGATCAGAGAAAGTATGCAAATAGTGATCAGTAATCAGTATTTAGAGCATTAGTTCATTATCAAATTATCGAATTAGCTAATTATCACATTAGCTAATTCCTCCCTTCGCCCTGCTTGTGTGTTTTCACCAAGCAGGAAACGCAACGTGAGTGGATCAGGTTGCGTGGCCATTCCAGGAGCGTTTCCATTTCATGATATTGAATGAGATGTTTGATTCCATGAATGATCAGGAGGCTGGATTTTAGTTTTTTTTCAAAAAAAATCAAATTCTGAAATCCAAACTTCCGGCTTGTTCGTACATGATATCAAACAAACAACAAACACTTTTCTCATCTATTAAAATCATAAGACATCATGAACAAATTCCTCAGAATTGCAGCCCTTTCTATTTGCCTTTGCTCTTTCGCCTCGGCCATGTTTGCCCAAACAGGATCAACCGTAATGGTTGGCGGGGAAGCCATGTACCCTAAGAAAGACATCGTGGATAATGCAGTAAACTCAAAAGCCCACACCACTCTGGTAGCTGCCGTATCTGCTGCCGGACTCGTAGAAACCCTGAAAGGAGCCGGCCCATTCACCGTATTTGCACCGGTAAACGACGCCTTCGAAAACCTTCCCGAAGGCACGGTAGAAACCTTACTGAAACCTGAAAACAAATCAACCTTGACCAAGGTACTCACCTATCATGTCGTTGCCGGAAAGTACGACTTCAAAGCGCTCGAATCTATGATCCGCAAAGGTCAAAAAACGCTAAAAACTGTTAGCGGAGGTACACTGACATTTATGATGAACGGTCCACACAACATCGTGGTAAAAGATGAAAATGGCAACACAGCCAACATCAACACATACGATGTGTATCAATCCAACGGTGTGATCCAATCCATAGATGCCGTGTTGCTCCCAAAGATGTAGTAAGGAAGGAATTATTTCTACGCAAAAGTCACTCTGTAAAAGAACAGGGTGGCTTTTTTTGTTTTAATGGTTAATGGTTAATGGTTAATGGTTAATGGTTAATGGTTAATGATAAGCGGTAAGTGACTTTATCCTGTTTGATTGGATTAAAATTATTTCTGAGAGATGTCTCTTTTTAAAAACAAGGGTATAAAATATTATAAATTTTGAAACAAAATTAAAAACCACGAAGTGGATAAACATGAATGGCTCATGAGATAAGTGAGTAATTACATCAAAATTTTGGAACAAAATTAAAAACCACGAAGTGGTTAAACATGAATGGCCCCGTATGAAATACGGGGAGTGAAATGGGGTTTACACAACAACCCCGGCAGGGGTTGAATATTTTTTTTGACAGGCTTTTGATTAATCATTGCTCCCGAATTCGCTGTGGGGTTCGAATTTGCTTTGGGACTGGTGGAATATTTAGAAGTATCATTGACCGATCTTTAGTCCTAAATAATTTTATCAAATTAGCTAATTATCACATTAGCTAATTCCTTCATTAGCTAATTGGCTAATTATCACATTAGCTAATTGCCTAAGTTTTATTTTTGCGAAAATCCACAGCCCTTTATGTACTCTGCTGAAGAACAAAGACACCTCTACGATCTTTCCAAAGAACTGCTTTACACGCCACAAGCCGACCTTTTTTCCGAGCCACCTGCCGAACGGGTGGAAGACCTGACCAGGGTATTGCGCTACCACGAATGGCGCTATTATGTGGGCAATGACCCGGTGATCAGCGATTTTGAGTACGACCAGTTGTACAAACAACTTCAAACCATTGAAGAGGCTTTTCCAACGCTGATTTCACCGGACTCCCCTACCCAGCGGGTGGGAAAAGATCTGATGGAAAATGCCGTGCAGGTGGAGCACCTAGAGCCTATGCTTTCGCTGGACAATAGTTACGATGCCGAGGATCTCAATGATTTTGATGAGTCGGTGAAAAAACTGTGCAAACTGGATCCCGACGGCGATGTGGAATACTGTGTGGAACCAAAATATGATGGGGGGACTATAGTATTGGTTTATGAAAACGACCGCTTGGTGAGGGCTGCCACGCGGGGTGATGGCTATGTAGGGGATGAAATTACAGCCAATATCCGCACACTCAGGACTGTTCCGCTTCAGGCAGGATTTTCAGCAAAAGGCATTCAAAAAGTAGAGCTGAGAGGAGAAGCGCTTATACGCAAGGAAGTTTTTGATAAAATAAATCAGGCCAGACAAGAGGCCGGAGAAACACTCTTTGCCAACCCGAGAAACGCTGCGACAGGAGGTTTGAGGATGAAAGACCCCAAGGAAGCTGCCGAGCGTGGACTGGAGGCATTTTTATATCAACTCGGATACGCTGTAGATGCAACCGGGAATGACATACACACCAATTTCCACTCGCACGATGAAAGCATTCACCTGCTGGCAAGCCTGGGTTTTAAAACACCATTGGCTGAAGAGAAGATTCAGGATACCCAAAAAGCCGCCCCCTTTGGTGGATTAACCACTAAAACCTGTAAAAACATTACCGAGGTGATAGAATTTTGCCAGGCCTGGCAGGAGTACCGCGACGAATATCCTTACGAGCTCGATGGTATGGTGGTGAAAGTAAACAGCCTGGAATTGCAGGATAGGTGCGGAAGCACCAGCCACCACCCGCGCTGGGCCATTGCTTTTAAATTTAAGGCACGGCAGGCCACCACAAAGTTGAGGGATGTGGAATATCAGGTGGGGAAAACGGGTGCCGTTACCCCTGTTGCCAAACTCGAACCCGTAGCGCTCGCCGGGGTGATTGTGCAAAATGTAAGCATGCACAACGAGGAATTTATCCGAAGCAAGGATATCCGGATTGGCGATCAGGTATTGGTGGAGCGCGCTGGCGATGTAATCCCGTACATCGTAAAAAGTCTGCCTGAACTGCGCACAGGAAGTGAAGTGCCCATTGATTACCCCAAAAACTGTCCGGTTTGTCATTCTCATCTCGTTAAGCCCGAAGGTGAAGCGATTTGGCGCTGTGAAAATGCCAATTGCGAAGCACAGGTGCTGGGGCGTATGATCTTCCACACCTCCAAACACGCCATGGATATTGAAGGGCTTGGCGAGAGCACTATTGAACGGTTTTATAAACTCGGTTGGCTGCACGACATTTCGGATCTCTACCGGATAGATTATGAAAAAGTAGCCTCTCTGGAAGGTTTCGGACAAAAGTCGGCCGACAATATGAAGGCTGCTATTGAGAAGGCAAAGCAAAATCCCATCCACCGTTTATTGCACTCATTAAGTGTGCATCATCTCGGCCAAAAAGCGAGCAAACTCCTGGCTGCAGAAGTGGAACACGTACTCGATCTCAAAGACTGGGATCTGGAAAAGTATCAGACGATAAAGGACGTAGGACCTGTGCTGGCGCAAAATGTGTACAACTTTTTCCATACTGAAGCCAATATTGAGTTACTGCAAACCATGGAAAGTCTGGGCGTGAATCTCAGGCAAACGGAAGCCGACAAACGCAAGGATGTCAATGTGGATGGGCCTTTGTATGGTAAAAGCATTCTGTTCACAGGAACACTTTCCCGGATGACCAGGGAAGAAGCCGGAAAGATGGCTGCCGAGGCCGGCGCCAGTCTGGCAAGTGGTGTAAGCAAGCACCTCAGCATCCTGGTTGTAGGCGAAAAAGCGGGTTCCAAACTCAAAAAAGCACAGGCGCTGGGTACCATTGAAATTTGGGACGAAGCAGAGTTTTTGGAGAAAATCAGGGAATAAATCTCATGAGTTGTATTTCTTTGAACCCAGACTCCTGATAAACACCTGAGATATGCACCCGGTTGATACCCTTATCCTGCATTTTAACCCCGGCCAAATGGTGGTGCTGAACATTGCAATGGCATTCCTCATGTTCAGCGTAGCGCTGGATGTGCGTTTTTCCGATTTCAAAAGGGTGGTTCAATTCCCCAAATCAATTGGCGTAGGCTTGCTGGCTCAATATCTGGTATTCCCATTGCTTACTCTTGCCTTGATCGCCTTATTCAAACCACCTGTGAGTGTAGCCTTGGGCATGGTATTGGTCAGTATGTGTCCATCGGGCAATATCACCAATTTTCTGACACATTTTGCCGGGGCCAACGTTGCACTGTCCGTTACGCTCAATGCCATCATCATTTTATCTGCCACCTTTGTTACTCCGGCCGGATTTTTGTTTTGGTCTAAATTCATTCCGGAATCTGAGGCGCTGCGCCAGTCCTTCGAGCTTAATTTTGTGGATATGGCTTTGATCATAGTAGAACTCATTGTAGCACCACTGTTGATCGGGATGCTGCTGAATGAAAGAAAGCCGGACTTTGTAGCCAGGATCCGTCCATGGACCCAGCGAATATCCCTGCTGATATTTTTCAGCATTCTCGTAATTGCCTTATTGGGAAATCGCGACAATCTGGTGAATTATCTGGGTTTTGTGTTTATCCTCGTAGCCATTCACAATGGCCTTGGACTTGGGAACGGGTATTGGATGGGAAGACTATTTAAACTTCCGGAACTGGATTGCCGCACCCTGGCATTTGAAGCCGGTGTTCACAATACGGCACTGGGCCTTTTACTCATTTTTAAATTTTTCAATGGTCTGGGCGGTATGGCCCTGATTGCTGCCTGGTGGGGCATTTGGGACCTGGTGACAGGTATGAGTCTTGCCTATTTTTGGAAAAAGCGCGGCATCAAGCAACTCTAATTATGCTTTACGAGGAAATAATGGAAGCCGTTGGCTTTATTCAAAGTAAAACAAATTTTCAGCCCCGCAGCGGAATTGTGCTGGGTACCGGACTTGGTAACCTCACCGATGACCTTGATGTGGAGTCCGAAATACCGTATACAGAAATCCCGCACTTTGCCCGCAGCACCGTGGAGAGCCACAAAGGGAAACTGGTTTTTGGACGTCTGGGTGAACACCCGGTAGTAGTGATGGCCGGTCGTTTTCATTGGTACGAAGGCTGGAGCATGCAACAAGTGGTGTTTCCGGTCAGGGTTATGAAGTTTCTGGGCATCGAACGGATCATCATTACCAATGCCTCGGGGGGCGTCAATCCGCATTTGCGTGGAGGTGACCTGGTTGTTGTAAAAGATCATATAAACATGCTGCCCGACAATCCCTTACGCGGCCCGAATGACGAACGGGTGGGTCCACGATTTCCCGATCTCTTGCATACGTATGACTCATCACTCAGGGAAAAATGCCTGGAACTGGCTGCACAGCTGAATATTCGCGCTTTTGAAGGCGTTTATTCCGCGCTGCCGGGTCCAAACCTGGAAACACCTGCTGAATACGCCATGCTGCGGCGCCTGGGTGCCGATTGTACAGGCATGTCCTCTGTACCAGAGGCCCTGGCGGCCCGGCACATGGAGCTTCCTGCCCTGATGATCTCATTGGTGAGTAATGTATCATTCCCCCCGTCAGCCATTAAAGAAACCTCTCTGGAAGATGTGATTGCCGTAGCCAGCGAAGCTGAACCAAAATTGCGGCAATTGGTTAAGTCCCTGTTATCTACCATTTAAAGAAGTTTACATATCCATGATCATATCTGCCATTGTGGCTGTTGCCAAAAACAATGTAATCGGGAAAGACAATCAGATTCCCTGGTATTTGCCTGCCGATCTCGTGTATTTTAAGAAGACAACCCTGAATCATCCGGTGATCATGGGGAGAAAATGTTTTCGCAGCATTGGCCGGCCGTTGCCCAAGCGTACGAACATCGTGATCACCAGAGATCCGTTTTTTAAAGCAGACGGCATTTTGATCGCCTACTCAATGGAAGAAGCGCTGGGTATGGCTTTTGATGAAGGAGCCGAAGAAGCCTTCATTCTGGGGGGGGGTGAGATTTACCGGGATAGTCAGGATCTGTGGGACAAGGTATACCTCACCGAAGTGGATGTGGAGCCTGAAGGAGATGTATTCTTCCCTAAAATTGCACCCGAGGAATGGGTGGAAACCTGGTCTGAATCTCATCAGCCTGATGAGAAAAACGAGTTTGCCTACACTTTCAAAGTGTTGGAAAGAGTGCCGGATTCGGAAGAAATTGAACAGAAAAAGGGCTAATTCGCATTTTTTTCCAACAAATCAATTATTCTGCGGTTCTAACATGCAAATAGAACCCTATTTTTTTTATACTTTTGCAGCCGGATTATTGCAACCTAAAGGTAAAATACCTTTAAACAAGCGAATCTTACGTGCTTGCCTAATGCGAAACACACAATAATTAAGTCTGGTTATAGATACATGGAAAAGAAGCGTTTGCTCCTCGTAACGCAGGAGATGGAACCCTACACAGAAGGAAACGACATTTCAGAGCTTGTAGGTCAATTACCCAAATTTTTACAGGATAATGGTTACGAACTGCGCATTCTCATGCCTCGTTATGGTGTAGTGAATGAGCGTCGTCACCGCTTGCACGAAGTTGTTCGATTGAGCGGCATGAACATCATCGTTGACGATGATGATTACCCACTGCTGATCAAGGTAGCTTCTCTGCCTAACTCACGTTTACAAGTATATTTTCTGGATAACGAAGAGTTTTTCAAGCGCAAGTTTGTGTTTGAAGACGACAAAGGCGTGCCATTTGCCGACAATGCCGAAAGGATGGCCTTTTTCTGTAAAGGCGCCATTGAGACAGTAAAGAAATTTGGCTGGGCTCCGGACATCGTGCTTTGTGCCGGCTGGATGACTAGTCTGATTCCTTTGTACCTCAGAACAACGTACAAGACTGAACCCATTTTCGCTCAGTCTCAGGTTGTTTTCACGGCTTTTGACTCCCCGCGTGAAAGCGAAGGAGGCGAGCATTTCTTCCAGAAGGCAGCGATCAACAACCTTTCCAATAAGGATCTCGAACCGTTCCGCGATGGAGACGGTCTGTCGATGACCAAGGGTGCCGCCCATTTTGCAGATTCACTCATCATTGGCAGCGAATCGCTGGATACCAGCGTTGATCATTTGTCAGTTACCGGTGAAAAACCTGTATTACCCTGGGCACCCGAAGAAGAACTGCAAGCTTCCCTGCTCGAGTTTTTCAAGAGCATCACAGAGGCAGAAGTTAGCCGTTAAAATTTGATTAGCGTTTTACTGCCTTTGTCTTGTGCTGATAAAAAATGAGTTTAGTTCCGGAATACTAATAGCGGGCGGCTTTGCGCTTCCCGCTATTATTTTGGGCTTTGCAGCTTATCTTTCCTGATTGATCATCCTGATTTCGTAATATCACACAAGCGCAACTTTACAATTACAAAGTATGAAAATGAAATTCCCAATTGTTGCAGGTTTTTTAGCAGCAGGCATCGCGCTGCTTGCATTTTCCTGTAAAAAACCAACAGCTTTCGGTCAGGAATTGATTGACGATTATGCCGATTATGCTTTTACAGATACCATTACGGTTAACATTACCCAGCAGCGCGAAGACAGTGTGATTACCTCCGACAGGATCGGATCTGCTGCCCGTTTCCTGTGTGGTGAAATCAACGATCCCATTCTGGGAACCTACCGCTCTGATCTGTATACCCTGATTCAACCTGTCACCCTGAATCCAGATTTTGAATCCGTAACACTCGACAGCATTGTACTTTACCTGGCCTATGCATCCAGTGGTATTTACGGAGATACCCTCCAGCCGCAGACTCTTTCTGTTTACCGTCTGGACGGCAGTTTGACAAATGACTCAACCTATTTCTCCAACGCAACCATTCAGGCAGGTATGGAAATTGGTCGGCTCGACAATTTCTTACCCCGTCCAACCAGCATCGACAGTCTGTTTGAGGATATACAAAGCTCTTTTATCAGAGTAAAACTGGATGATACTTTTGGCAATGAATTACTGGGGCTGGACTCATTAAGCTGGATTTCCGATTCTTCATTTTACCAGAAGTTGCGCGGACTTAAAATTGTTTCCACCAGCAATGGAGCCAACCCCGGCGCCATGCTCGCGTTTGATCTGAACAACAACTCGGCCAGTCGGGTAGCTATGTATTACCGCATTACGAATGATACCATTCAGAAGCGCTTCGACTTCTACATGAGAAGTACCAATAAATACACGGCATTTGATCACAACTTTTCCGGTTCGGAAGTTGAACCGGTAATTGGACAGGCCGTAACAGATAAAATGTATCTACAGGGCATGCAGGGATTGCGTTTGAAAGTCGAATTCCCTTATGCAAATCTCCTGGACCGAGTGGCCGTAAATAAAGCACAACTGGTGCTTACTGTTGCCGATGACAACCCATACCTGTTACCGGCAGAACAGCTGGTATTCACTGTTTCGGTTGGAGATACCGCCTATAACTTTTCCAGCGATGTACTGTACTCATTGGGCTCATCTGGGACCGGTGACCTTAGTACATTTGGCGGCTTTCCCGAGGATGAAATTCTGAATGGCAACACAACCCTAACCCGCTACCGCTTAACGCTCAGCGAATTGTTTCAACACATCATTGACGATGATGTAACGCCAGACATCAAAAACAGAACCGTATATATCAACGTTTATCCAAGAAACCGTTCTTCTCAGAGAACTATTTTGTTTGGACCCCAAAGCATGTACCCCCCAAAGCTGGAATTGAAATACACCCGGGTGCAATAAAGCGCCCCTCACTTGAAAACAAAATCGTATGATATGTGTGGAATAGTAGCTTACATTGGCGCTAAAGATGCCTATCCTGTCCTTATCAAGGGCCTTACCAGATTGGAATACAGAGGCTATGACAGCGCCGGCATTGCCCTTCAAAATGGCCATCTGAATATTTACAAAAAGAAGGGTAAAGTCTCTGACCTAGAAGAATTCACCAAAGACAAAGACATCAGCGGCCATGTAGGTATGGGCCACACGCGTTGGGCTACGCATGGCAAACCCGACGACACCAATGCACACCCGCAAAAAGGCGGTACAGGCAGACTGGTTTTGATCCACAACGGCATCATTGAAAATTATGCCGTGCTGAAAAGTGCCCTTCAAAACAAACACGGACACAAATTTGTCAGCGAAACCGACACCGAAGTACTGGTTCACCTGATCGAAGAAGTTCAAATGCGGGAAAATCTCCCACTGGAAGAAGCCGTTCGTCAGGCGCTTACACAGGTTCATGGTGCTTATGCCATTGTGGTTATGGACAAAGAAGAGCCTGGCAAAATCGTGGCAGCGAGAAAAAGTAGTCCATTGGTTGTTGGCATCGGCAAGGGAGAATTCCTGGTGGCCTCAGATGCTACTCCGATTGTGGAGCATACTAAAAATGTAGTTTACCTCAACGACGAGGAAGTGGCGACCATTACGTTGGAAAATGGTTTGATCATCAAGAACCTTCGCAACGAAACCACCACCCATACGGTGCATGAAATAGAGCTTGAAATAGAACAGCTGGAAAAAGGCGGTTATGACTATTTCATGCTCAAGGAAATATTTGAACAACCGGTCACCATCGAGGAATGCATGCGGGGTCGCCTGAATGCCGAAGAAGGCTGGATTCGCCTGGGGGGCATGGAGGAACACATGAAAAGAATGGTGAATGCCCAGCGCATGATCATTCTGGGTTGCGGTACCTCCTGGCATGCCGGTATGATCGCAGAGTACTTGTTCGAAGATCTGGCACGCCTGCCTGTTGAGGTTGAATATGCATCCGAATTTAGATACAGAAACCCGATCGTCAGAGACCAGGATGTTGTGCTTGCCATTTCTCAGTCGGGAGAAACTGCCGATACATTTGCAGCACTTGAACTAGCCAAAGAACGAGGCGCGCTGACCTATGGAATTGTAAACGTAGTTGGTTCGTCCATTGCCAGGCTGACCCATAGTGGTTCCTATATTCACGTTGGTCCGGAAATTGGCGTAGCTTCCACAAAAGCTTTTACCGGCCAGGTGACCATGCTTACCATGATGGCGCTGATTCTTGGCTACGAGAGAGGCGCGTTGCCAAAGTCCCGTTACCAGGAACTGGTTCATGAACTGGCGAATATCCCTGGCAAAGTGGATAAATTGCTCAAAAACTGTCAAAAACAGGTAGAATATCTGGCCAAAGAACTAATGGATGCCAACAATTCGCTATATCTTGGCAGAGGTTACAACTTCCCGGTTGCACTGGAAGGCGCGCTTAAACTCAAAGAAATCAGTTACATACACGCCGAAGGATACCCGGCTGCCGAAATGAAGCACGGCCCGATCGCTCTCATTGACGAGAATATGCTCGTGTTTGTGATCGCTACCAACAAAAGTGCCCACGACAAAGTCTTGTCCAATATCCAGGAGGTGAAAGCAAGAAAAGGAATTGTGGTAGCAGTGACAACAGAAGGAGATAAGGAAATCAAAGCCATTGCCGATCACACCATAGAAATACCGGCTACAGAAGAGCCATTTACCCCGCTCTTATCGGTCATTCCGCTTCAATTGTTGGCTTACCATACTGCCGTTCTTCGCGGTTGCAATGTGGATCAGCCACGCAATCTGGCGAAATCAGTGACCGTTGAGTAAGTACCTTGATTTTTGTGATTAATGTGATTTTATGATTTTACTCGTTTAAAACGATTAGAATATTGATGAATTCAGCTTTAATTTGAGTTGATTAGAGGTCAATAAACAATGAAATTTTTATGAATAGACTTGATATAGAATACAATACCGAAAGGTCCCAAATAATATACCCGGAATACGGCCGCTCGATTCAGGAAATGATAGCGCATGCCAAAACCATTGAGAATGACCAGCAGCGTCAAAAAACGGTGGAGGCTATTGTGGGTTTGATGGCAACCATCAGCCCTACCACTCCCAACCGTAATATGGATGATTTCAAGGAGAAACTATGGAATCACGTGTTTGCGATTGCCAATTACGAACTGGAAGTAAAGCCACCTTCAAGTGTTGCCATCATCCGGGAGGAAGACCGGCCAAAACCGGAGCCGCTTGGCTACCCTGCCTCTTCTACCCGCATGCGCCACTATGGCAGCAGCGTACATGCCTTAATCCAGAAAGCCATAGAAATGCCGGACGGAGTTAAAAAAGAAGGCTTTGTAGAGGTTATTGCTTCTTACATGAAACTCGCCTACAAAACCTGGAATAAGGAACATTACGTAAGCGACGACATCGTAAAAGAGGATCTGGAAATTCTGTCAAACGGAATGCTCGAACTGCACGAAGGCCACGACTCTCTCGACAAGCTCGCAGCCGGAGTTGGCAAACACGACAAAGATCGCGGTCGCCAACGCAATCGCGGCAATAACAAAAACCGTGGACGAAGTAATAACCGCGGCAATGGGGGAGGGAATAATTATCGGAGACGCAAGCGTAATTGAGTGATGAGTGATGAGTGATGAGTGATGAGTGATGAGTGATGAGTGATGAGTGATGAGTGAAAAATGTAATTTATTAAATCACTTCTGCAATTTGCAGTCTGCAAATACCTCAGGGTTTTTCACTTTTCCCCAGCGAAAGCAAATTCGCAAACAAACGAAATGCCCCGGGTACTCCCGCCGGCAGTTCCCTGAAAAATGACAATCCGGTATACACATAATGCCCTTTGCCGTATTGGGCAATAAGCAATGATCCGTGCAGCGGGTCTTCCCCTTTGTCGTGCATGGATAGGGGCGCTTCAAAGTCCTTGTCCCAGCTTTCTGGGAAGTACAAGCCTCGTTCCTGCACCCAACTATCAAAATCTCTGTCAGTCAGTTTGTTAGGTGAGTTTAATGCCGGATGTTCCGGAAGCAGGAGGCTCACGGCTGCTGTTTCATCGGTTACGCGCTTATTAGATAATTTAAGGGAGAACGGCGCCAGATTTTCTTCTTCAATTTGAAGCGCATGATCTGTGTTGTATTGAATGATCAACGTGCCACCCTGCTTTACGTATTCTAGCAGCTGGCTCTGATGAAATGACAGCCCCTCCTTTGTGTTGTAGGCTCTGACACCAATGACCACGGCATCAAATCTTTTCAGGCTAGAGGCATTCAGGTCTTCATCATGCAACAGACTTACATCACAGCCCATTTGGGTAATGGCCTTGGGAACATCATCTCCGGCACCCATATAATACCCAACTTTTCTGGCATTTACTTTCAAATCAAACCTTACCGCATGGGCAGAGGCTGGCAGTAATACGCTTTGTTGGGGTATATGATCGTATTTTATAGTCACCAATCGATTTGAATACCGTTTACCTTCCACTTCAACATCGGCTGCCAAGGTACATTCTGAACTGTTTTCAGGTGCCTGAACCATAAAACGGAAGGTTTTCTCTTCTCCTTTTTTATTCAGGGTAAATGCTTGTGGATACTCGCCATCCTCAGAAGTCGCCACCCAGCCTTCAGCAGGCGCCTTCACCCGGACGTTGCCTTTCAGATTATCTTTTCCGGCGGTGACCCTGACTTCGACAATTTGCCTGTTTTCCTTAAACAGATAATTGGATTCCGTAAATTCAACATAAACTGGCGGCAACACTTCAAATGGCCGCCAAACCTCACCCACGGCAGCCTCTCCAGATTTCCAGGCCACATCCGTTTCAAATTCAAGAGGCTTGCCATTTACCGTAAAACTCCAGCGAACGTTGGTATAACGGGGCGTCTCCGGTAGCCCGCGAAGGTGTTGATCATCTACGCGATACATGCCCAGGGTGGCGGGTTCACGTAACCAGTATGGCGAAGTGAATGTTGCATTTTCAGGGATTTGAATTGTTTTCTTTAGTGCCCAGTCTTTGTTTGTCTCCAAAGGCATGGCGGCAATGGTATCAAACAGTCCGGGCATGACACTCAATCCACTCAAAACCACCTCGACTCCAGCGGCTCTGGAAATACATTCAAGACGCAATTTTACCTGCTCGCCCGGGGTGGCCGTAGGCTGATCGGCTGTCGCTTCCAAATATAACCCAAGGCAATCGCGAATCACCTCTTTGATGTCTTGTAGTTTTTTGTCGCGCCAGTAGCCCGGAGGGAGCGCCTTGATCATTTGCATCGCCGAGAGAAGAGAAGGCACAGAAGCTGCCGGGTCATCGCCGCGGTATTCTTTTTCTATTCGGGTCAACAATTCTCCGACTGGTTTTCCACCCTCTACACGCGACCAGGAGGTATTTATCCCTTGAAAAATGTCCTGATCAGCAGGCATATCGCCTTGAATAAAATCCAAATACTCAGTAGATGAGCCGCGACTCCCCAACATGCCAAAGCCCTGGCAACGGTGCTTGGATCGGCTTTCAGCGGCAATTTCACCCACACTTTTTCCTTTCAATGGAATCCAGCTGCCTACATCCAAAGTCCAGATAATTTTGTTTTCACCCAGGGGCATTTTATCACCGTAATAGGAAGGAAAACTGTTGAAAAACTGCCGCTTTGCCTGCCATGGCTTAGCCATTGATAACTGTTCAGGATAAATATCAGAACGCCCGCTAAGTTCAAATGCTTCGGTGGAAAGAATAGCCGAGGTCGTATGGTGTCCATGTGTTATGTAATTCTTTGTGGGAAAACGATGGATCACCACATCCGGGCAAGTTTTCCGGTAGGCCAACACCACATCTTGCAACACCTCATCCTTGTTCCAGAAATTCAGGGTTTCCTCCACAGTCTTGGAATATCCAAAATCGTTGGCGCGTGAGAAAAGCTGATGACCGCCATCCACAGAACGAGCCATTAACAGCTCTTCTGTGCGCAAAACACCCATTAATTCGCGTATCTCGGGGCCTATCAGGTTCTGACCGCCATCACCGCGGGTAAGAGACAAATAGGTAACATCATAGAGCTTAACATTGGCCAGATAGCTAATTAGACGGGTGTTTTCATCATCCGGATGGGCGGCCACGTACAACACAGAGCCCAATACATTCAGCTTTTTTATGGCCAGCTGGATATCAGCGGAAGTAGTTGTAGCAGGTTTCTGGGCAACCAGAAACAAGGGGAAAAGACAAATGAGGAGTAAAATAAGATTCTTCATACTTCTGGCGGCCCAATTTGCTGGGCATTCTATTTTTTATTAAACCACTCATCACAGGATCACAGATTTTACGGATTAATGGATTACACTGATTTTGTTTTCAACAAAATTTAATTCAGGTTGGAATGCCTTTTAGAATTAAGCACAATGACTATTAAAATCAAAAGGAATCAGTGTAATCCATTAATCCGTAAAATCTGTGATTAAACAAGGGTGCTCATCGCAGCGATGTACTTGCCAATGATATCAAATTCAAGGTTTACAATGGCGCCTGCCTGTAATTGATGAAAGTTGGTATGCTCCCAGGTGTAGGGAATGATGGCAACTGAGAACAGATCCTTTTCTGGCTTAACCACCGTTAAACTTACGCCATTTATACAGATAGATCCTTTTTCCACCACCAATTGGGTACG
This sequence comes from Lewinellaceae bacterium, assembly GCA_020636025.1. Classification (GTDB taxonomy): domain Bacteria; phylum Bacteroidota; class Bacteroidia; order Chitinophagales; family Saprospiraceae; genus M3007. The sequence goes on along the minus strand of JACJYQ010000003.1, from coordinate 57,787 downwards.
GCTTGGTTTGTAGCGAAAGGTGCATAACCAGGATCCATCTTTTTCCTGAATACCAATACATTCAGCCACATCGTCCACATGTCCCTGCACCAAATGGCCATCGAGCCGACCACCGATGGGAAGACATCGTTCCAAATTTACCAGGCTATCGATTTGCCAGGAAGACAAATTACTTCTCTGCAGCGTTTCATCAATGGCTGTAACTGTATGGCTGCTGTTTTGGACATCCACAACCGTCAGGCAAACACCATTGTGACTTACACTTTGATCAATTTTGAGTTCTGGTGAAATATTGCTTTCCACCGTAAAATGCACATTCGAACGATCCCGCTCAATTGCGGTCACTTTTCCCAGGGATTCTATAATGCCGGTAAACATTCGCTGATTTGTTACTTTTATAGCCACCGCAAAGTGGTTGTGAAAACACTTGTCATACTGAACGATGTTATTCAAAGATTTAGCCGCAGGCGATTTTCAAAACCAAACAGCGTGAAGTATAACTCTATTTTACAAGCCGGGGTTGCTGTAATAAACACACTCTAAACTGTAATTGATCTGTAATGTTCTGATTTAATAGTATTTAATCAAAAGACCTATAGCCACCGCAAAGTGGTTGTGAAAACACTTGTCATACTGAACGCTGTTAATCAATGATATAGCCGCAGGCGATTTTCAAAACCAAACAGCGTGAGGTATAAACAAAAACAATAATCTGCGTAATCCTAAAATCCATAAAATCAGTGATCAATACAAGGGTGCTCATATTATTCATTCGGAATCCGGAATTAGGCAAGGTAAAAACAAGGCTCGCACGAAATCTGGGTGATGCAGAGGCATTAAGGATCTATAAGTTCCTTTTGGACAAAACCAGAGCAGCAAGCATGGAAGTATCAGCAAAGCGCCATTTGTTTTACAGCAATTTTATCGATGAGCAAGATTTGTGGCCGAATGAACATTTTCACAAAAGACTTCAGGCAACTGGTGATCTTGGAAAAAGAATGGAGGCCGCTTTTGAACAGGTTTTTCAGGAAGGAGCTGAAAAAGTTATAATCATCGGAAGTGATTGCCCGGAACTGAACGGCGCTATTTTGGAGCAGGCTTTCGCGGCCCTGGAGCAACACGATTTTGTGCTGGGGCCAACACCCGATGGCGGGTATTACTTGTTAGGCATGAACCACTTTGAGCCTTCAGTATTCAGAGAAATAGAATGGAGTACAGAAACTGTTAGAGAAAAGACTTTAAAAAGAATTCATGATCTGGATAAATCTGTATTCCTTTTACCCGAATTGAACGATATTGATGAGGCGGAGGATTGGGAAGGGTATTTATCCGATATCGCGATATCCGAGAAACGGAATACGAATTAGAATCATAATCCTATGTCAAGACATGTCTTGAAGCATGGTGTAGCCTAATTATAGGGCTAAAGAAACCCTGCCCTGAAGGGGCAACATCTCCTAACGTAGGGTGCAGCCCTACGAGTAAGGCTCTTATAGATAAGGAGCCCTGAAGGGGTGACATTTTCTCTTTATACATTGATGCCGCTCCTTCAGAGCTCCTTGCTTACCGGTGCATGCTCCTGCATAGGGCTTTGCCCTAAGTTGTGTGATGTTGCCCCTTTGGGGCAAGGTGGTTCAAATCAGATATCGGATATGATATTTCGGATATCGTATATCTCTCAGTTACCCGTAGTTAAAATCCGGATTCAGCTTAGTTCCCCGCATACCGATCTTGAAGATGCCGTAGGTGCAATTTTCAAAAGGATCGTCGTAATCATCATTCAACAGCTGTTCCTCTGTGACTGAGGAAGGAACCAGTTTGCCATAAGCGGTGTAGAAATAAGCATCGGCATTGCTGAGCAAACCGTAATCCCGGCCGCGGGCAATAACACAGAAACCAGGGCTCAGCGAACCAACTTTCACCCTGGGATTACCACCTGAAAAATCGTCTTTAGCCATTTTACTTAATGCCAGGGTAAGGGGCCGACTTTTGAAAAGTACGCCTGTGAGGTCTTCGTTAAGCTTATTCAGCAGTTCATCTACCAGTCCAATGGCCGTTTGGGTAATCGCCGGGAAGCCAATTACTGAAGTAAGCGCCTGACCGGTGCCTGACTGTAAAAAACCAAATACACGTTGCCACCATTGAGGCTCTTTGTGCTTTACCACTTCGAAAGTCATGCGCGCCAGACCACCGGGGATTTCAATCGGGCGCTTGCCAAAAGCTTTGGTAAAATCTGCTTTCAGGTCTTTGCTGTCAGCTGCTTTTCCTTTTGACTGATCGTATAAGCGAAGGCCTGCTGCAATGGTCCAGAATGCAGTGTCAAAAAACTTGTCGCGGGAATTTTCGTCCTTACCGATTACGAGTCTCATCGTTGCGCGGGTTCCTTCCGGTATTCCTTCGTCCTTCCCAATATGGAAAGCAATCATTTCAACGCTCATTTGCACATCAGGGGCATCATCGCCACCATCAAGGGTAGGATTCACTGTAGAAGTTTCCAGTACAGTTCCTCCGGTTTCTGTATTATTCAGTTGAAAGATGATAAACTGATTGGCCAGCTCGTCGCTGCCCGTTGCTTCCAGTCCCTGATTGATCATGTCCAATTTGCGGATCATGTCGGCGTGCGTGAGTGGTGAGTTCAGGGACTCCATTATACCTTGATTGTCTTCCATTTCAGCTTGTGATTATTATGTTTTGAAAGAATAAAATGATTGAGTGGGATTTACCTAAATCAGCAGGGCTGTGGTGTGATCGTCAAAATTAGTGAATTACTTGTTTTTATGTGGCTGGTTATACAAGTCTGCATAAGAAGCTGCTGTATCTACAAGCAAAAACGGAGTAACCGGTTTTGCTTGGCCCTCTGAACTCAATGTCATTTCTATACCCTTCGCCAGTCCCGCAGCATCTTCCGCACAGAAACCCATTAAAGGACCAATCCCAACCGGAGTGGTTACCACCTGGCAACCATTCATAGCTGCTTCAGATAGCACATAAGCCTGGGATTCGTAGTTGGATGTGTGTAGCAGCAATTTTGCATGGCGCATTTTATCCAACACCTGCGGCCTGGGTAAATCGCCGATGATCCGTACATTTTGCTCGAGGTTTAGCTCGCGCACTTTTGCTTCCAGATGACTTCTTTCCGGGCCGTCGCCTATGAGCTCAGCCTTGATATTCGGATGTTTTATTAACGCAAACTTTATGGTATTCAGCCAAAGGTTCCAGTTTTTGAGCCCGATCTGCGAACCAACTCCGAGTATATCAATTGGGCGTTCATCAGGTAAGCTTGAAGGGATTTCAGTCGAAGCAACACCCCATGGGATCACGTGATGGGCCTTGAAGTCGAAATGCTTTCCCAATGTTTCATTTTGAAAATCAGACAATACCACAAGCCGCTTTTTCCAATCATTACTTAGCAGTTTGAACCAGTGACTGTTTGCTGGCAACACATCCTGCCCCATCAAAGTGGTGATGTGTTTCAAGCCGTGCCGCCTTGCCAGCCACTCTCCTACTACTGAAGTCCAGCCGAGCCAAAAACTGTGGATTACCACTTGTGTATCACCAGCTTCACGTATCAGGCGGTTGCCCGCCCGTATGGCATTCCATACCGTTAAGGGCCGACGCCAGCGTTTATTTTGGCCATTGCAAGGCTGCACAGAAATCCCTCGCCAGGTATATGCGTTTCGGGAAAATGGGTAATCAAGCGCTATCACCTGAACATCCAGGCCGCTGCCTGCCAATTCCCGGACATACAATTGAAGATAAGGCAAACAATTGTGATCCTCTATACTAGCCGTAAAACCCGGGCTGATTAAAATGACTCGCTGCCTTTCCATATTACGGGTTTCCAGGTATGGGTTCACATATTATCAGACACAGCACAAAAAACACTTTAATATGTGTAATCCCAAAACCTGTAAAATCTGTGATCATTGGATGCGTGATAAAAAACAGGGCGAATGGTTCATCATCCGCCCTTAATATGGAGACACCCTACTTAATGAGGGTGGAATGACGGCGGTCCCGTTCAAAGACAAGGATTCCACCGTTTTCTTGAAATCATTGAAAAGTAAATCAGGAACAGTTGGTTGATATGCTCTGTTCAAAATTCACCCTAAATATAAGCATTTTCGTTCAAAAAGATGAGTTCATAATGTTAAAATGACCAGGTTTGGCAGATTTGAGTTTCAAGATTGTTCACACAAGTGTTTACATACTAAATCAAACATTGAAATAACTAAGTAATTGATAGTCAAACGACAAATTAAATTTTTGTCGTTAATAGTTTTGCTAAAATCCGCATTATATTTTCAATGGATATTACATTTGTTCAATTACAAATTTTACTGCCAAATGACAACCACCCTACTCATCCGAACATTCCGCCAATTATCACCCAAGGACTTGCGCGCCTTGCGTGAGTGGGTACGCTGCGGGGTATTCAACCGCCGTGAAGATGTTGCTCTGTTGGGGGAGTATCTCTGCGACAACATTAATAAGGTCACAGCAAAAGAGCTATCAGCTGAAGCGCTCTGGAAGGCAGCATGCCCTGGCAAAGCGCTTAAGGTCAAGCAATTGCGGCATATCATGTCATTTCTATTGGCAACAGTCAGGCAATATCTCGCCTGGTCGGAATGGCAGTCAGACGAAGCAGATGTACAGCGATATTTGCTTCGCAGTTTGGGCACGAGAAACCTGGATCAGTTATTTGAAAAAGCCTGGGAACAAGGCCGGGATCAGGTGGAACAACAACCCATACGGGATGCCCAATACCACTTTAGCCGCTACATGCTTCAACAAGAGCAGGTAAAATACAGCGCTGGTTTATCAAGTGATTCCAAGGAAGAGCTTCCCTCTATGCCCGATGAGCTGACAACGTTTTATATCTCCGAAATGCTGAGAAACGCCTGTCTCACTCATACCAACCAGGCTGTTTCCGGGCAAGAATTCCGCCTGGATTTATTGCAAGTAGTCATCAAGACCGCCGGCAGACAAGAAATGCTTCAGATTCCTGCTGTGGCGGTTTATTATCATGCCTATCAAATGTTGCAGGCCCCCACAGATGATGATCCTTATGAACGGCTTAAGAACACACTTAACAAATTTCAACACCGTTTTAGTGCTACCGAGCTTCGTTCTTTGTACTACATCCTGATTAACGCTTGTATTCGCCGCGTAAATGCAGGCCGCCGCTCATTTATACGAGAAGCATTTGAATTGTACAAAGCAGGACTGGAAAAGGATGTTTTTCTGGAAAACAACATGCTTTCCGGGCATACGTATAAAAACATAATACGGGTCGCAGTAAGCTATGGCGATTATGCCTGGGCTGAAAAATTTCTGGAACAGTACAAAAGCAAAATTCATCCAAAGGAAAGAGAAAGCCTGTATCGCTTAAATCTCGCATTCCTCCGATTCCGGCAGAAAGACTTTAGCCAGGCGCTTCCTTTGCTAAAAAAATTAAACCTGGAAGATGTTACCAGTAACTTGGAGGTCAGACGTATGTTGTTGCAAACCTATTATGAGACAAATGATACCACTTCGCTGGCTCCATTGCTGGATAGTTTCAGTACCTATCTTCAAAAGCAAAAAAACTTAGGACATCACCAGACCAGCCATGAAAATCTCATCCATTTTACCAGGAAACTGATAGAAGCTGACACTTCGAACCGATTGGCCATGAACATGCTGTACAAGGAAATTGAAAATCGTTCAGATGTGATGGAGAAATCCTGGTTGCTCGAACAACTAAGAGCCTACGCCTGACTAATCTTTAATAAATACCATTCGAATGAATATCCCGCTACCGGAATTAAAACGTCAACTGGAAGAGCTGCTGCTCGACTTGCAACATCTGAGCACCGCCCTGCAAAAGCTGCGTGACCTGTTGCCCGAGCATTCCGAAAAACGTGTGACTGTGCTTACCCTGCTTGGCCGCCTGAACGATGCCAATAAAAAAGCACTTCGCGGCACACTGGATAACACCGCTCTTCAAACGGAATACAACTCCATTCGCGCCGACCTCTCAGATTTTGTGCAGGCCCTGGATGAAGCTGATTTTGACGCCACACCACAATCTGGGAAAGAAGATGCTAATAAAGCCAAAAACGGACATGTTCTATATCGCATTCCACATCAGATGACCTTGCGGGAAGAATCAGAATGTGTGGTACGCATTGCCATTGATGAAGATGCCATCGTAGAGGAAATCATGCTCGATGACCAGGTGGTGGTGAAAGGTTTGACGCGTGTTTCGGACCTTATGCAGGTAGAGTTGGGCGATCCGGCAAAAGAAGCTGTATTTGAAATCAGATCTACCAGCCCGCCCCAACAATTGATAACCGAGGATGGCTTCACAGAGTGGTTTTTTTACGTCGCACCACAACAAACAGGCACACATCCCCTGGAAGTAAAGGTCTCGGTACTGGAAATGGCTTTCAACCAGATACACCGGAAAGTGCTGGTTTTTCGGGAAACCATTCAGATTACCACCGAGCACCCGGAAGTACTACTCGATAAAAAGCTTGAAACTCCCGCTCCGGCAGCAACTGGTGATGGCTTCAAAAAAGCCGGAGAAGCGCTGGCCTTTGCCGGGCAGGATATGCCGCCAATTGAACAAGCCAAACCAGAGAGTGCCCCCCCTCCGGCTCCGATTGAAACCACCGGCACGATCTATGAAGCTCCAAAATCGATGCCGCAACCAGAAAGCCCTAGAAAAAGCAGTGGCCGCGCCAGAAATGTGGCCTTGTTTATGGTTTTCATTCTGGCGGGAACATCCGCAACCTGGGCGCTCACCCCAAGCGAAATCCGCGACTGGTGGGTGGCCAGCATAATCCAGGATGATGAGCAGGCTTACACGGCCTACATCGAAAAACACCCCGACAGCCGTTTTCTGGAAAAGGCCTTGTATAACAGGGCAGAAAAAAGTACCAGACTTGCCTACCTGAGAGCCTACCAGGATAAATACCCCGATGGGAAATACCGGACAGTAGTATCCACGAGAATTACAAAATTGGAAACAGCTGCCATCGACAGTATCCGCAGAAAGCCAAGCCCGGAAAACATCAGCCGCTTTGTGGATAATTTCCCCGAAAGCACCCGGCTGAGCGATATCAAATTAGCAGCCGAAACCACGAAAGAAGACAGAGGGAAAATACTTCAAGCTGTAGAAGAAGCCTACATCACTTCCGCCAAAACCAAGCCTACAGTCAAAAAAATAACCGATTACCTGCAGGATTTCCCCGAACAGAACCGGCTCGACGAGCTCACAGAGGCCGCAGCCAGCAATCCGGAAATAATGTCGGAAGTACAACCGGTTCTGGAAGAAGCCTACCTGAAAAAAATGGAACAAAATCCTTCCCCAGACAAAGCAGAGCAATTCCTGGAACAATTCCCCGAACCTGTAAAAAAAGACAAATTTGATCAGATCATTTCAAAACGACCCGAAGTGCGGAAAGCCGTGGATCTGAGAAGACGGAGGATGCAATGATTAATGAACAATGGACAATGAACAATGAACAATGAAATGAACTGTAGATTTTAGATATTAAATATGATTTACATGCAAAAGGGGGAGAGTGTTTAATTACATGACACACTTAATTGAACACTCCCAGCAAAAGCCAAACCAGATTGCTTCATTGTCCATTGCTCATTGTTCATTGTCCATTAATCATTCACCATTAATATAAAGTGTTTCCTACCTTTGATCGCCTTTTGTAGATTGCAGAAGGGATACTATGTCAAATACAATTTCTAACCAACTAAAGTCATTCATCACATGGTAATTGGGGTACCAACAGAGATCAAAACTAATGAGAACCGGGTTGCGCTCACGCCTGCCGGTGCAATGGAACTTACGCGTAGGGGTCATACGGTTTATATTCAAAGCGGAGCCGGTGTCGGCAGTGGTTTTGAAGACAAAGACTATACTGATGCCAATGCCTCGATACTCAAAACTGCCGACGAGATTTGGGCCAAAGCGGAAATGATCATGAAGGTTAAAGAACCTATCGCTGAGGAATATGGTCGTTGTCGTCCTAACCAATTGATTTTCACATATTTTCACTTTGCCTCCAGTGAACCACTTACCAATGCCATGATCAAAAGCGGGGCTATTTGCCTGGCCTATGAAACAGTAGAAACAAAAGACCGTCAACTGCCCTTGCTTATTCCAATGTCGGAAGTAGCAGGTCGTATGGCCGTTCAGGAAGGTGCCAAATTCCTGGAAAAGCCCGTAAAAGGTCGCGGCGTTTTGCTGGGTGGCGTACCAGGTGTTACACCTGGTAAGGTCCTGGTGATTGGTGGCGGTATTGTTGGAACCCAGGCGGCTAAAATGGCCGCCGGTCTTGGCGCACTGGTTACCATCCTCGATGTGAGCCTTCCACGACTTCGCTACCTCAGCGACGTTATGCCTGCCAATGTGGTAACAGAGTTTTCCAATGAATACAACATTCGTCGTCATATCCAAACCCATGATCTCGTTATCGGCGCTGTGCTTTTGCCAGGTGCCAAAGCGCCAAACCTCATCACCCGGGAAATGCTGAAACTAATGCGTCCGGGCACCGTAGTTGTGGACGTGGCTGTAGACCAGGGTGGTTGTATGGAAACAACACGCCCTACCACACACGAAGATCCAACTTTCATCATTGAAGATGTGGTACACTACTGCGTAGCCAATATGCCCGGTGCAGTACCATTCACCTCAACAGTGGCGCTTACGAATGCTACCCTGCCTTATGCTGTGCAACTGGCAGATAAAGGCTGGCAAAAAGCATGCAGCGAAAATGCAGAACTTAAACTGGGCCTGAATGTAGTGAAAGGGAAAGTTGTGTATAAAGGCGTTGCCGAGGCATTTAACCTGCCGCTGGACACAGTAGATTCTGTAATGGCAAACTAAAACCAATGCGGAATGCATCAATGTACCAATGCGAAATGAAAGATAAAAAATTTAGACCTATTTCGCATTGGTGCATTGATGCATTTCGCATTGATCCATTATTTCCTTCTTACTTTTCTGAACCGCATCTGGATAACGCCTAGCATGGCTTCACGGATGATGTGAAGCGACATTTTGGACTGTCCTTTAATCCTGTCCTTGAAGGTAATGGGCACTTCTTTTACCTTGAACCCAAGGCGGTAGGCGGTGTATTTCATTTCAATCTGAAAAGCATATCCGATAAACTTGATCCGATCCAGATCAATGGCTTCCAGAACTCTTCTACGGTAACAAATAAAACCTGCGGTTGGGTCGGCAACGGGCATCCATAAAATAAGGCTGGTATACAGAGAGGCGCCGCGCGATAGCACGATCCGGTCCATAGGCCAATCTTTCACCCGGCCTCCTCTGCAATATCTGGATCCAACCGACACATCGGCGCCTTCATCACGGCATTTTGCCAGTAAGCGAGGTAAGTCATTTGGGTCGTGCGAAAAATCGGCATCCATTTCGAAGAAATACTCGTAATGACGCTCCAGGCCCCAGCGGAAACCGGCAATATAGGCGGTACCCAACCCGAGTTTCCCTTTGCGCTCAAGTAAATGCAGCGTTTCGGGGAAATCTGTCTTTTGCAGTTTTCGCACTACATCTGCTGTGCCATCGGGAGAACCATCATCCACTATAAGCACATGAAACCCATCGGACAAGCTATGAACAGCCCGGATGATGGCTTCTACATTTTCCAGTTCATTGTATGTTGGGATGATAACTAATGGCATATTCAAAAGACAGCCCGATACAGGCAAAGGTTGTTTGAGTTTAAATTGTTAGAAGGCGAATGAAAGGCCGAAAGCCAACATAGAAATGATCAGGCCGTACATGAATATGTTGTAGCAAATACTCAGGTATCGGTATTTCTTTGCCAAAACTATCCCCAGGAAATACAGATCGCGACTCATCGAACTATACAAAAATTCAGGATCAGCCAGCATTTCATTTACACCCCACTGGAAGTCGTCAAGCGACATGTTAAAGAAGTTCCCAAAAAAGAGGAGATTGGCTCTCCGTTGCTTTATGTCATCCCGGGTTATTTTCCCCTCGGTTATTTTTGGTCGGGTAGACAGGGTTGCATACACCATAGATCCCAGGCAGGTAATGGTGAGCAAAATGAAAGGGACGAAAAGCGTTACGGTAAATTCATCTATGAGCTTGGGCAGTAAATTTGATACCAGGATCGAAATAACGATGGCATTTACCGATAACATCAGGTTGGCCTTGCTATCTGCCATAGAACTCAGGTTGGTATGAGTTCGGTAAGTAGTCCGGTACATGGTTTCCACTCCACGACCAAATCGCGACAATTTTATTTCAGCTTCACTCTCCAATAACACCTTTTCCAGACTGTGTCTGTCTTTCTTTTTCTTGCCATCAAGCAAATTCAGCTCATCAACGGTAAGCGCCATTTTTGGGTTGAGTCGTTTTTTTTGCTTGAGGAGTTTCTGGATGTTTTTGGCTTTTCTCTTGTTCAAAAGCGCCCGGGCTACCTCGGTGTGGTACTCATGGTTCACCATAAATTCGAGCTCGAACTCCACCCATTCATTGTCATTCATGATGCTGTTACGGGTGAGTGTAAACTCCTGCCGTAGCTTGCTGTTGCGCTCCCAGTATGTTTTCATACCAAGATGACTCAGGTCGGCATCACAAATAATCTGTTGCAACAGGTTTTGAGGCATTTGCGGCACTTTGGTAGCCTGTATGCAAGCCTTTACTTCCTCCAGGTCTTCATCTGAAATTTTGTCTTTTAAAAACTCGGAAGCTATCTGACAACTACGATCCTCGTGATCCACCGGACCATGGGCATAACCAGTGTCGTGAAACCAGGTTGCCAGAAGCAGAATTTGCATTTCCTTATCATTCAGATGGAAGCCTTCACCAATCGTCTTTGCAGCAGCCACAGTCTGAGCCGTATGCTCTGGATCATGAAAGACATAATTCGCCGAAAGGTGTTCGGCAAAATAGTCGATGATAAACTCTTCAGATTCTTTCAGCAACGTGTTTGTGCTAGTCATGCTTCTACGTTAATTGCCTGCAAAGGTAGGTTTTTAGATAGCTGTTACAAATCATTGTTTAACCTGCTGTTAAAGCGCCTGTTCGGGAAAGCCCCAATATGCCTCAGAGACACCTGGCATTCCCTACTCAACACCCATTTCACGCCAATCTTCCTGGGTGAGCATAACGTTTGCCGGTTTTATTTTGTGAACCAAATCCACAAGATCCGGCCATTGAACACCAGCATGATGCAGATTTCTAAAATCCTGTTGTAGGGTCTCCCAAGGATCGTAATAATAGCTGTTCGTATTTAAATGCATTCGATACGTGTCAAGTGCCTTTTCACGGTCTCCAGGTCGGTTACGAAGATAGTAAGCGTGCGCCAAATTGGTAAATACAAAATCCTTGTACCCTGAGTAGGGGTCGTCCCTTTCAATGCTTTTCTCCACCTCTTCCGACAAGCGAATTACCTGGGTCAGCACACTGGTATCCTTGAATCTGCCAGCCAGAAGATAGTATACATGGTATATCTGTGTGCTATACCAGCTTTCACGCCAGGTAAAGACATGATCTGGTTTTTTCATCAACCTTTCCAGACTGGCCAGGCCTCTTTCTGACCAAACGATTGCCGAATCCCACATTCCCATGGCATCATAATGGGTATACTGGAAGAAAGAAAGATAATTGTTTATTTCATCGCTGCTGTAGTCGGGGTGGAGTAAAATGAACCTGTTTGTTGCATTTGGCACAAAAGCCTTTAACCGTTCTGCCTGCACGGGCAGGAGTTCTGCCATTTGATAAACCAAAAATATTGCCTCCGCAAATTCATCAGGAGAAGGCAAGGCCACAAAACTTTCAAGCGCCGCTGCTTCATCTCCAACGAGCAGGTTAATATGACCTGTATAAATGGATTTATAATTGCTGAATTCGAATCTCGCTACATCTTCAATAGCATGTGTTGCATCGAGAGGTTCCCCAAGCAACAGGTTTGCACGGCATAAGTTGAGTAATAAAGGATTGTACAAATGTTTCCAGGAATATTCTCTTTGGAAGCCATTGGCTTCATCCTGAGTATCCGGAAGTTTCTCTAACACATAAAAACCGGCTTTCAAGTGTTGCAACGCCTCGTATGGTTGATTGATTTTGAGTAAATACGCTCCCCAGGCGGTTTGGGTTTTGGCTATAAATGCAATCCGGGTAGAGTCTGACAAATCGCCATTAAATGTTCCCATTGACTCGAGCAACAAGAGGCTCTTTTTATAGAACCCCGGCACTTTATAGGAGTTTTGTTCGGCGTTGGCCTGAATAAGGTAGGCATCTGCGAGCGCAAGACTTACTGTGTCAACCAGCTTCTCTGCCAGATTTGCATTTTCATACTGCAGGCTTTTAGCCAGGTCAAGCGTACGCTCCAGCAAGCGTGTTCTCGCGCTGTTGTTTATGAGAAAGGCTGCAGAGTCGATTGTATTATAAATATCCCGAAAAATAAACACCTCGGAAATTGCCGGAACCTGGTCGTAACTCTGATCAGAGGGGCATAGTTTCTCGAAATTCGGAAATTTTTGAAACAAGCCACAAAGACAATTTACCTGCAGACTATCAAGCAAGCCATATTCCTGAAACTGAGACAACTCCGAATAAATCTCTTCAAGTTTTCGGTCAAAAAGTTCAGCTGCCGTTGATACCATTTTAAGGTAATTGGCATATAGTTTTTGCGCAAGTAGAAAATTACGCTGGATCAAGGCTGTGTGTGCCCCCGACAACAGTGTTTTTTCAGAATCAGGGAAGCGACGCTTGAGGTATTCCACAACACCTGCGGCTTCCTGCTCATTGTTTCGCAGCAACAGTTTAAGAACAAAGTCTTCATACATTTCAAGCATGATCGCTTCGTGATTTCCTCTATTTGTAGAATCCAGTTTTTCGAACAGAAAATAGGCACGATCACAATAGCTGCGAACCTGATCAATGTTATTGCTGCTGATTGATTGTTCCCTGAAATATTGAAAAAATGATCGGATCAGCGGCAAATCACCTGAGCTGGCCAGCCTGTCGAAGTTGCCTGGATATTTGAAAGCTATCTCCAGGTTGTAATCCCTGATTTGTTTGGAACTAAAAGATGTTAGCCAACGGCTTCCCGATTGAACCACATCGCGTAGACTTATTGGGTCCAGATCAACGGTCATCACCAGATCATTAACACTGGACAGCACACGAAGGCGAGAGCCGCCGTAAGCAAACGCCAGCCTGCTAACTGAATATTTTTTCCCTTCCCAGGTATTGGAAACATTCAGCAACGATTTCCCATCCGAAACATCCCAAATACTGATATCCCCTTCATCATCGCTGGATACCAATGCCAGGCCATCAGGCCTGAATTCAATATCGATGATAAAATTGCTCTTTGATGGCTTGATTACCACATTTTCATCATTCAAATTGTCCAGCAAGAAAATGCGTATGTCCTCGGTATTGCACAGTGCGATTTTATCCCCTTGATCACAAACCCTTACATACCGCACCGTATAATCCTGCAAACGCAATACTTTCAGAGGCTCATCACTTTTTACATAATTCCAGACTTTTACTGTGTACCGACCACCCGATGACCTGGAAACAACCAAAATCTGCTCTGTTCCGGGAATGAATTTTAATTGAGTTATCTGACCGCCAAAATCACGAGAGGATACAATAGCTCCATCCGTGAGTGAGCAAATACGCACAACTCCCGATGTTGGTGAGTAAGCAAAAAAACTTGCCTCCTCCTTGTCCAGTGTATATGGTACGCTGGAAAGCAATCCTTCAACATCAAAAAAATGCTGCTGACCGGAATGAAAATTTTGCACAGATAGCCTGGAAAATGAGCTGAAGTAAACAGCCCACTCATTAGATCTCCCTTCTGGGACAATCGGATCTAATATTGTTTCGTAAGTCTTTTCAGCACCACTGTCAATATCGTCCAGATCATATACTTTAAATTCGTTGTTTTGCTTTGAAAACAGATGATTCCCGTCGGCACTGAACTGATCTCCAAGGATAGATTTGAAAGGGACGGGAGGAGAGACCGTACTATCCTTTAAAGCCCAAACAATGACTTTGCCATTCATATCCTGTGCAACAAGCCAGCGACCGTCCAGCGATATGGTGGCCGATCTGGTAGTGCTGCCCGAATTGGTGTAAAACCTGTTTAATATTACAGGCTCCTCTGCCAATTCCCTCACAGTCATAATCTCATCCCAGGTACCTTCAGTCAGCTCCGTTGTAACGGCAAGCAGATGGCCGTTGATGTAATGGCAATCTCTGACATCACCCTGGATATTTTCTTCTGGACTTATTGGCCCATCCGGAACACTGGCACTATTGATTACGAAACTCAGACTTTCGCCTTCATTCCCGATAATTACTTTTTTGGCTTCAGGGAAAAGTCTCATGCTTACAACTCCGGAATTCCAAAGTATTGAATCCTGTAATTGATAAATTTTACGGCTGTTCACCGCCAGGTTATCTGCATTGACATCCAGTATTTCTACACGATCCGGGTATCCAAGCCACAATTCACCCTTGTAATACTGCATAGCCAACAAACTGTTTCCAATGGGAATTGCATCCGAAGCAGACTGGACACGGTTCATTTTATCGTATTTCGGGTTTTGCGATTTTTGAATGCGGGACATGCTCTCCTCACTAAATATCTTTATTCCAACACCTTCTTCCTCGTAAAAAAACAGGAGGCTTTCATCGCTATCTCCAAAACAATAGTTTTTGACACGCTGAACGGGTATGGTTGCCTCCGGACCTTCCAGATAAAAATAATTTCTTCCGTACAACATGGCGCTCCCATCCGGGGCGGCATCAAAGCCAATGGGGTCTTTCAGTTTTCCCCACGATAAATCCTGTGACTGGAAATCAGGAAACTGCCAAATCATGACCTTTTTGTCTGCTGGATTGTACACAACCAGTTGCATTTCGTCAATATTGAGAAACTTCAACTGGGCATCCAGCGATAATTCATCATATAGATGGTACCCAAATGGCGGGTTTATGATCTCGTTTTCATTGGCAGGCTGTTCGTAATAATAGGTGGTGTACATAGCATCCAAACAATCTGGATTGTCATCGGGTGCTATGTAAAAATTGGCAAAATCACCCAATCGCCAGGCCAGTGAACGATTGCCTTGACGCAATAAATCCAACACATCATCAGACAAGCCGGCTGCCAATGCATGCCTGGCGGAACGTATGGCTTGTTGCTCCTTCTGTAATAGCTCATCCTCAGCAGCTTCACGGCAGGCCTCTATTTTTGCATTCATCCGCTCACGGTCTGTCTGACTGGCGTCCTGACAGGTTTTAGCTGCGCGATACAATTTGGCAGCATCATCCCAGCAACTATCCCGAAAAGCGCGTTCTGCCTCCTTAACGGTGATTTGAAAGCAATTTGGATCTACATTTCTGGTAAAAACCTTACTTCTGATAAAACGCCGGCCAGTTATTTCAATCCCGGCATTTCTGGTATTGACATCTCTTGATATGCCTCGCTCCAATTGAGCCTTGCAGTTGTTGATCTTTGCATCCAGATCTCTTGACCTTCTGGAACTGCTCTTTGTTTCCGGACAAGTTTTTGCTTCTTCAAACAATCGCTGAGCAGCCCGAAAATCTCCTCGCCTGAAGGCAGCAGTTGCTGCGTCCACTTTCCTGACGTAACAATTTACCTCAATCTTCTTTTGTGCCTGTGGTTCGTACTGGTTCTGGTAATATTCGGGTTTGTAGTTCTGAGCAGCTAAAACCGAAATAGAGAAAAGGAAAGGGATGAATAGAAACTTACGCATAATGTATGTTTTCAGCAATGGGTAATTGACACAAATATACCATGCCTGCGGCAGTATGGATTTAATTCGATAATGTGATAATAGGATAATTTGATAATATGTTGCTTTCACTGGCCTTGCTGAGGTTCCGCAAATGCCGATTATTTACCTTTACTGTATGAAATGGTGCCTAATACCAATAATTGTATTCTTCGTTGGCTGCGGTAAAGAAAAAATCTCACTGACCGCCCTCAGAGAGATTCAAATGCCTGTTCAGGAAGACATAAGTGCCGTCTGGTTTTCAGATGAGTCAAATGGCTTGGCGTGTGGTGGTACAGCCTGGAAATCAGGCTTCATATTATCCACACAAGATGGCGGTGAAACCTGGAATACAGACACCATACTTAACCGCAAAATGGAACACATAAGCAGCAGTCCAAATGGCCAGGCGTATGCTTGCGGTCAGGATTTTATGTTGTTTCGCTCACCAGGAGAAGAACGCTGGCAAATATTGCGACAGGATTTCCAGTGGTTAAGATGCGCACATTTTCCGGCAGATAACTTTGGAGCAGTGGTTAGCGGAGAAGGCTATCACAGCGGACAATTGCGGGTGTTTGGCCCGGATCAATTCTGGCAACACGATACCTTGCATGAAGTTGCCGGTGAATTGGAAGCAGTATGGTATGCCAACCCTTCGGTGATCCTGGCAGTAGGAACCGGCTGGGTAATTCGCTCAGATGATGCCGGGAAAAGCTGGGAGCGTTTACATCTGACCGGAGATTTTTACACCTCCGTACATTTCCCTAGTGAGCAAACAGGCTATATCTGTGGCAATACAGGTGATATTCTAAAAACAACTGATGCCGGGAAAAACTGGGTTACCCTTAGGAAAGGAGGTACATCTGGCAAGCGAAACAAATGCTTTAAAGCGATTTGGTTTACTGATGACCTAAACGGCTGGCTGGTGGGTAATAATGGTATATTCTGGCACACAAATGATGGTGCTGAAAGCTGGCAGCAAGTTGAAGCAGTACCAAGCAATGCCGATTTTACCGATGTATTTGTATTGAATGGGAAAGGATGGGCAACAGCAGCAGGTGGGAGGCTATTTGTATTTGAGAAGTAAGTTTATCAATGTATCAATGCGTCAATGCGAAATGTACCAATGCGAAATGAAGAAATTAACCTTTTTTCGCCGCGTTTGGTGTTTTTTCAACACCAAACGCAACGATATGCTTAACTTTCTAGACCCTTATTACGCATTGATACATTGTTGCATTACGCATTGATACATTGTTGCATTGATCAGAATTTAAACCCTAGTGTCAGCAATATATCATTCACCACATTATCGGTAGTGGCAACTGGGGCATCAGAATACGGAGTAACTGAACCACTTCCCATATAACGACGCCAGCCCAGATCAAGGTAAAAAGACTGGTTGTGAACGCCAGCTCCGGCGGTATAAGCAGTGTTGAAGCCTGTTTCGCCTTTTTGTGGCTTACCCAGGAGGTTTAATCCAGCACGCAAGCGGAAATTATCCAAAGCCAGTTCTCCACCTACCCGAACATTTACCACTTGCTGATAATTGTTTTGGATTGCCCGGTTGACTGCACGTTCAGCTGTTTCATTTGCCTGACTTGAAACATCTGCTGTAAAGTTGTAGCGATTGGTGGTATAGTCTACAATCTCTACATCTGCACTGATGAAACCGGCTTTATTAATTACAGCAGAGGCGCTTGCAGAGGCTCTCCATGGAGTAATTAATTTATAATCATATACACCATCATAATCCGGATAAACGGGGTCGCCACCATAATTATCACCTTGGTAGGTGTATTCATAGGCGAATGAACTGGAGTAAGTATCCGTCAAACTTATTGCCGTTGGTGTATGGAAGGCCGCTCCAACCCGGAATATTTGATTGATCTTGTAGATGAGGCCCAGTTTAAGGTTTATGCCTACTCCTTCAGTCCGCAAATATTCTGTGTATACCAATCTGTTGAAGGCGTCAATTGTGTTGGTTTTATCCTCCTCTATATACTCACCTTCTAATCTGTAGTTTACAAATGGAATACCTACTGTTGCACCCAACATCAGCTTTTCATCATAGTTTCCGGCAAAGGAAATCACCATTTCGTTCATTTTACCAAATGTATTAATGGCGTGGGACCTGCTCACCGGTGCATTTGTGTTTCCGATAAAATCATTGGTAAAAGTCCCGGTGGAATCATAGAATATTGCCCCGGTATCAAAAGCCAGTTTGGTGTCGAAAGGGTAAAAATCAGCAGTGGTGCCGCCATTGTTCAATGTTCTTTGTGCGTCTTCGAACAGGCCTGTTACGATGGTTCCATTAGCGGTTCCTTCGTAAAAAATTGATGAATTGAAGTTGTTCTGGCGGTTCATGCCAATTCCAAAGTTGAAAGTTTTCCAACGTGGTCCTTTTGGTGTCGTATTGAAAACCAAGCCAACATTGTCGAATGCAAAGCTGCTCTTGCGGTCGTCTATGGAGAGTTCGCCAGGTAATTGGGCATCTACTTTTGAAAAACGCAGGGATGGAGTCACCACCAGTTCGTTTCCACGATACATGGCCAATCCCGCAGGGTTTTGACTTAATGATCCAAAATCTGCTCCCAAAGAGCCAAAGGCTCCACCCGTCCCGAGGAAACGCGCGGTTCCTCCAGGTTGCAAATAGGAATATCGAAGTACATCGCCCTCTGTTTGCGCTGAAAGTCCGACACAAAACAGCAAGGAGAATATTGAGTAAAGAAGTATCTTTTTCATGGTATGTCAAATGATGTCTTATAGTTAATAGAATGGGCAGGATTCTGGGGCAACCCGATCCCGACATGTTTTAAATAGTAAATGTTGTGGAAAATAAATATTCCGGGAAATCAATCTGTGTAATCCCTAAATCCGTCAAATCTGTGCTTAAAAAATGGGTGGAAAAGTGCATTACACCAATTCCACCCATCCTTGTACACTTATTTGAAAAGTTACACTAATTAATTGCCACGGCCTGATTTGCCGCTTTTACTTCCGCCACCACCTGAGGAACTACGGCTGCTACCACCGGAATTACCTGAAGAGCGACTGCTACCTCCACCTGAAGAAGAACGCGTGCTGCTGCTCTTGTTAGAGCTTGGGAAGCTGCTTCTCATACTACCTGAGGAGCTGTTATTACTCCTGCTTGAGCGGGTTTCGCTGCTGCGGCTTGGAGTGTATCCACGGCTGGATGAACCACCATCTGAACGACGGGAAGGACGTGCTTCCTGACTGCTTGATTCATTGCTGCGACGGGTAGCTTTTGGTGTATTGTCATTACTGCGGCGACTTTGCTGCGGCTCTGCTCTGCGTGTTGAAGGGGTAGTCTCGTTTGAACGTCTGCTTGGACTTTCATTCCGGGTAGCAGGCTGCTCGGAACGACTTGGTGTTCTGGTTTCAGGAGCTCTGCGAGATGGTTGCTCAACACCTTTTGCAGGCTGAGAACTTTCAGAACGGCGTACATTGCTAGCAGGTTCATTACCCAGACGTGAGTTTTTAACAGCAGGAGATGCGTCCCTGGTTGCCGGTTTGCTGGCAGGTTCGAAATCACCACCTGTTCTACCAGGACGGGAAGATTTTGCTACCACCGGTACGTTGCCCTGAGCGGTTGACAACCGGCCGCCACCATCATTCAAACGGGCGTATCCCGGGTTCACACTGGAACCACCACGACGAGGCCCAGTATATGTTTGCTGCGTGTAACCACCGCCTGAGTGTCCGTTATTACCATTGTTGTAATAATAATGGTTGCTGTTCCAGTATCCACCGTAGTATGGATTGTATCCGTTATGCACCCAGTATGGATCGTAGTAGTAATTATTCACTACCCAGGGGTTGTAGTATGGGTTGTATCCGGAGTAACAACTGTTCCAGCCCCAGCTGTTCCAGCCATAACCGTAGCCATAGTTATAGCCTCCCCAAGCCCAGCTGTTCCAGCTATTCCAACGATTCCAGCGACGCCAGCGACGCCATGTCCAGTAATCATTGTAGTTGTACACGTAAATGGTTGTGCCTGGAGAGTAATAAGGATCATAGTAATACAGGTCGATGAAGAAAGGATCGTAGTAGTCAACTACCCTGGCTGGGCGGTGAAAACGACGGATACGCGATGAATATTCATAGGCATAATCATCATCTTCATAATAATCGTCATTGTCATAGCGACGTGTGACGTTATTTTCCTCTGTATAATCATTGGTGTAGGTCACAGTGTTTGTCTGACCATCTGTTGAGGGGTCGTAATAAAGATCGTCCTGGGCAAAAGTCTTTGTTGAAAAAGACACGGAAGCCAGAACGGCGAGGACCCATAGCGAAGCAATATTTTTTACTTTCATGGTATGTAATTGTGAATTTGCGAGTGTTCCGGTGCGCAAGTTTCTAGGGTCAAAAATATTACCTTTGCGCACTTTTTTTGGTTAATGTGACTTTAAATGCCTGATTTGGGGTGGTTAAACTTGGTTAATGTCGCCAAAAAGAAGAACATATATGTTAAAATTTTAAATTGAATTAATTTTAGCAACACAATTCTTCATTTTTTTCTGACATATATTCAGACAACTGAAACCAATAATGGTTACTAATATGTTCAACACTTAACCCGCTTTTAACCAAAACAAGCTTTAACCAAAGCCAAATACAGCACAAATTAATAAAATAAGAACTTTTATTCACTTTTTGAACTCTCAGAATTAAGCATCCACAGTTTTATGGCAAAGGAAATTACACCCAGAGCAGAAGATTATTCACAATGGTATCTCGACATCGTACAAAAAGCGCGACTTGCTGACAACTCGCCGGTTCGGGGTTGTATGGTTATCAAACCGCATGGCTTTGCTATTTGGGAAAACATGCGCGATGCACTCGATGCCATGTTTAAAGAAACCGGTCACGTAAATGGCTACTTTCCGCTTTTTATTCCTAAAAGTTTCCTGAGCAAAGAAGCGGCCCACGTGGAAGGCTTTGCCAAGGAATGTGCGGTGGTCACTCACTATCGTTTGAAAAACGACCCTAATGGAGGTGGTGTAATCGTTGACCCGGAGGCAAAACTGGAGGAAGAGCTGATCGTACGTCCGACATCTGAAACCATCATCTGGAATACCTATCGCGACTGGATTCAAAGCTACCGGGATCTGCCTTTGCTACTCAACCAATGGGCCAATGTGGTTCGCTGGGAAATGCGCACACGCCCGTTTCTTCGCACAACAGAATTTTTGTGGCAAGAAGGACATACCGCGCATGCCACAGAGAAAGAGGCCGTGGATGAAACATTACTCATCCTGGATCTTTACGCGCGCTTTGCTGAGGAGTGGATGGCCATGCCTGTAATAAAAGGCATAAAAACAGCCAACGAGCGCTTTGCCGGTGCTGAAGAAACCTATTGCATTGAAGCGCTGATGCAGGATGGAAAAGCCCTTCAGGCAGGCACTTCTCATTATCTGGGTCAGAACTTCGCCAAGGCATTTGATGTGCAGTTTCTCAACAAGGAGAACCAGCAGGAATATGTATACGCCACCTCATGGGGTGTTTCCACGCGTCTCATCGGCGGGTTGATCATGACACACTCCGACGATGATGGACTAATCATACCTCCAAAACTCGCTTCCACTCAGGTGGTGATTGTACCAATACCAAAGCCATCGCCAGAGATCACCGAAGCAGCCGAGAAAATTGCCAAAGCGCTACGCGCAAAAGGAGTTCGCGTGAAGATCGACAACGACGATCAGAACAGACCGGGCTTCAAATTTGCCGAATACGAAATGATCGGGATTCCAGTGCGCCTGGGACTGGGTCAGCGCGACCTGGCAAACAACCAGGTGGAAGTGGCTCGCCGGGACACAAAAGAGAAATCAAGTGTGCCGCTCGACACCATTGCCGATCACGTATCCAATCTGCTGGATGAGATACAGCAAAACCTGTACAACAAAGCAAAAGCTTATCGCGATGAACACATCACCAAAGTGGATGACTGGGATTCATTCGTGAGCGTGTTGGAAAACAAAGGCGGCTTCATCTCTGCTCATTGGGATGGCACAACGGAAACGGAGCTTGAGATCAAGGAAAAGACCAAAGCTACGATTCGCTGTATTCCAATTGACGGGGAGGAAGAAGCCGGCAAGTGTGTGCTGACAGGAAAGCCGAGCGTGAGGAGGGTGTTGTTTGCGAAAGCGTATTGATTTGCTCTGATAAGAAGAACAGGCTTTAAAGCCTTTCAGAGCTGGTGACTTATTTTGGGTTTATCCACAGGGCAAAAGCCCTGTGTTGGGAGATTTCACCCTTTCAGGGCTGCCGGCAGGTTTGGTCATTTGTGCTCTTTATCAAATTGGCTTATTATCACATTATCAAATTAAAACCATGCTTTACCTGGGATTATTGACCGGGTGACTCTTAGTCACCCGGTCAATAGGTGAAAATCTAGGTTATGATTAGCTTTGGGGCACTGAACCAGCACCTGAACCAGATTCCCGAAAAGATTTCTAAGTTTAACCGATGCCCGTTTTCCTGCTGAATAGTGACGACACCTTTTTCCCAAATGTTGACATGGCGGAAAAATCCGGGTTACTGGCAGTAGGAGGCGACCTAAGTGAAGCGAGGTTATTAGCCGCTTATTGTAGCGGCATTTTTCCCTGGTTCCAGGAAGACCAGGATTTTTTCTGGTATGCTCCCAATCCGCGTTTTGTCCTATTCCCCAATGAATTGAAAGTGCATAAAAGCATGCGCTCCATTTTCAATCAGCAAAAATTCAGGGTTACACTTGACACCTGTTTTGAACAGGTAATGAGAAATTGCGCCAACACTCCCAGGAGCCCTTATGATGGCACCTGGATTACAGATGACTTTGTAGAAGGCTACAGAAATTTACATGAAAAAGGCCTGGCACACAGCGTAGAAGTCTGGCAAGATGATGAACTTGTTGGAGGCTTGTATGGGGTCTCCATAGGCAAGATTTTTTTTGGAGAAAGCATGTTTGCCCAAGTTACCAATGCCTCAAAAACCGGATTTATCACCCTGGTGCGAGCATTGGAAAAAATGGGTTTTATACTCATAGATTGCCAGGTCGAAACTGTTCACCTAGGCTCTCTGGGAGCACGAGGAATTCCTCGCAAGCAATTTCAGGAATACCTTGCCAAAAACGCTTATTACAAAACGCTCATCGGGAAATGGCGTTTTTCAGAAGACGGAGGCATTGAGTGCATTGAAATTCCCGCTGAATAAGCAGAGAGTATCAATGGACAATGGACAATGAACAATGAACAATGGACAATGAACAATGAACAATGAACAATGAACAATGAACAATGAACAATGAACAATGAACAATGAACAATTTATTTTCGCCGTGCTTGTTTCTTTTTTGACCAAGCGCACGATACGCGAGTAGTCAGGATATTGAAAACATTAAAGCTCTTGCCAGATTGCTTTATTTACCTTCCTGGAACAAATTTCGTTGTGTTGCGCCTGGTCAAAAAAGACACATGCGCGGCGGCTAACAGTTCATGGACAATGTATAATTTGTATTATAGGCAACCCCAATTTTAAGGATGTCCAAATTACACATTGTTCATTGTTCATTGCTCACTGTTCATTGTTCACTGTTCACTGTTCATTGTTCATTGTCCTTATCTTCCATTTCGGATCAACTCAATATACCCGCTTAGAATATCCGGCCGCAATACAACGCCCCCTACCCTGTTTTCATACACCCGGCAGATGTACAAATAGGTTCCTTCTGCCAATTCCTTGTTTTGGCTGTCGCGACCATTCCAGTTCAGAGCCGGATCACTGGTGCTGAACACCAGATTTCCCCATCGATTGAATACCTGAAAATCTACACTGGAGATAAAGCGCCAGCCGGGAAAGGGCGTGTACAGATCGTTGGCTCCATCATCATTTGGAGAAAATACGTTGGGCAAATCGTAATTCGGACAATTATCTACGCAGACGATGTTGCTGAGCACACTTTCATTACCTACCGAGTCGATGGCAGATACAGCATAGCAACCTGCTAATCCGACATCCAGGCTGTGCACAAATGCTGTGTTTCCAGCGCCATCCTGTGTGGCAAGAAAAGTTAAATCCATATTGGGAGAGGGTGCATACCAAATGTTGTAGGTTTCTGTATCATCAGCACCGTTGCATGCCACATTTGGATTCGTCCAGGATAAGTTATTGAAATAAGGTGGTTCTGAAGGCGCACTATCGGGCACGTCGCAAAGATTGTGCACAACCAGTTCTGGCGGACAAGGTGGTATTAAGTCAATTGGCACACCACAGGCTTCCTGCGACAGATTAATCAAGGGATTCGCTACGCCTCCAATGCTATAAGTGCCAATTCCTTTTACATAATAACAATACTCTGTTCCATTTATCAGCCCCCGATCTTCATAGGAACTTACAGGCGAAGTACCAATGGAATCAAATTGCTGGGTGATCTCGTTTTTACGATAAATCACATATTGATAGTTGTTCCAGGGTACGTCCTGCTGCCAGGATAGGATATTCGTTTTATCTGAAGGGTTAATGCTCAGATAAATAGATGAGGCATCATTGGTTGATCCCACCAACACATCATCATTCACATAAAAGTCCACCCGGTAATGGTATGGGTTTCCGAAGGTATTCAGGTTTTCATCAAATTCAAATATGGTATCATTTGCCTCCCAGAAGTTGTTGGCAATAAAATTGGCAAGTGGCAATTCCTGTAGTGTACCACCATTGAATCCCGTTTCACGAAGCAGCTGATACCGGTATGGGCCGTGGTTCAAAATCGTATCCAGATCAATCGGATCCGGTTTTGACCAGGCAATTTTCATCTTACCTGTGGCTACATCAGTGGTTTCAACCGAAACATTGGTAATAAGCGGAAGATAGCGCGGTAATTGCACGCAAACCTCTTCAGAAGGCAAGCTCTCTACGATGTTATATGGATATCCGCCGGCTGACAAGCGCGCAAATTTTGCCAGCACCCGGTAGCAGTACGTTCGTCCATCCTCTACATTGGTATCCTTAAACCAGTAGCGGCCATTTTGCTCTTTTTTGGTAACAAACACCAGCTCCTGATATCCTTTTCCTGCCAGTCCAGGGCTACAAGTGTCGGGTATAAAAGGATTGCTGCCTTCGCGTCGCCACACAGAAAATCCGAAGAAGTAATTGTTGGTAGCACCTTCGCATTTGTATGGTTTTCCCCAGCTTATTTCCACTTCAGATTTTGAGGAAACGGCCTGTACATCCAGCGGTGGAGGCCCCACAACTTTAATTTGTACCGTTTTAAGGTCGGCCAACTGTGGTGTACTCACCGAATCGGTGGCTTTGAAAACAACTGAATATGGCTGATTGGATATATGCTCGCAGGCTGTAACCCATTCAAAATCACCCTTTACGATTGGATCCAGATGAGCTTTGGGCGCATCAAAAGTAGCAGGGCTGAACTGAGAGGTTAGTGGTGCCCCCAGAGCTGTCAACAGAACTTTATCATTGGGGTCAATGTCATTACCGGAGACTTCAAAAGCCAGGGTATCGCCAGCCACTACACATACTTTGCTGAGCGTTACTACATCGGGTGGGTTGTTGTTGCAATTTCCAACCATGATCTGCATATCCCTGATGGTTGTATCAATCGGTTCACCCTCTCGCCAGGACACCACAATAAAAGCGATGTTGTACTCTCCTTCTTCTTGTGGCGACAACCAAAGTATATCGCCCGTAACCTCGTCCATTTGTAAAACATTGCCAATTCCCGGGCCAATATTTTGTGGATCAACGTAGTTTTGAACGGGTGTACCAAGTCCCTGAAGCGGTGTTATCAAATGATAGGAAAGGCTATCTCCGTCAGGATCGCTCGCATTAGGATTGTGTCGAAACGGTTTGTCTACACAGGCCTGGTCAATTGGAGGTTGGAGGAGATAAGGTGTGGTATTAACACCACCAAACTGGGGGTCCTGAAACGTATAGGTTGTTTCAATATGAAATGGAATATTGTCGGATGCAGGGAAGTTTACATTCTTTATGCCGCCGTTGCGGTTCATATCCGTCATAGATATCTTATACGTAGATGGACCGGCATACGTGTGTTCTGAAATGTACACATTGTACTTCACGTCATTGGCCAGAGGTTGTCCGTTTCCGTTATTATTGGAACGTGGCACCTTTTGGATGACACCGTCTCCCCAGTTTATTTCCAACGTATCCCTGTCGGCATTTACACTGCTGGTTTTTGTCCAGGTAATGATGGTCGCTCTAACGGAAAATGGACCAATTTGGGCAACGTGAATCTCTCCGGCCCGATTATGTGTTGCCATAGCAGTTAATGGCGCCAACAGTGCCAGAATATAGGTAAGGAGTTGTAGTTTTTGCTTCATAACCATTTCACAAATAAAGGAATAATTGGAGCCTGTTATAATTTGCTTACAGGGGCAAAAGGACCATCATATTCTAAGGACGTTGAGTTCCTGAAAAACGATGCCTGTGCCGCTCTTTGTAAGCAACGTGCTACAAAACTAATTTATTCTTTGATAAAAAAAGGTGGCGATGTCTGGCAATCGGGACTTTGACTACCGGTGGCAATTTTTGGGGCGGGTTCTACACCTGGGTGCTGTCTCCAGACCAGATGCGTCCGAGCTCTTCCCAATAGCTTAACACTTTTTCCCGCTTTGGGAATTCGGAATAAATTTCTCCATTCCCAATACAATTGAGGACATGCCGGGTAGGCTTGGATACTTCTTCAGGCAAGGCATTTATCGGGAACCAGGCAACATCATGGAATTTGTGCCTTTCCTTGGATTCAGGTTCTCCGTAAAATATGGTAGCCTTGAAGTACAGTACGATCAGGGTATGCTTTTTCTTAAGCTTGTGACGGTGCAGCACATGTACCAGGCTCAGATCTTCTGCATTTACATGAATATCAGCCTCTTCGTTTGCTTCACGGATCAATGCTTCACGGGCAAATTCCATTTCTTCAACGTTGCCACCAATCAGGGTGTACTTGCCTCCATTTCGTTCTGTTTGACGAAGGAAAAGCAATTTCCCTTTATCTTCCAGGATCAGTCTAACAGCAAAAATCATCATGGCGGTAACAAGGTGTTATTCGGCATAAATGGCCAGCACCGCGGCCTCAATCGTTTCTTTCGGTGCGTTCTGGGCAGTCAACTCTTTGCGCTTGGCATAACGCAACCGACGAATATCGGCCTGGGTTTTTCTGTATACCTGAATCTGCTCTTTTGACTTTAGCGTACGGCGGATACTGGCCCAGGTACCTTTTTGTACATTTTGCCACTTGGCCTGGTATAAGGCCATATTGCTGCTTTGCAGGGCGGCAATATCAGCCATGTTTTGATGCTTGCGTTCCAGAATTTTGTATGCCTCAGCTGCTTGTTGTTCATTGAGGGTATATTTTGTAACCAGGGCATTAGTCTCAGCCTTAAGCTCGTCAGTTGAAGCAATTTCTACTGTTTGTGCATGAATTGCAGGAGCGACGAACAGTAGTATGATGAAGGATAAAATCCGCATTACAATTTTTTTAAACAGGTCAATAAGGCGCAAAAGTAGGCATACTTGGCACACCTGAAATTAAATTAAGGATAACAGTTGCCGAAACGTCCACAATTGGCACTTATTGTATGGTTTCCAGCACACCTTCGTGTCCGATTTCAAGTCGCCAACCGGCACCTTCAATTAAAAACCGGAGGAGATCTACCATTTTGGAACCCTGGTTTTGGGCTTCATTCAGGAGATTGCTTTTCAGCGCCTGCTCCTTAATCAGATCCTTTGCTTTGTGATTGATCCGGTTGTAGTCTTCCGGTGAAAAAGACTCAAAAACGCCTTCTGAAATGTCGTAGTAATCAAGATCGTGGTCGATGCTCAAGATCTGAGGTTCGGGAAGGGCACTCATGTAGATAATTTTTTTCACCGGATCCGTTTCGATATTCAGAGCTTCCAGGTTGTAGCCGGCAGAAACAGTGGCTCGCACACGCACCAACACCTTTTTATCGTATAGCCAGGTAAAAAACCCGTGATACTCCGAATAGTTATAAATTTCTGTGAACTGACCCTCAACGGTAGATAGCTTGGCAACTGCCTGAATCTTCTCCAGCAGCACGGTGGAATCCTCAACCGGTTTTGAGCTGGGTGAAAAATATGTAAAGCTCAGCCAGGCTCCCAGCAGGAAAACGACGAGCAGAATCAGTATTTGGGTGCTTCTTTTTGCCATTGGCGAATAAATACGCGTTGCCAGAAAATTTGAAATGATATTTTTGGGTTGAATTTTACTCCAAATCCAAAATTACAAGACTTTGGAGGAATAGAAGGGGTTAATTTGATAATGGGATAATTCGATAATTTGATAATGCCATTTCTATCTGGGATTTTTTGGAAGTAGCATTTAGTCAACTAGAATTATCCAATATTGACAAAGCAGAAACTGATTACCCTTTTCATTATCGAATTATCGAATTATCAAATTATCCCATTATCAAATTAAACCCGTGATTTTCAACTCACTTGCCTTCCTGCTTTTCATCCTGATCTTTTTCCCACTTTACTTCGGGACAAAGGGTAAAGGGCAGCACCGGGTTTGTTTGATAGCCAGTTACTTCTTTTACGGCTGCTGGGATTGGCGTTTTCTTTCGCTCATCATTTTATCCACGCTGCTCGACTGGTGTTTTGGGATGTGGATAAGTCATCTTTATCAAAATGACGGGAAAAGTACAAATCATCAGAATAAGGCATATCGGTTTACACACAGGATTATTGCCAGGCTCGCCCAAACCAATTTTACTCCCAGGGCTGTGTTGGTTCTTAGCATAGCCATGAATCTGGGGGTACTCGGCTTCTTTAAATACTTCAACTTTTTTGCCGACAGCCTGGCTATGCTGTTACAGTCAATTGGCTTTGTTCCGTCATGGAATACTTTGCACATAATACTGCCAGTGGGGATATCATTTTATACTTTCCAAAGCATGTCTTATACCATCGACGTGTATCGCAGGGAATTAAAACAGGAAACATCTTTGCTGAAATTTGCCACTTACATCGCTTTGTTTCCTCAATTGGTTGCAGGTCCGATCATCCGGGCAGCGGATTTCTTACCACAACTGGCAGAGTCAAAGAGGTTTGATTACACCCGTTTCAACAGTGGAATGGGTAGAATTTTGTGGGGCTTTTTTAAAAAAGTGGCCATTGCCGATTCCCTGGCGCCTTTTGTAGATCAATGTTTTCAATCCCCACAAAGTTTTGGTTCCCTCCACCTGATGATCGGAGTTGTTTTCTATTCTTTTCAGATATACTGTGATTTCTCCGGTTATTCAGACATAGCGATTGGACTGACCCGTATCATGGGATTTCATTTCCCGGAGAATTTCAGAACCCCATATTTCTCCAGAAGTTTCAGCGAGTTCTGGACGCGCTGGCACATCTCCCTGTCATCCTGGCTCCGCGATTATTTGTACATCCCACTTGGCGGCAACCGCCATGGAAAACTGAATACATACCGAAACAATATGCTCACCATGTTATTGGGTGGATTGTGGCACGGAGCCAATTGGGCATTTGTGTTTTGGGGGCTGTTGCATGGCGTCTACATGATGATACAGAGAATTATTTCCCCCATTTGGCACAGAGTGATCAGTGCTTTAAAAGTTCCAGCCATATTCTCAGCTGGTGTGGAAATGGGCACTGTATACCTGCTTACGCTGTTTGCCTGGGTATTTTTTCGAAGTGGAAGTCAGGGCCTGGCTGGGGGCGACAGTTTTGGAACGGCTTATACTATATTGAGCCATATCGGCTCAGGGATAGGCTTGAGTTTTTCCGAAGTGATAAACAAATTTCAGGTGTTAAAGGGTGGCTTGCTAATCAGTATGTTGTTATTGATAGAGCTTTCCAACCTGCGTTATCGCTGGAATGAATGGCAACTCAGACAGCCATATCTGCGAATTGCGCTGTTCTCAATGGTGCTTTGGCTCTTGGCTTTTTTCGGCAATTTTGGCGCAAACGCTTTTATTTATTTTCAGTTTTGAATTATGCAAAAAGTAGTCTGGTATTTGCTTTTGCCATTGGCATTTTTCGCAGGCGATCGCCTAGGTGGATACCTTTTACAAAAACAATCAGAGCGCAGCCATTTTCGATACTCCCGCCTGTACCAAAATAAAGCTAAAGCTGATATCCTCCTGTTAGGAAATTCACGTGGTCTATGCCTCTATCAACCATATATTGAAGAAATTACGCACAAAAAAACCTGTAACCTCAGCTACAACGGCCTGCCAATGGACGCTGCCAAAGCACTGGTACTTGATTATCTCGATCGCTACCCTGAGGTAAAAACACTGGTCATTGACGTAACCATGTGCGATCGGGAAAACGATCCGCTTTTAACCGGATTTCTGGCTTATACTGACAAGTCTGAGCGCCTCAATACGCTGATACACAACAAAGAACTCAAAGCCTGGTGGGGAGGCCAGGTATCGCATTTATTTCGGTACAACAACGAAATTTTTCAGCGCGCGCTTTACTATCGAAACAAAAGTGATGAGGATTGGCTACTGGATCGCGTCATTACAGAAGCACAAATCATTGATACCTCTAAAAGCACTTATGAATTGGATGTCAATCCTTACCTGATCCGACAATTACAGGAAACCATTGAGGCATCACTTGAAAAGGGCGTGCAAGCCCACCTGGTCATAGCACCTTATCTCCCTGGATTCACTGTTGAAAACCTCGACAATCTAAAAAAGGCTGTTGAAAAGGCTACCGGCTTACAAGTATTGGATTATCGAAACTCGTTAGTCGACCCGACATTTTTTGGCGATTACATGCATTTGAACAAGGAAGGCAGTCGACATTTCATCGACATGCTCCGGAAAGACGGGGTTTTTGACTGAAAAATGTATCAACGGGGCCCGTTTGCGAGCTATCTTTGCCAACCATCAATTAAAACAGTAACCATGAAATTAAATATCATTTTGTTGTTGAGCCTGATCTTGGGCGCACAAAGCATGTTCGCACAGGACATCTCCGAGAAAAAACTACGCAAGCACGTTACCTACCTGGCTTCCGATAAATTAAAAGGCCGCGGTACTGCCACGAAGGAGGAGATGATGGCGGCAAAATACATCGCCAAACAATTCAGCAAAATCGGACTGCAACCCAAGGGAGAAGGCAACAGTTACTTCCACAAATTTACCTTCAAAAAATCAAGCGATCCACATGGCGGTTTCGACGCCAACGCTCCGGAAATGCACAGTATGAATGTAGCCGGATACCTGGACAACGGCGCCGAAAACACCATCGTCATTGGCGCGCATTACGACCATCTGGGTCTTGGTCATGATCACAACTCACTCGATGCAAACCCGACCGGAAAAATTCACAACGGAGCCGACGACAATGCCAGCGGCACAGCCGGTGTAATTGAACTGGCAAGATATCTGGCTAAAAATGATGTGAAAGAGAAGCACAACTTTCTCTTCCTATGTTTTTCAGGAGAAGAGCTTGGGCTCATTGGGTCCAAAAAATATACAGAATCACCAACCATCGATCTGAACAAAGTGAGCTTCATGATCAATATGGACATGATTGGACGCCTGAACGAAGAAAAACGCCTCGTCGTTGGCGGTGTGGGTACAGCACCCGATTTTGTTCCGCTGTTCAATAGTATTAAAACCGACCTGGGCATTAAGCTCGACAGCGCCGGAATAGGGCCAAGCGACCACACCTCGTTCTATCTGAAAAATATCCCTGTTCTGTTCTTTTTCACAGGACAACATTCCGACTACCACAAACCCAGCGATGATGTCAATCTCGTAAACTTCGCCGGTGAGAAACAGGTACTAGAACTGGCCATCACAGCCATTCAAAGTCTCGATAAAAAGGCAAAACTGACCTTCCAGGAAACAAAATCCAATGAAGAGGACACACCCCGATTCAAAGTTACCCTGGGAATCATGCCCGACTACACCTTTGAAGGTCCCGGTGTGCGCGCCGACGGCATCACCGATGGCAAACCAGCCTCAATTGCCGGCATGAAAAAAGGCGACGTGATCATCGCTATGGGCGATATGGATGTCAATACCATGCGCGACTACATGAAAGCCCTTGCTGCCCACAAAAAAGGCGATACCATTAAAGTAAAAGTAAAGCGCGGAGAAGGCACCGAGATGTTGGAAGCAACTTTTAAGTGATTAATGGTTAACGGTTAATGGTTAATAAAACTCATTAACCATTAACCGTTAACCATTAACCACTATTATTACTGTCCAATGAGCATATTAACTCCCTTCCCACTTCCCATCACAACGACCTTGGCGTTGGCAGAGAGAGCAAGTTCTTTCTGAGCTTTGATCTGCTCATATTGAAGAAGCTTGTCAGATAAAGAAGATGTCAGGATTTTTTGATAATCAGAAATACCTTGTGCTTCCACCCGCTTACGCTCGGCTTCTTGTTTTTCCTTGTCCAGAATAAATTTCATTTTCTGAGCTTCCTGTTCGGCATTGATCTTGGACTCAATGGTTGCTCGAACAGAAGCTGGCAGTGTAATATTTCGGATCAGGATTGACTCTAAAACCAGTCCACGGTTTTGGAATTCCTTTTCAATAGTCTGAAATATTTTTTGCTGGAATTCCTCGCGCTTGGAGGAATAAAGGGCAACGGCATCGTAATAAACTGCGTTGTCACGAATTTTCGTGCGAGATACTGGTCTTACGATCTTATCTGTTATATCACGACCCAGGGTTCGCAGGATCTCCGGCGCTTTGTCGGGTAGTATTCTATAGAGTACCGACAGATCGATGACAACTTCCAAACCATCGGCCGTTAGCACCCGGATCGCATCGTCACCTACCTGAGAACCTTCATTGGTTACAGCCGACATGGTGTAGTTCTGAGTTCTGATATCAAAACGGTTTACCTCTACCATCGGATTAACAAAATTAAGACCTTCAGTAAGCAGGCCTGACTGGACCTTTCCAAATAATGTTTGAACCCCAACGACACCCGGTGGAATCTGAACAAAGCAAGAAGTGGCAAGCCCAACTACAATTAATCCTATGCCTAACAAACGTCCTGTTTTTCCAAAAGCCGCAAAATTTGGATTTGCCTTGGAAAGAGACAGACTGAAAATGATGATGATCGCACCAAGAAATAGAAAGAACATGTTACAATTGATTTTGATTGATCGATATACAAGTGTAAAACTAATGCGAAATGAATCAATGCGCCATGTGCAATGTACCAATGCTTAATAAAATCGGATGAACTTTACAGCCGACATCCTTTAAAATTGCGCATTTCGCATTGGCACATGGCGCATTGATTCATTGATTTTATGCATTTCTCTCTTCCCTTGCATCCCTTCCTTATGATTCGTTAAAACAAAAAATATTTGGTTATGAAAACAAGCCTATTCCTAAGTGCCTTATGGCTGGTATTTGCCAGCTTATTTTCTCATCAGGAGAAATCAAAAATTTGTGGAAAGATTAGTGATTCAGAAGAAGCATTGATCGGAGCTCAAGTTACATTATTTAAAGATAGAAATGTTGTTGTAAAGGTAGTTACTGACCTGGAAGGAAAGTATTGTATTGAAGCAGAGCCCGGAGTTTACGATCTTGAGGTTCTCTACATGGGGTATGAAACCCAGCGTTTAACTGACGTAAAACTGCTCGCTGGTAAAGACCTTGAACTCAATTTTAAAATGGAAAGCCATACAATGCTATCTGAGGTAGTCATAACCAAAGCCTACAAGCGAAAAGAAGCTGACGACGTCTATGGTTTGCGTGTAGGGAGTAGCGAAAGGTCGCGTGATAAATCTTCAAAAGCGAGTCCGAGTGCTCCGGCCGGAGAAGGTGCGTTAGGCAGAGCACCGGTTGAACCTGCCGTTTTCAAGCCATCAAGTGGCGAAGCGAAACCTATGCCTAGCGAAGTACCCGCTACAGAAACTCACGATTTAAATCCATATAGAGGACATGTAATCAAAAACAAAAAATTAGAAGCAGAACCGACAGATCCCACAATTATTAAGGATGCAGACGGCAGGCTGAAAAAGGTGGAAGTCGTGTTCGAACCAGAGACTTATGAAGAAAAAGTGATGCTGATCGACATAGAAGATGGCAGCGTTTATGAAGAACCGGCCAAAGAAGAATCAGATCCCACATCGCCTGGCACCATAAAACAACCTCGCCCCAAAGCCGGATTATTAACAGCCGGCGAATGGAACGATCTGCACAACTGGAACCGACATTGGGTAGACCTGCTGGCAGATGGTGAAATCGCCTCCTATGAAAAAATGTATGGCTTTTATGCACACCAGAGATATACCGTTTTCCTGACCAATGTAAATGATGTTCCGGTTGCTGATGCCATTGTACAACTGAAAAGTAATGGAACCATTATTTGGGAGGCACACAGCGATAATACCGGTAAGGCCGAGCTATGGGCCGGACTTTATGACCAAAAGGAATACTCAAACCTGAAAGCAGAAGCCTGGATCAACGGCAGAAAATACGATTTGGGAAAACCAAAGTCTGCCAAAGAAGGATTCAATTTTCACAAAATTGACGTGCCTTGTGGTGCCCCAACTAACGTGGACATTGTTTGGGCGGTGGATGCTACCGGAAGCATGGGGGATGAAATTGAATACCTGAAAACCGAAGTGTTGGATGTGATCTCCCGCTCAAAAAACAACAATCCTTCCCTGAATTACAGAATGGGTACCGTTTTTTACAAGGACAAAACCGATGATTACACTGTAAAAAGCAGTGGGCTTTCAACCGACATCAACAAGACGGTACAGTTTATTCAGAATCAGTATGCCGGTGGCGGCGGTGACTATCCGGAAGCGGTACACAGCGCCCTGGAGGAAGCCATTTACAGACAAAACTGGAGCGAACATGCCATCGCCCGTATCTGTTTCCTGATTCTGGATGCCAGTCCACACGAAGGCTCAGAGATCAATGCAAGCCTGCAGAAAAGTATTCAGGAAGCCGCCAAAAAAGGCATTCGCATTGTCCCACTTGGCGCCAGCGGAATCCGTAAAGACACTGAGTTCCTGATGAAGTTTTTTGGCCTGGCCACCAATGGCTCCTATCTTTTCCTGACCGATCATTCCGGCATCGGCGGCAAACACCTGGAACCGACCTCTGATGAGTACAAGGTGGAGCCCTTGAATGATCTCTTCGTCCGCATCATTACCGAATATACCAGTGTTCAAAGCTGTGAGGGCAAATCCAACATCCGATTCGAAGACAACCAACAGCAGGATTCTGAAAGTGCCATTCAGGCTACCTATTATCCAAATCCGGCCGTCGATCAATTCACCATTGACCTGCCCGTAGAGGTACAATCCATTACCCTGTATGATTCCGAAGGCCAGGGAGTACGTAAACTCGAAAAACCTGTAGCCGGACTAAACTCCATACGTGTAGCTGACCTGCCCGCAGGGTTTTACACCATCCGAATTTTAAACAACGGAAGGATGCAGAGTGGAAAACTAATGGTGGTGAAAAGCTAAAACAATTTGATAATGAGCTAATTAGCTAATATGCTAATAAAATTTCAGATTTGAAAATTGACGATCTAAAATCACATTAGCTAATTATCGCATTAGCTAATTAGCTCATTAATTCAGGGTTCGGTATGTATCTTGGAAAGCCCTTGTGGGCCTTGAGCAATCTCCTCGTGTGTGCGGTAAGGCACAGAATTCAGGAGCTTGAGCAACTCATCGCGGGCAACTTTAAACTCTTCGAGTAATTCTCCTGAAATTGGTTTGGGCTGAGGCAGATTGAGACGCAGGTGATCCACTTCCACTCCGTTTTTCCAGAATCGGAAACAACAGTGAGGTCCTGTAGACAAACCGGTGGAACCTACATATCCAATTGTTTGTCCCTGAGCAACTCTAACACCTGGGCGGATGCCTTTTGCATAGCGGCTCATGTGCAGGTATTGGGTACTGTAAGTGCCATCATGACGGATTTTTACATAAATTCCGTTACCGCCACGGCGACAAGCTTCGGTTACCGTTCCTTCTGCAACAGCCATGATCGGAGTGCCCGTTGGCGCTGCATAATCAGTACCACGGTGCGCTCTTCTGTAACCTAGGATTGGGTGCTTACGGTTCAGATTGTATCGACTCGAAATACGGCTGAATTTAACCGGTGATTTCAAAAACGCCTTTCTGGCAGGTCTTCCTTCGAAATCGTAATAATTAGTTTTCTCACCTTCTTTTTCAAAATTGAAGGCAAAAGACTCTTTTTCATCGCGCTCATATACAGCTGCCAGGATCTTTCCGGTTCCAACGGCCTTCCCTTCAACATAATGTTGCTCAAAAACCACCTTGAAACGGTCGCCGACTTTTTGATGGTAAAAATCAACTGAAGAAGCAAGCAGATCGATCATGCCATCGGCCAGTTCGTCGCTGAGGTCGTTGTCCACAAGCGCTTGCCAGAAATTGGTTTCCAATACACCGGAAGCAGCCACGATTTCTGTTTGCACGTCGCGTTTAACGACTTCAACGGTGAAGGGTTCGCGTAAATTGAACAGGATATATTCGTAAGGCGACGGCTCATAAATCATAAACTGTGGAATGGCCTCGTCTCCTCTTGTCAAAAAGTTCAGATTTTTGCCCATGCGGAAAGAGGTGATGTTGAACACTCCTTTCGACTGATCCACCAGTTGCTGAATTTGTGGGTAGGTAAGTCCGCGTTTTAGCAGGATGTCTCCAAGTATGTCACCGGAGCGTAGCTCCAGTTCTTCCACTTGGAATTCATCTATGGCAAAACCCCAGCGCATATTTTGCGGAACAATGGCAAGCGCATCGAGCTGAGGCTTTGCCATGATCAGGGCTGCAGATTGACTATTCTGGGTGATTTGAAGGGTGGCTGCAAATAAGCCAATGGATATGAGAGAACCTCCAATCAGTAAATTTCTTTTGCGGGTAATTTTATCCCATACTCGCCTGTGCCAAGGCGCAGGCCTGTTATTGTCTGAGTTCACTAGAATGCTTCGATTATAATGGCTTAATGTATTGTTTTCGGGGTATGGCTGTGGCAAAAATAGAATGGCAATTCAGTTTTTCTTCAAAATTGATCAAAATTTAACCAACAACTACCAACCATTTATATTCAACAATTGTTAATAACCCGTCTTTCTTCTGTGTTCCTTGATTCCCTGATTTGAGCAAAAAACGCCGTTTTTACTAAAATTAAGCTAGGTTTGCAGCCCAAAATCAATTTTGGGCTTAACCACAATAGGTTTCACGCAACGCTTTGAAAGCCAATAATTTCCATGAAAAAAATTTTGCGAAATTTAATTCTGACGGTGCTTTTCAGCCCGTTTTTGGCGTTTTCCCAATCTCAAATTGTCCCTTTCCCCTACGAAATACAAAAGGAAATTACGGCCGACAGCGCAGTTGTGGTGAGCGCTCACCCACTGGCTACCAAGGTTGGAATAGAGATATTGAAGCAGGGTGGAAATGCCATTGATGCCGCAGTTGCTGTGCAGTTTGCCCTGGCTGTGGTCTATCCAAGAGCCGGAAACATTGGTGGCGGCGGATTTATGATCTATCGCGATTATCTGGGCAATAGCTATGCGCTTGATTTCCGGGAAAAAGCGCCTGCTGCTGCTACTGAAAAAATGTATCAGGATTCACTGGGAAAAGTGCTTCCCAAACTGAGCAAATACGGAGCGTTGGCTGCAGGAGTTCCAGGGTCTGTAGATGGTATGTGGGAAGCGCATAAAAAATATGGAAAACTTCGCTGGGGTGCATTGGTAATGCCTGCCGTGGAACTGGCCGACAAAGGCTATCAAATAACGGAATCTGAAGCAGAAACCTTAAATCAGGAGCGGCTTATTTTTGCTCAGAATTGCAGCTTTACACCTGCCTTCGTAAAAATGGGAGGCTGGAAAGCAGGTGACTGGCTAATCCAGAAAGACCTGGCTGAAACACTCAGGCGTATCGCCGGAGACGGCCGTGATGGTTTTTATGCTGGTGCCACGGTTAAATTGATTCAGCGGGAAATGGAGAAAAAAGGAGGGCTTATTACCGCAGAAGATCTGGAAAATTATCACAGTGTTTGGCGTAAACCCCACGAATTCGACTGGAATGGACTGCACATCGTTTCCATGCCATCACCCAGTAGCGGTGGCCTTCTATTGCATCAGATGCTGGGCATGGTCTCTGATTATCCATTGAAAAAATACGGCTTTCACAGCGCTGAAGCTGTTCATTTAATGGCCGAAGCCGAACGCCGCGCTTATGCCGACCGGTCTGTCCACATGGCTGATCCCGATT
Organism: Lewinellaceae bacterium; assembly: GCA_020636025.1. Taxonomy (GTDB): domain Bacteria; phylum Bacteroidota; class Bacteroidia; order Chitinophagales; family Saprospiraceae; genus M3007. The sequence continues at coordinate 19,692 of JACJYQ010000003.1, read as the reverse complement.
TTTACAAGGTGCCGGAAAACGGACTTACCGACCCGGAATACCTTCGCAAACGGATGTCAACCTTCAACCCTGATACGGCAACCGTAAGCATGGACATGACCGCCGGGTATATAAAGGAAAGTGAAGAAACCACTCACTTTTCGATTGTCGACAAAGATGGAAATGCCGTTTCCATTACCACCACCCTGAACGACAGTTATGGTTCCCGAACTGTCGTTGGGGGCGCAGGATTTATCCTAAACAATGAAATGGATGATTTCAGCGCCAAGCCTGGAACTCCGAATCTATACGGCGCCATTGGAGGAAAAGCCAACGCAGTCGCCGGAAACAAAAGACCACTGAGCAGCATGACCCCGACCATTGTAGCCAAGGACAAAAAAACATGGCTGATCGTTGGTACACCTGGCGGAACCACCATTCCAACCAGCGTGTATCAGGTAATCATCAACCTGAGTTTGTTTGATATGTCACTAAGTGAAGCCGTACAGGCGAAACGCTTTCACCACCAATGGAAACCCGACCAGATTTCCATAGAGGAGGGCTGCTTTGCTCCTGATGTAATAACCAAACTGGAAGCAAAAGGACATACCGTAACTGAACGCAGCGCCATAGGCAGAGTGGAGGCCATCATACGCCTGTCAGACGGCAAATGGCAAGGCGTTGCCGATGAACGTGGGGAGGACTCAGCGAAAGGATATTGAGTAATTAGCTAATGTGATAATTAGCTAATTCGATAATGGCAAAACGAAGTTATTTGCCAGTGTATAAAAAAGGAGTGAAACTCCTTAAAAAACCACGAAGTGGTAAAACATAAATAACCCCGTATGAAATGCGGGGATCGTGGCACGGGGCGCGAACACAAGACCGGGGATACAGATCCGGACACATGCCTCGGGGATCGTGGCACGAGGCGTGAACCCAAGACCAGAAGTACGGGCCCGGACACATGCCTCGGGGATCGTGGCACGAGGCGCCAACACAAGACCAGGGGTATGAGTACGGACACATGCCTCGGGGATCGTGGCACGGGAGTGCCCAATGGCTATCTGAAAAAAATCAAACCAATATGGGTATTCCTTTTATCCACTTGAAACTGTGAATACCTTTGCACAAAAAATAAAATCAATGAAAGAAGTATTTATCGTATCGGCCGTAAGAACACCCATTGGAAGCTTTGGAGGCCAATTTTCCGGAGTATCCGCTACGGAGCTTGGCGCAGCTGCCATTAAAGGCGCTTTGGAAAAAGCCGGTGTAGCAGCCGATCAGGTGAATGAAGTGCTGATGGGCAATGTGGTGAGCGCCAATCTCGGTCAGGCGCCTGCACGACAGGCAGCACGTTTTGCCGGATTACCCGATAACATCCCTTGCACTACCATAAATAAGGTATGCGCCTCAGGCATGAAATCCATCACCTTTGGTGCGCAAAGCATCATGTTGGGGCTGAATGACATCGTGGTGGCTGGTGGTATGGAAAACATGTCGCAAATACCCTATTACCTGCCCAACGCTCGCTGGGGATACAAATACGGCGATGCTACGCTGGTGGACGGTCTGGCTAAAGACGGTCTAACCGATGTGTACAACCAAAAAGCCATGGGTGTTTGCGCCGATGCTACTGCTGCCAAGTACCACATCACGCGGGAAGCGCAGGATGCTTTTGCCATTGATTCCTACAAGCGCGCTGCGGCGTCTACAGAAGCCGGTTTGTTCAAATCTGAAATTGTACCTGTTTTGGTTCCACAACGAAAAGGCGATCCGTTGGCGATTTCAGAGGATGAAGAATACAAGAAAGTAATGTTCGATAAGATCCCGGGATTGCGCCCCGCCTTTACGCCTGATGGAACGGTTACAGCTGCCAACGCCAGCACCATTAACGACGGCGCCACGGCATTGATCCTGGCCAGCGAGGAGGCAGTAAAGCGCCTCAACTTGAAGCCAGTAGCCAAGATCCGCGGATTTGCCGATGCCGAGCAGGAACCACAGTGGTTTACCACCTCTCCTACCGTAGCAGCTCCAAAAGCGCTTAAAATGGCTGGCTTGAGTAAAGACGATATTGATTATTTCGAAGTAAACGAAGCTTTCGCCGCCGTAACCCTGGCATTCGAGCAAATGCTGGATGTAGCACATGATAAAACCAATGTATTTGGTGGAGCCGTAGCCCTCGGTCACCCACTTGGCGCTTCCGGAGCGCGAATCGTCACTACATTGAATAATGTTTTGCAACAGAAAAACGGAAAACTTGGACTGGCTGCCATTTGCAATGGCGGTGGCGGCGCTACAGCCATTGTAATTGAACGAATCTGATTTAATGAAACGAATCCTTCTATTGGGGAGCGGCGGTCGCGAACACACATTCGCCTGGAAGCTTTCCCGCAGCCCCCGTTGTGAAAAATTATTCATCGCACCCGGAAATGCAGGTACTGGCGAATGTGGCGAAAATGTAGCCCTGGATCCGCTTGATTTCCCAGCCGTGGAAAAATTTGTGTTGGGCCACCATGTCAACATGGTTGTAGTAGGCCCTGAAGAACCACTTGTTCGGGGAATTTGGGATTATTTTCAATCAAAAGACACCTTGAAAGACATTCCATTTGTTGGTCCGTCTCAGGCAGGCGCTATGCTGGAAGGCAGCAAAGCCTGGAGTAAAAAATTTATGCAGCGCCATAAAATACCGACTGCGGCTTACCAGGAATTCACTGCTGATACCCTTGAAAGCGGACTGGAATATTTGCGTCAGCACAAGCTTCCTATTGTATTGAAAGCTGATGGACTCGCTGCTGGCAAAGGCGTAGTCATTTGCGAAAGCTATGAAGATGCCGAAAAAGAGTTTCGGGAAATGCTTGGAGGGAAATTTGGCAGCTCGGGACACCGGATAGTCGTGGAGGAATTTCTTTCCGGAATTGAATTCAGCGTGTTTATCCTCACCGATGGAAAAACATATCGCATCTTACCCGAAGCAAAAGATTACAAGCGGATTGGAGAAGGCGACACCGGTTTAAATACCGGGGGAATGGGCGCCGTAAGCCCAGTTGCATTTGTGGATGAAACTATGTGGCAAATGGTAGAAGAGCGCGTGATCAAGCCGACTGTTAATGGACTTAGAAAGGAGAAGTTGCCTTACAAAGGATTCATTTTCATAGGGTTAATAAAAGTCAATAACGAACCTTATGTCATTGAATACAACTGTCGCATGGGCGATCCCGAAACGGAGGTTGTATTTCCTCGCTTGAAAAACGATCTGGTCACTCTGCTCGACAATTGCGCTCGCGGCACTTTGGGCAGGGTAAAGATCAGAAGCGACAAGCGCAGTGCGGCAACGGTGGTGTTGGTAAGCGGTGGTTATCCAGATAGCTATGAAAAAGGAAAAGAAATTAGCGGTCTGGATAAAGTGAAAGGCAGTATCTTGTTCCACGCCGGGACCAGCGAAAAAGGCGGGAAAACACTCACCGCCGGAGGCCGTGTGATTGCCATCACCAGTTACGGAAAAGACATTCAGGCGGCTGTAAAAAAATCGAAGCGCAATGCGAAAGTCATTGACTTTGAAGGAAAAAATTACCGCCGGGACATCGGAAAAGACCTGGGAGCTTAAGTGTCAGAAACATTTACCATAAAACTGCCCGTTTTCGAAGGGCCATTCGACCTGCTGCTGTTCTTCATTGAGCGGGACGAGTTGGATATTTACAACATTCCGATTGCCAAGATCACGGATGATTTTCTGGCTTACATTCAGCACATGGAGTCCCTGAATGTAGACCTGGCATCCGAGTTTATTGTGGTAGCCGCCACCCTTATGCGGATTAAGGCCAAATTGTTGCTGCCCCGTAAGCAGGTGGATGACGAAGGCAATGAAATTGATCCGCGACATGAATTGGTGGAGCGTTTGCTGGAATACAAACGCTACAAAAGCGTACTCGAAGATTTGCGACGTCTCGAGGAAGTGAGGGCTTTTATGAGTCCTCGAGGATACGCATCTCAGGAGTTGAAGAAACTGGCGGAACACGCACTGGCGGAAGCGGAAATGGAATCCGTTACGCTATACAAGTTGCTGCGGGTTTTTGAGCGACTAGTGTCTCGTTTTGAAGAGGAGAAAAAAGCCAAGCGCGTTCACACGGTGTATAATTTCAATTACAGCATTCAGGATCAGCGGGCGTACATTTTTACCCAATTGAAACCCGGTGAAAAGAAGGATTTTGAAGAGTTGTTTTTCACCCTTGAAAACCGCATACATGCTGTGGTGACTTTTCTGGCGCTGCTTGAACTACTGAATGCTCAGGAAATATGTCTGATCCAGGGTGAAGGGATTAATAATTTCTGGTTGTCATTGCCGGATGAAAAAGAAGTGGAGAATGGACATGGTGAGCAACAAGTGACTTCTGAAGAATAATCCCGCATTGTTTTTATTTCGCACAGATTCTACGCAGATTTTTTTCGCAGATTTCACGCAGATTTTTCTGTGTAGAATCTGCGAGACATTATACCCGGCTCAAACTCTCTTTACAAAGCTCATAAACCATGGTCCAAATCATCGATTGGGCGCCCCAATACCAGCAAGCCTGGAAAGATCTGAACATCGCCTGGATATCCCGCGATTTTGAAGTGGAACAGATTGATCTGGATACGCTCGATTATCCGGAAAAGTACTTCATCAACGACGGAGGCGCTGTTTTGTTGGCAAAGAAAGACGAAGAGATCATCGGTACGGTAGCACTACAACCATTTGGAGATGGGGTACTTGAACTGGCGAAAATGACGGTAGCAGAATCTGCTCGCGGACTTAAAATCGGGGAACAATTGGGAATTGCTGCGCTGGAACGTGCGAAAGAGCTGGGAGCCAGGCGCGTTTTCCTCTTGTCGAATACAAAAGCATATCAGGCAATAAACCTGTACTTCAAACTGGGCTTTCGTTGCGTCCCGCTAGATAGCGACGAATTTATCAGAGCCAATATTCAGATGGAAATCCGGTTATAATATAGATTGAACACAACTAAACTAAAATTCATGCGAACTGGAATAATTTTGCTGCTCTCCTTCCTACTCTTCTCCTGCCAAAACGAAGACCCCAAATCCAAAGCGGAGAAAATGGCCGTTGCTGTCTGTAACTGCTCAAACCAGCTGCTTACACTGAACAAGGAAGCGGCTGCAAAAGAAGAAAATATTGATTTCGAAGCCATTCAGCAGGCGTTTATGAAGGCAAGAAAATGCATTTCCGAACTACGCATGAAAGCTGAAGACAAGCAAGCTATGGAGGCTGTATTGCCACTTAAATGCCCTGAGCTTGCCGCCGAAGCAGAACTTTTAAGTGAGTTGCTGGCAGAATAAATCTGTACTCGCTTTTCGCATGGCCAGATATAATCAGCCAATGGATAGGCTCCCCGTCGCCGCGCGTGCTATTTTCTTTTTTAAGCCTGAGTCATTTCGACCACATTCTTGCCATCGAATTTCCAAAGACCATTTTTATTCCCAAACCAAATGTTGTGTTTAGCATCTTCAAGGATAAATATTATTCTATCGTACTCTTGACCTTCATTTCCTTTAAAGACCCTAAAATTTTTTCCATTAAATATACTGAGTGGACTATTCCCGCTTCCAATCCAAAATTGGCCTTCATTGTCTTCAAATATCGATCGTACATTGTTGGTTGAAAGACCGTCATTAGTTTTATAAAATGTTTTAAAATTCTTCCAATCGTATAGGTCAAGTCCGCCATTATGATTGCCATGCGTTCCTATTAAGATATTTCCCTTACTATCACAATAAGCTATTCGGATAAAATCATCGCTTAATTCATTTGTGTAATGTTTAAATTCTTTTCCATCATAAACGCTAACGCCACCGTGACTTAAAGAAGTGAACCATAGCTTGCCTTTTAAGTCTTCTACTATGCTAAGGACGATATTATGTTGTTGTCCATCCTCATAAATCTTACCAATTTTTGAAAGGTGTTGTGTAAATGATTCTCCGTCATAACGATATACTCCTGCTCCATTAGTACCGAACCATAGATTGCCTTCTTTATCTTCTAAAATTGACATTACTTGATTTGGGTTAACTATTGGATAAACTTTATCAAGCCAAACGCTAGAAGTTTCACTTTGGGGGATTTCAATACTTTCAAAGTCTTTTCCGTTAAATCTACAAACTCCATTTGTAGTTCCAAACCATAAATTTCCTTTTTTATCCTCTGATATACAGGTTATATCATCACTACACAGCTCTTTTTCTTTAGTGTAGTTTAAATATGAATTTCCTTCTAATTTAAAAACTCCATTTCCACGACTTCCGAACCATAGATTTCCTTTACTATCCAACAACCCACAATAAAAACCATTTTCTGGAAGCGGAAACTTGGTTTCACCAATATCTGGATTTATGGTTATGGAATTTGCATCATTCTTCTTCTGATTACCTTGACCAGTACAGGAAATAATTAATGAAAGGATTACGAACATGCAATATTTATTCAGTAGGGCCATTGTCTTAATTTTTTGGGTTGCAGCCAACTATTTTTTTTCGCCGCTCTTAGTGTTTCTGCAGGAACACCAAGAGCAAGTACCAACGCGGGATGCTATGCAAATAGTTGAAGTGGCATTGATGTAGTTTAAAACCTAAATGTTGGATTTGACCCAACACTTAAAATCGTATCATAATTGGACTACTCACGTTGCCGTATGCGCGTGGTGATCCTGCGGAAACAACACCACGTGCGGCGAAAATTACTTTTCGCAAGACCAGATATAATCAGCCAATGAGTAAGTTTTCAGGCGATATGAAAAATGCCACCATTCGGTCCTGATCCCTTTAAAACCAACTGCCTCCAGCGTTTCACGTAGCAGTTTCCGGTTTTTCAACACTTCAACCGGCAGTTCCATATAATCCGAATGTGCTTCCGGTCCAAAAAAATCATATCCTGTACCCATGTTTAGTTCTTTACCATGAGCGTCTACAAGCGTAATATCCACAGCAGCGCCGCGGCTGTGCATGGATCCTTTCGCTGGTGGAGCCACATAGTTTGGATCAGGCACCTTGTCCCATAGTCTCTGCTGGTAGGGCTTTGGCCGATAGCAATCGTATACCTTGAATGCGAGACCTTTGCTCTTCAACATTCTATTCGCTTTCACCAGCGCTTCAGCAGCTTCGGTTCTCAACAAACAGCGGGGACAATCGTAAATTTTTGATTTGGTAAAGTTGTTTTCAGTGGCATACCGAATATCCAGTAAAATGGTAGGATCCAGCGCCTGGACATCCTCAAAACCTTTTGCATCCGGGATGGAAACCAAAGGTCGCGCATCTTCACTGCCCATGCCTTCTGCCATTTCAAAATCCTGTGCGGACAACCCGAGGGAAATAAGAAAGGCACTTATAAGAAGATATAGTTTATTCATATTGCAAGGAATTAAGTGGAAAGGGCCATTTCTTCCCAGCGAAGCACCGACTGGAAGCCCTTGTCGACAAAGTACTTAATGGTTTCTTCAGGGGTTTTATTACTCGTAGCCATCACAAAATCTCCTCCCCAGGCACCCAGGCTTTTTATTTCACCCCAATAATCCAGGAAGAGCCTGGCTTTCACCGGTTGCAGGTCCAGGGCTTTCCCGATCGTATTTTCGTGCTCAAGCATATAATGCTCAAACTCATCCAGCCGATCGGCATTGAGCATTTGCTCGGATAATCTTGAAATTTCTGGAATGAGACCCGCGTTGTCCCTTGCCTTTTCCCGGTATCGAGCTATGCCTTCCCTGGAGTTCTGTTTTTTATTCAGAAAAACGAAATACAATTTATCAGAAAAGGCAGGTTCAAACACCACATGACGAATGACCGGTTTCCCTTCTTCCAACTTATACAACACTTGGGAATCTGCATAGGCACAGGCAATATCATAGCCGGAGCCACCCAGGGTATGTTGCAAAACCGGGTAAGGATCCACCCCGGCCCAACGTGCCATGGCGGCTATGATGGTGCTGCTGGTTCCAAGTCCCCAGGAACGCGGAAAATCGCACACCGTACTTACTTGGACACCCTCTTTGCCGGCCAAAAACTGCGGGTTTTGCCGCTGACAATCACGGATGATGGATGCCAGCATTTCGGCAACACTGCGGTCCAGGCATTCAACCACACCCAGGTACGGTAATTCATAAATGGCCTCAAACCAGATCGACGAATCCAGCTCTCTGCTTTCCCAGATCAGTTCAGACGACTTGTCGAGAGTACTCACTTGCAATGTTTGTCCAAAGCGCACCGGCATAGCCAGGGCCGTAGCTCCGTCGAGAACGAAGTATTCACCTGAAAGCAACAGTTTCCCGTTTGCCCGGGTTTCAAATATGGTGGATTGTGGCATGGTTAAGGCATGACAAAAGTCATGCGACAAATATAATCAGTATGTACCAACTGAGAGCATTACCAATGTGCAACCTTCTACCGGATCAATTCCGTGTTGTTGAGCCAGTCGAGCCAATTCCGGGTTTTCAGTTCCTGGGTTAAAGATTATCCGCTTCGGTTTTAGTGAGAGAATATAATCATAGTACTCTTTTTGCCTGGGAGCGCCCAGATAAAGTGTTATGGTATCTATGTCTGAAAAGGAAGGTTGTCCATGCAGAATGGGCAATCCGAACACTTCACCGTTTTTGATCCCCACCGGCACCACTTCGTGACCATATTGCTGCAAGCGCTCTACCGCCAGATAGGCATATCTGGCCGGGTTGGTTGTTGCTCCTAATACAAGTGTTTTTTTCATTTTGGAAACGCCCTCTGTAGAAATAAAGCGGATATAGGCATCAAAAACAGATGATCGCCTGAAAAGTTATGAGGAAATCTGAATTTCTGCCCGCTTGGGGTAATTTTGCGGACTTTTTGATACACCCAAGATTTCATTAAATATTTATGATACTCAGCGATAAAAAAATTCTTGAATCCATCGAAAGCGGCGAAATCGTTATAGAACCATTTGTAAAGGAATGTCTGGGAACCAACTCCTATGATGTGCATTTGGGGCGACACCTGGCTGTTTATGAAAATGCAGAGCTGGATGCGAAGAAGCACAACAAAATTGTGCCTATTGATATACCGGAGGAAGGCTTTGTGTTAAAACCCGGCACCTTATACCTGGGCGTTACAGAGGAATATACTGAAACACACAACTCCGTTCCTTTTCTGGAAGGCAAGAGCAGCGTGGGCCGTCTGGGTATTGATATTCATGCCACTGCCGGTAAAGGAGATGTAGGATTTTGTAATACCTGGACACTGGAAATATCCTGTGTACAACCAGTGCGTGTTTATGCCGGTATGCCCATTGGCCAGTTGATATATTTCATGGTAGAGGGTCACATCGAAAACTACTACAACAAGAAAGCTGGCGCCAAATACAACCAAAAGACTACCAGACCCGTAGAAAGCATGATGTGGAAAAATTTTTAGCTCCTCCCGGATTAAGGAATTTCTAAGCTGTTTCAGCCACCTTTTGTGGTATTTTTGCTTACAAACTAAACTATATATCCATAAACATTCATTTCAATGAAAAACAAAATCCTGATAAGTGTTGCGTTTTCGCTTCTTTTCTGGCTTCCTGCCTGTAACAACAGCAGCACGGATTACCAGCAAAAAGCAACCAACCCCGAATTCATGCACGCCGGTATCAAACGAATTACTGACATCATTCGCCACGATATTTTTGCCCCTCCGGTAGCTGCCCGTATATACGCCTACTCTGCCATTGCCGGTTACGAAGCTTTGGTGCCAGGCTTCCCTGAATATCAAAGTATTACTCAATACGTCAACGGATTGGGACCTTGTCCAAAACCAGAAGCTGGCAAGGAATACTGTTACCCGCTTGCCAGTATCAACGCATTGCTGACGGTGGGTAAAGCCCTCATCTTTTCAGAAGGTGATGTGGAAGAACTCGAGGAAAAAACGTTTGCTGATTTCAAGGCTATGAACATGCCAGGAGAGGTTTATGACCGCTCCATGGCCTTTGGTGATGCCATTGCACAACACATCATCACCTGGTCTAAGTCCGACAATTATGCGCAAACACGTAGCGCTCCAAAATTTGAGATCAAAGTAGATGCTGCCGATCGCTGGCGCCCTACTCCTCCGGCTTATGGAGATGCGCTGGAGCCATACTGGATGACCATCCGCACCTGGGTGCTTGATTCGGCGTCACAGTTCATGGCAGGTCCTCCGGTTGATTTCAGCATCGAAAAAGGAAGTGATTTTTACAAACAGGCCATGGAAGTGTACGATTTTGTAAATGCTAAAAGAGAAGACGAAGTTGCTACTGCCTGGTACTGGGACGATAATCCATTCGCTATGGAAGTAAGCGGGCACATTGCTTTCGCCAGAAAGAAAATCGGCCCTGGCGGACACTGGATGAACATCACTGCTCATGCTTGCCGCAAAGCAAACTACAGCATTATCCAGTCTGCAGAAGCCTATGCCAAAGTGGCCTGCGCCCTGGCTGATGGCTTTATTTCATCCTGGACGGCCAAGTACAAATACGATTTGATTCGTCCGGAATCATATATCAACCAGTACATCGACCCAGCCTGGACTCCGCTTATTCAGTCTCCTCCATTCCCTGAGCATACCAGTGCTCACAGTACCATTTCAGGAGCCGCCTCTACCGTACTGACAAACGTATTCGGCGACAATTTCTCCTTCACGGATTCTACTGAAATGGAATTTGGCATTGATCCGCGTTCCTTCAACTCCTTCAGGGAAGCTGCTGACCAGGTTGGTATGAGCCGTCTTTACGGTGGTATTCACTATTCTCGCGGCAACCAGGAAGGTTTGCGCAATGGCCGTGAGATTGGACAATACATTTTTGATGTGTTGAAAACGAAGAAGTAATTGAATAGTGCTGTTTGTAATCACCGGGTGACTTGAAGACACCCGGTGATTACAAATCAGAAGCCCGTTCCGAGTACTCGGAACGGGCTTCTTTTATTTAACTCTCAGTTTTACTGAATTTCTTCGACCGGAGCAGGAGGAAGTGCCGCCTGCATGTAAGGACCAAACTTATCCTGCAGTTCTTTCTGAAACGCTTCGTCTTGCATATCACCAGCCATTCTGATCAGGTTATTGGCTGTTTGCAGCGTAAACTGTTCTTCCTGTTGATATCCTTTGCGGAAATTGCTCGACAGAGAATTGTAGTATATCAAATTCTCTTCCATCGTTTTGGCGATCATGTTTATCCGCTCTTTTGCTTTTTCATTGGCTCCACAGCGAACGTATACATCAGACATAAAGGCTGTAAACTGGTCGTATGTGAAATTGTACTGAGGGAAAACCTCAAAATACCTATCCGCCAGCGCTTCCGCTTTGTCCAACTTTCTTTCCAAAACCAGTTGGCGTGCAATGCGGATCATAGCCACACGCATGGTTTGCAAACTTGGCAGGTAAGACTTGTCAACAAACAAGCGCTCTTTATCAAAATTGCCCCATTTCCATTTGTTCATAATGTTGTCGAAGGCGATGTCCGAAGCCACACGACCCGAGCCAATAATGCCATAAGCTTCAGAGCTGCTTCTGGTTTTGTGCGGCACCAGTTGTAGACTGAGACCTTCCAATTGCAGATAATCATCAAGCCCCAGCAGTTTGTCTTCGCGACAGGTAACGGCCCAGTAAATCGGCCGTTTGCCTATGTTGGAAGCCACGATATCGAGGATGGCCAGCTCGTCTTTGATGATGTACTTTTTATCCCTGCCCAAGTCCAGGTGGATCGTATCCACCATGGTGGAATCATTGGCCGGTACAATTTTGTTGTTTATAAACTCCTGCTTATTGATCGGTATGTACATTTTTCGGGTAGGCAGGTACGTGTCGAAATCACGACCTCCGCTGGAAGCCTGGCGATGATCTTCGCCCAGGAATTTCACTACCTGATTGATGTCCATTTCCTTTTCCCCTGCAGGTGCTCCATAAGGGATCTGAATTCGCTTATACCCTCTTAACTGTTCTTGCGGAATACTCATGGCAATGGCCGGTGAGTTGTTTACCGCTCTTCGCAATTGCCCGATGTACCAGTCTACTGCAATCAGAGAAAGGTTCACCACCCGAACATCCGTTCGAATACCTTCCACTTCCTGGCAATACCACAGTGGATAAGTATCATTATCGCCATAAGTAAAAATGATCGAATTGGGTTCGCAGGAGTTCAGGAAATTGCTGGCGTAATCGCGGCTTGCAAAATGCTTTGCACGGGAATGATCATCCCAGTTTTGGGTAACCATTAAGAATGGAACAACAAGTCCAATGGCAATGGAAACCGGTGCCGCAGCGCCTTTAAGTGCTTTAGAAAGACCATCATAAATAGCGGCCACTCCTAAACCAATCCAGATGCAATAGGTAAAGAAAGAACCCGCTAAAACATAATCACGTTCTCTGGGCTCATTTGGTGGCTGATTGGAGTACACAATAATTCCAAGGCCGGTAATGATGAACAAGGCCATAAGGGCAGCAAAATCCTTAGGACGGCGGCGATAATGGAAGAAAAGTCCAATCAGTCCCAGCAGGAACGGGATCATATAGTACTTGTTCTTGGCCATGTTATTTCGTTCCGCTTCCGGCAGTTTATCAAGATTTCCCAATTTGCCTTTATCCAAAAAGTCAAATCCGGTTATCCAGTTTCCGGAACTTGGATCCCAGGAATAATAACCCTGGTCGCCATTTTGTCTGCCCGAGAAGTTCCACATAAAGTAACGCCAGTACATCCAGCCAATCTGGTAGCGCCAGAAGAATTTGATATTGTCACCCAGGCTCAGTGCACCCGATGGTTTATCGATCCATTGACGGTACAACCTCGGACGCCCTTGAGAATAGTCTCCCATACGTGGGAAGAGTTTTTCATCCTGCGGAGCGTATTTATAGGAAACTTTTTCATCTACCACAACATAGCGGTCGCCTACGCGGCCATAACGCTCTTCGCTATCCATACCAACCGGCTGCGCGTCAAAATCAGGACCACGGAACAGAGGGCGTTCTCCGTACTGCTCGCGGTTTAGGTAAGGCAACAGACGCATCGGATCGGATGGGTCGTTCATATTGATCGGTGGATTCGCGTTTGCGCGAATGATCACCATGCCATAAGAAAAATAGGCCACGACAATAAGTCCGAATGCCACCACGATGCGCTGAAGCAGACCGTTTTGAGTACGAACTGATCTTTTTAATCCATACCAGATAGCACCCGCAAACAACAACAGCACTAAAATAATTCCGGAGAAAAACGGCAATCCAAAGCTGTTGACAAACATCTTATCGAAGCTGGCCCACATGGTTGGAATACCCGCAATGACCAGCTTTTGTATGGCTACAATAAAGCCTACACCAACAGCACCGGCAATCAGGGTGCCTGCGACCGTTGGTTTTTTAGATTTTTTAAAATAGTAGAACATCGCCAGCGCCGGAAGCGTGAGCAGACTGAGCAGGTGAACACCAATCGACAAAGCCACAGAATACAAGGCAAAAACCAGCCAGCGATCATTATGCGCCTCATCTGGCAGGTTATACCATTTCAGCACAGCCCAAAGCGTCATGGCTGTAAAGAAAGTAGACATGGCGTACACCTCGCCCTCTACAGCAGAAAACCAAACAGATGAAGTAAAGGCAGCTGCCAAACCAGCCACAACACCAGCGCCAACGGTTACGATGGCCTGCATGCCCTGAGGCTCTTCTTCACGTCCCAGCAAGGCCAGGCGCACAAGAATGCTGGTTCCCCAGCATACAAACAGCGCCACAAAGGCGGTGCATATAGCAGATAAGAGGTTTACACTATAGGCAATGGTGGCAGGATCATCTGAAACCATTGAACCGATCCAGGTGAACAAACGGCCTACCAGCAAGAAAACAGGAGCACCGGGAGGGTGCACCACCTGGAGTTTATACGCACCGGCGATAAACTCCCCGCAATCCCAAAGACTGCCTGTAGGTTCGGCGGCAAGGCCCAGCACAATAGCTGCAATGACGAATGTTAGCCATCCGGCTACGTTGTTAAGTGTTTTAAAGGAAAAGTCCATAATTGATTGAATATGCAAAAGGCCCTGGAATTAGGGATTGACTATAAAGACCCCGCAAAACTAAAAAAGTCCGACGGTTGTTTCTCAATTTAGTTATTTTCCTTATCCCTGAAGTGTAATGCAATGAAAATGACCTGAGATTAGTGGTTAGTGATCAGTGGTTAGTGGTTAATGGTTAATGTATTTGTGGGGTGGCGGGAGTTCTTTGGTTTTTGTTTGGGCAATAAAAAAGGTGCAGCGCACCGAAACATTTATTTTGCGTTTCGATGCGCTGCACCTGAAAAATGTTGGGTTATAACTTCTGAATTTGAGTGCTACGCACCTTTTCTTTCTAAAATTTTGGATAACCCAAGAGCATTTTAGTTGACTATAATATGCCCAATTGTTTCTTTACCAGATCTGTCACATCCTCTGTGTCTTCGGCGAACAACATAGCGCCTGAGCTGGTGTCGAAAATCATCTTGTATTGATTTGTAGTGGCAACAGCCTTAATGGCTTTATCAATACTATCCAGGATGGGTTTCAACAATTCTTCGCGTTTTGAAGCAACCATTTGTTGTGCCTCTTGCTCAAATTTCTGAATGGCTTCCTGTTGTTGTTGTAGTTCCAATTCCCTTGTTTGGGCCTGCACCGGAGTAAGCATACCTCCCTGATAAGCAGCCTGGTATTCAGTTATTGCTTTCTGAAATGCGCTGGTGAGTGTATCATCAACTGTTGTCAGACTATCGGCGAAAACTTTAAGCGCGTCGTTTGCCTTTTTGGTGTCGGGCAACATTTCCAGCAAATTGCCGAGGTTCATATGGCCGTATTTAGGCGCAGTTTGGGCACTCAGGGCTACACTGCCAAGCAACAGCGCAATTACGGTGAGAATGGGTGTTCTTCTGTTAAGCATTATACGTTTAGTTTATGTTGAAATACGAAAAACGGCGACAAAGGTAACAATTGCCCTCATTGCAGATACTATTCATGTAAAGTCTAGGCAAAGAGGATTTGAGAAAATTTCACAGTTTTTCGACCCTATAACGCAAGATTTTGAAAATCAGTTACTAACAAAATGCAAAACATCCACACGGATTATACTGATTTTTGAATTTCACCAATTTATTGAGGGGATTTAGCAGAATCTGAGCAAAACCAGAGCCTTTTCAATGTTTTGTTGTTAAATATGGGTTAAGCAGACTTTTGCGCGGCGGACGAATCATACAACTCTTACGTTCAGTAGCCGTACCTTTGTTGAATATAGTTTTGTACCATCAAGATAATGAAGAAATTCCTTTCCCTTTTAACCCTGACCGTTGGACTTTTTACCCAGTTATACGCACAGGAACCAGAAGCTCCGAAACTCATTCAGTTTTCGGGCATGATCATCACCGAACTGGATGGCCGGATGGTTCCGGTGCCATACGCCACTGTATCCCTTCCACAGAAACACCGGGGCACTTACTCCGATTACCGCGGCTTCTTTAGCATCGTAGTGGAAAAAGGTGAAAAAGTGCGCTTTTCCTGCATTGGTTTGGAAACGATAACCGTCACCGTGCCGGATACCCTGACGCAAGATCGCTACGCGGTGATCCAGCCGATGTCGCAGGATACATTCAACCTGCCGGAACTGGTCATTTTTCCCTGGCCCTCCAAGGAGCACTTCAAAATAGAGTTCCTGAAAATGGATGTTACGCCCGAACTACAGCGTCGGGCCTCTGAAAACATCGCCAATGATTATCTGGCGGAGGCGAGAAAGAACCCGGATATGGTACCTTATGGCGGTCGTGAAAGCGCCAATTTCTACCTGCGCCAACAATCCCGTGAATACGTCTACCTGGGACAAACACCACCCATGAACATATTCAGTCCGCTGGCCTGGGGGCAGTTTTTCAAAGCCTGGAAAGAAGGGAAATTCAAGAAGAAGAAGGATAATTAGAATACATGCCTTTCTGCATGGTAGCTTGATCTTACCAGAGGGCCGCTTTCTACATACTTAAGGCCTTTTTGCAAGCCTACTTCCTTGTATTCCGCAAATTGATCGGGGTGTACGAACTCGGCCACGTCAATGTGCATCTTGGTGGGTTGCAGGTATTGCCCCAGGGTAAGTATGTCACAACCGTGCGCCACCAGGTCGTCCATGGCCTGATACACCTCTTCGGGTGTTTCACCTAGTCCAACCATGATGCCGGTTTTGGTGCGTTTGCCATAGTCTTTTGTGCGCTGTATTTGTTCCAGACTGCGCTCGTATTTCGCCTGGGGGCGTACTTTTCTGTATAAGCGTGGCACCGTTTCCATGTTATGACTCACCACTTCCTGACCGGCGGAGATCATACGCTCCAGTGCCTCCCAGTTTCCTTTGGTGTCGGGAATAAGTGTTTCAATAGTGGTTTCCGGACTTAGTTCCTTTACCGCTTTTACGGTTTGATACCATATCTCAGCGCCGCGATCCTTTAATTCATCGCGATTTACCGAGGTGATCACGGCGTGTTTGACTTTCATAAGCCAAATGGCTTCGGCCACGCGACGTGGTTCGTCCTCGTCATATTCATTAGGTCTGCCGGTTTTCACGGCACAGAAGGAGCAGGAACGGGTGCAGATGTTGCCGAGGATCATAAACGTGGCGGTACCGGCGCCCCAGCACTCACCCATGTTGGGGCAGCTACCACTTTGGCATATTGTGTGGAGTTTGTACTCGTCTACAATGCTGCGCACATTGCGATAGTTTTCGCCCATGGGCAGGCGCACCTTCAGCCATTCCGGACGGCGGCTGCGGCCATTTGTTTCTTTATCTACGATGGGAAGCTCAAGCATAAGGTGCAATTCAAAACAGCCAACAAGTGGCAAAAGTTTATTTCAATCCGGCCAGCCATTCGGATATTTTGTTCAACTCTGCTTTGGGGACGTTCGGCTGAGCCAGCATGGGAACATAACCAGGCCAGTTTCCAGGTTCCGGTTTTTTTACCAAAGCGCTGATCTTTTTTGCAGAATATTTTTTGCCCGCGATGTTTTGCCAGCTAGGGCCTACCAGTCTTTGCGTCATGTTGTGACAGGCGATGCAGCCATGTTTGCTCAGCAAGGCATTTACATCTGCCGGGATTTCCGGTGGAACTTGTTTCAAAGTGAAGGAACCCATAATGAAAGCGAGTCCAAGCAATACAAAGAGTTTTTTCATGTTGACTGTGTTGTACAATGAAAAACGGCGAAAAAAGAACCGTTTTAGACCCGGTGGGAAAATTCCAAACACGCTCTCGGGCGATGCAAAGGTCGGAACTTCAGTGCGACAATTGGGGTGTTTTGCAGGTTTCTTTAGAAAATATTATCAGCCTCTGGGATTTTGAAGGCTTGTCGTTTGTCAAAACAGGAAATGTTATACTCAAACCTTGCGATTGTAATTTCACCCTTTCAGGGCTTTGTATGTTGGGTGAAAGTCGCAATGGGCTTCGCCGCATTGCTTTGGGATATAGCCCTTTCAGGGCATTTGTCCTCATCGCATGCTTATTTCAAATGCCCTGAGAGGGTGAAATCACAATCGCAGCTTAGCCTCAGCATGCTTATTTTAAACGCCCTGAAAGGGCCATATCCTGCAACAAGGGGTGCAGCCCCTTGATAAGCGTACAAGTTATACAAAGCCCTGAAAGGGTGAAATCACAAATGCAGTTTAGCCTCCAAAAGATTCTACTCTCTTCCTACCCATAAATCATAATTCATTCTTAAACTTGTTCGCTGCACCAAAGTCATAAGCTTGATTCT
Organism: Lewinellaceae bacterium; assembly: GCA_020636025.1. GTDB lineage: Bacteria > Bacteroidota > Bacteroidia > Chitinophagales > Saprospiraceae > M3007. Next base: position 1,957 of record JACJYQ010000003.1, on the reverse strand, counting down.
CGTTTCTACAACATTTGGTATTCAACACCATTTAAAAGCAACAACATGATCATTCGTCGCAGAGACTTTCTAAAAACCGGCACCCTCGCCACCGCTTCCCTGCTGGTGCCAAGATTCCTGTATGCTGAAAACCAAAAGGGGCTTATAACTCCAGGCGGCAAAAAGCTGGTGATCATTCAATTGAGCGGCGGCAACGACGGCCTGAACATGGTTATTCCTTATCGCAACGACATTTACTACAGCAAGCGGAGGAGTCTTTCCATAAAACGGGAATCAGCATTGTCGCTTAGCGATGAGGCCGGTGTTCACCCTTCGCTGAGTGCCTTGAAAGGCTTGTGGGATTCGGGCGACATGGCGGTACTCAACTCTGTTGGCTATCCCAATCCCGACCGTTCTCATTTCCGGAGCATGGATATCTGGCACACGGCGAGTCCGGCCACGGAGTACTGGCAAACCGGCTGGCTGGGCAGGTATCTGGATGCTCAATGCCCGGGCAAGCCCTCGGCGGCACTAGAGTTTGATGATACCCTCAGTCTGGTGTTGAAAGGGGATACAACAAAAGGCCTGGCGCTGCAGGATGCCAAACGCCTGTATGAGAGTACGCGAGGTGACACCTTTGCCGAGCTGGCAGCAGCCCACACCATGCAGAAGGGCCAGGATAACCCGGTGGATTATTTGTACAAAACCATGTCGGAAACACTTACTTCGGCTTCTTACCTGTATGAGCAAAGCCGGCTAAAACCTACTTCATCGGCCTATCCGAAAACGGGGTTGGGCAAGGATCTTCAAACCATTGCCTCCCTTATTTTGGCTGATACCGATACCAGCATCTATTATGTCTCGCTGGGCAGTTTTGATACGCATATCAATCAGTCCGGACAACAGAAGCGCTTGTTTACCGAGCTGAATGATGCTTTGGCTGTTTTTTCCAACAATTTAAAACAGGCAGGAAAATGGGATGAGGTAATGGTGGTAACGTTCTCGGAATTCGGCAGGAGAGTGGCGCAAAATGCCTCCGGAGGAACCGATCACGGAGCTGCCAACAATATGCTGTTCATGGGTGGCGGACTAAAGAAAAAAGGCCTGCTAAACGACATGCCTGACCTGAACGATCTGGATGGCGGGGATATTAAGTATCAGGTGGATTTCAGGCAGGTGTATAGTACCTTGCTGGAGAAATGGCTGGGTGTTGAAGCGGAAGGGCTTATGGGGGGTAGGTTTGAGGGCTTGGGGTTTGTGTGAATTAGGTAATTTGGCAGGGTGGAATTACAAGTGGCTATTGTCGATATTCCCGAAAACGGATATACAAAACATGCAATGGTGGTTGCGGGTATACAACCAAATATTGGGGATATACGTACATTGGGGTTTACGATAACACAGTAGTTAGCCGTCAGTGTAAGAAAGACCCTGCTACATTGAAAGCTGACATAAAAAATGTAAATTTACGACTTTAAAAAAGAATAGAAATATAATGGCGAAATCACAAAATAAAAGTTTAAAGAACGCAAAAGCATTAAAAAATGACGAGTTCTACACAGAGCTTTCCGACATTGAAAAAGAACTAAGACACTACAAATCGCAATTTGAAGGAAAAACAGTTTTTTGCAACTGTGACGACCCAAGAATTAGTAATTTCTTTCATTACTTCTCTCACAAATTTGAAGATTTAGGACTGAAATGCTTAATTACAACTTGTTATAAAAACCAAGAACGAGATTTATTTAGCGAACACAAATCTGAAAATGCTATTTGGCTTGAATATACAGGCGACAAAAATGGAGACAGAGTCCCAAATCCAGAAGAAATTGGAATACATAAATTAAAAGGCGATGGAGATTTTAGAAGCCAAGAAAGTATCGACTTGCTTACGCAAGCCGATATTGTTGTTACTAATCCACCTTTCTCGTTATTTCGTGAATATGTTACACAACTTATAGAATTTGATAAAAAATTC
>JACJYQ010000002.1 GCA_020636025.1 Lewinellaceae bacterium | reverse complement strand
CTAAATGAAGTTCGGCGAAAAACCAGAAATAAACAAACAAAAATCAAAGATTATTTATCATTTATTTCATTCTGTTTGCTGGTACGCCCGCATCGAAGAAAAACAATATAAATTTACAAGGAGCTACTACGTCCAACTATGCTGAAATGATCATGCCTCCTAATCGTCGGCACGACATTTCCGCTCTTGTTAGTGCCAGCAGAAAAGCTAAAACGCATTGGAATCAATATCAGGTAAAAGTTGTTACTTTTGGTAATAAAAAATTTTCAAAAACGTATGGAAGCATTAGAAAGACCGTTGTCCAACCTTCAACTTGAACTGCTCAAAGCTTTTTCCCACCAGTTGAGCGAGCAAGACCTTGCGCAATTAAAAGCCCTACTTGCTTCCTTTTTTGCAAAGAAATCAATTGATACTGCCAATAAAGTGTGGGATGAAGAAGGTTGGAATGCTGAGAAAATTGACCAACTATTGCATACGAAACTCAGAACCACCTATAAGAGCAAATGATTTATGCAGGTTGTTCTGGATACAAATGTTCTGTTAGTGAGTATCTCGGACAGATCGCCTTTTCATTGGGTTTACCTTGAGTTACTCAAAGGGGCTTATGAACTGTGTGTTACAACAGATATTCTTTTAGAGTATTGGATAAGATAGCTTTTCCAAAGGTTGAAGTGTTGGGACTTGAAGAATTCAAAATCAAATTAAAAGAAATAGCCAACACCTAACGCTGCACTTCTTTTCATAGTCGGCTAGCCGTGACTACATCAGCAGTGCCCAAGTAAGCTGCAACTCAAGGACGACCGTAAAACATCAAATAGATGGTGCTAAAATTCAACATAATTACTTTTTTCTGCATATTAATTTTATTGACCTCTTGTAATGGACAAACCACAGAACAAAAGGTTAATACAAAAAACTTTGTTTACAGCGACAAGGTAAATGCACTTGGAAGCAGCATAATGGTTATTTATCAAGATAAAAAGGATATTTATTGGTTTGGAAGTTGGGAAACAGGAGTGTATAGATATGATGGGAAGACATTGATAAATTTTACAACCAGGCACGGTTTGCCAATCAACAGAATTGATGAAATAAAAGAAGATGAATCTGGTAACCTATACTTTACCAGCTGCCATCCAAAATCAACGATAGTAAAGTTCGACGGAAATACATTTACGACACTATCGCCAATCTCCAGTAATGACTGGCAACTCAAATCCACAGATATGTGGTTCAGACATTCTTATCAACATGAGAAAGTATATCGGTATGACGGTATTACTTTATTTGAGCTGCAATTGCCTAAACCACCCAATCTCCCCAATCCCTTTGAAATCTACAGCATTTATACAGACCGAAAAGGAAACATTTGGTTCGGTACAAACCCTGTTGGAGTTTGCCGATACGATGGAAAATCGTTTGAATGGATCACCGAGGAAGACGTGACTGAATTTCGCAACGAAGGTGCAAACGGAGTGCGTTCCATTGCTGAAGATAAAAATGGCGACTTTTGGTTCAATACAGAATATCGATACAGTATTTACGATAGCACAACATTTAATAGCGATAAATTTTACACAAGGCACCAAAGCATTGGCGGTTTAGACGGGAAAATGGATAGTAATTTGGATGAGTATCTATCAACGGTAAAGGATGATAATGATGATTTATGGTTTGTAACCTATCGTGATGGCGTTTGGAAATATGATGGAGCGAAAATTACACACTATGCCGTTCAGGACAACTCAAAAGACATTACGCTATTCAGCATTTACAAAGACAACAATGGCGACCTTTGGCTTGGGACACACGAAAATGGAGCCTATAAATTCAATGGTGTAGCATTTGAAAAATTTGCAAAATGACGAATGGAAATAACTATAGTTAACAACGTGCAAAACGGCAAAAATCTCTATGCGGGCAGCCTGCGGGTATGCAGGCCGTCAGACTGTGCAAAAACTCCCCAACTTCCTCCAAAATCGTTATCTTGAACCCGTAACCAACACGCTCGGAAGATGCCTTTGAAAACAGGAAAAGACCCTTCCTCAAGGCAAGCAACTGACAACAAACAATGAACTTTACAACAAGTCCAACTCAAGAGGAATTACAGCCTGGCGCTTCAAAAGGTATACGAGTTCGTACTCGGTTTGCAGAGCATGCCCATGACAAGGTGAATTTCCGTCGGGCACTGCCAGAAAACATCGGCATGGTCACTATCTGGAGCGCAAGGAATATCAAGAGGCCTTGGATGTCAACCAACAATATCTGAAAGAGGCTCCTAAAGTGTACAAATAAATACAAGCCATAGTTGAACACCTATTTGGCACGATCAAGCGATCATGCGGCTACACTTATACCTTACTGAAAGGTATGGAAAAGGCAAATGGAGGGTGGTCATTGATCCACTTATGCTACAATCTAAGGCGAAGTTTGTCCATACTTGGTGTAAAAGGGCTATTAGAGGCGCTGAAAAGTGGAAAATGGCCTGAAATGATGGATTTTTGATGTTTTGGCGATTGACAGCCTTGGTATCGCAGGAGGGAATGGCCTTCTGCTTTGGTTCTAGAGGGTGGCTAAGAGTGCCAAACAATAAAAACACGGCAGAATTAATCGCGGCGGCTTAAGCTTTTGCACAGGTTGCCAGTCACAACTATAAAAACAAATAATAATTGAACCAAAAAATAATTGAAATATTGGAATTATTAGGGTGGCTAGGTGGCTTTCTATTCATCTATTTTAGATATTTAGACGCACAACAGACAACTGAAGAAAAAGAAAAATCCAAAACTTTATATTCAAACATTTGGCAGAAAATTGATAATGCCAACATACAAGACTTGCCAAAGAAGGTAATCAAATATCTCATGACTATTTTTGATAAAAGAAACACAATACTAAGAGATATTGTCGCAAGCCAGAAATTAAAAAAACTTGCCTATAATTGGTTTCTATTTGTGGCAATTCTATTTATAGCCCAAATAGGATATGAAAATAATAAAGACAATTCAGGCATTTTTGCTTGGATAGAAATGGTTTTTACTCTACTTATGGGAACTCAATTAGGTCTATTCTTTCTACATAGAACTAAGTGGAGTGAAAATTTTCTAAAAACACCCAAAGCAAACTATTTGGTTTTCTTTGCAGCTTCTTACTATTTAAGTTTTTTCATAACAACAGCTGTATTAGCGTTGGAAAACGAAAGTATTTTTGGAAATAGAATTTCAGTAAGTGTGTTTTTTTCAAATTTAATATTTGATAGTTTTACAATTCTCGCAACCTTTTACATACTCAACTATTGCATTAAACATAATAAATCACTTATTTACATGGTTGGGATAATAATAGATATAACTGTAGCAGGAATATTTGCATTTTTGAGTTTATATTTGGTAACAGTAGTGTCCGGTTATAAGTCAAAGAGAATCAATTGATTAGGATTATCGGGGTTTTCGTTTTTGTAATTTGGGTTCGTAAGTAATTGATTTACAGGTGTTTTGTCGAAAGCTGATACGCTTAAAATTTGTAACATTTCGTTCATGCTTATAGAGATTTGATGGGTTTGTCGCAAAATCGCCACCAGAACATAGGTGCAAACAGCCACCCAGATTTGAGTTTTGACAGCATTTGAACTTTCGCCCCAAAACACCTTTATCCGTAAGTGCTGCTTGACCCATTTGAAAAACAGTTCGATCTGCCATCGGTATTTGTATAGCAGAGTGATTTGGATAGCTTCCACATCAAAATTATTGGTAAGAAAAACGAATGTTTTATCATGTTCTTTGTCATAATATTTGATTCTTCGCAAATTATCGGGGTAGTCTAGTGAGGCATAGTAGTTCTTTAATCGAATGGTCTGATCACATCTCAGTCCAGTGGTTTTATCCACGGTGTTGGAATAAATGCGTTCAAAGGCAAGATTTTTCTTTGCCCGTGTTACAAAGTAGGCTCCCTGGTAATGAATATAGTTTAGCCGAATCCAATCCAGGTAACCTCTGTCCATGATGTAAAAAGCTTCTTTTTCGAAGTCCAGAATGTCTAATACATTCACATCGTGGAACAATCCATCCGTTATGTGGATAAAGCACGGCACTTGACAACGAATATCAAAAAGCGTATGCAATTTCACTGCAGCCTTGTGCTTGCGGAATTTGGCCCACCAAAAAACCTCGAGGCACAAATCAATGGTGGTGGAATCCAGGGCATAAATGGAATTATCCAAATCGACCTCTTCCAAAATTGTTCCTGCATACAAATCCCGGGCTTTTTGAATTAGAGCTTGTGCCAGATCGGCGTAAATACGCCAATCGCGTTGTTCATTCGCATCGGCAAGTGTACTACGGCTTACTCCTTTGGTTAACCCCAAGTGATACAACTTGGAATTATGCGCTTGAAGACAAACGACAATATCGCGAAGACTCTCGCGGTGGGTCAGTTGGCCGAAACTAAGACACAGGAATTGGTGCCAGCAACTGAACTGTCGAACACGGTGATTACCCTTGTAGCGTTCAACGCAGCGGTTAAATTCCTCAGGATGAATCAAACTCATCAGTTGTGAGAAAATAAACTTTCCTCGGTTCATCGTCGCTTTTAGATGGCGAAGATCAACGGTCCCGACAAATTCAAATCGTTCACAAACCAAAACCTCTATAAAAACCTGAATATCAATAAACTATAACACAATTTCAAATCCTTAACCGGACACTACTGATTTGGTAACCCTAATAACTGACCTTAACCTTGGAGCGAAAGAGATTTTGAATCTCTTGTTATTCAAATCTAAGGAAGGAGCAAATTGGACAATTGATAGATGGTTTTGGGTGGTCCATTCAGCTTTTATTCCCACATTGTTATACTTAGGATTAATAACATTAGCTATAATTGGAAAGTCTATAATTTTACCGGTTTCAAAAATTTTCAAAAAAGCAGGGTTAGTTGATAAGCCACATTATTTAACAGCTAATTTGTTTGCATTTTTAGGAGCCTGCTCTTATGGGTTGTCTAAATTTATTGCATGGTGCAATTAAAAAAAAGAAAACTGTAAGTAATATTGCATATGACAGTTAGAGCGTGTTGGAGTTTTCTGCCGGAGACTAAAATGAGGGCTTTTTTTGCCCAGTGAGAAAATTCCAAACCAGCTCCTAGGTACAAGCAGAAGAAATGAAAAACCAATCCGAAATAAAATCACTTGAAAAATCTGTCAATGAATTTCTAAAAAACAGAAAGGCAGATATTGAATCAAATACAGATTCAAATAGTAAGTGGAGAACCTACTACTATTTATCATTTTTCTTTTTAGGATTTGCTTTTATAAGATTTATCATAATAACCCAGTTTATTAAAGGATTAGATTTTGACGAGATAGATTATGTGAAAGAATTTGCTTATTTACTTGGAGCAATAAGCATCAATAGATTAGCTTTCAATATTCAAAGAAAAATACATAATATTGATGAAATTGACTATGATAAATGGCACTGGAAAAGGGGGCGTAAAATTTTCTTTTTTGCGAGTTTATTGTTTTTAGCAATAGGAATAAACTTGTTAATTCGACCAACAGTTGAATCCTCGATCAAATCAAATTTGACTGTTGCTTGTACAGTTTCGTTTTTTACTTTTATTTTTTGCATTATTCTTATCGCCAGGAGGCCTTTAAGGATAATAAATTCTACTATAAGAGCGTGTTTGGAAATTTGATACATTATAAAAAATAGGAATCAGTGCATAACTTGTGAGTATCGAATTCATAAGGTTATGCGAAAGAAGTTTGAACCTCTCACTGATTCCCAATGGCAAGTTATAGCAGAATTTTTGCCCTTGCAACGGAAAAGACGAATTGATTTGAGAAAAGTGGTAGATGGTATTCGTTGGATAAACGAAACAGGAAGCCAATGGCGGAATTTGCCACCCTGTTTTCCGGATTGGAGTGCGGTTTACTACTATTTTAGAAAATGGGGTCACGATGGAACCTTGCGAGAATTAAATACGAGGCTGAACTCAAGGCAGAGGATTGTAGTTGAAAAGGAGGCAACACCATCATTAGTATGTGTTGATAGTCAATCAATTAAGTTAGCGCCGTTTATTTCTGAGGAGCGTGGCCTTGATGGGAATAAGAAAATAAATGGCCGAAAGCGTCAGGTTTTGGTTGATACACTTGGTCTGGTTTGGGGGGTGGTTGTTCATGCTGCTAATGGCGGCGACAGTATATACGGAGGGGTGGTAATTCTGGAAGTGAAGCAAGCTTTGAAAAGGACTAAAAGAATATTGGTTGATAAGGCTTACGAAGGTGAATTTTTTGAAGTCTCTAAAAAAGCAATCGGCGTGATTCCGGAGGTTTCATCCAAACCACCTACTGCCAAAGGATTCGTCCCTGTTAAGTGGCGTTGGGTTAGTGAACGGACATTTGGATGGTTTAATTTCTTCCGTAGACTATCCAAGGATTATGAGAAAACAGTAGAAAGTTCGGAATCATGGATACTTTGGGCCAATTGTCAAATGATTCTTGCTAAATACTGACGCTGTGAAAAACTAAATTTCCAAACATGCTCTAATAAACATTGGGAATGCTTCAATTTATTTGACTTTTGTCACAATTCCTTTGATTTATATTATTTACGGAATTAAGACAGAGTACTCTATTATAGCTTTTGTCGGATTCTTTCTTCTATCATATGCTACTGTAATTATATTCCACAATCTAATAAACAAGCCAGAAATTAACCCTATAAGATTTGCCACTCTAAGTGTAATTGAGCCTCATAAAATATTGAATGAATTTAGAAGTCATTATGAAAAATTGAATGATCAGATTAAAGCAATAGCTATATTTAAAAAACTTGAAAAGAAGAGGGAATTTGGCGTTCAATTAGCGCTGGCCGATATTTTATCAAAAAAATATTCAAATAACGACAAAAAATATGCTGGCTATATAATAGCTTTATCATTGTTTGTTTTAGGCGCAATAGGAGAAGGTTTTTTTCAAGACCTATTATACAACCCGTTAAAATCGTTTTTGTGTAAGTACTTTGAGTCGTTTTGCTAAGAGCCCGTAACTAACAATAGCTAAAACGTTCATAGGCAGCAAAAGCTGACTACGCCGATTATCCGAGATCGATAGCAACAAAAAATGCACAAATCCCCCCAATAATGCACCTATTAATAAAAATCTCCACCACCTTCTCCTGCTCACTGGAACGCGCATTCAAGACTCCCCTACTCTGCGATGTTTCAAAAATCCATACCGGCTATGGGCTTATGCCCAGCGTTACCCACTGCACCGATGATGAAAACTGGGGACAACCTGGATACAGCAAGAAAGTCTACGCAGCCAAATCCCTAACCCAAAAAGGCGGATTTGTTTCCGTCGACAGAATTCTCGAGCGCGTAGAAAACAAGTACTGGAAATTTCAGGTAGACGAGTTCCAATCCTGGATGCTCGGTTTTACTAAATTTGTGGGTGAGTGGGAAACCGCTGAAATAGAGCCAAACAAGATTTTGGTTGACTATACCTACACCCTGCATGCAAATACGGTTTTGCTCTACCCCTTTAATTGGCTTTTTGCAAAGCTCTTTTGGAAAACGTATATGAAACGGGCGATGGAGAATGTAAGGCAGCTTGCCTATAAGGAAGAGCCTTACCAATATGCTTAGAGCACCATTGTTCAAGACATTCAGTATGTATGGGAGCCCGATAAAAACGTACATGCTATAACCAAAATCAAGAAGCGCGGACGGTTTTTGGGCCAGCAAAAAGTTGTTTCTAAAAGTATGAAAGAGGATGGTACAATGCTCATCATCACAAAGGCACAAGGGAAACAAGGTGGCAAAAAAGGAACTTTTATTTATACCTATGCATTCGGTTCATCCAAATACAGTGTAACCAAGGAAGTACAGTATGAAGGCTCAGAAAAACCCGTAATGAGCAATACTTATCAGTATAAAAGGCTAAATTGAGTCTTCAGAAGTACCTTATTCAAACAAATAAACCCATAATGAGATTTTTCTTTCTGGCAACATCAATTCTGCTCATGATTAGTTGTAATAACAATCCATGCAGCAATCCTGGCAAAGGCGAAAACTTTATCCTGAGCGATGCGAGCAAATCATACCTCTTACAGTATGAAAACGCCGATACAATTATATTCATAGATAAATCAGGAAATGAAGTGCCGTTTTCAGTATCCGGGATAGAAGATTTTACAAGTGAGTACCAGTTTAGCGGTATTTGTCAGAATGACCCTTCCAGAAATCAAACATTTATAGGTAGTTCGCAAGTCATTCAATTGTTTTTGTCAAATCCATCCGAGATTTCCGAACCACTGTATGTTACATTATCGGAACTTCCGGCGCCTCCTGATAATAATAATGTAAAGGAAACATTGGATATTACCTTGGGAGATTTGTTTTCAAATGACAAGCATCGATTTGCTCATTAAAACGTTAAGCATTGGGTCAAACCTTATAAACCACATCAATCAAGGCCAAAAATGAACTGGGAAACATTAGCCTGCTTCGGAGACAGCATAACCATCGGGGCGCGCTCCTATCTTGGTTATCCGGAATACATCTCCAGCCATTTACAAGAGGAAATTGGCAACTCCTGGAATGTGTTAAACATCGCCGTAAGCGGATTCACAGCTTGCGATCTTCAGCGTAAAATAACAGCAGACAGCCAAACCATATCCATCCATGACATCAGCTTTTTTACGCTGCTCATTGGAACCAACGATGTCAAAAAATCGACGCCACTTCCCGAGTTCAGAATAGCCTATGATCTGACGGTATTGAAAATTCTGCTGCTTTGCAAACACGCTAATGGCGTGCTTATTTCCATTCCGGAGTTCAGAAAAGGCTTGAAATATCCCTACAATTTTGACATGAATACTCTAGTCTGCGAATTCAACAAAGTCATTTTTGATATCGGTCAGAAATACGGCCTGAAGGTGTTGAACCTGGATTTGGAAGACAAAGACTTTTTTGACGGAATACATTTAAATCAACAGGGAAGCTTCCAGGTTGCCAGTCAAATAAGCAATCACATCTTGAATGAAAAAGGCTTAATTACCGTCCCGTGTACATAATTTCAGCATACTCTGATACACATCATAAGCTGTTTGCTCCCAACTAAAATCTCGTTTTCTGATGACACATTGTTGTCTTAATTCCTGATAAAGTTTTTCATCACTGACCAACGTGTGCATCGCTTCGGCAATTGCTTCGGTATTTGACGGGTCGACCAAAATGCCTGTAGAAGCCGCCACTTCAGGCATTGAACTTACATTTGACGTAATGGACGGCACGTGGCAGTTCATGGCTTCTACAAGAGGCATCCCGAACCCCTCGTAATTGGAGACATAAGTCAGGGCAAATGCACTCCCCATAACTGCATATAGGTCCTTACCCATGTAGCCAATAAACTGAATGTCATTTTTAAATGCCGCCGCCTCGTATGCGCTCAAGACGTCTTTGTTATCAAACATAAACCGGCCCACAATTAACAGCTTGAACCTAGAACCTGTTCGCTTTTTGAACATATTAAAAGCCTGTATGAGCCGCGCAATATTCTTTCTGGGATGGATGGCGCCCACGTATAAAAAGTATTCCTCTCCCGCGCTGTATTTTTTCTGAATCTGTTTCTTCAAATCTGCATCAACCGGTTCAAAGGAACCATGCGCGGCGACGGTGGTAAGATCAAATTTTCCCTCGGGTATTTGATAGAAACCTGATATGTCTTTTAATGCATGATTTGTGAGTGTGATGAGCCGATCGGCCTTTTTTAAAAACCTGGGCGTATAAAACTCGTAATATTTCCTCTTCAGGAAAGGAATAAACCTTGGAAAATGGATAAACGAAATGTCGTGAACCATGAGTAAAGTTTTCACCGGACTCCTGAGGCAGGCATACCCGTCGGGCGAAAAGAATACATCCGGCCTAATTTTTTTTAAGGCTCGATAAACCGACCACTCAAACCAGATGTACCACAAAACAGGGTGCCTGGCTGGTGGAGGCAATACCACCGGAACGGCATTTTTCCCGAAATTGAATTTCCCTTTATGTGCGCGATCAAAAAACAGATAAAATGTATCGTTGGGGTTGTTCTGCACCAGTCTTTTGGTTACCTCATAGGTAATTCTCCCAAAACCTTCCATTTTATTGGGAATCAAAAAACGAGTGTTTATCGCTATTTTCATGTAATAAATAAGGCTGGGATATGTTTAAAAAAAGCAACCACCAGAAAGCCATTCCGCCCTGCCCGGCAACAAACCAGACAGGGCGGAATCATAAAATTAAATCGGATATCGTATCTCGCGATATCGGATATCGGATATCAATTTACTTCTTAATCAGACTCTCAAAAACATCTTCATTCAGCTTTACCGGATACTCCTTGGTCAGGTCGTCGATCCATTTTTTCTCCAGGTGGTCCTGATAGTCAGCAACGGCGTATCCGCGGGCATCTGCCAGTGTTTTTGCCTGTGGAGGCAGGATCTCTTCAATTTTCAGGAATGAAGCAGTTTTTGTACCCGGATCCGTTTTGGTATTGGTTCTGTCACCGGCTTTCCAAAGGGTACCGAGGTCTTTATTTTTGCCTTTCTCGTATTTTTTCTCAATCACCGTAATGACTTCGTTGTCCTCCTTGTTGAACTTCGCCATAACTTCTTCTGCATTTTTATTAGCGGCGAAATTCCAGATGTCATTTACCAGTTTAGGATCGTCGGATTTGATGGAATAAATGCTTACGCTGGCTCTTTCATCCCATTTGTATTTCTGGCTCAGGTTCATTTTGAAGAACTTCTCAAGTCCGGTCGTATCTGAGTTTGCTTTATCCCAAACATTCTGCTTGAGTGCTTCGAAAAGCAGAATGCCTTCCTCGTACTCACGCATCAGCGATTTGAATTCCGGGTATTTCTCATCCAGGTGACTCTCTTCGTATTCGATGGCTGTTTCATCGGTCCAGGATTTGTACAATTTATCAATGGTTTCAGAAACCGGCATACCCATGCCGCGCATTCTCTCGCGGCTTGAGCGGGCGCAGAATGCTTCAAAATCGGCTACTGTATAAGCTTTGCCATCACCATAACGATTCATCACTTCTTGCGGATTGCTTGCATCGGGCTTCCATTTGTAGGTAAGGAATACAGAGTCTACCTGCTTGGCCGACCATGCTTTCAGCACTTCCGGGAACTCTTTGTATCCTGCATCCTTGTGTATGCGCGCGATCATGCTCTGGCGGGCAATTTCACTGCGGCTGTCGCGCTTGATGCGATCAGTAAGCGGGCGTTTCATATCGTCGAATTTGCCAATACCGCGGCGACTATTGCGCTTTATGATGTGAAACCCAAGGGAAGATTCCATCACTTTGGAGAAGTCACCATCATGTTCGAGAGCAAAAGCGGTGTCTTCAAAATCCTTTTGATAGCGGTTGATGCCAAAAAATCCGATGTATCCGCTTTTGGCGATGGTGGCTTTGTCTTCAGAGTATTTTGAACAAACTTCTTCCCATTTGCCACCGTTCACCAGCGCCTGATAAGCGCTGTCGGCCTTGGCTTTTGCTCTTGCATGTAAAGTCGGGTCGTCGCTTTTTCTAATCAGTATCTGGCTAACTTCCACCTCGCCACGGGCAGGGCGGAAGGCATTCACCCTAACCACATGGTACCCGTTATTGGTGCGGATAGGGCCAATTATAGCACCTGGTTTGGCCGCATAAATGGCTTTTTCCAGATTGTAATATCCATCGGGCAACATGGCGGTTACATAACCGATGTTTCCGCGATTGTCTTTTGCGGTTTTGTCATCAGAGCTGTCAGCCGCAACTTTGCCAAAATCAGCACCTTTTTGAACCATCTTCATCAGGTTCATGGCACGCTTGTAAGCTTTCAGGGTGTCTGCTGCCGACTGCGTAAGATTGCAGGAAATAAAAATGTGGGAAATGTCCACATCCTGTTGCATGCGGTCGTACACATCCTTCACCAGTTTCTCGGTTACCTCACGGTCTTCGAGATATGATTTGGAAAGCTGGCGTTTGTATCCATCCAACTCGGCATTCAATGACTCGATGGTATCGAGTCGCATATCGCGTGCCTTTTGCACTTTTAATTTGAAGTTGGTATACAGTCCCAGGTATTCACGCAGGCTTTTTTCAGAAAAATCGGCTTTGTCCTGATTCGCTTTTGAGTAGATGTATTTGAATTCGGACAGATACACTGGATTGCCCTTAACCGTAAATAAAACAGGATCCTTTTGGGCAAAACTGATTTGGAAAAGCAAGACTGCGAACAGAGCAGTTAGCGTACTTTTATGTGTCATGGGAAATTGCAGTTATGGTGTTTTTTGTAAAAGTTTGATTTGTCTAATTATGATTGAGGTGGTGGTTGCATTTGATTGATAAAATACGGAGTAACAAGCCATTTAAAGCAGGCTTAAAATTTTCAACCCGCAAAATTAGAAAAGGCCCAACAAACCTGTAACAAGTGACTGCACTTAGATAAATGTTAACACCGAATTGTACTTGCCTGTCTAAATCTATGCTTTCTCTAGCAACCACCAGCTTGGGCGACGCCTTTTTTCCACCTGATAATTTTTAGAAATATACTGTTTGATGTGATTAACAGCCTCTTTTGGATCATCTGTGAACAGGATCAAGTCCAAATCCGAATCAGAAATGGTGCCTTCGGCAGCCATAAATTCAAGGTGTTTTTTCAATGGTTTAAAGAAATCGACACCCATAACCACAATGGGGAAATCTTCAATTTTATTTGTTTGGATCAGCGTTAGTGTTTCAAAAAGCTCATCCATGGTGCCAAAGCCACCTGGAAAAATGACAAAGGCGTATGAGTATTTTACCAGCAAAACCTTTCGCACAAAGAAGTATCGTATGGTGACAAACTTGTTCAGGTACGGGTTTTCTGCTTGCTCATGAGGCAATAGAATATTGCAACCCACCGAATAGCCTCCTGCTTCAAAAGCACCACGGTTGGCCGCTTCCATAATTCCGGGCCCGCCGCCGGTCAATACTGTCATACCGAGATCAGAGGCAATTTGGCTTCCCATAGCTCTGGCCTCCTCGTAATACCGATGTCCTTCCTTAAAGCGTGCAGAGCCAAAAACAGTAACCGATGGCCCGATAAAATGCAAAGCCCTGAAACCGCGGATAAACTCCCAAAAGACCCGAAAGGCAAAGAACAATTCAAAACTGCGTTCATTTGGTCCTTTGAGCCAGGTGGTAAAATTGGAGTCGATGAGTTTTTTGTTCATGATAACATTTATTCCTTCCCGGCAAAGCTAGGCAATAAAATCATCGACATTTGTCCAAAAGTATGTGAAACAGGCAGCACAGGCCCTCTAGTTTGCATCCATTTCGTGAATTGCCCATAAAGTGAACACATGGCGGATTTTACGGTTTTCAGTAGGTTTGCCAAAACTTAATTTCTATGCAATACAACCCATATCTGAGATTTATCCCAACACTGATTTTTATGTTACTGCTCAATTGGTCAAGTGCTCAGAAGACCTCTGTCCAAAACATCGATACCAACATTGAAGCGTTGATGAAAAAAATGACGCTGGATGAGAAAATCGGGCAATTACTTCAGGTTCCTGGTGACATCAGCACCGGAACAGATGTGCAAAGTGATGACTTGTTGAAGCAGGTGAAAACCGGAATGATTGGCTCTATCCTAAGCCATACAAACTTTGACAACAAGATTAAAATACAAAGAGCGGCGATGGAAAGCCGTTTGAAAATCCCCATCATCTTCGGGTTTGATGTAATTCACGGGTATAAAACCATTTTCCCGATTCCGTTGGCGCAAGCGGCAACCTGGGATATCGATTTGATTGAACGCATCGAACGCATCGCTGCCACCGAAGCCGGAGCCGATGGACAAAACTGGACCTTCGCGCCTATGGTGGATATTTCCCGCGATCCTCGCTGGGGGCGAGTTATGGAAGGTGCCGGCGAAGATCCCTTTTTGGGCAGTCAAATCGCTGCGGCCAGAGTACGAGGCATTCAGGGAAATGACCTGGCCGACAAAACCACGCTGGCAGCATGCGTCAAACACTTTGCCGGATATGGTTTTACAGAAGGCGGCCGCGATTACAATACAGTAGATATGAGTGAACAACGACTTCGGAATATTGTGCTGCCGCCCTTTAAGGCTGCTGCTGATGCCGGAGCAGCCACTTTTATGAACGCCTTCAATACTTTGAACGGTGTGCCTGCCAGTATGGACAAACATCTGGTTACGGATATTCTTCGCGATGAATGGGCCTGGAACGGCTTGGTTGTCAGCGACTGGAATTCTTTTGGTGAAACCATCATTCACGGCGCTGCAGATAATGAAATGGATGCCGCTGCAAAATGCCTAAACGCCGGAAGTGATATGGACATGACAGCCACAACGTTTCGCAATGGCCTGAAAAAAGCACTTGAAAACAAAAGGGTTACGCAGGAAAAGATAGATGAAGCTGTAAGACGGGTGCTGAGACTCAAGTTCCAACTTGGCTTGTTCGACGATCCTTTCCGTCAACTGGACCCAACCTACCGGGAGGCGACTCTTGAAAAACCTGAATACCGCGATCTCGCCCGAAAAGCTGCCGCTGAAAGCATGGTGCTGTTAAAAAACGAAGGGGGCTTGCTACCACTCACGCCTGAAGGTCCCTTTAGAAGAATTGCCATCATTGGCCCTTATGCGAACAGCAAGGGACACAAGGATTACATGAGCTTTTGGACGCTTGGACTGGGCATGCGTGAGTACGACTCTACTAAAGTTGTTACGCCCGCTGATGTACTTAAACCCTTCCTGGAAAAGCAAGGTTTCGAGGTAACTGTAACTGAAATTTGTCTGGACGCTACCTGCTCGGAAAGGGACTACTCTGCTGCCAGAACAGCCTCGCAACAGGCAGATTTGGTAATCGTATGTGTAGGAGAACAAGGATTTCAGTGCGGAGAAAGCCGTTCAGTGGCGAGTCTCGAACTCAATAACGACCAGGAGAACATTGCCCGTTATTTATATCCCAGAAAGCCGGTAGTACTGGTGATGTTCAACAGCCGCCCCATGGTTTTCCCAAAAGCTTATGAAAAAGCCAGCGCCGTGCTGCTTGCCTGGCAGCCAGGCTTTGAAACCGGAAACGCCCTGAATGATGTACTCAGCGGGAAAGTCAATCCATCTGGCAAACTGCCGATGACATTCCCGAGAAACGAGGGACAAATACCCATCTACTACAATCATTTAAATACAGGTCGCCCGCAACAAGATCAGGGTCAAATGTGGACAAGCGGGTATCTGGATTCTCCTGTAAGCCCGGCCTTCCCATTTGGCTATGGCATGAGCTACACAAACTTTTCTTACTCGGAAATAACCTTGAACAAATCAAAAATAAGACCCGGCGAAACCCTTGAGGTATCTGTGACAGTGACCAACACCGGTGAAGTAGCCGGCTCGGAAGTTGTTCAGCTGTATATCCAGGATCTTTCCGCCGATATTGCCCGTCCTGTAAAAGAACTAAAAGGCTTCGAAAAGATCAGCCTGGAAAAAGGCGCTCAGAAGCGGGTTACTTTCAAAATCACGGATAAAGACCTGGCCTACTGGAATAATGAGCTGCAATACAAAGCAGATCCAGGATTCTTCAAGGTGTATGTAGGAGGTGATTCCAGATATGTGAAATCGAACAGTTTTGAATTGCAAGCTCAATAATTAATGTGATAATATGCTAATTCGATAATTAGCTAAGATTAATGTGATAATTAGCTAATTCGATAATTAGCTAATGTTTTAGGGCCTGTTTGATCAAATGATCAAACAGGCCCTAATAAATAGATCTTCCTGGATGGATAAAAACCATTCGCTATAGCCACCGCAAAGTGGTTGTGAAAACTCTTGTCATACTGAACGCTGTTAATCAATGATTTAGCCGCAGGCGATTTTCAAAACCAAACAGCGTGAAGTATAATTATCACATTATCAAATTAGCTAATTATCAAATTAATCCTTGCTTCCAATCCGCTCACCGGTTTTATTCTCGTTGAGCATCTTAAAATTAGAAAGCCCGCATTCCAGGAAGGCCTGATAAGTTGCCGGGTCATGACCGTTTGGATAATCAGTTGGACGGTTAAGCAGGGTCTTTCCATCGTGATGCATGAGCACATAATACGGTTGCGCACTCACATCAAAGTTATTTACCTGAAAGGCACTCCACTTTGACCCAACGGTTCTGAGTTTTTGCCCGGTTTTTGGATCCAGCAGATAGGCGAAATTGTTGTCTGGGAACAGCCTTACCTTTTCATCCACATAAAGGGATACCACAACATAGTCGTTGCGAAGTTTCTCTATGATGCCCGGCAATGGCCATACATTTTCCTCCATTTTGCGACAGTTCACACAGCCATGACCGGTGAAATCGACAAAAAGTGGCTTGTTTTGTCTTTTGGCTTCAGCCAATGCTTCATCAAAGTCGTGATAGCAATCGAGGTTGTGCGGGCAGCCTGGTCCATCGTGGTGTTTGTTTTCTTTATTGCCGTCCGCTTTAAAACTGTAGTGAACAGGCGGCGCCAAACCACTGAGTAAGGACAAAGATTGGTAATTCACCAATCCCCAACCTACGTAAGCGGCAAAAGCCAGGGACGCGACGCCAATGACAGCACGTGTAGGCCCTGGTCTGCCTTTTGCACCTGCCCATCCTAAAATACCAAGTTGGTACAAACCCAGAATCAAGGCAATCAGGAACCAGATGATCAGGAATGGTTCAAATTTTAGAATTCCCCATTGCTCGGCCATATCGGCGGTGCTGGCGAATTTGAAGGCAAGCGCCAGTTCGACCAAACCAAGGGTCTTTTTTACATTGTCCATCCATCCACCGGATTTTGGCAATGAGTTCAACCAGCCGGGGAACATGGCAAAAAGCCCAAAAGGCAGTGCCAGCCCCAAACCAAAGCCAAACATACCAATGGCCGGTTTCAAAGGAATGATGCCTAACAAGGAGGCTCCGGCATTACTTCTGGCAGCCTCTACCAGCAAGGTGCCCACAATAGGACCGGTGCAGGAGAAGGAAACCAACACCAGCGTAAAGGCCATGAAGAAGGTTCCAATGTAGCCTCCGCGATCGGCCATTCGATCACTCTTATTCACCCATGAGGATGGCAGGGTTATTTCGTAAAAACCCAGGAAAGAAAAGGCAAACACGAGCAACATGGCAAAAACCGAGAGGTTAAACCACTTGTTGGTGCTCATATCATTCAGGGCTGTCGGACCAAGAGCGGCCGTTACAGCCGACCCCAAAGCAACAAAAATGAGTACTATGCTTCCTGCATAAATAAAGGCATTGCGCAACCCGGCCCTGCGGTCTTTCGACCTTTTCACAAAAAAGGTAACCGTCATCGGGATCATCGGAAAAACACATGGGGTCAGCAGGGCAATCAAGCCGCCAAGGAAACAAAACAGGAAAATAGACACCCAGGAAGCGCCATCGCTCGAACCCTGGGAAGTAGCATTGCAATCGCCGATAAATTCGGCAGCATTTATTTCAGCGCGCTTTGATAAAAAAAAACCTTTGAAATTTGGATCGTCTGGCGGTGTCAGACCGGATTGTTCAGTAGTAACCGGCAAAACCTGTTGATTATTATCAACTTGGCTCTCATCAGTACCCTGATCGTTTTGATCAGTAGATGCTCCTTGATCGGGCTCGGAAGAATTCGTTTTATTGTCGTTCGCAGGAGTCGTTTTTGATTCAGGAGTGCTTCCGCAATTGCTCAAAACAGGAATCTTGAAACTAAAATCCACATCTAATGGCGGTAGACACATCTCGTCGTTGCAAGTCATATAGTTGATATAACCTACAATGGGCTTGGAGGGATCCTTTATTTCAACCCGTTGTGTAAAAATTGCTTTGTGTTTGAACTTTGTAACAACCATGTCAAACACCTTATCATTCACCTTAAGTATTTCTCCGGATTCCCTAGCCTTTCCGATCAACTTATAGCCTGCATCCGGGTTAAAGGTAATCGTTGTAGCTACGGGGCCATCTTCACTTTCCAAAAACTGGGAATAAGTATAAAAGCCATCGTCAATGATTCCGGTGAATATGAGGTCAGCCTGACAATTTCCTGCATCCTTGGCCGTGAAGGTCCATTTAACATTATTTTGGGCAAATAAAGTGGCAGAAAAAATTGTGAAAAGCAGGAATGACAGGGAAGTGTATAAAAAGCTACGCATCAGTATTAATATTTTGGACTGCAAAGAAACAGTTTAATTAACGTTGGTTTCACAAGTAAGGCCGGTTTAAAACAACTTTAACCGCATAATGTGTCCGCATGAAGCCATTTTTTGGTTAAATTTTGGGATGATTAGCCGGTCAAAATTCATTTTTCACAAAAATCCAAAACCATTTCTTTGAAATTCGGGAAAGAGACTTACCTTTGCGCTCCCATTTTCGGATAGGATATTAATTAGTCGAATTAGCGATGAAACGCACTTATCAACCATCACGGCGCAGCCGTAAAAATAAGCTCGGATTCCGCGAGCGCATGGCCACAAAAAATGGCCGCAAACTTATTTCACGCCGTCGCAAACGCGGTCGCAAGAAATTAACTGTTTCCGACGAACGCCGTCTGAAGTAATTGATTGCATTTCCGGCGCCCTGCAAAGGTGCTGGACTGTTTTATACAAAACCCGTCTTTCGGATTCGACCCGGAAGACGGGTTTTCTTGTGCCCTATACATAACTGCCTGAAATTCATATTTTTGCACTCATTGTGGAAAACCAGGGAAGTTTTACATTTTCCAAAGCCGAACGGCTCAAAAGCAGAAAGACCATTGCCGCTCTTTTCAGGTCTGGCAATTCCTTCGTGGCATACCCACTCAGGGTGGTGTGGTCGGTTTCCGAACTTGGCGAACCTGGTTTCGCCACAGTGGTTATTTCGGTGCCAAAACGCAATTTCAAGACTGCCGTGCAACGCAACCGCTTGAAAAGACAAATCCGTGAGGCCTATCGGCTTAACAAACACTTGTTTTATGAACACCTGAGCTCACAGGGAAAACATGTTTCCATGATGATCTCCTACATTGCCAAAGAGCCCGAATCCTACGACAAAATGCTGGAAGGCATTCACAAACTGATCCGGAAATTCCCTTATGAAGAACTCAAGTAATACGCCATGATATTCCGACAGGCCATCCTTTCTTTCAACGGGAAAAGTGAACAGCTACACCCAGGCAAGACCAATTCATTCGAGGAATTATACGTCAATTTCAATACGGAAGAGATGCATGGTGGGCAGCATTGGTCATTGTTCATTCATCCAAAACAAGACATAGTCATTCAGAAACTGGAAATCAGTTTTGACATGAATTTGCCTGCCGGAACTCGTTTTTTTGCCAATGGCTACCAGTCCTGGAGCGAAAGCAGACTATACAAGCTCGACGAGGGCATTTCACCTATCCGTAAAGCAGCGCGCCCGTATTTTGGATTTTCCGGAGACGACCGTATACAGAATATTCCCCGCAAAAAAGGCCATCTGCATTCCTGGTCTTATACCTATTTTAAAAAACCCGGCTCCACCCTGCTTGTTGGGTCCACCAGCGAGAGAAGCGGTTTTACGCTTTTCCTTTTTGACAAGTCTACCAACACGCTCACCATACGAAAGGATCTGGATAAACTTGCTTTATCACACTCTTTCCCGGCCCTGGATTTCTGGATGGGAGAAAGCACAGAAGCTGATGTGTTTGATAGCTGGTTCGCAGCAATGGGCTTAGACAAAAAAACAAGTCCGGTGCAGTTGGGCTGGACGAGTTGGTATCATTTTTACAACAACATCTCGGCCCCAAAAATTCTGGAAAACCTGGAGACGATCAGTCAATCAGAATTGCCTTTCGACACTTTTCAAATTGACGATGGTTGGCAAACGGCTACAGGCGACTGGTTTTCTGTGAAGCCCTCATTTCCCGATGGAATGGGCTCAGTGGCTTCAAAAATCAAAGCGGCCGGCTTAAAACCAGGACTTTGGCTCGCTCCTTTCATTGCCTCTGCCAAATCCGAGTTGGTACGGAAACATCCCGAGTGGATTTTACGGGATAAAAAAGGGAAGCCCATCAAGGCTGGCTGGAATCCATATTGGGGAGGCTGGTACTTTGCGCTCGATTTCTACAACGCCGGTTTTCGGGATTACCTGAGCGGGGTATTTCATACCATTTTGGACAAATGGGGATATGAAGTTTTGAAGCTCGATTTTCTTTTTGCCGTGTGTCTGAATCCTCCAGGAGGGAAAACGCGGGGCGGGGTTATGTGGGAGGCCATGGAATTTCTGAGAATGTTAAGCGGTGATCGTCAGATTTTGGCCTGTGGAGCACCTTTGGGATCCTGTTTTGGGCACGTTGATTTTTGCAGGATCGGAGCTGATACGCACCTTAAATGGGAGCACAAGCTGCTGAAATTGCTTAGACACCGGGAGAGAGTGAGCAGTATTTCCGCCCTGCGTAGTGTGCTTGGCAGGTGGCAGTTAAACCAGCGTGCCTTTCTGAACGATCCGGATGTATTTATTTTGAGAAAGGAAAATCAGCATTTAAGCCCTGATCAACAAAACACCTTGCTGACGGTCAATGCGCTGCTGGGTGGGGTTTTGTTTACTTCTGATAATGTAGGCGCATATTCAGCAGAAGAACAGGCTGAACTGGAGGCTGCTCTTGAGTTAAGAAATAGTCAGATCAGGTTGATTCGGGAAATTTACCCGGATGTTTTCAGGATTGATTTTGAACAAAACGGAGTTCGATATTATGCCGTATGCAACCTGAGCAACCTGAAATGCAACGTTGATAAAACCATTGAATTACAAGCATTTGAGACGCTGGTGTTAAAGGATTAATGATGTTTTATAGCCACCGCAAAGTGGTTGTGAAAACACTTGTCATACTGAACGCTGTTAATCAATGATTTAGCCGCAGGCGATTTTCAAAACCAAACAGCGTGAAGTATAATAAATCAGCCCCAAAGGGGCGTTATCCCAGAACGTAGGGTGTAGCCCTACGAACGTAACGGATCTATAAAGCAGCCCTGAAGGGGTGGCATCGGACTGAGCTTTAGTAAACATCACCCCTTCAGGGTTCATCATGTACCAGATTCCTTCGCATAGGGCTTACACCCTACATAATGAGATAATGGCTGTCGATGATCCTTACCCATTAAGTATTTGCAACATAATTGCATTTTTAGTCCTTTTCGGCGGATGATGATTAAGATTAGCATCAAAAGGTAACGGAATCTAATAGGATGGCATTAAGTTTGCATTCCCTTTCCGATAGCAGCTTCTGGCTGGCACCCCCCGTGTTCGACTGAAACTTCTATATGCGTTCCCGCTTTAATCCATGGAATGCACAGTTTGTTTATTTAGTTATCACGTTCAATCCGTTTATTCAGGATGAAAAAACCATTTACTCTCTTTCTGTTTATTGCCGCCACAAGTTATTTTTTGTCGTGCGTACACGATCCGGTCATTACATTGGACCGTGAGCTGTTGGAATTATTGGATAATCACTCACAAACCGGCTCTTTTACCTATTTCAGGATGCCGGAAAGTACTGATTATGCTTCTCTGCCATTTCAGGATGCTAAAAACCCGGTTACTGAGGCTAAAGTAGAACTTGGCAAACTTCTCTTTTTTGAAACAGGTATCGGCCTGGCGCCCAAATACCCTACTTCCAGCGCTACTTACTCTTGTGCTACCTGTCACATCCCTACGCGCGGCTTCACCGCCGGTCGCTTCCAGGGAATTGCCGATGGAGGAATTGGTTTTGGTGACTACGAATTTGGCTCTGAGGGTTCAAC
Organism: Lewinellaceae bacterium; assembly: GCA_020636025.1. Classification (GTDB taxonomy): domain Bacteria; phylum Bacteroidota; class Bacteroidia; order Chitinophagales; family Saprospiraceae; genus M3007. Next base: position 664,037 of record JACJYQ010000002.1, on the reverse strand, counting down.
CCGTAGTAAAAACCCAATTTACGATGGCGAGGAAGTTGATGCTCAGGGTGCACGGCCTCTGCCTACTATCAACCTCACTTATGTAACCAATGCTCTTTGGGCAGGCACTTTCGGGTCATTTTATGTAAATGAAGGAACAGAATTTGCCTGGAATCAGGATACGCTTGTTGCGATCAACTTTAAAGGCTTACAGGGTTTGGAGTCAAACAATGCCAGAGCACTCATTGTGCACAGGCAGGTTATTAACAAGGATATTACCGACTCATTGGGCTATACTCCCCTGTTTGACATCGCCTTCCCGGATATTCCAGAAAATCAGCGCTACACAATTGAAGTGGGCGCCATGGCCATTGCTGCTTACTTCCGTACAATACTCACCAACCAGGCGCCATTTCAGCGGTATCTGAAAGGAGATAATGCGGCTATGTCTGATCAACAAAAAAGAGGCGCTATTCTTTTCTTTGATAAAGCTGGTTGCATCAATTGCCACAATAGCCCTTCATTAAATGGTTCACCACATGAATTTTATGCGCTGGGCGTTAATGACATGTATCAACACCCAATGGGCGCCTTTGCCACCGGTCCTGATGACAAAAGAAATTTTGGACGTGGTGGATTTACCGGAAAGGATGAGGACATGTTCAAATTCAAGGTTCCTCAATTGTACAACCTGAAAGATTTTGGATTTTATTTCCATGGAGCCAGCAAAACTTCTTTGCGGGATGTAGTTGAGTATTTCAACGACGCCATTCCTGAAAATACAAATGTTCCGACCAGCCAGATTTCCGGATTCTTCCGCCCTCTAAATCTCACTGAAGATGAAAAGCTGGATTTAATTGAGTTTTTGGAACATGGCCTTCGGGATCCAAACCTTTTGCGCTACATGCCGGGAAGTACCATGTCGGGAAATTGCTTCCCAAATAATGATGCCCTGTCAAAATCTGAAATGGGCTGTGATTAATTGCAAGATAACTGAATAAATCTCAAGAGTTTATTCATCGAAAAAGAAGGGGGATTCTGCCAAAACGGTAGAATCCCCCTTCTTTTTTGCTTTAAACAAGTCACTCTTAATCAATTAGTTATTGATTTTTTACTCTAAAACCAGCCATATAACCCGGGCGATCAATTGGCAAAAAGTGTCCTTTCAGGACCGTAAATAACATCGCACCTTTGTACTATCAATGCGGGACGAGATAAGCAACACGAGGAAAGAGAGCATTGATCACTGATTCGACATCTTTCATGAGATTATACAAGGGAAATCAGCCGCGGCGCAAAAGTGCGCTGCGGCTTTTTCTTTTTTTGTACTGCCAGAAAAGAAATGCAGACAAAACAGCAGCAAGTACAAGCACCCAAACGAACCAGCCTCCTCCATTCTCCGCATTCACCGACCGATCATCTCCTACCGAAACCATACCTGCCCAGAAATAAGGTGACTGCACTGTAGCGCGTATGTCTTCATTTTCCAAGTAATCCAGCTTGGCCTGTTGAAGAGCCGGGCCGATGCTTTTCCCGGATTCCAAATATTGATAAAATGCCGTCAGCAGTGTATTGGTGCTTTTGTCATTTAGTGACCAGAGGCCAGACAAAACATTGGCGGCACCGGCCTGTGCAAATGCCCTGGCGAGGCTCATAACCCCTTCCCCTGCCTCAATTTTTCCCAAACCTGTCTGACAGGCGCTAAGCGTCAAAAGATCGGCCTGAAGGGAAAGTCCGTAAATACTGGGCAAATACAGTGGCTGATCATATAACTCAACCCGGGGCAATTGGTCTTCCTCAGCCGAGGCAAAGGCATGGGTTGCCAAATGAACCACCCTGTAGTTCGATAGCTCTTTTGCAAACTGTTCCAGATTTGCCTCACTACCTGAAAGCAAATGGCCATTTGTCGGAAACTCAGAGGCATCGGAGTTTAGGGGTGGGAGTCCTCGTTCCTTGTTTGCAAAACCCGGCGCCAGACAGAGAGCATATTTTTCGGCTTTGGAGTGCAGCTTTCGTTGCTGTTGCAAAGCCTGCCAGGACCAGGCATAGCTGATAGCAGTGTGCTTTACCAAATAATCCGCATTCCGCAGGTTTGTAGTTTCATTTGCCGGACTGCAAACCATCGCATCAAATGGAACAAAATTCAGGTATCCATCCGGGATTAGTGTTGCTTTTCGCGCAGATCTGGCCTCTTCCGGCCAAAGCTTTTTCCATATTGAATGGGCTGAATTGAAATAGGCTCTTGGATCGTTGATTATGGCATTTGGGTCCTCAAAACAGCTTAAAAAGGCCGAAATGGAGGACTTAAAGACAGAATCTATTGGAATGGTGTGCCAAACAGGCTGTTTGTTTTTGCAAAAAATAAACAGCTCGAAATTGCTTTGCCCTGCGAAATACTCCAACATAATGCCTTCTTCATGCTCTATTTTCGGAAGTGAAACTGAGTCTTGTGCAGCATTCACCAATGCCGGGTAGGCTCCTTGTATTTCGCCCTCTACTTGTTTTATTTGGGTTGCCAGTGAATCTGCCTCATTTCTCCACTCAGGCACTGATTCATGTTCCGGATTCAGGAATATCTTCTTTTCATACAAGGAAAAATTTTGCCTCAAGGCACTAAGGGTAGAAAAACGCGGATCGTTTTTGGCAAGGTTTTGCCGCACCAGATTTTCCCGAATACCTTCCTGAAGCCACAAGGCCTTATTTCTTTCCGCGAAGGAGAACGCCTTTTTCAAATATGCTTCATCGCCGGTTTTCTCAAACAACAGGCGGCAGACCCGCATGGCTTCTGTATCGCGAAGGCGACTACCGGACTGCAGGTTTAATTTGGAACTGCTGTACTGATAGACCTTCCGTAAAATCGACTCCGCCTGCCAGGCAAGTTCGTGACACTTTAGAGCAAACTCCAGCCAGGCTGTGTCTCCTGATTTTTCATAGATTTCCAAAGCAGCTTTTGCCTTCACCCACAAAGCCTCAAAAATGACATTCTCTTCATAAAATGTTGCCGGATCCGGATTGTCTCTCGGCCATTTTGATTGAAACGCGGGCAAAACCGAAGCCATGGCCTCGTTGGCAGCAACCATGGCTGCCGGGGCATTTTCTTCCAGTATCAACAACTCTGCCTGTGCTATTTCAATTTTTCCGAGCTCACGAGAACGCGTTCCAAACACGTTGAAAGCATCGTTTCGTGCATTGCCAAGCATCTTCTCAGCTTCCTTCAGCTTGCCATCTCTCATGAGCGCGAGCCCGGCAGTTCGGCGTGAGTAGCAACGGTATTCTGTTTGTAAATCACCTGGCTTTTCTACTTGTAAAAGCGATAGTGATGCAAAAGCTGTTGAAATGGCTTCGGCATTCCTGCCGGCATCGAGCAGGGTTTGGGCCAGCGCGCCTAATAGCAGCGCCCGCTTGATCCCGGACACTTCTGTTAATGCGAGGCCCGCCCGGTAATTTTTCTCTGCATTGTCGTAATCTCCCTGGTTCCAGTACGCAATGCCGATGTTGCAATAAACGCCTGCCAATGCGTCGTTTTCAATATGTAACTGCAGGATTTTCGATTGTATGGCCAGGGCTTTATCATTGTCGCCCAGCATGGTATAACAATTACCCAGTGGCTTATATATAGATTCTGCCAAATCCAAATCAGTCTGGGGGTGACCTTCATACATTAAAGCGGCATCTTCAAAAGCATGGGTAGCTTCCATGATCTTTCCCGCTTCCAGAAAGTCCATGCCGCGATATGACTGGATAAAGCACAGATTTCCCCACTCATCATCATTCCTGGGTTCCCGCCATTTTTCAGACCATGCTTTGTTGAGCAGATTGGAAGCTTTTCTAGCTTCACCTTCTTCAAAAAGAAAGTCATACATGTCCAGCTGCTCAGAAGACCATGCTTCCAGATCATCATTTTTCCTGGCCTGATCAGCCATGAGGTTTTTGTAATACAGGAAACTATCCTGTTGCCCGGACTGATAAAAATAGTCGATCCTGGCATCCAAAGCCTCCAGATTACCTGCGCTTTGTGGAAACAGCAGGCAACAAATGGCAAATAGAAATGTGAAGACTAAAGTGGTGCGAAAAGAGTGCATTTACGGCGTAATTCGCACCAAATTAGGACTAAATTGCGAATTACATATTTAGAGTTTCAGTTCTGCCGATAACTGTAAAAATGGTTTGGCTGATTCATTTTCTGCAAATACGAAACCTCCGCGAATGCCAAAATTCGGGCCGGCACGAACCGAGCCCAGGGTAATATCGCCAAACAGGCTGTATTTGTAACGGCGAGCTTTATAGCTTGTAAAATGCGTAAAAACAGGGCCTTGTGTCACCTTTTTGGTCTTAACGACGCCGGTAGGTAAATCTTCAAATTCCCAGTCAATGGTGGTGCGGCTTGCCTCCAGTTTGTCCTCTCCACCATCCAGAATTATGCGTACGGATGCACCGAGGCCAACACCAAAACGCTTGTTGAAATTCTTGCGGATCAACACAGGCACCTCAAACGAAACAATGCCTCTGCTCGATTGTAAAATGGTATCTAGTAAAATAGAATCAAGCTCTGCAATGCCGTTGTTCGGCTGTGTGAGCGACAGCACCTGTTTTTCAACTGTTGGAAGTTCTTCACGACCTTTAAATCCAGCCAGCAACTCAATCTGTGGATACCAGCGCCATGATTTATAAGGCGATAGGCTTGCACCAATAAACAGATAGCGGTTGTTGGGAGACCAAAACTTGCTTTCCTCGCTTGTATTCAGTTCGGCAAGAGATTTATCAAAACCTACTCCAAATTTCAATCCGGGGGATTTCCCCATCTTAAATCTGGTATTCGTGTAATTGGTGTAAATGGGTGTGTTTTTGTCGAACACAATCTTTGCGCGGCTTTTAAAGGCCCGTTTGGGCATTTCGCGATCGGCTTCGATCCGGTATTTCACGTAACCCTTTGTCGAATCCTTGTCGTTTACATCATCTTGTCTGCTGCCAGGCAAGTATATATTTCTGAAAGTAAACAAAAGGCCCTCCTCCGTATATGCTGTATCCAGGCACCCTTCGGTTCCCGGCGGATCTGGACAAATAGGGCAATTGGGGTACCAATTGAGCGGCTTCATGGCATTTGCCTGCAAGCCCTTTGGGATGTCCACAGTCAACGCAACTGTACTCGCCGGGCCTTCTCCATTGTTTTGGAATTTCACTTTGTAGTTAAGTTGCTTGCTTCCAATAATCCGGTAATTCACCCGGTTATCAGATACGGCAATGGCATTGGGGTCATGGGAGCTCACGATTTCAATTTCATATTCAAATTTTTCGGGAGCGACGAGAGGATCATTCGGAGCAAAAACGGCCTCCAGATGGATAAAAGCATTGGTATCACTCACCATAGCAGGTGTACAGGCCAGGCTGACGAAGACATTTCGCTTATCACCCGCTTGCAGATTTTTGAAAGTCCAGGCTGCATTGTCCCGGTAATTCGCACGTGCCTCTTGCAACAACTGTTCAATGATGATGGAGGAAGATGCATTTGACTCCCAAATACTATTGAGGCTGCCATTTGGCGGCGGGTTTAACCATGCCCAGGCTTCATTGTCTGCATTATCCATTGGTAAAACCTGGGACGTGCCGATATAGCGCGTTTCGCCAAAATGCGTACGGGCATCAGTCAGTTCAAAATGAGCCGCCGGGAATTTCTTCTCGTTGTAAAACAGGTGCAAGACCCCATCCGTATTTACCATTCCAAGGTTCCGGTAACTGATCACCAGGGTTATTTCCTCTTCAGGTTTGGGATTGCTGTAGGAGTACATGGCCACCATTTGCCGTGTCTTCGGGTCGAAAACATCATTCATCGGAGTGCCCGTACCGGCCAGTCTTGAGGTACTGTTTACTGCTTTCTTTTTTCGTTTAGAGCGCTTGCCATTGTCATAATGAGCTGTTGCATCCAGACTGACCATGTAATCACCCTGACGTTGGTACACATGAACCGGATTTTCCTCTTTGCTAAAACTTCCGTCGCCAAACTCCCAGAAATATGACCAGTATGCTTCAGGAGCACCTGGCTTCTGCATTAGATCGGGCATTACGGGAACAAACTGAACATGATCACCCTGGATGTCTGTAGTGAAATCTAGTATACGTTCTACAGGCGCAGATTGTGCTTGACAAATTATGGGGGCAGTTAAAAGGAAAAGTAGGAATATGTTTTTCATTTGTTGTCGTTTTTATGCTTGAAATCAGGGCTTTAGGTTGGCTAAAGTAACCAATGAAATCATACCGGCCGGCATCCTGGATGAGAACTTAGGCGTTCGCATTCAAAATACCGGCCTGGCATAATCTCATCCACAATCCCTTATTCTTTTATCACTTTTTCCATCCAAACCTGACGGCCTGAACTCAGCGCGCGCACTATGTACATGCCCGATGGACAATGGTTGAGTGAAAGATGTTCGCTGTAACTGCCTTCCGCCACTATGGTCTGGAATACAGTTTTACCCCGCAGGTCCATTACGGTGAGGACTGTTTCCTGCTCCAGGGCCTTTCCAAATACTACATTTACATCACCGTTGGTTGGATTTGGGTACAATTTTGCTTCAAGTTCACCTGTAATATCATGTGTAGCTGTTGTGCCAATGCGATGTATGCAAATATCATCGATCCGGGCCCAGGAAACAAAGGCGCCATCGTTAATGGCGTAGTTGTTCCAGATGCTTATGGTAAGTGTGTTGTAGTTTTGAGTAGCTGTCCAGGGGGCTGAATTGTAGGTTGTCCAGGTAGTATCCAATACCGGAGACAAATAAATTTCATCGCAGGTAGCGCCGCAGCTTAGGTAAGAAGACGGCAAACCTTGTGAAGCACGGAAACGTATTTGAACATTCCCCTGGACAGTATTGAGCCATTTTCCACAGAAACTTACTTCATAAATACCTCCTGGGACAAAACTTACCGATTGCCTAATGCTTTCACCAACTACTTGATTGCCCCACATTTGAATCGCTCCGGGATCTTGACAATAATCGCCCGTAATCACCTGCGGTGACCCTGTCCAATTGCTCCAGTTGGTTACCGCACCGGTTGAACCGAGATTGCCAGGTACAAGTCCCTGGGTAAAGTCACCATTTAAAACAATATTGCCCTCGCAGGTATCAGCCTGTTCAAAAGGAACATCAATGTCCTTGCAAATCGTGTCATAGCAAACAATTCCGGCAGCGTCTCCAGCTCCAACGATCAGGCAAACTGTATAGACTCCTGTGCTGCTGTAGGTATGCACCGGGTTTTGAAGAGTACTGGTGTTAGCATCTCCAAAATCCCAGTTCCAGGAAAAAATGGAGCCGCTTCCTGCAGTAGACAAATCTGTGAATGACAAGGTGTTACCACTTCCCGAAATACTGAAATTCGCCACAAGTCCCATTTTTTCACATGGGTCAGCATCATCCGGTGGACAAAAGCGTTGAGGCACGTCAAAAAGCGTGTTGCTTAGATCTGTCATTTTAAAATCCTGAGGTGCATAAGGCTCTGGTTGCTGCGGCGAAATTTTTGGCTGCCGGCTAATAATCTTAGTATCAAGATCGTGATAACATTCTGAACTGGTTTCGCCATTCTGGTTGGTTTTAATGGCGAGAATGTTGTAATCGGGCTGGTTCGCCGATGTCAGGTCATAATCAAAACCGCTGATAAAATATTCGTCATTAATGGTAGGCTCCACCCTGTTGCCCTGGGAAGCATAAGCATTAGTAAACACCCTGATCCAGTCAGTTCCTATGCTATTGTCATTAAAACGCATTATGAAACACTGTCCATCCTCTGCCGGGTCAATTATGCCAGTTTGTTCCGCTTTACCGGTCAAAACAAGTTTTTTATTGTTTGCAAACTGAAAATGGGTAACCATCTCGCGATCGCTGTTGGTCAGATCATAGGTTTTAGCCCAGGTCGTATTACCGTTCAGATCGGTTTGCATCATCAGGATTTTCCTGGGTTTTGGGTCACTGGAGTCATAAGAATAAGCCGAGACCCAAAGTGATCCGGCAGGAGGGTTTGTGCCTGAACAGCGCCCCTGAATACAAGTTGCAAACTCAGCTGCATTTGGAACTGCATCATAAGTATTCATCCAGACGACTGCTCCATTACTGGAATTAACGCTGAGAATAAACAGCTCTTCGTCTTTACCTGGTCCCGGGTTAATAGTACCCGTGATATAATAATCCTCCGGCAAGCCTCCACACTCAGACTGGAAGGTAGCAAATGCGGTTACGGAGGCTGCGGTTGCCGAGCCGTTAACCCGGTACACCTGTTCCCAAATCAAAGATCCGGAGCAATCCGTTTTCACCGCGTGAATAGATGAAATTCCGGTAATCGGGTCGGTTTTGGTGCCTACCAGAATGACGTTCCGTTTTCCATCCATTTTCACACAGGCGCTTGTTTCATCCATGTTGGGTTCGCCAATACGTCTTACCCAAATCGGGTTTCCCGCGCTGTTGGTCATGAAAAGCAGCATATCATTCAGCCCTCCGGCATTTTCGTTGCCCGAAATGATGTATCCCGGATTGCCGTTGCAATCAGCGCTTTTTTCGATCCAGGTCCCTTTTTCAGTCAGGTCCTGGCCAATCATTCTGGAAGGCAATATCAGGTTTCCATAGTTGTCGAGGCGTTGTAATTCCATATCGCCGGATGGATTGAACAAGCCGGCCGGGTGATTTACATTGTTTCCCAAAACCAGGAAATCTCCATTGTCGGTTACAAGTCCGCTCACGCCTTTTTCATTTGTTGGGGAATTGTATCCAACTGAAGTTTGGAAAGTTTGTCCGAATGCATTCAGAACGGCAAGTGTAAATGCAATGATGGTAATTTGATTTTTCAGAGTAGCTGAGATACGAGGTAAGAAATTCATAGGTTGTCAATTAAAGGATGTGATGAAATAATGTGAATGGGGGGTACATCCATTAATCGGTGTTTTGTAGAAACCTTACCTTTTTGATAAAATTTTTTTTGACTTCCCTGATTAGGACCAACAATTGATTGCAGATTGACGATTACATCCCGAAGCAAGCTCGGGACATGATTGTTGAAGTTGGCATCAGAAAATAAAACCCTTCCAAAACTTGCATTTATGCTCTAAAAACCGCAAATTTTGTAGGAAAAACCAAAAAACCCTGATGAACTACCGAAACACGCCCTATTTGCGTCTTATGGCGCCTTTTGTGCTTGGCACTGCCCTGGGAGGCGCAGCCGATTATTTTCCCACTTTTCTATTCTGGACACTTATTGCCACCCTGGTTACAACCATGGTGTTGGCCATCAGACGATATCGATACCGATATCGATGGGTATTTGGTATGTGCCTGTACTGTTGTTTGTTTCTGGGCGGTTTTTTTCTAATTGTTCAACATGATGAAAGGCATGTTAATGATCATTTTAGTCAGGAGATGCCAACGCCCGGCTTCGTCAGCGGAACAATTTATGAATCACCTTCGCATGGCAATAAAGTGCGTGTTATGATGCATGTGGATGCCCTCGGGATTTCCCCAGACTCCATGTTGTCAGCAAGCGGAAACCTGATGGTTTATTTCGACTCAAGCAAGGTCAGTTTGCAGTTGAAATACGGAGACAAGATTTGTTTCAGGGGTAATATCAGCGAGATTGAAGCTGTACAAAATCCTTATGCCTTTGACTACAAACGCTATCTCCATTTTCAAAACATACATTTTCAGTGTTTTGCGAAAGGAGATGTTATCCAGATACTTTCAATTGGGAATGGTTCTCCAATTTGGTCGGCTGCATACAAATGCCGGAATCACTTATTAACGGTGCTTCAAAAGCACTTTCCCGGACAAAATGAATATGCTGTTGCTTCGGCCCTCATGCTCGGGTACAAAGAAGACCTTCCCGATGAATTGCGGGAAGCATATGCCGAAACAGGCTCGATGCATGCCCTGGCAGTATCGGGCACACATGTAGGTATGTTATACATGGGTATATTTCTCCTTACCCAGCAATTGCGGCTCCGGGGGCGTTGGCGTTTGCTGGAAACAGCCCTCATTCTTCTGAGTATATGGGGCTTTACGTTTCTCACCGGAGCTACTCCATCTGTTCTTCGGGCCTCGCTTATGTTTAGTATATACATGATTGGCAAGGCATTCTGGCGCAATACCTCGGCCTGGAATGTGCTTCCGGCATCGGCTTATCTGCTTTTGCTCATCAATCCGTATTTCTTGTTTCATCTTGGTTTCCAACTGTCCTATACCGCCGTGGCGGGCATGGTATTTTTTTACCCGCGCTTGTACAAATTGTTCCCTCCGGGACCGAAATGGGTTGATTACGGGTTGAAAGTATTGTTGGTTGGCGTCTCGGCACAATTGGGTACCTTGCCACTAACCCTGTTCTATTTCAATCAATTTCCCGTGTACTTCTGGCTGGCCGGCTGGATCGTGATACTGGGGGCCGCAATGGTGCTTTGGGGTGGAGCCTTATTAATTTTATTAGATGCAATTTCTCAGTCATTGGCACTTTGGCCTGGCAAACTGATGAATCTGCTCCTAACCAGTTTAAACAAGAGCATTGTATGTATCCAGCAATTGCCCGGCAGTCTGATAGTCGGTGTATGGATACCTGCCTGGGTGGCGATGTCCTTATATTTTGCGATCATACTATTGGGGGCCTTGTTGGTATGGCGCCGCGCCCGCTGGCTGGCTGCTTTTCTGGTGTTGATGACCTTACTCGGGCTTTATAGAATTACGAGTCTGGCTAAAAAGCAGGAGCAAAAGAGCATCATCGTTTATCAGGTAAACAAGCAAAAGCGGTTGCTCGATTTTTTTGATGGCCGCAGTTTGTATACACTTTCTGATACACTTTCAAAAAAACAGGAAGATTTCGCAGCCAAATCTAACCGCACAACCTGCGGCATCATTCATCACCATTCAATTATGATTGATGAGCCAAATAAGTTTAAAAGTGACAACCTTATATATGAAAAGCCTTTTGTGCAATTCTACAATCAGAAACTTGTGCTGCTCGACGATTCCGTCAACCTGCCAAATGATGGCATGCCTGCCATCTCTGTTCATGCCATAATTCTAAGTAAAAGCCCGCACCTGAGCGTAAAACAATGCCGGGAGAAATTCCCATGCAGTATAGTCGTATTTGACGCATCCAACTACTCCAAAACAATAGAACGCTGGCAACAGGAATGCGAATCCAATGGCTGGCCCTATCATGATATTCGCAAACAAGGCGCCTGGGTATACCAAATAAGACAATGACCATGAAAAGCACGATTCAAAAAATCAAAAATTAACATTAATCAATAAAATCACAAAAATCAAAGTACAGACAACCATGAAACCAACCATCACCAACTATTTTCATTTCAGCAGTAATGAACGCCGTGGCGTACTTGTGCTGCTTGTTTTTTGCACACTAACCTTTTCATTGCCATCTGTTTTGCAGCAGTTTCGATCAAAATCCAGGACTGATTTCTCGGAATTTGAGGCTACCGTTCAGGCCTTTAAAAAGGCATCAGGCGCCAATATTGGCCAGCCATTTGATTTCGATCCGAATGCAGCAACCGAAGAGGAATTGAAACAACTCGGTCTGTCTCCCAAAGTGGCTCAGAACATCCTTCGTTTCCGCTCGAAAGGCGGCGCTTTCCGAAAACCAGAGGATTTTAAGAAAATATGGGGTTTGGAAAAAGAAGATTACGAACGACTGCATGCCTACATTCATATTGGAGTGCAAAAAGACCAATACCATAAAAACGTGAATTCTCCTGAAGACCCGGAATATTTTGAATTTGACCCAAATACTGCTTCGGAGAAAGATTTTTACCGACTTGGACTTTCAAATTACACCATCAAAAGCATCATAAACTACCGGACAAAAGGAGGTGTGTTTAGAAAGAAAGAGGACCTGGCAAAAATCTACAGTCTTAAACAGGCTGATTACGAACGCCTTGAGCCATATATTGCTATTCCGGATGGTAACAAGTACACCAAGAAGACAACAGAAAAAATTGACATCAATACGGCAGATGAAGAGACATGGCGCAGCCTTCCACTGATCGGTCAGGGGCGGGCCCGGCAAATTGTCAAATTCCGAAACAGGCTTGGCGGGTTTACATCGGTGGATCAGGTTGGGGAAATTTATATGCTTCCCGATAGTGTTTTCCAAGTAATAAGGCCTCAATTAATGCTGGAAAGTCCAAAACTTCAGCCCATCAACATCAATGCCGCAACAACCGATGAATTGATGCTTCATCCATATATCAACAGGAAACAAGCTGGACTTATTACCGCCTATCGCGAGCAGCACGGGCCGTACCAAAAAACGCAGGATGTGCTTAATATCAAAGCCTTTACCGATATGGATTGGTGGGAAAAGGTATCACCGTATTTATCCGTGGAGTAAATTTTGTAGGTTTGCCCAACCACTATATTCTACTTAAACAACTATACCCATGCGTAAACACCCTGTTGCCCTGCCTTTTTTATTCCTGACGGAAATGTGGGAGCGTTTCGGCTACTACCTGATGATCGGGATTTTTACCCTGTACATGATGGACACCCAAAAAGGTGGACTCGGCTTTGAACGGGGTGTCGCTTATGACATTTACGGAACCTTTATTGCCCTGGCTTATCTCACTCCTTTTATCGGAGGCCTGCTGGCTGACCGTTTGCTGGGCTTCCGAAAGAGTATCATCATTGGAGGTACTTTAATGGGCATCGGGTACCTGATGCTCGCCATTCCGAACAACCTTACGACTTTCTACCTGGCCATATTTGTGATGATCCTGGGTAATGGATTTTTCAAACCTAATATCTCTACCCTGCTCGGTAACCTGTACAACGAGGATAAATACCGTTCGCTCAAGGATGAAGGCTACAGCATTTTTTACATGGGCATCAACATCGGTGCGCTTGTTTGCAATTTTGTAGCAGCCTATCTACGCAACACCTATGGTTGGGGCTATGCCTTTGCTGCTGCCGGGATAGGTATGTTTGTTGGTGTGATCGTATTTTCCACTGGCCTCAAACACTACAAGCACGCAGATGTACAACAGGTAAAAGGCGACCCTGGCAGATCAGGACTGGCGGCCATGTTGTCGTCGGTATTGCTGCCGGCGTTGGCTACAGGTGCGGCAGCCTGGTACCTGCCTGGCAATATTTTCGGTTCCGATTCTTCCGATGCTTTCCTTTTTGGCTCCATTCCGGTAATTGCTTTTTACCTGTGGACGCTCATGAAAGCGGCGCCTGATGAAAAACCGCGTATTCGCGCCCTGCTCGCAGTATATTCTGTAGTAATCGTTTTCTGGGCGGTGTTCAAGCAGAATGGTTCGGCGCTTACCAACTGGGCTGAGTTTTATACCGACCGCTCTATGGTACCAGCGCTTGAAACTACTGCAAATTTCATGGGCGCCACACAGAAAGACACGCTTAAATTGGGGCTGTATCCCATTTACGACGAGCAATTCCGTACAACCAAGGATCCCGCTACCGGCAAACCAGCCATGGATTCCAGCTATCACCCTTATTTCCAAAACCTCGCCCGGTCTGAGTGGCCTCCTGAAGGAGGAAGCGTCACCCTTTTATCCACGGAGATATTCCAGTCGGTGAATCCGTTTTTTGTCATTGTTTTTACGCCTTTGCTGATCTGGTTCTTTAGCTGGTTGCGAAAACGAAACAGGGAACCATCCACGCCCGGCAAGATTGGCTGGGGTTTGATCATTTCGGCCTTATCAACCCTGGTGACTGTCTTTGCCGTATACGCCTGCCACAATGGAGCCGTAAAAGCCTCTGTTTGGTGGGTAGTCATGACGTATGCGGTGATAACCGTAGGAGAACTTTGCCTCAGTCCTATGGGTTTGTCCATGGTGTCTAAAATGGCGCCTGCCAGGCTGGCTGGTTTAATGATGGGTGGATGGCAATTGGCAACGGCTCTGGGAAACAAGATTTCCGGCGTATTGGCCACTATGTGGGACAAGTACGAGGACAAATCCATGTTTTTCTGGGTGAACTTTGCCTTGCTGGCCATTTCTGCTACGGCCCTCTTTATCATGCTACCCTGGTTGAAGCGGATATTTAAGGAAGCAGGTGTGAAGTAGGAGCACAGATTTTACGGATTTTAGGATTGCACAGAATTGATTTGTGGAATTTTATAGGCTGTTTTCAAGGGTGAAAAATTTTTTTTCAACTTTTTTCGGTTTTTTTTGAAGGCTTTTGGACAGTTTTTTTTCAACAAATAGGCATTTTTTATCATCAATATTTGACAACACAGATGCGAAAATGGATGCTTATTGAAGATTTTTAATCAAATGCACAAGATTTGCTGAACTTTATCGTTTAATATTCTGCTCAACAAATTCGATATTATGTCCTTTGGATGCGGGTTTCTTTGCCGCACTTTTGTATCATCAATGAAGGACAAACGACGGGGCAACGAAAAAGACGGAAAGCATTGATACACTGATTTGAAACTTTTCATGAGATTATTATACGGGAAATCCGAACGCGGCGCAAAAGTGCGCCGCGTTTTTTTTGTGCCTGTGTGAACCTGCCAGTTTCTTTCCTCTTCTCCAATTCAACTCAACAAAAGAACGTTGGCGCGTGGCTCAAGCCACGTGTCGAACATAGCGTCGGCTCTGCCGACAAAAGCAAGTTGATTAGCGAACTATAATTCCAGGCTTGGCAATACCCGTTGCCCTTTGCTCTTGGTCAGAAGACGCAAGAGCGGCGATTCAGAGGATAAGAAGGAATCCTAATTCCACGAAACATACTCCGGAATATCTGCTATGATCTCATAGCGATTGCCTTTATTGAACATGGCCTGGCTCCATAGTTCGGCAGGAGAAGAGTTAAAGGCGTAGTTCGCATCCATAGGAGAGATCACCCAGGAGCCGGTTTCCATTTCTTCTTCCAGTTGTCCGGGCGACCAGCCGGCGCAGCCTACAAAAAAGCGAATGCGGTGAGGTTCTACCAGTCCACTGCTGATGAGGAAGTTCAGGTTCTCTGAATCGCCTCCCCACCAGATGCCTTTGGCAACTTCGCGACTTCCTTCGAGCAGGTCACCGAGATCGTGGATGAAGAATAAGGAATCATGAGAAACGGGTCCGCCCAGATAGACAAAGGTTTCGAATGGTGGCATACCGGTAACCATCTCGTTCAACTTGATGTCGGTCATTTTATTCAGGACCAGTCCTACCGTTCCTTCCTCGTCGTGTTCACACAACAACACCGCCGATCTGCGGAAGTTCGGATCTATCATATACGGTTCAGCCAGTAAAAGTTGCCCGCTCTCAACAGATGATCTAGTAGCCATTTCCAGGGTGATTTTCTAAGAACATTCAATACTTTCTTCCTACGACAAATTGCAGGCCATAATGTACAAACGAAAGTAACGGGTAAAGTGCAAATTACAAAACACCTTAACCGCTTCTTTACTTATTCGTTAATATGTAATTTGAGCTGTTCCGAGTTTACCTCGGGATTGATTTGCATTGTCCCTACAAGCCTTCTGTAGCTACTTCAGGATTGATTTTTCTGATCATGCCCCGGAGTACCGCGCTGTTACCTACTTCAGTTATCAGGTCAACACCATCGGCGATCATGTTCTCAATGGTCTGCGTCCAGCGAACAGGAGCTGTGAGCTGTGCCACCAGGTTTTGTCTGATCTCTTCCGGATCGCTTACCGGTTTTGCATGCACGTTTTGATAAACCGGACAAACAGGTGTGGAGAATTGTGCTGCTTTTATGGCTTGTTCCAATTCATCCTGTGCAGGTTGCATTAGTGGAGAGTGAAAAGCCCCTCCAACGGCCAGCACCAGTACGCGTTTGGCTCCGGCAGCCGTGAGTTTTTCAGCAGCCAGTTCGATTCCTTTTTTAGTTCCGGAAATGACCAGCTGGCCCGGAGAGTTGTAATTGGCTGGAACCACGATTTCATTTGTGATGCTTTTACAAATGTCCTCTACTGCGGCATCTTCCATTCCCAAAACGGCAGCCATTGTGCTGTCGGTCTTTTCACAAGCTTTCTGCATGGCGAATGCCCTTTGACTAACCAGTTGAAGCGCTTCTTCAAATGAAAGTGCTCCGGCGGCAGCCAAGGCTGTAAATTCGCCAAGCGAGTGACCGGCTACAGCATCCGGTTGAAAGGCAGTGCCGGCGATCTTGGCTCTGACAAAACATTCCAGAAATACAGCAGGCTGGGTCACTTTGGTTTGAGTGAGATCTTCCTTGGTGCCTTCAAACATCACATCGGTGATGCGCCAGCCAAGTATATGATTGGCCTGTTCGAAGAGTTCGTTGGCCTGTTGGTTTGTTTCGTACAATTCCTTACCCATGCCAACCGCCTGGGAACCCTGACCGGGAAATACATATGCCTTCATACTGTTTCGTTTTGTTTACTGCTGCACAAAGCTAAATTGGCAGACAGTTCATCTGTTTATTAAATTTAGAATTAATTGGTATCGGCAAAAATAGCTTTTCTCCATTTAGCGCCAATTTGGTTATTTGAAATTCAGACACACCCTGGCTTGGTTTACATTTTGTAAATCCCATAGAGTCTGGATACCATTTGCGACAAACACGATGATACCCCAATTCACAGAAATACCGATTTCAACGCATTCCAAAGTTGCGTTTTTTTATCGCGATTTGGTTCAAGAATGGAAAGTGCATCGGCAAAAAGCCAGGTGCATCTGTTTATTGAAAGTGGTTCATAAGCTCTTACATTAGCAAAACACCCTACCTGTTTTGGAGAAAGGCCAAATACCAAAACAAATTTTGGTGGGGATTTCAGGCCGGAAAAACAATTGATCGCCTGTCCAGGCGCTACCTCTGCATAAAGCGCATCGACTTCCAGATCGAGCTTCACAGCTGCAAGTACCTTGTTTATGAATGAAATGTGATTTGAATCTGACTCTGCCAATGTCAGCACCAATATTTGCCTGGCAAATTTACCTTTCGACAAAGTACTTACAGACTGGTCAGACGCGCGAAAAACTAATTCTTCGAAAGAAAACATAAGCAAATTATTATTTGGAGATCACATTTAATAAAATTAGGCTCAAGCCCTATGAAAAAATATTTTTGCAAGAAAAACAGCGATTTTTTTTAGTAATATTCTGTAAGATAGGTTGTTTTTGGGAGCTTTTAGGAATATTATTTTTTGATTGATCAAAAAAATTGTACCTTTGACCCGTTAAACCAAGGTCATTCACAAGCGAACTAAATCTCCCTCTATGGCAGCAAAGTATCCGATTCATGTATCCCTGACTGACTCTTCCAATATTTCCAAAGTCGACTTTTCTAACATCCCATTCGGAAAGGTGATTTCCGACCACATGTTTGTTGTTGATTACGACGGTAAGGAATGGGTAAATCCAAGAATCGTTCCTTTCGCCAATATGAATATATCACCGGCTAACCTGGCGCTTCATTATGGCCAAAGTATTTTCGAGGGAATGAAGGCCACGAAATCCAATGGAGAGCCGATGTTACTTCGTCCGGAAATGCACGCACGTCGTCTGAATGTTTCTGCTCAGCGTATGTGTATGCCGGAATTGCCGGAAGATTTGTTTTTGCAGGGTTTGAAAATGCTGATTGACCTTGATCGCGACTGGATCCCGGAAGCAGATAACCACGCCTTGTACATCCGGCCACTAATGTATGCTACTGACGAATATTTTGGAGTGGCAAGTTCAGAAAAATATAGATTCCTCATATTTACCGGCCCTGTAGGCCCTTATTATCCAAAGCCCGTTAAACTGTGGGTTGAGGAGGTCTTTACCCGTGCTGCCCAGGGCGGTGCCGGTGAGGCCAAATGCGCCGGAAACTACGGCGCATCCCTCCTCCCAGCACAAAGAGCCAAGAAAAACGGTTACGACCAGGTTATGTGGATGGATGCCGTTGAAAAGAAATATGTGCAGGAAGTTGGCACCATGAATCTTTTCTTTGTTATGGACGGCAGAGTGGTAACACCAGCCACTACCGGAACCATTTTGCGCGGTATCACCCGCGATACCTTCATTACCCTGTTGAAAGACTGGGGCTATACCGTGGAAGATCGCCTGATCAGTCTGCCGGAAATTGCTGACGCCTACTGGCGCGGAACTCTGCAGGAGTGCTTCGGCGCAGGTACAGCTGCCGTTGTAAGTCACGTTAGCTCCATTACCTGGCGCGATCGCGTGATGGATCTGCCTCCGGTAGATGAAGAACATCGCCCGGTTGGAACACGCCTGAAAGCATTTTTGAACGACTTGCGTATGGGAAGAGTTCCTGACGAATACGATTGGATGGTTTCCTGCAACAACTCAGGTGTGGAGGAGTTTTTACCGGCTGATTCGATTGTTTCGTAATAAATTACCTCAGTTTGAATATAAAAATTGCCCGGCCGTTGATTCGACCGGGCAATTTTTGTTTACGCTCAAATCGCTGAAAACAGCGTTTCGAATGTAAGATATTCAACCACTTCGTGGTTGCCCCTTTCGCCGCGCTTGTGTCTTTTGACCAAGCGCACTTATGCGCGAGCAGTCAAGTCAATAGTAAGGTCATAATAGACAATGCAATTGGGTGACATCTATATTAACAAAATATGTTATAGCGCCCTGCGTTGTGTTGCGCTTGGTCAAAAGACACAAGCGCGGCGGGATACCTGGCGATGTTAATCAATTGGAAATTGGAAATCGAACAAATCGGATATCGCCCTGGTTTCTACAACTCTATCGTAACATTCTTCGGCTCGGTGAAAAAGCGCATGGCTTCCCAGCCTCCTTCACGCCCGACGCCGGAATTCTTCACCCCGCCAAAAGGCGTGCGCAAATCGCGCAACATCCAGGTGTTTACCCACACGATGCCGGCCTGTAGTTTTTCACTCATGCGTTGCACGCGTTTCAGATCGTTGGTCCAAAGGGTAGCACTCAATCCGTAAGGCGTACTGTTCGCATTCTCCAGGGCATCTTGTTCATTATCAAAAGGTTGAATGGTGACCACCGGACCAAAGATCTCTTCCTGGTTGGTGCGGCACTGGGCCGAAAGGCCTTCAATAACCGTGGGAGCTATATACCAGCCACCTGCCAGTTCACCAGGCATTTGAATGGCAGTTCCCCCGCAAAGCACCTTACCACCTTCCTCTTTGGCCAGTTCTATACAGGATAATACTTTCTCAAAATGTGCTTTGGAAACAACGGCCCCCAAACGGCTGGTTTGATCGGTTGGGTTGCCCACTTTTATTTGTTTTACCAAGGCCACAAAATCATCCCGGAATTTCGGGTACAGACTCTTCTCAACATACACCCTAGAGCCACAAAGGCATATTTGTCCCTGGTTGTTAAAAGATGAGCGCACTGTGGTCTCTAACATCTTGTCGTAATCACAATCAGCGAAAATGATGTTCGGGTTTTTGCCACCCAGCTCCAGACTTAATTTTTTGAACATGGGTGCGGCTACCCGGGCAATCTCGGCGCCTGCGCGCGTGCTGCCGGTAAAGGAAATGGCTTTTATCTCCGGGTTACTCACAATGGCAGCTCCAACGCTTGGACCCAAACCATGTACTATATTTAAGACTCCAGCCGGGAGACCCGCCTTCTCACAAATTTCACCAAGTAAATACGCCGTA
This sequence comes from Lewinellaceae bacterium, assembly GCA_020636025.1. GTDB lineage: Bacteria > Bacteroidota > Bacteroidia > Chitinophagales > Saprospiraceae > M3007. The sequence goes on along the minus strand of JACJYQ010000002.1, from coordinate 644,483 downwards.
AGCGGTGTCACCTCTGAAGGCTTGCCTATGACACAGTTCCCTGCTGCCAGTGCCGGGGCAATTTTCCAGCTAAATAAATATAATGGCAGATTCCAGGGCGAAATGCAGCCTACAACCCCCACAGGTTGCCTAAGTGTGTAGCTCAACACATTAGGCTGGTGATGACTCTCGGAAGCAAAATGCATCAGCGCGGTGGCAAAAAACTTGAAATTTAGCGCTGCTCTCGGGATATCAATGGTGCGAGCCGTTTCTAATGTCTTACCACTATCGCTGCTTTCAGCTTCCGCCAAACGATCCAGATTCTGGAGGATACCTTCGGAAATGTTGCGCAAAATATCATGGCGCTTTTCCGGATGCATAGATGCCCAGACCGGGAATGCCTCTTTGGCTGCCTTCACGGCAAGCGCAACATCATCTACATCGGAATCAGGTATTTTCCCCGACACATTTCCAGTAGCTGGAGCGTAATTATCTATATACCGGCCATTTACCGGAGCGACGTACTTCCCGTCAATAAAATTTTTGATATCCATCTGTAATCAAACAATAAACCATCACATTAGCTAATTACCGAATTAGCTAATTACCACATTGAATTCCATTTATTTGGTGATAAAAGCACTATCAAGCACATCCCCATCAAACTCACCCGTTGGTGCTCCTTTTATGTGATTGTACACGGCTGCGATAAATACCGTTTCTGCCGTTGCCACGATTGTGCTCACCAACAGGACAGCCAATACACCAAGCAAGATTCCCAAAACCGGGTGGATAGGCATCAGCAAAATACCAATGGCAATGGCGAGTAAAATACCCAGGAAATGAAAGATCCCAAAACTGACATTGGCCGCCAGCGACTCTCCCCATTTTTGCTTCATCAAACGACCCGATTCCTTAACGGTGTCAATTACACCTTTGTCCTCAAACACCAGAATAGGCACGGCAAAAAAGGTCAGGATCGACCAGGCCACCCCAAATATGGAAGAAATGATCTCGCCGGCTTTTCCCGCATTTTGGATAAACCTCAGCAGGGTGCCAACCGTGGCAGATAATACTGCCCACCCGAATATTTTACCGATCCGGTCATTGGCAAACTGAATACCCTCAGAAAGGCGGGTTTCCTCTCCGTTGAGAATTTTTACGGCACAGAATATAAGGGCCGAGTTGAAAAAGACAATGATGAAATAATTGATCAGGTAATACAGAAATACAATTACCGCATTCACCGTGACATTGACATTTTCATTCTCAAAATTTTCGAGGTTACTTAAATCTCCGCCTATGAAGAAAAATGTACCTCCGGCAAAACTTGCCAGGATCAGGAGTAGAGAAATGGTGGAGAAAACCGGGAAAAGCAAAAGCGACCGGTTTTTATTTATGGTTGAAAAACTGACCTTGGCCAGTTCCCATCCATTGCTTAGACGAGAGAAGAAGGACATACAATTAGGTTGAGATTGTTAACTGCTTTGTTGTGAAAGGGAATCAAAGATAAATAACAATGAACAATGGACAATGAATAGTGATCATTGTTCATTGTTCATTGTTCATTGTTCATTGTTCATTAGTTAATTATTAGGTTTCCGGTTTTGATGTGGTTTTCGCTTTCCATTCTGTAGGCATAATTGCCAGCAGGCAGTCCCAATAGAGGTAGCCTGGCATTTTCTGTGAACCTGACCATTCGGATTTGTTGGCCTTTTTCATCAAATAGCCTGAATGTGATGGTTTGACCCAAGTCAGAGATCAACTGGAGTGTTCCTGATGCTGCTATTGGATTAGGAAATACACGAAAATCAGGTTGTTTGGTTAAATGTTGTGTACTTCTTTCCTCATATCGTGTTTCAAGCAGGCCAGGCAATTCCAGCCAGTACTGACCGGAGGTCTTTAGCTGATTGTTTGAAGTGAATGCCAGATATGCGTTTTTACCTTCTTTAAATTCATCAGCCAGGTCGATATTTTGCCATAGTGGTCCATGATCTATTGGACCTCGGCTCCACAATTTGCAAGCTGAGGCCGGAATGTCGGCTGGCATATCACCCAGTTTTTCAAACCAAATATTGGTGGGAACTGTGAAACTTGGGTTAGTACCGTAGTTCTCCAGTATCCAGTAATCTGAGAGATCGTTATTTTCAGAAACTGGCAATGTATCGGGGGAAACAGATAGCCTGGTTACGACTACTTCTCCGTTTGGATAAGTACCGGCAGGCGGGAATTCCAGCACAAGGCCGGTTTCTTCAAAATTGAATCGCTTTTTGCCAGATAAGACCTGCATACGCTGACTTATACCTTTACCAACCGGAGCCGTAGATCTTTCGCGTTTGATTGTTGGGCCAACCAGGGAACCATGGCGAACCCCTACCTTATCCAATACTAGTCCGGACGCTTCATTAAATTGATAGTATACCAACAAATCCGGACGCTCGGAAGGGTCTTTGGTGAGATGCATCAATTCTCGAATTTCAGCCTGAGTGAGACTTTTGTTAAATACAGACACCTCGTCGATGGTTCCTTTCATGTAGCGACCGCCCCAGCCTTTGTAATTCCCCAACCTTCCTCCGGAATCGAAGTCAACCACTTGTGTGGCAAAACTGTGTTTGGATGGCCTTCCGTTTAGATATAAGGTAATGCCACTTGGTTCGACCACCATCGCTACATGACTCCAAACACCATCCGGAACCGTGAGCCCGCTGTCCCACCACCAGGCACCACCCGGCCAGTGATATCCGAGGTGATTGCTTCCGGGCAAAAAGTTGAACCCCGCAGAATTGCCATCGTGCATGAAAATACAACTGTAATCAGGCTGAACGCCATCCGGTTTTATCCAGGCCGTTATGGTAATGGTATTGGTGCTCAGTCCAAATGACGGGATGGCTACGTAATCCCCAAAGTCGTTACCCTGTAGCGTGACTGTGGAGCCGGGAACTGTGTCCACCCGGCAGCCCTCGTTTACCTTAATGGTCATTGAATTTGAATAACTGCCGTTTACCGTTAAAGTGGCTGTATATGTTCCGGGAAGACCAAAGACAACCTTTGGATTGCGCACATCTGTTGCGCTCATCCACATAGGAGCTGGACTGAATTCCCAACTCCAACTCGCCCCGTTGTGATTCAACACCGAATGATCATCAAAATAAACCGTGTCACGACTGCAATTCGCTTCCAAAGTACTGGCCATTGGTTGAGCAATAATAGAGGAAGGTTCGAAGAGATCGGCCTCCCAGACGCCAAAGCCCCAGCAGCCGTTTCTGATCTTATTGTTTTTGTAAAATGGTTTCAAGCGGTTTGTTTCGGCTGAGATAGGGAATCCCAAACTGTATGGCTGCCAGTCGTCATGGCCGTTGTTTCGGTAAAAAACACCCACATTAGTCCCCAGGTAAATGCCGCCATCCGTTCCATATTGAGCCATGATATTGGCTATTCGGATATTATCCAGCGTACTGGTTGTAAGGTTGATCCAGGAACTTCCTCCGTCAATGGTTTTGTAGATTTTCTTTCCGTTTGAGCCGTAGGTCACAGCTACCCAAAGTACATTTTCATCTTCCGCGCTGACAGCCATTTTCACCCGGTCATTGTTGTTGGGAAGTGGCAGTTTGGTCAGTTGTGTCCAGCTTTGCCCACCATCGCTGGTACGCCACATGGCATCATCGGTTCCATCCCATTGCGAGCAATAGATGACATCCGGATTTGAACGACTTACTTCAATGTCATATACCTTGTTGTCGGCGTTTCCTGGAAAAGAATGCAAGGCTGAGTATGAAGTGCCACCATCCATGCTTTTCCAAATCTTGTTTTCATGACCGATATACACAATGTTCCAGCAGCGCGGATCCCAAACCATTTCTGAATTAGCGTAATACGCGTATGATTCATTTGGCCACATACCTATAGGGAAATAAGACACGCCGTCGGGGAAACCACCTTTCAGTCGATAGCCACCAATATCGGAATGGTGTGTTTTACGGGCATCACCCGGATTTACATAGCCGGTAGCCGACTCGGCTCCACCCAGGCGGTAAAATTTACCTTCCGGAAAACTCTCGTGCCAGGCCATATTGCCGTTGTGATAACGACCGCCAACCAGCACGTCTTCATTCCAGCCACTGTCAAAACCCCACATATCAGAGCCGGATATTCCATTCATACGAGCTTCAATACTCTGTCCGAAGTTGTTGGAATAATTCAGCCCGCCATCGCTGGCAATCCAAAGATCGGAGCCATTGGCCACCAAAGCCTGCATATCCGGGTGACTCCAGGACAATCCTCCCACGTAGGCACCGAGAGATTCCCAGGTTTGTCCTCCATTGGTGCTTTTAAACCAGGAGCACCCCCCGGCGATGAGTTCATTTTCGTTTGATGGATTTACCACAATCCCCATATCGTAAAAGCCCTGGTTAAACCAGTCTACCCCGTTGGCATCCATCAGGTTGGTATGATTGGGAATGGAATACGGTTGTCCGATCAAATTTGAAGGATTGGTGTTGCTCCAACTCGCACCGCTGTTGCTGCTTTTGAACACACCAATGTAGCCTCCCAGGTTTCCTCCTGAGCCACACAAATAGGCATAAACCTTTGCAGGATTGGATGGACAAACGGCAATATGAGCACCGGTCACGGATTCACCGGCGCCAGGTACCCACCAACCACTGCTTGCGTTTACAAATGTGGCTCCGCCATCGTTGGAAATGCGAAAATCGGAGCTGCTGCCACTTTTTCGTATCGCAAATACGGTCAATGGATCTCCCGGTTTGAATTCAACTGCCCAGGTTTCCTGGCTGTGTAACTTGGTCCAGTTTGCGCCCCCATCCACTGTTCTGAGCAGCCCCTGGTTGCTGGCGGCGAGTACGATCTCCGGTTGGTCAATTTTAAAGGCTATATCATGGACGTTGAAACTATTGGCTGAGTAAACAGTCGTCCAGTTTGCCCCCCCATCTGTGGTTTTAATGATCTTCCCCGAAGTCGCAGCATACGCCGTATTTGGGTCTGTCGGGTGAATTTTTATGGCTGTGAAAGCGCCGTGAGCCACGTCTTTTGTGAGGAGTTCCCAATGCATTCCCTTATCGGTAGTTTTCCAGGCGCCCCCCGATTCACCTCCGGCGTACAAAACATTCGGATCGGAAAGTGAAATATCAAGGGAATAAACATTGGTTTGCCAGGTAACTTCCTGGATCCCGTCTGTATCAAAAGTTTGTTTTGGACCCAGGAAGGTCCAACCGGCATTACTTCTATTCGAGTTCCCTATTTGGGACTTTTTCCGAACCGACCTGGCTATGGATTCCAGTTGTTCCATTTCCTTCACCGTTGGTTCGTGCACATTCCCGTCCTCCTGAACGAGTGGCCTGGCCCAATGCATCCAGCGTTTGAAATACTGGGTGTAACTGGTTTTTTCGAAAGGGTTTTCCTGGAAATAAGCATCGTAGGCTTTCTGAATCTCAAATACGTTCGGATTCTCTTCCACCATCATTTTCATCCAGTGGGGCGCGTCATCTGATACAAATATTGGGGAAGGTTTTTCCTGTGCCTGACATACAAAAGAAAGGCACATCAATAGCAGGCCGACAAGTTGTTTCATAATCTATTGTTTTACACAAATGTCAAGAAAAAAGAATTCATGCTCTCTGCGATTTTAGTTGTTGTCATTCTGTAGCCAGATTTCAGCCTGTATGTTTGAACAAAAAATAGGCATTTATGTCATACCCCAGATCTGTCTTTAATTATTCCTAATCTTACTTTCTCATCTCCGTACCTTCGCGCCGTTTTAAGAAAACGCCGGAAAAACAAGCAACACCTGAAGGCAAACTTTTATGGATTCACTAACTCAAATCGTTCTAGGGGCGGCATGTGGCGAAGCGGTAGCAGGCAAAAAAATGGGCAACCGGGCCATGCTTTGGGGGGCAGTTGGTGGCACGATTCCCGATTTGGATGTTTTTGCCTCCTTTTTCACGGATGAGATCAGCAGCATTTCTTTCCATCGGGGCTTCATGCATTCCTTTTTGTTTGCCTTTCTGGCGCCCTGGGTATTGGCCTGGCTGGCACAGTGGTTTTACAGTCAAAACATTTACCGGCGACGAGGCTACAAAGCGGCAGCCATGACGATATGGCTGCTATTCTATGTGTTGGCGGCTACCGGATTGAATTTCATCCCGGTAGCGCTTGGCGAAGGCTTGAGTTGGTATGTACTCATCCCTACCCTCTTGTTGGGTTTGCGATTTGCCTGGCGACTGTGGCGCGATTACTGGCAACGCGATTTGTCCATTGTGGAATCTTCTTACAAAACCTGGTGGCTGGTGTTTTTCTGGAGCATCTTCACCCACCCAATTCTGGATTGTTTTACCAGCTGGGGTACCCAAATATTTCAGCCATTCAGTGATATGCGGGTCCAGTGGTGTACTGTTTCGGTGGTAGATCCCATGGCTACCATACCCTTTCTTGTCTGCCTGATCATTGCTTCCAGATTTAAGCGTTTCCAAACAGCCAGGAATTACTGGAATTATGCAGGACTTCTGTGGTTTTGCGCTTATCTGATGATCTATACCTTGTGGCACAAGTCGGAAGTAACCCAGACATTTACCTCCTCCTTTGCAGATAAGCATATAACCATTAACCGCCTTTACACCAACCCAACGATCTTTAATAACATTGTGTGGTCGGGTGTAGCAGAGGGAGATACGGCCTATTATTTTGGCCAATTTGGCTTTAATGATGGCGCCGACAGAGCAAGCCCGATATCCACCATTCCTAAAAACCACGAGCTTTTGGATAAAATACCTCCGAATGACCGAGCTATGCGATTTTTAAAGTGGTTTTCAAACGGTTATTACAATGTATTACCGTATCACGGCGACACACTTCAAGTAAATGATCTTAGATTTGGCCTGCTGGGAGACAGCCTGCGGAACGGAAATTATGTCTTTCCTATTTTGTTGTTCAAAAATGAAAAAGGGGAATGGGATATAAAGCCCAACAACCGCGATCCCAAACACATGGAAGATAATAAACACGCCATCGGAGATTTGTGGAAACGGGCTTGGGGCAAGAAATAAATAAACATGCGAGAACGATTCATCACATCCATCCTCTTTGTCATCGTCATGCTGGGAGGAATATTTGGCTGCAAACACAGTTTTTACGGCCTGTTTGCTTTGCTTACCTGGGCCTGCTTGTGGGAGCTCTACGGTTTGCTGTTTGCAGAAGAGCCTAAAAAACGCATGCGCCAACTGGTAGGAAGCACCTGGGGTTCATTGCCTTTTATTTTACTGGGTGGAAGCTCTTTCGGTTTCTGGGGTGGTGGACCAGCTTTTATGGCCATGATCATCATCGTCATAACCGCAGCCATGTTCTTTATTCTTGAACTGTTTATGGAACACGACCGGCCATTTGATTATGTAGGTCGATACTTGGTTGGATTATTCTACATAGGTATTCCGTTTTGCCTGCTGGCCTACCTTTCCATGCCGGGGGGAGAGTTTTTTGGCAGCGGTGAATACAGTTCCTGGCGCGTACTTAGTTTTCTCGGACTTATCTGGATAAACGACACCATGGCCTACTTGTTTGGCTCCTGGTTTGGCAAACGCAAGCTTTTTGAACGCATTTCACCAAAAAAAACCTGGGAAGGCTTTATTGCCGGTGGCCTAAGCTCCATGCTGGTGGCCTGGTTTATTGGATCTCTTATCCCTGAGTTCACTCATTTTCAATGGATCGGACTGGCCTTTGTGGCCGCTGTATTCGGCACCATCGGTGATCTGGTGGAAAGTATGCTCAAGCGCAGTTTGAACATCAAAGACTCCGGCACCCTGCTTCCCGGGCACGGCGGCCTGCTCGACCGCTTCGATGCTTTTGTATTTGTGATTCCCTTTTACTGGCTGGTTTTAATTTTGTAGATATACGAAATCTAATATCACGATATCCAAAATCCGATCTGATATAGGATTTCGGATATTATATATTGTATATCATCATAGCCTCATCATTTTCTTCACATCACTGAAATTCGGTGTTTCCAGCTTATAATACAGAACACCTGTAGCCTCAATTGCAGACGGCTCTAAATGAATGCTTGACAAGCCCTTTTCGTAAAATGCCGTTTGCGTAAAAATTACCCTGCCCTGTGCATCGTGAATACTGAGCGTCGCGTCCGTGGCTTCTGGTAAATAGAACAAAATGTCTGTGCTTTCGCTGAACGGGTTGGGGTGGTTCTGGAATAGTTCGAATGATTTTTGTTCAGGAAATCTCAAGGCAAGATCGAATCGCTCATCACCATTGCTTGTTTTCTGATATGCCTCTGCCCGCGTGATGTTGCTATTCAGCAATATCATGGCAGGCAATTCATCCAGTGAACCTGTTTTACAACGAAGGGTGAATTCCATGCTGCCTTCTTTTTCGCAAGCCATGGTGATGGCGTTCTTTTCAGGAAACAGGGCAAAGTTATCCAGTGAAAGATTTTCACCGGGAAGTAGCTCTAGCAAATCCACCCCGTCCATATTCAGGGTGAATTGGCAACCCAACAAAGCCTGGTCTGTACTGAAATGTACATCCGTTACCTCTGCCCCATTTAGTTTGCCCGCTGATTCTGTTGTTACATCAAAAAAGACTGTTCCAGCACTGCGCTCATCAATGGCGCCTCTCAAATTTGGCACAACAGAGTTATTCACGTCGCCAATCTTTACCCCAACAAAGTCGTGGTCGATGGCTGAAACCAGAATGGTATCTGGGAAAGGAGGTTGAAAAGGAACTTGTGGATTCGGGAAAACATAGTTTTTATCTACAAATCGCCAGCTGGTATTATTCGGCAATTCCTGATAAATACCGAGAATCAATTTCCGGAACTCAACAATATCGAAAGTTGTGATGCTGTTCGATTTATTTGCATCGGCAGCAATGAGCTTATAAGGCGAACCAAGCGCTTCTATTCCCAGGATATGTTTGGAAATTAATACAAGGTCATAAGTGGTGAGTCCGTTTAATGGGTTGTCATCCTTCTCTGGTTTTATATGCAAACTGTTACTAGGCAGGCTGTTAAAACTTGTTCCAAAATCATAATTCCCCAAGGTATCTGTAAAAACAGTGGCGTTAGGAGGTGGTCCCGGCGCTTGAAAGGCACTTGGAGGCCCCAGTACCATTTTGGCGCTCTGCACGCCATCACCTTCTTCAGTAGTTACTTTACCGATAATGGGCGGCCCCGGATCAGTAACACATGCCTGGTTATTATCCTGAATGATAATACTCGTTTGGCAGAACCCGGCATTACCCGATCTGTCCCGGCTCCATAATTCAATGGGATTTACCCCAAGCTCATCACAAGTAAATGTTACTTTTTGCTGAGGGTTTCCATTAATATTTAGTGGAAAACCATTGCCAGTTCCAGCTTTACGGATTCCCAATACCAACATTTGGTTGGGCGTACAATTATCTTCTGTGTACTGAACAACATCGTTGGCAAGAATGTCAATTTCCTTTGTAGGCAAAATATTATTTGAAAGGCCTTGCAGACAAATGACGACCGGTGCCTTGCCATCCCTGATCCTGACAATTCGTTCACACTCTGTTTTATTTCCACATTCATCCGTAATTATCCATTTCACCTTGTGATTACCATACGGAAGTTGTGGGGATAAAAACACATCCGGCGCGGCTTGAGTATTGAATCGGATATAGGTCGTTTTTCTATTACCGGAAATAATATCCTGTTTGGCAAATTTGTATTTCTGCTCCGGAGGTACAGACCTGAAATCATATTGCCGGGCTTCACCGGGACCGCCAGTGTTGTTGTAATAAATGGTGTTTGCCGGTGGAAGGCTTGCGCTTTTCACAATGGTTTCGCGAATGCCATCGCTATTGAGATCTAGTGATAACTCATAATTAATGGTCACCTTGCCCCCCGCACATGCGTCAGTTGCCGTAATGCTTATATTCGACGGCGCCTCACACATATCGAAGGAAAGGTGCAGCGGATCGAGCCAATAGGAGGCGTTCCACAAATCCGGATCATTCGTCGTCTGATCCTCCACTTTTATGGTATCAGCGCAATTTTCAGCTATGGGGGGCACATTATCTACTACGTAGATGATCTGCGTATACTTATATCCATTGGTATTTGCATCGTAATAGATGGAAAAATTTGTACTTGACTGATCCGACGGCTGCAATTTGGCAATGGTTGAGCGCCAGGGATCTCCGTTTGTTTGTATAGGTGAAACAACCGGTCCAGGCAAATTATCCGGATGCGTTTCAAGTGCAATGGGTGTGGGATTCGGCACATCGGTTAACGGAAGATTCGGGTCATAAGCACACCAATTAACGATCCTCCAGTTTCGTTCAATCTTATAACAGGCATTCGACACATTATCATCGCGCACTTCGGTGTAGGTTGCATTCATCAATTCACACTCTTTACCGAAAAACTGCGGTTCACCATAGTATCCTGAAGTATCACAGGCACTTACTACCTTGTCATCAGGAAAGCGGATAAAATAATCCTGTTCATAGTTGACCACTATTTTCTGGCTGCATTCCGACATAGAACCGTTGCTGTCGAATACCTGAAACTCCCTTCGCAGCGTCCCTCTTGAGCAAAGGGTATCGAACTGACTGTAATTGATATACGGCGAAACTGAGTCTACAGAACAGCTCTGGGAAAGCAATCCGCCATAGCTTTCCAGGCTTGGATCAAAGGCCTCACAGCTAATGGTAATATCTGCCGGAGCCGTGCATTTTGGCGGATTCGTTCCTGTAACCTTTATTCTGAAATTACAGTCCGAATAGTGCCCGGAAGCATAGTTGGAAGCTACATCTCCCAAGGGTACCGTTATATCATAAACCCTCAATACTCCCTTTAGCGTATCGCCAATATTGTGACAACATACGAAAATGGTATCGCCAAAAATTATGTCCGGAGAACATGGATTGGGTTCATCCAGCTTTGCTTTAAATGATGGAGTGGTACAGTTGTCCGTAGAACCATTATCCAGCACATGAGAAGGAATACTCAAATATCCGCTTGCCTGTAAACTGGTTAATAAAAGGTTGTCACAAACAGCTGTCGGGGGTGTATCATCCCCCACTTTCAGGGTGAAGTTGCAATCGCCAACATTGCCACATTCATCGGTGATGCTGTAATGCATACTCACCGTTCCAATAGGGAAATTCAAACTTGTTCCCAAAACGGCAATGGTATCAACACCAGAAGAATCCACCTGATAATCAATCGTTCCAGAGAGCATTTTGGGGCTCCCGTTTTCCATCCAGGATGCCTGAACCGAAGTGACTGCCGAGCAATTGTCCGACAAATAGAGGTCGGGCAAATTTACCGTTGCCGTACAATTGTTATCCACCACATCCAGAATGATTTCAGCAGGACATTGAAAGACCGGGGCAACGTTGTCATTCACCACGATATTTTGAACGCCAATCTTCGGGTTTGAAGGAGACAGGGGCAGACAAGCGTCATATATTTTCCAGGTGCGCTGTAGCGTATAGGAACCGGCACAGGATCCCGGCTGTATTGTATCAAAATACTGTGCATCAAACTCGCAATATGAAGCCGGAGTAAGCTCATACTGCCGATTCATAAATACTACAAAGGGACGTCCGGTGGCATCATCGCCGGTATTTGGGTCGTCACAGTTCAGGGCGGCATCTTGCGGTATCTGTACATCCTGGATGAGGCGTGTCCTGTTGATGATCTGTTCCTTTGTGGCGGAATTTCCATGCAAATCCGTGGCTGTCCATATCCGCTGTATGATCCCGCTGATGATGGTTGTATCATCACAAGGCAGGTTTTGCAATACATCAACAAAGGAAACGGATATCATTCCATTTGTGCAGGCATCGGTAATTACCGGTTTCCCGGCAGCCAGGCCCAAGCTATCGTGCAGGAACGAAGGAGTTAAATGATCCAGCGGCAAAGCGCAAGGCACATTGATGGTTTGTGCATTGATTACCGGAGGAGTATTGTCCTTAATAATGACTGTCCCCGTACAGGTTGTACCGGTAAACAGGCTGGTTACCCGCACCTGATACGTCAGGTTGATATTGGCTGCATTAAAAGTGGGACTCACCCAGGGACCGTTTCCTGGGGGATCTTCTTTATCGGCTTCAACCTGGTAATGGCTTGGGCAGCCATAAGGCCCGCCTATCAGTATCTCAAATGGGTTAATGGTTTTGTTGCAATTGGCATCCAGAAAAATGCTGGTTTGAGACCGGCACTGTGGTGGAGGCATGGGTTCCAGAACCGACATGGTAAAGGAACAGGTGGCCGTATTGCCTGCTTGATCCGTTGCTTTCCAGATACATACCGTGGCCCCGGCAGGAAATGGGCTGCCGGATGCAAGTCCATCTAAAAGACTGAGACTTACTTGCCCCTGGTCATCAGTTGCATTTACAGAATAAAACAGAACTGTATCACAGCGTTGAGGAGCCAGATTGATGATCTGTGAGGGCGGACAAAAGATCATGGGAGGGATGGTGTCCGCGCTTGGAGTAGGATGGTCAATTGCAGGTAGAGGGTCGGGGGAAAAAGCCTTTCCTATTACCGAACACGCAAATAGGAAAAAGACAACATGTAGCAATCGGTTCATAGTGAAAAATTAAGTTGGCATATTTATCACAGATTGTACGGATTAATCCCGAGGCAAACTCGGGACACAAAGCCTAATTGAACTATCGCAGGCTTTCCTGTAAAAGTCTGGCCCTGTAAACATCACAGAATAATTTCGCTCACATGATTCCACAAAATGATTTTCCATAACTGAAAAACCAAAATCAGTGTAATCCTGTAATCCGTAAAATCTGCAATCAGGAATACGCCACTAAAATCGCGCCGAATATTGAATTTTACTACAAATACTTGCCTTTTTCTAAAAAATTAATGCCGCTACCTATCCTTGCTCCTCCGGCAAATAGAACTCATGTAAAATATTGAGGTGGTGAATGTGATGCCCAATTATGATAAAGAAATAGGCACGAACGGAGGCTTTCCAGTTACTGGCAACTCCTGTGTACATCGACTGGGCTTCAGAGCATTGCTGACAGAGGAAAATCGTATTGTCACGCACAGCTTTCCACTCTTTAAGCAAGTCTTTGAACGTTCTTCCGGAAACATCCACTTCTTCCATCCAGAATACCTGATTAAACCCCGGAAGCCCAATGCGGTCGGCCCGCATAAAGGAAAGGGTTCGGTAGGCAAACACACGCTCGGTATCGATCATGTGCATGATCATTTGCTTGATGGTCCATTTATCCGGAGCATAGGCGTGATCGCCCATTTCTTCGGGCAAACTCAACAGCAATTGCTGCGTTTCCTTAAAGGTGCTTCGCAACAGGCTCAGCGCAGATTTTCTAGGGGGAACTACTTTTAAATAAGTTTCGTGAAAGGGGGCGTATTCTCCTTTTTTTGGTCTTTTCATAATTGGTTCTGCATCATCAAACTGATAAACAACGGATCGTTAATAAGTTTACAAAGTTAGTAATACGGCATTTTTAACGGATAGAATTACCTATTTTTGTTGAGTCCATAGTTTCGGACACATCAGCTCAACATGGAACAAAATCTTACCATTGGCTCGTAGTTTCTACTACGTGGCTATCTTGCACATGTATTTTTCATCTTTTCAAATCATTATAAATAAAATCCAAAATGAAATTAACAATCAAGATTTTGTCCTCGGCACTGCTTTTGTGCTCCCTTTCTCTCTTTGTTGTAAGTACCGCTACGGCACAAAGAACAACTCCCAAGCCTGCTACCACCAAAACGGCAGATAACCATGCAGCAAGATCTGCAGGTACTGCAGTTGGTACTGCGCCACTACCCTACTGCGACGTACTCATGGGTGATCTCAAAACAAAGCTTGGCAAGTCTGCCAATGAACAATGCTCCACACAACATGTGCCATGCGCCTGTAGAGACCGCAAATCAGGCATGACGCTTTACGGAAGTGTGTTGGTGCAGCCAACGGATACCAAATGCCACCCGGTAAAAATTGGAACGGCATCCTTGCCCGATGGTTCTGCAACTGCAGGCAGAAATGCAAACCCACAAGGCTCAGCCGAACTTCACCAGGCTGCCTGGGTACCTGAAATACTGCAGTCAAACTGCACACTACAAGGCACCTCTCTTGAAGTGTTCATTCCCAACCGCGACATCGCAGGATGCGACAGAGAACACTTTGCCTTTAAGTGGGAACTCGACGGAAAAATGATCAGCACCGAACGCCGGGTGGAATGTGTTTGTGGAAAAAATGTGAAAGTGACCATCACGGAGCAAAGCATGGGTACCACCTATGTGCATTTCATCACATTAAACTCCTGCCCGGATACGACCCGGAACTGATGAATGCTGAGTGTTAAGTGCGGAGTGCGGAGTGAAAAAGCAATAGTTGGATGGTTGGACTATTCGTTCTACATTCCGCACTCCACATTCCGCATTTAATGACTTGCTATATTTGCCGGAAACAAACTGATTATTTTGCCGAGCACTCTCTACCTCATCCCAACACCCATTGCGGAAAATGCCGAGCATACGCTCCCGCTGTACGTGGTGGAAATCGTGCAGAAACTGGATGTATTTATCGTAGAAAGAGCCAAAACAGCCCGGCATTTCGTAAAATCGCTGGAACCTGAAAAAGCAATTCAGGAAATGACCTTTACGGAGATCGGTCAGCACAGCTCACAGGAAGAAGCAGAGCAAACGTTTAAAGAAGCAGTCTCTGTCGGAAAAGATATTGGACTACTTTCCGAAGCCGGGTGCCCCGGTGTTGCCGACCCGGGTGCACTAATTGTAGCTCTAGCACACAAAATGGGCATTAAAGTGGTTCCACTGGTTGGTCCTTCATCCCTGCTGTTGGCGCTGATGTCATCCGGCATGAACGGACAGCGTTTTACCTTCCACGGATACCTTTCTCCTAAACGCCCCGAACTGGCCAAAGAACTGCGTCAACTGGAAAATCTCTCCCGCCAGCACGATCAAACGCAGTTATTTATCGAAACTCCTTACCGCGCACAAATGGTGCTTGAAGTGGCGCTGCAAAGCTTACAGCCCGATACAGTCTTTGGCATCGCGCAGGACCTGACCGGAATGGCGGAGTTCAATCGCGCCCTCGAGATTGCCGCCTGGCGCAAACTAACGCTTAAGCCATTGGAAAAGCTTCCCGCGGTGTTTTTGCTGTATAAGCCAAGACGCTAACTTTCTGAATTCGGAAGGGATTTCACCCTTGCAGGGCTTTCTCGTATTAGAGGGCTGGCGGCAAAGGGCTTACACCCTTCGTTGTGAGATTTTGCCCTTTCAGGGCATTACGTACCTGGCCTATTCATCTACTAATTCATTCAAGTTGTGACTTGTTTAGATGTCTCCAACTGAGGGCCCTCCTATCCAAATGCTCTCGCCCTCATTATCAAATTATCACATTATCTAATTATCACATTAAACTTTACCTTAGCCCCGTCCTTACCAACTAATGGTTCGCGTCTCCGACCCGAATCCAGGGTCCCCAAGCCCAACCATGTCGTGAAGTCATCATTAGATTGGGGTCTCCGACCCCAGTTCAACCGTTTTGTTGGGGTCTCCGACCCCAATTTCATTTAACTACTTACAGCATCGCATGAAAACCCGTACGCTCTTTCTTGCCCTCATTCTTGGGCTTTTGCTTATTTGGTATTTTGCTTCCAGATCAGGAAAATCGGTATCGGCCGACCGTCCGAACGACCCCTGGGTATTCCGCTCTGTCATCGACAAGCAACCCAGAATGATCACATTTGCCCTGAACGATAATTTGTGGGTGTCTTATTCCACCGACTCGTGTTCTCTGTACAAAGCCTGGGCAGGCGGCACTGATTTTACCGGACCAGTGTACAACATGCGCCACGGACCACAACCTATGAGCATGGGGAATGCCTGGTTTGAAAATGAATTCAAACAACCCTGGACAGTGAGCATAAATGGCAAAGATGAAAGGCCACGCACGGATTACAAAGGACACCGATACCTGAAAAACGGACAGGCAGAGATCATGTACGATCTGGTGTTGGAAAGCGGACAGAGAATACGAATTAACGAAAGACCAGAGTATATTGAGAAAGATCGACAGAAAGGCTTCTCACGAAGCTTTTCGGTGGAAAATGCCCCAAGTGGCGCTACCATTACACTGAAGACAAATGTAGCTTCCATCACGGTTCCGGCCAATGTGGAAACAAACGGCACCTGGACAAGCGGAGAATCCAAACCGCTGGAAAACAGGTATGATCTGGATGCGATCAGTTTGGAGGGAACCCTTCAACTGAACTCCAATGGTACCACCAGCTTCAGAACCATGTTTGTCAACCGCCCGCTCATTGCAAATCCCTTTGACGCATTACGCATTGCCCAGGAATCTGGAGAGGGTGGCGAAACGGTTGTGAGCCCTGGCGAAAAACTGATGGCAAAGAACGATTGCCGCACCTGTCACAACCCACAGGTAAAAACAGTAGGTCCCAGCTATAAAGATATTTCAGAGCGCTACAAAAACATTCCGGAAAACCTGGATATGTTGTCGCAAAAGGTGATCAAAGGTGGAGCAGGCGTTTGGGGAGTGGCAGCCATGAGCGCTCACCCCGACCTGCAACCGGATGACGCAAAAGCCATGGTCTCCTATGTGCTTTCGCTGGATGAAGGCGAAGACGACGGACAAGGCGGAGCGCCGAAAAACCTCGCCGATATTCCAAATGACAAATGGTTGGTGGCAGACAAGGGTGTCGGAGATAATGACATGTCGCCTGGACTATTGGTTAAACTTTGGAACTCTTCAAGCAAACTAAACAAATTAGCCGACCTCTCAACTCAGGGCGCTCCTGCACTCACCGCAGTAGCCGGGAAAGTGGCCGCAACAGCTGAGGATTTTGGAGATTTCAAAGAGAACTTCGGGATGCATGCGAGTGGGTATCTCTACCTTGACAAAGACGATAATATTGTGTTCCAGTTAGCCAGCGACGATGGCAGCAAACTCTGGATCGACAACCAATTAATCATCGATAACGATGGATCACATGGCATGGCGCCAAAAGAAGCAGAAATTGCCTTGAGGGCCGGTTACCATCCGCTTCGTATTGAATATTTCCAGGGCGGTGGCGGAAGAGGAATTGAATTGAATTGGGCCCGCTTTGGCAGCACAGGATTTAGCGCTATCCCGAACAACAATTTCTTCCACAAAAAATCGGAGGATAAGGCAGAGATGCCCGTGTTGTCAAAATCGGGAAATACCATCCCTGGCGACCTGACATCACTCTCGGATGTACACCCCGCCTATGATCTTACTCAAGCGCGCCCTGATGGCTTTTTGCCCAAAGTAGCCGGCCTAGATTTCCTGCCCGACGGCAGAATGGTGGTCTCTACCTGGGACCCACTAGGTGCCGTGTATGTCCTGGATAATGTGGAAAGTGGCGATCCAAAAAAGATCACCGTAAAGCGCATTGCGCAAGGGCTCGCCGAGCCTCTGGGGCTGAAAGTGGTGGACGGCGTTATTTACGTCCTTCAAAAACAGGAACTCACCAAACTGATTGACAATAACGGAGACGATATCATTGATGAGTATCAGTGCTTTGCCAAAGGCTGGCTGGCATCTGCCAACTTTCACGAGTTTGCTTTTGGTTTGGCCTACAAAGATGGCTTCCTCTACGCCGCACTTGCCACAGCCATTAATCCCGGTGGTGCCAGCACCCGGCCGCAAATTCCGGATCGTGGCAAAGCGGTCAAGATTAGTTTGAAAGACGGTAGTTTGGAATTTGTTGCGCGAGGTTTGCGTACACCTGATGGCGTGGGCATCGGCCCTGACGGAGAGGTATTTATAACCGACAATCAGGGCGACTGGTTGCCATCTTCCAAAGTGCTGCATGTAAAACCCGGCGCTTTCTACAACTCCTATTCCGTTGACAGCGCCGCAGTGGCCAATTTGCCTGTTACACAACCCGTAGTGTGGTTGCCACAAGATGAAATTGGCAACTCCCCTACCCAACCCATAGTGATCAATGATGGTCCTTACCAAAATCAGTTGATACACGGAGATGTTTGCTACGGCGGTTTGCAACGCGTATTCATGGAAAAAGTAAACGGCGATTACCAGGGCTGTGTTTTCCGCTTCTCTCAGGGTTTTGAAGGCTCAACACACCGCCTGGCCTGGGGGCCGGATGGTGCGCTTTACGTAGGCATGATCGGAAATCCCGGCAACTGGGGCCAACAAGGGAAACTATGGTACGGATTACAAAGAATGAAATACAACGGCAAATCAGTTTTCGAAATGCTGGCGATCCGTGCCAAAACGAACGGCATGGAAATAGAATTCACAGAACCACTGCCACAAGGGACTGGCTGGGATGCAAACCACTATCAGGTAAAGCAATGGTGGTACAAACCCACCATTAATTACGGCGGTCCAAAAATGGATGAAGAGGATATGACCGTTGTATCAGCCTCCGTTTCCAGTGACCGTAAAAAGGTGTTTCTGGAAATTCCGGGATTGAAACCTCAACACGTAGTGTATATTCATCTGCGCGATCTGCCTGTTTCCGAGCTGAATCATGAAATATGGACCACCGAGGGTTGGTACACACTCAACAATATTCCAGCGAATGACAATGGGGTTGTTGGCATAGCGCTGGCACCTGTGCAACATGTCGATAACACGCTTACCGAAAAGGAAAAGCAGGACGGATGGCAATTGCTTTTCGATGGCCGGAGCTTAAATGGTTGGCACAACTACGGCAAAACCACCATTGGTTCACAATGGATCATAGAAGATAACTCCATTCACCTTGATGCCAAACCCAATCCGGATGGTGGCTGGCAAACTTCCGATGGCGGCGATATCGTAACTGAAGAGGTATTCGGCGATTTTGAACTGGAGCTAGATTGGAAGATTGGCGCCTGTGGAAACTCTGGCGTGATTTACCATGTACAGGAACTTCCGGAGAAATACGACTACGTATGGAATACCGGACCTGAAATGCAGGTGCTCGACAATGCCTGCCATCCAGATGCCAAAATACCCAAACACCGCGCCGGTGACCTATACGACCTGATCGAATGTAAATACGTGACTGTGAAACCGGCAGGCGAGTGGAACCATGCACGCCTCGTTTTCAAAGACGGTAAAGTAGAACACTGGCTCAATTATCGCAAGCTCGTGGAATTGCAGATGTTTAAAAACGGCAAGCCTATAAAAGAGTGGCTCGATCTGATAGCAGGAAGTAAATTCCCGAAGATCCCGGCTCCTGACTTTGGTTTGCACGACAAAGGAAAGCTGTCTTTGCAGGATCACGGAGACCCTGTTTGGTTTAAGAATATAAAGATCCGGAAGACAAATTAGCTAATTCGATAATGTGATAATTAGCTAGTTTGATAATAACGAATACGTGTGTAGCTGAAATTGAACTCGCAGAGTTCGCAGTTGACCTTAAAGGGTTTCCAAACAATTTTGGAGAGCCCAAAGGGGTCAAAACACAAATAGCCCCGTATGAAATGCGGGGGAAAATGTATGGAATGCGGGGGAATCGTATGAAATGCGAGGGGAAATGTGTGAAATGCGGGGGAAATCGAATGAATTGACACGAATTTTATCAGGCAAACAGTGCCAGTGCAATCACGAAGAAAACGAAATATGGCGTAATACCCGCAGCGCCACCGTAATCCTTCGCGATGCGCATACCGAAAAAGAGAAGTAGAATAGACAAAGCGCCCAAAAGCAGACCATAAATGGCCAGCATGTCCTGCGCCTTAAAAATCAACATGACTGCGCCCGCAAGTGAAAGCAATCCGGCCAATACCTCCAGTATGGTAATACTTGGCATCAACAAAGGCACAAATGGCTTCAGGATCGTTTTTTCAAACATGCCATTGATAAAATCGCGGTTGCCTTTCCAGTCGAAGACTTTGTCTAAACCCGATTGCATAAATAAGGCTGCTGAATAGAGGGTAACCAATAGTTTAAGTACAAAAGTTAATTCGATACCCAGGATGCTTGTGTCAGAAAAGGCCAATAAGCTTGTCATCTTCTTTATTTTCGGTAAATTATACGCCAATGTAGTATGAAAATTGAATACAGCGTAACTCCTTAGCTTTCATCCTAATTTTTACCTTTGCTGAAACCCCGTACAGGCCAATGATCTTTCTTCAAAACTTATAACCAACACCGCAATTTATGTCTCGATTCCGCCCGGGTGTTCTTCATGGTCAGGAAGTCACCGATTTGCTCAACTACGCTAACGATAACAATTTCGCGCTGCCGGCTGTAAACGTAATTGGCACCAATTCCGTGAACGCTGTTTTGGAAACTGCTGCCGCGCTCAATAGTCCGGTAATCATTCAGTTTTCCCAGGGAGGCGCCGCATTCTTTGCCGGAAAGAGTATGAGCAGCGAAGGTCAAAAAGCTGCGATTATGGGTGGAGTTTCAGGAGCCCATCATGTGCATACGATGGCAGAAGCCTATGGCGTTCCGGTGATCCTCCATACCGATCACTGTGCCTTGAAAATCATATCCTGGGTAGATGGTTTGCTAGATGCCGGTGAACGCTATTATGAGAAAAATGGTCGCCCTCTGTACTCCAGTCACATGCTTGATCTTTCGGAGGAGCCCATCAAGGAAAACATTGAAATTTCCTGTCGCTATTTTGAGCGCATGTCTAAAATGGGCATGACACTAGAGATCGAGTTGGGCGTTACCGGCGGTGAAGAAGATGGCGTAGACAACAGCGATGTGGACTCTTCAAAATTGTATACCCAACCCGATGAAGTGGCTTATTCCTATGAAGCCTTGAAGAAAATCAGTCCTCATTTCACCATTGCTGCGGCATTTGGAAACGTTCATGGAGTATACAAACCTGGAAATGTAAAGCTCCAGCCTGTCATCCTGAAAAATTCACAGGAGTATATCCGTAATAAATTTGGCATCGCTGAAAAGACCCCTGTGAACTTCGTATTCCATGGAGGTTCCGGCTCCAGCCGCGAAGAGATCCGCGAAGCCATCGAATACGGCGCTGTGAAAATGAACATAGACACCGATATGCAGTGGGCTTTCTGGGAAGGCGTGCGCAATTACCACGATGCAAAACGCGAGTACCTGAAAACACAGATCGGGAACCCGGAAGGCGACGACAAACCAAACAAAAAATTCTACGATCCTCGTGTTTGGTTGCGCGAAGGGGAAAAATCATTTGTGGAGCGTCTGAAGCTGGCTTTTGAAGATTTGAATTGCGTGGGTAAAAACGCATAGTACAGTTTAAAACAGGCTAAGGTGATTACACAGATTTCTTTCCCCGATTAAGGCTCGACCTGTGTACCCTTTTCGTGTCAGTATCAGATGTTACCGTTTCGCTAAAATGCTTACATCGAAGTGACTCCGGCTATTTTTTTCGTTTTCAAGTAAACAACTGATTGATAATCATATAATCTGATTAATCACAAGAATCCTTTAAATCTGTGTTCTTATGTGGAAAAAGTCCCTTTTGATTTTAGCGCTCATGCCTGTGGTGTTTGCTTGTAGCAAAAACGTGTTTACGGGCAGAAAAGGTTTGAATCTCATCCCGGTTCAAACGCTCAACCAAATGAGTTTCACGGAATACCGTAGCTTTTTACAGGAAAACAAACCCGTTAGCAACGGCAAAGATGTTGATCTGGTTCGCAGGGTGGGTAACGACATCAAAGCCGCTACCCAGGTGTACTATAAGGCCAAAGGCAAACAAAGCGAATTAAAGAATTTCGCCTGGGAGTTCAACGTAGTGGACGACCCGAACACCGTAAATGCATTTTGTATGCCTGGTGGCAAAGTGGTGGTATATACCGGTATTTTGAAGATAACCCAGAACGAAGATGCACTTGCCGTGGTAATGGGCCACGAAATAGCGCACGCGCTGGCTGGCCATGGAAATGAAAGAATGAGCCAGGGGCTGGTTGCTCAACTTGGATTAACCTCTCTGGATATTGCTTTGTCACAAAAGCCCGCTGCAACACGCAATCTCTTGCTATCAGCTGCAGGCGCCGGCGCTCAACTCGGTGTGTTGCTTCCATTCAGCCGGAAGCACGAGTCCGAAGCCGACGAAATTGGGCTTTACCTGATGGCCATGGCCGGTTACAATCCGGCAGAAGCAGCTCCATTCTGGGACAGAATGAACAAGTCTGCAGGCGGCAGTCGACCTCCGGAGTTTTTGAGTACCCACCCGGATCCAACCAAGCGTAGTCAGAATTTGCGCTCGTTGGTGAATAAAGCAAGGGCTTATGCTGTACGGTATCCGGTTCCTGCCAGTTCTAAGTATAAGAAGTGATCCTAAAGATGAGAAAAGAGGTATTACAATTGTAGTGCCTCTTTTTTTAACTTTTTTTCACTGAAGATCTCACCTTCCCATCCTTCAACCTCGTTTCTAGCTCATCCCCGGTATTTAGTTCGGAAGCAGAATGCACTACTTTGCCATCGTGCCTGGTTATGCTAAAGCCCCGGCGTAGCACATTGTCGGGATGCAGTGCCAGACAGTAATTTTCCAGTTGTTCCAGGGTTTTATGTTGCGATTGCATCAGGCGTTGAGCAAAAAGTGGAAGCTTTTCCTTTGCCGAGATTATATGCAGACTGGCTTGCTGTAGCCTGCCTTGAGCAGACCATTTTACTTGAGAAATCCCCTGTTCTATTTGTAAAGAAGCGGAGTACAATTGGCGCGATGCGATGTCGCGAAGTTGCTCTCCTAATTCATATATACCTCCTTCAAACTGAAGATTGTGCTGAAGTATGAACTCCGCAACTGCAGTCGGTGTTTTCAACGAACGATTGGCAACCAGGTCAACCACCGATTCGTCTACATCGTGGCCAATGCCCGTAATGACGGGAAGTGGAAAATTGGCTATGGCCGTAGACAATTCCAGACCGTCAAAAGCCGATAAGTCGAGTCGGGAGCCACCGCCTCTGACAATAGCTATGCAATCAAACTTATCTGCCTGCTTCGCAATTTTAGCTAAAGCCTGGTTTATCTCAGGACCTGCATTTACTCCTTGAACTGCCGCAGTAAATACGCTTATATCAAATGCATACCCAAAGCTGTTTCCCTGAATTTGTTCCAGAAAATCTTGCAAGCCTGCCGCTGTTTTTGAGCTGATCACCGCGATCTGCTGCAGCACTATGGGCAACTTTTTGTCACGGTTCTTATCAAACAAACCGGCATCTTTCAGGCTTTGAACCGTTTGGCGCCGCTGCATGTCTATCTGTCCAAGGGTGTAGGCTGGATCAATATCCGTGATCTGGAGTTTCAAGCCGTATTTTTCATGAAAATCGGGCCTGACAAGCATTTTCAGTTCAAGACCTTCCCTCAAAACGGATCTCAATCCAAGCCCCTGAGTCGCCAGTATCTGCCGGAAATCGCTTGCCCAAATCACACCGGAAGCCTGAGCTACCACACTATCATCCTCTCCTTTTTGCACCAACTCCAGATAGTAGTGTCCCCTGGATTCTCCCAATCGCAGCACCTCTGCACTTACCCATACTGCCTGCGGGAAGTTCAGCGCGATGATGCGGCGGATATGTTCGTTTAATTCAAATAAGGAAGACACTTTTTAATTGGATAATTAGCTAATGTGATAATTAGCTAATGGGTGTAGTGGTTGCTAATTATTGAGATAGACTTTGAGTACTTCCTGCTTAAAGTTGATCAGGTCTTGTTTGCTTTTAACTTCATGGATTCCCAGAACTGCACCTTTCCAGTTTTCATTTATCCATTTACCTGATTGTAATGGAGCGAAACCGGAGTAATCCACTTTGGTACCATTCAGGCCGTAAGCGGTAAAATAAAAATATGGCACGCCAAGCAAGTCATCTTCCATGGCCAGGCCAAAACCCAGGCCGAGTTTATTGTCTGGTTCAAAGTAAACGCCTGTATCAAAATGATGTGGCCAGATCCGAGGAACTACGGCTTGTTGAAAATCATCTGTAAGCAGTTCGCAGGCATCGTTGGCCAATTGACGGAAATGTGTCCACTCACGAATGGCATCTGCCGGAATTTCCTGTATGGGTTGTTCAGAAAAGCCGTAATCGGGGATTTGAAAATGAAGGTCATCCAAAAACCCTGTTGGGTCAAGGCCTAAAGCCGGCAAAGCACGCTCAATTTCTATTTGAAGCTGGTTATATGAATTTCCAATGGTGCTAAATATGGCCACGGATTCGAAATACCTGTTCAGAATTTCGATTTGCTGGTTTTCAAGGTTGTAGATAAATATCAGTCTGCCCGTTTTCGATTCAAACCACCTTCCCCGAATCTGCTTGACACCGTGATGGTATGATAGATTTGTATGGCTATCATCCTCCCTCGCCGGCACATAAGTTCTGTTCGCTTTGGCAATGATCTGACTTAGCCAATGAAGTTGTTTATCTGCCCTGGTGTAATCCTGTAGCATTGCGATTTCTGATGGTTTTGAGAAGTTTATTGAAAATGGCGACACGGTGTTCGTAGAAAATTCAGCTAAATACCTAAAGGGTCAGTGCAATTTTTAAATCGTCATCAGGTAGGAAACGTAAGCACAAAGCTGCTTCCCTTGCCCAACTCACTATGCACATCCACCATACCTTTATGTGCCGTCATAATGGCCTTGACATAACTAAGCCCCAACCCAAATCCTTTCACATCGTGGAGATTGCCTGTATGTACCCGATAAAACTTGTCGAAAATATTTTTCCTGGCTTCCTTGCTGATCCCCAATCCGTGATCCTGCACCGTGACCTCCAAGCCAATGGGTACATTTTTGGTGCTTACAATGATATTCGGCTTTTCCGGACTGTACTTATTGGCATTGTCCAAAAGGTTATGAATAATGCTGGCTATGTGTGTCGCATCGCCTTCAATAATGGGTTTATCCGCCTGAAAATCGGTGCGTATTTCTCCTTCTCTTTTTTCAATCTGTAAACTGAAATTATCCACTGCTTGCTGAATGACCTGATGCATGTTGAGTTCAGTCATCGTCAACTGGAAGTCTTTTTTATCAATGACCGCCATTTGCAGTACCCTTTCCACCTGGCTGTTCATGCGCCGGTTCTCCTGGCGAATGATGTCCACAAAGCGCTTAATCTTATCTGTGCTGCTTAAGACGATTGGACTATTGATGCTATCCGCTGCCAGGGAGATAGTGGCTATTGGTGTTTTGAATTCATGGGTCATATTATTGATGAAATCCGTTTTCATTTCGGATAATTGTTTCTGCCGGTAAATCACCTGGATGGTGTACCAGAAACAGAACAGAATTATACAGGTAAACAGAACAGATAACAACAACATGCCCAGCACGGAGCCAAGTACCAGGCGGGTACGGTTTGGGAAGTAAAGTGACAGGTAACCCGGAGATTCAATATCCTGGGTAAACAACGCTACCTTATAAGGAGAGGTAAAAAGTGTAGGCGCTCCGCCGTGGGCCACCTGTGGACCACTGTCTTCCACTACAAAATGATCATTTACGATCACGTAACTGTTCCGCGCAGTTGAATAAACACCATATTGATAAACCGATCGTATACCCCGGCTTTCAATTTCCTCTCTGACGGAGCGATTCAATAAATCGAGAGAAATGCGTTCAGCCAGTGGTTTTGAATCTACCAACTGCAGTACTTTCATATACTCCCAGCGATTGATATTGTCTTCAAAAGAAGCTCCTTCACCAACCGGATTGGGTAAACTATCTGCAGAACTCACACGGCGGGTAGAAAATCCATTTTCTGTATATCTGGCAGCTTCCCTCAAATTTTTATTCTGACCATCATTGTTTCCCTGCCTGGAAGCATTCAGCACTTCCTGAACCTGCATCACCTCATAATATTGTAAGCGACTTGCCACTTTATTCAGTGCATCGAATACATCCTTGTCGAATTTTACTTCATTGAGACGAATATTCCATCCGATCCAGTACACCTGAAGGCCAATGATGCCGACCAAAGCCAGGGACATCAATCCAATGATCAAAAGAATTCGTTTCGCGTTCATATTATTACCTTCAACAATAGCTCGAAATCCTGATATATTTTCAGACTCCCGACTGGCTGAATTCGGCTTTAGTTCCGTTTCACAACGGGCATTTACTGAATAAGTTTAATCGGCAAATGTGCGGTCTATATTTTATCTGTCCGGCTTAAGTCTGAACAAAGTTATGTTAAAAGACTTTTTTTTACCCATACTTGGAAAATTATGCCGCCAAACCTTACCTTTGCGTTCGCTTTTGGGAAAGGTATCTCTATTTTTGTGCATTTCCCATTGATTTTGAACGAGTTACATTAAGTTTTAGCAAAAAAGGTATGCCTACTATCAACCAATTGGTACGCAACAGCCGCGAAAAAGTGGAGTACAAGAGTAAGAGTCGTGCATTGAGTTCAAGCCCGCAGAAGCGTGGTGTTTGCACTCGCGTGTACACTACTACGCCTAAAAAGCCGAATTCGGCTCTCCGCAAAGTGGCTAAAGTACGCCTGGTGAATGGTCTTGAGGTGATCTGCTATATTCCTGGTGAAGGCCACAACCTGCAGGAGCACTCAATCGTGCTGGTGCGTGGTGGTCGTGTTAAGGACCTTCCTGGTGTACGTTACACCATTGTACGTGGCGCCCTTGATACAGCCGGAGTAACAGACCGTCAGAAGAGCCGTTCCAAATATGGCACTAAGCGTCCAAAGAAATCCTAAGAATTAAACAGGTCAGTCCGGTAGTTACCGGGATGATTCAACATTCAGTTTCAAACTAATTACATAAAATGCGTAAGCACAAACCGAAACCTCGAGTATTGGCCGCCGATCCGCGTTATAACGACACGATGGTAACACGTTTCGTTAATAACCTGATGTGGCAGGGCAAGAAGAGCGTAGCTTACGGGATTTTCTACGATGCAATGGACATCGTTAAATCCCGTACCGACGAGGACGAGTTGCAAGTGTGGAAAAAAGCACTCAACAACGTCATGCCACAAGTGGAAGTTCGCAGCCGCCGTATTGGTGGTGCCACTTTCCAGATACCAACTGAGCTTCCTGCAAACCGCAAGATCTCCATCGGTATGAAGTGGATGATCAAATATGCCCGCGCCCGTAGCGGCAAAGGCATGGCTGAAAAACTCGCTGCAGAAGTTGTTGCCGCCTCTAAAGGAGAGGGCAACGCTGTAAAAAAACGTGAAGACACCCACAAGATGGCCGAAGCCAACCGCGCTTTCGCCCACTTCAGAGTGTAAACGGTAATTCAGCCGCACCTACCGCCCAAAATTGACTGTGTATTCTGTAAAATGCATGGTCAATTTTCGGCGGTATTGGCGTTTTTAAAGGGTTCTGTAAATCAGGCATATTATTTGTCTTTCAGAACTTTTTGAACAGAACGACCAATTAGTCAAAATATCATTTTTGCAAAGCCTGAATAATTGCAGCTTTGCAAAATTTATATAAAATTAACCTATCTTTCATCTTAACTTATAGAATCAGTCATGGCAAACGACCTCCGGTTCACCCGAAATATCGGTATTGCCGCCCACATTGATGCGGGCAAAACGACCTTCACCGAGCGCACACTATTTTACACCGGCGTCAACCACAAAATTGGCGAGGTGCACGAAGGCGCTGCTACAATGGACTGGATGGAGCAGGAGCAGGAGCGTGGTATCACCATTACCTCTGCTGCAACAAAATGTCATTGGAACGTTGAAGGCCAGAAATTCGATATGAACATCATCGACACTCCAGGTCACGTGGATTTTACGGTTGAAGTAAACCGTTCTCTTCGTGTTCTCGACGGTCTGGTATTCCTTTTCTCAGCTGTAGATGGCGTTGAGCCTCAGTCTGAAACAAACTGGCGTTTGGCCGACAACTATCGCGTTCCACGTATTGGCTTTGTCAATAAGATGGACCGCGCAGGTTCTGATTTTATGATGGTTGTGAAAGACATGAAAGCCAAATTGGGCGCCAATGCAATTCCATTGCAGGTTCCAATCGGTTCTGAGCACAACTTCAAAGGAGTTGTTGATCTTGTAACCAACCAGGCCATTGTTTGGAACGAACACGATCAGGGCATGACATACAATGTTATTCCGATCCCTGATGATCTGAAGGAAATGGTAAATGAACAGCGCCAAATCCTTATCGAAGAGGTAGCCAGCTACGATGATACACTGCTGGAAAAATTCTTCGATGATCCGGATAGCATCACCGTAGAAGAAATGCGTGCAGCTGTTCGTGCAGCTGTTTGCGACCTGAAAATGACTCCGGTTATGTGCGGTTCTGCCTTCAAAAACAAAGGCGTACAGGCTTGTTTGGATGCAGCTTGCTATTACCTGCCAGCTCCAACCGACATCCCGGCTGTTAAAGGTACCGATCCAAAAAATGACCAGGAGGTTTCACGTGAGCCATCTGTGAATGATCCGTTTACAGCACTGGCTTTCAAAATCGCTACTGACCCATTCGTAGGTCGCTTGTGCTTTATCCGTGTTTATTCTGGAAAGCTGGATGCTGGTTCATACATTTTGAATACCCGTACAAATGATAAAGAACGTATCAGTCGCCTTTATCAAATGCACGCCAATAAGCAGAATCCAATCGATTCAGTTGAAGCAGGTGATATTGCTGCTGCAGTTGGTTTTAAAGATATCCGTACCGGTGACACACTTTGTGATGTAGCACACCCGATCGTTCTGGAAAGTATGGTATTCCCTGAGCCGGTTATTGGTTTGGCGGTTGAACCTAAAACACAGAAAGACCTTGACAAATTGGGTATTGCCCTGAACAAACTTGCCGAGGAAGATCCAACGTTCCGCGTGAGATACGATGAGGAAACCAACCAAACGGTTATATCCGGAATGGGTGAGTTGCACCTTGAGATCATCGTTGACCGTCTGCGTCGCGAGTTTAAAGTTGAATGTAACCAGGGTGCTCCTCAGGTTAACTATAAAGAAGCGCTGACCAAATCAACTACTCACCGTGAGCGCTTGAAAAAGCAAACGGGTGGTTCTGGTCTCTTCGCTGATATGGAATTCACCCTCGGTCCTGCCGATGAAGAATTCCTGCAAAGCGATGAATTCAAGAGCGGAAAGAAAAAGCTCCAGTTTGAATGGGCTATCGTGGGTGGTGCCATTGATAAGAACTATCAGAAGCCAATCCAGGATGGATTTAATCAAATGATGAGCAATGGTATCCTGGCTGGTTATAACATCGATTCGATGAAAGTAACAGTAACTGATGGTAGCATGCACGCGGTTGACTCTAAGCCGATCGCATTTGAATTGTGTGCAAAAGAAGGTTTCCGTGCGGCAGCGCCTGGTACCAAGCCACAAATCATGGAGCCTATCATGAAGCTTGAGGTAATCACACCAGAAGAATACGTAGGACCAGTAATTGGTGATTTGAACCGTCGTCGTGGTTTGCCGAAAGGACAGGAGTCTCGCATGGGTGGCGCTGTTGCCATTCAGGCTGATGTTCCTCTTTCTGAAATGTTTGGTTATGTAACACAATTGCGTACCCTTACTTCAGGTCGTGCTTCTTCAACCATGGAGTTCAGCCACTACGCACCACCTCCTGAATCAGTATCTAAAACAGTAATTGAGAACGCAAGAGCAGGAAAAGCTTAATTCAGGCTGGCAGTTCTCTTACATAATAAAGGCCATGCGACTTAGGTTGCATGGCCTTTTTCTTTCGTTCGGGTCGGAGACCCTCACGAACGGCTAGTCGGAGACCCTCACGAACGGCTAGTGAGGGTCTCCGACCCGAACTACAGTTTCCCTTTCAGGAATTGCCCGGTATAGCTTTCCTTGACATTCACCAGATCTTCCGGTACACCTTCAAACACGAGGTTTCCTCCTGCTTGTCCGCCTTCCGGACCCAGATCTACCACCCAGTCGGCCGATTTAATCACTTCCATATTGTGTTCTACTACCAAAACACTATGCCCTTTTTCCACCAGGGCATTTATGGCTGCCAGCAACTTTTTGATATCGTGGAAGTGTAGTCCGGTTGTAGGTTCGTCAAAAATGAAGAATATGTGCCCGCCGCCATTCTCCCGGATCAGGAATGAGGCCAGTTTAACGCGCTGGGCTTCACCGCCGGAAAGTGTGCTGGATGATTGTCCCAGTTTTACATATCCAAGTCCAACATCAAACAAGGGTTGAAGCTTATCGCTGATGTCGCGCCGCTCGCTGAAAAACTCTAAAGCTTCTTCCACGCTGAGATTCAGCACATCAAAAATATTTTTGCCTTTATACTGTACATCCAGTACTTCAGGACGGAATCGGCGGCCTTTGCATTCTTCGCATTCCAGGTGTACATCGGCCAGGAACTGCATTTCTACAACTTGCTCCCCCTCCCCTTTACAGGCTTCACAGCGTCCACCTTCTACGTTGAAACTGAAGTGTTTGGGTTGAAATCCACGGATTTTGGAAAGCTGTTGATTGGAGAACAATTCCCGAATGGCGTCATAGGCTTTCACATACGTAACCGGGTTGGAACGGCTGCTTTTCCCTATCGGACTCTGATTGATAAACTCAACACGGGTCACCTTTTTTACATTGCCTTCCAGCGAGTCAAACAGACCCGGTTGTTTCCCTCCCGTTTCCGGCAAATGCTGCATCAGTGCCGGACTTAAAATTTCGCGAACGAGTGTTGATTTGCCAGAGCCCGAAACACCGCTGACTACAGTGAGGCAATGCAAGGGAATGCGGACTTGTATGTTTTTCAGATTGTGATGTCGAGCGCCTTTTATGGTCAGAAAATCTTTGGCCTTACGACGATCTCTCGGCGTTTCAATGGCCATTTCACCAGTCAGGTATTTGGTAGTCAGACTGTAGGGCGCTGATTTTTTAATAGCGGCAAAAGGGCCTGCATATACCACGTTGCCACCGTGAATACCTGCTTCCGGTCCCATATCCACTAAGTAATCAGCATTTCTGATTACATCTTCTTCGTGTTCAACCACGACTACGGTGTTACCCAGGTCGCGCAAATCCTTTAGTACATTAACCAATCTGCCGGTATCACGTGGGTGCAGACCTACCGACGGTTCATCCAGGAGATACATGGATGCGGTGAGATTGCTCCCTAGCGTTCTGGTGAGGTGAATGCGCTGGGTTTCGCCACCTGATAATGTATTTGATATCCTGTCCAGGGTGAGGTAGCCAAGGCCCAGATCAACCATAAAACCTAGTCGGTTATTGATTTCCAATAAAAGTCTTTTAGCAATCTGAAGGTCGTTTTCGGAAAGCGATTTGTCAAGACTTTGCATGAAGGTGTAGAGCTCCTCCAGAGAGATTCCGGTGAGCTCAGAAATATTTTTATCCGAAATCTTTACACAGAGAGCCTCCTGACGCAAGCGACCGCCTTCACAGGTTGGGCAAACGGTACGTCCCCGGTATCTGGCCAGTGTAACGCGGTTCTGGATCTTATAGGTTTTGCTCTCCAGCTCCTGAAAAAAGGCATTGATTCCTTCAAAATGTTTATTTCCAGCCCAGACCAGCTTTTTTTGTTCTTTGCTCAGATCCTCGTATGGCGTATGAACCGGGAAATCAAAGTGATGCGCATTGCGTAAAAAGATGTCGAGCCACTCACCATACTTCTCTCCTTTCCAGGCTGCAATGGCACCATCAAACATCGACTTGGATTTGTCTGGTACTACCTTGTCTTCATCAATGCCCAGTACTTTACCATAGCCTTCACAGGTAGGGCAGGTTCCATATGGGTTGTTATAATTAAAAAGTTGGGGTGTTGGCTCTGGGAAAACAATGCCATCCAGTTCAAATCGATTGTTAAATATCCATGTTTTCGATTTGCTATCGCCTTCACTATCAATTACTTGCACTACACATTCTCCTTCACTTTCGTAAAAGGCTGTGTTTACTGAATCTGCCAGTCGCATCCAGTCACTTTCTTCGCTCATGGGGAGTACAAAACGATCCATCAGCACGTAGGCATTTTGAGCCAGGTCCTTGGGTACTTCAACTTTCTCTTCATCCAGCAAATCTTCGATTCTCAACACTTCATCATTTTTCCACAAACGTGTATAGCCTTTTTGCAACAAAATGTTCAATTCCTGTTCAATGGGGCGTTCCTTGCTTCTTTTGCTAAATGGGATGAGCACAAGCCCACGGCTGCCATCAGGTAAGTTCCTTATAAAATCGACGACATCTGTTACTTCGTGTTTTTGTACGATCCTTCCGGAAACGGGGGAGTAAAATTTTCCGACCCTGGCAAAAAGCAGGCGAAGGAAATCATATATCTCCGTCATACTGCCTACGGTAGATCTGGTATTCCCGGTACTTACCCGCTGCTCAATGGCAATGGCCGGACAAATGCCTCTGATATAATCTACATCCGGCTTTTTCATACGCCCCAAAAACTGCCTGGCATAGCTTGAGAGGCTTTCTACGTAGCGTCTCTGTCCTTCGGCATACAGGGTATCCATGGTGATGCTCGACTTTCCGGAGCCACTGACTCCGGTTACTACAACCAGTTGATTTTTAGGTATCCGCAGGTCTACATTTTGCAGGTTGTTCGTCCGGGCTCCTTTTATGGAGATGTGATCGGGATCTACCAGATCCTGCAATTGATCCGGATTTGCTGAGGCTTTCCGTGTTGTTTTTACGGGCATATATATATCGTTGGAACTCAGGATAAATATCCGATTAGCGGTTGTGCAAACCGCAAAAATACTAAAAACTTTTTGTTTTGAAAAATAGTTTAAAGCTGCAACCCAATTGCCTTGTCAGTACAACAAGACAAGAAGACAAAGAGCAAGTTCAGGTTGATCCACAGGCTTTAAAGGCTCCGAGGAAGATGGCAATCCATACCAGGCCTTTTATTAAAAAAAACAAAAATCCACCGATACCCAATCGGCGAATCCACACCTTCCATCCTTTTTGTTCCATGTTCAGAGGCAATTTTTTCCGTTTCGGTTTAATTATTATCAATTTCTATAAATAGTTCGGCAACCTTTGAGTTGTGTTATCCGTAATAAGTTTCCACAGTTTGGAATGCGTGAACCCATCATTATTTAGCCCTTAGCTCTTAGTTAATTTGATTGATTATGTGAGCCCATGCAAATTTTCAACCTGCAAAATTACACTCAAACATAATTACGTCAATTTCACATGAAACTCACACTAATTTCGGGTATCACACTAACAGCCTTACTCAGTATTTATTCTTGCAAACACGATTTCATAGGTCCTACAACGCCTCCAATGGAAGGTCTCTGTGATTTGGACAGTGTATATTTCCAAAACCAGATTATGCCAATCTTAATCTCAAACTGCACAGAGTCGGGTTGCCATAATCAAAAAGACTGCAAAGCCGGCATAGCCTTAAATTCTTATTCAAAAATGTTATCAACCGTGGCAAGTGTTACTTCAAACGATTGGAAGAAGAATAAGTTGATAAAATCTTTGGAAGATGGAAGAATGCCTCAAAACAAGCCACGCTTTAGCACTGAACAAATCAATGTGATTAAAGCCTGGATAACGCAAGGAGCCAGCAATAATGCTTGCGATGAGAACTTTTCCGGTTGTGATTTAAGCACTGAGGTTACGTTCTCCTCCTTTATTAATCCATTGATCGCAAATTACTGTAAAGGTTGCCACAGTGGTTCCAACCCTAATGGAAATATCAGTTTGGAGAACTACCAGGATATTAGATCAATTGCCCTGGATGGCCGTCTTTATAATTCATTGGTGAAGAGCAGCAACTGGATGCCCAAAGGAGGCGCCAGGCTCGACGATTGCCGTTTGCAGAAAATTCAAAGCTGGATAGATGCCGGAGCACCCCAGAATTAATTTTTGTCTTTAGGCGGCTTTTATAAAAGGATCGATTAGAATTTATTCACATTCGATCTAATTTTGCCACGATTTTGTTATTGAAACCTTATCCTTACACTTAAACATGAGACATTTCATTTTTTCTGCGTTTGTCATATTGGTCGCGATCAGTTTTACGCAAACATCCTGTTACTATGACAACGAGCAGGACCTTTATGGAACCGGTAATTGCGATACAAGCCTTGTTAGCTATAACACCGATATCAAACCAATTATTGATGCAAACTGTATAAGCTGCCATGCGCCGGGGGGAGAAGAGGAAAATTCGCCGCTGCTGACATACGATGATCTTAAGAAGTACACTGGCAATAATGACATGGTAGACAGAGTGAACGGAACAAGCAGCCTGATGCCACCATCCGGAAAAATGAATAGTTGCAATGTGTCGCTTATCACAGCCTGGGTCAACCAGGGAGCGCTCAATAATTAATCACAGATTTAACGGATTTCAGGATTACACTGATTGATTTTTTTGATTTGACTTGATTCCGGGTTGCTCTGGAAAGCCACTTGAATTCACTTTAACATACGTTATTCATGAAAAAAGTATTACTCGCCTTGCTTGCAGTTGGCCTCATTGGAGCCGGAGTTGGCTATTATATGTGGAACAAACCACATCAAAACATGAATACTGCCAAAACCGATGTGCGCATTGATGCGGCCGCTTTATTTCAGGAATACAATGCGGATGAAACTGCCTGCAATGAAAAGTACCTCGATAAGGTAATTGCAGTAAATGGTAAAGTAAAGGAAGTAACCACTGACGAAGAAAGCACCAAAATCAGTCTGGAAACCGGAGATGCTTTTGGCGTACGATGTGAGCTTTCTAAAACCACCACACACCCAAGGACTGAATTCAATCCCGGGGAGCAAGTGACATTCAAAGGCACCTGCAGCGGATTGAATTTCGATGTATTGCTTAGCAATTGTGTGGAAGTGAAGTGAGCACTTTGATTTATGTGATTCTTTTGATTACTGTGATTTGACCTGTCCCGAGTTAGCCCAGGGATTTTTTTGAAATTAAATATGATTATTCGGGTTCGGTTTTGAATTATATACCCCCATTTTTTTGCCATAAACACTCATTTTAAGCCATCAATTTCACCAACTATGACAACTATAAAAAAACAAATACTGCTTTTTGCTGCCCTTTTTGCCCTGGCCTCATCACTTTCGGCACAGAAATTCTTTACCCGTGACGGCAAGGTTAAATTTGACGCAACAGCAGAGAGTTCACCCGAGCAGATTGAGGCCCTGAGCAATACCGGAACTTGCGTGTTGGATGCTGCTACAGGTAAAATGCAATGGGCCGTTCTGATAAAAAACTTTCAGTTTGAAAAAGCCCTGATGCAGGAGCACTTCAACGAAAATTACATGGAGTCGGGCAAATATCCCAAAGCTACCTTCGATGGCAAAATTAGCAACCCGGATGCCGTGGACCTTACAAAAGATGGCAAGTACAACGCTTCAGTTACTGGAAAGCTCACCATCCACGGTGTAGCCAAAGAAGTAACCGCCTGGGGAGTCATCACAGTAGAAAAAGGAGCATTCCGCATCAATGCCGGATTCCCGGTGCTGCTGGCAGATTACAAAATTTCCATTCCCGGCCTGGTTGCCGATAAAGTTGGCAAAGAAGCCAAAGTGCTGATAGATGCAACCCTGGCCCCTATGAGCAAATAAAAAACCAGGAAGCTGATGAATACGTACATTCATCAGCTTCTTTTTTTATCCCAAAGGACGATTTCTCCGCTTTTCAATAACTTTTTATGAAAAAACTCTACTTCCTTTTCTTTTTTCTGGCTCCTCTTTTCCTGAATGCACAGGACGACGATTTACTATCGCTTTTGGGAGACGACGAAACGCCAAACTACGCTACAGCTAGCTTTAAAACCAATCGGGTCATCAACGGCCACTCCATAGAAAACACCGCCCCGGGTGTATTGGACTTTAAGATCTCACACCGTTTTACGCAGTTGAGACAAGGTCTGTACGATATTTTCGGTCTGGATGGCGCCAGTATCCGTTTTGGATTTGATTATGGGATCACCGATCGTTTGATGGTGGGTGTTGGTCGTTCAAGCAAAGAAAAGATCATCGATGGCTTTGCGAAATACAAGATCCTGCGTCAAAGTTCCGGCTCCAGGAACATGCCGGTAACCCTTACTTATCTGATTGATTCACAAATTAAAACCGTGAAATTTTCAGATGCGGAGCGCGATAATAAATTTACATCCAGAATGTATTTCACGCATCAGTTGTTGGTGGGTCGCAAGTTCAATGACCGATTTACCCTGCAACTCATGCCTACGCTGGTTCACCGCAACCTGACGACTACTCCAGGTGATAAAAACGACGTGTATGCCATAGGGATAGCTGGAAGAGCCAAGCTGACCAAGCGAGTAGCTTTCAATGCCGAATACTACTATGTGCCTGATGGCCAGTTGGCGACTCCTTTTGCCAATTCACTTTCCGTTGGCTTCGACATCGAGACAGGCGGACACGTTTTTCAGCTACACCTGACCAACTCACCAGATATGACCTACAAAGGATTTATCACCGAGACTCAGGAGGAATGGTTTTTCAAAGGAAGCGATGGACGCATGCTCAGCGGTCTGCGCTTCGGGTTTAATATCTCCCGGGTATTTACCATTGTAAAACCGAAACACCTGAACTAAGCGAGACTGTTGTAAAAAGCAATCCCATTTGCTACGTTGGCTTCAGTAGCTTCCAGGGTTAATAAAGAATAAGCCTGATCGTCCGGCATGGCCATGCGCACTTTGCCGGACGATCTTTTTTTATCGGACTGCATCAGCGCCCAGATTTGCGGAATGACGTCTTCAGGGATGTGGCGGTGCGGGTATATTTTAGTAATAAGTTCTGCCAGCTCAAGGCGGCGCTTACCTTCCGGCAGTTCACATATCATACCTATGGCAACAGCTTCTCCATGCGTTAATAGACGCTCGCTGTGCAGGTAAAAGCTCTCCAGGGCATGGCCAATGGTGTGGCCAAAATTCAACAGCATACGCATGCCTTTTTCAGTCGGGTCCTGCTCGACGATGTTAACTTTTACGGCAATGGATTTGGAAAGAATATCGAACCAGTTTTCCGGAAATTCAGCAGTGGCCTGAAATGACTGAGATATCTGGGCGTGTTTGATGACTTCAGCATATCCGCTTTTCAATTCTCTTTCGGGCAGGGTTTTCAAAAATTGCGGGTCTGCGAAAACAGCTGTTGGTTGCTGAAACAATCCGATGACGTTTTTCACGCCTTGAAAATCCACGCCGACTTTGCCTCCGATGGCCGCATCGGTCATGGCCAGCAAAGTTGTAGGCACCTGAACAAAATCGATCCCGCGTTTCCAGGTAGCGGCGCAGAAACCACCCATATCACCAATTACACCTCCACCCAGGTTTATGACCAGCGCGCTGCGCTCAAGTCCTGCATCTGCCATTTTCGCCCAGATCTTTTTACACACATGCAGGATTTTGTACTCTTCACCTGCTTTAATGACCGCCTTAGAAGTATCGCGATCCAATCCTGTTTTTTGCAAAAACAGCGGCAGGCAGTGTATTTCCGTGTTTGTATCGACAATGATAAAAACCTGTGAATACGCCTGCTTTTGCAGCCATTCAGGAAAGCTTTCTTCCAGTGGGCCCAGGGTGATTGGGCAGTTTTGAAGTTGGAAGGTTTTGGTCATTTAGGCAAAGGTATGGGGAGTGTTTGATTACATGATTATTGGATTAAATGATTACATGATTTAGGATGGAATTTTAGAAGTCTAATTGAAGATATCCACCAGATAGCAACTGACAATTTGGATGCCTGCAATAATTTTTCACAAAACCTTAACACTCCTCCCAACTTTAACGCAGGGCCCGTTCGAGTTTTAACAAAGTCTTGACGGGGTGTTCCAAAGAACCCATATAATTTTCATGGCGTATTGTCAATCAACTCCTTTTATACCATGAAACTTATTTACCCAATCGCCACCATGATTGCTTTCACCTTTTTGTCTTGTGACTATAATTACTATTACAAAAGAGGAAATTACAGGGAAGCATTTCACTCCTCAACAAGGGCTGTTTTTCCAGGTAAGCACCCAAGAATGAGTGTTCGAAAGATCAAGCGGATTGAAGCAGCTTTTAACAAGGCCAATCAAGCAGATCTGCAAGTCATAGATTCTCTTTTGGGTTTGAGTAATGATGTTCATTTGCCCGACATTCATCAGTATTACTTGCAATTACAGCAACGGGAACAAACGCTAAAAGTGTACTTACCCATGAGAAACAAGTATGGGTATACCCCCCTGTTCCAATTTGTTGCAGAAATAGATTCTTTGGAAGCAAAAAGCAGACTGGATGCTGCTAACTACCTCTACAATCAGGCAGTAGCAAGGAGCGATTCTGCCACTGCATATGAAATCAAAGAATTGGCCCGATCAGCACACAAACAGTTGTGCAAAGTGAAGAAAGATTACTATCCAAACTTCCGGGACCTGGATCAGGAAATCAACCGGGCACGGGAGACCGGGACGATTCATATTTTAATGGTAAAAGAAGAGGGCAAATTTCCCTCAGAAGATTCGGACTTCTGGTCTGGGCTTAAGTCTGAAAATGTTAATTTTCGTTCCGATTGGGTAGTGGTATATTTTGATTCAACTGAAAACCGGATACCCGATTACACGGTCAAATGCCGGGTGCGCGAACTGTACATTAGCAGCAGAAATGAATATTCTGTTACTACCACCGAAACCGTCAAAGTTGAGGATGGAGTTGAGGAGACCCGTGACAGCTCCGGGCAAGTAATTGCGAGAACTATAAAGTACCGCGAAAAAACTGTGGAGCACAAAACTTATTATGCAAAACGGGATGGCCGCTGTAGTGTGGATATGACTATTTACAGGGGGAGTTCAGACGAAGAATTGTTTAACAAAATGATTGAGTCATGCTATACCTACAGCAAAGAATCAACCATGCATCCCATTTCAGCACCCAGTGATTGGACGATGGTAGATCATGTGGTTTCAGATTGGGAGTCAAGCTTCAGGTTGTGGGCAAAAAGAACGATCAAACTGTGATGTCTACCGAATGAACCCCACTCCTGCCGTTGTATTACTCATGTTGTCAATCAGAATAAACGCGCCATTTGCCCTGCTTTCCAAATAAGGCTGTACAAACAAACGGCTCGCCAGCTGAATGCTTACTTCACCAATGTCGTTAAGTGCAAACTGTTCGGGGTTTTCC
Source organism: Lewinellaceae bacterium (assembly GCA_020636025.1). GTDB lineage: Bacteria > Bacteroidota > Bacteroidia > Chitinophagales > Saprospiraceae > M3007. Next base: position 605,453 of record JACJYQ010000002.1, on the reverse strand, counting down.
GCAGATTCAAATGTGCTGGTATCCACCAGGGCATTTAATTGCTGAATTTTAGCTTTTACCATCTGGGTTCCATACTGAAGCCAACAAACTTTACCTGGGGTAAGCACGGCATTGTCCATCCAGCAAATGGTTGCTTTTATTTGTTGAAGCCCTTGCAATCGATTGGTGGTTCCAGCCAGAATTTGTCCTCTGGAAATGCCAAACTCTCCTTCGAGCATGACGCTGCAGTTTACTCCGGCCTGTACCTCCTCGACCCTTTCGCCGTATTGTTCGAGTTGTTTTACCCTGGTTTCCTGGCCTTCCGGATAAACTACCACAGGATCGCCGGTACGGAGTACGCCGCTGCGGACTTTGCCCAGGTAGGCTCTGTAATCGTGCAGTTCATTGGTTTTAGGGCGTAACACATATTGTACCTGAAAAACGGTGTCTTGCTCAATGTTTGTCTCTGTCTTAACCGATTCGAGCAATGGCAACAGAGCAGGCTCCTTGTACCAGGGCATTAATTCTGAATTCGTGGCGATGTTTTCGCCGTGCAGAGCCGATACCGGAATACTGGTAATATTAAGCTTCTTTGGACAAAGCTGATCTGCCATTTCAGAAAAAGCCGTTACGATTTCATTGAACCGGCTCTCGCTGTAATCCACCAGATCCATTTTATTGATACACAGAACCACCTGTTTAATCCCCAGCAAACAGGAGATGTAAAAATGCCTTCTGGTTTGAGCAGTGATGCCCTTGCGCGCATCAACCAGGATCAGACTCAGATTGGCCGTACTGGCCCCGGTGATCATGTTGCGGGTATATTCCACGTGGCCCGGAGAATCTGCAATTACGAACCTTCTGGATGGTGTAGAAAAATAGATATGCGAGACATCAATGGTGATGCCCTGTTCACGTTCGGCCAGCAGGCCATCTGTAGCCAGGGAAAAATCCAGATAATCGTATCCGCTCTTCCGGCTTTTTTGTTCGATGTGCTGCAACTGATCTTGCTTCAGCGCGCCGGCTTCATACATCAAGCGGCCAATAAGTGTGCTTTTGCCATCGTCGACGCTGCCGGCTGTGGCAATTTTCAATAGATCCATCTTTTGTTGTGATTTAAAAATACCCGGCTTTTTTGCGTTCTTCCATGGCGGCTTCAGAGCGTTTGTCATCCAGTCGGGCGCCGCGCTCTGAAACTTTTGATTGGGAGATTTCAAAAATGACAGAATCGAGCGAATTTGCCTCCGATGGGACAGCCGCCGTGCAGGTAATATCACCTACTGTTCTGAAGCGTACCCAACGGGTTTGAATGTCTGCCTGCACTACCTCATCAATAAAATCAGATCTTGGTATAAGTTGACCGTTCAGTTGGAATACTTCTCGTTGGTGGGCAAAATAAATAGACGGGATTTCGAGCTCTTCGCGTTGTATGTATTTCCAAACGTCCAGTTCCGTCCAATTGCTGATGGGAAATACGCGTACATTTTCACCGGGGTGAATGCGGCCGTTCAGCAAATCAAACAACTCCGGGCGCTGGCGTTTTTCATCCCATTGACCAAAGGCATCACGTACAGAAAAAACCCGCTCCTTGGCCCGTGCTTTTTCTTCATCGCGGCGGGCCCCACCTATGCAGGCGTCGAAACCAAACTCCTCAATGGCATCCAGAAGTGTGACGGTTTGCAAACTGTTGCGACTGGCCATAGCACCTGTTTCTTCCACCACCTTCCCCTGATCAATACTGTCCTGAACATAGCGTACAATGAGATCTGCACCCAGCTGTTTTGCCAAACGATCGCGGAAGGCAATGGTCTCCGGGAAATTATGTCCGGTATCTATATGCAGCAGAGGAAAAGGAATTTTCCCCGGGGCAAAGGCTTTCTGTGCCAGACGCACCAGGGTAATGGAGTCTTTTCCTCCAGAGAAGAGCAAAACCGGATTTTTAAACTGACCCGCTACCTCCCGCATGATGTAAATAGCCTCATCTTCCAGACTGTTCAAAAGGTCGTTTTTCATAGAGAATTATTTATGGTAATCACAGTGTTTCAAAAGCTAAGGATCAAGAATCACCCAATACTCATAGCCTGCACTCAAACCACTCAAATCAAATCAATCACATAAATCAAGGTCCAGGACGATTATTTACCGATATGCAAGCCGCATTCTTTCCTGGACTCTTCCCACCACCATCTTCCCGCCCGGATGTCCTCTCCTGGTTGAATGGCTCGCGTACATGGTGCACATCCAATGCTTACGAAACCTTGCTGATGGAGTTTGTTTTGTGGTACTGTATGCTCATCCAGATGTGCTTGCACTTCTTCCAGACTCCAGTTCAGCAATGGATTGTATTTCAACACACCAAATCCTTCGTCAAAACTGAGCAGCTCCAGTTCCTGTCTGTTTGCTGATTGCCCGGCACGGAGACCGGTGATCCAGATATCCGTATTTGCCAGCGCTCTTGTTAGCGGTTCAATTTTTCGAATATGGCAACACTCTTTCCGTTGACTAATGCTTTGGTACATGCTGTGTGGTCCTTGCACTCGCATGAGTGTTTCCACCTCAGATTGTGCCGGGTAGTACACGTCTATTTTTACCTGATAACGATCTATGGTTTTCGCAAAAACATCATAGGTTTCTTCAAACAGGCGACCAGTGTCTAGCGTGAAAACCCGCACAGGAAGTTTGTGGCTAAAAATCAGGTGACTAAGAACCTGATCCTCTTGTCCGAAAGAAGTGGAAAAGACTACGCGGCCCGCAAACGAGTCACACAGTGCAGCAATGGCCTCCTGAATGGGAAGACCTTCAATTGATTTTTCAATCGTGGAAATTTGATGTTTTTCCATTTTTTCCCCAATTAATTCTGTTCCATATCCGCTCATGCATAAAATAGAGCAGTGTTTTCGTAATGAGTTCAACCGCTCCAATGGATAAGGCAATCAGAAATTTACCGGTGATCAGAAATGAGATAAGCAAGGTGTCCATTGTGCCAAAAATCCGCCATGTAATGGCTTTAAGGGCGCTCCTGGACATATTTTCCTTGGCTGGCCGGCTGGTATATTCCGGTTTATTTTCTAAAATCTGATCGGGTGTCATGTCCTGTTTTTATAGCGAAGCAGCAAAAGTAAAAAAATTAATCCCATAGAACATATTAATCCTACTAACTTGATATAATATTAACAATCACCCATAAGTTGCTTGATCAAACCACTATATTTGTCGCACAACGCAGCGTTTATTAAACCCACAGCCCTACAAACAGAGCTTCAATGATTTCGAAAAGATGTAAATACGCCATTAAGGCCATCTTATACATTGCCCGCCATCAGGATCAAAAACGGCCCATTTTCTCTACAGAGATTGCCGAGAAGGAGAGTATTCCCAAAAAATTTCTTGAAGGTATTTTGCGTGATCTCCGCAACCACAGCATACTGATCAGCCAGAGAGGAAGGAACGGGGGGTATACATTGCACCGCCCTACATCGGAGATAAATCTTATTGAAATCATCCGAATCATGGACGGACCGATTGCCCTGCAACCCTGTGTTTCGCTTAAATACTATGCACCCTGCGAAGAGTGTATTTCAGAAAAAGACTGCGTCATCAGAAAGGTATTCATCCAGGTCAGAGATACCACTCTTGATATTTTCAAAAATGCGACAATAGAACGACTGACTTCTGATTACGGAGAAGGCAATACAGCTGAATAGTAGTGCCTGTATTCTTCAGTTTTTGCTTGATTAGCAGCGTTTTATTCCAGCTGTGAAGTTTTTGATTAAATGACTATACGCTTATTGTACAGGAGCTCAAGGTAATATTCGATGGAGATTGTAATAAGCCGTAGGCCTGTTTTTTCACCACAGATTACACAGATTTTCACAGATAAATTAAAAGATTGCCGAAGGCAATCCGTGAAAATCTGTGTTATCTGTGGTGAACTTATTTTACAAAGGTCGAATCCACTCAGATCATTTGCCGCCGCGCTTGTGTCTTCTGACACAAGCGCGGCGAAAAGAATCCCAGTGTGATCACAGGTATTCCGGCTTTACCTTTTCCAGATAAGCAAGAATGCCGCCTTTCAGGTTGTACAGGTTGTCGAAGCCGAATTTCTCCTCAAGTTCCCGAATAGCCTTTGCGCTGCGCACCCCGGAGCGGCAATGCACCACCACTTTTCTGTCGCGCTTAAAACGATCTGCATTTTCTGCCACCGTAGCAAGCGGAATCAGTTCTCCGCCCATGTTGTCGGCTTCAAATTCATTGGGTTCGCGCACATCAATCAATTGGAAAGACTCTCCCAGTGTTTGCCAGTTTAGAAATTCCTGTACATCTATTTCCTTGATCGCTTTCTGCTCGACCTGGGTTTTTAAGCCGCAGAAATGTTCGTAATCAATGAGTTTCGTAATACTGGGGTTTTTACCGTTTAATGGATTTTCGTCCTGGCGTCTGATTTTAAATGTGCGGGTATGAAAATTCAGCGCATCGTAGATAAACAATCGTCCGCTCAAAGGCTCTCCCACCCCACTCAACACTTTGATCACTTCCAGCGCTTGCATACTGCCAATGATCCCGGGCAATACACCCAAAACACCGCCTTCAGCACAACTCGGCACCAGGCCCGGAGGTGGAGGCGCCGGATACAAATCGCGGTAATTAGGCCCCAGTTCTCCATTTTTATCGCGGTGGTTGAAAACAGACACCTGGCCCTCAAACTGGAAAACAGAAGCATACACATTGGTTTTCCCCAGCAAAACACAGGCATCGTTGACGAGGTATCGAGTAGGGAAATTGTCAGTACCATCAGCCACAAGATCGTAGTCCTTGATGATGTCGAGCGCGTTTTCCGAACTTAGGCGCGTTTCATGCAGGCGAATGGTGATGTAGGGATTAAGATGCTCCAGGCGATTTTTAGCCGCCCGGGCTTTCAGGCTACCTACATCGTCTTTGCCAAACAGTACCTGGCGCTGCAAATTGCTGTCATCTACTACATCAAAATCTACTACGCCAATGGTGCCTACCCCGGCAGCGGCGAGGTAAAGCAGTAACGGACTGCCGAGGCCTCCGGAGCCAACCACCAGCACCTTGGCTGCTTTGAGTTTTTGCTGGGCGGCGAGCCCGAATTCGGGAATAATGATGTGCCGGTCGTATCGCGCCAACTCTTCCCGGGAGAATTTTATGTCTTTGTAATTAGTCATTGTGTTTTCTTTAAAGGGTTAACGGTCAATGCTACCGCCGGCGATGGCCGGGATGATGCTTAAAACGGCGTTGTTTGGCAGACTTGTCTTTTCATTTGCCAGATCACGGATGTCTTCCTCTCCTACAAAAATGTTGAGAAATTTCCGGATTTGGCCATTTTCGTCGAGGAGTTGTTTTTTAAGATCTGGAAAGTCTGTGGAAAGCTTGCCGACAGCTTCTTCAACTGTTTCCGCTGAAATTTCGAGAGAGGCAGTATTGCCGGTGAATTTACGTAAGGGCGTAGGGATGATAACTGTTGCCATAATTTTGCAGTGATTTATGTGAAATTGAATTGAATTCTAATGAACCTGATAAATGGTAGATGAAAATTGCACATCCTCTGCTTCGAACTGATGCTCCTCATTCAGACGCCAGGATAACAGTTCTCTATTCCCCTCTTCGAAATACGAAATGATCACATAGGAAAAGAAAGGCTGAGCAGCCACCCGGTCGTGTTCAGAAGGAATGGCTGGATGATTGGGATGCGAATGATAAACTCCCAGCAGTTGAAGATTTTGCTCCAAGGCATACTTTTCTGCACGCAAATAATCGCGGGCTGAAATTTCAAAGCGGCGACGCTTGTCGCCTTCCTTTGCGTTGACAACTACGAGTATCTCCGTAATAATCCGGACGTCGGGTTCTTCCCTGCCAAAGAGAAATCCACAGCATTCGTCGGGAAAAGCATTCCCGGCATCTTGTACGATGCCTTCATAAGCAGATGGTTTGAGAGTCAGCATTTTAGAAGATTTGTTTTAAGACTTCTGAATATTTATCGGCATTATCGGGCAGAACTGTTAATACGGTTCCAGCCTCAAGTTTTTCGGCTACCCGGATGGCTCCTGCCAGATTGGCTGCAGCAGATGGACTGAGCAAAAGCCCTTCGTATTTTTTGGCTGCTTTAATGATCTCATAAGCTTCGGCTGTATCAATCTCCTGAAATTCATCGGGCAATTGGGGATCGTATATCCCCGGTACAACAGCCGTTTCCAGATGTTTCCAGCCTTCCAGGCCGTGCAAGGCAAAATCGGGTTGAAGGGCTATTAGCTTGATGTGTGGGTTAAACTCCTTTAGTCGTCGTCCGGTACCGGTAAAAGTTCCGGTGGTGCCCAATCCGGCGACAAAATGTGTAATCATTGGAAACGATTCCAGTATTTCAGGAGCGGTGCTTTGGTAATGCGCTTTCCAGTTGTTGTCGTTTTTGTACTGGTCGGCGTAGAAGTACAGATCCGGACGTTGTTGCGATAATTCGAGGGCCACAGCCTGGGCGCCATCTGTACCTTCAAAGGCCGAGGTATATATGATTTCAGCGCCCAATTGAGTTAGGATGGTCTTGCGTTCGGAAGAGGCATTTTCGGGCAGGCACAGCGTTACCCGAAGACCCAGATCCCGGGCTATGGCGGCATAAGCAATGCCGGTGTTACCGCTGGTTGCATCTAGCAGGATCTTTCCAGGGTGTACATCACCCTTCAATATCGCATCCCGTATGATGTTAAACGCTGCCCGGGCTTTCACACTGCCCGAAAGCTGTTCCCATTCTTTTTTGACAAAAATGTGTACGCCTTTTTTGGAGAAAAGCCCCCGTACGTGGTGTACAGGAGTGCGCCCGATTTTTAGCTCCGTTTGCCGGAGCCGCGATTGCAAGGTTTGATCAGATAGTAAGAATTGTTCCGATAACATGATCCATAGTGGTTTAAAAAGCAAAAGCCCCTCGGTGAAAATCACCGAGGGGCTTTTGCCTGCAACACAAGTTTTATTGAATTATAGAATTCTACTGGTCAAACTATGCGATGAAGCAACAACTTCGGCGAGCCGGAGCTGACAGCAACAACAACAAGTACAATTTGACCAATTAGAAATTTGCATAATGACTGTGGTATGGGGAGGAAAACATCAAATACTATGCCATGGTTCAATGGAAAATGAAATAATTTTAACTGACTATCCGCTTATTGTACAGGAAGAAATAATCTGAGTGGATTCGACCTTTGTAAAAAAAGTTCACCACAGATAACACAGATTTTCACAGATAAACTAAATGATTGCCGAAGGCAATCTGTGAAAATCTGTGTTATCTGTGGTGAAAAAAGGCGTCTAGCATATTACAATCTCCATCCGATATTACATTGAACTACTGTACAATATGCGTATAGTCAATTAATTTTATTCATTTTTCGCAGCTGGCTTTTTTGTGGTAACCAAAAACACCCCACCCAGCACAAATAAAGTAGCCAATGGCTTGTTCCAACTGAACATATCCTGCCCTATGGCAATGGCGACCACCGAAGCAACAAGCGGTTGTAAATTCATGAAAATACTAACCGTGCTGGCTTCCAGTCTCTTTAGCCCCACAGGCATCAGAAAAAAAGCCAGGGTAGTTGAGAACAATAAGGCAAAAGAGAGCAGGGAAATGGCGAGTATGGTAGCTTCTTGTGAATAAATTCTTTGTGTATGTAGCTCGGAGAAACTAAAAGGCAATACCAGCAGGGCAGAAAATGCAAACATCCATTTGGCAATGGTTACTGAGTGATACTTTCCCGAAATTTTTCTGGTCAACACCAAATACCCCGAGTAACACAGTACGCAAAGAATCGCAAACAAGATACCTAAGGAGTTGTCAGACCCTTTCTCCGCATGGTGATAACTCGATATGATGATCAGGCATGCTCCAAACACACTAAGCAGGATACCCAATACCTTTCGACCGGTGACAGACTCCTTTAGGAAAACAGCAGAAATCAAAAGAACTGTTACCGGTGTAAGAGCCATCAACAGGGAAAAAACTACAGGTGTTGTATAGCGTAAGGATTGTGAAAACAAGAATTGTGTACCCAAAAAACCTAGCAGTCCCCCGACCAGCATTACAACCATATCCTTCCCAGCAACCTTCTCTTTTTTTAGGAATAATCCGATGAGCCAAAAAGCAAGAGTGCCGAACAACATTCTGCTTGTCGTGTACCCTATTGGGGTCATCCAATGCGACATCAGCGATTTTGTGACGGGGGTGTTTAGGCCAAATATCACATTGGCGGAAATGATGGCGAGGATGCCTTGTTGTTTGTCTGTAATCACATGCTGTACCCGGGGGCCTTGTAGATCTTTTCCTGTTGCTCCATAATATCGGGCTTATATACTTGCTGTGCCCAATCCTTTGGTTCTACATCCTCAATGGCTACTGAAAAGGATTCTTCCTTATAGCCTATTACCGACATGGCGGTTTTCACAAGAGCATCGGCCAGTTCCTTCTTATGCTCTTTAGATTTCCCGGTCCAGAGCTTTACGATGATGTGTGGCATGGTAATTCTATTTAGAATATTGTATGTCGCTTACCTTTTCCATCCAAACGACCACTTCCCCATTTACTTCTTCCTGAATGGCAATATGGCTCATGGCTTTATGAGGACACGCCCCGTGCCAATGTTTTTCGTTCGGAGCAAACCATACAACATCACCGGGACCAATTTCCTCTACAGGGCCACCTTCCCGCTGTACCCAGCCCAGACCTGAAGTTACGATCAGCGTTTGTCCGGCCGGATGGGTATGCCAGGCAGTTCTGGCGCCTGCTTCAAAGGTAACCAAAGCACCGGCCCCTTTTGTGACTTCTTTTTTCCCAAACAAAGGGTCTATGCGAACAGCACCTGTAAACCAGTCATCCGGTCCTTTCACAGATGGTTGAACTCCGTTTTTTATAATTTCCATAATTTTTAATTTAGAATGTGGATGAATCGATTACGTATCTGTAACGGGCTTCTTTGTTTACCACTTTATCCCAGGCATCATTGATCTCCTCAGCATTGATGACCTGAATTTGCGGATAGATCTTGTTCTCTGCACAATAGTCTACCACTTCCTGGGTTTCCGGAATGCCACCGATCAATGATCCGTTAAAATTAACGCGATTAAAGATCATGTTGAAGTTATTGATGGTCAATTCTCCCCCAACAGGCTGTCCAACCTGAGTAAAGAAGCCATTGGGCTTTACACAATCTATATATGAAGACAATTCATACGCATAGGGCACGGTAGAAATTACGTAATCCATTTTTCCTCTCCAGGGATAAAGTTTTTCCAAAGTATCAACCACAACCACTTCCCTTGCGCCAAATTTCCGGCAATCCTGTTCTTTATCTGCTGAAGTGGTAAAAGCATATACTTCAGCTCCCTTTGATGCTGCCAGTTTAATAGCCATATGCCCCAGCCCCCCGATACCTACCACACCTACCTTGTCGCCTTTCTTTATTTCTGCCTTCATAAGTGGTGAATAGGTTGTAATGCCGGCACAAAGCAAGGGCGCGGCATGCTCCAGATCAATATTGTCCGGTATCCTGATGGCAAAGTGCTCGGTCACAACTATGTTATTGGAATAACCACCCTGGGTAATGCCGGATGGTGAAGTTTCATCAATTCCGCCATAAGTTACCAGCATACCGGTTGTTTCACAGTGTTGCTCCTGTCCGTTTTTACAACTGTCACATTGCATGCAGCTGTTCACCATACAGCCTACACCGGCTCTGTCACCTACTTTGAACTTGGTTACCTTTTGCCCGACCGCTGAAACAATCCCTGCGATTTCATGTCCGGGTATCTGAGGATACTGTTGTGGGCCCCAGTGTCCTTTCAACTGGTGAATATCGGAGTGGCAAATGCTGGCGTATTTAATGTCAATCAACACATCATATTCTCCTACCGGCCTGCGCTCGAATTCCCAGGGGCTGAGTTTACCTGAGGCATCTTTGGCCGCGTAGCCTCTTGATTTTATATTCTCTTTCATGTTTTTTTGTGTTGTCAATTGTGATAAAATATTTGCCGGACGGGCAATTATCAGCCCTGTACCAAGCACGGCTGTCTGTTGAATGAACTTCCTCCTTGACCCTCTGCTTTTAATGTTTTTATCTGATGTTGCCATAGCATATTCTATTTTACGTTGTTGTATTCCTCATCCGAAACCGGATGCATCCACTGAACAATTCCCTTTTCTGTATTGGGCAGTATGTAGATCTGTTGTAACCCGGTATCTATACTGGCTCCATGCCAATGCATTACATTGGGTGGACACTTAACTACATCTCCTTTTCTGATGGTTTGTCTGGGCGCTCCTTTTATCTGATGGTATCCTACCCCATCGGTAATGATCAGGATCTGTCCGGCGGGATGGGTGTGCCAGTTACTCCTGGCGCCGGGTTCAAAATAGACATTACCGACTACGGTATTGTAAATAGAATCATTTGGCACAAGGCCCAGGTTAAATGCCCTGCCAGTGAAGTATTCTACCGGAGCCGGTTCGCCATTTGGGAAAATTTGCTGAATGCCAGAAACCTGCTTATTCTGACAAGCAGTTCCATACAAAATCAATATGACTAAGGTTGAAAAAGCGATTCTCATAATCTGATTTGATAAGTTTACACAAAGGTATTTTGAACCTACCCCTGTCAAATAGTAATTATCAAATCAAAAATTATGAAAATCAAACCTCTAAAGCCCTGATCGCCTTTGGAGTTGTCCCGGAACGCTTCTTGAAAAAGTTGTTGAAATAGGTAGGATATTCAAAACCCAGGGCATAGGCAACTTCACTGATGTTCCAATCGGTGTGTTGTAACAAGGCCTTTGCCTCACTAAAGATCCTTTCTGCGATATGCATTGATGTGGGCCTGCCAGTAATCTGTTTAACCGTTCGGTTAAGGTAATTTACATGGACAGACAAGTTTTCAGCATAGTCCTGCGGCGTTCTTAATTGTAGCGGAGCGTCAGCACTTTCTATGGGGAATTGCCTTTCCAATAGTTCCAGAAATACAGTGGTGAGTCGGGATGCAGCATTTTTCTCCTGATGGAAGTTTTCAGAAGGCTGCATTTTAAGTGATTCGTGAATAATAAGATGTATATAATTTCGGATAAGCTCATCCTTATAGGAATACCCGGTGTTTTGCTCTTCCAGCATTCTGTTGAAAATGCTGTTTAAAAACGTCCGTTGTTCCTGGGTTATTTTCAGGATGGGAGTACCACCCAATTTAAATAAGGGTGATTGCAAAATGCTTTCTGAGCGTTCTGACAAATTCAAAAACTCTTCAGAAAACAGGCACGTGTACCCTACATAGGTGCTGGAAATGGTTTCCCAGGAATAGGGAATGTGTGGATTACCAAAAAATAAAATGGTATCGTTGGCCTCATAACTCCGGTCGGCATAGTGAATGATGCTCTTTCCTGTAGTCAGGCATATCTTATAGAAATCCTTACGGCTGTAAATTTTGGTAGCTTGTCCATCCTCTTCAATTTGAAACACCTTAAACCCTTTCAGTTTAAGGTCCGTGTTGAATTCTGAAACCGAACGTTTTGCTTTGCTATCCATAATACAAAAGTAAGAAAATCAAACCTAGATTTTCACCCACATCTAACAAATTGCGCATAATGAATAAAAAAACGGCACCCGCTGCCAAAAACAACCGGTGTCGCCAAAGTATCAGTATAATTTACTATCCTACTGAACTATTATTTTCTTCAAATCAACATATTCACCATTCGATACCTGCACAAAATAAATGCCACTTGACAAACCAGATACTTCAAAACGGTCGGTTTCACGGCTATCTGAAAAAACTACCCTTCCCCGAGCATCAAATACCTGAATCTGTTTTCTCCCTGTCCAGCCATTGAATAAAACTGAAAAATCTCCAATGGAAGGATTGGGAAAGACCAGCACAGATATATTGTCTTGAATCCTTGAAATGCCTGATGTGCAATCCACCACTGTAATCTCCTGTGAATCAACATTTTGACACCCATTTGAGTCTGTAAACAAATAAGTAATGGTGCGTGTTCCCACTCCTGCCACAGATGGTTCAAATACATTATTGGTAACTCCCGGACCACTATATGTACCTCCTGCCGGCATGCCGCCCATTAATTCAATATTGCTTTCCATAAGGCAAAAAGTGTCTGTTGGCAACATCAGCGTGACTACAGGTAGACTGTTTACCGTTACTGAAACTGATTCTGCGTCTGTACAGCCATTATCGTCGGTAACTGTAACGATGTACTCCCCGGCAACATACACAGTAATTGTAGCAGTGATTTCTCCTGTGTTCCACGCAAAGGAGGCCCCGCCACTGGCAGTCAGCGTAGTGCTGGAGCTCTCACAAAAAGTAAGTGTACCACTTATTTCTACTGATGGTAATGGATTGGATACAACCATCTCTGTGGCTGAATCTGTGCAGCCATTGACATCTGTTACCGTAACGGAATAATCACCTGCAGAACTAGCTGTAATTGAAGCGGTATTTTCTCCGGTACTCCACTCGTACTCTGTCCCTCCGACAGCAGTTAGTTCGGTATTGGATCCGGCGCAAAAGGAAAGCGTACCGCTTATGGCCGCATCTGGCAAAGGGTTTGTTTCTACCATCACTGTGGCAGCATTTGTACAACCGTTGTCGTCGGTCACTAGAACAGAATAAGCACCGGAGGAGCTTGCTGTAATGGTTGCCGTAGTCTCTCCCGTATTCCACATAAATGATGTGCCACCAGAAGCTGTCAGCATAGTCAAGGATCCTTCACAAAAAGAAAGTTCACCACTGATTTCTGCATCCGGTAAAGGGTTTGATTCGACCATTACTGTGACAGAATCCATGCAGCCATTGTCGTTGATCACTGTGACGGAATATTCGCCTGCATTGCCTGCTGTAATGCTTGCTGTAGTCTCTCCCGTACTCCACATAAATGATGTGCCACCAGAAGCTGTCAGCATAGTCAAGGATCCTTCGCAATAGGAAAGTCCGCCACTGATTTCTGCATCTGGCAAGGGGTTTGATTCAACCATCACTGTGGCGGATTCCATACAACCATTGTCGTCGGTCACTGTGACAGAATATTCGCCTGCATTGCCTATGGTTATCAATATAGTAGTGTCACCTGTATTCCACTCGTATCCTGTTCCTCCTGAAGCACTTAATATGGTGTTGCTTCCTGCACAAAATTCATAATTCCCGGCTATTTCAGCCGTGGGTAATGGATTGACTTCCACATTATTTGTAAACTTAGCCTGGCAGCCATCATTTGTTGTAATCGTAACCGAATAATCACCAGCCATATCTGCGGTTACCTTAGATAAAACTGGATTTTGGTCTGAAGATGAAAACCCATTTGGACCAATCCATGTATATGAGATTCCGCCATCTGCCGTTAAAAGCAAATCTGCCCCTTCGCAAATCGGTGAATTATTCGAAGTGGTACATCCTATTGATGAAAAGTCAAACCAGACAGCTCCGATATCTGCAATACTTCCATCGGGATCGTATGGCGAGTCCGGGTTCCCGGCATCAATACACTCACTTAAGCAATTAAGACTGAAATCATTGGAATTGGCATCAACAAAAAGAGGGTCAACAGAGATATCGGTTTGTGGAGGAGAAAAATTGAAATAGTCATTGTTATTATTTTGCCAAACATCGTTATACCTGATTATCGGCAAAGTGCTGTTCTCGGAATAGATTCCTCCATTATTACTAGAAATGATGTTGTTCTCAATTGTATAGTATGTAGTATCAGGATTGTTCAAAAAATGAATTCCATAACCTCCGTTTCCATAAATGGTGTTGTTAAAAATTTTTGGGAATACAGGGTCATCGTAGAAGCTTCGAATTCCATCCGAGTTGTTGTTGAATATCACGTTGTTCGAAATCTCTGCGCCTACAAAGGAATTGGCTAAAATGCCATTCCAGGCCGCCAGATAAATTCCCCATTTTTGGTTATTAAATATCTTATTCCCTTTTATCACCGGGCTGCAATCACCTAGCCTTGGTATTGTACATCCAGAGCCTGTATCTGCATCTCCTTCACACCATATTCCGATATTACTGATGTTTGTAAACTCGCAATTTTCAATTATTGAATAATTATCACCATCCTGACAGCCACTTACCCAGGCTCTGCAATAAACTCCGTTCTGAGAATTCTCGACTCGACAATATTTTAAAATAGACCCGTAGCCGTTTCCATTCAGGTATATATGGAGCCAATCACCTGGTGCAGGGTTTGCACTGTCTGATGTAAAATGAATCATGGAATCCTGAGTTCCAATGGCAATTAGCTTTTGTCCTCTAAAGACTCTAAGACTTGTTGAACCCGGTTTAAACCTGACCTCAACACCAGGCTCAATGACCAGGCTGTCGTTATCGGCAATGGTAATTGTACCCTCTACAATATAGGGTGATCCGGCATTTGTCCACACTCCGGAGACTGTGCCCCCGGGAACTAGGGTTTGGGCAAATATGGACGTGGATACAAAAAAGAAAAACACAAATGCTGGGAATATTATCTGTTTGATCTTCATAATGCAAAATGACTGTTTAAACTGGCTAATAAGTTAAGCATGCACTTCATGCTTAATGATTACCACAAACAAGGTTTTGGTGACAAACCCGGACTACTTTTTTACATTAGCCTGAATTTTTGCTGAATGCCGCTGCGCATTTAGAAAAAAAACAAATCTTACATGTCCAATGTGCTCCATTCCGATGAAGACATAATACGGTACTTGTGCTCGGGTAATCAACGTCAGGTTGAAGACATGACAAATTACCTGTTGACACAGTTCCGGGGTATGGTAATCACTCAGGTGAAGAGCGTAAATGGGGATCTGGACTGGGATGTGGAAGATGTGTTACATGAAGCCATCATCGCGTTGACCAAGCACATTCAAGAGGGTGTGTTTCAACCAAACAAGGCGAAAATAAGTACCTATTTTTATGTAATTGCCCGAAATACCTTATCAAAACAGCTACGACAACGAAGCATCAGTAAGGATGTTCCCTTTGAAAACCATACAGGAAATGACAGGCTGATAGGGCTAAATGATGCAGAAAGACTGCTTCAATCAGATGACGTGCGAAAGCGGGTCACTTCCGCTCTTCAGCAACTCGACCCCATTTGTCGGGAAGTACTGGTTCGCTTTTGGCTGGAAGATCAATCTATGCGGGACATCAGTACAGCGCTTGGTAAATCATTAGACATGGTGAAACAGAGAAACCGACGTTGTTTGCAACATTTGCGCAGACTTTTATATGCTGATTTTAAAGACTGGTTTCATTAATCATGAATAATTCATCCATATCGCAAGAAGATATTCGCGATTTTCTGAAAGGTCGGATGTCTGATACAGAAGCTGCTGCTTTCCGAGAGCAGATGTCCAAGGACCCTGTTTTGGAGGATCAGGTGGCTTTTGTGCAATTGATGATGTCAGGCCTTGAAAACCTGGAGCAAAAACACACAGGAAAAAATTCTCGTAAACTATGGTTAATCATAATTGGTCTGCTTGTGCTTATATCAGGCGTATTGATCTATCGTTTTGGAATTAATGACGAGCCAACGTTGCCCGTACCAGACCCGACAGTGGTGTTGATCCCAAACAAACCCAATGCCGTGGCTCAGGGCGGAAGCCCATCCCCATTGGCCGACTCAGACCGACCGGTTTCTCTTTGCTGGAACAGCCGTGGAGAAGTAGTGATAGGTGGACAATTTGAGGGCTCACCAGTATTTGGAGATATTCGTCTTCAGGGCTTTGGTGGAAAAGACATTTTTCTGATGAATTGTAACCAGCAATTGGAGTTTCAATGGGCTCGCCAATTTGGCAGTGCGTTGGCTGATGACAACATAAGTGAAATAGCAGCGGACAGCCGAGACAATATTTTGATTACCGGTGGAATTTACGATCAGGCGCAATTTGGAGATCAGATAATCAGAACAATAGGTCATTCGAATATCGGTCCAGCTGATTTTTTCGTTGCAAAACTAAATGCTGTAGGACAGCTTATTTGGATCGATCACAACGGTGGCAACATGACGCCCGACAAACAAACCGGGGATAATCTAGGCGTAACTGTCGCAACAGATAATGTCGACAATATTATTACTGCAGGGATTTACATCGGATCACCCAAAATGGGAAATCAAAGATTGCCTGAGGGTGGTCCAAATGATGACATTTACATCGCAAAATATAGCCCCGATGGAACTCTGACTTGGGTAAAAACCATAACCTCAGATTATCAATTAATGATCCGTGACCTGGCTGTTGACAAACAAAATGACTTTTACATAACAGGAAGGTTTGGGCACCACAACTTAAGCGGCAATGCCTATTTCGATGAGGATACCCTAAGCAGCTCTGGAGGTCAGGATATTTTTATTGCAAAATACACATCTGAAGGCAAATTAGTATGGACTGCCAAGGCGGGCTCAAAACAACTCAACGGACATGATGGCGGCAATTGTCTGGCCATCGATGATCAAGGCAATGTTATTTTAACCGGCTTCTTTGAAAGTGTTGCCCAATTCGGTGATAAACGAATAAAAAGCAAAGGGCAACGGGATTTCTTTTTGGCCAAATACGACCCATCCGGTAAGGTGATATGGGCTAAATCTTTCGGAGGCAGTGAAAATGATTCTGGGAACAGGCTTTGTCTGGATAAGAAAGGAAATATCTACTGCACTGGGAAATTTTCGGGTACAGCACAATTTGACCAGTTCTCCTTAAAAAGTAATGGCTCGGAAGATATGGTGATCTTAAAATGCGATCCAGATGGCAATATTCAATGGATTCGCCAGGCCGGAGGAAACTCCATAGAAAAGAGCTCTGATAATGTGTCCGGCATTACCATAAATAATAACAAACTGGTCATTACAGGATTCTTTTCCGGTATAATTCAGTTTGGCAACCAAACATTAAACAGTGTCGGCCGTGAAGATATTTTTGTCCTATTTCTGGATACCCAAGGGCATATCCTGGAAGCCAGGCGCACGAATTATGTGCTTTAAACAAAAAAACAGCACCCGCTGCCAAAAACAACGGGTGCCGCCCAAAAAAACTAATCTGTGCAATCCAATAATCCCTTTAAATCTGTGATTAAGGATACGTGCTTAGAATTTCTCCCCGAACCACTTCTTCAACTGCCAGCCCTTCAAATACATCACCGGCAGAATAATCAGTGTAATAAAGGTCGCAAAGCCAAGCCCGAAGATGATCGTCCAGGACAACGGACCCCAGAATGCCACCGAATCACCACCGAAGTAGATCTTCGGATCGAAATGGGTGAACAGACTTTCGAAGTCGATGTTAAAACCGACTGCCAATGGAATCAGACCTAAAATGGCCGCTGTCGCAGTAAGCAATACTGGCGTCATACGAATACGGCCGGCTTCGATAACGGCTTCTCTTACCGCCATACCCCGTTCTCGCAATATGTCGGTGAATTCCACCAGCAGGATACCGTTTCTCACCACAATACCTGCCAGCGCGACAATACCTACACCCATCATGATCACGCTGAAATCCATGTCGAATAAAGCCATACCCACCAATACACCGATGATGGAGAACAACACCTCAGTCAAGATGATAAGCGTTTTCCCAAATGAGTTGAACTGCGCCACCAGGATCAGGAGGATCAGGAACATGGAGATGACCAGCGAATTGCCCAGGAAGCTCATAGCGTCCTGCATTTCGGCATCTTCACCTTCAAAACCGATGGTTACTCCTTCCACTTGAGGATAGGAGGCGATCGCAGCTTTTACAGAGTTCACTACTTGCGTTTGTTGCGGCTGGAATTCAGCTGTAATATTTGAAGCAATGGTAACCATACGCGTCTGATCTTTTCTCCGGATACCGCCATAAGTATTGCCGTACTCAACATCTGCCAGCGCCGCCATGGGCACCGAACGTAGCACGCCACCCATATTCATATCTCGGAAGGTGATGTTCAGGTTCTCCACAGCATTGATGTTCTCGCGCTGATCTTTTTTCAGGCGGATGTTTACCGGTATCTCGTCTTCGCCATCACGATATTTAGTGGCTTCTTTACCGAGTATAGCCGTTCTGAATTCACCACCAATCTGAGCGGTGGAAATGCCTTCCCGGTTTGCCCTGTCACGATCTACCTGGATATTTATTTCCGGTTTGGACACGATCAGGTCACTTCTCAGTTCTTCCACACCAGGAATGGCAAGGGAGTCGAGGTAATGTTTCACGGCAGTGGATACTTCGATCAGCTGGGCAAAGTCATCGCCTCTGATCTCTACAGAAATCGGTTTCGGCGTTGGCGGACCACCCTGCTCCTGTTCCACACTAATCTCGGCACCCGGGATCAGGCCTTTGGTTGCCTGTCGGATTTTGTCCATATACTCCTTTGTATCCTCCCCGTTACGTTTA
Organism: Lewinellaceae bacterium; assembly: GCA_020636025.1. Taxonomy (GTDB): domain Bacteria; phylum Bacteroidota; class Bacteroidia; order Chitinophagales; family Saprospiraceae; genus M3007. The sequence goes on along the minus strand of JACJYQ010000002.1, from coordinate 587,059 downwards.
CCATATTCCACAAAAGCAACCCCAACTTTTCCTTTGTTGGATGCCGTAGAACGGTCCATATTATCTTCAGAAGCGCCCAGTGCTACGTTGGTCAATACAGACTCAACGATCGGGTTGTCTTTACCAAGTACATCTACAACTTTTCGCTGCACTACGCTTGTAAGCGAATCAGTAACATCAACATCTGTACCTACAGGCAGGTTGACATACACATATATAAAGTTGGGATCTGCTTTCGGAAACAGCACGATGTTTGCTTTACGTGACATGGTCATACCCAGTGATAGGAACAACAATAACACAGTTCCCAGCAACATTTTCCACGGATGGTTTAGGGCAAAAGTCAGGAAGCCCGCATAGGCATTTTGAACTGCCGGCCATCCCTTGGTTTGAAACCAAACAACAGCCTTATCCAGTACAAACTTGTACAACACAACAAATAGTGCACAGAATACCGCAAAATTGCCCATTCCAAAACTGCCATTTGCATAAAAACCAATGGTAGCCAGTGCAAACAAGCCGTATCCGATATATGTGCGACGACGTTGCTTCACCGGATCAATTTCCCGGCCCTCACGCTTGGCATCGCCCATAAACCACACGGCAAATACCGGATTCACAATATAGGCCACTATCAACGAAGCTGTGAGGGTTATGATGATCGTTACCGGGAGGTAGTGCATGAACTTACCAAAAATACCGCCCCAGAACACCAGCGGGAAAAAGGGCGCCAGGGTTGTGATTGTACCTGTAAGTACTGGCAGAAATACCTCGCCTGTCGCTTTCTTAGCCGCCTGAACAATATTCAGGTCTGGCTCATCGTGGTAAATACGGTGGATGTTTTCGATCACCACAATGGCATCATCCACCACAATCCCCAACCCGAGCAGGAAGGCGAACAGCACGATCATATTCAGGGTAAAGCCTAAGCTCGGTAGTACCATAAAGGCAATACACATTGATAAAGGCACGGCTGCCGCTACGAAGATGGCATTGGTAGCGCCCATAAAGAACATCAGAATAAGCGCAACCAGTATGAAACCAATGATGATGGTATTGATGAGATCATGCAGGGTAACGCGGGTTGCACGGCTTTGATCTCCGGTAATGGATACATTGAGATTTGGGGGAAACTCATTGGTCTTCATTTCCTCTACAATCTCTTTAATCTGATCCGAAGCATTGATCAGGTTTTCGCCCGATTTCTTGATGACGTTCAGGCCTATTACATTCTCTCCGTTGAGGCGACTGTAACTCTCCTGTTCTTTGTGACCGAGTTTTACTTCGGCGATGTCTTTCAGGTACATCTGAGCGCCCGACTGAGAAGAAATAAGCACATTTTTAATCTGCTCGACATTCTGAAAATCTCCACGGATGGAGATGGAACGGGTCATACCACCGACTTCCACATTACCTGCAGAAATGGTCATGTTTTCAAAAGCCAGCGCATTCTCAATATCCCGGAATGACAGACTGGCCGCCGCCATTTTGTACTTATCTACATTTACCTGCACTTCTTTATCCAGGGCACCTACCAGATCCACACGGGTGATCTCTCGCATGTCCTCAATTTTATCTTTGAGCTTATCCGCATAATCCTTCAGTTTATCCAGACTGAAATCGCCCGAAATATTGACGTTCATGATTGGTATGTCCGAAATATCGAACTCCGTCACCGTCGGATCCTGAATAAGGTCGGTTGGCAGATCGCGTTTTGCCTTATCAACAGCATCTTTCACTTTCTGCTTACACAGAGGTACATCCAGGTTGGTATTAAATTCTACAATGACCGTAGAAAAATCCTGTATAGAGGATGAGGTAACTTTCTTTACCCCGTTAATCCCCTTTAATTGTTTTTCAATTTGTTTGGTGCAAAGTTGCTCCATATCTGATGGAGAAGCTCCAGGGTACACCGTGGTAACCACAATAGTTGGTACTACCACATCCGGGAATTGCTCCTTTGGCAGGGCATTATAGGACATGATACCCGCCATGGTAATGATCACGGTGATGATGAATATCGCCGTGCGGTTATCGATGGACCAGGAGGTTGGTTTAAATTCTTTCATTTTCTTTATCAAAAGGTGAATGTGTGCGATTGACTGTGATTACCTTGATTTCGATGATTAGTTTGATTTAGATTGTTGATTTTTAGAAGATTATCACCAATTAAATCAATCTGTGTCCCGAGTTTACCCCGGGAGTAATCCTTTTTAGTCTGTGCTTAGAAAGCGACTACTTCTCCTGTGTTTACATCCTGGAACCCGGTTGAAACAATCCAGTCGCCCGGTTTCAGGCCATCCAGAATTTCTACAAAACCACCATAGTTCTGGCCTTGTTTGATGTTTACTTTTTTCACGGTTGCCTTGTTACCTTCCGACTTCTCGGCTACCAGCACAAAATCTCCATCCTGGGCTACCTGTATCAGGTTCACCGGTACTACAATGGCTTTGGAGTTTTGATAGTCGATGATCTTCATAACCGCCACCTGGTTGGCACGGTAACCACTTCCCTTTAGAGCGCATTCTACCGAGAATGTTCTGGTGGTTGGATTGATGGTTTTGCTTACAAATGAAACCCGTGTGCTGATCTCCTTATCCATATCAGGGAAATACACCTGCACGAGATCGCCTTTCTTTACTTTGGCGGTGTAGGCTTCCGTTACATTACCTACAATCTTCAGATTGCTCAGGTTCATGATGTTGCAGAGCGGCATACCCGGGGCAATGGCCTGACCTTGTTTCAGCAACACCATATCAACGGTTCCGGCTGTGGGTGCGTAAATCCTGGTCATGTTCATTTGCTCTTTCAGCGTCTCAATGCTGCGCTCCAATGATTCTTTGGCGGTTTTTGCCTGAATAAGCGCCACTTCTGTTCCAATCTTCTGGTCCCAAAGGCCTTTTTGGCGATTGTAGATGTCAGTAGCTGTTGCCAGCTGACCTTCCAGTTCAGCCATATTTTTGCGCAAAACACTGGCATCTACTTCGGCCAGCAATTGACCTTTTTTAACCACATCACCGTTTTTCACGTACACTTTTTGGAGAGATCCGGGCATCTTGGCGGTAGCCATAACACTCTCTTCGGCATCCACTTTACCCTGCAAATCAATGTAGTGGCGGAAAGATTCAGGTTTCAATTCTTCCAGTCCTACCGTGCGAATACGTGGAGCCGGTGGAGCGACTTGTTTTTCGAGTTCGGCAATTTGTTGTTCGATTTGGGCTTTCTGGTCCTTCAATGCTGCCAGTTGGGCAGCTGGGTCTTGCGCCGGATTTCCACATGCTGAAACAAGGGCCACAACAAGGGAAAGAATGGCGTACGAACGGAGGTTTTTCTGTATCATTTTATGTTAAATTAATTTTTATGCGAATCAGGAAAGGTTCTTACAGGGGAATTTTATTGTTGTCCAAGTGCTTTCTTAATGGCAATTCTGGCGGTCAATAAGTCGTAGCGGGCAGTCATAAGCGCTTGCTGTGCACTGTAAAGTCCCTGCTCAGCCTGCGTGATCTCAAAGCTGCTACCCACGCCTGCCTTGTACTTGGTTTGTGTAGTATCGTAAATGCGTTGTGCCAGGTCCAGGTTTTTCTGTTGATTATTCACTCGCTCGGTTGCATTCTGGAACTGCTTTCTGGCAGCATCCAGTTCGAGAGAAAAGGCATTCTCCAGCATTTGCTTTTGAATGTCCACAGTTTGAAGGGAGATCATGGCCCGCTGACGCTTTGCTTTGGTTGTTCCGCCATCGTAAATCGGGATGCTGATTGAAACACCTGCCACAGTCGATGGAATATAGAACCATGTATTGAATTCAGGATTATCACTGTTTCCAAAACCGGCTTGATAGCCTGGCGACCATTGGGCAAAACCGGCTACAGTTGGCATCCAAGGTTTTTTATACAACTCAACCTGAATGGCGCTGAGCTCGCGCCCTTTGAGCATTGCCATGTATTCCGGCCTGTTCATGGGATTTAGCTCTGATGTCAGGTCGGCGTCGGCATATTGCCCCATAAGTGTTTCAACATTGTCGGAAAGGGTAATTTCTTCCGATACCGGCATGCCCATGGTAAACTTCAGTGCGTTTACCACAATTTCCTGTTGCCTTGCCAGATTGTCTCTTTCGCTGCGCAAACTGGCCAGGGAAAGTTCAAGTCTGTCGACATCCAGTTGCTCGGCAAAACCGGCTTTATTGATCTCTTTAGTATCTGAGAACAATTTTTCCAGGTTGCCGATATTTTTATCTAGCGTAGTGAGATTTTCGGAAATGAGCAAGGCGGGCAAATACGCATCAATCACCTTGTTGCGCAGGGTATACTTTTCGGCGGTGAGTTGGTTTTCAACATACTGCCGGTAGTATCGGGCGGCGCGCAAGCCGATGATGTAGGAATTGTTAAAGATCAGCTGGCTAAGTTTCACCTCTCCCGCGAGATTGTGTACCGGACTGAATACCAGTTTTTCATCACCTGGAAAGCCGAGGGCGCTTGCCGGGATACCGCCGCGCTGGATAAAACCGGTGTAGGTAATGCCTGCGCTAAGTTGAGGGAGACCAATGGCTGTATTCTCTTTGATCTGCCAGTCGGCATCAGAGATCTGGAGTTGGGCCGTCCTTATTTCCGGGCTGTTCTTGAACGCATACTGTATGCAATCTTCAAGGTTCAGGCTTTGTTGGGCTTGGGTGATCTGGGTAAGTAAAAGAACTAAGGTTAACAGAGAAAGTTTTTGCATAACAGCGTTTTGCGTTCTTTATAGTGAAAGTTTACCTACACGTTTTCGGAGATATCTCCGCCCTTTGTCTGAAAGGATACCATGCAGGTAATGCATTAAATATTCAATAAATACCACCTCACGCTTAAATGAGGATTGTGGAAAAAAAGTTTCATCAAACAATTGAAATGAGCAGGCGATGTGTAATCTGGTTACAATATCAATGTCAAAATCATCCCGATACAAACCTTCGCTCACGCCTCGTTTCAAATTATCCTGCACGATCTGGTACAAAAAGCCCTGCTGATACTCACTCATCTTATCCCAGGCATCCCGGTGATATTTCTGGAGATCATGTACCACATTGGCTTTCATTTGCGACATCTGCTGTGCATTGCTTTCAATGACCAAAAACAGTTGATCAATGGCGTTTTTGGCCTGGCTGAACTGTTTTTTGCAATCTGTCATTTCCTGACCGATGTGCCGTTCAATCACCTTGGTTACCAGATCATCCTTGCTGTTTACAAAAGTGTACAGCGTCTTTTTGGACATCCCCAACTCACGCGCCACGTCGTCCATGGTGATACTCTTTATACCCAGTCGCAGAAACAGGTCTTCTACCCGTTTCAGCACTTTATCCTGCTGTTCTGTAAACATGGCGCAAAGGTATGTCAGGAAACGATACGGGTGTAAAACGTTTCCGCGGTTTCTTGAGTTTATCGACGAACGAACAAAAAAATGGCAGGTACGGCGGCAAGTTGTCGCCGTATGTAGTAAAGGAAATTACATGAAAGGGAAGACTATAATTTACCGTACATTGAAGAACTTCATCCGGTAGTCTGTTTTGATTCTGCCGGTGCGGATGTCCTCCAGTTTGCGTTGAATGAGGCGCTTTTTCAGAGGCTTGAGTTTTTCGGTAAACAGGGTACCTTCAATGTGGTCGTATTCATGCTGGATCACCCGGGCATTGATGCCGGTAAAAACAGCTTCATGAGATTCAAAATTCTCGTCCTGCCAGGTAATGCGAATCTGTTTATTGCGCTCCACATCACCTGTGACACGAGGGATACTCAAACATCCTTCCTCGTAAGGCCAAAGTTCTCCGGTCTCTTCCTGCATTTGCGCATTGATAAACACCTGTTTCATGCCGATATCCGTATCCGATTTCTCAGATTTTCTCTCCACTTCAAGGGTATCCACGACAAAGAGCCTGACGCTAAGTCCAATTTGAGGAGCTGCAAGCCCCACCCCGTCGGCATTGTACATGGTTTGCCACATATTGTCTATTAACTCCTTCAAATCAGGGTAATCTGGAGTAATGGGTTCAGCAACCTTCTTCAAAACCGGCTGACCGTAAGCATATATAGGTAATAGCATCGTTTTTATTTATCGTATTTATCCTTCTAAAATCATCATTGCGCATTGCGCATTTATCATTGACCATTGTTCCTTACCAAAAATTGGCTTCCATGTATTGCTCCAATATAAGAGCGGCGGCGATTTTATCCACAAGCGCCTTGTCCCTGCGTTTGCTTTTTTTAACGCCGCTATTCAAAATTATTTTGGAGGCGTTTTTGGATGTGTACCGTTCATCATAACGAAAAACAGGTTTATCGGCAAACTGTTTTTGTAGTGCCTCGCAGAATTGATCCACCTGGGGAGAAATTTGCGCCGGTGTATCGTCTTTGTACATGGGCAATCCCACCACAAACTGGTCAACCTCCTCAGTGTCACAATATTGCTTGAGAAAATTCATAAGCTCCTTTGTCTCCACTGTGGTTAAGCCGCTGGCAATGATCCGAAGTGGATCGGTAACTGCGATCCCGGTTCTTTTCAGTCCATAATCAATAGCGAGTATTCTGCCCATCACCGCAAAATTAGAAATAAACAAATAATAGCCGCACCACAACGGATTCTATATGAAGTACATGAACTGCATTTTCTTCCATTACTTTTGAGTGAAAATAAGACCAAGTGGCACACCCAACTCAGATATTAGCCTCCCTGCTAAAAAAATACCTGGTCAAAGCTGGTAAAAAAGCCAAAGACCTTGCCCGGCGTCGTCCAAAATTAACTGGCGCGCTGGCATTGGTATTGCTGCTCTGGTTGTTTTGTCTGCCAAGACCCTTGTTTAAAAAACCACTCTGCACGGTATTGGAAGACCGCCGGGGAGAACTTCTTGGTGCAAGAATATCTGATGACGGACAATGGCGCTTTCCGGCGGCGGATTCTCTGCCAGATAAGTATGTCACTTGTGTTGTGGCTTTTGAGGACAAGCGCTTTTACTGGCACCCGGGTGTTGATCCCATAAGCATGGCCCGGGCAGTTTGGTCGAATGTATCGCAAGGCCACATCGTCAGCGGAGGAAGCACTCTTACCATGCAGGTAATACGTATGGCTAGGGACAATCCGGACCGCACCATTTGGCAGAAGCTGGTGGAAGTTTTTATGGCGACTCGTCTGGAACTAACGTATTCAAAGAAAGAGATCCTTTCATTGTATGCCTCCAATGCGCCTTTCGGTGGGAATGTCGTTGGCATTGAAGCTGCTTCCTGGCGCTATTACGGCAAGCAACCCGGGCTACTTTCATGGGCAGAAGCTGCTACCCTGGCGGTGTTGCCCAATAGCCCGGCCCTCATCCACCCAGGCAGAAACCGGGATGCGCTACTGGCTAAAAGAAATGCTTTGCTGGATAAACTCAGGGAAACCGGAAGTATTAACGACATCACCTGTGACTATGCCAAGGAAGAACCATTGCCGGAAAAGCCACTGGCACTCCCACAACTTGCTCCACAATTGATGGATCGTTTAACGCATACTGTCAAGCAAAAGCAAAGTCGCTTCCGAACAACCATTGATAAGCACTTGCAGGAGCAAGTATCACAGATACTGGTGCGCAGGCAGGAGGTTTACCGGGGCAATGGCGTGTATAACATGGCGGCTGTGATCCTGGATGTTCCTAGCGGTGAGGTACTGGCCTATGTAGGAAATGTTCCCGATGCGGGAAAGGAGCACGGAGAAGATGTTGACATCATTGCGGCACCCAGAAGCACAGGAAGCATTTTAAAACCATATTTATACGCCCTGTCTTTAGAAAGCGGCGACATCCTGCCTGCCAGTCTTTTGCATGATGTGCCTACACAACTGGGAGATTATCGTCCGGAAAATTATTATGAAACCTATGACGGTGCAGTTCCGGCAAAACGCGCCCTGATACGATCACTGAACGTTCCCTTTGTGCTCCTGCTTCAAAAGTATGGCCTTGAGCGTTTTCATTTCAATTTACAAAGGTTGGGCATTACAACCCTGTCCAAGCCTCCAGACCACTACGGACTTTCACTTATCCTGGGAGGAGCCGAAGCCAATCTGCTCGACATTACCAATACTTATGCCTGCATGGGTCGCCGCCTTGGCGCCTTTTACGATAGAAATGGGAAATACGGATCGGATGATTTCAGGTCCCCGACTTTTCTCCGGTCTCGCCAAACCAGGTCTGAAACCCGAATTACCGATCAAAACGATTTGCTAAGCGCCTCGTCCATCTGGTTCACTTTTGAAGCCATGCGGCAGGTAGAACGGCCAAACAGCATTGGAGAGTGGGAGATGTTTGAAGCCAGCAGACCGGTTGCCTGGAAAACGGGTACCAGTTTCGGATTTCGGGATGCCTGGGCTGCCGGGGTCACCCCCCAGTATGCGGTAGGCGTTTGGGCCGGAAACGCCGACGGCGAAGGACGCCCGGGTTTGATCGGGGTAGAATTTGCGGCTCCCGTATTGTTTGAAATCATCGATCAATTGCCCTGGGAAGGCCGGTGGTTTGATCCACCTTACGATGATATGGCGGAGGTTCCGATTTGCAGGCAAAGTGGTTTTCGTACTGGTGAATATTGCGAGACAGACACGCTATGGATACCAAAAACAGGGTTGAAATCGGAAGCCTGCCACCATCATCAGTTGCTGCACCTGGATGCCAGCGAACAGTGGCAGGTTAACAGTGATTGCGAATCAACTGCCAACATGAAACACCTGAGCTGGTTCGTACTTCCTCCGGTTGAAGGGTATTATTTCAAGAATAAAAACCCGTGGTATGTATCGCCACCGCCGTTTCGTTCGGATTGCACAGGCTCGCAAGATGAACGCGCATATTCGCCCATGCAGTTGATTTACCCTAAGGAAGCCACGAGGATCTATGTCCCCGTTGACCTGGATGGCAAACTCAGCAGCACCATTTTTCAAGTGGCACACCGAAACCCGGATATTGAAATATTCTGGCACATGGACGGTGTTTATCTCGGCAGCACCAAAACATTTCACCAGATGGCACTACAGCCGGCCATTGGAAATCACCATCTGGCTCTGGTTGACAAGGATGGTTTTCGCCTGGAACAGGATTTTGAAATAATTGGTAAAGGTGGTAAGTAAGGTCTGCTGACGAAAATCACCTTAAGCGCTATTCAGGCTTATCAATTTCCTGTGAACTTTCTATGAAAATTGCCACGTTCGCCGCGTTTGCGAGGGTTTCTGACCCGTCTCCGACGTTCGCGAGGGTCTCCGACCCGAGTTTTTGCATTCGCGAGGGTCTCCGACCCGAGTTCACAAACTAATCTCTTGAATTATGTCCGTCATTTCTGCAACCCGTAACTACATTTTCTCGAATACAACCCGTTTACTTCGCTGGGCCATCGGCGTCAATTATTTCTGGTTTGGCATGCTCAAGTTCTGGCATGGGATGAGCCCGGCGGAAACGCTGGCAAAAGACACCATCAGGGTGATCACATTTGGCATGATCCCGGATGATGTGAACCTGATATTACTTGCAATTTGGGAGGTGGCTGTAGGACTCGCTTTTCTGAGCGGCTATTTTGTCCGTTTTGGAGTCATTGCCGCGATCGTACACATGATCTTTACTTTTTGCCCGCTCTTCTTCTTCCCGGACGTATCCTTTTCACATGCGCCTTATGGCTTTACCATTATCGGGCAATACATTGTGAAAAACCTGGTATTTCTGGCAGCGCTTTGTATTATTTTGAAGGAGTTAGATCCCGATTCTTCAAATCAACATTGACAATAATGGCAACCGAGAGAATAAAGAGCGAGCCAATCTTGTCGGTTTCCAGAAAATCATTCATCAACATTAGAATGTTGGTAAGGCAAAAACAAAGGAGCGCCGCCATCAATACACGCCGCCTAGAAGAGTCTATTGTGTTGTGGTAAATGGATTCGCCCTTTAACATGACTACCACACAAAACAGCAGATAAAACAAAAGTCCCGGCAGGCCCTGTTCTACAGCCAGCATCAGAAAATAATTGTGCATCCCCGAATGCTCGGGATTATCGCTTACATAGGTTTTAAAGCTGGAAACCGTATAGTTTTTGTAATGGAAATAAAAGGTACCTGGTCCAAAACCCAGTAATGGTTTGTCCTGTACCATGTAGGAACCTGCCACCCATCGATACACCCTTTCCATGGTGGAAATGTCCTCCAGCTTTGTCGTTGCCTCCAGCAAATTATCGAAGCTCTTATGGCTGATGGTTTTTTCATACTCCGGAGCGAATAGTAGCCAATTGTCACGGGTTCCTATAAACCCAATGATGAGCGCAAAAACCAGGGCAACACCTACCAGTGCCACTTTCATCAATCGCCAACGCACGACCCAGTAGATTCCTATGGCCGCCACCAGGGCTACATACGCCGCTCTGGTATAGGCAAAATTAATGGCGAACAATAGATACAAAACGCCTGCTACCAAAACCGCCCATCTCAAGGAAAACCGTTTGTACCAATAAGTGCCAAACCACACAAACGGCAAAAAAATGGCCAACAGACAGGCGTACATCACGTGGTTCCTGAAATGCGGCCACATCACAAAACCTACATCCTCAAAAGTGAAACCTTTTGCGGCGTGGCGCATTACAACGGTGGTAATGGCATACATCAGTGGAAGAAAAAACCACCAAAGGAGTTGTTTGGCATCTTTTTCTTCATTCAAAAACCGGGAAGCCAAAAAGTAGAATACGATGACGTACCAACCTTTAGCCAGTAAATATTTGATCGAGACAAAAGAGTCTTCCGAAGTGGCGGTTGTGATGCCGATCCACATCAGGTGTAGCATGAATGCGATCGTGACCGGATGTATCAGGAAACGACCATCTACCCTTTTCCAATTAAGGAGAAACCAGCCAATACCCGCCAGCATCAGTATCCACATAAATTGCTCAGAAGGCAGATCAGTAGCAAACCCACCTGGCAATGCCTGTTCCATGGATAGAGGAATGCAACCGATCATCAAAAAGAACACTTTCCGTATGTCTACAATGGTGAGCCAGGCCAGCAAAATACCCGCCGGTGCAAGCGCTATATACCATGCATCAAGATACATGGCAGTGAATAATGATACAATTGTTATAACCGAAAACAGCCCTACAAGCCATCCCTGCGGATGACCTTTGGGTATTGCGGACATTCGGCTAAACAAACTCATTGACGTGATTATTAGAGAGCAGGCTTATTTGTCGGAAAGCGTCTCTTTCCAATTAATATCGCGATAAGCGTCGGCCAGCAGGGCGGCGAACAACGTGAATAAAAATGCAGCGATTACAGAAGCGATCACGATCATGCTTCGCTTTGGTCTGTTTTTCATGATCGCCGGTTCGGCGTAAGACAACACCTGAAGACCCGGGATGTCGGTATTATAGGCTGCTTTTACCTGATTGTAGCGCTCCAGATCAAAACTCAATTGTTTTCTGGCCTGGAAATGCAGGTCGGTAATCAACATCACCTGAGGTAGCCCTTCATTAAAATTCCGAACGGAAAAATTATCTCCCTGCTGATTGGGTGACTGGAGCTTTTTTAGCGTTGATTCATAAGCCTTCAGATTGGCTTTGATGTACTCAATGGTATCTCGTGGAATAAGTGGATTGTGATCCAGGACCTGCAGGCGGGCGCGATTGCGCAGCACTTCTGATTCAGCATCTGCCAGATCATTGGTAAGCCTGTCTCCCTGTTCCAGCACGCTGTATATTCCATATCGGTTTTGCAGGTAACGCAGGCTGTCGGCGAGGACGTTCAGGTTCTGCAGTTTATTGGAAATATTCTCCTCGAATGAAAGCATCAGACTCTCCTGATTTTTTTTGAGCATACGCTGTGCTACCTCATTAATTTTGTCACGGGCAGCATTTGCCATATCCGAGGCCAGTTGGCGATCGGTATCCTCCACGCTTAATTCCAGGGCGTCGTTTTTATTTTTCTGCACCACATAAACGCCCCTGAATGTTTCTCTTACCCAAAACAACCCTTCGGAACTGGCAGAGTCGATGCCGTAATGCTGGTACAAGTTGAACTTTTGTACGATAAAATCAACCACCTCATTACTGGAAGCCACCTCCATTAGTCTGTCGAGATCGCGGTCTGTTCCAAAATAGTCCTGCACTTTCCCGGAAGCCCCAAAGATGATCTCAGGCTTTGCCAGTTCCTGGCTGGTTGGGTAAAAGATGGTAGTGGATTTATAATAGTTCGGCAACCAAAGCGCAAAACCCACGCTTCCTATCAGGGCCACCAGGGTTACGTTTCTGATTACTTTTCTCCAGCGGTAAATCGTGCCGATTATGCCCAGAAGAGAATCACGGTTATTCATGTTGTTTTGTTTCGATAAGGACAAAAACGCCAATATTCAGGCAAAAGAGGCGCAAAAGTAGAAAAAAGGGTGAAATCAACTCGTATTAACCAACAGGGGTCGTTCCGGTTAAATCGGAACGATAAAGAGAGGCAAATGGCTGCCTGGTGATGTACGGCAAATAAAAAAGCCACCCCAGGTTACCAGGGTAGCTTTTTTATCTTATCAATCAGACAATTAATTAATCATTTTTTCACATTCATTCAGCAAATACTCTGCTTTTGAAATGAACCGAAGATTAGGATCGTTGTCGTAAAACTTGCGCTGCAAGTATAGTTTCAGTTCAGGAATGGCCTCTGAGAATCGTTTTGCGTGGAAAAGACATTCGCTCTTCCGCAACCGGGCAAGCCAATAAATAGGCTGCACAGCCAAAGCGCCTTTGATGGTCTTATCAAAATCAGGAATAGCGCTTTCCCATTCGTTTTTCAACATCAGCACCTTACCACGGCCATAATATGGCTCCGGACTTTTGGGATTGATGGAAATACTCTTGGAAAAATCGTGCAGCGCGTCGTTATAATTTTTGAGCTTGTAATTCACATAGCCTCTCCGCTCATAAGCCGCTGCATGGCGCGCAAATTTTTCAATGGCGTTACTCAAGGCAACAGAAGCCTGCTCCATACCTCCTTCTTTCACCAGCTCTCTTCCGCGCAGGAATTCGGATACAGCCGCCTTTTCCGTTTCTGGCTCGATTTGATATTCATCCAACACCTGTCCGTTTTGAACCCACCAGGCTCCAACATTTCCGGCAAGTGCGTACTGGGCAACTTCTTTTAGCAGGGATGTAGTATTGCGCCAATGCTTAGCAGTACTCATTAGAGTCTGTTGCGGAACTGTCAGAGAAAAATCTTCTTCGGTAAACAGCTCTTCAGCAGTAAAGAGAACTTCTGTTTTAAAGTAATTCTCTATGCGAGAATGCCAGTGTTTGAGAACCAGATCATAGGTACGCTGCGACCCGAAGTCGAGGCGACCTCTGAAGATCAGTTTGAGTGGCTGTGGTTGTTGCAAATTCATCCTGCTACTATATATTTAACTATAAACGGCTTCTAAACAAGGCAATCAAGGGTAATCAAGAAGACTAAACTTGTGTAGCAGGCAAAGCCCTGTCCATTTTCCATTAACCGACAGCCCAAAAAGGCTGTTGTATAAAGGCGACAAAACGACAATTGATGTGCTCAAAAAGCCATCAATGTACAGTATCACAAAATCAGTTTACTAAAAATACCCTTTCCAGAGGAAGACCAAAGTGCGTTGGTTTGGAGAGGGCTGCTTTCCCTACTGGAGAACAAAGTTGCCACTTTTTTTTCAAGTATCCAAGCCTGATTTAAGGCTTTTTATAAAAAAATATTTTGTTTTAAAAACATATTTACCCAATAGCCGAACATAACCAAATATTGATTTGGATTGTTATGCATAATAAAAACAAGTGGCTACCGCTAAGTTATTTTCTGACAATTGAAAATTAATTTAACCATTCTGTAGCATCATCAAATGGAATTACCTTTTTTTGTTTTTTCTGACAAAATGTTTGGTTTATTACCGCATTGTCCACTTGCGTTTTAGTATTGTTATCTGTTTAGTCGCTAGTGATTACCAATAGGTTTACGCTTATGAATTACGAAAAAAGATTATTTGATTTTCTGTATGAACAAATAAACACCTGCCCATTGGATAAGGCATTTGGTCGCAGGGTAAATGGAGCATGGCGATACTACAGCACCAAAGAAATTGTGTCTTTAACAAATCGAATGAGCCAGGGCCTATTGAACCTGGGCCTTAAACCAGGAGACAAAGTGGCCACGGTAGTGTATCGTACCATTCCAGAGTGGGTAATATTGGATTTCGCCATGCTGCAAATCGGTGTCCAAAATATCCCCATGTATCCTACCATCAGCTCCCGGGAATACGAGTACATACTTCAGGAATCCGAGTCAAAATACTGCTTTGTCGGAGATGGCGATTTGTATGAAAAGGTAAGTGGCGCCAAATCAAAAACGCCTGCCTTGTTGGAAATCCTTAGCCTAGAAAACCATCCTGAGATCAGACCCTGGACCTATTTGCTGGCTCCTGAATCTGAGGCATATCCGGAAGTTGAGAAGATAAAAAACAACATCAAGCCAGACGACCTGGCTACCATTATTTACACATCGGGTACTACGGGCAATCCCAAAGGGGTGATGTTGTCCCACCGAAATATTGCCTTCAATGTTGAGGTGATGCGCAAGATCGCACCCATCAGCCCTGGTGACCGAATATTGAGTTTTTTACCGGTAAGTCACGTGTATGAAAGGGCTGCCATCTATGCCTTTACTGCGTACGGCGGAAGTGTATCTTTTTCAACACCAGATAGTCTGGGTGGAGATGAAGGAGACATGCAAAGCATAAAGCCTCATTTTTTCACCAGTGTTCCACGACTTCTCGAAAAAGTGTACGACAGGATATATGCAAAGGGATCCGAGTTAAAAGGATTCAAAAGATGGATGTTTTTCAGGTCCATAAAACTGGCTGAAGCATGGTTCCCTGAACAAAAACGAGGTTTTTTTCAAAATCTGGAGTGGATGCTAATTGATGCGCTTGTTTTCAAAAAATGGCGAAAAGCACTTGGAGGATACCTGCGTGGAATTACCACCGCCGCCAGTGCCTGTCCACCAAAAATACTGAGAATATTCAACGCTGCCGGGATTCAGGTGCGGGAAGGTTACGGGCTCACTGAAGCTGCCCCTGCGCTTACCTTCAACGGTTTTAAACCCGGCCACCCAAGCATGATGGGTACTGTAGGAGCCATACTGGATGGGGTAACCATTAGGATCGAAGAAGATGGCACATATCGCCCCGGAGAAGGAGAGATACTGGCTAAAAGTCCGGGAGTTATGATGGGCTATTACAAGCAACCAGAGAAAACTGCCGACATGATCAAAATTATAGATGGAGAACGCTGGCTGGCCACGGGTGATGTAGGCATGCTAATAACCGGACCGGATCAGGTAAAATTTTTAAGGATCACCGACCGCAAAAAGGAGCTCCTGAAAACAAGCGGCGGAAAATACGTGGCCCCCACACCCATCGAATCAGCGTTGAAAGAACACCGCCTGGTAGAACAAGCAATGATTGTTGGAGAGAACCTGAAATTCGTTTCAGCCCTCATCGTCCCATCCGAAGACGGTCTCCGCAACTGGTGCCAAAAACATGCCATCGCATGGTCTGGCATAAAAGATGCTATTACAATACCAGAGGTGATCAATCGTTACAAAATGTTGATAGACCGCATTAATCCAAACTTTTCACACCCGGAACAAATAAAAAAATTCACATTACTACCCGACTCCTGGGAGCCAACCAAGACCGACGGATCGGAAGCAGAACTAACACCAACCCTGAAACTGAAACGACGGGTTATAATGGAGAAGTTTGAAAAAGAGATTGTAACAATGTATCAATGAAACAATGTATCAATGCGTAAATCCAGGCTTCGGGTTTGTTGTTTATTTTATTAATAGACATTCCGACAATTGGTAAGTATCTTATTGCGTAATTATTTCGCATTGGTGCATTTCGCATTGATACTTTGCTCATTTTATCATTCGAGATTTTTGCTCATGTGCATTTGAATGAAAAAGATTACTTTTGAAATCCAATATTACTGCCTATGTTGCGCGCTACACTTTTTTGCCTGACCCTCACCCTGCTCTCCCTTGATGGCTTTGCGCAGGGTTCTTTGGATCCTCAACAGAATGTTGGGATCATATACAGCCATGAACGCACGTTCAATTTGCGCCTCGCAACCAGTCGCAGTATGGCTGTGGGCATGGAGTTTGGTAAACTGCGCACCTATGACAAAACCAAAACCTGGAACATCAGTCTGGGCGAACTAAAGCATCCAAAAGAGCAACGCCAGAGCGCCGATCCGCGCGCCAGCAGAGCATTTCGTCCGTTTGTATATGCTAAACAAAACAGCCTTTTTGTAGTTCGCGCAGGCTGGGGAGCTAAAAAATATTTCTCTGAAAAGGCAAAACAAAAAGGTGTGGCCATTGGCATGAGCTATTCTATAGGTCCATCTCTCGGACTGCTCAAGCCCTATTATCTGGCCTTGGCGATTGAAAGTGATGGCGGCACCTCTTACCGAGTGCGCCACCAGAAATACTCCAGTGAAAATGCCAAGATATTTCTTGATAACACGCGTATCCTCGGGGCATCACCATTCACAAGAGGCATAGGTGAAAGTTCTTTCCTTCCCGGTGGAAATGCCAGCATCGCCTACCACATGGATTGGGGTGCATTTGATGAAATGGTGAAAGCACTCGAAATTGGCCTTATGGTGGATGTGTTTGCTAAAAAAGCACCTATTTTTGTCAGCGATACCCAAAACAAACAAGTGTTTTTCAATTTCTTCCTGAACCTCCAATTCGGAAAACGACGCTAAACTTCAATTATGAATTATTAATTATGAGTTATGAATTCATCATGTATAATTCATAACTCATAATTTCTACAAGCATATTCTTAGCGCCCGTTCCAGAATGTCAAATTCAACAGGTGTTTCTCCCAGAAACTCTCCATCTGCTTCCAAAAGGGTCGGTGTATTGCCAACTTGTGTTACTGAAATTGATTTCGCCTGGGTGGTGAATATTTTGGGATGATTGACCAAAGAGCCGTTGTAAAACCGCGGTGTTTGTATGAGTACTTCAAGCTTCGATATCTTTTTGGCAAGGGTTAAGGCAAACATTCCATCGTCCGGAACAGCATGCGGTACAATTTGCATGCCTCCACCGGAGTAGCGGCATAGTCCAACATTTATGGTGTAAAAATGATCTTCGAGGGCTTGCCCGTCGAATGTTACCCTGGCTTTTGTAAGCTTGTATTCCCAAAGGTATTTAGCAACGTAGAGTAAATATTCCAACTTGTTTTTTGCAGGTCTCTCCATCAATTTTTTACCGATAAAACCATCGTATGCCATTCCGGCAACATTCACAAAATAACGAGTGGCTTTTTCTCCGTTATGTGCATAACGCGCCAACCCTATATCCTGCCAAACCGTTTCCGGAGTTCGCAGTCGTTTGAGCCTTTCTTCAATATTATGCGAAATCCCGTATTGCCTTGCCCAATCATTCCCGGTGCCGTAGGGCAACAGTGCATAGGTAAGCTCAGAAGGGGGCGCGAATTGCTGACTGAAAATTCCATTTACCAATTCATGGTTTGTGCCGTCTCCACCTATCCCTAGAATATAACGCCCGCCTTTTAATATGGCATTTTCAACCAGTTCGGCTGCATGACCTCTACGCTGCGTAAACTGAACGTTGTAGGAAAAGCCAAGCTTTTGAAGTGTCTGTTCAATTGTTGGCCAGTCCTTTTGCATAGCGCCACCACGCGCTGCCGGATTTGCAATTATGTGCCAGAAGGGTTCGTCCATGAAATCTGCGCTTTTTACTCAACAAATCTACAAGAAAGTACATATCTGGACAGCTTTTCCGATTTTTGCCGCCGATGCAGCAATTTCTGTCAAAACTTTCCACCAAAAGCCCCTGGTTATGGCTCGCCCTGGGCTTGGTCACCGTTTACATAAGCGGTCTTTTCATCGATGTCATGGATGTGGACGCTTCACAATATGCCTCCATTTCCATGGAAATGCTACAAAACGGCTCCTGGCTTCAGGTGCAACATAGGGGTGTTGATTATCTCGACAAACCGCCATTGTTGTTCTGGCTCTCGACAAGCTCTTTTTCTTTGTTCGGACTCTATAACTGGGCTTACAAACTGCCATCGCTGTTGGCAGCTTTGGCAGGTGTTTATGGAATAAATCGCTTTACCCTGATTTACTACACGCCTAGAATTGCCCGACATGCCGCCTTTTTATTGGCTTCTGCTATAGGACTCATCGTCATCTGCAACGACGTTCGCACCGATACTTTGCTATTGGGCACCAGCACCTGTGCCGTGTGGCAGCTGGCAGAATACCTGGAAAAAAACAAATGGAAGTACCTGATCGGAGGCTTCTTTTTTATTGGATTGGCCATGCTGGCCAAAGGACCAATTGGCCTCGTTATTTCGGGGTTTGGCATCGGAACGCACCTTTTACTGACAGGTCAGTGGCGCCAGATATTCAAATGGCAATGGATCGTAGGTTTACTTGTTTCAGCCATTGTATTGGCTCCTATGTGTTGGGGTTTATGGCAACAGTTCGATCTGCATCCCGAAAAGACCGTTAATGACAAAACCGGCGTTTCCGGATTGTATTTTTTCTTTTGGGAACAGAGTTTTGGTCGCATTACCGGCGAAAACGTATGGCGAAATGATGCTTCGGCTTTCTATTTTATCCATGTGTATTTATGGGCCTTTTTGCCCTGGTGCTTGATGTTGTACCTGGCGTTTATGGAACAATTGTTCAAGATTCGAATTAAAGTCAAAGAAACCTGGAAAAGGAAAGAATACATCTCCATTGGAGCCTTTTTGCTGAGTTTTGCTGCCCTTTCCGCTTCTAAATACAAATTGCCTCACTACATTTTTATAACCCTGCCCTGGGCAGCTGTTTTACTGGCTTCCTACCTGAATAAAATTGAAGAAACAAGACAGAAAATGCTTCGACAATGGATGGTGTTTTACCTAAGTGCCGGCTTAGGGATCATCATTGCCTTTTTATTGCCAGGCTTTGTATTCCCAACAAAAAATATATTGATCTGGGTTTTAATGATAGTACCGCTCGCTTTGTTAGGCTGGCAAGTAATCAAAAACCCTGTTCCTGGCGACACAGATATGCTGATCCAGCGTGGCGTTTTTGTCTCCATTTTTTTGGGGCTGGTTTTGAATCTTTTCTTTTACCCCCGGCTCCTGCCCTACCAGTCGTCAAGACCAATAGCGGAATACGCCCGAAAAAATAATATTCCAGCAGATAAAATGGCCAACTTCCGTAGAAGCAGCCATGCCCTGGACTTCTACAATCAGGACATCCTGGAAGGCTTTTCCGACGCTGAATACGTGCAAAAAAACGCCAATGAAAACGGGATCTTTTATATTGAAACAGATGGTGTCGGAAGGGAGGACCTGATTAATGATGGTGTAAATTTGGAAACGCTTGAAGGATTCAACAACTTTAAAGTAGCCCTGTTGAACACCAGGTTTTTGAATCCGGCCAGACGGTCATCTGCGTTGGACACTATATATTTGTTGAAAATACTGCCATCCCCGGTATCCGCTGAATAGCAACGTCAATTCCTTCGCTTATTCGGTAATTTTTATAAATATTACAGCCCAAAGTAATTGAACAAAAACAACTTGAGTATGGACAAGCCATGGTTGCAACACTATCCTGCCGGAGTACCGGCCAACATTGACCCGAATGCCTATGCCCGTGTCACGGATATGCTGGATGAGTGTTTCAAGTTATATGCGAATCGCCCGGCCTTTTATTACATGGGCAAAATGCTGACATTCCGGGACATTGACGAGCAGAGCCGGAACTTTGGTGCTTACCTGCGTTCCCGCGGTCTTGAACCCGGCGACCGGGTAGCCTTGATGATGCCCAATATGATCCAGTATCCAATTGCCATGTTTGGCGCGTTGCGTGCCGGTATGATCCTGGTGAATACCAACCCGCTGTACACGCCACGGGAAATGCGCCATCAGTTTGTCGACTCGGGGGCTAAAGCGATCATCATTGCTGAAAACTTCGCAGCCAATTTGCAGCAGGTAATTGCAGAAACGCAAATCAAAACGGTTATTCTTACTTCGATTGGTGAAATGCTGGGTATGAAAGGCCATGTGGTGAACTTCGTGGTTCGCCGTGTGAAAAAGATGGTACCCAAATTCGATATCCCCAACACAGTTCGCTTTACCGATACCCTGAAACAAGGGAAGAGATTTACCATAGAACCCTTCCAGTCGGGACCGGAAGATACCATTGCCCTGCAATACACAGGCGGTACCACCGGAGTTTCCAAAGGTACCATGCTCACCAACCGGAACCTGGTAGCCAACATGCTGCAGATCCGCGCCTGGCTGGGCCCATTGTTCAAAGAAGGCGAACAACCCATTGTACTTTGTCCCTTGCCGCTGTACCATATTTTCTCCTTCACGGTGAATTGCCTGGCCTTTATGAATTGCGGCGGCTCCAACGTATTGATCGTAAATGCCCGTGATTTGCCGGCTCTCATCAAAGAGTGGAAAACCTACAATCCAAACATCGTTACCGGGGTAAATACCCTATTCAATGGCTTGCTCAACCAGCCTGCCTTTAAAGACCTTGATTTTTCCACACTTCGTGCCTGTGTAGGTGGCGCGATGGCCATACAAAGAGCGGTAGCTGAAAAATGGCAACAGGTAACCGGCTGCCAGCTAACCGAAGGATATGGTATGACGGAAAGCAGTCCTGTATTATGTGTAAATCCAGTAGACAGCACCATGCGCCTGGGTACAATTGGTCTTCCGGTGCCATCCACCGACGTTCGCATAGCCGATGAAAAAGGCGACCCTCTCCCACCCGGTCCAGATAATGTTGGTGAAATACAGGCCCGCGGCCCGCAAGTCATGAAAGGCTATTGGCAACGCCCTGACGCTACCGCTGATACCATCAGAAACGGCTGGCTCTGCACCGGCGACATGGGCTTTATGCACAAAGACGGCTATTTCCAGATCGTTGACCGCAAAAAGGATATGATCCTGGTATCCGGCTTCAATGTGTACCCGAATGAAATTGAAGACGTGCTGGCACTGAACCCGAAAGTGCTGGAATCTGCCGCCATTGGCATTCCCGATGAGAAGTCGGGAGAAGTGGTGAAGGTGTTTGTTGTGAAGAAGGACAATTCTCTTACAAAGGAGCAAGTCATTGCTCATTGCCGCGAAAACCTCACGGGTTATAAAGTGCCCAAGCAGGTCGAGTTCCGCGATTCGCTTCCGAAGACAAATGTTGGGAAAATCTTGAGAAGGGAGTTGCGAGACACGTAATTCTTTAATGCGCAATGTACCAATGCGAAATGCGAAGTGGATTTTGGGCCACCTAATGGGGTGAGGCCTGATATTACGCATTGAAATTCCATTTCAAATTGCGAACACTATACTACCAATGCATGTTTCCAGTAAACATATTTTATTAAAAACCGAGCTATTACACTAAGAGACACCGAGGAGTTGTTAGACTCCAAACAAACCAACTATTTCGCACTGCGCATTGGTGCATTTCGCATTAAATCATTGCGCATTGATACATTGATACATTGCGCATTAAAAAATGAAGGTCACCGAACATTTCCAGAAAGCAAAAGACAAAACCCTTATTTCATTTGAGGTATTGCCTCCACTAAAGGGTGGCAGCATGCAAGCCATATTCAATACGCTTGACTCCCTCATGGAGTTCAAGCCGCCATTTATTGATGTGACCTACCACCGGGAAGAGTTTTTGTATAAAAAACGCAGTTCGGGGTATTACGAAAAAACGTCTATACGCAAACGCCCGGGTACGGTAGGTATTTGTGCCGCCATTATGCATCGTTATGGAGTGGATGCCATTCCTCATTTGATCTGCGGCGGCTTCTCAGTGGATGAAACAGAAAACGCCCTGATTGACCTCAATTTTTTGGGAATCAACAACGTGTTAGCACTCCGGGGCGATGCACGACAATTTGAAGATAAATTCATTGCCGAGCCTGAAGGACATAAATACGCCCTCGATCTCGTAAAACAGATTAAAGGCATGAACCAGGGCAATTACCTGGACACAGATCTTCAGAATGGTGTTCCCAGTGATTTTTGCATTGGCATTGCCGGTTATCCGGAAAAACATTTTGAGTCGCCCAACATCCAGTCGGACATGCATTTTACCAAGGAAAAGGTAAAAGCCGGCGCCGACTACATCGTAACCCAGATGTTTTTCGACAATAAAAAATACTTCGAGTTTGTAGATACTTGCCGTGCCAACGGAATTGATGTGCCGATCGTGCCTGGCCTAAAACCACTCACCCGTCGCTACCAGCTCAATTCCATCCCCCGCAAATTCTTCGTGAATATGCCCGAAGATCTGGTGAAAGCTGCCGTCAAAGCAAACGACGAAGATGCCGTCAAAGAAATCGGAATTGAATGGTGCATAGCCCAGTCAAAAGAGCTAAAAGCCGCCGGTGTACCTTGTCTACACTACTACACCATGGGTGATACGGAAACGGTGAAGAGGATTGCTGAAGCAATTTCTTAAAATGAACAATGGATAATGAACAACGAACAAAATACTAATATGCTCCCATTGTTCATTGTTCATTGCCCACTAATCACTCGCCCAACTGGGTACATCCTGTGCGTGGGCTCATACCAGGGAGAATGGCGGTATACCCAATCGAGTTGTTGGCGTGGATTGGCGGCGAAATCGGGTTCTGCGGCGCGTTTGGCATCCAGCTCGGCTTTTACAGCAGGGTTTTCTTTTAGGAATTCGGCTGCGAGATCTTCGAAAACATAGGCTGAGAAGTATTCCTTTTGCATCAAAATCGGTTCGAAGAAATTCCAGGCGAACCAGGAGTCCGGAGCGTTGGGTTCCAGGGTTTCGATGATGTAGCGATTGGCGTTCTGGTTGGGGTAAATGATCATGTCCCCGGCCTTGAATTTCCGCTTCATGGCCTTCTTTTCCACTTGTACATCAAAATGGTAATAATGTCCCTCCCAGGCATCGCGCGTTTTGAAATCGCGGATGAAATATGTCTCGGTATTAAACTCCGTTTCTTTTTCCAGTGGTTTCATTTCCACTCCATTGATCTTTAAGCGTTCAATCACATGCTCCCAGGCCTGGGGAATGATGTATGCCTCTGGTTTATCAACGGTTACAGATGGCTTGAAATAGTTGTAATACGGAATTTTCTTTTCATAAGGCTCACTGCGGTCATACCATAAACGGGGTAGCCCACTCACTTCGGAAGGCTTGTACTTGGCAGCATAGCCTTTAAAAGTGATCGAATCGAACTGCTTTTGATCCATGGCAAAATCCAGCTCGAATGTCTTTTTGCTGCGGGTGCGTTCAAATGCCGCAGCGCGCGCTTTACCCAGTTCTTCGCTGTGATCTGCCACAAAATGAATCACTGTTTCCATAAAGGCGTAAGTACTCCAGACCCGATCCTTAAATGGCTTAAGCATGTGCGTTTCCGGCATAAAACCAATGGTGTTCCAAAGCGCTGCATATCCGGTGGAATAGCGTCCGTAATCGCAAAAACCAACGATTCCGGCATCGGGTGTTTCACCTGGTGAATCCACATAAGGAATCATTTCCCAGCCTTTTTTGTCCATCGTGTCATACAACTCCGGCAACATGGTTTTTTCCAGAAACTCACCCAGAGGTGCTTCCAACTTGTTGTGCTGGGTAGCGATCAGGGTCATCACGTATTGATAATCGGCGCCATTGCTTGTGTGGTTATCAATGAACACATCGGGACTCCAGGTCTGGAAAATCTGGTTGAAGGCGCGGGCGTTGCGGGAATCGCATTTCACAAAATCACGGTTCAGGTCGTAATTCCTGGAATTACCGCGAAAGCCAAAAGATTCCGGGCCGTTTTGGTTGGCACGTGTGTAGGAGTTTCGGTTGAGACAACCATCCACGTTGTACACCGGAATAAACACCATGACCATTTTCTCGAGCAGTTTTTTAAACTCCGGTTTGGCCATATTGTCCCGAAGCAGCATAATCGTGGCATCTATCCCTTCCGGCTCACCGGGGTGTATGCCGTTATTGATAAAAAGGACACGGCGTCCCGATTGCCTAATCTTTTCCGGGTCAAACTCCCCGTCTCCCGATAAAATGGCCACGTGCATGGGCTCGCCAATATCGGTACTGCCCATGGTGGTAAGTTTAAAAATACCCGGATAAGCAGCAGCCAGTTTTTCATAGCATTCAATGGCTTCGTGATAAGTCAGGGTTTGGTTGTCGTCTTTTTCGAAAGGGATGGTGAAGTTTGCCATGTCGGAATTTCCTGCATACCGGTTGCAAGCAAAGCAGAACAGCAAGGCGGCAAACGGTAGTAGTTTATGCATTAGTCAGGTTTAGTGTTATATGTAAAAGTGAGTTTGGGCTAGTTGTAGGACATAGATGTTTCTCGCGCTTGCGGCAGATCGACATGACAATGCTCTTATCAGAATTCCCGGTTGACTCGAGTTTTTTATTCGGACATCCCCAAACCCCGGATTTCAATCCGGGGTGATATCAGATATGATATCTCGTATATCCCTAAAGCGTGCCGCGAAGCTCCTGTTCTCTTTCAATCGCCTCAAACAGCGCTTTAAAATTGCCTTTACCAAAAGATTTGGCGCCTTTACGCTGTATGATCTCAAAGAAAACAGTTGGGCGATCCTGAATTGGCTTGGTGAATATTTGCAAGAGGTAACCGTCTTCATCGCGGTCGACCAGAATATTCAGCTTTTTCAGGTCTTCGATGTCCTCATCGATTTTGCCCACGCGATCCAGTACATCGTCATAGTAATTGTCAGGAACGTAGAGGAAATCAACCCCGTTGTCGCGCATTTGCGTGATGGTTACCATGATGTCATTGGTAGCCACGGCGATGTGTTGAACTCCGGCGCCTTTGTAAAAATCGAGGTATTCATCGATCTGGCTGCGCTTCAGTCCCTTTGCCGGTTCGTTGATCGGGAATTTGATGTAGCCATTTCCATTGCTCACCACTTTTGACATAAGCGCCGTGTATTCGGTTGATATGTCCTTGTCATCGAAAGTAATAAGCAATTTAAAGCCCATAACATCCTGGTAAAACTTTACCCATTTGTTCATAGCGCCCAGTTCCACATTACCTACACAGTGGTCAACATGCAGCAGGCCAACGGATTTGGATGGGAAAGCACTGCTCCTAGGCACAAAACCGGGCAAAAAAGCGCCCGAATAATTGCTGCGCTCCACAAAGGTGTGAATGGTTTCGCCATAGGTATGGATGGCCGACATAACAACCTCTCCATCCTCATCGCGCAGCGTTTTGGGAGCAAAAGCTGATTCAGCTCCGCGCTCGATCGCTGTGTAATAGGCTTTTTCGGCGTCATCGACCCACAAGGCCAACACTTTTACACCGTCGCCATGCAGCGCCACATGGTTCGCTATTTCCGTGTCGGGGTGCAAAGAAGAAGTGAGCACTATGCGCACTTTATTTTGTTGCAACACATAGCTTACGCGGTCGTACACTTTAGTTTCCGGACCACAATAGGCCACTAATTCAAAACCCAGGGCAGCCATATAATACATGGCGCTTTGCTTGGCGTTGCCTACATAAAATTCAAGGTGATCGGTTCCGTTAATGGGAAATGTATCGTTGGCAGATGCCGTGCTAGCCGGCTTGGTCAGGACTTCCATAATTTATTTGACAGAGGAGTGAAAAAATGATGCCGCAAAAGTAAAAAATCCTGAACAGTTATTTAGGCCTAAGACCCCTCTAACAGGCATTTTCGGACTTAAAGCGTAGCAGTCATCTGAAGATCAAACCTCACCTCACTTTCCTGATCGGTGATATATCGAAGCCATAAAACCACATCAATGGCAAAGCGGGGCTTACTCATAAAACGCTTGGCATCGGCCAGAGATGGAATAATGGGCAAGTTGTTTCCCGGATCGAGCGGAACCGGGTAGCGGTAGGCAATTTCAACATAATCATTAGGAGCAGCAGGATCATACACCCGAATGGATACCTGATCAATGAAATCGAGGTTTGCATCTCCATAAATACCCGTAATGCCCGCTTTTCGGGTCACTATACTGGTAATTTCTTCATCCGTTTTATGGTGCTGATCTAGATATTTGTCGTAGTTGGAGGTTAAATTTTCAAATTGAAAATGGTGTACCTCGAACTGACTTATGCCTACCGGTATGATAAACTCCTCCTGGAAGAACATATCAAAACCGGGCAGGGTTTCAGTCCCTTTGTCGCAGGAAAGTCCCGACAGCAGCACAAGCATAAATATCAGCGTTCTAAACATACTCCCAAGGTGCTTTTATTATTCAATCGGTTGCCCCGATTAACACAGGGCATGCTTTTAGGTTGTATTTTTGCGCGAAAATCAGGTTAATCCTTTACACATGAAATACCTCATAACCGGATTGGGCAATGTCGGATCCGAGTACAATAATACAAGACATAACGTAGGTTTTGATTTGGTGGATCAACTTTGCGAAGAATTGGGAGGCAGCTGGCGCACTGACAGCCACGGTGACCGGGCGGAAGTAAAATGGCGGGGACGACTCCTTATTTTGCTCAAGCCTAATACCTATATGAACCTTAGCGGTAAAGCGGTGCGGTATTGGTTGCAAAAAGAGAAATTACAACCCGAAAACAGCCTGGTAATCTGTGATGATTTGAATCTTGAATTCGGCAAGTTACGTCTTCGCCCTTCGGGTTCAGCTGGTGGCCACAATGGCCTGAAAAATATTCAGGAAGTTTTGGGCACGGACGCGTATCCCAGACTCAGAATGGGCATAGGTGATAATTTTTCCAGAGGCAAACAGGTGAATTTTGTACTCGGAAAATGGAGTGAAGACGAAAAAGCCGAGCTCAGGATTATTTTGGACCG
Source organism: Lewinellaceae bacterium (assembly GCA_020636025.1). GTDB lineage: Bacteria > Bacteroidota > Bacteroidia > Chitinophagales > Saprospiraceae > M3007. The sequence continues at coordinate 560,171 of JACJYQ010000002.1, read as the reverse complement.
GGCAGTCGAAGTGGTGAAAATATTTACGACATTGGGTCTTCAAAGAGCCATGAATGCTACGGCGCCACCAAAACCCAAGCCGGAGCATAAACAAAAAGAAGTATCCAAAAAGCCCGATAACAATAAGGCTTAAGCATTATATCTATGAAATCCTTGATTCCGGTAGTCATACGCACCATCATCACATTCGCTGTTTTTTGTGGCGTTCAGTACGTAATTCCATGGTATCTGCTGGCTCCTGCCGGAATTGTCGCCGGATTTTTCATGCTCAAAACCGGTAGCGACCGCCCCCTGGCACTCGGCGTATTGATTGGCAGCATTGCTTTCGCCATTTTTGCTTATGCTATGGCTCAAATTTATCCCGTTCAGTAACACCGAATTTGCCCGCACTTCGTCCTAAGTCATTATCTTCTAAACTTTTACACAACATGAAACGAATATTGTTCTTTTGTCTGGGTGTCGTTGGCATGCTTGCTGCCAATGCACAACATGTCGTTCACGAACCCAATGCCCAACCCAACTGGTCGGTATTGAATGATCAGGATTTCAGTATTCAGTACCCAAAAGACTGGCAGCTTGATCAGTCAGGAACAATGGGATCCAATTTCTTTTTGTATTCCACACTCGAGGGGGAAGGCGACTCTTTCCGGGAAAATTTCAACCTGATGGTAAATGACCTGCGTGAATACCCGGGAATGACCCTGAAAGAGCTGGCTGAAGGTGGCCGCCAACAAATAATGGCCATGATTACAGATGTCAAAATCAAGGAATTCAAAGAGGTTACCACCAAATACGACCACTACTATCTGGTAGAGTACACTGGCAAACAAGGCAATTTTGATCTTTACTGGAAGCAGCGGTATATGCTCACCGAAAGCGGTTATATGTATGTACTTACTTTCACCGCCGAGGAAGGGCAATTTGCCAGGTACAGTGAAAAAGCCGATCAGGTTTTCAACACTTTCCAGATAAAATAAGTTATTGATACGCTCCGGATGCTGTAAAGAATAACAAACGGCTAGCCACTAATTTATGATCCAACGAATTCAATCCATCTATTTGATCCTGGCGGTTGCAGCCCTGGGACTGCAATTTGTCTTCCCATTTGCTTCTTCCCCAGAAAGTATGTCCACCGCCACAGCCATGGCCGATGGTGTTTTTAATTTAAATGACAGCATGATCCTGCTTATCAGCACAGGCGTTGCCCTGGCCCTGGCTGTATTTGCGGTCTTCCTGTTCAAAAACCGCCCTGTACAATCCAGAATTACTTCTTTGGGAATGTTTGCTTCCACCATATTGGCGGTAGCATTGGCAGTTCAGTACATTTTATTGCTACAACAAATGGGCCCAAGCAGCACAAGTATGCACCTACAAGCTGGTATTGGCATGCCCGCACTTTCTGTTTTCATGCTTTGGTTAGCCAACCGCGCCATCAGGAAAGATGAAGCGCTCGTCCGCTCCTCGGAAAGACTGAGATAATGCACCAATGTATCAATGTATCAATGCGAAATGATTATCCTTAAATAATTTCCAAGCAAAACTGTCTATTTCGCATTGCGCATTGATACATTTCGCATTGATCCATTGTTTTATTATGCATTAAAATGATACCCCACTCCCTTAATCGTTATGATTCTGATTTCGGGGTCGTCTTTAAAGCACTCGCGTAATTTGGTGATGTAAACATCCAGGTTTCTGGAATTGAAGAAGTGGTCATCTCCCCATACTTTCATCAGGATGTCTTTGCGAGCCACGGTGAAATTTCTGTTTTCTAGTAAGATTTTCAGCAGGTCAGCTTCCCTGGCGCTTAGCTTTCGGATGGATTCTCCCAGATGAAGTTCGTATTTCATTGGGTGGAACTCGTATTTGCCAATTTGTACCGAGTCGGAATTTGTTGCTGCATTGCCCTGTGACAAAGCCAGCAGGTTATTCAGGCGTACAATCAACTCTTCCATACTGAAAGGCTTGCGGAGGTAGTCGTTTCCACCACTGGCAAAACCTTGTAGTACATCATCTACCTGGGTTTTGGCGGTTACAAATACGATGGGCAAATGAGGCTTTTTCGTTCTGATCTCGGCGCCAATTGAAAAGCCGTCTCGATTGGGCAGCATCACATCCAACACACAGATATCCGGTTCAAAGTGTTCCAGGGCCTGCATGACCATTGCGCCATCTTCCACCATGTGAACCTCGAAGCGGCGACTTTCCAGGCTTTCTTTGACTATTTTACCCAAAAAGGGTTCGTCTTCAACGTATAGCAATTTTGTTCTTGACATGTTTACGGAACTTCAATATGGCAAAGCAGGTTCTGTCTTATAGTGAGCGCAAATATGAGTCATCCCGAATATTGAACGCAATCAAAATTCGGGATTTTGTTCTGACCTGAAAATTTATCAGGTACATTTCCCGCCGAGCTTGCGTCTTTTTTGACCAAGCGCACGTTACGTGAGTAGCCATGACAACGAAATCAATTATACCCTTGGCAAGTTAAGCCTCATTTGGCTTCACATAATATGCTTAGCCCCTTACCTTATGTTGCGCTTGGTCAAAAAAGACACAAGCGCGGCGAAAAAACATCCCGAATCTTCCTTTAAGCGGAAAATTCGGGATGACTCAACTTTGTACAACATTTAAATCACACATATCATATTAATCATCGTATAAACTGGTTTGAACTAAAAACTCGGTAGCTTTGCGCTCCGTTTTTGGCTCTGCCAGATCGTTTAGCATACTTTTCGAATTAACCGTACACCATGACATCGCGACAGATACGCCGCCAGTTTCTTGATTTTTTCGCCTCCAAAGATCACAAAATTATCCCTTCCGCCCCAATGGTGGCCAAGAGTGATCCAACTCTTATGTTCATTAATTCGGGTATGGCGCCGCTAAAGGATTTTTTCCTTGGCAACCAAACACCACCCGCGAAGCGTGTGGCGGACACCCAAAAATGTCTTCGTGTGAGCGGCAAGCACAACGATCTGGAGGATGTGGGTTTTGATGGATACCACCATACCATGTTCGAAATGCTTGGCAACTGGTCATTTGGTGATTATTTTAAAAAAGATGCGTTGGAATGGTCCTGGGAGTTGCTTACCGGCATTTATAAAATTCCAAAAGACAGACTTTATGTATCTGTTTTTGAAGGCAATGAAGCAGAAAAAGTACCCTTCGATCAGGAAGCTTACGATGTTTGGCGAACTATGTTGCCGGAAGACCGTATCCTTCGCTTTGGCAAGAAGGAAAACTTTTGGGAAATGGGCGAAACCGGCCCCTGTGGCCCGTGTTCCGAGATTCACGTAGATCTGCGCTCCGATGAAGAAAGAGCCAAAGTGGATGGTCGTGATTTGGTAAATGCCGATGATCCGAATGTCATCGAGGTTTGGAACAATGTGTTCATGCAGTTTAACCGAAAGGCCGACGGTTCCCTGGAGGAGCTTCCCGCCAAATCGGTGGATACCGGAATGGGTTTTGAAAGACTTTGCCGCGCCGTGCAGGGAAGTAGTTCCAATTACGGCACTGACCTTTGGAAACCACTGTTCAACCTGATCGGCGACCTCTGTGGACATGTGTATACCGACAGTTACCCGGATCAAAAGGGGGTAAAACCTGAAATTTTGCAGAAAGACATCGCCATGCGCGTGGTAGCTGACCACTTGCGCGCTGTGAGTTTTGCTATAGGTGATGGCGAATTGCCTTCCAACACTGGCGCCGGATATGTGATTCGCCGTATTCTCCGCCGGGCTGTACGCTATTATTATTCTTTCCTGGATTTGAAAGAACCCGTCCTCTACCGTCTGTTCCCGGTACTGGCTAAAGAAATGAATGATGTATTCCCGGAACTGGAAGCGCAACAAGAGTTTATTGTAAAGGTGTTGCTGGAGGAAGAAAAGTCATTCCTGCGTACGCTGGAACTAGGGCTTAAGCGCTTCGACAACCTGGAAATTGAAAACAAAATAGTCACTGGAACCCAGGCTTTCGAATTACTGGATACCTATGGTTTCCCAATCGATTTGACACGGTTGATTGCTAAGGAAAAAGGATTTACGGTGGATGAAGCCGGTTTTGATATAGCCCTGGCTGAACAAAAGAACCGTTCCCGCAAAGACGCCGCCAAACAAGTAGGCGACTGGATGGTGCTCCGCGATGAATCTGATGTGGAATTTGTCGGCTACGACCTGCTGGAAACCGACAACAGCTACATAACCAAATACCGAACAGTCACTGTAAAGGGGAAACCACAATACCAACTGGTGCTGAATCGCACGCCTTTCTACCCCGAAGGTGGTGGACAGGTAGGTGATACCGGTTATCTGATTTTTGGCGATGAAAGAGTGAGAGTGCTGGACACCAAAAAAGAAAACACGCTGGTAATGCACATCGTGGATAAACTACCAGAAAATATTGATACTGAATCAGTTACCTGCGTAGTGGATGTAAAAAAACGCAGGCTGACCGAGCGAAATCACTCTGCTACACACCTCTTGCATGCTGCTTTACGCCAGGTACTCGGCACACACGTGCAGCAAAAAGGCTCATATCTCGATGACCATACGCTTCGCTTCGACTTTCAACATTTCCAGAAGGTAACAGATGAGGAACTGGTTAAGATCGAATCAATCGTAAACCAAAAGATTCGCGAAAACATCAAGCTGGAGGAAGCGCGCAGCCTTCCCATCGAGGAAGCAAAGAATGCAGGCGCTATGATGCTGTTCGGAGAGAAATACGGCGAAACAGTACGCATGATCACCTTCGATCCAGACTACTCACGCGAGCTTTGCGGTGGTTGCCATGTGCAGCAAACCGGTTCTATTGGTTATTTTAAAATCACCACCGAAACAGCTGTGGCTGCCGGTGTTCGTCGTATTGAAGCGGCTACAGCTACCGGCGCTGAAGCCTATGTTGCCGGTCTGGAAACAGAACTATCTTCCATTAAAAATGTGCTAAAAGCTAAAGACCTGACCAAAGGAATTGTAGCGCTGCAGGAGGATAACAAGCAATTGCAAAAGACCATCGAGCGCATGATTCAGGAGCAAGCCAATAATTTGCGCGAAGGACTCCGCTCAAAATTTGTCGACAAGGATGGCATAAACATGCTTTGCGAAATACTTCCGATCTCCGACACAAATGCCGTTAAAACGCTGGCTGCCGAACTGGAGCGCGAAATTGGCAACGCCGTAATCGCTTTTGGAGCAGTATCAGACGAGGGCAAACCATCCCTAACCATTAAAATCAGCGACGAGTTGGTAAAATCCAAAAACCTGAATGCTGGAACCATTGTCCGTGAACTCGCCCAAAAACACCTCAAAGGCGGCGGCGGCGGACAACCCGGTTTTGCTACAGCCGGCGGTACGGATTCAAGCGGGTTAGGAGCAGCGATGGAAGCAGTGGAAGCAATGTTTTAATGCGAAATGCACCAATGCGCAATGCGAAATGATTATCCTTAAATAGATGCCAACCCAAATCGTCCATTGCGCATTGATACATTTCCCATTGTTACATTGTTAACTTCGTTTCTCAAAAGGAACAATCTCTCCCCTTTCTACGTAGTTTTTTAATCCCTGAAGCAGGATTGCCCAGCAGAAGGAGGCTATTTTGAAGTGCTGGTTAACATCGGGCCAGTCTTTGTGCCAGAAGGAAACATCCACTCCTTCACTTCCAGATTCCAGATCAAATCCAAAAGTTGTTGGATCCCAGTCCTGATCGGCTTTCGTCATTTTTATATAAAATGCCTGATTGGGTTCGCAGGTTGTTACCTGTCCGTACCAGTCGTATTGATCCGTAAAATTGAAATTATAGGTTTCCCCAGGGGCTGCCTTGCCACTGCATTTAAGTGGCCACCAGTTAATCAGGTGCTTTGGGTCACTAATGGCTTCAAACACCTTGTTGGCCGGAGCATTTATTCGGAAATTGTGGAAAATAGTGTTCATATCAATGTATCAATACACCAATGGGAAATGCGAAATGATTATCCTTAAATAGATGCCAACCAAAATCGTCCATTGCGTATTGATGCATTACGCATTAAATACCGAACGTTTTTTTCACCGCGTCTAAAGCATCGAGTTTTTCCCAGGTAAAGGTTTCCACTTCCATTTCTTTCTGATGACCATTCATGCCGATCATGACCTTTTTCTTTTCCGGGTTGCGACCGAAATGGCCATAAGCAGCTGTTTCAGAGAATATAGGGTTTTTCAAGCCGAAGCGGCGTACGATGGCTGATGGACGAAGGTCGAAAATGGTGAGCAGTTTTTTGGCAATCTCTCCGTCTGTGAGGCCTTTTACTTTGCAGGAGCCGTAGGTGTTTACATAAAGACCAACTGGCTCGGCTACTCCAATGGCATAGGCAACCTGCACAAGTGCCTGATCGCACAGTCCGGCCGCCACGATGTTTTTGGCAATGTGACGTGTGGCATAGGCTGCCGAGCGATCCACTTTTGAAGAGTCTTTACCAGAAAATGCACCGCCACCATGAGCGCCTTTTCCACCGTAGGTATCTACAATGATCTTGCGACCGGTGAGGCCTGTATCACCGTGTGGACCACCGATCACGAATTTGCCGGTAGGATTGATGTGGTATTTAATTTCTTTATTGAAAAGACGGGATTCTTTTGCCGAAAGACGTCTTTTAACTCTGGGGATCAGCACCCGTTTTACATCTGCCGCAATTTTTGCCAGCATGGGCTCATCGGCATCAAAATCGTCGTGTTGTGTGGAAATGACAATTGTGTCGATGCGCTTTGGCTTGTGGCGATCGCTGTATTCAATGGTAACCTGACTCTTGGCATCCGGGCGGAGGTATTTCATTTGCTTGCCCTCTTTGCGAATTGCGGCCAGTTCCTGTAGTAATGTTTGGGCGAGGTCGAGTGCGACCGGCATGTAATTTTCCGATTCGTTGGTGGCAAACCCGAACATCATGCCCTGATCGCCGGCACCCTGATCTTCTTCCTTTTTGCCAACATCCACGCCTTGTGCAATATCAGCACTTTGTTCGTGAATGGCGGATATGATGCCGCATGATTTGGCGTCGAATTGGTATTCAGCTTTGGTATATCCAATGCGTTCGATGGCACGGCGGGCAGCATCCTGTACATCCACATAGGCATGCGACCGAACCTCGCCGGCTACAACTACCAGACCGGTTGTTACCAGTGTTTCGCAAGCTACTTTTGAGTTTGGATCCTGACGAAGAAATTCGTCGAGAATTGCATCGCTGATTTGGTCGGCCACTTTATCCGGGTGCCCTTCGGAAACAGATTCAGAGGTAAAAAGGTATGCCATCGGTAAATAGATGATTTTAATGATTTAGGTCAGCTTTTCGGCATTTTTTCAATCGGCTTGCCGAATTTTGAGGCGCAAAGGTATGTTTTCCCCGATTAAAAAACAGACGAGATGTTACGGCATCCCTTCTATTAACTTAAAACAGCTTACACAATGCCCACAGACATAAGCAAACTACGCCAAAACTATTCCCTGCAAACACTTTCTGTTAAAGACATTTTACACAATCCTATTGAACAGTTTGCGAAATGGTTTCAGGAAGCAATGGATAGTCAGATACTCGAGCCAAATGCCTTTACCCTGGCAACAGCCAATAAAGAAGGCAAACCCAGTGCCCGCACCTTGCTGCTCAAAGGTTTTGACAAGGAGGGATTCGTATTTTTTACAAATTACGAAAGCCGTAAAGCAGAAGACTTGTTACAAAACCCAAAAGCGGCCATGTTGTTTACCTGGCTCGATCTGCAACGTCAGATCCGCATAGAAGGTGACATTGAAAAAGTTAGTCAGGAAGAGTCAGAGGAGTATTTCCAGAGTCGGCCACGCGGTAGTCAGATTGGCGCCTGGTCTAGTCCGCAAAGCCAGTCTATCGAGTCAAGAGAAGTTCTGGAGAGTAACCAGAAAATGATGGAAGAGAAGTTTTCCGGACTTGAAAAACTACCGGTACCGCCATTTTGGGGAGGCTATAGAGTCCGTCCCAATTGGTTTGAATTCTGGCAAGGCAGGGAAAGCCGCCTGCACGACCGGATTGTTTATGCACTTCAAAACGGCAACTGGGAAATAGGTAGGCTTGCTCCGTGAAGAGTGTGGAACCACCTTCGGCCATTATTATAAAAGCACAATAATGCCCTGAAGGGGCAAAAATCCCAAAAGGAAGGGTGAAGCCCTTCTGCGCATGACCACCCATTCTTAAAAAGCCCTGAAAGGGTGACATCTGATGAATGGCTTGGAAATACTTATATCACCCTTTCAGGGCTCTTTTAGTAAAATTGGGTTCTTTCCCGCCGTGCTTATGTCTTTTGACCTACGGTATGCACATTAGATTAGTTGATAATCAAGGTTGTAACTTAGTTTCAGGCCTTTATTGATTAAATGAACAAATGATTAAATGATCATATGATTGTTGAAGTAAATGATGAATGTTGAATTAGGATACCTAACACTTTAAAAAATCAGCTGTTTAGAGCCAACCTATCTCCTTCAAATGTTCAATAATCGCCGAATAAAAATGTTTTCGGGAATTTAATTTCAGCGTACAATTTTACCATTCAAACTTTAAAAATCCCTACAACAATCATATGATCATTTAATCATTTGTTCATTTAATCTGAAGCATCTATGTCTATAGCAATGATCTGATTATCAAGCAATTTAGTGTGCATACCGTAGTGTATTTTGACCAAGCGCACGTTACGTGAATAGCTTGTGCAGATATACATTAATAAATTGCCATTGCAGATAAGTCACATTTAGCTTAATTTTAAAGCTCAACACCCCACGTTGGGTCAAAAGACACAAGCGCGGCGAAACATCAAGAATTCTCCGAATTCCAAAGCATATCGTCAAGCGACACAGTTTATCCAATAACTTCCTTGAGTGCTATTTCCAGACGTACTGTTCAATTTCTTTCCCGTTTTGAACATATATACAGGACTTCCCTAGCCACGCAGGGTTTCCTTCTTTCTTTATTGATCCTGGCAAAAGAAACTGAAACTCCTTCAGATATGTAAGGTTGCGCAACTTTAATAACTCTCCATCCTGATAAGCCATCCAGTTTCCTTCCATTTCAAAATCCTGTAGTTTCAAACTGCTATTTATCTCTGCAATAGAACCATATTGATCCAACCTGCAAAAGCCACCAGAATGGTCGTTTAAGCCTACAAACTGTCCACCATCCCGGATCCTTGAGGCAGAAAAACGCCTGGAAAAATATTGACTCAGGGGCGGGCTTTCAAATAATTTTTTGCCTTCCAGACTAAATTTGAAAGCCACAGATTCTGCATCATCAAATGCCCAGATATTTCCATCGAAGGACATGGCCACTGCACTCACTGAATAAAGTCCGAGTTTTGAAAATTCCAGTCGGCCCATCTCGGAAAAAGTCCTGTCGAGCCATACCAGGGTCTGAAAATCGGGGTACCAAACCAGTACTTTCAACGGGTTTGCCGCATCCAGAAAAGTTGCATTGCCCAGACGTTTATTGGTAAACAGTCCGGATTGCCTGCCCAGGGTATCAAATTTAAGTATGGCATTGTTACGGCTAATGAGGTAGGTATTGGACAAATTATCGCTGGTTACAAAAACAGCCTCTGCGGGAATTGATAAGGTCAATCGTAGAGAATCCACGCTTTGGCCGCGCAATGCGCCCAAAGAGCAACTCAACCACAGACTAATAGGTATCAATTTTCTCATCCCTTTTTGTTCAACTAAATCACTTGTTTCCGATGTTTAAAATATAGATAGTGCCATTTTGGCATATAAAATTTTAAATTCGGACATTTTGACATGCGCCATTTTCGGGTTTTCCGCCAAAACTTCATAAAAACCCTGATGGAACGCAGATTGCAATAAGGCTGGCGTACTCAGCTACGAATTTAAGCTGATGAAGAAACAAGCTCAATCCATTCACAATTATCAAAATTTTGTAAAATAATGACAAACATCGTTAAAGTTCATCCGTTTCCCGCAACTAAATCCTTCACCAATGGGTTCATTAATGAGTTCTTCAACCGCGGTCTGAGTGACTTTATTGGCAACGACACGCTGTTGAGCCAGCCTGCAACCAATGTCACTGAAAACGATGACGCTTTCAATCTGGCACTGGCTGCTCCGGGATTTGACAAAAAAGATTTTGTGCTCAACGTTGAAAATGGCCATCTGACCATTGAAGCCAGGCACGAAGAAAAAAATGAAGTGAGTGGTGAAAAAGCCGAGCGTTTCCTGCGCCGCGAGTTTCGCTACGAATCTTTCAAACGTTCTTTCAAACTTCCTGAAACCATAAACGTAGATGCCATCAAGGCTGTTTATGACAATGGAGTTTTGAAAGTAGAACTTCCAAAAAAAGAAGAAGCCAAGCCGGTTTCAAAAACCATCAAGATTGGTTAAGGCAAGGCTGAATAAGAACTTTTCATAAGGTTAGTTAATAGGGTTTTAGGTGTTTTCATGGGCCGGGGCAGCAATTGTCCCGGCTCTTTTTGTTTGTGCTATCTTTGCGATTCTAACTCACAGCCAAGCCATTTAACGTGTCAAATTCAAGCAACTCCTTTTCTGACGAATCCATTTACCATGACCTCAGCGTATTGGATCCTGCTTCTTTTGAGGCTGTGTATGCTGAATGCCGCAGGCTGGTTGCCAGAGCAGTTAATTTGGCTGGAGGGTCGATGTCCGATGGATTCACATTTTTCAGGGTTGCTCTGATACATACGGCTTTTCTGGCAACAGAAAACAGGCTGGACACCTCCATTCCCATTTCCACATTTCTGGAATCGCTGGCAACGGCTCATTTTAAAGATTGGGCGAAGGAGAAGCAAATCGAGTTGCATGTAGAAACGGAAGAACCTGAAAACCCAGCATTACCGGATGATGCCAGCAGGTCAGCATTTAGAGAACAGGTCCGGGCCAGGCGGCAATGGGCAGGCATGGAGTCGCCTTGTAAAAAAACATTGCTTGAATTGGCGAAAGACGCCAGCATTAATGTGGCGCCCAAGGTAAATAAAGACAGTGCTGCCGCTAATTGTCTGGAACAATACCGCAAGCTGCTTAACTCGGAAGATCCTGCCTGGTCGGAAGGATTGCCTTCCTGGGCAGTAGTAGCCCTTACCGACAAACCATTTCAAAAAGCCTGGTCAATTGCTGAAAACATTGAAGGCAGAATATCCATGGGCTTGTCGCCAACTCCGGAACCTGAAAGCAAGTCGAACCGCTATGTCCTGATTCTGTTGGGCGTTATACTGCTCGGGTATGCCGCATGGTGGTTTTTTGATCCCTCGCTTTCTCCGGGTGAGGTTTACAACAAGAATTTTGAACCTCCAACCAGCATTCTGGCCGATCGGGACGCGCGTCTGGTCAGAGACTCTCTGGACGACAACGTACCGCCAGCATGTCTCGAAATGCTGCAGGAAGCTGATAGACACTACAAACAGAAAGACTATTACGAAGCGGCGAATGTATTGTATCCGGTGGCTGATGAAGAGGAGTCTGCCTGCCAGTCTGAAGCGCTGTTTTACCTTGCCATTATAGCCTTACAATTGGAGGATCCCGGAGCCACCATCGATTGCCTTGCCCGCATTTCGGATATTGAAAGTTTTGGGGAGGATATTTACTGGTATCAGGCACTGGCCTTTGTTAAAATAGCAGCCATTAACCCATTGAGAAAAGACATCGCCCGCCGTGCTGTCGAACGCGCTCGATCAAATACGGAACTTCCGGAACGAAGAGCTCAGGCGGAAAAAATGCTCGAACAACTTTCCAATTAGTGGTCAAACATTGCGTCATTTCATTGATTTTCAATTTCTTACAAGAGTATTCATCAAATTAATTCAGGGCAATTATCCATGGAGCGGATCAAAAAATATTTTCCAAAACTCAGCGAGCAACAACTTGCCCAATTTGCCCAACTCGAACCGCTGTATCGCGAGTGGAACGAAAAAATAAATGTGATCTCCCGACAGGATATTGAAAACCTGACGGAGCGCCACATTCTTCATTCTTTGGCCATTGCCAGGGTGATCGGATTTAGCCCCGAAGCACGTCTGCTCGATCTTGGAACAGGAGGTGGTTTCCCAGGTATTCCACTGGCTATCTTCTACCCGGAAACGGAATTCGTACTGGTAGATGGCACCGGAAAAAAGATCCGCGTTGTACAGGAAGTTGCTGATGCTTTGGGACTTAAAAATGTAACGGCTATTCATAGTCGGGCGGAAGAACTCAAAATGCCGCAGCAATTTGATTTTGTCATAACTCGCGGTGTCGCCACGCTCGACAAGCTGTTAATATGGAGCCGCAAGTTTTTGAAAAAGAAACACTTACATGCCTTGCCTAACGGCATTATAGCGCTGAAAGGCGGAGACTTACGGGAAGAAATAAAAGCACTCCCGGGAAAAGGAAAAAGCTATACCGACATATTCCCAATCAGAGAATTTTTTCCGGAACACTTTTTTGATGAAAAGTATGTGGTGTATGTACAAGGGTAGCTCCCTGCGGTCGATTGACAATTGACGATTACATAATTACATGATTGTTGATGTACAAAATCATAAATCCCATCAACAATCTGTAATCATTTGTTCATTTAATCATGTAATCAAAAGGGTTCCCAATCTCCCAACTCCTGCGGATGCCAGAAAAGCGTTTTGAACTCCACCACACAATTGTCCTCAATCTTTACCCCTTCACTTTCCAGCAGTTCCTGCATCATGGTGGGCGTGGCAAAATGATGTCTGCCGCTCAGTTCTCCTTTGCGGTTCACCACGCGGTGTGCCGGCACATCGTCCATGAAATGTGAGTTGTTGAGCGCCCATCCAACCATGCGGGACGCGCCCAGGGCCAGAAAATCAGCGATGGCTCCGTAATTAGTGACCCGCCCCCGCGGTACTTTGCGTACCACGGCATAAACCAGGTCATAATAGGTAGGCATGTCTTTCATTATCAATAATTTAATGAATTCGCATTATTGATGTTCTGATACTTTCAGGGTTAGTTTTTCGTATTCTTCCCAGGACAATTGCTCCGGCCGTTGCTCAAAATATGGGTCTTCCATGAGCAGCTCGGATGGCAAAAAAGGTTTCAGCGTATTGCGCAGCATTTTACGTCGTTGGTTGAAAACCGTTTTTATGATCTGCCTGAAAAGGGATTCGTCGCATGACAGTTCAAAGCCGTCTTTCCGGCTTAGCCGTATCACTGACGACATCACTTTGGGTGGTGGATTAAAAGCATTGGGTGGAACGGTAATCAAGTATTCTGTTTCATAAAAAGCCTGGGCAAATACGCTGGTTATGCCATACACTTTTGAGCCGGGTTTCGACACGATCCTGTCAGCCACTTCCTTTTGAAACATACCCACCATTTCAGGAATCTGATTCCGCCAATCGAGCATTTTAAAAATGATCTGGGTAGAGATGTTGTACGGAAAATTGCCTACCAGGCAAAACTGGGATATTCCAAAAATAGATTCGGGCTCGAAATTCAAAAAGTCCTCAGAGATCAGACGTTTTTCGGCAAAATCAGGATAGTGATTTGTGAGATACTCCACCATATCCCGGTCGGCCTCTACGGCATAGGTTTCGTAGTCGTCGTGTTTTAGCAAGTATTTGGTAAGCATGCCCATCCCTGGGCCAACTTCCAACACCCGGCCTGTTTCCTGTGTGCGTTTCAGCCCCTCAGCCACGCTTTCTGCTACGTGTTCGTCTTTTAGAAAATGTTGTCCGTACGATTTTTTCGCCTTCACCTTGGCCATAATAATCTGATTTCGAAATAGTTATTCTTTTAGCCCGGCAAACCACAGGGTATAAAACAGGTACCACGACACCCCAATGGCGTTTTCCACCGTACATTCAATTATGAAGGTAGCAAAAGCCATGATCTGAAACACTACAAACAGATATCCTTTGTGATCACCAGCTGAAAAAAGCGGAAAAAGAAAGGCGATCAGGCTTAGCGCAAGTCCAAACAAACCGGTGCTGGCCATGATGTGCAGCCACTGGTTGTGCGGCAGCTTGGGTTCATTGGTGTATTCAGGAAATTCCGCCGCATTTACCCGTTTCACCTCGTTCATCAGATCACCGGCGCCTGTGCCTAACATTGGGTTATTCCGCCAAACCCTGTACCCTACTTCCAAAGAAACCCAACGTTCCGAATCGGAATATGCTTCACCTTCATTCGAGAGGTATCGCTCCCAGTCGTATTTCATGTAGGCTACACGCTGTTTTAAACTGGGGATGGTTTGCAGGGCTACAATAATTAAAACCAATAGGGAGCCAAACAAAAGGGCTCCTCTCAACCAGCGTTTTGTCTTCCAGATATCCAAAAACAGGCTTGATACTATAGCGATGTACAAAACGGCTAATCCGCCTCTTACTGCCAGTATGTGTATGAACACAAACAAGAACACTACGGCAATTGCCAGCGCACGCCGTTCCCAGATAAATTTCAGGTAAAACTTTTGCTTCCAAAGCCAGGCTCCCACCATGATGGCGGTGGCTAAAACCAGACTGAATCTTACGTGCTGTCTCGGCACCGGAACCGGTTGTCCGCGACTGAGTCCAAGCATAATGCTGTCGTAATGCATCAGAAAATTGATGCCCACCCCTATGCAAAGCAGCACCATAAACCAGGGAAGGAGATACAGCACCTTCTTTTTCGCTCGGCTGTCAAAGGCCGGGAAATTGGCAAAGGTCCAGGGAAGTACCAGAAACGGTAGGCGCACCCGGGTTACCCGTATCCAATAGGAAAGATCTTCACTCCAGAAAATGCTGATCGCCGGAACCAGTAACAGAAGCGTCATCAGCAAAAGGTACCTGCTGTGCCACAGATTTTTAAAAGATTGCCCCAATGCCAGCATCCAGGTGCAGAGCGATTTCATGGACAGATCAGGCCTTTTCCTGTGTAAATCAAGCGTAACGTTCCAAAGCGCTGCAGCGACCATACCCCACATGCTTATCGAAAGCAAAAATGGCGATGTCACCATGCTTGCCACCAATAAACAGGCGCTCCAGAAAGCCAGCCCATGAGGTGTGTTAATTGCTTTGTACAAATTGATTTTCAAGTCCGTTTAGATTTTACCGCTACTCCTTCATCCACATCTTGTGTGCTTTCGGCGACAAAGATAGACCTCCCGGCAATTTCAGCGAACTTCCATACATTTGCACTGTTCTGTTGTTTAACCATTATGAAGCGCGCCACTACCACCACAACTCTACTTCTTTCAGGACTCTTGTTTTTTGCCTGCCGCAACGAACCATCAGCCTCGGATAACAGCTCCCCGTCACTCATTCGGGAAAGACCATCCAGCGCCACCAATGTTTCCGAGCAAATACCGGTTTCTTCCGGCAGCCAGGGAAATTTTGAAAGCCTGATCGCCGATTACGAAAATAAGGACCGGGGCATCTGGCAAAAACCAAACATGGTTATTTCCCTGCTTGGCGACCTGGAAGACAAAACCGTGGCCGATATCGGCGCCGGAACCGGATATTTTACTTTCCGGATCGTTCCCAAGGCAAAAAAAGTGATCGGAATTGACATCGACGAGCGATTTATCACCTTTCTCGACAGCATAAAAGTGCATCTACCCGATGTGTATCAGTCGCGCTTTGAGGCCCGATTAGCGCTTCCGAATGATCCTTATTTGCAACCTGGTGAAGCAGATGATGTTATTATAGTAAACACCTATGGCTACATTGAACAGAGGGTTGCTTATTTACAAACACTGAAGAAAGGCATTTCTCCAGGGGGCCGCGTGCTCATCATTGATTTTAAGAAGAACAGCCCCCCGGTTGGTCCGGCCGATGAGTACAAAGTATCGCTGAATCAGGTTGAAAAAGAATTGCTGACAGCGGGATATAAAATTGAAAAAATTGACAAGGAAGCGCTTGACTATCAATATATTGTCATAGCATCCACGCCTGAAGAAACGACTCCAAAGGCTAAAAACTGATTTCATGCGAGGCGCATTAAAATTATTTACCTGGTTTGGCATTCCCGTATTCCTGCATTGGACATTCGGGTTGATATTCGTGTACATACTGTACCATGCCTACAGCACGGGACTGTCCATGTTTGATACAATATGGCTCACGGCGCTGTTCATGGCTCTCTTTGTGTGTGTGTTGCTCCATGAATACGGTCACGCCCTCTCTGCACGACGCTATGGCGTGCAAACCCGGGACATAGTGTTAATGCCCATTGGCGGTGTGGCCAGACTTGAACGCATGCCGGAAAAACCCATGCAGGAGTTTATTGTCGCCATTGCCGGACCCGCTGTTAATGTGGTCATAGCCATCATTCTGACCTTGCTTATCTGGATCTTTGCCGACCCACATCAGCTGGAATTACTGAAAATGGTGCTGACAGAATCGGGTGGAGAAGAAATGCTGGAAGAAGGTGGTATTCATATTCCCCAGTTACTTCAGTTTGCCGTGAACCTCACGGTTACCAACATTGCTCTGGTCCTATTCAATATGATTCCCGCTTTTCCCATGGACGGAGGCCGCGTTTTTCGTGCGCTCCTTTCCATGCGTACCGGTCGACCAAAAGCCACACGCATTGCGGCTACCGTTGGACAAGGGATCGCGCTGCTACTCATCTTATACGGCCTTTGGAACGATGCCTTTATGCTGGCCATTTTGGGCATGTTTGTCATTTTCGCGGCGCGGAGTGAGAACAATATGGTGCAAACCGAAGATCTGATGAGCCGTTATAAGGTTGGAGACATCATTCGTTACCAGTTTACAAAGCTTAGGAGCAACGACTGGATGCAGTCGGCATTCGATCACCTGCGTCATGGTCTGGAACATCATTTTCTGGTATTCGACATCAACGACATGCTGGTAGGCATGCTGGAAGAGGAAGACATCATCAGGGGTATGCAGAAATCGGGCGGCAGCGCCGAGATCGGATTGTATATGAACAAAGTAGAGGTGGTTCACATCAGCGAGTCGCTATCAAGGGTACACTATTTGATTCGGCATCAGGGCAACGGGATCATTGCCGTAGCCGGTGATGAAGGCATTATTGGAGTGGTGGATGAGGCCGGGCTTGCCAAGGCCGGGCGGTATCAGATTTCGCGGGCGGCGCAGTCGCAGCAGCAATTTTAAATTGCTTTAAATTTTGAACCCAAACAGAAAAGGCCGTGCAATTTGTGTTGCACGGCCTTTTCTGTAAAAAAAACAGCCCTCCGCCCTTTCTCATTTGAAAGGGCCGGAGGGCCCCCGCCTTCGGTTTTCTTTGCTCAAGCGAGCTTATTTCTTTTGCTATGTGATAGCGACTTAGTTTTCTCCTGGTTAATTGGGGTTGGGTATGTTTGATTTTCCTTGTCAAAGAAGGGTGCTTTCAAGCAACGAATCGGTTAAAAGCACTTTGTATTTCAAAGATTGTTTTTTAAAAATGGAGAAATCTCCACTCAAAAACTCCGCCTTGAAAACAATTGATTAATTGTTGTATCAACCAATCGTGATGCAAATATGAACGCTTTTTTTGAATATGTATTATAATGAAATCCTAATGGTATGCAAAAATAGTGATTTTTAGCTTTCCCATTGACAATAAAACATTTGATTTATTATTGAATTTTCAAAAAAAGCACGTTTTTATTAAATGAAAGCATTGTAATAAATAGTCATCTATGCAAAATATGAAAATTTTTTCAAATCAAAAAAAAATTTAAAAAACCTACCGCTAAACTCGATTTAGCTACCGCTTCTTTTTAAATACCTACCGTTTCCGGTAAACGAAGCGTGCCGGGATCTATACTTGCGGCACAGTCGAAGTGCTGCAGTGGACAACTTCTTTTCCCATGTAAGCCGCAAGGGCGACACGTTAAGGCTTTTGTTGTTTGCACAACAAATTGAACATCAGAAAGTGGACCAAATCCAAAATCGGGAACAGTAGAGCAGAAAATGGCTGTTACCGGCGCATTCATTGCTGAAGCGAGATGCAAAGGACCGGAATCAAGTACATAGTTCATGGAAGCGCCTTTCATCAGAGCGGCAGATTCCAACAAACTGCATTTTCCGGCGAGATTGATCACTTGACTGTTTCCAGATTCTTCTGCGATCTGTGAGCAAATTGATACATCACCTTTTCCCCCGAGGAGAAAAATGTCAACGTTGGAAGGCATTCTTTTTATCAGCGCCACCCATTTATCGGCAGGCCACTGCTTGGTAAACCACACAGAAGTTGGCGCCATACATACATAAGGTCGCTTACCTATAATCGTTGCCACCTTATCATAGTCACTCGTGGTAGGATACAAACGAGGCTTGGCTGCATTCGGTCCCGCCAATGCTTCAATAAGCACATGATTGCGTTGTGTTTCATGAAAACCATTGCTGATCTGATGTGGAAAGCGCTTTGAAAAAAACACAGAAAAAGGGTTTTTGGAAAAGCCCAGCTTTTTGTCAGCACCGGAAAAAGCGGTTAATAGACCCGAGGAAGCAAAGCGGTGGCAATTCACCACCAAATTGTATTTCTCTTTCCTGATCTCCAACAGCAGCTTTGCCAGGCCTACATACTTGTCCTTTTTATCCCGCACCAGCACCTTGCGCAACTTGGGATGATCTTTCAATAATGATTCATTGCCTTTTCTTACCAGGAAATCAATATTGGCTTTCGGGTAACTACGATGCAACGATTCTATAAGCGCCGTTGCCAGCACTACATCGCCGATAAAAGCCGTTTGAATGATCAGAATTTTCATAAATTCAGTACCGGCGAAGGTAGCGGGACGCACCGTAAAATGCGCAAAAGCCACACCTATACTTTTGTAAAGAAATTATTTGCACAAAACGCCAATGCCATTACCTTTGCACCCGCTTTTGAAACACCGACGCGGGAATGGCGGAATTGGTAGACGCATACGTTTCAGGGGCGTACGCCCGTAAGGGTGTGGGGGTTCGACTCCCCCTTCCCGCACGTTCTAAAGCGCTTCTTAATAAGGAGCGCTTTTTTTATTTCAAAAATGACGGAATTCGTAGCCCGCCTATGGCGTGGTTCAGGGAAGTACGCCCGTAAGGGTGTGGGGGGGCGACTCCCCCTTCCCGCACGTTCTAAAGCGCTTCTTAATAAGGAGCGCTTTTTTTATTTCAAAAATGACGGAATTCGTAGCCCGCCAAAGGCGTGGTTCAGGGAAGTACGCCCGTAAGGGTGTGGGGGTTCGACTCCCCCTTCCCGCACGTTCTAAAGCGCTTCTTTTCAAGGAGCGCTTTTTTTATTTCAAAAATGGCGGAATTCGTAGCCCGCCAAAGGCGTGGTTCAGGGAAGTACGCCCGTAAGGGTGTGGGGGTTCGACTCCCCCTTCCCGCACGATTAAAAGCGCTTCTTTTTTAGGAGCGCTTTTTTTATTTCAAAAATGGCGGAATTCGTAGCCCGCCAAAGGCGTGGTTCAGGGAAGTACGCCCGTAAGGACTGAGAGGCGACTCAGTACTTCATTATTGGCAAATTCTTTGGATACCCGGAATTGATCTGAGGTACCTGCTGGTTGTTGGTTCGTTTTTTTACTGCTGGTTGTATATAATTGAAAAGTTCCAGAACGGTAATTTCGTGATCGCCATTTGTGTCGGCAAGACCTTTATCCAGGCCTTCAATTACTGCATGAGTAAAAAATCCTTCACTTCTGACACCCCAGGATTTTTTCCCTACCTCAGTAGAGGTAATAAAGGCGATGCCAGCACTAATATTGCGCCGCTTGTTATTGAATTCGACCACTGCACTTGGGGTCATATAGTCCGCGCTGGTTTCGTTTTTACAGGCTTCGATTAGGCAAACTTTATGACGGGCAGGGCAGCGGTTAAGAATGGAAGTAATATCGTTGTCGCTGATGAGGTCGGCCGAAGATTGATAATCCCAGGGACATATACCTACCTTGCCGCCGGCCATGAGGCCGTGCCCGGAGAAATAAAAAATGACTAAATCATCCTCCTGTACGTTTTTAGGGTCGGTAAGCGCTTCCAAAGCAGACAAAATAGATTTACGTCGGGCATCAGAATTACACAGAGGTTTAGCGTTTGCGGTGAGGTTTCGGCGTTCAAAAAGATTTCGCAAGGTGTACGCACCAGGCACGGTGAATTCGAGGTCATTGAAAGCGTAATCCGCCTGGTAAGTACCAATGCCGACAGCTACGAGTTGTACGGTTGGCGTGCGTTTGGGGCGGAGTACGGCGAGTTTATCCTCGATGCCTTTCAGATTATTTTGGGCTACGGTGTTGGCTGGATCAATTTCAAGTGCTTTTTTAAAGTCGTTTCGTGCCTCTTCGAGTTGACCTTTTTGTTCTCTGGTAATGCCAAGGTTGCTCCATACATCAGAATCATCCGGTGCTAGCCTTATGGCCTCGGTATAATCCGAAATTGCCCCATCGTAGTCACCTATTTCGTCTTTTGTCGCACCGCGGTTGTTCCATATATCGGAGTCAACAGGATTTAGACGGATGGCCTCCGTGTAATCCGAAATGGCACCTTTATAGTCTCCTTTATCGTCTTTTGCCACCCCGCGGTTGTTCCATATGTCGGAATCATTCGGATTTAGACGAATGGCCTCTGTGTAATCTGAAATGGCACCGTCATTGTCGCCTTTTTGTCTTTTATTATAACCGCGGTTGTACCATGCATCGGGGTCACTCGGATTTAGCCGGATAGCCTCCGTGTAATCCGAAATGGCACCATCGTAGTCTCCTTTTTGTCTTTTGGCATTGCCGCATTTGAACCATGCGTACACATTCTTTTTATTTTTAGCAAGAGCGCTTTCCGCTACCCTGATCGCACTAATGTAATCTTTTGATCTATATTTATCATCTGCTGAACGCCTCAAACGCTCCGATTCATCATAATCGGCTTTGGTAATGGTGTAGCCGTCTTCGTAGCGATACAGAACCTCACCGGTGTTGTTGGTGTACGTGGAATAGGTAGGTTGAGCTATAAGTATAGGCGAAGAGAGCCATAGAATAAACAGAACAATATTTTTCATATGTCTTGAAAGGTCTTGTCTCGCCGAATTACAATTCGGATCATTTTAAAAATTGTTTTTAAAACTTCATTAATGGCAAATCCTTTGGATAACCGGAATTGATCTGGGGCACCTGTTGGTTGCTGGTTCGTTTTTTTACTGCAGGTTGTATGTAATTGAAAAGTTCCTCTACTGTAATTTCGCGGTCGCCGTTGGTGTCAGCAAGGCCCTTGTCAAGGCCTTCGAGAATAGCCTGGGTGAAATAGCCTTCTTCTCCACCCCAGGATTTTTTCCCTACCTCTGTTGAAGTGATAAAGGCGATGCCCGGACTGAGGTTGCGCCGCTTGCGATTAAAGTTAGCCACGTCCGTTGGGTCGATGAAATCTGCGCTTTTTTCACTTCTGCAGGCCTCAATGAGGCAAAGTTTGTGGCGGGCCGGACAACGGGTTAGAATAGAAGCAATGTCGTCGTCGCTGATAAGATCGGCAGGCGACTGATAGTCGTAAGGGCAAATTCCCACCTTGCCACCGGCCATGAGGCCGTGTCCGGAGAAGTAGAAAATGACCAGATCGTCGTTTTGGACCTTCTTCGGATCGGTAAGCTCTTCAAGTGCTGCCAAAATATTCCGGCGGCGGGCGGCAGATTCGCACATGGGTTTTGCGTTCGAAGTGAGGTTGCGGCGTTCAAAAAGATTTCGAAATGAATATGCTCCAGGCACGGTGAATTCGAGGTGGTTGAAAGCGTGATCCTGCTGATAGGTACCTATGCCGATAGCTACGAGTTGTACGGTTGGCGGACGTTTCGGGCGGAGTGTGGCGAGTTTTTCATCTAGGTGTTTCAAGTAATATTGGGCCAGGTTGTCATTAGGATCTATTTCAAGAGCTTTTTTATAGTCATTTCGCGCCTCTTCGAATTGACTTTTAAGTTCTTTGGCCTCACCGCGGTTATAATAGGGAGAGGAAAAACCCGGTGCAAGGCGGATGGCCTCGGTATAATCAGAAATGGCACCGTCGTAGTCTCTTTTTGATTTTTTTATATGGCCGCGTAAATCCCAGGCAAGAGAATAATCCGGTTTTAGCCGGATTGCTTCGGTGTAATCCGAAACTGCACCGTCTTTATCGCCTTTCACGGATTTTACCAAGCCCCGGCTAACCCATGCGTACGCATTTTTCTTATTCTTTGAAAGGGCGCTTACCGCGTCACTGAACGCACTGTTATAATCCTCTGATCTCCATTTATCCCTTGATGAGCGCCCCAACCGCTCCGATTCGTCGTAATCGGCTTTGGTTATGGTGTAGCCGTCTTCGTAGCGGTACAGAACGTCGCCGGTATTGTTGGTGTATGTAGAGTAGGCAGGCTGAGCTATAAGTAAAGCCGAAGGGAGGCATAGAATAAACAGAACAATGTTTTTCATGTGTTTTGAAAGGTCTCGAATCGCTCAATTACAATTCGAAGCATTTTAAAAATTGTTTAATTAAAACTTCATCAATGGCAAATCCTTTGGATAACCGGAATTGATCTGGGGTACCTGCTGGTTGTTGGTCCGGCTTTTTACTGCGGGTTGTATGTAATTGAAAAGTTCCTGAACAGTAATTTCATTGTCGCCGTTGGCGTCGGCAAGGCCCTTGTCGAGGCCCTCTATTACTGCACGAGTGAAAAAACCTTCGCTGCTGATGCCCCATGATTTTTTCCCAACCTCCGTGGATGTGATAAAGGCGATGCCCGGACTGATGCTGCGCCGTTTGCTGTTGAAATCAGCTACTGCACTTGGACTCATATAGTCAGCGCTGGTTTCGTTTTTACAGGCTTCGATGAGGCAAACTTTATGACGGGCAGGGCAGCGGTCAAGAATTGAAGTAATGTCGTTGTCGCTTATAAGGTCGGCCGAGGATTGATAATCCCAGGGGCAGATGCCCACCTTGCCGCCGGCCATGAGGCCGTGCCCGGAGAAGTAGAAAATGACCAGATCATCCTCCTGCACATTTCTGGAGTCGGTAAGCGCTTCCAGAGCCGACAAGATGGATTTGCGCCGGGCATCAGAATCGCAGAGCGGTTTGGCATGTGCGGAGAGGTTTCGGCGTTCGAACATATTGCGCAACAAATATGCGCCAGGCACGGTGAATTCCAGGTGGTTGAAAGCGTAATCCTGCTGATAGTTACCGATACCCACGGCTACAATTTGTACGGTTGGCGGACGTTTGGGACGAAGTGCGGCGAGTTTGTCTTCGACTCTTTTAATATTATTGGGTGCATAATCACTGCCAGGATCCAATTCCAGCGCTTTTTTATAATCTTGTAGCGCCGCGTTCAAAAGGCCTTTTTGTTCTTTGGCCCAACCAAGGTTATTCCATGCAAGGGAATAACCCGGATTTAGCCGGATCGCCTCGGTGTAATCCGAAATGGCCCCATCGTAGTCGCCTTTTTTGCCTTTTGCAAGGCCACGACCCACCCATGCATTGGAATAATCCGGGTTTAGCCGGATCGCCTCGGTGTAATCCGAAATAGCCCCATCGTAATCGCCTTTATTGTATTTTGAAACGCCACGATTGTACCACGCTATTTCGTATGTCGGATACAAACGAATAGCCTCGGTGTAATCCGAAATGGCACCAGGGTAATCGTTTTTGCCGTTAGCTTTTGCCAGGGCTCGAGCTACCCAGGCGTAAGGATTATTCTTATTTTTAGCAACGGCGCTCTCTGCGTATTTGAGTGCGCTGGTATAGTCTTTTGAGTCCCAATTATTGTCTGCTAAACCCCTCAAACGCTCCGATTCATCGTAATCGGCTTTGGTGATGGTGTAGCCATCATCGTAACGGTACAGGGTTTCGCCATCGCTGCTAGTGAAGGTCTTGTATGTGGGCTGGGCAATGAGTACGGCCCAGGGGAGGCAAAGCAACAGAAAGGTGATTTTTTTCATAGGATTGGGTTGAATATGTTCTAATGTAGTCAGGTGTCTCCAAATACTGCGCTCATCACCATGCCCATGTACACGCCAAAGGAAGTTTCGAGCAGTGTCATAAGTATGGTCATGGTGGAAAACTCGATCCAGTTGAACACAGCTTTGGCTAAAATGAGGAACATCATGGCGGCAAAATGCGCGAGTACCAATTTGCGTATGAGGGTAGCATGCGGCAGCGGAACTTCCTCTGGGGCATCAACCCCGGCGCGTATGCTGCCAGACAGATAGCGAAACACCGAACCGGCGTAAATGGCGGTAACCGGAGCCAGCAGGGTGAGCAATGGCGTGAACTCTTCCAATAAGAGGGCATCCGCGATAAATAAAGCCACCAGGGTGCCTATAAGCAGCAGATGACAAATGATAATCGTAATGGCGATGCGGTAGCGGTCAGATTTTTCCTTCATACTTTTTTCAGGTAAGCCTCCAGTCTTTTAAAAAGGGCGGCCTGATACTTGTCGAATTGGTATTTGTAAGGCGAGGTTTCGAAATCGTGGTAATCGTTGCTGTCGTCGCGTGGGGGAAAGATCAGACCACCGCCGTATTTCGCCTGGAAGCTCCAGGAGATTTCGAGTCCATCCATGCCTTCGGCAATGGAAATATCGATTTGATGGAGTTCGAAAAAGTTATGGCTTTTGAGTACTTCGCGGCTGATGTGGGTGACGGTAAAAGAAAAATCGTTGTACACGGCACTGGTACTATCGATCCGGGCTTTCCAGAACCAGTCTGTACCCTTGTTCTGGTAATTATCCCTGAAAAAAGCGCGAACAGAGCGACGCACGCGTGCCAGGTCGACACCGGGACTATCGTCAAGCTTTGCCTTGCCACTTCTGAAAACATCACTTAATTGCTCAACAGGCACTTTTATATTGCCACTTCCCATGCCTTTGTTGCCGTAATCTTCCCAGCGGGCCGTTAGGCGTTGTCCTTCGCGCTCGCCATAAATCCGAATATAATACTCCGAATTTGGGACAAACAGCACAATTTCAGCGGAATCGAGCGGCAAATCCATCTGAAAAGCCATTTTGGAAAGCATCGCGACGTGAAGTTCAGCGCCGGTTTGTACATAATATTGCCTTCTGAGTTCGCTCCATACGGCGCGCAACGAATCGCCAGCCTTTTCCCCCGAAAATGAGGCGCGCAATAAAAGCCTGACTTTGTCAGGGTATACCCCCGTTTTTGCCAGATCGAAAAAATGACCAAGTTCGTTATGGTATAACCAGGTGGAGTAGTCCTTTGCCCGATTGTGAAAAAACGGAGCGTCCCGGCGAAGATCATATTGGGCGTAGGCCATTTGAGCCAGGAGCAGAAAAAAGGTAGCGAGTAGAAAACTTTTCAAATGTTTGGGTTGCACAGCATCAAGAATTTATGGGTAAATTTACGTTTTAGCCGGCCATTTTTGGCGATGAGTAGCCAACTTTGTGATGTATTAACGAAAATTTGGTTATGTTGGTTTCCTGTTTTGCAATTTGTAACCTTCGTTTGCAGTATATACAGTCCTTGTTATCAATGGCAAAATTGACAGCCCATCTTCTGAGTGGTTCAGGGGCGTAGCCCCTAAGGGTGTGGGGGTTCGACTCCCCCTTCCCGCACGTTCTAAAGAAATTATGCTTGTGTATTGCTCCTTTTTTGTTTGTATGACTCTGAAATTTCCCAAAAGGGTACTATGATCAGCAAAATCTTAAACCACTCCGAACATCGGAATCTATTGCCCAACACAAAAACAAAGCTCTTCAACGCTCCAGAGGCACCACCCATTCCAACCTCTTAAACGGACTATACTCCACCTTCATCAGATCCACCTCCGGATCTACAAAGTACTGGGCCGGGCGGCCGTTCAGGCTGAACTTGATCTTGCCAATGAGTTGGGCATTGGGAATGTTGTTCTTTACGGATTGCTCGTGAATCAACTGAGCAAATCGTCTTATTGATCTTGGGTCGTACAGCATGGCCTGGGCCTGTACATTATTCACCTTGGTGGGTAGGTTGATCTCCCCTTCCCGGCCGCTCACAGGGTCTTTCAATATAAACTTGTACTCCTCCACTACCCTGGAATCGGCTTTCACCCGCCAGGAGAAGCGGTTGCCGATGGTGGTGTAATCCAGGTCATTTGGCAGGAACAACCCGCGAAGCGGAAACAGCACCTGGAAGGTAAAATACAGGATCAAAAACACCCGGGTAAAATTGCCAATAACCGGGCTTGCCAGCGCACGGTTTTTCTTGTCCAAAACAGGGAACCACTTCTTCAAAAAAGGTATCTCTTCCATCTCAAAATACAGTATCAACGCCGCCATCATCATAAATGGGAAGTTCCCAATATCGCCGAATATTTGAGAGTTGGAATAGTGGAACAGTGCAAAAGGTATCACAGCCCAATTGCGCAAAGGTTTGTACCACAACAATAAAGGCGCAAAAAAATCAAGTCCGAAACCCAGGTATACCATCATATTAAGCCCCATTTCGGACTTGTACAAAGGCGCCAGCCAACTACTTTCTGGAATGGAAGCGGCTATGGACTTCACCGGCTCATGCAACACCCACCAGTCGGCACGCATCTTGACCAGGCTGGCGAAAAAGTACACACACATCACCTGAGCGCCCAGCATAAATTGCTGCCACCTGGGCACTGCGATACCCGGGAGCTTCCGCTTTCTGAGCGACAAAAACTGATCGGCATCCGTAAAACTCAAGAGCACAGCCAGCAGAATAAACAGGTAAATATGGTTGTTGTACAAACTCGTATCCAGCAGGAATATATAGGCGTACATCAGCGCGAATAGCCGGGCCGCCCATTTCATAACCACTCCCAGGGTAATGAGCACAGCACAAAACACCATAGCTTTGAGTATAAGCTCCAGCGAAGAAGCCGACATTGGCTTTAACCACTCCAAACCATCGTAAGGAAAGTTCACTTTGGGATCAACGAAGAATGTCTTCACCATTTTGTCGGAAATGTAACGCCATATCTCCTTGATCATGAACAACCCGTATATGATGCGAAACAGCCCAATTACATGTCCATTGACAGGTGCCGAAAGCCAGTTCTTAAACTTATTATATATTGTCATGAGTTTTGGCAACAGCCATTAATTTAGCGTATCCAATCCACGCGCCTTCTGCGATTAACAACACGCTGCGAATTAAGGGAATTCTTTTGCAATCACCGCAGTAACTAATCTCAATTTTACAAATTTGCACACTTTGTATTGGCTGTTTACCGCCATTGATTATTGTATTTTCGGGTTCTTGCTAACCATCTTTTTCAGATGCACCTATCAATGCTTTGTTATGACTTTCAATAAATACCACCTACTTATTTTCTTCTTTTTGAGCCTGCATTTATTTAGTTGGGCACAAACCCCTGAGCTGGTTCTCCCCACCATACAAACCTCCTCCATCAGCGAACTTACCCTTTCCCCGGATGGCAGATTGGCAGCCAGCTGCGCCTATACTTCAGTTAGTATTTGGGAAACGGCAAGCGGGCGACTCATCCGTAGCATCCAAACCGGTGAGCTTGTTAAAGCGGCTTTCTCTCCAGACAACAAGATTTTGATTACCGGGAATTTTAGAAGAATGTTTGATGACCCCTACAACGTTATCACAAAAGTCAGACTTTGGGATTGCGAGACTGGAAAAGAAATTAAAACGCTTCAGGTTTTTGGTTTAAATGCAGAGACAAACAACATCGAATTCAATAAATCTGGTGATCATTTTCTGGCTGCTATTGATAGCTTTACTTATATATGGAATTACCCGGATTGCAAGCTGGTAAAGAAAAAACTTTGGGGAATTGGACACTTTTCTACCGACGGGCAACAAGTTTTTTTGGAAATGGACCATGGCTCAACCGAGCTCGCAAGCATTTCAAACAAGGAAAAATCGGGGGACAGCTCCTTGCCCGATGACGTTCCGCCTCCAACTGATATGAACCTGGTGAGGCCGCCCACAGATGATCAAACATGGAATTATTATTCGGACCGCATGTACACCGAAAATAAAATTCTTACCATTTCCCAATTTGGCTCAGTACAACACTGGGATATTGAACAGCGTAAAGAGACTTCAAGATTCTCGGTGGATATAACGGGTCACGGAGAACTTTCATTTGAATATGGCAAATTTTCCAATGATGGAAAACGCATTGGCGTGTATGCCTCTGCCAATACAGATTTTATACAAGACTTTGAAAAAGAACCATTTGGATGTTTTTTTATTTGTGATGCTGAAACCGGCAAACAACTCAGCAATACCCCATTGTACGATCTCTCCTATGATGGTCCGACTGACAATTTTGGACCAGATGATTTCTGGGGTATGTTCTCTTCCGATCTGAAAAACTTTATCATGATCCCCCGAACGCAAGAGGGGGATTCGAGAGCCGGTATTCAAGTGTTGCATGTGGCCACGGGTAAGATAACCTGCGATTTTGGCATGAAGAAACTGGAAGGGACGGTATTTAAATACGAGCGGCACTGGAAAGAAGAGTATCCCAAAGCGGGTGTGTATAACGGTGGAGAATTTATCATGATCGATTTTGGTTATAATACATACAGCCTTTTTTACCCTGAAACCGGGAAACTGGTTACTTTCAATGATTATTTGCCGGCTGATTTTACCAAGATTCCGGATAATAACTGGCAATTAAGTCTGGAAAACGGATTGGTGTATGACATAAAAGAAAAAGTAAGCGGGAAAACGAGGGCTCGACTTTTATTTTCCGATGATGTATTTGAAGGAAGTTCCTTTACTGAAGCCTTCAAAAATCCGCTCAATACCAGTTGGGCTGTAACCACCCCGGACGGGCTATTCGATGCTTCACCCGATATGATGAGCAAACTGCATTACGTTGTGGGAATGGAAACCATCGGGCTTGGTCAGTTGAAGGCGCGTTACCACGCCCCCGGCTTGTTACCAATTTTATTAGGCTACAGCAAAGGAGAGATCAAAAACGTAGAAGATCTTCAGCTGAATGACCTCTACCCTCAAATAAATGCTTCCATAGAAAACGGGTTTCTGAACATTGAACTTACAGAAAGAAAAGGAGGGCTGGGCGCTCTACGCCTGGCGATAAACGGAAAAACCGTGCTGGAAGACGCCAACCCTGAGCGTAAAACAAGCCTGAGTCTGGACCTCAAGCCATACGACAAGTTTTGTGTGCCGGAAGGCAACACCATCTCCCTTGTTGCCGGCAACCGCGACGGATGGCTGGAAAGCGGTTCCTATGACCTTACATACATGCCGCTTAGTTTCTCCAGGGGGAGTACCTCAACAAGCGCTACAAATACATCGATTAGTAACAGCCGAAATGCCTCTTTATATGTCCTGTGTGTAGGCACCTCTAAATACCAGGGAGATGTAAAAACACTGGTATATCCGGATATGGATGCAGCCGCCATAGCAAGCGCCCTGGAAGCCGTTGGCAAAGGCCTTTTCACGAAAACCGTTCAGGTAAAGCTGTTATCCACAGCCGATAATACGCCTCCTGAATCCATTTCCAGCAAGAAAAACATTGAAGCCGCTTTCAATTCCTTCGCCGCCCTTGCAAAACCCGAAGATGTAATAATCGTGTACTTTGCCGGACATGGTAAATCCTACAGCAATGGAGATGAAAGCCTGTTTTACTACCTCACCAAGGATGTAACAGACCCTGATTTGAAAGACCCCGTAGTGCGGAAAACGGCTGCAGTTTCCACCTCGGAACTTACACAATGGCTTACATCCATTCCTGCGTTGAAACAGGTACTGATCTTCGATGCCTGCAATTCGGGAAAAGCAGCTGAGCTTTTATCAGGCAAGCTGTCCCGCGATCTGGATCCTTCCCAGATCAGGGCATTGGATCGCATGAAAGACCGTACCGGCATGTTTATTCTTTCCGGCAGCGCCGCCAACCAGCTCAGTTATGAAGCCAGTGAATTCGGTCAGGGATTGCTTACCTACAGCCTGCTGGAAGGGATAAGTGGTGCGGCCCTTAGCTCCGATAATACCGTTGATGTTATGACCCTCTTCCAACACGCCCGGGACAAAGTGCCCGTACTGGCCAGACAGATCAGAGAAATTCAGGTGCCGGTTATGGCTTTCCCTGTAGGTGGCGGAAGCTTTGAAATTGGCCTAAAAAAACCCGGAGTGAAGATCCCGCTTGCCCAGAAAAAACCGGTGTTTATCCGCAGCGAGTTTCAGGATGATGATATGATTAAAGACAGACTGGATCTCGGCACTGCGCTTGGGCAAAAGTTCAGCGCACTTTCGTCACGCGGTGCACAGGCTCCGCTTGTGTACATCGACACAAAAAGCTTTGACAATGGATATGCTGTATTCGGGAGATACATCATTTCCGGGGATGGCAGTATTAAAGTCAATTGCCGTTTGTTCAAACAGGAGACGCTTGTAAAAAAATTTGATGTCGAAGGGAAAAACGATGACGTGCCGGGCCTGGCAGGAGCTATCATGAATGAGGCATTGAAGGCCGTTAATAACAAATAAAGAAAATAGCCTGGCAAAAAATCATACATAAAAAATGCATACAGTAAGAAAACTTCTACTGGCAATACTGGTCATGCACTTGACCGGCCTTGCTTTTGCTCAGACTCCGCAACTGGTATTACCGGTTATCCAGAGTCAGGTGACATTTGCAACCCTATCCCCCGACGGCCGCTATCTGGCAAGTAGTTCAGAAGAGAATGTCAATATTTGGGAGGCTTCCACCGGACGGCGAATAAGAAGCTTACCGACTGGAAGTTGTGCTGTAGCAGCTTATTCACCAGACAACAAGTTGTTGCTTACTGGCAAAACCCTGCAATTTGAAGGCACCGCCATTGACGGTCCATTTGAGATAAAACTATGGGATACCCATACCGGTTTGGGGATCAAAACCATTCAAGGATTCCCAAAGGCTCTGATTACAGAAAACCTTGAATTCAGTGAAGATGGTCGTTATTTCCTGGCGTCCATTGATAACCAAACTTATGTATGGAATAACCCCGGGTACAAACTATTGCACAGACTGGATGGCATAGGACATTTCGCACCTAATGGCAAACAAATGTTCCTGGAATCTGACTCCTCTTATTTGGTAGATATTGCTACAGGTTCTCGTGTTTTTGTAGAAGCACCGTTAAAAAACACGGCAAATGACAAGGTACGGGTTGACAATCGCTACACAAATTCATTAAATCTTGAGGCGCTTGAAATCGCGCTGAAAGGTTTATTGGATTCCCTCAATGTGGATAACCCTTCATCCGGGGCTGATCGTGTGTCGGTACTGAATCGCCTGTACACAGAGCGCGAAATTTTCACCCTTACCAATTATGGCCGCGTGCACATCTGGGATTACGGGCAAAAGCAAGAGCTTTCTAATGTAAAACTGGCACTCCCGGAGGATTCCAGTCTTGAGATAAAAGACAGCCGCTTTTCAGAAGATGGATCCCTGTTGGCCATCCATTTTCTGGAAGACAGCCTGCGACATCAGTTTGCTGTTTTTGATACCAAAACCGGGAAGAAGTTAAGTTTAGCTGCCCACTTTCTAAATGACAATGAAGAAGCCCGGGACTATTTTGGTTTTTGGGGAATATTCAGCAAAGACCTTGAAAGTTTTGTTCAAATACCACTTTCCTACAAATCCGGGTTTGAGGGAGGTATGCGTGCCGTGAATACGAAAACTGGAAAACAGATATTTGAGTTCGGGATAAAGAAGCTGGAGAGTACCATTTTAAAAAACAGGCTAAGCTCCGGGGAGAATACAGTCATGGGTGTTTATAACGGAGGGGAGTTTTTCATGGTAGAGTCCAGCTTTGAGGTAAACATGTTTTATCCGGAAACCGGAAATATCGTTTCCTTCATGGGGTCACTTCCCGAAGATGCCGGCTTTATCCGGGATGAAAAATGGGAGCTTACCCGTGCCGATGATCTGATCTACAACCTAAAAGAAAAAGCCACCGGAGAATTAATGGCCCAAATCCTTATTGATGATGGCACGATATCAAATGCCGGATCTTTTGAACTTGCGCTTGAGGAGCCATATCATGCCGATTGGGTGGTGACTACTCCTTCAGGCTTGTTCGATGCTTCTCCTGAGATGATGAACAAACTTCATTATGCGGTTGGTCTCGAAACTATTGGCCTGGATCAGCTGAAAGCAAGGTACCATGAGCCTGGTCTGCTCCCTATGATCTTAGGCACAAGCCGTGGTGAAATCAGAGATGTTTCAAATTTAAATCTGGTTGACCTGTATCCGGTTATTGACGCCTCCATAGCAAATGGTTTCCTCGATATTTCATTAACCGAACGTCAAGGTGGGTTGGGTAACCTGAGACTCGCTGTTAACGGCTCTACCAAGAAAGAAGACATCAACCTCGAGCGCAAAACAAGCCTTCGAATTGATCTGAAACCTTATGATAAATTTTGCCTGCCAGGGCAAAATACGGTGTCGCTTGTCGCGGAAAACAAAGAAGGGTGGCTCGAAAGCGCTTCCTATGACCTGAGCTATACCCCGCTTGGCTTTTCAAGAGGAAACGGAGAAGCCTCTAATACCAATATTTCACTGGCAGACTCGCGGAACGCGTCCCTGTACATCCTGTGTGTGGGCACCTCCAAATACCGCGGAGACGTAAAAAGCCTGGTCTACCCCGACCTCGATGCCGCCGCCATGGCCAATGCGCTGGGAACCGTTGGCAGAGGACTTTTTAACCAACGAGTTGAAGTGAAATTGTTATCAACAGCAGATAGCATGTCTTCTGCCGATATTTCGAGTAAGCAAAATATTGAGGAGGCATTTAAACATTTTGCAAAGGCCAAACCGGAAGATGTGCTGGTGGTGTATTTTTCCGGACATGGAAAAACCTTTGGCGAGGGTGACCAAAACCTCTTTTATTACCTGACCAAAGATGCTACCGACCCAGATTTAAAGGATCCGGTGGTTCGAAAGAACGCGGCAATTTCCACAGTTGAACTCACTGAATGGCTCACCAAAATTCCGGCCCTGAAACAAGTGCTTATTTTCGACGCCTGCAATTCCGGGAAAGCCGCCGAAAGTTTGTCGAGCGTAGGGGCACGGGCACTCAGCCCGTCTCAAATCCGCGCACTCGACAGAATGAAAGACCGCACCGGCATGTTCATTCTTTCCGGAAGCGCCGCCAATCAGCTCAGTTACGAAGCCAGTGAATTCGGTCAAGGGCTCCTTACCTACAGTTTGCTTGAAGGTATGAGCAGTTCAACCAGTACAGTGGACGTTATGACCCTGTTTCAATATTCACGCGACAGAGTGCCCGTGCTGGCCAAACAGATCCGGGAAGTGCAAATACCCATTATGGCCTTTCCAATAGGTGGAGGCAGTTTTGAAATTGGATTGAAAAAACCTGGAGTTAAGATCCCCTTATCACAGAAAAAGCCGGTATTCATACATTGTGCCTTTCAGGACAAGATGAATTTTAAAGACCGGCTGAAACTCGGAGATGCGCTGGCAGAAAAACTATTGACACTCTCGGCCCGGGGCGCACAGTCGCCGCTGGTGTACATCGATACCCAAAGCTACGACGATGGCTATTCCATCATTGGGCAATATTCCTCAAATAACGATGGAAGCGGAAGAGTTGATGCAGAATTCGGGCTGTTCAAAAATGACACTTTGCTGAAGAGATTTAATCTGGAAGGCAAAGAAGACAATGTTCCTGATCTGGCTGGCTCTATTTTAAATGAAGCTTTGAAAGAAATTAAAAAATAACATTTTAAACGAGACCTTCGAGCTGCCAACAAACTTCTTTTTGATTCTATGAGAAATCTGACTTTATTTTTTTTACTAATCCTGACAAGCAATGTAGGCTTAACTCAAACATCCCAATTAGTTCTTCCGGTTATACAAAACAGCGCCATTGAATTTGCCTCGCTGTCATCCGATGGTCGATATACCGCCAGTAGCTCAAATGAGTCTGTGAGTATTTGGGAAACGGCGACTGGCCGCCTCATCCGAACTATAAAAACCGGCGAGGTCAATAACTCTGCCTTTTCTGCTGACAATAAGGCATTGCTCACCGGCAATCCGATGGATCATGTAAAATCGACCATTAAGTTGTGGGACTGTGAGACCGGAAAAGAGACAAAAAAAGTCAAGGAATTTGGTCGGAACAGCATGACACAGCATCTCGAATTCAGCAAGAGCGGAGAATATTTTCTGGCTTCCGTTGATAGTTCAACTTACGTGTGGAGCTATCCAAAATGCAAGTTGGTACAGGAAAATCTAAAAGGCATCGGACGGTTTTCCCTTGATGGAGAATCTGTGTTTCTGGAAAGCGGGCAAAACACCATTACCCAAGTCAATATTTCCTCCGGGGAAAGTACGGTTGTCATGCCGGCGTCCAATAATGAAGAATTGTTTGTACGCGCCCGGGCCTATGCCAAAGAGGAAATTCTCACTGCCGACAACGACCGCAGCATTCAGGTTTGGAGCATCGCCCAAAAGAAACAGCTAAGGCAAGTAAAACTCGATACCACAGGCCTGGGCGATTGCGATTGGATTCCTCAGTTTAGCAACGACGGCTCCCGCTTTGGCGCATACATGAGCATTGAATGGAGTGAGAAATCAGGGCCAAATCCAACCATAGGGTATTTTGTATTCTGGAATATCCGTAGTGGAAAACAAATCACCAAACTAGCCGTAAAAGCAGATGGCGCCGCTTCTGTTGAGGTCGACCGAGGATCCTGGGGCATGTTTACTCCAGACCTCAATTCCTTTGTACAGATCCCCATTGCCTTTTTTGATGATCCAAGAGCCGGGATTCAGGTTCGCAACACCACAACAGGCTATTTCAGTTGCGATTTCGGAGTAAAAAGCCTGGAATGGGCTATTGTAAAATACCGCGCTTTCAAAGGCCCTAAATCAAAAGTTGGCCTGTACAACAATGGTGAGTTTATCATGATTAATCTGTCAGACGGGAATAACAGCATTTTCTATCCCGAATCAGGCAGGTTGCTCAATTATTCAGACCAGCCACCTGCCGATTTTGCTATGGTTCCGGACGATAGGTGGGAAGTGGTGCTGGAAGACGGATTGGTATTCACCATCAAGGAAAAGAGCAGCAATAAAATAGTGGCACAACTGCTGATTTCCGACGATCGCTTGAAATCACAGTCCTTCGAAGAAGCCTTCAAACACCCGGTTTTGTGCAACTGGGCCGTCACCACGCCCTCCGGCTTGTTTGACGCCTCATCGGATATGATGCACAAATTGCATTATGTCGTAGGAACAGAAACCATCGGGCTCGATCAGTTAAAAGCCCGATATCACGAACCCGGACTGTTGCCTTCCCTGCTGGGAACCCTTAAGAATGAAATCAGGAACGTAGATAACCTGAAGCTTGATGATCTATACCCTGCCGTTGATGCCCACATTGAGTACGGAATTTTGCAGGTTACCTTGACAAAACGCGATGGTGGCATGGGTCCGCTGCGTTTGGCGGTGAATGGCAAAACCGTAGAAGAAGACATCAATCCCAAACAGAAAACCATCCTGGATTTTGATCTCCAACCTTACAATAAGTATTGCCTTGCAGGAAACAACACCATTTCTTTGGTTTCGGTAAATAAAACCGGATGGCTCGAAAGTGCTCCCTACAACCTCGATTATACGCCACTAAGTATTTCGAAGGGAACTGCAGAAGCTGCGAATACAAACAATACCATTGCCAATTACCGCAACGCCTCTCTGTACATCCTGTGTGTAGGCACTTCCAAATATCGGGGTGATGTAAAAAGTCTGGTGTATCCCGATCTGGATGCCGCAGCCATGGCCAAGGCACTTGAAGCGGTAGGAAAAGGATTGTTTGACAAACGCGTCAATGTAAAACTGCTGTCAACAGCCGATAACATGTCTTCAAAAGATGTTTCCAGCCACAAAAACATAGAAACCGCCTTTAAAGATCTGGCTTCAAAAGCCAACCCGGAAGATGTGTTGGTTGTGTACTTTTCAGGTCATGGTAAAACGTATGGAAGCGGAGATGAAAACCTGTTTTACTATCTCACAAAAGACGTAACTGACCCTGATCTAAAGGATCCTGCCGTTCGGAAAAACGCCGCCATTTCAACTGCTGAGCTCACAGAATGGCTTACAGAAATTCCCGCGCTAAAACAGGTCCTGATCTTCGATGCCTGCAATTCAGGAAAAGCTGCTGAAAGTCTGTCTGGCGTAGGTTCCAGGGATTTGAGTCCTTCGCAAATACGCGCGCTCGACCGAATGAAGGACCGCACCGGCATGTACATCCTTTCAGGCAGTGCTGCCAACCAACTCAGCTTCGAAGCCAGTGAATTCGGACAAGGACTGCTTACATACAGTCTGCTGGAAGGCATGAGCGGTGCAGCCCTTACCCAGGAAAACAGTGTGGATGTCATAAACCTGTTCCAGCACGCCCGAGACAGGGTTCCGGTATTGGCTAGTCAAATTCGAGAAATTCAGGTGCCTGTAATGGCGCTTCCAATTGGGGGCGGCAGCTTTGAGATTGGCATCAAAACGCCCAGTGTCAGCATTCCATTGGCTCAAAAAAAGCCGGTGTTTATCCGCAGCGAATTTCAGGACGAGAACTTTTTCGACAACCTGAATTTATCAGAAGCTCTCACAAAAGAACTTCTTTCGTTGTCCACAAGAGGCGCCCAATCTCCATTGGTGTATATAGATGCCAAGCAATACGACAATGGTTACTCTATCCGGGGTCGTTATACCATTGAGTCAACCGGAACTGTAAAGGCAAACTGCCGCTTGTTCCGAAGCACCGAGGATATTGGAGATTTTGTATTAGAGGGAAAGAAAGACAAGATTTCCGATCTCGCCAAGGCTATTTTGAAAGAAGCGATGAAATTTATAAAATAATGCGGGATGTATAAATGCGAAATGTATCAATGTACCAATGTATCAATGTACCAATGCGAAATGAACAGTTTTGAGTTGCTTAATAGGTAAGATTTAGAATTATTGCCTTGAACAATAATCCTCTTAATATTGCGCATTTCGCATTGGTACATTGATACATTTCGCATTGATGCATTGATACATTTCGCATTTATCTTCCTCCTAGGTTAAAGGAAACCCCGAGAAAATATCCTAAGGCATATTTTGACTCTGTGGTGAACAAGGAGCTGTCGAGTTCAAACTTGTCGCCTTCCTGATAGCCTTGTCCGGGCTTTGGAATTTTTCCACCACTTAAACCACCGGTGAAAACAATGCTGTGATCCTGGCCTAGTACTACACTTGGGCCGAGGAAGAATGAAATCGCCTGAAGGTTGTTTTCGCCACCAAGCGGGATACCAACGCCAAATGAACCTCCCCAGGAAAGATATCCAGGCTTTGGACTATAAAAATGAACAAAGGTGGATATCACCGGACTGAACGCGTCTTTATCTGAGGCATACACGATGGAGTCACGGACAAAATAGTCCTTGGGTTGCTCAAAATACTTGGTAAAGCCCAGGCCGATGCTGGTATTTACCCGCAGTCCACCATATACTTTTACCGGGATGGGAGGCAATGATTTGCTTCTGGCGCCCACATAAGTGGCAGAATCAAGAGGTTCCAGCTTCACCCTCATCGTCATATTGCCGTTATCCGCAACCTGCCTGTATGTTTTGGCGAAGTCATTGGCCATAAAACTTATGTACCGGCTTCTTAGTTCGGCCATGTGAGTTGGATCAAGGGCATTTTCTGCCTCCTGCAAGGTTTGCATTTTTGCAAGATTATCATTGAGCGTAGTCAATTTATCCTCGGCCATATCAGACGCTTTCAGGGTGGAGTCAATGAACTCTGCCAAATTACTTTCCGGAAAAGTGTACTCAAGCAGTTCATTGCTCAGCGTGGCTGTTCTCTTCTGAAAACGATCGTAGCGATTTATCTGCTTGCGATAGTCCTGCACGAGGTTTTCAATGTTGGAAAGCTTGTTGGACTTATCCAGTACGTACTGCAGGGTGAGTTTAGAAGGATCACTTTCATCGAAAAGCTGATTGGCGTATTCCCTGGTCAACTGCTTGATCTGCCTGGGCTCCAGATTAGGATCATAAGGTAAGCGTTCAATCTCAATGCTGGAAAAAGTCTTCAGCTTCTGCGCGTTGAACTCACTTTTTATCTTCAGCTCCAGAGTTGCTAATTCTACACTGGTTTGCTTCATTCCGCTGATGTTGCGGTTCAACTCCGATTCCAGTTTTTTTACTTTTCTTGCCGTCATATCTTCTTCCGATTCGGCAAAGCCACTAATGTCACCCTCCAGACCGCCGCCGCCTAAAATGGGCAATGCCGGCAGGCTCCCTCCTATAGAATTGAGCAGAATATCAAATGGATTTCCACCGATGGATCCGGCGAAGCCTTTTCCATAACTGCCCTGGGCTACCGAAACATTTGTGTTCTCGGTCTCCAGATTGATGTTGTACAAATAGTTGTTGTAGTTCTTTACGTGCAGGATAACCTGCTTACCTTTTCTTACTGTAGCATTTTCAACAGGCCGGTTGTTTTTCATGAAATAAACCGAATCTGTGTAGGCATCGCAGTAAATGTGCAAATCCTGGGCCTTTAGCCCTACATTTAATAGAAAGATAACGCTGCAAAAAATAAGACTTGTTTTCATTGTAATTGGTTCAATTTGCTTTTTTGATTCCTTTTGACACCATGATTTTGAAAAAGAGCTCAGTCTTGTAAGGGCAAGGTATTAACATCTTTAACTATTTTGCACCCTCAATCCTTAAAAACCTGAAAATTTGGCAAAACGCTTATGAGTATCAAATGGAGAAGGATTCTTCGTCCGCATAACCTTCTTGCTACCGCTTTTATTTTTCTGGCGATGTGGGTTTTTAGTTTTATTCACATTGACCACCATCGTTTGGATCCATTTACCTATGGTATCCGTGATTATGACGTTACCGATATTGTGTATTCCAGGTT
Organism: Lewinellaceae bacterium; assembly: GCA_020636025.1. Classification (GTDB taxonomy): domain Bacteria; phylum Bacteroidota; class Bacteroidia; order Chitinophagales; family Saprospiraceae; genus M3007. The sequence goes on along the minus strand of JACJYQ010000002.1, from coordinate 521,385 downwards.
GCGGAAAACGGAAACCATTTTGGATGATCGGATCGTACTGGTGAATACCGGTAATCCGGACCGTATGGTCCTGCATAAGATGCTGGAACGGATCGAGGCGGCCCAACCAAGAGTGGTCGGAATCGACTTGTTTTTAGACTCTGAAAAAGATTCCCTGACAGATGCATTATTACAACGCACTTTCCAGAAGAACAACAACATAGTACTCGTTACTTCTCTGGAGAATTTTGATGAAGAAAAAGGGTATTTTGAGAGAGAAGGAAGTTGTCATCCAATGTTTCGCGAGTTTACCAAAACCGGATTTTCCAATTTCCCGGGCAACCGCACACAAACCATCCGGATGTTCTCTCCGGAAACAAATGTGCAGAATTACAAAGCCAGGTCATTCGCTACAGAGATCAGTTTGATCTATGATTCCACCTCCTTCAAATCTTTGAAAAAAAGAGGCAATGAGCTGGAACGCATACATTTCAATGCAAACGAAGATAGCTTTTTGAAATTCGAGCCGGAGGTGGTGTTGGACTCTGCTGTAGATCTGTCGAAGGTGATGAAAGACAAGATCGTACTCATTGGCTACCTGAATGATTTCCAACCGGATGATCCAATAGTTGACCGTTTTTTTACACCCCTGAATCAAAAATATGCCGGCCGTACCATCCCCGATATGTACGGACTGGTTTTACACGCGAACATCATCAGAATGTTGCTTGATCGCGATTATGTTAACTACTTCCCAAAATGGGCAACATTTATTTTTGCGCTGGCGTTGGTGTATGCAAATACTTTTTTCTTCTTCTGGAATTATAAGTATTTCTGGTACTTCAAGAGCTTTCCTAAAATTTTGTACCGCTGGGCACATTTAATCCAAGTAATAGAAATTGCCCTGCTTTTCTTACTGACCGCGTGGATTTTTTACGCCTATAAGACCCGTATTGATTTTACGGTGGCCATTGTAGGTCTTTTGCTCGCGTTCGATCTTTGCATCATTTACTATTATTTAAAACAAAATATCCGAATTCTGGGTAAAGTCCCTGATCATTTCCCAATCAGGCATCGCAAGAAAAAGACCCCGAAAACGGTTCAACCAATAGAAACAGAAAATAAATCCTGACATGAAAACGATTCTTCTTCAACTGCTGCTCATGGCCCCGATGGCCCTGTGGTCCCAAACATACATGACCGTTACCTACACAAAGGGAAAGGTTCACTATTACGCCCCCCAACAAAAGAATCCCACAAGCATTTATCCTGGACTAAGCCTCTCCTCAGAAGGCAAAATCCAATGTGAGCCCGATTCAAAGGTGAAACTGCTTTGCAAAGGCAAAATTTACGAATACACCGATTCGAAACTGCATAGCCTGGATGAAATCGCCCGGCAGGCCAACAATTCAAGTTCACTCAGTTTTATAGGCAGATTTTGGAATTTCCTTACCGGTAGTATGGATGGAACAGAAGATGCAACACACCTGCAACAGCACCATGAAAAATCCATGGAGTCTCTGCGTGCCGGAATTAAAGGATATGGCAGCAAGGAATTTGAGATTCAGGCAAACCTGATGTACGAAGGCAAACTCTCCAACGAGGAAGTAACCTTTATGTGGAGCCCTGACATGGATACTCCTTTCTGCTTCCAACTCAGCCGGCAGGCAGACGACGAGGTCATCATGGTGGCCTGGACAAAAGAGAATTACCTGAGCCTGAAACTGGCCGACCTTACTCTTTCCAGCGGCGAAGCTTATGAGTGGCAAATCATCACAAGCAAGACCGATCCTAAAGCGCCACATTCCCGCAAAATGCAGTTCGTGTACGACCCGGAAGCCGCAGCCAAAGCTCTGTCTCAACTAAAGGCACAATCGGCCTACGAATCAGCCTCTAAAACCGAACAAACACTGATGGAACTGTATACATTCGAGACAAACAGTTTCTACTATGATGCATACCTTGGCTACCAGCAATTAATTGGCGAGAACCCCGATGATGTGTTGGTTAAAAGAGCGTATGCTGCATTTCTTGCGCGTATCGACAAGATGGATGAGGCGCAATCAATGATCAAATAATCTGCAGCCCAACTTGTTGAAACCCGCCTGGTTTCGTTTTTAATCTCCCTATACTTGCACTGGTACAGGCATGCCCGTTTTTTGCCAACATTGTAACAAGCCAACCTGTCCAAACCTTATATGCAAATTTGAAATAATGATTAAAAGAAAAATATATCGGGTACTCTTTCTGATGGCATGTGCCATTTGCTGTCACCTTCTTGTTCAGGCACAGGCTCCTGTTTTTGCCTATGTGCAAAATGCGAACGGGAAAGCTCCGGGTGCCGCAGTGGCTACCAGTAAAAAGGACATTGTGAAGAAAATCTATGAAGACCTCCTGGCCGCTCGTGGCGACTTCCGCGTTCAAAGTCCGGAACTAACCATGAATTCCGGGCAACAATATGTTGCCTGGATGGACGGTGAAAACACCACCATAGGAATTGAAGAGAAAGCCTTTGATATCTGCATGCAAATGGGCGCAGATTCTCTGAATGCGATCGCGGCTCTTCTGTCCCATGAGGTAGTACACTATTACGAAAAACACGACTGGACCAGAAAATTTGTAAAAGATAACCGGGACGTGGGTTCTTCAGAGGCTATAGAATCGCTGGATGAGAGTGTAAAACAGGAAACCCAGGCCGACTATCTTGGTGGATTTCTTGCGCTTACAGCCGGGTATAATGTTTATGGAATCTCTGCGCGTTTACTGCCTATTTTGTATAAGGAATACTCGCTGGATGAGAAATTAAAGGGATATCCAAGTCTGAGCGACAGGATCAAAATGAGCCAAAATGCCTCGGAGCAACTTAAGCGCCTTCAAATGGTTTTTGAAACAGCTCAATACCTGAGTTTGCTGGAGGATTTTGAAACATCAGCTGTTTACTACCGACATATACTGAAAGATTTTCCTGGCAGGGAGATTTATAACAATGCCGGAGTCAATTCGGCATTGGCAGCGCTCAAGCTGTTTTCCCAAAAAGAAATGCCGTATATTTTACCCATGGAACCCGATCCAAATTCAAGGCTTTACGCACTGAAAGCCGGTGATCAGGATAGAATTCAAAAGAGAACAAACCTTTTGCAGGATGCGCTGAAGGACCTCGATCATGCTGCACAACTGGATCCCGATTATGCTCCTGCCCTGCTGAACAAAGCATGTTGCTACACTTTGTTGAATGCCTGGGACGATGCGGAATATTGGGTAAGAAAGTACAAAAAATGCAAAGGATCCGATCCTTCTTCAGCTATGGTACTCGAAGGTATTTTGGCCGCCATGCAGGATGACGTGGAAACCGCTAAATCTACCATGCAAAAAGCCGGCAATAATGCGCTAGCCAAAGCAAATCTTATTGTACTGGGTCAGGATCAATTGTCCCCAGTAAAAAAACAGGGAACGGCAGAAATTGAAACCATAGATGACATCTATCTCGACGATTTCCTGGAAACACTGACAGTGGATATGGAAACCAAAGCATCCTCAAACACCACTTGCGGAGCCAAGAAGTTTCCCAGTTCCAAAATACTGGTGCATTGCAGTGATAACCTGTCTGAGTATGCCGTCATTCAGCTTTGCGGCGCTGAATGTAACAGCAGTACCCAAAAGGGAATCAAGGTTGGAAACACGGCATCAGAGGTAGAAGAAAAATACGGGGCGCCCATTCACCAGCTTGCCTGGAAAGGCGGGTTTGCCTGGACATATCCCCATTTAAGCCTGTTATTTGAATTTGACGATTCCGGAAAACTCCGAACCTGGGGCTGTTACCGGCAATCGCTGAACTAATCCATTGCGTTTCATTTTAATCAACAACTCTTCATCTATTTCGCAATCATTAAAAAATTTACCGAAATGAAACGATTCTGTTTACTTTTCTTAATGGCCTGTATGGCTTTTGCTGTCCATGCTCAAAGACCCATGCCTGTGATGCTGATATCGTCAGAAGGCAAGGTTTCCTACAAATCACCCGATGTAAAAAAGCGCTCGAAAGTCAATACCGGAGCTGTTCTAAAAAGAGACGGCATGGTAAAGCTTACTGGCAAATCCAAAGCAACCTTTCTGTGTGATGGAAAGTTTGTTGAAAAATCGGGAAAAGGAGAGGTGGATCTGGCATCTGTTTATCCTGTCGGAAAAACTCAGGTGCTTCCAAACTTCGATCTCAATTTTGGCGACTTCAGTACGGCGGCGTTCATGATGGCCGCAAGTTCCAATGACCCTCGCGACGGCTGGGGAAATATTGAAGAGGGCAAAGGAAACGGTGACGGCTGGGGAAATATTGAAGAGGGCAAAGGAAACGGTGACGGCTGGGGAAATATTGAAGAAGGTAAAGGAAACGGTGACGGCTGGGGAAATATTGAAGAAGGTAAAGGAAACGGCGATGGCTGGGGCGGAAAAGGCGCCGATGTTGTCAGCATTCAGCCGTATGGCAAGATTATGCCCAAGTCAGTGCGTTTTTACTGGTCCAAACCTGCCGGAAAAAATACGTATAATTTCATGCTCAAAGATGACTCCGGTAAAGTAGTTTTTGAAAGCACTGTCCCCGACACTTTCCTGGTGGTTGATCTCAGCAAGCCTTCGTTTAAAGCCGGTGCCAAATATCATTGGAACGTAAGTACAAAGAGCGATGATCCGGTTGAATCCAATACCATGATTATTGAAATTGGCGACAAAGCAGGTATGGATAAGGCCATGGGTGATGCTAAAGATGGCGATTTATATGCAAAAAGCGCTGGCAACATTCAACTGGTGATGCAGGCCGTTGCACTGGAAAGCAACAGCTGGTTTGACGAAGCAGCCAAATTGTACGAAAAAGCCCAAAAAATGGATTCGAAAGACACTTATGTTAAACTAATGCATTCCGCATTTTGGGTACGCCGCGGACTGAAAGCAAAAGCGAGAGAAGTGTATAAATAGGTAATGCGCAATGTTTCAATGCGAAATGTACCAATCAATACAGAATTTCGCATTTCGCATTGAAACATTTCGCATTGACATTTATTCAGGAAAGTATTGTTTCATCAATTCATTGAACTGGGGTGATTTTCTTAGCTCTTCGAATTCCCAATCTTTGAGAAGATTATTTTTTCGTTTGTAGCCTTTATCAAGTGCTGTTTTAAGTGTAGTTAGGGCTTCGTCGTTTTTACCCATAGTGGCCAAAACCTGTGCCTTCCCGTAATAGGCGTGTGGATAATCGGGGTCGATTTCAGTTGCTTTGTTGTACAAGTTGATGGCTGAATCAAAGTTTTTTCTTTCAGCCGCCAAACTTGCCAGGTTGTTCCAGGTTCTCAGCACATCGATATTTTTTGTGCCGGCAGGGGTTTCTTTCAGGTAGTTTTGCCAACTTTCTTCCGCTTTATCATAATCATTTTGGCGGTAGTAAACGAATCCGAGTTTGTAATAAGGCAACGCTAGATGTGGGTCAACCAAAATAGCTTTTTGGAAGCAATCTGTCGCTTGTTTCAGATCATTTTTGCCGTAGTAGGCAACGCCCAAATTGTGCCAGGCCAAAGCAAAACTGCTGTCTGAGTTTATAGCCAGGCGGCAATGGTCTATGGCACTGTCCCATTTATCGACATCCAAATAAGCAGTACAGGTATTTGTTTGTGCTAAAACCCAGGTTGGTGATAATTCTATTGCTTTTTCAAAATAACCCAGCCCACGTTCATAATCCTTTTTTCTGCGTGAAAGAAGACCAAGTTCATTGAATGCATAGGCCGCATTTGGAGATAACGTAAGCGCCAGTTCCTGCCGCTGTTCGGCATTGTTGAAGGCATCATCATTGTTTTCCTGCTCAGCCTTTAAGCGAATATTGAGTCCTTCAAAATACAATTGTTTTGCCTTCAGGTCGGTGTAGGAAAAGTGAGTGGGTCCCAATAGTTCTGCAGCTTTGGCCAGATATTCAGGATAAAGTTGAAAAGAGCTATCATAGGACCATCGACGATGAAGCTCCTCAGGACTGGCTGCCAGGTAGGCGTTTATGGCTTGTTGTGCTTCATCTTGAAGGGCAGCAGCCAGATCATTTCGCAGATCGTCCAGTTGTTTTGCAGCATCAGGTTTGGTTTTCAGCTTCTGGAAATAACTATAGGCAGAGCTATCCTTTGGATACAACAGCTTTTTGGCTTTCAATGCCCGCTTAAAGCTTTTGTACAGAGCCATGGTCAGTGAATCCCCGGATTGAAATTCAGCTGCTTTTTCAGTTGTGCTCGCTATCTCTTCTGATTTTTGAGTATCTCCGGATAAGTTTCTGAGCTTCTTCAAAGCTTCAAGCGATGGTGGGTCAACTTTTGCAATTTCCTTGGTAATATTTCCGGAAACAATTGGAACTTGCCTATTTGGAGCAACTTCCGGCGGAACCATTTTCTGAAGGAATTGCTGTATTTCAAGTAAAGTCACCTTTTTGTCGTGGTTTTCATCAGCCAGGCCAATGAGTCCGTCAATCAGGTAATAGGTAAAAACGCTGTGTCCTCCACCCCAAATAGCACCTTCCTGAGATAATTCATCTGGCTGACATGAGAGGATCTTACTGGCATTGGCAAATTGATTGATGATCGTCTGTGCTGCAGCCTGGGTACCATTTATACTGCTACCTGCCAGTTTGCCGGCATGACAGGCATCTGTGATCAAAATGACCTCTACATTTTTTTGGACAGTCATATTCTGAATGATCCCTTCCAGCCACTGAATTTGAAAGGCGCCTCCTGCATAATAGGCCGAAGGTGGCGCATCATACGTAAGCAGAAAGCCCAAATTCATCATGGCGGTGCTTTCAACATCACCATGCCCGGAAAAAAAGATATACGCAACATCACCCGATTCGCTGTTTTCCATGATCCAGGTGAGAGCACCAGCCATTCCACCCTGGGTAGCTTCCTTATTTGTAAGCAGCCTAATGTTCTCTCTGGGAACAGAACCACCGGATGGTGAAGCGAGATAATCGGCAAATGCGATCGCATCTTTATCAGTGAATTGCAGATCGGCAACATTCGGATTTTGATAATCAGCTACGCCGATGACCACCGCACGTGTCGCGCCTTTTTTCTTGATAGGCCGAATTTGGGATACCAGTAAACCTGGCAACATTATTAAAAGAAAAAGCCAATGCATTTTAAGCACCCATTGATTTGAATTAATAGGAGTAATCATAGTAGTTTTGTTTAAGAACAATATGTAGGCTTTCTGCCGGAGATAAAACATTAGCCCCTTTGGGCCCGACAGGAAAGTTTCCAGAATGCTCCTAAATAGCTGCCTTAAATACATTCGACCTGAAAATGGTCATAAAACTATGAGAAACCATGAGAAAATTCACTCTCTTATGCACATTTTTATTAATAGTTAACTATTTAACTGCTCAAAATGAAGCCCAGGAGCCAGAAAACGAATTTGCATTTGCCATCGTAAATGCTGCAAAAAACAAAAAAGAAGGGGATGTCGATAAATCCTCTGATAAATTTAAGACCGCCAAAAAAGTGTTCGATAAACTCGTTGCAGCACGTGGCGATTTCCGCTACCCTATTCCGGATTTTGTGATGAGTGATCAGGAAAAAAAAGTAGCCTGGATGAATTATGACCGACTTGAAGTGGGCATCGAAGAAAAGGCATATAACGTATGTATGAAATTTGGCGCCGATTCTGAAGCAGCCCTGGCCATGCTGCTTGGACATGAATTGTCGCACTACTATGAAAAACACAATTGGCGCCGTGAATTCGCCAGGCAATATTACGACCTTGCCGTAGGCAAAGATCTGGGCGTTATGACACGAGCCGATTCTGTGTTTAACGAAACGCAGGCTGACTATGTAGGCGGGTTTCTGGCTTTTTCGGCTGGGTATCCGGTTTTTGACAAAGGGGCAGAATTGACTGAAGCCCTGTATAAAGCGTATAAATTTCCAAACGCACTTCGCATTTACCCCATCCTGGAAGAAAGGAAAGAACTCAACCGGCGTTCGGCTCAACTGATTGACCGACTGGTAAATATTTTTGAAACGGCGAACCTGCTAACCGCAACCGGAGATTATGAAAGCGCTGAGAAATATTATCAGTACATACTGCAGGATTACCAAAGTCCAAGTCTGTATAACAATGCAGGCGTCATGGCTGTTATGGCTGCGCTTGACATATACCGGGATCCTGCAATAAACTACCTGGTTCCTGTAGAACTGGACCTGAACAGCATTGGATCAAGAGATGGCGGTAATAAAGTTGTGTATTTCAGTTTCCTCCAGCAAGCACTGCGGCATTTCGACGCTGCCATAAACCTGAATCCTGATTACGCACCTTCATATTTAAACAAAGCCTGCGTACTCACCTTACTCCATGATAAAAAACGCAGCAAATATTTAGCTGAACTCGAAATTCCAGCCGTGCTGGAACACGATACAGCTAAGCTTTTTCAGAAAACCGCTACCGATCTGAAGGTACTCAACGGCATTTTGGCATGGGAAGATGGAGATTCAACCAAGGCCGACAAAATCTTTCAGGATCTGATGAAGAACGAGTCCAGCGAGATTGCCGGTGAAAACCTGGCTCGCCTGCGTACCAAGAAGCCTAGTGAAAAAAACAGAACATCATCCAATTCCGGGAATATCGAAACCATCGACGATATCGATCTCTTTATGGATGTACAAGACATCAAGATTTACAGCGATCAACGCGTGTACATTGCTCCGGGGATGAAGTTCTATCAAAACAACGAGCCTAAGGAAAAAGGATCCTCCAAATATTTTAAGACAGAAAGGGAAAAGTCGGGTAAAAAGGAAGTCCATTATTTTCTGGTAACAAAACCCGGGTATAAAGGCAAAACAGCGGCAGGTCTAAAGGTTGGAAGTAGTGAGCAGGATCTGCTAAAAGAATACAAAAGCCCCAACAGGAAAATAGAAAGCACGCGCGGGCAAATATGGGTGTACGAAAATATCATTTTCTTTCTGGAGAACAATCCAAAACCGGAGATCAGCGGATGGGCCTTGTTTTTTGACGAATAAGGCTGTCCCGAATCTTTGAGCAAATAGTAACAACCAATGAGAAACAGTTCACAAATATCTGCCCGGCTGATTGCGATTTTAGTTTTTTGCGTATTCAGCCTGTCACAATCCAGTGCCAAAAACATCGCCCTGATCGTTGCCGTTGGTGACTATCCAAGCGATAAAGGCTGGAAGAGGCTAAATGCGATTAATGACATAGAACTCATCCGCTCAACCCTTATGTCTCAGGGTTTTCTCGAAAATGATATTTGTGTAGTAAAGAATGAAAATGCAACCCATGACGGCATCCTGAATGCCATCAAAAGCTGTTTATTGCAAAAAGCCGCTACCGGGGACATGGTTTTCTTCCACTTTTCCGGCCATGGACAGCAGGTATGGGACAACAATGGCGACGAACTCGATGGTTACGACGAAGCAATCGTTCCCTATGATTCCCCGATTGAATATTCACCCGGGGTAAATGAAGGGGAAAAACTCATCAGGGACGATGAGCTGGGCAGCCTGTTTGATCAGGTCCGGGCGCGGATCGGAACAAGCGGTCAGTTAATTGTTGTGCTCGATTCCTGCCACAGCGGAACCGGAACCAGAGGCTTTGGTGTGGCCCGGGGAACCGACAAGATCATGGCCGACAGCGCCTGGATAAACGATCACCTGACCAGGTCGGTAACAGCCGTGGAAAAGCAATTTGACGGCAACCAGGAAAACCTGGCCCCGATGGTAGCGTTCTTCGGTTCTTCTCAATCTGAGCTGAATCAAGAAGCTACCGATGCAGAAGGCAAACAGGTAGGTTCGCTCAGTCTGGCCGTTAGTAAATGCTTTAGCAAACTGAACTCCAAAAGCACCTACCGCAGTTTGTTTGAAAATATCAAACAGGTGATGGCAGCTTCTGTACCCAGCCAGACTCCCCAGGCAGAAGGCTTGCTCGACATGACCGTTTTAGGTGGCAAAGTGGTAGAGCAAACGCCATTTTTTACTGTGCAATACGCTAATAACTCCGGCAAAGTACTGGTAGGAGGCGGTTGGTTGCAGGGATTAAGCCAGAATTCCGTGGTAGGTTTTTATCCCCCGGAAACCAATGATGTTTCTCAGGCGACCCCTATGGTTCAGGGAACCGTTGTTCGAAGCAATGTACTTCAAAGTACCATTCAACTCGACAATACCAATATCCCCGCGGAAGAGCTGCAAAAAGCCTGGGTATTCATGTTGCAACAAGATCCGGGTGACTTGAAACTCAATCTTCGGGTATCGGTTTCCGACAAGAATCTGGAAGCAAGTTTGCTGAAGCAATTTGAAGCCCAGCCCCTGATCCGTATGTCCGAACCAGCCGATCTGATCCTATTGCAAAACGGGAATACATTGGAACTGTACACACCCGACGAACAGGGTGCCGGCAAAGTAGTTCTCTCCGGAATATCCGAAAACACCATACTCAACAAAGTGATGGGACTCATTGTCAATGTAGGTCAGGCAAAGTTTATCCGGAACCTGGAGGTAAGTTCATCTGAATATCAATTAAGCCTCGAGATCATCCCCGTGGATGGAAAGGATAATTCCAAGACCCTGGATATTGGTTCGTTTCGCGACGCAAACGGCACCATCCATCTCCCGGAGGGTGTTAAGTTCAAAGTAAAAATCACAAACAATGGTCACCTGAAGGCCTATTTCAATTTGATTGACATACAACCCAATAATGTGGTAAACATCATTGCGCCACCGGAATGGCGCAGAGACATGCCCGCCGAAGAGTGTGTGCTTGAACCTGGTAAAAGCATGATATACCCGGAGGCTTATGAAATAGGCAAACCGTACGGGCAGGAAATATTCAAACTTGTCGCAACCGATCTGCCAGTAGATCTGCGCAGCATTAAAGACACCCGCGGGAACCTTTTGCGTGGCAATACAAAATCTACCCCGCTTGAAAAGTTGTTTTCTGATACCTTCTTTACCGATGAGGTACAAACGCGCGGTGGCAGGCCACAACGTATTTCCGCTGGTTCCCTGGGGGTATCGACCTTGAATTTTTTAATTGAAAAAGCTGAATAATTACAGCTTAAAAACCAGGATTTCGCTATGAGAAAGCTAAGTATCCTGTTTGTTTACATTTTTTTGCTAAACAATCTGTGTGCCCAGAGGGCAGACTCTGTTGCCGTTGTAAATACGGTGGACAGCCTGATAAAGGTTTCCCAATCACTCAGCAGTCTGGGGCAGTATGAGGAAGCTATATCCGTAAATGCCGACGCCGAAAAAATTATCCTGAAATCCTTCGGATACAATAGTGTTGCATATGGCGATGTTTGTCTGAATTACGGGCATACCTTTTTCTCAAAAGTAGACTATCCGAATGCCGAAAAATGGTATTTGAAGTCCACTGAAATTTTCGCAGATGTGCTGGGGAAGGAAAATCCGGATTATGCGAAATCTATAAACGATCTGGCCTGGCTGTACCTGAAAACAGGCGATTTCAAAAAAGCGGAAATGTTCAACATCGAATCCCGGGAAATTCGGGAAAAACTGTATGGTAAAGAACATCCCGACTATGCCTTATCCTCAAACAATCTGGCACTCGTTTACTGGAAGACAGGCAACTACGAAATGGCTGAACCCCTGTTCATTGAAGCAAAAAATATTCAGGAAAAAACAATTGGGAAAGAACACGCAGACTATGCTTCTACCCTGAACAACCTGGCACTCTTGTACTGGGAGCTGGGGAAGTATGAAAAGGTGGAACCCCTTTATCTGGAGGCACAGGACATTCGGGAAAAAGTATTCGGGAAAGAACATCCTGTATATGCCAAAAGTCTGAATAATCTGGCCGTTTTATATTTTAATACAGGCAACTACAAGAAAGCAGAACCGCTGTTTCTCGAGGTAAAAGGTATTAGGGAAAAAACGCTGGGCAAAGAACACCCGGACTACGCGAAAATCCTGAACGGCCTGGCAATACTATACTGGAAACTGGAGGATTACGGCAAGGTGGAACCACTATATCTCGAAGCCATCGATATTCAGCAAAAGACCCTTGGGAAAGACCATCCCAATTACGCTATGACCTTGAATAACCTCGGTGAATTGTATGTGGCCATGAAGCAGTACGAAAAAGCAGAACCTCTATACCAGGAAGCTAAAGATATTTGGGAGAAAGCTCTGGGGAAGGAACATCCCCATTATGCCGTTAGCCTGAACAACCTGGCCACATTGTACAAGTTAATGGGCCGTTTTGACAAGGTAGAGCCGCTGTATTTCGAAGCAAAGGAAATTCGCGGAAATGCGCTGGGAAAAGAACATCCGGATTATGCCACAAGTGAGTACAACCTCGCAAAACATTACATAGAAAGAGGAAAAGTAGGAGAAGCCTCAGGATTACTTCAGGAGCTCGGGAAACGCTATCAATTGCTTGTGGAGAGAGCTGCTGTCTATATGTCTGAAAATGAGATTCTGGCCTATCAAAAAACGTTCGATGGTGCGCTTGCAGAATATCACTCTTTTACTCAACGCAATCAAATACCGGATCTCACCCGCGAAAGCTACAATGATGCCTTGTTCTACAATGGACTGAGTTTGGAGAACAACCGACTGCTGGCCAGAGCCATTGCCGGGGCCGACAGTCTCACCCGCGAACTGTATGCGGAATGGCAGGATTGCCACCGCCGGCTTGCCAAGCGATATGCCAGACCAATTGCCGACAAAAAGAAAATTGTTGAAGTAGAAGCGGAAGCGGAAACTTTTGAAAAACAAATCATCCGGAACCTTCCGGCTTTTAAGCAGGCCCGAAAAATTCCAACCTGGCAGGATGTGCAGGAACAACTTCAGACCGGAGAAGCGGCTTTGGAATTTATCCATTATCGCTATTATAAACCCGAAAAAACCGACAGCGTTGTTTATGCAGCCCTGCTGCTGCGGCCCGGTATGGATGCACCGGCTTTCATTCCGCTTTTTGAAGAGAAATCTCTCGATTCACTATTACTGACAACTGATGTGCGAAAAGCAGATTATGTAGCCAATTTATATTCAATTCCAGACCGTGGTGTAATTGGGGCGGGAAAACCCGAAAAGACCCTTTACGAGTTATTATGGAAATCACTCGAAAGCCACCTTTCAGGGGTCTCAAAAGTTTTCTTTGCTCCTACCGGTCTGATGCACCGGTTGAATCTGGCAGCCATTCCTATCTCGCCCGATACCATCCTGGCCGACCGGTATCAGTTGGTAGAACTGGGCAGTACGCGACAGTTGATCAGCCAAAACGGTGAATCGTTTGATAAAAACGATGCAATACTCTTTGGTGGCATCCAATACGATATGGATTCCAGCGCCATTATGATGGCCAATGAAGCGCTGCTGCATCAGGATATCGTGAGTCGCGGAATAATAGAAGATGACTTTGGCGGAGCGTTTGGTGACGGGACCTGGAAATACCTGAAATGGACCGAAAAGGAAGTGGACGCTGTTGGTAATATATTATCTGCAGGAGGGTTTGTTCAACAAACGCGTAAAGGCTTTGATGCTACCGAAGAGGTCTTTAAAAACATTGGAAGTACGGGACCTTCGCCACGTGTATTGCATGTAGCCACTCATGGCTTTTTCTTTCCTGACCCCAAAGACAATCCGGAGCAGAACGGTGAAGTGGACGAAAATGAAGTGGGTTTTAAAACAAGCAACAATCCTTTGATTCGCTCCGGATTGCTGTTTGCAGGTGCAAACCAGGCCTGGAAAACCGGCAAACCAGTGAAGAAGGGCATGGACAACGGCATCCTCACGGCCTATGAAATAAGCCACATGGATTTGTCAAACACAGAACTGGTGGTACTCTCTGCCTGCGAAACCGGTCTGGGTGATATTCAGGGTAACGAAGGCGTTTATGGTCTGCAACGCGCATTCAAAATTGCCGGCGTTAAATACCTGATCATGTCTCTCTGGCAGGTACCCGATTTTCAGACCAAGGAACTGATGACTACTTTTTACAGCAAATGGCTGAGTGAAAACATGAGCATTCCCGATGCATTCCATGCTGCGCAACAGGAGATGCGGGAAAAGTATATGAACCCCTATTTCTGGGCAGGTTTTGTGCTGGTAGAATAAACCTTAAAAATGCTTTTGCTTTTCATTAAAGCACTGCTGCGTTTTTAGGCACTAACTTTGCACAATTCCATTTTCACACGCCACGGCCGTAATTATATGACCATTAGCATCCGCATTTTTACTCTTGCCTGCATTTTATTCACAGGAAACGTACTTCGGGCGCAAACCGACACGGTTCCGGATCTCAAGTCTATGCTGAATAAGCTCGACAGTCTTCAAAAAGAAAAAGTGAAGGAATACGCCCACCATCAAGGCGTCTATTTAAAGAAATCCGTGGAAGCCACCTGCATGCAACTGGATGAAAAAGGCAGAAAAAAAGTAGCACATTACATCGCTGTTTTGCAACACCCGGAAAATCTTAAACCCACTACCGTCAGCTGGGACCGCGATACACTCCCATTTGGACAAATAAACGAAGGCATGATCTTACTGGACTCCTTTGTGGTGACCAACACCGGAACCGAGCCGTACATCATCAAATCTGCCAAGGGCAATTGCGATTGCACCGTTGTGCGGTTGCCTACCTACCCTGTAATGCCCGGCGAATCGGCTGGCGTGCGCATCGAATTTGACAGCAGTAAAAAAGCCGGCCACACCACGCCGGCTGTGATTCTATACGATAATTCAAGGCCTAATAAGCGGAATATCCTGTACCTCGATGGCTATGTAATTCCAGGTAAGGATGTGAAGTTTATTCGGGGGGAGTGATCACTTCCCGATCTCCGAAACCCAATGCATCACACTCGTCCGGTTGGGCGCATCCAGCTTGGTAAGAATCTGCCGCACATGGCTTTTTACAGTATTCACCGAAATGAACTGAAGCTCGGAGATTTGCTTGTTGTTCAAGCCTTTGCACAGGTCTTGTAAAACCTCGTATTCTTTTATCGTGAGCGCGCCATGCAACTCTGCGTTGATTGCTTCAAGAGCGGGGAATGCGGCCTTGTGTTCACTGCCAAATCGTTTTAGCGCTACCTCCAGAGAAGAGTACAACTCCATATCGGAAAAGGGTTTTAAAACGTAGCCGTAAGGCATGGTTTGTATCGCCTCATTCACGGTGGCTTTATCGCCAAAAGAAGTAAGGAACACAAACGGGATTTTGTATTTCTCGTTGATGATGTGACCCAGATCGATGCCAGTCATACTGCCTTTGATGTTGATGTCCAGAATGGCGATGTCCGGCTGCCGGGTGTACAGCAGGTCCAGCGCTTTCTCGCTGCTGTAAGCTATGCCTGCCACCCGGTAGTCGTTTTTTGTGAGGCTGTCGGCAATGTCCTCCGCGATGAGCGGCTCGTCTTCCACGATGAGTACGCGTATTTCCGTCATGAGGCAATCGGGTTTTGTAGGTCGGGAATGATTAGTCTGACAGTCGTTTTTCCCGGCGATTTTTCCATGTTAAACTGCGCTTCCAGCTTGGCGGCAAATGTTTTGATCAGCTTAAACCCAAAAGTATCGGAGGACCCAAAGGTTTCTTCGCTAAATCCATTTCCGGTATCTGACACTTCAAGCAATAAAGCTGTATCCTGTTTTTTTAAGACTACTTCCAACACGCCAGGCTTGTCGTCAGTGAAGGCGTATTTCAGGGAGTTGGAAACCAATTCGTTGATAATCAGTCCGATAGGTATCACGGTATCAACATCAATTTGCAAGGCTTCTATTTCTGTTTGCAGTTTTACCTGATCATGATCTACCCGGTAAGTTTCAAAAAGCTCTGCCAGCAATTTGGTGAAATACGCCTGCACATCCACTCCCTGCAGGTTGTCGCCCTGATAAAGGTTTTGGTGAATGAGCGCCATGGACCGAACGCGCGTGCGGCTGTTGGTCACGGCCGAAATGGCCCCCGGATCCTTGATATAGCGCGATTGCAGGTTGAGAAGACTCGACACAACCTGCAAGTTGTTTTTCACCCGGTGGTGAATTTCACGCAACAATAATTCCTTTTCCGCCAGGGTCTTTTCGATCATTCGCTTTTTCTCCAACAGGATCGCCGTATGCTTTTGCTTTTGATGATACAGAAAAAATCCCAACAAGGCCGCAACAAAAGCCAATAAACTGGCAATGATCAGCCAGTGTTGCCATGACCGGGCGATGCCCAGATTTTTATCGGCCAGCTCTTTTTCCAGTGCCAATCGGCCAATTTCTGCCTCCTGTTCTTTCTTTTGAAACTGAGCCTCCAGCTTTTGCAGGTATTCGCTTTGCTGACGAGCACTAAGCGTGTCTTGCCACCTGTTTGCTTCCAACTGCCAGACATCCGCTGATCTGAAATCGCCTTTTGATCTCGAGACCTGAGCAAGTAAACCAAGCGCTTCTACCTTTGATTGAAGATGATCCTGCTTTTCGGCTTCTGACAGCGCTTTCTTTAGAATATTCTGCGCCTCAACCCACTTTTCTTTACCGACCAGTACGCGCCCTGAAGCCAGTTGAAACTCCAGAAGAAGTGACGGGTTTTCAAGTTTTCGGGCAATTTGCAGACCCGCATTTGTAAAATTTTCGGCGGCGCCAAAAAGCCCGTGTTTTTCATTGATCCTGGCGAGCAACAAATATTGACTGGCCAGTTTGGGTTGGTTATTTCTTTCCCGGTAAAAGGCAAGCGCCTCCCGCAAATAGGCAATTGCCTGATCCGTATGATTTTCCCCTTCTTCGATATCAGCCAGTACATTCAACACGCGGGCCTGATAAAAACGCAACCGCAGGGTATCGTTCATGAGTAGCGCCCGTTCGGCATACGGGCGCGCTTTTTGCAAATGTCCATCCTGAACCAAGGCATCTGCTAAATTCGTCAATGAAGAGGCCATTTGCGTGGTATTATTCGCTATTTCAGCAGCCTCAAGCGATTTAATCCAGCTTTCTGCGGCTTTCCCTAATTCACCATTTCTGAGATGATAAAACCCTAAATGATCGTATGCAATGGCCATCAGTGAAGTATCCTTTATTTCTTCTTTGATGCTTACGGCCTTTACATGGTAATACATCGCAGAATCGTTCATGGCCAGGTTTTGATAATTGGAACCGATGATGCTGTATCGCGAAGAGAGCTTGGAACGGTTGCCCAATTTTCGGCAATATTCTGCACAGGCCAGGTTGTACTCAAGCGATTTTCTGTGAAGTCCTCTTATTCTGTTTATTTCACCCAGCACGCTGTAGGCGTACATCACTTTTTCATAGTCTCCTGCTTTTTTACCGTATTCGATGGAAGCGGCAAACTGCATCAGGGCGCTATCGGTTTTACCGGAGGAGAGTAAACTTTCGGCCCAGCCATACAGGCAGTCGGTTTTTGCAGCAGCATCCTCACCGGCAGAGATGCCTGGCCAGGCACTTTCATAGCGTACGGTTGCTTCCTTGTATTTCTTCTCTGCCAGCAAGACAGATGCTTCATCAAATGCGCCTTTTGCCGGACTGGCAGCAATATGTTTTTGAGCTGACAATGGACTTGTCAAAATCAGCAGCACAATTAGCCAATAAAAAGGATTTTTAATCACGGCTTGCATATTCTGGCAAATGACGTAGGATTTTTAGACCCATGCATCATCATTTAGGATGATTTATGGTTACAGAATAAACGGAGTGTTTCTTAATATATGTCGACTGAAAGTAGACATCTCAAAAGACACAACTTAGGCTAAGTAACCGGATTAAAGGATTACAAACTCTAAACAATCTTAATATAAAATCATCCCAAAGGATGAGATTTTCGATGGATGGCTTCGGGAATTTTGCAGGCATTAATCAATAGCCATTCCAGCATCCAAAATCGAAAATTATGAAAAAAATCATCCAACTCATTACCCTGCTTATCCTCATCATCCCATTTTGCCTGAAATCCCAGGACTGGGTAAGACAATATCCCAATGAACTGGTGAGCCAGCTAAATGACGTTGCCTTCAATCTCAGCGGCCATGGCCTGGCTGTTGGAGAACAAGGAGCCATACTAAGCAGTTCCGATTGGGGCCAAAACTGGCAACTGATCGCCCCTCCCCAGGATTTTCAATCCTATAAAAAAGTGTCTTTTATTCCATTATCCAGCACCTTAACCGCCTTCACAGCCACCAACAATTACCTGTACAAAACAACAGACGGAGGACAGACCTGGAGCCAAACAAGCAACATTGCCATTGGAGGCTGTAATGACTTGATCGTGTTGTCAGAAAATGAAATATTCATCAACAACGGAAGCTCCATGCGCCACAGCACTGATGGTGGTGCTACCTGGAATTTCCTGAACAAGCCAATGGGCATATCAACCATCCACTCCATGTATTTCCTGAGCAATCAGAAAGGTTGGATCGGCACTACGAATGGACACATTTACCATACAACAGATGGTGGCAGCAATTGGGCAGTGCAGGATACCACGCAGTTCAGCGATCGAGTCAGGCTTAAATTTCTCAATGACAATATTGGATTCGGGGGAGTGAACAAGCAATTGATAAAAACAACTGACGGCGGTGCCACCTGGAACGTTTCTCAACAATCAGCATTTGGTACCCACATAGAAGACATAGCCATAATTGACGTCAATAATGTAGTCTTCTCCCAGGGCAACAGAACTTTTGTGACGCATGATGGAGGTGACAATACAACGCTGGTAAGACCGGCGCCTTATGCAAGTGTAAACAAAGGCGCTTTTGCCATGCCGGATGGCAGGGTTTGGGTCGCTTCCAGTTTCTTGCTCATTGCCATCTCGGAGGATATGGGAGATTCATATACCGATCAGGTGTTTGGCAATAAAAACAGTCTGCAAGCCATCGATTTTATAGATCCGATGCATGGCTGGGCCGCGGGGTACAATGCCACCATTTTAAAAACCAGCGACGGTGGCGCGCATTGGGAAGATGTTAGTCCGGACATGAGCACCTGGCAGGTAACTCGCTGCGGAGCTACCATTTCTGCCAACGAGTTTTGGGTAGGCGGCGATGGTTTTCTGGCGAAAACCACCGATGGTGGCCAAAGCTGGACCGATTTGAATCAGAGTGCATCTGGGATCGCCATTACCAACAGCGCCGTGCATATCTGCAACTCAGGAGGTGTCGTTTCCCGCAGTACCGATGGAGGCCAGAACTGGAGCAGCTTCAGCATCGCCAATCAAACTTATCTAAGTGCCATTTGCTTCCCTTCTGAGAATGTCGGCTATGTTGGAGGCTTCGATGCTGTGCTGGCCAAAACCACCGATGGCGGCCTGAGCTGGACGCCTATTGCCGCGCCCACAGCTGATAAGATCCTGAGTGTTTGGTTTTATGACGATAACACCGGGTGGCTCACGATCGACAAGTTTTCAACCAGTGCCTTTTACACCACAGACGGTGGACAAAGCTGGAATGAAGGCACCTTGCCTTATTCGTCCTACTGGCGTAATATCAGGTTTATTGACCCGCTGAATGGTTGGGTGGCAGGAGGGTCATCAGGTACCGGAAGAGTTGCTAAAACTACGGATGGCGGGCATACCTGGGAGGATGCGTATTTGGCCGATGAGTTTGCGCAAGGGTTGGATATAGTAAACACAAATAATGGCCAGCTGTTCTGGATCTGCGGGCCGGGAGGAAGTATAGAGCACAGTACCACCGTGAGCAGTTCCCTATATGCTCCAATACTAAATGAAAATCTGGAGATCATGCCAAATCCAAGCACTGGAGAATTCGGGATTGAAGGCGATTTTACCAAAGATGCCGTTCTGGAAGTATTTGATTTGCGCGGAAGAATGGTGTATCGCCAGCAGCATCCGGACAAAAACCATCAAGTACGGGTAGATTTAAATTCCGGGATTTATGTGATTAGGGTCAGAGATGGTTTACAGTATTATGCAGGTAAATTGATCATAGAATAGAGGACTTTGATTGGAAGAAACGCCCGACTAATATCGGGCGTTTCATGATGATTGATGATTTTTACCTTGGGTACACCAATGAGAAGTACCTTTGGTAAACAGGTTACATTATATCCTGTTAGAAAAAAATCGTTATGGAAAAACACCTCGAACTCACCGACGCGGAATTTGAATACCAATTCAGGAATTGTACCCTGAATCCCGACATTTTTTCTCACGAAGCACATTTGAGATTGGCCTGGATACACATCAACAAATATGGCATTGAACAGGCCATTGAGAATATTACCGGGCAATTGCAGGCGTTTGTAGCCCATATTGGCGCCGAAGGGAAATACAACACCACACTCACCATTGCTGCCATCAGAGCCGTTTATCATTTTTGGCTAAAATCCGGATCGGACAATTTTACAGACTTCACAGCAGAGTTCCCAAGGTTGAAAAACAATTTCAGGGAGCTACTCGATTGCCATTACGGCTTTGATATTTTTCAATCGGACAAAGCCAAACAGGCATATTTGGAGCCTGATCTAATTCCATTTGATTAATTCAAAATAGTTACCATGATTTAAAGCGCTTCATCTTTGAAATTCAGCATGGATTCCACAGATTTGCACAGATAATAATATCGCTTCATTCTATTAACTACATGTCACAATGCCGTTCAATTCTACTCTTGCCTTTTTATTGCTGTTAAGCATTTTTCAACAACACAACACTCCAAACAACCCAAAGCCCGAAAACACCATTGATCCCTCAGTACAGTATCTCCTACAAAATGGCATCAAACTCGATATTGTCAAAATCCTGGAATTTAAGCTGATAGAAGGCAAATCCGAATGGATCCAAAACTCCAAAAATGCCCTTCTGAATACCTGTACCATTCACTTTGGCAATGATTACGGCTGTACCATGTACATCAGTGGCAATACGCTTACAGGTAAATACTGGATTGAGGACAAGATGATCAGGATATTCGTGGAGTCCCACAACTTCTCGGGAGGGCAAGGCACTACCATAAATGTGAACGGGCTTTTCCAGGGCCGCGACGATAAGAATGCTCCGGGTTTGGGCGCCATACACTTCCTGTCCACTGCAAAGTACTATGCCAAAATAAACGGCTCCGAAATGCGAAACACCGTATCGAAGGAATATACCTGTAGCTTCGATTATGTAACGACGACTTATTGATTTCATAAATGAGCCTAAACATCCGCGCTTTCACCGGTGAAAGCGCAAACCAATACAAATCATCCCTCGCTGCTCTGCGCATCCAGGTTTTCAGAGAGTTCCCTTACCTGTACGACGGATCTGTTGAGTACGAAGAAAAATATCTGGAGACATTTATCCAGTCTGAAGAAAGCGTGATTGTGGTAGCGTTTGACGGAGAGGAAGTTATTGGTGTTTCCACCGGAATTCCGTTAAAAAATGAACCCACAGAAATTCAGCAGGACTGGATAAACGGCGGATACAACATTGATGAGATTTTTTACTTCAGTGAATCCGTTTTGAATAAAGACTATCGTGGACATGGCATTGGCGTTCGTTTCATGGAGGAAAGGGAAAAATGGGCCAGGCAGCTCGGATACAAAAAGGCCATTTTTTGCGGCGTGATCAGAGATGAAACTCATCCCAGGCGACCGAAGAATTTTGTGCCACTAGACAGGTTTTGGGAAAAGAGAGGTTTCAGCAAGAAAGTGGGATTTACTTGTAAAATCTCCTGGAAAGAGATGGATGAAACGGAGGAGAGCGAAAAAGAATTGCAGTTTTGGGAGAAGGATCTGGTTTAGCCGTAAAAACCGTTACTTATCATTCCCGCCGCGCTTGTGTCTTCTGACCAAACGCGGCGAAATGTTGCGACTTGTCGCGGTTCATAAAGCCAATGAATAATACACCAGTAAGAATAGAAACCATCCCCGAAAAAAAACTTGTGGGCAAACGCATGACCATGAGTTTCAGCAATTTTGCCATTGCAGAACTTTGGAGAGGTTTTGTGCCTCTCCTAAAGCATATAAAAGAGCGGACAAGCAGTGATATGATTTCACTGGCGATTTACCAGCCCGGGCATTTCGAAAGCTTTACCCCCTCAAATGAATTTGAAAAATGGGCCGCCGTGGAAGTTTCGGATTTCAACGCTGTGCCGCAGGAATTAGAGGCCTTTATTCTCCCAGGAGGACTTTATGCTGTGTTTGATTACAAAGGCCTCAACACCGATAATTCCATATTTCAATACATTTATGGAACCTGGCTTTCCAACTCTGGCTATGTGCTTGATAACAGGCCTCACTTCGAAGTCCTGGGGGAAAAATACCGAAATAACGATCCCGATTCGGAGGAAGAGATCTGGATACCGGTTAAGGAGAGTTCGGCTATTTAGCAGGCCCTGTTCGGTGTTTGGTATATATAATTCAACATGAAGCAACCATCCCGGATCGTTTGTGTCCTCTCGTTTACGGCATCCACACGGCATTAGATTACCTGAGTAAATGATTAAATGAACATATGATTGAAGATGTAATTTAAGAGGGTTGATTGAAACTATTGGATTTGGACTGTGAAAATGGACTCAATTTACTGGACCTTCTCAAATCAACATTCACCGTTCCCTTCATCAATCATGTATTCATGTAATCATTTGCTCATGTAGTCAACCCAATTTCACGCGATGAAGCACTTTTCCACCTTCCTTATACTCTTCCTCTACTTGTCCTTTTCCAGGGCACATCCGGCCTGGGGGATCGCCATGGATAAAGACCGCAATATTTTCTTTGCCGACATAATGCACAATGGCAGAGGCACCGTTTGGAAGTTAACATCTGAAGGAGAACTCGTGAAAATATTCGGTGATTTCCATGCGCACAATGTCAGTATAGACGCCGAAGGCAATTTGATCACAGCGCACGGAGAAGATCATCATACCCTGCTAAGGGTTTCCAAAGACGGCGCTATTGATACGCTTTTTCACACACTTGATTTTCATGAATTTTTTGGCGGCAATTGCAGCTATACGCCCAGAGGCGAGATCATTTTCGGCATCGATAAGTATATCTGGAGAATAAATGCACAGGGCAAAAAAGTGAAAGTGGGTGACTACGCCATTGAATGGAATCAATCGGTATTTGGCGATGAAGAGGGTAATTATTACGGGCCCAACATCGGCTCTGGAAAAAGCCAGCTGATAAAGATAGACGCCAACGGAAAAGCAAGCATCCTGGCTGAAAACCTGATTGCCAAACAACCCTTCGATCCTCATTCAGAAGTTTTGTTGGGCATGTCCAAAGGTCCTGACGGACACCTATACATAGCCGAAGTGGCCGGACAACGAATTATCAAAGTGCTCGATAATCAACAAACGGAAACTTACTATAAAGCTGACGGCGACTGGGTGCCAACCGGTTTGTGTTTTTTTGAAGGAGAAGCCTATATCCTGGAGTTCAAATCCAAGGGAAGAGACGAAGGGCCCAGGATCACAAAAATGGATGAGGCCGGGAAGGATACGGTGATTTTTAATTACGATACTTATCAGGCGCCAATGCCGGAGGGAATCGGTTCTCGCAAGGAAATAGAATTCAATACGTGGTGGTTGTATATTTTAGGTGGAATGGCCGTTTTAGGCCTGCTGTACCTATTTGGTCGACGCAATAAAAGCGAATAAAACCACCAGCTGAAAAAAATTCGCCGCTCCGGATACATACCCGAAGCAGCGAATCAAAACAACACCGCAATACGCTTATCTTTCTAAAACGATCGTCTGTGTCATAACATTCCCATCAGCAATTACGCGCAGGAAGTAAATGCCATCGGCTACCTGAGCCGGACGCCATTGAACTGACATAGCTCCATCAATCAGACCGTTGTACACATGAGCAACGGTTTGACCTACTGTATTAAGCACAGAAACCTGTGTGTTTCCTTTGGCAAATCCATCAAGCTCAATATTCAACACATCGCTGAAGGGAACCGGGTAACAAAGAACTGTTCCGGAACTTGTCAAACCTGGTGCATTCCTGTCTGTCGGACGCTGTTCGGCATTACACAATCCGCCGTAAATGAGGGCCGCGCCCTGATCGTCTCCGTTACCCGCAAAAGGTGATCCCAGAATGACTGTCCGTCCGCTGATGGCTGCTGCAGAACCCAGGGCATCGTTCTCCGAGCCTCCACCATCTTCCAGAACGCCAACAGCTACCCAGCCATTATTCTGGCGCAGGAAGGCGAATCCACGGCCTGAATTATCGCCAAAGAAATCGTCGTGGCCACAGGCGCCAACAACGGCGTATTCGCCATCAATACCAACTGAGCAACCAAAGTGATCACCGGGCATTCCGTTCAGATCGAGCAGCATGTTTTGCTGACCCCAGCTATCTAAAATTCCATTTGCATTTTTGTAGAACGCGAACGCCGCGCCTGCGTCAGCCCCTTTTTTGTCGTACTGATCCGCGCCAACCAAGGCATACGAACCACTGATGTCCACACTGATACCAAAGTTATCGTCGGCGCCCGATTGGTTAGTCTGTAGTTTGGCAACCTGGCCCCAGTTATCAGGACCAAACTGGTTTTTGCCAAAAATATAGGCGGCACCTGCATTTGGCTGGAATCCATCTACTCCGTTGGCACCAACAATTGCATAATCACCATCGATGCCTACGCTTATTCCAAAATTGTCATTAGCCTGACCCGTAGTAGCCTGAAGCTTGGCTATCTGACCCCAATTATCAGCTCCGCCTTCATTTTGGTAAAATACATAAGCAGTTCCGGCATCCTGCCCCGCTGAATCCTCTTTATTGGCGCCACCGATTAGCTGCTCTCCATTGAGCGCCACACTGGTACCAAAATTATCTCCGCTTTTAGCACCTGCTACCGTGATTTTCTTGTGGAAACTCCACACAGCCGGATTGCCTGCATCCTGATAGAAAATGGAAACACTGCCTTCATCCGTGGAAACTTCGTCATCAAAAGGCGATCCTACTGCTGCAATTCCACCGGATATGGCCACACTGGCGCCATAGTTATCCCCGGCTTCAGTACCCGGATCTTCCAGTTTGGCAATCTGCCCCCAGGCGTTTGTTCCGTTTTTATCACGGAACAACAAGTAGGCAGCGCCAACCACTTCGCCATTGCCATTCAGTTGTTTTGAGCCAACCACGGCATAGTCACCGTCAATGGCCACGCTTACGCCGTATTGGTCACTTGCGCCGGAATCGCTTCCGTATTGCTTCATCAAACGGGCCCAGTCTTCAGCCTCATCCACCAGTCCGTCACAGTCATCATCAATATCATTACAAACTTCGACGCGTGTATCCACCCGGATAAGGAAAGCACAGGAAGAAGTGTTCCCATGTACATCCGTGGCTGTGTATATGACATTGGTCCAGCCTACAGGGAAAGACGATCCGGAAGGATCAGTTATATCCGTACTGGCCAAACCGCAGTTATCGCTGGACGACACATTGAAATTTACTACAGCCATACAATCCCCCAGATCGGTAGGCAGGATAATGTTTGAAGGACACGAAATGCTGGGTGGCTCGGCATCGCGAACACTTACCAGGAAGGTACAGGTGCCGGTATTGCCGCCGTTATCGCTCACCGTCCAGGTTACCACCGTTTCGCCAACGGGGAAGGGAGATGGTGCGTTGTTGAAGTTTTCACTTACAAAGCAGTTATCGGAGAAACTCAAACCGCCCTGAATGCCGATGCTGGAAAAGCACTGACCAGGATCGGTGTTGACGTATCTGTCTTGAGGGCAAAATGCCACAGGAGGTTCTACATCAATCACTGTTACGGTAAAGGAACATGTATTGACATTGCCATAAATATCGTCGGCCTGCCATACATTTATGGTGCTGCCAACCGGGTAAAACGATCCGCTCGACAAACCGCTAATCTGGGATACGTCATTCAAAGCACAATTATCTGAGGCCGCCGGTGCTCCGTAATTTACTGTAGCACCACATTCACCCGGATCATTGTTTTGTGAAAAATCTGCCGGACAATTTATTACCGGAGCTTCTGTATCTGATACAGTAACCGTGAAGGAGCAGGTACCTGAGTTGCCACTTGGATCTGAAGCTCTCCAAACATTTGTGGTAACACCTACCGGGAAAAGCGCGCCGCTGGCCAGTCCACTGATTCTGGTTACAGAACTTATAGTGCAATTGTCAGATCCGGTTGGACTTGAATATGTTACCACCGCACCACAAACGCCGGCGTCATTATTTCTCGAAATATTAGCCGGACAATTGGCAGTTGGCGATGTTACATCCGCTATGCTTACGGTAAAAAAACAGGTAGCCGTATTGCCACTTCCATCCATGGCCTGAAACACATTTGTTGTTACACCAACCGGGAAAAACGCACCACTGGCCAGTCCGCTGAGTTGAGAGACTGAACTCACACCACAATCATCCGAAGTGGTTGGTGCAGGATAGCTGATATTTGCACCGCAGGCTGCCGAACTACTGTTCTGAGACACATTAGACGGGCAAAAGATGATGGGCACGCCGATATCTGTGGAAGTAACGGTAAAGGAGCAACTGCCTTGTCTGCCATGTGCATCGGTTGCAGTAAGGGTTACCGGGATTGACCCTGAAATAGGTGTTCCTGCTGCAGGAGTTTGAGTTTGACTATATGGTCCCGGGCAGTTGTCGGTAATAGATCCTGAATAGGATGGCAATGGTGTGCCACAATCCAGGGTCTGGCTGGGCGGACAGGTAATAACCGGATCTTCTGTGTCATTAACGGTAACCGTGAAGGAACAGGTAGATGTAGTATTATCCGCATCTGTAACCTTGAAAATATTAGTGGTTACTCCTACAGGGAATGAAGAGCCACTTGATAATCCGGCTGTTTGTGTAACACTAGGGCAGTTTGCACGGGCTGTTGGACTGTTGTAAGTCACCATTTTCTCACAAGTTGCGGGCGTATTACTTGTTACAGCATTGCTCGGACAAGAAATTGTTGGTCCATAAGGCGCGCCCACCCCCACTGCATGCCAGGCATTCGTAACAGATACCACTTCTGGAGAGTTTGCACCATACAGATCCGTCGCTGCCTGAATGGCCCCTGTTCGGGCTGCCGCATAATTGGAAGACGGACTCAGATAAACAGAAAGGTTTCTGTATGCAATAGCCTCGGCAGCATTGATGCCCAGGCCCGTTACGCAGTAATCATCGCCATTGTCGTTGGTACCGCTTCCGCCATCTGTCAGCAGGAAAAACCAGAAATTTTGCACACCCGAGTTGGTATGCACTTCCTGGCCCGGATCCCAGAAATCACCAAGGTATGTGTCCGGACAGTTGGTTTCATTTGGGTCTGACATGTTTCTGATGAGCAAATTGATCTCATCTCCCACTCGCCAGTTGTTACTGCCTTTTCCCCAGTTTTCAACTGCTTCTCCGAATATATCCGAAAAAGATTCATTGAGTGCTCCTGACTGCCCTGAATAGATCAGTCCAGCCGTAAATTGAGTGACGGCATGGGTAATTTCATGCCCACAAATATCCAGCGTTACCAATGGTGTTACACTGCCGTTGCCATCGCCGTAGGTCATAACAGAACCGTTCCAAAAAGCATTCACATAATTGTTGGAATAATGAACATACGACTTCAGCACGGCTCCTGCATCGTTGTAGGAATTTCGACCATGCACCGTAAAGTAGTAGTCGTACGTTTGTTCAGAAGCATAATGCGCCTCAACACCTACTCCATCTGAGGAGAAATGCGACGTTGCGCTGGTAAAATCCGTAGCTGCTCCGTAATTGGTACCGTTGTTCAGGTTAAATGTTTGAACGCCGCCGCCACTGCTTGTTTGCCGGAGCCTGTATGAACTGCCAAGATCTTCAACTGTAATGTTTACAAAACCATCGTAATAAGAATCACCTGTTCCGGGTACATCTGCATGGTGGATAGTCAGGTTTTCATGAAGGTATTTACCGGTTTTAGCATCTATGTAAACATCACCACGATATAGCGGCTCCATGGCATACATGTCGAACTTATAAGCCAAATGCGGTGGGTTTTTGCCTTCAAAATCAAGCAAAACCACCAGTTCACCAGAAGGCATCGTGTAATCGTTGTGTTCTGAAACCGGGATTTCCCACATGTACTTTTCGGCGTTTACATGCGCTTTGGCCGCAAGAAAAGCTGTTTTAGGAGTGATTGTAGGGGTTACCTCCAAACCCGTGATCCGGCGGTAGTTTCCTGTGATCATGGTTGCGTTTGCACCCTTTGAGTGCAGGGTACTAACCGAATTTTCAACCTTTACACCTTTGTAATACTGTTGAAATTTTTCGTGGGTATACCCCAACTTATCCGTTTGGTTTTTGATAGGCTGCAGTTCATCAGAGGCCTCCATCTTGTAATGCTTCTGAAATAGCAAAGCTTTGTCGGCTACTCCATCCGTAGCATCCAGATAAATGAATTCGGGAAATGCTTCTACTTTCCCCTGTGCAAACACAGAAGCCGTAGAACACAAGCCCAGGATAAATAAAAACAGGTACTTTTTTTTCATAATGTTTTAATTTGGAAAATAATAAAAGACATTGCTCGATTGAAGGAGTTAATGTACAAAAGGCCGCTATTTCGGGCGATATCCTCACAGAAATTTGTCTTTAACTTGTCAAAACTAATTATCGGCTTACCCTTAAAAAACATCATTGAATGACTTGTGAAATACATTTTCAAACAACTAATTCAAAGCCCTTGTGTCTTTTATAAATCTGGCAATACAGATAACCAATACAACAACTGAGACATGGCAAACCTTAGCAGACGCGTCCTCCTCAAAAGCTCCTTCCTGGGTATGATCACCGCATCCATTCCCAATATTATTTTTGCCCGAAACATTAGTGAAGTAGATTCTGACAAGAACGTTCCCGAAAACCTGTTCCACCGCTACCCTTCCATCGACGATGAAATAGTAGCAGAAGTCGTGGGCGCCTCCCATTTTAATTTTGAACGGGTACAGGAACTGGTAAATAAACGCCCCGAATTGGCAAGGGCTACCTGGGACTGGTCTTTTGGCGACTGGGAAACAGCGCTGGGTGCCGCCTCGCATGTGGGCCGACGGGATATTGCCGAATTTCTCATCAGCAAGGGAGCGCGGCCGGATATTTTCACCTATGCCATGCTGGGACATTACGAAGCCGTAAAAACGATGATCGAGGCACAGCCTGGAGTAGAGTCTATTTGGGGCCCACATGGCATCACACTCCTTCAACACGCGCAGGCCGGACTCCGATCTGATTCCACCAGTGAAAAACAGAAGGACGACTCGAAAAAACTCATCGACTATCTGGAAGGACTCGGCACTGCCAATCCACGACCAGAAAATCTTGAGATGTCCATGGAAGATAAAGAAAAATACCTGGGTGATTACCGGTATGGCGACGGTCCAAACGAAGGCCTTACGGTAAAAGTGAATATGCGTAAAATGCTCTCGCTTGGTAAACTGGGTAAAGCCGGAGGTGGCTTGTATCAGAAATCACCCAATGTGTTTACCTACAATGGAGTGAGCTCTGTGGAGATCAGTTTTACAGTTGAAGACGGGAAGGTGCTTTTACTGACGGTTACGGAGCCGGGGCTTGTGTTGACGGCGGTGAAAGTTTGAACAAAGAACGGCAAAGCCAGGGCGCAACCCGATACTGTATACCATGAAGTATTTTGGGTAATTCCATCTGGAATGCCCGGGATACCTGTTTTATCTGCATTCGAAAGCGGCTTATTTACCGGTAAATAAGCCGCTTTGCCGTTTAATCAACGGATTCGGCAACACTTTCCCTTTGCTATCACCTTTGTGTCATCAATGAAAACAAAATCAACTAATCAGACCCTAAGGGTAAAGCCAATTATTAATGATAGTTCGAAACAAAGAAAATATAACCAGTCTTGAAATCAAAACAGTGTTTCCGGAGTTGTTGGACAATGTGTTTGCATTCGTAACAAACCCGGTTAACTACCCGGAAATCCATCCCCTGATCACAAAAGTGGTGAAGCGCAATAACCACCATTATTTGTGTTTTGAAACATCCTACATCTTTTTGATCCCATACCCTTTTCATTATTGGGTAAGAGTCTCCAGAAACCTGGATGATGGTTCGGTAATCATGAAATCTGATTTGCAAAACGGGTTAAAAATTGCCCTGACTTTTTTCAAAAACCAAGGATTTATAACAGAAAAAATCAACATTGAAGGACCCTGTATTCCCCGAAAACTACTGGCTATGAAAATGAAAAAAGTCCATCTGAAAATGTTCAAAAACCTCAAAACACTACTTCATCAAAACAGAATTCCGGAAACCAGTAATAGCTGAACCATTCAAGTCATCAAATCCAATTTCTAATACCAACATGAAAATCCATAGAAAATCACAATTCAAAAACCCGGGAAAGGATTTGGCCTGGTTCGAAACCTGGGTGAAAAAACTTGAAACCCATAACGAACGACATTATGAACCGATTCAAATCAAAACTTCTCTTGGTAAAACTCATATCTGGGGATTGAACACCTCAATTGATAAGCTGGAAACACTGGTCATTTTTCCCGGAGCCAGAACGTCTGCATTGTTTTGGGATTTTGACCGCGGGCTGGATCATATGGGGAAAAAGTTCAGAATTTTTTTGATAGAAACCAACGGACTCCCGAACCTGAGTGAAGGCAACACACCCGATATAAAAACAAACGCTTATGGAGAGTGGGCCCTTGAAGTTCTACAGGCGCTCAAGTTAACTCAGGTGCATATCGCCGGTGCTTCTTTCGGAGGACTTATCTGCATGAAGCTATGTTTGATAGCTCCACATATAATAAAAACCGCCTTTTTATTAAACCCAGGATGTCTGCAACCTTTTTCCCTGCACCCAAAAAACCTGTATTACAACCTTCTACCCATAGTCAACCCCAGCCGAAAGAATGTTATAAAATTCCTTGAGCAGGCTGTTTTTTGCAAGCCTCAGCATACGCTTTCAGAAACTGCTGAAACCTTGCTTGTGGAGTATGAAGTGTTTGCACTAAAACGGTACATGGATAAAACCCAGAAACCATATTACATGGGATCTGAGCTTGAGCAGATCAGAGTAAACACCTACCTGCTGGAGGGAAGTCGCGACATATTATTCCCACCTGCCCTTTCCATAAAAAATGCACATGCCAAAATATGCACTCTAAAGCAGGTTTTTCTTTTTGAGAACGTAGGTCATGGCATAGAAACATACCCGAAAGCCATTCATACCATTGGTCAAACCATCCTGAGCCAATAAACAATTCATCACTTTAAGCTAAAAACAATGAAAAATTTCAACAGCCCACGGCTGCTGCTGTGGATCCTATTGCTCATTTTACCCTGGTGTCTCCAGGCCCAGAAATTTACGGTAAGCGGAAATATCAAAGACGCTGCTAATGGTGAGGACCTGATCGGAGCAACCGTTTCAATCAAGGAATTGCCAGGTACCGGAATTGCTTCCAATGTGTACGGATTTTATGCGATGTCCCTGCCGGCAGGTGAATACACGCTCCGCGTCCAGTACCTGGGTTACACCGCCCAGGAAAAGCATATCGACTTGCGGAAGAATAATCTTACACTACCGCTGGAGTTACAAGCCAGCGACGCCGTGCTTGCCGAGGTAGAAATCAGGTCAGAACGCACAGATCAGAACGTAAGTAAAAACGAAATGGGCGTTGTGCGACTTTCTCCAAAAGACATCAAAGCAATACCCGTAATTTTTGGCGAACCCGATATCCTGAAAACCATTCAGCTTATGCCAGGCGTGCAATCTGCTGGTGAAGGAAACAGCGGATTCTATGTCAGGGGAGGCGCCGCCGACCACAATCTTATCCTGCTAGATGAAGCGCCCGTTTACAATGCTTCACACCTACTGGGCTTCTTTTCAGTTTTCAACTCCGATGCACTTAAGGATGTAACCTTGTACAAGGGAAATATGCCGGCGGAATATGGTGGCAGAGCCTCATCCGTTCTGGATATTCGCATGAAAGAAGGCAATAATAAAAAAATGAGCGTAGAGGGTGGTCTTGGCCTGATCGCATCCAAACTGACCCTTGAGGCGCCCATTGTAAAAGACAAGGGTTCCTTTATGATCGCCGCACGCCGTACCTATGCCGACCTTTTTCTTAAATTATCCAATGTTGAGAGTGTCCGGAAAAGCCACCTGTATTTCTATGACATCAACTTGAAGGCAAATTATCAGTTGGGCAGTCGTGATCGCATTTTTGCTTCCGGCTATTTTGGAAAAGATGATTTCGGTTTGCGCGATTTATTCGGTTTTAACTGGGGAAATGCAACAGCTACATTGCGCTGGAACCACATTTATGGAGAAAAACTGTTCTCAAATACCTCAGCCATTTTTAGCAATTACCAGTATAACATTCACCTACAGGCTGATTCGGTTTCAACACTGGCGATCAATTCCGGCATTCGCGATATCAATCTGAAACAGGATTTCGGGTGGTTCCTGAACGACCGCAACATGGTTAAGTTCGGTGCCAACATCATTCACCATCAATTTATTCCAGGAACAATTGAATCAGGAGCAGGAAGCAGCTATAACTCCATGGCTCTTGATAACCGATTTGCCCTGGAAGGAAGTGCTTATCTCCAGGACTCCTGGACGCTGAACTCTGTGCTGGGCATTGAAGCCGGGATTCGCTATTCCTGGTTTGATTATATAGGCGCCGGTACCGCTTACACTTTTGACGAGGCTGCCAATGTCATTGCCGAAAAAGAATATGACAAATGGGAAAGCATCAAACAATATAGCGGATGGGAGCCCAGACTATCCGCGTGTTACCAGCTGAATAGCAAGAGTTCCATAAAAGCCTCTCTAAACCGCAACTACCAGTATATGCACCTGCTGTCGAACTCCACTACCGGCACTCCAACGGACATCTGGATGCCCAGTACAAACAACATCCAACCTCAGATTGCCGATCAGGTGGCGCTTGGGTACTTCCTGAATTTCGCCGACAACCAATTTGAATTTTCAGCGGAAGCCTATTACAAGCGTATGAAAAACATGATTGATTACCGAAATGGCGCCGATTTGTTTTTCAACGGCACCGTAGAGTCTGAGTTGGTTTATGGCGATGGCCGTGCTTATGGCCTTGAACTGCTGCTCCGGAAAAAACGCGGCCGGTTTACCGGTTGGGTTAGTTATTCGCTGTCGCGAACCTTGCGAAAATTTGATGCCGTGAACGAAGGTGGCGAATACCCGGCCCGCCAGGACAGGATACACGACCTGGCAGTGGTAGGGATGTATGATATTACCCCTCGATGGAATTTTTCGGCTACCTGGGTGTTTAACACTGGCGATGCTGCGACTTTCCCCTCCGGTAGCTATGAATTTGAGGGCAGAAACATTCCCTACTATACCGAGCGAAACGGGTATCGATTTCCTGATTATCACAGACTTGATCTCGGTACCACTTTCATAGCACAAAAGACGAAACGTTACGAATCAAGCTGGAACTTTTCAGTTTACAACGCCTATGGCCGCCAGAATGCCTACGCCATTAATTTTTCTGAAAGTGAAAGGCATCCAGGTCAGAACGAAGCCACCCAAATTGCGCTTTTCAGATGGGTGCCCTCGGTAATGTGGAATTTCAAATTTTAAACATCATTCATTCAAAACTATCCTTGTCATGTTCCATAAATTAATTTTCATACCAACTATGTTCATATTGGCAGCTCTTTTATTGGGCGCCTGTGAAAAAGTAGTGCAAATCGATCTGAATAGCAGCGTTCCCAAAACCGTAATTGAAGCAAGTTTACAGGAAGGGGAACATCTTTTTACGGTTAGGGTATATCAGACCAAGAGCTACTTCAGCAATAAGGAAACCGTCAGATTTGATGATGCTGAAGTAAGCCTCTATAGTGAGTCGGGTGAGACAATCAGTTTAAATTCTGCAGGCAACGGGTTATATACGGCCATCGTAGATGCTCAAGCCGGAAAAACCTATACTCTTCAGGTTTTGCACGATGGGAAATCGTTTATAGCAAGCAGCTTTCTGCCAGAGCCTGTTATCCTAAACCAGGTAAGTTCAAAAGAACTCAGCCTGCCAGGAGAAGAAAACAGCCGGGAAGTTTACGTTGAATTCGACGACAAACCGGGTTTGGCAAACTATTACCGGATCATAGTCAGCTCCAATGATTCACTGGAACATGACCTGCAATATTTCGACGACAAGTACACAGATGGGAACCGGGTAAAATGGGCGCTCCTAAATCTGTACGAACCCGGAGATCAGTTAAGCGTCGAACTCCGAAGCATTGATGCAGCCGCCTATGAATACTATTTTACCCTTGCGCCAGTTTTAGAAGGGAATAGTAACACAGCCCCGGGAAACCCGATCAGTAATTGGGAAGGCGGCGCTTTGGGTTATTTTATCGCATACAGCTCAAGCGTGGCAAATGCCGTTGTAGAATAGTTTTCCGGTATTAATATCATCCTCCCGGGCTTCAAAACAGGTCCGGGAGGATTTTTAATAAATAGTTAGTTCAACCCTGGTACCTGCTGCCTTTCCTTTGGCATCATACAAGTCTGTAATCAAAACCGGAGAAACGCCATTGTCCATTTGATTGTGTTTTTTGATCCGTGACTCAGTAATCTTCAGGCCTTTCGACTGGCGATTTTTTGAGTGATTGCTGCTGTTTCGGGCTGCGGCCGCCCTCCCAATCCCATTGTCTTCAATTACACAAATAATGGCTTCATCTTTTTGATACAGGACTATTTTTAATAGCCCCGGATCTTTTTTGGGCAGCAATCCGTGCCATATCGCATTTTCAATAAAGGGTTGAATGATCAGCGGTGGCACCAGCATCTCATCGGTATCTATTTCAGGATCAAGTTCAAAGCGGTATTCAAATGTTTGTTCGAAACGCATGGCTTCCATTTCGAGGTACAATTGCAGCGCTTCCAATTCCTGTGCAAGTGGAATAAGCCGGCATTCGGCATGTTCCAGGATAAGACGGATCAACCTGGAAAAACGGGCTATATATCGTGTGGCTTCAGCAGGTTTGTTTTTTATGATGTACCAATTGATTGAATTCAGGCTGTTAAAAAGGAAATGTGGATTCATCTGGGCGCGTAAGGCAGTCAGCTGAGATTCTGCCAGACTATGATTCAATTCCTTCAACTGCTTTTCCTTCTCCTTCATTTGTTCTTCTGCACGCGTGTGTGCAATTTTATCGGCACAAAGTGAGGCAATGGTCCTTAAGACCTGAACATGGTATTCTTTAAAGAAATTAAGTGAAGAATGTTCTGAATCAATTACTCCGATCACCATCCCTTCGTGCATAATAGGTACTGCGAGCTCGGATAATCTGGGTTTGTCGTCCAACAAATAACGGAGATCCTTGCGGGTATCCGGAACCAGAACGGGTTCGCCCTTCAGGGCCGCAGCTCCAACGATTCCCTTTCCAAGTGGTATGTGGAGCGGATCCTTGATGTTGTACAGCTCCGGCCCTTTTGTTCCGTATGCCGCTTCCTGGATCAGCATTTCCCCTGTTTCATCCAATAAGTAAATCACACAATCCTCCAGATGTAGCTTCGACATACATTTATGGCTCACATCCCACAGAATGTCGCGAACACTGGTATTTTGATATTCCATATTGGCAAAGTATTCCACTGCGCTCTGTGCCTGTAGTATCCGCTGACGCTGGCGCCAGGCCAGATAAACACCGTAACCCAACGAACAAATTAAGATGAAACCCAGCACCCTGAACCACCAGGTTGCCCAATACGG
This sequence comes from Lewinellaceae bacterium, assembly GCA_020636025.1. Lineage (GTDB taxonomy): Bacteria > Bacteroidota > Bacteroidia > Chitinophagales > Saprospiraceae > M3007. The sequence goes on along the minus strand of JACJYQ010000002.1, from coordinate 485,729 downwards.
CGGTTGAATATTGATTTCCAGTGTCTTTTCCTGCTCCGACCATATACCATGTTTATTGGCTGCTTTGACGTGCAGTGTATAATGGCCCGCCGGCAAATTGGTATAACTCAAATAGTTCCTGGAGCCACTGAATACCCAATCGTCATCATAGCCTTCCAGCCAATAGGCGAATCCGGTTCTCGAATACATTCCAAAATTCAGCGCTCCCAGCTCAAAAGAAAAGTGATTCTGATCATACCTGAGGCTTATTTGATCCATTCGGTCAATGTGCCTCGGCAAATCAATATCCTTGTCGAATACCCTGAACTTTTTCAGATACGGCACCGGTTTTGTCGAAGAGTTTTGAATGGAATCAGGATGGAAAAAATGGAATCCACGATGTGCGCCACTGACAATCCTGCCATCCGGAACCCTGATCAGGGCGCCGATCTTCGCAAACATGTCATCGCGATGGTCGTAGTTCACAAACTTCCGGGTGGCTGTGTCCAGAATGGCCATTCCACTCTGCAGGCCCAGCCAAAGTTTGCCATGATCGCACACCACAAACTCATACACCAGATTCCCGGCCGGCTCATCATTGTTGTAATAGGCATCAAACCATGGTGAATGAGGATCGGCATTTCGAAGCCGGAGCATCCCACCGCCCAGCGTTGAAGCCCATAAATGACCTGCTTCATCCTGTGCCAGACTGGTGACATGCGTATTTGTAATGTCATGCGGAGGCTCAAAAACACCCATGAAATTCCAGATGTTTCCGGATGAAGGCTCCATTACACTTAAACCATTGTCCTGACCGATCCAAACCTTCGATCCCCTGTCGATCAATAAGGTGTTAATAACACTGTTGCTATCCAGTAACCCAATGGCTATTCGCCTCACAGATTTTTTGGCCAGATCAATCATAAACAAGCCTTTGCCTTTGGTCCCTACCCATAACATATTACCCTGAGAAGCCAGGGCAGAAATATGCGCCTTTTCTAGTGGCCGGTATTCGGGTTGATTTATTGAAAACCGCCGGACATGATCTTCCTCATAATCCAGAAATAACAAACCTGTGTCACTACCGATCCAGCACCGCTTACGGACATCAAAACAAAGTGCGTCCATATACACATCCGTCATCTCCGGTTCGTTAACAATACGGTACGGAAAACTTTTGATCTGACCGGTTTCAAGATTGAAGACAAGCAAGCCATTTCCTCTGAAAGTTCCGATATACAGCGATTTTTTATCGGGAGACAAAGCATAGGAGCGCTGCCAGTTATTTCTGGTCAGTTCGGGATTTATTTCCGGGATCGAATGGAAATGCCAGTCGTAATTACGCGCCGTTAAATGAATCAGTCCCAATTGATAGGAGAGCCAAAAATCACCATCTTTTGTTTTCTGCGCGCAGTTGTAATAATAAAGTTCGCCGTTTGGCTGCTTCTCTCCAATATGCAGATACTCAACACTTTGTTTCTTCCAGTCAAGTTTCCAGGCATCTTCATTCCGGGTCAGTATCAGCAAATATTGCTGATCAATTGGGCATATTTCCTGAATTGAATTAGCCAGCAACTTCGATGCATCGGGACCCTCGATTTTAAATACGCTCCAATTTCCTGTTGCCGGATCCAGGCGACAAAGGCCGGTGGAGGAACTCCCACACCAAATGGCGCCGGAGGGGTCTGCAAATAGTTGGAGGTTTACCGGCTGGTACCAATAGACCACTTCCTGTTCAAATGAGAAGAGCTTAAATGTTTCAAGTTTTTTATCAAAGCGGTACACGCCGAAACGGCTGCCAATCCACAGAATATCCGGGTCCCTGGCATCTCCTATTATTTCACCCATCAGACCGGCCGCTTTCCCGTCTTTCGCCATGCCGGAGGTCAGTGTTGGTTGAAAACGCTTGAATTTGTTTGAGTTCCTTCCCGGCGCCAGATAATGCAGAGCAAGTTTATTGGTACCTACCCACAGTCCTCCGTAGTTATCTTCGTAAATGCCTCCGATCTCATTGTCCAAAAGGGCATAGGGATTTGAAATATCTGCAGTAAAATTTTTTGCTTTTTCCGTAAGCAAATCAAAGAAACAAAGACCGCTGGTATTGCTGGCAATCCACAAGGCTTCACAATATTTGCTTTTAACAATTTCCGGATATGGCCCTGGAATGATGGATGTGCTGTCATTCGGGTGATTGGCGTAAATATTCAGGGTGCTGCCATCGTATTTGTATAATCCCGACACTCCTCCCAGCCAAAGAAACCCTCTGTCGTCTTCCGCGATACTGGAAATACCATTAACGGGTATGTCTCCAACCTCTTTAATTATAAACTTCTGAAAAGGAAATTCCTGCGCCCTTGAAAATGAAAGGAGCACACAAATCAGTGAGGATGTTATCAGGAAACGGATGCCCATTTCAATTAACGTTTCTGCCCTGAAGTGCCGCCCTCACATCGTCTTTCCTGCGCCGGGCAACCTCTATTTCCGTGTTGTCCAAAAGTCTGATATAATCTTTTCCAAGGAAATTGTCGATAAATGAAAGGTTGACCAGATGGGATTTATGTACTCTCAAAAAGCCCTGGGTCTGAAGAATGGCTTCATATTCTCCAAGGGTTTTCGAGGAGACAAATTTTCGCTTTCCCGATAAATGAAAGACGGTATAGTTGCTATCGGCCTGACAACGTATTATATCGGGCGTTTTAAAAAAGTAAGTTCCATCTGCTGTCGGAATGGCCAGTTTGAATTCGGTTTCAAGCGGCGCCCGCAGGTTGTCAACAAAATTGCGATACAACTCCTGCTTTTTACTTTCTTCCTTGCGGTTCAGGAGATGTCTGTCGACAGCCGCTTTCAGCTCATCGGGATCAATTGGTTTTAATAAATAGTCGAGTGCACTGAAGCGGATGGCTTTGATGGCAAACTGATCGTGAGCTGTTGTAAAGATTATATCGAAATCCCACTCATCAAGCGCATCCAGCAAGTCGAATCCGTCTTGCTGAGGCATCACAATATCCAGGAACAAGAGATCCGGTTTAAACGACTTGATAGCCTGCAGCGCTTCCGGAACACTGGAGGCCATTTCAACAGCTGTTATTTCGGGAATAAAATTCTGAAGATGAAATTGAAGGATTTCGCGGGCCTTTTCTTCATCATCTACCAACAGTGCTTTTAGCATAGGAACAGCCTGGGCTGTTTTGGGTCGTCAGGCGCCGAAAAATAGAAAAATATGATGAATCAGGCAAACCCGCTCACTGTTTTGTTTAATACAAAAACAGGTTGCATGGTCAGAGCCATACAACCTGGGTTGGGATGAGGTTTAAAAATTTGTACCTGATTAAAATTTCGCTCCTTTAAAGCGGTAGGAAACATAGGCCTGAAATGTGTGTTGACGCGGCTTATCACTGGCTTCGAACACTTCGCTCAGCCCCCAGTTTACACGAGCCCCGATACCAAGGTTTTTAGTGATGAGGTACTCGGCGCCGGCCAAAACTCCGTAATCGAATTCTTTGAAATCGTCTTTGTTTTCATAGGAGTCTTTGGATTCACCATCGTCTACTTTCAGGTGGGCGCTCATCAGCCAGCCGGCCTGTGCACCGGCATGTACGCTAAGACCTTTCCAAACCTGGAATTTAGCCATAACCGGAAGTTGCAGGTAAAAATTGCGCTGCTTAAAATCATCCGATTCTGAATCGTTCACACCTTGGGCGGAACAAAGCAGTTCGGCCTGGATGCTCAGGCGATCTGCCACAGGAATTTCCAGAAAAGCACCGCCATGGTACAGGATGGCATCTTTGCTGTCGTTGATGTGGGTCATGTGGATTAGCTGGCCACCGGCTTTTACACCGAAGTTGAGGCTTTGTGCATGCATGCTTTGGAAGCAGATGGTAATTACCAGAAGCGGCAGCAGGATAATTTGTTTCATTTTGTTGATACTGTTTTGTTGAGTGAAAAAAGTTTGAATAAAACGGGTTGTTTTTTTGTTCCGTTTGATGATGCAAAGGTGAGGGCAACAGCAGGCCGCTGCCAAATCGCTTGAGTCAAAGGCAGGGTTGCTTATTCTACGGTAAAAACAGGTGGAAAACGGGCATTTAACGGCTCGGAATGAACAGCATTATTCAGTTATCTTTGTTGTAGTCAAATCCCACCCATGATGGTTGGCTAACAAATACGAGACTCCTCCTTATGCGAAACAACCCCGTCATTGAACTTATAGCCAAACTCAACCCGCTCTCCGAAAAATGTATTCAGGATTTTCTCAACATCATCTCGTTCGACATTCTGCCTAAGAACGCAGTGTTGCTTGAAATAGGTCAGCGAGCCAGGTCCATGTACTTTATTAAAAAGGGTTTGGCACGCGCCTATTATTACCATGACGGGAAAGAAGTGACCGACTACTTTGCTGTTGATGGGCAATTTATCGGCGCCGTGCCAAGCCTGATCAACGGTCTTCCAAGTAATAAAGGAATTCATCTGATCGAAACATCTGAAATTTATCAATTCAGCTCGGAAGCCTTTGAAGCATGCTGTTTACAACACCATGACCTTGAACGTGCCACCAGAAGGCTCACAGCATTTGCCTTGTTGGAAGAACAGGAACGCATTGAAAGTTTGCGATTTTATTCTGTAAGAGAGAAATACGACCTGGTCGCCAGAAAATACCCAGGCATCATGAATCGTTGCCCATTGCAATACATAGCCTCTTATATTGGCACATCCCAGGTTAGCATCAGCAGAATTCGCGCAGGAACTCAATAATTTTTAACATATGTAAAATGCCGCCCGATTTGCCACCCATACCTTTGCCCCACTATGAAACAAAAATCTATAAGTATCCTGGGAGGTGGCATCGCCGGACTGGCGACAGCCATTGCCCTGAACCGGACGGGCTTTTCAGCAACCGTATATGAGGCAAGTGCGGAATTAAGGCCTGTTGGGGCCGGTCTTGGCCTGGGGGCAAATGCCATGATGGCTTTCGAACAACTTGGTATCAAGACAGAAATCAGCAGGCGTGGCCGGCAGCTGCCATCCTTCACCATTTATGACCAGAGCGGCAGGAAAATCATGAAAACAGATCATGCTGCGCTGAGCAAGGGATCTAATGATCGCAATTTTAGCATTCACAGGGCCGACCTGCATGAATGTCTGCTACATCACTTAAAATCCGGGCAACTGGTGCTTGGCAAACGGCTGAAACATGCTTCCCTGGACAAGGATCCACTCTGTCTGACCTTTGAGGATGGGACACAGGTAAACACCGATTTCCTGATCGTGGCAGACGGCATTCACTCTTTTATTCGAAAGGAATTGTTACCGGATGCCATCACCCGCTACGCCGGATATACCTGCTGGCGGGCAGTGATTGATAATAACGAACTCCAATTGGAAGAAAGCTCCGAAACCTGGGGGAAAAACGGACGCTTCGGCATTGTTCCGCTGGCAAACAACAAGATTTACTGGTTCGCTTGCCTCAACCGTCCCAGACAGGATGCCGAAGCAGCACAGTACGAAATTTCCGATCTCCATAAATTTTTCAGGAATTACCACCAACCCATTCCACAGATCATTGCCCAAACCAGGCAGGAACACCTGATATGGAATGACATCATCGACCTGAAACCAATTGAGCGGTTTGCCTTTAAATGCGTGCTGCTGATTGGCGATGCGGCACATGCTACCACTCCAAATATGGGTCAGGGAGCCTGTCAGGCAATAGAGGACGCCGTAACCCTGGGACAATGTCTGGCTGATGCCACAACCATTGAAACAGCTTTCGCTGATTTCGAGAAAAAAAGGCTGAAGCGAACCGCCTGGATTACAAATACCTCATGGAACATTGGTCGCATGGCACAATTGGAAAACCCTTTCTTAATTTCGGTGCGAAATGCCATATTCCGATTGACGCCGCCTTCTTTAAATGCCAAACAACTGGCCAAACTGAATCAGGTAGATTTTAAAACGACCGGATAATTTCACTGACGGTTACGGAGCCGGGGCTTGTGTTGACGGCGAAGAAGGTTTGATCTCAGTTCAGGGTGTTATGGAAAAAAAACTACGATTTATTACTATTGAATTCTCATTACTTTTTCAATTTATATTTTCTGCCTACTTAATGTTTAGCCTTTCCTTTATTGAAACGTAATTTTCTTTGTTGTTAACTACCTCCTTGATCTTAACATCCCCGTTAATGGTAACATTCCCATTTAATTCAATATTACCTTTTGAATCTATAATGATGCTTGGGTTGTTTGGGTAGGATTTTCCATGGGTTTTGATTTCTAAAATGCAAGCTTTCCCTTTTATTTTCGGATCCATCTTAGCTGTTATGTATGCATATCTGTAAATATTATCTTTCCCCTCATCAGAATCCTTTGCACAAAGCGTGATCCCAGCATTTTTAACTTGTTTTTCATACACCTTTCGATCTGGTGCAACTACAATGCGTCCATCACCCCCAATATGTAAAGCTGCAGTTGGTTCATTTACCCCTATTCCGACATACCCATTATTTTTGATTACCATTTTCTGCTTTTCAGTTACCCCATTGTCTTCGGAACTAGAAAATATTATTTTAGTGCCATTATGACCTTCAGGAGACGCCTCAATACTAGCATGATGTTCAGAATCAAAAGTTGGGTATACTCCTATACCCATCAACTTTAATTTAGCATTGAATTCGTAAACACCTTCCTTTTTCCTTTCTGATTCATGGATCTTGGGTTTAATTAAGGTCAGTCCATTAAATTCTGTTGCGTCATTTATTTTTGTTATCCCGTCTATTTCTGTTGCGCCATTTATTTTCATGTTGCTATTTATACCCAAAATTCCATTTTTTGATATGATTTCATCAGCGGTTAAATCCCCTTCTACTTCCAAATCACCATGTACCTTCATTTTTAAACCCTGTTTATACTTTTCTTCGCCAATATGTACCTGTGTAAGGAAGCCCTTATCCTTTTCCTCAACGGACCAGTAGAAAGGGGAAGCAAGGCTGTTTCCTCCATTTTGTAACTGTGGCACCAGATGAACAGCTTCGTCCATGTTGCGCTTTTCTAAAAACAACACCAGTTGCCCGTCATCGTGTTCGGGCATGTTGTAAAACCGAAAATAAACGAGCCCTACACCCGGTTGGAGCTTGGTTATCAGGTTGGATATTGTAAATGTAACGGTGGCCTCCATTTTGGTACCCAGAATTACCTTTTTATCACTTTTCAGGCCTTCTTTCTTCAACTCAAGGTCGGGTCGGATCTCCCATTTAACTGTTGGGCCCTGGATAAATTTGTTCACCTTCCACTTTACATCTGTGGCTTTAGATTCTTCAGTAACTGCAAGTTCTGCGTTTACCAATTCCTTTGCATTGGCAATGGCACTTGTCATATTACCTTTTTCCCCATCCGGAACACTAACCATTTCAAGTTCAAAATATGGAACACCCCTGGAATGCTTGCTGCAATCCAGTACAAAGGGCTTCAGGCCCGTATTGCTGATACAAAAGGAAAGTTCGTTTTTAACAGCCTGGGTGCCCAGATCCTTTTCGTTCGTTTTTACTGAAGAGTAAATGGTATTTTGACCATTAAGCCAGGCTACCTGCAAGGGAAGTGGCGGTTCCACAAAACCGGGCGGGCGCCTTAGCTCCATGGTTAGCTGACAAAACCCTTGCACCGTTGGCAGTATTTCTTCGCTTTCGAGGGTATCCCTTCGTAACTCCCAGGAGACATCCAGATAGCGCAATGCCGGATAAAACTCCGAAACTACATTTTCAAGCTGGATGGTAATGGTTGCGCCAATTCCTAAAAAAAGCTCATTCTCCGGCCAGATGTATAATATAAAATACTCCTTGCTTAAATGGTCGGGGTTTGGTCCTGGCGCCACAAAAGGGTTGTCTGGCAACTTGCTCCCATCCGGGTTCAGAAGGTCCCATAAGGGCATTATCGGACTTGCCTGCACCGGGCACCCGTCAATAAATACGGATATTCTGTTCAGGTGCGGTTCATCCATAAGGTCCGAAAGATCAACGTAAATGCCGCTGTTCTGTCCCCTTTTATCTGGTGGGCCTCCGAGGATGAGCCGTTCGCTGCCCACATTAGTCAATCGCAACAACAGCTTGTTTTCCTGAAGGTCATCGGCCTGTTTTCGGGTCACCACCAGGGGTGCGGGCAAAGCATCCGGATTGGAGATGTTCAGTACATCAACGTGGATCGGTTTTGTCTGGTGAAGGTCCCGGAATGTGTGGATGTCAGACATAGACATGGTTTTATTTTTTAGTTTTTTTCTGTTCAGTGCTGTCTTTACTTTCTTTTTTCAAGCTCATCCGCATCCAGCCGTCATAAATAACCTGGTTGCCCAATATGGGTAAATATCCGGCTGGAGGCTGAGTATCCACTTGTTCTGCCGGGATGTCATTCGGATCACCGGGCTGGAGCCAGCTCCATTCGTATCCTTTCTGAAGCGGCGCCTGTAGCAGGAACTTCTGGTTCACAGTTTGCGGCTGACCATTGGTATCCTTCCATTCTGTCAATGGCTCCGGAGATATCACTGGAGTCGTTAAGAAAGCGATCTGGATGTTATTCAGGGCTTCGGCAAATAAGGCCGGTGGGATATCCACCCGCTTCACCGGCAGAATGCCGGTGTGCAGGTGCACAGCAGCGCGCGGGTCCATCAGGATGCCCAAGTGAAGCTCGTCTTCCTCCAGTGAAAGCGTAAGCAAGTCGTTGTGTGGACGATATAGTCCCAGGCCACTATGCTTATAACCATGGGCCAGTTGGAGTTCCCGGATTTCATCCTGATTGCTTGTAAGGTCCTTGTTCAATATTTCCAGGGCCTCCTCCAGTTTATTTATTTGCTCAATGGCTGTATTGTGTTGCTCAAGCAACTCTTTCAATTCAACTTTTTCCTCATCCGGAAGATGGTCAGATTTCAACAAATCATCTTCCGGCTCACTAAAGCTGATGATTTCATATTTGTTTGCCTCCAACGCCGCCTGCTTGAGATTCTGCAAGCTTGTTCCAAGTTTCTTTGGTATGGGTCGACCGGTGGTATTGGTAACCTCGGAAATGACCCGCAACAACTGTTTCTTGTATCCTCTGGAAAGCGCTTCGAATTCCTCTTTGTCTGCGGTTCTCATATTGCGCCTTTCCGAATAGATATTGTGCCATCGTTTGAGTATGGCTTGCTTATGCCAGTATTCTTCGGCGTGGGTATCTTCCTTTGAACCGCTGTTTTCGGCATAAGGAGAGTAGAGTTCCTGAAATTTGGCATCACCCTTGTCGATATAATAAGCAAAGAACCCGTCGGTGGCCCGGAACTTGTCACCCAGCCTGACGGCGAAGCGCAATTTGTCAAAACCCATGGAAGTGCTCACGCTGTGTTCCTGTTTAGCGTATTCTGTTTCCCTCGCGTTCCAGGAATTGTTGACGGCCGCAGCACCTTTTATCTCCAGATTGAGTTTTGCCCTGATCAAAACAAAAGGCCTTCCAACCAGCAATGACATGCCGTCGAACTGTGCATAGTTCTCCGGCAAATTGACACCGCTTGACTCACGGGCGGCCTTTAAAAAATCGTCCAGGAATTTAATTTGTTTCTCCTTATCTGTATTTGATTCAATTGATTTCAGGAAGTTGTCTAAATGAGGATCGCCAATTGGTTTAACCTTCAAATCGCCTGGAAATGGATTCCGAACCAGCTTTTTTGCCGAACGACTCAGCACACAAAGCCCGTTTCCATTTGCATCAAACACATGAATGCTGGAATCCAGAAAATTGGGCAACAGGTATCCGCAAACCGGGCTGTTCCCGACATGCGAGCCTGCTTCTGCGCCGGGTTCAGTAGCCGACAGCCATCTGAAATTCAACCTGCAGGGCTGTACAATTCTGGGAGGCAAATAAGCCATGTTTGCCTTCCTTGGGAAAACGGTATCAGGCGGCAGCATAGGATCTGCTATTATGATCTTGCCATCCGGTGTATCTCCGCCTAACTGGAATACCTTTCCACGTCCCCAGTTATCTACCAAGCGGATTTTTCTGATCTGGAAAGGGCCCTCGCGCAGCGGTAAAAACAAATTGGAAGGAAGGGGCGCGATGGCATTGTTCGTGCCGACAACTGATCTGACTTTTTCTGTGAACTCTTTTAATATCGGCGTTCTTGCAAGCGGATCAAACACATCCATCTGAAGGATTCGCTTGCGCATGATCAAAGCATCATTAAACCCTGACATGCTCTGCGACAAAATCTTCTGGTTTTTCAAATTATCGATTAGTGCCTGATTTTCCTTGCCTGATTTTTTCAGCTGTTCCTGCAATTGCTCCACAAAAGGGACATGGGCATTGGGACTGAGAAATGTCCGTCCCTGTATGGTTTGCAGGCGTTTGCCAGCCAGTTGCTGAACATCATTGTTATTAACCCAATCCTTATAACCGGCACTCTCATCAGCCGTTACAGAAGAGTCCTGAACCCTGAGGTCTGGTTTCCCATCATGCAAATCGTAATTAGCCACCATGGAATCCGATGGCCAGTCTTTCTGCTGAAAGTCCTTATCTGCCGGTTTGGTAAATGGAAACAATTCTACTTCCCAATCCATGTAAACCGGGTTCCAGGAGTTAGGGTTCCCACCTAGCAGATCCAGGAATATGCTTCCAAACAACCATTTTCTAGCCTTGAAAAGATTGTGGTTATCAATAAAATTCTTTACTTGATTAACCAGGTCCTCACTGCTTGTATCGGAAAAGAAATCCGGAAAAAACCCGACCACAGTCATCTGATCAGCCTTTCCCGACAATTTGGACGGCACGATCTCCTCTCCCTTGAATAAGAGAACCGGCTCCAGCGGTTCCCAGTAACGTGTTCCGGGTTGAAGGTTCAGCTCAAATTGAACTTTCCTGTGTTTGTTTTCTCTGTTCCAGGCATCTATGTTGGCGCGCAATTCCAGGGCCATTTGCTTTATATCAGCTTTGCTGCTATCCAATGCATCTATTGTCGATTTTAATGTAAAGACATTATCTGCTACAAACTCCCGGATGTTATTTACCTGTGCTTCCGCCGTTATCTCATCCAACGTAAAGTCATATTCGGCCAGCAAAAACTTATACCAGTCGGCATACAATTGCTTTTGTTTTTCATGTAGCCAAAACAGCTTCTTGTCACTTTGTTGTTGAAGCTCATTCAGGGACTGAAGTTTCAACGCCCAATCTTGCGTGACCCGGGGTGCCTCCGACTCTTTTTCTTCAGGATAATTGCCGTCCCGGTTAAGGGTGATCGACCATCTTCGCTCTCCCGGAGAAGCCTTAAAGCCTGCTTCGTGCAAGGCGCTTTCCAGTCGGGCCGGGAAGTCCAGTTTGTCCTCCTCGGCAAAAAGTCCCAATTGCAAGGCATCAAGGACACGTTCTACATGGTGTCTTTTCTCTAAAGGATCACCACTTGCCAACAGGGCAGCAAGTGCCTGGCCGGGCGTGTTGGCAAGCACAACTTTAAGGTCAGTTTTATTATCATCTTTGTCCTGACTTGTTGAATCATCGTCTTCTCTTTGCCAAAAGATCTTTCCTATTCGACCCATTAACAAGGCCCGGCCTGTGCTGATATCAGACTCTATCAAAGTATCAGATTCTAACAATTCGAGTTCAACATTTATTTCGCTTTTATCTCCAACTGTTATTTCAAGAGGTTTATATCCCTCACATTTAAAAATAAGTATAGAGCCTTTTGATACTCCAGTTATCGCGAAGGCCCCATCGTAATCCGTTACCGTTCCATTGTTTGTTCCTTTCCAAATTACATATGCTTTTGGCAAGGCTTGACCTGTCGATTCACCCAGCACTTTTCCATAAACAGTTCTTTGCGATAGTGAGGTGTTACCAATATCATCTTCCTTCATATCAAACACCAGGCAGTTCAGCTTTTCGACCTTGGTTTGATTACCCAAATGATGAATCTCCGGAAGGAATCCTTTTTTTATGGCATTTAATTCGCTTTCCTTAAGTGCATCGAGGATCAACTCATGTCGATCCTCTTCATCGCTGACTTTTAACTTGTCCCATGGCTTAAATTTCGCTCTGGCAAAGGGATCCTGCCATGGTTTGCTATACCAGCCGGTGATAATATACCTGAACTCGTAATTATATGTTCCGACCAGTTCTGTAAAGGCATCATTTGAATAGCCCTCCTCCTTTTTATAGGTTTCTCCTTTAAATCTGTATTGCAGATCATCGTGAAAGCCTAAAACATTTCGGCATTCGGGGTAGTAGCCAGGGAACAATGGTTCTCCATATCCAAAGGCGGTGAGCTCATCCAGGTATTGCGTTTTGTCATTTCCGTTTTTCTCTTTTTCAAGCCATTCATCCAAATCGTACAACTTGCCCAGATAACGATATTGGGGACCTCCATTTTGCGGGTATTTATCGGGATCAAGGGGGAATGCACAGCTACCATTCTGTTTGGAGCTTTGGAGTGCATCGGATTCCAGTATCCATTTCCTTGTCAGTACTTCCTTTCCGTTAATTTTTACACCGGCATTGTTATCATATACGCGCCTTTCAATCAGCCATCTGTTGGGGATGGGACGGTATCGCGGAGTGGGCGAACCTTCCCCTGCTTCACCGTCCAGTATAACAGCACGCTTGAAATCCCGGGGCAAAGACCAGTGCAGGTGTATACCTCCGTACAAAGGGTCATTCGTTGCCTCAAATGGTTTGCTCACAAAATCCTCCGCAATGTTTGGGCGCAACCTTGGTAAGGCACAGCTCTCCTCCCCTTTGGCATAATGCGGCATGAGCGAAAAATCCGCCAGCTGCCCCGCCATATCATATTCAGATTTGGCAGTGCTTACTACCAGATGTTCAATGTGAATAGGGATGATAAAAGCGTTTTTTTCAGGACTCATTTTTTCTCCATGTTTAATTCGAGGCGTACGGTATGGGGGTTTTGGATCATGCTAAAAGCAAAATCAGCAGAATTTACCTCCTTCCCGAATACCTCTTTGGCAATCCCTGCTATGTCGAGCCGGCCTCTGGCATTTGGTTTAGGCTTGATTATTTGACCGCCATCCCGGAGATTTTTAATAAACTCAACACCTTTATTATCGTAGTTTACTTCTGACATGCCAAAATGCAAGCCTTCAGGCGGCTGCTTGAATTCTATATTGCTGATCAAACCCGTTACGATGCAAATTATCTGATCTTCAGCCAGCCGTTCAAAACGAATTGGCCTTTTGTATTCATCAGAACCCGAAACCTTGACTTTAACTTCCACGCCGGGCCAGGTCTTGATAATACCGGATCGCAACAGGAACCCGGTATATTGATCCTGTTTTTGATCCTTATTCAGTTTTCCTTTCAATGCTTTTTCCTGAGGCATAAAATCGCCAATGGAACAGGCGCCGTCAACCAGCGCTGATATCCAGTTTGGATCTATATAAAACAAGCGAATGGACTCCGGAGGCAACATATCCGGATGCAGAACCAGGTAGTTGTATGGGATAGCCCTGGTATTTCGCAGGGTGTTCAAATAATCCCGAATGATCCTGAAGTCCCCGGTTTCATCAAACGACAAATTATTAATTACCTCTTCATTTGCTTCAGGTTCATCGGTTATTTGAAACCTATCCTGCAAACTTTCTGCACTTTGGGTATCGGCAGGCTCCAGTATTTCAGAGGAAGTGGCATCTATAAGCTTCTCTATTTCATCATATTGAAAATCAAGACTGGCTTCACCAAAAGTAGTCTTATCGTTTACCAGCACAGGAATTGCTTCACGTAATACCCTTCGCTCCAGGGCCTTTCGGGCATTGATGCCCATTTTGTTTTTCCAAAAATACAAGGCCTTCGAAAAGGATTTATTCTTAAGCGCCAGCAATTGTCCCAGTTGCCAGGCTGAGGCATAACTCACATCGTAATATCCAGTTTCCGGGTCGTAAATCAGGAGAGCATCTGCAGAGCTCGCGGGTAAGGGCATTCCCTTGAGCATTTCCTCAAGTTTCGGTTGCTCACCGGACGTCCTCTCGTCCGCAACCTTCATATAGTCGCCTAGTGGCATCACTTTCAGTTCCGGCAGCAAACACGGCGTCAAAGGGCTCCTGAACCAGGAAACTGATTTAAGGCCCTGACGAAAACGATGCTCCATGGGAATAAAGCCCAATTGCAGCAATTGAAAAGATTTTTTCAGCCGGCCGGGTTGTGTTGGAAATGGGTAGTGAAGTAAAAGGGGCGATTCGGTCTTTATTTCAAGTTTTGGATTTTTCTCTAAATCAAAAAAGTCAGTATTCAGCTTCCTGAAAAACTGATGAAATGAGCCTCCCTTATTTTCACTTGAAAATCGCCAGTTTCTCAGGCTGATCACCCGGACAGCATGGTAGTGACCTCCATCCCATTTTTCATCCATCACGTCGCCATAATTTTCAAAAGAAACCAGATGGACAATCGTTTCCATACCTGGTTTGGGCAATCTGTTGCCCATAATCACAGAATACGTTTTTTGAACGGAAATTAACTTTTCCTCTTTGTAAGTAAGCTCCAATCGCAGGCTGCGGGAAACCTTATCCTTGTCCTCTTTGGAAGGATTGCTGATTTGTAAGAACGCGTTTAACTCTCCTATTGCCTTGTGTTCCATCTCAACAACCCGGGAATGAGCCAGCAAGCTAAGGTCATCCAGGTTGGGCTTTATTTCCTGAAACAATGCCAGGGGAACGTCAATGATCTGACAGCTTGTATCCGGATCTTCCACAGGCTCCAGTTCAAAATCAGGAAAGTAAACACCATCGGGAATTGATGATTTATCAAGATCTGCAAGTTTCATTTCCTGGATCTTTGGTGCAGGATCATTCTGATCAAAAATCAAAAGACCCAGCCACGGGCATGCATCATGCCCGTCCGAAGTACTTCTTTCCCAGGGTATGCCTTTCCGGTGGAAAACGATGTGGGGTACGGCCGTATCGTATTCCCCCACGCCATTGGCCGGCGGGTACACTGAGTCAATATCCGTTGCATCAAATCCGAATCGTTTGCCGCCAACCTGTATCAGTTTTTGTGCTGTACCATAGGTTTCGGGTAGTGGTAGTTTGTCCTTTCCAAATACGCTTTCTACCGAAATCTGGTATTTGCCCGCTTTCAATGGAGGAGCAAGCCGGTTGATGAACCCAATTATCACGGGGGCATTGTTTTCAACTTTTTCAGGCATATTGTGTATCAATATAATTCGTCAATTATAAGATGTTTGGAGGTCGCTCCAATCGTACTGAGCATGGGAGCATCTTCATACTGATCGAGTTGTTCTTCTGTATTAAGCTTGTTTACAAGGTTCTTATCCAGGAGATCCGACAAATGAGAAAAAGCATCTATCTCATGGCTTTTCGACGAAAAATCCAGACAAGTAGCATCTGGTCCCCCCCTACGCTGTTTCAGATAGTCAGTAAACTTTACAGATTTCAGTGGTCTAACTCTCTGTTCCACACTATTTCTGGTGTCGAAAGCCGGAATAGTGTATGGATGCATCTCGTTTTCTGTCAACTTGTCTAATGTTTCCCAAATTGGATCACTTCCTTCCGGCTCAACCGGTTTAAATTCATATCCGGTTATCGGCGCTTTATCAGGCTGCATACCCAAAAGTGCTTCCCCATTTAGGTTCCGGTCGTTAAACTTGCCCCACAAGGCGCTGGGAACCGCTTTCCTAATGCTTTCACCCTTTATCGGTACTTTTTCGCCATCTGAAAGCCTTGTAAATTCAATAAGGAGCTCGGGGTTAAATTTGTCGGAGGGTATTTTCATAGGCCCGATGCCAATTTCCCAATCCTTGGCAGGCAACTCATTGGCCTCATCATTCAGGGTAACTTTTTTGGAAGGGATACCAGTCTCCACTCTGATCAGCAGATCTGCTGAATTGACAAAATATTCAATCGGCGTATCGCCATAGTATTCCTGACGCAATTCCTTGACAACACCTCCCGCGATGAATATCTTATCCACCTCATCGGGCAATGGCAGGAAGGATTCCTGGAATTTGCTCCATGAAATTGGAAGCGGTGCCTGTCTTAATTTGCCGAACTCAATGGAAAAATCAGTAAAGCCTAGATCAATAACTGCCACACCGCCAAATTCAGGCCCCCAGAGTTCAATGGAAGCTCCTACATGGAATGAAACCCAACCCAACAAGACAAATACGCTTCCATCCAGTGATATACCAGCTTTGAAGTAATACTGGAATGGTTCAAAATTAACCAGCAAATGCGCTTCCACTACCAGGTGTGTCCGTACCCAGTCGGTTTCAAACACACCATCGAGACGCCCGCCGGCCATGAACATTTTTGGCGTGAGCGCGAAGTAAGCCTGTGCTTTTATAAAGAGGCTGTCGCTGATCTTATACGTAAGCGCCAGGCGCGGCACATCGGGATAATGCGCCGGTTTTTTATAAAACGGACTGTAACCACCCAAGGTGATGACAAAATCACCGGCAACTACGGTAAGCTTTCCGTTTTCATCCTTCTGATCGGTAAACCAGGTGTAGAATGCAAAACCACCCGAGAGTTTGGCCATCGGGTTGAGGATGTAGGAACCATCCGAGATCTCGCCGTCTATACACAGCACTCCTTCTTCGGGAACCAGTCGCGCATGCAGCTGCAACTCTGCTTTGGCCATCTTTTCGGCGCCTTTGGGCATTTTAACCCGGGCCAGTCCTAGCACATCAATTTCCAGGCGGTCGCCGAAACTGACAATGGCCAGGAAGAAGGATTCCACGAACTTGTAGTGATTGGCTTTTATACCAATGGCAATCCAGTACTGATCGGGCGTAGGCGGGAAACTTTCGAATGCCCTGGAAAGGTTGGAAGATTGGTTGTCGCCTTCAAAGTAAGGCTCTCCGAATGCCGACTTCACCATGATGAAGTTTCGGATCTCCTGAATACGCGGGATGGCTACGCTGCTGTTGATACCAAAACCGCCCGCAAAACCGTCGATGAAAAACTCGGCCGGACCGCCAAGAGGCAGTTGCGCTACGGCATACAGGAAGAATGACGGTGTGCCTTTCAGACTCACATAGCCACCAAATGCGGTGAGGGATTTCGGACCGATCATGACCCGGATTTCGCCTACGTATCCGGTAAAGGTGCCTTTGATTTTCGGACTGTCCAGCACAAGCTCCTGTCTGTAAAATCCTCCGGCGATGGTCACTTCTCCCTTCTTCAGGTTAAGTTCCATACCGTTGAGGCTGAATTCAACATCAGACAAGGCCGACACACTGGGTTTTAAGGGTACACTCAAGCCGAAATCCAGCATTTTAAAAGTAAACCCGCCCATATCCATTCCGGCATCGAGCAGCAGTTTGATGCGTCCGTGCTCCAGCGTGACGCCAACTTTATCCACAAACACAGGACCGAAGCGTTTGCGCACCTCCTTCCAATCTGTTTTTTTAAGATCGCTGGAGTTTTCCAGCTCTTTACCATCATCCGATGCCGGCAATGCAGACTCTCCTTTGTTCAGGCCTAGTGCCGGAAGAGTCAGGTCCGGCTCTATTTTCATGCCTGAGGAACGAGTAGCATTAGCCGGCAACTGGTATTCGCTGCCAAAACCCGATAGCTTTTGGTTTACTTTCGCGACCTGATTTTTCTTGTCGTCCTTGTCGTATTTAACCTCCTGGCTGGCGTAGGAGAATTTAACCTTCAAGCCCAGCTTACCCTCATCTCCTCCTGGCAAATACATTCCAATAAATGGCAGTTCATTTAGGTCAAGGCCGCCATCCGACATCAAATCCATATCCATTCCCATCAGAATTGCCCATTTGTCAGAACCATCCTGCTTGTATAACAGGAAAAACACCTCATCCAGAGAAGGGCTTAGCCAGGCAGGGATTGCCGAACTTGCCTCCGGATCAAATACGCCTACAATTCGTTGCAGTGTCAGGTGGCCCTTATACTGCGCAAACAGATATTTAGAATCTTTTTCCTTATCGAAGTTGAGTGCAAAAACAAAAGGATCACCTGTTTTATCCTCTTTAAGGGTCAGGATTCCGTGTACTTCTGTTTCTGTTCCGGACACTTTAAGTCCTAGGTCAATTTCGCCAGACAGCCCATCCATCTTGAAGTCGCACTTACCTCCGATCTCAAATGATTTATCTGCTGTGTTTGCTTTTATAAAAACATCTTTCAGCTCTACACCCTTCAATGCATCCGGCAAGACAGGTTGTACTTTAGTTTTACTAAAAATCCAGCTGACGATTTCCCCAATCTCTACAGTTGTAGACTTCTCTGTGTTACTCCCCAACAGACGGCCGTAAAGTAAAAACTTGCTTTCCGGTGCCGTCTCGTTTGTCTTTTTTTTGTTTTCAATCTGATCGGGCAAGGCTTTGGGGGCTGACTCGTAGGTTAAAGTAACTTCGAATCCGAGTCCCCTCGGCTTGCCTGCACCCACATTCAGACTGGTTCTGCCATATACTTCGGCTTTTATCTGTTCGGACTTCTGAAGGGAAAAACGCAGTTCATCCAAATTCAGGGAGATCTTGCCAAAATCCAGCTTCACCGCATTTTTAATGCCCGCGGAAACATCCATATTCCCTGTTCCGGTTTGATAATACAGGCTAAAATGTGAAATGGCCGCATTTGCCAGCGCTTTAGGCAGCTGAAGGTCACCCCGGGAAATATCCATTAGCCATTGATTCAGCTTTATTTCCTGACTGGTAAATGTGTTGAGCGCCCAGCCGCTGTCTTTGTTGTAGTCGCCGCGAAGGAATACTTCTACGTCACCCAATTGTGTATTTGCCTGAAGTCCAAATTCATTGTATTCCCCACTTTTCGCCACATACAGCTCCAGATCGGTGAGTTGCATATCGAAGTTCCCAATGGAATATTTCCAGTGCTCACTTGCCACTTTGGCGCGCAGGGAAAAATCAGAGTTTTCAAAACCATAGTCCATTTCGAATTCCTCCAGACTGAAATTCAATGGGCCGGGGATGGCAACATCCTCAAAAAACAATTCAATAAGAGAAGAGGTCGTGACTGGCTCCAGCAATTCAAAGTGCAGGTATGGATCCGGATAGGAAACTGCGCATAGTAGTTTCAGGTCGGTACCGATTTCAGCAACGCCTTCCAGTGTGGCGGAGACTTCCCGCTCGTCCTTGTTGAATGGTGCTTCAATAACAATTTCCAGGGCGGGTGTCAGACGAATACGATCCTCGAAAAGGTGAAAGGTTTCTCCCTGAATTTTCCATTCGAGTGCCTGTACAGATTTGTCTGACAGAGAGGCATACATTCCCATTTCAATTTTTCTGATGGGGATAAGCGCCATCAAAGTGCCCCAGCCGGATTCCTGTTCAAAGGGCAGGCTGTCCTTTTGAAGATTGTTCTTTTCCAATCCAACATTCAAATAGAAACTACCCCAGTAGGGATCCATACTTCCCCGGAAAGAAAAAACGCCGGGCGGAAGAAAAGGGTAATCCGGGTTTGGTTGGAGTTCAATGGATCCGGAGGCGGCAATATTTGGATAAAGTGCTTCTTCAGTGATTGGAAAATCAAGGCCTAAAGACATGCCCTGCGCTTTCAGTGGGCCGGCCTCCCAATCGCTGGAAAAGCCTGGTTGTAGCTGGAAGTGGATCGAGTTATCATTGCGATAGAAATAACCATTCAATAAAGGCTCTTCATGAACCGAAAGAATATTGGTTGAACCGTCTTCAACTAATAGATCTGAAAAAAACGTATTCAGCGTAACAGAAAGCGAATCCTGTGGAATTTCAACGACTTCCTGATTGCGATCGAGTTTTTCAAGAGGTTGATCTTCTCCTTTTAAAAATAGTAGCGGTTTTAGGCAAAACGATGAGTGAAGACCTTTGGTTAATCCTTCCTTAAGGAAAGGAGAGTCAAAGATGAACCCCTCAATAAATGACAATATATCGGCGCTTATCGGAAGGGATGAATATAAAAATTCAACTTGTTGGTTGTCTTTATCATTTGGGTAATTGAAAAAATCCAGTCTTTGGCAATACAATTCAATTAACTCTGCACTATTCACATCATCTTCTAAAGAACCCCCGCCAAGTTTTTCTATTAACTTTGGAAAGGATAAGGAAGAAGTGTTGTTACAAATTAACTGACAAACCAGCTGCTGTGTATTCTGATAGTCAAATAACATGCAGAAGACTTGAGCATTGGGTAATACAATCGAGTTGTGTAAATTTCCCTTGAAGGTGATCAATCCGGTTTCGTCGCGATCAATAACAACATTTGAAAATGCAATTTCGCTGGCATTGCTGCCATAAATCAGCCTGGACAGATCCAGGTGCAGTTCATTTTCGAGTTCGAGTATTGCAACTTGATTATTTTCCGCAAACCTAAGGCTTGAAGGAGAATTGATGTTTGACATATTGCTTGTCTTTAATTAGCCCTAGGTTCAACAAACTTTTCATAGAAGAATTTTATATCCTTTAATAAAATTTCGATGAAATTGGTAGCAATTCTATTGTCTTTGCTAAAAGGGTATGTAGGTATAAAATCTTTGTGTTCAACAAGGTCAATTGAAAAATCATCAATGTGCCTGGCTCTCGCAGATCTGTCTTCCTCACTCATTAGTATATTGTGATAAGAGCCCGTTTGTTTTAATGTTTCAATAAGGCAATCCAAATAATTAGTGGCCTCAATTCTCAAATCATCTCTTCCTAAATAAAAATCCCAACCATGATTTATTAAAACCTTAGTCACTTCTTCCAGCGATATAAATTTTTGCCAATAGCCATTAGAAAATGATAATTTTTTTATTTTATCTTTTGAAGATGAAGGTTCACTGCCTAATAAGGCATAGTCAGGTGTATTTTGTACCAACTGGTCATCATTATACTTTTTGAGATGCTCTAATAAGCGCCAACGAATAATTTGTAAGTTGTGCGGCAACATTAACCCTCCGGAATCTTCCAGCATAGTTTCTGTACCAACATGGTCAAGATATCGGTAATATTTCCCGGCTCCGATTACAATAGGATCATTTGACACCCAAATCCTTTCTGTATGAAATTTTGCATTACAAGCATTTTTAAAATGTATGTTTCCTGCAGGTGGTGCCCCATATGTATACACGCTCATTTTATTATGCCAATCCCACCCCCAGGTACTAACCGCCCCATCATTATCTAACATATTACCAGAAGTCATCGCACAGGCAAATTGCAACCCTAATGCTCCGCCAAGGCTGTGTCCTGCGATTGTGATTGCGTCCGGAGGCATGCTGTTGTTTCTTTCATGTATTTTACGAAGTACACTATAGAGGCTTGGCCAACAGGAAATCAGGGATTTCGCAAATCCTGTGGGAACCATAGAAAATGGAATTGCACAAATGTCCGGCTCATGTGATTTTAGTTTAATTTGAAGATCAGTTTCCCAATCCGGACTTTTATTTCCTTCAACAATATTTCTTTCGGCATATCCACTTCTACTTCCTCGAAAAACAATCCTGACAACACCAGGGTCATCTGGATTTGTCTGTTCATGAATGACAAAGCCCATGTAACTATTATTACCACTTTCATCTTTTGTAATTCCTGTTTTACCAAAAAACAGATAAAAATCTAACCGCTTTTCACGGTCTCTATAACTTTTCAATGGTGTATCGTTGTCCTCTAAATACAGTTTGGTAATGTTTTCTATGATCCTCGGCTGAGGCAGAAACAACTGCCAGTCATCAAATTCTGCACGATGGACTGCCCGCAAACATGGATCAAAATGATCATACAGGAATTTTATGGGGTCCAAGTTTTTGTTGAATTTGCTCCCATCTATTTCTCTATTTCTAACCTGATTCATAAAATTATACCGCCGGCTTGTTCCACGTTTAGAAATTGCCTCATAAAATGGATCAAAAGGCCAAACCAATGTCTGCGCATACAAATGGTATGAAAGCGTACATAGATCCAGGTGGTAAACCAATTCGTTATACATATTTCAATAGTTCAAGGTTTTTGCAATTCAATTATTAAATTCCTTTATTTATATATTAAACCCAAGCCCAAAATGCCAGATCCTGTACCTGAATTCCTCCTTCGTACTAAAATTGATCAGCATAGGCGTAAGCCCATGGTCATAGGAAAGATGTACCGTCAGGAATTTGATGTTCACTCTTGTTCCAACATTCAGATTCAGCGGCGTGTCCTGTACATCCATAACTCCGTATGAACTATATTTTCCGCCAATCGATGTGCTGGTCATTATCCGCAGATTGGCGAATGTGCAGATGCTCAGATCCTTCTGATCGAGCAGGTATGCACCCAGGCCCAAATCGATTCGGAATGACTGCATATAGTTTGCGGGATCCGCAATTTGTCCGGGAACGAGAACAAAGTACTCTTTGCCTGCTGAGTTTCGGAAAAAATCTACGCCTCCATTAAAAAACACAGGTTTGCCCAGCTGCACTTCCAGACCAACAAAAAAGCCTTTTCCGGTTTGTGAGTTGGTACCCGAATCACCGATTAATCGCGCAACCGTGCTGCCACCCATCAACACCGTTTTCCGGTTTCTTCTTTTCTGTTTTTTCAGCTCGCCCGAATTTGTTTCTGCCTGTGTTTCTTCTTGTTCGGATTTTTCCTTGCATAGAATCAGGTCGTCAGGTAAAAGCTGATTAAGCCTGTCCAAAACCGATTGCAAATAGCCAAACCTGCCAGCATTTTGCTGGGCAGCCAATTCTCCCTGTAAGCCGATTTCCAGGCCTTGGGCATTGTTGTTCAATTCAGTTGAAAGATCCTGCCAGACATTATTTGATAAAAATTGCCCTATAGTCCGCAGCTCAATAGACGCTTTTTGCATTTCCGTTTTCAGGCATGAACTGCAATCATAGCCGGTTTCCACTACAGCATGACCCATAGCATATCCGAGCTTATAAATACTCAGCCGAAGATTGAAATATGGCTGGGAACATGGAGGCATTTTGGTCATTTCTGCCAGCATGGCATTATGCGCTACCACCGGATTGTCCAGATCCGGACTAATGGGTGTTACCATACCGGGTGTCCAGCTACTCAGCCACTCGGCAGAAGCATTTCCGGCCCAGATAGGTGCTTCAGATTGTTGGGCTCCTTTGGCGAGATGGCCATCCATATAGGCAATGTTAAGCCCTGCATCGAAGAGGTTTTGGGGATGGATGCCTTGAGGAAAGGCCTTCCAGGTAAGCAATAAAAGGAATAAGGATACAGTCCCGATCCTACGGGCGATTCTGTTAATTTTCATGTTGGAGGAGAGTTGTTGGCAGACCTGATCTAGACTGCCGATATTGTTTTCATGCCCAAGTAACAAAAAAAACCTGAACCAACTGCCGAAATGGACATCATACTGATCAAACAAAAGCCCAAAATGTCTGTTTAGGAGGCCAAATTGAAAACCTTACAACAGAATGCTGTACACCATAAAAACAACTCAATTTCTGAACACAGACCTGGAAACAGCCTGGGGGTTTATAAGCTCACCTCAAAACCTGGCAAAGATCACCCCGCCACACATGGGTTTTGATGTTTTAACCCCCGCAGAAGAACTAAAAGAAATGTACCCGGGGCAAATCATCGAGTACTATGTTTCGCCTCTACTCGGAATTAAGATACACTGGGTAACGGAAATTACCCAGGTTGTTCCCCGAAAGTATTTTGTGGATGAACAGCGCTTTGGACCTTATGCCTTCTGGCATCATAAGCACTTTCTAAAAGAAGTGGAAGGCGGCGTGGAAATGACAGATTTGATTCACTACAAACTACCGCTGGGAGTCTTCGGGAGGATCGCGCAAGCTTTGTTTGTTAAACGGCAGTTGAAAGACATTTTTGCCTACCGTCGTATAGCGCTGGATAAGTTGTTTATCTCCGATATCGCGAAATCCGAAATAAATCAAATTGAATGTCGGATATCGGATTTTGTATATTATTCAGCTGAAACTTCGTCAATCCAAAGATAATCCCCAATACTCGGATCGATAGAAATCGTCTTTCCCGTTTTCAGATCCCGTATCTGGTTGAAATCGTGATCCTTAAAAAACGGGTTGCTGAAGAGTTGATGCACGTCGATTCCCCAAAAATAAAGTTTACCAATTATGTGTCTTGTCTGGATTTCGCTTTCCAAACCATTTTTAGCGATCAGGTAATTGGCGATCGAGTTGAACGTGGCGGAGTAACCTATACAATTTGCTTTATGGGAAATGATAAGTTCGTTGGGATTGTTTGAAGCATTTCCCCAGGTAAAGCTCAATTCGTCTTTTGCCATTTGGTTGGCAATATCAGCCACTGCTTCAGCATCAATATGTCTGTTGGCAGATTTAGCATTAATAAGTTTTATGAGCTCCTGATTGGTAATCTCTATTTTTTCTCTGGTTCCAATATTTTTATAGTTGATAAAAAGTCTATAAACAGGTCCTCTAAAGACTACCAGGATCAGAATAATCAAAAAGACAGATTTGAGAAATTTCTTCACTTAATAAACTCTCATAATTAGAAATAATTCATAATTCATAATTCATAATTCATAATTCATAATTCATAATTCATAATTCATAATTCATAATTCACCTACCACCCTTTCACCTGATGCGGGTACCGCACCACATAACACTCCTTGATGATCCGGGTCATGCGATCGCGCAACTGTTCGATGCCTTCTTTGGAGTGAGCAGATACAAACACACACTCCCCGTAATTGCTTCCCAGTTTTTCCTGTAATTCAGTTTCAATATCGGCGCGTTCCTGCTTGGTTAGCAGGTCGTCGAAATAGCGCTCGCGGTAGAGATCAATCTTGTTGTACACCATCAACGTAGGTTTTTCGGAAGCGCCCAGTTCCTGTAGTGTTTTCTGTACCGTTTTGATGTGGTCTTCAAACTGCGGGTGTGCAATGTCCACCACATGCAGCAGAATGTCGCTTTCGCGGACTTCATCCAGCGTGCTTTTGAAACTCTCCACCAAATGGTGCGGCAATTTCCGGATAAACCCAACCGTGTCGGAAAGCAAAAAAGGCATGGTGCCAAAAACCACTTTCCGAACTGTAGTATCCAGGGTTGCAAACAACTTGTTCTCCGCCAGTACTTCTGCTTTGGAAAGAAGGTTTAGCAAAGTGCTTTTCCCCACATTGGTATACCCTACTAATGCTACACGTACCATCTGGCCGCGGGTTTTTCGTTGGGTCTGGTTTTGCTTGTCAATTTCCTTCAGTCGTTCTTCCAGAATTTTCATGCGGTATTGCACGATACGGCGGTCGGTTTCAATCTGCGTTTCACCCGGACCTCTGGTGCCAATGCCACCGGCTTGTCGCTCAAGGTGCGTCCACAAACCACGCAAGCGGGGAAGCAGGTATTTCATTTGGGCAAGCTCCACTTGTGTTTTTGCCTGGGCGGTTTGAGCGCGGTTGGCAAATATGTCGAGTATGAGCGAAGAGCGATCCACGATCTTTACCTTCAGCGCTTCTTCCAGGTTATTGGTTTGTTTTCCTGAAAGATCATCATCGAAGATCACCATGGTAACTTCATCGTGGCGATCCAGGTACTCGCGTATTTCTTTCACCTTTCCGCTACCCACAAAGGTTCGCTGCTCCGGATGCTGAAGCCGCTGCGTAAATCGCTTGATGGTTTCCGCTCCGGCAGTATCTGCCAGAAACTCCAGCTCGTCCAGGTATTCCTGCGCCTGCGTTTCGCCGATGGCCGGTGTGATCACACTCACCAGCACTGCGTATTCCGTTTCCTTTTTTAATCCGCTGGTCTTTTCACCCAGCGTCCATTCTTTTGCCATAATTTACCTTGATTCAGGTGATTTACATGATTTTGTGATTAATACACCTGATTTCTAAATGAAACAAATCTACAGACCCTTACACTTTTACCAACTTCCAACGTCCTCTCTTAAACACCCAGATCGCCGCCACCGCCATCAGTGATTCAGCAATGATCACGCTCCAATAAACGCCTAATTGTCCCCAGTTCAGATAAAGTGCCAACAACCAGGCAAGCGGTGTTTCTATTAACCAGAAAAAGATAAAATTAAGCATTGTGGGTGTACCCGTGTCTCCTGCACCGTTAATTGCCTGTGAAATGATCATCCCCCATCCGAAAAATATATATCCGCCTCCCAGTATGCGCAAGGCTAGAATCCCGGCATGCAAAGAAACAGGCTCCGTAGTGAAAATACCGATCAGGAACGGCGCAAAGATCAGATATAAGGCGCTGATCACCAGCATAAAAATCATATTGAAAAATCCAGCGCGCCAAGCCGATTTTTCGGCCCTGTCGGGTTGTCCGGCTCCCAGGTTCTGACCCACCAGGGTAGCCGCAGCATTGGCCATTCCCCAACAGGGTAATATGGTGAATATGATGATGCGGATCGCCACGGTGTAGCCTGCCACAACCTCTTTGCTTATTTGACCCAGAATGTAGATCATAAATATCCAGCTGGCAGAAGCAATCAGATACTGTCCGGTGCTTCCCGAAGCAATGCGAAGCAAGGTGCTGATGATGTTTAATTGAGGCCGCAACATGGCCCAGCGCAACTTCACAATCTTTCCTACCTCAAACAAATTCCACAACTGGTAGATTACCCCGCTTGAGCGACCAATGGTGGTGGCAATGCCACTTCCAAGCACGCCGAAAGCCGGTATTGGGCCAAAACCAAAAATGAAAACCGGACAAAGCACAATGTTCACAATGTTGGCGATCCACAAAGCCCGCATGGCCGTGGCGGCATCTCCTGCGCCACGCAAAATGCCGTTCAACATCCAAAGCAGCAAAATGGGCAGATTGCAAGTAAGCAACAGCCGCGTAAACTTGTACCCCACCGACGACACACTTTCATCGCTGGCCATGAAAGTTAAAATATCCTCAGCATAAAAATACCCCGGAACAGCAATCAGCACCGACAGGATTACCGCGATGAGGATCACTTGTGCCCCTGCGCGGGCCGCCGCATCGCGATTCCCTTCCCCTATTCGCCTGGATACCATGGCCGTGGCTGCAGCGCTCAAACCAATGGCAAGTGAATATATCAACGTAAGTACAGATTCGGTAAGTCCTACCGTAGCTATGGCCTCGGAACCGATCTTAGATACAAAAAATATATCCACCACCGCAAACAGTGATTCCATGGCCATTTCAAGGATCATGGGAATGGAAAGCAATACGATCGCGCGGTCTATGCTGCCCGTGGTGTAGCTTTGCTCTTCACCATTGATGGCTTGCCAGATAATTTGCCAGTATCGCCGAAATCGATTGTCGTGCGAAACGTTTGTCACAGAGGGTTGGTGTTCTTCCACAAAAAAAATTTATCAATGCGCAATGTATCAATGCGCAATGCGAAATTGGTAATGATAGGGTTGAAAAACAATTAGGTACAGAGGTTAGTTCCAGTAAAAACTTTAATTATTTCTGTTGGTTGCATCATTAACTCACATTTTCCAACCATCCATTTAGAACTTTGTTAGTTTAAATTCACGATATAAGTGCCATTCTACTCCTGCAAAGCCAAACAAAATCGCCCATATTGCATTACGCATTGATACATTGCGCATTATTATGAATACAACTGAATTACTGCAGCGTGCTCTAAAACTCGAGTGGCTTACCCCCGAAGAAGGCGTCTTCCTTTTCGAAAACGCTTCCACCGCTGAATTGATGTACGTGGGAAACGCCATCCGAGAACATCATGTACCAGGCGATACGGTTACCTGGATCATCGATCGGAATTCCAATACTACCAACGTGTGCATTGCCAATTGCAAATTCTGCAATTTCTACCGCCGTCCCGGACATGAAGAGGCCTATATCACTACCATTGAAGAATATCGTCAGAAAATCACCGAGACATTTCAGTTTGGTGGAGAACAGTTGTTGCTGCAAGGCGGCCACCACCCGGATCTGGGTTTACAATACTATGCTGATTTATTCAAACAACTGAAATCGGAATTCCCCAACCTGAAACTGCACGCACTGGGTCCACCGGAAATTGCCCACGTAGCCAAGCTGGAAGGCATGAGCCATTACGATGTGCTGAAAACCCTGAAGGAAAGCGGACTCGACTCCCTGCCCGGCGCCGGCGCCGAAATCTTGGACGATCGCGTACGTCGTCTGATATCTAAGGGCAAATGTGGCGGCCAGGAATGGTTGGATGTGATGCGCGCCGCCCATAAACTCCATCTGACTACTTCAGCGACGATGATGTTTGGCCACATAGAAACCAACCTTGAACGTATGCAGCATTTTGCCGACATCAGGCAGGTGCAAAGTGAAAAACCCGCAGACGCCAAAGGCTTTCTGGCCTTTATCCCCTGGCCTTTCCAGGATGAAGACACCATCCTCCGCAAAATAAAACGCGCACGTAACGCAGTCACCGGCGACGAATACGTACGCATGATCGCCATGAGCCGCATCATGTTGCCCAACATCATCAACATTCAGGCTTCCTGGCTCACCGTGGGCAAGCAGGTCGCCCAGGTTTGTCTCCACGCCGGAGCCAATGATTTCGGCAGCATCATGATCGAAGAAAATGTGGTCTCCGCCGCAGGCGCCCGCTTCCGTTTCACTGCCGACGGTATTCAAAACGCAATTAAAGAAGCTGGGAAAACACCACAACTCCGCAATCAGCAATATGAATTCCGCGAACTACCCAGGGAGATTGTGCAGCAACAGCTTGATACAAGGGAGATGATCGTTGATTAATGCACAATGTATCAATGCGAAATGCGTAATGGGGATTCTGGTTGGCATTTTGTTTTGAATCCTTTAGACTAAATTTTGCTTTGCATTGAGATATTATCTTGCTTTGCACAACGAAACCTAAACACTAACCATCTCGCATTGGTGCATTAATACATTGCGCATTACAAAATTGCGCATTTCGCATTGATACATTTCGCATTGATATATGAAACAACTAATAGAATGTGTGCCTAATTTCTCCGAAGGGCGGGATATGGCTGTTATAAAACAAATAACCGATACAATTGAAGCGGTTGAGGGCGTGAAATTGTTGGATGTTGATCCGGGGAAAGCGACAAACCGGACGGTGGTGACCTTTGTGGGTGAACCGGAGCCGGTGATTGAGGCGGCGTTTCAGGCGATTAAAATGGCTGGTCAGCTCATTGATATGAGCAAGCATAAGGGGGAACATCCGCGTATGGGCGCGACTGATGTTTGTCCGCTGATTCCTATTGCTAATATTAGTATGGAAGAGACGGCAGATTGGGCCCGTAAACTCGGAGAGCGCGTGGGAAATGAGCTCAATATTTCGGTGTTTTTATATGAATCTGCAGCCAGTAAGCCCGATCGTAAAAACCTGGCGGTGGTTCGTGCCGGCGAGTATGAAGGCATGGCTGAAAAACTTCAGCAAGCCAATTGGAAGCCCGACTTTGGACCTACGAAATTAAATGTACGCAGCGGTGTAACGGCTATCGGCGCCCGCGATTTCCTGATCGCGTATAATGTCAATTTGAACACTACTTCTGTTCGCCGGGCAAATTCCGTTGCCTTTGACGTGCGGGAAAAAGGTCGCGTAAAAACCGATCCTGCTACAGGCAAACCCATGAAAGACGCCAATGGTGAAGCGCTTCGCGAACCCGGGGTATTGAAAGGTGTAAAAGGCATCGGCTGGTTCATTGAGGAGTACGGCATTGCACAGATCTCCATGAACATTACCGACACCAAGCTAACGCCCTTGCACATGGCTTTTGAAGCCTGCCATGAAAGCGCCAACCGCCGAGGTATGCGGGTCACCGGTTCCGAACTTGTAGGACTGGTACCACTAGAAGTTATGCTCGAAGCCGGCCGTTACTTCCTGAAAAAGCAAAGACGCAGCATCGGGGTTTCTGAATCAGAATTATTGAAAATTGCGGTTAAATCCATGGGCCTCGACGATCTGGGACCTTTTGATCCGCAACAAAAGATCATTGAATACAACCTGGAAAAAGGCGATCCTGCCGTGGCCAACAAGCTGGTAAAAATGGATCTCGTGGCCTTTGCCAACGAAACAGCCAGCGAAAGTCCGGCCCCAGGAGGTGGTTCCATCAGTGCTTACGTGGGAGCCCTAGGTGTATCCCTGGCGACCATGGTAGCCAACCTAAGCAGTCACAAACGCGGCTGGGACGATCGTTGGGAAGAGTTTTCGGAGGTAGCCGACAAAGGGCAAAAACTTAAAGACGCCCTTTTGAGAACGGTTGACGAAGATACCGATGCTTTTAAACTGATCATGAGCGCTTTCGGTCTGCCGAAAAGCAATGAGGAAGAAAAGAAGATCAGAAAAGAAGCCATACAAGCCGCTACTAAAACGGCCATTGATGTGCCTTTCAAGGTGATGAAACTGGCCATGGAGTCATTTCCGCTGATCAAACAAATGGTGGAAACGGGCAATCCAAATTCCATCACGGATGCCGGGGTCGGTGCTTTGTGTGCACGGGTAGCCGTATATGGCGCTTACCTGAATGTGAAGATCAATACAGGTGGGTTGGATGATAAAGTCTTTGTAGACAAGGTATTAGTCGAATCGAAAGAGATGCTGGATCTGGCAAATAAGTTGGAAGGAGAGATTATCTCCAACGTTATCGAACAAATTTAATCGCTGGTCGCTTTCAGGTACTCCACCGCCATTCTATACCCATCAAGACCAAAGCCGATCAAACATTTCACACAAGGATTGGTCAGATAGGAGTGTCGGCGGAAATCCTCCCGCGCATAAATATTGCTGATATGCACTTCCACTACCGGGGTGCTAATGGAGGCCACAGCATCTGCCAGGGCAACTGAAGTGTGCGAGTATCCACCAGCATTCAGAATGATGCCATCCATAGAAAAACCTTCATCGTGGAGCTTGTCAATCAAATCACCTTCGTGATTGCTCTGGAAATACTCCAGTGGATCATCCGGGAACATTGATTGAAGTCCTGAGAAGTAACTTTCAAAGGATTGGTTGCCGTAAATCTCGGGCTGGCGCTTTCCAAGCAAATTGAGGTTTGGACCATTTATGATTAGAATTTTCATGGGCGTTAATTTTTGCAGGCGCTTAGAGCATGGTTGAAAAACACAAATAATGCTATGAGCGTGTTCAGGTTTCTATGCTGAGGCGAAAGTTAGAAAATTTTGTTTCAGGCGAGGCGAAATTTGCAGACGCATGCGGGCAATTCGGCGAAAATTTCAACGAAAGATGAAACGAAATTTTCCACTTGCAGCCCAGCGATAGAAACCTGAACAAGCTCCAAAATAATTCCTGGCGCATGTCTTCGCCGGAAATCTCCCATTAAGCGCTTATTTTTGAACTGTTGAAACACAGAGGGGCTTGAAGGCGTTTTCTTTACCGGGCTCAAAATAAACACAAATATGGATCGCAAATTTCTACTATTTCTGATAAGCGCTTTTTACACCTGCTTTTCTTACGGACAAAAGGCCGTCATTTCCGAATCGCTGATGATCCGGAATGATTACGGGTACGAAATAATTGGACGTCTGCGTGACCGGATACTTTTGTTTCGCGATAAGTTCAATGAATATGAAGTGCAGGCCTACGACAACCAGATGCAACTTTCCTGGTCGCGCAATCTGGAAGATCTCGAGCGACGCGGTGTACAAATCGTGGGCGTTATTCCTGGCAAAAATGATTTTTCCGTGGTGCACAAGATCCGCCGCCGCGGGCACACCTACCTGCGTATCCACAAATACGATCCCGGAGCAAATCTCATCGACAGCATGTTGATAAAGGATTACGGCGAACGCGTATTCTCCCCGCCCGCTCTCGGGATTGTCATGAGCGACGACCGCAATTGTTTTGTGATTTTCAATGACGCCACCAGAGAAACCATGGAACTCACCTGTTTTCAGCTTGATAAAATGCAGATCCTTTGGGATAAAACGCTGGATATGGAAGTAACCGATCGATATGAGCCAGACCCCTTTGAAATGGCGCTTGGAAACCACGGCGATTACTACCTGGTTAGTGAAAAGAACAACCGGCGATCAAAGCTTGATGACCACAACTACCACATCTTGCACATCAATGCTTCAGGAAATGACATTACCAAAGTTCCTCTGGGAGAATATCGAACCATCGATTCCAAATTTAAAGTGGACGACCTGAACAATCGCCTGACCGGCGTGGGTGTTTGGGGCGACAGGAGCCGAAATCGCGCAAACGGCACTTTTTTCTTTAGCATGAACCTGACAAACAAAAATGACCAGATACTTCAATATGAAGAATTCGACGAGAAATTTCTGTCGATCATGCGGCAGCGGGAAGTTGGGGAAGACGCCAAAGGTGTCCTCGATAGTGAGGTGCGCGATGTAGTGCTCAGGCAGGATGGGGGCGCCCTGATGATCGCCGAACGCAACCACGAGGTTCAGCGGGGTACAGCTGCCGGTCGCGGTTTTTTCAGAGATGGTATGCGCATGATCGTAGACTACTATTACGATGATCTGTTCGCCATTGCGTTTTCTCCTAAAGGCATGCCGCAGTGGAAAACTGCCTTGCACAAAAAGCAGTATTCGCAAGATGATGAAGGGACATTTTCCTCTTATTTCCTGTTAAAAACGCCAGAAAATCTGCGTTTTTTGTTCAACGATGAAATAAAATACGAAAACACTTGCAGCGAATATGTGCTAAGCCCGGCAGGCGAGTTCGACAGAAACGGAATATTGAATACGGTCAACCAGGGACTTAGGATGCGTTTCCGCGATGCCTTGCAAATCAGCAGTTCGGAATGTTTGGTGCCGTCTGAATTCCGTAACCGCCTGAAACTGGTATTACTTCGATTTTAGGACTACACACTCTACCCTTCTGTTTGCTTTCCGGCCAAGTTCTGTGCGATTATCCGCCACAGGCCTGCTTTCTCCAAAGCCTTTTGATCGCAAGCGATCGGCACCTACCCCGTGGTCGATGAGATATTGTTTTACCGCCCGCGCTCTACGCTCCGACAGGTCCAGATTGTATTCATCAGTTCCGACATCATCGGTATGGCCACTGATGCCAATTCTTAAATCAGGGTGATTGATCAAAAAATCCACCAGAGAATCCAGTTGAACCCCGGCCTCATCATGTAACTCGGCTTTGGCTGTTTCAAATAAAACCTCACCGCTGAGCGTAAATTTCTTTTCCCGCAGCAATGCCCTTTCCAGTCCGGCCGCTGATGGAGGAAGCAGCTCCACAGAAACATCATCGATGCACAGATAGGAAGCCCGTTTTATTTTGTCCACCTTGTTTCCAATCTTCCCGTTCTTCATTTCAACGTCCCGCACCTGTTCTTCACTCAGGTTTGTTTGCGTAAGCCTGTCCGGATAAAAATTACCCATAATGAAATACTGAAATGGTTCTTCGGGTACGAATTCCATACTCAGTTGTATCCAGTTGCCGAAAGTGGCAATGGGGGTGGCATAATTCACCTGTGGCTTTTGTCCATCCAGCGGGTTATTCACATAAAAGTAAAAACCCAGGTTGCCCGATTTCGTGGGCACAATGGGTGTTTTGTCAGTATATACAGCTGCCAGGTGTTGCTGAATGATCGAACTGTCTTCCCGAACCCAGCAGGAAAGTCGATACCGGCTTCCGGGTTTTAGGGGTTCTTTAAGTCGACCGCGCACCCGCTCGTGGTAATCTTCCCGTTCCTCCAGGTCACTCGCCGGAAGGTACATGATCAAACCAATGCATTGCTGACCACTGTGGACTTCGGTGAGCCATGGACAATTTTCTGCCGCCTGCAATAGATCCGGAGTCATGCCATCAAAGGTGTTCCAGAGCCTGAGCCTCTCCCCAAAAAATGTTGAATACTGAGTAAATTCACAGGCAACAACAATGGCATTTGGGCTTAGCTCCTCAAAGGAGGGATTCATGACCAGGTTCTGGGCCGGGAGTGGGCACAGGCTCGCAAATGAAATAAAAAGTATTGGTATGAAGGTTTTCATGGATCAGGGTATTTGCCAGATAATAGGTGCCAGGAGTTACCTGTTTGTTGCACCCTATTTCAATTTCACCCCCTCTTTTTCCAGGCGCTCCTTGGCCTCTTTGGCGTCTGTATAATTTGGAGACATGCCATTGGCCTGCCGGTAATCGCTTAGCGCCTGCTCTTTGTTGCCCATCTCTTCGGATGCCACACCACGGTAATAATAGGCTTTAACAAAGATGGGATCCACGCGGGTTGCGATGTCAAAATTGGAATAGGCTTTGGACAGAGAATCCAGCTCGAGATAGATCATACCCATATCGAAATAGGCATTGGCATAGTCGGGATTGCGGGCAATGATGTCTCTGTAAATGGCGAAAGCCTCTTCAAACTCTCCTCTCCTCTTATAATAAGCCCCTTTATATTCCCGGGCTTCCAAATTGGTGGAATCAAGTCGAAGCGCATTGTCGAAATACTGGATAGCCACCGGGTTGTTACGATCGCCAAAAATCCGACCCAGAAACATCCAGGCGTCTTCATTATCCGAATCCAGTTTGACTGATTTTTGCAGCGAGGCCACGGCTTTGGTCGTATCGCCCTGATCAAGCGCTACCCTGCCGGCCATGTAAAATGCCTCAGCGTTTTGCGGATCCATTAAAAGTATCTTGTTGAGGGTTTCCAGGGCATCGCCGTGTTGTCTCACTATGAGCTGAAATTCACTCAGTTTCAAAAGCGTGGGAATGCGGTCCGGAAATCGCTTTTCTGCCAGCTTCAGCACCTCTATAGCCCGTCTGGAATCATTTGGGCGTGCATAATCAAGCAAAATATCGGCCAGCAAATGATAATACATAGGCTGCATCGAATCGCGCGATAAGGCTGTGTTCAGGTCTTTCAACGCTTCATCGTAGGCTTCTTCGTTGTAATAAACTCTCGCACGGCGATATAAAAGCGTATCGTTGTTTGGATTCTGATCAATCAGAGCACTCAGACGAGCCAATTCCGGAGTCTGATCAAATGCTGATGAATCTTCGACTTTATTCTCTTTGCCTCTTGAGCTAAAGTACCAAATGGCCAGAATCCCCAAAAGGGCAATTGCCAGGTACATGATGTTTTTGCGATTCATAGTTAAACTGTGTTTAATTGTCTGAGCAAAATTAATGCAACAATGTATCAATGCGAAATGCGCAATATTTCAATGCGAAATGTATCAATGCGCAGTGCGCAATTTTAAACGTGTATGTTGCATACTTAACCCAAATCATGACCTGTAAAGATGTCTCTCGCGCCTGCGGCAGATCGACATGACAATTCGCAGTTGGCCTGAATTACATTTTTAAATGGGCTGAATATGAACAAATGATCTGAGCATACCTCAAAAACCAAACAAAAGCCCCAAATTCGCATTAAAAGATTACACATTTCGCATTGGTACATTGCGCATTGAAATATTGGTAAATTGCGCATTGATACATTTCGCATTAAAACCCTTGTTATGAAACATTATACAATCTTTTCCTTTCTTCTTTTGTTTGGCACATGCCTTACTGCACAAACGTCTACTGACCAGATTTCAGCCGGTTTGGGATACGGTAAATCTGCTTTTTATAAGCTTAGCGATGGCACATCTACCCAGCAGGATTACGATTTTTGGGATATCGCCTTTAGTAACATCGATGGGGCAACAGCTGGAGTTTTCATCAATGAGGGAACCAATTCCTCTATGGGCCAATCTGGCCCGGCGCTTGAAGCTTATGACCCCTGGGTATTTGATTTTAATCAGGATATAGATCCTGCGGAACTAATTGACGACTATAGAATTCTCAATCCAGAATCCAGCTGGGCCGAGGGTGCTTTTAATGTCAACCGCGACACAAGCGATTTTAATGACTATGGCTGGGGTATTTATGATGCTACGGAACTAAAAATTATCGGGCAACGCGTTTATGGATTGAAGCTGCGGAACGGTCAGTACCGAAAATTCATGATAGATGAGTTTGATGGCAGCACCTTCAAGTTTAGAGTTGCCAATCTGGATGGGAGTAACGTGAGCACACACAGCATTACCACTACTCCCGGCAATGGAAGTCCAATAAAATACTTTTCCATAAACAACGCCAATCCGCCCGAGCCTGCAGACTGGGACCTCACTTTTTGCCGTTACAACTCACCACTTTGGGACGGCACCCAATACATTCCGTATGATGTAACCGGCATATTAAGCAACGAAGGTGTTCTGGTAGCCGAAGCACTCAACGTTGACCCAGACAACGTGGATTATCACGAATATCTGGATTCCCTCAGCAGTAAGCTGGATATAATCGGACACGACTGGAAGTATTATACAGGCTCTGTCTGGACAATCATTCCCAACCACGCCTACTTCGTGATGCAGCCCGATGGTAAATTATACAAACTCGTTTTTACCAATTTCGGAGGCAGCTTTAATGGTACCGCTACCCTAAAAAGAACCTACATCACCCAGATATCCGAAACACATGAACTTCCGGATATACTCAACCGGTTCTCTATTTTCCCAAATCCCGCCACCGACCACTTCAGCCTGGCGCTTGAATCAAACATCAGCGGCAATGCCTCTTTCAGCCTGATAGACATAGATGGCAAAACCATTTTAACGAACAACCGCCAAATCAACAAAGGTCTGAATGTGTTGGAATTTAAAAACCTGAACCAGATTACACCTGGCGTTTATTTCCTGAATATGAGACTTAATGAGGGTACGGTTTGCAGGAAAGTAGTTTTTCAGTGATCAGTGATTAGTGGTTAACGGTTAGTGGAAAACAATACTTGGGGTTCTTATTGAATAATAGAACCTAAACTTTGTTTGGCCATTACATATTCCCGTGCTTTGCCTTATCAAATCCCCACTAACCATTAACCGTTAACCATTAACCGTTAACCACTAATAATGACTTTGTTTTCCCGTGAATTCGGCGCCGGGCCTCCGATCATCATATTGCACGGTATGTTCGGTTTTTCTGATAACTGGCAAACTGTTGCCAAGGCGCTTTCCGACCATCATCTGGTGATTACGCCCGACTTGAGGAATCACGGGAAGTCGCCGCATGTGCCTAACCACAATTATCCGGAAATGGCGGAAGATATGCGGCAATTTATGGAGGCGCACTGGATGTTTAGTGCCGATCTGGTGGGACATAGCATGGGAGGTAAGGTGGCTATGCAGCTGGCCTTGTCTCACCCGGACATGGTGGATCGCCTGGTGGTGGTGGATATGGATCCCGGACTTGCCGAAGACAAGCATTCATACATTTATCGGGCATTGATGGGTATAGATTTGTCGAAAATGGAAAATCGCAAGGAAGCAGAGGAATACCTTTCGGATAAAATCAAGGATTACGGGACCCGACAGTTTTTACTAAAAAACATCACCCGGGGTGCCGATGGAAAATACACCTGGAAAATGAATTTGCCCGTTTTATGGGAACACTTTGAGGATATTTTGGCTCCGGTTTCCGGTGAGCCTTTTAACAAACCAACGCTTTTTATCCGGGGAAGCCAATCGAATTATATCAATTTGGAAAATACTGCGTTAATCAAATCCCTGTTCCCAAAAGCGGAGATTGTGACCATTGAAGGCGCAGGACATTGGGTGCACGCCGATAAACCAAAAGAATTGCTGGATGTTTTGAATAAGTTTCTGGATTAAAAGCAACCCTTTATTTAGTCCAGGGCACCAAAAAGAATTATCACTTACAGAGCTATGAACATTAAACACAAAATCATATTTCCTGTCCTGTTTCTGTTTTTGGGCGGGGCTTCCTTGCAGGCACAAAGCAAGTATTTCGACATTGCAAAAAACCTGGAAATTTTCGCCAATGCCTACCGCGAAGTAAACCACTCCTATGTAGACGAACTGGATCCCAACCAGATCATGCGCCGCGGTATGGATGCCATGCTGCTCGGCCTTGATCCGTTTACCAACTACATGTCGGAAACAGATATTGAAGGCTGGCGCATACAAAATGATGGGACCTACAACGGCATCGGCGCCTCAGGCCTACGCATTGGCGACTGGGTGGTTATTACTGACATCATTGAAGACAGTCCGGCGCACAAAGCGGGCATAAAGGCTGGCGACGAACTGATCAGCATCGACGGGCAAAGCGCCAAAGGCAAAACGGAGCAGGAAGTGCTGGAGTTTTTACGCGGATATCCTGGTACCAAAACTGACCTCGTGGTGCGCCGCCCCGGTGCCAACAAAGACCTGAAGATCACGCTGGAGCGCGGAGAGGTAATTGTACCGAATGTACCGCATTTTGGTCCGGTAGGACAGGATGTTGGTTACATCAACCTCACCACTTTCACCCAGAATGCAGGCAGCAATGTGGCGGATGCCCTGATGAAACTGAAAGATAAAAACCCCAAACTAAAAGGGGTAATTCTTGATCTTCGCGAGAATGGCGGTGGCTTGTTAAATGAGGCCATTGATCTGGTGAATGTGTTTGTGCCAAAAGGAGAATACGTCGCCAGCACAAAAGGAAAGGTTCCAGAATGGGACATTTCGCTTCGCACGCAAGGTCCACCCGTTGATAAAAACATCCCGGTGGTCGTGTTGGTAAATCGCCACAGCGCATCGGCCAGCGAAGTTACTTCAGGTGCTCTGCAGGACCTCGATCGCGCAGTGATCATGGGTCAGCGCACTTATGGAAAAGGACTGGTGCAAAACACCAAAGACCTTGGTTACAACGCCCGTATCAAACTGACCACAGCCAAATATTACATCCCGTCTGGTCGCTGCATCCAGTCGGTACGATATAAAGACGGGGTGCCTGTTGACATCCCTGAATCGGAACGCGCTCGTTTTAAGACCCGCAATGGACGTGTAGTTCTGGATGGCGGTGGCATTAAGCCCGATGTTGTGCTTCCAGTGGACAGTGCTGAAGGCATTGTTCGGGCCCTGCTTGATCAGAATGTAATATTCGAGTATGCCACAGAATTTGCTGTAAAACACCCGACTATTGACTCTGTAGAGATTTTTGAATTCACAGACTTCGATGGCTTTACAAAATTTGTTAAAACTAAAAACTTTACTTACGAGAGCGCTACCGAGAAAAAATTGAAAGAATTGCAGGAAATCGCCGAGCATGAGAAATTCCTGCTAACCGGCGAATTAGGCGCTTTGGAGAAAAAGATCGCTGAAGAAAAAACTGAACAGATGCTGAAATACAAGGATCGAATCCTGCACGAAATTGAACAGGAGATCGTAGGACGCTACTATTTCCAAAGCGGAAAGGTGCGTAAGAATCTGGTAAACGATCCGGAAATTAAAGAAGCCATAAAACTATTGAACGACCGGCCGAGATACGACGCCATTCTAGCTGGAAAGTAATTGTCAAAAGATCCGGGTAAACAGGAAATCAGGTGTACATTTCACACAGATAATAATCCCATAGCCACCAACACAGATTTTTGTTTCACACAAATCAAATAAATCACACAAATCAAGGCAAATCAGACAAATCAAGGTAAAATGTTGGCCGAATTTTTGTCATAATTAAACCAAACCTGACAAAGAGGAGTTTATATGCAACCCAGGGTGGTAAATTTTAGTCTATCTTTGTCAACCCACTTTTTTAAACTACTATCTACAATTAAATATTAAAGCTTTCAACTCATGAAAAAAGCGATTCTTTTCTTCTTATTCACTTTTGCTCTCGGCGCTTTCGCCGCAAGCGCTCAATGCAGTGGTGCTGCTAAAGCCGGTAAATCTTGCTGCGCCAGCAAAATCGCTAAAGCTGCTGCTGCTGACCCAAGCATTGAAAAACGTACTTCTGACGAAGGCACTGTTGCTTATGTTCGCAAAGAAGCTGATGCTCAGGGAAATGTAAAATTCGTAAGCGTTCAGTTTGACGAAGAATCAAATGCTTTTGTAAATGCTGCACCTAAAATGGCCGCATCAGACAAAGAAGGCATGACCAAGAAATCTGCCGCTTGTGGATCTTCTTCTGCCAAAAAAGCTTGCTGCGCTGGAAAGGCCGGTAAATCTTGCCACGGAGAGAAAGCGGAACAGTAAGTTCTTGCTTTTAAGAAATAAAAGGCGTTGTTCCGGAGTTCCGGGGCAACGCTTTTTTTATGTCCAAACCGAACATCATGACTCCTTAAAATCCTTGGTTGTGATCCTTGTGCTACCTTTGTGGCGTTGCTCATAATCTTCAGCCGCTTTGCTTGATTTAATCAAAGGCGATTACGGAATATCCGCCATGTTTTCATTGTTATTGTCGTTTATAACGGCCTTCCTTTTAACCTACCTCATAATTCCCATCATCATCCGGTTTGTGACTGATCGTATGTTGCTCGACAAACCGAATGATCGCAGCTCGCATTTTGAACCTACACCTTCTCTTGGTGGCATCGGCATTTTCATCGGCACCCTCAGTGGTATTGTTTTGTGGACGCCGGACTACGATTTTTCCCGACTGCAATACATCCTGGCTGCCATCATCCTGATCTTTTTAATTGGTGTTCTCGACGACCTTAAACCCATTTCTCCGGCCAAAAAATTTGTTGGTCAGGTATTGGTAGCTGTTATCCTGGTGTATAAAGGGAATACACAAATAAGCAGCTTTTATGGTGTTTTTGGCATTGAGGAATTGCCTGCCCTGACCAGTTTTGTATTATCGGTAGTCGTGATCGTGGGCATAATCAATGCCTTTAACCTGATTGACGGCATAAATGGCTTGGCCGGCTCCATTGCTTTGCTTGCCTGCACGGCCATGGGTATGTGGTTTTATGCAACAGGATTGATGGCATTGGCCACGGTAGCACTTTCACTAGCCGGTTCCATCATTGCGTTTTTGAAGTTCAATTTTACTCCAGCCAGGATTTTTATGGGCGATACCGGATCCTTGCTGCTTGGTACCATTTGCGCCTTACTGGCCATTAATTTTATCGAGGCCAATCACACTGTAAGTCCGGAAAGTCCATTTATCGTAGGTGGTGCTCCGGCCATTGCCAT
Source organism: Lewinellaceae bacterium (assembly GCA_020636025.1). Classification (GTDB taxonomy): domain Bacteria; phylum Bacteroidota; class Bacteroidia; order Chitinophagales; family Saprospiraceae; genus M3007. The sequence goes on along the minus strand of JACJYQ010000002.1, from coordinate 444,951 downwards.
TGCCATACTCATTTTGCCAATTTATGATACGCTGCGGTCGCTTTTGCGTCGCATACTGAAAGGACAGTCGCCATTCAGGCCCGACAAGCATCACATTCACCACCAGATGCTTCGGCTCGGCTTAAACCACACCCAGACAACCGGTATTCTGATGATCATTAATCTGGCATTTGTCCTGATCATTGTTCCCTTGCATTCTCTCGGCACAAAGGTTTTGCTGTTAATCCTCTTTATTTTGTCAATCCTGCTTACATTGGTGATGTCCTGGTTGGACAGGCGCCGGGAATTTCAAAAAAACAACTAGCAGCATAGTATGTCCGAAATTGGGCAAAGCGAATTTCAAAAAGCATGGCAGCGATTCAGCCGGAACCGACCGGCGCTGTTTGGTTTGGCATACCTGTTCCTGGCCATTTTTCTCGCTGTATTCGGCTATGCCTTGGCGCCCGATAATTCTCCCAATGCAAATATTCAAATACCTGAACTTGCCTTGCTAAAACCGGGAAACCGGGCTTCTATTTTGACTGTAAAACTGCCAGGTAGTGAGGAGAAAACAACCTGGATTCAAACACTCATTTCTGGAAAAGCCGCTTTGGAAAAACAGCTGGCGATAAAGCCGGAAAGTCTAACCATCCTTCGTGATTCGGTTCATTTTGAATATGCAGGCAACACCAAACGAAGCGGGGCGGAACATTTACTTTCACTCTTTTATCCGATTACAGACAGCATTCAAAAGATTGAAGACGGCTACGTTTTTCGCAACGGATCTGGTGAACTTAAGCGAATTGGTTTTAATGAACTTCAAACCAAAGCAGCCGCTAAAGACTTTGTAAAAACCCGTAATTTCCCGCTTGGCACCGACAAATACGGCCGTTGCATGTTAAGCCGATTACTGCTTGGCTTCCGGGTATCGTTGATGGTGGGGCTGATTGCCGTTGCCATTTCCCTTACCCTTGGCCTGTTACTTGGTCTGCTTGGCGGTTATTTTGGTGGCCGGCTTGATGATGCCGTCATGCTGTTGGTGAATACGGTTTGGTCCATACCTACCCTTCTGCTGGTCTTTGCCATTGTGCTTGCCCTGGGCCGAGGCGTCGGAATCATTTTTCTGGCTGTTGGCCTCACCATGTGGGTGGATGTAGCCCGTCTCGTTAGAGGACAAACCCTGGCGCTCAGAAATCAACCCTTTGTGGAAGCAGCACAGAGTATGGGTCTCAGCCACGGTCGGATTCTGTTGCGGCACATTGTACCCAATTTGCTTGGTCCGGTTATGGTGCTGGCCGCGGTGAATTTTGCCACCGCCATCCTCATTGAATCCGGTCTCAGTTATCTGGGGTTTGGCGTGCAGCCACCCACTCCGTCCTGGGGTTCCATGCTGAATGAAAATTACGGATACGCGATTGGCGGGCATCCGATGCTGGCTTTGGCGCCGGCGATTACCATTATGCTTACTGTATTGGCTTTTAATCTGGTGGGGAATGGTTTACGCGATGCGGTGGATGTGAAAAGTCAGTGACCGTTGGCTGCAACTTTCCTATCTTTGGCAACCTTAAGCATAACAAACTATGACCATAAAAGCTGCCAACCCTTCCGAATACGTATCCGGTGTAGATGATGCCCGCCGCGAGGCCTTTGTAAAACTGCGCGAAACCATTCAGGAAAACATCCCCGACGGATTTAAAGAAACCATGAGCTATGGCATGATTGGGTACGTGGTGCCACACAGCCTGTATCCCGGCGGTTACCATTGCGATCCCAAGCTGCCCCTGCCATTTGTAAGCATTGCCGCGCAAAAGAACTTCATTGCCCTGTATCACATGGGTATTTACGCCAATCCGGAACTTTTGAACTGGTTTGTTTCGGAGTATCCTAAGTACAGCTCCGCCAAATTGGATATGGGGAAAAGTTGTATCCGGTTTAAGAAGCCGGAGCATATTCCGTATCCTTTGATTGCGGAATTGATGCAAAGAATGAATGTGGATCAATGGGTGGAGGTGTATGAGACAGGGTTGAAAGGGGGGGGAAAGAAGTGATGGTTGGAGCAGTATTTTTGGAAGATGTGCAATATCTAAGGGTTGATTTCGATAACTTTGGATTGTTATTCGCGCCAATATCGTCTTGCGATAATTAACATGGTAAACGCCCCATCACATGAAGCACGAAATCCTGGACGATGATTTATTCAGAGACATCAGCAGTAAATTATCCCAGGGTGAAGAGCTTGTTTGGAGCGGCAGCCCGAAAAAGTATTTCAGCCTCTCCATTGTAGAATTGTTTTTAAGGGATACCTATGTCTCGGCCTTGTCTGTTTCCCAAATCGTAACGCTTGTTTACTCTGCAGTTAAAATCAAAACTCTGTTAAATGGAGCCTTGGAGATCAAATCAATATTATGGCTTGTTCTATTTTGGATTATCGTGTTGATTCCAGAGGTTTATAAAAACCATCGGAAAAACAGAACACGATATGCTTTGACTAACCAAAGGGTGATCATTGAAACCTGGTCTTTACTAAAACCAATTGTATATGAAGTGCCGCTTGGTATGATCAAAGATGTCCGGTTTGAATCCTATAAAAATGGCTATGGCATGATCTACCTAATGCCAGACAGACTGATATCTATTAAAACAAGAGACTTTTTTGCCGGCAGGAAGAGGCATTATCCTACATTGGAGCTTATTGAGGATTGTGAGCGAGTAACGAAGCTTATCCAGCAACAAATAAATTTGTCAAACAAATGAACCCAACCCAAAATAAACAGAACGCCATCGCTTTCTACAAAACAGCCTACGAAGGCAACCCACGTAAAGCCGTTGAGCTGTATGTAGGCAATGAATACATTCAACACAATCCGGACGTTGCCGATAATCCTGAAGGTTTTATTGAATACTTCGAAAGAATGCAGCGAGAGTATTCCGACAAGTCAATAGAATTTGTGCGTTGTATAGCCGAGGGTGATCTGGTGGCGCTGCATACGCATCAAACCTGGCCCGGAAACGATGAATACGTTACCATGGATTTCTTCCGTTTTGATCAGCACGGAAAGATCTGCGAACACTGGGATGCCATTCAGCAGATACCGAAGAAATCGGCCAATCCGAATACTATGTATTAATTCACCTGAACACATGCAAAACACAAGAATCTTCAAAATGGCCTTCGCCAGCGTGTACCCCCACTACATCGCCAAAGCAGAAAAAAAGGGGCGTACAAAAGAAGAAGTTGATACCATCATTTCCTGGCTCACCGGCTATGACCAAAACGCCCTGCAGGAACAGATCGACAACAAAACCGATTTTGAAACCTTCTTCGCTCAGGCGCCGCAACTCAACCCCAATGTTACCAAAATTACCGGCGTGATCTGCGGCTACCGGGTGGAAGAAATCGAAGACCCACTCATGCAGAAGATACGGTATATGGATAAGCTGATTGATGAACTGGCGAAGGGGAAAGCCATGGAGAAAATATTGCGGTCTTGACTTTGATTTATGTGATTTTTTTGATTGCTGTGATTTTGTTGGGTGGTTTTATTATTTAATTGACTATCCACATATTGGGAACTTGTGATGAAATTGCGAATAGTCAGTTTATTTGACATTTGGGTTTCCCTGGGCTTTTTGTTTGAATTTTTTGTTGCGAACCCTTTTTACATCGAGGCTTTTTGAGCCAAAATTGATGAGAAGGCCAACTTCCAGATCATAAGCTTCCAGATAGTTGATGGCTTGTGCCAGATGAACATCTTCTAATTGAATGACCGCTTTCAGTTCAACGGAAATGACGTCATCCACCAGAAAATCTACCCTGCGGGTGCCAACCTGATGCTGCTTATAGTAAACCGGCATTACATATTCACGGCTGAAAGAAATATCATGATCCCTCATTTCAATTTCCAAAGCCCGTTGGTAAATAACCTCCGAAAAACCATTTCCCAGGGCAGCATGTACTCTCATTGCACAGCCTATTATCCGGGCTGTCTCGGCGGAGTATTTGTATTCGTTTTTGATCATTGGGGTTTCCTTTATTTACCTAAAAGATAACCCTAATTTCAGAAACAATCACAAAAAAGAATCAACAATCAAAATCACAACAATCAAAAAAATCACATAAATCAAAGTACAGACGGTCGCTATGCAACTAATCAAATGGGCTTTTATAGTACTGATAATGGTGCTGGCAGGCTTGTGTTTTATTCCAGGAACTTATGTTGTTCTGCCATTTAAAGAAAGAGTCAATACTCAATACTGGGAACTAAGCACCGGCTCCCGAATCGGATATACAAAAATTGAAGGTGCTGTGGAAGAAAAGAGAAATCCGGTTATTTATCTGCACGGCGGTCCGGGTGGTATGATAAAAGACAAGGCAATAGAGGCACTAAAGCCTTTGGCCTCACTTGGATTTGAACTTTACTTCTATGACCAAATCGGAAGCGGCCATTCAAAAAGGCTGGATAATATCGCCGAATACTCTGTGGTGCGGCACTTACTTGACCTGGAAGAGATCATAAAAACAATTGGCGCGGAAAAAGTAATCCTGATTGCCCATTCCTGGGGAACCATGCTGGCCATGCAATACGCACAGAAACATCCGGACAAGCTTGAAAAAATGGTCTTTGATGGCCCCGGGCCGCTTTTACCCATCAACAGATCCCTGATTAATGACGTTCCGCCCGATAGCCTGCACTTGAGGGAGCCTGCTTTTTCAAACAAGGATGGCAATAACAAAGCCTACAACCTGCGAAGTAAGCTGATACTTAAATGGGCTTATCTGTTTCACAAAAAACTGGCCTCAGATAAAGAATCCGATAATTTTTTCACCCACCTGAACGAAGCCTTGAGCAGATCAACAAGTTGCGATGGACAGGAAACAAGCCGGTTTGAGGGTGGAGGCGGTTATTATGCTCACATCATGACCCTGAAAAGTTTTGATGCTGTTCCCGATGAAAAAGAGCTGATTAAAAACATTCAAATTCCGGTTCTCATCATTAGAGGCCAATGCGATAACCAGAAATGGGGCTTCACAAAAGAGTACCTTGATCTGCTTCCAAATGCAAAACTGGCGATTTTGGAGAACAGTGGACATGAGTTGCTTGATGACCATAAAGAGCAATATATTCAACTGGTTAGGGAATTTTTGGATTTTGCTGATTGAAATTGATGTGATCAAACAGAACGGTGAAAGAAATTTAAACAAATTTGTTTAAATTTTTAAAACATTTAGTTTTTTATTTGTAACATTGTGGCACATTTAAACTCTATTTGTTTCACAAACTAAACGATTATGGAAAGAAAAACTAACTGGGCCGCCATCGCTGTATCTGTCGTTGCCACTTTTTTGCTTGGCATGTTGTGGTACGCTTTTCTATTTAATGAGCAATACATGACTGGAAACGGCTTCTCAATGGAAGGAGAAAAAATGCTCAAAAACGGCGTAGAAGTACCGATGAACATGACACCAATGATCGTCAACGTAATAGTGCTGGTGGTCAATGCCCTGATCATGAACTGGCTGCTGGGCCTTGCCAAAGCGCAAAACCTGATGGATGGCGTAAAAGTAGGTGCCGGCATAGGCTTGCTAATGCTGTTGGGCATCATTACAGGAAACCTCTTTGCCATGAATCCGGCGAGCCTCTCGATGGTTGATGGATCCTACTCCTTCCTGATGTTTGTCGTGTACGGAGCCATTCTGGGCGGCTGGCAGAAAAAGTAATGGACACTAAGAGCGTGTTCAGGTTTCTATGCTGAGGCGAAAGTGAGAAAATTTTGTTTCAGGCGAGGCGAAATTTGCAGTCGCATGCGGGCAATTCGGCGAAAATTTCAACGAAAGATGAAACGAAATTTTCCACTTGCAGCCCAGCGATAGAAACCTGAACACGCTCTTAGCTCCAAATACAGCCATGGCGCGTTGGGATATTCCCGGCGCGCCATTTTTTATGCTCCCTAAACCTGAACTAGGCCTACCGTGTTATAATCCGAATTCTTCTTTACTTTGTGCAATTGGCATGAAATGCCATCGAAAACAATATGCAGCGCTCATTTTTCCCGTTAATTTGCCTTTTTTGCTCGTTTTTACCCAACCAAAAAGGCTTTAGTCAGTGCGATCCTTTTTTTAAAGTCCCTCTCAGCAGTCGCCCGGCGAATTATGATATAAATGTGACATTGGACGATGGCCGTAAAATGCTGGAAGCCACACAGCAAATCAGCTTTAGCAATCAGTCGCCCGTTGCTATTACAGAAGTAAGACTTTATCTCTATCTGAATTCATTCAAAAACTCGGAAACAACCTTCCTGAAAGGCGCTCCAAACATTTTTGGCCAAAGTTTCAGCGATCGAAAAAAAGAAGAATGGGGATGGGTGGAAGTCACCAGTTTCGAACAACAACACGGTGAGAATAAAGAGAACCTGAATGCAAACATGCATTTCATACAGCCAGACGACGGCAATAAAAACGATCAGTCGGTACTCGAAGTAACCCTTCCCCAACCCCTGCTGCCTGGAGAAACCGCCATTTTCAAATTGGCCTGGCATGCCCAGATTCCCAGAACCATTGCCCGCGCCGGTTATAACAAAGATTTCTTTCTGCTGTGTCACTGGTTCCCACAGCTTGGGGTGTTCGAACAAAACCTGGCGGGAGAATGGGGCTGGAATTGTCACCAGTTTATGCGCCAAACCGAGTTTTTCGCCGATTTTGGCGTATACGACGTACACATCACAGCTTCCGACAAATTTGTCATGGGCGCTTCTGGGTGTTTGGTGGAAGAAAAGAACAACCGCAACGGTACCACAACCCGGCATTATCACGCAGAAGATGTCATTGACTTCGCCTGGTCGGTATATCCCTATTTTATGGTCATGGAGGAGCAGTGGAAAGACGTTACCATTCGCCTGCTAATTCCACCGGAACACCAGGCCATGGGCCCTCGCTATCTGGAGGCACTCAAATTCGCACTGGAATACCTGGACAAGCACGTAGGCAAATATCCCTACCCCATGATCACAGTTGTGGATCCGCCATTTCACGGCTTGCGCTCAGGCCTGATGGAGTACCCAACCTTCATTACGGCCGGTACCTTTCACGGCACCCCGAAATCCATGCACAATTCGGAGTCCCTGGCAGTACATGAGTTTGTGCATCAGTATTTTATGGGTATGGTGGCATCCAATGAAAAGGAAGAACCCTGGCTTGATGAAGGCTTTGTCACCTATTTCGAAGATCGCATCATTGATGCTGCTTACGGCGATAAAAAGTCATTGATGAACCTCTACGGGTATCGCTTCGACAACCGGGAGTTGAGCCGTGTTGAGTACACAACCATGCACAATCCGCGCGAAGGCGCTGTGGCACGCCCAGGCTGGGAATTTACAGGAGGGAACCGCAAATCGCTTATTTACAGTAAAACGGCCACCACGCTGCGTACGCTTCAGAATTTAGTGGGAGATGCCAAAATGGACAGCATCATCATGTCCTACTTTGAGCACTGGAAATTCAAGCATCCGAAAGGCCGGGATTTTATGGCTTTGCTTAAATCGGAATTGAACAATCTGCCCGATTCAACTTTTGCCAATCAGGTGTACCAGCTGTTTGAAACCAGCATTTACGATGCCAGGGTGCTCGACTATGCCGTTACCCGCATTTCAAACCACACCATTGCTCCTCCAAAGGGGATGTTCGGAGAAAAAGAATCATCCTTTACCTACCTCGATGGAACCGGCGCTGGACAACCGTTCTCTGAGCTGGAAGTACATAGAAACGGCGACTGGGTTTTTCCCGTAGAGATTCTGGTTACATACGAAGATGGAAGTACTGAAACATTGCATTGGTCGGGCGAAGAAGGCGTTATGGTATTTACATTTTACGATAAACCCAAAATTGTTTCAGCACAGGTAGACCCCAACTACAAACTATCGCTGGATATAGACATAAACAACAACAGCATGACGCTGGATCCCAACACCGCGCCTCTCTGGAAATACGCTGCGAAAGTGGTATTCTGGATCCAAAACATCATGCAAACCGTTAGTTTTCTCAGTTAAACCCCATTAGCAACCAGATATCTATGTGGCGAAAAGCTTTACAATATGGCATAAAAACCGGTTCCAGACAGTGGCGTGTCACCGGCATTGTGTATTTCCTGCAGTTTTGCCTAGCACTCACAATAGGCATGCAGGTGTACGAGGTTTTGCAGGCATCCATTGGCAGCTCCCTGGAAGTAAACAAACTCATGTCCGGCTATGACCATACTGTCATTACCGATTTTCTGAAAGTACACGGCGCTTCAGTTTCACCCCTGATCGGTCAAATGCGTTGGATACTGCTCGTTTGGCTTTTGTTTTCGGTTTTTATTAATGGCGGTTTGCTTTACTGCGCTGACAACCCGGAAGAAGCAAAAGCCTCAGTATTTTGGAAAACAGGCGCCTGGCTCTTTTTTCCCTACCTGAAAATCGCCTTGTTGTTTCTGGCTTTTGCGGCCCTGTTGGTAGCAGCTTTCTTTTTGCCACTGGCTGCTGCTTTTCAGCCCGCTATTCAACATTTCCCCTCGGAGGTCTATTTTGTCTGGATCTGTTTTCTTTCTATTTTTTTGGTGTTCCTGGGTTTGGCAAAACTGTTTATCATGTCTGTCCTAAGCCGATTCCATTATTTGCGAAAAAGGGATTCGGTGTTCAAAAGCGTCTTGTATGCTTTTAAACAGTTCAGAAGAAACTGGAAGCGCTACCTTGGTGTAATGCTTGTATTTGGGGTAATGCAATTGTTTCTGCTCGGTGTATATATGTTCATTGAAGCATTTACGGGCATGCGTTCTCCATTGCTCATCTTATTTGTTTTTCTCATTCAACAAGCATTTGCCTTTGTCAGGGTTTTGGTGCGTCAAATGATGTATACCTCCCTGGCGCACTTGAGCCGGGAAACTACGTAAGCTGGTAACGATTATTTTTGCTTTATGAAATTTCCATCAGTAATCTGTACCAGGATCACATTCCTGGTAAGCCTCTTTGCCTGTTTTCTTATTCAGGCTCAGGAACAAGCCTACTTCCCCGACCCGGATACGGTGATTCAACGGAGACTTGAAGAGTGGCAGGATTTGAAATTCGGTCTTCTCATGCACTGGGGTACCTACAGTCAGTGGGGCATTGTGGAAAGCTGGAGCATTTGTCCGGAAGACCTGGGCTGGGCAAGTGGCGCCCGCAAAAAAGGTATTGCCGACAACTACAATGACTATGTAATAGCTTACGAAAAGCTGAAAAACACTTTCAACCCCACAAAATTCGACCCGGATAAATGGGCAGAGGCGGCGGCGGATGCAGGCATGAAATATCTGGTGTTCACCACCAAGCACCACGACGGATTCTGCATGTTTGATTCCAAATACACCGATTACAAAATCATGGATAAGGATTGCCCGTTTTCAGTTGACCCGCGCAGCAACATTGCCAAAAATGTATTCGACGCTTTCCGGAAACAAAATTTCTGGATCGGCGCCTACTTCTCAAAACCCGACTGGCATAGCGATTACTACTGGTGGAAACATTTCCCGGCGGTGGATCGCAATTGCAACTACTCCATTCGCAAGCACCCCGATCGCTGGGAATTATTTAAGGAATTTACCCACAACCAGATAGATGAGTTGATGAGCGATTACGGGAAAATGGACATTCTATGGCTCGATGGTGGCTGGGTGCGTCCCAAAACCGACAAAGAGGTGCTGGATCAATTAACCGAGATTTACGACAACAGCCGCTGGGCCCGCAACCCGCAAAGCCAGGACATCGACATGGCCTCCATAGTCGCAAAAGCCAGAGCAAAACAACCGGAGCTAATCGTTGTCGACCGGGCGGTGCCTGGTGTGCATCAGAATTACCTCACCCCGGAGCAGCACATCCCCGATAGCGGCTTACCCTACCCCTGGGAAACCTGTATGACCATGGCCGGAAGCTGGAGCTATGTGCCAAAAGATCGCTATAAACCTACAGAAGAACTCATCAAAAAGCTGGTGGATATCGTCAGCAAAGGAGGTAATTACCTCCTCAACATTGGCCCTTCCCCGGAGGGAGAGTTTGACCCGGCCGCCTATCAACGCCTAAAGGAAATTGGCGAATGGATGAAGACCAACGGAGAAGCCATTTATGGAACCCGCATGTACGATGTTTTTGGTGAAGGAGAAAACATCCGCTTCACCCAAAGCAAAGATCACAAGGTGCAGTATGTCTTCTTTTTTGAGTTTCCGGAAAACGGACGTGTGCCATTGAATAAGATCCCATTTGCCAAAAACAGAAAACTAACGATGTTAGGATCAGATGCCAGGGTTACCTGGGTTGCAAAGGGTGACGGCGCAGAAATTCAGCTCCCTCAAAAAGCTAAAGACGCGGGGAAATACGTTTGGGTGGTAAAGATCAGCGGTTAAAAAGAACATTAGCTAATTAATTCAACTCTCCTCCATCTTGTACTGAACCACTTCCTCTAAAAATCGTCGGTGATTGGCAAGACGAGGCACTTTGTTTTGATTTCCGAATTTTCCGCGGGCCCGCATCCATCGAAGAAAAGTACCTCGCGGAACCGACTGAAGGGAAAGGCGCTCAAGGGCCATGCTGTTGAATCGCTTGGCTTCGTAATCGGCATTTATTTGTTGAAGCGACTCATCCAAAACCTTTCCAAACAACTCTATGTCGGCAGGTTCCCTGTCAAATTCAATGACCCACTCATGTCCACCTCTGTTGTGTTCCTTTGAAAAATAAACCGGTCCGGCCGTATACTCCGACACAACAGCATTCAGTTTGCGACAGGTTTCTGCCAGTGCTTTGTCTGTATCACCCACCATCACCTCTTCCCCAAAGGCATTGATAAACTGTTTGGTTCTGCCAACTATCTGGAAACAGAAAGGATATTTTCTGGTAAATACGATTGTGTCGCCAGGAAGGTATCGCCATAAACCATTATTCACCGTAATCATGATGGCATACACCTCTCCCAGTTTTACATCGGAAAGCAATATCGTTTTGGGGTTTTCCTTTTCCCATTCTTCAACGGGTACAAATTCGTAGAAAACACCATTGTCGGCAAACAGCAACATATCGTTTTGCTTCAAATCGCACTGAGCACCAAAATACCCCTCTGAGGCATTGTACACTTCCAGATAAGCAAAATCATCGCTTGGGACCAGGGCTTTAAATGTTTCCCTGTAAGGTTCAAAACCGACGCCTCCGTGCAGATAAGCCTGCAAATTCGGCCATACTTCCAACATATTGCTTTTGCCCGTTTTTTCCAGGATCAATCTAAAAAGGACAATCAGCCAGGTTGGTACTCCGCCAAATGTCACGATGTCCTGCTGCTTGCTGGTAATCTCTGCAATATGGTGAAGTTTCTCTTCGAAATTTGGCTGCAAAACCGTTTGAATATCAGGCGTATAAAACACCCGGCCAATGGTTGGCATGTGTTGCACAAGGATAGCGCTTACATCGCCAACATGGGTTTTTGGGTACTCTTCCAGGTTGTAAAAACTGCCCGGAACCACCAGGTTTTTGTGCTGAAATGCCAGCATTTCGGGCTTATTGGCATACAGCAGCGCCATAGAATCCCAGACTCCGGCCAAATGGCAATTAAACAGGTTGCCATAAGGCACCGGAATAAATTTACTCTTGTCGCTGGTGGTGCCGCTGCTTTTGGAATACCAATTCACCTCTCCCGGCCAAAGCACGTTTTTCTCCCCAAGCATCATACGCCGGATATCATCTTTCAAATCATCGTATTCATGCACAGGGACTTTGCTTTTAAATGCCTCAATGGAAGTGGCGCCAAGCAAATCATATCGCTTTCCAAACTCTGTAGTTCTCCCCCTGTCAAGTATTTTGCGGAGCCATCGCTCCTGGCTTTCTTCAGGGCGCACCATATACTGCTCAATACGCTTCATGCGCATCTGCAAATAGCGTTTCACCGCTTCATTGACGAGCCATTTCATAGAATACAGAAAGCCTGGTTTACAAGGGCGAAGGTAATAAAATGGCTTCGCCGAAATAAATACATATCAAATGCCCCATTCCAGATTTTTACCTTTGAGACACTAAATATATGAAATTTGCCCGCTTCTCCGAGTTTGATTCTTTTATAGAGGCAATTACGCCTTCTGAACAAATTATATGTGTCCGGCTACGGTCATTAATTTTGGACAATTTCCCAGATTTAAAGGAGAAGTTTGCCTACGGCGCTCCCTTTTATCACCGTAACGCTCGCGTTTGCTTTCTATACCCGGCAAGTCTACCCTATAGCGGCATTAGTACAGGTGTTTCTTTTGGTTTCAACAAAGGTTATCTACTATCCAATGAACAGGGCTTGTTGGATATGGGTACCCGGAAAGAAGTGGCCTACATCGCCTTACAACATGAAAAAGATATAAACGAGGCCGCTTTTTTGGAGATTCTGCACGAAGCCGTATTGATAGATTCTGAAATGAGTTCCGGAAAAAAGAAAAAGCGGTAGTTGAATCGCTCTCGAACCGGCAATTACTGCATTATAATTAGCTTATTCGCCAATTAGCTAATTAGCTAATTCAAATACTTATATCTTTGTAATCAAATATGCACACATAACTCATTCAAAAACAGTGTGCTATATTTCGAATGCAATAAACAATGCCCATTGATATACTATTCATGATTGGCCTTGGATATGGCTTCATTAAAGGGTTTAGCAACGGCATCATTTCAACCCTTTTCAATGTGGCTGCCTACCTCTTTGGCATTACCCTGGCTTTCAAGGTAACGCCTACCACGACCAATCTCATGGAGATCATGTTTAATTCCACCAATCCCATGATGTATATAGGCGCATTCCTGGTAAACATACTGGTGATCATGTTTATCATGCGCATGGTAGCCAAAAGTCTGGAAACCATGTTTCGAGCCGCCTATCTGGGCATTGTCAACCAGGCACTCGGAGCTTTGGTAATGGGCGCATTTTCCATACTTGTTACCAGCATTTTGGTGTGGTTTATGGTAAAAGCACAGTTCCTGAACGATGAAACCATTGCCGAATCCAAAACATATCCTTTGCTCGAACCCTTACCCAGTAAAGCGTATGACATGGCCACTCGTTTCAGGCCTTTTGCCGAGGAAGCCTGGAGCAGCAGCATGAACTGGATGGATCGCCTCGAAAAATATGGTGAGAAAGAAAGCACCAAATTGAAGGATCAGGACGGTAAAATTTACAAACCTGACGACAAAAGCATCGAAACCGATCCAAACACCGGCTACCGGCCTCCTCCTGCCAATTACTATCCTCCGGAGGATGACGATGGAATCGAAGAGTGATGCTTTTTTTTAATTATGAATTATGAATTATGAGTTATGAATGGAGTGAAAATGCCATCTGAAGCTCAGCGCCCAATTCATAATTTATAATTCATAACTCATAATTAAATGAACATTCTACTGCTCGACAACTACGATTCCTTCACCTATAACCTATACGATTATTTGTTGCAGACGGGTGCGTCCTGTACCGTCGTGCGCAATGATGCCGTTACGCTGGATGAATTGGAGAAAATTGAGTTTGATGGAATTGTGCTCTCTCCAGGACCCAAGCGGCCAGTCGATGCCGGTATCATGATGTCGCTTATTGAAAAATACCACCAGCAAAAGCCGGTGCTCGGTATTTGTCTCGGACATCAGGCGCTGGGTGAGTTTTTTGGAGCCCGGCTGCTTAAATCGGCCATTCCGATGCATGGAAAAACCAGCCATATTCAACACAACGGACATTGGTTGTTTACAGAAGTTCCCGAAACCTTTCAGGTAATGCGGTATCACTCTTTAATCCTGGATTCCGTGGAAAATTTACCCTTTGACTCCCTGGCATCCACATCATCCGGAGAGATCATGGCCATATCGCATAAAGAATTACCACTACTCGGCTTGCAGTTTCATCCGGAATCCATCCTCAGTGAACACGGATTGCTGATGCTCCAAAACTGGATCAATTCAATACCTACATCATGAAAAATATCTGGCAGATTGTCTTTTTTGCATGCGCCGCCCTGCACCTCCTGGGCATCATCGCGAATGTTGATTTACTGATCATGGCTACCAAGCCACTGCTTATGCCCAGTTTGATGCTATGGCTCTGGCAAGACGGCAAAGGTGTATCACCGAAACTGCGCAATGCATGGTTGATCGGACTAACCTTTTCTACGCTGGGCGATATACTGCTTATGGGAAGCGGGAGCCTGTTCTTTCTTCTGGGTTTATCCGCTTTTTTGCTGACGCATATTTCCTATATCAGCGGCACAACGCAAGGTTTTGCGGGCTCCGGATTTTTAAAAAGACATCCGGGTTGGGCATTGCCTTTTGTATTGACCCCGGTTTTAATGCTAAGCTGGTTGTGGGTAGGAATCCCATCCGGCATGCGTATTCCTGTAACCATTTACGCGCTGGTGATCAACACCATGGTGGCCAGTGTGGTAAATTTGAAAGGAAGGCTTTCCAGTCCGGTATTTATTAGCATGGCAACTGGCGCTTTGCTGTTTATGCTTTCCGACAGTTTGATTGCCATAAACAAGTTCGGACACCCTTTTGAAGGAGAGCGGTTGGCAGTAATGGTCACGTACATTGTTGGACAATGGCTGTTGACCAGATCTGTAATCAGAAGTGCTGTTTAAGATTCGGGCGCTGGTTCGGGCTCCAGTTCAACGGCTTCAGATTGCATTTTATCCTTTCTCCACAAATACACACAGCCGGTAACGCTGATCAGGAATAGAATAACGGAGATGATTTCTGCCTGAGTCATTTTCATGCCCATGATATCGTGTACCACATTTACCCGGATTTTTTCGATCAGGAAACGTTCGATGGCAATTACGCCCAGGTATACAAAGAACAACATGCCCTGAATTCTCAGTCTCTTGCGCAATGCCCATAACAAGCCAAAAATCAGCGCCATCATCATGATTTCGTAAAACGGCGTCGGATAAACGGGCTCCGACAACTGCATGTTGTAGTCCCAGGTACAGCCCTCAATGGGAACACTGCCAACCGGATCTGTAAATTCGGTATTCAACACATTATGTGGAAAGCGGTAAGCCCACATCCAGTCGGGAAGAAATGACATCCAGCCCGGTTTTGGAGCACTATTCACAATTCCCCAATCGCCATCACCGGCTAATTGACACCCGATTCGGCCAACACCATAGCCTGCTGTAACTGCCATAGCCGCTGCATCGGCGGTTGGGAAAAACGGAATGTTGTTTTTCCAGATGTAATAAACCACCCCAATAAAGCCGAAAACGAGTCCGCCTAAAAACGCGAGTCCGCCACCTGATGCCAGGGAACCGATGGGATCCTGCAAAAAGGAATCCCAGTTGTCGAACAGGTCAAAGATCTTGGCGCCTAAAATGCCACTCACGGCAGCAATTACCGTCATTTCGCTGATTCGGTCGTGCGGGTACACCGGAACTTCTTTTGTTTCCGGTTTCTCCAGTTTGCGGCGCTGTCCGTCAAAATAGGTAATGGCAGTCAGCATCACAGCCCCCAGAATGGCGCCCAACCAATCCATTTTACTGGATAAGATCACCGAGGCCGGATCGTGTCGAAATGTGTCGAAATGGTGAAAAGCGTACAGGCCTTTTCCACCCAAAATAAACCCTACAATGGCGTTACTGATCAGCTCTCCATTTGAAGCAGGCAGACCAATGGTCATGGTTTTCATAGCCGGGGTATAAATACCGGCTCTTGCCTTGCGTTTCAGTTCATAATTAAACACGATTGCGCTGACGATGAAGGCAATGGCCAGGAAAAAGCCAAAAGTTTTGAGCATCGACAAAGCATTGTCTGGCGCCGTGCCAAACAAGTCGTGAAAAAGGTAGGATAGATCTGGGTACATGAGTGGTATGCAGAGATATTAGGTTGTTGTCAGGTTACAATTCATCCGTTACGACTTCTGCTGAAAGGCCTCTTTCAAGCAAGGCTTCGCAATAGGGAACAAGCTCGGAGCGCGAACCGGTTTTTACGGTTGCTTTACCCTTGTAATGAATGATGATGGATAACTGTTCTGCCTGTTCAATGCTGTGACCCAATACTTCAATGAAGCATTCAATGACCCACTCGAAAGAGTTAACATCATCGTTAAAAACGATCAGTCGTGATGAAAAGCCCGAGTCGACATCGTCTTCCACGAGCACGTCTTCGTCCTCTTCCCACTGCGGGTTTTCAAAATTTAAGATGGGCATTTTTGAGTCAAACATGTAAAACAGGCATTAATTAAGCGCCTTCAGCACTTCTTTTATAGCATCAAAATTAGGAATCTCTCCGGCATTTTCGAGAACCTCGGCGTATTGAATATTTCCTTCCTTATCAACCACAAAAGCCGAGCGTTTAGAAACGCCTTTCAGATTGAGAGCAAATTGCTTGTACAAGGTGTCGTATTTCCTGCTAACCGTTTTATTGAAATCCGATAGCAAAGGGAAACTATACCCTTCCATTTCTTTCCAGCGCGCCAATGCATAAGGACTGTCCACCGAAATGCCAAAAATCAGGGCATCCAACGATTCATAGCTGGCCAGACTGTCCCGAACCATCGCGAGTTCTTTGGTACATACACCGGAAAAAGCAAAAGGGAAAAAAAGCAACACCACGTTCTTGTCGCGATGTTCCGATAGCTTCACAAGCGATTTGTCTGATGCGCGAAGCGCAAAATCGGGGGCTTTGTCGCCAGGCTTAAGCATGGTGAATTGTTTACCGAGGCAAAGGATTATTCCTTGCTCGCACAAAAGTAGCCTATCTCGACAAACCTATCACTAGAACCCTTCTCAAAACTAGCCATCGGATGAAAATGAATGGGCATGAGCCTAATGCAACTTAACTTTAGGGAGAATGTACGATCATGCCGTGTTGCCCTGAAAGGGCAAAATCCCAAAAGGAAGGGTGAAGCCCTTCTGTATGACCTCCCAAACTTAAAAAGCCCTGAAAGGGCGACATCTGTCTATCTTCTCGGAAGTTCTTATGTCACCCTTTCAGGGCTCTTTTTATGAAGCGCTCATATCAATGGGCTTCGCCGCATTGTTATGGGATTACGCCCTTTCAGGGCTTTTTTAATGAAAATGGCTTAAAAGCACTTTAGTTCGTGACATAGTTTATCCGTTAATCTAATTCAGGAGATTTTTCATCCGGCTCCAGGTAGCCTTTCAGATCTTCAAAAAACGACTCGAATGCTTGCACCCCGGCAGCCGTGATCCGGCAAATGGTTAAGGGATAATTATTGCGGAATGTCTTTTCAACAGATATATAACCGGCCTCCTGAAGTTTGGCAATTTGCACACTCAGGTTGCCGGCCGTGGAACCGGTTTTTTCTTTCAACACATTAAACTCCGCTTCTCTCGTAACCACCAAATAGGACATCACGGCAAGGCGAAGCTGGGATAACAACAAAGGGTCAAGCTCCCCGAACATGATTTTTTGATTGACTATTTAATAAGTACCCGGGTATCAAATACCCCAAAATGGCAGTAGCACCCTGTACAATCAGATGCTGCTCTGTGGGCAAAAACAAACACCACAAAGCGCCGGCCCAAATTACTGCTGCACCAAAATGCAGCGGCGTGAATTTCAATAATATTCCCGACATATACGTAGCAAATCCCGTAAGTACCAAAATAAACGGAATGGGAGATATGCCCCATCGAGCTGACATTAGAATGGTCAGCGCCATGGAAATACCGTATCCCAGCCAGATCAGGCCGTACCAGGCACGCACAATATTATACATTTTCTCATACCTTCTTTTTCTCCATTCTCTTATGAGACTGATCGGAACACCCACCAATACCATGATCAACCAGGCCAGGCTGTGTTTTTCATAATGCCTGACCACAGCTAAATACCAGTCGAGGCCGCTGGCAATGGCCACCAGCCAGCCCCAGAGCAAAAAGTGAAAGCCATCGTTTCTAAAATTGCGTTTTGCCAGATCAATGGTTTCCTGTATTACCCGAATGCTTTCCTGGGTTGACAGCTTTTTTTCTCCAGATTCCATGTTTTTTATCCCTTTGGTTTGATTTTAATTTTAAACAAAAATACAAACTACTTTATATTATAAAGTAAATTTGTGTAAAAATTTTTGTTTCTGCTGTGAGGTGGGGATTGGGGATAGGTTTTTGGCCTAAAAAAGAGATATAGTATGCCTCCGCCGTGCTTGTGTCTTCCCCGAAGGAATCCGGGACAGGTTTTGACCACGCGCACAATACGTGAGTGGTTTAAGATGCATTGCAATCAAATAGGCAGATTTTAAATTATATACCTTGCTTCTTAGTAAAGATAGCTAACAGGTAAGCTTATGCACCTCTCGTTGTGTTGCGCTTGGTCAGAAGACACAAGCGCGGCGAAGGGGTTTGCAGGCTAATCAAAAGATGTTAGGAATGATGAAAAGCGCTCTGACGTTAATATTGATCACAATGTCCACCTTGGCCTTTGGACAACAACTGCAATTCAATGGACAGTTGGTTGATACAATATTCATTACATCTGATAGAAATGCCTATCAATTTGACGATGCTGGAACCACTATAGGAACCGCTGAAATCATCTCAATAGCTTTTGTCCACGTTGAAAACCAATACATCATTGACCAATTTTACCGAGACGAGTACATACAAACCTTCCGACCGGACACAATCAAGCATGAGGCTAAAGTTCACAAGTCTAAGATTGGAAAGAAGCTTGACCTTAAAAAAATTGAATCACTATTGACTTCATTGTCTCCCAGGGAAAACAACCCGGATTTATTTACTCAAATTGACAGGACAAAACTGAAAGGTTTCCTGACTGAAAAGCAAATCCGGAAAATCGCCAAACGGCATGAGGTCAATTGGTATTTTCAGAAGAAATATTCCTCCAGGAAACAAAACATTGAGTTTTTCAAGGGTTGCAAATCCATTGACACCTTGAAAATATATTTATCGGAAAGGTTTGATACTGCTGGTTACGTAATGGTTACAGATTATTCAAATACCATCAACATTTGCATTTCAACCAACGAGGCCGAGTACAGATTTGAAGGGAAGTATCCAAACCCGATTAGGCAACCCTGGTACAATCATAGTGATACTTCACAGTCATTTGGACAAGGAATGCCCAACCTCATGATTAACCAAAGTTTGTATGAATTATTGCCAAAAAACTTCTTGCTGAAAGAGACTATTTCCTATGAAGCTTTAGTGAATGACTATATCACCTGGTACTTGGGGAGACGAGAAATGAAGTTATAATGATAAAGTCTGCTGCCAATTACGTGCTTTGAAAATACATTTGAAAACAGGAAAAGACCCGGCACAACAATAGGTTAACCACACCTTTCCAAGTCGTAAAAACTGAATACTGGTTAGCTTAAACACCTCGTGTTCCGATGCGCTTGGTCAGAAGACACAAGCGCGACGAGACAACTTACACGCATTAAAGAAAATATCAATTCATAATTAATAATTCACAACTCATAATTCCCCTACTCGCCCTTAAACCACCCCGAATAAAACACATAATTATTGGCGATCCGTTCAATCTGCCCTTTAAATAATTCGGGAGTAAGCTCCTTTACCCGCTTAGCTGGCACCCCGGCATAAACCCCGCCTGCTTCGCAATGGGTGTTTTCCAGGACAACCGCACCCGCCGCAATCAAGCAGTTTTCTTCCACCACAGCCTGATCCATAATGATGGCGCCCATACCCACCAACACATTGTCGTGCAGAGTGCATCCGTGCACCAGGGCCCGGTGACCGATGCTGACATTATTCCCAATGGTGGTTCCACATTTTTGATAAGTGCCGTGAATGATGGCTCCGTCTTGTATATTCACCTTATTACCGATCCGGATAAAGTTTACGTCTCCGCGCACTACAGCCTGGAACCAGACCGAGCATTGATCACCCATGATCACATCTCCGATGATGGTAGCATTTTCGGCCAAAAAGCAGTCGTCGCCAAAGGATGGGGTAAAGTCGCGGCAGGGAATGATGAGAGGCATATTTTTTAATGAGCTAATTAGCTAATGGGATAATTAGCTAATGTAATGATGTGAAAATGTGATAATAAGCTAATGTGATAATTCGATAATGGACTAATGGGCTTGGGATTGATTTGTGTCTTTTGTGCTTTTTGCGAAGAAAAGGACTACCATAAGGGCGCCGAATGCGTTGGCGATCATGTCGGCTACTTCGAAAAAACGGTAGGGGAAAAAGGTGCCTTGAATGATCTCCATGAGGATGCCGTATCCTGCCGAGAGGCCAAAAAACAGCCAGCCGGTTTTCCAGTTGGCGTCTTTCCCGATGGCAGACTTATATCCTGAAAACATCAACCAGGTAAGTATGGCGTAGGCAAAAGCGTGGCCGAGTTTGTCGGAACTAAGCAGGTTTAACTTCGGCATGGGAACACTCGGGCTGAGCGACAATACCGTAATGACAATCAAACACAATACCGCAGGCAAATATGGATTCTTAAGCATCAACTGATTTTTGATGTTACGAGCTTAGTTCATAACCCCGGAACGCTTCATTTTGTAATAATGTACCCCGGCCCCAAATACCCAACCGGTTTTCCCCTTGGCCGATTTGATCCTTACCCAGTGATCCGTAACCGTTTCTTTTCCCAGGTTTATTTCCTGCGTCCATTCCGTTTTCTGATTCAAAAAAGTAACAGGGCTGTTTAAGGATAATTGTTCCAGAACCTCGCTTTTCAAGCCCGGCTCTTTGCGCAATTTCAATCCGTCGATGGTCACATACAGGGTGGTGCCAGATTTTGCGGGAGCGGCTTTTGTTTCACTTGCTGCCGGTTCCGGGTTTTCAGGCAGGTTCGTTGGCTTGCGAAGTGTGGTGCTGTATTGCGTCGGCTCCTGAGCGGGAGCGGGTGGTGGCGCCGGAGCAGGCTCCTCTTGAATGGCCTGTGGTTTTGTGGGAACAACAGTATCACGACTTGCCTGTGGTTCTTCCACCTGCTCTTCCAGACTGAGCTGTCTGACAAAATCCGTTCTTCGCGCCGAACATTTTGAAATTGCCCACAGCGCAATGCAGCCCAGAAAAGCAAAAAGTATCAGCGATTCTGCGTTGGGAATTTTCATGGTATTAAAAAAATTTGATCGGGAAGACTTCCTGCTTTTAAGGAAGCGCAAAATCCCTTATATTTGAATAGTATTGATCGGTTGAGATTATAACCGAAACGTAAAAGTACGTATTGCTTGAGTTCAACAAAAAACCACAACCCTATAAAACTCAATGGACAGTTTGCAACACCAAATTGCCCTCACCCAATTGCCTCAGGTGGGAGCAATAACCGCTAAAACCCTCGTCAGACATTGCGGAAGTGCGGAAGCCGTTTTCAAAACCAGCAAAAAAGCGCTTCGTAAAATTCCGGGAATCAGCCACAGTGCCATCGATTTTATGCAGGCGCCGGAAGCCATGAAACTTGCCGAGCGGGAAATGCATTTTCTGGAGTCAAATGACGTGAACGCCTTGTTCTTTACCGATAAAGATTATCCGGTTCGGCTGCAACATTGCTATGACTCTCCTGCGCTGCTTTTTTACAAGGGAAATGACATCCAACAACTAAATACCAACAAGGTTATTTCAATCGTCGGCACCCGCCAGCCAACCGACTACGGTAAAAGTCTTTGCGAAGAAATTGTTGAATGCCTGAAGCCATACAATGTCGTGATTGTGAGCGGCCTCGCTTATGGCATAGACATCACCGCCCACCGCAAATCATGCTCCATTGATCTTCCAAACATAGGTGTATTAGGACACGGCCTGGCCACCGTTTATCCCGCCCAACACAGATCCATTGCCCATAAAATGATCGAAAATGGCGGACTAATCAGCGAATACCTCCACGATGCCAAGCCCGACCGGGAGCATTTTCCCATGCGCAACCGCATCATTGCCGGCATGTGCGATGCCTTGCTGGTGGTGGAAACGCCCGCTTCCGGCGGCTCCATGATCACCGCAACCCTGGCTGGCCGAAATGAACGCGAAATTTTCGCCATTCCCGGTCGGCCGCATGATGCCAAAAGCGCCGGCTGCAATTATCTCATCCGCAGTCACCAGGCAAAACTCGCCGAATGTGCCGAAGACATCGCGCTCGCCATGGGCTGGGATGACGATGCTTCATCAAAACCTCTTCAAACACAACTCTTACTCGATCTGGATCCTATCCAAAGCAGCTTGCTGGAACTGGTTCGCAACAACCCGGAAATACACATCGACCGGCTAACCAAAGAATTTACCATCCCGGCCGGAGAACTGGCGTCGCATATTTTGGCGCTTGAGTTTAGGGGAGCGCTTAGGACATTGCCGGGGAAGCGGTATGTGGCGTTGGGGTAATTATGAATTATGAATTATGAATTATGAATTATGAATTATGAATTATGAATTATGAATTATGAATTATGAATTATGAATTATGAATTATGAATTATGAATTATGAGTAACAGGGATAATATAATTAAAGTGAAAAGTTTTTTGTTTGCCAGGAGGGTGGTGAATTTGTATAAATATCTGATTGAAGTGCACCATGAATATGTGTTGAGTAAACAAATTCTTCGTTCTGGCACTTCTATTGGAGCAAATGTTCGGGAAGCCATTAATGCGGAAAGTATCGGTGACTTTATCCATAAGCTTTCCATAGCACAAAAAGAATGTGATGAAACTATGTACTGGATCGAATTACTTAAAGACACCAATTATGTGAACCAACAAGAATTCACAAGCATTCATACAGATGCAAATGAACTGCTTAAAATTATCAGAAGCATTATCTTGACCTCTAAACGAAAAAAGAAACTTAGTTGAATTATGAGTTGTGAATTATAAATGATGAATGACTTTAGCTTGGCTACTCAGCCAAAACAAGACACATAATTCATAATTCATAATTTATAATTCATAACTCATAATGAAATCCTGGCTCCTTCTCCCGCTCTTCATCAGCATTTCTCCACAGATACGAAATGTGCCTGAACCTGTGGTTCAGCGCCCTAAAAACATCATCCTCTTAATCGGCGATGGCATGGGACTATCCCAGGTAAGCGCGGGATTATACGCCAACGGTAAAAAACTGAACATCGACCAGTTTCCAGTCACGGGGATCATGACCACACACGCCTATCGCAACCTGGTCACCGATTCTGCAGCCGGCGCTACGGCTTTTGCCTGTGGATGCAAAACCAAAAATGGAGTGATTGGACTGGACTCCAAAATGGAAAAATGTTTCAGCATTCTTGAAGACGCAGAAGCACATGGTTTGTCAACAGGGTTGGTGGCCAGTTGCAGCATTACCCATGCCACCCCGGCTGCATTTATCGCTCATGTAGAAAGTAGAACCGAACACGAAGCCATTGCTGCTGATATTTTGAAAACCGATGTGGATCTGCTGATTGGTGGCGGTTTGAAATATTTCAAAGATCGCAGCAATGACTCCCGTAATTTGTTGAATGAACTTCAGGATAAAGGATATACAGTTTCCGATTATGAAGGACAGCCTTTTCCGGCGCTTACCTTTTCTGCCGCAAAACCTCTTGTCTGGTTTGGTGCCTACGAAGAACCTTTATCTGTAACCAAAGGAAGAGACTGGTTGCCACAAGCGGCGATAAAAGCGCCAGTTTTCCTAAAACAAAGAAGTGATAAAGGCTTTTTTCTGATGCTTGAAGGCTCTCAAATAGATTGGGCCGGTCACGCCAATGATGCAAACAGGGTAGTAAAAGAAATGCTGGACTTTGATGCTGTCGTGGGAAAAATATTGGATTTCGCCAAAGAAGACGGTCAAACGCTGGTAATCATTACAGCCGATCATGAAACAGGAGGGCTCGCTCTGGAGCAAGGCCATGCGCACGACAGCCTTGATCTGACATTCAGTTCTACCTACCACACTGCCAGCCTCGTGCCGGTATATGCTTATGGCCCCGGTTCGGAAAGTTTTTCCGGGGTAATGGACAACACAGAAATTTATTGGAAAATGAAAGCCTTGCTTGGCTTTTAAAGATGTGGTGAGGAGACCAGCCCTACCCCCCAGATGGACTGGTCCCTCGCCCACGGACTTAAGACCTCATTAGGTCTTAATAGCATTACTCGGTTGAATCCTCGGGACGCACCCGAATTTGCCGGAAAAGGGATTAAGTCCGGCAGTTTTGGTGAAAATCAGGTGACAAGTACTGTGCCAAATGTTCCGGTTGCAAAACAGCCTTTGTCACCCCGGAATGCACATTTACCCACACAATTGTTTGATAATCAACAAAATAAGCTCGAATTGTCAGGGTCGGACAATTTGACAGAAATGTTCAGATGGCATGGCCTTTGAACAACAGATTTGAGTCAAAAAAACTTTCAACATTACCATTACAAGCATTTTTCAAGAATACACATCATGCAGACAGGTTCTATTTCAGTTCAAACGGAGAACATATTCCCCATCATCAAAAAGTTTCTCTACTCTGACCACGAAATTTTCCTTCGCGAATTGGTTTCCAATGCAGTTGACGCAACTACCAAGCTTCAGGTATTGGCGCAACGCGGAGAAGTAAAAGGAGAAATTGGTGACACCTACATCGAGATTATCCAAAACCAGGAAGAAAAGACCATAACCGTTCGCGATCGCGGCGTGGGCATGACTGAAGAGGAAGTGCTTAAATATTTAAATCAGATTGCCTTCTCCAGCGCCACAGAGTTTCTGGAAAAATACAAAGACAGCAGCGTGATCGGTCATTTTGGATTGGGCTTCTATTCTGCCTTTATGGTGGCCGATAAAGTGGAGGTAGTCACCAAATCATGGCAAAAAGGCGCTGAGGCCGTAAAATGGACATGCTCTGGCGATCCCGAGTACACCATTGAAAAGGTGAAGAAAAAAGAGCGCGGGACTGACATTGTGCTGCACATCAACGAAGAGAACAAAGACTTTCTCGACAAATTCAAACTGGATGGGCTGCTGGAAAAATACTGCAAATTCCTTCCCGTAGAGATTCGTTTTGGCACCAAAACAGAGTATTTCGAAACCGGCGAAGGCGAAGACAAAAAAGAGGAGTCAAAGGAAGTTCCGAACATCATAAATGAAACCCATCCTCTTTGGAAAAAACAGCCTACAGAGCTTAAAGACAGCGATTATCAGGATTTTTATCGCCAGTTATACCCTATGGCTCCAGAACCCATGTTCTGGATACACCTGAATATCGATTACCCTTTCAACCTCACGGGTGTGTTGTATTTCCCGAAACTGGGAAACAGCATGGAAATTACGCGGAACAAGATCCACCTGTACTCAAATCAGGTGTTTGTAACCGATGATGTGCGCGACATCGTACCCGAGTGGCTGTTACTGCTGCATGGTGTAATCGACTCTCCCGATATCCCGCTTAACGTTTCCCGCTCCTATCTGCAGGCAGACGGCAATGTGAAAAAGATCAGCGAGTACATCACCCGAAAAGTGGCCGATAAGCTGCACGATCTCTTCAAAAACGATCGCAAAGCTTTCGAAGAAAAATGGCGCGACCTGGGTGTTTTCATCAAATATGGCATGATCTCCGATAAAAAATTCGAAGAACGAGCCATGAATTTCACCCTGGTTGAAAATACCAAAGGCGAATTCACTCTGATAAACGAATATAAAGACAAGATCAAGGACACGCAAACTGACAAACATGGCAAACTGGTGGTGATTTATACCAATGACCCGGATGGCCACCACAGTCAGATCGTAGCTGCTGAAAAACGCGGTTATGACGTGCTGCGCCTCGACACCGTACTTGACAACCACTGGATGCAACACATGGAATACCGCTCCGAGCTTGGCTTTGTATTCGTAAGGGTCGATTCCGAAACCGTGGACAATCTGGTGCAAAAAGACGAGGATCGCACATCCATCCTTTCTGAAAAAGAGCAGGATACCGTAAAAACCCTGTTTGAGGAAATTGCCAAAGGCAAACCGGGTTCATCGGTACAACTATCCCCAATGGCTCCGGAAGACATGCCGGTTATGGTAACCCGTCCGGAATTTATGCGCCGAATGAAGGAAATGCAGGCCATGCATGGAATGGGTGATATGGGTGGTATGCCCGACAGTTTCAACATTGTGGTGAATACAAATCACCCGGTCATCGCCACCAAACTTGTCAAGATGAAAGACAAAGAAAAACAAGCCGACCTGTCAAAATATCTGGTAAACATGGCCTTGCTGCAACAAGGCATGCTTCGCGGAGAAGAGTTGACCGGCTTCCTGGATAAAACATTGGAAAAACTGTAAACATGATCGCTCAAACACCAGCTCCACCCTACTACGCCGTTATTTTTACCTCCTTGCGTACAGAAGTAAAAGAGGAATATGCCAACACCGCAGACCGGATGGTGGAGCTGGCCGCTGAGCAACCCGGATTCCTTGGCGTAGAATCCGTTCGGGAAGAACTGGGTATCACCGTATCCTACTGGGAAAGCCTGGAAGCCATCAAAAGCTGGAAAAACAACGCTGAACACAAAGTTGCCCAGCAAATGGGCCTCAACAAGTGGTATTCCAGGTATAAAACAAGGATCTGCCTGGTGGAAAGAGACTACGGGGTTTAATTTTAATTATGAATTATGAATTATTAATGACATTTGCTTGGCTACTCAGCCGAAAGTGGGCACTCCATTCATAATTCATAATTCATAACTCATAATTCCATCAAAACAGTTTCGTCCCGAACACGTACAGCCAAACAATAGCCAGTAAAGCGGTAGCTATCACTACACCACGCATGGTTTTGTCCCAACGGCGGCGGCGGTATGTACTCATCAGGTATAGATTGGTGGCCAAGGCTACTATTGCCAGTGTTCTTTCCCTGAAATTTTCCGAGAATCCTTTTGTGCTGGCAGCGCCTTTTATCTCCAGCAATGAAAATATTTGAAAGAGGATTGTGTACGTAACAGCCGGAAGCAGGAGTCCCAGCAACAAACCAACCCAAAGTTCATTTTTGTTTAGCATTCAAATTTGATTTAAGCGGTTATATCTTCAGCAATCTGTTTTTCGGTTGCCTTTTTTACCGTTTCAATGGCTTTCATGGTATTCAAGGCTTCATAATTGGTGAGGTCGTGTTTTGACGGAACAATGGATATATATCCGTTTTTCAGGGCCCAGACGTCTGTATCTTCCGCTTCATCGTTATTCACAAACTCTCCGGTAAGCCAGTAATAGGGTTGTCCGCTCGGGTCATGACCTTCCACAAATTTCTCTACCCAACGGGCATCTGCCTGTCTGCAAAGTCTGATGCCTTTGATCTCCTCTTCTGATAGCTGTGGGATGTTTACGTTCAGCAGTTCTCCTTCTCCAAAAGGTCTTTCAAGCATAAAGGACATAATGCCGGGAATCCAGTGTTTCGCCGGCTTAAAATCAGCATCAAAACTGTAGTCGAGCAGCGAAAAACCAACACTTCGGATGCCTTCCAGCGCAGCTTCCATGGCGGCCGACATGGTTCCGGAATAAATAATATTAATGCTGGCATTGCTACCGTGATTGATCCCGGACACACACAGGTCAATCTGCCGGTCTTTGAGTACCACGTGTTTGGCAAGTTTTACACAATCAACCGGGGTTCCGGAGCATTCCCAGGCTTCAATATGATCAAAAACTTTTACCCTTTTAAGGCGCAGAGGATCGTGAATGGTAATGGCATGACCTTTTCCACTTTGAGGAGAATCCGGGGCCACAACCACTACTTCACCCAGTTTTGACGCCTCTTCAACCAATGCGCGGATGCCTGGTGATACGATTCCATCGTCGTTGGTGACTAATATCAGCGGTTTTTTCATGCTACAAAAGTAGTGGAACCGCTAGTTTAGGGGTAAAATCTGTTCTCTATTTTTCAGGAAAAAGTCGAATCTGTACTTTATCAGGCTTGAAAAATCCTTGCGAAAAGCGGATTTTTCGAAATAAAACGCATCAATTCTTTATATTTCCCTGATAATCAATACCAAATTTGAAAATTATCGCCTAATCTTGCAGGAAATTTTATCGCGTATTTCTTCGTTAATCAACCAGGGTGTGCCTGAAAAATGCTGCCGAGGATTAAAAGAGTAGATTTTGGGTTCTGTGGAAGACTACTTTTTTGAGGAATATCGGGCTATATTGCTCAAAAAAGAGGCGAAGCACAGGTTCCAAAAGATGCCTTTTAAGCCCGGCAAGTATTTTTCAGGCACACCCTGGTTACGCTTTTTAAACCCAGTCACCAATAAACAATTTTACCATGAATCGACTTTTTCTTGCCTTTGCCTTATTGCTGATTAGTCAGGTACTTCCGGCTCAAGATGTCACCTATGTGGTTTTTAACAGGGACTGCATGAGCCAGCTTGTATATCGTTATGCATATCCGAATGTTAAAGGAGATGCTCCTGTTTACGCTTATGCTGTAAAGCCTAATGTATTGGAAAATTACGTTTTTATTGCTGAAGGTTCCGGACACTATTCTCCCACCATGCCGGAAGGCGCCATCACTTGTGGTAAGCTAAACCTGAACGACGGATTTATTGCCGGCCTCAACCGGGGTGATCGTCAGGTCCTGATTGTATTTCAACGTCAGGAAGGCGGCTACTGGCTGATGCCGATTGGCTCCGCCACACTTATTGCTAAAAACGGCCCTAAATACTGGATACGATCCAAAAACTGCTCCTTTATTTTCGATACGCTGCATTTGGATAATGACGTGAACCTGGCCATAACCGGTTCTCCTACAGCCGTTTACTTTACAGGATCACAAGTAAACAACTGTCTGATGGAGTACTCTTTCCATTGCGAATCGCCTAAAAGCGGAGAACTCAAATCAGATATAGAATTAATTCCGTCATTGGGCTTTTCTACTGATCGCACGGGAACCAGCACGGCAAAAGCCATGGAGAATGAGATGAAACTGTATCGCATCAATGGTCAGTTTGCCGTCGACTTTATAAACGACGCCTGCCCAGAGCAAAATAAACTCGCCGTTCCAAGTACTCAAAAACCTGCGCAGTACGGAGATAACATGGTCAAGCCAACTTACGGCCTGGTGGAACAGGACAAAGAAAAAGCCTCCATCACTACTAAAATAGCCGATAATGCCGGTCCAGACCAATTCAATTATGAGGGTACGCTGGTTACCATTGATTGTCCGGAGTTACTTGGAGAAGGATACCACGTGGTGCAAAAAGGCGACAATCTGCGCGCCATTTCACGCACCTACAATGTGGATATGCAAACACTGGTTAAATGGAACGACATTAAAGACCCCAATCTGATTGAAGTTTGCGATGTGGTGTGGTATCAAAAACCTCCCGTTGGATACAACAAAATGGCTAAAACCCTGGCTGCTAAAACGGCACAATACGTTTCCAACGGCTATTATGTAATTGATCAGCGAAAACTCAATAAAGTTGATGCAGCGGGCAAAGGCACAACACCTGTTACTTCTGATGTCCAGCCCAACGAATTTAAGGAATTTGCCAATACGACCGGCGCTCCACGCCCGCTGATCCATACCGTTGAAAAGGGAGAATACCTATACAAAATTGCCCGCATGTATGATTGTCCCGACGATTGCATCCGACAGGCAAACAAAATGCCCGCTTCCGGAAATGTTACATTGGAGGTTGGAGATAGAATCGTTATTCCCGAATGTGATTGCTTGAATCCCAGCGGAAGTGTTTCAAAAAACACACCTTATGATGAGCCTTTAAACAGTTACGCAAAGAAGGAAAAAATGCAACGGGCATCAACGGTTCTGGATCCTCAGACATATAATACCGACGACCAGAAAAGCCTGATTAACAAAACTACCGGTGTGGACGAATGGCCCGTTGACGACAAGGTGAAAACCAGTTTATCTACCAACAATCCGCAAAAAAGCACCACACCAACCAGCACGGTACCTCAGTTCAAGGAACACCTGGCCCGCCAAGGAGATACCATACGTTCAATAGCCACCAAATACAAGGTGGATCCGGCTGAGCTTGCTCAGGTGAATGGCCTTGGATTGAATGAGGCTGTTACACCAGGGAAATGGATATTGGTGCCGATTCATTGATATTCCGCGCGTAATAGGTGCCAGCGCACCGTAATGTATGTAGCCCGAAAATGGGATAAAAATAACAAGGTGCAGCGCACCGAAACGAGGATTTACGTTTCGGTGCGCTGCACCTTGTGTTTTAAATGGCGTTGAAGGCTACAGACATTACGGTGCTCCGCACCTTTCGCTACGCCGCATTTCCACGCCGCATTTGGTGTTTTTTCCAACACCTGAAGCACCGCCGGCGTGAGTAGTCAGTCAAATCATTTAATCCCATTTTTTACTCTAGTACCCAGCGAAAACACAGCGAGTGGCGGAAACCCCAAACGTAAACCGAACCGGATTGTGTAAACAGGAATTTTGTTCGATTTTTACACTGGTGTCATCATAACAAACAAAAACCTGATCATAGGCTCGAGGATATTGAAGGCATTGAGTTATGCCTTTAGTGGCCAAAAAGGTTAGCAGAAGGCATAGCAATAGCCCTCTGCCCTTGAGAACAAGAGCAGTTAACGTGTTCATAATCAAATAGTTTTAAGCGTTAATAGTGAATTGTGTATGTGGTAGTATCATGTGGCACAATAAAAATTGTATCTGAACTACTTTCATCGGGGTTAGAAAATGGCCCCCAATGAAGTACGAGGTTTCTTCTGCCCGGATAAGAAAATACTTGTTCCTCTGTGCCATAAATAGCAGCAACGCTGTGCGGGCTAACAGACCCTCCAAAACCCAGGCTTTGCCAAATCCCCAGGTCGGGAACTGTAACAAGCTTAAACCAGGCTTCTGCGTCAAGCACCACTTCAAAATAATTTTCCCCGGTGCTTATGTCTACATCATTGTGTACATAGTACCCCGGTTTGTAAAAGGCCAGGTATGCGGCCAGGCAGAAATCCTTTTCCGGATACTCCCGGTAAAAACGACCCTGTGCATCCGTGAACATAGTGTCTACTAAATTACCGGGAAGCTGAGGGCCAAAAGGATCAGAAGTATTGCAGAGAACAAATACCTCTACATTGGAAATCGGTTTCCCTGTCCCATATTCCGTAACCACTCCGGATACTGTCGTAATGGCCGGGTCTCTTTTGCAGGCTAGCAGAAAAATGATGAGAGGTAATGTAATCAAGAATTTGGTGGTCTTGATTTTCACAATCAAAAGGTTTTAAGTGTCAATAGTGGATTGTATATGTGGTAGTATCTCGTCCATTTAGAAAAATGGTATCCTGGTGCTTTATTTCATAATTATTGCCAGTGTACCATCGCAAATACTTTTGCTCATTTCCCTTAGTTAAAAAAATATTGTACTGTTCCCCTTCATGTGAGTAAGAATAATACCCGCTTCCGCCGTAATAATTTGAGCCTGCAACGAGGACACCATTTCCCCCTAAGTCTGGAATAGTAACAATCTTTAACCAAGCTTCCGGGTCAAGCACCACTTCAAAATAATTTTCCCCGGTGCTGATGTCTACATCATTGTGTACATAGTACCCCGGTTTGTAAAAGGCCAGGTATGCGGCCAGGCAGAAATCCTTTTCCGGATACTCCCGGTAAAACCGCCCCTGTGCATCCGTGAACATAGTGTCTACTAAATTACCAGGAAGCTGAGGACCAAAAGGATCAGAAGTATTGCAAAGAACAAATACCTCTACATTGGAAATAGGTTTCCCTGTGCCATATTCCGTAACCACTCCGGAAACTTTCGTAATGGCCGGTTCCCTTTTGCAGGCTAGCAAACAGATAGTTGATAGCAGGGGGAATAAAAAATAAGAGATTCTATTTTTCATAAATCAATGAAAGGTTTTCAATTTCAAAATAATTCAACTCTTCGTTGCAATAGAGCAAAGGTGTGCGGGTGAACAACGCCATACAAATAGAAGATTATCTTATATGGAGACTAATTTTGCCAAATCAAATGAATTTTCTCATCTGGTGAGACTTTTTAGTCGCTTTTCAGAAAATTTTCTCACCAAATGAGAATTTTCGGGTAATTAGCGCGACATAGTCTCACTTCATGAGAAAAAAAGAATCTGAATATTTGGCAATCAGATGTATTTTTTTTCAATTTTGAAAAGAAGTAGCACTCTGAAATCAACCATGTATCCCTAAACACACGCATTCATTCATGTCCGAAAAACTTCAAGCCTACCTTATCGGGGAGATAGCCCTCAAGAGAAATAAATCTGTGCCGCTGGTCGAAGAATTAGTAGACCTACTAAAAATCAGTAAACCCTCCGCCTACAAAAAGATCAAGTCTCAAGTTGCCTTTACAAGTTCAGAAGTTTTTGAAATTGCCACCCATTACGAGATCTCACTCGACAAATTTTTAACTAATAGTCACGGGAATTATGAAAAACTGAATTTCGATTACTCCATTCCTCCACATTTACCTGTTAACCCCGAAGATTTCCTGAGAAAAGTGAGAATGGATCTGGATCAGATATTAAAGGCTCCGAATCCGTTTATTACCTATGCTACCAACGAGTTGCCGATATTT
This sequence comes from Lewinellaceae bacterium, assembly GCA_020636025.1. GTDB lineage: Bacteria > Bacteroidota > Bacteroidia > Chitinophagales > Saprospiraceae > M3007. Next base: position 412,464 of record JACJYQ010000002.1, on the reverse strand, counting down.
CATTCGTTGACTTGTCCAATTTTATTAGCCTTTAAGCTATATGTGTGGTCGCGCACCAATTGGAAAATTTCTGAATCGCTAAGCAGAGCTTTCGACCCCGAAGTTTTCTATGCAGCATATCCCGACATTGTAGAACACAGAATGGCCATCTTGAACGCATGGATGCAAATACCGTCAAAAGAGTTCTGGCCCCGAATGGTTTTGGATAATGTACTAAACCAGATCCGGTACTATGCCGAAGCGCAGCTTTTTAGTAACTCCGATGTACCGGTTCTGATTTGCAGGGAGCTTTTAAATATGCTCGACTCCAAACAAAACATGGCGGCCAATCTTAATAAAGGCGATTTATCAAACGGAAAGCCCGCAGCAACTTTTGAATTGTACCTCAATGAAATTGCTTACACCAACAATGTCATCCTGGTCAATTCCGGGACCGAACACTTGGCAGCCTACATCACTGTAGACAATCCAAACTTTTTGAGATCAACAGAACAGGGTTTTTGCAAAAGAATGCAACAATGGGCTGACCAAATAGAATCCTGCTCTTTCCCTGCGGAAAAAGAGCTTCACCGCCTTAATTTATTTAATGATTTGAAGGGAAGAGTTGAAATGCTCATGCGACACCTGGAAAGGATGTAGTCAATTGGAACCTGTTTCCATACCGCTTCTGGTGTTTTTTTCAACACCAAATGCACCAGCAGCGTGAGTAGACCCTCAAATCCTGCCGCGTTTCCGTATGCTCATGGCACTCCAGCGGAGACTCTGCGAGTGGTGAAATACCTTTCAAATGGCCAATCTTTTTCAAAATACAAAGGCGCTACTATCACCCCTGTTTATGTTGCCAAAAGCATGGGTTGCTCCAGAACCACTCACTTTACTCTTCCTGCGGGATGACAACACCCACACGCAGGGCGAAATTTCTCGTTTCGGTGCGCTGCACTACAGACATTACGGTGCTCCGCACCTTTCGCTACGCCGCATTTCCACGCCGCTTCAGGTGTTTTTTCCAACACCTGAAGCACAGACAGCGTGAGTAATCCGTCAAATCATTACGCCGCATTTGGTGTTTTTTACAACACCAAATGCAACGGCAGCGTGAGTAGACCGTCAAATCAGGCCACTTTTCCGTATGCTCGTGGTGATCCTGCGGAAACACCACGAGCATACGGAAAAGTTATTAAAAACAACCTTTTGGTGGTCTCGGCCCCCAAAAAGAATTACTTTTGGGGATTACAATCACCAAAAGATGATAAAAAGACAAATAGAAGCAGCCTTTACAGAAAACCTGCTGGCTGAAAATCATAAAATGCTGCTCTTATTAGGGCCCAGGCAAACAGGTAAAACAACCCTGGTTCGGAAGGTTGCAGCTCAATTTTCAGGAAGAAGCCTGTACCTGAGTGGTGATGATCCTACCGTTCGCACCAGGCTTACCAATGTGGGAATAGAATCTTTGCGCCCCCTTCTTGAAGCGAATGATCTGTTGATACTGGATGAAGCGCAGCGTATCCTCAACATCGGCATTACGCTGAAACTCATGGCCGACCATTTCCCAAATACCAGGGTTATCGCCACGGGGTCATCCTCATTTGCATTGTCCAATCAGATCAACGAGCCACTAACGGGAAGAAAAACAGAGTTTCATCTTTTTCCTGTTTGTTGGCAAGAGTGGGTCGATCACATTGGTTTACATGCTGCCGAAAGTGGCCTGGAGCAACGGTTGCTCTACGGCATGTATCCGGAAGTTCTAAACAGACCCGGAGAAGAAAAAGAAGTGTTGGCTGGCCTTGCTTCCGATAACCTGTATCGCGATCTTCTTTCTTTCGCACCAATCAGGAAACCCGAAATACTGGTGCAATTGCTTCAAGCCCTAGCACTGCAAATGGGTTCAGAGGTGTCTTTCAATGAGCTGTCAAACCTGCTTAAGGTAGATAAACAGACCGTGGCAAATTATATAACAGCACTTGAACAGGCTTATGTCATATTCCGACTTGGCCCACTTAGCCGCAACCTGCGCAATGAAATTTCAACCACCCGTAAAATATATTTTTATGACAATGGCATCAGGAATGCGTTGATCGGCAATTTTGCCGAACTTTCCCTTCGGCAAGACAAGGGTGCTTTGTGGGAAAATTTCATGATCAGTGAGCGCGTCAAACGCAATAGCTATGCTCGCCGCCATTTCGTCAATTCATATTTCTGGCGCACAAAACAGGGACAGGAGATAGATTATCTCGAAGAAAGCGACGGTCATATTTCCGCCTTTGAAATAAAATGGAACCCTAAAAGCCAAGCTAAGTTGCCCAAATCATTTGAGTCGGCTTATCCCCAACATGACTTTTCCGTATTATCACCGGCCAACTTTGGGAAGTTTTTGAAGATTTGATTTTTGGTTCTGTTTCCACGTTGCCAAAATCATGGGTTGCTCCAGAACCACCCACATTACTCTTCCTACGGGGTGACAACACCAAGGCGAAATTTCTTCTTTCGGTGCGCTGCACTACATACATTACGGTGCTCCGCACCTTTCGTTACGCCGCATTTCCACGCCGCTTCAGGTGTTTTTTCCAACACCTGAAGCACAGGACCGTGAGTAGCCAGTCAAATCATTACGCCGCATTTGGTGTTTTTTTCAACGCCAAAAGCAACGGCAGCGTGAGTAGACCTTCAAATCATGCCGCGTTTCCGTATGCTCGTGGTAATCCTGCAGAAACACCACGAGCGGCGGATAAGTAAAAGAAAGCGCCCCGGTACAGATTGTACCGGGGCGCTTTTATATCAGTATGTACTATAAACCCAGATTACTTGGATTTCAGCGCACGTGGAATTTCAATTGAAGCAATTGGAACGGCCGGAGTATTAGTAATTTCTATTCCCGATGGCAAATCGATGTCACGAACACGAATGGTAGAACCCAATTCCATGGCAGAAATATCTGCTGTTACTTCGTCAATCGCATTTTCAGGAGTCATGGTAACGGTAACGCTACGCATTTTAGGCAAGAATTTTCCACCTTCTTTTACACCTTTTGATGCACCGACAAAACGAACAGGCACGTTTGCTTTGAATTTAACACCTGGAACCAGTTCCAGAAAATCCATGTGCATAACAGCCTCCGTTACCGGGTGGAACTGAATGTCTTTTACGATCCCTTTATGGGTAGCGCCATCCAGGTTGATGTCAACCATTCTGAATTTTGACGTGTAAACCAACGGACGCAAATCCGATGCAAGGAGATTGAATTGAAAGGCTTCTCCTCCTCCGCTTTTATACATCACTGCAGGAACGTGACCGCTGCGACGAATTTTCTTGGATTCAACTTTTCCGGAGGCTTCTTTCCGGTGACCCTGAAGTGCTATGATTTCCATTTTATTGTATACTAAATTGATGCCGTTTTCTAAAAATGCCCGCAAAGGTACTTATTCAAAACATACAATTCCAAAAAGTCAACAAAAATATCTCACTTTTTTATTCTTTTTTTTCAATCACATTTCATGTAACCCAAAAGGCTAAATTGTTTAATCCGAAATTTCTCAGAATCATATTACGGGAGAGGCAAACAGGCCGAAATGACTTTTTACATTTGCCAGGAAATCAGGTATTTCGCTGGTTTTCATCCTTGAGCTGTTTTATTTATGAAACTACACTTCTATCTGTATTATCGGACGAATTTTGGAGAGTCTTTGCTTGTTAGCATAAACGGCGAACAGGCACAAGAGTTGGAATACCTCAACGATGAAGTCTGGGAAGGGCATGTAGACCTGGATACAAAGGGGCTTAAAACGCTGCATTGGCAATATCTTTTCAAAGGAGCAGATGGCGCCATCGTTCCGGAGTATGACGTGGATCGAAGTATTGACCTCGATGCCTGTAATCAGCAGGAATTGTACATTACAGACCAGTGGAATGACATCGGAGCTCTTGAAAATGTTTTCTTTACACAAGCCTTTAATCCTGCTCACCAGGCAACAAGCTCCACGAAAAACAGGAAAAAATCCGGCACTATACGGTTCCGGGTAAAAGCTCCTTTGTTGAAACAGGATGAAGTGGTGTGTTTGCTTGGACATGGTAAAGCACTACGCAATTGGGATACTATTGCACCTTTACTGCTGGAAAAACAGGGAAACTGGTGGGAACTCGATGTAGATCTCAGCGACGAAAGCTTTCCTTTGGGGTATAAATACGGCGTTTGGCATCAGCGATTGAAGCGTTTTCTCGGCTTTGAAGACGGTTCAAACAGAAGCATTCTGCACCATATTGATAGCAATAAAGGCATCTCAGGCCTGAAGCACGACGGCTTTTTACGAATCCCTTACAATACCTGGCGCGGTGCGGGGGTTTCCATACCGGTATTCAGCCTGCGCAGCGAAAACGGTTGGGGGATCGGAGAGTTTACAGATATTCCCCATTTGGCCACCTGGGCCAAATCTGTTGAGTTGAAAATGATTCAGCTTTTGCCCATAAACGATACAAGCTCCACACTAAGCTGGCAGGATTCCTACCCCTATGCACCCATCTCTGTTTTCGCACTCCACCCTATTTACCTGAACCTTGATGAGCTGGCAGGAAAAAAATATGCCAGCATTTTAAAGCCCTTTTTGAAGGATAAAAAAGCCTTAAATAACTTAGAATCAATTGACTATGAGGCTGTATTGAATGTAAAGTGGAAAATTATTGACAAAATTTATACCACTGAAAAAGAGTCCTGGCAAAAGGATCCCGATTGGCAGGATTACTACAAGGCCAACAAACACTGGCTCGACCATTATGCCGTATTTTGTTTTCTGAGAGATAAAAATGGTAGTGCAGCGTTTGACACCTGGCCGAAATACGCAACTTTCAAATCTGCCGAAATTGACAAGCTGATAAATACGCCGGGAGCAGATCAAGACAGGATTCAATTACACCAGTTTGTTCAGTGGCAGTTACATCGCCAATTGAAGGCAGCCGTTGACTTTACTCATTCTCTAGGCATTGCTCTTAAAGGTGATTTACCAATAGGCATTTACCGAAACTCCGTGGATGCCTGGGTGGCTCCTGATTTGTTTAACATGAATGCCCAAGCTGGAGCTCCGCCCGACCCATTTGCAGAAAAAGGCCAAAACTGGGGCTTTCCAACCTACAACTGGGACCAAATGAAAGCGGATGGTTACGCCTGGTGGCGACAGCGCTTCGAGCAAATGAGTCACTACTTCGATGCGTTCCGGATTGATCACATTTTGGGCTTTTTTAGAATATGGAGCATTCCAATGGATGCTGTCGAAGGAATTTTGGGCCGGTTCGAACCAGCCATCCCGCTTACCGAGGAAGAATTGTGGAATAATGGCATTGGCTTCAGCTACGACCGACTTTGCAAACCCTATATCACCGATCAGGTTTTATTTGATCTTTTTCAGGATAAAGCTTCTGCCGTAAAAAGGAAGTTTTTAAGCGCTCGGGGAGATGGCCAGTATGATCTTCTGCCAAAGTTTGACACTCAGCGAAAAGTTGCCGCCCATTTTGCCAGTTCTAAAACAGATACTGACCTTCAGCAAGGACTATTTGATCTGATCGCCAATGTGGTTTTGTTGGGCGAAGATCCCGCTTCGGAACAAAAGTGGCAAGGGGCTTTCCGTTTTGACATGGAAAAAACGCTTTCTTTCCAGCATTTGCCTGAAGAAGTAAAATCACCATTGAAACGGCTGTATATTGATTATTTCTACCGCCGACAAGACGATTTCTGGGAAAATCAGGCCATGGAAAAGTTGCCGGCTCTGAAAAGATCTACCAATATGCTCATCTGCGGAGAGGATCTCGGTCTGGTACCGGCTTGTGTACCTGGCGTGATGGAAAGGCTGGCGCTGCTGAGTTTGGAAATTCAGCGCATGCCAAAGTCGACAGAAAGCACTTTTTTAAACACCCGGACATGTCCATACCTGAGCGTTATCACACCGGGAACCCACGATATGAGTGTAATACGGGGTTGGTGGGAGGAAGACCGCAACCTGAGTCAACGATTTTACAATGAAATACTTGGACAGCAAGGACAGGCTCCTTATTTCTGTGAAGACTGGATTGTTCGGGAGATATTGAAACAACATTTTCAGGCGCCATCCATGTGGGCCATATTTCAGCTTCAGGACCTGTTGGGCCTTGATGCATCTCTTCGTAGAGAAAACCCTCATGATGAACGCATCAATATCCCTGCAAACCCGAAGCATTATTGGCGATACCGCTCCCACATCACGTTGGAGCAACTTCAGCAAGCAGATGGGTTCAATAGGTCGATCCGAAATATGACCAGGGAAAGCGGAAGATCTTGATTATTAAATAGTTGTAAGCTTAAGCGCCGGTTTGTGGCATGGTAATGCTTACTACTGTTCCCTTGCCAGGAGCGCTATCTAAATGTAATTTCCAGCGGTGTTCCTTACACATACTTTTGACATAGAATAGGCCCAAACCAAAACCCTTTACATTGTGTACATTTCCCGTTGGTATCCTGTAAAACTTGTCGAAAACACGTTTTTGGTTCTCTTTAGAGATGCCTATGCCGTTGTCTTTTACAGCCAAAACCAGGTAGCCATGTTTATCCCTGTCCAGAGAGATCGTTATTTCGGGTTTTCCAGTTGAATACTTTACCCCATTGTCTACCAGGTTGTGCAAGATGTTGGTCAGGTGTAGACGATCTGCCAATACAACCGCATTTTCATCTTCAATATCAACATGGAGTATGCCCTCCTTTTCATTGATTTTCATTTCAAGTGATGGGGAAATATTTCTGATCAACTGGGCAAGATCGATATCTTCCTTGTTTAACTCCATGTTGTCCCGCTCGATTTTGGCCAGTTGCAATACTTTCTCCACCTGGGTATTTAGCCGGAGTACCTGCTCTTTTATGATTCCTGCATAGCGGCTGAGCCGAGCATCAGCCTTTATTGACTCATTTTGGATAAATACGTCGGTAGAAATATTGATAGTAGAAATGGGTGTCTTAAACTCATGCGTCATATTGTTGATGAAATCCCGTTGCAATTCCGACAATTGCTTTTGACGCAAAATGATGGTCATGGAATAAATAAAGAAGGCCACAGTGATGAGCATCAGAACTGTAAAAACATTCACTACCCACATGTTACTAAGGATATTGCTGCTCTTTTCAGTGAATTGCACACCGAAATAATAGTCAAACTCAGAATCCGGGTGTTTGGGCAAGGGTTCGCTGAGATTCTCCATTTTGTTTGAACCAGGAGAGTATTTAACGTATTTCCCCTTCACCATTTGATCGCTGGAACAATCGAAAATGCCATATTCATAGTCTTCTTTAAGGCTCTGCGCTTCAAATGCTTTTCTCAGGCAAAATTCAAGATCGTCGGCTTCAAATACATTGTTGATGTTTACCACCCAATAATTGGAAGAAATTTGTTCAACAAGTTTTTGTGGAGGCAGCTTAAACATATTCATTTGGGCAAGCTGGTTGGCCGCATCCAGCATGGCCTGATTGGCTTTGCGGTTAAACTCCCTCTCCTGCATATCCCAGGTTTGGCGCACCCAATAGGTTTGAACGGCCAAAATGCTCAAACAAGCAATGGCACCAAGAATAATGACCCGACGAATAATGGTGTTTCTCATAAAGTCGAAATATAAAAAAGGTGCGTAACACCGCAGCTAAAAATCACAAATGTGAAATATACTACGATGATACGCACCTAATATACAATGCCGGAACAAGCCGACAATAAAATTACGCTTCTTCTGAATCGTCTGCCGCGGATCTGTCAGAAACCACTTCAAACTCCACTTCTTTAACCACTTCAGGGTGGAATTTCACGGTAGCTTTGTAGGTTCCCAATTCTTTAACCTCCTCCGGCATTTCGATGATTCGCTTGTCAACCTCTACACCAGCGTCTGCCAACGCTTTGGCAATGTGTTGGCTTGAAACTGAACCAAACAGGCGCCCGGTTTCTCCGGCTTTAGCCGATACTTTTAGCATTACGCCTTCTATTTTAGCAGCTACTTCTTCAAAAGCAGCAATAACAGCACCTTCTTTTTTGGCAGCCTGCTTTTTCAGCCCTTCCAGGCGAGCGAGGTTCTGTTTGTTGGCGACAATGCCTAAACCTTTGGGGATCAGGTAGTTGCGTCCGTATCCGTCTTTAACTTTAACGACTTCATGCTTAGCCCCTACCTTTTCAATATGATCGAGTAGTATGATATTCATTGGATAATAGAATTTGAAAATTGATAATTGGCTTATTTCATCAAATCAGCCACGAATGGCAGAATGGCGAGGTGACGCGCTCTCTTAACGGCCGTAGAAACACGGCGTTGGTATTTCAGGCTGTTACCTGTAATACGGCGAGGCAGCAACTTGCCTTGTTCATTAATGAATTGAAGCAGGAAATCGGGATCTTTGTAGTCAATGTACTTGATTCCGAACTTACGGAAACGGCAATATTTTTTATTGCGGAGTCCAATCTTAGGGTTACTAAGAAATTTTACATCTTCTCTTGAAGCAGCCATCTTTCTATATGTTTATTGAAAGTGAATGTTGAACGGTGATTGATAGGAAATTAATTGTCGAGGTCGATTACCTCTGGAGCTGAAACAGTTTTCTCTTCCGGAACCTCCTCTTTAGGAGGAGCTGGAGCCTGTGCCTTTGGAGCTTCCTTAACCGGAGCTGTTTCGGCAACTGTTGAAGTTTCCTGTGTGCTTTCCTTTTTCTTGCGCGAGCCGATGCGGCCATTGCGCTTGTCATCATTGTACTTCACTCCGTATTTGTCGAGTTTGACGGTCAGGAAGCGAAGTAACCGTTCGTTACGCTTCAGGTTCAGTTCAAATTTTGCCAACCAATCGGCAGCTTCTGTACTGAATTCGATGCAGTGATAAACGCCTGTGCTGCGTTTATTGATGGGATAGGCCAATTGACGGATGGCCGGATCATCCATTGCAACAATTGTTGCGCCCATACTTTTCAGGTCTTTCTGGATGTGTTCCGCTGTCGCTTTTACTTCATCGCCCGACAGAACAGGATCTACGATGAAGGTGACTTCGTAATGTCTCATTATGAGTCTGTTAATGTGAAAAAAAGAACTATTTAAAAAAACGGCCGCAAAGATAGGTATATTTAATGTGATAATTAGCTAATTCGATAATTAGCTAATTAAATTTTCACTTCAAAATTTTGTGGCTCCAGGTCACAGGACACAAGCGCCACGAAATACAACAATCATCAATCACATTAGCATATTAGCTAATTATCGAATTAGCCAATTAAGAAAAAGCATTAAACCCTGTCACATCATGACCTGTAATCAACAGGTGGATGTCGTGGGTTCCCTCGTACGTAAGTACCGTTTCCAGGTTCATCATGTGGCGCATCACCGGATATTCATTGGTAATGCCCATGCCGCCGTGAATCTGTCGGGCTTCGCGGGCTATTTCAAGCGCCATGTTTACGTTGTTGCGCTTGGCCATGCTTATTTGGGCCGGAGTAGCTTTTCCTTCGTTGGCCAAGGTACCCAGACGCCAGGTCAGCAATTGGGCTTTGGTGATTTCAGTGATCATTTCAGCCAGTTTTTTTTGTGTTAGCTGAAATGCGCCGATCGGCTTTCCAAACTGTTCGCGTTCCTGAGAATAGCGAAGTGCAGAGTCGTAGCAATCAAGTGCGGCGCCAATGGCTCCCCAGGCAATGCCATAACGAGCTTTGGACAAACAGGTCAATGGACCTTTCAGGCCTTCAACACCAGGAAGCACATTTTTCTTGGGCACCCGAACGTCTTCAAATACAAGTTCACCCGTGATACTGGCCCGCAGGCTCCATTTTCCATGAATTTCCGGTGCGCTAAAACCTTTCATGCCTTTTTCCACGATCATGCCAATGATCTTTCCATCTTCTCTTTTGGCCCAAACAACGGCAATGTCTGCTACCGGTGAATTGGTGATCCACATTTTGGCACCATTTAATATATAGGAGTCTCCATCGTCTTTCACGTTGGTGATCATACCGCCAGGATTAGAGCCGGCATCGGGTTCGGTGAGGCCGAAACAACCGATCAATTCTCCGGAAGCGAGTTTTGGCAGATAATGCTTGCGGTGTTCTTCAGAACCAAATTTGTAAATTGGGTACATCACCAAAGAACCCTGCACCGAAGCCATTGAGCGAACACCAGAGTCTCCTCTTTCGAGTTCCTGCATGATCACACCATACGCGATTTCATCCATACCACCACAACCGTATTCGGCAGGAAGTGACGGGCCGAAAGCTCCAATATCAGCAAGACCTTTGAATAAATGCGTTGGACATTCCGCCCGGTTGGCATAATCCTCAATAATCGGACTTACTTCAGATTTCACCCATTGTCTGACAGCATCACGTGCCAACAAGTGCTCAGAGCTCAATAAAGCATCAACCCCATAATAATCATGGTGTTGGTAGCGGTCTTCTCTGGCGTTTTTATGGCTGGATTTACTTGTAGTACCTGTGGCTTGCATAAAAGGAATATTTGGTTAGATAATTGGGCGCAAAGGTATAGAAAGTTGCGCTGTACACAGAGGCTATTTTTGGAATTTGCCGACCACCACAAAATATAATTTCATTATATTAATCAACAAGCGCGGTCAGGCAAATAAAGATTGGAAACGTTGTTTTACCACTCCCACCCTTCAAGTCCGGTAAGAGGCTCTGTTTTTACACTCATTTTTGTAGAAATACGTTGTTTTTGCCTTTCAATCACCAAACGGGCCAAACCAACATTGGCTGGTTCCGGAGCGTCCGGGTGCATAGCAGGAATGATTTTTTCCTCTAGCACATCCAGTCGGTACAACAGGCTCATTAATTGTTCAGGTTGCCGTTCCAGCATATCGCCAATTTTTACAGAGAGTACTTGTACCAAAGCCTCTTCATTTTTTAGATCCTGGTCGGCAGACAAGTTAAAAGTGACATTTACCAGGGAGGCGGTTTGCTGAATTATTTGATCTTGTTCCATATTGGGTCAAAGGTATGGTCATTTTGAAGATTGTTTACCGATGCTACGTACTTTTGCATTTGAAACTGTACAACAATTTTTTCATGAAACAATCAACCATAAAAAAACCTGCATCCGTGAAAGGAGTAGGTTTACACACTGGAAAAGAAGTCACACTCACCTTCAAGCCTGCCGAGGCCAATCACGGCTATCGGTTTCAACGGGTAGATCTTCCCGAGCAACCGGTTATTCCCGCTGATGTTAAACTGGTGATCTCAACAAACAGGGGTACAACCATTAAACTGGGAGAGGCGCAGGTTTCTACCATCGAGCATGTTCTTTCGGCGCTCATAGGTATGGAGGTAGACAATGTATTGCTGGAAATTGACGGTCCGGAAATGCCCATTATGGATGGAACTTCCATGCCATTTGTAAAGGCCTTGACCGAAGCTGGCATTGAGTCATTAGATGCTGATAGAGACTTCTATGAGGTGACGGAGCCAATATCCTATAAAGATGAAGTGACTGGCACTGAACTGCTCGCTCTGCCTGCTGACCATTTTGAGGTGACGACGATGATTGACTTTAATTCCAAGGTGCTTGGGCCGCAATTTGCCTCTTTGAATCGTATTGAGGATTATACAACACAAATAGCACCTTGCAGAACTTTTGTGTTTATCCACGAACTTGAAAAATTGCTGGACATGGGATTGATAAAAGGCGGCGATATGGATAATGCCATTGTCATTGCCGACAGGAAAATGGATAAAGAAGAGCTTGATAGTTTAGCAAAGAAAATGGGAAAACCGGCGGTGAATATCGATGAAGAAGGTGTATTAAATACGGTGAAGCTTCATTTTCAGAATGAACCGGCCAGACATAAGCTGCTCGATGTTATTGGAGACCTTGCTCTTATTGGGAAACCAATTAGAGGTAAAATTGTGGCGACTAAACCCGGACATACGGCTAATATCGAGTTTGCCAAGATCCTTAAGAAGTCATTACTTGAAAAAAGACGGTTGATGGGCGTTCCAAAATATAACCCATTGGACGAGCCCATTATGGACGTGAACGAAGTAATGGCCATGCTTCCACACCGCTACCCATTCCTCCTGGTGGATAAAATTATTGAGATTAGCGACACTCATGTGGTTGGAGTTAAAAATGTAACAATAAATGAAGCATTTTTTCAGGGGCATTTTCCATCCAATCCGGTGTTTCCGGGTGTCTTACAAATAGAGGCCCTTGCTCAGACAGGCGGAATACTCGCCTTGAACAGCATGCCCGACAAAGGGAACTGGGATACTTATTTTTTAAAAATCGACAACACGAAGTTTAAAGCTAAAGTTGGTCCTGGCGACACCTTGATCCTGAAAATGGAGTTGATTGAACCTATTCGCCGTGGAATTGTACACATGCAGGGAACGGCTTATGTTGGAAATAAAATCGTATCGGAAGGCGAGCTTACCGCTCAGGTTGTCAGACGAGTAAAAGAAGAATCTTCCGAAACAAGTACAGATAGCAAATAAATCAAAAAACCAGTCATCTCGTCTTATCAGCAAGTGGTCACATCCAATCTGTTGAAATGACGAAAAACATCGATTCAATGAATTATTCAAATGGCTTGAGAGATATACACCCCAAGGCTAATATTGGAAAAAATGTTTCAATAGGGTCCTTTACAACAATAGAGGAAGACGTGGTGATTGGCGATGGCTGCAAAATAGGATCCAACGTTCATATATTTAATGGTGCGAGGATTGGCGAAAACTGTGAAATATTTCCCGGAGCATCCATAAGTGCAGCCCCTCAAACAAAGGTAACCATGGAAGAGGCGGCTACACTTGAAATTGGCAATGGCACCATTATCCGGGAGTGCTGCACCCTGAATCGGGGAAATCTCAAATTTGGAGGAAAAACTACTATTGGTGAGAACTGTCTATTGATGGCCTATGTCCATATTGCACACGATTGCCACATCGGGCACGACAGTATTTTAGCTAATAATGTTACCCTTGCCGGACACATTGAGGTTGGAAGTTGGGCAACCCTTGGAGGTATGGTCGCTGTCCATCAGTTTGTTCGCATAGGAGAGCAAACCATGATCGGTGGTGGCTCATTGGTTCGAAAAGATGTTCCGCCATTCATAACTGTTGCTCGCGAACCACTTTCTTATGCCGGTATAAATAGTATTGGATTGAAGAGGCGCGGGTTTTCATTAGAAGAAATGCACCACATTGAAGATGTCTACCGGGTGCTTTTTGTAAAAGGATATAGTGTAAACAAAGCGCTGAACATCATCGAATCAGATTACCCTTCAAACTACAGCGAGCAGATTTCCACCTTTGTTAAAAATGCCAAGCGAGGTCTCGTAAAAGGTTTTCGTACCAGAACCGCATGAAAGTAACTCTTCAGAATTTAGGTAAGCGGTATCGATTCGACTGGATCTTTAAGGGCATTGATTTCACCTTTGCACCAGGGAGGCATTATGCTGTACTTGGGTCAAATGGTTCCGGGAAGTCAACCTTGCTTAAAGTAATTTCCGGACATCTTAGTCCATCCAAAGGGAGCGTAAGCTTTGAGTATGGTGGCATAAAAGTTCCCCAGGAAAAGGTCTATAAGCAGGTAAGTTATATTGCTCCTTACATCGAGTTGATTGAAGAGTTCACTCTGGAAGAAGCCATCGCATTCCACGGAAAAACAAAACCTTTTCTTCCAGGCATTGCTCCTGCCAACATCCTGGAGCTCCTGTCATTACCCAAAAGCAAGCAAAAAGAAATTCGGTTTTTCTCCTCTGGGATGAAACAACGATTGAAACTTGCCTTGGCCATTTGTTCCAATACTCCCCTTCTTCTGTTGGATGAACCAAGTACAAACCTGGATGTACAAGGCATCGAATGGTACAAGGAACTTGTCAAAACCTATTGTAATGATCGGCTTGTAATTGTTGCCTCCAACGATCCACAGGAAACTACCTTCTGCCAAGAACAGTTGAATATGCTGGATTTTAAGCGGTGAAACACACCTTTTGTTCCACGTGGAACAAAAACCAACCTAAGCGTTCAAGTCTTTGTTCCACGTGGAACAATTAATTACAGTCTGGTAATTATCACCTCTACTCTCCTGTTCAATGACCTCATTTCATCTGAAGAATTATCAGTTAGGGGCTTGTCCGGACCAAAACCAACAGTTTCTATACGATGTTCTGCTATCCCCTTTTCAATTAAATATTGCTTGATTGATTGTGCTCTATCAAGGGAAAGGGTCATTAAGTCCTCTCTTTTCCCAATATTATCCGTATGTCCCTCAATGCGAATATACATTCCCGGGTTCTTAGCAAGAGTCAGAAAAAGACGTTCAAGTTCATCATAAGACTGTTTAAGTATGGTGGCCGTCGACTGTTGAAAGTAAATAGGCCGTAACTCAATCTTTGAGTTTACACTCAAAGGATCGAGGTACAGGACAACATTCTGCTCGCGGAAATAATAATAATCCCTTCTGAAAATAACGGGTAGTACTTCACCCGCAAACCCTGGCACATCTGCCACCAGATCAGTTTTTACACCCTTGGGGATTTTAAGTCGAAAGGTTCCATCCCTGGCCACCAATGTATTTCTCTCTCCTTTTTCCATATTATAATAAACAAGTGCTCCGGATATGATTTCATTGGTCTTCCGATTGACCACCCTCCCCCGAACTTCCATTTCAGTTGCTTGCGGCGGAGCAATCCTTACCCGGAAAACATCGCTATTACCATCTCGCTTGGATGTGAAATATATATATCCGGAGGTCATGTTAAAGTAAGGCTGGCTATCATCAAACTTTGAGTTGATGGGCTCTCTTACCTTTTCGGGCTTTGACCAATTTATCCATGTACTATCCAATCGGTTTGAGGTATAAATGTCATTGCCCCCCAAACCACCTGGCCGGTTTGAAGAAAAATACAAGGTTGTATTATCCTCGGAAAGGAATGGTGTAGTTTCCCGCCATTCAGAATTCAGGATTCCTCCCATGTGTTTTGGAGCCGTCCACTCGTCTTTACCCTTGCGAAAACACACATATAAATCCATATCTCTCGAGTCAAACCGAGCTGCAGACAAAATCAAAATCTGCCCATCAAAGCTCATCGTCAGACTCACATCTGAGGTGATGGTGTAATAATCTTCAATATCAATTGGTTGAGGAAAAGCCCAGACTATGCTGTCATTAGAGCGCGACACCCTGGAAAATCCCCGGGCCATATCCCCATTGGGTAAGAACTGATTTATCACATAAAAGGCATTGGGATCTGGAGTAATGGTCACCATGCTGTTGGGCAAAGCATTGTTCAAAGGATATCCCGGGTGATAAACAGAATCAAAACCAATGGAGTCTCCGGTGGCGATCCATATCTCCTGGTTAAAGGAAGAGCGTTCCGGATTGTATACTTTGTACCCCGCGATTTGAGAATATACATCGGACAAGAGCTTGGTATAATTTTCCGGACTGAGTTTTAGGGCCCTGTCAACACTATCAATAAATAATGTCTTGTCAAAATCAGGGTGCCCTACCCTTGTGAAATAAAGTGTACGGCCATCTCTGCTGGGAACCGGTGTAATTTCTGAATACGGTGAATTGATAAAGTCGGGAAGTTTATTCAACTCAAAATACCCCTGACTAAATGATTGATTAATCAATACAAAAAAGAAAAGGACAAATATGGATGCATGTTTTTTCATGGTACAAAAGTAAAAATTGGGTCTCGGAAAACATTTTTCAGTTGTTGAGAAGTAACGATGTGTTTTACCTTCGCAGCATGAAAAAACTACTAATTATTTTATCCATCATATTGCCAATGGCTATTCAAGCACAACGCAACTACGCATCTGTTAGACAAAACCTCCAGGCGCATGGTTGGGAATTCAGGAAAGCTCAAACTCAAGATTGGATACCTACGGCAGTACCTGCCAGCGCGCATACCGCTATGCTTCAAAACGCGATGATACAGGATCCTTTTTACAGAGACAATGAAGAAAACTATCAATGGGTAGAAAATGAAGATTGGGAATTCAGAACAACCTTTAATGTTGATCCGCTGATACTTGGCAAGAAGCACATCGAACTCGTTTTTAAGGGGATCGATACTTATGCAAAAATATATCTGAATGACAGCCTGATCCTGGAAACGGACAACATGTTCAGGACATATAAGGTGGATGTCAAAAACCTGATCAAGGCTAATGACAACATGATCCATTTTTACTTTGAAAGTCCGATTAATAAAAGTGCAGATGCCTGGGAAGCAATTGGCTATGAATTACCAGGAGGACGCAGGACCGTTATGCGAAAAGCGCAATTCCATTTTGGATGGGATTGGGGTCCAAAGTTCGTTGGTGTAGGTATTCTGCAAAATCCAGAATTTCTTGCCTGGGATGAATTGCTCATCGAAGATATTTTCGTGACGGTAAAAGAGCTTAGTCCTAGCATGGCAAAGCTGGTGGCTCACTACAAATACAATTGCGACTTTACCGGACCGGTGACTGTATCTGCCAGAGATGGAAAACGAAAAACGGTAGAGGACAGAAAGTTCTGGGAAGGTGTGCATGAAGATTCCATCACATTTGAAGTACCAGATCCGAAGCTTTGGTGGTGTGCCGGCATGGGTGATCCGCACCTATACGATTTTGCATTTGATGTAAAAAAGAATGTTTCTGTCATAGACAAAGCAGAGGTAAGGATGGGTATCAGAACCATTGAGTTGGTGACAGAAAAAGATAAGGCTGGGGAAAGCTTCTATTTCAAACTAAACGGAAAACCTGTATTTGCGAAAGGCGCCAACTACATTCCTCAGGATATGTTTCAGGACAGGGTTAAACCATCGCAATACAAGAAACTGCTGGATGATGTATTGGCCTCCAATATGAATATGTTGCGCGTTTGGGGTGGCGGCATTTACGAAGATGATCTTTTCTATCAACTTTGTGATGCTCGCGGAATTATGGTATGGCAGGACTTTATGTATGCATGCGCCATGTATCCTGGAAGTGGTTCGTTTTTATCAAGTGCCGCTAAAGAAGCCCTGGAACAAGTAATGCGTTTGCGTCAACACCCAAGCATTGTTTTATGGTGCGGAAATAATGAAAACAACGAAGCCTGGAATAACTGGGGATGGCAAATGCAATTTAACGAAGCCCAACGCGAACAGATCTGGCGCGATTACAAAACACTGTTTCTTGATCTTCTTCCCATTTATGTAGACAGAAATTCGGGCGGCGTTCCCTACTGGGAAAGTTCTCCAAAATATGGCCGGGCCAATCCGAAATCACTGACCGAAGGCGATTCACACTATTGGGGTGTTTGGCACGATGAAGAGCCATTTGAAACCTTCAACAAAAAAGTACCCCGCTTTATGAGCGAGTATGGTTTTCAAAGTTTCCCGGATTGGAAAACGATTGAATCTTTCACCTTGCCGGAAGACAGAAAGCTGGACAGCAAAGTCATGTTGCTTCACCAAAAGCACCCACGTGGAAATGCACTCATCGCCGAATACATGAAACGCGATTATCGAACACCAAATAAATTTGAAGACTTTGTTTATGTAAGCCAGCTACTACAAGCAGAGGGAATAAGAACCGGAATAGAAGCGCACCGCCGAAACAAACCCTATTGCATGGGAACCCTGTATTGGCAGCTCAATGATGTGTGGCCCGTTGCATCCTGGTCGAGTATTGATTATACCGGACGTTGGAAAGCGCTACAATATTATGCCCGGGAGGCATTCAGCCCGGTGGCCGCATTACCCATTGTTGAAGATGACATTCTGAAAATTTATGGGGTCAATGATATGCAATCTGAAGAAAGCTATACGCTACGGGTTAGAGGACTCAGTTTTGATGGGAAAGTGCTGAGCGACGTTTCTCAGATAGACACCCATGTTATCCCAGACTCCAGTCGAATGATTTGGCAAGGAACGGTTAAGAGTATTTTGGACAGACAAAAACCAGAAAATTCTGTGGTTGAAATTGTACTCACCGACAAAAACAACAAAGCCGTTTATACTAGACTTTTTTATCTGGTTGTACCTAAAAAACTATCGCTTCCCAGAACACGTGTAAAAGTTGATGTGGCCCAGGTGAATGATGGATACTTACTCAGCTTATCCAGCAACCGCCTGGCAAAAAATGTATTGCTCAGTTCAGAAGCCGATGGTTTCTTCTCCGACAATTATTTTGACTTGCTACCCGGCGAGACTAAAACAGTTTTGTTTAAAACAAGGCAAATTCTGGATGACCCTGAAAAAGCATTCAATGCCAAAAGTCTTGTGGATGTAATGGACTAGAATAAGTGTGAGTATTTGGGAATTACAAATGTCACTACAGATTAGCCCTTTTTGGTTAATACAAATGTTTGGCACCTCGCGATTTATTGCGCTTGGTTAAAAGACACAAGCGCGGCGAAAAAAAGCCCGAACCCTTACTTTGAACGAAAAATTCGGGAAAGGACTAGATATGGTACTGGTCATTTAGCGAATAAAAAAGCCCAAGTAGTTGATAATCAACTACTTGGGCTTATATTTTGAGTTTTTGCTCTATGGAAAAGTCCTTACCCTACAGGCGCTGCTTCAGGAGCGGCAACTGAATAGAGAAATGAACCCATGAGTCCAAGTGCCAAAATCCAGTATAAAGCGTTGATAATCAAGTTTGTAGCTGTATTTCTCTGGAATAGTCCGTTAGAAACCAGTACTACTGCGGCAGGAAGACCCATGCTATAAGCCCCGTGAAAAAATCCATGCACGAACTGGCTCATTCCAGGTTCAGTATGGCTTGCATAGGCATTCATGCGCCAGGCGAGAAAAAGTGCCAATGCAAATGCTAATCCCATAATCATACCCATGTTGCCTTCTTTCAGTTTCTCCTCTGTGATACCCAGAGAATTCATCCACGCAGTTCCGAGTACTTTAGGATGGTACCAAATATAACCAAGAACCATTGGGATTAAGGCTGCGAGTACAATTGCTAAATACGAATTCATAAATAGTTTAGTTTAGTGAAACAATTGAATGAAATGCTTCTGAAGTTGTTTGCAAATAAAACAATTATTTATCAATTGTTTTATTTGCCCTCCTTTATTTCGCTAAATGGCTATTTTAAAACAGTAAGCTACCAATAGATCCTCTTATTCAGGATTATTCCAGGGTGCATGTTCTCTGCGTTTACCCGACATGTAGGTGTACATAGCGGGAATGACAAACAAGGTTAAAAAGAGCGAGAACAGTAATCCGCCTACCACGACAACTCCAAGGCCAATACGGCTGGTGCTGGCAGAGCCAAATGAAAGTGCAATGGGCAGCGCTCCTAATGCAGTTGCCAGGGTCGTCATCAAAATAGGGCGCAGCCTTGCTTTGGAAGCTTCCTCCACAGCAAGCCGCTTATCCATTCCGGCATCTCGCTTCTGATTGGCGAATTCCACAATTAGAATTCCATTTTTTGTAACCAGGCCAATCAGCATGATCATGCCAATTTGCGAGAAGATGTTAAATGTATTTCCAGTGAGCCATAAGCTGAGAAAAGCTCCCGCAATAGCAAGCGGCACCGTGAGCATAATGATAAATGGATCGCGGAAGCTTTCAAACTGCGCAGCGAGGATCAGGTATATTAACACAAGGGCCAGCATAAATGCAGAAGATGTGTTTCCGCTTGATTCTTTGAAATCCCGGGAAGGACCGCTCAAGTCTGTTTCGAATGAATCATCCAGTAAGCGTCCAGCTATATCCTCCATAACCTTAATGCCATCACCAATCGTATATCCCGGTGCCAGCGCCGCGCTGATGGTTGCTGCTTTATATCGATTGTAATGATACAGTTGTGGAGGATTACTTTCCTCTTTCATTTCAACCACATTGTCAAGCTGCACCATTTCTCCCCGATTATTCCTGACATATAGACTTTTCAGATCCAGCGGCTCGTCCCGGTTTTCCCTGTCAACCTGGCCAATAACATCGTATTGACGACCATTTTGCTGGAAATATCCAAATCGACGTCCCGACAACGCCATTTGCAATGCCTGGCTAACATCCAGTACATTTACCCCAAGAGCGGCAGCTTTTTGTCTGTCGATTTGAATTTGCAACTCGGGTTTGTTGAATTTCAGGTTGACATCCACATTGGTAAAAACTTCTTCATCTCTCGCTGCTTCCAGGAATTTAGGAATGACTTCTTCCAGTTTTTCAAAATTCAGATTTTGTAAAACATATTGCACTGGAAGACCTTGTCCAAATCCAACGGTTATGGTTTCCTCCTGAATGGGGAACATCCGGGCCTCCGGCATTTGACGGGTAATCTTTTGAATCTTATTGTAAATTTCTCCCTGGGTTCGCTCGCGCATATTCGGATCTGTCAACAGGAAAAACAGGAATCCGGAATTCGTGCTGGCAGAACCAAAGCCCGGAGCGGTTATCCCAAAAACCATGCGACCTTCGGGAATTGAATCCATCAGCGTTTCACTAAGATGGTACACGATCTGTTCGGTTCTGTCGAAATCGGTTCCTTCCGGCGCCGTAACCGCTACCCGAACTGCGCTCCTGTCTTCCAGCGGAGCCAACTCACTTTTGATCCTTCCCTGGAAAAAGTAAACCAGGCCGAAACACAGAATCAGCATAAGAATACCAAGCACCCTGAATTTCATAAATGAGCGAAGAGTGTTTCCATACACCCTGTCCATACCTTTAAAAAAGGGATCAGTGACATTGTAGAACCACCCACGATTTTTCATGTTGCCCCCCAATTTCACATTCAATACCGGAGTTAGGGTCAGGGATACAAAGGCGGAAATAAGTACCGCGCCGGCTATGACAATTCCAAACTCCCGGAATAGCCGCCCCGTAAAACCCTGAAGAAAAATAACCGGAATGAAAACCACTGCAAGCGTAATGGACGTACTGATGACCACAAAAAATATTTCCTGAGTTCCTTCCTTGGCTGCTTTCCACTTATCCATCCCGGCCTCTATTTTTTTGAAAATATTTTCCGTTACCACAATTCCGTCATCTACCACCAGACCCGTTGCTAACACAATGGCCAGGAGTGTTAATACATTGATACTGAAGCCAAACAGATACATCAGGAAAAATGCGCCAATGAGAGAAACTGGGATATCGATGAGTGGACGAAGCGCGATGATCCAATTCCTGAAAAACAGGAAAATGATGAGGACTACAAGTCCGATGGCTATAAAAATAGTTTCCGACACCTCGCTTATGGCCCTACGTACGTACAGACTTTTATCCCGTCCCGTCACCATGATGATATCAGGCGGAAGTTCTTTTTGGATTTCTTCGAAACGCCTGTAATATTCATCGCATATCTCCACCCAGTTGGAGCCCGGTTGTGGAATCACGGCCATGACACAGCCTTGCACAAGATTCCGTCGGGCGCTGGTTTCTTCATTATTTGGGCCCAATACAGCTTCACCAATATCCTTGAATCGGATGGTCGCACCATTGGTTTCCCGAATGATCATTTCATTGAAATCATCTTCGGTTTGCAGGCGGCCATAGGTTTTTACGGTCAATTCAGTTGCATCACCGCGAACCTTTCCTCCCGGGAGTTCTACGTTTTCCCTGTTAAGTGCAATTTGAACATCCTCAGCTGTCAAACCAAAAGCCGTCATTTTTTTAGGATCCATCCAAAGGCGCATAGCAGGAAGCTTTGATCCAAATACGTTCACGGCTGACACACCAGGAATCGTTTGCACCTTTTCGCGGATTACATTCTCGGCATAATCCGAAAGCTCCATGATGTTCCGGGTATTACTTTGGATGGGAACAAAAAGGATGGGCGAACCGCTGGCATCAGCTTTAGTAACCACAGGAGGAGCATCTATGTCCTGTGGCAGATTCCGCAAAGCCTGACTCACCTTGTCCCGAACATCGTTGGCAGCCTGTTCCAGCTCAACGCCTAATTCAAACTCAACCGTTATGTTGCTGTTTCCTAAAGAAGAAGCACTTGAAATGGTACGAATTCCGGCAATACCATTGATGGAGCGTTCCAACGGCTCAGTTATCTGACTTTCAATCACTTCTGCACTGGCGCCGGTGTAGTTGGTACGAACTGTAATATTGGGTGGATCGATGGCGGGATATTCTCTGACACCCAGATATGTATATCCTATTGCACCAAAAACAACAATCAGGATGCTAAAAACTGTCGCCATAACCGGGCGACGGAGAGATAGTTCGGGTAGATTCATAAATTGACAGGCTGTAATGCCATTTGCGAAGTTCGATAATTTTGTGTTCTGATTTAACAGGAATTCTCAGATTCAGATGACAATAGCCATTCAACTTTTTTCAAAACCACCTCACCTTATACATGAACATGTAGTTTCTACTGGGTATTTTCGCATTACCTTCTTTAAACCTTAATTCAATTTGTTCATTATGGAAGCTATAGCAAATTATTTCAGTCACATACCTTCTTCACATCGAAGTGCTTTTTTGCTTGGTGGTCTTACCTTTTTTATGTTGCTGGAATATGGTCTCCCCTATTACCGCAGTAAGTACAACAAATTCAAGCACCTGGGGATCAATCTTTTTTTCACAGGTACGACGATCATCATCAATTTCCTAATGGCCTTTTTGCTGTTACGCACCAGCGATTGGGCCGTTGAAAACGGTTTTGGTGTATTGCAATGGCTACCGAAACTACCCTTAGGCATTTATATGTTGATCGGTTTACTTCTGTTAGATTTTATTGGCGCTTATCTTATTCATTTGTTGCAGCATAAAGTAAAATGGATGTGGCGATTTCACCTGATCCATCACACAGACCCAAATGTGGATACGACCACAGCCAACCGGCACCATCCGATTGAAAGTGTATTCCGATTCTCATTTACCATTTTGGCCACCCTTATCGCTGGAGCTCCGATGTATCTGGTCATGATTTACCAAACGCTGTCTGCCGCTTTATCCCAGTTCAATCATGCAAACATCATATTGCCACGTTGGGTTGAGAACATCGTTGGATTGGTAATAGTCACCCCAAAAATCCACCGGGTACATCATCATTATGTGCTTCCTTATACGGATAGTAATTATGGAAACATTTTTTCCATTTGGGACCGGCTGTTACAAACCTATTCTAAAAAGGATAATAAGGAGTTGGTGTTTGGTATAGATACACACATGCATCAGAGTGAGCAATCAGATATAAGCACTATGCTCAAAATTCCGTTCCAGAAATACCGGCAACCGGTTGGTGCCAAGTTTGACGAGGAAAAAACTCCTGGAATACATGAATAAATGATTACATGAACATATGATTGTTGATGTAATCATTTATTCATGTATTCAATAGGCTCTCTCGTCTTTATCCTCCATAAAATTGATAAAGGCTCTGTTTGCCACCCGGTTTCCTCCCGGTGTTGGATATCTTCCTGAAAAATACCAATCGCCGAGATCATTGGGGCAGGCGCTATGCAAGCCATCCAGTGTTTGATACATCACATCGAGTTGTGGTTTCAGGTCCTTAGGCTTTACGATCTCTGCAATTTTTTTGCTGTACTGACAATATTCAAATTGATCGTATAATTGAATCACTTCGTTTTGGACGGCTTCAACGGGCAGCATTTCCGATTGCTTGCAGCGTTGATATGTTTCTTTAAGCAACTTTTCCTTGCCATTTTCTTTCAACAATTGGAGCAAAGCCTGAAAAGCCACAAAGTCCTTCATTTTGCTCATGTCGATCCCATAACAATCTGGAAAGCGTATTTGAGGAGCGCTGCTGAGAATGATGATTCGCTTTGGTCTAAGGCGAGCTGTGATGCTCACGATGCTGTCTCTGAGTGTAGTACCTCTTACTATGGAATCATCCAGCAAAACCAGTGTGTCCTTATCGTCGGCACACATGCCGTAGGTCACATCGTACACATGGTTGACCATGCTGTTGCGGATCTTCTTATCTGCTATAAAGGTTCGCTGCTTATCGTCTTTGTGTACGAGTTTTTCATTTCTGGTGCGCTGGGATAAGATTTCTGCAATGGCTTTTTTGGATGAATTTTTACCCAGGGCCATGATCTGTTCCAGTTTCCATTTATCCAGCTCTTTATCCAGGCCTTCAACCAGTCCATAAAAAGCAGCCTCTGCCGTGTTGGGAATAAAGGAGAAAACGGTGTTTTTAAAATCAAAATCCACCGCTTGCAATACCGGTTTGGCCAGTTGTTCACCCAGTTTTTTACGCTCCAGATAAATATCCCGGTCGTTACCTCGGCTGAAATATATCCGTTCAAAAGAACAGGATCTCTTCTCACGTGGTTCTACAAATGGAACTTCCTCCACCTTGCCATTGTACTTTATGACTAAACCATGGCCAGGTTTCAACTCCTTAACATCCTTAAAACGCACGTTGAAAACCGATTGGATAGCAGGACGCTCGGATGCGCCAACCACTACTTCATCATCCATGTACCAATAGGCCGGACGAATGCCATTCGGGTCTCTGATAAAGAATGCATCGCCGTGACCTAACAATCCGCCCAACACATAACCGCCGTCAAACTTTTTACAAGCGCGCCTCAGAAGCCTTTGAATATCAAGGTTTTCAAAAATCAATTCGTTTACTTCCTGATTACCATATCCATCGGGCTTGTACCAGGTGTGTAATCGCTGAACCTCATCATCGAGGAAGTGACCCATTTTCTCCAGAACGGTAACGGTGTCACTTTTCTCTTTAGGATATTGCCCAAGATCGACCAGCTCCTGAAACAACTCATCGACATTGGTCATGTTGAAGTTTCCGGCAAGCAGCAGGTTACGGGTGATCCAGTTATTGGGACGATGGAAAGGGTGAACGAATTCAATGCTGTTATCACCATGGGTACCATATCGCAGGTGTCCCATCAGCAATTCACCCATATAAGGCATATTGGCTTTTAGCCACGCAGGGTCGTTCTGTTGTTCCGGAGTAATGGCATTAAGCCTCTCCCAAACCATTTCAAAAAGATCAGTCAGGTAATTAGGCGCGTTGCTTCGTTTCCGGCTGATATACCTTGTTCCCGGTTTGGGATTCAGTTTAATGGTCGCTATACCCGCTCCGTCCTGCCCCCGGTTGCGCATTTTAAGCAAGAGCATTTGCAGCTTTTGAACGCCGTAAAATGCTGTCCCATATTTTTTATGGTAATATTCCAGCGGCTTTAGCAATCGGATCATTGCTATTCCGCACTCATGATTTATAGGATCACTCATTAGTATGAAATGGAAAGGAACTGCAAAGGTACGAGGCTTGTGTGAATGGAGAGGAATTTGTGTGGGAAATAAACAAGCGTTGTCCTGGCGAATACCTTTAGAATACTTTCATCATGCATTTCAAAATGCTCCCGGCGCCGAGGAGGGTCAGAATGTACATGATAACTAAGTAGCTTGTGCCGGTGTCATTTAATAAGAAATTGATGCAGAAACTCATGCCCATAAAAAAGATCCCTAGCCCCAGCCAGTGCCGGCTATTCATTTTTGTCTGGTTGCTTGTGTTTGGGTTTCCGTTCGACTCTTGTGCAGGGTTCATAACTTGGAGAGTTTATTGATAATGCCTCTATTTACCTATGCTTTGCTTGGCAATTATAGCAAATAACACTCAATAGTTTGTTATTTGTTCCGATATTCAGAGGTGATTATGTCCACTTATGAGCCTTGTTTCGCGCAGATTGAGCTCACGAAATAAAAAACAGCATCCTTAAAAGGCTTATAATTTCCGAAATCCGATTTGTTTCGATTTCGGAATTAAAACAAAGTTATTCAGCATGCAAGTAATGATTGGTAACACTTTCCTAAACCAATTCCATCATTTACCATTCACCATTTACCATTAATAAATGATCTTTGCCCCATGAACGCACTCCGTGAAACAAATTTCAAGCTTCCCGGCCAAACGGCCTTTTACAGGGGGAAAGTCCGTGACGTATACACGCTTGGCGACAAGCTTCTGATGGTTGCCAGCGACCGTATTTCGGCCTTCGATCACATCCTGCCGAGACCGATACCGTACAAGGGCGCTGTACTCAACCAGATCGCGGCCTATTTTCTGAATGCCACCCGGGATATTTGTCCTAACTGGTTGATTTCCAATCCAGATCCGAATGTAGCCATTGGTCACTGTTGCGAACCATTGCGTATTGAAATGGTGATTCGCGGATATCTGGCAGGACACGCAGCACGTACATACCAGTCGGGTTTGCGCAGTTTGTGCGGAGTTTCATTGCCAGACGGAATGAAGGAAAATGATCGCTTTCCGGAACCCATCATTACTCCCAGCACAAAAGCCGATGAAGGGCACGACGAGGATATTTCAAAAGAAGAAATATTGAAACAGGGAATTGTCGCACCAGACGTTTATGAGCAAATGGAAAAATACACTCGGGCCTTGTTTCAGCGGGGAACAGAAATGGCCGCCAGACAAGGGCTCATTCTGGTGGATACGAAATACGAATTCGGGATTTACAAGGGACAAGTGATGCTCATGGATGAAATTCACACGCCCGATAGTTCGCGTTATTTCTATGCCGATGGCTATGAAGAACGTCAGCAGCGCGGCGAGAAACAAAAGCAGTTAAGTAAAGAGTTCGTGCGGGAGTGGCTGATGGCCAACGGTTTTCAGGGAAAAGATGGACAACAAATGCCGGTAATGCCCGATGATTTTGTTTCGGAAATCACAGAGCGTTATATTGAGTTGTATGAAAAGGTGACCGGGAAAAGCTTTGAACGAAGCCCGGATGAAGACATCGAAAAAAGGATTGAGCGGAATATTTTGAGAGTTATTTGAGATTGAAATCCACTATCACAAACAATCCCAATCATACATCACCCTCGAAAAATCCAACGCCAGCAAATCCTTTTCCCGGATAAAGAAATGCCCTACTCCCATATCGCCCCACATCAGGTCCATTTTTTGATCGGAATCCAATTGGAATAACAAGAGCATGGGATCTTCCGGTCTGCGTGGATCATCCTGGGTAAAATAGGCATACCCTCCTATTTGATGTCCTTCTGGCCGGTTTGCCTTGCTGTAGGCATCCATGATATTCCATTCTTCATCTTCAAACTGCCGGAAAAAATCCCCTCCAAAGTGCTGGAAAAATTGGTAATCCGTTACCGGAACGACCGCTTCTGCCAGTTCAAAAGTAAGTGGGTAACACTCATCCGGGCGGTGCGGAAGCGTATCGTATTCCCGGGTTTCATGGCGAGTTTGTAAAGCGCTTTCATGCTGATCAACTTCCGGATAAAACACAACCCGAAAATTATCTGTACTCTCCCCGTTATCAAAATCCATTCCGTACAAGTCATCGTCATGGATAAAAAACTGCAACAAGCCTTTCTCCGGAAAAGGATGAAGCTTGGGCACTTCCGCAAAGTTTATCTGCGCTAAAAAATACAACTCTTCACCATCTACATTACAAGGCCAGGAAGCACTCTTCGGCAAATACGGCTGTCCACCCACCTTGCTTTCCCAAAGCCTTGTCTTCCGGGTGTCCTGCGATTTTACCCGAATAAAAGTCTGTTTTGTTTGCATCAGTTGGTCGCGAAACGACTCAAGCTGTGGGGGAAGAGAGAGTTTGAAAGACATAGCTTTATCTTAATGCGCAATGTATCAATGCGAAAATTAATAAACAGGGGCAATAAAAGTATTGAATATAGCTATTATGTTCCTCCATACCAGGTGAGCAAAACAAAATTGTTCATTGCGCATTACACATTGAAACATTGCGCATTGAATATTTTCCATTAAGAAAATAGGACATACACCACCCAGGCACACAAATAAGCCAGTCCGCTCATGAAAAAGAATTGGATGGTGGGCCATTTCCAGGAACCTGTTTCACGACGAACAACGGCAAGGGTGCTCATACACTGCATCGCCAGGGCGTAGAAAACCAACAAAGACAAGGCGGTTGCCAGGCTATAAACGGGCCCTCCGGTATCTCTGAATTTTTCCCTTCGCAATTTATCCCGCAAGGTTGCTTTCGCGGCATTATCGCTCCGGTCATTTATTTCAGATTCTGAAGAGCCCATGTTGTAGAGCACCGCCAGGGTACCGGTAAATACTTCTCTTGCGGCAAAAGAGGTCAATAAGGCTATTCCTATTTTCCAGTCGTAGCCAAGCGGACGAATGGCCGGTTCAATGAACTTGCCCATTTGTCCGGCCCAGGAAGCTTCTAGCTCTCGCTGACTAATATAATCTTTGGTATGTACAGAGTCCAAATGTAGAGAATCTGCTTTTATACTTGCTTCTACCCTGGCTGTTTCAATGGCAGTACCCGGGCCAAATCTGGATAATGCCCACAAGGCAATGGAAACAATCAGGATGATCTTGCCCGCTCCAAGTACAAATGCAGAGACCTTCTCCCAAAGGGTAAGCCATACATTTTTCCAATACGGCATTCTGTATACAGGGAGTTCAATGGCCAAAAAAGAAGTTTCCTTTTTGCGAAACCAGCGCTTCATTACCCACCCTGAAGCTAGGGCTGCTACTACGCCCAATAAATACATGGCGCCAAAAACCAGGGTTTGCGCACTTAAAAACCAAAATACTTTCACCTTGGGAACAGCCAGCCCGATTAAAACCAGATAAACCGGAATGCGGGCACTGCAACTTATAAAAGGCGTTACTAAAATGGTGATCAGCCGCTCTTTCCAGTTGCCAATGGTTCGCGAACTCATGATGGCCGGCACCGCGCAAGCCGAACCTCCGATTAGCGCCACCACACTGCGGCCATTCATGCCAAAACGCCGCATAAACTTATCAAACATAAATACCACCCTGGCCATGTAACCCACCTCTTCCAGGATGGTTACCAACAGGAAAAGAATGGCAATTTGCGGTACAAAAACCATGATGCCCGCAAGGCCGGCCAATACACCATCTGTGAGTAGTTCCGTAAACCAGTTGGTTGGAAAGGTTGTGAGAATTACATCATTCAGCCCCGAAAACAAATCCTCAATCCAGGTCATCGGGTATTCACTCCAGTCAAATATGGCCTGAAACAACAGCATCATGACGGCAAAAAAGATAATCGGCCCCAACCACTTATTGGTCAGTATGGCATCTATTCTGTCCGTTGGAGTATTGGGGAATAAAGGCGGTTTCTGGATGGTATCCTGAACGATTGGCGTAAAACGGTCGTACCTGTCGAGCGTTTCATCAACCTGGGAGCGAAGAAGCTGAAAGTCTTTTGTCTGGACAATCGTTGCCAGTACTGCTCTTTCGTTATCTTTTAGAAATGGTAACCATTTATGATGATGTGCCAATTGAAGCGCCCTGTAATTGTTATCCACATCCAGGTTCAGACAAACGGTTTCAGCAACCTGCTTTTCTGTTTCATTCAGGCGATAAATCGGGCGTTTTTTCCAAGTAACCGGGTTCTTCAACAACTTCTCTATTTCAGCAGTAAGTTTGTTGATATTGCTACCCGTTCGACCGCTAACCAACACAACCGGAACGTCAAATTCATCGGATATCTTTGATACATTGACTTTGATACCCATGGTATCTGCCGTATCTGACATGTTCAAGGCCAATATTACAGGCATACCCAAATCAAGAAGTTGGGTAAGCAACAGCAAATGTTTTTCCAGATTGGTAACATCTGCCACATACACTATAACGTCGGGAAAGAAAGCGTCTGCCGGATTTGCCAGAACGGCTGCTACCAGTTTTTCATCTGATGAGGTGGGATAAACGCTATAGGTTCCGGGAAAATCTATGATTACGGCTTCTTCACCATTGGAGAGGCGTATATTGCCTTCCTTGAGATCCACCGTAACTCCCGGAAAATTTCCGGTTTTTTGTCTTAATCCGGTAAGCTGGTTAAAAACAGTTGACTTCCCACTATTGGGATTTCCAATCAGTGCAATTTTAAGCGGCTTAACGGGTTTTTCACTCATACTTCCAATAAGATACTGGCTGCCTCCTCGGCGCGCAACGCAAAGCGAATGCCATCAACTTTCACATAATAAGCACTTCCAAAAGGAGAATGGCGAACCAATTCAACCATGGTTCCCGGTAAAACACCCATGGCGGTCAGTTTACAGGCAAGTTCAGAATCTGATATGGCCAATGCCTTGGCGCTTTCTTTAATCTTTAAATCCAAAATGGAGCGATAACGTCTTTGCATCATAATTGTCTGCGCACCTATTTTAATTTAGACAAATTCAACACTGCAAAAATACACTACAGGAACCATATTAGGTAAAGAATATTACATGAGATTTATCATTGCCAGAAGTGAAATGTACCATGATTGGTGTGATTTATCTGAGTCGGCTGATTGACATTGGATCTGTATTGGATGTGGACGGCAACTAAATTCTTACGGTTAATCAGGAATTAACAAGCTCTGCAGCTTCCTGCCCTATTAAAGTACCAATGGCCACACCCATTCCATTCATTCTGACAGCGGCCACTACGTTAGATGACGTTTTCTCAAGAATGGGTTTCTTTACTGAACCCAAGCCCATAATGCCTGTCCACCATCTGTCAATCAATACCGGTTTATCTGGATAAATTACCTCGGTAAGTAATTTTTGAAGGGCTGTCCTTATCAATTCATTGCTACCAAAACCATCGGTTTCTTCAGTTTTAAAATCAAGGTTTCTACCGCCTCCCAGCAAAATCCGGTCACCAATATTGCGGAAATAAAAATAGCCTCTGTCGTAATGGAAACACCCTTTAACCTTCAGGTTCTGAATGGGTTGGGTAAGTAATACCTGATTGCGGGCGGGGTAAAGATCAAGTTCAGGAAGTAGTTTTTTGGCAAAGCCATTTACTGCTACTATTACCCGACCAGCGCTTATTTCCCAGCCTGCCTCTGTACCCAAACGCACCGTTGAATTTTCATCTTCAAGGTACTGAACGCCAATTCCATTAAATATTTCTACTCCTTTCTCTTTAGCCTTTTCCAGCATAGCCGACATCATTTTTCCGGTATTGACCTGTCCTTCCGGACTATTCAGGATAAGATGCTCAATGCCGGAAAACCCAAATTCCGCAATACGTTCATCTACAATCTGGTAACCATTTTTGCAAGCGGTGATGCGGCCAAGTTTTTCATTGAGTTCAGGGATTCTTTCCTCACACTGTTTGAATTTTTCCGCTTCGGCAACAGTAAACATTTCATAGCCTCCTGCTTGTTGAAATTCAATGTTTTCATCGCCAAGCATAGCCCGAAGTCGTTGCAAACCGGTCCAGCGTTTCTCCACCACAGCCAGCACCTCGTCTTCACTCATGTGGGATAAATCATCCAGAATTTCTGTCATGGAACCGAAGCAGGCAAAACCTGCATTCCGGGTGCTTGCGCCAGCGGGCAAAGCGCCTCGTTCAAATACAACTACCCGATGTTTCCGGTTTAAATATTTCAGGTGAATAGCCGCCGACAAGCCGACAATTCCACTGCCAATGATGGCAAAATCTATGTCTTTAAAAAAGGATTCTTTTTCCCAGTAGCTAAGTTCATACTTCATAAGCATGCACTTATCCCTTTGGGGTGGAAAGGAAAGTTACCAGGAAGACCATGGCCATTTTCATCGCTTCGCTGACATCTGAAGAAAGATTGTCTTCGATGGCCCAATCGCGGGGATCGCCTGTATACAGTGTATACATATAAAATCGCCCGCGGTTGGGATCTTCTACCAACCACTCGTCGAGTTGGTTGGTCCATCGACTTTTTAAGGTAAGTGCGATGTTATTATCGGTTATGCGCCATTCACTAAGGTCATTGGACCATGCTGTTTTCATGGTCACCACATCGCCTTCATAAGTCCTTAATTCCCATTGTGTTGGATCCGTTTTCCATTTTTGTCGGATGGTTCCTGGCCTGTCTTCCAGTTCAAAGGTCCACTCTGAAAAATCATCCCGGATATTCAACCAGCGGAGTTTTAGCTCACCGTAATACGGCTCATCTTCTCCTTCGAGTTCTGCGGCAGAAAAAATATCCCATTCCACAAATGAATCGCTCCAGCGACTGCTTATGGTGGATAAAATCTGGGCTGATGAAACGTTGAAAAGCCCGGTAAAAACGATGGCCAGAATAATGCGCATAAGCCGTACCTGTTTAAATCAGAAGGGCAGGTCGTCAGTACTGGTTGGTGGTGCATCGGAGAACTTTGGAAACGGATCGTCTGGAAAATTCTCTGACGAAGACTTGTCATTCGCAGCTTGACTTTCAGACGAAGAAGCGGCTCCAATTCTCCAGGCATTCAGATTCGTGAGAAACTTACCATTCCATTCTCGACCGCGTAAATCGAAGGATACTTTAACGGTATCTCCTTCATTGTAATCGTCGAGCATGCCACAGCGATCCTGAACCGCTTGAAATTTTATTAATTGGGGGTAATTGCCGTCAGCGATTTCCAGTACAAACTCTCTCGCCGAAAAGCTGGCAGATTTTTGTTCGGTCGGGAAAATTCGGTGCAACTTGCCTTCTACTTCAAAAGCCATGATGAATATTTAACGTTATGGGTTGTTTATTGAATGAATGATTTTACTGAATTAAGATATCCTCTTATGTCAGTTTATTTTTTGAGTTTGAACATTTGTTCATAATAACCAGGTCTGTTAGGTGTAACAACGCCATCAAATTTCTTGGAGGTAATAATGGGCTGTGCCGGAGAAAACAGAAATATTTCGGGAAGATCCTCATGAATGATCTTTTGTGCCTCTAAATAATATTGATCCCGTTTGGCATCATCGGTTTCTGCAGCAATTGCCTCCAGAATCTCATCTAATTTGGGGTTAATATATCTGGAGCGGTTATCGCCGGCGGGCGCCACATATCTGGAGTGATATCGCTGAGAAAGTTCCGATAAGCCAGGGAATAAAACGGCACCTATAAAAGCGGATTCATAGTCACCTCTTTTCGTTTTCGGGCTAATCTCTGTAAGGTCTGTGGTGATTGACTTAATCTCAATACCAGCCAGTCTTGCTGTTTCTGTTACGCTCTCTGCATATTGTTGGTTAGAACGTATAGGGGGTACCAGAACCTCAAGGACGAATTTCACTTTTTTACCATTCAACATTTTATCAACAAACCCATCTCCATCTGTATCTGTCCAACCCGCTTCCTTCAACAGTTCTTTTGCCTTATCAATATTAAAATCGTAGTATTCCAGGTCCTTGGCATAATATCTTTTATTAGGCAGAATTGGACTCAGAGAGCGAACAGCCAGGTTTTTGCGAATGTTCTTGATAAAATGATTATAATCAACAATATGAGCCAGGGCTTTCCGAACCCGCACATCCTGCAAATTTGGTTTCGTCAGGTTTAATAGCCAGCGGTTATACTGAAGTGCTGGAAGCAATGTAAAATCGTAATTTGCCGTAAGGCTATCTTTCTCCTTCATTTCCAGGAATTTACCTGGGCTAAGGGACCCGGCAATGATGTCCAGCTCTCCACTTTTCATCATGTTCTCTACTACATTTTCATCCTTTACCACTTTGTACACGAGTTTTTCAGGATAAGCAGCAAGGATTGGGCGTTTATCGGATACTTTATCTCCCCACCAACTTTGTTTTTTTACCAGAATAAGCCCCTGATCGTTCATCGTTTCCATGCGATATGGCCCGCTTCCTACAATACTAGCTGGATCATTGCCATATTTGGGTTGTTGGAAAACTTCTGCAAATTTTACCAGATTGGGATTTGATTCAAGCGTCTTGGATTTTTCCGGATACAGGAAGTCTGCAAGGGGAATATTGGTAATCAGGTTTTCCGGATCGTAGTTGTACGCAGGCATTATGGCTATTTGGCAGATGCTTTCGAGCGCCAAAATGTAATATTGTTTAAAGTATACAGTGAACTTTTTCGGATTGCTCTGATCTGTTTCAATACCCGTCAAATCTTTGAAATATCCGGCATAAGCCTTTGTTGGGAGCAAAGGATGAAATATCAGTTTCATAGTGAACTCCATATCATGACCTGTTACGGGTGTGCCATTATCCCAGGTAGCTTCTGGTAACAGTTCAAAATCGTATGCCAGTTCACCTTCGTGCTCGCCCTCTTTAACTGTACGAACCTGTGGGATACTGGTTACGATCATTGGTTCCAATTCAAGAGATTTCGGATCCAGATCTCCTAATGTCTGAAAGATCCTTGCACAGGAATAAATATCAGAACCCAGTGCGGTGAGGTAAGGATTTAAATTTGATGCGGCTGCATCATATCTGATATTAACTACAGTGGTTTGGTTTACCTCGGCATCATCAGTGCAGGATACTGCACAAAACATAAAAACGGAAGCCAGAAGTAGTAAAAATAGAAATGTATTCTTTGAAGCAAAGAAATTAGTGTTCATGATACGGTACTCTAAAGTTATAAAGGAATTAATACCGTAAATGTAGGGCGAATGCCTAAGCCAGACTCAATAAAATGATTTTTTCGACACATTTATATACCCTAATCTGTATGGTTTTGAGCGAAATGTAATTTCCCTGAAAAAAATTTTATTTGGGGAACTTTCCTTTTTGCCCTTGCGTTGTGTTCAATTGTCGGCGACCTTTGCAGTCCCGCTTACCAAACCTAAACCTTTTTATGACAACCTTAACCTACACAGCAAGCAGCAATCCGACACGGGTATTCGAACGGGAGTTCCTTCCCCTTCTCGATGCGGTATATGCTTTTGCGTACCGCCTTACAGGAAATGGGGCCGAGGCTGAGGATCTTGTTCAGGAAACTTACCTGAAAGCATGGCGGTTTATCGATCGCTATACGGAAGACACCAATGCCAAAGCCTGGTTGTTCCGTATTTGCCAACACGCATTCATCAACGAATGGCGTAAACGGAAAAATCAGCCTTACAAAGTGGATTACGAAGATATTGTCGTTTTCCACAATGATGACGATCCCGACTCCAACCGCTTCGATCACCTTGGCGCCGAAATTGATTCCGATCAAATGGGCGACGAAATCACACGTGCCATCAATGGCCTGACACCCGCATTCCGGGCTGTTGTGCTGCTTGATCTCGAAGATTTTACCTACGAGGAGATTGCCGTTTTATTGGAGCTTCCGATTGGAACCGTACGCTCTCGTCTACACCGCGCCCGGAAGATCCTGGCAAAAGAACTCAGCCAATATGGTAAAGACCAGGGCATCAATGTTCGGGACTGTAACGAAATAGCACCTATCGATAGCATCGATGTGCCTCTGGCATCAACCGATTAATAACAAAGGGTTTGTCCTCGCGATCATACGCAGATGACAAACCCTTTTTCATTTAAAGACTTCAACCGTTTATTAATTCTATGTCATTCACCAGTCAATACTTCAACATTGGACAGCAGGCCTTAACAGGCGGCTACACCTCCGATATGGTATTTTCAATGAACGAAAATAATAGGCAGCTGACATGTTTATGCTCCGATTTGCCCGGCAAGCAAACCGAGCCATGTTATCTACCCGGCATTGAAAATACCAATTGTTGTGGGGAAAGATTGTCCGATTCTGTAGTGTTGGCACAACCAATTTTCAACATGAAAAATGCAAGAAAGCAGCAGGGCGAAATTGCGCAACCTGATGTAGCACCAGTTTACCCAAATAACACCCTCACCGATAACCTCGACAGTTTTTTTCCTGTAGAAAATCCGCTCTTTGTTGAAAACTCAATGAAAAGAGTTCCAGAATCCCCTGAAATTGAATCTTTCCGTTCCTGGCTGAAAATGAACCTGCCAACACACAAAGCCTCTCCGGCACTAATAGAACGAATAAGGAAGATCAGCGAAGGCCATCATGAATGACGATCAGGCCTGAGCGGTTGGAGTGCCAAAGTTCATTGGCGGCAGAGGCTGATCCGGCTCATCAATTTTTCCAAATTGCATCTCATACTTGTTGACATTGTCGCGCAACGCGGCCAGCAATCTCTTTGCGTGTTGGGGAGTGAGCACAATGCGTGATTTTACTTTTGCCTTGGGTACATTAGGCATCATTCGGATAAAATCAACTACAAACTCTGCGTTGGAATGCGAAATGATCGCCAGGTTGGAATATGTACCTTCCGCCACTTCTTCGGAAATCTCGATATTGATGGCAGGCTGTTGTGGTGTATTAGTTTTTTCTGACATATTTTTCTTGATAGAAATTCAAACTTGATCAAACTGGTTCTGAGGAGCAAAGTTAGCTCCTTGGATAAAAAACCCTAGTATCACTGGTATAAACCTGTGATTGAATGGAATGTTTTGACAGAGGTATAAAATTGAAACCTAAATCGGATATCAGATTTTGTAAATCGTATTTCGCATATAAAAGAAAAGGCCTTAACTCTATTGGGCTGTTCAGCTAAATAAAGTTAAAGCCTTTTCTAATCGCTAATAGTTGCCCTCAGTTGTGCAAGCTATTATAGGGACGCATCTCTTCGCCTAACCAGTTCTTATTCCATTCTTCAATGGGGATAATGCGTTTAGCCTGGCGACTTACCTTTCTGCGTACAAAGGCAATAGCATACTTTGGCGACTTTTGCCAAAGACGGCGAATTTTGCTGGGTCGTTGATTAGTCATAATAAAAACTTGAATTTGTGTTTTTGGAATTGAATTAAGCAATTGATTACAAATGTGTTAACGCAACATTTTCTCAAAAAGTTTTCAATACCCTCATTAATTTTAAAATTACTTTTTAATAGTTGAATGCGTCTGTTTTTCAATCAATTCTACAAGCCGTCTTACCTTCGCGCAAACTCAGACGCCACACTACAAAAGTTTTATGGGAGAATACTTATCAATAGTCATACCAGCTTATAACGAAGAGCGCACAATTCACTTAATTTTAAATAAAGTAAAAGATGTGTCTCTGATTGGCAATCTGACAAAAGAGATCATCATTACCAATGATTGTTCGAAGGACGATACCAAGGGCGCTATTCAGCGATACATGGAAGCCAATCCTGAATTGAATATCCGCTATCTCGAACACGAGGTAAATCAGGGAAAAGGAGCCGCGCTACACACCGGCATCCAGCATGCTACCGGAAAATACATTGTCATTCAGGATGCTGATCTGGAATACGATCCTGCTGAATACAACATCTTGCTGAAACCTATCCTGGACGACTATGCCGATGTCGTTTATGGTTCTCGATTTATGGGTGGAAAACCTCACAGGATCCTGTTCTTTTGGCACAGCATCGGAAACAAATTCCTGACTTTCGTTTCCAACATGTTTACCAATCTGAATTTAACGGATATGGAGACCTGTTACAAGATGTTCCGGACCGACATGTTGAAAGCCATACCCTTGAATGAAAAGAGATTTGGTTTTGAGCCGGAAGTAACCGCCAAAGTGAGCAGAGTTCCACTGGTTCGCATCTATGAGGTAGGCATTTCCTATTACGGCCGCACGTATGCCGAGGGAAAGAAAATTGGTATGAAAGACGCTTTCCGGGCCATATACTGTATTCTGAAATACAATATATGGGCTAGATAATGCTTCAAGAAGCGGTAATTCCCCTGCTCCTGCGAGAGTCTGAAAGAATTGCGGAACTAACCCAAAGTACGCCGCGGGAAAAAGTACTGGCTCTTGCTACATTACTGGATCGTGTTTTTTACGAAGCTACCAAAGAGGAGCAAATCGCTTTCAATACTCATTTTGCCAGAATTTGTTACGCCGGACAACGTTTTGGCTTCAAAGCCGAATCCCTTCGTCGTGTTCATTGGTTCCGGTATCAGGTTAAACGGCTTCGACAAGGTAGTCCGGCTTCAGATTCTTTGTTGGTACAGGGTCTGCATGTATTTCAGGAATCAGTACAGCTCTTATCTGTGTTGCCTGGATCAACATTGGTACAAACACCGTTGGATCAGCACCCGGCGATTGTTCAGGAATCTGCAAGTATTGCTTCACTCAAAGTTATGGCACTCCGGGATTTTCCGGATCAGCATTTTTTCACTGCTTCCAGCGAAGAGTTTCCCGAAAAGGAAATAAGGGTCCGGTATGGTGTACCCGACCGAAATGAAAATTTTCAGCACAGCATAGATATCTTGAAAAGAGTCTTTGGGTTTCCAGCCTCGTTGAATTTGCTGGATATTGAAACAGACTCACAAGGTTATTACCTCCCACGCGCTTTTGTACTTGAGCCGGATTATTTAATGGATGTCTCTGCCATTTCTGAGTGCTTCAAGGATACCGGACCAGAACCCTATGCCTACCTGGTCAGAAAATTTCTGCCGCACGAAACCTCCGATCCGATTTTACTGGGAAACATTGCCAACTATTTTCTGGATCGCCTGCTAAACGAACCCGAAGTGCCCTGGCAGGATCTGTTTATGGAAACTTTTCAGCTTTATCCTTTTGTGTATGCTCCTATGAGTAATGCCCAGGTAAAAGGCATTTCCGGTAAAGCCCAGAAGCACTTTGTACACATCAAACAAATGTCAAAATCTGGGTTTCTTCAGCAGGGAATCGATCCTGAAAATTGTGTACTTGAGCCGGCATTTTTTTCCACCGAATACGGCATTCAGGGTAGACTCGATTTGTTTTACAAAGACGGGCAACAATCAGCCATCGTAGAATTGAAAAGCGGAACTCCTTTTAAACCAAACAGGTATGGAATTTCCCGTAGTCACTTTACCCAAACATTGCTGTATGACCTTTTGGTCAGGTCAGTGTTTGGAAAGAAGGTTGATCCCCTAAAATACATTCTTTATTCAGGTGTGGATGTTAATCATTTAAGATTCGCCCCAACGATCAATTCTGAACAACTGGAGGCTATTCAGGTACGCAATCAGCTGGTGGCCATTGAAAGATTGCTAACCAAAATTCAAGCCGGCGATGATGCTGTTGCGGTGATCAATAAAATGAAAAGCAGCAAAGGACAGGGCTTTACTGCCAGAGACTATGCCCGTTTTCAAAAAGCTTATGATGGTCTTTCTAATCTGGAAAAAAAATATTTCAACAGCTTCACAGGTTTTATCGCCAGGGAACACTGGCTTACAAAAGTTGGTGAAGAAAATAGTGAAACATCCCGTGGATACGCCAGTCTTTGGCGCAATGATTTAGAAGATAAAATACTCAATTTCAATATTTTAAGCCACCTTGAAATTGTAGATAACAAAGCTGATCAAGCTGCGCAATGCATCGTTTTTAAAAAGACAGAAAGAACCAATAAACTGGCCAATTTCAGGGTCGGCGACATAGCAGTTTTGTATCCAGCCTTGTCAGACTCTGACACTGTGCTGAAACACCAGATCATCAAATGTACCATCAGTAGCCTGGATCGTGACCAGGTGGAAGTACAGCTTCGTTTCAGACAACACAATCTGAAACCGTTTGATACAAAGGGATTCTGGAACCTGGAACCGGATATGCTCGATTCTGGATTTGTGGCCATGTACCGAAGTCTGCTGGAATGGGCTGAAGCTGGGACCAATCTGCGGCAAAAGGTATTGGGTACAAATGTAAAAAAACCGAATACTGAAATCAAACATAAAAGCCTGATTGAAAAAATGGCTCTTTCCCCGGAGTTCTTTCTGCTTTGGGGACCACCTGGAACCGGGAAAACGAGTGTCATTCTTCGAGATCTGGTTGACTGGATAATCAACAACACTTCAGACAATATTCTCCTGCTTGCCTATACCAATCGGGCCGTGGATGAAATATGTGAGGCGCTGGAATCAATCGGTGGAAATACAGGCCAGCAATATATCCGGGTGGGTGGTAAACATGCAACAGCATCGCGTTTTCTGGGACAGCTGCTTAGTTCAAAAATATCAGCTGCGCAAAACCGTGCGGAAATCCTGAATATTCTGGAAGGACACAGAATATTTGTGAGTACGGTAGCCTCCTTTAGCCATAATTCAGATTTATTGAAACTGAAAAAGTTTCAGCGGCTTATCGTAGACGAAGCCTCCCAAATTCTGGAACCCCAAATAATAGGGCTGCTTACCCGTTTCAATCATTTTACCCTGATCGGTGATCATCGCCAATTGCCTGCGGTAACATCCCAGGGATTGGAAAATACCAAGGTGCATGATCAAGACCTCAATAATATGGGTATGGTTGATCTGCGTGATTCCTATTTTGAGAGACTATATCTTCTGTGCAAAAAGAACCAGTACCATTGGGCTTTCGACCAGTTGGAAGTTCAAGGCAGAATGCACGAAGACATTATGGGTTTTCCAGCCAGGTATTTTTACGACGGTAAATTGCAGGTATACAATGAGATTGTCCAGAAAGAATCCATTAGCTATATCCTGCCAGACCTTGAACCTGAGTTGGGAAAACTGGCAAGCCAAAAACGCATGTTTTTCCTTCCTGTCAGATCTTCCGAAACAGCCCTGTCTGTACAAAAAACGAGTATAGAGGAAGCTGATCTTTGCACCCGTATTGTATTGTTTTATAAAGAGTTGTGGAAAAAGAACGGCAAATCCTGGGATCCGGAAAAAACACTTGGGATCATTACGCCCTGGCGTGCACAAATTGCCCAGATTAGCGACGCACTTGCAGCATCAGGTTTAAAACCGAATGATATTACAATTGATACCGTGGAGCGATATCAGGGGGGAGCCAGAGACATCATTTTAGTTTCCACCTGCGTGCACTCCGAATGGCAATTGAGTTCTCTGGTGAATGTGAGTAGTGAAGGTATTGACCGCAAACTGAATGTCGCCCTCACCAGAGCCAGACAACAACTCATCATGATGGGTAACCCTGATGTACTTAAACAGGACGAACGGTACCGCTTATTTATTGAACAATACGGTGTGGATGGATGGTCGTAATTGTTTTAAAAGGTACCATATATCTGAAATCCATACCCCGGTTTAACAGAATTATTTTTTGACTTGAAAAACTCAGAATGACCAAGTAGCTGAAAATCTGATTTTTATGTCCCCTAACTAATTGTTTAAAACAGTTATAAACAAGGGTGTTATTAAAGATCCATATCCCTTTGATTATCAGATATAAAGTAACATTGCACTCCTTAATAAATCTTGTGGAAAACAACCGATGTCCCAAACATTCATCAACACAAAGACCAAAAATGTGCCGGGTAAAAGTCAACAGTGGAAAAGTGCTGTTTAAAATCCTCGACTTACAAACGCTTCTTCACACATAGTCTTTGAGTGAAAAGGTAAACAGGGTAGTTTTAAACATTTGATGTTTGGTCTGTGAGTAACCACATAAGTCTTTGAAAATTTGACCCATTCTCTGGGAGTATCTTGTGGATAAAGCTGGTAACTATTCTTAAGGAAGAAACACCCTTTTGCAGTTATGAGGTTTTCCACAAATTAACAGCCCTGATGATGAGCACAGTTTTTTAATTTTAAAATAATATTAAATTAATATAGGGGACTAAGAAGTTGAATTCTTTAAAAAGGAAATCCTCTGTTTTTGTTTTAAAACACAATTTCCATAGACCTCAAATTCAGGCGAAAGACTCAAACGAAATTTATGTCAAATAAACTCATTCGATGGGCAGGGGATACCGAAATATCCCGTTGGGTAAAAATCTGGATCGTTACTGGTGTGCTGATGATCTTTATGCAAATCGTCATTGGCGGGGTAACCCGGTTGACAGGGAGTGGCTTGAGCATCACCCGTTGGGAAATTGTGATAGGTGCTGTGCCGCCTTTGGGGGAAGCTGCCTGGCAGGAAGCTTTTGATCTGTACAAAGAAACACCGCAGTATCACCGGATCAACAAAGGGATGAACCTGGATGAGTTCAAGTTTATTTATTTCTGGGAGTATTTCCACCGATTGTGGGCGCGCCTCATGTTCTTCGTATTCATCATTCCTTTCGGCTTTTTCTTATTGCGGGGTATGCTGTCTAAAAAACTGGCCAGATGGTTATTGCTGGTAGTATTGCTCGCTGGGCTTGAAGGCTTTTTCGGATGGATCATGGTGAAAAGCGGGTTGCGAGAGCGTCCCTGGGTGAATGCCTATAATCTGACCTTGCACCTTTGCATGGGTTTCATCATCCTGTGCTGTTTGTTATGGACCAGTTTTCTGGCCATTGATCCGAAACCGCGTATTTGGGAAAAACCGGGCGACAAGCGGCAGGTCTGGGGATTGTTTGGACTGGCATTCTTTCAAATAGCGCTGGGAGCCATGATGTCGGGAGCGAAGGCGGGATTGTTCTACCCCAGCTGGCCGGATATGAACGGTACCTTTTTACCTTCTATTTTATTGGAAGCACAAAACTGGAAAGTCGAAAATTTTCTGAATTACGATACCAACCCTTTCATGCCGGCACTCATTCAGTTTTTCCACAGAAATACAGCTTATATCCTAAGTATACTAATCGTTTTGTTTAGCTGGGAAGCCTTCCGGTATTCGGTTTCCAAAGCGAACCGCCAATTGCTTTGGGGGCTTTTGATCATTCTGGGCACTCAGGTATTGCTGGGGATATTCACGCTCATCAATTGCATAGGTAAAATCCCCGTTGCGCTTGGGGTATTTCACCAGGCATTTGCGGTAGTTTTACTTGGTACAATTTTGTACCTCAGTTACCGGGTAAGTCAATCTGCCGGTTCCAAAAGTTCGGAAAAGTCCTAAGAAAATAGCAGTTTGAATTTTGGAGTTCCAGATAGCGCCTGGGAAAAATAATTTGAAGAGTACCTTGATTTTTACACGGTTTTGTGTCAAAAAGCCTTAAAAATAGCAACTTTTTTTTTCGGAAGAGAAAATTCTCTGCTCTCTCTCAAGTGTTTTTCTACATTTGCCCATTAACACGATGTTTTAGCCCATGGATTTACCTATAAAAGAAGAAAACGGATTCCGGTATATAGAATCGGGTGGAGATGGTGAAACGCTCATGTTGTTGCATGGTCTGTTTGGAGCCTTGAGCAACTTTGAAGGAATAGTCAACAGGTTTTCGGAAAAGTATAATGTCGTAGTTCCGATACTACCCATATACGAGCTTCCCATTTTTCAGGTATCGGTAACCGGACTTGTTGATTTTGTTACCAAATTTGTTGAGTTCAAAGGATTTTCGAAAGTCCATGTTTTGGGAAATTCATTAGGTGGACACATTGCCATTTTATATGTACTTGGAAATCCTGATAAAATTGCTTCTGTAACGCTTACCGGCAGCTCCGGACTATTTGAAAGTGCATTCGGTTCAGCATTTCCAAAACGCGGTGATTACGAATACATTAAAAACAAAACGGGAGAAACCTTTTACGATCCGGCCGTTGCCAGCAAGGAACTGGTAGATGAAGTTTTTGGCATAGTGAATGATCGCAACAAGGCCATTCGTGTAGTAGCCACAGCCAAATCGGCCGTAAGACATAACCTGGGCGATAAACTGCACAACATCAAAGCACCTACCCTGCTTATCTGGGGACGCCAGGATACCATTACTCCACCATTTGTAGCAGAAAAGTTCAATGAACTGATAGAGAACTCACAACTGTTTTTCATCGACAAATGCGGTCACGCACCCATGATGGAAAAGCCGGAAGATTTCAATGAAATACTGGAAAACTTTTTGGGCGAAAATTCATATCAAAAAGTAGAAGCATAAAACCGGAATGCCCGGTTATTAAAAGCAACCATTCTATTGTAATAGGCCCCGCCCACGTTGCCGTTTAAGCAGCGTGGGCTTTTTTTACCTTGATTTTCTGTGATTTATGTGATTATTTTGATTAAAAAGGACTGACTGTGATTACAAGGGGAAATTATTCCTTGTCTGAATCAGATATTTACACACCCTAGTACATACCAAAGATTCGTTCCATGAAATATTATGTCAATCTGTTTATTGCTCTAATCATTAGCTGTCTGCTGGTTACTTGCACAGAACCAAAAATAGTGAACGCTGATACCATTTTGTTTAATGGGGTACTGTTCACGGCAGATCCGGAAAATACGAATGCAACGGCTGTTGCCATTGCCGGCGACAAAATTCTGGCCGTAGGTAGCGATGAAACGATAAAAAAATTGGCGGCAGCTTCTACAAAAATGATCGATCTGCAGGGTGCATTTCTGATGCCGGGTTTTATAGAAGGGCATGGTCATTTTATTGGATTGGGTGAAACCACTCAGAAGATTAATTCAATTGATACCAAAAGCTGGAACGAAATCGTGGAACAGGTTGTCCAAAAAGTATCGGGTACAGAAGCGGGTGAATGGATAGAAGGGCGCGGCTGGCATCAGGAAAAATGGACAGAAAGTCCGGGCGCAACCGTGAATGGCTATCCTTATCACGATGCTTTAAGTGCCGTATCGCCCGATAATCCGGTAATCCTTTTTCATGCCAGCGGTCACGGATTAATGGCCAACCAAAAGGCCATGGATATTTGTGGAATTTCCAGTGAAACACCCGATCCGGTTGGTGGTCGTATTGTACGCGATGTAAAAGGCAATGCCATTGGCGTATTTGAAGAAAATGCCA
Organism: Lewinellaceae bacterium; assembly: GCA_020636025.1. Lineage (GTDB taxonomy): Bacteria > Bacteroidota > Bacteroidia > Chitinophagales > Saprospiraceae > M3007. Next base: position 368,186 of record JACJYQ010000002.1, on the reverse strand, counting down.
TGGATCTGATCAGCAAGCCATTTGTCGCCTGGAAAGATCAGAGAAGTGAAGCACAAAAAGTTGCCGAACTTGAAAAAACGGTTCAGTTGGCATCGGAAACTTGCTTGCGTCATGGTATCACCTCTTTTCAGGATGCCGGCAGCAAATTCTGGACACTGGAACAATTTGAACGACTGGCTGAAGCAGGACAATTACCCATAAGATTATGGTCGATGATATCGGAGCCAGAAGAAAATGAGATGGATAAACTGGCGGCTTATCCTAAAATAGGCGTTGGACAAAATCACTTTACCAGCAGAGCCATAAAATCCTATTTCGATGGAGCACTCGGATCTTATGGAGCCTGGCTTTTAGTGCCTTACAACGACAAACCAGAATCCACAGGTCAGAACACTACCCCACTGAAAAAAATAGAAGAAATTTCGAAAGCTTGTCTGGAACACAAACTTCAGTATTGTGTGCATGCCATTGGCGACCGGGCAAATCGGGAAATACTGAATGTTTTTGAAAATGTTTTCAGCACAGAAAAGAATGACAAACGCTGGCGCATCGAACATGCCCAACATTTGGATACTGCAGATATTCCGAGATTTGGACAACTGGGTGTGATTGCTTCCATGCAGGCCATTCACTGCACGAGCGATGCTCCCTTTGTGGCAAAACGGTTGGGTACAGAACGGGCCAGAACCGGTGCTTATGCCTGGAGAAGTTTACTGGATTCAGGGGCTCACATGGCCAATGGAACAGATTGTCCGGTGGAATCACCCGATCCCTTGCCTTGTTTGTACGCGGCAGTGACCCGAAAAAGAGCAGACACAGGCCTCGAGTTTTTTCCGGAACAAAAAATGACCAGAGAGGAAGCCTTGCTTTCCTATACTTTGTGGAACGCTTATGCGGCATTTGAAGAAAAGGAAAAAGGATCCATTACAGCAGGTAAACTGGCTGATCTGGTAGTGCTATCTAAAGATTTACAGCATTGCAGTGATGAGGAGATTTTGAAGACAGAAGTGCTTAAAACCATGGTCGGTGGGAAAATTCTGTATGAAAAGTAGGGTTTTAGGTAAATTAAATTGGCTTTGATACAAATTTCTGACATTCTTTAAACAGAAAAAAACTAAAAGAATGAGCAACTTTCAAAGTAAAATCTACCTTTGCTCATTACTACACCAAAATTTTTACTAACTAAACACTAAAGAAAGGTGGAATACGGGCATTTTAAAAAGGGTGATGGCAATTTCAGGGATCGCGGTGATCGTGGCGATCGCGGTGGTTACAGAGAACGCGGAGGATTCCGGGATCGTGGTGGTTTTCGTGACCGCGGAGACCGTGGTGATCGCGGAGGATTCAGAGACCGCGGTGGATTCGGTGGCGACAGAGATGAAGAAAGTGTATTCTCCAAAAGAGTACGTGCCGGCAAACGTCGCACATACTTTTTTGATGTAAAAAAGACAAAAGGTGATGACTTTTTTATCACAATAACCGAAAGCACCCGCCGCGAAGATGGCTACGGTTATAAACGCCACAAGCTGTTTTTGTACAAAGAAGATTTCAACCGTTTTGTAGCTTCTTTAAATGAGGTAGTTGATCATGTGAAAACTGAATTGATGCCTGATTTTGATTACGAAGAGTTTGATCGCCGTCAGGCTGAGTGGGAAGCTCAAAATCGCGATGCTGAAGGAGATGATAACGAAGGATTCCAGGCAAAGAAATCTGCTCCGGTTGATTCACCGGAAGATGATTTTGATGATGATATGCCGGAAGCTGAGGCTGATGATAACGATGACGATGAGGAAGAAGAAAAAGCTAAATCTAAACCAGCATCAAAAAAGAAAAAAGAGGAGAATGACGATCTTGACGATGTTTCCTGGTAAAAAATCAGGTACTTTAACAACGGGAAGACCGCGACTTTTTCAGTATCTTTCTAAATAGTAAAAAAGCGAAACATTCAGTCTTGTACTGATGTTTCGCTTTTTATATTTAATTCACTTCAATCAGACGTTTGCAGATTGTAAATCAATAGGACTTAAATTGATAATTTTGCAAAAAAGCTTGATAATCTACATTTTTAATACATGGACCAGTTAAAACAACTTTTTTACGAGAAATCACAAAATCTTTCGAAGGAGATAAAGGAAATACTCGCCGAACACGGTACTAAAATCGTTGATGATGTCCAGTTGAGTCAGGTATATGGCGGCATGCGCGATATTACTTCTATGCTGTGGGAGCCCTCTCTGCTGGATTCAGAACAAGGCATCAGATTCAGAGGATTTTCAATTCCGGAACTTAGAGAAAAACTACCAAGAGCTGCCAATGGCAAAGAGCCTTTGCCCGAAGGATTATTTTGGCTTATGCTCACAGGTGTATTGCCAACTAAAGATCAGGTAAAATGGCTTACTGAAAACTGGAACCGCCGTGCCAACGTACCTGAACATGTGTTCAAAACAATTGATGCTTTGCCAATCGATACCCACCCAATGACCCAATTGTCTGTGGGTGTGATGGCCATGCAAAATACCAGTGTTTTTGCGCAGCGCTACAGCTCTGGAATGCAAAAAACAGAATACTGGGATGCTACTTACGAAGACACCATGAATCTCGTAGCCCGCTTGCCTAGAGTTGCCGCGTATATTTTCAGAAGAGTTTACAGAAAAGAAGATCACGTACTTCCGGATATATCACTCGACTGGGGAGCTAATTTCGCTCACATGCTCGGGTTTGAGGATGAAGGTTTTAAGGAGTACATGCGCTTATTCCTCACCATTCACGCCGATCACGAAGGTGGAAATGCATCTGCGCATACCACTCATCTGGTTGGCTCAACATTGAGCGATCCTTATTTGTCTTACAGCGCGGCACTTAACGCCCTGGCAGGTCCGCTTCACGGATTGGCAAATCAGGAAGTAGTACGCTGGATTCAAAAAATGGTGGAAACCCTGGGAACAACCAAACCTACCCGGGAACAAATCGGAGAATATGTAAAAAGTACCATTGCCGGCGGACGTGTAGTTCCTGGTTACGGACATGCTGTTTTGCGTAAACCCGATCCACGATACATGGCTCAAAAGCAATTCTGCGAAGACAATATTCCGGATTCTGATCTGGTAAAGATTGTCTGGAAAATATTTGATGTAGTACCGCCGATTCTCAGCAGCCTGGGCAAAGTGAAAAACCCTTGGCCAAATGTTGATGCACACAGCGGAGCTGTTCTGATCCACTATGGTTTGAAAGAATATAATTTCTACACCGTGATCTTTGGAATAAGCCGCGCGCTTGGAGTGTTGGCGGCACAATGCTGGAGCCGCGCCCTGGGTCTTCCACTGGAGCGACCAAAATCGGTCACCACGGAATGGGTAAAGGAGTTTCTGGCAAAATCAGAAGCTCCGGCCGAAGAAGGCAAGTAATCTACTCTAAGTAGAAAAATATATATTACAATCCCGCTTCTGATAAATTTGGAAGTGGGATTGTTTTTTAGCGCAAAATCAAATTCAGTAATTAATTAAAACCTCGGAAATGAATTATCTGATAAGTGGCGGTGGTAGCGGAATTGGTCGTGCCATTTCAATCCATTTAGCCGAAAAAGGCCACAATTGTTACATCCTGGGAAGAAATGCTATTAAGTTGAAGGAAACGATTTCTTTACTCAAGGAAGGCAATCACAAATATTTTGAGGCTGATGTACGGAACAAAGAAGAATTAGCAGCCATTCTACAAAAGAATCAGGATCTGGTTTTGGATGGCATCATCGCCAACGCTGGGTTAGGTGGAGAAAATCAGTTTGGCGATGATGATCGCTGGTACGACATTGTAGATACCAACCTGACCGGCACATACCATACAGTTGAGTCTTTTTTACCGGCACTTAAAAAGAGTAAAAATGAATTCAAACAGGTGCTTATCATCAGCTCTGTTTTGGCCCGGCTGGGCGTAGCAAATTATGCTGCCTATTGCGCATCCAAAGCTGGTTTACTCGGCTTAATGCGTTCCTGGGCTGTGCAATATGCGGGAGACAATATTCTGGTAAATGCCATTTGTCCGGGCTGGGTAGACACGGATATGGCGCAGGATGGACTTCAGGGAATTGCTGATGGTCTTGGAGTATCAAAAGCTGAATTTTATAAGATGGCGATGAAAAGTGTACCACTTGGGAAAATGAGCGATCCTGAGGAGGTCGCAGTTTTGGTGTCATACCTTCTTCAGCAAAAATCCATTACGGGGCAAACCATAGACATTAACAATGGAGCGATTATGAATAGCTAAGGTTTGTTTTCATACATCCCAGAAGCAAAATTCAATGAGCTAAAAAGACAGGCCTCCCAACCTATATCGGGAAGCCTGTCTTGGTTTTTATACCCAAAAAGTATAAGATTATGAACGGCTGGGGTAAATTCCCTCCAGGGCTATGATGTAGTTAACTACCAGGAAGGGTTGCATCACATTAATCGGTTGGTTTGCGCCGGTATTTCCTGCGGTTGCCGTTGCCGACACGCCTCCCAAATTGTTTCCGGCAGCACCCGCGCTGGCATAAAAATCATTGCTGGAAGTAGTCAAAAATGCTTTATTCGGTTCATCCGTATTTGGGTTAGAGGTACCCACCTGTACTTTGGCATCTACTGTGACAACGTGTGAATGTGATGGCATTTGGCTGCTGGAGATGATTTCACTTTCTACCCCACCGTTAGCTCCTTCACGTCTGTCTGTTAGGCCTGGGCCATGTCCCATGCCAATGGCACAGCGTCCGCGAAGATCTGGCAATGCGAAAGTGGTTCTTCCGTCACCACCATACGTAGTACCTAAAAGTGAAAAGAGTGCACTGTATTGGGAAACTGGTAATAACTGACCATTGCAAAAAGCCCATCCACGTGGAGCGAAGTTGAATCCAACTTCCATTATTTGACCAATAAAAGGTTCCATATTAAGAGATTTCGAATTTTAGAATGAAAAATTAATCAGGTCAACAGGGTTCTATGCTCACACTAGCTTCTTGAAGGGAAAATACCTTGCAGGGCAATAATGTAATTAATCGCGATGTACGGTTGCATGACATTGATTGGCTGATTTCCACCGGTATTACCAGCAGTGGCCGTTGCCGAAACGCCACCCAGATTGTTTCCGGCAGCACCCGCGCTGGCATAGAAATCATTACTGGAAGTAGTCAGAAATGCATTATTCGGTTCATCCGTATTTGGGTTAGAAGTACCCACCTGTACTTTGGCATCAACACTGATGACATGAGAGTGAGACGGCATTTGGTTGCTGGAGATCACTTCACTTTCTACACCGCCTTTTTGTCCCTCATTTCTGGGGGATAATCCAGGGCCTTGCCCCATGCCAATGGCACAGCGTCCGCGAAGATCTGGCAGTGCGAAAGTGGTTCTTCCGTCACCACCGTACGTGGTTCCCAACAGTGAAAAGAGTGCCTGGTTTTGAGAGATAGGTAAGAGTTGTCCGGCACAAAAAGCCCAACCAACTGGAGCGAAGTTGAATCCAACCGCCATTATTTGACCAATAAAAGGTTCCATATTAAAAGATTTCGAATTTTAGAATGAAAAATTGATTAGCTCGGCAGGGTTATTTAAAACCATTAGCCTCTTGAAGGGAAAACTCCTTGCAGGGCGATGATGTAATTAATTGTGAGGAAAGGTTGCATCACATTGATTGGTTGACTTCCACCGGTATTGGCCGCAGTAGCTGTTGCCGATACGCCACCCAGATTGTTACCGGCAGCACCTGCGCTGGCATAAAAATCATTACTGGAAGTAGTCAAAAAAGCATTATTCGGCTCATCTGTATTTGGGTTGGAAGTGCCCACCTGTACTTTGGCATCTACAGTAACGGCGTGTGAGTGAGAAGGTAATTGGTTAGAAGTAAGGGTTTCAGCTTCTACACCACCTTTTTGTCCTTCTGGTCTGTTGGTAAGGCCAGAGCCCTGACCCATGCCAATGGCACATCGCCCGCGAAGATCTGGCAATGCGAAAGTGGTTCTTCCATCACCACCATACGTAGTGCCTAAAAGTGAATAGAGTGCTGTGTTTTCAGCAATAGATAGTAGCTGGCCGGCACATAACGCCCACCCACGAGGCGCGAAGTTGAATCCAACTGCCATAATTTGACCAAGAAAAGGTGTCATATTTTGAATGTTTTAGTGAAAAGATGTTGCAAATTCTTACCTATAGAAAAAGGGAAAAACGAGGGGCAATCTTGCATCGCACCCTCGCAAATCTTCCTTCCATAATTTCTTTTTCAGAGCTTCGGGGTTGATTACTTAGCCGGGAGCAAATTATCCTTGATCGACCAGGCAAAATCCAGCTGCACTTTATCCATATAATAGGGATCGTCGAGGCTTATGTATTGATCTGCTGAATATACATCACCATTATCCGGATAGGCCGCCAGGGCATGGCAACTCATGCAATTGGATTGAACACCCCACTTGAATGCAGGATTCAGCTTGTTTGGAAACTGACCTGGACCATCACCATTTATCTGTCCAAGACTTGGCTCCAGATAAGGGTTATATCCAATTACCGGCTTCATGCCACTGTTTGTACCTCCTGTTATGGGCTGATTTGGAACAGTCATGGAATACGCAATCGAAACTGCGTAATGGCTGGCGGCACCTTGTAGTTCGCTTGGGCGTAATCCGGCCGCTACAGCATTACTTGGGGATGCAGGGTTGTCGGCGTTATGAGACCAGAAAAATGTTTGCCAAACCCAGTTTGAAATCTCCTTGGTAGCAACGTGCATGGCCACCAGCAAAGCCAGGTCTCCAGCAACCGCTTGTACACCTTGTGTTGAATCCTGGGCGTTGATATAGTCAGCGGCTTCCTTGTTCAGTTTAAAATAGATAAACTCATTGAGATTACATGTTGCCGCGGCGATTTCTTCCGGTGTCGGGTTATCTGTTGGCGCCGGAACAATTTTTTTATCGGCCGGTTGCCGGTTATTAACATCCACATACACCCAGCTATTCCATTCTTTGTCTGGAAAATTTTTGGAAGGAGAAGGCGGACCAGGCCATGCCGGAATTTTGATCAGGGAATCCGCCACATGCCCTACCATGTAACTTGGTTTTATGGTAATGGCCGTATTAGGGAATGGCTCAATGGCTCCAATCCCGCCTTTCACCATTTTCTTATTCAGCACGGCAGGATTCAGCAACTGATATTTGGTTGCGTGACAAGCGGCCGTGGGATCATAACTCACCGACACCCAAAATCCAGGGTTCCGGTCTATCGAGCCACCAGTATTATTTAATTTCATCAAGGCAGCTGCGTGGTCGAACTGGTTGGCTCTGGCCAGCTTGGCATGGCCCGAGCGAGTGGGACAATCGGTTTTACCCTCGGCGACCATCGTGCGAATGTCAGTAATTCCCGGCCATGTTTCATACACAAGCAAGTCCTGCCCATCGTATGATTCGCCGGATTTGGCGGTGAGGCCGGCCCAGATTCCCCAGGCGTGTTTGTAAATACTTACGGTGTCGAAAGGTGGTTGTGTTGCAAAATTTCTCAACCAGTCGTTGAGAATCACAGTGCTGTCTTCCGGAAATTTAAATCCGGGTACAATGTTGGTTGGAAGGGGAACGGCTTTGATGCCGGCGGTTTGGGTAGTCGTTTCTGTCTCGGTGTTGGGAGTACCGCCTCCACAGGCAAAGAAGAAGACTGAAATAAGACTGAAAAATGCGCAAATGAGCTTTGTTTTGAAGGTTGTTTCCATAATGAAGATTGTTTGTATTAGGATGAAAAATAGTAGCGCAAAATTGGGATTAAAACTACCCTGAAGTCAAGCGCATTAATGCTCGTTTTGACATGCGGGTATTACTACTTGCCAAAGCGGGTAAAAATACCTGTTTTGAAAAATAAGTATATGTAATTTGTTATTTTTCAACAAATCACAACAAAGCTATACGGGTGGATTGTGGGGAGGGTTTCAGCTAAAAAGAGTCAGTTTTAACTCAAAAATTCAGGAAAAATACAAATGCGAAACCTGAGGTATAAATATGGGGAAACAACTTTTCAAGATTATTGCTGTCCCGTAAATGTAATGCTTTTTTTTATGCGGAAAAATTTAAATACGATTTTTAGGCATGGGTGTTTCAATATTCACACACGCTTAATATGAGGGTAAATTTGGTCCTTGTGAGGAAACATCTGGCCTGATAAAAAATTAAAAGCGGCTCCGGAAATCAATTCCCGAAGCCGCTTTTGAAACAAATAATCTGTGATCATCAATTCAACTTATCCATATCCCTGATCAGGATGGTATTTCGGTTAAAATGGATCAGATTTGATTTGCGCAGTTCGTTCAGAATGGCGGTAACGGTTTGTCGGCTTGCGCCAACGAGATTAGCAATGTCTTGTTGCGTTAAACCATGTTTTACGAGCGTTTCGTAACCGACCTGGCGGCCTCTTTCTCCAGCGCTCTCTTTTAAGAAATCAACAATGCGGGATCTTACATCTTTCAGGATCAGAGATTCCCAATGTCTTTCAGCTTTTCTAAGGCGTTCGCCCAGGCAAAGCATAACAGATTGAGCAAGCCTGAAATTCTGTTGCATCAGATACTTGAAATCTTCCACCTTGATGACATAGTAATCCACATCGCGGCTCATGGCAGCCGCAAATTCAGATCGCTTTTGCTCTCCGGTAAGTCCCAACTCTCCGAAAACGGTTAATGGGTGTTGAATACTTTTGATGATTTCCCTGCCGTCGGGAGAGTAAATCCCAATTTTAACGGAACCGCTGGCGAGTAAACACAAATAATCGCTGGGCTCATCGGCCAAATAAATAAGGGTGTGCCTGGGAGCGGTTTTCCTTTCAACCATTGATTCCAGCCGTTGTAATTCGGATTCGGAAAGAGAGGCCAAAAGCGGAAAACCGTGCAGCACTGCATGGGTAGATTGTCCATTCATGCGGGATGACTGTTTGGTTTTGATTAATAAATTGGGGAGGCAAGTAAAAATTGCACCAAAATTGTGCCAAGGATAAATAGATAAGTTAATTAATTAATTTGATAATGAGGCAATTATGTAATTAGCTAATGTGATAATGTGATAATTAGCTAATGTTTTAAGTACAAGGTGATTACTTTAGCCTTTGATTGTTTTTGCCGATTTACATTTACAATTCCGGCAGGTTAGCTGATTATATCATTAGCTAATTATCACATTATCACATTAGCTAATTAACTACCATGGTTAAGCCTTTTTCTCTACTTACAGATTACGACATTGATCTTTTTCGCAGCGGAAAACATTTTCGTTTATATGAAAAAATGGGCAGCCACCTGGTAGAGCATCAGGGGCAAAAAGGTGTGTATTTCGCCGTGTGGGCGCCAAATGCGAAGAGTGTATCTGTTACCGGAAATTTCAACAATTGGAATCCGGAGAGCCACCAACTAAAACCTCGCTGGGATAGCAGCGGTATTTGGGAAGGGTTTATCGCCGGTTTGGAAAAGGGCACGGTTTATAAATACCACATAAAAACCAAGCACGGCATAGCGCTCGACAAAGGGGACCCCTTTTCTTTTCGCTGGGAAACACCACCTCAAACGGCATCCGTAGTGTGGAGTTTCGATCATGACTGGAAGGACGAAAAATGGTTGAAAACAAGACGCGAAGGGGTCGGAAAACCGAAGCCATGGTCTGTATATGAAGTGCATCCGGGCTCCTGGAAGAAAATTGAAAAAGATGGCAACCGCTCGCTTAGCTACCGCGAGCTTGCGGATGATCTGGTGCCTTATGTGAAAGAAATGGGCTTTACGCACGTAGAACTGATGCCTGTGATGGAACACCCCTATTTTCCATCCTGGGGATATCAGGTTACGGGCTTTTTTGCCCCCACAAGCCGCTCCGGTGATCCGGAAGATCTGATGTACCTCATCGATAAATTTCATGCTGAAGGAATCGGGGTAATTCTTGATTGGGTTCCTTCCCATTTTCCGGGTGACATCCATGGGTTGTACTTTTTTGATGGAACACATCTGTATGAATATGCCGATATGCGTCGCGGGTATCATCCCGACTGGAACAGTTACGTGTTTGATTACGGACGCAACGAGGTGCGCAGTTTTCTGATTTCCAATGCACTTTTCTGGCTGGATAAATATCACGCCGATGGTTTGCGCGTAGACGCAGTTGCTTCCATGCTTTATCATGACTATTCCCGAAAAGAAGGAGAATGGATGCCCAATATTCATGGGGGACGCGAAAATCTGGAGGCCATCAGCTTTTTTAAGGATTTCAATGAAGCGGCCTATGGTAGTTACCCGGGCATCGAAACCATCGCCGAGGAAAGCACGGCTTTCCCAAAAGTCACCCACCCTGCTTCCGAAGGAGGTCTTGGCTTTGGGCAAAAGTGGATGATGGGATGGATGCACGATTCGCTTACCTACTTCAAAAGGCCGCTGATATTCCGCCGCTTTCATCAGAATGAAATTACATTCTCCATCGATTATGCATTTTCCGAAAGGTTTATGTTGCCTCTCAGTCACGATGAAGTGGTGCACATGAAATCATCCCTGTTGTACAAAATGCCGGGAGATGAATGGCAGAAATTTGCCAACCTTCGAGCCTTATACGGACATCAATGGATGCACCCGGGAACGCAAATTCTGTTCATGGGTGGTGAAATAGGACAAAGTACTGAGTGGAGCCACGATCTGGGTGTTCAATGGCCTTTATTGGAATATGAATTCCACAAGGGAATACAGGATTGGGTGAAAGCGCTCAATCAGTTTTATGTATCAAGGCCGGCGCTCTGGAAAAAAGGCTTCTCAAGTGAAGGCTACGAATGGATCTCTGGTGCGGATACGGAAAACTCGGTGGTTTGTTATCTTCGAAAGGGAGATGACACGGACCCGGTGCTGTTGGTAATATGCCATTTTAACGCCAATACCATGGAAGATTATCGGGTTGGAGTGCCTTATGGCGGTAAATGGACGGAAGTATTAAACAGCGACGATAAAGCTTTCGGCGGCAGTGGAATTTCCAATGGCGCAGTGACCGCGAAAAAGGAGGATATGCACGGGCAGGAGTATTCAGTTGGGTTTACCTTGCCTCCACTGGCGGTTATGGTTTTTGAAGGGGGTAAACCACCTAAAAAGAAAACCACTGAAGTGAAGGAAACTGCTGTGAAAAAGTCGGATACTGCGAAAAAGAAAAAGGCAAAATAGCGCTGTTTGTAAAATTATTTTCTGCCATTTACCCGACAATTAAGCTATTGTATTTTTTGTATTTAAATTGGTGGTATGTTATTTGCCTTTAACACATTATCTGCTTTTTATATTAAAAAATACAGATAACACACACAACTACTTATCAAACCCTAAACTTTTGAATCATGACCCAACGATTCCTTATTTCCTTTTTGCTTTCCTTTATTTCCCAGTTTCTTTTTTCCCAACAATCAAACACCACAGCAGCCCCGGAATACGAAAGTCCCGGAGAAGTTTTTACCGGGCAAACCTGTCCGGACCCTCCACCCCCCGGTGGCCTATCCTGCAACAACAGCTGCGTATATTGTAATATAGATGGTTTGGAAGGAAACAACTCTGTTCCTGTTACAGGGGGCGAATCCGGCTGTCCGTCAATAGCCGTTCACAATGACGTTTGGTATGGTTTTGTTGCCGGCACTTACGGAATTGAGTTTGAAGTTGTTCCTTCAAACTGTGTGAATGGCGATGGACTTCAAGTGTCAATTTTGGACGAATGTGATGACAATTTTGCACTTGCCTGCAATCCCGGTTGTGGAGGTTGTGGTGATATTTCGTTGAACCTGGGCTACTCTGGGTTTGAACCCGGTAAAACCTACTGGCTCATGATAGATGGTTGGGTTTCAGATGTATGTGACTTTCAGATAAATGTTATAAGTGGCTCTGCTACACCGCCTCTACCACAACAACCGGAACAACCCAGCGGGCCAACGACGGTTTGCGCTGGAGCAACCGCAGTATATTCTGTACCCACAACTTTTGGCGCAGGTACTTACCATTGGAGCGCTCCGCCGGGATCTTCCATCAACGGAGGAGGAAATAATCTATTTGTGCCAGCACCAGAGGGAACTACAGTAACGATAACATTTGGTAACAATGGTGGTAATGTTTGTCTACAATGCCAAAATGACTGTAATCCGGCATCAAACTTCTCCTGTTTAAGTGTTGAGCTCCAGCCGATCATTGAAAACTATTTACCACCACTGACTGTATGCGATGATGAGTTGCCCTACACATGGCCTGGAGACTCTCAATACGTTTTGGAAAATCCGGGTGTTTATGATCTCATTTCAGGTGTTTATCAGGCGCAAATTGGTTGCGATAGTGTTGTACATCAAATAGTTACGGTTTATCCTCCGGTATTTACCTTTTTAGGTCCGGTGTATATTTGTGAGGGCGAATGTTTTGAAGTTGGAGGAATTGAATTTTGTACCGAAGGAAACCAGGCCGCCACCCTAAGTACTTCCTATGGCTGCGACAGCACGGTTTATTTTAATCTCGTGGTGCTGAAGCCGGTTGCCGACATACAAGGTCCGCCGGGATTGTTTTGCCACGATGATTTTATAGTACTTAATTCTGCCGCATCATCCGGGCAAAAAGAATGGACCGACACTACGGGCCAGGTTCTTGGTAATGCAGACACGCTTTTGGTTACTTCTCCCGGTACTTATGTGCTCACCACTACTGTAGATGATGGCGGTCTGATCTGTATGAAATCTGATACTTTAATGGTCGTTCAGGATACGGCTCATATTTTGGTATCCATAGAAGGTGAGACAGAAGGATGTAGTTTCGACCCACTATTGTTGTTCTCCAGCTATGATGATGTGAATGCAACCTATGAATGGACTGGCCCAAGCGGGATTGTCTCTACTCTGCCCAATGCACCTGTTAGTGAACTGGGCCAATATTTTCTCGCGGTGTCTACTATTGATGGCTGCACCGGGTTCGATTCGGTTATGGTAGAACAGATAGGAGGAACACCGGACATCATGCTTACCCCCGATACGCTTACTTGCGTGGATTCAATTGGACAATTAATATGCAGCACAACCAGTCAAATTGCTGAATTTAGCTGGACAGGACCCAATGGCTTTATGAGTAATGAGCAAAACCCTGTTGTTACTGATACAGGAATGTATATGCTAACAATAATTACCGAAGGTTTATGCACCAATACAGATAGCACTTTCTTATACCTAAACCGGCAAAGCCCGTCTGCCTTCATTCAATTTGACACCATTTATTGTTTTAATCCAATAATGCTGAATTGTGAAACAAATGCCAGCGATCCTATTTTTCACTGGTCTGGACCAAATGGTTTTGAGTCTGATGAATCGAATCCAGAAGTGACTCTTGGAGGAACTTTTTTTGTCACTGTGACGGACGCATCTACTGGATGTACATCATCACACATAAATTCAATAATCAACATTAATTATGGCTATATTATTTACGATTTGACTGTAACGCAACCAAGTTCTGGATTGAATAACGGCAGTATCGTCATAATATTTATTGCCACCGGGGGAAACGATGTTACCTACACCTGGTACTCCAATGGAAACCAAATAGGAGATACCCAGGATATTTACAATTTGGGTCCGGGAGTCTATACCCTTGTTGTTTCTGATGAATTCGGTTGCTCAACTGAATACGTATATACCTTAGTGGGATCTTCCGGAACGGATGACATTGCGAATGTGAACAAATGGCAGGTTATGCCGAATCCCAGCACCGGAATATTTGTTCTGTCAAATCTCTATGGACAGGAAAAGGTACTTGGCTTACGGGTATTTGACATCAATGGCCGTCAACTCCTGAATCAGGAAATTTCGGATGGTTCGAAACAACAAAACATCGATCTATCCGATCAAGCGGCAGGTGTTTACTATCTGGAAATCAAGTATAGCGAGGGAAGCGAGTGGCTGAAACTTGTTGTTCAGCAATAAACATTCGATGTAGCTATTGACCCGGTGACTCAAAGTCACCGGGTCAATAAAACACAGCTACCGAAGCACCTCAGCCACCACAAAAATGCTCCCGGTTACCAGGATCAAATCATCAGGTTCGGCGGCTCGTTTTGCAGCTTTAAAAGCATTTTTGACCGAAGAATAAGCCTTTCCTTTTAGCCCGTATTCGACAGCCTGTTCCTTTAAAATAGCCGCGTCAAGGCCACGCGGAATATTAGCTTTGGCAAAATAATACCGCGCATTTTCCGGGAAGAGTCCCAGTACTTTTTCCACGGATTTATCATTTACAAAACCGGTGACAATATGGAGTTTATCGAAGCTTAGTTTGCTCACCTTTTCAAAACTCATGCGCAGTCCGGCTTCGTTATGCGCACTGTCACAAAGAATGTCCGGATTGATTCCAAGTACTTCCCAGCGGCCAATGAACCTGGTGAGCCCTTTTAGATGCTTAAGCCCGGAGCGAAGTACTTTTTCATTGAGGGAATCAAAATGTCTTGATCTCAATAAATCCCAGGCCTGCAAAGTGGTCACGAGATTTTTATGCTGATACGGTCCAGCCGTTTCCAATTCGAGGTTTTCAAACAATAAATTTCCGTTTTTAAACACATCGTAATAGCTGCTTTTTTCCAGCATATTATTTTCCGAACCGTTGGCCTTTACTTCATACACACTGTCGGCAAATACGATCTCAGACCCCGTTTCAGAAGCCTTGTTTCTAAAAACAGATTCAACCTCAGCTTGGGTCTCTCCTACCACCACCGCCACTCCTTTTTTGATAATTCCTGCCTTCTCTCCGGCAATAAGCGGCAAGGTATCGCCAAGCATATTCTGGTGATCGTAACTGATGTTGGTAATCACACTTAATAATGGCGTTATGATGTTGGTGCTGTCTAAGCGCCCGCCAAGTCCTACTTCTACAATGGCAATATCCACTTGCTCCCGGGCGAAATGATCAAAAGCCATCACCACGCAAAGCTCAAAAAAAGATGGTTTTATGACTTCTATGCCGGTTTTGTGCTTCTCCACAAAATCTACAACCTGTTGCCGGGGGATGTATTTACCATTCACTTTTATCCGCTCCCGAAAGTCCTTGTAGTGCGGACTGATGTACAATCCTGTTTTTAAACCGGCCGCCTGACAAACCGCTGCCAGCATGTGCGCCGCAGAACCTTTTCCATTGGTTCCGGCGATATGCACAGATTGAAACTTGTGATGAGGATTGTCGACCAGAGCTGCCAGCGCCAAGGTGTTGGTCAGGTCTTTTTTGAAAGCCGCCGGGCCGATGCGCTGAAACATAGGCAATTGGGCGTAGAGATAATCAAGCGTTTGCGCGTAAGTCATGGCAGCTGGTCGCAGGAAGTGAATGGTTTGTCATACCGTGGCACAAAGTTGGCTAAATTTTGGGCTTTGTTTTTGGATTGGCAGACAAGATTCGTCAATTTTGCAATCGCCTTCCGGCGCCTATTCCGCCTGGCAATCCTCCCATGAAAATAGTTTTGGCCTGTGATGGTAAAATACCACTTTCTGCTTACGACGATAAGGAGCGAATTGTGTGGTGGCTGGGGAAAGAATTGTCTACCATGGGCCATGAAATCACATTTCTGTTGAAGGAAAAAGTGGAGTGCGATTTTGCCAACATCGTGATTTATAATCCGAAAAAACCGATGGAATCCCAGATTCCGGAGGGTACAGATTTGGTACATTTTCATTGCGAGTTCAAAGAGGAAGACATTAAAACCCCGTACCTGATCACCAGATACGATGTAAGTCTTAAAGCCCGCAGTTTTCACCGAAACACCGTCTTTTTATCCGACAGTCATGCGCAGATTCACGGAGCCTCTGTGTTTGTATATCCAGGCGTGGATTTTTCAGAATACGCCGCCCCTGAATTTGACAGCAAAAGGATCTGGTATCATTTTCTGGGAAACACAGATCAGAGAGGCAGAAATGTTCGCGGTGCCATCGATCTGGCGGCTAAAATAAATGCCCGTTTGCACGTAATAGGTGGTTATCGGGTTCACTTTCGAAAAGGTTTTACGATACCGCTCAGTCCGACTGCCCGATTTCACGGCAAACTTAGCCCGGGTGGGCGCGACGCCATTTTAAACTCTTCCAAAGGCATGATCTTTCCAGTGCTTTGGGAAGAGCCGTTCAGCCTTGGTGTGATAGAAAGTTTGTTTTTCGGCTGCCCTGTTTTTGGTACCCCTTATGGCGCTTTACCCGAAATGCTGGGTAAAAAAATCGATCCGAAACACAAGCGAATACCCACTACCGGCACCGTGGATGCTTTTTATTCCGATTACGGCTGTCTCTCCGTCAAGAAAACAGAAATGATCGATGCCTTGAATAGCGCCGACGATTACGATCCAAAAAAATGCCACGAATACGCTGCGGAAAAGTTCTCGGTGCAACGCATGGTTGTGGATTATCTGAAGCTGTATGAAAAGGTGCTGAGCGGCGAGTCGCTGCACAAAGAAGATCCGGTGATGGAGCGGGATGTGAGTGATAAGTTGTTGCCGGTGAAATAGTGATTAATGGTTTGTGATCAGTGATCAGTATCGAAAAGGGTAGGATTTGATGTTTAATGATTTAGCCTTGCGGGTATTTTGTCACTACATAGGAAGACTTTTACCTGGTGCATTGCAAATCCACCCTAATTTCCCTTAAACAACAATCCCAGGTCTAGCTTTTGTAAGATTATGTCGTAGTTATATTTTGATTTTGCTGTGGGCAGGAAATCTTCTCTCAGCGGCTCCTGTAGAACGCGGTTATAAATAATACATTCATATAATCAGGAAAATAGTGGTTTGATAATCAGGTTATAGTTTTGACCATAAGACTTTCCCGTTTTTACTGATTTTGAAAAGCTTACACCGAGATTGGCGGTTGATCCTGTGAAATACAATGCTTGCCAAATAAATATCATCATTTTCATCACATATTAAAGATGATGCATATTCACTCGAATCCGGAGCGCCAATTCTTAAGGAGAAGTCGAAACTTGTTTGTCCAGCCACCCTGGAAAGGAAAAGGATAGCAAAACAGATCAGCAAGGCTCCTCTCAACAGGTGTCTTTTTATTTGCATGACATGATTATTTTTACCCCATAAAGTTGCCACAGTTTTTAAAAAGTGAGAAAATAATCAGAATATTAACCATTAACCATTAACCATTAACCATTAACCATTAACCATTAACCATTAACCATTATGAACATCACCGCTCGTTACGCCAATCTCCTCGTACACTATTGCCTGGAAGTAAAAAAAGGGGACAGGTTATTTATCAGCAGTACAAGTTTAGCAGAACCGCTAGTGAAAGAAGTTTACAGGGCAGCGTACAAGGCCGGTGCAAAACTGGTGGAGTACGATCTAGCTTTCGACGGACGGGACAAAATTTTTCTGGAGCATGGATCGAATGAAGCGCTTTCAACACCCCCAACGCTTTTTAAGTTGGCCATGGAAGAATACGAGTGTTACCTGAACATTCGCGCGCCATTTAATTTGCGTGATAAACCCGGAACCAATGCCGAAAGACAGGAGTTGCGTACGAATACCATGGCTCCGATTTTAAAAAATTACTTTGAGCGTACAGCTGACCGCAGGCTACGTCGCAATCTATGTCAATGGCCCACTGAGGCCTCGGCCCAGGAGGCCGGAATGAGTTTAGCCGAATACGAGAACTTTGTTTTTGGCGCCTGCAATCTATTTGAAAATGATCCACAAGGCGCCTGGCTTCAGGTTCGGAAGGACCAACAAAAGATTGTGGATCATCTGAACAAGTGTACTGATTTTAGGTACTTAAATGGTGAAACAGACCTGAAATTCAGCGGCAAAGGCCGTATTTGGATGAATTCTGACGGGCAAACCAACATGCCCTCTGGAGAAGTGTATACCAGTCCGGTGGAAGACAGCGCGCAGGGGAAAGTGCATTTTTCCTATCCCTGTATTTACCAGGGAAACGAGGTAGAAGGCGTTACCCTTTGGGTAAAAGACGGGTATGTTGAAAAATGGGAAGCCACTAAAGGCAAGGATTTTCTGGATCAGATATTTGCGATGCCTGGTACACGCCGGTTTGGAGAAGCAGCCATTGGTACCAATTACAAAATTCAACAGATGACCAAAAACATCCTGTTCGACGAAAAGATTGGAGGGACGGTGCATTTGGCCATTGGGCAAAGCTATTTACAGACAGGCGGAAAAAATGAATCAAGCGTTCACTGGGACATGATCACCGATATGACCAACGGCGGAGAAATATGGGCAGATGAGGAGTTGATATACAAGAACGGCAAGTTTCTGATTTAGAATAAGATCATCCTTCCCTTCTGCATTTTGCAATCTGCAATCTGCATTCTGCCCTTTTCCCCTACTTCTTTCTTTCAGTAACAAAGATCAACAACTCTTTTAAGGCTTGCCGGGACGGACTGTCTGGCATTGTATCCAGGATGTCGAAAGCTTCCTGCCGGTAGCGGTACATGGCCTCGCGGGCATAATCGAGTCCACCGCTTTGACGAACAAAAGCGATCACTTCGTTTACTTTTTCTTTTTTGTGGCTTTCGTTTTTCACGATGTTGATGATGCGGCGGCGTTGAGTTTTATCGGCTTGCGAAAGCGCATAAATCAGTGGAAGCGTGAGTTTTTTTTCTTTAATGTCTATGCCCAGCGGTTTGCCTACATCATCGTCTCCAAAGTCGAACAGGTCGTCGCGGATTTGAAAAGCCATGCCGGTTTTTTCACCAAAATTCCACATTTTCTGCTCAAGATCTTCACTTCCGTTTACCGTACTTACTGCCCCGGCGCAACAGGCAGCTGCAATAAGCGACGCCGTTTTTTGCCGGATGATCTCAAAATATACTTCTTCTTTTATATCAAGCCGCCGGGCTTTTTCCATTTGCATCAATTCGCCCTCAGCCATTTCCCGCACAGCCGAGTTGATGACCTCCAGCATTCGATATTGCTTGTTTTTTACCGCCAGCAGCAGTGCCTGAGACAAAAGGAAATCTCCCACCAGTACGGCTACTTTATTTTTCCAAAGGGCGTTAATGGAGAAAAATCCGCGGCGTTTATTGGCATCATCCACCACATCATCGTGAACCAGCGTGGCGGTATGAATGAGTTCTACCAAAGACGCTGCTGTGTAGGAAGGCTCGCCAATTTCACCAAAAACCTTGGCTGAAAGCAATACCAGCATGGGTCGCACTTGCTTTCCCTTTCGCTGTACAATATACCAGGTAACCTTGTCCAACAGCGGAACATTGCTGCGCACAGCCTCCCGGAACCTGGTCTCAAAGACATCCAGCTCCCTGGTGACAGGCTGTTTTATGGTATCCAGTGATTTCATGTTGGTCAGTTTCGGCGCAGCTTTCTAAAAAGATGAACTTTCAAAAAAAAATGAAACAAGTTCAAATCAGGAAGGTTGGCTACTTTCTCATTTTATAGCCGGGTTTACATAAAATAATTGCGGCTCGCTGTTGTTGTTTACCACCACAACACCGGTCTTTTGTCCGGCCATTCTGATACTGGCTAAGTGGCGGACTTCCCTGCTGGCCCAAAATCCACAATCTCTGTTAGCTACTGCTGTAAAATTGCCTTTCCCATCTCCCGACAACAAGGTGCCGTTTCCGGCATCGTATCGGTTAATTTCTACGGCGGGTCCGTAATCATTGCCGGCCAGGAAAAGGTCGAGCGTACCGTTGCCGTCGAAATCATACACGATAATTCCTTTAACAGGTGATGTTTGAGCTTGTACCGGCAGTGGTTTTGCGATGAATTTGCCGTTGTTATTTTCAAAATAGCAGGATCGCAGTTCTGTAGCTTCGAGGTGAATAGCTGTTTGCAGCACGTCTTTTGGATAAATATCTTCTATACTGGCTTTGGCGTAGGCATCGAAGCGAAGGAACCTTTTTTTCAATTCGGGCAGCTGCTTTATGATCGGGTCGTGAAGCGCTACCGGATAACAAACGCCATCTTCAAACCAGCAAAGCAGCGGATCAATACTGCCATTCTGGTCAAAATCCTTGGCGTAAAGGCACATTGGCTCCTCGGCAGAGGCATGATAACGGGTGTTTAAACCCTCGTTTCCAGCCACGAGATCGAGATCGCCGTCGCCGTCAAAATCTGCAGCGACAATGGTGTTCCACCAACCGCTTGCCTTGTCGAGTCCGAAATCTGCCGTTGCTTTCACAAACTGCTTGCCTTGTTTTTTAAATACCTCAATGGCCATCCATTCGCCGCAAACAATCATTTCATCTTGTCCATCTTTATTAAGGTCGGCAAAAATGATGTCAGTAACCATTCCGATCTCTCTAAGCTCGGGAGCAACCTGCCCGGTGGCAATGCTGAAATTTCCGTTGTTGTTTTGTAAGACAAAAGAAAAGGGCGGATTTGGAAAATTACCGGGTACGACCCGACCACCTACAAACAGATCGAGATCGCCGTCATTGTCATAATCGTAGGGAGTAACACAACTTCCGCTCTCGGTTCCTTTGGGAAGCTTGTCTGTGGCAAGTGCAAATTTTCCTTTGCCATCGTTCAGGTAAAGCCGGTCCTGATAAACGGGTGAGTTAATCTTTGCCTCATTGCCACCACTCACAACGTAGAGGTCAAGATCTTTGTCACCATCGGCATCGAAGAAAGCAGCTCCGGTATCTTCACGAAGACTGTCCTGTGTAAACATCTCTGATTGAACACTGAAGCGACCATTCGAGCCTTGGATGCATAAATACCTTTTGGAAGTAAAACTTCCTCCAATGTACAGGTCATCCAGCCCATCGCCGTTTATATCTCCTACCGCCAGTGCCGGTCCCTGATTAGAGTACTTATGAGGCAGCAGACGTTCTCTGTCGAAATCAAAGTAGCTGTTTTCCTTGTGTTTGACATTCAATCCGGATTGTTTACTTACATCGGAGAACAAAGTCTGGTCCTGACCAGGCTTCTCCAGAATAGGTGGTCCGTTAACAGCATCTGTATGTTTCAAGGTAATACGCTGATTGGCTGGTACATTTTCAAGTGTTTGCACCTTGCCGTCTGGCCACTGGATCTGCACATTCGCCGCAGGTTCCTTCCCCAGGCCAAATTGCAGAATATCCGTGGATGTAGAAATGAACCCACGGATTGGATTGGTATACTGCACCAGAATCTGGTTTCCGGCTGTCACTTTTACTGTTGAACAAACACCACCCGGATTTTGAGAGGCGCCATCCAGTTTTATTTGCAGATAATTTCCCTTGTTTCTTTCTACACTTTTATTGCAAAATACCCCTGCCGGGCCATTAGATCTTATTACAATTATGTCCTGATCTCCATCATTATCCAGGTCGGCATAAACGGCAGAATTGGAATAAGTTTTTTCTCCAAAGCCCCAGTCTTCCGTAACATCTTCAAAGCTTAAGTCTCCTTTGTTCCGGTATACAAAATTGGAAATAGGATACCGAGGCACCGATTTTATATGTCCAAGCGTATCCCTGAATTTACCTCCGTCAGCTCGCATGGTGGAGTCGATTACAAAGGTGACAAAGTCGAGGTTTTGCACTTCTGTTCTGAATCCATTGGAAATAAAAATATCATTCCAGCCATCGCTGTCAAAATCCACCATCAGCGGCGCCCAGCTCCATTCTGTAGCCTCAATACCGGATAAACACGCCATTTCACTATAAGTGCCATTTCCGTTATTAACCTGCAACATATTGCGCGAAATCTGCTCACCATAGCCGTATTGAACCAGAGAATAGTAGCGTTCATTCATCATGGCAGTGGCATTGGTTTTGTCCCTGAAATTATTGGGATAAGCCATGTCAAGCACAAATAGATCCAGAAGCCCGTCATTGTTAATGTCGGCTAGATCGGCGCCCATGGATGCTGCGGGCATGTGCCGGAAGTAATCGTTTATATGGTCGGTGAATGTGCCGTTTCCGTTATTGATAAAGAGCTGATCAGGTTCTATATAATCATTGGCAATATACAGGTCGGGATAGCCATCGTAATTTGCGTCCAGTGTGGTGGCACTTAGTCCGAAGGCGCGGTTATTTATACCTGCCTGTTTACTAATGTCTACAAATTTATTTCCGTCATTGCGGTACAACCTGTCTGAAGAGTATTCGTCATCTGATCCAATAATTCGTTGAAGCTTTCCATCCACTTCCTTTACATACACCTTGGAAACAGTTGAAAAATCTGAAGGGTGATTAACCAGATACATATCCAGATCGCCATCCAGATCGAAGTCGAAGAAATTAGCCTGAGTGCTTGAGCAATTGTTATCCAATCCAAACTCTGCCGCTCTTTCAGTAAAGGTGAGGTTCTTATTGTTGATGAAGAGTTTATTCACCCTATCTGCCGGATTTGTTCCCGAAAGACAAACATAAATATCTGGGTATCCGTCGGCATTCACGTCTGCAATGGCCACACCAGTTTTGGAGCCATTCGCTGCGCTAACCCCAGCCTTTTCCGTGATGTCTTCAAACTGAAAATTCCCTTTGTTGATGTATAACTTGTTAGAACCCTGAGCTGCGGCGAAGTACACATCCGGCAGTCCATCGAGGTTGAAATCTCCTATACCTGCACCTCCACTCATGTACAGGTAATTGAAGTTCATGTAATTATTTTCCTTTGTTTCTTTGATCAGGTTTGAGAAACTAATTCCCGACTGTTTTTCGCTGATCTGTTCAAAAAGCGGTGGACCCGAAGCAGGGTTTTTTTTATTTGCGCCATTTTTACCACAACTCAACATCACAAAGGTTGAAATGAACACTATAATTGCTGCAAGATTGTATAGAGTCTTCATACTTGGTGTACTGTTAAAACAACAAATTCTCATGCAAGTATCGGGAGAATGTTCGACTCGGCTACATTTGCCAGTGAAATCCAATCATTAAATGTTACTTTTTAAGAAAATAACAGCCATGCAGCAATGGCTGAACGAGCAGAACCAACTTGTGGGTTTTGCGCCAACCATGGGCGCTTTACACGAAGGACACCTGGAGCTCATCCGAAGTGCCAAAAAGGATGGGTGCCTGGCCGTTGCCAGCATATTTGTAAATCCCACCCAATTCAACGATCCGGCTGATCTGGAAAAATATCCCAGAATGCCGGAAAAGGATGCCGCTCTTTTGTCCGAAGCGGGATGCGATGTATTGTTTATGCCTGAAGTAGAAGAGGTTTACCCGCCAGGAGAAGATTTTACCATCGATCTCGATTTTCAACAACTCGATAAGGTGATGGAAGGGAAATTCAGACCCGGCCACTTCAAAGGCATGGCAACTGTTGTGAACAGGTTGCTGGATATCGTTAAGCCCGACAAACTTTACATGGGTCAAAAAGACTTCCAACAGCTCAGCATTGTGCGCGACATGATACGGCAGCTGAGTTTGCCTGTGGAGCTGGTTATGTGTCCTACGGTGAGGGAAGAGGATGGACTTGCCATGAGCAGCCGGAATTTGCGTCTCAGTCCGGAAATGCGGACCACAGCACCGGTAATCCACCAAACCTTGCAATGGGCAAAGTCTGCACTTCAGGAGGGAATGTCTGCATCAGAGATTGAAAAACAAGCCTTGCTGACATTTACAGAGGCTGGTCTCCAACCGGAGTATTTTGATATTGTGAATGGGAATACGCTTGTTAAAGTACAAGACAAATCCAGCAGTGGGTTCATAGTTGCCTGCACGGCTGCCTTTGCCGGGGATGTGAGGTTGATTGATAACTTAATCCTTCAAAGTTAATAGTCATTTAATTCTATATTTACCGACGAAATTATACAACCAAACACTCTATGAAAAAGCAAAGCAAAACATCTCTCTTCGCCACCTTGCGCAAAGTTTTTCGCATGGCGCTGGAAGCAGAGAAACGCCAAACAGACGCACAGGAAATCACGGAACACGCAGAAGAATTTCGTCGATCCCGTCGCAGGTTTCTGGAAAATGCCGGTAAGGCAACGCTGATTGGTGCGGCCCTTCCAACTCTTCAGATTCCCGGGCTCAAAGGTTTTATCAGCCGGGCAGTTATGCCGAGAATCGTCATCGTAGGTGGAGGTATTGCAGGACTGAATGCTTTGCATACCTTAAAGAAAAGCGGTTTGGATGCCACAATATACGAAGCCAGTAACCGCTGCGGAGGGCGTATGTTCACCGTAATTGGCGCCATGGGAGAAGGCAGCTGGACTGAATTTGGTGGCGAATTCGTTGACACAGATCATAAAGATATGTGGGACCTTGCTGAAGAATTTCGCCTGGAACTGATCGACTATGCTCAGGAGTCAGAGGCTGCACTAACAAAAGAAGCCTTCTTTTTTAACGGCGAACATTATACCCTGGCCCAAGTGGTGGAAGAGTTCCGCGGTTTCGCGCCACGCATGAAGGCCGACATGGACAAGTTGGGTGACGAAATTTCTTACAAAACCAAATCCCGTTTTGTGAAGAAACTGGATAGAACCAGTCTTTCGAAATACCTGGAAAGCATTGGGGCAAGCGGCTGGATAAAACGTTTTGTCGAGGTTGCCTATGAATCAGAATACGGACTTTCGCCAGCTGTACAATCCAGTCTGAATTTGCTTTTGTTAATATCGCCAGATACACCAAACGGAGAGTTTGAGCTATTCGGTACCAGCGATGAACGATACAAGATCCGTGGTGGTAACCAACGCATACCAGATGCTTTGGCAAAAGAATACACAAACCATATCGAGCTAAATCGACCAATGGAGTCCATCAGAGCTGTGGGCAAGGAATATGCCCTTACTTTTTCGGGTATGAGCGAAGCGGTGATGGCCGATTTTGTGATCCTCACCGTTCCGTTCACCATTTTGCGGAATCTTGAAATGAAGCTTGAAATGCCAAAAGTGAAACGCAAATGCATCAATACGCTTGGTTATGGAACCAACGCCAAGCTGATGCTCGGCATGCGCAACCACGTTTGGCGCACCCAGGGCTATACCGGACTATGCTATTCTGATAACGGTGTTCCAAATGGCTGGGACAACGCCCAACTACAAACTCCCGACAGAAGCGTAGCCGGGCTTTCCATATTGTTTGGAGGTCCCGGTGGATTGCAGGTAGGACAAGGCTCTCCAGAAGAACAAAAAGACAAGTATTTACCGCTTTGGGATAAAATTTATCCGGGAGTAGCGAATACGTTTAACGGTAAGGTAGCACGTATGGATTGGCCAACGTACAAGTTCAATCTTGGATCTTATGTTTGTCCTACCCTGGGGCAGTACACGAGCATAAGCGGTGCCGAGCAAATGCCTTTGGGGAATGTCTATTTCGCCGGAGAACATTGTGGCGGTGAATATGCCGGGTTTATGAATGGCGCCGCAAAAAGCGGACGGGAAGCCGCCGAGGCGATTATTGCGAAAATGCGGTAGGTGAGTAATGGTGATAAAAAGACGACCACGAAGTGGTCAAACCCTCATTAACCCCGCATGAAATGCGGGGTTAAAATGACGCGAATAACCCAACCCCGGCAGGGGTTGAATATCACCACGTGGCTTTCTCAACTCCTATTCATCGTTGAACCCGGATTACCGGGTTCTTATTACCCGTATCGATTACGTTCCCGCCATAGCCATTCCTGCCAGGTACCCTCCTGTCCAGGCGGCCTGGAAATTAAATCCTCCTGTAATAGCATCTATGTTCAGGACCTCCCCCGCCAGGTACAGATTGGGGCAGATTCGGCTTTCAAACGTTTTGAAATTTACCTCATTTAGCGCTACTCCACCAGCGGTTACAAACTCTTCCTTGAAGGTGCTTTTCCCGGTTATTTGGAAAGTAGCACGCGCTAATTGATCCGTCAATTGCTGCACTTCTTTTTTGCTCAGGTCTGCCCAGCGTTTGGTTGGCGTTATGCCGGCTGCCTCCACCAGGTGTTGCCACAAGCGGGATGGGATTTGAAACTCTGGGTTTGAAAAAACCGTCTTTTTGCTTTGCCTTAATTTCAAGTCCGACACCAAATCCAATTGTTTTTGGGTGTTGTTTTCGGGTAAAAAATTGACCAGTAAAGGAAATTTGTACCCAACATCAAACAAGTCTCTGGAGCCCCAGGCAGAGAGGCGAAGTATGGCCGGACCGCTAAGGCCCCAGTGTGTCACTAACAAAGGACCCTGAGCCGATAGCTTGGTTCCTGGAATGGATAATTGAGCATTATACACCGAAACCCCTGATAAATCCCGGAGACGGGTGTCCTTAGTATTGAAGGTAAAAAGTGAAGGCACTGGTGCTACAATGGTATGTCCCAATGCACTCAGCCATTCCCAGGCGGCCGTACTGCTTCCGGTTGCCACCATTATTTTGTCGAATGTATGGCCATTGGCTTTCCAGCGGCCATCTGAAAGAGGTTTAACGACCTCAACCCTGGTACTCGTCAAGACCTTCACACCGACATTTCGGGCCGATTGCAACAGACAATCCACAATGCTAAATGAGGAATCGCTGACTGGAAACATGCGACCATCCGCTTCTGTTTTTAGGGATACATCGCGCCCTTCAAACCAGTTGACCGTATCCTCCGGTCCGAAACGCATAAATGGACCCAACAACTCCCTCGATCCGCGTGGATAGCTTTTTATCAGTTCTTTAGCGTCAAAACAGGCATGCGTAACATTGCAGCGGCCACCGCCGCTGATCCGTACTTTTTCCAAAACCGATTTGCCTCGCTCGAAGATGGTAACCCGGCAAGCGGAATTAGCCTCCGCACAAGTGATGGCGGCAAAAAAACCGGCTGCTCCGCCTCCAATGATCGCAATTTCCATAAAGCGGGAAAGATAAGGTTGTAATTAGCTAATTCGATAATGAATTTTAGATTGATAAATTTTGCGACTTTTGAATTAGCTATACTTCACGCTGTTTGGTTTTGAAAATCGCCTGCGGCTAAATCATTGATTAACAGCGTTCAGTATGACAAGTGTTTTCACAACCACTTTGCGGTGGCTATAATTTCAGTTATCACTAACATTAGCTAATTATCACATTAGCTAATTATCTCATTAGACTCAATGCTTTTGCATTTTGAACCAATGCTCCTTGAACTGCGTCATCCATTTCGGTTGGCGACGGGAACTCGTACACATACGAAGGTGGTACTAACTCAAATACATTGGGAAGGCCTGGTAGGTTTTGGAGAGGCCGCCATGCCGCCTTATTACGGGGAGGATCACGAAACAGCCAAAGCGTTTCTGAGCAAGGCATCGGAGGTATTGTTAAACGAAAATAATTCGTTTGGATCATCAGATGGAAAAGAGGAGATTGCCCGGATCATGGAAAAAATTGATGCCATTGCTCCTGGAAACAATGCGGCGAAAGCATCGGTGGACATTGCTTTGCACGATTTATGGGGAAAGGTAATCGGAAAACCGCTTTGGCAATTGCTTGGTTCCGAATTGGAGAAAATGCCTGCGACAAGCTTTACGCTGGGCATAGCCGAGCCGGCCGTTATGCAACAAAAACTGGAAGAGGCAAGTGGTTTCAAGATAATCAAAGTAAAGCTTGGTTCTGGAGATGACCGGCAGTTAATTCGCAGCATTCGGGAGATGTCATCCTTACCTATTTACGCCGATGCTAATCAGGGGTGGAAAGACAAAGAAGCAACACTGGATCTGGTTTACTGGCTTCAGGAGCAAAACGTGCAATTGATCGAACAGCCTTTCCATAAGGACGACCTTGGCTCGTCAGCCTGGCTAACTGAGCGCTCGCCATTGCCCATTTTTGCTGATGAAAGCTTTCAGCGATTTACTGATCTGGATCGTGTTAGCGATTGCTTTCACGGGGTGAATATCAAATTGATGAAGTGCATCGGGATTTCCGAAGCCATTCGGATAGCGGACGTTGCCCGAAAGCACAGGCTCAAGCTGATGATTGGCTGTATGACGGAAACTTCCTGTGGCATAATGGCCGCCGCTGCACTTGCACCACAGATTGATTATGCCGATACGGATGGATGTTGGCTGGTGCGGAATAATCCGTTTGAAATGCCCGCTTTTGGAAATGGCAGAATTATGCTCGATTCGACTCCTGGACTTGGATTGAAAAAATAAAAATGCCCCGGAACTTTTCCCGGGGCAAATTCAGGTGTTATCCTGACCTACGTTAACTCTTTGAGAGAATTTTGCAGTTCCTCAAAATCATTTTGTGTTTAAAGTTGGGTTACCATGTAGGTTGGAGCCAAAAAAGCTTGATGAGTACTATGCTTTAGATTTTCACAAATTTTCTGCTACCTAACAGAATGCCGGTACCAGCATCCCGCAATTCAGCCATATAAATACCTGATGGTAGTTCAGAGGTGTTAAGTTCAAGGATTGGGCTGGTGCTGCTATTTTGTGAAACCACTAGGCCAAATTGATTAAAAATCTTGAGGTTGTACAGGTTGCTTGTTTTCTGTTTTAAAGAGATATAGGCTGTTTCATGACAGGGATTTGGCCAAATCTCAAGGTTGGATGTACTTATTAATGTTGGATTCTGAATTCCACTGGTTGGAATTTCATCACGTACGGTATGCCAGGTAGTATTGGTCAAAACCGGATCATTGAAATCAAAATATATGGCAGCCTGGTTTTCTATGATACTGCCAATTTCTACATTTGGACGCTGTTTGATATTAAATTGAACAAAGCCATGAGAAGCTGCTTCATTTATGTTTGAATCCGGAAGCATGATGTTGGGGAAAGTGAAGGTTATCTCCCCTTGTCCACTCAATTTCCAGGTATACGGATGACTACTTGCTCCCGGGCGAATCGTGGCAGGATCCAGAAATTGAGAAAGTGTATCTACAATTCTTACGGTGAAGGCAGTATCATTTCCAGTATTTTGGAAGCGGATCAGATAGTCGATAGACTGACCGGGACGAATATTATGTTCATCGCCAAATCCATTTGGGAAGCCCTGTTTATCATTAGGATCATAAGACCCCGTGTTTTCCACACATGTCCGGTGCCAGGATGGTTGCACACCATTGACAGAAAACTGGTTTATATACCCCAGGCTACCAAAACCTCCGCAACCTTCTGCAAATGCGATGGCCAACGTTGAGAATGGGTGACCGGGCTCTTGTTCGGATTCTATGCGCCAGGTGCTTCCGTTTGCTGTATAATTTAAGGTGAAGACTTCTCCAATGCCAAAGTCTTTTGAACCGGAATCAAGCATTACATCATCTTCTATAATGATATAATCCAAAATTTGAGAAGGAGCCGATCCTTCATTTTCTAATTGAAGCTGAATAAGGGTATCCTGACATGTGGCAGTAGCTTTGATCTCTGCTCCGGACCATTCGTTTACCGGTACGCAAAGAGTATCAGGGAAACCGTGTGCACTCACACAATGGGTTTGACCAATTATGGTAGAATCACAATTCAAATAAGCTGTTAGCTGAAACTGACCACATTCACCCGGGTCTACATCACCCAATAAAAAGCGGTAAACATTATTTCCGAGGGATTGATTTGGCTGACCGGAACTTACGAAGGAAAGAAATGGATCGAGAAACACATCCACCCAGGCGTCCTGAGCCGGTTCGGTTCCCTGATTGCAATAGTTAACAAATACCTCGTTTTCAAAACACCGGCGCATTATGGGGATCGCCACATCAACAGTCATAAGCGGACAATCAGAAAGCGGTATAGCTGCAAAATCTACCGTATCCCGGGTATCATAATCTGATATTATTACCGGAATGGTATCCTCACAATAATCCCACCAGATACCACTTGGGTTTTGTACAACTACCTCGTAATTGCTGGTGTCCAGAAAGAATATATAATGGCCGTCAGGATCCGAAGTTGTGTAATATGAATTTATATTTCCAATTGCTTCAACATTCCTGTTGCGCACGGGCATTTGTGCGTCTTCTGTAGAACAATCGGCATCGGCATCTACCTTAATGTTGCCTTCCAGGTAAGACCCTTGTGTTAGTGGGGACGAAGAACGGTAACAATCCGCTGATATGCCTTGCAAGAAAAACTTCTGCCCTGGAGAAATCGAAGTAAAGATTGCAGCATAATTGGTCGGGGTAGGACCTATAGTTTGCCATGTCAAGCCTTCATTTACAGAAAGATAAACATATCCAAAGTGTATGATGTAAATCTGGTTATTCTGCGTAAATACCATACCCTCTGTCAGGCTTACATCTGGCATTTGGCTTCCAGGGTACCATGAATCTCCCTGGTCATCAGATCGCATTATTATTGGCTTTTCAACTATCCCAGAGCCATCAGGAAAAAGGTAAACGGTTCCTAAAGGAGATAGGAAAAGATTTTCCAACGCAGTATAAGGACTAGGGAACGGGTTTGCTATAAATATCCATGTGTTCCCATTATCATCAGAAGCAAATAAATTACTGTAGGTGCATGTAAGTATTCGCCCGGAAGGAAGGAAAATTATTTTTTTTATACCTGTTATATCTTCATCGATTGTCCATGATTGTCCCAGATCGGTTGAGCGAAACAAGCCTTGGGAGGTAGATAAATAAATATGGTCGTTATTAGGATTGACAAATACAGAAGAAACGCCCTGAGGTGCCTGTGATGGTGTGATATCCACATAATTACCGTTGCCTTCCGATGAAAACTTTAAAGCATTTTGATAAATAAATACAGCTCCACCACTTGAAGTCAAATCAAAAACATTTGGATTCGTGGATAATTGTTCTGCAATAAGTGTCCAGTCATTCCCGTCATTCTCCGTTCTATACAACCCTACATTGGCCAGTGTCAAATAGATACTATCGGTAATGTATTTAATATCAACAATTAAGCCTTCCCTTATCCCCGAACCGGAAAAGGTCCAGTTTAATCCTTCATCCAGTGTTTTGTAGAGCCCTGAAGATGTGCCAAAAATAGAACCATCGTTAAGTTGCTTCAATGATATTAAGTCCATATCACCCATATAGACCTCGGTATTTGTCCAGGTTAAACCGTCATCATCTGAATAATGTAATTTGGAAACAATTTTTGCCAAAAGCCTTCCTGATGATAATACTGTATAACCATCCGGAATATAATCAGAAACCAATTCCAAAGGAGCATTTTGGTCAGCTTTTCTGTATAGGTTAGCGTCCCCAGAACCGGCAAATGATGAAAAAAACATAGCCCCGCTTGGTGAAACAAACTTTAATTTATTCTCCGCCGGGACTAGGGTTCTCTCCCAGTTTTGGCCATCATCCAACGACACGTAAATAGGGGTTTCTATTAGGCCCTTAGTCGTAGCCACCAGTGCGCCAGGGTAAATCGTCAAACTTGTCGAGGTGCCAACTTCATCTGTTACGGGCATACTTGCTACCAGATCCCAGAGCTGTCCACCATTAGTGGATCTATATATTTCATGTGTACTTGGGTTCCAGCCTATTAATGCTCCGCTTTCAGTCTCCACCAGCAAGGAAGTTACCCCACTGAGCGCATTCCATGTAACCCCTTCGTCTGTAGATCTATACCAGGAGCCATTCTTGTAAAAAAAAGTTCCTGAGTATCCTATAAATCGCTTATTTGAACTACCCAATTGCTCAGGAAAACCCAACGTTATTTCCCAGGAGTTTCCATTATCCGAGGATACATATACCTTGTTTTTTTTGGAAAAACTCTGTGCATATAATTTACCATTATGGCCGTCTGTAAGAGTTACATCACCACCATAGGGTCCTTTTACAGTTTCCCAGGAGCTTATTTGAGAGAACCCGCACAAGCCCACCAGGATAAAAACCAGTATTAGTAATTGCCTTTTCATAAGGATCTGTTTTGTTTTTCTGAATTGATGGGTCAAAAGTCCTTCCAAACACTCGTGTGTGCAAATACAAAAAATCATTATTGCCGAAATGGTATTAAAATAAAACACTGATAATCAAACATATGTGATTATTTTTGTCGAAATTAATTATAAATTCTCTATTTATATCCTTGAAATCTTCTCTTTTAGTACGCACCATTCAACAGCTTCCATCCAGGGAAAGGAAAGAACTGCTTGATTTTTTGAAATGTCCTCTATTCAACCGCCGGGATGAAGTCAGCCGTTTATGCGAGTATCTGGTGAACAATGTGGATAAACCAGTGAAAAATGCGTTTAGGGCAGAGCTTTTGTTTAGTACTGCGCTGCCAGGGGAGGGATACGATAACCGCAGGTTGCGACATATTATGTCTTATGCCCTCGAAGCAACCCGACACTTTATAGCGCTGTTGGATTGGCAGTCAAATGAAGCAGATCGCCAACATTCGCTAATCAGGTCGCTCCGAAACCGGAACATGGACAAGCTTTTTGAGAAAGAGGTGAATAAAGCGGTTGTTAAGGGAGAACAGCAGTCTGTAAGAGATGCCCGTCATCATTTTAACCAATACCAGTTATTGCATGAAAAGCTCGAGCAGAAAGCGCGAAACGAGCGCTCATCCCGCCTTGACCTACAGCCATTGCCCGATGAACTCACTGTTTTTTATGTCGCTGAAATGCTGCGGCACGCCTGCGCTTCCCTATCGCATCAAGCAGTAGCAGGAAAGCAATATCAGGTTAAATTGCTTGACGCAATTTTGGACGTAGCCACTCAAACAAAAATGCTTGAATCCCCGGCTGTTGCCGTGTATTATCAGGCATACAAAATGCTGTCTGCACCCGATGAAAATGAGCCTTTTGAGCAATTGAAAAAACTCCTGAAAATCCATGAAGGCAGTTTTACAAGAGAAGAAATGCGCGGATTATATCTAATGGCCATTAATGGCTGCATTCGCCGCCTCAACAGCGGTCGACGCGAATACGCACGCGAAGCATTTGAAGTTTACCAAACGGCTCTTGAGCGCGATTTTTTGACTGAAAAGGGGTATTTATCCAGTTTTACTTATAAAAACATCATCCGGATTGGCGCACTGGTGGGAGAGCATGCCTGGACAGAAACCTTTTTAGAAAGTCATCGAAATAGCCTGCATCCAACAAAACGCGAAAACATCTACAGATATAACCGGGCATTTCTATTGTTCCAAAAAGGCGATTACGCCAATGCCATGCCCTTGCTTCAACAAGTGGAATTTGAGGATACGCTGAATAACCTTCATGCGCGCAGAATGCTTGTCCGGAGTTATTTTGAATTGGAAGAATTCACAGCACTGGAATCCCTTTTGCAAAGTTTTTCAAGCTATTTAAATCGCCAAAAAGACCTGGGGTATCACCGCGAGCCTAATATCAAATTTGTGCGCTATACAGCACGATTGCTAAAGCTCTCACCCTATGACAATACAACCCGGAAAGCGCTTTTTCAGGAAATATCTGAAAACAAGTCGGTTGCCGAACAGGAATGGCTGCTAAGCAAGCTTGTATTGAATAACAATATTGGCCTGGCTTGATAAAACAAGGATATTACAGGGTAACTGGTGTTAAATTTCCCTTGAATCAATTGCAAGACGTTAAATTAAAGTTTAATATTTTAACTTGTGTTTTATTCAATAATCTTTCACCAAACCTAAACCGATGATGAAATCCTGCCGCACAATCCCAATGCTGTTGTTCATTGCTTTTGTAAGTTTATTAAACGCACAAAAATCAATTGACTGGCAAGTAATTCCTTCTCAGGGTGGTACCGACCAAAACTCCAACGTACAAATTCAGTGGACGCTCGGTGAAAGCGCAATTTCCAGCGCAGGGTTTTCAAATTTTCGCATTAATGAAGGATTCCAGCAAGCTACCCTTCGTACGGAGAAGATCTCTCGCCATGATGAAATATCGAATGCTGGTTCAGATATTCTTGCTGAGATCTTTCCAAACCCTACTTCCGGAATACTGAACATTGACGTCAGTAAATCAAACTCTGTACTGCTGCATATCAGGCTTTCAGATCCTCTGGGAAAGTTATGTGCCGAAAAACAGCTTTGGGCGCCTTCGGCGACCAGTATCGACATGTCGGCATTGCCTTCGGGTATATACCTTTTACGGCTTTATACCGATAACACGACATGGGATGAAGTATACAAAGTGATTAAACAATAATTTTACAATCAATTATCCAATATGAAACCGATTTACAACCTCCTTCTTTTACTGTTTTGTCTGTTTTTAGGACAAACACTATTTTCCCAATCCATCCCACAGGGTATGCGCTATCAGGCAGTAGCCCGCGACCTGAATGGTAATCCCTTACAATCCCGCTCCATCAGTTTGTTGCTTGGCATTCGCGCCGACGATCCAGGCGGCAAGCTGGTGTATGAAGAAATTATTCAGGCCCAAACCGACGTGGGTGGCCAATTTGCTGTTACACTCGGATCGGGCAGGGCAACCAGGGGTGTTTTTCAAAACATTCCCTGGAGCAGCGCACAAATGTGGTTGACCATTGCCCTCGACGAAAACGGGGGCAACAATTTCAAGGAACTTACCGCAAGTCAATTGTGGACTGTCCCCTATGCTTTTCATGCCGGCACTGCTGAGAATCTGGCCTTGCCGGAAACCAGTGAACAGTCCAAACCATGCAATTCTACCGGAATCCCATTCTGGACAAATCTTGGGAATTACAATGTGAGTGACACCTGCCATTTCATCGGTACCATATTCGCCGTCGATTTTATTTTCAAGACAAATAGCATCGAACGCATGCGCATTACCAAGGACGGTCAGATTTTAATATCCGGCGATCTGGAAGTAGAAAACCTGCACGTGAAAAACGATGCCGACATTGATCATAACCTGAATGTAGATAATGATGCCAGTATAGGCAATGACTTCTCGGTAGCAAAAGATGCTGCCGTGGGTCAAAATTTAAGTGTAATAGGCGATGCCAAAGTTGATATGGACCTTTTGGTTTCTAAAACCCTGACTACAAATAATCGGCTGGTGGTTAATGGTGGCGTGAGTGGCAGCGATCAGAATATCAACAGCTATCCGGTACTGGTTCAGGGCAGTAACCAGGGCATAGCAGTTAAGGTGAACGGATCCAGAAGCTCGGCCAATAACTACATGTCATTTTGGGACGATAACGGGATTCAAGGCCGGATAGAGGGTCAGACACCTTCCGAGCTACACAACAGTTTTGAATACATCTGGTACCAAACGATGAATTCGCTGCATGCAGCCTTTGGCACGGCGATCATCATTGCCGATCTGGCTGGTGTGGATGATCCCGATGCCGCAGCGGTTGAAGGATTTGAACTGGCCTTTGCCATTGCGGAATGGCTGGAATACGACATTAATCTGGATAACAATGTAGGCATCGCTTTCCAATCAGGCAGTGGTGACTACGCCGAATGGCTGGAAAAGGCCAATCCATTGGCACAATTCCGCTATGGTGAAGTGGTGGGCGTGCGCGGCGGCAAGATCAGCCTGAATACAAAAAATGTTGACCACATCATGGTTGTCTCGCACAGTCCCATTGTGCTGGGTAATATGCCTCCGGAAGAGCAACAGCATTCATTTGAAAAAATAGCTTTTATGGGCCAGGTACCTGTGCGTGTAACCGGTAAAGTATCGGTTGGGGATTACCTGCTTGCTTCTGGCAACCACGACGGTTTGGCCATAGGACGCAGTCTGGACAATATGAAAATCGAGGATTATGACCGGATAGTTGGTATTGCCTGGGAAGCTTCTGGCAATCCGCTTGGAGGCCTGGTTAATGCAGCAGTGGGCATTAACGCAAATGATCTGGCTGCCAAAGTGAAAGCCCAGCAACAAGAGCTCGATTTGATGAAGTCGCAGATCAATGACTTGTATACCAAACTCGGTTTGTCAGCGCCCAATGAGTTGACTGCCGTTGAGGCGGAACCGGCAAATGCAGAGCCTTTGCCATCTAATGGAATTAGTCTGACTAAAGAGGAAATGGATCGCTGGTTGGATGCGCATCATGAGCTGTTTGAAAACTCCTTAAACAGAACCAAAGCTGAACTCGAACAAAAAGGGGTGAACATAAGCCAATACCCTGAGATAGCTGCCATTTATGATCATCCCGTTCAGTACCTCAAGAAACAGGTGGACAATGGTTACTTGTGGGAGATGTTTGAGGCGGTAAGGAAATGATTGATGATTGATCCCAAACTCGATTCGGGACATAATTGTTGACGTAATTGTAAGTTCAATAACCTTTTTCAATAAGAAGCATATAGTGTATGATCGCTATATGCTTCTTAAATTTGCTTGAAATAGGAACATTATGGCTGCTGAAAAAATATCCGACCAGATCCGACAGTTGATCCAGGAAAACGATCAGCGAGCTGCAGCCGAGCTGCTCACTGAGGCGTTTCGCGATAAAAATTCAAAGCTGTTTGACATAGCCGTGGTGCAGCTGGCCAATATTAAAAAGCTGTCTGACTTAAATGCTGCCGGAGTGCTTTCATTTGAAGAAATGAACCGCGAGCAGGCAAAAACCAACGATTCCCTGCTTTATCTGGCCAATGAACACGCTCGTTTGTTTGAGGGTGAAACGTCTGAACCGGAAAATGCCACACCGGGCTGGATTTGGAAAGCCAGTGTAGCATTAGTGGCTGTTCTGGGTATTTTAGGGTTGTTGAAATATACCGGCATAAGCGGAAATGCTCCGGATTCTTTCGACCTTGAATTGCGTTTGTACGAACCGGGTGGTGAACAAAAAGTTATCACGGAAGGAGAAGTAAACATCCGTTTGGGCGAGGAAGTGCCGCGCCAACCGCAAAAGCTCAATGAGGAAGGGAGTGTAGTATTTAGAGAACTGAGTGGGCGATATAGGGATTCTGTTGTGCATTTACTGTATTTTCCGACAGTTAATAGCCGTCGATTTGAAATAAGAAACCAGAACGCGGCCGTTATAAAAAATAAAAAGCGACAGACACTTCGTTTTGAAGTAGCGTTTTTGCCTGATACTACCCTTTTTGAAGCCTTGCTGCGCGGCTCGGATCAACGGGTAATTTCCGGGGCAGACATTACCATTGATGGAAACATTCACGTCACCAGCGATGAAAAGGGTTATTTTAAAGTACCCATCCCCAAAGCATCCGGCGAAGTTGCCAATTTAGTCATCGAAAAAAACGGCAAAATCCTGCTCAAACAGGATGTCAGTGTTTCCTCCGGTTTTCGAGAAATTCCCATTAAATGAAGACACGATTTTTTTACCTGTTGTTCACGTTTCTATTTTGTTTGGACATAATATCAGCACAAACAAAGGTTCGCATACGTGTGCTGGATGAAAATGACCAACCCCTGAAATACATACGGCTCACTTTGTCCGGAACCAATTTACCCATTGAAACACAAAGCAACGGAGAGTACGCCCTTGAGTTTCCACCCGGCGAAGCAGAAATTGTGTTTTATCCGCCTCAGGGGTATGAACGTATTTCTCCGCCAAATGGTAGCATTTTGCTGCCGGCTGATAAATCGAGAACGATAGAAATTTGGCTTGCTCGGAAAGGTGACGATACACGGGAGTTAGAGAGTTTTTCCAGAATATTGAGCAAAAAGGAATCGGAAAAAACACGGTTACAGCTTGAAAATGAGACCTTAAAAGCGCGCTTAGAACAACTGGAAGCAGATCAACAAAATACGCAGGTATTGCGCGACAGTCTTCAAAATATGCTGCGAAAGAACAACAACATTACCACCGATCTGAGCAGGGAAATCGGGGCTTTAAACGAAACGCTAGAGCTAAAGCGAGAGTTGTATTACAAAAATATCGCAGCCGAGCTGCTTGTGTACGCCGACAGACTGAAAGACCTGAGAGATGCCCTGCCTCGGGTGCGTGATGCCTTTATAGATCAAAGAGCCATGGACAGGTTTGACAGAACGATTGTTGCCTATAATATTGCCCGGGATTCGGTATTGCACAATTATGAAGGGAGTACCGTGATTGTTCGGGCGCTTTGGGGCAGCGAGCTGTCAAATGAACTAGGCCAGTTGTATGAGGAAACGCTCGAAGATGTACACAAACAAACGGTCTTGCCCTTGAATACTACGGTTCTTGATCAGTTTCGGGCAGTTCGCGCAGAGGAAGTTCGACCGGCAAAAGCGCGCAAGAAGGTCGATAAAGCCGCCAATATTGCTTTTGAAAAGCTTAATAATCAGATTCCCAAACTTGAATCAAACATAAAAGTGATGCTTGCCAAACTGGAGGCATCCTTTCACTAAAACCGATGATCCGCCATGAAGAATGCATTATTGTTACTAACCTCCATCCTTTTACTTTCATTGCCAAGCTGCAAAGACAAGTGTGGCCTGCAAGTTTCAATTGACGCTGTTTTGCCTGATAACAACCCGGTAGACTATGAAGTGCTGATTAAAACTGAAGGGTTTGGAGACTCAGTAATTGTATATTTTGGAAACCAGCAAGCCTCATTAAGGCAGGGTGATGGCATTGGAGAATTTATAGCTACAGTACCCAATGGCTTGTCGGGCAATGTAGAGGTCAGTGTCGAAGAAGAGGATTGCATTGCACGTTTTGGTAACTTTGTCGTTACCGGAGCCTTGCCAAGTAATGTTCAGCCGTCCTTGACGAATATTGTATTGCCAACAACACCTTCTGTGCTTCCAACCGATGGTTTTACAAATTTTTGGCCTAACGCCGCCGACAGCGCTACAGGGATAAACCTAAAGGATACTACGGTATTAGGGGTAAAGCAGTTAAGCTCAAGTTCGAAAGAGTTTAATTTTAATCCTGGCGGTACATTTTTTAACGAAAATCCTGTTTCAGGCTCCATCGATATTGCCTCTAATGTGATTTTTTTAGCAGTAGACCGGACAGCCAAAGGAGGAACTGTTGAACATTTTGATGGTCAATTTATAGAACCGCCTGGCCTTTTGCCTGCAAATGCCAAATATGCGATTCTTCTGGTATCTAGAGAAACTGGTCGACAAATGCTATTATATTTCCCAGAGTAAATTATCAAAAAGCACAACGCGCTCCCAGCAAAATCGCCCCATAACTCCCCTTCTTAATGCCCAGCGTTTCATCAAAAGCCGGCAATCCCTGCCAACCCAGGCTCAGGCTCCACTGCGGACCAAATACCCACTGAGCTCCGGCACCGGCGTTTAATAGCCAATCTACCTGCCGAAGGCCGGCCTTGTAACGCTTTTCAAAACTGGAATAATAACCGGCATTGACAAAGAGGTACAATCGCTGTCCGGAAAAGGTGCTTAGCACGCGTTTAACCACGTATACATTCACCGGCAATTCCCAGGTGGTTTGTTTTCGGGTGTCATTTGAAAAACGAACCTGTGGGTTTAGCTGACCTACAAAATACCAGCCGGGAGCAAACAAGGTGGCATAGTTCCCCTGAATGGAAAAGCGGATGCGGTCTTCTCCCAAAACCAGTCGCTTTTCCTTCGATGATGTTGGGAAATATAAGGCGCTTTGAAGCGTAAATTCATAGTGCCGGATAAATGGCACATAACGGGCACGCAAACCCACCGCCGATAAACTGTGCACTCCAACACCAGTTTCCGGCATGCTTCCCAAAGCTTCAAAAGGCCCCACTTCAGAACCTGGGCCAAACCTCAGGTTTGAAAATTGCAAATCCAGTCCTACACTAAAGCGATTTTGCTTCGAAATGCCTCGTTGCAACTGTAATATGCTGACAAGCTGCGCAGCGCGGTAACCGCTTGTATCATCGGTTCGATAGCTGCTGCAGGCATTAAAAAAGCCGATTTCGGTTTGGCCGTTGGCGATAACTGGGGTGAGGCCAGGGGCTATTGCGAGGCCGAGGGAGTCGCTTTGAATGTTTTGTGCGCTGACAATTACGGAGAACAACAAAAGAAAGCAAATGGAAATAGTTTTCATATCAAGCGATTTAGGTAAGAATTGATACCCCGAAATTAACCCCAAGTTTGATATTTATCTGATTTGCCAAATTTTTGCTGATTAGCATCATTTAAACAATTACATACCAGTCACTATTTTTTAAGAATAATGTCAGAATTTTTGTCTTGCTCAAAAGGCACGTGATACTGGCATTGGTGAAATAGAAAAATCGCTACTTACTTATGACTATGAATAAGCATTTCCTCATGCTTTGGGCCTTTGCATCCATTATGCATGTTCAGGTTCTGTCAGCAGCATGTCTCAATGCTTCTGAATCAACGCATTATTTCCCTCGAAATCAGGGCACCCTAATGCTTGCTGGTGAAAATGCGGCGAACAATGGATTTAGGACCAAGTCCATTCAGCATTCATTTTCTGGCAGATCGGTGAAGGCTAATCAGCAGCATCGTTTATTAAATAAGCTGGCCAAAAACTATTTCAAAAAACGATGGCTAAAAGCCCAAACCAAAGACGGTTTTCATGGTGGCAGATTACTACCCTGGTTCGGTATAGCTGGTCTGACTTTAGGGATTGTAGGTGTGACCTCTCTGCTTATAATTGTAGGCTCATTTGAGTTTGGTATACTCTTGCCGCTCATACCCGGAGTCTTAGGATTTGTACTCAGCGCCATTGCTTTTGGCAAGATCCGCAACCCCACGGAGTTTCCTGTAAAAGGCTGGATGAAAGCGGTGGTTTGGTCGGGCTTGATTTTGAACAGCTTGGTTATCGGTTTTTATGTGTTTCTTGGGTTGTTGTTGTTGGCCTGGGGGCGCAGGTGAGAGGATCAGGTTATTTTCTACCCCATCATCTCCGCCGCCAATATGCCATAACATTTGCTCCAGGCTTTAGCGGCCTCATCATTCCAGTCATCTCCCAGCCCTTTTTCAAGGGTCCAGAGCAGGGCTTCGCCCACCATATCGTAGTGTTTCGGGACTACACCGTAGGATTTATGCCTTTCGCCCATGTCCACGACTTCCTGCTGGATATTTTCCAGATTATCCAGTCTGGCCACAATTTTTGACAGCATGGTAATCAGCTTGTCATACTGTTCGTCCATATCTTTTGGGAACATACTCCGCAGCCGGGGATGTTCCAGAAATAGCTTGCTGTAAAAAGCATCTGCGACGATGGACGGGTTGATGTTCCTGAGCAATTTCCAGGTTCTTTTCACCTCCCTGATTTCGATTATTGTCATCTGTCAAACCATTTTTTGAATGCCGGCGCTTTTTCACGGCTGATATCAACCTCCATTTGTGGCGTCGTTTTCAGGTAAAGTATCAGTTTTTGGTTTTCCATGGGTTTAACCTGTTTAATAGCTTCTATATTCACGATAAACTGCCTGTTTGCCCGGTAAAATATTTTTGGATCGAGTAGCTCCTCCACCTCGTCGAGCGTTGTGTTATCCACCAAATACCGATCGCCGCTGAAGGTGTAGAGGTAATTCAGGTTCTCGCGCTGAAACATGGCAATGTCCTGCGTACTCACCGGAACCCAGTTGTTGCGTACGCTCACAATGAATTTTTCTTTGAAAACCGGTCCAGTATTTTGCGGTTGTTGCAATGCCTTGAGCAAGTCTTCCACATTGTTGGGCGCAGAAGATGTTCCTTGTTGTCTTTGTCTGTATCTATCGAGTGCCAGCCTGAGTTCTTCCATGTCAATGGGCTTCATCAAATAATCGATGCCATTGACTTTAAAAGCCCGAATGGCATAATCATCGTAAGCAGTGGTGAATATGACGGGGCAGGATAGTTTGAAATGCTCAAAAATTTCAAAACTGACGCCGTCGCTCAATTGAATATCCATGAATAGCAAATCGGGCTCTGCGTTTTGCAAAAACCATTTTTTGGCCGTTTTCAGGCTCGGCAATACCTGAATGATCTTCAGGTCATCAGCAATTGCCGAAAGCTTGCTTTCCAGCTCACGGGCGATCAATGCCTCGTCTTCAACTATAACGGCTTTTATCATAGCAATGGAATTTTAATGGTGTAATGCTGTTCATCTTCCTCAATGAGAATTTTTCGGTCTGACAAATAGCCGTAAAACGATTTGAGATTGACAATCCCTTTGCGGTTACTTGTCTCTACGAATTTTTTCTTCTGCAGGTTGTTGCGCACAATCAGGTAATCATCCGATACAAACACCTCAATGATCAGCGGACTGTCTTCATCCACAATGTTGTGTTTGATGGCGTTTTCGATCAGGTTTTGTACCGTTACCGGCACAATTTTCTTGTACAAATGTTCTTCCTCTACCTGGAAATTGACCTCCAGCCCTTTGCTGAAACGGGTTTTTTGAAGTTGTACAAATGCGCCGGTAAACTTGAGCTCCTCAGAAAGCGGAACCAGTTCCTGCTCGCTGCTTTTTAATATGTAGCGATAGCTTTTACTCAGGTTATCTAAAAACCCGGAAGCTGCTTTTGGGTCCAATTGAATCAGGCTACCCAAAGAAGTGAGTGAATTGAACAGAAAATGTGGGTTTAGTTGTTGCTTCAGGCTTTCATAATTGACCACCGCTTTTTCCTTTTCCAGCAGTTGCGTTTTGTTTTTTAATGCACGTACCTGTTTATCATGTGCAAGGCGATGCAGAAAAAACCAGGCAACCAGCATAAGCAGCGCAATAACTACTATGATGATAAACCAGATGCTTCGGTAAAAAGGCTCGTATACTTGCAAAGGCACCGAGATCGCTTCGCTGTCGTCGGCACCCTGGAGTTTTACCTGAAAGTTGTAGCGACCAGCCGGGATATTGGTGTAGTTTACAAAATGGCTGCTTCCTGCTCTGAACCATTGTTTATCATAATTTTCCAGCTTGTATTCATACTGAAGGTTCTCACCGTTCGACATATCAAGACAGGCAAACTCAAATGAAAAAAAACGGCTATCGGCAGGCACAATTAAAGCTTCTGAAATGGTGCCCTCACTGCCTTGAATCATTTCTGCATCATCAACCTTAAAGGAAGTAATGATTAACGGATTGGATGCTTTAACAACCTGAAGCGAATCGGGGTGAAAACGAACATAGCCATTAACAGTAGGCAAATACATGTTTCCATTCATGGATAACCATGTATCTACGAGGGGAAAGTCGATGCCCTCTTCCTGGCCATATTCTGTTATCCGGTTGCTTACCGGATCAATCCGAAATAGTTTGCGACGGGCGATGCCCCATACCGCTCCGGAATTATCCAGACAACTACGGATTACATGTTCGGAGTTTAGCCCGTCTTTCAAGCCGTAGTTATGCAGCAACACAGGCTGTTGTCCCGAACAATCAAAGTGCATTAATCCCGATTCTGTACTGGCCCAGATGTCACCTTTTTTATCGGCATAAAAACTGTTTAATCGCAGGGAATACAGCTCGGAGTCTGCATGGCCATCGGCATTTAAATACTCAAAGCGGTTTTCTCCCGGCAAATAATAACCATAGGTGGTTTCATTTCTGCTTCCAAACCAAACGCGCGATACCCTGTCCACCTGGATTGAGCCGATTACGTTGGTTGAAACGGCATTGGGATCCTTTTTATCAGCTATGAATTGTCTGCTTTTTCCAGAGATAGGATCATAAGATATTATGCCAAGAAATTGGGTACATATCCACAGCGTACCTCCCGCATCAATGTCGAAATCGTTGTAATAATTTGATGTACTGATTGTAGAATAAAGAGGTGGTTGCCTGGGCTTTTCAAGCTGCAAGGTTTTGGGATTGAAGCGCAGAATATACTTGCTGGTAAGTACCCAGATCCCTCCATCATTGTCTTGCTTTATTCGGTTTATAAAACGCTCTTCTTCTGTGGGTGGATGTCCGTCCACATTCAAAACCCTATGTTTCCCGGTTTTTTTATCCACCAATATCAAGCCGTCGGAATAATGGGTGCCAATAAACAGATATCGGCCTTCCCTGTCTTCCAGGAAGCAGGTAACGACAAATGTTCCGGAATTATCCCGCCGCGCAACCTGAAGTCTGTTGACCTGAAAGGACCCTTGCTTCGGCTGAAAGCGCATTATACCTGAATTTACCCTGATCCAGATATTGTGCTGTGCATCTTCAATAAAATGATGGTAGGTGCCAAGCGGAACTTCGGGGTATATGTCAGGATGCTCGGAGTAAAAGAAGAATTTTTCGGTTTTCTTGTTGAATATACCGAGTCCTTTTTGCCAGGCTAATACCCAGATTTCATCCTGACTTTTAGCGACAATTCTACTGATCACATTGGGAACCGCATTGTCCGCGGCTTCG
This sequence comes from Lewinellaceae bacterium, assembly GCA_020636025.1. Lineage (GTDB taxonomy): Bacteria > Bacteroidota > Bacteroidia > Chitinophagales > Saprospiraceae > M3007. The sequence continues at coordinate 324,295 of JACJYQ010000002.1, read as the reverse complement.
GCTTCATAGAAAAATTGTTTCCACTCTCCGGTTTTTCGATTGAAGCAACGCAAGCCACTTTCCCAACCACCAATCCACAACAAGTCACCATCGGGCTGCAGGGAATATGCCTGGTTTCTCAGGTATTCTCCAGGCTTAACTTTATGTGCTCTTTGGGGCTCTCCAAGGCCGGTTTTCGGATCAAAACGGTAAAGATCGTCGGAAGTACATATCCAGAAAATTCCGTTTTCATCTTCCCATATTCCACAGGCGGCATTGTAATTGTCAATAATGCTGTTATCGAGATGAGGGGCTGTTTCGCTGGTAACCAGATCAAATTTTTGGAATTCGCCTGTTAGTTTGTTCAAATGCACAATGCCATTGGCACCAACACCTGTCCAAAGTTCTCCATTACTATCAAAAAACAAGCTGCTTACAGAGGCTGTTATGGGTTGTAAATTCCGGGTAAACGGGTAGTTTCTGAAGCGCCCTGTTTTTCTTTCGTAGCAACTCACACCACCTCTTGCCAAACCAGCCCAAATATTTCCATCTGAATCTTCCTTCAGGCATAAAACATTGTTGCCTGAAATAGAACTGCTGTCGCCGGGAATGTTTCGAAATACCCGAAAGCCATAACCATCATAACGCAACAATCCATCGGAACTGGCAATCCAGATAAAACCTGTTTTATCCTGAATAAAATCGGAGACTTCTGCATTCTCCAGATATACGGAAGACTCAAGCGGACTGACACGCAAGCCAGGCTCCTGAGCCACAGCTGAATAGGCAAGGCCGATTAAAATAATAAGGCAATGGAGAGAACAGAACTTCCGGCTCATCAGGCAAATTTAGCTTAATGGATGTCCTGTTGGCAATTTATTCAAATGAAGCGTAGCAAATTTCAATTGAAGCGTATGCTGGTATGATTGTTATGCAAAATTGGCGGGATTTCGTCGCGGTTTTGTCCTATTCGTCACACTTGTGTCTTGCGACCTACGGTATGCATATTTCGCCGCGCTTGTGTCTTTTGACCAAGCGCAACACAATTTCGGCTTACACTTTTTTATCAATCAACCTTCGAAAATCCCTTCAGCAATCATATGATCATTTAATCATTTGTTCATTTAATCATTTGTTCATTTAATCTGAAGCATCTACTCATGTCTATAGCAATGATCTGATTATCAAGCAATTTAGTGTGTGAACCGTAGGTCGCAAGACACAAGTGCGGTGGATAATAGGTGTTGAGTATAGAATGGCAGTTTTATTTCCTCCCAAAACGCTTCAATTGAAATTTCCTACGCTTCAGTTTTTTTCAGCCCTGACTGGCTCTGAAAAATTTTCCAGGGAAGTGCCGTCGCTAGACTTTTGTGTCATCAAACAATCGCGGGGCATAAAAAAGACCTGCAAAATCCATTAACTAAAAAGAATCATGAAAAACATTTCAATTTTTGCTTTGCTTGTATTACTTGCTTTTGGCGCTTGTAAAAAAGACGATACCAAACCCAATAACAATGGTTCCACTATTTCCCCGTCATCTGGCAAACAACTGGTTAGTCTCAAATATGATAACAATCAGTCCGATCCATCTTATTATGAATACGACGACAAGGGGCGTGTAATTAAGTATGTTGACGGGGACGACGTATTCACCTACAGTTATATTGGCAACGAAGTTTGGGCTACAGAGTTTCGTACATCAGATAACCGTCAGGTGTTTAACTTCAAGGGGGTATTGAACTCAGCAGGTAATGTGATTAAAGCAACAGGGGTTTCCAATTATAACCCAGCTATTTTCAATAATATTGAATTCACTTTTGAGTATAATAGCGATGGGTATTTAATCCGGAAGACCAGTGTTTACGAAAACTTATACACGTACAAGGTAGAATACACCTATACCAATGGTAATCTGACGGGTGTTAAAACGTATAAGGATGGTGTATTTGAATATGGTGGAACCTATGAATATTCATCTACGAAACCAAATAAAATCGGATTGAAATGGACCGATTTCGCGGGTGCCAACACCTTTGCCGGAAAACCCAACAAAAACCTGCATACCAAGTACATAGCCAGCTCAGGTTGGTATGTAAATGATGTTTACACATTCGACAGCGAAGGCTACCCGGTAACCTGTACAGCGACATATTCGGATGGTAAAATCTATAATTTGAATTACGAGTTCAAGTAAGAAAATATCGGGCGTTTTTTCCAGGATCAGAGTCCCTCGGGGCTCTGATCCTGTTTTTGAATTTAGAAAATTGACTATACGGTTATTGTACAGTAATCCATTTTGCTACTCTGCTCTGGTTACTGAATAGCGTTGGATTTAACTTAATCGTCGGACGGCTGGGAGCTGTCTGACGATAGGCGCTAGTGGTCAGACGGCTCCCAGCCGTCCGACCACTAAGTAAATCGAATACCAATACTGCATTCTGATACAATACTGTACAATATGCGGATAGTCAGATTTAGAAAACACCAACCCTACAAGATGAAGGGATTGAATCAATAACCTAATACAGACAATGGTACACGTGTAAGCTCCACATCTTCTTTATTGGTAGCATAACCTACGTACAGAAAATCGCCCCAGACAACACTCTTCGGATAGCTGTATCCTGGTCGTTTGTATTTCCCTGAAAATCGCATGGGCTGGAGATCGCTTCCACCGCTTCGCAGGAGAAAAGCCTTGTTGAATATACACCCGTCAGGGCTCAGTGTAATGACCAATGGAAATCGGTTTTTGTTTCCTGTGGGGTTATTTACCATAAAGGCCGTGCCATCTGGCAGGTTTCCAGCGCTTTGTTTGGCCCTTGAATCCGGTGTGTTTACGAGCTCGGGAAGTGTCCATGTGAGGCCTTGATCACAACTTACGCTAGCCAGCTTTTTGAAACTGCTTTGCTGGTCTCGGAAAACCATCACCAGGCAAGAGTCTTTTCGCCGGAACCAGCTGGGTTCTATCTCCCGGCTCATTGTGGGTTCGCCGGGCAAATGCGGCAGATCTCCGGCTTTCCAACCCCTGATACCTGAAGGGTCATCAGTATAAAAAGGTGTTGCCTTCAAACCGGGTTGGAGATGGAAGGCCGTGACAATGCGGCCATTAGGCAAAGCGTGTACATCCTGTTCGATGATGCCCGGTATGGCTTTTCCACTTGCGCTCATTACGGCCCCTCCCTTATGCCAATGGAAACCATCAACTGAAAACAGATATTCCGCGTACCCTTCTTTAACGCCATTTTCTGAATTTGGCCAGCAGTTGATGTACGCTACCAAAGTGTCTTCATAGCCCCACCAACCCCCGCTGGTGCGTATCCCTTCGGTCCATTTTTCTGTTAAGGCCACTGGTCGTGACCATTGCCTTTCATCTTCACTACAACTATAAAACACCTGAGTATCAGGCGCATCCTCATCTTCTTTAGCACTTTGCCATTGGGCATACAACTTGCCTTTAAAAGGGAATAAAACCACTCCGTGGTTATAGCGATTCTCTACTGAATCTGGAGCAAAGATGGTGATGGTTTCAAGGCTGTTGACAAACGCCAGGCCGAGGGTTTCGGGTTGGCGTTTGTCGAACAAAGAATCTACCTGAAAGGGTTGTTGTGCAGATAGGTTGCAAAGAAATGCAAGCATCCAGATAAGCAAACGAGCGCTGGTTAAAACGCACGCGGGGAGTGAGTGATTAACCAAATCAACCAGCGTTGCCACCTGGTTTTGGTGTTCAAATGCCACTAGAGTATGGGATTTTTTGATTAAGGTAATGTAGCATCATATACTTCTTAGCCTAATTCTGGTGGAATTTATGACAATGAAAACCGACATATACTTCACGCTGTTTGGTTTTGAAAATCGACTGCGGCTAAATCATTGATTCACAGCGTTCAGTATGACAAGTGTTTTCACAACCACTTTGCGGTGACTATACTTGGCTACAGCCTGAATTCCTACTATATTTTTATCACCTTTTTTGTATAGATATCCAAATCTGAATAAACAGTGAGATAGTAAATGCCGGGTGGCAATGCTTCTGAGTTTATTTCACTTCTGAATGTGCCTTGATTGGAAGACAATTCCTGTTCTACAAAAACCTGTCCGGTAACGCTCCGCAGATAAAGTTTAATGAGGTGCAAGTTTTCTCCAGCGCCTTCTATTTGCAATGATTTTTTCATTGGATTTGGATACACAGAGCAAAACAACTTTCGTTCCGGACTACTGCTTTTATTTGTACAGTTTCTGACAAAGAGATCCAGGGTCTTGTAATCAAAATGTCCATTGCCATCAGATCCAACAAGCCCTATTTTTAAGTCGCCCTCATAGTCTATTAGGTATGGGATGGTAAAATCGTATGTTCCATAGCGGATGGAATCCAACATTATGGTATCATTTCCATAGAAATAGATAATCATAAGCCGGTTGGTTGAATCATTTCCCGTTACGCTGATTTTTGAGTTAAGGGATGCGCAGATGGTATCTTGATCTTGAAGATTTTCAATATTAATTTCCACAATTGTATCGGATAAAATTACGTCCTCTTGTGGAGGGTTGATGCCCAGGGTGTCTATTCCGGCGGGTCTAAACCCATTCTTGCTGAAAGAACTGCCTTCACTATCCGTTTCGAGCAATTCTTTTGTGCTCATTACGGTTAAAAACTGTTGAGGGTTTTTAAAATGGGTAAAATCGTAATCATAACCGAGCGTATTGGTGATTGCACTCCCTCCGAGGTTGCCCAATTGACTGCTTACCCCTACAAATCCGTCATTTGATTCCTGCAATAAAGCATAATCCAACGCACAAAACAACTGGTTTGTTGGCAATTCATTTTCTACGATGTAGCTGTATATATTTTCACAAATTTCAAAACCTACCACCCAAGCTCTAAGAGGCGCCAAAATAGTAGCTTCTGCAAGAGTCTCCAAAAAATCACTTTGACATGCCCAATCAGTTTGGGATGCCATGGCATGGGCAGGAATATTACTGCCAACACCATTGAGCGCAAGCAAATCCGGATTGTCTGTTCTCAAACTTTGCATGGCCCCATTATTCAAATCGGCTAATCCATTATTATTATCCGTAACTCCCGCATAGGCCAGGCACTGCCGCCCAACCCAATTCATAATTTCATATTCAGTCATCAGGTTAGCCATCGGCGTACCAAAATGTGGAGTATTTATTGTAATTATTCTTGATGTGTTTTTTTGGTCACTATTATTGTTTAAGTAATTCTTGATAACTAATCCACCCATACCATGCCCTACCAAGCTGATTTTGTTGCCAAAATCATCATTGAGCGTTCGGATTTTGTATAATGCCTGGTCAATATAACCCTCCACCAGATTGGAAGATTCGGTAAAAGAAACGCTGTTGTTATAGTCAGGGCTGATGATGTAATCAGGGCTCCATCCTCCATCAACCAACGCCGTATAAAGGCTCTCCCATGATTGAGCTGAAGAGGAATACTCACCATGAAGCAACACAACAGGTGTGGGTTTGATGTTGAGTTTAACCACTAAATCAGGCTCTGTAAGATCCAGCCTGTGCTTGAAATCCAAATACACAACCTTATTTTTTTCAAAAATATGAGGCGATTCATAACTTATATTAATCAGTCCATTTTCTATGGAGGAGATAATTTCCCCCGAGATCTCCTTGCCTGCGCCATCCCGTATTTGAATAAAACCTCGGTTATATTGAATGGTCATAGATATACTGGCGTCTGCCAGCATATCATATTCATATACTTGCTGCTCATCCGATGTGATGCTTTGATAAAGATATTTTGAATTTGATTCCAACACATTTCTGAAAATATTGAGTTTTGCAATGGTTGAAAACATCCAGGTTTCAGACCAGGCATTTGGGCAGTAGGCAGTTATCTGTTTAACCCTCCAGTAATAAGTTGTATTGTTTTTTAATCCGGACACGAATTTCTGCCCTCCCGTTACATTAAACTGAAAAACGGGATTATTAAAGGTTTGCAAGGTATCTATCTGTAATAGATAAACGGTTTGGTTACCGCCTACCCATTCAAAAAGCAAATTAACTTCCTGGTTTTTGGCTTCGTTCTCGGGCAATGTCAGGGAATAGTTATCCTTATAGAAGGATACTTCAACTGCGGGGATACCGGGGTCTTGTTGTCCTCCGAATAACCAGGCCAAACCGCATTCAATTTCCGTAATGGTAATTTCTTTGATAGATTTTTCGGATTCATCAATTAAAAGGTTGTTGTCTGAAAAATCAAAAGTACCGTCAGTGAATTGAACTTTAATACTAACACCTACGCAACCGTTGGATGCATTGATTGACAGGATCCCTGGCGATGTACTTAGCGGCAGGTCGCAGCGGTTGATCTTGGTAACAAATACCTGGTCATTTGCCTGAGGGGCATGGCAAATCTGACTGGTACCCTGGAAGTCGCTATATAACTTCATTTTAACGCCATCAATAGTGAAGAAGCAACCGGAAGAGGTGTATTGGGCACTTGGATAGTTGTTAAAGTCAATCAAGGCAAATTCCGTTGCGGACAAACTAATATGAAGAAGCTGCAAAAGAATTAGAATGGATGAAATCTTTTTCATGTTAATTACGTATTTATTGTCTACGAAAAGTGCTTTCACAACCATTTTGCGATGGCTAGGATTATTGCCGAAACACCATTCGCTAAACGTCTCCAAAATTATATAAAATCCAAACACGCTCTAATAACATTGGAAAAAATTTGTCAGTTGAAAATCAAATTTGGTTATCAATTCTACTTCACATTATTTGATTAATGAACAGCCATCAGATTCACTCTTTCAATATTGATGAGAACTAATTGGATGTGTTTTTCATGATCCCGAGTCTCAAACTCACTAATCATTTCCAGTACGCCATAATCGATAAACCGGCTACCAGAACCATCAATGGTTAGCACCGAGTACGGTGGTGTTTTATACAACGTATTTTGTAAGTCCACTTTGTTCAAGAAAGTCACCATTGAATTAAGCTTGATGTGATAATGTTCGGTTCCCAATTGGGTGCACTGTTCAATTTTGTATTCTTCCTTGAATTTATTCCGAACAAGAAAACAGATCGAAATGATTAGTCCAATGGTTATACCTTGACGTAGATCAGTTGCCAGAATTACCGCAATCGTGATAATGAAGGGAAGAAACTGATTCCAGCCTAGTTTGTACATCTGGGATACAATTGAGGTTTGGTCAGATTGTATCCTGTAATCAGCAAGATCACAGCAGTGATGCGAATGGAATCATATTCAAGACGAAAGGAACTGCGGAGACCATCAGAAGAAGAAAAACACCGTGAGTAATGGAGGCGTTTTTGGTAGGACCTCCTGCATCCACATTGGCTGCACCTCGCACAATTACGGCAGTAATGGGGAGAGCGCCTACAAGACCACAAATCATATTACCTGCCTGTGACACCATTACATTTTAAACAGCTTTGTAGTATACAAACCGCCTTCTGTCACAACCTTTATCAGGTAGATTCCGGAACAGAAACCTGACATGTCTACCCACACATCACCGTTCTCATGTTGCCTTTCCAATGATTCAGATCTGATCAATGAACCATTGATGTTCAATATTTGCACAGAGGTAACCGGTTCATGTATGCCTTGAAGAGTTGCGACACCTGTTGTAGGGTTTGGAACCACCGTAAGCCTACCAACATCATACAATTCATTTGTAGCCGACAATTGGGTAATTATTCCAGTTCGATATTGAATTTTATCGCTAACCGGATCTACGTATACCAGGTGAATCATGCCATCGTACACGGCAATGGAGGGAAGCTGCAGGGTATGATCAGACTCGGTAAGCCGTATCTGGTGCATGGGAAGTTCGGCCGGGCCATTGGTTGAATAGTGCAATACAATCTCTTTAGTCCCCTCCAGAAAAACCATAAGGGTTGTATCGCCTGAGGCAGCCAGATCTGCAAAGCTTTGTTTATTCTGCTGTACTTCCGGTGGAAATTCAAGTTGTATCCCTGTTTCCATTTTATCGGCTGTCAGCGTACTGAGGTACACGCGTTCCTGCCCGCTTGCTCCGCTCATCCAGGCGGTGATGAGGGTGTTGCCAGCCCGGGTTATGCGAGGGCCGGCGACCGGACAAAAACTCAGCATCCAATCCGTAGCATCCACATCAGTTGCGACATCAAATGTAGCGGCTAGGTCTGTGGAACGCGCCACCCAAATATCGCGGAGGTTTTGATTGTTGTTGCGATAGATCATCCAGATGGAGTCTCCCGAAGCCACAAAATCGGCAAGGCAACATTCACAGACTTGTCCGCCCGGTGCAGCTGAATTGGCAATCACCGGGTCGCCAAAAGTCTGGCCACCATCGCTTGAGCGGCGCACCTGAAACACCGCTCCGTTTTTTTCTACAATATAACTAACCACCGGGTTTCCGGTTCCATCCAAAACCAAAGAAGCCAGTGTTGCATAGCCTCCGGAGACCGGACTTTGTACGACCACAGGTGGAGAGAAACTAAGCCCGCCATCATCGGATCGAGCCAGCATTATGCCCAGCGAAAGCCGCTCATACACCACGAAAACCTGATTGCCGTTTACCGCAACATCAAATCCGCCAAAGCCAAATAAATCGGGAGGTAATGAGCCTTGGACCACACTTACCGGAGTGGAAAAAGTATCGTTTTCGAAACGTGAGCATAAAATTTGTCGCGGACTGCCACTCAGTCCCCAGGTGAACAAGGCTGTTCCGTCGCCCAAAAAGTTGAGGCGGGGAGCCGTGATGGACAGAGGTGAGGAATATACTTCTAATGGACTGGACAAGAGCAAGGTATCCTGAGCAGAGAGGAACAAAGGAAATAGAAGTGCAGGTAAAAGAGAGTACAGCGTTTTTGACATTGGGAAATGTTTTTGATTGCCTTATACCAGACAATATATGGAAATGTCGGGCTAATGAATTTGCAGAATAAAGGGTTCGAAGTGTGTTGGCTTCAACTTTCGAGGGGGTATTCAAATAAGTGTGTCATTTATTTGAACACTCCCGATCAGCGGAAAAATAGACAGGTATAAAACATTCCGCACCCTATTTTATAACCTTACCGCTTTTAAAAACTTTGTTATCAATCGACAAACTCCATTCATATATTCCATTTGGAAGGGCGCTCACATTCAATATTGCGTTGCTGCTATCCAGATTCGTCACCTTCAATTTCCGTCCTAACAAATCATCAAGTGAAAAACTCCAAGCTCCGGAAGGCAGATTCTTTGCTCTTATCTCCAGCCACTCTTTCATCGGGTTAGGCCATACACTTACTTGCCAGTCATTTAACTCATTGAGTCTCACCATAAATGTCACTTCTGTGGTTGCTGTAGTGGTACATCCATGTGCATCCGTCACCGTCACTGTGTATGTGCCTGTAGAAAGACCGCTAATGGTTTGTCCACTGACTCCATTACTCCAATTATAGGTAAAGTTTTGGGTGCCCCCTGAGACAAATATTACACTTGCTGTCCCGTTTGGGGTTTGCAGACTATTTGTAGGAGTCGCCTGGGCATTAGCTTGCAAAAGTCCTGGTTCGGTTATATTGAATGTATATGATGCCGTACAACCATAAGCATCTGTTACCGTTACAGTATACTGTCCTACACCCAGATTGTTCAAAAGAGAATCTGTTGCACCTTGTGACCAAAGATAGCTAAAAGGAGCTTTCCCATTGGCTGGGGCTGTACTGACTAAAGCATCTTCTTCTCCAAAACAGGAGATGGGTTCACCATTCACCATTAGGTTTATCTGCCCAAACTTTTCAATTGTCATTTCGATTGAGTCCTTACAGCCATTGGCATCTGTTACGGTAACCTGATACTGGCCATCTGACAACATGGTCAGCAAACTATCAGTCGCTGAATTACTCCATAGATAAGTAAAAGGCGGCATGCCACTAATAATATCTACAGTAGCCAGCCCACCAATGGTACTTCCACACAGAAGATCAGCAGCTATTGGGCTTAACTCCAAGGAGGCAGCTGAGGCAACATCCAAAGTATCACTTATCACCTGCCCATGCGAATCTGTCACTGTAAAGGAATAGTTCCCCGGACCTAGGTTTGAAAGTATGGGGCCAGTAGCAAGGGGTGGCTCCCATTGATAAGTATATGGCTCACATCCAAATTCCGGATTAATAGCAATGGCTCCATTATTAGAGCCTACGCAAGCCGGGTGAATATCAGGAGGATTAGCTAGGGTGAAGGCCCGAGACTCATTTGCCCCTATATCTACTGTGCCTCCCTGAATACGAGCCTGCTCATCTAAATCTGTGTTAGAAGTGACGTAAGTATTATTTCCGGCATTTACCAACGGGGAACAAGGTTGGAGACGAAAATCTCCAAGAGTAGTGTCGACAAACATAGGGTCGCCGCTAGTAATAATACCGCCTTCGCAGATTACATTGGGATTTTGAATTGAACAATCAAAGCCTTGCAGGAAACAATTACTAAGGTATGTCGTGCAATTTGGCTTATATAAGTAATCTAAAGGAGTTGAGTTTATAAATGAATTCCTTAAATATAAATATTTAAGACTAGGGCCACCAACAAGGTTAGAATATACTGGATTATTATAAAAATTGCAATTTTCAAACACGCAGGTATCTATAAAATTACTTCCAGAAGAAAACTCAAATAATATGGGGTCTGTAAAAATGCAATTTACATAATTTGTTTTTACAGTGTTGCCAACTAAGCTTATACCCTTTTGCTTTTCTCCTATAAATCTGGAGTTCCAAACCTCACAATTTTGCAATCCACCAAACTGGAAAATCCTATCTACATTGTTATTAATAAAAGTAGTTTTGTTTATGATACTTGTAGCTTCGGAGAAATTAACTTCAATTATATATCCCGGCAAACTAATATTATTATCTTCAAATAAGCTTTTTGAAACAAGAAATTTACTGCCAGAAGTTGCTATCAAGTCACAGTGAATAACGTTAAAATAGAAGTTATTCGGATTTAACTGTATTGATTTGTTGCTTTTAAATTCGTTACTATCAAGTTCAATTAAACCGTCAAAATCATTCCCATTTGTAAAAAAGGTTAGTGCTGCACCCTGACAAGAGGTGTTTTCAGTAAAATTTGATTGATGAATATTTAGCATGCTTTGACCAACTCTTCCAATGAAAAAGAAGCCACTACCGCCACTTGTATAGGCGTAGTTTTCTTCAAATAGGCAATTATAAATTTCTATTTGATCATTCCCATTAGAATCCATATAGTACACTCCTCCACCTCGGGCATTTGAAATATTCCGCCGAAACTTACATCCACTTAGATCAATTCCCCGCTCGACCAAACTTGATCCAATTTTGGATAGCCCTCCTCCATTAGAAAGCGCTCTATTGTCATTGAATTCACAATTAACCCACCTTGGCCCTACAGATCCATTGTTTGCACCATTGACCATTGCTCCTGCTCCAAAATATTCAGCTGTATTATGTTCAATTCGACAGTTGCGAATCTCGGGGTAGGCTTCTGAGCCATCTGCCATAATGTACAATCCGCCTCCACAGACTAACCTGGATCGAGTACTGCTCGCATCAAGGCTATTATTTGCGACGCCGTCACGAATGATAAGACCATCTAATACCGTGTTGGAATCAGGCTGAAATAGATACACAACATTGTAAGAATTATCAGTACTATCACCTTCGATACCAATGTCTCCACTCAAAACAACAGGATGTATTATCCAGTCTCGTTGGTTAAGGTCATTCTCGAACGCAGCAAAACCACCATAAATTCGAACACCACTTTTAGGTTCAAATGAAACCGCTCGATCTAAAGAATTTGTCGGATAATAAACCCCTTCCGCTATCCAAATAGTATCTCCCGATAATGCACTTGACAAAGCATCATTCAATTCAGTATAGGCATCATCCCAAGACTGGCCATTTGCAATACCTGTTGCTGTGGCACTCACGTAAATACGACTATCTTGGGCAAAAGCGACTCCTGTAGTCAACAGAATAAGGATAATTAGTTTAACTTTTTTCATGTAAGAGGGCGGCTTATAATTTGATAAATATGAATAAGGTTATTAAGAATATGTAAAAGTTATCCAAAATTGCAATTCACCCTTCCGACTTCTAATTCTTTGCCGTTTTTCACATACTGGGTAATGATTCTTTCTTCATCCTGTTATTCGTCGACTCCAGCTAACTCCCTTGTATTAGGGAGTTCTTGTCAATAATATTGTGAGACCTCAACTTAAACAAAGTTTCAATTATTCTGCCTACACTATAATGTAAGACGACAATCGCACTACCGAAGCGTTAATCAAAAATTTTATCATCATAAATCCGCATCAAAGGTTCTAATTCTTCAGAATATGAAACACCAGCAACGATTACGGTCTTTATGTTTTTCATTTCATTGTTAAATTTAGTTAAAATTGCTAATCCATTGCCACCGCCGTATATTTTAGGTTTAACGTTATCTATCACTGCTGCAAATTGTTTATTTACCCGATAATAGATTCCATTATTATGGTCATAGGTAGTACCCCAATATTGTTTTTCATTGAGAAACACAAATGACGATAGGCTAAGATTAAACTCGCCTTCTAAAAAATGATATAAAATATAAACATGACTCCATTTCCTAGCTTTGTTTTCATCAATAGCTTTTTCAAAATTATATTCAAATAATTTTTTATTAATAATATCTATTTCGTTAATTATTACTTGCCTATTTATCCTTTGTTGGGTATTTGCAATGCTATCTTCCTCTAGCATTTTGTTAAAGCATAAGAAAATGCTGCTTTTCCAATTGTCGAAATCAAATTCTGGTTGCTCACTAACTGTTTTATGTGCGATATTGCAACTATAGGATAGCCCAATTCCCAATAAAAATGTGATGTAAATTTTCATTGTTCTGGATTTATGCTTCGTTGTTTTACACTAGGATGCTCAGCTCTAATTATATTCTCTTTTTGACGAGAATTTAGCTCTTCTTTGCTCAAGGTACTCAGCTCGCGCGAGTCTGCCCCCCAAAAAAATCAATTTCGTTGCCGCGATGCTCCAGCATCGTGACAACGATTGCGTCGGCTCTGCCGACATGCCCCACTCGAGCTTAACAGACCCTACCAGTAGGTTTTAGCGGTCAAGAGTAACTCTCAAATGATTAGCTGATAGCCGGATTTCCTTTAGTGCCTTTGATTATTTACTGAAACCCGTGGATGTTGAGGAACTGACAAGTGCCGTGGCCCGATACATCGCCAAACGAAATGAACAAGGATTTCAGCACGAGCAATTCCGGAATATATTCACCAATCTCCAGGCAGACGATCCAAACCAATTCAGATTGGCGGTTCCTTCAAAAGAAGGTATTCACTTTTTCCGAACCTCGGAAATTATTCATCTGGAAGCAATGGGTGCTTATACCCAAATAAATCTCGACGGCAATAAGCAGTATCTGGCTTCCAAAAGTTTGGGAGAATATGAAGAACTTCTTGGCGATTATGGATTTATACGCGCCCACAAGTCCCATTTGATCAACAAGCTGCATGTTTCTTTTCTCGATCACGATGGTTTTGTGGTGATGCGCGATGGGAAACGGGTGGAGGTGTCCAGGCGGCGAAAAGAGGCGGTTTCCAGGTTTCTTCGGAGTGAGGAGTGAATCTGTTGTCTTGCGAAAGTTGGCAAACGGGCAAAACAGCATTGATGGAAACACCCGTCTAATTGTTAAAGGATTGTTCTCATAGACGGACTTTTGCGCTCCTTCCTTTCTACTTTTGCAATAATCAGTCACCTATGATAAAAATGTACCGTGTAATTCTATTATCGATTGGCTGCTTTATTGGTTCATTTTCAATTTTCGGACAAGCATTTGATCCGGAAAATGAAATAACTATACTGCAACAACTCGCCCCTGAAATCTGGAAAGGACTCAAGCCTGATCACAGCACCGGAATGACAGCAGCGGATGCCAAAATGGTTCAAATAGCCGTCAAGGGTCTTCGGCAAGCCAATTCGAAAGATTTGGGGGCGCAGCCCCACCCGGTTAGCCGTCAAAGCGATGATTATATTCAGACTTGCGAACAACTTAGTCTGGCTTTCCAGCAGCAAGACTTGGTGGAAAAAGCCATCTATTTTGCCAATCTGAGTCTGGAAGCGGCCATTCAAAAGTTTGGCGAAAATGACGTACACACATGCTACTACTACCGTCATATAGCCGATCAATTCTCAGCTATAGGAGAATACCCACTCAGTAGTGACTATTACCAAAAAGCCATTTATGTGTTGGAGTATCTGGCGCCTAATGACAACAATGAACACCTTGGAGACCTTTATGCTTCACTAGCAACAAATCATTTCAAAAACGGCACATTCAATGCCGCAATGCTGGACTTATATAAAAAAAGTCTACGGTTTATTCGTAAATCAGATATCAGAGTACTTATAGAATTAGAGTATCAGGTCGCGCAAGGGGGGGCACAGATCAAAAACCGGAAAACTACAGCAGCCAGGCAGACTTTATTGATGGCAGACAGCATACTGCTTTCCAATCAGGAGCTTTTAGTGCATTATGATAAATACCATTGGCTACGTGCAGAAATAGTCAGGCTTATCGGCTACAGCTATAAATTTGATGGAAGCCATGACCTATGCATCCAGTATTACAAGGATTATGTTCAACTGATAGAAAAACAGAATTTCTCAATTTGGAATACCCCAATTTTGCTGGCTTTGATGGAAATAGGAGAATTGTATAATATCCGAAAAAACGAAAAAAACGCTGCAGACTCCAGCGTTTATTACACACAAAAAGCCCTGCACAAAGTCTGCAGAACCTATCGATCCTTTGACCTCAACGAACTTCCGAATCCCGATGATTTTGTGAATCACCCTTATACCTATGGCATTTTAAGACAACTTGCACGGTTTCACCAAACGAGAGGATTGAACTTTGCTGATGAAGCGGGATACATCAAAGATCTGGAAACGGCGCTGAAGATCATGTCTTTGGTTGACAAATTCCACGTCCGGCAATTGGAAAATTCGATTGTTTTAAGGGAGGGGCGCATCGAGGGGCTAATTAAACATCATTTTTATTGCCTGGGGATATCCTTGTATTTTGCTCAATTGCTCTACGAAATTCGGCCATCGCTGGAAATTGTGGAAGAAGCCTACTACTATGCTCAAAAGATAAAGGCACAAAAGCTGATGCTGGCGTATATAAAGGCTGATGCATCAGGACTTATTGCCATTCCCGACTCTCTCCTGCAAAAAGAAAAGCAAATAGTGTCCGACATCCAGTACTGGGAAAAACAATTGCATGATGCAAAGGAAGCAACGGTTGGCGACCTGAAACTGGCAGAAACAATTGATCGGGTTTTTCATTTCAAACGAGCCTATTTTCAACTTCAGTTTGAAATCGCCAGAAACTATCCTTCGTATTGGAAAACCCGGATGACTATTGAGCCCGTAAAAATCCGGGACATTCAAAACCAACTGGAGGAAGGGGAGCTGCTGTTGGATTATTTCGGCGGGACAATGTTTTTCATTGAAAAAAACAAACCGGCACAATTCGCAATCAATTATTCGGGCCAGGAACAAATCTATGAGGTTTATGATAGAATCGATAGCCTGATTGAACTGGTGAAAAATGCACCTCTGTTCAAACAGCGTAGCAGAGAGCATTTTATCCAACTGAGTCACCGCCTATATCAGGATCATTTATCGCACTGTGCCTATGCGTTGAAAAACAAGCAAAAGCTGATCATCATTGGGGAAGGCCCTGTTTTTCTTCTTCCCTTTGAATTATTGCTACCGGAGGCAACATACGGCCAATTTAGTGACCTCAATTATTTGGTCAAGCGGTACGAAATTTCCTACCACTACGCGCCGTCACTTTTTGTAAAAGCCCGGGCTATGCGCAAGGCCTCCTTGTCGGGCGTTTTTGCCTTTGCTCCGGTATATGATGAGGCAAATACATCGAATACGGCGGCGGCCGTCAGAACCCGCTTTCTGCCATTTACCAATTTCAGGGCTTTCGATGACGCCGGAAACTTCAATCCATTGCCGGAATCGGAACACGAAGTAAAAAGCATCGTGGAAATGTTGGAACAAAGTGGAACCAGAAATAACACCCTGGCTTTGCGGACGCAAGCTGGTGAAGGGGCTTTAAAACAAGCCTTGACGGAGCCTTATCAATATGTCCATATCGCAGGGCACAGTTTTTCCGACCTCAAAGACCCTAAATTTTCCGGCATCGCCTGTTCCAGCAGCGATACCCTTATCGAAGACGGCATTTTGTATGCAGATGAAATCTCCCAACTGAATATTCAAGCCGACCTGGTCACCATCAGCAGTTGTGAAAGCGGATACGGCCAGGTAGCTCAAGGAGATGGACTCCTTGGCTTGAATCGCACATTTATTTCTGCCGGAGCTCAAAACGTAGTTTTTTCCCTTTGGAAGGTATACGACCATATCAGCGCCTCGTTTATGGTAGATTTTTATACCCGGGTGCTGGATGGACAGGGCTATGCTGGGAGTTTGCGGGCGGCCAAGCTGCGCTTGATACGGGACCCGGCTACGGCATCGCCTCATTTTTGGGCGGCTTATATGTTGGTGGGAAGGTGATGGGAATTGCCTGGACGACTCTTAGGCGCCCAGGCAATAGAATAGTCACGCAGTTGATTATTTGTTAATCACCAGTAGCTTCGAGATGGTTTCGCCATTCGAAATCAGGGATACCACGTAAAGCCCATTTTCCAGGTCAAGATTGAGCTGCAGGGAGCTTTGGGATTCTTCCAGTTGTTGCATCCAAACCTTGCGACCCAGTTGATCATGGATGTACAATTGTGCGCCATCGCTATGGCCATGCAGGTGCAGGTTGATTTTGTCAGTAGCCGGGTTAGGTGATACCTCGAAGAAATAGACATTGCCTTTTTCGGTTTCCACCAGCGGATTGTTGCCTTCTGTGCGGTCATAGTTACCCTGCGGGTGACTGGCTGACTTGATAAGCGGGTTGCTTTGGTTCACCATTATTCCTGAATTACAGTAGCCCCAGTAACAACCGCCGTGGTTGCCTATGTGGTTATTGGCTGCGTTGAGAGAAATGCAGAGCTGCTGAGCATTTTCCGGCTGACCGGGAGGTATGTGACACACCAGGTATTTTCCATTGCCACAAGTAGCACAGTTAGGATCGGGAATATTCGGGCAGGCGTCGCAGGCATCTCCGATGCCGTCGCCATCTCCATCGGCTTGGTCAGCATTTGCCGTATTGATACAATTGTCAATTTCATCGCAAACACCGTCTCCGTCCGAATCAGGATTGGGGGTATGAGTTACTACACCATCAACGCATTCGTCCAGGGTACAGGGGTCTCCGTCATCAACAGAGACTTGTGAGCAGGAACAGCCCTCGGCATTTACGCCCTCGCCTGAAGGTGTGTCGGGGCAGTTGTCGTCGGCATCGTTGACACCGTCATTGTCGGCGTCGTTGAGGCCCGTAATCGTAGCGGGGTTACCACCCCCGCAATAAACGTATGTCCCAGGAGGCGCCCAGTCAATAGTAACCGGCTGGTCAGGGTCGGTTTGGTGGATCGTGTAGTATTTAAAAATACCGTGAGGACGACCAATTCCTCCGATATTAGGGCAGCTTTGGCAAGTACCATTCGTGATAACCAGGTTATTACCAGAAAAAGTAGACCCTTCATCCCAATCTACCAAAAGGGTAATATCCTGGCCAGTCTGTTCCACAAAGGTAACTTTAGCACCGCTTTGGCTATTAGTGCAGGTCAATAAGGTTTGTGCGGTGACCGCATTTAAGCTTAAGAATAAAACAGCAAGTAGAATAAAATAAAACTTCATAGTTGCAAAATTTTGAGTTTACAGGTTTAAATTTTTTAGAGAGTTAGACATTCTGAAACGTCTAAAAATCATTTCAAACCACAATTCCCTATTTGGCTGAAAAGTGACCGGGCGGCGTCCAACTTTTTTTCCTGGACATAGAAAAATTCCAATTTGTTCGATTTCCGATAGGGTTTGAGAGCGACCATGTAGAGATGGTCTCTCAAAATTTTAAACCTTGATACAAAAGGGGACTAAGCCTGGATTGAGCTGTGCTTTTGACGAAACCTTGGCTTGGTATGCTGAATCAACTTACCGAACCACGAACTTCTCCACCAAATAAATCCGTTCCGTAGAGGCATCTTCAATAAGGTAATAGTACAAGCCTGGGGATGACGTGAAGAATTTGTCCGCCGAGATACGGTAGGTATTGTTGCCAGCTGGTTCGGGGCGAAGCTGCGTGCTGGAAACCGGACGGAAGGCTTCAAAGGCGGCTGGGTCGTTGGAAAAAATATGGAGGTTCAGCTTTTTCTCCCGCATATCTGCATCGGAGAGAAGCAAGCCGGAAAAATGAAACTTTATTTGGATACCGGGTTTCTCCAGGGTCACATTGGGCATTGGCTGGGTGTCGGCCCATTGAAAATCGCCGGCGCGCAGGTTATTGCCGATCAGCAGTTCGAGGGCCGGCATGGGCTGGAAGTTGGCGGCAAAAAGTTTTTGCTGCTTTTCCTTTGGGTTGGGCTTCCTGGTTGGTACATCAGGGACAGATTCTTCCTGTTTCGGCGCAGAGCCTTGAGGCGTTGGAGTTGCCTTTGCTGTATCCAAGGGGTTTAGGTCCTGCTCGTTTGTGTGGTTTTGGCCCTCACGTGCGGGCGGCGCGATGTTGGTTGCTGGTTTCTCCGGCATGATCCACCAAAGCAGCAAGGCAAGCACTGGAACGAGCAGCAACCACCACCACAGCCGTGCAGGTCGATTTTTTTCTTGTATGGCCGTTTGTTCGCTCAGGGCCTGCAGGCTTTTACGCAGGGCATTTTCTGGTGTATCAGCGAGGAATTCCTGCATATCGCGGTTCAACTGGACTTCCTCGGCCAGTTCAGGCTTAGCGGCCATCTCCAGTTCAAACGCCTCCCGTTCGGCCTGGGTCATCAAGCCGTCCAGGTATTGTTGAATCTGGTGATAAGTCTCGTCGTTAAAGGCCATTATTACTTTGAATTACATCATTCTTTTAAGGACTGATATTCCGGGTCGTTGCGGACCATCTCGGTCAGTTGTATTTTACATTTGTATTTTTTGCGTTTGGCATAATCTTCAGAATAACCCATTTTTTGAGCTATTTCTTTGCTGGAAACGCCGTTGAACAGGAGTTTTAGTGCCTGTTGACATTCCTCCGATAATTTTTGGAAGTATTTGTTAAAAAGTGTCCATTTGCGGCTTTTCAACATGGCTTCAGCAATGTCGTCCCCATCTTCATATTCGTTTTCCGGCTCAAAAGAAACCTCCTTATGCCAATTTTTTTTCAATTGTTTTAACCAGAGTCTCCGGCAGATACTGAACAGGTACACATGAAATCGCGTGGTCAGCACCAGCTCTTGTTTCGATACTTTATTAAAAATGATCACAATAGCCTCCTGAAATATATCGCGGGCATCTTCTGCTGTGCCAGAATTCTTCGTCACATAGCGCCGCACTTCGGGCAGGCTCTCCCGATAAATCTGCTGAAGTACCTCAAAATTATTTTGGGCAATTCCATTTAGGTAAAAATCCTCCTCCGGCGATGACATGTGTTGGCTATAATTGCCTTGTTTATAAGGGCGAAACAAAATTTTGAGAAAAAGGTGCGACATTTTCAAAATTTATGGCCCTTGTTTTTCAGTGCAATGACACAAAAAAAGCTATGTTCTCACAGCTTTTCCCAGCACTATTGGGAAAAAGCTGTTTTTTTCTCGATTTTCAAATGTTTTTTGGATTTCAGACGGTTAGAAAATTCGCTAAAGTCCTGCTTTTGACGATGCCATTCCCCGGAATAATTGCCATCCCAGCTCGCGTGAAATCGCCTCAAAATAGTTCAATATCGTTGGCGCGATGCTCCAGCATCGCGTCAACGATCGCGTCGGCTCTGCCGACATGCCTCACTCGAGCTAAAAAGACTCTCCCACCTGGTTTTAGCGGTCAAGAGTAACTCTAAAAAATGATTACCTGATCGCCTGATTTATCCCGAACTCTCTTTGGGATGGAAGGAAATTTTATCTTGTTCGGTCTGCAATTAAAATGAAATAATAGAATTGCATTTAATTGTGTTTATTCTGAGCTGTTTTCAAGCTTGCAACAAAAATGGCTATTAGTTCGTCATTCTCATCTATTAACTGGTCCATCATACCATCCTTAAAATATTTTAGTCCCTGGATGATTTTAAGGTTTGCCATCGTTTCCCGAAGCTCTTTTAGGCATATTCTCATTTTATGAATAAAGTCTGCCGTGGATTCCGCAGACTGTGCCTCACCATAGTTTAATGTCGGAGATGTTCCCGAACGAATTAATTGTCCAGCAAGATGTTTCCCGGTTATAGTTTTTGGCAACTTCTCTGCGATGTGAATGATCCGCACTGAAAAGGAAATCAGTCGACCATCAAGATCATATTTTGCATATTTTATGTTCATAATGAATGACTTCTATGAAAAAACTTGGGAGTTGGATATTCCTTGTTGGATATTGGATATTCAAAAACTGCCCGTAGAGGAATAATGAATATCCAACAAGGAACTCCCAATATCCAATTGAGAGAGAGGATTAATCTCACCCAGCCCACCCCTCTCTATCCAAACTCCGATAATGAATCGCCTCCGCCAGATCCTCAATCCGTATCTCCGCACTACCCGCCAAATCCGCCGCCGTGCGGGCTACTTTTAAAATCCGATCATACGCCCGCGCAGAAAGTTGTAGCCGCTCCATCGCCGTTTTCAGCAGCGTAAGTCCTGCAGCATCCAGTTTGCATACCTCGTGTACCATGCGGCCAGGCATTTGTGCGTTGCAATACACATCCGGCATTTCCTTGAAGCGCTCTGCTTGCACCTGGCGCGCATTTAGCACCCGAGCGCGTATATCGCGACTGTTTAATTCCTGGCGTTTACTGTTCGTAAGTTCTTCATAGCTCACCGGGGTAACCTCTACATGCAGGTCAATGCGGTCTAATAGGGGGCCGGAAATCTTGGAAACGTAGCGTTTCACCACGCCGGGTCCGCAAATGCATTCTTTGTCGGGATGGTTGTGGTAGCCGCAGGGACAAGGATTCATCGACGCAATCAGGACGAAACTCGCGGGGTAATCCACCGTCACCTTCGCCCGACTGATGGTCACTTGTCGCTCTTCCATGGGCTGACGCATCACCTCAAGTACCTGTCGTTTGAATTCGGGGAGCTCATCCAGAAAAAGCACACCATTGTGAGCCAGACTAATCTCTCCGGGCAAAGGATCGGAGCCGCCGCCTACGAGCGCTACATCGCTGATGGTGTGATGTGGCGCTCGGAAGGGGCGATTTGTTACAAGGGCAGCCTTGTTGGGAAGCAAGCCCGAAACAGAGTGGATTTTGGTGGTTTCCAACGCTTCGTGCAAGGTTAAAGGTGGCAGAATGGTAGGAAGCCGCCGCGCCAGCATGGTTTTTCCGGCGCCGGGCGGACCGATCAGGATCACGTTGTGGCCGCCGGCCGCGGCCAGTTCCAGTGCGCGTTTGATGTTTTCCTGTCCTTTAACATCCTCAAAGTCGAGTTCATAGCTTTCGGCATTTTCGCTGAACTCTTCGCGGGTATTCACCTGTAATGGTTTTATCTCCGAAACGCCGGCCAGTATCTCAATGGCGTCGCGCAGGGTTTCCGCGCCGTACACTTCCAGGTCATTTACAATGGCGGCTTCGCGCGCGTTGGCCAGCGGCAAAATAAAGCCTTTGAAATTGCGCTTTCGCGCCTGAATGGATACGGGAAGTGCACCTTTGATCGGGCGAAGTGAGCCGTCGAGGGATAGCTCACCCATGATGAAATACTGATCGAAGTTGTCGGACGGAATGAGTCCGGCGCCGGCCATCATACCAAGGGCGATGGGTAGGTCGTATGCCGAGCCTTCTTTTCGAATATCTGCCGGTGCCAGATTGATGATGGTTTTCAGGCGTGGCCATCGGTAACCGGAGTTTTTAACGGCGGCTTCTATGCGGGAAAGGCTTTCGCGTACGGCACTGTCGGGAAGGCCTACGATGTGAATGCCGACACTGTCGGTGTTTCCCAGGGCGCCGCCCACATTGGTTTCAATGGTAATGGTACGCGCATCGACGCCGTACACGGCGGCTGCATAGGTTTTTACGAGCATTGGTTAATTGGGTTTGAAGCGTGAATATGGTTCTTTGTACTTTATATAAAGTTAAACGGGATTATTGAGATTTGCAAGTGGTTTCTAATGATCAGCAATCACCAAAAACTCAACTCTCCTGTTCTGTGCCCTGCCAACATCAGTTTCATTGGTGGCAATGGGTTTGCGCTCGCCTTCACCTTTGGATTGCAAGCGCGAGCGGGAAATTTTGCTGTCTGTAAGATATTTGATTACTGATTCGGCGCGGCGTTTGGAAAGGTCCAGGTTGTAATCGTCTGCTCCAAGCGAGTCTGTGTGGCCGATTATTTCAATCTTCAGTTTTGGGTTTTTGCGCATAATCAGAAGCAGCTTTTTAAGCTCTACATAAGAGCGAGGCATCAGTTCGTCGCGGTCGAATTCAAAATAAATGCTTTTCAGCAAAAAGGATTTTCCTGTTTCAAACTTTTGCAGCGTCAGGTCATCAGGTTTTACAGGAACAGGTAAAAAGGGCGGTATCTTTTTCAGCAACACATCATCCACATAGTAGTAGGCGTAATTGTAGCAGTCATCCCGGGGAGCCTGGAACTTTGTATTAATATCTTCCGAAAAGTTGCCGATCAGAATATGCTCTGCCTCGTATTTTGCGATAAACTGTCCACTCACTTTTACCCATTTTCCGTCCGGAGCTTCAATGATTTCTTCAGTGTTTACCTGAGCTTCTCTTATCAAAATTTCGTCTGTAGTTCTTTTTATCTCGCTGATGGAAAAATACGCTCCCAAGTTGTTGATTTGTAATGATTTGTCCAAATGTGTTACCCAATACTCCAGATAATATGCCTGACCAATAACCAGGGGTTCTGCCAGTTGAATTTCTACGTATTCCCGGCAATGAGGCTTACCATTTGTACAACCGTAAACGGTTACACCAGCCATACTTTTGCCTTTATGGGCTTTTTGCGCGCCAAATCCTTTTTCCCGCCAATCGAGCGGTATGTATACATCCGGTCCATAAATATCGGGACTGGCAGTGGTGGCGCTGAACCAGTATTTCACATATTTTCCAAAGTCAGAACCACTGTAGGTCCAGCCATCGGGAACCTGAGACATGCGTTCAAAACCCGGGTTTGGTACGATGTTGGAGGAAGTCTTTTGGCTAAATATAAATTGAGGGAATGACGCAAAAAGAACAACAAAAATCAGGAAAGGCAATTGGCAAAAACGGGTGCTTTTGATGTCCAGTTTCAGGATGGTCATTTTACGATTGATTATAATATGAATATGCCCAAAAGTAGTACACTCAACCCAAAACATACCTTCAATATTAATCATTCATCAAACTGTTTGTGAATTGTAGGAAAAACAATGGTACTGCCTACCTTTGCAGCCCTTTTGATGGAGCAAAAAATACCCATAATACACCATCTCTCACCTGACAGGATTATATGAATATCTCAGTTATAGGCACCGGATACGTCGGCCTGGTTACCGGAACATGCTTCGCTGAAACAGGCAACAACGTTATTTGTGTAGATAATAACGAACAAAAAGTAAAAAATCTGCGCGCCGGTAAAATTCCCATTTTTGAGCCGGGACTCGATGTGTTGTTTGACCGCAATACCAAGGAAGGAAGACTCCATTTCACTACCAATCTGGCTGAGGCTATCGAAAATGCCCAGATCATATTCCTGGCACTTCCTACCCCACCGGGAGAAGACGGTAGCGCCGATCTCTCCTACATCATGGGTGTAGCCCGCGACCTGAGCGGTCTGATTACCGATTACAAAGTGATCGTGGATAAAAGCACCGTGCCGGTAGGTACGGCTGAAAAGGTGTCTAAAATTCTGGCAGAAAAGCTGTCTAAAAAACTGTTCGATGTAGTGTCAAATCCTGAATTCTTGCGGGAAGGGGTGGCCGTGGATGATTTTATGAAACCCGATCGCGTGGTGGTAGGTACTCGCAGTGATAAAGCACAGAAAGTAATGCGTCAGCTGTACGAGCCATTCCTGAGACAGGGAAATCCCATTTACTTTATGGATGAGCGCAGCGCCGAACTAACCAAATATGCGGCAAACTCATACCTCGCTGCCCGGATCTCCTTTATGAACGAAATTGCCAACCTGTGTGAAAAAACAGGAGCCAATGTGGATATGGTACGCATCGGGATGGGCAGCGATTCACGCATTGGAAAACGCTTTTTGTTCCCGGGAATCGGTTATGGCGGTTCTTGTTTCCCAAAGGATGTACAGGCTTTGGCTAAAACAGCTTCGGAGCACTCCTACGATTTCAAGATCCTGAAATCGGTGATGAAGGTGAACAGCATTCAGAAGAGCATCCTCACAAAAAAGATCAAAAAGCACTACAAAAACGAATTGGAGGGCAAAACCATTGCCGTGTGGGGACTGGCCTTCAAACCGAATACAGATGATATCCGCGAGGCACCTGCATTGGTGATCATTGATGAACTATTGGCGCTCGGAGCTAAGGTCAGAGCCTTTGACCCGGAGGCCATGGAACATGTAAAATCTCTATACGGAGATCGCATTCAGCTGTGTAATGGCATGTACGACACGCTGGAGGGAGCTGATTGCCTGGCCATCATGACCGAGTGGGCCGAATTCCGGGCACCCGATTTCGAAAGAGTCGGTGATACACTGAAAGAGAAAACCATTTTCGATGGTCGCAACCTTTACGACGTGGACAATCTGAAGGAATTGGGCTTCAATTATTTAAGTATTGGAAGACCCAAAGTTCGCAGAAGAGTTAAATCCTGATTACTGCCCGAATACGTACTGAACAATATTTGCCCCCATTTGCAGAGCCTTTGTGCGCAGGTTCTCAGGATCGTTGTGTACATCATCCCAGCCGTCTCCCAAATCTGTTTCAAAGTCGTAGAAACACACCAGTCTGCCCTGGTACAGTAGTCCGAAGCCCTGTGCCGGCTTGCCGTCGTGCTCGTGTATTTTGGGAACGCCGCTGGTGAAATTGTATTTCTGATGATAAATCGGATGTGCGAAAGGCAGCTCCACAAAATCAAGTTCGGGAAACACCTTTTTCATGGTGGGACGCACAAAAGGGTCCAAGCCATAATCATCGTTCAGGATGAGAAAACCGCCGCCCTCCAGATACGCGCGCATATTTCGTGCTTCCAGGTCATTAAAAAGCATATTTCCGTGTCCTGTAGCATACACCATCGGGTAATTGAATATCTCTGCGCTTCCGGGCTCCACCGTCGCGTAATCCAGCTCAAAGTTGGTATGCAGATTATCGTTGCAGAACCTGGCCAGGTTTTTCAGGGAATTCACGTCATTGTACCAGTCGCCACCGCCATTGTATTTCAACAGGGCCAACTTAAGTGTGGGTTTTCCGCCATTATCTAGCGAAAAACTCATCAACAAACACGCAATCAAAGCAAAAAAGGAAACTCTCATATCAATGTATCAATGCGCAATGTATCAATGCGCAATCTTAGATTTAATCTGTGGTCAAAACCCGGAGTCGTCTACGCAGTCTAAAAAGTTTCGGATCTCTCCGATCACGCTTTCCACGCAGCCTTCTTCAAATGGTGAACGAAGGTTGGCAATTTTCAACAACTCCAGGAAGGAAAAGCTTCCGCCCGACTTGCAAAGATGCAAATAATCGTTCCAGGCTTTTTCATGATCCTGTCGGTCTTTAGTCCAGAACTGGAAGGCGCAAATTTGTGCCAGCGTATAGTCGATGTAGTAAAACGGAGAGTTGAAAATATGGTTTTGCCGCTGCCAGAAACGACCGGCTAGCAGGTGCTGGTTGTCGCCGTAATTGCGGTGTGGCAGGTAGGTCTTTTCCAGCTGACGCCATGCCTGGTTTCGTTCTTCCGGCGTCATATCGGGATTTGCATACACGATGTGCTGAAACTCATCCACGGCAACTCCATAAGGGATAAACTGGAGGCTGCGCGCCATGTGCATAAACTGGTATTTCTCAATTTGATCACCAAAGAACAAGCGCATCCAGGGCCAGGTGAAAAACTCCATGCTCATGGAATGTACTTCGGCGGCTTCATAAGTTGGCCACTGATATTCCTCAAATGGGAAATGACTGCTGCTCCATACCTGAAACGCGTGGCCCGCTTCGTGTGTCAGCACATCTATATCATCACTGGTGCCATTGAAATTGGAGAAAATAAAGGGAGCCTGGTAATTGCTGATGTAGGTGCAATACCCACCCGTTGCCTTCCCGTCTCGATTCACCAAATCCATCAAATGAGCATCATTCATGTGTTGGAAAAAAAGATCCGTCTCCGGGCTTAGCTCCTTGTACATAATACCCGCGTTTTCCACGATTTGCTCAGGAGTGCCTATCGGTTTTGGATTGCCACTCGGATATTTATACTCCTCATCAAAATACATTAGTTCAGTCAATCCAAGCCTTTTCTGCTGGCGCTTATAAATTTCACCGGCTAGTGGCACGATAAGCTCCCGCACCTGCTTTCTGAAATTGTCCACCATTTCCGGACAGTAATCTGATCGACGCATACGCGCGTAACCAACTTCCACAAAATTCTTGAAGCCCAGCTTTTGCGCGATGTCATGACGCACTTTAACCATTTTATCAAAAATACCTTCAATCGCCTCAGCCTGATTTGCGTAAAAATTCCACTTGGCCTCAGCGGCTTTTTGCCGCGTGTTTCGGTCGCTCGACAACTCTATAGAAGCTAAATTGCTGAGGTTGTAGGTTTCTCCGTTAAATTCAATTTTAGCCTGCGCTTTGATTTTGGTATACTCAGTACTAAGCGCATTTTCCTGCTGAAGTCCTTTAAAAATGGAGGGGTTGAAAGTTTTTAAAGCCAGGGACGCCAGCGTAAACAATTGCTTTCCCAGCATTTCTTCCAATTCGGAGCGGAAAGGAGAATCCAGTAATGCCTGATAAAAAGCGGTATTCAGTTCTTCATACACAGGCATATTGTCGTCGAAGTATTGATTTTCAGCTTCGAAAAATTCATCTCTGGTGTCGCAGGTGTGTTTAACCAGACAAAGATTGTACATGGAAATGAACTCATTTCTGAGTGAGTTCAACTCCTGTAATACTTTAAACTGTGCTTTGGCTGATTTACTGGCAGTGAAGGTGTTTACCAGTTGTTCAAAGGAGGTTCTAAATGCTTCAAGGTCTGGGCGAGTGTACTCGAAGGATTCAAATGGGCGTGGCGGATGATCGTTAAGTTTCGTCATGGTGTCCTGTTCGGCAGGGAATAAATTTAGTGGTGTTAAATGGCATTTCAGGATCTGATTGTTGATTAGCGGTCCTGAGCATTCGAAGCCACCTTGTTTTTGGTATACAAATGTAAAAAATACCCGGAAGCAATGTGACTTTTACTGGCGGGTATTGTCTGTGCATGCTATTTTCGCCTCAAAAACGGAAAAATGCTAAGATTGTTTTCAATTCTGTCGTGCTTGTTTGTTTTTATTGGACAAACTACCGCGCAATCCACAGCGTACGTATTTAATGTTGGTCCAACGGCCGGCTTGCAAAAATGGGATAACTCCAGTGGTCGGGAGCCACTTTTTCAATATCACGCCTCTTTTGCCATGGAAAGCATAAACAACGAAGACGACCGCGGCTCGTTTTTTATGCAACTGGGATACCATGTAAAAGGCAGTGCAACCCGCTATCGTTTTTACAACATAATCTCGGGACTCCCTGGAAGCACCTATACTGAAAAGTTTAAGTTCAACAACTTTTCCCTGGTACTTGGCGCCAAGCAACGCTTTGATCTGGGGATATCAGGGAACTCCAGGTATTTCTATTTTGGAGGCATTCGTTGCGATTACACCTACAGCACCAATATAGATAACCTGCCAAATGCGAGCTCTTCCTGTAATCCGGCAGCTTATCCGTTAATGGGTGGCGTTCAGCGCTGGATGGGTGGTTTTTCTGTAGGAGGTGGAATAGAGTTTTCTTTTTCTGAATTGGTTGGCGGACAAATACAACTTTCCATCAATCCGGATGTTACGCCTCAATACCGCCAAAATGCCATTCCCAATGTGATTGATATTTGCAACCCCGGCTATACGTATGATGTGCCGGAGCGCAGAATTCGAAACACAACGGTGGAAATATCATTTGGCCTGCGCTTGCTGAAAAAAGTGGTGTATGTAGATTGAGCAAGCTGACTGAACCATTACTCTTTTTTGACTCCTGTTTTAATGAAAAAAACACTACTCCTTTCCGGTCTTTTCCTCTTCTTGTTTTCATGCGGAAAAAACGACAAAAGTCCGGCTGCTGCTGGTACAAGGTCGGCCCTCACCGTATCTTCTGTTCAGGGCTATGTGGTAAAGCAAAGCGTATTAAGTGAACAAATCAGCGCCAGTGGAACCATTGTACCAGCCGAAGAAACGGAACTTCATCCTGAATATTCCGGGAGAGTTGTAACGCTGAATTTACCGGAAGGTGCTGCGGTTAAAAAAGGAGCCTTGCTGTTAAAAATTTACGATGAGGACCTGAAAACCCAACTGCAAAAACTGGAAACCCAACTGAAGCAGGCACAGATCACCGAAAAACGCTTGTCCGATCTTATTGCAGTAAAAGGAGTGAGTCAACAGGAATACGACCTGGCTGCTTTGGCAGTGCAAACGATCAAAAGCGATATGGATCTTTTACGGATCAACATTGCCAAAACTGAACTCCGGGCGCCGTATGATGGCGTACTGGGTCTCAGAAGGATCAGTGTGGGCGCTTATGTTTCTCCAGCTACGGCCATCACAACCATACGCAGTTCCGGCGCCATGAAACTCGATTTCAATATTCCGGAAAAATACAGCCACCTGATTCGGAAAGGCCAGCAGATACATTTCAGGCAGGACGGCAGTGAACAAGACCGAACGGCCACCGTGATCGCTACGGAACAAAGCATCGATCCCAATTCTAGAAATCTTCTCGTCAGAGCTTCTGTTCGCGATAGCAAAGGCCTGTTGCCAGGCAATTATGTTTCGGTTGATCTGGCCATTGGCCGCAATCAGCAGGCGCTTCTTATTCCAAGTGAAGCCATTATCCCGCAGGCGCGCGACAAACAAGTTATTGTAAGCAAAGGCGGTAAAGCCAGTTTTGTGACCGTTAAAACGGGTGTCCGCCAGGCGGGTATGGTGGAGATTACCGATGGTATTCAGGTGGGGGATACGGTTTGTACAACAGGGGTGTTGTTTTTGCGGCCGAATGCTGTTATTAATTTTTCGGAGGTTGAGTGAATGGTTTTCAACGATACAAACTCCCCGTCTCCAAATACTCCCAAACAGCTTCCGGCACTAAATACCTTACGGACTTTCCGTTCTTTATACACTCCCGGATATACGTAGCAGAAATATCCAGCGGTGGCACTTCAAAAGCCGTAACGCGGCCGTGGCCGGCCAGTTCACCAAGATCGTAATTCGGTCTATTATATACGTAGATCTCATAATTCGCGAGGATCTGTTCGTAGTTCTTCCACAAATGAAGCGTAGCCAGATTGTCTCCTCCCATGATGAGTACAAATTCATGCTCCGGGTGTTTCTCCTTTAAAAAGGTGAGTGTATCAATGGTATAGGAAGGTTGTGGTAAGTTGAACTCAACATCCGAAGCGCGCAGTTTGGGATTGTTTTCAATGCCCAGGCGCACCAAATGCAGGCGATCGTGATCGCGTGCCAGCGATTTTTTAGGTTTCAGCGGATTTTGCGGACTCACTACCAACCACACCCGATCCAGATCCGATTGGGTTGCCATAAAATTGGCAATGATCAGATGTCCGATGTGCACCGGATTAAAGGACCCGAAAAACAGACCGATCTTCATATAGGTGGGAATTTTGGGTAAAAGTAAGGAAATGATGGTGGTGATATATTAATAGTATGCTGGAGGTACAAATAATGAAAGGCGCCCGTGGTCAGACGGCTCCCAGCCGTCCGACCACTAAGCGAAGTGTAATCCCAATTATATCCAAATAATCATGGGCTCCTTTTATTCCCATTCAAAATCAGAAAAAATTAATTATAGTGCTCTGCTTAGTGGTCGGACGGCTGGGAGCCGTCTGACCACGGGCGCCTTTCATTTAACTAAAATTAGAAATCAGATAATCCATTTAAATAATCCCAGAATTGCACAAGAATTGGTATATTTATTAAAAGAAAAACAAGAATTATACAACCTAACCCATGAACCTAATCGAAAACCATATTTACCACGTGTATAACCGTGGAAATAATCGACAGCCTATATTTTTTTCTGATGATAATTTTAAATACTTCGTTCGAAAGATGCGCACTCACCTATTACCGGTGTGCGACTTATTGGCTTACTGCCTGATGCCTAATCATTTTCATTTGTTGGTCAAGGCTAATAGAAAAAGCATAGAAGTTATCTCACCCAAATCAGGACCAGTTTCAATTCAGGCTTTTAGTAGGGGGATTCAAATAATGTTGAGTAGTTATACCAGAGCTATTCACAAACAAGAAAAACTGACAGGTTCGTTATTTCAGCAACGCACTTGCGCAAAGCAAGTGAGTAGTGAATTTTATTTTGAAGATTATTCTCTGACATGCTTTTGTTATATTCTTAATAATCCTGTTGCAGCAGGGTTGGTAAATGATCCATCTGAATGGTTATATTCTTCATATTATGAGTTAGCTCATTCCGTCAATGATCCACTTTGTAACCCAGCAAACATATATCGTGACCTATCAATTAAATGGGAAAATGATGCAGGTATGATAAATACCCCAATTAGTGATACAGAAATATTACAACTTTTTTAATCCCTTGTAATTGAGTTCGGCCATTAGAGCTTAATTTAAGTACAAATGAATATGTTTTAAAACATTTTATGTTTAAATGCCAGCCCTCATACAAATCCTTTTATCTTCGCCAAAAATCCTGTTTCCGGTATGTCATATCTCGAAGAACTGAATCCCATACAGCGACAGGCAGTCACCACCATTGAAGGACCGGTACTGGTAATTGCCGGTCCGGGTTCCGGGAAAACGCGGGTGCTTACCTACCGCATTGCGCATCTTCTGCAAAATCATGTGCCACCCTGGGAAATACTGGCGCTGACCTTTACCAACAAGAGTGCCCGGGAGATGAAAGAACGGATCGAGCAGGTGGTCGGACCATCCGCCCAAAAGGTTTGGGCGGGTACTTTTCACTCCATTTTCGCGCGTATTTTGCGTTATGAGGCCGATAAAATCGGTTATCCGTCTTCCTTCTCCATTTACGATACCGACGACACAACGAGTGTGTTAAAGGCCATCATCAAGGAGATGAACCTCGATCCTAATGTGTACCACCCTTCCGCCATTCGCTCGAGAATTTCCATGTGCAAAAGCAATCTCATTACGCCGATCCTGTACCGGCAAAATGTAGATATGATGCAGCAGGATCGAGCGGCAAAACGGCCGTATGTAGTAGATATTTACGAGCAATATATAGCCCGTTGCTTCCGTTCGGGCGCCATGGATTTCGACGATCTCTTATACCAGTTATACAGGTTGTTTCAGCAAAATCCGGGTAATGTGCTCGACAAATACAGGGCGCGTTTCCGTTATGTACACGTTGACGAGTTTCAGGATACCAACTTTCTGCAGTACGCCATTCTTCGCTTGTTGACGAAATACGATGGCAGTCCGGAAAATGTGTTCATCGTGGGAGATGACGCCCAAAGTATCTACGCATTCCGAGGAGCCACCATCGACAACATCCTCGATTTCGAAAAGGATTATACAAACCTGCAAACTTTCAAGCTGGAGCAGAATTACCGCAGCACCTTTCACATTGTATCTGCAGCCAATGAGGTGATCTTAAACAACCGTCGCCAGCTGCCTAAAACCATCTGGACAAACCGGGAAGAGCGGCAGAAAATTAAACTGCTCAGATGCCTGACCGATGATGAGGAAGGCCGCCGGGTAGCCGATCTCATTCTTGAGCACAAGCACCGTTACCACCTGCCCAATTCGGATATCGCCATATTGTACCGCACCAATGCCCAAAGCCGGAAGTTTGAGGAACACCTGCGGAAACTGAATCTGCTTTACCGGGTATATGGCGGCATGTCTTTTTATCAGCGAAAAGAAGTAAAGGATTTGGTGGCATATCTCCGTCTGGCTGTAAATCCGCAAGATGAAGAAGCCTTGCGTCGTGTCATAAACTTCCCAACACGGGGCATCAGCGATGCTACCATTGGCAAACTGAGCGCAGCAGCATCAGCCCATGAAATGACCATGTGGGAAGCCATGATCAGCGTTCCGCTGGATGTGACAGAGCGGGCAAAAAAATCCATGGCGCAATTCCGCAAGATGGTGGAAGCCTGGCAGTCGCGCGCTACCAGCGACTCTGCAGCAAGACTGGCCTCCGATATTTTGCGCCAGTCAGGCTTGTTTGATTTCATGAAAAACGATACAAGTCCGGAAGGTCTTGGACGCATGGAAAACCTGAACGCCGTGCTGGATGCCATTTCGGAATTTGTTGACTCCAACGGCCCTGGCGCCGACGACGATACCGAACTGGATTTTCTGCGCAGACCAGGCGAAGAAGCATCACTGGCCGCCTACCTACAAACCATCACCCTGTTGACCGATGCCGATGAAAAAAACGACGGCACAGATTACATCACCCTGATGAGTATACACTCCGCCAAAGGGCTGGAGTTCAAAAGCATATTTGTAACCGGAATGGAGGAAGGGCTTTTTCCGTCCTTTATGTCACTGGAAGACCCAAACGGCCTGGACGAGGAACGTCGCTTGTTTTATGTGGCCATCACCAGAGCCAAGGAATTTCTGACCATCAGTTACGCACAAAACCGCTATCGCTATGGGCAGATAAAAGCCTGTGAACCATCCCGCTTTCTGGAGGAAGTGGGCACTGATCATTTTGAGTTTGTTGGCGGATTGGGCAGCGCCCGCCTGAATGCACATTCACAACCAACCATGCCAAGCCAGCGTGGTGCTTCCGTGAGTGGTAATTTCAGTACACCGCGCAGATTGAAACCACCGCCTGTTCCACCTAAGGCAGCAGCAAATTTTCAGGCATCCCCTGCAGAGTATATCGTGGAGGGCGTAACGGTTTTTCACCAGAAGTTTGGTGAGGGAAAGATCCTGAGTGTGGAAGGACCTGCGGGTAATAAGATCGCTACGATCCGGTTTAAGAACGATGATATGTCTGAACGGAGGATTGTGCTGAAGTTTGCGAAGCTGCAGGTGCTGTAGCTTGTATGCAGGTGCTTGGCTCCCGGGAAATCCTGGGGCTTCCCCCAGGTTATGGGATACCGCCCTTTCAGGGCTTACTGGGGGATTAAAATAAAAGGGGTGTGAACACTGATGTGCTCACACCCCCTTCTCATTATGGACTATTTTAATTACTTGTTAGAATAATTAAAGTTGAAACTTGTTTTTCCGGTTGATTTGATGCCCATCTGACCTTCTAAAAGCTCCATGTACTTTTTACGCATGGGTTCGGATTGCTTTTTCTTGTTGACTTTCAACTTTTTATCGTTTATTTCAAAAGAGAAGTTTTCCGGATCGCTGATCAAGCCGTCTTTCACCAGTTGCTTTTTCAGCAATTTTTCTACAGAATTGTTTCTGGAATAAAATGGGGCGTATTCAACCCTTGCATCTCTGGCTCTTTGCACCTCTCGTAATTCGCGTTCGGCCTCCCGTTGATATCTGCGTACATCCTGTTGTGATCTTCTCATCTCTTTTTGGTGTTGTTTCAGTTCTTTTTCAACTTCTTTCATGGCCTGGACTCTCTCCTTCATAGCCAATGCTCTTTGTTCCATGGCGATTGCTCTCTCCTTGTCATCCATGTGTTCTGCATAGCGGTCGAATAAAAAGGCCCGGGATTCATTGGAATCATCGAAATCGAAACGGTAGTTAAATCCTTCGGGGGCGAAGAAAATGTTTTTATCATTGAAAAATTGCAAACCAGGAATATTGATGGAGTCACCCTTTTCTACTTTTTTCCCATTGATATACACATCATCATCTTTTACAATTACTTCTGTAGATTCTCCATTGTTATTCAACCGAATAATGGTGTTTCCATCCTTGTCTTCGTCGGTATAAACCTGTACATCTTCCCGGAAATGCGGTGAGGAAAACCCTTTAGGCGCATCGGTTCCGAACCAGAATGCTCTTGGCGCGTCGGGAGGTGTGGGGGGTGTTGGAAATGACCACACACGCCCGTCTTCAGAATGCCAGAAATTTGAAGGTGGTGATGGAGGCGTAGGTAAGGATGGCGCCTCTTCCATTAGCTCATCAGTCAGATATTTGTGGCTGGCGAATTCAGATTCGGGGATTTCTTCACCGTCTATATTCAGACGGGTTAGCTTGCCATCCTGATACTCAGCCTTTACAACCTGGTCATCTTCTTCGCGAACGATCTTGGTCGTTTTTCTTTTCGGTGTAGTGTCGTTCTGCATTTGATTGTCAGACACTTGTTTTCCCATAAATTTGTCCGGGAAAGTGCTGATCTGGGAGAACACAGCGTCGAGCGCCGGTCCTGAATTTGCTTTCAATCCTACCAGCGCCAGACAGGCGAGCAGGATAATGGTTGCTGTAATTTTTTCCATAACTTGCTGTTGTTTTTGTTGTGGTTGATTTAAGATCCGACGCACCCTTTCCAACAGGGGTCTGCGGCGTTTATCACTGAGGCCGAGTGCCAGCGCAGGAACAGCATTAGCCATTTCCTGTACCTGTACCAAAGCCTTTGCAAAAGCCATAGGGTTTCCGGTGGTTTGGAGGGCCGCGTCATCGCAGGAATTTTCGCGTTCGCGGCGGATCACCGAGGAAATCCACCAAACAGCCGGGTGGTAGTAAAAAAGACTTTCGATAAATGCCTGAATGAGGTTGAATACCCAGTCTCTCCGGGCAATGTGGGCAAGCTCGTGTGCCAGCACTGCTTCTACTTCAGAAGGGGTGAGTTGGTTCACCATACCAATTGGCAACAGCACAACCGGCTTTAGCCAACCCATGGCCATAGGCATATTCACCCTGTTCGACTCAAACAGTCGCACGTTACCTCGTAAGCCAAGGCTTTTTCGGAGCGAGTCGAATTTTTCCTGCCAGTCCTGACTAGGAACGACAATTCCATGTCGTTTTAGCATTTGTACTTGCCACAAACCACCGATCAGACGCAACAGGAAAAAACCAAATCCCAAGAGCCAAAGCACCACCAGCATAGTATGATTTGCTTCCAGCCAATTTGAAAATATCTGTCCAATACTAGTGTTAATTGATTGATTTTCAATGATAAACAATAGTGTTGTATCCAAAACTCCTACAGCGCTGTCTGCTACTTTTGCAGGGTTGTATACGCTTATGCAGGTAGCTACGGCAGCGAATAAAACAAGTAGCAAAAACGCATAGGCTGTCCAATAACGTTGTCTGGCGTTTTTCAATCGCGGAACAATCAAAAGAAGCAGTAATGCGGCCAAGGTTGCCTGCCAGAGTGAATGAACCAGGGTCCAGCCAATCGCGCGGAATAGAGCATCATTTGTCATCGTCACCCTCCTTATTTTCAAGTGTTGCGATAAGTGCTTTTATCTCATCCAATTCATCCGCGCTGGCTTGTTGGTTGCCCAGGGCCTGCATAACCAGACGTGCCGTGTTACCCCTGAAAGTGTTATTCACGAATTGCTGCAACAGCATCGACTGAGCGTCCTCTTCGCGAACCACTGCTGAATAGGTGTGTGTCCTGCCTTCCTCTGTGCGGGAGAGCAAGCCTTTTTCCAGCATGATCTGCATAAGCTTGAGGGTGGTGGTATAGCCGGCGGCTTCTTTTGCTCCTCCTTTTCTGGCTTCGTTCAGCATATCATTCACCATCCTCACGGTTAAAGGGCCGTGTTGCCAGAGGTGGTGGAGAATTTCCAGTTCAGCATCGGTTGGTTTCATCCTAAGTGCTTGTGTTAATTATGAATTATTAATTATGAGTTATGAATGGATTGTTGGATCAGCTCATAATTTTTCAAGTCGTTCCTGTGCGTATGGATTGTTGGGTTGCAGTTCGAGTACCTTTTGAAAACAAGCTTTGGCTTTTGCCTTATTGTCTTTCATCAGATACGCTTCACCTAGATCGTTCCAGGCTACTATGATTTGCGGAAATTTTTGGGTGTAATACGTGAAAAGGGCAACGGCTTCATCGGCTTTTTCATCTCTTATCAATACTTCACCTGCAAACATCAGAGGCATGTCATCATCGCCGAGATCAAAACCATTTTGGGAAAGTTCTGTATCCACATTTGCGGTGAAGTAATCAGCGCCTTTTTCTATCAATAAATTATAGAGAAATATTCCCACGGAAGGTTGCAGCGGAGCCGGCTCATCTCCGTTTAAAACAGCGGCAATTCGTTCGAAAATGGTTTCAGCCGTTCCACCATCAAAATTGGATAAAACGATCACTACTCTCTTTTTTGCCATGTTCAGGGCAATTACCGCGCTTACGCCAGGTCCGCCGCCGGCAATGGCCATCCGACCTTTCTGTTTAAACTCGTCCCAACTGGTAAATTGCTTTTCGAAAAGGGGCTCGTTAACCAGTTGAACTTTTGAATCGTCGCTTAGCAATCGCCCGTCATTCATGAGCGATTTACAGAATTTTGTGAGGTCTTTTAATGTGGAATAAATGCCGCCATCTCCTCCACCCACAAGTCCAAACTGTGTATTATCGATCAGTGGGCCTGGTTGATTGGACAAATAGCCGCGTGCTTTGCCTGTTACATTTTCAGCCTTGTACTGAAATCCGCTTTTACTCATGTCCAACCTGTTGAAAATCCTTTCCTGTAAAGCCAAAGAATAGTCCTTCTTTTCAATGGTTTCAATGATGGCCGCTAGCGCTACATAGCCGGAGTTGGAATATTCCGTTTGAGTTCCGGGTTCGAAGGCAAGCTCTTCTTCCCTAAGCCAGGGTAAGAAATCGGTTGCGCTCGTAACGCTTCTTTCCATGGGGTTGAAACCCGGTACATCGTAATACTGAAGCAAGCCGGATTGGTGGTCGAACAGGTTTCTGACTGTAACCTTTTCTGCAATCTCTTTTTTGAACCCGCTTAGATATTTACCCAGTTTATCGTCAAACCGGAGTTTGCCTTCAGCAATCAGTTGAAGGACCAAAATGCGGGTGAAAATTTTGGTAATGGAACCGGTGGAAAATGCCGTTTCTCCGGAGTTGGGCAAACTCGCTTCATAATCAGACATGCCAATTGATCTCTCGTAAAAAGGCTTCTCGTTTTCAATCACAAGAACATTTCCCGAAAACACCTTTTTCTCAAAACCATCAATCAACAGACGATCCAATTTGGTTTGGACATTGTCTTGCGCCCAACCCGGAGTTACGGCTGCCATTAACCACAGTATTACAATAAAACTTGCTTTCATAGCTCGGAAATAATAATGAACTGCAAACATCTACGATTTATTTCGTAGATGCAAATATTTCTACGAAAATCTTCGTAGAAAGAAAGCGTAAGCCAATATTTACCATTATAATGTGTTGAAAAGCAAACGGTTGTGGTTAGGGCTGATGTTTATAATAACTTGGGGAGAATCTTTCGGTGCGCTGCACCTTATGATGTGTTCGCACCTTATTTGGGCTACCGATGTTTGGCCGCTCTGCGGCAAACAGAATTATCAGCGTTGTAAATATCCATATGGAAACACCAATCTATAAAGCCGCGGAGCTGCAGATAAATTCTATTAATGCTATGAATCACAATTTGAAAACAACAATCTAAATAGCCGCGGAGCGGCCAAACATCGGTAGCCAAGCAAGCGTATAGATGTTTTATTCGGTGCAGCGCACCGAAACATAACCATCGAGTAAAACCATCATTCCCCCATCAACGAAATCATCTCCTCTCGTTCGATATTCATCGTAGGTGTGCCATTGGAATTTTCCACCTTGCCGGTAAAACAGATCTTCCGGTTTTCCAATTCCACTTTCGGATCACCGCTGAAATTGGCCAGGTCTTCTTTTTTTATGTACACGGAAAAGATCTGATTCGGGAATTGCTTATCAAGATTGAGCCAGAGGTTGCCGCTTCGGCTGTAACGGCTTCCAACCACTGTTCCGCAAACGGTGATAATGTCCCCTTTTCCCATATACCGTCCTGCTACCACCGTATTGAAATGGTTTCTCGGCAATTCGGGTTGATAGAATGGTTCCGTATCACCGCTGGATAAGGTCGGAAACCAGGCAGATTTATCAAGCGAGGACTCAATGTTATCTTCTACATCGTCTGGCAGTTTGTTGAAAAAATTAAGGCCGGTTGCTTCCTCAACGACATCCACGGGTACCGCAAAACTTTCAACCGGATTTTCGATTTTGACATTGGGCATGATAAATCCAACGGCTCGCTTGTTCTGAAAATCGAGCGCTACCTTGAAATACTTCTTGGGAATGGCCACTTTATTTACGCTTCGCTCAATTACTGGCAGATTTTCCTCCAGCACCGGACCGGTAACTACGTACAATTGAACACCGGGATGATTGATCACATAGTCTCTTATCACGGCTTCAAGCTCTGCCCATTTTCCACGATTGAATTCGGCTACCTGTGGCGACATATTGGAATACAGATAAGACTCGGACAGCGCTTTTTCCGACCAGCGAAAATCGGCCGATGGCGCCAGGTGTCCACGGTCATAACCAAAGCCATCGTATGCCCAGGTGCTGTCGGGTTTCAATTGCTTGAGAAAATAGTCTGCTTCAACCGCCGAGCCCGTGAAAATCATGGGGTCGGGTCGGAAATCGTTACTTCTGAATACTACGCCTTCCTTCACTTCTGGCAGTATGATGTGCGCTACCCAACGGGCCTGCTCATGCGCTTCGGAATATTCAAGCGCTAATGCCTTGTGCATGACATAGTTGTCACTTGGAAGTCCAATAGCAATCAAATCACGGTTGATCATTTTAAACCTGACAGCCTCCAGGTCATCTTTCAGCTTGATTTTCTGTTGCTCCAGATTTTCCAGCGAGGTTTCAATACGCTGTTTCTCGGCTTCCAGGTTTTGGGAAAAAACAGAAGTTGTAGAAAGTGCTAGAAGGAAAAGTAAGAGGCGATGGATCATTTGGATGTGAATTGGTGAAAGAAAAGGCTCCTAAAGGTACGTGGACTTGGTGCTAAACCGGGAGATTAAAGGGTGCGTTAGTTTTTAATCATGGCCTGAGGTGTGTTTTATTTCTCGCAGATTTTACGCAGATTTGTTTTCACAGATTCTACACAGAAATTTCTGTGTGAAATCTGCGCATTTTTTCTGTGTGAAATCTGTGCAGAACCAATCTCCATCCGGATTCTTAATGTTAGCCTAACCCAAGAACTCCCTAAATTTCATTTCCAGGTAGTGATCTTTGATCATCGTTTAGCACTTTCACAACCCGCCCGATTATGCAACTTAAATCTTTACTTCTCGCGCTTGCCTGTTTTTTCATTTCCAACCTATCAGCACAATACCTGGACACCCGAATAGGTCAGGTGAGTCGTACACAGGTAATTGAACGCGGTGGTCCGGACCCCAGGCTTAAACCTTTTTACCACGGTGTTGCCTCGGGTGATCCTACCTCGAGTAGCGTTATGATTTGGACCAGAATTACTCCGGATGCCGGACAAACAAGTATTGACGGACAGTATTTTGTGGCTACTGATACGGCATTCCAAAACATGGTTACCTCCGGTAGCTTTACTGCTGAAGAAACAAGCGATTTTACAGTAAACATTGACATATCAGGCCTGAATGCGGGCTCTGTTTACTATTACTATTTCCGGGCATTAAATGCCAATTCGCTTATTGGTCGAGCTAAAACCTGCCCGACAGGTAATGTGGAGCGTTTGAAATTTGCCGTTGTTTCCTGTTCCAATTACGAAGGCGGCTATTTCAATGCCTACGATGCCATTTCCCGGCGCAATGACATCGATGCAGTTATTCACCTGGGTGACTATATTTACGAATATGGCAGCGGCACCTACGGCATCAATATCCCGGGTCGTATCAACGAGCCTTCCAACGAGATACTTACCCTCGCCGATTATCGAACACGCTACTCCTTGTACCGCCTCGATCCCGATCTAATCCGCTTGCATCAGCAGCAGACCATGATCAATATCTGGGACGATCATGAGTCAGCCAATAATTCCTGGAAGGATGGCGCCCAAAACCACAACGCAGGTGAGGGCGACTGGGAAGTGCGCAAGGCCATTTCCAAACAGGTTTATTTCGAATGGATGCCGATACGGCCAAACCCTGAAAAGCAAGTGTATCGTTCCCTTTCTTATGGCCCCATGTGCGATCTGATCTTGCTCGACACCCGCCTGGAAGGCCGCGTACAATCACCACCCCATTTTGACACACCCGACGATCCGGCACGCCAGATGATCAGTCAGACACAGTACGACTGGTTTATGGATAAACTGAAAAACTCCCAGGCCAAATGGAAAGTAATTGGCAATCAGGTATTGTTCAGCACTTTCAATGTTGGTTTTGCCGCCGGATTCACGGATTTTATGCCCGATCCCAGTAACATCGATTCCATACGTCAGGTGGAAGATGCATTTATTGACGACTGGGAATCGCACGTCACCCAGCGCGACGCCATCATCGACAGTCTGCAAAATGGAAACATCGACAATGTGGTGATCATTACCGGCGATTCGCATTGCAGCTGGGCATTTGACGTGACTAAAAAAGCAGTTCTTTACCCGGAAGCGCAATACATGTACCTGCCTCAGCCCAACCCTTACGATACCAATACCGGAGATGGTTACGACAAGGATACTGGTGCAGGCAGCTGGGCGGTTGAGTTTGGCGTGCCCTCCATATCATCACCGAATTTCGACGAGTCGGTCAGCGTATTGATCGCCAATCTTTTTGAAGCACAATTGGTAAATCCCATCCCGCCAAACAATGTGGTGTACAATCCACACCTCAAATACGTCGATCTCGATCGCCACGGTTATTTTATTTTAGATCTAAACGATAACGCGGCACAAGCAGACTTCTATTATGTATCAACGCTGACCCAGGATACTACGTTGGAATCATTTGGAACGGCGCTTTACACAGCCAACGGCGGTAATCATTTGCTGGCAACAGGCAGTCCCACTCCGCCGAAAGCAACGCAAGATATTCCGGCGCCAGTTGATCCTCCAATATTCTATACGGGAGTACATGATCTTGAATCCGGGCTTGCTATCCTGTCCTGCTACCCTAACCCGGCCAGCGATGTGTTGTTTGTTCAATTGGGTTTTCACAAAAGCGTGAAAGCGGCAATAAGCCTGTACGACGCCAACGGGCGCCTGGTAAGGGATATCTATCCAAAGCAGGCGTATGAGGCGGGTGTTTTCAATTTGGTTTTATCCGTAAAAGATCTCAACGCAGGAGTTTATTTCTTGCGTTTGGAGGATGAAAAGGGCGGGGTTGTTGCCCGGCGGATTGCGGTGGAATAGTGGGGTATTCTTATCATTCCAATATATTTAATATTTGGTATGGATCAAAAGTATTGTCTCTGGTTTTACCAGGACAACAATTTCAATGATTGAGGTTTTTCAATAACTATTCAAAAAGGCGTATTTTTGTATAAAATGTAAAGAGATGGCAGATATTCAATTTCCATTAAATGAGACTCAGATAGCATTGCTTAAGCTTTCAGAAAACCTTTCTGAAGAAGAACTTCAGGATTTGAAGCGCTTGATCATAGCATTAAAAGCCCAGCGCTTATCACAATTGGCCAACAAGGTTTGGGATGAAAAGGGCTGGACTCAGGAAACGATGGAGGTCTTTTTGAAGACTCATATGCGCACCCCATATAAAACCCAACAGGTTAAACCCTAAATATGAAAGTCGTTATTGATACAAATGTTCTACTGGTTTGTATCTCTCCCCGATCTCATGCACATTGGTTATGGCAAAGCTTGCTGTCTGCATCCTTTGAATTATTTGTGACCAATGACGTCTTACAGGAGTATTCCGAAATAATCGGCCGGGAAATGGGCCGTGAAGTAGCCGAAGCCGCCGTCGATTTATTGACAGATTTGCCAAATGTACACCTGATTCAAAAGTATTTCCTATGGCAACTTGTTGAAGCAGACCCAGACGATAATAAATTTATTGACTGTTCCATTGCGGCTGGTGCTCAGTTTCTAGTTTCAGAGGATCGCCATTTGCGTATTATCCAGAGCTACCCATATTTTGGGGTTGAATTGGTTTCCCTTGAGGAGTTTAAGAAAAAGCTGTTGAGGTAGACTTCTTGGTGCTAGATTATTGTATTCTGGAATCTTTACGGCAGATAAAGGGCTGTTTCGCTTACTTTAATACATTTGTAATTTCGAAGACAGTCCAAAGCTGAGTAATTGCAGTACATTGCTCCCTATTGCGCTTCAACTTACATTAAGTCCTGAAATCCATGCAATCGGAAAAAATAACCCTTTCCCAATTAGAGCAATATCTCTCTAAAGCCGCCTGGATACTCAAAGGGCCGGTGGATGCCTCTGATTTTAAAGTTTATATTTTCCCACTTCTGTTCTTCAAGCGGATATCGGATGTATATGATGAGGAATTTCAAATAGCCCTGGAGGAGTCCGGAGGCGATACAGAATACGCGACCCTGCCAGAATTTCACCGATTTGAAATCCCGGAAGGCTGCCATTGGAAAGATGTGCGGGAAACGACTTCGAATATTGGCCTGGCCATTGAACAGGCCTTGCGCGGAATTGAACAAGCCAATCAGGCGTACTTGTACGGCATTTTTGGGGATGCCCAATGGAGCAACAAAAACAAACTTTCGGATCGATTGCTCATCGATCTGATTGAGCATTTTTCCCAGTATAAACTCTCGAATAGCACAGTAGATTCCGACTTGCTGGGTCAATCCTATGAGTACCTGATCAAGCATTTTGCCGACCTGACCAATAAAAAAGCCGGGGAGTTTTACACGCCACGATCCGTAGTACACCTGTTGGGCTTAATTCTGGACCCGCATGAGGGCGAAACCATATACGACCCCGCATGCGGTACCGGCGGAATGTTGCTCGAATGCGTGGATCACCTGAAAGACAACAAGGAAGATTACCGTACCCTGAAATTATTCGGACAGGAAAAGAACCTCACATCGAGTTCCATAGCCCGTATGAATATGTTCCTGCACGGCATCGAAGATTTTCAGATAGTGCGCGGCGACACCCTTCGAAATCCGGCTTTTTTTGAAGCCGATGGGTTGAAAACCTTTGATTGTGTGATTGCCAATCCTCCCTTTTCCCTTAAGGAATGGGGCGCTGAAAATTGGGCCAATGACCCTTATGGCAGAAACATTGCTGGGGTGCCACCGCAAGGAAATGGTGATATGGCTTGGGTGCAGCATATGATCAAATCCATGAACAGTACCGGACGTATGACGGTGGTGCTGCCACACGGCGCATTGTTCAGGAAAGGCGCTGAAGGAAAAATCAGGGAAGCTTTGCTAAAGCAGGATTTGCTGGAAGCAGTTATTGGCCTGGGGCCGAATATATTTTACGGCACGCAACTGGCTGCCTGCATTATGGTGTTCAGGCAAAACAAAGAGGCTGCTAAAAAAAGCAAGGTGCTGTTTATTGATGCTTCTGAACAGGTGCGGGTGGGACGTGCCCAGAACTACCTGGAGCCAGCGCATGTGCAGCAGATTTACGACTGGTACAAGAACTTTTCCGATGTGGAAAACTACGTTAAAGTAGCCACGCTGGATGATCTGAAAGAAAATGACTACAACCTGAATATTCCGCTTTATGTGGAGAAAATTATTGAAGATAATTTGCCCAGCGTGGAAGAAGCGCTTGTGGATTTAAAAGCTGCTTGGGACGCCAGTTTGCAGGCAGAGGAGAAATTTAGAACAATACTTGAAAGGTTCACATCATGAGTAAAAAAGTTTTCGTTCTTGGCGCAGGTTTTTCTATGCCAGCAGGTGCTCCAAGTCAAGCGGCATTATTAAGAAAGATTCTTCAATACAATGGAAACAACTATGGGAATCCTGTTGAACAATGGATTAGAGAGTTGAAAGAGTTCTTAAGCTCTGCATTTATTCTGGATCCTGAGGAAATGGAGAATATTTGTCTTGAAGATATCTATACACCAATAGATAAGTGTATTTCCGAAAACAGCTCATTTAGAGGATACTCAGTAGAAGCTATTAAAAAGATCCAAAATCAGCTTAATACGCTTATCGCGATTGTTTTGGATTCGTCAATCATTAACCTTGATCCAAAGTCCGATTACAATGAATTATTCGTTTCTAAACTTGTGTCTCAAAAACACGAGCACCCAACTACTGATAAGTTTAGTATTATCTCCACCAATTGGGACATTATATTGGACAACAGGTTCTTTAGACACCTAAG
Source organism: Lewinellaceae bacterium (assembly GCA_020636025.1). Classification (GTDB taxonomy): domain Bacteria; phylum Bacteroidota; class Bacteroidia; order Chitinophagales; family Saprospiraceae; genus M3007. Next base: position 279,819 of record JACJYQ010000002.1, on the reverse strand, counting down.
AGGATCAAGCAGTGTCGTGGATTATGGTTGTCAGGTTGCCGGTATCGACTCGAATGATAACATCATTCCTCCGCTTGTTGCCAAAACAAAAGGAGGATACACGATCAAGTTTCTTAAAATTCATGGATCCTTGAATTGGCTTAAATGCCCGAATTGCCAAAGAATTTATGTGAGTAAAAATGAAAAGATTGCTATACCAGAGCATACACTGGAAAAGAAATGTCGGATTTGCGAGAGGCAAGCATTTGCAGCGAATGGGGGGATTAATCTTTCACCGCACATTCTCATGCCTACTTTTCTAAAATCAATGTCTGACGTTCAATTCAAATTGATTTGGAATCAAGCGGCTAAAGAAATAAGTGAAGCTTCTAATATTGTATTCATTGGATATTCATTCCCTCAAGCAGACTTTGAGTTGAGGCAGTTGCTAGCACGCCATGTTCCTAATGATTGTAATATTGAAGTCGTCCTGCACTCAGAAGATGGTTCTGGGCCTTTGCCAAACTCGGACCTTTATTGGACATCCCCAGAGTTTCGCTATAAATCCTTTTTTGGAAAGCGACTAAAAAACGTATCGTATGCCGGAGTGGAAGAATATGTAAATGCTCTAAGACTATGACCCAACAACAACTAGAAAAATACCTCTGGGGCGCCGCCACCCAACTCCGCGGCACCATAGACGCGGGAGACTATAAACAGTACATCTTCCCGCTGCTCTTCTTCAAGCGCATTTGCGACGTGTATGATGAAGAATACGAACGCGCCCTGAAAGAAAGTGATGGCGATATAGAATACGCCACCTTCGCCGAAAACCACCACTTTCAGGTGCCGGAAGGCGCCCACTGGAACGACGTGCGCGCCATCACAACGAATGTCGGTATGGCCTTGCAGGAAGCCATGCGCGCCATTGAAAAGGCCAACCCTGATACCTTGTACGGCATATTTGGCGACGCCAGCTGGACCAATAAAGAACGGCTTAGCGATGCCATCCTGATCAACCTCATTGAACATTACTCGCAGCACAAACTAAGCCTGAGCGCCGTGCCCGACGACCAGCTTGGCAATGCCTACGAATACCTGATCAAAGAATTTGCCGACGACAGCGGCCATACCGCCGCCGAGTTTTATACCAACCGCACGGTTGTGAAACTCATGACCATGATCATGGACCCGCAGCCCGGCGAAAGCGTGTACGACCCCACCTGCGGCTCCGGCGGATTGCTGCTGAATTGCGCCCTGCACCTAAAAGCCGAAGGCAAGGAATACCGCACGCTGAAACTCTACGGACAGGAAATAAACCTGCTTACCTCCGCCATTGCCCGCATGAATATGTTTATGCATGGCATAGAAGAATTCAGCATAGTCCGGGGCGATACGCTGGCCCGGCCCGCTTTCCTGCACCACGACGAACTAAAACAATTCAACGTAATACTTGCCAACCCACCCTATTCCATTAAAGCCTGGGACCGCAAGAGCTTTGAAAACGACCCCTATGGCCGCAATATTTGGGGCACACCGCCGCAGGGATGTGCGGATTATGCGTTTCAGCAGCATATACAAAAAAGCCTGGATGAAAAAAACGGACGCTCCATTACCCTGTGGCCGCACGGCATTTTATTCCGGGATGCGGAAGCGGATATGCGGCGGAAAATGATTGAGCAGGATTTAGTGGAATGTGTGATCGGATTGGGGCCTAATTTGTTTTACAACTCGCCGATGGAGGCTTGTTTGTTGATTACAACTACGAATAAAGCAGCGCAGAAAAAAGGGAAAATACTATTTATCAATGCGGTGAAAGAGGTGAAGCAGGAAAAGAATATTGCTTATTTGGAGCAATTTCACATAGATAAGATTCACGGTGCTTATGAAGCTAACAAAGACATACCGGTCTTTTGCAAGGTCGTTGATATAGATGAAATTCTAAATAATCAAGCAAGTTTAAACCTGCCACTTTATGTGAGTAATGTTGATAGTAGTACCGATAAAATCACCTTAAAAGAGGCCATAGCTGCGTGGGAGGGATCTTCAGTTGACTTGAAGAAAAGCATGAATGATTTATTTCAAATATTGACCTAGATATGGCAAATGAAAAAGAATTAAATCTGGAGCATTTGGATAAATCAGGCTGGCAAACTTACCGCTTTGAACAAATCGCTAAAAGCATTTCTGAACGGGTTGACCCGAATAATACTGATCTGAAAATTTATGTTGGCCTGGAACATTTGGATGCTGAAACCATACATATCAAAAGGTTTGGAACGCCAGATGATGTCGAGGGACAAAAACTTAGATGCTACCCTGGCGATGTAATTTTTGGTAAAAGAAGAGCATACCAGCGAAAAGCTGCGCTTGTGGATTTTGATGGTTTTTGTTCTGCACATTCCATGGTTTTAAGGGCCAATCCAAATGTTATTGACCCACGACTATTCCCATTCTTTTTGCACTCGGATACTTTTATGCACCGGGCCATAGATATTTCGGTAGGCTCACTATCTCCTACCATAAATTGGGGAACTTTAAAAACTCAAGAATTCCTCCTCCCCCCCAAAGACCAACAAGCAAAACTCGCCGAACTGCTATGGGCTATGGATGAGGTGGTGGAGAAGGAGATGAAGGCTTTGGAGAAACTGAAAACTTCCCTAAATTCAGATATTGAGAAGGAGATACATGGTATTGAAACTTATGGTAAGTCAATCCAAATGGTGCTTGCGGAATTGAGTCAAAAACATAAAGTTTCAAATCTGGGGTCTTTAGGTTATTTGCTAAAAGGTAAGGGTATCCAAAAATCAGAATTAGTAGATTCTGGATATCCATGTGTCCGGTATGGTGAATTATATACGAGACATGATAGGATTATTAGGCAATTTCATTCCTTTATTGATGAAAATTCAAAATCAAAATGCTTCAAGCTTAAAAAAAACGATGTTCTATTTGCAGGCTCTGGTGAGACTATAACTGAAATAGGCAAATCTGCTTCTTTTATTCATGATATTGAAGCTTATGCAGGTGGAGACATACTTGTTTTTCGACCCAAGAACATGGATGGTTATTATTTAGGCTATTTAATGAATAGCCAGTTGGTTCGGCAACAATTGAACAAATATGGCACTGGAGCCACAGTCATGCATATCTATAATTCAGATTTGAGTAAGATAAAGGTTCCAGTTAGATCTAGAAATGAACAAGAAGAGATTAGCAATAAGTTTGAGTTTTTTTCAAAGAGTATAGATGGTTTGGAACGTCAAATTGTCGCCTCCAAAGCCCTACAAAAATCCCTAATAAACCAAATATTCTAAACAAGGTTCGTGACCTTATGTATCAGTTTTGTCGGAATGACCGCCCCTAAGATTTCATGAAATAATTACAGGGCTTTATAACAATTCGCGATTCGCGATTCGCGAATTAACGCTATCTTTAAGGCGAACAAACTACGCAATAGATGAAAAAACATCGTGGTATGCGTCCGCATGACATCCTGGTATTGTTAAAGATCGCTGCAAAAGGCGCGCAATCCTGGTATATGAAAGATCTGGCGATGGAATTGGGGATCAGCGGCAGCGAAGTAAGCGAAAGCATCAACCGTTCTGTTTTTGCCGGTTTATTGGCCCAGGACAAAAGTCGCCTGATGCAGGCAGCCCTGTTAGAGTTTCTCGAACATGGCTTGCGCTATGTATATCCACAGCAGCCCGGTGCATTGGTCAGGGGCCTGCCAACTGCCCACTCCGCTTTGCCGCTGCATGATCTAATTCAAAGCGAAGAGGCCTATGTCTGGCCATACGGGAAAGGCAATGTGCGGGGCCAGGCCATAGAGCCGCTGCATCCCAATGTTCCGGAAGCCTGTTTGAAAGACCCTGATTTTTACGCACTGGTGGCCCTCTGTGATGCCCTGCGGGTAGGGCGTGCGCGAGAGCGGCAACTCGCTGTACAGGAACTAAAAGCGCGTATATGCTAAAGAACACCCTAATCAATCGCATGGCCACCCGGAAGATTGCGCAGGCCCTGGGAACCCTTAACGAGCAAGTGGTTTATGTCGGCGGTGCTGTCGTTAGTTTATACATAGATGATCCAGGTGCAGCGGATGTACGTCCTACCAAAGATGTTGATATTAGCCTGGAAATTGCCAGTTTGGGGGCCTTGGAGGCACTCCGCGAAACTTTGATCCAAAAAGGGTTCTATCAATCGGCCGAGGATAACGTTGTTTGCCGCTTTCGGTTTGAAGACATAAAAGTAGATGTGATGGGCACCGAAGCGGTTGGTTGGGCACCTGCAAATCGCTGGTTCGCACCGGGTTTTAAACAACGGATTTCCTACTCGCTGGATGGCTTGATTATCCACATGCTGCCATTGCCGTATTACCTGGCCTCAAAATTGGAAGCATTTTATGACCGGGGAATTAAAGACCCTCGAACGAGCCACGACTTTGAGGACGTCGTTTATTTATTAAATTACACCTCTGATCTTAAATTCCAGGTTCAAGCTTCGGCTGACGAAGTAAGGCATTACCTGATCCATCGATTTGCAGATATTTTAGCGGACCCGGACAAGCAAGAAGCAATTTTGGGATCCTTGTTTTATGAGGATCAAATGCTCCGATTCGACCGCATTATCAAGCTTCTAAATGAAATCACCCATGGCCTTCAATGAACTCAACAGCGTAGAGCACTACATCATCCATTCCCTCAGCGGCAGAAACCTGAATGCAACAGGAACCCAGGAGCCTGCGCCTGCCTATGGCACTCAATGGCAGTACAAAGCAGCCGCAGAACTAGAGCGCGGTATAAACGAAGTGCTGGTAGAACCTGAACTCAAGGCAGCCTTGATTCGCCTCAATCCGGAAATCGCGCAGCGCCCCGAATTGGCAGATGAGGTGGTCTACAAGCTGCGGGCCATCATCCTGACGGTAAACCAGGTGGGTCTGGTAAAGGCCAATGAAGAATTCTTTAAGTGGCTGAGCGGTGAAAAGACATTGCCTTTCGGCGAAAACAACCGCCATGTACCCATCCGGCTTATTGATTTTGACAACCTTTCCAACAATACTTACATAGCCACCAACCAGTTTCGTGTCCATCACAGAGAAACCAAAATTCCCGATATCGTACTGCTGATCAATGGCATGCCGGTGGTTGTCGGGGAGGCCAAAACACCCATACGTCCCTCCATTAGCTGGCTGGATGGGGCAAGTGAGGTACACGAGGTGTACGAAAACAGTGTGCCGGCTTTGTTTGTGCCCAACATCCTGTCCTTTGCCACAGAGGGCAAGGAGTTGTATTACGGCGCCATCCGTAGCAAACTCGAATACTGGGCGCCCTGGCGCCTCGAAAGCGAGGATGAAGCCCTGGCCAGGAAACTAGGATTGTCGGAAATCGGGAAAGAATTATCTGACTTGCTGCATCCGGCGCGACTGCTGGATATTCTGCAAAACTTCTCGCTTTTTACTTCCAATAAAAAGAAACAGCGGAATAAAATCATCTGCCGTTTCCAGCAATACGAAGGCGCCAATAAAATTGTGGAACGCGTAATCGAAGGCCGCGTAAAGAAAGGCCTGATCTGGCATTTTCAGGGTTCCGGAAAGTCTTTGCTTATGGTGTTTGCCGCCCAGAAACTGCGAAGGGCTGCCGAACTGAAAAGTCCAACGGTGATTGTACTGGTGGATCGCACCGATCTGGACACCCAGATCAGCGGCACCTTCAACGCGGCCGATGTGCCCAATGTGGAAATGACCGACAGCATTTCCGCCTTACAAACGCTGCTCAAGCGCGACACCCGTAAGATCATCATTTCCATGATCCATAAGTTCCGGGATGCCAAGCCCAATATGAACACCCGCGATAACATCATTGTACTGGTGGATGAGGCACACCGCACGCAGGAAGGGGATCTGGGTCGACAAATGCGGGCAGCGCTGCCAAATGCGTTTTTATTCGGTCTTACGGGTACGCCCGTCAACAAAGCCGATAAAAACACCTTTTGGGCCTTTGGCGCGCCGGAAGACTCCGGAGGTTATATGTCTCGCTATACCTTCCACGATTCGATACGAGACAAGGCTACCCTGCCGCTGCACTTTGAGCCACGCCTGGTAGATGTGCATGTGGATAAAGCAACCCTGGATCAGGCATTTGAAGCTTTCAAGGAAAGCGCTGCCCTAACCGATGAAGAAGCCGATGCGCTGAATAAGAAATCGGCCAAGATGGCGGCCTTCCTGAAGGCTCCGGAAAGGGTGGCAAAAATTGTGGCCGACATCGCACTTCATTTTAAAGAAAAGGTAGAGCCTCATGGTTTCAAGGCTATGATTGTCACGCCCGACCGCCACGCCTGTGTGCAGTACAAGGAAGAATTGGACAAGCATTTTCCCACAGAAGCCAGTGCGGTGGTGATATCTACTACCGCCAACGATAGTTTTGAATTCAAGCAACAATGGGCACTGAATAAAAGCGGTCAGGAAAAGGTGACGGAAGCCTTTAATGATGCCTTATCAGAGCTTCAGTTTATCATTGTAACGGCCAAGTTACTGACCGGTTTTGATGCTCCGATTCTGCAAACCATTTACCTCGATAAGTCCTTAAAGGATCATACCCTTTTACAAGCGGTGTGCCGCACCAACCGCTTGTACCCCAACAAGCATTTTGGCCGCATTGTGGACTATTTCGGTGTGTTTGACGATGCCGCCAAGGCCTTGCAATTTGACGAGGAAAGTATTCAGAAGGTCATCTCAAATATGTCGGAACTGCGGGATAAACTACCCGAGGCGATGCAGAATGCCTTGCAGCATTTTACCGGAGTAGACCGAAGCATTCAGGGTTTTGAAGGCCTGGAGGCGGCACAGGAAGCCATCAATACCAATGAAAAGAAAGATGCTTTTGCTGGTGATTATACCTACCTGTCCAAAATATGGGAATCCCTGTCGCCAGACAGAATTCTGGACCTGTACAATGATGATTATAAATGGTTATCTCAGGTGTTTGAATCCGTGCGGCCGGCTTCAGATAATATTGGCAAGCTGTTGTGGATGTCACTGGGGGCTCAGACGACCAAATTGATACATGAACACATACATGTCGGCGCAGTACACCAACTCGAAGAATTTGTACTGGATGCCGATGTGATCGAGGATATATTCAATAATCCGGATCCCAAAAACACTAAAAAGCTGGAACGGGTATTGGTCGCCCGATTCAGAAAACATCCGGGCATTCCGGTATTCAAGAAGCTAAGTGAGCGATTGGAGGCACTTCGCGACAAAGCCGAACAGGGTTTGATTACGTCCATTGAATTTGTAAAGGAGCTATGCAAAATAGCCAAGGAAACCGTCCAGGCCGAAAAAGAGCTGGAACAATTAATGGAAGAAAAAACACCTGTTACAGCACTGACAGAGTTGTTTTTAGAACTGAAAACAGACCAAACGCCGGCAGTGGTCGAGAGAATAGTAGCAGACATTGACGCGATTGTACGTGTGGTTCGGTTCCCTGGCTGGCAGGGAACAAGCGCCGGAGAGCGGGAGGTGCAGCAGTCTTTGCGAAAGGCTTTGCTAAAGTATCAATTGCATAAGGATCAAGTGTTGTTTGATCGGGCTTATGAGTATATTAAGGAGTATTATTAATTTATAATTAGCTTATAGACAGTTAAATACGATTTCAAAAACTATTATATTTAATTGAGGTGTGCAACCTGTTATTTACATATTATTAATATTTGGCACCATATTAGCAGTGTTGCCTGAATATTGAGAATTCGGTATGATTTTAAAGGTGATCGGCAGTATTTCTTATTATATGGTTATGTGAAAGCATCTTGGTCCTATCGACCAGTAGGGTACAAGTTAAATCTTCAAAGGTGCAGTATTAATGCATGTAAATCCTTGCGCCTCAAATGAAACAATATATAAGACGTTTAAGCAACTTGATCCAGATTGGATTCTGGTATCTCTACCAAATTATTTTGGGTAGAACGATCAAAGTTGAAGCCCTTGCTTTAAGATTTGAAATGCAGGGTACGCAATTGTGTCATGTGCTTTCCTGGAACGTCGTTGGATGTTACAAAATTGGAATTCGAGAGCATAAAATTACATTTCCCGGAAACGCGAAAGGTGTCTCAATAACAGATTCTATACAAGGGCCATTCATCACCCTGATCTTTTTCGGTGTATTTGAAAAGGTTGAATATCAAATTCCACTTTATCAGTCAACGACTGGTTTATCACAAAAGCTTATAGTTTCTCCAGTTTCCTTCTCGGCCCAATTAAGTCGAGCTAATCTGGATGTCCCGCCACCAAATATTACCATCGGGGGACAGGAATTTGCACAGGGGCAACTTGAGACAGTTTTTTCAAATAGCATCGTGATCGGTAGCAAACTGACTGATTCCCATACTACTAAAATCAGCCCTCTGCCTGCTGAATACTTCAAAGAAAACGAACCTGAATTAACTTATTTCCAATGAAAAGAGACTATTACGTTACACCAAAACCTTCCTGGATAATGCGCCTATTTTGGCGTGCAGCAGGCGGCGATCGCTTTATATTGACTCGTGCAACTTATTCTGATCAGATAAAGTACATGTGCCTTGGAGGCATTATTGTCGCAACAGGTGTTATGGCGGGTATAGCAGGTGGCTATGCATTTTATACGATTTTTGAGCCTAGGGGATCAGCACTAGAGCAACAATTCCAGCTTTCTACATCCATACTTTCGATCATTTTCGGCATTATTTGGGGCTTGATGATCTTTAATATTGATCGATTTATCGTTACAAGCACTGGCAAAGGAGATGGTACAGAGGCTATAACCTGGGAGGAGTTTAAAGGTGCTATACCTCGGATTATTATGGGGGCAATCATTGCGCTTACTATAGCTAAGCCGGTTGAGATTAGGATGTTTAAAACGGAAATCGATGCTGCCTTACATTCTGCTCAGCTAGAGAAAGAGCAAGAATACATTGCTCAAATTGACTCAATATTCTCCGATCGAATTAGTGTTATTAATGTAGAGAAAGATCGTCTTTACAAAGAAATAGAAGTAAAAGAGTCAGAGTTGTCAACTGCTACAAAAGAGTACCTAAAAGAACTTGAGGGGCAAGGAACCGGTTTTGGAACAGATGCTGAACATAAATTACAGGTAAAAAATGAAAAAAAAGCTGATCGTGATACTGTAGTAAGTAGGAACATGCCAATTATAGCTAAATTAAATTCTCAACTAACAAATATAGGAATCGAAAAGGATACAGCTCGTGCCGATAGTAAAAAAGTTGCAGCTAGCCTTGATGGATTATTAGAACGAATTAAACTTTCACATAAGATTGCCGGGTTCTGGATTTCCTTATTTATTACCCTGCTTTTTATGGTAATAGAACTTACCCCAATCTTCTTCAAGCTTATGCTGGTTAAAACTCCGTATGATTTTATGGAAGAAAATATAAAAGAATTGATAAAAGCAGATGAGGGTATTTATGTCCAATATAACTATTATAAAGACAAAGAAGGCATTGAACGCGATTTGGTAAAGAATTTGAACGCCGAGAAGGAAATCTATGCACAAGTTGATGCGAGGGAAATGGAAAGGAGATTGGCTTTATATGCGCTAGAACGATATGAACAAGTAATGAAACGTAAAATTGATGAAGACCCGGAAGCATTCGTAAATCTGCAAAAAGAGCAAAAACCTCCATTTAATAATGGCTATTAACCGTTTTTTTTGTAGTCTTTCCGGAGAGGATTATAGCATTATCAGGAAAAGTTCCCATTCTTTAAGGAACCTTTTTTTTGCTATTGGAGTATTTGTGCTTTTTGTTTTTGTAACCTGTGTTTTCAGCCTTACAATGCTTTTCATTAACCTTTTTGATGTAACTTTTCTTGCAGTAATACTTGCCATTTTTTTAGCCTGGATGATAACAAACATCTACTTGCTTATCTTGTACACCTTGTCAAAAAGGACTATTGGGAAAAAGCAAAAGCTGAAGTTTCAAATACTCCCAAACCTGATCAAATACGGATTTATTATTTTCATTTCACTGTTGATTACCAAACCAATAGAGGTATTTTTCTTTTCTGATGATCTGGATCGAGACATTGCAGAGTACAAAGCAGCACAACTTGATAAATATACCAAACTGACCAGCGAGTTTTTTAATAAGAAATCTGAACCGATCAGGCAATTGATCCAGCATCAAAAAGGCGTTATACCTTCAAAGGGTTCAGACCTTAGCAGCCCAGTTCCGTTAGAAAAAATCCTTATTGAAAATGAAAAAAGGAAAAAAGATCTCATTTCAAAAATGGAAATACTTATTTCAAAGTCAACTTTTTATACTCAAAGAATTATTTTACTATGTACAAAATATCCAAAGTGTTGGCTTACATCACTTTTGGTATTGTTCATATTTATGCTTCCAGCTGTCTTGAAACACCTTATTTCAGCCAGTAGTGAATTTTACAAATTGAAAAAAGAGATTGAAACCAGGATAGTATTAGAAGAATATAATAGCTTTAAGGAAACCTATAATCGAGTTATTCAGGGTGAATTCGGGACGCAGTATGCATGGGTTGAATTATATACAGACCCACCGTTTAATACGCAAAGGATAGAAAGGGATAAAAAACTCGCTCCTGAAAGTGATTTGATACACCAATTATACCATGACTGAATTCAGAACCATACTTAATAACATTAACCGAAAAACCTATCTCAAGGGTAAATTTCGGGGAAAGTATTATGGTTTTTTAGATGAATATTCGTCAGATTTGGTTCATGAAAACTACTACTCGATTGAGATTCTGGAGGCGGAAACTATTATCGAAGAAAAAGATATTAGAAAATGGACGGAAGGTGAGGAGTTTGAAGAGTTTGTTTATGTTGAACCTTTCCCAAGTAAACTACCAAAAGACACTTGTTTTATCATTAACTATCTCAATGGGGAAAGTCGGAAGTTTACATTAGACCTAAAAGATCCAAAACTCGCAAACATTCGCTTGTTTGACATACTATATGAAGAGAACAAAGTGTTTGGGTCGATTGAAGGGGATATATGTGGATATATTTTGCACGTAGATCAAGTTAAATTGGTTATACCCCCAGATATTGAGAGTAAAAATAGAGCCGAAGAAACACTCGAAAATGCGAGGTCAAAAGGGCCTATAAAAAGCCCTGCGGAACAAATTTCATTTGAGAATATTCTTAGAGAAACTCCAGATTTTGAGAGTAATGATAAAACTAATGAAACCCCCGAAAATCTGAGGTCAAGAAGCTCAGAGCAACGTCCATCAGCGGCATTTTCTATTTGGAATACTCTTGGGGAAATCCTGGCATATGCTATTTTAGTTTTTTATGGTATGGCATTGCTCATTTGGGGGTGGCCAATAATTCTATTTATCGGAATAATCCTTGTCCTTCAATTATTAGGTAATATAATTCAACCTGTAATTCGGTATGCTGGGAGGGCATTTATTTCATTCAGTTGGTTGTTTTTCTTGATTTTTATCTGTTTTGTGTTGTTTTCCTATTGGTCTAATGATCCAAACATGATAGTAACACCTCAGAAGCCGGATAATACGGAAATGGAAACGACCGATTATCAACCAATAGAAGATGGTATCTTAAATGATAGTATCATCCGCCATTTTCGAGTATGGAAGGATTATGCCGGCGCAGAATATAGTGGATACTTGTCAATAAAGACCAGTGAGTGGAAGTCCTCTGAAAGCTACCATCAAAATACTCCAATAGCTGTAGCGTCTCTTAATGACTTCGATATGCTATTGAGGCAGTTTATTGCAAACGACTCAAGCAAGCTTACTGGTGTTTATTCACTATTTGACTCTGTTCAAGTAAGTCATAAACTCAACGAAAAGCTTTTTGCGGAAGCAATCGTTTCTTGCATTCAAGACATTCCATATACACTAGTTCTTGACCAGGCATGTGACCCTTTACTTTACAACGATCAATTTATTTTTGAATATCTCTCTTCAGGTGGCAACTGTCATCCAAACGTTAAATTTGGAATATTTAGCCCAGTAGAATTTATCGCAACCCTGGATGGAGACTGCGATACCCGCGCTCTATTATTGTTTACAATTTTAAGTCACTACGGCTATGATGTCGTAATGTTAAGCAGTGAGATTTATAGGCATTCTATAATTGCCATAAATTTACCATACATGGGCGTATCAAAGACTATTAATCGGAAACGGTATGTCCTATGGGAAACGACTCAAGCAGGGATAGCACCTGGTGTTTTTCCGTCTAAAATGTCCAATATGAATAATTGGTATGTTAATTTAATTTCAACTAAAAATCTATAAAAATGAGCCAATTACTTTTTATCACATTATTGATTCTAAGTGGGATTCTAGCTATCTCATTGATTAATTTCCTGACAAATCGAAAACTAAAGAAATATTTGAAAAGGGATAGTGATAATGTTGGTGTTAATGCGCTAAAAGCTATTTTATTTATTTGTGCCGGGCTTTTTATTAGTGAGGTTGGAGCTGCGGCAAAAGAGTTGCTGAATACCCAATCATTCAGTACGGTTGGTAATTTGATGATTGGTTTTATTGCTTATTTTACATTGTTTTTTAGTATTTCAGTAGTTGTTTTATTATTATCTATTTGGTTTGCTAAAATGACTTTTTCTGTGCTTTCAAAAGGAGTAAATATTTATGAAGCAGCTTCAAGAAACGATGCTGAATATTTATTGCTGTTTTCTGGAATTTCAATTTGCATTTGTTTTATTACAAGGACAGGCCTTTTCCCACTATTAATTAGCACAATTCAATATTCAGAAACTCCAATTTTTCATTGATGGGAAAAACCACAAAAATTGTACTCGCAGTACTCTTGTTTTTATGCCTTGGTGATATGCTATACGGCTATTTTCAATTGGTTCGTTTTGTTTCTCTGATAGCTTTTGGAATATTTGCTTGGAAGTATTATGAACAGGGGGAAAATACAATTGCTACAATCTATTTAACACTTGCACTTCTCTTTCAGCCATTTTTCAAAGTTTCATTAGGACGGGAATTGTGGAATATTGTAGATGTCGTTGTGGGTGTTTGGCTTGTGATTTCTGCTTTCCATAAGGATAAAAACTAATAGGTTTAGATGAGATTTAATGGCATGACCGATTATTAAAAATGTACAGAATAATAATCTCCAAATTAGGCCGAGTGAGATGTTTACTCATACGTCCCCCAACTCTCCACTCGATCCCCCCGCCCCAACACAAACAGCACATTCGGATACACCAGTATCTGGCTTCGCGGCGTCTCCACACTCCGCCTGGGTTCTCCATAAGCCTGAATGAGTTCATTCCGCCCGGCGCCTATGCCAATGCCCCTGGCGGTTTGGCCTGTGTAACTGGCATTGGTAATGTGGAATTTCGTGACCTCACCAGTCTGCTTGTTTTTGCTGGCGAACAGTTTTGACTGAGGACCTTGTTTGGGGTTTTGGTAGAACACCAGATATTGACTTAACCTAATGATCTTGTCGTAATCGACCAGCATATTTGCGGCTACATCTTTCATGGATTGGCCATCGATTTTCTCCACTTTTGGTATGCTGATGCTGAGCTTCATTTCCTCAGGTACCGATTTTTCCCTGTTCAGCATTGACAGGTTGTATGCTGCCAAAGCGCTTCCTGAATCGGCAGCCATTTGGAATAGTTGTCTAGCCTGTTCTTTATTGCCTCCTTTGGTTTCCAGAATTCCGATCAGGATATCCACATCTATAAGCGTCTTTGGATAATCACCGCGAAGAGCTGCTGGTTTGGCTTCATTTTCGGCAAAGAACCGCGCGCGCAGGGTATCTCCCATCAAGGCATAAGTGCAGGCTTTATTGAGATAGGCAGGAGCATAATTTGGGTCCATGCTGATGGCGGCATCAAAGTGTAGCAGCGCCTGGTTTAAAAGTACGTTTCTGGCATCCACAGTGCCATATCCATGGACCAGGGTTGTTTCCATATCCAGCTGAATGGGATACCGGTATTTCAGTTCCTTTTCCTCAAAATACTTATTGATGGCCTCCATTACAGCCGTTACGCCCAGGTTGTTGTAGAGCTCCCGGCTTTGGTACTGCATGAGCACATACCGGTAATATTCATAAGCTTCTGTGTAATGACCAATGGCGGTTAGCATGTTCGCCATTTCAAATACATCCACCAGTTGTTTGAGTTGTTGAGCTGTCCTGGTTGTGAGTGCCTGCCGGTCAGACATGGATGGATAGCCGTTCAATTTTTCCGGTAAATTGTATGCTTTGTATATCCTTTGGATCAGTTCAGCGCCTTTATCAAAAAGTCCATATCCCGCAGAGTAGGCCAGAAAACCGCCCAGGTAGTCGGCCTCTGTTTCGTGTGCTACATCGTCGAAAAGACTGTCGATCGTAACACCGATGGGCAAGTCTTTAAACTCGGCGGCAAATCCGCGCTGCCAGGCGTGTTTTTCGTAGTAATGGGTAAGTTCGTGGCCAAGTAAAAAGGCAATGGCGGCTTCGGCGTCGGGTCCAAAAGTTTTGCATACCTCCATGGCCTTTTCTTCCAGCGTAATTTCCAGGTGGTCGTAGTTCACGTAGGCTACGGATCTCATTTCCCGGCACAGAGCGAAAGTGGGAACAGGATAGCGAAAATCACCACGGGCGGCGACAAGTTTATTGTACACCTTGAGGGCTTGCCGATATTCTTCCGTGTCTTCAATTTTTGCGCCGTTTACGGATATGGCGCCAGGTTTTTGCGCCAGGGGCAAGGTGCCAAAGCTTCTGGTTTGTGACCAAAGTGTAAACACATGGGTGCACATGATCAGCAAACATAGTTTTATCGCTTTCATGCTGTCAAAAATTTGAAGGTTTCCAATAGGCTCAAATGACGATTCTATTTACCGGCATTCGGCTCGAAATCGGTACAATCGGAAGACAAATGAGGACTACCTCCTGCAAGGTTTATTGCAGGAAAAAGGTTTATTGACAACATGAATGATGATTACCTGATTATCGGTGGGATGTGCAAAGGCGGGCGGATTATCAGGTTTTTGCTCAGTTTTGAGGGTATTAAAGTACAACAACAAATATGGGAAGTTTTTGAATATTTTTTATGGGTTATCGATCAAATGATCAGTTAATGCAGGTGATCACCTAAAATTCAGTTTTAGACCTACCTTTTCGCGCATGCCGGAACAACTAATGGATCAGGGCCCAATAGCACCCAATCACTTCCGCCTGGAGTAGCTTGAAATGTTCTTTGGTTTTGAGCGCTAAACTTTTTCAAGAATAATAAACAGCATTCTATTCAATCACTACTTGCTCAATTTTAATGTTATCACTAGCACTTGCTGCCGCTGTTTCTTTATTTGAATAATATTCATAATAATTCCAATACCCAATCGTATTTTGTCTCGTAGAGTAATATAATTCTTCAGATGCTTGATCTATAAAGATTATTTCAAGACTATAATTATTGACAGGCTTACCTGCCAAAGCCTGCGAATAAATAAAGTCGGCAGCTCCTTTACCGTTTTTGAAAGCCTTCACTATTTGGGTTTTATGACGGTTTCCCAACTGAGAAGTATGAATGTAATAAATCGCCCAAACAGGCATTAATCCAGTCTTTTCAGCAACTTTTTTGGCAAAAAAGCTGCTCTCAATTACTTCTTTTAGCACTTCAAATATTGAGTTATTTGAAATGCCTTGGATAAATCTTAGAAGAAAATCTTTGGTTGGGTTGTTCATATTTGTGCTTATAAATAAAGTGTCATTATACTTATCAGATTAATCAAAATAATTTAATTGATTTGCTTTAGCTAATAATGAATACTATTATCCAAAGTTAAGTACACTCTCCCAGGCTGTATTGTTGCACTTTCATTTAAATATGGTAAAAGTTTACCTCTCATGATCCAGTCTAATAAATTGTCCACTAGTAAATACTCATGCTCACTTTCCTTTGGAAATACTAAATAAACCTGAGTGTTTTTAGTATTATTTAGGAAAAGTCTCCATTCCATCTTAGTAAGAGAAAAGGATTTTAAATCCGCATGAATTGTTTTACAAAGGATATGATATTCAACTTGTTCTCCAACCTTAAAAAAAACTTTATAAAGTCGATTTACTCCATTTTCATTTGAATATTCAATGCGGTCACCATATCGACTAAATAGAAGATTAGATACAAGTTCATGAGCTTCTTTATTTTCTAATTCTGATGTGAGTAAATTTGCTTTTTCTTCTCCCTCTTTAGAAATCTCTGCTTTGAGGACTCTTAACTCATTAAATAGTTCATCCATCCTTTTAAGAACAGCATTAAATAACCCACTAATCAAAGAGAAATCAAGGTCACTAAAAGAATGGCTTTTCTCAAGGGTCAGGTTATCTGATTGTAACCCACTATTGGCTATAGTAGAACTATTATGAACGTCTTGATTCGTTGTTTCAGGTATGATTGTTGATACTAAATCGGATACAATTACTTCAGCATTTGATTCAGTTTTTAGGTCAATTAATTCATTTGAATTAGGTTCACTTGGAGGTTCAATATGATTAGATGAACTTATTGTTTCTGACGAATCTTGAGCAAAAATCGGAGGATTACCAACTTTATTTGATGCAGGGTCTATACGTTCTATTGAGGTTTCTGATCCAAAGGCTGATGTAGTTTCTTTTTCAACAACACTACTATTCGCACTTTGTGTAGCTTGAGGGTTTTTAATAGCAGAAGTAAAATTTGAAAGATGGTTTTGTATTATGGATTTTTCATATTTTGAGGTATTGGTATCTTTGATATTACTGACTGTACCATGGGTGATGCTACTAATGGTATTTGCTTTTGTGAGTTGAGTCGCATCCAAGCCGAGCCCAATTATATGGATTTGGCAATAAACACCATTTTCTCCAGCTTTTTTAGCTTCAGCTTCATAATCTCCTCCATCTGTTTCTTGGCCATCAGTGATAAGAATAATCCTCTTATCATATGCTGGGTATTCACTTAATTCATCAAATGAATTTTTTATGGCGGCTGCTATTGGTGTGCCACCATTAGGCTTACCGATATTTTTAATTGCTGAATCTAAGTCTTCTCTGTTTACAATATTGAGTGGCAAGACTTCTATAAAATTAGGTTTTCTATCTGAAGAATAAAAAGTTTTCACACCTATTTTATAAGAAAAATCCAAGGCTGGAATAACTTCTTCAATAATTAACCGCTTAGCAAACTCAATTTTGTGTTCCATACTACCCGAGTAATCCACAAGTATCTGTGTTATTGTTTGCATCAATTATTATTTTTGAAAAACTTGAACTGATTAAAAGATGAGGCCTCTTATAAGCATCACACCCGCAAATAAGTCACCTCACACGCCTTACAACGCCGCAAATTTTGATCCAAATCTGCTACATTAAATCGCCCCTCGGTTTTCTCAAAAATATCCAACCCGCGCCCAAGCGTAATTTTCCATCCATTGTCAGCCCATATAAAGCGATCGTGAGTGTCCTGCATCATGAATGTAAACTGGATACCCAGGTCTTTGACACTTTCCTGAAGCTCTTCAAAACTGGAGACAGAAGATGGCTGGTATTCCACGCTATTCCATGAAACAACTTCCAAACTAATTTCGTCCTCTGGATCCTTATTGTTGGCTAGCATAATGCAGAATTCCAACAGGTTTTTAAACTGATAAGGTAGCCGGATATAAGGATCCTGAATACTGATTTTTGAAGCCCCTTTCAAGTAATCTGCAAAAAGTTTTCGGTAAGAAACCCCGGTCTGGTTGTCCTGAATAATGGTTTGGTGTGGCGTTAGATTTATCGCTGATTCATGTGTTAAGGACTCCTCCAATTCCTCTTCTTCACTTAAACGGTCTGCTTTGGCCGTGGCGAGATTCAACTTTTCCAGCGCTTCTGGCGCATAGGATTGTTTGTTTGATTTTAGGATGTAGGTAAACTCCACCGGTTCATTGCGAAAAGTTTCGTCTATGATATACAATTGGTCTTTTACCCGCTTTCTGCCCTCAATCGCAAAATTCAACAATTCAACAACCTCCTCTTGATTCATTTCCCGGTGAGGATAAAGCAGTTTAGCCAGGCCTGAAAAAGATTTGCGGATTGCGGTTTTATCGCGAGTTGACAATGAGCCGTGTAATTCCACATATTTATCGAGGATTCCGCTGTAATCAGCTTTCCTTAATTCCCGTAATATCTCAGCTAAATAATCTACGATAAAACCGTACTCCGTGGAGAATACTTCGTTTTTCAAAATGCGTACTTCCCAACCTGGGATGTATAAGTGCATGCGATCCAGAAAAGCACCTTTTATATATCCATCAGGGATGGATTCAAACAAGTGAGTATTTTTAAGCATGTACGGCACAGTATGTTTTGTGTTGCCTACAAATACCATGGAAGCAGTGGCTTGATAGGTTTCCTTTCCCCTGTTGAAAGATTGGTTGGCCATATAGTTTTGAAGGATTTTTACCAGATCTCCATCGGTTCGTTTGGCCCCTTTTTCCTGCTCGAACTCGTCCATGGCTACCACATCCCAATACCCGACAAGGCCAATCTTTTCGCCTGAGTTGTTGACAAAAAGGCGAGCTTTGGAAACATCTCCACCGGATACCAAAACCCCGTGAGGCGATAGCTCGGAAAAAACATGGGATTTACCAGTACCCTTAGGGCCAAGCTCAATGAAGTTGAAGTTATTTTCTACATGTGGGATTAGGCGGGATATCTGTATAAACTTGCCTCGGCGGTTAAAGTATTCCGGATTTAATCCAATACTGTGCATTAATAAATCCAGCCATTCATCTGTGGTGAAATGCTTGCGGTTTTCCAAATACTCTTCAAGTTGAATATTGGACACCTGAATAGGATTGATATCCATTATTATCCATCGAACTCTTGTGTCGGCAGCATGGCTATAGCCAATTTCCAAAATACACCAGACCCCTCCACCGCTTAACAGTTTTTGGTTGTCTTTTACCATGCTATCCGCAATCGGAACATGGTGAAGTCCTAAATTGGAAAATTCAGCTTCGTAAATATTATCCCTATCGTTTAAGGAGACATTTATCTTGTCAATAATCTTGAACTGCCCTGAATCCCGAATCTTTGCTTTTACGATTTCAGATTCGCTTCGATGGACATAGTTGTTGGTTATAATCTCTTTTACTTTTTCAATGCCTTTTTCTATGATATCCTCGTCATCTATCGCACAGTATTGTCCCAATAAGTACTCCAATACATAGGTAGGTACAACAGCGTTACCCTTGACTTTGTAGGTCAGGTCTTTGCGCACCACTTTGCCCTCGAAATGAGCCAGTGTTTTTTCTTTCAAATCCATATTAAAAATCGGTTTGGATGAGGGTGCTGTTTTGCACCACTTCTTCTATGAGTGGGTTTAATTTATCATCTACATCAAATATTTTCAACTTGAGGAAGGATTCCTTGGCCGCTACAGGCTTGAGGGTGAGATCAATACGGTGTAAGCGTTCACTCGGTGCTTCCTCTGTGGAGTTCAGCAAAAGCGTTTGTTCATTGCTAACCAGCTCCAGGTCTTTGTACAAGCCGATATTGATGGAAATTTCTTTTTCGAATCGGGACACTTTGTTGGTTTGCAAAATTTGAACCCGCAGGATATTGGATATTATTCGCAATTGACCGCGCTGTAACAGAGTCGGCATTACCTTTTGGGCGATCTCCTGACGTTTGCGAGAGCTATCTATGATTGGTACAACCAACTCTTGTAAACTGCCGCCTCCATGCACATATTGATGCCCTACACCTTGTAGTTTATATCTGTTAATCGACTGAGGAATGGTCACAAACCAATCATCCTTAAATTTTGTAGTAGCCGACAAGGGGAGTTTATACCCCATCGATACCGCATCTTGCTCTTTGGAAATTTCAAATCGGTTATGGTTCTGAAGCGCCTTGCCGTTAGGACTTGTCTCTTTGTCTTTTTCTTCAATAGTGCGGTCCTGATATAAAAACCCGTGGTCGGCTGTAACAAGTACCCGTGCCACATTGTAGGTTGCGTGCAGAGATTTTATAAACTTCTTTAACTCCTCCAGAGTCTCTTCCACCGCCAAAAATGTTCTGTCTTCTGAAACACTTTTGTCGCCGCGTGCATCAATTACATCATGGTAAACATACACAAGCTTGTTTTTAAATATTTCCCGAAGCTCTTCCTGGGATTTATTCCGAAAGGAAGAATATTGGGTTCCAAATGCTTCGGGATTTTTCAGGCTCAGAATTTGATGACGGTTTGAAATGCCTTCTGTTTTGATCCCTTCAATTGAAATATTTCCATCTTCAAAGCTTAATTCACTAGCTGGTAAAAGCTGGGCCATACCAATACTGGTTTTGGAAGGAATGGAAGCCAGTTGATACCGAATATCAGCGGTGTTTTTCGGGTCGCCATGCAGCATGTTTAACAATTCTATTGCAGCCTCATAGCGAAGACCATCGGAAATAATGACCACGACTTTTTGCTCGTAAGGTTCTACTTCTGTTTTGTAGAAATCGTATTGCTTGGGTGCCCGGATTTTTTGGTAATCAAAATCGTATTGATTCAAACACTTGAGCCATTCACGGTTCATAGTATCTAAATGCTGATCGTAGGCCGCATTTACTTCATTTATAACGGGATCGAGATTCAATCGTGCTTTGGCATCTTCCATATTTCCATGTCGATAATGCCGGATTGCTTTACGGTAGGCGGTATCTACCAGCATCCATTCATTGGTATAGGTTGAGATGTATAAGTCCGGTGTATCCAGGATATAGCTCTTTATGCTCTTGATTTGTTGGAACATTCGAGCTGACTGGATCAGAAACTGAAGGGTTTCGGCCAGTGCTTTTGACAAATCTTCTTGCAGGCTTAGAGATTCCAGGCGCTCGATGCTGCCAGCCGGGTTTATGTGAAGATTGGAAAGTTCTGCTTCTATCAGATTCCAAAGCATATCTTCCGGATACCAGTTGAATGTTACGTCCTGGCCGTAGGCTTCAATCAGTTTTTGGCTTTGAATATCATTTTTCACCAAATACAGTGCCTCTTCCAGTTTTTCCTGTATCCGACGGTTGTTTGATGCTTCCTGTAAAAAACTGTTGAAAAACACCAGCGTAGAGCCATCCATCCGCAAAGCCTTGTAGGGATCGTTGCTGCTAAGCCTTAAGTTTTGAGTCATCCGGTTGTAGTAAACCTTACGGAGTAGGTTGAGCAGGCTGTCTTTGGATAAATCTCCTAATCGCTCTCCAAAATAGTCGTGTGTCTTTTCGTGTATGAATTCAAGAAGTTGGTTGTCTTCCACTTTGTTCTGGAATCTGCTTAGTTCTTCCTCTTGCGAAGGCAAGGTGAGCGTAAGCAATTTTCCCAGGAGGATGCTCCATGGCATGATGCTTGTAAACCGCAAAAACGACGAAATCAAGCCTTGCACCAGATTCTTTTCCTCAAAATTGGCAGCTGTCAATACAGGGCGACAAACATCCTTCACAGTCGCATGTTTCAACTCCCGCATATACTTGCCGGCTAGTTTCTTATGCTGCCTTTTTAGCTGAAATTCATCCAGAAATTCGCCGACATCATCCAGGGCGAGCTCTTTGTTGGCTAATAATAACCCTAGCAGCGGAAAAGCATGAAAAGCTTTATTGTCACGCGGCGCAGCTTTCGGCAAATACAGCAAGATTTTTTCTGTGCGCAGATCTCCGTGCAAGCGGGTTTTTAGGTAGAAGTCATTGTTTTCCCAAACCAGTTTCTGGATGCCTGGCAGATCCAGCGACTCCAGATCCTTTCGAAACTCTTCCTGTTCGTCAAAAAAGAACAACACCCGAAGCCCGGGGTATTGGCGGAAATATTTTTCGATTTTCTCCTGTAACATGTTTCAGTTAGGTTTTATTTGCCAGCCAACCATTCAAAATAGTTCTCCCGGTTGATGCCTTGCAATTCATGTTCCGGATACGCCTGCGTGAATGTTTTTGAAAAAGCAGGTTTGGCTTTAGGTGACCATTTCATTTCATAGGCCCACATTTTACCATCTCGTTCTTCTATATAATCAATTTCCTGCTGATCCTGTGTGCGCCAAAAAAATGTATTGGCATGGATGCCATGATATTCAAGTGTTTTTTTTCGTTCGCTGATCAGCCAGTTTTCCCACAAGGCGCCAATATCCTGGCGAAGTTCCAGCGGTTGATATTGGGCGATAATGGCATTCCGAATCCCGTTATCGTAAAAGTAGATTTTTCGTTTCCGCTTCAGCTCCTTACGCAAGTTTCGGCTCAATGGCGGCAGCCTGAAAATGATAAAGGTTTGCTCCAGCAGATTGATGTAGTTTTCCACCGTCTGATTGTCCAGATCAACTATTTGGCCCAATTCGTGATACGAAACTTCATTGCCCATCTGGAAAGCCAATGCCTGCAACAAACGGGTCAGTTTCTCCGGTTTTTTGATGCGCTCCCACATCAAAATATCCTTGTACAAAAAGCTATCGGCCAGTTGGCTTAATACTTCCCGTTCTTCCCCCGGATGGTTGACGACTTCCGGATAATAGCCATATACCAGGCGTTCGGATATCCGGCGGTGTTCCTCTACAAAGCCATGATGAGCCTCCATTTCACCAAAAGAAACGGGGAACAAATGAAATTCCCATTTCCGGCCAGTCAGCGGTTCTTTTACCTGATTGGCCAGTTCAAAGGCCGAGGAGCCGGAAGCCACCACCTGTATTTCCGGCATCTGATCGGTGACTAACTTGAGCTTGAGCCCAATATCGCCAATGCGCTGGGCTTCATCCAATACCAGGATCTTATTGGTTCCTAAAATACGCCTCCAGCCGATGGCAGACACATTTTCCAGCAATATCCGGGTTTCGGGATCGTCGCCATTTAGCCATGTTACTCCCGGTTCGTTTTTAAAAAGCGCGTTCAACAGTGTGGTTTTACCCGTCTGCCGGGGGCCAAAAAGAAGGATTGCTTTTCCTTTGAAGAGCTTATCCCTTATGCTTTGTTCTAAAATACGCTTGATCATATTATTGCGATTCAATTCGCAATAATAACGATTTTTTTGCGAATTGAATCAAAAATTAATGAACAATTGAATTCACCTTTTGATGTTACTGATAATGGCGTGTGCTACTACCTAGTAGACTAAGGAGCAAACCGGTGTAGGCGTTTCTTCCCTTCAAATGCCACCCGAATTGTTCCTTTGTTTAGACGGTGGTTGTAATACTCTCCTGCTAACTCTTTTTTGTCAGCCAGGTAAGCAAATTTGGCAGTACCATCGTGTTTGTTCAGCGCTTCAAGCATACCATCCGGCTCATTGCTAAAAATATAAAGCAGCGAAAAGATACCTTTTTTCTCTTTGATAATCTCCTCTGCGATACTCCCGGCTTTTGAAGTTTGAACCTTTGTTCCCTTATCTGCGTAATAGGTGCTGACATGAATGCCTGAGGCGTCCTGCTTGATTTCAATAACACAGTCCTTTTTGACTTGCTGACCGTCAGGCCCGGTAAAACTGGATGTCAGTTCACCGACGTACCTGCCATTTAAATTTGGAATATCAATCAGCCACCGCATCCAGGGATATTTCCACAAATATTTGTTGATCAGGAATAAAACGAAACTGATTACCATCATAGGTTTTAGCCATCCAAGAAGTGCCAAAATTTTTTCCAATGATTCAGGGAAAACTATCAGATAGCCAAGCTTTTCTTTGAGTGCCAAAGAAAGAATGTACGAGCCGACGACCAATAGGAGCAGGCTTTTTGCCTTGTAGTATTTAAAGTTCAGTTTCATGCTATCCTTTTTAGTGTATCAAAGAATATTTTAGCTTCATGTTCTTTCCAGTTGTTAGGTCCAAACAACTGATCCACACCATTAGCACATTTTAAGAAGGGTACTAATTTCGCATCTGTAATTGTATTCAAAAAAGACATTATTTGATTAAAAATGTCCATTCGTTTCCCGTTGAAGCAATCATCAGGTACATTCCAAAGCAAGTTTTCAATATAATACGACTTTGCAACATTGGGATAGAGTACCTTCCGCACAATCAAATCATCTCGCATATTTTTAAACATCCGTACAGTTTCTTTAAAGGCGCGATTGTTAGGGTCACATTTTCTAGATAAGGCCGTGTTGTGTAATCTCGGGAAATTTCGAATAAGGTCCCCATAATTGGTATTAAAGCAAATGCCTTCTGTGAAATCAACATCCTGCTCAACGCTCTGAAAATTACCATATAACCGATAGGTAAAACAAGGAATGACATCAGCAGTACCGTATTTGGCATGTTCTAATACCTTGATACACTTTTGATCATTTTGCAAATTATCTGCCCCAAAATGTTTAGAAAGAGCAACTAGAATATCATTTTTGAACTCCCCAAAAGGGTACAATACTGAACTATAAGCTGCTTCATATTTGGCGCGTTGATCCGGCGGCAACACCTCCCTATTGTCTTTCCAAATGTTTTTTACCCGAATGACCACATCCACATCACTTGATTTGGCCACGTGTGTATTGTTACGGTAAGAACCTTGAAGAAATGGAACCAACACAGGCTTGAAATTATACTTCCTTTCCACCGCTTCGGTGTCAAAATATGATTCTAATGCCTTTCGTATATCCAATTGCGTATCCCTCGCCCGCAGAATCTCATGGCGGGATCTAGGTTGACTAAAACTTTCCAATTTTTCCTCATTGTAAATCATAGACCCTACTTTTTATTCAAAACACCATCAAGATCAATAAACCGAACTACTTTACCCTGAAATGAATAATACAGGATTTGTAGCCCCA
Organism: Lewinellaceae bacterium; assembly: GCA_020636025.1. Classification (GTDB taxonomy): domain Bacteria; phylum Bacteroidota; class Bacteroidia; order Chitinophagales; family Saprospiraceae; genus M3007. The sequence continues at coordinate 255,070 of JACJYQ010000002.1, read as the reverse complement.
AACGCTGTATGATTTTCTCAGCTGACGCTTTCAGTTTCTCTGGCAACACCAATATTTTCTGGTTGTTATCCAAACCTTTTTCTGATGAATAAAATAGCACCTGACCTATGGCCGAATAGATACTGCTATTTGTAAGGGCGGTTTTAGCTTCAAAAATCCGATCAATTCGATTGTCCCTTATCGTGTAAAGATCCCTTTTCCGATCATTGCCAACCACAAAGCCCCTTTCGGCTAATTTATCTGCCAGTGCGTTTACAATAATACCATGATAGCTTTCGGCTTCGATCTCGTCCTTTCTGGAATACCGCCTTTTACCGAATCCTTCTTCTTTGAATTCATAATTGAAAGAACTATCCTCCGCATCGTCGTCACCGGCATTTTCTAAAGTAGGTTCAATTAAATCTTTTATTCTCTGTACTTCAAAAATGAAGGAGGCAATTTGTTGAACAAAGTATTTAGAATCCAGGCTTCCGATTAGTGCTAGGGTGTTTTCCTGATCGCCATCCTGGATTACTTCGTAAGCACCCCGATAGTTATCGAAAAACAGGCTTTTCCCAATGCCTTTTCGCCCCCCGCCAATTCTACCCCGGTGCAGCAATAAGACCTTATCACTTTCTCTACCAAATACCCCTGCGACTCTCCGTTCGATTCCATCGAATGGGAAGTTGATTTCGCAAGTAATGGAATTGTTTTTCCCGGCAATGGGCTTGCCTGTCCCAAATGCATTCCAATATCGTGTCCCGGTATTATCAAATACAGCCCAGAAATTGAATTGTTTGAAATACAAAAAGGTTGCTTTAAATGCCCCACCAGGTGAGCCAACGATTGCCTCTATGCGTTCCGGTTTTTTACTGTTGAAGATGCTGACAAACCTCTTTTGGAGTTTTGTGATCTCCCTGCCAGTTGCTTCTGTGGTTATCATTTTCGGGAATTTTTAGAAACTGCGAATAAAACACCTTCAAAATCAAGGGTAATAAATATCTCATTTAATTATTTCTACTACTTGGCCATGATCGTAACGAAGCTTTCGGAAGAGATTTCCCTTCTTATCAAAAATTTCTTCTATCCCATTTTCTTCATTGTTTTTATAAGTAGTACGCTTCTCGATGGTACCTTCATCTGAATAAAACTCCCAAACTCCATTTTTCCGGCCCTCCAAATCATATGCTCCCCTTTCTTTTATTTTGCCAGGCGCTGAGTAGATTTCATATGAGTCAGTAAGCGGATAATGGTTTATCGTGCTATACTTTTCTTTTACTGATGAGCGGCAATCTGGAAAATATTTAATGACATCCTGTTGGAATTCGCCATTCTCAAAATATTTAAAAGTTGTATGTGCCTGGAGTAGGCCCTTTTTACTTGGACATTCGGAGGGGCTGTTATAATACTCTTTTCTGTAAAGGAGTTGTTCATTTTGCCATTGTTCTTCCCACCTTATTTGCCCATCTTCTGGATCAAATTGCACCCTGTGGCCATCAAATACAACGTTCTTGTCTGTTACTGAATACAATGAACTGAGACCATTGCCGAAAAGCTCTTGACTGAAGTCTCCACAACTACTAGATGGAAATTTCAAAATAAAGGCCTCATATTGAATACGTTCTTTATTCTGGTAGCTTTTTCCATTTTGAGGAAAAACCAACCCATTATCAAAGCTTTTCGTTTCGCCGTATAAACGTCCTTCGTTATTGTAGCTGTCCATTTGTTTCATTAACAAGCGCTTGTCAAAATATTCAAAAGCATATACTTTTTTGTAAATCATGCCTTGCTTAAAAAATCCCAAAACCCTAGGAAAATAACAGCGGCTTTCAGAGTCAATGCCAAAAGTTATTTCATAGCCATCTTTCAATCCATCCACAATTTGTGTTCGTTGTAAAACAAAATCTTTACCCCCACGCTCTCTTTCATCAAAGGTGAAAACAAGTTCTCCTGTAAAGCGCTTATGAGTGTGCTTGTCATAAACGATAGTACCTGGACAGCCGAAGTCATACATAGAGAAGTTGTTTGGAGAATCGAATATGGTATCGTTTTCAGGATAGCCACCGGATCCTCCAAGAGCCAAAAATCGGTTCCAAGAAATGTAGCTGGTATTTATTTCTTGTAAAGGTAGGTTTGGATGAATTACAGTGGAGTCCGGGGCAAGGGTTAGCCAAACACTTTTACATGGACACAAGGTTGCCTTCTGGGCGTCAAGAGACGTCAAAAAGGCCATAGCAATAAATAGATTTAGTGTTTTCATAAACCATGGAATTATTAGTGATCCAACCAGGACCTATTGGGCTACATACACAAACGTGAGTTTACTTTATTATTGCCACCACCCCTTCAAACAACCCATAATTCACCGTCACCCCATCATCCAAATCAAACACCACCTGCCTGTCCGCCACAGTCTTCAACTGCAGCTCATAGCCCTCACACTCCGCAATATCTTTGCGCAGGTTGTCCAACTGCCGGGCTTCCTGACTGCTAAGCAAAGCCACACGGCCCTCCATCACCTGCACTTTCCCGCGCAGGTGTACCAGGTGCGGCAGCAGATATTTCTCGCGGATGCGCTCCACCGTGAAGGCATTCATGCGGTGCATATACACCAGTACCTGAAAAGCGCCGCCGGGCGAGCTGAACAGCCAATAAATCGGCTTTTTCTTGTAGCGCTTGCAGTGGTCTTTCCAGAACTGCTTTACCAGGTATTTTTCCAGATCACTGTCCAGGCATTCCTGCAAAAAGTTGAGGTTATCGGTGCGGGTATCCTCGCCCCAGATCACATCCAGCAGTTGCTTCACCCGGGACAGGGCATCGTCGGGAAAGGCGCAAGCTGAACCCATTAGCGGCAGGATGGCGTCTTCATCTATTTCCACCACTTGGCCATTATGCTGGTATGGCTTGATTTCTTCGGCTGTAGGATTGGGATGGGCTATGTACAACCCCGGCTTATCCAAACGGTAGCGGCCCATACAGACCCCGATAAGGTAGGAGATAAACTGCTGCATGACCACATCCCGCTTGATGGGCAGGGTGATGGCGTCTTTGCCTTTTTCACGGAAGTCCTGCTCCAGGGCTTCCAGGTCTTTTCCGTTGAGCTCTTCTTGTAGGATGGTGATGTCTTTAAGTGGGACTTCTGGGGTGAGCTCGTCTTGGAGGTCGTAGATGTCGATGAAGAGTCGGTTGAGGGCTTCTTCGTTGGCGTGGAGTTGAAAAAAGCTTTCTATTATTATAGATATCCAGGTTTTATATGAATCATAGATATTAATTCCTTCATTGAACAAGAAGAATTGTTGAAAATCCCAGGATGTTTCAAGACGATCCCAATCTTGCTTTGAAATAGTTATTGAGGTATTTACAATTTCATCAAGATCTATCTGTGCCAATATTTTTAGAATAGGAATTCTTTTAATATCACCAACTTGAAACACTAATGTTGGATTAATGATTTGAAGAAAGTGTTGAGTGTTTTTTGAGTTCAAAAGGCCAAGTATAAATAAAATATGCTTAGGATCCTTTGTAAAATAGGCAGAACATGCTCCACCAAAGATTGCCCCTCTCAAACTCCTTACACCAAAACTTCCACTACTAATTCTAGACCATTCCAGTCCTTCTTTAAAATAGTATCTAATATTCTGAGGCCGTGACCTGAGCTTTCCATCAGAGGATTTGAAGTTCAATAATTCATTGCCATTTTCTCCCCAGTTAACTACGAACTCCCGATTACCGTACCACTTTCTAAATGCTCCACCTTTGCAATATGGAAACCATTTCACGTCTTTCTTTGGATCAGCAAATGATATTTCTTTTTTTGAGAGTTCCCACCATTGTCTTAAGAAGCTATTGTCATCTCCAGTATCTAGGCCCTTTACGCCTTCACCATAAAGATTAAGACCATATTCATTTTTAAATATGCCAATGATCTTCTCGCTAGCCCAATAAGCAATCGGGCTACCCGGAATTTTAGAGAAATTGGATTGGGAAACATTTGGAAATTCCTGCATACGTTGGGCAAATTGTCGCTCTTTCTCTCCCGATTCTTTAAAGGCAACTAAACGGTAAAAGGTGCCGCTTGCTTCTTTATTACTTTTGGAAAGTACAAAAGCAGTGGATTGAACCACTTCACCGCTTAATTCCTCAAAGACGCGCGGTCCCAGGTGTAGCATATTGCAAATGAGATAATTCAACAGCAGGTGTTCGCGCAACTTTTCAAAAGTGGACAAAAACATCCAGGAATGTTGGTTTATCATGCCCATCAGCCCCCCTTTTACATTCAACGCCAGGCAAACCTCCATAAATACCGCGAACAGATCAGATTTTGAAAGTTTGTAATGTGCATTGACATAGTCTTTCAAAGCTCCGTTCATATTTCCCTGTCCCATATACGGTGGGTTTGCCACCACCGCTTCATACTTCCCGCACAAAATCAACAGCACCGGCAAGTAGGCGCTTAAGCCAGGCAACAAGGCCTTTTCGTGAAAACTTAGGTCACTCGCCTGTTGAAAATGCCGCCAACGCTTAGCGATATATTCTACGGCTGTTTCCGGCAAATTGAACTGCATGATGGAACCCAGGTTCTGTGCCTGCTGCATCAGGTGCAGGGCATCAAAGAGTTTGTCGACGTAATTCAGTCCATCCTTGCCCAGAAAATCCAGCACTTCCTGCCGGCTAAAAGGGCGCGGCTCCGGCATGGCGTAAATATTGGGCCGCAAGCCTTTTTTCAAAATATCGCGGTGTCGTGTAGCAGCTTTAAGGAGCAGGGCAAACTGGGCGAGTTGGGTTGCACGTTTGTCTATGTCGAGGCCAAACAGGTTGTGTCGGAGTATACTTTCAACCGCTTCTTCCGGAGGGTAGTACTCGGCCAGGTACATGTCGTATAGCAGGTCGAAGCCTTCTACCAATATGTGACCAGAGCCTGCGGCTGGGTCGAGTAACTTCAACTGTGCCACTTCCGAGATAATGGGATCGCCATACCCGGGGTTATCGCCTTCCACCAGGTATTTCATATTGGCTTTGAATGGGCTATCCGGGTGCAAATCGAGCCAGAGTTTACCTACAGTGTTTTGCACCATGTATTTCACGATCCAATTGGGGGTAAAAATCTGGGTGGCGGCGGGGATGTCTTCGGCTTCAGCTTTTTTATTCTTTTTAAAGCTGGCAAAGACTTCGTCTTTTTTCTCGGAAATATAAAACTGGTACAGCCAACCAATGAGTTCTACCTGTTTGTATGCCTCATCGGAAATGGCGTCGCTGCTGTTGAGCAGGTTCAGGAAACCTTCCTCGGCCAGTATATCATCGGGCAGCAGCAATTCGGTGTAATCGTCAATGTTGCCGAAAACCGTTTGCAGCAAGGTATGGCTGTGGCAATATCCAATGAGGAGGATGGCGAAAGCTTCGGTATCGCGGCTGTAGTCACCTATGACCGATTGCAGGCGTTTTTTTTCGGTGTCATTCAGAAATGGGTAAGTACCGCGCTGGGCGCGTTGCAGCAGGATCGGCAGGCGACCTGCGCCTTCGGCGAATTCGAGCTGGGCAGGGTCGTAGCCGTTTTTGGCCAGTATCCGGATGGCCATGATGCGGTTGAACCAGGTATAGGCGGCTTCTTCGGCCACGGCCTCAAGTCCTTTCTGTTTTACAGCCCTGCGCAATGACTGCCAGAGCTCCGGCACCGTGGGGTCGTCGAATGGCTGCCCCCGGAATATATAGCCCCCGGAAACGGTTTGAGGTTCTTCCTCAGGTGTGGTTTTGCCGTCGAAGCCCCAGTAGCGGAGTTTGTTGCGCACGCCATTGATCAGGTTTTTTCGAGCCAGCTGGGCGAATGTTTTGGTATTCATGCGGATTATTTGAGGATGATGGTTTTGTTTTGGCGGAGTAATTCCAGCATTTCGCTTCGGGCTTTGGCTAGATATTCGTCCAGTTCCTGCTCAGTGGTGACCATAGTCATAAGTCGGGAGATGTAGTATTCTTTCGGCTCGCCTACGGCGCGGGCTTTGCTACGATCAGCAGGTTTGGCGGCTGCATAGCTAATGAGATTTCTCAACTGCTCGGTTTTAAACTGGCTGGCCTCCAGCAGTTTATTTTTGAGTTGTGCTATGGAGTCCAGGTTCCGGATGTCCTTCAGCGTATGATTCCGATCAGCAGCGACATTGGCGCTTACACCAAGTTTGGCGCTTTCTTCCTCCAGTTCATCAAAGACATTTGTGTATCTAGCCACAACGGTGTCCAGTAATTGCTTTTTATGATCCTGCAAGGCAGTTTTGATTTCATCGTATGCTTTTCGGATATGGCGGAAATCGAAGCGAGGATCTTCAGATTTCAGGAATTCAGCGATTCTATCAGCCTTTTCCCCGGTGTTAATATCCAGCTCCCAGAAGTTCTCGCGGTTATTTTGGTAGAACAGGCTGATGGCATCGTAATCTTTGCGGAATTGACTAGTAAAATCCTTCATACCCTTAGCCGTATCGAGAATGTGTTTTGCCTCACCCTTTTCGGCCTGGATGGTTTCGAAAAGCGCTTTTGGGTCGCGGGTGTTTGCCCAGCGGTTTAGCATTTTGACGGCTTCGTGAAAACATTCTCCAAAAGGATACGCCCCGTGGTATTCATCTTCAAGCGGCTGATATTGCCCACACTCCAAATGAAGCGCTTCTACAAGGGTTTGGTATAATTCATTGCCATCACTGCTGCTAGCCAGGTCACGGTTGAATATCTCCCGAAATCCAAGGATGGTTTCATCCAGCAAAGCCTGATCAATTTCCTGTCCTGAACAAATCTGGCATTTGTAGCGTTCCGGCGCAGAGACGGCCTTGTTGATAAAATCCACAATAGGGTAACGCGGTTGATTATTATATCGGAACTCGCGCTTTTTCTTTTTTACCAGGTGCAACAAGATATCCAGCGCCGCTTCGACGCGCCAGCCAAAAGGCGCTTTTTCCAGATCTTGCATCAAATCGTGTACGCTTACAAGGTCATTATGGAGCCTGATCATGTTATTCACCGTTTCCTCTGCAGGCGTTAGCTCCGACATCATTCCCTGCTTGCTGGCAGCGGAAAGTTTTAGATCTTTCTGGTTTTGGGCATAGGATGCTGCCAGTTTGTGTTTGCTGTATATACCATCCAGATGTTTCGTGATGGCATTTTTGGTGCGGTCGGCGGGGCTGCTGCCGTTGATTTGGTCAGCCTCAATAACGCGTTGTTGGGAGATAAAGCGGGTCTCCGGATAATGGTGTTCCAGGCGTCGGCGGATCTTAGCTTCGAGTTCGTTGTTCCGGATTTTAAAATTTTCTATGGTTTTGGCACGGGTACCTGAGGCGCTGCTGCTGTTTTTATTTAAGAATTTTAGCGTCTGACAATACAATAAAAAGTCTTTGCGCAGAGATTCCTCTTTATTGAACCACTCGTTCACACAAACCCCCATATCCGTTTTACTAAGATCTAAGGCCTTTTGTTCAGCGCTGTTGATGTCTGATAAAAACACCTGTACCAAAAAATCGCCACCCCGGAAGATTTCCACACCATCTACTTTGTAGCCTAATTTGAAATCATTTTGCCCGAATGGAAATTTTTGTCCAATGGATGTAAGCTTCCGGAAAAAAACTTTGTCAAACCAGTCTACTTGTTCTTCATAAACGGTCAATTCATTTTTGATGAGGTTTTGAACGTCAATTTCATCTTCATTGAAAAAGAAGTAACTGCCATTTTCCTCCCTGATTATGCTTTCTGAAAGCAACTTGTCCAGCACCTCCTGAACCTGTTTTTTAAGCTGCAGCTTGTTTTGATCCAGCTCAATCATCAGCAAGACGGTCAGATTGTCAATATTGGAAGGGAATGTCATACGCTGACTTTCCTGCAGGTTGGAAATCATAAATAAGGTTTTCACCACCCGTTGGGCAAAAGCATTGTTTTTCACAAATTCAAGATCCAATCCGTTTCGTATGGCCTTTTCTCCTCTGTGGGTAAGATTGGATTTGAACATGCCGTTGTAAAAAGCATCAAAGGGAACAAAACCGCCTACTTCTTTATCGGCATATTCCTTGATGGTATAGTGGGTGATGCCGAGGACGGAGCGTTCATTGTCCTTTACCTCTTTAATCACAAACTGCAATTGTTGGAAGGCTTCAAATACATGGGCAATGAGTTTGAACTGATAAGGCACGAAGGGGTAAGCCAGCGCAAATTCGTCCTGGGTCTGATATCCTTTGTATAGTTCGTGTGCAATTTTGAACTGATTCAGGATATATTCTTTTTTGTCCTGATAAAGCTTATCCAAAAATTGTTGCCCTGCACTGTTTTTATCCAACACACGTTTTTGTGTAATAAAGGAAGCATCATTACTCTGCAGGGAAATTCGGGTATCGAAGCGGCCGAGAATTTTACCAAACTCATCTTCAAGTTTGGAGGAACTGCTTGTATTCATGGACACTTCATCCAGGGTTTGCTGGGCTGTACAGGCAATCCATACCTGATTGTTTAGCTCTTCACTAACGCGCTCAATGATGTTTTGAAAGTTGAGCAGGATTTCCTTGTTGGAGCCGATATATTGAGAGACTTCGTCCACCAGGAATACCAGCCTGTAATTGCTGTCCCTGCTGCTCAGGTATTTCTTTAGTTCTGGGATAAGGGTGCCATTGATACTGACTTTGTAAGCATCCGGGGTGGATAGTTTGCCATGAAGGGCAACCGTATCAAGCTCCGGCACAAGACTCTTGGCAATTTCAAGAACATTTTCCAATTCATAAGAGGCAACATCCGAGGCATCATTTACCCAGTCGTGGTTCAACTCGGTATGTACCTTTTCAATAAATTCCTGGAACTTCCCTTTTTCATCCAGATATTTTTCCAGCAAAAGCGCCAGGGCGATGTCGTTGGAATTATAACCCCGGAACTTGTTGAACATATTCAGGAAAATGCGCGTAAGGCGCTCACCACTTCCATCATCGGTTTCGTCTTCCACATTGAACAGAATGTTCTCGAAACTACCGGCACTTATCTTTTTCTTGAGCAGGGCAAGGTTGCTGGCGCTTATGGCCATGTTAGCGCCGGACTTACTGCTGTCGTATTTATTTGCAGCGTTTATCAGACCCTCAAAGGCAGTTTCCTGGGTTTCCGGGTTGAGGCAATAGTGCACGTATTTGATAAAGTGCGATTAACCGGAGCCATAATATCCATTGATCCAAATGCCGGATTTTCCAGTCCGTTTGTTCACGATGGTATCCAGTATCAGATATAGTTTCTCAAGAAGTTCATCTGTAAATACATACTCCTTGATCTCGGCATTTATGGTCTCCTTTTTATGATCACTAACTACTACGGCAGGGTTTATGGCCCGGTTGATATCGTTGCTGAATATGTCTTTGAAAATCATAAGGTTAGTTGATTAATTTGATAGCGCGGTAAAGGTTTTCGTCGTTAAGGACCTTGAACAGGTTGTAGTTTTCAGACACTTCTCCCGGATAAAAGATGATGAGTTTATACCCGGAGATATGCTTTTCGAAGTTATTCATGAATTTGCTGGCCCGCATGTAAGGGAATATGGCACCGAATCCTTTTACGAATACGTATGCAACTTCTGCATCGCCCGCCTGGTGAAAATGATCCCGGATTTTCTTGTCCAGCCAGGTATAGAAACGATCGTCATTGGCTGCCTGGCGCAGGGATTTTTCTACCTGCTCCGGCCGGGATTCTTCCTGTTTCAGGAAGTACTCGTATTTAGACACTTTGCCAAAATTCTGAGTACGCAGAAACTCCAGAAACTCCTCAAAAATGTCGAGCACCATGACATCCAGATAATTAGTAGGCCGATGCAGGCGCTCTTTTATGTTCATGATTTCCTGATCTATTTCATATTCCTTGTCGGGGTCGTACACATACATATAGGCCGGAAAGAACAGGTTCCCCGTCAGGTGATTCTGGAAATCTTTATCATCCAGTTTATTGTATAGCTCTGTGATGGTCATATTTGGCTGAACATTCTTATATAAAACAAGCTTCCAGAAACCATGCTTCCCCTATTTTCATGAAATAATCACGGAAGCCGGAACTGATGTTATTGGGCTTTTGCAGTTTGCCGGCTTTAAGCAGGCCTGCTTCTGTAAGTGTTCTTAGATAAACAGTAATGGTTTTGGTTTTGGTAGACTCACTCCATGCATCCACATCTGAATGAGCGGAACTTATTTCATCGAGGCGCATTTGAAGGTCAAATCTTTCCAATTCTGCAGCGTGCATTTTCCAGTGCTTCATGGTTACCTCCAAATGGAAATCGAACATGAGTGTGTATGTTTTCAGACACAAAAAAAGCAAGGCAAGCTTTTGTTCGGCTTCTTCAAGATTGAAATAAAATGACCAGAAGCCGGCAGGAGCCAATTCGTAGCGCTTGATCATTTCCTGGCTGATTCTTTTACGGGCAGCCTGGCTTTTGATGCCGAAGCTCGTATTCTCCAATACCTCCTCTTTGATTTGCTGACCGAAATCGCCAGTTAAAAGGCTCTGTTTCGCCTTTGCAAACTCCTCGTACAGGAGTGCTGAAGCGGTGAAAGCTGAGGAGTAAGAGGATGTTTTGGATTGCACTGTAATTTGATTTTTGCAAATATGCGAAGGTTCTCTTGGATCTACTATGCTGTGGTGATTGAACCGGATTGAAATGATTATTACGTTTTGCTTGATTCCAATAGTGTTAGCATTGTATTATACTCTTCGTTAATGGTTATTAGGTTCTTCTTCAGCCTTTCCTGAATCCTTAAAAGGTTATAGTATTCCAGGCTTTTGCTCCCGCTGATCATAAAAAATTGAGTTAGGCCTTTGATTGCTCCCGAAATGCCCTGCCAAGAGTCAGTATACATGACGGCTCCGTTTGGATCTATTATTTTCAGCTGTTCATATGATGTAGAGGGCAATCCTGCCTGCCAACCAATATGCTCTAGGAAATCAACCGATTGGTTTTCGGAGTTGAAACATTCATAAAGGCTGATTGATTTCACTCTAGGTGGTACCTCATTTCTAATGCCAGAAGTCTTTTTGATCACCAGCATATAGCCATTTGCCGCACTTGCAGGTATGCCATCAATTTCAGTAAACTCCAGGGATTCGTGAATACCATAGTATTTAATAAAGTTGATTTTATCGACGTTTATCATGGTATCTAAAATTTGATTTTATCAGTGATTGTGCATCGTTTAAAGACAATTCAATACTCATTTCATCGATCAATGATTTTTTCTTATCGATGTCTTTGGATAGCGCTTCATTTTCAAGGAAAAGGTTATAGTGTTCCAGGCATTCAAATTCGGCCATTTTACGTAAAACTTTTAATGCCTTTAACACCCCTCCCAACCCCTCGCCAAATTTTTTTTCTTTGCTTTTCTCTCCTTCAGGGTCTGTCATTTGTGCATAAATAAACTTCATTTGTACGTACTCATTTGTTGACACTTTAGGAATTTTCATATGCCAATTTCCTTCCCAAATCTCTGAGATAGGTTCTCCAAGGTGATCAAAGAAGTCAAATTGATAGATTTGGTTGATATATTCATAGTTATACCAATTGCCATATTTTTCCAGAACTATCAAATAAGGATTTGAAGCAACCGCTGATTGCAAATCGGCAAAAGCTTTACTATTTAGGCCATAACTAATGGCGTGGTATATAATGTATTTGACGTCGTCGAATTGCATAGGCGAAACTGTTTACAGCCAAATGGTATTAGGTTTTGATTCAATTTACAAAAGCAATATTTCTCAAAAAATTATAGATTTCAACCATGGCGAAGGTGTCTAGTTTGCAATACCTCCTAAGGTTTTGAAGCATTTTTGTTTTTTGGGGTTCGGGTATTTTATTCGAGATGATATTAAACCAACAAATAGCTGCTTGCATTCCGTGGGAAACCTCCAGGTTGTTGTAGGATAAATGAGGCGCTAATACAGGCAATACATCTTTAATTGAGCAGCTTCCTCTAAAGGATGGGTGTACAAAATGTTGCTGCTGAAAAATCTCCATTAGATCAAAGATCCTGGAATTGATATTAGTCAGAAAAGGTTCGAAATTGGGATACATTTCTGCAAGTTCTCTGTTTCGTGTCATTTCGAACGATTTATTCCAGACGATTAACGATCCATTGTTATATGGAATACATGAGTGTAATGTCCGAACAAATTCCAGGGCTGGATGGCTTCTGCCATCGGAGAGAAAATCCAGGTGTACAGGCTCCTCGTCGATTGCATAAAGCACATGAAGCGACCATTGGAAAACCATTTGCTGATATGGTTTTACGCCTTCATACAGCGGAATACCATATTGAAGTGTTTCATAATCAAGGAAATACAATGGGAATTGAAGTCCGTCTAGTGTTTTTTTAATTTCATTTTGCTTGATTATTGGATTGCCTGACTGGGCTACATTAACTTGGGTGCGTTGCCTGTCCGTTAGTGCAAAGTCCTTGGGAATTGCGCCGATATCGACGATTTTTCTTGTTAATAATTCTTGTAGTTTCCTGGGCGAGGAGGTAATCCGGCTAACATGAAAAACATTGTATGAAGGGAGGTTGGGATGATGCCGTTGCATGGCTGGGCAATCCAGTTTTTGTCCACAGTATTCATGCAATTCCATAACGGGCTCATCTTGTACTAGGCATTCTATTGCGGCCTCAATGTTTATTTTTGTATTTGGAATTAGGGCCAATACGACCTCCGTAACGTCCTTGTAAGTGAAAAGTTCTTGAACATTTAACTCTCCAGACAGTATATATTCACTGTTAATATGTAGCACCCCTATTTGATTAAAGGTTACACCAACGGCTTCCGCTGCAATCATTTGAAATGCTAGGTCGTCATAATATTCGTCTTTGATTTTGGAACCGGACTTTACCTCAACTAAAGATTTTATCCCAGTACTAGTTTCAGTTAAGATAATATCTGCCCTTGCCAAAAGTCTTTCTGATTGAAAGGTGCACTGGAACTCAATATCCAGTTCTTCCGAGGGCTTAAAATATGACCGGGCTAAGGATTCGATCGCATAGCCCTGCTCCATAATATGCCTGGTTTCTTCATCAGGCGCCCCAGAAAATTCTTCCGGGTGGTGTTTAAGTAACCAAAACTCCGGGGCGCAAGCCAGAAATTGGAGATACTCGGATTTAGTAATGGGAAGTAATTTTGAAGTAATCCCTAAGGAAGTCGTGATGCTGTTAAGTATGGTTTTTATCATGGTTTTTTGCAGTTTTATGATTGAGGAGTTGAAATACTGATTGCTTTTAAGGCAATGGTGTTTTGTTTTTTATTCCAGGACGGGATACATATTCCATCTATGATTTGTCCATTTGTTATGTTGAATTTTTTGATCAATGCAGGCTCAACAAATACCTGATCCACAAATCCAAATCCCTGATCGGGTTTAATCCAAATCATTCCCTCAAAGGGTTGGCGCAGCTCAGAAGTTGTATTTACCGGAGCTTTAGTGATTGTATAAGCTTTGTACATCCCCGTTTGACTATTTTCACTAAAACGTACCGAGATCAGATCCCCGATGTTCACCTTTCGGAGGCGCTTTCCATATTTTAATCCTCCGTGTTTCCCGTTTGCCCCAACGAAATACAGCACGTCTTTTTCCCGGTTAACAAAATCTACCACGACGGTTTCTTCGGGCACATCTCCGAATAATATCTCTTCTGCGGTGTCCTGATATTTTTGGTATAAAGCTTTATTGTTACTCAAAGCTTCAGTAGACTGATACCATGCTTCCTTGCTCCATGCAAAGACCTCAGGGATCAATTTCCATCCTTCTGCCTGGTACACACTGGATATGGCGTCAATTTCTGTTTTCGCCTCCGGAAGTTGCTGGTTTGCAATAAGCCATTCTGCTAGCTTTACACGCACCTTCCCCAGAAATTGAGGTTCAGCGCGACAAAGAAGTGCCCGACATAAACAGGCAATTCGCCGCATATCATCTTCCGGAAATGTTTCAGACAGCATATCCCAAATCCAGAAATCTCCCTGTTTTTTTCGTGCAAAAGGCAGGAATGCGGAGAATACATTTTCCTTGTCACCAATAGCCAGCAGCAACTTCCCTTTGTAATATGGGGGGTACTGATACATGGGGTGATCCTGTATCAACTGATCAAGAAAAGGCATGAATGCATTAATTCTAGCTGAATTATCCGGCATTTCAAGCAGCTTGCGGGCATAGGCTATGGCTACCTGCTCCGCCAGAGCCATGCTTTTACGGCCATCCGGCATTGTCTCAGACTGGTAATCTGCTGGCATGAGGTTTTCAATGCCCCACCATTCAACAAAGGCAGCATAATTGGACCAGGTTTTGTTGCTTTTTTGAAAAGACTTCAGCAAATAAGAATACGAATCAGAGGGCTTATGAACCGTCAATGGTACAATCAAGTGGAATAGCTGATCCAGTTTTGATAAATCATTATGCTCATCTCGTTGTAATGCAAAAGCCATCTTGCCTATTTGCCAACAGATATGGCCCCAAAACATATCCTCTTCCTGGGGCAATTCCAAAAGGGCAATCGAGGCAAGAATTTGTTCAAAGGCATCAAATTCTTCAGCGGTGTTAAGGGCTTTTAGTTGGTCAAAATATACCCAGGCTAGGCTTCTTTTGTTCCAAATATTTTCAGGATCTGCATTGAAATCTGACTGGGCCAGGGCAAGGGCCTCTTCAAGGCTTCCGGCTTTCCTAAGGTTCTTAACTTCTGTAAATGACATGGTTCAACGGTTTTTGAGGGTTAGAAAAGCGGATTCAATGTTATGCAATAACAGTGGCGAAACAGACTTTTTGGGGAGTGGGTAAATACGTCCGAAAAACCCATTACCATCATATTCAATGTCGATATCTGTCTTTTCACCATTGCGCTCAATGGTGTAGCGCTCCTTGTATTGAAGATGTGATACTCCAGTGATGGTAATTTGATGTTTATCCAGAATATCCTTAACATCAGAAAAGAGTTGAAATAAAAATGGCTTTTGTTCGGCGATGGACCAGTCCATTGCGGTGGGTGATACAGGGGACGGTTCTGGCTTTGAAGCTTGTGGCTGAAATTTGCTGTGCTCCTGGCATATCCGAAGTGTTGATGCGAATAGCTCTTCGGAATTAGTGCCGGAAGGGTTTTTCTGATAAGTTGGGCTGAAATTGTTTTTTCCGTTGATCCAACCTTTTACGGCGGCGGTCTTGTCTCCCTGTCTAAAGGAGTAGGTAAACTCATAACCCTTTAATGTATAAGCACAAACCTCAATTTGATTTAATTGACATTGATGTGCTACGGACAAGAAATGATTTTGAAGCGCGGTGGGCTCTGTTGGTATTCCCATCCTATCCATTTTGTCCACCATTTCAGGCTGCGGCACGAAAAAGGTCATTGTAGAGGGCTCTCCACTTAAATGCTGTATCCCCGTTATTGCGTCCTGTGTGACAAAAGCTATTTTCCCATAAGGCGTAAAAGCCGGAGGGTTAATGCAATACAATGATTTACTAGCCCTGGTAATAGCAGTATAGGCCCATCTGTAAAAGTCAGCATTATTGCGACCTGTTTTTTCCTGGCTATCGCTCCAGATATTAAATGTTGGCGGACGGCCATAATCCCAGAATACGAAGGCATTGTCCCATTCTCCACCTTGTGCTTTGTGACAGGTTACCGCAAAGCCATAGCGCAGGCGAAGGGCGTTGAAAAAAGGGTCATTGCGCAAGGATTCTTTGAATTCTGCGGTTCCGGGTCTTAAATGCTTGTTTCGGTTTTTGAAATCAACATAAAGTGCTTGTTGCTCTTCAGGCCTCAGAGTTGGAGTTTTCCCATGAAGGTAGTTTTCCAACATATACACCTCATTAGTGGCCTTAAAGCCTTGCTCGTCCTGGTATGCTAACTCAATTTTAATCCACTTGAGCAAAATATGCGCAGTAGCTCCACCCACAACTTTGAAAACAAGTTCACGACTTATGAAACTTGGCGAACAACGATTTATTACGCCAAACTCTCCATTAAAAAGGCCGATCTTATGATTATTTTGACCGACCAGCATGACATCACCCTCCTTAATTACATAGTCTCCACCGTATTTATGCCGACGTAAATCTAGATTGATCTGATAGGCAGTTTGGTTTGTATAAGCGACAATAATCTTTCTTCCGGGGGCATTGTCATACATACTGAAGAAAGAATTTTTTCCAACATAATGGATGTCCCGCGGGTTTTCTGATATTTCAAAATGGTTAAAAAAACCGCTATCGATTCTTTTTCTGATATTTTGGGATGCCGCTAATATGCCACTGTTATCTGCCTGCCTTACAACATCAAACAAGGTGATGCTATTAGTTTTCAAATCAAATTTTTCCGATAAATACTCAGCAGACAGAGCGGGAGATTTGTTAGAGCCTGTCGGAGGGGCTAACTGCGCTGGATCTCCCACAAAAATTAGCTTGTTACCAGAATGAGGGTGTTGGATTCTAGTATATTCAATGAGGTCACTCAGCAGTTTCCCGGAGCCGAATCTAAAAAATTCGCCTTCAGAAAAATCGTCTGAAATCATAGAACTTTCATCTATGATGAAAACCTGATTGTTAATTGAATCAACTGGATTGAGATCGAAATAATATTTAAAAGAATCTGCCATCTCCTCGTCGGCAATTTTTATTTCTTTTAAATCGGTATAGTTATAGATGCGGCTGTGGATGGTAGAAGCGTCCATGCCGGTCTTGTCACGGAGGATTTTGGCTGCTCTTCCGGTTGGAGCCATGAGGGCAACCTGGCGCCCCTGAGACTGTAATTGGGCCGCAATAAGTTTTAGCAATGTGGTTTTTCCGGTACCAGCGTACCCTTTCAGGATAAAGGTGTGCTCATTGCTTGCAACGAAATTCAGGATTTGTTCAAGGGCATTTTCCTGGTCTCTGGTTAGTTGAAGCTTGTTTTCTGACATCGTTTTTAATTTGGTTTGAGTTTTTCATAACTTCTGGTACAAAGGTTGGGGGGATATGTGCAGGGGATATGCACAGGAAAATTATATTTCAGCCATTACCTTTGATTTGAGTTTTATTATGACCCAAATGATATCATCCCATCGCTCCTGATATCTAAAAAAAATGGTTTTGATTTTTTTGTCAGTAATTATTTGCTCACTGAGTATAATGTCTCTTATGGAACCATTTTTTCTTTCAAATTCTTCAATTATCTGTTCATCTTCTTTTTGAGAGAGAGAGGATCGATGTGAAAGATCATTTCTTAAATAGCATAATTGTGACATTATATTTATTGATTCGCGTCCTAATCCGAATTTATTGTTCAATGCCCAAATTTTATATAATATTCCTATTTTGCATAATTCATCTGCATTCTCAATTTTTCCAGAAGCCATAGAATTAAATTTTAGTATATCTTTTTTAATTTCTTTTAGATTATCTTCATATTTCTTTTGAAAATAATAGTTAACAAGCTCTTCAATTTGTAAATGGGCATAGCGACAAAACTCAAGGAAATCAGGTGAATGTTTGTGATTTGCTCTTCCGAGTCTATGCCTGGCCATCTCAAAACAATCCGCTTTTAAACGTATTTGAACATTTTCATCAGGAATGTCATCGTAATCAATTAGCCAGGCATTTGGATTTATTATTATATAATTATCCCCTAATTCTGAGTAACTATGCAAGATGTCTTTAGGAGTGTCTGTGTTTGTCTGGCTTTCAAGAATAATCTTTTTAACTTCTGATTTAAACCATTCATTCCCCTCTGCATTCAAGATGAATGGCAACAGGGTAAGAAGTTTGTCCAGGTTTTCTTTCTTAATCAGTGGCTTCATTATCATCGATATTTATAGCTTGATTTGTTTCCTGATGGTAATTTACTTCGGCAATAAACTCATCAATATTTTTACGCATCTCAACAAACAAACTTTCCAATGCCTTATTTATGTCTAATAAATCAGGATCACTAATTACCCGATCTTGAGTCAGCAACGAGTAACGAGAATTTAGTTTCATCCAAGTAGTGTGTTCCGGCCCGACCACCATTTTCATATACTTCAACTTTCCATCAAGCACTAGATCAAGCGGAGGAATGAATGCAAGTACCCTACCGGCTTTTTGACTGTAATCACGACGAAAAAATAAATTCGCCTTTTCATATCCATAATGTTCCCACAGGTAAATCCACTGCCGCATTTGTTTTACGAATTTTCGCGGCACATTTGGGTGCTCATTGACGATCAAGCCAGTTACCTCCTGTCTGTATTCTCGCTGCTGGAGTCTAACTTTGGATTCATTAATGCAAAAGCCTTGTTCTGAAATTATTTTTTCGACTTCCAGAAGAAAATCTCCGCCTTTTTTATAGACGTTGTGGTTACTGGAAAAAGTAATGTCATCTGCATAGCGGGTATATGCAACTCCAAACCTTTTGGCAACGCCTTTTAGCCGGCGGTCCATTTTTCGCGCAATAAAATTTGTAATAGCAGGTGAAGTTGGCGCACCTTGTGGCAATACAGTGGCGACCTTTTTTATTTCCGCTCCAAGATTATCTTTCCTTACCACTTCCATTTTTTCACAACACAAACGAGCCATTAAGTAAGCCAGCGGTTCTTTTTCACCTTTTAGGTTAAATGGCGGTAATTGAAAAATGGTTTTTACACGATAAAGGTCAATACTAGGGAAAAAATCTTTCAGGTCGATATTGAAAACAAAGCTCTTCCCAGTATGCCATTCAGCATTGTTTTTTATCGACTTTCCAGGAATAAACCCCATTGCTTCATTTTCATAACCGTCCTCATAGACACTTAAAAGTAGTAGGTTTAGGCAGCGGAGTATGGCTTTTAGACCGGGAACCGGTGCATGGATGGTGCGGGTCCCTCCTTGTTTTTTGGGGATCTGAAATTCAGAATATCGTTTCCTTTGAAAACGAGTATCTGCATAGTAGGTAATGTTTTTTAATGAAAATTCATTGACCCCTTTCCCATATAAAATTTCTTTTGCAAGGTTTAGAGCCTTAACAAGATCATCTTTCGTTTCCATCCTAGCAAAGGATGCTCGGATTTCAGGAATCTTTTCTGGGTCTGCTTTCATCCTTCTTAAAAAAGGGGACACCCGCACAATATTCCTTTTGTATGAAAATTAAAGGCATCTATTAATAATGAATTCTTATTATATATTATAAATTAATTATTATATTAATAAATAACATACAATGAATTTCAATACTAATCAATGACCAAAGAACATTACCTCCGTACCGGAAACCCGATACAGAGTAGCATGCCGATCTGACTTATTCCTAAATGGATAAGTCCAGCATGCACGATTCAATATCTTCAAGCGGGCGTTCCCATAAACTAATGACAAAGTACCATTACTTTTGTGCAGCTTATCTGCACAAGTCAAAACACATGCCAAACAATAAGAACGCAACAATTCGATATCAGGCACTGGATAAATGTTTTCGGAACCCTGGTCGTCGATATTTTTGGAAAGACTTGCTTGACGCTTGTAATCACGCACTACAAGAATATGATCCTGGTATTGCCGGGATCCAGCGCCGTCAATTATTAGATGATATTCGATTTATGGAAAGTGAACAGGGCTGGTCTATTCCACTTGAACGGCACAAAGACGGGAAAAGAGTGTACTATCGATATGAAGATATGAGGTTCTCCATAAATAATCAACCTATAAATGAAACAGAAAGCAATCAAATAAAAGCTGCTTTACTGGTGCTTTCAAGATTTAAAGGATTGCCCCAATTTGATTGGATTAACGAGATCATTCCTCGATTTGAGCAGTCATTCAATTTTCGACCAGAGAGCAAGGAGTTTATAGGGTTTGACCACAATGAATATTTGCGAGGATTGGACCAAATAGGTGATCTGTTTAATGCTATTATGTATCGGAAGGTTCTCAGTATTAAATATAAACCATTTTTAGCACCTGAGGCTATCGCTTTTTTGATCTATCCTTATTACCTAAAGCAGTATAACTCCCGTTGGTTTCTGTTCGGATTTAACCCAGAATTAGATAAAATAACAAATCTTGCACTGGATCGCATTGAGTCAATTGAAGAAACGGGAGTAAACTACAACCCTAGTTTTGTATTTGATTTTCAAGACTATTTTGAGGACATTGTTGGCGTTTCGAGATCTGAAAATGATCAGCCTGTAAAAGTTGAGCTATTTGTAACCAACCAACTCGTACCTTATATCCAAACCAAGCCACTTCATGGCTCTCAAAAACGCATCTCACAGCTTGAAGATGGACAGATATTTTCATTATTTGTAATACCTAATTATGAGCTTGAGCAATTGATTTTATCTCACGGGGAAAAAATCAGAGTTTTATCACCGGATAATTTTAGGGAACGAATACGAAGTAGGTTACGCGAAGCATTAAAGGCTTATCAACCTATCTAATTTAATAACGGCATGTAATAAATAGTTCAAAATGGCTAGCTAGTTCTCGCACAATCCTAACCTTAATCTATGTCAGGTACGACTGCCAATCAGGACCCTATACTACCCAATCACTTCCGCCTGGAAGAACTACAAACATTCCTGAGTTTCGAGCACAAAACCCTTTCCGGGGTAAACTATTACTTATGGGTTCAAGATAAAACCGAAAATGCCTCACATTTTTTATTCGCGATGGAGTTGCAATTTGATACGGGTGGCAGGTTATTGTTGTCTTCAGGCGAAGATTCAGCAGGAATCAGCATTATCACGGATGATGTTTTGATCGAAACAGCTAAGCGGCTGGAGCAAATGCACGGCCACCCGGTAATTCAAAGCATGCCGCGCAGCAATCAGGGGCTCTGGGCCAATATTACCGGCACAAGCCTGGAAGAAGTACAGCTGTCGCGGGGAGAAAACGATTTGTTCCGGAACGACGCCTTAATGCTGCGCTTTGAAGAGGCACATATTCTGGTCAGACTTGTTGAAGCCGGAGATGGCTTGGAAATCCGGGAAGTGTAACCATTCAGGGTTTTATGGGCTGTAAATGAAGTTCTGTCTCGAATAATGGAACTTCTGTAACTGCTTCAATTTCAATGCTTACATCAATATCATCCACCCAATTATCGCTTTTCAGGGCAAACCAGTAGGTTCCCTGCAATGGCGTGTAACGCCGTTGCACATCCACGCTTACATTGCCTTGTTGTATGTAGGCCTTATAGTCCTTGCCTTCCGAAAACTTCTTCCAGTTGTCCCAATCGGTTATGGCATACTCCACATCTTCGCCCGATTTGGAAACGGTGAGATCGATGGCCATGCCCAGGGCAAAAGCAGCCAGTGCCGTGTGAGGTTGAATTTTCAACAATTTGGCCGAACCCACCTGGAAAGCCTGGGTAAGTTTCTGGGCGTCTTCTTTACGGGCTTGATTAACGGCCTGACCAACCGAGATCCGGTAGGCCCACTGACGGGTATTAGGCGGCAGGGAAAACTGCCAGGCATTGACCGGGTTACTCAAATAGAATTTTTTAGCAGAAACAGTAACCTGTCCACTGATGGAAACCATTTCGGTTTTAGTACCCGATTGCACACTTTTTTTGATCACCTGAAAATCGGGATATTCATCTATGTCCCAGGGAACGGTGGTGTTGAACCGCGCGGTTTCCATGCTTGCCGGCGTGCGGTGAAGGGTAAAGCGGCACACTTTTTTGCTCATTCCAACTTCCTGAAAACGAATGAGATAAATACCGGTTTGCGGAATAACCAGTGATTTGGTAAGCACAGAATCCAGCTCATAAGCGCGGAAGATCATGTGATCCGGAAATTGCAAGAACTCAATTGACTTTAGTTCCTTGCCAGTCAGTTCCTGCACCATCAGATCGAGCACATCGCCTTCCGCAAAGGCATAGACATACTGGGTTTTGCCATTCAGCTTAAAGGTCTGATCGGCAACATCCTGGGTGTTTTGGGCACTTGATTGAAGTGGTAAAATGAGAAGTAATAAAGCGAAGAGTTTCATGACATGTTTGAACATTTGGTGGCTATGAAAAAACCTTGATGAAGTCCCTGGTTTTAAGCAAAATTAAAGATATAGAATAAATAAAAATATCAATTTATTAATCGCACCTTTGAATCGGGTTTGCAAGAACTAAATTAATAATACAAGCTTAATATTTATTCATTTATATATAAAGTTTTTATCATGACAATGTTTATTATTCGATTGCTGAACGTCCTGTTGGCCGGGTTAATGGCCGGGGCCGTATTTAGCATTGCAGTAGGGTACAACCCTCGATATCTCTCTGTTGGTGCTTACGTTGAACAACACCAAAATGCAGTTAATGGCCTTAACACACTATTGCCACTGCTTGGCCTTTTCACCATTCTCCTGACACTGGGTTCTGCGTACCTGCAACGTAGTGACCGGATGGTGTTAATTCCGTTAATTATTGCCGCATTATTTTTTATTACTTCCGGACTGGTTACCCGCTTTGGAAATCAGCCCATTAACAGCATCGTTATGACCTGGGCAAAAGACAGCATACCTGAGAACTGGACCGAATTGCGCGCAAAATGGTGGTCCTACCACCTGATCAGAACCGCTACCACATTTGTGGGTTTCGCCATTGTAAGCTGGAAAAGCATCAAGAACTGATTTGAAAGCTTAAAGACTGTTTGCGCATATATGAAAAGTCAGTCCCCGGTACCGGGGACTGACTTTTTTAGTTGTTCATACCTATATTTCATTTGGAGTTATATACAAACTTGTGTTTTAGTAATGATATTAAATCACATTAATCGTATTTACATTGGCAACCAGACGCTAACAACAGACACCATAAAAACATGTTACCTGTGTCTTTGGATTTATACGCCAGGCTGCTTCGAAATTATATACTGCTGTCTTTGCTGCTGATTTTGTCTTGTCAGATACAGGCTCAAAGCGCTTTAAAACTGCTTATCCAGGAAAAAGATCAATCGATATTTTGGAGCAAAATCAACGCTGAAAAGAATAAAATAGTTGATAATCAAAAAGATACGGCGACATTTATCATTTCAAAAAATCAAACCCTGGATAGTTTATGCCGAATTGTATTAAAAACCTTCAGAGAGCAATCCTACCTGGCGGCTTCCATCGATGGTTTGACTTTTTTGCCTGATTCAAGTGCATTGGGGACCTTTTGGTTGGGCCCTTCCATGCGATTGGTGCACCTTAAACCGGCAAATCCAATAGTTGAATCTTTGCTGAATGCCACCCGAACCCGCTTACATCGTTACCAGGACGCTCCACTGGATTATCAGGAGATTCTGCAACTCGAACGCCGCCTACTGGTACAAGCCGAAAACAATGGATACCCTTTCGCGCAGGTTTTTTTAGACAGTATAGAGGTTCTGGAAGAAGGGAAAGTTTCTGCACAATTGCAGGTGAATCTGAACCGATTTTTCTCCTTTAAAGAATTAAAAATCATAGGAGATGTGCGCTTGCCGAAATACTATTTACCCAATTATCTGGGTCTGCACCAAGGCATGCCCTACAGTCGCTCCAGAGTGTTAAAACTCAAAAATCAGTTGCAATCTCTGTTGTTCCTGGAAACCAGTTCTAACCCCACCGTAACTTTTTCAGGAAGCGAGGCCACCGTGAATTTGTTTCTCAAAAAAAAGAAAGCAAGCCGATTTGATTTTATCATTGGCATTCTCCCTCAACCCAATAATACTGATGGCCGCTTGCTACTTACCGGCTCCATCAGTGCCGCTTTTCAAAATGCTTTAAGCCTCGGTGAACGATTTTCAATTGATCTGGAACGTCTAAAACCGGAGACTCAAAAACTGGACGTATCCGCAGCAGTCCCCTATTTGCTGGGTACGCCCTTCGGAGTTGACGGCCAGTTGGGTATTTACAAGCGCGACAGCACCTGGGTGGATGCGCAAAGCGATATCGGGATACAGTATTTATTTATTGGTGGTGACTACCTGCGGATACTCTGGGAAAACAAATCGGCCTCCCTGCAGAAGATTGATACAGCCCAGGTGCTGGCGTCGCACCGTCTACCGGAAAACCTGGATTACAAGCAAAACAGCTTTGGCGCAGAAACTTCTTTCACCCGGCTGGATTACCGTTTCAATCCCAGAAAAGGATGGTCATTGTTACTTAAAAGCACCGCCGGTGTAAACAGGGTAATTCGCAACAACCAGATTGAATCACTTAATGATGGAAACGACCCAACATTCAGATTTTCAAGCTTATATGACAGTATAAGCCAGCGTGCTACCAGAATTAAAGTAGAAAGCCGGGCGGCCTTATACCTGCCTATATTTCAAAGAAGCACCATAAAAATTGGTATGCGGGGAGCCGGCATTTTCAGCAACAAGGATGTCTATGCCAACGAACAATTCCGCTTAGGTGGAAACAAACTGCTTCGCGGGTTCAACGAAGAAAGTTTACAAGCTACGAGATATCTTATGTCAAGCTTTGAATGGCGCCTGCTCATCGGGAAAAACTCGTTTTTAGCAGCGTTTGCCGACTGGGCTTACCTGGAAAATTTCACCAACCGGAACCACTTTATTCAAAGGCCTTTCGGCATGGGAGCCGGCATGAATTTCGAAACTCCGGCGGGTATTTTTGGCATCAGCTTAGCTGTAGGCAGGAGTAACCCTGGCGAGGCTCTTGACTTCCGAGCTCCGAAGTTTCATTTGGGGTATGTGAGCCTCTTCTAGATCACAGATTTTAACTGATTATTGGATTACACTGATTTTTTTGATTTTCATTGAAATCCTTAGTTTTCAATTCTGACAATTTCACCGGAGAAATCCAGTAATCAAAAATAATCCAGCCTCCGAAGGAAAATCAGTGTAATCCAATAATCAAGTTAAAATCTGTGATTATATCTCGAAGCGCAAATGCTTAACGGTAAGTCCGCTGTTCATCAATTGTTTCAGGGAATCAATGCCGATGGACAGGTGGTTTTGTGCAAACTTCGCCGTGACGACTTTATCACTGGCTTCGGTTTTTACCCCTTCTTTAGTCATGGGCATATCGCTCACAAGTAACAGGGCTCCGGCGGGCATGTGATTCTTAAACGCGGCTACAAAAATGGTGGCGGTTTCCATATCAACGGCAATGCAGCGCAGGTCACGCAACTTTTCCTTGAAGTCTTCCCGGTGTTCCCAAACGCGCTTGTTGGTGGTGTAAATTACCCCGGTCCAATAGTCAAGTTCGTAGTCGCGAATGGTAGTTGAAACGGCTTTTTGCAGCGCGAAGGCCGGTAAGGCAGGAACCTCCGGGGGTAGGTAGTCATTACTGGTTCCTTCTCCGCGAATGGCGGCGATGGGTAATATCAGGTCGCCGTTTTGGTTTTTACCTGTTTTGGTGCCACCGCATTTTCCCAGGAATAATACGGCTTTGGGTTGTATAACCTCCAGTAAATCGATGATCAGGCCGGCATTTGGACTGCCGATACCAAAATTGATAATCGTTATTCCCTCAGCAGAGGCCGCTTGCATGGGACGGTCTGCTCCGTATATGTGCACATCGTGTTGTTCTGCAAAAGCCTTGACATATCCGCCAAAATTTACCAGCAGAATGTACTCCCCAAATTGCTCTAGCGGCATACCGGTATATCGCGGCAGCCAGTCTTTTATGATCTCATTTTTGATGTGTTTCTCCTGCTCAAAATTGTCTCTTTTGACAGCATCAAGATCATTCTGCGAAAGTTGGTTTTGCTTCTTAGATTCTTCCATAGCGTAATAATTCATAACTCATAATTCATAATTCCCGTTATCGCATTGCCCGGTAAACCAGACTCTGAAGTCTTGGTCGGAAATCTTCGTCACCCAGCTTGTTGTTTTCCATCGTTGGGTAAGTTCTGTTTGATAAAAATATGAAAATCAGATTTTTATCTGGATCTGCCCAGGCGCCGTTTCCTGTAAAGCCTAAATGACCAAAGGTGTTTTTGCCGGCTAGCAGACTCATATTTGCCGCGCGTTTATCATCCAGTTCCTTCATATCGAAACCCATTCCACGGCGCGAACTTTTTTCATATCGAGTGGTGAAGCGTTTAACCGTTTGGGGTTGGAGATATTGTATTGTTCCATAACTACCGCCATTCAGCAACATCTGGAATATTTTAGCCAGGTCATTGGCGCTGGAGAACAAGCCCGCATGTCCGGCTACTCCACCCAACATGGCAGCGCCCATATCGTGTACATATCCTTGTAACTCCTGATGCCGGAAATAGTTGTCGGCCTCAGTTGGAGCGCAGCGAAGACTTAGTCCTCTTTTCCATGGGTTGAAACCGGTGGTAGAAAGTCCAAGGGGCTTGTAGTAATACTGATCGGCATATTCATCCACCGGATGCCCGCTGATATTCTCTAAGGCCCGGGCACCCAAGTAGAGATCGAGATCAGAGTATTTGTAATCTTTGTTCTCCCTTAATGGACTGTAAAATATTTGCTGCCAGACTGAATCCACCCAGGCTCTGTCCATATACATGTCTCGTGTAACGGGCACTTTGTATCGCTTGTTTGGCGTAGCATGGTAAATTTTTGGATTTGGCAACTTCTCCGCATTCAGGGTTTGCAGATAAAATGGAATCCATGCTTTTAGTCCGCCGTAGTGTGCCAGTAATTCTTTAACCAACAGGCTCTTTTTATCCGTCTTTTTCAGCTCCGGTACGTATTTCGACATTTGGGAATCGAGCGACATCTGGTTGGTCTCCGTAAGCTTCATTATAGAGATGGTGGTGGCTGCTACTTTTGTTACAGAGGCCAGGTCGTAAATGGTTTCTGTAGTAACCGGTGTTGTTTGCGAATAGGTATAATGCCCATAGGCCTTGTTCCACACGATCTTGTTGTCTTTCGCCACTAATATCTGGCAGCCTGGCGCTGCGCCTGTACGGATCATTTCCTGGACTAAACTATCCATCAAAGCGAGCGTATCACTGCTCAAACCAACAGCCTCAGGGAGATCATAGCCCAGTCTTTTTTGGGCAAAAATCTTCTTGATCCCGTGGCCAAAATGCGCCAATTTGCTTGCACTTACGGGTAAAATTCCATTGATATCGCTTGCGCCAAACAGGCATTGTGCCGCATACTGCTGTGCCACAGGATCTTCCGTGTAGGCCTGTAATAAAACACTGGTTTCTGGTAACCATTTCAGCGTATACGGACTACCAAACACAGTTAGAGCTACTGTGTTCTGTTTGCTCAACTTTTCCAAAAAGGCGATCTGCGAAGGATCAAGTCCGTACATGGTATCTGCTCCTGCCTCAGCGCGAGGAAGCCGGTAAGGCAAAGGCACAGTGCGCATGCCGTGCAGGCTGGCCATTACTACATCGAACTGTTTCAGCGAATCGAGCAGGTGTTCCTGTGTTTTGGCATCGCTGATTTTTGACAGGTTGAAATGCGTTACCGGAGCGTAATAACCGCAGTAGGTTTGAAATTCACACCTATTCGTATCGCCAACAGCCACAGAGGCAAAACGTTTTTTTCCCAGTTGCGGAAATCCTACTTGATTCTGATTGTCATTTACCAGGGTCATGGCGGCAGCCACGATTTTTCTTTTTAGCAAATAGGCCTCCGGAGTATTGATTTCCTTTCTGATGTTCGCTGGTTCCACATGCTGTGGCCTGGTGAGTCCGAGTCGGTATTTTACCCGGAGAACCCGTTTTACGCTGGTGTTTAATTGTTCGCGATCCAGCGACCCGTCTTCCAATGCTTTATGAATGGCTGTCCAGCTTTCTTCCATATTTACCGGAAGCAGGATTACATCATTGCCGGCTTTTAGTGCTTCCACATCGGCTGAGCCGCCTGGGAAGAACTTTTTTACGCCTTCCATTTCCATGGCATCGGTGAATATGAGTCCGTCAAAACCAATTTGCTTTCTCAGTAAATCGGTTACCACCGCTCTGCTCAGCGTCGTAGGTCGATTCGGGCGATTTTCCAGAGCCGGTACCGACAGGTGCGCGATCATAAAGGAACCGACTCCGGTTTCCGACAGCATTTTGAATGAATGCAGCTCCAGACTGTCTAATCGCTTTCGGTCGTATTTGATCAAAGGCAGATCGTAATGTGAGTCCATATCCGTATCCCCGTGGCCTGGAAAATGTTTGGCACATGCCAGCACGCCGCCGTCCTGCAATCCGGACATATACTGGAATGCCTTCGCAGCCACATTATGCCGGTCCTCTCCATAGCTCCGCTCACCTATCACAGGATTGTTGGGGTTGTTATTTACATCAGCCACGGGGGCAAAGTTTACATGTACCCCCAGTCGCCGGCATTGCCGCGCAACTTCACGCCCCATTTCATAAATCAGTCGGTTATCCTGAAGCGCGCCAAGCATCATGGCTCTTGGGTAGTAAATCGTAGAAGTTCTTAGCCGCATGGCCAGTCCATTTTCCAGGTCCATGGAGATGAGCAGCGGCAATTGTGGACTGGCAGCCTGGTAACGGTTGGTGATTTCGGCTTGTTTTTCTACGGTGCCGGTTTGAGTAGGGTTGAACATGCAAAGTCCACCGGGCTTGTACTTTCTTATCAGGTCCTCCACACTTTGTTCGTAGGCAGAATCCTTGTCGAGGTGTGCGCGGAACATGAAAAGCTGTCCGAGCCGTTCGTCTTCTGTGAGCGCATTAAAAACCGAATCCACCCACTGTGCTTCGCTGGGCGTATTTGAGCGGGACAGGTTTGCAAAACGGCGGTCGTTGCTAAAAGAGAGCATACCAATGGCGATCAGGGCAATTGGAAGTATGTATGGCTTGAAAGCTGTGTGTTTGAAGTTTTGCTCCATAGGAACAAAGAACGGGAATTTGGAGAAGGGAAAGTGAAGTTTTTGTTGAGATACTAAATCTGATTTCGCTAAATCTGATATGTGACATTGGGAAGTGTGCCATGGAATTAGCAGGAAAAAGTGTTACTAATACTTTGGATAGTATGCCTTGATATTTGTAGTAAGATCAACATATCAAAGAATTCAAAACCAGTACAATTATGACAACCTCGAATTTTTCGCAAAACCAACAAATCGTCAAAGCAAAAACCAAGGAACAGATTGCTGAGGAAATGGGAATGAGTTTAAAAACCCTTCAAAGAAGACTAAAAAAAGCAAATCTGAAAATACCTCGTGGACTGATTTCTCCTCAAAAACAGACAGAAATCTTTGAACGACTTGAATGGCTGTCATGAGATGTCATCAATTGTCCTGAAGTGTCCCCAAAAGTCTGCATGACAAGTCTGAATCTTTGCACTGACATGAGAATCAAATCACTTTTCACCACTAAAAATCACATTATGTCAACTATTCAAAAAACTATTTCGTGGTCATTCTTCGGCCTTTTATTGATGTTACTAACCATAACATCATGTAAAAAAGACAATTTTGAGATTGACTCTAAATCAAACAGTGTCAAATCAGAAACCTTCAGTATTTCAATCGAAGAGGTAAAAAAATATTATGCCGCACTTGATCAAACGAAATTGCAATCTATTGAGGGACCAGAAGCAAACAGCACGGCATTAAATTTTGCCATTGAACCCCTTTGGAACCTTGCAGTACTTAGCAATGCTCAATCCGGCCGGGAAATAGTTATTGTTCCTATATCCGATAGCACCTTAGCCATGTTAAACGATGGAAGAGCTAGTGCTCAGTTGGTATTCAGTAAGTCCGGACCCGACACTATCCTGGCACAGGTTCTACTTTGTGCATCCACTCCTGAATATCATGATTCTCACCCAAATGGCTACTCATTGAGTGATTTCACCGGTGCATTTGCTTTTTTTGACCTGAACCGTAATTTTCAATTTGGATTTGTGTTGGATTCCGGCACGCCGCTAACAATTATTGATTCAATTGGTATTACCCAAGAGAATATAGTTGACGATCGTTCAGAAACCTGTACAGTTTATGTTGATATATGGGAAGAATGTATCTGGGTTTTAGACAACTGTGAGACTCATGTGACTATTTATGTGGATTGCCAGGATGATATTGGTGGTGGCGGAAACGGCGGTGGCGGTAGCGTAGGCACTGGCGGTGGCGGCGGTGGCGGCGGTGGAATTCCAATTTCACCTGAATCATTAGGCCAATATTCGTGGGTTGCTAATGCTATCGAAACCGGTCAGTTGAACATTTACGGTGCATTATTTTTGGGAATTCCAATACACATCTTTGTGTATTTTGGAGGAGAGCTGCCGCCGGGTTTTAGCATTAATGAATATTCTCAGCTTTATACTTTAAATAGTATTTGCGATTTTAGTGAAGAACAGCTTAATTGGGTTGAGGACCACGGTAGTCTCATACCTCTCATGATTGGTTTTTTGAGTGCTCACAACAATGAGGAAGCCTGGGTAAATGCGCTTAAGGATGTTATAGATGCCAGAATTGGTGGCACGCAGTTCTTTTCCTGGTTTAACATGGTCGACCTGGCAGAATTGCAGGTTATTCTAGGTTTGTCAGAGATTGAATTGAGATGGATTATTGAGAATTCGACGACGCAAGGGGGCAAAAAGGCGGTAGAAGATCTTTACTCATTTTTAGAGACTAATAATTTTGATCCTCAGGATATTGAATTCATACAACAAAATGGCGCTTTAAATTATTTAGCAACATATACACTTTATCAGATATTTCAACAAGAGGGCTGGCCTGACCTACCTACGATAGAAGATTTACAGTTCTATATGGAAATCTTTGAAACTGTAATATTGCCTGTTGGAATAACATTTGTGCCATGGGGAATTGGTGATATAGCTGACATATACCTTAGTTGTAATGATGGTATATCGTGGGATTGCACATTCGCTCTATTGGGAGTCCTTGTGCCATTCGATGAACTTTATGATCTTTGGCGACATTCTGATGAAGTTCTTGCGGCCTGGAAACTGACTAAGGGTTATGGTGTATTACAAGCGGGATGGAAGTTTTTAATTAACTGTCCAAAGGAAATTCGCACCGATCCCAATATATTAGCAAAGGTAAAGGCGGCAATAGAGCGAGGAGTTAAAAGTATTGATGAACTTATCGTTTATGCAAACGTCCCATATATTAACCAAAATACCATTGAACACATTTTCAGAGGAGATGGAACTCCGGGTGGAGGAAAACATCATATCAGTGCTTTAATTGCTGATGATTCCTACAAGCTTGTTGAGAGAGTTCCAACTCAGGCAGGGTGCTATAAGGCTAAGATTCTTAAACCAGATGGGCAATTTCTCTATAACAAAGACTTCTTTCCTGATGACTGGGATGAATTAAAGTTAGTTGATGAATTGAAAGTGGCTTGGGAAAATAAAACACTAAAGCCTGAATGGGGGTCTGGAACTTATCTTGGAACAACTTCAGAAGGTATCCCGGTAATTATTCAAACAGATAATGGTAAAATTAAATCAGCGTATCCAAAATGGAATTAATAGAAAACCTGACATACAACTTCTGTATCCTAAAATTTAAAGATACTAAGCCTATTCCATTTATTAAAGTGCTTGAAAATTATCCATATTCATATTTGGAAAGGTTGAGTTACTTAGATCTTTCAAATATTGAGTTCATTGATTTTGTTCTCGAAAGAATACAAATTGATGTTTTTGAACGAGGTTCATATTTTCATTTGGAGCAGTATCAAGCGACATTTATAGAAGTTTATCCTCAGTATTGTGAAGTTTATGAACAATTTACTCCAAATATTCTCTTTAAATTAGACACCCAGTTATTAATAAAATTACTTTCAGATTGGAAAGAATTTTTGAAAGATTTTTATGCTAAGGGCTGGGTTTGTGTTCCTCGCGATCAAGTAAAGCCTGAGTTTCTGACACAATTGGACAAATAAGGCTAATCCATTATTGGGAAGCCATTTTGATGATAATAATACTTCTTTCTAGAAAAGCATTGGGGGTAGTAATTAACGCTTACTGCTCCCAGGCAATCATTAATATTTGCGAGAAAATTTAAAGGCATTATGGAGTTGCTACATTTTAGCGGACACTAAATTATAGTCGACGCAAAGTGGTTATAAAAACGAATTTTCGCATAAGTCGTTGATTATCAGTTTTTTCAAAAATGTGATTCTCACAACCACTTTGTATCTATAAAATGCGTTTTTAAATGAAAAACAAGTTTCAAATTACATTCAACTATCAACTGGATCCCGAGCTGAAAAAGCTGTTAGGTACTAAAATGTTTATTATTTCAAGTCCATCGGGAATATACTCTATAACAAATCCAATTACATTCTCATGTCAGTACTCCCTTCAACTAGTAGCATATTCAGAATATCCCAATAATGTCTATTCGGTGGTGGTTTTCGGGGCCAACTGGGAAGAAATAATTGGAGGAGATCTTTATGCCCTTGAGGTGAAGGAATTATTACATCTAGATCGTTTAGGCTATCAAAGAAGAGAAGAGATGGCAGCGACAATTTTAGGTGAATTTGGAATCATAATTAAAATTGCCGGACTTGGAATAGTTCAAACAGAATTAAGAGATTTTGATAATGACCTGGATGATGATAGCGCTGATCAAGAATTGGATAATGGACCTATTGTTACAATTCCAGTTGATATCAGAACACTGGATGCTATTGCTATTCTTTTTGACAATGGGAAATGGCTATACATTTTTGCAGATGGAGATGACAAATTTCGATTGGAATTAGATGTGTCATTGGCTCCTGAAGACCTCTGGACTCGAGATGACTTTATGGCAGCGGGGAAAAAGATTCAGGTGTTGGACTCTTTTGACTTTAATGACCCACAATAATTGAATTCTATTATTTCAAAAAATTGAGTAGTCTCAGACTAATTGAGAATCAGAGTTGAATCAACAAATTCACCTAGCTAAACAAGGGCAGTAAACTCAAATTACTGCCTTTGTTTTATCTCCCACTTACGAAAAATTTAATGCTAGCCTTCACACAATCAATTTCTAAAAAATCATGAAACCTACCAACACTTCATTTGTCTTAATAATCGCTCTTTTAATCAGCAATGCTTTTTCTTTACAGGCAAAGATCCCTAAAGTAAAAGCAGAGCCGAATGTTTCTTGGTGCAGTACTAATTCTGAAAGCCGCATTCAGCTTTCCTTTAAATCGCAGGAAGAAATAAATGTCCTTTACAAAAAGAACCCTCTTCAAGCATTTATCCAACCTGACACAAGCTCGGAAGAATCTTACGTCAGGTTTGAGCCTGTTTGGGGAAAAGCGCTGTTAAGTGAATCAAGGTCTGGCTATGGCTTGTTTGTTGTTCCTATTACCAACCCACCTATTTCAATCCAATCGGGACAAGCTTCGGATGTTAAGCTTCTATTCAGCAAGTCGGGTGAGGACACAATCTATACCCAAGTATTGCTTACAGTTGCATCCACTGGTGCTAATAAGCAAAAGGATAAATTAGATATGAAAAACTTTAGCGGGGCTTTCATTTTTATGGATGTGTTTTTAAATTTTCAATATGGAATAGTAATGGAAAACGGCAAACCGGTTGACTATATTGATACATTTGCTATAAGTCAACACACAATTCAAGCAGGTGCTGAGAAAGAAAATATGTGTACAGCTAAACTAAAAGTAGGACAGGTAAATGGCAGGAATGAACAGAGTTTAGAATCCATAAGCATTACTTATCCTTGTGCTGATCCTCTAAAAACAGAAGAAAATCTGCAGAAAAAAAGAACCTGGTTTGCGCCTTTAAACCATAGTCAAAAAACAGCCTATTCAGCAATTTTTAAAAAATGTGTACCCAAGGAATTAAATAAGAAAAAGAAAAACCGAAAATTGTCAAGTCAAAATCTTGAAGGCTTTATGAAATTGTTGGAACTTCATGATAAGTGTAAGTTTAACCATCGGCAATTTGTTTGGGTAAGTGGCAATGCAAGGCTTGCACCTAAAATGATTGAATTTCTTAATGAGCATAAAGATGAATGACGACAACAAGTTCATGATCATTCGGTGTTCGCTTGTTCGGTGTTCGATGTTTATCTAAATGTTTTGAATTTCCAACACCGAACCGCAGAACACCGAACAAGCGAACATCGAACGCCGAAGTAAATTAGGGATATACAAAAGGGGCCATCCTCATCGGACGGCCCCCTCTCTTTCATATGCTATCGGAAAAATTTATTTTGTTTCAGCAATCTGGGTGTTTACAACAGCGCTGCGGCTTGCCCATTCCAGTTTGTCTGGGTTGCCAGCTGAGGTCAGTTTCAGTTTGCCATTTTCAATCAGGGTAAGATTGGAAATGCTGTTGTCGATTGGACCGTTGCTGCTGTATTCCTTCTCCCAGGTGATCTTGTACTCAAGTACATTGGCTACCAAATCTTCGTTAATGGTAACGGAAGTAAGGATGTGTGGATTTACACCTGCTACGAAGTGTGTGCCGATGTATTCACCCTCTTTTGTGAAAACAGAAACGCTGTAAGTTTTCTTTCCACGTGCCAGGCCGCGAGCCAGGTTGTATACAACGGCTGTGTAATTATCTGTTTCGAAAGCGGCAACAGGCTCCGGATGAACAGGCATGCTGCTGTAGATGGCGCTGCGCTCAAGCTCTGGAAGAAACTCGTAGTATTCCCAGCCAAGTGCCTGGATCTTGTTGTTGGCGCG
The DNA here is from genome assembly GCA_020636025.1 of Lewinellaceae bacterium. Lineage (GTDB taxonomy): Bacteria > Bacteroidota > Bacteroidia > Chitinophagales > Saprospiraceae > M3007. The sequence goes on along the minus strand of JACJYQ010000002.1, from coordinate 220,601 downwards.
TGTTTCTATTTGTGACTGTAGTGATTCTACGCTGAAAGTGTATGGCAGTTCCGCTTTTGGGAACTGAGCCAGAAAGTCCTGGAAAGTAGGTTTGATATCCTGTGCATTCAGGGTAAAGAAGCTTGCCACTGCAAGGATAAGAGCCGGGATTAATTTTGAATTTCTCATAATCAGGAAGATCGGTTTTGGATTGAAGTGTTCGGATTTGCTTTTGGATTACGATTTTGTAAGGTTGTTTCCCTACTCTGTCCAAATTGCTTGCCAATTCCTGATGCCAACACTTGATTTGTCAGAATGGTGACGTTATTAGTGTTATTTTACCATGAATTGGGTATGCTTTTAACTAAATCCGGAGGTAATGACTTAGAAAACGGAAGTGTTAAAGTTTAAAACACTGCTGGCCAATACCTCTGATCTGCTCAGATTTTGAGCAACCAATTTCCCAACTTAGGCTCTAATAATAACTGACCGGGATTTTAGCGAGATATGATCTTCATCAAGGTCACCCGCCATACAGTTTATCGGGATTCCCGAAATCGTAATCGAGCAGTACATCATCCAACAACGGATCCTCACCTACTTCATACCCTTGCTTGAGATCGTAACCATTTAATTTACCCAAAGTATTCCAATAAGCAGCGGTTACCGTTCCCCGGGTACTTTTAATGATGTCGTAAAAAGGCTTGTCGAGTTGACTCTCAATCATTTTTATCAACACCTTACCCTCGGTTTTAGAGAGGTTTTTCATGGTTTCCGTCATGTCTTCTTTCAGCTCCTTGTGCTCGTGCTTGATGTAGCGCTTGCGTTTGCGGCGATTCATATCCTGTGTCTCTTCCTCAATTTGCTCATACAGACTAATGGCCTGCAAAGCGTATGCATAAACACGACGCGCAGCGATGGTGTAGCGGTAAAAGGTGCGCTGTTCGTCCAGATCTTTAAATCTCCTGCGGGAAGAGATCTTCACCGGGCGCAATGCCATAACAAAAGTGGAATCGCCATTGACAATTTCCAGACGGGCCCAGGCGCCTCCGCCACTATTTGTATTAGCAGGATCCTGCACGGGAGATGGCCCCGATTGACCGGCAGCCATGAAGGCAAATCCGCTTAAAATGATGCTAAAGAGATATTGTTTCATTGCTAAGAAGGCTTGGATTCAGGTTCAAAAACGGTTTTTTGCTTGTTTTATGTATAAAGACGTGCCAACAGGGCAAAAGTATGTCAATGGAGGTGTGAAAGTTTGGTTAATGCCCGGTTGATTACATGATTGATGATTACATGATTGTTGATGGAAATGATGAATGTAGAAGGTGTTTTCTCTGTTCTAATAATTCGCATCTGTTAATAGTCCATTTTTGGGGAGGGGAGTGTTCAATTAAATGACACACTTAATTGAACACTCATAAAAACTTCAAAAATCCCATCAACAATCATGTAATTATGTAATCATCAATCATGTAATCAAAATGGATTCCCGAAAAAGAACCAACGCCCAGCAAACCAAATAGCCAGGCATACCTACCGAAGATCAGCCCGGTTTCCTACTTTTGCGCTCCTTTTCAATCAAAATTATGGCAAAGAAACATTACATCATTCCTGAAGTACCCATTCACGGCATGGCCGATCGTGGAAAAGGCGTTGGCAAAACACCGGAAGGGCTTGCTGTTTTTGCTACAGGCGCTGTGCCAGGCGATGTGGTGGATGTGTTTGTCCAGAAAAAGAAGGGCAACTTTGCCGAGGGCGTTGCCGATCGCATTGTTGAGGCTTCTCCCGACAGAGTAGAACCGTTTTGTAAGCATTTCAGCGTTTGTGGTGGCTGCAAGTGGCAAAATCTGGATTACCAGGCGCAGCTTAAACACAAGCAACTGGTGGTGGAAGATGCCCTTTTCAGAATTGGGAAAGTAGACATTGAGGAAATGCTGCCTATTCTTGGTGCAGAAGAAACCACGTATTACCGAAACAAACTGGAGTTTGGTTTCGCAAACAAGCGCTGGCTCACCAAAGAGGAATTGGGCAATGAAAGTATCGATGCCACTCATGCTCTTGGTTTTCACCGGGCTGGATTTTTTGACAAGATCATCGACATAGAGCATTGCTGGTTGCAGGGCGCTCCTTCCAACGATATTCGCAATAATTGCCGTGAAATAGCCATCGAACAGGGTCTGAGTTTTTACGATATGCGTGAACACACCGGTTTTTTGCGCACATTAATGGTAAGGATCACCGATTATGGCGAAACCATGCTGCTGGTGAGCTTTGCCCAAAACGACAAAGAAGCCATAAAAAAATACCTGGATGCCGTGTTAGAGAAAAATCCGGCCATTACTACCCTGGTTTACTGTATAAACAAAAAACTCAACGACTCTCTGTTCGATCAAAAAATGATCACCTATACCGGTCCTGGCTTTGCGATCGAACAATTAGGTGACCTCCGTTTCAAGATCGGTCCCAAGTCTTTTTTTCAAACCAATTCTAAGCAGGGAAAACGCTTGTACGACGTGGCTGCTTCATTTGCCGGTTTAAGCGGCGAAGAAAACGTGTATGATCTGTACACAGGAACCGGAAGCATTGCCTTGTATCTGGCCAGGAGCTGCAAACAGGTGGTGGGTATTGAGGAAATCCCGGAAGCCATTGCGGATGCGGAGGAAAACATGCGTTTGAACGATATTCAAAACGCCACCTTTTATGCCGGTGATGTAAAAACGGTTCTGACACCTGAATTTGCCGCAAAACACGGTCGCCCAGATGTGGTGATCACCGATCCGCCTCGCGCCGGGATGCATGAAAAAGCCGTGCGCTTTTTGCTTGAACTGGCAGCGCCAAAGATCGTTTACGTGAGTTGCAATCCATCCACCCAGGCGCGGGACCTGCAATTGCTTTCCGAAAAATATGCCGTGAAAAAATCTCAGGCGGTGGATATGTTTCCACATACCCACCACATTGAGAATGTAGTTTTACTGTGTTTGAAGTAAAACCATGACGGGGGCCAACTGGTGATTAAATTATGAATTATTAATTATGAGTTATGAATTGATAATTTGATTCGTTTCCAGTCTTTTACTTAGATTTTAATAGTCGCGTTTTGCCCGGTAGTGTCCGGTGATGGTATGTGTTGTACCAAACACGTCCAAAAAGGTTCCGCTGAAATCTCCTTCTATTATGTCTCCAACCGAGGGTGCTATGGTGTCAACGGCGGTACTTAAACCTGTTGGCGGTTGACTTACATTGAGCGTTCCAACCCAGAAATTACTCATGGGGTAAGTGCCTGTCTGGTTGTTGTTTTTGAAGGAAAGGCTGATATTGGTTTGTGAATTACTTCCGGTAATGTATGTGAACATACCGGTGATGCTGTCGATTCCTGCTGATGGATCTACGAGTACATAGTCCACATTATCAAGTGTGTATGAAACAAACTCATTGAGCGTGTCGCATACGGTGATATATCCAAAATCAATGGAGTCTGGTGGAACGCTTACCGTATCGGGAGCGCTTTGCAGCATACCACTTAAATCAAAACCGGTCAGGATGGCCTCTGTCATCGTGGTATCGCAACGAACGTCGCGAATGTTAAATACACCATTGATATCGGTAAACGCCTTCCAGCTTTGGTTGTCCATTTGAATCGTGACATAGCCATTGCTTACAGGGAAACTGTCGCAATCGAGTAGAACGCCTGTGAAGCTGATCTGGTTTGGACCGGCATCGGGAAGGATTATCGGAGGTAACATGGTATTTTGGTCAAAAGGGCCGATGGTTTCGGTGTAAATCACATTGCCACATTTATCCAGGATCTCCATGATGAATGTTTCGCCTTCCGGAACTCCACCCTTGAAGCAACCGCTGGCATCCGTCTTTGCGGAAGAACTGGAAGAATCGGAAGTCATAGTAAGTTGTATTCTGGCACCGACGTACGGGTGCTGATCATCTTCTATGTATACTTTTCCGCTTAGCTCTATCAGGTTGAAGGAAACATCTGCATTCCAGAAAGAGAAATGGCTCACGGTACCTACATATTCATCTCCGTTCCTTTGCAGCGAGCCTTCTTCGATCCAGCGGGCGCGATCCAGGTCGTAATGCCAGAGCGGAATGGTAGTTGGGGCGCTTTTAGTCTGTGAGGGGGCAATCGGCAGGCGAATGGCGACAGTTTTGCCTTGTGCGATTCGCAATTTTTGTCCGCCATTATCTTCCAACTCAACGCCGATCATACCGTAAGTTCGCAAAGCCATTTCATTACCCGAATTGTCTATGCCGCGGAGGTCGCCGGGCATATACAAATTCAGGTTGGGATCGGTAGGATTCAGGTAGGTCGCAAAAACCCGTAAATTCCCATTGTATGGCTGGCCAGTTTCGGTAATGATGGCGTTGGCTGGAAAAATAAGTTTGGCACCGCCGGGGATTTCAACGGTGCCCCCTGACGAAGCGTCTATCGTGTTGGTAAGGTTTTTTTCGATTAACTGTATGGTAATGTCCTGGGTTGAATTGCTTTCAACCATGTAGGCACGACTGAATTCAAAATATCCAATTTTTGTCACAAAAATCTTGGCGTCGCGGGCATCAAGCAGGAGGTTGTTTAAGGCAAAATTTCCGTTGGCATTCGTCGTAACGACATCTCCGCCTGCGCGCACTTTGGCGCCGGAAATACCATGTCCGGCATCATCAATCACGCGGCCCGAAAAGCTCAGGTTTGCTTTGTGAATAGGTTCGTTCAGAATGTCTTTCAGGCATGAAGAAAGACCGGCAATCAGGATTAACAGGAAGATTGAATAGCGGGTAATTTTTGACATAAAGGCTGTTGTTGATTGAAAATAAGGATTGCTAAATTGCAACCCTAAACGCCCGTATGGAAAATATTAACATGAATTGGGTATGAAATAAAGCGAATTCCGGGTTTACCCCGGAAGTGTTTCCCATGGTTTCCCCGTAGTCTTGATCACTGATTTTACTGGATTCCGCGGATTACACTGATTTGGGGTTTTGTCCTGACCTGCACAATTTATCAGGTACACTTCCCGCCGCGCTTGTGTCTTTTTTGACCAAGCGCATGTTACGTGAGTAGCCATGACAACGAAATCAATAATACCATTACCAGATAAGCTTCATTTGGCTTCAAATAATATGCTTAGCATCTCACGTTATGTTGCGCTTGGTCAAAAAAGACACAAGCGCGGCGAAAAAACATCCCGAACCTTCCTTTAAGCGGAAAATTCGGGATGACTCATATTGAATAAATTTGGCGACGAATTCTAATGACGTTTTGGAGCGCTGCACCTATTAATTAAAATTCGGCGTATCCCAATCGGGATTTTAAAAAATACCAATCAGGTTACGTGTCTACCAGTCTCGCACGAGCTTAAAGCTTCCGGTAAGATTATGTGTATTACCGTTCAAATCCACGAAACTGTTTCCAAAGGTACCGATGATCAAATCGCCAACATTTGGCGCTGTTGATGTGATGGTGGCAGTCAAATTGCTGTTATTTTGATCAACGTCGAATGGGAAGACAAAGAATGGATTAATAGAGAAAGAACCTGATTGGTTATCGTTATTTATCCAAAGCGTGATCCTGTTTTGCGAACTATCAACAGCATCTATATAGGTTACACTCATATTTCCTTGAATGGTGTCTGGAAAAATAGCTGCATTTGCATCGACTATTAAGTGTGGCACACCGTCCAGCGTATATTGAATGTATTCATCAAGTGAATTGCAAACTGTAATATCTCCAATATCAAGCGTGTTCGGTGGAATTGAAAAATCAGTAGGGTTACTTTCCTGGATATTCACGATATCGTAGCCGGTCACAGTACCTGCCTGGGAGGTTTGGCAAGTCAGGGTATTCAATTCAAAGTCACCATTATTATCTGTAAAGGCGATGTGATGTATTCCGTTAAACTCAATTTTAGCATATCCATTTTCGACCGGGCCACCAACGCAAGCGCTGAGGTGGCCTGAAATCTGAACGGCTTCCAAAACCTGATCGTCTATAAAGATATCAGGAAGTACTACGTCACTTGAAAAAGGACCAATGTCTTCACTGTACAATACCAGATTATTGCAAATACCAGGAATCAGCACCTCCAGTTTCAAGTTATAATCCTTGGGAATGGCACCACCAAACCAGCCATCGGTATTTGTATAACCATAGCCTTTAAACCCATTAGACAGTACGGTAAGTCTGATCTGTGCATTTTCAACCGGAGATTGGGTGCTTTGCCAATAAACATGTCCTTCCATGTATACGGTAGCTGAAAAGGCATCACAGTTCCAAAAGGAGAAATGTTTTACCTTTCCAACATACTCATTTCCAACTCTCTGCGCAGCTCCTTCCTCAATCCAACGGGCACTCTGTTGGTCGTAATACCAAAGCGGAATTTCATCTGGTGCAATAGCAGACTGTTCTGCAGATATTGGCATACGTAACTCTACTTCGCTACCGGCTTTTATATTAAGCAGAGAGCCAGCATTATCTGTTATTTCAACACCCAGCATTCCAAAAGTTGACAGCACGCCATCCTCGCCACCTGCGTTTATGGCACGTAGGTCACCAGGCATAATGTTACTCAGCTCATCATCTGTCGGATCGAGGTAGCGGGCATATACCCGGACATTGCCTGTATAGGAAGGACCTGTTGCATAGGCTACTGCATCGGCTGGAAAACTCAGTTTTGCGCCACCGGGGATATTAATACTGCCGCCGGAGCTGGAGCTTATACTACCGACTTGTACCCGTTTAAGCAATGTGATCCGAAGGTTCATCATCGATCCATCATCAACTATATAAGCTCTGCTAAAATTGAAATATCCAATTTTGGAAATGCGCAGGATTGCATTTTTTTCATCCAGCTTAACAGGCTTCAGGCGGAATACACCATTTTTATCGCTGGTACTGCTTTCCACCCCGGCCATAATATGAGCACCTTCAAGCGGCAATCCGTTTTCGTCCAACACTTGACCGACAAAAGTGATTTCAACGTAGTTTTTACCTGAGACAACCGGATCTTTATGGCAGGCGTAAACGCCGAGCAGCAGCAATACAGGCACGGCAAGCAAGAGTCTTAACTTGTTCATAAAAAAGTAGTTTTTGTGAAAATTTGCGTTCTTGCTATATACTCGTACTGAGGGTTGAAAAGGTTGGGTGGAAAGTGAGATTAATGAACAATGAACAATACAAGTCCGCCTATTTTGAACTATAGATTCTTGAAATATGCCCAAGATTATATGGTCTAAACTTTTCTAACTTTGTATAGTATTATACCTTGTTCCTTGTTCCTTGTTCCTTGTTCCTTGTTCCTTGTTCCTTGTTCCTTGTTCCTTGTTCCTTGTTCATTAATTCCCATGTCAAAAGAAGATCTCGAACAAATATGCCGCCGTGCCTGTGCTGCGGTACAGGAAACCGCCGATTTTATTAAGGGTGAAGCCGGAAAGGTGAGCGGTGATCAGATTGAAGAAAAGTTTCTGAATGGTCTCGTCAGTTATGTAGATCGTACGGCAGAAAAAATGCTGGTTGAGCATTTGTCTGCTATTTTACCGGGATCAACGTTTATTACAGAGGAAGAAACGGTTTCTCAGAGTGCCGGGAACGAACTTGAGTGGATTATTGACCCTCTGGACGGTACCACCAATTTTCTATATGGATTGCCTCAATATTCCGTTAGCGTAGCGCTCAGGGTTGCCGGTGATCTGGTTATTGGCATTGTACATCATGTGCCGCAGGGAGAAATTTTTTATGCCTGGAAAGGCGGTGGCGCCTGGTGCAACGGACAGCCGATAAGTGTGAGCAAACGGTCAGAAATGTCGCAGGCGTTGATCGCTACCGGATTCCCTTATCACAATTTTGATAGAGCGGAGGGATGGTTTGCAGCCATCAGAAAATACATGGAAAACTGCCGGGGACTCCGGCGTTTTGGCTCAGCAGCACTCGATCTGGCCTGGGTGGCTTGTGGTAGATTCGAAGTTTTTTTTGAATATGGTTTAAATGACTGGGACGTTGCTGCCGGTGTGGTGCTGGTGGAAGAAGCCGGAGGCAAGGTCAGCGACTTTTCAGGAGGGGCGTCATATTTGCCCAGGCGGGAGTTGCTGGCATCCAATGAAAAAGTCTTTGAAGCAGCGTTGGAGGTGGTGAAGTCCTCTTTCAAATAGAGCGACCCAACCTTTCGGGAAGGGATCGCTGTCTAACTCTTATCATCCTTTACCGAAATTAACACATGAAAAAACTACTACTAATACCATTCTTTATTTGTCTGTTCTTTTCCATTGGCCATACACAAGATTGGTTTTCTGCCAATGATCGTTGGTCTTGCAATTTAAGTGGCGGCTTTGCCGGCTTCTATGTCGATTTTGAGGTGTATGCCGTAGCGGATACCATAATTCAAAGCCATAACGCGCGAAAGTGGGTAGTTTCAGCAGGCCCTCTTTCCCATACACCGCGTTTTACCTATGCCGATGGATCGCGGGCCTACATATTTGTACCTCATGCCGATTCTTTTGCCCTGGCCTATGACTTTACCATGGTTGTTGGCGACACACTTTCCTTTCCCACCTATGTTGGGGCAAAATTTACTTATGTAGTAGATTCAATAGACGTAGTGCTGGCTGGTGACTTGTATCTGAATCGTCAGCGTGTGCATTATGTAAATCCGAATGGGCAGCCGAGTTCCTGGAACTTCGATATTTTAGAACACATAGGTATGGTGGGTTTGCCATTTGACGAGGATTATCCTTCCTGTTCTTATCCATTTATACCCGATTACGATTGTAATTCTGTTGTAGATGGGTTCGACACTAAATTCCTGTGCTTTTCCTCTGTACTTGGAAATTATAAGCCATATAACGGCATCTGCAAGTTGGTAGACACCGAAGATCCGGCACAGACTTCGTTTTCTCTCCAACCTAACCCGGCAGGGGATTCCTTTATTCTGAAGAGTTCCGACAATAACAGTAATCTCTTGTCACTAAGGGTGTTTGATATAAACGGGAAAACTGTGTGTGCCTGGGCAACACCAATGGACAGCTATTCAATAGCTAATTTACCAAATGGCTTATACCTGGTGGAGGCTATATTTGAAAACGGCTTGCGGAAGGTTGAAAAACTGATCAAGCAGTAGCGCCTGTTACCCATTGGCTATTATTTGCGTTCCAAGTTCTTCTCCGATCAATCGATGACCTTCATCGAGCCAGAAAACACGTACCTCAGACAAGCCTTCGTACAGCTTTTTTAAGGTTTTCTGCTGGAGCATGGGATCGTTGAGGCCAATGTAGACATCTGTTTTTAAACCACTTTCTTTCAATACCCGCTTGATGATGCGTCTGCGCAGGTAAAAAGAGCGCATGGAAATCCAGCATCCAAATGTGCGCCGGAAACGCTCCGGACGATTCAGGTTATTGCTTAGAAAGTGGTGTATAAGTGGCGGAACGATTTTGATTTTACGGCCGAAGTTCAGCAAGGCTATGAACCACCTGGGGTCTTTTAATATCCTGAAAAGAAAACGCCGTAACCACATGGGTGTGCGGGTAGCCATGCCCATGCCTTTTGTTTTGACTCCATCCGGGGAAAGCAGATAGAGTTTGTTGATTTGTCCAACCAAATCGGGCAACATGGCCTGGACCAATCTACCTCCAAAGCTGAAGCCCATAATGGAAAACCGCTCCTTTTTATGATCAGTCAATATGTGGCGAATGATGCCCAGCAAGTCTTCCCGGCTGAATGTATCCGGCTGCCATTCCGTTTGCCCGTGGAAAGGCCAGTCAATGGCCACAACAGTATATTTTTCAGATAAAGCAGGTTCCAAAACAGCAAACATCCGCGCCCGGTCACTAAAACCATGAAGCGCAATCAGCAGCTCGGTTCCCCGACCGAATTTCAGGCAGTGAATCTGCCCCGATGGATGTTCTATGAAGTGAGATTGCATTGACTAATACGATAATAGGCTAATATGATAATTTGATAATGAAAGCCCAATTTGTAATCGCAATTTTAATCATTATCAAATTGGCTAATTATCAAATTTCCTCCGGCCCTTCTCCAACCCAGTCCTGCTGCACATATTGGTCTTCACAATGCTCAGCCAGTTGTTCCTCAATAAAGGCGCGGACTTCGTGTACTATGTTGCCGGGGTACAATAAATGCACATTTGGGCCGGCATCCAGGGTGAAATAAACGGGGTTTTTGGTTTCTGTGCGGTATTGGCGCAGTTTTTCAATAATGGCCAGCGTATCTGGTCTAAGCAAGGTGAATGAGGGGTTGCTGGTCATCATCAGGGCATGCAGGGTCATGGCCTCATCTTCTGCAATTTTACCAAAAGTTTCCAAATCGCCGGTTTTCATGGCGCCAATCAGGGTAGTCAGGCGGTTTTTTGCCTGTGTATATCTCGGTTCGGCATAGGGGTTGCCCTCCATCAGTGCATGACCGGCCCTGCTGCTAACGGCCTTTTCCGAGCGGCTTACAATAAGTATATCGTCGTGGAAATCCTTGAAGGTGGAATGCAGTTGATCCGCAAATCCGATCGCGTATTCGTTGCTGCTGTCTTGTACATGGGTTGTTTCTCCCCAAACTGCCGCATAGGGATATATGGATCGACAGGCAGAACCACTAGCCAATCTGGCGAGATAGGATGCCTTTTGGTCAAAAGCATCGGGGTCTTTAAGGGTGCCGAATAAATTATCCTCCATAGAACACAGACAAAGCGCCAGGGCCGACATACTGGAAGCAGAAGAAGCAATTCCTGCCGAATGAGGAAATGAATTTCCGGATTGAATTTTCAGACTAAGTTGTTTGAGGAAAGGATAAATTGGAAGCAAGCTGTTCAGATAATCAAGCATTTTACTTCTAAAAGCTTCGTTCTCCTCCTGATGAAAAAGGAATTCCAGGTCTATTTTACCTTCCGGATTGTTTTCGTTAAAACTATATTCCAACCGCATATCTGTGCATGAAGATGCAAGCGTCAGGCTAAGAGATGGGTTTTTGGGCAATTGCACCCCGTATTTCCCCCAATACTTGATAATGGCAATATTGCTCGGCGAGCGCCAGGTAACTGAATGGGGTTCGGGAACATTGGATGAGTCGATGATCAGACGTGAATTCTCGTACATGAAGGATTTTTTCGCTTAACTTGAAATGTATAACACTTGATTGGTGGAAGGAAACGCTTAATTATTAAGCCATGCTTTCCTGATGACCGGTATGGTACTTTTAGCGCTGAAACCAGGAATCATGCACTTGAAAAGAAAGCAGCCAAAGGCAAAGAACGAAAACCTGATAGAAAACAAAGGGATGAATTGGCTGGTAATGCTAATTTTGCGGTAAATATTCCTGAATCTTTAAAATAAACCGGATAAACATGTGGCAGAGAATACGCCGATTTGGTGTTGAACTTTATGCTTTTTTCACAACTCCATTTGTGTTCAGGAATTGTCTTGGCATGGCTGCGACCATGACATTTCTCCTTTTACTTACGTTCTGGTGGTTGAAATGCTATACCAACCACGGTGATAGCGTACAAGTACCTAGTTATGTGGGTATGGACTTCAAGGAAGCAAAGCGCAAGGCAAGATCGCGCGATTTTGCAGTAGAGGTTAGTGACTCCATTTATGAACAGGGTAAACCGCCCGGAGTAGTAGTTTCGCAGGATCCAAAAGCCGAAAGCCGGGTAAAGGAAGGGCGTACCATTTATTTTACTGTAACCAAAAACAATCCGGACATCATAAAACTGCCAGACCTTGCCGGTAGCGATGATTATGATCTGTACAGCCGGAAATTAGCGCGTTTGGGCCTGAAACCCCGGATCATTGCACGGGTTCCGAGGCCGAGATTAGGTGCCAATATCGTTGTTGACGTGCTGTACCGGGGAGATACAATTACCAGTAAAATTAAAAATGGAGTACCCGTGGAAATGGGCTCCACAGTAGATTTTATAGTAAGTGAGGAGGTGCTGTTGTCGGTAAATATTCCCGATTGCGTAGGACAAACCCTGGATGCCGCCAAATTCCTGATACAGACAAGTGAGTTAAGCATCGGGGCGGTCATACCTGACGGTACTGTAGACAAAGATGATCCGCTGGCATACGTGTACCGACAAAGTCCGAAATACGACCCAAACGGCATCATGCGCAAAGGAGAACAAATTGATCTGTATATAACCCGTGATGAACCACAAGGACAATAACCATTTTACCATTCATAGCTGATCAAACATGAACCTGACTGTACAAGAACTCCACGAAAAGCTTAAAAACAAAGAAAACTTTCTATTAATCGACGTCCGCGAGAAGTGGGAGCATGATACCTTTAATGTAGGTGGAACCCTGCTACCCATTGCAGAACTCATGAACAGAATGTGGGAGTTAGAGGACTACAAGGATAAAGAAGTGGTCGTTTACTGCCAGTCTGGAAACAGGTCGGGCATGGCCCAGCACTTGCTCAAAGCAAGCGGTTTTCAACATGTGTATAACGTAACGGGTGGTATGGGTGCCTGGGTTACTGCTTTTGGAAAAGAAAAACCGGGAGCGTAGTCGATTGATATACGAAATAAGCGAAATCCGATATCCGATTTTTTGCGATCTACCTGATGTTATGAACAGGTGGAGCAGACAAAGAGTTGATCCATCCTTTAACCCCGGATTTGCAATCCGGGGTTCATAACGCCTAATTCAACCAAGCTCGCTTTTCAAAAACTCCCCTGTCCAGCTACCTTTCTTCTTCGCTACTTCCTCCGGCGTACCGGAAGCAACAATGGTGCCTCCCCGGTGCCCGCCTTCAGGCCCAACATCGATGATGTGATCGGCCATTTTTATGACATCCAGGTTGTGCTCGATTACGATGATGGTGTTCCCTTTTTCCACCAGTTTGTTTAGTACGGAAAGCAACTGGCGTATATCCTCAAAATGCAAACCGGTAGTAGGCTCATCGAGGATGTAAATGGTGCGTCCGGTGTCTTTTTTGGAAAGTTCTTCGGCGAGTTTTACGCGCTGCGCTTCGCCGCCGGATAAGGTAGTTGCCTGTTGTCCCAGGGTGATATAGCCCAGCCCTACATCTTGTAAAGTCTTGATCCTACGGTAAATAGGCGGAATGGCCTTGAAAAACTCGGCGGCTTCGTGAATGGTCATATCCAGCACATCGGAAATGGATTTGCCTTTGTACAGGATCTCCAGGGTTTCGCGGTTGTAGCGGCGGCCCTGACATCGCTCGCAGTGCACTTGCACATCGGGCAGGAAATTCATTTCAATGGTGCGCAAACCTGCGCCTTCGCAAACCTGGCATCGTCCTCCTTTCACATTGAAAGAAAAACGGCCGGGCGCATAGCCGCGAATCTTGGCTTCGGGAGTATCGGCAAAAAGCTTGCGAATATCGCCAAAAACATTGGTATAAGTGGCGGGATTGGATCGCGGTGTGCGCCCGATCGGGCTCTGGTCAATCTCAATCACCTTGTCGAGGTGCTCCAGGCCTTTCACTTTTTCAAAAGGCAGCGGACGCTTCAGGCTGTTATAGAAATGTTGTTGCAGAATTGGGTACAGCGTTTCATTGATCAGGGAAGACTTACCCGAGCCGGAAACGCCGGTCACACAAATGAACACGCCAAGTGGTATGGATACATCGACGGTCTTCAAATTATGGCCGGTGCACCCCTTTAATACCAGTTTGTTGCCATTGCCTTTGCGTCGCGATTTGGGGATTTCCAGCTTGGTACGCCCGGCCAGGTAATCGCTGGTTCGGGTAGGGTTTTTCAAAAACTCTTCCGGTGTACCAATGTCCACGATCTCGCCACCGTGTTTTCCGGCTCCCGGACCCAAATCAATCAGGTAATCCGATTCGAGCATGATGTCGCGATCGTGTTCAACTACAATCACGGAGTTGCCGATGTCGCGCAGATTTTTCAGCGATTCTATGAGTCGTTGGTTGTCGCGCTGGTGCAAACCGATGCTCGGTTCATCCAGAATGTAGGTGATGCCGGTAAGTTGCGAGCCGATCTGTGTGGCCAGTCTGATGCGCTGACTTTCTCCTCCCGATAAGGTTCTGGCAGGGCGGTTTAATGCCAGGTAATCCAGCCCGACCTGAAGTAGGAATTTCACACGGAATCTGATCTCTTTCAATACTTCGCGGGCAATCATTTGTTGCCGCTCGCTCATATCCTCCTCTATATTTTCCAGCGCGGTATACAACTCTGCCAGGTCCATTTCAGCAAGCTCTGATATGTTGTAATTGCCGATTTTGAACCAAAGACTCTCTTTTTTTAACCTTGTTCCATGGCATTCCGGACAATTGGTCAGTACCATAAAATCCTCTGCCCATTGCCGGATCTTTTCGCTGCTTGTGTCGGAATACCAGCGTTTCAGCATGTTCACCAGACCGTCGTAGGCAAGGTTGTAGCTCCATTCGTCGCCGCCCCAGGTTACTTCCACTTTGAGGTCTTCGTCGCCACCGTACAAAATGGTTTGCAAGGCTTTTTCTGGGATCTCGTCAATGGGTGTGCTAAAGGAAAACTTGTATTTCTTGGACAAAGCTCGCAACTGCTTGAACAGCATATTTTCCCGCACTTCGCCCATGGGTACGATCCCAGCTTCGTTTATACTCTTTTTTCTGTCGGGAATCACCAGCTCCATATCCACTTCGTGCAACTCTCCCAAACCTTTGCAATGCGGGCACATGCCATAAGGAGAATTGAAAGAAAAGGTATTGGGGGAAGGCTCGTCGTAGGAAATGCCTGAAACAGGGCACATCAGGTTTCGGGAAAATGCATGAACCTTATTTTCTTCCCCTGATTTCTCCTGTTCGGTAAAGGATATGATCTGCAACAAACCATCACCCAGTCGCATGGCATTTCTGACACTTTCAGTAAGCCTGTCGCTATGATCATCTCCGATCAGCAAGCGATCCACTACCACTTCAATATCGTGGATCTTGTAGCGATCGAGTTGCATGCCCTGGCTAATTTCCACAATTTCACCATCCACCCGAACGCGCGTATACCCCTGTTTCCGAATCTGCTCAAACAGCTCGCGGTAATGCCCTTTTCTGGAGCGTACTACCGGTGCCAGCAAGGCAATTTTTTGTCCACCAAACTTCTCCTGAATATTCGAAATGATCTGTTCCTCGGTGTATTTCACCATTTTTTCTCCGGTGACATAGGAGTGAGCCTCTCCGGCACGCGCAAACAACAATCGCAGAAAATCATACACCTCAGTAACTGTTCCAACGGTAGATCGCGGGTTCCGGCCTGTAGTCTTCTGCTCAATGGAAATCACAGGAGAAAGACCTGATATCTGCTCCACATCAGGGCGCTCCATTTCACCAATAAATTGCCGGGCATAGCTGGAAAGCGTTTCCATAAAACGGCGCTGCCCTTCTGCATAAATGGTATCAAATGCCAACGAGCTTTTACCCGAACCACTCACACCGGTCAGCACCACCAGCTTATTTCTGGGAATGAAAACATCAATATTCTTCAAATTGTGTACCCTGGCACCAACTACCTCGATTGAGTCGTGAGCCGCTGTAGGGTGTACGCCGTTTTCTGCTTTTACTTTCGCCATTTCAGGAGTAGGAACAAGGAATGATTGCCCGGGTTTAGAAGGAAGGTAAAATTACAATGTATCAATGCGCAATGCGCAATGCGAAATGATTATTTTCCAGATTACATACTGAAACATTGCGCATTTCGCATTGTTACATTTCGCATTGATTAATTTTGTTCCATGTTAAGCGTTCAATCCGACGAGTACTTTATGAAACAGGCTTTGGCGGAAGCAGTTCGGGCTTTTGAGTCCGGGGAAATACCTGTTGGAGCGGTGATCGTGAGTGAAGGAAGGATAATCGCCCGGGCGCATAACCAGACGGAGCAGTTGACAGATGTGACGGCACACGCGGAGATTCTGGCGATTACGGCCGCTTCGGGGCATTTGGGAAGTAAATATTTACAGGATTGTACCTTATTTGTGACATTGGAACCTTGTGTGATGTGTGCGGGCGCACTGGCCTGGTCTCAAATTGGTCGTGTGGTGTATGGTGCCTCCGACGACAAAAAAGGTTTTATGCTACACGGCGGGAAAAGTTTATTGCATCCCAAAACCCGCCTGGAAATGGGCATTATGGAAGCGGATTGCGGGGATATATTGACAAGTTTTTTTAAAGCAAAAAGACTGTAAGCCATGTACGATTCAACTTATTTGCCTACGCCAATCGGCTTGTTTAAAATTACCGGAAGCTCTCTCGGCGTTCGTACCGTGCAACTTTCTGAAAAACAGAATGAAGTTGAGTTTTCTAACCTCCCGGAGGATCACCCGGTTATGGAATGCTGCCGGCAAATGGAACAGTATTTTAAAGGCGAGCGCAAGGAATTCGACCTGAAGCTGGATTGGAGTGGTGAGTCTGATTTTCAACAAAAGGTTTGGGCAGAACTCATCAAGATCCCTTATGGGAAAACGGTAAGCTATGCCGATATCGCAGAGCGCATTGGCAACCCGAGCGCCGTTCGTGCAGTTGGCCTTGCAAATCGCAATAACCCCATCGCCATTGTGGTCCCCTGCCACCGGGTTATCGGTAAAGCCGGAGAGTTACGAGGCTATTTCTATGGTTTGGACACTAAAATGGATCTGCTGAGGCTGGAGAATCCAGTGCGTTTTGCAGAGCAGGGAAGCCTGTTTTAAATGCGAAATGCACCAATGCGAAATGCGAATTAGTAAAATCCTTATCTTAATTCCATACGATTAATCATCTGGAGATCTTCCCGGAATGGAAGCTATACGTTACGCATTGGTGCATTTCGCATTGATACATTTCCCCTTGCGCTTATCTTTGCGGCAAATTTTGCCCAACCATGACACCAGTCCAGCCATACCACCCGAAAAACAAAGTCCGATTAG
The DNA here is from genome assembly GCA_020636025.1 of Lewinellaceae bacterium. Classification (GTDB taxonomy): domain Bacteria; phylum Bacteroidota; class Bacteroidia; order Chitinophagales; family Saprospiraceae; genus M3007. Next base: position 203,750 of record JACJYQ010000002.1, on the reverse strand, counting down.
TTACTGCAGCGAGTCTGTTCGACGGCCATGATGCTGCCATCAACATCATGCGGCGTATCATGCAATCGAGTGGCGCCGAGATCATTCACCTGGGACATAATCGCTCCGTTCAGGAGATCGTCGACTGTGCTATTCAGGAAGATGTGCAGGGTATTGCCATCACCAGCTATCAAGGTGGTCACACCGAGTTTTTCAAGTACATGTATGATTTGCTGAAAGAGCGTGGAGCCAGCCATATCAAGATATTCGGCGGTGGTGGAGGCACCATTTTGCCTTCTGAAATTGAAGATCTGCACAAATATGGCATCACCCGTATCTATCACCCTGATGATGGCCGTGCCATGGGGCTTCAGGGTATGATCAACGATGTACTGAAGCAATGCGATTTTCCGATCGGGTTTTCGGTAAATGGTGAATTGAAAAATTTTGTCAGCTACTTAAAGGATGACAAAAAGGGTGGTTCTCCTGTTGTAAAAGACGTTGCGCGGCTGATTTCCATTGCTGAAAACAACCCTGAGTTATACGAGAAAGAGATAAAAGTCACCCTGGATAAAAACCATAAAAGCGATCCTCCGGTGTTGGGCATTACCGGTACGGGCGGCTCGGGAAAGTCGAGCATGGTGGACGAACTGGTGCGTCGTTTTATTCTCGATTTTCCGGATAAAACAGTAGCCATAGTTTCAGTAGATCCTTCCAAAAGAAAAACCGGAGGTGCGCTGTTGGGTGATCGCATCCGGATGAACGCGATCAATAACCCTCGGGTGTACATGCGCTCACTGGCAACCCGTCAAAGCAATCTGGCGCTGTCAAAATATGTACACGCTACTGTCGATATACTTAAGGCCGCACATTACGATCTTGTCATTTTGGAAACGAGCGGTATCGGACAAAGTGATACCGAAATTGTGGATCACAGCGATGTGTCACTTTATGTTATGACTCCCGAATTCGGCGCCGCCACTCAACTGGAAAAAATCGACATGCTCGATTTTGCCGATGTGATCGCCATCAATAAGTTTGACAAGCGTGGCGCTCTGGATGCGCTGCGTGATGTTCGCAAACAGGTGCAGCGGAATCGAAACCTGTGGGAACAGTCCGTAGATGATATGCCGGTATTCGGATGCATTGCTTCTCAGTTCAACGACCCGGGTGTGAACCACTTGTATCATCGGATCATGGAACTGCTTTCTGAACGAAACAAAGGCTTCACAGTAGCGGAAATGCCCGATGGCAAGCAATCTGAAAAGATTTACATCATCCCGCCCAATCGCACCCGCTATTTGAGTGAAATTTCGGAGAACAACCGCAAATACGACGAATGGGTGGATAAACAGGTGTCCATTGCCCGTCGTCTTTTTGCCTATCAGACAACCATGGATTCGCTCGATCCTAAAAAGGATGAATCCATGCACAAACATCTTGAGGTGCTGATCTCCGAACTAAAAAAAGACCTGGATGGAGAATGCCTTCGTATTCTTGAAGGTTGGGAAGAAAAGAAAAAACGCTATGCAGCAGATGAATATATCTATCTGGTGCGCGGCAGGGAAATAAAGGTCAACACAAAATCTGAAAGCCTCAGCCACCTGAAAATCCCGAAAGTCGCCTTGCCAAAATGGGCCGATTGGGGAGAAATACTCCGCTGGTGCCTGCAAGAAAACGTACCTGGTGAATTTCCATATACAGCAGGTGTTTTCCCATTCAAACGCGAAGGTGAAGACCCAACCCGGATGTTTGCCGGTGAAGGGGCACCTGAGCGGACCAACCGCCGCTTCCACTATGTTTCCCTGGGGATGCCGGCAAACCGCCTGTCCACGGCCTTTGATTCGGTGACCCTGTACGGTGAAGACCCCGATCTTCGCCCGGATATTTACGGAAAAATTGGCAACTCGGGTGTAAGCATTTGTTGTCTTGATGATGCCAAAAAGCTGTACTCAGGCTTTGACCTTTGTAATCCTAAAACGTCTGTTTCGATGACCATCAATGGTCCGGCAGCCACCATTGCAGCTTTCTTTATGAATGCGGCCATCGACCAGCAGTGTGAAAAATACATCAGGGAAAACAAGCTGGAGCATCTGGTGGAAGCTCGCCTGAAAGAGAAATACGACGATCGAGGATTCACCCGGCCGCAGTACAATTCAGGAGAAAACGGAGAGTCCAAATTACCTGAAGGAAATAATGGCCTTGGATTGCTATTACTCGGAATTACAGGTGATGAAGTATTGCCTGCTGAGGAATACGAAAAGATTAAATCCTTTGCTCTTTCCTCTGTTCGTGGAACGGTGCAAGCTGATATTCTGAAGGAAGACCAGGCCCAAAACACCTGCATTTTCAGTACAGAATTCAGCCTGCGGGTAATGGGAGATGTGCAGGACTATTTTATTCAGAACAAAGTTCGGAACTTCTATTCGGTTTCCATCTCCGGGTATCACATTGCAGAGGCTGGCGCCAATCCAATTTCACAATTGGCCTTCACGTTGTCGAACGGATTTACTTTTGTGGAATACTATCGTTCCCGCGGCATGAATGTGGATGATTTCGCTCCGAACTTGTCCTTCTTCTTTTCCAATGGTGTTGATCCTGAATACGCTGTGATTGGCAGAGTGGCTCGCCGTATCTGGGCAAAGGCCATGAAAAACCTGTACGGAGCCAACGAGCGCAGCCAGATGCTGAAATACCATATTCAGACAAGCGGTCGGAGCTTGCACGCGCAGGAAATTGCTTTCAATGACATCCGTACAACGCTTCAGGCTTTGTATGCCATTTACGACAACTGCAACTCCCTTCATACAAATGCCTACGACGAAGCGATAACCACGCCCACGGAAGAATCAGTACGCAGGGCCATGGCCATTCAATTGATTATCAATAAAGAACTTGGGCTTGCTAAAAATGAAAATCCACTTCAGGGTGCATTCATCATTGAGGAATTAACCGACCTGGTGGAAGAAGCCGTCTTGATGGAGTTTGATCGGATTACAGAGCGTGGAGGTGTTTTAGGCGCCATGGAAACTATGTACCAACGTGGTAAAATACAGGAAGAAAGCTTGTACTATGAAACCATGAAGCACACCGGCGAACTTCCATTGATCGGTGTGAACACCTTTCTGTCAAAAGAAGGTTCACCAACCATTTTACCTCGCGAAGTTATACGGGCGGAAGAATGGGAAAAGCAATATCAGATTGAAACATTGAATAATCTACACAAATCCAATGAGCTGCAAGCGAATGCTGCTTTGCGTAAACTGCAAAAAACAGCTGTGGAGAATGGAAACATTTTTGAAGAACTGATGCGGGTGGTCAAGGTGTGTTCTCTTGGGCAGGTTACCGGAGCTTTGTTTGAAGTAGGAGGGCAATACCGACGTAATATGTAATGCGGAGTGATACATTTTATTTGATTGTTCAAATAGGCATTCTTGCGCTACGCTTGTGTCTTTTGACCAGATGCACAGCAAGGTTAGGTTCCTCTGCCCCGGGTGCAATGGTTCAGGCGCGACAAAAACAGCTCAAATCTTACATGATAAACGACGAAACGGTTCAGTACTACTCACGGCGTGCGCCGGTTTATGATGCACTGTATGAAAATCCGGAAAGGCAATCGGATTTAATTCAGACGGCTGAAGCACTGAAGTCACTGGTGAGCGGCCGAAAAGTACTGGAAATAGCCTGTGGAACCGGGTACTGGACTCAGCAAATGGCCAAAACGGCGAGCTACGTGCTGGCCACGGATATAAATGAATCTATGCTGGCCCTGGCAAAGGGAAAGGAATATCCTGAAGGGAAGGTGTCATTTCAGGTTGCCGACATGAGTAAGATGGAGGTAAATGAGGACTTTGATGTGTTATTTGGAGGATTCATCTGGTCCCATATTTCCAGGAAGGAATTGCGAACCTGGCTTGGGCAATTACACCGGCTCGTGAAACCGGGCGCTCAAATGATATTCACCGACAACATTTTTGTGCCGAAAAGCAATACCCCCATTTCTTCTTCAGACCAGTTGGGCAATACATTTCAAGTTCGGAAATTACCTGATGGCTCTGAATACCAGATTATGAAAAACTTTCTGGATAGTGCAGAACTTGATGGACTATTTGAGTCGCAAGATATTCATTATGAGTTCAATATATTTGGACACTACTGGATGCTTAGCTATACCACCCCTGCCTTTTCAGCCAATAATTTGTCATAAAGAGACAGCACTTTCTCCTGAAAATGCAAAGGGTGGTGCTTGGATACATACTGACGAGATTTTAACGCCAGTTCAAAATCAACTTCGTTGAGGTGTCGAAATTTTCTTTTCCAAAACCAAAGGGTTAGTGACATGGCTTTTTTGTCAAGCCAGTTGCCGAGTTTCCCTTCGAATACTTTTTCCAGGCCTTTTTTCAATGTACTGTTTGCCGCATCAGGTATTCGGGCAGCTGATCTTACAGGCATATTGGGGAATTCCCGCCAGGCCCAGTGATTGGATTTTCTAAAATCCTCAAAAATTTTTCCACCAAATAAAGGGAGCAGTGTAACTGTTTCGGTAGCCGTGAATAAATTTTTCTCCTCAATTTCAAGATGATCACTGTCTATGAAATAATTGACGCAGAAATACCTGTGTGAATTGAGCAGGATTAATTTTTTGTAAAGGATCAACAAAGTTCTGGACAGCCATAGCCTGCCCGGTGTGGTCACAATAAAAAAATCGATATCGCCGTCGGGACGTACGCAATGTTTAGACAATGAACCGGAAACAAACACACCACGCACAAAAGGAAATTTGCTGATCAATTTTGATTTTCGGGTGGCGATCGGTAAAAACACATCTGCCCTGTGGTTGCACTGTAGTCGGGCAGGCACCCAGGTCGCGTCGTTTTGACTTTGAAAAAATACACCAAACTGAAACACAAGCCCTTGTTTTACAAGGATTTGCAACTTTTCTTTTAGTATTTCTAGGGAAATGTTTTTCTCCCTGCAAAAATACAATAGCTCATCAACCCGCAACGGATACTTGAAAATCTCGAAGTAGATCAGGGTATGCAGAATTGCTCTCTTGGTATTACATGCTATCTCAGTAAGGGCGGTGTTTGTCATCAGGCAGGTATAAAATTTGGTAAGCAAGGTAGTAGATGGACTTTATTAAACAAATATTCTGAGCACCCAATGAGGCCAATATTGTCTTTATGGGTTATTTTTGTGTTGTAGCCGACATTCGCAGTTAGCGGCATGAAAATTGCTATTAAATGCATGAAAAGGAGAGCAGTTTTTGAGGATAGAAGCCTTAGAAAGGCAACAAAGCATGGTTTTGGGTTATATGACAGTTTTGCGACCGTTAATTTAAATTTTCATCCGTTCCCTTGCCAATCTAAAGAAACCCGCTACCTTTGAGTCCATATTTTTTATTCATAGTCCAAAAGCTTCAGTAGTCTCATGATTTTTTCATTTGGCAAAAAAAAGGAGGACCAAGCCAACCTTGTCACAGAAGATAAGAAAAAACGTTCCTTACACGAAATAGAGTCCGATCTGACCATACTTGGAAAGTCAGAAATGAATCGTGTTGAAGGAGGTAAAGAGACCAAAAAGCCGTTGAGCGATTTTTCTGATTTGCGCGACAGCCTCGGTGGTACTATCCCACTGTGAACAAACAACACACTTATTATGGCCCTTCATCGATACCGGTGAAGGGCCTTTTTTTTAGCACTGATTGAACGGATTGCTGGATTACACGGATTTATTTACCATTTACCATTACCATTGAATATTAATGAGGTTTGGCAACACTTTCTCGACGGCCTGTTCGCTACCGGCTGGATAGAGTTTGTGGCTGTTATTTTCGGGATCATAAGTGTTTTGTACTCCAGGGCGGAGAATATTCTGGTGTATCCAACCGGATTGATCAATACCACACTCTATATTTATTTGAGCATTGTTGCCGGCTTGTACGCTGAAGCAAGTGTAAATACCTATTACACCGTCATGAGCATTATTGGGTGGGTGATGTGGTCTAGAAAATCCGGCACCTCTGATCGCTTGAAGATTACCGGTTCAAGTACAAAAGACTGGCGCAACGCAATGCTTTTCTTCGCCTCTAGTTGGGTAATTCTGTGGGCGGTCTTAAGTAAATTTACAGACAGTACAGTTCCCATCGCCGATGGCTTTGCCTCCGCAGCCGCTTATACGGGCATGTGGCTCATGACCCGCAAAAAAGTGGAAAACTGGATTTGGTGGATCATCACCAACCTGGCCTCCATCCCGCTTTACTATTCAAAAGGATTTACATTTACCAGCTTCCAATATCTGGTGTTTCTGGTGCTGGCGATAATGGGGTATGTGGAGTGGAGGAAAAAAATGCGCAATGAACAATGAACAATGAATAATTTGTTATATCGGCACAAAAGACGGCATATATATAAGTCATTTAAAGTAATGATAACTTAATTCACACTCATAAGCCAGGTTATTGTACTTCGTTGTTCATTATTCATTATTCATTGTTCACTAATAAAGCGGAAATCTCCCCATAAACTCTTTCACTGCCACACTTACCTTCTGTTGGATCGTTTCATCATCGGGATGGCTTAGCACTTCATCCATCCAGGCGGTGACCTGGCGACAATCGTCTTCCTTGAATCCTCGGGTAGTTACAGCGGCGGTACCGATGCGGATGCCGGAGGCTGTCATTGGCGGTTGAGGATCGAAAGGGATCATGTTTTTATTTACGGTGATATCTGCCTGGCCAAGTACGTGGTCAGCAACTTTTCCCGTTACGCCTTTTCGTTGCAAGTCGATCAGCATCAGGTGGTTATCGGTTCCTCCGGAAATGATGTCGTAGCCACGGGACACAAATTCGTCGGCCATGGCCTGGGCGTTTTTGATCACCTGTTTGCAGTATTCTTTGTACGAGGGTTGAAGAATTTCACCAAAGGCGACCGCTTTCGCTGCAATCACGTGTTCCAAAGGTCCTCCCTGCATGCCCGGGAATACGCCACTGTCGAGTATACTTGACATCTTTATGGTATTCCCTTTTTTAGTCGTTCTGCCCCATGGATTCTCAAAATCGTTGCCCATCATGATGATACCGCCTCTTGGGCCGCGTAGCGTTTTATGGGTCGTGCTGGTCACAATATGGCAATGAGGCAATGGGTCGTTCAATAGTTTGGCTGCAATTAGTCCGGCCGGGTGGGCAATATCCGCCATCAGCAAGGCGCCTACTGAATCGGCGATTTGACGGAAGCGCGCATAATCCCAATCACGTGAGTAAGCAGAGGCGCCACAAATGATCAACTTGGGTTTTTCTGCCTTCGCAATCGCCTCTACCTTGTCCATATTGATACGGCCTGTTTCCTTATCAACGCCGTAAAAAACCGGATTATACACTTTGCCAGAATAGTTCACCGGTGATCCGTGGGACAGGTGTCCACCGTGCGCCAGGTCGAAGCCCAGGATGGTATCTCCGGGTTGCAGGCATGCCAGGAACACGGCGGCGTTGGCCTGGGCGCCGGAGTGTGGTTGCACATTTGCCCACGCTGCTCCGAACACCTCTTTTATCCGATCGATGGCCAACTGCTCGATCTCATCTACCACTTCACAGCCACCGTAGTATCTTCTGCCAGGATAACCCTCAGCGTATTTATTGGTCAGACAAGATCCCATGGCTTCGAGAACTGCTTTGCTGGTAAAGTTTTCAGAGGCGATGAGTTCCACGCCGTGGCGTTGGCGCTGGAGTTCCTTTTCAATTAGTGAAAATACTATGTCGGACATGACTGAATTTTTCGTTTAACCGCCACAGCAGGTCGTGAAAGGCGGATGTGGTGAATAAATCAAAGGGCCATTTATTGGAGTGCACAAATGTAGAAAAAGTAGGGTATACCTTGATTAAGGCGATTTATATGATTTACGTGATAAACAATAAGGGTTTTAGATTGATAATGAGATTACATAGAGAGATGGTTTCGCACAGATTTACGCAGATTTTTCTGTGAAAATCTGTGCGAAATAAAACACCCACCCTTGATTAGAATCCTATTCTGGCTGTAACCCAAAAATTCCTGCCAGGCGCATTGATCCCGGAGGCAAACAAGCGGTAATTGGTATCAAAAATATTATCGATACCCGCCTGAAGCTTCAAGTTTTTGAAAAATGAATAGGAGCCTCGGATATTGGCTGTAAACCAGCCCGGCATGCCATTGACAGGGGCGTAACGTAAATTGTCTTCTCCTTCCAGGTTGTAATCTTCCAAGCGTTTCTTCCCGTTAAACAGCACAAAACTCTCAACAGATGCCCTTGTAGTATGCCAGCGAAATCCGAATTTTCCATACACTGGAGGAATATGATCCAGCGGGGTGTCAGCTCCCGGGTCATTCAAAATTTGTCCTTTGGTATATGCAATGGAGGCATATAGTGCCAGGTTGTCGTACAAGTCGGCATGTACGCTGCTGCTCATGCCCCACAGTCTTGCATTTCTTTTATTCTGATTGGCCAGCACACGGCTCAAAACGCCTTCGTATTCTATGCTGTCTTGCCCGTTAAATTGAAACACGTCGGTTACAATTGCATCGCGGAATCCGGTGATCCAGAAAACGTTTTCCCAATGTACTTTTCCAGAAATATTGTAGGTAAAATTCAGATCCAGATTGAGCGTTTTTTCGGGTTTGATATCCGGATTGGGTACAATAACACTGCCTGCCTGCGAGTCAAACACCTTGGTGAGATCATCGACATTAGGCACCCGAAATCCGGTGGAGGCATTAATGGCGATTTGCCAGTCGTCCGGACCGGCCCAAACAGCGCCAGCGTTCCCGGAAAAAGTGGGAACGTTTTGACTTACTTCATCAAAAGGCAATGGAAAGAATTCGCGACTAACAAAGCTCGCGTTCAGACTTGAAAAACCGGCGCGAAAACCTTCGCTGAATGACCAGCGGCTGTTGGCATTGCTTTTCCAGAAATGTGTGCCATAAACAGCCAGGTTTAGCATATCGCTTCCTCCATCGGGGTACCGGGTACTTTGACTGGTTACTTCTCCGGTATTTACATTGAACCGACTAGCGGTGGATTTTACGTCATTGTACTGTCCGTCGAGCCCAATTCTCAGAGACTGGTTATCCCATAATTTCAGTACTTCGGCGAGCAAGCCATAAACGCTAATTTGTTCAATACGGTCGTTCCGTCCGCTGGATCCAAAACCTCGGTTATGCCTGCTTTCTTCAATATCCTGATAGCTGGCTGTCAGTTTAAAGGCATCAAAAGTACCCAGCGATTTAAGGCTAAAAGAGTAGGCCGCCATCAACCTTTCCTGTGGCCCATAATACCATTCGGCATTGGATAAGCCATTGCCGCTTCTATCCGTCAGGCGGTCATAGCGTGGAATATTCGAAGAGGTGCTGTACTGCAAATTCAGGCTGTGCTGACTGTTGCTGTTTGGGTAAAAAACAATTTTTTCGAGGAAATCGTACTGCTTAAATCCACTGAATTTTTGAACATAAGGATCCTCGTTTCTCAACAATGTATCCTGTCCGTTTATTCTATCAACATAATAATCCCGCTTCCCAAACACCCCTTCCAGTCCGGAATTTTCCCCCATTCTCAGGTCACCAAAATCACTGAAGGTGAAAGAGCTAAGCGAAGCGATTTTTTTACCGCCGATGTTGAAATCGGCATGCGTTGTTTTTTCCTGGTTTATGCTGCCATAGCGGAAAAAGGCATTTCCGCGCAGTTTTACTTTTTCATCGCCGGTGGCGAAGCGCGGGTTTTTGGTGTAAAAACATATCGCACCACCCAGGGCGTCTGAACCATACACCGTGGATGCGGGGCCAAACAATAGTTCTGCGCGATCCAGCGCGGCATTGTCCATGGTGATGATGTTTTGCAAATGACCGGCGCGGTATATGGCGTTGTTCATGCGCACACCATCCACTACGATAAGTACCCTGCTGGCTTCGAAACCGCGCAGCACCGGGCTACCACCACCCTGCTGACTTTTTTGTACAAAAACCTGTCCGGTGTTCAAAAGTAAATCGGCACTGCTTTGGGCGTTTGCTGCCTCTATTTCGGAAAGCCGAAGAACCCTGACCTGCTGAGCCACAGCGCGCTTTGCCATAGAGCTACGGGTAACGGCAATGACGGTTTCATCTAGTGGCACAACTTCGAGTGTGGTATCAACTTGAGGGGTTTGTGCTGAAAGCCAGAAAAAGGCGCAGCACAGTATGCTGAGAAGAGTATATTTTTTCATGGAAATAAGTTTTGAAATAAGACACAGGCTACCGGAGCATGACCGATAGCATTACATCAATATCCTGTAAATGGATACTGTGCAGACACAAATAAGATTGGTCTGATCAAATTTCAAAACTTCTGCGCGGAGGGGTAAATGGCGGTTCCGGAAACCGGGAGTAAGCGTTAAAGACCCAGCTAAAGGAGTTGCGGTTTTTAGTTTGCTCTAAATTCAACGCAAACCCATATTCAGGCAACAGAAAGATGGTTTCCATCCATTTGGAAACGGCCGTTGAAAATGGCTTGGATGCTGTATTAACCGGCGAATCCTGTTCCTTCAATTGTTTTCCAAGTATGGAATACAACTCCTGTTCATGGCGGTCATGGTAAACAAGAAGCCGAACGGAATCGCCAGTTTGCTCAAAACTTTTTACATCATACAGCTTGCCATGAAGCATGATCTCATTTTCCTCAATTCGGGATGCTTTGTATGAGCTCTCAGAAATGACAATGGTTCTTAATTCGGTCTCTTCTTCAAAAAGAACTTTTTCAGCTTCTTCTCTCGCCTGGTATTGCCAGCCATGCCAAAGCAACATCCAGCCTGCGCCCTGAAAGAGTATAAGGGCGGCAAGCAGGGCTGATGCAAAGTATCTATGTAGATTGGAATGCCTCAATGTTCAGGCAAAGATGCATTTTTGTTGGGGGAGTGTGAACGGATGAAGCTTTGTTTTTATCTGGCAGATTGAGGTATGTACTTCCGGTTCATTGTCGGGAAGCTTGCCAATAATTCAGTTTTACGAAGATTCTTTTCAAGGTGTCGGGTACAGGACACAGCAGTTTTTATTTTTTATGCAATATTGTTTCCGCAATCAATTCAAATTCCAAAAGATCTGAAATGAAAACTCTCCTACTTCTTCTTTTCCCGCTTTGCTTAAGCGCTCAACAGGTCATTTATGTCAATCAGGCTGCTTCGGGAAATAACAACGGAAGCACCTGGCAGGACGCATTCGCCGATTTACAGGACGCACTGGCAATAGCCAATTATGCCGACCAGATATGGGTAGCACAAGGCACCTATTTTCCTACAAGCGGGCTCGACCGGAACAGTACTTTTTTCATTCCGTATGGTGTCAGTATTTGGGGTGGTTTTATTGGAACAGAAACCAACATATCAGAGAGGGACGTTGATGCTAACCCAAGCATTCTCAGCGGCAATATTGGCTTGTCAAACGACAATACGGACAATTGCTACCATGTGGTTTTGATTCATGGAGGAGACACGAAAACCGGAGTGGATGGATTTACCATTACAGCAGGTTATGCCGACGGATCCGTGGATGGTGGGATTCTATCCAAAGATCGCGGGGCGGGTATTTTGGTAGTCGCAGATGATATTTATAGTATCGCAGAGCCGACCATCAGCCATTGTATCTTTATAAAAAACTGGGCCTATAACGGTGGTGGTATTGCCTGTCACGGTAGCAATGATTATATGAGCATTCCAGTGGTGAGCCATTGCAAGTTTATTCAGAATACCGGCTTAAGTAGGGGAGGAGGTTTATACAAGGAAGGGATCAATTTAGATGGCAAGTCGTTCAAGATTGAGAATTGCTTATTTGAAGGCAACTATGCACAAGGTTTCGGAGGCGGTTTATCAGTCAAACACTCTTCCGGGTTGTTACAAATATTAAAATGTAGTTTTGAAAGAGATACTGGCATAGCAGAAGGAGGAGCGATCTTTTTGGGAACTGGCGATTTTAAAATCAGATATGAAATCGATTCATGTCAAGTAAAATATAACTATTCAGAAAACGGTGGGCCAGGAGTATCTCAATTCCCAACTGCTCCCTTTATTGATACAGTTAAATTGATTGTAAAAAATACGGCATTCCTTGCCAATTTTGGGAGGATAAATAGTGGAAATGGCATATCATCAAATTCCCTCAGGGGCATGCATTTTGTAAATATTGAACATTGTTTTTTTGAAGGCAATTATACCCTTACAGGTGCTGGGACAGGAGTTTATATATATTCTGGACCATTATCAAAGGCTAGAACAAATATAGATCGTTGTTTATTTGTTGCCAATGGCAATAATTTTCAAACACCTAGTGCAGCATGCTATATATATGGAAGAGGGGAATCTGGTGACCCTAACCAATATACTTTGAGCAATTCTGTGTTTTTGTTAAATGATGCTGTACTTGGGTTGTCTACTACATTTGAGCAAATTCATTTCATAAATTGCTCATTTTATAAAAATGGACTTCATCCATTTGATATAATATATCAGGGAGCAGGAGATACCAATATTGAATTGCTCAATTGCGTGATTTGGGAGCTTGATGCAAATAACCTTAAAGAAACCCTTGCATTTGGGGGATCGACCAATGATTCTACAAACAGATACAAGCTGGAGCACTCCCTCATAAACCTACCCTCCTGCGAATACAACGGCTACGATCCCTGTGGCGCGGGCATGATATACGCGCAATGGCCGGATTTTGTCGATACTTCTGCCGGTAATAACCTGGAACTCCTGCCTGGTTCCGTAGCCCAAAATAGCGGTAGCAACCAGGTAGTAGACACCTTTGGACTTACCACAGATTTTCTGGGCAACCCTCGCATTTGCGGCGAAACCGTCGATATGGGTGCCTATGAAATTCTGTCAAATTGCTTTGGCAGTGGAGTATTTGAAAGTGATTTATTGGAACTACCTGTTGGTCTCAGGATCTTAAGCAACCCGGTGAACAGCGATTCTGATATTCAGGCTGAAGTATTTGCTGCTCTGCCGCTCACCCTTTCATTTACCCTGCTTAATGTGCATGGTGACAGGTTATTTCACACCCAACAATTTATAAGTGCAGGGGTTCCACAGCGTGTTTCTATACCTGGAAATGATCTGGTTGCAGGCATTTACTTATTACAAATAGTGGATGAAAATGGACGGGCTAAAGTGGAGAAGATCGTAATCCAATAGGAAATATAAGTATATAACCTAAAAAGGAAGCTTGTCGAGATGATTCCATCCAATCACCTGTGCCAAACTTCTTTTTTGCGTTTCATCGCCACCATAAATGAGAAAGCTATTTTCCGAAGAAGCACCGGACAATGACTGGAAATAACGCAATCCATCAAAAAAGTGAGTACCAATGGTTCGGGCGGATTTTATTTCAATGGGGTACAAGCGTCCTCCCTGGTCGAGTAGAAGATCGATTTCATGTGCACCTGCAGCATTCCAGAAATAATGTTTTGGATAGAGATTGCGGTTAAGTCGGCTTTTCAGGACCTCATTGATGATAAAATTTTCAAATAGTGCCCCTTTGGCGAAATGGGCATTTAATTCATTTATCGTACGAAGGTTTAACAGAGCACAGGCTAATCCTGTATCATGGAAATACAATTTCGGAGTCTTTACAATGCGCTTATTGAAATTCTGATGATATGGGCGTAAAGTGTGCGTGATAAAACTCGTTTGAGTTACGCTCAGCCATTTATTAATCGTCTGGTACGAAACCCCTATCATATTTCCGATCTCGGAAAAATTGACCAATTGTCCTATACGTCCGGCACAAATTTCAAGGAACTGTCGAAATGTACCTAAATCACCAACATTGATCAATTGCCTCAAGTCTCTTTCCACATATGTTTGAATATAATCCAGCAGCCAATTTCCAGGGTTTAAGTCCTGATCATAAATGCGTGGGTAAAAACCCTTTAATATATATTCCTCGTAAGTGTTTAAGGAATATTGGGTTGACCGAATTTCTTCCAGCGCAAGAGGCAATAAATTAAAAATAGCTACTCTACCGGCAAGGCTCTGAGAAACACTTTCCATTAACAACAGGTTCTGAGAACCAGAAATAATGTAGTGTCCTGGGATATTACTCTGATCAACAATTACCTGAATATAGGAAAGAAGGTCTGGCACATATTGCACTTCATCTATGGCAGTATGCTTTCCCAGGTTGAGAAGAAAACCTTTTGGATCCTCTGTGGCATATCGACGTTGTTCAATGTCTTCTAAGTTGACATACTTGTATTCAGGAAAAACCTGTTTCAGTAGCGTAGATTTTCCACTTTGCCGCGGACCAGTTATGGCAACCACAGGCATTTTCCCGGCACTGGCTTTGACAATGGGTCCTAATAGTCGAGGAATCATTTTGCAAATTAGAAATTGAACTTCTAATCTGCAAATATACTAAACTTCTGAATTTGGTGAAACCCGGAAATAAGAATTAATGACCTGAGTGTTGACCTGCTATACCTATGAAGCAAGGATACTGTTCGCATCCCAGTGATAAAAAGTGGAAAAGCTTGTGATGCGGCAAATCAGTAACATCTGGATATTAGGAATCAAATAAATCGGATATCAACTCACTCCCGAAACATCTTCCCAATCTCCCCCTTAAAAGACTCTTCCACTCTATCCCGTCGCACTTTCAAAGTAGGGGTAAGCAACCCGTTTTCAGTCGTCCAGTTTTCATGTAAAAGGGTAAAAGCCCTAATTTTCTCAACGGGCCCCAGCCGCTCCTCATTTATCCGCTCAATCTCTTCCCTGAAAAACTTCTCAATCTTCGGATTCAGCACCATGTATTGCGGACTCGTCCAGTGCACCTGGTTTTCCAGACACCAGGCTTCCAGATGTTGAAAATTGGGGACAATGAGCGCTCCGACAAAAGGCTGATTCAAGCCTAACACCATGCATTGACTGATGTATTGTGAGCCTAGAAGTTGCTGCTCCACATAGCCGGGAGCGACGAATTTTCCGGTAGTCGTTTTAAAAATTTCGCTTTTTCTACCGGTGATCTTCAAAAACCGCTTGTACTCAAATCGGCCTATGTCGCCGGTTTTAAACCAGCCATCCGGTGTAAAACGCTCTGCAGTTTCAGCCGGCAATTGCCAATAGCCCATCATGATGTTATTTCCCTGCACTTCTACTTCGCCATTGCCGGCTTCATCTTGTTCGGCAGCAATACGCACTTCCACACCGGGAGCCGGGATACCAACGGTGCCAAAATGCACACCTCCGGGCTCAAAACGATTGAAAGAAATGACCGGGCTGGTTTCTGTAAGTCCATATCCTTCGCGCACTTCAATACGGGCTGCCGAAAAAAGGCGACCCAGCCGCGGCCGCAAGGCTGCTGCACCTACGGCAATATATTGAACCCGGCCACCCATGCGCTTGCGCCAACTGCGGAACACCAGTATATCGGCCAGTATTCGTTTTAAACGGTAGTCGAGGGGCATGGCGCGGCTGCCGGAATAGGGGAATCGCTCACCCAGGGCAATGGCCCAGTCCATGATCTTTTTTGAGAGTTTATTTTTCCTGTCGCGCTCTTCAATCAAGCGTTCGTACATGCGCTCCAGCACTCTGGGTACAGCGGTGAAAAAATGGGGCCGCACTTCCATCATTGTTTTGGGAAGCCTCTCCATACTGTCGCTAAACCAGATTGGCACTCCCGCAGCCAGATAGGTGTAGGTCACCATTCTCTCAAAAATATGGCTCATGGGCAGGAAACTCACTGACGTGGTTTCAGGTCCAACAGGTACGATGGCCAGTACAGATTTTACATTGCTTACAATGTTTTCGTGGCTCAGCATCACGCCTTTTGGAAGGCCTGTGGTGCCGGACGTGTACAGTATGGTAGCCAGTGTTTCAGGACTAATATTTGACCGCAACTCTTGTAGGCGGGCAAGTGTACTTTCATCGGGTTTTACCAATAGCTCCGACCAGCTTTTGCCTCCATATTTAGTAGAAACAGCTCCCTTCTTATCTTCAAGCAAAAAAACGGCATTGGCTGAAAGCCCTGCCGCAGTTATCCTGTCGAGCATTTCCTGATTGCTGACAAAACAGCCTTTAAGCGCTGTATCCTTTACGATATGGGCAATTTCATCAGGTCGTGCTGTGGTATGTATCGGAACCGGGACAATGCCTACTTGTAGCATCGCGGCATCGGCGATCATCCAGCGCGGGCTGCCGCAGTGCGCCAGCATGGCCACGCGATCGCCGGCTTGAAGACCAAAACGCAGTAACCCTACACTAATGGAGTCTCGCTCGGAAATGACGGATTCAGTCGACCAGGTACGCCAGTTACCATCTTCGCGGCCTGCCATAGCCACCCGGTGCGGGTAGCGTTTTTGCTGGTAGTCCAGTATGTCGAAGATGCGGTGAAAATCCATGTTTCAGGATTGTTAAACCGGGCGATTAAAGTGCCCGGTCAGGATCAAAAGCTTCCAGGTAATCGGCCACCCTTCTGAGGAATGAACCGCCGAGCATGCCATCAACCACCCGGTGATCATAAGACAAAGACAGAAACATCATTTGCCGAACAGCTATGACATCACCGAATTCTGTTTCCAGAACCGCCGGTTTTTTCTTGATGGCTCCGGTTGCCAAAATGGCTACCTGAGGCTGGTTTATAATGGGCGTTCCCATGGCATTACCAAAGGTGCCGACGTTGGTGATGGTGAAAGTGCCGCCTTGAATTTCTTCCGGTTTCAACTGGTTCTGACGGGCGCGGTTGGCCAGGTCATTTACTACCTTGGTAAGCCCTGTCAGATTCAGATAATCAGCATTTTTGATCACCGGTACAATTAGGTTTCCACTAGGGAGGGCTGCAGCCATCCCAATATTCAAGTCTTTCTTTACAAGGATGTTGGTACCGTCGACCGAAGCATTTACCATGGGGAAATCGCGGAGGGCGCGTGCCACGGCTTCTACAAAAAGTGGCGTGAAGGTGATGTTTTCGCCGTGTTGCTTCTTGAATTGGCCCTTGATTTTGTTGCGCCAGTTTACCATGTTGGTTACATCCACCTCAACGAATGAGGTTACGTGCGGACTGGTATGTTTGCTCATCACCATGTGATCGGCAATGAGGCGACGCATGCGGTCCATTTCTATGATTTCCACATTACCGCTGATGGAGGTAGCAGGCATTTGTGGCGTACTTACCTGCGCTGGTGCAGCCGGAGCGGTTGTTGCACCATTTTTGCCGCGATTGGCAACATAAGCCAGCATGTCTTTCTTGGTTACACGTCCGTCCTGACCGGTTCCTGGAACGGTGTCCAGCTCGGCTTGTCCGATATTTTCCGTTTTGGCAATGGTGCGTACAAGAGGGGAATAAAAACGTCCGGAAGTGCTGACAGGTGCGGCTTGCTTTTCGCTTGTCGGGCTTGGCACATAAGGAACAGAAGCAGCTTGCTGGGTACCATTTGACTTGTCAGCATTCGCTGCTGCTGTCGATGTAGCTGTAGCTTTTTCTGGAGTAGCCGGAGAGGCGGCTGGCTGATCATCCGAGCCTTCTGTTTCGATGATGGCAATGGCCGTATTGATGGGAACCACGTCGTTCTCCTTGAACAAAACCTCCACGATTTTACCGGCAACCGGGGACGGAACCTCGCTATCCACTTTATCGGTGGCGATGTCGAGTACGGGTTCATCCAGTTCCACGCTATCGCCGGGATTTTTCCGCCATTTGAGGATGGTGGCTTCCATTATACTTTCGCCCATTTTGGGCATTACAAGTTCTACACGAGCCATGTAAGCTATTTATTTTGGTTAAAGCGGGGCAAAGGTACGTGTTCTGTTCTATGATTAAAGTGATTCTACACTATGATTAATGTGATTTATATGATTTGACTTGTCCTGGACTTGATTCAGTCTTGATACAAGCCTGAGCAATCTTACGAGATTTTAAGGTGATTAAAATTGACTATACGGTTATTGTACAGTAAGGCATTTTGCTACTCTGGTTACTGAATAGCGTTGGTTTTAACTTAATCGTCGGACAGCTGGGAGCTGTCTGACGATAGGCGCTAGTGGTCAGACGGCTCCCAGCCGTCCGACCACTAAAAGTAAATCGAATACCAATACTGCATGCTGATACAATACTGTACAATATGCGGATAGTCAGATAATGAAAATATCAATTCCTGAACCGGAGAGTTTTGCTCAACTTTGCAGTTATATGGAGGGCATAAAAAACATAATTTTCGATTTTGGCAACGTCTTGTTCGATTTGGATCTATCGGCTACCCGGCGAAAGATGAAGTCCCTGTTGGGTGACAAGTTTGATGCAGTGTATGATAAAATCCGTCAATACAAGTTATTTGAACTGTATGAGACAGGCGGGATCAGCACAGAAGAATTTCTGGAAACCATAAAAACTGCCTCCAATAATCAGGTCTCTGAAAGTGAATTACGGGATGCCTGGAACTCCATTTTTATCGAATTCCCTATGCACCGACTGGAGATGTTGCAGGGACTGCGTCAGGAATACAATGTATTTCTGCTAAGCAACATAAATGCCATGCACGAGCAATGGATCGCTGAATACGTTTTGCGCGAACACGGCATACACGATTACGAATCCCGTTTTTTTGATGGGGTGTATTTTTCTCACCTGGTTCGGTTGAGAAAGCCGAATGCAGCCATTTACGAATACCTGATCGCAGATGCGGAGATCAAACCAAACGAAAGCGTTTTCTTTGATGACCTTCCGGAGAACATAGAAACAGCCCGGCAGTTGGGGATACATTCGTTCGTACATTCGCCTGGGACCGAGATAAGGGAGCATGTGAACGAAATCTTGATTTCAATGCGAAATGTACCAATACGCAATGCGAAATAATTAAACTTATTTGGCTTTAGATGTAAGTATAGGCTGGATCAAATTATGCCAGGGCATAGATCTGTCTTGTTAGGTATCATAAATCCATCCACATGGAAAACATTGTATATTCACCTCACAATTATTCATTTCACATTAATGCATACAGCATTACTTATTGATATATCGCGCATTTCGCATTGATACATTTCGCATTGATAATTTATGGTTGAGCAAAAGAAAACAGGAAAGCAAAAAAACCGGGAAACCATACTGTTGATTGCAGTGGCGGTAGTTGGCTTGGCTGGCTTGGTGGTCCTTCAATTGGCAAACAAGAAAGGGAGCGGAGTCGATCCTAAATCTGTGTTGCAGGCTGACAGGCAGCAGGACACGATTGATGCCCAGGCTTCAGCGGCCATACAGAAAATACCGGGTGAGTTGTTGCGGACAAGTGAATATCCGGAAGCGGGAAGGCCATTTAAGTTTTACATGAGCAAATCCAGTCAGGGGCCTGAATACTCACTGGATTTTGGTGATGGCAGCCCCAGGAAGGTTTTCAATGAGGGGTATGTGACGCATACTTTCAAGCATTCGGGGCCTTGTGTGGTTACGTTATTTGCCAGTTATGAAGGAGAACAAGTTCAATTGGATACCATGCGGAAGGTCGTAGCCAGGGTAAAGGTGGATATTCCGGTTGGGCCCATCATTGATTATTAATTACGCTTGATTTGCAATTACATGCTGAAAAGCAAAGAGGATTTGTAGATTTGTGCCGGGCTGAGCCTTGTATCAAATTTTGTGATGCAGGCTTTTTATAAATTTAACACGCTCTAACATCCTCCTTACAGTACCATTTAATTTAAGACCATGAAGAAAATTGGAATTTTACACGGAAAGGAAACCAGCTTTCCCGAAGCATTCGTTGAACGGGTTAATTCGAAAAATGTAAAGGGGGTTCAGGCGGAACCGACACATGTTGACGAGTTGATGCAGGGCAATCCAACACCTTATGCGGTGATGATTGATCGCATAAGTCAGGACGTGCCTTTTTACCGGGCATACCTTAAAAATGCGGCTCTCAACGGCACTGCCGTAGTAAACAATCCGTTTTGGTGGAGCGCCGATGAAAAGTTTTTCAACAACTGTCTCTCCACAAAAATTGGCGTTCACGTGCCAAAAACCATCCTGCTGCCCTCAAAAGAAATGCCGCCGGATACAAACGGACAGAGTTTCCGGAATATGAAATACCCGCTGGATTGGGAGCAAATGATCGAATACCTGGGAGGCTTCCCGCTTTACATGAAACCACATGCCGGTGGCGGCTGGAAAAACGTGTACAAAGTGCACAACTTTGATGAGTTCTTTACAGCCTACAACGAAACCAATACCCTGGTTATGATGCTTCAGGAGTGCATCGATTTTGACTCCTATTTCCGTTGCTATTGCCTTGGCGGAAAATACGTGCGCATCATGGATTATGAACCACGCAACCCGCATCACCTGCGCTATGTGGCCGATTTCAAACAGGTAACCAAAGCCAAGCGCGACGAAATGCACGAATTGGTATTGCGCATCAATCATGCCCTTGGTTACGATTTCAACACAGTTGAATTTGCCCTGAGAGATGGCGTTCCTTACGCCATTGATTTTTGCAATCCGGCACCCGACGCAGATGTAAATTCAGTTGGGGAAGCCAATTTCGAATGGGTGGTTGAAAATGCCGCCAATATGACAATAGAGAAAGCTTTAGCACACAAAGAAGGCGCAAATAACCTTACATGGGGTACCTTTGTGCGTGATTCGGTTGGTGGGAACATGCCGCAAGCCCCTGCTGCTGCACCAGCCAAACCTAAAGGAAAAGCGTCTCGAGCAAAAAAATAATTAATCCGTGACCGCGGGATATACATCCACGCGTTGTTCACGCTTCTCATACCAGGGCCTTGCCCAGTATGAATTCCTGCCCGCGGGTTCAAGGCACCTGCGGGTTTTTTTATTGATATACGATATATAATATCCAAAATCCGATATCCGATTTTATCGATCTTCGATCGATTTGGTTTAAATCAACGTTGACAGGTACAGATCTTTCAGGGATGTACACCCGATCGGATATCAAATTAATATCTGTTAATAGCAAAAGAAACGATCAATCTCTCTCGTTAAAAGGTTTGATATGCAGCTGAGTACTATTTAATATTCAGCTTTTACCCACAACACAACCTTTTGACATGAAGAAAACAACCCTGTTATCCATTCTTACCCTGGCCCTTGTTTCGGCTATTTCGCTCACTGCTTTTTCAGTAAAAAAAGCCACCCCGGTAGAAAAAGACCCCGATTTTAAAGAGTTTCTCAAGCAATTTCCCAAAAAGTCTCTACCCTATTCGCTTGATGAAAAAGACATGCTCGGGGATCTACAGCAATATGTAGCGGATATAAACGATTCAAAAAAATCCTACACACCTTCCAAAAAAGTAAACAGGCTCGACTGGGAATACTATAAGTTTTTGCCTGGTTTGAAATTTGAGTCGAGCTTTAGCCGCGTACCCATGCAAACAGAACCTGTGGCCATGTTTGCCTTAAATGACAATTACGCCGTGATTTACCGCAGTAGCCGCAGCTTCCATTTTGGCTATTCCACCTACAAACTGGCCTATTTCGATAAAAAAGGAGAACAACTTTCCCTGAATACCATTGGCATGGTTGGTACAGAATCGATCATGTCGGCTGTAATATCAAAGGACTTGCAGGCCGAACTAAAAACCTGGAAAATTGACTGGGATAAGGACTACCTGGAAAATGGTTTGGACGGCAACAAGATCACAGGCCTTAGTTATCTGGAAAGCAAGCATCTTGATCTAATCAACTCTTCCGAAGCAGTCAATCCTTTCGACGACAAAAAGTTTCGCAAACCGGAACCCAAAGAAGAGATCCTTCAGGAGCAGATGAAAACGAAGTAGATAGCAATGTATCAATGCGCAATGTAACAATGCATCAATGCACCAATGATTATTCTTAGATAATTGCTAAGCAGAATTGTCATTTCGCATTTCGCATTGGTGCATTGGTACATTGTTACATTGGTACATTGATAAAGTACATCGCTATTTCTCCTTTGTTCTTTGCCGGTAAATTTCCTCGGAAGGAGCATTCGAATTCCTGATGAACGGCGTCCCAGGTGGTTTGTGAGATGTTGATTTTGCCGGCTTCTCCACTTTGCTCTAAGCGTGCAGCGGTATTTACCGTATCTCCCCAAATGTCATAGGCAAATTTGCGGCTGCCAACGACTCCGGCGACTACCGGTCCGGTGTGAATGCCAATGCGCATTTCGAAAATGGGTTTTGCACTTGCTACGTTCTCTTTCATCAGTTCTTTCAGT
The DNA here is from genome assembly GCA_020636025.1 of Lewinellaceae bacterium. Lineage (GTDB taxonomy): Bacteria > Bacteroidota > Bacteroidia > Chitinophagales > Saprospiraceae > M3007. The sequence continues at coordinate 181,574 of JACJYQ010000002.1, read as the reverse complement.
TCACGTTGCATATCGATGGCTGCTTTAACGGTGTCGATGGCGTGGGATTCGCTGGGCTCGGGTAAGCCGCCGGCGCACATGTAGGCATCTCCAATGGTTTTGATCTTTTCCAGACCGTATTTTTCTACAATGGAGTCGAACAAACGAAAGCATTGGTCGAGCTCGGCTACCAACTCCTCCGGACTGAACTGTTCCGCTATTTTAGTAAAGTTCTTGAAATCGCTGAAAAGCACTGTAACCGATTCGTAACGAACGGGTTGTACACGATTGCGTTCTTTTAGTTCCAATGCTGTTTTTTCAGGCAGGATGTTGGTAAGCAACTGATCCGCCCGTTCACGCTCTCGCTGAATATCGATGTTTTTGGCTGCCAGTTCACGGTTTTTGCGCGCCCTGAGTCGGTTTCTGTTATAAAGCAGCATCGCGAGTATCGCCAATAAAATGGCGCCTGCGATCAGTCCGAGTGCACGGGTTTGTGCCTGTTGCAACGCTTGTTTTTGCTGTTCAATTTCCCGCTGTCGTCGGCCATCGTTGAACAGCACTTCTTTTCGTTCAAAATCCCGGGCGCGGGCTTCGTCCAGGCGTTCATACCGGTATTCATCGTATCTCTTGCGGTACTCGTATGCCTCCTGCCAGCGACCCATGGCTGCATATATTTTGGCGAAATCCTTATAACTTTTCTGGATGTACTTTTCGTCGCCGATTTGTTCGGCTATGGCTGCGTATTTTTTTGTGTAATTCAGCGCTTCCCGGTACTTTTTTTGTCCATAAATCACATCCCCAATGCTGTTATAAACCTCCATAAGTCTGGGAGGCTCATCCATGGGCAGCAGAATTTCCAGCGCCTTATCCAGGTATTTCATGGCCTCATCAAAATTATCGAGGTGCTTGTATGCAATGCCAAGGTTATTGTAAATGGCTGCCAGCCCCGACTCGTCTTCGTATTCTTTTCTGATTTCCAAGGCCTGCAGATACATGTCTACAGCCAGCAACGAAGAGTCTTTATCGTCCATCTCGTCCAGCGCATTACCCAAGTCATTCAACCCACTGGCGATGTACTCCTGATCGCCCAGTTCTTTGTATAAATCCAGTGCTTTGGTGTAGTATCGGCGCGCTTCGCCCTTCATTTCCAGTTCGAAGCGTATATGGCCCAGCGTGGTAAAGGTGCGAGCGAGGCTTTCCCGGTCGTTTTTTAGTTCAAAAATCTCACGTGCAGCATTGGTCTGTTCATAAGCTTCCGGGTACAATCCCATCGTTTCAAACAAACTCCCCAAATTCAAATGGGCACGAGCAATCCGAATTGAATCACCCAGCTCTTCCACAATTCGGAGGCTTTCGCGGCGCGACATGAGCGACTGTTCATAGTCTCCCAGAATTTCATACACATTGCCCAGATTGTTGTGTTGCGAGGCAATTCCGAGCTTCTCATTGATGCGTTTGCGGATCTCCAGGGCCTTGTTGTAGTATTCAATGGCCTTCGTCAGGCTGTCCTGAATTTCGGAAGTAACCCCCAGGGCATTCCAGGCAGCGGCTTCTCCTTTTGGGAAGGATAGTTTTTGTGCCAAATCAATGGCCTCCTTCAAACTTGCAGCAGCTTTTTCAGTTTCTGAATCGGTGATTTCCCAGGCGTAATCTACCAGCAGAGATACACGGTGAGTATCTGGCGGGGCTGTTACAAGTACCTTAGCCAGCGAATCGGCCAAACCGGATTGGGCGGTAAGCATGGCAGGGCTGCCGATTGCCAGCAGACACCAAAGGCTTATACCGATCCGTACTTTCATTGGGCCAAAAATAGATTAAGTAAGGGGGAATCGCGGTACTTTTGATATACGATATACAAAATCCGATATCCGATATCCGATATCCGAAATTTTACGCTATCGTATATCGGATTTTGTATATCGTATATTATTAAAACACTTTCCATGTCGAAACCGTCTATAATAACGCTACACGATCTTTCCTTTAAGCCGCTCATCCCGGAGGAGGAGGTGCGAAAACGGGTGTTGGAGTTAGGGGAGGTTTTGTCGGCAGAGTTGAAGGGTAAGCGACCTTTATTTATCAGCATACTGAGTGGCGCATTTGTATTTGCCGCCGACCTTATTCGCGCTTTTGATGGTGATTGTGAAGTGAGTTTTGTGAAACTGGCCTCCTATGCCGGTACGAGTTCAACAGGCGAGGTTCGCACCGTGCTTGGGCTGGATAAACAAATTGAAGGACGACACCTGGTTGTGGTGGAAGACATTGTAGACACCGGTCAGACATTGCATCATTTCCTGGAGGAGATTCTCAAACACAAGCCCGCCTCTATTACAACCGTCGGCTTTCTGAGGAAGCCCGAAGCGGTAGCATTCCCCGTTAAAGTGGATATTATCGGGTTTGATATTGACGATAAATTCGTGGTGGGATACGGCCTTGATTACAATGGCCTTGGACGCAATTTGCGCGGTATTTATGTGTTAGCCGATTGATCCGTTTTCCTGACTGCGTTTCGCTTTTTCCCATACCACACTTTGTTTGCCACGCATCAATCGCCAAAGACCGGCATACATGGCCCAATTCATGACACAGAAATAATAAGGCACAAAAAAGGCGGCTATTTTCACTTTTCTCTTTTCCAGGAACCAGCCTAATAAAGCAGCGCTGTAAAAAATGATTTGCCCTGCGAGGGTAAATTGGTATAAGGCATGGCCGTCTTGAACGAGGGCGAGGTTACAAAGAAAAATAATGGGTAAGAACAAGGGTGCCAGCGTCCAGCGCAATACCCGGTGAGACACGTATTGAAAAGACAGCATGCCATATCTGAAAATATTCAGCAAAGGCGCGAGACGAACCGTTGCCTGCAAACCTCCTGCGGCGATGCGCACCTTGCGCTTCATTTCTTCTGCAACGCTGGCCGAGGCGCCTTCCACGGCAAAGGCTTCGGGTTCATAGGCCACACGCCAGCCTTTTTGGGCGATGCGCATGGTGAGATAAAAGTCTTCTACCAGTGTATCTGTTGGCACGTCTTCATACGCTTCTGTGCGGATGGCAAAGAGCTCGCCGGCGGCACCAATGACTGAGCCAAGCTCGGAGTCCCATTTTTTCAAAAGGCTTTCGTATTGCCAGTAAATGCCTTCTCCGGCGCTGCTGGCATCGTTTTTTGACCCCAGGGAGATCCGTTTTTCTCCGGCCACGGCACCTACGTTTGAGTCTTTGAAATGGCGAACCATATTCTGAATGGCCAGGCTGTTTATCCGGGTATTGGCATCGGTACTTACCACTATCGGACTGCCCACCTCGGCCATGGCTCTCTGAAAAGCGGCAATTTTTCCCCGCCGCTCGGGTAGGTGTAAGAGCTTCCATTGAACGCCTTTCGGGTAGGGAAAATGCTCTACAATATTTGGGGTAGCATCATTGGAGCCATCCGTTACGAAATAGAAAATGATCTTGTCGTCCGGATAATCAACGGCGAGCGAGTTTTCTATTTTTTGAGCGATCCAGTCCTCTTCGTTATAGGCGCAAACAATAAAGGTGACTTCAGGAAAATCTTCCGTCTGATCGTCACTTTGCTTTACAGCTTTTGACTTAAAACGCAGTAAAAGCGAAAGCAGTAGTCCGTAACCCAGATAAGTGTAAAACACGGTTACAATCCCAAGCCAGAAAAGTGACTTTATCAGCGTGATGCTCATGGCAGGCAAAGGTAATTAATGCGGAGTGCGGAGTGCGGAATGTGGGGTTGGAAATGTGGAGTAGATGTTATGGCTGCGCTATTGCACTTGTGATTTATGTTAAATTTAGGCTATGCTTGTTTAATATTTGTCTATTTTTTGTTTGTAACATATTGATTTTCAAAATGTTGCGAACGTCATTGATATATCAAAAATTATAAGATGGCAAACTGGAAGATTTCCGACAAAGTATTCGGTGGTATTGCCCTTTGCCTTTGTTAACTTTGCAAGCAGTGTGTGGTTTTGCCAAATATTTGTTTAATCAAAACTTCACATTCAATTAATCCCGGCCCGAATTTTGTACAAACAAAATCAGCTTTTCAAGGCAGTTGCCTGTTTAATCAATTCTGAAGCATACTTCAAGAACAAACACTAACCTGCAAAGGTGATTATGGAACATATCTCAAGTCCGAATATGCTCAGAAGGGTATTATTGGTTGAAGACCATGATGGTTTTCGACAAGTCCTTGGTAAATTTCTTTCCGAAAAATTTGATGTTATTGGCGCCAAAAACGGCCTGGAAGCGATTTCCTGGCTGAGCAACGGTCTTGTTCCTGATGTGATCGTTACGGATAAAGACATGCCGGAAATTGACGGAAGCGAGCTGTTGCAGCAGTTGCGCGCCTCCGGCATTTGGTCGCAGGTGCCTGTTGTGGTAATTGGGGAGTCAAACGATGGAGCGGAAGCGGGCCATTATTACCGGTCATTAGGAGCCCAGGAATACTTCAGCAAACCTTTTGATCCATTTCAATTGCAGGAAAAACTCTTGAAACTGAGTGGTAGTACTTAGGGTATATTTGAAAAAGTAGTTTCAGAATTTATAGCCACCGCAAAGTGGTTGTGAAAACACTTGTCATACTGAACGCTGTTAATCAATGATTTAGCCGCAGGCGATTTTCAAAACCAAACAGCGTGAAGTATATCATCATTTTGAAATCACTCCAGAGGTGAACTCGGGATCATTCAAATTATTTAATCACTTTAATCATAGTATAATCCGTAATCTCTCACTTAATCTATCCCATGATTACATGCACAGTAATAACTATTTATCCGATTACACGGTAGCCAACCGTAAGCTTCTTTTTATTGGGTTTGGTCAGGAATTTGATGCAAATATTCTCGACTTCCCTTACGAAGATGACAGCTACCATTACACCATTCAAAACAACGCGCAAGAGGCCTTTGAATGGTTACAGCAGGAGGTAAGCGAACTGAAAAGTTTTCAATTGCCTTACGCTATTTTCTTTCGTCTTGATTGGCTCAAGCAAAACCAGTTTGTGCTGCCCCGGCGAATAGCCTCTCACCCCTACCTTAAGCACGTTCCGCTGATAGCTCTTTCAGATTCGGAGACAGAAACGCTGAACAAGGCACAATTTTCATCCAACAAAATTGATGACTGTTATACGGTTCCGGTGAATTGGGAAGCGCTGGAGTCACGTCTGGAGTTTTTGAACCAGTTTAAACCACAACTTGTCGAGGATAAAAAACTGCTCAAACAGGAAGATTACCATACGCGCATTTCAACAGGGAAAAGAGTTTTCGACATCATCGGCGCATCCCTGGCCATCGTTTTAAGTTCCCCAATATGGTTGCCGGTCATGTTGGCCATTTGGCTGGAATCCAGAGGACCGGTGGTGTACAGGTCAAAGCGCATCGGGAGTGGATACCGGGTCATAGAATTTCTCAAATTCCGCTCGATGTACGTCAATGCCGACAAGGATATTCAGCAGTTTCAACACCTGAATTTGTACAACGCTCCGGATGGAAAGGGGTCTATTTTCATAAAAATTCCGAAAGACCCACGAACAACCAGGGTGGGTCGTTTTATCCGGAAATACAGCATCGATGAGTTGCCTCAGTTGATCAATGTGATCAAAGGGGATATGTCGCTTGTCGGGAATCGTCCGCTTCCCCTGTACGAAGCGGAAGCGCTTACGCAAGACGAATGGGTGGCCCGTTTTCTGGCACCTGCCGGCATCACCGGTTTGTGGCAGATAAACAAACGGAAAAGGCCAAAAATGAGCGCTGAGGATCGTATTTTACTGGATATAGAATATTCTTATTCGAAGCATTCCCTGCTCAATGACTTAAAGATCACCTTCCTGACTTTCGGGGCTTTTATTCAAAAAGAAGGATTCTAGTTTCCTGAAAGTCATGGTCTCCATTATAACCGTCAATTACAATCAAACGGCGCTCACCTGTGCCCTGCTCGCTAGTCTTCGCAGGCAAGACTATCAGGATATCGAAGTGATTGTCGTGGACAATGGCAGCCGTGAAAATGACTTTCACCAATTCGAGGAACATTTTCCTGGTAATATCTACATCAGAAGTGATGAGAACCTTGGTTTTGCCGGTGGCAATAACCTCGGTGTTTCCGTGGCCAAAGGAGAGTACCTGTTTTTCGTAAATAATGATGCCGAGGTAACAAATACCTGCATCTCTGTTCTGGTTGAAATACTTCAGTCCGACAACCGGATTGGCATGGTTAGTCCACTCATTTGCTATTTCCCGGAGCATGAGGAGCAAAAGGAAAATCCGGTCATTCAGTATGCCGGAATGCCCAGGGTAAATTCATTTACCGGCCGGAGTAAAATGCAGGGAAAGGGTATGGTCAATTCCGGACAGTTTGACGCACCATTTCAAACGGGATATGCCCACGGAGCGGCCATGATGATTCCACGAACGGTATTTGACAAGGTTGGTCCGATGGCTGAAGATTATTTCCTGTATTACGAAGAAATCGATTGGTGTGAAAGGATCCGGAAAGCGGGTTACGACATCCTGGTAGTGCCAAAAGCTGTCGTGTGGCATAAAGAAAGCAGCACCATGAAAAGCCTTGGGCAACAAAAAACCTATTACATGGCCCGTAACCGGATATGGTTTATGAAACGCCATTTCAGCGGCTGGCCATTTTTTGTTTTCAGTGTATTTTCGATTTTTGTTGTCACGCCAAAGCAGTTGCTTATTCACTTGTTCAAAGGTGAGTTGCGGAACCTGTGGGCCTTTTTAAAAGGGGTAATGCATGGTTTTATGGGTACTCACCGGGAGTCGGGGTATTCACCGGGTGACTCAAAGTCACCCGGTGAATAAGCGCCGAGCAGCTAAACACAAATTCAAATGACAGCCATATTTATAGCGCTCACAATGCTGGTGGTAATCCAGCTGATATATCCGGTTGTGACCATTGCCTTGGCGCAATTGTTTGGCAAAGAGTCTCTCGAAAACGATCAAAACCCTGAAAAAAGCCACCATTTTGCCTGCATTATTACGGCCTACAAAAACGCCGGTATTGCCCTGCCTCTTGTTGAATCACTGCTACGGCAATCATATAAAGAATTCACTATTTACCTGGTAGCCGATGATTGTGAGGAGCTTGACTATGATTTTACCGACCCGCGTTTCGTGCTACTTCGTCCGGAAAATCCGCTGCGCTTAAAAGTGCGGAGCATTCGCTTTGCTGTTGATCATTTTATTAAGCAGCCAGATTTTATTGTAGTATTGGATGCCGACAACCTGGCTCATCCGCAGTTTCTGGAGATCATAAATGACTATGCGAACGCCGGCCATTGCTGCATTCAGGGTCAACGACGCGCGAAAAACCTCGATACAACTTATGCAGCCCTTGATAGCCTTGGAGAGCACTACAAAAACTACATCGAACGCCGGGTGCCGTATCTGCTGGGTGGATCGGCCGTAATTTCTGGTTCCGGAATGGCCACGGAAACACAACTTTACCTCGACTATCTCAACAGTAAAGAGATTAGTCTCGGACACGAAAAAGGGAAAAGGATGCTGCAGGAAGACAAGATCCTGCAAAACTTTATTCTCCATAAAAACAACAAGATTGCCTACGCTCATCAGGCAATAGTGTACGATGAAAAAGTAGCCAATGCACAGGCGGTTGAGACCCAGCGCGGTCGATGGTTGTATTCCTATTTTCAAAACATGCCAAATGCCCTGGGTATTCTGGACAAAGGGATTTTTCAATTGAATTTCAATAAGGCCTACTTCGGGTTTGTGACGCTGGTGCTGCCCATGTTTATTCAGGTTGGCATTGCTCTGATGTTGGCATTTATTGGTTTGTGGCTGGCACCCTGGTACTCACTTGCCATTATTGCGTCCTTAGTGCTTTTTGCAGCGGGCGTTATATGGTCTTTATATCTTGACAATGCGCCTGCACCCGTCTGGAAAGCCCTGAAGCACAGCCCCAGGTTTATTTTCAGGCAAGTAAGAAGTCTGTGGAAAACTCGTAACCCGGACAAACATTTCCAACACACGGAGCACAACAAAGAAGTATCGGTTGATGATGTGTTGAAACCGAAGCCCTAAAAGGGTGAAATAAAACAACCAACCACCTCCTGCACCTACCTCTCCCTAAAAATAATAAGCACCAAAGTTTGCAAATTCTATTTGTTTAAGTATTTTTGTAAAAATTTAAACAAAATGAATTCCTTTTCCATCTCCCAACTTCAGCAATACTCGGGCATAAAAGCACATACTATTCGAATTTGGGAGCAGCGATATCAGGCTTTACAACCTAACCGGACAGAAGGCAATACCCGTTTTTATGATGGGGAACAGCTGCGACGCCTGTTGAATATTGTCAGTCTGATGAACAGGGGGTATAAAATTTCCGAACTAAGCAGCATGGCCGATACCGCTTTGTTTGAGCTGCTGGATACGGAATTGCAAGAGCCTCTAAAGGAAGAAGGAAATGAATACTTCATCAGTCAGCTTATCGCTGCCGGGATGGCGTTTGACGAATCGGCTTTTGAGAAGATATTCTCTACCTGTCTGTTGCGTTTGGGTGTAAAAGGGGCTTATGAAAAGGTCGTGTACCCCTTGTTGAATAGAATAGGACTTATGTGGACAAGCGACCGGATAAGCACCGCCAGGGAACATTTTATCAGCAATATCCTTCGTCAGAAATTCTTTACCGCCCTGGATGCTCTTCCGGCTCCAAAGGCCGAGGCTGAAACGTGGTTATTGTTTTTGCCTGAGGGCGAGTTTCATGAAATCGGCCTGCTACTGGCCAATTATCTGATCAGGCAGGCAGGCCACAAAGTGGTGTATCTGGGGAGCAATCTCCCATTACAGCAAATAAGCACCGCGGCCCAAACAACGGGAGCCACCAGGTTGCTTTTCTTCTGGGTTCATACCATTTCGGCCGAAGATGCCCGGGAATACATGAAGGAACTAAAACTGAATGTAGGTAATCATCGTATCTATTTCTCGGGAAGCAGCGAGGTGGCTCATCAACTTGAGCCTGAAGATCAGGAAGGTTATTTGTACTCAATTGAAGCGCTGGAAAGGGCATTAATTACCTAAGAAGTTTAACTATTTTTCTACTAATTTAAACGACAATATCTTTGAAAACAGCAGTTATAGGTTCTGGATTTTCAGGTATCAGCGCCGCCGCCTACCTCGCCGCTGCAGGTCATGAAGTAACCGTATTTGAAAAAAACAGTTTGCCCGGAGGCCGTGCTCGGCAGTTTGACACGGAAGAAGGATATCGCTTCGATATGGGTCCCAGCTGGTACTGGATGCCTGATGTTTTCGAAAGGTTTTTCAATGACTTTGGATACAGCACTTCTGACTTTTACACACTAACATCCCTGGACCCTGCATTTGATGTGCTATTCGGCACGGATGATGGCTTGTCTGTCCCGGCAGATTTTGGGGAATTATGCCAATTGTTTGAAAGCATTGAACCGGGAAGTGCGGCAAAACTCAAAAAGTTCATGCACGAAGCCGAGTTCAAGTACAAAACCGGCATGGAAAGCCTGGTGTACAAACCCGGGCTGTCTCTTTTGGAATTTGCCGACTGGAGCCTGATGAAAGGAGCTGTTCGCTTGCAGGTATTTTCTTCCTTTTCAAAACACGTCAGAAAATACTTCACCAACCCGAAACTGATCGCGCTCATGGAGTTTCCGGTCTTGTTTTTGGGCGCAACACCTCAAAACACGCCAGCCTTGTACAGCCTGATGAACTATGCAGGCCTGAAGCTCGGCACCTGGTATCCGGAAGGGGGATTTGGCAAAGTGATTGAAGCGATGAAGTCGGTGGCAGAAAAAAACGGAGCGGTGTTTCAGCACAATGCTGCCGTTGAAAAAATTGAACTGGAGAACGGAACAGTCAGAAGTCTGCTGGTAAACGGACAACAGATTGCCTGCGATGCAGTTGTGGCCTCTGCCGATTATCACCATGTTGAAAACCTGTTGCCCGACTCACATCGCAACTATTCCGAAGATTATTGGGAAAAGAAAGTTTTTGCGCCCTCTTGCCTGATCTATTATTTGGGTGTGAGTAAAAAACTGGATCGTCTGAAACACCACACCCTGTTTTTTGACGAGAACCTCGACCAACATGCTTACGAGATATATTCTAATCCTCAATGGCCGACAAAACCGCTTTTTTACGTGTGTTGTCCATCAAAATCGGATGACACCGTAGCGCCTGCCGGCCATGAAAACCTTTTCCTACTTATGCCGCTTGCCCCGGGGTTGCAGGACACCCCCGAGCTCAGGGAAACTTATTTTCTCATGATGATCACCCGATTAGAGAAACAGGTGCAAACGCCAATCCTGGGGCATATTGATTACAAGCGCAGCTATTGTATCAATGATTTTGTGATCGACTACAATGCCTACAAAGGCAATGCTTACGGCCTTGCGAACACACTCATGCAAACAGCCATCCTGAAACCAAAAATTAAAAACAAACACATCAACAACCTCTTTTATGCCGGTCAGCTCACCGTGCCCGGTCCCGGAGTTCCTCCTTCCATAATTTCCGGGAAAGTAGCTGCCACCCAACTTTTAAACAAGATAAAAAAACATGAAGTCCTTATTTGATCAGGTATCGGTACAGTGCAGTAAGCTTACCACCAAAGCCTACAGCACCAGCTTTTCATTGGGCATCTACTTTTTGCACAAACGACTCCGGGATCCGATTTATGCGATCTATGGATTTGTGCGTTTTGCAGATGAGATCGTAGACAGTTTTGAAGGGTACGATAAGGAATATTTGCTGGATAAATTTAAAAGAGACACTTACGAAGCGCTGGAACACCGTATTTCTACCAACCCGATTTTAAATGCCTTTCAGGAGGTAGTGCATAAACACAGGATCGGTCGTGAATTGATAGATACTTTCCTGAAGAGCATGGAAATGGATCTGGTAAAACAGGAGTATTCCAGAGAGAAATACGAAGAATACATACTCGGATCGGCCGAAGTGGTTGGACTTATGTGCTTGCATGTATTTACCGAAGGCGATTTGAAACAATACGAGGCGCTGAAACCTTATGCCATGAAGCTCGGCGCTGCCTTCCAGAAGATCAATTTCCTGCGTGATCTGAGTCAGGATTTTGAAGTGCTGAATCGCACCTATTTCCCCAATGTAGATATCCGCAATTTTTCTACAGACACCAAAAAACTGATTGAAAAAGAGATCGAAGAAGATTTTGAAGAAGCGCTGATAGGCATTAAAAAACTGCCGTCAACTGCCAAAGGAGGTGTTTTTCTGGCGTATGTGTATTACACCTCCCTGCTGAAGAAAATCAAACGCGTACCGGCCGATCAGCTGTTGCGCAAGCGTATCCGGATCAGCAACGGCGAAAAACTTCAGCTGGCTTTCAACAGCCTTTTTCGATTGAAACTATCTTTGCAAACTGAATGTGCCTGACATGGAAAACATACTTATAAATACAGGAATCGTGTTGCTTGCCTTTTTCGGCATGGAAGGGGTGGCCTGGTTCACGCATAAATACATCATGCACGGTTTTTTGTGGAATCTGCATCGGGATCACCACAAAAAGGAAACCTACGGCTTCTTTGAGCACAATGATTTTTTCTTCCTCATTTTTGCTCTGCCGGGTATTGCCGGATTGTTTTTTGGCATGCTGAAGGGCTATAATGCCTTTTTTTGGATAGGACTGGGAATCACGATTTACGGGTTCGCGTATTTTCTGGTGCACGACATTTTCATTCACCAGCGATTCAAAATGTTCAGAAACGCCAATCACCCATATTTCAAGGCGATCAGAAGAGCGCACAAAATTCACCATAAACACCTTGGGAAGGAAGATGGCGAATGTTTTGGTATGCTTTGGGTGCCTATGAAGTATTTCCGCAGTCAATAGATCCGCGTATGCCTTCTCTATATCTGCTGGTAAATTTCTGTAGTGTTATCGTCCCTTTTCTTTTTTCTTTTCACCCCAAACTGAGGTTCGATAAAGAGTTCCGGTATTTCTTCCCGGCTAATGCGCTGGTGGCCATCATCTTTATCATTTGGGATGTCATTTTCACCGGTGACGGAGTTTGGGGTTTTAACCCGGATTACCTGCTGGGTATTTATTTCTTTCACCTGCCTCTGGAGGAAATTCTATTCTTCATTTGCATTCCGTTCGCCTGTTTGTTTACCTACCATTGTCTGAACATCTTTTTTAAGATAAAATGGTCGGAAAAACTGGAACGATTGGTCGTGATAGGCCTTTCCACCATACTTCTGGCAATAGGCATTTTGTTCCTGCCCCGCGCGTATACTTCCGTCACTTTTATCAGTCTGGCACTGGTGCTGCTGGCTCTCAAGTTCCTTCTTAGAGTGAACTGGCTGCCAAAAATATTCACCATTTACCTCGTATTGCTACTACCCTTCTTCATTGTAAACGGCATTCTCACAGGCACCGGACTGGAAAGTCCAATCGTTTGGTACAACAACCAGGAAAATCTGGGTATCCGAATGCTCACAATTCCGGTGGAGGATACGTTTTACGGGTTTGAGTTGGTTGTGTTGAATTTGTTTTTTTATGAGAGGTTAAAGGGGAGGAAGAATGCCTCCAAAGACGCATAAACCGCCAGCGTTTTAATTATCCCGAACCTAAATAGCCCCGGATTGCATCCGGGGCTATTTAGGTTGAATCCCTTCGGGATTTATGGTATTCTACCGCAAAAGCGTCAAATCCCCGCTTTTAAACACCACTTCTCCGCTAGCCAGGGTAATTTCCATATAATACACAAACACCGCAGGATTCAATATGTCGCCGCGATAGGTTCCGTCCCATCCCGGCCATTCATTCACCGGAACAGGCGAGGCCAGTTCATACACCAGGCTACCCCAACGATCGAATATTCTCAATGCATTCAGGTCCCTTACGGAGACTCCTCCATAGACTTGCCAGAAGTCATTCACACCATCCAGGTTTGGTGAGAATACGTTTGGAATGTATATGTCTTCCTGTTTGGTTACAAGCACACGCACAGAGGCAATGGCCGAGCATCCAAATGTATCTGTGATCGCTACCTCATACACACCACTTATTTCTGGAATCCACTCCTGTTTCAGGCAATTCGGACAAGTACTGTCGGGCAATGGCGTCCACACCAGCGATTGCCAGATGTCGAGATTCGTTTGGGCTTGCAGGATTAGCGGTTCGCCTAAAACAACGGTAGCCTCTGCCGGCAAGCTGATGCTTGGTACTGGTGGAAGCTCCACCAAGACCATGGTATCGGCCATGCAGCCATTGGCATCGCTGATTTCAATCAGATGATCGCCATCGGTCATGGAAGGCATGAGTCCGCCGGGAGCCGGAGTGCCGTCTACTGTAACGGTAAATGGATTTACCCCATTGGTGGGTGATAGCTGGGCTGTGACTGTACTTTCTCCGCAATCTACCGCAGCCAGGGAAACGCCGAAGCTCAATGGCGGAGGATCCTGGATGCTCACGGAGGTGGTGGTGGTACACATATTCGCGTCTGTAACTGTGAGACCGTAAGTTCCAGCGCCAACTCCGGAAAGTGTGGCGCCTGTCTGGCCTGGGACACTCCAGTTGTAGGTGTATTGCGGAGTACCACCCATGGCTGTTGCGTCAATGACGGCATCAGCGGCTCCAGCGCAACTCAATGGAAAGTTTCCAAAGATTATTTCCGCATTCGCCTGTGCTTGCACCATGGTAGGTGAGCTAATAACAGCTGACTGCGTACTGGTAAGTCCGTTAGAGCCTGTAATGGTGACTGTGTATGTACCTGCTGTCAGGTTTTGCAATTGAACCTGTGCTCCGGCGCCGGCTATTTGTCCGTTGCCTGATTGTGTTCCGTTGGACCATGCATAATCATAAGGGGCTAATCCGCCAGTAGCGCTTAGCGTAAGCACTCCGTCTGAGGCCCCAAAACAAGATACTGAGCCATCCAGCAATTGTGGCGCCGGGGTGCAACCTGGAATATCAAGAGTGGTTATAGTGGTGATGGTGCTGTCGCATCCAGCGGCATTTGTAATAACCGTAACCACGGTACCTACTTCGGCTGTGTCGCAGGTAAGCTGATTCACCGTGGCACTGGTAGGTTGGTTTACCGTAACGGTTGCGCTTGTTGTTGAGGAACAACCAAGCTCCGTTACGGTCGCCGTGTATTGGGTAGTGGTGCTTGGACTCACCATAATGGCCGCCGTGTTTTCACCACTGCTCCAATTGAAGCCAGTCCCTCCCGAAGCCGTAAGCGTTGTTACATCCCCGTTACAAATCGTTGTAATACCTGCAATTACAGCAATAGGCAGCGGATTGATTGTAATGGAAAATGTTGCTGAAGCACCAACGCATAGCCCCACCTGCGGCGTTACCGTAATCTGGGCAGTTTGCACGCCACCAACATTTGGAGCGGAAAAATTGAGGTTGCCGTTTCCATTGGCTGGCAAGCCAATATTTGTATTGTCATTTGTCCAGGAGTAAGTTACACCCGGATCACCAGTAAAGCCTACTGAAATATTTTCCAGAGCACAAACCGTTACATCTGCGGGAGGATTCACCACAGGCAAGGTGAGTACATTGATGTTGAAGGATTGCGCGGATCCAGTGCAGCCATTTGCTATCGGTGTTGCCGTAACAGTGGCCATACCTGGTGCGGTAGTATTGAAATTGATATTGCCCATACCATTGCCAGTCAAACCAATGCCGGTATTGTTGTTTGTCCAGTTGATGGTTGCCGTAGGCAAAACTGTAAAGTTAACCGCTACAGGATCCCCTACACAGACGGTTACATCAGCCGGGTCGGTCAACACCGGTTTTGGGTTGACTGTAACCGTGAAAGATTTTGGCTGGCCGTTACAGCCCATTAAGGTTGGCGTAACGGTGATGGTTGCGACAACTGGCGCAGTGCCCGGATTTACGGTTGAAAAGCTGATGTTGCCGGTTCCATTTGCTGCCAGTCCAATGGAAGGGTTGGAGTTTGTCCAGTTGTAGGTAGAGCCGCTTGTGCCGTTAAATCCTACGGAAACAATAAACCCGGCACAAACAGTTTGATTCAGGGGTTGAGTCATGTTTGGTGCCGCATTTACCGTGAGGAATACCGGCGTTCTGCTGGCGCTGACGCAGTTTGTAGAAGACTCCCGCGTTTCGGCATAAAAAATATAAGTACCCGGTGTAAATGGTCCAGGTGGTGTGTAGCTACTACTACCCGTAAATACCGGAGTGCCGCCTGTGGGAACAGTATACCAGTCTACGGTCTCGCCAGGACCAACGGTTACCATCAAAGCCGGAATAGTGGCGCCTTCGCATATTACCGGGAAATTAGGGCCATTGGGGGGCATGACAGTTGGACAATTGCAAATAGGCGATGGCACCGTGAGCTGAGCCATACATCCTGTGGCGTTTAATGTGGCAATCAAAACGGCATCCGTTCCAACCGGAATGTTCATAATATTAAAACTGCTTCCGTTTCCGGTCACGCCTCCTGCATTGCTTGTCAGATTATTGCCATTGGAATTCACGGTTACCGAATAGGTCATCAGATCCGAAGAGCAGGTAGTAGATACCAGAGTTATGGTTGGTACCGGATTGATGGTAATGGTGAAATTCTGGGCTGCGCCAGTACAACCGTTCAAAACCGGGGTGACTGTAAGATTTGCCAAGAGAGGGTTGTTTCCTGCATTAATGCCTGTAAACGAGATATTACCATTACCACTGGCGCTGAGTCCGATGCCCGGATTGTCGTTTGTCCAGTTAAATGTGGCGCCGTTTGTTCCCGCGAAGTTCAGCGAAATCATATTTCCGGCACAAACTGTTTGATTGGCAGGCGCGGTTACAGTTGGCTGTGCGGAAACAACCAGGTTAACCGGCTGTCTGGTAGAACTGGTACAATCGGTTGTGGTGTCCCTTGCTTCAGCGAAAAAAGTATAGACGCCCGGAAGCAGTGGCCCTGCTGGTGTATATGTCGTACTACCAGCCTGTAACAAAATACCTCCGGTAGCTGAATCATACCAGTCTATGGTATTTCCCGGAACGGTTGAAACGATCAATGCCGGTATGGGATCACCTTCACAAATGGTCGGGTTATTGGGCATATTTGGCGTGTTTACAGGCGCACAGCTGCAATCGGGCGCATTCACTGCCGCCTGACTTTGACAGCCAGTAGATGTTACGGTACTGGAAAGAGTAACATCCGTCCCAGCCGGAATACCACTTATGGTGAAATTGCCATTGCTGCCGCTTACGGTTCCGTCCGTGGAGGTCACCACGTCGCCAATGGTGGTCAGTTGAATTTCATAAGTCAGCAGGTCGGGAGCACACACTATTGACCCGAGATTTATACCTGGCAAAGGATTTATCGTAATATCAAAGTCCAAGGGTGTTCCAACACATCCGGTGAGGCTGGGAGTTACACTAATCGTACCTATAGCAGCTGTCCCAACACTGGCAGAAGTAAAAGATATATTGCCATTTCCGGAAGCTCCAAGTCCAATGGCCGTATTATCATTAGTCCAGCTAAAAGTGGCACCTGCTGAACCGGTAAAGTTCACAGAAACGACATCACCGGCACAAGCCGATGCATCTACTGGTTGATCGACAACCGGTAAATCAAGTACCGTAATATCAAACATTACCGTATCTCCCAAACATCCGTTTTCTTCGGGGATTACCGTGATGGTACCTGTTCCAGTGCTGTCAGCGACAAATCCGATGTCACCCATTCCACTGTTGCCAAGACCAATTCCGGTGTTGTTGTTAAACCAGTTGAAAACAGGGTTCACCGAGCCCGAGAAAGTGAGCATCAAATTAGTTCCTGAACATACAGAAGTATCTGCAGGGGTCACGGCACCTGGCGCCGGGTTTACGATGATCAGGAAGGTGTCTGTAGCCCCCTGGCAACTTCCGATTACGGGTTGCACCACAATAATCCCGGTATCAACAGCGGATACCTGATCTACCATAAAATTAATGTTTCCGTTCCCGCTCAAGCCTAGTCCAATCAGTGTATCTGAATTTGTCCAGCTAAATGTGGCACCGGCGCTGCCTGTGAACGGAATGTTCAGCAAGGTACCCGCGCAAACGGTGGTATCCATGGTGGCATTCATTGTGGGCGCCGGGCTTATGGTGATGTTGAAAGTTTCGGTGGCGCCCATACATCCGTTTTCACTTGGGGTTACGCTGATGGTTCCGGTTGTTGGCACCACTACGTTCGACGCAGTAAAGTTGATGTCTCCGTTTCCACTACCGGCAAGTCCAATAGCGGTGTTGGAGTTTGTCCAGCTGTAAGTCGGATTTACAAAACCTGTAAAAATAACATCTACCAGTTCACCGGAACAAAAGGTGAGGTTGCCCGGGTTATTGACGATTGGAGAGGGGTTTACGGTAATGGTAAAACTGAGTGGCGAACCTTCACAGCCGTTCAATATAGGCGTTACCGTAATGTTGGCAATTTCCTGCGAAGGAACAGTCGATGCAACAAAGTTCAAACCGCCGTTTCCGGAACTGCCAAGCCCGATGTTCGGATTGTCGTTTATCCAGCTAAAGGAAGCGCCTGGAGTGCCGCTAAATACCTGTACGATTAATTCTCCCCCGCAAACTTCTACATCATTTGGTTGATCCACGGATGGCAGGGGATTTACTGTGATCGTAAAATTCTGGTTGGTGCCCTGACAGCCATTTTCACTTGGTGTAACAGTAAGGTTTCCGGTAGTCGGCACTAGTACACTGGCTGCCATGAAGGATATATCGCCGGTACCGCTGGTGGGCAGGCCTATACCCGGATTGGAGTTTGTCCAGGTAAACTGCGCATTCCCGCTGCCAGTAAAAGTAACATCTACCTGATCGCCGGCACATACGCTTTGGTTTGGAGGGTCGGTTACAGATGGTGTTGGATTTACAGTGATGGTAAAGTTAACAGGTTGTCCAAAACAGCCATTTATCATGGGCGTGACCGTAATGTTGGCTATTTCCTGATTTGCGGGATTTAGAGAGGTGAAGTTGATATTACCAGCTCCATTCACCCCCAAGCCTATGTTTGTATTGTCATTCGTCCAGTCAAAAACGGTACCGGGTGATCCGGTAAAATTCACCACAACGGGTAATCCGCCACAAACGGTAACGTTGTTGGGCTGGTTTACGCTAGGCGCCGGATTCACGGTGATGGTAAACACCTGATTGGGACCGGTACAGCCGTTTTCCATAGGCGTAACGGTAATGGTTCCTGTTACCGGATTGACCACATTGGCTGCTGTGAAGCTCAAATCTCCCGAACCACTTGGCCCGAGTCCTATTGCCGGATTGGAGTTTGTCCAGTCGAATTGAAGATTTCCGGCGCCAGTAAAAACCACATCAACCTGATCATTGGCACACACGGTGATATTAGCCACCGGATCCATGGCAGGCCCCGGATTCACCGTCACATCAATGGTATTGGTGGCAGTACAGTTGTTATCATCCGTTGCGGTAAGCGTATAGGTATTGGTTCCAACGGGTGCTCCATTTACCTGGGTACTCAAATTGTTTGGGGAAACAATGGTGCCTGGGCCAGACCACATGGTATTATTCACGGAAGGAGGATCAGTGAGGGTTGCATCAAGGTTAAAAGACTGGCCGGCACAAACCGGATCTGGATTTGCCGAGAGCGTGGAGGATGCATCCCAGCATGTAATGGTAATATTGGAAAAAGTAATGGATTCATCTGCGGCCCAGGTTTGAGTTTGTACGATCATGCTGGCATCCACGGCGCCATTGGTACAAATGGGGCCATAAGTAATGGTACCCGACTGGTTGATACTTCCCGGAACGCCCACCAGTTCGGTATGTACGGTACCGCCGTCCAGTTGAAATTGCACATAAAAGAAATCCCAACACTGGAAGCACCCGCCACCTTGCGGATCGTTCGGATCGCCCTGGCAGGGAGGAATGCCAAAAGGACATTCATCACTCGATTCCATGTTTCCAGGACCCCCAAAAGGCAGGGAAAACATATAGTCTACGGAGAACGAAATAGAGGTACAATTTTGAACATTCACCGGCCCATAGGTATCCGTAGTTACGGCATCCGTATTATTATAGGAAGCTCCGGGATCGCTGAATATGATGGTTTGAGCCTGTGTGTAATGAGAAATGGAAAGAAGAAAAAGAACAATGGGCAATAAAAATTTGGTATGGCGCATCAGGAAGTATTTTTCCTTGTGAAAAGAAACAAACGAAAGTGGGCCGATTCAGGGATTGAAATGGCAAAGATACGGTGCTTTACAGCTCGTAATTTTGTGTTTTCGTTAATTAACTTACCAATGTACCAATGCGCAATGTACCAATGCGAAATGTATCAATGGACAATGTTGGATCCTGCTAAAGTATGAACTTTGTTTATGAGCCATTGTCTTTCGCTTGCCTGTTTTTTCTCTTCCAGTTTCTCTACCAGGCGTGCGGCTCTTTTTTGGTTATTTGGCGGGAGTGACATTAGCTGAAATAGAAAGTTACAAAAGTCTATATTCCTTTGTCTTTGAATCTTGGGAAGCAGCTTCTGAGAGGTTCTGCTTAGGAACATTTTGAAGGCATCCAGTTTATATGGGAGTAACTCTGAATTCAACTCAAAATAAGCCTTCAATTCCAACCGCTTACCGGCAAGGTGATAGTCCACAAAAGGGGAAGCGCCAGGAATATAGTCCAAACAATCTTCATACTTGCCAATATTAAATAAATAGTAAGCCATGTTCAGGCGAAAGATGTCTTGGTTTTCATTTTCACCGATGATGTCGTCCTTGTATTTATTAATAAATGATATAGCCCATACAGGTTCATTAGCTTTAAGGGCACACTCAGAAATTGCTAAATAACGGCTTGGATGTAGCTTTCCTTCATAATGTAGATATCCACGTTTTAAGTTGTCCTTATATAAGTCAAAAAGTGTTTTATTGACTTCCTTCTGTTCCGAATCAGCGGTTAATATCAATGCACAAATATTCCGAAGATAAGTGTAAAACCCTCGAAGTGATTCATCATCCAACTTTTTTTCAAATGCAATCAACTGGTCAAATAATTCCCTGATATCTGATCCATCCAAATTGTCTTTTCTCAATAGATTATGTATAATAAAGTTGATTTTGATAGCAGGAGATGATGCTAGATATCTTGATGGCACATTGCACTCTTCCAGCCGTTCCTGCATAGTATCTGAAACTATAATATTGGCGGCCAATCGTTGCAATAAGAATACGTTTAGCAATGCCAGTTTATGCAGATAGTAATGCATATCCAAAGCATCTAGCGTGTTGGGAATATTCAAATCACCCTTTACCTGATTGTGAAAGCTCTCATGATTGTGAATTGCGTTCTCCAGCAAATATTGATTGTGAAAATAGAAGTAATCAGGCCTTGAGGTGTCAAGTTGAAACTTCTTAAGTCGTGATAATGCTACATTATAACGGGCGTCCAATCCTCTCAGACGGATAACTTCTGCGAAATCAAGCATTTGATGGAACTTATTCTCCTCTCTTAAATAGTACTCGGATAGCAAAAAGGATTGAACAATCTTGTGAGCCTCAACCATTACTTTCTCTAATTTCCCTTCAACAAACTCAGAGTCGGAAAAAATTGTGTTAAAAACCTGCCGTTTTTCTAAAGGGCTTGCTTCGTCCTCCCAAGGATGATTTAGGCAAATTGTTAGCAAGTATCCAACGTACGACTGCATCTTGCCTTGCGAAGCAGTTTTTTGAGCGGCAATTTGAATAATTTTGTCCTTTTCTTCCTGACTTAAAGTTTGGATCAGTTCGACTAACTGGCTTTGCTCCATAATTTTACGATTGGAATGCAAGCAAAAAAGTGTTATTAAAATATAGTGTCAAAAGAAAAACCTTTGTGGCGTAAATGCTACAATGATTAACAAAAAAACAATTTATCATGGAAAAAACCCTTGCTTTCGCATTTTTACTTTGTTTGTTACAAACAAGCACCGCTTTCGCTTCAGGTATAAAAGATAACTCAAATACCGGAATTAGGAGAATTGCAATGGATTTGTGCGAAAGCCCGCCACCAGATAGCTTCAGAATTACCGGGCTTGGACCGGGTTTTATTACGGTTGCATGGAATCCGATAACACCTGGAGACAATCACGTTTTGACTATTTACAGAAAGAACGTTTCAAATGGATGGGATACTCTTCAAACAACTCAAGTCAACAACGGGACAACCTATACTGCAACTGGAATAGATCACAGCAAAGAACACAAACTAGAGATCAGAACCTTGTGCAGCAATGGAGAATCAGGCACTATATCACCTCCTATATTTCCACCGCATGGGCTGATACTTGAACTGGTTGTTGGAGGTAGGGCACCGTCTGCGCCTCAACCAGTAAACGACTGTCTAACGCCTGTAAGCTATCTAAATAATGACTGGGTTGGATTCAGGCTTACTAAGACTGTGGGGAACACTGAAATTTCCAGCCTCTTTGAATTTGTGAAATTAGATAGTTACGAACCGGTGGCTATTGTGAAACGGGTATGTGACAACAGTCCTTTAGTGGCTGCTAACGAAGATAATAATTGGCCAACTTCAATTAGTGGTGCTTATCCTACAAATGATTATAAATTTAAAATAGGAGATATATCAGGAGGAATTTATAAAAATTTTGGCGTTGTTAACGTAGAAATTGACAAAAGTGCATTCACAGTTTCTCTTTGCCCAGAACAACCTATTGCGCCACCACATACTTTTCAATTTTTATATGCCAATTCAACTTATCAAGAGAATTCGTGTAACAACCATTCTGGCAATGGTAATCAAACAATTGAGATAAATAATTCTGAGGTACTATCATTAAAAGTACAAAACCCTGTTTCAGATTTTCTTTATATGTTTTTTACTGCGTCAAGTTTTTCAACCGGAAATTATCAATTTGTATTGATGGATATCAATGGCAAAATTGTTATGAATGAAAAGTCTGATGTCCCTGAAGCATCTATAGCAATCCCGTTACCAAATCTTGCTTCAGGAGTATATATTCTTAGGATTAATCATAATGGAATCCGTAAAAATCTAAAAGTCTATGTTTCTAAATAAATTATTTTTCAAATACAATTTAAATTCAATTCCTAGAAGAGGATTCAGGAAGTTTTGTGTAGAAATTCATTTCTTAATGTTACTAATGGTTTCAACTAACCTAGTTAGTCAGCCCATAATAGATTGGCACAAAACTTATGGTGGTAGTTATTGGGATGAATCTCTTTGTATCCAACAAACCAGCGATGGTGGTTACATTACAGTTGGTCGGACAGGCTCTTCAAACGGCGATATTTTTGGTCATCGTGGCGGTTTTGATATTTGGATATTGAAATTAAACAATTCTGGTTCTATTGAATGGAAGAAAGTGTTGGGTGGAACAGGTACCGACATAGCCTATACTGTTTTTCAAACCAATGATGGTGGTTACTTTATAAGCAGCTACACCTCATCAAATAACTATGATGTATTGGGCAATCATGGTGGAGATTATGATGGTTGGGTCGTGAAACTAAGTAGTACAGGAAATATTGAATGGCAAAAAGCGTTAGGGGGAAGTGGTTGGGATGCTATTTGGTCCTCTAAGCAAACAGATGATAATGGATTTATATTAGCGGGAAGGTCAAACTCTTCTGATGGTGATGTCTCAGAGAATAAAGGAACCTTTGATTATTGGATTGTAAAACTTGATGAAAACGGAGCAATAGAGTGGAGTAAAACATTTGGTGGAAGCATGGAGGATATTGGTAAAACAGTAATGCAAACAGAAGATGGTGGTTATTTAGTGGCAGGCGAATCTGCTTCTACAGATGGTGACATGACTGCTAGCTTGCATGGCAACTATGATATTTGGCTAATAAAGCTTTCGGGATCGGGTGAAATGGAGTGGCAACAAAGCTATGGAGGGAGTGCATTTGAAACACCAAGCGAAATTATATCAGCAAATGATGAAGGGTATGTTATTACCGGGTACACTGGTTCCCCTGACGGTGATGTCACTGGAAATCATGGAATTCTTGATGTTTGGGTAATTAAAATCAGCAATACTGGTGAATTGATTTGGCAAAATGCTCTTGGAGGAAATCAGCCCGACTGGGGAAGAGCCATCGTTCCTGCTGTAAATGGAGGTTATATAGTTGCCGGAACCACGCACTCCAGCAATGGAGATGTAGTGGGCAATGATGGAGGTTCTGAATTCTGGTTGGTTAAACTTAGCGAAGAAGGGGAACTTATATGGCAACAAACCTACGGAGGCTCTATGCCAGACGAATGTTTCTCCATTGATAATACTACAGACAACGGGTTTATCTTGTCAGGCTTTACCTGGTCAACTGACGGTGACCTCGCAGGCTCCGAAAACAAAGGGTATAACGACTATTGCATTATAAAACTCAATCCTGAACCGCTTAGTGGAACTTTATCGCCTCTTCAAATTCCCGGGCATTTGGAAATCTATCCAAATCCAGCATCACAATACATTTCATTGAAAACTCCTAAAGATAGTCCACCCATTCAGATCAAAATCCTGGATGTTTTGGGAAGAGAAGTTCTTCAAGAGGATATATCAAATGAAGAACAAATATCTGTTCAGTCTCTTCCAAACGGCATTTATACAGTGCTCGCTTCAACTTTGGATGGGAAGGAGTATGTAGGGAAGGTTCAGAAGCAATGAACAATGAATAATGAACAACGAACACCCGTCCTATCCATTGTTCATTATTCGTTGTTCGTTGTTCATTGTTCATTACCCTTTGTTTCCTAAAAATCAAACTTAATCCCTTGCGCCAAAGGAATAGTCTCCGAATAATTAATCGTATTCGTTTGTCTGCGCATATAGGCTTTCCAGGCGTCGGAGCCTGATTCGCGGCCGCCGCCGGTTTCTTTTTCACCGCCGAATGCGCCACCTATTTCGGCGCCTGATGTGCCGATATTAACGTTGGCGATGCCACAATCAGAGCCTGCAGCAGAAAGGAAGTTCTCCGCCTCGCGGAGATTGGTGGTCATGATGGCAGAAGAAAGGCCCTGAGGTACGTCGTTTTGCAGGGCAATGGCCTCTTCGATGTTTTTGTATTTGATCAGGTAGAGGATGGGCGCGAAAGTTTCATGCTGCACGATGTCGAAATGGTTTTCTACTTCGGCGATGCAGGGTTTTACATAGCAACCGCTTTCGTAGCCAGGGCCGGAGAGCACACCACCTTCCACGACAAATTTGCCGTTCGCCTTTTTAATTTGCTCGATCGCATTCAGGTAGTTATCCACTGCCTGTGTGTCGATTAGTGGACCTACATGGTTATTGGCATCCAACGGATCGCCGATGCGTAGTTGTGGATAGGCTTTTGCCAGGGTGCTTTTCACCTGATCATACACCGATTCGTGGATGATCAATCGGCGGGTGCTTGTGCAGCGTTGTCCGGCCGTTCCTACGGCGCCAAACACTGCACCGGTAAGCACGATCTTCATGTCGGCGGAAGGCGTAATGATGATGGCGTTGTTGCCACCCAATTCAAGGATGCTGCGCCCGAAGCGAGCGGCTACGGCCTGCCCAACAATGCGCCCCATACGGGTGCTACCGGTGGCCGAGATCAGCGCTACGCGGGTATCGGAGGTAAGGTGCTCTCCGATTTTGTAATCACCCGTAACGATATTGCTGATGCCTTCTGGCAGGTCGTTGGCTTTCAGTACTTGCTGGAAAAGATTTTGACAAGCGATGGCGCACAAAGGCGTTTTTTCAGAAGCTTTCCACACACATACATCGCCGCATACCCAGGCAAGACAAGCGTTCCAGGACCACACAGCTACCGGAAAGTTAAAAGCTGAAATGATGCCTACAATGCCTAACGGATGCCACTGTTCATACATGCGGTGCGCCGGGCGCTCACTCTGGATGGTGAGTCCGTATAGCTGACGCGAAAGTCCAACAGCAAAATCGCAGATATCGATCATTTCCTGCACTTCGCCGAGGCCTTCCTGCAGGCTTTTGCCCATTTCGTATGAAACCAGATTTCCCAATGGTTCCTTGTATTGGCGCAGTATGTCGCCGTATTGTCGCACGATCTCTCCGCGCTTGGGCGCCGGCATGTTTCGCCACTCCTTGAAAGCCGCTTCAGCGGTTTGGATCACCTGATCGTATTGCTCGCGTGTAGTGACGCTTACGGAGCCTATAAACGCTCCGTCGACCGGAGAATGGGAATCAATTTTTTGTGTTGAACCGGAGAGGGATTTCAATCCGGTAGAAGTGCCTTCGTTTTGGCTTTGGAGTCCCAGTTTTTCTAGAAATGCTTTTTGTATCATGAATTTATTGCGCTTGGTATTTGATTTGGCGGCGCAAAGGTAGATACAATGGGGGAGGAATTTTGTTTTGGGTTTGGCTTAAAAAAAGAAGACCCGCGAGCAGATCTTACGGGATGCAACACGGGTACAGTTATTTTCCGCCTAGTCAATTGTAATAATTGAGGTTTTCGTCAACTCAACTACAAAGCTAGTTTCTAACTGCGTGACTACCCTGTCCAGGTTCTTTTCAAATATGTCAAGAAGTTCTTTGTTGGAAATATTTCCTGTAGTTAGGTACAAAAGCTTATGAGGTTCCAGTTTTCTGAAAAAGCGATCGTAAAAATCACTGTCCTTTGAAATTACAATTCGCTGTTCCTTTATGGATAATTCGCTTATAAATGCATCATCTGTCAAATTTCACCGAGGCAGGTCCAAGGTGTGAACGGAGTCATGTCCTTTATCTAAAAGCAGTTTTGATAGGGACTTTGGCAGCTGGGCATCTACAATGAACTTCATGCCACCAATTGAACTACATTCTTAACCTTCGCCAGCTTAGCAGCATATACCAGACAAGCCCTAAGATCATCTGTTTCAAGATCTTCATAATCTTCCAATATCTCGGCAAACGTCATCCCTGATGCCATCAGTTCCAGCATATTTTCTACTGGATACCTAAGACCGCGAATGGTTGGTTTGCCGTGGCAAATATTTGGGTTAACTGTAATCCGGGTTAATAATTCTTCCTCACGCATTGTATAAACCGTTTGTCTTAACCTATACAAATTTAGGGCTTTTTTAGTTCAGTTGGAATGCTAAAATTAAAATGGAATAATACCAATTTGCTACCCCTTAAAAAATTTCCCTCGCCAAACTCTTTCATCCGACTGCATCACCAACACATAAACCCCATTTGGCAAAGCACTTATATTGATTGGTGATCTCTTGCTCACGTCATTTAAGTGCTCTGTTTGAAGAAGCTTACCCTCAGAAGTGAAAATCTGCACCATTGCCGGAGTTTTTTCATTATCATAAATCTTTACATACAGCTGATCCGATGCAGGGTTTGGAAAAACAGACAATGATTGATCGAAAGGGTCAACCGTTTGAGCACTTGTCAGAAACCAGTCTGGAGAAATATCGCCCCAAATGGTGTCGCCATGCACGATTGCGCCGAGCAGGACCCGGCGTATGTTATTGTCTACCACAGATTCTTCATACTCTGTTTGCCCCAATCCCAAACGGTATTGTTCGAAAATACTGTAACCACTGCAAATCATTTTTTCCGGGATCGATGAATCTTCCTCAATTAAAACAGAGCAGTCATTCAAGTTGATAGAAAATTCTGCTCCGATTTCCTGCCCTTCCTTTGAAAGTTTCCCGAAAGTACCTTTGCAGTTGCAAGGATCAAGTGGCAGAAATTGATTGTTATAGGGGAATTGGTAGTCAGATCGATTATAATTCACCCATAGCGTATCTACTCCAAAGGTTGTAGAAGTAACTCCCGTGGGATAAAAGGTATTCCAGCGTTTCCATTTTCGCTGTACCCTGTAGGCGGCTGCATCCGGAGAAAATGTTTTTTCAAGGATAAGGTCTTTGGTGATTTTTGATTCGCTGCCATACATTCCGAAATAATACTCGCCATATTCAAACAGGCTTCCTAGTTCAAAATCGAAAAAGTCTTCAAAACGATAAAGCCGGTCGCCAAGATTCAAGGATTCCAGGCCCGACAAACGAACGGTGCCACCGTTAACCAGGTCTGGGCAGCTTATCAGGCCATGATTTTTGGAAATAACCCATTCATTGCCATCGCTGAAGTGAATGGTTTTTAGTGAATCGGGTTGCCCCAGCACTTCACCCAATTCCACAGAGCTTATGTTGGCTGTTGTATTATTTTCCGCATCCCAGGTAAACCCCAAATTAGCCGAAGGATACAGCTTTATAGACACGAAACCCAAAAAGTCACTAATAGACTCTAACTGAATGCTGCCATCAGAATGAGTCCATAGGTTCTGTTGTAGAAATTGTCCCATATCCTTATAGTATTCAAACTCAGAAGGACCGGTGGAAACCTTCCTCAATATCCGGTTGAGGAAGTAAACTGTTTGGTTGTTTATTTGCTGAACGGAGTCAACTTTTATGGTATGAGTGATGAAATCGGCATTATCCAATCTGTAATGATAGGTTTCACCGGGAACAACCAGCTGCCAGTTTTGCGCAAATATGCCAAGAGGGGAAAGGAGGAAAAGGAGTTGAAGTAGTTTCATAGTTTTAAGGTGTTTAAAGTTAGTAATTTGATTTTTGAGGTAAAGCTTATTCAAAAAGCTTAGTTGTATCCAATGTGTGCTGCATGGAAGACATTAACAAAAATAGTATTTGTAATCAGCATGGTTTGAATTTTTAAGGCAATATGCTAATTCAGGCTAATTAACCCAAGTTGTGACCAACACTACTCTGGGAAGGCATAAAGTGGCAAACTTTTCCTCCTAAAGAAGAAAAGTAGTTTAGTCTCTTAAAGTGTAAACCTGGCGTTTAACTCTCTTAACAGTTGGTAAGTGTTAAGCCATTCAATTCCGAAATGTTCACAAATATTGGGTATCTTGACTTTCTTTGAATTTGCACCAACAAGTTTTTCCATGGTAACCACCTTGGCATTTGTTGCCTGAGCCTGCGCAATAACCCAGGGATCTGCACCTTGCAGGAAGAAATTTGCTTCTGCTTGCTGGTAATTGGTCAAAACGTAATTAGAAATAACGCCAATGAGCTGTTGGGCATTCGGGGAGGGAGCTTCAAATAACCCGGAATTATTTCGGGCTTTAGCCCAGTCCGCCAAATCATCGGTTCCGGCAGTAATTTCCTGATAGACCATGATCGAGCTGAACAAATTACCG
The DNA here is from genome assembly GCA_020636025.1 of Lewinellaceae bacterium. GTDB lineage: Bacteria > Bacteroidota > Bacteroidia > Chitinophagales > Saprospiraceae > M3007. The sequence goes on along the minus strand of JACJYQ010000002.1, from coordinate 153,462 downwards.
TCATCAACCTTTTGATCAAGCCAATCCCAAAATGCCGGTACGATGTCCATGGCATAGGGTCCATTCTGTGCTTGAATAAATATATTGGTATCGAGGCAGTATCCTGGCATTGGTCATTATCTTATTTCCAGGTGAGAAGCCAGGGAATTGAGCGTACTAACCTTAACCCCAAGAAGATGAGCGGCATCACGGTATAAGGTGTTGCCTTCCAAAGCAGACATGATAACAGCACGCGTTAAGGTCTTGCTGTTTCTGACAGGAAGTGTGTTGTTGAAATTGCCGCTACCGGATTCCGCTTTTTTTCTTGCGGCATTGTATTTCGGATATGTTTCATAGAATACCTGATCAGCTATTTTATTCAGGTTTTTGGCCCTGATTAAAATGACAGGAATGCTCACGCGAAATTGACGACTTAGGGAAGTTAGATTTTCCTTTAGGCTGCTGTTATCATCCCAGGATGCCATGAAGTCTTCCTGTGGCACAAGGAGTTCGGCGGCGACTTTATTGCAAAACTTTTCAATATCGTTCACCGGCACGCTTGTCCGGGTGCCGGGATCAACGTTGGAGACCCCGGACTCGCCAATCCACAGGTGCGCAAGTTCATGTGCCAGTGTAAATACCTTGGCGGCTTGCGTATCATTGTTATTAATGAAAATCAGTGGCGCTATAGGATCGCTCAGGACAAACCCTCTGAATTCCTGTACGGATAGTTTCCGGGTGTTGTTATTGCCCACCACACCATTCCTGAGCACTAGGATTCCGTGTGCTTCTGCTTTCTCAATGAATTTAGAAAGGAAGTCTTCCCAGGAACTGCAGCTATTTCTGAACTCCTGATCGACGCCCAAGGTTTCCCGGATGTCCAGCGCTACATCCTGAGCATCATCCCTGATGGAATACTTTCCGATAAATGCATGACCTTGAACGCCATCCTGGAGAAGCTGCTCTCTGTACCAGTTTTGCTTCCTTTGGGCATCGTTTAATACATCTTCAAATTCGAGGCTGTATTGGGCTTTTTGTTCATCCCTGATGGTTCTCAGATCCCTAATCTGAGGCTCGATGACAGGAGGCTGGTCCAAAAACAAATAGCCAAAAGGAATAAACAGTTTTTTGGCGAGGTTTTGTGCCTGTTGAAAGCTTGGGTGCATTTCTCCGTTTTCCCAGGCGATTAGTTGTGCCGGCTTTACATGAATGGAGGAGGCCAGTACATCAGGGTCAATTTCTGCCCTCTGACGTGCCCAGCTAATGATTGCTCCATTTATGATTGCTTTTGCCATCGCTTTGTTCTAAAATAAGATAAATGCAGGTTCGTCCAGGCTATACCGGCAAGCCCAAATATCTTTATAAATCCCGGTTGAAGTAACAATTAACGATCAATATCACCCGTATGTTCTGTAAAGGTATGGATTGGGATGACTTCAATAAACAAATTGTTTGTATTTTTAAACCACCACACCGTCACCGCCATTTTGTGTGACAACAATTGCCTCCTTGAAATTGCTTGCCATATCAAAATAGTATTTCAATTTGACTTGAAAAGTAGTAACCGAAACAATTTTCATCTTTATTCTTTACCTACAAATGTACAGGAATTCAAATTTTTTAATAGCTGCTCCAAAATTGTCCAAATTTCTTAAACCCAACTAACTCAATCTGTGAAATCCGGTAATCCTATTTAAATCCGTGCTTAACTTCGCGCATGATTTCCACCAAAGATCTCTACCAAATCTACCTCCAACACCCGCAGGTGAGTACCGATACCCGACAGCTACCGGAAGGTGCCCTGTTCTTCGCGCTCAAAGGAGGAAATTTTGATGGAAATAAGTTTGCACAAGCTGCGCTGGACAATGGTGCAGCCTATGTAGTGATTGACAATCCTGACTTTCAAAGCGGTGAGCAAATGCTACTCGTGCCAAACGTATTGCATGCCCTCCAGGAACTGGCCAATTTCCACCGCCGCCAATTCGATATTCCTGTTATTGCCATTGGTGGTTCGAATGGCAAAACCACCACCAAAGAGCTGGTTTCCAATGTGTTATCCAGCCACTACCCCTGCCATTTTACCAAAGGAAATTTCAACAACCACATCGGGGTGCCACTTACGTTGCTGTCTATGCCGCTCAATACCGAAGTGGCCGTGATAGAAATGGGTACCAACCAGGCAGGCGACATTGAAGAACTCTGTCGGATCGCCATGCCAACCCACGGACTTCTCACGAATATTGGCAAAGAACACCTGGAAGGCTTCGGCGATCTGGAAGGAGTAAAAAAAGCCGAAGGGGAGCTATTTGAATACCTGAAGCACCATCACGGTTGTGTATTTGTCAACCTCAGTGAAGAATACCTGGCGGACATGGCGCAGGACAATCCCATGAAAGTGGGCTATCTGCTTTCCGAAAACCTGGTTCCCGAAAGCGGCTTGATTGAGGTTCAGGCCATCCAGACAATGCCTTTTGTAAAAGCCGCTTTTTTATCGGACGATGGTCCATGCGTTGAACTTGAAACACAACTCTTTGGCAATCATAACTTTAACAATGTGATGACCGCCATTGCGCTGGGTGTGTATTTTAAGGTGCCAGCATCAAAGATCAAGACCTCTCTCGAAAGTTACAGCCCAAGCAATAACCGCTCGCAACTCATTAAACAAGGAAGCAACACCATTCTGCTGGATGCCTACAACGCCAACCCTTCCAGTATGAAACCAGCCCTGGAAAGTCTGGCAGCAATGCCCGCCAAATACCGCATCGCCATTCTCGGCGATATGCTCGAACTCGGCACCGACAGCCAGTCAGAACACGAAAACATCCTGCATTTTGCTACTCAGCAAGGCATCGATCAGATCATATTGGTAGGAAAGGAGTTTGGAAAAATAAACTTCACGAATACCAAAGCACTGCATTTTGATGATAATCAAGCTGCTAAAGCCTGGCTTCAGAACCAAACACTGGAAAATACTGCCATCCTCATAAAAGGATCCCGAGGCATAAAACTGGAGCAAATAGTTTGATCAATGCGCAATGTATCAATGCGCAATGTGTAATGTATCAATGTAGCAATGTGAAATGTTTTGTATTTTTCACCTCTAAATTATTGCGCATTCCGCATTGTTGCATTGCGCATTAAAATATTTCGCATTGTTACATTGCGCATTAAAACATTTCGCATTGATCAAAACTTCTTTCCTAATTCCGCTCATAACCGACTGCATCGGTTTACTGGTCGCCCTCTATTTTATTTTTGAGGATTATATAAAGCAATATTCCAACGACGGGACACTGGCTTTGGTAACGCTGGGCATGTGTGCCTGGCTTGGCATCGCTTATTACCTGTACACACACAGCTACCCGAAAATCGGCACCATTATGGTGTGGATTCCTGCCATTCCGCTTTTGCTTTACGGATTTATTTTGGTCCTGATGGTAGTGACGAAACCAGACTTTAGATAATGTACCAATGTATCAATGTACCAATGTATCAATGCACCAATGCGAAATGTTAAGTACATACAAATTGCGCATTGATACATTGACTTAAAATCTGGAAAATGCTTGCAACAGCCGATCCGGCAGTTCTTCGCGGCAGGCAGACTGGTAGTCCTGAAAAGAGCAGGGAATGAGCCGGTGGCGTTCTTGGGACTTTTTGGTTTGAACTGGTACTTGCATCCACCAGCGACCGCTTTTTTTACTTTTCCAGAAGGTGAGTTGGTAATTGAGTTTGCGGAAATCCACCACATATTCTGTAAGACCGCCGGTGCCGGTGGGGTAATCGCCTTTTCGATTGAAATAGCCATCCATGAAATACCAGATCATTTGGGCTGCTACCTGGGCGGTTTGGCCATTTCGGTCAAGTTCATTGGCATAACCGTAAATTCCGAAGGAACTGAGTTTGTCGCTCATGCCGGCGTAGCGGCTTAGTTGACAGGCTTCTTCCACAAAAAAGCCGGAAGGTGAGGCCTGCGCAACGCCTGGGGCTTCACTTTGCTTGAGTGCTGAGAGGTGAAAAGTCAGGAGATCGGCGTCACGGATTACAGGTTCTGTTTCTTCAATAGCAGCCTTGGATTTTCCCAGTCTAATGAGGTCGAAATTGTTTTTTGACAGGTAATTCAGCGCTTCCGGAGCTGTTTGATGCACTTGTAACCCAAGCACTCCAAAATTGAAAAGCAGCTTGTGTCTGGGGTTTAGGAGAGAGCCATACACACCTTCCCGTCGAAAAACCTCGTCAACAGTTACCATATTAACCAACGCTTTGGCATCCTGATACGCTAAAAATTGTGCTTTTGCGAGGTCATCTTTTGCTCCCAAAATAATGGGCAACACTTTGCCACTCAGCAATTCAAAGATCACAGGAATAAGTTGGGTAGCGTCAGGCTTTCGAAGATTGCCCAAATCAGCCACACCGGCTTTTGGAAACGGGAATGTACACATGTACAATTGCTCACGTACTGCATTGGCTTCTTTATCACCCACGCCAATCAGGGCGATTTTTACCTTTTTCAAGTCTGGGATCTCCTTTTGATGCAGAATCAGGTTTTTCCCAATGGAATCGTCGGGAAAGGAAGCAGCCTGTTTGGCAAGCGTGGCAGGAACAATTTTAAGCCAGTTATTGAGCATAGCGCGCCAAATGTAAAGAGATTTAGGAGGAAGATTCCGGGCATTTCCTTTTGATATGACTTCTATCTACTTTTGCGGCGAAATAGAGCCTTAACCACACATTTGAACAAATATGGAAGATCTTCTCCAGAAGTATAAGGAGAAAGCCCCGGAAGTCGTTTTTGAATGGCACGATGAAGAAACCGGCGCCGAGGGCTGGATAGTTATTAATTCTTTGCGGGGCGGAGCAGCCGGTGGCGGCACCCGCATGCGCAAAGGACTGAGCAAAGCAGAAGTCGTTTCGCTGGCCAAGGTCATGGAAATCAAATTCAGCGTTTCCGGACCGGCTATTGGCGGTGCAAAAAGCGGCATCAATTTCGATCCAAACCACCCTGACAGGCATAAAGTACTGACGAAATGGTACAAAGTTGCCCTGCCTATCCTCAAACATTATTACGGAACCGGCGGCGATTTAAACGTGGATGAACTGAAAGACGTAGTGCCGATCACAGAAGCCCTGGGCCTCTGGCATCCGCAGGAAGGCATTGTGCGCGGCCATTTTAAGGCTAAACAGGGACAACAAATTAACCTGATCGGACAATTGCGGTACGGTTGCACCAAAGTGGTGGAAGACCCCGAGTATTTACCACAGGGCGCTCCGATAAAATATGCTGTGGCAGATCTCATCACCGGGTACGGAGTGGCTGAATCGGTACGGCATTTCTATGATCTGTACCATAAAAAATCCCCCAAGGGCAAAACCGCCATAATTCAGGGATGGGGTAATGTTGCCTCTGCAGCAGCCTGCTACCTGGCCAAGGAAGGGGTGAAAGTCGTGGGTATTATTGACAGAGCAGGAGGCTTGATAGTACCTGAAGGCCTTGGTTTGGAGGAAGTTGAACATTTATTTAATACTAAAGAAGGAAATAAACTTGTTTCTCCAAATCTCCAGTCTTTTGAAGAGGTAAACGAAAAAATCTGGGATATGGGCGCCGATATCTTCATCCCCGGAGCAGCCTCGAAACTCATTACCCGTGATCAGGCTGAGCGGATGCTGGCTGGTGGTGTAGAGGTAATCGCCTGTGGCGCAAACGTGCCTTTTGTAGACGATGAAGTGTTTTTTGGTCCAACAGCACGCTATACCGACGAGCACACCGCGGTGATTCCGGATTTCATTTCAAACTGCGGAATGGCCAGGGTTTTTGCCTATTTAATGCAGCCAGAAGTAACCATGACAGATCAGGCAATTTTCGGTGATACATCGGCTACAATACGTGCCGCTTTGAAAGAAGTGATAAAAAATAGTTCAAATCCGTCGAAAATATCATCCACTGCTCTATTTTTGGCCTTGAAAAAGTTAGGTATTTAAGTTCTTTTTCCGATTTTTGCGCTTTATTACGCATTGATTTTCAAACACTATCCCACCATTCCGACTAGCGAATTGCCCCATATTCCATGCTTCGCAACAAAACTTGTTCACATTTATCAAACAAAAGAATCAACCCTATGATGGTTCGAAATTTAACACTAGCACTCCTCTTTACCATTGCATGCGTGAGCGTTCAAGCTCAGGATGCAATGACTACGCGCTCTTTTACCCCTGCCGATCAGTGGGAACTGGGCGTTGATTTGGGTACCCCAATGATCGTTGGCGACATCGACGCGAAATTCCCCGGCTTTGGCGGTGGACTTCACGTTCGCAAAGCTTTTGACCACGTATTCTCTTTCCGCCTGGGAGCGCTGTACGCTTCCATGAAAAATGAAGGCGACGACATCCGTTCTTCTGAGACTTCCTGGATATCCGGTAGCGGCCAGATTGTAATGACGGTTAACAACCTTCGCTTTAACAAGCCTCACCGCAAAGTGAATGTAAATGTTTTTGGTGGCCTTGGTTTCCAAAACTACACCACAACTGCTAAGAATGTAAAAATTGCTGATGGCACTACGCCAAACGAAACTGAGTTCACAGGCACATATCCTACGTATGAAGTAGGTGCCGGACTTGCTTTCCGCGTAAGCCCTAAATTCAATATCGGTCTTGAATACACTTTTGCTCAGATGTTTGGCAGTGAGGGCGACCTTCTTGATGGTGACCAGAACGTTGACGGTAACGTCACTTCTTACCGCGATGTATTCCATTGGCCACACGTTTCCCTCAACTTCAACCTGGGTGGAAAAGACAAAATGGGTAACGCTAAATCTGAGCCTCTGTACTGGGCTAACCCACTGGCTACTGCCGGTGACGCCATCACAGAACTCGAAGCTCGTCCAATCTACGATCCAACCGACACTGACGGCGACGGTATCATCGATTCTATCGACGAAGAAGACAACAGCCCAGCCGGTGCACGCGTAGATACAAAAGGTGTAACTGCTGATAGCGATGGCGATAAGGTTCCTGACTACAAAGACAAAGAGCCTTACTCTCCTCCAGGGTACACTGTTGACGCTGATGGTGTTGCTCAGGTTCCAAAGCCAATCACTGAAGCCGATGTAAATCGCATCGTTGACGCGAAGATCGCAGCCATCAAATTCCCAGAGCCACAAACAAACGAGTGGTTCTTCCCATCAGTTAACTTCAGCGACAATAGCTACAAAGTTCGCTACTCTGAGTACGAGAAACTGTACCAGGTTGCTACTGTACTGAAAAACAACCCTAACCTGAAAGTTGTAGCTGTTGGTAACACCGACGCTCGTGGTTCTGAAGGTTACAACAACGTACTGTCTTACAACCGTTCAAAAGCTGCTATCGACGCTTTGGTTGAGCAATACGGAGTTAGCCGCGACCGCGTAATCCTGAACTGGGCCGGTGAGTCTAACAAATTGATCCCTGTTAACGGTTCTAACGCTTCTAACCGTCGCGTTGAATTCCGCGTAGCTAAAGGCGAAACCGAAATGGCTCGTCCAGAAGGTTCTGACGCTGGAACAGGAAGCTTCAAAGGCAACAAAGACGCTGGTTACTAAACCACGACTTTTATAAACTAAGCATAAGGGCAATCTCCGGTAACACGGAGGTTGCCTTTTTTAGTGGTTAGTGATTAGTGGTTAACCACTAATCACTAACCACTAACCGTTAATCGCTAACCACTAAAATAAACCCCGCTTCCTTCTCGTTCCCTGGTACCTTTGCTATTTTTCACGTCAAAACAACCAAAACACACTGCTATGAAAACTAAAAGCATCTTTTTGCGTGTAATTTTCCTGTTTTTGGGGTTTTTCACCTTGAATAACACGGCAAAAGCACAACAATCCTACCAGGATCTTCCGACTGATGGCAATGCCTTTAAATCGGGAGAGCAGTTGACTTACAAAATTTATTATAACCTTAACTTTATCTGGGTTCCGGCCGGAGAAGTGACTTTTAAGGTGTTTGATGAAGGGAATCAACTGCACTACCAGGCCATCGGTTCTACCTATAGTTCTTATGAATGGTTTTTTACGGTTGAGGATCGATATGATTCATGGGTTGACAAGAATACGTTGCTTCCAAACTATTCTGAACGCTCGGTGAATGAAGGTAAATACCATATTTTCGAGAAGATTTCCTTCAATCAAAGCGGATTAAAAACGCAGGTGTGGCGATCCGAAAAGAAGGGCGATCCTGAAACTAAAACCGAGCATAGCCTGAAAGGCAAGGTTCACGATGTACTTTCCACCCTTTATATGTTGCGCAACATTGATTTCGGAAGTCAACAAAGTGGCTATGCCATACCTTTCACTGTTTTCATGGATAAAGAAGAGTTTCCATTGAAAATGCGGTATATGGGCAAAGATGAAAGGAAAAAAGTTCATGGCATGGGCCGCTATAAAACCCTCAAATTTCAACCGGAAGTCATTGCCGGTAATGTGTTTAACGAGGGCAGCAAAATGTCGGTTTGGGTGTCTGATGACCAAAATCGCATTCCTGTACTTATTGAATCGCCAGTTTCAGTTGGTTCGGTAAAAATGGTGCTGAAAAAGTATTGGGGCCTGAAATATGATTTTGAGGCCAAGGTGAAGTAACTGAATATCAAGGTAAATGGCACTTTTTTTCGCCGCGCTTGTGTCTTTTTGACCAAGCCCAACACAACGTGTGATGTTGACAGCTTTTGATAAGCTATATGCGGACTAATTTAGTAACCTTTTGCAATATTGAATTGCTATTACCACTCAAGTAGCCTGCGCTTGGCCAAAAAACACAAGGGTGGAGGCGCATGTCAATTTTGCGCGGGTTGAACTTTAGCTGGAACTTGGTGTGACTCAGTGTAAACTATTTTTTGTACTTAGTGTTTCAACACTTAGTTTTGCATCATGAAAATAGAAGCTGAGTTAAAGAACACAAAGCCAATGCCACCCAGACAAAGGGCTACATTAAATATTTTGTTTACAGCAAGCTGGCTGGAATGTATGATTTCCCGAAGCCTTCGGCCACATAAACTAACCTCTCCTCAGTATAACATACTGCGTATCCTAAACGGCAGCTACCCTAAAGGGCTTTCAATACTGGATATAAAAAGTCGCATGCTGGATAGAAGCAGCAATGTTAGCCGTTTGGTTGAAAAACTTCGTCTGAGAAAAATGGTGGAAAGAATACCTGATGAGGCCGATCGTCGCATGGTGGTGGTTAGTATTTCAGAACTGGGTAAAAAAACGCTTCAGGAAATTGACCTGCCAACAACCAAAAGCGATAAAAAAGACCCGGGTAATAATATGACTGAGGAAGAATTACAGACACTGGGTGACTTACTGGATAAATTTAGGGGGTAAAACAGAGCAGGCAGACAGCCTATTCGCTATTTTTGTTTTACAAATGCAGCTGCTATGCCGGGAGCACAGTTTCCCAGCCCGGCAAATTGACTGATTCAAGGAATGACAAGTTTGAAACTGGAATTATTTACACCAGATGACGATAAGAGACCAGTGTTTCTTACGGGGAATTTCAATGGTTGGACAACCAATGATCCAAAATTCCAGATGATAAAAATAAAGGAGGGACACTATGAATACACATTTTCTGATGTGCCTCCCAGCATCGATGGCTTCGAATACAAATACGTGAAAGGCGGCTGGGAAGCCGAAGAGCTTGCCCCGGACGGCTACCCCTCTGCGAATCGCAGAATGGAGTACCCAAAAGGCAAGGTTCGCGATGTAGTTCCTACCTGGAAACGACATACCAGCGAATATAATCCCGCTTTTTATCCTGAAATTCAAATTGTTTCCAAGCGATTTAATGTCCCTCAGCTCAGGCGACGACGACGAATTTCTGTTTTGCTTCCCTGGGACTATCGCAGTTCCAACAAAAGATACCCGGTCTTATACCTGCAGGATGGACAAAACCTTTTCGAAGACAGCGCTCCGTTCGGAACCTGGGGTGTAGACAAAAAGCTGGCCATTTTATCGGAACAGGGGAAAGGTGATTTTATCGTAGTCGCCATAGATCACGGTGGTCAGGACCGAATCAAGGAATTCTCACCATACGATTCCAGAAAATGGGGAGAAGGTTTGGGTATTGAATACGCCCGCTTCCTGGCAGAAACTCTCAAGCCCTATATCGACAGCAATTTCCGCACCTTGCACAATCGTCAACACACAGGGATTGGAGGTAGCAGCATGGGTGGATTGATCAGCATTTATGCAGGCATCATGCACCCGGAACATTTTTCCAAGTTTATGATATTCTCTCCATCACTCTGGGCGGCACCAAAATTGTATTTTGAACCAACCCGATTTACCGCATTTGCTGAAACAAAAATATATCTATATGCCGGTGGCAAGGAAGGTGCTGGAGTGTTGGAAAACGTCAGAAAGTTTAAAGATGTGCTTGAAAACAAACCGGGATTCAACCCTTCGCAGTTGAACATCAAAATATCAAGCGACCCGCAAGGACATCACAACGAAGCGAGATGGGGAGAGGAGTTCCCAAAAGCAATAGAGTGGCTTTTTTATAATGAACAATGAACAATGAACAACGAACAATGTCCAACAAAAGTGTCTCATTGTTCATTGTTCGTTGTTCACACCAATTCACACTCTAACTCCTCAATGGCTTTTTCCAAAAATGCGGGAATTACGGTATCAAACGTGCGGCGGATCTTTTGCGGGTTAGCCAAATCGCGGATCATGCGGTTGTAGCTGGATTCGCCGTATTCTTCCACGATTGATTTTTGTCTTTCCTCTTCCAGAAAATATTCGAGCAAACCTTCTGGGTCAGCCTCGGGATGGAATTGGGTTCCGATCATTTCCGGGCTAAAGCGAATGGCCATAATGGCTCTTTCATAATGCACGTGAGGTCGTAGCTTTTCAAGACATAATACTTTGGCTCCCAACTCATTAAGCCTGTTTTTATCGGGCTTGGTTACTTGATAACGACGGAAATCGGCAATGTAGAACGGATCGGCAAGATCTTCAAAAAATGGTTCTTCTTTGCCCCAGTGCGTTTTATGAACCGGGAAGGTTCCAAAGGACATTTTATAACGCTGGGATACTTCGCCAACCTTGAAAAAATGGCAAGCCATCTGAAAAGAATGGCAAATGAAAAAGCAGTGTTTCTTGGGTTCTTCGTAGCTCTTATTGTACTCCCACAAATCGCGGATCAGCCCGAAGTAGGGTTTTTGCCATTTACCACCTTGTTCTAAGGGGTCACCCGGGCCACCTGAAAATATGTAAATATCATAATCGAGTCCGGGTATTTCATTTTTTACCCGCACGTCGAAATGATCAAATTCCAGGCAGTCACTGTATCGGTGAAGTAAATTTTTGAGCATCGGGATTCCACGATTGGATTCCCCGTTGTACATATCTAAAAGAGCAGCGCGAAGCATAGGTAGCAGTAGTATAAAAGCGAAATTGGCTTTAAAGGAGTTTGCAAAAATCGTGTATTATGACGGAATTCCGGCAGGGAGGCCACTTTTTCATTTGGCGGGACCTGGACAAAGATGTAGTTTTGTTGCCCAAATTTTTTAAATAGTATTGATTTTCAACAGCTTGTCTGTATTGCCTCTATTTTAATTTATAATGATTATAACTCCGGTATATGAAATTTGTTTCAGAGAAAATTATTGATGCGGTCATTGATGAGTTGGAAAACTACAGCGACGAACAGTACGAAACACAAATGGAGGCTTTCGCCGAGGAGCAGCCCGTTTTGTTTGCCTGGTTGTTCAGCGAGCACTTTGAGCTTCTAAATGAAGAAGAGAAGGGCTATTTGCAGTATTTGTCGCTCATCGCCTGGCGCTCTATTGTAAAAACAAATGGCAACCTGGAGTCAGCTTCTGAAGAGCAGATTGGCCTGGCCGAAGAAGCCAACTATGCCATATTGGATGCATCCAATGCCAAAAACTTCCGCGATAGGCTAAACGAGTTCTTCGAAGGAAGCGATCAGGAAGACCTCTTGGCTTTCGCAGAAGAAGCGGTGCTGGAAGATGAAGACGATCCGGAATCCATCGTAACCAAAGAGGGGAAGGAACCGATTTTTATTGCCTTGAAAACGATGGTAGATGTATTAACCGGAGAATGATCAATGCGCAATGTATCAATGCGGAGTGCGGAGAGATGAGTGCGGATTACTATTCTTTGTACTCTCTTGCACAATAAGCCCCAAAGGGGAATCCCTCAACAGCGGGCAAAGCCCGTTGATTAGTACCATAAATGGAACAAGCCCTGAAAGGGTGAAATCCCAGCCGCAGTTGATGCCCACACTAAACTGCATATGCCTCAAATTTGAAGGTTAGGCGCTTTAAGGATAATACAACCTGCGTTGTGTCACCACTTAATTCAGGACACCAGGCTTCTCTTTAACAATTGTGCATTCACAGCACAAATGATGGTACTAACACTCATCAGAGCTGCTCCGAAAGCCGGGCTGATCATTAATCCGGGAATAAAGCCAGTTGCCAGAGGCATCGCGATCACATTATATCCAGTGGCCCAGGCAAGATTTTGAACCATTTTCCGATACGTCGCTTTTCCAAATAAGATTAAGCTGGCAATATCCTTGGGATTACTATCCACCAATACTATATCTGCTGTTTCTGCGGCAACATCTGTTCCCGACCCGATGGCAATGCCAATGTTCGCCTGGGCGAGTGCCGGAGCATCATTTACGCCGTCACCGGTCATGGCTACAAACTCCCCATTTTCTTGAAGCTTTTTCACCTTATCCAGTTTCTCCTCAGGCAAAACCTCTGCCATGTAATCGTCCATATTCAATTCTTTGGCTACTGCGGCCGCTACCTTTTCATTATCACCGGTCAGGAGTGAAACTTTAATGCCGTTATTCTGCAAGGTTTTAATGGCGTCGTATGAACTCTCTCTGATCTCATCTGCGAACGTGATATATCCCGCCAATTCACCATCGAATATCAGAAAAATCTTTGTCTCGGCACCCTTCTCTTTATCTTCGGGGGCGTCTATATTTAACCTTTCTAACAACACATATCCGCCTGCATTTACCTTTTTGCCATTCACCATCCCGCTAACACCTATACCCGCCTGATATTCAAAGTCCTCAACCTTAAACAGGCCAATATTTTCAGAATTTGCCTTTCGCATCAACCCTTTGCTGATATGGTGTTCAGATGGACTTTCAACCGAAGCGGCATATTTTAAAATGTCTGAGTCCTGGAACATTTTTGAAAGGGACACTATACTCACCACTTCGTGAGAGCCTTTTGTCAGCGTTCCGGTTTTGTCAAAAACCACTGTAGAAATTCGCCGGGAGTTTTCAAAAGCAGTGCGATTGCGTATCAGTAAACCATTTTTTGCGGATACACTGGTGGAGATTGCGGCTACCAAGGGTATGGCCAGCCCCAATGCATGCGGACAACAAATAACCATAACGGTTACCATGCGCTCCAGGGCAAAAGAAAGTTCCTTACCCATGATCAACCATGCGGCAAATGTTCCAAATCCGGCGCTTAGCGCAACAATCGTTAGCCAAAAAGCTGCCTTATCCGCAAGTCTTTGCGTTTTAGATTTTTGTCCCTGCGCGCCTTGCACCAAATTGATAACTTTTGACAGGTAAGTATCATCGCCCGTTCCTTTCACCTTTGCTTTAAAAGACCCGCTACCGTTTATAGCACCTCCGATCACCTCATCCCCAACAGACTTGTTTACCGGCCGGCTCTCACCCGTGAGCATACTTTCATTCAGGTCACTGTGACCTTCTACGATCTCGCCATCGGCGGGGACTTTTTCACCAGGCTTAATAAGAATGACGCTGCCGGTTTTTAACTCACTTACTTTGACTTTCATCACGTGGTCGCCATGCACCAGATTTGCTTCGTCGGGCATAAGCGCAGCCAACGCTTCGAGGGCTTTGCTTGCACCCAGCACAGAGCGCATTTCCAGCCAATGCCCCAGCAACATTACATCAATCAGCGTGGCAATTTCCCAGAAAAATGTTTTGCCTTTCAGACCGAAAACAACTGCAGAACTGTATAAATAGGCGGCAGTAATGGCAATTGCTATCAGGGTCATCATACCCGGTGTTTTCTTTTTCAGCTCCTCAAAAAGACCTTTCAGGAATGGGTATCCGCCATAAAAATAAATGATGCTGGACAGCACAAACAAAACCTGCATATCCCAATTAAAAGCCCAATTAAGCCCCAGCAAGTGCTGGATCATAGGCGAAAGCAATAAAACCGGCAAGGTGAGGGCCATTGAAACCCAAAATCGCTTCTTAAAATCCGCAATCATCATCCGATGATGGTCGTGGTGATTTTGATGCCCATCGTGGTTCATATGATGTTGAGCATGCTCATGGTGATCGTGTTCCATAGTAGTGAATTTGAGTGATAAGGTAAAGAGCAGGATTTACCAGTACAGTCAGGTATGACTTTCTCATTTCAGACAAAGCCATACCTGTATTACCTGGTCTTAATTCTCCTGACCATCTTCCATATCATGATCATGCATGGCATCTCCGTGTCCCTCGTTTTTCACATACTCCATCCCACATTTAGGACACTTTCCCGGCTCATCGCTACCGCTTCCTTCGCAGTGCATTGGGCAGATATAGGCAGAAGTGTACTCCTTGCCCTGTTGTGCCGTCTGCCCTTCCTGTGCTTGTTGTTCCTGTGGCTCTTGTTTTTCCTGTTGAGCTGTGTCCCCGGCCTTGTTGCCGCAGGATGAAAGGGCAGCGCTTGTTACCAGCATGGCAACAAACAATAAAATGGTTTTAAAATGCTTCATTTTGTTGAATATTTTAAGTGTTAACGTTTATGAGTAAATGCTGTGTTTTGGTTTCTCTGAGGGCGTTTATCCAATTGGTGGCAGCGGTTTATTTACTGTTTCCCGGATTTCTAAATGCTGCATCAATCGTTGTTTTTACCACTCCGCAAGTGAGCATCTCATCTCCAAAATATGGGTTGCGTATCTCTTCCTCATCGCTGAGCCAGTCAGCCCCTTTGTTGTCGTTTGCCATAGGACAATGCTGCACATACAGGGTTTCTTTCCCTATACCAAAGGATTTTGCCGTTTTAATCACCGCCTGAGACAGGTAGTCAAATTGTTTACGCTGAGCTTCCAGGTCGTCCGTGCCGGAAATTTTTTCGCTGTGTGCAGTTATGGCTTCATGCTGATCCATCCAGAAACGATGGGCTTCACCTTTAAGCATGGCCATATCCACCTTTTTTAGTGCTACACGCAGCTGTGAAGCCGCCTCCCTTGCCTGTTTATCATCGGAAGCCACCAGGGCATTTTTCAGGTTTAGATAGCTTTTTGCAAGATCGAAGATCTGTTGTTTGAAGGCTTCAGGTGTAGTTTCAGTATAATCAGGCAATTGATCTACAGTGCCTTTTTTTCTTACAGATACATTTCTGTTCATCATGCTCGCCTGATTATTGAGCTGCGCCGCAGCATCTATACTGAAATTGCCATTGGTAACCACTTCATCACCTGGTTCAAGCCCCTTCAAAACCTGATATGTATCGCCGAGGGACTCCCCAATCTCAACTTCCCGGAATTCAAAGGATGGAACAGACGCTTCCGGCACCCTTACATACACCACAGAACGTTTCCCTGTCCACATTACTGCCGACTTTGGTACGGTAAGCTTAACCGACTTTCCAGCCCGGTTTTGAAGCTCGCCGTATACCAGCATTTCGGGCTTCAACTGTCCTCTTGTGTTATCTATTTCGGCTCGTACCGAAGCAACTCTGGTATTCGGGTTTATAAGTGGATCAATAAAGGTCACACGGGTTCTGAAAGTCCTGTCTGGAAGAGACGGAGTAGTAAAATCAATTCTGTCGCCAACACTTACAGCAGGCAAGTCGCTTTCATATGCATCAAACAGAATCCATAATCTATTGAGGTTCATCAGATCGAATAGCGACTCTCCCTGTTTTACATAATCACCTACCGAAACGCGCCTTTTCGTTACGATACCAGATGCATCCGCCAGAATATCGAAGGTTTCCTGGACCTTTCCTTCCTGCTCTACCTGAGTGATCAGCGACTCGCTTATTCTCCAATACCGCAATTTATTACGGGCAGCTTCCAGCAAGCCGGAACCGGCGCTTTTCAACTTCACTGCTTCTATCAATTCCCGCTGTGCCGTGATCAGTTCCGGAGAATACAGCCTGGCAACTTTCTGCCCTTTGTACACCCGTTCTCCTGTAAAACTGACAAACAACTTCTCAATGCGACCGGGCACATGAGATACCTGACTGGAAGCAGAGCGTTCATCTACCTGCACCTTACCTGTAAGTCTGATCGTTTTCCCACCGCTGGCAGCTCCTCGGCCAATCACGGTTGTTTGAATATTAGCCAGTTTTGCCGCCTCTTCTGTCATTTCCAGAACCAGCGGATTACCCGAACTTGCTGCCGAAAGAGGAATCAGGTCCATGCCGCAAATCGGACACTGGCCGGGCTCGTTCTGCCGAATCTGCGGGTGCATGGAGCAGGTCCATATCTCTTGTACTGCTTCACTCCCATCAGCGCCCATTTCATGGTTATGTAGCATCTCATCCGGTTTGGCATTGCCATAAATCAGATATCCACCAAAAAGGCCAATTGCCAAAGCGGCTATTGCAATGCCAACGATCTTTACATTATTTTTCATTTTTATGAATTTGAATTCAGTAAAAAATGGACCTGAGAAAAAATTTGTGAAATCCCATAATCCGTAAAATCAGTGATTATTATAGGGTGATAAAGCGTTCGATATTGCTCAGAGCAACATGACTCTGCACAACCGCCTTCAGCGTTTTCAGGTCGTAGTCGAGCAACTCCTTTTCCATCCTAAGCAACTCATCAAAATTGTTTCCTTTTGTAGCATATTCCGATTCCAAAACATTAATGGCGGACTGCGCCAATTCCCGTTGGCGTCCATACAATTCATTTCTCAAACGGGCAGCATCGTAGTCGGAATAAGCCTTTTCGATAATCGCTTCAAACCTTCCCAACAGGTCAGTTTTTTTGAGTTCCAACGCATCAATCAGGAGCGTTTCTTCTGCCTTTTTTGCGTCAAACTTTTTCCGGTAGATTGGAATACTCACTGAGGCTCTCAATTGGACAATATCGCGTCCATTGTGCTGTGGGATGGCGTCTGTTCTCGGATTCACCAATATGTAGTCCATTCCCACGCCAAACTGGGGCTTGCCCGACAATTGATTCAGTGAAATGGCCTTTCTGGAAACTTCCTGCTGCAGTTCAAACATCCTGATCATTGGGTGATTTGGCTTCAGTGCCGCAAAAATTGAATCCTTGCTATAGGTCAATGTAGCAAAGGACAAACTATCGGTCACCCGCACCGGCAAATCCAGCGATTGGTTCATCATTTGGTTCAAATTTGCCCTTGACTCCGTTTTTGAAGTCTCCAGTATTTCCAGTTCCTGTTTCATTTCTTCAATGACCAAGCGAACTCTCAGAACATCTGCTGTAGTGCTTTTGCCGCTTTCCACCCTTGTCAAAGCAAGCCTTTCAAGCGCTTCAAACAGGGTAATCTTTTCCCGTATAATTTCCTGACTGTGCTGAATTTCATACAATCGGAACCAGGCTGTTTTTACGTCAAAGGCCAGATTCAGTCGCTCGGCAGATACCCGTTCAAAAAGCACCATTGCTTTTGTGTTTTCCAGTTCTGCTTTTTTGGAAAAAGTGCCCGGCCAGGGAAACATCTGCGAGGCGCTAACCCGCGCAATTTGTGGCCCCAGGCGAGTTTCAACCGGAAGGGGAAAGGCACCAACGCCAACTTCAGGTTCTGGGAGCTGACTCACTTGTGGCGCCTTTTGCAGGGCTGCAAAATATTCCTGTTCCAGGCCTTTCAGTCCGGCATTTTCCTCAAAGGTTTGGGCTATCAGTGAGTCGAGACTTTGGGCTTTTAAGCTGGCCCCCATCACACAGAACACCAGGATAAGCCCAAGGGCTTTGGTATTTAACCTAAAACGGTTTCTGAAATGCAAGCGCCATTCCTGCCAAAGAGAATAGAAAACGGGTACGGTAAACATGGTAATAATTTGAAGGGTCATACCACCAAAAGAAGGAATGGCCATGGGTAGCATAATATCTGAGCCCCTGCCGGTGGAGGTTAGCACCGGTAGCAAGGCCAGGATGGTTGTTGCTGTTGTCATCATAGCCGGACGTATCCTTCGCAAACCGCCTTCCACCACTACATCGCGAATTCCCTCAATGGTGTCAGGATTGACTTTTGTATAGTTCTCTTTTATGAATGTGGCCATTAACACCCCATCATCCGTGGCTATCCCAAATAAAGCTAGAAAACCCACCCAGACGGCAATACTCAGGTTGATGGTCCGGATCTGGAACAGATCGCGCATATTGGTCCCGAACACTTCAAAATTCAAAAACCAGTCGGTACCATACAGTCCGATCATGATAAACCCGCCTGCAAAAGCGATGAATACTCCTGTGAAAACCATGGTGGAAATCGCCACTGACCGGAACTGCATATACAGGATCAGGAATATAAAAGCCATGGCAAGCGGCATAACAATGCCGAGTCGCTTGCTGGCCCGCACCTGCTGCTCGTAATTACCGGCAAATCGATAACTGATGCCTTTTGGGACCACTAGGGTGCCGTTGTCTATCAAATGCTCCAAATGCTTCTGGGCATTGTTTACAACCTGTACTTCAGAATACTCCTTATTGCGGTCGAACAGTACATACCCTACCAGAAAGCCGTCTTCACTTTTGATGGATTGCGGCCCCTGTTCGTAGCGAATGGTCACCAGTTCACCCAATGGGATTTGCTGCCCATTGGAAGCAGGTATGTAGATGCGCTCCAGCTCAGCCGGATCGCTGCGCAACTCTCTGGGATAGCGTATCCGGATCGCATAGCGCTCTCGGCCTTCTACGGTGCTGGTCATACCCATTCCGCCCACGGCCGCCTGAATATACTGCTGTACTTTGCTGATACTGAGCCCGTAACGGCTGATCGCTTCTCGGTTAATATCCAGTAAAAGATATGGCTTACCCACGATACGGTCGGCAAAAACAGCGGCTTCCTTTACCCCTTCCACTTCTTTCAGATGCTTTTCCAATTCGAGTCCAAATGCCTCGATCGCGCGCAAATCATTTCCCTTGACCTTTATGCCCATTGGCGCGCGCATGCCGGTTTGCAGCATTACCAGGCGGGTTTCAATGGGCTGAAGCTTTGGCGCAGAGGTGACGCCCGGCAGTTTCGTGGCTTGTACAATTTCATTCCAGATATCATCCGGGCTTTTGATCTCGTCGCGCCATTGCCGAAAATAACGCCCGTTTTCGTCGGGAATCAGGTTGTCCTTGGCATCGCGTATGTATTCACCGTCTTGATATTTAAACCTGATGCGGTGCCCGTTCTCATCGGTTTTATATTCCGATTTGTACAGGATAATGTTCTCATACATCGACATAGGGGCAGGATCCAGTGCACTGTTTACACGGCCTGCTTTCCCCACCACGTTTTCAACCTCCGGTATCGCCGTAACCGCCATATCAAGCAGGCGAAGATTTTTAATGTTTTCCTGCATGCCAGCGTGGGGCATGGCGGTGGGCATCAACAGGAATGAACCCTCATCAAGGGCCGGCATAAATTCCTGTCCGGTTTTTTGGAAAACTGAAAAGCCCTGATAAACGATAAAGGATACAAGCAGAATGAACAGAATTTTCACCCGCAACAAAAACCTTAGGATATTTTCATAATAATGAATTATCAGATAAAACAGCCCCAACAAGGAACCGGCCAGTATCACAATAAAAAGGAAATTAGTCAGGCTGCTTTTGCTTACGCCAAGGGGCATCCATACCACCGCCAGCAACCATGCTACCATCAATGCGTAAATTATATTGGTGGATACCGTAACTACAGCCGCATATCGACCGGCATAGTACCGTTGAGCCGTCAAATTCAACATGCCCGCCAGGCCAACCACCGTGACAATCCAGCCCAAGTTTGAGTGATAGAACATCACAATGATTAAACCGCCCAAAACAGCCATCGCATTTGCGATTAAGGTGCCAAGCTTTTTACCCGGTTTAAAGGAAAAAACGGTATGTGCCAAAGCCGGGACAATGGTAAACGCCACTATAATAGAAGACACTAGAGCAAAGGTTTTGGTGTAGGCCAAGGGTTTAAAAAGCTTTCCTTCAGCTGCTTCCATGGTAAATACCGGCAAAAAGGAAATTACCGTGGTAGCAACAGCCGTCAGCACAGCCGAAGCCACTTCCGAGGTGGCCTCATAAATACTGGTCAGCAAGGATTCACCGGGTATTTTTTCTTCCAGCCGCCGGATCATGCTTTCTGCCAGCACGATGCCCATATCCACCATGGTACCTATGGCAATGGCAATACCTGATAAGGCGACAATATTGGCATCTACGCCAAACTGCTTCATGGCGA
Source organism: Lewinellaceae bacterium (assembly GCA_020636025.1). Lineage (GTDB taxonomy): Bacteria > Bacteroidota > Bacteroidia > Chitinophagales > Saprospiraceae > M3007. The sequence goes on along the minus strand of JACJYQ010000002.1, from coordinate 133,062 downwards.
TAAAACACATCAATACAGCTACCGGCAAAGCCCCGGATACCAGCAGGGAGGATCTCAGGTTGAAAAGCATCAGGATCACTACAATAACTGTGATCAGTATTTCAAGCGTGAGTGCCTCCTGAAGAGTGCCAATGGTTTCGTGAATTAGTTGTGTTCTATCATAGAACGGGACGATCTTTACTTGCGAAAGGGTGCTGTCATTAAGCGTTTTTTGGGGGAGTCCCGGTGCAAGTTCGGCGATCTTAGCTTTTACGTTCTGGATAACCTCCAAAGGATTGGCTCCGTATCGCGCTATCACAACACCACCTACAGCCTCTGCACCCGATTTATCCAGAACGCCCCTGCGAGTGGCCGGCGCCAGATTTACGTGCGCGATGTCTCCGATCCGTATCGGTACATTATTTTCTGTCTTAACTACACTTTTTTCAATATCCCCGATATTCTTCACGTATCCCAGTCCGCGTACAAAATACTCCGCAAGATTGATCTCCATGGTTTGGGCGCCCACATCAATGTTGCTGTTCCGGATGGCCTGCATCACCTGTTCGAGATTGATGTTGTTGGCCTTCATAGCATCGGGATCCACATCCACCTGATACTCTTTTACATATCCACCAATAGATGCGACTTCGGCAACTCCTTCGGCGGATGACAAACCATAGCGCACATAGAAATCCTGAATGGTCCTGAGTTCCTGCGGATCCCAGCCACCGATTGGTTTGCCATCGGGATCGCGTCCTTCAAGGGTGTACCAGTAGATCTGCCCAAGGGCTGTGGCATCTGGCCCAAGTGTTGGTTGAACGCCCTCTGGCAAGGTGTTGGCCGGGAGCGAATTTAGCTTTTCCAGAATGCGGCTCCGGCTCCAGTAGAACTCAATTTTTTCGTTGAAAATCACGTAGAGGCTCGAGAACCCGAACATGGAATTGCTTCGGATGCTTTTTACTCCCGGAATACCTAACAAGGCCGTTGTTAGCGGGTAGGTGATCTGATCCTCTACATCCTGTGGAGATCGCCCCATCCAGTTGGTGAAGACAATTTGCTGGTTCTCTCCAATATCGGGGATGGCATCTACCGCAACCGGATCGCGGGGCAGGTCCTTGATTCCAAAATCAAAAGGAGCAGTAGCCAAGCCCCAGCCCACAAATACCAACAACAGCAGGTAGGCAAACAGCTTGTTTTCGAGAAAGAAGCGAATGAAATTATTTAGCATGTGGCAGATACTTTTCGTTATACACGATCTCTGTTATCCAGAGGTAGCTATTATGATTATGGTAAATACAATAGCCAACAGACCCCTGCCTGGCTGTGCAAGGCGGATCCCGAGAAATAGAAAAGTACTGTCTAAATAAGAAAAGACTGCATAAGGACAGGAATGTCCCTGGGTATTAAGGGTGGCTTGTAATGCTCAAAGATGAGGGTTTCCCGGTCTGGAGTTAATCCACCAAGAGAAAGGGTTGGAGGTGAGTATAGTACAAATGGCTGAAACGATATACTAAGCGCCAAGTCAGCATAACCCGGAGCCTGTTGATCCTGGTCAGATTGAATATGTACCGTTTTATTGGAACAGCAATTCTTGTCATCGGCACAGCCACTACTTTTTTGTACCACCTTTTGGTGATGCCGACAACCGCTTTTGTGATGGCTAGCTGCCCGTGCCAGATCATGGCAATTTCTTGCCTTCCCGATAAAACTGACTGATTTCAGGGTTCCCCGACAGTAATGCATATCCACTAGGAAACCTTTCGATGAAAAGAACATCGAAAAGGCCAGCAGAAGTGCGGTAATGCGATATGTCAGTGAAGTTTTGTGCAAAATTCTTCAATTTCTCTGCAAAGGTAACATGCTTCACAAGCTCCGAATTTACAATATTCCGGCAAATGTTTTCGAAATTATGGAGATGTTGGCTTGATTACAGCGGATGGGAAAGATCTGCATATTACTAATATGCAGACCTGACTCCAGTATTTGTACCAATTAATGATTTCACCCTTTCAGGGCTTGCTCTTTTTAGATTCCATCTCAACGGGCTTTGCCCGCTGTTGGGTGATTTCGCCCCTTCAGGGCTGTTTTATTTCGCAATGTAATATTGAATTCCTCACTCATCTCTCCGCATTCCGCATTAAAAAATTGCGCATTAGTTCATTTCGCATTGATACAATTAATTCACTCCGCATGTTATCCCCAGCATCTCAATCTCTGATAAAAACTCATTCCCAACCTGCACTTTTTTCCCATTCGCCAGGAAGGCCATTTTCTCGCGGTTCTGATGGTCGATCAGCTCCATTTTCAGGGTGTGCTTGCCTTTGTGTTGAGAGCAGAGTTTTTCAATCTTGTTAATCAGATCTTCAGTAAGTGATTCAATCGGGATTTGCAAGGTAATGGAAGAGGTTTTCTCTTCTCCAACAGCCTCTAATAACCTGACATTGGTCACACGGAACTCATATTCTTCCGAGTTGTATCGCTTCTTAAACTCTCCTTCCACATATACGCTGGTACCTTCTTCAAAGAAGGATCTGAATTTGGCGTAGGTCTCAGAAAACATGACAATTTCCAGGGAGTCGGTGTAATCCTGGATGGTGAAACGGCCCCACCCCGTGCCTTTCTGGCTGATCCGGTGCTCGGCTTTTAGAACAAAGCCCGCGATGTTCACCTTTCTGCCATGGAAATTGCTCATTTTATCAAGCGGCGTGGCATAGGTTTCCCACTCAAAACGGAAATCATCCAGGGGGTGGCCGCTGAGATAAATACCAATGACATCTCGTTCCTTTTGCAGTTTATAAATCAAGCCCCAGTCACTGGATTTTGGCACGGTAGGTTCAGGAATACTAACGGTAGATGAAAGATCACCGAACAGGGAATTGGTCGACATGATCGCGTCTTCCTGATGGGCACTGCCGTATTTCAGCAGGTGTTCTATAAACGTTTCAAACTTATCAGTAGCGGCAAAAAATACGGATCTCGACAAGCCAAAACTATCGAAAGCGCCCGCATAAGACAGACTTTCCATTACCCGCTTGTTTATGGTACGCAGGTTTATACGGCGCATAAAGTCGAAGATTGTCTCAAAAGGCCCTTTATCGTTGCGCTCCTCAATCAGGATCTCAACAGCAGCTTCACCCACACCTTTAACAGCACCCATACCATATCGGATATGCCCTTCCTTATTCACAGAAAAGTTAACCAGCGATTCGTTTACATCAGGCCCCAACACCATGATCCCCATGCGCTTGCACTCTTCCAGGAAGAAGGTGATCTTGTCGATGTTGTTCTGCGAATGAGTGAGCACTGCCGCCATGTACTCCGAAGGGTAATGCGCTTTCAGATAGGCAGTTTGATAAGCCACAAAGGCATAGCAGGTAGAGTGACTCTTATTGAAGGCATAAGAAGCGAATGCTTCCCAGTCGGTCCATACCTTTTCCAGTTTATCAGCCGGGTGTTTGCGCTCAGTGCCACCTTCGATGAACTGACCCTTCATCTTATCCAGCACTGCCTTTTGCTTTTTACCCATGGCTTTACGGAGTACGTCCGCATCGCCTTTGGAGAAGCCGGCTAATTTCTGCGACAGCAACATGATCTGCTCCTGAAACACACAAATACCGAATGTTTCCTGAAGGTATTCCTCCATATCAGGCAGGTCATAAGAAACGGCTTGTCGGCCGTGCTTTCGCGCAATGAAGTCGGGAATGTATTCGAGCGGGCCAGGGCGATAAAGCGCGTTCATGGCAATAAGATCGTCAAACTTATCTGGCTTAAGATCACGCAGGTATTTCTGCATGCCGGCGCTTTCAAACTGGAAAGTGCCGTTTGTTTCACCGCGCTGGTACAGTTCATAGGTTTTCGCGTCGTCGAGCGGGATGTCATCGATTACGATTTTAACCCCGTGATTCTGCTCGATGAGCCTCAAAGCATCGCGGATGATGGTAAGGGTTTTTAAGCCCAAAAAGTCCATCTTAATAACCCCGGCATCCTCGATGATGGAACCTTCATATTGGGTAATGAGCAGTTCCGATTCTTTAGAGGTACAAACCGGAATGATCTCGGTAAGGTCTTTCGGTGCAATGATGATGCCTGCCGCGTGAATGCCTGTACCGCGCACAGACCCTTCCAAAACCAGGGCTTCCTTCAAAACGGCACCTTCAGGCGAGTTTCCATCTTCCAGATATTCGCGGAGTTTTTTGGCATTCTCAATGTCGTCAGCCATCAGGTTCTCCTTTGTAGACAAGGAACCGTCGCCGGTGATGGGAGCTGTCAGCACTCTTTTGAGGGAAATACCGGGTTTATCTGGCACCAGCTTAGCCAACGCATTGGCTTGATCCAGCGGAAGATCAAGCACACGAGATACGTCCTTGATGCTCATTTTGGCGGCCATAGTGCCGTAGGTCACGATCTGCGCGACTTGCTGTTTGCCGTATTTCTCCACCACATAATCAATGACTTTCTGACGGCCTTCGTCATCAAAATCAGTATCTATATCTGGCATTGATTTACGATCGGGGTTCAGGAATCTCTCAAACAGCAACTGGTATTTTATCGGGTCTATATTGGTAATACCGATACAGTAAGCCACTGCACTTCCGGCCGCCGAGCCACGACCAGGGCCGATAAACACCCCAATATCTTTACCATGATTAATGAAGTCAGCTACAATCAAAAAGTAGCCGGCAAAGCCCATGGTTTTGATGGTGTGCAACTCGAAATTCAAGCGCTCTTCAATTTCGGGTGTGATTTCCTTGTATCGGCTTTTGGCGCCCTCCCAGGTAAGGTGTCGCAGAAAGTCATCCTGTGTATGAAACTCCTGAGGTATGACGAAGTTGGGGAGCAGTATGTCTTTCTTCAGCTTCAGATGCTCACACTTGTCCACAATCTCCATGGTATTGTCGAGCGACTGCGGAACATCGGAAAACAGGGCGCCCATTTCGGCCTGGGTTTTAAAATAAAACTGGTCGTTCCAGAACGCAAAACGCCCACCTTTCATCGTAGTTCCTTCTTCTACAAACTCGCGAATGGCCGGGGTGGATTGCTTTTCACCAGTATTTACACACAACAAAATATCATGCGCATTGGCATCTTTTTGATCCACATAATGGGAGTCGTTGGTGCAGATCACTTTTACATTATATTCATTCGACCAGCGCAGCAACACCTCATTCACCTGATCCTGCTCGGGCATCTGATGCCGCTGAATTTCAATGTAATAATCCTCCCCGAATATATCCAGCCACCATTCAAACTCCTTTTTGGCCTCTTCTTCACCTTTTGACAAAATTGTTTGCGGAACCATAGCGCCTATGCAGCAGGTAGTGGCAATGAGTCCCTCATGATACTGCAACACCAATTCTTTATCAATACGCGGGTATTTACCATAAAGCCCTTCCATGTAGCCCAGGGAGCAGAGTTTCACCAGATTTTTGTAGCCCTCCGGATTTTTTGCCAGGAACAACTGATGATATCTGCGGTCCTTATCTTCTTTTGTAAATGTTCGCCGATGCCGGTCTTTCACTACATAAAACTCACAACCAACAATAGGTTTTACCCCCTCGTGCTTGCCGGCTTCAGCCACAAACTGAAAAGCGCCAAACATATTCCCGTGATCGGTAATGGCCAGCGCTTTCATGCCATCGGCAGCGGCTTTTTTGAACAGCCCCGGAATGGATGCTGCTCCGTCGAGAAGTGAATATTGAGTGTGGCAGTGGAGGTGAGCGAAATCAGGCATGAGTATCAATGTATCAATGCGCAATGTACCAATGCGCAGTTTGAAATATTTTAGTAAAACATAAAGTAATAGAGGCTGGTCTGAATGGCGATAATTTAAGACTGGAGTAAATCAATTATCAAGCGAAGAACAAAACAGCCTTATTATAAAAGGCCACACAAAATCAACCATTGCGCATTACGCATTGATACATTGCGCCTTATAGAATTTTATTGCTCAAAGATAGAAATTCAGCACCAGAATTGACCTGCTAAACCAAAGAAACCCGATTCTATTTCCAAAGACCTTTTGGGTAGTCCATTGTGGCGAGGGCTTGTTGTACGGTTTGCTTGTCTTCGGCGTAGGTGACGCCGTACCATTTGCTGGGAGAGTGCAGCACTTTTAGGTCAATTTTATTGGCTACAAGCAGGTTGTTAAGCACGCTGGGGATGTAAAATTCGGCTCTTGGATTTCCCTGATTTGTCATTACAAATTCCTGAAATTGTTTTTCCAGTTCTATCATCAGGCTGTGATGAAGTCCCCAGAGATTCATGGAAACCGGCGTGTTTTCTGCCAGGAGGTGGCGTTGTGCGTCTGCATCGCTGTAGTGAATGCCGTTGGGGTAGCGTTCAATTTTTGTGCGCTCGGTTACGTCTGTCAGAAAACCATCGTCGTTTACAGAACAAACGCCGCGGGAAACGGCGCCGTTTTCGGAGAGTGTTTTGCCCAATTCAAAAGCCACCATGCCATATCGCTGGGGTGTGCATTCCTTGGAAAGAAATCCGGCAAGCGTCTGAAAAGCGTCAAATCCATAAAAATCGTCAGCATTAACCGTGGCAAAAGGCGTGTTCAGATGCTCTTTTGCTGATAATATGGCATGACCGGTTCCCCAGGGCTTTTCGCGGTATGGCTTTTCATCCAGAAATTCCAGCGCTGTATCGAGTTCTTGAAAGGCGTATTCCGTTTGGATCTGGTTTTCAAATTTTCTACCCACTTTTTCCCGAAAAGCCTCCTCAATATCCTTTCGAATTACAATAACCACTTTGCCAAATCCGGCGCGGATGGCATCGTACACCGAGTATTCCAAAATGGCTTCACCGCCGGGTCCGATTCCGTCTACTTGTTTGAGTCCTCCGTAGCGCGAGCCAATGCCGGCTGCCAGTATCAATAGCGTTGGTTTCATGTAATAATCGTGTTTATCGAAAGAATTATTGGTGAATTATTCTGCCGGAGCTGTTTACATTTACGGCTGTCTCAAAAGACCTGAAGAATTCCACTCATTAAAAAGGACTGCAAAAGTATGGAGAATTCCAGCACCCGTAATAGTAACTACCTGTATCAGATCACGATCATAGGACTTCTTTTTTTTATCTTCGGTTTTGTGACCTGGCTTAACGGCACATTAATTCCGTTCCTGAAACTGGCGTGCGAGTTGAATACCGTGCAGGCGCTGTTCGTAACCTTTGCTTTTTACATCAGCTATTTCTTTCTGGCCATCCCATCTTCGCAAATTTTAAAGAGAACCGGCTTCAAAGACGGCATGGCGCTGGGACTCGCCGTAATGGCAGTTGGTTGTTTGATTTTTATTCCGGCTGCCGGCTCACGAGCCTATCCGCTGTTCCTGGGTGGATTGTTTGTGCAGGGTATGGGACTGGCGCTTCTGCAAACCGCCTCAAATCCATATATAAGCATCATCGGTCCTATTGACAGCGCGGCTCAGCGCATCAGCATCATGGGTATTTGCAACAAGGTGGCTGGTATTCTAAGTCCGATCATTTTAAGTAGCATCGTACTCAAAAATGCCGGAGAAATTGAAGAACAGGTCACAGCAGCGACGGATAATGTAGTAAAAGCAGGATTGCTGGATCAACTGGCCGACCGGGTAGTGACTCCGTATGTAATTATGGCCATTGTGTTATTTGCGCTTGCCTTGATGATCCGCCGTTCCAATCTTCCTGAAATTGACACATCAGATACAGAAGAAACGGGCGACTCCTCCCTGGCAGCAGGCCGCAATAGTGTATGGCAATTCCCCCATTTAGTGATGGGCGCGCTGGCAATTTTCTTTTACGTAGGGGCCGAGGTGATGGCCGGTGACGTGATCGGTATTTACGGCCGCTCACTCAATTTTGATCCGGATCAGACTAAATACTTCACTTCATTCACGCTGGTGGGCATGCTGATTGGTTATGTATTGAGCATCATTTTGATCCCGAAATTTATCTCTCAACAGAGCTTTCTGAAATACTCTGCGATACTGGGTTTGATATTAACCACCCTAACCTATTTCACAACCGGTTCTACCGCCGTAACCTTCATCGCTCTGCTAGGCCTTGCCAATGCTGTGATGTGGCCGGCAATTTTCCCATTGGCTATTAACGGACTTGGACGATTCACTCAAATAGGCTCTGCCATCCTGATCATGGGTATTGCCGGGGGAGCTCTTTTGCCACAACTTTATGGAATTCTGGAAACCAAGATCAGCTTCCAATCAGCCTTCCTGATAGTGATGATCCCCTGCTATGTTTATATCTTGTATTATGCCATGAAAGGGTATAAGCCGAGGTAAAATTTAATGGACAACGAACAACGAACAATGAACAACGAACAACGAACAATGTGAAAAGGGCGGTATGGTATTGCTAAATAGGTTTAGGAAGCCTGGTATAAATCCAAAAACCCACCAAGATAGCTTCGTTGTTCCTTGTTCCCTGTTCATTGTTCCTTGTTCATTATTCGTTGTTCATTATTCGTTGTTCATTATTCGTTGTTCATTATCCTGTTAAACTTTCCCTAAGCCGGGCATTTGCATGTAACTGGCGCTGAGGTTTTGCGTTTACTTTGTCGGATTAAAAATTAAAACACATTAGCTATGATAAAAAGAACACTCCTTTTGCTTACAGCTTTAATGCTGACTCAATTATCAAATGCGCAACTAAACGGCATTCTCAAAAAAGCCAAGGATGTTGTGACCAAAGGCGGCGATATTTCCCAGGAAGAAGCCGGTAACGGCCTGAAAGAAGCCTTGAATGCAGGTATCGGAGAGGCTGTTGATTTCCTTTCGGCCAAAGACGGATATTTCAAGAGTCCGTATAAAATTCTTGTTCCCGACGAAGCCCAAAAAGTAGTTTCCAAACTCAAAAATGTACCTGGATTCGGCAACATTGAGGCTGACTTAACCGAGCGCATGAACCGCGCGGCAGAAGACGCTGCTACCAAAGCCAAGCCAATTTTTGTAGCCGCCATCAAAGGCATGACTTTCCAGGATGCCATGAATATCCTGATGGGCAACCAGGACGCTGCTACCCGTTACCTGCAGAAATCTACTTTTGATAAATTGTATGCGGAATTTAAGCCTGTCATCCAAAATTCCCTTGACAAGGTGAATGCCCGCGAGTACTGGAAAAGCGCGGTTACGGCTTATAATCGCCTACCATTTGTTGAAAAAACCAATCCGGAGCTGGACGACCACGTCACCAGAAAAGCGCTCGATGGCATGTTCGGTCTTGTAGAAAAAAAGGAAAAAGACATTCGCAGCGATGTTAGCCTGCGTAATACTGACTTGCTGCGGAAGGTGTTTGCGAAGCAAGATAAATAGTGTATCAATGTACCAATGCGCAATGTACCAATGAGTCAGTAGATTGCGCATTGGTACTTCATTTGTCTCTTTTTAGAAATTCTTCTACCGTTTCCCTTAGCACTTCTTTGCGGGTTTCAGCCACACTAACTACATCAAGGTGTTTATATGCTTCACTTTGAAACCTTTGTTTTTCCTTTTCAATTAGCTCAGGAATATTGTTTCTGTCGAAGATGGCCTTAACCGCTTCTACTTTCTCAACAGGATTCTCTGCACCGGTAGCCATCCATTGTTGGAGTTCCTGACAATCTTTTTCAGATGCTACTTCCAGGGTCTTGAGCACCAGCAGCGTTTTCTTGTTTTGCAGTATATCACCACCTACCTGTTTGCCAAATTTGGCGCTGTCTCCATAAGTATCGAGCTTGTCGTCCTGAATTTGAAAAGCAACTCCGGCCAATCTGCCAAATTCACTTAGATGATTCAGGTCGCTTTCGTTGGCTCCGGCGCAAATGGCGCCCATTTCCAGCGCCCCACCCAGCAGAACAGCTGTTTTGAGACTGATCATGTTTAGGTACTCCGGTATTTTTACATTGTCGCGGGTTTCAAAATTAATGTCCATTTGTTGCCCTTCACAAACTTCCCTGGCAACCCGGTTAAATGTGCTTAACAGCCTGGCAATGATCGCTTTGTTTTCCACGCTACTCAAAAACTGATAAGCATAAATAAGCATGACATCACCGCTTAGTATCCCTGTAGTAGTGTTCCAGCGTGTATGCACCGTGGGTTGGCCACGGCGTAAAGGCGCAGCGTCCATAATGTCGTCGTGCATCAGGCTGAAGTTGTGAAACAATTCTACTGCCCAGGCTGCCGGTAAGGCCTTTTCGACATCATTTTTGAAAAGTTCGTACCCCATAAGCAACAAGGCCGGGCGGAGGCGCTTCCCACCTAATGTCAGGATGTAATTACATGGATCGTATAACTCGGCCGGCGTATCCGGGAAAGGGTTTTTTTGCGAAAAATCCTGAATCTTATCGAGCAATTGCGGGAGGGTGTGCATGGTGGCAAAGTTACGCACAGATTTAACTGATTACGGATTTCAATGATGGTTTTGAAGTAAGATAGGGAATGCCTTTTAATATGCATCCTGGTTGTGCCTGGGATAATGAATGCTACGATTATTTGTGGAGCGGTGAATTAAAATTTAACACAAAAAGTTTTAAAAAATAAGACAAATCCTGTTACATTTGCCTTCCCCTTTCCTTTCTTAAAATACCATGGCAAAAGCGAAAAAGGACAACTCCGTTCCACCTACTACTTCAAGTGAACATGAAGATTCGGTCATCACCCTTTCGGGGATGTATCAGAATTATTTTCTTGACTATGCCTCCTATGTGATTCTGGAGCGCGCTGTACCCGCCATTGAAGATGGTTTGAAACCCGTGCAGCGGCGCATCCTTCATGCTATGTTCGATCAACACGATGGTCGTTACCACAAGGTGGCCAACCTGATTGGACAAACCATGCAGTACCACCCGCACGGCGATGCTGCCATTGGGGATGCTTTGGTGAACATGGGTCAGAAAGACCTGTTGATCGACTGTCAGGGAAACTGGGGTGATTACCGCACGGGTGATTCTGCGGCAGCACCTCGTTACATAGAGGCTCGTCTGACCAAGTTTGCCCTCGACATTGCTTTCAATCCGGATACTACTGCCTGGCAGATGAGCTACGATGGCCGGAAAAAGGAGCCTGTTAATTTGCCTATGAAATTCCCGCTGGTGCTTGCTCACGGAGCGGAAGGAATTGCGGTTGGACTAAGCACCAAGATACTACCCCACAATTTCGTGGAGATCATTAAGGCCAGCATTGCCTCTCTTAAAGGACGGAAATCAGACCTTATTCCTGACTTCGCGACAGGTGGTTTGATTGATGCCAGCAATTACAACGGTGGCGCCCGCGGTGGCAAAGTGCGCGTACGCGCTCGAATACGCGAGCTCGACAAAAAGACATTACAGATCACCGAGATTCCTTTTGGTGTTACCACAGGTGACCTTATGGACTCAATTGTAAAAGCCAACGAAAAGGGTCAGATCAAGATCAAGAAAGTGGTGGATAAAGTCGCGGCGGAGATCGACATTGAAATTGAACTGCAGCCCGGCGTGAGTCCGGATGTGACGATTGATGCGCTGTATGCCTTTACCAGTTGCGAAGTAAGCATAAGTCCTAACTGCTGCGTGATCGTTGACAACAAACCGCTGTTTACTGATGTCAATGAATTGCTGTCCATCAGCACAGAGCATACCAAAGACCTGCTTCGTCAGGAACTGGAGATTTTAAAAGCGGAGCTGGAAGAAAAGCTTCACTTTGCTTCGCTGGAAAAGATCTTCATTGAGAACAGAATTTACCGAGACATTGAGGAGTGCGAAACCTGGGAAGCTGTCATGGAAACGATCGACAAGGGGCTTAGGAAATACGTGATCATCGCACCGCAGGGAACAGCAATTCCGAAAAACACAGAAGGCAAAATTGTACTGATCCGGGACATCACCCAGGAAGATATTGTCCGACTTACCGAGATCCGCATTAAGCGCATTTCCAAGTTCAATTCGTTTAAGGCCGACGAGGACATTGCCAAAACAAAGGATGCCCTGGAAGAGGCCAAACACCACCTGGCCCACCTGACTGAATACGCCATCAGCTATTTTGAGAATCTGCTGGCGAAATACGGAAAAGGTCAGGAACGCCGCACAGAAATTGCCGCTTTCGATACCATTCAGGCCGCTGCCGTGGTAGCCAACAACGCCAAACTATACGTCAACCGTGCCGATGGCTTTATTGGTACCGGACTCAAAAAAGACGAGTTTGTTCAGGATTGTTCAGACATCGACGACATCATCGTGTTTCGGCGTGACGGCGTAATGAAAGTGGTGCGTGCCGGCGACAAAATATTCGTCGGCAAGGATATCGAACACGTTGCCGTGTGGAAGAAGAATGACGAACGCACCACCTATAACATGGCCTATGTGGATGCGAAATCTGGTCGCACGTACGTAAAACGCTTCAATGTAACAGCCATTACACGCGACAAGGATTATCAGCTTGGCTCGGATGCTAAAGGCTCGAAGATGCTGTATTTCACCGCCAATCCGAATGGCGAAAGTGAGGTGGTTCAGGTTACCCTGACCCCGGCCAGCACAGCGCGCATCAAGATATTCGACTACGATTTTGCCGAACTGGCCATAAAGGGCCGGGTTTCTCAGGGAAATGTGCTGACCAAATACCCGGTTAAGCAGATCAAGCAAAAAGAAGTAGGGAAAAGCACCATTGGCGCACAAAAACTCTGGTTTGATGACATAACCGGCAGGTTGAATACACAAGAACGCGGCGATCTGCTTGGCGAGTTCGATACCGGAGATAATATTCTGGTGCTATACACAGATGGTTCCTATGAGGTAACCGATACAGATGTTCAGCAGCGCTTTGAGATGAAGGAAATACTGCATCTCTGCAAGTTTAAACCTGATCTGGTTATCAATGCCGTGCATTACGACGGACATAAAGGCTGGACCATGGTGAAGCGTTTCCAGGTGGAAACCAATAAATTGAAAGAGCGCTTTAATTACATCACCGATCATCCGAAATCGAAACTGCTATTTGCTTCGGTTCAGGAAAATCCGAGGATTAAATACACCATCAAGATCAAAGGAAAACCCATGCCCGGAGAAGTGTCGCTCGGCGATTTCATGGATGTAAAAGGCTGGAAAGCAGTTGGCAACCGACTTAGCGATAATTTGCTGAGTTCCGTGAAGGAAGTGTTGCCAAAAGAGCAAAAGCCAAAAGCCAAGGCTGAAACCTCTCAGAGTGCACAACCAAGTTTGTTTGCTGAGGAAAGCCAGGGCGCAGATGATCAGCAAACGACTGATACTCCGGAAGAGACTGAAGATAAGAAGACCTATCGGGCAGGGGATACGATTGAGTTTGATTGAGCGGGGATGATATCCGAAATCACGATATACGAAATACAATATAAGATTGGGGTGTTGGAGGTGATAACGCACATTAAGGGTGGAAACATCCTCATTCCTATCAGAACAGCAACCTCATGAAAATTGTAACTCCTTTTTTAGTATTGGCATTTGGTGCTTTCCAATTGTTTTCACAAAAAACCATCTATGTCAATCAAGCATCAAATGCCAGCCAACCAACTGGCACCTCTTGGAACGGAGCATTTCAGGATTTGCAGGAAGCGATTTCCGTAGCTGAATATGGTGATAGAATTTGGATAGCCAAAGGAGTTTATTATCCAACAACTTCAACAGATAGACATATATCTTTTGAATTAAAAAATGGAGTAAGCATTTTGGGTGGTTTTAATGGAACCGAAACAAGTTCCAGTCAACGGACGCCATTGGATAACCCAACCAGATTAAGCGGAAATATTGGAGATGTCAGCCTCGCCAACGATAATAGCGTACATGTCGCCAAAGGAAAAGGGCTTGATGATAGTACAATAATTGATGGATTGATTTTTTCAGACGGGAACTCTCTGGGAGTATATGATTTCTCATCTGACCCTTTTGGCGGTGGGCTTTATTTGATAGGTGGTCCGAATGTGACAGTCTCTAGACCAACCATTTCCAATTGTAGTTTTGAAAAAAATGAGGTGGATGACTCAGGTGGAGCAATATTCATTGGAGATGTTGATTATGAAGATTCCGTTCAACAGGTGAATTTGATAAATCCGGAGATCATTAATTGCACTTTCCGGGAGAACTGGGCAACTAATTTTGGTGGAGCTATTTTAAAGCAAGGGGAAACTGGAGGCCTTGATACATTTAAAATTCAACAATGTGAGTTTGAATCGAATGAATCATTCCTCAGTCATGGTGGCGCTGTGTACTTTTCATCCTCAGTCGCATCTAATATTGTGATGACTGACTGTGTTTTTACCAATAATAATTCTCAGGGTGGATATGGTGGAGGCTTTTGTATGGAGACATCTTTCCCCGGCAATTACCATACTTCAATTATATTGCAAAGTTGTGTTTTTAAACAAAACAGGGCTTCTGAAGGGGGAGGTTTTTCATTGGATGGCAAAATGTATGATCAACCCGGAATTTCAATTAATTTGAAAGTTATAGATTGCGTATTTGAAGAAAACATAGCAAAGAATTCGTATGGTGGTGCTTTTTTTATACAACAAGTAAAGGATGCAACAGTAAATGCTATAATAAAATCAAGTAAATTTTATAGAAATAAAGCCTATACCTACTTTGTATCAGCTATATTAGCTTCTGAAGAAACTACTGTTAATACCTCAATTGAGGACTGTTATTTTATTGATAATGTCCATGTTGAAAATCCATCGAGTATTTGTGTGGCTTTTAGTGCGGGGGGTAAAAAAGAAGTCCACACTAAAATTAATAACTGCGTTTTTGCCTATAACGGTTCAGCTATTTTTGCAGGAGCAGCAGAAACCGCCAAGGTAACCACCGATATAACAAATTGCACTTTTTTCCGAAATGGCAATAGGCCCTTTGGTAAACGCTGGTATCCATCATTCAACCAAGGCTCAGGATATTATAATAATATGAATTTTAAGAATTGTATTATTTGGGAGCCTGTGCCAAATAATGGGTATTTATTTGATAATAATTACGTCAATCCAATAACTGGATTTGGTTTCTATCTGGATTATTGCAGTTTCCACCCAATGAATCCGGCAACCATACCAAACTATACAGTAGTCTTGGGCGATAGCATCTGGATTGGAGAATACCCAAAATTTACAGATACCCTGGGGTTGGATTTCAGGCTTGATAAGTGTTCTTTTGCTGTAAATAAAGGATCCAATGAAGCTGCTATGGAAGCGGGGCTTTTTCAAGATATTGACGGAATGGAACGTATCCAATTTTCAACCGTGGATCTGGGCGCTTACGAACAGTCTGACTCTTGTTTTGGCAGTAAAATCGTGAATCCGGTTCGTTTGGAACCTTTGCATATATTTCCCAATCCATCAAAGGACGGAGAACTTAGGTTTTCATTGCCTGAGTTAGCCGGGGCAACCGGCCAATTGAGCATCTACAATCTTACTGGCGACTTATTACACACGCAATGCCTTCAATTGTTAAAGTCTAATTACGCCCAAATTCAAAATCTTACCTCCGGCGTCTATTTTGTAACCATACGAGTTGAAAATCGCGTTTTTTCAGAGAAATGGATCGTGATATGAAATAAAACAAAGGGTTGGCTTCACGCAATTGATACATTACTATTCAAATCGTATATCGGATTTCGCGATATCGGATATCATCTCCGCTCACGCTCGCGCACATTTCTCAATCGGCGAACAATGATCCAGCACAATGTTCCCATTGTACTTAAAAGTGGTTCCCGGTCCATACCAGGCTTCCAGTGTCAGGTAGCGGATCGTACCCGGAGTGATGAACTGAAAATCATAACTTCTCCAGTCGCTGTGATTGATGAGCGGAGAACTGCACAAGAGCTTCCCTTTTTCTGTTTTGGATGGGCTTCCCCAAACACGTAATCTTGTAGGATTGTCGAAGCCTACGTATTTTTCAATGTGTGCGAGATATACGGAAAATGAATAACAGACATCCGCCGGAAGTGGCTCTGCCAGTGCCTGGGCGATGCTCTCCGTTGATCCATCAAAGCGGGTAACCAGGCCGATGCAGGTTTCTCCATCCTGGGGTGTATACTCAATTCCCCAGGCGCCCGGCAGCAGATCGGGCGTGCTGCCGGGAATCGTGGAGTGCCAGCCTACCGGACAACTGGATGCCTTTGGGGCTCCTTCAAAAGAGGGGTTTCTGAAATATATCTTGGTGACAGGCTGCTCAGGCTGTTGTATTGAGAAACTCAGCAAAAGAACAGGGAACAGCAAAAGCCAGTTTTTGTACCTGCAAAGTGCTTTAGAGAAATCAGGATTCATTGTCATTTTAGTTTCAGCTTTTTTCATCAATCCCGTGGGAAGTCCGGGAGCGGTCAAATCATATAAAACACTTTAATCATAGTACAAAAGATGCAGCTTATTCTACCTTTGCCTTGTCTTTTCTGCAAAATTACAGTATGCCACGAACCAAACCCAATTACTTGAATGCCATAGCCAGTGTTGCACTGGTGCTTTTTGTATTGGGTTTCTTTGCACTCACAGCCTTACACGGCCGCAAGTTAGTAAGCCTGTTCAAAGAGAAGGTGGACATTTGGCTCGAATTAAAGCCAAACCTCGCAGACAACGATGTAAGGCGCATTGTTGCCCAGATCAGGCAAAATCCGATGGTAAAATCCGAAACTGTCACGTTTGTCACCAAGGAACAGGCCATGGCTACTATGCAGGAAGATTTGGGTGATGATAGTATGTTGGAAGATATGCCGGATTTGCTGCGTGATGTGATCCGATTTAACGTTAAAGCGGAATATCTGGATGATGCACAACTTACAACCTGGCGGGAAACACTAAAGCAAGATACCCTTGTCAGCGACCTTTATTTCGAGGCGGTGAATACGGCCAACGTAAGTGATAACATCCGGAATTTGGGCATGGTGACATTGCTGTTGAGCCTTCTGCTCATTTTTACAGCTGTTACCCTTATCCATAATACCATCCGGCTCGCCATGTATTCCAACCGTTTTCTGATCAAGAGCCAGGAGCTGGTTGGCGCCTCTTGGGATTTTATCAGTCGGCCATACATTCGTCGGGGAATATTTAATGGACTTTGGAGTGCAGTATTGGCTATTTTTGCGCTGATATTCACCCTGTGGTGGCTCAGAATACTGATCCCGGACCTGTCACAACTGGAAGATCCAAATGGTACCGTCCTGATTATGTTTGGTTTAATAATAATCGGCGTATTGATTTCCGGACTGAGTACCTGGTTTGTGGTAAACAAGTTCTTGCGCATGCGCATAGATGAATTGTATTAATTAGCTAATTTGATAATAAGCTAATTAGCTATAGCCACCGCAAAGTGGTTGTGAAAACACTTGTCATACTGAACGCTGTTAATCAATGATTTAGCCGCAGGCGATTTTCAAAACCAAACAGCGTGAAGTATAATTAAATAGTCAAATATTAATTAAAGTAAACCATTAGCATATTGGCTAATTATCCCATTAGCTAATTAAACATTATGGCAAAACAACAGAAACAACGCCCGCAGCCAGTATCAAAAAAAGCTGCTCCGGCTCCTGCCCGCCGTTCAGACAAACGGGAACGCCTGTTCAATACGGATGGAAATGATGTACTTATTTTCGGTCGCAAGAACTTCATTCTCATGGGTGCAGGTTTTTTACTCATCCTGCTTGGCCTCGCAGCCATGTCGGGTGGCGCAATGCCCGACCCAAACAAATGGGAACCTGAGCGTATATACAGTCCAATCAGGATTACGCTTGCGCCGCTGATGATGGTAGCCGGATTTATTGTAATTGTGCTGGGCATCTTTAAGAGAAGCGATGGCTCAGCCAGCGGAGACAATGCAGAAGCGGCCTCATGAATCTGATTCAAGCCATTATCCTGGCCATTATTGAAGGCATCACGGAGTTTCTTCCGGTATCGTCAACAGGCCACATGATCATTGCCTCCTCGGCCATGCACATCGCCTCCGATCCATTTGTCAAGGTGTTTACGGTGGCGATTCAGTTTGGCGCCATCCTGTCTGTTCTGGTGTTGTACTGGAGGCGATTTCTTCAGAGCCTTAATTTTTACTACAAATTATTCATCGCCTTTATCCCGGCGGTTGTATTTGGCTTGTTGCTCAAAAAACAAATAGATGCCTTGCTCGAAAACATAGTCGTAGTAGCATTGGCACTGCTTGCCGGTGGGATAGTTTTTCTACTGCTCGACGGGTATTTTGCCCGCCGCAGCAAAATGGAAACTTCGGTGGATGACATCAATTATCCAAAGGCTTTCAAAATTGGCATGTTTCAGGTATTGGCCATGGTACCAGGTGTCAGTCGCTCGGCAGCAACCATCATCGGCGGACTCACCCAGAAACTGTCACCCAAAACGGCTGCTGAATTTTCTTTCTTCCTCGCCGTTCCAACCATGTTCGGGGCCACCTGTAAGTCACTTTGGGATTTTGTAAAAGAAGATGGATTCACCCTTACCTCAAACCAAATCAACCTGCTTCTAGTAGGTAACGTGGTAGCTTTTCTGGTGGCCATGCTCGCCATTAAAAGTTTCATTAATTACCTGACCAGGCACGGCTTTAAAGCCTTTGGATACTACCGGATCTTCGCCGGTATTTTGATCCTGATCCTGTGGAAAATGGGATATTTTGAAGGGGTAAACATAGGCGATTTTTGAACCCTGCCCTGAAAGGACAAACTCTTACAACAAAGGGTGTAGCCCATTGACTGAAGTCAACCCAGAAACCCTGCCCTGAAGGGGCAACATCCTGCAACAAAGGGTACAGCCCTTTGACTGAAGTCAACCCCTATAACCAGCCCTGAAGGGGCGATATAGAATATTCTGAGTGGTTCTTGAACTAGTACTTTGTGAACATAATGTCACCCTTTCAGGGCTTTCGTTTCAGGGTGGTACGAATCAAAGGGCTGCACCCTTTGTTGTGAGATATTGCCCTTTCAGGGCATTTACGCAATGGCTATGTTGTCTTTTTTCAAAGGGCGCAAGCGTTTCAAGAATTGAATTTGACCACTAAATCGCGCAGCGCTGCTTACATACTGCGCTCCTTTTCGTCATCCATACTGACCAATATCATCCCCGTAAATGAAGCCTGGAACCATTATATATTAGGATAAGCGTGACATTTGTTGAAAACTCTTAGAATTGAACTTTGTACTTTTGCGGACTGTACCACCACAAATGTCATCTGCGAAGTTGAACAGCTTCGACAAAAAACAGCCTAACAATTTAAAACTGAAATACTTATGCAGGAATTTGGATTGAAACCATCCACGGCCAATTTGGAAGAAGTTGGTCTGAAAAACCTAAAGTCAGTATATTGGAATTTAAGCCCTGAAGAACTCGTTGAACATTCCATAAGCAAAGGAATGGGTCATTTGGCCGATAACGGCGCACTTGTAATTTATACTGGAAAATTCACCGGCCGATCTCCTGAAGATCGTTTCATAGTAAAAGACTCCACCACTACCTCAAAGGTAAATTGGGGTAAAGTAAACCTGCCTTTTGAGTCTCGAAAATTTGACTCCCTGTGGCGCAAGGCATGCAGCTATCTGAAAAAGAAAGAAGTTTATATCAGAGATCTTTCAGCCAATGCCAGCGCCAATCCCGAGTATCGCCTCGACCTTCGTGTGATTACCGAGTATCCATGGAGCAATCAGTTTGCCAACAATATGTTCCTGAGACCAAAGCGCGAAGACCTGGGCGGTTTCGATCCTAAATGGACGGTGTTATGCGCTCCTGGTTTTGAGGCAGTTCCCGAAAGAGATGGAACGCGTCAAGGCAATTTTGCCATCATAAATGTCAAAAAACGACGCGTTTTAATAGGCGGCACGGGCTATACGGGCGAAATCAAAAAAGGCATTTTCTCTGTGATCAATTTTGTGCTGCCAACACGCACCAAGAATGCCTTGCCTATGCACTGTTCTGCAAACCTTGGAAAAGATGGAGACATCGCGCTATTCTTTGGTTTGTCGGGAACGGGAAAAACTACCCTCAGCGCCGATCCAAACCGCATGTTGATTGGCGATGACGAACATGCATGGGGAGATAAAGAAGTGTTTAATTTCGAAGGTGGTTGCTATGCTAAAACCATTGACCTCACCCCTGAGAAAGAACCGGATATCTTCAAGGCCATCCGCCACGGAGCCATTTTGGAAAATGTGAAGTTTATTGACGGCACCCGGGAGGTGGATTATGCCGATCGCAGCATTACCGAAAACACCAGGGTTTCATACCCCATTTATCACATCGATAATGCGCTGAATCCGAGCCGCGCAGATGGAGATCCAAAAAATATTTTCTTCCTCACTTGTGATGCCTACGGGATTCTTCCGCCTATTTCCAGGTTGACACCGGAGCAGGCCATGTACTATTTTATCAGTGGATACACCGCCCGTGTTGCTGGTACAGAAGTAGGTGTAAAAGAACCTAAATCAACTTTTTCGGCTTGTTTCGGAGCTCCTTTCCTTCCACTACACCCTGCCAGGTATGCCGACCTTTTGGGTAAAAAGCTGCATAAAAGCAAAGCCAATGTATGGCTTGTAAATACCGGTTGGAGCGGAGGCCCTTATGGCGTAGGAAGCAGGATGAAATTGTCCTACACCAGGGCAATGATCACAGCTGCATTGAATGGCGAATTGGATAAAGTAAGCTTTGAAAAGCACGCCACATTCGGAATGGAAATTCCTGTCTCCTGCCCGGGCGTTCCTTCTGAATTGCTAAATCCCCGCAATACCTGGAAAAGTGCCAGTGAATACGATGCAAAAGCCAAATCGCTGGCGAAGGAATTTGTCTCCAATTTTGAAAAATATGCTGATCAGGTAAAACCTGAAGTGATGGCGGTGAGTCCAAAGGTGTAGCGCCCACAGCTGAATTAATTCATTAACTCTGCCCCGGTGAGTCAGGTTTTGCCCGACTTCCGGGGCAGAGTCGTTTTTCGATGTTTATAAATCCTTGAAAAAGAATTGAAAATCGACCCTTGGCTATAATTTGACAATTGGCATACCGCGAAAACCTTTTCTTGTGGCTCTTTATTTCATTCCTGCATTAAAACAAATAATGTTTCAACATTTAAAAAGTAAATAAACAAAGCCACTTTTTTTTTAATGACCGCTACTCGACACTCCCGCCTTCTCCAAATTTCCGGTCTTTTACTCTGTGCTCTTGTTTGGCTAGCCAACAACAGCAATCCGCCAACTGGCAAAACCGGAGCCCCTTTTAATGGACATTGCAACGAATGCCACGATGGCAGCAACCCTAACAACTTCGATGGTGACGTAACCATTGACGGACTCCCCGGAAGCATTGACGCCAACGTTACTTACAACCTTACGCTTACCATGAACGCTACATCCGGAAGCCCTTCAAAAGGTGGCTTTCAGGCGGTGGCTGTGGATGGAAGTAATGTAAATGCCGGCGATTTCATAAACACCAGCGCTCAAACCGGAACAGAAAACTTTGCCAGTCGGGAATACATTGAACACAGAAATGGCAAATCCTTTTCGGGTGGAACCGTTTCCTGGGATTTTAACTGGAAGGCGCCGGCCGGTGGTGTATCCGGCAACACCATTACCTTTTATTTCATTGGTAATTTTACAAATGGAAATAACAGTGATAGTGGAGATTTTCCAAAGGCTTTCTCTGCTTCTTATCAATTTAATGCCCCTCCCCCTGTAACGGCCACCATCTCCAGCAGCACAAACGTTTCATGTTTTGGAGGAAATGACGGCTCAGCTACTGTTGAAGCTGATGGCGGGGTGCCACCATATACCTACCTGTGGAGTAATGGACAAAGCACCGAAACTGCTTCCAATCTCGCAGCAGGTACTTATACGGTAACAGTAACGGGCTCTAGTGGCAGCGGTACAGCAACCGCCTCGGTTTCAATTTCACAACCGCCAGTGCTAAACCTAACAGCTTCCCAACCCGAAATCCTGTCTTGTTTGCAAACATCCGTTACCAGTACAGCTTCGGCCAGTGGCGGAACACCTGGGTTTGATTTTTCCTGGTCAAATGGTGATTTTGGAGCCACCGCCACTTTTTTCGATCCAGGCCAATACACGGTAACAGCCACTGATGCCAATGGGTGTACAAAAGTCACCCAGGTGAATGTCGGCATTAACAACACCGAACCAACAGCAGTTGCCGGTGGCGGTGGTATTCTGGATTGTTTCGTTACATCGGTAACGTTAGATGGAAGCGGATCTTCCCAGGGAGCGCAATACTCTTACACCTGGACAACAATCGACGGAAATATTGTTACTGGTAACAATACTCTTTTCCCCGTTGTAGATGCCTGTGGAACGTACACGTTGACTGTATTTAATAATTCGAACGGTTGCGAGGCTTCTGCCTCAATAGAGGTTACCTGTGATCAGAATTTTCCCGACGTTTCGGCATCGAATACAGGCCCCCTTACCTGCGTGGTATTGGATGCAACCCTGAATGGCGACTCTCAAACACCCGATGTGAGTTATTCATGGACTGGTCCAAACGGGTTTTCATCCTCTGACCAAAACCCAATGACGAATACGCTAGGCACCTACACATTGGTTGTAGAGAATCCAGTAAACGGCTGCACTTCATCTACCACAACTTTTGTCAGCCAAAATGTAGTGCCACCAACAGATACGGCCCGCGTTTCTGATACGCTTACATGCCAGGTAGATTCAGTAGAAATTTCACTGAGTACCAACATACAAACAGCATCTTACATGTGGATGGGGCCAAATGGGTTTAGCTCAAATCAGAAAAAAGATACCATTGATGCCCCTGGACAATACATTGGTATCGTAACCGATACCATCAATGGCTGCAAAACCAGCGACACCATCGTGGTTCAGCAGAACATTACAACTCCGGGTGCGACGGCTTCCTCAGGTGGAACGCTCAATTGTATAGTGACCAGCGTACAATTGGCTGGAGGCCCGGCAGGTCAGCATACATTCTCCTGGGACGGACCAAATAACTACATGTCCGATGAGCAGAATCCTATGGTAAGCAATCCAGGCACCTATACCATAACAGTAATGTCTGAAGGGAATGGTTGTACTTCCACGGCCAGCACCATGGTACAACAAAATATTACACCGCCAACAGTGAGCATAGCGTCTGCAGACAATTTGAATTGCAATAATAACACCGTACAATTGAATGCTTCTGCTTCTTCTCAAGGTGCTAATTTCACCTACCTGTGGACAACACCGGATGGTATTATCGAGTCAGGTGAAACAACGCTGACTCCGATTATCAGTGCCCCGGGCACGTACAATCTTCTGATTACGAATACCAGTAATAGTTGTACAAGCACAGGTTCAACAACCGTATCACAATCGCCTGCTGTTACATCAGACATTATACTGGTTACCAATGTGACCTGTAATGGTGGCAGCAATGGAGAAGCGCTGGCCGAAGCCGATGGCGGAAATGGCATATTCACTTATGAATGGTCAAATGGTGGCACTACTGCCCAAATTACAAATCTGACAGCAGGCACCTATACAGTTACGGCTACCGATGGTGAAAATTGCACGTCAACCTCAAGTGTAAGTATATCAGAACCTGCTGCCTTACTCGCCAATGCAACAGCAACAGGTGAAACCGCCCTGGGAGCAAATGACGGAACTGCCAATTCAGCACCAAGTGGTGGAACAGCCCCATACTCCTTTAACTGGAGTAACGGCGAAACAACAGCTATCATTACCGGGCTAACACCAGGCACATACACTGTTACAGTTACCGATGAAAACAACTGCACAATTATAAAATCTGTTACGGTGAACAGTTTTGGATGTGATATCGACGGAACTGCGATCGGTACCAACATTTCCTGTAATGGCGCCGGAGACGGTAGCGCAACTGTATCGCTGACAGGTGCTGCTGATCCGGTTTCCTATATGTGGTCAAACGGAGAAACCACTGAAATGATTTCCGGGCTTTCGCCAGGTACTTACACAGTTTCTATTACGGACGGGAATAATTGTCCACTGGAGCTAAGTGTCACAATCACTCAGCCTGCAGTGGTAGCTCCACACGCCAGCGCTACTGGAGAAACAGGCTCAGGTGCCAACAATGGCACGGCTTCTTCAGCACCTACCGGAGGAACCAGTCCTTATACTTTCCTTTGGAGTAATGATGAAACCACGGCCATGATCACCGGACTTACGCCAGGCTCGTATACAGTCACGGTGACTGATGCGAACAATTGTACCGGAACTCAATCTGTAGTAGTAAGTGCCTTTAATTGCAACCTTGTTGCATCACTTACCTCAGCGGATGTATCCTGTTCTGGTGGTAATGATGGTGCCGCAACAGCTGCAATAGCAGGAGGTCAGCTACCCTACGTATATATATGGAGTAACGGTGCTACAACAGCCAGTATTACCGGCCTTGCAGCAGGCACCTACACCGTAACAGCAACAGATGCAGTTAACTGTGTAGTTTCACAAAGCATCACAGTTTCTTCTCCGGACCCATTGGTTGCTACGGTAATCAACATTCAGAATGTACAGTGTTTAAATGATCAAAACGGTTCTGCCGAAGTAGTGGTTACAGGAGGCACGGCGCCATATTCCCTGAATAGTACACTTGACAACCTGGGTGTTGGAAACTATAGTGTTACTGCAACGGATGCCAATGGCTGCACTACAATTGTTAGTTTCGACATTGTAGCAACCGACAATACTCCACCGGTTGTTTCCTGCCCAGCAACCATATTCCTGTGTGGCGCAGACGTTGTTCATTATCCAACGCCAACGGTGACCGATAACTGTAGCGCCCCTGGAGCGCCTATGCTGATCAGTGGTCAGCTGAGTGGCACGGCATTCGATGATGGCACTACAGTTCAGGTTTTTCAGGCTACCGACGCCGTGGGCAATACAGCCACCTGTTCATTTGCCGTGACTGTTTACCCTGTACCCGACATCATTATAGATGGAGGATCGGATGACCACAATGGAGAGGGGGTTGGTTCAATTTTGATAACCCCTACCGGTGGTGGTGGCAACTTCACTTTTACATGGAATAAAAACGGACAGTTTTTCTCCAATATGGAAGATCTCACGGGTCTGAATGCGGGCACCTATACACTCACCATTACAGATGCCAACGGATGTACCAGTGCCTTGTCGCCAATCGTAGTAAACAATACAGTAGCTACTTTTGAACCGGGGAGATCAGGTTCAGTAGTTTTATATCCAAATCCGGTTGCTGAATCTTTCCGGTTAAAGATCATTGATCTGGATGTAGTTGCCGCCGCTATTTTTGACAGTCGGGGAAGAATTGTGTACACTTTATCTCCTGAAGAATGGCAATCGGAAGTTAAGCTCAACAATATTTCAGGAGGACTTTACTTTTTACGACTGGCTACAGCAGGTGGTAGTATTAGGTTCTTGAAATTTATGAAAAGTTGATGGATGAGTTCCGGGTTTCCATCAGAATCATTCAAATAATTACCAACATATAGATTGATCTAAAATTATCGGCTACACGAAGTAATAATGCGCTCGTGTGGCCGTTTTTGCTTTATCTCTCTAAACCTTCGGATATTTTCGAGTGTCGTATGACAAGTCTATACGGCATAATTCCCTCCCATTGATCTCGAAAAAAATCCGGTTAATCATTAAGGTGGAAACCAATAATCCGGTATAATATTCAAATTAATCCACCTGCAAACTGAAATTAAATCCAAAAAGCCCGCACCTTTGCCATTACAGAACACTTATTCAAACCAAAAATAATTCCGCTTCATGGAAGAAAAGAAACGTCGTCCCCGACTGAAAGTGGACAATGGTTCTCCGCTGGAAGAGCGCAGAGAATCAGAAAAGTACCCAAGACAATCAGATAGAAATTCAGGATCATTTGAACGCAAGCCCTGGCAGGATCGCCAGCAACAGGGTAGCGGCGAACGCAAACCCTGGCAGGACAGAAATCAGCAGGGTGGCGAACGCAAGCCCTGGCAGGATCGCCAGCAAGGTGGTGGTGAACGCAAACCCTGGCAAGACAGAAACCAACAAGGCGGTGGTGAACGAAGACCCTGGCAAGACAGAAATCAGCAGGGCGGCGAACGCAGACCCTGGCAGGATAGAAACCAGCAAGGGGGTGAACGTAAACCCTGGCAGAAAAGTGGTTCTTTTGGTAACAAGCCCTATGGCCGAAAGCCCTTCCGGAAAAAACCGGATTTCGTAGTGGAAAAGAAACCCAAACCCAATCTCCCAACAGGTGAGGGTATGCCACTCAATAAGTACCTCGCTCACTGCGGTATAGCTTCCCGACGCAAGTCCGTTGACTTTATCACCGAAGGAAAAGTGAAGGTAAACGGTGAAGTTGTTTTAGAGCCCTATTACAGAGTAGAAAAGGGTGATGTGGTAATCTGTGATGGTCAGTCTGTAGCCATTCAGGAGCGGCTGGTATATGTATTACTCAACAAACCCAAAAACGTCATCACCACTACAGAGGATGACCGTGGAAGAGCAACAGTATTGGATATAGTAGACCCGCAATTTCCAGAAAGACTTTTTCCGGTTGGACGACTCGATAGAGACACCACTGGTCTTATACTCATTACCAATGACGGAGATCTGGCTCAGAGACTGACGCACCCAAGCTATGCTGTTCATAAGCAATACCGGGTAGGTTTGCGCAGCTCTCTAAAGCAGGAGGATCTGGAACACATACAAAGAGGCGTTGAACTGGAAGATGGGTTGATGGAAATCAACTGGATCCGTTTTTCAGAAGATCATCCAGATCGTGATGTTGTAGAACTGGAAATCACTTCAGGACGCAATCGTATAGTGAGGCGTCTGTTTGAACATCTCGGGTATGAAGTGTATAAACTCGACCGCTTCTATTTTGCCGGTCTGACAAAAAAAGATTTGCCAAGGGGGCATTTCAGAGAGTTGACTCAGCGGGAGATCATTATGCTGAAACACTTTACTGGACATCCTTCAGGCAAAAAACACAAGAAAGAAGAGGACAAAGAGGATGATAACAAGGCAAATACTGAGGAATAATAGATAAACTCAAAAGCCTGAATAAATGATCCCTGGAAAAACCCATGTGTCATTTTAAAACAAACACATTGCATACCATGAAATCAATCAAGTATTTAATTGTCTTTTCTCTCGTTTTTACCTGCCTGCAGTCAACATTTGCACAAATGAATGACGGCGCGCAATTTGGTATTAAGGCGGGTATTAATGGAGCGAATCTATATGATGATGCCAAGGCGCAGGATAAAAAATCGAGAATAGGATATACCGCGGGTGTATTTGGTCAGTTCCCGCTTGGGCAGGGCCGTTTTTCCATCCGCCCGGAACTGTTGTTTTCCGCCAAGGGGTCTTCACTTTCATTTCAAAGCGACACAACCCAGAAATTGAAGCTTAGCTATGTTGAGCTTCCCGTTTCCATTCAGTGGCATGTGTTTGGATTTCTGAACGTACACACGGGTTTTTATGCCTCTTTGCTGGCAGATTCCAATGGTAAATTAAAAGATGCCAACGGTAATGCCGTTTCTCTCGATTTCAAAAACAGCGATTACAGCAACATCGACTATGGCTGGCATTTGGGAACGGGCCTTGATCTCGGCAATTTAGGCATTCACCTTCGGGTGACAAGAGGATTGAAAGGTATTGCCAAAGATCAATCTGTTAAAGATTATCTCGGGTCCCTTAAAAATGCCACCTGGGCCCTCACAGTCGGTTGGGCATTTTAATTTTCAGAATTATCAGTAAGCACTCTCTTAGAAATGTCCAGAATTGAAACCGACATACTGGTACTGGGATCCGGTATTGCAGGTCTGTCATTTGCCATTAAAACCGCCAGGCAATTGCCCGACAAAGAGATACTGGTGCTTACCAAAACTGTTGAAGGGGAAAGCAATACCCGGTATGCACAGGGTGGCGTTGCCGCTGTTTGGGATCACGAACACGATAGTTTTGACAAGCACATTGCTGATACGCTGGATGCCGGCGCTGGTCTCTGCAATGAGGATGTTGTACGGATCGTAGTAGAAGAAGGACCGGAAAGAGTACGGGAGATCATAGAATGGGGGGCCCGCTTCGATAAAGAAAAAGAAGTGGACATGTACGACCTGGCCAAGGAAGGCGGGCATTCGGAATCGAGAATACTACACTATAAAGACCTGACAGGCTGGGAAATTCAACGCACACTCATGGAGGAGGCAAAGCGTTACCCCAACATCAAAGTGCTGGAGCATTATTTTGCACTGGAATTTATTACCCAACACCACCTGGGTCATATGGTGATCAGAGTAACACCCGGTATTGAATGCTATGGTTGTTATGCACTGAATAAACAAACCAATTCCATTGAGACCTTATTGAGCCGGGTTACCATTTGCTGTACCGGCGGAGCAGGCCAGGTGTACAATGCTACGACCAATCCGGTTATTGCTTCAGGTGATGGTGTGGCCATGGCTTACCGGGCCAAAGCCAGGATAGAAAATATGGAGTTTATGCAGTTCCACCCTACTTCGCTGTATAACCCGGCAGGTGAAAATCCGTCGTTTTTGGTCTCGGAAGCAGTAAGAGGACACGGCGGTATTCTGAAAACAGAAGAAGGCGAAGAATTCATGCAGCATTATGACCCCAGGCTTTCCCTGGCGCCCAGGGACATTGTCGCCAGGGCCATCGATGCGGAGATGAAAAAGCGTGGTACCGATTGCATGTACCTGGATTGCCGCCACTTGAATGAGGAGGATTTTATAGCCCACTTCCCTACCATTCATGAAAAATGCAAGTCCATCGGTTTTGATCCTATGACGTCTATGATCCCGGTAGTTCCGGCCTGTCATTATACCTGTGGAGGAATACAGGTTGATGAAATGGGCAGAAGCAGCATAAAGAGGTTATATGCAGCCGGGGAATGCAGTGGAACCGGGCTTCACGGAGCCAACCGCCTGGCATCAAATTCACTCCTGGAAGCGCTCGTTTTTGCACACAGGATTTCAAAAGATGTATGCGACAAGTTTGATTCCTGGAGCATTAACAATAAAGTGCCTGATTGGAATGCCGAAGGGACAATGGATCCACAGGAATTGGTTCTGATCACTCAAAGCTTGAAAGAGCTCAAAAGCATTATGTCTTATTACGTGGGTATTGTTCGCTCCAACCTGCGTTTGAAAAGGGCTATGGACCGCCTTTATTTACTTTACAAGGAAACAGAGGAACTTTACAAAACCAGCACCATCTCACCACAATTAATGGAGCTGCGTAATCTGATAACCATTGCCTACCTCATCACGCGCTCGGCCTCCGACAGAAGAGAAAGCCGGGGTCTGCATTTTACGACTGACTATCCCGATCAGCTCGACTTTAAGGAAAATTCTATTCTTTAATTTCCGGTAAAAACCCCTTTTTCAGCGCCTAATTTAAGGGGTAAATATTTTTTTGAAAAATTCTCAAAAAAGTCTTGGTGGAACGAGAAACGGAAATGTACCTTTGCCGCCCCTAACGACCAAACAGGTTGATATTTTAGTCTTCACAAAGTTGAGGATTTTGAATATAAGAGTTCATTGACATACTGGGAGAGGATAGAAGATAGTAGAGGTAAAAAAAATTAAGTTAAAAGGTCACATTAAATAATGTGAGTCAAGGATAGGAAGTGAATAAGAGCGTGCGGGGGATGCCTTGGCTCCCGGGGACGACGAAGGACGCGGTAAGCTGCGAAAAGCTACGGGGAGATGCAAACGATTGTTAATCCGTAGATGTCCGAATGGGGCAACCCATACCGATGAAGTCGGTAAGACAAAAGTCGTAAACCCTCTGAACTGAAACATCTAAGTAGGAGGAGGAGTAGAAAACAATAGTGATTCCGCAAGTAGTGGCGAGCGAACGCGGAGGAGGCCAAACCAGTGAGCGTGCTCACTGGGGTTGTAGGGCTGCGATATGAGGATATAATTTTTAGCTGAACTGACTGGAAAGTCAGACCATAGGAGGTGAAAGTCCTGTAAGCGAAAAGGATTATATTACTAGCAGTACCCTGAGTAGGGCGGGGCCGGAGAAACCCTGTCTGAATCTGGCGGCACCATCCGCCAAGCCTAAATACCACCGGGAGACCGATAGTGAACCAGTACCGTAAGGGAAAGGTGAAAAGAACCCTGAGCAAGGGAGTGAAAAGACCCTGAAACCGCACGCTTACAAGCGGTCGGAGTCTGCCTATGGTGGATGACGGCGTGCCTTTTGCATAATGAGCCTACGAGTTACTCCTGTCTGGCAGCCTAAGTACTTCAGGTACGGAAGCGAAGCGAAAGCGAGTCTTAACAGGGCGCTGGTCAGATGGGGTAGACGCGAAACCGAGTGATCTATCCATGGGCAGGTTGAAGTTCCGATAGTCTCGGAATGGAGGACCGAACCGGTAAGTGTTGAAAAACTTTCGGATGACCTGTGGATAGGGGTGAAAGGCCAATCAAACTCGGAGATAGCTCGTACTCCCCGAAATGCATTTAGGTGCAGCGTCGAGGAATGTGTGTTGGAGGTAAAGCTACTGAGAAGGCTAGGGGGCTTCACCGCCTACCAACCCTTAACAAACTCTGAATGCCAACACATAGTATCGGCAGTGAGCCCTGGGGTGCGAAGGTCACAGGGCGAGAGGGGAACAACCCAGACCAACAGTTAAGGTCCCTAAACACGACTAAGTTGCGAGAACGAGGTGGGAATGCAGTGACAGCCAGGATGTTTGCTTGGAAGCAGCAATTCATTCAAAGAGTGCGTAACAGCTCACTGGTCGAGCGTTCCTGCGCGGAAAATAAGCGGGCATCAAGTTGTGTACCGAAACTTTGGACTTGAAAGAGTGGTAGGGGAGCATTCTGCGTGGTAGAAGCAGTTTCGTGAGGGATTGTGGACATAGCAGAAAAGCAAATGTAGGCATAAGTAACGATAAATGATGTGGAAAACATCATCGCCGTAAGACTAAGGGTTCCTGATCTACGTTAATCGGATCAGGGTGAGCCGGGTCCTAAGGATAAGCCGAAAGGCGAAGCCGATGGCAAATGGGTTAAGATTCCCATGCCAGCTTATACTGTGAAGCGGGGACGGAGAGCAGGATGTACCGCGTGCTGACGGAATAGCACGTTAAAGCGCAAGCGATAGTACACCAATCCTACGGGAGCGGTGATAGTGTACAGAATAATCTTCCAGGAAAATCCGCGGAAACATCAGGTATAAGCTGCCCGTACCGTAAACCGACACAGGTAGTCGAGGAGAGTATCCTCAGGCGCTCGAGTGATTCGTGGCTAAGGAACTAGGCAAAATTGTCTCGTAACTTCGGGAGAAGAGACCCCCCAAGCGATTGGGGGCGCAGTGAAAAGGTCCAGGCGACTGTTTAGCAAAAACACATGGCTTTGCGAAATCGCAAGATGAAGTATAAGGCCTGACACCTGCCCGGTGCCGGAAGGTTAAGGGAGGGGCTTAGTGCGTAAGCGCGAAGGTCTTGACTGAAGCCCCGGTAAACGGCGGCCGTAACTATAACGGTCCTAAGGTAGCGAAATTCCTTGTCGGGTAAGTTCCGACCTGCACGAATGGTGTAACGATCTGGGCACTGTCTCAGCCACGAGCTCGGTGAAATTGAAGTATCGGTGAAGATGCCGATTACCCGCAACGGGACGGAAAGACCCCGTGAACCTTTACTGCAGCTTTGCATTGGGCTTGAATATTCGATGCGTAGGATAGGTGGGAGACTATGAACTGGCGGTTCTGGCCGTTGGGGAGTCGACGTTGAAATACCACCCTTTGCCTATTTGAGTCCTAATCCGCCAGAGGCGGAGACATTGCATGGCGGGCAGTTTGACTGGGGTGGTCACCTCCAAAAGAGTAACGGAGGTTTGCAAAGGTACCCTCAGTACGGACGGTAACCGTACGCAGAGCGTATTAGTATAAGGGTGCTTGACTGAGAGGCCGACGGGCCGATCAGGGCCGAAAGGCGGCTAAAGTGATCCGGTGGTTCCGCATGGAAGGGCCATCGCTCAAAGGATAAAAGGTACTCCGGGGATAACAGGCTGATCTCCCCCAAGAGCTCAAATCGACGGGGAGGTTTGGCACCTCGATGTCGGCTCGTCGCATCCTGGGGCTGGAGAAGGTCCCAAGGGTTGGGCTGTTCGCCCATTAAAGCGGCACGTGAGCTGGGTTCAGAACGTCGCAAGACAGTTCGGTCCCTATCTGTTGTGGGCGTTGGAAGGTTGAGGGGACCTGGCACCAGTACGAGAGGACCGTGCTGGACGAACCGCTCGTGTACCTGTTGTGACGCCAGTTGCAGCGCAGGGTAGCGAAGTTCGGCAGGGATAAGCGCTGAAAGCATCTAAGCGCGAAGCCCACCTCGAGATGAGCCTTCCGATTAAGGGTCGCAGAAGACGACTGCGTTGATAGGCGGTAGGTGTGAGCATGGTGACATGTTAGCTGAGCCGTACTAATTACCCGTAAACTTCCTTTTTTTTACTTTTTAACAGTCGGTCGGGCTGTGTAAATAGCCCGATAGATGGTTTTTACCTTGATATCATAAAAAACTATTCTCTACCCAGTTTTGTCAATAAAAGAAACAGGTGTTACAAATGAGTAACACAAAGACATGTTGGTGCCTTTGGCGGCAGGGTCCCACCTCTTTCCATTCCGAACAGAGTCGTTAAGCCTGCCAGCGCTGATGGTACTGGGTCAGATGTCCCGGGAGAGTAGGTCGGTGCCAACCCAAATTACGAGGTCTCGTAGCAAGAATGCTGCGGGACCTTTTATGTTTATGCCAAATACTTCCCCCACCTCTTTCCATTCCGATCCGCCTCAGGCGGATAAGCCTGCCAGCGCTGATCCCGATGTAAAACCGGGACTGGGTCATCCGCCTGTGGCGAGACAGGGAGAGTAGGCGTGTCACGCCGAAGGAGGATCGGTGCCAACTCAAATTACACACACCCTCGTTGTTTATGCAACGGGGGTGTTGTGCTTTAAGGGCATCCTGTCCCACGACTGAAGTCGTGGGTTCGAAGTCGGATCAGCTTCTGTTATCCCATGACTTCAGTCGTGGGATACACAGGAAGACGACACCTCGCCAGGAACGGCTTTAGCCGTTTTTATTACTTACCTAAAAGCACTTGATACTTCCATAGCTGAACATACCTTATTGCCTTTAAAAGAGCCGTCAAAGCCAACAAAAGAAACAGTACCATATACCCCGGATAGTTCAGCGCATTCTTAGCATAACTTTTTACAAATATCCCCCAGATCCACCAACCCCCTATGGTATGCAGCCATTTCCACTGAGAGGGTGAGAGATGCCTTGAAAAAGCGTCAAATGAGGTAAGCAACATGGTACCTGCAAAGAAATAAGCCATACCGCCGGCCATCAATGAAGTGGTTTTGGCCAGGTTAAAAACCGGGTGAAAATTATTTTGCAGTAGAACCAGAAAGCTCAGATGAAAGAAATGAGTGATGGCATAGGCGATTCCAAAGTACTTGCGGTTCATTCGCAGCCAATAGGTGAAACCGCCCTTCCCAAAATGCTGAAAAGTAGAAGCGCCAAAAGCCGCACAGAAAAAGACGGCAGCAAAGCGCGCCGACCAACG
The DNA here is from genome assembly GCA_020636025.1 of Lewinellaceae bacterium. GTDB lineage: Bacteria > Bacteroidota > Bacteroidia > Chitinophagales > Saprospiraceae > M3007. Next base: position 99,569 of record JACJYQ010000002.1, on the reverse strand, counting down.
AATGGCTAAACGGGTGCTTTCCTGATGGAAGCCTTCAAATAAAAATATCAGGGCGTAAAACAGTACGGTGCTTAGGAGTAATGCAAATAGAAGGCGCCACCGCCAAATACTGATAGCCATAATTACTCAAATTTTGTTTGAGCCAAAGTAGTAAAAATGCAAATTGCAGATTGCAAACCCTAAAAGGAAATTAATATTTTTGAAGTGTAGAAGAGTAGATTTCAGTTCGGCTATACAATACGATCTGTCTGCACTCTTCAATCTGCATTCTACAATTATTCCGCCTGCATTCTCGCCGCATTATCCGCTATCGTCAACGCTTCAACAATGCCATCCAGGTCGCCTTCCATCACCTTATCCAGATTGAAGTTTTTGCTGTCTCCTTCCAGTCGGTGGTCGGTTACCCGGTTTTGAGGCCAGTTGTATGTGCGTATTTTTTCGGAACGGTCGCCCGAACCTACCAGACTCTTACGCGCACTTGATAGCGCCGAGGCTTCCTTCTGAACTTGTGCCTCCCGGATTTGCTGAATCAAACGACCCATGGCAATCTCGCGGTTTTTATGCTGTGAGCGGCTTTCGGTACTTTCCGCTACCACCCCCGTTGGAAGGTGGGTAAAACGCACACCAGATTCCGTTTTGTTTACGTGCTGTCCACCGGCGCCGGATGCCCGGAAAGTATCTGTTTTGATATCATCTTTTCGGATATCAATGTCTTCCGGTTCCATTTTTGGCAGGGCGGCAACCGAAGCAGCTGATGTGTGTACACGGCCCTTGGCTTCGGTTTCTGGAATGCGCTGCACACGGTGAATACCCGATTCAAATTTCAGTTTTCGGTACACATCGTCGCCACTCACCTCCATTACCAGTTTGGAATAGCCACCAACGGTGCCTGGCGTTTCGTCCAGCAATTCCACATCCCAGCCCTGCTCCGCAAAATAGCGGTTGTACATGCGATACAAATCTCCCGCAAAAAGCGAGGCTTCATCGCCCCCCGTTCCGGCGCGTATTTCGAAAATTACATCCTTTTCGTCTTCGGGGTCTTTTGGTGTTAGCAGAACCACCAGTTCGTCTTCCAGGGTTTCAAGTTGCGGTACCAGACTTTCTATCTCCTCTCTGGCCATTTCTTTCATTTCCGGATCAGTCTCTGTTTTCAAAACCTCTTTGGCGCTATTTATGTCATTCAACACTTTCTCATACCTGTCGGCCGTCTGCACCACGGGCTGGAGTTTTTTATACTCCTTATTCACTTTTTTTGCCCTGTCGACATCAGCCGCCAAGCCCGGGTCAGACAGTTGTTCTTCCAGGTGCAGGTACTTATCCCGTATGGCTCTTAACTTTTGTAACATGTAATATGCTTAAATAGAATGCTCTCTCGATTGAAGCCGCAAAAGTACTTGAATGTGAGCGGAAATTTATCTCCCTATATAAAGCGCTACTTTTTTCAAATGCTACAAAATATTAATATTCGCCTACTTTGTCGTGTTGTAAACACCCGTCCACCCTACGCTGGAAAAAGTTTAATTAGAATACAACTTTTGCTGACTCAGCGCACTTATATCGGACATGTGCTTACAGCACGACAAAGTTCTTGGGTTTAATATTCCTGTGGCTGAAATGTTGGTATTTCAGTCCTAGCCCAATATCTGTAGTGCTTTAACAGGTTAGATTTGATTATTGCCAGCGTCAATCCATATTATTCAACACCTTTTTTCCTCTCCTCATCGAGCGAAACATTAAAAAGAGAAATAAGGCAGAAAGTGAAAAAGATATCTGCTGAGGGAACAACTCCCCTTCTCCCCTGAATATCCAGCCGAAAATTGCCGAAGTAATGCCCAGGATCATGAATATCAGCTGATTAAGTGCCGAATAGATAAGCCGTGAACTATCGCGGATATCAGCCGAGCGAATTTCAATATCTCCTTTTTGCACCATTTGCAGGGTGCGGCTCAATTCATTTGGCAAGCCGATTATGGTACCGGCGCTGCGCTGAACCAGGTTCCGGACATAGGTTGTCAGGTTTTCCTTTTCACCCATCATAAACTCCTTGGCATAGGGACGAACCACGTCCAATGGGTTAAAGGAGGAATCCAGGGAACTGCAGAGCCCCAGTAAAAGCGTAGCAGTGCGATTGAACAAAACGTAATCTTTTGGTACCTGCACCGTTCCACTGATGCCGCTCAGCCCAATTTCTGTGAGCAACCCTGTCAGGCTGTTATTCAAGGGATTTACCTTGAATTCTTTAAAATTCAATCCTTCAAACTGGATCTCGTTTTGAAGGAAATTCCGGAAAGCGGCGATCATTTTGGTGGCCATTTTTTCGGCATCCCTGCCTTCTGCCAGAAATCCCATGGAGCGACAAGCCTGAACCATACCGGGAGTGTCGTTTTTCAAGGCGGCTTCTATGAGTTGTGGAATCCCTTCTCTTAACGCTTTACTAATTTCAGCTACAGCGCCAAAATCCAATAGCACCAGAGTGCCGTCCTGTTTCACCAGAATATTGCCAGGATGTGGATCGGCATGGTAAAAGGCATCTTTGAACACCATGTGGCAATACATTTTCAGCACCCGACTGGCAATGTCTCGCCGGTTTAACCCCCAACCATCCAGTTGTTGCAGATTGGAAATTTTCACCCCATCGTGCCAGGTGGTGGTGAGTACCCTGTGTGTAGAATACCCAGGATGGACAAGCGGGATCACCATCATTTCCTCGCCTTCCAGGTTTTTCCGGATCCTTTCCATCGAAACTGCTTCCCGTTCAAAATCGAGCTCCTCTTCGATCATTTTACGGATTTGGGTGTACAGGTAATCCAAACCTTTAATGTTATGTACCCAGGTCATTATGATGGTCAATCTGCGAATGATTTCCAGGTCGACTGCTGCAATGCTTTCGATGTTCAGATGCTGTACTTTCACCACCACCTCTGTGCCATCAAGCAATTGTGCGCGATGCGCCTGTCCAATGGATGCCGAAGCCAGTGGTTGTTCGTCAAAGCGGGTAAACAACTCCTCCGGCGTCTTTCCAAATTCACTGATGATCCGGTCCCGAACCTCAGAATATGGCCGTGCCGGTATCTGATCCTGAAGGGCTTCCAGAGGCTTTTGAAAGGCCTCTGGCAAATAATTGCCAAGGATGGACAGCATTTGCCCCAATTTGATAAACAGGCCTTTTAATTGCAAAATCGCCCGCTTCACTCGCTCGGCATTTTTGACATGCAAAGCCATTAACCGCCGCTGGTACCCGCTTTTACTCATAAGCCGCTTAAACAACCACAACCATGCGTAACTCAACATGACTACAGCAGCAGTACCATAAGCCTTGCGCAAGCGCCAACTGCGGGAAAAAACCTTTTCTCTACTCATCTTTATTAATGAACAATTTACAATGAACAATGTGGTAGGTGAAAATAAGCTTCAAATTGAGGGCAAATTTTTAACTGCGCTAATTTCTCAGATAAATATAGTTTCAAACCCGACCTAAACTACAAACCCAAGATAAGTATCTCACACTTACCAATTATTCACTATCCATTGTTCGTTGTTCATTATTAACTGATCACTAAAATCGCAAACGCTCCATGCCTTCCCAAATACCTCGGATACTTTTCTTCGGCATGTTGAATAAACCTGAGCACGCGTGCTCCACCCCATTTGTCGTGGATGTAATATTTTACAAAGTCCTGATGGATGGCGGTGAGAACGTGAAAGGAAATTTTTAATTGATGTTTATTCGCAATATTTTTAAACCAGGATGGTGAGTGTGGATAAAAATAAAGGCCTCCTGAAAGCCATCGCTCCGAAGGTTTTACGGTGATATAACGGAAGATGCGTTTAATTGCTTTTATAACCCTGACTGGCAACAGCAGCACATTCATGAGCCAACTGTGCCAGGCCCAGTTATAGAGAATGATCACATTTTCATTTGCCTGACAAACTCTATGCAGTTCTGTTATGGCTTTTTCCTGCAGGTCTTTTGGTACGTGGTAGAGGGTGTGTATGCTCATGACATTGTCGCAAACGGCATCCTGAAGGGGTAAATTGCTGATATCTGCCTGGATAAACACGGCTTTTTCATCTCCCAGATTTTGGCGTGCTTCCGCCAGAGCTCGCAGGCTGATGTCCATACAGATCCGCGTTTCGAAATGATTGGAAAGCGCCTGGTTTTCTGCTTGAAAAACCGGGCCGGAAGCGACATCCAGCAGGTATTTGCCTTGTGGTTTCAGAAAGGGTTTTATCCGGTTTGTGCAAACCTTGTTGTACTCCTCAATCCCTTTTCTTTTCTCTATAAAAAGTGACGAATCGTGAAAACGGCCTCCCTCGTCTCGTTTCCAGCCGTAGTTTTCATAAAAGGCCTGCACCATTTTCACATTGTCGTGAAGCTTGCTTTGTTCAGCTGGGAGCAAGCATACAATGCCTTCAATAATGGGATAGAAATACGTTTTAGAGGAATTGAGGTATCCAGCGCTAATGTCAGACTTCTTAAGTCCTGGCGGCAATAATTGTTCAGGAATATCATTTGTAGCTACAAATACCAGAGGCTGGTGCGTAATGGGACAACGCAATATTTCGGTGAGCCGGGAGAATTGGGTCATAATCGGTGCGGGAGGTGTTTGTTTGGTATAAAGGTTCAAAAATATTGCCAAAAGAGAAGGCAGATTCATGCGTTTCCTGTTAAGTCTGCAATACCTTTTTATCGGTTCATTTCCAGATCAATCGCTCTGCAGAATAATTGCTAGTTTCGCATAACATTTCAGTTCATGAAACGATTATTGTACAGTTCCCTGATTATTAATTTGCTGCTTTTGGGCGCCATCACCTGGGCCATACAAAAGCTGGGTGGGTTTGGCTATGTTTGGCATCGTGTACAACACCGTGAATGGGGCGTGTATTATCACAGGGCGCAGCATTTTGGCAAGCTGCCTGAGGAACCGGGCGCCATCATTTTTTTGGGCGACAGTCAGATCCAGTCAGCTGAATGGCATGAGGTTTTTCGGGTAAATAAACCAGTCTTAAACCGCGGTATTTCCGGGGATTACACAGCAGGGGTGCTTGAGAGATTAGATGAAGTACTTCGGCACAAACCTTCCAAGTTGTTTTTGTTGGTTGGCATAAACGATCTGTTTTATGGCAAAGAAGCTTCGGAAATAGAATCAGATTACCGTAAGATCGTTCAGCGAACACGTTCAGAATCATCTGCCACAGAACTTTTTTTGCTAAGCGTTTTGCCGGTCAACAACAAGGTGAGAAAACTCGGTATAAAAAATGCAGAGATACAGACATTGAACAATCGCATCAGGCAAATTGCCAGGGATTTTGCCGTGCCTTACGTTGACCTGTATACTCCGCTGACAGATGCTGATGGAAATCTTGCATCAAAATTTACCGATGATGGTCTGCACATAAATGGGCTTGGCTACGTGGTAGTCAAAAACTCATTGGGCAGTTTTATCAGTGACAATTGGCAATAAAATGTCGGACTTACCTTTACGAGGCATTGAATTTATCGAACTTCCGATTTTTACAGGATAGAATTTGATGTATTTCTGTGTGAAATCTGTGAAACTAATCCGCGTAAAATCTGCGAGAAAAAAACATCCAAAATTAAACTGTCATGCACTTTAATCAGAAAACCCAACACCTGATATTCACTCTTTTCCTGTTCTCCCTGTTTATGCAGAAGGGAACAGCCCAAACCGACACACTCCGACTAATATTTGCCGGTGATATCATGGGGCACGCGCCACAGATTTCCAGCGCTGAAGTTGTTAAAAACAAGCAATACAATTACGAGCCCTGCTTCCGCTATGTGAAGCCCATTCTGGAGCAGGCAGATATCGCCATTGGAAACCTGGAACTCACTTTGCCAGGTGTTCCACCCTACCAGGGCTACCCCATGTTCCGAAGCCCGGACGATCTTGCGCGAGACTTGAAAAATGCCGGATTTGACATTCTGGTGACAGCGAATAACCACTCAAACGACGGACGCGGCCCGGGTCTTACGCATACCATTCATACGCTTCGTGATTATGAATTTATGCAGACAGGCACTTTTTTGAACGATCGCGATCGCTCTGCGCATTATCCTTTAATGGTGTATAAAAACGGCTTTAAAATTGCCCTCCTGAATTATACTTATGGCACAAACGGACTTCCTACATCCCCGCCAACCATTGTAAATCTGATCGATAAGGAACTAATCGCCAAAGACCTCGCCGAAGCAGTTGCCCGCAAACCACATTTCATCATTGTTGTGATGCACTGGGGACTGGAATACCAGTTGCAGGAAAATGATGAGCAGCGCGATTTGGCGCAATTCCTCATAAAAAACGGTGCTGATATGGTAATCGGATCCCACCCGCACGTGGTTCAACCCATCAAAATGGAGCGTGTAAATATGCCTGGCGGCGAAACCAAGGAGGCGCTGGTGGTTTATTCTCTAGGCAATTTCATTTCCAATCAACAAAAGGCGAATACAGACGGCGGCATTATGTTCCAGGTAGACCTCCTGAAAAAGAAATGGGACCCCAATGTGACCCTGGGAGAATACGGCGTCATACCGGTATGGCGATATGTTCAAAAGCCTGCCTCTGGGAAATCCACTTATTACGCTGTACCCATTGGCCGCGTTGAAGCGAATCCAACACTAATACCTGGTATGACAAGCAGCGACAGGGCTAAAATGCAAAGCTTTGCAAATTCAGTACGCAAACGACTGGATTTCAAGGAATTGAAATAATGACGATTTCCTATCAAAAATGTGGCCTCTCTGATATATCCCTCATTCAGGAAACAGGTCGCGCAACTTATAAGCCCTATTATCACCAGATGTGGGATATTGGCGGCGTGGATTGGTATATGGAAAGGTGCTTTGGCAAAGAAGTGCTTGAAATAGAATTAGGGGATCCAAATATTGAATACCTCATTCCTCGCAATGAACACGGTCAGGTAATCGGCATTCTAAAACTGCTTTTGCAACAATCTACTCCCGACAACAGCGTATCAAATGCTCTTTATCTGGAAAAAATTTATCTGATGCCCGAATTTTTTGGGAAAGGCATCGGGCAAATGTTGATTGAATAAACTTGCAAAAAAGCAGTCAAACTCGGCAGGGAAGCCATTTGGCTCACTGTAATGGAGTGCGGCCCGGTCAACGCGTACGAACGCGCCGGATTCCGCCAAATCGGAGAAGTGTACTGGGATTTTGAACTACTAAAGCCAACAAGCCGGAAAGGACTTGTGATGGTGAAAACGCTGGTTGCAATATAGCAATGTATCAATGTACCAATGTACCAATGTATCAATGCGCATTGGTACATTGATACATTACGCATTGATAAATCTAGTCGTTTTCTTCCAACTGAAAAACCTCCTCCACCGCTTTTCCGAACACTTTGGCAATTTTCATGGCCAAAACGGCCGAAGGCGCATATTTTCCCAGCTCTATGGCATTGATGGTCTGACGGGTAACCTGAACCTTTTCAGCCAGCTCGGCCTGGGAAATCTGTAGAATGGCTCGCTCTACTCTGATGTTGTTTTTCATGACTCAGCTTTTTGAAGTGTAGGTTTCAGGTACAAGACGAAATAGAATCTACCCACAAACAGGAACAGTGGTGTGAACATGTTGTACACCATTATGGAAAAGAAAGGCATACCGTGGGTGAAGATCGTAAAAGCCATTAATAACAGGGTATTTACCAGCATGGCCCATTGAAAAGATTCAAGTCGAACCTGTTGTATCCACTCGTCTTCCATTTTTTCTCTGGAAAAGGCGAGCAGTAATAGCCCAATCAGAATAGAGAGCGTAATGACTTCATCCAAAAGGGAAATTTGGGTGGCTTTTGTATTGGAGAATAAAGATTCGATCCACATGAAATGGGTAAGCCATTCAGGCAACGTGACAGTGAGGCCTTCCGGATCATCCTTCGACATGTAGTAGATGCCGGCGATTACCGCGGGAATGAGAAGTATCCAGCCTAACAGTTTCCATTTGTGTGCAATCAACAATTTGTTCTTCATAATACATGAATTTTGGTTAAGTATTTCTTACAAAATGTAAAATAAATACGAACAAAAGTAAAATATATTTTACATATTGACAATTAATTTTTACCACACTATCTGTGTAATCCGGTAATCATGGTAAATCTGTGATTAATTTCGCCGCCATGAAGCTTGCCGGATTCACCTTTGTGCGCAATGCCCGCCTGTACGACTACCCGGTCGTAGAGGCCATAAAATCCATTTTGCCGATTTGTGATTATTTCATGGTGGCCGTAGGAAAATCGGAGGACGATACGCTGGACATGATCCGCGGCATTGGTGATCCAAAAATCCATATTCTGGAAACGGAGTGGGATGATTCCTTGCGCGAAGGCGGCACCGTGCTGGCCCTGGAGACCGACAAAGCTTTTCAGGCGATTCCTCTGGAGTACGACTGGTGTTTTTACATCCAGGGCGATGAATGTGTACACGAAGATGATTTGCCCATGATCAGAAGCAGTATGGAGAAATGGCTCGACGATCCGAATACGGAAGGCCTGCTATTTCATTACCGGCACTTTTACGGGTCGTATGATTTCACAGGCATGAGCCGCCGCTGGTATCGCCGCGAGATCCGCATTATCCGGAATGACAAAAGCATATTTTCCTACCGGGATGCACAAGGCTTTCGAATAAAAGGCGGCCCTGCCGGGAGAAAACTACAGGTAAGACTTATTCCGGCTTATATACATCATTACGGTTGGGTGCGCCATCCGGAGGCGCAACAGCAAAAGCAGCGAATATTTAAGCGCCTGTGGCACGACGATGAAGAGGTGGTAAGACAAGTTGGCACCAAAGAAGTATTTGATTACGACGCTTCTGAACCGCTGCAGCGTTTTGAAGGAACACACCCAAAGGTGATGCAGGAACGGATAAACGCCCAAAACTGGAGTTTCGACAGCGATCCCAGCGAAATGCGCTGGCCGATTAAAGATTCTTTGTCCAACTGGATTGAAAAGGTGACAGGCTGGCGGCCCGGGGAGTACCGGAATTACAGGTTGTTGTAGGGTTGACTTGTTGGCTATTTGTGTTCACACGAAATGGAAGACTTGGGCGTTGGAAATTCCTTGCTGGATATTCCTCTGTGATTTTGATTGAATTTCCAGTATCCAGGTATTAATCGGAACTAATCTTAGGCCTCTCCGAGGCTGTTTTTTGTGCTGGTATTCTGGTTAGAGTTGTTTTGCCTCTCCGAGGCTTGTTTTTTTGTGTTGGTATGTGGTTGATATGTTTTGCCTCTCCGAGGCCTGCTCTATGGTGCTGATTTCTGGTTAGAGTTGTTTTGCCTCTCTGAGGCTGGGTTTCGTGTTGGCTTAAGCTGCATAAGAAATTCTAGCTCTCCCAAACAGGCCTTACCAGCGCCCATGAATTCATAATTAATAATTCATAACTTATAATTAAATTAACCTTTTCCTCCTTCCAGTCGTTTTATCTTTGTTGCTTATATTTGAGCATCAACACATTGCGTTAGCATGACTGACAGACAACCGAGTCTTAGTATCATCATTCCGAGTCGCAACGAAGCTGATTACATCAAGGCGACCCTTACCCAGTTTGAAAATCTTCTGGAGCCACATAACCTCGAAATAATTGTTTCGGATGCCAACAGTACCGATGGCACCGCCGAGATTGTGCAATCGTATGCCAAACGTTACCCCGGCCGGATTAGTCTGGTACAAAAAGAAGGCAAGCAAAATATTGCCATTGGCAGAAATTTCGGGGCTTCGCATGCCAAAGGCGATATCCTTTTTCACACCGATGCCGATGTGCGTATTCCAAACCCGGATCAGTTTTTCCCCAAAGTGCTAAGGGCCTTTGAAAAACCGAAAGTGGTGGCTGTGGCCACTCCGCTCTGGGTGTATCCGGAAGAATCGGGCCTTGCCGACAGGTTGTTTCACATTTTCATGAATGGTACGATTCTACTCTCCTATCTGGTTGGTTTGTACCTTTCTAAAGGGGAATGTCAGATTGTGCGCAAAAGTGTATTCGATGAAATCGGTGGCTATGGCGAGCATTTGGTAGCGGGAGAAGACTGCAATCTTTTTTATCGCTTGCACAAGGTTGGCCGCATTAAATACCTGGCCAGTCTCAAGGTGCTTCACTCTCCACGGCGCTTCCGCCAGATCGGGTATCTGCGTTTGTCGCTCATTTATTTGCGCGAAGGGATTTGGATGGCGCTTGGCCGTCGGTCTTACGTGAAAGAATGGAAGGTAGTTCGATAAGTGAGCCTTTAAGGGTAACCTGGATATCCACCTAAGACTCCCTGTCTTTTATTTCTCGCGGATTTTGTTTTACAGATTTTCACAGACAAATCTGCGTGAAATCTAGTTGATTTTTCTGCGTATTGTCTGCGAGAAACCATTACTCAAGGTGATTCGGTGTGCATTACCTTACTGATATTTCACCGTAACCTTTTCAATCTGATCACCAGGCATCAGTTTATCTACCACATCCATACCAGATTTTACTTTTCCGAAAATGGTGTATCGTCCATCGAGGTGTGGAGTTGGACAATGGGTGATGAAAAACTGCGTGCCTTCCGTGTCGGGACCGGCGGAGGCCATGCCTACATACCCTGCTTCGTCATACCATTTCAGGCCAATTTCTGAGCGAATGGTGTAATCAAGCGCCCCGTATCCATCGCCGCGGGGGCAGCCGCCCTGCACTACAAAATTGGACACTACGCGATGGAAAGCATTGCTGTTGTAATATCCCGTGGAAGCAAGTTCAAGGAAGTTGGCAACCGAGCCAGGTGCAATATGGCTAAAGAACTCCAGCACAAATTTGCCTTTACTTGTCTCAATGGTAGCTTCGGTTTGTTGGCCTACCAGTTTGAGTCGGTTCCAATCAATGGGGTGATTCCACGCAATTTTTGGAGCTGTGGGTTCCGGTTTATCTTCCAGAAAAGCAATAGCTTTATCCAGGGCCATATAAGCCTCCACATCTCTGGGCATTTTGAGATTGGCTAAAGTGTTTTTCAAATCCTTCAACCTGGATGTGTCTCTCAAAGATTTGTAATTCAGCAGTTTGGTAGAAAAACCTGGCGCCAAGGTTGCGATCAGACCTGCATCTCCGGAGGCCATGGATTCGCGGAGATAGGCATACATTTCCCGGCGTACGCCCCCTGATCCTTCACCAAAGAAACCGTAGAAATCCGGCTTTTGCATGATGGATAACAAGGTTTCTGCTGCGGCCGTTTTAACAGCTGTATGGGCATCGTTGTAGCCTTTATCGTGTATCCATCGGTAGTTCCAGCCAAATTCACCAAGCGCTGCAATACAGGCCGCCCGGTCGTAAGGATTTTGTGCTTTTTGGAACATATCCTTCAGGCGGTAATTCACAAAGTCCTTTGAAACCGGGGTATTTCTTTGCGACAAATATTTATTGGAAGCGCGGAACAACAGAATCTGGGTAGCCATGGGCAGGTTTGGATTATCCTGAGTAAGGCGCCAGTACCAATCCGCATCTTTTATTTGTCCATTGTTTACAAAAAACTCGGCAGCTGTTCGACTTATATGCAGATTGGCATTACCTAGAAAAGGTGTTACTAATGCACGAACCGTATCGTAATCAAACTTGGCCAGGGATTTTATCAGGTTGCAGGTTACCCGCCAGTCTTTTTCATCCGTGATGACTTTGGAGATCATACCAAATGCCGGTTGGGTGATGGATTTACCCAAGGCTGATGCCAATGCCATGCGTATGTCGGCGTTGTTGGATGCGCGTACAAAACCCACGGCAATTCTAAATGCCTGAAGACTATCGAATGTAAGATCTTTTACCCTTCCCAGGTAATTGGCGGCCATTAGGCGCGCCGGTTCAGGCGTGTGATCATCAAATGCATAACCGATCATTTTTTCTGTTCCGGCTGCTTCTGTCATGCCTCGAAGTCCGAATTGGTACAAAGCCCGGCATTGTCCTTCGAGCAAAAGGGTATCGGTATTCTTGTATGTAGTAACTGTCGCAATATTTTTTAATGATTCCTTACTGCCGCATTTACCAATGGCCTCCAACACAATGGCATTAAATCGCTGTCGTTTCGACAAGGAATCGGTACCATCAAAAGCTTCAATTAGCGGTGTTTCACAAGTGGTGGCGCCTATCTGCCCAAGCGCAAACGCGGCTGAAATTCTCACTTCCTCTGACGGATCTTTCAAACGCCGGGCAAGCGCTTCCACTGCTGAGCTGTCGCGATTGGAGGCAAAGGCAATGGTTGCGAGGTAGCGTATAGTTGGATCCGTATTTTCCAGGTAGGACACCAGACTGTCGGTCAGGCGTTTATCAGTAAAATCATAAAGCTTCTGAACAAGTTTGTTATTCAGATCCAGATTTACTTTTCCGGCTTGCGGTTTATCTTTATTCGGATCGGGAGGTGTGCAGGCGAATATGAGGCAGAGAAGTAGGAAAGGAAGAATACGCATGATTTTCGGCAGGCTTTTACCTGTATGAGGCAAAAGTAAGTTTACTTCGCGAAATGAGAAGGAGGGAGTTGATTGACAATTGATGATTACATAATTACATGATTGACAATGGAATTTTTGAATTACTGAAGTAGAGATTCTTCTTTAATTCTCAAAGGCAATATTTGATATTTTGATCAAAAACAACTTCAACAATCATGTAATTATGTAATCATCAATTGTCAATCAAAACCCTCTCCGCAGTAGCCGAAGCCTCCAACACCCCATTACCATCCAGCCCCTGAATAAGTACTAACCCCGGCTTTTTTCCCACATCAAAACTACCCAGTGTATCATCAAAGCCTAGTGCTTCTGCGCCGTTGAGCGTAGCCCAGCGAAGCAGTGTTTCGAAAGGAACATAGCTCTGAAAACGGGCGATGGTTTTCATTTCTTCCAGAATAGAAAGCTGCCAGTTGGAGGTCAGGCTGTCGGTGCCGAGGGCAACGCGCGCATTGGTTTCCATGAAATGCTGGTAATTGGGCAGTCGGTTCTCTATATACAGATTGGCATTTGGACAAGAGGCCCAATACACCATATTACTCCATGATTGCGCTGCTTCAATATCTTCCCGGGAAGTGAGGGTATTGTGTACGAATAAATTGCGGGTTTCCGGGTTCAGGTTTTCAAGGGCGTAATAAATCGCGTTTTTACCGGTGGAGGCAAATTTGTCGAGTGTTATGCCGAACTTGCTGTAAAAATTGAGAAAATCGCCGGTTTTATTCAAAAATAGAGATTCTTCGGGCGGCGTTTCCTGGTTGTGAATGCTTATGGTTATATCTTTTGGAGGGTTGAATTCACGGATTTTTTTAAACAGATTTTTACTGACCGAATACGGCGCATGCGGTACCAGAGAACAAGTGCTTCCTTTGGCCAGTTGAATTTTATCATAAACCGCCATGCCATCGCTAAACGTCTTTTCAGCGCCTTCTTCCTGCAGAAAGTCAAAGAGTTCCAGAAAGGTATAGTAGCGCATCCGCCCTTTTGACTTCACAGAAAATGTATCTACCGTATTGGAAATATCTCCCAGGGCTACGATGCCTCCGTCCAGCATTTCCTGTTCAGCGTTTTCAATGGCTTCTGAAATGGCTTCCGGGGAGGCATTTCTTTTAGTCACTACGTTGGTTATAAACGGAATCAACCCCGTGCCGGTGGGAACTTTGCCTTTCATGTGCGAGAGTTCCAGGTGACAATGGGCATTTACAAAACCGGGCACCAGGTCGCCATTCAGCTTTTTCACGGTTGCTGGATCGTGATTTTCCGCTGGTTCGATGGCCAGGATGGTGCCGTCGTCCCCGGTTATTAGTACATGTTTTTCAAGAGCTGGGGAACTGATGGGGTGTATCCTGTTGGCGGTAAATTTGCGCATTGGGAATAAATTTGGGTATTTGTGTGAATATCAACCGCCGAAGCGTTAGAGCCTGGATGGAACAATCCACTTCTACAGATGTTTATTGACCAAAGAAAGATAAAAAATAACAATCTGCACCCTTTTACATATTGATCAGATATCGTACCCCGCATTGTTTATATTAGATCTTTCTGTGTAGAATCTGTGCGAAATAAGAAATCACCTTAACCCAATCATAATGCCCGTAACCTGGTACGAAGGGATAGTAAAGAAAATAACGCAGGTAGCTCCTGAAGTCCGCGAGTTTCATCTGGAAATTCCGGCACTCTCCACATTCGATTTTAAAGCCGGTCAGTTTATCACCTTTGATTTACCCATCGGCGAAAAACGTTTGTTGCGCTGGCGCAGCTATTCCATAGCCAATCCTCCAAATGGCTCCAACATACTGGAATTGTGCATTGTCCGCTCCGAGGATGGCCCCGGTTCCCACTATCTTTTTGATGAGATCAAGGAAGGCGCTGTGTTGAAGTTCAAAGGCCCTGATGGGGGGTTTCTTTTACCTGAAATCATTGATAAAGACCTGGTATTTATTTGCACGGGCACAGGTATTGCCCCGTTCAGGAGTATGATCCTTGATATAAATAACTCCGGCAAAGCCCATAAAGGCATTCATTTGATATTCGGGACGCGGTATGAAAACGGTTTGTTGTATCGCTCTGAAATGGAGGAGCTTGAAAAAACCATGCCCGGCTTTCGATATGAATTTGCCTTGTCGCGCGAGGAGGACTGGACTGGATACAAAGGCCATGTTCATCAGATTTACATGGGTCAATACCAAAACCCCAGACCAGACGTTGCCTTTTATATATGCGGCTGGAGCAACATGATCGACGAAGCGGTTGAAAACCTGCTTCTGAAACTCGGCTACGAACGCAACCAGATATTTTTTGAATTGTACGGATGACCATCCTTCGCTCCATTTTTTACTCATTTCCGGTTCAGCTGGTTGTGTTGCATTTCCGCAACCATCTGGTAATGCTGGTTCAATGGGTAATACTGGCGGCGTTTTCAAGTGGTTTGGCAGGCAGGTTTTTTGGTATGCATTACCTGATGCTCACGCCTGAATATTGGGGAAAAGTGAATTTTTTGAGCTTTATGATTACCGGAGCAGCTTATGGTGTGGCGGTCATGATCTGGCACCTCACCACCTACCTGCTTTGTTCCAATCGCTTCCCTTTTCTGGCTACCCTCAGTTCGCCTTTTACAAAATACTGTTTGAATAATAGCTTGATCCCCCTTGGATTTCTGGGCTTGTACCTGGCAGCCAGCGTGTGGTTTCAGTGGCACGACGAACTCACCTCCAGCACAGAGATCATGTGGAACACAACCGGATTTATTTCCGGAGTGTTGATCATCACTTTTTTTCTGGCCGGACTTCTTCATGTGACAAACAAGGATATCTTTTCCTTGAAACATCCGGGAGCGTTTAGCACAAAACCGGGTTTTAGAATTCGTACCTCCGGGCATCGCCTGCCGTCTGTCCGCGAAATACAGCTGGGCGTAACCAGATGGCGGGTGCATAACTATCTAACAGAAGATTTTCGCATCAGACTGGTAAGAAGCGTTTCGCATTATGACCCTCGTGTGCTGGAGCGTGTTTTTAAGCAAAACCATCTGAATGCGGCACTGGTACAGATTGTGGCATTAATGCTGCTTATGGTTCAAGGCTTTTTTATGGATACCAACTTATTGCGTATCCCTACTGCAGCCACGCTGTTTTTGTTGACGAGTCTGGGATTCTCCTTTTTTGGAGCAGTTATCTTCTGGTTTCGCCAGTGGAGCCCTTTTGTGATTGTGGCCTTGTTTTTAATAGTCAATTTTATCACCAGTCTGGGCTTTTTCAACTACCGAAACAGGGCATACGGAATTGACTATAGAACTGAAAAAAGAGCGGAATACAATTACGCTGCTTTAGAAGCGATGGCTTCGCCAGAGGCTGTTGCAAAAGATAAAGAAGCGACCATTGAGATTTTGGAGAAATGGAAGGCTAAAAACGCTACCCGTAGAAACCCTCGTCCCAAAATGGTACTTATATGCGTCAGCGGGGGCGGTATGCGCTCGGCACTCTGGACCATGCAAACGCTGCAAAAAGCCGACTTCGTAACCAATGGACGCCTGCTGAAACAATCTACTATGATCACGGGGGCTTCCGGTGGTATGCTGGGTGCTGCCTACATACGAGAAGCACAACTGCGGAAATACTACGGCGCTGATATTTCGCCCATTAGCCCTTCACTAATCGATGATATGGGTAAAGATCTGTTGAACCCCATCAGCTTTGCCATTCTTTCCAACGATTTGTTTTTTCCCGTCTCCAGTTTTAAATCGGGTAATTTCACCTACCGAAAAGACCGGGGTTATCTGTTTGAAAAACAGTTGAACGAAAACTGCCGGGGTTATCTTTCCAAACGACTTTCTGAATACAGGGAACCTGAAGAAAAGGCGGTTATCCCTATGATGGTGTTTTCTCCTTTCCTGATAAACGACGCGAGGCGGATGCTGATCAGTCCGCAAGGCGTTTCCTACCTGATGCGTCCGGCAGCCAACAAACGCCTCGAAAAACAGGTGGAAGTGGATGGTGTGGATTTTGGAAAACTGTTTGCCAACCAGGAAGGCGATAGCCTGGCATTCACCAGTGCACTGCGCATGAACTGCACTTATCCATTCATATTGCCCAATGTGTGGTTACCAACCAAACCGGGCGTTGAAGCTCTGGACGCCGGCTTACGGGACAATTACGGGGTTGGACTGGCCATCCGATTTGTGCATGTTTTTAAGGACTGGATCAAAGAAAACACCGGCGGCGTGGTAATTGTGCACATTCGCTGTTTCGACAAGGTGACAACCATCAAATCAAGCGACAATACCGGCGCGCTAGGTAATTTCTTTAGTCCGGCCACCGTGGTGGCCAAAATCACCGACATGCAGGATTTCGAACAGGATGCCGCACTGTCTCTCCTCGGCGATGTATTTGATCCAGGAAAAATTGTAATGCTGCGTTTTCACTATCATGCGGTGCAGAAGAACCGAGAAGCATCCATGAGTTTTCACCTTAGCAAGCGTGAAAAGATGGATCTGATGGAGGCATTTTATTCGCCGGAAAATCAGGCTTCGTTGAAGGCTTTGCAGCAGCTGTTGCGGTGAAACGTTTTTGACGGGGTGGCTTTGAGTCACAGTCACACACCTTGCCGTATGCTCTTGGTGTTCCTGCGGAAACACCGAAGAGCGGCGAAAAAAGCGTTGCAGCAGCTGTTGCAGTAAGGAAGAAACTAAGGCGTTTTCTCCCCATAAGCCAAATCCCCCGCATCGCCCAGACCCGGAACAATGTAAAATTTAGCGGTCAATTCCTCATCAATAGCTCCCGTCCAGATACGCGCACGGGGATGCGCTTCCCTTACAGCATCAATGCCTGTGGTGCTGGCTATAACGGCGGCTATATGCAATGCCGCAGGGCGGCCAAAACGCGTAAGTTCCTTCAAGGCCAGGTTCATAGAAGCGCCGGTTGCCAGCATCGGATCTGCCAGGATCAGTACACAGTCATCCAGATTCGGGGTGCTGATGTAATCCAGTTGAATCTCGAAGGAGCCGTCCTTGTGGTTGCGCCTGTAGGCTGAGATAAATGTGTTGTCGGCTCCGTCGAAATAGTTGAGCAAACCCTGATGGAAGGGCAGTCCGGCGCGCATGATGGTACCTAAAACAATTCTTTGCGATGGTACGCTCATGTCCGAAACACCCAGCACCGTTTCCGTTTTAATGCTGTGATAATCCAGCGTTTTGGAAATTTCATAGGCCAGCACCTCTCCCACCCGCTCGAGATTGCGGCGGAAGCGCATCCGGTCCTGCTGGATTTTGTTGTCACGTAGTTCGGCGATAAACTGATTGGCTACAGAATTGGAACTGGAAAGATTGAATACCATAAAGTGAATTGTTTATAAGCGCAAGTTTAAGCTATTTATCTGGCTCAAGAACTTATTATGATCATACACTTCTTTGATAAATATCAATTCGCGAAAATACCATAGCAATTATTCGAGGGATTCAAATTGCAGAGGATTCCAACAACTGCATAACCAGGTATGGCGTGCTCAATTATACTTCACGCTGTTTGGTTTTGAAAATCGCCTACGGCTAAATCATTGATTAACAGCGCTCAGTATGACAAGTGTTTTCACAACCACTTTGCGGTGGCTATAAATAATAATGTCACGGTGCGCTGCACCTGAAATTATATTGTGACATTGAATGCTAAAGACATTTCGGTGCGCTGCACCTTATCTGCTTTAGCATTGAGGATGGCCCATTTATCGGATGGCTTTAAAATAAAAAACAATCGCCTAAATCTGTGAAATCCTTTAATCTTTTAAATCTGTGATAAATTCTCCGTTATTTTTGCCTTAAACAGAAGATTATGATACCTCTAGGAATGTTCATACTGTTCGCAGCCATCCTCACTACTGTGCTATCGGTAAGGATCAAGCGGGATGCGCAGCGGACCCGGGAAGTAGAGTCGCTTTCCAAAACGCTGAATCTTCCGTTTATGGAAAATGACAGCATTGGACTTGGACAGCAGTTACAGCATTTTAGCCTGTTTAGAAAAGGTCGTCGCACAATGTTTCGTCGAAGCAAGGTGTCCAATATCATCAGAGGTAATGTTGGTGAAACCGATGTTTACTTGTTTGACTACACCTATGTGGTCTCCACCGGGAAAAGCAGCAGGCGCATTACCCAGTCAGTATTTTTTGCCAACGATAAAAAGTGGTATCTGCCCAATTTTACATTGCGGCCAGAGCGTTGGTGGCACAAGATCTTATCGGGACTGGGTATTCAAAAGGACATAAACTTTGAAGAAAATCCCAGGTTCTCTGATAATTTCTGGCTGAAAAGTGAATTTGAAGGCATTGTCAGAGAAAAATTTACGCCAAATCTGCAACAATTTTTATTGGAAAAACCGCCTGTCCACCTGGAAGGAGAAAACTACTATTTGCTGGCGTACAAACCCGGTAAAAAATTGAAGCCATCGGAGGCGAAACAGTATTTTGAAACCTGCTGCGAACTCACCCGCCTGATGCAAACAGAAGGTAAACTTGAGCTGCTCCAACTGGCAGATATTGAGCCGCTGAACGAAGACGAGATAAAGCTAAAGATGGAAAGATAATTCAAAATGGTATCTCCTTGTAAAAAGGGAAATTGGATGTAATGCTTTATGAGTCAAATCATTGTCAGGATTAGCCATTCCGATGTTTTGTTAAGTATGTTGTGCTTTTTGTGCCTTAAGTTTGCCCTGTGAAAAAACTACTGGCTATAGCTTTGTCTGTGCTGATCCTATCTTCGTCTTTCAAGGATCTGGTCGCTATTGCCGGTTTTTACATGAATCAATCCTTTATTGAAAAGTTTCTCTGCGTAAACCGCAATAATGAAAACAGCGAGTGTCATGGTAAATGTTACCTGAACAAAACACTCAGGCAAGCGGAGGAAAAGGAGAAGCGCAATCCGGTGGAGAAAAAGGAACTCAGTTCACTCTCCGTATTCCTTGACTTCCCGGAAATCCTCACCGACTTTTTTACATCAAAGGAGATGTATTCACGCATCACCTTTCAGGATTCATTTTACACCAGCAATTTCCTCTACGAAATTTTCCACCCACCCCAGTTGAGTTGATTTGAGCATTTTCATGTCAAATTCAATTCAATATGATAAAAAGATTCATTTTTATCGCCTTATGCTATTGTCTCGCTTCGGGCCCGGTAGCAGCTTGTGATGTATGCGGTTGCGCATCCGGAAACATGGGGATTGGACTTTTTTCGGCTTATCGCAGCAATTATCTGAGAATTGCCTATAACCGAATAGCCTTCAACTCCATTTCATCAACGGATACCAGGATCGCAGACAGATTTCAAAGCTGGGAACTGTCGGCACGCTACGCGCTGACGAAGAGAATTCGCGTTATGGCTTTTGTGCCGTATAACCTGAACTCAAGGCGTATTCAGGAGGATTTTCTCATTGAGCAGGGCTTGTCCGATCCCAGGCTGACGGCCAGTTATGTATTGGTGAACAAACAGACGGCAAAAAGTGGCAACCTCTACCTGGAAGCAGGTGCTGGGCTGTCCTTGCCAACCGGAAAGTTCGATCCAAAGCTACACAACAAGGATTTGCCCGACAATTTCAACGTGGGCAAGGGTTCCTGGGCATATCTGTTTCAGGCGGATGCAATCTGGACCTATCGTAAAACCGGTATTGTACTGAGCAGTTTTTATCAATTAAATAGCCCTACAAAATCGGGCTACACTTTTGGCAATCAGTTCAACATTCAGGGAATTGTGTTTCGGGAAATACCCTTGAAAACACTCGATCTCATTCCCAATGCCGGAATTGCTTTCCTGTCGAGCGCAAAAGACAGCTACGCAAATGGCAACCCGGTTCACGGAACCGGAGGCAATGGTGTATTCGCGACCGCGGGTATCAACCTGAAAAACAATCGCTGGATGGCAGGAGTCAATTATTCCCTGCCATTAACCGGCCAATATTCTGACGGAGTTGTTGAGGCAGGCGCCCGGTACTCCGCTCAGATCACCTACATTTTTTAACAAATTAAACTTTATCAAATAATGACTAAATTTCTTTTTTCAAGCATTCTGATCGCAGGCCTTTTCGCAGTCGCCGCCTGCCACAAACACGAAGATGACGGCACCGATTACGATTACCATGCCCATATTCATTCACCAAATACAGATGCCAAGCATGTTGGAGATACCCTCCAAATTGAGGTTGAATTTGAGAGCCACACCGGCGAAACGGTACACAATGTAGAGATCAAGATTTACAACAAAGCCGATGGAACCGTTGTATACACCAAACCCGATGAGGCACACGTGCATGAAACCTCCGGGCTCTACGAGTTCAACGATACCTTCATCCTGTCAAATGCCAATGGCATAGATGCCCACACAGACTGGGTTTTACAAGCCCGTGTTTGGGGACATGAAGGAACTGAAGGAGAGGTGATAGAAACGGTGGAATTCCATGTGCATCCATAGGTAGTGGTTAATGAGCAGTGAACAATGAACAGTGAACAATGAATGATTTTTGAGGTGAATAGTTTTTATTAAAAGAATTAATGAATTCTCATACCATTACCTTTTGTTCATTGTTCATTGTTCATTGTTCATTGTTCATTGTTCATTGTTCATTGTTCATTGCTAAAACAATCTGTCATGTTTAAAAAACTGGTTGACCAGGCCAAATCAAAACTGGAAGAACAAGCGACCAAAATAAAGGAACAGGCGCTCGACAAGCTCAATGAAGCCGGCGAAGGCTTACAGGGGCTCAAGGACAAAGCGAATGAAAAAATAAGCGAGGCTGGCGATAACATTCAAGGCCTGAAAAACAAGGCTACGGATAAATTGAATGAAGCCGGAGATCAGTTAAAAGACCTGAAAAGTAAGGTTTCCGATGGCATTCAGGAGAAAAAGGAGGACCTGAAGAACATGAAAGACAAGGCCCTGGAGAAAGTAACCCTTGATCACCTTGTCCCGGATGTGAAAAACATCATACAGAAAAAAGTGGTGCCAATGCTGAATGTTCGCACACTGGGTAAATCCATTGGCGACGACAGAATTCAGGCTGCTTTTACAACGGCGTATGAATTTCTACCGGCCCCCATTCGCCTCGTTGTGGGGCAGGAAACTTTTCTTAAATTTTGCTCTGCCAACAAGGCCAAACTGCTCGATGAGGAAACTGAACAAAGTATAAAGGCGATACCGGAAAGCACCCAAAAATTTTCAAATGCCGATGAAATCATCAAGCTAAAAGAGCTGATGGACCATGGTGTGTTAACGAAAGATGAGTTTGAAACGTTTAAGCAACAGCTTTTGTAGTGCGGAGAGCGGAGAGCGGAGAGCGAAATGAAAGAGCTGAGAGATGAAATCGGAGAGCGAGCTGATGGATTCTTGGGCACTCAAACATACAAGTCATACAATCGAATCAGCAGCCAAAACAACAGCCTCGGAGAGGCGGAAACCTCTCTAACGCCAGAAAACTGGCCTCGGAGAGGCCTAAGAAGTGTTCAATCGTTTATGAGAAAGGCATATTGGACCTGATTCCCCAACTGCCCATTGTGCCAGCAAAAAAAAGAGCCACAAACGTTCGTTTGTAGCTCTATAAGGATGTTTTTGATGGTGGGCACAGAAGGACTCGAACCTCCGACTTGCTGCTTGTAAGGCAGCCACTCTGAACCAACTGAGTTATGCGCCCAAATAAGGCTTTTGCGTAAAGCGGCGGCAAATGTACAGCCCATTATTTCTGATTTCCAAATATTTTTTCAAATTTAATTTTCATCCTTAACTTTCCCTTGCACTTCAATACTTCTATTTGTCCCCGATTGAAGTAACTTTGCCCGCCTTTGGGACAATCATTAATGAATTGGCCATGAAAATATTTCTATACGCCCTACTCTTGTGTGTAGCTGTAGCCAGTGTGCACTGTGGCAATGCCGAAAGCGATAAGACAGATGATGTGCTGTTGGCTAAAGTGTACAACAAAAGCCTGTACCTGTCTGAACTCGATGGTGTGGTTCCTGAGGATGTTTCTCAGGAAGACAGTGCGCTTATGGTGGCTGCTTACGTTCAACGCTGGGCAAGAGACCAGTTGTTGATGTATGAGGCCGAGCGCAACATCCCCAAGGATCTGAACATCGATGAACTGGTGAGGAATTACCGGGCAAGTCTGGTGCGTTTCAATTTTGAGGAACAGATCATCGCAGAAAAGCTCGATAGTGTGGTTACGGATGATGAAATGCGCAACTTCTACGACAATAACAAGGAACAGTTTCAGTTGGAAAGCATGATCCTGAAGTGCGTAGTGTTGAAAATACCCAGCGACGACAAATCAGAAAAAGAGTTCAACAAGCTGTGGAACAGCCGGAAGCCGGGTGATATGAATAAACTCAAAACCCTCGCTGCCCAAAAAGCCGTATTGGCCTTGTTGGATGAAGATAAATGGTATAAATTACAGGAAGTCGCCGCACTTTTGCCGAAAGGAACGTTAACCTCCGAAAATATGAGTTCCCGACGGGAGGGTACGCTCCGCGATGGCGATTTCAGGTATTACTACCGGGTACTGGAATCGGCGCAGGGCAAAAGCACGGCGCCATTTGATTACGTAAAAGAACAGGCATCCAGGATCATCCTGCACAAACGAAAACAGGATTTGCTGGAAAACTGGAAAAAATCGCTTTACGATCGGGAGTTGAAGCGCGAGAACATCATCATTAAGTAACATTGGTTCAACTCCAATTAACAGAAAAATCTATTTATGAAAAATATAGCACCCTGGGCTTTGCTGTTTATCATCTTGCCTGCATTGTTGCCTGCCCAAAATGACAAGGCTCTGATCGACAGAGTAGTGGCAACTGTTGGCTCCGAGATCATACTCTTAAGCGAAGTGCAGGAACAATTTTCCTACGCCAAACAGCAAAATCCTGAATTGCCAGATGATTTTCAATGTGTTGCTGTACAAAATCTTATTGTACAAAAACTATTGGTGAACCAGGCAAAACTCGATTCGATAGCAGTAACTGAGGAAGAAGTTGAAACCCAACTCAATGCGCGTATCGATCGCCTGATGTTGTACTTCAATCAGGATTCCAAAGCCATTGAGGATTTCTATGGTCAGACAATTGACCAGATTAAATCCCAAACCCGAACCGATATGCGCAACCAGCTGCTCGCCGAGCGCATGCAGAATCAAATTACATCCAAGGCAACGGTTACGCCTTCAGAGGTGAAAAGGTTCTTCAACGACATCCCAAAGGATTCACTTCCCTATTTCAATGCCGAAGTGGAATACCGGGAAATCATTTACAAACCCAGGGTGAACGCCGAGGAACGCAAAAGGGCACAAGATCTGGCAGACGATATCAGAAAACGTCTGGATAACGGAGAGGACTTTGAAGCCCTGGCCAAGAAATACAGCGACGATCCCGGAAGCGGTCCGCAGGGCGGTGATCTCGGATTTGTAAAACGCGGAACATTTGTACCAGAATTTGAGGCCATGGCCTACAAACTCGACCCCGATGAAATCAGCCCGGTGATCGAAACGGAATTTGGGTTTCACATCATCCAGATGATCGAGCGGAGGGGCAACCTGATTCACTGCCGCCACATCCTCATTAAACCTGAAATTTCAGAAGAGGATCTGGAAAAGGCCAAAATCACACTGGACTCCATTAGTGAAAAAATTAATGAAGGCATGATGACTTTCAGCAAAGCGCTGAAAACAGTGGGCGATGAGAACCAGGCAAGTTTTAGCAACGACGGACGGGTGGCAAACCCCCGCACTGGAAATACCTTTTTTGAAGTAACTGACCTGGAAACAGACGTGTTTTTTGCCCTTGATGGTAAAAAAGAAGGCGAAGTCGCCGAGCCTTTTGAGAGCAAATCACTGGACGGATCCGTTGTATACAAAATGGTAATGCTGGTGAGTCGAAGTTCTCCGCACCAGGCTGATCTTAAAAAGGATTACGGTAAAATTCAACTGGCTGCGTTGGAGCAGAAAAAAGCAGAATTTACCGAAAAATGGGTTCTGGAAAAGCTGAAAAGCACCTATTTCTCGGTTAACCAACTCTATGACGCTTGTCCTAATTTACAGGAAATGCTGCAAATAGCCGGACTCAACAACGGACGATAATGCCAGTACTTTCTGACCTTCAACATCTTCTTTCCAGCCCAATTTATCTACAATTGACACAAAAAATGAAGTTACATACCCTCTGTTTGCTGTTTGCCGGTCTCCTGCCGCTGGCCATGAATGCCCAAAGCGATCAGGATACGCTTTTGCCCATGGTATCTTATGAGAAACCCGCCGAGTTTGAGATCGGGGGTATCCGGGTAACAGGTGCGCAGTATGCCGATGCAAACACCCTGATCGCTTTGTCCGGATTCAGGGTAGGCGACAAAATCCGGGTTCCTGGAAACCAGTTTGCCAAAGCCGTTCAAACGCTTTGGAACCTGAAGCTTTTTACTGATGTACAAATCAATCAGGAAAGAACCGTGGGCGACAAGATCTTTCTGGAAATTGTGGTACAGGAGTTGCCCAGATACACCAGGCACTCTTTTACAGGGGTGAAAAAAAGCAAGCACGACGACCTGAACGGAGTGATCAATAAATTCCTGCAAAAAGGTTCCATTCTCACCGATAACGTGAGAGCCACGCTGATTTACAAACTGAAGGAGTTTTATGTGGAGAAGGGATATCTGGACGCTCAGGTGGACATCAAGTCTGAACCAGATGAACGCTCTACCAATGGCGTTAAGCTTACCTTTGCCATCAAAAGGGGCAAAAAAGTAAAGATCAAGGCCATTACCTTTTCCGGCAATGAACATGTAAAATCACGGGTACTCCGGAAGAAAATGAAGGAGACCCATATCAAGCGCAAGATTTTCAAGAAATCTAAATTCATACGCGATCAGTACGAAGAAGACAAGCTGAAAATTGAGTCCTATTACAATACCATTGGTTTCCGCGATGCCAGAATTGTGCGGGATAGTGTATGGCGTGGCAAGAAAGGACTTCTGATGATCCACATGGATATTGAAGAAGGGAACAGATACTACTTCCGTCACATTCGATGGAAAGGGAATACCATTTATGAAACCAAATACCTAACCCAGGTGCTTGGCATCAACAAAGGAGATGTATTTAACCAGGAACTGCTGGATACGCGCCTTTCCTTCAGCCAGGACGGCCGCGATATTTCCTCGCTTTACCTCGATAACGGCTACTTGTTCTTCCGCGTAGATCCGGTTGAAACATCCATCGAAAATGACTCCATTGATCTTGAATTGCGGATCTTTGAAGGACCGCAGGCAACCATCGACCGCGTTGTGATCAAGGGAAATGACCGGACCAATGAACATGTGATCCGACGGGAACTTTTCACGCGTCCCGGCGATAAATTCAGCCGCTCGGACATCATTCGCTCTCAGCGGGAAATTGTAAACCTCGGTTATTTCAACCCCGAATCTCTGGGGATAAACACACCGGTTAATCCGGAACGAGGCACCGTGGACATCGAGTACACTGTGGAGGAAAAGCCAAGCGATCAGCTGGAACTTTCTGCGGGTTATCAGCCTGCTTCCCAGTTCAGCCGCGGAGGGGTGATCGGAACACTTGGTGTGACGTTTAACAACTTCTCGGTTCGGAATATCAAGAACAAGGAAACCTGGAACCCGCTGCCACAAGGCGACGGACAACGATTCAGCGTACGTGGACAAACTTCAGGCGACCGCTTTCAGTCGTACAACGCCTCCTTCACGGAACCATGGTTGGGTGGCAAGCGCCCGAACTCCCTTACTGTGGCTGGCTACTATAACCGCTACGCCTACGGTATTTTCGGATCGAGCAGTTTCCAGAAACTGGAAATCCTGCAAGGCTCTGTCGGTTTCGGAACCCGTTTGAAATTCCCGGACGACAATTTTATATTCCGTGCCGATGCGGATATTCAAACACTGAAACTGACCAATGCCCTGTCCTTCGCTTTCCGGGATGATGAAAACCGCGTTGTATCCGATGGTATTTTCCACAACTTCAACCTGGGTCTGACGCTGGCGCGTAACAGCATCAACGATCCGATTTTCCCACGCAACGGTTCCCTGGTTTCTCTGAAAGTAAATATGACGCCGCCATATTCCTGGTTCAGAACTGCCGATTACTACCAGAATGGTTCAGTAAACGACATTTACCGCTATGTTGAATATCTGAAATGGCGGGTAGATGCCGAGTGGTACACTCCGCTGGTTGGGAAACTTGTGTTGAAAACATCAGCCAAGATCGGCTTGCTGAGTCGCTGGTCGGATAAAACTTCCTTGACACCATTCGAGCGCTTTGACCTTGGTGGTGACGGATTGAACAACCAGAATTTTGGACTGAATGCAAGGGATATCATCAGTCTGCGTGGCTATGAGGTCTCCGACATCATGTCGCCCTATCCGGGTGGTGCGGGAGTATTTAACAAATACACCATTGAGCTTCGCTATCCAATTTCTCTGAATCCACAGAGTACCATATTTATAACCACCTTCGCTCAAGGGGGTAATGCCTGGAGAACAGCAAAAGATTTCAATCCGTTTGACATAAAACGTTCGGTAGGTATGGGCTTGCGGGTATTCCTGCCTATGTTTGGAACGCTTGGCTTCGATTATGGTGTTGGTTTCGACAAACCGGAACTTTACCCAAGCAAGAAGCTTACCAACTATGCAAAATTCAACATCGTATTGGGCTTCGAACCAGATTAATGTCCTGCTTGGGCTGATCATTTTTGTTTTTATTTCCTGTAAAACAGGCACTTCAACGGTCATTTTCCACACAGATTTTGGGGAAATGACCGTTGACCTTTTACCCGATATCCCTGCCAACCTTTTTGGCCAACTTCAGAGAATGACTGAATTAAAAGGGGACAGTATACAGGTAGCCAAAATTTTACACGATGGTTTTCTGGAACTGGGGTACAACGCTCCTGAAAATAGTACAGGGAATGGCCCGGCGCTCAGTGGGCAGTTTGTCTGGAGTGAAGGACGCTTTTACCTGATTCAGGGAAGAAAACTCACAGAGGCCGATCTGGTTAAATGGGAAAAACTGCGTGGAATTACCATTGCGCCGGGATTTCGAGAACTTTACTTGAAAAACGGAGGTACCCTTCAGCTAGGGTCAAAGTGCCTTTTATTGGGTAAATTAATTGCCGGCAAAGAAGTGCTGGACAGAATTGCTGCTCTGCCAACAGACGCCAATGGGCGGCCCCTGCAAATGGTGAGGATAAAGCCCAGAATTGGGGAAAAATAAATTGGCTATCTGGATATTAGACAGAAAGAAATAATCTGAGTGGATTCGATCTTTGTAAAATAATTTTACCACAGATTACACAGATTTTAACGGATTGCCGAAGGCAATCATTCAATCTATCTGTGAAAATCTGTGTAATCTGTGGTGAAAAAACATGCGTCCGGTATTTTCCCACCTCAATTGGTCAAAAGACACAAGCGCTGCGAAAAGGTTTCTACTTCTGCAATTGATATTGGGTGTTCGATATTCGATATTCCAATATGCGGATAGTCAGTAAAAATAGATTCGCCCAACCCTGTAAGCTCAAATATTTTGCAAAGGCAAAAAAATGCTTCTGACACTTCCCGGTTTTTTATGAACTTTGCGCAGTCCTCCATCCACCACAATTCCCATGAGCACATTAAAATACCGTCGCATACTCCTCAAACTCTCGGGCGAGAGCCTGATGGGCAAACAAAAATTTGGCATTGAGTCTGTGATGCTCAAGCATTATGCCCAGCAAATCAAAGAACTGCAAATGCTTGGCGCCGAAGTTGCGGTGGTCATTGGCGGCGGAAATATTTTTCGTGGCTTGCAGTCGGAAAGCGCAGGGATTGAAGGCATAACCGGCGATTATATGGGCATGCTGGCCACTGTGATCAACGGTCTCGCCCTACAAAGCGCCCTGGAATCCCAGGGAGTAACTACAAGGCTCATGACGGCCCTGAAAATGGAATCCGTTGCCGAACCTTATATCCGTCGCAGAGCCATTCGTCATCTGGAAAAAGGAAGGGTCGTGATCTGTGCCGCCGGAACCGGAAACCCGTTCTTTACTACCGACAGCGCAGCAGCACTACGCGCCAATGAGATCAAAGCAGACGTGATCCTGAAAGGCACCCGGGTGGATGGTATTTATAATGCCGATCCGGAAAAAGATCCCATGGCGGTTAAGTTCGACAAACTGACCTTCGCCCGCGTGATCAGCCTGGGCCTCGAAGTGATGGATATGACGGCCTTTACACTTTGCAAACAAAACAACATGCCCATCATCGTTTTTGACATCAATCAGCCGAAGAACCTGGTTAGCATTGTGATGGGGGAAGCAGTTGGAACCTTGGTTGAAGGGTAGATTAGAGGTCTTCGATTTTCTATTTACATAGGTGTTTTTGATTGACAATTGACAATTACATGATTACATAATTGTTGATGGGATGTGAGAAGTTAGAGTTTTAGATTGATTTTTTGAAACCGCGCTTTTCAGGTTTATGCTCTAAGAATAGAAATAAACATCTGCCACTGTTACGGATCAAAACCTGCTATCCCTGGTCAGTTTAAAATATCCCGATTATGAAAATTATTTCTTATAATGTGAATGGCATTCGAGCAGCCATTACCAAGGGCTTTTTTGAATGGCTTGCGGAAGAGAAACCTGACATCATTTGTCTTCAGGAAATAAAGGCGCTTCAGGAGAATGTTCCAGTGCTGGAATTGGAAGCACTGGGATACACGCATCATTGGTTTTCCGCTGAAAAGAAAGGATATAGTGGCGTGGCTACTTTTTCCAAAATGGAAGCCTCGCAGGTGATCGCTGGAGCTGGCAATCCCGATTATGACCGGGAAGGCAGGATACTGCGCACCGATTACGGAGATTGGACACTATTGAATTGTTATTTCCCTTCCGGTACTACCGGTGATGTCAGGCAGGATTTCAAAATGCAGTTTCTCGACTGGTTTTTTGATTTCATTACGGAGCTGAAAAAAACACGCCCAAAACTCATCATTGTCGGCGATTACAACATAGCCCATGAGGAAATTGACATTCACAATCCAAAAGGGAATAAAGACAGTTCAGGATTTCTTCCGGAAGAAAGAGCCTGGATGACCAAGTGGTTCGAAAGCGGGTTTACCGATGCCTTCCGATATAAAAACCCCGATAAAGTGGAATATAGTTGGTGGAGCTTCCGCGCCGGCGCCAGGGGCAATAACAAAGGCTGGAGAATTGACTATCAATCAGTTACCGATAACTTACGCGATAAGATCACTCATGTGCGCCAGCTGACCGATGTGGTGCACTCAGATCACTGTCCGGTTATGATGGAAATAGATTTGTAATTTGGATTTATTGGTGTATCCGGAAATCGAGCGTCGCAAATCCGCCTGCCTCAAAATGCTCGATTCTGATGGTATGGCGTCCTCCCAGGGTAACAGTCACTTCATCGGTTTCCGGCTCGTGAATCGTCCAGTTGTCCACGATCAATTTATCATCGAGGTATAAACGCGCGCCGTCATCGGAAGTTAGCTCCAGCGTATAATCGCCCGGAGCGATGTCGAACACCGTTTTGCTTTCGGTGGCGAATTTGTCTTCATTCAGGCCATCAGCCGGTTTGCCCCACCAGGCGAAATATAATTCATCCACAGACTTTTCAGCTAAAGCATTCCCGCTGGCAAAGTCATCAGCCGGGCGATCACCCTCATAATTGAAAAGCCTCACATGCCAGTCGAGCTTTTTTTCAAAACGTTTGATGGCAAACTGGTACGGGTTCCCTGCTGGTATCTTTTCACCAAATTCACTCAATATGTCCTGTGGGCTTAAATAGGCAAAATTAAGTTCCAATACCGGGCTGGCAGGATCTCTTTCAACGATAATAGAGGCTGGTACAATTCCCTTTTTATCGCTTACATTTTTCACCCCTTTCATACTGCTGATTCGCCAGTCACCAGATGGGCCCAGCAGTACAATGGAATAGCGATTCCCGGCAATCGTATCCACAATGGCAACTGGCCTGCGGAAATCGAATGGGCCCCACTCGTCCATCAATATAAATTGTCTCCCGTGTGGAAAATCATCCGGCAATACGGCAAGCATACCATCAGACAGGCTATCTGGTTCCTGCAACTCTCTGTAAGGGATATCCAAAGGAGCATAGGGGTTTTCCGGCTCTCCTTCATGCGAGAAATTCAGGTTTTTAGAGCTGGCGATTACGGGGCTTTTCCAAACCTGTTGAAGCTTGCTGAGAGGGGCGTATAGATCGTTTCTCAGAAATTTAAGGCCGTCATTTGGTTTTGGTGTTTCAAGTACCGACTGAAAATCATAAAACAGGTTTTCTCCGTTTACAGAAATGTTTTGCGAGTTACTGATCTTCAATGGACTGCGCACGCTTAGAAACACATTTCGATCGATCTTGCTATCCCGGTTCCGCGTGTCGCGTTTTATAGAATATCCCCAGTCAGCAGGCTGAGACTCTCTGGCCCACAGGTTAATGCCTGTAGAATCGCTCATAAAAAGGTTCCGGCTAATGGTATTGTTCTGGCCATGTTCAATAGCCAAACCTGTTTTGCAGTTGGCAATAAGGTTTCCCATAAAAAGAGATTCAAAGCTGTATCCACCCCAAATGCCATAAGTACACTCTTGTATGAGATTTCCCTGTATTTTATTTCTGGAAAAGGTTACTTCAATGCCGTTGGTGGGCGCATGGCTGAAATCGTTGCCGTATATAAAATTGTCGTTGCAGCCACCCACACCACTATCCATGGTGCTTTGCCCGGCCCATAGAAACAGGCCATCCCCACTATGTGTAACTGAATTAAAAGCGATCAGGTTTTCGTTGCTCTGCTCATACAGCAGTATCCCTGCCGAATCCTGTCCTCGTTCATAAAATCCGTGAGAATAACCCCGCACATTCCAGTCGAGCATGTTGTGCATGATTTTATTCCGACTGCTTCTGTACAGGCCAATACCCAGCCCTGAATTATAATGGAAAAAGTTGTTGTACACCAGGGCATCCTCACAACCGCTCATCAGTAAGGCATTCTGGCAACCCGTGGCACGGCATCCTTTTATAATGGTTCCGTAACAGTTTTTTAGGTAAAAAGCCGCTCCGTATCGCATCCATTCATCCTGATCATTGTGGTGGTAACTGAGCCAGTCAGAAAAGTCCTCGCGCTCGCGCGTGGACCGCAATTTTGGCCGGTAATTATAGGAGAAATCACAGTTTTCCAGCTTCAGATTTTCGGCGCCAAGGGCAAACAAGGCAATCTTAAACCCACGCACAATGGCATTTTTCAACGTGATGTTATTCCCTTTGATGATAATTCCCACACCCGTAAACTGATCTGGCCGCAGGCGATTGGCTCTGCTCCGCAATTCCGCCGCCTGAAAGTCGATGGTGATGTTATCCCCTTCAATTACGATGACGCCATTCAACTCCTCCAGATTCCCGGGTTCCGAAAATGTTTCGGCGCCTGCTTCCATCACATAGCTGTTGGTTTTTACACTGCAGGAGTTGCGAATGACCATACCTTGTTGGAGAGTGATTTCCTGGGCGTGCATTGAAAAAGCGATGAAAAACGATAGGGGAAAAAACAGCAGACGTTTCATACAGTTCAGTATTTCAAAATCAAATCTAATCCTGCGAACCTTACAGGATGATAAAATAAGACACACAAAAGTAATTGATTACAATTGCGATGAGTAAATAAGAGAAAATCCACGTCGTATACTTTGTAACCATTGGCCGTATCAATATAAAAAACCGGGCCTCTCACAAAACGAAGAAGCCCGGTCAGGTCTTTAACAATCAATCAATAAACCCCAATTGATTCATAATTCATAACTCATAATTCACACCATCAGCGTTGCAGCATAAACTTGCCGGCAACACGCTCCGACTGGCTTGGTTGAACCAGCAAATAATACAAGCCATTGCTCAGTCTGGCGTCCAGGTCAAACTCCTGCCACTCGTTTTCCACGTCAAACTGGCGGGTTAAGACAATTTGGCCTTGAGCATTCAGCACTTGTGCCTGTACCGACTGGCCATACCAGGGACTGAAATCAACATACAAGGTTCCGGAACTCGGATTTGGACGAAGATCAAGCACTGGTTTACTCATTTCAGACAGTACAGATTCTGTAAATTCACCCCGGTTGTCGCCGCCTTCTTGGAGGTTTTCATGCGAGCCATCCCAGGGCTGAACAGGGCAGTAGAATGTATTCAGGTGCGCTTCATAGGCCAATCCATTTCTCAGACGGGCTGTAATGTGAATATAGGTCGGCAAACTTTGTTGCGGCAAGCGGTATTCAAATACGTCGGCCAATCCGTTGCTTAGTCCTACCCCTCTGGTTTTGTAACGGGTGGAATAGAATGGCGAGAAGTTCGGGTTGCGTACATCGTATTGGTTGCCGGTATTGGGCGCTGTGTAAATGCTGCCTTCAAGCGGCGTTACGCCTACCACGCCGTTGGGCAATTGAATGGCTACATAAACCATTTCAGAGGTGCAGAAATTGGTTGCTCTGATGCGATATCTCGGTTGATTAATGGAATCCAGACGAATATCGAGCAATTCATAGCGCATACAACCCAATGTCTTGATGTCACAAGGGTTTGGTGGATCCTGAACCCAAACATTAAAGCAACAGGTGTCGAGATTGCCACAAGAAGTGGTGGCTTCGTAACAAACTTTATTGAAGCCTAAGGGGAAATCACCACCACTTGGCAGTCCTTCTATCAAATTCAAACTAACCGTCTGATCAGGGCAGTTTGTCATGGAAGTTGGATCAGCATAATCTACCGGAATGGTCACAGCCGCCACAGGCAGTTGCACTACAATGGCTTGAGGACATTGCAAATCCAGCGTTGAAACCATGACGGTAAAGCAGCAATCAGCCTGATCACCACAGGTGCTGGAGGCTTCGTAACAAACAGTACTTAATCCGGCCGGGAACATAGATCCCGAAGCAAGACCAGAACTTAAGTCAATCGTTGGTGCTGTGCCCGGGCAATTTGTTGCGGTAGTTGGCGCTGTATAATTTACGGCTACTGCACTCGCATTGTTCGGCATGGCAACTGTTATATCAGCCGGACATTGCATGGTGAGCGTTGTTGGGATCAGCTCGAGGACATAGGTGTTTACAGAATCACAACCGCCTGTAGTGGACGCTACATCCAACACAACCGTTCCAGGTTGATTATACGTTTGACCACCCAACGTAACTGTCTCATTCGGATAAAACTGAATGGTATAGGTTGCCATCGGTGTAGGCAATACAGTAAGCTCAAAACTGCCTTCCTTGGTGCACCCATCCTGATTGGTAGCCACCAATGTGTATACAGTGCTGGCAGCAGGTTGTACGGTTACGGTCTGACAATTATTGCAGGACAAGCCTGCACTTGGCGACCAATCATACTGACTAAATCCTGGTACATCCAGGGTGATGGAATTTCCTGGACACACACTGTCATCCGCCAGAATAATATCCGGAGATGGGCTGATGATCACATCGATGGTGTCGTGCTGAACATTTCCGCAGGCATCTGTCGCGGCCACGAAGTAGGTGCCGGAAGTATTGGCTGTGAATGTCTGGTCATCTGATCCATCGTGCCAGTCGTAGGAAGCAAAGCCTGAACCGGCATCGAGTATGATCGTGCTGTCCTTGCATATTTTGATGTCAGAACCCAATCCAAGCTGAACCGGAGGAATGATCTGCACCTGAATAAAGGCGGTGTCTCCGCAATCGAGTCCGTTATTCAGGATAAGTGTTCCATCATAAGTGCCAAAATCCGGGAAATCTATGGTCAGATCGAAATCTGTACTGTTCTGGATGACATTACCGCCACCCAAATCAAATGTCCAAAGGAAGTCGTCGATGTTGGCAACCGGTAAACTCTGGTTATCAATGGTAATGGTTTTGTTTCCATCGCAACTCTTGATCACATAGTGTTGCAATCCGGCAAGCTCATCATACCCGACAAGAGCGGTAACCTGTGGTGCACAAGGCGTTACATTAAACTGGAAATCGCGACGGGTAACCGAGAGTAAAACACCGTTCCGGTATTCTTCCACACAAACACCCACTACAAACTGTCCGTTCATGGTTGGCGTTCCGCTGATAAAACCGGTTTGCGGGTTAATGGTAATGACTGGATTACCACCCAATGGCTGTGAAGCGCTGTAAAGAGGCGCAATAAAAACCACTTCATCAAAGGGTGGCGGGCATGGGGGATTTGGAGCCGGACTGTTACAGTTCCCTGGACCTCCTTGTCCACCGCCAGAATATGGCGCACAAAAACTGTAGACAAGCTGGTCACCGTCCGGATCTGTTACAGAGTAGTCCACTTCAAGTGGATAGTTATTGCAAATTACAACCGGTGGGAAGTTATTGAAAACCGGACTGCTGTTGCATGATTGTTGTGCTTCCGGAGTTAATTCTGCAAAGTAGGTGGCACCTGCATCCTCCGGAGCAATAATATTAGCGATCGCATTGGTGCGGCAGCAACGCTGATATTCCACAAAATAGCTTTGCGGTGAAACCGGCAACACCCTTTCCCAGGTATAAGTGGCCTCTTGCAGGCAAATATTTGGAAGGTTGTTTATACAATCGGGTTCGTTGATTCCCACAACAGCAATGCCTCCCAGGGCAATGTCGAAGTCGTCTATGTAAACATTGTTTTGGAAAGTACCGCGGTAGATGCCGATATGAGCCGGATTGTCAAACTGGGCCTGACCATTCAGGCAATCCCGGTAAACTTTCATCGTAAAGCGATAGCGCATGTTGCCGTTTCCGGCGTCGCCAAGACATTCATAGGTAATGCCGCCCCCGACAATGTGTGTAGCCAACAGAGAGGTGGAACACAAAAGGATTAAAGCAAATAACAAGCTGTGTTTGAGTGTAGTCATGTGGAAGGATTTACGAGTTTTTATTTTGATTGATGTGACGTTGCCCAATACTGAGTTGGACAGAAAACGGGGGGAATTGCAAAGAATGCGGGCCGAATGTAACAAGACTGGCCTAAGGCTCAATGAGATTAACCCGCATTTGTAAAGAATGCGACATTGTAATTTTGCAATATGTCAGAGGGTGGCAATCGAACCTATTTTCTCTTCACCAAGAGGCAAGAATTGTTGCTTTTGCTGCTTCTAACTATAACGCCATACGTACCTGCAGGCAGTTGCGCCACGGGCAATGATCGTGTATGCGGGCCAGCTGACAGGGTTTCGTTTCCAGAACGCCAGAGTTGTTTCCCGGACATGTCTACAATTTCAATGGAGGTAGTTGCCGATTTACCCAGACTGAATGAAAGTACAGCCGTTTCGCTGGCCGGGTTTGGTTGTACCGAAAGATTGTTCACTACATAACTGGCTTCATAACTATTTGAAGCGCCTGCCATGTCTGTTTGCCAAACACCCAGTCCGTGGGTGGCAGCCCTCAGCTTTCTCCCGGAGCTTATGCTCAGGTGCATAACCGGCATGGCCATGGGTGCCTCTGAAGAATAAAGAGACCAGCTATCCCCGCCATTTTGCGACAGCCATACGCCCAGATCATTTCCGATGTAGACATTGTCAGGGTACAAGGGATCAATCAGTATCGTATTGGTTGGCACATCCGGCAGTCCATTATCAACAGGTGCCCAGGTAAATCCGTGATTGCTTGATTTATATACGTGCTGGGTATTAAAACCATTAAATACTGCAAACAAGGTGTTGTAGTCACTTGGATGAAAAGCTATGTCCATACAATAGCGATTCGGCAGACCTGCCAGCTGCTGGGTGATGCCGTTACTGGCTGAAAAGCGGTAAACGCGTGCCAGGTTAGTAGCGCTAGGAGCTGTACTGCAAAACACCTCATCTGGGTTTCCGGGGTTTACAGCCATGGTTAGGATAACATCACCTCCCGCAATGGGACCGCTGGAGGCATTTATCCAGTTTTGTCCCTGATTTGAAGAACGCCAGATACTCTTTGCTCCGGCATACATAATATTCGGGTTGGAAGGTGCAAATTCGAAAGGTCCGTCAAAGGCCGCTTCTTCATTTATCTCAGCGCCAACGCCATACCAGTCTGCTCCGCCGTTTTCACTTTTGTACATATTCAGGTATTGAGTGGAGCCAAACATTATATCATCATTTCCAGGGTAAATGGCCGCACACTCGCCGTCGCCACCAATGACCCGAATCCAGGACGGGTCGCCGAAATAAATGGCTGAACCATTGTCCTGCATGCCGCCGATACACAAGTCATTGGTATAAGTGGAGTATCCAATATTGGCATAAAATTGCTGCGACTGATATCCTCCATTTCTCCCTTCAAAGGTTTCGCCGGCATCGGAGGATACGAAAAGGCCTCCATCAGTAACCAGATATAGCTTATTGGGGTCTGTCGGACTGAAATATGCGCGGTGGATATCGGCATGTACATAATCCGTGGGTCCTTCGGATGAACCAGCGGGCACGTATCCAAAATTCCACAAATACCAGTAAGTCTTATGCGTAACCAAAGCCCCGCTTGTAACCGATTTCCAGGCGTCAATGCCCGTCCAGATAAATGTTTTGGCGTCATCCGGTTTTACAGCCACATCGTGTGCATACCAGCCCTGGTATATACATACATCGAAATTGCTCACGGATGTCCAGCTATCGCCGCCATCGGCAGTCATATAAAACCCTTCCTGAGCCTCTTCGTTTCCAACCGATACATACATCGTATCCGGTTGACTTGGCGAAATACCCAACATGGCTTTTCCGGAGTAGGAAGTAGCGATGCCGTTGGTTAATTTCTGGAAAGAAGCGCCGCCGTCTGTAGAACGGTACACTCCACTGGTCGCATCGTCTCTGTGCGAGCCGAAACTGCAAAATATGCGATTTGTATCCACCGGATTTATTTCAATGTCCACAGCCATTTTCTGAGCGAATATCATGTGCCATGTTTGTCCGGCATCCCAGCTGCGCATTAAGCCTTCTGAGGTTGCAGCCAGTACAGTTGCCGGGCGGAGCGGATTTATCTTTATGTCCTGAACTCCACGCATTTGTCCGTAGCTCCAATCCAGGCTTTTTACCCAGGTGGCACCACCGTCGCTGGATTTTAAAATGCCAATACCATAGGTTCCCCGTGTGATTCTGATGGCTACACTCGGCTGGGCATTTTCCACATTATACACCTCCCCGGTTCCGGCGTAGATCACATCCGGATTTCCGGGCTCCAGGGCCAGCGCGCTGACACCCATAACCGGGAATCCCGTTTCCACTCTGTGCCAGGCGGCAGCGCCTCTGCCACCCGTTTCGCTTTTCCATATTCCACCGCCGGCGCTTCCCAGCCACAGAATGTTGGTGTCCTGTGGATTTATGGCCAGACAAAGCGTACGGCCACCAATGTTCTTGGGCCCAATGTCTTCCCAACTGGGACTTCTGTCGCCCCGTAACTCGGCGCTCAGGCGCATGATCTCAAATGCTTCCGTGTATTTTTCGGTGTGAAATATCCCGTCCGGGAACAGGCGGGCGGCACCCCAATGCTCAAAGGCTTCTCCGGCTTCCGATGCAGATTCTTCTTGTATGGATGGATGTTGCTTGCAAGAGGTGATCAATAATGCGGTGCATAGGATCAGAAAAACGGGCAGGTGTTTCAATGTCTCGTGGTTTTAAATTCTCGTTTCAATGTCAATGATCGAGCATTTTAATTGAATTATCAACCCGAGTCGGATTTTTGACGCTGGATGGCAAAGAAACCCTTATTGCTTCCTCTTAAACACGAACATCGGCGGGCATTTCGGCGGTTCATGGGTTTTCAGCGCTTCATCCCAAACAATGTTCAGAGGCACCTGACCAATATTGGCGCGACCAATCAGGTCATAGCGTTCCGTGATTTTTGGGAAAATATCGCGTTTGAAAAAAGGTGTTTCTGCAAATCCCGATGTCCACGATGATTCGCTGGCGGTAAGCACGACGTAGGCTGCATTACATCCAAAAAGATCCTGAAGATAATCCTTCTGAAACTGGCTTTTTAGTTTGTGCTCACGAACAACGGGGTACATATACAAATGCGGAGAGCAGAGTTCGGTGTTTGTATAATAATTTATTTCAGGTTCGGAGCCCAGAACCGCAATTCGCTCGCCCGGTTTCAGGCGTTTTTTCAATTCCTTCGCCACTGCTTTTGCTTCAGAAAAGCCGTTCCAGGGGTAACATTGCTCTACAATTTTTGGAAAATTTGGATTTAGAAAGTAATCCGAATTCATGAATATCGGCATGAGGATTAGCAAGATGCAAGGAACCGCCTCAGCCAGGGTGTTTCCGGGCGCAAATTTATTGGCCACCCAAAACAAACTTACCGCAATGCCCAACGCCAGCCATGGCACCATCGGGACAAAATAATGAGGCATAAAAGCTAGTCCGATGGCTGCTGAAAGTATGGAAAACAACAAAAGACCAATAGCCCAAAACCTCGCAGATTTGGAAAAATTGCTGAATGGAACTACCAAAAGCGACGACAATCCCAGTCCCCAGAACAACCAGTGATTGCCCACTACGCGGGGAATTGTTTTCTCCAGATAAAACATATAATCTCCGGTGCCAGCTGTTTGTACGGTTGGCATGGTGTAGGTCCACAACCAGAAATCATCAAAGCGACCTTGCAGGTAAAAATAGCCGGCAATGGCTCCAAAAGGCAACAATGAAGAGAATCCCAATACAAAAGCGCGCCCAGTGTTTTGCACAAGCGATCCGTTACCCAGCATCAAAGCGCCAATGGCAAATACAATGAATACGATTGCAGGTTGTTTTACCGTGAAGGCAAAACCCAGTAATAATCCTGCCCATACCAGATTCAACAAGCGTTTGTTATCAGGATGTTGATTGAAATTCCAAATCAGCAACAAAGCGCCCATAACAGGCAACATGATCAATTGTGTGGCATGTGCGGCAAATCCCAAAACGCCAGGCATAATGGCCGATACGGCAAATAGCGAAGTAGCCATACTGGCTACCGGGAAATTGAAGGCCTTTCGAGTCCACATGAAAAACAATCCCAAAGTGCCGGCATGCATCAGCAGCAAGCCCAGATGAATGCTTTTCTCATACCCACCAGGCAGTTGATTGAATATCCAATACAAAAAATAAAGCCCGGGTAGCTTGTTATCGAGCAAATCTGAATACAGCAATTGATCTCCGAACAAGTGCTGCCCGATATACGCGAAGCCGCCTTCGTCGCGCTCCAGTGGCATGCCAAGAAGTGAAAACCGGGCATACAAAACGATGGCAAGCGTAAGCCCCAATATGACCCAATAAATTTTTTCAGGATCGGATGTGGGAACTGAATTGGCGGGTTTCTTTTTCATATCTGTCGGTGCTTCACCTCAAAAGTGGGAAATTGTTGGGAAATTCACCCTGCTTTTCAAAATTGCAACGATGAATATTGAAATATTAAAACAGGAACTCAGCTTCCGAACGGCGCGCTCGGGCGGAAAAGGCGGTCAAAACGTAAATAAAGTAGAAACTAAAGCCGATGCCTTATTCGATGTGGCAGCGTCCAATGCACTCAGTGATGAGGAAAAAACCACGATCCTGGAAAAGCTGTCCAGTAAGATTTCAGCAGAAGGCATCCTCTCCGCAAGCAATCAAACAGAACGCTCTCAGTTGATGAACAAAACACTGGCCGAGGAAAAACTCATCCGGCTCATCCAACAAGCGCTGACCAAAACCAAAGAACGTAAACAAACCAAAACACCCAAAAAAGCGGTGATTCAGCGACTTGATAAAAAGAAAAAGCAATCGGAAAAGAAATCCATACGGCGAAATAAGCGAGTGGTTGATTGGGGAGACGACGCGGAGAGATGAGTGCGGAGTGCGGAGAGATAAGAGGTGAGAGGTTTTTTTTGCTTGATTTTTAGGTGGGGAAAGCTTAACTTCGTAGAAAGTACTTTTAAAATTGACAATTGACGATTACATAATTACATGATTGTGGATGGGATGTGTGATTTAAAAATTAAACTAAATGAAACCTTTAGACCTCGAAAACAGACTCATTGAATTTGCATCCAGAATTATTAAGCTGGTTGAAAAACTTCCTAATTCTTCTGGTGCCAAACATCTGGGGAATCAACTCCTCAGATCTGGAACTGCTCCAGCTTTAAACTATGGAGAAGCGCAAGCTGCTGAATCAAGAGTAGATTTTATCCATAAAATGAAAATTTGCTTGAAAGAACTCCGTGAGACATCCGTAAACCTCAAATTGATCCAAAAACACCCATATTATCCTAATAACAAATTGGTTCCAATAATCAAGGAAAGCCTCGAATTAATCGCAATATTTACTGCCAGCACTAAAACCGCTATAGGGAAACAAAACAAAGCCTAATATACCTTTCACCTATTACACATACCATCTTCAATCATGTAATTATGTAATCGTCAATTGTCAATTAAAAAAAGTAAAACCGAAAAATCCATGAAACCAAAACCCTACAACTGGCAAATATCCTCTTCAAACGAAGCCACCGCCCTTGCCAAGGCGCTGGACCTAAACCCTATTCTGGCATCTCTCCTCATCCAGCGCGGAATCGATACGCCCGAAAAAGCACGAAGCTTTTTTCAGCCCTCCTTCAGCGATCTTAATAATCCGTTTGACATAAAAGACATGGATTTGGCTGTGCAGCGACTGGATTTAGCCATTCAACAAAAGCAGCGCATACTGCTGTACGGCGATTACGATGTTGACGGCACCACGAGTGTGGCATTTATGTATTCATTTTTGTCGCGACTTACCCAGCATCTCGATTATTATTTGCCCGACAGAGAGAAAGAAGGATACGGTGTTAGTCTGCAAGGCGTGGAATATGCACGGGAACAAAATTGTACTCTGATTGTGGCGATGGATTGTGGCATAAAGGCAAATGAAGCCGTCGATCTGGCCAATAGCTATGGCATAGATTTTATCATTTGCGATCACCATTTGCCAGAGGGAGAATTGCCGAAAGCAGTGGCCAACCTGGATCCAAAAAGAGCCGATTGTCCGTATCCATTTAAGGAGCTAAGCGGCTGTGGCATCGCATTTAAACTGGCTCAGGCGCTGAGTCTTCACTACAACATGCCATCTGAAGAACTCGCCAATCTCCTCGATCTTGTCTCAGTTAGCATCGCTTGCGACATTGTGCCCATTATTGATGAAAACCGTACCCTTACCTATTTCGGTCTGAAGCGGCTGAATCGCTCGCCAGGCATCGGCCTGAGCGCTTTGGTTGATACCATCAAAAGGCCAAAGCCACTCACCGTAATGGACCTGGTTTTTGGGCTGGGGCCAATGATCAATGCAGCCGGGCGATTGGGCGATGCGCGAGATGCTGTTAAGCTGCTGTTGTCGGCCGATAAAAACAGTGCTACTGCCGCTGCCCGTCATCTTTCGAGTCGCAATGCCGAGCGGAGGAGTGTGGATTATGCTACGGCAGAAGAAGCCAGAATGCGGTACATGAAATTGCCCGATTGGGAAGACAAAAAGAGCATTGTGCTTTTCGATCCTGGGTGGCACAAGGGAGTGATCGGGATTTCGGCCAGTCGCATTGCCGAGGACTTTCATAAAC
The DNA here is from genome assembly GCA_020636025.1 of Lewinellaceae bacterium. Lineage (GTDB taxonomy): Bacteria > Bacteroidota > Bacteroidia > Chitinophagales > Saprospiraceae > M3007. The sequence continues at coordinate 57,516 of JACJYQ010000002.1, read as the reverse complement.
CAACGGTGATCCTTACAAAGAGCAATGGCCTGGCAGTAGGCTCCGCACGTTCGGTCCGTGGTTTCGATCTATACGCTGCGCTCCAGCACTGCGAAGACCTGTTTTATACCTACGGAGGTCATGCCCACGCCGCCGGAATGCAAATGCCTGTTGAGAATATTGAAGCCTTTACTGAACTATTTGAACGGGTGGTTTCCGATATGATGACAACAGAGCTGGAAGCTCCTACCCTGGAAATTGCCTCGAAGATTGAATTCACACAAATTACGCCCGAGTTCTGGTCGGGATTGAAGAAATTTGAGCCATTTGGCCCGTCTAACATGACCCCGCTTTTTTTGGCAGAAAGTGTGCGGGATACTGGCCATTCAAGAATTCTGGACAACAATCATGCTCGACTTTCCCTGTATCAATACAGCAGCAAACCCATATTCACCGGCATTGGCTTCGGGCTGGGTGAAGCTTTTAACAATGTAAAACATCGGCCATTTGACATGGTGTTTAGTTTGAGAGAAGAGGAATGGCGAGGAAACAGAAAACTGGCCATACATGTGCGGGATTTGCGGTAATTGCTTATTTGAACATAGAACAAGTTCCAGATTCTTCCTGCCGGTTTCATATCTTTTGTAATTTTGATTGTACTTCCATTTGAAGGGCATTGCCTCTGTTTATTAGCAGGATTTTGGAATTATTAAGCTCATTTCCGAAGGAAAGTCTTTTATTGAGGTCAAAATCATGAAATCTCTCTTCGCCTTTACATTTTCTCTGATTATTTCAGTTGTTGGAGCTCAACCGGATAGTTTATTGGAGTTGCCATTAAAGGATCGATATCTGGTGATAGAACAATCGTTATTTAGCTTTGCTAACAAACATGATTCCTTAGGGTACTTTACTCTTTCCAAAGAATTATCTGAATTAGCAAAAAAAAGCAAGGACAAGAAATTTCAACTTGAAATCAAGGCGGCTACTCATATCAAATGGAGTAATACTAAAACGAAAGAGCAGGTTGAAGAGCGAGAGCGAACATTTTTTGACCTTTTAGAAAAAGCCAGAGCGCTCAATCATCTTCAGCTTGAAACGACCCTGGAGTATTACCTGGCAGAGTTTTACTGGGGGCTCAAGACCTTTTCAACCCAGGCAATGGTTCATTATGAAAAAGCCTATCGAATGGCGCGAAGTTTTCATGATGATGAATACTTCCACAAACAATGGGTAATCTACAAATTCGGTGAAAAATATTTCGATCTGGCCGACTATTCCATTGCCATCTTATACCTGAAAGAAGCTAGCAAAGTGGAAAATCCCTGGGAGCCTTTCAAACAATTGCTTCCCATTTATAATACCATGGGATTGGCTTTTCGCCTGCAGGATAATTTTACAGAAGCGGAAAACTGTTACCTCACTGGTTTGGAGCTTGCTACGAAGCACAGTGCAAAAGGATGGATCGGTAACCTCAGCGGCAATTTGGGCTACCTGTATATTTTAAAGGGAGATGTTGAAAAAGGAGAAGAGTTGCTACAAAAGGATATAAACAGAAGTCTGGCTGCGGGCAATTCGAAAGGCTCTGCAGCAGGTGCACTACTTCAATTGGCACAAATAAATATCGAAAGAGGTGATTTCGAAAAGGCCCGTATTCAGGTTGATTCATCCCTGATGTTGACGAATTACAAGATAGCGTATCACAGAAAAAAGCATTATTGCATGATCATGAGTAAGCTCAAAGAGCATGATGGTCAATGGAAAGAAGCAGTTGCCTATCTCGATTCGGCAATAGTGGTTAACGACAGTCTCCAGAAAAAAGATAAAACGGTGCAACAACTGCGTTTTAAGCAAAGGGTCGAGCTGGAAGAATCCAAAGTGGAAATTGCCAAGGCAAATGAAAGAGACCAAAAACGAACGGTTCAGATCTATGCCATGATTGCCTGTTTGCTGTTGGCCATTGGCGCCGGAATCATGATCCTGAGGCAAAAAACAAAAGCTGATAAAGCCAAAAAACTATCTGACCAACTCTTATTGAACATCCTGCCTATGGATGTGGCCGAAGAGTTGAAAGCGAACGGATCTTCCAAAGCAAAGCGTTTCTCAAACGTAACAGTCCTATTCTGCGATTTCAAAAGCTTTACACGGTATGCCGAGCAGATGCACCCGGAAAAACTGGTGCATGTACTCGATGCCTATTTTAAAGGCTTTGACAAGATTGTAACCCAATGTGGACTCGAAAAGATCAAAACGGTTGGTGATGCATACATCTGCGTATGCGGATTGCCGGTTCCCGATCCCCGTCACGCGGAAAAAACCATACATGCTGCCCTTAAAATTCAGGAATTCATGAAAGAGCATCCGGAAGGCTGGGAGCTGCGCATAGGCATTCACTCAGGACCGGTGGTAGCAGGCATTGTGGGCATAACGAAATTCGCATACGACATTTGGGGCGATACCGTGAACATTGCCGCTCGATTAGAACAAAACTCCCAGCCCGGCAGGATCAATATTTCAAAGGATACTTTTGAATTGGTTAGCGAAAAATTTGATTGCAGCTATCGCGGCAAGCTGGACGCCAAAAACAAAGGCTCACTCGATATGTATTTTGTTGAAGGGGCGCTGACACAGGTGCCGGCTTCCTAAATGATTTTATCTCGCACAGATTATTCGAAGAAAAGTCTGTGTTATATCTTTTTACCATCTGCGAATAATCTGCGAGAAACCAACCGTCAATTGTGGAACCCGATGTTGCCGATTTTTTAAAACTAAAACTAATTCTGCCAATGCGTGCAAGTATTTGCATCTCCCTCATTTTTTCCTTCCTGTTGATCGGAATTTCAACACCCCTGAATTGCCAGACATTAGGTTCTGAAAATCCCATGAAACTGTGGTACACGCAACCCGCACAGATTTGGGAAGAAGCCCTGCCAATCGGGAATGGCAGGCTGGGCGCCATGGTATATGGAGGCGTCGAAGAAGAGATCATTCAGTTAAATGAAGAAAGCATCTGGTCGGGTGAACCGGGAAACAATGTACAGCCGGAATTGAAAGAACATTTGCCGGAAATCCGCAAGCTCATTTTGGAAGGAAAATATGAGGAGGCCCAGCAGGTAGCCAATGGCTATCTTCCGAAAAACATTGGTGATGCCAATAACTATGGCATGCATTACCAGCCGCTCGGAAATCTGCTTGTTTCCTTTAAGGATATGACCGAACCATCTAACTACGAGCGCAATCTGGATATTTCCAAGGCAATGGCCAATACCAGTTTCGTATCTAACAATGCCTTGTACAAACGCCACGTAATTTCCTCTTTTACGGATGATGTAATTGCCATTGAACTGAGTGCCAACAAACGCGGAGCAATTTCCTGTGAGCTCAGGTTTTCAAGTGAACACCTCGTTCAGGCAACAAAAGTGGAGAAGGGCATGTTGCAATTAAACGGCACCACTTCGGATGCTGAGAACAAAAAAGGGAAGATCAGATTTTGTGCCCTTGTAAAACCAATCGTTAGCGGAGGAAAACTAACAGAAACCGATAATTCCCTGGTCATCACCAATGCCGATAGGGTCACCATTTATGTGTCCATCGCCACCAATTTTCGGAATTACCACGACATCAGTGTAAATGAAGGGGCTAAAGCCGACAGCTTGTTGCAAAGCGCTTTAACAAAGCCTTTCAACACCCTGCTAAAAACCCACACCGATTATTACCGCAAATATTTCAACAGGGTAATGCTCAACCTGGGCAGCAGCGAATCGGTTAATTTGCCCACGGATACCCGCCTGAAGCAGTTCCAGCAATCCAATGATCCACAGCTAATTGCCCTGTACTTTCAATATGGCCGTTACCTGCTTATTTCCTGCTCTCAACCCGGCACCCAGGCAGCCACCTTGCAAGGCATCTGGAATGATAAAATGAGTCCCCCATGGGATTGTAAATACACAGTGAATATCAACACTGAAATGAATTACTGGCCGGCGGAAGTCACCAACCTTTCGGAGATGCACGAGCCACTGTTCGATTTAATTCGCGATATATCGGTAACCGGCCGGGAATCGGCCTCGAAAATGTATGGCGCCCGGGGATGGGCCATTCACCACAATACCGACCTCTGGAGAATATCCGGCGTGGTCGATGGGGCTTTTTATGGACTTTGGCCAAATGGCGGCGCCTGGCTGAGTCAGCATCTGTGGCAGCACTATTTGTTTACCGGGGATAAAGTATTTCTGAAAGAGGTATATCCCATTTTGAAAGGAGCGGCGGAATTCTATCAGGATGTTCTTCAAAAAGACCCGAAAAGTGGTTGGCTGGTGCTTTGCCCGTCTATGTCGCCCGAAAATTCACATCACTCCAAAACCAGTATTTCGGCCGGTACCACCATGGACAACCAACTGGTTTTCGATGTTTTCTCCAATGCCATCAATGCTTCCAGGGCGTTGGCAGAGGATCAGGTGTATGCCGATAGTCTACAAACTATGCTGACCCAATTGCCGCCTATGCAGATCGGGAAATGGGGTCAGTTGCAGGAGTGGTTGGAAGATTGGGACGATCAGGGCGACAAGCATCGCCACGTATCTCATTTGTATGGATTGTATCCTTCCAACCAAATTTCTCCATACCGGACGCCGGAATTATATTCTGCGGCCAATACTTCGCTGATTGCCCGCGGCGACGAGTCTACCGGCTGGTCTATGGGCTGGAAAATCAACTGGTGGGCGCGGTTTCAGGATGGGAACCATGCCTTAAAACTCATTCACGACCAGCTAAAACCATCCATTCAACCAGACAGCACACAAAAAGGTGGCACCTACCCCAACCTATTTGACGCTCACCCACCGTTTCAGATCGATGGCAATTTCGGGTTTAGTTCCGGACTGGCTGAAATGTTGCTGCAAAGCCACGACGGCGCCATCCATTTACTCCCCGCACTGCCGGATGAGTGGCAGGATGGCGAGATAAGAGGATTAAAAGCCCGAGGAGGTTTTGAAGTAAATTTACTTTGGGAAAAGGGGAAATTGAAAATTGTCAGGATCAAATCAACGCTGGGTGGCAATTGCCGGATCAGGTCTGCCATTCCTTTGAAAAAAGCCGGATTAAAGGTGGCTGTCGGAAAAAATCCAAACCCGTTTTACGCAGTTCCGGAACTTAAAGAAGCGCTGATCCACAACCAGAAAAAGGCGTCATCATTGAAAATCCCCAAAACGTATGAGTACGACATCGCTACCAAAAAAGGAGATGTAATTTACCTACAGGGTGAATAAACACCATTTCGTCGAAAGCAGGGAATGTTTGGTAGGGGGTATCGCGTTACATATCCCGACTATGCAACGTTACACCAAAAATGTACTCTTTGGTGTACAAACGATTACCAAAACCCTGCTATCTGTATGCGAAAGCTCCTGTTCCCCCTGTTCGCAACCCTGATCACCATTCAAACCCATGCACAACCACCCGAAGTCCTTGGCAAAAAACAGTATTTTACCAACGCCGTAGAAAACAACAGCATCAAGCTGGATGGCAAGCTCGATGAGGCTGCCTGGGCTCAGGTTGACTGGAGTAGTGGATTTGTACAACACCAGCCTGATCAGGGAGCTGATCCTTCCCAACAAACCCAGTTCAAGATCGTATTTGACGACAAGTTCCTGTACATCGGATACCGATGTTTCGACAGCTCTCCCGACAGCATTGTGCGTCGTATGGGTCGGCGAGATCAGTTTACAGGCGACTGGGTGGAGATCAATATTGACAGTTATCATGATTTGCGCACCGCCTTTTCTTTCACTTTTTCGGTAAGTGGTGTAAGAGGCGATGAATACGTCACCGATAACGGCAATAACTGGGATACCAGTTGGAACCCGATTTGGGATGGGCAATCGAATACCGACAGTCTGGGTTGGACGGCCGAGGTAAAGATCCCTTTCAGTCAGTTGCGGTACGGCAAACAAACCAATCCGGTTTGGGGTATTCAGTTTACCCGAAGGATATTAAGAAAAGAGGAGCGCTCCACCTGGCAATCGGTACCCCGGAGCGCCAGTGGCTGGGTGAGTGAATTTGGAGAGTTACACGGTCTGCATGATCTGCCTGATAACAAGCAACTTGAACTCGCGCCTTATGTCGTGGCCCAAACGGAGCGCTTCCCTGAAGAGCCCGGAAACCCCTTTGCTGATGGCTCCAACAACAAACTTTCTGCGGGTCTGGACGGGAAGCTTGCTGTTACCAGAGATCTCATCCTCGATTTTACCATCAATCCCGATTTTGGTCAGGTGGAAGCCGACCCCGGAGCTGTTCGCCTCGATGGCTACCAGATTTTCTTTCAGGAGCGAAGGCCCTTTTTTGTGGAAAGCCGCAATTTGTTTGATTACCAGTTAACGGGTTCTCAAGCAGGAGGTGGTTATGACAGCGATCTCTTGTTTTACTCCCGTCGAATTGGAGGGGCGCCGCATGGGTACCCTAATTTGCAAAATGGAGAATATGTTGATGTGCCACAAAACACCGCGATTTTAGGGGCTGCGAAGTTTAGCGGTAAAACCTCCAAAGGTTTGTCGATCGGTATTCTGGAAAGCGTAACGAAACGTGAATATGCACGAATTGACCATGAAGGCGAGCGGCGGAAGGAGCTGGTGGAGCCTATGACCAATTTTTTCCTGGGTCGACTTATGAAAGATTACGATCAGGGGAATACGATCATTGGTGGTGTATTTAGCGCTGTAAACCGGGAAAGGGACCTTGGTTCTTTGCATCGCGGGGCATATTCAGGAGGTCTGGATTTTCAGCATTTCTGGAAAAAGAGGGCCTGGTTTGTGGCAGGTAACCTGCTGGCGAGTCATGTGGAAGGAAGCCCGGAAGCCATACTGGCCACGCAAACCAGTTTTGTGCATCACTTCCAGCGCACCAATGCCGATTACCTGGAAGTGGACAGTACCCGCACCTCACTTACCGGAACGGGTGGCACTTTCAGAATTGGTAAATTCGGAGGAAAGCTGAACAAGCATGGAGGCATTGTGAAATTCGAAACAGGAGTTACCTGGCGTTCGCCTGAGCTGGAACTCAACGATGCAGGTTTTTTGCAAGCAGCAGACGAGATCAATCACTTTACCTGGGTTGGATATCAGTTGCAGCAGCCGTTTTCGGTGTTTAGAAATGCCCGTATCAATTATAATCACTGGGCCCGCTGGGATTTTGGTGGACAATTTTTGTTTTCCGCCTTTAATACCAACGTCCATGGTCATTTCAACAACAACTGGCGAATCGGAACCGGCTTTACATACAATCCGCTGGAAATTTCTAACAATGCTCTGCGGGGAGGCTCCTCACTCCGTCGCCCTGCTGGTGTTGGAACCTTTGTTTACCTGAATTCCGATGACCGTAAAAAGGTTTATTTCGGAGCGGAATACTCAGAGGCCTGGGGTTTTGAAAATACTGTCAGCTCGCAGTATTTGTATACGTATGTCGGATTCCTGCCCATCAATGCCATGCAGATCAACATTAGTCCCGGATATGGGAACTCATCACGGCGCCAGGATCAGTTTGTTTCGGAAACCAGTTTTGGAGGCGATATACGCACCATTGTAAGCGAAGTTTCCCAGCACGAATTCTCCTTAACGGCTCGTCTGACGTATAACCTGTCTCCCGATCTGACCATCCAGTATTACGGACAACCTTTTATTTACAGAGCCAAATATCAAAATTTCGGCTACGTAACTGATCCATTGAACAAAGAATACAATGCACGATTCCACCAATACACCAGTGAAGAGATCAGCAGCGATGGCGATTCATTTTTTGTAGATGAAAACCACGACGGCAATACCGATTATTCATTCAGCACACCTGATTTCAACTTCATTCAATTCCGGTCCAACCTTGTAATCAGATGGGAATACATACCGGGGTCAGAATTGTTTCTGGTATGGTCACAAGGAAGCCGGCCAAATGCCTACAATGACCTTGATACACCCTTGATCAGCAGCTTGTTCAACAACGTATTCGATGAGCAAGCCAGGAATGTATTTTTGCTAAAATGCACGTATCGATTCCTAAAATAATGAATCAATGCGAAATGTATCAATGCGTAATAGGACTGTCATTTCGCATTGATACATTTCGCATTGATTCATTTCAACACCACTTTCCTTACCCAGGTTTTTTCGATGGCTGGAATCCGGATCAGCAGGATGGCCAAGCTTTTAAGGGACAGTTCCTCTATTGAAAGCTGTTCCTGACCCGAAAAATTCAAATCCTCATAAACCAGAGAACCTAGCAGATCATAGATCTTTAGTTCGTAATTATCGTATTGTTCCGGGCTTTCTATATTAACCGAAAGTAATTCGGAGGCCGGATTTGGATAAACCTGAACATGAAGCCCGGGAGGGTCAAAAGGGGTGTCAACGGAACCGCAATAATTGCAATGATCGGAATGAAGCACTTCTGTTCCATTATCATAAAAACACCCATCAAGCGGGAGGTAAGTGGAGCCGGTAGGGTCATAGTAAAGGCCGAATAACCCATCCACGGCACCGGCGCCTTCTACTACCGTTTTGGTATAGCTAAAGCCCTGGAGATGGGTAAGCAAAAATTGCTTTCGGCCGTCCGGCAAGGTGGAAATGCTGGTAATACTAAAATTAAGTGAAGTGGAATTGGTAACTGCTTCATGGGTGTTTCCCATTTGCCAGTTAAAATCATACAGCAGCACTTCTGTTTTTGCCGGAAGGTTGTTTAGCTGCCTTTCAAAGGTGTAAAAGTAATTATCCGGCAAGTCAAATTTGTTGAAATAAACCTTGCCATTTTCCTCTCTGATGCCCCCTATGGGAATCACTGGGCCACCATACGGTACGAGGGAATAATCACAGTTCTGCCCCTGAGTTGTTAAAGTGCAGGATGGCTTTAAAAAAACAATTTTGTACGTCTGGTTTTGCCAGACAGTGTCCCCACCTAAATATTCTCTCCAAACATTATAGATATTTGATGCCCCTACACAGCCAGACACACGTGTGGTAACCCACTCGGCATTGCTGCTTGGAAATGGAAAGTTTTGAGAAAATAATTTAAGGGGAAAAGAGCTGCTTACAAAAAGCAGAAAGGCGAATTTTAGGGTAATACCTTTCATAGTAAATAATTTATCGGGTTATTTAATATGTTAAAGGTAACGGCTCGTTCCCTATAATCGCCGTTTCATGACTGGGATATTTTCATGTTTTGCAAGAAATGGCAAAACTTAAAATGTATCAATGCACCCATGCGAACTGATTGCGTTCCGCATTGATACATTGATACATTGCGCATTGAAACATTAATATCTATAGTATTCCGGCTTATAAGGTCCTTCTACCTGCACGCCGATGTATTCGGCCTGGTGCGGCTGAAGTTCTTCCAGTTCAACACCAATTTTGGCGAGGTGGAGTCTGGCTACTTTCTCATCGAGGTGTTTGGGCAACATATACACCTGGTTTTCGTAGTTCTTGCCGTTTTGCCAGAGTTCCAGTTGAGCCAATACCTGGTTGGTGAAGGAGTTTGACATCACGAAAGATGGGTGACCGGTAGCGCAACCGAGGTTTACCAAACGACCTTCGGCCAACACGATGATTTCATTGCCGTCAATGTCGTACAGATCAACCTGAGGTTTGATGGTTGATTTGGTATGTCCGTAGTTGTTGTTCAGCCATGCCATATCGATTTCATTATCGAAGTGACCGATGTTGCACACGATGGTTTTGTCTTTCATCAGGCGGAAATGCTTTTCCATCACGATGTCGCGGTTTCCAGTTGCGGTAACCACGATGTTGGCGCGTGGAATCGCATTTTCCATGCGTTTTACTTCAAATCCGTCCATAGCTGCCTGCAGGGCACAAATTGGGTCAATTTCAGTCACGATTACCCGGGCGCCGGCGCCACGCAGAGAGGCAGCGGAACCTTTACCTACATCACCGTAACCAGCTACAACAGCCACTTTACCGGCCATCATTATATCAGTGGCGCGGCGAATGGCATCCACCAGACTTTCTTTACATCCGTATTTATTATCAAACTTGGATTTGGTAACCGAGTCATTGATGTTAATGGCAGGCATTGGAAGCGTGCCTTTGGTTACGCGGTCGTACAAGCGATGCACACCAGTAGTCGTTTCTTCAGAAATACCGCCAATTCCTGCTGCAAGCTCAGGATATTGATCTAATACCATGTTGGTGAGGTCACCGCCATCGTCCAGGATCATGTTGAGAGGTTGGCCATCTTTAAAGGCAAAAAGCGTTTGCTCAATACACCAGTCAAACTCTTCGGCATTCATGCCTTTCCAGGCAAAAACCGGAATACCGGCAGCGGCAATGGCAGCAGCAGCGTGATCCTGAGTGGAGAAAATATTGCAGGATGACCAGGTAACTTCAGCACCCAACTCAATCAGTGTTTCAATCAAAACAGCTGTTTGAATGGTCATGTGAAGGCATCCGGTAATACGCGCTCCTTTCAGCGGCTTGCTCGGACCAAATTCTTCGCGGATAGACATGAGCCCAGGCATTTCAGCTTCGGCCAGTTGTATCTCTTTCCGGCCCCAATCGGCCAGACTGATGTCTTTTACTTTGTATTTAAGGCTTGGTTCAGTTACTACGGACATGTGTTTCTATTGTAATTGAAGTGAAAAAGTAATCAATGTGATGGTGGTTTTAAATTTGGCCCAAGGGCTGATTTTCCCATTTTAACAAAACTTTCTTCGGTAATGTTTAGAAAAATCGGCTGCAAAGATAGTATCAATGCATCAATGTACCAATGTATCAATGCGCATTGATACATTGTGCATTGATGCAATTCATTTTAATTTTGCTTTCGCAAACAGCAGTGCCATGCAAATACCCGATTTCTCAAAAATATCATTCGACCCTACTCTCCGCCCGGCTGAGGATTATCACTCCGCACTCCGCACTCAACACTCCGCACTCAACACTCCGCACTCAACACTCCGCACTCCGCACTCCTCTGCAGGTCTCCCCCCTTTCCTTGGTGGCCCTTACTCAACGATGTATCTGAAAAAACCGTGGACGATCAGGCAGTATGCGGGTTTTTCTACAGCTGAGGAAAGCAATGCTTTTTACAGGAGAAATTTAGCGGCCGGGCAAAAAGGACTTTCCGTGGCTTTTGACCTTGCCACGCACCGCGGATACGATTCTGACCATCCAAGGGTGTTGGGCGATGTAGGTAAAGCAGGTGTCGCCATTGATTCTGTGGAAGATATGAAGGTGCTGTTTGATCAAATTCCGCTTGGAGACATGTCGGTTTCCATGACCATGAATGGTGCGGTAATTCCGGTCATGGCTTTTTACATTGTGGCCGCTGAAGAACAGGGAGTGAGTCCGGATAAATTATCAGGCACCATTCAGAATGACATTTTGAAGGAATTTATGGTGCGCAATACCTACATCTACCCGCCTGCACCAAGTATGCGCATCATCAGCGACATCTTTGCCTATTGCGCGCAAAATATGCCGAAGTTCAACTCCATTTCCATTTCCGGATACCACATGCATGAAGCAGGGGCACCGGCCGAACTGGAGCTGGCCTATACGCTTGCTGACGGATTGGAATACATTCGCGCCGGCATTGCCGCCGGACTTAATATTGACGACTTTGCTCCGCGACTTTCCTTTTTCTGGGGAATTGGGATGAATCATTTTACTGAAATTGCCAAGCTACGAGCCGGACGTGTGTTGTGGGCAAAACTGGTAAAGCAGTTTGACCCAAAAAGCGACAAATCACTGATGCTTCGGACCCATTGCCAGACCTCCGGCTGGAGTCTGACGGAACAGGATCCATTTAATAACGTAGCACGAACAACCATTGAGGCCATGGCTGCCGTGTTGGGTGGTACCCAGAGCCTGCACACCAATTCATTCGACGAGGCCATAGCCCTGCCTACCGATTTTTCTGCTAAAATAGCCCGCGATACGCAGCTGTTCATTCAAAAAGAAACAGACGTTACCCGCGCCATCGACCCATGGGCTGGATCGTATTTTGTGGAAAACCGAACGATGGAACTGATCGAAAAAGCCTGGGAACTGATACAGGAAGTGGAAAAGCTCGGTGGTATGGCAAAGGCCATTGAACAGGGTTTACCCAAACTCCGCATCGAAGAAGCGGCAGCCCGAAAGCAGGCGCGCATCGATTCCGGAGAAGAAAAGATCGTAGGGGTAAACATTTATCAAGTTCAGGACAGCGAAACCTTTGAGATCCTGGATGTGGACAATACCGCAGTTCGGGAAAGTCAGATTGCCCGCCTCAAATCGCTGAAAGCTTCCCGTGATGAAGCCAAAACGCAGAAAGCTTTACAAGCTCTTGAAAAAGCGGCAGCATCCAACGCTGAAAACCTGCTCAGTCATGCCATCGAAGCTGCTCGTTGTCGCGCCACCCTGGGTGAAATTTCCCTGGCCATGGAAAAAGAATTCGGCCGGTATGTGGCTACTACAAAATCCATTGCCGGAGTATATGCTGCCAATATGAGTAAAAACGAAGATTTCGAAAATGCCCGCAAACTAACCGATGCCTTCGCTAAGCAGGAGGGCCGCCGTCCACGCATCATGGTAGCCAAGCTGGGGCAGGATGGCCACGACCGCGGCGCCAAGATCATCGCCACCGCATTCGCCGATCTCGGCTTCGATGTAGACATTGGTCCGCTTTTTCAAACTCCTGCCGAAGCGGCGCGTCAGGCGGCTGAAAACGACGTGCATATCCTGGGTATTTCCTCTTTGGCAGCCGGGCATAAAACCCTTGTGCCGCAAACCCTCGCCGAACTCAAAGCCCTCGGCCGAGACGACATCCTGGTGGTTGTTGGCGGCGTGATCCCGCAACAAGATTATGATTTTCTGTACAAGGCAGGCGCCGCTGCGGTATTTGGCCCGGGAACGGTGGTGGCCAAGGCGGCTGTGGAATTGCTGGAAAAGCTGGGGTGATATACAATATCGGATTGCACGATATCCGAACAGCCAATATTGACAATTTAAAATCAAATCGGATTTCGGATGTTGTATATCGGATATCATATTTCTTTCCCCCTATCTTAGCCCCATACCAAATCCATATTTACCTATGCAAATCCGAACAGCAACTGCTGAAGATATTCCTGCCATTCATGCCCTTGTGTACGAGCTTGCGGTTTTTGAAAAGGAACCGGAAGCGGTATTTACTACAACAGAAGAATACTTACGCGATTTCGAGGCGGGCCGGTTTGAAAGTTTTGTAGCCGAGATGGATGGCAAGATTGTAGGCATGGTGCTGTTCTACGAAGCCTACTCCAGTTGGAAAGGCCGCATGTTGTGGCTCGATGATTTTGTGGTAAATGAAGCTTACCGGCAGCACGGGATCGGACAAAAGCTGTTTGATGTCTTTGTTGAAGAAGGTCGTCGTCGAAACTGCCGACTTGTGAAATGGCAGGTGCTCGACTGGAATGAACCGGCGCTGAATTTTTACCGCAAAAACAACTCAATTGTTGAAACAAACTGGTGGAACGCCAAAATATTCCTGTTTGAGGAAACTCCCGAAAAAACGTAACATTGCCCAAACTTTAATTTGATAATGAGATAATTTGATAATACGATAATGTCAATTCCTCATTATCAAATTGGCTTATTATCAAATTATCAAATTTGCCTTACCATGTCGAAATTCCTGATTTTATCGTCAGCCTTGATATTGTTTGTATCCACCCTCTTCGCCCAACGTCCCATCCCGGCGCCGGCGCAAACAAATTCTGTGCTTATTCTGGGTGCGACAGCCCATCTTGGAAATGGACAAACCATTGCAAACAGCGCCATCGCCTTTGAAAAGGGAAAACTCACGTTGGTTGCCGACGCAACTTTGATCAGGTTCGATAGAAGCAGGTTTGGAAAGATCTATGATGCCGCAGGCAAACATGTTTATCCGGGTTTTATAGCGCCCAACACAACGCTTGGGCTCACAGAAATTGATGCGCTGAAACCAACCCGCGATTTCTCTGAATTAGGCACCTACACTCCTCAGCTTAGAACCATCGTTGCTTATAACACCGACTCTGATATTATCCCAACTGTACGATCCAATGGCATTTTGATGGCGCAGGTGGCACCCGATGGTTCGGGACTTTTGGGAACATCGTCAATCGTCCAGCTCGATGCCTGGAACTGGGAAGATGCCACATACCGCGCAGATGATGGTGTTTGGATGGATTGGCCGAATCCACGAGCCTTTAGCCGTTTTGGCTCAAACGGGCCACAATTCAAGAAAAGTGAGGATTATGACAAACAGGTTCAGGCAAACAAACAATACTTTGAAGAGGCCCGGGCGTATTCAAAACAGCCAAATCCTGCTGTGAAAAATCTAGCTTTTGAGGCGATGCGCGGACTTTTTGACAAAACAAAGTCGCTGTTTATTCTGGCCAATACTGCTCAAACCATTGAAGAGGCTGTCCTCTTTGCAGAAGGGTTTGGCGTTCGTGTGGTGATCGTTGGTGCAACAGACTCCTGGCTGGTTGCTGATTTTTTGAAGGAACATCAGGTGCCGGTAATTTTGGGCGCTACACAAGCCATTCCACCCCGGGAAGATGATGATCTCGATCAGAGATTTAAAACACCGGCCATGCTTCAGGAAAAAGGAGTGCTGTTTGCTTTGTCGGATGCCGGTAGCTGGAAACAACGCAACCTGCCATTTCAGGCCGGACAAGCTTGCGGCTACGGACTCAGCGTTGAACAGGCCATCAGTGCGCTAACCTTAAACACGGCAAAGATTCTGGGAATTGATGACCGTTGTGGCTCATTGGAAGAGGGAAAAGATGCCACACTTTTTATCAGCGAAGGCGATGCATTGGATATGCGCAGCTGTATAGTAACCGCGGCATTTATACAGGGCAGGGAAATCAATCTGGACAATAAGCACAAACAATTGGCCCGTCGCTTTGTTGAAAAATACAAACAGAACTAAAGAATCACCATTGAGTGTGACCCATATCATTTCTTTCAACTGATTAAGCTTTCATTTTTGTGGTGATTCAAAACCAACTGCACCACATTATGAAAAAGATACTCGTTCCCATTGATTTTTCTGAAAACTCCAAAAATGCCTTGCGGGTAGCTGCTGGCATTGCGCTGAAAAGCGGTGCAGCTCTTGAGATGCTTCACGTAAATCTGGCGGCCATTTATTCTGCACCGCTATCAGAATATGTGGCGGCTCCTACCATTATCCTGGAGGATGAAAAGTATGCAGCCGAAGCAGCTGAAGAATTGGAAAAACTTAAAACTGCCCAGTTTTCAAGTGGCGAGTTTAAAAATGTAAAGGTTACCGCCAGAATTTCCGACGGGTTTTTACACTCCACCGTAAAAAGCGTTTGCGAAGATGATGATATTGACCTTGTTGTCATGGGAACTACAGGCTCCTCCGGATTGGGTGAATTTCTGCTCGGATCCAATACCGAAAAAGTAATTCGCACCTCACCATGCCCGATTTTGGCGGTGCCGGAAAAAACAAAGGAGTTTAATCCCAAAGTGATTCTACTGCCTAGTACATTGAAGCCCGAACAAAAGGGTGTATTTAGCTATCTGGCCTATTGGGACAATCTGTATGACTTTATTGTCAAAGTCTTGTATCTGAATAATCCTGCCTGGAAACCAACCGACGGATCAGCTGAGGCCGAAAAAAACCGACTGGCCGAAGCTGCAGGATTGAAAAAAACAGATACGATCATTACCCACCCGGCGATTTACGAAGACAACTCCGTTCTGGCAACGGCTGACCAGTGCAATGCCGACCTGATCGTAATGGGTACGCACCAGCGAAAAGGGTTGTCTCACTTCCTGTTTGGCAGCATTACAGAAGACACAGTGAATCACTCAGACATTCCTGTGTTGGCTGTACCTCTCAGCTAGGGAATAAGAATTATTTCAGAATGCAGATCGCTTTACCTGATTCGTTTGGTAGTCACCTTGGTACTGATGGTTAAGGGAACATCGATCTTCATGTCATCACCCCGGTCCATGTGCATGGTTCCTGTCAACTTGATTGTGCCAACCGAGTATTTAATGAGTCCATCCGGTTGTGAAAGCGTGATGCTCCCATCGCCGCCGCCGCTCAGGTCGTAGGTGATTTTTGCCATACCCATGTCTATGCCGCTGTTTGGATCATTGGAAGGGCTTGATTTGGTTTCCATGGCTATCACGGCTTCTTTGCTGTTTCTCTTTTTCAGTTTGTAATAATAGGTAGTATTCAGGCCCAGCAATTGTCCGTTCTCGTTTTTTGTTGACCATTTGTCACCCACTCTGACAGGTTTTGCAGGAAAATTGCCCCACATATTTTCCATGCTGTGCATCATGGCGGAGTCCCCGTATGTTTTTTTCATAGATTCTATCATACCCAGTAATTCCGGGACGGTATCCATTTTGGCAAACAAGTTATCAAATAGGTCGTCAGCTCCTGAAAATGACAACACTTTACCGTAATGAGTGCAGGTCATCAGCATCCGGTGGCCAATCATTTTTTCAAGTATTTTGGTTGCCGCTTCGCTGGTATCTCTGTCGGGGTTCGATGAGTCATAGGTCGTGACCACTTCATCATTATCGCCTCCTTCCATGACAAAACGGGTAATGAGCATTTCCCATTTTTGATCACCATTTGGCATCTGCTCGGCAAAAAACAGTTCATACTCAGTACTGTTGGTCGTGTTTTGAACCATTTCTTCACCGAATAATTCCATTCTTGTCTGAGATTCAGTAGACTGTTCAATGGCGAGTGAGAAGCCTGGTTTGTAAACATCATCCTGCCTTAATAGCCTGGCAGGGCTACAGGCCTGGACTAAAAACAGCAACAAGCAAGCAATAGGTAACGTTAGGTTTTTCATCTTTAGTAAGTTTTGATTTGGTATGTAAAATTTCCGGATCAGGCATGGTTGATCACATCACAGGCAAAACGAATTTCTTCCTCGTCAATTGTTAAGGGAGGGGCAATGCGCAAACTTCGGTCATTGAACAAAAACCAGTCACTCACCACGCCTTCTTTTAGACAATGTTGAATGACTTTTTGAACTTTGTCAAAATGGCCAAAATCAAGTGCAAGCCATAACCCTTTGCTGCGAACTTCTTGAATATCAGGATGTTTGATCAACTGATTAAACAGCGCTCCTTTGGCAGACGCTTTGGATATAAGGTCTTCCGACAATAATAATTCCAGAGTAGCCAGTCCGGCTGCCGTACAAAGCGGATGTCCACCAAATGTAGTGATATGTCCCAGCACCGGGTCTGCAGAAAGATGATCCATCAGTTCTTTTCGGGCGATAAAAGCCCCCAAGGGCAATCCACCACCCAATCCTTTGGCTAACAGCAGGATATCGGGTACAACATCGTAATGCTCAAAAGAGAACAACTTTCCGGTTCGCCCCATGCCCGATTGCACTTCATCGAAAATAAGCAGGGTACCTGTTTCGTCGCAGCGCTTTCTGAGCGCTGCGATCCACTTCGCCTGGGCCGGGATCACGCCGGCTTCACCTTGCACCACTTCGGTTATCACGGCAGCAACACGTTCATCGATTTTATTCAGGTCTTTTTCTTCATTAAAGCCGATGTGCCGCACTCCAGGCAACAATGGATGATACACCCGTGTGAATGTATCTGGTGACATCAGACTGGCGGCACCCTGGGTGCTGCCGTGGTAGGCATTGGTGCAGGCAACGAAATTTGCCCGGCCGGTAACGCGTTTGGCCAGTTTCATGGCGCCTTCAGTAGCTTCGGCGCCCGAATTTACAAAGTACACGGAGTCAAGACCCGGTAAATTGTCGGCCAGCAGTTTGGCCAGCTTTACCTGAGGCGCCAGCACATATTCGCCATATACCAGGGTGTGCCAATAAGTGTCAAGCTGTTTTTGAACAGCATCTTGTACATAAGGGTGACGATGCCCGACCACACTGGGACCGATGCCTGCGATCAGATCCAGATATCGTTTGTCTTGTTTATCGATGAGCCAGCATCCGGAGGCTGATTTTATTTCAAGGCCAAGCGGTGCCGGGGATGTTTGGGCTAAATGTTTCAGAAAGAGTGCCTTGTGAGAGATGCTTTCCATAAAATTCTGATGGATTTAAGTCAATTGGATTAAAAATTTGTGTTTTCAGGATAATTTTTTTGGGCAAATAAGTAATTGCGGGCATATTTGCCGTGTTCAGGAAATATTTAGACTTTCTATTAACACGAAGGTAAAAGTAGGGCAATGCCTGAACTAGCCATGAAAATCAGCGTTAAGGGTACAGATTATGACGGCAAAAAACGTAATTGCATACGATATTCCGGCGCTCACCCTGGAGCAAACAGGCCGGGATGCTTTTCACCTGCTGAGCGACTACCACGTTAAGCACCTGCCGGTAGTGCATGAAGGCAAGCTGGTAGGTATTCTCTCGGAAGAGGAAATTTTCAACCACAAGCTGTACGATCCGATCAGCTCCTATGATTTTTCCCTTTTGCGTCGACTAGCAGTGTTGGAAGATGAGCACATTTTTGAGGTGATGCGCATTATGGGCGATCAGCGTTTAACCATCATGCCGGTTGCCGATGCACAAGGAAACTATAAAGGTTTGGTGGATCAAAACGAACTGTTGCGTTATTTTGCCCAGTCTGCCTCATTTTCGGAGCCTGGCGCCGTAATCGTATTGCACATGCCTCGTAGGGATTATTCTATGAGTACGATTGCCCGCATCGTTGAAGATGAAAATGTGAAGATCCTGAGCGCTTTTGTCACCTCAAAACAGGATCCCGACAATCTGGAGCTCACCCTTAAGCTCGACCGAAGCGACCTGGCTGCCGTTATTTCCTCTCTTGAGCGTCATGAATACAAGGTTATGGAAACCTTCGGAGAACTTGAGCGAAGCGACCACATTAAGGATCGCTATGATGCGCTTATGCATTATTTGAATTTGTAAGAGCTTGTTCAGGTTTCTATGGCTGGGCTGCAAGTGGAAAATTTCGTTTCATCCTTCGTTGAAATTTTCGCCGAATTGCCCGCATGCGACTGCAAATTTCGCCTCGCCTGAAACAAAATTTTCTCACTTTCACCTCAGCATAGAAACCTGAACAAGCTCTAAGTCCCCGATTATCGGTACGATATTTCCCTTTTCCACCGGATTCAAGTGTTAACAGGCATTCCGTGCGCTAAAAGCATTGGAATAATTGCTAATTTGCTGCCCGCTTCAATTCCAAATTTGTAAAATAACGTCAATTATTAAAATACCAGGTGGAAAGACCATTTGGTACCAAATCTTTTTTGGAATTTTACGAGTTCAAAATCATGTTTAAAAACTGTTAACCAAACATCTTTAACTTATGACAAAAATGTTGACATTCAGAAGCTTGTTGCTCGCCCTCCTTCTCGCAACAGGCTCCCTGGCATCTTTTGCGCAAACACCTTTCTGGACGGAAACTTTTTCCGATTCAGGAGATGCTTATGCAAATTGGGACCAAACTGGAACCAACGACGGTCTTTCTTTTTGGGAATGGACAGACGTAATAAATGCCGGAAACTGGCAGCCCGGAGATTTCACTGCTCCTTCAGCTTCAACCGGATACATGTGGTTCGACTCTGATGCGAATGGAGAAACCTTTCCTTATGACCTTTACCTCACCGGAAACGGTAACCCTGCAGATTGCAGTGGTAAATCAAATGTTCACCTTCGTTTTTACACTTATTTCCGCACATTTACTGGTACAGACCTGGGTGCATTTGAAGTAAGCACAGATGGTGGTGCTAACTGGACTGTACACAGCGTTCCTGAGTTTGATGCTTTGGAAGATGAGCAGGTTGCCGGAGTACAGATCTATCAGGGCTGGATCGATCAGGCTATCCCTGAAGCTGACGGCGCTGCTAATGTGCTGGTACGCTTTCATTATATGGGTCAATTTGAGTACTACTGGAAAATTGATGACATCGAAATGTATGAGTACTCTACTCCAACATACGATGTTACTTTCCGTGTAAATATGCTGCTTGAGACCGTAGACCCAATGGGCGTTTATATTGCGGGTAATTTCACCAGTAACACACCTACTGCCATGACCGATGCAGGCAATGGAGTTTGGGAATACACAGCCTCCATTCTTGATGGAGAGGCTGCACTTTACATATTCATGAACGGTCCGGTTACACCTGAATCTGTTCCGGCTGCTTGTGGCATTGATCCAGGTGTTGGTACAAATGTTCGTTTCTACACAGTTTCCGGTGATGCTACATTGTCGGCAGTTTGCTTTGGCGAATGTGCTCCATGCGTAGTGCCTTGCTCCCTGAATCCGGACGCCATTATTTGTGACGACCTTGACAGTTACGATACGGCCATGAAACTCGGTCCACAAGCAACATGGTGGACAACCTGGAGCGGTGCCGAAGGAACTACCGAAGATGGTATAGTTACTACAGAACAGGCGAATACAATGCCTAATTCCTTTAAGATTGTTAGTACTGCTGCCAACGGTGGTCCTCAGGACGTAGTGTTGGATCTCGGAAACAAAACAACCGGGAACTACGAGCTTAAATGGAAAGAATATGTTCCTGCAGGCAGACATGGATATTACAACATCCAGGACGTTGTGCCTATTGGTAACGGCAGCTGGAACCTGGACGTGTTCTTTGAAGATAATCAAAGCGGTCACGTGCAGATTGGCGCTGGCGCTTCCCTGGCTACCTTCGCTTACCCGAATGACCAATGGTTTGAAGTACGTCAGGTGATTGACCTTGACAACAACTTCCTCACTTTGTGGGTAGATGGCAATTTTGTTATTAAAATGGCCTATCCAAACAATCTGGGCGGTATTGACTTTTTTGGAACAGATGCTGTTAGCACTTACTACGTAGATGATGTTGAGTATGTTGCTTTGCCACCTGTTGTGTACAACGTAGACATCTGTGACGCTGCTGTTGATCTGACTTCTTACTTTGGAGCAGCTCCTGGAGTAGCTCAAACCACAGGAATTTACGATAACACCAATGCTACTGTTAGCCCTACAGATCCGGAAGTAACTTGCTGGACAGAAACACCTGGTGCTGATATTGTTGATGGTTCTATGTGGTATACATTTGTTGGTGATGGAAACCAATACCATATTGAAACTGTGCCATGTAATGCAACCAACTATATCGGAACTGTTCAACAGGACCCTGGCGACACTCAAATGCTGATATATGCCGGTGACGATTGTGAGGATCTTACTGAAATTGCTTGCGCCGATGACCTGTTCCCAACAGGTGATCCAGACTGGCGTGCAGGTTTGGACTTGCAAACAGATTTTGGTCAAAACTACTACATGTTGATCGATGGATTCAACTTCCAGGGAACAGTTGCCTTGGGAGAATTCTGTGTAGAAATCACACAGGTTGCGAGCGTTACCTGTGCCGACGGTGTTGTAGGTACTTATGATGTTCCAAATCCTTACCTGTGCTTTGAAGCACAATTGGCTGATCTGATCTTTGTTGATGACGCCAGCTTTGTTTTGCCTACAGAAGGACCGGTTTCTGGTTTGGCTTGGGCACTGTCTTCTTCTCCTGTACCTGCAGGCACATGGCCATCTGACGCTGCCGGATACCTCGGAAGTACTTCTTTCCTGGATGCTCCTTTCGCCGTTGGTTACCAAAACCTAGGCCCTGGTAGCGGATTCCCTTATGGTGTTTACTTTGTTACCCCTGTTGTATTGGGCGGTGGTACATTAATCGACCCAGCAGGAGCCAATCAAATCCAGAATGTAGATGCTACAACAGGTTGCTTCTTTGTGGGTGCCAGCACACAAATGTTCTTCCTGCCATTGCTCGACGATATCACAGCCACCTTTACAGTAGGATCTGGTTCAGTTGATCTGACTCCGGCAGGTGGATTAGGTGATGTTCTTGGCGACCCTTCTGTTTATATGTATGAGTGGAGCAACGGTGCTACGACTCAGGATTTGAGTGGCGTTGCCCCTGGTACATACACTTGCACTGTTACAGATGCCAGTGGATGTGCACTCGAAGCTATTGTGACCGCAACAGTTACTACCAGTGGTACCAATGACCCTGCTTCTGTACAGGCATTTACCATCAGCCCGAACCCAACTTCTGGCAGAGTAATGGTAAATCTTGCACTGGCTGATGCTTCTGACGTACGCATTGACGTATTGAGCACACTTGGTCAAACCGTTCAATCACTGAACTTTGGCAAAGTAAACTTGCTGAATGAAGAGCTTGAACTGGGTAATCTCCCACAGGGCTCTTACTTCCTGCGCGTTACCATCGACGGTGAAACTGCCGTTCGTCGTGTAGTGGTGCAGCATTAATTTGCTTGTAAATAGGCGTTAGCCAATTAGTTTAAATAGAGGCCGCTTCACATGGTTACCTGTGAGGCGGCCTCGCTTTTTATAGCATTTAATTTTTGAATATGAGAAACAAGCTCTTGCCAATAATCACTTTGGGTGTGATTACCCTTATAGCTAATATCTATCCTTACCAGGTCAGAAAGCTAAAATTCAACCCGGCTCCGGTAGATTATTTGTGGGCGCAAAGAGCTTACCCTTTTCAGAACATTCCCTCTAAGGATTATTATGAGGCACTGAATAGCCAACGTGAAAGAAACAGTCCTCTTTTTGACTGGTCGCTTGCCGGGCCAAACAATATTGGCGGGCGAATCACCGACCTGGCCATGCACGATAGCGATACCACAACCATCTATGCTGCAACGGCAAGTGGGGGTGTTTGGAAATCCATTGATGCAGGAACAAACTGGTTTCCCATCACGGATATGCTTCCAAGTTTAAGCATAGGTGATATTGCCATAGACCCTTCCGACAAAAACGTGATCTACTGCGGCACCGGCGAAAGCAACGGAGGCGGTTCATCAGTCACTTACGATGGGTTGGGGCTATTTAAAAGCATGGATGGTGGGCAAAATTGGCAGTCAATTGGATTGGCAGAAACCGGAAGCATAGGCAGGATTGAAGTTGACCCGCAAAACCCGGATCGGATATTTGTAGCGGCTATGGGCCACCTGTTTGGCAATAACCCGGAACGCGGCGTGTACAGAAGCCTGAACGGCGGACAAAGCTGGACAAAAACACTTTTTATAAACGATTCTGTTGGGTTTATTGACCTGGCGATTCACCCGCAAAACCCGGATACCGTTTTTGCCGTAAGCTGGGAGCGGATCAGAAGACCCAATACCCGTGTGTATGGTGGTCCTGGCTGCGGAATCTGGAGAAGTTATGATGGTGGCGATCATTGGGAAAAACTGACAAATGGTTTGCCTGGCGGCAGTACAAACGGTCGAATTGGAATTGCCATATCCCGATCAAACCCATCGGTACTTTATGCCACCATTGCCCGCAAAAATGGAACATTTGAAGGTGTTTACAGAAGTAACAATAACGGTGATTCATGGTCTGTAATCCCTCAAAATGACAACCCTGGGTATTCGTCCTACGGATGGTGGTTTGGTCAAATCAGGGTACATCCGCTCGACTCCGACCACATTTACAATCTTGGGATTGACTGGATTGAGAGCAGCGATGCCGGCAACTCATGGCTACCGGCGAGCAATGCTTTGCATGCTGATTATCACGCATTTTACATACATCCAGCCAAGCCGTCATTTCAGGTGGTAGGCAATGACGGTGGCATTTATATCTCAAAAAATGGAGGAGTGACCTGGCAGGGTCGCCCCATACCAAGTCTGCAGTTTTATACTTCCGAGATAAATTTTCAGCATCCGGAACTATTTTCGGGGGGCGCGCAGGATAACGGCACATGGGCCAGTAAAAATGGAGGCCTGAATGACTGGGTACACATTTTTGGTGGCGATGGATTTGTTACGCTGGTAAATCCATTGATTGATACACTGATTTACGCAGAATCACAATACGGAGGCTTTGCCGGGACAAACGGAGCAAGCGCGCCATTGGCAAATCGCTACAACTGGAACTGTCCTTACATTTTTGACCCGAATGACCCCAGCATTATGTATTTCGGTGCAGAAAAACTGTTTAAATCCACCGATGCCGGCCTAAACTGGACGCCCATCAGCCATGATCTGAGCAATGGAAGTCAGGGCAGTGGTGGGCTTGTTTATGGAACTATTACGAGTATTGCTGCCTCACCGGTGAATCCGGACGTGCTCATTGTGGGAACAGATGATGGGAATGTATGGGTGACAAATGATGGCGGTATGACCTGGAACAAAGTATCGGATAATTTGCCCAGGCGTTGGGTAACAAAAGTAGTGGCTGATTATTACAACGAACAAACCATGTATGTCTGTTTTTCGGGGTTCCGACATGATGAGAACATGGCTCATGTGTATAAATCCTACGACATGGGACAAAACTGGATGAGCATATCAGGCGATTTGCCTGACATTCCGGTAAATGATCTTATTCTCGATCCCCTGGATCCGAATTATTTGTACCTGGCCACAGACGCCGGTGTTTTTTCAACAGTAGACGGTGGACAACAGTGGATGAGCTCTAATTTGGGTATGCCTCGCGTTCCTGTGCTTGATCTCACCTTTCACCCAAATACTAGGACTATGGTGGCGGCTACGTATGGTCGGGCCATGTTTCGTACAGTTGCTCCCATACCTGGGGCTTCAAAAAATCCTGTTCCAATTGGCAGTGTCCGGATTTCACCCAATCCATTTCAGGACGAATTACAATTATCCATTTCGCTCTATCAGGAGTCTGATATCCAAATTGAATTATTTAACCTAAGCGGAATATCTGTTCTGAAAAAATCCGTTGAAAAGGGCCTCTCGGGAACTCAAGAGCTCGGTCTGAATGCAGCGGGATTGAGTCCGGGTGTTTATCTGTTGAAAATCAGTTCACAGGGCAAAAAGAGCATTTGCCAGAAAATCATAAAACAGTAAGAAGAGTAATGTTGGGGTTGATCAAAGATCCATCAATAAAAGGATTGGATCTTCCAGCAATTCTTTCACTTTCACCAAAAAGGTTACCGAGGTACTGCCATCTATCACCCGGTGGTCGTAGCTCAATGCGAGATACATCATTGGCCTGATCTCCACTTTGCCATCCACGGCTACCGGACGCTCTTTTATGGCGTGCATACCCAAAATGGCACTTTGCGGTTCGTTGATAATCGGCGTACTCATCAAGCTTCCGAAAACGCCGCCATTGGTAATAGTAAATGTACCGCCACTCATTTCATCGAGCGACAATTTGCCGTCTCTGGCTTTGGCGGCAAGTTCCTTCAATTTTAACTCTATTTCGCTGTAATGCAGGCTCTCCACGTTGCGGATTGGCGGTACTACAAGGCCGGTCGGGGTGCTGATTGCAAAACTGATGTCGGCATATTCATGATAAACCAGTTCGTCGCCATCAATCATGGCATTTACATCAGGCATTTCCAGCAGGACCTTCGCGCAGGCTTTTGCGAAAAGAGACATAAAGCCCAGCTTCACTCCGAATTTTTTTACAAAAGACTCCTGGTATTTTTCCCGGAAAGCCATGATGGCGCTCATATCCACCTCATTGAAGGTGGTAAGCATGGCTGTATTATTCTTGGCACTTACCAATCGCTTGGCAATGGTGCGACGCATACGGCTCATGCGCTCCCGCCTGTCGTTGCGGGAAAAAGATTCGGATGTAGAAACTCCGCTTGCTTTAGGTTTTGATTCCGGAGCCGGTTTTTCCACAGGTTTTTCTTCCGGCGCTTTGCTTACAGCCTTTTGTGCATCTTCCTTGGTAATACGGCCATCGCGACCTGTTCCATCAACATTGGCGGGATCTACTCCTCCTTCTGCCAGGATTTTGGCAGCCGCCGGCGATGGTGTGCCGCTGGCATAAGACTCGGATTTGCCTGTATCTTCTTTTTCAGACTTGGCAGGTTTTTCCTCTTTGGCGGATTCGGAAGGCGGATTGCTTTCAGCCCCGGAAGCCTTTGCATCAGTATCGATGGTAGCAAACAAAGCTCCTACTGCCAGGTCTTCCCCTTCCTTGGCCACCCAGGTTAATTTGCCTTCAGAATCAGCCGATAACTCTTGATTGGCCTTTTCGGTTTCAATTTCACAGAGAGGTTCATCCATTTCCACAACAGACCCGTTTGGTTTCAGCCATTTGGAAAAAGTAACCGTAGAAATAGATTCACCCAGATTTGGGATTTTAAGTTCGATAAGAGGCATTTTTATGCAATTGTTGTATGTAAACCTGATTTGCCAGGAAGCGAGCGCAAATGTACGTGGAATGTGACAATGCGAAATGCATCAATGTAACAATGCGCAATTTCTATACTTCACGCTGTTTGGTTTTGAAAATCGCCTGCGGCTAAATCATTGATTAACAGCGTTCAGTATGACAAGTGTTTTCACAACCACTTTGCGGTGGCTATAAAGGTGGATTTTGCGTTTAGTCGAATTTCAATTAGTAGACTTCATAAGTAACATTGCGCATTACGCATTGTTTCATTGCGCATTGAAACATCGTTTAACTTCGTAATTTAAACATCAACAATCGCCCCTGTCCCATTTTTCCTTCGCTGCTGATGAGCATATTGCCCATTTTATCGAAGGAGATACCTTCTGGTTGTGGCAATAGTTTTTTGTCGATACGGGCGGCGGCACGAATATGACCATCCTTTCCATCCAGCACAACCAGGCGTTTTAAAGCGGCAGAAATTACATATACATCCCCGCTTAGAGGGTTTATGGCTACGGCTGAAGGGCTGAAATAGTCGTGTTTTTCTGTTTCGCCGTATTGAACGAGTTTGTTCACTTCAAGCGGATCAATGGAATATGCCGGTTTTTCCAGCAGCTGAAGTGAGTCCAGGTCAAAAGCGTAAATATTACGGAGATAGCTGCTATCAGGATCGCCTTTGCAGGCCAGTAAAAGTGCGTTGCGCTTGGCATCATAGCCTAGGCCTTCAACATCATCCTCTTTCGAGAGGAAGGTTTTGAAGTCTTTTTCAACAATCGAATCTTTCTCCCAGTTCTCCACGAGGTACAATTTTCCGTTGCTTTTCAGGGCCCACAGCGATTTTCCCACCATTTCCGCCCCTTCAAAGTCTCCTCTATCCCTAAAGTATACCCGATTCACCATTTTACCGGAAGTGTCTACAAAATAAAACACACCTCTCTCATCTGCGATGGTGAGGTAAATGCCAGGTGTATCAGTTGGACTTAATGCGGAGATTTCCTTTAATTCTTCACTGGCAAAGAAACTTTTCAATACTGGATTTTGCAGGTCGTAAGGTATCTCCGGAGGTGTCTGGTAAGAAACATCCGTATTGGGTTTCTGGGTGCAGCATAAATTTGGAAACAGGAGGGGAAGGCAGAGTGCAAAAAGAGATTTCTTTATTAAATAATGCATAATAGCTTTTGATTAAAAACGAAGTCGATGGGTTTGGAAGTACAAATCCTACTCGGAGAAAACTTCAATTTCGTGTTTTTCCTTTACCAACTCGGTAAATTTTCCTTTGTATTGCGTTGCGCGTACAGTATGATTATCGATCCAGTGGTAATTGCCGCCGCGTGGTTTCCCAAATACGATTCCATGGTACTTAAAGCCATTTGACCTTAACCATGACTCAGTAACCTCCCGATGTTCCTCTGTTCGACTGGTAAAAAAATAGATAATATGACCTTCGTCATACCAACTGTTCAACATTTGAAGGGCGTCAGGATATACTTCAGCCGTGGCCATTCGCTCAGGCTCTTCATTAGGTACGTCGTCGCAAATGGTACCGTCAATATCGATCAGAAAATTCCTTTTATTTGGTGGCAGCTTCGGGCTGAGACGCTTACCCGATTCGTCAAATAATTCCTGAAGAGATTCTGTTTGATTTTCCATGAGCTTTTCCTTTACTGACATACAAAGGTAGAACCATTAACAGGCAAATTGCTGATAAATTAGCCGGATATGGGGATAAAGTGTGATAATTTAATAATGCGGAGTTTAATAATGCGGAGTGTGAAGTGCGGAGTGCGGAGTGATGAGAGATAAGAGAAGAGTTTTCTTTTTTATTATATTTATGAAGAGAAAGATATTAGCTCATTAGCTAATTATCATATTAGCTAATTATCAAATTGTCCATTTGTTTTACTTTTCGGGTCACTATGCGAATATTACTTGTAGAAGATGAACTCAAAACCTTGCATTCACTGAGTCAGGGAATGCAGGAACAAGGTTGGACAGTGAATACGGCCATGGATGGAGACACAGGTCTCAGGCTGGCTTCCACCGATGATTATGATGTGATCGTATCTGATATCACCTTGCCGGGGATCAGTGGGCTTGAACTATGTGCGGAACTACGGTCACAAAATATATTTACGCCGCTTTTGTTGCTCACGGCCCTCTCGGATACCGACGACAAGGTGGCTGGGCTGGAGGCTGGCGCCGACGATTACCTGGCTAAACCATTTGAATTCAAAGAGTTGCTGGCAAGAGTGCGGGCGTTGGCGAGACGTCCGGCCAATACCATTCGCACAGAAAATGTGCTTCGGTTCGCCGATGTTGAGCTGGACCTGAACGCCAAAAGTGTTACCCGGAGCGGTAAAACAATAAATCTTACACCCAGGGAACTGGCTTTGTTGGAGTTCTTTTTAAGAAATCCGGGAAAGGTGCTTTCCAAAATTGAAATCGCTGAAAAAGTCTGGGATGTGAATTTTGATACAGGTACAAATGTTATTGAAGTATACGTCAATTACCTCCGGAACAAACTAGACAAAGGCTTTGATCAAAAACTCCTGCACACTTTATTTGGTCAGGGATATGTGCTCAGGGAGGATTAAAGGCATCTGTAGAATTCTGCCGTAGTTTCCATTGGCGAAATAAAATTGCTTGTATTGTGAAATTCAGGATGATATATGGCAATGAGCGTTTATTCGTGTCAAAATTTGCCGTGAGCAGCTATTTATCCATACAAATCATTTTTTTTACCTTTATTTGCCTACTTAACCAAGCGTTTGTAAAGTCCTCGTTTTCAAGTAGTTTTTGACCTTTTCAAGATTCTAGACCATGAAAAAATGCTACAAAATATTAGTTTCAGCTTTGCTCATTATCGGTTTTTTGCCCTGCTTTTTGACAGCTCAGATTACCCTCAAAGGCAAGGTCCGGGATGCAGAAACAGGTGAAGATCTGATAGGAGCCACTATTACGGTTTCCGGACAGGATGGTGGTACCCTGAGTAATTATGAAGGAGAATTCATTATTAAAGTACCTTCTCTTCCTGCTACGTTGAAAATTTCATACACAGGTTATGATATTGCGGAAAGACAAATTACCGATAAAAATGAACGGATTGAATTCCGGCTGGCCTCGAGCAGCATCGTTATGGAGGAAGCCCTGGTCGTTGGTCAACGTATAGACGACAAACAGAAATCTGCACCACTCACTGTGGAGAGTCTGGACGCCATCGCCATCAAGCAGACGGCTGCCGTTAGCTTTTACAATGGACTAGGGAATTTGAAAGGGGTTGATCTCACAACAGCCAGTCTTGGATTTACCATCATCAACACTCGCGGGTTTAACTCAACGAGCCCGGTTCGTTCTCTTCAAATGATCGACGGTGTGGATAATCAGGCGCCTGGTCTGAACTTTTCACTGGGTAATTTCCTTGGCGCCAGCGACCTGGATGTCCTGAAGGTAGATCTGGTGCAAGGCGCCAGCTCGGCGTTTTACGGTCCGAATGCCTTCAATGGAGTGATAGCCATGGAAACCAAAAACCCTTTCCTCCACCGCGGATTGTCGGCCAGTTTGAAATATGGCAGCCGCAACATGGGTGTGGCTGCCCTTCGTTGGGCCGAAGCATTCAGGAATAAGAAAGGGGAAATGTCCTCTGCGTTAAAAGTGAATTTGTTTTATCTGCGTGCCGACGATTGGGAAGCTACGAATTACGGTCCGGTTGATGGAGCGAGAACAGACGAAACAAACCCCGGCCGCTTTGATGCCGTAAACATTTATGGGGATGAATATTATTCGCTGAATGATTTGTCCGATCCTGCTAACCTTGCCCTTTCTACCGCTGGACTTGGTTTGTATTACCGCACCGGTTACCGTGAGGAAGATCTGGTAGACTACAATACCAAAAACCTCAAAGCGGGTATAGCCTATCATATCAGAACCAATCCAAGCAAAGATTTTGACTCGCCTGAATTGATCATTGCCTCTAATTTCGGGAGCGGTACCACGGTTTATCAGGGAGATAATCGCTTTAGTTTGCGCGGCATTAACTTTTACCAAAACCGCATTGAGTTAATAAAGAAAGGCAAGTTCTTCATTCGAGCCTACGCCACCCACGAGGATGCCGGAAAATCGTATGACCCTTATTTTACTGCACTCAGATTGCAGCAATATGCCAAAAACGATGAGACCTGGGCGCTTAACTATACCAATTACTGGAGCAACGAGATCTTTCTCAAGAAAATGAAACCAATGGGTTATCCCCAAAATCTCGTATTTGTTCCTGAGCCGCCATTTGTGGTTTTTGATACCGCGTCCTCATACCAATGGTTGCGTGATCACCAGGCAGATTTGTTTGAATGGCACAAGCTCGCAGAAGCTTATGCCAATCAGGTTGACCCTCAGCAAACAGGTACCACACATGCCTTTTTGCAACCCGGCACACCTGAATTCCAGGCAGAATTCGATAGAATAACCTCTACAAAGTCAACAGAAGGAGGTACTCGATTTTATGACAAATCCGCCCTGTATCATGCAGCTGGAGAATATATTTTCAATCCAGACTGGATTGATGAGATACGGGTGGGAGGTAGTTTCCGGATGTACACGCCAAATTCTGCGGGTACCATATTTAAGGATACAACAGATACCAAAATCCGGAACTCGGAGTTTGGTATTTATGCAGGCCTGGAAAAGAAATTTTTTGCCAACCGGCTTATCATAAACCTGGCAACCAGGGTAGATAAGAATCAGAATTTTGATCTGGTGTCAACCCCCGCGGCTTCGATTGTGTGGAAACCTGCTGTAAATAATTATTTGAGGGTTTCTTTCTCATCTGCAGTGCGCAATCCAACGCTAACCGATCAATACCTCAATCTGAATGTAGGTCGTGCCACCCTCATTGGCAACCTGGATGGGTTTTATGATTTGATAACCGTAGAGTCTTTCCGACGGTATTTGGATGAGCGCGACACAGTTGAACGCTTCGACGCGCCACCGATAATGCCTGAAAAAGTGAAAACTTTTGAGGTGGGTTATCGGACAACGCTGTTTGACCGGGTTTATGTAGATGCTGGCTATTATTACAGTTTTTACAATGATTTTATTGGATACAACCTCGGTATTTATTCAGATTTTGATCCTACAACCGGTTTCCCGCAGAACACCCGGGTATACCGCGTAGCTGCTAATTCAACCAACGAAGTAACCACACAAGGGTTCTCTGTCGGGCTGAATTACTTTTTTGCCAGATACTATCAGCTGGCTGGTAACTACTCTTGGAACAAATTGAACAAAACATTTCCCGACGACCCGATCATTCCAGCCTTTAATACACCGGAGCACAAATACAACGTAAGTATTTCCGGACGTGATGTTCCGCTGAACCTCGGTTTTATGCGTTTGAAAAAAACAGGTTTTAATATTACGTATAAGTGGATACAAGGCTTTACTTTTGAAGGCTCCCCACAGTTTACCGGCAAAGTCCCAACGTACGACATGCTGGATGCCCAGGTGAATGCAAGCTTTGACAAAATCAATACTACTGTAAAAATTGGTGCTTCCAACCTATTAAACAATCAGGTATCCCAAACATATGGTGGCCCTAGAATAGGAACCATGGCGTATGTTTCTGTGATCTATGACTTTGTAAAAAAATAAACTTAACGCTTAAGAACTTTTCTTTATCAGTTCAAAAAGTCTCCCTTCTTTGAAAATTTAAACCAACCATTTTTATCATGAAGCAAATTAAATTACTCCTGCTTTTTTGCCTTGCAACGGCTGTGTCTGTCTCGGCTCAAAACCGCCGTTATTTCGACGAGGTTTTCGCCAATGTTAAGGTCAGTGCTGATATTACCTATGCAGTAAACGCTACTGTATTATACCTGGCTCCTCCCCCAAATGGCTTGGGACAAGCTGTTCCTGAAGCTTTGAAGATGGATGTATATGAGCCGGAAGGAGATGTAGAAACTTCCCGCCCTCTGGTTATTTTAATGCACTCTGGTAACTTCCTTCCTCCTCAGGTAAATGGCGGATGTGTCGGTACCAGAAAAGATGCAAGTGATGTAGCCATGGCTACCCGCCTGGCAAAAATGGGTTATGTAGTAGCGGTTGCCGATTACCGTTTGGGCTGGAACCCGATTGCCGGTACACAGACTGAGCGCGTGTATACGTTGATCAATGCTGCTTACCGTGGTGTTCAAGATTCTCGCTCTTGTGTACGTTTCTTTAGAAAAGACATTGCCGGTGGCAACAATTATAAGGTTGATGATACTAAAATTACTCTGTGGGGTGTGGGAACTGGCGGATATATCGCTGCAGCCTCTGCTACGCTTGATACCATTACCGACACCTACATACCAAAATTTGTAACGCCAAACGGACCAATGGTACTTGAGTTCCTTAGCGGTGATGTAAATGGAACCAAGGTTGGTGTTTGTCCTCCCGGATTGGGATTGCCTTACCCTGATGGAGACACCCTATGCTATCCTAACCACGTGGGTTACAGCTCAGACTTTGCTTTGGCGGTAAATCTGGGTGGCGCTCTCGGAGACACAAGCTGGATTGAAGCAAATGAGATACCCATTATTTCCTTCCACAACCCAACAGATCCTTTTGCCCCTTGTGAAACCGGGATTGTATTGGTGCCACCACCTGTAAACTTTCCGGTTGTGGAAGTTACCGGAAGCTGTGGATTCCAGCCAATCTTAAATGCTGTAGGCAATCAGAGTGCTATGGTTAATGCCAACTTCTCCGATGCGCTTTCTGTACATGCTAAATCCATCAATGGCAATATTGAAGGTTTCTATCCATTCTTTGGTAATGACTCCAGTCCGTGGGCTTTTTCAGCCAGCAGCAACCCGTATGGTCTGACAAGCGACCCAATGTGCGAAACCCTGGCTGCTTCACATACCGCATACATTGATACCATCATGCGTTATTTTGCACCACGTGCCTGTGCTGTGCTTGGTTTGTCTGCTGACTGTGCTTTAGTTGGTACAAAAGACCTAAACCCTGCACAAGTTGGTTTGTCTGCTATTCCAAACCCATCTGCCAGTGATTTTATCCTGAAGTCAGATGCTCAGTTTGTGATGCAGAATATCGAAATCGTAAATTTAGCCGGACAAAGAGTTGCCTACTTCGAAAATGTAAACAACAATGTGTTTGAAGTGAAACGCAGCAATCTTGCTCCGGGTGTATATTTTGCCAGAGTGCTGTTTAAAGAAGGCATTTCTACGCAAAAGTTAATCCTGCACTAAGCCATTTTATCAACCTGTACAGGTTGAATCAAAACATTCAGGGCTCTTCCGGTTTCGGAGGAGCCCTTTTTGATATATGATATACGAGATACAATATCCGATATGTGATTTATGGCAATGATTTTTATTAAATTGGTGGGTGTAAAATTTAAATTTGTACTTGTTCAAACCAAAAAAACAATCCTGATGAAAAAGCTTGCCCTTGTTTTATTTTTTGTGTCTTATGCTCTTGTTTGTTTGACAGCTCAAAACCGCCGCTATTTTGATGAGGTTTTTTCCGAAGTGAAAGTTACCGCAGATATAAATTATGCGGTAAATGCCACTGTTTTGTATCTCTTTCCTCAGGGAGAGGCAGTTCCGGAGCAATTGAATTTGGATGTTTACGAACCTGAAGGAGATACGGAAACTTTACGCCCGCTGGTGATTATACTCCATGACGGAAATTTACTGCCGCCTGAGGTAAATGGCGGTTGTACAGGAACCAGAAAAGACGCCGACAATATTGAAATAGCCACCAGGCTGGCGAAAATGGGATATGTTGCTGCAGTGGCTGATTACCGTCTGGGGTGGAACCCCATTGCCAGCACGCAAACCGAACGAATTTACACGCTTATTAATGCCCTTTATCGGGGTGTACAGGATTCGCGGACCTGTATTCGTTTTTTTAGAAAAGATGCCGCGAATGGCAATAAATATGACATCAATTCTGATAAAATTACGTTGTGGGGTATTGGATCAGGTGGAGCCATTGCAGTCAATTCTGCATTGCTGGATACCATTTCAGACACCTATATTCCCAAATTCATAACGGGGCAAGGGCCTATGGTGCAGGAGTTCCTGAACGGTGATGTAAATGGCACCAAAGTCGGGTATAATGTTGGCGGCGCTGTGCCATTTTATCCGGCAGGCGATACGCTTTGCTACCCTAACCATCCTGGCTACAGTTCTGAATTCTCACTCACAGTAAACCTGAGTGGTGTTTTGATTGATACAAGCTTGATTGATCCGGATGAAAATCCAATTATTTCATTTCACAATCCAACAGACATTTATAGTCCTTGTGGCACAAATTTGTTCTCAATACCTCCAATCTTTTCAACATTTGAAACTTTCGGTAGTTGTACGTTTCAGCCCCTGCTCAACGCGGCTGGAACTCAGGGCTTAATCATAAACGCCAATCTTACAGATCCGCTGAGCCTACAGTCTCGAACTTTAAATGGCAATATTGAGGGCTTCTACCCTTTCTTAGGTAATGATTCAAGTCCATGGAGTTTTGCTTCGAGTAGCAACCCTTATGGCCTGGCTAATGATCCAGGATGCGAAACCCTAAGTCCCGCGCATACCGCGTACATCGATACCATTTTGCGATACTTTGCGCCACGCGCCTGCGCTGTGCTTGGCTTGTCTGCTGACTGTGCCCTTGTTGGTACTAAAGATCTAAACCCTGCACAAGTTGGTTTGTCTGCTATTCCAAACCCGTCTGCCAGTGATTTTATCCTGAAGTCAGATGCTCAGTTTGTGATGCAGAATATCGAAATCGTAAATTTAGCCGGACAAAGAGTTGCCTACTTCGAAAATGTAAACAACAACGTGTTTGAAGTGAAACGCAGTAACCTTGCTCCGGGTGTATATTTTGCCAGAGTGCTGTTTAAAGAAGGCATTTCCACGCAAAAGTTAATCCTGCACTAAGCCATTTTATCAACCTGTACAGGTTGAATCAAAACATTCAGGGCTCTTCCGGTTTCGGAGGAGCCCTTTTTGATATATGATATACGATATCCGATATATGATTTGAAAGAAAATGACTGGCTTGATCCTTTTGTAGATTTGGCATATTTCAAGCTTGCTCCATACTGCCGTATTAAATCTGATATCTGATGTTGTATTTCAGATATCGTATATCCATAATCCTCTTACCTTTGTCTAGCCCACGCCAATCCCCCATACCCAACCAAAACACACATGAAAGTTATCATCCCCGTTGCAGGGGCCGGCATGCGCCTTCGCCCACACACCTATACCCAGCCGAAGCCTCTGATACCGGTTGCCGGGAAGCCCATCATTTGCTTTATTATTGATAAACTGCGAGCCTCGGGAATCAACGATTTCGTATTTGTTCTGGGCTATTTGGGGGAGAAAATCCGTGATTTCATTGAAGAAACATACCCCGACCTGAAAATTGAATTTGTATATCAGGAACATCGGGAAGGATCGGCACATGCTATTTTCACCGCCAGAGAGAGCATTGAAGATGAAGACGAAATTTTCATTGCTTTTGGTGATACGATATTTGAGCTGGAACTCGAGGAGATACTCAATTGCCCGCATTCCTGTATTGGAGTAAAAAAGGTGACAGACCCCAGAGAATTCGGAGTTGCCGAAATCGACGAGGAAAACAAGGTGCTGCGCATGGTGGAAAAGCCGCGGATACCTAAATCCAATATGGCCATCGTTGGAATTTATAAGATCAGGGAGGTTTCGGTGTTGCTGAAAACCATCGATTATCTAATTGAAAACAACATTCGGACAGTTGGCGAATTTCAACTCACTGATGCGCTTCAGCTAATGCTTGAAAAAGGAGTCCATTTTCAAGCAATCCCTGTGAAAAACTGGTTCGACTGTGGAAGAAAGGAGGTACTACTCGAGACAAATGCCATGTTGTTGGATCAGCGCGACAGGAAACACTCTAAAACGCCTGACCTGCCTGATTTTCAGAATACCATCTTCATACATCCGGTTGCCGTTGGCAATAACTGCGATATTAGCAACAGTATTATTGGTCCACATGTCACCATCGGCGACAATGTCAGCATACGCCAATCCATCATCCAAAACAGTATTGTAGGCAATTTTGCCGCTCTGCAGGAAGCCGTTTTGAAACACTCTGTCATCGGTAGCGATGCCAGTATCCGGGGCATGCATTTGAGTCTCAACATCGGCGACAACACCGAAATTGATTTTGATTAAATCTGCAAGAAGTCCGCGCTTGGACATTTTTTCGGGAATTTCTCCGGACAATCCATGCCAACAGAACATTTCGCTGGAATCGCTGTCTTACCTTTGCCAAATACGAAGCCTGTAATTTTGGCGGTATTTCACCAACCAGATATTTTTATTCGAAGTCACAGATACGAGGCGTGACTATAAATTTCAATTATGGAAAAAGTTAAATGCTTAATCATCGGTTCCGGTCCAGCCGGATATACCGCTGCTATTTATGCTGCACGCGCCGGACTAAATCCGGTTTTATTCACAGGGCCTCAACCTGGTGGGCAGTTGATCATTACCAATGATGTGGAAAATTACCCCGGTTACCCTGAAGGTCGAAATGGCCCTGAAATGATGGAAGATTTCCGCAAACAAGCGGAGCGCTTTGATACAGATATCCGGACTGAAATGATCGTAAAAGTGGATTTCACCGGACCCATTCATAAAGTGTGGACAGAAGCTGGAACGGAAATTCATTCGTCTACCATCATAATAGCCACCGGTGCCAGCGCCAAATGGCTGGGCATTCCAGGCGAGCACGAACTGGAAAACAAAGGTGTTTCGGCTTGCGCCGTTTGCGACGGATTTTTCTTCCGCAAACAAAAAGTGGCCATTGTAGGAGGTGGCGATACTGCTGCTGAAGAAAGTACCTATCTCGCTAAAATCTGCTCGGAAGTTCACCTGCTTGTTCGTCGCGACGAAATGCGCGCCTCCAAGATCATGCAGGAAAGAGTGCTGAATACGCCCAACATCACCGTTCACTGGAACACGTCTCCTGTAGAAGTCCTGGGCGACGATGGGGTAACCGGTGTCAAGCTAACAAACAACGTAACTCAGGAAACCAGCGAGCTGGACATAACCGGGTTCTTTGTAGCCATTGGCCACCAGCCAAATACCGATATATTCAAGGACTGGCTCAATCTCGATGAGAGTGGCTACATCAAAGCAACTCCCGGCCGCTCACTAACCAACATACCCGGCGTATTTGTCTCCGGTGATGCTGCTGATAAAATCTATCGTCAGGCTGTAACAGCAGCCGGCACAGGTTGTATGGCAGCGCTGGATGCAGAACGGTATTTGGTGGAAACAGGACTTTAAATAATGTAACAATGTACCAATGCGCAATGTAACAATGCGCAATGCGCAATTTTAATAAAACTTCGTTTTGTGATAAATCCCTGGGGTCTCATTTCGCATTTCGCATTGATACATTGCGCATTGTTACATTGCGCATTGGTACACTATTTTTTCCTTTCCATCTCTTCCTCTATTCTATTCAGGCAGTCCTGTAAGTGATATCTTGTCATTGCGTCGTTGGTGGAAAGAACTGCTGCTGAAATACCGGTTTTTAGCTGAAGGAGCGTACCCAATGCCACCGATGGAATATCTGATTTCCGTGGATCGAAATTAGCCGTTGGTGATGGCGCCGGAGGACGGTACAGGGTGATCATCCTGTCGAGAAAATCCTTTTGCAGGTTGCGGCGGTGAACGGATATGGCGCCGCCGCTTTGCAATTCTGACCAGATACCTGTGCGCAGGTCGTCGAACAGATTCACCAAGGAATAGCTGTTGGGATCGACCGCCTGATTTTCTATGATTCGTTGCAGGCGACTGTTGGATAGCAAGCTATTTAAGGTTCCAGATTGCAGGCGGTTTATTGCTATAACTCCGTTGTCAGGTTTGATCAGTTTAAGCACAGATGGTTCGAGGAGCCATTCCGGTGTTTGGAAAAGCTGGCGGTTTAAGAAGGCAACAGCTTCGCGTTGCATGTCGGCAGGTGCGGGTTCATACACTACGCCATCCTGATCGAAAGTCTTGGGTGTTTCGAAAACGCCCCCTACCCATTTGGTTACATGTCCCATGTACCGGCGATACTGATTGACGATGTTGTTGTACAATTCATTTACTTCACTGTATCCTTCTGCTTCTTCTTTCGACCATTTGGCAATATCCGGAAGCATCCTTTTCAGGTTTTTTATGCCATATTCCGAAGCCACCATGGAGTTATCACCCAGGTCTTCGTTTTGAGCCCGGGGATCATAGGAACTACTTTCAGTAAGGAAGTGCAAACGTGGATTGTTTGCCGCTTTGTCCAGATAGAGTTTGTTCAATATCTTTTTATCTTCTTCGGCATCCTTTGTATTGTAGATTGGCTTGTAGCCCCACTCAATGGCCCATTTATCGTAATCACCAACACGAGGGAACAGATCTGCAACTCCATCTTCGGGCTGTGCTACATAATTGAATCGGGCATAGTCCATGATTGAAGATGTGTGTCCGTTTTGCTCCATGAATTTTTTGTCGCGCAGCTTTTCCACCGGGGTGGCGAAGCTTGCGCCGAAGTTGTGCCTCAGGCCAAGTGTATGGCCCACTTCGTGCGCCGAAACAAATCGTACCAATCGACCCATTAATTCATCGTCGAGCTTTTTTTCGCGCGAACGCGGATCTGTAGCGCCGGTTTGAATGGTATACCACATTTTAAGCAGGCGCATCACATTGTGGAACCAGCCAATATGACTTTCAATGATCTCTCCGGATCGCGGGTCATGTATGTTCGGACCATAGGCATTTTGGATATTGGATGCGAAATACCGGATTACAGAATAGCGTGCATCTTCCAGGCTCATGGTCGTATCATTTTCCGGCCAGTCTTTTGCCTGGATCGCATTTTTCCAGCCAGCCTGTTCAAAGGCAGGTTGCCAGTCTTCAATTCCCTGCTTCAGGTATTTACGCCACTTGGCCGGTGTCGCCGGATCGATGTAATAAATGATGGGTTTGGCCGGTTCGATCTTTTCTCCTCGTTGTTGCCTGCGAGCATCTGCCTCATTTTTAGGTTCCAGGCGCCAGCGTACTGCGATTGTTTCGCTTTCTGCTTTCTGAGATTCATCGTCGTAAACGGTATATCCAGTGGCAAAATAGC
This sequence comes from Lewinellaceae bacterium, assembly GCA_020636025.1. Lineage (GTDB taxonomy): Bacteria > Bacteroidota > Bacteroidia > Chitinophagales > Saprospiraceae > M3007. The sequence goes on along the minus strand of JACJYQ010000002.1, from coordinate 18,244 downwards.
CAACGCGTGGATCAAAAAAACGTTTGCGCATCGGCAATTTAGGCAATAAGATGAGAGAAGTATTGAACTCAAAAGTAACAGCGCCGGCAGCTACGCCTCCAGGCAGCGGCGCCGAATCCGGACCGCCAGACGGCTTCAAAGACGGTGGCGAAACACCAAATGTTTTGATGGTTCTGATTTCCAGGTTTATGGGATATGCCTTCAAACTGAGTATGTAACTTCGGTCTTTATGCAGCTCATTCAGCTTGTAAAATTGCTTTCGAAGCGGATGCAGAGAAAACAATTGATTCGACTCTTTGAAAAAGGAGGTTACTTCAATAAGTACCGAGGTATCCTTTCGAATTGATTTTATCTCGAAAGCTGCCGCAATCGGGTCTACGTTCGAATTTCTGACCGCCTTGTAAATGGGCTGCAAGGTATCGTTGCTTACATTTCGGTATTCAATGGCTCTGATGAACACATTATCCTCCGGTCCACGCTCAAAGCGAATTACCTGTTCGTTGGCCTCTTCACCACCATACCCGGCTCCGGTAGGCACTTTGGCCAGTCGTGTAATGGCCATCATATCGCGACCAAATAGTGAGTCAGGTATTTCGAGGTAATATTTGTCTTCAACTTTATGCGTTGTAAAAAGCCCCTGCATGGACACCGCCTTGTCGGTAATGACCTCAGTAAAAGGCTTAGGGCCTTTCTTCTTTTCCTTTTTCGTTGAGTCGGCAGGTGGCGTTGCTGTTTTAGCGACTACTTTACTCGAATCAGATTCAGGAGTGGTTTGAGCAGAGACAAATATTGGGGATGAAAGAAATAAGCCAAATGCAATGGCTAAATAAAGGCGACGTTTGGACATAAAACAATGGTTTAGTCCGCAATAATAGCCATTGTCCTGTTTATTTTGCCTTTTGTTATTCCAATAGCCGGTCTTTTTTTATCAAATGTTGCATTGCGATAAATTTCTTTTTGGGAAATAGAGCACAACTAAACTACCTTGCCGCCGTGGAGATCAAGACAACAAATGGTATCACCGTTTCTGTAGAAACACAGTTCGTGCCGGAGCATTCCGACCCCAAGGGACGTAAATTCATATTTGCTTATCACATCAGCATTGAAAATGGCAGTGACCATACAGTCCAGTTGCTTCGCCGTCATTGGTACATTTATGACTCGGCAGGCATCATTCGTGAAGTGGAAGGAGAAGGCGTTGTTGGTCAACAGCCAATACTAAAACCCGGAGAAGTTCATCGCTACAATTCCTTTTGCGATCTCGAAACCGATATGGGTAAAATGAAAGGCACCTTTATGATGACCCGCCACGACGACGGCAGCTATTTCGATGTCATCGTCCCCGAATTCAAGATGTTTTTGCCGGAGAAAATGAATTAATTTATCAATGGACAATGAACAACGGACAATGAACAACGGACAATGAACAAAGAATAATGAACAACGGACAATGATTAATATTTCAAGCTCCACAGTCTAATTCAGTATAGCTTTTCATGTCCACTATTATTCAGAATATTTACACCCTCAAAATAAATTGTTCATTATTCTTTGTTCATTGTTCATTGTTCACTATTCTTCTCCGCTTTCTTCTTCTCCCTGATCACCTTTTCTTCCTCTTCTTTCTTGTCGTAAGCTTTTATGATCTCTTTGACGAGACGGTGACGCACCACATCTTCGGTAGTAAGGTTAATGGCAGTAATGCCATCTACTCCGGTTAAAATATCAACGGCTTGTCTAAGACCCGATTTTTGATGGAATGGCAAGTCCACCTGGCTCAGGTCGCCTGTGATGATGCATTTGGCAGTGGGGCCCAGGCGGGTGAGGAACATTTTTAACTGGAGTGGAGAAGCGTTTTGCGCTTCGTCCAGGATGATGTAGGCGTTATCGAGGGTACGTCCGCGCATAAATGCCAACGGGGCAATTTCGATGACGCGGTTTTCCATAAAAAAGTTCAGCTTGTCGATGGGCAGCATGTCGTCGAGCGCATCGTAGAGCGGACGCAGGTAGGGATCTACCTTATCCTTCAGATCGCCGGGCAGGAAACCGAGGCTTTCACCTGCTTCCACTGCCGGGCGTGTCAAGACAATTTTTTTAACCAGCTTGTTTTTAAGGGCACGCACGGCGATGGCCACAGCGGTGTAGGTTTTACCGGTACCAGCCGGGCCGAGTGCAAAAAGGATGTCGTTCGACTCGGTTAGCTCGACCATCTTTTTCTGGTTGCGCGTTTTGGCTTTGATGGGTCGGCCTTCTCTTCCGTGCAAAATAACATTGCCCCCGGAACCATCGCCGTTCACCGGAATATGCACTTCAAATGGATTGGATCCGCCAAGCATATCTTCCACGGTATGAATGGTAAGCACGTTGTGCTCGCGCAGGTAGCGCACCATCATTTCAAATTTAGCTTTGGCTGATTGAGCTTCTTTTTTATCGCCGGAGATCTTCAAGCCATTGCCCCGGGAGGTAATGGTAGCATCGGGAAATGCTTTGCGCAAAAGATTTAATTTTGCATTGTTTTCGCCGTAGAGTTCAACCAGGTCAACTCCATCGACTGTGAGAATGATTTCGCTCAAATTTTTGTCCTCAAATTTTTAGCAGCGGGAACTTATTGGCCTGATTTTCAGATATTTGCTTCGCCAATCGTCCTTGCTTTAGGTAAATATTACAGGATTTATCTGCCCACAAAAATAACATCTTGTCGGCAGACTTTTCAAACAATCATTTGCGCAATTTAGTTTCATTGGCACAGTTAATATAAACGTAAAGTAGATTTGTGAATTGGTTCTGTATCGTTGATGACTATAATCATGATTTTGAAATCAGTCCCGAGTTCACCTCGGGATCAATCAAATCATACAAATCACATTAATCACAGTAAATGCAGCTTGTTACACTCACCACGGATTTTGGCACCCAGGATTATTATGTGGGCGCCTTGAAAGGAGCTCTGGTCAGCCGGGCCCCCGAGTTCCGGCTGGTGGATATTTCCCATGATATCAAGGCTTTCGACATTGTACAGGGAGCTTTTGTGGTAGCCAACACCTGGCGCGAGTTTCCTGAAAATACCATACACTTCATTGGGGTTAATTGTGTGTATCAGCCGGAATATCGGTTTGTAGCTGCGCGTCACGAAGGACATTATTTTATTGCACCGGATAACGGACTACTAACCATCCTTTTTCAAAACCTCGATCCTGCAAACCTGCGCAGCATCCCGGCCAATGCAAAGGAGCATTTTGCCGTTAGAAATGTATTCGCAAACATCATTGCTCACTTTGCTGAAAACAAGCCATTTGAAGAATTGGGTGAACATCCGGCGCCACTGCTCGAACGGATAAGCATTCAACCCGTCATCACCCCCACCAGAATTCGCGGTACGGTAATTCATGTGGATAATTTTGAAAACGTGGTGGTAAACATTCGCAGGGAAGTGTTTGAGAAAACGCTAAATGGCCGCAATTTCTCCCTGTTTTTTAAACGCAACGACCCTATTACCAAACTCTCCGAAAACTATTGCGATGTACCCACCGGCGAACAACTTTGCCTCTTCAACGCCGCGGATTACCTGGAAATAGCGGTGAACATGGGTAAAGCCGCTTCTCTGCTTGGCCTGAAAGTGGAAGATGTAGTTGAGGTTGTGATTGAATAATGCGGAGTGCGAAGTGCGGAGAGTGAATTTTCATTAGCGAATTAGCTAATTATCACATTAGCTAATTAAAAATACTCCAGCCCTACTTTCTCCCGAATATTATCCAGCGTTTCCACCAGATCAAGCGTAAGCTCCAGCGAGGCCACCGGACTCTCCAACAGGCCTTTTTCCAGACAATCCATAACATGGGCCGCTTCAAAATGATAGCCCCAGCCATCGTAAGGTAAATCAATGTCATGCTTGTGTTCGGTGCGGCCTTCGTACTTCGAGATGGTTAATTTGGCACTTTGATGCCAACGTGGATGTAAGTAAATACTCCCTTCCGTGCCGTATAGCGAGGCTTCTATTGGCGTGCTGGAGGCTATGGTGGCATGTCCTAAGGCCAGTCTTTTGTCGGGGTATTCAAAGGTGAATACCGTGCTTTCATCTACATCTGTGGGGCCAAATACGGAGGATGCGTGCATGTGTTCGGCTTTCGGTTTGCCAAAATAGGCGATCGCCAGCAGTGCCGGGTAAATGCCGATGTCCAGCAAAACACCACCACCCAGGGCTTTATTGAACAGTCTGGAGTTTGGGTCGAAAGGTATTTTAAAGCCAAAATCAGCCTTGATCGTATGTAGCCTGCCGATCTCACCCTTTTCAATTATTTCAACGGCCTTTGTGAAGGAGGGTATAAACAATGTCCACAGTGCTTCCATCAAAAACACCCTGCTTTTTCTGGCAGCCGCAACCATCCGCCTTGCCTGGTTCAGATTCATGGCAAAGGGCTTTTCACACAACACCGGAATTCCGTATTCCAGGCATAGCATGGCGTTTTCGAAATGGAGAACATGCGGAGTAGCGATGTACACAATGTCCAGATCGGGGCAATTAATGATGCCTTCATAAGTGCCATAGGCATGAGTGGCTGCATATTCGCTGGCGAATTCCTGCGCACGTTCAGCAGAGGTGGAAGCTACTGCGTGCAGTCGCGCATTAGGCAGTAGTTTCAGGTCATCTGCAAATTTTCGGGCAATGCGACCCAGGCCGATGATGCCCCAATTCCAGGTTTTCATGTTATTTATTACGGTTTGAGTTTAATGTCATATCCTTGGGTTATAACATTGACTTTCTTGTAGATGAATAAGCCGTTATGGTTTCGCGCAGATTCCACGCAGAAAAATATGCACAGATTCCACACAGATTCTTCTGTGTAAAATCTGCGAAACAAATCTGCGTGGAATCTGTGCGAAATAAAAACATCTCCAAATCAAAAGTAAACATTGCACATTGAAACAGAACATGCTTTTTCCCAAAGCATTGTACATTGCAGCCAACTAATATTTAATTATGATGTCCTTCATACGCGTACTGCTAGCACTGATCGCCCTCGCCATAATACTACCAAATTGCAGCACCAACGACATCCCACCACGCATACTTATCTTTTCTAAAACCGAAGCTTACCGCCACGATTGTATCCCGGTGGCTACCGCTGCGCTTCGTAAACTTTGCTACGAAAACGGCATTGCCGTAGACACCTCGGAAGACGGAGCTGACTTCAACGCTAAAAACCTCAAACGCTACCAGGCGGTGGTTTTCCTCTGCACCACCGGTGATGTGCTGGACCCCGCTCAGGAAACCGACTTTGAGCGATATATCCAGGCCGGTGGCGGTTATGTGGGTATCCACTCAGCCACTGATACGGAGTATGGCTGGACCTGGTATGGCGGACTCTCGGGTGGTTACTTCCAAAATCACCCGGCCCAGCAAGATGCCCGGCTTGTGATTGAAGACCACGACCATCCGGCAACCAAATTTTTACCCGGTGATGAATGGACGCGTTTTGATGAATGGTACAACCTGAAAGATCTGAACCCTAATGTAAACGTACTGCTGAGCATTGATGAAAGCAGTTACCAGGGTGGTACCATGTGTCAGGACAGTTCAAAGAAAACATGTCACCCGATGTCCTGGTACCACAATTACGATGGTGGCCGGGCTTTTTACACAGCTTTGGGCCACACCAAAGAGAGCTATTCCGAGAATTTCTTTCTGCAGCATCTGTTGGGTGGAATAAAATACGCCATTGGCTCAAAAAAACGCTTAAACTACTCGGCATGTCGAACACCTGAGCTGCCTGATCCAACCCGTTTCACCAAAACCGTGTTGGCCAATGAACTTACCGAGCCTATGGAACTGGATATGTTCCCCAACGGCAAGGTTATGTTCATAGAACGCCGCGGAAATATCAAGCAATTTGACCCGGCAACCGGGCTGGTGACCATCATTTACAAGATGCCCGTATACTCCAGAGAGGAAGACGGATTAATGGGATTTGCCATTGACCCAAATTACAGCAAAAACCATTGGATCTACCTCTACTATTCGCCAGAAGGAAAAGAATCGGTGAATCGACTTTCCCGTTTTGTGTACATAGGAGATACGCTGGATGTCGCTTCCGAAACCATGATTCTGGAAGTGGGCGTGCAGCGACAGGAGTGTTGTCATACGGGCGGCAGTATAGAATTTGATGGAGAGGGAAGACTTTACCTAAGTACAGGTGACAACACCAATCCCTTTGCCTCCAATGGTTTTTCGCCCAGCGATGAAAGGCCAGGCCGCAGTGCCTGGGATGCGCAAAAATCATCTTCCAATACCAATGACCTCCGTGGTAAAATTCTGCGTATAAAAGTGCACGATGATGGCTCCTATACTTGTCCTGCCGGCAATTTATTTACGGATAAAGATCTGGTGATCGAGGATCATTTAATGCCTGAAGGAACGCGTGGAAGACCCGAGATATACGTCATGGGCTGCCGTAATCCATTCCGCATTTCCTACGATTCGCGGCGCAAGCTGTTGTTTTGGGGAGAAGTGGGTCCCGATGCCGGAGAGCCCGACACTTCCCGCGGTCCGGCCGGTCACGATGAAGTGAACCGTGCCCGCGCGGCCGGCTTTTTTGGCTGGCCACTGTTTGTGGGCGACAACAAACCCTACCGCAATTACAATTTCAAAACTTTGAAAAGCGGCTCGTATAATGATCCATTACACCCCATAAATGATTCACCCAACAACACGGGATTCGAGGATTTACCACCGGCGCAACCGGCATTTATCTGGTACCCCTATGGCAATTCACCGGAGTTCCCATTGGTAGGAAATGGCGGCAGAAATGCCATGGCCGGGCCTACCTATTATTGCGATAAATACCCGGCCGAAACCCGTTTCCCCGATTATTATGATGGCAAGCTCATCACCTACGACTGGATGCGCGGCTGGATGATGGCGATAACCGTAGACAGCATGGGTAATTTCAGTCGTATGGAGCCATTTGCTGAATTGCTCAAATTCTCACGGCCCATGGATATGATTGTGGACAAAAACGGGGCGATCTGGATTTTGGAATACGGCACGCAATGGTTTTCCAAAAACCCGGATGCACGACTTAGTCGTATTGAATATGCACGCGGTAACCGTCCGCCAAATCCGGTGATGAGTGTTGAAAAAGACGCTGGAGCAGCGCCATTTGCCGCAGTTTTTGATCTGTCAAAAACCAGCGATTACGATGGGGAAAAGCTACAATACGAACTCGATTTTGGGGACGGCACGGAATCGCTTGTCTTTACCGCACGACATGCCACGACACGAGGCAGCATGATCTTGCGAAAAGATAAAAAACCGGGAAGGGCGGAGTTGGATAGTATAGCACATGAATACGCAAAACCAGGCACCTACGAAGTTCGACTGAAAGTCACCGATGCTGAAGGCGCATTCCGAACCTGTACCGATACGCTGAAGGTTGGTAACGAAAGACCCGAGGTGCACTGGGATCTGGCAGGAAAAAACCGGAGCTTTTATCAGCCCGGCCAAATGCTGCAATACAAACTTCTGGTTACCGACGCCGAAGACGGTTCCCTGGAGAACGGCTCCATAAGCCCCGAAGCCGTGGCTACCAGTTTTGATTACCTCGAAACAGGATTCGACATCAGCAGCATTGCCCAGGGTCACCTGGCAGCTCAGCAGCAAACGGAATACGCGCGTGGGAAGCGCCTGTTGGATGGCTCAGATTGTAAAACCTGCCACGCCGAAGACCGTACGATAAACGGACCGGCCTTTACAGCCATTGCTGACCGATACCGAAACGACGAGTTTGCCGTCCGGAATCTATCAAAGAAGGTCATTCAGGGAGGAGCCGGTGCCTGGGGACAAACCGTGATGAGTGCGCACCCGCAGATATCCGAAGAGGATGCCGGGGAAATGGTGCGCTGGATTCTTTCCCTTGGCAGCGCCGCCAAGCCAAAGCAAAAACTCGCCATGAACGGCGAAATCCCCTTGACAATCCCCCCTCCAAAAAAGCCAAAGGAAAGACCCAGGGCTGGCACCTTTATCCTGAAAGCCACCTACAAAGACCGCGGAAGCGCCACGCAACTCCCGCTCGAAAACGGAGAAACCCTCGCCTTGCGCCCAACTTTCCAGCAGGCCGAGAGTGCCGATAGTCTCTCCAAGCGCGTACGCAGCTACCGACCCTTCGATGGCGATACTGTGGTGCTGACCGAGTTGAAAAACAACGAATTTTTCATGTACAAACACTGCGACCTGAAGGGCGTGCACAGCATTGCCATAGGCGTAGGCATGAGCGATGCCAAGTACCAGTTTGCCGGCGGTCGCGTGGATATTCACCTGGATGCCCCTGACGGGGTATTGATCGGTAGTGCGAAAGTGCCTTCAAAAGCAGCTGAAGAGGAAATGCCTTTTGTTGAAATTTCAGCGCCGATCACCAGAAAGGACGACGGGAAGTACCACGATGTGTATTTTGTGTTGAAGAACGAAAACGCGCCTTCCAAGGCGGTGGGAGCGGTGGATTGGGTGCGGTTTGATTTGATGGAGTGAGCTATCTAAATTTCTAAACCCAAAAACGATGATTAGAAAAGTAAACATGTTTCCAAGACCCATTTGGTATGGAATTCTGCTTATAATTTACGCTGTAATTAATCTGCTATCAGCATTATACATAACAGCTATACCTATGGTCGTTGTTGGACCAAACTCCGTACTTACGGCCTTCCAATTTTGGATACTGTTGATGCTATTCTTTTATTCAAATGCTATTGTATCATGGTTTCTTTTGAAGGGAAGGAGAAACTGGATTTTGCCATTTGCGCTGTTGCTCAATTGTATCTGGAATACTTATAATTATTATCCTTTCAATTGGGTCAATACAGGTCCTAAATTATATATACTGGATCTTGTTGTATTTGTATCAACCCTTTTTGTTTTCATACAGCACGGCAAAAGGGTTAAGACCTGAAGCCTTTTCGTTCTTTCATGCTCTGGCACCTCGACCCTGAAAGGGTCATAACATGATTAACACCAGTTGTAATTCGGGGTAAAAGATCCCAAGATGGACACAGCACCCAAGCACCGCTTAAGCCTTGGGTTACATCCTGATAGCTTTACAGTAGAAAGGAATAACTAAAAAGGGAGCATCCGTGCCAAAAGTCACAAATGCTCCCTCTTAATCATATTAGCTCATTGGCTAATTATCACATTAGCTAATTACCCTTTGATTACTTTCACCGCTGCCACCGCATTACCTGCAGAAACGCGAATGACGTATGAACCGGCCGGTAGTGTACTCATGTCATAATCCAGCACGTTGTCGCCTTGTTGCAGACTGAATTCGCGGGTCAGGAGTACCTGGCCAAAGAGATTGCAAACGCTTACCTGTGCTTCGGACGCGTCTTCTACGTTAAGGCTGATCTGTGTATAATCACGTACCGGGTTTGGCGCTACGCTGAGTTGCAGTGGCGATTTACCTGGCTCTTTTGAATCTACCATCAGACTGCGAAGTCCGTTTCCGTACCAAACGCCCCAGGAGTGATTGCTGATAAAGGCCGAGCTGCCACCTGATGGCTGAATTTTGGTGCTGTTCACTCCTTGCAGGCGAAGGTTGTAAATACCGCTGGCAGGATTGGTTTCATACATCATCTTGTTGTCGAGACGGTTGTAGGTAGGCCAACCTTGAGCCCCGTTGTTGCTCAGGATAACATCGTAATCGCCGGTTTCGGAATTTGCTCCGTAAATATCAAAGCGCGGACTAACGCCGGTTTCATCAATAAAATCAAAAGCCAGGATGTATGGTGAATTTTTCGAAAAAGCCGGATCACCGATGCTTGTATTGGTTGGAATACCGGAGAACAACTTGGAAATAAAGGCATTGTTTTCGTCGGTAAACTGGTTATTATCCCAAAATTGTAAGAAGCCAATGTCCCAGTAACTGAGGTCCTGACCCTGGTTGTTGGTGAGTTCGTTATATGCATCATACATCACGTACTCGCCACTGTAATCAAATTCAAGCACATCGGCATATTGAACGTCGCCGGTGATCTGACCTTGAGAATAAGTTGGGTTGTAGAGCTTAAAATGACCACTGTTTCCAAAGAACAAATCAAAGACATAAATATATGGCTCTGGAGAATCGGTCAGAGCAGCAATAAAACGACCGTCTTTTGAAATGGCCGCTTGACGCCATTCAGCAAAATCACTTAATTGGGTGGTGCTAAACATAATGGTTGGCTGGGAGTAATCGAGTGAAATGCCAATGATGTGACCGGCATTATTTACAAACACCAGATCAAGCCCGCTATCTGTTATGCTTGGACGGCTCTGTACCCCTTGTGAGTAAAGGCTGCCAAGCACAGCACCTGCACCGGTTGCCAAATCCAGCTTAGAAAGGTCGTTGGAAACACACAGTACAAAATCCTGTCCGGGATTTGGGTTCAGTTGACCTAAATAGTTGCCACTTGGCGCACTGCCTCCAATACCAACAGCCGCAAAAGCATTGGCTGCCACATTCGCCACAGAAGCACCGTACAGATCAGTAGCTGCCTGAATGACCGCCAAACGGCAATCCACAAATTTGCTGGATTTAACCAGATAGTCGCGAAGAGCCTTGTAATACACTTGCTCGGCCTTCGTTTTGCCTACTGAAGCATCATTGGCAAACAGGTAAAATGCATGGTTTGGAATGCCACTGTTTATGTGCACACCGCCGTTATCCTGTGATCCGGTGTATTGCTCATTTACGTGGTTTGGCTGCCACCAAGGGCTGCTTGAATTGGCTGCTCCGTTGTGCGGATTGGAAAGGTCGCGCAGGCAGCCATTTGGACTAACACCCGGCTTTACCACATCTTCTCCGATTTTCCAGTCGTCACTGTCGATCATAGCGCCGAAAACATCGGCAAAAGATTCGTTAAGCGCACCGCTCTCGCCCTGGTACACCAGGTTGGCCGTTTTTTCTACCACGCCATGCGTCATTTCGTGTCCGCCTACATCAAGTCCGCGAGCCAGGGGCTGGAAGATGGAAGCTCCGTTTCCGTACCACATAGCAGCACCGTTCCAAAAGGCATTTTCCATAGAACTGCCGTCAGATTCGTTGATGTTTACGAAGGAAATGATATTTCCACCTATACCGTCAATCGCGTTTCTGTTGTGCTTTGATTTGTAGTAATCAAAACACAGTCCGGCGTTATAATGCGCACTAATCGCTGCTTTCTGGTTGGTAAATGTACTGGAGGTAGCGTGCGATATTTCGTAATCAAAATTGTTGTTTTCTGGGGAAGTGAAAAGTCCGTCAAGACCTACGATCACTCCTACCGGATTGCTGGGCATGTTCGACTGGCCGGCGTTGTACATGGACTTGGTTGAATTTTCCATGTAAAAAATCGATCCATCTTGCCAGCCCCCATTTGGGAATGAACGGTTGATGTTGAAAAGGTCCAAGCCAGAGATGGTGGCTGCGTTTCCGCCAAGTTCAGCCTGATGATTTGCTGCATCATTCGAGTGCAGGCAGGCATCTTCATCGCTTGTTCCGTGGTGTTCCGCCGTATGTGGCAAACCCACAAAATTGCAGGTATTGTCGTAGGAATCCAGGATCTCACCCGTCATGGCATCTACAAAATAAACCAGTCGGCTAAGTACATTCGGGTGAGCGGTGACGTGCCAGGCGAGGCGTTCATCAGTGAGGGATTCCTTCACGTGGAAAACAACCAGGTCGGCTGAAAATGGAGAACCGTCAATCAATTCCAGCTCTTTTTGCGACCAGTTGCTTTTTACCTTATCAAATCCGATCTCATTCCTAACCACCGTAAATGTTTGTTCTTTATCCAAGGCAGGCGTCAGGTTTGTAAGTTTCGGGCTTGGGAAATAACGGCCGTTCAGGAAAGCGAATTCGCCATTTCTTGTATGTGCGATTACCTCGGTGCCCCAAACCGGAATGCCTTCAAATTGCTGTTCCAAGCGAACGTGCTGATTGCCCTGTTCATCGCTTTGCACCTTGGTTACGACGAATTCATCTGCCGGGTTTACAAGCGCAGCCGGTTCCAGACTTGTCACATATTCGATGGCTCTTTCGGAAATCGGACGGCTATCTGATTCGTTTCCGGAAATACCGGTTCTGCCTTCGATCATGATGGGCAGTCCATTTTCACCTGTGGTAACCTTCAGAGACTTGTTGGCGTTGGGCTGAATGGGCACCAAAGCCGATTGGGGTGTCAATTTCTTTGACTCCAGCTTAAACGGATTTGCCGCCGGAGGTATGTTGCTCTTGCCTGGCCAGTTCAATACTTTTGCTCCAGGGTTGTTGGAGTTCTTAAAATTTGGTGTCGGCTTCCCATGTTGCGCAAAACCTGCGTTAACACAGAAAATGACAAAAAGAAGGGGGAGTAATCTGTTCATGATGGATCAGTTTAAGTGATGCGGAGAGTGTTTGGTTGTTACCAAACGATTTTTACAAGACAGGTAAAGGTCAGGATTTTAGGATGAATTTAATGATAAAAATTGGCGGTTTGGTAAATATGGTATTTGATTTCGTACTTACAACCAGGCGAATTAGACCTCCTATTGGGGTATTGCTATTCCATTACTCAAAATACATAGCAACCATTAGCTAATTATCGAATTAGCTAATTATCACATTAATCACTACTCTTCCCAATAAACCCTTTTTACCCGATCGGCTACATTCGTAAATACTTCATAAGGAATGGTTTGCAGGCTGCTTGCCAGTTCCTGCGCAGTAGGATTTGCTCCGAAAATAATCACTTCGTCGCCTTCACGGGCATTGGGAATGTGGCTCACATCGATCATGGACATATCCATACAGATATTGCCGACGGTGGGTGCTTTTTGTCCGTGCAGCATAACGGAATAGCGACCATTTCCTGCCAGGCGCAGGAATCCGTCGGCATAGCCCAGGCTGATGGTGGCTGTGCGTTTGCTGCTTTTCAGAATACCGCTATTCCGGTTATAGCCTACAGAGTCGCCGGCCGGTACCTCCTTGATCTGGCTGATGGTGGCTTTCAACACATTTACTGTGCGCAATCGCGGCTGAACTTCCGCACCCCCGACTCCGTATAGCCCTATTCCCAGGCGCACCATGTCGAAATGGTATTCAGGGAAGCGCTCTATGCCACCTGTGTTGCAGATGTGGCGCATGGGTTCATAGCCAAGCACTTCGATAATTTGGGTGTACAAATGCATGAACACCTGCGCCTGCTGATGCGAAAACGCATCATGCTGCTCGTTGTCGCTGGCAGACAGGTGTGAAAAAATAGACCGAACCCTCAAATTGGTATTGGCTTTCAGAATTCCCAATAACTCAGGAAGTGATGCTGCTTCGAAACCAAGCCGGTGCATTCCTGTATCCAGTTTCAGGTGGATGGCCAACTGTTTTTCATTGCCAGCGTACTCACATAATTCACGGAGCAGTGACAAGCTGTAAATTTCCGGCTCAAGATTATACCGATACAAGGCATCGAAGCTGGCTTGCTCCGGATTTAGCACCAGAATGGGCGTTTGTACACCGGCCTGGCGAAGCTCAACACCTTCGTCGGCATAAGCAACGCCCAGATAATCCACCCGGTGAAATTCCAGGAGTTTGGCCACATCTGCCGACCCCGATCCATAGCCGGCGGCTTTTACCATCACCATCATCTTGGTGCCTGCCTTGAGCATCTTGTTGTACACATGCAAGTTGTGCACCAGCGCCGTGAGATTTACCTCCAGCACAGTTTTATGCGATTGCCGCTCCAAACGGCGGGCAATTTTTTCAAATTCAAAGGGTCTGGCTCCTTTCAGCAAAATGGTTTCCTGAAAAAAATCGGCGTTGTCCAGTTGCTTTAAGAAAGTGTTGGTATCCGGGAAAAACCGGGTATCAAAGCCATCGGGAAGGTGATTTTTTATGGTCGAAATTTCACTTCCGATGCTAATCAAGCGATTTACGCCCTGTGCCAGAATGGCCTCAGCCACTTGCGACCAAAGCGATTTTGGTGGTAAGCCGCTCTGCAAAATATCCGACAGGATTAGCGTGAATTTCCCTTTCCGCACCTGCTGAGAAGCAAAATCCAGCGCAATGCGTAGGCCTGCAAGATCATTGTTGTAAAAATCATTCACCAGGGTGCAGTCCTGAATGCCGCCCTTCAACTCAAGCCGCATTTCCACCGGCTCCAGGCGATGAAGCCGTTGTTCGATTTTATCCTGCGCAATACCCAGATGTTCCATGATGGAATAACAGATCATGGTCGTATCCGCCAGGCCTCCGGGGGGCGGCTCTGTAGGCAAAGACCAGGATTTTGCGGCATGCCATTTGGCTTTTACAGCCGGGATTTTGTTGAGATATTCCGCTAATTGATGGTTGCTGTTTTCCGGCGGACCAAATACCAGTTTTGCGTTTTCAAAAAGCCTGCACTTTTCCAGAAACTTTTGTTCTTCCGAGTTAAAACCTTCCTGATGTGCGGTACCCAGATTGGTAAAAATGCCAATGCCTGGCTTTATGATCTTCTCCAGTCGTTCCATTTCGCCGGTAGTTGAAATACCCGCTTCGAAAATGGCCAACTGGTGATGCTCGTTTAGTTGCCACACCGACAACGGAACGCCAACCTGTGAGTTATAGCTTTTCGGACTCTTTACAATGTTGAAATCGGGAGAAAGCAGTTGCCAAAGCCATTCCTTGATCACCGTTTTGCCATTGCTGCCGGTTATGCCAATCACGGGAATGTTGAATCGGGAACGATGATAAGCCGCCAGATCCTGTAAGGCAAATAGTGAGTTTGGCACCTTCAGCACGTTGGCTTCCGATAGGGTTTGCAAATCAACCTCTTCTGATACCACGAAGTTTCGCACACCCATTCGGTACAGATCCGCTAAAAAACGGTGACCGTCGTGTCGTTTTCCGGGCAAGGCAAAAAACAGCGATACACCCGGAAGCGTCAATTTTCGGCTGTCGATCAACAAATGATCAACTGTCGCTGCCGGATTTGCTTTATTCAGCCAATCAGCGGAAAGAATTTGTTGGATGTCGGAAATGGAGTAGGTCAATGTGCCTGGTTGAAGTGCAAAGGTCTGGGATAATTGGGAAATATACGATATCGCGAGATACGAGATACGATATATGATTTGGAAGTGAGAAGTTTACCGCCCCACTACTACATTCCCAGAACCCATTGTGCCGTCCTGCAATCTCCAGCTAACCAAATAAACTCCGGGAGGCAGACTTCCTGTTTCCATGCTGAGGGCATGGGTAGTTCCGGCGGAGGATTTTTGCTTGCCGACCCAGTGACCCAACATGTTGAAGAGGGTAATTTCTTCTATTGGTGAAGCCGAACTATGGACTGTTACGTGGTCGTTGCCGGGGTTCGGGAAAATCGAAATTTCATTCGTTTTACTGGGTTGATGTGTGGCTATTGTTGGGAAGCAAATATCATGTAGATCATCGTTATGGTATTCATTTATCAATCTATGTAGATAATTGAATGTTCTTAACTCCTCCAAATTTTCTGTTAAACTTCCAGAATTTGAGGCTGAAATTGACACTATTAACTCATTTACAGCGCCTGGTAACAATGTAAAATCCTGAAAAGTGGAAACAGCCCTTCTATCGCCCAAAGGATTGTTGGCAGACAATTCACTCCAGGCATTACCATCCGATGGCAGGCCAGTAAATGGGGCATCGGCCAATGTATTACCACCATACCCGATTCCTCCATAGGTTAAAGGCGTTCCATCTCTCCAGGAGCCGGATAAATAATTGTAATACTCCCCAATAAAAGTAGGGAATCGGAGTGCTGGATTTGAGGCGTTGGCCAAAATGGGCATAACCTTTTTCAGGTTCAATTCCATCGCATTACTATCCAAGGGGCCTCTCAGAAAATTCAGGCCAACAATTGGAGGCTTGGGTCCAGCTCTTGAATCAAAAAGCGTATCGGCATTGTACGCATAAATGAAATCCTTATAAGGATACAAATCACAACCTAAATAATCGTCATTTGGATTGCCGATGTCGAAATTGGAGTAAATGCCAAAAAAACAAGAATCCATGCGCTCAACCCCAAAGTTTCTACATTTATATGCCAGGAATACCGAATTTTCCATAACAGGATCATTGTTGCAATTGAAGGTAAATGATTGAAAAGCAACCTCAGTCGCGGTGCTAAATCCTTTGGTTAAGTCTCCAATAGTATCATTATAAAAAATTGAAAATGCCATTTGATCTGGGGCAAGCCAAAATGTACCCCCCCGAATTATTACAGTTGGATATTCTCCATTTTCCGGATCATACTGACCATTCTCATTTGTGTCGAAATAACCAGCAGTCAGAGTAGTCCAATCTGAGGGTATTTCGAACCCATTGTACTCCAAAGAAAATGGATTGCCTCTTCCAGGCCAGGCAAAAACTTCCGGTATAGGATTGTCAATTATTCCATTATCAAGGTAGTCGCTAAGATGCAAACCAATCTGTTCCTGGGTGACCTTCCAAACCTTATCGGAATTGGGAATGTTTCGATAACCGGCCTTCCAGTCTGAGGGTTTTTGGGCGTCCAATTCACAAGATATATGAATATTGCCTGCCGGATCCAAGCCTGCAATCCAGGGCGTCAAATGGCTCAGCAGATTAATTGGCAACCCACTTACTCCATTGAATACAAATCCGTTACCGTCCTTGTCTGCGTGGATGCCGGTTGGCGTAATGTGCACAGTAATGTTGTCGGTGCTGAGGTAGGCATGATCTAAGGCGGTGCTTTGGGCCATTAGGCCATTTGCCAGGAAAACAAGTATGTAAAAAATATACCGCATAGATGATTGATCAAACTCAATTGGAAACAACGAGTTTTTCTGTTTGCTGGAATCCATTTTTATATGAAATTACCAGAAAGTACAGGCCTGCCGGAATCCCCTCTAAAGGAAATGTTGAGTTGATATCGCTCCAGCTTCTGGTTAGTTTACCGGTTGCATCAAATAAGGCTAATGACTCAACCCGATCCTTATTTATATCTGTGATTAATTCAAAATAATCTGTAGCTGGGTTCGGGTAAATATCGATTGATTGGGTGAGTGGATCATTTGTACTTACTATTGGGCAAGACTCTGCATAAGGGTGGTAATTCCCCGCTTGCGAGGTAAAACAATTGAAATTTATGTTATAGAGATCTACACTGCTTTGACAATAATACTCATCCAAAAAAATATAGGAACAGGATGGCTTTGTATTATATATACTATGACCAATCCACCCAATATTTTCAAGAATGATATAATGATAAACTGACTCTTCACCTGTTGACTTGATATATTTTACAAATTGTCTTTTAAGGAACAGATCACCAGCCTGAACCATGTCAATAGAGTCAATTTTGTAGGTGTACATTCCAAATGGTATTTGGATGGTAGGTAACTGGATTATGCTTCCAACTGGCAGGGAAAAATCATAGATTTTCATAAATGAGTCAAGATTCATATTGTACACATATGCTTTGGGACCATCCGTGTACGTATATCGAGGGCCAATTTGATAATAAGGAAAATTCTGTCTCACCCATTTCTTGCATGGTAAATTCTTTACTACAGTATCTTTCTCATAACTAACTTCAAAATGCAAATCAGGGTGCCAGCCACCGTCAACTTTCACTCCCCAGCGATAGTCTGATTCAAACCAACCCTGTGCTGATACCTGAAAGCCGGTAGAGACCATAAAAAACATGACAATAATTTTGATCTTCATAATTTCATGGTTTGGGTTTGTGATCCATTACCGCCCCACCACTACTTTCCCCAATCCTTGTTTTCCGTCCTGCAATCTCCAGCTAACCATATAAACTCCGGGAGACATACCTGCTACCTCTACTCTAATCGTATTTGCCATGTCTAATGAGGCTTTGTAATTTCCGATCCACCTACCTAAAATATCGTACAAGGCAATCTCCTTAATTGGGGAACCAGTACTCCGGATATTGAAATAGTCTGAAGCCGGATTTGGGAAAATAACAATTCCGTTTCCAGAAGGCTCAGCTGTTTCCAGTGGATCGCATAACATTTGAAAACTGCTGTCAAAAGAGTACCAGTAAATCAAGTAATCCTGTAGGGATTTAAATTCTTTCATTTGATTGAGTTGGGCACTAATTCCGGCTTCCTTGGATGCAGTTAAGGAAAAAAGGATGCTCTTTACTTCGCCAGGTCGCAATTCTACAGCATCAAAAGAGACCAATGCGCTTCTGTCTTCAAGTGTATTATTTGCCGATAATTCACTCCAACCGAGCGGATCGGCCGGGTGACTTGTGT
>JACJYQ010000017.1 GCA_020636025.1 Lewinellaceae bacterium | reverse complement strand
CATGAGTTTGCCGAGCAGTTGGAGCATATACAAGGTGATTTACTCACCCAACAGCTGGATAAATTTCTGGGGTATCCCCGATTTGACCCACATGGAGAACCAATCCCTGACGCTGAAGGCAAGTGGGAAACTCAAGATCAGATCTCACTAGCCATGATGAGCGTGGGCGACAAAGGAAAAATTACGAATGTAGCCGATGATTCATCAGTGTTTTTGCAGTATCTCAACCAAATTGGACTGGAACTCAATTCTGAAATTGAAGTATTGCAACAATTCCCTTACGACCATTCCGTCAAGGTAAGGCTGAATAACCAGGAGTTATTATTGAGTGAAAAAGTTAGCCAAAACCTGTTTGTAAAAAAATAAGATCAACATCGGCATACCGCTGTCAAGTTGTGATTCAAAACTGCCTTAAGTATGAAGGAGAAATACAAAAAAACCGATCGGCGCTCATTATCAGAAGTACACGGGTCTGTAAAAACAGATGTCAGAGGTAATTTCTGGAAAAGACTGTTTGTCTTTCTTGGTCCGGCTTATCTGGTGAGTGTGGGGTATATGGATCCAGGCAACTGGGCAACTGACCTGGCGGGCGGTAGCCGTTTTGGCTATGACTTGTTGTGGGTATTGCTCATGTCCAACCTTATTGCGCTTTTGCTGCAGAGCATGTGCGCCAGACTTGGTGTGGTAGCACAACGCGATCTGGCTCAGGCTTCCAGAGAGCTGTATCATCCGGCAGCCAATATTTTCAATTACATACTGGCCGAAATCGCCATTGCCGCTACTGATCTCGCAGAAGTGGTGGGCATGGCCATTGGTTTGCAATTGCTGTTCGACATTCCTTTAACCTGGGGTATGGCCATCAGCGTACTGGATGCTTTTCTGATTCTGTTTCTGATGCATCTGGGCATCCGCAGACTGGAAGCCTTTATACTGGCTTTGGTTATCATAATTGGTGGCGCTTTTGGCATTCAAATGTTTCTGGCAGAGCCCGATTTGGGAGAAATGGCCATGGGATTTGTTCCCTCCATGCCCAATAACGAAGCGCTTTTCATCGCCATTGGGATCATTGGCGCTACTGTAATGCCGCACAACCTGTATTTGCACTCTGCCCTGGTACAATCGCGCAAGATTGACCGGAGCAAGGATGGCATTCGCAAGGCGATCAAGTACAATATTTTCGATTCGGCCATTGCCTTGAACCTGGCGCTTTTTGTCAATGCCGCCATTCTGATACTGGCCGCGGCGGTTTTTCACAAACACGGCTATGATGGCGTTTCCGAAATTCAGGATGCCCATAAGTTGCTGGAGCCGCTGCTGGGTAAAAGTTATGCGCCCATATTGTTTGCCATTGCCCTGATTGCTGCCGGACAAAGCAGTACAGTCACTGGCACCCTGGCCGGTCAGATCGTGATGGAAGGTTACCTGCACCTGAGAATTGCCCCATGGCTCCGGCGTTTGATCACCAGGCTGCTGGCTGTGATCCCGGCCATTCTGGTGATCACCTTTATGGGAGAAGACGCAACCGGCGATATGCTGGTCTTGAGTCAGGTAATACTGAGTATGCAATTAGGCTTTGCGGTGATCCCGCTGCTGCATTTTGTGAGCGATCGAAGCAAGATGGGAGATTTTGCCATCGGTTTCTGGGCCAAGCTTGGAGGCTGGGTAAGCGCGCTGGTAATTGTGGCGCTCAATGTGAAACTGGTCATAGATGAAGTACAAGGCTGGATGGCCCACGACAATGCCTGGGCCATTCAATTGTTCGTGGTGCCTGGATTGTTATTCGCTGCCGGCATGCTGCTGTACATTACATTCAGACCATTGGTATTCAGATCTTCTGTCAAGTCGACCCGTGTGCCGCACGCTGAATTCAAGGGCATTGCCCCCATTGGTACTCCGGAATACCAGGAAATCGCCATTGCCCTCGACTTTTCGGATGCTGATCAGAAAACGATTGAACATGCCCTCCATATTGGTGGCAAATCTGCCAAATACTTCCTGTTCCACGCCGTGGAAACTGCCGGCGCCTGGGTGTTGGGCAGCGACATCCGCGACCTGGAAACCTCCAGCGATGTGCAGAACCTGGAGAAATACGCACAGGGCTTACGAGACATGGGCTACGACAGCGAAGCCTTTATCGGTTACGGCTCAGCGAAAAAAGCCATCCCGATCCTGGTAAAGGAAAAAGGAGCCGATCTGCTGGTGATGGGTGCCCACGGGCACAGGGCCCTGAAGGACCTGATCTTTGGTACTACGGTTGGCGCGGTAAGGCATGCAGTGGATATTCCGGTGCTGATTGTGCGGTAGGTGGCAAGATGCTGATGTTGTTTGCTGGCGAAGCCAGCGCGAATGGTATGTCACAAAGCAAGAGCTTTGCGCCAGCGTTTTGAGAATGTAATATGAATATTTTGTTTGCCACTAAGTCTCCTTGGGCCAACATGGAATCAGTGTTGAGACATCTATAGAAACTCTCTACTTTCACTCCATATGTTATTGTACAATAGTGAGGCTCGTTTTATTTTTGCTTGATTATTTGTACAAATAATTTTCTCGACTTTTTTATCATTTGCATTTTGCTTAAAACATAATAAGTATTTACCATCTATTATTGCAATATCCACAGTTTCCAATTCTTCATTTAACTTTGCTAAATCGCCCCATTCAGATGGAGCACTTTCACTTATCCACTTAACCTTTATGCCATAATTCTTTTGCTTTTCCATCACATTGAGCCATTTTTCCGAATTCCGCTCTTCCGGATTTGAAAAAATAAAAATTCTCTTTACAGTGGTTAAGCTATTTTCTATTGTTATTTTTTGGCAATCAACACCACGCCTGACCCAACCTTCTTCCCAATTATATTCAGTATTAAAATAGGTTGTACATAGCCAGCTATGATCGGTGTTTAAAATCGCATGTAGCCAAAACCGAGGGATATCTTGCTGACTTACCGCAAACGTTTGAGAATCAATTAAATCATAAATACCTTCTTTCGCTAATAACATGCACACAGCCCAAAATATATCAAATACATTATTTCCGCTTCTAATGGCTTTGTCTTGTGCAGATAAAAATGATGTGGCTTGTACCACCTCCTTAAATAGTTTATCATGCTTGTCAGGATGCTCTTCTAAAAATTTATTATGTTTATTTAATTTTTCATCCAGTTCGACCAATCTAAGAGACATCTGAATGAGTTGAGTTGTCAAGAAGGTAACCAACAATAAAATTAAAGATTCAGATATCTGTCTATCATCAATTTCCTTCTTGCTTACTAACAGATAGACGAATCTTAGTATAAAAATGAAAATCGCAACAGAAATTGAAATGAAAATTGTTTTGTTCTTCATATAACTGTCATCAGTAGTGTCCGGTTAAGGATTTGAGATTGTGTTATAGTTCATTGAAATACAGGTTG
>JACJYQ010000016.1 GCA_020636025.1 Lewinellaceae bacterium | reverse complement strand
ATAAACAAACCAGGAATATTATGAAATACAAAAACTGCTTTTACCTACCCCTTTTCCTGCTAATGTCCTTATCACCCAAAAACAGCAAAGCGCTTGATGCCGGCGTATCTTTTGCTGTTTTCAGTACGCCTGATGGAAGTCCCTATGTGGAAGTCAACATTGAGGTGGCAGCCGGTTCGGTGATGTACCGCCACATCGACAGCGTTCAAATGCAGGCTGGAGTGGATGTGCTTATTCTCATAAAATCGGGAGAAAAAGTAGTGAATTATGAAAAATACAGCCTGAATAGCCCATTAGTGCGCTTTCCGGAAGCTTTGCTCGATGTAAAACGGATGCGGATTGAGCCAGGCGACTATACACTGGAAGTGAGCACCGTTGATGTAAATGATTCAGATAACAAAGACCTCTTCAGCAAACCTTTGACTGTTCATTTTGACGGCAAGATCGCGCTGTCTGAATTGCAGCTTTTGCGTGGGTTCAAGCCCGATGATTCGGAAAACCCATTTTCCAAAAATGGATTTTATCTGGAGCCGCTACCCTTTAATTTTTACGATAGATATGCTACTTTGCTGGCCTTCTACGCAGAGATTTACAATTCAGATAAAAGCATAAAAGACGAAAAATTCCGCGTGCGCTACATGATTGAAAAAGAGTTGGGTAATGGTCAGCACCATCTGATCTCTGCAGGTAGCCAGGAGAAAGCCAAAAGCCCGATAGATGCCTTGCTTGTTCAAATGGATATCGGAAGTCTGGAAAGTGGCAATTATTCGCTGACCGTCGAATTGCGAACACTGGGCAATGAACTACTCACGTCCAGAAAGCTTGAGTTTCAACGCAGCAATCCGTTCCTTGATTTCCGAGACGGAGCCTTAACGCAGGAGGTTTTGCAAAAACAGTTTGTCCAGGGGCTCGACGAGGAGGCGCTTGTTTACTGCATGAAGGCAATATCTCCGCTCATGACCGATCGCTCGGATGAATTAAAAGAAATTCTGAAAGAGAAAGATCCGGAGAAAATGCGCTTTTTCGTGTTCCGCCATTTTGCGGAAAAAGATGCCAATAATCCGGAGCAGGCCTACAAAAATTATATGGCTGTAGCCAATGCCGCTGAAAAACGATTCAGCAGCGGCTTCCGAAACGGATTTGAAACTGATCGCGGCCGCACATTTCTGCGCTTCGGACAAGCCAGCGATGTGGTGCATGTGGAAGATGAACCGGGTGCACCACCGTATGAAATCTGGATCTATTACAAGTTCCCGGCCACCGGTCAGAATAATGTGAAATTCCTGTTCTACAACCCTTCCCTGGCGGGTGAAGATTATATCCTGTTACATTCCACAGCCAGAGGAGAAATACAAAACCCTAAATGGGAAAGAGAACTCTACAGAAGAAACTCTAGAGAATACACCGATGAAAACTACCACGATGCCACTACTGTAGAGCGAAACAGCGGCCGGAACGCCCGAACCTATTTTGAAGACTTCTAAAATAATGTATCAATGTATCAATGTATCAATGTATCAATGCGCAATGCCTCAATATTAAAACATTGCGCATTGATACATTGTTACATTAATTCATTGCGCATTAATTCCTGTCTTCCTTGGCTTCTTCGCGGCGTTCTATGTATTCACGCCACACATCTTCGTAATTGTAGGTGAGGTAAATATCGGTACTGAATGCGCCCCAGGCACCGTTTTCCAGGGCCAGATTTAAACGCCTGACAGACCCTGCGGGTACTTTCATGGTAATGATGTGTCCAAGTCCCATGGCCAATGTCCAGGATACAACTCGAACGTCTTCTGGTGGAAAGATATCCCAAAAACCCTGTGCTTCCAGAATCCTTCTGATCTCCGGCAGGTTTTTATCCTGTTGATGTTTCAGGATGATCGTAAGCATTACTGTATCTGCCTGAATAGGGACAGGAGGGGTGAGCGATGGCCCGTCCGGATTGACTTCCGGTTCCTGCGCCGATAAAATTCCCAGCGATAACACCAGGGCGAATAATAGGTATAGCTTCTTAGACATTTTCTTTGTGTGGGCTGATAATTAGTAGTTAATGTATCGGCAATAAAATTGAATTGAGCTGAAATTTATAGGGGAACCATTTCACGAACTGGCAAGATGGTCTTTAGCTTTTGAATGACAAAATCAACTTCTTCCCTTGTATTGTAATGGGAAAATGAAAACCGGATACTTTTTCTGTCTGGTGACATGCCTATGGCATCGAGTACGTGGCTGCCTTTTTCCGAACCGCTGCTACAGGCGCTGCCACCCGAACAACTGACTCCTGCGATATCCAGGCTAAGTAATAAAAGTTCATTTTTAGGATTTGGCGGAAAAGAAACATTTAACACTGTGTATAGGCTTTGTCCTTCGTGGTCGCCATTGAAACGGATATCGTCAAAGTGCTCCAGCAACTGAGATTTCAGGTATTGTCTTGTTTCGGAGATTCTGACAATGCGTTCTTCCATTTCAGCAACGGCCAGTTCGAGGGCTTTTGCGAGGCCTACGATACCATATACATTTTCCGTTCCACCACGCATGTTTCGCTCCTGGGATCCCCCATCAATGTAAGGTTTGATCATTGAGTCAGGGTTTATGTACAGGAAGCCAACGCCTTTTGGTCCGTGGAATTTGTGTGCAGCACCTGACAGAAAGTGAACGGGTGTTTCCTGTACATTCATCGGAAAATGCCCAATTGTTTGTACGGTATCCGTATGCAGGAGAGCCTGATGTTTTTGGCATAATTCCGACACCTTTCCAAGGTCGATCATCGTACCTATTTCATTGTTGGCGTGCATCAAAGACACCAGCGTTTTTTTGTCGCTGGAACTGAGTGCGTTCTCCAGATCGCCGTAATTGATTCTCCCAAGTTCGTTCACCGGTAGCCAAACCACCTCTATTCCATGCATCCTTTGGACAGTTTCAATGGTGTGCAGTCCACAATGATGTTCTGTCGGACTACTGATAATACGCTCAACACCCAGGTCCCTGACCGAGCATTTGATGGCCATATTGTTGCTCTCAGTACCTCCAGATGTAAAAAATACCTCTCCGGTACCCGCGCTAATGCATTGCGCTACTGTTTTTCTGGCCTCTTCCAAAGCTGCCCTGACCATGCGACCCTCAGCATGAATGCTGGAAGGGTTTCCATACGCCTCTCTCATGACCGGTACCATGGCATCAATAACTCTTTTTGAGATTGGGGTTGTGGCTGCGTTATCAAAATAGACTCTTTGCATATTCTATCTATCTCTTTATTAAGATAATTTCTCAAATTTGATTCTTGTCAATGGTTTTCATCAGTTTTATTGGTTAATTATGTGTTTGTTATAAAATAATAGGCTTTTCAATGTAGTAGCCTACACCAATCGGCGGTGGTAATTCAACTGTCCCAGATGATAGTTCAAATGGGTTAACAAATGCAAAAGCATGTGTGTGTTGCTCACTGTAGAGCCATGTTTTTCAAGCGGGAAATTCTTTTCCATATCTGCATTCGATAAGCGCTCAAGACTTGTCGTGACTACAGAAATGGTCTCATCCAGCATTTCCAGCATTTGTTGACGAGGTACATCCTTTGAGCTGAATTCCAGATCGCGTTGTCTCTCGTATCCTGAACTGCCAAGCGTTGCACCAATAAAGTGCTTGAGATTCCCAACAAGGTGTAAAACCAAATTGCCGCCTGAATTATTGATACCTGTAGGGATCAGCCAAATGTCGCTTTCCTGTTTGTACATCCCAAGTTCTTCCTTCACTTTGAGGAGGTCGCGTTCGAAAAATTCAATTAATGTCTTTAAAAACATAAGGTTTCAGTTGCTACAGGTTTATACAAAATGTCCAATATCAGAAACGATTTTTTTGGCCAAATTAAAGGCAATTACGTCTGAATGGCTTTCGGCGTATACCCTGATGATTGGCTCCGTATTAGATGGCCGGAGGTGTACCCACCCGTCTTCAAAATTAATTTTCAGGCCGTCTTCTGTATTAATTTCTTCTCTGTGGTATTTATCCTTCAACATCGTAAATACCTTTTCCAATTCTATGTCGGCAGAATATTCCAGCTTTGTTTTGGCCATGGCATAATCAGGATAGGTTTTTCTAAGCGTGGAAATTTGTCTGCCCGAATGAGCCAGATGGGTTAAAAACAACGCTATGCCGGCGAGGGCATCCCGTCCGTAATGAAGATCGGGCACAATGATGCCACCATTTCCTTCGCCCCCAATAACCGCGTTGACCTCCTTCATTTTGGCCACCACATTGACTTCCCCAACCGCCGAGGCGTAATAAGAGCAGCCATGTTTTTCAGTAACATCCTGCAAGGCTTTCGTGCTGCTCAGGTTGGAAACAGTACTTCCTGGTTTTTTGGACAGTACGTAATCGGCTACAGCAACCAGCGTGTATTCTTCCCCAAAGGGTTCTCCGTCCTCACACATAAATACAAGTCTGTCTACATCAGGGTCGACGGCGATGCCAAGTTTTGCCTTTTGAAGCCGCACTTCCATAGCCAGTTGCCCGAGATTTTCTTTCAGGGGTTCCGGGTTGTGATTAAACTGGCCGTTAATTTCTTCATTGAGCAATACGCATTGGCATCCAAGCGCTTTGAGGAGCGGCGGTACTGAAATAGCTCCCGTAGAGTTGATCGCATCCACCACAATTTTAAAACCTTTGGCCCGAACAGCATCTACATCCACCAGAGGATGCTCAAGAATCATCTGAATGTGTTTGCCAATGTAGGAGTCATCTCTTCTGTAATATCCCAGTTTGTCTACTTTGGCATACACAATGTTTCGCTCTTCAATTAGCGCCAACACATCTGCTCCATCCTGGCCACTGATGAATTCACCCTTGTCATTGAGCAGCTTTAAGGCGTTCCACTCTTTGGGGTTATGGCTTGCCGTAATGATGATTCCCCCCCCGGCTTCTTCGAGAGGAACCGCGATTTCAACGGTTGGCGTTGTGCTGAGACCGAGGTCTATAACAGAAATACCCATGCTGCGAAGTGTATTGATCACCAGTGCAGATACAATCTCGCCAGAAATGCGTCCATCGCGACCAACGACAATTTTCTTCTTGTCACTCGAATTCAGCATCCACTGACCAAATGCAGCGGTACATTCAACTATATCCTGCGGTGTGAGGTTTTCACCTGCCTGACCGCCAATGGTTCCGCGAAAACCTGAAATTGATTTAATAAGAGGCAAAACGGAAATTTTAAATGGTTAAGAGCTTAATCAACCCGAAGGTCGCAAAAGTAACCAGAAAAAAGCACCCTTGGTTTATTTGGCCTTGAATGACCAGGTGATTTTGACGGTTGCCGCCAGGGCCCCATCTGCCAGCCTGCCGTTTGAGGTAGCTTCGAACGTTTGAGGTTGGCCCGAATCAAGGGCTAACTGTATTCTTTCAGCCATGGCTGTGCCATCCTCACAGGTAAAAAGCAAGGTCCCGGCTGCTTTTTTAAAATAGGCTGCTTCGATCTTTACTACCAGCATGGAAACCGGAGGTAAGTCCTGTAAATGAGCCAGTGCCAACAAACCAGTAGAAAGTTCAGCGGCGGCGCATTGTGCAGCGAAATAAGTAGAGCGGAAAGGATTTTGAGATCGCCAGCCATAAGGCAGGCTTACAACGGCTTTTTCGGTATTGCAATGCTTTACGCTAATGCCGGCAAACCAGGCCATGGGGAGCTTCCAAAAGAGGTAAAAACGCATTTTCAGCGGACTGTTTACCCAGCGTAAAAATTTTTCTTTGGTCATGAATCAAATGTCGGTAATTCTCCGGCAATTTAGGAACAGGGAACTGTATGCCATTAATTAAGGTTTACCAAATCGTTACTTTTTTGACCACAGATTTTATTTGATTGCCAGATTAAACAGATAAATGTGATTGATTATCAAAGGTTTATGCTTGTCAACATATTGTTGGTGAGTCGTAAAACAAAAAACCGAAGTTGGTAGTCTGAAGGATTTATGGCAATTTTGGCAACGTTTAGTAGACGCTAATTTCTCTGTCATAGAATATAACTCAAACAACGCTCATGAATTGGAGAAGGCTAAACGGCCAGAAAATTGAAGCCCCGCTGCTCGAAGCAGTGGAAGAAACCATTGCCCGTGAAATTGCTGAAGGCTACAAGCTGAAAGTCTGCATCGGCACCGATTCCCAGGTAGTTGGGGATGAAGTACATTTTGCCACTGTTATTGTCTTCCTAAGAGAAAAACGCGGCGGTTTTATGTTCATTTCCAACGACAAGACTAAAAGGGAGATGTCGCTCCGCGAGCGCATGATCCTGGAAGTTGGTCGTTCTGTGGAAGTGGCTTACAGCCTTTGCACCTTGTTGGATTTGTACGATGTTGCGCTGGAGGTACACGCCGACATCAATACTGATCCCGCATTTGAGAGCAACACCGCCCTAAAGGAAGCCATGGGGTACATCCTGAGCATGGGATTTGTATTCCGGGCCAAACCGGATGCGGTGGCTGCCTCCTGCTGCGCCGATAAGGTGATTTAAGCAGAATCAAATGCAAAACCGGCCTGTCGCCTATCGCCTGATTGGAGGTAGGACGGTCCTCCCACCCATTTTACCAGCCTGAAGTCAAAAGTTGCCATATTCCATTCACTCTGCATTCTGCCATTTGCACTTTGCATTCTGCAATCAATACCAGGTGCAAATTTCCTATTTATGTGGCGGTTCAGGCTTATCTCCCTCATTTTAGCCGAAAATGACAAAACTTTTATGCAATACTGCATGTTCCCACAATGCTTTTTGCCAATTTCGCGGCGCTTTTTAATATTCAAAATCTAGTTATGAAAAAATTACTCCTATCGGCAACGGCAATGTTGCTTTTATCTTCTGTGGTTCTGGCCCAGAATATTCAGTTTGTAGAGTACAAGATGGATAATGGCTTAAAGGTTTTGCTTCACGAAGATCACTCGACACCCATCGTAGCTGTGTCTGTGATGTACCATGTGGGATCAAAAAATGAAAAGCCAAAACGCAGTGGTTTTGCTCACTTCTTTGAGCATTTGTTATTTGAAGGTTCAGAAAACATCGCCCGTGGCGAATTTGATGATTACATCAATAATGCCGGTGGGTATAACAATGCCAACACCTGGTACGATCGTACTTACTACTATGAGGTATTGCCCAGTAATCAGCTGGCACTTGGACTCTGGCTTGAAAGCGAGCGCATGCTCCACGCCAAAGTGGAAGAAATTGGTATTGAAACCCAGCGTCAAGTAGTAAAGGAGGAGCGTCGCCAGCGAATTGATAACCAGCCTTATGGCAAGCTATTGGAAGAAACCCTGAAACGTTTGTATAAGGTTCACCCATACAAATCCTCTGTAATTGGTTCCATGGAAGACCTGGATGCTGCACAGGAAGAGGATTACGTAAGTTTTTACAAAGACTTTTACAGGCCCGACAATGCCATTCTTTCCATCGCCGGGGATATTGACATTGCGCAGACCAAAGAACTGATTGACGTATATTTCAAAGACATTCCAAAAGGGAAAGGAAGCATTCAGCGCAAATTCCCACAAGAGCCATCCATTACCCATGAAGTAAGGGATACCGTGTACGATAACGTACAACTGCCGGCGCTCATTTACGCCTACCACATTCCGGCGCAAGGCACGAAGGATTTTTATGCTGTAAAAATGTTGGGCATGCTCCTGAGTCAGGGAGAAAGCAGCCGCATGCAAAAGATCATCGTGGATGAGCAGCAGAAAGCCGCATTTGCCGGTTCTTTCCCGCTGGAGCTCGAAGATCCAGGCGCTAATATTTGTTTCGGAATTGCCAACCTAGGGGTTGATTTGGGAGACCTCGAAAAGTCGATGGATGCTGTAATCAGCGATGTCCAGCAGAATCTAATCTCCGCAGAGGAATTTCAGAAATTGCAGAATCAGGTAGAAAATGATTTCATTTCTGCCAACAACCGGGTAGCCGGCATTGCAGAAAGCCTGGCCAATTATGAAATGTATTATGGAGATGCCGGTTTGATTAACACCGAACTGCAACGTTACCAGAAAGTTACCCGCGAGGACATCAAGGCTGCTGCCATTAAATATTTCAATAAAAATAGTCGGGTCGTGTTGTACTGGTTGCCACAACCAAAAAAATCCTGATCCATATCAAAACCTGAGTTTCATATTTCAAACTATTGAAAATCAAGATTTTAATGAAAAATATACTTTTCTTAAGCATTGTATCCTTAATGCTTGCATTTGCCTGCACACCCAAAACCGGAAGCAAAACTGTTGCTACAACGGTTGAGCCCATGAAATCAGAAGGTGCAGCACCAAAGATCCCAATTCCAAGTGGTGAAAACATCCGCGCAAAAGCTCCGGAAGCAGGGGAAGCGCCAAAAATTCAAATTGGAAAAGCTGAAACTTTTAGCCTTGAAAATGGCCTGAAAGTGATCCTGGTAGAAAACCACAAACTCCCAATCGTTTCCTACCGCGTATTTGTAAACTACGACCCGGTTCTGGAGAAAGACGCAGCCGGATATCTTCAATTATTCGGTGAGTTATTGAGTACCGGAACTAAAATTCGCACAAAATCGCAGATCAATTCCGAAATCGATTTCATCGGTGCAAGTTTGAATTCTAGTTCGCATGGTGTGAGCGGCTCCTGCCTGAAAAAGTACTCACCCAAATTGCTGACCATCATGTCTGATGTGCTGATGAATCCGACATTCCCACAGGAAGAACTCGACAAGGCAAAAGTGCGCGCAGAAAGCGACCTGGCCTCCCAGAAAGACGATGCAAACAGCATTGCCGGTAATGTTTCCTCCATACTGCGTTATGGCAAAGACCACCCATACGGGGAGATCATGACTGAAGAAAGTCTGGAGAAAATTGATCTCAACAGAATCAAAAATCACTACAATAT
>JACJYQ010000015.1 GCA_020636025.1 Lewinellaceae bacterium | reverse complement strand
GAGCGTGTCTGGAATTTTCTCACCGGGTCTAAAACGGTTCTTTTTTCGCCATTTTTCACCTTTTTTCAGGTACGTAACCCCGGCTATGCACCAGAAAAAACGCAAAAACTGTCAAAAAAAGCCCTCATTTTAGTCTCCGGCAGAAAATTCCAAACACACTCTTAGAAGCACCCAATAGAAAAGCATGATCGCCATGAAGGACTTTATGACCTGGTTCCCGCGTATTCTGGTAATGGCATTTGCCTTGTTTATCAGCGTATTTGCACTGGATGCATTTTCAGAAAATAATTCCATTTGGGAATCTGTCACAGGTTTCATGATCCACCTGATTCCCACTATGATTACTTTATTATTGCTGATGGTGGCATGGAACAGAAGGATTTTTGGCGGTCTGCTTTTCGTAGTCTGGGGTTTGGTATTCACCATTCAGTTTCAAACACTCAGATCACCCATGCTCTTTTTGATGTTTTCTATTCCGCTGTTGTTTGCGGGGTTCCTCTTCATTTTTTCAAATGCCTATCTAACCAGGTCGGGTAGAGCCTAACTAAATAAAAGAATTATGACCATAGAACTACAGGAAAAACTCCAGGATTTTCAAACCTATATCGACGCCGAAGAAAAAATTGAACCTGGCGACTGGATGCCAGATGATTACCGGGCACACAATGTTCGTCAGATCAGTCAACACGCACATTCGGAGGTAATTGGTATGCAACCTGAAGGAAACTGGATCACCAGAGCGCCTTCTTTACGGGCGAAAAAGATACTGCTTGCCAAGATCCAGGATGAAGGCGGGCATGGCTTGTACCTGTACAGCGCAGCTGAAACCCTGGGCATTAGCCGCGATGAATTGATAGAGCAACTTCATGAGGGGAAAGCCAAATATTCCAGTGTATTCAATTATCCTACATTAAACTGGGCAGATATCGGAGCCATTGGCTGGCTGGTAGATGGAGCAGCAGTGACCAACCAGCTATCGCTTCGCCGAACATCTTATGGCCCCTATGCCCGGGCCATGTTCAGGATATGCAATGAAGAGAGTTTTCACCAGCGCCAGGGTTACGAGATCATGATGAAAATGGCGAATGGTACTCCCGAACAGCGAGAAATGGCACAAGACGCCCTGAACCGTTGGTGGTGGCCGGCGCTCATGATGTTTGGTCCGCATGACAACCAGTCGCAGCGCACACATAAAGGCATGATGTGGAAGATCAAGCGCGCCAGCAATGACGAACTGCGTCAACGATTTATTGATAAAACTGTACCGCAAGCAGAATTTCTGGGGCTTACCATTCCGGACCCGGACTTGCGCTGGAATCCCGATACCAATCAGTATGACACCGGAGAGATCAATTGGGATGAGTTCCATCAGGTGATCAGTGGAAACGGCCCGTGCAATCGGGAGCGAATGGATCACCATAAAAAAGTGCATGAGGAAGGCGCCTGGGTACGGGAAGCCGCTGCTGCCTTTGCTGCCAAAAAACAGGCGCAGCAAAATTGATTAACGGATTAAACTTAAACGAAATGTCAGATAAAAACTCACAAGGACCTGTGTGGGAAGTGTTTACACAGAAGAAAAGCGGACAGGCCTTTCAGCATGCCGGTAGTTTACATGCATTCGACAGGGAAATGGCGCTTGAAAATGCGCGCGACCTGTACACCCGCCGGGATAAACCTTTTGGACTTTGGGTGGTTCCGGCCAGCGCCATCGTGGCGGTTTCATCAGAAGATTCCGAGGCGTTTTTTGACCCCTCAGACGATAAAACCTACAGGCATCCAACATTTTATGACATCCCTGAAGAAGTAAAGAACCTATAATTATGAACAATCAAGCAGCTCTTTTTCAATATTTACTACAACTCGGCGATACCAATCTCATCATTGGTCATCGCCTCTCAGAAATGTGCAGCCGGGGCCCGATGCTGGAAGAAGATATTGCACTGACCAATTTCGCACTTGATCATATTGGGCAGGCAGAAGTATTGCTTCACTTTGCCGGTAATGTAGAAAACAATGGAAGGTCTGAGGACGATCTAAGCTATCGACGCGATGCAGAAGATTTTATGAATCTGAAACTGGTTGAGCAGCCTAATACAGATTTTGCATTTGTGATTGGTCGCCAGTTTCTGTTGGATGTATATCAATGCCTTCTCTATCAAAAGTTGAGCAAAAGCACTAATGACGAGTTAGCTGGCATGGCCGCTCGTTTTCTGAAAGAAAGCATTTACCATCAGCGGCATAGTGCTGCATGGATTGAAAGGCTGGGGCAGGGTACCAATGAGAGTTTGGGTCGGATGCAACATGCGCTTAATCAATTATGGCCCTACACGGCTGAAATGTTTGTAGACAACCCTGCATGGGCCAATTTGATAGAATCAGGCGTGGTGCCTTCGGCGACTGAATTAAAAAAAGAATGGTACGAACGGGTAAGCAAAGTACTCACGCTTTCTGGCCTCAATATGCCTAAAGCCAGTGCTGAAGATGACTCGTTGAATCAAAGCATTTATCTGGAACAACTACTGGCAGAAATGCAGTATTTGCCAAGAACCTACCCGGATGCTAAATGGTGAATGGCTTCACGGATAATGGAGTTTCCAAGTAGAACATTATTAGTCCACAAAAGATAAAACATGAATAACCCCGGAATTCATTCCGGGGGCATAGACCATGATGACTAAGGAACTAACAGCTGTAGAAGAACTGGTGTGGGAACGACTTTCCATGATCCCGGACCCGGAGATTCCGGTTATTACCATTGTAGAACTGGGCGTGGTACGCGATGTTCAGTGGGACGGAGAAACACTAAAGATCTTTATTACACCAACCTATACCGGTTGCCCGGCCATGCAGTTATTTGTGGCTGAAATTCAGGCAGCCATGCACGATCAGGGTTTCGACAAGCTGGAAGTAATACATGTCTACAGTCCATCCTGGACGACCGACTGGCTCAGTGTGGAGGCAAAAGAGAAGTTGCGAAAATACGGAATTGCACCCCCTGTTTTGAAAACTTCTGAAATGAACCCTTTTGAGGAGGTGGGTAATATTCCTTGTCCGAGATGTGGTTCTGAAAATACTAACTTGAAAAGTCAGTTTGGGGCTACAGCTTGTAAATCATTGCACACCTGCAATGATTGCCACGAACCTTTTGAGTATTTCAAACATTTTTAGTGACAATCCATGCCCGCTTTGGGGATGGCAGATTCGAACAGGGAAATATCGAGGTGAAGTCCTCGCTGTAGAAGGATCAGTCCGGCCAGTGTTAAAAGTATCGGCTGGGCCAGCATGATTTTCCGTTTAATGGAAAGACTGAACGAACGGCCTAAAACACTCACTGCGAGAAGCAGGGGTAGGGTGCCTATACCAAAAACCGCCATAAACAAAGCGCCCATACCTGACTCCGAAGTGGAAATAGCACCGGCAAGGGCTGCATACACCATGCCACAGGGCAGAAGCCCGTTAAACATGCCCATGGTAAAAGTCGCCCGACCCGGATAGCTACGGATCAGTTTGCCAATGCCGGATTTTACTTTTTCAGATATTAATCCAACTCCAGGGATTGAGAGTACAATCCTTTCAAAACGCCAGGTGAGCAAAGCCATGCTGATCATAAGAATACCGGCAAAGAGCGAAAGTACTTTTTGAAAACCGGCGATGGCGATGCCTTTTCCTAAGAGACCAAACAACAGACCTAATAATACATAAACAAGAATCCGGCCGCTGTGATATACCAGCATTTGGCCCAGAATTTTTCTTTTTTCGGCGTTACCTAAAGGAAGAGCAATGAGTAAAGGCCCACACATACCAACACAGTGCAGGCTCCCGGCCAGGCCGAGTAGCAGAGGTGCTGTTATGTCGTATGGACTAATCATGTAACTGAGAATCTGTTATTAAGGGTTTAGCTTACATAAACCGTCGTTTCCCAATAATATTTTTTGCTGCCGGATTCCCATTCAAGCTCAATGTGCCAGCGACCGGCAGCCATTTTTTCGGTTGAAATATTGGTTGATTCTTTTTCCAGGTCGACGGAAAAATCGTCTCTAACAGTGGCAGAGCGATATAATTTCGCTTTGCCTGAGATACCCGATAATTCATCCGGGAATTGCACGGTAAGTTGCTTGTCGGCGGCCAAATAAGAAACTTTTGGTGGATTTGCGAGCTGGGCAGCATTTTGCTTGCCATCCAGTCGTTGCTGATAATTTAGATCGAGTGCATAATAGTCTTTACGCACGAGTCCGGGATCATGTTTTCTGGAAGCAAAAACCATGAAGATCATACCAGCTACAAAGGCAGCATAAGTAAGCGCGATTCCGGTTCCCCAATTCAGTTTCATGACAAAAATATTTAGAGGTTTTTGAATTTAATCTACGTAAATAATCAAAGGGACTTTACCTGGTTGGACCCATAAAATTGGTCTTCACTTCATCTATTTTCTTGCCTTCGGAAAGCACCTCGATCACGATGGGTGTTTTCCGGCCAAGGAGCAGATCGGTGGGCATTTCGATAAAAAAAGCACCTTCGATTTTTCCGGAACTTGGTATGGCTCCCGGAGCCTGCCCCACCATTTGAATGGCTGACCCTTTAGTCACTACTTTCAATTCAACAGGCAAATCCTTTGGCGTTTTATTGATCAGTACGTAGGTATATAAATTGGTCAGGTGCGTTTCGTCCTTCTCCTGATAAAGCTGCCCTGGCGACCTCAGAATGATGCTTTCAACGATTCCTCTGTTTGAAATGAGAAATACATCCAGCGAAAGCAAGGCCAGCAATACAGCTGTATAAGCATAAACCCTTGGAGTGAATAATTTCCGTTTGCCCGATTCAATACCGGTCATGGAGTCGTACCTGATCAATCCACGCGGGCTGCCTACCTTGTCCATGATATCATCGCAAGCATCGATGCAGGCGGTACAGTTGGTGCATTCGAGTTGAGTTCCGTTTCTGATATCTATGCCGGTTGGACACACGCGAACACACAATCCGCAATCTATACAATCACCCTGGGGAGCTGCCGTTGCAAGTGTTGTTGGGCTTCCTTTTTTGCGCTTGCCTCTTGGTTCACCGCGCACATGATCATACCCTACAACAATAGAGTCTTTAACCAAGAGAACGCTCTGTAAGCGGCCATAAGGACAGATCGTAGTACAAACCTGTTCGCGAAGGCGTGCAAACACAAAATAAAATGCTCCGGAGAACAGCAGCATAACCATGAAGCCTACCAAGTGCTCCGATAATGGATCGCTAATGATTTTCAGTACCTGATCCATGCCAATAACGTAGGCCAGGAAGAAATTGGAAGCGATGACGGAAATACCATAAAATATGGCGTGTTTCAAGGCTTTTTTTCGAATTTTCTCCTTAGTCCAGGGACCTTGATCCAGTTTCCTTTGTTCCCCGGCATCTCCTTCAATCCAGTATTCGATTTTGCGGAAAAACATTTCCATGAATACGGTTTGAGGACACACCCAGCCACAGAACAAGCGGCCATAGACCACCGTAAACAAAATGATGAATACGATAAAAGTAAGCATGGCCAACACAAACAGGTGGAAATCCTGTGGTGTGAACAGTAATCCAAAGAGCACAAATTTCCGCTCGAGGAGGTTGAATAACAATATCTGCTCTCCATTGACCTTGATAAACGGCAGGGCAAGAAACACGATCAGGAACGCCGCGCTGGCCCAGGTTCTGGCATTGTAAAACCTTCCCTGAGGCTTCTTGGGATATAACCAAATCCGTTTGCCTGATCCATCAACCGTAGCAATGTGATCGCGATAATCTTCGTGATCCTCAATATCCAACTCCCAGGCTTCTTTTTTCATAGCTATTCAGCAACTGTGTTTTGGGTGTGTATTTATGTGGTATTTCTCTATTCTCCTTGCGCCTGTTCGGGCGCTGGTGTTTCCGTAGTGGTAGTATCGCGCCAGATGACACCTTGTGGTTCCTTCTGGTTGGGTGGGTTTGTACCCTTCAACGTCAGAATGTAACTGGCCACTTTTTGAATGTCGGATGGCTTCAACTGTGACTGCCAGGAAATCATGCCTTTTTCCGGAACACCGTATTTAATGGTTCTGAACAGGTCTTTGACACCACCACCGTGAATCCAGTACTCATCGGTGAAATTCGGTCCAACTCCGCCTTCACCCTGCTGACCATGACAAGCTGCACAGGTATTTTTAAAGATCAGCTCGCCATCGCCCAACGCAGAGGCATCTGTCAATACAGTTGCATTTGATTCATCGACGGCATTTGCCTTGCCTGCCAGCGCCATGGCTACTTCTTTTTTGGCACGCTCCATTTCATTTTTGTATTGCTGATCGGAGGACCAGTTGTTGTCGCTCCAATGGTAGTAATACATATAGCCAAATGCCCAGATGATACTTAGAATAAACATGTTAACCCACCATGGTGGAAGCTTGTTGTCGAGCTCTCGAATTCCATCATAAGAGTGATCGAAAGTTATGTCTCCTTCCTGTTCAATCGGCACGGCATCTTCCCAGTATTTTTTGCGAATCTTCGTCCAGAAATCATCTCCTTCCACAAATACTTCGGATTCTTCTACAGGAAGTTTTACTCCGTGTTTCTCAGCCTCAAACTCCAGGACACGCTTTGATAAATACCGGTTCGATCTGGACATGGTGTAAAGCGCAATGGCCAAAACCAGCAAAACTGCCAGGCCGAAACCAATGGTCATAATATCGGCTACTTCAGTAGTTGCAGGACTAACCGGATCTACCGAAACCGGCTCTTGCGCAAAGAGAAACTGCCCCAAAACCAGGGTAAAAAGGAAAACGAGGGTATGCTTACGCGTTTGCATATTTTCAGGTGTTTATTCAATTCAAAGATTTGGTGCGTGCTCGGAGTTATCCAAAGGAAGGCTGGCCATATAATCCGACTGCTTCTTCTTTGTTAATATGGTACGTATGATGGCCACGCAAAATGTAGCGAAAAACAACAGCAGGGTTCCAATTCCAAACCACTGAATTCCATCTACTGATTCGAGCAGGTATTTGTACATGACGTTTTGTTTTTAGTTTTTACTTCTTGATGTCTGTTCCAAGACGTTGCAGGTATGCGATGATTGCTACTATTTCCTTGTTTTCGATACCCGCATCCTTTACGCCTTGAGAAGCAAGATTTTCTGCAACTTTTTTGGCCTGTTCCTGTGCATTGGCAATGGCTTGTTGATCAAATCCTTCCGGATAAGGTGTACCAAGCTTTTGAAGTGCACGAATCTTGGCTGGGAGGTCAGAAAAATCCAATTGATCATCTGCGAGAAGTGGATATGCCGGCATGATGGAGTTTGGAGACATACTCGGAGGATCGATCATGTGGTTGTAGTGCCAGCTGTCGGGGTATTTACCGCCTACACGCCAGAGATCCGGACCAGTACGTTTACTTCCCCACAGGAATGGACGGTCATATACATATTCACCAGATTTGGAGTATTCACCATAGCGTTCAGTCTCATCCCTGAATGGACGAATCATCTGTGAGTGACAACCCACACATCCTTCCCGTATATAAAGGTCTCTACCGGTTAGCTCAAGCGGAGTATATGGCTCAACAGTTGAGATTTTTGGAACCTGACTGTCTACGAATACCATTGGAACGATTTGTACAATGCCACCGATGGCGATCAGAACAGTACTCCAAAGCAACATTTGCATGGGTTTTCCTTCGATCCAGCGGTGCCAGTACTCACCGGCTACTTTTTGGTGTTTTACCCTGGCAGGCGCTTCAGCCTCTTCATTTGCCAGGAATGTACCTTGCTGAGCAGTTTTAACCAGGTTATACACACCCATACAAATTCCTATGAAGAACAAGGTGCCACCCACTGCGCGCATGGCATACATAGGTATGATCTGGGTTACAGTGTCGAGGAAATTACCCCAGGCAAGTGTGCCTTCCGGAGTGAACTCTTTCCACATAAGGGCTTGTGTCCAACCAGCCCAGTACAGCGGAATGGCATAGATGACGATACCCAGTGTTCCAAGCCAGAAGTGCATATTGGCCAGTTGTGTGGAAAACAGTTGCGTTTTGTAAATTCTTGGCCACAACCAGTATAATACACCGAATGTCAGAAAACCATTCCATCCCAGAGCACCTACGTGTACGTGGGCTATGGTCCAGTCGGTAAAGTGACTGATGGCATTTACAGATTTTATGGAAAGCATCGGGCCTTCAAAAGTGGCCATACCATATGCGGTAACGGCAACAACCATAAACTTCAACACAGGATCCTGACGAACACGGTCCCAGGCGCCACGCAAGGTGAGCAGACCATTCAACATACCACCCCAGGATGGTGCAATCAGCATAATACTGAATACCGTTCCAAGAGATTGTACCCAATCTGGCAATGATGAATACAGCAAGTGGTGTGGTCCAGCCCAGATGTAAATGAAGATCAGGGCCCAGAAGTGAATGATGGAGAGTTTATAGGAATAAACAGGACGGTTGGCTGCTTTTGGCAGGAAGTAATACATCAAGCCGAGATATGGCGTGGTAAGGAAGAAGGCCACCGCATTGTGACCATACCACCACTGAACCAAGGCTTCCTGAACACCCGAGAATACCGGATAACTCTGTGTAAGCGTTACCGGCAACTCGAAACTTCTAACAATGTGCAACACCGCTACGGTAACCCAGGTGGCAATATAGAACCAGATGGCAACGTACAGGTGGTTTTCACGGCGCGTTAGAATGGTGCCGAACATGTTGATACCAAAGACAACCCAAACCAGTGTGATGAGGATATCCAAAGGCCAGATAAGTTCTGAATATTCACCGCTTGTAGTGAATCCCATGGGTAAAGTGACGGCGGCTAGTAAAATAACCACTTGCCATCCCCAGAAATGTATCCAGGAAAGCTTGTCACTCCACA
Organism: Lewinellaceae bacterium; assembly: GCA_020636025.1. GTDB lineage: Bacteria > Bacteroidota > Bacteroidia > Chitinophagales > Saprospiraceae > M3007. Next base: position 25 of record JACJYQ010000015.1, on the reverse strand, counting down.
TCCGCGTTTTTAACAATCGCTGAAG
>JACJYQ010000014.1 GCA_020636025.1 Lewinellaceae bacterium | reverse complement strand
TAAAGCGTCCCTCTCTTTCTTTGTTCTTCTTCGATGGACTCAAACAAGGCTTTAAAATTTCCTTTGCCGAATGATTTCGCTCCTTTCCGCTGAATGATCTCGAAAAACATGGTTGGGCGATCTTCGACAGGCTTTGTAAATATCTGCAACAAATAACCCTCATCGTCCCGGTCAACCATAATCCCCAGTTCTTTCAGCGCTTTCAGATTTTCATCGATAAGGCCTACACGATCAAGCACTGTATCGTAATAAGTGCCGGGTACATGCAGAAACTCCACGCCACGTTTGCGCATCTCTCCAACCGTAAAAACAATGTCGTCGGTAGCCACCGCAATATGCTGACACCCGGCCCCTTCATAGTATTCTATAAACTCTTCGATCTGTGACTTCTTCTTGCCTTCAGCCGGTTCGTTTATCGGAAACTTGATGCGACCATTTCCATTGGTCATCACCTTCGACATCAAGGCTGAATATTCGGTGGAGATGTCTTTATCATCAAAGGAGATGAGGTTGGCGAATCCCATGACATCCTGATAGAATTTGGCCCACACATTCATCTCATGCCAACCTACATTGCCAACCATGTGGTCAATGAATTTTAGCCCGATTTCAGGTGGATTGTATTCAGAATCCCATGGCTTGAATCCAGGAAGAAATACACCATTGTACTCTTTGCGCTCAACAAAAACATGCACGGTGTCTCCATAGGTGTGAATACCGGCCCGAACAACCTTTCCAAATTCATCCTCTTCCACCGTTGGCTCAAAATATGGCCTGGCGCCTCTTTGCGTAGTCTCGTGGAAAGCAGCCCGGGCATCATCCACCCAAAGCGCAATTACCTTTACCCCGTCGCCATGATTTTTGATGTGTTCAGAAACCGGCGAGTGAGATGTTAGAGGGGTAGTCAGCACCAAACGGATCTTTCCTTGTTTGAGAACATAGGAAGTGCGGTCGCGCATACCAGTTTCCATGCCGGCATATGCGAGAGACTGAAACCCAAAGGCCGTTTTATAAAAATGAGCGGCTTGCTTGGCGTTTCCGACATACAACTCCACATAATCGGTGCCAAGCAAAGGAAGAAAGTCCTCCGCATCGTCAAAGATCTTTTGAAGTCCGTAATCGTAATTTTGAATATTGGTTAAGGTTGTCATATTTAAAAATTGAAATTGGTGGGCAGGAAGGGGGCATTAAACCATTTCCAGCTCCAACCATGATTTGTAATAATCCTCTACTTCGAGGTTCATGGCATCTTTGGTAATTTGAACAGGGCGGAAAGGATCGATCATCACGGCAAGTTCTTCGGTGGCTGTCTGGCCAATGCTCCGTTCAATGGCGCCAGGATGCGGACCATGCGGGATGCCTCCCGGGTGTAAGGTCAACTGTCCTTTCTGAATGTTGTTTCTGGACATAAAGTCTCCATCCACGTAATACAGGATTTCATCCGAATCGATGTTGCTGTGGTGGTATGGCGCCGGAATGGCTTTTGGATGGTAATCATACAGCCGTGGTACAAAAGAGCAAACCACAAACCCGGCAGCTTCAAATTGCTGATGGATGGGAGGCGGCATGTGTACCCGACCGGTAATGGGTTCAAAATCAAAAATTGACATGGCCCAGGGGTAGTGATTGCCGTCCCAGCCAACCACATCAAACGGATGAGTTGCGTAGGTGTACGGATAAATCATACCCTGTTTTTTGATCTTCACCAGAAAGTCGCCTTTTTCATCATGCGTTTCCAGGTCCTGCGGTATCTTAAAATCCCGCTCGCAAAATGGCGCGTGTTCCAGCATCTGACCTGAATGATTACGGTATCTCGAAGGAATAGAAATCGGACTAAATGACTCAATAAACAAGAGGCGATTCTGACTACTCAAAAAATGTATCTTGTAAATGGTGCCACGAGGTATCACCAGATAATCCCCATATTCAAATGGTATTTGACCATACATGGTTTCTACCCAACCATGACCTTTATGCACAAAGATCATTTCATCTGCATCGGCATTTTTAAAGAAATAATCTTTCGTGCTCTCATGCGGGGCTGCCAGACCAATATGCAGGTCATTGTTCACAAACAAGGTCTTGCGGCTTTCGAGATAATCATTTGCATAAGGTAATTCGAAACCCTTAAAACTTAAAGCCGACAAATTTTTATCAATGGCAATTTCCGGTTCAACGGAATAAGGTGTGCCTTTATCTTTTACAATGGTCGGCGGGTGCAGGTGATACACCAGCGAAGAAACTCCCGAGAACCCCTGGGTTCCAACAAGCTCTTCCTGATAAAGGTGCCCTGCATGATTTCTAAATTGAGTGTGTCGTTTTCGGGGAATTTTTCCGGCGTGGTGGTAAATAGGCATGGTACTCGACGATTTTCGGGTGAAGGTCGATACCCAGCCTCGCCGATAAAATGATGCCCATCAGGTCGGGGCCTGATAATGCTCAATTTGAGGCTACTCTTGTACTTATAGTTGGAAGGCAGTAATTTGTTTGATGAGCTCCTTGAAGAACTTCAAACGATTTTTCGCTCTAATCACAAATTTCACCACAGATATCACAGATTTACACAGATTGCCTGCGGCAATCCTTACATTAATCATTGAAAATCTGTGATATCTGTGGTGAATTATTAATTCGGCAAGCCCCTAAGTTTTTCCAGTGCCAGCACATGCACCACTCCATCTTTAATATCCAGCAGGCCTTCGTTTTTAAAGTCTGTCAGCGTTCGAATGAGCGTTTCCTTGGCGGTACCGGCAATGGATGCCAAGTCTTCCCGAAGCATGTGAATGTCCGGGCCGCTTTGTTCGGCGAGTTTAACCAACGAGGTAGCCACGCGCTTACGCACAGAATTGTAGGCAAGTTCTATTAATTGCTGTTCCCGCTCGGCGATGTGACTGGCCAACATTTTTATAAAGCGGGCATTTACGTCGCGATTGCCGAATACAAGCGCAGCAAAATCCTGTTTCGGCACCATTTTAATGGAACAATCTTCTAGCGCAGCGGCACTTTCAGGGTAGGCATCTTCCTTGAATAAGGCCAGGAATCCGAGAAAATCACCGGCTTGAGCTACTTTGACGATCAGTTCACGACCATCATCACTGGTTTTGAAAATCTTTACCCTGCCCTTTTCTACAAAATACAACCAACGGGGATGATCGCCTTCCCTGAAAATCAGGTCTTTCTTTTTGTACTGTCTAAGTTCACGATTGTCTGAAAGATGCCGTATTGCATCGAGTGCTTTAGCTTCATCAATAAAGCGATCCAGAGAACCGGAGCCTTGTTCGGAGGCGTGCTTTAGCCGGTCACTTTTTTGAAGTCTGGATTCAATGGTTTGTAAAAGCGCCAGTTCATCAAAAGGCTTAGCGATATAATCGTCAGCGCCCATGGACATACCTCTTCGAAAATCTTCTTTTTCAGCTTTTGCCGTTAGAAAAATAAAAGGGACATCTGCCGTTTGGTGATGACGGCTGAGAATATGCAATACGCCATAGCCATCCAGCTCCGGCATCATGATATCACAGAGGATCAGGTCTGGCGCATTTTTTTGTGCTTTATCAACGCCGATTCTGCCATTTTCTGCCGTTTCGGCTTCATATCCGCTAAGCGTTAATATCTCGGACAGGTTCTCCCGAACGTCCGGATTGTCTTCAATTATCAGTATTTTTTTCATTTCGTAGCAAAGTTAACCAGCAGGCTATTTTAGTGCATTGACATTTATCATTAATCTTACTAACCGAGATCATTCCGGGGCTAATATCAGATTACCACCTTTGCAATACAATTATTTCTTGAACAAATCCTCTAATTATTATGAACATTTTCGCTCCCATCTCCAGCCTAATGACCGACTACCACAAACTCGTGACAGTCACTCCTGAAGATAACCTTGTTAAGGTTAAGGAAGTATTTGCAAATCACAAATTCCACCACATTCCAGTCGTTCATTTTCGTGAAATCGTTGGCTTGGTCAGCAGAACCGATTTTGAACACTTTATGGGTGGTGCTTCTCACTACGACGAAGACAAGTTTGTGAATGATCTTCGGATGGAAAGAACCAAGGTAGAAGAAATTATGACAAAAGGCCTTGGTAAAGTAGCTCCTGATGATCGCATCAATGTAGCCCTGGAAGTATTTCTGGTAAACCGTTTCCACGCATTACCAGTAGTTGAGAACAATGAACTAGTTGGCATTTTAACTCCATTCGATATTATGACTGCGCTGTCTAAGCAAGTTCCGGCAGATTCCAGTCTGGTATATGATCAAAAAGACTGATCATGAAAGAAATATCCACCTATACTCCTGAATCCTGTACGGGAGACTGTCAAGGATGCGGAAAGACCCACATAAAGGTTTTTGGCGCCCATAACACAGCCTCGCAGCTTTTAAGAGCCAGGGTTATGCTGGCACTTGAAGCAACCGGTCTGGATGGAAAAGTGTTGGAAGTTTCCGAGCCTGGTGTTATTCAGGTATGCGGAGTGAGTTCACTTCCGGCACTCATGGTGGAGGGGCGTATTATGGCTGAAGGTATAGTACCAAGTGTTGACCAAATTATAGATCTTTTGAAGCATCAGAACCTATATCGCAGCAAGCTATTCAGAATGCGCTCCATTTGCGTTCCGGTGGATTTGAGTCCGGAAGCGGCTAATGCATTAAAATTTGCCTGGAATGTGGCTAATCAACTCAAGTCGAACCTTGAAGTTATATATGCCATGGACAGCATTTTTGAAGGCTCAGAGCCATCTGCTTCCGGATTCCTATCCGGATACCAGACCACCATGAAAAAAGAGTTGGATAATTTCATCACCGAATCATTAGATAGTATTGGTGTTGCCTATTCTCCTGCAAAGGGTATGGGAAATCCTGGTACACCAGCTAATCCAAACAGCAAACCATTTATCAGTTCCAGAGTCATTTACGGAGCGCCTGATGTGGCGCTGACCGAGTACTCGAAAGAAGTGGATATGATGGTCATGGGTACCACTGGCCGGGGCAATATTGGCAAAAAGTTTTTTGGCTCCGTAAGCATTGAAGTATCCAAAACAGCTCATAGCCCAACCATATTTGTTCCAAAGGAAGCTGAATTTCGTGGCTTCCAACAGATGTTGTACGCAAGTGATTTTGATTCATTAAACCCGCTTTCCGTACAACAAGCTACCACATTTGCCAAACGCTTCGACGGCCAAATCCATTTTGTACACGTGGGCGCCGGAGGTGAAAAAGGGCTTGACGAGCAACGCAAAGTATTTGAAGCAGAGTACGGGGAAGCGAATCCGGACAGACCGTTTATTTTCAGTAAAATGGTCAGCGAAGATATTGCCGGAGCCCTGTATGAATATTCATTCTATCATAGAATTGACCTCCTTGTATTCGTAACACATCACCGAAATTTTTGGGATACCATCCTGCACAAAAGCATAACCAACATTGCACTGTTGAGCAGTGATATTCCAGTGCTGATCATCCATTCAGATAATGATCTGATAAACGGCTCTGACAGTTAAAGAAATTAAATTAAGAATACAGAGGTTTTTGTTCTGCCCCGTCGAGAGGTTAATCTTTTGATGGGGCCTTTTTTTTCGGGACAGTATCAATGTATCAATGTATCAATGTATCAATGCGAAATGATATAAATCTGATCATCGCCAGATCATAGTCTTTTAACATTCTCAAACTATCAACCCGTACAACAATTAGACATTGATACATTTCGCATTGATGCATTTCACATTGATACATTGCTAATTGGGCCACTCCAAACAAGTCAGAATGGCCCCAAATAGTAGGAAGATTGAAAGAAATAAAGTTCTTTGAGAACAGGTTTTGATACCCGCTCTGCATTAACCATGCAATACCAGCATGGGTATTTTTATTCTATGCGCCAGCGATCTTGAAACGCTTTTGAAAAACAACTTATGAAAAAGACTGTGTTCATGAGCAATCGTTACCAAACCACTCGCATCTATTGATTCAATAAAGTTATTTATCGCACGCGGTACATTTTTGTCGTGGATATAATGGAACAAATGAGGAATATTATCCAGCTTTTTACTAAAAGCATTTTCCTCAGCCTTACTGGGTTTTTCTCCCTGTTCGCCAATTACATTGACCACTTCCAGTCCGGCGTGTTCAACGTCCAACAAAGCTTTTAATACCTGCATGGAACGTGGACCAAGCGTCATATTGAAATCGGTGGCCAAAACAAAACGTGCGTAGTTCTTAAATTTAGCTGTCTTGGGAATTACCAGAACCGGGCGGTTATTGCTTGCCAAAACGCCTCCGGCAATGCTGCCTAGAAACACACCTTTCAATCCGGCGGCACCTGTAGTACCCATGATGATCATATCAGCATTCAACTGTGCTGCCGTGTGTCCAATCACTGAAACCGGGAAACCTATACGGCATTCAGTTTCAATGACAACATCCTTCACATGGTCGCTTCGCTTAATCCTTTTAGCCCAGGCATTCATCGCTTTTTGTCGGTCCTGCAAATAGTCATCGATCATAAAGGCATCGTATGTACTATTGTCTACCCCTTCGCTGGGATACACCACATAAAGCGCCAGAATTTTGGCATTAATCTGTTTGGCGACTTCCAGGGCAAAAACCATGGCATTCGCCGCGCATTTTGAAAAGTCAGTAGGTACTACAATTGTCTTCATAAAAAGCTATTTGAATTGTACAGAAGTTTGCGTCGATTGGTTTGATTTTCTGAAGGAGATATTAATATTATAAGATTTGGCTAAATTAATCACGGTCCCTGTAATCCATAGGATCAATGAACTCAAAATTTCTATTCAGGGTTTCTTCGGCTTTCTTCTCCTGTTCTTCCAACGTTAAAGAATCGCTCACAGATGTTTCCAGCCAGGTATTTCCTGATCTGCGAAAAACCTGCATGTGCAACTTAAATTGTTTTTCAAATTGTTCTTCAAATTGCCAAACCGGCATATTGGGATCAATTTCCAGTTCCAGTTTTTCCGGAATTGCAGAAGATAAGGTTGACAAGAGCGTGTCTCTTTCTGTAACCATAAATTTGGCTGGACTACCCTTGTAAGCGCCATGTGGTTTTGTAAAAAATACAGGTTTGAGGTTTGGATACAACTCGGCAAAAGCTGATTGAAGCTGGCCAATTGTTTGATTCGAAGAAATATGCAGTGTCATGTTTTCAGGCTTTTAATGTACAAATTTTAGCCTAAAAAATAATAAAATAAATGATTGAAGTCAAGTGTTGAAGTGATTATACGGGCAAAAAAGCCATTAAAGCATAAAAAAAGAGTCGTCACAAACATTGGTGACGACTCTTTTTTTATTAGATGTCAAAGATTAATAGCGCCGTTTCAGCAGGTACCGCCGACCACGTTCCATGACATAAATCTGGTCAACGACCCAGCCTTCTTCGAAAAACAAATTCAAACCATCGATCACACTTCTGAAGTGATAGCGTTTTCCGTTTACATCGGAGACAAAGTCTTTCTTGGGTTCCGACTGACCATAATCTACCTGAAATGCACAGGAGCCGTCTTCGCGGAATAATGGATCGATTTCGAGATACTGGCCGGTGTTGGCAGGTTCGAGTTTTACACCTTCAACATAGAGCTGAGCGGCAGCGAAAAGAGATTGTGCCAATAGCACAAGTAAGAGCATTGTTTTTTTCATAGTCATAATTTTTTTACAAAGAAAAAGACCAGCGCTCAGGATTCCAGGCCCTTTAACCCATGTTTAACCTGAGTAAGTACAAAACGTTATCACAGATTTAATCCCGAGGTAAACTCGGGACTCTGATTTCACAGATTTTATTCTGTGTAATCCTCGTTCCTGTGCTGGTTAATGGTTAAAAGCAGCAGTTAGTTCGCAAACATCCGGATCGCATTCGCTGTGGTTCGCTGTGCGATTTCTTCCACGGAAACTGATTTTACCATGGACAATTTCTCTGCGATGTACGGGATATAAGCGCTTTCATTTCGCTTTCCCCGGAAAGGTACCGGAGGCAGGTAAGGAGAGTCGGTCTCGAGCACGATATGCTCCAGGGAAATCGCGCTAAGCACTTCGGGCAATTCCGATTTTGAGTAGGTAAGGGTCCCTCCAATACCGAGCATAAAATTCAGGTCGATCATCTCCCTGGCTTCATCTTCTGTACCGGAGAAACAATGAAAAATGCCGCGCAAGCGGCCATCCTGAGCTTTTCTAACCAGTTCCAGGCACTCCGTATTGGCCATGCGTGCGTGGATGATCACAGGTCTGTCAAGGTCCTTGGCCCACTCAATCTGACGGGCAAAGGATTTTTGTTGAATATCAAGCGTAGATTTATCCCAGTACAGATCAATACCTGTTTCCCCGACTCCTGCCCACTTTCGTTCCCCGAGGTATTTCTCCACCAGCTTTAGCTCTTTTTCGTAGGTATCTGCCTGCACGGAGGTCGGATGTAGCCCCATCATGGCAAAGCAGTTGTCCGGAAAGCTATTTTCCAGGTCCAGCATGCTATCGATGGATTCGGAATCGATATTGGGCAAATACAGGCGGGTTACTCCGGCTGCTATGGCGCGTTGTATCATGTCATCCCGGTCGCTTTGAAACTTGCGGGAGTATAGGTGTGCGTGGGTGTCGATAAATTGATTCATAGAAATAAAAAGAGCCAGTAGCCAGTATTCTTGTTGAGGAAGTTACAATAACACTTTCCCCAACAGTAAGCCTAAACTGGAAAACCTGGCTCTTTGTTTAGTCGGGATGACTGGATTCGAACCAGCGACTTCGTCGTCCCGAACGACGCGCGCTACCGGGCTGCGCTACATCCCGAAATTTAATTATGAATTATGAATTATGAATTATGAATTATGAATTACACGTTTGTAAATCATTGTGACTTGGCTTGAAAACAAATTTTCCATTCAAGCGAAGGCCAAACAGTTGTGTTCATTCATAATTTATAATTCATAATTTATAATTCACAAACAGCATCTGAAACATGACCTGTTCTTTGGCAAAAATTGGGCTACAAATATACAAGGAGCATAGAAATTAGCAGGAGTCGCTTCTTTTTTATGCGCTGGCCAAACGGCTGCGTACCTTTGCCTTTCGAATACGTTGCTGTGCAAAAAACTCTTTATACCCGTCCTTTTTTACTGTTGTGCCTCTCTCACGGACTTTTTGCCGGCAGCTTTAACATGATGATCCCTGAATTACCCGCCTACCTGAGCAACATGGGTGGCGCCGAATACAAAGGATGGATCATTGCGCTTTTCACCTTAACAGCTGGTGCTTCACGACCATTTAGCGGTAAGCTTGCCGATACGGTTGGACGCTTGCCGGTGATGTACGTAGGTACTTTCGCCTGTGTGATTTGCAGCTTGCTGTACCCTCAACTGGCGTTTGTAGGCGGATTCTTTGCGCTTCGTTTTTTTCACGGATTTTCTACGGGTTTCAAGCCCACCGGTACATCAGCCTATGTAGCTGATGTGGTGCCCGACAAGCAGCGTGGAGAAGCCATGGGCGTGCTTGGCATTTGTTTCAGCGTGGGTGCCAGTGCATCCCCTTTGCTGGGAAGCTGGCTGACTAATGCTTATGGCCTGAATATTATGTTTTATGCATCAGCAGTGCTGGCGGTATTTTCCATCATCATATTGGTCAATATGCCGGAAACACTGACAGAAAAACAGCGATTCAGCTTTAAGTTGTTGAAAGTTGGAAAGAATGACATATTTGATCCTTTGGCCATGCCTTCAGCCATTATCATGATCTTCTGCTACTTGAGTTACGGGGTCATTTTAACCCTGGTTCCTGATCTCAGCGACCAGTTGGGTGTGTCTAACCGGGGGATTTGTTTCACCCTTTTCACCCTGGCTAGTATATCCACCCGTTTCTTTGCTGGACGAATTTCCGATGAATTGGGGCGTGTACCAGTTTTACAGGCATCCTCACTTATTATTGCGTTGGCAATGGGTCTTTTTGCCCTGGCAGAATCTGCCACGATGTTGTTTGTTGCAGCCATCGTCTTCGGGCTTGGAAACGGCATTTTTTCCCCTGCCATCAATGCCTGGACGGTTGACCTGGGCGAGAAAAAACGCAAGGGACGCGCACTGGCCACCATGTACATTGCATTGGAAATTGCTATTGGAGGTGGCGCCCTGTTGGCAGGTTGGTACGTGGCCAATGATGTAACCAAAACAGCTCCGGTATTCTGGCTGGCAGCCATTATGAGTTTAGCAGGCTGTATTTACCTGATCATCTATACCAGAAATCTTAAAAAGCTCGATATTCGGGAAACAGAATAGCTAACGTAATATGACACCCAGCGGTACAGAACAGTTTATACAGGCCTTGCAGGTAGCTTTTGAAAAAGGTAGTCTGCACAAATGCACGCTCAGCAAGCCTGTGAAGCATGCTGGTTCCGATTTGAAAAATGTGTATTTGCGTCCTGTACAGCTCAAAAAAGGCCTGCACCTTGCTTTTAATTTTCGGTACAAGACGCGAGATGAGGTGAAAAACTACTTGTTGGAACCTGCCCTGGAGGAATTGAGAAACCTTTTGACCAATAATTTTCAAAATGCAGATCTGTTGACTACGGAAAGAGATTTCAGTTTAAAAATTTCGGGTAATGGGAAGGAATTGTTTTCTCAGCAAAAGGCATCACAAAAAGACGTTCCGGTTATGAGCCACAATCGCGAAAAACAGCGCCTGATCGATGCTTCCTCGCCCTGGTTATATCATTTGGGCATCACCAACTCCAAGGGTGAAGTGTTGGCAAAGTCGCAGGATAAATGGCGTCAGATAAACAAATACCTGGAAATCATTCAAAATCTGAATGCTCAAACACCCTTACCAAAGGAACCCATCATCGCAGACATGGGATCAGGGAAAGGATACCTCACGTTTGCCCTGTATGACTACTTGTTCAACCAATTAGAACTTAAGCCGCAAATCACTGGAATAGAACTTAGGAAAGAGCTGGTGAAAACATGCAACAAAGCAGCTGAAAACTCAGGATTTGATGGTTTGCATTTTGAAGCCCTCAACATCAGCGATTATCATCCACCCAGGCTGGATATGCTGATTGCCCTGCATGCCTGCGATGTTGCCACCGACATGGCCCTGGCTGGAGGTATCCATGCCAACGCAAATATGATCATTGCCGCACCCTGCTGTCACAAACAGATCCGTAAAGAAATGTCGACACAAAATGAACTGGCGCCCCTACTTCGACACGGCATTCTGGAGGAAAGGCAAGCCGAATTGATTACCGATGGAATTCGTGCTCTACTATTGGAATCTGAAGGATACCAAACCAAAGTATTTGAATTTGTATCCACAGAACATACGGCTAAAAACGTGATGATCACGGCCGTTAAATCCGGAAAGGCCGTAGATAAGCGAAGGGAAAAATCACTTGACCAAATAGAGAGCATCAAATCCGGGTTCGGCATTAAAAAACATTATCTGGAAACCTTACTTTCCAAGAAAAAATAACATGATGAGAATAGCATTTACCTTGTTCATTACCGCACTTATTAATGGCTTGTACGCACAGGAATCCGGTCTTTCCTTTGCTGAAGAAATTGAACAACACCGCCAGCATTACAAACAGGAATTTCTGGATGAGCCGCGTTCACCATTATCGGCCAAAGACACAGCCTATCTCGACTTTTTTCCTGCCGATGAAAGTTGGAAAGTAACAGCCCTGTTTTCACCAACCCCTGATGAAGAGGTTTTTGATATGCCTACTTACAGTGGGAAAACGGCACAATACCGCAAATATGGAACCCTGACGTTTGAAAGAGAAGGAGTCTCTTACGTACTCTGTATTTATCAAAACATACGTCTGCTCAGCATGGAGAAATATCAGGACTATTTATTCCTGCCAATCAAAGACAGCAGCAATGGAGAAACTACTTACGGCGGCGGCCGTTATCTGGAATTAACCTTGGGCGATATTGTGGAAAGAGATGGTCAAGCAATTATGGTGCTTGATTTCAACAAGTGCTTCAATCCTTATTGCGCCTACAGCGACGGATATAACTGCCCGGTTCCTCCCCGGGAAAATCATTTGTCAATTGCCGTAAATGCGGGTGAAAAAATGTTTAAAGGGAAAAAGAAACATTAGTCAGGCAGTTAATTCCAGCGTTTATTTCACCAAATTAATCAAAGCACAAAGTGCAATAGGAACTACTATCCCAAAAACTGTATTACTTTTGCGGCCGTTTTTGGCAAATTGCCTTTCACACAAGTTTAGTTTTTCTTTTCACATCAAAATAAAACTTACCGGATGAGTTCTCTGGTTTACTTCTTACCAATTTTTGGCGTCATTGGCCTGGTGTACATGTTTTTACTGCAACAGTGGGTTACCAAACAAGACGCAGGCGATGAAAAAATGCAAGGCATCGCGAAAAACATCGCTGACGGTGCTATGGCATTCCTGAAATCGGAATACCGCATTCTCGCCATCTATGTATTAATTGCCAGCGTTTTGTTGGGCTGGCTCAGTACTCAGGTGGAAACCAGCCACCCGCTGATCGTAATTGCCTTTATCATTGGCGCAGCATTTTCTGTTCTGGCCGGTTTCTTTGGCATGCGCATCGCTACAAAAGCCAACGTACGTACCACACAGGCAGCTCGTACAAGCCTTAGCCAGGCGCTGAAAGTCTCTTTCAACGGAGGTTCTGTTATGGGTCTCGGTGTTGCCGGTCTCGCAGTGCTGGGCTTGAGCGGACTATTTGCGCTATTCTATATGTTCTTCATGGACGGTGCGTATGGTGAAGGTGGTGCCCGCATGATGACCCAGGTACTTGAGGTACTTGCAGGTTTCTCTGTTGGCGCTGAATCCATTGCCTTGTTTGCCCGTGTTGGTGGCGGTATTTATACCAAAGCTGCCGACGTTGGCGCCGACCTCGTTGGTAAAGTTGAAGCCGGTATTCCGGAAGATGACCCGCGTAACCCTGCCACAATCGCTGATAACGTAGGGGATAACGTAGGTGACGTTGCCGGTATGGGCGCCGATTTGTTCGGTTCTTATGTAGCGACAGTATTGGCTGCTATGGTACTGGGTAATTCAGTTATTCGCGACTCTGGTGGCATCCAGGATGTATTTGGTGGCATCGGACCAATCCTGCTACCTATCGTGATTGCCGGTGTAGGTATTTTATTGTCTATCGTAGGTATGTGGTTGATCCGCATCAAAGACAATGACAATCAAAATGTAGATTCCGTACAAGGTGCCCTCGATCGCGGCAACTGGGCGAGTATCATTCTTACGGCCATTGTTGCATATCCGATTATTCGCTGGATGCTTCCTGAAACAATGACCATGTCATTCTTTGGTACTGGTACACGAGAAATCACCAGCACCAGTGTATTCAACGCTACCATGATCGGTTTGATCGTTGGTGCTTTGATCTCAACCATCACTGCGTATTACACCGGTATGGGTAAAAAACCAGTAATGAGCATCGTTCGTCAATCAGCAACCGGTTCTGCTACCAACATCATTTCCGGTCTGGCTGTGGGTATGATCTCTACCTGGATGCCAATCGTAATGTTCTCAATGGCTATCTGGGGTGCTTACTCCCTGGCGGGTTTCTATGGTGTGGCGATTGCCGCTTCTGCCATGATGGCTACTACAGCCATGCAGCTGGCCATCGACGCGTTCGGCCCTATCGCCGACAACGCCGGAGGTATCGCAGAAATGAGTGAGCTACCAAAAGAAGTTCGTGCGAATACAGATATTCTGGATACAGTAGGTAATACTACAGCGGCAATTGGTAAAGGATTTGCCATTGCCTCTGCTGCTTTGACTGCCCTGGCGCTTTTTGCTGCCTATGTAAATTTCACTGGCATTCAGGGTATTAATATTTTTAAAGCAAAAGTTTTGTCAGCCCTGTTCCTGGGTGGCATGGTTCCGGTTGTATTCAGCGCCCTGGCCATGAAAAGCGTAGGTAAAGCCGCCATGGAAATGGTGGAAGAGGTTCGCAGACAATTCAGAGAAATTCCAGGTCTTTTGGAAGGTACCGGCAAAGCTGATTATCAGCGTTGTGTAGCCATTAGTACCAAAGCTGCTCTGAGAGAAATGATGGCTCCTGGCCTGGTTACCATCATTACACCAATCGTGGTTGGATTTGTTATGGGTCCTGAGGCACTTGGCGGATACATGGCAGGCGTTACTGTAAGTGGTGTTATGTGGGCTATTTTCCAGTCAAACGCCGGTGGCGCCTGGGACAATGCCAAGAAGTCATTTGAGAGCGGTGTTGAGATCGACGGAGAAATGTACTACAAAGGATCTGAACCGCACAAAGCGGCTGTAACTGGTGATACCGTAGGTGATCCGTTTAAAGATACTTCCGGACCGTCTATGAATATTCTGATCAAACTGACTTGTCTGGTTGGTCTCACGTTGGCTCCGATCCTCGGCGGTCACCACGGGGATGAAACATCTTCTATTGACACCAGCGGTTTGAGAATGTATGAGCGCAAAGAGCGTATCGATCCAAATAGCAATGCAGCCAAGCAAGGGTTAATCCTGACAAATGAGCAGCAACAGCAAAACAGCGGTCCTCATCCTACCAACACGCCTGCTGGTCCAACCTTGAATCCAAACAACCAGCTTCAGGGACCTGGAAATGGCAAGAAACCTGCCAACATTGAGGAAAAAGAGGCGATGAAAAGAGAATATCAAAAGCAACAACTGCAACAAAAAGAGGAATAATTAAAGCTCTTTGAAAATACGCTGGCGACATCCCGTTCTCGGGGTGTCGCCTTTTTTATGGGGTTACCGAACGCAACACCGTCCACCTGCCCAGGAATTCCAGGAGCAACAAAGCAATGGCGATTCCCACAAACCATTCATAATATTCTTTCGTGCGTTGCACTGTTTTAATTTCCACCTTGGTTTTTTCCAGGCGGTCAATCTCTGCATAAATGCCTTTGAGATCGCGTTCAGAATAAGCCCGGTAAAATTTCCCTTTGGTTCTATCGGCAATGTCTTTCAGGAGATCTGTGTTGAACTTCAACATTCTTGGACCAAAGATATAAGAGCCGTTCGGGCCTCTTTGGGAAGGAGACATCACCACTCCTTCACTGCCTATCCCTACCGTGTACACGCGGATGCCGAGCGAAACGGCTATCTCGGTTGCCTGATCTGGAGTAATGTACCCAGTTGTGTTTTCCCCGTCAGTGAGCAGGATCACTATTTTACTTCTGGACGGACTTTCTTTCATGCGGTTAATGGCCGTTGCCAGCCCCATTCCAATGGCGGTGCCATCCTTTAATCTGCCTACGGTTAATTCCCGAATGAAGGACTGCACCACTTTTCTATCGGCCGTTAATGGACATTGGGTGAATGCCTCTGCGGAAAAGGCCACCAGACCAATTCTGTCATGCGGGCGGTTTTCGACAAAATCTACTGCCACCTTTTTAGCAACGGTTAGTCTGTCCGGATCAAAATCCTTACTCAGCATGGAAGGTGAAATGTCCATCGCCAGTACTATATCCAGTGCGTCGGCCTTTACTTTTTCTTCCTGCCATTTTTTCTGGGGCCGGGCCATGGCCAGTACCAACAAGCCAAGGGAGAACAACCCTATCCTATTCCATAAAGGCCGAACCTTCGAGCGCCAGGTCGCTCCTGAAAAATGCCTGTTTGTTTGTGGCATTTTGAGCGTTAGCATCTGTGCACGCCCCTTTCGCCACCAATAGTATAGCGGAACAAAGAGTAAAAGCCAAAGTGGAGAGGCAAAGGTCATAATTGATTACCAGGGTTATTCTACTGGTTTGTTTTCTTCCAGATCTAAGCGGGTTTCAGATATTACTTTCCTCGCGAAGATCAGTGAATCTGCATAAAGTTCTTCCCGTGGTTGGCCTTTGGCAAATTTCACCAAGTCTGTTTGTTCCAGTAATTCCTTCAATCCAGGGACAAATTCAGGAGGAAAATCAGTTTTCTGCAACATACCCGGCAGATCTTCCGAAGTGGATTCCAACGCGAGAATTCTGTATCTCTTTTCAAAATATTCCCGAAGGATAAAGGTGAAAGCAGCACAAAACTCTTTTAACTGACCATTCTGCCAGAGAGATTGTTTCTCCAATGCTTCCAGCTTTTTCAAAGCCAGTTCGTGTGCCGGAGTTTCAATCACCCGGGTTATGGCAGCCTTCTTACTGGCCCGCAAATACCACCAGAAAATAAGGGCAAGGGCTCCCAGTACACCCAAAACAGAGATGATCAATGGCAAATAATCCGTCCATTGCACCTTTTCACGTCTTATATCCTTAATGGGAGCCATATCATTCAGGTCATCAGGAGATGGTGTAGGATATATAGTCAGCCTCCTTGACGGGGTAAAGATGGTATCCGTTTCTTCAAAAACAACCGGCAAAGCAGGTAATTGCAAGGTATCGGCGTCAAAAAACAACACAGTCAATTCCATAACATGTTTGTCTCCTCTTCTGATCCAGCTTCTTTTGGACAGAATATTATCAGGACTAAGGAACGAACCCCAGGAAGAGAAACTTACGGTATCCGGTGTTCTATCTCCGGAAACCACAATACGCAACGTATATGGATTTCCTGTTTCTACTGAAAAGCTGTCCGCCTCCAATTGTGCCGTTTGGTTTAATCCCACAAACGGGATTAAACCACATACGATAAAGACTATGCTGACAAGGATTTTCATACAGATAAAGCTGATCAGGTGTTTTTGGCTCTTTTCTCAAAAAACTGAAGTAAGGCTGTGGTGTATGGTTCGGCAGCATTCAGGCTTAAAAAGTCTGCGCCTGCCTTTCTGAATAAAGCAGCAGAATTTTCCCGTTGTTCATCAAATTGTTGCCTGTACTTCCGTCTTAATTGTGGGTCCGTTGTATCCATCCAGCACATTTCACCGGTTTCGGCATCTCTCAGGTGCACCAAGCCAACGTCAGGGATTTCCCGCTCCAGTTTATCCCAACAGTGAATACCCACCACATCGTGTCGACGAGCAAGCACGCGCAATGCGGCTTCATAATTTTTATCCATAAAATCCGAGAGGATAAAGCAAACACTGCGCTTTTTCAGGATATTACGAATGTATTGAATGGCCTGGGTAATGTTGGTTCCTTTTTCCCCTTTGTCAACATTGAGCAGCTCCCGGATGATCCTGAGCGTGTGTTGTCTACCGCTTTTGGGAGGCAGATAAAATTCTTCTTTATCCGAGAAAAGAAGCAGGCCAACCTTGTCATTGTTGGAGCTGGCACTAAAGGCAAGCAGGGCGCATATCTCGGTCAACAGTTCCTGTTTTGTAGTGCCTGTGCTTCCAAAAAAAGAAGACCCACTCACATCCACCATAATCATAACGGATAGTTCGCGCTCTTCCTCAAACACTTTGATGTGTGGCTCTCCCGTTCGCGCTGTAACATTCCAGTCAATGGAGCGCACATCATCACCAAACTGATATTGACGGACTTCACTAAAGGACATTCCTCTACCCTTGAAAGCGCTGTGGTAGCCTCCGGTAAACAGATGCTTGGTAAGCCCTCGGGTTTTGATCTCAATTTTCTTAACCCGGTTTAGTAATTCAGTAGTGTCCATGTTTTCCTCAATCAGGCAAAAAAATGTACAAGCTGATACCTTCTACTTCAAAAACTCCGCAATAGCACCATCTCTTTTCAGGTATGGTTTTAGCGATTCATACGGTATAAACAATGTTTGACGCCCATACTGTGGATGAAACAGCGTGCTCATTTCAAAGCCGTCGCGCCTGATCACCACTAGTGGGAAACCCTCGCTGCTTAGGCGTTCCCGGTATTTGGGATCGCTGGCGAAAGCGTAGAGTTTGGGCATTTCCTTTGCCGCAAAATCGTTGAACCAGTTTTTATAATTAAACGATTTCTGAAACAGCGATTCCAGTTCAATTTGCTTGCCGGTGCGCAAGTCAAAATTATAACAAATTCCCTGAGCCTGGTCTGTCCAGGTATCCGAGAAAGTGAGATAACCGGAAAACAGGTTGTCTGTCCAACAGGCGATTTCCGACCAGGCGCTGGCGCGTTGGGCATTTCTGCCTCCAGGACTGAGCGGTACTTTTTTAGCGGCGAATGATGCATTGCAACGCTCTACCCAATTGGTCACCTGATTATCCATCCAACTGTTACACCCTGCGCAGGGTGTAACCGGGTAAAGCACGTCATACGAAGAAGCATAATCTGCATAGTCATAGCAGCCCAGTTTGAAATGGTCTTTCAGGATGAACTTGAAATCGCGATGCTCACCGCTTCCTATCCATTTGCATAAGGTATTCTGTCCGGGTTTCAGGTTTCCGGAAAGCATGGCGGCCAGACGATCGCCTTTGGCCAGGGCTTCCAGTTCATAATCTCCGTTGAACTTTATTTCCCCTTTCAGTTTATAGGTTCTGTCATCAGCTTCCACCCAGAGAAAGCCATCCAGTGCACCGTTTTGAGAGCGTACCAATACCATATCGCAGCGAGCGTCATTAAAACGCGTGATGTATCGGCTGCTCCATTTGTTGTCGTCACAACCAAGTTCAACCTTGTATTGTGGTGGAATTTCATCCCCTTCGATACGGCTGCCAAGAGAGTTGTCGGCATTTGTCCATTCCAGATCCAGATGTCGGCCTTCAATGGTGCCTTTTAGGCTTCCCGTTTTTGCATGAGCCATATCGCGTTCCTCCAGGTTTAGCCCATTGGAATCAATGGTTCCCTGCAACCTGAAGCGCGTACGGCTTTTTAGGTAGGTTAAATAACCCAGGCAATTTGTGCCATCATATCCAAGCGCCACATCCACTCTGGCCGCATCGTCGAAGCGGCCTTTAAAAGTTTTTGTCCAGCGGACTAGTGCAGGATTTTTAAACAGTTTTAGGATGGCCGTGTCTTTTGGAGCACTTGGCGGTACCGGCTTTGCTTTGGAGGTGGTTGTGGTGCTTGCCTTAGGTCTTGTCTTTTGGCTTAAAGCATCCTGTGGACGAATAAAAACAGCCAAAACCATGCATAAAATCGGTAGATATCTAAGGGGTAATAAGCGTTCAGTCATGGGAAAATTGTTTTTGTTGTTCGATTATCAACTGTTTTTTCGGGCTTTTAAAATCCTGTCGGCACCCGCAAGATCCTGAATTAGTTCAACTTCCGTAAAACCTTTGCCTCTAAGCATTTCTGCCGCAAGGGAAGCGTTGAACTCATTGCATTCAAAAAATAGTGCGCCCTTCGCTCGCAATTTGAGCATGGCAAAATCAGCAATTGCTTTGTAAAAGATCAAAGGATCTTCATCCTGTACAAAAAGTGCCAGCCAGGGTTCATGTGCGAGAACGTGCTCAGGCATTAAATGTTTTTCCGCTTCAGGAATATATGGCGGATTGCTTACGATCACGTCAAACTGTGGCAATTCAGGAAGTGTTGCCAGGTTTAAGATATCTGCTTCGGCGAAGTGACAATCTTCCGCTTCAATTCCCAGCAATGAACGAGCGTTTTCTTCTGCCATGCTGAGTGCGTCACGGCTTTTGTCAATCCCATACAGGCGAATTTCCCTGATTTTTTTCTTCAGGCTTATTCCAATACAGCCGCTTCCTACCCCAATGTCAAGCAAATTAATCTGTGGTTGCTTACCTTTCCCTACATGCTTCATTATCTCGGCCACCAGGAGTTCTGTTTCCTGTCGGGGAATCAGCACTTTTTCGTCAACCTTGAATTTCAATCCGAAAAAATCGGCCTGACCCAGGACGTATTGTATTGGTACCCCTGCTTCAAGTCGCGTGGAATCATTTTCCAGTATTTCCAACTCAGTTGGGGTCATTTCCCGGTCTCCCCGTTTCCAGTGAAACCGATCTTCCAGAAATATCCGGGAAATACTGGCTGCCTCTCCCAAGCCATATCGGCTCACAAGTTTATCCTTCAAATAGATTTCGGCTGCTGTAAACTGCATGAAAATTCTTTAAACAGCACTTAAATGGTCAGTGTAAAAATACTGCCCTGTGGTTTGTTATCGGTGAGGGTAATGCTGCCTTTGTGGGCAGTAAGAACCTGATTTACCACGTATAAACCAAGTCCTGTTCCTGTATTGGCCCTGGTTTCTTCATTGCCAACCCGGTAAAACTTGTCAAATACCTTCAACTTTTCGGCATCTTCAATTCCCGGTCCCTGATCGGCAATGGTAATTCTGCATTTCCCATTGATCAGATTTTCTGCATGAAATTCAATGAGAGAACCGCCTGGCGAATATTTTAGTGCGTTTTCGAGCAGGTTGTTGATGATGGCATAAATGCCTGGGCGATCCACTGAAACCGGTGTCAAATGTGGATTTTGAAGGATTTTAATATTCGCATCAGGAAAGCGAATTTTCAGGGTCTCTACACATTCGGCAGCAACTGTTTCCACATTCATCGGCTCCGGATGCGGTTGCCAGCTGTCTTCCAGCCTTGCCGCCAGCAACAAATCTTCCACCAGTTTTTGCAGCCGGTTGGCATCCTTCAGGCCATTGCCAAACAGTTTTTCTTTTTGGGAATCGCTGAGTGCTCTTTTCAAAGCTGTTTCAAACACCAGCTTTACGGCGGCAATCGGCGACTTCAATTCGTGGGTGATGCTGAGCAGAAAATTGCGTCTTTGCTTGGCCAGCGCTACTTCGCGGTTGGCACTCCGATTAATGACCCAAAGACCGAAGGCTAAGCAAAGCGTAAAGAAAAGGCCCTCGGAAATGATCATTCTCTTCCCGCTGTTTCTGGCTTTTTCAATTTTGGCATACTCCTCTGTACCCTGAAGCCGGGTCATATTCAATCCACTGTTGTTTCTGGAGTACTTGTATTCGAGATTTTGAATTTCTGATTGGTACAGGCGCTCATTGATCTCCCACAAGTGGTACGCCCACCAGCCAAAAGCCAGCACCATGTATCCAATTACAAAATGCGATAAACGTGTAATGGAAATTCTTCGAAAAGGCATAATCAGCGTCGTTTGTATATCTCCCGCAAATTCATCCAGAACAGCAGACCGGCAAAAACCAACCAGATGTACATCCACACTTGAGCCGGAAATATTCCAACAAACTGCTCATACATGGCCAGGTCGCTCTTGGGTCCTACATTAAAATCCTGAATGATGTACAGCACAGCGGCTATGCCCAGAAAGATGATCACATCCTGATCCCAATTCGTTTTTCGGGCAATCAGGTACAGAGAGATACCAAACACGATCAGAATGCCCGTACTTTCAAATGATTCAAACCACAATAAACCGGCAAGGATCATAAGAACTCCCAGGGCGATCAAGGTGCCCTGAGTCAGCGCCTTGTGTTTTACACCAATGCGGAAAAGCAAATTCCCCAAAATAGCAGAGCCCAGATAGCCGCCCATGAGAATTACGCCTGGGTTGCCTCCATTGGACACTGTGTATCCGCTTCCGTCAGCATTGATTTGCATGGCCTTGACCATGCCTCCAGTCAGTATAGCACCCAGTGCGTGGCCAAATTCGTGCAGAAAGGTAACCAGGAGCGTTACCGGGTACAGTACCAAATGGCCGAAGGACCCACCCATAAATTTCAGGATGGCGTATACGACCACCATAGCCAGTACCCGGTAATGCAACTGTTTGGACATACCCTAATTAAGGATTTACTTTAAACAACTCTACTTCAAAAATAAGCGTCGCACCGGGAGGAATGCCTGCACCAGGGCTGCGATCACCATAAGCGAGATCTGAAGGGATGTAAAACTTGAATTTATCACCTTCATGCATGAGCTGTAATCCTTCGGTCCAGCCGCGGATCACCTGATTCAGGCCAAAAGCGATGGTTTCTCCGCGTTGTACTGAGCTGTCGAATACTTTTCCATCGATCAATGTGCCGTGGTAATGTACTTCCACTTTGTCAGTTGGCCCAGGAGATACTTTTCCATCGCCTTTCTTTAAAATTTCATACTGCAATCCGCTTGCCGTGGTTTTCACCTCCGGACGTTTTTTGTTTTCTTCCAAAAATTTCATACCAAGTGCTTTGTTATCGTCGCCAGATGGCTCTTGTTCAATATTAAATAGTTCAACATCAAAAATGAGGGTGGAATAACCTTTGATCACATTTCCGCGATCGCGCTCACCATAAGCCAGGTCGTAAGGAATATAGAACCTGAATTTGTCGCCTTCATGCATGAACTGAAGGCCTTCGGTCCAGCCACGGATCACCTGATTCAGCGCAAACGATGAGGTCTTTCCTCTTCTTACCGAGCTGTCAAATACCTGACCATCGATCAAGGTTCCGTGGTAGTGAACTTCCACTTTATCCGTAGCCTTTGGAGAAACCGTTCCACTGCCTTTGTGCAAAACTTCGTACTGAAGTCCGCTTGAAGTGGTGACTACCTCCTTGCGTTTTTTGTTTTCCTCCAGGAAAGCTGCGTTTTCTGTTTTCCAGCTCTCTGTAATACGAGGCTGAGCGACTTTGGCATCATAATCCTCGTAAATGGCATTGGCATCTCCGGTTTCGATCTTGCACTTTGCTCCACCCAAGGCGTCATTTAGCCCAGCCAACAAAATATTCATGTTTAAATCAGCACCAAGGGCTCTTTTGAGTTCGTTGCCGAAATGCATTCCATATGTGTAATTGGCACTGTCCAGTTTATTGGTCAGTTTAACCCCACTTTGTTTGTTTCCCTGTGCATAAACGAGGGATGCTCCCACAAGCAACAGGAGCAGTAAAAATGATTTTTTCATATTTTAAAAATTAGCACATTAGCTAATTAGCACATTAGCTAATTAATTGGTTTATTGATTTATAATTTAAAAACAGCTTCATCAATGCCTTCATTCACCTTGGTGCTTTTGATGGTGACTTTGAACGGCACCGGGAAAATACCGGCAACTGAAGTGGCATGTGGCATTAAAACACCATTTACGGGTTTATAATCACTCAGATCTTCCGTTTGTACCGTTGGGTTTCCATCCATACCGGTTGCGCTTGAAACCTCTCTTACTTTAAGGCTTGTTTTGGTATCAAAATACTCGGTTGACTTTTTACCGTCGGGACGCTCAACAGAGATCACATAGGCATTTGAACCGTTGACTTCTTCGATACCCTTCAACTCCAATTTATAGCCGCTGTTTTTGAAAGCCATTTCCTTTACAAACATGGCCTGCTCTTTGGCATCGCCCAATCCTTCACCTTCCAGATCTTCGGATTGGCCCATGGCGATCTGGCTTCCTTTGCCATCTGCATAAACCATCTTGTTCATCACCTGGCCATTCATGCTCATTTCAACGGCAAATTTAGTATTTCCTTTTTGCCAGGTCACTACAGAAAATTCGGGTCCACGAACCTGCATGGATGCTTCCCGGTACAATTCTTTAATAGAAGCGATTTTTTCTTCCCCACCAATGGCATTGATATAATCATTGATTACATCTAAAGCAGTAAGATCCTTCGGCAATGCCTGCTTGTTTACGGTAACAGGATTTCCAAAAGCATCAAAGTGTTTCACTTTACCATCGGCTGCAAACTGTTTCAATTTATCGGCAACTTCATCGCGGTTTCCTACTACTACTATGTGCGCCTTATC
>JACJYQ010000013.1 GCA_020636025.1 Lewinellaceae bacterium | reverse complement strand
ATACAATGGCCATTGAAGGGAGAGAAGTCGAAAGAAACTGAGGAAGGAGGCTCGAAAAAGGTATTGTACGTTTGGGAGCCGGAGGAGTGGGCAGTACTGCACGAACCCGATATGACGGATGTAGGTCTGAAAAGATCTTTTGAAACCATCAACGATGTGTTGGTAATCGAGCGGCTACAATATCCTATGGTGAACTACGGGCTGGAACGCCAGTTTTTTAAGGAAGAGAATGGCGAGTGGACGATGATATTCTACTCGGAAATGCAAGAGCTTTGAAATGCGGAGTGTTGAGTGCGGAGTGTTGAGTGCGGAATGCGGAGTGCTGTCGTCCAGCTTGGCATTGATTTTACTACTGAAAATACTCTTCGATATTTTTAGAGTGTATAAAATTCCGCATTCCGCATTCCGCATTCCGCATTCCGCATTCCGCATTCCGCATTCCACATTCCGCACTCATACATTAGTCCACGATTACAACTCCGGACGCTTCAAAAGAAACCTCTTTTTTCGGTTCGGTGATGGCTTTTATTTCCTCTTCTGACTTTCCAGCGTCTTCTGCGTAGTGGCGAAGCATATCTACTGAAGTCTCATCCACATAAGCGTAGCCGTCAATGACTACTTTTTTGCCACTAAGATCTTTTGGCATAAAAAAGGCGTAATCCTTGAATGTTACGCGCATCTCCGGGTAATCAGGCTTGTCGGTTACGAGTGTCATCCAGCATCCTTTCATCTGGCAAACTTCGTGCACAACTCCCATTACCTTCATATTCAGGGAATCTACGCTTTCCATTTTTGCCATTACATCACTGTAAGGAATGGCATCATCCGGGGTAATAATGGCCCCAAAGTGTTTTCCATCCTTCGTAGGATCGCTGCTGTTTGGATCAACTGTTTGGGAATGGTTCTGGCCGCATGCTGTGAGCATGACAAAGGCAGTTAACCAAATAGAAATCTTTTTTAACATGATTTTAAAATATTTACAAATTACTGAAAATCAGAATGTTGCCATTCGAAATATGTCGGCAAATGTACAAATTTGATTTCATTAAAATATGACTGGCACAATATTAGTTTTAGTCCGGCTGTTCTTGCATGAGTTTTTTAATCCGCCTCGGTAGTCTGAACGACTCCTAATTCTTTTCAACAATTAGTTCACCATGCAGAACCCGAAAGTAATGCAGTACCTGTCTGTACATGTATAGCTGCTCATGCAAGCATTTAAATTTTTTTTATACATTTATAGCATGGTTTCATAGTATTGTTTTCGAGTTTAATCAATTCTAACAATACCTTGCACCCTTCTTTTACCCGTACATTTTTTGTTTCTAACATTAAAATCCGTCAAAAACATGAAGGGGTCTAATCTTACAACCCGCCTATTCCTCCCAGCATTTATTCTGGTAGCTACAACAATCGCTTTGCAGGCGCAATGCCTCAGCGGTGACTGCAACAACGGTGTCGGAACTTACCGATATCCGGATCAATCAAAATATACCGGTGAATTCAGAGCCGGTCAACGCCACGGTCAGGGAAAAATGATCTACGCGGACGGCAACGTATATGATGGGCCGTTTTTCTTCAATAAAAAACAAGGTTCCAACGGTACCATGATCTTTGCTTCCAATGGCGACAGGTATGTCGGTGAGTGGAAAAGAGATCAGCCAAACGGCAGAGGTGTGTACTATTTTGCCTCTCGCGAGCGCTATGAAGGAGATTTTGTGAATGGCACATTTGAGGGCGAGGGAACGATGTACTACCCCGATGGAGCCACTTACGCCGGAGGATGGAGCAAAAACAGGAAAAATGGTTCTGGTATGCTTCGGTATTCCGATGGACGTGAAAAACCGGGTACCTGGGCCATGGGAAAAGAAGTAAAGAGGAACCCTGGAGCGCCAAACCGGAACTCTTCTAATGCACAAACAAGTACTTCATCTAGCCGACCTTCCAGAACCAATACCAACACGTCAAAACCCGATCCAACTAAACCGGACGTAAACGGTCTGAAAAATTGCGGCACAGTCTATTGCAGAAGTGGAAAGGGCTATTACGATTACCCGGAAGGATCCCGTTGGGTAGGTGAATTCAAGGATGGGCATCCATTCGGGAAAGGCATTTGCTATTATTCCAATGGCGACCGCTATGAAGGGGAATGGGCGAATAACACGCCGAATGGTGAAGGCGTGATGCACTTTGCTTCCGGACGTGTATATGGCGCCATTTGGATGAATGGTTCCATGGTTCAGGAACTGGATGCACAGGAAGCCATCCCAAGTGATCCGGTTCGGATGGATCGCAATGCAGGCGTAAAAATATGGGCTGTTGTGGTTGGTGTTGGGAAATACACAGCCATGCCTTCACTTCGCTTTACCGACGATGATGCTTTCCGCTTTTACTCCCATTTAAAGAGTCCTGAAGGCGGAGCACTTCCAGATAGCCAGATTGAAATTCTGGTAGATGAATCTGCTACACGGGAAAATATTCTGAGAACCATGAGGAAGTATTTCCTGCGTGCTGATGAAAATGATGTAGTGATGTTATACTTCAGCGGACATGGCCTGGAGGGCTGTTTCCTCCCGGTGGATTACGACGGATATAACAATAAACTTCGTCACGAAGAGATCCGCCAGATTTTCAAAGAAAGTAAGGCCAAACACAAGATTTGCATTGCCGATGCCTGCCACAGCGGAACCCTGGATTACAGCGGCGCCCTGACAGCCAAGGGACCAGCGCCGGTTTCACTGGATCATTATTATCAGGCATTTGAGGATTCAGATGGCGGAATAGCCCTTCTGATGTCATCCAAAGCAGAAGAACTTTCCCTGGAGGATCACGGTTTGAGACAAGGAGTATTTACCTACTACATTCTCAGAGGCATGAAAGGTGCCGCTGATACGAACGGTGATTATATTGTAACTGTCAGAGAGCTATACAGCTATGTATATGCCAAAGTGAGAGAATACACTGCAGGTGTTCAAACACCTGTGCTGACCGGAAATTACGACGAAAACATGCCGGTGTCTCTCCGCCGCTACTAAGGCGGGAGAATATCAGAATGCAGATTGCAAATTGAAGAAGGTATCTAATAGGTAAGATTGAAAAATCTCAAATTCTTACCTTAACCTTCAAATCTTCAATTTGCAATCTGCATTCTGCATTCTGATATTACCCTGCGCCTTCTTTCCCCACTTGTTCGCTGATCATTCCGAATCTTCGCTCCCGTTGTTGGTAGCTTATTATGGCTTCCATTAGGTCATTTTTTCGGAAGTCGGGCCAAAGGACTTTTGTAAAGTACAACTCGGAGTAAGCGGCTTGCCACAATAAAAAGTTTGAAAGTCTGGCCTCTCCGCTTGTGCGAATCACCAGATCGGGATCAGGGATGCCGTGCGTGGTCATTTCCTGCTCAACATGTTTCTCATCAATATCTTCCAGAGTAATATGCCCGCTTTTTACTTTTTCCGCCAGCAACCTGACAGCCCTGGTTATTTCCCATTTAGAAGAGTAATTCAGGGCAAGGACAAGGGTAATTTTTGAATTGTTTTTTGTCTGTTCAATGCCTTCAATCAGGGTTTTGTAGGTGGCTGCCGGAAGGGATGTAAGCTCTCCGATGGCAGTAAGACGAATGCCATTTTTATTAAGGTCTTTTATTTCCCCCTTGATGGTTTCCACCAGTAAAGTCATGAGTGCTGTTACTTCTGTGGCCGGCCGGCTCCAGTTTTCAGTACTAAAAGCATACAGGGTGAGGTATTTTACACCAAGTTGGGCCGCCGCTTCTGTAACCTCTCTAACACTTTTCACTCCATTGCGATGTCCAAGTACCCGGGGCATTCCTTTTTGCTTGGCCCATCGGCCGTTTCCATCCATGATGATGGCGATGTGCTCAGGAACTTTTTCGGGAATTATTTGCGATTGCAGATCAGGCATGTCAATTTATTTTGGGAGTCGCCCGGTTACGGATTACAAGGTGTGAAAATTTCACTATCAGCGGTTTGAGCAACTCCGAAGTGCACAAAAGTACGATGTGTAAGGTTTCATTTAAGGATAAATTGTCCTAGCTGCTCTTAAATTATACTATTTGGGTTTCGAAAGTATTATTTTAAGCATGTTGACCAACAAATTCTTTTTTTCTAAAAAAAATTGAACCTTCGCCTTTACGAATCAATCAGCCTATGCACACCGGAGCGCGTCAGCATTTCAATGATACTTTCAGCCAGGAAAAATACCAGGCTTTTCTTCAAACCGTCAATACTGAATTCGGGGAGCCTTGTACTTTCAGGGTTGCCGAAACACCTGTTTTTATTCCAAAGACTCTTGGAAAGAAACTTTTGCAGGGAGTTGAGGATATTTCAGAACTCATTGCAGCTCCGAATTTCCGTCAGATCAGTGAAGCCGCCATTCCGCCTCATCTGCGAGTGCCAGCAGAAGATGCCCACACCACCTTTCTGCAACTTGATTTTGGCGTCTGTCGTGACAAAAATGGCGAACTGACGCCACAATTGATTGAAATGCAGGGCTTCCCATCGCTGTACTTTTATCAACACCTGTTGGCTTATGCATACCGCAAACATTTTGATATTCCAGAAGGCTATAATCACCTGTTCAACGGCATTGATGCACCTGGCTACCGGGAGCTTATGCGCAAAGTGATCATCGGCGATTCCAAGCCTGAAAACGTCATTTTGCTGGAAATTGAACCGGAAAAACAAAATACACGAATCGATTTCTGGGGAACTCAAAAACACCTGGGCTTAAAGGTTCTTTGCTTATCAAAATTGAAACGCGAAGGCAGAGACCTGTACTATATTGATGATTCCGGTAAAAAGATCGGCGTAGAACGTATTTACAACCGCATCATTTTTGACGAGTTGGAAAAACGCTCTGAACTGTTGAAAGAATGGGATCTCATCTCTGAAGTAAACGCAGAGTGGGTCGGACATCCCAACTGGTTCTTCAGGATATCAAAGCATTCGCTGCCGTTTATTCAAAGCGAATTTGTTCCAGACACCCTTTTCCTGGATCAAATCAAATCGATACCCGATGATCTCGAAAACTGGGTACTGAAACCCTTGTTTTCATTCTCCGGGCAAGGCGTGAAAATTAACATCACCAAAGAGGATATTGAAAGCGTTACGGATCCTTCAAATTTCATCTTACAGAAAAAGGTGGAATACGTGGCCAGCATTAAAACGCTAAACCCATTGGAGCCTGCTAAATGCGAGATCCGAATGATGATGGTTTGGGATAAAGACTGGGAAAAACCCCGCCTGGTGAACAACCTCATTCGAATGAGCAAAGGCGAAATGGTTGGGGTGCGCTATAACCTTGGTAAAGACTGGGTTGGCTCAAGTGTTGGTTTCTTTGAGCCAATGGGGGGGTGATTGCAGAATGCAGATCTCAAATTGCAGAAGGGTAGAATATAGTTTCGCCGCGCTTGTGTCTTTTTTGACCAAGAGCACGTTTCGTGAGTAGCCAAGGCCATGAAACCAAAATAGACTATGGCACATTAGTCACATTGCGCTACCTGGATTTGCAGAACACCTCTCGTTGTGTTGCGCTTGGTCAAAAAAGACACAAGCGCGGCGAAAGGGCGGGAAGTTTCACTATTCACTTTCCTTCTGCGATTTGCACTCTACAATTTGCATTCTGCATTTCTACCCCATCATTTCTTCCATTTTAGGAAGCTTTCCAAAGCGTTTTAAAGTAGCAAAATGTGAGCGCAATGCATGCCAGAAAGAACGGTGCTCCAGGTAAGGCACATCAAATTCTTTGGCAGTTTCTTTTACAATTTTGGATATTTTAGGGTAGTGTATGTGGCAGATTTTAGGAAACAAATGGTGCTCAACCTGGAAATTTAAACCACCAACATACCAGGAAAGGATCCTGTTTTTGCGGGAAAAATTCACGGTGGTTTCCATCTGATGTACGGCCCATTCTTGCTCAATATTACCGGCCTCATTAGGCATCGGGAAAGTTGTTTCCTCCACAGAATGTGCCAGTTGAAATATGACAGTCAGAATGGTGCCACCCACTAAATGCATAAGGATAAATCCGGCAATTACCTGAAGCACAGGAACACCAGCGAGTAAGGGTAATCCAAGGAAAACAGCGAAGTAGGCGATTTTAATACCTATGAGCTTCAACAAAAAAATCCGATTTTCACTGGCAGTATTTTTATTGATACCCATTTTCGAGTAGCGTGCAAACTGCAAAAAATCCTTGGCCGTTACCCAATACAATGTTACAAGGCTATAAATAACCAGTGCATGCAACCATTGAAACCTGTGACTGCGTTTCAATTCTGTATTGGGAGAAAGCCGCAATCCCGGTTTGTCGGCAATGTCCTCATCATAATGACTGATATTGGTGAATGTGTGATGCAGCATGTTGTGTTGCAGTTTCCAATTGAAAACAGATCCTCCCAATAACAACAGCGAATAACCTACCCATTCATTTACCCATTTAAATTTCGAAAAAGCGCCGTGGTTGGCATCGTGCATGATACTCATGCCTACACCAGCCATTCCCCAGCCCATCAGAGCCCATAATACCATGGCCCAGGCAAATGAAAATGTGTAAAAAAGCATCAGGAAAAAAGGTAAAAGGTATAAACTCAGTAATGCGATACCCTTAAGATACACACTCAGGTTACCTTGCTTTGGCAGATTGCGAGCTTTGAAATATGCCTCAACCCGTGCATTTAACGTCTGATAAAAATTTGATTTTTCCTTGGCGATAAACCGAATAGGCGTGAGAACAGCCATAAATCCTACTGAATTAAAGTGATTTGATTGAAATAAGGTATGTCTGAAATGCTCAAAGATAGTTTAAATCACCTGGTATGGAAAGTGATATAAATCAATGCCGTTTTTTGGTCGGTGGAATGCGAAAATAGTTGAAGCCCCAGGCATTTGGGATCTTCATCTATTAACAATTGATCAAATGAACTTTTATGCTAGGTTTGCAAAAAAGAACTTTTCATGATTAAACTGCTCAGACTTGCCATATTAAGTGCATTATTCGTTGTCCAACAGCTGTCCGCTCAACCTGCCTGGATTCAGGACAGCCTTGATTTTTACATTCGCCAATCCATGGAAACAGAACATGTGCCCGGGCTGGCGCTGGCCGTGATTAAGGATGGAAAAGTGGTGTTGCAACGCTGTTACGGCGTGTTGGAAGCTGGTAAACCTGCCATGGTTGACAGCAATACCCTGTTCATGATCGGCTCCAATACAAAAGCATATACCGCTACAGCTGTTTGTATGTTGGAGAATGAACGAAAGCTGTCACTTGAAAACAAGGTCAAAAAATGGATGCCTGAATTCCGTTTGTACGATGACTGTGTAACCGAAATGGTAAGCATCCGGGACCTGCTTTGCCATCGTCTGGGCACCATGACTTTTCAGGGTGATTATACATTCTGGGGCAGCGACCTTGGCCGAAAAGAGGTGATCGAAAAAATGGCACTGCTGAAACCTCCCTATGACTTCAGAACTCGATTTGGATATTGCAATGCAGCCTATATGACGGCTGGTGAGATCATTCCCATTGTGTCCGGACTTAGCTGGGAGGACTTTATTCGGAAAAACATCTTTAAACCTCTTGACATGAACCGGGCACGGGCACTTTCCGAGGAGGTTCCAGATGCAAGCAATATGGCAACAGCTCATGCCTACTATGACAGCAAATTAATGCCCCTGGATCATTCAAATATAGACAACCTGGCACCGGCAGGTTCTATCAGCCTGAGCATAAGAGATATGACCCATTGGCTCCTCATGCAAATGGATACCGGAAGATATCATGGTAAACAAGTGATCCCGGAAAAGGTGATCCTTAAAACCTGGGATGCCAATACGATCATAAGCCCCAGAACCGGATACGCCTATGGGCTTGGTTGGTTCATCTCCAATCAGGAAGGTAAAAAGATGCTGGACCACACAGGCGGAGTAGATGGTTTTTTATCGGCAAGTGCTTTCATTCCGGAATTGAGGTTAGGCGTAATTGTGCTCACGAATACAGACAATAATGTGCTGTTTACCTCTGTTCGGGATCAATTGTTTCAGTTATACACAGGAGATGAATTTAAAAACCTGATTAAATCAGGCACCGTGGATTGGGCTACGAATCAACATGCTGAGGACCGCAGAATTGAAATAATGAGGGACGACATTCAGCGTATGCAAAGACTGATATCGCCCAATCTGGAAATGTATACTGGTACTTATTCAAATCCAGTTTACGGTACGCTGAAAGTTGTGGTGGAGAACGGAAAACTCATGGTATACCCAAGTCATCATCCCAATAGTCCGGGGACGCTTGAGCTAATGGGAGAAAATAAATTTATGTGCAGTTTCAAAAACCCGACACACGGCATCCACCCAATGCCATTTACCATGGGGGAGGATGGAAAAGCAAAAAGCCTGGAGCTTAAAGTGAACAACTTTTTAGAGTTTAATACCTATACATTCGAGAAGATTTAGGGCTTTATAAAGGTACTTTAAAAATGTAATGCAGGTTGCTATTGAATTTTCCCACACGCATTAATTACCTTTGCCCTCCGAAATGAAAAAGCGAGAAGATCTTTATTCAATTCGGGATGCCGAAATCCGGACAATTTGATCCGGTTTTCGGCATTTTTTTAATGGCATCCATCCACCTCTGTTGCTAAGCTAAAACTATACTGTGAGAGATAATAGTATCCAAACCATTCTCATCATCGGGTCTGGCCCGATCATCATAGGTCAGGCATGTGAGTTTGACTATTCCGGTTCCCAGGCAAGCCGCTCCCTGCGCGAAGAAGGCATCACTGTTGGCCTCATCAACTCAAACCCGGCAACCATCATGACCGACCCGGTAACGGCAGATTACATCTACCTCAGGCCGCTTACTCCGGAAAGTATTGAAGATATCCTGCGTGAACACCAGGAGTCGCCAAATCTTCCTGCATTTGATGCGGTATTGCCGACAATGGGTGGTCAGACTGCCCTCAACCTGGCGATTGAATGCGAGAAAATGGGCATTTGGGAGCAGTACGATTGCAAAATGATCGGTGTGGATACGGATGCCATCGAGCTGACCGAAAACCGGGAAATGTTCAAAAAACTGGTAGAGGAGCTCGGGCTCGGTGTGGCGCCTTCCTACATCGCCAATTCGTTTCTGGAAGGGAAGGAAGCCGCACAGAAAATCGGATTTCCATTGGTCATTCGCCCTTCTTATACATTGGGTGGCACGGGTGGCGGCTTTTGCATGAAAGAAGAAGATTTTGATGAAGCGCTCAAAAGAGGTTTGGCTGCTTCCCCAACGCACGAAGTGTTGGTAGAAAAGGCGGTGTTGGGATGGAAAGAATTTGAGTTGGAGCTGCTTCGCGATAAGAACGACAATGTAGTCATTATCTGTACGGTTGAGAATCTTGATCCTATGGGTGTGCATACGGGAGATTCAATCACAGTGGCCCCTGCCATGACCCTGTCAGATACCTCTTTTCAGGACATGCGAAACCAGGCCATGAAAATCATGCGGGCGCTTGGGAATTTCGCCGGGGGGTGCAATGTGCAATTTGCGCAAAATCCTGAAGATGAATCCCTTATTGCCATTGAGGTAAACCCCAGGGTTTCTAGATCATCGGCATTGGCCAGTAAAGCCACCGGTTATCCAATTGCCAAGATCGCGGCCAAGTTGGCCATCGGTTATACCCTCGACGAACTCAAAAACCAAATTACCAAAACCACTTCGGCTTACTTTGAACCCACGCTGGATTATGTGATCGTAAAAATGCCGCGCTGGAACTTCGAAAAATTCTTTGGCGCCGATCCACGCCTTGGTCTTCAAATGAAATCGGTAGGGGAGGTGATGGCCATCGGGCGCAGTTTCAACGAAGCCATGCAAAAAGCCTGTCAGAGTCAGGAAAACGGCCGCGCCGGACTGGGAGCTGATAAAAAGGAATGGATGAAAACGGAGGATATCCTGGAAAGACTGGAACAAGTAAGCGACGACCGGATTTACCGGGTGAGGGATGCCATCAGACTTGGCATTCCAGCCAAGACCATTCAGAAAATGACTGGTATCGACGCCTGGTTTATTAACCAAATCAAGAGCCTTGTGAAGCTGGAAGATCGGTTGCTTAAGTTTAACGTTGCCGATGATATCCCCACAGATTTCTTCTGGGAACTCAAGAAAAACGGGTATTCTGATGCACAAATCGCCTGGGTTTTACGCATTTCTGAAGATGAGGTGACTAGAAGGAGAAAGGAATTGGGCATCAGAAGGGTGTACAAAATGGTGGATACCTGCGCCGCTGAATTTGAATCCAAAACCAATTATTTCTACTCCTCATTTGATGGTAAAAACGAAAGTGTTCGATCAGATAAAAAGAAGATCGTGGTGCTGGGCTCAGGTCCGAATAGGATAGGGCAGGGGATTGAGTTTGACTACTGCTGTGTACACGGTATCCTGGCCATTAAGGAAGCGGGTTACGAAGCCATCATGGTAAACTGCAACCCGGAAACCGTTTCTACCGACTATGATCTGGCCGACAAACTGTATTTCGAACCTGTTTACTGGGAACACCTGGAAGAAATACTGGAACTGGAACAACCGGAAGGTGTGATCGTGCAATTGGGTGGACAAACAGCCCTCAAACTGGCTGAAGATCTCCATAAAAAAGGCTGGAACATTATTGGAACCAGCTTTGACAGTATGGATGTTGCCGAAGATCGGGGCCGTTTCTCCGAATTGCTGAAAGACTTGGGAATTCCTTATCCTAAATTCGGGGTAGCACACGATGTAGATGCGGCACTGGATATCGCCAAAGAAATACCTTACCCATTGTTGGTTCGTCCTTCCTACGTTCTGGGTGGTCAGCGAATGAAAATTGTGATTAATGACCATGAACTGGAACGGCAGGTGTTGACCATTTTCAAACACATGCCCGACAATAAAGTACTGATTGATCAGTTCCTGGAACGCGCCAAAGAAGCCGAAATCGATGCTATTTTCGATGGAGAGGATTTCCACATCATGGGCATTATGGAACACATAGAACCGGCAGGTATCCACTCGGGCGACAGTAGTGCCATGTTACCACCTTATTCTTTAGGGCCAATTGTTTTACAGCAGATGGCTGAACACGGAGAAAAGATTGCCAGAGCCTTGAATATCAAAGGGTTGATCAATATACAGTTTGCTATAAAAGACGATCAGGTGTATGTGATCGAGGCGAATCCCCGAGGTTCCAGAACTACGCCTTTCATTGCTAAAGCCTATCAGATTCCATATCTAAACATTGCCACCAAGGTGATGATCGGCAGTCACAAGCTGAAGGATTTCAAGATGGAGCAGAAGCTTGAAGGATACGCGATCAAGATACCGGTGTTCTCTTTTGACAAGTTCCCGGGAGCTGATAAACGACTGGGACCTGAAATGAAATCCACAGGTGAAGCGATCCATTTCATAAAAGATTTGAAAGATCCATACTTCAGGGAGCTCGATAGGAACAGGAGTATGTATTTGTACAACTAAGTATGTCCTGAGACATGTATCACAGGAGATGACGTTTTGTTTCTCGCAGATTTTACGCAGATTTACTTGCACAGATTCATCGCAGATTCTTCTGCATAATATCTGCGAGAACTCAATCTCCATTCAGTTGTGTAATTGGTAAAGTCGCCATTTTTAATTGGGCTGCATACCTTTACCCCACAAACCATTCCATTGCGTCTTTCCATTGTCATCGTAAACTATAACGTACGCCATTTCCTCGAACAGGCGCTGGGATCGGTGCGTCGTGCCATGCAAGGCATCGATGGAGAGATATGGGTGGTGGACAATAACTCGGTGGATGATTCCGTGCGCATGGTGCGCGAGCGTTTCCCGGAAGTGAAACTGATCGCGAATTCGGATAATCCCGGTTTTTCAGTAGCCAATAATCAGGCGATTAAGCAATGTACCGGTGAATATGTGTTGCTGCTCAATCCAGATACTCTTGTCGAGGAAAATACCTTCCACAAGTGCCTGCAATTCATGGATGAACACCCGGATGCCGGAGCATTGGGAGTAAAACTCATTGATGGCAGCGGTAAATATTTACCGGAAAGCAAACGCGGGTTCCCTACGCCCTGGGTGGCTTTTTGCAAGACATTCGGATTGTCATCTATTTTCCCTAAAAGTGCCTTTTTCAACAGGTACTACATGGGGCATTTGAGTGAAAATGAGACCGCTGAAGTGGATGTGCTGGTAGGTTGTTTTATGTTTATGCGGCACGAGGCGCTGAACAAGTCAGGACTGCTTGATGAAGCCTTTTTTATGTACGGGGAAGATATTGATCTGTCATACCGCATTACACAAGCCGGCTACAAAAATTACTATTTCCCTGAAACCAGCATCATTCATTACAAAGGGGAAAGCACCAAAAAAGGCAGCCTGAATTACGTCCGCACCTTTTATCAGGCGATGATCATTTTTGCCCAAAAGCATTTCAGCGGACGACGCGCTGGTCTGTTCATTTTAATGCTGCACGGGGCGATATGGTTCAGAGCTGGATTAGCCCTGGCTCGTAATATCCTCCAAAAGATTTGGCTGCCTATCCTTGATGCGATGGCCATCTATGTTGGACTTGTTATCCTGAAGAATTTCTGGGCCAATTATTTTTACAAAGACCCAGACTGGTTCAAATCGAATGTGCTCTGGTTTAATTTCCCCTTGTATATATTGATCTGGCTGGGTACAGCCTGGCTAAACGGTGCTTACGATGCGCGCTTTGATCTGCGTCGGCTTGTGCGAGGATTAAGCATAGGAACCCTCATTTTAGCCGCGGTTTATGGATTTCTGGATCTGGATTACAGACCATCCAGAGCTTTGGTGTTGATGGGAGCTGTTTGGGCTGTTTTGTCAACGATTGGAATCCGAGCATTAGCCCATTTCATTATCTATAAGAATTTCCGGATCGGGCGTGAACGCCCCAGAAATGTCGTGATTGTTGGATCACATTCGGAAAGCAGCCGGGTTTCCAAATTGTTGAATTCCGTGGTAATGGGTAAAAATCTGATTGGCTACGTCGCACCCGAGCCTGACAAAACGGAAAAAACAAGCACAACACTGGATGCACAAGACCCGACCGGCCTGGTTTTATTGAACCACGCACAATCTGGTGGCCTGGGAAATACGCTTTCGGAAATTGTACGCATTTATCAGATCGAAGAAGTGATCTTTTGTTCAAAAGATGTGATGAGTCAGGATATCATGCATTGGATGACCATGCTTGGTCCAACTGTTGCCTATAAAATTGTTCCGGAAGAAAGCCTGAGTATTATAGGAAGCAGCAGCAAGGATGAGCCAGGGGAATTGTATACCATTGAAATAAAATACAACATCGCTCAGACGGTTGAAAAGCGCAATAAACGAGTATCAGATTTGTCCCTTTGTCTGCTGTTTTTAATTGGACTTCCCTTCTGGCTCTTATTTCTAAAGAGAAAAGCCCTAGTCATACAAAACTGGGTTCCTGTTTTTATTGGCAAAAAAACCTGGGTTGGATATTCAGGGGATTCCCAAAATCAATCCTTACCTACCATAAAACCCGGTGTGGTCTCTCACGCGGATGCGCTGGATAATATCTCCTTAAATGAGCGTACGATTGCCCGCCTCAATTTTATTTATGCCAAAGACTGGGCAGCCTCAAAAGATTGGGAAATTCTGTGGAAAAGCCTTTTGTAGTGACTTATAGGGTATAATAATAGAATCATTACAAGGTAATACTCCATCGCTAAAATTCCGGCAATCACATAAATCACCAAAATCAAATAAATTAAGGCAAAAAAATTGGCCATCCGACTTTCGTCAGACGGCCAAAACCAAATGAAAACAATCTTCCTACCGTAAAAAATTAAAAGGGGGTACTTTTATTTGTTTTTTGTTTTGTGGGCTTTATACGTATAAAACGCAAAAGAGTCACAAACAAGTTTTCTCTCTAACTTATATACGTTCAAAATAGGGTTTAGGTTTATTGGATAACGAAAATAATTTCGCGAATTATCTACTTTTGTCCAACTATTCGTTCAATTCCATAAAATATTATGCACCAGATCATTAATGCCCTGCATTCCTACAACCGTTACCTGATACTTGTCGCTATTTTATATGTTTTGTACCGTTCGTGGTCTGGCTGGCAAGGTAAAAAGGCCTTTACTAAATCGGATAATACAGCGTCAGTAGCTTTGCTAGGATTGGCACATCT
Source organism: Lewinellaceae bacterium (assembly GCA_020636025.1). GTDB lineage: Bacteria > Bacteroidota > Bacteroidia > Chitinophagales > Saprospiraceae > M3007. Next base: position 19,174 of record JACJYQ010000013.1, on the reverse strand, counting down.
GCAATTACTGCTCGGACTGATCCAGTACTTTGGCACCAGTACCATTGTAAAATCAGCCTTGTCCGACATGGGAGCTGCCATGAAAAACGGTTGGCTACGCTATTTTGCAGTGGAACATATTACCATCATGATCCTTGCTGTGGCTTGCATTCAAATTGGCCGCACATTGTCAAAAAAGGCAACTGTTGATGTAACCAAACACAAAAAACTCGCGATCTGGACTACTGCGGCATTCGTGTTGATCGTAGGAGGATTGGCTATGAAAGGCCTTTTATTCAGCACATTGGCTGAAGCAAATGGCGGATAGAGAAAAATTTCCCACATGAGTAAACCATCCATACCTGAAGGCACGAGAGATTTTGGCCCTGAGCAGGTACGCAAACGCAATTATATATTCGATACGGTTCGCACCGTTTTCGCCAAATTCGGGTTTCAACCGCTGGAAACACCGGCCATGGAAAACCTGAGTACCCTTACCGGCAAGTACGGCGACGAGGGCGATAAGCTGTTGTTCAAAATTCTGAATAACGGTGACTACCTTAGCAAGGCTGATGAACAGGCTTTGGCAAACCGGGACTCTAATAAATTAATTTCCAGCATTGCCAAACGCGGACTTCGTTATGATCTAACGGTTCCGTTTGCCCGCTACGTGGTGATGAACCGCGGTACACTGAGTTTCCCTTTCAAACGGTATCAGGTCCAGCCGGTCTGGCGGGCCGATCGTCCTCAACGAGGGCGTTATCGTGAGTTTTTTCAGTGTGACGCCGATGTGATAGGCTCCGAATCACTACATTACGAAGCAGAGCTGGCGCAGATTTACGATGAAGCTTTTCAGGAGCTGAAATTACCCGTTACCATAAAGATCAATCACCGCAAAGTCTTGTTTGGAATTGCAGAGGCCGCTGGCATTGCCGATAAGTTTATGGACATGACCGTGGCTGTCGACAAACTGGATAAAGTGGGTATTGAGGGGGTGCGAAAAGAGCTTTCTGAACGGGGAATTTCTGAATCTGCCATTGATACGATTGAGAAGATACTTGCTTCGCCAGACCTGAGTTCGTTGAAGCCTGTTTTCGCCAACAGTCCAACGGGACTTGAAGGCCTTGATGAAATTGAAAAGGTGTTTAAATATTTGAACGCTGCTCCTCTCACAAATGAAATCCAGTTTGACATAACGCTTGCTCGTGGCCTGAGCTATTACACCGGATGTATTTTTGAAGTAATTGCCTCTGGTATCAAAATGGGCAGTATTGGCGGTGGTGGCCGTTACGCCGACCTTACAGGAGTATTTGGGGTTCCAGGTCTTTCGGGTGTTGGTATTTCATTTGGCGCCGACAGGATCTATGATGTGCTGGAAGAATTAAACCTGTTTCCCGAATCTTTATCGGAATCAGTTAAGCTCCTGTTGATTTCTTTTGATGAACCCAGTTTTGAATATGCCTTCCAATGTGCGACCAAATTGCGCAAACTTGGTGTTTCAACGGAGATTTATCCAGATCCGGGTAAATTGAAAAAGCAGTTTGAATATGCTGCCAAACGTCAAATCCCTTTTGTAGCCATTGCAGGGGAATCAGAAATGGCTAATGGAACCCTGAATCTGAAAAACCAGGAAAACGGCGAACAACAGGAACTTACGCCGGAAAAAATAGCCGAACTTTTAAACGCTTAAATTTTATTAATGACCGATCACGAACCATTCTCCATATTATTCGAAGACGACTATTTTGTCGCCATCAATAAGCCGGCGGGGATCATGGTACATCGAACGGGCATCAGCGAAGACAAGGTTTTTGTGCTTCAGTTATTGAGGAAGCAACTCGGAAACAAGCGAATATTTACCACTCACCGGCTCGATCGCGGAACCTCTGGCGCCCTGGTTTTTGCCAAAAATCAAGAATCTGCGAGGCATTTGGGAGAGCAATTCATGGCTAAAACAGTCTCGAAAAAATACCTGGCCATGCTGCGAGGCTGGTTGCACGAACCAGCTGTGATCGACTATGCGCTCACAGACAAGGAAAGCAACAAAGGAGCCCTGGATGCTGTAACCAGGTATGCGCCAATAGCCAACTCAGAAATTGAAGCAGCCATTGGTTTGCGTTATCCTACAGCCAGGTTTTCGCTGGTGGAAGCGATGCCGGAAACCGGTCGGCGCCACCAGATCCGTAAACATTTTGCGCACATCAACCATCCGGTCATTGGCGACATTCGTCATGGTGATGTGAAACAAAACAAGTATTTTCGAAACGTCTTTAATTTTTATCGCATGATGCTTCACGCCAGGTCCATTTCTTTTCAACATCCTGAAAATGAGCAAGAAATTACCATAGAGGCGCCATTGGGTGAAGATTTTATTCAAGGACTTGAACTGGCAGATTTGACTTTTGAAGAATGAACCAGCTATTTTATACAACACGCATCGATGATGGCTTTGCCTATCTGGAAGATGAAGAAAGTCGTCATTTGCAAACTGTGCTGCGACACAAGGCAGGTGATTCACTTCAGATTACAGACGGGATGGGCCATATTTATGAGGCTGTGATCGCCGAAACCGGAAAAAAGCATACGGTGGCGCAAATCATTTCCACGACAGTGGTGGAGCCGGAGCGTCCATACCGCTTGCATGTAGCCATTGCTCCAACCAAGAATATGGAGCGTTACGAGTGGTTTTTGGAAAAAGCTACAGAAATAGGGATTGATGAGATCACACCCTTGCTTTGCAATCATTCTGAAAGAAACACCGTGAGAATGGACAGGATGGAGAAAATACTGGTGTCGGCCATGAAGCAATCACTGAGGGCTTACCTGCCAAAATTGAATCCACTCACGAAATTTTCTGATTTTATTGGTGCTGTAAAATCTCCTTGTAAACTGATTGGCTGGTGTGGAGAAGAAACAAAGCCGCATTTATATACGCAACTGGCCGGTCAAACCGATATTACCATGTTGGTTGGACCGGAGGGCGATTTTTCAGTGGAGGAAGTAAAAGAAGCCGCCAAACAAGGTTTTCAGGGTGTGACCATGGGTGCAATCCGCTTGCGTACGGAGACTGCCGGCTTGCTGGTTGTTTCTGCGGCTAACATGCAGTCTGTTTATTTTAACTTTAAGGAAGGCACGAACAGGCATTAAGGCAACCATTAAATAAGCCTACATTTGCCTCGCCCTTATATTAAACACATGATTCGAGCAGAAAAAATAGTCAAAACATTTGGTAAGCAGGAAGTGCTGAAAGGCATTGATTTCCTTTTTGAAGCCGGTAAAACAAACCTGATCATTGGTCGCTCAGGTGCCGGTAAGACAGTTTTGTTAAAATCGCTCGTGGGGCTTTTGGCTCCAACATCCGGTACCATTTATTACGATGACATAAATTTTACGGGTCTCGACAAAAAAGGCATGCGGGAGATTCGTATGCAAATCGGTATGCTGTTTCAGGGCTCTGCGTTATTTGACTCCCTGACGGTGGAAGAGAATATCCGTTTCCCCCTGGATATGTTTACAAACATGACGATTAAGGAAAAACTGGATCGTGTAAACTTCTGTCTGGAAAGGGTAAATCTCCAAGGAACCAATTCAAAATACCCATCTGAACTTTCAGGAGGCATGCAAAAAAGGGTGGGTATCGCGCGTTCCATTGTGCTGAAACCCAAATACTTGTTTTGTGATGAACCCAATTCCGGCCTGGATCCTAAAACTTCGATACTGATCGATGAATTGATTTCCAGCATCACCCACGAGAACAACATCACTACGATCATCAATACGCACGACATGAACTCGGTGATGGAGATAGGGGAGAACATCTGCTTTTTGCACGAAGGCCATCTTGAATGGAGCGGTCACAAAGACGAGGTACTGGCCAGTGAAAATGAAAACCTTCAGTCCTTTATTTTTGCTTCTCCGTTTTTACAGCGCTTGAGGAAATCAGCGCTTGGGAAGTGAAGAGAAATGACCTAACTTACTTCCCATCCTCAGCATCCAACACCTCTTCAGGATTTACCTGAATAATTTTTCTGAATAAAAGGTCCTCAATACTGCGCGGCCGTCTCAGCTGCTCCCAAAAGAAGCCATCCAGTTTTTTGGTCTCTTTTCCTGCAAGGCTCATGGGAATAAAATTCCAGGTGGGTTGCTCATAAAATTTGATGTGTTGCACTTTGCGGTCTTCAAAATAGAGTTTCATTTCGGAGCAGGCCGTTTCATTTACCCCGACATACGCTTTTTTGTCATCCAGTGCATAGTAAATGGCCTGTGCATTACCCTCTACAAGCATTTCCTTTGCCTCGCTGTCCCTAAAGAAAATGGTGTTGGTTCTACCTTTTATCTGATTGAATAATTTCCCCTCCTCCGAATTGACGACCATGGCATTCTGTCGCAACCATATCCTGTCGACTTGTTTGTTTTTCATCAGCATCAGCATGGTATCGGCCGAAAACTGGGATGTGTCGGACCACATCAGCGGTTTTTGGTCTATGGGATAAAACCAGAAAATCGAATCAGCGCTGCTGAATTTCAGGGAGTCACAAACTGCCTGAAGATCCTTCTTAAATATCCGGACATCCCGGAAAGCCAGTAATATCCGCTCGTCATGTATGGAATCCGGCTTAAACGATGTCAGGGTGTCGGCGCTCATATACAAGGTATCCCTGTCGATGAGAGATTTCATCATGGGGCGTCCATTTTCTGCATCCTCAAAACCGCCGTATGCAAAGAGGTATTCCGACTTTTTGTTGTAATCCATGCGATTAGCCAACACCGTGTAATCTCCGGCAGTATCGATCCATTCAACCCTGCCAACTGCCAACCCACTTCCCAGTGCATCATTGAAATCGAGAGAATCAGCTTCGATAATGTTGCTGCCATCTATCACCTTTCCACGACCCAGCAATTGATAGTTTTTGTTGCGGTTGTCGTAACGAATCTGTTCCCCGTAAATTTCTCTGACGCTGTCTTTGTAAAAGGCATTTCCCTTTAAAATAGTGACATCCACATCGGACATGTGAAAAATCACATCCGCTTTTGTTTCCTGTCCTTTGGTGGGATCATCAATATACGCATCACCCTGCAAGGTGTATACGTTTGATGTGCCGTTGTAGCGCATCTTTTCCGCGCGTCCGCGTTGACCTTCTTTGTCATATTGCGGGTTCAAATCGAATTCGGCAAAATTGTTTTCTATGTCGTAGAAACCGCCTTCCGTGTAAATTTTTCCATCCCGTTGACTAATCAAGGTGGGCGCCACGAAATTTACGGTTTGTGTTTCTGTATTGAAAGTCATGGTGTCGGTACGCATGGTGAAATCAGGGTCGGTGGTCACGACATCACCCTTAAAAAATACCATTTTTTCATTCACATGATAATACCCGTGCTTGCTTTTCAACTGGCTCTTTCCGTTATCCATAACAGCGCCGGTATGATATTCTGCAATTTTATTGCCGGCATCGTAACGCATTTGCCTGGTAAACAATTTCTGTTTTCCATTCTCCAAGGCTATGTTACCGTAGAGGTCAGCGATTTTAGTATCGGCATGATAATGCGTTGAATCTGAAAATACCTTTACCGAGTCGCCCTGCTCAATCACCACGTTGCCAATGAGAATTGCATCATCCATGAACATGATGGCCGTATCGCAATAAACCAGAATGTCTTCCTGCCGCATACGCACGTTGCCACTCAGCTTTTGCTTTTCCCGTTCACCTTCTTTAAAGTATTCAATTACCTGGGCTGTCTCGATCTTTAGTTTCTGGGTGTCCTGTGTAGCTGTGGGCGATTTTCCAGCTGGAGCGCCGGATTGGGCCTGTAAACCGGGAAGAAATGCTGCGATAATAAAAAGTAGCAACAGAGGCTTCCATAACCATTCCGGAACGCGAAAACTGCTTGCGAATTGATTTGTAATATTTCTATGTAGGCGTTTGATATTCAATGTGTTGTTAGTTTTTTAGGTAAAAAAACTGTCACCGTCACCATCCTGAACCTGGAAATTAAACTGGACCAAGTCATTAGCCATTGTTTGCGAACTGATGTAAATGCGGTTCAGGTCTTTCTTCAAAAGTGAAAAGCTCCCTGATTTGCGGTAATACTGAACCAGTTGCGGATGAAAAATGCTCAACGTATTGATTTGCCATTTTTGTATGTGTGCATCAATAACATTAGCCGTGGTTTCTTCAAAACCGGGTTTGATGTAGCAGCAGGGTATTTTCAATGATCTGTTGCGTTTCGATAAAATGAGGAACGCACAAAGCTTGTGTTCTGTGTTGTAAATTTTGCAGGAAATAAAATCAAAAGACTTGTCTACTGATGAAAAATGGTATCGACGACTCATATCATCCGGCTTGCCTGCGAGAACCCAAGGGTATTTAATGATCCAATTCAAATCATCTTTCCCACGTTGAAACAATTCCTTGCTTTGAAAACCCGACAAAAAAACCTGAATTTCTGTGTCGATGGTTTCACAATATTCATATTCCGGCAATGCATTTTTGGTTTTTGTGAGATTGCTGATTAGGTCAACCAACACATTTGCACAAAAGTCAAACAGGTTTAATACAGGTTGTAGTCTTTTAAATATCTTTTTCTTTGGGGGCAAAATATTGTGCAGATCAAAGCGGTAGTACACACGAAGACCTGTTTGGGTATGTAGATCAACAAAATACCCCAACTTGTCATAAATGGCCTTTGTTTCCGGCGCGAATTCGGTGAGCAGGATTCTGTGATCATACAGCTCATGAGCCTTATTTATCAGTTTTCGGGCCAAGGACTTTCCACGATGATCCGGATGCACCCAAAGGCAGGAAAGCCAGGCGCAATGCCCAATTGTCCCATCTTCCTTAAAAAATGTGTCGGGTAATAAACCCAGATAGCCGGTCAATTCACCTTGCTCCCAGGCAATTGTCAGCAAAACATCCTCCTCTCTGACTCTTGGGTTTTCCACTTGAGCAAGGGCTCTGTGCATGGAAATCGGCAGGTCAGGCAATGCCAAATATGCATCCGAGGATACAAATTCCCGGAGTTGTTGCCTGTTGAATTTCTGGATTTCCATTATTGACGGTGGATGCGGTTTTTCCCGAAAGGAATTTTGAGCCAAAAGTAAAAAATCTCTTTGCGCAGGATTTCTTCTGCACTCAACTTGTTTTGCTCCATCGCGATCCGCTGAATATGCCGGGGATGGATATCACGCTTCAATCCCGCACAACCAAAGCTCAGATCCGCAACTTTTTTATCTTGAAGTACAAAATCAAAAAAGGCTTTTGATACGCCATAATCGGTAAATGGAAACGAAAACAAACGGTAACCCAATCCAAATTGATTGCTGACTAATTCCACACTTTTGGTGGTTTGCACTAATTGCTCCTGAAGGCTTAGAAACCGATATTCTGGATGGTCAATACTGTGCGCTCCAAAATGGAAGCCTTTTTTGATCAATTCCTCAATTTGACCGGAACTCAAATATGGTTTTTCAGTTTCCAGAAAGGCGCCAAAATCCAATCCGAGCTCTAAAGCCATAGCATCCAGTTGCTCTTTGTCAGCATACCGGACAGCCAGAATTTCCTGTCTCGTAGTCTCATCAATATTGGAACCGTGCTTTTCAATAAGTAAGCTGGCCTTGTATCTGAAAAACAGAGCCTTATTGTCAATAAACGAGCTATTCAAAAAACAAATGGCCGGAATTCCTTTGCGCATCAATATGGGGGCAATTGTATCGTAAAACTCCCGTAGACCATCATCGAAGCTAAGCAAAAATGGTGTTTTGCCCTTGACTTTAGCAGGGTTTTCAAGCATTCGTACATAATCATGAAAATCAATTGGTTGATAAAACTTCAATAAGAAGTCAAGATCAGATTCGAACTCCCGAATATTCTTGGCCCTGTATAAATGTCGAATATGCGGTAAAGGCTGATCCGAAACAGCATGATAATAGGGTGCAACAATCAGGTTCCCGTGTCTGTTATAGAGAAACCTGAAAGGCAATATTTTTGCCATCCTTAGAATGGTATTTGATATCAAACTGTTTAGACCAGGCATAAAACCTTCATTACTTGGTTCTCACAAACCTAAGAGGTAGAATTGATATAAGTCAGTAGACACACATTGCATGCAGCACACAGCGCAAAAAAAACTGAAATATTCCGATCTGGATCAAAAGCCGGTGCTATTGTTCGATGGCATTTGTAATCTCTGCAATGCCTCAGTCCAGTGGGTTTTGTTGCGCGACCCCAAAGGCATCTTCCGCTATGCCGCTTTGCAATCGGACACCGGTCAGGAATTATTGAAAGAACATGGCCTTGATGTCCAAAATTTTGACACCGTAGTATTGATTGATCAAAACAAGGTCTTCCTCCGCTCGGATGTTCCTCTGGAGATAGTTCGAAGACTCGGAGGCCTGTGGTCTGCCCTTTACATCTTCAAAATAGTGCCAAGCATTATCCGCAATTTCATCTACAACTGGGTTGCCAAAAACCGCTATCGCTGGTGGGGCCGCCGCGAACAATGCATGATGCCGCGCCCGGAGTGGAAAGAACGATTTCTTTAACAATGCGAAATGTATCAATGCGCAATGCGCAATAATTTAATAAGCATTGCGCATTGATACATTTCGCATTAATTCATCCGCTATTTTCCGGTCATTCGAAAGTCTGGGCACTTTGTTTTGGCCGCCCAGTTTTCCCTGTGATTTCATGTAGTCGCGAAAAGAGTCTCGTTTCAGGGATCTGATTTTTAATGGCTGCAGAATGTTGCCGGTGATCAAGTCATCGTAGTAAATGTTCTGGCTGCGCATTCTGGCGTCGATTTCCTGGGCGAATTGATTCAGGTCTTTGGGGGCTTCATCAAATTCGATGAACCATTCGTGGTAGGGTAGACCACCCTCCGGAGGCGTTACCTGTGGAGCTACGGTAAACTCTACGATTTTTACACCCATGGATAGGGCTACAGGTAAGATGCTTTCTTCCACCTCTTTGCCAATTACATGCTCGCCGAAAGCGGATATGAAATGTTTTACCCGGCCACTTACGACTATTCTATACGGGTTTTTACTGACAAACTGCACGGTATCGCCAATGTTATAACCCCACAAACCGGCATTGGTATGTAGGACCAATGCGTAATTCACACCCAACTCAACATCGCGAAGCCAAACACGTGTTGGATTTTCGTCAAAAATTTCACCTGCCGGTACAAACTCGAAAAATATTCCGGCGTTTGTATTTAACAGCATTCCGGGCTGTTTGTCCCTTCCAAAAGTATCCTGAAAGGCGATGAATCCTTCTGAAGCAGGGTATGTTTCAACTCCGTCAATTGATCCCCCGACCAGTTCTTCGAGCTTCGCACGGTATGGTTCAAAATTTACGCCGCCATAGCCGAAGACTGAATAGTTCGGAAATATCTCGCGAACTGTTTTTTTGCCGCTTCTCTCCAACAATCGCTCGTAGTACATCTGCACCCAGGGTGGTATACCGGAGATAAGGCGCATGTCCTGGTTGATGGTTTCATCCACAATTCGCTCTAGTTTTTCTTCCCAATCCTCAACACAATTGGTATCCCAGGAGGGTAGTTGGTTGCTGCGAAGCCAGGCTGGTACCAAATGGTTGGAAATGCCGCTTAGCCGGCCAGTGGGGATTCCAGCTGTTGTTTCAAGTGTGGGACTTCCGGAAAGAAAAATGAGTTTGCCATCGAGCCATTTGCCGTTGCCGGTTTTGCCAAAATAGTTGAAAACAGCATCCCGGGCAGTACCAAAATGAGAGGGTGTACTCTCCCGGCTCATAGGAATGTATTTTACCCCGGATGTGGTGCCGCTTGTTTTGGCAAAATAGGCAGGTTTACCAGGCCAAAGCACATCCTTTTCTCCCTGTTTGATGCGTTCCACATAAGGCTTCAAATCTTCATAGTCGCGGATGGAAACGGCCGCTTTGAAGTCTTCATAGTTGTGAATCTTTTCAAATTGATGGTCTTTTCCAAAAGCAGTATTACGGGCATCTTTGACAAGGTTGCTCAAAATCTTTTCCTGATCTGCAATGGCATTTGCCGACCAGCGACTGATCTTGTTAACGACATATTTGGCAAAGGGATATAATAGGAAGGAGCGAAAACCCATTAGCTATGTATTGATTGAAAAAATTCAAGTGCAAAGGTACATTTTTCGGGTGCCTGTGTGTAATCTCTTATTGCCCGTGCATCCATTCCTGTACATAACTAAATCTACCAAATATCATGTTAAAAACAATTTTTCTTACCGCTCTCCTGATGCATATTCAATTACAGGTTGCCAACGATGCTACAGTTATTCAAAAATCCGAAGCGAGCAACTCTGAAATTACCAATACTCAAAAATCAGTAATCCAGGTGGCACTCTTGCTCGACACCAGCAATAGTATGGATGGGTTAATTGAACAGGCCAAGGCACAACTTTGGAAAATGGTGAACAAACTTTCCGACGCCCAGAAAAACCAGCAAATCGCTGCTTTGGAAATAGCCTTGTTCGAATATGGAAATGACGGACTCAGTGCAGAAACAGGATTTATCAGAATGGTTCAACCATTGGGAACTGATCTGGATGGACTCTCTGAAAAACTGTTTGAATTGAAAACCAATGGCGGAAGCGAATACTGCGGCTGGGTAATTAAATCAGCGCATGAGCTTTTGCCCTGGTCAAAAGACCCGGATGCATTAAAGATCATTGTAATTGCCGGCAACGAACCTTTTGATCAGGGAACTGTGGATTTCAGGGGAAGTTGCGCAAGCGCTAACAAAGATGACATCATCATCAATACTATTTTCTGTGGAGATTACGATTCTGGTGAACGCAGTTATTGGAAAGAAGGCGCCAATATGGGTAAGGGTAAATATCTAAACATCAATACCAATGAAAAAGTCGTGCATATTTCCACCCCTTACGATGCCAGAATGATGGAGTTGAATAACAAGCTAAACGCAACTTATGTGGGTTATGGATCATCCGGCGCTATGAAGAAAGCTCGTCAGGAAGAGCAGGATGTTAATGCGGCCAGTTATGGCAGCGCCAATGCTGCCCAGCGTGTTGCTGCCAAAACAAAAGCCTCCTACAGCAATGCCGACTGGGATATCGTAGATGCTGCCAAGGAAGATGAGGAATTTGTGGAAAATGTAAAAGATGAGGAGTTGCCGGAAGTGCTTAAGGGTAAAAGCAAAGAGGAAATTAAAAAAGAAATTGAGCGGCTAAGCAAAGAGCGCAGTGCCATCAAATCTGAACTAGCCGAGCTTGAAAAGCAGATGGATACATACATCGCTGCCGAAAGAAGGAAGATGGTAGATACCCAAACGCTCGACAATGTACTGATTGAAACTGTCGTAAATCAGGCAAAGGCTAAAGGTTTCTCGTTTGAGGATAAATGATGGTCAGGGCTTGGTTTTAATAATTTTCCAGGCCCAAACTGCCAGTCCAACCATGATGTAGAGCAGCCCTACTCCAGAGAAAAACCACTTGGCCTGACCGGCTACAGAGGTTATTCTCGCCCACATATTGGATTGCTCCGGGTACATGGTGATCATTTTTACAATACCGATGTTCTCGATCCAGTCGGCAATGGTACCGGCAATCGGGAACCAGGCAACAACAGTCATTCTGGACAAACGGCCACCGGCCAGCTTAAACAGAAAAACGATCAGAAAGGAAAAGAATATTCCGTAGACAAGCGCATAACAGCTGTCCATATACAGCTCTGAATACAAATAAACATTTCTACCTGATGCCCCCAGTGTTTCCAGGGTTTGCCAGGCAATTTCGGGTGTAAAACCCGGTCTCATACCAAGAGGTAAAATGTCTGGCTTCCCGGAAACCGATTGCAGTGCATGCAGCGATTTTGGCAACAGGTACAGGGGAAATATCATGTAGATCACGGTTATGATCAGCAAATTCCGCGTTGTTACAAATTGGGTAGGAAAAGTTCCAAACTTCATATTAAAATTGTTAAGTTTTGTTTATTCGTCGGGAAACTCAAAGCCAACCGGAGAATAACCCGAAAAAATCTGTGTAATCCCATAATCCTTTTAAATCTGTGATTATTGCTTGACGGTAAATGTCTTCTTCTCAGGCCCAATACCCGAAATGGTCAAAGATTTCCACTTTTTGGGAAGTTTAGTTGACAACTGCTGAACTCCTTCAGGGCCAATATCAAGTCCGCCAAAACCCATAATGGTTGCCTGCAAAAAGCCTCCTGCTCCGGTAGCAAAGTATGGATTGGTTCCTCCGGCTGTTTCAGAAAGTACGCCAAAAGGAGGCACTTCATTGGGTTTATAGCTTTTCACCCATAAATCATGCGCACGCTCCGCATCGCCATCCCGGGCCGCTAAAACGGTTAAAATGGCATTTCCCATGGCCGGTCCTTCGGGCGACATTCTGGGTTGGTAATAATCCAGGTCCTGTTTCACCTGCGCAGGTGAGGTTCGGATCTTTAATGGGAACGACAGCAGGTTTGCATCCGCTTGTTTGATTATCTCACCCTTGTATGTGGCATTTTCCCTCGTTGTTCCATCTGGAAATTGCAGAATGGGAATGTTATTCGCCACATAAAGCCAATCCGGATCCGGGCTTAGCCCAAGTGTCTTAGCTGCTTCTGTCGCATAATTAAGCACCGTGATGGCCATGCCGTTGGTAAAGGCATTGTTGTCGATGTTTTCCTGCCATTCGTTCGCTCCGATCACATTGTTAATGTCAAAATGCCCTTTACCATTCCGTTCAACACGACTTGCCCAGAAATCGGCGATCTCTTTCAGCATAGGCCAGCCACGATCACGCAGCCAGGTGGTATCTCTGGTAACCAGAAAATACTGCCAGGCTGCCCAGCCCACACATCCGGTGATATGATGCTGAAAGGGACCTGTAAGCGCCCAAACCGGTGTCTCTTCCTGTCCGGTAGTGGTACTCTCCCAGGGGTACATAGCTCCTTTGTATCCATGTGAAAAGGCATTCTGCTTGGCTTGATCGAGCAACTGGTATCGAAATTCCAGAAAAGACCGGGCAATTTCCGGGTGGAGCAACAGCATGGGTGGATACATCCAAAGCTCGGTGTCCCAGAAAACGTGACCGTTGTAGCCTAAACCGCTGAGTCCCATTGGTGACAAGCTTAGAGCGGTGCCTTCTCGTCCGAAAGAGTATAAATGGTACATAGCGGAATGAACATCCCGCGTAGCTTCGGGGTCGCCTTCAATAGTAATGTCGGATGACCACAAATTGTCCCAGGCTTCGCGGTGGCGTTTCAAGAGGCGTTCAGTACGTTCAAGGGCTGCATAAATGGTGAGACGTTCAGCTTCGTTGTGTGCATCTACTGTATGAGCAGAACTTATGAGCGTACCCACAACCGCAAAGCGATAGGTCTCACCGGCTTTTAGTTTTTTGTAAAACTTGGCCAAATGCATGTTGTAATCCCAGTCTTCATGGATCAGATCCGGCTCAGCGCCGTGAGGTTCTTCAAAAATGAAACTGGTAGAGGCAGCTACTGTGTATTTGCCGCTTGGACTTTTCCCAACAGATGTCAGTAGGGGGATTAATACGTGTGGCCTGTCAATTTCCGAGAAATAATTGCGCACGTCTTGCAGCATTTCAGGGGCTTCAATAACGGCCATAGGCGTAATGGTGACATCTTTCTTTGCGGTAATCTCCACCATGGATAAAGCAGAGTAGGGGAGATGTCGCAGCGCCATCAATGTTTGCTTTACAGAGACTTTGTCACCCACATCAAAGCTGGTACTCAGTTGCGCCTGCCGCATATCCAGGTCCTGTTTGTAATGGGAGATGTCTTTTCGGCCAATCCGTCGCCCGTCCACATCCAGATTCATATTCATAAAATTGAAGCCTTTCAGGATGTTGGAAACCCGGCCACGCAGGTAATTGTCGTAAGCGCCGTTCAACACCACATCTTTGACTTTCATAGGCTCCGGGGAGGACACCAGTCCGATCATGCCATTGGCGACTGTTATGCCAAAATAATTGTCGGGATTTATGTCGTCGGCTACCAGGTGCCACACATTTTGTTGCGCCTGCGCCTGAAACACCAACAGGATCAGAAATGGAAATAATTTTTTCATAATTCGAAATTTATACCTCAACAAACTCAGGATTTTGGATTCAACAGGTTCAGGTTTTTACCGCGAAGTTCCAGAAACCATATCATGACCAGATAGGCAAAGAAAAATACTACCCTCAGCGTCCATAACATACTCAAAGGTAAAACAGGTTCTAGCAGCCGGGTGATCCACCACAATGCGATGGCGGAGAACGCATACCAGGCCATCCTGCCCATTTGATAGGGAACCGGATAGTTTTTTCTCCCGGTTTGCCAGGTCGCCCAGGACATAAACAAATAGCAGATCAACGTTACCCAGGCTGCTCCCACGTATCCAAATGTAGGAATCCAGAGAATATTCAAGACGATGGTAATGCCGGCGCCTGCCAGCGAAATCCAGGCGCCGAGACCTGTTCGGTCTTTCAATCTGAACCAAACAGAAAAATTGTAGTAGATACCTAACAGCAAATTGGCGCAGAGCAAAATCGGTACGACACCAACCCCGCTGTGAAAATCTTTGCCAAGGAAATGCTTTACTATATCGAGAAACAGCAAAATGCCGAGCATACCTACCGCAGCCGTGATGGTAAACCATTTGGTCACTTCCGATTGTGTTTGCATGGCATTTTCATCGGCAGCATGTCGGAAAAAGAAAGGCTCGGCGGCGTATCGGTATGCCTGGGTAAACAGGGTTATGAGCATGGCCAGCTTGTAATTCGCGCCAAAAACGCCCAGTTGCGCCATATTTTCCTCATAAGTGCCGGTGAGCAGATATTTCATCATGGTGCGGCTGAGCATTTCATTTACCATGCCGGCAAAACCCACAATGATCAGGGGCGAAGCATAGCGCATCATTTTCGTCCAGAGCTCCCGGTCGATGTGGAGTCGCATGGCCCGGAATTCGGGGAGCAGTAAAATAAGGGTGAAAAGACTGGCCAGTACATTCGACAGAAAAATATATCCAACGCCTCGATCGGGTGTCCAAAACCAATGAACCCAGTCCATACCTTGCTCGGCAGCCCATGGACAAAATACCAGCCAAAACAGATTCAGGCTGATATTACTTACAATCCACACCAGTTTTATACTCACAAACCTGATCGGTCTTTGCTCCAGCCTTAGCCGGGCGAAAGGCAATTCTGCCAGACAATCGAAAGCCAGCATCAGGGCGAACCAGCGGATGTACTCAGGATGGTCGCCGTATTTGGCAGCGGTGGCAATGGGCTGGGAAAAAAGAAACAGCAATCCGGTAATGATGCCCGTGCTGATCAAAAGAGAGGTGAGTCCGGTAGAAAAACTGCGTTCCCGATCTTCTTTTGGCGTTCCAAACCGGAAAAACGCCGATTCCATCCGGTAGGAATAAACGATGATCAGAAAAGCCGCAATGGCATACAAATCGGTCACCACCCCGTATTCGCCCTGACCAAGCGTGCGGGTATACAAAGGCACCAGCATCACATTCAGGAACCTGCCAATGATGCTGCTAAGTCCGTAAAGAGCGGTTTCACCCGCGAGTTTTTTAACAAGGGACATGTTTGATTGCCTGAGTAGCCTGGGAAGGCGGTGGGTTGATTGGGGCAAATTTAGTGATAGTAAATGAGGGTGTTGATCAAATGATCAAATGATTACATGAACATATGATTGTCGAGGGGAAGTTTGATTGGAGATTGGTAATCAAGATTACTTGGTGCCAGATTCATTGTAATTTTCCTGCTGCGCCGTGTGTTTCCGTTGAGTTATTTACTCATCCACCTGTCAGCCATTTCAACCACCAACCCAAACACCACATCACCCCAATCACAAGGGATTTCCTGCCACTCACGAACTCTGTAGCCATAGTTGTTTGAATGACTCATTATGGGGAATATATTTGCCCTAGCGACACAATCATAAACACATAAAAGACTCCAAAATGAACAGATTTTTCCTCATTGCCATTTCATTCATTTTTATCATTCAAATAAGCAACGCCCAGATAGACTGGGAACCTGTTAACGGCCCCGAAGGAGGAGCATTCTATTCTCTCTGTGGAAACGACGACTTTGTATTTGCTGCTGACGAAAATTATGTTTACCGATCAGGAGACGGCCATAGCTGGGAAAAGATGCCTTTTAAAGGTTATTATCCATTAGCCTGCGATAATAATACAGTTGCGGGGATTAGCAACAACTATACTAATAACCCACAGTTGGAAAAATATTTCATGGTAAGTCATGACAACGGGGTGTCGTGGATGGCAGGCGCGCTTCCACCAACAAGCCGGGGTAGCTACGTAGGCGACATCGCCGTTTGTTCGCATGGCATATACGTTCCGGATGGATATTCGGAAAGCATATTTAAAACCACTGACGATGGGTTAACCTGGGATTCATTTCCTGCGCCAGGGCTATACTGCTATGATCTATGGGCATTCGAAGATAAGATTTACGCTGAATGGAGCGGCGCTTTCTGGCGCTTGGGTGATGATGGATTTAGCTGGGAGGAAGTGTCTCCTGATTTTAGTGTTTCCGAATATCCAGTAAGTATGTATGCCCAAGATTCAATATTGTTTTTCTCTACGAATACTACCCTCTATTATTCAAACGATAGTGGTCAGACATGGGATAACACGCCAACCCAAGTCACATTAGGCGCCAATAATTTTGTTGCCATCGGAGATAGGATATACAGAAAAAGGAAAAATGCTGGTATGCTTTATACTGAAGACGGTGGTCAAAGCTGGACTACAATTTTGCAAGGTGAATCAACCTCGCAGCTTTTCGATTTGGCAGCAGTGAATGGTGAGTTGCTGGTTGGCTCTGCCAATAGAGGCATGTTGAGATATGATGAGAATGCTAATAAGCTTGTGGATGCAAACTCCGGGCTGTTTTCCGGAATTGTGGTAGCCATGGGAAAATCTGATCAAAAAATCTGGACAGCAGGTGGAGACGGGGTTTTTTCCTATGATACTCAGACGCAAGCATGGGCAAAAGCCAATACCTTATCACAAAATAGAGATCATTACCTCGCTGCAAGCGACGGTGGGCATGTAGCCAGCAGTGAATCTTATAGTCAAGGCATATTTCTGACGAATGACAATGGCACTACCTGGGATACAATCCAAAGTATCGGAGTGGGGCAAAATTTTGGAAGCTTTGGGATTCGCTGGGCTGGCGATAACCTTTTTTTGTACAACAAATATGGAACCGGATACAGGAGTACGAATTTTGGCCAGAATTTTACAAGTGCCTCCTTCCCGAACCAAATAATTAAGTTTCAGAACAATCACTATGGGTTCAATGATAACATCGAGTTGGTTTACAGCAAGGATAATGGATTGAACTGGGAGTTGGTTCAAACTGATTTAAATCGCATTTGGAGACTTCATGCCTGTGACGACAGAATTATGGCTTGGGTTGATAATAGCATTGTTGGAAGAGGCTTGGAGTTTTATGTTTCGGAAGACGGCATAAACTGGGACTTTGCCAATGATGGTATTCCCGCTCCTGTATCATTTCCTGATGTGAATTACACTACAAACAATGACGGTTTGTGGCATGTTGGGAACAAGTACTTTTTATTTCATCAACCCTATTTCTTTGTTTCTCTGGATACCTGTAAAACCTGGTTGCCCCTTACCAATGAAAAATTCAACACCATGTTGTTGATTGATTCGGTTTTCTATGAAGGGACAAAAGGCGTTTATAAAACCGTAATTCCACAAAACTATGGCGGACTGGCGAGCGGCCTTGTTTACCGGGATGATAACAACAACGGACAATGGGATTCCGGTGAAAGCACCATTCCAGGTGTAAAAATTACAAACAAGGAAGCCGGTAATTCCATCGCCTATTGGCATACCATTTCAACTGGAAATGGGGGGTATGCTATTGGAATTTCTCCAGGAAGTACGGATACGATCAGGGCTATTTTGAACAATCAGTATGTGGGGCAAATAAATCCATCGCATTACGTTGTAGATTCCAATGCCGACAGTTTGAACTTTGGCATCTATTTCACTGAAGATATAGCCGATGTTGCCATTTCTGCCTATAATGCAAGAATGAGACCAGGGTTTTCCTCCTCCATGTGGTTGAATTTTCGGAACGTAGGGACCTTGCCTGCTACAGGGAGCGTGGGTGTTAAATTGCCGACTGGGGTGGCATTCGAGAGCTCAAGACCGGCTCCATCTGGCATGGTGGGTGCTGACAGCATTTACTGGGATATTGCGCAACTTTCCGTTTTTCAGGCAGACCAAATTGAATTGACCATTATCCCCGATACATCGCTGCCAATCGGTAATATGCTTGAATTTAGGGGCAGCATCAACACCGCGGCGCAGGATGCAAACCCTGTAGATAACTATTTTACCCGCGAAGAAATTCTGGTTGGCTCTTTCGACCCAAATGACAAGCAGGTTTCACCCAGCCGCGGCCTAACAGCGGATGAAGTGGCCGAAGGCAAGGAATTATTGTACACCATCAATTTCCAGAATACAGGAACTTATCTTGCTGAGCGGGTTCGAATTACAGACGTACTCGATACCACACTGAACCTTGAAACACTGCGGTTCGTAGCAGCCAGCCATCAGGTTACCGAATTCAGGCTCCTGCCAGGGGGCTTACTGGAAATAGTGTTCGACAACATCTCCTTGCCCGACAGCATCAGCGATGAAGCCGGTAGTCATGGATTTGTGACATTTGCCATTCAGCGTAAAAAAGTTTACCCGACAAATGGGTTCAGGATCAGGAACAAAGCGGCCATTTATTTTGATTTCAACAATCCTGTAATTACCAATACGGTTGAGACACTTTTGTACACACCTTCAGTACACACGGTTGAGCCGATAGAGGAAAAAGTGATCCGGAGTTTGCAAATCAGGCCAAACCCGGCAAGTGAATCTTGTATCGTAAGCTCACAAGGAATATTAAGTGGATCCGGTGTGTTGAAAAT
The DNA here is from genome assembly GCA_020636025.1 of Lewinellaceae bacterium. Lineage (GTDB taxonomy): Bacteria > Bacteroidota > Bacteroidia > Chitinophagales > Saprospiraceae > M3007. The sequence goes on along the minus strand of JACJYQ010000013.1, from coordinate 218 downwards.
CACCGATGCTTCCGGAAAACTATTCTTTCAAAAATACCTCACAGATGCTTCCCTTGAACAAATACTGTCGCTGGATAGATTTACAACCGGGATGTATATTGTAACCATTCAAAGTGAGCAGGGTTTGGTTAGTGGCAAGTTATTGGTTGCAAAGAAATAGAGCACATAAGATAAGCAATATCCGATATACAAAATCCTAAATCCAATATCCGATCGGA
>JACJYQ010000012.1 GCA_020636025.1 Lewinellaceae bacterium | reverse complement strand
GCAGCCAATGCGCCCTGTTCTTCTTGGCAGGATTCCCCGCGTGAACATAAGCCGAGTAAGCCAGTGCGTTTGACTCCCGGATTTCCTGGAAAACAATGCTTGACAATCCATATCCAAAGTACTGGTTGTACCATTCACTGAAAATGTACTCATCCATATTGAACTTTGGAGTGCCTTTTGAAATAAGCATCAATTCAACCTGAACAGTGGGGAAATGCACAAAGTATACCTTGTCTTTTCTCACACCCTGCTCGCGGTACTTTTTGGCCGGGATCAAGGCTTTACGACCGCTTTCGGCCGGATGATATTTTTTTACGATCCCGGAAACGGTGCGTGCACTTTTAGGTCCGAAATACAGCACACTGTGTTTGTAATCGGTTAATCCGTGCAGCAGATCTGTCAGGGATTTTGGGTTAAGGGCTTTCAGCTCTGCGCTGGATAATTTGTCCCGAAATGGGGAATTGAGACCGTATTTGGCATAATTGGCCATAGCTCCTCCCAACACGGCGCGCTTATCGGTTTTGTCGTTGGCTCTGCGTTGTAGAATATCCTGAACCAGATTATCCAGTGCCTCCTGATTTGGCTGTGCATCTTTGATCAAGGTTTCCAGCATGGCTACACCTTCCTCAAAACTTTCATCAAGTCCACTCAGACTGATGTAAAAATTATCGTCCTGGCAGTTGGCAGAAAAATGCAGCCCCAGGCGGTAGAACTGTTGTTGTACTTCCGATGGGCTTAAGGTAGAAGTTCCCAAAAATGGCAGGTAGGCTGACAGAATACCCAGTTCACGGCTCGAGCGCTTACCCATGTCAAAGGAGTAGTGCAGTTTGAATAATTTGGATTTTTTATCCTGAACTCCCTGCATTTTTACATGCTTTGAAATACGGGCATTTCGAATGACTTTTTTAAAGTCGACGAATTCAGGTTGTATATCCTCCGTTTCGTGTTGCAAAAACTCCGATGCAAAGCCCGACATCCCCTCGCGGTTTACATCAATTGGCGTAATGGCAGGCTTATCCACCTTCATCACAGAGTTGTCTTCGCCCTGGTGCTTGTATATTACGGCGTAGTTATCTTTTCTGATGTGCTTTTTGGCAAAATCAACAATATCCTGCTTGGTCAAGCTCTCCATTTTGTCCCAACGACCGATCATGTCGGCCCAGTCAATTCCTAGAATAAATGCACCGGTCAAAGCTCCTGCTCTTCCCTGGTTTTTCTCAAAGGATCGCATCTCAGAAAGCTTCAAATCCTTTATCACGGCTTCCGGCAGCCAGTCTTCAAATTCACCTTTCTGCAATTTCTCTATTTCAGTCAGGAGCAATTGTTCGATGGTTTCCAGGCTTTGGCCTTCACGCGGTTTGGCCATCAGAAGTAGACTCGAATAATCTTCATACACCCTGGGGTAGGCATAAGCTTCCAACAATTGTTGCTTTTGAAGCAAATCAATATCAAATAAACCCGCCTGGTGATTGTGGAGAATGCCGGCTATCAGCGGAAGCATCATCGCCTCGTCTGTGGTGGCGCCGGGAAATTGCCAGCCTATTTCGATCCAGGGAGATTCATGGCCGGTAACCTCTTTCAGTGTTCTTTTCTGTATGGGTGGTTGAGGGTCAAACTTGAACTCAGGAACTTCTTTTGGCTGCCATGCACCAAAGTACTGCTCCGCCAGCTGTACAACTTGGACTGGGTCAAAATCACCTGACAGGATCAAAGCGATGTTGTTGGGTACGTAATACTGATCGAAGAACCTGTAAATGTTGGTTTGCGATGGATTTTTCAGGTCTTCGCCACGACCTAACGTCGTTTGCGTTCCATACGGGTGCGTAGGGGTAAGCACCTCTTGCATGGCTTTGAGCGATTTTCTGAAATCCTTGTCCTGGCTGATGTTGTACTCCTCGAAAACGGTTTCCAATTCGGTGTGAAACAGACGCAGTATCGGTCTGCGGAATCTTTCGCTTTCGAGTATAAACCATCTTTCCAGCTCATTGGCGGGAATGTTATTTACATACACCGTTTGTTCTACCCAGGTGTAGGCGTTGGTGCCTTTTGCCCCGATGGAACTCACGAGTTTGTCGTATTCATTGGCAGCAGCGAATTTGGCAGCTTCATAGCTGAGTCGATCTATTTCAGCGTAAAGCACTTTCTTTTTGGCGGGGTCTTTTTCTTGTCTGTGCTCCTCAAACTTTTGCTCAATCTGATCAAGCAATTCTTTTTCTTTTGGCCAATTGAGCGATCCAAGTTTGTCGGTGCCTTTGAACATCATGTGTTCAAAATAGTGCGCCAACCCGGTCGTTTCCGCAGGATCGTGCTTGCTTCCAGCTCTGACCGCTATTTCTGTGTAAACCCTGGGTTCATCTTTATTAACAGTCAGAAAGAGTTTAAGACCATTTTTAAGGGTGTGCATCTGCACCTGAATCGGATCTCCTTTTACCGTTTCAAATGTCACTTTTTTATTGTTGGCGGGCGCGTAGTCGTGCATATCAAGTATGTTTATAAATAATGAAGCCTGGATTAATTTGATAATGGGATAATATGATAATTAGATAATGTTGTCAAGGTATAAAATTGTAAACATCACAGCAATATCTAGTAGCACATAACGCGCATAATGATAAATGGTTGTGGAACAATGACTCATTCGGAAACAGCCTGAATTATTTCTTTGATCTCGTGGATATCGCTTTGCCAATACGACTCTTCCAAACCAGAAATTGGACGAATTTTATGTGATGTTACCTGTTTTTTGCCCGTAAAGTGGAATTCGGTGGCTCCAGTGACTGAGGCTATTGCTGCAATATTGTTTTTGTTAATCCCCGCTCCGGGCATAACACTGATCCGTCCCCTTGCTCTTTCTACGAGTTCCTGTAATAAATCCCGGCCTTCATAAGCGGAATTTGCCTGTCCCGAACTCAATACACGTGTGAAGCCAAGGTCTATCAACTGCTCGATGGCCAAAAAGGGTGATTTGCAAAAATCAAAAGCTCTGTGATGCACCATTTCCATGCCGGACGCTGCTTCACGCATGACAGACAACTTGGGGATGTCGAGTTCCCATTCAGGGGTGAGTGCGCCGACAACAACACCATGCACACCTGCCCTGCGACAAAATGCGATGTCTTTAAGCATGACATCAAGCTCTTTTTCCGAATAACAAAAACCGCCCTCTCTGGGTCTGATGAGTACATTAACCGGAATATTGATGCTTTCCAAAACTGATTGGATCAAACCTGCCGAGGGCGTTATTCCGCCGGCGTCGAGTGCAGAGCACAGTTCAATGCGATGCGCAGCAGCTTCCTGGGCGGCCATGGCTGACTGGATATTCACGGCACAAATTTCAAATCTGAATCTTGACTCCATCTGGCAAAAGTACGGCTATGTTACAGAGTGTTGCTTCCCATGGTTATCTTCGCCTAATGATCTGCTCAATTCGCCATATAGTTTTTAGGCTCAACTTGTTCATACTGTTGAGTCTGCCTATGTTTTGTTTTGGGCAGGATTTACATTTCTCTCAGTATTATCTCCACCCAATGGACCTGAGTCCGGCCGCTTGTGGTATTTTTGAAGGTGACCTGAGAATTTCGGCAGCCTACAGGTCGCAATGGAGGAATGTTCCGGTAAATTATCAGACGTTTATGGGAAGCGTCGACTGGAAGGCTTTTGAAAAGGGTAATAATCTGGTTTCCCTTGGTTTGTTATTCGATCGGGATGAGGCCGGAGATGCAGGTTTGTCCTGGTTGCAAATTCAACCCACTGTTGCCCTGGCGCATGCACTTGGAGAGCAGCATGTTTTATCTGTCGGATTTGGTCTTGCATTTGTTCAACGAAGTTTTGAAATCGGTGCATTAACATTCAAAAATCAATGGGGTGGGGATGTATTTGACCCCGGGTTACCCAGTGGCGAAAATTTCAACGCTTCATCCAAACTCGCAGCGTCCTTATCAACCGGATTGCTCTGGTATTATAGACAAAATGACAGTCGAACCGAAATGACCCTTGGAACGGCACTGGCGCATGCAAACAGACCGGTAGTAAGTTTGGGGGATTTTTCAGAAAGACTTGCCTTCAGAACGAGTACGTTTTTGAGCTCTTATTGGCAACTTGGTGAAAGAAACGATTTGTTTTTAAGCGCAGCTTACCAACAAATGGCCAAGGCACGCGAACTTGTATTCGGCACAGGATTGAGATACATTCTGAGCACCGGACTGGCAAATGAGTCGTCTGTACAAGGCTCAATTTCCTGCAGAATTGGCGACGCGATAGTCCCTGCCGTTCAATTTAGCAGAAATAACTGGACAATTGGCCTCAGTTACGACATAAACATCTCCGCATTCAACGAGGCTACCAATGGAAAGGGCGGCATAGAAATTGCTGCTATTTGGCGTAGAGTACCAGTGCCTGAATTCAAAACTGTCAAGATTTGTCCGGTTTTTTAATAAATCAGGTATCGCAACCTAATCCTTTCCCTCCACACATTACTATATTAATCTACGCGTTTCTCAATTGAGTATCTGAGTGTTACCAAATTTTCATACAGACGAAAATCGGGCTCTCCGACGTTGTACGGTAATAATCAGATCCACAATTACCGACATTTCACTATGAAACTCTTCCTTTTAGTCTTCAGTTTAATCGCTTTCAGTCCTTATATAACCACATCACAATCCTTAAAAGCCTACGAGAAGGCGGGAGATAAGGCATTTGTGAAAAAGGATTTTGGTGCAGCCGCACAATACTATGCCAGCGTTTTGAGTCGCCATGATCAGGATTTTGATCTTTGGTGGAAATATGGCGAAAGCTCCAGGTTGTACAGTTCATTTTCAGAAGCAGAACGGTCTTACCTTAAAATACTGGGTACAAAAGCCAGGCACCGCAAATACCCGATGTTGAATTACCGCCTGGGGGAGGTGAAGAAAAGCCAGGGCGATTACAAAGCCGCCATCGCTTATTTCGAGAAATCGCTCAATGAGCATGCAAACCCCGATACAAGTTTTATTGCTTTAGCAAAGAGTGAAATAGAAAATTGCCGTCTGGCAGATTCCATTGCTTCTCAACCAAACGGGGTTACGGTCAAACATTTGGGTAAAAATATAAATAGCCCCTGGTATGACTTTGCCCCAAGCATTGTGGGTGATACGCTTTTCTACTCCTCTTATCGCTTTGATAAACGCAGTAAGAAAGGAAAGAGCAAGGAAAAAATCAGTAAAGTCATGCTCTCATCAAAGGGCGGCAGAGGTCGACAACCCGGCCGAGGGTTTCCAAGTACGGATACCGCCCATGTGGCCCACACTGCTTTTTCTCCGGATGGACATTATGTATTTTTTACGGTTTGTCAAGATATCAATGCTTACGACAAGCACTGCGATTTGTGGATGACTATAATTGATCGTAGAAATCGTTGGTTGCCACCTGTAAAACTTCCTGAGCCAATCAATTTACCTGGATTTACCACTACGCAGCCCAACGTAGCCTTTGATGAAAGCAGCCATGGTCCCGTGCTTTGGTTTGCCAGCGATCGTCCGGGAGGAAAGGGTAATATGGATTTATGGCAGGTTCCATTGGATACCAACTTCTTTTGTGAATGCAATTTGCCTTTCACCAGGCTAAAGAGTATTGAGTTGCCGGAATTTAAAGAACCAACCAATATCGAGGAGTTGAACACATCCGGTAATGAGATTACTCCTTTCTTTTACCCTGAAACCCAACAATTGTATTACAGCTCAGATAAATTGCCGGGTTTGGGTGGGTATGATGTGTTCTCTTCAAAAAAAGATGGCATTGTGTACACCAAGCCGGAAAACGCCGGCGCCGGCATTAATACCAGCTACAACGATTTGTACTTCGTTTTAAAAAGTGATGGTCGTGAAGGATATCTGAGCAGCAATCGCAAGGGAGCGCTTTATCTCGACGAGAAAAATAAAGCTTGTTGTAATGATCTGTTCTCATTTATTCTGCCTCAACCGGCAAAAGAATCCGTAGATAGTACAACTTCAGAGGAAAAGCAGGAGCCAAATACTGAAGATGTGCAACCTGGATCTATTACGGAGAAACCAGACAAAGAATTGTCATTTGATGATTTCAAGGGCTTGCCTTTGTTCTTTGATAATGACGAACCCGAAAAACGAACAAGAAAAACACAAACTTCACTTAGCTATGATGAAACTGTACGGGATTACCTGAACCAGCAGGATGAGTACAGGAGTCAGTTTGTAAAGGGCATCGCAAAGGACAAGGTTGATCATGCAGAGCAAGCCATTGACGATTTTTTTGATAATGAAGTGCGCAATGGCGCAGACAAATTTCTTCAGTTGTGTGATTTCTTATTGGAAAGACTGAAAGCAGGAGAAAATCTGGAAGTGACCCTGAAAGGATATACGAGTCCCAGAGCCAATAGTGATTATAATCTGAGGCTGGCGAAACGGCGTATCAGCAGTGTCAGGAATCAGTTTGAAAGACATGCCGATGGCGCTTTACTACCGTATCTCCAGTCAGGCAAGCTTACCATAACCGAAGTAAGTTTTGGTGAAACCAAAGCTAGCCTGGGAATAAGCGATGATCTGAAAGACCTCAGAAACTCAATTTATCATCCGAATGCAGCCAGGGAGAGACGTGTAGAGCTTGTTGAGGTACTTATTCATTAAATTTCCTTATACTTTTTGCCGCACAATTTTTTGGTCTGAAAAAAACGCCCATTTTTGCAAAAATAATTTTGAGGATTAAAAGCTCAATCGTTTAAATTTGCCACCAACAAAGCCACCGGAACTGACAACCGGTACTAACATTACTAAAACCAAACTATCAGGCCTTGACTAAGAAACGCGTTGTCAAAGATTACACAGCCCTTTCGGATGATATTATCCAATTGGTGAAATTAAAGTACCCCACCGGCTATGCAGACAATCTGGTATCCTACCTGAATAAAGAAGGTAAAAAGGTTTCCGCACTGCCATTTGAAACGGAGGATACTTATTATCTCATTCGTATGACCATTCAGGAAGCGAAAAGAATTGTCAAAGAAGATGACGACTTTGATGATGATGGAAATCTTAAAGAGGATATGGGGGATGTTGAGGTCGATGATGAATTCGATGGCAGCGGAGAAGAGGATGATGATATGGTTGACGGGTCTTCAGATGAAGATGATCACATCATTGTAACCCGAAGAAGATCTGATGACGAAGAAGATGATATCCCCGATGATACAGAATATTAAATGACGCAAAGTCTCTAGATAAATGAAATAGCCCGTGTGTTCTGCGTACGGGCTATTTCATTTATTGGGGTTTCCCTTATCAATTTTAATACCTTCGCCTGATGCAAATCCAGTCAAAATTACCGAATGTCGGCACCACCATATTCACGGTTATGTCGGGCCTGGCCAACGAAGTTGGTGCCATTAACCTGTCTCAGGGTTTTCCAAATTACAATCCTGCTCAACGGCTTCAGGAGTTGGTTACAGAGCATATGGCTAAAGGTGCTAATCAATACGCACCAATGCCAGGTATTTTGCCATTGCGGGAAAAAATTGCCCGTAAAATGGAACGGATGTATGGGGCAATTCTTGATCCGGAATCAGAAATAACCATAACGGCGGGAGGTACGCAAGCCATTTTTACGGCTATTGCGGCCTTCGTTCGCCCGGGGGATGAAGTGATTTTACTCGAGCCTTGCTATGACTCCTACAGACCTTCAGTGGAAACGGTTGGTGGTGTTGCAGTAATCCACAGCCTCTCTGCGCCTGACTACAAAGTTAATTGGGGAGAAGTTGCCAAACTGATTACACCGAAAACCAAAATGCTTTGTATCAATACCCCGCAGAATCCAACGGGAACCATTTTACGTGCTGAGGATATGAAGCAAATTGAGGATATGTTGCGCGGAACCAATGTATTGGTCATGAGCGACGAGGTGTATGAGCATCTGATTTTTGATGGTGAAACACACGCTTCAGCTTTGTGCTTCCCTGATCTGTACGCCCGGTCGCTGGTTATTTACTCTTTCGGTAAAACCTATCACAATACCGGATGGAAAACCGGCTATTGCATTGCTCCTCCGGAACTAACCCGTGAATTCAGAAAGGTTCATCAGTTCAATGTTTTCAGTGGAAACCACCCCATGCAGGCCGCTTTCAATGATTTTATGGAAGACGAAAGTCAATATCTGGGACTGCCAGCATTTTACCAGCAAAAACGAGACTTCTTTCTTGAAGCTATGGCTGGCACCCGGTTCAAGCCATTGCATTGTGCCGGCACTTATTTTCAACTATTTGAATACGGTCATCTGAGTGATGAAGGCGATCTCGATTTCTGTAAAAGAATAACCCGCGAATACGGAGTAGCGGGAATTCCTGTTTCATCATTCTATTCCGATGGAAAGGACCAAAAGGTGATTCGACTCTGCTTTGCTAAAACAGAAGACTTACTGGAAAAAGCAGGAAAAGCGCTGGAAAGGCTCTAAAGATATTAGATTGCAGATTGCAAAAGGTTTCTTGCCTCGCTTGTAAGTATTTTAAAATCCTTTTTCATTCTGCAATCTGCAATCTAATATAAAAAAAGCTCCTGCACCTTTTCAGGGCAGGAGCTTTTTTATTAGGCTTATTGTTGTTTAGATCTTGGTGATCTTTACTGTCTTGATTGAGCCATCGGCAAAGCGAATTCTTGCCATGTAAATGCCTGAAGGCAAATCAGTAACCTGCAACTCTATTTCCTCCATTTTGCCTTTTTCAAGGGTTACTGTATGCAGAACGTCTCCTTTTGTGCTGGTGATGGTAACTGTTACATCTGAATCAAACTGAAGCAGATTCATGATCTTTAGCTTATCAACTACTGGATTAGGAGTAATGCGTACTGTCTGATCAGCGTTGAAATTGATTTCGATCTGACGTTGATCGCTAAAGGCGATTTGACCACTTGCAGTTGCCCGTTTAATGCGGTAGAAGTTTTTACCGTTAACCGGGGTTTCGTGCATGTAGGTGTAAGCATTTTCCTGAACAGGGTCTTGTTTGCCAATTTGGCTACCCAAGTTAACCCATTGCACCATGTTGGTAGAGTGCTGTACGGTATACATGTATTCAGTAAGTTCAGGAAGGGTAGTCCAGGTAACTTTCACAGAACTTGGTCCTTCTTCAACTACCGTAAAATTGGATGTGAAGTTGGTGCAACCAGGTGATCCAGCAGGAAGAACGGTGATTTCTACATAATTGGACTCCAGGAAGTGGTCACATCCTTCCCTTCTGGCACAACGCATAAAGCGGGTAGTTTCGAATAATGGACCAGGCTGGTAGGATGAGGAGTTAGCGCCTGGAATAACCACCCACTGTGGTGGCGCTCCACCAATAGAAATAAACTGCATCCAAACGTATTGGATTGGACCGCTTCCACCAAATGGACTCAATGAGTTGAATATAAGGTCCGGTGTTTCACCTTCACAAATTGTCTGGTTACAGCAAATAGATCCAGGGTGGATTAGATTTTCACAAATGGTATGAATACCACCATCAATACAGAGATCATCGCCTTGTCCGGCAGTGATCGTAAATGGATCAGTTTTGCCATTCTGCTTAACATCGCTGTCTTTGCAGTCATTATTCGGGCCATCCTTGATTGTCCACTGGAAACCATTTGGAATACCAGTAAACATGATTACATACGTTCCCGGTGTTACGCAGAAGAAGCAATAGTGACCTGTACCGTCGGTGCTGGTTGTGTCTACAATCACATCATCAGGTGTGCCGAAAAGTCCATCTGCACCTGCAGTGATCAACATAGCAGATACATTGGGCACTCCGGTTTCAAATGGCTGCTGCCATCCATCCTGATTGTCATCATACCATACAAAATCTCCAATCTTAATGCCGGTATTATTAGAACCTACATCAACAGTATCAGAAGCCATACAGCCGTTTGCATCGGTAACGGTTACACTGTGCTGTCCTCCCATTAAATTGGTAGCAGTAGCGGTTGTTTCCCCATTGTCCCAGAGGTAATCAAATGGTCCGGTGCCACCTGAAACGCTGGCAGTTGCACTACCAGGAGTGGAACAGTCGGCGTCCATAACAGCGGTGATGACAACGGTTGGAGGCAATGATGCTGCTATGCTTACCTGGGCTGTTGCCGTACAACCGGCAGCATCTGTAACGGTAACTGTATAAGTACCGGCGCCAAGTCCTGTTACGGTAGCCGGGTCATTGTCCGGATCATCTGGTCCGTCATTAGACCAGTCATAGGTATAAGGTCCTGTGCCACCAGATGCCGAAACAGTTGCCGAACCGGAGTTGCTGGCGCACGCTGAAGGCGTACTACTCGATATGATGGCATCCGGAGCATCAGTTTGGGTAATGGTAACTGATCCTGTAGTCATACAACCGTTCGCATCTGTAACAGTAACAGTGTGCGTACCTGGAGGTAAATTGGTGGCAGTTTGCGTTGTTTGACTGTTAAAGCTCCAAAGGTAGGTATATGGACCAACGCCTCCGGACGCTGTGGCTGTTGCAGATCCTCCTGCAACGCAGGTAGCGTTCATATCTACAGTAACCACGACAGATGGGCCTTGTGTCTGACCAATGGTTACCATAGCAACAGCAGTACAACCCGTGGAATCAGTTACTGTTACAGAATATGGTCCAGCCAATAAACCCATCATGGTTTGAGGGTCAGTGTCCGGATTTTGTGAACCGTTGTTTGACCAATCATAGGTATATGGGGCCGTTCCTCCAGATGCTGTTACAGAGGCCGAACCACCGACCAGGCAAGTAGCATCAGCGATAACAGTAGTTGTTAAATCTAAGGGAGTTGAGGAAGGAATATTAACCATACCAACTCCCTGACATCCTGTAGTGAGGTCGGTTACTGTTACGTTGTGTATTCCTGCACTTAAATTCGTAGCTGTTTGGGTGTTCTGTGGAGGGTTGCTATCCCAGAGGTAGCTGTAGTTTCCGGAGCCACCGCTAGCGGTAGCAGTTGCGCTACCACCAATGAGACATCCGGCGTCACTTTCCGGTGTCACAGTAACTATAATTGAGGTGTTGTTGTCCTCAACAATTACTGAGGTGGAACAAGGACAACCGTTTGCATCGGTAATAGTAACAGAATATGAACCTGCCTGAGCATTAATCATTGGCGTCATCAGGTTGGTAGGGTTCCACAAATAAGTATAAGGAGGTGTACCACCTGTAGCAGATGCTGTTGCTGTTCCAAGCAGCCCGCAATTAGCCGGCGTCGCACCTGCCGAGCATATTATCTGATCTGGTTCCAGGATACTAACGCTTGTTTCATTTGAACAACCGTTTGCATCTGATACTGTAACAGTATATGTTCCCATACCAAGACCTGTAATATCTTGTGTAACGGCTCCTGTAGACCAGATATACGTGTAAGGAGGAGTTCCGGACATTACACTCACGTGTGCTGTGCCATTGTTGAATCCAAAACAGGTAATGTCAGCATGGCTTGTCATCAGCCAGATGCCTTCATTCCAAAATCCAACTACGAAACTGCCTTCAGTAGTGCAGTTATGGGAGTCAGTAACGGTAACGGTATAGGTACCGGCTACCAGGTTGTTAATTTGAGGTGTGGTACCACCATTGCTCCACAAATAGGTGTATGGAGGAGTGCCGCCAAATGGAACCGCTGCCGCCCAACCATCGGGTATGTTTCCACATATCTGGCTTTGTCCATTCACATTAACGCCCAACTGAGTAGGTTGGGAAATGGTAATACTGCCAACTGCGGACCCCAAATCGATGTCTACAACCGTAACGGAGTAGGTTCCAGGACAAAGTCCGGTGATGGTTGAAGTTGTCGCGCCATTGCTCCACTGATATGTGTATGGTGCCCAGCCGCCAGAAGCTAAAGCTGTGGCTGTACCATCACAGTCGCCAAAACAGGTCACATTGGTACCGGTGACTGTCACCTGAACCTGCGCTGTTAAGAATGCCGGAATAGCGGCCAGTAAAAAAGCAAGGAAATGAAACTTTGAGCGTGATAAAGATTGTGTAAGTGCTTGTTTCATGAAAAATACAATTTTTAGAGAGAGAGTAACCGGATGAACATCACATGGATTATATATGGATTAAAATATTCTAATTGGATTCAGGTACCCTTTGGCATAGAATAAAGGTAAGGGCTGAAATTATGGGCGAGATTAAAATCTTATGCATGACAAATGTATGATTTTCCCTAGTAGGGTAGGAGTATACACTGTTAAATTTTGGGCCAAATAACCATAATGTCGGATATATTGCGTATTCTGTTAATGCCAGTACTATTCAATTTATTGACAATAAGCAACTTAATATATCTTTAAATGATAAATATATTAGGAAAATATTCAGCTGTGGGTATTAATTTTCAACAAAATACATGTCAATTTCCCCTTTATTCTTGGCGGCAATTTTACCTCGGTATAAGCAATTAAAATTATCCTTAATGTGTGAGTAAACGGCTCCGGAAATATTGATTCTTCCGCCTTCTCCTGCCTGCTCTATTCTGGCTGCAATGTTTACGGTATCTCCCCAAATGTCGAAAGCGAATTTTTTAGATCCTACCACACCGGCAACTACCGGCCCACGGTGAATTCCGATACGCGCATCAAAACGGGGTATCTTTTTCTTGTCTCTTTCAGCGTTCCATTCATCCAGCCATTGCTGCATCTCAAAAGCTGCATTTACCATGCTGGCCATGTGCGCGCCATCGCCCCCTGGTATGCCACCCGCGCACATATAGGCATCTCCAATGGTTTTAATTTTCTCCAGCTGATACTTGGCAACAATGTTGTCAAATTTTTGAAAACAGGTGTCGAGTTCTGAAACAAGCTGCTGAGGAGAGAGCTTTTCTGCGATGTTACTGAACCCGACGAAATCGGCAAACAACACACTTACATCCTCAAAATACTGCGCTTTTGTTTTGCCATATCTTTTCAACTCCTCCGCTACAATTGAAGGCAGGATATTAAGCAAAAGATTTTCGGACCTGGCTTGTTCTTCGCGAATGGTCTTGTTTTTTTCCGCCAACACACGCGCATTTTGCTTCACCCTAATATATCCAAATACTGCCAGCAATGCGAGCAAAAACAAAATGCCTATAATTGTATAATTGAATTTTCTATTGCTCTCAGCCTCCCGCAAGGCAAGGTTTGCATTGGATACAGTCATCGAATCCAGGCTGGATTTATAAGTGACCGAGTCAAGCAGGTTCTTTTGTTCCATTAGCACCATAGCCGTCTTCATCTGCTCTGCCGACATCTGTTCTATGAGTGATTCGCGCGCTGCCAGTTCCTGCTGCAAGGCCTGACTTTCAGCCAGTAACTTGCTTTGATTTTCCTTTAATTGGTTTCTGTCGTTTGCAAACTTTTTTTGAGCGGCATTTAGTACCTGAAGTGCTTCAGTAGCATCAGGAACCTCATCAGCGATGTTTCCGCCATTGCGCAGATAGGTGATCTGGGCTTCCAGACTGGCTAGTTCTTTATGGCGTTCTGCTTTTTGAGCCAGACTGCGTAAGTTTTCCAGATTGTCCAGAGCCAGGGCTTTATCTGTGCTTTTAATATCGCGCAAAATGTCCATGCTCTGCTCAAACTTGGAGCCGGACTTCCTTTTTCCGCGGGCAACCAGGACTTTCCCTTCCTTGTTCAGGGCAAGTGCACGGAGGTCCTGGCTTTTCAGACGACGCGCCAGGTCACCAGCGTCTTCAGCACTTTTTTCGGCCTTGCCCAATTCACCGGCCAACATGTAAGCATCTGTCAGGCTGAGCAGGATATTAACTCTTTTGGTACCAGAGGTGCCGCGCAGATCTTGCTCCAGGTGTTCAATTTGTTGGATCTGGCTATAAGAAAATTGCCAAAGCAGTATCAGAGAAATGGTTAGAAATGTTTTCAAAACTTCCCGGTATTTAGTAGTTGAGCTATTTATCTGTGGGTAGGCGAAGATATGGCAAGCGAATGATGAAATTCAAGACTATTTCTGCTGGAAGAATCGCACATTGTACTTTTGATTTTTATTTCTGGAACTTTTTTTCAAAAAAACAGTTTGAAAGCCTTGTATGGCTGAGCAACAAAAATTCAATTTTTCGCTATTCAGGAGGGTGATGCTCCTGCTGCGCCCCTATAAAGGTACTTTCTTTCTCACGGCATTTTTAACAGTTGTGCTGGCCCCTTTGGCAGTTTTAAGACCAAAGTTGCTTCAGGTGATGGTGGATGATTATATCACCCCGGGAGATATGTCTGGGATGTTGTTCCTGGCTTGTGCTATTCTGGGGTTACTCATGCTGGAAGTTGTATTGCGATACTTTTTCTTGTACCATTCAGATTGGCTTGGGCAAGCCATTATTAAGGACCTGCGGGTTAAGGTATTTAACCATGTGAATAGCCTCAGTCTGAAATATTTCGATAAGACCCCCATTGGTCAAAGTACAACCAGAACGATTAATGATATTGAGTCGATCAACACAATTTTTAGCGAAGGCAGCATAACCATTCTGGCCGACCTGTTTACGATTTTTGCAGTGCTGGTGGTCATGTTTATTACTTCTTGGAAGTTGACGCTCGTTGTTTTGTCCGTGTTTCCATTGTTGGTTTGGGGAAGTATAAAGTTTAAGGAGAGTGTTCGCAAAAGTTACGAACGTGTGCGCAATCATATCGCCACCATGAATGCATTTCTGCAGGAAAGGATTAGTGGTATGCGTATTCTTCAAATATTCAATGCAGAGGCTTCAGAATCTGAGAAATTCAAACAAATCAACAGAGATTATACAGGTGCAAACCTGCGTGCAATTTTCGCTTACGCCATCTTTTTTCCGGTGGTGGATATTATTTCTGCGCTTTCTCTCGGTCTTATGGTTTGGTATGGAGCCAAAGGGGTGCTGTCCAGTGAAGTGACGATTGGGATTCTGGTCTCTTTCCCCTTGTATATCGCGATGCTTTACCGCCCGATCCGCATGTTGGCCGACAAGTTTAATAACCTTCAAATGGGGCTTATTGCTGCTGAACGGGTGTTTAAACTACTGGGAAATACTGAGCGTGTTGAAAACAGGGGAGAATACGCTCCCAACAAACTGAATGGACAAGTTGCATTCGACAATGTGTGGTTTTCCTATTCAGATGAGCCTGACAAAGACTCGGTGTTGAAAGGTGTTTCTTTCAATATCCAACCTGGAGAAACCCTGGCCATTGTAGGGAGTACAGGAAGTGGTAAAACTACTATAATCAGTCTTCTCAACCGATTTTATGACATCCAGAAAGGCCAAATACAGATTGATAATCACGATCTTAAGGAATTCGATGTATTTGCATTGCGAAGAAGAGTGGCAGTTGTGCTGCAGGATGTTTTTTTATTCTCCGGGTCAGTTTTGGAAAACATTACGCTTCGGGATTCAGAAATCACGGAGGAGCAAGTAATAAGTGCTGCCAAAATGATTGGCGCTCACAGTTTTATTAAAAAGCTTCCCGGTGGATACAATTATCAGGTAATGGAACGTGGAGCTACACTGTCCATGGGACAAAGGCAGCTCATTTCATTTGTCAGGGCCCTCGTGTTCAATCCTGATGTCTTGATTTTAGACGAAGCCACCTCTTCTATTGACCCTGAATCAGAACGCATCATTCAACATGCCATCGAGAAACTGATTGCCCGGCGCACAAGCATTATCATTGCACACCGTTTGAGTACGATCAGACATGCCGATAATATTTTGGTGCTTGATAAAGGTGAAGTGCTGGAGTTTGGGCCACATAACCAGCTACTCGAAAACGAAAATGGCAAGTACAGGGAACTTTATGAAAAGCAGTTTCTGCAGGCTACTTCGGAGCTGAGTTAATCTCTTGGTTTTTTATACACAGGAACTGTACTGCAAGGCTCGCCAAACATGATGCTTTGAGCAAGCGGCTGTAATCTTCGGGTAATTTCCAGGTAGGCAGAGGCCGGTACTGGCTTGTCGCTACAACCTTTTATTACTATCCGTGCGCCTTCGTAATCACTGGTATTTAAGGCGTTTAGCTTTTTTTGGAAAGCAACTTCCACAAAATTCTCAGGAGTACACAGGGCCATATCGCTTGCAAAAGGTGTTGCATAAGTCGCAATCAACATGTAAGCCCACATTGGAATGATGGCATCTGTGGAACAAAAGACAGCCAGGTTTTTTCCGGTATATTGTTCCCAATCGTGCGCTTTCAAAGCTTCCCGAAAATCTTTTTCCTTCAGGATCAACTCCATGTACAGGAAATCTTTCAGATCAAACGGAATGATTTCGCCTGATGGATATAGAGTTTCCAGATCAATGGTGCTGATCCGGCTGTTGGCCACGCGGTTGATCAATGGTTTTTCTGTCGTACTCTGAGCCATGACATGCTTGTTTATTGCAGATTTCGGATTGAAGAAGTGATTTTATCACAAAGGGTTAATACCCGATCTGTGATTTGCATTCTGCAATTATCTAATTATTCCTCAAGGGCAGGTACTTCACCTACGCTATTTTCTTCGTCCTTGAAATCCTTTGGTTTAGGCAGATCTGTGAGGCTGTTGATGCCCAGATAATCCATAAACTTTTCTGTTGTGCCGTAAAGCAATGGTCTTCCCGGACCCTCGCTTCTGCCAGTTATAAAAACAAGTTCTTTTTCCAAAAGTTTTTGAAGGGCGTAATCGCAGTTAACTCCACGGATCTGCTCGAGTTCTGAGCGGGTCACTGGCTGCTTATAGGCAATCAGAGCAAGCGTTTCCAGGGCGGCTTGTGACAAGCGTTTTTTAGTGGTCTGTTTCAGGTGTGTGGAAACACTATTGTGGTAAGCGCCTTTCGTCAAAAACTGCCAACCTCCGGCAATTTCCACCAATTCAAAAGCATAAGCGGGCTGACTGTATTGCTGACGGCTCTGTGTAATGAGATCCAGAATGGCCTCTTCGCTGAATTCAGCTTCAAAGCTTTCATCCAGAACAGATTTTATTTCAGATACAGGAACAGATTGCGGAGAGGCAAAAATGATCGCTTCCACATGTTGTTTCAGGAATTCCATGCGGCAAAGATATACCGGAATGTAAATTTGATAATGTGATAATTAGCTAATTTGATAATGCCTTTTCAAATACTCTATTGAATAATCTAGTTTTTCCGAAGTGTAACTAATCTAATTGAGTGATGTTCCCTCCTCCTTACATTCAACTTTAATAATAAAGTCCATTATCAAATTAGCTAATTATCACATTATCAAATTAGCTAATTATCACATTATCAAATTAATTAATATTTCACTTCCATTTCCTGATACAGGTGATTCTGCTGGCCTCTTATTTCCATGTTCACGATTGGGTTTGGACCATTCCATTTAACCTTTAAAATGCCGAAATTTTTCTTCACAAACATATCACCAACGCGGTGCATGTTATTTTCAGATGTGCCACTTCGGGTATGGGTAAGTCCGCTTGACGTGAAATCGTAAAGAGGGTAGGGAAGTCCTTTTATATCCATTTTGGAGATTTCTGCCATATGCCGGTCACCGCTGACGATCATTAAGTTTTTAGGTTGTGTTTTCACTAAAAGATCAAACAGGCGTTTTCTTTCATTGGGAAAATTTCCCCACTTTTCGTAACCGTGTTCATTGGAAATAACCTGTACACTGGAGCAAAGGATATTGAGATTGGCTGTACTGTTTCTAAGTTCATTTTCCAGCCATTTCCATTGTGCTTCACCAAGTACATTTCCCGTCATATTGGGGTAATATCGTCTTGCTGGACCTGGGTCAGGTTCCAATTCATCGCGGAAATAACGCAGGTCCATTACAATGACCTTTATGCTTTGCTCGCCTTTCCCAAAGGTATAGGACTGATAGGCCCCTTCCCTGCTGCGGACCGGACTGTTCATAGGTACATCCAAAAAGTTGAGCAGGCGCTTTTTTGAAAGCTCCTTTTTTGGATAGTCTTTGCAGGCATCGTTGTATCCGTAGTCATGATCATCATAGATGCCTACAATTTGTGCCTTATCGCGCAATTTTTTGTAATCGGAATTTGATTTCAATATTCTGTACT
Source organism: Lewinellaceae bacterium (assembly GCA_020636025.1). Classification (GTDB taxonomy): domain Bacteria; phylum Bacteroidota; class Bacteroidia; order Chitinophagales; family Saprospiraceae; genus M3007. The sequence goes on along the minus strand of JACJYQ010000012.1, from coordinate 35,140 downwards.
GGGCTGCCAGTGCAAGCATATTGGTAGTATCTGCATAAATGATGTCGCCAAGCCAAATCCACAATTGCGGATCATTGGCGGCTACATATTGCCACATGGTTTGTGGCATATTGATCTTGTTGCATGAGCCAAAAGCGATAATAGTAGGAGCAACAGCAGTATTGATGTTCGTTTCGTCAAACATTTCAAAGCTGAAAACTTCTGCCGATTCATCCATTGCAGAAACGGCATCAACAGACCTTTCGGTAAGTTCTACGGATTTAGGAGTTTGGCCGTCTTGGGCTTGGGAAACAAAAACAAGAAATACAGTTAGGAAAACTGTTAAAATGGCATGTGATCTATTCATCGAAAAGGATTGGAACAATGTTCGGCATTGAGCATGTCTTAAACGACGCCAAACGGATTATCGTGTAAAAAAAATAAAGTTACCTGGTAAAAACAACTTACTGGCAGGATTTATCGTCTTTCCAATAGCGACATGCTTACAATAATTCTCTTTCCAGTGTTTTTATTTTATCCGAGCCCTTGATTAGGATTTTATTTTGATACGAAGGTGTGTAAAAATAGCCACAATCGTATAGTGATTATCATCATCTCAACCATCAAGAAATCCCAAAGGCTCAAAAAATGCGCAGCGTTGCACTAACTTGCCGCATCTGTTGAAAATCAACTGACAGTCCCATGATGAAACTGCAAAAACTACTACAAAGGACCGGCTTTATTCTTGCGATAGGCTGCCTTTTTACCATTTCCTGCAATTATACGCTGAAAATAAAGGACGGGTCTACAGCATACGAGCGGAAGCAATTTGCTGTGGCCATTCCCATGCTAGCCAGAGAGCAAGCAAAAGCAAACACCCGAAAGGAGCGCGGGCAACTGGCTTACATGCTGGCGGATGCCTACCGGAGGACCGGAAATGAAGCAAAAGCCTATGAATGGTTTCAGGTTGCGTACAACAACAATTACGGACTGGATGCCCTCAAGCAGCAGGCATTTTCTTTAAAAAAGCTTGAACGGTATAAAGAGGCACGGGAAGCATTTACGCAGTTGGGTCTTGAAATTGGCTCCAGATATGAATATCGCAGGGAAATAACCAGTTGCAACATTGCAGAAGGGTGGTTAAACGAAATGCCGGATAATGGATGGACCATTGAAAAGGCGCCTTTTAACAGCACAGACAATGACTTTGCGCCGGTATTTTATCCGGACGGTAGAATTGTGTTTACCAGCGATCGGAGTTTAAGTCTTGGAAAAGAAAATTATACCTGGACGGGACATAAGTTTATGGATATTTTGATAGTTGAACCAAACGGAGCTAGTCCACAAATATTTGACAATGAGATAAATACAAAAGGAAATGAAGGTGTGCCTTGTTTTAATAGCGATGCCACTGAGATGTTTTTTTCCAGAGCTGTTAGTGCTGTAAAAGGCGAAGACGCCCTTAATAAGATTTATCTGGTAAGCCGAGGCAATGTGCCGGGTCCATGGTCGACACCGGTTCCGATACCGTTTCAAAAAGACAAAGTCAATTACCTCCATCCATGTCTGAGTAGTGATGGGAGTACCCTGTACTTTGCCTCTGATGATTCCGACGGCTGGGGAGGATTTGATCTTTATTCCATGAAAAGAAGTCCGAACAGCGAAACGGGGTGGGAAGAGCCTCAAATTCTTGGCCGGAATATCAATACTCCCGGAAATGAGTTGTTCCCTTCTTTTGACGCGGACACACTGTATTTTGCCTCAAATGGCATAGCCGGCATGGGAGGCCTGGATATTTTCCGGACTTTCAAGTCGGTTCGCAATGCCTGGGCACCACCCATAAATTTGAAAGCGCCAATCAATGGAGGCTCGGATGATTTTGGGTTTGTTGTTATGCCGGCAACAAATTCCGGAGAAGCTAAAGCACCGGGAGATCTAATCAAGTATGGCTTTTTCAGCAGCAATAGAACTGTAAACGGAGCATTTGAAGGCGATAATATTTACAAATTTGAGCAACGTGTTCCACCTCCCAAACCTCCCAAGGTGGATACTGTAGAGTCGAAACCACTGGAATTTAAATTAATCCTGGAAGGGTATGTCCTGGAGAAAATTCTGACTGATCCAACCGATCCAAACAGTAAGGTTTTGGGAAGAAAACCCTTGTCCGGCGCCGCTGTTCAGGCGCTATTTGGCGTGAAGAAGTCAAATTTTAAAACAGGTGAAGATGGAATGTTCAGAATGGAATTGAGCGAAAATATGGACTATGACTTTGTGGCATCCTTAGCCGGTTATTTGTCAAACAGCGCAAAATTCAGCACTAAGGGCATTGCCAGAGACCCGTCAAACCCGGTGCAAACCTTTGAGATCGAGATTGTGCTGGATAAGATATTCCGCGACAGGGAAATTGTGCTGGAAAACATTTATTACGATTTCGACAAGTGGGACATACGCGCTGATGCTGCTCCAACACTCAATCAACTGGCAGATGTGCTTAAGCAAAACCCCGACATTAAAATTGAGCTGGGTAGTCATACGGATTGCCGGGGTAACAATGCCTATAACCAGAATTTGTCACAACGACGCGCTCAGAGTGCTGTGAATTACCTCATTTCCAGGGGGATAGAACCAAGTAGACTCTCAGCCATAGGCTACGGCGAGTCGCAGCCAGCCGCTATATGTGCCTGTTCACGGTGTACTGAATCTGAACACCAAACCAACCGCCGTACAACTTTTAAGGTGTTGGAGTAATTGAGTGTCTGGACTGCTTATGCCAAAGCTTTACACAAACATTTTGGCTACCAGGTAAGCTGCAGCAGCGGCAACAGTGCCAATGGCTGCAACCTTTAAGGCGCCCTGGAAGGGTTTTTGACCGGTGGCTTTGCTTTTGAACCAGCCAAAGACCAGCAAACATGCCAGTGTAAGCATTGCAGAGTATTTCAGGCCTTCAGTGGCTTTATCCCAGAAATAGTAGGGCAGAAGTGGTATTAAACCACCAACTATGTAGGAGATGCCAATGGTGAGTCCGCTTTTAGTAGCTCGGCGCTCATCGGGTTTTTCAAGCCCTAATTCAAACTTCATCATAAAATCCACCCACCGGTCTTTGTCCTTTGCTAGTTCTTCCACCACGTTGGTTTGGGTTTCGGGGCTAATACCATATTCGCCCAGAATATCCCGAATTTCCTGCTTCTCGCGTTCGGGCAACCTTTCTACTTCATCGTATTCTCTGGCGAGTTCAGCCTCGTAATGTTCAACTTCAGTTTGCCCTGCCAAAAAACCACCAAGTCCCATGGCAATGGATCCAGCTACAATTTCCGCTATACCGGCAGTTAGTACAATGCCGGATGCGTCAATAGCTCCTGAAAGACCGGCAGCCAACGCAAAAGGCACGGTAAGTCCGTCTGCCATACCTATTACCACATCGGTAACAAATTCAGAGTTCTGAAAATGTTCCTCTTTATGGTCATGTGGATGATGGTCATGATAATGCGGGTGTAAATGAATGTCGGGCATTGTGTGTGGATTTTATGGCGAAAATAACTGTAATTGTACGTTGTGTAATCACAAATTGATCAGTCCCTTGCGAAATGGCCTGGAATTGTCATTCCAGGTATCAATACTCTTCAAAAGGTAAATTTGGCTAAAACATACTAGTGTGTTGCTTTAGGATGTCATGGATTGGCGTTTCAAACAAATTTAGCTCGTAATTATATTGTTTGAAGTATAATTCCCAGGTTTGTGAAATGTTTGCCGGTATAGGTGAATGTCAATATTCAAGCATTTTAAAAATTAAAATTGCAAAACGAGTTAAAATACAATCAATGATTTTGCGATAATTGCAGAATTTGCCCCTAATCCCTTAAACATTTTATGATTTAAAAAATCGGAATTTTTTTGCGTATTTTATTTGGTGATCAGAACAAAAGGTTATTCATTTGCCAAACATGAAAAGGAATGCTAAATTATGGGCAAAACCATTACAATTCGCCGAGGATACGATATCAAACTAAAAGGGGCAGCCGAAAAAAACATTCAGGATATTCCTTTGTCCGATGTGGTTGCTGTTAAACCGCCAGATTTTTCCTTAGTAGTACCAAAAATGCTTGTTGAAGCCGGAGACGAAGTCCTGGCCGGTCAGGCATTGTTTTTTGATAAAAACAGACCGGATATTCGCATCCCCTCTCCAGTAAGTGGTGAAATAGCCGAAATCGTAAGAGGAGAAAAAAGGCGTATCATGGAGGTCAGGATCATCCCTGACAAAAAGCTGAAATACCAGGATTTCAAAACTGGCAGTCCTGATAAACTTGATCGGGAGTCCGTGATCAAACATCTTTTGGACAGTGGCGTCTGGAATTACATCCGGCAGAGACCATTTTCCATCATTGCCAATCACGAAGATGTTCCGAAAGCCATTTTTGTTTCCTGCTTCGATTCTGCTCCGCTGGCTCCGGATCTGAATTTTGTCATCGAATCTGATAAAGAAAATTTCCAAACCGGCTTACATGTGTTGCAAACCCTGGCTCAGGGAAATCTTCATGTATGTCTTCAGAAAGGATCGCAGGAGACCCTGGCAGGTTTGACAAATCAATTGCCAGACACAAACAAACACCAGATCAGTGGTCCGCACCCGGCTGGGAATGTTGGTATTCAAATACACCACATTTTACCCATCCAGCATAAGAATGACATCGTGTGGTACGTAAATCCGCAGGATGTGTTGATCATCGGAAGATTGTTTGCCGAAGGTAAATACAGGGCTGAAAGGCTGGTTGCTTTAACCGGTAGCTCGGTTTCAAAGCCATCCTATATGCGCATGATCTCCGGACAAAAACTGGCTTCGGTGCTTGATCAGGCCTTGAATACTGATCATGTGCGGGTAATTCAGGGAAATGTGCTAAGCGGAAAGAAATCCAGTCAGGGCGATTTTCTGTCCTTTTATGTAAATCAGCTTACAGTCATTCCTGAAGGAGATCAGCCTGAGTTCCTGGGCTGGCTATTGCCTGGATTCCATAAGCTGAGCTTATCACGTACCTATTTCTCCTGGTTGTCGCCAAATCGCAAGTATAATCTGGACACCAATATGCATGGTGAGTTGCGTGCATTTGTGATGACCGGTCAATACGATCGGGTGCTGCCTATGAATATTTATCCGGTGATTTTGCTGAAGGCAATTTTGGCTGGTGATATTGAAAAAATGGAAGCGTTGGGAATATATGAAATCGCAGAGGAGGATTTTGCCCTTTGCGAGTTTGTATGCACTTCAAAAATTCCGGTTCAGAACATTGTCACGCAAGGATTGACGCTGGCCAGAGAAGAGGGGTGATCCTGATCGCTTGTAGAATAGCAAAACTAATTACCCTCAAAACCAATAACATCATCAACTTTATACATCGTGAAATTTATACGCCGCTTAGTTGATTCGGTAAAGCCGCATTTCGAAAAGGGAGGGAAATTTGAAAAGCTCCATCCGGCATTTGAAGCCTTGGAGACGTTTTTATTTGTCCCGGAAGCCACTAATTCCGATGGGGTACACGTACGCGACGCCATGGATCTGAAAAGAACCATGATCACCGTAGTAATTGCGTTGGTACCATGTCTTCTGTTTGGTATGTGGAATGTAGGCCATCAGCATTATCTGGCATACGGAATGGAAATGCCCTTGATGGATACTTTCATGTTTGGTTTCTGGAAAGTGCTGCCTATTGTTATAGTATCTTATGCAGTTGGACTGGGTGCGGAATTTGTTTTCGCTGTACTTAAAGGTCACCCGGTAAGTGAAGGTTATTTGGTTACCGGCTTGCTTATTCCACTGACATTACCCGTTACGATCCCATTGTGGATGGTTGCGCTTGCGGCAATTTTCTGTACCATTTTAGGTAAAGAAATTTTTGGGGGCACGGGCATGAATTTTATGAATCCAGCCCTTCTCGCCCGTGCATTTTTGTTTTTTGCCTTCCCGGCCTTCATGTCCGGTGATATCTGGAATGATCTGTCGCCTGAGGCTGGTCACCAGATCATTGATGCATATACAGGTGCTACCAACCTGGTTACCTTCGACAAAGATTATACGCTCCTGAACTCTGTTGGCGACATGTTCTGGGGATTTGAAAAAGGCTCCATAGGTGAAACCAGTGTTTTTGCCTGCCTTCTTGGAGCCTTGATTTTGATAATTACGGGAGTTGGTAGTTGGCGGATCATTGTTGCTTCTTTTCTTGGAGCCTGGTTGATGGGTTCTTTGTTCAATGTACTGGCTCCCGCGGACATTCCCACTCATGCCATGCACACCCCTGCTTATTATCACTGGCTCATGGGTGGATTTGCCTTTGGCGCTGTTTTCATGGCCACCGACCCGGTTAGTGCAGCACAAACGGAAACAGGCAAATGGATATATGGATTGCTAATTGGTATATTCACGGTACTCCTTCGGGTGGTAAACCCGGCATACCCGGAAGCGGTTATGTTGAGTATACTGCTCATGAACGTATTTGCCCCACTGATCGACCACATCGTTATCGAACAACACATCAAAAAAAGATTACGCCGTGCATAGTAACAGATATACATTTCTATTCGCAGCGGCGATTTCTGTGATCACCGCTATTTTACTCGCTTTTACTTCTGAAAGCTTAAAACCTCTTCAGGAAGCCAATGTCGCGTTGGATAAAAAGACCAGTATCCTAAGATCTGTTCGTTTCGAAGGCACAGATCGTACTGTGATTGAAAATACTTATGCATCGCAGGTTCAGGAAATGGTTGTAAACAGCAAAGGCGAAGAAGTCTCCGGTGTAAAGACAGAGGATATTGTCGTTAAAAATGAATTGGCAAAACCGGTTGGAGATAGAAATTTGCCGCTGTATGTGTATTCAGGAGAGGCCGACAAAAAATACTACGTAATTCCGTTGTATGGTACTGGATTGTGGGGCCCGATTTGGGGCTACATTGCCATTGAAAATGATTTCAATACAGTGTATGGTTCATTCTTTGATCATAAATCGGAAACACCTGGCCTGGGAGCTGAAATTGCAGAGAAACCATTTCAGCAGCAGTTTCAAGGCAAAAAAATCATGGATGATGACAATCAGTTCATCTCTGTTAATGTTGTGAAAGCAGCTGCCAAGGTGAGCTTTGGAGATGAACACCGGGTAGATGCCATCTCAGGAGGAACCATTACATCCACAGGAACAGATAAAATGTTGAAAGTGTGCATGGAACCTTACCTGGCTTATTTCAATAAATTGAAAACCAAGTAAGTCCGGAGAGTGACCAAAAGCCCATAAAACCCTGAATACCATTAAATTGTCAAATATCAACTCGAAATAGTTATGAGTGTTGAAACTACTGTAGAAGCGCCTAAGGCTACCAAGAAAGAAGCGCTGTTTTCCAAGAAGAATCGGAGAGCACTTTTTGATCCATTGGATGACAATAACCCGATCACGGTTCAGGTATTGGGTATTTGTTCGGCACTTGCGGTTACCGTACAGGTGAAACCTGCCATGATCATGGCAGTGGGCCTGACTTTTGTGGCCGCATTTTCCAGCTTGATCATTGCCCTGATCAGGGATTCTATTCCAGGCAGGATCAGGATGATCGTGCAATTGATTATCGTAGCGCTCCTGGTAACCCTGGTTGATCAGGTGTTGAAAGCTTATATGTTCGACGTTAGCAAGAAACTTTCGGTATTCGTAGGGCTTATCATCACCAATTGTATTGTGATGGGTCGACTCGAAGCATTCGCTATGGCGCAAAAGCCCTGGCCGGCTTTTCTGGATGGCATTGGTAACGGTCTTGGTTACGGGATCATTTTAGTGGTAGTGGCTGTATTCAGGGAAGTCTTTGGGGCGGGCACCTTACTTGGGTTTAAAGTAATACCTCAGTGGTTTTATGATCACGGATATGTAAATAACGGATTGATGGTGTTGCCACCTGCAGCCTTGTTTCTGATAGGCATTTATATCTGGTGGCAGCGCAGCCGAAACACAAAACTTGTCAACGTTTCCTAATAAAGCAATTATGGAACACTATCTGAATATGTTTATCAAGGCCATTTTCGTGGAAAACGTGGTGTTTGCGTTTTTCCTGGGAATGTGTTCTTTTCTCGCGGTTTCCAAAAAAGTGAAAACTGCATTTGGACTTGGTTTGGCCGTTATTTTTGTGATGGTATTAACCACTCCACTCAATTATTTGATTCTTGAATATATGCTCAAACCAGGCGCATTGTCCTGGATATCTCCTTCACTTGCAGATGTAGACCTTACTTTCCTGGCCTTCATTTTGTTTATTTCGACAATCGCTGGCGCTGTTCAGTTGGTGGAAATGGTGGTGGAGAAATTTACACCAGCCTTGTATAATGCGTTGGGTATATTCCTTCCGCTGATTACTGTGAACTGCTCCATTCTCGGTGCCTCATTGTTTATGCAGGAACGTGAATACAGTTTTGCTGAAACAGCTGTGTTTTCCGTAGGTTCTGGAATCGGTTTTTTCCTGGCCATAGTATTGTTGGCGGCCATCCGCGAGCGTTTGCGCTATTCTAAAATTCCAGAACCGCTACAAGGACTGGGTATTGCCATGATCATTACCGGATTAATGGGTATGGCTTTTCTAAGCTTTTCCGGAATTCAGTTGTAAAAACGAGCATTTGAACATTTTAACGAGCAAACTAATTAGACGACCATGATTCCTATACTCGCGAGCAGCATTGTGGTTTTTATACTGGTAATTTTTCTTCTGGTGTTTCTGATCCTGACAGCCAAGAACAAATTATTGCCTCAAACGGATGTTTCTATTGTCATTAATGGAAATACAGAAGACCCGGTTGTGGTGAAGCCAGGCAATACCTTGTTGAATACACTGGCTGAAAGGAGCATTTTCCTGGCATCCGCCTGTGGAGGTGGCGGTACTTGCGCGATGTGTAAGTGTCAGGTATATTCGGGAGGCGGAGATGTGTTGCCCACAGAAACAAACCACCTTAACCGAAGAGAAGTAAATGAAAAACTGCGCCTGGCCTGTCAGGTGAAAGTTAAGGAAGACATGGAAATCCGGGTTCCCGATGAGGTTTTTGGTGTTAAGAAATGGGAATGCGAAGTGGTGTCTAACGATAATGTGTCCACCTTCATCAAGGAATTTGTAGTGAAGCTGCCTGAAGGAGAAAACCTGAAATTCCGTTCTGGCGACTATATACAAGTTGACGTGCCCGAAACGGTAATTGATTTTAAGAATGATCTCTACAACATCCCTGACAAGTTTAAAGACGATTACGATAAATTCAATATCTGGAGTCTGAAAACAGTGGTTGACGAGGCGGTTTTCCGGGCTTATTCCATGGCCAACCACCCGGCAGAGGGCAACAAGATGATGCTCAACATCCGTATTGCGACGCCACCATGGGATAGAGCTAAAAATACCTGGATGGATGTGCCTCCAGGCTTCTGTTCTTCCTATGTGTTTTCGAGAAAACCTGGTGATAAGGTTACCATTAGTGGACCTTATGGCGAGTTCCATATAAAAGATACGCAAAAAGAAATGGTGTATATCGGCGGTGGTGCCGGTATGGCGCCGCTCAGGTCTCATATATTCCACTTGTTCCATACGCTAAAAACCAACCGGAAAGTTTCTTATTGGTATGGCGCCAGAAGTAAGCGGGAGATTTTCTACGAAGACGAATTCAGAGCCATTGAAAAAGCTTTTCCCAATTTTACTTTCACCATTGCACTTTCCGAGCCACTTCCTGATGACAATTGGAACGGGCCAGTTGGGTTTATTCACAGCGTTGTGCTGAACAATTACCTGGACAAACACCCGGAACCAGAAGAAGTTGAATTCTACCTCTGCGGTCCGCCAATGATGAACTCAGCTGTGCAAAATATGCTTGATAATTTGGGTGTTCCCAAGTCAAACATAGCCTTCGATGATTTCGGCTGATAAATCTGGCGGAAAACTGACCGGTTATCCGGTACTATTTTGCTTTATAGGATTGCTTGTTTTTCTCGGTTCATGTGGAGAAAAGAAGACGTCGTACACAAACCTTAGTGGTACAGCTCAGGGAACCACATTTAACATCAGTTATCAGGACTCGGCAAATCGCGATTATTCCAAACCCGTTGACAGCCTTTTTCGCTTGATTGACAAAAGTATGTCTCTTTGGGACAGCAGTTCTGTTATTAGCAGAATTGCAAGGGGAGAGGATGTGCTGCTTGATGAACATTTCACTGCCGTTTTCCAGCGATCACAGGAAATATCAAAAGAAACAAATGGTGCTTTTGATGTAACAGTAGGCCCATTGGTTAAGGCATGGGGGTTTAGCTATAAGAAAGGACTTCCACCACCGGATTCATCCATGGTGGATAGCTTGTTGCAGCTTATCGGTTATCAAAAGGTTGGGATAAAGGACGGGCACCTGGTTAAATCAGATCCCAGGGTTTCCATAGACTTCAATGCCATAGCGCAAGGGTACACTGTTGATCTGATGGCATCTTTCCTGGAACACAAAGGGGTGAAAAATTATTTGGTGGAAATTGGTGGAGAACTACGCACCTCTGGAGTAAATGACAAAGGACTCCCCTGGGTGATAGGCATTGATAAGCCTGTGGATGACCCGGAGGCCGGAAGGCCACTTCAGGCAAGTTTGACCTTGAGCAATAAATCGCTGGCGACATCTGGTTCCTACAGAAAATTTATCATCAAGGATGGTCGGAAATTCAGCCATGCCATTAACCCTGCCAATGGATGGCCAATTGAACACAATTTATTGAGCGTTTCTGTCATAGCAGATGACTGCACCCGGGCGGATGCATTGGCTACGGCTTTTTTGGTAATGGGACAACAACGATCCATGGAACTTGCCCAAATATTAGGTGTGGAACTATATTGTATTTCGGCTGATGAGCAAGGTGAGTTGCAGGTGCAAACTACACCTGGGTTTGAAGCGCTGATCAACAAATAGTTGATCGCTTGTTGTTTTCAAAAACAATAGAATATTTGATGGATATGATGGATAACCGGTAGCCGGTTTCCGAGGCAATTATTTGGCCACTTCTTCATTACCGCAAGCTTCTCCAGACTTTCTTCCACACACGCCACAAACGGCTCCTTCTTTCTGCATAAATGGGTTATTGGATGCACATGTGCCTCGGAATTCACCATTTTTTACGAAAAGCACACGTAAGCTAAAAAGAAAAAATGCGACGAGTACAACTGAAACTGAGGCTATAATTACAGGTAACATAATTTAATAATTTAAGTCAAAATTACGACAAAAAATTGGCTTCCTGAAATGGTCATTTAATTCGAAAATTAATTTGGTATTTTAGGATCGTTGGCCTACCTTAGCAATCGTTTCCAACAATATACCAACGAATTATTTTGAAATTGAAAAATTCACGGATTTATGATTTCTGTGCAAAAATTGCTTGAGGGTAAGGCTCGCAATCTTACCTTCTTTGTTACACCCGATAATATGGTGATTGAAGCTCTTGAGCTCATGTCGGAAAAGAACATCGGTGCCGTGATGGTCATGGATGGTAATAAACTGATAGGTGTTTTTTCAGAACGGGAATATGCGCGCAAGGGAATTATCAGAGGGCGAAAAGCAAAGAGTACTTCTGTAATTGAGGTTATGCGGGTAAATCCGCCAACCGTGTCGCCGGAAATGGATATTGAGGATTGTATGGAGTTGTTTCAGGAGCATAAAGTTAGACATCTTCCGGTGATTCAAAATGAAGAGGTAATCGGTATGATCAGTGTTGGCGACTTGTTAAACGGCATTTTAGAGGAACAGAAAAGTCACATCAATTTCCTAGAACAATACATAACGAGGTAGTGAATTTACCTCCCCCCGCTTTTTTTAACTAATTGATCTTCAGTTATTTCCATGGCAATTTTTATTATAGTAGTATTTATCATTGGATATGTACTAATTGCACTTGAACATCCTATAAAAATCGATAAGGCAGCTTCAGCACTTCTAACCGGGGTGATTTGTTGGCTGGTATTGTTGTTCGGATTGGAGTCAATGCCTGCATTTGCTCATATAGCAGGCGAGTTTTCAGATAAGCACGATTTTATTGACGCGGAACTTGGGAAACACCTGGGAGAAATTTCCGAAATATTGTTCTTCCTGCTTGGGGCCATGACCATTGTGGAACTGGTTGATGTGCATGATGGATTCAGAATCATAACAGACCGGATTGCCACTTCCAGCCGTGTTAGACTCTTGTGGATCATAGCCTGGATCACCTTCTTTCTTTCTGCCGCGCTGGATAATATGACTACCGCCATCATCATGAGCGCCCTGATCAGAAAGATTATCAAAAAGCAGGATAACGTTTGGCTTTTTGGAGGCTTCGTCATCATCGCGGCAAATGCCGGTGGTGCCTGGTCGCCCATTGGTGATATCACCACGATCATGTTGTGGATTGGTGGACAGGTAACTTCCCTTAACATCATACATTCAACATTTCTTGCCTCATGCGCCAGCTTGCTGGCACCCTTGTTTGTTGTCTCTTACACCCTTCGGAAAGATAAAACCAAACGATCATTGCATGCAGAAGATGAGATGAAATCTCATAAAATATTTACTCCGTTTGAGCAGAAAGCGATGTTTTTTCTTGGGGCAGCAGGTCTGTTGGCGGTGCCTATATTTAAGACATCAACGCATCTGCCGCCTTACATGGGCGTTCTATTGTCGGTAGGTGTTTTGTGGTACATAACTGAGATCATGCACAAAGGCAAGAAAGAGGAGGTTCGTCATGAGTTTTCAGTGGCAGCCATGTTGCACCGGATCGATACGCCAAGCATCCTCTTTTTCCTGGGTATATTGTTAGCCGTAGGAGCGCTGGATGTTTCGGGGCATTTGCAACTGCTGGCTCATTTCCTCGACAACAATTTTGGAAATATTTACGTGATCAATGGTTTGATTGGCATTCTATCAGCGATTGTCGACAACGTTCCGCTGGTGGCAGCCTGTATGGGTATGTACGATCTAACTCAGGTGCCTCCGGATAATGACTTTTGGGAATTACTCGCTTACTGCGCCGGTACAGGTGGTAGTATGCTGATCATTGGCTCAGCCGCAGGTGTGGCCAGTATGGGTATTCTGAAAATCGATTTTATCTGGTATATGAAACGGATTTCCGTTTATGCCTTTATAGGTTATTTGGCTGGCATGCTGGTTTATTATTTGCAGCACCATTTCCACTTATAACACTGGATCTTAGGGATAAAAAAGAACCCCGTAGCAACGCTACGGGGTTCTTTTTTATGATCTATTCGTCATCGTCTTCATAGTCCTCATCGAATTCGTCCTGCTCAAAATCAACTTCATAATCCTCATCGTAATCATCGTCCAGGTCATCGTCAATTCTGTATTTGGTTTTTTCTGTAGGTTGAAGTTTTTTCTTCTTGTGGTCTTGAAATGATTGCCTGGAATCATTTTCATCAGATCTGCGAGTGCTTTTTTTGTTCTTTTCCCAGTGTCTCATGGCAAAAGGAATGTGTTTTTACACCTTTACTCTTTGTTTAAGGAAAGTATAAAAAGGCGTTGGTGAATGAATAATGCATTAAAAAATGCACGAAACGTACAAAAAATCAATGCTTTTAAGAATATCAATTACAAAAATAGTCTCTTTTCAGAATAGTGCAAGTGTAGACAAAAATTTGAAGGCAACTATTTACATTAAATGCTGGTGTTATGTGTCGCGTACAAGCCAACATGAATTATTCGAAAACGCAGATCAATTAAAAAAGCAATCTACTTTTGAGGAACTTTAATCAGTTTAATCGCAACCTTAAGTCTGCAACCCAACTAGATATGGATAAAAGAAATCTACTGCTACTGCTTTTGTGCCTGGTGAATCTGACAATTATTCATGCTCAGGAAACATACCCAATTCGGTTTTCCTGGGGTATTGAGAACTTTCGGGCTAACTTTAAGGAACTCGCTTCGCAAAGACCGTCGATGGAATCGGAAGTGTTTAACGGGAAATACGCACGATATATTCACTTTAATAAAGTGCTTCAGGCTAAGGATAGGGCAAGTTTGAATAACAATGGAGTAGAAATCGTTTCCTATGTCTTTCCCGCAACTTATCTGCTTATCCTTCCAAATTTCTTTGACCTTAATGAATTAACATCCTTTGGAGCCCAAAGTGTGCAGTCTGTTAAGCCGGTTTGGAAAATGGCACAAAACCTTAGGGAACCACCTTATGGTGATTGGGCAGTTCATGGTGACCAGGTTGATGTGAACTTGCAGGTATATCCAAATATCAGCATAAAAATGGGGGCAGAATGGTGCCGTCAATGGGGCATGACTGTATTAAAAGAAGGAAACCAAAATGGATTTATACAGGTAAGAATAAAAGAAAAGGACCTGCTTGATGCAGCCGCCTTGCCTTATATTCAATATTTGGAGCTGGTATCGCCTCCCGGGGAGAAGGAGGATAACCGGGGAAGAGCCTTGCATCGATCGAATTTGTTAGACTCAGATTACCCGATGGGGAATAAATTTAATGGAGAAGGAGTGCGGACCCTGGTAAGGGATGATGGACAGCTTGGGCCCCATATTGATTTTCAGGGAAGGCTGTATAATATCACCAATACGCCAGTAGATTATGGAATTCACGGGGATGGAGTAGCGGGTATCATTGGAGGTGCCGGAAACCTCAATCCATATATGAAAGGCATGGCTGCAGGTGCCGATGTACTGGCCATTGATTACGAAAACACTTTCCAGGACCAAACACTTGATTTACACCTCAACGAAGGAGTGACCATCACAAACACCTCATACTCTGAGGGATGTAATTTTCCATATGGCATTACCTCGCAAACAGTTGACAAACAGCTATATGAGCATCCTACACTAATGCATGTGTTTTCAGCCGGAAACAGCAATAACAACAATTGTGGCTACGGAGCAGGCAATGAGTGGGGAAATATATCCGGTGGGCATAAAATGTCGAAAAACAGCATAGCTGTGGCAAATGTGGGACAAGACGCCTTGCTGGATATAACATCCAGTCGTGGCCCTGCGTCTGATGGCCGCCTGAAACCTGATATTACAGCAAATGGCAAAGGCCAATTCTCAACTAAATCTTATAATGACTATCGAGAATTTGGGGGAACTTCAGGTGCCGCTCCCGGCATAGTGGGTTGTTTGGCGCAGCTTACGCAGGCTTTCAAAAGTTTTCACGCAGGTGAGCAACCCAATGCAACCTTGCTCAAAGCTGTAATCCTGAACAGCGCAAACGAAATTGGAAATATAGGCCCTGATTTCAAATTTGGCTGGGGGCTGGTAAATGCGGGCAGGGCGCTAAACTTATTGGCTTCAAACAGCCATCTTTCGGATGAGGCAGATCAGGGAGAAGTAAAAGAACATGTTTTGCAAATTCCAGGCGGTGTGAGGCTTGCAAAGTTTATGATAGCCTGGGCCGATTCTCCCGCTAATCCCGGAGCTGGGCGCAAATTGGTAAATGACCTCGATTTATGGATTATTACACCAGCCGGAGACACACTTTACCCCTGGAAACTCGATCCAACTCCTGATCCGGTTATCCTCAACACACCTGCCGGAACCGGACGTGATTCCCTGAATAATGTGGAGCAGGTTTCTATTTTCGATCCTGTTGCCGGAGATTACCGGGTGCTCATTAATGGAACTGACATTCCATTTGGCCCCCAGGAATACCATCTGGTTTGGGATTTCCTTAAGGATGATGTGAAAATTACTTACCCGGCTGGTGGCGAAGGTTTTGAACCTGGATCGACTTTGCGTATTCACTGGGATGCCTATGATTCCAGCACCAGCTTTACGATCAAAGCTTCCTACGATGATGGTTTGACATTTTCAGACATTGTCACTGTGGGTGGCGGATTGCGTATGTATGACTGGGTTTTGCCCAATGTGATCAGCGGTAATGTAAAATTGTTGATTGTCAAGGGTATGCAGATTGACACCATGGATCACCCATTTTCCATTGCACCGGCTCCACAAGACCTGAATATTGATCAGGTGTGTCCAGATTATTTTAGGCTTTCCTGGACTGAGGTGAATGATACGCTAAGCTATGACGCCTATATGTTGGGAGGTAAGTATATGGAACTTGTTGGAACAACGGATACAAACACCATTGATATTCACATACAAAATGCCGGTACGCCCAGGTGGGTTTCAGTTAGAACATCTCATGCAAATGGTTTGCATAGTGAAAGGGCGATTGCCATTCACTGGCCTGGAGAACTGAAAAATTGTACACAGGTTCAGGATTTGGGTGTTAGGACATTGATTAACCCGACAAGTGGTGGAATCATCTCCTGCGGAGCGAGTACACAGGACATAACCGTAAATGTTACCAATGAAGGTTCCGCAGTTGTAAGTGGAGCGCAAATCAGTTACAGGTTTAATAATGAACCGGTAATTACAGAGTCGCTACCTGATATTTTGCCTGGAAATTCACAGGTATATACCTTCAATACGCCATTGTCTATAAACGGAGACGGTGTTGCTAATTTAAGTATCTGGTCTAGTACTGCAGGCGATATCGCCAACTTTAATGATACCTTCTCACTGACTTTGCCCGTGATAACCCAGGCCATTACCGGTCTGTTTGCTGAAACATTTGACACATCCGATGTATTGCCCCGGGGTTGGACTATTGAAAATCCGGACGGTGGATACACCTGGGATTTGTCCAATGAATTTAATCCGCTGATTGGAGTAGATGGCAACCCAACCAGATGTGTATTTATGAATCATTTCGACTATGAAACGGAAGGAGCCATGGATTATCTATACATGACTCCTATTCAACTAACAAACGTTAACCGGCCGGTATTGAGTTTCGACCTGGCACATCGCCAGTATAGCAGCAGCTATATAGAAGGACTCAAAGTAGAGGTCTTTCCTAACTGTAATTTGTTGGCCCCACCTGTAGTGGTGTATGATAAACTGGATCCTGAGCTGGCTACCATTCCGAGTTCTCAGGTCTTTTATTTTGTAACTGATTCATCCCACTGGAAGAAACAATCAGCTGATCTTCAGGCGTTTAAAGGTCAGTCTGTGATTGTTAGGTTCGTGGCAATTAATGATTTTGGTAATAACACATTTCTGGATAATATTGGCATACAAGAACATACAGTAGCTCAGTTGCTGAACCCTCCCGATACCATTTGCAAACTGGATACCGCGATGTTTTTGGCCAATCAGGTTACGCCTGGAACAAATTACGCCTGGTATTTCGGTCCCATATCTTTTCCATCCACTGCAACTGGTCCGGGACCGCATAATGTGACATTTGGTACAACAGGAAACAAGTCTATACGGCTGATCGTGACTGGCCCACTTGGAGTAGACACAACATTTCACGCATTGACGGTTCTCCCAGCCCCTTCGGCAAACTTTAACTATACGACCAACAGTTTGGAGGTTTTATTTACGAATAGCAGTAACAATGCGGAATCCTATTTATGGGATTTCGGAGATGGCAATAGCAGTAAAGAAGTGAACCCGATCCATAGCTACGATTTTCCAGGGACATATACCGTATTGTTACAGGCAATCAATCGCTGTGATACCCTGTCAAAAACAGTGGAACTGTCGCTTGTTAGTGGTGTCAATGATTTGGCTGATCAAATGAATATTATTGTCACGCCGAACCCTTCAAAGGGTGATTTTTGGCTCAATATTGAAAGCCGCAAACCGGCTGATCTCAACATAAGCTTATTGAATGCTCAAGGGAAACTAATTAATAACCAATCACTTACGGTTGGACAGGGGCAAAACAGCCTTCCATTCGAGAAACTTAATTTGCCAAAAGGCTTGTATCAACTTGTAGTGAAAAGTGACCGTGGCCAGGCTACTTTTAAAGTGATCATACAGTAACCCTGCATTTTCGGTGAACAATTAAAGTCGTTTTGACTTTTGTACTGTGCATGTTGAAAGTAGCCTATTCGCCTATCTATAAATTTCGATTGCCAGCAGGTCATCGTTTTCCGATGGAAAAGTATGATCTGCTGGCAGAACAATTACTCTGGGAGGGCACGCTGAGAGAGGAGAATCTCTTTCATCCCGAGATGCTACAAACAGAAACAGCCCTGTTAACACATACAGAGGATTGGTGGACTCGAATGAACGAGCTTCGGCTAACGGAGCGGGAAATTAGGACCATTGGCTTTCCGATCAACGAAACATTTGTGCGGCGAGGCAGGCATATTTCTCAAGGGACTCTTGAATGTGCCTTGTACGCACTTCAATACGGTTGTTCCATGAACATCGCCGGTGGCACTCACCACGCATTTGCCGACAGAGGCGAAGGCTTTTGCTGTTTCAATGACCAGGCGGTGGCAGCTAACTATTTGTTAGAGAATGACTTGGTAAAAAGAATACTGATTATTGATCTGGATGTTCATCAGGGGAATGGTACTGCGAGTATTTTTAGTAATGAACCAAAAGTCTTCACCTTTTCCATGCATGGTGAAAAAAACTATCCGCTCCGAAAAGAAAAATCCGACCTGGATATCAACCTTCCAGATGGCATGGATGATGATGCATACCTAAAAACGCTGAATAACCATTTACCCAGGGTAACCGAGGCTTTTCAACCTGATTTTATTTTTTACCTGAGTGGGGTAGACGTGCTGGAAACAGATAAGCTTGGCAGATTGGCCCTGAGCAGAGATGGGTGTCGCCGGAGAGATAAAACAGTTTTGGAATTTTGTAAACGCAACCAATTGCCGGTAGCCGTAAGCATGGGCGGCGGGTATTCCCCCAAAATAGCTGACATCGTAGAGGCACATGCCAATACCTTCCGGGAGGCTATGCAAGTGTTTTTTTGAAAATTTAAAATCAAAACGAGTTTATTTCGCAAAGAGGCAGTATCTTTGCAGCCCATTTTCAAAAAGACATTTTTCAACAAAAAAAGGAGTATTTTTTATGCTTATCCTCGAAGTTAAAGACGGCGAAGTAATTGACAAGGTTCTGAAGAAGTACAAACGCAAATTTGAAAGAGCCGGAATTCTAAAAGAATTGCGCCGCCGCAAAGCTTTCACCAAGCCATCTGTAGAGCGTCGTACAGAAGTGCTGAAAGCCGTGTATAAAGAGGAGATGTACGGAAACAAAAACGATTAATTAGCTAATTAGCCAATTAGCCAATTAGCTAATTAATTCCGTGTTTCACGAAGAATCGTTTTACAGTTACCTCTCTCTGGAGCGTAGATTTTCGCCCCACACACTGAAGGCTTACCAAAACGATTTGTCCATGTTTATCACCCATGTGGTGGAACACCAATGCCTTAGTTCGGTCAATGAACTAAGGCATTTGCATATCCGGGCCTGGATAGTTTCCCAAATGGAAGCCGGCCACAGCCCACGAAGCATCAATCGGCGGCTTTCCTGTTTAAAGACGTATTTCAAGTTTTTGCGCAAACGCGGGCTCCTTGACAAGGACCCTATGAAAAAAGTAGTTGCTCCACGTACCGGAAAGCGCCTCCCGGTATTTGTACAGGAAAAACAATTATCAGCTCTTTTCAACCAAATCGATTTCCCGGAAACATTCACAGGGCAGCAACAACGACTTATCCTGGAACTCCTTTATGCAACAGGCATGCGCCGTAGCGAGGCTTCAAATCTGAAAATCAAAGATCTGGACCTCCAACGCATGGTGTTGAAAGTAAAAGGTAAGGGAAACAAGGACAGAATATTGCCATTCGCCGCTTACCTGACCGACCTGATTAATCGCTTTATTGAATTAAGAGAAAAAAGCTTCCCAACAAGCCAAGAACCCTGGTTATTCCTGAACCGAAAAGGAACTCAGCTTTCACCTGAAAGTATATATCAGATAGTGCGCAAAAATTTGTCTTTGGTTACCACCGTTGAGCAAAGAAGTCCACACGTCTTGCGCCACTCCTTCGCCACCCATTTGTCCAACCATGGCGCCGAACTCAATGTGATAAAGGAATTACTAGGTCACTCAAACTTAGCAGCCACCCAGGTATACATGCATAACAGCATAGAAAGGCTGATGGAAATTTACGAAAAATCGCACCCAAAAGGAGATGAGAAGTAATGGTAAGTTATTAATGGTTAATGCTTAATGGTTAATGATTAATGCTTAATGATTAATGATAAAATTTATTAAGCATTAACCATTAACCATTAACCATTAAAGTTTTATGTTTCGCTCAAATACCTGCCCGCCCGATTGTAGTCTGTACCTGTAATTTCCAGGTGTTAAATACCACTCAGATGGCTGAAATTCAAGAATGTAGCTGCCTGCGGGTTTGAACTCATGCACAAGTGTGCGCAATGGGTATCCAGCTTTGTCGAGAATCTGCAATCTTATTTGCCCAGGTTGTTTCATCGCATATTTTATCTGTACGACTCCTGTATTACCCGGATGTGGATTGTGACCAAGTAATACACATTTTTGGCTGGATTCAGGTGCTGTGGATGGGACAAGTCCTGGTATGATAGGGAATTGGTTTCCCAGGATATACCTAACCACATCGGCATGCGCGCCCATCCAGTCCTGTAGAATTGTAGCGTATATGGCACGAAAATCAATGCTAAATGGAGGGTCAGCGAGCGGGTCGGGATTGCCTAGATCCTGATATTGACCGGCAAATCCCTGACCGATGTTGCCGCCAAATAATAAAACCGGTGTTCCCCATCCATGATCAGTTCCGAGAGACGCATTTTCGTAAATGGTTCGGCCAAACTCGCTGAAGGTCATGCTGAGAACCTTGTTTGGCAGGCTTTTGCCTCCAATCGATAGGTCATCATAAAATGCCTTAATTGCCTCTGATAACTTGGATAGCAGGTTTTGATGAAAATCAAATTGTTGGGCATGCGTATCGAAACCAGCTAGCTTTACCATAAAAATCTGGGTTCCCAGGTTGCCTTTGATCAGCCGAGCCACAATGGCCAACTGTTCGGCAAGCGTATTCTGTGAGGGATAATTTACCTGATTTTTACCGCGATTGTAGGCATTTTGTACACTATCGGCATATCGAAATGCAGCATTTGCGGTTTGCCGCACAAATGCCAATTCCTGATCCCTTGCAGTGTTTCCCAATCCTGTCGTATTGTAAAGTTGCCCGCTTTGGGCGATGGAATAAAACTCTTGTGGACTGCTTACAGCAAGTCCCATATTTAGTTGATCAGATCTGAATATAAGATCGGCTTGCACCCCAATTTGGAGGGCTGGTGGAACAGAAGGTGGTGTTTCCAGAAAAACCGGATATTCATTATCGAGAAACCTGCCCAGCCAACCTGTATTTAATACCACATCTGAATCACTACCGGAAGCGATGATATCATACGACCTGAAATGGCTGTAATTCGGTTGAGGATAACCAACATTGAAAATGGTTTTCATTTGGCCTTCCTTCCAAAATGGTTGAAGTGGGAAAGTGCTGAAGGGCATACCATATTGATTACTCAAAGCCCAAAGCTGGTTGTCAGAGATGGCAATATTGGGGCGAAGGTTATAATAGCTCGGGTTGTTTCTTTCAACTATCGTATTAAGGCCATCGTTCCCGCCGTCAAGCCTGATTAGTACCAGGATTCTATCAGTATTTCCATTGGCCAGTGCAGCCCATAAAGGATTTGGTTGAAAGACATGTATCGCTGAATTTCCCAAGGCCAGACTTCTTGCACTGAACAATCCAAATGCAGACAAAAAATCGCGTCTCGACCACATCTGATGTGATTGAAGATGAGCTTCGTCCTGAAGGCGGCTTCGCTCAAGAGGCGATGTTTTATGCTTAATATTCATGCTATATCAGCTGATATTCTGGCAGTTTAACCAGATAATTCATCAGGTTCACCAGTTGAAATGGCGCTTCGTCCCAATCGAGGTTCCAACTTCCATCGGTAAAATAATTTTCAGGGATATTCGCTTTGAAATTAATGACCGCTGCTTGTAAATAAATGGGCTCCAGGTTTTGCCTTAGATAGAATTCCGCTAGCAGAGCAGTTATCATTTCAGGGTCGCGGCTGTTGTTGCTTAATTCTTTGGCAAGTGCACGAAGTTTTTCACGTGCGTTTTGGTTGTTGCCAAACAATTGTACAAGCGAAGAAGCATAGCTCCATCTGCCGGTCAATGTGCTTTCATTAATCCAGTTATGGTGACCCTTCCATCCGGATACATTTGGCGGGTTAAACAACTCCTGACCAAGTTGGGAGGACCAAAAAAACATGGAATTCAACCAGTTTTCAGGAACATCTGAAGCCTTCAGCCCATTTGATATTATCAGATTATTCAAGGTTTCCAAAGGCATTCTGATTTGGGTATTCATTAATTCATCCTCAAAAAAAAGCGCACTCTTAAGTAGTCTTTTTATTACTGGAAGCAATTCCCAATTATTATCAATAAATGTTTGAGCAAGCGATTCAACTACATGGGTATCAATGTCTTGTTGTAGAAAATATCTGTAGAGTTTAGCGCAAATAAATTGCGCTACCTGGGTACCCCGCTCAACAAATATGATATCGTGCGCCGCCTCAAATCCGAATTGGTCGCTTATGTCAAATATGGTTTTTTGACCATCGTCATGTAAACCCGGATCAAAAAAAGGCGTTGCGCACACGTCCTTTCTTGCCTGCCAGCCCGTTAGGGCCTTTGACATTTCTACTATATCCTGCTGAGTGTATCCATTGCCTTCGCCCATGGTAAAAAGTTCCATCAACTCGCGGGCATAATTTTCATTGGGGTTACCGGCGATGTTTAAATTGCCGTTCAGGTATGTAAGCATGGCACCGGATTTTCCAACCTCAATCGTGAATTGCCGAAAATTCCCGAATGCATGTTGATGCAACAGCGAATAGTACTCCCATAAATAGGCATTGCACTCAAATACACTTAATTCCGTTACAAAATGGTTATGCCAGAAAAGAGCCATTTTTGCCTGAATGCTTTCATCCAGCATGGCACTAAGCCATTGTCGACGAAGGGATTCACGGTGTGTGAATATCAGATTTGGATCAGGATTTAGATCGTATTCATGACTTGTCCAGAAAGCCCAGTAGGGTGGGACAGGAGCTCCAATTCCGGCAGCTGTGTCCAGAAGCTGATCAATCAACTCTTCTGGCGAAAGCAACAATCCTGATTTTATTTGCTGAAAGGAAGCTCCGAATCCAATTCTATTATACAAATGAGCAATACGGTGTTCATTCCAGGGCTTTGAAGCCGATGGCACGTAAGGTGCCAATGGATCGCCGGCAGGTTTTACAGCAGCTTGCCGCTGTTCTGTTAAAGTATCAAATTGGATAATTTCAGGCATAACTGTTGATGCTTGTTGCAAGGTTAGCGATTGTTTTTCGTCACAACAAGTGTTTAACAAGCTTATGCTAATTTTGAGGGAAACATGTTTCTTTTGAATTGACAACTGTCAATTCGAATATCTTTAACTCAGATTTACAGTTTAGGCTCAGTTTTTCTTTTTGCAAATAATGCTACAATACTACCGGTATTTATCCTTCCTGATTTTCCTGACAAGCTCATGTTTCTCAGGAATACATGCTCAGCCCTGGGTGGTCGGAGGAGATGGAAATGCATCCGGTGATAGCACGCAAAGGGTTGAAAACGACATCTGCAAGAATGCAATTCAGCTTATAACCGGAGCGGGATGTACAAGCGGCAATAACCTGTATGCGCTGTTTAATGGTCCTAAGCCAGGATGCATAATAAAACCCCTTGGCGGACTCTGGTACCGGTGGAATGCTGATTTTAGTGGACAGGCATTGATAAAAACCAGGGCTGACTTTAACGATGTTGTAAGCATTTTCAAAGGTGATTGCTCAGTGTTGCAGGAAATTCAATGTCACAATGCAGATGAGCATGGATTTGCTGGAGAAGAAGTCCGGTTTCAGGCAATCGAAGGCACAGGTTATTTCATTAGAATTTGCGGTACGGAAGACAGTTTTGGTACTGCGCGTGGCGAGATATGTGTGTCAATCGAAAAGTCCACGCAATCCTGGTCGGCTCCTGTAAATGATGCATGTACAGAGGCATTGCTGCTTATTCCAGAAATGCCCTGTGTCACGGGTACAAATCGTCATGCGGGTACTACAGGACCACTTCCAGGCAGTAATACCCTGGCCAGAGCTGATATCTGGTACAGTTTTATGGCACCTGCACTTCCGTTGGGTAATGTGTTGGAGATTCGAAGCAATGCCAATTTCTCAGATGTTATGAGTTTATACGAAGGAAATTGTGGCAATCTTTCTGAGATTTTGACCAACCCTAATGGCTCAATTCTGAAACTGGAATCTTTAGTGCCGAACGAAACATACCTATTGCAAATAGCCGGGGCATTCGCCAGTATAGAAGGGGATGTTTGTCCGGAATTACAATTGGTACATACTATGGTTCCAATGAATAATGATTGTACCCAGGCAACGCCAATTACCATCGGTAGTGCTTGTACAAGCGCTTTAATCTCAGGAGCGACCTGCTCCGGGTTATTGCCAGCCTGTGTACCTGCCATTTACGAAGACATCTGGTTCGTTTTTGAAGCACCTGTCTCAGGAACCGTCCGGATAAACTCCAATACTGATTTTGAGCATGTTATGTCACTTTGGACTGGTGATTGTGGTGCTTTGGAAACTGTGTTTTGTGTTGAAAATCCACAACGATGTGATGGCTATGTAACAGTTGGATCGCTGCAACCCGGAGCATTGTATTTCATCCAGGTCGCCACTTCTGCATTTCCAATCAAACAGGAAACAGGCGAGGTATGTATTAAAGTTACTGATGGAAGCTTATCTCCAGAATTTCAGCCATTAATACTGGAGATAAGCGAACAATGTGTAGACGTTGATATGGCTAAGCTACATGTCAGTATAAGGGGAGGTGTCCAACCTTATGAAATTTTTGGCAGTCAACAAGATGATGTATTACCATCCGGAGCCGAATATCTGACGGTAGTAAGAGATGCCACAGGCTGTGAAAAAGCCATTTCCGGAAAGGTAAAAGAGTGTGATGGCCTTGAATGTGCACTGGCTGCCACCTTGATAATTAACAATCCTTCCTGCCACGATTCTAACGACGGCTCGGTTTCGGTGGTAGTCTCTGGCGCCACAGCTCCTTTTGAATACCAATGGTCAAATGGCGCAAGTACTCAGCAAATCATTAATCTTCAAGCTGGAACGTATGCAGTTACCGTTTCAGATGCCTTAAACTGTCAGCAAACTACTATGGCATTGCTGAATAATCCGGTAGCGCTCACCGTTGATTTGATTGATTTAATTCAACCAAATACCGGGGAAGCAAATGGCGCCATTTACACAAGCATTTCAGGTGGCACCGGAAGTTTGGATATTAAGTGGTTTCGAAATGGAGTGCTTTATTCAACAGGAAACAACCATGTTTCTGACCTGGCTGCAGGTACATACGAGATTCAGGTTACCGATCAAAACGGGTGTTCCCAAAGCATGGAATTTCATTTGAATGGTGTAGTTCAAAACCTCAATCCCGAAGTTGAATTACTTTATGAAATTTTTCCCAATCCAGCGACAGATCAGGTGAGCATTTCATTTTCGCAATACCATCCGCAGTTAGTTAGTGTGGCGCTGCTTGATGCATCGGGACAATGTGTCTTGACAAAATCCTCATACAATGGTTCAGCATCAATGCTCACCATAAACCTGGAAAAGGTTCCGATTGGTCCTTACATTTTGCAAATGGATACTGATGAAGTATGTATCAGGGAACGAGTTGTAGTACTCCGGTAATCGGGTATTAATCATCCAGCCCTTCTTCCTGTATCCTGGGCAAAAGTCCTTTTTGATGGCGATCTCTAAGCATGTTGCACCAACTACAATCCTCTTTGCCACATCCGGTATCAAATTGCTTTTGCTGAATTTTCGAATAGGTTTCAACAATAAGATTTTCTACAAAAGCAATTTCCTCTCTCGTAAAACTTATATCAACTACAGGGAAATGCCCTTTCCGGTCCGTTTCCACCCAGGAAATGGCAGTGCTTTGCACGGCCTCCGGATAAATACGCGCGTTTTCCAGCAATATCTGATAAAAAGCAAGTTGTATCCAGTAATCTCCTCCATTCGGCATTTGCTCCCCGGGAGGAAGGGCCTTTTTATTATCAGGGGACCCGGTTTTATAATCAACCAAACGGAGACCTTTGTCCAGCCATTCTATTTTGTCGATCACACCGGTGAGTGGCACGCCCTTGAATTCTACCCGGTCGACCCTGCGTTCCACAATGGCGCGTTTTCGCCAATAGGGTATTTGCTCCTGGTGAAATTGCCGCAATACATTGCTCCCAAGGGATAGCCTTTGTGTGAATGAATGTTCTGAAAAACAGGGTCTTAAATGCCCGATTTCTTTTTGGAATATTTTCTCCAGTTGGTCAGACGAGGGCCAGATATGCTTTTTGCCGGCCTTCATTTTTAGAAAAAAACCTTGCAAGGCGCCGTGTATCGCAGTCCCGTATGCGGCTGCCTCGCTCATGGTAGAAGGAACTTTAAGTATGTCCTCGTACCAGAAAGCCAGTGGGCATCGCAAATACCGGTTCAGGGAGGTTACACTCATGGAAAATTGATCGAGAAGTGTCTTTACGACTGCATCCTCCGGTAAATTGATCACTGGTTTTGATTCCTCCATTAACAAAACCGTCTGTGAATCAATGACTTTTTCTTGTAAAACCTCAATAGAGCTTACAGGAATTCGGGTTTCATCGAGAAATTGTGTTTGAGTTAGCGCTTTGCCATCTTCGTTTTGTTGGGCAAATGATATGTATAAACCAGACTTTGCCCGGGTTGTAGCCACGTAAAACAAGCGTCGGGCCGCTTCCAGGGCATCGGCTTCTCCGGATAGTGTCAGAGTAGGAGGCAAGGCAAAGCGATTGCGGGTATCGCCTGTATTGTTTTCCCAGGAATCTTCCACACAATCAAATAAAAACACATGTTCAAATTCCAAACCTTTGGCAGCGTGTGCAGTCAACAATTGTATTCCCTGCTCAATTTCAATAGTCTGACGTAGTGGGAGTGGCAGATTGTTCCCATCCAGGTTTTCCAATTGCTGGAGAAAATAGCCAAGATCAGTAAAGTGCTTGCTCCGCGAGGATCTTCGTTTGGATGCTGTTTGCGGAACAGCAGCAGCGAAACTGGCCAATACCTGCAGATACCAAATCTTATCTGGTTGATTCAGTGCCCATTCAAGCAAGCCTGTTTGACTGTATAATCTTTCGATTAAATGCGGCAGACTTACATTGGTGGCATCCTGTATCCACTGATTCAGTTTTTTACCAAACGTGAGTAGTTTTTCAGGATTATCAAGCTTTAAGGCATTCAGATTGGTTTCTCCGGAGAGCAGTTTTCTCCATAACACAGCCTTCCGCGTGGGATACAAATCCTGGGCACTGGCATAATGGGCATTTGCTACTTTTTCAGCACTTGAAAGGACAGATGAAGCTTCTGCCGCCAAATTTGCCAGATCCAAAGGATCCAGGTCCAGAAATGCAGCGTGCATCAGCCTGAACAAGCGGTGATCGCCTGAAAATGGCTCATGTAATTCTTCGTGTACATATTGAAGCAATGCCCTGAAATGCTGCATAACCGGGACTTCAAGTATATTAAGAGGCCGTTTCGTTTGAAAGGGTATTTCTTTTTTACCAAGAAGTTTTTGCAAGGGCAAGGCCTGCCTGTGCCGTCTGTACAATACCGCAATCTCGGAAGCCGGCACACCCTGTTTTAGGAGAGTTTCAATGCTGGAAACAATATCAGTCAACTCATGCAAGCGCGATTCATATTGCCTGACCTGGGGTTCTGAAGTGTTGGCAATGTGTGCCCGCAACGATTTCTCAACGTGCTGCTCCAATTTATTTAGAGCCCGAAGTTCATTGTTTGCAATGAGTCTACCTGCTGCGTTGAGTATTCCTTGTGTTGATCTGTAATTTTCCTCCAGGACAACTACTTCCAGACCACGTTTATATTTTTGGACAAATTGAACCAGATTCTCCAGTCTGGCCCCCTGAAATTCATAAATGCTTTGATCATCATCGCCTACAATGAAAATATTAGGTGTTTCCCAATAATCCAGCAACTGATTCAACAAATGGAACTGGGCGCCATTTGTATCCTGAAACTCATCAACGAGAATATACTGATATCGTTCCTGGTAGATTCTCAACAAGGCTTCGTGGGTTTCAAAGGCACGATTTACCCAGAGCAACATGTCTTCATACTCGTAGCGACCGATTTTTTGCAAGGCAGACTGGTATTTGGGAAAAATATCTGCGGTGGCTTTCAGGCGTTCCAATTTTGCGGTGACATCCTTTATCTGAATAAGTTTGAGATCGCCTTTTTTAGCCGATTTAGTGTTGACCTTGTACCTGTAATCGGGATTGTTTGGAAGCTCCTGCAAAAAAGCATCGACGGTTCTTATGACAAAGCCAGGTGTCCAACCCTCCTTTTTCATGTTGGCAAACAGGGATCGTACATGCCCTTCAAACTGAAAAACGTTTTTTCTGCCCTCTCTAAGGGGATGTTCCGGTGGAAGTGACAAAAGCAGATCTCTGACAACTTCAATCCGTTCCAGTTCAGTAAGCGGCTCCAATCCCCCGTATCCAAAAAGTTCCAGATTTTCCTGAATTACCCGGTTGCAAAAGCTGTGAAAAGTGGAAATGCTCACGCGGTGAGCCTCCGGGCCTATTCTTGCCAGCAAACGTGTGCGCATGGCATGAGCTCCGGCATCTGTAAATGTGAGGCAAAGCACATTTTGTGCGCGGGTATCGGTATTCAGCAAAATGTTGCCAATTCTGGCAGCGAGGATGTGGGTTTTCCCGGTTCCCGGGCCGGCAATTACAACAAGCGGCCCTTCAGTTTTGTCAACTGCTTTGCGCTGGGCAGGATTTAGTGTTTCCAGAAACTCCCGGAATGCCTGGTTTCGTTGTTGTAACTCTGTCATGTACTTACGGCTGACAATGGATCAGCAAAGGGGAAAAATCCCATTTGGCGAAAGTAAGCTAAATATAAACTGCCATGTAGATTTTAGCAGCTCTTAAGCAGGTGCTTAATAAGTGACTGTCTACAACTTCTGGAATTTTCTCAAGCCTGACAGAGATTCACCTTCAATTTTTATGAAGTAATTACCTGCTTGCAGGGAAGCAACGCTCAAATTTAGTTTGCCATCTGCTTCGGGCAGGAGGCCATAAAATGATTTTACTAGACTCCCTTTCTCGTCGTAAACCTGAATGTTGATCGCCTTGCCGTCTAAATTGTCGGTAAGAATACTCACTACGTCATTCCCGGGGTTTGGCGCCAACCGGAAATTTTGTACGAAGTCAGGTTCTGTTGAAGATACAGATTCTTGCGGGAAAAAAGTGGCAGTTAGATTTCCGTAAACCACTACCAGTCCGCTTCCAAAGAACTCATTCACGTTTTCCGCCACAGCGTAATAATGATGTTCGCCAGCGCCGACATCGAACATCCGGGTGTGTGAAAACGAAGTGCGGTTCCGGTCTGAGCTGAAGGGCTCAAAACCGAAACTTCCATCGTGCGGGCCCCAGGTTGGCGAGTCATTCGCAGCCAGTTTTATGTAATCACCAAAGGATCCAATGCAGGTCCCGGAAAAGTTCAACAGCACCTTGCCGGCCTTTGTGGTATTTAATACAAGTTCACCCAAGTTTGCCGGTCCGTTGTCTATGATGGCTCCAATCTGCACAATGGGCATATTGACAGGCTGCACTTCCTCCTGGTTTGGATAAAAACTGGTTGTAAGACTGCCATAAACCGAGGCAATGCCATTTCCATACACTTCATAATAGTTTTCTATCACAGCATAATAGGTGTGTTCTCCAGGGGTGACATCAAAGGTCTTAATGTGTGAAAAAGAATTTGTGTTGAATTCATCATCCGGAATTTCAATGCTGGAACTGCCTTCATTTGATCCCCAAGTTGGTGAATCATTCGCAGCCAGGAATATCAGATCGCCATCGCTTGATTTACATAGACCATCGAAGCGAACTATAACTTTGCCTGAAACTGGAGTGTTAATGGTTTGGGTTGCCAATACAACAGGGGCACCTTCCACATTGAAATCTTCTTTTATAATTCCTTTGTGTTGCACAAATGCCTGACCGGAAATTTCCGGGAACCATTCAGCTGTAAAACTTCCATATAGAGATGCAATACCGGTTCCTGG
Organism: Lewinellaceae bacterium; assembly: GCA_020636025.1. Classification (GTDB taxonomy): domain Bacteria; phylum Bacteroidota; class Bacteroidia; order Chitinophagales; family Saprospiraceae; genus M3007. Next base: position 5,012 of record JACJYQ010000012.1, on the reverse strand, counting down.
TGTCTCTACATAGTTTTGGGCAACTGCATAAAATGTATGTACACCGGCACTCACGTCATATACCCGGGTGTGGCAAAAAACATTGCTGTTCAAATCGTTGGACATGGCTTTTACGAAGATACTATTGTCGCCAGTTCCCCAATTCGGAGTTTTGCTGGCGGCAATTATAATCTTGTCGCCTGGTGATGAAATGCAGTCACCATCGAAACGAACCATCACCTTACCGGCCGAAGGAGCCACTACCTCTATCTGGGCAATTACTACTACCGTTCCACGGAGATTGATATCCGTTTTATCAACTCTTGTGTGAAATATTTTTTGGCTGAGGGAAGGAAAGGTGAACAACAACAGCAAGGTTACAGTAGCAATGTATTTCATCGTGAGTTTGTTTTAAACAATTCAAAATTAAGGTTTTTTACAGGCTTTCTACAAATTTGACCAGGGCTTCCCTGTCTGCCAGATCCAGTTTTCTGAAATTCTCCTTGGGTTCCAGAGCTTCTCCTCTATGCCATAGGATGGCTTCTTCGACATTCCTGGCGCGACCATCGTGCAGTAAATAAGAATGACCGTTTACCACAGGCACCAGGCCAATTCCCCAAAGTGGCGGGGTGCGCCATTCATTTCCGGTAGCGAGAAAATCGGGCCGTCCGTCAGACAATTCAGCGCCCATATCATGCAACAGTAAATCGGTGTATGGCCATATTTTTTGGTTTTGTAAAGAGCTGATCTCGCCGCCATTCCCGGTGTTTAACTGAGGTCTGTGGCAGGCAGAACACTTTATCTCATTGAAAAGATATTTACCCCGTAAAACCTGCTGATCCTCGTGGTCGCGTCTGGCAGGCACAGACAGGGACTGTAAGTAACTCACAACTTTTCGAAGTGATTCATCCGGTATCTCCGGAGAGCCACCATCCGGAATATTTGGATATTCCAGGCGTTGAACCTGGCTAAAATTGTCCTCCGGGAACAAACTGCTGCTAATGCCGATATCCCCATTAAAAGCGCCGGCAGCCTGTTGTCTCAAACTTGGCTGATTTGCTTTCCATCCAAAACGGCCAAGAACTGTTTGCTGTTTCTCAACATCCCAGACATAGTTCGGTTTGCCTGAAATGCCATCCGAATTTGAATCAAATTCATCAGCATAAGTCAGTATGTCAGATTCAGGTACAATTTCCAGCAGACCAAGTCCGGGAATCTGCTGCGCTATCCTTGGGGAGAATTGAAAGTCTGGCGACATGGTACCGTAGTTCAGATCCCGAAATTCATACACCGGTTTCCTCAAAGTAAAAGTGGTGCCATCGCCAAATACACCATTTTCTTCTTCATAACTCACCCAAACCAGTCCTTCATTTTTTACTCCAAGAATGGATTTGTCCTGCAATTGCCCTCCATAGACTGGTTCTGGAAGAGATCCACCATGTGCATCCATACCTGGAACACTCAATCTGAATAATAGACCGCGAAGAGGTTCTCCTGGTCCGGCCGGTGGCTGAGCCCTTCCATCCTTGAAGTGGCAACTTCCGCAGGAAATGTCATTAAAAAGTGGCCCAAGTCCATCGAGTGTTTGCACAGAACCTGGTGCTGTAATCCAACTTGAACGGAAAAAGGAATTGCCTGTTACGAAAAAACCATTTTGCTCAGCAGTCATAAATTTTGCCTGAACACCAAAGGCATTTTCACCAAAATCGAATGTAGTGGCGGCAGTGCCTCCTGTGTACTGTTCATCTGCTTCAACCCGGGCAAGGGGCAGGCCCATTTCCTTTTTACAAGAAAAAGCAACAACAGAGCATAGTATTAAGACTGCCAGAAATCTACGCATGGCCTTCCTTGAATTTGAAAAGTTCTAAAACTCGCCGCCCAGGGCTTTGCCTGCTAAGTACAATTGGTCGCTTAGCGCATTCAAAGCATCAATGGCTTCCTGAACTGGTGTGGTATTGTTTAAAATGGTTTGATCAAATGGCGCTGGTATCAGGCTTAATTCGAGTTCTGCCAAATCAATAGCATTCAGGACCTCCAGGGCAAGATCTGAATCAATTTTTATAAGGATATCTGCAAAACTTCTTCCTGAGTGCTCACTTCCGTCAATCCGTTTGTATTTCCCGAAATAAACATTTTTGACTCCTTCCAGATTCGCTTTGAGGTCGTTGATCGTATTGTCTGAAAAACAAGAGTGTTCATGTTCCTGATCCTGAAGGTCGATGGCAACGAACATCCGTTCTCCGGCAATTTCCCCGCTTGTAAATTCCACAAGGCCAGAGAAAATTAACCCAAGCGATTTCTTGGTTTCATAAGTATTGAGGAATTTTTGACGGTAATCTCCGGTATCTGTCCATTGTGTAAGCACCTGGTTCAGGTGTTCCAACAATAATTCATTGACAACGGTGAGGTATTGTCCACGACGATCCTGATTGGCGGCAGTACCGCTACCATCGGTCACATAATCGGTATACGGACGATTCCCTGGTCCGCTTGCGCTCAGGTCCTGTCCCCAGAGCAAAAACTCTGCAGTATGGTAACCGGTAAAAATTGATTTCTCCGACAACAGCTCATTAAGTCCCACCAGGAGGTTTTTATTGATGTCCGGGTATTGGCCAGGATTGTTAATGACACCGGCATTTGGATTGCCCACTACATAGTCTACATATACTTCATCCATCGGCCAGGCATTGATCAGACCTTCAGGGCCCTGGCCATTGTCGATGGGACCACCATAAAAGCGGAAGGCTTCTGATTGGCCGTATGGTTTTCTTGCAAAAAGCCAGGCAGATTTGCATTGCTCTAAACCAGAGGCAGTTGGGTTTTGCAAAAAGGTTTCTACACTTTGCTTGTAATCAACAACACTCTGGTAGCAATCTTCATAATTGGCTAGAACCAGACCAGCATAGTTATTGAGGGCCTCTTTTTTTAGTTGTTCAATATCTTCTTCTTGCGTTTTGTGGCAAGAGATTACAATTGGAGTCAGTACGGCAATGAGCAGGAAAACGTTGGTAATGCTTTTTTTCATAATGCGATGTTACATGGAAATTGATACACGAAATTGTTTTTTACATTTGAATGATCCAAAGGTAGTGCAATCTGTTTTGTTTTTATCTGGACTTATTATAAATTATTAAACCTTTTGCTAAAAAACAAACTCATTTGCTACCGCTGTCAAATCCGTCATTTTCAACTTAACCGTGAACCAGGTGTGTATTAATGAAACTATCCTTGCCGATAAAATTGATCGTTTGTGACCATTATTTCCGGTTGGTCAGGCGGTCGAGCGCTTCCTGAATTTTCTTCCTTTCTTCCTTTCTATGGTTCACCGTTGGTGGTGCTGCGCGCTCTTTGCAATCGGTGATTGAGCAGCGCTCGCAGGTTATGTTCACGGTTGCTTTGGGAATTGCAGGATCATTCCAAAAACCAATGCGCTTTTTAGCATGCTCGTCCAGCAACACCCCCAGCGTAATGCCAATGTTTCTGTGGGCCGTGGGCAAAGCCGGCTTGGCAATGGCGATACAGAGGTATTCTTCATCAGTATTCAGGAACGAAGCTCGTTGCACTCCGGTTAACAGATGCAGGTCATCGGCATTTTGCTGCTGAGCTTCTTGCAATTCGCGAAGCATCGCGGGGGAAAGCCATCTGCGACAATAGTGTTCTTTAATTCCGGAGGCGTGGGGATAATGCCGTCTGTTGAGATGGAGCTCCTTGTCTATTTCAAATTCATCTTTCTCCAGATCGTGTATGAATCGCAGAAAAAAGACTTTATCCAGCCCAAAATCTTTGGTCAGAATGTTGAAGCGCTGGAACAACACTTCAGGACTTGCCTGATACTTCTTCATCAATTTCAACAAAATATCACCATTCCATTCCTTATGCGAAAAGAATTCCGACAGATCCCTTGAAAACGCCTGGCTGTTGATGAGGATAGCCACGGCAAAATAGGCCGCCTTGTAATTGTTCAGCACTTCCTCAAATGAATTTGATTTGGTAAAACTGGAGGCAAATGGGCGTTCTTTTAATTTTAAGACATTGAATCCCAGTTCTTTGGCTAATTGAAAAGCAAGTTGTCGTTCTGTCAGCCGGTCGTTGAGCAGTAGTTCTTTTTTCTTCGGAACAAAAACTGAGCGTATGCTCCTTAACTCTGGAAATTCGGCCAGGCCTTTTTGCCTTACTTTATATCCAAATTCCTTTTCCAGTAATCCAAGCAGCAACACATACGGAACACCGCCATTATCCGGGATATGGTGTTTTGCGACAAATGCTGCCGCCTCGATCTCTATTTCTTCAAAATAATTGGAACGCAATTCCTGGTATGCCCGTAAGGCTGCAAAATAGAAGTTCTCTTCCTGAAGTGAGTAAACACGGGCAATTTCTAGCAGCGCAGAAATAAAGGCATTAACGCGGTCAGGTGCGCGCGCAATGATCTCTACAATCTGCTGCATTTCAATACCGAAAAGGTCAAGCGGCAATTCACTCAAAAAATTACTGCGCAACAGATCACCCAGAGGCGCATATTGTTTGGTAAGTTCCGGTGAAATAAGGAAAGCTTCTGACAACCCGAGTGCAGTCGCAATCTTCTGCCGGTTTTCAGTTTTCGGAAATTTCTTGCCTTTTTCAATTTCATTCAGGTAGGAGATGGAAATGCCCGTTTGTCGACTCATTTCTTCAAAGTTCCAGCCCAATTCCTGACGAAATTGCCTGACTTTCAGCCCAAAAAGTATCTTCTGTATTTGCGGGGATTCCATGTGTAGGCGAAGGTAAGCACAGATTATAGCCGATTACAAGATTTCACAAATCGAATGCGCTGATTTTCATTAGTGTCCTGATTGTATGGCTACTTGTGCGAGGCAAAATCTACGCTTTTAACACCTTGCTAATTCAATTAATTGACTATACGGATATTGTACAGTAAGCCATTTTGCTACGCTGGTTACTGAATAGCGTTGGTTTTAACTTAATCGTCGGACAGCTGGGAGCTGTCTGACGATAGGCGCTAGTGGTCAGACGGCTCCCAGCCGTCCGACCACTAA
>JACJYQ010000011.1 GCA_020636025.1 Lewinellaceae bacterium | reverse complement strand
CAGGCATTGTCAGTTACACCGACTATCTACAGATCATCAGCGAAATGCATCAGGGAAATACGCCGGAAGGGCAGTACCAGGCCGGCCTGGACAATATTCAGGTAAGAGATGTGATGACCCAGGCTGTGGTAACGCTAAGACCAGGCGATACAGTGGAAGATGCCATCAACTTGTTTAAAACCCATGTTTTTCACGCCTTACCTGTAGTGGAGCATGATCAGCGCCTGGTTGGTATCCTGACGACTCACGATCTGGTAAAGGTGCTGGAACAGGTTTTGGGGCCGAGTATTGATTACGCGGGGTGAGCAGAATAAATCCTTCATATAATCTGAGTCCTGGATGGAGAGGACATCCCGAATACAATATCCTGTCTCATATAGTTCAGGCTATAAATATGAGTTTTTCCTCGGTTTCTTTTGATAAATCGAGTACCGTTTTTTTGGAAAAAATCTTCAGCAAATCGTTTCTACAGGATTCAAAGTCTGGGTGTAACAAACAAGGGTGATCCGGATTACACCGCTTTAGCCCAAGCGCACATTTGTCAAATACCAGATTTCCGTCTGTTGTTTTTAGAATTTCTATAAGTAGGGTGCCAAGTGTATTTTGATTTATAAAAAAGCCTCCATTCGGGCCTTTAACAGAATCTAAAACACCGTTGCGCACAAGCGATTGCATGACCTTACCCAGGATAGGGTGTGGAATATGAAGCGACTTCGATAAAGTTTGCAATGAGACCTTATTCCCGTCCCTCCCATAAATGGCTACATAAGTAACCGCTCGCAGGGCATGACCAAAGGTTTTTGAAAACATGATGCAAATATAAGCCCTGCCAAGTCTTCCAACCAGGATGATGATCATCAACCAGTTGATTGACCTGGCTCATCATTGGCGGGATAAAAGAGTGCATACCTTTGACAAATAAAGATAACAAGGTCTTTATTTCTTTAATAAATTATTCAATTTGTTATGTTTCGAAAAAACAGTTTTCTACTTGCAATTATCGTCATTGGATTAATTGCATGCACATCAAAAAAAGAAGCAGAAGAGGCGGCTAAAAAATCGCCAACACCATCAGAAATTGCATCAAAACAGCCCGAGGTTCACGGGACTGAGGTCAAAGATGTAGAACTGACCAACCCGTTAAATCAAGTTTGGGTGGAGGCCGGAAAGAAAAATTACGATCTGAAATGTCTTGCATGCCACAAACTCACGGATGAAAAACTGGTAGGTCCAGGGTGGGCCGGAGTGACTAAACGGCGCCAGCCTGTTTGGATCTTAAACATGATCACCAATGTTGATATGATGCTTGACAGCGATCCTGAGGCACAAAAGCTTTTAGAGGAATGCTTGGTACGTATGCCGAATCAGAACCTGACGCAGGCAGAAGCCAGAGAATTGTTGGAATTCATGCGTCGCAATGACGGTGAAAAATAAAGCTGGTTCTGTATTATTCTCTTACTATTCAAACCATTAATTGATATGAAAACCAAACTTTTTTCTTTACAAATATTTGTGGGGCTCCTTATTATAGTACTAACCCTTGCATTAGGGTGCAAACCACAAAATCCCAGTACTGCCGTGATAGGAGATGCTGCCCAAAAAGTATACGTTGCCCCTGGTCAGTACGATGAGTTTTATAATCTTGTATCAGGTGGCTTTAATGGTCAGGTAAGCGTTTACGGATTGCCTTCAGGCCGCCTGTTGAAGATCATACCTGTGTTTTCTCAATTCCCTGAAAGTGGTTGGGGATATAGTGAGGAAACTAAGCCCATGTTGAACACTTCGCACGGATTTGTTCCCTGGGACGATGCGCACCACCTTGCGTTTTCAACCACCAATGGCGAACACGATGGTAGATGGGCTTTCATAAATGGAAATAACACGCCGCGTATTGCCAGAATTGATTTCGGCTCCTTCAGAACTGAAGAGATCCTTGAAATACCAAATAGTTCGGGTAACCACTCTTCCCCTTTTCTAACAGAAAATACCGAATATGCCATTGCCGGCACCCGTTTTGGTTTTCCGCTTGACGATGCAGGGTCCAACCCGGATGTACCCATTGATAGTTACAGGGAAAATTTTAAAAGTGTAGTGTCTTTTGTTAGAATTGATCCTGAAAGCGGACAGATGTCGATGGGATTTCAATTGTTGTTTCCCGGCATGGATTTCGATTTGAGTAAAGGAGGGAAAGGGCCTTCTCATGATTGGGCATTTTTTTCCTGTTATAACTCTGAACTGGCGCATACGCTTCTGGAGGTAAATGCTTCCCAAAAGGATAAGGATTTTATCATGGCTGTGAACTGGAAAAAGTGCGAGGAGTATGTGAAAGCTGGTAAAGGTAAAGTACTTAAATCCCGTTATGCGCACAATTTGTATGATGATACCAAGCATCAGGCCAATAGTGTCATTGAAACTGAAACCATAGTACTCGACCCAAGAGAGTTGAAAGATGTGGTTTATCTGATGCCATGCCCGAAGTCTCCACACGGCTGTGATGTAAACCCAACCGGCGAGTATATTGCCGGTTCCGGCAAATTGGCAGCGGTCGTTCCGGTTTTCTCATTCCAAAAAATGCTTCAGGCAATAGAAAACAAGACCTTTGACGGTGAATACGAAGGCATGCCTGTATTAAACTATGATGCAGTGCTCCATGGGGAAGTAAAGAAACCGGGTCTTGGTCCGTTGCACACCGAATTTGACGATGAGGGTTTTGCGTACACCTCATGTTTCGTATCATCTGAAATTGCCAAATGGAATGTCAAAACACTTGAGGTGGTAGACAGGATCCCGACATATTACTCTATTGGTCACCTGATGGTTCCGGGTGGGAACACAGCACATCCGCATGGTAAATATGTGGTTGCCTATAACAAGATCACAAAAGATCGATATCTCCCTACAGGTCCTGAACTAACACAATCAGCCCAGTTGTATGATATCACCGGGGGCAAAATGAAATTGCTGCTGGACTTTCCTACCGTGGGCGAACCTCACTATGCAGAAGCCATACCTGCCAGTCTTGTAAAGGACCGTTCGGTGCGCTTCTTCAAAATTGAGGATAATCAGCACGCTTATGCAGCCAAAGGTGAAAAGGAGGCAAAAGTATTCAGGGAAGGAAATAAAGTGCATGTAAATATGACATCAATTCGCTCACACTTTACACCTGACAATATTGAAGGTGTAAAGCTTGGAGACGAGGTGTATTTCCACGTAACCAACCTCGAGCAAGACTGGGATGTTCCGCATGGTTTTGCCATAAAAGGGAATGATAATGCTGAGATATTAATCATGCCCGGAGAAACATGTACCCTGAAATGGGTGCCTGACAAGGTGGGCGTAATCCCATTTTATTGTACAGATTTCTGTTCAGCACTGCATCAGGAAATGCAGGGATACATTCGCGTTTCTCCAAGAGGGACCAATATAGCATTGAGCTATAGTACCAACAAAAAACCTGATTCCGAATCCAAGTAAAAGCGGTGATCCGTGACCGCCAACCTGGAAGTGCCTGATTGGCCAGACTTGTTTTCAGGATGACGGTTCGGAGAATACGTTCTCTACAAATTTACGCTTAGTTGACAAGGTTTTTCCAAGTGTGAATTACACCAGGTAACACACTTGTCTGAAAGCTTAATATCCTCGGATTCGCAGGGGATTATTTAGGAGATGTAATTCTAAACGGCTTTTGATTTTAACTGATTTTCAATTTGAACAGGCATGAAGCTAAGTAAGGTATCCAGGATTTTGTTGACGTTAGGTTCAATGGCGTTGATCATAGCATACTTTGTTCCAATGTGGCAAATTGTTCTCTGGGCTCCTCAATATCCGGAAGGGCTTAGTATGAAAATATGGACAAATGCTTTGACTGGTGACATTGATATCATTAATGGATTGAACCATTATATAGGCATGAAACATATCAGTGTGGAAATGTTTCCCGAGTTTCAATATATAAACTGGTTGCTGGGTCTGTTAATTGCTATTGGTCTGGCAGCCGCGTTGTTAGGTAGCGGAAGAATATTGTTCTCGTTCACACTCTTATCTTACATATATGCTATTCTGGCCTTATGGGACTTTTGGCAATGGGGCTATGAATATGGCCATAACCTGAGTCCTAATGCAGCTATTAAGGTGGAAGGAATGGCCTATCAGCCTCCCCTCATCGGGTATAAGAATCTGCTAAATTTTACGGCTTACTCCGGACCTGATTCCGGAGCCTGGGTATTGATTGCAGTTTGTCTTATGGCTACCATAATTTGGTGGTGGACGTTTTTTAAAGACAAAAAAGCTTCCGTTTTAAAAGCCCCTAAAGCCGGTACGCCAAAGCTTTTTGCTCTGGCAGTTCTGGTGTTGGCTTTTACAAATTGTAATTCCGGACCAGAACCCATTCGGTATGGAGTCGATGCTTGTACTCAATGTAAGATGACTATTACCGACAAGCGGTTTGGCGCAGAGGTGGTGACAAAAAAAGGCAGAGTATTCAAATTTGATGACCTGAATTGCCTTTGTGCATTCCTTAAGGACGAACAGGTCCCTGAAGTAGATATTAACCAGATCGTAGTCGTAGATTTTTCCGTTACAGGAACATTTGTTCCGGTTCAGCAGGCATTTTACTTTAAGGATGAAAAGGTAAAAAGTCCCATGAGAGGGGATATTGCCAGTTTTTCAAAACATCAGGATTTACTTGCTCTTGAAAAAGCGATTGGAGCAGGCAGGCGACTTCAGTGGGATGAGGTAAAAGCTGAATTTTAAAATCCAACCATAAACTTTCAAGTTATGAAAGAAGTAATTCTGTTTGTTTCTTATGTTCTTGTAAGTGTACAAATTTCAGCTGCTACGTTTTTCGTCGGTAAAGGACAGCATTTTAAGAATATACGTTCTGCCATTGAGTATGCTGCAGAGGGTGATACGATCATGGTTTCTTCCGGGCATTACCACGAGGCAGAGCTTGTTGTTGAAAAGCGGCTCACACTGATCGGGCTTGATTACCCGGTGCTGGATGGAGATTATAAATATGAGGTGCTGACTCTGAACGCTTCGCACTGTGCAGTAATTGGATTTGAAATTTGCCGAACAGGAACCAGTAGTACACAAGAAATAGCAGGACTGAAAGTGCAATCTGCAGATTATGTGATAATTGAATCAAACCGGTTCAGAGATTGCACTTTTGGCATTTACCTTTCAAGATCTGACCATTGTGTCATAAGCAATAATGATATACAGGGAATTATCAAAGAGGAGCAGAATAGTGGCAATGGTATTCACCTTTGGAATTGTGCGGAGGCCTTGATAGAAGGCAATAATGTGAGTGGACAAAGGGATGGTATTTATTTCGAATTTGTGAATAACTCGGAAATAACATCGAATAACAGCGAACGGAATCTGCGTTACGGACTCCATTTTATGTTTTCTCATGAGGATAAATACCATCACAACCGTTTTTATCAAAATGGTGCCGGGGTGGCGGTAATGTATTCAAGGAAGGTTGAAATGACCGAAAACGAATTTGGCTACAATTGGGGGAGTGCTGCGTATGGCATACTGTTAAAAGAAATTACGGACAGTTATATTTCCAGTAATGTTTTTGAGCACAACTCAGCTGCTGTTTTTATGGAAGGGGCAAGCAGGATTATACTTGAGCAAAATATTTTTAAAGAAAACGGCTGGGCGTTGCGGATACAGGCCAGCTGTGACGCCAATGTGATTCGCGAGAACAACTTCTTCAGCAATTCCTTTGATGTTTCCACAAACGGTCATCTGGTACTGAATTCATTTGAGCATAATTACTGGGATCGGTATGAAGGATACGATCTGAATCACGATGGCATTGGGGATATTCCTTACCGACCGGTCAGTCTGTATGCCATAGTAGTTGAACGAATGCCTTATGGGTTGATGTTTATGCGCAGTATTATGGTGTATTTAATGGATAAAGCAGAAAAAATTATTCCCTCCTTAACTCCTGAACAACTTGTGGATAAAATGCCTGCTATAAAAAGTCTTGAATTTTGACAGGAATTGTTCAGGTTTAATTTAAATGAACACACACTCAATCATATGAAAATGAAAAATCTAACAAATTTATTTTGGCTCTTTCTTATAGTTTTTTCCATGTGTAGTTGCACAAATTCAAGTGGAGATGCGCCTGTACAGAATGCTGGCAAAACTGCGGTCATGGATGGTGGCCAATCTACTGTGAAAGACGAAGAATCTCAGAAAGACATCGTGAAAGTTGCTATGGGAAGCGCTGATCACAGCACATTGGTTAAAGCTGTTGCTGCAGCCGACTTAGTAAACTCTTTATCAAACGCCGGCCCTTTTACTGTGTTTGCGCCCACCAATGCTGCATTTGACAAGCTTCCTGCCGGAACCTTGGATAATCTGCTGAAACCCGAACAAAAAGATGCACTAGCCAATATTCTGGAGTATCACGTGGCACTGGCGGTATTTAAACCGGATATGCTGGAAGATGGTAAGATCCTGTCCATGGCAAACGGCGGCAATGTGAATATTTCAAATAAGGATGGAAAAATTACTGTCAATGGAGCAAATGTATTGGCAACAGTCCCGGCATCTAATGGTATCATACATGTAATTGACGCAGTGCTCTTGCCTGAATAAACAACAAAGCTGATTATGCTGGAAGCACAGAGCTTAAACAAGTCCTACGGTAGGCAAAAGGTCCTGGATAATGTAAATCTATGTTTCAAATCAGGACAGTCTATTTCCCTAATTGGCCCGAATGGATCAGGTAAAACCACTTTTCTGAAATGTATTCTGGGACTTGTGGTGCCCGATTCAGGTGAAATATTCCTAAGTGGGCTGCCGATTTCAGGAAAATGGGATTACAGGCAGCGATTGGGTTATATGCCACAAATTGGTCGCTATCCGGATAATATGCGGGTAGGGCAATTGTTTGACATGATCCTGGATATCCGAATGGGTCGATTTAAAAATTTGGATAGGGAGTTGATGGAGTCTTTTGAAATAGAGAAATTTTCAGATAAGTCAATGCGAACTCTCTCTGGTGGTATGCGCCAAAAAGTAAGTGCTTGCCTGGCCTTCCTTTTTGATCCGGATATTTTAATCCTTGACGAACCTACCGCCGGACTCGATCCATTCTCTACAGAGATATTAAAGGAGAAGGTACTTAGGGAAAAACAAAAAGGAAAGCTGGTATTAATAACCTCACATATTCTCAGTGATCTGGAGGAGCTGAGTTCAGACGTTATTTATATTATGGATGGGAAGGTGCAGTTCTTTAAAAGTATTGATGAACTGAGAGCTCAAACAGGTGAAGAAAAACTAAACCGGGCACTGGCCAGGATCATGCAAGAAAAGAATTAACAGGTATGCTGCGGATTGTTAAGTATGTCTTATTAGATATCATTCAGAATAAAATACTGATTGGATACACATTGTTCCTGTTTTTTGTTTCCATTGGTTTATTTAATCTGAGTGATGATCCAACCAAGGGGGTTATCGGATTGATAAATGTGTTTCTGACAGTAATTCCATTGGTAAGCATTGTCTTTTCTACCATCCACTTTTATAACTCTTATGAGTTTATCGAGTTGCTGGCGTCCCAACCTGTTAAGCGCAGCTTGATACTGTGGAGCCAATTTTGGGGACTTGTATTTGCCATGTTGCTATCAGTATTAATCGGGGTCGGTATTCCGATAATTATCTTTTCACCTACAGCCGCAGGTTTTTCACTATTTTTTTCTGTGCTTGGTCTTTCCCTGGTCTTTGTTTCTATTGCACTACTTGCATCTGTCCTGACAAGGGACAAAGCAAAGGGAATAGGAGTTGTCCTGTTGCTTTGGTTCTTTTTTGCCTTGCTATACGATGCCATCGTGTTGTTCATGATGTTTGCATTGGCTGATTATCCTCTGGAAAAAGTTATGTTGTTGTTTGTTTCTATCAACCCCATAGATCTGGCGAGGGTTGCAGTTCTTCTGCAACTGGACATTTCAGCGCTAATGGGCTATACAGGCGCAATTTTCCGAGAGTTTCTGGGCACATGGTGGGGTATAGCATATGCTTTTTCCATCCTTTTCGCATGGGCAACAATTCCCATGCTCATTGCCATTCGGGTATTCAGAAAAAAGGACTTGTAAGGCAGAATATATACGATATATGAAATCTGATTTCAGATATTGTATATCATATATCGTATATCAGATATTCACGAAAGTCCCGTAATATTCCCATCCAAATCAATATCCATGCCTTCAGAGGCCGGAATCGATGGAAGTCCGGGCATGCGCATAATATCTCCCAGAATAGGTACTATAAAACCGGCGCCTGCTGCAAACTCAAACTCGCGAACGGTAATGTTGAAATTTCTTGGACGTCCGACTTTCTTGTCATTATCCGACAGAGACTTTTGTGTTTTGGCTATGCAAACAGGCAGGTGATCGTATCCCAGTTTTTTTATGTTTCTCAACTGAATTCTGGCTTTAGAGCTGTATTCCACTTCATCAGCGCCGTAAATTTCTGTGGCAATGGTTTTGATTTTGTCTTCGATCGGCAACGCCCAGTCGTATAGCTGGTGATAGTTGTTTTGACCGCTTTCAACCATTTCCACGACGGCTTTGGCCAGGTCGGTATTGCCTTCGCTTCCTTTCGAGAAACCATGTGACACCACAGCTTTCACTCCTTGAGTAGCGCATTTTTCTTGCACCAAAGCAATCTCCTCATCAGAATCACCTGGGAAGAAGTTAATGGCGACCACCGGTGTGATGCCGTATTTCTTGATGTTTTCAATGTGTTTGCCCAGGTTTTCAAAGCCTTTCTCTACATAAGACATATTGGGCGTGCTATATTCTTCTTTTTGAGCACCTCCGTGGTGACGTAGCGCCCGGATGGTTGCTACAAGCATGACGGCTTTTGGCTTCAGATCACCATACGGACATTTTATGTCGAGGAATTTTTCAGCGCCAAGATCGGCGCCGAATCCTGCTTCTGTAACAACATAGTCGTTGAGAGACAAGGCCATTTTAGTCGCCAGGATTGAGTTAGTTCCCTGGGCGATATTGGCGAATGGTCCTCCGTGGAGAATGGCAGGGTTGCCTTCCAGTGTTTGCACCAGATTTGGTTGAATGGCATCTTTCAATAAGAGAGCCATGGCGCCTTGTGCTTTTAGATCACGGGCAAAAATGGGTTTCTTATCAAATGTAAAGCCCACGAAAATATTACCGAGACGGTTTTTAAGGTCTTCAAAATTCTTGGAAAGACACAAAATGGCCATTACTTCAGAAGCCGGTGTAATGTTAAATCCATCTTCTCTGGGTATCCCATTCGCGCTTCCTCCAAGACCAACAACAATGTGGCGCAGGGAGCGGTCATTCATATCCATTACCCGCTTCCACACAATGGTTCGCGGGTCTATATTGAGACTATGCGTTTTGTTCTGAATGTTGTTGTCAATCAGGGCCGACAAGAGATTGTTCGCCTTTTCGATGGCCGCAAAATCACCGGTGAAGTGCAGGTTAATGTCGGTCATTGGAATCACCTGGCAATAACCGCCACCTGCTGCTCCTCCTTTAATGCCAAATACCGGACCCAGGGATGGCTCCCGGAGTGCCACCGCAGCTTTTTTACCGATTTTATTCAACCCGTCGCACAACCCAATGCTCATCATGGTTTTGCCTTCCCCGGCCATGGTAGGGTTCAGTGCCGTTGTAAGGATCAGATTGCTTTTGGCAATTTTATTTTCATCAATCAGCGTCAGCGGGAGTTTTGCCTTGTATTTCCCGTACATCTCCAGATTATCGGGATCAATATTGAGTTTTGCAGCGATGGTTTGAATTGGTTTTATCGGGGTGTTTGTCGCAATTTCGAGATCAGAAGGAAACATAATTTGGCGGTGGTGAACAGCTTTTAGGCTGAGGGCTAGTAGGTGAAAAAATTTGGTGTTCGCAGGTTATAGTCGGGGCAATTGGCACCAAGGTACCGCGTGCAAATATTGAAAAAATTTAGGGAACAATCCTATTATCCACGTGGCGGAATCATGTTTTCGCTTAGATTTTTCGCAGTCTTGATTTCTCAAGTACTTACCTAAATAATCTGCGTAAAATCTGCGAGAAATAAACTTCTCCAATCAACACCCTAATCTAAATCAAAGTGAAGCCTAATTCAGATCATTTTAATTCTTAATCATATAGCCTAACCTTTGTGTTGGAAAATGTGATGCATGTTTTCCACATTAGTTCACTTTTAAAAGGATTAAATTATGTCACTCATTAAATGGAACCCGGAAAACAATTTCTTTCCAAGCTTTTCCAACTGGATGGACGATTTTTTCCCCGACAATGGATACAAATCCTTTAATGGAATGTCTGTTCCAGCAGTAAATATCCTGGAAACCAAAAAGGATTTTAAGCTAAAAATTGCAGCTCCTGGATTCAAAAAGAATGATTTCAAACTCGAAGTTCAACATGGTCTTTTGACTATTTCAGGTGAAATGAAAATGGAGAAAGAGGAAAAAGAGGAGCGTTATACCAGACAAGAGTTTTCTTACAGCACATTCAGGCGCTCATTCACTTTGCCGGAAAACATCAAGGCCGACAAAATTGGGGCAAATTATGAAGATGGATTGCTAACGGTTACACTACCCAAAGTAATGATTGAAGAAAAGCCAAAAGTGCAGATTGCTGTTAAATAAACGGTGCTTGTATGATTTTTTTATAGCAAAGCATTGGAAATAGCTTGATCGAAATTGAATGGATTGGTGGGGATAATTCACAGGAAAGTTGAGTATTACTCACCTGTTCGAATGTCCTCACCATTTATTTTTTGCCATTTTCAATGTTCTCCTTATTACCGACTTTAAACTCAACCCAAAAAGTACTGCCTTTTTCAATTTCACTTTCAAAGCCTATGGTGCCCCCCATCATTTCTGCATATCGCTGCACAATATAAAGTCCAAGCCCGGTGCCTTGTGTGCTGTTTGCCGCATTACTGGCCCTGAAAAAGCGACCAAACATGTGTTTTTGATCTGTTTCGGGTATGCCAATTCCCTTGTCCTCCACGCTTATTTTTATCTTATCCTGAAACAGTTGACTCCTTACGGTAATTGGAGCCCCTTGTGGGGAGTATTTAATGGCGTTGGAAATCAGGTTGATCAAGATGTTTTTCGTGATGGTACCGTCAATAAAAACCTGTTCCTGGCCTTCGTGGATATGTTCTACTTTTTGACCCGGCTTAAGGAGATTTTGTAGCCCTTCGGAAACTTCGGCAACCAGCTCCTTCATGGAGGTCTCCTCCTGCTGAACGGAAACCCGGCCATCTTCAAGTCTGCCCAGCGAAAGGAACTCCGTAAGTATGGAGTTTAAGCCGTTCACTGCATTTTTTATTCTTTCTGAATGTTTGACCACATTGTTCAGATCCTGCCGGTCTGCATACTGCCTGATAAGTCCGGCTGATGATAAAACAGAGGTGAGTGGGGTGCGGAATTCGTGGGAAGCCATACTCACGAAACGGCTTTTTAGCTCACCTAATTCGCGTTCTTTTTCAAGGGCAATGGACAAATCATTTTTTGCCTGTTCCAATTCCTGCGTTCGTTCTGAAACCTTGTTTTCCAGGCTGTCATTGAGCTCCTGAAGTGCATTCGACAGATTAGCCAGCTCTTGTTTTTGTTTCAATATCGACTTCTCATAATTCTTCCTGAAAGTATTATCTATTACAAATGCGACCACGAACTCCCCATCTTTATTTTTGAATGGACTCAGACTTACCTCCACCGGAAATTCGGAACCATCTTTCTTTCGGCCTGATAAATTCAGGTTTTGGCCCATGCTTCTGGGCTTGGGATCCTCATGGTAGCCTTTTCGATATTGCCTGTGTTTTCCTGAAAATCGGTGAGGGATAAGCTCTTCCACTTTTTGCCCGGTAAGCTCACCCTCCTGATATCCAAAAAGTTTGTTGAGAGCCGGATTACTCATGGTTATGGTGCCACTTTGGTTGGCTACCAGAATCCCATTTGACGCGTATTCGAAAAGCGCCTCAAAGCGCCCTTCCTGTATTCCAGTGGTCTCTTGATACCCAATAAATCTGATCAGAAAGGCTGCAGCCACCCAAAAACAAATGATGATCGGAACACGGCTGAGCAACATTTCTTCGTACGACTGGATATGTGGCTTGAAACTCAGGGCCAATAGGGAAAGCGCCGTGATCAGGGTTGTCAAAAAAATCACATCGCTTTTTTCTTTTATGAAAATGGCAAGCAGACTTACCAATAAATAACAGTAAGCAAGGTTGTATTTATAAGGTACCAGTAAGTCTAAAGCAAAAATGCAAAAGCTCAATGCCCAGATAGCCAGGTAAACTCTATTCTTGAAGCTTTGAGATCGCATAACGTGTGTACAGAAGGTGAAATAATTTGAACGGCCAAAAATAAAGCAAACATCCTGAAATCCCGGCGGAGACCAAACCATCCCATAGCCCCGGACTTCAGTCCGGGGAGGGGGGGGAGGGGAGGAGAGATGCTACACGGCCTCACCTTAGCAACCCCAGCCTTCTGGCTCTCCAATTCCCCAGTCCCACGCCAAACAACACAATGGATACAGAACTCAAAGGCATGAGAATGGCTGCAGTTAACGGTGACAAATGCCCGCTGACAGCAACGCTAAGGCCAAATATGTTGTACAATACAGCCACCAGATACGACCAGTGTACAATGGTAACACCGGAACGGGCCAATTGAATGAATTTAGGCATCTGCGAAAACTCCTCCGCATGAAGAATGGCATCACAGGCAGGAGTAAAATTATTGGTGTTTTCTGCAATGACGATACCCAGATCGCTTTGTTGTAACGCTCCTGCATCGTTCAAACCGTCACCTATCATCATCACCTTTTGATGCTGATCCTGCAGGTCTTTAATAAAGTCCAGCTTTCCTTGCGGAGAAGTATTGAACCTCATGCTTTCGGCAGGGAAAAATGGTGTAAGCCGGTCGGCTTCCCTGTCCTGGTCTCCGGATAAAAGCCAAATTTGTTGTTGATTATCAACAAGTTGTTTGGATGACTTATTTTGAAGAAAATCCTGGCCTTTAAAATAATTCAGTACATCCTCCAGACCATCTCGATAGCGGCTTTGAACTTCATAGTGTCCAATGGTCTCACCATCAATTTCAATAAATACCCCCGATTTGCCCCGTATCGGATCATTATCTGTAACCAGGTTATCCGCTTGGCTCACAAAAGCGCTGGAGCCTATTTTTACAGTCATTCCGTTCACCCTGCCGCTTAATCCCAGACCTGGCATCTCTTTGAATGATTCAGGTTTTTCCACCGGGATTTGTGGCATGGATTCATAAATCCACCTACTCAAGGGGTGTGAAGAGTGTTTGGTCAGGGAGCGAATGGCTACTCTTGCCGCATAATTTGGAGCCTTGCCATGGTATTGAAATGACTGCTGAGCAATGTTGGTGATCGTTCCGGTCTTGTCGAATACTACAGATTTTATACTCGAGAAGGCCTCCACCACACCAATGTTTTTCAGATAAAAACGGTGTCGGCCAAGAAGGCGTTGTATGTTCCCCAGGGTAAAGGGAATGGATAGGGCGACTGTACATGGGCAAGCCACGATCATGACCGCGGTAAAGGCGTTTATACCTGTTATTATATCGTGTTGAATAAAATTCCAGTAAAGAAATGCACCACCGCCAACGCTTAGGATCAGCCAGGAGAATATTCGGCCTGCCTGATCGGCCAGTTTGGTGGTATCGCCTTTTTCGGCCTTTTTATTTGCATTGTCGTTCCAGAGGCGTGTCAGACTGCTTTGAGAAACACGTCTGGTAAGTGAGATCTCTATGCTTTCTCCTAGTTGTTTGCCTCCTGCGAATATCCGGTCGCCGCTATTTACCTGCACGGGATCGGCTTCGCCGGTAACGAAACTGTAATCTATTTGCGCGGAGCCTTTCAGTAAAATGCCATCTGCCGGTATGATTTCCTGGCTGCGGACCAGAATGATGTCTCCGGGAACCAGGCGTTGAATGGGCACTGATTTTTCTCCATCTTCGGATTTAAGGGAAGCCGCTACCGGGAAATAGGATTTATAGTCGCGCTCGAAAGAAAGCTGATGCCAGGTTTTTTGTTGGAACCAACGTCCAATCAACAACAAAAAGGTGAGGCCTGCAAAAGAATCCAGATAGCCGCCACCGGTGCCGGTTACAATTTCCCAAACGCTGCGGCCAAACAAAGATGTCAGAGCCAGACATAACGGAACGTCAATATTTAGCTGCCGGGTTTTAAGCCCTTGCCAGGCAGAAATGAAGTAATCCTTTGCACTAAACAACAACACTGGAATAGCCAGCAGTATGCTTAGGTAACCAAAAATATCGGAGAACCATTGGTAGGTAGCTTTTTCCATACCTACATACTCTGGAAAACTGAACAGCATGATGTTGCCGAAAGCGAAGCCGGAAACGGCCAGTTGATATGCCAGCTTTCGGCTGATCTTTGGTGCGCTGGTTTTATCTACATCGCCGAGATTGATCTCGGGTGCATAGCCGATTGAATTTAGGAGCGATGCAATTTTTCGCAGGGAAGTTTGTCCGGGATCAAACTGAATGGTGGCTGTCTTCTTTAGGAAATTCACCCTGGAGTGATTTACGCCCTTATCCAGTTTGTACAAATTTTCCAACAACCAGATACAGCTGACGCAGTGCATTTGAGGCAGGTAAAAGGTGACCTGACTTTTATCAGCGCTGTTAAATTCCAATAGTTTTTCCTGAATCTCATCATCATCCAGAAAAGCATAGGCTTTGGCAGATTTCGATTGTTTTAGACTAACACCGGCGTTCTTATCAAGGGCGTAGAAGTCACAAAGCCCGTGTTCGTCCAGGATCTCATAAACGAGTTTACATCCTTCGCAACAGAAATACTTATCATCCTGTCTTAGTCGTTCATCCGGACAGGGTTCATTGCAATGATAGCAAAGATGTTCGGTGGCAGACTGACGCCCGGAAGAGGAAGTTACAGAGGTTGGCATAAAACTGGAATTTGTCTCAAAAGTATTTTAGTCGTAGGTGCCAACAGGTTGACCCGCATCATCATTAGGCATGATTGCAATCAAAAACTCTTCTTAATGGTCATGTTTACATAAAGTATGTTGGAAACATAAACCGTTATACTTCCCTATTAAATTTGTTTATAATCCTTGAATTACTAGCCGATTCTCTGATTTACAAATTACATTTACTTGTTTTTTAACCAATTGACTGACTTCTGAATGAAGACCAAATACGGATTTACACTTTTTACCATTGATGAATTTGAGGCCTGGATCACACAACAACAGGTTGCCAGAACGGTACTTTCTCTACAAATGCACCATACCTGGATTCCCAATTATTCGCATTTTAAAGGGAATAACCATTTAGAGATGCAGCGTGGTATGCAATACGTACATAAGGTGATCAATGGCTGGTCGGATATTGCCCAACATTTTTCCATATTTCCTGATGGTACGATCGCCACAGGTCGCACACTCGAATGGAACCCCGCTTGTATTTATGGAAACAATTCAAATGCGTTGTGCATTGAAAATATTGGCAATTTTGACAAAGGAGAGGACGAAATGACATCACAGCACAAAGATGCTGTGGTCAGAGCCTCTGCAGCAATTTGTAAACGCTTTAACTTAAAAGTGGATGCCGATTACGTAGTATATCACCATTGGTTCGACCTCGGAAGTGGTATGCGTACCAATGGGATGGGCATTACGAAATCCTGCCCGGGAACCAATTTTTTCGGTGGCAATAGTGTAGAAGATGCTGAGGCTAACTTCCTGCCGTTAGTTTCTGCAATTGTGAATCCGCCTGTAATTATTCCACCTGTTGACTGGTATGGCAGTGTGACTGCTCATCGCCTCAATATTCGCAACCTGCCCAGTTCCAAAGGAACGGTCATAAATGTTACTTCCCTGGGGGCTATATTGAGAGTGTATGAAGAAAACAATGGCTGGATTCGCATTTCTGCCGGTAACCAGGAATGGGTATATGCCAGGTATGTCATGCGACTCGGACACGGTGTTGTCATTCCCAAAGGGCTAAATGTTAGATCTGGCCCTAGTACGAAATACAATAAGGTTGGATTGCTTAAAGAAGGAGACGCAGTGTTTGTATATGAAGAACAGTCCGGTTGGTACAAGATTAGTCTGGATGAACATTGGGTAGCGGGTAACTACGTGAACCTTGATTGAACTGTTATGGTTTAATTACCCTATATCAAGTTTTGGTCCGTATTTAACCCAATTTGTAACCTGATTAGATGTCGATCCGCTGCAGTCGTGAGAGACATCTAACTTGGCCATAACGTTGGTTAATTAGGTAAGCACTACCACCATGACACTGTACATAAAAAATATGGTTTGCCATCGCTGTATACTCAGTGTGGAGGAATTGCTAAATCAGCAGGGGCTCATACCAAAGTCTGTAACACTTGGTGTGGTAACTCTTGAAAAACCACTTCTGGATCTACAACTTAGCATTCTAAGGGAGAGATTAAATGCTCTGGGTTTTGAGCTGCTTGACGACCAAAAAAGCCAGATGATAGAGCAGGTAAAAACCGCTCTGATTGAAAAAGTGCAAACCGGCGAATTGCCAGAGGATTTCAGCATTGTTTCTTTTTTGGGGCATACCCTTAAGCGC
Source organism: Lewinellaceae bacterium (assembly GCA_020636025.1). Classification (GTDB taxonomy): domain Bacteria; phylum Bacteroidota; class Bacteroidia; order Chitinophagales; family Saprospiraceae; genus M3007. Next base: position 44,440 of record JACJYQ010000011.1, on the reverse strand, counting down.
GATTATTCTGCTATCTCAAAACTATTTTCCGAGGTTGAGGGCATCACCATTGAACACTTTTTTATTCTTCAGAAGATCGAGAAAGTAAAGGAGTGGCTTATATACAATGAATTTACACTCTCAGAAATTGCTTTCAAATTGGGATATAGCAGCGTAGCCTATCTCAGCAATCAGTTCAAAAAGGTAACGGGTATGACGCCAAGTGCCTTTAAAAAGAATAGCGGAGGCCGTCGAATTGCCCTAGATAAGGTGCATAACCAATAGGTTACAAGTCATTTCCATCATTTCATAACTATAAACGGCCCATTGCCCCTGACCTTTGTATCAAAATACTATGATATGGGTACAGAGAATGCAAAGCAAGTATTGAAGCGATTCCCGGTAACCGGGATGAGTTGTGCGGGCTGTGCTGCCAATATTGAAAGAACGCTGAAAAACCAATCGGGTGTTTTTCAGGCATCCGTAAATTTTGCCGATAAAACGGCCCAGGTTGAATACGACCCGGATTCCATCTCCCCTGAAAAATTGTGTGAACTTGTTCAGGGAGTCGGTTACGGAATGATCGTCGAGGATAGTCGGGAGGCCAAAGAGATGGTAAAGAAAATGGAGGAGGATAATTACGAACAGCTCCGGAAGAGAACCATTTGGGCTGCTGTTTTTACTGTTCCTCTGGTAATACTGGGTATGTTTTTCATGGATGCGCCAGGAGCGAAAATTGCTATGTGGGCCTTAGCCACCCCGATGCTTGCCTGGTTTGGTCGTGATTTCTTTATTAATGCATGGAAACAGGCCCGGGTTGGAGCTGCGAATATGGATACCCTGGTTGCGCTTAGCACTGGAATCGCCTATGTTTTTAGTGTGTTTAATACGTTATATCCTCAATTCTGGACAAGTCGTGGCTTGACGGCCCATGTTTATTTTGAGGCAGCGGGCGTGATCATCACCTTCATTTTATTGGGCAAATTACTGGAAGAGCGTGCCAAGGCTAAAACCTCCTCGGCGTTAAAAAGCCTCATGTCGTTAAAGCCAAAAATGCTTACCCTGATTGATCAGGAAGGATTGACAAAAGAAATTCCGATATCTGAAGTTAAGGTCGGGAATGTGATTCTGGTGAAACCTGGTGAAAAAATTCCGGTTGACGGTCATGTACTCGAAGGCAATTCTTATGTCGATGAAAGTCTGTTGAGCGGAGAGCCGGTTCCAGTATTGAAAGAGAAAAACAGTAAAGTGTGGGCAGGTTCACTCAATCAAAAAGGAAGCCTTCAGTTTGCAGCAGAGAAAGTGGGCTCCGAAACCATGCTTTCGCAGATTATACAAAGGGTGCAGGAAGCGCAGGGGTCCAAAGCTCCTGTTCAGAAACTGGCTGACCGAATTGCCGGAATCTTTGTTCCTGCTGTCATGTTGATCGCAATCATCACCTTTTTTGCCTGGTGGATTTGGGGAGGACCCAACGGTCTGAATATGGGCATTTTGGCTATGGTAACCGTGTTGGTTATAGCTTGTCCCTGTGCGCTGGGTTTGGCAACACCAACAGCCATCATGGTGGGTATAGGTAAAGGCGCCACAGAAGGAATTTTGATCAAGGATGCTGCAAGTCTTGAACTGGCTAATAAGATCGATATTCTTGTACTTGATAAAACCGGTACCATCACGAAAGGAGAGCCTCAGGTAACAGAAGTTGTGTGGGAAAAAGGAATCGATGAGGATTATTGGCAACAGGTATTTTATAGCCTGGAAATGAGATCTGAGCACCCGCTGGCAGAAGCGATTGTACATCACTTTAAGAAATCGAAGGCTCAGCAAGAGCTTGATAATGTTGAATCCATTTCCGGCAAGGGGATTCAGGCAATGCATAAAGGGAAAATGGTACTTACCGGAAACCATTCCTATATCCAGGAAAACAAGCTGGAATTGTCTGAGTATCTATCAGAAAAGACCGTAAAATGGAATGATTCCGCAAATACATTGGTGTATTTCGCCAATCTTGAAAAAGTACTCGGTGTTGCGACAATCTCAGACCCTATAAAAGAAGGTTCAAAAGATGCCATTCAAGAATTGAAGCAAATGGGTATTGCGGTGCATTTATTATCAGGAGATAAAGAAGAAAGTGTGGCGGTAGTAGCCAGTCAGGTTGGTATCACAGATTATCAGTCAGCCATGTTGCCATCTGGAAAGGAGGACTTCATATCAAAATTACAATCAGAGGGTAAGATAGTCGCCATGGCAGGCGATGGTATTAACGACAGTCAGGCGCTTGCGCGGGCCAATGTTAGTATCGCCATGGGTAAAGGTTCTGATATCGCTAAAGAGGTAGCTCAATTAACACTGATTAGCAACGATTTGGATAAAATACCTGCCGCAATAAGACTGTCCAGAAAAACAGTAGCCACCATTCGACAGAACCTTTTTTGGGCCTTTGTGTATAACCTTATTGGTATCCCTATTGCAGCTGGACTACTTTACCCAATAAACGGTTTTATGCTCAATCCAATGATTGCCGGCGCTGCAATGGCCATGAGTTCGGTAAGTGTTGTAAGCAATAGCTTGCGATTGAAATGGGCTGTTTAAGCACAATTCAAGTTCAAAATCAACAGTTTATATTTCATTAGATAGCATTCGTTAATTCACTATAAAAAATGATTCACATGAAAAATATTGTATTGCTTCTGTTTGTCCTGGGATTCTGGCAACTGGCAACTGCTCAGCAGCCAACTGCTCCGAAAGAACAAACAACGGAAAAAAGCACGGAAAAGAACTCCCCAAAAGCAGATGAAAAAGCTTGTATGCCCAATGACAAATCAGTCATGTCGGGCAAAAAAATGATCCGAAAAAAGGCTGCTGTCTCTGACAAGTGGGCCAGCACACAATTCAAGGTTTGGGGTAATTGTGGTATGTGCAAAAAGACCATTGTGAAATCTGCTATGGCAGTAAATGGAGTCAAATTTGTCGATTGGGATATGGATACGCATCAATTTACCTTGAAATATGATGCTTCACTTACCTCGGTGGAGGCTGTTCACAAAGCCATCGCAGCTGCCGGATATGATACCGATTTGATTCTTGGCGATGACAAAGCATATAAGAATTTGCATGCTTGTTGTCAGTATGAGCGGAGAGAGCAGTGATTAGGGATTTGAGTCTTTGAAAAATGAAATGATTGACGATTGATGATTACATGATTACATAATTGTGGATGTAATTGTTGATGGATATAGTCCAATTTGAAAGTCTATTTTACCATTAAATCACTTCAACAATTATGTAATCATGTAATCATCAATCGTCAATCAAATAAACTACGTTACAGAAAAAGCACCCCCGGCAACGCACAATGGCACTGCCGGGGGGGAAATTTATTCAGCTACAACTGAAAATCAAATCTGCGGAGAGAGAGGGATTCGAACCCTCGATACGCTTTAGGCGTATACGCACTTTCCAGGCGCGCTCCTTAAACCACTCGGACATCTCTCCGTATAGGGAGCGCAAAAGTACTTCCTATCTTGCAAATAACCATGACTCTTTTCAGGCTTTTCCGTATTATAGTTAACGCCTCTCGGTAAAGAACATCTCAAACAGAAATCAAGTTAAAAATCACTCAAGCATCTACTCCGAAAATAAGTTAGGCAAGGTCAAATCACATAAATCACAATAATCACACAAATCAAGGTATATCTTTGCTTTATGTGGTTTAACAGGCCTTTAATGGATTACCGGCGCTTTCGTCAATGTTTACTGTTGTGCCTGATTTCAGTCACCTGGCTGAGTCTGGTACCGGTGAAATTACCACTCCTGCGATTCTTTTCAGATCATCCAGGTCTGACAGCTATTGGTTTGATTGTATCAGGTTTGTATTTTTTTATGATCAATCGCCCGCTTTTTATGTATGCTTGCATGGGATTGGGTGCAGTTATTTGTCTGTATTATCTGGATTCAGAACTAAAAGAAGGAAACATGGAGAATCAGAATTCCGAGTTTAGGATAAAGCCCGATCAACAAAAACAAAATTAGCTGAAGAATGAGCTTTTACAAGAGACTGAAAAGCTTCCATTATGCCTTCAAAGGATTGCAGGACCTGGTAAGAAATCAGCCCAATGCCCGGATACATTTGTTATTTGCCGTTTCTGTAATATTCGCAGGATTGTATTTTCAAATTTCCAGACCAGAATGGCTGGCGGTTACCATTTGTATATTTATGGTAATAAGCCTTGAGGCTGTAAACACAGCACTGGAATACTTAACCGACCTGGTTTCACCGGAATATCACCCCCTGGCGGGAAAGGTAAAAGACGCCGCTGCGGCAGCAGTTTTAATTGCTGCAATAGGAGCAGCCATTGTAGGATTGATGATATTTGTGCCCAAAATAATGAATTAGCTAATTGGCTAATTAGCCAATTAGCTAATTAAAACTTAGGCTTCCAGCGCAGCTGCTCCACTCACAATCTCACCCAATTCAGTAGTGATGGCCTCCTGACGGGCTTTGTTGTAGTTGATGCGCAGATTTTTCAGCAACTCCTCTGCGTTTTCAGTTGCCTTATCCATGGCAGTCATACGTGAACCGTGTTCAGACGCATGGGTGTCGAGCACACATTTGTGGAAACTCAGTTGCAGGATACTGGGAACCAGATGCTCAAGCAATTGCTGTTGATCGGGTTCAAAAATGTAGTCCGCTTTTATTTCTTTGGTTCCTTCCGGTACTTCCATTTTTGGAACCGGCAACCATTGTTCTGCTGTAGGGAATGTGGTGGCAGCATTCTTGAAACGGCTGTACACCAGTTCAATAGCATCGTATTTCTCAGAAGAAAACGCTTCCATCAGTTTGCTGGAAACCTGGGAAATGGTCTCATAAGAAGGGTCGTCGTACACCGCAATATGATCGAGAATATAGGTCAATTCCGGATATCTGCGTTTGAACCATCCATATCCCTTTTTACCAATAAAGAGCATGGATAGTTTGCCATCTTTATGTTGTTTGCTATATTTATCCCGTATCAGGGCTGCAGCTTCTTTACAAATGTTTGTATTGAACGCACCACAAAGTCCGCGATTCGAGGTGATTACCACAATCAGCCCGTTATTCACATCTCTTACCTTGCCGAAACTGGTTGAAGCATCTCCGGAAAGGTTAGACAGGATATTAGAAAGCATTCTGTTTAAACGGTCGGCATAAGGACGTACCTGCACGATAGCGCTCTGCGCTTTACGCAACTTAGCAGCCGAAACCATTTTCATAGCTTTCGTGATCTGTTGCGTGTTGATTACCGATTTAATACGATCCCTTACTTCTTTTAAGCCACCAGCCATATAGAATTAATTTGATAATGCGATAATGAGCTAATTCGATAATGTTCAATTAGCTAATTAGCCAATTAGCTAATTAGCTAATTTTTCACTTTCTGTACTGTCCGGCGAGGTCAGCAGCGAGGTCTTTTACTTTACCCAGGCTGGCATCATCCAGTTTTCCTTTGCGGAATTCTTCCAGTACATCAGGAAGTTTGCTTTCCATGCGCTCCAGGAACAAGTCTTCAAATTCACGTACTTTATCGAGCGGCACATCGCGAAGCAGGTTGTTGGTACCCAGGTAAATGATGGCTACCTGCTTTTCAACCGAAATCGGGCTGTATTGTGGTTGCTTTAGAATTTCCACGTTACGGGCGCCTTTAGCCAATACTGCCTGAGTAGCGGCATCAAGGTCAGAGCCGAATTTCGCAAAAGCTTCCAACTCGCGGTACTGAGCCTGGTCGAGCTTCAGGGTACCGGCGATCTTTTTCATGGATTTGATCTGCGCATTACCACCTACACGGCTTACAGAGATACCTACGTTGATGGCAGGACGCACACCTGAGTTAAACAGGTTAGACTCAAGGAAGATCTGTCCGTCTGTAATAGAAATAACGTTTGTTGGAATATAGGCAGATACGTCACCGGCCTGTGTTTCAATGATAGGCAACGCTGTAAGAGAACCGCCTCCTTTGATCAATCCGGCTTCCACCAGACTCTCAGGTAGGTTGTTCATGTTCTTGGCGATGTCATCGTTGGCGTTGATCTTGGCGGCACGCTCGAGCAAACGGCTGTGCAGGTAGAATACGTCACCAGGGTATGCTTCACGACCCGGAGGACGACGGAGCAACAGAGATGCTTCGCGATAGGCAACAGCCTGCTTGGAAAGATCATCGTAAATGATCAGGGCAGGACGGCCTGTATCGCGGAAATATTCACCAATAGCAGCACCGGCAAATGGAGCGTAGAACTGCAATGGAGCAGGATCAGAAGCAGAAGCAGAAACAATAACTGTATAAGCCATAGCTCCGTACTCTTCCAGTGTGCGGGCAACAGTGGCTACGGTAGAGGCTTTCTGACCGCAAGCAACGTAGATACAGTAAACAGGCTCTCCGCGATCGAAAAATTCTTTCTGATTGATGATGGTATCAATCGCAATGGCAGTTTTACCGATCTGACGGTCACCAATGATCAGCTCACGCTGTCCACGACCGATCGGAATCATAGAGTCGATCGCTTTGATACCGGTTTGAAGCGGCTCGTTTACCGGCTGACGGTAAATAACACCTGGCGCTTTGCGCTCCAGTGGCATCTCGTATGTCTTTCCGCTGATTGGGCCTTTACCATCAATTGGCTGACCGAGGGTGTTTACAACACGACCTGCGAAACCTTCACCAACCTCGATAGAAGCGATCTGACCTGTGCGCTTTGCAATGGATCCTTCGCGGATGCCATCGGAGGCGCCCATAAGTACAGCACCTACGTTGTCTTCTTCCAGGTTAAGCACGATAGCGCGAACGCCGTTTTCAAATTCAATCAGTTCACCGGCTTGTGCATTGTTCAGTCCGTAAATACGGGCGATACCATCGCCTACCTGAAGTACGGTACCCACTTCCTCGAGGTTTGTTTCTGCCCCGAAGCCAGAGAGCTGCTGTTTCAATATTGCGGAGATTTCTTCCGGTCTAACGTCTGCCATTTTATTAGATGGTTAAGATGATTTGTATGATTTTAATGATGTGAAACCACCATTAATATTCTTTTACGTACAGGTTTTTTGAAAAGGTACTTTTCAGTTCTTCGAGTTTATGGGCAATGGAAGCATCGTAGCGTTTGTTTTCAAACTCCAACAGGAAGCCTCCAATCAGCTCAGGATCAACTTTTGTGCTTATTTCCAGGTTTTCGCTGGTAACACCGCTGGCCAGGATCTTTTTCTTCAGATCAGCCAGCACTGAGTCGCTCATTTCAGTAGCCGTTGTTACAGATACAGAAGTGATCTTTTGCAGTGTTTTATGTTGCTGCTCAAATTCTGCAGATATTTCCGGAATGTACTCTTCACGACCTTTGTTGATCAGCAGGTGCAGATACCTAATGGTAAGATCGTTGAAGCTACCTTTAAAAATGGCGTCGATCACCGCCTGTTTCTTATCGGCGGCAATGATCGGGCTTTTCAGCATCAGGTACAGATCCCGGTTTTTGCTTGCTGTAGCCAAGGAAACCATGTCAGCGCTCACCTGAGGAAGCTTATTTTGCTCTATGGCAAGCTCCATCAGTGATTTTGCATAGCGGGTAGCGATTCTTGTAACACTCATAATCAGTCTTTACTATGATTAAAGTGATTTTTTTGATTTAATGAATAAAAATCTCAAATCTGAAAGCCACTTTATGTTTTCTAAAGACAATGCTTCTAAGGGGTTTGGACCCATTTAAGCAATTGGCTTTTAGTTTAGGGTGATGTTATCAGCCAGTGATTTGGCGTAGGCTTCCTGCTCGGATTTGTTGCTCAATTCTTTGCGAAGTACTTTTTCCGCAATTTCAATGGCCATTTGTCCAGCCTGATTTTTCAAAGCAATGATGGCTGCCTGCTTTTGATTTTCAATATCCTGGATGGCGCTTTCCACTTTGCGTTTGTATTCAGCATTGGCGCGTTCTTTTGCATCTGCAATGATGTCGTCCTTTGCATCTTTCGCTTCTTTCAGGATTGCAGAGCGTTCTTCGCGGGCTTTAGCCAACAAAATTTCATTCTCTGCTTTCAGGTTAGACATCTCTTCGCGAGCAATTTTTGCTTCGTCCAGGGAGCTTTGAATGTCAATTTCGCGCTTTTTAAGACTTTCAGCGATGGGCTTGAAAGCAAAGCGACTCATAATAAACCAGAACAGACCGAAAATGACGGTTGTCCAAATAAGTAGTCCTGGATCAGGTTTAATTACAGAGAAATCAACAATAAATACCATCTTCTATGATGAATTATGAATGAAAAAGGAAATGTCAAAAAGACCGGGTTGTAGCGTTGCCAACCGCTTCGCATCAACCCGGTTAAAGTTTTAGCCTGCCGCTGGTACGAAGAAAGACAATACGATTGCTACCAAGGCCACACCCTCAACGAGGGCTGCGGTCAAGATCATGTTAGCACGGATATCGCCTACTGCTTCTGGCTGACGGGCAATGCCTTCTACAGCTTTACCACCAATCGTTCCTACACCGATACCGGCGCCGATGGCGGCCAAACCTGCTCCAATTGCTGCGTAACTCATGTTTACTAATGATTTAATTTGATAATTAGATAATTTGATAATGTGATTGAAAAACTTTCCTTCAAGGCATTATCATTTTCGTTCTTTCAATTTTGTTATGATGGAGTTTAGTATTTTTTGAATTTCTACTAGTTTTTCCATCAGGCTTTTACAATCAGGATAGTTAGGGCTTCGGGTACATATGGTCAGCCAAAACTGTGTCTCATTTGCTTCTTTTGCTGCTATTTTCAATTTATGTAAAAAGTCTGCTCTGCTTTCATTGTTTTGAGCTTCCCAGACATTTGCACCAATTGAAGTTCCCGACTTAAACAGCTGTCTCGCTAACTCCCAATTTTTCATATTTCTGATCTCTATAACGTAAGCATCAATCATTAATGCTAATTCCAATGAATGTAATAGGATCGGATTATTCTCAATAGTTTTTTGGGTCATAATAGATTTGATAAGATTTAGATTTCCTTATAAAATTAAAGGATTTCCCTACCATTATCAAATTATCGAATTAGCTAATTATCACATTAGCAAATTAGCTAATTAACTCAATGATGCTCCCCGTGTGGCTCTTCTAAAGCCATTCCAAAATAAGTTGCAGACAGCATCACAAAAATAAATGCCTGCAAAAACGCAACCAACAACTCAAGCGCCATCATGAAAATGGTCAAAGGTGCAGCGGCAAAGAAACCGGCTACTGAACCACCAACGCTGGTACCCGCCTTTCCAAAAATGAATATCAAACCTACAAAACACAGAACCACGATGTGGCCGGCTGTGATGTTGGCAAAAAGTCGAAGTAATAATGTAAATGGCTTAAGAAACAAGCCAAGAATTTCAACCGGTGTCAAGATCACTTTAACCCATGCCGGAATTCCTGGCATCCAAAGGATATGTTCCCAATAATGCTTGTTGGAACTGATCAGGGTCAAAATGAAAGTCATAATGGCCAATACAATCGTAATGGAGATATTTCCTGTTACGTTGGCACTACCCGGGAAAAAAGGGATTTGTCCAATTAAATTCAATCCAAGAATGAAAAAGAATACCGACAGCAAAAAGGGCATGTACTTTTCATACTTAGGGCCAATGGCCGGAATAGCCACATCATCCCGAATGAATGTGTAAAAAGGCTCGAGGAAATTCTGGAGTCCTTTTGGAGCCTGGCCTTCCCGGCGTCTGGCTGCTACTGCGGCTGCCCTGAATGCTAAGAACAGGATCAGGCAGGTTAGCAGCATGGTGAATACGTTACGAGTAATGGAGTAATCGTAAAAGCTTGTAACTCCACCACCCATCAGTCCACCGTCGTAAGTTGATTTATTAACCAGTTCCTGGCATGATCCATTGATCATGGCATAGTATATGGTCTTGTTCTTGCCGTCAACTGAAACGGTATTGTGCGTATATCCTTCGATATGCTGCTCCTCAGCGACCAATGCTTCATCCTTGAGACGCATTACGCTTCCATGCACCAGCACGTATCCGTCTTTAGATACTTCACCGCTTCCATGGTGGTGTGGATGGAATGCAGAGGAGCTTGTGATTGTCCATCCAAAGCCAGGAGCGTATAAAAAACAGGGCAATGGCATGAAAATATCGCCGAAAATGTGGATGCTGTTCGCGTCTGCAATGTGGTGAATGGCAGCATCACCGGCATTGTACACTCCTTCGGTTTCTGCATCTATCGGGTGACCACAAGGGCTGTGTTCTTCACCATGATGAGCATCCACCTGCGGGTGTTGATTCGCATCGGCAGAAGTTTCTGCTTGTGCGCCTGATTCTTGAGGGTGATTGTGGTCTTCGTGCTGCGCAAAGGTTGGCAGGCACAAAGCGCTGAAAATCAGTACAATCCAGTATTTTCTAAAAGCTGTCATATCCACTATAGGAAGGGCATATTTCAAATCGGCGGCAAAGGTACAATGTGATTCTCGTTTATAAAAACCAGAAAAATTATTTTTCCGAAAAAAATAGGGTTGAGCGGCATCGTGAGAGAACATTTCGAAATTTTATTTGGAATGGGTTGTACTTTGGCCCTTGAAAAGCATTAGATTTAAGGACTTTTGCCAAAAAGCCTCGAATTCAGGACATTTGGTTTTCTGATAAAAGACAAGGTTTCTCGATTTATGGATTTACGCAGGGTTGGCCTGATTACGGGGCCTCTACTATTTCTGATTATTGTATTATTACCTACGCCTCCTGGCATGCCCAGGGAGGCGCAGTTCACCGCCGGGATCACGCTTTGGATTGCCGCCTGGTGGATATTGGAACCGGTCAACTCAGCCGTTACATCGTTGCTGCCCATTGTGCTGTTCCCATTATGCGGGGTTATGTCGCTAAAAAGCCTTTCGGGTGAATATGCCAACCAGATCATTTTTCTGTTTATGGCCGGATTCTTTCTGGGGAAAACCATTGAGAAATGGGAGCTACATCGAAGAATTGCCCTGAACATGGTTTCCTGGATGGGGAGTAACCCCTCGGGGATGGTACTCGGGTTTATGACTGCAACGGCGGTAATCTCCATGTGGATATCCAATACGGCGACTGCGGTTATGATGACGCCGGTTGCGATAGCCGTCAGTAAAAATGCCATGCGTCAGGAAGGGATGAATGAAAATTTTAGCAAGACGCTTATGTTGGGAGTCGGCTATGCCTGTTCCATAGGAGGGCTCGCTACGATTATTGGCACACCGACAAATGCCATTTTTTTGGGATTTGCTCAAGCTGAGCTTGGCGCCACCATTTCTTTTTGGAAATGGTTTCTGGTAGGATTCCCGATAACTGTGGTGCTGCTTATTCTCTGTTGGATAATGTTGGTTAAAATGTTCCCCCTGCCCAAGAGTTTTTCAACTGGTCATGCGTCACATGCAGGAATTCGGGAAGAGATAGAAGCTTTAGGACCCGTCTCTACAGCAGAGCGAAGATTAATGATTGTATTTGGAGCCGTGATCTTTTGCTGGATAACAGGTTCCGCCATTTGGTACAAATGGGTTCCAAACAGCGATGATACAGTGGTGGCCATGATGGGAGCCATCCTGCTTTTTATCATCCCTGCGGGTAACCCGAATGGCGCCGATTCAAATCAGGCAGAAAAAAGAGCAGAAGCCCATGTCCCGCTACTTGACTGGCAAACAGCGCTTAAAATTCCATGGGGAATATTGTTGCTTTTTGGCGGTGGACTGGCACTGGCCAAGGGCTTCGATAATAGTGGTCTTGCTATCTGGATTGGACATCAGTTGGAAGGTCTGGCTAGTTTGCCTGGTATTGTCATATTACTTTGTGTGTTGATTGTGGTGGTGTTATTAAGCGAAGTCGCATCCAACATCGCTACTGCTTCTATGATGATGCCGGTGTTGGCGACCATTGCTGTTACCATCGGGTCAGATCCGCTTGGTTTGTGCATGAGCGCAACGCTGGCTGCTTCTATTGGATTTGCACTTCCGGTGGCTACGGCGCCCAATTCAATTGTGTATGCCTCAGGATATTTGCAAGTTAAGGATATGGCAAGGGCAGGCATTGTACTGGATGTAATTTGCGTTCTGGTAATACTTGTCTCCATATACACCTTGTTACCCATGGTCTGGGGGCTGAACGTTTAAGTTGAAAGAAAATGAACCGGGAGTTTTTGCTCAATATCATTCTGCTGGTTTTGATCAATCTGTTGATAAAACCGCTCTTTATTTTTGGTATTGACCTTGGCGTTCAAAATCAGTTGGGGGAACAATACGGATTGTATTTTGCACTGCTGAACCTTACCTATCTGAGTCAGATCATCAATGATTTTGGTATTCAGAATTTCAATAACCGCCACATCAGCCAGCACCCTTATCTCCTGCCCAAATATTTCCCAAATCTGTTGGCGATAAAGGGCGTTCTGGCTCTTTTTTATGTGTCTGTTACGCTATTAATTGCCTGGTTCTGGTTGGGTTATGAAGCGGCTGTTATTCCATTATTATTGGTTTTGCTTTTCAATCAGGTGCTGGCGCAACTTATTCTCTTTCTCCGGACAAACATTTCCGGACTGGGGCATTATCGCACAGATAGCTTACTCTCTTCACTTGACAAACTACTGATGTTGGTGACATGTGGGGCCATTATATGGTTTCATGTGGTGCCTCTGTCGCTCATGTCTTTTGCGCTGGCTCAGACCCTGGCCCTGGCGTGTTCAGTATTAGTGGTGCTTCTTGTTATGCGAAAGCTGGCCGCATTTGATTTTCACCCATCCTGGGTGGTAAAATGGCGGGAGGGACGTGCAGCCATATATTCCATTTTTAAACAAAGTTTGCCCTACGCGCTTACTATCCTGTTGATGTTTGCTTACTCACGAATGGATGGCGTGCTGTTGGAGCGAATCGCCGGAGCGGCCCACGCGGATGTATATGCCAGTGGATACCGTCTGCTGGATGCCTGTAACATGTTTGGCTATCTGTTTGCAACACTTTTGCTGCCCATGTTTGCCCGAATGTTGAAACGAAAGGATAATCTTGAACCTTTGATCAACCTTAGTTTTAATTTGATCTGGGCGGGCAGCATCACCTTATCGGCAGCCGTCTTTTTTGCCAGAAAAGAGTTGCTGACCTGGATGATGCCGCTTCGTATTTCGGAATACCGCTTTGAGGTGTTGGGACTGCTGATCTGGGCGTTTGTGCCGGTGAGTGTGATCTATATTTTCAGTACGCTGCTCACCGCTGGTCAGCGCCTGATGAAGATGAACCGCTTTTTTGTTTTGGGCATTGGGTTGGACTTAATATTGAATCTTATCCTGATCCCCAAATGGCAGGCAACCGGCTCTGCGCTGGCGGCTATTAGTACGCAGGTGTTTATCAGCGGAGCGATTGTCTGGTTGGCTTTCCGGGAATTTAAACTGACTTTTTATCCTGCCAGACTTGCAGCTGTGATTGGTTTCGCCTTGTTTGTTATTTTTGGTGACTATGTTCTTTTCGGACAATCAGGTATTTCAATAGGTATAAAGTTAGTTGGTGCCATGTTTTTTGGGGCAATTGGCTTACTGATTTTCCGCTTGATTAATATACGAAATTTACGAAAAGCACTTAGCTATTAAAAATCAAAAAGCCGCTTCGGAACAAATCCAAAGCGGCTTTTTGCGCTATTCAATCAATTATCTGGAAATGACCATTCTACGGGAAACTTTACCGCTGCGATTGCTCAGCGTATAAATATAACTTCCAAGAGGCAAACGGCTTCCATCAAAGGTAAATTGATTGATACCAGTATCAAGACGAATGTTGCGTTGGTGAACCCTTTGACCAATTACATTGAACACCTCAAACTGGAAATCTCCGGAAACCACAGACTCAACAGTGATGGTTGTTTCATTAGCAAATGGATTTGGAGCAATGCTTACGTATGAGATATCAGCATTGGGATTCTGCGTTCCAACCAGACATTGCTGGTCTTTCACGGCCAGGTAGTAATGGTTGTCACCGGGCAAATCACCAGGGAATTTGATGGGGATACCGCCAATTTGGGTATTTACCGTAGTTGTAATGCCAAGATCGAGTGTGTCAGGTGCATTGTTGGCAGCCGTTGGAGTACCATACAGTAAAATACAGCCCAATGTATTAGCATTAAAAACACAATTTGGTGGATCACATAGATAAGTGATGCCAACCGGTAAATTGGTTACTGCGCCTGAAGTGGCTATTTGTACACTGGTTAATGGAAAGCCTGAATATTGTGCTGGTACATTTACAGTAACTGATTGGGTGTATGGATTCAGAATACAAGCATCATTCAGGTTGTACTCCATGGTAATGGTATCCCAGTAAGCCGGAGACAGAAGTGCGCCGGTCATGAGTATTGAAGAATCTCTTACGCAGGTTTGGGCATAGGTGTTTATTGCAAAAAGTGCAACAATTAATAAGGGCAGTAATTTTTTCATAATCACAGTAATTGTTAGGTTTACTCAAAAGACTGGTTTAGTTGTTCTGGCCGCAAGGTCAGGTGTATTTCTCAGACATTCGAGAAATATTTCGGATTAAGTACAAATTGGCCATTTATCCCTAAGGATTTATACCGGGTTACTGAGCCTGTTGCATCAGTTTTTGGTCAAGCTCGCCAAATTTCAACCCCATTTGCTGGGCTTTCTGATAATCCTGCTGAGCAGCAGCCCGATTGCCCGATTGTGCTTTGGCCCGTGCCCTTTCCAAATAAGCAAGTCCAAAGTTGGGATCAAGGCTGATTGCATTGTCTAGTGATTTGATCGCTTCATCATTTTTTTTCATGCTGCGTTGCAACATGCCGCTTTCATACCACATGTTGGCATTGTTTGGATCATACTTTAGATAATTGGTATAATCAGCTAGCGCATTATCGTATTGCTTCATGCCAAAATAGGCTATTGAACGGTTGAAATAGCCGTTTTTATTGTCCGGGTTAATTTTCAACCCTTCCGTAATGTCCTTTACAGCCTGCTCATTGTTGCCACGCGCGCCTTCAGCAGCACCTCGGTTAATCAGTATTTCGGCCCTCGATTTATCCTTCGCCCTGGGTTTTGAAAGCGCCTGTGTATAGTTTGACAAGGCATTTTGTACAAATTCAGCTTCCTTGGACTTGTAATTGCCCGACATGGCCATATCAAAATAGGTTTTCCCAAGGCTGTTCAGTAACTCAGGATTGGATGGTTCTATTTCTACAGCCTGTTTGTAGTCCTTCAAGGCAGCATCGTAATTGCCCATTTTGCGGTAATACTGCCCGCGATTCCAGTATGGCAATGAATTGCTTTTCTTCTCGAATTTCATGACATGCGTCCACAGGGTTTCGCCATTCTTCCAAATACCAATTTGTTTAACTGTCCAGACGGCGTATGCAAGACCAACCACTCCAAGTATTACAGGGATCATTTTCCCAATACCATCTTGCTGACTGTGTTTTTCATACAACCAGGCCAAAATGGCAAAAAAACCGAAATATGGAACATACGTAAAACGATCCGCCAAAAAGCCCTGACCGGCGCCCAATACCTGAAGCAGGAACATAATATTGAAGAAGAAAAACAAAGAACCAACTACCCAGATCCGGCTGTCGTTCTTCCATGCGCGCCAAAGACCATACAGCATGGCCGCAAATCCAATCGGAGCCAGATAAACCCAAATAGGCAATGGCTTTGGATAAGGGTACAACGGCGACATCGGATACGGGATGACCAGTTTGTACAGATAAACACAAAGAGAATAGGCGCCAATGCACAAGCGATCCAGAAAATTAAAATTGGTCAGCTCATCATTGGTGGAACCTTGCTGTTTCAATGTATAAAGGTTGATGAGACCAAAGGCCAACGAGAGCAACCAGAATGGAGCTTTTTCTAAAATAAGGTTAAATTTTAAAGGACGGCGACGCCAATAATCAATAACCAGCATGCTTAATGGCAAGGTAACAGCCTGCACCTTGGAAAAGGACGATAACAAGGCCATGATGAGCATAATCAGGTAAGTGCCGCTGCGTTTCTCCTCTTTCTCGCCTTGATTCAGCCATTTCTGATAATAGAGCAATGCGGCGAAAAAGAAAACAGCGAACAGAACGTCCTTCCGCTCTGTGGCCCAGGCTACCGATTCAACCCGCATGGGATGAATGCCAAACAACAAACCACCCACAAAAGCACCCCAATTTCCAAAACCCATGGATAACAACAGCTTCATCACCAGAAACACGGTTAACAAATGAAGCAGCAGGTTATCGGTATGTACCATTTTGATAAAACCATCGCTGAACTCTCCACCTGATATGGATTTCTCGATGGCGAAGGTCAAAATGGGCAAGGGGTTGTAGTTACCAATAACAGCACCTTTTTCAATATCAAATACTTGTGAAATGGTTGTACCCCATTTTTGACCATTGCCCACCATTTCCAGGTTTGGGTTTTCAGTGATGTTGGGGTCGTCATCCCAGTTCACCAACCCATTTGACAGACTTGGGAAGTAGCAGGCGGCTGTAATGACCAGCACTGCAATGGCAAATTTCATCCAACCGCTGCTGTTTTCAACGGTTGAACTGGCTTTGGATACACTTTTGGTGGCTTGTTTTTTTGCTTTGGCAGGCCTTTGTTTCTTTGCCATGTTACTGGGAATAATACGTGAGATTGAAAATTTCGAAATGACTTTATTGAACCTGAGCGATTCTGGAGCAAATGTAGCAAGTTACGGTTAACAAGTGATCATTCTAAAGGGAATCCGTCAATGCTTGGATTTGGCTCCCTGGTAGATTACCATTTGGGTTCTAGTCATTTACTCGATTCACTTTTCCTCGCATATTTTATTTTAATCTTAATGTATAGGCAACATGAAATGCTTGTAATTCTGAGGTAACCTCGGGACCGAATTTGTCTCCACGTTAGTATCAGAATTCTTTCATCAATCAAATCATATAAATCATACAAATCATGGTATAAATTTGCCGCTCATTTCATGATCATTCAAACATGCGTACTCAAACCACTTCCCACATTCTCATGGTGAGACCGGCCAACTTTGGCTACAATGAACAAACTGCCGAAAACAATGCCTTTCAACTTTATGATGATTCTTTGTCAGATAAAGAGATCCGTGTAAAGGCTCTGGTCGAATTTGATGCTTTTGTGGAATGCCTGAAAAATGAGGGTGTGCAAGTCATCGTTGCTGAAGATAGTGCCTCGCCGGCTAAACCAGATGCTGTGTTTCCAAACAACTGGGTTACATTTCATCAGGAAGGATTTGTCATAACCTATCCTATGTTTGCTCCAATCAGAAGAGAGGAGAGAAGTGAGTCAATTATTGAGCAGGTACTTCAGCAAGGTTTTAACAGCACTGCGCGCCTCCATTTTGAAGCTTCTGAAGAAAACGACCAATTTCTGGAAGGGACTGGAAGTGTTATTTTTGATCATGTGAACAAGATAGCTTACGCCGGTTTGAGCCCCCGAACCAATGATGTCTTGCTTGATTCGCTATGTGAAAAGATCGGGTATGAGGCTGTAACTTTTCGCGCGCTTGATGCTGCTGGACAGGAAGTGTACCATACCAATGTAATGATGGCGATGGGTGAGAATTTTGTGGTGGTTTGTTTGGGTTGTATTTGGGATCAAAAAGAACGAGCGATGTTGGAAAACAAGTTTCGGGAGACAGGTAAGGAAATCGTGAATATCAGCCTTGATCAAATGAATGCTTTTGCCGGCAATATGCTTCAGGTAAAAAACAAGGATGGCAAATTGATTTTGGTGATGTCGAGCACGGCCTATGAATCACTCACTCCAGATCAAATAACACTTCTGGAAGGGCATACTTCCTTGTTACATTGTCCAATTGATACCATTGAAACCTACGGTGGTGGCTCCGCCCGTTGTATGATGGCAGAAGTTTTTTTGCCTAAACTGTAACCTGATTCTGGCTCACGCTGTCGAAGTTGACAATTGAAAACGAAAACCAACTTTCATTAACAAAAATTGTCAACATGCAACACTTCGCACCGTTTCTCGTACCGATCACCATTACCCTGGGAGCCTTCCTTATGGTTTTTGGCCTCCGATATATGGAAAATAAAGAGAACATGGCTTTGATTGAAAAGGGTATGGAACCCAAACGCAAACGCAGCCGAAACCCGTCAGCTACCCTTAAAAATGCCTTACTTTTCATCGGCGCCGGTTTAGGTCTTCTTCTTGCCATTATGATCACCTCGTTTTTCAACATGAGTGAAGATCATGCCATTGGAATCTTTTTTGCCCTGATCGCCATATTCGGAGGCCTTGGAATGCTGGCCGCTTATATGTATGATCAGCGAAATCCACAAGACCAGTAATTCAATGTAACAATGCATTAATGCGCAATGCACCAATTTAATGGTCCATTGCGCATTAATGCATTGTTACATTGGTGCATTGATAATCCCTTTTTCACTGAAAAACTCGAGCGCGCGGATTTCTGACCAGGAGAATTCCGATTTTCCTGCTGTTTGAAATCCGCAATGTCCTCCACCGTTTGTTAGCTCAAAATAAAAGAAAGGGTTGCTTTGGGCTATGTCTATTGGGTGGCAATCTACGGTCAGGATGGGGTCGTTTTTGGCAGTCACCAACAAGGTGGGGACTTGTATGCCATGCAAAAAGTTCTTTGCCGAAGCTTGATTGTGAAATTCGGCGGCAGATGAAAATCCGGAAATTGGCGCACTGAAATACTCGTCAAAATCCCTCCAATGCCTTACTTTTTTGAATTTTCCAATATCCAGTTTGTCGGGATAGTCTTTCGCTTTCTGCTTGACTTTATTATACAGCGAATACATAAACCGGTATTTGTAAATCAAATTATCCCAGCGGTCGAGTACATCTGCTCCGGCCCGGATGTCACAGGGGGCGGAAAATACAGCCGCCGCTTTCACTTGTTTCGGTACTTTATCGCCGAAAACGCCCAGGTATTTCATGGAAATATTAGCACCCATACTAAAGCCCGAAAGCACAACCGTTTCATAGGAACCTGTTTCTATTGCATGCTCAATCACCGTACAGATATCCTCCGTATCTCCATGGTGATACATCCTGAATTTCCGGTTCATTTCACCTGAGCAAGATCGGCAATTCCAGGCCAGCACATCCCAGTTGTTTTTGTGAAAGTACTTCGCCATTCCCTGTATGTACGACGATTCGCTGCTTGCTTCAAGGCCATGAGTGATCACGATTAAGCGATTGTTATTGCCGGATTTAATCCAGTCGAGATCCAGAAAGTCACCATCAGGGGTGTCTATCCTTTCTCTTTGATATTGTACTCCATTTATTTTGCGAAAAAGCCCGGGGATGATGGTTTGGAGGTGTCCACCAATTTGCCAGAAAGGCGAGCCGGGAAATGTAGAAGAATTTACAAGGGGCATAGCATTTGTTATTTTCAGGGCAAATTTCCGCAACTCATTAAAAAATCACGAAAGGCCCGCAGAGTTTTTGACAGAAGAATGGTTTTTCAGTTTTTCTGGGAATATTTGTGACTGAAAATTCCAAAGAATGCCGCGAATTCTGTTTTTGCTACTCTGCCCTGCGTTTTTGCTTGAAGCCTGCGAGAGCCCTTCGGGTAAAATTTCCGATATGCAGCATCGGCTGCTGAATTGCCTCACAAAAAAAGAGTACTTTGAAATCAAGGCTAAAACTGGTAGCGTGAGGCTGCCATTGCCTCTGAGCATTGATGAAAGCGAGCAGCTTGCCCATGAAATTGTGCAAATTCGGGAGGAAGCCAGGTTATTGGATCAGAAGTCTCTTGCTGACGATGACAAGGAAAGGTTGACGATCCTGCTGAATCAATTGGAGCAGTTGACACTCAATGGAATGCCTGTTCTGTTGAATCCTGAAGAATATGTTTTAACCAGGTTGTTAAAAGGCGAAGAAAAACCCGAGCTTCGAAAAGCAATTCTCAAAAAAGTACCTGAATACTATGCTGAAGTGGAACGCAGGTGGCGATTTCCAAATCCTGCCAACGCGCGGTTGGCTCTGGAGCAATCTGTAGAAATGCTGCATAATTTGGAAGATACAGGAGAGTCAGATTCCCTTGCAAAAAGGGCCATCAAGGATTTTGTTGCCATGTGCAATAGCGCAGTATGCCTGGAATAGAGCCGGAAATCAGGGTTTCGGAAGAACTTTTCCATTGCGTGTTTGCCTGATAAGCCGCACTACCACTAGGGTCATAAATAAGGAGATAAGCGCAAAGGCAACAGGAACGGTAATGTCTTTTTCCAAATCAACGGTTGATACTTCACTCTTGTATAAATATTGTCCAACGACTTGTATACCATTATTAAAAAAATGGGCAATAATGGGTACCCACAGATTCTTGGTTTCCCAATATAAATAGCCAAGCAAAACGCCGAGGAACATTCTTGGCAGCAAACCCTCCAATTGGAAATGAGCCAGACTGAATATCAATGACGCAACAAAAATGGCAAGCCATGGATTTCCTATTTTTCGCATGATTTGTTTCTGCACAACCCCTCTGAATACAAGTTCTTCGAATAGGGCAGGGAAAAGGGCAATGATGCAAAGGTTTGCCAGCAATTCCCACACATTGTCCATGTGAAGCAAGCCTTTTATGGCTTCCTCGGTTTGCCTTTCTAATTCAATGAAACTGTCTGGAATAGGAATTAATTTGTTGATATTCAGACTATAAAGCACAAAAGGTATGGAAACGGTCATGAGCAAAATGGCCAAGCCAGACATGGTCAGTCCCGGGGCCTTTCTAATGCCCAGATAGTTTGCCTGGTTTAATATTCCAGCACTTAAACTGCGGTAAAAGATGCTCACCGTTAGCCAGCCGCTCACACCAAATGCAAACAAATGTCCCAATCCGAGCTGTAGTCTTACCTGCCAACGGTCCGGAGAAAGTGAATCGGCATTGAGAGAAGTTGAAGGATCCCAGCCTGCTGCCAGACAGACCATATTATATACAATGGCACTCGTCCCCATGCCAAGAATGAATAACCCAAGCTGAATCAACAACACCATATTGGGCTTGGGCTCATAGCTTTGCAGAAAGGCTGAGCTTTCTTCTTGATTTCCTGATAATTGATTTTCAGGCTGCTCCATTACGAATTAGATTTGCGCGCAAGATAGGCTGATAAGTTGTTTGATCACTATGATCACCCAATTTTACAGCAATTGTATTACCTTGTAAGCACCCTTAATCAGCAAGATTTTTTAAGTTGCAAACTATGACAAACCTCAGTGTAAATATTAATAAGATTGCCCTGCTTAGAAACGCTCGTGGAGGCAATCTGCCGGATCTGGTGCAAGCAGCCATTGATTGCGAATCATTTGGAGCTCAGGGAATTACGGTACATCCTAGACCAGATCAGCGCCACATTCGCTACGATGACGTGCCCGCGTTAAAAGCCGTAGTAACAACTGAATTTAATATAGAGGGCTATCCGGATGAAGCGCTTTTGAAACTGGTCATTGACAACCAGCCGCATCAATGTACACTGGTACCTGATGCGCCGGATCAGCTGACTTCTGACAATGGCTGGGACACATTAAAACACAAGTTATTTTTGACGGAAACGATCAGCAGGTTGCACACGCACAACATCAGGGTATCCTTGTTTGTCAACCCTGAACCGGATATGCTGGAAGGCGCCAAAGCTGTTGGAGCAGATAGAATTGAATTTTACACCGGCCCATTTGCTCATGATTTTCAGGATGACCCTGTAAAGGCAGTTCAGGATTATACGGCAGCAGCCAAAGTCGCCAACAGTCTCCAGTTGGGTATAAACGCTGGTCACGATCTGAATTTGAAAAACCTGAAATTTTTTAAAGAGCATTGTCCAGGTTTATTGGAAGTGAGCATAGGCCATGCGCTGATCTCAGATGCGTTATATTATGGCTTATCCAACACCATAAAAATGTATTTGAGGCAATTATCAGACACACCCTAGGCCAATTGGGCATTTTTTGAATCAATTGGCAACCATTGTTCTGACTCATGAATACAATTGAACAATTGTTGGGTCGGGCAAATTTTCTTTTGTTTTAGTCCTGAATTTAGAGGCTTGGCAGAATTTCTTATTTATTTGGTGAATCAGGCTTGATTCAGTAAATGAATCGGCACGACTATTAAAAAATGCCTAATTTTAATCAGGTAAATGTATAAATGCCAGATTTTTACTTTTTAGCGTTTTTTCGCTGGCAATTAATTTCAAAAATCTGCTAAGTATGTTGAGGTATAAGTGTTTGTGTATGAATAAATTATGATAAATTCTTAATTGCCTATGTTAATTTACGGTTAAAAAAAATGACCTTTATCATGCTCATTTTTTAGCAGTAATTCTACCTTTGGCTAGATTAGCCCTATATATTAATCCAATTGAACTCGTACTAAACAATTCACACATTCTTAACCAAATTCGTAATTTGTATGAAGCGATTAATTACAACCTGCTTTCTGCTTCTCGCAGCGGTAGGCCTGGCCATTGCACAGCGAGCTGTAACTGGTGTTGTCACCGGTGATGACGGTGAAGCGCTGATTGGCGCAACTGTAGCCATTAAAGGCTCGACAGGTGGTACACGTACCGACCTGAACGGAAAGTACACGCTGACTGTTCCTTCAGGATCAGATGTACTTGTTTTTTCTTACACTGGGTACCAAACTCAGGAGATCACCCTTGGTGTTTCCAATGTGGTCGACGTGGTTTTGGCCGCTGGTCAAACACTTGATGAAGTATTGATCACCGCTACTGGTCTGAGAAGAAACAAAAGTGACGTGGTGTATGCCAACCAAACGGTGAATTCCACTGACCTCAACTCGGTAACGAACAAAAGCGTATTGAACGCCCTGCAAGGAAAAGTTGCCGGTGTGAAAATCGGTGCTGCTTCCGGTGCTGTTGGCGCCTCTACCCGTATCGTACTCCGTGGTGAAACTTCTCTTACTCAAGGTAACAACGCCTTGATCGTAGTGGACGGAATTCCAGTGAACAACTCTGCTGCCTCTGGTGGTGGTGGTACTGGTAAAGCCGGTGACCGCGACAACTATGTTGATTTCGGTAACCGTGCCAACGACATCAACCCTGAAGATGTTGAGTCTGTAACTGTACTGAAAGGCCCTGCTGCAACCACGCTGTTTGGTTCTCGTGGTGGTTCAGGTGTAATCCTG
Organism: Lewinellaceae bacterium; assembly: GCA_020636025.1. GTDB lineage: Bacteria > Bacteroidota > Bacteroidia > Chitinophagales > Saprospiraceae > M3007. Next base: position 21,321 of record JACJYQ010000011.1, on the reverse strand, counting down.
ATCACAACCAAAAAAGGTAAAAAGGCAGAGAAAGCCAATGTAACAGTCAATTCTTCTTACAGCATCGACAATGCTTATGTAATGTTCCAAAACCAGGAAAGATTCGGTTCCGGTTATGCAACCTGCGGTGGTTGCGGCGGTGGTATCGACATCTTTATGGGTGAGAACTTCGCATGGGGTAAAGAGTTTGACGGACAGCTTATTCCATGGACTGGTGCTCCAGCCGATGATCATGGGGATCTGATTCCTTTGACCAATGGCAACATTGAGCAGTTGGTTCGCCCTTACAGTGCAGTGCCAAACAACATCCAGAATTTCTTTGATGTTGGTAGTACCATTAGAAACAGTGTTTCTATTGATGGTGGTAACGGTAAGTACTCATATTATGTTTCTTACACCAACTTCAATAATGAAGGTGTAGTACACAACACTAAGTTGAACAGACACAGTTTATTGATGAATGTCGGAGCACAGTTTTCAGATAAGCTTCGTTCTGACTTCTCTATGAACTATGCAAAACTGAAACAAAGAGGTGCAACAGAAGGTGGATATCCATTTGGATACTCTTCCGGTACACCTGCGATGTCTTTTGCTACTCAAACGCCAGCTAACATTCCTTTCAATGAGCTTCGTGACTGGGAAAGCCCATATCATGACTTCAGAGGTTTCTATGGTCAGTATTCTATCAACCCTTACTACATTCTGGATAACCAGGACGTGAGCAACTCGGTTGATAACGTAATTTCAAGCATATCTCTCACATTTACACCAATTAAAAACCTTTCAATTGTTGGTCGTCTGAGCACAAACTTCATTACGTCTAACGTAACTGAAAAAGGTCCTAAATTCTTCTACGAAAGAACACTTTCATGGTCAGACGGTGAGTTGAGCGACTTTAATAGTCCAAGAAACTCTTTCAGTCTGGGTTCTTATGCTGAAAGCACAAATCGTATCATCAACCTGATTTACGATGCTTATGCTAACTACGGAAAACAACTGAATGATGATTTCAAACTGAGCGCTACACTTGGTTTCAACTCTATTGATCAGGCGAATCGTAATGTCAGTGGTAACACTGTTGGTGGTCTTGTAATTCCAGGTTTTTACGACCTGAGCAACTCTGCTGAACAGCCACGTGCTACTGTGAATTCCGGACAATACCGTTTGTTGGGTGTTTATCTGAACGGATCTCTTGGATTCAGAAATTGGATCTTTGGTGAGTACTCTGCACGTCAGGACTACTCCTCCACACTCCCAGCTGGTAACCGCGGATTCTTCTATCAAGGTGGCGGTTTGTCAGTAGTACCAACCAATTTGGATGGCTTTGGTTTCGACCAGCTTTCTTTCCTGAAAATTCGTGCCGGTCTTGGTACAGCGGGTAAAGATGCTCCTCAATACCGTCTGAATTCTTACTACGGTTTGAACCCATTGTTGCTTGACCTGGGTAATGACTATCAAATCCGTTTCCCATTCAACGGTGTACCAGGAGCTCAAAACCTGAATCGTATCGGAAACCCGGATTTGAAGCCTGAGCTTTCAGTTACTGCTGAAGCTGGTGTTGACCTCGGATTCTTCGACAACCGCGTTGAAGTTGAGTACACATACTACAAGATCAATTCAAAGAATCAGATCGTTGATGTAAACATTCCATGGTCTTCTGGTTACTCAATCGTTCCATTGAACATCGGTCGCATGGAAAACAGCGGTCATGAGCTTGGTCTTCGTTTGCATGTTATCAAATCCAGAATGTTTGACTGGAGACTTTACGGCTCATGGTCTAAAAACGAGAACATCGTAAAAGAGATCATTGCAAATGATAGCAATGAAGATGAATTGGTAATTTACTCAGGATTGGTACACTTTGCCGGTCATGGTTCTATGAACCTGATTGCTGCTGAAGGACAGCCATTCGGTACTTATAAAGGCACAACGTTTGAATACGATGACAATGGCAATATCATTGTTGATGCAGTAGGTAACCCAGTACAAAGCCAGGATCTGGCTTATCTGGGCAGCTATCAGCCTGACTTCCTGGCTACACTGGGTACAGAATTTATGGTTGGTAAAAGACTGAGCATTCGCGCTCTGTTGGATGGTAAAAAAGGCGGTTTGTTCTTCTCAGGTACAAAACTGAGCACCGAATTTAACGGAACTGCTTTGACTACCTTGCTGGAAGATCGTCAGGATTTTGTTGTGCCAAACAGCGTACAGGCAGATGGTACTACCAACACAACTCCAACTGATGCTTACCATTATTTCAGAAGCTTGCCAGCTGGTGCAAACCTGTTGGATGCCTCTTATCTGAAACTTCGTGAAGTAGCGATTTCTTACTCCTTCCCGAATTCAAAACTGGGTCCCATCAATGGCCTTACAATCGGTGTATTTGGCAAAAACCTGAAATACTGGGTTGCTAAAGAAAACACTTTTGCCGATCCTGAAGTAGGTGGCGTAGGTGGTGCATCTGATGCCATTGGTATTGAAACTACCACAACGCCTTCTGCAAGAAGCATCGGCGTTGATTTGAGACTCAATTTCTAATTCAAAACAACAACTTAGATGAATAAGATGAAATTCAAATATATATATCTGCTGATTGTGGGAATGGTGATGTTCATGGTATCCTGTGATAAATACCTGGACATAAACATTGACCCAAACCAATCAACTATTTCGCGAGTTGACCTGCAGCTTAGCTCAGCTCAACTGCAAACGGCCATTGGCCTCGGTCAACGTATTTTCCCACGGGTAAGTACACTTTGCCAGTATCACACAGGTGGCCCTGGTGTTGCCTTGACAGATGAGGATCAGCACAAATGGGCTCCTTCTGAAAGCAATGAGGTGTTCCGCACTTGTTACAGAAGCACCAACAGCTTGAGCTACATTCTGAAAAACTCAACTGAGTCATATTATATCGCGATTGCTAAAATTATGACTGCTTACAATTTTGGAATTTGCGCTGATTTGTTTGGCAATATTCCATTTGACGAGGCTGTAAGGGGTGATATCGCTGATGGGTCTATTCTTCACCCTAATTATGACAATGCTAAAGACGTAGTTTACCCTGGCGCTGAAAGACTGCTCCTGGAAGCCATTGATTTGATTAACAATGGTGGGGTAGTTCTTCCTGCTGACGATGATCTGGTATACGGTGGTAACATGGATAACTGGAGCAAATTTGCGCATACGCTGCTCCTGAAAATGTATCTCCGTCAGGGAGCCAGCGGCCAACAAAAAGCAGCCGATCTGTACCAGAGCGATGATCAGTTTATCATTGATAACTCTGAAATGGCAGCCGTAGCTTTCCCTGGTGGTTCTCAGGGAAGTAATCCATTCTGGAATGCTGCAAAAAGTACTGCTCTTGGTAACTTTTATGTAGGAACGACTACTATGATTGATTACCTCGGAGGAACACAGGATCCACGTCTCGATGCTTATTTTGATACAAACAATGCTGGTATTCAGATAGGTCTGTATCCTGGTGACATTCAAAATGCATCTAGTAATGCCAGTTTCTCTGTCCCTGCCGGTGCTTTGGCGGCTAATGGCGGATTGATGTTTGGTCCAACACTTCCAGTAATCTTTATGTCTGCATGGGAAGGAAACCTTTTGCTGGCAGAAGCTGCTTCCAGAGGTTGGATCACTACAGATGCAAACGCTGCTTATGAAGCTGCCGTAAATGCAAGCTTTGATTATCTGGGTCTTGACCCTGCTGATGCCGCTACTTATCTGGCTGGTGCAGGTGCTATGAACGCAGGTGATCCTATCAAATCCATTGCATTGCAAAAATGGGTTTGCATGTTTGAAATGCAGCCGGTTGAATCATGGATCGAAGTAAGAAGATTCGATTCTTCTTCTACTCCTTACTTCACATCCCCAGGTGGCGTTTTCTCTTCACCAACTGAAAACGCTTTGGGAACAGGTAAATACCCAAGCATTTTGCCTTATCCGGAAAATGAGGAAAGTTTGAACCAGAATTTCCCTGGCCAGCACCCTATAACAGACAAAGTATTCTGGGATAACTAAAACAAGTTTTAAATCAGTAGTGGCGGTTTAATTGCCATCGTACTTATTATTAAATACCGCCTAAGCTTTTTTAAATTCAAAAAAAATTCAATCATGAAAAATAGATTTCTAATATTTCTGGCTATAGTAGCAGGTGCAGGGGTTATTGTTTCCGGCTGCTCTAAAATTCCGGATGGTGACTCCGTTCCGGTAGCCACTTCTATTCCATATATCGCGGAACAGTTTATCCAGGATGCTTATGTATACGGCCTGGGTACAAGTACACTTTACAGCGATATTCCTGATGTTGTTGCCATAGCAGTTGATTCTGTTGTCGGTTTTGATGGCGGTTACGGTGGTAAAACCGGTTCCGACTCTATCAAAATCATGAAAAACGAAATTCTTGGCTGGCCCGACACTACTGCAATTGGTGGTTACAGCATCGGTTTCGAAAAGTTCAACAGAGCCAATTACAAGACTACACTTGGCGCCAACGTAGTAATCGCAGGGGCTATTCCAAATCCGGGTCCAACCGCTTTGGAAGGTACTTATGCACGTACAGCAAATGGCGTTCTCATAGATATTACCAAAGTTTTTGATGGCGTTTACGTGATCACAAACCCAGGTGGTGCCGGTGTACCTCCGTTCCCATACCTGCTCTATAATTATAAGAGCTCAGGTGGAACAGATAGCCTTGATTTCCCTATTCAAACCAACCCATGTGGTGGTGGTTTGCAATTGGTTGATCCAGCTGCTCCCAATGCATTAGCAAGTTCTGCCTATACTGCAGATTACAATCCAAAGATTATTTCTTACTCTCCAGTTACATTGAGCTGGAAGATCTTTGAATTCCCATCTGCAAGCACCAGTTCTGTTCACCCAAATGGCGCTTTGTGTCAGTGGGGACATACTGCGGTCAGAACATTTGAGAAACAATAAGATTTTTCAAATCTGAACTTAATGGACGAGAGCGCTGCTTGCAGCGCTCTCGTTTTGTTTGTAGCCATGCCATAATACCTGCCAGCTTTGCCTCTTTATATTGGGCTACTCTGCCATTTTGGCAAAAAATGCCGAATTGTTTCACATGGAATGAAATATGCAGTCTTCCATTTTTTGCGTTTGACAAAGGATTACCTTTGCGCGGAAATAAATAGCCCCTAACAAACATTCCTTATTACTCATTTATCATTCCCCACATCGTGTTTGGATTTCTAAAAAAAATAATTGGTACAAAGCAGGACAGAGACCTGAAAGCCTATCAGGCATTGGTCATTGAAGTCAATGAGTACTTTGAACAATATCAATCACTTAGCAACGATCAACTCAGGTCAAAAACCCTCGAATTTCGCGAAAGAATAGGAGAGTATCTGACTGATATTGATGCTGAAATAAAATCGGTTACCGAACAGGCTGTTGCCGCAGAAGATTTTCACGAAAAAGAAGAGCTGTTTAAATCAGTAGACGAGTTGCGAAAAGATCGTGACAAAGCCCTGGAGGATGTTCTGCAGTCAATTCTGCCTGAGGCATTTGCTGTTGTGAAAGAGACAGGCCGTCGTTTTTCTCAAAATGAGAGCATTGAAGTAACAGCAACCGAGCATGATAAAATACTGGCGTCTAAGCCCGGTAAAACACATGTGCAAATCAATGGCGATAAAGCTGTTTGGAGTAATTCCTGGAAGGCAGCCGGTGGCGACATAACCTGGAATATGGTTCATTACGATGTGCAGTTGATTGGTGGTATGGTGTTACACGATGGTAAGATCGCGGAGATGGCTACCGGTGAGGGTAAAACGCTGGTGGGCACCCTTCCTGCTTACCTGAATGGAGTAGCCGGTGAAGGAGTGCATATTGTTACAGTGAACGATTATCTGGCGCGACGTGACTCAGAATGGGTAGGGCCCATTTATGAGTTTTTAATGCTCACGGTAGATTGTATCGATAAATACAAGCCTCATTCCAAAGAACGCATTGAAGCGTATAAGTGCGACATCATTTTTGGTACCAACTCCGAATTCGGTTTTGACTACCTCCGGGACAATATGGTTACCACCACGGAGGAGCTGGTACAGGGTAAACACCATTATGCCATAGTGGATGAGGTTGACTCCGTATTGATCGATGATGCCAGAACGCCGTTGATTATCTCGGGCCCGGTAACACGTGGCGCAGAAGACCAGGAATATGTAGAGCTAAATCCAACCGTAAAACGTCTGTTGGATGAGCAAACGAAAATGGCGGCAGCATTTCTGTCAGATGCCAAGAAATTGATTGCTTCGGGCAATACCAGTGCGGAAGAAGGTGGTGGTGGTATGGCGCTTTTGAGAGCCCACAGGGCATTGCCAAAGGCTAGGCCTCTGATCAAATTTTTGAGTGAAGAAGGTATGAAAGTGCTCCTGCAGAAAACTGAAAACGTGTATTTGCAGGAAAACGCCAAACGTATGCCGGAGGTAGATAGGGAATTGTTGTTCAATATTGATGAAAAAAACCGGAGCGTTGAACTCACCGAAAAAGGTGTAGAGTATCTATCCTCTTTTAACAATGACAGCAGCTTTTTTGTGATGCCAGACATCGCCTCCGAGCTGGTAGTTATTGATCGAGATGAAGAATTAAGCGCGGAAGAAAAGGTTGAGGCAAAAGAACGTCTCTCTCAGGATTACGGGGTTAAGAGCCGACGGGTTCATGCGATTCAGCAGTTGCTGAAGGCTTATGCGCTGTTTGAAAAAGACAATGAGTACATCGTCATGGAAGGCGAGGTTAAAATCGTAGATGAACAAACCGGCCGTGTTATGGAAGGCCGTCGTTATTCGGATGGACTTCACCAGGCGATTGAAGCGAAGGAGAATGTAAAAGTTGGTGAAATCACCCAGACATACGCAACTGTAACACTGCAGAATTATTTCAGGATGTACCACAAGCTTGCTGGTATGACCGGTACTGCGGAAACAGAAGCCAAAGAATTATGGGATATATACAAGCTAGACGTAGTGGTGATACCTACCAACCGTCCCATCGTTCGTAAAGATGACGAGGACCTTGTATACAAAACTGCCCGTGAAAAGTACATAGCCGTAATTGACGACATCGAAAAATTGCGAAAGGCAGGAAGACCGGTTTTAGTAGGTACAACTTCCGTAGAAATTTCCGAATTGCTGTCGAGAATGCTAAAAATGCGCGGCATTGACCATAACGTACTCAACGCCAAACAGCACCAGCGCGAAGCGGAAGTTGTTGCAGAAGCCGGTCTCGCTGGAAAAGTAACCCTGGCTACGAATATGGCCGGTCGGGGTACGGATATCAAACTTGGTCCTGGTGTAAAAGATGCGGGTGGTTTGGCCATCATAGGTACCGAACGGCATGAAAGCCGCCGGGTTGACCGCCAGTTGCGTGGTCGTGCCGGTCGTCAGGGTGACCCGGGTTCTTCACAGTTCTATGTTTCCCTGGAAGATCCACTCATGCGATTGTTCCAAAGTGACCGTATCGCTGGTTTGATGGATAAAATGGGGCATAAAGATGGTGATGTCATCCAGCACTCTATGGTAACCAACAGCATCGAGCGTGCCCAGAAAAAAGTGGAAGAAAACAACTTCGGCATACGTAAGCGACTGCTCGAGTATGATGATGTGATGAACATTCAGCGGGAGGCGATTTACAGGAAACGCCGCAACGCGCTGTTCGGGGAACGCCTTCAGGTGGATATCAACAATGCATTTGTTTCCATTGCTACTGAATTGGTGCACGTACACCGGGATGCCGGCGATTTCGAGACGTTCCGTCTGGATAGTATACGACTCATTGGCGTAGATCCTGAAATGGATCCGGCCTGGTTTAAATCAGCTTCTGCTGATGCTGTTTTGGAGGATTTCTTAAATCAGGTGCTGGCATTATACGATGCGAAATCGAAACAGGTAGGTGATCGTTTGCTGCCATTGATCGTTGACATTCACGCACGGGAAGGACAGCGATACAAGCGAATTGTAATCCCATATACCGATGGCAGTCAGGGCTTACACGTTAGTGCGGATATGGAAGATGCCATTCGGACTAATGGCAAATCCGTGATGCGTGATGTAGAAAAAGTAGCTACCCTGGCACTGATTGACGACGCATGGAAAGAACATTTGCGCAACGTAGATGATTTGAAAGATGCGGTACAAGGGGCAAGTTTCGAGCAAAAAGATCCATTGGTGATCTATAAAATGGAGGCTTATAACCTCTTCGAAAGTCTTATTGGTCACATTAATGGTAACGTCACCTCATTCTTGCTGAAAGGTTCTCTCACATTGCCTGATGAAGATGAAATGAAACGCGCTCAACAGCAGCAGCAAGCCGCTGAAGCCCAACGTCGCGCTCAGGCAAGTAGGCTTAAGGCCAACAATCAGCCACAGCGTACGGCAACACAGGAAGCTGCCCAGAGAGCTGGACAAGCCGTGAGCCAGGGTGGGGCGCAGCGTGTACAACCCATTGTGAAAGAAAAATCTGTTGGCAGAAATGAACCTTGCCCATGCGGCAGCGGTAAAAAATATAAAAACTGCCACGGCGCTAAATAATCAGGTGCCTGATTAAAACCACTTTGCCTCTTTATGAAAAAACACAGAAATAAAATCCTGCTTGCTTTGCTTGTCATCTTAATAGGGCTTCAGTTTATCCGTCCGGAAAAAAACCTGTCAGGTGATGCTACTTATGATATGGCAAAAAAGTATGCCGTTCCGAATGATGTAATGGCTGTTTTACAACCAGCATGCATGGATTGTCATAGCAACAATACGCGATACCCCTGGTATGCAGAAATTCAACCAGTGGGACTTTGGCTGGCCGGACATGTTAAAGGAGGTAAGCAACATCTGAATTTCTCAGAGTTTACCAACAGAAGGGTCGCTTACCAAAACCACAAATTTGAAGAGATCATTGAAATGGTCAGGGATGGTGAAATGCCAATGAAATCCTATACATGGACACACGCCGACGCACGACTAACTCAGGAGCAAAAGAACTTGATTTGTGATTGGTCGCAGGCAATGCGCGATAGTTTGGCGCAGCAGTATCCAGCAGATAGTTTGGTAATGCGCCGTAGATGATGCCCTATATGCCAATTAAATTTTTATAGATAATTGGATGATAATGAGATAGTTGAGGCGCCATTTAAAATTTATTTGCAAATCATTATCTTGTACTGGCACGGATTTTGGCTTTTCATATATAACTGTCGCACAAAAACCGATTAGCGGTGGTTCTATACTATGAAATCCAAAAACAAGTCTCTCATCTCATTCGCGGCATTTATCTTTCACGCTGTTTTGATCTATCTGGCCATTCAACACATGGGCTAGTTTATGATTGCAGCATTCAGAGTGCAGATTGCAAAATGCAGAAGGAAATCCCTTTTAAATGATTGATTTGCAATCTGCGCTTTGATTGCTGAAATCACTGGTAAATCTGCAACGTACTGTTGTTATTCGATACGATTACCGTTTTCTTTCCACCTGTACCTCTTAGTAAACACAAATCGCGCGCTTCCCGCATTGCCCAGAAGCCCGAGATGTTATTATCCATCCAGCTGAAGTTTCCTTTGCCATCCCCAATGAGGAGGCAACCGGTACCGGAATCGCAGGGGTTTGTTTCCACTTCATAGCCATATTTATTACCGGCCATTAATATGTCCAGGTTGCCATCACCATTAAAGTCATCGCAAATGATGCCTTGAATTGGAGAAGCTTGTACAGGTATGGGTAATTTGTGTTGTACAAACTTGCCACCCTGGTTTTCCCACCAACATGTTTCGAAGGTATAGCAATACAAGGTGAGTCCTGCATCCAGATCTTTTTGTGGCCAGATGTCACTAATAGTTGCCTTCGCATAATCTTTTGAGTACAGGAACTTCTTCTTAAGCACCGGCATTTGTTTGACCAGCACGTCTTTCTGCATTAAAGGATAGATCTTTCCCTTTTCTGAAAATGCAACGATTGGGTCCAGTGTTCCATTGTTATCGAAATCTTTTGCGAAGCAATAGAAAGGAGCATCCTGACTGGCAGTAAATCGAGTATTCAGTCCAAGGTTCCCGGTGATGAAATCCAGGTCGCCGTCTTTATCAATGTCGGCCAAGGTGAGACAATTCCACAGCCCGTTGCTTTTGTCCAGACCAAATGCTGTTGTAGCGTTCACCAGCTTGCCATTTTGTACTTTAAATACACTTACCGGCATCCATTCACCAACCACAATCATCTCCTTCTTTCCATCCCCGTCAATATCTTCCCAGCTTAGATCGGTGACCATACCACAGCGTTCAAAGTCTCCTGCAACCTGATCGGTAACATCATTAAACTTGCCCTGGTCATTTCTCAATACAATACTCCTTGGGGCAAGCGGCCAGTTTTGCTGAACGATCCTTCCACCAATGAAGATGTCAAGATCTCCATCCTGATCATAATCAAAGGCCGCAGAACGCAATCCAATATCTCTTGTGTTAGGCAAGGCGTCCATTGATCTGGTAAAATTACCTTTGCCGTCATTTATATAAAGTCTCAGCTGAAAAACAGAATCCAGCGTTGACTCAACGCCACCACTTAATACAAACAAGTCAAGATCCTGATCGCCATCAGCATCAAAAAACAAACCTCCCTGGTCCTCAAAACCTTTGTCACGTTCCAGGGCAGCAACTGAGCTGTTTCTGAAACTTCCGTTGGAGTTTTGCAGGTAAATCGCACCAGGCACATTAAAGGCATTGCCAACATAAAAATCTTCCAGGCCATCTCCATTCAAATCTCCCTTTGCCATTAAAGGACCCATATCAGAAACCGACCATGGGCTTAAAACCCACATCTCAAAATCACTGAAAGGGTTTTCGGTGTGTTTGAAGTTCGCACCCACCGCAGCGGGTGATTTTTCACTAAACAATGTTGGTCCGTCAGAAGATGGTGGGATAAGATGTGCGATATATCCTGTAGCATCGCTCCACTTTAGTTGCAGGCGTTGGTTAACCAGAACATTGGTAAGGACCTGAAATTTTCCATCCGGCCATCGCACGCTGAGTTTGTCAATTTGAGAAATTTGTCCAACTCCGAAATGGATCAAATGCTCAACAGAGGAAAATATGCCGTGATTTGGATTTAGTTCCTGATATTGCTTAAGCCCTTGATATTCAATCAATACAGAAGCGCCAACTGCAAAAGGGTTCTTCGGACTACCTTCAAGTTTCGCCTGAATGAAATTGCCTCCGCCTTGCTCCCGGGTCAGATTTTTATATATAAATGCCGGATCCTCGAGGTTGTTAACTACCAAATCCAAATCGCCATCTGCATCAAAATCAGCCCAGGCTGCTCCGCTCGACCATGACCCCGGGATGGTCATCCAATCGCCGGTTTTATCTTCAAACTGCCAATTTCCTTTATTCTGATAAACAAAGTTCCGCACTTTGAATTCTGCCAGTTTATTCAGGTAAGGTATGATATCAGTGTTCTTCCGACTCATCGCCTTATTGATTTCGGGTTGCAGGAATTCCGAATAATCGCGATTGGTCACTTCCCTGCGATAGCCATTTGCAATGTGCAAATCTTTTAAACCGTCATTGTCAAGGTCGGCCAGTAAGCAGCTCCAGGACCAGTCTGTTTTATAAATTCCTGAAAGGCATGCGATGTCGCTGAAAGTGCCATTTCCATTGTTTCGCTGAAGCACATTTCTGGCAACTGACTTGAAATAGCCGTATTGGACCATGGTTAGGTAACGGCTGAGCGGGTTGGTGTTTTTAAGCAGCTTTTGACGGTAATTATTGGTAGGAAACATATCCACCGTCATCATATCCACGTGACCATCGTTGTCAAAATCACTAATGTCCGTACCCATGGCACTCATACAGGTGTGCATCAGGTACTTGTCGATCTGATCAGTAAATCCGCCTTTCTTATTGTTGATGAAGAGATTATCAGGCTGAACAAAATCATTACCTACATAAATATCGGGCCACCCGTCAGCATTAAAGTCAGTAACAGAAACGCTAAGCCCAAATCCAAAATTCTGTATTCCTGCTTCTTTGGAGGCATTTACAAACTTGCCATCATCATTCCTGTAAAAATTATCGGAATCATAAGGCAATTTGGGATCCAGATCAGGTACCAGGGATGTACCATCGGCACCGTATTTCAGCACAAGGCGATTGGCATGGCTTAAGTCTGTTGGATGGTTTATTACATAACAATCCAGATCGCCGTCATTGTCGGCATCGAAGAAGTTAGCACCTGAACATGGGCTTTTGTCAGCCAGACCATATTCCCTGGCCCGTTCAGTAAAGGTTACGGAGCCATCCGCTTCTTTTTTACCGTTATTTATGAAAAGCCTGGCTTCTCTTCCCTGTTCATCCATACCGGCCCTGCAAACGAAAATATCCATCCAGCCATCTGCATTTACATCTGCTGCGGTGGCTGCTGTCTCAAATCCATCCTCGCTGCTTACACCGGCAGTTTCAGCAATGTCTTTGAATTTGAAATTTCCCTGATTGATATACAATCCGTTTTTACCATTTGTAGAAACAAAATAAATATCGGGCAGACCGTCATTGTTGTAGTCCGCTACCGCCACTCCACCACCATTGTACTGGTTGATATTAAGAATGACATTATGCTGGTTATCATCCACAATGGTATTTTGGAAATTAACACCTGTTTGACCGGGTGATAATAATTCAAGTCGTGGTGATTTAGCTTTTAACGTTGGTTCTGCTCCTGAGTCAGAAGTAAAAGATGGTCCAGGTGTATTATCCCTCAAGCCCCAATAGTAAAAAGCTCCTGCTCCTAGAATAATAGCGCCCAAAATCCACACCCAACTACTTTTTTTACTTGCTGGTTTGACCTGCTTTTGGGGGCTTGGTTGAGCTTTTTTTTGCTTAGTCTTTTTACTCATAACAACTTGAAAAAAAACTTTGAGACTGGTCAGACTCCTTTCACTTAACTGAAGAAATCAAATACGGGTCAGCCTCCATGACTGAAATTTACTCAAATATCTGTGGTGCGCTGCCGTTGTTTGCCACTAAAAACATTGGTTTCCCATTGGCGCTTTTCAATATTTTCAAGTCTCTGGCTTGTCTGGATGCCCAGAAACCACTCTGCAGGTTATTTACCCAGGTAAAATTACCCTTGCCATCTCCGGCCAGAAATACGCCGTTTCCAGCATCACAGCGTCCACCTTCAATTTCCATGTGATATTTATTGCCAGCCATCAGCAGATCGAGGTTACCATCGCCATTTAAATCGTAGGCAACAATTCCCTGAATTACTGAAATCTGTGCCTGATGCGGGAATTGGTGTTTTACAAATTTTCCACCCTTGTTTTCCCACCAACAGGTTTCCAGTTCATAAGCTACCAAATGAAGTGCTTCATCCAGTGATTTTTTGGGAAATACATCCTCTATAGTGGCAGGTGCATAATCCTTGGCATACAGGTACTTCTTCTTCAAACTTGGAATTTGCTTTACGATCACTTCTTTTTGAGCCATTGGGTAATTGTTTTTACCCTCGTACATGGTCATGATCGGATCAATTGTTCCATTATTATCAAAGTCTTTGGCATAACAACCCAGTGGTCTTTCTTCACTGGCTTCAAAACGCGTGTTTAGTCCAAAATTTCCGGTAACCAAATCAAGATCGCCATCTCCATCAAGATCTGCTACACACAGACTCTGCCATAAACCATTGGATTTAGAAAATCCAAATTTTTCAGTGTAATCGGTAAGCTTTCCGCCAACGAGTTTAAACACACTTACCGGCATCCATTCACCTACAACTACCAACTCTGGTGAACCATCCTTATCCAGATCGGCCCAGTTTAAGTCAGTTACCATTCCACAGTAAGCGAAATCGCCACCTATTTCCTTGCTGACATCCACCAACCGGTTGCGGTCGTTCCGGAAAACAAAACTTGGCGGCGTCAATGGCCAGTTGTCGGGCATTATGCGCCCACCAATAAATATGTCCTGATCACCATCATTATCATAGTCATAGGTGCAGGTGCGCAAACCAACATTTCTCATGTCAGGCAGGTTGGCAGGATTGGCGCGGCCATAGGTGCCTTTGCCATCGGTGTTCAGGTAAAGGCGGGTTTGCCAGGCTACTTCTCGCGCATTGGCCACAGCTTCCGGGCCTCCGCTTATGACCAGCAAATCCTGATCACCATCCATATCAAAATCAAAAAATACGGCGCCGTGGTCTTCATAAATGTTTTCCTTGTCCCAAAGTGTTTGGTTGCTTTGCTTAAATCTTCCATCGGGAGTTTGGAGATATAAGGCAGCTGGCTTTTTGAATCCATTGCCGATGTAAAAATCATCCAATCCATCACCATTGGCATCTCCAACAGCAGTGAGCGGGCCCAAGTCTGTTTCCATCCAGGGATTCAGCGGGAAGGATTCGAAGTCCAGGAATTTATTTTCGTAATGCTCAAATGTGACACCCAATTCACGGGTTTTTTCATTGAGCAGGGTAGGGCCGTCATACATTGGGATCAAGTGGGCAACATATCCACTGGCATCTTTCCAGTCGAGTTGCAGGCGCTGGTTAACGGGTACATTCTCCAGGGTTTGGGTTTTGCCGTCCGGCCAGCGAACTGTGAGCTTGTTTACCTGTGACTCCTGCCCTAATCCAAAGTGGATCAAATATTCAGAGGCAGAAAAAATACCGCGGTTCGGACTGATCTCCTGATATTGGGTTTGTCCGTTGGCATATTCTATCAACACAGAAGCGCCCACGGCAAACGGATTTTCAGGAGCACCGTGCAGTTTTGCCTGAATGTAATTCCCCTTGTTTTGATCCTTGCTCAGGTTTTTATAGATAAAAGCAGGTTCTTCCAGGTTGCTAACAATAAGGTCGAGGTCGCCATCGGCATCCAGATCCGCCCAGGCAGCGCCACATGACCAGGTTGGTTTCATGGTTGCCCAATCTCCGCCCTTGTTTTCAAACTTCCAATTGCCCTGATTCTGATAAAGAAAATTGCGGGGTTTGTAGGTGGGCAGAGCATCCAGAATCATTTGGATCCTTTTGAATGGATCATCTGTGATCTTGTTTGCCTTGCTTTTTACTTCGGGTAACAGGAATTCGCCGTAATCGCGGTGACCAATTTCGCGTCGATAACCGTTGGTGATGTAAATATCCCGCTTGCTGTCGTTGTCAAAATCAACCGACAAACCGCTCCATGACCAATCAGTTTTATAAATGCCGGCCATACAGGCAATCTCACTAAAAGTGCCGTTACCATTGTTCCGCTGCAATACATTGTGGGTAACCGGCTCGAAGTAATTGTTTTGAACCATGGATAAATACCTACCCAGGGTATTTGTAGTCATGATCAGCTTGTTGCGGCGATTGGTTTCAGGCAACATGTCCATAGCCAGCAGGTCCACCAAACCATCGTTATCCAGATCGCTCAGATCTGTTCCCATGGTACTTTGAGAACTATGCTTGAAATACTTTTCAATTTCATCTGTGTATTTCCCTTTACCATTGTTGATGTACAGCCGATCGGGTTGGAAAAAGTCATTGCCAACATAGATGTCTGGGTGACCGTCGCGATTAAAGTCTGAAATAGACACACTCAGTCCAAATGCCAGATTCCATACGCCTGACTCCTTGGAAACATCGGTAAATCCGCCTTTATCACTGATAAGCATACCTGGAGCTCCGTCGTTTCTGTAGTATCGGTCGGTATCGTATTCGTCCTTTGGAACCAAATTGGGTATAGGCGTTCCGTCTTTATCGTACAGAACATCAATCTTACTGCAGTACAACAGGTTAGTTGGATAATTCAGCACATAACAATCCAAATCACCATCACCATCGCCATCAAAAAAGGTGGCGCCAGAGCTGGCACTGATGTCATCAAGGCCATATTCTTTGGATCGCTCGCTAAAGGTCACTTCTCCGTTTCCGGTGAGGCCATTATTTATATACAGTTTGTTCCTGCGTGATTCCTCCACTTTTGGACCACCGTGGCAAACATAAAAGTCTATAAAACCATCTCCGTTTACATCGGCTGCTGAAACAGCTGTTTCAAACCCTTCTTCAGAGGTAACACCTGCTGATTCGGCAATGTCCCTGAATTTCATATTGCCTTCATTCAGATAAAGGCGGTTCTTCCCGTTACTGCAAACAAAGTAAATATCCGGCAGATTATCGTTGTTTACATCTGCAATAGCCACACCACCACCGTTGTATATATTAATGTTGGTGGTGATGTTATTCTCTGCTGTTTCAGTAATGGTGTTTTGGAAATCAATTCCTGTTTCCTTGTTATCCAACAGCTCCAGTATGGGATTCTTGGCTGTCAGCGTTTTATCCTCCCCGTGAAAATCCTTGGGGAGATAAGAGGCTTCTTCTTTCGGCCAGTATTTCCAGGCCACAAAGGCGCCAATGATTATTAGGAATAAAATAAGGATAAAACGAATTGGGAATTTGCCTGAAGACTGTGTAGTGCTATTCCTTGTTTCAGGGCTTGTTTTTATAGCTTTCTTTTTTTTGCTCATCGCTTTAAAAGGATATCCATTTTTCCCTATTCGGGATTATTGTTGAAATATTTCTGCAGGTCCGTGGTTATTGGCTACCAGGATTATGCGTTTCCCACCAGCTCCACGCAGCAAAGCCAGGTCCCTTGCTTCGCGCATGGCCCAGAAGCCGCTTTTTAAATTATCTATCCATTGAAAATTGCCTTTGCCATCACCCAGGAAGAGGGCGCCATTACCGGCATCGCATCGATTGGTTTCCACTTCAAAACCATATTTATTTCCAGCCAGCATAATATCGATATGGCCGTCACCATTAAAGTCTGCCGTTACGATCCCCATGGTTGTAGAGATTTGGGCCTGACTTGGGAGCGAGTGTTTTACAAACTTTCCACCTTTGTTTTCCCACCAGCAGGTTTCGAATTCGTAGCAGGCAAGTTGCAAGGCCTCGTCAAGGTCTTTTTGGGGTAAAAGGTCACTCATGGTTGCTTTGCCGTAATCTTCTGAATAAAGGAATTTCTTTTTTAACATCGGCAGTTGCTTCACCATCACTTCTTTTTGAACCAGTGGGTACACCTTTCCATTTTCCGTGATGGCTACAATTGGATCGATGGTTTTATTATTGTCGAAATCCTTTGCATAGCAGTAAAATGGAGCATCCTGACTGGCTGTATACCTGGTGTTGAAACCGAGGTTTCCAGTTACAAGGTCCATGTCTCCATCCTGGTCAAGATCAGCTACAGCCAATCGGTTCCATAATCCATTGGTTTTGCCAAGCCCCGTTTGTTCTGTGATATTCACAAACTTGGGTCCCTGCATCTTAAATACAGAAACAGGCATCCACTCTCCAACTACTATGAGTTCGTCAGTGCCATCTCCATCAATATCAGCCCAATTAAGGTCGGTCACCATACCACATCTTGCAAAATCGCCGCCTACAAGCGAAGACATATCTGAAAAGATGCCACCGTTGTTTTGCAAAACGACACTTTGAGGGGTGATAGGCCAGTTATTGGGAATTAAGCGCCCACCGATGAACAGATCCTGATCGCCGTCATGATCATAGTCATGACTTGTTACTCTTAAACCAAAAACATTGAGACTTGCATCGGTAAAGCAATTTTCGGCTCTGGTGAAATTTCCTTTTCCATCGTTGCGATAAAGTCTGGGTTGCCAGGCAGCAACTTTGGCAGCTTCAGCGCCTCCGCTTATGACAAAAAGATCAAGATCCTTATCGCCATCGGCATCAAAAAATACCGCGCCGTGATCTTCAAAGTTTTTATCCTTTTCCAGGGTAGCGGCTGAGCTTAGCCTGAAAGTGCCATTTGCATTCTGAATGTACATAGCAGATGGTTGGTCAAGAGCATTGCCAATGAAAAAGTCATCAAGTCCATCTCCGTTAACATCGCCTTTCGCTGTGACCGGCCCCAGGTCTGTTAAGGTCCAGGGATTCAGCGGCCAGGTTTCAAAGTCGGAAAATTCATTTTCTTGTTGGGTAAATTTTACTCCCGATGCGGCGCTCCTATCCTTGAATAAAGTCTCACCGTGTTCCAGATTGATCAGGGAGGCAACATAGCCTGATGCATCAGTCCATTTTAACTGCAACCGTTGATTCGTAGGTACATTGGTAAGGGTTTGGAACTTGCCGTCTGGCCAGCGTACTGTCACCTTGTCGAGTTGGGGAACCTGACCAAGGCCAAAATGGATCAGGTGCTCAACAGAAGAAAAAATGCCGTGGTTGGGATATAATTCCTGGAATTGCATTTTCCCTTGATATTCAATAAGTACTGAAGCGCCAACTGCAAAAGGATTGGCAGGGCTCCCTTGAAGTTTTGCCTGTAAGTAATTGCCTTTATTTTGCTCCCTGCAAAGGTTCTTGTAGATAAAAGCAGGGGCTTCGAGGTTGTTTACAACCAGGTCAAGATCGCCATCAGCATCCAGATCGGCCCAGGCGGCACCGCATGACCAGGACGGTTGCATGGTCATCCACTCACCGCTGCGATCGGCAAATTGCCAGTCGCCTTCATTCTGATACACGAAATTCCGCACCTTATAGGTAGGTACTTCCTCAACATAATCCATGATGTTGTCGAGTGTTTTCTTTTTCGCCCTGGCAAGCGCAGCGTCTATTTCGGGCATCATAAATTCCTGATAGTCGCGATTGGTGATTTCCCTGCGATACCCGTTGGCTACGTGAATATCCTTCAGCCCGTCATTGTTGAAATCGGCCATAAGGCAGCTCCACGACCAGTCTGTTTTGAATATGCCGGCAGAACAGGCGATGTCACTAAAAGTCCCGTTCCCGTTATTGCGTTGCAGCATGTTACGGGCGACAGGCTCGAAATAGCCGTTTTTGGTGATCATCAAATGGCGACTTAACGAATTGGTGGTTTTGAGGGTTTTCTGCCGGTAGCTGCTCACGGGCAACATATCTACCGACATCACATCCATAAGCCCGTCATTGTCAAAGTCATTCAGATCAGTACCCATGGAGCTCATGGTACAGTGTCTGAAATAGTCGTTCATCTTATCTGTAAATACGCCGTGCTGATTATTGATGAAAATATTGTCAGCCTCCGTGAAGTCATTACTGGTGTAAACATCCGGCCATCCATCCAGATTAAAGTCGGTGATGGACACGCTCAAGCCAAAGCCAAAATTCCAAATCCCTGATTGTTGAGAAACATCTACAAATTTTCCGCCATTGGAGAGGTCATTGCGGTAAAGGCGGTCTGAATCGAATTCAACAGAGGGAGTCAGGTTGGGAACCAGGGTTTTGCCGTCTGCGGCATATTTCATACGCAACTTGGCCACATTATCCAGGTCTTCCGGGTAATTGAGCAAATAGCAATCCAGATCACCGTCATTGTCATAATCAAAGAAATTGGCGCCTGTAGCCGGGCTCTTATCGGCAAGACCGTATTCTTTAGCTCTTTCTGTAAAGGTGACTTCTCCGTTGGAAGATAAGCCATTGTTTATGAATAACTTACTCACTCTGTCGGCGTTGTTCTTCGGGCCGGCTCTACAAACCAGCAGATCCAAAAAGCCATCGGCATTTACATCCGCGGCTGTTACGGCTGTTTCAAAACCCTCTTCGGAGCCTACGCCTGCAGCATCAGTTATGTCTTTGAATTTCAGATTTCCCTGATTCAGGTACAATTTGTTCTTACCACTGGAGCAGACAAAATAAATGTCGGGAAGCTGATCGTTGTTGACATCGGCAATGGCAAGTCCGCCACCATTGTATTGGTTGATGTTATTGGTGATATTGCTTTCGGGTGTTTCTTCAATTTTGTTTTCAAAGTCCACACCTGTTTCTTTTGGGCTGAGCAACTGAAGCAAAGGGTTTTCAGCGGTCAGGGTTGCTTCAGCGCCGTACAGCGGAACCGGGATTTTGCTGAGTTTGCTTTTTGGCCAGAATTTCCACACAAGAAAAGCGGCTAATAACAGTAGTAGGATGAGAACTGGACGAGGTAAGCGCTTTTTGCTAGCTCCTGTAGATTTTTTTTGCTGGGCCCTGACGATGGGCTTTTTTGTTTTTTTGCTCATAACACTGTGCGCAAAATTTGGGCAACACTGGAGATTATAAATTGGCAGTATCTATATTTAAATTTATAGGTGTATGCCTGAACCCTGAAATTAGTTTTTTTCTTTTTCTTCAATTTGAAGCCCACCAAATTTTGATGTCCATGTGGCGGCTTCAATTTCTGCCTTGGCTTTTACCATGTCTTGCTCTCTTTCCTGCATTCTTTCCACAATAATCTTTTGATTATTTCTGGCGCTTTCAAGCGATAGCTCTCCGCGAAGTAATTGAGCTGAGAGAGAATCGAGTTCATCAGTACACAGGTAGTGGGCGCTGAATGCCTGCAGGAATTTTGCAGCTTCCTCGTTATAGGCTACGATCTGCTCCTGCTCGGCGGCACTGGCCTTGCTGTAATTAGAGCGTATGTTTTTAATTAGGTTAATGACGGCCTCCTTGGTAGGCTTATATTTATAGGATAAGCCTCTTCCAGCTAATAAATCAGTTTGGATCTTCAAATCAAGGGAGTCTCTTTCCTGTGAAATGCCGGGGCTGTTGCTGTTCCCACCAGTCTCGGGATTGTTCTGACAGGCAACTGCGAGTATGCAAATGCTCAAGACCAGGATAGAGAAAACAGGATATTTCATACAGTAATGGATAGAATTTATGTGATGATGTTGAATGAGTGGGCAAAGATAAGATGATTAGCGAGTATACCATACTAGCTCAAGTTTCAAAATGCCCGGATCGGGGTGCCGGAACCGTATTCTCATAAAATATAACCGTTTTAAAAATATTTGTGAGGTTCTTAGAAAATTATTAGAGTCTGATACTTGTAGTTTCGGAAAGGCTTTATACATTTGCTCTTCTCTCAAGAAACCTTTATTTGAATTTAATCCGTAAACCGATGTATATAACTCATGAGTGAAGTTGGTTCCGTCGCCCGGCGGGTCAGTTAAGGTTCTCTTCGGACAGTTTTTCCTTCTCCCACTCTGCGTTTATTTTCTTGATTTTGAGCTGTTTGGCAAGTTCATCCCTTATTTTCTTCTGTTGTTGAAGTGCCAGTGAAGTTTGTTTAATGTGTTTTGGAAAGGCCCTTTGGCATGGTTGTTGTCGATTTTATGTTCAGTGATATCATAAAGAAAAATATCGGATTTGATCATCCGTTCATTCTATTGATTTCCTTTTTTTAATCTCATGCAAAGAGTTTTTACGCAGTTGTACTTACGTTAATTTAATTAGGCATTGGCTTCAAGGTGTTCCCTTGATGCCAATGCCTTTGTTTTTAAGGCATTGTCTAAATCTCGTTGTTGTCAATTCTCAACAT
>JACJYQ010000010.1 GCA_020636025.1 Lewinellaceae bacterium | reverse complement strand
CTTGATATTTAATTGAATAGCATTTTCAGGAAACCCCGAGCCAGAACAGGATACCCTGAAACCAAGACTTAGCGGAGCTGTGCTGTTATCGCTTACATTTTCAATAAGGTCATGTACAGAAATTGAGGCATAGCAGGTAAACGTTGGTGCAGTTTCGTAAGCGTACTTGCAAACAAGCGTAGGCGGGATGGTGTCCGACTGTGCTATACCCGAGCTACAAAGGCTGAAAGAAACAAAGAGTAATAATATTGTTTTCATTCGTTATCTGCCAGTTTTAGAAGAGAGCGACAACTATTTTTCCTGCAAAAATCCCACCAAAGATTTCTCAGTGTTTCGGCTTCGAAATCTGGCGTTTTATTTTTTTTAAAAGCGACCAATCTGCTTGGTTTTACAGTAATAAAATACAAAATTGAACAATACCGGAAACATTTTGAACAATAGCGGAAGCATCGCAGATGTGACACACAGCACCTTTGTACCGTTGGAATTATTACTGATTCACACCATTAATTAATTATACATCCAAAAAGAATCTCCATTATGACAGCATCTATGATCGACAGTATGAACAAGGTTATTGAGTACGGACTAGACCGTAACATCCTGCAACATCATACAGAAGATACCCATCTGACCGGACGCACCATTACCCTGAATGGACAATCCCTGCTGAACTTCGGTTCCTGCAGTTATCTCGGACTGGAACAGCATGCCGCTTTGAAGAACGGCGCCATGGATGCCATCCAGCAATACGGTACCCAGTTTTCGTCTTCCCGCTCCTATGCTTCTTTGGGTTTGTACCGGGAACTCGAAGACGGGCTAAGAGATATGTTTGGCAAACCGGTAGTAGTAACTGCCAGTACTACGCTCGGACACCTCGCTACCATTCCTATTATAATTGGGGAGCAGGATGCCGTTATTCTGGATATGCAGGTGCACAGCAGTGTACAGATGACTTCTCAAATGCTAAAGGCTCAGGGTGTACCGCTTTCCATCATCAAGCATAATGATATGGAAATGCTGGAGGAGAAGATCAAAAGCCTGAATGGCAGATATAAAAAGATATGGTACTTCGCCGATGGTGTGTATTCCATGTACGGCGACTATGCCCCTCTGAAGCAAATTGTAAAATTGCTGGACAAATACCCATCGTTTCATCTGTATATTGATGATGCACACGGCATGAGCTGGGCCGGTAAGCATGGATGCGGCTACGTGCGCAGTCAAATTGAGCACCACGACAAGATGGTATTGGCCGGATCACTGAATAAATCATTTGCAACTGCCGGCGGCATGATCATCTTCCCTAATGATGAAATGGCTCAGCGGGTTCGCAACTGCGGTGGCACCATGATCTTTTGCGGTCCGATACAACCGCCGATGCTTGGCGCCGCCTGTGCCTCGCTTCGTCTGCACCGTTCACAGGAAATAGAAGAGCGTCAGCAGGAGCTTGCTGAAAAGATTCAGTACACCAACGATCGCATCAGCGCTTTGGGACTTCCGCAATTTGAAATTTCCGACAGCCCCTTGTTCTTCATACCGGTAGGACTGCCGGCCATCATTGCCGAAATGATCAAGCGAATTCATGCTGATGGCATCTTTATAAATTCTGCATCATTCCCGGCAGTGCCCATGAAGCGCGGTGGACTCCGGTTTATGATCAACGGAAATATGACCTATGCAGATATAGACAGATTGCTTGAATCAGTGGCGAAGCATTATCCCCTTGTTCTGGAGGAATTTGGAAGCAGCACTGTGGCTGTTGCCAAAACCTTTGACATCGAAGAGATCAGCCTGGCTTCTGCAAAACAAATAAAACCTGCGAAAGAAGAAGTTCAGTTCGATATTACCTTCTGTGATTCTGTTAAAGATATCGCGGCAAATGAATGGGATACGATGATGGTAGGGAAAGGCAACTTTACTCATGCCAATTTGTGCCTGCTGGAAGATGTATTTAGCGATGGCAAGAAGCCGGAAGAGAAATGGGGTTTTCAATACCTGATTGTAAAGGATAAAGATGGTAAAACAGTGCTGGCTACCTTTTACACCTGCGCGATGATGAAAGACGATCTGTTATCTCCTGCATCGGTATCAGAACAAATTGAACAGATACGCCTGGAGGATCCGTACTACCTAACTTCAAAATGTGTATTGCTGGGTTCGCCGATCACAAAAGGCGATCACCTGTACCTCGACAGAACGCATAAAAACTGGAAACAAGCACTTCAGCTGCTGATTCGTCAGATGCAGGAAACTGTGGAAGAACAGGGCGCCACTCAATTGATGTTACGTGAATTTGCCAAGGATACCGATCTGGAGCTCAAGGAATGCTTCCTTGAGTTGGGACTCACAGAAATGGATCTGCTTAATGTGTGTAAAGTGGAAGATACCAGCTGGAAAGATCAGGAAGAATACCTGGAGCGTCTTGGTGGAAAATACCGCTACAATGTTCGCAAGGAAATTCTGCCCTTTCTCGATCAGTTTGAACTTGTGACTGAGAAACCACAAACAGAAGAAGAAATGAGAGATTGCTATGCCTTGTATGAGCAGGTTCAACAACAAGCTTACGCCATGAACATGTTCAAGCTTCCTTACGAGTTTTTCAAAAGAATGTGTGCAGATGAAAAACACGATATCCTCAGACTATACAGCAAGGAAGATGGAAACAGTAAACCGGTTGCCGTAATGTTCAGCTTTATGGAAAGCGCCAAATATGATGCTCTGATCGTTGGTCTAGATTATAATTACGTACGCAGCCACAACATTTACAAGCAAATGCTTTACCTGACGGTGTGGCGCGCCTGGGAGCTTGGATGCTCTGAAATTGACCTGGCCTATACCGCCGAATTGGAAAAGAAAAAGGTAGGCGCCAGACCGGTTGAGACAATTGCCTTTGTACAGGCCATGGATCACTTCAACCATGCTGTGATCGCTTCAATTTCGCAAACGACAAAACTGGAGAGGACTTGCCAAAAAGCAGCCTGAGTTTCAATGTGCCCCAAAAAATTCCTTCTGTTCACCACATACTCACTAAGCAATGCATCACAGTTTTGATCAACACCTGCTGCTTGACAGAGACACCATCCGCCGCCTTTCTGAAAAATCAGATTTTCCGGCGCTGATGAAGCTGAGCATCCAGTTGGTAATTTTTATGGCCTGCGTAGGTGTCCTCACGGTATCCAGCTTGCCCTGGTATATATTGACTCCGGTACTGCTGATTAGTGGCTTTGTGACTTTTGCTCTTTATGCACCACTGCACGAAACAACGCATGAAACAGCATTCAACACCTCGATTTTAAACAAAGCGGGCGCCTGGGTTACCGGAATTATTTACGGGTATTCACCGGAAATGCATAAGGCTTTTCACTTTACGCACCACCGCTTTACCAATCAGGATGCTGATCCGGAAAAGGGGTTTAGTTTGCCTGAAATGCCTGGGCGGACATTCTTTCAGATCATATTGGCGGGAATACTTGGCATGGTTGTTCCGCTGCACTCGCTTATTTTGAGCCTGGTGCCGGTTAAATTCTGGAATCGCTTTGAAGCCGCCTGGACATCTGGTTATGATCAGAGAAAACTTCAATGGGAATGTAGAATAGTAAGTGTATTCTGGGTTGCCGCTATTGTTTTTCTGGCAGCGAATCCGGTTGTACTCACAAGATTTTTAATCGTATTGTTTCTTGCCCGTTTTATTCACGGATTTGTGACTGTATCTGAGCATGAAGGCATGGCTGATGAGGGACACATGCTTTACAGGACTCGTTCAGTCGTTTCAAACAGGATCTTCCGCTGGTTCTGGTGGAACATGAATTTCCATGCAGAGCATCATACATGGCCTTCTGTTCCCTTTCATCAGTTGCCTGAATTGCATTATTTGGCCACTGAAAAGCATGTGCATACAGAGAATAGCTATGTGCGTTTTTTTTGGGAGGGGCGTTATCGCAGTTAAAATATTAGTGAAATAGTTGATTGATGAAAAGCAGTTATGCTATTTAGACATTTTCCTCTGTAGTGGTGGTAGGAAAGCTCGCGGGGGAATTTCATTCTTAAGCCGGAGAACAGATAAGCTGGAAGTGCATTTATCTGTTTCTCCGGATTTTTTCTTTTTGATATTTACTGCCCAAATTACCTTTGAGGGTGTCTTGCTCTCAAATCATCAAATATGCACTATTTATTGGCCTGGTCCTGGTTTGGATTGGTAATGCTGGTGTAATTGCTCAGTCAAATCCTAAGCTGGAGCGCATCACAGTTGTAGAAGGATTGTCACAGGGTTATATCAGTGATATTCTTCAGGATCAGGATGGCTTTATTTGGTTTGGCACGCGCAACGGACTGAATCGGTATGACGGTCGAGAATTCAAAGTTTTTACCCACAATCTGTTTGATCCATATTCAATTTCCAATAATGTCACGCAGACAGTTTGGGAATTAGATGATTTTATTTTTGTCAGAGCTAGTGGAGCGGCCAATTTTTTCAACAAAAAAACAAGTCGCTTTTATCGACTTCAAGCGCCTAAGGGCTTTCAGTTGGATGGGGCTGTTTCCAGTGTGGTTTCTGACAAAAAAAGCAGGCTGTTCATTTGTCTTCAGGAACAAAGTGGGAAAGCTGCAATTTTCAGGGTAACGCCTGTAACTCCGATTCAGGCACTTTCGGCTGAGAACCCTCCTTTTATAGAGGTAAAGGAAATTGAAAAGACGCCATCAATTCCTCAAAAAGTGACACTTTTCCCTGAAACACCATTCGGTATTTGGGGGCTTGCAGATGGAGTACTTTTCAAGTTTGATCCGGAATCCATGACATTAGAGTACAGGAATGAATGCAATGGCTTGCTGGAGGGTAGTTATTGCTTTGATTATGAATCTAATACGTTGTTTTTTGGAGGGCGGGCAGGTTTTGTCTGCATTAACAAAAATGGTGTACACCAGATAAAAACTGGAATTTCAATCAGGAATATTGAGGTGCTGAAAGATAAATTTCTCATTGCAAACGGAACCAAAGTATTTCATACAGCGCTGACAAATATTACAAAGGATTATCTGGCTGAATCAGATTTTCAGGAACTGATGCATGTAGATCAGGGGCTGGTATCCTCCTTGTATTCCGATTCTTCTGATAATTTGTGGATTGGAACCAATGGGTATGGAGTAATCAAATACAATCCCAGATTACAATTATTCAGGCTTGTTTTTCCAGGCATGTCTGTTCAAAACAGCATTTTACTGAATGCTTCCGGAGATGTAGGGGTAACCATTGCCCAGGAAAAATCTTTTGCCTATTCAGGGAAAGCGGGATATCAAAATGAATGGGACCAATTTGGCCGGGGAACGCGAACAATTACAGATAAAGAAGGCGTAACATGGCTTATTACGAATTCAGATCCGTCGGATGACCTTGAAATTTACAGGCAAAATTCAGTCGAAAGAAAATGGGAGTTCAAACAAAGGTTTCATGTAAAAGATTATAAACTGGGCTTTGCCATTGAGACAGATAAATCAGATTATTTGTGGACAGCCTGTGCTAATGGGTTGATGAGATATAATCGGGTTGAGGATCGGATGGATTCCTTTTTTACGCAAAGTTTATTTTCTGATACGAGGAAAATAAACGCATTGCAACAAACGGCCGGGGGAGACTGGTGGATTGGAACCGATCGTGGACTCGCCAGGGCTAAACCGGCGGCAAGCGGGTATGATTTTTCCTGGTATCCCGTTTTGCCGGTAGACAGAGAAAATGCTCAGAAAATAGAGATATCCACACTGTTAGCCGAACCGGAGCAAGAACATGTTTTGTGGATAGGGAGTGTAGGGAATGGGCTGATAAAACTGGATACCAGAACCGGCAACCTGAGCTACCACAACACCCAAAATGGTTTTCCTGATGATGTTATTTACGGAGTACTTAATGACAATTCGGGTCAGATTTGGATAAGTACAAACAAAGGCTTGGTCCGTTTGGATCCCAAAACCGGATATATGCGTCAATATACCGTTGATGATGGATTACCCACTATTGAGTTTAACGGTAAAGCTTTTGCCAAAAAAACAAATGGTACAATGCTTTTTGGCTGCCTGGAAGGTCTGGTTGTTTTTGATCCTGATCATATTAAAAACAATCCCGTTGCACCTCAGGTTCGCCTTACCGGATTGGAAATTAACAACCAAAGCATCGTTTTTGGTGATTCAAGTGCCATTTTATCCCAGGCTATTGAATATTCGAATCAATTGGATTTGAGTTATACCCAAAATAACATCACCTTACATTTCGCGGCCCTGGAATTTACCAATCCTACTCAAAACAAGTTTGCTTATTATCTCAAAGGCGCGGAGCCTGAATGGATTCACACCACTACTGAAAATAAGGCAACTTATTTAAACCTTTCACCGGGTCTTTACACTTTTTGGCTAAAAGCCTGTAATTCTGATGGAATTTGGTGTGAAAAACCCATTGCCTTGCAAATTCGAATACAACCACCCTGGTATCAGACCATCTGGGCCTATTTGCTGTACTTTGTAATAATATCTGGTATTTCGTATTGGTCGATTCGCTTTTATCTGCACCGACAGCGATTACAAGACAGGCTGGCACTGGAGAAACGGGAGGCTGAGCGCCTGAAGGAACTGGATGCTTTTAAATCTCAGGTTTTTACAAACATCACTCACGAATTCAGAACACCGCTGACGGTCATACAAGGCATGGCAGATCGCATGGTGGAAAGTGCCACTGAACAACCGAAATCCTGGGTGAAGCAAACAGGCCAGATGATCAAGCGCAATGGTGCGTATATGCTTCGCATGATCAATCAACTGTTGGATCTGGCCAAGCTGGAAGCCAAAGCCCTGGTTCTTCAAAATGAGCCCACCCAAATTGTTGCACTGGTCAGATACCTCTCGGGCAGTCTGGAATCTCTGGCGGCAAACAAGGGGGTAGTTTTGCAAACCATAGTAAAAATGGAGGAGGTAAATGCAGTTCTGGATAAACAGCAGTTTCAGACAATATTACACAACCTGTTGTCAAATGCCATTAAATTCACACCG
The DNA here is from genome assembly GCA_020636025.1 of Lewinellaceae bacterium. Taxonomy (GTDB): domain Bacteria; phylum Bacteroidota; class Bacteroidia; order Chitinophagales; family Saprospiraceae; genus M3007. The sequence continues at coordinate 57,459 of JACJYQ010000010.1, read as the reverse complement.
GCCAAAGGCAAGATAATCACGGAGGTTGATCGTGTGATAAACTGGCAAGCCGGATTGGATAGCTCATGGTTTTATGCGGTAAAACCTGCCAACATAAACGTATTTGACTGGATTTCCATTCGTGTTCAGGATAGTGGAACCGGTATTTCAGCTGAACGCTTGTCCCATATATTTGATTTGTTCTATCAATCTGCAACCAATGAGGGAGGTGGTTCTGGTATTGGACTGGCGCTGGTTAAAGAACTGGTACAGCTTATGGAGGGGGCTCTTATGGTTCGCAGTGAAGCTGGAAACGGCGCTGAATTTATGGTTGTACTTCCCTTGATTGAAGCGGGGCCTGCAAATTGGATAACTACACTTCAGGATTCAGAACCCGGTCCAGAAGCTTTAGCTCCTGCAGGATTAAAAGCATCCCGGATTGCAGATGATCCAAAGAAAAAAGATCTGCCAAATCTGTTGATCATAGAAGATAACCCGGATGTACAGCATTATTTGCATAGCTGCGTTGAGGATTCTTACCAAGTGGCGATGGCATCTGATGGGCAGGAAGGAATCGACATGGCATTGGAAACTGTTCCTGATATTATCATAAGTGATGTAATGCTACCACTTAAAGACGGGTTCGAGGTCGCCAAAACACTAAAAAATGACGAACGAACCAGCCACGTACCAATCATCCTGCTTACTGCAAGAGCCGATATGGATTCGCGGTTACAGGGACTTGAACGTGGAGCAGACGCCTACCTAACCAAACCCTTTGACCGAATGGAGCTGTTGGTTTGGTTGAGGAAACTGTTGGAGTTGCGTCAGAAATTGCAGGAGCGGTACGCAGGTGGCTTCAATGTGCAACGTGAAACCGGGCAACCTCAACATTTTGAGGATGCCTTTATGCAAAAAGTGCAGACGGTGCTGGAAGCCGAAATGGACAACGAAAACTTTGGCGTTGAAGAGTTGTGCCGGGCAATGCATTTAGGTAGAACACAGTTGCACAATAAACTCAAAGCGCTAACCGGCAAATCAACTACACTTTACATCCGTTCAGTACGGCTGCATAAAGCCTTTCAATTATTACTGAACACCGACAAAACCATTTCTGAAATAGCCTTTGAGGTCGGATTCCGACATTTACAGCACTTTTCTACTTCTTTTGCGGAGGAGTTTGGCAAGTCGCCTAGTAGTTATAGAAAATAACACTGGGTTAATCGCCCTACATCAAAATATCATTCTTCGCCTGAATTGGTGGCGGCAACTCCGCCTCACCCAGCATTTGTCTCATATCTATCTCAATGGTTCTGCAAAGCGATAACATGGGAATGTCGTTGGCCATGCCTTGAAATGGGTTTTCCGTATAATCACCCACTATTTCCATTACTACATAAACCCAGCCAATCAAAGCAGTAATTGGAATAGACATGCCAAATCCCCAGTCACCTACTTTCATTAACTCAGGGATCATACTAAAGGGTAGAAGTGCAATGAAAATGCCAACGAAGTACCGGCTCATGATGGCATATTGTCTGGGCAATGGAAACTTTTTTATCCGCTCATTTTTTCCCTGATACTCATAAAAACTGCGCAAGACCGACACCATTTCCATATGGCGGAAGTCTTCGATGATGCCAGCTTCGCGAAGTTTGGTCAAATCTCTGGATTGTTCGTTAATGATCTGGGTGGCTGTGTTTTCCGAATTTACAAGGCGATCATATTCATTTTCTCCCAGAAACTGTTTTAACTCGACCATAGTCACTTCATCATCAATCAAGCCTATGCCAAATGTTTTTTGATAATAAGCGGCTGTTCTTCCTGTGTGCCCTCTTTGACTGATATGTTCCCATGGTGTGGCCACGAGTAATTGACTTCTATGTGCATACAACCAGGCAAGATGCCGATAGATCAGCCTTTTTTTGATGTCGTGTAGTTCTGTATCTGAAATGCTGGATTCTGTAAAATGTTTGGTAATAAATCCATCAACCATCATTCCCCATGTTCGACTGTCGTTTACTATGGCTCCCCAGATTTTTCGGGCTTCCCACATTCGATCGTAAGCCTGGTTATTTTTGAAGCCCACATAGAAAGCGACAGCAGTACCTATTACTGAAATGGGTAACCAGGGAATGCTGAAGCCGATGTAGTCATTCTTATACAATACGGCCAGTACAGACATCATGGCCAGTAGCCACAACAGATGTGGACCTGTCCATTTTATCAGACTGGATAGTTTTATTCCTTTAGTAATAACCATGTTCCTAGGATTTGGTGGTCCCTAAATCGTATATTTCCCTGATTCCGGCTGCAATCCGCGGAAAGTCTATTTTTAGGTCTTTTAGCTCACCGGTATGCACATCAAATACCCAACCGTGAATGTCGGGGCCGCCTGTGGTTAAGTAGCTTTTTTGCCAAACGGCCATCTTAATGATGTTCACACATTGTTCCTGAACATTGAGTTCAATAAGTCGGTCGTAACGTTGATTTTCATCCTTGATGGTGTTTAGCTCCTCTTTGTGCAAGCGATACACATCCCGGATATTGCGTAGCCATGGATTTAGAATGCCAAGGTCAGAGGATTGCATAGCCGCTTTGACGCCTCCACAATAATAATGACCGCACACCACGATATGTTTCACTTTGAGGTGGCCCACAGCATACTCAATTACTGAAGCCGAACTGTTGTCGTTGTTCGGAACCAGATTGGCAATGTTGCGGTGTACAAACATCTGTCCAGGTTGTACCCCCATCATTTCTTCGGCTGTGACCCGGCTGTCGCTACAACCTATGTACAGTATATCCGGATTTTGTCCTCTGGAGAGATTTTCAAAAAAATCGGCACGCACGGCTTTTTTGTCCTCGATCCATTTTTTATTGTTTGAGAATACTTGTTCAAATAATTCCATATCAGCTATGTTTTAACCACCAATGCTCTGTGTGGCTGTTCACGTCAAAAATTTCACCAATGCGCGGAGTGATGCAGGTCAGTTTATGGCCTTGGGCAGATTCTACAAAATCGGCTGCAGGTTCATACCAGGCGTGGTGATAGGATAAATTGAATCCTGCCCAATGCACCGGCATGGCGACTTTCACCCTGGCATCTATGGCTGCCTTTACACTTTCCTCCGGAAACATGTGAATCTGAGGCCAATCTACGCTGTATTGTCCACATTCCATGAACGCGAGGTCAAATGGTCCAAGTCGCTGGCCAATTTCAATAAAATGATTGGCGTACCCGCCATCCCCGCTAAACCAAATATTTTCCCTGGGCGTTTTAAATGCCCAGCCTCCCCACAGGCATTTTGCCATGGAGCTTAAGCCTCTTCCCGAAAAATGCCGGGTAGGTGTAAAAGTGATGTTGATTTCCTCAAAATTCCTGGAATCCCACCAATCGAATTCTTCTATAATCTGCTCTTCAACACCCCAACTAATCAAGTGACGCTTGACACCCAGAGCTACGAAATACTGTTTCACTTTGCTTTTCAACTTGCCAATACTCGCCAGATCAAGGTGATCGTAATGATCGTGGGTGATCAGCAAGAGATCAATTTCTGGTAAATCGTCAATAATATCCAGGCTGTTTGCTGAAAAACGCCTGGTTTTGGTGGGGGCAATAGGCGAGGCATCAGGCCCAAGCATTGGGTCTATCAGGATGTTCTTTCCATGCAGACGCATGAGCACAACTGAGTGACCATACCAAACAAACTTTGCGGTATCCGATCCTTGTGAAAATTGAGCGTGATCGAAAGGCTTAACGGGAAGTGGAGAGGCAGGATAGCCTTGCTTATGGCCTTTGATTTGTTTGCAAATGATGCCTGGTAATTGCCGCCAGTTTACGGCAGCTTGTGTGTCAACCAGATTCTTGAAAGCACCATCTTTCCAGTTTGGAGAAGACTGGTACCTGCCAAGCCATTGATCGGTAAGTTTACCGCCGAATTGTTTGGAGGGCATGAGATTTTTGTTCTGTTCTAAATATTCAATAGACTTTTGGCATTAGGGAGCCTTTGGATTTCCGATATTCGATTTGTTCGGTTTCCGATTGAATTTGGAATCTAAGATTGAAATGGATTAAATAATTACTCGGCTTGAAATATTCAAATCGCAAATCTGAAGTCAAATCAAGAATCGGAAATCCAACAGGCGGATTCCTTCTTGCGAATGGTCATATTAAACCAAATGAAAACTGATTAAGTTTAATTGGCTCTCCGGATATTATACAGGAAGGAATAATCTGAAGGGATTCGACCTTTGTAAAATAAATTCACCACATGATTACTTATGCTTTCTATTCCCGTTCCAGAATAAATGTTTTGCTCTGTACCATATTCTTTTGTGCACAGGAATCGCTCTGGCAGAAACCCCAAAGTCAGTCAATTGATATATGTATTCAATCAACTTAATGTCCATTTTGATATTTTGTTGGCACTCTTCTATATTGATTTCTTTGTATTGGGTTTCATATCCAATGCTATGAAAAGCCAACTGAACCTTCGATTTCGACTCGAATGCCGGACTTATATTTAAATAATAATAACCGGAGGTATCGGTGGTGGTTCCTAGTTCAGAACCTGCAACCAAAACAGCTCCATATATAATTGGATTCCCGTTTTGGTCTGTCAATCTGCCAAAAACCATGCAGGAATCAGTGTGGGACAGGGCCGGTTTGTTGAGTTCTTTTTGTGATAATGGTTGCTTATTCTCAAACTTCTTTTCGGTTTGCTCCACCTCCGGAGGCTTTGAGATTTCCTGTGCGTTTACCTGGTTTGAATATAATAATCCAATCAGTCCAAGGTATAAGGATTTCCATGTTGACTTTTTAGAAGGTAGTCTAAGCCTTAGCTGCTCCTCTGTATACAAGCCACAAACTCGTCCTTCCGAAAAAGCGTGCGCCCGGGCAATTTCCTCATTTGTGGCCTGCCTGAAATCCCGAATCAGGTGATTGCATTTCTGGCAGATTTTTCCACCATCGCAAGAACGCATGTCTTCCCAGATTTGGTCGCATTTATTTAGTTTCGAGAGGTTTATGTTCTGTATGGTGTTCATAGTTTTTGTGGTATTTAGCAGGATTGAAAACCTGATGGAGAATTATTGGTTTTACAGTTGATTAAATGTAGGACATACCATGCAAATAGCCATCATCGGATCTGGAAATGTTGGAGGGGCGCTTGCTCAACAATGGATCAAAGCAGGGCATACCGTCCTGATAGGAGCCAAAATGCCCTTGAGCGAAAAAAACATCCAGCTTGCCACTAAAATAGGGGAAGACAGATTTACCTCTATACCCAGGGCGGTGAGTCAATGCGAAGTCCTTCTGATCGCTACTCCACCAGCGGTCATCTTCGACGTGATTGACCAGTTGGGTGACGTGTCGGGCAAGGTGATCATAGACGCCACAAACTCCGTGCGTCAGAAACCCGAGCCTTATGACACGGTGTACCATGCGCTGGCAGATAAAACCAATGCAGAGGTAGTGAAATGTTTCAATACCACCGGTTTTGAAAATTTGTTGAACCCTGTGTACCACGACGAGAAACTGGATATGTTCATGGCAGGTGACAGTAAGACTGCCAAAAAGGTTGCCTCAGAACTGGCGCTTGACGTCGGTTTCGGAACTTGCTATGATTTTGGCAAAACTGATAAGGTGCAACTGCTGGAACAGTTTGCTTTATCCTGGATTAACCTTGCCATCATGCAGGGGCAGGGCAGGGATATTGCGTTTAGAGTTGTGAGACGGTAATAAGGAAGTGTAGTAAACCCTAACCTACTGTTTTCTTACATATTTGGTTAGTATCACAATTACCTGACCTTCAATTCTGCCTTCTATTTGCTCGGTGTTATCAGCCACCAGCCGTATGTTCTTTACCACGGTGCCCATTTTAGCATTCAAAGAGGAACCTTTTACGTCAAGTGATTTTGTGAGTACAACTGAATCACCGTTTTGAAGCACGGCTCCATTGCTGTCTTTATGCAGGTAAACGGCACCATCACTTTCGTGATCTCCTGTCTTTTTGGCCCAAGCCAGTGTTTCTTCATCCAAATAAAGCATGTCCAGATTGTCGGCAGCCCAGCTTTCTGTTTTTAAACGGTTCAACATCCGCCAGGCGGTAACTTGTACTCCAGAAACTTCGCTCCACATCGTTTCGGATAATGCCTGCCAGTGTTGGCTGTCCAGCTCTTCAGCTTTCTCTATTTGTGCCTTGCACTTGGGGCAGATGTAAATGGTGCTATTCTCATCTCGGTATTCAGCTGCTTCTACCTCATAAGCTGTGAGTTCATCCGTCGATTTGCATAATTCACATGCACCACCGCTCCTTTCTTGTAACAATTCATCCATGTTCATGTCCTGTTTTAATATTTCGACGCAAAAGTAAATTAATTGCCCAGTTCGGAATGGTTTTGAAATCGCAATCCAGCATAAAGAATTTTGAATTAGAGTCAATCATTAACCATTAATCATTAACCATTAACCATTAATCATTAACCACTTCAACCTCTATTTCTCCAACTTAAGCAACTACAATATCCGGCTTGTCTCCAATTACTTGTCCATACAATTTCAAGCATGCAGTTTTGTCCAGTTCAAATCAATATTCACAAAAAAATCAATCCAGTATGAGTAAGATTAATGTAATGCGGCCTTTCACCATGTTGTTGATGTTGGCTTTGACATTGGGTTTCGTTGCCTGCCACAAAAGCAATGATAATTTTAGTAATAACGGAGCACAAATAACGCCTGCATCCGGCAAATGGCGCGTCCAGTACTTCTTTGATAAATCAGATGAAACGTCAAACTATGCCAGTTACGAGTTCGAATTCAATGCTGGTGGCAGTATGACAGCCGTTGGTAATGGACAAAACTATTCTGGCGCCTGGCTGAGTGGCTATGATGACAGTGCTTCCAAGTTTTTGATTCAATGGAGTGGGGTAGTGCCTTCTGCTCTACAAGAACTGGCTGAAGATTGGCGCATCATTCAAATGGACGGTCAATTCATGCATTTTGAGCATACGAGCGGCGGAAATGGCGACACGGATGTGTTGAAGTTTGTGAAATTGTAGGTTTCTAAAACAATATATTGGTTAATCCATCTTGCCCGCCGGTGAAGTCCGGCGGGCATTTTTTATGATGTTTTTAGGCTTCTTTTCCTCCTTTTATCAATAACCACACAGCAAAGGACATTTCGCCCACAATGCTTGGAATGGCCACTAAGGCTAAAAATATGGATTTGTATGATTCATAATCTGGCAATACAAAATGCGCCGCAGTGTCAACCATATACATGATCCCGGCAATGACCAAAAAGAGCGCTATGATCTTTGGCTTTCCGATTATCCTGCCGAGTAGAATCAGGTGGACACCAAAGAAGAAAAGTCCGATCAGCCAAATGTTGTTGAAGGTGCTAGCCTGACTCAGAATATCTTCTGCAGTATCGTATGACAAAGTTTGGAGCAGCGCGAACACAGCAATTCCCATGATCGCAGCATGCATGATTCTAAACCAGGTACTCAGGTTGGAAAGTGGGTTGTTTTTGTAGAGTTCATATAAAGCCCAGGCAACTATGACATCAAATACGGCGGTGATCAAAAATGCCATAATGCCGAGTCTTACCATCATGGGGCTATCCCGTATGGTTTCCACGGGGGTTTGTAAAATAGATTCGAGGGCCATGAAATTGGCAAAAATTGCCGCGAAGAAAATAACAAGGTAGCTGATGCCCGCTGTGAGTGCGAGTGTTCTGTGATTCATTAATTGTTTTATTAAAAAGTGAAGAATTGATTTCGGTTTGATCGATTATTTGGTCAGGTGAAAAATTAATGCCTAGTCAGGCCAGGAGCCAATTGTCCTTAGTTGGACGCAGGAATTAATTGCTTGTTATTCCCGGGCTAAATTAATATCAGGGAAAAGCGGAATAGAAAACAAGAATGACCGGTTTCTATTCTCTGAATAGCATATTGGTAAGGAACACCAGCTACAGAGATTTATTTGTCCTGCTAAAAGCATGCTCGGGCTCAAAGTAAGGCAAATAATTTGAATGCAGTTTGATTGCCATGATTGGCGCTATGGCATTTGTCGGATTAGTACATTTATAAGGGTAACAATACCAATAAATAAAATCAGGCTAAGGGATAATGACTTGAATTTATCCTGTGGTATGTAATGCAATAATCGCTTTCCAATACCAGTTCCAATTAACCCGATAACAAACAAAAACGGAAGATATATCAGATCATGACTGTGAATATATCCGTTATTGAAATAAACAAATGTTCTGGAGAAATCTATCAGGAAATCTATAAATGCCGATGTGGCTATGAACATATTTTTTTCCAAATTAAAAGCAGCCATAGTTAAGCCCCTGATCGCGCCACCTGTACCAAGAAGTCCTGCCGAGAGGCCAGAAAGCATACCCCCTAGTCTGGAATTGAAATGATTCGGTGATACACGGATTCCTTTGTCAGCCAAAAATAACAGACTCAACACAATGAGAAATGCTCCCAAAATTATTTCCAGGTATTGACTGTTGATATATCGGGAAGTCAAACCACCAATAACCACAAACAACACAGAGGGTATGCCCATATTGATTAACAGCGATTTGTCCAACCCTTTTTTAAACAGTAAGATTTTACTCAAATTACTGGAAAGATGATACAAAGCTGTTAAGCCCAACACCGAATGGAAGTCAAAATAAAAGTTCGCGATGGGTACAAAAAATACAGAGGATCCAAAGCCACCAATCGTGCCTATAATCTCTGCAAGCAAACTTAGCAAAAGAAAAACAAAACTAATTTCTTTCATGAAATCTTAAAACTGGAAATAAATAAACTGCTGTCCGGACGTTTGCACGATCATCAATCCGAATATCATGATTCCCCATCCTGCAACGAGCAGCCAAAGCGGAGTACGTTGCAATACACCCACCAGACTGTGCCTTCGCATAAAAAAGTGTCCCAGAAAAACGAGTGTCATGAGTGTCAGCACAAGCACCAGATCATTAGTGGTTAACAATGCTTTTTCCCCATGCACAAAAAACATAGATCCCAGCAATTTCATGGCTGCTCCAAAATCTTTTGCCCGGAAAAACACCCAGGTAATGTTTACGCATGTAAAGGTGAGAAATGCCAGTATCAATTGTATGAAAAGATTGTCTGCTTTAAGCTTCACAATATTTCTCAAAAGTCGCTCCACCGCCAGGTACAATCCATGTAGAAATCCCCAGGCTACAAAGGTCCAGGCGGCTCCGTGCCAGAGTCCACCCAGCAACATGGTGAGCATAAGATTGATATAGGTTCTGATGTTGCTGTAACGATTTCCGCCAAGTGGAATATACAGGTAATCGCGCAGCCAACTGGAAAGTGAAATGTGCCATCTTCTCCAAAGCTCCGAAAAGCCGATGCTGCCATAAGGGTAACGGAAGTTATCTGATAAACTAAAGCCCAGCATGCCTGCGATGCCTATGGCGCAGAGCGAGTAACCGGCAAAATCAAAGAATATCTGTCCGGAAAAAGCCAGCACGCCCGTCCAGGCATCTAGAGCCAGCAATTGATCCCCAGTGCCAAAAATATCCTCCGAAACCGGGCTGAGCACCGAGTCAGCAAAAACAGTTTTCTGGAACAGACCGATTGTCAACAACAATAATCCCGTAAAAAACTGTTGTTGGGTGGCGCGTTTTGGTTCGTAAAACTGTGGCACCAATTCATCGGAACGCACAATCGGGCCGGCCACCAGCTGCGGGAAAAAGGTGACGTACAAGGCGAAATCAAGAAAAGTTCGGGCGGGTTGTATCCTTTTGAAATACAGATCAATGGTGTAGGACATCGTCTGGAAAGTGTAAAAAGAAATTCCCATGGGTAGTAGTATATCCCATTTCGGCGGGGTATAGCTTACACCAAAAAGCCCGACCAGCATTTGGAAGTTCTCCATGAGAAAATTGCCATACTTAAAGAATCCAAGGAATCCGAGGTTGACAAATATGCTCAATAACAACCAGCGTTTGCGAGCACCCGGATCCTCCGTTTTGGCAAGTTTCTGTCCAGCGGTCCAGTCAACCAGAGTAGATATAAGCAGCAATAAAATAAGCGGTGGATTCCAGAGTCCGTAAAAGACATAGCTGGCAAGCAGCAACATGATCTTTCTGGCCTTCCAACTGAGTGGAACGATGTAATAAAGCGCAAGAACTATAATAAGAAAGGCAAAAAAGCCGGTGGTATTGAACAGCATAACAGAGGTTTATAGCAGTTGGTCGTTGCGAAGTAACTCGATGATCAATCGGGTGTATATATCGGCGTCTCGCCTGTTCAGGTGCGACCATTCCGGTGGGATCATTTCCCGGCTTACCGGGTTGTCCTGGAAGTGATAACCCTTGGAACCTGATTCTCGCAACAACCTGTCCCAATATTGATCGCGTGGAAACATTTGTGGTTCAAACTCAAGGTATTCTCCAGTTACAGGAGGTCGTATAAAAGCAACTCTGCCCCCTCTTTCCTGGAATTTTCTGGCCAAATCGGCATAATGCCCAATGATCACATCTGCGCTGTCTTTATAGCGGTTTTTCCACTCAGGGTGATGCCATATCCTGGTTTGTTGGTTTTGAAAACTCGTATCATTCTCCATTTCCGGGATCATGCGCACGTTGCGATAGCGATCCATACGCACCATGGGAGGCCATACCGTTCCTCCTTCAATGGAATCGCGGTTAGGGAATGGAAGGCGTTCTGTTAAATGTTTCAGACTAATATCCGGATCGGTGTAGGCAAAATGCGGGTCTATAAACTCATAACACCATTGACTGAATTTCTGGGCATACGTCTGTTTTTGGTAATAGTCCACCATTTCTGCTTTCACCCAGGCGGCGCCTCCGCCGCTTCCCAGAGAATAAAAAAGTCCGGGAGCAGTACTAACCAGCAGCAGACCTTTAAAGTCGGTATTCACCACGATGTCTTCAACAGTATGGTAAGGAGAGCCACCCGGGATGGCCAGCATGACAGGTCTCCGTCCGGTGATTGAATCCCATAGGTGAATGTTGAGGTCAAACTGTCCGCGGGAAGAACCGACTATGACCACATCCTTTTCATCGAGTTTCTCTACTTTCCCACGCCAGTAGGCCCAGAGGTCGGCGTTGTTGTCGTAACCAGGTGGCCAGCGTTCTACATTTCTGAAATACCATTCGTATTGCAGTAATAGAGCGAAAGCCACACAGAGGGCGGCTATAAAAGTGGAAAGTTTAAGCTTCATCTTTCAAGGGTATGATCATGACAGGTATGCTCAGGTGCTTCAGCAATCTAGTAGAGGTGTGTCCGACAAAAGTTTCGTAAAAAAAGCCGTGGCGGTGGCTGCCGATGATCAGCAAGTCTATTCCGAGTTTTTTCACCTCCAGTTCCAGCATTTCAACGGTTGGACCCTGAATCAGGAGCGCTTCGGCATGAAGCGATCTGGCATTCAGATCATCCATGATGTGCATGAGTTGCTGGTGCTCTTCTTTGAGTTCTTTAGCGCGGGAGTCGCGGATATAAATGGGACCGGTACCATACCCGACAAAATCGGGATCGGGGGCAGCAATGTGGACCAGCCAGAGTTTCGAGCCAAACTTCTCAGCCATCAAACTGGCATAATTCAGTAAATGGCTGTCAGTGGCACTGAGGTCCAGGGCGATAAGAATGTTTTTCACTTGTATGAACTGATCGTTAAACGAAGAGGGGATTACCTGAAAACCGTAGGGGGGGGATTAAGCAAATGTATTTTGTTTTTTGTAAAGTAGTGAGGTTATTTATAGTCGGCGGAAAAAAAGTATTTAATTGCCTAAAGAAAACCGAATCATTTTTGCTTTGCAGTCTCTGTATATGCAAGATGGCAGAAGGACCTGCCTGCTTTAAGTCTGCCCTGCTTATTCATGCTTTGAATCCTTAATCTTTTGGAACTGTTGTTTATACCGCTCAATCTCTTTGTCAAAAGCTGCGACCATTGGTTTTTTCATCTCTTTTGCAAGAGTCTGATAATCGTTCAAATACTTTTCCTCAACGACTCCATTCTTTTCCAACTGGAGACATATCATGTTGAATAGTCCAAAAAATCGTGTAAATGGCATTTGATCACTGATCAATAAGGAAAGGTCATTTTCTTCAATATTCTTATATGAGTTATCCTTGGTAAAACTGCCTATTATTTTGAGCATAGCCAATTCAACTTGTTGGTCTTTTCCAGGTGTAGTTAGGCGCTGGTATCTTTTCCGGTCAGTATAGAAAATGCCGGTTTTGGAAGGTATGGTGGTGGCGAAAAAGATGGCTAATGAAACCAGTCCGCCTGTATAAAATACCATGCCCAGGGGTTTCCCTGTTAAATAAGCGATGCTAAAACATATCAGAGAAAATATTAAGGAAGCAATGGGTCCCGCGATAAGAATCCTGGCAAATTTTTTAGCATTGTTTTCATTGCCATCTACTGGTGATGTTGCGGCCACACCACCATAATATCCCAGGTTTTTATTTAGATAAATTTTGATTTTGTTCCCTTCTCGTTTTATTCCAAGCGGTCCCACCACAAACAATTCAAACCTAAAGCCATTCATAAGACCGGTAAGTAAATGCCCCAATTCGTGTACACCCAATACTATGAATGTCATGAATATAAATCCAATCGCCAGGATCCATTTCTCCTGACTTGTTTCGGGTTTTATATAATTGGTGAATAAGTATTTATCCAATATTCTCAATGTGAAAAATACGACCACAGCTAATACTGCCCATTCAAAATACTGACTTGTTTTGGTTTTGTTTTTCATATAGGTAAATATGCAATTTGTAGTTATTATAGAATCAATCCCCAGACAAAGTTTAAAGATGTGCGTCTTCAGGAATCTTTAAAAGGCAATGCTGCGAGCGTATTCAACTTGATGTAAATAAATTCTCTTTCGGCATCAATCATCAGATTAAATCTCTTTAATAGTCCTCCGCCGAGCACGCTCATTTTTTGTCTGCCAATGGAGCCTTCAAAAAATCCCACCGGTACATCTTTGAAACTCAGTTTTCCTATTTGAAGCTCAGGCAGCTTCCCTTTTTTGGTCTTAATGATATTGCCAAAAGAGTCTTTCAATTCCTGCTCCTTTGTGATGGTAATTTGTTCCCCGATCTTGCTTTCTTCCACGAATTGATCATCATACAAAATGGCGCCGCCAAAACCCGAGTGGATCAAAAATCTGTTTGGATAATTTTTATCGCCTATCAAGCTTTTTGCTTCCAGAAAAAAGAATCCATTTTCAAAGATCAAGGGTAATTTTTCATAGGCCGCCAACTGTTCAGGTAGATATTGATGAATGATCAATTGGCTATTATCAAAATCGAGCTCAATAACCTTATGGGCAAAAAGATCGGGTCCAAACTTGCCATCAGTTCCTGGTCCCGAATGCTCATCCTCCCAGATAGACAGGCTATCCCATTGAAAACGACCAATTTGTAAAGAGTTCACAGCACTATACCTGGATTCGTTTTCCCCACCCCAACTGCTTACATGTTCTGATTGATCCCATTTTACAGAGCTTGTTTTTTCTGCTGCATCCTTTACTATGGTTATGCCGCTTGCTGCAGTATGAAACATCAGATATACTGTGTCGGTATGATTAAGTACCGCTTTTATAGACATGTTGTTATGTGCCGTAAGCACAAAGGGAATGGTATCGCTCTTGGCTAAATTGGCGCTATCTGTGTGCTGTGACCTGGCCGTTGCGTGGTTTAGGAGTATTATTAGAGCGGCAATAAATGATTTGTTGGAAGACATAGAATTAGGGTGTTTGTGATCTCCTCCCTCCCTTCCCCCGGAATGAATTCCGGGGTGATGGGATGGTGCCCCCCGGAATGAATTCTGGGGTTATGTGTAGAGTCCCCCGGAATAAATTCCGGGGTTTATATGATATATAAATGGTAGGGTCATGATGGATATCGCTTGGGTTTAGCCTCGAATGCTAACACTACATCTGTGTATCATAATGCACCTCAAACTGTTTGGGAATTTCCTCTTTCGCTTCGCCTAGGTTTTGGCGAAGATCTATTTCTATTCCTCTCGCTATGGTTGAAATGGGCACATCGTTGGCCGAGCCTTCAAACGGATTTTCGCCGGTTCTGCCTATGCGCTCCATGGTATGGAAAATCCAGGCGACCGCTACATAAAATGGAACTACCAGCCATATAAATATACCTCCAATCACAGGATTTACCTCGCTGATTTCCTTGCCGATTTCGGCAAACTGAGGAATTAAAGCCAGCGGTAACAATAACACGAAAAGCCACATAAAATAGTGGTTTAGCGAGGCAAAATGGCGCGGATAAGGAAAGTTCTTGATCCTTTCTGATTTTCCCTGATGAGTGAATAGTTCTTCCAGCACACCTTCCAGTTTCAAAAAAGAAAACTCCCATACAGACCCGCTTTCTTTCAGTCTTCTTAGGTGGTGGGATTGCAGGTAGAGTAAAGCGGTTTGCTTGTTATCCCGGTTCATAACATACTCCATATCCTTTTCGGACAGATATGGTCTCAAGTCTTCCTCCACGGTTGTGTTCCATTCTGGTGGATGAGTTAACTTGCTCCATTCATTATTTGTTCTTTCTTGCCGGAGTGTTTCCCAGGGCCTGGATGCTCGCATGGCGTGACGCAGGGCGGTCATCCAGGCAATATGTCGATAAGTCAGGGTTTTAATTTCGTGTTGTATTTCCTCTTTTGACAATTTTACGGTTGCATGGTCATTCGTCACCATATCCTGTACAAACATCCCGAATGTGCGGGAAGTGTTCACGATTCCTCCCCAGATCTTTCTCGCTTCCCATATCCTGCCGTAGGCAGAGTTGTTTTGAAAACCAATGACAAAAGCCACGGCTGTGCCAATGAGCGCCAAAGGCGTCCAGGGAAATTCCAGCCAGTGTAAATCGAGGAAGTAATACAAACCGACAATAATCGAGATATAGGCAGTAAACAAAAAGGTCTCAAATCGGGTCCACAATATCATGTCGCGAATTTTATAGACTTTTCTCGTGTACATAGGCTTTTGGCTTAATGTATTTATCGTAAAAGAGAATGCAATCCAATGTTGTTAAGTGCCGAAGATATCATGACCTGCTTGCCAATAACAAACCTACAAACAAATACCGCGCAGAACTGTTGTCTTGCGCGGTATTTGTAGTCTGTACGGAGCGTATGTCAATCACAATGGATCAACGAGCGCTTTGGCAAAATCGATAACCGAGTTTTCATCAAAACAATTATTGGCGCCATTGGACGCATTTCCATTAATTTCAAGATAAACGGTGAATGTCCCTTTTACCATCTGAACAGTCGCAAAGTCCAACTCATTAAACTGTGTGGTAATGATGGAGAAGGCCCCATCACCCAGGTTGTTTTCTACAGAATAGCCGGGCAAAGAACTGGCATACGCTTTTTCCGAATTGTATTCTTCCATAGCTTTCGATTCGCTAAAATGATTGAAAACCCGAATAGAAACCCGATCTTCATAAGGATACGAGCTGTTTTGGTCGGCATTGCAAATGTCATTCGGGATGGTGTTGAAATCGAAATTGCTCTCCAGTAATCCGCAAAAATCAGAAAACGGGATCTGGGCCCAATATTCAACACAACTCAAGGTGTTTTCTTCGGGATTTTGGGTTTTGTCTTTGCAGGAAGTGAAAAGTAACAACAGAGAAATCGATAAGAGGGTGATTTTTTTCATAGTGTTGAATTAATTTATGTATGTGTTTGTTTGTACATGATGCCTGTTAACGTTTTTACGTGAACTTTTTGCCCTAACGGGATTGGTACAATGCCGCAGTTTGTTGGTAGGCAATATAGCAAAAAAGGTGCAGCGCAACGAAACGTGTATCATGTTTCGTTGCGCTGCACCTTTTTTAGAATTATAGCAGATTATTGTTGCCTACCGACTCGGCGAAAACAAAAGCCCTGCTTTCAAACCCGACGTAAAAGACCGGTAATTTAACTTGTAAAATTCAGATGTGCCATAAGGCTCAAAACGGACATCCGCTCCAAGCTGAAAAGCCATAGACTCGCTCCAGCGATACCGAACAAATGGCTGACACATATAAGACAGATAGAAATCCGGTCGTGGCAGGAAGCTGTTTTCATCATTGGGGAAATCTGTAATCGTGCCATCTGAGGCAAGCGAGCGCCCCGATTGTGACAGGACCATATTTAGCCCTATGCCCATATTAACCCCTGCTTCCACATGATTAAAGGATTTTTTCACACTAGCCAACACGGGGATTGAAAGCGTTTTATAGGCATTATGGTGCTTTACGGTTCTGGTAAACTGCGCATGCACAAGTCCACCTCCGGGTTTGTAGTCGCTCCATACAACAGAGTCGGTGACGCTCATATAGTTGAACTCCTCCCAGGTTTTGAAATATTGCAGACCGGTATTCAGCGAAATGGTCCGGTTGATATGATAGGCTAACTCAAGTGAAAAAGCATAACCGGGCTCCAGGTTAAAGCCTTTATTTAACAGATCACTTCTGGATACTCCGCTATTGTTATTGCTGCTAAAATGATTGGAAAGAGTATAAATGCCTGTGAAAAGGCCAACATCGAATCTGCGCCGATTTGTGTGAATGGACACGGGTTTTGTCAGGAAATTAAGCTGTTTTTGTGTTGCTTGAATTGGTTTTGGAGCCAGTGAAGGAATGTTTGAGAACAAGCTGGTTTTTTCAGGAATCTGTGTGGATGAACCGGGTGCTTGATCAGCATCCCGCTCCGCTAGCACATCAGCCTGTACGCTTTCTGAAGAGCTATTGATTGGCGATGTTCTGTTTTCAACATCGGGTACATTGATATTCTCCTGAAAGATTTCTTGCGTAAGGCTGGGAATGTTGTTTTCAGAAACTTCATTAATGGAAGGAGTAGATCCTGTTTTATCAGATTGACTTGATTTGATTTCCAACTCCTGTTGCTGAATCCCTTGTATTGTCGACTCGGATTGCTGCCTGGGTTCAGGGCTTACAATTGATCCGCTTGATGGAATCATGTTCCTAGAAGACTCCGTGTTATTGGGTGAAAAGGTAGTGCCATGGCTGTTCGAATTGACCTTTGCAGCTTTCAGATTATTTTCCTGACTGGAATAGTACTGATACCCAAACAGACACAGCAAAAAGATGCCTGCCAGCATTAGGATAGTCGGAACCCGCCTGTCACTCTTTCCACTTGTTGGAATTTGGGGCTCCAGTTTGGCCCAAAGCGCATCAGGATCCACTTTTGAAGGGATCTGCTCTGATTGAATTCGCTGTTGAATTTTTTTCTCTGTATTATCCATGTCAAACAGGATTAATTGTTCGTGAATAACTCCATGAAGTTGGCACAATTGCTCGAAAATCGATCGTTTAACCACATGCGTGCCCTGCTCAGTCTCTTTCGGGAAAGCGCAGGCTCTATGTCGAGCATCTGCGCAATTTCCTCGTGTGAATAGCCATCCAGCACATACAGGTTAAACACTTCAAAATAGTTTGCCGGCATCTTTTTCAAATAGCGCAACAAGTCTTCCAGGGCCAGTTTATTTATAATATCGGGCGAAATATGGACAATTGGTTGTAGACTATCTATTTCCTCCGGGAAAAGCTCTCTTTTTTTTCTGTTTCGCTTCAAACAGTTGTTGATGGTAATTTTGGTGGCCCAGGTGCGGAAACCGGCTTTTTCTACATCAAACTTCGACAGGTTGCTGAAAATGTGGACAAAACTTACTTGCAACAAATCTTCTACCTCATTTTCATCATACAGGTATCTCCGGCAGATATTCTCCAGATAGGGCAGCAAAATATCATAGAGCGCCCGCTGGGCCTTCCGCTCATTTTTGATGCATCTGCAAATAAGATCCGTGTCGATAGAAGGGTGCAATCCTGGAAGTTTAAATAATCAATGAAAGATGCCAGAAAAGGGCGGGGCCCTCTTCCGGCTTCAGATTAATCACTCTGACTTTTACTTTTACGTTTAAAATTCGCAATCACAATCGGCATTTACAGTTCCCTGGTTGCCAAATACATCGAAGCAAGGATCGCCAATGTTCAGGCCGAGATTCGGGCAGTCGACACTATTGTTCAGCTCGCATTCACAGTTAGCATTTACAACTCCCTGGGCGCCGCTTGGTGTAAAGCAAGGGTCTCCAATATTCAATCCCAGCGCAGGACAATCGACATTGTTGTTTTGTACACAATTACAATTGGCATCTACGACACCCAAATTGCCGGCACCCGTTAAACAGGTGTCTCCAATATTTAAGCCAAGCGCAGGACAATCAACATTGCTGTTTGCCTCACATTCGCAATTTGCATTAACTACTCCAGGGTTTCCTGCTGCGTTAATGCAAGGGTCCCCGATGTTGAGCCCAAGAGCAGGGCAGTCGACGCCATTGTTTACTTCACATTCGCAGTTTGCATTGACAATTCCTACGTTCCCATTTGGCGTAAAACATTGGTCTCCAATATTGAGACCTAAGCCTGGACAATCGACATTGTTGTTTATCTCGCATTCACAATTTGCATTTACAACGCCTGCCCCGGCAGCTGTCAGGCAGCTATCTCCGACATTCAGTCCGAGCCCCGGACAGTCGAAGCTGTTGCTCACTTCGCATTCACAATCGGCGTTTACGATCCCGATCTGGCCGGAAGCGGTGAAGCAGGTGTCGCCAATGTTGAGATCCAGATTAGGGCAGTCGAACAGCAATACCTTGTCAGTATCGTCGATGTTAGACTTGTCGCATGCTACATAAAATGCCGATAAGGCCATGGCAAAAAAGAAAAAAAGAGAGAAGCTTTTCATTTCTGGTAAATTTTAAAAAGAGAATTGAATCAAATTACACTCCCTTATATCTTTGGAGCAAGGCAAGTGTGACAGTCCTCCTAAAATTTACGTGTGAAAGCACCGTGATTTATTTCGCGCAGATTTTACGCAGAAAAAGATGCACAGATTTTACACAGAAATATATCTGCGTAGAATCTGTGAAAGAAATCTGTGTGAAATCTGCGCGAAATAAAATGCCCTTTGATGAGATGTCTTTATAGGTAAAGCAACTCATTTATGACCCCTAATCAGGTTCCTGGTTCACAAGCGGGTTTTCGGGTGTAAAAACTCTTTTTCCTTTAAATCTAACAATGCAGTCACGTTTGTAGTCATAAATGACAACGTTTTCCTTTAACTTAATTCTGTCATTACTCCAGGAGATTATGTTGACTGTTCCGGTCACTTTGTTGTTTTCAGCGCTCCAATTCCATACCGAAAAAGTGCGATAATCTGCTTGTACAATCGCTTTATCCGTCTCCAGATTCAACCGTTTTTTTGATTTGGCGGCAATGGTATCGACTATCAATAAACTCAGATCGTGAAAAAATGCCTCATCAACGCTATTGGGTTTGTCATAGTAGACTGTTTGTTCAAGTGAAATCATAGAATCCTTGACAATTATGGATTTTTCCGAATAAAAACGCTTGTGCTTGTAGGTAAGCAGGTTTGGAGCATGACAAGCACTTAGGATGATTAGAACTGCAAGGGGAAAAGCTGATTTATTCATATGAAGTTATAGGTGTCATTTTTCGTATCAAGTAATTCACTTGCGAGTTTTGCACAAAGGGGAGGTAACACTTCCTGTATTATTAATTTCATAGAACCCTTGATAAGTAAAATGCAAGACCCTTGGCGCTTATAAAGAGCTGCTTCAGTCAAAGGTTTTAGGTCCGCAAAAACAAATTTCTCAAACCACTTCTACCAGAAGGTAAGGTTTCATTTCCAGTTTCGATTTAAAGGTGTGCATGCTCATTGGGTACAAAAATCCAGCATGAGACACATGTTCACACATTCACTTAAAAACGGATAAAAGCCATAACCTTTTTCCATTATTCAAAACAACCATGAGAAATTTACAGATCTGTTTAGCTATAACCTTACTAGTAGCCGCCAGTTCTTTCAAACTTTTGAGTACTGCATCAGACAATTCAAACAACGATCAACAAACCACAATAAGCAACGAAGTAGAGGGAGAGTCAACAGATTCTCTGACAATTTCCTTTTCAAATGATGATAACAAGATTGCCAGATTTTGCGCTTACCTGCCTTATGCCAAACAGGCCCAGGCAGAAACCGGCATTCATGCATCCGTGATACTGGCTCAGGCAGCTCTGGAAAGCGGATGGGGAGAATATGCCGTGGGAAATATGTTTTTTGGCATCAAAGACACCGAGAAAGGCGCAACCGGCAAAGGTCAGTTATTGAGAACCACCGAATATTTCAGCAGTCCGGATCAGACGCATTTATTCCCTAAAGTGTACTCTGTGAAATGGAACAACAAGCGCAAGATGTACAAATACGATGTACTCGACTGGTTCAGGAAGTACGACAGCCCGGCTGAGAGTTTTAAAGACCACGCCCGCTTTATCGTAGAGAACGATCGCTATGCCGAAGCCATGAAATACGCATCAGACCCAATCCGCTTTGTACAGGAAATATCTAAAGCCGGTTACGCTACTGCACCTGGATATGCCAGACTAATGGTAAAAATGGTGCGGATGATCCAGTCAGAAAATGCACGGGTGATTGGGAGCTGAGGCGTGTTTAGAGTCAGGAAGAGTGCGCAGTGGGTTGCCAGGAAGGAATATGAGCTATATTTGACTTTCCTTACCAGAAACAGCAGTCGTTTGGTAATGTACACTGATGTCTCTTTTTAGTCCTAATGAACCGTGATGTATTTGGGCTTAGAAGAAGAGTGGTGGTCTTTCCCTCATCTGGATGTTTCATTGAAAAACTTTGTCGTGCTGTAAGCACACGTCCACTCTAGGTTGGAAAACCGTAAAGTGAGTATGCGGCATATGTTGGTTGAGCGCACTTAGCGTGGACAGGCGCTTACAGCGCGACAAATTAAGCGAAAGTGATTGTTTGGTAGCAATTGTAAAGTGTGCCGCTTTTTTGGATAGTTCATTCTCGATTTGATGAGGCCAGGAAAGACCGCAGTGCTCCTCGACATGATAATTTACCTGGAGAGGGTTGTTTCCAATTCAGATTTCTCGTTTCAGTCGAAATTATTGAGTTGCCAGTTAAAATTTCGAGTGAAACGAGAAATCCGATAATAAACAACCAACACATGAACGTTGTCATGTCAATCTGCCTCAGGCGCGGGAGACATCCAGCCAGCATAACAGCCGCTCCTACCACATACTTCTAACACTTACCTATGAAAACAGGAACCCTTTTACTACTAAGTGCTATTGTCATCGGGCTGTTTATCCTGGCCTATTTATTTAGCCGGAAGGTCAGACCGGGCAGTCACGAAGAGACCATAAGTTATCCTCCCTTTACCATAAAGCGAAAAAATATCTACAGCAGCCGGTATGATTTTAACACGGGGCGTACTGTCGACGATTCTCGATCCTATTACAGCATTTATTACAAAGACAAATTGCTCACTTTACCCGAAGCTTTAAACCTCAACTCAGGTGTTCCCGGCTTGTGGAAAGTGTTGATATTGAAAGACGCTCTGCAGCCGGCATTACTGGCCGGCAGTAAAAGTGTGTATCTCATAACCGAGTCCGAGGATACTTGCAAAATAACACCACTAAGCGAGCAAGAATCAGACTTCGCCAGTTTCCAGTGGCTCGATAGCCAAAATGGTCAGCCGGGCGCGAAGCAGGAGTTGTATTCAACCGATGATACAAACAAGGACTGCCAGTTTTCAGTAAGCCGCTTCTTGCTGATAAATAGGAGTGTTGTATTGGACGTAAATGATTTGTCCATACACCCCGTGAACATCAATTGGGACCAAACTCAAGGTTATTCGGAGAATAATGTAATAGCATTCTCGCCCGACAAGAAAAGCATGGTGTTTATGGGAAGCAAGTACGATGGCAAGGATTATTATGCTTTGTTGACCCATAATTTCATAAGCAACCATACACAGGCACTTCCTTTCGACAGAACCGAAACCCGTTTACATGAACCATACATGCCTGCGCAGGATTGGCTGAATACCTATTTCAGTTGGAAACAAAACGCCGAAGGTCACGAAGTACTGGAAAAACGAAGCCTGGATCTTTTGCCTGCCTGGGAGGGGCATTTTACTATGGAACAGTCTTACTCAGTTGCTCCGGTGAAGGAGGAAATGCTGGATTCCCTGGCTGCTTTTATTAAGGAACACCTACACCTTCAGGAGGCAGATGTGACCATTCAGCAATATGAAACGGGAAAGGAATATACCTTCAACGCAGGGCACCATAAACTAGAGATCACTTACCTGGATAACATTCAAACGGTGTATCTGTCACCTCACATTTTGGATAAGGATGAAGATGGTTGCCGTGAGGCGATTCGCGGGGTGGGGGAGGCTTTTAATTTGGTGTTGCGTGGTGGGGTGTATCAGGGGTTGTTTTTGGGGTATTGAGTTTTATTTAGTAATATCGCTTTGCGTTTGCCGGCAGAGCCGGCGGTAATGTAAAGTCACGATGCTGGAGCATCGCGCCAGCGGCGTAACAAGAAAATAAATGTCTGAGAACTCTTTATATTTTTTAATTGAATATTATTAGCAAAAATCTATTCGTTAGAATTTCTTTTAAAAATCATTATTAACAATGTCTCAACTAATTGAAAAATACAGCAGCGATAAGGTTTTTAAAAATGTAGAAGCCTTAATTAAATCTCTAGGTTCTGAGAAAAAAGTGATTGCTGTAACACTTGTAAATATTACTGCCGTAAAAGGAAAAACTTCGTGGAAATATATATTATTAGGAGTTATATTTATTGTTGGAATAAATATATTTGAAAAAGTGAGTGAATTAATTGGCGAAAGAGTAATTCCTCCTTTTTTGGAAAAGGTATTTACTAGTGAAGGAATTGCTTATATTCTTATAGGAGGGCTCTTTGCCTACATAATATATAAAATCAATCAATATTTAAATCCAAAAACGGACATTGCTGTTTTAACCAATCAAAACATTTTTTTTATACAAGAAATCAAATCATCTGTTCATGGTGTAAGCAGCGACCATGTATTAAAAGTCCCTCTATCCTCTTTAAAATTATTAAAAGAACTTCCATCCAATATTTTAAATACTTATTGGTATTTAGAGACAGTTGAAGAAATTCCATTAAATATTTGGGTGAAACAAAATAGGCTATGGAATTTTAGATATAGAATTGGTGGAAAAGGAGTTAGGTTAGAGAAGTTTGTCCAAACTATTAGACCAAAATATTTAGAAAATAAAATAAAGTTTACCGGTGGGCTTTCTAAATTATTGTCTAATCTTGGAGGATTAATAAATTTTGTAGTTCCTCTTTTAGTAATCTGGATGGGAATAGAAGTTAGAAACGAAATCTTCATTGCAGGACAAAAAAGTAAAACTGATCCGATAGAGAAGGAACTGGAAATTAAACATAATCAAGACAAAGACCCAAGTATAATACCTCAAAAGCCTATTAGCCCGCCTGTTATTATAAAAAAAACAATTGTACCTTTCTTGATAGGTAAAACTTATAGAGATGCTAAAAAAATATTACAAGGATATAAGTTACACTGTTCTGCTAAATATAGTTCTGAATATGTTTTATATTCTATTTCAAACTCTTCAAAATTATATGATAATTATATTGTTAAATCACAATACCCTTCCTATAAACAACTTGGAAAGTTAAAAGAAAATAATTTGGTGAATGAAGGCTCTAAAATTTATTTGACTTTGGAAAGCCCTAAATTAGAAGAAGGTATTAGAAAAACTAATTCAGCTGAAGATTATAGAAAAATTCAAACGCATTCAAATTCTTCTGAAAAAGGAATCTTTGTAACAGTACCTGATCTAGTGACCAAGACCTATAAAGAAGCCAAAAAAGCTTTGGAATCTAAAAATTTAAGATATAAAGCATTTATATATAAAACAAATAATGAAATTTCTAATGAGAAGGATGCCGAGCCATTTAAAGTAGTTGCCCAAGACCCAAAACCTATTGATAAAGGTAGCCCTAAGCTTGTTGGAAGATATGAAACAATTAAGTTGTATCTATCTTTATAATTCACATCCCAGTTGGCGCAAGGCTCTTTAGCCTTGTGACATACTATTCGCATCGGCTCTGCCGATAAAAGAAACATACAAATTCACCCCATCCGCGCCCGTTTCGCCATCCAGGTCTGCAAAATCGGCACAAAACCTTTGTTAATATCGGCCTCCACAAAGTCGATTTTAAACTGCAGGCATTTCATGCGCAACTGCTCGGTAAAGGCATTCACCTGTTTGGTGTAGAATTCTTTCACCTGATTTGGCTGTAAGCGTACTTCTTCGCCGTTTTCCATATCGACAAATAGGTAGGGCCGGTTTTCAAATTCAAAATCCAGCTCCTTGCTTTTATCGGTCACGTGGAAAAGGATTACCTCGTGTTTGGCATAGCGCAGGTGCTGCAAGGCGGCAAAAAGATCATCTGCCTTGTCGGGATGCTCCATCACATCGGTGAAAATCACCACCAGGGAGCGACGGTGTATCTTTTCTGCAATCTGGTGCAGACTGGCCGAAAGCTCCGTGCTGTGGTTAAGCTCGGGGTTTTCAATCTTGTCAACCAGTTGAGAGAGCAACAAACGGTAGTGTACCGTACTGGATTTAGCTGTACTGCTGAATCGCACCTCGTCATCAAATAACGTAAGTCCGAAAGCATCGCGTTGGCGGCGCAGGGCATTCATCAGCACGGCGGCCGATTGGGCTGCAAAACAGAATTTATTCTCGTATTTGTGTTTCTGTGGATTTTTGTCATCCCAGGGGTAATACATGGTGGAAGAAGCATCCACCACAATGTGGCAGCGCAGATTGGTTTCTTCTTCAAAGCGCTTTACAAAAAGCTTGTCGGTACGTGCATATACTTTCCAATCGATGTTACGGGTGCTTTCTCCGTTGTTGTACAATCGGTGCTCGGCAAATTCCACGGAAAAGCCGTGAAACGGACTGCGGTGCAAGCCTACAATAAATCCTTCCACGACCTGTTGAGCCAGTAATTCAAGGTTGCTGCCAAGCGCGCGGATAGGTTGGGTTTCTAATATTTCACTCATTCTTGGATCAGAGATTTTTATGGATTAAGGGATTGCACTGATTGATTTATCAGAAGTAAACTGTTCGTACCGTAATAAGTTTTGAAGGGGGGCGTCTTTAATAGTGAATGATTGCAGGTGTTCAGGTGAACAAAGATAGGGGCAAATGTTGAAGGCTGTATTTTTGTTGTACTGCTTTGCTCTTTAAGATGAAGATGTAATCTGGTATGGCATTACCTCATTGTTTATTTGGTTTCCCGATTATTAACCGAAGAGCCTTGTCGTGCTGTATGCACATGTCCACTTTACGTGGGAAAAAGTAAAGTTAGAATGCAGCATTCGCACATGCAGCGCACTTAGAATTGACGGGTGCTTATAGCACGACAAAGTTGGCAACCGTGATTGTTTTGGAAAATTTGATTAATGCAGCCTTTGTTCTGAACAAAATTTAATTCAACATCTTCAACCAAGCATATTACCACATCAAACGCAGCAAAACACCCAATAATCAAGAATTCACCTAACCCAAATCACTTTAATCACAAGAATCAAGGTAAATCATAGTAAACTTGTACCGTGAAAGAGACCAAATTCATATCCCAAAACAAGGAAAAATGGTCGGAGTTTGAAGATATGCTCCGCAACAACAAGCGTGATCCCGATAAGCTGAACCGCCTGTTCATCGAGATCACCGATGATCTTTCCTATGCAAGAACCTTTTACCCGAATCGCTCGGTGCGGGTTTTTCTGAATATTCTGGCACAGCGGGTCTTTCACAACATATACAAAGGCAAACGTTTTCCGGTGGAACGGCTGCGGCTATTCTGGACCGAAACATTGCCCAAAACCATGTGGGAAACCCGGCGGGCCTTGTTGCTGTCATTCTCTGTTTTTGCACTGGCGTTTACCATTGGTGTGCTTTCCAGCATCATCAATCCGGAATTTGCTCGGGTCATCCTGGGCGATGGATATGTGGATATGACCATTGAGAACATCGAAAAAGGCGATCCAATGGCTGTGTACAAGGAATCGGCGCCACTGGGTATGACGGTCGGTATCGCAGCCAATAACCTCTTTGTTGCATTCAGAACGGCAATATTTGGCGTGATTGCCTCCATCGGTACTTTGCTGATCATGCTGTACAACGGCATCATGATTGGGGCGTTTCAATACTTTTTTATCCAAAAAGGGTTGTTTTGGGAATCCTTTCTAACGGTATGGATTCACGGCACCCTGGAGATCAGCGCGATCATCATAGCCGGAGCGGCCGGACTGGTTGCCGGCTCGGGCTTGTTGTTCCCTGGTACATACCGCCGGGTACAGGCTTTTCAGATTTCCATGCGACAGGGCCTCGTTATTTTTCTGGGAATTGTGCCCATCATTGTCCTGGCTGCCATATTTGAAGGTTTCCTGACGCGATATACGGAAACACCCGATTTCATACGGGGTTTGTTCATCGCAACTTCTTTGTTTTTTGTGATTTGGTATTTTGTGTGGCTACCCTGGCACAAGGCCAGAACAGGGGCTTTTTCGAAAGCTGAACAAGGCAGTGAACTACCCCCTGACAAAACCGAACCACTTGGGTTTTCGCAGATAAAAACCTCCGGTGAAATATTTGGTGATGCAGTGACCATGATGCGTCGAAATGCCAGGCGAATATTCCTGAATTGTTTGATCGGAGTGGGTGTTTTCATTGGCTATGTCATGCTTTTTGCCTCGGAATCCCTCACAGAGTTGTTTCCTTTTCGAAGAAGCATGTGGGGGGTATGGTATGGCATGATCGACTTTTTCGGTAATGAAAAAGTGCCTTATTTGTATTACCTGCAATTGTTGTTGCTGGTATTCGTGTTTATAAGTGCGTTTCGTGTAATTGAAAGAGAAGTACTTAAATCAGTTCGTCCGGCAGACACTGTAGAACTCGAGGAAAATACCATGGGCAGAGTGCGGAATCTACTAATCCGGATTCCGTATATGGCTGTTGTTGGACCAGCTGTGCTTTTGGTATTTAACGTACACGACCCTGGGCTTTTATGGCTGTATGCCATGTTTGCCTTCCCTTTTCTTGCGCTGTGGCAAGCGGTAATTTGGTTTGAACGGACAAATCCGGTATATGCCTTTTTGCGAGCTTTCAAAATGATCAGATGGGGCACTTCCTTTGTACTGGGATTGCTTATGATAAACTTGACATTATTGGTTTTCCTGTTTCTCGATACGCCAATCTGGGAAATGGCATTGGAACTTTTCCGCTGGCTGGTACCTCCCGAAGAGGGCGCTTTGAGAACCTTTATGGTGGTCACTACAGCGACTGTAGCCGCTTTTCTTTTATATTGCTTCTTTGCTTTTCTGGCTTTTTGTGGCGTTTTTCAATTGTTTTCTTACCGGGAAATTTCAGATGCAGGTAATTTGCATGCTGGAATTGAACAGGTTGGAAAAGCAAGGCAGATACGAGGGCTTGCAAGAGAGTAGGCATCAATCCCGGGTGAGGCTGGCTATTGATTGACGATTGACGATTTATGATTACATGATTGATGATGTGATTTTAATCACAAGGCAAATCACCATTTTTCAAACAATAAAAGACCCTGAAAGGGTCAACCACAAATAACCCCGGATTTCAATCCGGGGAGAGGGAAAAAACCGAAGAGGGTGAAAAAGCATCCGAGATATATGCATCGCCTTCAAGGCTGTACAACACACTAGGCAACCAAGGCATAAAACTTTCGTTTATACCTACATGACTTTAAATCAGTGCATGCAAATAGTTTCTCCCAGAATCTGGTGGCGCTTAACCACTGGGATCATGTATATATGTTGCCTGCTATTGGTTTTAAGCACACCCATATTCTCCCAAAACGAGCAAGAAGCCATTCCGGTGGATTCTGCCTATCAGGAGTTACAGGAACTGGATGAATCCTACACTGAAGATGAAGAGCCATATTACGACGACGATTTGTATGAAAGGCAACCATATAATCCCCCGCCTGTAAGTCATGTTGAAAAACGCGAGATTCGGAATGAGCAATGGAGCAAAGCTTCCGGAAAGCTGGATTATAGCGACGATGTTCCCCAGGAGAAAAAAAAGGAGGAAACTGCTCCTGACTTTTCTGGGGTAAACTGGAACGATTCCACCCGATTTTGGGGAGAGCTCTTACAGGTACTGGCCATTATTATAGGCATTGCAGGCATTGCATTTGCTATTTACAAAACGCTGCAGGCGCCGCGGAATAAAAAGATCATCAGGGCAGAAGACGGCACCATTATTACCAGCGAGAATGTGGATGAATACATACACGAAACCGATCTGGAGCGTTTTCTGCGTGAGGCCAAAGCCGCTGAAAACTATCCTCAGTGTATCCGGCTGTATTACCTGCAAATCATAAAAAAGTTATCTGAAAGCGGCGCGATAAAATGGTCGAAGGAGAAAACCAACCGCGATTACCTGCGCGAAATGCGTACGCACGCGCACAACGCCGCTTTCCGTGATTGCACCAGGACATTCGAAAAAGCCTGGTATGGAAATGAAGAGATGGATAAGTCCACATTCCTAAACCTTGAGCCAGGGTTTACGAGCTTTCTTTCCTTACTTTAGTCAATTATGAATTATCATAATTCATAATTCATAATTCATAATTCATAATTCATAATTCATAATTCATAATTCATAATTCATAATTCATAATTCATAATTCATAATTGTCCAAAAATCTTCACCATAAACAGCAAAAAGAGCATCACGAACATCATGCCTTCCCAAACCGAGATGCGCTTGTCCTGGGCAAGCAGGTAAAATAATACGGCGGCTCCGATCATAACGGGTAACGAAAAAGACAGCAACTGGGGTGAAACTGTAATCGTTCCGAAAAAAGAAGCTACTGCCGGGATAAGCAGCAAGTTGAAAATACAGGAGCCCAGCACATTACCAATGGCCATCTCGGATTTCCCCTGTTTGATGGCAGTAATATTCACCACCAACTCGGGGAGTGTAGTCCCCAAAGAAAGTGCTGTAAGTGCTATGATCGACTTGGGCACTTCCAGGATTTCAGCCATGTCGACTATGCTATGTACCGTCCACTCAGCACCGTAATAAATACCGGTGGCACCGGCAAGCAAAATTAGTAAAGCCTTTACAGGGAATGATTCCGGATGTGCATGTTCCTTGTCGTGAAAAACTTCTTCTTTGCCACCCCTGATCAGATAAATGCTATACACCACAAAAATGAGTGCTCCAATAGAGGCTTCTGTGGGATAAATTACCCCGTCGTAGGAAATTACCGTAAACGCAAACACACTTCCTAGCAGATAGTGCAGGTCTATGTAGATATACGTACTACCCAGTGAAATGTCGTGGCGGTTTACGGCAATTCCCAGTCCGGTTACCAGTAATAGGTTGGATATGGTTGAGCCTACCAGGTTTCCCGGCAATATTTCCGAAACACCCTTATGAACAGATAGAATGCCAGAGGTCAGCTCGGGCAAGGATGTGCCAATACCTACGATGAATACTCCGATCACGAAGGCCGGAAGTTTCATCCACTTGCCAATGGTTTCGGCGGAACCGGTGAAATACCTGGCCGAAATGAGCAGCAAGGAAAGGGCAAGGGGAAATATGATCAGATCTGCAACCATGCCAGTGTTTTATCGGGCAAGTTTAATAAACAAGCAGTTTGCAGGTGCTAAATCGATGATTATTTTGATCCACAATTTCAATAAAATATACCCCGGGAGAAAGCAAATTTGTTGCGATCTCCAGTTGATTGCTACCGGAATTCAGCTTTTCGTGTAGCTCTCTAACGGTTTTACCCTGTTCATTGAGTAGTCTTAAGTTTACCTCTAAATTTTTCTTTGCAAACAAATCAAGTCTGAGCAAATCTCCGGCTTTTACCGGGTTTGGGCTAAGCTTGTCTAAAGAAAGCGGAATCTCCTGGGTGCCCGATGATTGCTCTATGCAAACCTCTCCTGCAAACTTGGTTACGGCCAGTTTTGCACCTGAAGTAGTTTCGAATGCAATTTGTGCGGGATTTGGACCAATGTCAATCGTGGCACAGGTGCCGGCTGCATTGCCAGGCACGAAGCACAGATTGAACAATATTTGATCATCCGGAATGGTGATCGGTGCGCCAATGGAAATGGTATTGAGGAGTACTACACCAAGCATACCCATATCCACTTTATCGGTGTTTAGAAATGTGGATGGCTCAAAGAAATCAGCAATGGCAGGGTGAAGATTGGATACATCCACATAGCTAAGTAAGGCAGGATCCCAGGAAAAAGACATGGCGCCGCTGAAAATGTCGAAATTTCTGACCCGTACCGGCACACAAACCGTATCGCCTACTTTGCCTGAAACGGTATCAACCAGCATGATCAGATTGTCGGAAGAATTACAGCCCGACATATCCATATCGAACTGAAAACCACAATTCGCCGGATCCAGCAGACTAATGGTGTAAATACCAGGAGTAGTCACTGAATAAATCAACGAGCTTTGTTCAAATAGACTGGGATCAGGATTGTGAATCAGGGCTTTTACATTCGGATCACTTTTAAGTGCTACATCAGCATCGAATACCGTCGTGTGGTCAAATTGAGGATACCCACCAATCAAGCGGAATTTGCCCAGGCAGTCATCGCCAAAATTGGTGCTGATCTGACTGGCTTTTATCTGATTCAGGTAAAGCACAGAAAAAGCTTCGTCAATATTTACATGTACGCAGGGGCCCGGTGATCCTTTTATCTTTTCAAACTGCTTATTCATCCAATCGTCAATGGTCATTGGGGCATAAAAGAATCGCAATGGCTCGTTATCGTTAAAGGCAAACTGTAGAGACTCGTCATTGAAAAACCAGGTGTCCCCCCCATTGGGTACCGGTTTGGTGCCATAAAACCCGGGGTTTGGGTCAGGGTTTGCACGAAGGCAAGGGTCGCCAGGACCGGGGTAATTATTGATTGCCTGCAGGTTGTCTCCTGAAATGGTAGGAGGACAATCGTAAAAAGGAAAGAAAATACCCGCAGCTGTAGATGGAACAGGGTCGCCGGAAAGCACAGCATCTCCATTGTGTTCGATCAAAATAGAGTCACCACTGCAAAGAATAATGGTATCCAGGTTATGTTTGCTGCTTTGGCCAACAAAGACACCCTGAGAAATGGTGCCGGCAAAATTGCAAATACCCCCGGACTCAGGGTTGGGATTTTGGGCTACAGAAAGAGCGGAAAGAGAAAAGAAAGCGATCAAAAAAGAGTAAAAGAATTTCATAATCGGCGGTGGTTTAATCACAGATTTAAAGGATGAGTTTGGTTGAACTATTGAATTAAATGCGGGGGAACTGATAAAATTTACAACGCAAAAATGTAAGCGGGCCCGAAGTTAGCGGTTATTTTGTCTTGCCTATATTTACCCCTGATCTGATTAAACTAAAGTCAGCCATCTGTCTAATCCCAACGTAAAACCCTAACTCCTTCCATCAATAAAATCAAAAAAAACCAAAAGAAATTCAGTGTAATCAGCGTAATCCTTAAAATCTGTGATCCTATACGTGGCTGGAATTTACCTACATATACCATTCTGCAAGCAGGCATGCCATTACTGCAATTTTCACTTTTCCACGATTTTGAGGCAAAAACCGGCTATGCTGGAGGCTCTGTTGCGCGAACTGGATTTGCAGCGAGATTATCTTGAGGGCGCTGAATTAAACTCTATTTATCTGGGTGGAGGAACCCCGTCATTACTGGAGATTGGTGAGTTAAATCAGTTGTTTGATAAGATCAGTAAACTCCATAAAATTCACCCAAATGCTGAAATTACCCTCGAAGCAAACCCTGACGACCTGAGCGCCGAAAAACTCTCTGATCTGAAGAATTACAGTCCCGTAAACAGGCTTAGCATTGGCATCCAATCTTTTTTTGAGAGTGACCTGAAGTGGATGAATCGGGCGCATAATACACTACAAGCACATACCTGTTTGGAAAATTCACTGAAAGCTGGTTTTAATAATCTCACCATTGATCTCATCTTTGGCGCTCCAACAACATCAGATGAACAATGGGCTGAAAACCTGAGAATTGCTTTTCAATATGATATTCCGCATTTGTCCTGCTATGGCCTGACAGTGGAAGAGGGGACAGCTCTTGGTCATTTTGTTAATAAAGGAAAGCAGGCGCCACCAGACGAACTGCAAGCCTCCCGGCAATTCGGATATCTGATGGATGCGTCGGAGTTGGCTGGTTATGTGCAATACGAAATAAGCAATTATGCAAAAGCAGGTCATCAGGCAGTACACAACAGCAATTACTGGAAAGGGGTACCTTATTTAGGAGTCGGGCCATCGGCTCACTCTTACAATGGTAAATCGCGACAATGGAATTTAGCCAATAACGCCTTGTATATCAAAAGTTTGGAGACAAATAAGCTGCCGTTTGAAACCGAAACATTGACACCTGAGCAGACCTACAACGAATACGTGATGACCGGGCTCAGAACCATTTGGGGCGTGAGTGAAGAAAAGCTCCTGCACATGGGAGCGCATTTTTTAAGGCACTTCGAACAAAGCATACGTCCATTTATGCACAGTGATGAAGTGTTGCAGGAGGCAGGAACGTATCGCCTCACTAAGGCCGGCCGGTATATCGCCGACCGGGTCGCATCGGATTGCTTTATCGATTGATTTGTGATATTATTGTTATTCCATTGATTACCTTTGATTTCAACAGTTTATCATTATTAAACAAAACAACCAACACATGTTATCTGAACTAAAAGCATTTCTGTTTCGCGCCGATGTTTTAGCCGTAGCCGTTGCCTTTATCATTGCCGGCGCCTTCCAAACCATCATCGATTCTTTGGTGAATGACGTGATATCACCCATTCTCGCCATGGTCGTGGGAACACCTGATTTCTCCAATGTTATGCTTGGAAGCATCAAAATTGGCAACCTGATCACAGCCATCGTGAACTTTATCATCGTGGGTACTGTACTGTTTATGATCATTAAAGCTGCCGGTAAAAAAGGAGAAGACGTAAAATAAGATGTCAAAAAAAGCCTTCCTATTAATTCTGGACGGTTGGGGAATTGGCCCAAAGCATGAATCGGATGCCATTTATCAGGCAAATACGCCGTATTTCGATCAGCTTTGGGCCACCCGCCCCCACAGCACCCTCATCACCCACGGTGAAGACGTCGGACTCCCCGATGGTCAAATGGGCAATTCCGAAGTAGGTCACCTGAACATCGGCGCCGGTCGCATAGTATGGCAGGAACTTGCCCGCATCAACAAAGCCGTTCGCGAAGGAGAAATCCACAAAAACAAAGTGCTACTCGAAGCTTTGGATCATGCGAAAGCAACTGGAGTTGCCGTTCACTTCATGGGACTTGTCAGCGACGGAGGCGTACACTCCCATATCAGCCACTTGATGGCCCTGGGTGATATTGCCCTTGAACGTGGTTGCCAGGAGACGTACATCCATGCCTTTACGGATGGCCGCGATTGCGATCCTAAGAGCGGTGCAGGATTTATTACAGAACTAACAAACCATTTTAAGGGATCCAGGGTGACGTTAGCCACAGTAATTGGGCGATACTACGCCATGGATCGCGATAAACGCTGGGAGCGCGTCAAATTGGCTTTTGACCTGCTTGTAAATGGGGTAGGGGAAGCAGTAAACAATTTTCAGGAAGCCATACAGGCAAGTTACAGCGATGGTGTAACGGATGAATTCCTAAAACCCATGCGCAATGCCGCATTGAACTCCGATCAGGGAAAAATCAAAGATGGAGATGTTGTGATCTGTTTTAATTTCAGAACGGACCGATGCCGGGAAATTACCCAGGTATTGACTCAACAGGAAATGCATGAGTTCAACATGCACACCCTGAATCTCCATTATGTAACGATGACCCGCTACGACGAGACATTCCGCAATGTGGAAGTGATGTTTGAAAAAGACGATGTGAAAATGACGATGGGTGAAGTGCTGGAGAAAGCCGGTAAAACCCAGGTGCGCATTGCTGAAACCGAAAAATATCCGCACGTTACCTTTTTCTTTTCTGGAGGCCGGGAAGCCCCCTTTGAAGGTGAACGCAGGATAATGTTGGCTTCCCCAAAAGTTGCTACCTACGATCTTCAGCCTGAAATGAGTGCAATAGGCATTAAAGACGCCATCATGGCCGACATCCGTGAAAACGAACCGGATTTTATTTGCTTAAACTTTGCCAATACCGACATGGTCGGGCATACAGGCATTTTCAGTGCAGCCATGAAAGCCGCAGAAACCGTCGACTCCTGTTTAAGTCAAATCATTCCACTTGCGCTGGAAAAAAACTATTCCTGTATCATCATCGCCGATCACGGAAACTCAGATTATATGATCAATGAAGATGGTACACCCAACACTGCCCATACAAAAAATCCGGTACCCTGCATCCTTGTGAGCAATGAGTTCAAGCAAGTTGAAACCCTCAAAGATGGCAGACTAGCCGATGTAGCGCCGACAATACTAAACCTGATGGGAATTGAAAAAGGGGAGGAAATGACTGGGGTCAACTTAATTGACTAATGCGCAATGTACCAATGCGCAATAATTAATTGCATTGATACATTGCGCATTGGTACATTACGAATTACTAATTTAGCTTTTCCACTTAATGGTGCAGCCGATGGCTTTGGTGAAAGATACTTCCACGTCTTTGCCTTCATGGAGTGCATCAATGGCGTTTTCCAAATATTTCTCTTCAACCATATCTGCGTCCTCTGAATTGTCGTCGATGGCGCCGATGTAGCGAACAACGCGCTTTTCGTCAAGCAGGTAAACATGTGGCGTGCGGGTTGCTCCGTAGGCTTTGGCGATTTCCTGTTTGTCGTCGTAGAGATACCAGAAAGGGAATTTCTTTGATTCTGCGCGTTCCTGCATTTTTTCAAAGCTGTCGTCTGGCGCTTTGTCTTTGTCATTCGGGTTAATGGCGATCACCGGATAGCCTTGTGGTGCATACTTTTCATGCAACTGGATGATCCTGTCTTCATAAGCCTTGGCGAATGGACAGTGATTGCACGTAAAAATTATAATGTAGCCTTTGGCATCTTTGGCATCCGCCATGGATTTCATGGACTTATCCACATTCATAAGTTTGAAATCGCGGGCTACATCGCCAACATGATATCCATCGTGAACACCTGTGATAAAGGACATGGCAAATAAACCCAAGGCCAGTGAAAGTAGAGAAAGAGGTTTTTTCATAATAAAATATTTTAAGCTGAATGGTTACAAAACACGTAAAAGGGCTTTTTCGAGTTCTTCATATTCAAACGATTTCTCAAAGAAAAGGGTCTGTTTTTTCTTTCCGGAAATAATGATCGTAGCAGGCAAGGCTCCCGACCATTCTTCACTCACCAGATCAATCCACTTGTTTGGATTGGATTCATTCATAAACACCACACGGCTTTTCAGATTTCTTTCCTGCACGAATGGGATTACCCGGCTCTCGAACTGCTTTTTAAAGTCGTTATTCACCAGTATCACCTGCACTTGTTTATCGGCGTATTCTTCCTGTAATTTTTCAAAAGCAGGAAGCTCTTTTACACAGGGACCACACCACGTCGCCCAAAAATTAATGACAAATACAGTATCCGACTCGCTATTTTTCCAGCGGGTGATCTGTTCGCGATCAATAAAGGTAATTTCCTGGGCAACCAAAAAACTGGTTCCTAGGGTAAAGAAAAAAAGAATCTGCAAAAGTTGCTTCATAAGGCCGTTAGCGATTGACTTTACAAACAACGGCCTTTTGTGCGATTTGTTTGCGCTCTTTCGACTTTTGCAGATTCTTTGTAACTGGTTAACAGAATTGGCCTATAAGACGGAGAGAATGGCAGATTCCAATTCAGTGTAGGTGAGTGGTTGCTCAAACAAAATTTCCTTGTTCTTGCGCCTGGAAATAATCAGGGTAGAAGGAATTCCGCCCGACCAATCAGGGCTTACGAGTTGGATCCACTGGTCGGCATTTGTATCATTCATGAATACGACCTGGCTTTCCAGTTTCCTTTTTTGAATGAATGGGATCAATTTGGATTGCACATTCATTTTAAAATCGTTGTTCACCAAAATAACCTGCACCTTATCCTTGGAATATTTGCGGTTTAATTCCTCAAAAGCGGGAAGTTCCTCTACGCAGGGCTGGCACCAGGTTGCCCAGAAATTGATGACGAATACTGTATCACTTTCGGTGCTTTTCCACTTGGAAATTTGTTGATGATCGATGAATGTGATGT
Source organism: Lewinellaceae bacterium (assembly GCA_020636025.1). Classification (GTDB taxonomy): domain Bacteria; phylum Bacteroidota; class Bacteroidia; order Chitinophagales; family Saprospiraceae; genus M3007. The sequence continues at coordinate 21,199 of JACJYQ010000010.1, read as the reverse complement.
CTTGGGATTGAAGTTGAGTGCCAAATGAGCATAAGAAAAAAATCAGGAGGTGGTAATGCTTCATAAGCGTTTTAAAATTTGATTACTAAATTGGTTCGGGCTTCATGCTACATTAATGGTGCTTCAGTGAAAAGTGTACATTACAGGGGATTATGTGTTTGTAATGTGACGATTTCCTGACGGCTTAATTGGAAAGAGTCACTACCATTGCGAAAAAATTTACAAAAATTTATATGCGTTACTTTATCTGTTTCTTTTTTACCCTGATGGTCATGGCGGCAACCGCCTTTTCACAAGGACATCATGGTGCTGCTCCGGTAACTGCACCAGTTCCGGAAACTCACTTGAAAAACATAAAACAACTTACTTTCGGCGGGGACAATGCGGAGGCATATTGGAGTCCGGATGGTGAATTTCTGACCTTTCAGAGCAATAATCCCGCCTGGGGATTGTCTTGCGATCAGATATTTTCCATGAATGTAAAAGATGCTTCCGGCAACAAGGATTATAAGCCTACAACCATAAGTACTTTGAAAGGCCGAACTACTTGTTCATATTTCATGCCAGATGGAAAACATATCCTGTATGCGAGCACCCACGAAGGTGGCGAATCATGCCCTCAAACGGGTGATTTGCGCGCCGGAGGAAAATATTTGTGGCCTGTTTTTGAAACGTACGACATATATGTAGCTGATTTGCAAGGAAATATAACCGCGCAGCTCACGAACACACCCGGATACGACGCCGAAGCAGTTTTGAGTCCAAAAGGAGATAAAATTTTATTTACAAGTGACCGCACCGGCGACCTTGAACTCTGGACCATGAATCTCGATGGCTCTGATCAGAAGCAGATCACCTTCGATCTTGGATACGACGGCGGCGGCTTTTTTAGTCCCGATGGTACCAAAATTGTATTCCGCGCCAGTCGTCCAAAAACAAAAGAAGAAATAAAAGAATACAAGGATTATTTGGCACAGCATCTGGTAGCACCGACGGCCATGGAAATTTTCACCTGCAATGTGGATGGTTCTGATTTGAAACAGGTTACACACCTGGGTAAAGCCAACTGGGCACCTTACTACCATCCTTCAGGAAAGAAGATCATATTCAGCAGCAATCACCACTCTGATCGCGGGTACGATTTTCAGTTGTACATGATCAATGCGGATGGTACTGGAATTGTGGAGCAAATTACCAGCCAAAGCATTTTCAACTCTTTCCCAATGTTTTCGCCGGATGGGAAAAAGATTGCCTTTGGTTCCAACAGAGATAATGGTGGCAATCACGACACCAATATTTTTGTAGCGGATTGGGTTGACTGATTTGAATTAATAAAAAATACGGATTTTGCAGGGCGGTTCAGGTATGGACCGCCCTTTTTGTTTTCTAACCAGTGAGGACCTTGTTATCCATGTCGAGATATTCTCTGTTTGCCTATCTGTTGTGCTGTGCCCTGATACTGGCCAGCTCCTTTCTGTATTATACCAAATGGCAGCAAACCAATACAGAGGCGACGATCAGCTGGGATGTATCCGGATATTACCTGTATCTGCCAGCTGTAATCATTTACAAGGATGTAAAAGCATTGAAGTGGTGGCCGCACATAAATGAGAAATATAACCCCGGCCCCGGAATGGGCCAGGCATTCAAGCATGAATCGGGCAATTTTGTCATGAAGTATTCCATGGGCCAGGCTTTGCAGTTTTTGCCCTGGTTTATGTGCGCCCACATGTTGGCAGAGCCCTTGGGGTATCCCGCAGATGGTTTTTCCAAACCTTATCAGGCAGCGATTAGCTGGGGTAGTTTGTTACTGGCATTCTTAGGGCTTTGGGTATTGCGGAGAATTTTGCTTCGCTATTTTTCAGATGGCATTGTGGCAGCTGTTTTGATCAGCATAGTTTTTGGCAGCAATTATCTTGAGTACAGTGCCATTTCGGGAGCTATGACCCATAATTGGCTGTTTACCCTGTATTGTCTGTTGATTTATGCTACCATTCGTTTTTATGAAAACCCCGGATTTAAAAGCGCTGTTGTCATAGGCTTATTGGTAGGTTGGGCTACTCTGACCAGGCCTACCGAGATCATTTCCGCGCTTATCCCTTTGTTATGGGGCGTATACAACATGCAAAGCTTGCGGAATCGAATTGAATTGATAAAATTTCAATGGCCAAAATATTTGCTGGCAGCAGGTGTCGCTGCTGTAGTGATGTTTTTGCAGGCATTATACTGGAAATACGCTACAGGTCATTGGGTTGTGTATAGCTATGAGGATCAAGGATTTACCTGGCTGCCACCGCATATTGAGGATGTTTTATGGAGTGCCAGAGCTGGTTGGCTGGTATACTCTCCGCTGATGCTTTTTGCAGTGGTGGGTATGTTTATGCTTCCAAAAGTCAGAAAACAGCTATTTCCGGCGGTGTTTGTTTATTGTATGATCGCCTTGTACATAACTTCTGCCTGGGATATTTGGTGGTACGGTGGAAGTCTGGGGCAAAGAGCCATGGTACAGAGTTATCCACTTTGGGCCTTTGGACTCGCAGCTTTTTGGCAGTGGGTTTCAGTAGCCAACTGGCGTAGATGGACGCTAATTCCTGTGGCGGGAATTGCGATTTTTATAAATCTCTGGTGGTGCCATCAGGCGCACAAAGGAGGCATGTTTTTCCCCGAACAAATGACCAGGGCCTATATTTTAAAAGCCTTGTTCCATTTTGAATCGGATCGCAATTGGCTGAAGCTCTTGGATACCAAAGATTATTTTGAGGGCGCGGAGCGGCAAAATATTCGATCCGTATTTAAGGAAAGTTTTGGGAAAGACAGCTTGTTAGAACAATTGGTGCTTACCCTGGAAAAGCCTTCGTCGCCCATTTATAATTTGCCTGTGAAACCAGGTGATGCCAGATGGCTTCGGGCAAGCCTTGAATTTCACTGCCGGGAGAAGGAATGGACAGTTTGGAAGATGACCCAATTTGTTGTGCGATTCAAATCGGGTGACAAAATTGTAAAAGAAAGACTGATCCGGCTTCAACGTCATGTTGATGGAAGTGAATTAAGGACTGTCTATTTTGACACCAAAATCCCCAATAAATCATTCGATCAGGTGGAAATGTTTCTTTGGAGACCAGAAAGTGAGCATGATGTAATTATTGAAAGTATAAGCGCTGAAACCTTTGATTAAAGCTTGCTTAGGAATGTCAAAACTGCCCCTTGAATTTTATACCCGGGAAGATGTGGTAGCTGTCGCCAAAGAGTTGCTCGGCAAGGAGCTTGTAACGAATTTTGATGGACAATTAACTTCCGGAATAATTACTGAAACTGAGGCATATCGCGCGCCTGACGACCGTGCCTGTCATGCATACAACAATCGCCGAACGCCTCGCACAGAAATCATGTTTCACCAGGGTGGTTGTGCCTATATTTACCTATGTTACGGTATCCACCACCTGTTCAATGTAGTGACTGGTCCAAAAGACATGGCACATGCAGTGTTGATCAGGGCCATTGAACCACTTAGAGGTATGGACATTATGCAGGAAAGACGAGGTCAGGTTTCTAAACCTGTAAAAACTTCGCTCACAACTGGTCCTGGAGCCATGTCCCAGGCATTGGGTTTGCACTACCGATTAACCGGACAGGATCTTATGGATAACAAAAGCGCGGTTTGGATTGAAGATTCGGCTTTTGAATTTAAGTTAAATAACATCGCTTCCGGAAAGCGAATTGGCGTCGACTATGCCGGAGTATGCGCCGAGTGGCCATGGCGCTTTTGGTTGAAGAACTCCAAATGGCACAAGTAATGGCATAAATCAATGTAATGGAGCCACAAACAGCACCAGAACTGTCTTTTGTTTGGTATGAAATGGAGCACTGGCTTTGGCTTATTGCCGGGGCAACCAGTACATTTTTGTGGATTCGGATAGGAAAGGCACAGCGAAATGACCAAAAGCAACAGCAACTCGGCCTGATCATGTCGCTTATACCGGCTATACTTTGGATCGGAATCGCTCTTTACATGGTTTTTTATGATGATCCATTTGATATTGGATTGGTGTTGCCCTTTCACGTTTGCTATTTTCTCAATTTGCTCATGCCATTTATGCTATGGCGGCGTTCCTATTTTCTGTTTGAAATTTCCTATTTCATGGTCATGGGTGGTTGCATTCAGGCACTGATCACGCCGGATATCCTCACAACCTTCCCTGACTATATCAACATCCGGTATTTTGTGGTGCACATATGTCTGGTTCAGTCCGTTTTATACGCCATTTTCGTATTCGGATTTCGCCCTACATGGAAGAGTTTTGGCAAATCACTGCTCTGGACAAACATTTACCTGCTGTTTGTCATTTGCTTGAATGCCTTGTTGGGAACCAATTTTATGTATCTGAAAGAAAAGCCAACTACAACCACAATGTTAGATCTGTTTGGAGAATGGCCCTGGTATATCATTGGCGGAGAATTCCTGGCTTTCGCCATTTTTTCTCTATTGATGTTGCCCTTTATGTTTTCCCGCAAAAAGGAATCCGGTTAAAGCTTTTCCTTGTGTGAATGCGTAGCATAGGCCCTTTCTACTTTTCGGCTAAAGGAATCGTAGTTCTCAGCCGGAATTTTGTGCCGAATGGATTGCAGGTATTGTCTTAATTTCATGTACTCGCTTTCTGTAAGTACATCGTCCTCCATAAAGGCATTGAACAGCTCTACAAAGTTTTCGCCAACATTTCTGGCGTATTCAATCCTTTTCACCTTGTCTTCAATAAATGCAAGAAAGTAAAGACCCTCAGTGTAGCCAAGTTTTCTCTTTAACACAAGGCTATCCACTTCCTCCCTTATTTTCTCCAATCTGTTACTTGCCTGGTCAGCACTGATCATTTGTTTCTGAAACTGGGTAAACACCTGACTGGCTTTGTCGCCGTACCGGCGGATGAGGATTTCACGCCTACGGAAAACCCACCAGCCCAGCAGTGCTGTGAGCAAGGCTGTAGCTCCAACCATGGTTATCTCTACAAAGTATCCTGTATCCTGGAGTATTTGGACTTGCCTGGAGAGAAAACTGGACTCGGGGGCAAGGCCATTATTGGCAATGGCATAATCAATGCCGTCAAAGTCCTCCAACAGCAGAGGCTTGTCTGGCTGAAGGGCATTTAGATGACTCAAAACAGTTTGCTTGAGCATTTGTCTTTCCTCCGGAAGAAACTGGTCACGCAATATGGTTCCTTGTCCCATCTGATAGCCTGTGCCATATCTGCTACTCAGCAACTGGTTGATTTTCAAAAAGTAAAACAGAAACTCCTTTACTTGCCTTTTGTTATATAATACTGCCAGATGGGTAGAGTCCAGGCTTTTTTTATCTGCCTGAGCGTCAAGATAAGCCAGTAATTCTTTAGGATTTGGGGGTAAAATATATTGGTGGCCAAGACGCTTAAAATGTTCTCCGTTGAACTCGACGATGGAGCCGGGCCCAAGGTGCGTTACAGAAATAAGGTGAAAGTTCTTCGGGATCACGATATCAATACCATTCACAGTTGTATTCGGATCGCTACTGCTTAGGGATTCCCATAAGGTTGGTCCAAAAAACGTTTCCGGATTGATCTTGTCGAAATTATCAATGACAACTACGTACTGTTTTTTCGGATCCTGCTTGCATTGTTTCCAGAAATTCAGCAGTGTTCCAGGTTGAAACGCTCCGTTTTCATCATCATCACCGATGTACTTTTTGTAGTATTCCACGTCAAAGCCGGGGGCGCAATCAATTTGCATCACGCGGTTCATGTTGCCGGCGATGAGGTTGGCAGCGCGCTTGGCTTGTTTGGTTGCTCCTGTCCCCGTTACTCCGGAAATGACGATCCTGGCGTTTGAGCCTGCCTCCTGAACCAGCTTTTTGAAATAAGTCCATTCGATATTGCTCAAGGAAGGCTGGGAAACAAGTTTATATGCCGTGCTGTCGCCCGATTTAAATGGCAATTTGTGCAATTGGCAATACAGCATTTGCAGGGAGTCGGGCACATCGGCAATCAACACAGGGGGATCATCCAATAATCTTTCGCTCTTCTCCCAAAGCGGATCAGGGTGATTGCGGCTGCCCATCCATAAAAGCACAGCCAATGGAGGGAAAATCAGGAGACTGATTCGAATAAAACTGGATCGGGAGGACAAGTGATTAATTGTTTTATGCGGTGAAGATACTCAAGCTCTTATTAGGGTTGAACATACAAGTACATTTTATACTTTTGCCCCATTGTGTTCAATCTCGATGTAGCCAGGGTCCTTGACCAGTTCGCGTATAATCCCGACGCAAAACTGCTGTTCCACAGCGGTTTTTTTATTTTTTTATTCATCGGTTTCGTGGCTGTATACCGGATTTTACTGCCACATCAGCGAGCCCGGATACTTTGGACTACCTGTTTTTCCCTTTATTTTTACTACAAATGCGCCGGTTGGTTCTGGCTCCTTCACATCCTTTTAGTAGTCGTTGATTTCAATCTGGCCCGTTGGATGGAAGCCATGCCCACAAAGCGGAAAAAACAACTGCTGCTTTTAATCAGTCTGGTGGTGAATCTGGGCATGTTGGCCTACTTCAAGTACAATGTGTACTCAGAGCTTTGGTGTGAGTTGTCGGGTAACCCTTTTGATCCCTCCAAGGTGTTTTTGCCGGTTGGTATTTCTTTTTTCACCTTTCAATCATTGAGTTATACAATTGATGTGTACAGGGGGCAATTGAAAGCCTTGCATAGCATCCTGGATTATGCATTCTATGTCACCTTTTTCCCTCAAATGGTGGCTGGTCCAATTGTGAGGGCCTCAGATTTTCTGCCTCAGATCAACAAGCCGGTAATCGTTACTCGTGAAGATTTTGGGCGGGGTATATTTCTAATCTGCATCGGGCTTTTTAAGAAAGCAGTCATTTCAGACTACATCAGCGCCAATTTTGTTGACAGGGTCTTTGATTCCCCATTGCAATATACGGGCATGGAGAACTTGTTTGCCGTGTATGGCTATGCCTTGCAGATTTATTGCGATTTCAGCGGCTATTCTGATATGGCCATTGGGATTGCCTTGCTTTTGGGATTTAAATTCAACATCAACTTTGATGCTCCCTACCAGTCATCGAGCATTACGGAGTTTTGGCGCCGCTGGCATATTTCCTTATCTACCTGGCTTCGCGATTATTTGTACATCCCGCTTGGTGGAAACCGGCTTGGTAAATTGCGTACTTATGTAAATCTGATGATTACTATGTTGCTAGGCGGGCTTTGGCATGGAGCAGCCATCCGATTTATTATCTGGGGAGGGATGCACGGATTGGCGTTGTCATTTGAACGGCTTATCAAACCGTTTTTCGGAAGTAGGGGAGGAGCGATTCGCAAGGTCATAGGCGTAGTGCTGACCTTTCATTTCGTTTGTTTTTGCTGGATATTCTTTCGGGCACAGGGTATGGACAATGTATTGGCCATGATCAGTCAGATCTGGTACAACTTTGAATCCCGATTTTTTCTGGACTTTGTGACTGGATATTCCAGTATCGTAACCTTGATGGCCATTGGATATCTGTTGCACTTTTTGCCTCGTTCCCTCGATTCCTGGGCAGAGCGTCAGGTCGCCAGAATGCCCGTGCTGGGCAAGGCGCTGGTTGTTGCTCTGATTGCCGCGCTGGTTATGCAGGTAAAATCTTCAGAAGTACAACCCTTTATATATTTCCAGTTTTAGCGCTTAAAAGCTTTTCTCTTTTCCAAGATACCCTGCTTTTGCCTGCCATAGTACATCATCCTTGGCTAAGTGATTTTTGAGAATGGTCTCATAGGAAATGGACGAATCATAAGCATCTGCACGAGCTTTCACCCCGCCAGAAAAGTCATAAGCCTTTAGAGGAGGATAGAGTGAACCCAACTCCACTGGAACATCGGGCAAGCGATAGCTTAATAGACCTGGATTAGGCTTCGTAATTACTTCCCAGTTTATGTGCAGGTGTGTGTCCGGATTTCCTCTATTTCTGGAAAAGGCCAGTAAATCAAAATCCCCCACACAATTAACAGCAATAAGGCGTTTGTCAGCCAATAGTGTTTCCTCAACATCAAAGTTGGGAATAGGCAAAGCAGCCGGTATTGAACCGTAAAAGTGATCGCTTATATAAGTATATCCACCTGCGTCCGGTTCTGTGCCCCGTGTTTGCAATCGAAGACTGGAATAAGGACGATTTGGATCAAACAGGTCATTGTTTACGGGCTCGAATACATCTACCCGGTCAATGATCGGGATATAGCTACCAGGCGCCACCAATTGACCACTTAGGGGAAAAAACTCCAGGTTCAGGCTATCTACCACTCCATCAACTTTATACTCCCAATCAGAAGCAAAGGGAAAGTTAAGTTTCAATGGCGGTGCAAGGATGGACACAAAAATATCAGTGTTTAAGGTGTTGGCCTCAAGGCTGCTACCATTTACATTATCGAACCGGACAAAACGCCAAAAAGGATCTCCATCCACCAGCACCCTGATCCAGCATTTCCCTGAGTGATAGCAGTAATACTCACCTTCGTAATTATTAAATGATTCTGGTCGAAGGATGGCATAAGCATCTGGCACCACCACACTGTCAAGTGTATTAAAACCTGTTAGATTAAAGGTCATATTGGTGCCTTGTTGGTAAACCTGGTCGCGCAGATTTATTTGCTGGTCGCCGGGGAGGTTGGTGTATGTGGTCAGCGTTAAGGTGGTATCGCGCACGCCGGAGCCTGGGGCCGTTAGTGTTGTAACCTTTAATATGGTACAATCAAATTTATCGGAGGGAGAACTGTTTGGGACTTGTAGAATTATGCTGTCTTCACCCGGAATCCATCTGAAGGCAAGTAATTCACCTGTACTTTGATCGCTTACAAAAATGGCAAATCTCCCTTTTAATTCACTGAACTCGTTGTCCACAAATACCTGATAATTGGAGGGAGGCTGAACAAAGGGATCTTTCTTACAAGAAACTGCGGCACATATCGCCAACAGGAGAACAATGGGTTTAATGTTCATGAGTAATCGGTTTGGATTGAAAAAAACTCGGTTATTTGTGGTCTTGCAACAAATGTAGGTTCTTCGGAAAAAACATCTCTCTTTTTCTGTAAAAACCGACAATGTCAATCTGTCATTTCTTTACATTTTATTTATTAAAATATGAAATCAATAGCCGTTTTTTGTGGAGCCAACAAAGGAAACAAGCCCTGGTTTGAGGAAGCCGCAACCGAACTGGGAAAAATACTTGCCGAACGAAAGATAAAAGTGGTTTTTGGTGGCGGCAGTGTAGGTCTGATGGGTGTACTTGCCGATTCAGTGCTGGCCAATGGTGGCGATATCACCGGCGTCATCACACACCAGCTTAATGGATTGGAACTCGGGCATGTCGGAGTAAAAGACATGATTATAGTGGATAGCATGTCAGAGCGGCGAAAGCTATTAATTGAAGGTACAGATGGTGTCATTACCCTTCCAGGTGGCTATGGCTCCCTCGACGAACATTTTGAGGCATTGACGCTTGCACAATTACTCCAATATCAGCGACCGATTGGGTTATTGAACGTACAGGGGTACTACGACCCTCTGGTTCAAATGCTGGATAATATGGTAGAAAACGGTTTTTTGCGCGAACAAAACAGAAGATTGTGCATCATAGCTCCGGAAATTTCTCAGTTGATATCGCAAATGGAACGATATGAACATCGGGCTTTGGAAAAATGGCACTAACCTTAGCAAATGGGGTTAAAGTTCTTTTAAAATAGACCTTCCGCCTGTGACCTTTGGCGTTTTTCCGGTTTAAGAATAAGTACATTTGTTCCACCCTTAACCGCTCCAACGAAATGAATTTGCCCATGCGTAATCTTGTGTTGATAATATTCGCCCAATTAATCCTCGTATCAGCTGTTCTCGCACAGAGAACCAGCAGCGATACACCTGCTTCAAAGTCTTCGGCAACCACGGTCAAACCAAAGATTACAACTCCACCTCCGAAGTCTATTGAGCGGAACTCTGCCACAAACAGGTCAGGTGGTAATACAAGCTCAAATACTACTTCTGGAACGGTTCATCAAAAGACCAGCCTCAGACCCTCTCCAACTTCACTTAGAAATTCAGGAGGGACTAATGCGCGTACGAGCTACTCAAATCAGCAGACAACTGCGAAGGGGGTAAATCGTCGGGTTCCTGCTATTAAAATGGTAGAAAAAGCCACTGTTCACTGGATGTCGCTTGAAGAAGCACTTGAAAAGTGTAAGACAGAGAACCGCAAGATATTTGTTGATGTATATACCGACTGGTGTGGCTGGTGTAAACACATGGATAGTACCACATTCAGCAACCCTGCCGTTGCCAATTATTTGAATGACAATTACTATCCTGTAAAACTAAATGCTGAGCAAACTGAAGATATCCAGTTCAAAGACAAAGTCTACCATTTTAAAAAGAGTGGTCGCAGAGGCTACCACGAATTAGCTGGATTTTGGCTGAACAATCGTCTGTCTTTCCCGACTGTTGTGTTCCTTGATGAAAACCAAAACCTTATCCAACCGGTTCCAGGCTATCAGGACGCTACAAAAATGGAAGCCATCATTAATTACTTCGGCTCAGACAGCCATCGTAAAACACCCTGGGAGACATACGAAAAGAATTTTTCGGGAAACTAAATTATCAATGTATCAATGCGCAATGCACCAATGCGCAATGCGGCAGATTAAATTGCGCATTGGTGCATTGCACATTGATACATTTAAAAAAGGCCGCTTAATCTCAACGAGATTAAGCGGCCTTTTTTAAATTGCTTGAACTGAACGCCGATAAGGCTTATTTGCCAGGAGCGTTGAATTTCAATTCTTTGATGCGGGCTTTCTTTCCAACAAGTCCACGCAGGTAGTACAAACGAGCGCGACGTACTTTACCGCGTTTCATAACCTCGATACGGGCAATGTTTGGGTTAGAAAAAGAAAAAATACGCTCAACGCCAACACCGTGTGACATTTTGCGAACGGTAAATGATTTGGTAAGGCCATGACCTTTAATCTGGATCACATCACCGCGGTATGCCTGCTCACGTCTTTTATCACCTTCAACAATATTGTAAACAACCGTAATGGTATCCCCAGTCTTGAATGATGGGAATTTTTGATTGCTTAACAGTTGATCATGCACAAACTGGATAGCTTCCAATTCTTTCATTTTATACAAATTTGAGTGTCTTTCAAATAAAGAGGCGCAAAGGTACGTCGGCTGTACCGAAAAAAAAATATCCATTGCAAAAAAACTTTTGAAAATGCAGAGTTATCTTAATGAGCAGGCAAATAATTGACAGGATGTTAATCCTCAGTTAAAAATAAGTGTTTTAACACCTATCGTTTGAACATCTTTCTGATATTTGCATTTATATTGCTCATCCAAGGCTGGTGCACCACCAGTTTAATGAACAATAGAAAATTTTACCACTTCTTTAAATTCGCATTTTACATGAAAAAACTTCTCTTTATTCCAATCCTGGCTATGTTTGTTGTAGCCCTGCAGGCACAAACAGCCTTTAATGTTAACACTTCTTCAAGTGTGGTAGTATGGACAGGTTACAAGGTTACCGGCAAGCATACTGGCACTGTTAAGATCAAAAGCGGCACTTTGCAGTTTACAGATGGTATGTTGACAGCCGGCAATTTTGAATTAGACATGACTACTGTTAAAGATACAGATCTGGAAGGTGAATGGGCAGCCAAGCTGGAAGGTCACCTGAAATCCGACGATTTTCTTGGGGTTGAGCAGCATCCAACATCTACGCTCACAGTAACAAGAGCAATTCCACAGGATTCTAAAGGAAACTATAAGGTTATTGGTAATCTGACCATCAAAGGCATTACAAAAGAAATTAAGTTTTTTGCCAACGTGCAGGAAAACAAGGGTGGGATCAGTGCCACAGGTAAACTTACCATTGACCGTTCTGAATACAATATGCGTTACGGCTCCGGTTCATTTTTTGATGGCCTGGGAGACAAAACCATTTATGATGAATTTGATCTGGAAGTTTCTCTCGTTGCCAGTAAATAATCATCACGTTCTATAATATTGATTTACAGTATTTTAGAGTTCAATGGCCCTTGCAATTGTCACAATTGCAAGGGCTTTTTATTGCCCAAAAGACTCCTATTGTTGCATAAATTTGACTGAACTCTCGGCACGATCTGAGAACAATGGTTAACTTTGTGCTCCCTTTTGCACGATATTTGTACAATTGATCGTTAAGTACTATCAAGTAATTAATTACCGCTAAAAACTTTTGATGTATCGCGTTGCATTTTACACATTCCTGGGTTTTATAGGATTGAATGGATTGTGGTCATTTCGACCATTAGACGTGTCATTTGAACAAAATCCTTCAATATATAATAGTATATTGGCTCAACTGGTTCGTCCTGAGCCGGCGCCGGAAATTGATTACAGATCAACTGTATCTATCGTACCGGACACCTTCACTCATCGGAGGGTGTTCATGTTTGACTACAGCTCCTACGGCAGTCCTTACAATGGCAAGGTAAAAGCCATTATTGAGCGATACCTTCCTAATACCACATTTGCTGAATTTTCTAATAGTGAACCGGAGAGTCTGATCTCACAATTGTCAAATTGTGATGTGGCGGTAGTGGCTTACCCTTCTACTGCTGCGAAAGGAGTATTACAGGCAGTTAATAAAGCATTGAAACAATTCGTTCAGAGTGGTGGTACGGTTATCTTAACCGGAACACATGAGTTTGAGATTTTGCAGCAAATGGGTTTGTTTGATCTTGATTTTGGATACTACTCAAAGGAACGACCAATACACATCAATAAATCAGCACATCCGATATGTCAGGGAGTGCATAATGATTTTGCCTTGTCAAATTTTTCATATCCACTGGATGTTTCGGATCCTGCTTTTGTCACCCTCGCAGATGTGGATGGGTACCCTGTTATTGGGTATAAAAATGTAGGACTTGGCAAAGCTATATATATAGGTGTGGAGTATTATTTTGATGAAAGTGAATCGTCTCAAATTTTACTCAACGCCATATCAAGAGATTTGGAAGTTGAAAATGACCACATAGTAGAAGTAGATCCACTGTTCCAAAGTAGTTCTCCACGGAAAAACGAAGAACTTTTGTTCGCTGGTACGGGTCCTAAAATGGAAGAGGTAGACCTCAAAATTTATCCAAATCCATACTACAGCAAAGCAACGCTTGATATCAACGTGGCAAAACCCACACCTGTAATGGTTGAAATGACAGACAAGCTGGGAAGAATTGTTGCATTGGTATTTCCTAAAAAGACAATTGGCCCGGGTTTGTGTAGATTTGAGTTGCCGAACATTAATCCTGGTATCTATTTTTTACAGGTTCAAATGGGAGGCCAAACCTATGTGAGAAAGGTGGTAAAATCATCCACTAATTAATTTTTGGAAAGGATGTCCCATTGCCCATGCCTAAAAATTCAACTGTCGGTTCATTTACATTTTTTTTAATTCTTTAATTTTTTTAAATTATAACTAGGCGAATTGCCTTTACCTATATACCTTTGCCGGGTAACTATTTTGTTACATCGAAAGTTTGCATAAACTTTTGACTTAATCTACCCCCGCACTCTTTCCTACCTTACAGTAATCTTCTTCTTACTGAGCCCTCTTAATTTGCGGAAGGGCACTAATCTACATGCTTTATTTAGCCTGTAAAGGTTATTTCCTTCATTTTACCTTCCATGCTCCCACCTAATCCTGCGGGAGTTTACGCTTCTTTTTTAATTTTTCTTAGCTCCGGATCGAGCATAGTTGTCCTGTTGTGGCACAGGATCTAAGGCATTTGCTGTGTTTTGCGCAGTTTGCTAAAGGTCTGCCACTCTTTTCAGTTTTACTCATCCGATTAATCTTTAAGCTACATGTTCCCATGTGGCCTAGTGTTTTTTTGCCCATTTGCTACATCGCATAAAATCGAAACCTACAGCATTTATGAAATTATCTACGCTCACCACCACAGCCTCTTTTTCCAACAAACTGAGCAACTTGTTTTTCGCATCACTTGCTACTACCTGTTTGAGTCTATGTTTGCCCTTAACTGTATTTGGGCAGGTCGACAAATCAGGAGGATCAGTGCAGAATTCCGTTAAGGGCAAATGCACCGATCTTGTCATTACTGAAATAACTGTTAATGATTTAAGTGGCTATGACAAAAAGGATGGGAAGTTCCTCATAAAACTGGCTGATGTAGGCAGCCCCGATGAAGAATATATCGTGTCTTATTCGCGAGGCGGTAAGGAAATCCTTTACCACTCGGATGCTCTCCAAGCAGAAAGCGGTGTAATAACACTAGGTAAGCTTAAAGCGGGCATGTATTCAAACATTTCCATTACCAGAAAGAGCGATGGCTGTGTCGCAAAATTTGATGATGAAGTCTGGGTGAAAAAACCTGCCAACCCTAGCCTGGCAGATACCGGTTGTGGAACAGGTAATTTTACCTACTCCAATTGCCGTGGAACGAGCGTATCCATTGCAAGAGAGAATATATCTGCTAACGAATACATTTATTGCCATGCCAGTTATATAGGTACAATTGGATGGGTAAACTCCCAGTGCTCCATTTCCTCTTGTCAAAAGGTGATGTGCCTTGATTTTGACATGGATGCTCCAACTCCGGCTTATGGTCATAGTTATGGCGATTTTGCCTTTAACCATGAAGATGGCAATGAGTCTTGTGGTATTTCCGATTTAGAAGCAGAACGAATTAACTGGATATTTGGAAACCGGTCTGGTTATAGCAATTCGAATGTTCAAGATGCTGTTTGGTGTATCAGAGGCGTAAGTTCAAAGTGCAATGCTTTGAGCGATGCTGCCATCGCGGCGGTTCCAACTGCACAGGGAAGCCTGGGAGATAATATGGAGTTCTACCATTGCAGCGACCCGGATCTCCAGGGTTTTGTGGTTGAAAAATACGTTTCCTGTGATAACGTGACAAATGGCGGAACAATCGCAGCTGATCAATCAATACCTAGTGGTGGCGATCCTGCTGCTTTTACAAATGTAGTTTCTCCTTCCGGAGGTTCCGGTAATTTGGAATACATGTGGCTAAAGAGTACCACCATTCCTTGTCCGGCTCCTGGCGATCCTTCCTGGCAGCAAATTTCAGGCGCCAATAGCTCAACATACGATTCAGGTCCATTGACAGTTTCCACCTGCTTCCTGCGTTGTTCAAGAAGAGCAGGCTGCAATAACTGGGATGGTGAATCAAATTCTGTGACAGTTACAGTAAATGAAAACTGTACTGGTGAAATCACGGGTTTGAGATTCAACGAAATTAACGGTGGTCCGGACATTTCCATTAATAATGGTGATATGTTCCAGGTGGGTACCATTTTTGGCAACTATAATATTGAGGCTGATGTGACAGGCAACAGTGAAAGTTGCAAATTCATCGTAACCGGTCCAACAGGTGGAACCAATATTGAAAATCTCCTGCCTTATAATCACCCAACAACTGATGTCGCCTGGCAACCAGTTGCAGGGGATTACACGGTTACTGTAAAATTATACTCTCAAGATAATGCAGGTGGGGTATTGTGTGATGAAGCCACCTTTACTTTTTCATTAACCGAAGAAGGTGATTGTGATTGCCCTGATAACATAGTTACCAACCCAAGTTTTGAAAATGGTACAACCGGTTGGTCCTGGTGGAATGGAACACTTACTACTGGCAACTATGCTGCACAATGCGGCAATAATGCCGGGCACTTCCATGAAGGGGGCGGAAATGGTAATGGTGGAGCCTATCAGGATATTACGGGCATTAATGTTGGAGACGAGCTCACGGTAACTGTTTTTGCCGGTGTACACAACTCCAGCTATGATGCCAATGTTGCCATTGAATTTTACAATTCATCAAACAACTATATCGACGGGGTGTACCAACAGGTTAACCACATACTTCCGACCATGGAACTCTATACACTAACGGGTGTAGTGCCTTCCGGAACTGCCAAAGTGAGGTTGATCTTTTTTGCCAACCAGGATTGGATCAAAACTGATATGTGGTGTCTCTCCGTTGTGCCTGGTTGCGATAATGTAACAGATGGTGGTCAAATCGGATCTGATCAGGTGGCTTGTGGTGTATCTTCATTCAACCCGGCTGCATTCACAAATATCCAATCACCTTCAGGTGGCTCCGGTAACCTGGAATACATGTGGCTGAAGAGCACAACGGTACCTTGCCCTCCTCCTGGCGATCCATCATGGCAGGCTATTTCCGGTGCCAATTCTGCAACCTATGATTCACCTTCTATTTCTGTAAGCACATGCTTCATGCGTTGTTCACGCAGAGCGGGATGTAGTGATTGGGATGGTGAATCGAATGCAGTTTCTGTGAAACTTGACCCATCAATCTCATTAACTAAAACAAGTGTCGATGTATCTTGCTATGGAGGATCTAATGGTTCCATCAACCTAACCGTTAGCGGAGGCACAAGCCCATACACGTATGCCTGGTCAAACGGGGCTACGACAAAAAATATAAGCGGTCTTTCTGCGGGCACCTATACTGTTACAGTAACCGATGCCCTCGGCTGCACAAAAACAACTTCAAAAACCATTACACAACCTAAGGCATTAACCTTGTCCAAAACACAGGTTAATGTTTCTTGTAATGGAGGAAATAATGGATCAATTGATTTAACGGTAGTTGATGGTACCAGCCCATATACTTATGCCTGGTCCAATGGAGCTACATCTCAGGATATCAGCGGCTTGTCTGCAGGTACCTATACCGTAACAGTAACAGATGCCAATAGCTGTACAAAATCAATTTCCGCCACCATTACCCAACCCTCGGTCCTGTCGCTTTCTAAAACAGTTGTACACGCTACTTGTGGTGGAAA
Organism: Lewinellaceae bacterium; assembly: GCA_020636025.1. GTDB lineage: Bacteria > Bacteroidota > Bacteroidia > Chitinophagales > Saprospiraceae > M3007. The sequence goes on along the minus strand of JACJYQ010000010.1, from coordinate 4,306 downwards.
CAACGGCTCTATAGATCTATCAGTAAGTGGAGGTACCAATCCGTACACGTATGTTTGGTCAAATGGCGCCACTACCCAGGATATCAGTAACTTGTCTGCCGGTACTTATACAGTAACCGTTACGGATAATAAAAACTGTACCAAATCACTGTCAGCGACTGTGAATAACCAAAGTGGTCCAACTTTATCAGAAACTCATGTCAATGTAGCTTGCTATGGTGGAAATACTGGATCGATAGACCTTTCTGTAAGTGGCGGAACCAGCCCATATACCTACTTCTGGTCGAATGGCGCTACTACTCAGGATATTAATAACTTATCTGCAGGAACTTATACGGTAACCGTAACAGATGCCAACAGCTGTACCGCTACAAAAGCAGTAACCATCACACAGCCAAACTCTGGTCTTTCACTCAGCAGAACCTCAACCAATGTGTCTTGCTATGGTGGATCCAACGGTTCCATTAACCTTACAGTGAGTGGTGGCACAAGCCCATACAGCTACAACTGGTCAAATGGCGCCACAACAGAAGACATCAGTGGTTTGTCAGCAGGTACCTATACCGTTACAGTTACGGATAATAACGGCTGTACCAAAACGACGTCCAAAACTATCACACAGCCAAAATCTCTTGTGCTGACCAAAACTCAAACAAACGTAGACTGCTACGGTGGGTCCAACGGCTCTATTGACCTAACAGTAACCGACGGCTCATCTCCTTACACTTATGCCTGGTCCAACGGCGCCACATCTCAGGATGTGAGCGGACTTTCTGCCGGTACATATACTGTGACTGTGACCGATAATAATGGCTGTACTAAATCAACAGCCGCTACCATCACACAGCCAAGTGCGCTTTCACTAAGCAAAACTGTTTCTGATGCAACTTGTGGAAATGCCAATGGTTCCATAGATCTGACAGTAAGTGGTGGCTCTAACCCATATACTTATGCCTGGTCAAATGGCGCTACTACACAGGATATCAGCGGACTGGCAGCTGGCACTTATACAGTTACAGTTACAGATAACCACAACTGTACAAAAACACTTTCTGCTACCGTAAATAATATCAGCGGACCTTCCTTGTCAGAAACACATACAGATGTTTCATGCTTTGGCGGATCTAACGGTTCAATTGATTTGACCGTTAGCGGCGGAACAAGCCCATATACATACAGCTGGTCAAATAGCGCTACTACACAGGATATCAACAACTTATCTGCTGGAACTTACACGGTTACCGTAACCGATGCTAACAACTGTACAGCCACTAAATCTGCCACAATTAACCAGCCAAATTCTGCGCTGTCATTGAGCAGGACCTCTACAAATGTTTCCTGTAATGGTGGGTCTGATGGATCCATAAACCTAACAGTAACCGGCGGCACAAACCCATATTCTTATGCCTGGTCAAATGGCGCTACAACAGAAGACATCAGTGGCTTGTCTGCTGGCACTTACACTGTAACTGTGACCGATGCCAATGGTTGTACCAAAACCACTTCAAAAAGTATATCTCAGCCATCCGCTCTGTCTTTGAGCAAAACGGTTGTGGATGTTGCTTGCTACGGTGAGTCAACCGGTTCCATTAACCTGTCTGTAAGTGGCGGCACAAGCCCTTACACCTACATTTGGTCAAATGGTGCTACTACACAGGATATCAACAACTTAGCCGCTGGTACCTATACAGTGACTGTTACCGATGCTAACAGCTGTACCAAAACCACATCGGCTACCGTTACCCAACCATCTGAACTGGATCTAAGCGCTACAACAACAAATGCAACTTGCGGTAACAGCAATGGTGCAATTGACCTGACGGTTTCAGGTGGCACTAACCCTTACACCTACATTTGGTCAAATGGTGCTACTACCCAGGATCTCTCAAATATTCAGGCAGGTACTTATACCGTTACGGTAACAGATGCTAATAACTGTACCAAGACCTTGTCGAAGAATGTTCAAAACATCAATGGTCCATCGCTGAGCAACACACATGTCGATGTTCAGTGTAATGGCCAATCTAATGGTTCAATTGACCTGACCGTAACAGGAGGAACACCACCGATTGTTTACTTGTGGTCAAACGGAGCAATCACACAGGATATTAACAATTTGGCTGCCGGTACCTATACAGTTACCGTAACAGACTTGTATCTGTGTATAGTAACTACGAGCGCAACCATCACAGAACCGCCGGTACTCACCGTTAGTGAAACACACGTGGACGTTCTTTGTAAAGGGGAGTCTACAGGTTCTATTGACGTAACTGTAAGTGGTGGTACCAGCCCATACACCTATGCCTGGTCAAATGGCGCTACAACTCAGGATGTTAGCGGCTTGTCTGCTGGCACATATACTGTGACAGTGACCGATGATCATAGCTGTACGAAATCTGTTTCTGCTACCATAGAAGAGCCGGATGCCGCTTTATCATTAAGTAAAACAAAAGACAACGTTTCCTGTTACGGCGGATCAGACGGCGCTATAGATTTGACAGTATCCGGCGGCACGAGTCCTTATACTTATGCCTGGTCCAATGGAGCTACAACTCAAGACATCAGTAACATGTCAGTTGGAACATATACTGTGACAGTTACGGATGCCAACAACTGTACAAAAACAACTTCAGCCAGCATTACCCAACCTTCTGAGCTTTCACTCAGCAAAACTGTGGTAAATGCTACTTGCGGTTATGCAAATGGCTCTATTGACCTTAGTGTCAGTGGAGGCAGCAGTCCTTATACCTATGCCTGGTCAAACGGAGCTACTACGCAGGATATCAACAACTTGTCGGCTGGTACATATACAGTTACAGTAACAGATAATCACAACTGTACCAAGTCACTTTCTGCTACTGTTAATAATACTAATGGACCAACTCTTTCTGAAACTCATGTTAATATTCTTTGCTATGGAGAGGCAACTGGTTCAATTGATCTAAGTGTTAGCGGAGGCACCGGACCATTTACCTATGTCTGGTCAAATGGCGCAACAACACAGGATATCAATAACCTGATGGCGGGTACTTACACTGCAACAGTGACTGACGCAAATTCTTGCACTGCAGTTAAATCAGCCACCATTACACAACAACCTGAACTTGTTGTTGATTTGGGACCTGATCAATCTGTTTGTGCTTTTGAAGATTATACCATTAATTCAAGTGTTTCTGGTGGTACTTCACCATATACCTACAATTGGAGTACCGGAGATGTTACGGCTTCCATTACTATTTCAATTGGTAATAATCAGGCAACCTATACGGTTACCGTTACCGATGCCAATGGTTGTACGGATGTTGATCAGATTGTCATCACACCAGATTTCAACTATACAAACGGAGGTACAATTGAAGGTTCACAAAGCAATTGCGGACCATTCGATCCGGATCCGTTCATGAGCATTTCAGAACCTTCAGGCGGAAATGGATTTGGTGAGCCTGAATATATCTGGATGTATAGCACTACTTCTTGCTCTCCACCTATCATAAATGATCCTGACTGGTCTCCAGCTCCAGGAGTTAATAATCTTGAAACTTACGATCCTGGTTTTACCACAGTGAATACATGCTACATTCGCTGTGCACGTCGCCCGGGTTGTGAAATCTATTTGGGTGAGTCTAATATTTTACAGATTACCATCAACCCAGGTGTAACACTTTCAGTTGATGTTGACAATGTAACTTGCTATGGTGAATCCAATGGCTCAATCGACTTGAGCGTAAGCGGTGGCACTTCTCCATACACATATAACTGGTCAAATGGCGCAACCACTCAGGATATCGATAATCTGAGTGCTGGAACTTATACAGTTACAGTTACCGATGCAAATGATTGCTCTGCAACCATTTCTGCAACTGTAACACAACCACAAGAGCTTGAATTGAGCACAACTAAAGTGGATGTTTCCTGCCATGGTGGATCTGATGGTTCCATCAATCTCAGTGTAGAGGATGGCACACCACCATACACTTATGCCTGGTCAAACGGAGCTACTACCCAGGATATCAGTAACCTGAGTGCCGGAACATATACCGTTACGGTTACCGATGCCAATGGTTGTACAAAATCTAAAACTACCAGCATTGCAGAGCCTCCTGTTCTGTCTTTGAGCAAAACGAAAGTGAACGTGTCCTGCTACGGTGGATCAGATGGTTCCATCGATCTGAGCGTAAGCGGAGGCACTTCGCCATACAGCTACAACTGGTCGAACGGAGCTACTACCCAGGATATCAGTAATTTGTCTGCTGGGACTTATACAGTAACTGTTACTGACGACCACGGATGTACCAAATCTACCTCA
>JACJYQ010000001.1 GCA_020636025.1 Lewinellaceae bacterium | reverse complement strand
TAGACTTCTGCACAATTTTATATTTTCGAACCTAAATTAATGGACATGAAAAGCCAACCAGTATGGCAAGTCAAATTTTACGGAGTTAGGGGTTCTACACCGGTTTGTGAAAAGGGTTTTCAGCTTTTCGGCGGGAACACTACCTGCATCTACACCGATTATTTGCTGAACGACCGAAGCAAAATGATAGTGGTATTTGATGCTGGAACCGGCATCCGGGCGCTTGGGAAAGACATCATTAATAGGAAAATACCCAATACGGAAAATATATTTTTGGTGTTTACCCATTTTCACTGGGACCACATTCAAGGCCTTCCGTTCTTCGACCCTGCCTATAACCCAAAGCAAAAAATTAGCGTCTTTTCGCCGCTCAAGAGCATGAAGGTCAGCAGGTTAAAGAACATATTCGAGGTGCAGATGCAGAAGGAATACTTCCCGGTTCAATTGGACAAAATGGGTGCGGAGTTCCAATTTTTCAACACGGAAGAATACAAAACCCATTTCAAGATAGAAGAACACATCCAATTTACTTACCGCCCCCACAACCATCCTGGCGGGGCGTTTAGCTACCGGATGGAGGCGAATGGCCGTTCAGTTGTGATTTGTACAGACCTGGAACACGGTGAGTCCGTTGACGAGAAAGTAGTGGAATTTTGCCGGGACGCTGATTTGTTAATCCACGACGCCCAATACACGGACGAAGAATTGAAATCACACCGAGGATGGGGTCACAGCAGCTTTTCGCAAGCAGTCGAAGTGGCAAAACTGGCCCATGTAAAACACCTAATTTTTACCCACCACGACCCCGACCATGATGATGAATTTTTACAAGAAATCGAAAGCCAATATCAGCGAAGTTTCCCGAATTGTGCCGTTGCAAAGGAAGGCATGGAGATGATGGTTTAGCTTCTTCTCTTCAACATCCACGGTTACTTTACATTGAAAACAAAGCCAACACAGGATTTGTATCGCTACCTTCCGAAGAAATTACCAATGAATTTCCATCCAGAAAAGTGATGCCCTCCGGTTTGGGGAACATTTGGTTGTCAAGTGGTAAAACGTCGAGCGGTTTGCCCTGCCCATCCACCGTCAATAAAAACTGTTCGGAGCTTACGAGCAGGTAGTACAATTCTTTTTCAGGATGGGCGGCGATGCTGGCGATGCTGAATTTGAATTTCACTTCACCCGAACCTTCTTTCCTAAAAAGTTCAATGCCCTTATTTTGCTGCACCAAAGTCAAAACCTCTGAAACGGAAATTTGCAGAACGGGTTTTTCAATCATCGTTTCTGTAGCAAGTTCAAATGCATAAATAGCCCTGAAACTTTTCTCGAAAGTTTTATCGGTGTATTTCCGCTTTGGAGCCAGTAGCAGGCGGTTATGTTTTTCATCATAGCAAAGTCCTTCATTGTCCAATGCCGGGATTTTTGTATCAATTTGCTGCACATCGGGTTTTCCATTTTCGTTAAAAACAATTTTGAACATTGTCCCGTCGCTCCGCAGTGCATACATATCATCGCCCACTCTGGTCAGGCCTTCAAAGTCTCCCGGCCCTTCAAAAGTTATCTGCTCGATAATTGTGCAATTTTCAAGGTCATAAATAAAGACATCACCCAGTTCATCCTGCACACAAGCTACTGTTTTGCCGTCCACATCTGTAAGCCCGGAAATCTCCATAAGTTCCGCAGGTAGTTCGCAGATTTTGTTCGGATTCTTGAAATTTGTTTGAGTCGGAAAAGTTGTGTTGCATGAAGTCATTATCAGAGCAACGACGAAAATCATAAATTGGATTATCATGGTCGAAAAATTTGAATTTTAATGGAATGAAGTCTGAATTCATTCATTAGACATTTGCACAATCTTTAAGATAATGGTCTGCGAGTGTCTAATTCGCAGACCATTATTCGGTGCAGGCATAAATGTATTTATTTTAAAAATCACTTACAAATTAAAATCCCCTGCTGCCTCCGGCTGGTAAATAATTTCTTCAATTTTGACTTTTGTAAGACCTGCCGGAACAATCCATTCAATCTCATCACCCACTTTATAACCAATCAATGCCGTTGCTATCGGTGATAAAATAGAAATTTTATTCTTTTTCAGGTTTGCTTCTTGGGGATAAGCGATTTGAAATTGAACAGTTTTGCTCGTGTTCAAAAAGCTTATTTTAACAATCGTGTTCATTGTTACAACATTCGCAGGAATTTCGGTTGGTTCTACAATCTTTGCGGATTTCAATTCCTGCAACAGATTCAATGCCTCAGAAGCTTTTAATGAACGGGTTTGTTTTGCGTCATTGATGGCTTTCTGAATTCTAACATAATCAAGCTTGTTCATCATTATCTCACTCATGATTAAAAATTTTAAAATTGATAAAAAAGATGAAAACTCTCTGTGTCGGGTTGGGCATAAAACATTGGAAACAAATTAGCCAGGATACAGTTGCTCGTACTTAAGTGAAAAGGCAATATTTTTGAAATACCAACATCTTTGTAACCTTCTCTTATTGATGGCATAAAATAACAAATACAGTATTCAAGGCGGAATTTTATCCATTAGAGCCAAGGATTACTTTCTGATGAGCTTCTACCTCATGGGGGCATCTTTTATTGACCTTGCCTTTCTAAAGGTGGACAATATCAATGCGGGACGTATCGAATACAAAAGACGCAAGACAGGCAAGCTACACAGCATCAAGATTACCGAACCACTTCAAGAGATTCTGTATAAGCACTTGAAAGGAAAGAGAACAGGGGACTTCATCCTCAACGTCATCAAAAGTGATGATGTAAAAAAGCAGTACGTCAATGTTAGGGATGAACTAAGGCGCTACTACAATCGCCGCCTGAAAGAAATTGGTGAACTGTGCGGCCTTGAAAGTGAACTAACCAGTTACGTCGCTCGTCATTCATTTGCTACAATAGCCAAGTTCAAAGACGTGCCAGTTTCAGTCATCTCTCAGGCATTTGGACATACCAACTTAGAGACAACTGAAACTTATCTGGCAAAATTTGACAAATAGGTTTTTGGTGAATACAACGTATTGATTGTCGGCAAGAAATGCCTTTAAATTGGAAAGCTTGTTGGGGCTTGGATTCTAACGTTTTGAATCACTGCGGGCGTTAAGTCTTCCAATCGGCTTCTGTTTCCAGGCTGGTAAATCACAACAATTTGACTTGCACTTTTGACAGCTTCACGAGCAGCATCTTGTGAATCGAAGTCATAGATGTAGGATTCCCCAATCACAACACCAGCCTTGTGGCCATAGTAAGTTAATGTAAACATAGAAAGTCAATTTAGTTAACAAAAAATCGCCCTGATAGTGGTGCATAGGACATTACACTATTGAATTCCAGAAAGTTCCAAAGGGATTAAAAAAAAACCACATGCAAAATAAAAGCCATGGTAAAACCCTTTTTGATACTTTTGTTAACTGAAATCTTACATTCTAACTATTTTGATGAAATTAACCCCCTACCATTCAAAATACTACGCTCACGAGCTGACTAAGCGCAGCGCTTCCGATAGCATCCAAAAGCTGGCCACGACGTTGGTAGATGCTCAGGTTGACCTAAACCCGCATCAGGTGGAAGCAGCGTTGTTTGCTTTTCGCTCACCGTTGTCTATGGGGGCGATATTGGCCGATGAGGTGGGATTGGGAAAGACCATAGAGGCGGGTTTGGTGATTTCCCAGAAATGGGCCGAACGTAAGCGCAAGATTTTAATCATTGCCCCATCCAGCTTGCGGAAACAATGGAGCCAGGAACTCGCCGATAAGTTTTTTATCCCTTCCATCGTCTTGGAAGCCAAGGCATTCAACGCACAGATTAAGGACGGCAACCTCAACCCCTTTGACCAGAAGGACAGCATCGTCATTTGTTCTTTTCATTTCGCTCGTAACAAAGACAGCTATATCCGGGCGACGAATTGGGATTAGGTCATCATTGATGAAGCGCACAAGCTCCGCAATGTTTACAAGCCCTCCAACAAGATTGGAAAAGCCATTAAAGAAGCCTTGCAGGACAAGCCTAAAATTCTGCTCACGGCTACGCCGCTCCAAAACTCACTACTGGAACTGTACGGATTGGTCAGCATTATTGACGACTATGCTTTTGGGGATTTGAAAAGCTTCAAGCAGCAATATTCAAGGCTGGATGAAAGTGCTTTCTTTGAACTCAAAGAAAGGCTGAAACCACTATGCAAGAGGACTTTGCGGCGGGACGTGCTGGAATACATAAAATACACCAACCGTCTGGCGGTTTTGCAGGACTACTTCCCTGCCGATGATGAGCAACGGCTGTATGACCTGGTGTCGAATTACCTACAAAAGCCTGTCCTCTATGCCCTGCCCGCCAGTCAGCGAAAATTGATGACGCTGATTTTGCGAAAACTTTTGGCTTCTTCCACTTATGCCATTTCGGGAACACTCCAACGGTTGCAACTGAAACTGGAAAGCATCCTTTCTGAAAATCTACAAACACAGGAAGCGTTCACTGACCTTCAATCCGATTACGAAGCTTTCGATGAAACCGAGGACGAATGGTTTGAGGAGGAGGGGGATGAAATCCCATTAGACGACACCCTGATTTTCAACCCCGACGAGGTTGAAGAAATCAAAGCCGAAATCGAAGAACTTCGGGTGATGAGCCAATTGGCGCACTCCATCAAAAAGAACGCAAAAGGCGAAGCCCTTTTGACTGGCCTTAAAGTCGGCTTTGAAAAACTGGAAGGGCAGCCGGGGGCCAACCGCAAGGCCATCATTTTCACGGAATCCCGCCGGACGCAGGAATACCTCAAGGAGCATTTGGAGCGCAATGGCTATGCGGGTGAAATCGTCCTGTTCAACGGCACGAACAATGATACTTCCTCCAAACGCATTTACCAAAACTGGCTCAAAAAATACCACGGTACGGATAGGATTTCAGGGGCAAAGAGTGCCGACCAACGGGCGGCCATCGTGGACTATTTCCGGGATGAAGCTACCATCATGATTGCGACCGAAGCCGCCGCCGAGGGTATCAACCTGCAATTTTGTTCCCTGCTGGTCAATTACGACCTGCCGTGGAACCCGCAACGCATCGAGCAGCGCATTGGCCGCTGCCACCGCTATGGGCAACGCTTTGATGTAGTGGTCATCAATTTCCTGAACGAGCGCAATGCCGCCGATAAACGGGTGTATCAACTGCTCAACGAAAAATTCCACCTGTTCAATGGGGTGTTCGGGGCAAGTGATGAGATATTGGGCAGTATTGAATCAGGCGTGGACTTTGAAAAGCGCATTGCCGAGATTTACCAAACCTGCCGGAGCGAAGCGGAAATTCAAGCCTCATTTGATGCCCTGCAAAGTGAAATGGACGGGCAGATTGAGGAACAGATGAGCATCACCAAACAAAAGCTGCTCGACCACTTCGATGAGGAGGTACATGAAAAGCTTCGTATCAGCTTAGAGAAGAGCAAGGAATACCTCAATAAATACGAATTCTGGCTTTGGCAGATGACCCGTCAATTCTTGAATGGCCATGCTAATTTTCAGGAAGAGCATTTGGCTTTTACCCTGCATCAAGCCCCGACTGCGGGAATTGAACCGGGGAAATACCGCATTGGCAAGAACATCCCCGATGCCCACACTTACCGTATCGGCCATCCATTGGCGCAGTACATTATTAATAGGTGTAAAAACGCCTCGCTCGAAGCAGGGCATTTGACCTTTGATTATTCCGGCACCCGGAAAATCATTTCCATCCTTGAACCCCTGGTAGGCAAATCGGGCTGGCTGCGGGTTGCTTGTCTTTCCATTGAATCTTTCGAGCCGGAAGACCATATCCTGTTGGCCGCCGTTACGGAGGAGGGGGTGCAACTGGACGAAGAGCAGTGCCAACGCATGTTTTCCTTGGTGGCCGAAGAAACGCCTCTGAACATGGACATTTCGGCCAAAACCAATGAAAGGCTGTACACAGTCACCGCTCAATTGAAACAGCACATTTTGCAAGAAAATACCGAGCGCAACGCCAACTTCTTTGATGAGGAAATGGACAAGCTCGACCATTGGGCAGATGATGTAAAGAACAGCCTCGAAATCGAACTGAAAAATCTGGAGCGGGAAATCCAGTACCGCAAGACAGAAGCCCGAAAAATCCTGAATCTCAAGGAGAAGGTGCAGGAACAGCGCAACATCAAGGACATGGAAAAACGCCGGAGCGAACTGCGCCGTAACCTCTATCAGGCACAGGATGAAGTGGACGAGCGAAAAGAAAAACTGATTGACAACATCGAGCAGCGCATGGAGCAGAAAATCGGCCTGACCGAACTTTTTACCATCAAATGGACATTAACTTGACAACCGTTAATAAAATATTTAACACTTTCTGTTAAAAATAAATTGTAACTTTGCACAAATGAAAATAAGCTTTAGTGAAAGAACCCTGAAAAAGGTGGCGAACGAAGACAGGAAGCTGTTCAAAGAGTACGGGCAGAAGAGGGGCAAACTCATCAAAAAACGTTTGGATGCCTTGGCCGCTGCCGACAACCTTGAAGAGCTTCGTAACGCACCAGGGCACTTTCACGAACTGAAAGAAAACAGGAAAGGACAATGGGCATGCGATTTAGACCAACCTTACAGATTGATTTTTGTGCCGCACGAAGAACCCATCCCTACCGATGAAGACGGCAAATACATTTGGATAGAAATAAAAGGAGTGGATGTCACGGAAATTACCGACTACCACTAAAAAAATAGGAGTAAGCCTCATGACTACTACAATCAGGAATGAATATCATCCCCAGACCGTCACGCACCCCGGAGAGGATTTGCGTGAAAAACTGGAAGAACTGCAAATGACCCCTTTGGAATTTGCGGTTAGGTGCAACAAACCCGTCAAGACCGTTTCGGAAGTGATGAACGGCAAAAGTTCAATCACGCCCGATATGGCTGTACAATTTGAAAATGTGCTGCAAATCCCGGCCAATTATTGGCTCAAACGTCAGTACAACTATGACGAAGCCGTTGCACGAAACAAGCACCAAGCCACGATAGAAGCGGCCATCCCTTGGGCACAAGAATTTCCCTTTGCGGATATGGCCAAAAAAGGTTGGGTAGTTTCCACCAGAAAAATAGAGGAAAAGGTTGAAGCCCTTTTGGACTTCTTTTGTATTTCCTCCCATATCTCTTGGGAGAATTATTACATCGAACAAAAGCTGAAAGGGGCGTTTCGCATTTCACTGGCTCATGCCAAGTCGCCGTTTGCTTTATCGGCATGGCTGCAAAAAGGCGAAAATGAGGCACGGAAAATAGATGCCCCTGAATTTTCCGTAAAAACACTTAAAGAGATTTTGCCGGAACTAAAATCAATCATGGCTGGACAGCCGGATGATTTTTTTGAGCGGATTCAATCGCTGTGTTTGAGGGCAGGGGTCAAAGTGGTTTACACGCCCTGCCTGAAAGGGGCACCCATCAACGGCGTAGCCCGTTGGATTGAAAGCAATACCACCCCGTTGATTCAGCTTTCTTGCAGGCACAAGCGCAACGATATTTTCTGGTTCTCGTTTTTCCATGAAATAGGGCACATACTATTGCATGGCAAAAAAGACATTTTTTTGGAGGGAGATGGCGAATACAACGAACAGGACAAAGAGAAGGAAAAAGAGGCCGATGAATTTGCCGTAAAATGGACATTGACCGAAGCCGAAGAAAATGCTGTCCTCGAAGATGCACCGCTTGATGATGATGACATTTTGCATTGGGCAAAAAAACTGAATACTCATCCTGCCATTATCATTGGACGTTTGCAGCACCGGGGGCATATCCCTCATTATATTGGAAGGGATTTTTTCGTAAAAATAGAAGTGAACGAAACGAACTAAACCACGCATGGCCAACAACAAACAAAGACTGGAACTCACATGGATAGGCAAGGGCGACGAACCCAAGCTCGAACCCCGCATTTTGATTGAAGATGCCGAAAAATCCTATGGCGATAAGCAGACCCAAAACATGCTCATCTTCGGTGATAATTTGCTGGCCTTAAAAGCTTTGGAACAGGATTATTCTGGAAAAATTAAGTGCATTTATATTGACCCTCCGTATAACACTGGCAGTGCATTTGAACATTATGACGATGGATTGGAACACTCAATGTGGCTGAATTTAATTACGCCTCGAATTAAAATGTTGAGAAAACTTTTGAGTGATGATGGTTCAATCTGGATTTCAATAGATGATAATGAAAGTCATTATTTAAAGATAGTTTGCGATGAAGTTTTTGGAAGAAACAATTTTGTCGCTAACGTTATTTGGGAAAAAAATACTCGCCTCAAGCAAATACAGTTTGGTTATCAGACAGCCACGACCACATAATAGTTTATGCGAAAAATAAAGATAATTGGAGGCCAAACCTCCTCCCTCGAACAGTAGAGATGGATAAACGATATAAGAATCCTGACAACGACTCAAGAGGAGTATGGAAAGCCGTGGATTTCACCATAAGCCTTACGGGCGGACAAAGGGGCGCTCAATTTGCAAAAACTGGTGAAAGCAAAAATATTTACGAAATAACAACTCCAAGTGGTAGGAAATTAATGCCAGCTGATGGTCGTTGCTGGGCGGCATCAGAAGATAGGTACAAAGAACTTTTAGCTGAAAATAGAATTTGGTTTGGAAAGACTGGGAATAATGTACCCGCTCAAAAAAAGTTTTTAACAGAAGTCCAATCTGGAATAGTCAGTAAGACTATTTGGTTTCGTAAAGAGGTTGGAGATAATCAAGAAGCAAAAAAAGAAGTAAAAGCTGTTAATGCTTCTGAGATATTTGCTACACCAAAACCTGAAAGACTAATAGAAAGAATTTTGACTTTAGCTACGGACAACAATGATATAATTTTAGATTCCTTTCTTGGCTCTGGCACCACAACCGCAGTTGCCCATAAAATGAACCGTAAATGGATAGGCATCGAATTAGGCGACCATGCCTATACCCACTGCTTGCCCCGCATGAAAAAAGTCGTGGATGGCCTCGATGAAGGCGGTATTTCCAAATCACAAAACTGGAAAGGAGGAGGGGGCTTCAGATTCTACAATCTCGCCCCGTCCCTCTTGAAAAAAGACGACTTCGGCAACTGGATTATTGAGCCTGATTACAATGCCGATATGCTGGCAGCAGCAATGGCCAAGCATGAGGGCTATCATTATTCACCCGATGAACAGCTTTTCTGGAAACAGGGCCAGTCCACCGAGCAGGATTTTATTTTCACCACCACGCAATTTGTCACACTTGAATTATTGGACAAAATACATGAGCAAATGCAGGAAGGTGAAAGCCTCCTGATTTGCTGTAAGTCTTTTCAGGCCGCCTGTGAAAACAAATACGAGAACATCAATGTCAAGAAAATACCCGTCATGCTGTTGGGTCGCTGTGAGTTTGGCAAGGACGATTACAGCCTGAACATCATCAGCATGCCGACCGACGAAAACGAAGAACCCTTTGTTCCTGCCGCCCAGATAATAGCCGAAGAAAAAGAGGCGGAAGATATGAGAAAACAGGGGAAGCAATCCACATTATTCGATTAACCCAGAAGGTACTAACCCTGTAACATGAACAAGACAGCCAACTACATCAAGAACCGATTAAGCCTCCGCTCTCCACAGGAAGAAAGCCTCCGCATCCTGACGGAACTGGCGGACAAGCTGGAACTGAAAAAAGCCGAAGGCAACGGGGCATTCCTTGCCTCCGAACTGGAAAAGGTCAACCAACACTACCCCACCTGTGAAGATTTTGAACGGGCATTTCCTTCGCTCTGTTTTGCTTTGGCCACAGGTGTTGGGAAAACGAGACTGGCGGGGGCATTTGTCTCCTATCTCTTTCTGGAAAAGGGCATCAAGAACTTTTTCATCCTTGCGCCCAACCTCACCATCTACAACAAGCTCATCGAGGATTTCTCCAATCCGAGCCACCCGAAATATGTATTTCAGGGTTTGGGAGAATTCATGAACAATCCACCCAATGTCATCACCGGCGATAATTACCGGGAAATTTCGCAGGGCAAATTGTGGCACTCCGACCTGAACATCAACGTATTCAACATTTCCAAAATCAATGCGGAAACGAGAGGAGGGGCTACGCCCAAAATCCGCCATATTCTTCAAATACCTTACTTTCCAATATTCTGGATTTTTCTTGGAAGCGAGAATTTATTTCGCTTTGAATCTCATTATTGATCTGTTGATCGCTTGTCTCAATTCCCTTTTCAGAGTCCTCTTTGGCCTTATCTTTTTGTTCTTGAGATGTATAGTGGTTCGCCGTTTCAGCCATCCATCTATTTATGGTGTTGTTTTCATTCTTCTGCATAAGCCGATCAGAATATTCGGCCTTAACTTCCTTAGTGATTTCATCTCTAAGGTGCCTTAAATCCTCTTCATATCCCTGGTTTATAATTTGAAAGCCTTCCCGGTCGATATTTGATAATTTCTTCATGATGTGATATAATATGGTAAGCGCAGAATGCTAATGTGAACGGCTATAAGAAAGAAAGGACAAATTATGACTAAACCCGAAAAATACCCCAAAGTTTTGGATGAAAATCATAAACGTACCGTCGAAATCTACCTGGAAAAAATTGGGGAACCCCTGCCGGACTGGAGCGCTTTAGATGAACAGCAGACTGCCAAGATGGTGAGGACATATCATGAAATTGTAGCCCACGGTCAAGGCGATCCTCTTAAAGCCGCGGCAAAGAAATTAGATGTCCGGGAATTCATTGAAGGCGTAGGTTATGAGATTAAGAAGGACTTTGCTGAAAACAGAGAAAAATATGACAAAAAATGGGATGAAGTACTGACTCAATGTGACAGAGAATTCTTGGAAGAGCATTACCCGGAATTTGCCGAAGGTGCCCAGAAAATCATTGATGACTATTGGGAGAAATACTATCCGGGTAAGCCTCAAAAACTTGAAGGTTTTCGCATATATCATATTCGGGGCATGCTCTACAGCGAAAGCCAGGAAAAAAGGCTCCCGGATAATGAGCGGGATGACTGGATAAAGTGTTGTCTTAATTTGCCCAACGAAACATATGGTCTTTATCCCGGTAAAAAGACAGCGGCCAGTTAATATTCGTTTGCCAGCATGATCGTCATCACCCTGACCGTTTGCGCCGGATCGGAAGGGTCTTCTCTGCCGTGCATCATATCGGGCGCGTAATAGTCGATCTTCCAAAAGGCCTTGTTGCCGTTGTGCTCGACGGCTCCGAAATCATGCTCCCCGTAGGGATCGTTATCCGGTGTAAAGGCATTGAAGGTTTTTACAAGGCTAAAAATTTGCGTGCGGTCGTCTGGGTGCAGCGCCTGAATGCCTCTGGTGACGACAACCCGCCCGGCGGCCGGATTAAAGGTCGTGCGCAGGAGGTCGTTAAGGGCGGCTATTCGCTTGGTTTTATCATCCATGTCAAAGACTCCTTTCAAATAAGAGATGGGGTGTATGCGTACACCCCTGCCCCTCTGGCGAAGAGGAGGGAGGCAAACGCAAGGAGGCCTCCGAACGCGGGCAGCCCGTAGGGATACGTTTGGATGCCTTGCGTGCGCCAGGGATGCAATCCCTTAGCACGAAGCGGCGAAGGATAAAAGATAAGGGAGCGACAGGCTCCCTTTGAGGTATCATCGTATGCAGTGTACCGGCTTATGCTGCGTCTTTTTTGACGAGCGGGGCCTGTTCTGCGTCCCGGACGATGATCGAGGCTTCCCTTTTGGTGATCGCCCCGCCGTCCTCTCCCTGCACTTCAAAATCGCGGTAAGAGAGCGAGCCGGTGATTTTCAGGCGCGTGCCTTTCTTGAAGGATTTTAAGGTTTCGATCATTTTCGGGCTGAAGGCGATCAGTTTGTGCCAGACCGTCTCCTTGTTCTGCCAGGTGTCGTCTTTGTCCTTGTAACTGTCAGTGGTGGCCAAAGACAGGCTTGCGAACCTGGTTTCTCCGGCCGCGACGATGCGGGCATCGTCGCCGGTGTTGCCGATGAGGGTTACGGTGTTGTTGATAGCCATGATGGTATCTCCTTTGGTTTAAGTGGGTTAAAAGATGAATCCCGGCTGATAAGAGCACACGGCCTTTGTCATAGCAGGAATTAGAATTTTTTTGGAAACGGAAGCATGAGGAGCAAAAAAATTCAATTCTGACAACCCGACAGGGCTGCGTCATTGACAAAAGGCGGGTATGGCTCTTATAGGGCATGACATTTATTTTAACCGTCTTGAATCAAAAAGCGAGTAAACCTTCCTGCAATGGCTATTCGGCCGTGCCCTCTTTTATCGGTTAAGTCCGGCGGCGGATGGCGGTGAATCTCCCTGCCCGTCCGGGAAAAACTCAAGGTGTAAACCGGCTTTGAGCGCTGCATTGACATCCTTATGCGGGGCAAAGTTTTCACTATGGGAGATATGGTGTGTGCCAAAATCATCAGCAAATCGCCCGGTGCATCGGCGGCCGGTTGAATCGTTATCAAGAAAGGTATGAATACTAATGTATGCCCGGTTTCGGATATGATCTGCGGCATTCTGGTAGGAATTAACGGAGTGCAGGATCAGCGTATCACAAAAGGGCTGGGTACTTTTGCTCACAACCAGGTATGAAAGGAAGTCCGTCATGCCTTCAAAAACCAGAACGCCATTCTGGTCATTATTGCCGCGAATGATGGTAATATCGCGGGCAATCAGAGCGGACTTGAAACTATATTGATCCGAAGCAGCTCTGATTTCAAAGCCCCCTGCCCTGTTTTTCATGCCAAAAGCGTAATAGGTTTTATTGTTTTTTAGGTTTTTATAGCGGACCAGGCGCAAATACGTACTGGCCAGTGCGGGTGGAATGCAGCGCTTGTTTTCGAGATATGAGAGCAGGCTGCCGCTTTTCAGCGGCAGGTCTTCGATATATTCCAGGTCTCTTTGCGGTGCTGTATCTTGTTCAGGTTCGGCTTGCTTGTGAAAAGAAAAAGAGGGTTGGTTGGTATTGGGTCCCCCTTCCCTTTTCGGTGCAAACAGCGGTCCCGGAAATTTAGAGCGCAGGAAGGCAAGGGCGGCTTTTACGTCATGGGCGCGGTATCCTTCATGGGCGATCACAAAATCCAGGATGGTGCCTTCCTGGCCAGTGCTAAAGCATTTAAACACCCAGGCGACCTTGTTGCCTTTGGTAAGATGGAATGAGGCGGTTTGTTCGGCGGCAAGCGGGCTTTTATACCAGATTTCATTGCCCTGCTTTCTGATTCCGCATGGTTCCGGCTGATAGCCCATCTTCTCCAGCAATGCCGGAAAATCGAGTTGCTTGGCTTGTTTAACATTCATTGGTTCAGATCATCCCGTTCTTTTTCTTTTCACTAGCAGATCGCTTGATACCCTGCCCTCTCATTCTTTGCGAAGTCTAAATCCATGCGGCATAATTGAGCAATGCTGCGGACGGTAGTTTTGCATTGATGAAATCAAAACACGGTGCAGTTGTCAGCTATCAGGAAGGACAAAGCCTGCCGATGCAGCAAATCTGCTTAGTTTATCCCACATACCCGGATCAGAATCCTTATTAAATATATATTTATTATTAGTGTCGGACTCAAATGTCACATCTAGCGTTTGTGCGGTTTTGCTGCGGTTTTTAGGTGTGCGGCAGCGTGTAAACCTTATAGCGCCAAAGTTGAGCCTGATCTTTATCCCGGTATAACGACCGATCCTGTCTTTGGTGCGACTGTAGTAAAGATAGCCCTCCTCCAGGGCATCTTGAAGATACCGAAAAACCTGACGGCGGCAGCGGCCGATATGTTTGGCGATTATGCCGATTGTGGTTTCGATGCTGCCCCCCTGCCCGGCCCAGCCGGATAAGAGTGTGAGCATAAGCCGGGTCATGGGCATAAGGCGTGGATTTTTCACAAAGCACTGTTTGATCGGTTTGACGAATGTATTGTTGTCCTGGGGCGCAGCCAGGCTTTTTCTCCTAGGCTGCATAGTATCGGCGGGCCTTTCGGCATAGGGCAGATACTCTTGGACTGAGGCACAATGGGCAAGCAGCATCATCCCCCCCTGCCCGCTTCGATTTTTAGGATGGTAGGCAGTTCCGAAAATTGATCTGGATTGCATGTGCAAAAAGCACGATCAAAAAACCTTGTGAATAAGGATGCAAAAATCTTTTGCCGAGTCACGAAAGACTTGCATTCCGATTCGCAAAGCGCTACCATTTAGACATTGGATTAGTAGAGCCTTGCTCTTATTTGTAGAAAAAGCCGCAGCGCCAACTGCGGTTTTTCTTTATTCAGGGTCTAAAGATCGAGGGTGCTCCTCCTTGAATGATGGGTTTATAGACGTGGTTCTGATGAGATTTGCAGCCACGATTCGGCTGCGGACACCCTGAACAGTATCATACTGTTTAACTATCCACAAGATGATACACCAAAATTATACAGCTGATACAGCATGATACACCATGCTTTTAACACGCCAAAAGCGCAGAATACATGGCTTTGTGGCAGTTGATGGTGGAAATATGAGACAGTCTATACAGTGTTTAATGGGGAACAGATTATACACGGTTAAACATGCAGCCCTAAACATCTCTATACAGGATTATACACTGAATTGGCCAGAATGAGGCACCTGCACGTGTATCATTGGGCAGGGCAGGGGAAATGATACAGGATCGGACACCATTAAGGCATGTATCATAATACGGTGTTATACACCTTTGCAGATTTTTGATGAAACACCCTGGAAACGAGTATGCAATATGGGCAGGGGGCTTTTGTCCGGGTTGTGCGCGTGTTCAACAATACAGCTACGCACTGTATCATTTTAAACACCTCGATACGCTGTAAAACACCATTTTTAAACAGGTGGACAAGGCAGGCGAGACACCCTTTATCCGGGCGTATAATTCTGCTAAGATTTGGGCGTAATACAGGTTAGAGCTGTATCATTCGCAACGGGGTTATACACCATGCAGGTATCGATTTCAAAAGCCGCTGATATGGTCGGAGTGACAAGAGCCACCTTCTACCGGCATATTGAGAAAAAGGGCATCAGTATTGATAAGGACGATGAAGGCAATCCGAGGGTGGATGTGTCTGAATTGATCCGTGTTTACGGCCAGAAAGTCAAAATACCAGGTGATGATGAGGCGGAATTAAACACCTCTGAGACACCCGAATCAAGACAGCCTATACAGAATAATACACCCCCATCGATACAGGTTCAGATTGAGGTGCTCAAGGAGCGGATCAGCAATCTGGAAAACGAACGGCAACATCTGGATAAGGAGCGTAGCCGGGAACGTGACCAATTGCTTGAGCAGATAGATACGCTCAAGGATCACCTCTCCAGTTCCGAGGAACAACAAAAGCGGCTAACGGCACTGTTGACCGATCAACGCAAGCCGGTGGAGAATAATGAGGGCAATCAGGAAACTGATCGGCGGATCGAGGAACTGACCAGGCTGCTTGAAAGCCAGATAAAAGGCAGACAAGAATATGATGAAAAATTCAAAGCCTTGGAAGAGCGGCTGAGCGAGATGAAAGAGAAGGGGTCTGGCGTTTTGAAATCCTTAAGCGAAAAAAACAAGAAGCTGGCGGAGGAGAACCGTCTGCTCAAGGAAGAATCCGAAAAGAGTATCTGGAAGAAACTTTTCGGCTGATCCCGGTCCCGGCTTATCCGTTTGACATCAATGATATCATTGATTACAATGAAGAGAGTGGAGGAATTGAATGGCCAGCATAATCATTCGCAATTTGCCGGAAAAAGTTAAGGAAAATCTGCGCGTTCAGGCTGCCCAATGCGGCATGTCCCTGGAAGCCCATGTCCGTAATATTTTACATAACATTTCTGGAGTCGATCATCCAAAAGAGGGCGGGGATATTGTCGATCTGGCCAGCCTATATTTCGGTGAGGCGAATGGAATTGATCTTGATCTCCCTGATCGCGGGTCGGGCAGGGATGAGACCAGGTTTTGATGATCATTCTGGATACTAATGTTGTATCGGAACTGATGCGCGAAAACCCTGATCCGGCCGTAACGGGGTGGATCAGATCGGCACAGCCGGATCAGCTGACCTTAAGCGTTATTGCTATCGCGGAAATCCTGCGCGGCATAAGCCGTTTGCCGGAGGGTAGAAAAAAAGAAGGCCTTTGGAAAAATTTCAATGCGTTTGTGGCGCATGCTTTTAAAGATCGCATTTTACCTTTTGATGAGATAGCCGCCCGCTATTACGGCGAAGTCGCTGCGCTTCGGGAGAAAGTCGGTCTGAAAGCCGATCCGGTAGATATGTTTATTGCTGCTATTGCCAGGGCGCACAACGCGGCCGTGGCAACCCGGAATATACGGGATTTTGAAGGCTGCGGTATCAAACTGATCAACCCCTGGCAGTAAAGGATAGGGCAGGGGGGATTAGTGCTCGTGCGTTATGTCGGAATCTTTATCATCCCGTTCCAGGTTGCGCTCCTTACTTTGATGATCGATATCCAATGTGTCGCCCTGATGCGGGCCTGCGCTTCGATGAAGGCTATCCTGGACATACTGCCTGCTACCTTTAATAAATCCCTGGGCATACGGATCACTGCTTTCCGCCATGCTGTCGTGCAGGAGCCTGGTCAATTCCGGGTTATGCTGTTCAAGGACATAACCGGCATTAAAGCCTTTGCGCAATTTTTCCGTTTCACTCATATATTATAAGGTGTCTTTTGCTTTGTACTCCAGAAATTCCATAATCGAATATCGATCATACAGGATCAGTTTTTTGCTCGGCTGGGTGTAGCGGATCAATCCTTCATCGCGGTATTTCTGCAAGGTGGTTTTAGAACTGATGTGCAAGAGTTGCATGGCTTCCTCATCGTCAATCCATTGATCCAGGGCCGCGCCGTGTTTCTCCATCAGGCGGCTGACGACTTCTTCTACCAAAGCGTAAAAGGCTTTGGATTCAAGAGTGATAATATCGAGGCGATTTCCAAATTCAGGCACATTCCAAAATTAGAGTATTTTGGATTTTGCCTGTGCTATTTCTTGAAAAATCTTTTTGTATTGATTCACAATTTTTTGTAAAACAAATCAAATTGTACAGACAATTATTGCTTTAGGAACTTTTTGTTTTGTTTTTTGTTTGAGTCTTATCGACAGATAAATCTCTTTAGACATGAGCTTATTGGAATTCATAACAGCAGTTGTAGCCGTGTACGGTGCCGGGCTATCGACCTATGTTTTTCTTGTTGAAAGGCGAGATAAAAAACCACGTTTGAAAGTAGGGGTCTCTTACGGCTTCTTAACTTTTGGCCCTTCACTAAGCGATCAGATGATCTTTTTGGAAGCTGTCAACACTGGCAGCCGTCCGGTCTTTTTGGATGCTCCATACTTACTTTTACCCGACAATAAAACCATCGTTTTCCCTACCTCATCTGGTGATGTAAATTTTCCCCATGAACTCCATGCCGGTAGGAGTTGCAAAATCTGGGTACCCCTGAACGAATTATCTGCGGCGTTGATCCGGGAAGGGTATGGAAGCGATGTGCAATTGGCAGCATGTTATCGGGACCAGATGGGGACCAGGTTCAGAAGCAAAAAATTCCGCTTCTCGCTCGGCGATTGATAGCCCCCAAAAAAATCAGGGAAACGGGTATTCCATCAATTAAGGCCAAATCAGCCCATATAAGACCGGAATTTGCATGCAAATGGCATGCAAATAAAAAAGGAGCCACAATCTTTCGATCATAACTCCTTGATTTTCAATGTCGGGATACCAGGATTCGAACCTGGGACCCCCTGCTCCCAAAGCAGGTGCGCTACCGGACTGCGCTACATCCCGAAAATATATTATGGGCTTTGCTATGTCCCAAATTTTAGCAGTTTGCCAAGCCCATTCGAGCGGAGGAAGCGGGATTCGAACCCGCGGTACGAGTTTACCCGTACGTCGGTTTAGCAAACCGGTGGTTTCAGCCACTCACCCATTCCTCCAAAATGGGACGCAAAGATATTGCCAAGTAATTCGAATGACCAAATGAAGTTGAAAAGATTTTTAAAAAAAACTTCATTTCCCAAAAGGCACTAAAAGAAGCCTGTTTAGACACATGAATCAAGCTCATTTGGCTACTTTTCAGGTCATGCTAGATTTTTACAAAATTCACAGCCCTGAATCCCCCAAAAGGGGGGCTGATAAAGTAAACTCCCGGGGATAGTGAAGAAACATCAATTTGTTTTTGTGTCAATTCAAATTTTCCTTTTATGATAACCTGGCCAGTAATGTCCGTTATAACATATGGCTTGTTATTTAATTCAGCACTGAATTCAAGCACAACAAACTCAACAGCTGGATTTGGCATTACTTTTAAGGCGTTTGGTAAGTAAATCTGCTGACTAACAGAACTTGTCATCACCTGATAATCCCAACCCCCCCGTGCATAGGTAGCAAATCTAGCCGTTTTCACCTCCGGCAGATACTCTACATCCATATATTGAACAATTGGTGCATCCTGCTCCGAAATATCACTCCATTTCCCTTCGGCCTTTTCGTATGCAAAAGGGCCTATACTGGTAGCTGCATAAATCACGGACTCATCTTCATTTGTAGCAAATGCTTCAACCCGGCAAGCAGGCATATTTGAATTGAAATTTGAAAAAGACTGCCCGTTGTCATTTGAATAAAATATGGGGCTGTTGGAGTAGCCGCTGCCTCCAACCCATACTTCGCCCAGGTTAACGCTAGAAGGGTGTATTACCCTGGGATACATACTTTGGGATAGCAAGGTTTTTTGCCAACTGATTCCGCCATCCGTGGAATAACAGAAATAGCCATTCTCCGTGGCAGCATAAAAATAATTGAAGTCAATGGGTGAAATGGCAATGGCGCTGATTTTGGCGCCTACCTGCGCTTCAAAATCATAAGCAAATTGTGTCGGGATGGCTTGTGCGCCATTATTTGCTTGAAGTTTTATCAGGTAGTTTCCAGTGCTGCTATTTAAATATCCAGCGGTAAAACACTGATCAGGATGTTGGGATGGTATCCAGATTGGGGCTTCCCAATAGGGGATGCCGCCATTGAAATCATAGGGAGTCCATGTTGAGACCACCTGATCTGTGCCAGCCATGTAATTACACCCATCTCCGAGCCACCAGAGCCAGAAAGTTTGCCCTTTATCTCCACTGGCCACATTGGTTACATCCCCGCCATATTGAAAGGTGAAATCTACTACTCCCGGCTGATCAATACCCAGATTGGTGTGGCTATATCCATTATCCTGGGTTCCGATAAACATTTCACCCGGACTCTTGTGTCTTGAGACCATTTTATAGATCTGCGTGCAATTCAACCCGGGAATACTCATAGAAACAAAGTGCTCATTCTCGTCAAGTTTATATATCCCGCCATCTGTTCCAAGATAAAAAGATTCCTCGCCTGTAAGCGGATCAACGGTGCTGTATGTTTTGGGAACATCACCGTGGTACAAAGCGTATGATCCGGTTGGATCCATATCCATGGTGATCCAGGTGCTGCCGCCATCAATGCTCTTTGAGGTAAGCAGGCCACCAAAGTATAAGGTGTCGGCAGCGTTTTGAGAACAGGTGAAAGAATTTGGTCCAAAAGGCTTTGACAACCACCAGTCCGTCATTTCACCCTTATAAGACCAGACTTGATCAATGCTGTTCCAGGAATAAAATTTGCCGTTATCTCCCACAGCGACGTACGCCTTTAATTCAGTAATGCCGTTTTTTGTGAGTCCGGATAGCATACCCAACTGAATTGGCAGACCACTGATAAGGCCCTTAAAAGACCTGTTTCCGGTTGTTTTGTCCACAGAGAACAAACTGTCCTCCAATGTCAGATAAAAGTTTGGCTCTTGTACATCATTGGAAACCCACATATCGCTTTTGTTGTGTCTTCCACCATCTCCAACCGGAATGCTCGACTGGTAAACCATGGAGAATGTTGAACCTTTATCAATCGATTTGTACACCACATAATAGTCAGACACCACTGTCGGATCGTATTCCTGTACAAAAAGGTAAACATCGCTCCCGGACTTGGCCAAACGCCTGATGCCGGTTATTTCCCGGTTGCTGAAACCGGTGGATTTATTCCAGCTATGCCCCTTGTCGATAGAGTAATAGGTTCCCCAATAGTTATCAACCTTGATCCAGCCGCAGGTGACTATTTTACCATCTTCAAAGACTTTCAGTTGAGAAGCAACGCCTTGTCCTAATGGAAACTGGTCATTCAATGCTTTCCAGTTTGCACCAGCGAGATCATCAGATTGAAAGACGATGCCGTGATCACTGATAGCGTAAATACGGTTACGTCCATATTCGATTTCCATATCAACAATTCTCCCGGGAATATTGGAAGGGCCTCTTTCTACCCAGCTGCCGAATATATTTGAATAGTGTTGCTTTTTAGCAGCCAGCAACTGACGAATGCTTTTTGCCTCAATAGCACGCCAATCATCTCCAGGGGCAGCTTTGTGAATCCTTTCAAGCCATTCTTCTGGTACTTTCTCTGTTTCAAATCCGGCGAAAGTTGTGTGTGGCTTTGGATTAATCCAGTAAATAGCGCCATAAATTGAAAACAGCAAGATTCCGGAAAGAACTAAAATCCTGAAAATAGCATGTTGAGTAATATTCATTTTTTTCAGATTTATGCTCGATGGTATTTTTAGAGAGGCAACCAAGTAATAATCAAGTGTGAGAGTGATGTATTCTCCTTAAGAATAGTTAAAAGTTGATCAGAACCCATTGAAATTGTTCCTCATAAATTGGTTCTGTTAACTTGATCAACATTTGATTGCCATCATAATGCCAGTCCTTCTCTGGCTTTAAGTCAATTCCATTTAATGAAATTGATGTTGGGGTTTTTAAAGCCTTGACTTCCAACAAATAGCGCCTGTTTGGGGTAGGGTAATTGTTGGTTATTTTGCTTAATTCTATACCTAGCTTGTCTTTTCCTGACATGCACCCAATCTTGGTAAAAGTCAATTTGTAATCTATGTTTATTCCATCATCATCGTAAAGAAAGAGTTTAGCACTTCGTCCTGGAAATATCTGAAGTGTTATCAGATCATCCGGTTTTTCTCCTACGTATTGAACCGGTTCTCGAAGTGGAATGATGGTGCCAGCTTTTACGAAAATGGGTATCTCATCGAGAGGCGTTAACACCTGAATATATTGTCTTCCGGAAAATAGCTCACCAGTGTTATAGTTGTACCATTCACCTTCAGGCAGGTAAACCACCCTTGTTTGAGCGCCTTTGGTTGTCACCGGGCAAATCATCAGGCTTTGTCCGAGCATATACTGATCTTCAATGGAATACACATTTTCATCACGCTGATATTCAAACACCAGGGCTCGCATCACCGGCTTACCAAATTGGTGGTTTTCGTACATAGTGGAATACAGGTAAGGCAATAGTCTGTAACGGAACTGCGCATATTTTTTAAAAATCCTGAGGGCTTCTTCCCCGTAATTCCAGGGCTCTTTATAGCCTGGGTGATCCATGCCAAACAAATGAGCGATCGGGCTTAACAATCCGAACTGACACCAGCGGATATACAGTTCGGGATCCGCATTGTGCTCAAACCCACCCATGCAATGCGCCCAATTGCCAACACCGGAAAGACCAATATTCAGACCCGCCTTTATTACCGGCGCAAAGTATTGCCATTCGCTGGGCCAGTCACCGGCGAAGATGAAAGGGTATCGTTGGATGCCGGCAAAACCTTCGCGGGTATGATTCATGCCACGCATGTTATTCAATTTGGCAAAATGCTCGTATGGCGCTTTCGCATAGGCTAAAGGGAAAAGATTGTGAAGCCGCTCTGCCTCAGGGCCGGAAGGACCAGTTTTATCGCTTTCATTGGCCAGGTGGCCAAAGGCGCTTCCCTCATCGGTTTTTACAAATTTCACTCCCTGCGAGGCTACCTGCATGACACCGTGGTTCCACCACCAGTCAACAGCCTTGTCATCAAAAAAATTGACAAACTCCCCGGGGCCATCAGCTTCAGGGTAGGTGTAATGCAGTTTTTGAGCCTGTTCCAGCAAGTTAAGTTTGTTGCCATTATCAAAACGTGGACGCAGGTGTACACCTGCCATATTGATATGCATGTTGTACAGACTATCAAACATGGCTTTTGGATTGGTAAAGGTTTCACGCCATTCAAATGTAGTAGCGCCTTTGCCGCCGTTCTTTCCAAATAGCCTCCAGGTAGAGTCTAAATGCAGCACATCTAAAGGAATGCCTTCCTCTCGAAATTTACGCACCAGATTCACTACATAATCTGCCGAGGTAAGTTCTTCATGACCCCAGGTGCCTCCGCTGTAAGTACCTACATGTAAACCCAAGGCAAAGAGTGGTAATAAGGGAGCCTTTCCTGTCAGATCGGTATATTGGTCCAATATATTCGGAAATCCCGGCCCGTAAATGAAATAATAATCAAGCTCGCCATTAACTGCTCCAAAGCGGTAAGAATGCTGGTCACTGTGCCCCATATCCCATTCAGAAGCATACGAGTTGTGCAAGAAAATACCATATCCCGCTGTACTCATGAAAAAGGGTACCGGGCAGTAATTGGCTTCGAGTGTATTATAAGCGCCCAGAATGTGCGGCCGTTTTTGACCGCGCCCTACATGTAAAGTGAGTTTTTTCCCTCGTTGATCGCAAAAGTCCATTCGCTCGCCAAAGCCGAAAAAGTGTTCAGAGCGTCCCATTGTTTTTGTACACCATACGGCACCATTGTTGGTTTCTGCTCCCATCTCTTCTTTACAAAGTAAAACACCATTACTATCGCGAATTTCAATTGAAAACGGGGCTTTCCAAATGGTGATTTCCAGCAGGGACATATGAGCCGATGAAGTTTTAATCATGAAGCGGTCACTTTCTTCATAGCTTTCTATGTCAACAGCAGGCCACTGGTATTTTACCACCATCCAAGGCTCGTCTTCTTCGAATTTCCGGGACCATGAAGTACGGATTCGAACCATGGTTGCTGTGCAGACCTCTAGTTGAACATCTGCATGTTGACATGGGAAATTGAATGTATTGTCAACACGGGAATAGCCGGACTGATATGTTCCCACGTTTGTTTGAGCACCTAATCTATTTATAAGGTTGCAGCCAAGCAGGAAAACGCATAAAACCAGAGATGAATGACGCATTCTTGAGTTTTTTATCAATGAGGTAAATTCAATCGCCGTTTTGCCCGGCACCTTCCACAGAAAACGGATCCTGATTTTCATCGTGTCTTTTCAATCCGAAACTATATCTGATGTTCAAGCCGAACCGTCTGGAATCATAGTTTCTTTCGCCATAAGCCAAAATACTGCCCTGATCGAGGAAAAACTTGTTTCGATTGGTATAAAAAACATCCCGGACTGAAACAGAAATGTTGAGTTTTTTGCCAAAAAAACGGTGGTTGTAACTCAAATTCAGACTTCCGAAGTCACTCAATTCGTAAAACTGTGATTGCCCTTTTAAACGATAAAAACCGTGTAGGGAAAAACTGGCATTGTCGCCAAATTTCAACTGTTGATAGGTGAAAAAGGACCAGCTGCCTCTTGTGAATGTCAGTGGCTTGCCTTCATATAATCCATTGTACTTGTTCAAGTTGTACTGTGAACCAGCCACAATAAAATAGGTGCCACCGGGCGGAATAGCGCCAACCAACCTGAAATAGGTTTCTTCGTTTTTACCCAGGTTATCATAGGTGCGCCTGGCTACTCCCGGCAGTTGTGGATCGTCATAAATTACGTTGGTGAAAATATCGTTGACATAATTCCTGCCAATGGCGAAAACAGGACGTTCTTCGAAACTGATGTTAAACTCAAAATTATTGGTAAACTGAGGTTGCAAGCCAGGGTTTCCCGTTTCATACAAGTACTGATCCAGATACCGTGGAAATGGATTCAGTTGTCCGTATCCCGGTCTTCTGATTGATCTGCGATATACCAGATACCCTTTGAGATCATATCCAAAAATGGTTACCAGGCTTCGACTGAAATACAAGTAGGGAAACAGATCAGTTCGGTGAATGTCAAAGGAGGTATCCGCCGGAATCAATTGATGACCGTTCATATTGGTATTTTCCAGTCTGCCCCCGGTTTTCAAATGGAACTTACCAAAGGGCCTTGCCGCCTGAACATATAATGCATGAATTGCCTCTCGATAATTGTATGAATTTGTGCGGAAAGGATCCGGGTTTTCAACCCCGTTTATGTTCAAGGTATAAGCTGTTTTGTTTTCAAAGCTCTGCCAATCAGATTTTCCACCCAGTTCAAATTTGGTTTTGTCCTTCAGATTATATTTCAAATCCAGCCTGGCCGAGAATGATTGTCTGACACCATCAATGTCTCCCGTCCCACTAACCATTTCATTGACTGGCAGATCTCCAACTGTCAAGAAATAGTCTTGTAAGTTACCGTTAACATGTAAATTATAGGAAATGTCAGCTTTAAGTTCAGAACCCAATGTATCCAGCTTTCGGGTACTGGATACACCCTGGTTAATTGAGTAACTATGATTGTTATTCAATAAGTCATTCAGGCTGTTTTCCAATACTTCGGAGGATGGTTGCAACAGAATTGAGTTATTGGTATTGGTACTTGAATGGCCGTTTCCATAATTGAAACGCCCGTCTAGTTCGGCAGTCCAGGTACTGTCTATTTCAAAACCATATCCATAACCAATGTAAATGTTTTGTCTGGGCGAAACAGTGTAGGCATTTTGCCTCAAAAGGGTATCAACCGAAAGCTCTCTGTTTGTAAGTAATTCTGAGTATGAATTTCGGTGAGCGTAGTTGACATTCAAATAAGAAGTCCGGCCGCCGTCATGATTGTTTAACGAAAAACCAATGAACTGATCTCCATATCGACCTTGTCTGAGGCCACCACGTACAGAGCCAGTCCTGCCGATCTTAACGCCTTTTTTAAGCACCAGATTCACGATGCCGCCATTGCCACTGGCATCGTATTTGGCAGAAGGAGTCCTTAATATCTCAATGCGTTCAATGCTGTTGGGAGGAAGGTTCTTGAGTACATCAGCCAAATCCTCCGTACTCATTTTTTGCTCGCGTCCATTTATGTAAATCGTGGCAGGAGTCGTGCTGCTCAGATATACATTGCCATCCTGATCGAGAAAAAGTCCGGGCGTTTTCTCCAGTATGTCAAAAACACTGAAACTACTGTTCGCGATGGGTTCCGGATCGACAATGGTCATATCATCTTCCTGGCGAACAAGAGGTTTAGTTGCCTTGATGGTAACCACATCCAACATATTGGCATCCTCTTCCATCTGGAAGCGGTAGTTGTCCTGAGATGACTGTACAACCAGACCCTTTGACAAGTCTGCCATGCCTGGGTACGTTGCCTCTAATACATACTGTCGTTTGGGTACAGCCTTAAATTTAACTTTCCCGTTGTCATCACTTCTTCCAAATTGCACCCGAGCTGTATCATTTCTTTCAAACAGCTTTACCGTTGCACCGATAATAGGAATGTGTTCCCGCTCTTCGAGTTCAATTGAAATGGGTTTGGTTTGGGCAAATAAAAGGGTGGAGAAAAATAGCAGAGTACCCAGAATTTTTTGTCGCATAATCCCACAAAAATAGGGGAGTGCATGCGTAAAAAACTACCTACCTGGCTATTTCGCCTCAATGCGGCAATTGTTCCCGAAAATAGCCATATACCCATGTGCCGACAACCGCACTTAGCAAAGTGGCTCCAACAACCAGAGCACCGGTTCCAATTTGAGCAAACAAAGGTCCTGGGCATGCACCGGTCATAGCCCATCCCAGGCCAAAAATGGTCGCTCCGATCAATTGCCCTTTGATGAATTTCTTTGGATGGAATTCTATTATTTCACCATAAATGGTTCTGATATTGAATTTTTTTATGGCCCAAACTGAAATAGCTCCCACCACCACAGCTGTACCGATAACACCGTACATGTGGAAGGATTCAAATCGGAACATTTCCTGAATTCGGAACCAGGAAATGATCTCGGCTTTTACAAAGGCGACTCCAAAAACAAGTCCAACAGCAGCATACTTGAGGTTGTACCACCATGGGTGCTTGAGGTGAGACTCGTTGACACACATGCTGTCAAGCGCACGTGCTTCGAGATCGTTTTGGAAGGCCTGTTCGTTAATATTCGTTTCAGGAGATAATATGTCAGACATGATCAGATTTTTAAAGAGTGAAGCACCTTACAGGGCCATGATGAAAGGGAGCAAAAAATTTGACATGATGATTCCACCGATCATAAAAAATATGGTGACGATCAACGAAGGTATTTGCAGGTTCGAAAGACCCATAATGGAGTGACCGCTTGTACATCCACCAGCATAGCGGGAACCAAATCCTACCAGAAAGCCACCGAACACCAGTAGTACAAAACCGCGGAGGGTAAACAGGCTTTCCCAGGAATATATGTCGTTAGGCACCATATTGCTGTAATCAGAAATGCCATACGATTGCAGATCCTGCGCAAGGGCAGGCGCCACCTTTACCGGTTCAGGATCAGCTAGAAGCGTTGCTGCGATTAAGGCACCTACGAGAATTCCCCCGGCAAAAAACATGTTCCAGGTTTCTTTCTTCCACTCGTATTTAAAGAATTGAATATTGGCAGGATAACAGGCAGCACAAGTATGCCGTAGATTGGCGGAAAGGCCAAAATGCTTGTTGCCAATGATCAATAGAATGGGAACTATGAGACCGATGATGATGCCGGCGGCCCACCAGGACCAGGGTTGTGTAAGAATAGACATACCAGATGATTTTTGTTACATGCAAAAGTGCGATGGGTGCACTGCCTTTATCCGTGATATTTGTCACAAGGCTGTTTAAAAGTTGTAATTGAGGATCAAATTGTAATTTGACATATCCACCTTGTTGATCATGTATTTATCGAGACCATACACATTGCCTGTTCGGAATTTGTGTACAACAAGTGTTTGCATGGAAAGCCCTTTCAGGAATCCTTTGAATTTGTAGCGAATGTCCAGATTTGCTTGTCTGAAGGAAGGGAAAGCATATTTGCTTAGTTCTGTATTCAGCACATCGGGCAAATAAAATTGTCCATAAGCCAGCATCACCTGCAGGTCACGCGCTTTGTTTTGCCACTTAAGATTTGCTGAAAATGAATGAGAATCGCCGCTACCCTCAATGCGTTCCCTGGCCATAAATGTGTAGAAGGGTTCCCGGCCCCATTCACGCGGCGCAAGGAAGCGTCCGCTTTTCCCAACACGGGTGTAGGCAATCGCGACTTGCCAGGTTCTCCATTCAAAGGCTGTTTGGGTGCTGATAATGTGGCTCTGTTTGCCTTTTTGAAAATACGTTTTATCAGCATCGGGATTGCCCCCGTCACCAATGGCCGTTTGGAAGGTGTATTGTAATCCGAATCTTAGTTTTCGGCCATTTGAAAATGGTATTTCCTGATCAATTTGCGCAAGAGAAGTATTGAAAATTTTGTCAACATATTGGTTCCAGAATTGCAGTTGCGTGTTATTCTTCACGGTTTTATGGACACCCAAAATGCCAATGCCTGCACTCGACAGGTTTTCCGGGTAACCACTTCCAGTTCCGTCAGGATTAAGACCTTTTGGATAAATACCTATGGACTTGCCTATGTCATACCACCTTACCGTACTTCTCGGAGAAATGCCCCATATCCAGCCACCTTCAAGCCTTAGATCGTTCTGAAAGGATGTGTTGAATAATATGCCGGAAACAACCGTTGGTCTCATGCGTCCATCCTGAAAATTGATGAATGGAGACTGCATAAATTGTCTACCAATACTGAGATGCGAATTCTTCCAATTGTAATTAAGCGCAAATCTTTCTACGCGACTTAATTCTTTCTTGTTGTCCGGATTTTCCACATCAAAGAGGCCGATTTCATATCTGTTTTTGGCGCCGGTAATTGAGTCCTTTGCCAGCAAGTCAGAGGACGAAATGTTGTAGTTAAACATGCCTCCCTGGCTAAAGCTGAACCCGTGAAATCTTGCTGTGTTGAAATATAGACTCCCACCGGCGGCAATAGCATAATAATCTGACAATTCAGGTTTGTTATCTGTTGCCATGAAAAAGCCGCGAAAACTGCCGTGATAGTTTCCTTTTTGCAAAATTTCCAGCAGACTTGCCGCTTCGCGATCTGTTGAATCCTGCATTGAAGATTGTGCTTGTAATTGCCCAAAAACAAAAACAGTCAACAGCGGATAAATGAATAAAATTAACAGGAGATTTTTGTTCATAGCACGTTGTCACTTTGAGGTTGCAAAGTTCTGCCCACTAAGCGCAGTACGGCCGTGACAATTATCACCATCAGATTTCACTTAGGATTGGTTTAACAAACCTGGTGGTCTTTTTTTAATCATAATCACTTGAAAGTGTGACATTTGTTACGCTGCTTGTTCTGATAAACTCAATACCTTTGAACATACTTTTTAAATGCAAATTTGAATTATGAAGAAAGTAAATGCCATAGGCCTGGACAGTAAAAAGGCCGAATCGCTAGCCGAAAACCTGAATGGACTTTTGGCCAATTATTCAATTTTTTATCAAAATACCAGAGGCTATCACTGGAACATCAAGGGGGAGAAATTCTTTGAGCTTCACCTGAAATTCGAGGAGTTGTATAATAACCTGTTGATGAAAATTGATGAGATAGCCGAAAGGATCCTCACGCTGGGTTATACACCAATTCATCGATATTCTGATTATAAAAAGATTTCCGGTATCAAGGAAAGTGGACAGGTCTCAGATGGCCTGAAAGCTGTGCAGGAAATTCTGGATTCCTTTCAGGTAATCATTTCCTTTCAAAGAGGTTTGCTGCAACAATCTGCCGACACAGAAGATGAGGGCACAAACGCACTGATGAGCGACTATATCAGGGAACAGGAAAAACTGGTTTGGATGTACTCAGCCTTTTTAAACAAACGATGATGAACAGATCAATATTAATATCTCTATTTGCGCTTCTATCATTCTATATGGGCCATGCGCAACAAACACCTTTCAATGTTCAATTACAACCTGTAGACATACAGGGCTTGGGAGGATTACAGTCCTTTGCTTTTGGGACTCATAACGGGAAATGGCTGATAATAGGCGGCCGTTTGGATGGCTTGCACATGAGGCAACCATTTGCCAGTTTTGATGAAGCAGGACACAACAAGCAGTTATTGGTGGTAGATCCAGTGGCGAAGAAATCCTGGTCGGCAGCAACGTCTGAATTGTCGGTCAGTTTGCAGGAACAGTTGAGTTCCACCAACATGGAATTCCATCAGGACGGGGATGTTTTGTATCTGGTTGGTGGATATAGTCTCAGTGCATCTCTTGCCGATCACGTGACTCATGATAAGTTATGTGCGATTAAAGTTCCTGAGGTCATCGACGCCATCATATCTGGACAGCCATTTGCCAATTATTTCCGGCAGATCAGTGATGAGTCTTTTGCTGTGACGGGTGGGCGAATGTTAAAAATCTATGATACTTATAACCTGGTTGGAGGACAAAAATTTGAGGGTCCGTACAATCCAATGGGACCAAATCATGGCCCTGGCTTTGTGCAGGAATACACCAATTCGGTAAGAAGGTTCAAGATTATTGATGACGGTGTAAATCTGAGCGTCGTTCATTTGCCGTCTTTTGTTGATAGCGATCAACTGCACAGACGTGATTACAATGTTGTCCCTCAGATCATGCCAAATGGTGAGGAAGGATTGACGGCTTTTTCAGGCGTTTTCCAGAAAACGGTTGATCTGCCATATCTGAATTGCGTAAATGTCGACAGCGCAGGGTATACTCCGGTCAATTCATTCTCCCAATATTACAATCATTATCATTGTCCGTTTATTCCGCTGTTTGATGAATTCGGAAATGAAATGCACAATGTTTTCTTTGGTGGCATTGCGCAGTTTTACGACAGCCTGGGGATACTGGTACAGGACAATAATGTGCCTTTTGTAAATACCATTGCAAGAGTAACAAGGGATGCTGATGGCAATATGGCGGAGTACAAATTGCCCGCCGAAATGCCTGGTCTATTAGGCGCAGGCGCAGAATTTATTCCGCTGGATGGATTGCCTGTTTACGAAAATGGCGTGATCAAACTCAACGCATTGGTGGAAGCAGAAACGATGATCGGATACATTTATGGTGGGATATCCAGTAGCGCCCGGAATATTTTCTGGATCAACACTGGCTCTGAAAGCACTGCGAACGCCAGGATTTATGAAGTGTGGCTAAATAAAAACAGCAGCAATACGCACACGCTGAATACCCAAAGTAACAGTTCGTTTCAGCTACAGGTGTTCCCAAATCCCAACAATGGAGTGTTTAGCATCAAATTCCAGGTAAAAAGGAGTGAGCCGCTATGGCTAACAATGGCTGATTCAAGCGGGAAACAGGTGTTTCATGAGAAGCTGGAGAACCTGTATGAAGGCGAGCACATCATCCGTAAAGAAATAAAAAATCTGACGGTAGGAAGTCAGTACACCGTAACGCTGGATTCGGACAGTGAAAGAGCTACGGTGAAAACCATTGTTCAGGAATAGATTGGTTGTGATTTTTTTCACCACAGATTTTCACAGATTGCCTACTGCAAATCCGTAAATACTCCCTGAAAATCTGTGGTGAATCATTGCGCCATATACTCCAAAACAAATGCGGCCAATGCTTCCCCATGCAAATTCTTTGCAATCACTTTTCCTTCAGCATCAAGTAAGAAATTAGCCGGTATGGTGCTGATGTTCAATTTTTCCATGAATGGAGTGGAATCACCGCTCAGGTGAGAAGCATGAGCCCAGGTTGCTTCGTCCTTTTTTATGGCAGCTTTCCAGGCTCCGGCACTGGCATCAATCGAATAACCAATAATATTCAGTCCTGCTTCTGAATAAGATTCCCACAGCGGCTTTAGAATTGCGCGATTTTCCTTTCGACAAGGCGCACACCAGGACGCCCAGATGTCGAGAATGGTGAGGCGTTTTCCAAGAAGACTATGTAATGGTAGCGTATCTCCATTTTCCATAGGCATGGGGTAATCTGGCGCTACATGGCCAATCATCAGGGGCAATTTGGCAGGGTCTGCCATTTGACACAATTGCGGCACAAAAGCATTTTCTTTATCAGAAGCTGACCACTTTTCACATTGCCGGTATACAAACTCTGGCAGCCTCTCATAATCACCCACAGGGCTAACCCACCGTATGGCAACCAAGGCAGGATATACATTGGAGCATGTGTCGGCAAATTGTATGAGTGGTTCCTGAAAAACTTTTAGCGCATCTTCCTTTTCCAAAACGGCTTCTTCTTCCATTTGGTCGCCCGCTGTTTTATTTAAAAAAGCTTTATGCCTGATGTCCCTAAGCTGAAGCAAAGCTTCATTCACAGGGTCGGGGTTGACTAAGGAATAGCTGGACTGGAATTGATCTGAAACAGCTTTGATTTTCAGGTTTGAACCATTTCCTGTATAAACGGGCATATAATTGGCGTACAGTAAATCTTCTTCAATAAGCAGATTATTGAACCTTCCTCCTGTTTTCTGAACACATATTTCCAAAAGAGGACCAACAGTTGATTCTGGCAGATCATTGAATGAGAAATTGCCTGCATGATCAACTCTGGCAGAATCGATCACGGTGCCACTGTAGCTTGAGGCTATCTCCCGGAAACTATTTGGTTTTATCAAATAAACCATTGGTTTCCAGCCTTCTTTGATCTCGATATTGCCAGAAATACGGGTGCTGATTTGAGTATGGCAATTGGCATTTAGAACTATTAAGAGAAGTCCGGATAAACTGAATTGTTTTATTGACATGGTTTGATAATGTACATTCTTATAGATTCACCCTAGATTACGCAGATTTTCACAGATTGCCTACGGCAATTCCCCCTTTGCTGTGGTGAAAATAATTTTTAAAAATAAAACATGCTCTTCGTGTGTCTACAAAAAAAGAAGGGTTGATTGGAGCACGGCCTTTTAGCATTTGCCGATACATCCTTTCAACCCTTCTGGAACTCAACAGGACTTGCCTGTTTTACAACTCTTACAACAATGTAGTAGGGCAAACATATTCGCTCAACTCGAATTTGCCCGACTCTTTAATGGCTTTCATACCACCAACTACGTCTATCAACTTGTCGTATCCACGTGCGCGGAGTATGCTGGCAAAGATCATGGATCTGTAGCCACCGGCGCAGTGTACATAAGCCGTTTTATCTTTCGGAATCATCAGCATGGAATCGTTGACAGTATCCAATGGTGCATTGGTTACATTCAACACGTGCTCGCTCTGATACTCACTGATCTTTCTGCTGTCAAATACAGGCACTTCAGGGTTGCTGGTCATAATCTCAGCCAGTTGATCAGCGGTGACTCTTTCGATGTTGTCTGTTTCCATCCCAGCCTTTTTCCATGCTTCAAAACCGCCTTCAAGGAAGCCGATGCAGTTGTCATATCCTACACGAGCCAGGCGCGTTACAACTTCTTCTTCACGTCCATTCTCGCAAACCAGGAGTATCTGTTGTTTAACATCCGGGATCATGGCGCCAACCCATGGAGCAAAGCTGCCATCTATGCCGATGTTGATAGAATTTGGTACAAAGCCTTCAGAGAAAGTTTGCGCGTCTCTTGTGTCAAGGATAAGGGCGTCTGTTTCATTGGCAGCCACTTCAAAAGCGCGTGGTGACAAGGCGTGCGTTCCGCGTTCGATCACGGTATCTATGCTGTCGTACCCTTTTTTGTTCATGGCCACGTTCATTGGGAAGTAAGCCGGAGGAGGCATAAGACCAGTGGTTACTTCTTTTACAAACTCAGCTTTGGTCATGTTTGCACGAAGCGCATAGTTTGTTTCTTTCTGGTGTCCCAATGTATCGAAAGTCTCTTTAGACATATTTTTACCGCAAGCTGAACCGGCCCCGTGAGCAGGGTAAACGATCACGTCATCAGGCAGGGACATTACTTTTTCACGTAGAGAATCGAACAGGGTTTCTGCCAATTGCTCCTGAGTCATGTGCGCGGCTTTTTGAGCAAGATCCGGACGACCAACATCTCCAATGAACAAGGTATCACCTGAGAAAAGTGCCTTTTCTTTGCCGTTCTCATCAATCAGCAAGAAGCATGAGCTTTCCATGGTGTGTCCGGGTGTATGCAGAACTTTAAAAGAGATGTTTCCTACTTTAAATTCCTCACCATCTTTGGCTACATGCGCTTTGAAGTTTGGCTCGGCAGTTGGGCCGTAAACGATTGGCGCTCCGGTTTTCTCACTCAGGTCAAGGTGGCCACTCACAAAATCAGCATGAAAATGTGTTTCAAAAACATACTTGATCTTGGCATTATCATTTTTCGCTTTTTCGATATAAGGTGCAACTTCGCGAAGTGGATCAATGACAACAGCTTCACCATTGCTTTCTATGTAGTATGCGCCTTGTGCTAGGCATCCAGTATAGATTTGTTCAATTTTCATGATTTGGAAATTATTGAATTGTTTGTTATTTAATGCTACAAAGGTATGTAGTCAGTTTGCTAAAAATACGTGATGTTAGTCACGGGAATACTTTATTTGAAATAGAGTTCTTTCAAAAGTATGTAAATACCCATAACAAGTACAAACCAGCCAAAAGCCTTTTTTAATTTCTCCCCATCCACTTTTCGGCTGAATCTGTTTCCAACAAAGATGCCGGCAGCTGCCAAAGCAGTTACAGTAAACAGCAAAAGCCAGTCAATGTTGTAATGAGATATATCACCCAGGAAGCCGAGCATTGATTTTGCTGCAATGATCAGCAAAGAGGTTCCTACCGCCTGTTTCATGGGTAATTTACTAAATAAAACCAGAGCCGGAATGATCAAAAAACCGCCACCTGCGCCTACCAGTCCTGTCAATACGCCTACCACGGTACCTTCCAAAAGAATCATCGGGTAATTATACTTAATGGGCTTATCCTGTTCTACCTCATCACTCTTTTCCACTTTCTTAGTCCGGATCATAGAAATAGAAGCAAATACCATGAGCACGGCAAAAATGGTCATGAGGAACATCCCTTTGGAAAACACAAAAGTGCCAATACTAAAAACAGGGTCGGGGATAATTGGCACCAAAAAAGCCCTTGTAGCATACACGGCAAAGATGGCTGGGATGCCAAAAATAACCGCCGTTTTTACACTCACCAATTCTTCCCGGTACTTGGGAACTGTACCAATGAGGCTAGTTGTACCAACAATAAAAAGAGAGTACGCTGTGGCTAGTACTGGTTCAACACCAAAAAGATATACTAAAACAGGAACGGTTAAAATACTTCCGCCGCCACCAATAAGCCCTAAAGAAAGGCCAATAAGTACCGAAGCAAAATATCCAGTGATGATCATAGTTTAGAGATTCAAGTTCTTTACTAATTTGATGCTACAAAGGTCCTTGAATAACTCTTTCTTCTTCGTGACATTAATCACGTCGATGAATTTTACAGGATTTCAATCCCGCTTTTGAGCAAACGGATCTTGCCTTTCTCCGATAACTTTTTCATCAACCTGGATATTACCTCGCGTGAGGAATTTAATTCCTGGGCAATTTCAGTGTTGGTGATTTTTAAAATATTGGTATTCATGGTATTGCGATGCCTTTTCAAATAAAATTCAAGGCGTTCGTCCATATTTTGGAAGGCAATGTGATCTATTGTTTCCAATAGTTCGTTGTATCGATTACGGTACGTGCCCACTACAAACTGATGCCAGGTGCGATAATTTCGGATCCAGCTCTCTGTTTCATCCAATGGAATGACTAATAGCACCGAATCCACAACTGCTTTAGCCGTAACCGAACTTTGCCGGAATGTACGGTCGCAAATCAGGGAAAGCGCGCATCCATCGCCTGGATTCAGGTGGTACATAAAGAACTCGTTGCCTTCGTCGCTTTCGCGATACAGCTTTACAAGACCGTCAAGCATGATCATGGTGTTGCGAATGTTCTGACCACTTTGCAACAATACATCACCTGCATTTACGTGTACAATTCGGCCTTTACTGGTCATTTCATCCAGTAATCCGGATTCAAGTTCGGAAAATAAATGCCGGTATTCTTCCATGTTATCCTTAATAATTCAGAGGGTTTTGTTCACAATTGATATGCCTAAGAAATACTTTTAAAAGCATTCTTTAGCTCGGTTGCCGAGGCGATTCCTGATTTTCTCCACATTGGTTTGCCATTCTTGAAAAATATTAGGGTAGGAATGGAGCGAACATCAAATTTGTCAGATACCGCCTGGTTTTTGTCAACGTCAATTTTAAAAATACTGACCGAGTCTCCAAGATTGGATTTTAACTCTTCCAGAATTGGTTTCATCGCTCTGCAAGGAGCACACCAGTCGGCATAGAAATCAACCAGTACTGGTTTGTCAGAGTTGATCAATTCATTAAATGTCATATATGGTAAATATTGTAATGTTAACTAAAGCTATAATCAACGCCACTTACCTGAGTCAGCAGGGTAGAAGGGGCGTCGAGTATTTTAGCAGCACCCGTAGGAACAGGAGAAACCGGTGAATGTTCTGCCAGGTACTCTTTCAACACTTCATGCAAAGTGTAAGGTTGTGTTTCCCCATCCGTGACTACAGGAATTCGACACAAAATTGTTTCCGGATCACCATCTCTTTCACAGGCGGAAATGCTGTACACCTTTTCTGGATCCAGCGGCTTTCCACCAATTATTACAGATTGTACGCGTTTTCCTTGTTCACCAAAAGCGTTGAAGGCAACTTCCATTCCCCTGAATTTAACCACCCAGCCTCCGAAACGCTTGGAAGCTTCTTTGGCAAATACGTTATTCAATTCTTTTTCAAGCCATTTCATGAGGATATCGCCTTTTACCTTGGCGGTTCGCACATTTGCATCTACAGGCAACATATCAAAGAGATATCCATTGGTAATGGGTATCATGCCAGAATCATCAGGGGTGCTTCTTGGCGGGCAGAATCTGAAGCCATTGGATAGTACCACATCTACCTTGACTTTCCAGGACAAGGCATCCAGGATCATGGTATCGATGGTATTCTCCACCACAAAATAGCGATACAAAGGGACCTTGCTGTATCCAACAACTTTTTCAATTTCTTCTACATAAGGCGCTTCTAAACCTGCAATCATGGAAACGATCTCTTCATTTGCTTTGTACTTGTCGACACTTACTTCAACCAGATCATATTTTTCACCCACAATCTTGCCATCCTTAACTTCCAGATCAAGCTTGCCAACGAAGGAGCCAAAAGCGCCGGGTTCTACCACCTTGGCATACTTGCACTGAATGGGTTTGCGTACTCGTTCGTGCGTGTCGCCTCCCAGAATATAGTCAACACCGGCAGCCTCGGGCATATTGGCGAGTGCGATCTGTTGCGAC
Source organism: Lewinellaceae bacterium (assembly GCA_020636025.1). Taxonomy (GTDB): domain Bacteria; phylum Bacteroidota; class Bacteroidia; order Chitinophagales; family Saprospiraceae; genus M3007. Next base: position 804,936 of record JACJYQ010000001.1, on the reverse strand, counting down.
AATCCCATGTGCGCCAGGATGATGATGAAATCACACTGTTCCTGTTCTTTCAGGACCTTTACATAGTATTCTGTATTCTCATGAGGCAGGGTGTACTTGATTCCCTTTGAATAGTCAGGCGATTGGCGAATGGGAACCAGGTGGTCTGTATACCCCAGGAACCCAATTTTGACGCCCAGCTTTGACCAGGTGAAATACGGAGGGAAAATAAGTTCGCCTTTTTGGCCGTCACCCAGATCATGATACATGTTTGCGCAAATTTTTGGCGCATCAAGACCACCCAGAAGCGTTTGCATATTCTTTTTACCGTACACAACCTCCCAGTTTCCTGGTAAATAGAGATCATAGTTCAAGGCATTCAATATAGGAGAAATGGCTGTACCTGTGGTTTTTACAGATAGTTCACTCCCCTGGAACATATCGCCATTATCCACGATAAATGTATTGGGATTTTGCGCTCGTGCTTCCTCGAACAGCGTTGCCAGATGCGCATATCCTGCCGTTTTTCTAAAAACCGATTGATCATTTTCCCAAAACAGTTCATCGTGCGGATGTATCTGACAGTGTACATCGGTTGTTTGAAGAATGGTTAGCGTCCCTGATTTTGGACCGAGATCGCTACCAATTTTACCTTCCTTGCTTTTGTTTTCCTGCTTTTTGCTGTTGGCGCTTTTTAAGCTAAGAGGAGCAATACTGGCTCCGAGGCCGGTCAGGAAGGAGTTTCGGAGGAATTTTCTGCGGTTCAGTCTTGATTTCTTATCGTCAAAAGGGAGTGCCATAAGCCAGGTTTTACAAAGATTTTTGTGATAAATATAAAGGTTTACAAAAGGGCCAGTCACAAATGTCGGAGAATTCAATGCCGTAAGCCGTGATAATTGTCACGAAAAGCAATTTGCCTGGTGCATCGAACGAGTTTTTCGCGAATAAAAAAAGTCCCGCATGCGAGGGTTTTGCATGCGGGACTAATTTGAGGTACACTTAATTGTCAGTGCTTTTGTGCACGGCGGTAAGTACCTCTCGGAGCTGGCTTATGGCACTTGCCTTTTGCAGCAGCCCGTCTTTGATGAGCGAATTTACCGTGACGGTGATGTTTGCCTTTCTTATGATAAGCTTTACCGCGTTTGCCAGGATGAGCAGCTTTGTTACGCTCGCCTTTAAACTCCTGATGATGTCGCTCATATTTGTATTGAGCCTTGTCGATAGGGTTGGCTCGCTGAGCCATCACTGGGCTAAATGCAGCCACGCCGGCCATAACGGCCATTGATAAAAGGATCTTTTTCATGATTGTGAATTTTGTCTGGTTAAAAAATATGGATGTGTTCCTTACCATTAGACGCATTGCGGCAAATAAGTTATATGATGGCTAAGTGAAAGTCTTGTTAAAATATTAGGGCATTTTTTTTTGGATTTTGTGATTAATATTGAATGGACTAAATATTTAATATAGCAAAAATTAATTTTCTGGAATTGCCTTCTAAATTTGCCTGATAGACATGCTCTTACTTATTTAAAATTAATTCATCTTCTTAATAAACTATGAAAAGAACCTCATCAATACTTTCTTTCATATTAACTGCATTCTTCGCAGGCAGTTTATCTGGGCAAATAGATGCCATTGAAAAGCAATTTCACTTGTCTCACAACAGTGAAATACAAGTAAAAGCAAATGCCAACCCTGTTAAGCCGGTATTTTATAAACCAATTATTGCTTTAAGTTCGAATGTGAAAAGTGGAAATGCCCCAGAAAATGAGTCAGTTAATTCTTCAAACATCCCTTCATCACCAGAGGTTCGAACAAGTTTTGAAGGTAATCTTGGAAGTTCAACTGGTTCAACTGACAACTCAATGGCTATTTCTGATTCAGGTTGGATTGTCTCTACCGTAAATAGTACCATTAGTTATTATGATGAAAATGGTGGGGTTGCGTTGCAATCAGAAAGCCTAAATGATTTTTTCGCCTTTCTGAATCTTTCTGAATCCATTTGGCAAACAAGAGTATCATTTGATCCGGAGGAAAGGAAATTTGTGATGGTGAATCTTAGTGGCACTTCGAAAGATTCCTCCCATTTGATAGTCAGTTTTTCATTCAGTGAAGATCCTGGAGATGGGTGGTGGGTATACAGTTTTGATGATGTAGCTGACAGATCTGATGCATGGTTTGATAAAGTTGATTTCAGCATAACGGATAACGAGTTAATGGTCTCTGGCATACTGAGAGATACCAACAATGTCTTTTCTGAATCAGTTGTTTTGTTATTTGATAAATATGTTGGTTACATGGGACAAAACCTAAACTATTGCTTTGTATGGGACTTTATCAATGAACCTGGAGAAGAAATTTGGGGAGTGTCACCAATCCAATACGAGGAGACTGGAATTGCCAGCAGATGGATGATCGCCAGCTCTCTGGCAGGCGGTGATACTATTAAGCTGATTGAGTTTACCGGAGACTGTGGCACACCTGACTTCGATGTTTTTACCTATTCATTTGCAGTTTCTACCTATCAACCTGGTTCAAATGCTGCTCAACCCGGCTCCGGAACCTTATTGTCAGTTGGAGATTGCCAGGTGCAAGATGCCTTCATGTTTAATGATACTGTGTATTACGTTCACCACGACAAGTTGAATGATGGCTCCAATTGTATACGATTAGGCCAATTAAGTGTTTCAGGTAGTGTAAACTCCTTCCAAAAAATCGGGGTTGCCAATACTACCTATGCTTACCCTTCAATTATACCCTTTACATTTGAAGGCAGCAGCATTTCGAGTCTAGTTATTGGATTCTGCCGTAGCAACGCAAGCACCTACCCAGAATTTAGTGTGCTGTCTGTTGATAAGGATTATTTATCGTCCTTGCCAATTACGGTAAGGGAAGGTGAATCGGCAAATACATTGCCGATCGGAAACCCTAAAACCTGGGCGGGCTTTACCTCTGTTTGCAGAAAAAGGAATGACTTGCCATCATGTTGGGCATTTGGTCCTTTTGGGATAAACAGTACACTTGGAAACTGGATTGCGGAAATAGTCCCGCTAGGCAGTGGCCCCAATTATCCATGTGAGAGTGCTACTCAAATTTTTTGCGGCGAATCCTATTCAGGAAATACAATTGGGAACCCACAAGAAACACCAGATTGCTTTGGCTCCTATAATTCTGCCGGTGGGAATTGGTTTAGATTGTTTGGAACTGGCGGGGAGGTTATGTTGTCAACATGCAATGCTAGTACAGATTTTGACACCAAAATTGCCGTGTATACGGGATCGTGCTCCAACCTTATTTGTATTGCAGGTTCAGATGAGGGTGGATGTGTGCCAAATGCAAACAAAGCACAACTTTCTATCTATGCAATTGATGGTGAAGAATATTTTATTTACATAACTGGCTCGGGTACCGAAGCTGGTAACTACGAACTAAATGTTTCCTGCGTGCCAGACCAACCTACTTGTAATGGTGGTTTTACCCTAACTGATTGTAGCGGTACAATTTCTGATGGAAGCGGATTTGACAATTATTCCAATGAACTATCCTGTTCTTGGACAATCAGTCCTATTGATGCTTGTGAGATATCACTTAACTTTACAGAATTTGAGACTGAGTTGAATTTTGATAAACTACGAGTATTTGATGGCGTAGATACATTTGGGGTGCTCCTCGGAGTATTTAGTGGAAATAACCTTCCAAGTACACTCATTGGAACAAGCGGACATTTATTTATTTTGTTTGAAACAGATGGTTCATTTACTAGTGCTGGTTGGAGTGCGAATTATACTTGTGATAACTCCAAACCAATTGCCGATTTTTCAGCCAACCCGGTTATTGGTGATGCCCCTCTGGCTGTAGATTTTATCAACCTGTCTCAAAACACCACCTCTGTTCATTGGAACTTTCCAGGTGCAATACCATCAACATCAACCGAATTAAGTCCTTCAAACATTGTATTTGGATTGCCAGGTACCTATACTGTTGTTTTAACTGCTACAAAAGGCGCGTGCACATCTACTAAATCTATAGAAGTTACCGTCAACCAGACAACTCTACCTCTGGCGTCATTTATGCCAAGCACAACATGTGGCATTGCGCCATTATCAGTTGATTTTGCCAATAATTCAGTTAATGCCGCATCATATATATGGTCATTCCAGGGAGGTGTTCCTGCTGGCTCAACTGAGATAAGTCCTTCAAATGTTGTCTTCAACTCATCTGGCCTATATTCAGTGTCGCTGATTGCTATAGGTTCAGGAGGAGAAAGGGATACTCAGTCACTGACGATTATCGTTGACTCAGGACCCACCGTAGCCGGATTTACAGCGAACCCAATATCAGGTCTCGCACCTTTATCGGTTAATTTTACAAACGAATCTGAAAATGCCAATTCTTTTACCTGGAGTTTTCAGGGGGCAACCCCTAATAATTCTACCGACTCTGATCCACAAAACATAGTTTATACAAATCCTGGGATATATACAGTTGAGCTGACGGCTTTTGGGAATTGTTCAAGTGCTACCCACACAACAACCATCAATGTGGTTGATGAAGCCGTGCCAATTGCCAATTTTACTACTTCAACTACTTGTGTGCGGGTTGGAAAAGATACAGTACGGTTTTCGGATCAATCTCAAAATTTTCCGGATAGCTGGTCGTGGTTTTTTCCTGGAGGTATTCCCGGGGTTTCCAGCGAACCCAATCCGGAGGTGGTGTATTCAACTTCTGGAGAATATGATGTTACCTTGATTGTGAGTAATGCCGCTGGAATTGATACAATACTTGCCACTGCTTTCGTCTCCGTTGTGGATGTCCAGGTTGTAGGTGATGACCAAATTTGTTTAGGCGAATCGGTGTTTTTAACAGCCACTGGAGCTACTAACTTTTTTTGGCAGGGACCACCGGAATTAAGTGGAAATAACGGCTCTGTTGTTTCAGTGAAACCTACGGCAAGCGGTACTGCCATTTATACAATTGTTGGCAATACGGGCAACTGTTCAGATGATCCTGTAAGCTTTGAAATTACAGTGAAACCAGTTCCAATTTTGAATGTGTCAATTTCTCAAAATGAAATTTGTCTGGGCCAAGGTGCAACATTGACGGCAGATGGAGCAGACACATACGTCTGGACTGGACCGGGCCTGAGTACCAATACAGGTTCCGAAGTGACTGCAAACCCTGTTTCTCCTGGTAATTACACCTATTCGGTTATTGGGTCAATTGATGGTTGTGACTCGGAACTCAAGACTATAAACCTCCTGGTGAAGGCGGTACCCAATATTAATCTGTTAATATCTCCGGCCAACATTTGCCTTGGAAGTCCGGTCAGTCTCACCGCATCGGGCATTAGTGGTCAATATACTTGGTCCGGTCCAGGGCTTCCTTCAAACCCTACAGGTTCAATGGTTACAGCGGTGCCACCTAAATCCGGTGCTATAACCTATACGGTGACCGGTACTGGAGCAAATGGGTGTACATCTCAAGCCAGTGCGCAGGTAAATGTAAGCGTCGGGCCAGAAGCGATGGTTACCGATAACCCCAATTTGATATGTTTGGGAGATACTGCCATTCTAACTGCAAGTGGTGCATTCTCCTATCAATGGGTGGGGCCATTTCTACTTACAGAAACTGGATCTATGGTTACTATTATTACGGATATGGCTGGAGATTTCACTTATGAAGTGACTGGAAGTAGTCAGACCGGTTGCCCAGGTAATCCTGTAGAGTTGGAAATCTCTGTGGTTGACAATCCTTTGTCTGCAACCATTAGTTTAAGTGGTTGCCCGGGTCCAACGCTCACTTTCAATGCGCTGGTTACCAATGGAGGGTCCACTAATAACATTACCTGGTATTTAAATGGAGCAGCTGTATGGGCAGGGCCAAACTTTCAATTGTTTAATGCCTTGAATGGTAGTAAAGTATATTGTACTGTAGAACCCCAAAATCCGATGATGTGTACCCATCCATTATTGGCCTACTCGGATACAATTATAGTGGATTGCGCTGTTCCAACTTTTGAAATTGACAGAAAGGAGGCGTTTGCCATATTTCCAAATCCAGCAAATGGGTTGCTTTATATATCCTTAAAGTCGACGTTTGAGCCTAATGCACAAATTCAGGTTTTTGATGGAATAGGGAAACTCGTTCTGGATCTGCCAATACAGGATATCGCAAATGATGCAAATTTCTCTTTGGATATCAGTGAATTGTCAAACGGCATCTATTGGTTATCCATATCAGATAACAGCCATAGAAGAGTAGCCCCATTTCAAAAAAAATAAATCAAACCTCATACAAATATTAAAAGATCATCAATCATGACAAGAAGAACCTGCATTTTAAGTTTGTTTTTTCTGGTAACTTGGCTGACCCCAAACCTTGCACAAAAAAATGTAGCTACCGGGATTGACAATGAACCTTTAAACTACTTCAAAATTCGCCAGAATAAACTAGATTCCTGGGGTGGTGAAATTCCACCAAAAGGAAATGGATATGGTGTTTTTAAACGCTGGGAAGAATTCTGGAAATCGCGTGTATATCCAGATGGTACTTTCCCCGATGCCTCCCATAATGAACGGGAATACAATAAGTTCATGGCGGGGCAAACGGCAAATAAAAGAACTATGCAGCAAACGGCAAATTGGACCAGCTTAGGACCAAATAGTTCTCCCGGTGGTTATAATGGCGTTGGAAGAATCAATTGCATCGCTTTTCACCCAACAAATTCTAATATTATCTGGGCAGGAACACCAGCCGGGGGATTGTGGAAATCAACCAATGGCGGATCGACTTGGTCGACTAATACAGACAACCTGGTATCCGTTATGGCTTTGGGTGTTTCTTCTATTGCCATTGATCCTTCAGCGCCTAATATCATGTATATGGCAACAGGCGACAAAGATGCTTTGGTTACCCAATCAGTTGGCATAATGAAATCTACAGATGGCGGAGTAACCTGGGCCCCAACAGGAAATATCCCCTCTTCTAGGATATTCGAGGTGGTCATTCACCCGGTTAATCACGCCATAATTTTGGTTGCTGCATCGGACGGAATATACAGAAGTACAAATAGTGGAGGCAGTTGGACAAAGATTCAGAATGGCTTCAGATTTACCGATCTTAAATTTAAGCCAGGGTCTTCATCTGTAGTATACGCAGTTTCAAGTAGTTCATTTTATCGCTCAACAGACGCAGGCGTTAACTGGACCCTGATCGGATCAGTTCCATCCTCATATCGGATTCAAATTGCTGTCTCTCCAGCCAACAGTTCCTTCATCGCCTTGGTCAGTAGTGATTCAGATGGCCGTTTTAACGGTTTCTATACATCTTTTAACAGCGGAAGTACGTTTGGGCTTAAATATTTTGGCCCGATAAATTTACTAAATGGCGATCCAAATGGAGGACCAAACGGTGGTGCTGGTCAGGGGTATTATGACTTGTGCATAGCCGTATCGCCTTCCAATATAAATGATATTTTCATCGGGGCTGTTAATTTGTGGAGAAGTACAAATGGAGGTTCAAACTGGAGCCTGGCAAACCATTGGATAGACAGCCCAATCGGGGTGCCTGTTGTCCATGCAGACAAGCATTGTTTGATTTGGCAAAACAACAACACATTGTTTCAGGGAAATGACGGCGGAATTTATAAGTCGACAAACGGAGGTAACTCCTGGATAGATCTAAGCAATTCAATGGTCATAAGCCAGATTTATCGAATTGGAGTTTCTTCTTTTGACAACAAGGTAATAATTGGCTTACAAGACAACTCGACAAAGTTGAAAAATAATTCCGGAGCCTGGATAGAAATAGAAAAAACAGGTGATGGGGCTGATAACTTTTTTCATCCCTCTAATCCAAATATAATTTATTGTTCACGAATTGAAGGTGATTTGAGACGTTCAACTAATGGTGGCGTGACCTGGCAGGTAATCAAACCTACTGGTCAAGTTGGTGATTGGCTGACACCTTGGGCTATGGATCCAGGTAACCCTTCCGTCCTAATTGCAGGGTATAAAGATGTTTGGAAAAGTACAAATCAGGGTAATTCTTGGTTCAAAATTTCTAATAACCTGACATCCAGTAATTTAACAAGCCTGGCAATCGCACCATCAAATAGCAGTGTAATTTATGTTTCCACATTAACAAGTATTTGGAAAACCACAAATGGGGGAGGAAGCTGGTCCAACATCACTTCAGGTTTGCCAACTTCAGGTGCAGACATTAGCTATATCACAGTAGATCCGGTTGATCCCAACAAGGTTTATGTCACTCTTTCCGGACTGGTTTCCAACAACAAAATTTTTAGAAGTACCAATGGGGGGAGTAACTGGACAAACATAACCGGGAACCTGCCTAATGTTTCTACTAATTGCGTAGTAGTCCAGCCTGGTGCAAATGATGCCGTTTACGTTGGAACCGATATTGGTGTGTACTACAAAGATCCTAACCTGCCACAATGGATAGCTTTTAACAACAACCTTCCAGTGTTAATAGTGAGAGAGTTGGAATGTAAAGCCTCCTCAGGTAAAATCACTGCTGGAACTTTTGGGCGTGGTGTATGGGAATCTGATTTTTATTCAGCTTCTCAACAAAGTGATTATCTCACAATTTCTCCCACAAGCAAATCAGTTGCACCAAACGCCGGGAACGCAACCTTTGATGTGTCATCTAATGTGAGTTGGACAGTATCTGACAACGCTAATTGGGTAACGTTTTCACCTGCCTCAGGCAATGGCAACGGACAGGTGCAGGTCAGCTTCACAGCAAATACAAGTCCTTCAGCGCGCACAGCCACTATTACGGTTAGTGGTACAGGTTCATTGACAGCTACTGGAACTATTGTTCAATCCGGGGTTAGCAGCGGGGTTTGCAATGTGCCAACAGGATTAAAAACCAGTAATATCACCCAAACCTCTGCAACATTCAGATGGGATGCTGTAAGTGGCGCCGGTAGCTATTCATTCCAATATAGAACGTTGCCAAATGGACAATGGTCCAATATATTCAATGCGAATAGCGTCACTTATACAGCAAGCAGTTATTTGGCAGGCACTTCTTATGAATGGCGAGTCAGAAGTAATTGTGCCAATGGATTGACAAGCGACTGGTCTGGCCTGGCGACATTTACCACTTTGGATCCCCCTCAATGTGAAACTCCAGATTATTTGAACACATCAGACATAACTCAAACTTCCGTTATCGCAACATGGGACCCGGTTCCAGGAGCGGTAAGTTATCAATTACAAACACGGGTTTTCCCAACTGGCCCCTGGATAGACACTGATCCTGCCATTATTACCGGAACTTCTATATTTATATATGGCTTTTTACCTAATACAGTATATGAGTGGAGGCTGAGAGCAAATTGTTCAAATGGGTACATGAGTGCATGGGCAGATGGTGTGCCATTTGTTACAGATGATATCACCTGTGACCCTCCAACTGACCTTTTGGTCAGCAACCTAACCCAAAATACCTGCCTGCTTTCCTGGTCGTCAGTGCCTGGAGCTGTTAGTTATAAAATTCAATTTTTTAATTCCAGCAATGGTTTATGGCAAGACCTTGGTGGACCACCTATTTTCAATACATTTTTATCATTGTATGGTCTATGGGCTAATTTTGATTATACGTGGAGGGTGATAGCCACCTGCTCAAATAATCTTGAAAGCTTACCCTCAGATGCTTATACATTCACAGCAGGATTTGCTCCTGATTGCCAAGGCGGCTCTCAATGGCCTTTTGATGATTTGTTTCCAATTGCGTCCTGGCAATATGTTACGCAAATGTGGGGTGGGGACTATAGTGTCTTCAATGTTAATGCCGGTACCACATATACTTTTTCATTCTGCGCGGGCCATGGAGGTATACTTAATTTTGATGGTGAAATTTACCTACGACTTTTAGATGGAACTGTGATTGCACACACAGACGATGATTGCGGTACTGCGCCTAAACTGGTGTGGCAAGCGGGATTTACAGGTCAGGTTCAGGTGTTGTTAGCTAAATATACTTGTGAAGCCGAGCAAATTGATAGTAAGATGGCATATAAAACAGGGGCTGGAGTTATTGGTGAGGGAGCAGATGACCGTTCAAGTGGCATATATGAAACCAGAGCTTATGAACTAGTACCAGCAAAATCAACTGTTCAAAATCTTGCGGCAACCAAATCCGATGAGGTAAATGCCATCAGTTTGAAGCTTTTCCCAAATCCGACTTCTGGTGATTTTACAGTTCAGTTTGACTCAAATAGCAGAGCGGAAAGTTATGTAAACTTAAGTGTTTATAATCAATTTGGCCAGGTTGTATGGAGTGGCAAACAAGCCGTTAAGTCAGGGTCCAACTCCTGGGAAATCAAAACAGGAGATTGGCCAACAGGAATTTATTTAGTAAATCTCGTTGATGAAAAAGGTAAACAAGCTACGAGTTTGTTACATTTTGGCATGTAAAGTCCCAATTGGATATAGATTCAGATTTCTTAAGACAGGCACAAATACTGGTAAAGTTGACAGTAGCTGTGCCTGTCTTTCTATATAGGTTTCTTCATTGCCGTTCAAACATTTAAAAAAAATGTAATTTTTAATTAATTTTTCAGAACTTGGCATTAGCTTGTCAATCGTCTTCACAAATCATAGGATGAGTTTTTATTAAATTTTATTGCTTTAACTTAACCAACATTAGGATGAAAACAATCTCTACCAAATCCTGTGTATTCGCCTCTCTTGCCCTGTTAATTCTCCTGGGCGCAAACTCGGCTGAAATTCCTCGCCTAAGCGGCTATCTTTTACCTCAGAAATCAAAAGAGGTAAAAAAGCCAGGCTTCGCAACTGCCCACAGCAATATGCACATTCCCACTCCTGATGAATCAAATTTGGAATGTAAAAACGGGCGTGAACACAGTGTTCCAGTCCCGGAACCCTTGTATCTACAGGATTATGAGCGTGTATTGTATGATTTCATTCTGAGAAGGAAATACGTGGATCTGAATTGGTGTGTGGATAAAAAGGTGCGCGACACCGGCCCATGGATTGAAAAAACATATTATGGCGTTCACCCGGCTGTCAGGATTTATTACTCTCCGAGTATGATGTACTGGTTGACAGGAGATCCTGGTTATTGGCAGGAAGGCATGAAATCTGGGAAAGCAAAACCCAAAGCACCACGTGCCGGAGAAGTGCCTGATGGGGCCATGATCGTAAAGGAAATGTTTCTTCCACCTGCCGAAATTTATACTGAACTTCAGCAATTACTTGCCCAAAATGAAGCTGCAAAATGCAAGGATGAAACTGTTTACGAGGAGCTGCTTAGTCGCCTGGTTAGCTCCTGGACAGTGATGGTGAAGTCGAGCCAGGGTTCGCATGACGGTTGGTTTTGGGCAGGGCCTGGTGCGCCGAAAATGGTGGATGGGAAACTCCAAACCATTGAAGATGCCATTGAAAGTCAATTGGATGACGATACCAGCATTGCTGATTCTGGATTTGGACTCACCTGCATAAGATGCCATGCCTCTGCTGCAGAGGAATTAACATTTAGTGCTTTGCGCAACATTACCGGTTTTTTACCCGATGAAAATTTGCTGACATTCCGGTCGGATAATTCGTGGAGAAACGCAGATTACTTTAAAAACTTCCCCCTGAGTATTTTAGCCAGCAATCCTGAATGCCTGAAAGACTCAATCTTTAAACTCAATTATGAGTTGCCTGCTCCATTGCGTCCGTTTACAGAAACCCTTGATCCGAGAATTGAGGAGTTCTTGCGCTTCCACATGCCACAAACCGGAGTTAATCCCGGACTTACAGCAGGCAGCCGACTGCCTGCCATCAATCCGGCCTTTGCCGAAACATTCCCGCAAATAAAGGGAGTCAACTCAAATCAGGTAAAAGGATTTCCTTCTCAGTTTGCCGACCATGTAGTTGCCGGCAAAAAAATCGAGCAATTCATCACTTCTGATAACTGTAATGGCTGTCACGGTGGTCTGGCAGGTTCACCTTATGATCTGGCAATGTTCCTGCAAACCGGCCCAAATTATGGGGATGGATATAATGTCTCTGAATATGGTGAATGGCGCTGGTCACCCATGGGCCTGGCTGGTCGCGATCCAATATTTTATTCGCAACTGGAAACCGAAATGGTGCTTTTGGAACGCGATGCCAAAAAGGGAGGTTTGTTAAAAGGATCTCTAAAAGACAATCAGGACCAAGTGACCAATACCTGTTTGAGTTGTCATGGATCTATGGGTCAGCGACAATTAACCATTGATGCCCGGACAGACAAAACCTTGGACCCTGTATTTAAAGTTGATTATGTGTACTTGTCCCAACTGCTATCTGCCAAGACTCCTGAGCCGGAAAATTATCGATATCATAAATACGGTGAGTTGGCCCGTGAAGGCATTAGTTGTCTTACCTGCCATCACATGACGGCACCAGACCCAAAATCAATTGCCAACTGGCGACCCGATATACCGGGATGGATCACCCGCTCAACACCAAAAGAACTGGCCTATTTCCTTTTCCACAATTCAACAGGTAGGGCAGAAATGGGCCCGTCAAACGAAATTTATGGCCCATTGGAAGGGGTGGCTGTAAAACCGATGGAGCACTCCATGGGCATTACGCCAAAGTACAATGCTTTTATAAAGCAATCACAAATTTGTGGAACTTGCCACACCATCAATTTGCCCAATATTGGTCTGTCGGAAGATGAATTTCCGGTATTGACGGCAGCTGAAACTAATCCGGCGCTGAAACCTTATGCGCATAGCATTGAGCAGGCTACATTCCTGGAATGGCAAAACAGCAAATTTGCAAATTCTAAAAACGGCGAGCCGGCGGAAGGATTCAAAAGTTGCCAGGGTTGCCACATGCCAGGTGGTTTTGAAACATTGGATGGCTCGATCAAGATAGATCAGTTGACCACTAAAATCGCAACCATTCAGGATGTTACCTATCCTGAGGTAGATCATCGTTTGCCAGACAAGGACATTACCATTTCACCGAGAACGGATTATAAACGCCACGAGCACGTTGGCCTGAATATATTTCTGTTGGAAATGTTCAATCAGTTTCCGGAAATATTGGGAGTGTCTAAACAGGATTACATGACCTCGGCCAAAAACGGGAATGGATTGGCTATTGAGAATATGGCCAGACAGGCAAGGGATGAGACTGTAGATATCGGGTTATCGGTACAACCATTGCAAGGCAATAAAATGACCGTGGATGTTAGTGTACACAATAAAACTGGCCACCGCTTCCCAAGTGGAGTGGCCTTTAGGCGTGCATTTCTGGAGCTATTAGTCATGAATGCCAATGGAGATGTTTTATGGTCTTCAGGTCGAACAAATTCCGTGGGCGTTATTGTAGGTGGCAATGGTCGTCCGCTGCAGACAGAGTTTTTACCTGATAAAAACAGCTTCCAGCCACATTACCAGGTGATAGACAGGCAGGATCAGGTACAGATATATGAAGAGCTTACCCAAAATGTTGACTTTGATTTTACCACCAGTTTTATTCATAGGGTGCACCATGTCAAGGATAATCGATTGCTTCCCATGGGTTGGAGGGCTGCTGAATTTTTCAAAAATCAGGGACAGGTAATGTTTCAGTTTATGAAAGCAACTGATCCGGATGTTGAAGGCGATCCGGATTATGAAGATCAAGGGCCTGATTTCTCTGGAACTGACCACCTACAATACCTTGTCAGTCTTCCTGCGGGTATGGATTTATCAGGCTTGTCGGTAAAAGCGACCTTGTTTTATCAGTCAATTCCACCTTATTATCTGAATCAGCGTTTTTCCATTGCTCCTGATGGCCCGGCTACGCAAAGACTTTATTACCTTACAAGCCACTTGAATGTTGCAGGTACGCACATCGAGGGCTGGAAGCTCCCATTGTCATCTGCTGCGCTTGTTTATGACAGCAGAAAAAAACAGTGGAGCCAGAAGCGAAGCGAGATGTAATAACCAGGCGCAATTATAATTTAAAACTAAAGCTATGTTTATCGGACACTATTCCCTGGCATTTGGAAGCAAGCGAAATGATGAGCTCCCATCTCTTGCCCTGATGTTTGTTGCCGTACAATTTTTGGACCTTTTATGGCCAATTCTGGTTCTGTTAGGAATCGAAACCGTTGAAGTTGACGTTGGAAACACCGCACTGACTCCCTTGAATTTTATACACTACCCATATTCACATAGCTTGCTGATGTCAGTGGTCTGGGCAATTCTTTTTGCTGCGATCTATTTTGCGATTGTCAAGAACAAAAGAAATGCTCTATTGCTTGGTGTGCTGGTTTTTAGTCATTGGATACTTGATTTTTTGACCCACAGACCTGACTTGCCGATTTCTCCATTTAGCGACATGAAGGTAGGCCTTGGCTTATGGAATATGCCAATAGTAGAGATCATACTGGAATTTGGGATGTTTATAGTAGGTGTCTACATGTATCACAAGGCTATGCGGCCAAAAAGAAAAATCGCCTTCTGGTCGTTGGTTGTGTTTTTTGTACTCATTCATTTCATGAACCTTTTCGGACCACCTCCACCATCTGCTATGGCCGTTGCCTGGTCGGCTAATTTGTTGTGGTTAATGGTTTTGTGGGCCTGGTGGATAGAAAAGAAATGACTGTTCATTTCCATGTAGGAAGAAATTTCCCCGTCCTTTTTTGATAATCCGAATACCCCGTGTATTTCGATGCAGAGATTTTTTCGCTAAAATCTGCACTACCCTGAAATAACAGCAGTAGCAGAATGCAGCCGGCTGCACTCCAATTTAGCCATTTGCCGGTAGCTGCGATTGTGAAGGCATAAAAAAACACCCAAATAGCCTGTTCTGCCGTATAATTTGGATGCCTGACATATCGCCATAAACCTGTAGATACGAATCCATCGCTGTAAAGCTTTTTGTTATTTTGGTTTGCGTCAATTCGTCGATGCTTTTCTTGTTGAAAGTCCCATTGTTGTTGATCGGCCAGCCATTCTATGTAAATGGCGGTGATACAAATGATGGCCAAAACCCAATCAGCTGGTCCCAGCGGTTTTTCCGATCCGGAAGCCATAAGTGCCGGTAAAGTGAAAAGCAGGATCAAACTATTTTGGTAAAGGCAAATAAAAAACAAATTAAAGGCGGTCCATTTCCACTTACTATTAAACATGGGTTGTTCGCGAAGAATTTTCCATCGGTAGTCTTCTTCACCGGCCCAGAATTTCCAGGTATAGGCACCTCGCCTGCTAAAATTATACGTCAACCTTATGCCCCATATTGCTGCAATTACAGCCATAAGCGTAATCCTGGAGTTCCAATCACTTGCCCATGCAAAGTACCCGGTATACAGTATGGGCATTATGCTCCATATTTTATCTACCTGGCTGTAATTACCACTTAATTCGCCTGTGATAAAACAAATTGCAGCAACCGACAGCATGAAAATCGTAACCCTTGTAAGCATGACAAGTTGGAGGCTACTTAATGGATCGTCAAAATAAATAGCCACTGCAGGTAGTATCAACAATGCGATCAAAAGCAACAGGATTGTTTTCAGCATGATGTAAAAAGGCTGTGAATAAAATTGATACAAAGATCTTTTCAAGGCGAAATAAACAATATTCCCTGTAATGGGTTGGAATACCTGTGAGTCCGGCTTATTCGGCTCATTTCACCAGTTTAATGTCAAAATCAAACATGAAACAAGCCATTTGGAATGGAGCAGTCATTGCAGAAAGCGATGAAACTGTTTTTATTGAGGGGAATCATTATTTCCCTGTCAATAAAGTAAACAAGCAGTATTTACAATCTAGCAATACGCACACCTTTTGCCCCTGGAAAGGTGAAGCGTCTTACTATTCGCTTGAAGTAGATGGAAAGGTGAATCAGGACGCAGCCTGGTATTATGCTACCCCTTCCAATCAAGCCAAAGCCATTAAGGATCACATTGCCTTTTGGCGGGGTGTAGAAATAAAGAACCTTTGATGCCAATAGCCTCGCTTCATCATATTACCCATCAATTTTCCGGCAAACAGGTTTTATCAGAGCTCTCTCTCGACATCAAGGCTAATTCCATTACAGCATTATTAGGGAAGAGTGGCAGTGGTAAATCCACCATACTTAACATGATCAATGGAATGATCAGGCCGGACTCAGGAACCGTTCACGTATTTGATCATAATTTTGATTATGAAAAGGCTTCCTCAATCAGATTGAAAATCGGGTATGCCGTTCAGCAAACGGGATTGTTTCCACATCTGACTATTGCGGATAACATTGCATTACTCGGCAAAGTAACTGGCAAGTCTGCTTCTTTTATGAAGGAGAGGACAAGCTTTCTGATGGACATTATGCAATTGTCATCACAGTTGCTACCTTCGTATCCTCATCAGCTATCTGGTGGAGAACAGCAAAGAGCGGGTCTGTGCAGGGCTTTTTTTCTGCAACCTCCTTTGGTGTTAATGGATGAACCTTTTGCTTCATTAGACTACAAAACGAAGCAGGGGATTTATCAATATCTTCTAGACTTTCAGCAGCAGGAACGTACGTCTATTGTACTCGTAACACACCAGTTTGAAGAAGCTATTTTGCTCTCCGATGAATTTGTGTGGATCAACGAGGGGCAGATATATCACCAGGGTGATACAACTGCCCTGAAAAAACTTGAGCGAAATTTCAAAGAAGAGAAATCATGAAACTTTCTTCGACCATCCTGCTTTTCCTAACTGCCTTTTATCTACAGGCGCAGAACAGGATTGTTGTCGGCTCAAAGCATTTCAATGAAAGCTATATTCTTAGTGAAATTATTGCCCAATTGCTTGAGAGTAATGGCTTTGAGGTCATTAGAAAAACCGGATTAGGAGGCACTACTATCGCTTTTGATGCCCTGAAAAATGGAGAAATAGATGTGTACCCGGAGTATTCCGGGACTATAGGTACGGAGATTTTAAAAGCTACGGGAAAACCTTCCCTGGAGGAAATTGAATCATCCCTGCACAAAGAATTTAATCTGAGTATTTCCAAGCCACTTGGTTTTAATAATACTTATGCCATCGTGTTGCTTTCTTCCACTGCTGAACGATTGAATTTAATGCGCATTTCAGATCTACAACAGCACAAATCCCTAAGAGGAGCAGTAAGCTATGAGTTTTTGGAACGGGCAGACGGATGGAGGAACCTGTCCTCATCTTACCATTTGGAGCAGGACGTAACGGGTATTGAACATGGTTTGGCTTATCAGGCTTTGGCCAATGATAAGATTGATTTTACGGATGCCTACTCAACAGATGGCGAAATTCCCAGGTACAAACTCAAAACTCTGAAAGATGGCAAGAGCTTTTTCCCGAAGTATGAAGCTGTAAGTCTTTTCAGAAATGATTTACCCGAAAAAGCCAAAACCGCTCTTTCCAAATTGGACGAACTGATTACAGATGAAGAAATGCAGGCGATGAATGCAATGGCCTTATACCAGGGAAAAGAATTTGCAACCATCGCTCATGAGTTTTTATTGAAAAACGGATTGAGTAAAGGGTCAAAAAGTCAGTCGATTAACTTTATGCAGGATATGTGGGAACATGTCATGCAGCACCTTTGGTTAACTTTTATTTCTGTGCTGTTGGCTGTTGTAATCGCTGTCCCGCTGGGTATTTACCTGTACAGACATCAACGGTTTATGAATGTTGCCTTGTATACAACAGGCATTTTTCAGACGATCCCATCCATCGCTTTATTGGCCTTGATGATTTCTTTTTTGGGGATTGGTGTTGTTCCCTCTATGACGGCCTTGTGTATTTATGCTCTCTTGCCCATACTGAGAAATACCATTTCCGGATTAAAAGGCGTAGACCCAAACCTGAAAACGGTAGCAACTGCCATTGGTCTTAACAGAAATCAGCGATTGAGAAAGGTAGAATTGCCCTTGTCGCTTCCGTACATCATTAATGGAATTCGCATTGCTGCTGTTATCAATGTAGGTACGGCTACGCTTGCCGCCTTTATTGGAGCCGGAGGTTTGGGAGAGTATATCGTAACTGGTTTGGCGCTTAACAACACTTCCATCATTCTTAAAGGGGCCATACCGGCAGCCTTACTGGCTATTACCATAGAATTGATATTTGAACTGATCGAAAAAACGCTGATACCCAAACATTTACAACAAAGTCGTTAAAACAAACATGTCAAACCCTTCGCCCGTGAAATTGCGCTTTAAAAATGTGCGCGACAGATCTGAACAACTGAGTCAGAACCTGATTACAGAAGACTTTTCGATTCAGCCTGTTGATTTTGTATCTCCGCCTAAATGGCATCTGGCTCACGTCACATGGTTTTGGGAGCAATTTGTGCTTCTCCAATTCAAGCCTGACTACAAGGTTTTCAGCGAAGATTTCGCTTTCCTGTTTAACAGCTATTACAACAATCTGGGAAAAAGAGTACTCAGGCCGATACGCGGTTTGATGAGCAGGCCTTCTGTTGCTGCTGTGATGGAGTACCGGGCTTATGTCGACGAACAAATGGAGGCTTTGTTTGATTCGGGAGTCTTAACTGAACAAGGATATGAAATCATTGAAACAGGCATCAACCACGAAGAGCAACATCAGGAGCTTTTTTTATATGACATCAAGTACATTTTGGGACATCAACCGGGATTTCCTGCCTATGGAAGAGGCTTTGAACCGGCACCTGTGACTGAACCACAAAAATTCCACAAATTTGAATCCGGACTGTATGATTTTGGATATCAGGGTAGTGGTTTTTGTTTTGATAATGAACTGATGTGCCACAAAATGTACCTGAATGATTTTGAGATTGCTCATAATCCAGTGACCAATGGAGAATTTTTGGAGTTTATGAATGATGGTGGCTACGAGAATTTCAATTTCTGGCATGATGAAGGCTGGCACTGGATCAATAACAACCAGATAAAGGCACCACATTACTGGCACAAAGTAGATGGTGCTTGGCATTACTACGATCTGGATGGATTCAAGGTTGTTGAATCCGAATTGCCGGTTAACCACGTAAGTTTTTATGAAGCCTTTGCTTTTGCTGAGTGGAAAGGGATGAGGTTGCCCACGGAATTTGAATGGGAACTCGCCTGCGGGAAATTGCATTATGGTAGTGTTTGGGAGTGGACGAACAGTGCCTATTTGCCATATCCCGGATTCCAGAAAGCTCCCGGTGCTTTAGGGGAATACAATGGTAAGTTTATGGTGAATCAAATGGTTATGCGCGGATCTTCTGCAGTAACTCCACCTGGCCATAGCAGACCAACTTATCGAAACTTTTTTCATCCAAATATGCGCTGGCAGTACGCAGGATTCAGGCTGGCAAAACCACAAACCCTGTAACTTACTCGGAATACCTAACACATGAATGTAGAACAGTTCAAACAGGATGTATTGGAAGGACTCAGCCAACATCCTCAAAAAACGCTTCCCGCCAAATATTTTTATGACGCCAAGGGTGATTCCTTGTTTATTCAGATCATGGCTATGCCGGAATATTATCTGACCAATGCTGAAATGGATATTTTCAAGAATAAGTCATTTGAGCTTATTGTTTCCCTGGGCATGGATAAAAATAAGCATTATGAAATAATTGAATTGGGGGCCGGTGACGGCACCAAGACAGTTGAATTGTTAAAAGCACTTGTAAATCAGGCATATAAGTTTGATTATTTACCTGTAGATATTTCGCCAAATGTGCTGAATAAGTTGGGAGATATGATGTCAAGCACAATCCCGGGATTGAATATCAAACCTAAAACGGGTGACTATTTTAATGTGCTTGAACAGCTGAAAGTTGATCATATTCCCAAAATTGTTTTGTTTCTGGGTTCCAACATTGGCAACCTGAAAGATCATGAAGCCCAAGAGTTTATCAACCACCTTTCATCCAGTTTGAAAACAGGGGATAAAATAGTGTTAGGAGTTGACCTCATAAAATCCCGTGAAAAGGTGTTGCCCGCGTATAACGATGCACAAGGCATAACCAGAGAATTTAATTTAAATCTTTTGGACCGCATTAACAGGGAACTGGGTGCTGATTTCAACAGGGATCAATTTGAACACGCGCCATGTTACAAAGAAGAAGAGGGAATTGCCAAAAGCTTTCTGCGGAGCAAAAAAGATCAAGTGGTTACCGTTGCCGGGAAATCGTTCCATTTTGATGAAGGAGAAACGATACATACCGAGATTTCCCGAAAATACAACGATGAAGTGCTGAATAAGATTCTGTCAGGCTCCGGCTTATCGGTTGTCGGAAAGATCATGGACAGCGAATCACTTTTTGCCGATTACATTCTTGAATGCAATTGATTCAATAGTTTACAACGTTAGTTTTTTGCAAATTTGAACACTTTCAAGTCGTGATTAGACGACTCGACCTGTAAAAAATAGATACCCGTTTGGAGCCTTTTTGTAGAAACAAGCCCATTTAACAAGCTGCTATAAGAAACCAGGCGACCGTTTGTATCATAAATTCTGAACTGCCAGTTTTGGTCTGAAACAAGGCCATTTACATAAAGAATATCTGTGCTTGGGTTTGGAGAAACACTCAAACCCTCCAGCATTGGACTTTCCGTATCAGTGCTTACATGCATGCCAACAAAGACCATTAGGAATTTGTCTGGCGCCAATTGCACAACACTTGGGTCGCCTCCATGAATGTTGGTAGATACAAAACCATTCCACATTCCGCCATTTTCTGAACTATTGTACCATATCGAAGGACCGCTCCCATAAAACCTGAGTTCAGTGTCATTGTAGAGCATCATATTCCCGGTCCAGTTGTGTGAGACATCGGAGGGTATATCCATGACTTGTACGAAGTCTAAGCCATTGTTGGATAGATAATGATAAGCCCCGTCTTGGGGCGCTCCGGCAGGGGCCGTGTAATGCCAACTATTATTGAAATAAATAACTGCCGGATCAATCACCGGTTTTGTGGCAACATCTACACGGGCATTGGGTTCGAAGGAGTAATGAATTCCATCGCTGGTTTTGGCGGAATAAGTGTTGACTACTTCACTCAGACCTCCCATAGGCGGGTTTTCACTGGATGAAAAGTATATACGCAAACTATCGGCACTAATGATGGCCAACGTAGGATCAAAGGGCCGTTGATACCCAGAGGGCAAATCACCTATAACAATTGGGGTAGGGGAAGTCCAGCTTAATCCAAGGTCGTAAGAAAATTTCACGGCAACTCTGTCCCAGGTCACTGATCCCTGCGGTTGCCGAAACCATTGAAAAACCGCCACCAGCGTGTCTCCTTTCCAATGAATTACACTTGGGACGCCTGCAGAATCCTGAAAAATGGTGGATGCGCCAAAGTTCTGCCCATCGCTGGACCAGGCCATACGCAACGGGTTCTCCCACGGCCCCTGCTGCGCTTGACTGCAAATTGTACAAAAAAGAAATGCCTGAATGAATAAATACTTCATTTTGTGTGCGGATTGAGTGTGAAGTGATAAATGCAGAGTGCGGAGTAAACTACTAACGATGATTACAGATAACGCATCATTTGACCTTAGTAAAAGTAATACGTTTAATATTGACTAATATCAACCTAAACGTCGCACTCCGCACTCCGCACTTCGCATTCCGCATTTATCTCTCCGCATTTAATAATATCTCAATCTCCTCACTCCGGTAAGTTGCTTGGCCAGTCGGATAACCTGTCTGGTGTAGCCGTACTCGTTGTCGTACCATACGTACAGCACCAGTCCTTTGCCGTCTTTTGACACAATGGTAGCAGGCGCATCAAATATGGATGGGGTTGGGCTGCCTACCAAGTCACTGGAAACCAGTTCGTTAGAGATGGAGTATTGAATTTGCTCAACCAGATCACCATTCAGGGCTGCCTGGCGCATGATTTCATTCACTTCATCCTTGGTAGCCGCTTTGTTCACCTGGAGATTTAATACAGCCAGCGAAACATTGGGAGTAGGCACCCGTATGGCATTGCCTGTAAATTTACCTGAGAGGTCTGGAATTACCTTGGCAATGGCGCTTTCAGCTCCCGTTTCAGTAATAACCAGGTTCAAAGCTGCCGCACGACCACGACGGTATTTTTTGTGAAAGTTATCCAGCAGATTCTGGTCGTTTGTGTATGAGTGAACCGTTTCTACGTGGCCTTTTTGGATGCCCAGTTTGTTATGAATAACGGCTAAAACAGGCGTAATGGCATTCGTTGTGCAACTGGCTGCTGACCAGATATTCTCGCTCTCAAAATCGAATTGATCATTGTTTACCCCATACACGATGTTTGGAATATCTCCCTTGCCTGGCGCCGTAAGTAAAACTTTGGAAACCCCTTTAGCTTTCAAATGGCGTCCAAGGTTTTCCCGATCGCGCCAAACACCTGTATTGTCAATTACAAGTGCATCGCTGATGCCGTATTTGGTAAAGTTTATGCTTTCAGGGCTGGATGCAGAGATCATGTGGATCTTATGTCCATTTACCCAGATGCATGAATTTTCAACATCCGGGATCACTGTACCGGGGAAAAGTCCGTGTACGGAATCTGAGCGAAGCAGATCTGCCCGCTTAATGATGTCTTCCGGGCTTTTGTCGCGGGTTACGATTGCGCGAAGACGCAGCTGTTGACCCTTTCCAGCCTGGGTTATTAATTCACGAGCTGCAATCCGACCAATTCGGCCGAAACCATACAACACTACATCTTTTGGCTTTAGGTTGATTTTATCTTTTCCGATGTAATCAGCGAGTTTCTTGTTGATAAAAGCCAGCTCATTTTCGTATTTGGATTTTTCATCCAGCCAGTCAACTGCAATTTTCCCCACATCCAGACGTGATGGTGCCACCTGACTGCGGTAGATGGCTTTGGCAATTTTTAGCGTATCCTGAACAGTCAGAGCATGTTTCACCACCTCACGGGCGTAATGGTGCAGTTGAAGCAACTCAGATGCACTTCGGTCTACCATTTGGTTTCTGAAGATTACGAGTTCAATAGATTTGTCGAACCAGAGTTTCCCAACAACGGCGATGAGTTCAAGGGCTGCTTTTTCATCACCGATCCAGGATTTGAGGTTCTTTTCGTATTGTTGTTTAGACATGAATAATTTGATTTTATTTGCTGCAAAAGTAGACATAGTGTTTGGTTTGGCGAATGTATGAATGTCTCGAATTGCGATTATGTATTCACGGACAGTGGATAAGGATGCTAATGTCACTATTAATGATCAAACAGATTCCAATGTTTTACCAATCCAATTTGTTTAATTCAAATAATTCACAGCCGTCTGTGCTTTGAATAAAATTCTTACCATGAAAAAATCATTTTTGTTATTGTTGTTTTTGGCGTTTCAATTCCAAACAAATGCCCAGGATTTTCCTGATAGTCATACAGATGGAAAATATTACACTGTGAATGGCGCCAAACTCTGGACGGTGAGTTTTGGGACAGGAGATCCATTGTTCTTTATTGCCGGAGGACCGGGTGGAACCCATTATGGTTTAAGGAGTTTTGATTCACTTTCTACCACGAACACATTGGTGTATTACGATGCTTATGGTCGCGGCAAATCTGATACAGCGAAAAGTGTTACTGAATACTCCTTGGAACGGGATATTGAGGATCTCGAAGGTCTCAGGAAAGCCATGGGCTTTTCCAGTATTAATATTCTGGGGCATTCCTATGGCGGTGTTGTGGCGCAGGGATATGCCATTAAATACCCGCAACATGTGAAACATCTGATCCTGGCGAACAGCTTCCACAGTTATGTGATGTGGCAGGAAAATGATGACAATTGCAATCACGAGATCAAAACCAATTACCCTGAAGTTTGGGATACGCTGATGATTGTCCGGGAGGCTGGAGCCATTTCCAGCGACCCAATCCACCAGGAAATTTATGGCAGGGTGCCGTATGGATTCCTGTATGCTTATAATCCCGACAAATTCCGGAACAGGCGCAGAAAGCCTTACCCAAATCCATTTAATGCGGCGCTTTACTACCAAATGGTAGGCAAGGATGGGGACTTTCTGGTGGGTAGTGATATTGGCACATTTGACTACAGAAAACAGTTGAAGGATCTAACGATGCCAATTCTTGTAATTGCAGGAAGGTTTGATCGTGTGGCAGTTCCATGGATGATGGCCAAATACAAGACATATTGCCCACAGGCGCAATATGAGATGTTTGAATACAGTGGCCACAATCCTCAAATTGAAGAACCTGAAAAGGAATTTGCCATCATCAGAAAGTTTTTGAAATCCTGAATGATAACATGAATAAATGATTAAATGAGCATATGATTGCCGAAAGGCTCATCTGGTAAGGGTATTATTGATTTCGTTGTCATGGCTATTCACGTAACATGCGCTTGGTCAAAAAAGACACAAGCGCGGCGGTAAATTGCTAGTGTTTTTTTGAATAGGTCATCTTAAATTCATCATTCACATCTACAATCATATGTTCATTTAATCATTTATTCATGTAATCAATAAAAGCTTGTCCCTGAATGATAACCTTGATAACCTTCCAAACTTTATGATCCAGCAGCAAAAAATCCAATCGCCGTAAAAGAAACATCCCGAACCTTCCTGCTAGCGGAAAATTCGGGATGTTTTTTATGGTTAGAAACAGTTAAATTAATATGTTAATGTTTAACTGTAACAGTCATTGAACGCAGAATTTCAAGTTATCTTCATGCTTGCCGTCCTGGATATTCAAGACTTTGTGAACGGAAACCTCTGTAACTTGAAAAGCATTCAGGACGGCCTTTTTATTAGTGCGGCAACACTCTGAATTCAGTACGGCGGTTTTTAGCGTGCTCTTCTTCAGAACACTGAACGCCGTTGCTGCAATGATTCACCAATTGTGTTTCTCCATAGCCATGATACACCATTCTGGAGCGTTTGATACCTCTGGAAGCCAGATAATCTACAACAGCTTTAGCACGACGGGTCGACAATTCTAAATTATAGCTGTCAGAAGACCTCGAATCGGTATGCGAGTTGATTTCTATGCGGATTTCTGGTCTTTTTGCCAATAGATCATACAGCTTTTCATCAATGACGGTCTTAGCTCTGGAGTCTAGCGCCGCACTATTTAGTGCGTAGTAAATAGGCAAAATATTGAAGTCGAGAAGCGTGCATTCTATTTTACGCCACTCATAACCTTCGTTGGAGGTGTTGCCTTCATTTACGAGGTATACCTCTTCTCTGAGCACTGGTTTTACTTCAAATGAGTCTACTGTTTCATCTTTAACGAGCACTCTTTTGTTTATTGTGATGTATTCTGCTGGAATTTCAATTTCACGGTAGGTTGCTGGAGTTTGAATGACTCGTTTTTTTATGGTCTTATATTTTCCCTCCTGGGCTTCTTTATCGTATCCCGGTTCTTTGAGGATTTTTTTAACCGGAATACTTTTGGTGACCGCCTCGTGATACACATAACAGATTACATCACAATCGCCAGGCACCGGCGAATCGCAATCATCCAGTGCTGGTCGGGTTTCGAATCTTGAATAAGCTGGCGAAATTTCAAATGTTTCAAAAGTGTCTAAAGTCTCAACGGGCAAAAGAGAAATTTTATTGATTGGTTCTTCAACCAAAATAGTTTCAGTCACTTCGGTATAAACAGCTGGCACGTATTCAAATTTTTTGGAGGCTTCTTTAACCAGGACTTTTTCCTCTACCGTTTTGTATTCGGCAGGAACAATCTTGTAGTCCATATAGGAAGGCGTAGTTGTTACTTTAGCCACTTCTTTAATTTCCTCGATCGGGCAACGAATGTAACAGGCACCGGGCTCTGGGTTCTCAGGGTATTTCTGGGCCTTCAGGGTAGTCAGGCTTGGTAAGGCAAGCAAAATAATGAAGAAGGGAGTCCGCATTGTTCGATTGGTATTTTATTCTCTTATTTAATGATTTACTTGAAAAGGTTGGAAATGTTGCCAGGATTAAAGGAAGTTCAAAGTGCTTTTATCTGGGCGTAAATCTACATATATTAAGATGTCTCACACAGATTTGAAGATATTTTCCCCATTTTTTCTTAGCTTGAAATTCTGATGAAGTTTTACGCTTGGATATTTAAAAGCATTTAATTTTAGTAGCTTCGCAGCGTAATGTTTCGGTTTTTATGAAGCAGGCGTTTAATAATTTTGCAGTAACTCCAAATACTCGATTTATTATTATTCATCCTAGTGATGTTGGTTCAAGGTCCCGCCGGTTAATTATGAGATAATCATAATGTATTAGGATTTATGAAACAGTCTTTTCTCCTGGCTTTTTTGCTTGTTTGCCTTTACAATGCAGGTAATTGCCAAATTAGCCAAACACCAAAGGCAGCGAAAAATGCCGGAATACTGAAGACCTGCACTACCGATTGCCTGGGAACTCTGGGAGAGAATATCTTCCCGAATGGTGATTTTGGAACAGGAATACCCAATATTTTGCCCACCGATCCTTTGCTGGCACCTGGGTATATTTATCAATTAAACCCGCCCCCAAACGATGGGTATTACAGCATTACCAACAATACAAGTCCATGGGGATGGTTTGCCTCAACTTTCTGGATCAACATTGAGGATAATGGCCCTGAAGACAATGGATACATGATGGTGGTGAATGCCAGCTATCCGCCTGGTTTGTTTTTTCTTAAAACCGTCGACATCTGCGAAAAT
This sequence comes from Lewinellaceae bacterium, assembly GCA_020636025.1. GTDB lineage: Bacteria > Bacteroidota > Bacteroidia > Chitinophagales > Saprospiraceae > M3007. Next base: position 778,331 of record JACJYQ010000001.1, on the reverse strand, counting down.
ACCTATTATGAACTGTCTTTGGATGTCATAAACCTGATAAAAGCCCCTGTCCAGAATTTCATCAAACCCAATTTGTCTTTTTTAATTGATGGAACTGTTGTGTGCGAAACTGGAGACATTCCGCAGGATGAGCAATGGCACACAATCAAGTTTTCCTTTATCAGCAGTCCGGGTCAAACCTCTGCCATCCTGGGTATGAGAAATAACGCACCTGGTGGGGGTGGAAACGACCTGGCCATTGACAATATCACATTTAGGGCCTGCAGCTCCACTATTGAAGTGTCGGGAACGGTTCCTTTTTGCGCGGGTACAAGTGTTGAAATTGATCCCGGAATTAAAAACTTGCCAAGCAGCACACCAGTTTTTCAATGGCAAATATTTGAAGGTGGAAGCTGGATTGATATTGTTGGGGAAACAGATTCCATCCTTACACTTCAGAGCCCTAATGACAGTACATTGGTAAGACTGCTGATGGCAAACCAGGCAGGGAATCTCAATACACCAAACTGCCGGGTTGCCTCTGAAACCATTCTGTTGCAACAACAACCAGGCATTCAACTGCAAATGCTGAGTGAGGAACCTAGTTGCCATGGAATGAACAACGGAAGCAGCTTGGTCACACCCTCATCGGGTTCTGCACCTTTTACTTACGAGTGGAATACTGGAAACACCACGGCCGGATTATTCAATCTGGGTTCCGGGAATTATCAGGTTACGGTTACCGACGTGCATGGATGCACTGGTATGGATTCCATTGTTATTTCCGAGCCACCTGGTTTATTAACCCAAACCAATATACAAACAATTTCATGTTTTGGTGCTCATGACGGGAGTGCGGAAGTAGCTATTACAGGAGGCACCCCTCCTTTTACTTATTCTTGGGAAAATGGAGAATCTTCTACCCTGATCAGTGGACTTGTGGCTGCTGATTATCAGGTTACCATACTGGATGCAAATGGATGCATGGTCGTTGATACTTTGTCAGTGACGCAACCTCCAGAATTCGCCAGTTCAATTACTCAAACTAATGTGAGCTGTTATGCTGGCAATGACGGGCAGGCAGTCATCATGTCATCTGGCGGGACGCCGCCATATCAGTATTTATGGAATACCGGTGACGTTCAAAGTCAACTCTCCAATGTCCCTTCAGGAGCTTATCAAGTCACTATAACAGATTCAAATTCATGCCTGATTTTGGATTCTGTTTTCATCCTGGAACCTTCGGCGCTACAAAGCAACATTACCCATATCAACATTTCCTGTTTTGAAGCTGAAGACGGCTCTGCAAATGTGATTGTGACTGGTGGCACTGCACCTTACACTTACCATTGGGATACTGGAAGTAATAATGATCAAATGTGGAATGCAGGCCCGGGCACACATTCGGTGATGATAGAAGACGCAAATGGTTGCATACAATTTGACTCCGTAAAAATTAATGAACCGCCGCCATTAATATTTGATTCTACCGTAGCAGACGCGTCCTGCAACGGCAGTCAGGATGGTTCTGCTATTGTCCACACATCTGGTGGAACTTCTCCTTATGTATTTGCCTGGGAAAATGGCGCCTCAGATAGCCTGCAATCTAACATTGCATCAGGGACGTATCCGGTAACCGTAACAGATGCTCATGGCTGCAGCATTGCTGAAGTAATTGTTGTAGGAGAGCCATCGACGCTACAATCAATCATTGAGGGCGTTGACATTACTTGCTTTGGTGGTCTCGATGGCTATGTATCAATTTCTGCATCCGGGGGCGTTTCCCCGTATCACTATTTATGGAGTACAGGAGAACAAACCGACCAGGTTTATCAATTGGCGGTTGGCAATTATCAAGTAACGGTTGAAGATGTGAATGGATGTTTGAGCATGCAGAGCGTTGTCTTGAGCGAGCCACCTCCTTTAGTAACAACCATGAATTCTGAAGCAGTCAGCTGTTTTGGTGGCGGTGATGGGCAGGCAGCATTGTCTGCTTCTGGCGGTATTGCCCCCTATTCTTTTGTTTGGAACAATGGATCTTCAAATCAGACCGCACAAAATTTGACCGCCGGCACCTATGCGGTGACGGTTTTTGACTCTCACAATTGTTCAACAACAAATTCAGTTGTTGTAACACAAGCCACAGCCTTGCAAGGCAATAGCTCAGTTACTGATGTTTCCTGTTACGAGGGGCAGGATGGTAGCGCAGAGCTGTCCATTTCAGGTGGAATACCCCCGTATGTGTATGACTGGAGTAATGGCTCAACTGGTGAAAATGCATCAGGACTTGCCATCGGTAATTATGCCATTACCGTTCATGATGACCATGGTTGTTTGTTGGAGCTGTCAACTCAAATAAACCAACCGCCGCCGATTTTACCGGATATTCAGGAGTCGGAAATTTCATGTTTTGGCTACTCAGATGGAAGTCTGAAAGTTTCAGCCAGCGGTGGAGTAGGCCCCTACGACTATGTCTGGAATACTGGTGATCAAGTTGACGGGATATTCGGATTGTTAGCTGGTTATTACTCAGTATCCATCACAGATTCACATGGCTGTATTGATTCAATTTCGCATCAACTTATAAATCCCGAAATACCGGAAGTAGTAGTCGATGGAAATCTGCAATTGCAATTAGGCGAATATCTTGAATTGACAGCTCATACAAGTATTCCGCCTTATCAGGTTTTGGATTATACATGGTTCGGTTCAACGGATTCTTTGAGTTGTGCAAATTGTGACCATTACAGCTTTCAACCAATTGTACCAGGTTGTCAGGAAGTGCTTGTGCGAAGCATAAAAGGCTGCGTTTTCCGGGATAGTATTTGTTACCAGATCATCAGGAAAAGAAATTTGTACGCGCCCAATGTCTTTAGCCCGAACGGAGACGGCATCAATGATTTTTTCACCTTGTTCTCAGATGCATCTGTCGATGAAATTGTTAGCCTGTCTGTATATAACCGCTGGGGTGGTCATATTTACAAAGCCGAGCACATTAAAACAAATGATGAATATGCAGGATGGGATGGTACATTCAAAAACAAGGATCTGAATCCGGACGTATTTGTCTGGATGGCAGAAGTGTTATTTATTGATGGAGTAACCGAGATATTTAGTGGAGATGTAACTTTGGTTCGCTAAAACTAAAGTTATATGTCAGATCCAGTAATTCGTATCCGCAATCTGGAAAAATGGTACGGTAAAAAACAAGTGTTAGGTGGCATCGACCTTGATGTGTACCGTGGCCAGGTTTTGGGCTATATAGGGCCAAATGGCGCCGGGAAAAGCACAACCGTTAAAATTCTCACCGGGCTTTTGAGTGATTTCAAAGGAGAGGTTACCGTAACTGGAATTGACATGAAGGGAAATTCGGTCGAAATCAAAAAGAAAATTGGCTACGTACCTGAACAGGCAGAGTTGTACGAGGTGCTAACTCCGGCAGAATTTTTAACGTTTATGGGCAACCTGTATGGTATGGATGCTGACGTTTGCTCCCGAAGAATTGATAAAATGATGCAGGCTTTTGGATTACAGGCAAGCATCAACCAGCGAATGGACACTTTCAGCAAAGGCATGAAGCAAAAAGTGCTGCTGATCAGTGGGTTGATTCACAATCCCGAGATTATTTTTCTGGATGAGCCTCTGAGCGGACTCGATGCCAATAGTGTGATTATGGTAAAAGAGCTCATAAGTAACCTGGCAAAAGAAGGGAAAACCATTTTTTACTGTAGCCACATGATGGATGTTGTTGAAAAAGTGAGTCACAGGATCATATTGATAGATCAGGGTAGGATAGTGGCAGATGGGAGTTTTGACGAACTCAAAAACCAGGTTGAAAACTCCAGTCTCGAACAAATATTCGCCCGCCTTACTGCAAAAGAGGGTTCTGACAGGGCGGCAAACGATTTAATGAGTGCTTTCGAATAACATAGGATGGAAAACAGCTGGATAAATAGATTCTTTCTTTTTCTGGTGATGTCGCCTGCCAGTTTGTACAGAAACTGGGGCGTGCAATCAGAAATGTTGAAATCGATCCTGACCTACAAACTTGTTATGGACGACCGAAGGCCCAACGTTATGCAAGCTACCAGGTCGGCTCAGCATCGCGAAAAAGAAGTGAGCAATGCGACCTTATGGACCATGTTCAGCAGCTTCCTCATGGGTCTCATGTATCTCATCGGCTTTTTTATAGGACATGAGTATGTTACACAACTGACATTTGTTTTTACGCTCTTTATAGTGTTCCTCAGTATGGCGCTCGTAAGTGATTTTACTGCTGTACTAATCGATACCAGGGATAATAACATCATACTTCCGAAGCCGGTTAATGATCAAACAATTGTGGTTGCCCGACTGCTTCACATCCTGATTCATATTACAAAACTGGTAACACCTATGCTGTTGCCAACATTTATTTATTTGATAATAAAAGCAGGCCCCATTGCAGGTTTTCTCTTTTTATTGATCGCGTTTTTCGTAGTCCTTTTTGCAATATTCCTCATAAATTCAATCTACATCCTGATTCTGCGGTATACAACAGCTGAAAAGTTTAAAAATACCATTGCTTACATCCAGATAGGATTCGCCATACTTATTTACGGCTCCTATCAAATTGTTCCCCGCTTAATGGAAAACAGTCAATGGGAGGAATTTGCAGTGCCAAAAGACTGGTGGATGTTATTTTACCCACCTTATTGGTTTGCCAATGCATTTAATTCAATCAACACATTGGGCGGCAGCCCTCAGGAGATTTTCGCAGCATTGCTGGCCTTTTTAGTGCCAATTGCCAGCCTGTATCTGGTGATTAAATTTCTGGCACCCGCCTTTAATCAAAAACTTGCCATGATCTCAGGCGCTTCAGGTGCAGAGACGGAAGTAAAAAGTGTAAAAACAATAGAATCAAGCTCAAGTTTTGCTAAACGACTTTCCCAGGTTTTCTGTACAAATACATGTGAAAAGACCGGTTTTTTATTTGCATGGAAATTAATGAGAAGGAACCGGGATTTTAAGGTGAAAACATTTCCTGCCATTGGGTACTTTGTAGTGTTAATTGTCATGATGTTCGTCAGAAATCAGAAAATGAATATTGGTTCTGATGCCTTTAACAACAGTTTCAAACCGCTGTTTGCTATTTATTTCTGTATAATTATTGTGACCGTAGCTCTACCCAACATCATTTATTCAAATCTGTATAAGGCATCCTGGATGTTTTATAGTTCACCCCTCTCAAAACCTGGCGAACTGATCAGCGGCGCTATAAAAGCCGTCATTTCGCAATTTGTGCTCATTATAGCTGTTTTGGCTATAGGGACCTGCCTTGTGTTGGGTGGCATAAAAACCCTGCCTAATATCGTACTGGCGCTAAGCAATTTGTTGTTGATTTGCTTTGCCGTAGCCATAATTGGATACAGAAAACTGCCATTTTCTAAACCGCTTACGGAAATTGTACAAGGCTCACAACTGGTTACAGGTATGGGAATGTTGGTAATAAGTGGCCTGGTTGGAGCTATTCATTTCTTTATTTATAAAATGACTTTGGCTGTTTTCATTTGTATCCCCATATCCCTAACTATTGTATTCCTTTTGGTGCAATCGATAAAGAAAACAAGTTGGGAAACATTAGGAGAGCGAGGATTTGAAGATTAATTTCAATTGTTAATTCCCTGTTCTTTCAGCACGTCCCGAAGAAGAGGCTCCAAACCATTCTTTTGTGCTTCGCTCTTGATCTTGTTGGTGAGATCATCATATTGTTCCTGTGAAGGCATTTTGTCTATTTCATAGGTGAGCAAATTTACCAACCTCGCGTATTTGCGGCGTTGGTACCAGACAAAGCCAATAATTCCGGCAGCAATTAAACCCAGCATGAGTAGAAGCTTATTCGCCTGCCTTTGAACGAAGGGAACATCCTTGTGCACAATCTTGTCGATCCTGGCCAGCAAAGTATCCATGGTGGGTTGCAGAGCTCCCTGGACAAGTGATTGTGCCTGAGCCTTGGTGTCCTCGCCCAAAAGATCGCTAATGATCTTTCTTACCTTATCTTTTGAAGAACCGGTACCCAGTGAGTCCAGACTCGCTTGTATCATATCACTTAGTAGATACTTGGTATCCTTCCTCAGCCTACCAGTTAGCATTTCTATTGTTGAAACCAGGTAAGCTCTGAATTCCTTGTCTTCTATACTCGCTTTTAGGTTGTTCAGACTACTGTCGAGTGTCATCCCCATTTTTACCAATTGCTCATTCGACAAATTTCCAATGCTGTCAATAGTCCTGAAAATCTTTTGAATGTCAGGGTCAAGTGTGTCAACAGATCCCTTCAAACCCTGAATCAGACTTTTTGAAAGCAATTCAGCCCTTTCACTGGCTCCAATGGTGGCATATCTCCCTGCGCTTATCGACAAACTGTCAATGCGAGGTTGAGTTTTGGCCAGCAAAGAATCAATATCAATTCTGTCGACCTGGTTTTTAAGCAAATTGCAGGAGAATAAGAGTAAAAGAGCAGTTAAACCCAGAAATGATTTTAGGTAGGTTGTTTTCATACTGTAAGCCTTTGGAATGCTGAGTGGAGGGCAATGAACAATGAACAATGAACAAATAATTTTTCTTAACGAAGTTAAGGATATCATTATCAAATTAGCTCATTATCGAATTAGCTCATTATCAAATTACAATAGTCCGATCAAAACGGCTATGTTATTTTAACGAAATCAAGCGGCGAAAGCGCCGTAGTTATAAAAGTAATCGATTTTGCATTTAGAATTCACAAATTCGGGTTCAAGTCCGAGTTTGTGAATTAGCGAATGGATCAAGGTGGTATTAAAAGCGACCCTGATTAAAGAGTTCTTTGAGGTTATTTTGGGTAAATGTAATTGAAGTGCATTCATAAGGTTAACCTGAGCGAAACTTATGTTGAAGTGGTTGTTGAGGTTTTGTTGTTTCCTGGTTTGAGCATGTTCTAAGCCGGCGAACTGTTTGGCATCCCGGAATAGAAACTCAATTTGAAACCGGAGCTGGTAATATGCAATGACTTGTCGAGGATCTTGTTTGGGATTTGATGAAGCGATTATCTGGTAAGCGCCACTTTTGATGTTTTTTACCAAAACCACACGCAAGCGGCATTTGAATTGGGGGCTGTAAAGTTCTTGAGTGTAAAGATGTAGGTGTGGAGCTATAAAGTCCCGTTTGAGGTATTGCCATAAGCTGAGTTCTGAAAAATCCACTTTTTCGCCCCATTTAGGTTTTCGACCAGGTTTTCTGCGTTGAGTCGAGGGTTCTATGTAGCGTAAATTAGCATCGTTACGCAGTTGACTGATGAGGAAGTACCCTTGACTATTCATCAAGTTGAATACTTTCACTTTAGCATAAAAACTATCAGCCACCCAATACTTTATTTGTGGCAAATGCGACAACATTCGGCTCAATTGGGTCATGTAAGTGTCCAAACGGTTTACACCACTTGGTGTTTGTTGAACATCTAAAGCCCAGGCTCGGCGGCTTAATACTTCAACAGCACCTAACACACTTACCTCAAGCCCCTTGAGGGATTTGCCGGCAACGCTGGACCAGAATTTATCTAGTCCATAGGTTTTGCTACCAGATTTATGTATAAAACTACAATCCAGTACACCGATCACAGGTGAATCTGGTGATACAACATGCGACAATAGCGCCTTGTGAAAAGCTGGCCAATCAAATAACTGGCCAAGGCGACGACGAAGCGTGCTTTCCCCAAAGGAGCCATAGCGTGAAATGTTGGTATAGTTCTTACGGCCTCGCATATGTAGCAGTACTTCAAAAAAATTTATCCAAAAATCCTTGTCACGCTTGTTTGATACGCCAATTGTGTGCAATATTGTCGTGAGTATTCTTGTAATACTTTCTTTCATAGGTCACATAAGGTTGGTGTGTCGTAACCCAAACTTAGTGACCTATTTTTATTTTAACAAATATGTCCGGGTTCTGAACGGACTATTGAAATTAGCTCATTATCAAATTAGCTCATTAGCTAATTAGCCACCTGTCCGCCACAGCTTGAACCGGCGCCGGCTGTACATCCGTAACAATGCTGGTTCAGGACGATGGTACGTGATTCCAGCTCGCTCAGGTCAAAATCTTTTAGGTGAGTTTTGCCGCCGTTAATCTTCAAATCAAGCATTTGATTGAAATCACAATCATATAGATAACCATCGAATGAAACGGAAATAGTGTTTCGGCACATCAACCCGGCAACAGCTCCGGGGTTAAAAGCATCCACCAGGCTTTGCATGTAGGATTCGTATTGACCGGATTCTAATAGATAGTCCAGAAAGCGACTGATGGGCATGTTGGTGATGGCGTATAAATCATTGAAAACGACATCGTATTTTCTGGCAAGCTGTTTTTTGAAATCTGCTTCCAGGGCACTTTGATTGCCTGGTAGGAAAGTTCCTGTTGGGTTGTAAACCAGGTTTAGTTTTAAGTCTGAATCTTCTTTGCCATACCCAACTTCGTTTAATAACCTGATGGCTTCAATGGAATCGTTGAAAACGCCTTCTCCTCGCTGGCTATCCGTTCTTATCGCAGAATAATGAGGTAAAGAAGATATTACCTCTATGTTGTTTTGCGCAAAAAAATGAGGCAAATCCCGGTATTTGGGATTTGACATTATGATGGTTAGGTTGCAACGGTTAAGTATGTGCTTACCCAGCTTTCTACACTCTTCCACAAACCATCTGAAATTTGGATTCATTTCCGGGGCACCTCCCGTAATATCCACCGTAGGGATATCATATCGTGACAAGATATCCAGACACAGTTCGAAGGTTTCTCGGCTCATATTCTCCTCCTTCCTGTCTGGTCCGGCATCCACATGACAATGCGCACAGGACTGATTGCAAAGCTTGCCTACATTTACCTGAAAGATTTCAATCCTTGATGGTTTCAATCCTTCCTGTTGTTCAATGGTCTTTTTAACCATCTCCGAAAATGCCGGAAAACGCTTATCACTTCTCGCTGACCCATTCAATACCTTTAATTGAAAAAATGTGTCCGCCAATTCATTTTGCCGCGAGGCCAGAGATTTTGTTCTTTGATGAATACCCATGTAAGTAAATGTAGGATTTGCGTTCTGTGTAATGAAATTGCCCTTGTTAGAGGATCTTTTACATAGTCATGTTCTTGGCATGATTCATCATTTGAGTAGAGAAAACCAGGCTTGATCCTGCACGGATGGCAGCCGCTACGTGCACTGCCTCCATCATTTGTTCTTCATCTGCACCCTTTGCCAGCGAGTCGCTGGTGTAGGCATCAATACAATAAGGACATTGAACAGTGTGGGCAACGGCTAATGCGATGAGCGCTTTTTCTCTTTCTGTGAGGGCGCCTTCTTTCATCACTTCCCCATACCAGGCAAAGAACTTGTCACCCATGGATTTTTGCCATTCTGTAATGGAACCAAATTTTTTCAGGTCCTCAGGATCAAAATATTTTTTTTCAGACATCTTGGTAGCTTTAATATTATGTACGTATTACTCAACTTTCTGGTTTCAATACGAAGGGGCAATGTACAAAGTGGAACGACTCAAACTTTCAAACAAACGAGCAAGACCTTATTTTCTAAATGATCTGTCGTTGCAAAGACATAGTGATCACCCCCATCTGCAAAACCCATTCTTTTGCGCACTTGTTCAGGACGATCAGGGAAATTTCGGCTACTAAAATTGGCCTTTTGAGAGGGTATGACTTCAATAAGCTCCTTTTTATGGTATTTGCATGTCGCTATAATGTTGAATCTTCTTCCGGGAAAGTCTTGAATTAATTCATCCGATGTATACAAATGTGAATTGACGTGAAACTTTCCGAGTTGAAATTTTGAGCCAAGACTTTTAAATGCGCCAGCCTTCATAAGCGCTGCATTTGGCTCATACAAATATGATTTTGCCCCGCCATATTCAATACTTGCGCATTGCTCTTCTTCTTGCGTATGGGTATAATGACTAATGGCTATTCCATTATGATCAATTGAAACTGCATGGATGGGTACCTGTTCCAAGGTTGGCGCATTCTTTTCGAGCAGGTATAAAATTTCCCGGCAATCATGCTCGTAAGCAACTATCCAGACCTGAGAAACATGTTCCAGTTGTTTTATTGCCAGTGAAATATCGAGTAAAGGCGCGGTTTTTATAAGGGTTTTGTCAGCGTGATTAAATAGTAAGTCCTTTATTACCAGTACATTAGGTTGACAATCATCAAGCATAAAAACTCTTTGGTTTTGCGAAGCTCTTCTGGAGGGATCCAGGTAGATCAAATCAAAATGCTGTTCTGTTTTTTGCAAATACTGTTCAGCAGACGATTCGACAAACACAACATTATCAATGCCTAGCGTCTGAAAATTGTGTCGGGTGCCTGAAAGTACATTTGCATCAGCTTCAACAAGCGTGATTCGATCAAATCGTGATTTGAAGAAATAGCTGTCCACACCCATACCACCTGTCAAATCAAGAAAATTTTCGCCTGAAAAAAGAGAAGCCTTGAACCGTGCCGTGGCTTCAGACGAACACTGTTCAAGCGACACAGGTACAGGAAAACTCAAGCCTTGTTGATACCAGGATGGTATTTTCTTTTTCAGCCTTGAATAAGCATCAATTTGTCGCGCAACAAAAGCAACAGGAACATCCGGGTATTTTTTTGCCGAAAGTGCCATTTGTGAAGGATCGTCATTCCTGTGTTCCCAGATAAAGCGATCCAGCTCCGTCATGTGGTCGACTTTGAAAAGAACCTGTTCTTAATGTAACCCACAATAATGGGCACCACAGAAAGACATATAATTCCAATGACCACGACTTCAAAATTGTCGCGCACAATGGGAATTTTTCCGAAATAGTACCCGGCCAACGTCAGGGTAGTTACCCAGAGAATTCCACCGGCAAGGCAGTATCCGATAAAACGACGGTATTTCATGTCGCCCACACCGGCCACAAACGGGGCAAAAGTGCGCACAATAGGAACAAAACGGGCAATTATCAACGTTTGTCCACCGTGTTTTTCGTAAAACTCATGGGTTTGATCCACATACTTTTTCTTTAAAAACCAATAATCCCGTTCATAAATTTTATGACCAAGAAAACGTCCAAAAAAGTAGTTGGTATTGTCGCCAAGAATGGCAGCTGCAAATAGCAAGGGGATCAGCAACCAAACATTGAGAATACCGGTTTTTGCCGTAATAGCGCCCGCAGCAAACAATAGAGAGTCGCCAGGAAGAAATGGTGTGACTACCAAGCCTGTCTCACAAAAAATTATGAGCGCGAGAATTATATAGGTAGTTAAATGGTATTCGCGCATGATGTTTTCCAGATGCACATCAAGGTGCCGGATGAACTCAAGCGCCTGGCTTAAAAAATCAAGCATAGAGGTCTTGTGTAATTTGAATCGCAAATGTAAGATTAACCGCCCGGTAGTCAGCCACTTAATTCAAATTTCGGTTGAATTTGCTCAGCCCATCCGATTGCATGTACCAGGATTCGTGAGCAAGACCAAGCATGGGCCAGTCACCTTTTGTATTGCCATAAGCAATGATGTGATCAAATTGGTCAAGTGAAAAACGCTCCTTGATCCTGCGCACTTTTTCTTCGTTATTGCAGTTCGGACCTGCAAACTTTCCGGTAAAATACTCGCCATCGAAGGCTGTTTGTGTGCAGATTAATGCTACTTTTTGCTGCACGCAAAACGCTTCAAGCCAGATATCTACTGCTGCTGACACAATTGCCACGGTTGCTCCATCTGTCTTGTATTGATGCATAATCTGCATCATATCCGGATACATCAGGTCTTTGGATTTCACTGCGAAAAATCTTGAACCGAGCTCATTGAGCTGCGCTTTTGTCAGTCCCTTATATAAACTTGCCATTAAAGCCTCTTTGGCTCTTTCCTTGTTTAGTTTACCCCTCAATAGAAGCCCAAAAAGCCTGAAACTCCAAATGGCGGCCTTCAGGATCAAGTTCATTGGTTTTACTGAAAACAGGATAAATGGCAGCAGAGAATCCCTTTTACTAAGCGTACCGTCAAAATCGAATAAAACTAAAGTCTTTGGTTTCATGGGTTTTAACGAATTTCCTGCTCAATTTGAAATACTGTAAAATATGGAGTTTCTTCTATCGGCTTGCATTGACTTGCTACTTTTTGGGTAACAATAAGTTGGGTGTCTTCACTGAGCTTCTCCAAATAGTTTTTCTCAATGAATACCATTGGCCTTTTGCTGTTCAGGGCATCTAGCACCAATTCATTGTTTCCATTGGTCTCTCGATTTACCACCCAGTCAAGCGGCAGGGGAGGGTTACTGTTCTCCAAATAATTGGCCAAAGGAAATGCGGGCAATACGGTGAAGTTCTTTCCGTATTTGGCTGTCAGTTTTTTCAGATCCAAATACTGATCTGCTGTTTGTTTACTTGAGTAAATGCCCGAGAGTTTTGGGTAAACATCACCCATTGATACCTGTAATTGGTCCCTTGTCTCATCACGGTAAACAAATTCAAAAGCAACCCTGAACGTGATTAACAAAGCAATTAACAAGAGTAAGCGGGCTAACTGAGCTTGAGTCTCTTTAGGCTGTTTTAGACTTTCCGAAACTATCATAATTCCCCAAACGAGTGGACTCGAAAATAAAATAGGCAAAGCATATCCCCAGCTAATGGCCGCCGTCCAGGTAACTGACAGTAACATGAGGGCCTTTATAAAATCCGCCTCTTTTATAAGTGTTGAAAAACGTTGAAGTCTGAATACCCAAAATCCAAGAACAAGCGTGCACAACCAAAATAAAGCCCTGGTTTGTGCAAAAGGTACCGTATGTTCCTTCCTCAATAAGGTAACGGCTATATAACTGATCATCAAGGCAAACAACCAACCGAGCCACAACAACCCGGTCCAGGATTTGCCTTTGAACTCCCGATTTGTCCAATAAATGGTGAGTAAAATAACCAAACTGGGTACCAGCAAGGCAAGGTTGATGTCAAAATAGTCCAGCAATCCATGTTGCAGCGCTTGCTTGCTGTTGGCTGCACCGCTTGTCATGGCAATAAAGGAATCAAAAATGCCATGCGTTTCAAGGTAATAGCCGAATACGACAGAACTCAATATTATCCCCAGCACAAAAAAAAGTCCATGCCTGACAGAGTATGTAAGTGTCAGGGCGCCAAACACAAGTGCCAATGGGTAAAAAGATTGCTTGCACAATAAAGCTCCAAACAATAAAATACCGGCAAGTGCCGACAATATAGATCCAAACCTATTACCAATCGCCTTCCAATATATGAAGCAGGACGATACAGCCAATAGTATCCCGTCAACCGTGTGCCAGGCCATGGCCGGGTAGCAATGAGCCGATAATACAAACCCGAAAACTGCCAGAATCCAGCGATTGAGCCCCTTGAATAAAATAAAAGCAGCAAACAATGAGTACAGCGCAACCTTGCCATAAAAGATCCAGCGTTCTGCCAGGATGGCCATATTCTCTGGTAGTACTTGAAGTTCTGCCGCTCTTAACCATACGGGAAGTGGTGGCCTGACATACACTATTTCTGAATATAAGGTCTTTCCGCTCAACACTTGCCATGCCAATCCTGTTATAAAGCCGCCATCTGTTTCGTTTATGCCAAAAGGCGCATAATAGAGACAGTAGCCGAGAACAAGGCTCAAAAAAAGCCATTTCCACCAGTAAATTTCGGATACCTGAATTTTCATCTCCACAAAAGTGAGAAAAATTAAAACTCTTAATGCAGATCAAAACTACCTTTGCGCTGCACAAAATGTAAATTTCAACCAACTATGAATTTTGATCTGATCGTATTAGGCAGCGGCCCCGGTGGTTATGTAGCTGCAATCCGCGCTGCCCAATTGGGTATGAATGTCGCCATTGTAGAACGCGAAAACCTCGGAGGAATTTGCCTGAATTGGGGATGTATACCAACAAAGGCGCTGCTAAAAAGTGCACAGGTTTTTGATTATTTGAGTCATGCAGAGGACTATGGAATAAAAGTAGCCAAAGCCAGTGTCGACTTCAATGCCATGATCAATAGAAGTCGCGGGGTGGCAGACGGCATGAGCAAGGGTATCCAATTCCTGATGAAAAAGAACAAGATTACAGTGATCATGGGAACTGGTAAGTTGATGAAAGGTCCAAAACTCGCGGTAACGGATGCTGATGGAAAAGTGACAGAATATAGTGCCAAGAGCATCATCATCGCTACTGGTGGTAGAGCCAAGGAATTGCCAAACCTGCCTGTTGATGGAAAGAAAATCATAGAATATCGCAAGGCCATGAGTCTTGATGCGCAACCCAAACGCATGGTGGTAGTAGGTGCAGGCGCCATTGGTGTTGAATTTGGATACTTCTATCATACGATTGGCACAGAAGTTAGTATCGTAGAATTTATGGAACAGGGACTCGTGCCTAGAGAGGATCAGGATATTTCCAAAGAACTAGGTAAATTATACACCAGAAAAGGCCTAAAAGTGTACGGCGGATGGGCCGTTGAGACAGTTGATACAAGTGGTAAGGAAATTAAGGTAAATATGAAAAACCGCAAGGATGGCAAAACGGAAACCATCGTTTGCGATGTAGTACTTAGCGCCGCAGGTGTAACACCTAATACCGAAAACATCGGTCTGGAAGAACTTGGCATTGCAACTGATCGCGGGTATATCAAAGTGGATGATTACTACCGGACTAATGTACCAGGTTTTTACGCCATCGGCGATGTGCTGGCTACTCAGGCCCTGGCACACGTGGCGAGTGCAGAAGGCATAACTTGCGTAGAGAAAATGGCTGGGCATCATCCTGAACCGATTGATTATAACAACATTCCAGGTTGTACTTATTGCGTTCCTGAAGTAGCCTCCGTTGGGTACACGGAGCAAGGCGCTAAAGATGCCGGATATGAAGTTTTGGTGGGCAAATTCCCATTCATGGCCAGCGGTAAAGCGAAAGCCTCTGGTCACGCAGAAGGCTTCGTCAAAGTGATTTTTGATAAGAAATACGGTGAATGGCTTGGCGCCCACATGATCGGATCCAATGTCACAGAAATGATCGCGGAAGTGGTGGTAGCCAGAAAACTGGAAACTACGGGACACGAAATCATTAAATCAGTGCATCCGCACCCGACCATGAGCGAAGCCATTATGGAAGCGGCTGCGGCTGCTTACGGCGAAGTGATTCACATTTAAGTCTGGCGTTTATACATGCACTTTAGGCGCCAACAGCTTGTACAACACTGGCGTCACAATCCTTGAAAGCAAGGTGCTGGAGATCAGACCTCCAATGAGCACATAAGATAGGGGAGAGTAGAGCGGGTTTTCTTCAACGGCAATCGGTAGCAAACCTCCGATTGCCGTTAAAGACGTCAGTAAAATGGGTACAAACCGGATTTCTCCGGCCTCTTGAATGGCAGCATCCAGATCTTTGCCCTCGGCTCGCAACTGATTCGTAAAATCAACCAGGAGTATGGAGTTTTTCACCTCTATACCCATAAGGGCAATAAGGCCAACTACCACGGTAAATGAAAACGGGTATCCGGTTGCCAACAATATCAGAATGGCCCCAATGATCCCCAATGGTATGACTGAAAGCACGATGATGGTGCTTTTAAAAGTTTTGAATTCAAGGATCAATACCGCCAATAAACCAAAAATGGTGACTAAAATAATGGTGCCTAGTCCGCCAAAGGAACGTTGGGCACTCTCTTCCTCACCGGCAACTATGTAATGACAGTTCTTGGGAATGGTCAGTTGTTCCAGTTTTTCCCGAATTTCAGCATTTACCTGCGCGGCATAGTACCCTGTTTTTACGGAAGCGGTGACTGAGGTAAAACGATCCTTGTTGTAATGCTGTATGTAATTGGGAGATGGCTTGAATTCAATTTTCGCCAATTGATTAAGCGGAATGGCCTTGCCCAAAACATTGTTGACAAACAAATGATCAAAGGCTTCCAGGCCTGATTTGCTTCCTTCTTTCGGAACCGTTACCACCATAGCATAATCCTCGGAGTCTTCCTTGAGCGAGAGAATGCCCACCGGTAATCCTGCTACAGCCAACCTCACCATTCGGTCAATTTCAGCAACCGGAACGCCCAGCGCTGCTGCTTTTTCTTTGTTTACCCTGACAAACAAGTCGGTTTTAATAGACTCAATCGGATTTTCAATGTAAATGGTGCCTTCAGTTTGTTCTATTAACTCTTTGACAGAAGCTGCCAAACTGCGCAAGGTGTCAAAATTCTCGCTGTATACCCGAATGGCTACAGGTGCTGGAACTGGTGGCCCTTGTTCGAAATTCTGAACGGTGATCTTGGCATCCGGAACTGCCTTGAATTTATTTCTCAACTCGTCTATCAGGGCAATTTTATAGCGAGGCGGCGTATTTTCCTGCAACTGCACAAATACCTGTCCGTAAGAACTGCTTTCAAATTCCCTGATAACATTGTAGTAAACACGAGGGTTTCCGCGCCCTACATTGCTGGCAAACCAGGTAATTCGGGCATCGCCATCCCGATATGTTGAACTGGGCTCCAAAGAATCGGGCAATAAGTGCTGATTTCTAAATTCAGGCGTAACGTATGATTGTAGAACGGAGTCAACCATACGACTCACAGACTCTGTTTTTTCAATACTGCTTCCCGGTGCTGTATCAATGTCGATGTAAAACATGGGTCTTTCCGAGGCCGGGAACAAAGCAAAGCCGGTACGGGTTCCAAGCCCTATAACGGCGGCGAAAATGACAAAGGCAATAAAAAGCGTCATTCTAGGCCATTCAAGCGCTTTTTCCAAAGCTTTGGAATATGTCCCGGCGATCAACCATTTCATGCCCCTAAGGAAAATATTTCCTTTTGGGTCATGGTGTTCTGCAAGCAATCGACTGCTTAAAAATGGCACTATAGTCAAGGAGACAAACAGTGAGGCCAAAATGGTTAGGACAACTGCCATCGGCAGAGATCGTATGAAATCTCCGGAAGCTTCGGGCAGGAAAACCAACGGTAAAAATGCCAATACCAGCGTGGCCGTACAACCGAGTACAGCCAGTCCAATTTGTTTGGTTGCCAGTATGGCAGCCTCTTTTCTGGAATAGCCGTCTCGAAGCCATCGTTCTATATTCTCTACAACTACAATACTGTCATCAACCAATATTCCTAATGCGATGATCAAGCCAACGATACTCAGCTGGTTGAGCGAATAACCAAGCTGATCCAGGGCAAACAAACCGATGGAAATACTCAATGGAATGGAGACCATCACAACCATGGCGGCTCGCCAGCCCAAGGGCAAAAGCGTGATCAACACCAATAGTATGGCAATG
The DNA here is from genome assembly GCA_020636025.1 of Lewinellaceae bacterium. Taxonomy (GTDB): domain Bacteria; phylum Bacteroidota; class Bacteroidia; order Chitinophagales; family Saprospiraceae; genus M3007. Next base: position 761,038 of record JACJYQ010000001.1, on the reverse strand, counting down.
CCAAAATCTTTGGCAAAGCGACCCAAACGCTTGCTAACAGAATCGTTTTGATCAAAAACCTTTACATAATCCATGTTTTTCGGCAAATCTTCACGCCATTCATCTACTACTCGTTGAACCTCATCACCAACCACGAAAATGTTCTGGTTGTCCTTCATGCGCGCTGTTATCCAGGTGCAGCGCACACCATTTATCCTGGCAAGATGCACTGGCTCTTCATAAGCCCAGTCAACTTTAGCGATGTCTTTCAAATGGCGGATCTGCCCTTTGTTACCGGTAATCACGGTGTTTCTTACCTGATCAATGTCGTCGAAATCACCGCTGGTTTCCACAAAAAAATCCCGGTCGCCAAGTGTAAGCACGCCTCCGGGAATACTCATATTCTCACTTTGAATGGATGCCAACACTCGACTCACCGGCAGATTTTCGGCGGCCAATTTTGGCAGGTTCAGCGCAATGCGAACAGTTCTTTTGGGACAGGCCCACTTATCGGCCGCCTTAATTCCGGGTAGTTTTTCCAGCGCTTCCTCGAGTCGGGTTAGCTCCTTTTCCATGTCGAAATAGGAAGCCGTTTCACTCACCAGGCCTCCTTGCAGAATGGCTACATCTGATGAGGAAAATTTTTGAATGTTAATTCTATAGATATCCTGCGGCAATTCGGGTCTCAACGCATTTACCTCGCGCACTACTTCCTCATATTTCTTATCAGTATCCTCTCCAAACTTAAATTCCATGCTGACCAGCATAAAGCCATTTGAAGAAATGGAAATCATGCGGTCAATATTTTCCAGAGCGCCTAAACGCGCTTCAATCTTGTCGGTAATCTTGCTTTCTATTTCGGCCGGTCCAGCTCCCGGGTAAACCACCACGATGTTGTACCCCGGAGGAGAAAATTTGGGGTCTTCTGCTCTGGGCATATTCATCAGGGATCCGATACCCAATGCCATCACAAAACAGAAAATAATAAAGGTAAACTGGCTGTTTTTAACCGAAAAAGCGGCGATTTGCATAGCTTATCTATTAATAAAATACCGAGGTTGTTATTTCCATGGATTTGCCAAAGGCAACCTGATCCAGGTTCAGGGGTATATCGCGGTCAGTGAAAAACTTCAGGAGGTTTTCGGTAGCCATATTGCCGGTCAGATCATCTTTTGCCATCGGGCAGCCGCCAAAACCGCGCAAGGCGCCATCGAATCTGTGGCAACCGCTTTCCCAGGCAGCCTCAATTTTCTCTTCCCAATTATGCAGTTGTGTATGCAAATGGGCGCCAAATTCAATTTCCGGAAACTCGGGAATAAGGTTGGAAAAGAGATAGGAAATGTTCTCCGGATTGGAACATCCGATTGTATCCGATAGTGAAAATATCCTGATCCCCAGCGGCACGAGATCATTTACCCAGCGTTGTACAATTTCCACATTCCATGGGTCGCCATAAGGATTTCCAAAGCCCATAGATATGTACAATACCAGTTCTTTGCCATGCTGTTGACATAACTCCTGGATGCCTTTGACGCGTTCCAGACTTTCCGCAATGCTGGCGTTTGTGTTTCGCTGTTGGAATGTCTCACTGATGCTGAACGGATATCCCAGGTAAGCAATCGGAGCCTTGCTACAGGCATCCTGGGCGCCTCTTTCGTTGGCTACAATCGCCAGCAGTTTGGATTTGCTCGTAGAAAGCTCCAGTCTGCCCAGCACATCTGCGGTGTCGCGCATTTGGGGAATCGCTTTGGGACTTACGAAAGAACCAAAATCTATGGTATCAAAGCCAACTTTCAACAACTGGTTGATGTAGGCAACTTTCAGATTAGTATCAATGAAATTATGAAGTCCCTGCATGGCATCGCGGGGACACTCGATTATTTTAACTGGTGAATTGCTTTGGTCGGGACTCTTCAAAAGATTGTAATTTTGGTTCTAAACAAATTTTGGCCCCCAAAGTTAAAAGCTTGGTCAAAGTAGATGCACTTTTGCAGGCAGATTGCTTTGCATTACATAAAAATTAAACAACATGAAAAACAAAGGGTGGTGGCTATTGCTGGGCTATGGCTTGCTGACGCTGGGATTGACTGCGATTATTATTCAAGTGATTGGCCTGCACTGGTATTTTTTGGGCTGGCTGGAAATGGGTGGCCGATTACTGGCTTTTATCATAAAAATCTTGATGACCATAGCTGGTTTTTTGATCATATTTTTCGCCAGGACAGATTGGGATAGAGAGGTTAAGGAGAGTTCCGAGTGAACCTTAAAAGTAGAGAAGCCATCTTGCATGTAATTTTTCAGCTGTAAAGTGGTTGTGAAAACACTTTTCATGTTGAATGTAATTAATCAATTACATAGCCGCAGGTAATTTTCTATACTATACTGAATGAATTATATGATGCAGTGCCTTATTTGGAAAGTTGTCAAGCGGTTGTTAAAAACATAAATATATGAAGGGGCATAATTTACATTTACTACACGTTAATTGAATTGATCTTGAACCAACCCTCTACGCGTAGTTCCTGCCAGATAATGTCGGTTGTCATCAACATTAAAACCTCTTGTTCAAGAATTAATAAAGGGGGAATCTGGCAGGATTTTTTTGTAATTCCAGTTAATTTATAGCCACCGCAAAGTGGTTGTGAAAACACTTGTCATACTGAACGCTGTTAATCAATGATTTAGCCGCAGGCGATTTTCAAAACCAAACAGCGTGAAGTATAATTAAGAGGCATAGCGTATTCCATATAGTAAATTTATAAAGCAAATACCACGCTGCTAATTTTCTAATTTTTACACTGATTATCAAATATTTATACATCCAAAACACATCAAGCTTATGGCTTTTTTGGGCAAGAATGGGCGTTTTTCAGGTAATTAGTACCAAATAAAAACCCCTAAGTAGTTGATAAAAAACTACTTAGGGGTAAAACCTGCGGAGGAGGAGAGATTCGAACTCCCGGTACCTTTCAGTACGACGGTTTTCAAGACCGCTCCATTAAACCACTCTGGCACTCCTCCTGAAAATAAAAACGCAAAAAAAGAAAGGGCCTTCTTTTGCGGGGCACAAAGGTAAGGAAAAGAGTCATTTCCAAAACCTTGAGCAAAAATTATTTTGAAAATATTTCTGTCCAGATAAATGCTTAGTCGATGTGGGGCATCTGCATCATTTGAGGCACTTCACTGCCTTCACCCAAACGGGCAAAAAACGAATCTAGAAATTTAGTCATATCAGCCTCTGCATCCCTTGATAAATAGCGGTTGTGACAAATGTCATAAATGTCGCTTTTAGCTTTCTTTACTATTTCAATGGCAATTTTCAGGGCATTCGGATTAACTCCGTTCGCCATCAAAAAGCGGTCCCTTACGGTTTTTAAGCCAGTGTCTGAATTTGGGGTGGCATAAGGCGCTCCCACCAATCCCGAAAAATCAAAGTCATAGGGCAAAGTGAGTATTCTACTTGATTGAGCTGTTTTGATCATCCGTACATTTCTCAACATGGCTATATCCCAGTCGGTATTTCCAATCATGTACTGAAATATGATCATGATGGCTGCCTGATTGGTATGAAGACTGTCGGCTGGAATTCCATAATCTTCCACGCGAATGGCGCCACCCAGTCTTGCACAGGTCTCCTCCATGTCCTCGATCAGGATGGCAAACATGGTCTTTTTGGATTTTTCCACATGCGTATCATGGATGGTCAGTCGGATGAGCTTTGCCCGGATACTTACCGGAGAAAGCGCTTCAAATATCTTATAGGCCAGGTATTCCCTGATTACCAATTCATCACCAATACGGTTGTCGTAGCAAGGAAGCACCAGCTTGATTTCATTCATGGTGTCCAAACCGATGGCAAGAAGCTCTTTCTTTTTAAACTTCAGTTTCAAAGGAGGGTAAACGGCATTCTTTCTGCGAAATTTTCCACGAGCCCTGACTTCCATTTTTAAAGGCCTGCCGTCGACACCTGTGATGGTCGCCGGGAAATAATCATTTGTCCTTTTTTGGGCGGTCACAGTAGTCAGATCCAAATCAATGCTTACCCTGTCACCCTCCGCCTTGGTCAACGCATCAAAAACAGATGTGCGTTTCTGGGAGAAACAGGGTAGGGCAGTGCCCCACACCAGAACCAGACTTATCAGCAAGTGAAAATAGGGAATTCGCATGGTAAAAGATTGTTTGGAACCTTTGAAGGTTTCAGATGCCTTAAAGACAACAATGCTCCGAAAAAAGTTTCATTTGCAACGTTAAAATAAGTATTAAATTTTGAAACAGGCTTGAAAACGCTTCGGCTTCAAAATATTTATAAAAGCGGCAATTAGAGTGCCAAAATAAATTTTTCAAACCAGGCAAAGTCCTGTCCTTTAGTTTCAAAAAATAATTTCCCTTTTGAATGGACAAAGATTACAAAAACAACTTGAATTGCCAATCGCGGACGAGAAGCTGATGAACTTCTCACTACATTTGCGGTTCAAAATTTATTTACGCTACTTAAATTACACTTTTCCAATGAGAATAGGATTAATATTTCTAGGCTTTTTTGCCTTTAGCATGGCAATGGCCCAGGATTCCAGGCATGTCTGCGGTGTTTCTGCTGCCGATCAGTTAACATATAATGAGCGGTTGGTTCAAAATCTGGCAACAGTGACTGCCAATGAGTCTGTTTCTGACAGAAGCGGTGCTCAGTATGTACCGATTTATTTCCATCTGGTAGCCAACTCAAGTGGCACAGGTCGGGTACGTGAATCAAGAGTGCTTGAACAGCTTTGCGCCTTGAATGCTGCTTACGAGCCTGTAGGAATACAATTTTACATGGTTTCCCATCCAACTTTTGGACTTTTTGATAAAACCATCAACAATGATAATGTATACTACAATCAGGATAACACCTTCCTGATGCAGGCAAAAAAACATCCAAATGCCATTAATTACTACATTACGGATGTGGCTGCCTCGGGTAATAACAGCCCGGGACTAGTTCTGGCATATTATACGCCTACAAATGACTGGATTGTAAGCCGCCGTGATCAAATAAATGGCAATGCAAATAACAGTACGATTCCACACGAAACCGGACACTTCTTTAGCTTGCAACATCCATTTTTAGGCTGGGAAAGCTCTGCTACCGGTTTTGTGCCAAGCTCTGCAGGCTGGCCAATAGCTCCGGTAATTGCTCCTGATGGCGTGCCGACTGAAAGACAGAATGGTACAAATTGTACTACAGCTGCTGATAAAATTTGCGATACCGGCCCAGATTACAAATTCGCGTTCTCACAATCTGATTGCTCACCATACGATCGTGGGGCAAAAGATCCATTGGGAGTGTTGGTAGACCCAAACGAGAACAATACGATGAGTTACTTCGATGCATGCTCACTTTACGTATTCACTCCATTGCAAAGTGCGGCTATGCTTGCAGATTTAAACAGTCCGGCCAGAAATTTCCTGGATAATACCTACGTGCCACCTGGCACAATTACTACCCCTAGTGATTTATTGGTTTCTCCAGCCAACGGCTCTACAGTACCATTTTATAATGCTGTTAACCTGGAATGGAAAGCTGTAACAAATGCAACAAACTATCTGGTAGAGATTGATATTGTTCCTTCTTTCGCAACAGGATTGATTAAAACGTATGTTGCGAATACCAATTCGCTGCTAGTAACTGATTTGGATCCAAATGACACCTATTACTGGCGTGTCAAACCATTTAACTATTCTGACGGTTGCGCGAATTTATATTCCCGTAACTTCAAGGTAAACAGTACACCTACCAATACAATTGAAGTAGAAGGACTGGATGCCTGGCAGGTTTCTCCAAACCCATCAAACGGTGATTTTGCCCGAATTCTGGCCAAATCAACTGAGACTTTCGAGGCCAATGTGTATATGCTTGATGCAACCGGTCGCATTGTAATGGATATGCCTTCTGTTCAGTTTGTAGAAGGCCAAAACTCGATTGAGTTGACTCTTAGCGGTTTGGCTAATGGTTTTTACTTTGTAGTGATAGATAATGGAACTGCAAAAGACCTTCGCAAACTGATTATCGCGCGATAAGTTGCTGTTGTCTTTTGGACAGCCTTTAAAAATAAAAATCCGGTATTTTGATTCTATTCAAAATACCGGATTTTTTATTAATTTGAAAAATGTTTGATCAAAGCTTGCATTTATTGATGAGTTGGCGGTCAATCTATTTCAGGGACGTACATTAATTCCGCACTCCGCACTCCGCACTCCGCATTCCGCACTCCGCATTCAAAAGTCCCCTTCCATCTCGGATCCAGAAGATTCGGTATTGTTGTTTTTCCTTTTGAATAACGACACATCAAACTTCCCAAACCTGTAAGAGAAAGTGAGGCGCACGAGCTGAGCATCGCGGCGACGCCAGGATTCCTGGGTGAATAGTTCAGATTCAGTAAATGAACCAGTCTTCCTTGATCTGAAAATGTCCTGGATGCTTAGTGAAAGGCTGGCCGTTCTTTTCCAAAGATCTTTTCTTAAAGAGGCATCTACATACCAAACCGGAATGGAATAGCCTTGTGCTGTATTGCTTGTGTTGCCCCTCCAGCCATGTCTCCCACCACCTCCGCCAGTATCAAAGGATGTTCTGCTTCTATAGGAGCCATTGAACTGAACTGTAAAGCTTCCTGGCAATTTAACATTCAGATTTTCTTTCAAGAACCAGGTAAATTGTTCCGCCTTGGTAATCTGAGAGCCTTCACTGCTCAGTTCAAGTACAGAGTTGTAGAAGTTGACATTGCTGGTTAAACTGACTATTTTCAAAAAGGTATTCTTAATCGTGAATTCCATGCCATAAGCATAGCTGGAGTTCGCATTCTGATATGTTCTGATGCCAATTATTCGTTGCAAATCCTCATTGAATTCTGAGGTTGTAAAGCTTGTGATCAGGTTCTTCGAACGTTTGTAATAAACGGATGTCAGGAAGTTGTGATTCTTATTGATGATGTTCTGATAAGAAACCTCCATAGAATTGGCAAACTCAGGCAAGAGATCCGGATTGCCGCGAGAAAGGTCCAGAGAGTCAGAAAAATCGGTAAATGGTATGAGTTGAAAGAAGTTTGGGCGGTTAATTCTCCTTGTGTAGCTGAGTTGTATATTATCCTCTTCATTCAATTTGTAGGTGAGGAATGCACTGGGAAACAGGCTAATTGGGAAGTCATTGGTAAATGTCGTATCTCTATCAATCAGGGTGCCGCTGTATTTAGAGCTTTCGGCACGTAAGCCAAGCTGGTATCCCCATCTCTGGAAAGAATGGCTAACAGAGCCATAAGCGGCATACACCTGATCATTGAATTTGTACTTGTCAGTAAAGCCTGGCACGTACAAATAATCATTCTGCAAAGAGTCAAAAACAAAATTCTGGTTATCGGTATCAAAATTTCTAACCGCCAGCCTGACTCCGGTTTCAAATTTCAAACTTTTGGTAATTGGATTCACAAAATCACTTTGAACAGTCAGGTAGCTGTTACCTCCATCTCCCAATTGACGCTCACTCGAGTCATCACCAGTACCGATAAATTCTGTCAGATAATCTGCATTGTTCTCTGATCTGGATTGGTTGTAGTTTATGTCAGCCGTCCATTCTTTTCCATCTTTTGGGAACAAATGCTTGAAAAGTACTTGAGTGCCTAAATTTTTAAAATTGCGAGTGCTTTCAGAATTTCTTATCGAGCTGATGGTGTTGTCGGAAAGACTATCGCTATAAAAAGTTTCATCTTTAAATAACTGATCCATGTTATTGAAGGATCCACCGTGGTAATTACCAGAAAATGTGAGAGTGTTGCGATTGTCAATAAACCAGTCCAGTCCACCTCTTACCATGGCAAATAAACCGCTGCTTATTGGTGCATTGTGTTGGTCTACCAGGGATGTTGGAGTGCCATCCAGATCGTGCGTGTTTCTGATGGTTCCGGCCGAACTATAGCTTTTTCGCTGATTGAGATATAAACCTACGAAAGCATTGAATTTGCCCTCTCGAGCATTGATATTACCGCCAAGGTTGGCTCTGCCGCGCATATCAATGCCGGCACGAATGGAACCATTATAGCCAATTCTTCTCTCTTTTTTCAAGACAATATTTACAATGCCGGCGCTCCCACCCGAAGCGTCATATTTGGCTGAAGGGTTTGTAATTACTTCTACATTATCAATTGCGTCAGATGGGATTTGGTCAAGTGTGAGGTTTGTTGGCCTGCCATCTACAAAAATCTGGGGCGAGGCATTTCTCATGGTCAGGTTTCCATCAATATCTACCTGGAGGGTAGGGATGTTTTTAAGCGCATCTTCGGCAGTACCACCCGCGGCTACGTCATCCTTGTCAACCTTGTAAATTTTCTTGTCGAGGGCTAGCGAAACCTGTGAAGCATCGCCGGAAATAGTCACTTCTTTCAAAAGACTGCTGCTTGCTGCCAGCTTGATATTTCCCAGATCTTTGTCGAAGCTAGGGTTGCCACCCGATCCCCGGCTCATGAATGAAACCTTCTGTTCCATTTCAACATAACCAAGGAAACTGATTTTCAAGGTGAATGCCCCGCGGACTGGCAAGTTCTCCAGGCTGAAGTCGCCATTTGGTTCGGTTAGCTGACCTGCGATATTTGCCTGAACCATTTTTCCTGCCGTGCTGTCGTATTGCATACCTCTTAATTGGACAGATGCATACGCAATCGGCTCACCGCTTGTTTCGTCAACCACTTTCCCGTAGAAGCGCCCAATGTTGGCCTGGCCATTGGCTCCACCGTTCCAGTTGCCCCGACCCTGTCTTGCTTGCGGGTTTTGTGCAAATAAAGAGTTGGAAATTAAAAGTAAAATAAACAGACAGGTTACTGTCTGGCTTGAACTCATTGACTGGCTCATAATTAGCAGCTTATCTCTAAAATTTTAAAACACAAAGGAGCATCTTATTTCTGACAATGACCTTTATGTTTGGACTAAACTGATAATTATGGACAAATTTGAAAGCAAAGCTATCCTGAAACTTATCAGTTTACATCCGAAGGTCTTCTACATGCACCCCGGGATATTGTTTTGAGTCGAAAGTGAAATACTGGGCTCCCAAAGGTTTATTAGGATAGAATTTGGATACCGAAAATGTGTATCGGGAACCATCCTTTGCAAAAGCCTTGATGCTTTCAATGGTCGATGCTTTCTCATCCACACTCAAACGAACTTTTGAAAACTCTGAATTCCGGTCTACTGGTTTGAACTCGATCTGGGTGAGTACTTTATTGCCAGAACCTATTTTGTCGGTTATGGTGTACAGGAAATCACCCTTTTGATAACGACGCAGCAGCTGCTTTGGGCTAAAGAATCCAACATCAGAACCACCCGGCTCTGAGTCATTGATCTGCACTTCATTTAAATTTTTGAGGTAAATCCAGGTTGCCTTGGTATCGTCAATAATCACCTGATCATCCATGCTGAGCTTGAATTTTTCGCCTTCCTGGCCGATACTTCCTTTTTGAACTGTTTTGGCTTGCTCCGGAATTTCAATAGCCAGACTGAAAAAGGCTTCAAAGGATTTATAACCTTCGTATTTTTTTCGAAGGTTGTCCAATACCTTTTTCGCTTCAGGATCATTGGTTTCTGCCGGTGCAAGGGGCAAGGTTTGGGAAATGCCTATAGAAAAGGCTGAAATATTTAGTAAAAGGAACAAAAGTGCTTTTTGCATGAATGGTGGGTTTATTTCGGTTTTGATCAACTAATGACTCATAACGCCCATTGATAGGATGATTATTGCGGCGAAAGTGTCAACGATTATAAAATGCAGGTAAGAGAAGTAAAAAACAATGCCTGATTGGTTCACAATCAGGCATTTATCGTTTGATGTAGCGCGAGGGAGACTTGAACTCCCGACCTTGCGATTATGAATCGCACGCTCTAACCAGCTGAGCTATCGCGCCATTACGCTGAAAAGCGGCCGCAAATGTACAGCTTCCTGTGAAATCTCCAAATCATATTTTTCACTCAGGAATCAGAATTTTTAAAAAAGCTGAATATCGTCTGACCGTATTTGCGAACATCCATCAACTTTGGATGATGCAAAAAATCGTGATGAGGATTGTGTTCCAGCACCAGGATTCCATCTGGCAGCAAAAGATCCTTTTCAAAAACGACGTCTGGAATTGTATCAATTGTCGGTAAAGCATAAGGTGGGCCGGCAAAAACATAATCCCATTGACCATTTGTATGATCAATAAAACGGAATACATCCATTTGCATCACTTTGATCTTATCTGCAATGTCCAGTGTTTCTATGGTTTGCCTTACAAATCGTACAGCCGCCGGAAATTTGTCTACATAAGTTACGTCTACACAGCCTCTGGATACAAATTCATAACTATGACTACCGGTACCGCCAAAGAGGTCCAGCACTTTTGTTTCTTCAAAGTCGAGCAGGTTGTTCAGAATATTGAACAGAGCCTCTTTAGCATAATCTGTGGTGGGCCTGGTTGGCCACTTATCTGCCGGAGGGTTGAATCTCCGACCTTTAAATTGTCCTCCAATTATCCTCATGCGTTACATGGCAAATAGATCAAACCAAAAATGATTGGGTAGTTTGTCCTGGTTTTGAGGTAAATTTAATTGTTGATCCGGCTCTATAAAACGAATATTCCCGATATAGCGATAAAGAGCTTTGTAATACTCTGCATCTTCCATTATTGAACCGCTAACCTGAAGCGGAAGGCTCTCTGGGTCTGCCCGAAACTGATCGTAGGTGAGTAAAACAAAATACAACAAGTCATTTGGCTTAATTACTTCAAAGGTGTTGTAAAAGAGCAGATCACTTTTGTCAAAAAAGGTGATCTGAGCCTGATTGCCTTTGACATTTAAAAATACCGACTTGCCAGCATCATTCAACCGATTCTTATATTTTCTGATTAGAAATGACGCCAGATGCTTTGGCTGAAAACGATTAATAAATGATTGAAAAGAGGGGTCTGCTCCCCAAACCAAATGGCAGCCGTGGTTTTCCATGGCTTCATAGCCGAAGACCATATTGGCCACAGGATCCTGCAACAGCTTAAAGTAGGTATTCAAATTATCTGCAGAAAACAGCCTGTTTGGCACGAGCGTTACGGCAGGAACAGAAATGGCCGCTTCCACACGGGAAAAAGGCAAATTAAGCATTTCCCTGTTTGAAAAAAGTTCCTGAAGTTCAGTTGAAAAAAAATCGGCATCAAACTTCTTACGAAGCATCTGATGGGCTTCCAAGCCCAGAATTTCTCCATCCCGTCCGACAGCCAGCATTGAAACACCATCTACGCCAACAAGTAGCTTGAGCAAAGCATTTTGTGCTTTCTCCCGGTTTAGTTCTTCGCTGTGATAACAATAGGTATGTTTATCCATAACAGACTGGAGGCTCCATACGAATACCCAGAGTGGCGAAGGTAGGGCATTCCCCGACATAGCCTATCTTCGCAGCCTAAGTTTTAAAGCATGTTTGTTTAATAAATACCAGAATTTCAGGGACTAACGCATGAAAGGGACAGAGAAATCTTCGTATCGGGTAGGCATCACCGGAGGAATTGGATCTGGCAAGAGTACTGTTTGCAAGATTTTTGAAACGCTGGGAATTCCTGTGTATGATGCAGATTACTGGGCTAAATGGCTTATTCAGCACGATCCAAATGTAAAAACTGGGATTAAACAACTGTTGGGTGAACAAGCCTATGCACATGACGAAACTTATGATCGAGCCTATGTAGCCAGCATAGTTTTCAATGATCCAATTAAACTTGGTGAATTAAACAAGTTGGTACATCCTGTCCTTGAAGAGCATGCGAAAGCCTGGCATCTTGAAAAAAGCCGCGAAGGCGCATTATACACGTTAAAAGAGGCTGCATTGTTAATTGAAAGTGGTTCTTACAAACATCTGGACTATTTAATTCTGGTAACTGCACCTGAGGAGTTAAGAATTGCACGCGTAGTCAAGCGAGATTCCGTAAGCGCTGAACAGGTGATGGCAAGAATAAAACAGCAGCTCCCGGAAAATGAGAAAAAACAATTTGCAAACACCATAATAAACAACGACGAAAAGCACTCCCTGGTTAAACAAGTCTGGGAATGCCACCATGAAATTCTGGGGATAATGAAGAGTAAAGATTGATGTGTAGTAAATTTCAAAAAAAATGTTTGGAAATAATTAGCCAGTAGTTGTACTTTTGCGGCTCAATTTTTGAAAGTTATGAAAAAAGACATCCACCCGGACAATTACAGAATGGTTGTTTTCCGCGATATCTCTACCGACGAAGGTTTTTTGGGCAAGTCTTGTGTGCAAACTAAAGACACCATTACCTGGGAAGATGGTAAAGAATACCCATTGGTTAAATTGGAGATTTCTTCTTTTAGCCATCCTTTCTTTACCGGTAAAATGAAATTCGTTGACACAGCCGGTCGTATTGACAAATTCAACAAGAAATTTGCGAAATTCGCCAAGTAATCGAGTTTTGACAAATTTTCTTAAAAGTCCCGATAGCTTTACGTCTATTGGGACTTTTTTTATGTCCGTTCAGAAAGGTAAACGTATTTTTGCCCCGGAAGGCGCTAGCCAATTGAAATTCCCATTCCGATTCCCAAACCATGTTGAACATCATTTTATTTGACAGCGATTCCCGCGATAATTTTTTACCGCTTACAGCCACCCGACCAATGGGTGAACTGAGATTGGGAATACTCACCCTGCGCGAAAAATGGGAACGCCTGTTAGATGGTTCTGTCTCCTACATCACACAGGAGTATTTGCAAGGAAAATTTCCGATTGACATTGAGGATGAAAATCTCATCATCAATGCAGGGGTATTGCCAAACGCCAGGTTGTGCGCCCGCATCAAGCAGCTTAAACTGAATGAGGCGCTGTTGTACAAAGGAGAATTGCTTGCTGCCCGCTTGAATGAAACCAGATTCGAATCCCTCATTGATGATGAAGAAGTTTCGGAACTGCGCGGCACTGAAATTGACTCAGGCATAACCCTCACTTTTCTCAATCACCTTTGGGAGTTAAGCAGGCTGAATGAAATGGCATTACTTGAGGATTTTGAACTGCTGACGGGGGGCAGAAAGTCTCATCAGATGTCATCCAGCAATCAGGTAATTGGTCCTGCCAATAAGGTGTTTTTAGAGGAAGGTGTGAAAATGGAGGCATGCACACTCAATACTACGGGTGGCCCCATTTATATCGGTGCAAAAACTGAGGTGATGGAAGGCTCCAAACTACGTGGGCCAATTGCGATTGGGGAGGGGTGTATTGTAAAAATGGGCGCCAAAATTTATGGGCCGTCCACCTTTGGACCCGGTTGCCGAATTGGCGGTGAAATTGCCAGGTCTATCATGATAGGAAACTCCAACAAGGCGCATGATGGCTACCTGGGTGATTCCGTGATAGGGGAGTGGTGTAATTTGGGTGCTGACAGCAATAACTCAAATTTAAAAAACAATTATTCCGAAGTAAAACTTTGGAATTATCAGTCACAGAGTTTCGAAAAGACGGGCGAGCAGTTTGTTGGCTTGTTTATGGGTGATCATTCCAAGTGCGCCATCAATACCATGTTTAATACTGGAACTGTGGTGGGTGTTTGTGCCAATATTTTTGGGGCTGGCTTTGCTCGCAACTTCATTCCCGATTTCTCCTGGGGCGGCCCTGGGGCAAATTATCGCACATACAAATACAGCGATGCCTGTGAAACGGCCACTTTGGTTATGGCCAGACGCAATCAGGCGTTTACCGATTTTGACAAAGCAATTCTATATCACATATACGATCAAACGGCGAGCTTTCGCAGCTGGGAAAAATAACAGGCATGGCCGATCAGACAAAACCCATTACCAAGTACGAAGAACGAGGAGTTTCTGCCTCCAAAGAGGATGTTCATAAGGCTATTGCTCATCTGGATAAAGGACTGTATCCAAGTTCATTTTGCAAAATTCTGCCTGATCTGGCTGCAGGTGATCCGGACTATTGCAATCTACTTCATGCCGATACTGCAGGAACGAAGTCAAGCCTGGCTTATCTGCATTGGAAGGAAACCGGCGATTTATCTGTTTGGCCTGGAGTTGTACAAGATGCGATCGTGATGAATCTGGATGATATGGCGTGTTCCGGCGTTGTGAACAACTTTATGCTCAGCAGTACAATCGGCCGAAACAAAAACCTGATCCCAGGTGAAGTAGTTTCTGCACTTATAAAAGGGGCCTCCGATTTTGCAGATAACATGCGACAGCACGGTGTTACCATTGAACTTGCCGGAGGAGAAACTGCAGATGTGGGAGATATCGTGCGTACAGTTGACGTGGGTTTTACAGCATTTGCCCGACTTAGAAGATCCGAAGTAATCGTGCCGGATATTAAACCAGGCGATGTGGTGCTTGGGCTGGCCTCCTTTGGCCAGGCTGTTTATGAATCTGAGTACAACAGCGGTATGGGAAGCAATGGCTTGACAGCTGCCAGACATGATGTTTTGTCAAATGTTTATGCCGCTAAATATCCCGAAAGCTTCGACCCCGCCCTGAATCCTAATGTAGTGTATTCCGGCGACCAAATGCTCACCAATAAAATCGACTTGCCCAATGGCCATCAAACCACGGTAGGTAAACTCTTACTTTCGCCAACCAGAACATACCTTCCGTTGTTACAGGAACTGATACAGGAGCATCGGGATAAAATCCATGCATTGATCCATGTAACGGGTGGCGGTCAAACCAAGGTTTTGAAGTTCTTTAAGAATGCGCTGGTAATAAAAGACAACCTGTTTCCGGTTCCGCCATTGTTTGATTTGATCCAAAAAAGTAGTCAAACAAGCTGGCGGGAGATGTATCAGGTGTTTAACATGGGACATCGCATGGAAATATACATGGCTCCGAAAGATGCTGACAAAGTGCTGGCACTCGCAGAAAAATATCAGATTGAGGCACGAATTTTAGGTTCAGTGCAGGAAGCGGCAGGTGAAAAAGTTATAGTTAAGAGCGAATTTGGAGAATTCGAATACGAATAACCTTTAATTTTATCCTTATGAAAAAACGGTTTTTGGGCCTTAGAACTTTTGTTGTAGCAGCGCCTGATCTTGAAAAGGCGAAAGCATGGTATTCCGAAGCTTTGGGAATAGATCCATACTTTGACGAGCCTTTCTATGTTGGTTTCAACGTGGGTGGATTTGAATTCGGCCTGGATCCGGATTCAACAGTGCGAGAGGGTAGAAGCGGTGACAAAACCTATTGGGGTGTAGAGAATGTTGAAGAGGTTTATGCCCATCTTATTTCTTTGGGAGCAACACCGGGTGATAAAATAATGGATGTTGGCGAAGGAATTAAAGTAGGCTCAGTGATTGATCCGTTTGGAAACCCGTTGGGCCTAATTGAAAATCCGCATTTTAAATTGGGTTGATATAATTTTGTTCAAGCATTTGATTTTCAGACTACTATATGAAACACATTTGTAATTTTCTGTTCCTGGCTATATTGATTTCAGCTTGCAATCAGGAAACCGATACTGAAAAGGCTGCTCGCCTGACCCAGCAACTTGTAGACCTTGACAAGGCCATGGGTGGGGTGAATGTTACCGATAAAGAAAAAGCCAAAGAGTTTATAGCTACATCAGAACAGCTGGCCCCCCTTGTTGAAAAAGACAACCTTGAAAAATATGCAGATGTTATTCTAAAAGCTGCCGGACTTGCTAAAACCATTGGTCTCCCTGAAAAGTCAATTGAGCTATACCGCAAGGTTGCTGAAGGAGTACCAGGCAGCAAGAAAGCTCCGACCGCACTTTTCATGATAGGCTTTGTGTATGAAAATGATTTGAATGACCTTGAAAATGCCAAGCAAACCTATGAGGCCTTCCTTCAAAAATATCCCAATGATCCGGATTTCGCGGATGATGCGCAAATGGCATTGAAAAACCTTGGGAAGTCTCCAGAAGAATTGATTAAGGAATTTGAGCAAAATCAGCCAGCCCAATAACACTGCTTTTCCAAAGGCTTTTCTGGATTTTGTATGCCAGGCCGGTAATGGATGCAAATTGCGCTTCGCGCCAACTCCCTCGGGTTTTCTGCACACGGGAAATGCACTCAATTTTACCCTGAACTGGTTGACAGCCCGTTTGAACAACGGTAGTATTTTGCTGCGAATAGATGATCTGGACTCTGCCAGAAAGCGCGATGAGTATGTCCAGGATATTTTTGACAGTCTTCATTGGCTAGGCCTGGATTGGGATGAAGGCCCGGGTATTTCCAGCAAAGTCAATCCAACAGAAGATTTTGAAACCAGCTGGTCTCAATCGAATCGATTAGACTTGTATTTTCAACTGCTTCAAGTACTTAGAAGCAAAAATCTATTGTTTGCGTGTAAGAAATCAAGATCTGAGCTGGCAAGGTATATGGATGATTATCCAAAAGAATTTAGAGGACAAAATTTGAGTCTTGATGACGAAGATGTAGCCTGGAGGATAAAATCTTCCGATCCGGAAATTTCAGATTTTATCGTTAGGCGCCGCGATGGTATCCCGGCCTATCAGGTTGCCAGTCTGGCCGATGACATACACTTTGGCATCACACATATAATAAGAGGAAACGACCTTGAAACATCTACCAGAAATCAACAATATATAGCTAATTGTCTGGGTTTGAATTCTTTTCTTCAAGTGCCATTTTTGCACCACCCCTTGCTCACAGATGGCAGTGGCCTAAAGCTTTCAAAATCAGATGGTGCAGATTCATTGAAATCAATTCGGGAGTCGGGAAAGACACCAGAACAAATATTCCTTACCATCTCCGAATTACTGCAATTGTCGCCTGCCCATTCTGCAGAAGAGTTGCTTTCCAATTTAGGGCGTGTTATTTCAAATTAAGGTTACCGTCGAGGACCCCGGGGAGGCACCTCGGGCCCTTTGGGTGGCATAATTACCGTTGTAAGATCTGGGATTAGGGCATTGAATTTTTCTTTCTGTTCTGGAGTACACAAATCCTTCAATTCCATAAAATGGTTGAGTGTCATGCGTGCTCTTTCCTGCTGAATTGAAAACATCCTGGATTCAAGTGCTGCAGCCTCATTGGCAGGTACGGAATCCAGTCGCAACAATTCGAAATACTGTTTCATTGCATTCCTGAACGCGTCATTGCTTTTTAACATTTGATCATGGTGTGCCGTTTTCATTTCTTCAAATGCCTTGCTCTGTTGCTTGTCCAAAGAAAGTTCCCGTATGATCCGTTCAGGACTTCTTTCCCCGGGCATTGGCGGGAGTGGTGGTTTCCTGAGCAGCAAATAACCAATGCTGATGGAATTGAGTAGCACAAGAATGAACACAGCAATGGTGAGTAATGTCGTTTTTTTCATACTGAATCGGTTTTCAGCCAGCACCTTAATACAAGTTGTAGTTCGCAATCTCCATATCGTAGGTAGAAGACCCGCCGCGGGATACTCCACGGTTGTTAGAGATGGCATACACATTTGCCATGATTAAAAAAGCCAGGCAGGCTGCTGCCAGGGCTACGTATGGTCGTTTAACCACCTCAAGTTTTTCCCTGATTTCAATCCTGGCAAGAATCCGTTTGTACACATCCGGATCTGGCTGGGCACGTTCAGCACCTCTCATGCTGTTTAGTATGTCTTCTTTCCAGTTTTCCATTATAAATGAGTTTGCTTGTTGTCATATATTCATTAGACGCTGGAATTCACTTATTCCTGCGGCTTTGCGGGCGAAAATCTTCCAGTTTTTTCCTGAGATTGTTTTTTGCTCTCTGTAACAGTGATTCAACGGCCTTTAATGAAAGCTCCATGACGTCAGCTACTTCCTGTCGTGCCAGATCTTCCACATAACTGAGTATAAACGCTGTTTTTTGTTGTTCTGGTAACAAGTCTATAACCTGGAAAAGAATCCTGGCATTTTCCTTGTTCTCCAGAATTGCGCCCGGGTGATCAAAAACGGGCAGGTCTATGGGTTTGGCTGCTTCATCACCCGGAAAAAGTGACGAAACGAATCCAAAACGCTTCTGCCGCTTTTGATAATCAAGGTAATCTTTAGCCTTGTTAATTGTGATTCTGTAAATCCAGGTGGATGGCGCCGATTTTCCTTCAAAACTGCTTGCGCCCTGGTAGATCTTTACAAAAACATCTTGGGTGACTTCTTCGGCAGCATGTTGATCCTGCAAATAACTCAAAGCGGTATTGTACACCATTCCCTTAAATATGCCGTACAACTCGGCCAGGGCAGTCTCCTTCCCTTTAGATATATCTTCCAGCAGTTTTCTGTGTAATGCTATATCCATTTGACCTGTACAACTATTACCTTATCAGGGTTATATCGCCTTTGTATAAAGTGGTTTCTCCGTTTACAAATCGAACAAGCGCTTCATAGACAAAGACTCCGGGATTGAGCAAAGACCCGCGATAGGTGCCATCCCAGCTGTATGCAGGGTCATTCGGCAGAAAATCATTTAGTTCAAATAATTTCGAACCCCAACGATCATAAATTGACCAATATTCAATCATGGCTACATCCTTTCCGGCAAAAATATAAATAGATGAGTTCAGGTCAGAACCTGGATTGAATACGTTGGGAATATATACGCGCTTTGGTTTCAAAACGCTGATCATAATCTGATCTGTCTTAAAACAGCCATTTGAATCAATAACCTGGACACTCACGACTCCGGATTCCAGAGGTAAAAAATGTTGTTCACTGATGATCCTTCCAGGGCTTTGATCATACAATGGCTGCCAAAGAATGGTATCCAGTGAATTAATGGGAACACCTGTTTCAACATGCAACAAAACTGAGTCTCCCAATGACACCTGAATATCCGGACCAAGCTCGGATGTGAAATTCAAGGCTTGATTTATTTGAATGGTATCATCACTTGAAACACAACCGTTTGCGTCCATCAAGTGCAACACATAAGTTCCCGGTTCCAGGTTTGTAAATATTGGGTTTTGTTGAAAAGGCTCATTATTCAATGCATATAACACCGGAAAATGCACCGAAGTAAATGAATCAACTGCTATAACACCGTCAATTTCGCCAAAGCAACTTATATCCTCCGCTGAAATCAGCTCTGCATTTGGCGCCTGATTGTCTGCTTGAATAACAGCCTCGTCTGATTGGGAACATCCCGAATCATTAGTCACCTGGAGTGTGTACGCGCCTCCTTCTTGTACACTTACTTGCTGTACACTGTCTATTATCTGGCCATTATGGAACCAAATGTATTGACCGCTTGAAGTGCTTGGCCCTCCGAGAGTAGCACTTGGATTGTCACAATCGATCACCTGGTCTGGCCCCGCATCAGCAACAGGACTTTCAGCAATTTCAATGGTTATAATACTTGAATCATTAAAACAGGGTGTTTGCGCAGCAACTAGATATTTGAAACTGAATAAACCCTGGTTTAAATTCCCAGTAGTAAATGTACCCAGACTGGTATCAAATGCTCCCGGAGGGGAAACCATATCCGATATCTCAATCCAATTGCCATTTGCATCTGCACCGGTTAATAGAGAAAACAGGTTGTAAGTTGTGTCAACCCCGCTGCATAGTTTTATGGTGTCAGTAAATTCACCTGCTGTAACTCCTTGCCCCACCATTATGCTGACTGATTGGTTTAGGGCAGCGGAACATACTGGCAGACTACCATCTTCAACAGCAAAAAGAGAATAGGTTGTGCTTGATTGAGGTAATATGCCAAGTGATACAGCCTGACTGTCGAGAATTGAAAGGGTCAATTGTGAGTTGCCATCTGAATAGAACAATTCGAGAGGAAAACTGCCAGTCCCTGAAAATGTCAGCAATGCTGTATCTCCAGAACAAATGGAGGTGTCTCCAGTGATAAAAGCCATAGGGATGTCTTTCCATTGCACCGGCGCTCCAGGAGAAACACTTAGGCAATCATCCGTTAAATCGATGGCACCTGCGATATTGCTACCTGCGACCACTGAAATGTAGTAGGTGATGCCGGTTTGAAGCCCCGGGCCAAAAGAAAATATTGGTTGGTTGTTAGTTGCCAGGATAGTTCCAAGGCCCGGCCCGGAAATATCGTGCAACACAAATTGAATGGTATCGTCTGTATCCAGGACCGCATTGTTGTTCCAAATTGCCAATGCTGGATCGTCGGCACAAAAAATCTGAAGGCTGGTATCCAATGTGCCTGCATAAGTACTACAAGGGCAAAAATGATTCCCGCTTACTGCCCCTGCCAAACAACCATTGCCATCTGTCACTTCAATGGAATAAGCTTCATTGTTGTTAATGATTGAGGAGGTGAATAAATTTCCCTGAAATGAACCAGGAAAGCCATTAGCGGTATAAGGCGACGATCCATTCTCCACCGTAAACGAAACGGTATATCCCGTATTGGTACCATTGCAGTCTTCTGATAAATTATCAAGGGTAGGCACCTGATTAAACCTGACAATTACCTGATCGCTTCCTTTACATGCCCCATTTGTTTCAGTCCATTGAAATATATACAGCCCAAACGTACTCACTGAAACCTGGCTTTCAGGATCTGTGGGATTGGAGAAAGTAGCAGTGCCTGGCCCCAAAACTTTTGTCCAGATTCCATTATATCCGGAGCTATCCGCGTTCAATACTGTTGAATCTCCGCAAACTGATGCGTCTATACCGGCATTTGGATCTGGGTATTGCAGCCAAACCACAGGCTGACCAACACTCACCGAGAAGCATGGGTCAGATTGATCTGGAATCGTACCATTGGCATTTCCAACCACCAATGAAACATAGTAAGTTTGGTCAGGATTCATGCCCGCTTTCAAGCTAAAAACTCCGTTGAAATTCTGATCAAAAACCTGCCCTAAAACATTTCCGGAACCATCGTGAAGTATGTATGAAAACACGTCATTTGCATCCAGCGTGTAATCATTATTGCTTGTAACCACAATGTTTTGCCCTACACACTTGCTTATTAGATTTGGCGACATGGTGCCAGCATCCGTACTGCAATTGCAAAGGTGACTTCCCAAAATCAAGGGCAGACTACAACCTTGTGTGTCAGAAACAAGAAATGAATAACTCTGGCCACTGACAATAGCAATTGAATGATAAATGGAATCAGGAATGACAGATCCATTAACAGAATAAGGAAGATTACCTCCTGAAAGGGTTAGTTGCACCGTGTAAAATTCATTGGCGGCATCGCAAACGAATTGAATGTCCGAAACTGCTGGAGAATCATAAAAGCTTATGGTGGTCGTATCTGAATTACTGCAACCATTGGTCGTTACAGTCCATTCCAGGGTGTAGACTCCAGGTGACAATGTAGTTACTGCACTTTGCGGATCAGTTGAATTCTCTATTGTGATATCTGGTTGGTTGCCAGTAAGTACAGACCAATGTCCCAGTGAGTTTACAGGGAGGTTTGCACCCATAACAAGCGTGTCCGCACAAGTTTCCAGGTCAATACCGGCGTATGCCACTGGATTCTGGTGAAATATTATTGGTTGACCTGTTGAAACTGAAAGACACGGATCCGACAAATCAGGAAAACCGTTTAGGTCGTTGCCTGTAACAAATGAAACATAGTACACCGTTTCATACAGCATACCTGTGGAAAGTCCAAACACGCCGCTTGTATTTTGATCATAAATTGTTCCGAGAGACGAGCCGGCGCCATCATGTAGATAAAATGCGCCAACATCATTTCCGTCAAGGACTTCCGACCCAAGGAATATAGCGCTAATGGTTTCGCCTTCGCAAGCAGCAAGCTGAATGTTATCCATAAATCCGGAGAAAGTGCTGCAATTGCAATCATAGCTGCCTGCAATTTCCTCCGAAATGCAATTCTTTGAATCAGTAATAAAGAAACTATATGGCTGACCAGCAAGAATTGGACTGGAAACAAACAGACTATCTGATAACTGTTGTCCGGCTACCGAGTAGGGCGCAACACCACCCGAGATCACAAAGGAAACTGTGTAATTTTGGTTTGTAGAGTCACAAACAAAAGTAGGAACGCTGCCCTTTGGAGGACTCAGTGTGACATTTATGCAGGAGTCTGGTCCTGTTCCACAGAAATTGCTAGCGGCAACGCAAATTTGTCCAACATTGGATGTGCCATTCCATGAAACCAGGGCAGTATCGGATCCTTGACCAGAAAGCAAGGTGCCATTGCTTATTTGCCATATATAGTTGTCTGCAGTTGGAATAGTATCTGTCCAATACAATTGTTCTGCACCCGGGCAGCTCAGTTCAGGACCAAATATATTTAGTTGTTCCGGAGCAGTCATTGCCGCAATTTGAATACATGTATCCCCACTAAAGCCGCAATTATTGACAGCTTGTACGCATAACTCACCAGCAGATCCAAACCATTCGACCAGCACAGAATCGCTTGTCTGACCTGAAATAATATTCCCGCCAATAACACTCCAATTGTATGATAATATTCCAGGGGTAACAGGAACATGATACAAGTATTGAGTAGTCTGGCAAACAGCCGTGTCTCCAATTATGTGGTCAGGAGCAGGTACCTCGCCAAGTGTAATGTCCAAACAAGTCTGTGTACTGGTATCACAGGAGTTTATGGCTGCTACACAGATTGAACTATCAACTGATATGCTCCAAATTACACTGATTGTATCTGAATTCAACGATGAAACAGGAATAACCCCAGAAGGTAAATACCACAAATACTCCAGGGCGTTTGGTACAGAGGTAGCCACAAAAGTGACGGTATCTCCCTGGCAAATACCTGCTGGACTAAGTATAGTGTCTGGGGAGATAGATGCATCATTGTCCGCAAACACCTCGATATTTTCTATATCGCAGCACGTAAGGCCACCTCCGGTTTTACACACTTCTAATTGATATTCACCAGGAGCATCAACTGTAGCCATCAGGCTGTTAGCCCCTGTGGCAATATGACCACCATTGCTCGCTGTCCAATGATAAGTTACACTTGCTCCTACACTAGAACCTGTTCCATCCAATACAATACTTGGCTGGCTGCACGATATAGAGTCAGGCGTCTGAATACTCGCCATTACCTGTAGTGTTTGGAGATTCAGGTTTACAATACTGTCGCAATTAAATTGTGAAATGAATACTTCCTGATGGTTGCCGGGAGTGCAATAAGATTCAAATCCCGGCGTAGTGGCACATTCTCCATCGCAAATTGTCTCATTGAGATTGGTGATCGTCAGCTGATGCACTGTCAAATCAAGGGTTGCTGTGTATTCGCATCCATCGGCTGAAACCAGGGGTATGGTGTACATGCCAGTAAGACAATAATTCTGTCCATGAAAAAAATAGTAATCAGGTGCACAAATGCTGATGATTTCCTCTTCGTCCGGTGGCGCCGAGAAAATACTAACGTTTATACAATCCGATGAAATGTCTCCACAAATTGGCGGATCTGGAGAAGACAGTAAATTAGACAATTGAGCAATTGTTAAACTTCCATCCGGTGGTGGAATCAGATCAAATTGTCCACTGTAATAGGAAAACCCGCATACGGTGTAATTACCTGGATCATAGCCACTTAGGTCAGGCGAACTGCTATATTCCAGGATAATACCCCCAGCTCCCGCAATAATATAGTCATAAGAATACTCCCCGGCGGGTGGTTGTACAGCCGGAGGAATGTAGGTAGGGTTTACAGTCAAAATCAAGTCCTGTGAACCCTGGCAAGCACTTACATCTGCCTCATTGAGTGTGCCAGCATCAGCGGCACAGGTAAAACACAGGATTCCGGTCGGATCACAAAAGATAATTTCATAATCATAAAAGTTACCTACATCATTTGCCTGTCCATCGGTCACAGTTAGCGTCCAGGTGCCATTCACCGGGCCTGAGTTAAAATTCTCCAGACAACCCTGATTCGGATAATATGTGCCGCTGTAATTACCGAATAAACCCCAGGGCTGATTGTTGCTCCATTGTTGTGCAAATCCGGGATCTGGCGCTGCCGGATCATTACAAGGCACAAACGCTATGTCCCAACTCGTAAAATCAGTCATCCCAAACAAGCCAATCGGGCCAATAAGTTGAACAGACTGTCCGCCAGGAGATGTAAGCACAATACTCAGGTCACCTATATACTCATGGTCGAAATTGATGGTAACACCACAGACTCCCTGCCCATTTTGCCCCAACTGGTTATTAGCGGCCCCCATAACATTGATGGTAAAATTCCCCATAAAATTATCGGGCATGAATTGCGGGCAATTTGTACAAGTGCAATCCTGCGCATTTGTCTGAAATGCCGTGAACATGCATGCCAGGCTAATGAACATTACTGCTGCAATTTGCTTGCTGGGATGAGAAAATGAAATTTTCATGTTGTGTGTTGTCTGAAACACAGGCCGGATGTTATAACATTAATAATTCAACAGACAAGGGATTCAAAGTGGTACGCTGGAGGTAAAAAGAAGCCTGGGCAAGGTACTGCTCAGCTTGATGCAATTTGACAAAATTGTACGAAAACTCAAGTTTTATACCGTTGCCACAATACTTCCTCGCATTTTTGCCCTGATTTTGCACAAAGGCAAAAGTTACAATGGGTCATAAAAAGATAAATATAAGGTGGTTTTCGCTGCTTGTAATGATGATGCTAATATTGGTCTCTCATTCAGGGATTCAGGCACAGGCACAAATTCCAGGTAGCTTGCTTATCCAGATCGACCCGAAAATAAATGGGGAAGAGATGTTGTCAAAACTGGATGCGTTTTACAGGATGGTTGGCAGCAAAGAGCAAGGTTCCTTATTGACTCATCCAACAGCAATCAAGCAGATTTCTACATCCATGAATATCTGGCAACTTCAGCTTGATGATTCGGCTGACGAACTTGTGGATTGGCTGAGCCGCCAACCGGAGGTTTTGAGTGTACAAAAAAACCACATCATTCAAAACAGAGACAAGCTCCTGCCAAATGATCCACTCTTTTTTCAACAATGGCAATACCTGAATAATGGTTCAAATGGAGGCGTCCCGGATGCAGACCTGAATGCTGATCAGGCCTGGGAAATTTCGACAGGAGGATTGAGTGCTTCTGGCGACACCATTGTTGTAGCAGTTATAGATGGAGGCATAAACAGAACCCACATCGATCTTGTGCAGAATTTATGGGTAAACAGGATGGAAATCCCCGGGGATGGCATTGATAATGACGGAAATGGATATGTTGACGATTACAAAGGCTGGAATGTATTCTCGCAAAATGATAATATTCAGGGGATAAGCACTACCCACGGTACGCCGGTAAGTGGAATTATTGGCGCTTCGGGAAACAATGGAACAGGCGTAAGCGGAGTAAACTGGACAATTAAGATCATGTTCGTTGCAGGCGGCAACTCCGAAGCTGAAATACTGGCTGCCTATGATTATATCATAAAAGCAAGGAAGCGTTACAACGATACTCACGGAGCTTCGGGTGCATTTATTGTTGCGGCAAATTGTTCTTGGGGAATTGATTACGGAATGCCATCAGATTCTCCGCTTTGGTGCGAGGCTTTTGAAAAATTAGGAGAAGTAGGAATTATAAGCGTAGCCGCAACCGCCAATAACCCGGTTAATGTAGACTTGTCAGGTGATCTTCCAACAACCTGTCCGAGTGATTACCTGCTGGCGGTCACCTCCTTGAATAATCAAGATTTAAAATCGCCAAATGCAGCATGGGGCGCTCAGAACATCGATTTGGGTGCTTATGGCGATGGTATATTCACTACGAGTCCCAATAGTCAATACGGGAGCTATTCAGGAACTTCATTTGCAGCGCCTCATGTTGCGGGCGCCATTGGCTTATTATATTCTACTCCTTGTAGTGAATTAATTGCTTTGGCCAAATACAAACCAGCATTGGCAGCTTTACGTGCAAAGGAACTGGTGCTGGAATCGGTTAAACCAAATCCGTCCCTGGAAAATGCCTGTCTCAGCGGCGGTCGGCTGGATCTGTACAATTTATTATTCCAGTTTGAATCAGACTGCCCGAATTGTGCTGCCCCTGTAGATGTATGGGCCATAGAAAACTCACCATATTCTATTAAAGTAGATGCTACGATTATCAATAACCCGGACCGCGTGGATATCCGCTGGCGGACAACAGGAAGCGGCAATTGGCAAGTTGTTGAGGATATCAGTTTGCCGTATGTAATTGCGGGACTGGAGCCATGTAAGCACTATGAAGTCTCTCTCAGGGCTGCTTGTGATAATACCAATTCGAGCACTTGGTCACCTGAAAGGGATTATGGCACATCGGGGTGTTGCTCCATTCCAGGCTTTAGCTGGTCTGCTACCAGTTTTTTAAACTCAGTTTCCATTGATTGGAGCACTGGACCGGATTTTACGAATTACAAGGTGCTGATAAGAAAGAAAAACACATCAAACTGGCAAAGTTTTACTCAATTGCCGGGCACTATTGTCATACCTGATTTGGAATGGTGTACAGAATATGAATTGAAAGTTCAGGGTTGGTGTCTGGATTCATGGATAACCTTACTGGCTTCGGGTGAGTTTAAAACCAAAGGTTGTGGCTCCTGCCTCGAAGAGGTGTATTGTCCTGCAGGCGCTACATTGGCACAGGAAGAGTGGATCGCTTCAGTTCAGTTAAATGACTGGAAATTCGAATCGGGGCCAGGAGGTGGTGGGTATCAGAATTTTGCCGGACTGTTGGCAGATAATCCTGTGATAGCGCCACTTAGTGAAGTAAATTTTACCCTCACACCGGGTTTCTGGGGATCTCCATACAAGGAGTATTTCCGTATTTTTATTGATTACAATATGGATGGGGATTTTGATGATTACGATGAGTTGGTTTTTGATCCGGGTTTCGCTCAGGAAGGCGTTGTAAGCGGTAGTTTCATTACACCTGCCATAAACCAAACGGGTACTTCACGCATGAGGGTAGTTATGAAATTCTTTGAAAGTGACCCAACACCTCCCTCATCTTGTGGCATATTTAGCTTTGGGCAGGTTGAAGATTATTGCATTGATCTGGCTGATTTATCAAGTGGATCAAGGATCATTCCAGATTCCAGCAATCTGCTGAAAATATATCCAAATCCGTCTTCGGATGATGTGCGCATTGAGATACCTGGCATCAATTCCAATTTTGTATCGCTTCAAGCCTTTGATTTATTTGGCAAAAATTTGATCAACTCAAATTTGGCGTTAGACAAAGACAATCGAATTTATTTAGACATAAACAGCTGGGAATCAGGGGTGTATTTGATTTCAATTGATGTGGCTGGAACTTTATTCAGAGGAAAACTGATAAAACTATAGTCTAAATTATCAAAGCATGTGCAAAAGATACCTTTCCGCTTACAATTAGCATTAATTTTGCCCTTCCAGTATAACAAACCTGATCAAACTTTATAAATTAATCATTATCCGTGCAAGATTTTCTTTCGGAACTTAAATGGCGTGGCTTAATCCACAATCTAAC
This sequence comes from Lewinellaceae bacterium, assembly GCA_020636025.1. Taxonomy (GTDB): domain Bacteria; phylum Bacteroidota; class Bacteroidia; order Chitinophagales; family Saprospiraceae; genus M3007. The sequence goes on along the minus strand of JACJYQ010000001.1, from coordinate 733,657 downwards.
TCCTGGCGTTGAAGAACATTTAAAATCCGGCCGTGTAAAAGCGTACATCGGCTTTGATCCCACAGCTCCATCCCTGACCATAGGCAACTATGTTCAAATCATGCTTTTGACATTTTTACAACGCGCTGGCCACCAGCCAGTTTTTCTGATGGGCGCCGCAACCGGTCGCATTGGCGATCCTAGTGGAAAAGACAAGGAAAGAGATTTAAAGAGTACAGAGGAGCTGGACAGAAATACCGCACATTGTGCACAGCAGATAAGGGATTTGGTAGACTTTGATCCTTCAAGTACAAACCATGCAATCTTGCTGAATAACTATGATTTTTACAAGGATATGAATGTCCTTGATTTTCTTCGGGATGTAGGTAAATACCTGACAGTCAATTACATGTTATCCAAAGAAAGTGTGAAACGCAGGATTGACAGCGAGTCTGGCATTTCATACACGGAATTCAGCTACCAACTGATCCAGGGATTTGATTTTGTTTTGTTAAACCGGAATCATGGCGTAACCCTGCAAATGGGTGGAAGTGATCAATATGGCAATATCGTTGCCGGTGTGGAATTGGCCAGAAAAATTGATGATGCCAAACTGTTCGCCATCACAACTCCCTTGCTTACCAAGTCAGATGGAACGAAGTTTGGCAAAAGTGAATCAGGCAATATCTGGCTTGATCCCAACATGACAAGTCCATACAAATTTTATCAGTTTTGGTTAAATACCGATGACCAGGATTTGCCTAAATACCTCAGATACTTCTCACTTAAATCCAGGGAAGAAATTGAGGCGCTTGAGAGCAATGAGACACCACAGTATATCAAAAGGGTGTTTGCTGAGGAAATTACAACTCGTGTGCACGGGCATAAAGCTTTTGATTCAGTTATGGCTGTTTCAAAATTGCTATTCGACAATCAGGCAGATGCCCAAACGCTGAAAAGCCTGGATAAAGAAACGTTGGCTCAGGTTGCTGAAGAAATACCTTCTCCCAAAGTAAACATATCTGAACTTTCGGATTCAGTAAGCTTGCTTGACTTTTTGAGTGAAACCACCAAAATCCTGGCTAGCCGAAGTGAGGCCAAAAGAGCTGTTCAGGCCAATATGATTTCAATTAACAAGGTTAAAATCAATGACCCCGGTGCAAAAATCTCCAAAGAGGATTTGCTTTATGAACAGTTTATGATGGTGGAAAGCGGCAAAAAGAATAAGGTCCTGGTTGAGTTTCAGTAAATGATTAAATAACAATACCCTTGCCAATTAAGCCTAATTTGGCTTCACATAATATGCTTAGCACCTCACCTAATGTTGCGCTTGGTCAAAAAAGACACAAGCGCGGCGAAAAAACATCCCGAACCTTCCATTAAGCGGAAAATTCGGGATGACTCATGTTTTGCTTTCACGACAACTCTTTTAATGATCAACCTCCTCTTCTTCTCCTGGTGGTTGTCGTTTTTTTGGCACCTTGTACGTTGCCGTTTTTACCTTTTCTTACCGCAGATTTTGTAGTGGTCTGCTTTTTTACCTGACCGTTTCTGCCACGAGTAGTTGTGGTTGTTTTCTTAGCGACAGTTGTTCCGTTTTTGCCGCGTTTAGCCACAACAGTAGTCGTTCTGGTTTGTACGGTACGCGATCCAGTGCGCCGCGGAGCATAAACAGCATGCGCACGAACTACGCGATGGGTGTGCACCACATGGCAATGTGCGCGGTAAGGTCTGGCATATACATGGAAACGATGGAAAGGGTAGGGGCGCCATGGTCTCCACCAGGTTGGGTAAACGCGCCAGCGGTATGGGGAAACCCAAACAGCGTATCCAGGTCTGTACATAAACCGTACACTTGGCCATAGCCATACATTCACTACAACTCGGACAGGAGCAAATTGCGGTGCGGGACCTTTTTCTTTATCGCTTTTAACCTTTTCCTCGTCAAAAGGCTCAGCTATTACCTGCTCGCCGTAAACATCTTCATTGCCGACGATTTGCAGGATTGCATTTTCATCGCCCTGCTTCTCAATTTCTATAACAGCAATGTCCTGAGACTCCTTATCACTTACAGGAACTTGCAAAATAATGGCGTGTACGTCTCCTTCTATGTTATCGATAACCCGCACATAGTCAATCTTGCCATCTTCGTTCAGGTCCAGGTTGTTGACCTTGCTATCTTCGCTGTTCAATAATTTTTCAAACTCTTCAGGGGACGAAGCTTGTTTGAACAATTCAATGGCGCCTTCCAGGCTAAAATTATCGCCAGGCAAACCAGTGCTATCGGCTTCCATTTCGCCCTGGGCATTTGAATTGATTGAAAGGAGCATAACTAAAAAGGCTCCAAAAAATTTTAGTGTTCTCATAATGATGGAAAATGTTGAAATGAATGATTTGATTTTTTAGGAATTGAATTGGCTAATGATAAATCCTTTGTAAAGGATGGTGTTTGGACGCATTTCAATACATGAGGTTTAATGTGGGTTTAATTTTTAGAACAACTTTTGCAAAACAAATGCTTTCAAACCACCCGAATTCAGATGTAAAGTTAAAAACCAGATAAAATTCACCTCATATTTTTGGGTCAGGTAACTGAACCAATTGTAATTTTTATCATTGTTCAATTATACTTCACGCTGTTTGGTTTTGAAAATCGCCTGCGGCTAAATCATTGATTAACAGCGTTCAGTATGACAAGTGTTTTCACAACCACTTTGCGGTGGCTATAATAACAACGATTTGAACCCTTTAAGACCTGATTAAGGAAATGAAAATGGACAAAATACCTAAAATAGTAGTAGTCGGCGCCGGCAGAATAGGCTGGCATTTGGCAAAACGGTTGAAAGGGAAAGGCTTGCCTGTTGCTCAGGTAGTTAGCAGAACTGAACAACATGCCAAGGAGCTGGGTGAGTCGATACAGTGCAAATGGACGGATAAATTTGAAGAAATTCAGCAGGACGCTGACTGGGTTTTATTAGCTGTGAAAGATGATGCGATCATTCAGGTAGCGGAAAATATTGCTCCTTTTGCCTCCGAATCCTTTGTTACCCATACTTCAGGCGGCACGGCGGGTGAAGTTTTGGCAAAATATTTTAAGCGTTTTGGGGTGTTTTACCCCTTACAGTCATTTTCCATGGATCACATGCCTGTGTGGTCCAAAATACCTTTCTGCGTGGATGCTTCTTCACCGACAGATTTGATGTTTTTAAAAAAGATCGCCAAGACTATTGGCAACCTGGTTTATCAGGTAAATGATGTTCAGCGGGCCAACCTGCATGTGGCAGCTGTATTTGCCAATAATTTTAGCAACCACTGCTTTGCCATTGCCGAAATGATTCTAAAAGAAAAAGATCTGCCATTTGATTTATTGCACCCTTTGATGGAAGAAACCCTGACAAAAGCGCTACAGGAGTCTCCTGCAAAAATGCAAACTGGCCCAGCTATCCGGGGAGATGCAGAAACCTTGAAAAGGCATATAGAGTTATTAGAATCGCATCCTGCCTGGATGAAAATATACAAGGACCTATCTGAAAGCATACAAAAAACACCCGCTGATTAGGTTTGGGATATTGAAATTCAATGTCACTCATTTTAATTAAATCAAAATAAGCTTTGGTCTTTTAGCGATATAATAGCGAAAAATAGCAAATTATATACTCCAGTAAAAATTTGCGGTTTTTCATACTTCCCTACTTACATTTGCGCTATCCCTACCCATTTCTTTACATGGCGTTTCAGCACCACAAGGGAGCGTCCACAATATAATTTTATGGCATACGCACGTGTAACGGGCATAGGTATGGCAGTTCCAGCCAAAGCTGTTTCAAACGCTTATTTTGAATCAATCATTGAAACCACAGATGAGTGGATCGTTTCCAGAACGGGTATACAGACCCGTTATCATGCCACTGATCAGGAGTTTACCAGTGATCTTTGTGTAAAGGCAGTAAAGGATCTGGTTGAAAAATTCCCGACCTCTCTGGAGGATGTAGATATGATCCTCGTGGCTACGGTCACACCAGATCAACCAATGCCAAGCATGGCGTGCCGCATTCAATTCCGGCTAGATATCCCCAACGCTGGAGCGCTGGACGTGTATGCTGCCTGTGCAGGATTTGCCTATGGCCTGGTTATGGCAAAAGGACTAATAGCAGGCGGAACGCATAAAAAGATCATCGTAATCGGTGCAGAAACACTTTCCAAGGTGACGGACTTTACTGACAGGACATCTTGCATGTTATTTGGCGACGGGGCTGGAGCCGTACTTGTAGAGGCCTCCGAAACTGAGCAAATAGGTGCCTCCATCACCGGAGCAAGTGGTGAAGGTGGTCCTGACCTTTATTTGTCAGGATTTAAGGATAACATTGATGGCCTTCCACTGAAAATGACCCGTCATATCGTTCAAAATGGTCGCCGTGTGTTCAAATGGGCTGTGACCACGGTTTCTGCTGAATTCAAAAACTTGCTCGAGAAAAATAATCTGAGCATGGAAGAAATCGACTGGTTTGTCCCACACAGCGCCAATCTCAGGATCATCGAAGCCATTTGCAATGAAACAGGGTTTCCCATGGAAAAAGTGCTGGAAAGTATCGTAAACTTTGGAAACACATCATCCGCTTCCATTCCAATAGCCTTGTACAATGGTGTTATATCCGGGAAAGTGAAACGGGGTGACAAGATATTATTGCTCGGATTTGGCGGCGGTTTGGCTTATGCCGGTACGATCATTACCTGGTGACAAAAAAGTGCTTTTTATTTGCAGTACTTTACAATGTCAAATAAAAAGCCATGGAGTCTTACGACCTAGATCATATTTTAACTCACCTGGGTGAAAACCGGGAGCAGTATTTCAATGCCATTTCACCGCCGGTGATTCAGAGCAGCAATTTTGCCTTTAGTGATTTGCACGAGTTTCGCGAGGCGTTTTCAGATGAGCTGTCCCATCATGTCTATACAAGGGGAAATAATCCTACTGTTGAAATTCTGCGAAAAAAACTGGCTGCCCTGGAAAAAACAGAGGATGCGCTGGTGTTTTCAAGTGGGGTAGGAGCCATTGCTGCAGCTGTGCTGGGTAATGTAAAAGCCGGCGATCACATCATCTGCCAAAATGCTCCGTATTCATGGACAAAGGCACTGTTACGAAATTTGCTTCCGCGCTTTGGAGTAGAGCACTCTTTTGTAGATGCAACAGATATTCAGGCAATTGAGGAGGCTGTAAAAGAAAATACCACCCTGCTTTTCCTGGAAAGTCCGAATACGATGACTTTTGACATCCAGGACCTGGCAGCTTGCTCTGCACTAGCGAAGAAACATGGCATCACAACGGTCATTGACAATTCATATTCTTCACCCATTTTTCAGAATCCATCAGATTTCGGAATAGACATCATGGTGCATTCCGGAACAAAATACCTGAATGGACATTCTGATGTGGTTTTCGGTGTTTTGTGTGCCAGCAAGAAGATGGTGAAAAAACTGTTCGATTCTGAGCTTATGACATTGGGAGGAATATTGGCGCCTCATGATGCCGCGCTCGTGATTCGCGGACTCAGAACATTACCCCTTCGGATTGACCGCAGCGATAAAAGCGCAAACTACTTAATTTCAAAGCTTGAATCTCATCCAAAAGTGGAGAAAATATGGTACCCGTTTCACCATAGTTTTCCTCAGCAGGAATTGGCTATGAAGCAAATGCGTGGTTGTGGAGGCTTGTTTTCTGTTCAGTTTAAAACAGACTCCATGGAAAAAATGGAGGCCTTTATTCACCGGATTAAACGCTTTCTAATGGCTGTCAGTTGGGGAGGACATGAGTCTCTTATGATTCCAACCATTGGTTTTTACAACATTCCCGGAAAACAAAACCCACCGATGCCATACACTTTTGTGCGTTTCTACATTGGCTTAGAAGACCCCAATTGGCTCTGGGAAGACCTGGAACAGGCATTGACGGAACTGTAATCCACCATTATCGCATTATCAAATTACCCCATTATCAAATTGAAGAATTATTCCCATGTGTGGTAGATACTCTTTTGCTCCCAAGCTTAAACAAATTGAAGAAGATTTGTCTAATGTAGTCCTACCTGCTCAATTGGAGATAAAGTATAACATTGCCCCTACACAATCTGCTTATGTGATAACCGGTGACAATCCTTTGGCATTTCAAAAAATGGAATGGGGGCTTGTGCCATATTGGAGCAAGGATGGTAAGAACACCGGAAAACTGATCAATGCACGTCTTGAGACAATTGATGAAAAGCCTTCATTCCGGGAACCGTTTACGAACCGGCATTGCCTGGTTCCGGCCGATAGTTTTTATGAGTGGCGTCGAGAGCCAAACAACAGAAAGATTCCCTTTAGAATATTTAATAAGGACAACAGGATACTATTCATGGCGGGAATCTGGGACGAATGGAAAGATGCGGGTCAAATCAAACGTACATTCTCGATCATTACCTGTTCACCCAATAAGGAAATGGCAGAAATTCATAATCGAATGCCAGTAATTTTGGCTGACCAAGTGGCCCAAATGGATTGGCTTAAGCAAAAAGGCGATATGGTTCATCTGGAACCGCTAAAAGATGGTACTTTGGACATGTATCAGGTTTCCGACGCTTTAAACAAAGCTGGAACTGACAGTCCAACTTTTCACAAACCTGTGCCTGAACAGTGGCGTTTGTTTTGATTTTTAGTCGTGTCTTTGCCAAGATTTAACTTTCTGATTTACAGCATTGCATAGTCTGTATCTTGCGCCGTTTTTCACCACAAACAATAGTAAAATGTTCAGACAAAGACTACTCCTGTCGCTATCTCTTGTATGGTTGTGCAACGCTCTTTTTGCACAAATTAGTTTTACAAACAGCAATTCACTATTAAGCCCATCCAATCATTACAGTGGCGTAGCCATTGCGATCATCGACGTAAATGGAGATGGTTTGGATGATATTGTACGTCTAAATCAGGGAGTTAGTCTTAATATCCAGTATCAGACGTCCGCGAACCAGGCATTTAATGTACTTAATGTGGGCGTTATCCCTCAGAACCAGGGTTCTCAGTGGGGCATGTGTACGGGTGATATGGATAACAATGGATTTGCAGATGTACTGGTTGGTGGCAGGTACGATGGCCTTAAGGTTGTATCCGCAAGTTCAGATGGTTCTGCTTACACTTATGCCAGCTATAACACACCTTCCATTTTCACTCAAGGGGTAAATTTTGCAGATATAAACAACGATGGATTCCTGGATGCTTTTGCTTGCCACGACGATGGCTCAGCCAAAATATTTGCCAATAACGGAGATGGCACCTTCACATACCAACCAATGTGGATAGATTTAACTTCTTATCCATCATCCGACAATTCAGGAAATTATGGCTCAGTCTGGAGCGATGTGGACAATGATGGAGATGTGGATTTGTATATAGCGCATTGCCGCCAGGGGGTGAACAATCCAAATGATGCCAGAAGGATCAACCAATTATTTTTGAACAACGGAGATGGCACTTACTCACAGGATACAGCGAATGTTGCCGGCTTGAGAATTGGCGCTCAAAGCTGGACAGCAGATTTTGGCGACATCGACAACGACGGAGACTTTGATTGTTTTATCACCAACCACGATGTGTCGAGCCAGTTACTGGAAAATGATGGCTTCGGTCATTTTACAGATATAACGGTAAGTAGTGGCCTTTATAATGCAATTGGCGGATCACCCATCCAGGGCGTCTTCCGCGATTTTGACAATGATGGCTATGTAGATATACTGGTGGCTGGTTCCTTTCAATACCTGTTCAAAAACAATGGCGATAAGACTTTTAGTAAAGTGCCAAATCTGTTTAGTAATAACAATATGGAGTCTTTTGCTATTGGGGATTTAAATGGAGATGGATTCCAGGACATATATGCTGGTTATGCAGAAATATACACCACACCTTCAAGTACACCGGATGTATTGTGGATGAATGACGGAAACGACAATCACTTTTTTGGGCTAAACCTTCGTGGGCAACAAAGCAATAGAGGAGGAGTTGGAGCAAAAGTTCAAATGTTTAGTGCATTAGGCATTCAGACACGTGAGGTGCGCTCTGGAGAAAGCTATGGCATCAGCAATTCATTGCTCATCCATTTTGGATTGGGTGCGGAAACTCATATTGATTCAGTGGTGGTGAATTGGCCTTCTGGAATAAGAGACGTTATTCTTGAACCTGAAATTGATCAGTATCTAAATTTTGGTGAAGGCGGTTGCCTTGTGCCCAATATCAGCCTTGAAGCATTAGGAAATATAATCTTCTGTGCTGGGGACAGTCTACATATTCAAGCGCCGGCCGGTTATGCATATGAATGGAATACCGGTGATACCACTGAAGTGATTAATGTTATGATGGCCGGAGATTATCAGGTAATTGTGACTGACAATGACGGTTGCACGGCTGTTTCCAATACCATTAGTGTTACCGTTGATCCTATAGAAATACCAAGCATCACAGCCCTTGGGGATACCATTTTTTGCATGGGTGGACAGGTTGAACTCATGTCTTCACCATCAAATTCTTACCTATGGAGTACCGGGGATACAACTCAGTCAATCAGCGTTTCGGATGGTGGCGCTTACACCGTTATTACACAAGGTTTGTGTGCACAGTTTGCATCTGAAGCTATTAGTGTAATGGCTTTAAATGCGGCATTGCCAATGGTAATCTCCGATACCGTTTTTGTTGATAGCATGGCCATTCTGCAAGCCACCGGCAGCATTTTGAACTGGTACGAAACTGATACAAGCTCGGCAATCATTTTCACCGGAAGTCCATTTGTAACTCCTTCTTTAACGGCAGATGCCACATACTGGGTTTCGAATACCGAAGTCTACGACCGCCCCAATGAATTCGTTGGCATGGTGAATCACCAGGGATCCAACTTCAGTGATAACAGTTATATAGGCGGGTTGATTTTTGATTGTTTCACCCCCTTCACACTGGCCAAAACGAAAGTGTATACAACCAGAGAAGGAGAGCGGAAGATTACTGTGGTAAACAGTAATGGGGAGGTGCTGGACAGCGTGATTGTTATGATACCTTCTGGAACCACTGTTATTGATTTGAATTTGCAGATACCGGTTGGTCAGGATCTTTTACTTACCACAGATCCACAGTTTAACCAAATGAGTATTGGCTCAAGTGGCCCTCAATTGCGTCGCAGCACTACCGGGATACAATTCCCGTATGAAATCAATGATGTTGTGTCCATCAAGAACTCTACTTACGACCAAACCCGGTATTATTATTTCTACGACTGGGAGGTTGACTTCAAAGATTATAGCTGTGAAAGTGAACGGGTTCCGGTAATGGCTGTAGTAATGCCTGCCAGCTCAGTTACTTCTCCTTCCGTACAGTACGACTGGCAAGTATATCCAAATCCAACCTCGGGCAATCTGAATGTTGCGGTTAATGGTGATTACCAGGAATTTTCAGTTTCATGTAGAAATAGTCAGGGAGCTATAATGTTTTCCAATGTGCTCACTGGAAACAAAATGGATTTGAATCTGGGCCAATTCCCTAAGGGTATTTACCTGATTGAGCTTTCAGGCAAATCGGGTATATCCAGAAAGGTTATTTTAGTTCAGTAATAGAGTATCCCTGAAACAGGCCAACAGAACGCAATCAAGGTATTCACCCTTTTTCTGTTTCAGTTTCTTAGCATAACCTTCCCTTTCAAATCCAATCTTTTCCAACAAGCGAACAGAGGCTGGATTGAAAGGGAAGACTTTTGCTTCGATGCGCGCCAGGTCGGGTCTGCTTTCGAACAAATAATTACAATAGGACCTTACAACTTTGCTCATAATGCCTTTGCCGCGTAATGGTTTGGCTAACCAATACCCAATTTCATCGGCGTGGTAATTTTTCCCACCTGCCAAAAAGCAGCCAATGCCACCAATAAGCTCGTCATTTTCGCCGCGGATCGCCCAGTTTATTGGGTGACCATGCTCTTCCAACTCCTTAAATGTCAGATCAAGCCAATTGGCTGCATCCACGTCTGTATATGGATTGGGAACCATGAGTGTGTTTCTGTATAATTCGGCATCGTTCAGATATTGGCAAAGTAATGGTTTGTCTCCTTCCTTAAATGACGACAGAATTAGGTTGGGCTCAATTATTAAATTATTGAAATTTTCCATTGGCTGATCAGAAATTTGATATCGACAGGTTATGAAACACTCAGTTCGGATTGTTTTTCAAACATTTGTTTTAAGACAATATTTAAAACAAACAAAATATGTGAAGACTTAGTACATTTGTCAGAAATACATCTTATTGAAAATGAATGTCGCTTATGGAACCTGAAATGCTGATACTTATTGGTGTTTGTGTGCTTGTTGTATTTGTATTGTTCTTCTTAAGGCAACAAAAAAACGGCTCCGGACAGTTCCTGGACAAGAGTCTTTTTGTTTCAAAAGAGTTACATGAGGAAAAGATAAGCCAGATAAAGGAACTGCAATCCGAATTGTCCGTAAAAGAGGATGAGCTTCGGAGCGCGTTATCGCAACTGGCTGCAAAGGAGCAACAGGTTTTTCATTTAGACCAGTCACTGAGCCAACAAAAAGGTGAACTGGAAAAGATGGAGCAGCGCTTTAAAACAGAATTTGAGAACATAGCCAATCGCCTGTTGGAAGAAAAGTCGCTTCGCTTTACCGAGCAGAATGCTAAAAACATGCAAAGCGTTTTATTGCCGCTCAGAGAAAAGATCAAAGAGTTTGAAGAAAATATTGACCGCAAGTTTCTAGAAGAAACAAGAGAAAAAACAACCCTCAAGGAAGAAATCAAGCAATTGCACAATTTAAACCAGCAATTGAGTGTAGATGCACATAATCTGGCTACAGCCTTAAAAGGGCAGAGCAAGGTTCAGGGTGATTGGGGTGAAATGCAATTGGAAACGCTGCTGGAAAAATCCGGTCTTCAAAAAGGGATCCACTTTCTTTCGCAGGCTACTTTCCGCGACGAGGAAGGCGCCGCTAAAAGACCGGATTTTGTCATTCAATTGCCTGATGACAAACAATTGATCATTGATTCAAAAGTCTCTTTATCGGCCTATGAGCGTTATTTTAATGCAGAAGATACCAATCAGCGCGATCAACATCTTAAAGCGCATGTAGCCAGTATCAGAAGCCATGTGGACAACCTGAGCAAAACCAACTACCAGACTTTATATCAGATCAATTCGCCTGATTATCTGCTTCTTTTTGTACCCTTGGATTCAGCGTTGAGCACCGCTTCTCAAGCCGATCCACAACTGTTTCACGATGCGTTGGAGAGAAATATTGTATTGGTCAGCACCAGTACTTTGCTGGCTACGATGAGAACGGTGGCCCATTTGTGGAAACAGGAAAAACAATCGAGATCAGTACTGGAAATCGCACGGCAGAGCGGGTTGTTATACGATAAATTCGTTGCGTTTGTGGAAGACCTTCGCACCATCGGGAATCGTCTTGACAATGCCAGAACAGCTTATGATGATGCCATGAATAAACTGGTGAATGCAAGCAGACCGGGTGATACCCTGGTTGGTAAAGCGCAAAAGATCAAGGAACTCGGCGCCAGAGCAACAAAACAGCTGCCTCAGGAAATCATTGATCAGACGGAGGAGGTTACTGAATAACGCCGTACATCTGTTCTCCAATCCTTTGTAAAAAGCCTTTGTCTTCGGTTACAATCTCGGCTTTCCCCTGCAATTGCTGTGCAAAGGGTAGTTCCTTTCCCATGCTCGTACGAAGTGTCTTTTTCTTGGTAATGGGAAGTGCTATAAGGATGGTGTAAACGTTGTCTTTTGGTACAAGTGACTTTGATACTACTTGCCCATTGATGATCCCGAATTCTCGATAGGGGTAATTATCTAATTTGATGATGGCTTTTTGATTTGGCTGAACTTTTCCGCTCCCGGCAACCGGTAGTTTTGCCCTGCCTACGATTAAATCCGATTGCACCGGCACAACGGTCATTATTTGTTCGCCTCGCTGGACAAATTGTTGTTCAGTAAGACCATTTAATGAGATTTTGCCTACAATTGGTGCAGTAAGCAGGTATGATTCCTTCCATTTATTAATGGAGGTGTTTAACAAGTTTAAACTGTTTATCAGCAAGGTAGTGGCGGAAGAATTGCTCTCTTTCTGCCCATAAGAGTCTTTTTCAATGGCATTCCGCAGGCTAATGATCTCCCTTTGCCTTTCCAGAATATTACCCGAGTAGGAATCGCGCTGCCTTTCCAGTTCTGCTACATTGTTTTTCTCTTTTTCAAAATCAACTCTTGAAGTTATGCCTTGATCAAAGAGTTGCTTTTGTTTTTCAAGAAGATCTTCTGCTGAGACCAACTGTTTCTTAACCCTGTCCAGAGCTTTTTGGTCATATACCATTAATTGTTCAAGTCGGCTTATCTGTTGACGAATGGCACTTGCATTCGACTGAAAAGAAGCATTTCCGCTGGCTCTTCCAAATTGAAAGTCATTCAGGAAACGGACAAAATTGGAATAGTCAAGTTCAAGTTCTCCCAGAATAAGGCTGTCCGGTAGATTTAGGCTTCTGAAATTATCAACAGAATAGTTTCTCCATTTTGAAACCAAAGAGTCAAGTAGGATAACATCCTGATAATGGGCGGTATTTTGCAGAACTCCCAGGAGCTGATTTGCCTGAACATCATCTGTATCTTCTACAAATAAAACAGCAACTCTGCCATCTGACCGGGCTATTACATCTGCGGGTGGGGTAGAGGTGGTAATTTCAACCTGGGCGTCTACAACATCGGGATAGCGGACAAACCAGGCGACACTAAGCATTACAAAGAATCCCAGCAGCACAATACTGGTTCCCCAGCGAACGAGCCATCCTGGTGGTGTACCCAGTATCTCCTGCACTTCTTCAGAGCGCAGTTCAACAAACTCCTGTGGTTTCTTTATCATATTGTAATGATTATGTGAAATTAAAGATCCCGAGGTAAACTATTAATCAATCTTTCGCTACGTGTTTGCCACCATTCCAACCATTTTTACCCAAATATTGCTCTCCACTTTCTTTTGCAGGACTTTCCAGAGAGGTACCCATACTGTCGTTCCAACGGTTCAAATATCCAAAAAGCGCAATCACCCCAAGTATTTCAACGATTTCGCCGTCGTCCCAGTATTGATGCAGATTATCTGAAATCACCTTGTCAACGGCATTTGGAATGGCGGAAGCAGCAATAGCAAAATCCAGCGCGGCTCTTTCAGCCTCAGAAAAAGAAGGATGTGACTTGTAAGACCAAATGTTTTCCATTTTTTCATCTGCTGCCCCATATCGCTCGGCAGCCCTGATGGTATGTGCCTGGCAATATTGGCAACCAGCCGTAAGGGACGCCACGTATCCTATTAATCTCTTCAAATCGCTTGTAACGCGACCTTTATTATCCATCACCGCCTTGTTCAATTCAATAAATGCTTTGGCAATGGCTGGGCGCCTTTGCATAGTCAAGACTGAATTCGGACAAAAACCAAGTGTTTCATTAAAAAACACAGCAAGTTCGGCAACTTCCTGGTCGTGATCCTGTGGTAAAGGTGTTACAAGAGGCATGTCAATTGTTTTAATTTTACTATTGTTCCTAGTGTCCACAAACACATTTGGTTTCAGTACAATCATGGTCAAGTCCCGCAGCTCCGGTTTCGGCTCCCGGCATTTCAAACCAGAATTTACCACGTTTTTTATCGTAATTACCAATCTCGTTTAATGTCATGGCATCATACAAGCGGCCATTTACCATGACAAATTTCATGGTATTGGAATTGTGGATATCCTCCAGAGGGTTTTTATCCAATACAATAAGATCTGCCAGCTTACCTGCTTTCAAGGAGCCAAGTTCTGCCTCCATGCCCAAACTGGTTGCGCCGTTAATCGTGGCGCACTTGATGGCTTGCAGGTTGCTCATGCCGCCTTGTTGCAGCATCCAAAGTTCCCAATGCGCTCCTAGCCCTTGCAATTGACCATGGGCACCCAAATTGATGTCTACTCCGGCTTTCTGGAGTTCATTTAGGGTGTTTGATACAAGTATATGGCCGTTTTTGTATTCCTCTTCAGGCGCCTTAGTCCGATGGCGGCTTCTTTCCATGATGATATGCTTGGGCATAAAACTGAGCAGGTGTTTGTTTGTCCAAACGTCATCATGCTGGTACCAGTAGTACTCTCCGTTGAGTGCTCCATAGGTAACGACCAGGGTTGGTGTGTTGTGCGTTTTTGTCTTACTCCACAGGGTTACAACATCTTTGTACAATGGAGCAACCGGAATATTGTGCTCAATGGTAGTATGTCCGTCGATGATTTGCGTGAGGTTATGAGCAAAAAAGGAACCGCCTTCCGGTACTACCTGCATGTCAAGTTCCCGGGCTGCGGCCATCACTTGCTGGCGCTGTTCTCTCCGCGGCTGGTTATAGCTTTTAACAGAAAACGCGCCCCAGGCTTTAGTACGTCTCAAAGCAGCGCGAGCATCGTCAAGCGAATTGATAGGCGCTTTAAAATCACCGTCAGCCCCGTATAAAATAGTTCCTGTACTGTATAATCGCGGGCCGATCATTTCGCCACTGCGCAGCATTTCGCCGTGACTAAACGACATTTCAGAGTTGGTGGAAGGGTCGTGCATGGTGGTGACGCCAAAGGCCAGGTTTGCATAATACTCCCACTGCTTTTGCGGACTTAAACCGTATCTGAAATTGCCGCTGTGTGCATGCACATCGATGATGCCCGGCATAATGGTTTTGCCAGAACAATCGATGACTATGGGATTTAATGACTTGTACTTTGATGCTTTATAGTCTGATTTTCTTCCTACAAAGACGATTTTGTTTTTCTCAACAACCAACACCCCTTTTTCAATCACTTCGTCCTTTTCGCAAGTGATGATCCTTGCATTGTCAAATACAACAGCACCATCTGGAACATCTGTTTTTAGTTCCAATCCTATTTTAATTCCAGTCGTATCAAGGGCCGGCAATGAATCCGGGGCTCCCGGCAGGAATTTGAATCTTTCATTCAGGTTTATTGTAAAATATTCATCACCCAGTGTGTAGTGCAACTGCCTGGAATCTGCCGACCAGTGGAGATTGTATCCGGCATCCCGGCTCACCAATGCAACCGGGATATTTTTCATGCCCCCGCTCACTTCGAGTGTCTGACCTGGAGAAGGCATGGCACAGATATACGCTTTATGCAATTCGGTAAACGCCAGCCATTTTCCATCGGGAGATGGTGCCCATTGGTTGGTGTATTTGCTTTTGGCTAAAACTTTCTCGTCATAACCATTCAGGTCAAATGAGCGAATAGACTTATCCAAAGCGCCAAACAGATATCCGCCTGTGTTTACATAAACCCTTTTGCCGTCGGGAGAGAAGACCGGATTCTCACCCGTTTCTGTTACAAAGGTTTGATTTGTACCATCCGAATTGATGACGTAAATACCTGTTGCATTGCAATATGTAAATCCGGTTTCATCGCTACCGCCTTGTTTCCTAAAGGCGATTTTTTTGCCATCCGGAGAAAAAGACGGTGTGCGATAACCGCCTTTGGCAAGTCCCAAATCACTGATTCGTCCATTCTCATAGATTTTCAAATGCCCAAGTTCTTCATCATTCCAGGTGACATAGGCTATCTTTTTTCCATCGGGTGAAAAAGCCGGCTCGAATTCAAATTCATTCCTGGAGGTAGTTAAACGCTCCGGAGTCCCGTTTGGAAGCGCCTTTTTGTATAGATGTCCATTGCTGCTAAAAACAAGCGTTTTGCCATCCGGAGATGTGCGTGCTTGTCTGATGGCCCGCGATGTAAATGTTTCGGAGAATACCTTTTGAGTGGGGCGAAGCGTTTCTGCCACCTTTGTTTTTACAGTGCAGGAAAATGGTATTTTTGAGAATGCCCCTTTTGAAATGACGCCTCCTTCAATGAGGTTTTTGAGATTGATTCTGTTCAATCCTCCTTGCGCCCAAATCACTATTTCATATCCTTCTGGCATCCAGGCGAACCCGGGATAACAGCCGAAAATTGTCCAGGCTTCTTGTTGGTCCTTATCCAAACCGTCATAAACAGGGAATTCTTCACCTGTCTCCAGGTTTTCCACCATCAAAACCGTTTTGGTTTCCACTCTTCTGACAAAAGCCAGCCATTTGCCGTCCCTGCTGATTTGCGGACGGCAGGCGCCACCCGAACCGCCAGTCACTGTTTCTATTTTGCCGTCCTGGCGATCATAGCGTCTTACGGCAAAAATCTGTGCATTGGGATTTTTATTGTACTGAAATGAACCGCCACCATACATATCCTCACTATAATAAATGAATCTGCCATCAGCTGATACTGAGGGTTCATTAAGATCTTGCTGATCGTTTTTGCGTTTGGTCAACTGGATACCCTCGCCGCCGCTTGTATGGTACATCCACAATTCTCCAGCACCCAATGATCTCTGACTGGTAAAGTGTTTTCTGGCTACTATATAATCTTGATCTACCCAAACAGCATTATTTAACAACCGGAATGACTCTTCAGTTATTTGTCGGGCATTTTCACCATTTTGATCCATTACCCAAATATTATCTCCACCTCCTGCATCACTAGTAAAAAGGATTTTGGTACCATCGGGAGAGTACCTTGGCTGAATCTCCCATGCCAAACCAGAACGAATACAGGTTGCCTCTCCACCATTAATTGGCATGGTGTAGATATCTCCCAGGAGATCAAAAGCTATCGTTTTGCCATCGGGAGAGACATCAAGACACATCCAGGTGCCTTCTGAGGTGTTGAACTGAATTTCATTATATGCAATGCCTGTGACAGGGTTGTTGACATCCCATTTCTTTTTATCCTGCGCCAGTAAAATAAACCCCGGCAAACAAAGAAAGATGATCAGGTTCAGTTGCTTCAAGGTTGTTTTATTCATGAATTTATGCATTATCGTCTTTTTAATTTTTGACGGACAAGTAACCACAATTCTGTCAAATCAGGTGATACATTAAAGTAGATCACCAAAAAAGCAAACAGAAGAGCAAAGGCACCGCCCCTTATGAGGATGTCCAACAGGTCAAAGTTACAGAAGGGTATCAATCTTGCTAAAGCAAATGATAACACCGCCATTCCAATGGCCAGGATGGTGTTTTTAGAAAAAGGAAACAGCCCAAATTTGTACCATACGAACCACACACCAAAGCTGTTGTAAAAACAAACGGAACACAAAATTGAAATAGCAGCTCCCGTTATGCCATAAATTGGGATAAGGGTAATATTTAATACTATTGTTAAAGCTGCAGATAAAACAAGGGAAATGAGCGAATACAAATAATGAGGGGAATAATAAATCATATAATTATTAAGCCCGGTGCTCATTTCAGCAAGTTTAGCCAGGCCTATGAAAAAGAAAACCCACACGGCGGCGCTCATTTCTGTCACCTCACTGGCTGGGAAAAAGTGAAATAAACTTTCAATGTTAATCCAAAGTCCACAAAATAAGAGCAGACCAGCTACCAACAGGTTTATGGATACACTTTTATACAATTTGCCCAATTCCGCATAATTATGGTCGGCCAAATGCCTGGCAACTGAAGACACACTGGCAGAATACAGGCTTTTAATGGGCAATTCAATAAGCGCTGCAAGGGTCGCCACAATAGCAAAGGTGCCGGCAGCTTTGGTTGCACTCATTGATCCAACCATAAAAATGTCTGATTTAGTTGCCAGCAATAGGGCAAAGCCTCCTAATGTCCAGAAACCTATGTACGCTGCCATTTCTTTTTGCAGGGCTGGTGTTAAAAATTTGAAATTGGGCTTCCAGTGCCATTCGCCAAGCCATCGCAAATAGAGTATCATGCCAATGGTTACGCAACAAGAGTGAATCACCATACCCCAAAGCGCTAACTTTAAAGGGATCCAACCTTGCCAAAGCGCCACCATCAAAATGGGCAGTACCAGCTTTTGAGAAAAATCAAGAAGTATGCTGGGAACAACAATTCGCTTGAAATTGGCGGCGTAAGCAAACAGTATGGTGCTCACTACATAGAAAAAGGCCATGGGGAATGCCATCCATAGGTATTCGCGTATCAGTGGAGCCCGCGCTGCCACTTGTTCCATATAAGGTTCCCAAAAAACATAGGCAAGAATACCCGTTAGGGAAAAGCCGAGTATGCACAGAGACAATAAAACAGGTAAAAAGCCATTGTGCCCCAATGATTTATCCTGAAATTTTGGAAAAAAACGGATGGCAACAGTATTCGCTCCTAAAGACATCAGCGGCAATCCGAGTAGGCCAATCTGGATCATTATTTGTACAAGCCCATAACCTTCTCTGACATGCGGATAAATCAAAAAGGTGCTAAAGGCGCCTATGACCATTCCTACCAGACTTACAAATACGTGTTTTAAACTTTGCCGACGAATGACACCCATAGGTGAGAAATAGAATAATTGGATGGGATCACGCACTAAATCAAAGTATTACTCAGTGCGGCACAAAGGTACTATTAATAACTCGTCCCCATGAATCCAAACAGGATAAATGGGGACGAGCCAATTCAGAATAACGGAGATTCTGATAATTAGTTTATGACAGCAAGTCGCTTAACAATACTACCGGATTCATTTTGAATGGAAACAAAGTAAAGACCTGCACTCAGTTTGTCGGTTGGAACATCAATCAGGTTTTCTCCGCTTCCCAATTGAATGGCCTGGTTGTATACTTTTCTGCCATTCATATCAGACAGGAAAAGCATGGCTGAAACAGGCTCTTCTGATTGGAATACAATCTGGGCATTAAGGCCAGCGACAACAGGATTTGGCGACAAATCTGCCTGGACTTTCCTTTCCAGTTCGTTGGTTGCCGTTGTGTTGAATGTTTTAAACACTCCCAACTGTTGCGGTGCCAATTGTTTGCTCAGATCCCACTCGCTATAAGGACGGACCCTCCAATAAAGTAACTTGTTATTCGGGAGGTTTTTGGTAACTGTCAAAGTAGTCGTGTTGTATACCGTTTCCCAGACAAAACGAGGGAGCATGTTTTCATGCAAACCTACTTCAACAGTATACAGAGAAGCATTCGGCACAGGATTCCATGAAAAGGTCACATTGTCGTACTGAACAAAAACTGTATCGAGTGGACTAATCAATTCTACTGGATTGTCATCCGATATTTCCTGTAATGGATCTGTTATCTGAAGGTAATCACTATGTTGAGTATTCAAATTGGTCCGCATGGCTTCTATTTGTTCCGGAGTGAAACGGCTGGCGCAGGCGTCCAGAGAATAACTCATATAAAGAGAGGCGTCAGAGCGAAACTCTTCACCGTTTGGATCATGTTGAAGGGTCAGGCTCTCCTTGTCCTGGTTGCAGCTCCAGCGGTAATTAAGATAATCGGGCTTTGTATCACAGAAGAAATCACCGGATACATAACAATTTGACCCATCGGTTTTCTCAACATTATGTCCGCTAACCTGGTTCGGTGCAGGAAGAGAATAATCCCAGGTTTCTCCTTCCCAGCCGAAAAAAGGGTGGGGTAGAGAAAAATGGTGCCCTGCCTCATGAGCCCAGGTTGTATTATATGCCCCGGAGCAGTTTCTACCCAATACGATGGCGTCTTGCCAGGAGTAACCGCAGTTGCCTGCCGGATCCCGAACCACAAATGCATTTAGACGATTTGGCAAAAAGTTGGAATTGATCAAATCGTCTCCACCATCCCAGCCATGGACATGCCAATATGAATTATCGAGATACCGAAATGGATCTCCAGGCATCATATAAAACCGGATCCGTGCTTCTGTGAACTGCTGGTTCATGTTGTTTAGTGCGATAATGGCAGATTCCAGATTCATGTGTTGATCGCCTTCATCTGTTCCGGTAATCTGTATTGTAACTGGAACATACAACCAATTGGTGTCTACACCTCGGGTTTGAGCGAGCATTTCTCTGTTTTCTACATACCACTTAAACCAGGGAGTGATGCCAGTAGTGCCACAAGTGTTGTCCCCGTTGGTTTGAGCATTGGAGATTTGTCCCAGCAAAATCAAGCCGGGCAGTAAAAGTTTGAAAAGGTAATTCATCGAATTAATCAGCTAATTTTAAAGCACAAAGTTCCCACTTTGTTCGAAAAACAATGGATACAGATTGCCACAGTCGCTACTCAGCGACAAAATCAATTTATTTGGCGATCATCAATGCTTGTCTTTTTATACCCATTTCATTGCTTAGTACAAGGTAATACAGTCCTGTTTGCCAATTTTCAAGGGGTACTTGCAACATCATTTTGTAGCCACTAATCAACAATTTACTGTCCCATTTCAAATTGCCGGCAACATCATAACAGGCAACTTTTGATGTTTTACCCAGCCAGCTTTCAGGTATTTCAAGATTGAGTACATGACCAGGCGATAAAACAGTAGGGTAACAACGCCAGCCTTCAGAATCCGGTTCGAAAGCAGCAGAGGTTGGGGCTGTTACAAAGGTTGCAGATTCTGACAAATCAGCACAAAAATGAGCAGCATTGAATGCTTTAACCCGCCAATAATAAGTCCTGTTTGCCAATAATGCCGGTGTGGTTACAAATGTATCTGAAGTAATCATTTCAACTTCACGCAAAGCATAACTTGAAAAGCGAGATGCTTCAACTACATAATGAGTGGCGTTTGGTGCTGAACTCCACACTAACTGGGTGCCTGCTACTGGCACAACCTGATCCTGAATAGGCGATATTTGGTTAACAAGCTGTGTGATCTCACCAAGCTGTGGAGCTGACCCCAACCAATTGGCTTTTTCAGTTGCCAAATTCGCACGCATGACCTGTATTTCTTCCGGACTAAAGCGGGTCTGGCATGCATCATCGGCATAAGACATAAACAGGCTGCCATCAGATTGAAAATCAACGCCTGCCGGATCTTTTTGTATGGCAGGGCTCATGCCCTGTCCATTGCAAGTCCATCTTGAACTTATGTAATCTGGTTTTGTATCACAAATAAGATCAGAGGCAATGGCACAATTGGATCCGTCCACATATTCTACCAAAGCTGTATCCAAAGGTGCAGGTATCTGAGTATCAATGGTGTCGTGGAAATAGGTGTAGTCGTAGGTAACCGAAGTTGGCGTAGGTATGGCATAATTGTACTGCTTGCCTTCCCAACCTATAAATGGATGTGGCAAGGACAAAGCATGTCCGGCCTCATGTGCCCAGGTGTGATCAGAAGCAGAAGCACAGGAATGTCCAATGGCAACGCCGCCGTAAGGTAAATTATAGCCACAGTTTCCTGCCGGGTTTCCTACAAAATAGCTGTTAAAAGCATCATCCACATTATTGGTCAACATCATATCAATGCCCGCAGGAATGGTTGTGTGGGCATACCAGGCCGAATTATCAATGAGATTTATATCATCCTTTAAATAGAATTGAATATTAGATTCAGCAAAGTCAGTATTCAAACGGCATAAAGCATCCATAAACCTGTCGAATGGAAAGCGACCGGTGCCGTTGTCACGAGCCAGTAAATGCGCCTGCAGTCCAACCCAAAGTGTATCATTTGATCGATATTCCATTTCAGCCTTGTGATCTGAATAAAACCTCAACCAGGGTGAAATGCCTGCTGGTGTTCCGCATGGCTCCAGCATATTTTTTGCTGGCTCTTGAGCAAAGAGAGATGAGAGAGAAAAGATGAATATAAGTGTAAGGGTATTTCGCATCATTAAGCAATTTTGGCCCCAAGATAAAAAGTTGCTGTTTTATCCAGGTTGGCTGCTCAAAAGTGCTTATTTGTTGCGCTCAAACAGCAGGCGAAAGGCCAGCTTGTCCCTGACGGCCTGACCAACGAAATAGTCATATTCCGTACCAGTAAAATCGTGAATGTTGTTGATGCCGTGCGAATAAACCACTTCTGGATAAATAATCCATTTATCACAATGAATGGCAACTCCCAAGCCGAGGTCGAGTCCAAGACGCTCAGGTAGGAAACGCAGCTTTTCGGCAGGGTTCTGAAAGAAGTTCCAGGATGTTCTGGCGCCAAAGAGGATTTTACCCCGTACTGGAAAAGTGCCTGATTTTTGGTTTGTTACACTCAAGTGAAGCGGAAGTTCAATGTCGACAAATTGAAAGCGCTCCTGACTACCCGGACTAAAATTGACCTTGTTTCGGTTGTAGGAAAAGAACAATCCCGGTTCAAAAGCCAGGCCGCGCCAGATTATTTTACGATAGTTTATACCCATGGTCATACCCAGCTGATTTTGACCGGAAGAAACCAGTGATTCCATAGGTTTGTGGCGGTCTAAACTTTCAATACCCAGGGTTTGTGTTTCCATACCCAATGCAAAACCCCATGCACTTTGATTATTTCCTGGTTCCTGCGCCAGAAGAATCAATGACATGTTTGAAAAAAGCAAAAGGAGATATTTTTTCATTGCTAATAGCGGGAATTCAATTCTATACACCAAATTGTGGCATATTGCAATTGATATGGAAAACTTTCCTATGATTCTTATAAGGGCTGCCGGGTTGCCTTTGCAACGTTGGCAACAAATAATAAATGCACATCCTGAAATAAGTTTTGATCAAGTGGATGATGCTTTAATAGCTGTTGATTTGCAAAGTTGTTTTGATGCCCTTTTAACTGAATTGCCGGATTCTGAACTAAGAACTTCTGTGTACAATAACAGAAAAGCCTTTTTCCGGAACCGAAAATTGCCTCCGGATGATTTTACAGGAAAAGTGGGTAAATTGGTTAGTACAGACACATTGAAAAGATTCGAGAGGAGTTTATTAGATTGGAAGGCAACCCTTAATCATAAAAAACAAGTTGAGTCTCAGTACGAACAAAAGCTGATCAAAGAGTACATCGCCTTGCAAAAACTTGCAGACACTCCAGAAATAAAGCGTCTGTTTTTATTTACCAGTCATGATCTTCTCCAGAATTTGGAGAAATTCAGCTCGAAACCAATTTACCAGCTTAATAAGAAAGACCGTCAAATTGCTTTTTCGTTGATTCAATATTTGAGCAGAGCAGTCTTTAAAACGTCGCCACTCAGTAGCCTCGGAACAGTTCAATTGTGGCGTCAACACAATTCCGGATCAGTATTGACCCTGCCGGATAAAGTATCTATTACTCCAAATGTGGCCATCTTGCCAGCTATTTATGACATTTTACTGAGTGACCAAGGGTTTAAGACTTCTCTCAACTTGGAGTTAAATCCTTGTTTGCCACAAAGTTGTGAAGGACTTGAAAAGCTGGAATGGCTTTATTTCGACGGGCTGCAAGAGGCCTTCCAACATATTTCCACTAATGAACTGTTGACTTGGTTGATTAAGCAATTTCAGCAGAACGAGAGGAGTGTCAACTACAAAGTGCTTTTGAACTCTATGTCACAGATCATTGATGGCGCAACAGAAGAACACGAAGCATTGCTTTCAGAGCTTGTTGATATTGGTTTTCTTTCCTGGAAATTGCCAGAAAACGGGCTTAGTCCTTCGTGGTTAAACAATCTGATAAGTTATTTGAGCCATTTGGACTCGTCAGCCAGGTTAACAGATACGATTGTTCTCCTCCAATTTATTCGGAATACCGGCAAGTCAATTCCATACCTCTCGATTGAAGATGCTTTGAACTCCCAAGCTCAAGCACTTGATGCGTTGAATCAATATTTCGCCAGATACAAGGGGGGGACTGCTGTAGCCAAGCCGGAGCACTTGTATTATGAGGATGTCGAAAGAACACACCAAATTAATTGTCCAATACCGACAATTCAATCCATGATAAAAGACCTTGAAGATTGTTGGAAAAACATTGGTACTCATCCAATGAATGAGCTTGGATCAAGACTGAAAATGTATGCTAAATCAAATTTTGAAATTGATGAAGTAATTGACTTTCAATTCTTTTGCAAGGAATTTATGAATAGCAATATAGCCTCAACCATAATGGAGCAATCCAGATATGATGGAAAAATAGGCGCCTTACTGCAGGTATATAAACAAGAAAATTCCTACAAAGGAGTTGTAAATGCCTTGTTTCCTGGAGGCGGAAAATTGTATTCCAGATGGCTTCATTTATTTCCCCAGGATTTTCACAAATCCATTGAATCGTGGATTGATCCTGAAGAGTATGTTTTTCCCTGGCAAAGTTGGTCAAATGCAAATTTTCAAGCGATCCGATTTGAAAAGGGCATTCAAATGCCCGGTGGAAAAGCTCATGGCAGGAGAAACCTGTTGTTTTCAGACCTTGGGGTGAAATGCCTTCAAACCGGACCTGTTCTCATTAACAAGATTACTGGCAACACCGTTCAGTTTATTGATCTAGGGCTGGAAGCTCCGGAACAGAGGCCACCGGTTGTTCAGATTTTGTGGCAGCTTGGAATTCCCAATGTATCATCCAGTTTTTTATCCGGAAATAATAACCGTTGGGTTGAAATTGCCGAGGGCATTAAAATGCGAAATAGGGTAGAGTACAAAAGTCTGATTCTCAGCCGCCAAGCATGGTTTCTGGATTCCTCTTTCCTGACAGTGTTGACATCAGGAAATACAGGTTTTCAATTTTTCAATATGCTGAATGAGCAATTTAATAAATTGGGATTGCCTCAGCACTTCTTTGCAAAAAAGGCTGGAGGAGCAGACAAACCACAGCACTTTGACGGAAGTAGTCCAGTATCAATCCTGGTTTTTCAAAAACTTATCAAGAGCATTAAAAACGAAGCTTTGCTAATGGAAGAAATGCTGCCATCACCAGCGCATTGGGTACTTGGTGGAGAGGAAAAGTATGCTTCTGAGTTCGTGATTGAACTAAAAGTCAGTTAAACTTTTTCTGTTTCAATAGCGTCGATGAGTCTGTTCAATTCATCGTCGTTCGCAAATTTTATCAGCAATTGCCCTTTGCCCTTATCATCGCGTTTTAATTGCACTTTACTGCCAAAAAAAGCATTGAACCTGTCCTGGATCTCACGTAAATGCGGAGGAAGGCTCGCATCTTTCTTAGGCTCTTTCGGTTTGCGGCTTTCCTGATAACTGGCAATCAGGGCTTCAATTGCCCGTACAGAAAGATCCTGATCTACAATTTGCTGAAACAAAGAATTCCTGATGGCGTAATCATCCACACCGGCGAGTGCGCGGGCATGTCCCATACTTATCTTATTGTCAATCAGGCCCTTTTTAATATCAGGATCGCCTTCAAATTTCAACAATCTTAGGTAATTTGTAATGGTAGAACGCTGTTTGCCGACCCTTTCTGAGAGGCTTTCATGGGTCAACTTGAACTCTTCCGCCAGGCGACCATAGGAAACGGCGATTTCCCAGGCATTCAGGTCTTCGCGCTGTATATTTTCAATAAGCGCCATCTCCAGTAGCTCCTGGTCATTGGCAAGTCGAATATAGGCAGGCATTTCCGTTAATCCTGCCAACTGACTAGCCCGATAGCGTCTTTCACCAGAAATTATCTGATATTCTTTGCCTGTTATTCTTCTTACAGTGATCGGTTGGATAATTCCATGAGCCTTAATACTGGAAGCCAATTCTTCCAGCGCATCACCATCAAAAGCTTTTCTTGGCTGTCCGGCATTTGATTTAATTTGTTTAATCGGAATCACAGCCACAGTTGTGGCGAGTTCTCGTACCACATCCTGCGGATTTTCCTGAACTGCGCGATCCATTTGCCGCGGGTTTCCTAACAGGGCTTTAATGCCCCCTGTATCAAATTTCGTCTTTGCCATAAGGTATAATTTCAGTCAACCGAATTATTCTAGTTGGTGTTTTTACGCAGGAATTCTTCTGCCAAGTTGAAAAAGTTGGTGGCACCTCTGCTGCTTACATCATACAGAGCCACGGGTGTATGCGACATTGGGGCTTCCGCAATACGGCTGTTTCTGTGTATAATGGTTTCAAATACGTAGTCGGATGCACTGGTACGAACTTCTTCCACAATTGCATTGGCCAGTCTTAAACGGCTATCATACATGGATATTAGCAAGCCTTCTACCTGAAGATCAGGATTAAATCCTTGCCTGATCAGGTCAATGGTATTTTTGAGCTTTGCCAAACCTTCAAAAGAAAACATTTCACACTGAACCGGTATCAAAACCGTATCCGCAGCTACCAGGGCATTTACCGTGATCAAACCAAGAGATGGAAGACAATCAATGAAAATATAGTCAAACTCATTTCTCAGTTCACCAATTACACCTCTGAGTACATATTCGCGGTTTTGCATGTTTACCATTTCCAGCTCGGAACCAACCAGGTCGATGTTGGAAGGCAAGAGGTATAGATTAGGTGTTTCCGTCTCTAGAATACCTTCATGTGGATCTGCTCCATGAACAAGGCAATCGTACAAGGTGATTTTTTCTTCGTCTTCACCTTGATGGCCTACACCGGAGGAGGCATTTGCCTGAGGATCGGCATCAATGAGCAGCACTTTTTTCTCTAAAATGGCCAGAGAAGCTGCCAGGTTGATGGCGGTTGTTGTTTTACCGACACCTCCTTTTTGGTTGGCTATGGTGATAACTTTGCCCATATTTTTAAGCATATCGTTGGAAGGTTTTGCTGTGAAAAGTCAGCAAAGATAGTTGCGCGAAATTCAAAGCGTGGAACATTTCAGTCGGAAGTTATCCTCCCTTTTTCCACAGGTTTTTAACAGAAAAAGCTGGGGCATTGTTAGCAATGTCCCAGCTTCACGAAATTTGGATAAATTAGACAGGAAAGTAATGTATTTACAGCCAAAATCAGCTTTCCCCCCAGCGAAAAGAACTTAAATCCAAACCTGCCAAATCAAGCACTCTATCTACCACAGTCGCTGCAACCTCTTCTAAATCAGTTGGTTTTGAATAAAAAGAAGGACAAGCCGGTGCAATGATCCCACCGGCTTCTGTAACCGTTTTCATATTGTTGATGTGGATAAGGCTGAGTGGAGTATCGCGGGTAACCAGAATGAGTTTGCGTCTTTCTTTCAACATAACATCGGCTGCCCGGCTGATGAGATCATTGCTGATACCACCTGCGATCCTGGCCAGCATGCCCATGGAACATGGACAAATGATCATGGTATCGTATTTGGCTGAACCTGAAGCAAAGGGTGCGTTAAAATCGTACTTTTCGTAAAAACGGAAAGGGTAGGGGTCCGGGTTGAACGAACCCAGCTCCAACTCCCAGTTTACTTTGGCATTGTCAGAAAGCACTACCCCTACCTCATCGACCTGACTGTTCAAAGCGACCAGCTTATCAAGCAGCACTTTGGCATACACAGAGCCTGATGAGCCTGATATGGCGAGCACCAATTTTTTCATATTTGAGAAATTTCGGTTTATTTTCCAAAACCAATGCTGCGGCGCGAAAAGAGGTTGAGTTTGTCTTTTTCAAAAGTGAAGGAAGCTACATCATCCAGGGTAATGGATTGTGTTTGTTGTTCATCCTTTATTTTTTTTGCAGAAAGACGCAAATTCTGATTTTTAATGGCCTCTGTAACTACTTGTCGCACAGTACGGGCATTGCCAAAATACTTATCCCGGAACTGGTGGAGAAAGGCCATGTATTGTCCTAAATGCTCTTTGGCATCTTCCTCTACGCGGTATTTTTCTTCACTGAACATATACAATGAGATTTCCAGCAACTCTTCCGGTGTATAATCATCGAAGCGCAATGCTTTATCAAAGCGACTGCCCAAACCAGGGTTTGCTTTCAGGAAAGAGTCCATGTTATCCGGATATCCCGCGACAAAAACGAAAAACTCACCACGGCGATCTTCCATCCTTTTCAGGAGTGTTTGAATAGCCTCGTCACCAAAATCACCATGACTGCCTCGAGAGGCAGCAGAGGTGAGTGCATAAGCTTCATCAATAAACAATACACCACCAATGGCTTCATCGATTTTTTCTGCCGTTTTGATGGCTGTTTGACCCACATATCCTGCTACGAGTCCCTGTCTGTCAGTTTCAACCATGTGTCCACGCTCCAGAACTCCCAAGGCCTTGTAAATCTTGGTGAGAATTCTGGCAACAGTGGTTTTACCGGTGCCCGGATTACCTACAAAAACAGTATGCAAATAGAATCTACCCAATACATCCCTGCTTGATTCACGATAGAAGCGAACCAGATCCACCAATTCTTTAATGTCTCTTTTGATGCTATGCAGACCAATTAAGCTATCCAGCTCCTGAAGCGTCTTTTTGAGCAGCTTTTCGTCTACCGGAATGTTTGGCAGGCTGCGTTTGCTTGTAACATCAACCTTTTCAACATCCTCCTTAAGGATCAAGGTTAAATTTTCAGGAGTGAGACTCTTGAGTTCAGGTGTACTCATAACCCGCAATCCCAATTGAACCTTTGCTTTATCTACCAGGTCGTGCACAAATCGGGCATTTCCAAAAGAGCGATCTCTGGAACGGAAGGCCTCCGTAATCAGTTCATCCACCAGATATTTGGCATCAGGAGACAAGGCTACCTCTTTTTCATGACAGGCATAATCGGCAATGAGAGAAAGTTCCTGTGGCAAATAATCAGCAAATTCGAATGTGAGTTTGAATCGGCTTCTCAGTCCAGGATTTGAATCGAGAAAGGTTTTCATTTCCTTCGGATACCCGGCTACAATAACCGCCAGATCACCGGGACCGTTAGAAAGCTCTTTGACCAATATCTCTATGACCTCTCTACCAAAATCTTTACTGTCCTCTGCGGAACGGGCTAGAGAATAAGCCTCGTCGATAAATAAAACCCCACCTCTGGCCATCTCAATGGCATCCTTCACTTTTGGCGCTGTTTGACCGATGTATTCGCCAACAAGATCTGTACGATCAACTTCATGCACATGCCCTTTTGTAAGCAAGCCCATTTTTTTATACAAACGGCCCATCATTTTGGCAACAGTAGTCTTGCCCGTTCCAGGATTGCCGATGAATACCGAATGCACATTAATGCCGTCTTTCTCTACAAAGCCTCGTTCTTTACGGATTTGCAGGAACTGGATGTATTGGGCATGTTCACGCACTTTGGCCTTGATTTCACTAAGTCCAATAAGCGCATCCAGTTTGGACAGCACTTCTTCAAAAGTATGGGTATCCTCAACTTCAGGTTCGAGCAGTACCTGCGCTCCTTTATCAGGCAGCCAAACTGGGTTGGTGCCTTCTTCCAGGTAATCACCAACTTCGAAAGTAGCCACAGCCATTAGCTGGTCCATGAATACAATTTCTGCACTATAGAGGTCATGTCTCCATGAGCCTTTGACATTACTTCCCCAACCGGCGGTTATTTTCAGGCCTTCTTCTCCCTTCTCTACTTTATGCAATCGCACCACCTGGCCTTTCAATTCCCGGGCATTGTTATAGAACTTTATAAACAACTCACATTGCCACAACTTGCTCACCAGCAGATTTTTAAGTACGATTTCAGCATACACGTACCTGGTTTCCTCCCCGCTGAATCGCTTGATGTATACTCTGTCAAATTCAGGGATGTCATCATATGGGCCTTCATACATCCTCAAAGAGCTTATCTGGCAATAGGGATTATCACCTCTCAGTGCTGGACGACCAGCATCCTCTATATGAAAATACTTGGTGGCAACTTTTTCACCTTCAATCCATGCTTCCCAGAAATAGGTTCCTTTTTTCCAAAATACCCCTTCCTGTTTATTGCCCCAACCTTCCCGGATGTAGCCAACCGGGTCATATTTGCTTACCTTCCGTTGAAAGGGTAGGGAGCATATTTCTTTCCTTTGCTTTTTAGCAGAAAAGCACTTCAGCTCAACGTTGATTTCCCAATCATCGAGATCATATTGCTTGTTTTGAAAAGAAAGTTCTGCGTAAATATAACTGGTAGCGAGTCGATCAAATACCTGCCGATATTTCTTTTTATTATCAGCCAACCACTCAGTGGAAGAGTAAACTCTAAGTTCCTTGAACTTCCAGGGTTTTTGCTCCTGAGGCTCCAGAGGGGGTTGCGTCTGTGGTGTCCCAAATTCCATAATGCACGATTCTAAAGGGGTGAAATGCCAAAAAGGCCCAAAGCCTTATTACCAAAATTACCACTATTTTTTATCTCGGCAAAATTGTAAAATTCTGCCCTAAATCAAGACAGGTGACTTGCAAAACTTATCAACAACCAGCTTTGCGACACTTAAGTCAGGAATATGTTATAAACGCGAAAAAGCGATTAAAATATCCATTGAAGTTGACTTTTTACCCATTAAAATCATTTCGCACCCTGAATAAATCAGAATACAAGTTTTCATGAGTGAAAATTTTTAAACTTTCCAATGATGAAAGTGTTTGAAGCCCAAATACTTAAATTCTATCTTTGCCCCCTATATGGCGAAAATCCAGTTTCAATTTGAAGATAACAGCATCCCTGCCAAAACGGTTGAGGGATCGTTTGTTGATCAGTCTATTTTAGAGATCACCGAGGATTATGATGTGCATCTGAATCACAATTGCGGTGGAGTATGTGCTTGTTCTACCTGCCACATTTATGTTGAAAGTGGTGAGGACTTTTTGGAGGAAATCTCTGATAAAGAAGAAGATTTTATTGACCGGGCTATAAACCCTCGTTTGGAAAGCAGATTGGCTTGCCAATGTGTCATTCTGGATGAATACGCTGAAGTGACGGTGACCATCCCAGACCAAAAGCGAATCATTGGGCATGAACATTAACAATGTAACAATAGGTCAATGCGTAATGCGTAATGTTTGAATACGCAATCATTAATAAACTTAATCATAGTACAGAATGCCATTTCAGGACTTTGATAATATGCCAATTGATTGGCCCGACCATGAAGATATAGCCATGGCGCTTTATGAGCGTTTTGGAGATGAGTTCGGCGAGAGCAAAATTTATAGGATCAGGTTTACTGAACTACTTGACTGGATTCTGGAAATCCCCAATTTTACCGGCAAGAGAGAAGGTAGCAATGAAGGACATCTGGAGCAGATTCAGGCTAAATGGGTTTACGAATGGAGGGCGAACAACAAGTAAAAAACATAGGTGTTCCACAAAACGTGATAGCCAGCCTTCAGCCAGACGCACAGGTTGAGGTGGAACTGGTACATGTTTTTGATAAAATGAAGTCTGTCAAAGCCTTCATCCTGGATGTTGATGGTGTGCTAACCAATAACGATCTCCTGATCACTGAGTCTGGTGAATTTTTGCGTAAAATGAATGTTAGGGATGGCCAGGCAATTAAATGGGCCATTCAGGCCGGGTTTAAATTTGGAATAATCACCGGAGGGGTTTCAGAAGGCGTTAAAAAAAGGCTCACCGGCTTTGGTATTGAAGAATATTACTCCGGAATTGTGGACAAACTCGTTGCTTTTCAGGCTTTTAAGGATAGAACTGGGCTTGCTGCCACAGAAATATGTTACATGGGTGATGACCTTCCCGACCTTCCTGTTTTGAGAAAAGTAAGCTTATCCTGTTGCCCGTCAGATGCTGTGCCGGAAGTAAAAGCCGTGTGTGATTATGTTACAGTCAACCAGGGTGGGGGAGGCTGCGTTCGCGAAGTGGTGGAATCTGTGATGAAGCTACAAGGAAAGTGGCCGGCTTTGTAACTTTTCAAACTTTTTTATCCCAGTTCCCGCCCGCCAAAGAGTGTTTCCACAAAGGCTTTCTTGTTGAATATCTGCAACTTATCAATGCTTTCACCCACTCCGATATATCGAATGGGTATTTTGAATTGATCACTTATACTGATGGCAACTCCACCTTTAGCAGTTCCATCCAGCTTGGTGAGTGCCAGACAAGTAATAGGCGCAACTTCCGTAAAATGTTTGGCCTGCTCCTGGGCATTCTGACCTGTACTGGCATCCAAAACCAATAGTACATCGTGTGGCGCACCCGGATGTTTTTTGTCAATGGAGCGATGGATCTTACCCAACTCTTGCATTAAATTAACCTTGTTATGCAGGCGGCCAGCTGTATCAATAATGGCTATATCGCATTGATTATCAATTGCGTACTGAGTTGTTTCGAAAGCTACAGCTGCGGGATCAGCATTCATGCCTTTGGTGTAAAAATCACATCCTACACGATCAGCCCAAATCTTTAACTGATCAACTGCCGCCGCCCGGAAGGTGTCAGCGGCTCCCAGCACAACTTTCATCCCTTGCTGTTTGTATTGATAGGCAAGCTTTCCAATGGTGGTTGTTTTACCCACACCATTCACTCCAATTACCAATAGTACATAAGGCTTCTTTACCTCTGGCACCTCATAACCTCCCAGGTCTTCTGTATTGTTTTCTGCCAGCAAACTCACTATCTCATCCCTCAAAAGATTATTTAATTCCTTGGTATTGAGATACTTATCCTTGGAAACACGCTCTTCAATCCGCTCAATGATTTTTACAGTTGTTTCCAGTCCGACATCGCTTGAGATCAATACATTTTCAAGTTCGTCCAGGACATCGGAGTCTACGGTGCTTTTACCGGCAACAGCTCGATTTAACTTGCCAAAGAAGCCTTCTTTGGTCTTCTCCAACCCCTTATCGAGGTCCTCTTTTTTATCTTTACTAAAAAACTTATCGAAAAACCCCATTCTCAGATTTTTTGGATTTTTATATTAACGAAAAGTAGATGCTAACAGGTTTAAACTTCACCATGTGTACGGCGAACTGCTTCCATTAAATTTGACTTTTTACGCCTGGAAACTTCAATATTGTCGCCATTATCCATAACCAGATAACCACCTTCACCTTTGATGTACGTTTTCATGAAATTCATATTTACAATGTGTTTTTTATGAACTCTTACGAAATTGAAAGGATTCAGGGTGTCCTCATACGCTTTAATGGTTCTGCTGGCTGTTATTTTAGAGCCCCCTTTGAGCATAAAATGAGTATAATTATCTGCTGCCTCTAAGCGGATTATATCACTCAGACGAACAAAATGAACGCCATC
The DNA here is from genome assembly GCA_020636025.1 of Lewinellaceae bacterium. GTDB lineage: Bacteria > Bacteroidota > Bacteroidia > Chitinophagales > Saprospiraceae > M3007. The sequence goes on along the minus strand of JACJYQ010000001.1, from coordinate 700,806 downwards.
CATGGCTGAAATACCAATTTTTTCAAAGGCATTTGGTGCATTGGGATTAAAGGTTTGCTGTAATATCTCCAGGCGCTCCTTTGTTCCCGAGTTTTGATGGCGAATGCGGCTCACAGCTCGCATAAGCTCTTCTCTTTCAATAGGTTTTGTCACATAATCAATCGCTGCAAACTCAAAGGCGCGCAGGGCATATTTATCAAAAGCGGTAACAAAAATTATATCGAAAGTGAGTTCTTCCAGTTGTTGCAGCCCCTGAAATACCAGCCCGTCAGGCAGACTGATATCCAAAAAAGCAACGTCGAAATTTTTCTCCTTGTCCTCGGCAAGTCTGAGTAAATCTTCATTCGTACCACCTTCCGCTACCACTTCAACATCCGGACAATACATTCTCAATAAATTTCTCAGGTTCTCGAGGCCTTCCGGTTCATCTTCAATTATTAAAGCACGTGTAAGCATGTTATGGATTCTTTTGTGAAAATCGATTTAATGCAAAAGTCAACATTTCTCAAAAATAATAAAGGTTCTGAGGCGAATTTCCTCAGAACCTTTATTAAATATACTTTACAATAATTGTTAGAACTCTCTGATAACCAGCCGAGTACCAAACTTTACATGCTCACAATTATTGCGTTTTTTTAAACTCTCTACGGACGTAGAATACAATCGTGCAATATCCTCCAGCGATTCGTTTCGTTTCACTGTGTGATACATGAACTGACGAATCTTTGGGGATTCCTCCTGGGCAGGAAAAGCTGGTTGTTTGTTACCTGGTGAGGCGGAACCCACCGGAGTTGAATTACCTGAGCCTGACTGGACCCTTGTCTTTTCTGACCCAGGCATCTCAATGCGTATAGCAGCGTGTTTTTGAACAAATACAGGTCTGTAAAGCTTGAGTGTTTGACCTGCGATCAGGTAATTTCCACTCAAATTATTCCAGGATTTCAGGTGTTCTCCACAAAGACCGAGCCGTGCGGCGAAATCATCGGTTTTTACGGTCTCTTTTACTTTTACACTGCTTTGCCAGTAGCGCCCATCGCCAACATCCGGGCTTGTGTAATTCTCCGGATTTTCAAGTTTATAGCTTCTGGCACTGCTAACTGTATTCAGGTAGCGTACAAAAGCAGGCATGACACGGGCTGGCACGATTACGAAATGCCCATCTGTCGTTGGTGGGACATAACTCCTTCTAAATCCGGGATTTAGATCTTCAATAACCTGAACAGACACCCCAGTTGCATCGGAAATGTCTTTGAATGAAAGCCCTTCATACACATTAATGTAATCTGTAAGCTGCTCATCCATATCAGGATTGTTGGCTGTTAGACCATGGGCCCAGAAGTAATTACAGATATAGGTTGCTGCGATAAACGCAGGGACGTAGTTTCGGGTTTCTTTTGGCAGAAAATTTTGCAGTTTCCAGAAATTACGGCTTCCAGAGCGCTTTATCGCAGCCCGAACTCTTCCGGCTCCGCTGTTGTAAGCAGCCAGGGCCAGCGCCCAATCGTCAAATTGTTTGTATAGATCACGCAGGTGCCGCGCAGCTGCATCGGTGCTTTTTACGGGGTTGCTTCTATCCTCAACAGCACTACTGGTTTTAAGACCATATTCACCTCCGGTGGAAGGCATAAACTGCCAAAGTCCCGTTGCACCAACTCGTGACACAGCCTTAGGGTTCAGAGCAGATTCTACCACAGATAAGTATTTCAAATCCTGTGGTACACCGTATTGCTTGAGTTTTTCCTCAAAAAGCGGGAAATAGGTAAGGCGTTTGCCCAACATATTCTGTGCTTTTTCGGTTTTATACTGTACGTAAGTTTTAATGTAACCTTTTACAACACCATTAATGCGAACATCTACGCAGCTGGACAAGGTGGAAATTCGTTCCAATAGTTCAGCATCTGTGAGCTGTGGAGCGGGAGCGCCTTTTGGTGTTAAAATATCAAGTGTATCGCTTGGATCCTCAAGATCTGCATTTTGCCCATCAACCTGAGCATGACAAACCAATGAGATAAACAGAGAAACAAAAATAAAGCAGAACCTACCTACTATCAACTTTACCTGCATTTGCACGAAGTATTTTCATTAAAAAATAAAAGTCACTCAACACCGAACGAAAACTCTTGTCCGGGAAAAGCAACCTGAACGAATTATCACAGTGAATATTCTTTGTTAAGCGGAAAAAATGGGGTAGGGGGCTTAATTAGGTATTAAGGGATGACAAAAATCAAATTTTCATTCAAGAATGAAAAAACTTTTGTGTTAAAGTTTTGAATTCAATAGCCCACAATGAATATTCAGGACAAAACCTGCACATTTTCAGTACTTTTGTACATAAATCAAAGGGATTTGCTATGCTTCAAAATTGGATAAGAGATTTGGTGGAGCGACACGCATTTGGCGTTTGTCAACAATTGGGGGATCGCATGCACATTGCACCTTCAGAGGTGCGCAAGTATTTTATTTACACCTCCTTCATCGGCATGGGATCACCACTTGTTGTTTACCTGTTTTTTGCCTTCTGGTTCAACGTAAGAAAATACATCAGAAGGGGGAGAAGCGTGCTGTACGAATAGAACTATAAACGGTGAATGGTAAATTAGTACCCTAGTATTTTGAGCATTGATTCTGCATCTTGTTCTTTAAATACTTCAGAATCTACGAATTCTCCATAGTAGTTTTTGTCAATCAGTATATGTTTTGGTGCTGGTAACAAGCAGTGCTTTAATCCTCCGTAACCACTCAATGATTCCTGATAAGCGCCGGTATGAAAGAAACCTATGTACAGGGGTTCTTCCGTTTTTTCATCGTATGAAGGCAGGTATACCTGGTTGATATGCGCTTCCGAGTTGTAATAATCTGCGTTGTCGCAACTTATGCCACCAATATTTACACGCTGATATTCTTTTTCCCAGTGATTGATTGGCAGTAAAATAAATCGCTCCTTTATTCCCCAGCTATCGGGTAGGGTGTTGATCAGGGAATTATCAAGCATGTACCATTCTTCTGCATCATTTTGTTGCTTTTTACCTATTACAGAAAAGATAGTGGCGCCACTTTCTCCAACAGTATATTTTCCAAATTCCGAATAAATGTCGGGCTCCGGAACGCCTTCACTGTCGCAATTCTCTTTGATTAATCTTACAATTTCACTTACCATGTAGGCGTAATCGTATTCAAAACCCAGGGAATTTCTGATAGGCAATCCGCCGCCAATATTCAGGCAAGTGAGTGAAGGACAAATCTTTTTGAGTTCGCAATATGTTTTGATACCTCTTTTTAACTCACTCCAATAATATATGGTGTCTTTAATGCCCACATCAACAAAGAAATGAAGCATTTTTAGCTCAAATTTCGGATTATTGGCTAATTGCTCTTTGTAAAAGTCAAGAACATCGCTCTGTCGAATTCCCAGTCGGGATGTATAAAATTCAAAATTTGGTTCTTCCTCTGTGGCCATTCGGAGGCCAATTTTGCACTTGGGCTTCTCAATTAATTTTTCATACAGCGCCAATTCGCTTGCATTGTCGCATACCGGAATTACATTGTTAAATCCTTCATTTATAAGCGTGGCAATTTTCTGTGCATAGGGTAGGGGCTTGTAACCATTATTTATGATGGTGGTCCCTTTGTTGATTTTCCCTTGTTTATAAAGCTTTAGAATAAGATCTATGTCAAATGCCGAAGATGTTTCCAGTTGTGTGCCATTCTCAAGGACTTCATTCAGGATAAAGGAGAAATGAGAACTCTTGGTACAGTAGCAGTATACATACTTGCCATTGTAATTATATCGCTGAATGGCGTCTCTGAAGAGTTTACGGGCGTACTGAATTTTCTCTCCGATTTTAGGGAGGTAAGTCAGTTTTAGGGGCGAACCGTAGCGCTGTATAAGATCGTGGATATCGATGTCATTGAAATACAGTCGGTTTGATTTAAGACTGAAGCCATCTTGTGGAAAATCAAATGTTTGTGCAACGAGATCGAAGTATGTGTTCTTCATTAAATTGAGTTATCCGGAAACAGAGAGTTGCAAAAGTAATACAAGCGATTAGGAGTACATAAGATGAAATTAAAAGAGTCCATTTACCATAAGTGAAACTGAATCACCATATGAGCAGAATCTCCAAAATATTCTATTTAACATAATATAAATTATAGAACATAAATATGGTGGTTTACTGCTTCACACGTTTGCCAACTCCTTTCCATACATCGCCAAAAGAATCATAATCTTTCTGAAAACTCAAACCAACACCATAACGATCTCTTCTTTGACCGGAGATGTCAGGCTCCAGGCGCTGGTAAACTTTAAGGCGCCATTGGTTATTCTCCGTTAATCTAATCTCCACAGTTACATCTTCGCCGAGGAACCCGTTGTCGTATACAGGTAGATTGGTATTGCCTCCGCCCAGACCAAACTGAGAACCCACCTGTACAGTTATCTTGTCGTTTATAAATCCGCTCTTAAATCGAACCTGCAATTCGTGCGCGCCTGTAAACACAGGGTCAGACAATACATTCTGATAATTGCTGTAAATGATATCAAAATCAATGCTCGACACGTCCTTGTTGAACCATTCGGCAGCCAGACCGCCCAGGTAACTGGAAAACTGATTACTAATCATCTGTGTAACCGTATTAAACGCAGATGCTACATACTCGGATGGCTGGACAAACCCGCTATTTGCAGGAAGGAATCCACCCATTACAATCAGGCCAAAAACCTGTCTTGAAAGCTCGTTCTGATCTTGTTTGATAAGCCTTAACTTGTTGTCTGTCAGGCTTTTAAGCTGGCTTGTGGCATTTGGAAATTCCAAGTCAAATGTGATATCAGGCTTGAGTAAATCGCCACTTATGTGCATAGAAACCACTACCCTGGTTGCCTTTTGAGATTCAGCTTTCAGATTATTGATGCCACTTAATAACTCAACTTCGTCCCTGATGAAGTTGTAAACGGATGTATTCTGCTCATATGTGGCATCCAGTGATAATTCAGCGCCGTACGGATTGCCAAACCAATTAATAGTTCCTCCTGAAATCATTGTGAATGGCTTGTTGACAAAATTCAGTAAAGTAAACAAGTACTCACCGCGACTCACTCTGTAACCGCCATACATTTTGAATTCACCTTCCCTGTTGATGCTGAGTTTTATGTCGCCCACTCCCCTACTCTTTATGATGTCACCTGCCTGCTCGTCAAATATCAATTGAATCTCGGCATCTTCTGTAACCGTCAAATTCATCTCGAAATTAAGCCCTTTAAGATCAGTAATGGTGAAATTTCCTTTGTTCTTGTCCTTTGCAAGAGGCACATTGCCATTTGTAAAGGTGATAAAACTAACCTCTTTCGCATCAGAAGTTCCCGAAAGTGGAATATACAAGCGCGTATCTCTGCCAGTAATGGCATCAATCTGCATATTCGTGCGGACAAATGAACCTGAAATATTGAGCTTGAAATAGCCAATTCCCTGGCCGTAATAAAGCTCGTTATCTTGAATTGAGGTATTCATAATCATGAATGACCTGTCCTGAGATTCAATTTCGCAATTCACTCTCCACTTGCTGAAGTTATCATGTTCCAGACTGCCATTTACAATGGCCATGTGCTGCTGACTGGCATCGTAAATCGTATCCTGAATGACTTCAATTTTGTTTTTTGTAATGTTGATCTGCTGATCACGCAAATGAAACATCGATTTCAGGTAATCAATCTGAAATTGTCCTTCTCTTACCAAAACAGGTCCGGACAGCCCTACCCTATCCGGAGCCCCTGATACGGTCAGGTTGGCATCGAGAGAGCCGGCCGTTTTCGATATTTCGGGTATGAATGTTTCGAGGACAGCAAATGGGAAGTCACGAATTGTTGCCGACGCAAACAACTCACCGGCTGACAATGTAGCTCCCATATCGTCTGAAAATATTGCTTGTCCGGCATTTGGCAACCATATCCCGGACACCCTAAGTCTTTGATTATTATCGTTTTGTAAGAATATTTTGTAGTACAATGGATCGTCCAGGCCTTCCATTTCAATATTACTCAGCAGAATGCCATAGGGTTGTTCATTGACAAATACTGTATCCGTAAGAAAGCCTGCTTCTAGTCCTTCCATGTTGAAAACATCACGAACCGTGATGTCAAAATCGTAGATATTGCCTCGCAATTGAATACTCTCTTCATCAAGGAAGCGATTCAATTCAATCAAGTTGAAATTGGTCAGCGAAAAAGTAAGTCCGCGCCCGTTATTGTTGTCTTCGAGCAAAATTCGTTGGTCGCCATTGAAAAATTCAAATTTCTTGGTGTCAATGTATTCATTGCCAAAGCGGATATAGTTGTCATCGGCAATCAACCATTCCTGGCTGAACATCGCGATTTTGGAGGAGTTGAACTGAACCTGCCATAGCGTATCAACAGTTGAAAGCTTGCCTTTCAAAAACAGGTTTTCCAAATACAAACTATTGCTCTCAGATGCTTCAAGAGTGAAATTCAACTCATCACTCACAAGGTCACCGGCGAATGAAATTGGAGGAAGATTTTGCTTGTTGTTCAGATAGGTTTGTGGAAGATTCAATCTGAAGCTGCCTTCATTATTTTTGGAGATCCAGCTGAATCCCGGATTAATAAAAGTAATGCCATCCACCTTTATCTGTGGCGCTTCTATACTCAAATGAGATTCCGATTCTACGGCATTCACATAGGCAAAAATGGAAACGTCGCGCAAGGTATCCAGAGCCGGTGATAACAATTTTGTCAGGTCTCTTGAATTCTTAATCTGAAGCGATAAAGTATAATTATCCTTTGGATCAAGTACCTCGGGTGGTACTGTAACATGGAGGCGTTCGGCAAATGAGGGGTGATACTTTTTAAGTAAAAAGGCAAGATGTGACGGGATGTTGTTCAGATTAAAAATTCCACTCAATTCGCACTTGGCTACATCGGAATTAAATCCAAAATATCGATTCCCACTTGGCTGTACAAACGACACAAACTGAAGAGAATCAATGATATGCCAATCCTCTCTGTCCTGCAACACCTTTATATCTTTGAGCGAAGCGGAGCCTGTGATTTCATCTATGGTCTTCCCTTCGAGACTCAGATTCTCCACATCTGCAAACAGCACAATATCATCGTCGGTAAGATTCAAAACACCGAGATCCAGGCGCTTAATTTTGGAGCTAAATCTAAACTTTGGGATCTCCTCACTAAAATTCAGAGTGCCATCGAAGGTGAAATCAACGTTTGGGTCACTGCAAAGCAAATCACCTTCAAATACCTTTTCACGAAAAGCACCATTCAAATAGATATCTCTGTATTGGTAATTTCTGTATGACAGTGTGTCTATTTTTCCCGAAACCTTTGCTTTTATGGTATTAATGGTCAGGCCTGTAGAGTTTTCGGCAATGTTTACCCGAAAGGTTGATCTTCCAAACTGACTGTCTCCTGTCCAGGTCTCCATATCAAAACTCCTCATTTCCAGTCCCCCACTGTATACAGCCTTTTCCCTGCCCTCTTTAAGGTTCAAATGCATATCTACCCTACCGGGACCCAAATCAGAAACAATATCGCCAAATAACACGTGATCGACTCTGTCAAATAGTTGGTAATCACCCTTAAATCTGATACTGCCCAGTTTATAGAATTGTTGCGGAGGTTTGAAATCTGGAATGATTCTGTTGAGGCTGTTGAGGTCGGACCGCAATTCTTTGAATTCAAAATTCAATGTTTGAGGTTCGTCATTGGTGCTTAAATTATTGCCACGAAAATTACAGTCGATAAATATGTCGTTGTCGATCCCAATTTTAAGATCATTCGCCCTTAACCTGTTTACGGTTCCGTGGATATCTCCACTTAAATTAGCAATTTCATTGGCGTTTTTGATGAAAAAACTGGAATTATTCAGGTGCTTGTCAAAAAAGTTCAGATCTCCAATTCTTAATCTGGAATCAGGTTTTAGCCGGATATCCATATAAACATTGTCATCGAAACTTCTGAAATCGCGGTATCCGGAATAGGTAAATTGGATGGTATCGCCCAAGGTTGTATTTGGCGTATTGATCCTGATGTTATTGAGGCTTGCGATGCTATCGCTCAGATACAGGTCTCCAATTTCTGCATGGGTAAGGTCAAAGCCACATTGCTCTTTTGCTGACAGGTTTTGAATTGTTCCCTTTAGCCTAAACTCATTGCTATTAAATTCATCATTAAATTCAAGGTTTTTCCCCTGCAAAACGATGTCCTTAATGTCAAGATGCTCGTAATCCATGACTTCGGGTGGGAGAAGCCCAGCCGGCGACGAATCAAAGCGATCCATCTTAAACTCGCCATTAGTCAATAGAAGGTTGCCTACTCTGAAAGTCAAGGGCTTTCCAGGTATACTGGTCTTTTGAGAAATCTTCTTGGCTTCGGGCAATCTTTTTATAGTAGCAGCACGCTCATAACTGGCCAGAATGACTTGTACACCATCAAACTGGGCGGATTGTATGTCGATCAATTTGTCATCCGGATCAATATTTTTAATACGCACCTGACCGGAAGGGATATTAAAAATATGTTGTTCCCTGTCAATTATGGCAGCATTTTTCTTGTTATAGGTCTCAACATCTTCAACAATTAAAACATCATTCAGATGCAGGTTTTGAATGTCAAAAGTGACTTTCCTGCCTTTTTTATTGTTGCCCCCACCCCCGGATATTTTCGCAATAAATTCATTCAATGAGTTTTTAGGATCGCCCTCTTCCCGGGTAATGTTCAGTCGTGCACCCGATAATCCGATCTCATCGAATTTGATGTGACTTCCCAGAAATGAAAAGAAATTACCCTTCATTCCAACTGTCAGGTTATCTGCATAAATAAGGGTGTCACCACGAAAATCTTCAATAAAAAACTGCTCCAGGATCAAATGGTCAAAAAAGTCGACCTGAACACTTTTTATGGACACTTTGGTTTCCCACTCTTCAGACAGATACCCGGTTACTTTTTGTACCAGCCAGTTTTGCACTGAGGGCATTTGCAATAGAAAGTAAATGGCAATAAAGAAAACCGCAATACCGAAAAGCACATTTTCCAGCGTACGCCACAAGCGTTTGAGCAACAACAAATTGGTTGCTGGTAATAGTGTGGAAATTTTTGCGCGTAGTTTTGGGCGAATAGCCATTACTTGGAAAACGTGAATACCTAAATACTTATAACGCAATAACAGCCTAATTGCGCCTTAAGTTTGAAGAGTTTAAGAAAATCTAAACGAAATCAACGCTACCCTGTTCAAGGCAAATACTCAGCCAGCTTTTTCTGTTTCGTGGTTTTTGATGGCATGCGGATTGTATTTGACATTGATATTTATCCACATGAGGCGAGATATCCTGAAGATGTACACAAAATTCAATACCAAAAACAGGCCTAGCAAACCGAATGATACCGCCTGGCTCAGCCCAAGCAACCAGTTGAATATGGCTATGAATAACAGGCAAAACCACCCGGTCCATATATAGGAAATAAACATAGCTCCATAATAGTAGCCAGGCTCAGGAAAGTAGTTCAAATTGCATTTTGAGCATCTTTTTTCCATGTCAAATGGTCGTACAAAGGACCAACTTCCTGTTCCAAAGGTTTCACCTTCATGGCATCTAGGGCATTTCAGATAGAATATACTGTATGCTTTACTCGATTTCTTAAACAGCGGCATGTGTTTATTGTATAAAATTTATGTGATTCTGTTGATTATTTGCCCAGTCTGAAACTTGAGGCACCCAATAAGCCCTTATCGCAATAGATACCCACTACATAGTTTCCAGCTCTTAACTTCTCATCAAATTTGTAATTGAATGAAAGCCTTTGCGTTTGCTGCAGAAATACGTCTTTTACCTGCTGGGCAATTATTTCGATAGCTCCTGCAGGTGCATAAACAGTTGTTTTCGTAGGATTACTACTGGCAATTGGGTTGCCCTGGTCGTCTGTTATGGCCAAGTATAGTTTCTGAGCACCCTGAAAGGTTGTGGGCACATCTGCCAAATCGAAACTAACAGACATCTCCCTCAGTTTTTTGGCACGTGTCGTAAGTCGGGAACCTTTTCTTTCCAGTTGGACTGAAAATGAAGTGGCCTTGAATGTAGCCGATTGAGTTTTCCTGATTTGCTCTTCGAGTTTTTTAGCCAGGTCTTCTACCTGACCGGTCAGTTCTGTATTGCTGCCTTTCAGTTGGGTGTTTTCTTCTGTAAGTCGAAGATTTTCATTCTTTAGGGCTTCATTTTCTGCCTGCAAAGATGTAATTATGGTCTCCAGTTCAATTTTCATTTTTTTCAGATCCTCAACCTGATTTCTTAGATCTTTAATATCCCTGGCGTTTACATTTCGGATTTGGCGAATAGCAGCTTCCTTTTGTTGTACAAATTCAGCTGAGCTGTTTAAACGGCCTTGCAAACTTTCATTTTCTGTTCTAAGCACTGAGTATGCATTAGACAAACTGTCCAGGGACACTTCTACCCTCATTTTCTCGGCTTCCAGTGCCTGTCGTTCCATCTCTATTTTCTCTTTTTCCGCCAGGTATTTTTTGGATTTGTTCCAGAAAAAGAAGCCTAATCCAGCTGCCAGGACCAACAGTACAGTTACGACTATACCGTATACATTTGAGTTGTTGTTGTTTGCCATAATGGGAGGAAAATTTAAGTATTCAAATGGCATTTCCGACATAATAATACCTCATGTCGGAGTGATATCCAGGCAAAGATATGAAGTTTCGAATCTTCCTACTACCCTACCCTGTATGTTCCCTTCGAAGCCAAATTTTGCTATTAGTGGCAATCCACTTTAAATTCATACTCAGGTTAGGTTTATTCGGAGAACTTCGCGCCTCAAATTTTAAGCGATATTAATATTACAGTATAAAATCATGCAATTCAATACTTTATCAGTTGCGTCAATCCTGGCTCTGATCCTTGTGCTTTTTGCCGGCGCTAAAAAGGATCCTAATAATCCACCAACAGGTAAAACCGGTGCGCCAGGTGAAACAACTTGCATGCAATCAGATTGTCATAATGGTGGGTCGTTTATGGGTGAAGTGGTGCTGAGTGGAGTACCGGATACGGCACTTTTCGGACATGTTTACCCAATTACCATTACCAATATGAGTAATGCTGTTCGTGCCGGCTTTCAGACTACTTGCCTTGATGGTGGCAATGTCAAATGTGGCACCTTCACTTCTGCAAGCGGCATAAATATTGCCAATGCAAATGGTCGTCAGTATGCACGCCAGTCAACTCCGAGGTTTTTGAATATGGGCGCTGCTTCGTGGACATTTAACTGGACAGCCCCTACAACGGCAACTGGAGATAAAGCTAATTTCTACATTGCCAGCCTTTGCGCCAACAACGATGGGGAGAAAACCGGTGATAATGCAGTGTTGGCTATGAAAACGGTGACGCTTACCAACGTTTCTTCTTCCACTAATCACAATCTGTCTGCATTGGTTGAGATATATCCCACTGTAGTTGATGCAACGCTTCAGATTAATCTGAATGAAATGGCATATGGGACTCTAAACCTGTTTGATGGCAACGGAAAACTAATAAGAAGCCAAACCCTTAAAGGTCAAAATTCTATAAATCTGGAGAATCTTGCAGCCGGCTATTACGTAGCCAGAATTGAAACGGAAGAAGGTACAATAAGCAAGAAAATTATCAAGAATTAAGTGTGTGTTTGGAGTCAGGCTTTGTCGAGGGTGAATCCAAAAGTGGATCCCTTCCCATCCTGACTTCTCACGTTTACGGTTTGTTTGTGAGCCTCAATGATGTGTTTCACAATAGACAAACCTAAACCTGTTCCACCAGCATCTCTTGACCGGCTTTTATCCACGCGATAAAACCTGTCAAAAAGATGCTTGATGTGTTCTTCTTTTATACCGATGCCATTGTCGCTTACTTCGACTAGAATATAGCTGGCCAGATCATACAAGCTAACCTTGGTGGTGCCGCCATCTTTCCCATATTTTATGGAATTGTGGATCAGGTTAATCATAACTTGCCTGATGTTTTCTTTATCAGCTCTGACCATAAAACGCTGGGAAGCACCTTCTTTGAAGACAAGTTTTACATTTTTTTCAAGGGCTCGCATTTCAAGATCTGAGAAAACCTCTTCGACAAGTGCATGAATGTCAAATTCTTCCAAATCGAGCACCATCTGGCCAGATTCAAGTCGATTGATCCTTTCCAGATCTTCCACGATAATTTGAAGCCGGTCAATATTTTTGGAGGCTCTTTTCAAGTATTTAAGGTTTACTTCCGGGTCGTTGATGGCCCCGTCTAGCAAGGTATGTACAAATCCCTGAACGTTGAAAATTGGCGTTTTAAGCTCATGTGAGACATCTCCGATAAAACGTCTTCTGTAGGTAGCCAGGCGCTCTAACTCTGCCATTTCTTTTGCATTCTGTTCCACCCATGCATCAACCTCTTTTTCAACATCTTCCAGTATGGTATCTGCCATTCTCATTTTCGAAGCCTTGAATTCGTTTGGCAGTTTTTTCTTGCGTATTATTTTGTAAATCAGTTTGATACGTCTGAATATGTAGTATCTGATGAGGTAGTAATTTACAGCAAAACCCACCAATGAGGCTGCCAGAAAAAGCAAACCTAATTCAGACCATTTAATGGTTAACAAACCAACTAATCTCAGTACCAGCGTTAGTGTTGCAAGAGCAGCTGCCGAGAAAATGGCTATAAGCAATGAAAGCTGCCTGGGAGTCTGGTTCTTAAACATAAGTTCTGGCATTAAATGACAATTCTTATTCGGTGAAAAATACGGGATCAAAAACAAATGCCCTCAGAATAAGCGTTTTATCCTGAGGGCCTGGCTTAATAGAGTACCTGTGGAGAATTAAAAATCAAATTTATACCCGATTCCTTTAACAGTTTTGATGTAATCATCCCCAATGCGCTCTCTGAGCTTCCTGATGTGTACATCGATGGTTCTGTTCCCAACGATCACATCTGTCCCCCAAATCTTGTCAAATATTTCTTCACGGGTGAATACTCTGCCTGGTCTGGAAGCCAAAAGCCACAGTATTTCAAATTCTTTACGTGGTAATTCGATTGCCTGGTCTTTCTTGAAAACAAGCACCTTGTTTTTGTCAATCCGCAAGTCATGAAGCGTAATCTCTTCGAGATCTGGGTCAATACTTCTGGCTACCCTGCGCAGCAATGCCTGAATGCGACTGATCAATACACGAGGTTTGATCGGTTTGGTGATGTAATCATCGCCTCCAACATCCAAAGCAGCTATCTGTGAAAAATCTTCGTCCCGGGCGGTGAGAAATGCAACCGGGATGCTGGCAAACTCCTGACGGGATCTCAGCAAACGGCAGGTCTCTACCCCATCCATCTCCGGCATCATGATGTCCAAAATGATTAAGTCTGGCTTTTCTTTCTCGGCAACTGTGATTGCCTGGTTTCCATCATTGGCAGAAACAACGCTAAAACCTTCCTTTTTCAGGTTGTACTGGAGAAATTCTATGATATCCGGCTCGTCATCTACTATCAGAATTTTCTTGGATTGGGTATTTTCTTTCATAGTCATCTTGAATTTCGGCAAAGGTATCTTTGACGAGACGGGATAGAATTGAACCAATAGTTTAATTAAATGTAAAGTTTTGTAGAATTAATATCCACAAATGGCTATTCGCAACTGCTCGAACCAGGTAATTCCCAGTAGAGATTTGATCTGGTCATAGTCCTGACAGGCCTCTTCAATTTTGCTCAAATTTAATTGAGCCGTTCCTCTGTAATACAATAACTCACAATTGTTTGGCTCCATTTTAAGAGCCTCGGTCCATTTATCAATGGCCTCTTGCGTTTTCCCGTTTTCCAGTAAAATGGATCCTTCATTAGCCAGTAACATGGAATTGTCAAAGCGCTCATTGGCTATTTCACAGCCCGTTTCATCCGATTTAAAAACTACCCGGATCGGGAGGGTGGTATTCACCTTGTTCCCTTGATAGATTGCCGGCTCCCACATGCCTTGCATGCTGTTTACAAGTTCCATGGCTTCCCATTGAAAATCAAGACCTAAGTTGCTAAAGTCCAGCACATTATCAACCGAAATATCACCTGTTTTGCTGATTTGCACCGCCATTTCAAAGACACCTGTTTTACAACTATCGGCCCAATTAGAAGGGTATTTTAATTGATACCATAAATAGTTTATGAGAGAATCAATGCCAAATTGGAATGTTGGTTCTTTATCCAATGTAGTATAAATGGTGTCGCCGGATGTGTTAACTTCAAAAGGAGGGATCTCCTGTAATTTGAATTTGAGCGGCAGCGTGTGTCTGACTCTAACGGCTTTACCACCTTTAGTTGCAGGTTCCCATCTCAAGCCAAGGCTGTCAAGTGCCGACAGTACCCTGATTGCTTCCTCACCACATCCTGCACCAATGTCTTTCATCAGTCCGATGCTGGAAACTCTCCCATTGGAGGGTTCAACCACAAAGGAAAGCACTACAGTTCCCTGTATGCCACTATCTCTGGCGGCCGCCGGATACCGGATATTTGATGAGAGCAGGCTTAAAAGTTGAATCTCACCACAGTGTTTTATGCTATCCCTGTTCCAGCCAGTTTTAGTGGATGTTGGAACACAATTCTTAAAAACCGGAAAAGGCAGGGTTTCTGCAAATTCATAAACAGTGGTATCTGTTGAAATTTCTGTTTGAGCAAATACAGGAATGACCAGAACTACAGAAACCAGGGCAGTAAATAGAAACTTCATATCAAAAAAGCTAAAGAGCAAAGTTATGGCAAAAATCCGGCACGATTTTTTGTATTATTTCTAAAATAAAAGCGCCCTGTCGTGGTGGACAAGGCGCTTGTTGTTCGATAATAATGAGAATTGGTCTCACGGAGCATCCTAGATTCAGAGTGTCTTAGAGACACTCACCGTTCCGTTTTTGATCTTAATCGTGACAGGTTTGCTCATGATTACTGCAAGATTTGTGAGAAAATTAAATAAAGAACAAGATGACAAATATGGCGTTTTCTCTCGAATCACCTTGCATGTTTGACTAGATTTTTATTAACTTAGTCCCCCAATTGCCAAAGATATCTTTCATCCCTAAGCCGATTTTATTGACGTTAGTCAATTTTAATCCCATGTACATTGCTCATTTGGGTCGACCAATTTCTGGTCGACCCTTTTTTATTTTAATGCTGTAACCATAGATTTGTTGTGGGTTAAATTGCTGATATTTCTGTGGTATAGAATTTGAAGCAAGCTAATTTCGTTACCTTCGTGCATTCAATTATTTTTCCATAAATCATGAAGAATCTCCTCATTATCGGTGCCGGAAGGTCAGCTTCGGTTCTGATCAGGTACATGTTACAAGAAGCAGTGGCCAATAACTTTTTAGTCACCGTAGCTGATGCTGATATTGATCTTGCACGTAAGAAAATAAATGGGCACAGCCATGGCAGGGCCATTTGGCTGGATGCATCCAAGCCAAATGACAGGAGAGATATAATTACCAGGCACGATGTTGTAGTATCCATGCTTCCTCCTCAAATGCACCTCGAGGTAGCACAAGACTGTATTAGTTTGGGAAAGCATTTGGTTACCGCCAGTTATGTGAGCAAGCAATTGTTCCGTTTGGGTGATGAGGCCAGACAAAGGGCGCTGGTTTTTATGAATGAAATGGGGCTGGATCCTGGTCTTGATCACATGAGTGCCATGCAACAAATCCATAAAATTCAGCGGGAAGGTGGAAAAATAACCGCGTTCTATTCATACACCGGTGGATTGGTTGCACCTGAAAGCGATAACAATCCCTGGCACTATAAATTTAGCTGGAACCCAAAAAATGTTGTACTGGCGGGCCAGGGTACTGCCCAGTTTCTGGAAGATGGGAAATTAAAGTATATTCCATATCGGAGATTATTCAGGCAGTACAGGATTGTTCAGATTCCAGGAATGGGTGATTGGGAGGTGTATGCTAATCGAGATTCACTGCTATATAAAGAAAGTTACGGCCTGAAAAACATACGGACATTGTTTCGTGGAACAATCAGACACCGAGGTTTCTGCGATGCCTGGAACGCCCTGGTCAGAATTGGGCTTACAGACGCTACTTTTCCAATTGTAAACAGTGATCAACTTAGTTATCACGACTTAATGGAAGCCTTCCTCGGCATAAGCGAGCACACCGGTTCGGTGAAAGACAGAGTAGCCAAAATGTTGGATACCGACCCTGAGAGTGAGATTATGCAAAAACTGGAATGGTTGGGTTTGTTTAGCAGGCGCCGCATTAAAATCAATAATGCTACTCCTGCCCTGATATTGGAGAATCTGCTTCTGGAGAAATGGGCGCTGCAACCAAAAGATAAGGATATGGTGATCATGCAGCATGTCTTTGAATATGAGCTCAATCGCAAAAAGAAACGAAAAACCTCTACGCTAATCATGAAGGGCACAGATTCGCAGGATACCGCGATGTCCCAGCTGGTTGGTCTTCCACTTGGAATTTTTGTAAAGCTCCTGATGCAAGGCAAAATCTCAACTACTGGTGTGAACATTCCCATCATGCCGGAAATTTATGAACCGGTTCTGGCCGAGTTGGAGTCTTATGGAGTGAAATTCACAGAGGTGGAGGAATAGCCATTACTTTTTATTTCGCTTTTTTTTCATCCAGCTTTCAGCAGCAGCTATTTCATCCAGGGTGGCCTTCCATTTGTCCGACACATCCTGGGTGAGGTCTAAGGTCTCCTCGTACTCCTGCTTATTGATTTTCAGAACTTCAATAGGCTTTTGGATGAATTTTTCAATTTCCTCATGGAGTGGTTTTTCTTCCGGACTACAGAATGAAAAGGCCATGCCTTTCTTCTTTCCCCTTCCTGTGCGCCCTACCCTATGGACGTAGTTCTCAGCTACATCTGGCAGATCGTAATTTACCACAAAATCCACATCGGGTATGTCAATGCCGCGGGCGCTTACATCCGTAGCGATCAACACTTTTACATTTCCTTCCCGAAATTGTTTAAGCGCTGAAAGCCTGGCAGCCTGATCCTTGTCTCCGTGTATGGTCAGGCTTTCTATTGAAACACGCTCAAGTGCCTTCAAAACTCGCTCAGCTCTCACTTTGGTTCGTACAAAGACAAGTATCTTATTGTCTGCATTTTCACGGATCATCCTTTCCAGGAAAAACCGCTTGTCATCCATGGAAATGAAAGCAACGGAATGATTGATGTTTTTGGAAACGGGATCTTTGGGCGATATCTGGATCCTTATGGCATTACGGACAAGAGAATAAGCCAGTTTTTTGATGTGATCATTAATAGTGGCAGAAAAAAACAAAGTCTGACGCGAGCGAGGGATCCTTTTCGATAAATCTGTGATGTCCTTTAGAAAACCAAGGTCTAACATGCGATCTGCTTCATCCAACACCAATATCTTAATTCTGTCAAGTATGAGGTGTCCTTGACTGGCCAAATCAAACATTCGACCAGGCGTAGTGATCAGGATATCCACACCGGTTTCCAGCTTGCTTATTTGAGGATTTTGATCTACTCCGCCAAACAAGGCAAAAGCTTTAATGCCCGTATTTTTTCCAATGGTGTTAAATACATCTGTGATCTGCAAGGCCAACTCCCGCGTCGGTACCATTACCAGACATTTTACACCAGGCTCTTTTTTTCGCCCCGATCCATGTTTTAGCAAATGCAGTATGGGAATGGCAAAAGCTGCCGTTTTACCGGTTCCTGTTTGGGCTATGGCCAACACATCTTCATTTTTGAGAATACTTCCAATAGCCCGATATTGAATATCAGTTGGTCTTATAAACCCGAGATCAGCAAGATTCTGTTTTATCTCGGGGGCTATTCTGTAATCCTCAAATTTCATGTTAGCATGTTGTGGATCGGATATAGGATTGTCTGCTTATTCCTTCTCCAGACTTGGACTGCTTACCAATCTAACATTTCTGGCAATTGGTTCTCCCTGATCATTTTCGCTAAGCGTAAACTCTACATTATCACCTTCCCGCAAATCATTGAAGTCAGTATCCACCAAAAATGAAAAGTGGAAAAACAAATTATTGGTTTGCGGATAACTGATAAAACCATATCCATCCTTGAGGCTGAATACTGTACTGCTCATGACTTCTCCGTCTTCAGCTACTGCCACAACTTCTGGTTCAGGGAATACTCGTTTTCGTTCCACAAATAGCTTGCGAACATCAAAAGAGCTGTCATCGCCTTCGTCTATCGATTTCTGCATGGCCATTGGATAGGTAACCTCTTCCCACAATTCCTGAGAAGTCACGGTTGTTCGTCGACGGCCTTCCTCATCATAGTATTCGTAATCCCAGGCCATCAACATGACTTTAACCCCAAGGGTGTGTAGTTTTCTAACAAGAGGCACAAAATCGCTATCAGAGGCGATCAATACTATTACGTCAAACTGCTTATGCAGTGCAAGTTCGTATGCTTCAAGGGCCATCCAAACATCAATTCCTCGTTCTTGCCGGTACCCCTGAATGGTGCGCACAGGTAGATAATGTGTTGTAACGCCCTCCATCATCAGGATATCATCAAAAAGGCGATCGTAATATAGCCGGTTTCCTTCGTTGCTGGCTTCCTGAGCGGTTAGTCGACCTCTAAAATAATGAGCATCTACTATTTGACAAAGATGGACATCCTTGTTTTCTTCATCAGCTAATTTATATCGGACAAATTCATGTAGACCCGCTATGCTGATTCTTGCTCGCCTTTGGTGGTGGTAGGCGTAATAATTTGAAACATGTAAAAAATAATTACCGTCGTAAAAGACACCAATACGTGTCAACTTGTTCTGATTGTCAGACATTGAATGGAGATTTCTTCACCTTAAATGGTAAAATCTAAGGCGCAGCAGTTTCCTGTTTCCGGAAATTGATAAATCTTGAAAACTATAGACAGGATAAATTAACTACTTGCAAAATATAGGGTCGTAAATAACTGGTTTTCAATATAATTTTACTTGCAAAAAAAATCCTACCAAATGGTAAGCAGGCAAAATCTCGTTCGATTTTACTTTCTAAATTTTATCAAAATCCGTGGAAAAACCACTTATTAAAACAGAGTTAATAGATTATATTATTGTTTGGTGCCATCGTGGAGTTCCCTTTCCAATTCCTCCATCATGACATAATCAATGGCTTCACTAACAGTTGGGATCATAACTAAAATGGTTTCAAGGCGGGAAATTTCAATTAGCTTGGTGACCATAGGTTGTAATTCACCGGCCAGAACAAATGTTCCATGATCTTTCCACAAGCGGTGACCTGTCAAAATGGCGCTAAGTCCACTGCTGTCTACATATTTTACTTGAGAAAGATCCAGAATGAAATTCTTTATTCCTTCCTGGCTAAATACAATTAAATCACTTTTCAGGGCTGGAGCAAAGGTTGAATTTAGATTTTCCTCCTCCAACGTAAGTATGGCGTACTGCTCTTGTTTATCGAGACGATATTTCATAAATATTTGAATTTCAAATAAATGCAGATAAAAAACATTGGGCTGTCCCAACTTGTTCAGCCGCAAATGTAACGGAAGCTCATGTGTTTTTCAAAAAAGCATCTCAGGATTTATCTGCCAATGAGTCAGTTGAAAAAAGGTGGCATTGTTTTTTCAATAAATCGGGCACAAATATTCTCCTTATTTGCCGATTTTGGAAGTATTGGAACATTGAGCCGAAAAAAATGTTAAAGTCTATACCTCAGATGGCTACAATAAAGGCAGAATAACATAACATTGTATCAGATTTAGAATTTCGGAAATTTTTGAAGGTGGCTCAAACCAATATTTGTGCAAGGCCGTTAAGATAGTACCGAACAATTTTTCATTCGATGAACAAGAAATTTTCCCCTGTAGTAAAGCAAATAATCAACCAGAGCGGATTGGAAGCCAGGCGCCTTGGTCATGATTATGTTGGGGTTGAGCATTTGTTATTAGGCATCATTTCCGAACGGGACAGTCTTCCTGTTCGGGTGCTCGAAGCCTTACTGGTTGACGTGCATGATCTGAAAAAAAGGCTCGAAAAAACAATCCCCAGATATAGTTCGTATCCTCCTGCAGAAAATCTTTATGTGGGTGAGTGTACCGTAACTACTCAAACTCAACGTGTACTGAAAGCTACATTCGTAGAAGCAAAAATGATGAGAAGTGATGAAGTACATCCGGAACATCTTATGTTGTCGCTGTTGAAGCATCCGGATACCATAGCTGCTAAATTGCTGAATGAATTCGATGTTGATTACGATTCTTTCAAGAAAGAACTGGAATACGTAAAGTCCGAACAGGACCTAAGCCATCCAAACTTGTTTGACCAGGCAGAAGGCGCCGGTGAATTTGAGGAAGAAGAAGAACGCAGTCGAGGATATCAGGGCGGACAAAAAAGACAGGAAAAAAGCAAAACTCCTGTGCTTGACAATTTTGGCCGAGATATTACCAAGTTGGCTGAAGAAGGCAAGCTCGACCCGATTATTGGTCGCGAAAGCGAAATTGAGCGTGTAAGCCAAATCCTGAGCCGTCGGAAAAAGAACAATCCTATTTTGATTGGTGAGCCTGGCGTTGGTAAAACTGCCATTGTGGAAGGTTTGGCATTGCGTATTCAACAGAAAAAAGTGAGTCGTACCCTGTTTAACAAGCGCCTCGTTATGTTGGACCTGGCTGCTTTGGTAGCCGGTACAAAATACCGTGGTCAGTTTGAAGAGCGTATTAAGGCGATCATGACTGAGTTAGAAAAACACAGGGATGTGATCTTGTTCATTGACGAGATTCATACCATGGTGGGTGCCGGTGGTGCAACAGGTTCTCTTGATGCTTCCAACATCTTTAAGCCAGCGCTCGCAAGAGGTGAATTACAGTGTATCGGCGCTTCTACTCTTGATGAATATCGCCAATACATTGAGAAAGACGGGGCATTGGATCGCCGTTTCCAAAAGGTAATGGTAGAACCACCAAGTCAGGAAGATACCATTGTAATTCTACAAAACATTCAATCGCGTTACGAGGAGTTTCACAACGTAACCTATAGCGATGAAGCCATAAAGGATTGTGTACGTCTCAGCGACCGATATATCACTGATCGTTTCCTGCCTGATAAGGCTATTGATGTATTGGATGAGGTTGGTGCCAGGGTACATTTGAAAAACATCATTGTTCCCAAACACATTGAAGAACTGGAAGCCCAGATTGAAGAGGTGAAAGTGCAGAAGAATCACGCGGTTAAGAGTCAGGATTATGAAAATGCTGCCAACCTGCGCGATCAGGAAAGCAAATTGGTGCGTCAGCTTGAATTTGCTAAAATGGAATGGGAAGAAGAGAGTAAGGTTACCCGGTATCCGGTAAATGAAGAAGATATTGCTGAAGTGGTGGCCATGATGACTGGAATTCCAGTGAGGAAAGTTGGCCAAAGCGAAAGCAAGAAGCTTGTTTCCATGTCTGATGATTTAAAGAAAATGGTCATTGGGCAGGATGAGGCCATCGCCAAGCTTGCAAAAGCCATACAGCGTAACCGTGTAGGATTGAAAGATCCGAAGAAGCCTGTTGGTTCCTTTATATTCCTGGGGCCTACCGGTGTGGGAAAAACTGAATTGGCGCGCGCACTTGCACGTTACCTCTTTGATTCTGAAGATTCACTTATCAGAATGGATATGTCAGAGTATATGGAGAAGTTTTCTGTCAGCCGTTTAATTGGTGCTCCTCCAGGATATGTTGGATACGAAGAAGGTGGACAATTAACTGAAAAAGTTAGAAGGAAGCCGTACTCAGTTGTATTACTTGACGAAATTGAAAAAGCACACCCTGATGTTTTCAACATTCTACTTCAGGTGCTTGACGATGGTCAATTGACAGACGGCCTGGGTCGTAAAGTTGATTTCAAAAATACCTTGATCATCATGACTTCAAACATTGGTGTTCGGCAGTTGAAAGACTTCGGACAAGGTGTGGGCTTTGCTACTCAGGCGCGGATGGAAGCTGCTGAAGAGCACTCTAAGGTGGTCATTCAGAACGCATTAAAGAAAACCTTTTCTCCCGAGTTCCTGAACAGGATCGATGATGTTATGGTGTTCAATTCATTGGGTCGTGAAGAGATATTCAAGATCATCGACAATGCACTGGCAAGTCTGATGACACGACTCAAAACCATGAAATTTTCATTGACTTTGAGTGATGATGCCAAGGAGTTTGTGGCTGATAAGGGATATGACCCTCAGTTTGGTGCAAGACCATTGCACAGGGCCATTCAAAAATATGTTGAGGATCCGTTGGCAGAATTCATATTGAACAATAGTCCTGAGGAAAATGCCTCATTGATTGCCAGCTTAAATGAGGCCAAGGATGGCATAGTGATCGATTTTGAAGGCAAAGCAAAGGCCAAGCCAAAGCCGAAAGGCAGGACAAAAGGAAAAGCCAAGCCGATAGATAATTAAATCAGATCATGATGAATCATGATAATCGTGAGGATTCTCGTCGCGCGTTGGTGATATCCGGAGGTGGAAGCAAGGGTGCTTTCGCTGGAGGAATTTCCGAACATCTTATTAAAGAATGCAAACATGACTACCGGCTGTATGTGGGAACATCAGCCGGTAGTTTGTTAGTGCCCCTGTTGGCATTGGGTGAAACCGATCGGCTGAAACATATTTTTTCGAATATCCGACAGGAGGATATTTTTAGCGTTTGTCCGTTTATCATTCGAAAAAAGGATGGTGTATTTCATTATAAGATAAATCACCTCAACATTGTGAAAATGTTTTTCAGGGGTAAAAAAACGTTTGGAGAAAGCAACAATCTGCTCAAACTGATACACCGCCTATTTACACCTGAAGACTATGAGCGCTTAAGACACAGCGACAAGGAGGTAGTTGTTTCCGTTTCAAATTTGAGCACTCATCAGGTAGAATACAAATGCTTGCATGAATGCAGTTATCAGGATTTTTGTGAATGGATGTGGATATCCGCCAATTTCGTACCCTTCATGAGCCTGGTGGAGAAAAACGGAATGGAATATGCTGACGGCGGCTTTGGCAGTTACCTGCCACTTCAAGAAGCTGTTCTACGGGGCGCTGATGAAATAGATGCCATTATGTTACAGCCCAAAGGATATCCACCAAAGGAAGAATTGCCGGTTGAAAATGCTTTTGGGCTTTTATTCCGCACCATCGATTTTATGCTTGATCAGATCAGTTTCGATGATTTATATCTGGGCAGGATAGAAAGTAAAAAGCGCAACGTAAAACTCAATTGTTTTTATACTCCAAGAGTGCTTACCAAAAACTCCTTTATTTTTGACGCCGAGCAAATGGCCAATTGGTGGAAAGAAGGATATCACTTTGCAGGTATGCATCCAGCCTCCTGCCATCACATAAACGCACCTTCCCGTTTTATAAATGAACCCTGAGAGAGGCAGAATTATTGGACTTCGCGCCATAACTTCCGGCCATGAAGTCCTCTCCTCTCCTATTGATATTTTTAGCAGCATGTTTTTGGACCTGTGGCGACACATCTAATGATCGCCGTTTTTTTCCTGAACCGGAAGCAAAGTCGCCCGCAAACCAGAGTACACGGTTCGAATTGCTATCTCCGGAATCAACAGGTATACAGTTTGTTCCAGACATAAAAGATGAATTCCGGTACAATTTCATGGCAGATCCATACATCTATAACGGTGGCGGTGTCGGCGTGCTGGATATTAATAATGACGGACTTCAGGACCTGATTTTTACCGCCAGGTTACAAGGGTGTCGTGTATATCTTAATAAGGGCAATTTTCATTTTGAAGACATTTCAGAGTCCTCTGGGGTTGCGCAATTTGAAGGATTGAAAACCGGTGTGTCTGTAGTAGATATAAATGGAGACGGATGGCAGGATTTCTATGTATGCCGGACTTGGCTTAAGCCTGAGTCATTCAGACGTAATTTACTCTTTGTCAACAATCACGACAATACATTTTCGGAAAGAGCTGCTGAATACCATTTGGACGATTTATCAGCCTCACAGCATGCCAACTTTTTTGATTTTGACCAGGATGGCGACCTTGATTGCTACGTCATAAATCACCCGGTTGATTTTGCTAGCATTAATACGTTGGATGTTTCAACCAGCAATGCCCGTTTTGCAAAGCCAAAAAATCAATGGGAATCCGATCGGCTTTATCAAAATGACAACAACGTGTTTACAGATATTACCGAGAAATCGGGATTGCTTAACAGGGCATTTGGTCTGAGTAGTTTGGCCGCGGATTTCAATGGTGACGGGTGGCTTGATCTTTTTGTAGGCAATGATTTCGTGATGCCCGATTTTCTTTACCTGAACAATCGAAATGGAACATTTACAGACGTTGGTGACCATTACTTTAAGCATACATCCAATCACACCATGGGGTCGGATATGGCAGATGTAAATGGAGATGGCTTACAAGATCTTATTACACTCGATATGTTGGCTGCTCCGCTTGAACGGCAACACGGGCTGATGAATACCATGCAGCTCAGTCGGGACAGGCAAATGCGGGAAAGTGGTTATGGTCGCCAGGCCATGCGCAACGCGCTTCAATTAAACACTGGAAATACTGGTTTCAATGACATTGCCTGTATCGCTGGAATGGCAGCTACAGACTGGAGTTGGGCCCCCTTGCTGGCCGATTATGACAACGACGGAGCTTGCGATATTTTTATCTCAAACGGCATACAACGAGACCTGAATGATCTGGATTTCTTTATCTATACTGCTGATAGCATCAACAGCACCGGAGGTGTAAGCAAATCAAGATTTCCGGATTTCAATCAGTACGTCAGTCTTATGCCTTCAGTTCCTGTAAACAATGTCATGTTTAAAAACACCAGTCGGCTGTGTTTTCAGGATGTGTCTTTGGATTGGGGATTTGGCAAAAAAGGATTCTCAAACGGGGCAGCTTATGCGGACCTGGACAATGATGGCGATTTGGATATCATCACGAATAATTTGCAGGAAGCACCATCAATTTACAAAAACGAAGCAAACAGGCTTAACAAAAACAATTGGTTGCAGGTAAAATGTTCTGGCACAAAGAATAATCCATTTGGACTAGGCGCCAGGGTACGGATTTATTCTACATCAAATGGTGCCTCGGATGAACAACTGATTTTCGCACAACAAATGACCAATATCCGAGGGTTTTACTCTTCGGTAGAGCCGATCATGCAAATAGGTCTAGGTGATATTAATTCCATTGACAAATTGGAAATAGATTGGCAGGAAGGAAAGTTTCAAGTATTTCAAAATATAGCTGCAAATCAAAGAGTTACGCTAACTATTCAAGAGGCTTCTCCTGGCAAATGTCCACCTCACAAAACAAAAGTTTCAATTAATTTTCAAGAATCAATTCAAGATTCCGGATTGGATTTTGTCCACCGGGAGAACAGTTTTGATGACTTCGATCGTGAAAAACTCCTGCCCTATCGGATGTCAGCCAGTGGACCTTTTGTACTAGCTGAAGATCTGAATGGTGATGGTTTGGAAGACGTTTGTTTTGGAGGTGCTGCCGGACAGGCTGGAGCCATTTATCTTCAACAAAAAGATGGGCGTTTCAGGCAAAGCGAACAAATGGCACTGGAGAAGGACGCCGGATTTGAAGACACAGCCGCCTCATTTTTGGACGCTGATGGAGACGGAGACCAGGATTTATATGTAGTGAGTGGCGGAAACGAAGCTCCGATTGGTTCCAATCTGTATCAGGATCGCTTGTATATAAATGATGGCAAGGGGAACTTTCTTCGATCTGAAAATTTGCTACCTGTAGAAACCAGTCCGGGTGCTTGCATCAAGGTTTTTGATTATGATAAAGACGGGAGTCCGGATATTCTTGTGGGCGGCCATGCTGTTCCGGGTAGGTATCCGGAGCCTGCCAGGTCATTCGTGCTGAAAAACACCCAAAACGGTTTTATTGATGTCACGAAGGAAGTTTTTCCCGCTATTGAAAAACTTGGTATGGTCACCAGTATTGAAACAGGTGACCTCTCAGGTGATGGCCATGATGAGTTAATAATTTGTGGTGAATGGATGCCAATTCAAATCTTCAAATTCAAGGGATCATCGTTTGAAAATGTTACAGCAGAATTTGGGCTGACAAATAGTACAGGACTATGGAGGTGCTTACAAGTGGCAGATATTGATAAGGACGGAGATTTGGATATTCTGGCAGGAAACATTGGTTTGAATACAAATTGGCATGCCTCAATAAATGCACCATTGGAGCTTTTTGCAAGTGATTTTGATAAAAACGGAAGCCTTGACCCAATTTTAGTAATGGCGGAAAATGGCGTTTATAAACCCGTTGAACAACTCGGAAGATTGGTTTCGCAGATCCCGCCACTCAAAAAAAAGTACAACAGAAATACGCCTTATTCAAAGGCGAGCATCCTTGATCTATTCTCAAAGCAGGAGCTGCTTTCCGGAATCGTTTTACAGGCACAACACCTGGAAAGTGCAGCTTTTATAAACGAACAAGGCACTTTCAAGGCAAGGCCGCTTCCTGATTTTGCGCAAATCTCAACAACTGAAAAGCTGTTGATGTATGATTTTGATGGAGATAATTTGCTTGATATGCTGGTACTTGGAAATGATTATGGCATGAATATGAACACTTATCAGCTGGATGCCTCTGAAGGGTACATATTTCCAGGATTGGCGAATGGACTTTTTGCTGAAACGCCTGTCAGCCTGGCAAACAATGCTGCTGCCAGGGATGCAGTATTAATTAGCCAGGCAGGTAAAAAAAAGCTTTTAATTATTGCCAATAATAACTCTTTGGCCAAGTCAATACAATTTCAAAAGTCTGATTGAATATCGTTTTCTAGTAAGAATTGACTATCCAAGGCAAGGCAAATCTGCCCTACCTTCGGCCGTGTTAAACGGGCTGTTTCGCCTTTCAACAATCTTCTAATCCATCTCACCTGAGTCGAATTTCACGCTTATTCAGATTATCATGCGGATTTCATTTCGATTTGCAATTAAGTTTGTTTTACCTGTTTTTCTTGGATTTTTTATTGGGGTGAATGCTGAAGCACAGGATTCAAATCCTGCAATAGTGACACCGAATTTTTCCAACTCATTCATTAAACCACTACTATTACGTGACTCTACTCAATTACTGAACTTCGACCAGGTGAAGGAGTTCGGGCTAGAGCGCTATACTGAGTCTAACACTCCCTATCTGACCTTTGGTCCAGACCAGAGTGCCTGGTGGCTTCATTTTACGATTAGAAATGAATTGGAGTCTCATAAAACCATGATGTTGTGGCTCGATCGCAAAAATTTTGACGAGCTTAAACTTTGGCAACAGTGGCCTGATAGCACCATAAATAATTTTGAAGAGGTTGGCGCCAAACAGTACAAGAATGAAAAATTTGGCCTGACTACGGGCTATTACATTCCGGTAACCCTGATGCCGGGTGAAAACGTTTTCTGGGCCAGAGCCTCGAATAAAGTAGGTTCTATGTACTTGTCGCTTAGCCTGCTAACACCCGATCAGTTCGGACTCATGAGCCGCAAAAATGTTTTGCTATTCGGCCTTTTCCTCGGAGTCATGCTTGTGTCGCTGGTTTTTGCGGCTCAGTTGTTTGTGATGTATCGAGACCCTATGTACATGCTGTATATAGCATACGTTGTGGTGGTTTTGCTAAGGGAGGCGTACAACCACTCGGCAGTGGTAAATCTTTTTCCGGTAATGCAGCGTCACAGTATCTCATTCCTGATGGTCGCAACCTATGGTATGTTCTATCGATATTTTATCCGCTTGTGGGAAATAAACAAATGGCTGGACAACATCACCAAATGGTACCTGGCGTTTATGATTGTTTTGGTGGGTTTGTTTACTATTTTGGTTAGCTACGAGCAAGGCCCTTTGCTCAATTTCGTATTTACTGCGGTAATGATCTCTATATTATTTATTACCGCTCTCTCTGCCTACATTGTTATTCTAAATTATAAAAGGAACACCCGGGCGCGAATTGTTGCCATTGCCTTTCTCCCCCTGGCTGGCGCTTTTATTTTGAATCTATTGAGGAACATCAATGTCATTCCAAACTATCCATTTTTGCAATATGCAGTGATGTGGGGTTTTATCCTTGAGGTGCTCATTTTTACAGTGGCCTTTATTCGCTGGCATGCTGTTCTGGAGGACGACAAAAAGCTGCTGCAAATGCAACTGGATGTTGAGCAAAAGTCCAGGACCATTGCCGTTCAGGCCGCAGAACAACGGGTTAAAGATCGCATTGCCCGTGATTTACACGATGATATTGCTGCGTCCATGTCTGGAATCAGGATTCTAAGTAAAGTGGCTCACCAGCAATTTGCCGACAAAGCTCCAGATGCTGCTCCTATTCTTGAGCAGATAGGGAAAAGTGCGCAAAGCACCGTTGAGTCGATTAGTGACTTGATTTGGTCAGTAAAACCACACCCTGATTTTTTGAATGATATGGCCGATAGGCTGAGGGAATACGCTGGCAAAGTGTTGGAATCACAGAATATTGAATATCAAATAGATATACCTCGAAACCTGCCCATTCTTGATCTGGAAATTGAGGAACGCAGGAATATATATTTGCTGTTCAAAGAAGCCATAAACAACGCCGTGAAACACAGTAAATGCACAGATCTCAAAATCGCTTTTCAGGCAAGTGAGTCTCAAGTTTCGCTGGTTGTGGCCGACAATGGTATTGGTTTTGATTTGGGACCAACACTCGAAAAAGGCATTGGGCAAGGATTGGGAAATATGAAAAAAAGAGCCCGTGATATAGGAGGAGAGCTTAGCATTAATTCAGAGCCTGGGAAAGGGACAGAGGTGTCTTTTGTTCTGCAGCTGAGTTAAGTGATTGTAGAGAGGGTTCGATTATTCAGTTGCCTCTCTACAATCACATTGTTTCCAAATCTTAGAGCGTGTTCAGGTTTCTATCACTGGGCTGCAAGTGGAAAATTTCGTTTCATCTTTCGTTGAAATTTTCGCCGAATTGCCCGCATGCGACTGCAAATTTCGCCTCGTCTGAAACAAAATTTTCTCACTTTCGCCTCAGCATAGAAACCTGAACACGCTCTAAGACTTAATCAGCTTTTTAGGGGCAAATCGAACATTTGAGCTACTTCCCTGAATCACCTGAACAAAGTATACGCCCGGCACGAGTTGACCTACATCTATTGAGCTGCCGTCACTAATGTTGTCTTGCTGATATATTAGCTTACCGACTGCATTGACAATTTTCACAGAAAGATTTTCAAAAGCTTCCGGTATTTGCAAGGTTATAGTTCCATTGGTCACAGGGTTTGGTGAAACTGCCCAGCCATTAATCCATTGTACTTGCTCCTGGGTACCAGAAGTACTACAGGTGATGTCCTCCAGCATGGTAGTCGCGTTCACCCAAAATGAGTCCACAAATGGTTGGAAGGATGCATTGTCATAAATATCTGTGTGGTCGCCGCCAGGAACTGACACAAGTGAATTCCATAAATTCACGTTATCGGCTCTTATATGCAACAAAGAACTACCTTCCAGGTAGGCAATATTGGCTGCAAGTCCGTACGTGTAAGGCACCGTCCCGTCTGCTGTGCCATGAATACTAACCAGCGGTGATTCATCTTCATCTATCCATGCGCTGCGGTATAGTCCACCTGACATGTTTACCACTGCCTTTGATGTTGAGCCAAAGGTTTTATTGCTGGTAGTTCCGCTTATCCCTTCGAGGCCGCCATTGTTGTCGATCAGTGTTTGTAAAAACGCAGGGATGTTATTATCCAAATCCAGATAGGCGCAATGCAGTGCTGTCACTGCGCCGGCAGAATAGCCTCCAATAAAAATGTGGTCTACATCAGCTCGAAACTGGTTGGCCGTTGCAGCATCTTCCCTGAAAAATCGCACAGCTGCGCGCATATCACCTACTGCTTTAACCGCTGTATCAAATATGGCCAAAGAATCTGGAAATCCTAAAACAAGAAAAGGGTATAAACGGTATGAAATAGTGGCAGCCACGTAGCCCTTTTTAGCCAGCAATTCGCACCAACGCGCCATCATGGTTCTGTCACCAAAAATAAAGCTTCCGCCGTGAGCCAGAATTACTACCGGTCTTTGTGCAATTTGGTCTCCACTTGGCTCGTACACATCCATAGAGAGGGTCATATCGCCTCCAAGATGGCTGACGGTGGGGGCGTACTCCACGGTTGTTTTGGTGAAACCCTGGAATACATCGTCCTTGTACCGACTGCCGTCACAACCTGGATTTTGTGCTTTTGAAGCCAGACTAAACAAGAATAGGCAAGTGATTGTAAAAAATATCTTTTTCATAGAAGGGTGTGATTGGATGTAAAAAAATACTGGAAAGTAACCGCTAGTTAAATGCCAGACACAATTCCAGCGTGTATGCATTGCCTTTTTGGATAAATATTTTATCCGTTTCCAGCGATTTATATCCGGTTAATTGAACGCGAATTACATAGGCAGCCTCCGTGGCCGAAAAGGTACATTTACCGTCAAGGTCACTTACCCTGCCAAACATTTTATCTTTATCGCGTCTCAACAGGACTGTCGCTCCTTGAATAGGACTGCCCTGTGGACCTGGTTCTTTAACAAGGATATTTAGGGTGCTTTTATGACTTAATGAGTCAACATTAATTGATAACTTACAGAGATGACTGTCGTTCAATGAGTCAACAAAAGATTCTGCAGCTGCTTGTTGAGCATTTGAACTGGCGTTTGCAAGTAGAATCGCCAAAAACAGGGCTGAGATTCTTAAGTGAAACATCATTTTACAAAACATACACCATCTGGAAATACAGGCTATATCCTATCAAGCCTCTTGGGTAAGGTATGTTTTCTTTTCCTCTTGGATCGTATAAATAATTAAAGGACCGGACATATCGCGCTGTAAAACCAAGGTGTTTATTGGCAAAAAAGTTGGCCCCAAGCACAAAACTAAAATCATTTTTATTCAATATGTCGGGAATTAATCCATAAAAAGGACTTTCCGGGCCGTCTTTTAGGCGAGTGCTGATCAGGCGGGCGTAAGATAAACCGGCATTGAATGACACCCGGTAATAACTGTCATTTTCATCATCGCCTTCTATTAACCAGTCCTTGAAATGCCATTGAACAGGCACTTCAACGTAATTCAGGGTAATTGGGTCGAGAAGATCGCCATAGCGGTTTTTTACCAATTCCCGCTGTGAACCTCTTTGGCTAAATAGGAATTCCAGACTGGCATCTGTTCTTTTGGTTAGTCTGCCAATCACCCGTAAGCCGGCCTGTAGGCCAAGTTTATTGAATCCTGCAGACAAATCGCCATCAATTTGGGAAGCTGTAAGTCCAACAACAGCTCCGGCGCGAAATCGTTGTTGAGCATTTGCATTTTGGGCGAAAACAAAAGCTAATAGTAAAATAATAACTGAAATCAGCGTACTTGACTTAATTCTCATGGTCGTAGTTTTTGGATACTTTTGCGTTGCTTTGTGGCGAAGGTAATTTGGACAAACGAAGAAAAGTGTAAAATTCATGCGATATACACAAACAACACTAAAAAAACTGGAAGCGGTGTTTGATGAACTGGATTATGTGATCCGCTATGAAAAGGGCAATTTCCAGAGTGGTTATTGCCTGGTTGAGAACCGTAGAATTGCCGTGATCAATAAGTTTTTTGATACTGAAGCCAGAATAAACACCTTGCTGGAAATTCTATCAACGCAGGAATTCGACTTGAGTGTATTATCCGAAAAGTCGCGAGAAAATGTACAAAAGTGGTCCGAGCAACAACAGGACTAAACACCAAACGATCTTTCAAATTACAATCTTGTGAAAATTACCATACTCGGAACCGGAACATCTCAGGGAGTGCCTGTTATTGGCTGTACGTGTGAAGTTTGCACGTCAAACGACCCGTATGACAACCGCCTCCGATCATCCGTTATCATTCATGGTGAGGAACACAATGTGTTGATTGATGCGGGGCCCGATTTTCGCCAACAAATGCTGCGCACCGGAATCAACCACCTGGAGGCTATTTTGTTGACCCATGAGCACAATGATCATGTGATTGGATTGGATGACATAAGGCCTTTTAACCACAGAACAGGCCGGGAAATGGCTGTTTACGCCTTGCCAAGAGTAGCCGATGAAGTCAAAAGAAGGTTTCAGTATATTTTTGAAAATCCGATTCCTGGCTTGCCCAGAATTCAATTACACAGCATCGATAAGGATCAGCTGTTAACATTTGGAGAGATCAATATTCAAACCATTGGTATCATGCATGGACGGTTGCCCATACTTGGATTTCGATGTGGCGACCTTGCCTATCTTACGGATGCCAAATCAGTTGAACCGTCTGAATTTGAAAAACTGAAAGGTGTAAAGTATTTGATTGTAAATGCCTTACATCACGAAAAGCACCCCACACATTTCAATCTCGAAGAAGCATTAGCCTTTGTAGAATCCCTGTCGCCACAACATGCATGGTTGACACACTTGAGCCACCACATGGGCCTGTCTGTAGAAATCAGTAAAAAACTACCGCCCAATGTCTCCATCGCTTACGATGGGCTGGTTATTGATTTTTGACTTTACTCAGGAAGCTTTTTGATTCGTACACCTTGTTTTCACCATCCTGATACAAAACATAATTAAATCCCGGATGAATGGCATAGCCACCGTGCCTGCCTTTTTTATCTATCGCTACAAATCCAACCTGAGCTGTTTTACACTGTTCCGGAAATTTTTGCACAATTCTTTTTACAGCCGTTTCAACGGCTTTTTGAGGGTGTTTTCCTCTTCTCATTTCTTCAACCACCAGAAAGCTGCCCAGCGTTCTCAAAACCAGTTCTCCAAGACCTGTGCTGGCAGCTCCGCCTACTTCGTTATCTACATACATACCGGCGCCAATAATCGGGCTGTCTCCTACCCTGCCATTTATTTTGTACGCTGCGCCGCTGGTTGTACAAGCGCCTGCAATTCTGTGTTGCTTGTCAATCGCCACAATGCCAATGGTATCATGCCGTTCGACATTAATGATTGGTTTGTACTCAGATTTTATCTTCCACTTTTCCCAGGCATCTTTGGCAGTCTCCGTTAGTAAATCTTCATGTTTAAAGCCTTCACTGATAGCAAAATCATAGGCGCCTTTTCCTGAAAGCATCACGTGAGGGGTTTTTTCCATCACACGCCTGGCCACACTGATTGGATGCATAATATTTTCAATGTAGGAAACAGAGCCGGCCATGCCAAATTCATCCATAATGCAAGCATCCAGGGTAACATGGCCATCACGGTCTGGAAAGCCTCCATAACCAACACTTGTGTCCCGAGGATCCGCCTCAGGCACCATGGCGCCTGCTTCAACAGCATCCAATGCCCGTCCACCTTCAGATAAAACTTTCCAGGCCGCCGCTGTGGCTTTCACATTTGGGCCCCAGGTGGCAATAACAAGAGGGAATGAATGTTTGGCGCCCTGGTCAAATATATCAGCGCTTTCTTTCCAAAATTTAAAAGAACCGGCCATTAAGCCTCCAAAAACGGAGTTTTGCAAAAATTTACGTCGTGAATTCAAAACGGGAAATTGATTGTAGGTTGGTTAGGTATGTTAAAACGCCGACAAATTATTAAAACAATAACAAACAGAACAATGCCCTGGCTTAAGACTTCGGTCAACAGTATGCTAACAGGTGGAAATGCCTACTTGGATCAGCATTAATCAGGTTTATTGCTTCAATAGCTTTTTAGTGAGGCTTCCTTTGTTTGTGAATATCGACAGTATGTACATTCCAGTTGGTACTGTAGCGATATCACAATTATGCAATCCTGAGCTATGGACTTTTTCATCAAGGAATATTTTTCCCTGAATGTCTTGCAGAACAATTCTCTCCAAGGAAATTTGATCACTCTTTATATGCAGTTGATCGCTCACAGGATTTGGAAATATGGAAACAACAAGATCAGGCTCTCCAGTTGCCAGGGTGCCTTGTATCACTTCGTCAATGGCGTTCAGCAATGAATACTGGGCATTGGCTCCAAAGGCATCCTGACCAATTTCCCAGATCATAATTCCATTTACTTCTGACAGTGCTAAAGCGGTTTTTTCCTTAATAGTGGGAATGCCATTCCAAAATTTGAGCCCCGTATCATCTTTATAGGCATTGGCAGCATCCTGATTTACAATTCCTCTGAAGGTAAAAGAGGATACAGGTGATGTGCCAAAGTCATATCCATAAAATGGAACGCCTAGCGTCAGTTTATCTGCCGGGACGTTCTGGTTTTTCCAATATTGTATGCAATCTACGGCCCAACTGTATGGTGAATGCTGCCCAATATTGCTCGGGTCCCATGGGCCTCGCAAGTCGTAAATCATCATGTTGACCCAATCAAATGCCGCCAGTGCCTCATTGGTGATTTGAGGGTATCGATATGATCCTGGCAATGCAACAGTAAGTGGAACACCAATTTGATCAAGAGCAGTCTTCAAATCCAACACAAACGGGCTGTACCAACTTTTAACATACTGCCATTCCAGGTCAAGATCTACGCCATCCAGGTTATGGGACTGGACATATTGTACGATCTTTTGAATATATCCCGGTCTGTTTGCAGCCAAGGTTAGGTCGTTCCAGGCTGATTCCCAGGCTGGTGTCAGATATCCACCTGCCAAGGAAATAAATACTTTACAACCGTTTTGGTGGCACTTTTCAACGATGGGGTCAATGTTTGCTCCCTCACATGAGAGATTCCCGTTCGCATCCGGGTTGGCAAAAGCTATGTTTACATGTGTGAGCTTCTGATAATCAATATCATTTACCCAACTAAAACGGTAATGAGGGAAATAGCCCACTACCTTAAAGGGTTGGGCAATTGCCTGTGAAAGAGAGAGAAAAAGAATAAGGAGTAAAGTGGATCGCATTTTTGAGCATTGGGAATGAATTGATAAAGATACTTTCAATTCCCAAATCCCAATAAATTTTGACAAAAGCCTGATTATCAATCCTTAGCTTCGCGTCGTTTTAGCTCATCTCTGAGTTTGGCAGCCATCTCGTAATCCTCGGCTTCCAATACTTCTTGAAGCCGGGTTTGGAGTGCCTCCATTGGCCAGCTTTCCAACAAATCGTCGTCGAGATCAGCAATTACCGGAATCTGCGATATACCTCCTTCCTGATCTTCCAGAACTACGCCTGCGGCTTCAAGAATAAAATCGTAGGTATATATAGGGCACTCAAAACGGACAGCCATGGCTATAGCGTCAGATGTCCTGGAGTCAATTTCAAATAATTCGCCATTTTTAATGCAAACGAGTCTTGCATAGAAAATGCCGTCCATCAAATTGTTGATGATGACCTCTTTGAGCGTAATTTCAAAAACATCTAGAGCGCTCTTAAACAAATCGTGTGTAAGCGGGCGATTGGGTGTCATTTGCTCCAGAGCAACGGCGATGGCCTGTGCTTCAAAACTGCCAATCACTATCGGAAGGCGACGTTTGCCTTTTTTCTCACCCAGAACAACAGCATAATTATGGGATTGGGTCATGCTGTGCGAAAGGGCTACTATTTCAAGTTCGATGCGTCTCATTTAAATGGTTGTTTCAGCTCTTTTCAGATTCTGGCATACTCGTACGGCTTCTCATTTGAAGCCATTTAAAAAAACACAGTGTGAGTACACAAATTTACGGATAAATAAAGCGGTTTCAAAGCGGTTTATCAAGCCTTAATTATTGGCTTTGAACTGCTTAAATGCCTCATTTAGTCTTGGGACTACCTCAAAAAGATCTCCGACCACACCATAATCAGCCGCTTTAAAGAACGGCGCTTCCGGGTCTTTGTTTATCACAACGATCACTTTTGAATTATTCACACCTGCCAGATGTTGAATAGCGCCACTAATTCCAATGGCGATGTACAAGTTTGGACGAATGG
The DNA here is from genome assembly GCA_020636025.1 of Lewinellaceae bacterium. Classification (GTDB taxonomy): domain Bacteria; phylum Bacteroidota; class Bacteroidia; order Chitinophagales; family Saprospiraceae; genus M3007. Next base: position 664,890 of record JACJYQ010000001.1, on the reverse strand, counting down.
CAATACCCGTTTGTCCAACGTGCTCGTGGTGTGGCCTCCAATCTGAATCGGCTACCGGACGTGAACAGGCGAGTGTAGCACCCAAAGTATCTGCCAATTCTTCTACTATTCCCCAGTTTGAAGGATCTTTCATACCTCTTCCCGCTGATACTACCAGTTCCGCCTCCGGAAGCGGTACGATTCCTTCCTGTGTTTTGGAAGACTTAACCGTAACGCGGTTGTTTGGCACTGTAACTTCCAAAGATTCCACCGCTACCTCGTTACCTGATTTAATAGGTTTTACGGCATTACCCATGAGGGAAATAACTTGTACCGGGCTGTTAATTTCATATTCAGCTATGGCTTTCCCAGAGTAAACACCTTTGCTGACCCGAATTTTCCCGCCTTCAACAGATGGAATAGAGCTGGCGCCAGAAACAAGTCCGGCATTCAACTTTACTGCCAGGCGGCCTGCAAGTGACTTACCGGTTGAACTATGGCTCAAAATGACCAGGGTGGCACCCAGTTTCTCCACCGCCGCCGCAATGGCGGCACTATATGATTGACTGTCAAAAGAGTTCAGTGTGCTATTTGCAACATGATAAACGTTGGAGGCTCCGAAGCTTCCCAATACTCCGGCGTTTTCAACGTCACCAAGGCAGAGAGCAACACAAGAAGTTCCCAATAGGTCGGCCGCTTTTTTGCCGTATGTAACAGCCTCAAAGGCCGCTTTTTTTAAATGTCCGTTTGGAGATTCAGCAAAGACTAAAACCATCTTTTTAACTGATTTATTTAGTGATTATTTATCTAATTAGGTTTGGTATTGATTTCAGGGGGATGGCAAGGTTAAATCACTTTCGCCTCCTCGTGAAGCAATCGCACCAGTTCATCCATATTTTCAGGATCAACCAGTTTGACACCGGCTTTGGCAGGCGGGAGAGTGAATTTTACCAATTTGGTTGATTCTTCAAAAGCAACAGGCTCAACAACTTGCAGCGGTTTGGTTCTGGCTGTCATGATGCCACGCATGTTTGGAATTCTTTGTTCCGCCATTCCTTTTGAAGCACTTACCACAAATGGCAGATCAACTTCAAGCTCTTCTACCCCACCCTCAATGTCTCTTTGTAAATTGGCAGTACTACCATTTAACTCCAGTTTGGAAGCGTATGAAACATAAGGCAAGTCGAGGTATTCAGCAACCATGGCACCTACTTCAGAACCATTGTGATCTATGGTTTCTTTACCAAAGAAAATGATGTCAAATCCTTTGTCTGAGGCGTATTCAGCAATTTGTTTGGCGACATGCATGGAGCCTTGAGCCTCTGTGTTGATCCGAACAGCTTCATCGGCTCCAATGGCCAGGGCTTTCCTGATGGTGGTTTCATTGGCAGCAGGTCCAACATTTAGGGCAACGACTGTGCCGCCCAGAGACTCCTTTAATTCGCAGGCACGCACAAGTGCATACCATTCATCGTAAGGGTTCATGATAAACTGAACTCCACTCTGGTTGAATTCAGTCCCGTCAGAGCTAAAAGATATTTTTGCAGTGGTGTCAGGAGTCTGACTTATACAAACTAATAATTTCATTATGAACAGATTAGAATGATTTTTAGCGAATTGTTTTTCCGGGTATAACTAAGGCGGTAATTTTGTGGGCGCGCAAAGGTAGGCAGATCAGTCTGCTCAAAAAAACTTCCTATAAAGTTTCCCTGATATCAAAACAAGGATGCCTTGCTTTCGTTCATAATATTCTGGCAATGATTAACAGATTAGAATACCTCCAAACACTGCTAAAAGAGAGTCCCAACGATTCTTTTGTGCTATTTGCCCTGGCAAAAGAGTATGAGGGCCAACATGCTCACAATGAAGCATTTGAGCACTATTTGAAACTGAAAATTGTAAATCCCGATTATGTGGGTTTGTATTACCACCTGGGAAAATTGTATGAACAATCAGAAGATTTCCCCAGCGCAATTGAGGTGTATAAAGAAGGTATTCAAATCAGCCAGAAAATCAAGGATCAACACGCGTTGAGCGAACTTCGCGAAGCACTTTTTAATTTAGAAGACCCCGATGAATAATAGCACGTATTACATTCGAAATTTAGTGTTGGTAATGGTTTTGTTCTCAACACTATCTGCCAAGGAAACAGGTTGTTTGCGTAAAAATAAAAACAGCATAGGCAAGCCAGCCACGGAAAGCAGGTCCGCCGATTACCTGATTAAAAAGCTGGAAAAGCGCGACATGGGATCTGTAAAAGCCTTGAATGCCAAGGCAAGAGTGTTTTTTAAAAGCGAGGAAGAATCAATTTCGGTAAATGCCAACCTGTTTTGGGTAAGAGACAGCCTTATATGGTTGAATGTCAAAAAGTTTGGTCTCGAAGCTGTCAGAATGCTTATTCGAACTGATAGTGTTTTTGTGTTGAATCGCTTGAACAAAACCTGGTCGGCTCAGGACATAGCTTCTCTTGAAAGAGATTACAGCATTCCGGATGGATTTTCTTTTATGCAACAATTTATTCTGGCAGGTGCCTGGTTGGATCCAGCCATGGAGTTCCAATCTGACATCAAGGATGAATTACACCGTCTTAGAGGTTCAAACAGCAAATACTCGGCAGATTACCGGGTGGAAGAAGGCAGTTTCCTGATTCAGAATCAAACCATTATGCAACCCAGAGATTCCAGATTTGTAGCGATCTCTTTTGAAAACTACAAGAAAACTCCGAGTGCCGGACAGTTTCCATATATTCGCCATATCGAAGCTTTTAGTCCAGAATCAGGCAAGATCACCTTTGAAATTGAATTGAGCGATGTTCAGATAAATGGTGACAAAAAAGTCAGATTTGACATTCCAGACAGCTATGAAAAAGTGGATTACTAAGGCGCCCAGCCTCTTAATACAACTCTGCTTCCTTTTTTTGATGCTTCCAATACTACTTGAAGCACAGTCAAAGAAAGATCTCGAAAACAAGCGGAAAAAGATCATTCGCGACATTGCCGCCACAGAGCAAATGATCAAAAAGACCAAGGAGAACAAGGATGCCACATACGACCGCTATCTGGCGCTTCAGAGCCAGATTCAGAACCGCGAAATTCTGATCCAAACCCTTCAATCTGAATTGATTGCTGCCGAGGAAGGAATCACTCGCAATAAGATGGTAATCAGCTCCTTAAACGATGACCTGGTCAAAATGCGAGCTGATTATGGTCGAATTGTCAGAAGCGCATTTCGGCAAAAAACAATCAGCAACCCTTTGTTGTATATTCTCTCTGCCGACAATTTAAATCAGGCATTTCGTCGTTGGCTATTCCTGCGGAAATACGATAAGCGCAGGCGTGAGCAGGCTTTGGCCATAGCGGCCACACAAGCCATGCTGGCCAGAAAATCGGAGGCCCTGGAAATATCGCGGACTGAAAAAGAAACCCTGCTTGGTACTATGGAAAGTCAAAGAGAGGCGCTGAGAATTGAACTGGGTGAGAAAGATAAAATGCTCAAATTCCTGTATAAGGATGAGTCCAGACTTAAAACTGATCTGGAAAAGAAGCAAGCCGCGCATGAAGAGCTAAATAAAGCCATTGAAAAAATTATTACCGAGGAAGTTCGAAAGCGAGTGGATGAAGCCAGAAAGGCAAAGCCTGCAGTATCCAAGCCATTAACAGCCGATAAGCCTGTTGTGAACACCAATACAGTTAAAAAGGAGGAGATTGCTTCCGAGACTGTTGTTGACAATAGTGCCGAAATTGATCTGGCGACACTGCAATTTTTAAAGAGCAAAGGCCGATTGCCATGGCCAGTAGAAAGCGGCTTTATTTCCAGACGATACGGAAGGCAGAAACACCCTACACTTAAAAATATTGAAATCACAAACAACGGAATCGATATTCGAACAAAGGAAAGTGCTTTAGTCAGGGCTATTTTTGATGGACGGGTCGCAGGAATTCAATATATACCTGGTCACGACTATACAGTCATTATTCAGCACGGGGATTATTACACCGTGTATTCCAATTTATCGGAAACCAATTTAAGCAAGGATGAGAATGTAAGCGCCAATGAAGCCATTGGACTGGTAAGCAACAACCCGATCACCGGAAGCTCCGAACTGCATTTTGAGCTTTGGCATCAGAAGGAAAGGGTGGATCCGAGTACGTGGATTAAGAAGTGAACAATGAACAACGGACAATGAACAAAGGACAATGATAATGATCCGTTTTTCATTGTTCATTTTTCGTTGTTCATTTAGCGCTACTTAAGTGAGTCTAACTGAAAACCAATAAGATAATGACTGTCGGGGGGATGGTGATTAAAGCTACACTTAAAATTGCCCAAAAGGAATAACTGCGATGTGAGTGGTTTTTGGTTTGAGTCAGGTCTCTCAGCTCATTTAATTCCAGATTTAGCAGGTCGTTAATTTTAATGCCGGATGCGTAGGCGTTTCGGCAGCCATTGCCTACCTCAAATGCCTTTTTGGTGGTTTTAGGGTAAAAAGCTACACCAAATGCAAAACCAGAGAGCACAATGCCCCAAATATACCATAGTCTACCCCAGCCACCAGAGGCTATCTCCCAAGCGCTGATTTCTGCCTCACCTCTCATATTTGTTTGATAACCAGTTATTAAGTGGTGCAAATCGTGAAAAATCAGGGCTTTCTTTCTTGATTTGAGATTGAGGATTGGAAATGTAAATGGACCAACTTTGGCCCAGGATACCAAGTTTGAAACTCCGCCATCAGCCTCGAAATTATTTAGTTGGTAAAATTCGCTAAGTGATTGCTTTACAGATGTGTCGCTCATAGAAACAAAATCTTGGACGTGAAAAACTAACTTTTTAATCAAGTTGGAATTTCATTCAAAAATCTGCGGAAATCTGCGAAAACAATCCGCGTCAAATCTGTGCGAAATAAAATGCCTACTTGAAACCTGAACAAGCTCTTATTATTTCAACGAACCAAAATCACCGGTACCGTCTGGCGAGCTCGACCGCCCCTTGAGTACAAATTTACTTCCATAAGCCCCGTCCAGGAACGATTGCCATTGAACCAATCGGTATTTAAAGGAAGTATAAATTGTCCCGAGGATACATCGTCCACTTCCAAACGCTTGATTTCAGAGCCCACAAGCGACAATACCCTGATTTGCAGCTTTCCTGAAAAAGGCAAATTCATTCTTACATTCAAGTGATCGCCGGCCGGTTGAGGAGAGAGACTCAGACCAAGATTATTGACAAATGGAGTTTTTGAAGAGGCAATACAGCTTGGAGTCATCTCCGGGCACCAACTTCTGTAGGCCAGTGTACAATCAATAACAAACGGATTTGGTTTGCCATCCTGATAGGAAGCAATTAACCAGGTTTTTCTCAATTCAGCCGAATCTACCAGGTCCATCTCTGTCCATTGGCAAAGTGTTGATCGCTGCAAGTCAAAAAAATTGGGATCTGCCTGATTTGCCTGTCCGCGGTATACGGTGTAAAAATAAAAAATGGCCCTGGCGATGTCCCCTTTGGACTCTTCTCTTGGCTCAAAATAAGTGCTTCCCGATTCCGCGTACCAGTCAATATGATCGGGTGGAATGTTGCTTAATACCTGGTTGCGATAAAACCATTTTTGAGTCTGGGCATCCGGAATATCTCCAAAGGGTTTTTCACCTCTGGCCTCATTTACGGCAATTCGGGTTGGAAACAAATGGTGCATGTCGCTGTGCGCATTGGTGCCAGAAGTGGCCCCTTTCCCTTGCGGATATGCATGTTCCGTGTTCATGCCGTTTGATCCGCCATTTTGGTAAATGTATTGTGTGGGATCCTGAGTACGATCCAGATACACGGCGTGACCGGAATAAATGCAGTGTATGCTATCGTCATCAAGAGAGAGGATTTTGGCATAAAGCGTATCGCGAGAGTTGGCATAATCAAGTACGGTGGCAGGTCGATAATTATGGGATAAGCTGTCTATCAGTTCCTGTCCCATTAGCCCCGGAAACACATCCTGAGTGCCCTGGGCAATCAGTTTTTCTGCCGGTTTAATGATAAAGCTGAATATCAGAATGGAAATTATTGTGCGCATAAAGAAGCCGTAGGTTTAAGCTTTTGCAAAGATAGGTGCTCAAAATCGGCTGTCGGCAAATTTTGTGTTGGTAACTTCATAGTCCGTTTATTGTGAAAATTTGAAAGGAAAATGACCTTTGCGGCAAACAAAATAGTATGTCATACGCACCTAGAATCGCCCCATTAACAGGAATTGCTGCCAGGAAAGTTGAAGCAGTAATAGAATTGCTTGAAGGTGGTGCGACCATTCCATTTATTGCACGATACAGAAAAGAAGCTACAGGCGAACTCGACGAAGTAAAAATCACAGAAATTCAGGATGCCTGGAAAAAAATGCAGGAACTGGATAAACGCCGGGAAACGATATTGCAAAGCATTGAAGAACAAGGAAAAATGACTCCCGAGTTGAGAAAAAGCATCGAAAATGCGCTCACGCTGACTGAGCTCGAAGACATTTATCTGCCATATCGTCCAAAGCGGAAAACCCGGGCAACCATTGCCATTGAAAAGGGTCTTGAGCCTCTCGCTAAAAGAATATTTTCCCAAAAAGATCGTGAACTTGAGGCAATAGCTGCTGCCTACATCAATGATCAGGTACCCAGTGTTGAGGAAGCGCTACAAGGTGCCAGGGATATCATTGCGGAATGGGTCAGTGAAGATGTAAAGGCTCGTGACAAGATCAGAAGGCATTTTGAACGTGGAGCTATAATTGCTTCCAGGTTGGTAAAAGGTAAGGACGAAGAAGGTAAAAAATACCTCGACTATTTTGAATGGAGCGAACCGCTGACCAAATGTCCGAGCCACCGCCTGCTTGCCATGCGTCGTGGAGAAGAAGAAGGCTTTCTTCGCGTAAGCATTGCGCCGGAAGAAGAACAAGCAGTACAGGACCTGGAAAAAATGTTTGTGATTGGTTACGGAGATTCTGCTTCTGAAGTGCGCACTGCGGTTAAAGATTCCTACAAAAGACTGTTACAACCGGGTATAGAAACAGAATTCAGAAACAGTTCCAAGGAAAAAGCGGATACAGAGGCGATCCGTGTTTTCGCCGATAATCTTCGACAGTTGTTGTTGTCAGCCCCATTAGGAGAAAAAAGGATTATGGGCATAGATCCGGGGTTCAGAACCGGCTGCAAGGTGGTTTGTTTGGACGAAAGAGGAACCCTTCTCGAGAACACAGCCATTTACCCGCACGAGCCCCAAAGAAGAACTTTTGAAAGCGCTTCTGAAGTTGAGCACTTGGTAGAAAAGCATAAAATAGAAGCCATTGCTGTGGGAAATGGAACAGCAGGTCGTGAAACCATGGATTTTCTGGCCGGGATCAAATTTGTTCACCCTGTTGAAGTGTTTCAGGTGAATGAAGCGGGCGCTTCGATTTACTCCGCCTCTGAAGTCGCCCGTGAAGAGTTTCCTACGGAAGATATCACGGTAAGAGGAGCTGTTAGTATTGGACGAAGATTGATGGATCCTTTGGCAGAATTGGTAAAAATTGATCCAAAGAGCATTGGTGTTGGGCAATATCAGCACGATGTCAATCAGAATCAACTGAAAGAAAGTCTGGATCGTACAGTGGAAAGTTGTGTAAATGCCGTGGGCATCAACTTGAATACAGCAAGCAAGCATTTGCTTACCCATGTTTCCGGTTTGGGGCCGGTATTGGCTCAAAACATTGTGAGCTATCGTCAGGAAAATGGCGCCTTTCAAAAGCGAAACGACCTGAAAAAGGTACCCCGGTTGGGCGACAAGGCCTTTGAGCAATGTGCCGGATTCTTGCGGATACGCGATGCCAAAAATCCACTGGATAATACAGGTGTTCACCCGGAACGATATTCTCTGGTTGAAAAAATGGCGGATGACCTGGGATGCAAACCAAATGATCTGATTCACGACAAAGCAAACAGGGCGCGCATTAACCTGAGACAATATGTGAGCGGCGATGTAGGCCTCCCTACCCTACAGGACATCATGAAAGAACTGGAAAAACCCGGACTGGATCCAAGGGGCTCAGCCCAGGCTTTTCAATTTGCAAATGTTCATTCCATTGAAGACATTCATGAGGGTATGGTATTACCAGGCATTGTGACCAATATTACCAATTTCGGTGCCTTTGTCGACATCGGTATTAAGGACAGCGGCTTGGTACACGTGTCCCAAATGGCCGATAAGTTTGTCAAAAACCCGATGGATATAGTGACCCTAGGACAACAGGTGACGGTCCGGGTTGTAAAAGTGGATCTTCAGCGGAAGAGGGTTGCCTTGAGTATGAAGTCTTTGTAAGACAAAGATTTATAACCGCCGCTCGTGGTGTTTCCAGAGGAGCACCACGAGCAAACGACAACGCTGAATGCTTTTCAATTCGCTCAAATCAAACCTTTTGCACTTCAAAATACAGCATAGCATGATCTGAATAGGTTTTTACCCAGTCATCTTTTTTGGCATCAGATGTTTCATCTACCCAGCCGCTGACTCTAACCTCGTTAGCGCCAAATTTCTTGAATTTCATGTGCTCTGCAGCCACAACATGATCCAGGTTGCTGGGTTCGTAGCTTGAATTAGCTCCAGGCCAATAGGTATTCGACTGAGATTTATTCAGGATACGCATATTGATGCTTTTGTGTGCCAGGCGTTTCTCCATTCGATCAATTTCTTCTGTTCCTGAAATGTCTTTTTTACTGTAGGATAAATTCATACCCATGGTATTCAGATCGCCAAGAAAGACAAAATTCGATTGACCGTTTTGTCCAGCCGCCCGGTTCAAAACTTTTCGGAATTTCATAGCCCTTTGAGTCATGTCATCGCGCAATCCAAAACCTTTCGGCTCGCTGAGGCTCTTTAGGTGCAAGAAGAGAAGCGGATAGTTGACACCATCAATTACCAGGGTTAACAAGGCTCCGGGTCTCAAGGCTGGTTCTCCAGATTTAAATTCCAGTTTTTGTGTAAAAAAGGCAAATAACGAGCGTTTCACTCCTACCAGAATCTCTTGAGTCTGAGGACCTTCAGTTATATAAAATTGATAATTCGGCATTTTCTGCGCTATCTCAGTAAACACAACTTTTCCTACAACTTCATAGATAGCGATTACATCAGCTTTTTGTGCTGCAATTAACTCAATGATGGGTCCTACCGGCTTGTTGGGCTTGTCGCGATCGGCATTGGTTGCGCCAAAATGCTCCACGTTCCAGGATAATACACTAAATGCTTTTGCCATAATAATTGAGGAATTAAAAGGTGAACAATAATGGTGCTTTGTGAATTCACCAGACCGTAATTATTATAATATGGCGGGAGAGGAATAAATGTGAACTGTAAATCAATATTTTTTACATCCGGAATTCAAATATGTAAAAAATAAATCTACGCCTAATTCTTACCTTATTAATGCAGTAGTGGTTTGCAATTTCACATGACACCGTTGATGTTTCCAGAGGAGCACCACGAGCAAACAACAACGAGATATGATTTGACAAACGACTCAAGCGCTTTACATTTTTTTAATCCTTTTTTCAGAATGCTTTTAATTTATATTTGTGCCTGTGCTTTTACCATAATACTGTATTATAGTCAACGAAAAGTGCTTGTGGAAATCATGGTCACGCAATCATTTGAAAATCAAATATTTGAAATCAATCAAATCATCATAATCACTTTAATTCCAGTATGCCATCCCACCTGATTTAGCTATAGATATTAAGTCAAACTTTCACTCAAATCACTTTTTACACTTTATGACAACTCCTAAATTCTTGCTCGCCGCAGCCATGCTGCTGCTGGGCTTTACATCCCTATTTTCTCAAAGAGCAGCCGACTGGAAAACCGAACTTCCTTGTGGAACCAATGAAATCTTCTTTCATACCCTTACAGGCGTACCCATTGTACGTGGAGACGATTGTTATGCCGGAATTGATGTCAAAACGAAATCGGTGAAGTGGCAGATCAAACGCTCCAAAATGAATGCCACCATGGCCAAATTGGGCAATGAAGAGACGCTGGACTTTTTTGAGATCAACAATTCGCCCTACGCCGTATCCAACAACACCATTGTAGATACACGCGACGGTAAGATCCTGCTCGACCCTGAAGCAGATGCTTATAAAACAGTTAAAGAATACGAATTACTTCCGGGAGACAAGGTGCTGGTTACCACCGAAGGCAAAAGCAATGTTAGTTTTCACTTGATCGATCTAACGTCCAATTCCAAAGTGTGGTCTTCCGATTTGTTTAAGGTCAGCGGTGGACTTGGAAGATTTGTAACCTCCTCATCCAGTGATGATCAGCCCAAGCCTGTAAAAGTGCAGGTCGAAGATGGCACAACTGTTTTTGCCCAGAACAGCCGACTGATGATTATTCAAAAGGATAAAGAGGTAGCTTTTGTAAAGGCTGTTGATGGTTCAGTTTTGTGGAAGAACAAAATGGATCCGGCGCGTATATTTTTCTCACCTGATGAAAAAATCGCCTATCTGGTAGAACACGATAAAGGTGGCATGATCGCTCAGGCAATGTCAGCTGGTACCAAGCGCATGGGAAATGAAATTTATGCCGTTGAGGTAGAAACGGGTAAAGAACTCTGGAAAAAGCCATTAAAGGCATCTGAGGTCATTCGATGGTACTCATTGGAGGGAGACAAGCTTTGGGTCGTAAATGCAAAAGGTTGTAATGTGTACAACACCTCTGAAGGTACAGCCATCTGGAAAAGCGATTTCAGCGGTAAAAGAATTCAGTCAATTGATGATAACGATGAAGGCCACTTGATCACCTATGGTTGGGGTAAAACCATGCAAGTGGACAAGGACGGTAAAAAAATGTGGAAAAAACCTCAGTATCTGGATGGCGAAGAAACCGAGGAAGAAGAGGTAGAGAATTTTGCTGCGTACACCTATGAGAATGGAAGTATTAGAATTTACCCGGGCAGGTTAGTTTTTTTGCCCAAAAAGGATAGCAAATTCAAGGCGTATTCTATGGCTCTGAGCCCAACCAGTAAACTGGAGTACGACGAAAAAAGAAATACGATCATTGTATTTGATGCCAACAAAATATTCCTCCTCAACCCGGATAAATTCGAAAAGAGTTTTGTGGGCAGAAAAACAAGAACCAATACACAGGCCATTTCAACTGTGGAAATGCGCGACGACGTGTACTTCTTTGTTGGCGATGAAGACTTTATGATCGTAAAACCGGAAGGTGACGTGATTGAAAGACACTATAAACCGCCTTTCGATGGTAAGCGTTTCTGGACAAATACCCTGGGCGCTGGTCTGGCAGCAGGCAGTGCGGCCTATTCAGTTGCCGGCCTTACAAAAACCATGAAAGGAAGTGGTGAAATGGTGGCAGGCTCGCTATCTGCAGATGAAGGTATGGCTGAACGCGGAGGTCAAAAAGTGAACAAAGGCATGAATCAAATGCAGACTGGACACACGCTGAATCAGGTGTCAGGATTTGTACCTGCGGAGCGATTCAAGTCTTTCTCACAAACCCGTGACTATTCCTATTTCTTTACCAAAGACAAAGAAGTTGGTGAAAAAGTATTGGTAAAAGTGAACAAAGACACCGGTGAAGAGGTGGATAAAATGATTTTTGACAGCGCCCGACCAGTTTACAAAGCTGACGAATTCGAGAACCGGGTGTATTACGGTGATAAAAACGAATTGCACGTTTTTGAAGCGAAAAAGTAAATGTGAGTGATATTGTCGGGGTGACTTCAAGTCACCCCGACAATATTCAGTTTTGTCCGCCGCGCTTGTGTCTTTTTTGACCAAGCGCGGCGTAGACACTGAGTTCGCTTCTCATTCCATTTTTCGCACTTTCTTCCCATCCGACAAATAAGGTGCTCCTCCAACGATCACTTCATCACCTTCCTGCAAACCCTTGGCAATCAAGGCCTTGTCGCCATCCAGATGCGCAATTTGCACTTGGGTTTTGGCCACGGTGTTTTCGTTTTTCATGGTAAAGACAAAGGCCTTAGTGCCATCTCCTTCAACAATGGCTTCAATTGGAATTTCGAAATAGGAACTTGATTTGTATGGGTTTATTTCTACCGTGGCAAAAAGTCCAGGTGCCAATCGTTGGCCCTGGGAAGCTATAGAAAGCTCGATCGGGTATAAGCCATTTTCCGGATCGGCGGCGGCGGCCAGCTCTGTTACTTTGCCAGTGAATTGTCGGTTTTCGTACGCATCCAGTGTAATGTTAGCCGCCATGCCTGTTTTTAAATTAGCCCAGTCTTTGTCGCTCACGCTGGCCTTGATCACCCAGTCGTTTGCCTTATTTCCAAAGATGACAAAGCAAGGCAGGCCGGGGCCGGTTATTTCGCCTTCGTTTATCAGCTTTTTCACCACCTTACCTGCTGCGGACGCTCTTATCTCGGCAAAGCGCCGGTTGAATTCTGCTACACGAAGTAACTCTTTGGCTACATCCCGGGCTGTGGTGGCATTTTGAAATAACTCAAGAGTTGCGCTGCTGTCTTTATATAAGGATTCCACACGTGCCAGGTCGCGCTCGGCTTTTACCAGCCCTTCCTTTGCCTGATTTACCTGTGCATCAATCTCTGTTCTATCAAGCGTTGCCAGCAATTGACCATCTTTAACCTGATCTCCTTCATCCACATATATTTTCTGAATTACGCCCCCGATTTTAAAGGAAAGCCGCTGTTCTGATTTGGAGCTAACCATTCCGCTTGCTAAAACGGGTATGCTGGCATTTTTCTGCGCAACAACGCTGGTCTGAACGGGTATAAGGTCTTCATATTCAGGCTGATCTGGTTTCACTTGATCGCCGGAGTTTGTGCAAGCCAACCACAAACCAGATATGATTAGCCATGGTAAAAGATACTTCATATATAGATGGTTTTGCTCCGGAATGAATTCCGGGGTAATGTTATTCACTTTCCTACAGCTTTTCTGAATGCGGCTTCTTTGGTTAATACTTCTGACCAGGCCAGGAGTTTTGTCATATGTGCATTCGTTCTCCGTGCTTCGGCTTCCAGGAATTCCAGCAGAAGCGCCTGTCCAGCGCGATACTTATTGTTTACAATTCTGTAAATGGATTCTGCTGCCAGTACATTCTTTTCGGCGCTCTGCCAGCTGAATTTAGCGGCTTGCAATTCATTCCAGGCGAGCGTTGTCTGGAGCTTTATCTGCTCTTTTGTGTCGTCTAACTGCTTTGTGGCAATCTGATAATCGAGCCTCGATTCCTGTATCTTGTTCTTTTGAAGTTTACCGTCAAGCAGATCGTAGGTTAGTCCCACCTGCGCCAGGGCATAAGCTTGTTCTTTATTGAATGTATAGCCGAAACCCTGAAAACCAAAAGAGCCGCCTAGATATAATTCAGGCAGCCTTTTGTTTTTACCTTCCCTGATTGAATTGGTTTCTGCAGCTTCCATAAAGTTTTCCAGTCCGCGCAGTTCATTTCTTTTACTCATGGATGATTCAAGCGCTTCATCAAGATTGTATTCCGGAACAACCCTTTTGAATAATGCGGAATCAACCATGACCTCTGACTGCTGATCTTTCCCCAATAAATAATTGAAATAGGCTCGTGCCGAATTACGATTGCTTTGCAACTCAAATATGGCATTATCAACTTTGGCAAGTTCAAAGTCGGCTGTTGCTACGATGTCTTCCGTCGCGACACCGTTTCTTACCAGAGATTCATTGAACCTTTTAAGTTCTGATAAGACTTTGCGATTGTTTTGCCAGATCTTTTCCGCTTCCCAGGTTTGTAGAAACTTGATATATGCTTCCGTGATGTCAAATTTGAGGCTTAGCTTTTTGGCATCTTCCATAGAAGATTTACCTGCAACCAGACTTGTCTGAATCTTTTGGTTAAACCTGACATCCGTATTGTAAATAGGCAGTGCGAAGTTCAATTTGGTTTCGTGAAAGTTATTGGGCAGAAACTGTATGGAAGTATTTTCTACCTCTGGAAAGCTCTGACTTTGCGTCAGGAAATTCAGGGTGTTGTAAACCGGGTTCAACAGATCGCCAATCGGGAAATCCAGTTTCCGGCCACCGGCAGCTACTATATAATTTGCTTCAAAGCCGAGTTTGAATTTTGAGAGCGATTTAGCCTGATTTAATCTTTGAGTTGCTTTTTGGATTTCCAGCTCACCACTTTGAATGCCCAGATTGTACTGTAATCCTTCTTGAATGTAAGACTGTAAAATAGCAGACTCCTGTGCGTTTACCCATTTGGTTGGCAGGGATAAAAAGAACATCAACACTAAGAATGGCTGGAGCTTGTCTCTTCTGAACATAGTATATAGCTCAATTTGTTGTCATTTAATAATTCCCGGTACTTTGCCTTCCAAATTTCCTGCATACATTCGCAACATGAATTACAATGTTCAATTCCTGGAAAACCAGTCGGACTTTGATAAAGCGATTAAATCAATACAAGCACATGATTGGATTGGCTTTGATACCGAATTTGTAGGTGAAAAATATTTTACACCGGTCCTTGGGCTCATTCAGATTGTTGCCGGTCAGGATATTTATTTGGTTGATACCCTGAAGATCAAAAACCTGGATTTGTTTCTACAAGTTGTTTCCAACCCAAAAGTCCTGAAAATCACCCATGCGGGAGATAATGATTATAGACTTTTATTTTCCTTGTTTGATACTGTTCCACAAAACACCTTTGACACACAGATAGCAGCCGGATTTGTCGGCTATAATTATCCTGCCGGATTTGGCAAACTCGTTGAAAAAGAACTACGTGTTTCCCTGGCAAAAAGCCACACCATTGCCGATTGGGAAGCAAGGCCTCTGGATCCCAAAGCGCTGGAATATGCCGTTGAAGATGTCAAATATCTGCCGGGCCTTCATCAGAAACTGTCAGAACAATTAAAAAAACACAAGCGCGAATCCTGGGCGAGGGAAGAAAACCTCAAGTGGGAGTCACGCTCTTTCTACGAAGTAAACCCGCATAAGGAACTCTTTTCAAGTGACTTGGTTCACCAATTGGAGTTCAGGGATAAAATTTTCCTGATGCGCTTGTACAGATGGCGTATTGAGAAGGCTACTGAATTGAACGTTCCCAAAGAAAGCGTGCTGCAAAGCCGGCACATCACTACGGTTTTGCGGGCGACGAAAGCAGGTCCAAATGCCTTCAAGTCGAACAGGACCATGCATGAGGGTATTTGGAAGAAAAACCTCGATAGCTGGCAGAAAATTAGAAGTGCGCCTGTTACTGAAGAAGAGAAAGAAGTATTAGGCTCTATTTCACGTCCACGGCCCGAAAACCCCGAACGAGAATGGACCATGGAATTGCTATACCATTTCGTGAAAAAACAGTGTATTGAACACTCCATAAGCCCCGCCCTGCTTTTCCCAAGAGGCGATTTCAACCGCCTAAAATCACGCGATGAGAATTTTGATAAAAGTCTGCTGGAAGGCTGGCGTTCCCAATTAATGGGAAAGGAACTTGTAGAATGGTTCAAAAAAGGGAACAAGGTCACTGTTGACTGGCAAGACCATTCCTGTGTGATAAAGATGAAACCCTGATGTCGACCTTATTAGAGATCAGTAATGTAGAAATTGATTTTCATACTCGGCGCGAATTGGTTCACGCCGTTCAGGGTGTCTCTTTGGATTTGGATCGCGGGGATGTCCTGGGCATTGTAGGAGAGTCAGGTTCAGGCAAATCGGTAACTGCGCTCTCCATCATGCAGTTATTGCCAAGCCCTCCGGCAATCATAAAAGGAGGTTCTATACATTTTTATCAGCAAGACAAGGCAGAACCCACAGATCTGTTGAAGTTACAGAAAAATGAGATCCAGCAGATTAGGGGTAAGAAAATTGCCATGATCTTTCAGGAGCCCATGACCTCATTGAATCCTGTATTTACCTGTGGCTCCCAGGTGGCCGAAATGCTGATGCTGCATAAAAAACTGAAAACTGCAGAAGCAAAATCCCAAACCCTGGAGCTATTCAACAAGGTTGGGCTTCCGGATCCAAACCGAATATACAAGGCTTATCCTCATCAGTTAAGTGGTGGACAAAAGCAACGGGTGATGATAGCCATGGCCATAAGCTGTGAACCGGACTTGTTAATTGCTGATGAACCAACTACGGCACTGGATGTAACCGTTCAGAAAACCATTCTGGACCTGTTGCTGAAATTAAAGGAGGAATCAGGGCTTTCCATGATCTTCATCAGCCATGATCTTGGGGTGATTGCCGAAATTTGCAACAAGGTGGTGGTGATGCGCAACGGTAAAGTAGTGGAGCATGGAGAGGTCAAACAAGTGCTGAACTCACCGGAACACGCCTACACCAAGGGCTTGCTTGCATGTAGACCAACTTTGAATCATAAGCTTAAACGATTACCTACGATTAGTGATTATGTAGAAAAGGAGAGCGTAAAGGCTAAAGTGATCAGTAAAAAGGAAATTGAAGTAAGAAATCATGCCTTGGCTGATCAGGCGCCTATTCTGAAAGTAGAAAACTTATTGGTAAGATATCCATCCAGAAAAAACTGGTATGGTAAAACGCTTGAATGGCTGCATGCGGTTGATTCTGTTAGTTTTGATGTGTACCCTGGAGAAACTTTTGGTCTCGCTGGAGAATCGGGATGTGGCAAAACCAGTTTGGGAAGGGCCATTGCGCGTTTGACTCAGGCTCATAGTGGCACCATAAGGTACGAGAAGAATAGTCTACTTGAATTATCGGAAGAGGCATTTAAGCCATTCAGAAAAGAAATACAAGTCGTATTCCAGGACCCATACTCTTCTCTAAACCCCAGAATGACCGTTGGAGAGGCTATAATGGAGCCAATGAAAGTGCATAATCTTTATGAAAATAAATCAGAACGTCAAGAAAAAACAATTGAACTCCTTCAAACGGTAGGTCTTGAAGCGGATCATTTTAAACGATATCCACATGAGTTTTCCGGAGGGCAGAGGCAAAGAATTTGCATTGCACGGGCACTTTCACTCGATCCCAAGTTCCTGATATGCGATGAAATGGTGTCAGCATTGGATGTATCGGTGCAAGCAACTATATTAAATCTGTTGATGGACCTTCAAGATCAATACGGACTTACCTATTTGTTTATTTCACATGATTTAAGTGTGATCAAGCAGATGTGCGACCGTTTAATGGTGATGAACAACGGAAAAGTGGAGGCCCTTGGAATTGTAGAAGAAGTCTTTGATGCCCCCCCTACCCCATATGTCAGGCGTTTGATCGAGTCAATTCCTGAAATTTAATTAAGCTGTTGGCATTAAGTGGCAAAACGATTTTCAACATATTGAATTCCAATCTGTTAGAATTTTAAATTTTACTTTACTAATTCTCAATTTGAAGTTTTTGTAAAATTTAGGCGATTTTCAAAAGTCCAAATTTTAAATATTACCTCTGCTTTACAATACCTTTGAGGATTACAATAAACAATTCCCTGCCCTGAAAACCGCCATTCTATTATTCTCTGGTTTTTAACTAAAACTTGCTTTTTAAACATGAAACGTAACCATTTACTAACATTTCTTTTCCTTTTTGCCTTTGCCAGCCTTTTTGGCCAGGCTAAACACAGCTCAAAAGCTGTTCAAATGGGCCATCAGAAAGCCCTTCCAGCCGTTACAAAACACTTCACCGGTTTTGAGACTCTTGATGTAAACCACGCAGAATCTGTTCCACCTTCAGAGAGCTCACTTCTGGACCTGGTAGGCACAACTGTATACGATCTTCAGTCTAACGGCGGTGTAGGTCACCGTGTACTCAACTGGGGAAATGGGGATGTATCCGCCGTTTACACATTCAGCCTTGATGTTCCTGGAGGATATGCTGACCGTGGAAGCGGCTACAATTCTGCTACCGGCGGCGTATGGGGTGCAGATCCAACCAGCCGTATTGAAAGCGCTCGTACAGGATTTACCAACCTGGCCGTTGACGTTGACGGTACTGAGTATGTTGTGTCTCACCTTGGTTCAAATGCAATCAATATTGCCAAGCGTCCACAAGGTGGCAGCTGGACTGAAAGTTCTATTCCTGCTACTGCTCAGTTGCTTTGGGCGCGTGCTGCTATTGGCGGTTCTAATGGTAAAACGTTGCACGTAATTGCTTCTACTACACCTACTGGTAATGGTGGAGCTACTTGGATGGGCATGGACGGAGTTGTTCTGTACTATCGCTCACAAGATGGCGGCGCTACCTGGGATGTAAAAGACATGCTGTTCCCTGGCATCGATTCTGACAACTTTACAGGCACTGATGTAGAAGGATACGCCATTGATGCCAATGGTGACAACGTTGCCGTTTTCATTACCAACACCTGGAACAAAAGCCTGCTGTATGTTTCTGATGACAACGGTACTACCTGGACTCAGCGCGTTGTGAATGATTTCCCTCTTACTAAGTATGTAGTGAACACCGGCTACGACACGCTTTCTTTGCCTCCTGATCCTTACCGTACAGATGTGCTGAATGATCCTTATGCCATTTTTACAGCCGATGGAACTGCCGATGTATTGGTGGATGACGGTGGTGTTGCACACTGCTGGTACGGTGCTACCTATGTTTCTGATGCTGATTTAACTGATGCCGGTTGGACATTCTACCCAGGTTCAAACATTGGTATCGTTTACTTTAACACACTTATGGGTGATGATGAAGGCGTTGTTTCCGGATATTGCCCTGACATCGACAATAACCAGCAGCTGGATATCGTGGATATTTCCAACTATGGTTTTGGCTTGAGCTGCCACCCTGCAGGTTCAATTGATGCCAATGGCAACCTGTATGTTACGTATGCCACTGTACACGAGTTGTACAATGACGCCAACACTGGTTACAACTTCCGCCAGCCATTTATCGTAAGATCTCAGGATTACGGTCAGACCTGGTCTGATCCTACGCCAATTATGCGTCCTGATCTTCTTGGCGATGATTCTTCTGACGTTCCTTATGTGGAGGCTCTGTGGATTTCTGCTGCCAAACTGGCTGACAACAAAGTACACACTACCTTCCAGGTTGACTACTCTCCTCTTACATATTTGAACAGTTCAACTGAAGATACAGAGGCTGGCGATAACACCATCCGTTACGTAGGATTCCCGGTTTCAGTACTTGATGCTAAAAATGTACCTGCTGAAACACTGAAATTCAGCGTGTCTCCAAATCCTGCTAATGATCGTATGTTGATTCAATTCAACTCTGACAAAACTCAGCAAAGCTGGGTTGAGTTGTACGACATCTATGGAAAAACAGTTCGCACTACAACACCTGTAACAGTTGGTTCAGGCAATGCAACTGTAACCATCCACACTGCAGATTTGCCAACTGGTATGTATGTTGCGAGAATTAACCTCGGCAATTCTTTTGCTACTCAAAAAGTGATTATTCAACATTAATTTTTTGTTGAATAAGCTTAATGCTGAGCGCCATCCAAATGATTTGGGTGGCGCTCATTTTTTTAACATTTCTACCCCAATAAAAAAAATAAAATGCGCGTTCTCCTCTTTTAATCCTTTCGGTATCACCCATATTGCGTTCACGCCAGTGAGCATCAGACATCCCGCCCTCTGAAAGCCATACAATAGTATCTTAAACCGATTTTTTAACTATGACTCTGCTATGTACAGCCGAGACTTTGTTTTGAAGCAAAGTCATGCGGGTTTTGCATTTGCATAGTATCAACATCCAATTGAATGGCTTCTTTAAATCCCCTCCAGGGTGTACTTGGAAGGAGAAATGCGGCTCATTTGCTTCGCCGTTGTTCTTTCAATTTTACCCGATCAAAAGTGGATGAGTTGGCCAGCCTCAGCGCCTCCGGGGCATTAGCTAACCTTCTGACAATCAACCCGCCCAGTCTCGATCAACCCGTTTATGCCAATGGCCCTGTGGCTCCTGTTACCTGGATCAATCCACCGCAACCGCCAAGCGCTCAACTTCCAGCCGATGACGATGAGTTAAAGCCCTATGTATTAGCCTGGTGGCTTCACGAAGCGCTCCAGGATACGGGAATAGGCCATAAAATGAGCCTTTTCTTTCATCAGTATCTCGCAGTAGACGCAGCCAGTGGAAGCAGTATGCAATTCTTCGACTACCTGGCGCTTATTCGCTGGGGAAGTATTGGCAACCTGAAATCCCTCGTAAAGAAAATGGTCACCGATAACTGCATGTTGAGTTATGTGGATAATGACCAAAATTTTGCACTCAACCCGAATGAAAATTTCGCCCGTGAGTTTTTCGAACTTTTCACTGTCGGCCGGGGAGCTCCCGCAGGCCCCGGAGATTACACCACCTTTACGGAAGAGGACGTCATCCAGGCTGCCCGTGTTTTTTCGGGTTTTAATCACGCGCCCCGTCACCAGAATATCGATCCGGAAACAAACATTCCAGCAGGAAAAGCCTACCCGCAAAGTCATGATTTTGACCCTAAAACTTTCAGCAATCGCCTGGGTAGCGCTACTATTATGCCTCCGAGTATTGATCAGGCAGGGATGGAGGAAGAGTTAGGTTTATTCCTCGATCTTGTGTTTAATCAGCCGGAAGCAAGCAAAAATTTCTGCCGCAGAATTTACCACTACTTCGTAACCAGAAATATTACACAGGAAGTTGAAGATGAGGTAATTGTACCTCTTGCCCAGACATTAGTTTCCAGCAATTTTGAAATCTTGCCTGTTCTCGAACAATTATTGCAAAGTGAGCACTTTTTCGACATGGACGATTCGGATAATGCCGACGAGATAATCGGTGCATTAATCAAATCTCCTTTGGAACTCAGTTTGCAGGCATTAACATTTTTCCAGCTACCCATTCCAGACCCTATTACTCAAAACAAACTCCATTACATAGACTTCTACAATGCAGCAGTGTTGGAACGAATGCTGGGTAGAGCCGGAATGACCTTGTTTTATCCGCTGGATGTAGCCGGGTACTCCGGTTATTATCAAGATCCGACACTAAACCGTCAGTTTTTCAACTCAGCCACGATTGTGCAACGCTATAAATTGCCTCAGGTCCTGCTTACCGGAACAAACGCCTGGGGCAGTGGAAGTGGAGATTTCATAGGCACCAAACTAGACATGCCCATCTGGGTACGTGATTCCGGTGTTGTGTCTGATCCAGAGGACTCTTATGTACTGGTGCAGGAACTGCTTTATTATTTATTTCCGGAGGAGCCGGCGAATGATCGCTTTACCCATTTTCTGGATATTGTTTTTTTGGATCAGCTTCCACCCGCAGATTGGACTTATGAGTGGCAAAACTTCATCATGACAGGTGATGATTCTGAGGTCAGGATCCCGCTGGAAAGATTGGTAAATGCCATCATGTATGCACCTGAATATCAGGTTTTTTGAGCATAATTTTAGTTTTTCATTCAGTTTTCTCTTTCAACAAAACAAGCTGCTAACAGGCAATTTCTCAAACATTGGAATTGAATTTTAGCGCTGCATACCACCATGAAAAGACGCAATTTTCTCAAGATATTTCCTGCTGCCGGTGTTTCCCCATTTGTTGTTAATGGGTTCCCGATGCGGCCTTTTTCCAATTCAAAAATCGCACGGCTTCTAAACTCCTGCGATGGGGTTGATGACCGGATATTAGTACTCATCCAATTAAAAGGCGGAAATGATGGCATCAATACCATCATTCCGATAGCTCAGTATGATACCTATGCTGCTCTGCGCCCGGTGATTAAAATTCCGGAAACCGGACCAGAGCGCTATATAAAACTTGACAATACCATCCCAGCCGCCGATCAGGTTGGTCTACACCCGGTAATGACCGGCATGAAAGAACTGTACGACAAAGGTTGGATGAGTGTAGTACAAGGCGTTGGTTATGAAGGACTTAATGGCTCCCATTTTAAGAGTACTGATTTGATTATGAGTGGTGGCGACGGCACTCCCGACAAGTATAATTTAAGGTCGGGCTGGCTGGCGAGGGCCTTGCAATCCATGTATCCTGACATCATGGGCGCGCCAATTCCGCCGGATGATGTATTTCCGCTGGGAATTCAGGTTGGTGATCCGAATCCATCGCTTGGTTTTCACGCAGAAACAGACCATCAGAATGTAATCAATTTGTACGGCCAGGATCCTGCAGGCTTCTATTCTCTTGTACAAACCATCGGTGGCGCTGTTATCCCAACTGTCCCCGACTCAGAATATGGTGATGAACTCAAATACATCATGGGCGTAGAAAAGGCCGTGGACGAGTATTCTGTGTACATAACACAGGCCTTTGATGCGGGTTCGAATGCCATTACAGACTACCCGCAAACAACCCTGGCTTATCAGTTAAAAACTGTTGCGCGACTCATAAAAGGCGGCTGCAAAACCAAAATCTATCTCTGCAATATGGGCGGCTTTGACACACATGGCGACCAACTGGCTCCAGAGGGGATTGTCACACTAGGGGGGCATGCTGAATTGCTTAAAAACCTTTCCAATGCCGTGAAATTCTTTTTTAATGACCTGGATGCCATGGGGCTTGGGGAGCAGGTTGCTGCCTGTACATTCTCCGAGTTTGGCCGATGCGCCAAAGAGAATGGCTCAAAAGGAACAGACCATGGAACGCTGGCGCCGATGTTTGTATTTGGTAAATCAATAAAAGCTGGTGTGAACGGTACCAATGTAGATCTGGCCAATCTTTCAAACGATAACCAGGTTCAGGGAATGCAATTTGATTACAGGCAGGTGTTTACTACCCTGCTTCAGGATTGGTTAGGCGCCAGCGATCAAACGCTTTTGGATACCATGTTCGATGGTTTTGATAAAATACCCATTATTGATGACGCCATGATCGTCGATCCGGATTGTTACATTGGCACAACGGTGAATGTTTGGGAAGGCATTCAGACCGCTTCCTCACTCACAGTATTCCCAAATCCTGCCATCGCCAGAGCTGAAGTTGCTTATACGTCAACGAAGAATTTTGACGCACAACTTAGTTTGCACAGCCTGGGTGGTGCACTCATCAACAACAAACAGATCAGGGTGCAATCAGGCAAAAATCGCTATTACCTGGACGTGAGCAGCTTGCCACCAGCCACCTATTTTGTAAGAATTGAGAACAAAACATCAGGAGAAGCTAAAGTTTCTAAATTAATCAAAGCGTAGACAGCCATTTCAAAATCCGATTTACATGAGAACAATACTATTCCTGCTTTCTGTTTTAATCCCTCTTAGTCTGAAAGCTCAACTACCTCCAGCCTGCGCAGGAGGAAGCCCTGCCACTTCTTGTGCTACTGCCTGTATAAACTGTAATTTCAATGGCTATTTTGGTTCAACGGCTGGTTATCCTTCCGGCATAGTGCCCAATTTCTGTGGAACCGTAGAAAATGCGCAATGGATGGGCTTTATTTCCGGGGCTTCCAATGCCACTTTTATCGTTACTCCTTCAGATTGTGCCTACGGCGATGGTCTTCAAATTGCCCTTTATGAGGATTGCATGGGTCAACCTATTGCCTGTGAGCAAGGTGAAATGGGAGGTGGTAACATCCCGGTGACATTAGATGTCCAGGTAACGCCAGGCAGAAATTACTTCCTGATGATCGATGGATTTGCCGGAGACCTGTGCGACTTTACGGTAAGCGTGAGTCCGGAAAATGCTGTATACGAGCCGCCATTGGGGGCAGTTGGTTCTATAACAGGGCCAGATAAAGTATGCCCGGGAGCAACTATGACTTATCAGGTTACACCGGTATTCGGGGCGGGTGCATACATTTGGTCAGGTCCTCCCGGAGCGATGATTGATACAGTTCCATTACCGGTAACCCTTGTTGGAACGGGATCGAACCAGGCTCAAATTACATTTGGCAATGCTGGGGGGCAAATATGCGTACAGGCTGCTAATTCCTGCAATCAAACACCTTTTTGCACCAATCCTTTTAGCGTTAGCATGCTGGATGATTCTTACAGACCAGCGATTGAGGCAGATACCTTGGCTCACCTTACCTGTTCCGGCGATCCGCTCATTTTACAAGCCAAAGTACAGTCTGTATCCGATTTTTCCTTTCAATGGACAGCCGATAGTATTGGACACATAATCGCCGGCGCCAACTCAAAAAACCTGTCGGTCGACCATACGGGGACGTACACCTTCGTGGTGACAAATGCTCAAAATGGATGTTCATCCTCTGTTGACATACATGTAGGTGAACCCGATACGCCAAGAACTGCCGATCTGAGACTGAGAGACATTACGTGTTTTGAATATGAAGATGGCATCATCAGGGTATTGAATGTACAAGGAGGTCTTGCTCCTTATGCTTATGCTTTGGATGGCAGTGATTTTACGGCTAGTACAGAATACAGGTATCTCATGCCCGGTTCGCACCATCTGCAGATCATAACAAGTGATGAATGTATGTGGGATACCATAGTTACCCTTACAGAGCCTAATGAACTCATTGTGGAGTTGGGAGCAGATACCAGTATTCACCTGGGAAATTCCGTACAGTTGTGGCGCAATGACTTAGTGAATGAGCCTTGGCGAGTTGACACCCTGCTCATTACGCCTTCCTATTTGTCAAATATATTTTGTGATACTTGCATTTATCAACCACGCAACTCCTTTCGCTATCATGTGCAAATAGTTGATGAAAGTGGATGTGTCGCCATAGATGACCGCGTAGTTTCCGTTGATAAAGAGCGATTTGTGTACATACCAAATGCTTTTGCTCCCGACTCGCCCAATGAAGGAAATGAGCGTTTTACAGTATTTGGAGGGGAAGACGTTGAGCGAATTGCCTGGCTCCGGGTATTTGACCGTTGGGGGCAGATGGTTTTTCAGCAACATGAATTTGAGCCAAACAATCTTGCCCTTGGATGGGATGGCACTGCACAGGGAGAAAAAGTGGATCCTGGGGTCTTTGTGTGGCAGGCCGCTATTTTATTTGTAGACGGTGAAATAGAAAAGAGACAAGGCGACGTAACCGTGATAAGATAACAGATTGAAACATATTGATAATGTGATACTTAAGTGGCCTGATTGAAAAATTATTAACAATTTATTCAATCAAATTAAACCAAGGTATTACCTTATCGTCCAAATAGGCGAATCAACTCCAAACCAAGGCCTGACCCATTGTTTCAATTTAACAATCCTACTGATTATGGCATCACTTTCTCCGCTACAAGGCACATTGGGAACTCGTCGTGCAGCCCATTTGCTTCGCCGTACTACATTTCGTTACACAAGGTCAAAAGTTGACCAGTTATCCAATCAAACCGTTTCGCAAGCGCTGAATTCTATTTTGCTGAAATACAATCAGCATTTAGAGCAACCTATTTATGACGATCCTGCCTCACCTGACAATGAAAATGTGACATGGATTTTGCCTTTACCTGGCAAAACTAAAATAGACGAGTTGCCAAATCAGGAGTTTGTTTTACGCCGCTATGTGTTAAGCTGGTGGTCAGATGAAGCGCTACGTGATCCTGGTATTTACCATAAAATGGTGATTTTCTGGCACCAATACATGGCTGTTTCAAATTTATCTAATAAGAGTACAGGGGTTTTTGATTATTTGTCTTTATTACGTTGGGGCGCTTTGGGTAATTTTAAAAAACTTGCCAGAAAGATGATCATGGATAATACCATGCTACTTTATTTGAACAATCATCAAAACACGCTCAACAATCCAAATGAGAATTTTGCGAGAGAGTTTTTAGAATTGTTTACCATCTTGAAAGGAGAACAAGTTGGACCTGGCGATTACACTAACTATACTGAGGATGATATTGTAGAGGGTGCAAAAGTTCTAACAGGTTGTCGGGCTGTTACTGACAGGTCAGTAGTTGATGATGAAACCGGTATTCCAAGAGGTGATTACAGGTATAATTTACATACTAAAGGAGATAAAACATTTAGTGAGCGATTCAATAAGACGGTGATAAAAGGAGCTGCTAATACCGCTGAAATGCCTGCCGAATTAGATGATTATGTGGACATGATCTTCGCTCAACCTGAAACAGCCAAAAATCTTTGTCGCAGACTGTATAGATTCTTTGTTCA
Organism: Lewinellaceae bacterium; assembly: GCA_020636025.1. Taxonomy (GTDB): domain Bacteria; phylum Bacteroidota; class Bacteroidia; order Chitinophagales; family Saprospiraceae; genus M3007. The sequence goes on along the minus strand of JACJYQ010000001.1, from coordinate 638,920 downwards.
CAAGACCATTTCTTCAGAAATCGAAACTGATATCATCGAGCCACTGGCCAATACTTTGATAGCTAACAATTTTGAAGTATTACCGGTTATTCAAAAGCTGCTCAAAAGCGAACATTTCTTTGATGCCGATGACTCGGATAATGCAGATGAGATCATAGGTGGCCTAATTAAATCTCCACTTGAGCTGGTTTATCAATCACTTTCTTTCTTTAACCTGAGTCCGGCTGATCCGGCCACTGAGCCTGGAGCAAATTACCTATTTCATGAATTTGGGTTGGCGCAAAGGTTGTTTGCTCTTGCCAATTACAGCCCTTTTAATCCAAGTGATGTAGCCGGCTATCCTGGATTCTATCAGGATCCCGATTACAGCCGTGCCTGGTTTAACTCAAGTACCATCATCGCTCGGTACAAGGTCCCTGCGGCTCTTCTTTCCGGCAGGCGTACTATTGGAAGTGGTGTAAATCAACCTTTGGGTGTAAAACTCGACATTGCCCCCTGGGTGAAGACCAGTGGCGTAATCACCGACCCAAATGATCCTTATGTTCTTGTTCAGGACCTCCTTAATTATATGCTTCCGGAGGCCGTTGACAATGACCGCTTTAACTACTTCTACGATACCGTTTTCCTCGATCATTTGCCACCGGCAGACTGGTCGTATGAATGGCAAAACTATCTGAATTCAAATGATGACTCAGAAGTAAAAATTGCCCTGGAACGACTGATCAATGCGATCATGTATTCACCTGAATATCAAACATTCTAACTACCAGCCATCTCCCTGCCCGCTTCTTTCTAAAGGAACGGATTGATTTTAGCCACTGATTTTTAATGCAAAATTCAGTAAAAAATTTCCAGCCTGAACAAGGCAGGCAGGGAGTGGATTAAATTTCCTAAAAATGAAAAGACGTAATTTTCTCAAGATACTTCCCGCGGCAGGAGTCACATCGTTTGCTGTCAATGGATATGCCATGCGCCCTTTTGCCAATAGCAAAATGGCCAGAGTACTAAATAGCTGCGATGGCGTGGAAGACCGTGTATTGGTCCTTATTCAATTGAAAGGAGGAAACGATGGTGTAAATACCGTTATCCCGGTAAATCAATATGATACATACGCCAACCTCAGACCATCCATTGCCATTCCTCAAAACAACCTGATTGATCTTGATAATACCCTTGGAATAAACGAACAGGTCGGTTTGCATCCTTCTATGCAGAAAATCAAAGAGTTATACGACGATGGTAAGGCGGCAATTGTGCAAGGGGTTGGTTATCAGGACATGAATCAATCACATTTTAAAGGCACCGATTTATGGATGAGTGGAGGCGATGGGACTCCGGCAAACAACAATATTTCCACCGGATGGATGGGACGATCACTCCAGGCGTTTTATCCGGATGTTGTGGGCGTGCCTACTTCGACCAATCCGGATCCACTCGGTATTCAAATTGGCGACCCGAATCCCAACCTTGGGTTCCACACCGATACCGAACACCAAAATTTGATCAATATGAGCGGACAGGATCCTTCAGGATTCTTCTCCCTGATCCAGACAATCGGTGGCGCACCGATCATGAACGTACCTGACAGTGACCACGGGGAAGAATTAGCCTTTATCATGGGCGTGGAACAAAGCACCAATTTATATGCCCAGCGCATTTCTGATGTATTCAATGCCGGAACAAACTCCTTAGACCCCTACCCTACAACCGTGACCAGCAGAAGCAGCCTCGGACAACAGCTAAAAACCATTGCACGATTAATTTCCGGAGGTTGCAAAACCAAAATCTATCTATGTCAACTTACTGGTTTTGACACCCATAGTTCACAAGTGGATGGCGGCAGCCCTACCGTAGGTGATCACGCAGACCTGTTGACCGAACTGGCAGAGGCGGTAAAGAATTTCAACGTCGACCTCGATGGTTTGGGACTCGCTGATCATGTGCTGACCTGTACCTTTTCGGAATTTGGTCGCTGCGCCAAAGGCAATGCATCCGATGGAACCGATCACGGCACTTTAGCGCCCATGATGTTGTTTGGCAAAAATGTGCAAGCCGGGGTAAGCGGCACAAATGTGAACCTGAGCAATCTGACCAATGACAATCAGCTTCAAGGCATGCAATTCGATTATCGGCAGGTTTTCACCACCATCTTGCAGGATTGGTTAGGGGCTAGCGAAGATGTACTTACAGATGTCATGTTCAGCGGTTATCAGAAAATGCCACTTGTTGACACTGCTTTTGTTGTATCGCCAGACTGTTATCTACCCATGAGCGTTGGAATCTTTGATAACTATGTGACAAAGAAACCATTAACAGTGTTTCCAAATCCAGCTAACGCTATTTCAGAAGTTGCCTTTGAACATTCCGGAGGATCATTTGATGCCCGGCTTAGCATTCACAGTCTGGGTGGCTCTATAATGTCTACCATGTACACCAAAGTAAACCAGGGAAATAATTCATTCTTAATAGATCTCAGCATTTTGCCGCCTGGAACCTATTTTGTACGCCTGGAAAACAAAGCAACCGGTAAGGCGGAAGTGGCAAAATTGCAAGTAGTAAGATGAGAGTTTAGTGATCAGTGATCAAGTGGTCAGTGGTCAGTTTTAATATATGTAGCTAAATCAGGTTAAAAAAATTAAAATAGAAAAACAAATCTGGTTTATTGATCACTAATCACTAATCACTTAAATTACATTCCTACGTAATTGTGGGGCGTCAAGGCCTTGAGTTCGTCCTTAACGTCTTCGCTTACGGCAAGGCCATCGATAAATTCATGCAATAATTGTTGGGTGATGGCTGTACGGCCCCTGGTCAGGTCTTTTAATGCTTCGTATGGTTGTGGGTAAGCTTCCCGACGGAGGATAACCTGGATGCCTTCGGCGATAACCATCCAGTTGTCTTCTAGGTCATCATACAGTTTGCCGTCGTTTAGGGTGAGTTTTCCGAGGCCCTTCATGATTGATTTGAGGGCGATTATGGTGTGGCCCATGGGTACTCCAATGTTTCGGAGTACAGTCGAATCCGTCAAATCGCGTTGCAATCTACTGATGGGAAGTTTTTCTGCGAGATGCTGAAAAAGTGCATTTGCTATGCCTAAGTTGCCTTCCGCATTTTCAAAATCTATGGGATTTACCTTGTGCGGCATGGCAGAGGAGCCGACTTCACCGGCCACGGTCTTTTGCCGGAAATACTCCATCGAGATATAGGTCCAGACATCCCTGCAAAAATCAATGAGAATGGTGTTGATTCGGCTAAGGGCCTGACACTGAGCAGCAAAACAATCGTAGTGTTCAATTTGCGTAGTCGTTTTGGAACGTTCCAAACCAAGAAACTCCGATACAAAACCATCGCCAAATTGTTGCCAGTTATAATCTGGATAGGCGGCATAATGGGCATTGAAGTTTCCGGTGGCACCACCAAATTTTGCACGTTGCGGAATGTCATTCAGTAATTTCAATTGTACATCGAGTCGCTCTACAAAAACGGACAGTTCCTTCCCCAGCATGGTTGGTGAGGCTGGTTGGCCATGGGTTCTTGCCAACATCGGTACCCGTGCCCACTCCTGGGCATAAAACTCGATTTTATCTCTCACTTGTTGCAGTAACGGTGCATAAACAGTCTTTAACGCATTTTTGAAAATCAAAGGCGTTGCTGTATTGTTTATATCCTGTGATGTGAGTCCGAAATGAACAAATTCCTTGAGAGTTGTCAAGCCCAACCTGCCGAAACGTTCTTTTAGGAAATACTCTACTGCTTTGACATCATGGTTGGTGCTTCGCTCAATAGATTTCACCTGTTCAGCGTCTGCCATATTAAAATGTTCAAAAATGGCATTCAGGTCATCGATTTTATCCTCTTCAAATGAAGATAGCTGGGGTAATCCGTATTGACAAAGGGCAATAAAATACTGTATTTCAACAAAAACCCGGTACCGGATCAGCGCGTATTCGCTAAAAAATTCACTTAATTCCTTTGTTTTATCTGCATAGCGCCCGTCGATCGGTGAAATGGCTTGTAACATCTTATTGCTGTTTATCAAATAATAACTGAAAGGCAAAATTCGGCATTTTTACTCACCTAATCCAACCAATTCAACAGCTTTCCATTTTTACAACACAATATCAACAAAGCATCCCCCATTTCGCTTTTCGCATTGTTGCATTGGTACATTGGTAAATTGGTTTCATTGTTTATTTTTCAGGCAGCACACTGCTAACTTTGCCGATCATTTAAACAAAACCATCGCACACATGAAACAATTGATATTTTTTATTTGTCTTCTAGGACTGGCCACTGCTTGTAATAACGGTTCTGCCGAGTTAAAAGCACTTCAGGATGAAGTAAATGCCACGCACGATGCTGCCATGAAAACCATGGCAGATATGAACAGAGTAGCCAGAAGCATTAAAGAGACCGTTAAAGCCGACTCCCTTTCAGAGGAGCAACTGGCGCAGATTATGCCAGTCCTGAAAACAATAGGTGATGCAGAAAACGATATGATGAACTGGATGGCGAATTACAGCGAGCCAACTGATAAACCAGCTGGCGAAGCAAAAAAATATCTTCAGGAGCAACTTGAACTGATAAAAAAGAATCAGGAAGATATGCTGAATGCTACCAAGGCTGCCAAGCAGTTTTTGCCGGGAGATATTCAGGAATAGTACCAATACTTCATTACTATGAACACAAAAATTATGAAACTCAACAAACTGATTGCGGTCCTTACCGTTGGAATTCTCTTTGCCTGTAACACCACACAAAAAGCGCAGGTTGCTTCAGCCGATACAAAACCTGCTGTAGTTGTTGAAAAACCTGCTTTTGTTACCTGGGATAAAAAGATGATTGACCTTGGCGAAGTGAAAAAAGGTGAAAAACGAACCTTGTTTTTTGAATTTACAAACACTTCAGGTCAGGACATCAAAATTGACATTGTAGATGCCTGTGCCTGTACCAAGGTTGATTTTCCACGGGGCACCATAAAACCACAAGGGAAAGGACGCATTGATGCTGTATTCGACAGTACTGAAAAGGAGGCTGATGAAACCATTGGCATTACCATCGTTTTTGAAAATACAGACGCCAATGGAAACCCGGTTATTGAATCGGTAGAGTACAAGTTTCAGTTAGTGAAATAGGCCTGACCGTTTATGCGCAAAACTTCCCTATTTTTGCCATAATTATATTTTTATGGCCGACCGTTTCCCCTTTTACAAACAACTGGATTCAGCAGATTGCGGCGCAACCTGCCTGAGAATGGTGTCTAAACACTATGGTCGCCACTATACCCTTGAGTACCTCCGGCAGCTATCCTATCTCGACAGGGAAGGCGTTTCGCTGATGGGCATTTCCGATGCGGCTGAGAAGATTGGTTTCAGGACTTTAGGTGTCAAAGCAGGTTTCAAGCGGCTTTCGGAGGACATTCCCTTGCCTTGCGTGGCGCACTGGCAACAGGATCACTTTGTTGTGGTATACAAGGTAAAAGGCGGGAAAGTTTTTGTAGCAGATCCCAAAATCGGCAAAATAGAGCTAGAGGAACAGGATTTCCTGAATGGCTGGATCAGCGATGTCGTAAATACTGAACCACAAGGAATTTTATTGCTATTGGAAACGACTCCTGACTTTTTTAACCGGGAAGGGGATAAAAATACTGATCGCACAGGGTTTGGGTTTTTGTGGCCATATCTGAGTCAGCATCGCAAGCTCATATTTCAAATCAGTCTGGGGCTTTTGTTGGGCAGTATGATCCAACTGGTTTTTCCGTTTCTCATGCAGGCCCTGGTGGACAAAGGGGTACAGTTGAATGATCTTAATTTTGTATATCTGATATTGGCCGCTCAGGGGATGTTGTTTATGAGTCAGGTGGCAGTTGAATTTATACGTGGCTGGATTCTGTTGCATATAGGTACTAGAGTAAACATCAATCTCGTATCCGATTTTCTGATAAAACTGATGCGCTTACCCATGTCATTTTTTGATTCAAAAATGACTGGCGATTTGTTGCAAAGAATTTACGACAATGAACGGGTGGAAAGGTTTCTTACATCTGCTTCATTGATCACGCTTTTTTCCGTCGTAAACCTGATTGTATTTGGCTTTATTTTGCTTTTCTACGACCCGGTGATATTCCTGGTGTTCATGGTTGGCGCTCTCTTTTATTTTGGCTGGGTTGGGTTCTTTCTTCGCCGACGCAGACAACTCGACAATCGTAGATTTGAGCAATTGGCCGAGAATCAAAGTACCCTCATTCAATTGGTAAATGGTATGCAGGAGATAAAACTGCATAATGGTCAACGTCAAAAAAGATGGGCCTGGGAGCGCATCCAGGCTAAATTATTTCGGGTAAATGTACAGTATCTCGCAACTGATCAGTTTCAGCGTGCGGGCGCCGCATTTATCAATGAGGGGAAAAATATCATCATTTCTGTTTTAGCTGCAAAGGCCGTCATTGATGGCCACATGACACTTGGTATGATGCTGGCGGTGCAGTACATCATTGGACACATGAATGCGCCGCTGGAATCGCTGATCCAATTTATTCTGCAGGCACAGGAAGCGAAAATCAGTCTGGAGCGTATGAGTGAAATTCATGCCCGCCGCGATGAGGAATTTGATGAAGAGTCCAAGGTAAATGTGCTGCCAACAAATGGGGACCTCACCTTGCAGAACCTGGCGTTTCGATATGGAGGCCCGCATGACCCCTGGGTGCTTCAAAACATAAATCTGGTGATTCCGGAAGGCAAAACTACGGCCATTGTTGGAACCTCTGGAAGCGGCAAAACGACACTATTGAAGTTGCTTTTGAACTTCTATCCCCCTACAGAAGGCTTTGTGCGCATCGGGGATATCAGTTTGTCAAACCTAAATAACAAGCTTTGGAGAAACTATTGTGGCGTCGTTATGCAGGATGGGTATATTTTCTCCGATACCATTGCCAGAAACATTGCGCTGGGCGAAGAAAACATCGATCGCCGACGCTTGCTGTACGCCGCCAAAGTTGCCAATATTCAGACATTCATTGAGTCCCTACCCTCCGGGTATAACACGAAAATTGGGCAGGAAGGCTCTGGCTTGAGTCAAGGTCAACGGCAACGTTTGCTGATTGCCAGGGCCATTTATAAGGATCCACAGTACATATTCTTTGATGAAGCCACCAATGCACTCGACGCACACAACGAGCGCACCATCATGCACAATCTCGATCTGGCTTTTCGCAATAAAACCGTTGTGATAGTCGCTCACCGGCTCAGCACGGTTAGTAATGCCGACAATATTGTAGTGCTTGAAAAAGGTGAAATTGTAGAACAAGGCACTCACCATGAGCTAACCGCTCGTCGGGGTGTTTATTACAACCTGGTAAAAGAGCAATTGGAATTGGGGAATTAATCTGGAATGAAGCATGAAGATGGAGGTAGCTAAAATGTTGGAATTAGCCCGGGATCGTCCTGTTTTGGATGTCCGATCGCCCGGGGAGTTCGAAAATGGTCATATACCTGGCGCCATCAGTTTTCCTTTGTTCAGCAATGAAGAACGCGCTGAGGTAGGTACTATTTACAAGAAAATTGGTCAGGAAAAAGCATTGGAAGTTGGACTGCGGATTGTAGGTCCAAAGATGGAATCTATGGTTAAGGAAGCTAAGAAACTGGCTCCGGAGAGAAAGTTGATTGTGCACTGTTGGCGCGGTGGCCAAAGAAGCTTGTCGGTGGCCTGGCTGTTGAATCAGGCGGGTTTTGAAGTGAATACTTTGGCTGGTGGGTATAAAGCGTACCGAAATTTTGTGCTAAACAATTTTGCGGAAACGCCATTTAAAATAGTGATTTTGGGTGGAAAAACAGGCTCTGGAAAGACCAGGATTCTACATGCCTTGCAAAATGAAGGCGAGCAAATTATTGATCTGGAAGGTATTGCCCATCACAAAGGTTCTGCATTCGGATTTATTGGAGAATCAGAACAGCCCACTTTTGAGCAATTTGAGAATAACTTGTTTGAAGCAGTGCGCAAAATAGATATTCAGAAAAGAGTTTGGGTTGAAAATGAAAGCCACAGCATTGGCAGAGTGTACATTCCGGATGGGTTTTGGCAAAAAATGAAGAAGGCTCCGCTGGTAAATATCCAAATTCCGGAGAATGAAAGGGTTCAAAATCTGCTGGATGATTACCTGTTGACGGATAAGTCGATGTTGGAAATTGCATTTAAGAAAATTGAAAAGAAACTTGGCGGACAAAACCTCAAATTGGCGCTTCAGGCACTGGACGAAAAAGATTATGCCGGAGCTGCCAGGATTGCCCTGACCTATTACGATAAAACCTATCAGCACGGTCTGAACACCAACATGTCTCCCCATATTACACAGGTGAAATTTAACCATCGAAACCCAGTTGACATTGCCCGTGAATTAAGCGCACTGGACATCTCTTAAGCCTCAAATTCCATATCTTTACCACAATCTGATCAAAGAATTATCAAATTATATGCACTACCATTCTTTAGGTAAAATACCCCCGAAAAGACATACTCAGTTTCGCAAACCTGATGGCAGCCTTTACCACGAAGAGCTGTTTAGCACCGAAGGTTTTAGCAATAATTATTCTCTTCTGTACCATTGCAACGCACCTACCCAAATTGTTCAGGTTGGAGAGCCATACAGTGTGGCGGCAAAAACGGTGCATGATAAGCAGCTTAAACACCGTTGCCTTAAGGGTTTTCAAGTTGCAGCAGAAGATGATTATCTGCGTTCACGGAAACCGGTGTTGGTAAACAACGATTGCAAAGTAATCTTGTCGGCTCCCAAAAAGAGCATGACCGACTACTTCTATAAAAATGCAGATGCCGATGAAGTGATCTTCGTGCATGAAGGAACAGGGAAGCTGAAAACCATGTATGGAACCCTGAATTTTGAATATGGCGACTATCTGGTTATTCCTCGCGGTACTACATATCAACTCACTTTTGACAATGAAAACAATCGCTTGCTGATTGTGGAGAGTACAGGGCCGATCACGACCCCGAAACGATACAGAAATGAATTCGGGCAGTTGATGGAACATTCTCCTTTCTGCGAGCGCGATATCCGCAAGCCGGTCAATCTGGAAACTTATGATGAAAAAGGTGATTATCTATTTTACATAAAGAAGGAAGATAACATATACCCTTATCACTATCTAAATCACCCGTTTGATGTGATTGGTTGGGACGGCTATACATATCCTTATGCGTTCAGCATTCACAATTTTGAGCCAATCACGGGCAGACTTCATATGCCACCGCCCATTCATCAAACATTTGATGGTCATAATTTCGTGATTTGCTCCTTTGTTCCTCGTATGTACGACTATCATCCACTGTCTATTCCTGCGCCGTATAATCACTCCAATATAGATTCTGATGAAGTGTTGTATTACGTAGACGGGGACTTCATGAGCAGAAAACATGTTGAAAAAGGTATGATTACATTGCATCCGGGCGGTATTCCACACGGACCACACCCGGGAACGGTAGAAAAAAGTATTGGGAAAAAGGAGACATTGGAGTTGGCTGTAATGGTTGACACTTTCAGACCGCTGCTAATGACCGAATATGCGGTGGATATGGAAGACAAGGAATACTACCGTTCCTGGCTAACTGAGTAATTATGTCCAATGAATTCCTGGTCTTTTATGTCACCTTCCCGAATGAATCAGCTGCAAGACAAATTTCAGATCAGTTAATTGAATTGAAACTGATTGCCTGTGCAAACATTTTCCCGATTCAAAGTGTGTATTGGTGGGAAAATGAGATAGTTTCAGAAGGTGAATGGGTAGCCATTCTAAAAACCCGGTTGTTACTTGAAGCCCAGGTTGAAAAGAAGATAGAAGAACTCCATTCTTATGAAGTTCCGTGTATTTTGCGTTATCAGGTCAGGGCAAATAAGGCCTATTGTCAATGGATAGTCGAGTGTACAACGGCAGATGTTTAATAATACTGCTCAACAGCTTCAACAACGGATTCTGCATCAATTTCCTCCATGCAGCGAAAGTGCTTTTTGGGACAAGAAGTGTGTCCAATTTTGGAGCAAGGCCGGCAACTCAATCCCTTTACCTCAATTGTCGAGTTCAAATTTAGTTCGGAAGGATAATACGGGTACATGCCAAATTCAGGCACTGTACTTCCCCACACGCTTACAACAGGTTTTTTAAAGGCCGCTGCTATGTGCATCATGCCGGTATCGTGAGTCAACACTACGGCAGCTTGATTAATCACTGAAGCCGATTCTTGCAGAGATAGTTTACCGCAAAGGTTCACAACATGACTTCCAAGCTGTTCTGCCAACCAATTTCCTGATTCCAGCTCTGCATTACCTCCTAATAAAACCATCGGCCTTTGTAGCTGTTGGCATATCTCCAGCATTTTAGCAGGGGGTAATCGCTTGGTGAAATGAGTGGCGCCTATGGCAAAGGCAGTGTAACTACCAGCACTCAAGTTATCACCAAAGGTATCGAGCTTAACCTGAGCCTTCTCAGGTATAAAATGATCTAGTCCTGCATTATCATTTGCTATACCCAAATGCGAAGCTGCGTCCAGATATCGGTCAACAATGTGCTTCTGAGGCAAAAAATTTACACCGATGTTTACCAGCAACCATTTTTCCAGATTTAGTTTCCGAAAGGAAGAGGATGGTCTACCAAGTGCCAGTTTTACACGAAGGCTACGAAGATTGTTATGTAAATCAATTATATAATCGAATTGCTCCGCTTTTAGCTTCGGAATTACCTGTTGAATGTCCTTGTCAAAACTGTGGACCTGGTCAATATGTGGATTTGAAGCCAGCAGGCTTTGAAATGCCTGTTTGGTAAGAAAATGTACTGTTGCTCCTGTCTGTAATTTCAAACACCGGGCTACCGGACTGGTTAGTACAATGTCCCCAATGGATGAAAAACGGATCAACAGAACTTTCACAGATTTGGATTAGATTATTTATTGGTCAACACCATATAATCCCAAGGCTTGAGATTGAGTTGCATTTCCCTGGTAACCTGAATGGTACTAGAGCCAAACAAATTCAAATATTGTCCAATTGTTTGCTCATCGGGAGACAGCACAACATTGCAAGGATATTTACTCAGGTTAGTGATTACAACCACTCGTTCACCATTTTTTTCACGTGTAAATGCATAAACCTGTTCGTCCTTATCTGTTGCAATTTTAACCAATTCCCCGCCGTATTTCCCACCTTTTAGGGCTTGATTGTTGTGCCTTATATCGCAGAGTAGCTGAAAAAAAGGAGTTTTGACATATTGCTTCCAATGGATTGTTTCCTTGGTGAAAAACGGGAGTCTTTGAGCCAGCTCATCTTCCTGTCCATTATAAATCATGGGTATGCCTTGCCAGGTAAACATCAGCACATTAAACACATCAGCCGATTCTCCATAAAGCTCTTTTTCTGTTCCGGACCATGTATTCTCATCATGATTTTGGGTGAAATACAATTGTTGGTACCCTTCCGGATAATAGCCATTTAAGAATTCAAGCAATGTATCCAAAGCAATTGGATTTTGGTTGCCGTTGGCGATGTCTTTGGTGATATCTTTCCATTTCCAGCCATAATTTGTCTGGAATCCATAGTCAAAATGTGTTGGCTCATCCTGCCACTCAGATAACATAAAAAGCGGCTTTATTGTATCAAGGGAAGAAATGGCCTCCTTCCAGAAATCAGCCGGAACGAGGCCGGCCATATCAACTCTGAATCCATCAATATCTGCTGATTTAATCCAGAATTCCATGGCAGCGATCATGGCTTTTCGCAAATCTGGATTGTCATAATTTAAATCCGCACAGTCTGTCCATCCTGTAGATCCACCATGCTCATTGAGCGGTTCCGTAAATTGACCATTGACCTTTGTGTAGAAATCAGGATTGGATTTCATCCAGATGGCATCCCAGGAGGTGTGGTTTGGCACCCAATCCATGATTACTTTCAGATCCAGTTGATGAGCTTTTGAAACCAGGCTTTTAAAATCCTCCATGCTCCCATAATCAGGGTTAACAGCGTAATAATCTTTTACGGAATACGGGCTTCCAAGGTCTGAATCCTTTTCCTTTCTGTTAACCTGGCCAATGGGGTGAATGGGCATTAGCCACAAAACATCCACCCCAAGTTCTTTAATTCTGGGCAATTGCTTTGTTACACCTGCAAGATTTCCTTCAGCCGAAAATTGCCGAACATTGCATTCATATAAAATGGAATTATAAGCCCATTCCGGAGCCTCATAGTGCTTTTCCATTCTCTCCCCTGTATTTTGCATATTTCCCTCCTGCTTATTGTCGGTACAACTTTCAATAAGGATCAGGCCTGTTATAATGATTGAAAAATATTTCATGATTTAAAGGGAAAAAATCTTGAATGATCAATTTTCCGGCAGTTTGTTTGCACCATCCATTCTCATTTGTATTCCCGTCACATTCAAGTCGGTATTGCCCAACCAAACCATTCTGAAGCCATTTTCCTGTACCTTCCAGGTGTTATTAAAGTAAGTATTGTTACAGGAAATGTAGATGATTTTTTTCTCTTCATCGAAACCCCAGTGTCCAGATTCCTGCACTTTACTTCCCTGCAAAATATCGAATGTCTGGTCTTCTTTGAATTTCAGAAACTTGCCCTGATAATGCTTATGTACCGTAGTATCGGAAGGTTGGTACGCCATTCTGATTTCCCACCAGTTGGTCGACAGGAAAGCCCGTCTGCTGGTACTTGGCGCTTTTATTTTGTCCCAGGGGACTTGTACTCTTGCCGGCGCTCTTTGAATTTGAAAAGTAGAAGCAGTATCCGGATTGCTTCCGTCTATGACGTGTGATGCCTTCCAGTTGTATCCTGCACTTGTATAAGCGGGAATAGTATCTACCGAAACTGGATCAAGACTTGTGGTTTTTTTGAAGTTTTTACAGGTCAGGTAGGATACCAAAACCACTAAAACTGCCAGAATTATATTGAATCGCATGAGTAATAATTGACTTAAGATGAGATAACCGGGGTGTCTGCCAGGATGCCGAGCATATTTTTTATTGATAAATTTTCAAAATTGGGGATCACCGCATGCGCATTGGTAAGGTAATCCGATGAGCCTACTCCAATAACCGTAAAGTCGCCGAATAAGCCAGCCTGCACTCCCAAATGTGAATCTTCAAACACCACACAGCGTGTGGGTAAAAGCCCAAGTTCCCGAGACGCCATTAAGAAGCATTCCGGATCGGGTTTGCTTTTTCTAGTGGAATGGCCATCGATGATTACATCAAAAAATGATGTCAAATGGGTTGAATTGAGCACCATTCGGGCACTTTTTGATGCCGAAGAAAGCCCAATTTTGAAGCCTGCTCCTTTCAATTCAGTTAAAAACGGAACGACTCCAGCCAATACGTGATCGGGGGTGACACTAACCAATAGCTGTTTGTACCAGTTGTTCTTAACATCCGACATGTGGAGTTTTTCGGCCTCAGTTAAATATACATTTCCCCACTCAAGTATTTTTTCGAGGCTGGCCATCCTGCTTAACCCGCGCAAGGTTTCGTGCTCTTGCTGGTTTATATCAAAACCCAGTTCATTTGCCAGTCTGCGCCAGGCTGCATAATGGTAAACCGAGGTATCTACTAGAACACCATCCAGATTGAAAATTACGCCGGAAAAAGATTGGTCGTAAGTTGTCATTGTTGTGGACTAAAAAGATGGCAGGATTGTGTAAAGCCCTCGCAGCATTTTTACTACGAGGGCTTATTTGTAGTAGCTCCGAGTGGGATCGAACCACTATCTTAGGTTCCGGAAACCTATATTCTATCCGTTGAACTACGGAGCCTTGCGGCTGCAAAGTTAGGGGAACTCCACATTTTTTTCGCTTCCTCTCAAACTCTTTTGCATTGTTTTTAACTGTTCATTAATCCAGTCTGTAGAAGTTTTGATCAGATAATCAGGGTCTTCGCTATCAATTCGCTTTCCATACCTTACCATCACAGGCATCTCGGGCAGGGCGAAGCGTCTCATAAAATGAGGTAGAAATGTGTCATTGCCAATCCAGCAATCTTCAGCAGATTGATATTCAATGGCCACAGGCACAATGGCTATTTTATGCTGTGCGGCAAGTCTAAACCCACCAGGTTTAAATGTCCTGCACAAAAGTTCTGCATGCGTAGTTCCTTCCGGGAACAACAAAACGGGATAACCTTCCGCGACTTTATCTGCTATTCCCTGCAAGGTTCTTTTTCTGCTATGCCTGCTCTCTCTTTTTAAAAAAATAACCCCGGATACCTTTGCTCCGTAGCCAATTAACGGCCATTTCGCAACTTCAGCTTTGGAAACCGGGCAAGCGATGGCATCGTGTACAACAACTGCCGGATCAAGGTAGGAGCGATGGTTTGCCATCAATATGCAGGGATAATCCGGTGGATTCCCCTCGACCATTACTTTCACTCCGAGATTCGGAAGCAAGTTTCTGGCCCATTTTCTTCGGATCCTCATGCCGTGCTCCGGGTTCGACCCTTTGATCCAGTTTGTCAGAATAATTTCCAATATGATTCTGATTGAATACACAATGAAATAACTAAGCCTCCAAAGTGCCCTTAGCTTACTTGAATCTCGGTTGACTTCCATGTCAGGTTTGATATTGTCTGATTGTTTCATTGATCCACGATTGTGACAAAGACAATAGTTCCTCATAATCGTCACTCCGTAAAACCGGCCCAAAATAAAGCCTGATTCCAACATTTTGTTGCTTAAACTGACGAACGATATGTGTGAGGAAACTTTCAGTCCCTACCCAATGATTATCCATGTCATCAAAAACTAAGGTTACGGGAACAACGGGTATATTCTTTTTTGAAGCAATCTGAAACGCCCCCCGCTTAAAAGGCAGTGTTTCAAAGGAGGAGGATGTTGTGCCTTCCGGAAACAGGATAACCGAATGACCTTCCTGAATCTTATCCGCGATGGCAGCAAGTGTTTCAGCTCTGCTCTTGGCGCTTCCTCTATCAACATAAATGATACCGGCAAATCTGGCCCCTTTGCCAAATAGTGGCCAAGATGCCATTTCAGCTTTCGCAACAGGATAGGCATTGGTGTAGCGCAAAATAAGAATCGGATCGATGTATGAGCGGTGGTTGCCAACCAAAAGGCAAGGGAATTCCGGAATTGGGCCAAATTGGGTCAGGCGAATCCCTATGCCTGGCAAGAGCTTTGTTGCCCAGTCTTGCCGAATCCGCATAGAGCGACGAATGTCTTTCCCAAAAAACAGATCATTCAAGAACAGTTTGGCAACGATGAATGAGGTATATAGCGCTACAAAAACCAACCTCCGGAAAAGTCTGAGTGATCTCACAAAGCAAATGTAATCTGTCTTTCAAAAAAACAGAGCTGCCGGAATTATTCCCGACAGCTCTAATGTTATTCTCCTATGATCTATATTCTTCAATCAGGTGGAAGCCTCAAGTGTCAGCGCTTCCTGAATTTCGGCAACTGTTATATCCAAATGTGAAGCGTCATAAATACACTCTCCACGGTGAATAAGCAATGCCTGCGGTGATTCGTGAACGACTGAAAGGGCAGATGCAATGTGCGCAGACAGTTGTCTGTAACTGATCACATCCAGGTAAAACGCCTCAATACTGTCTTCCTCAAATGTCCAATCGTCTTCAATGCGGTATTTTGCAATAGAACTTATTTCGCAGCGGGTACTATGCTTGAAAATAAGACAGGGAATAGAAAATGACCTGGAAATTATTCGGTCGAAATCATCGGTAGATTGAAGTTCTTGCCAATCAATATCCATATAAACTAAAATCTTGTTTACAAATCTGCTCCAGGACAACCGTAGCCACGGTGACAGGATTCAAGGATAAGGATTGCAGCCATAAACGCAAATGCGAGGATTTTTTGCCAATTTTTCATGAATAATGATTTTTGTAATTCAGAAGAAGTAGGTGACGAAATGTGTTGATCGATTGAACGGTTTAGAAACTTCGATATTGTGACAAAGTTCAAGCAACCAGTATTTTTTTTGCAAATAAACAAAAACCGTCCCAAATTTGACAAAACATTCATGATGTGTCGCTTGAAATTTAACATAACAACCATATAAAATTCTTTTTACTTAAATTTTCTCCCAAACCAGACATTCGCCGGGTGCCAGGCTCCACTTTTCATTTTCTGGGACCTCAGCCTCTACCCTATCCTCTCTGCTCGAAAAAATCAATTGCCAGTTCCCCTCAGGAAATTGAAATGGCAAATCAAGTAAAGTATTCTCCTGATTTAGGTTCGCGGCGAAGACATATTTAGGATCATATTGTTGTGTCCAGACGATTAAAAACTTTTCACCCCTTTCATCTGGGGGTATAAGCCAATCGGTTTTTTCATGCTGAATTATTGGAAGAATGGTATCCGCCAGTACTTGTTGCCTCAGTATACTCCTGTATAGATTTTGATTTTCTCCCCATACATAGGGCCCTTTTGTGGCATTTGGCCCTTCGGACATGTGAAACACATACAATTTGGAATAATGTTCGTTTGGTGCAGCCTGTGGATGAGGGTCCCGGCATTCAAAACCCATGCCCATGTAGGAAGGGAAGTCAGCAATAAATAAGCCGAGGAAGTACCGGGTTTCGTTTCCTTTCAAGTAAAATTTATCAAACCTGGGATCGTCCTTGTCGGCAGTCATCAAGGTGAAATTAGGGGCGAACTTGCGGGTGTTTAGCCATTTTGCATATTGCGATAATTCTTGAATAAAGGCAGGAGTTCCAATGGGTTCTGACTGTAAATTACCCAGGGTTGTGTCGGCTCCGGACGCCTCCAGATGATCACATTCATCACCATAGGCCATTTCATTGGGCGGAGCCAAAAAGCTCTCTGCAAAATATCCAAAGTAAGGTTTTTCAATGGCGATTTTCTGTTTTACAGCCCCAAGAAGGTCATAATATTCACCCGGTTCACTTGGCACACCGCCTGGACGCATCTGGACATGCGACATGTCCCCTCGCATAAAATCAAAATCAAATTCGCTTGCAACTCGATGGTAATGCTCACAAACATATTCCCAAACAGGCTTTACCGGGCGCTGGAAGTCAAGTGCCCAATCCTTATTGTTGTCTATTGGCTCATACAGTTTAAAGCGGGTAAGCGGACCAAAGACCCTGGAAAATTTTTCCGGATGAATGATTCGGTAATCACGCCATTCTCTGCCATCCTGATCAACAATTTTTGCCGAAGGATCGGGATTTACTTCAATCCCACGATAAGGCGGACCCATAGTTGCTGGCAGAGTTTCATAACCTTCCGCATATAATTCATTTACAAGCTCAATTCTTCTTTTCAAGCGGCCCTCATAATCTGTCACCTCGCCAAACATGATCTTAAGTCGTTTAGACTCAGGAAGTTCATGAAAAAAAGTGACAGGATTGTCGAAATGCTCCGTTTCGCGCAACCCGTCGTCTCTTTTTTGTAAATAATTGTGTATTTTTGATTGAATCAATTGGTGTAAATCAGCATCATGGTTAATGATTTCCATGTTTTTGCGCTGAATCCATTCAAAATATGAAGGATTTGCCAGCACTGGTTCAGCAAAACGATCTACATGGGGAATCACATCAAACCCCACTGCTTTACCCATTAGATGAAGAAGTCGAACTACCAACGCAAGTTGTTTCTCAACGCTGTTTTGATGAGGAAATAGTTTGGCTAATTCGTTGCTGTAAAACTCAGGGTTTATGTTCCAGCTACAAGGGCCATACAAGCTGGACACCACACCAGGCTCGAAAACTGGTAATAAATGAATGGCATTCTGGGCTTTTGGCAGTGTCATCGCATACGGAATAATCGTCCAGAAATCACCAAGTGTCCTGACATTGATACCCACCGTATTGGCTCTTTTCAGCCAGTTACTGCTCGTTAAATGTTGCACCGGACTGGTAAAATCAGGATATTCGAATGCCCGGTATAAATCTGCCCCATAAACTCGTTCTAAATCATTAATTACCTGCTCAATGGGCTTTTGCACCGCCCGGGAAGGCATGACAATTGGAGCTGGAGATATTATATTTTCATTAAAGTTTCGCACAAATACGATGTGTTTTATAAAAGCTTGAGAACAAATTATAAAAATTGTGGTTTGAAAGTTATTAAATTAGTTTATTTGTGGAACGGTATGATTGTTGGTCGCAAGCTCGTTAACCTTGAAATAGTAACAAACACATATTTGGTTTTTGCCAATTTAATCCTATAATCTAACATTTAGATGTCTGGGCAAAACACAAGTTTTCCAAAAATTGAACAATCTCTGACCGTGATCTATAAAGTTAAGCTCAAAAACTCAAATGAAACCGTACTTCTTGACAGCCATGTTTTTGAATGGCTTTCCACAGATCCGTATCTTGTACAAATAGATCTGATCAACAATTTACGGTTGCATTCCAGCGGCTGTGCCGTTTTCCAGAAAACATGGAAAAAAGCAGATGGTAGTTTTAAAACCGAAACCCATTATCTGCACAAGATCATTGCTGAAAAATTCCTTATCGATCAAAAAGACAATGTTCATCGCCTAGTTGGAGCAAAGAACGGCGATAAATTGGATTGCAGGCTGGAGAATTTGGCATTCAGATCGCGTTCAGTTGCCAGTCGTCAGCGAAAAACCAGCAGTGGCACCGGCTATACAGGCGTTTACAGAGAACACAAACGGTATCGAGCTGTAATTTCCATAAACGGAAAAGCCAAGCACATTGGCATGTTTGATACCGCCGAAGAAGCTGCCGCCGCTTACAACAAAGTATCCAAAGAACTTTTTGGCGATGATGGCAAAATCAATAAAGTAAAAGGGTGGAACAAGGATTAATTAGCTAATGAGGTAATTAGCTAATATGTTTTGAAGTGCGATTTGTTATCATTAGCTAATTATCTCATTAGCTAATTCGTTCAATGCATCCTGTCACCTCGAGTAGGCAATTCCTTCATTATCCCGGCTTCCGCTACTAAATATTCTTTCCACCTGTTTCGGGCTCTTTCTTTGCCAAAGTAAAGCTCTGCCAGGTCTAGAAACAAGCGATAGTGTTCAGCTTCGGCTACCATGAATTTGTGGTACCATTTCCTTAAGTCCTCATCTGAGCAATAAAGCGACAATAACCTGAATCTTTCGCAACTTCTGGCCTCAATAAGGGCGCAAGTGAGTAGCTTTTCCAGTAATACGTCCTCTTTGGATAAGCCCTTTGTTTGATAATCGAGCAGGCGATTTACGTACAAATCCTTGCGCTGGCGGCCTAGATTAAGCTTGCGCGCCTTCAATTCTGACAAAACCATTCTGAAATGGCCCCATTCTTCAGTCACAATTGGAGCTAGTTTTTCAACCATTTCTACTTTATCCGGATACCCCTGTATGAGTGATATGCAGGAAGTCGCCGCTTTTTGTTCGCAATAAGCATGGTCTGTCAATATTTCTTCCAATTCCATCTCCGCCAGATTGGCCCATCTTGGATCGGTGGGCAGCTTTAGTCCCAGCTTTGTATTTTGTAAATTATCTTCCATGATGCAAAAATAGAGACGGTGCCAGTTCAATGTTTATGAATTTGCGAATTTTACGCGAAATCGCATCCTGAAAATTACATGTCCACAATTCTGAAGCATCCGCAATTCCGCTTGGTTCTGGCTAGTCTGCTTATTGCAGGCTGCCTGGTATGGTTATTTTTAACACCTGAAAATCCGGGGCCTTATCGCTCAATTCCCGCGCAAACAAGCATACTGCTGAACTTTAACGGGGTGCTTAACGCAGCCAAAATGACTCAGCAGATCGACGATGGAAACTGGAAAGCGACACTCAAGCACCCCATTTTTGAAAACTGCTGGAAGGAAATAGGATATGTTGAAACCCTGTTTCACGAGAATAATCAAATGCGTAAGGCATTCATGCACAATACCTTACTGGCCGGGTACACACTTAACCCAAGCGATAGTTTACATCCCTTGTTCGTGCTGGATATCGGTGACGGTTTTTCTCTGAAAGGCTTTCTCACAGGGAGCCCGGCCCCGCTTAAAGTGTTTCCTTATCAATTTCATAATCAGACATTGTTTTCCGTGACACTTAAGGATGGTCAGTACATTGTGGTAGCACAAAAAGGCCACAGTCTGATTTTTTCACGGTATTCATATCTGGTGGAAGATGCTCTTTCACAGGCAGAAGAGCCCAGAGGTTGGTGGTCGTCAAGTGCCTTCCTGGATGACCTGGATGAAGAAGCACCAATACGCCTGTTTTTCCGACCCTCGGCGTGGCAAGCGCAGCACCTTGGAGGACTGAAAGAAGAATCCAGGAATATTCCCGGAGTCTTCTCACGAAACATTGAATGGTTAGGATTGGCGATAAACGGTGGATCACTTAAAGCCATGTGTAAAACCATCGGGTTTTTATCAGAAACAGGAGCCTGGAATGGTGTAAAAGCAAGCAATTTTGAAACTGTAATGCCAGACAATACGGCCATTGTGTTGTGGGCCGGGTTTGACAATCAGAACAAATTTTATGAGCATATATCAGATAACACCAAAGGTGATTTCGAGCGCTTTGTGCTACCCTGGGCAGGCGATGAAGCCTTTATGGCAGTTACAGAACCATTGAGTTCAGGCTTGCGCGATGATCTCTTTTTATTCCTGTCTGTCACTGATCCTGAAAGTGCTGTTCGTGCTTTGGATTCCTATGGCGAAACCAGAGGGCTTGTCGAAAAATTAAAGATTGGCATGTTCGAAGTGTATGGCTTTAAGCAAAACTCAATTCTGGCTCCTTTTTTTGAACAATCGGATAATAAGTTCCTGAATCCATATTGCACATTATTGAATAATTACCTGGTTGTAGCACCCAATTTGGCCAGTCTGGAAGTGCTTTTAGAGAAGTATATCGCCAATCAAACACTGGCTCAAAACACAGATTTTTTACAGGCTCGTAGCAAGTTGGCAACTACAAATCGGGTAATAATTATGCTGCAAAGTGCTTACCTGACGCGTATTGTTGACCAGCTTTTTACAAGTGAGTACAAGATATTAGCTGAGCAAAACGCAGCATTTATTTCAAAATCAGGGTGGCTTACTTGCGAAATGGAACCGAGAACTGAGCTTAAAATGAAGCTGAGCCTCAAGTCGCAGCAAAACACACAACCGGCTCCAACTTCCAATATCTTTTGGAGAAACAGTCTTGAGACCAGAGCTCGCTCGGCAGTGTTTTGTGTGCCACAACCGGGCCTTCCCTACAAAGAGGTTTTGCTTATTCAGGATGTACAAGGAAAATTGTATTGCTATACCACGAATGGACGCTTACTCTGGAAAAAATTTATTGGAGACCCCATACTTTCGGAGATTACCGGAATAGATTATTTCCAAAATGGACGCAATTGCTACATTTTCAATACAACAAGTCAGGTTTGGATCATCGATGACAATGGAAAGGAAGTGAATGCATATCCATTAGCTTTAAAAGCCCCGTGTAGCCAGGGTCTTTGCCTAACAGATGTTGACAACAAATTGGGTTTCAACTATTTTATTTCCAGTGATAACGGCAGGATATACGGTTTCGATAAATTGGGGCGAGCGCTGGATGGATGGAATCCACAAATTGATTGTGGCACGCCAGCTGGATCATTATTACACTATAGACAAAAAGAAAAAGATTATTTAATTCAACTGAGCAAAGATGGGCTGTTGTCGGTATTCGGCAAGGATGGCAAACCCAGGTTTCCAGCAGATACATTGGAAGGGGTATTTGACATCAAACCGATCATTGACTTATCCGGTTCCAGGCCGAGAATCCTAAGCATCAGTCGAGCAGGAGTTTTGTATAGTATTGAGTTAACCGGCAAGATGCAAATACTGGACAAGCCCGAAGTAGTTGCAGACCCGCCTTTGGCCATGCTCCCAATTGGAAAGGGCAACAGTCAACTCATTGGAATCTTTCACAAAAGAAGGCTGAATTTGTACAGGTTATCAAAATCCAACATTCAAAAATCGGGTGTTTATCAATTTGCTCAGGATCAGAGCGAAGCTTTTTTAAGTAAATATGGTATTGGATCTCTTTCAGAATCTACCAGAAGAGTCAGACTTCTGGTAGATCAAAACCAAATTATGGAAAAATTAAGCCTTGCTGGCACCACTCCTTTCGCTTCATTCAGTATCGCTGATAAGCACATGATTGCCGTTGGCCTTGAGCGTACAATAACTTCTTATTCCATAGATTAAGTAATTTATAAGGCATTCATCCGGGTTTTCGCAATTTTATTTCCTAGTTATTCAGAAGGGTTAATTATTAGCCTTACATTTCGGCATCAATTTCCTCACATAATTTTCCTTTTTCTATTATGAAAAGAATTTTACTCCTATCACTTCTTTGTGTGTTGGGACTAGCTGGTCTGCGCGCACAAATTCCCGACGGCAGCATGGCTCCGGATTTTACAGCTACCGATATAGATGGAAATTCCCATCATCTGTATGATCTGCTGGATGCGGGCAAAACCGTCTTTCTGGATGTTTCAGCCACCTGGTGTGGCCCATGCTGGAATTACCACAACTCACACGCTTTCAAAAATTTATGGGAGCAATATGGCCCGGATGGAACAGATGAGGCATATTGCTTTTACATTGAAGGAGATCCTTCAACCAACACTGCATGTTTGTACGGCCCTTCAGGTTGTATTGGCGGCACTCAGGGTGACTGGGTTACAGGAACCCCCTACCCCATTATAGATGACCACACAATTGCCAACGCATACCAGATATCCTATTATCCAACAATCTTCTGTATTTGTCCGGATGATAAAAAAGTGTACGAAGCTGGGCAATTAAGTGCCGCAGGATTATGGGCATTCAGGAATTCGCATTGCGCACCGCCACCACTTTTGTATAGTCTGGCTAGTACCACAGATGCTATCTGTTTCGGTTCCTATACCGGCTCCATAAATATAGATGTGAGCGGCGGGAATAATCAGTTCAGCTTTTCCTGGAGTAATGGCGCCACTACGCAGAATTTAAGCAATATTCAGGCTGGTACTTATACAGTAACCATTACATCTGGTAACCAGTCAATCGTCTCTGACCCAATTGATGTTTTTGATCCTTCAAGCCCATTAAGTGCTGAAGTAATTGATATACAACCTGTTGGATGCAATGGCATCACAGGCAGCATCACCATTACAGGCGTTGGTGGCTGGGATTATGATTACAGCTACCTGTGGTCAAATGGCCAAAATGCAGAAACAGCGTATGGACTTAATGTAGGTACATATAAGGCTACTGTAACAGATGGCTTAGGTTGTACTACAGTGATTTCGCAAACGATGAGCCCACCGGTTTACCCGGTAGCGCTAATTGCAACTCCCGATGAAATCACCTGCCTGGAAAACACTGTTCAGCTCGATGCTACGCAGTCTGACAGTGGTGATGATTTCAGTTTACAATGGTTTGCCACTTCTGGTGGACACATTTTGTCAGGAGATAATACGCTTACGCCTATTGTTGACTCTGCAGGTAATTACACCTTACAGATTACCAATAATATTTCCACCTGTAAATCCTATGCAAACGCAAGTGTTAGCGCCAATATCGTGACACCCAATGCCAATGCAGGCCCATCTGGCTTTGTAAGCTGCCCTGTTCCACTGGATACGCTATCCGGATCGGGGTCAAACGGTAGTAATTATTCATATTCATGGTCGGGTGTTAACATCATTTCCGGTGGCGCCACCCTTCATCCTGTGGTGGGTGCACCAGGTGTGTATACACTTGAGGTTACAAATACTGCAAACGGATGCACCAAAACCTCTGCTACCATGGTAGAAGGTTTGAATAGTGATCCTAATATAAGTACAATACCTGCATCCATTACCTGTTTGGCAGACTCAGCCATTCTATCTACTACAACCAATGCTGTTGGTCCAACTTTCGATTGGATCGGTCCAAACGGTTTTAGTTCCCAGGAGCAAAGTCCAACCGTTTTTGAAGCTGGCACATATTCAGTATTGGTACAGGATACCATTACAGGTTGTATGGGGGATTCAAGTACCATTGTGGTGCTGGATACTGAAGCGCCGGATGTTACCATAAACGCTTCACAATTCACTTGTCTGATGGATAGTGCCTTTGTAATGGCCACAACTCCAGACACAAATGCTGTATTCGCCTGGACCGGACCTAATGGCTTCAAATCAAATGCGAGTTCTTTTGTGGTATATGAAACAGGCGATTATTTGCTTGTGGTTTCAGATCCGGACAATGGTTGTACAGGCTCCATAGTTACAACTATTGAATCCAACACCAATCCTCCGGCCGCATCTGCTGAAACGCCAGAGAATCTGAATTGTAATGCATCGCAAGTTGAGCTTGACGGCAGCGGTTCTGCACAGGGAGCCAATATCAGTTATAACTGGACAACCACAGACGGCAATATTGTTTCCGGAGCTGATACACAAAACCCAACTGTTGATGCAGTAGGTACGTATTTATTGCTGGTGACAGATACGGAGAGTGGCTGTACAGCCACTGCTTCTACAGAACTGGAGCAAAATCAGGCTGTCCTGGCTAACATAACACAGCAAAGCGATGTATTGTGCTTTGGCGGTTCAACAGGCTCCGCAACTGTATCAGGTGCCGGTGGCGATGGCGACTATTCCTATCACTGGAACAATGGTGCAGATACACCAGAATTAAATAATGTTCCTGCTGGAAACTATCTTGTTACGTTAACTGATGGCGATGGTTGTTCAGCGACTACTTCTGTAGCCATTACTCAGCCAAGTATGTTGGTTGCAAATGCTAGTGCTACAAATCAAACCATGAACGGTGTGAACGATGGCACAGCAACGGCAAATCCTGCCGGGGGTACAATGCCCTACACATATACCTGGAGCAATGGTGAAATGACTCAAAGCATTTCAAATCTTGCACCCGGCACTTACACCGTTAGCATTGAAGATAGCAATGGTTGTAAAACGATCAAAAGTGTAACTGTCAATTCATTTGATTGTACGCTGTCAGCCGACATAAGCGGCACCGATCTGACTTGTTTCGGAGCAGCCAATGGGACTGCCGATGTAAGCTATTCTGGTGGTACAGATCCAATTACTTATTTGTGGAGCAATGGTGAAACAACTGCTGCTATCGCAGGATTAGTAGCTGGCATTTATACAGTTGAAATAGTGGATGCTAATAATTGTCCTGCATCACTCAACATCGAAATCACTGAGCCTAACCAATTGTTAGCCAATGCGACTTCTACCAGTGAAACTTCCTCCGGCGCCAATAATGGAACAGCCAGTGCAAATCCAACTGGTGGCAATGGAAACTTCATGTATGCTTGGAGCACAGGAGAAACCACACAGAATATCAGTGGTTTGCCACCCGGTACATATACAGTAGTGGTTACTGATCAAAATGGCTGCAGCACATCGCAATCCGTGATCGTAAACAGCTTTACCTGCGCCATCTCAGCTTCCAGCATTATCAGTCATGTTCAATGTGCAGATGGCAACAATGGATCGGTTAGTCTGAATATATCTGGAGGTGCTACTCCTCTTACCTATGAATGGAGTAACGGTGAATCAACTCAAACCATTTCCAATTTGGTGGCAGGCACTTATACTGCCATCATCACCGATGCCAATCAGTGCCAGACAGAAACAGTGGCAACGGTACTTGAGCCGCTGCCTTTAGGTCCATGGGATATAAACGTTCAGAATCCAGTATGTGCAGAAGATGAGACTGGTTCTGCGGCAGTTTCGACGGAGGGAGGTACTATGCCATACAACTTCTTATGGAGCGATGGAACAGTTGGAAACACCATTGAGAATGCTTCCGTAGGTACTTATACTGTACAGGTTACCGATGGAAATGGTTGCACCTCAGTAGCCCAGGTTGATATTGAAGCTACCGATAACGAAGCTCCTTCAGTTTCTGCTCAAAACGCTACCCTTGTATTAAGTGATCAGGGAAGTGTCATGGTGACACTAGCGGACATCAATGCGCTGGTTTCGGATAATTGTGGCATCGCCAGTATCTCTATGACACCCCAGTCATTCAGTTGTCAGGACTTAGGTGATCAGGTGCTTACACTTACCGCTACCGATCATTCAGGCTTGATGAGTTCAACTACAGTAACGGTTACGATTGTGGATAACACTCCACCTGTGGTGACATGCCCTGGAGATATTAAAGTATGCTCTTACGACAATATGGTTGAATTCCAGGCGCCCGTTGCCGAAGACAACTGTTTGATTCTCAGTGGCCACTGGGAACAGAGCAGTGGTTTGCCCAGCGGTTCTGAATTCCCGGCAGGTACAACTTTACAGGAATTTAGCTTTACTGATGCGAGCGGAAATTCAAGCACCTGTTCTTTTGAGATTACAGTTACTGATGCCGTATTAATTGCATCAAGTTCTTTAAACCACGACCTGAACGGACAAGGCATCGGATCGATTAGTATTGATATTTCTGGTGGTGAAGCACCCTATTCTTATTCCTGGTTAAGCAACGGGCAACAAATTGCTACCACAAAAGATATTAACAACCTGATGAGTGGCACTTATGATGTAATCATCACAGATGCTGCAGGCTGTGAATATCACTATGGAGGATTTGTTATCGACAACCTCAGCGCAGCAAAAGAGCCGGTTTGGCTTGGTGGTGTAAGTCTTCAACCGAATCCAACCAGCGGCATTACAGATGTGATTTTTGCATCACCGGTTAATTCACGTTTGGAGCTGAGTCTGATTGATGCAACGGGCAGAGTGCTGAAAACTCAAATAACAGAACAGGCTACCGTAATCAGCATCGATTGCTCAAATCTGCCTGGCGGAGTTTATAGTCTGCGCTTCAGATCAAATCACGAAGTAGGTTCACGGAAGTTGATGGTTATTAGGTAAATACCTGGCTTTAAGGACCTTCGAAACTATTAGCGCCATGCTGGACGAATCCAGCATGGCGCTTTTTCTTTACCAATTAAAATGATTGTATCAAGGTTTTAGAATATCAGCCTGTCGACCGCTAAACATGATCTCCTGAACATTGGCAGAGTTCAAAAAGTCATGAGGAAAGCCCAATTCGATTTCACTCGCTTTGTCCAGTTCTTCCATATATTTTTTGGGTATTTCAAAGTTCACTGAACCAAGAGAGGATTCCAGCTGAACTGCTTTAGTGGCACCAATTATGGGAATTACATTCAAGGCTGGAATTTGCTGGCGTGTCCAGTTGATGGCAACCTGGACCGGTGGAACTCCCAGTTTTTCGGCAACTTTCACCACTTTCAAGGCCAGTTTATTGGCTCTGGCATTTCGTCTTGCACTATGCTCAGGCAATCTGCCCGCTTCACCTTTGAGATATTTACCTGTAAGAGCACCTCCGGCAATAGCCCCCCAGGGTGTAACAGCCATGCCAAATTGCCTGGCCATAGGCAACAAATCCCGCTCAGGAGTACGAGCTAATAAGGAATATTCTATTTGAAGTCCGACAAAGGAAGACCAGCCACGCAAATCCGCAAGTGTATTTGCCTGTGAGACAACCCAGGCCGGCGTATCGGATATACCGATGTGCAGCACTTTGCCGCTCTGGACAAGATATTCGAGATTACGCATCAATTCATCAGGCTGAACAGTGCCATCCCAGGCATGGACCCACAGTAAGTCAATGAAGTCCGTATCCAGCCGTTTCAGACTTTCTTCTACGGAGCGAAGCATATTTTTACGGTGGTTTCCTCCAAAATTTGGATCTCCAAGTTCGTCCCGAAGTGTAAATTTAGTGGCCAGTACGAAATGGTCTCTTTCTTGCTTGATGAATTCGCCAAGCCAACGCTCACTTGTTCCTTCTGTATACCGGTTTGCAGTATCCACAAAATTGCCGCCGTGTTCGGCATACGTGTCAAATATTTTTTGACTCTCTTTTTTGTCTGCCCCCCAGTTCCATTCAGTTCCAAAAGACATGGTTCCCAGACACAACTCAGAAACCCTGAGCGCTGAACGCCCGAATAGATGGTATTTCATAATTTGTTAATTCGATAATGTGATAATTAGCTAATTCGATAATTAGCTAATATGATAATGTGATTTAAGAACTGATTAATCAGTTCTTAAATGAAAAAAATGATTGCTTGAAGAACAACACTGAGAACGAAAGGGTTTTCGATTTCACATTAAATAAAAGATTGAACTCAAATTATCTCATTATCAAATTATCTCATTATCAAATTAGCTAATTATTTCCGGTCCCTAATCTTTACGTAGGCCTGAAAACGGGCAGCATTTACCTTGTGGGCAGAAAAGGTTTCTGCAAATACATGTGTGCCGGAGTCATCCGGGCGAGCACAGAAATACAGGTAATGGTGCTTATCTGGGTTTAGTACAGCATCAATGCTGGAAATAGAAGCCATGCTGATAGGGCCTGGAGGAAGGCCTTTGTACATATATGTATTATAGGGTGAGTCAAAACTGGTGTGGTACTCCGTTACGCGTCGGGTTTTAAAATCGCGGGTAGCAAAAACGCATGTTGGATCAGCCTGAAGCTTCATGTTTATTTTGAGTCGATTCAGATAAACACCGGCAATAGATGGTTTTTCGCTATTTGCGTTTGTTTCCCTCTCAACAATAGAAGCCAATATATATACCTGTTGATCGCTAAGCCCTAGTGCTTTTGCCTTCGCAAGCCTGTCTTCCTTCGACCAAAAAACATCTAGCTCTTTGATCATTTTGGTGAGAAAACCTTTGGCATCGGTATTCCAGTAAAACTCATAAGTATTTGGAATAAAGGCTGTTAGCAAAGTCTCTTCTGTAAGGTTATATTGGTGCAAAAACTCCCTGTCGCGGAACATTTGTAGGAGTGACATTGAGTCAGCTTCAATGAAAGCAGAAACCTTGCCGGCGACTTCCTCAGGGAGGCGCTCATTATTCAGAATGAGTTTGACCGGTGCTTGCTCACCATTCCGCAGGTGTTGAATAAGTTGCCTGTTGGTCCAGCCTGGTTGCACCTCAAATCGGCCAGCCCGCATGATGTTTTTCTTGTAGTTCATTTGACCGGCTAACCAGCGAAAATTAATTTCGTCACTGATGAACCGACCTTTTTTCAGAATACCCACCACATCGTCGAATGAAGACCCCGTTGGGATGCAAACATATTGATCGCTAATGTCTTCAGCTACGGCAGGAACCAATATGGCTTTCAAGGGCTGGATGGCGAAATAACCACCAATTCCCAAAGTTAATAAAAAGAAAATCAGTACGTTACGGGTGGAAAATATTTTAGATGGCATTCTTTTAGAGGCTGTTCCCGGATGATAAGAGATTGTTTCTACCATAGTAAATAACTGGTTTGTAAGCTAATGAGTAAAGCAAGTAGAAGCCTACAGCGGGATTAGGCAATCAAGGGTTATCGTATGATTAAGGAAACATGTTGTATTGAGTAGCTCTATTTTTTGTCCTGTTTGGCTTTTTTATCCTGTTTTTCAAAAAAAGCAAGCAAATCTCCTACTGTTTCCCGCAAGTCTTTTCTGTTCACTACCAGATCTACGAATCCTTTGTCCAACAGAAATTCGGAAGTTTGGAAGCCTTCTGGCAAATCGCGTTTAATCGTTTCACGAATCACCCTTGGGCCGGCAAAACCAATCAATGCTCCGGGTTCTGCCAGGTTTATATCACCAAGCATCGCAAACGAAGCAGTTACCCCGCCTGTAGTCGGATCTGTCAGCAATGAAAAATAAGGCAGTCCTGCTTTGGCCATTAACGTAAGTTTGGCGCTGGTTTTGGCCATCTGCATTAAAGAAAAAGCACTTTCCATCATGCGGGCGCCACCCGATTTGGAAATAATCATCAGGGCTGCCTGGTTTTCAATGGCATTATCGATGGCCAGAGAAATCTTCTCTCCTACCACAGAACCCATCGAACCTCCAATAAACCTGAAGTCCATTGCTGCGATAACCAACCGATGCCCCATAACTTCTCCGGCGCCTATGGCCAGTGCGTCATTGAGACCAGTCTTTTTCCGGCTTTCATCCAGTCGTTTATCGTAAGGCTTCAAATCTGTGAATCCGAGGAAATCCACAGAAACCAGATTGTCGTGTAAGGTTATATACTCCTGATTGTCAAAGAGTATATCAAAATAGGTTGCAGAACCTATAGGGGTGTGATAATCACATTTTGGGCATTTGTAGAAATTTTCGCCCAATGCTTTGGTGGTGCTCGTCTCCTTGCATTTTTTGCATTGAAACCATACACCTTCGGGAACATCCTTTTTGGCCTTAGTTGCCGTGGAAATACCTTCCCTAAGTCGTTTATACCAACTCATATTTCAGGTTTTGATTGATCAGGCCATTTGGTTGGAGTGGCAAAGATACATTTCTATACATTCAATTTCAGACTGCCTTGGGCTACTTTATTAATATCGTGCAAATGCTTACCTGAAATTTGATCCTTCTTGGTTATTTTGCTCGAAGAAGTAAGCATACTTGTCATGAAAAATTTATTTGCCCTTTGGGCCATATTAATTTGGGGAACCTGTTTGAGCGCCCAAAACCTGCGTATCACATTTCAAATACAGAATCTGTCAGATCCAACTGCAATAATTGGATACTACATGGGAGGCAAGGCTTTTTTCCTGGATTCTATTCCCTACCAGCCGGGCGCCAGGCAATATGTCCTAGAAAAAAAAGTAGTGAAACCTGGTGTTTATTTTTTCAGCAAAGGCTCAGAAAGGCTGTTTGATTTCATCGTTTCAGGTACAGAGCCAGATTTTCAAATTGAGGCAGATGCCGGCAATCTTGATTCTTTGTGGTCGCCAGATTCACCACAAAATGAGGCACTGTTCAGATTTGAACAAGCCAGAAGCCAGATCGAAAAAGCATTTGAGGCCAAAAGAACCATGCTGGATATGGTCGCTCAGGCTACGAAAAATGATGAGGAAGCCATGAAACCCATACGAGCCGACCTTGATTCACTGATTATGGAAACCGAGGTTCTAGCAATTAAATACATCACGATGAACCCGGAGCATTTGTATGCTAAAATGCTTAAATCTGTTCGTGCTCCGGAGCCTCCGGCATCCATTGTCCCCTCCTTAAAAAACGGTAGCCCTAATCCGGCATTCAGCATATGGCAACGGACCCATTATTGGGACAATACGGATTTTAACAATGAAATTTTACTGCGAAACACTTACTGGCACCTTTTCTTTGACAATTTTTTTAGTCAGTTTGTAGCTGTACAGCCCGATTCATTAATCAATGCCATTGATGAAGTAATTGCGAAAACACCTCCGGGAGGCGATTTTTACAGGTTCATTGTTTTAAGAATTGCTCAATATTATGAACTTAATACTGCGCCCGGTGCAGATCGCATATTTGTCCACATGGTTGATAAGTATATGCGCAAAGACCGTACACCGTGGCTGGATATGGCCACTTTGGAGCGCCTGGCTTATAAAGCTGATTCTCACCGGCCAAACATCACCGGAAGTATGGCCGTTAATTTTATTTTGCCAGATGAAAACGGCAATCCTGTAGAGTTATATGAAATCAAAGCGCCAATCACCTTGTTAATTTTCTACAGTCCACTGTGCAGCCATTGCATGGAAGTGATGCCCAATATTTATCAGGCTTTTCTGGATTATCAGGTAAAGGGGCTGGCTGCTGTGGCCCTGAATACAGATGAAGAAAGTGCCTATTGGAAAAAATTTGTGGCTCAGCAGAATTGGATTTGGTACGACGTAGATGATCGGAACAAAATGCCGGAAATAGAAAATCAGTACAATGCCTTCAACCTGCCGGTTATTTACATTCTCGACAAAGACAAAAGGATATTAGCTAAAAGAGTGGCGCCAGGAGCTCTGGGTGATATGCTGGCGGATTTCTATGCGAAGATGAAGTGAGATTTACTTTACTCGGGTCGGTGCCCCTCGTGAACGGGGGCAAATTCCCACGCAAGCATTACAAGTGTTTTTGCATCCAGTCGAAGGTAAATGAGAACAAATCTTCTTTTTCAGGTTCGTTGTGCATTTCGTGATACAGATCTTTCCACTCTTTGTAGGTCACTTCACCGGCAAGTCTCTCGTAAAATTCCTTTGTTGCCGGCGCTGAGGTGATTTTATCTCCTGAACCATGCATAAGCAAAACCGGAATACTGAACACCCCGGAAAACTTGTCGAGCCACTCCCCCATTTCCAAAATGGCGACTCCGGTAGAAGTGCTCAGTTTGTCATGCACATACGGATCAGATTTGTATGCAGCCACTACTTTCTCATCGTGTGAAATAAAATGAGCAGCCAATCCTGTTGGGAGGGTTAGGCGTGGTATAAATCTGCGCAGAATCTTTCCCGCAATCACTTTCAACGCTGGTGGCTCAAATGCCAGCCTGATCCAGGGGCTGGTTACAATTAACCCGGCGATTACGGGATCTCTTTTGATTGTATAATTTAGTACCAAAGAGCCACCCATAGAATGCCCATACAGAAATACAGGTGTTTTGGGATAAGCCTGTTTGGCATTTTCCAACAATAAACCAATGTCATCAAGGAAATCATCCAAACTGTCTGCATGGCCCTTTAAACCTCCGCTTTTACCATAGCCTTGCAGATCAGAACCAATTACTGCTACATCGTGAAAATTGAACCATTTTGCAACATGATCGAAACGGCCAATATGCTCCCCCTGACCATGAACCAATGCGATGACGGCTTTGGGGGATTTTACCGGCCATTCTTGGGCATGCAATTTTATACCTTTTCGGTTTTCCCAGGATAACTCTTTCATATTGTGAAATTTATAACAAACTAGTTCAAATATTCCATACCGTTTTTTCCGAATCTTACTAGCCTTGAACCGGGATGTAAAGGTTTAATGTTCTTTTTAAAATAGGATTCTGCTTTGTCGCATGGGCCAAGATTTGCAATAAAATAAGCATGTACCGTATCGCTTTCTACCCTGTGAAAAACATTTTTTTGTCCCACAAAAGCCAGGTTGTCGGCGCCTAACTCACCCTTCGTCGAGCGGGTTAATTCAACGGCGCAACCTTTAAAACTCTTTGGCAAGTCAAGAATTCGCACATCTTTAAATTCCCTTAAAATAGGCTTTTCTTCCTGCTCAGGAGTTTCCTCAATTTCATGCTCTTCAGCTGGTTGAAGCGAACCTAATTTAACTGAATTGTTGGCTTCCGGCAATTGGCGATCCCGTGGTTTCGTCACCTCCGTCACTTCTTTGCTAAACTCAGCCGGTGATTCTTCCGAAATGATCTGTTCCAAACTCTTCCACTCAAACCCTTTTACTATTCCTGTTATCCGCAATTCAGTTCTCCGGTTTTGCTGGTGTTCTTCCTCGCTGCACTCCACCCCGTTTTTGCATCTGTTTTTCAGAACCTTTTCACCATAACCTTTTGCTGTAATCCTTGCGCTGTCAATTCCTTCACTAATGATGTACTCAACGGCAGCAATGGCTCTTTTTTGGGATAAAGTTTCATTGTATTGATCGTTTCCACGGCTGTCAGTATGGGAGCCAAGTTCTACGGATAACCCTGGATTGTCCCTCATCAGGATAACCACGTTATCCAGTCGCTTGGCGGCATCCGGTCTGATATCCCATTTGTCAAAGTCGTAGTAGATGTTCTGAATCTGAATACGTTTATCAATTTTGGCGCGATCCAGTTCAATATTTGCGAGCAAAGTACCCATCTCGTTCCCTGAGCTAAGATTGTCTGTCACACCCGGCGAAACATCCCTAACTCCATCTACACAAATAATACAGCCGTTAATATTCACGTATACTTCAATTCTTTTGGCCAGATACCCTTCCTTGCGGATCATGAGTGTATAGTGATTCCCGCGTTCGAAGGTGAATTGAAAAAAAGCATCATCGTCCTTCTCAATGATCATTTCCAGTTTATGCCTGGTTCTGTTGTAGATTTCTACAGTTGCTCCTGAAATTGCATCTACTGGTCTGTCTGGACTATCCCGCACCTCTGCCAGCGTTACATCAAATAAATAACCAGGACGGCGTTTCAATTCAAAACTTACAAATGCTTTTTTATCACCTATTGAAATGACTTCCTCCTTTTCAAAGAAAATGTCCTTCAGGGCTACTATTCGGTATTTACCGGCAGGTAAAACCGTGGCAAAATATCCTTCCCTGTTACTTTCTACCTGAACCGCGATTTCATTTTCCGGCAAACGGTAAAACTGAATTTGCACCTGATTCAAATACCCACGATTGTTTTCTTCAAACACATAACCTTCCACGGTAGTTTGGCTCGGGGCAAAAGCTGGAAAAGCAAACAACAGAATATTCAAAAAATGAAAAGCAATGCGGAATCCCGTCAGGCCCATTTGTCTGGAAAAAAATGGTAAAACTTCAAGGTTGGAAGCCCTGTTCACACCATCTGAAAAGGGATTGGTTTTATTTAAGTTCATAGGAAATGTTGATTCCGAGGCGAGATAATGAAAAATTATCGAAGCAAAATTAAAAAGACTTGACGGTTTGGCTAATGAAGTTTAAAGTATCCCGTTCTTTTGCCAATCTTGAAATATGCCTTGTTATGAATATCATTTTTATGGGTACGCCTGAATTTGCGGTACCCTCACTGGAAATACTGCTCAAGAACGGATACCATATTTCCGCCGTAATTACTGCGCCCGACAAGCCAGGAGGCAGACAGGGTATTCAGCAATCTGCTGTAAAGTTATTTGCACTTGAACACGATTTGCCGGTTTTGCAACCTGCTAAATTGAAAGACCCTGAATTTCTGGAGACACTACGCTCTTTGAAAGCGGATCTACAGGTGGTGGTGGCTTTTCGAATGTTGCCAGAAGTAGTGTGGGATATGCCGCCAAAAGGCACTATGAATTTACATGGATCTCTATTGCCAAAATATAGGGGGGCGGCGCCAATTAACTGGGCTGTAATCAACGGCGAGAAAGAAACCGGGGTAACGACTTTTCTTTTGCAACACGAAATTGATACCGGTGATTTGCTTTTTCAGGAGAAAACGGCAATTGGCGAAAATGAAACTGCCGGAGAGGTGTACGAGCGACTCATGCACATTGGCGCAGAACTCGTACTTGCCTCCGTTCGGGCTATTGAAAAGGGAGAAGTTGTTCTAAAGCCACAGGAAAATACGGAAGCCAGTCACGCCCCCAAAATACACACCGAGACTTGCAGGATCGACTTTAATCAATCGAGTTATGATGTGCACAATTTTATAAGAGGATTAAGCCCGTTTCCTGGGGCCTGGACTATGCTTGGAGATAAAACGCTAAAGATTTTACGTTCTGAAGTTGATAAAGAAGGAAATACGTCAAAAAGTCCCGGTGAATTTGTCAAGGAGGGCAACAAAACCCTGAAAGTTTCGACAAAAGATGGCTACCTAAAAGTAATAGAGCTTCAATTGCAAGGCAAACGACGGATGACGGCCGCCGAATTCATTAACGGTCGCCACATATAACGAACGTTAGCGAGGGTCTCTTATACATCGTTGACGAGGCTCTCCGACCCTAATTCATCGTTAGCGAGGGTCTCCGACCCGAGCATCATACACCTCAATCTCACTCAACTCCACCCCTCCCCTGGCCTCTAAAATTGTGACCCTGATTTTAGAAGCAACACTGGATGGAAATCTCAGAATTTTTCGCACGCCAATCGTAGTAGAGCGAGCCACCTCTTTCCACTCATTTCCGACCCAAACGTCTATTTTAAAAGATTTCACCTGCTGTCCTGAGCGAAACACCTGTTCGCATAATTTTATGCAATTGATATTGAAAAGACTGCCGAAGTCAATTTCAATAGATGGAAAGCTTCCATCTATTTCACGCAGTAATCTGTATGAGGATTCAGTATTGCCGTCCGTAAGACCACGAATGGGTATCGGGCGGAATTGGCCTACGCAGTAACTACGCTTGTTCAGAGCCAGATTTCCATCGAAAGCCTGGGCTATCATTTCGCCAAATTTGACCAGATTAGTAGAATCGTTTTGATCGATTCTACCATCCGGATTTGGTGGAACATTTAGTATCAGGTTTGCTCCTCTTCCGACTGAATTTAAATAGATCTCAAAAAGCTGTTCAGGGCTTTTTACCAGTTCATTTTCAGCTTTGTGGTAAAACCATCCAGGACGGATGCTTACATCGCATTCCGCGGGAATCCAGGCAGACCCGTTTTCTTGTCCGGCTTGCAAAATATTGGCAGGCGGTCCGCTTACGCCTCTGCCAAATCCGGCAGTATCGAGCATGGCCCAATTTGTTTCATTAATCGTACCCTGTTCATTCCCAGCCCAACGACAACCAGGTCCTATGTCACTAAAAATGACAGCATTGGGCTGATATTGCTTCACCAGTTTCTCAAATCGCGGAAAATCATACACTTGACTTTTGCCATTTGGCCCTTCTCCGTTGGCACCATCCCACCAAACTTCAAATAATTCTCCGTAACCGGTTAATAATTCAGTCAAGGTACTGGCATATACATCATTGTATTCTGGTGTGCCGTATTTCGGGTGATTTCTGTCCCATGGACTGAGGTAAACACCAAACTTGAGTCCGTGTTTTTTACAAGCTGCTGAGAGCTCCTTGATAACATCACCTTTCCCATCGCGCCATTTACTTTCTCTAACTGTATGGGTGGAGTAACTGGATGGCCACAAGCAAAACCCGTCATGGTGTTTGGCCGTGATGATCACCCCTTTGGCTCCAGCAGCTTTGGCAATCTGACACCATTGATCACAATCGAGCTTTTTTGGATTAAATAGTGTTTCAGTTTCTGTGCCGTCGCCCCACTCTAGGTCTGTATAGGTATTTGGACCAAAGTGAAAGAACAAGTAAAACTCCGTTTCATGCCAGGCTTTGTGGATGGCATCGGGCTTGATCACTTTAGCTGTTTGCCCAATTGTAGAGAAGGAGGAATGAAGGACATACAGAATTAAACAAAGGGATTTGAATACTTTGCGCATAATTGCCGATTTTGCGCAGCAAATTAATTCAATCCAATAAGAAGCCCTGATAAAAGCTATAGTGCATGAAAATTCTGGTTACAGGCGGCGCCGGTTTTATAGGATCTCATACAGTTGTTTCCCTTGAAGAAGCAGGTTATGAAGCTGTTATTCTTGATGATTTTTCAAATTCTGACAAATCTGTAATTGGAGGTCTGCAAAAGATACTAAACAAAACTGTTCCGAGTTACGCGATTGACTGCCGAAACTATGCAGAAGTCAGGAAAGTTTTTAGGGAGGAAAATATAGAAGGAGTCATCCATTTTGCTGCATCAAAGGCTGTGGGAGAATCTATGGAACAGCCACTCCTGTATTATCAGAATAACCTCGGATCACTCATGACGATTATAGATGTGATGCTGGCTGAAGGCATTTCCAATCTGATATTTTCCTCTTCTTGTACAGTTTATGGAGAGGTCGATGAATTACCGGTCACCGAAAATGCTCCTGTGAAGCCGGCTGCCTCTGTCTACGGCAATACAAAGCAAATTGGGGAAGAAATTATTAGAGATACCACAGCCGCTCAGCCGATAAAAGCCATTTCTCTTAGGTATTTCAATCCTGTTGGCGCGCACCCATCCGGGCTAATAGGCGAGTTGCCAATAGGCAAACCCAATAACCTGGTGCCATTTGTCACTCAAACAGCCATTGGAAAACGAGCAAAGGTGACGGTATTTGGGAACGACTATCCTACTCCTGATGGCACTTGTATTCGAGACTACATACATGTAATGGATTTAGCTGAAGCCCATGTGGCGGCTTTGAAATATTTGGCAAAACAGTCTGAGGATAAGTTTTACGATGTATTCAATATTGGAACCGGTAACGGCAACAGCGTTCTCGAACTAATTCATTCCTTTGAAAAGGTAAGCAGGAAACCACTGACCTTCGAGACAGGACCACGACGCGAAGGAGATATAACAGCGGTATGGGCAGATGCTTCAAAAGCCAATAAAGAATTGGGATGGAAGGCAAAAAGAACCCTGGATGAAGCCCTGGAAGATGCGTGGAGATGGGAGCAACAGTTGGTTTGAATTATGAATTATTAATGATGAATTATGAATACCCCCTTGTGCAAAGCACTCAAAACCAAAGCTTTTCAAAAAATAAAGCAAATATCGGAACTACAAGAAAACGGTAAAAACCACAACAGAGACAAATCTTCAGCAACAAGCCTCGAAGAGGCTCAACAATCATATAGCCTCGGAGAGGCTCAACACCGGTAGCCCAAATAATCCCACAAAACCCGCAGGCCTCGGAGAGGCCCAACATCTATATGAAAAGACGAGAAAATATAGAGCGTTTAAAGACAGAAGAGTATGATCTCTGCATCATAGGCGCCGGTGCTAGTGGCGCAGGTTGCGCTCTGGAAGCAACGCTGAATGGTCTTAAAGTGGCGCTGATTGACAAAGGTGATTTCGCATCGGGAACCTCAAGCAAAAGTACAAAACTGATTCACGGCGGGGTGCGTTATCTGGAACGTGCATTCAAAAAGCTGGATCTGGCTCAACTACGGCAGGTAAAACACGGACTTGAGGAACGACATATTTTACTCAACAACGCGCCGCACCTGGCACATCCGGTTGGCTTGATCACGCCAGTTTTTTCCTGGTGGGCTGGATTGTATTACTTTCTCGGTTTATGGATTTATGAATTAATTGCTTCCAGGAAAGACAACTTGCCTACTTCCAAATGGCTGAATAAGGCCAAAACAAAGGAATTGCTTCCCGGCATTTCTGATAAGGTGCACAGCTCAGTTTTGTATTATGATGGTCAGTTAGATGATGCTCGCTATTGTTTGGCGGTAGTTCAATCTGCAGTGAATGAGGGAGCGGTTGTAGCCAATTATCTTGAAGTGACTGATTTCCAAAAAGATGAGTTGGGGAAAATTACTTCGGTGGCAGTTGCTGACAGACAGGTTGGTTCTGACACGCTACCTTTTAAGATTCGGGCCAAACAGTTCCTCAATTGTACAGGGCCATTCTCGGACAAGCTTAGGGTTTTGGCAAACCCGTCCCTGGAAAGCAGGATAAAACCTTCGAAAGGAGTGCATTTGATGTTGCCACTTGCTTATTTTCATAGTGAATATGCCATGCTGATCCCCAAGACCAAAGACGGCCGAGTGATATTTGCTATTCCATTTAAAAATCATTTACTGGTTGGCACAACAGATGATCCATATTCAGACCTGGAAAATGAGCCCACGCTAAAAAATACAGAAGCTGAATTTTTGATGGGAACCCTTCAACCTTATTTGAACAAAAAGATAGAAAGAGGTGATATTCAATCTGGCTTTGGTGGTTTGCGTCCTTTGGTATTATCCAAAAAATCACAAGAAAAAAAAGCTACCAAATCACTGCTTCGCGATCATGAAGTAGAATACGATCCTGATAGCAACCTGGTAAGCCTGTTGGGAGGCAAATGGACAACCTATCGTTTAATGGCTTCCGACACCATCCGATTTGTTTGTCAACACATGAACCGAGATTACACATCGAAAACTGCTGATTATTTATTAGTAGGTGCTGTGCAATTTGGAAAAAACTTAAGCTCTGAAATCGATCCTATTTACCTTTTCGAATCTACTACAAAAAAACATTTGATCGAAAAATACGGCTCTCTGGTACTCGAAATAGCCGGCTTAACAAAAGAGAACCCAAATCTGGCCCAACCAATATTAACAGGATTCCCGAATATCAAAGCAGAGGTAATTTATGCTGCCAGGTCAGAAATGGCCGTAGAAATCAGGGATTTCCTGGCGAGAAGAATTCGTATGGAAATTCTTGATTGGGAGGCGGTTAAAACAGTCACGCCTATAGTAGCTGAATTAATGGGAAAGGAGCTGGGATGGTCCGAAAGCGATATAAAAGCAAAATCTGCATCGTACATTGCTCTTATTTCTAAATTTCAGTTACAAGCAGAATCAGGAAACGCACAAAATGCCTAAATCTACATTATGGAAGTATTTCTCTCAGAACTCATTGGAACCGCCCTGCTTATCCTTTTGGGGAATGGTGTGGTTGCTGGTGTGCTACTAAAGGGCTCCAAAAGCGAACACGGAGGTTGGATTGTAATCACACTTGGTTGGGGTCTGGCTGTAACATTTGCGGTGTTCACTGCCGGAGCGCTTAGCGGTGCACACCTGAATCCAGCCGTCACCCTGGCGCTTGCTGCTACCGGACAGTATTCAGAACAGTTTACGCCTGCCAGCATACCTGTTTACATTTTAGCCCAGATGTTGGGCGCTATGCTTGGTGCTGCCTTGGTTTACCTGCATTATTTGCCGCATTGGTCCAAAACGGAAGATCAAGGCCTAAAGCTGGCTGTTTTTTGCAATGCTCCGGCCATTAGACATACCTGGGCAAATGTCACCAGTGAGTTTATTGGGACATTTGTGTTGCTATTTGGTATATGTGCCATTGGCGCCAATAAATTCGCAGATGGTTTAAATCCTATCGTTGTAGGTGCCTTGGTTCTAGCCATTGGTTTGTCATTGGGTGGCCCAACCGGTTATGCCATCAATCCGGCCAGAGATCTTGGCCCCAGAATCACACATGCTTTACTTCCCATACCTGGCAAAGGCAGTTCCGACTGGTCCTATTCCTGGATACCGGTATTAGGACCAATCCTGGGCGGCATAGCAGGCGCAATGGTTTATCAAGCCGTATTCCCATAAAAAGCCCCTAAAGGCCTCAGAGAGGCCAAATATCTATACAGGCCTCGGAGAGGCCCAACATCTATACCATGCAATACATCTTATCCATTGACCAGGGAACCACTTCCACACGCTGCATCGTATTCGACAAACAAGGCAACAGCGTCGCTTCCGCACAGGAGGAAATCACCCAGTATTTCCCGAAACCCGGCTGGGTAGAACACAATCCTGTTGAAATTCTGGAGTCTGTGATCTCCACACTTAAAACCGTAGTCAAAAAGGTTGGAGCCAGAAATATAGCTGCCATTGGAATAACCAACCAACGGGAAACTACCGTGGTTTGGGACAAACGAACTGGTAAACCGGTGTACAATGCCATTGTTTGGCAAAGTCGTCAAACGGCTGGGATCTGCGAGGAATTGAAACAAAAAGGACTTGAATCCGAGGTGCGCTATAAAACCGGTCTCCTTATTGATGCCTATTTTTCAGGAACGAAGATTAAATGGATACTTGACCATGAACCGGGTGCACAAGCAGAAGCTTTTGCAGGAAACCTGATCTTCGGAACTATTGACACCTGGATTCTTTGGAACTTGACTGAAAACAGGGTGCATGCTACAGATTATACCAATGCTTCCCGTACCATGCTGTACAATATCCGGGAATGTAAATGGGACGATAAATTGTTGCAAGCCTTGGATATACCGGCTAGTATGTTGCCAGAAGTAATGGATTCGTCCAAGGTATATGGGCATGCCAAAGCAGAGTTAATGGGACATGAAGGCATTCCCATTTCAGGCATAGCCGGCGACCAGCAGGCCGCTTTATTCGGACAAGGATGTTTCTCTCCGGGCATGGCCAAAAACACCTATGGAACCGGGTGCTTTATGTTGATGAATACGGGAACGGAAGCAGTATCCTCTAAGCATGGGCTGTTAACCACTATTGCCTGGGGCCTGAATGGCAAGGTTGAATACGCACTTGAGGGCTCCATTTTCGTCGCAGGTTCGGCCGTAAAGTGGATGCGAGATACTGTGGAGTTGTTTACTGATGTTTCTGAAACAGAAAATTTTGCTAAGAGCCTTGATTCCTCTGAAGGTGTGTATTTCGTTCCGGCCTTTGTGGGCTTGGGTACTCCATACTGGGATTCTGAAGTACGAGGCTCGATATTTGGTCTGACCAGAGGCAGCAGTCGAAGTCACTTAATCAGAGCGACATTAGAGAGTGTTGCTTACCAAACCAAGGATGTGCTTTCAGTAATGGAAAAAGATTCGGGCATCCAACTCAAAGCCTTGCGCGTAGATGGCGGAATGGTGGCCAATAATTTCCTTATGCAGTTTCAAAGTGACATCTTACATGTGCCGGTTGAAAGACCCGTGGTGCAGGAAACCACCGCCCTTGGTGCCGCTTATTTGGCCGGACTCGCAGTAGGTTTCTGGGAAAACAAACAGGATATTGCCAAGAACTGGCAATTGGAAAAAGCTTTTGAACCTGGAATGGAAAAAGCAGAAGCTGAAGGGTTATATAAGGGGTGGTTGAAAGCCGTGGAGGCAGCGCGGGTGTTTAAGATTTAAAGTTAATCCTTCAACAATTCTAAGAAACTTCTAACCATATATACTGTAGGTAAGTAAAATGCTGCTACGATCTTTGACGATCAAAGCATTGTTTCTTTAATAAATGAGATGAAAACTTTTGCTACCTTAAAGGAGATAATTTTGTTGCTAGAACTACACAAATTACATCCTTTCAAAAATCAAACACGCCCGTTGGATAAAAAATCGAAGGTCTGGTTGTTGTACCGAGGCATCGCGGAACACAAATATCAAACCGACGAAGAAGCATTTCAGGCTTTATATGGTGAAGAATTACACCGTGCATCGTACAGGAAGTTAAAAAATGACTTACAAGCCAAGCTCCTAGATTCAGTCTTGTCCCTGAACTTCTCAGGTACAAACTACACTGATTTTCAAAAAGCCTATTACGAAACTCACAAAGAATGGGTTACAATCAGGTATCTCATAGGTCACAATGTCAATACTGCAGGCATGATTCTGGCCAATAAACTGCTGAGGCTTGCAGATAAATTTGATTTTACGCTTTTATGCCTTGACATCTCCTCTTACATGAGAATTCAATACAGTTTACGGGATAGTAATGATAAAAGATTTATATCAGCCAATGAAAGCTTCAATCATTATTTTGAAATCTACGAGAAAGAATGCCTGGCAGAGGAGTTATACACATCATTAATAGCACTTACCGTAAACAAAAGAGCCTCAAATAAGAAGGTGAATATCATTGCTAACGAGCATTTTAGTAAAATATGGCCGCTCATGCAACAATTCCAATCATACAGACTCCAAATGAACGGGTTTATGATAGGTCTTATAAAATACTCAACGGAAAATGATTTTAGCAGTGGTCTGGAGTTGTGTGATAAGGCAATAGAATTTTTCAGCACCAGACCATATCAAGCAAAGGTGCCACTTCAAATATTTTATTATCAAAATGTAATATTTCACCTGCAACTTAAACAAGCCGACAAGGCAGACTATGCCATCAACAAATGCATAGAATTGCTGGAACCTGGCACTTTTAACTGGTTTAAGTTTTATGAATTATACCTCACCCTATTAATTCACAAAGAGGATTACGAAGGGGCTGGTAAGATCTTAAATGAGGCTCTTACAAATACCCGGTTTGAATTCCTGCCAGACAATGCCAAAGAGTTGTGGTTAATCTACGGTTCTTATATGAATTACCTTAACTTAATCGGCGTTGGTTCTCAATCAGATATTTCAAAATTCCGCCTGGCTAAATTTATAAATGAGGTTCCTATTTTTTCCAAGGATAAAAGTGGTATGAACATCGCCATCATCATCATCAAATACCTGTATCTGTTGTTGGAGAAAAAGTACAGCAAGATTATTGATGATGTGGAGTCTATTGATCAATATTGCTATCGACATCTTAGAGGACCAGGTACGCGTAAAAGCTTTGTATTCATTAAACTTTTGCTATTAATACCCAATTGTAATTTTGATAAAGATCAGATTATCATAAAAGCACAATCCTATTTATGGGAATTGAGAATCTCAAAAACTGTAGTTGTAGACCAAATGCACGAAATTGAGATCGTACCCTATGAGCGACTTTGGGGCTTTGCACTGAATTCAATTTTTCCACCTGAAACTGTAGCATGAATATTATTGATTTTGAATGTACATAACCGCCGGTTCAGCCAAACCCATGTAAATCTCCAATAAATAATTCAATTTTATCTAGTAGTAACCTATATAATACTCGTTTTCATTTGTAACAAACACCAGATATAAAAAGTTGAAAT
This sequence comes from Lewinellaceae bacterium, assembly GCA_020636025.1. GTDB lineage: Bacteria > Bacteroidota > Bacteroidia > Chitinophagales > Saprospiraceae > M3007. The sequence goes on along the minus strand of JACJYQ010000001.1, from coordinate 594,953 downwards.
GTTATTGATTATCAAACATTTAGCTAATTAATCCCTTATTATTTATACTTATTTAAAGGGTAACTTTTACTGCGCTTTTGTTTAGGCCGTCTTCCAAAACATGCTGAAATTTGGATTGTCATTCAATTCATATTTTAATCATTTAATAATAATCAGCATGAAAAATACGCAACATCAAGCATCTAATCGACAACTGAACAACTCCGTAAATTACCTCCAGACCATCATCATAGATACTACAATGGTCTGATTCTATACCATTTACTCAGCTCATCAGCCTCTGTTATTGTCCGATATGTCTAATGGCATGTCGCGACCCTGAAAGACATTGGCCATGACACGCCTTGTTTTCATTGCCCTGAAAGCTGCTCTCATCCAACTAATCCGGTGATAATACCTCCCATATTCCATCACGCTCATGAAACAAGTTTCCGCCTTCCTTTTATGCCTTTACTTTGGTCTATGGCCTGCTCTTTCCAAGGCCCAACCCGATAGTTGCAATATTCCGTTGGTAGGGAAAGGACGGGTTATAGACCGTTTAACAGGTGGAACAGCCTGTCTTATTTGCGATGGTGATGGGTTGGAAAATATCATTGATGGCGACCTCAGCAATTATGCCAGCTACGACCCAACGCTTGTATTACTCGAAACCTCCGTGGTTTCCGTAAAAGACCTCAAAGGAGGCTTTGAAGCCGGTTCAAGAGCTGGCTTTGTTGTTCAACCTCAAGGTGGCCTATTATCTGCAAGTATTCTGGGCAGTTTTAAAATAAAAACCTACCTCAATAATGTGCTTCAGGAAACGATTATTTCTGGTAGTGGGCTTACATTGAGTGCCATAGGAGCATCTGGTGGGAAACAACGTATTTCTTTTGTTACAGGTCTGGATTACGATGAAATTGAGCTCTTACAAACAGGTACTATTGGCGCATTTTCCGGGTTAAGGGTTTTTTACGCTTTTTCAGAATCTGCCGATGGTTGTGATTATGATTGCCTGACAAAAATCATTGACGGGTCGCCCTACTCTCCCAACATCAACAACAGCCTGACAGGAATTTTTGGGATCTGCGCTTTCTGTCTCATTGACGACGAAGACGATGTCCTGAATACAGACACCTCAGATTTTGGACGAATATACTTAACCATAGGTCTGGGGGTACAAGGCGCCATTGGACTAAACATTGGCGACACCATTCCTGCGGGATTTGATGCCGGTTTTGTCATAGCTAAAAATGGCGGTGGAATACTGGATGCAACGGTGTTGGGAGCTGTTTTTATCCAAACCTATCTGGATGGGGCTCTCCAGGAAACAGCGCCGTTCAGCAGTCTTGCCGACGTAACCGTTACTCCAGGGAACAAGCAAAAAATCAGTTTTAAAACAACCAAGGCTTTCAACCAGATCCGTATCAGATTTAACAGTCTGGTTGCACTACTGGTTGACGTAAACGTTTTTTACGCATTTGTCAGACCAGACGACGACAATGATGGATTTCCAAATTGCGTGGACAAATGCGCTGGTGAAGACGATAATTATGATGCCGATGGGGATGGGATTCCGGATGCCTGCGACACACTGGATTGCATGCTTAATGCAGGACTGGACATCAAAGTGTGTCCTCCTGACAGCTCAGCTCAGCTACTTGCTGCCGGTGCGGGAGAATCATGGAGTATAGTCGCTGGCAATCCAGCCGCGGCTTCCATTGATAATTCAGGGTTTGTCAGTGGGATGACCATAGATGGCACCTACTTTTTTCAATTGAATAGTGCCAATGGATGTCATGATACCATAGCCATTGTCAGGGAAGAATCTTCCCTTTCCTTCGATTGCAATAATCCAATTACGGGATTTGGCATTACAAGTTATGATCCAAGCGGTGGCGATTGTTTGCTTTGTCTGGAAGCATCCCTGGTGGTTGGCAATAATCTGAGCGTTTACGCAGAATTGGATGCCAGTTTGCCCATTTTGGTCAATACACCGCTCATTGGCATAGAAGACACCTTACACGAGTATCCTGCTGGTAGAAGAGTCGGTTTTGTAGTTGAAGCCGTAGGAGGGCTAATTGATCTGACACTCCTTGGAAATTTTGAAATACAAACCTACCTCAATGGAAATCTGCAGGAGACAGCCGATATAAACAATACACTATTGTACGCAGGAGTTATTCCGGGGACAGGAAATAAACAGCGCATTAGCTTTGTTACGTCTCAGCCATTCAATGCCGTAGTACTGATAGTTAATGCTACGCTGAGCACAATCGATTCATTCAGAGTTTATTATGCCTTTGAAGAACCGGAAAGTTGCCCTGATCCAACCAATGAAACCTGCGGCTCGGTCTGGAACGTGCAAGGTGATTATTGTGCCAACATCGTACTTGAGCGCTCAGGCATTGATGGTTTAGCTTGTGTGGCTTGTGTGGCCAACAATCTGGGCAATTTCATTGACAACGATGACAGTACCTATACTACTATTTATCTGACAGTTGGTGTTGGAGCCGAAGGGTCCGTTTCGGCCAAAAGCAATCAAACATTCAATGAAAACTACGATGCGGGATTTATCATCTCAGGTGGAATTAATCTGCTGGATGCCAGTATTTTAGGCGGCATTCAGTTGCGTAGTTATCTGGATGGCGCCCTCGTGGACAATTATTACGCCTCAAACCCACTCGTCGATATTACCCTACTCGGGAACACAAATGGGCTTATTACTTTTAAACCCACGGGAGAGTTTAACGAGCTGAGGATCACGGTGTATGGCCTTGTATCGGCCTTGGAATCTACGAGGATTTACGGTGTATTTACCAGGCCTGACAGTGATGGTGATGGCACTCCGGATTGTCTCGACAAATGCTGCCTGAGCAGTGACGACATAGATACCGATGGAGATGGAGCTCCGGACGCATGTGACACGAGCAATGACCCACCTTTGGCCGTTGATGATGTAATTTCTTCCCTGGAGGACACGCCGGTTTTAGTGCCTGTACTAGAAAATGATGGTGACCCCAATTTTGACACGATTTCCATCTCCTTCGTTACAGATCCTCCAAATGGCACCGCAGTCATTTCAGGCGATTCAATCCTGTATTCGCCAGACAGCAATTATACAGGGATTGACAGTTTCCAGTATGTAGTATGCGATATTTTTACCGCCTGTGACACTGCCTGGGTATTTGTAAACCTGCTGCCCGTAAATGATGCACCAATAGCGGTAAACGATCTGGTAGAAACAGAAGAAAACACACCTCTTGTTGTACCTGTATTGGCCAACGATATGGACGTGGAAGGTCAGCTAGATACAACCCAATTGGCCATTATTTCAAATCCTCAAAATGGTACGGCATTGCCCGATTTGGCAACTGGAACCATAGAATACACTCCAGATTCGGCATTTTTTGGCATAGATACATTTGCTTACGTGATCTGCGACCAGGACACTCCATCCCTGTGCGATACTGCCCTGGTTATCATTGAGGTAAATGCAACCCACGTATTGCTCGATATTAAAATGAGGTTGCAGGGAGCTCTTTACAACAGTCCCGACAGCCTGATGCGCGATGATCTTCGCGTTAATCACCATTTACCCATACTGGAACCTTACACTGCACTTGCGCCAGATTTTGTACACGTAGGCACCGGAGGTGGAGAAATGGTAAGTGATTCAGCCGCAGTGTTCGCCGAATCAGGAGCCAACTCTATCGTCGACTGGGTATTTGTTGAGCTAAGAGACTCGGCGAATCCAGCCCTGGTAGTTGCCACTCGGGCTGGTCTGCTTCAACGCGACGGGGATGTAGTGGATGTGGATGGAACTTCCTTGCTGGAATTTACATCTACCAGTCCTAAATACTATTCTGTAGCTATCAGGCACCGCAACCATCTTGGTTGCATGACGGAATTGCCGGTATCCCTCAGCGCTTCAGGAACACAAATTGATTTCAGGGATACAACAATTGCCTTGTACGATGATGGAACCAACCTGAATGGCCTTGAACAAATTAAAATAAACGGCAAATATGCCCTATGGGCTGGGAATGTAAATAAAAATCACACAGTGGTATTCGCCGGGCAAAACAACGACAAAAACCCTGTTTTCAATTTGATCGATCAGGCACCATTGAATGTTTTCAAGTCGCAAACCTATATCTACAATGGATACCATCTGGGCGATGTGAATTTAAACGGCAAAGCCGTATTTGCCGGACAAAACAATGATGTTGACCCCATCTTCAACAATGTCGATAGTCACCCAAAAAATCTTTTCAAGAGTCAAACTTTCATAATCCGGGAACAACTGGCCGGGCAGTGAGCGTGTAACCCGGCCAGCCCCGCAATAAACTTGATTTCCAAACACACATCATCAATGCTTAATTAATCTACCATGAAAAGAGCCTTTACCCGCTGCATTTTACTTACCCTGTTGTTTCTGACAAGCCATATTGTGTTTTCGCAAAATCAAATTACCTATGGTTTTGTCCAGGATGATATCGACCAGTTGAAACTAACAGCCGTTGCTTATCCAAATTTCACTTCCAGTAATGTTACCATTTCAACTGCGTTGTTTACTTTTTACCTGCCGGAAGGAACTGAAACGGACCCCGACATTCCAGTTCTCCCGGCATTCGGTAGTTTTACCGACATAACCGGAACCTGGAGAATAGAAAAGATTACACCAGACCTTTATGACAGTTTCGGTTTTGATCCGGCTGATCTTCAGGGAAATGATGTTTATCAGTGCATTCTGCAGAATTCCCCCTCCCCTAATGCTACGAGTGGACAACCAATTTCACTTTTCTCATTCAGGTTACCAGGTGATTGTATGGGTGGAACGGTGCAAGTGCATACCAATGACAACGCGATTCAAATGGCCTTGCTGAATAACGTAGGGTTGAATATCAACAACCAGATCTCAGTTTCTGTAAATGATGATCCTGCTGAGGATATTTATTTTGGGAATGACCCGGCAACCGACGAATACGACTGTCCACTTGATGATGTACCTGTTGCTGTTGATGATCTGAGTTCCACAGATGAAGACATGTCTGTTAGTATTGATGTAACAGACAACGACAATTTTGGATCGGACGGTCCGAATGACATGGCCATTGTGATCATCACAAACCCGGCAAATGGCACGGCAATTGTCGACGATCAAGGTACTCCTGATGATCCCACGGATGATCAGATCACCTACACCCCAAATGCGAATTTTAATGGACCTGATACCATAACATATCAGATATGTGACGCCGATAATGACTGCGATACAGCGACCGTGAGCATTAGCATAAATGCGGTAAACGATGCGCCAATTGCAAACGACGACAATACCACAACCAATGAGGATACACCTGTGGTGCTCATGGTTACAGCAAACGACACCGATGTAGACGGTAATATAGACCCAACAACCGTAGATCTCGACACTGGTACACCAGGAATTCAAACTTCTGTGACCGTGCCGGGAGGAACTTTTGTTTCTGATGGAGCAGGGAATGTAACCTTTACACCAAATCCTGATTTCAACGGAACAGAAATGATTGATTATCAGGTTTGTGACGATGGAACACCACTTCCCCCACTGTGTGACATTGCCACGATTACAGTAGATGTTTCACCGGTAAATGATCCACCAATGGTGCCGGATACAACCGTAACCACACCTGAGGACACGCCTTTCGATGTGTGTGTGCCCATCACAGATATAGACAACACCACATTCTCCGTCAGTTCTATTTGCACACCCGATGGTGGAGTGGTTAGTGGATTAACTGATCCTGCGACAACTGAATACTGCCTTACCTACACACCAAACCCGGATTACAATGGTCCCGACACCCTTTGCATAGAGGTGTGTGACGGCTCTGGTGCTTGTGACACTTCCTATGTGATCATTACCGTGACACCGGTAAACGACCCTCCGATGGTGCCGGATACTACCGTAACTACACCGGAGGAAACGCCTTTCGATGTATGTGTGCCCATTACAGATGTAGACAACACCACATTCTCCGTCAGTTCTATTTGCACACCCGATGGTGGTGTGGTCAGTGGATTAACGGATCCGGCTACGACAGAATACTGCCTTACTTATACACCAAACCCGGATTACAACGGTCCCGACACCTTGTGTATTGAGGTTTGTGACGGCTCCGGTGCTTGTGATACTTCCTATGTGATCATTACCGTGACACCGGTAAACGACCCTCCGATGGTGCCGGATACTACCGTAACAACCCCAGAAGATACGCCTTTCGATGTGTGTGTGCCCATTTCAGATGTAGACAATACCACATTCTCCGTCAGTTCTATCTGTACACCTGAGGGTGGTATGGTCAGTGGATTAACGGATCCGGCTACGACAGAATACTGCCTTACTTATACACCAAACCCGGATTACAACGGTCCCGACACTCTGTGCATAGAAGTTTGTGACGGCTCCGGCGCTTGTGACACTTCCTATGTGATCATTACCGTGACACCGGTGAATGATCCGCCAGTCGCCAATGACGACAGTGCTACAACCGATGAAGATATGCCTGTGGTGCTCATGGTAACAGCGAATGATACAGATGTGGATGGGAATATAGATCCAGCCACCGTCGACCTTGATACTGGAACTCCTGGAATACAAACAACCTATGTTGCGCCTGGCGGCACCTTTACCTCTGATGGCCTAGGCAATGTGACCTTCACACCGAATGCCAATTTCAATGGCATGGAATCCATCGATTATCAGGTTTGTGATGATGGAACACCGCTACCACCGCTGTGCGATCAGGCAAGCATTACTGTGACAGTTATGGCAGTAAATGATCCTCCGGTTGCGAATGACGACAGCGCTACCACTGATGAAGATATGCCTGTAGTGCTGGTCGTAACGGCAAACGATACAGATGTGGATGGGAATATAGATCCAGCCACTGTCGACCTGGATACAGGCACGCCGGGTGTGCAATCAACTTTCGTAGCACCAGGCGGCACATTTACCTCTGACGGACTTGGCAATGTGACCTTTACACCAAATGCCAATTTCAACGGAATGGAATCCATTGATTATCAAGTTTGCGACGATGGAACTCCACTGCCTCCGCTGTGCGATCAGGCAACGATCAACATTACAGTAAATTCGGTTAATGATCCTCCATTAGCGGTAGATGACATTGCGACAACGCCGGAAGATACTCCAGTTGAGATACCAGTTTTAGACAATGACTCAGACATAGACGGCACCCTGGATCCTTCCAGTGTAACTATTGTAAGTACTCCGGACCACGGAACCACCAGCATAAATCCACTTACCGGTGACATCACTTATACACCTGACACTGATTTCGTAGGGAACGACACTCTTACCTATGTAGTTTGCGATTCTGGAACACCGATACTCTGTGACACAGCCGCTGTGTTCATAGAAGTGACCGCTACCAGTGTTCGTTTGATTGCAGAGGTTATGTTACAAGGTGCTCTGTTCAACAATCCGGATACATTGACCAGGATGAGGGATGATTTAAGGACGGCTGGAAGAATTCCATTGTTAGAGCCATACACAGCTCTACCTGCATTCATCCACGTTGGCGGTGGTAATGAAATGATCACAGACTCATCCACCGTATTGGCTGACCATGGCGGCAATTCCATTGTTGACTGGGTATTTGTAGAACTAAGAGACCCAAGCGATTCGTCAGATGTAGTGGCTACCCGTTCGGCACTGCTCCAAAGAGATGGTGACATTGTGGATGTGGATGGTGTTTCACCACTTGTCTTTGAGAACACGCTTCCAGCCAACTATTTTGTATCGGTTCGCCACAGAAATCACCTTGGGATCATGACCAATAACTCTATTGCCATGACCAATGGCGGTACTTTGATTGATTTTACTGACCTCGGTACAGAGCTTTGGGATGATGGAACAAATCTGGATGGATTCGAGCAAGTGACTGTAAATGGCATGTACGCCCTTTGGGCTGGAAATGTAAATACAAATAACAGCGTGGTATTTGCCGGTCAGAACAACGACAAAGATCCAATCTTCAATGAAATTGACCAGGCACCTAATAATATATTCCATTCGCAATCCTATGTGTATTTCGGATATCATTTAGGCGACGTGAATATGGATGGCAAGGCCATTTTTGCCGGTCAGAACAATGATGTTGACTTCATTTTCAATAACGTGGATGGCCATCCTAAAAATATTACGCACAGTCAGTCCTACGTAATTCGTCAACAGCTACCACAATAAGAACAGCCTGTTTCCAGGGAGCAAATATGATTGTTCCCTGGAATTTCTTTTTCCCGAATCTACTGCAATCCAGACATGAAAAAATATTTATTTCTGCAAATTCTGATACTGTTATTGGCTATCAGGCATACAGGTAAGGCACAAAACCAGGTTACATTTGGTATTATCCAGGAACAGAGCGATCCGCTTTTGCTGACGGCGGTCGTATATCCGAATTTCAACTCCAATAACATTACGCTTTCCACCGCCTTGTTTTCCTTTTGTTTGCCAACCGGGACTATTACGGAGCCAACCATAATGCCATTACCCGCCTTCGGAACTTTTTATGACAGCACCGGCACCTGGAGAATTGAAAAAGTAACACCCGCTTCCTACCAGGGTTTTGGTTTCGATCCGAATGATCTTATGGGAAATGATGTGTATCAATGCATTCTACAAAACTCTCCTTCACCTCCGCAATTGACAAATGGACAGGCTTTGAAACTGTTCTCTTTCAGACTTCCCGACAATTGTACAGCCGGAATGATCAAAGTCCATGAAAATGACAATCCTATTCAGCAAGCCTTGTTTATGAATCTGGGTATTAACATCAACAACCAGATGTCTATTAGTGTAAATGATGCACCAAGCAGTGACTTATATGTAGGAAACAATCCGGTGTCCGATGATTACGATTGTCCTTTGTTCAATGAACCACCACTGGCAGTCAATGACACGGTGAGTACGCTCGAAAACACCCCTTTGGACATAGCCGTTTTGGCAAATGACATGGCCTTTGGAACAGATCTTGATACGAATAGCCTTCTTATTGTCTCCATGCCTGCAAATGGCTCGGTGAGTATAAATCCTGATGGCACGATCAATTACAACCCGAATATGGGCTTCAGCGGAATGGATATGTTTAGTTATCAAATCTGCGACCAACACGACCCTCCGCTTTGCGACACAGCCATCGTTTTTATTACAGTTGAAGAAATTTGTACAGTGCCGGCAACAGTCAACGATCCAGCAGATCAGACCGTTTGCAACGGCGCTTTAACTGCAGCCGTGAATTTCAGTGGAATGCCTGTTGGGGTAACATTTAGCTGGACAAACGACAATACCAGCATTGGCCTGGCTGCCAGTGGAAATGGAAATATTGCCGCATTTAATGCAATAAACCCAGGGAATAACCCGGCAATTGCCTCCATTACAGTTACCCCGAGCTACATGGTTGGTCAGGTGGAATGTACCGGAGATCCACAAACCTTTACCATTACAGTAAATCCTACGCCTATTGCCTATACAGTCACCGGAGGTGGTAGCGTTTGTGCAACAGACAACATCGGTGTGCCAGTTGGCCTGAGCAACTCTCAAGTGAATGTAAATTACCAGCTTTATTTAAATGGAAATATTAACGGGGCACCTGTAGCCGGTACGGGAGCTGCCATATCATTTGGACCTCAGCTTGGAGTTGGCAATTACACCGTAGTGGCTACCCATACAATTGGTTCTTGCACCACTACCATGAATGGCTCAGTATCAATAAGCTCCTTTGATTGCAATATTGCCATTACCGGTCCTTGTAGTTGTCTGAACAATTCCACAACACTCACAAATGGGCAATTTGGCGAAGGTATCGCGGTAAATGCACCATCAAATCAAGTGTGGATGGTGCAGTCAGTTTCCGGCTTATATGCCAGCAATAGTCCGGCCCCACCCACACCACCTATATCCATCCCTGTTGGAACCGCCCTGACAAATGCCGGTGGAAATCAATTTACTCTGAATGGCAGACACGTAGATGCCGTAGGTTATACCATAAGCGTTACAAACGGGATGGGAACATCCCTATCAATTGGCAACTCTTGTGCATACCCGAATCCTGTAATCAGTGCAAATTTGAATAATGACTTCTGTTTGTTTTCTGATCCGGTAACCCTCAATGGTGATCCGGGCGATGCGAATTTTGTGAGTGAAGGTTTTACAGTAAACGGGGTTCCGGCAACTATTTTTGATCCTTCACAGGGCATTGGTCAGTATATAATTAAGTATACGGTGGACGGTGGAACACCCAAAGCCTTCGGGCCGAACGACCCTGGTTGTGTTCAAAGTATTTCTAAAACAGTCAATGTGGTGCAAACACCTGCCACTTTGAATTGCAATGACTTGATATACATCTCATTACCCGCAAGTTGTACTGGTGAAATATTACCAGATGATGTATTAGAAGGCACTTATGGTTGCTTCGATGACTATGTCGTGGAACTTGATAAAACGCCGCCGTTTGGCAACGGTCCATGGTTGCCGGCAACCCTCAATGCATCCGATATCGGCCACACCTATCAGGTAAGGGTTACGCATTTAGTAAGTGGTAATAAGTGTTGGGGGTCAGTGACCATAGAAGACAAACTGCCTCCTCAACTTACATGTAAGGATATACATTTGATTTGCCCAATCACAAATTATGATCCCGCCTATTTAAGTAATGTTTTAGGCATTTCAGGAGGCAATCCAGTGATTACGGATTGCTCTAATTTCACATCATCTTATGTTGACACCTGGTTTGATCTGGCTTGCGGAGACACTTTCAATGGCATGAGCGACATTAGTGCTTATGTAACGCGTAAATGGACAGCAATAGATCAGTGGGGTAACTCTTCAAGCTGTTTGCAATACATTTATTTCGATCGAAAACATGTATCAGATGTGCAGTTCCCGGCTGATGTTGAAATCAGTTGCGGGTCCAATATCAATAGCGACCCAAGCGTCACTGGAGCGCCCTATCTAACCGCCTTTGGACAACAATGGCCGATAAATCCTAATGCAGGTTATTGCGAAATGCAGGCTGCATACACAGACCAGATTTTGCCCGTTTGTGACGGCACATACAAGATTTTGCGTACCTGGACGGTACTCGATTGGTGTTTGCCCACTTCACCAACGCCACCGTTTACCAATCCTCAGTACTATATTCAGTTGATAAAGGTTGTGGATGATACAGGACCGCAATTTACCTGTCCTGCCAACACCACAGTAACTGTTGACCCATTCCAATGTTGCGCCACGGTTGATATGCCTGATAGAATTATTGAAGATGGTTGTTCACGTATAAACAATATTAGCGGGATGGTAGTCACTTTTGATCAATATACCGGACAACAATCCGGCATGTTCACCTTTGGTGGAACCTTGACGGATTTCCAGGGTAACAACTGGTGGGAACCTGACACACTTGGCAACTGGGGGATTACACCTTGTTTACCAATTGGCACACATACAGTGACTTATATGGCGCAGGATGATTGCAGCAACGAAAGTACCTGTTCATTTAAAATAACGGTAGCTGATTATATTCCACCAGTAGCGTCCTGCGATCAGACGACAACGGTTGCTATTGGGTACGATGATCCGCACGATTGCTACACACCAGAAGATGGTTGCGATGGCGCTGGAGTAACCTGGGTGAAAGCCAGCACCTTTAATGATGGCTCCTATGATAATTGTAATCAGGTAAAATTGACTATAAGACGAATGGCGCCATACACAGATTGCATAAACAGTCTCGATAAAGATCCATGTTACCCGAATGGAGCCAGTGAATATGCCATGGCTACCGCCGAGTCAGATTCCATCAAATTCTATTGTTGTGAAGTGGGTACTACCCAAACTGTCATACTCCGCGTGTATCAGGTAGATGTGAATGGCAACCAGATGAATGGCCCAGACGGATCGCCCGTTTACAATGAATGCATGATTCAGGTAGAAGTTCAGGATAAATTGAAACCATTCTGCTCATCACCTACCAATGTTACGGTTAGTTGTGAGCAGTTTGATCCAAGTTTGTGGTTATATGGAAAAGCAGAAATTCTGGACAATTGCTGCCTGGATGAAACGAAGGTATATCAGGGGCAATGTGGTTTAACCCATAGCGTAAATTACTCCCAATTTGACACATTATGCAATAAAGGAACCATTGTTCGCACTTTCCGCGCTTTTGATTGCCACGGCCAGTCGAGCCAATGCACACAGCGCATTGTTGTGAATTATGAGCAAGACTACTATGTCCATTTCCCAAATGACGTGATCATTACAGTATGTGACGGTACGGGCAATTACGGAGAACCTACCTTCTTTGGAGAAGATTGCGAATTGCTGGGTGTTAGTTATACCGATGAAATATTCACTGTTGTACCGGATGCCTGCTTCAAGATTGAACGTACCTGGCGCATCATCAATTGGTGCACGTACGATCCAAATGGTATTTGCATCAATGTGCCAAACCCAGCGCCGAACGCCATTGCTAATCATCCATCTAATTTACCAGGACCAATTGTAAGTCCGATCCAGACCAGTGGAGACCCCTGGAAATCCACCATCGTGAAGATCAAGCCATCGGACCCGGCCAGCACCAATTATTCTGTTTATTATAATCCGAATGCAAACTGTTATACCTATAAGCAGATCATCAAGATTATCGATACAGAAGATCCCGTTGTTGATTGCACGGCTTCACCGGCAACGATTTGCGATGTAACAGACAATGACGCTCAATTATGGAACGAATCTTATTGGTGGGATAATGCCAATGAGAGCCACGACCTCTGCGAAGCGCCATCTGATATTTGCATTACAGCTACTGATCTTTGCTCAGGAGCTAACATCAATATTGAGTATCAATTGTTCCTCGATTTGGATGGGGATGGGGTAATGGAAACAGTGGTAAATAGCGCCCAGTTGGGCAACCAGGCAGGCGGACTTGGCTGGAATAACATCCTGTATGGCAATATGACAGGCGCCGGTCAATCTCGCCAGTTTGATGGAAGGCCAGTTCCTGCAAACCAGAAATGGGGCTTTGCGATACAAGAAACAGTAACAGGCAACAACAAAACGGCCTGTGTGAAGTTCAATACCTTCCAAAGTCAGAACAATTTTGTAGCACCACAATTGCCACACGGCACACACAAGATTAAGTGGTTTGTGTCTGATGGCTGTGGAAATGAAAGCGTTTGTGAATACTCCATTATTGTAAAGGATTGCAAGGCGCCTACGGTAGTTTGTTTGAATGGATTGAGTGTAAATATTATGCCGACTGGTATGATTCAAATGTGGGCCTCAGATTTTCAACAATATGCGGATGACAACTGCACGCAAACACCAAGGCTGAAGTTCGGCATACGCAAGTGTGGCACTGGAACCGGCTTTCCGGTAGATGCACAGGGTAACCCAATCACAAGCGTGACATTTGATTGTACAGAACTGGGCACGCAATGTGTTGAATTGTGGGCAATAGATCTGGCTGGCAATGCAGACTATTGCGAAACATACATTATTGTGCAGGATAACAACGGCAACTGTCCGATCGGCAATAGCATTACCGTATCGGGAGTTTTGAAAACAGAGATAGAAGACGGCGTGGAAGACGGGGAGGTGAATGTGAACGGAACTTCAAGTTTTGCACCTCCCTTCTCCATGTTCCAGATGTCTAACAATGATGGCTTGTATGAGTTTTTTAAATCAGTACCATTGCCGCAGACGTTGAACATCAATCCATCAAAAGATGACAATCCATTAAACGGTGTAACCACCTACGATTTAGTACTAATTTCCAAACATATCCTGGGCATTGAGCCATTAGGAAGTCCATACAAGATGATCGCTGCAGATGCAAACAAATCCAATTCGATCACCACTTTTGATATTGTGGAGTTCAGAAAACTCATCTTGGGTATCTATACAAAGTTGCCAAATAACACCTCCTGGCGCTTCGTTGACAAGGCTTACAATTTCCCGAATCCACAGAATCCGTTCCAGGAGCCATTCCCTGAAGACATTTCAGTAGCCAACGCACTGAGCAATCAAACGGATGAAGACTTTGTAGGCGTGAAAATCGGTGACGTGAACAATACCGTGGTGGCTAATAGTCTGATGCATAGTAATGATCGCACAACAGGCACTTTATTGCTGGATGTGAAAGATCGGGAGCTGACAGCCGGAGAAGAATTTGTGGTAAGTTTCAGAGCCTCGGAAGAAACACAAGGTTATCAGTTGACCCTGAACCTTTCCGGATTACTTGTTACTGGCCTTACTCAGGAAAAGAATATTCAAAATGTGAGTACGAATAACTTTGGTGTTTTTGAGGATGCATTAACGGTTTCTATCGACGGTTCCAGTGAGTTTTCGGTGAAATTCCGTACAGCAAAATCGGGCAAGCTGAGCGACATGATCGCTGTATCGAGCCGCATCACCAGGGCAGAGGCTTACAGTCTGACAAATGATCGCATGGAAGTGGCACTTCGTTTCGACGGCAAAACGGTAACCGGAGTTGGATTTGAATTATATCAGAACCAGCCAAACCCATTCAGAGATAAGACGTTGATCAGTTTCCATTTGCCAGAAGCCACCAGCGCAACTTTGAGTGTATTTGACGAAACAGGCAGGGTTGTTTACAGCAAAAAAGGTGACTATCCAAAAGGTTTGAATTATGAATATCTGGAACTTTCGAAAGGGAATAAAAGTGGGTTACTTTATTATTCCATCACAACAGCAGATCATTCAGCCACGAAAAAAATGATACAAGTTCAGTAAGCTTGGCCTTTTAACATGGTTATTATTGTTGCCTGGTTTGAAAAGTTCAGATCAGGCAACTCTTATTTATTGGATACCCTTAATACACTGGAAGTTGGGAATTCATCCGTTCAGGCAATGCTGGATATTTTGTAATGTTGCAATTCAAAACATTATAAATCACCATGAAGTTAGTTTTCAACACCATTTTCTTATTAATCAGTTCAAACACTTTTTGTCAGTCCAGTAGTATCCATGAAAGTCTGTTTTTTTTAACAACCAAGGATTGTTACGACTGCGTAGATTGCCGAAGCGCCACCAGCACCAATACCATTAAAGGTGATTTGAAGCGGGAAGAAAAATACATGCGGTTGTTTTGTGATGGCGAAAGCACTGGTGTGGTCACCTTATACAGAATTACGGAGTGCCTGCAAGAAAAATATTCCCTGGAATTTATAAAAGGCGTTTTTCGCACAGAATCAGAGGCAAAAAGCCAGCTTAAAATTTTTGCAGATGAGCTTTGTGCAAAAAATGAGATGATCGTAGATGGAAAGATAGTAAACAGGGAGGAGTACAGAAAAAACGTTGCAGAAGCCGATAGATTAAAAAGAGAAAAAGAAGATCGGGAAAGAAAGGAAAGAGCTCAGCTACTATCGGATTTAAATAGTGGCAAAATAACAGCTGATACCATTGATTGGACGAATCCTGTAACAGCAAGTACTCTTGACAAGGATGCCATTCTTTCTGCTGAATGGAAAATATTTAATAAACGAGACTACAGTCCCCAGAAACTGTCGTTTTCGGAGGATGGTAGCTTCAAAATGTTCGATTCAAACGCACCGTCAGGAGAAAAAGATGAGACTGGGCCATATTTCATCAACCCAGACAATAGCATTACGCTATACCGGGCTCCAATCATTAATCTGTATACCAAGGCAATTACCATTAATAAAGAAACCTACAGTTTTTGGGAAAAAGAGGGTTCCATTCATGCATCCTGCTCCAGAAATAAAAATGATAGCCCCGAAGCATCTGCGTTTTACCCAGCCATAAAGTTGCAAAATGCAGACCTCACAGGTGATTGGCATCTCGAAGTCTGGAACAGAAAATACCCTGAACCGCTGGATATGGTGTTCAGAATACGGGATGAAGGCGATTCCCTGATCAGTAATTTGATTCATTTTCAATTCGAGGGGAAATTATATTGCGATAAAGCTTATGGAAAGTTAGACCTGAAGCAGGGATCATTTCTAAAAATGATGGTGTACTTCAATGAAAGCTGCTGTACGGGTACACAAACTGAATTTCAAAGTCATGCCTACGATAAAAACATCCTGTATGGTGAGTTTTACAACAATTACGGCAAGCCTACAAGTTGCGCTCAGATATTGTGGAGAACAAATGTAAAGGCCACAAAATTGCCGTCTCCTTTCGATGGCAGCTTGTTTGTGAGAAGCAATTCCCAGGCAAATAACAATGAAACCAGGCAGACTAGCAGAAAAACAGAAAAACCTGCAAAACGAGCCACCGAAGCAGAAGGGCAGGAAAATGCGAGCTTCACAGCCCTTAGCTATAAAAATGTCGAAAACTGGGAAGCAGAAAACTGTAAAACAGAAATCAAAGACAACACAATATCTATTACACCTGAGAAAAAAAGCAAGGAAGCCTCCATTATTTCACCAGTTTTCAAGCCAGGGCCAAGAGACTCATACCTCCGGGTAAACATGGATCAATCAAAAGTAAAAAGTGGAAGCATCAAAATTCTTGTAAAAGATGTAGATAGTGGTCATACTGAAGAAGTGTACAATGAAGTTATCAGCCTTTCTATTGATGAAATAAACAGGCAAATTCGGGATTTTAAGCTTTTCGATGAAACAAATAAAAACAAGTACAACTTCAAGAGTAAAAAAATAAATATCAGAAAGTTTCAGAATAAAACGATTGCCCTGATTATCACTTACAAGGCATCAGGATTTACCAAGCCACCACTAATTATAGGCAGCATTGACTAAATTTCACAAAGGATTAATCACAACTGAGAAATGTTCTAAATGGAGCTTATTATCACGGTGAGACAGGCATTTAAATACATAGCCCCCAAGTGTTCAGGTAAATTTGTTTTAGAGGTATTCAAGCGCTTCAGAATATTTTTATGAAATTGCGCCGAATTGACTACTTCAGCTGCTAAGACCGAACGCCTTCACGCATTAGATACCTTGAGGGCCATTATGATGCTACTGGGCATTGTCCTTCATTCGGCAGTCATATACGGGACGGCAGACCCCGGCAATCCCGATAGAATAAAAGACCCGGTCTCCATCCATGCCTCCAATGATTTCATTGTAGCCTTCATCCATACCTTCCGGATGCCCGTCTTTTTTCTGGTCGCCGGTTTTTTTGGCGCCATGCTGTTTTATGAACGATCACCGTTGCGCATGTTTAGAAACCGGGTTTCGAGGATTGTGCTGCCATTGATGGTTTTTATAGTCCTGCTCTACCCTTCCATCAAGTTTGCCTTTAATTACACAAAGTATGTTTTTGCCGGAAAGTCAAATGCTTTTTCAGAAGCGATTTCATCCGTGTCGACCATTGGAGAATTGATCCCTGACAGTACAGTTCACCTGTGGTTTTTGTACTATCTTGCGATGATTACGTTTGTTTCCATGGGATTTGGACTGCTTTTTTTGCGATTGCCAAGGATTTCTGACTCTTTGCTCAAAACCTATGACTGGATCATTCGCAAGCCATTGTTGAGAGTATTTGTCTTTGCTAACATTACCTGTCTGGTTTTCGGAATAGTTGGATCTGCGTATGTATTCATTTCAAATTCTCTCGTTCCCGACTTCAACACCTTTATTTATTTCTTCAGTTTTTACATGATTGGATGGGGCTTATTCAAGTCCAAACAACATCTGGATTCTATTATGAAATACGACTGGATGTTGATGATCACAGGCATCATCCTGTTTTGCGTGTATTTTTTCAGATCTGACCTGTTTGGAGACTTCGGACATGTCGCGGCACGGTCCATGATGATCTGGATGTTTATTTTTGGATTTACCGGCTTATCCATACGCTATGCCAGCCAGCATTCGCCCCTGATGAGATATGTGGCCGATTCATCCTATTGGGTGTATTTAATTCATTTGCCACTGGTATTGGTACTTCCATCCGCTATTGTGCATTGGCCGATTTCAGCAACTTTGAAATTCCTGACAGTACTAGCCATCACCAGTTTGATATGTTTTGTGAGCTATCATTATCTTGTAAGAGATACTTTTATTGGGAAGTTTTTGAATGGAAGGAGGTACCCGAGAGGGGTAAAAAATGTGCTGATTGTGGAAGATGAGAAGAACACTGCATAAATCTGCTCTAATAGGCGAATAAAATTTGTATAATTCTGCAACAAATAAACTCAACCCAAATAACATGCAATTAACCAACCCCAACAGCATCATAAAAATCAGGTTCGACGGCTTTCTCAGCTGCCTGATCATAGAAAAACCCCGAGTAATTGATTGGCCAGATTTTGGTGGAAGCGTCGCCAGATACTACTTGAACCTACCCTATTCCAAACCTGAAATCGAATCACTAAAAGCGATAGAAGAAAAGCTCTCCTCCATCAGATCTATCCAGGAATTAAAAGACGCTGGATTTCTTAATCTGCTGGAAACAGGCGAGTATGATATTGAACTCTGGGAAGACAAGCCTGCCGACTTGCGATTCAACAACAATTTGGCTAATTCCAACGAAATAATCCACAGGTGGCAGAAAGAGATCATTGGCACACACAGGTCTTCCAAACCATTTCCAATAGAAAGCTTTTATCCGTACGGTAGACAACTCATGTTCACAAGACCATTTGAAACGCTGGATCTGGAACGGGTAAAGCACTATGAAAACCTGATCCAAAGTGGTGAGCGTCCGTTAGCCATTACCATTCGGGTGAAAAATGTAGAACAAAAAGATGAAGACTCCGATCAGAATTACGAGGACAACACCTGCAAATACATTCTGGACGGTCATCACAAATTGGTAGCCTATAAAAATCTAAAGATCAACCCGAGTTACTTCGTAATCAGTAGATTAAACCGGGGACTTACGGATAAATTTGACGAATCGTACCTGCCACATCTGAACGACTATCTATTCTATTATCAAATTGAGCACATTGTGACGAATTGCCTGGAGATAATTCATAAAGCGCCAGGAACAACAAAATATATCGATGAAATTTTGCAAAATGCTCCGAGAATAGAGGATAGTATGGTTCGTATGATATACAGAAATGTTCTAGACTATTACCAAACTGATCCTGTAAAACGTAATTGGTTTAAAGACAGACTTAATGTGCTGATCAATCGAATTAATACACGAGGTCTGGAAATTTATCTTTACGATTGGCGGGCCAGGAATTATATGTTGGAGTATAAACATGTTCGAAGTTGGGGGGAGCTTGTGGGACTTTTGAGCTTAGAGTAAGCCAAGGATATAACAAAACTAATAAAATAGGCCAGTAGGAGTTGTTCCTACTGGCCTATTTTATTAGTCCAAATTAATCTCTCCCTCCTACTTCAACAACGTCACATTCCCCTGCCGCTCAATACTACCACCATCGCCACAAGTAGCTCGTAAATACCAGGCATAGGAATCAGGCGTAGCATCGGCGCCTTTGAAGGAGCCATCCCAGCCTTGCGCATTGATATCGGTGGTTTCGTACACTTTTTCACCCCAACGGTTCCATACCATAAACACCATGTCGGTGATGTTGGCGCCGCGCACAATGAAATGGTCGTTTATGCCATCATTGTTTGGCGTAAAGGTATTGGGTACAAATATGTACGGCTCCAGACACTGATCGAGACAGAATTTCACCGAAACTTCATCTGTGGCTACACAGCCATCTTCGGTCATAGCCGTCACCACATAAGTTTCGGCATGACTGGGTGAGGCCGTCGGAGTTCGGCTGGCCGGATCGTCTAGACTTTCTGTAGGCGTCCAGA
This sequence comes from Lewinellaceae bacterium, assembly GCA_020636025.1. GTDB lineage: Bacteria > Bacteroidota > Bacteroidia > Chitinophagales > Saprospiraceae > M3007. The sequence goes on along the minus strand of JACJYQ010000001.1, from coordinate 575,171 downwards.
AAATGGAAACAGGTTCTACATTGCTCGTTGGTGTAGCCAGCAAGGTTGTGCTGCCACGGGTACAGATGGTATCCCGTCCGGTTATTTCTGCTTTTACGCTTACAGTGGTAACATCTACGTGGAAATCCAGCTCGTCGGTGCAGCCAAATTGATTGGTGACTACTACGTGATAATCTGATGCAACTTCCGGCATCACGCTTGGGTTTGGCACATTTGGCAAATTAGGTGTCCAAACATAATCGAGTGTGTCTTCAGGATTGAGATTTTCAATTTGCAGGTTTGTGCTCTCGCCAAGACAAATATTGTCATCGTAAGGCGCTACATCTATATTGGCCGAGCCGTTATTCACAGAAATGGAATCAATGGCTACACAGCCAAAGATCGTTTGCATGCGCACATAGTATTTGCCGTTTCTTACCGGTGTTACCATAACCGTATCATTGGTAGAGAATATCGGATCAAAGTCGGACGAATCGGACCAGGCAAAGATGGTTCCATTCCCCGTGGCTATTAGCGTGAGCAGGCTGTCGTTACATACCAGCATATCATCCGGTAAAGTGAGTACAGCCGCATCTTTTGGCACCACGGTTACCTGGTATGCAACAGAACAACCGGAGTTTTCAGACAAGGTTACTGTATACACTGTCTCCACCACCGGTGAAACCAGCGGGTTTGGATCATTGGCTACCAGGTTGGAATCTACAGGCAAGGAAGTCCAAACATAAGTGGCGGTGCTGTCGTAACCATCGGGGTTCAGGTACAGTGAATCCCCCAGACAGAACATTCGCATGTTCTCGATACTGTCACTGATAAACTCTACTGGAAGTTCCAGGGTAGCCACAGCCATGCAATTATTGGTATCAGTCACCATTAGGGTGACTGTAATGGTATCTTCGGCAAAGAAGGTAATGATCGGGTTCTGTTCCGTAGAGGTCGCCGGCGTACCTGAGCTAAAGGTCCAGTCCCAATGTACATCCGCATTGTTTGACGTACCCATAAACTGTATCTGCGCGCTGTCAATACAAATGATGTAGTTATTGGCTATCATCGGCGTATCCAGCGGCTCGTCCAACACAATAATCAGCGAATCCCATGCTTCTACACAGAGGTAATCTGTAGGTGTAAAAGAAACCTGATAGCTGCCACCCATGGCGTAGCTGTGGATCGGATTTACAGCCGTACTGGTGTCGCCATCGCCAAAATCCCATAGACCAATTAGTCCACTGTTGTTGAAGAAACTCACATTCAGTCCGTCACAAAGATCCAACGTGATGGAATCTTGTATGTTCAGCGAATCCTGTATGTGCATCATGGCAGTCAGGGTAACGCTGCACATGTTTTGATTGGTCACAACAACCGTAATCGTATAATCACCTGCCGGACCATTGACCACAGGCATATCCGTATCCGCGCCAGTAATTTGCAATGGCGGATCTACCGTCCATTCAAAAGTCAGCGTATCACCCGGGTTGTTATTCATGATGCTCAATTGTGTATCCAGATTGGCACAAGTAGTGTCCGGCACTTCCAGGGTCACATCAGGACCATCTTTTACCATCACCGTCACATCGTAAGTCACCGAGCAGAAGGTATCCTGACTGATGGTCACGGAATAAACCGTGGTTACCAACGGAGAAACCCATGGATTCGGGCTGTTCGAATCGAAATTCGGATCAACCGGATCAGATGTCCAGGAATAGCCGGCGTTGTCATCGAAACCATCTGCATTCAACTGAACTGAGTCGCCTGCACAGATCATGTGACTTAGTTGCATACTATCCTGAATGATCAAAATTTCGATTTCCTGTGTATCAGAAGCCATGCAGCCATTGACATCCGTCACTTTCAAGATGGCTGTAATGGTTCCTTCCTGTGTAAAGGTGACCACCGGATTTTGCACAAAAGCACTATCCGGGCTGCCGCCGCTAAAGGTCCAGAACCAGGTATCAATCTGGTGATTGGAGCTGCCCAGGAATTGTATTTGGGCGCTGTCCACACAACTCAAATAGAAATAATTAATAACAGGCACTGCAATGGCGCTGTCCTGCACATTGATCAGGGTATCCCAGGGCCAGGTACAGATGTAATTCAATGGAGTGAATACCACATGATACTGGCCTGTATCGGCATATGTATGCACCGGATTTTGTAAGGTGCTGGTATCGCCATCACCAAACTCCCAGATTCCGCTGAGGCCGCTGTTGTTAAAGAAACTCACTTCTAATCCATTGCAAAGGTCAATGGTAATGGAATCCTGCACATCAATACTTTCTTCGATGTGGATTGGTATGATCAACTCCAATGAGCAGTTGTATTGGTTGGTAACCGTTACGGTGATGTCGTAATCGCCAGCCGGCCCCTCCAATATGGGTGAATCCGTATCCGCACCTGTAATAATCAATGGTGGATCGGCCGACCACATATAGGTGAGCGTGTCTGTAGGAATATTATTTGTCAGGCCCATTTGAACAGGAACGCCTGTGCAAATGGTATCCGGGAAGTTAGGCGTCACATCCGGTTTGGGTTTTATTACCACCGAAACAATATACGTTACCGAGCAGAAAGTATCCTGTGTAATGGTAACCGTATAATCGGTTGAGACATCAGGTGACACCCAAGGGTTGGGTGAATTTGGATCAAAATTCACATCATTTGGAACAGATGTCCAAACATAAGTAGCCGTAGAATCATAGCCATCGGCATTTAATTGAACTGAATCGCCTTCGCAAAGCATGTACATCAATTGCATGCTATCCTGAATGATCACTACATCTAGTTCCACGGTATCTGATGCCATGCAATTATTTTCAGCAGTCACTTTTACCACAGCCATCAGATGTTGTTCCTGAAGGAAGTTGACAACAGGATTCTGCTCGACAGAGCTGAGCGGATCGCCTCCGCTGAATGTCCACATCCAACTGATCATCGGCGTGTTTGACATGCCAAAGAACTGAATCTGGGCACTGTCGATGCAATTCAAATACTCGTAAGAGATTACCGGTGTATCCAACGGATTGTCAATTACAATGATCATGGTATCCCAGGGCCAAACGCAGAGCCCGAAGCCGGGAGTGAAAGTTACGTGATACTGACCTTCAGCGCCATAGGTGTGCACCGGATTATGATCCGAACTCGTATTGCCATCCCCGAAATCCCATACTCCTCCAATCGTGCTGTTGTTGAAGAAGCTCACTTCCAAACCATTACAAAGGTCAATGGAAATGGAATCCTGAATGTCAATAGACGGGATGATGGTAATGGGGATGTCTAATGTGAGAGAGCAATTATATTGATTAGTAACGGTAACCGTAATCACATAATCACCGGCAGATCCGGAAACTGTCGTGAATGAATCCTGTGGACTGCTAATGATCACCGGATCGGTAGTAGTCCATTCGTAGGTAAGCGTGTCACCTGGATTGTTATTGGTCACGCCTACCAGTCCAGGCATGCCTTCACAGATATGATCGGGCAAAACAGGAGTTACATCCGGAGCCGGCACAGGTGTTACCAGAACATCTATGGTGAGCGTACAAACTGTATCCTGACTTATGGTTACAGAATAGATGGTGGCTGTATCCGGAGAGACCCATGGATTTGGTGAATTAACATCAAAATCCAGGTCTGGCGGATTAGAGGTCCACACGTAGGTAGCTGTTGAATCATACCCATCGGAGTTCAATTGCACTGAATCACCCACACAAACGAACAACTCCATGGCCATACTATCCTGAATGATCACTACATCCAAATCGAGTGTATCCGAAGCCATACAACCATTTACGGTGGTTATTTTTACAATGGCCTGTATCTGTTGCTCCTCATGGAAAGTAACAATCGGGTTCTGTTCCATTGAAGTTGCCGGGCTTCCGCCGCTGAAAGTCCAGCTCCAGGTTACATTGGACGTATTTGACATGCCGTAAAACTGAATCTGGGCGCTGTCAATACAATTCAGATATTCATAAGAGATCACCGGTGTATCCAACGGTGTATCCGTCACGATGATGATGGTATCCCAGGGCCATACGCAATCTATCAGCGTTGGCGTAAATACTACATGGTACTGGCCTGTATCTGCGTACGTGTGCACCGGATTCTGAAGCGTGCTGGTATCACCATCACCAAAATCCCAAATACCGCCGATGCCGCTGTTATTGAAGAAACTAACTTCCAGTCCCTGACAAAGATCAATGTAAATAGAATCCTGTATATCAACGGATTGGATGATGTGGATGGGAATATCCAGCGTTTGAGTGCAATTATTTTGATTGGTTACCGTAAGCGTCAGAATGTAATTTCCGGCCGGTCCTGAAATGAACGGCATTGAATCATCCGGTTCGGTAATGATCAATGGCCCAATGGATGTCCATTGGTATGTGAGTGTATCTCCCGGAATGTTGTTGGTCACAGTAATTTTAACCGGCATGCCTTCACAAATATGATCCGGCACATTTACTGTAACATCCGGACCGTGCAAGGGTGTAACCAATACTTCATACGTCACCGAACAGAAAGTGTCCTGACTAATGGTGACGGTATATGTAGTCACAACACCAGGTGATACCCAGGGATTAGGTGAATTAGCATCAAATACACTGTCTATTGGATTGGAAGTCCATACGTACGTTGCTGTTGAATCGTAACCATCGGCATTCAATTGTATGGAATCAACCAGACAAAATTCCAGCATATCCGGAATGCTGTCCTGTATGATGTACACATCAAAATTTATGGTGGTACTGCTGCTGCAACCCATGGAATCAGTAATTACCAAAGTTGCCATTACACTACCCTCTTCTGTAAATACAATGATTGGGTTTTGCAGATCTGAGCTATCAGGTTCTCCGGCGCTGAAGGTCCAATGCCAGGTTTTAACGGGTACATTGGCCATTCCGTAAAATTGGACACCTGCGGAGTCAATACAATTTACATATTCATAACTTATCTGCGGCGCGCCAAGAACAGAGTCTTTCACAATGATGGTTGAATCCCATGGCATCGCGCACTGCAAATTATCGGGTGTAAATACCACGGTATATGTTCCTCCCGTAGTATAAATGTGTACAGGATTCACTAGCGTACTGGTATCGCCATCGCCAAATTCCCATAGGCCAGAAAGTCCGCTGTGGTTGGTAAAGGTCACCGAAGTGCCATTACACAAATCAATTTCAATGGCATCCGCGATATTCACCATGTCGGCGAAAATTAGTGGGATGATCAGAGAATCTACACAACCATATTGATTTTCAACAGTAACGGTAACGTCATAACTACCAACAGGTCCCACTACAACTGGATTTGGTGTATTGGCGCCGGTCAATACCAGCGGGGGATTGGCTGACCAGGTGTAAGTCAAAATGTCGCCCGGATTGTTGTTGATAATGCCTAACTGAACATCTGTGTTGGCACATAAGGTATCCGGCATATCCGGATCAACAGAAATATCTACGCTGTGTTGGAAAACTGTTACAGAAAGGGTATCCGCGCACCCCAGGGAATCTTGTGCAATGACGTGGAAAACTGAAGAATCTGCCTGAAGCACAACAGTTATCGGATTTGTGGGAGGATTGCCCAATACATTCCAATCGGCATCTGTCCAGTAAACGTTGGGTACATTGGCTGTGGCTACTAACGTGGCAATAGAATCACAAGTATGTATTACAGAATCCTGAACCATCAAATCAATCGGATTCTCCACCCGAACGATGGTTACGGAAACTGTATCCATACAGCCTTGATCGTTGGCAATCAGTTGATAAGTAGTAGTGGTGTCCGGGTTGGCAATCACATTAGGCGGTACCATTCCCAGAATAAGTCCGGCAAGTGGTGACCAGGTATAGCTGTAATGAGGTTGACCGCCATTTACCGTTATGGGGATAGGGCCATTCGCACAATCAACAGCTACCGGTCCGGTGCTTAGCGAAATGTCCGGAATGCCTGGTACGATGAAATTTTTCATTGTATCAGCCATACATCCGTTATCTGATGTGACGGTTAATTTTATTGAACCGGCTGCACCTACCGGCAAACTCAATTGCAGCGGATTTACATTATTGAAGGTCTGGATACCGCCAGGGAGGGTAAGTTCCCACTCCCAGGACACAATGGTTCCAAATTGATCGACGGATACATTGGTGAATTGAACGATGCTTTCAACAGTGCCGCATTCAACCAGCGTAAGGCCTTCTATCAGCGCCTGAGGGCCGGCTTCTACCCCGATATTGGCCACACTTATGGCCGTACAACCTCTGGAATCAGTTACCGAAACCATGTAAGCCCCTTGATTGAGGCCGGTAATGATGGAATCACTGCCAATTTGCGGCCCGGAAGGTGGAATAAACCACTGATAAGTATAATCAGGGACGCCACCAGAGGCAATTGCTGTTGCAGATCCCATCATATCACTGGCGCACATCACGTCAGTTGTCTGAACATCTACATCTACGGAGTTGTGCGCTCCTACAATAGTTGTCGCGGTACCTGTGCAACCAGAACCAGGATCGGTTACGGTGACCGTAACTACAGTATTTGCTGCCAGGCCTGTTATTTGATTTGGACCCTGGAAAGGTGGAACATTCCATTCATAAATATACGTGCCGGGAGGATCTACAAAAGCGGTTACAATACCGTCGTCAACACCCGTACAGGTGGCACTTTGCACAATCAGGGTAACGTCCAGGCCATTAATTTCAGGGATGTTCAGCAATAGAGCCGTTTCACAAAATTTGGAATCTCTAACTTTTACACTGTAAGCTCCTGGTGCTAACCCGGAAGCAGTTGGTCCGGAAAAATTACCGGGTGACCAAAAATAGGTATAAGGAGGAACGCCACCGGAAGCCTGAACCGTGGCAGAACCATTATTGGATCCAGTACAAGATGGAGAAATAGAGACAATATCAAGTTCTAGAACTGGATGATCTGTTACCGTTACAGTTCCAATAATCGTTTCATTGTTTGCATCATTTACTGTCACGGAAAATATGCCGCTGCCAATGCCAGAAATTATCTGGGTAGTTTGGCCATTGCTCCAAAGATAAGAATAAGGGGCAGTTCCACCACTTGGCAGCGCAGTTGCGCTGCCATCTATATAACCGTGGCATGATGGCTCCTCAAAATCGAAGCTAAGTTCCAGTTGTGCCCTGACGCTGGTGGCAGTCAAAAGCATAATGGAAATTACTGCCAGATAAAGGCTATTTTTCATTACTATCAGGTTTTTCTATGAATGACAATCCGGCGAAAATTTTATTCTCCCGGATCCCGCTCGATTTCCAAAGTGGAATTTCTTTGATCTTTATTGACCTTTACACCAATAATCTCCAGCCTTCTTTCACGGGAGGCGTGAACTTCATAAATGGAATTCCGATCATCCTTGGCGCTATCGCTAACACCCGGTTTGGCTTTAGTTTCCCCATTCGCTTCTCGTAAGATCACCAACTGACCGGAATCCACAAAAGGCTTGTAAATACCACCATCAAAATGATCAAAGTGATTATACACCGAACTAACACGCCTGTCCGTCAAATTCTTGTTATACAGCGCACCTGCCCGTGGTGAGGCGTAACCTTTCAAGGTGATTTCAATTGAATCACCAATGGTTAGCATTTCATACAATACCTCGGAAAATTCCATAAGCCTGTTCCAGCCTCCTCTAACTTCCAATTCAAAGAAGTTGTCCAGGGTATCCGTAGCATCCTGTTTTTCCTGGCCGGATAGTGGTTCGGTAAATTTCTCTATAAATACGTCTTTGCGATTGATGTAATCAACAAACACGGTGCGATATTCCTTCTTTGTACTTCGGGCCAAGGTCCGTTTATCAGGTTCGTCGTTGTCGAAATACAAAGGTATTGGCAGGTATTGCGCCAGAATCAAAGGGCGCAGTTGAAGTTCCTTAAGTATTGTCTGGAAATCTACTTTGGGCAAGTTAGCCGTGCTGAAATCCAGCGAGTCACTGGAGAAATTAGGTTTGGAAGCTATAATCCTGTAACGCTTTTCGTAATCCAGCACATTCCGGTATTTTTCTCCTTCTCCACTTATAAATCGATCTAACTGTCTCTCACTCGGCAGTTCAAGGAATCGGTATGTTACTCCATAAAGTGTATCAAGTGTCAGCTTATTTAATGTATGGGCTATCAGATTGACACCTCTGCGGATATATAGTTGTGCTTCAAGTGTTTTGGCTCCCGTGAGACCCTCTGTAGAGATGATTTCCGTAGTATCTTTTGTATAGCCTTCCTTGGTAGCCATTACCTCATACCGGTGCTCAAAATCCAGCGGATACTCGTAGCGATTGTTATCCGGGTGTACGTCTACTTGTGGTTTACCGGAACCTGGTTTAAATTCACCTGTTGTCAACCTTTCTCCCAAATCATAAAATTTAGCTGTTGCACCATTAATTGGTTCAAGAGAATTTGCATCAAATACTGTTACAATCAGGTTGGGGGAGGTTGGTTCCAGGTACAGCTTTTTGACAATTGGTGTTCTCCAAACCCTTGGAGGGGTGGAGAATCTGACTGTGTCGGAGCTAAAGCGATATTTATCGGCAACCAGTATGTAGTTTTTCCCAGGAAGCAGGTCAAATGCCTGTTCAGCATCGTCTCCGGCATCCACACGAATTGGAGTAGCATTGGGGTTGTCTGCATCAAAAAGGGTGATGTTGGTAAATGGTAGCCTCTCATCTGTTTTAACACCATCGCGTTTCCAGAATGTAATGGCCAACATTTGAGGTCTAATGAAGTTGACTTCGTAAATGTCGTAACAACATCCTTCCTCAGATTCATTGAAAGAGCCCCGGCGATTACTGGCCATAAACGCTAATTGCTCATCTTCAGTGAGCATATAGTAAACATCATTATACCCTGAATTGATAGGGACTCCCATATTTACTGGATTGGTCCAGATTTTACCGTTCCAGGTAGATTTATACACATCCAGGCCACCCAGCGATTGCAGGCTATCGGTGCTAAAGTAAAATGTATTGGATGGAGCGTGATAAAATGGCGTAACGTCATTACCTGTAGTATTCAGGCTATTGACATTCATTGGTGTCGAGAAATTATCGCCGGCTATCTTGCTGCACCAAATATCTTTTTGCCCTTTACCACCTGGGCGATCACTGACGAAATACAACATGTCATAAGGTTCACCTGGAACAGGACCAACGCTGGGCTCAGTAGTTGTGAAGCCCGGCATATTCACAGGCTCTGGCAATTTTTCTGCCTCTCCCCAACTGCCGTCGTTATTTTTACGGCGTCGGTACAAATCACATATTACGTCGTAATTCTTACCATCATAATTGCAAATATTGTAATACATCACCTTGCCATCCGGACTAAATGTAGTATGCCTGGTATGGCGGTTTTCTTCATTAAAATCAGCTATTTGTAAGTCCTTGTTGTAAAACTCGCCTCCCGCAGTCATTACCTTATCAATCGTACGTTTTGGAAATACCTTGTCTTTTTCGTAGGTAAATCTGGAAGTAGAGAAGTATAAGGTAGAATCAAGCAGATAAGGAGAATGGTCGGAGTAGTTCACAGTATTTACACCCGAATCCAACATGGCCATCATGCCTTCCTCCACAACTGGATGGTTGAGAAGATCAAGCGCCCATTCACAATCGCCCAATTTGGATTCGGCTTCCAGCTTCATGGCCTCTGTGGCTCCTGGTATTTTTTCCTGAAACAAATAGCGACGATACAACTCACGCGCCTTGGCATAATCACCTAATTGGAATTTAATACCTGCCAAACGAAGAATGGGTAAGCCATCCGGGGCTGTCATTCCGAGATCTACCAATCTTCCAAAAGCTACAGCTGCTGAATCATAAGCGGCAAATTTGATCGCTGATTCTCCATAGGCTTTGAGTATGCGTGGGTTTAGTGGTTCGGCATCCAGAATCAGGTGATAATAGCGCATAGCGCCATAGTGATCACTCCTGGCAGTCTCTTTAAGCGCCGCCTCCTCAAGTGCTTTCAGTGAAGGCGCCCGGTCATTTTCCTGATTGATTCGGTCTGACACGCCGATTTGCGCCAAGGATTGTTGCCCCATTAGCACCAACAGGAGGCAAAGCAATGCGAAGCGTTCTATTTTTATTCTAACTAACATAGAGAAATGTTCTTAGCTTCAAATGAGTTTTCGGGTTGGATTATGGTTTTAGGGTTAATTTGTTCAGATGATCCTGTTTAAAACAGCTGGCAGGACTTGAAAGCGGGAACCGGCTTCACCTTATGATATCTGTATGAAAGCGAGACTTCCGGACCACCACGCCCGTTGGTGATCAGGTCCAGGTCATTCCAAACGTTGGTATCATAGGTAAATCCTAATTGCCATGTTTTGTAAAACAACTCAACATGTGGAGTGAGCGATTTGCCGAAACGCTGCCTGAAATCAACTCCAACCTGAAGAGCAAGTTCCTTGTAGGGCTTTCTGTTTAAATGGAGTCTTACACCACCACCGTATACTCTTTCCTGGTATTCGCCTTGCTTCTGGTACAGAAACTGGCCAACGATATCAAAATTATCTGTGAGTTGCAGCAGCCCTAATCCATAAATGGAGAGTTTATCAAACAATCTGACATTGCCAGGATTTGAAAGGGTAACAGACCAAAAATCATGATAAGGCCGATTGAGATGGTGTAAACCAGTTCCAACATCAACCTTACTGCGTTTTTTTGCTGATTGCCTTCTGATGTTAATTCCGGCGCTCAGGTCAAAGTATTTCAAGTTCTGGCTGTGGAAAAGTTCTGTTTCACGGGTTGGAGCCAGTGGGTCGAACACACTTTGCTGCCACTGTGCATCTACGGTGAGTTTACTGGTTCCAAAGGAGCGCTGCCCAAATGCCGGAGTGACGCCCAGTGTTACAAAGGTCGCTTTGTTCACTGGCAACGTAACAGAAATTGGAATACCAATTTGAAGGGAGGTAAGTTTCAGGCTACCCTGTTGATCGTAATTGATCAGAATGGAGCCTGTCAGGAACCGGTCGTATTTTCCGGTGGCCCAGTACACCTTGTTCTCCACAGATCCCGAGAAGGTTGTGTAAGGTACTGGTACAGCTCGCCACTGGTCCCTGTAATTGGCCACAAAGCGGATATCCCCGCCGAAAACTCCTGCCAAACCTGGACTCAGGTTGAGCGGAGTATTTCCAAATTGCGAGAAATGAATGTCCTGGGCGTTTGCGATTAACAAGGGAAACATTAAAACCAGAACACTGCACAATCGAAATAGTAAGTCTCTTAGCTTCACTAGCGTTAATTTAGTTTTCGGAATCAATGATTCCAAACAAAATTGATGCCTAAATAAGGGATTAACCTAAAACAAATGTCGCCTGCAAGCCATAAGGCATGATAGGCACATGATTAAGCCCTGTCGACTCTTCAACAGGTGGAAATCAGGCGTTTCCAGTCAGATGATCTTGTTTTGATTAAACTAATCAGGAGGGTAGGAATATTCGGAAATATCGGAGTAAAGATACGGGAAGGGTCGGATTTTCAAAGGATTAGGAAAAAAATTGCCTGCCAATTGCAAACTCAACTTATCAACTCAATAATTGTCACCCCGTCGCCACCATCATCCTGCTCTGGATGATAAATGTTGGATATGTTCCCACCATATTCTTTCAGCTTCTGTTTTACTACTCTTCTCAAAATTCCATCGCCCTTTCCATGCAATACTCTTAGGCTTACGGCGCTGGTCATCAAAGCGTTGTCTACAAATTTTTCCAGGGTCATTAAAGCTTCATCCTTGCTCATACCCCGAATGTCAATCTTTGCATCAAAATCTGCGACCTTGTACAAATTGGTTTGCGTGCTTCTATGTGAATTTGAGGAGGGCTCAACGGCTGGCAACAACTCGCGGAGTGGAGCGGTGACGGTTATGCCACCCATTTGGATGTCTGCCTTTTGACCTTTAATCCGTTCAATTCTTCCCGTTGCACCACCGGCCCGAAGTCTGACAAAATCGCCGGCCTCCAGCGGCTTGGCAGAAGCAGAAGGTGGATTGTCATCTTCCAGTTTTATTACCTCAATATGGGCAGTATCAACTGCTTTAGCCTTTTCGGTTCGTTCCTGCCGGAGACTGGCTGCAATTTGCTGCGCTTTTTCCAGGTTCTTCTCTTCCTTAAGTTGTTTAATGAGCTTATCCAGCTCCCTGTTTGTGCTGGCTGATTGTCTGAGATCAAACTCCTTTTGATCAAGTTTTAACCGCTTTTTGCTCAATTCCAGTTCATGGTGCAGCGCGTCATAGGTTTTAATAAGCCTTTCCAGATTTTGTTCCCTATCAGAAACCACCTTGAGTTTTTCTTCCAGTTCCTGCTTTTCCTGTTGAAGCTCAATAAGAATATCGTCCACCGCCGTTTCAGGCCCGGTTCTATGGCGGGCGTATCCAATCAGGTCGCGAGGAAGCCCGCTTTTTTCTGCTATCTCGAAAGCATAACTACTGCCTGGACGACCTACCCTAAGTTCGTAGGTAGGCATTAGTGTGTCCTTGTCAAATTGCATATTGCCGTTGAGCACACCTGTGTGTCTGAAGGCAAAAACTTTAAGATTTGAATAGTGGGTAGTAATTACAGCGTACACGCCTTTTCTATGCAATTGTCGAAGTATGGCTTCAGCAATGGCCCCTCCGGGCTTGGGGTCTGTGCCACTGCCCATTTCATCTATCAATACCAGAGTTTCCGGATCGGCTTTTTCCAAAAAGACCTTTGCATTCTGCAGGCGGGATGAATAGGTACTTAAATCATCGTCAAGGCTCTGCTGATCACCTATGTCAGTAAATATCTTTTTAAATACCCCCATTTCGCTGAGCTCATGCACCGGTATAAGCAATCCGCTTTGCAACATCAGCTGTAGCAGTCCCACCGACTTCATCGCTATTGATTTTCCTCCGGCATTGGGGCCAGAGAGGACCAGAATGTGGTTTTCCGGATGTAAGCGAAGTTCAAACGGGATAGTTTTCTTGGAGGCAGCCTTATTTTTCAGATACAAGAGCGGATGGTAACCTTTGCGTATTGCAATAATTGGTTTTTCCTTCAGTACAGGCATACCGGCTCGCATACTAAGGGCAAGTTTTGCTTTGGCATGTACTACGTCAAAACGAACCAGTATTTCAAGATACTGAGCCAGTTGTGGGCCATAAGGTCTGATGGTTTCGCTTAATTGGCGAAGAATTCTGAAAACCTCCCTTTTTTCTTCGTGCTCCAGATCAAACAAGTCATTATTTACCTCAATAACGCCATCGGGCTCAATAAAGGCTGTTTTTCCGGAATCGGATTCATCGTGAATGATGCCCCGGATCTTGCGTTTGTGCTCAGCTGGAACTGACAAAACTCTTCTACCGCTTCTGAAACTCTCCGGCGAGTCGGAAAGCCAGCCCTTTGCCCGGTATTCCTGCATGAGTTGTCTGAATTTACCATCGAGTTCTTTAAGTTTTTGCTGAGTTTCTCGGCGAATTCTGACAAGTTCCGGAGAGGCATCGGCACGGATGTCGCCTTTATCATCAAAGACTTTATTTATGGCTGCTACCAGCTCTTCATCAAAAGTCAAAGGTCTTAGGATGTCATATAATTTGGGGTAAATTTCCTTTTTGGCGCCGGTGGAAAAATATTTGATCAGATCTCTGACCACCAGGAGGATATTAAGTATGTTTTGAAAGGCTTCTGTGGCTAATGTATATCCGGGCACTTCCAGCATTTTCAGCTCAGAACGAATGTCTGAGAATGATCTGAGTGGAATTTTTTCATTTTTTTCGAGAGCCAGTTTATAATCTCTGGTTTCCCGCAAAGCCAGGTCGACTTTGGTAAAATCCGTCAGGGGGCTCAGCTTCTCAATCCTCTCTATAGCCAGTGATGTGAGTGCTTCTTTGAGCAAAATATCGAGTATTTTGTCAAATTCAAGCTTCTTTAATACGTCTTTGGGCTCAAAAACCATGTCTATTCTTTACAGCAATTCAAAGGGGCAAAATTAGTTCTTGAAATTCGAATGCTCATGAAATAGTTCCCGTATGTGATTGTTAATGTAAATATCGGGTGGATTGGTATTGATAATTTGCGACAAAATCGACCAAATTGAAAAACTTAACCATTCGTTTAAATACTTTTGCGCACAACTTATTCACCAACTAAAAATAGTGCTTTCTAACATGAAAAAGAATTTACTCCTTTTCACTTTGCTTCTGGCAGGTGTTTTCACACTTTCTGCCCAGCACGCTCGCAGAGTGCTCGTTGAAGAATTTACCAACGCTTCCTGCCCTCCTTGTGCTTCACAAAACCCAGGCTTCAACGCTATTTTGGATGCTAATCACGATATTGTGACTCCAGTTAAATATCAGACCAACTGGCCTGGTTTTGACCCAATGAACTCACAGAATCCATCTGAAGTTGCAACCCGTGTATCATACTATGGTGTTACCGGTGTTCCACACGGTTTGGTTGATGGTGTTCCGATCTTTGACGATTGCGGTTATACCGGCGCTCCTGGATGCCTAAGCGCAGCTGAACTTCAGGCTTCTGCTGCCATTACTACTCCGGTGGTTATGGATATGTCTTATACATTCAATGCTACTTATGACACAATTGCCATTGAGGTTTCTGCCACTTCAGACATCGACCTGACAGGCGATTTGCGTTTGCACGTAGTATTGGTTGAAGACAGAATTTTCTTCGATGCAGCTCCTGGAAGCAATGGAGAAAAGACTTTCGAGCAACCTGTGAGAAAAATGGTCCCAGGTGCTGCTGGAACTTCTACCGGCAACTTTGATGCTGGAGTGACTAAAACCTATAACTTCACTGTTGCATTGCCAGCTTACCTATACAATGTAAACCAATTGGGTGTTTCTGCCTGGTTGCAGAATCACACTACCCAGGAAGTATTCCAATCATTCAGAATTGCTCCTGCTACTCCTAAAGTGCTGATCCCATCTTCCAGCACATTTGTATGCTCTCCTGGCTCAAATCCAAGTTTCAGCATCATCAACCTGTCTGATCAGCCATTGACTACTGCTCTTCTTCGCTATCGTCAGGGTAATGATCCATGGCAGGATTACAACTGGACTGGCAACCTGGCAGAGGGAGAATCTGCTGTTATCACGCTTACCAATATTTCCATTACAACACCTGGTGCTAACACAATTGACGTTCTTGCCGTGAGTTCAAATAATGGAATGCTGCAAACACCACAGAATGAAGGTTACGGTACTGTAACTGTTCAAGGTTTGTTCGATCCAGGTTCTGTATTGCCTTTCGCATATCCATTCCAGAGTGCAGCATTTCCTCCAGCAGGTTGGTTAGTTGAAAATGCAGGCACTGATGGTTGGAAAATCAGCACAGTTGCTGGTTCAAACAGCACTCGTTCTACCAAGAACAATATGTTCGATTACGATGCTGCGCAAACTATCCTGCAGACTCCAAAGCTTGATCTTACCATGCCAGCAGGTTCAACAACCAATCTGAAGTTTGACCACGCTTACACTTACTACAACGCATCTTACAAAGATTCTATGCGTGTAGATATTTCAGCAGACTGCGGTCTTACATGGACTACAGTTTTCCATGATGGTTATATTGGTTTGGCTACGGCTCCTGCTCAAACTTCTGCCTTTACACCAAGCTCTTCTCAGTGGGCAAGCCACGAAATTGACATCACTGCATTTGCAGGTTCTGGTTCAGTTTTCGTACGTTTTGTAGCTGAAAGTGGTTATGGCAACAACCTGTACCTCGATAACGTAGAAGTATCTTCATTGGTTGGAGTTAAAACACTTACACTTAACAACTTCTCTATCGCACCAAACCCAAGTAACGATGTTTCTGAAGTTCGTTTTGGTCTTGCTTCAGCTCAAAACATTCAGTTGATGGTGTTTGATGCTCTGGGCGCATTGGTTCAAAACCGCGATCTGGGTGAACTTACTTCTGGCAACCACTCTGTTTCCATCAGCGCTTTGGGTCTCAATTCTGGTTCTTACCGTGTAGTATTGCAAGGTAAAGACGGAGTTGCTCAAACTCAGTGGGTTGTATTGAAATAATATACTTTTCTATTTTTTGAAAGCGGAGCCGGTACATAACCGGCTCCGCTTTCTTTTTTGTTCCACACCAATTTGAACCGCTATCTTGCGGCTAATTCCTATGAAAATTTATATGATTGCCGGCGAAGCTTCCGGTGACCTACACGGTTCAAATCTAATGAAGGCCATGCAGTTGCAGCGCCACAAACTCCAGTTCAGAGTCTGGGGAGGAGATCTGATGGCAGCGGCTGGCGGCGACTTGGTAAAGCATTATCGGGACCTTGCTTTTATGGGATTCGTTGAAGTGTTGTTAAATATCCGCACCATTCTTGGAAATATCGCTTTTTGCAAACAAGACATACTCCAATTTAAACCGGACGTATTGGTGCTGATTGATTATCCCGGGTTTAATTTACGCATCGCTAAATGGGCAAAAAAACAAGGGATCCGGGTTGTGTATTACATTTCACCGCAAATTTGGGCCTGGCATCAGTCAAGGGTAAAAAGCATCTCCAGAGATGTAGATCAAATGTTGGTGATCCTACCCTTTGAACAAGCCTTTTATAGTACTCATGGTGTGCATGTGACTTATGTAGGACACCCATTGGTGGATGCTGTCCAATCCATGTCTTTTGAAAACTTGTTTGAAAAGAGAAAAATAGTGGCACTCCTTCCTGGGAGTCGAATGCAGGAACTAAAGAGGATATTACCCAGAATGTTGAGCATTGTTCCTTCATTTCCGGATTATACATTTGTAGTTGCCGGCACAAAAAACTTGCCCAAAGAGGTGTATGATGAAATTTTAAAGCCATACCCTCAGGTAGCATTAATTACTGGCAAAACGTATTCCCTACTCAAATCAGCAAGCGCCGCCCTGGTAAAATCAGGCACCTCTACCCTTGAAACAGCCTTGCTTGGCACTCCCCAGGTAGTTTGCTATGCAGGCAGTCCCCTATCCTATCAGATTGCCAAGCGGCTAATCAAGGTAAAATATATTTCACTTGTGAACCTTGTACTCGACAAACCGCTGGTGACTGAACTTATCCAGGACGAATTAAACGAGTCAAACTTAAAACAATCGCTATCTGAAATATTGCAAGCAGATAAGGCTGCAGAAATAAAGGAAGGGTATCAGAAGCTTCAAAATTTGCTTGGAGCTGGTGGAGCATCTCAGCGTGCTGCTACAGCGATACTTGGAGAGAAGTAACAATACAAGGAACATTGCTGATCTCAAGAGTTACCCAGAATTCCAGGAATGAATTTCAGCGCTTAATTAGGCTAATGAAATAAAGAGCATGGCACCAAAACGCAAAATCATTGTTTCGGTGCCATGCTCTTTATTTTATTGATTTGGGAAATCAGCAATTTGCATTTACCCGCCTAATTAACAATCCACTCAAAGGGCATCCTGGCCAGAATTCCTTTGCTTTTGCGAAACTCCTGCATTGTTTTGTAAGCAGGATAAAACTCCTTGAGTTCCTGCCTGATCATACTGGCTTTCACATCATCGCCGAATTTATCCTTGTGCAACAATTTTTCCAACAATTGCTCCATTCCGGTTTTGGCTTCCGGGTACTCAGCACTCCTGTACTTTTCTATTCCTGCCAGACTTGCAGCCGCCTGCAAGGCGCGATCGAGCCCTCCAATGTCGTCCACCAATCCAATTTCTTTGGCTCTTATACCTGAGTAAACCCTGCCTTGTGCAATTTCATCAATTTGCTCCTTGGTTTGCTTGCGGCCAGTGGCCACTTTTTGAAGAAAATCACCATAAATTTCATCCACTCTGCCCTGAATTAATGCAGATTCCTCAGGCGAAAAGTCCACAAATGGGGTTCCAAAAGCTGAATATTTGCCGGTTTTAACCGTATCATAGGTTATACCCAGCTTGTTTTCCATAGTTGCATCCAGTATAGGAATCATGCCAAATACACCAATAGACCCTGTGATGGTGCCTTCTTCGGCGAATATGCTATCCGCATGACAAGAGATCAGGTATCCGCCAGAAGCAGCGACATCTGCCATACTAACGACCACCGGTTTGCCGGCTTTTTTACATAAATCAAGTTCGCGTAGTATGTTATCACTGGCTAAAGAGCTGCCACCAGGAGAGTTTACGCGAAGCACAACAGCCTTAACCTTGTCGTCTTTTCTTATTTTTCTCAGCAATTTTACATACTTGCCGTCATAAGTTTCGCCTGGATCTCCATCCTTGCCATCGTAAATGGTTCCTTCTGCATACACTACAGCAATTTTGTCCTTTATGCTGAAATCTATGTTTTTACCCTTTCCTCTGAAATAATCTTCAAGTTCAATTGTTCTGAATTTTTCTTTTTCTTCAAGACCCAGCTTATTGCGCATAAGATCCAACACCTCATCCTCGTATGCCAGGCGATCAACCAAACCAGAACTCACACTTTTTTCACCACTAAATCCGTCAAAACGATCTGCGATTTGACGCAGCTCATCCTCGGGAATGGAACGGCTAGCGGAAATATCCCGAATCAGAATATCATTCAGCGCTGTGAGGTACTCTCTTGTCTGAAGACGATTTTCCTCGCTCATTTTCTTCAGCCTGAATGACTCCGTATAGCTTTTGAATTTACCACAGTAAAAGATGCGCATTTTCACATCAAGTTTGTCAAGTAATCCTTTGTAATAAGGCACCATGCTGGAGTATCCTCGGAAGTCAACTGCTCCTTGAGGATTCATCAGAATGCTGTCAGCAACTGAGGCAAGGTAATAGGCTCCCTGAGTATAAAAACTTGCGTAGGCTATGATGAATTTCCCTGAACTCTTAAAGTCCACTAGCGCTTTCCTGATTGTGGAAGCGCTGGCTTTTCCGGTTGGTATTACACTGGCATTCAGATAAATGCCTTTAATATCAATATCATCTTTAGCTCGTTCAATGGCAGCGACAATATCCGTCAACCCAAGAACCTGATCATTCTCTACGTCAAATGGGTCAATGGGAAGGTTATTAGTGCGTTGTGGAATCACCTGCTGAAAGTCCAACTTCAAAACAGAATTGGGCTGTATTTCAACAGTCTTTTTTTCTGTAGCTGAGCTGGTTATTCCGGCCACCCACCCAAACGCGATAACGCATAGAAGTACAAGTGCCAGTGCTGTGCCCAAACAGGATGCAAATACAAATTTCAGAAACTGTGACATCGTGAATAAATTATATAATGATTTTAGAGATTAGTAAAATCTGATAGAAGCCATACTAAACAACACACAAGGACTCATTTTGGCGTCAATTACTATATGGAAATTAGATAAAACGACCGAATTGAGAGATGTAATGAGGTTTTAGGGCATCACCAGCGTTAAAATTAAACATAGGGGAATTTTCTTGAGCATCTACAACCAGTATTTAAAAAGATCGTCTTACTTTTCGGCTCACAATTGAAAACACTTTTAATCCCCCCTCATCCGCTTCCCGGGTAATTTAATCTTGAGAAAAGTCGCCTGGACTTTAACCTTTCAAATTCACCGGATGAAACTCATTAATTTTTCTTTCCAAAAACTTTTATGCCCCTTAATTTTTCTTCACTTTTTTCAGACTACACAAGCACAGTTTCTTCAAACCATTGAGGCCAATGGAAGTGGGCCTTATACGCCCCAGTCTTTAATTTCCAATGTCTTTTTGGGAGATGGCGTTGAAGTAACCAGCATCAATTACAATGGGAGCCCAAGAGCTGTAGGTTATTTCTCTGGAGGTACTCAATCTATTGGGATTGAACGAGGAATCATACTCACCAGTGGATATGCAGCAAAACCTCTGATAGGCTCCGGCCCCACAGATCCTGGTTCGGCTTTTGCTTCAAACAGCAATGGAAGTACTGCCACAGATGCTAATTTAACAGCCATTGCCACCGCTGCTACCCGCGATGTTGCTGTGTACACCATTACTTTTATTCCCACCTCAGACACATTGAGGTTCAGGTACTGTTTCGCATCAGAAGAATATCCAGAATATTCTTGTACTCTTTTCAACGACATCTTTGGGTTTTTCATACAGGGGCCTGGCTACCCGGTCCCAACCAATATTGCCTTGATACCAGGTACTAATTTACCGGTAGCCATTAACAATATTCACCCCACAAACACCCAAAACAACCCAATTCCCAATCCGTGTTTGCCCTTTAATTCACAATATTACAACAGCAATCTTGGCTCTATGCTGCAGCCGGTTTATGATGGCTTTACGGATGTTTTTACCGCCATGGCTGTAGTAACTCCTTGTCAGGAGTACACAATCAAATTGGCAATTGCTGACGTATTCGATTCAGCCTATGATTCAGGGGTGTTTCTGGAAGCAAAAAGCTTTGGCACGTCAGGACTGCGGGTTGCTATGGACACACCCAGTGCCGATGGATCAATTGCAGAGGGTTGTACGCCAGCTACTGTATCCTTTACACTAGGCACACCTTTAACACAAAATTTCCCTGTGAATATCAATACTTTCGGTACAGCCATTCCAGGTGTGGATTTTCAACAGATCCCCAATAATTTGGTTATTCCTGCAGGACAGACCCAGATAAGTTTCCCTATTTCTGCCTTTGAGGACAATCTTATTGAGCCCATGGAATTTATCGCCTTTGATGTGCAGATTGATGCCTGCAATCGAGATACGGTATATCTGTACATCAGGGATAACCCAATAGTACCTCCATTGATGCAGGATACCAGTATTTGTACACCTGGCGCACCTGTTACACTGGATGCGACCATTCCTGTCCCTACGCCGCAGCCACCAACATTTACGAATAGCAACAGCATTGCCATTCCGGATAATTACCCGGCAGTGAACTCCTCCATAAATGTAGTGGGAGTACAACCGACCTTTCTGGGGCCAGGCGTCATTCGCTCGGTTTGTCTCGACATCAGTCATGGCTATGACGATGATCTGGATATATTTCTGATTTCACCTGGTGGTCAGGTGCTTGAATTGTCCACCGACAATGGAGGAAGTGGAGATAATTATACCAATACTTGTTTTACGGCTTCAGCTCCAACAACAATTAATTTTCCCGGCCCGCAAGCGCCGGCTTCAGCAGCCCCATTTAGTGGTGAATTTCAGCCTGAAGGCCCCTGGGGCGATCTCTGGGACACCCCGAATCGTCCGGTAAACGGAACCTGGCAACTGCAGATAATTGATGATTTTCAGTCGTTTACAGGCACTTTGAACAGCTGGAGCATAACCTTCGCCCCAACTTATGAAATAAGCTATCAGTGGAACAACGATCCTGATATAAATTGCCTCGATTGCCCCAGCACCATGGCAAACCCAATGGTTTCAAATACCTACACGGTGACTGCTACGGATATATACGGATGTACCACTACGGGTGATGTAACTGTAGATGTATTGAATTTCTCCGCCAGTACTAACCTGCTACATGATGTTTCCTGTTATGGCGGATCAGATGGCAGTGCAGAGGTAACTGTAAATGTTGGTGGAACAAACAACTATCAGTGGGATGACCCATCCTTACAAACAAACCTGGCATTGACCAACGTAGGTGCCGGAACATATCAGGTAACTGTATCAAATGCCGGGGGCTGTACGGCTACTGCAACAGTTGATATTTCGGAACCTGCTTTGCTGGAGTTAACGACCACATCATCTGATGCACTTTGTTATGGTGATCCATCAGGAACCGCCACTGCGGAGGTAAATGGTGGAACACAGCCTTACAGCTATTTGTGGAGCACTGGAAATACTACGTCTGTACTAGCTTCTCTGGGAGCCGGCACATTCCTTCTTACTGTGACAGACAACAATGGTTGCACAGCCATTGAACAAGTTATCATTTCAGAGCCGGCAGAAGTTCGTTTAAACCTTACGCAAGCACAGAATATCTCCTGTTTCAGCGGGTCCGACGGTCAAATCAGCGTGACCAGTACAGGCGGTATTGATCCGGTAAACTATCTGTGGAATACGGGAACCATTGGGCCGGATGCCAACAGTTTACCAGCAGGAACCTATACAGTCACCATCACCGATGCAAATGGCTGTAGCAGTACATTATCGCAAGCTCTGACTCAACCAAATGAGCTTACTGGATTTGCCACCAACATTGATGTAAAGTGCCATGGCCAGAATGATGGTGAACTGCACCTGGATATAAATGGAGGTTCCATTCCATACAATGCCAATTGGCAAGGCCCAGGTAATTTCAATAGTTCAGGACAAGACCTTACCAATTTGTTTGCTGGCAATTACATGTCAACCATAACGGATATAAATGGCTGTACCCATGTCGTTTCCGCATTAGTAAATGAACCAGATGCCATTTTACTTGACTTACCTGCTGTTACAGACACCATTTGTTTCAATGCTTCAAATGGTACAGCCACTGTTTTGCCGGCAGGAGGCGTAGCCCCCTATCAATACCTGTGGAGTGCAAATAATCAGAACAACCAAACAGCCACCGGGCTTGCTGCACAACAATACACAGTAACGGTCACAGATGCGAATGGATGTACAAAGCTTGGGAGTACTATTGTTCCGCAAAAGGCCGAATTAAATGCTTTTGCACTCCCTACCCTTCCTAATTGCCACGATGGAAATGACGGAACAGCTACAGTAAATTCAGTTTATTATGGAATTACACCGGCTAACCTATCTGATTTTACATTTTTATGGAATACCACCCCTACACAATCAGGCATCACGGCAAGTCAATTGTCGGCAAATCAGAGCTATTCAGTTACATTAACAGACTCAGATGGCTGTACAGCCACACATTCTGTTGTTATTGGCAATCCAATTGCGGTTGAGGCAGGCATAAGTGGTAAAGACGATGTAGAATGCCATGGCGAGGCTACCGGCTGGGCTGCGGCCATGGCAACGGGGGGCACGGCTCCTTACACATGGTTTTGGAATCAGGGAACTTCTGTACAGGATTCAGTCGGACAAGGACTAAGTGCCGGGCTTGCTCAGGTAACCATTACAGATGCCCATGGGTGTGAAGATGTCGTCAGTGTTATGATCCAGGAACCTACTCTTTTACAAGGTCAAATTACACCTGTTCATGTCAAATGTTATGGTGAATTCACAGGGTCCGCCATTGTAAATGGAAGTGGCGGTGTGTCTCCTTACAGCTACTCCTGGGGAAATGGAGAACAAGGAAATTCTATACAAGATGTGGCTTCTGGCTCCTACCCTGTGTCTATTACTGATAAAAATGGCTGTGTGACTACCAAAATTGCACAAATTTTGCAACCTGACGCTCCCCTGGATGCGACATTGGATATGATTGAACCAAGGTGTCACGGGGACCAAAATGGTCAGATTATTTTCCATCCAATGGGTGGAACAGCACCATACCGATATGCACTTGATAACGGTCCGTACAGCGGTTCAGCCGTAAGAATTGGTTTGTCAGCAGGATTTTATGAAGCTACAATCATGGACATTAATGGCTGTATCGCAGAATTGCCTCCAATTGAGGTAACGCAAAAAGACCCCATGGACGTGGACCTGGGGCCTGATTTTCACATAATACTGGGACAGGATACCCAGCTGGTAGCACAAGTATTTAACTATAACAGTTCATTCAATTTGGTTTGGTCACCTCAAGACAGTGTTTGGCTAAGTTGCATGAGTTGTACTAACCCATCAGTGTACAACCTGGAGTACAGTGAATATTTTGAAGTTACGGCCATTGACTCTTTAGGTTGCCGGGCATCAGACATGGTATACATCCAGGTTGATAAACCGAGAAAAGTTTTTGTACCAACGGCTTTCAGCCCGAATGGTGATTTTATCAATGATCTCCTTTTAGTGCATGGACAAAAGACTTCTAAGGCCTTATTGTTCCGTGTTTTTGATCGTTGGGGAGAAATGGTGTATGAGGCAAAGAACTTCGCCTTTAATGATGAAAACACCGGATGGGATGGCACTTTCAGAGGCCAGGAAATGGATCCAGGTGTATACATTTGGATACTAGAGGTAGAGTATGTTGATGGGGCAACGGAGGTATACAAAGGCAATACCACATTAATCAGATAGGATGATTTATTGGAACTGGTTGCAATAAATTCATGTTGTAGCCAGTTCCAATCTGTTTGTATCGGCATAAAATCTCTACTTTTGCCGGCTCTAAAAGTGGTATACATTCATGAATATTATTGCAAGTTTGCAGCAAGCGGTTGCTAAGGTCGTTGAAGAGCTATATGGCGAGCCTTCAGATGCGGCCAAAGTTTTGGTCAACACTACCCCACCCGATTTTACCGGCGATTACTCTATAGTTATCTTTCCATTTGTAAAAATCGCAAAAAAAGCTCCGGATGCAGCTGCTATGGAAATTGGTGAGTCTCTGCAAAAAAAAGTTCCTGAGATTGAGTCATTCAATGTAGTAAAGGGATTTCTCAATGTAGAAATCGGAGATGCGTATTGGAAGAAGTTTCTGCTTTCCATGCCTGTTGATGGCACACACGGAAGTTTGCCAAAAAATGGAAAAAAGGTAATGGTGGAATATTCCTCACCAAATACAAACAAGCCTTTACACATGGGGCATATCCGCAATATTTTACTAGGATGGTCCAATGTTAAAATTCTAGAATTTGTTGGTTATGAGGTAATTAAAGCTCAGATAATCAATGACAGGGGTATAGCCATTTGTAAAAGCATGTTGGCGTGGAAGAAATTTGGAGAAGGCAAAACACCTGAGAGTACAGGCATCAAGGGGGACCATTTTGTTGGAGACTGGTATGTCTTTTTTGAGAAAAAGACCATGGAAGAGTATGAAACCTGGCAACAGAGTACTGAAGCCGATAAAGCTTATAAAGAGTTGCACAAGGAAGGCGAAAACGAAAAAGCATTTTTCAAGGGTTTCAAAAACAAATGGTTTAATGAGCATTCTGTCTTAGGTACAGAAGTACGGGAGATGTTGCTAAAATGGGAGCAGCACGATCCTGAAACGGTAGACCTGTGGAAGATGATGAATGGCTGGGTTTACCAGGGCTTTGATGAAACTTATAGAGATTTAGGCGTGAGTTTTGACAAATTGTATTACGAGAGTGATACATATCTGCTCGGGAAAGATATTGTTGCTGAGGGTCTGGCGAAAGGTGCCTTTTTTAAAAAAGATGACGGCTCGGTTTGGGTAGATCTGACGGATGTCAAATTAGATGAAAAAGTAGTACTTCGGGCTGATGGCACCTCCGTATACATTACCCAGGACCTTGGCACCGCTCGAATGCGTCATAAGGAACTTGGTTGTGAACGTTATTTATACACCGTTGCGGATGAACAGAATTACCATTTTCAGGTATTGTTTGAAACCCTGAAGCGCTTGGGTGAACCTTATGCTAACGGCATGCATCACCTGGCATACGGAATGGTTGAACTACCCACTGGTAGAATGAAAACCAGAGAAGGTACAGTGGTGGATGCCGATGATTTGATCGCAGAGGTGATCAGATTGGCCAAAGAGCAGGCCAGTGAGCGTGGGGAAATAGAAGGACTGAGTACCGAACAAAAGCAGGAAAACCTGCGCAGGGTTGGCATGGGTGCTCTGAAGTATTTTATCATCAAGGTGAATCCAAAGAAACGGATGATCTTCAACCCGGAAGAATCACTCGATCTTCAGGGGCAAACTGGACCGTATATTCAATACAGCTATGTAAGAATTAACGGACTCATGCAACGGATTGAGCGTGAGAATATTGACCTATCCGGTGCCGGAGATTACACGGAAATTCAAGCTCAGGAGAAAGAATTGCTGTTGTCTTTGCATGGATTCCCGGCAATCGTTCAAGCTGCTGCCGATGATTACGATCCTTCCCTGATCGCAAATTATTGTTATGCCCTGGCCAAGAGTTATCACCGTTTTTGGCACGACCTGAGCATATTCAACGCGGATTCTGAAAATGCAAAAGCATTCAGGCTATCGCTTAGCAAGGCTGTTGGAGCCGTGTTGGCTTCGGGTATGAATTTGCTTGGGATAGAAATGCCTGAAAGAATGTGATATCAGTCATCCCAAATTTCCATTTGATGGAGGGTTTGGGATGAGTCATGTGCATACCCTATCTAATTAAAGTTGCATACCCTTTGTATTCATGGTTCTCCCCTCTTGGACCCGTGAACGTGACTACGTAAACATATACTCCGGGATCAGACATACCGCCTGTATTGTTTTGCCTACCATTCCAGGCTTCGGTTGGGTCGCTTGTTTCAAATACTTTTTCTCCCCAGCGATTCCAGATACTCATATTAAAACCAGTTGCGCCTTCGAGAAAACCTTTGCCTAAGAATCCTTCATTTTTGCCATCTGCATTTGGTGTAAAGGCATTAGGCATGTACCACCGAACTTCTGGGCGAATATCCAAATACTTGGTAAGACTATCCTTGCAGCCTTCAGGATGCGTCACGATCAAGCGAATTGAATAATTTCCAGTGTCCGGGAAGCTATATGTCGGGTTCTGAACGGTTGTGGTGTAATCAGAAGGGCTGAAATACCAGTTCCAGTGAGCGACATCTGTTGACTTGTCCGTAAATTCAACTGTATTATTAAAGGTTGTCAAACCATCCATTGGATCGAAGGTGAAATCGGCAACAGGTGAAGGTTCTACCCGAATCAGGTTTGAAAATTCCTTTTCTATATAACAGCCAATTGGTGAAGTAATTGAAACAAAGACATCATACAATCCGGGTTCGGTATATAAATGTGACGGGCTAATAACTCCGCTGGATGTAGCTCCATCTCCAAAGTCCCAATCTACAGCATACGTATCATCAATTGGAGTCGATAAATTATCAAAATAGATATCTGCTGGTATACACCCCAAATAACTGTCTGGTCTGATGATAATTAATGGAGGTGCCGGAAAATAGTTAATCACCTTGGTTTCCGTATCAGAGCAAATATTCGCATCAACTGTTTTTAAAGTCACGGGATGGTTACCCGGTATGGCATATAAATAACTTGGGTTTTGTTGTTTGGCTATAGGGGCGCCAGGAACACCAAAATTCCACTCCCATGAAACCAATGGCGCCTCACTCACACTTAAATCCAGAAAGTCAACCGGGCCAGCAACACAAGTGTCATAGGCATAACTAAAATCTGCATTTATTTCCGGAAATATGCGCACCACTATATCAGCTGTATCACTGCATTGTCCGCCATTTGGGTTCAGGATCAACAATCCATGGTATATGCCTGTATCAGGAAAGGTAAAGGCCGGGCTCCAGTTTATATCATCCGTGATGATGGTGCCTTTCATATCAAATTCCCACCTGAAAGCATCAATAAACTGGGTTTTTCCACTTAAATTCTCAAACTGCACAGTGTTAGAACCACAAGACTTCACAATATATCGGTCAAGTGCAAACTTAAAAGAGTCGGTCTCAATTTTAGTATAAACATCTGGACTGCAATTGGTTACATTAAATTGAAACTCTCTTTTTATAGTTGATAAAAGCTGTCCGTTACGGAATTCCTGCACGCATACTCCCACTACGAATTGTCCGATCAATGTTGGTGTTCCTGTGATTAGCCCGGATATCTGATTTATGGAAACTTTCGGATTTCCCGCCATGGGTGAGGTGGGAGAATAGGTGGGTACTACAAAAGTCACATTGTCAAAGGGAGGTGCGCAGGATGGAGTTGGCTTGGCTCCTGTGCACGTAAATAAACCAGGTGTATTTGTAATTGGTCCACCGCCTTCAAAAGGGGAGCAAAATTCGTAAAGCAACAAATCGCCTTCATCATCAATTGCAGAATGGTCAAAATCAATTGGGAAGTTGTTGCAAATTATGATGGGTGGAAAGTTCTTAAACCTGGGACTGTTGTTGTTTACAAGTTGCGCCTGTCTGGTAAGTTCAACCATGTAGGTAGCTCCAACACTACCCGGATTTACGATGTTGGTAATACTTTCATTACGGCAGCAACGTTGATATACCACAAAATAGCTCTCTCCCGGATTAGAAATTGGAAGGGTGCGTTCAAATATGTAAACAGCTTCCTGTACACAAACATTGGGAATTTGAGTTACGCATTGTGGTGTGTCCGGAACCAATTGCTGAAAGTCAGAATAATTGATATTAAAATCTTCAAAGAGCACATTTGATGTATAAGTACCCTGATAAATTGAGATGGAAGCATCCGTATCAAAAGTGGCTCCACCGCCATTACAATCACGGTATATTTTCATGGTAAACCGCCATTTTTTAGCGTTGGCGCCCGCATCTCCAACATATTCATAGGTGATGTCACCGCCAATAATGTGTTTTGCGGACAATATTTCCGGTATAAAAAACAGCATCACAAGTACTGCTGTTGAAATAAATTGGAGCTTATTTGCTTGCATCTTAGTTTATTTATTTAAAAATCAGACTTTTGCATTGCCAAAAGTACATGTTCAAACACTTACAAAAAACCTATTGTTCTATATGTTCCTGCTACGAGACGACATTTCTGAAATAGCTTCCCTGCTTGACAGAGGGAATATTATCTGTTATCCGACAGACACCATTTGGGGGATTGGTTGTGATGCCCTGAATGAAGAATCCATTAACCGTATAAGCGAGATTAAAGGAAGAACGCCCGATAAAGGGTATGTATTACTGGTTTCCGGCATAGAAATGCTAAAGCGTTATGCACTTAGGGTACATCCCAGACTTGAAACGCTGCTTTCATTTCATACTCGTCCTTTAACTGTGATATACGATCGGGCGGTTGGCTTACCAGAAAGCGTTAAAGCGCCTGACGGTTCCATTGCCATGAGGGTGGCATCCGATCAGTTTTGCAGAGAGCTAATAGAGACTCTCGGACGCCCAATCGTGAGTACTTCGGCGAACAGAAGCGGCGAACCATTTCCACCAACATTCGGCGCCATCAGCAGCGAAATTCTCGGGGCTGTTGATTATGTGGTTAAATACCGTCAGGACGACAAAGAGCCTGGAGAACCATCGCCCATCGCCAAACTCGACAGACATCTTGAATTGGAATTTATCCGCGAGTAAGTTCAAACCAGTAGAGAGAATAGCAGCCCTGCATCATGAAAAACCTAGCATTATTTATAGCAAGGAAAATTGCTTTTGCTGGCGGGAATAATTTTTCCCGGCTAATCATCAGAATTGCCGTCGTTGCGGTGGCATTGAGCGTTGCTGTCATGATAGCCTCCTCTGCCCTGATTGCAGGGTTTAAATCGGAAATCAGCCGTAAAATATTTGAATTTTGGGGGCATATCCATATTTCAGATACCGCGTATTCCCTATCTTTTGAACCCAGGCCAATTGATAAAAACCAGGATTTCTATCCGTATGTAGATACAATCACTGGCATTCCTCCCGAGACACTGGAAAGCCTGGGGTTTCAGCAAAAAAAGACCTTCGGAGGAATTCGCCATATTCAGGCATTTGCGCACAAACCAGGGATAATACGAACCAAAACTGCCATGGAAGGTGTTCTGCTCAAGGGGATTGGCAGCGACTTCGATTGGGAGAACCTGAAACCCTACCTTTTGGAAGGGGACATTATTGGCTTGAATGATTCAGCTCCCAGTCGTGATTTAATTTTGAGCCGCCAAACAGCAGACAGACTAGAGGTTGGAATTGGAGACAAGCTAATCGTCCATTTTGTAAAAGAGGGGGCACAGTTGAGACGACTTTTCAAGGTCTGTGGTATTTATAAAACAGGTTTGGAAGAGTACGACCGAAAATTTGCCATCTGTGATATCAGGCAAGTTCAGGAATTACTTGGCTGGGACAATAACCAGGTAGCAGGATTCGAGATATGGCTGGATGACTTACGCGACCTGGAGGCGTATAACGAATACATTTACAACGACATTTTACCTGCTGATTTACTGGCCGTAACCATTAGGGAAAAATTCCCTTCCATATTTGAATGGCTCGATTTACAGGACTATAACGAAATCGTGATCCTGGCGCTGATGTTGGCAGTTGCCATCATAAATATGGTTACAGCACTGTTGGTTTTAGTCCTGGAGAGAACCAATATGGTTGGAATACTGAAAGCTCTGGGCGCGTCCAATGGAGGAGTCAGAAAAATATTCATTTACCACGCCTCGCTGATTACCATTCTAGGTATGTTTTGGGGAAACCTCATAGGATTAGGATTTTGCTTTTTACAAGACAAATTCAAATTCATCAAACTAAATGAAGCCGACTATTACTTGTCCTACGCCCCAGTGAAAGTCAACTGGATGGCCGTTGCCGGCATCAACCTTGGAACACTGGCCATCACCACAATATTCCTGATTTTACCCTCCATGGTGGTCTCCGGCATTACTCCTGTAAAAGCGATTAGGTTTAAGTAGTGATCAACGGTTAGTGATTAACTGAATTGACACGCTAACATAGGGCCAAGTTGCTGATATGGCAAAAGTGCTGTTTTCTAGCTAGTTCTAAAGGAGTCATCATATCCAAACCTTGATGTGGCCTTTGTCGATTATAATACATCTCCCAAAGTCGGAGTTCATAACGACGATGTTCTTCACAAGTAAATCGTTTTTGGTTGAAAAGTGCTTCATTATCAGTTCGATTACTACGCTCTATAAAACCGTTTCGCCAGGGTTTGCCTTTAGCAATTAAAGCATGAATGACTTTCAGATTTTTTGCTAGTTTACTGAATGCCGTTTGACGCTCAGAACGATATGCAAACTTCATGGTAAATGCCATGTGGTTATCTGTAAAAACAATATAAAAAGGCGGTAATCGCTCCATGGCACGCAGTAAAAAACCAGCTAGTGTCTGAGTATTGTGATTATGGTGAATCTCACTGTATTTGATTCTGGTGCTCAGATGTATAATGCTGATTTTATAGGCAAAACCACGCTGACCTTTAATCGCAGGCAATTGCTGCCAGTCCATTTGAGCACGATGTTTTCCCACATTTAGTGGACTCCGCTTTTTTTCTCTTTTTGACTGCGGTTGTTCATACCTTCTTGCTGAAGAATGCGATGAATCGTTCCACGATTAGCAAAACTGAATTCAGCTTTTAGGTGATAAGCGATTGTCTTTGGACCTCGGTCTGGATGAGATTTACGGTATGCTATGACAGCCTTACGATATGCCGGAGTGATCACTCTACGAGGTTCTTTAGGACCACTGGGCTTGTCAAATGGACTGTCTCGATTAACCCATCTGTTTATGGTTTTGCGGTTGACATTAAAGCGCCTGGCCAACTCACTTTTTGAAGCTTTGCCGCTACTACACAGTTCTTGTATCAAACGACGTTGAGCTATTGTCAATTGAGCATTTTTGTGTTGTTTCATGAAAGGACCCTTTTTGACCCCAAGTTAATATGGTTATTCAATTAACGGTTAGTGATTAGTGATCAATTCTTTTACGAAAAGTTATTTCACTGATCGTTGATCGTTGATCACTAATCACTAACCGTTGATCATTACTTAATTATCTCTCCTTGCTTAACCTTAAATACTGCAATTCTTGCTTTCAGCAGGTTTTGAATTGGGTCACTTCCCAACACCAGGAAGTTGGCTTCGTAGCCGTTTGCAAATTTTGCGATCTTTCTTTTTGGGTAAATGGCATTTGGTGTGTTTTCGCACAGTACTTTAAGAACCTTTAAATTGTCCATCACGCCAAGCGAATACCAGTAATTAAGTTCAGAACGGATAGTTCTTTGTGGATCATCAGAACCCATCACAATATTCACCCCGCTGTCAAACATTTTCTTCAAGAGCTCTGCGTTTGCCTCTTTAGCGTCTTTGCGGCCGGCAACAGTTTGACTATGAGAAAACAAAGTGACCACAGGAATTTTCTTCTTGGCAAGTTTTTTCAAATCGTCGTTCTTTAACTCATATTTTGATCCGTCGCCTGTGCCATCCCAATTGTAGCCAGGCAGATTGGCGAAACCATCTACTTTTAAACTTATTCCCAGGCGAAGGTCGTTGGCTGTTTCTGCATATGCGACGACTCTTAGTTTAGACTTGTGTGCTTTTTTGACAATCATTTTGGCCATTTCTTTCGACAGTCCTTTTCCTTCCTTACCTCCATTATTGGCTACATCCAGCAGGTTTATACTAATGAAATCAGGCTTTTGCGCTAAAATCTTTTTCCAGTTTGCATTTAGTGCATCCTTGTTGTCAATAAACCAGTAACCATTGCCAAGGGATTTTTGGCTCAATTTCAGCCTGTCATATTCAGCGCCCCAATTTGCAGGATTTTTTATACCATTAGCTGGGCCTTCGTATTTCAAAAATGGATAACCCAGAGAACAGGTAATGCCTCCATTTGAAAAGGTAGCATCCGGCTTTATTGGATTTTCCAACATTTGAGATACCGCTTCCCGGCCTTCTTGAGTATTACCTATTATTTGCAAGTAAAAAACACCTTCATTCATGTAGAAATCGAGTACGTTTTCCGCATTCGGATTATCGGCAATGCTGAAACAGTTTGCATCAGCAAAAGGAGGAACAACCCAGTGACCACTGAGATCGATTATAGAATCTACAGTTTCGGGAGCTTTCTTACTTAGCAATCCATTTACGACAAACCAGGTATTTTCGGTGAATCCCTCACCATTGAACCAAAGTCCGTTTCTGAATTCATACGTCTTCCCTGTTGACTGACCGAATGCCGGCATAACAGCGCACAATACAAGGATTAAAGAGATTAAACTATTTTTCATGATGAGATTTTATTTTCTTCAAAGTATGTTTGATAAAATCGGTTTTCATGCTTTCGCTGGTGTGAGTTTAAAAATTCCAGGTAAAGCCAAAACGGTAACCCAAAGGGTTTTCATAAGCATAAAGGTCGTTGGCAATGGCAAAATTATAAAACACACCAAGTTCGGATCCTGCCTGCCCGTTCCCAAAATTCCAACCGGCGCCAATCCGCTGGTTAAATCTCTGGGTTCTAACTTTTTCCTGAGACCCATACACTGCCTGTTGAAGCCATGAGTTTGACAACTCTCCCTGTAGGAAAAGCCCTCTAAACACCCTAAAGCGCAGGAACACGCCAGCATCTACATCAAACAGGCTAACGGCTTTGAAACCCGGTTGTTTGAAAGAAGTATAAGTCATTTCAACGCGCGGACCTATGGATACCGGTTCAATAATTTTATATCCGACCATAGGACTAAGTCCAAAAGCAAAGACATTGCCCCCGTAATAGGAGCTGAATCCGAGTTGAAAACCACCGCCATACCAAATCCGGGAACTCAATTGGTTCGTAGATTTTTCCTGTTTAGGTTCTTCTTCAGAGGTGATAACTCTTTGTGCATTGCTGGAAAAGGAAAGCAAGGCCAAAAGAAAAGCGAAAATCAGTTGAGCATTTTTGTGTTTCATGTCAGAATAATTAATTGTTACTTGGAAAAACCAGGGCAAAAGTAGTTAAATGGGCAATGAAAGTCGCGTATGAGCATAGCGAACAATTTTTATTTATCTTTTGCGCGATATTTTTGGACAACTTCTAATTTTGCCCCGAAATTTTATTTATGCCAACCCTTAGGAACTGCTAATCTTTGCAAAGCCGAAATTGATTCCCGCCGATTCATTCTTAATTTTCCATATCCATCAATTTAATTAAATTTGGATTAACTATGACAAATCGTCACCGCATCCAATGCCTGTTGGCATTCCTTCTTTTTATTTTTTCATCCATTCAGATCATCAATGCTCAGTCTTTTACCGGAGAAAAACTAGATTTTCAATCGGTTAAGTTAAAAGAAGCATTTGCAGACTATGAAGTTTTCAGATTCAACGCTGAACAACTTGGTACATTCGTTAAGTCCAACGCTGAATCAAACCTGAGTTTTCAGGTAGGGAATCACAATTGGGATTTGAACCTGACAAGCAGTAATCTCTTTTCTCCAGACTACTTTCTGACTGTGCAGACTCCTAATGGAAATGAGGTTATCAAACAATACCCAAACATTGCTTTTAAGGGTTACGAAAAAAATGGCGGTCGGGTTAGACTGACCATTAACAAAGACTTCCTATACGGTTTCATTGAAGAAAACGGATTGGTTTGGCGTATTGAGCCTTTGCGCTACCTGCTTCCAGGCGCCGATCAGAATTTGTTTTTGATATATGAGAAATCAAGTGTTTCTCACGACCACAAGGTTGAATGCGGTGTCACTCATGAAATGGAAAAAGCAGCAGAGTGGGATATTAAAGAACTGCTCAATAATGCATCACCGGATTTGGTAGGTACTTTTGAATTGGAACTTGCCATTGCTTCAGACAAACTGATGCTGGACAAATATGGCTCCGTAGCAGCTGTAGAAAATCACAACGTAGGTGTAATCAATGATGTAGAAGTTGACTACACTGGTAATTTTGACAATGATCTTTGTTTCAATATTGTTACTCAATTTGTTGCCACCAGCTGGCCTGGCCCCTGGTCTGCATCAAACGATGCCGGCACATTGCTTGGCAGTTTCCGCACCTGGGGCAACGGGGGCAATTTTGGTGCTAACTTTGATATTGGCGAGCTATGGACCGATCGCGATTTCACGGGCGGTACTGTTGGTATTGCCTATTTGAACGGTGTTTGTAACAGTAGCAATTACCATTGCCTGCAGGATTTTACTGGAAACTCTGAACAGCTACGCTGCATGACTTCACATGAAATTGGACACAATTTCAGTGCGGTACACGATGGAGGTGGTGGATTTATCATGAGTCCTTTCGTGTCAAACTCTAATGTATGGAGCGGACAATCAGTGAACTCTATTAGTTCTTATATGCAGTCAAAAATCAATAATGGTTGTTTGGCTGATTGCAACCCTGCGCCACCATTGATCGCTGACTTTGACTGGGCACCAAATCCTGCTTGTGCGGGTACACCTGTTGATTTTACCGATTTGTCATCCGGATTGATCACTACCTGGAACTGGGCCTTTAGCGGTGGCAACCCACCATCTTCAACTTCTCAGAATCCTACTTCAACCTTTACTACGCCCGGATCGCACAATGTAACCCTCACCATTGTTGGGGCAGGTGGATCAAACAGCATCACCAAGTCAATTACGATTGATCCACAACCGTTTGCCAATTATTCCTTCACCATGAATAATCTAACGGCTACTTTCACCAATCTATCAACGGATGCCGATAGTTATTTGTGGGATTTTGGTGACGGAGGACAAAGTTCTGAGGTGAATCCCGAGTATACTTACTTTCAGGCTGGACTTTACGTAGTTACCCTTACGGCCTTCAACAGCTGTGGAGAAGCGACCAAGACCTTTACTGTAAACACATGGCCAACACCTGATTTCTCGGCAGACCCAACCAGTGGATGCGCATCTCTGTTAGTACAATTTCAGAATGAATCTTCCAACAACTCTGTATCTTATGCATGGTCATTCCCTGGTGGTAGCCCGGCTGCATCCAACCAGCCAAATCCGATTGTAATTTACCAGTCATCTGGCACCTTCCCTGTGACACTTACCGCTTTTAACAGCGTAGGTTCCAATACGATCACCAAAACGGATTACATCACGGTTCAAACGGTTCCTGCGCCAGGTTTTACTCATACGGCAAACGGGCTAACCGTAACCTTCGATAATACAAGCGTAAACGCCACTTCCTACCTATGGGAATTTGGCGATGGGGATACGAGCACGGTTGAAGACCCGGTTCATATCTATCCCGATGGAGGAACATATTCTGTAACACTCACGGCAATAAACGATTGTGGTGAAGTAATTAAGACTAAGGATGTAACAGTAGCTCCGCCACCAGTGGCGGCCTTCTCAACGTCCGGAAATTCCGGCTGTGCACCTTTCACTGTGGAATTCACCGATAATTCCAGCGGTGCTGATTCTTTGCATTGGGATTTCCCGGGCGGAAACCCTGCTTCATCGAGTGATCCAAATCCGGTTGTGGTATACAACACAGCAGGTACTTATGTCGCAACATTAACCGCTTTTAATGCCTCTGGCAATACAAGCGTTAGTGATACCATAACCGTCACCACAGTGCCGGATGCTGATTTTAGCAGCGTTACAAATGGTGTTATTGTAACATTTACCAATAATTCGACGGAGGCAAATTCTTATGAATGGGATTTTGGTGACGGAGAGAACAGTACAGAGCAAGATCCGGTTCATGAATATGCAACAGATGGAGTGTATACTGTTGTGCTAAGTGCTACGAATGATTGTGGAACGGTTACCAGCACACAAACGGTGACCATTGTTACACCACCAACTGCCAATTTCAATTCGAATGAAACAGAAGGTTGCGCACCATTTACTGTACAATTCAACAACGCATCAAGTAACAACTCTGTAAGTTTTGAATGGATTTTTCCAGGAGGAAACCCAGGTACATCTACTGAAACAAATCCAACGGTTGTATACGATACTCCGGGCACATATGATGTAACACTCATTGCTACAAACAGTGCAGGTTCTGATACTACTACTCTTGATGGATACATTAATGTGAATACTACTCCAGATGCCGGATTTACAAGTGCTAATAACGGACACGAAGTAACATTCACAAATACCTCCAGCAATGCTGATTCATATGAATGGGACTTTGGTGACGGAAACAATAGTGCAGAACAGGATCCGGTTCATGAGTACGATATGGACGGTACATATACAGTTGTGCTGACGGCCACCAATGAATGTGGAACTACCACAGCCACCATGGAGATTACTGTAACCACCTTGCCAACAGCCAATTTCAATGCTCCGCAAACAAGTGGTTGTGTACCATTTACGGTTCAGTTTAACAATGCATCCAGCAACAACTCAGTAAGTTTTGAATGGATTTTCCCAGGAGGAAACCCAAGCACATCAACAGATCAGAATCCTGTGGTTGTGTATGACACACCAGGAACTTATGATGTAACATTGATAGCCACCAATGCGGCTGGCTCTGATACCACTACGCTTGTTGATTACATTTCAGTTGGTACTGTTCCAACTGCTGGGTTCAATGAAAGCGTAGTTGATAGTCTCGTAAGTCTTACAAATACAAGTGTAGATGCTGATAGCTATGAGTGGGATTTTGGTGATGGCGATACCAGCACAGAATCTGATCCAGATCATATTTATACAAGCGACGGCACTTACACCATTGTATTGACGGCAACCAATGATTGTGGCACCAGCACTTATACCCAAACTGTAGACATCGTAACCAGCCCACAAGCTGGATTCGGCGCCGACGATACCGAAGGTTGTGCACCATTTACGGTTCAGTTTATCGACATGTCTTCAGACAATACAGATACCTGGAGTTGGGATTTCCCAGGTGGTGATCCAAGTACTTCGTCAGATCCAAATCCGGTAGTCGTGTATAACACACCTGGTGTGTATGATGTGACACTTATTGCATCAGGCCCTGGCGGAAGCAGTATGCTGTTCATGCCGGCCTTTATCACAGTGCTTGGCCCACCGAGCAGTGGATTCACCTCTGTGGTTAATACAAATTCTGTAAGCTTCACTAATACATCTTCAAATGCGACTTCCTACATGTGGGAATTTGGTGATGGTGGAACCAGTACAGAAGTAAACCCATCTCACACGTATACTGAAGATGGCACATATACAGTTACTTTGTCTGCGACAAACGATTGTGGAACAACAATTTATGAGGAGACCATCACGATTGTCACAGTGCCTGTTGCGGCCTTTACCTTCAATAGTAATGTAGGATGCGCTCCATTGGTAGTAGACTTTGCCAATACTTCAAGCGACAATGCTACAGATTACTTCTGGGAATTTGAAGGCGGCACTCCAGCAACATCCACAGAAAAGGATCCGGTAGTAACCTGGAATACACCTGGCACTTATACAGTGACACTTACTGCTTCTAATTCAGCTGGTGGTAGTACAGCAACAGCAAGTATTACGGTTAATGGAACACCAAATGCCGGCTTTAGTACAACAACCGGAGGATTGACTGTTATTACAAACAATTCAAGCCAGGGAGCAAACTCGTACGATTGGAATTTCGGCGATGGCAGCTTTAGTAATTTAGCCAACCCTACACATACTTACGCTGGTGTAGGCACTTATACTGTTGTACTTATTGCAAGCAATGAGTGTGGATCTGATACCACCTCACAAGAAGTCATCATTGAAGGTTCAGCACCAGTACCGGCATTTACCGCAGACATGTTAACAGGATGCCCAGGCATCGAAATTAACTTTACAGATGAGACAGTTGGTGACCCAACAAGCTGGAACTGGACATTTGGTGGCGGAAATCCATCTAGTTCTACAGACCAGAATCCATCTGTTACTTACACCACTCCTGGTGTGTACGATGTTACTTTAGAGGCCACTAATCTGTTTGGATCAAATACTGTTACTCAACAGGCTTTCATTACCATAATAGACCTTCCAACTGCCGGTTTTGACTTTACTGTCGTTGGTGGAGCTGTGACTTTCAACAATAGCTCAATGGGGGGCAACACTTATTTGTGGGATTTTGGAGATGGAAACACCAGCGATGAAGCAAATCCTACACACATGTATGTGGATAATGGTATGTATACGGTTACGCTTACAGTCACCAATACCTGCGGGGCAAGCACCTTGGAGCAAGTTGTGGTTATTACTTCAGTTGGAACATCAGAAGCTGCCTGGATTAATCAATTCAAATTGTTCCCAAATCCTACTTCTGGCTTCTTCACGGTAGAAATGACCGGCTTGCCTGAGAACAATGTTGAATTTGCCCTATTCAATAATCTTGGACAGTTAATGTCCAGCCAGATTATTGACTTCAGCAGTGGCAATCTGAACAAACAATTTGACTTTAGCGAATTGCCTTCATCTGTATATACTTTGCGTATCCAGGCAAATGGATCAGCTAAGTATGTGAAAGTTG
The DNA here is from genome assembly GCA_020636025.1 of Lewinellaceae bacterium. Classification (GTDB taxonomy): domain Bacteria; phylum Bacteroidota; class Bacteroidia; order Chitinophagales; family Saprospiraceae; genus M3007. Next base: position 536,391 of record JACJYQ010000001.1, on the reverse strand, counting down.
TTGTGCAGAAATAATGGATATCTGAGGAAGTATCTCAGCATGTAATATTATCCCGGGGTTTCAATTTGAAGTCCCGGGATTTTTTGTCTCGTAGATTCATTCTTACTCCGGAAATCAGGAAATTATATTCTGAAAACAATTTCGGCCTCATTTTTGCCTGGATCATATATCATGCTTTACTTTTATAATCCGAATGTTTGAAATCCCTGCCGAGAAATAGAACCACTTCATTCACAACGTTCACATTTCTTATGAAATACCTGAATAATTTCCTGCTTTTAACTGCTTTACTTTTTCTATATCAACAGGCAGAGGCTCAAAAAATACGATCAGAAGACAACTCACTGAATTCCGGAAAAGTTCAGTGGCTCCCTCAGCAAATTTCTGCCGGTGACGTTCCTTTCGGGAAGCCGGTAAGCTTTGATTTCGAAGTAAAAAATGTTAGCTCTGAAAATTTAATGCTTCTTCAGGTAAGAAGCAGTTGTTTCTGTACAAGTGCTGAATTCTCTAAACAACCAGTAGCTCCTGGTCAATCAACCATTATTAAAGTAACCTATGATGGAGCCCGGGAGGGTGATTTCTATCGCATCGTGACTGTTCTCACCAATTTTGATACAAGTCAGTCCGTACCGCTTGCCATTACGGGAAAAGTAATGCCTGAGGTGCAGCTCAGCAGCAGTAGAAATGAATGAATTTAAATATGCTAATTTGAAAACATAAGGGCGAATTCAGAATATCTGAATTCGCCCTTTTCATTGTTTTATATCCATTAAATGAGCTAATTCTCAAATTGGCTCATTAGCAAACTTATTGTTCAAAAAAGGAATCATACTGATTTCCGCCTCTTTGCTCTTTAGTTGGATGTGCAACTGGCGCGTTTAAATCGAGTACTTCAGAAGGGCTGTTGGCTTTGGCTACGATCTTGCTTTTTTCGCCACCAAGAAGGAAAGAGACGCCTTCTTTTTCCCATTTTTCCAACATGGCAAGACCTTCTTCTTCGAATACTCCATTTTGAAGATCTATACCATCCATAAAGTTTTTGGACATATCCATAAAGCGCTCCATTTCACCAACCTTTTGGCCAACATCCTCTGCCATAGCCTCCAAGGCCATATCATACATATATTTTTTGTCAGAGTTGCCGCTTAGAATATTCATTGCTGAGCGCATAGCAGAGTGACTGGCCTTGATAGCCTTGTATTCCTGCTCTTTCACCACTACCTGATCGCTAAGGTCCTCAAGCATGATCTCTGAATTTTCATACATTTTAGTCAATACCCGGTAGAGTACTTCCATTCTCTTGTACAAGTCTTCCAGTTTCATGTTTGATTCCTGAAGGCGACCAGCTTTTCTGGCTTTCAGGACCATCATCGACTCCCTGCCTGTTTCCTTTGCCTTACTGGCCAAACCAAGATTATTTTTGATATCCCGCTGGTTTTGCTTGATCATTTCGCTCAGTTTGTACATCTGACCCTTCAGGTTAGAAATCTGACGGTTCATTTTGCCAAGACTGTTTTTTAGATCTTCAATGTAATTTTTCAGAATACCAATCGGGTCGATCTGTACAAATATGCCGGTTACCCAACGCATAACTGATTTGTACATATACCAGACAAGGTTTCGCATTTTGGGATCAAGTACTACATAGATTACTGCGGCCAGAGCAGCAAGGATGCCTGCCAAATACAGTGTATTTTCTGCCAGCGTAATCAGCGTAGGCAAAGCTTTATACAATAAATATCCGCCTCCCAACAGGATAGCTGCCATAAATAGCCCTCCGGTAACACCTTCCGGGCGTTCCCAAAAATTTTTGGGTTTGATCGGTTGTAGATCTGTCATATTAATTTGAAAAATGAATGGTTATTGTCGTTTTTATTGATGCAGACATCATCCAGATGCCATTTACCGGTTAAAAATACTATTAAAGAAGGATTTAATCAGATTTCTGAATCGGTCATTTACAATAAAAAGCACTACAAATGCCAACACAAAAAGCCAGAACATACCCAAAACAATATTCAGGAGTTTAAAAACGAGCCATAAGGCAAGTAAACCAGCAAAGAATACTATAATCGGATTTTTCAGAAGATCGTTCATGTCAAAATTGTTTTTGTTTTCGAATTGTTGTGTGTTATCTGGCCTGGCCAGATAATAATTATTATCAGGAAAGATGTTGTTGAATTAATTTCATATCTTCCTCTAGTTGTCCATTAACAGATGAAATGGTGGCATCAAAATCGGCTTTAGTCTTTTCAATTTTAAGGGTTGCATCACCAATTTGGCCATGAATCGTCTCCCTGTTTTTCTGATGTTGTGCAATTTCTTGCTTAAGCTGTTCAATTTGAGCAGTCTTCTGTTGAATTAATGCCTCTAGTTTCTTCAACTCCTCTTCCCTGTTGCCAATTAGGCGGACGCGCTGCTGTGCATGGGCCTCGTTAAAGCGAGCATGTTCATTAGCCAAAACATTCAGATAGAACTTGACAGATTCAACCAATTGAGCAGCACTGACACCCATTGTCTGCGCAGTAGCAAATGCTGATTTGAAACGAGTGGCTTCATCCATGGGCATTTTTGAAAGATTGATCAGTGATTGGCGGAATTCAAAATAATCAAATCCTTCCTGATTATTCTTTTCCAGGGCTGATGCCAACACTTCCAAAAATTTTTTGTCTATTCCACCGGAGGTTTCCTCAGTTTTTTTCGACTCTGTTGCAGAGTCTGTTTGAGGAGTTGATTCAGTTTCCTGAACCTGGTTTTGGGGTTCTTCGTCCTCTACTATAAAGACGGATTTAAACTTCTTTAGAAATTCGCTCATGTTAATATTGGCTCAAAATTGAAAGGATTTTAAACAATCACCACATTTCGTCGTCGATTCTTCATTTTTTAACGACAAAAACAAAATTAATACAACAATGCGAAATGTATCCATGTGGCAATGTGTATGCGAAATATTTAATCCTGTTACAGTTTGTAAACAAATTTTTTCTGAGGCACCCTAACTTCACCGTGCCAATCTTTACATAATAAATATTGCGCATTGATACATTTCGCATTGATACATTATATATGACTTTTGACATTACTATTCCAGTTCTCAATGAAGAAGCTACCCTTGAAGTACAAGTAAAGAAATTGTATGCGTTTCTGTGCGAGCAATTTGAAGATCGGGAACAATGGAAAATTGTAATTGCAGATAATGGCAGCACTGATAACACTCGACAAATAGCCGAGACTTTGTGTCACATGTATCCTGAAGTTCGATTGGTAAAGGTTCCTGAACGAGGGGTCGGCCTGGCCCTCAAAACCTCCTGGTTGGCCAGTGAGGCAGATATGGTTGGCTACATGGATTTGGATCTGGCAACTGATCTGAGGCATTTTTTGCAAGCCTACAATGCCATAGCAACCGAGGGATTTGATTTGGTGTATGCATCTCGGTTACATAGAGATTCCAAGGTTATTGGTCGCACATTGAAAAGAGAAATCACTTCCAGGGTCTTCAACCTGATGCTCAGATTCTATCTGGGAACCAAATTTTCTGATGGCATGTGTGGGTTTAAATGGCTCAGGCGCGAATTGGTAAAACCTCTCATTGAAGGAGGTGCCATTAGCAATGGATGGTTTTTTAGCACCGAATTATTGACCATAGCCGAATGGAAAGGGGTAAACCTATGTGAATTACCTGTCATCTGGCGCGATGACATTACTTCCAGCCGGGTAAAGATTTTACCTCTTGCCAAGCAATACATCGCTGCCATGCAAGTGTTGAAAAAGCGAAAGCCATGAATAAGCCATTACTACTAGGAACCGCACAATGGGGCTGGACAGTTTCACGAAAAGCTGCATTTGAAGAGTTGGATATCTGGCTAAAAGCTGGTTGTTCCGGTATTGATTGTGCTACCAACTATCCAATTAATAAAAACCCAGATGACTTCAGGGCTGCAGAGCACATATTAGTTGACTATATCAAGGCACATGGACTTGGTAATTTGCAAATTACTATGAAAATTGGGGGCTTAGATAACATGAGGTCGCCGGAGTCAAACTTGCATCCTTCGTTTATTCAAATGATGGCAGGTGAATATAGACAGCTTTTTGGAGAGAACCTGGACTGCCTTATGGTTCACTGGGATAACAGGAAAAATGAAACCGAAATATGTGAGTCGCTGGCTATGCTGGCTTCATTAAAAAAAGAATATGGGGTAAAACCCGGATTGTCAGGCATAAAACATCCAGAAACTTACAATGAGTGCCTTCAAAGCCATGATCTTCATTGTGACATACAATTGAAACACAACTTATTGCATTCAGATTTGTCACGATATACAAGTGTGTTACCGAGTGGTGTTCACAAGTATTTTGCCTATGGAATCAATGCTGGTGGATTAAAACTTGAAAATACCCCATACAACACCGAAAGTACTTTTTTAGCCAGGGGCGGTCGGCCTGACACGTCTGTTGAATTACTCGATCAGGTAAAAAAACTCGTAGAAATCTTTAATGAAAATCCAAATCGCCCTGCAATTAGCACTATGAACCAACTTGGATTGATATTCGCTGGTTTAAACAGGGAAATTGCAGGAGTAGTGGTTGGTGCATCTAGTGGCAACCAATTACAAGAAACCCTGCACTATTGGAGTATCCTGGACGATTCACTTTACCATGATGTTTATACCGGATTACTCAGCATTACCGGATGATGCCTAATGATTGAATATCAGAGGTGAAGCCTCTCTTTCTTTTCCAGCAAAGCCTCTTTAGTCTCTTCCCGGTCGGGATCAGGAACACAGCAGTCTACAGGACATACCGCAGCGCATTGTGGCTCTTCGTGGAAGCCGGTACACTCGGTGCATTTATCAGGTACTATAAAGTAAAAATCGTCTGAAACAGGTTCGTTTTTGTGTGCAGCATCCACCTCTGTTCCATCTTCCAGCTTGTATAGACCAGAAACGGTACTACCATCTGCGATGGCCCATTCAACGCCGCCTTCATAAATCGCGTTATTTGGGCATTCCGGTTCACAAGCGCCACAGTTAATACATTCGTCGGTAATAATAATCGCCATGATAGCAAGGGAAGAATAGTGTTATGGTTGGTTTTGATTGTTTCAGAGCATGTTTGGCTCTCTTAACACAGGATCGGGATTTTGGTTTAATCACAACCAAAATCCCGATCAAAAAACATTATAAAAGTTTACTCGTATCTATTTTACTGTATCTGCTTTACAAAAGCATCCAGTTTGTCATCCCGTTTGAGTTTTCGTCTAATAGCGTTTGCTTCTTTGCGGGAACCAAAATGGGCGGCACAAACAGAGAAGTACGGGGAATCTGGAAAACGAACTATGCTTGCTTCTCCATATCCCAGTTGCAGTAATTCTGCCAGTCTGGATTGTGCACCGGTTTCCTGACTAAACACTCCGGCAACTACATAGTATGAGTCAGGGTCAACAGCTCCTAATTCATTTGAACTGGCTGGAGCTGTGTTTACATTTTTCTCAGGTTCAGTGTTTTCACGGTTAACTCCTGAGAGTTGTCCATCAACATACATCATTGATCCACCGCCATCAAGTGTGCTAAGCACCCTGATTTCAGTACGGCGGTTGCGAGCATGCTCCTGCTCTGTACAAGGTACACCGTCGGTACAAGAATTACGAGGCTCACTTTCACCATAACCGTGAGGAGTCAGTCGATTTCTGCCTATGCCTTTAGTAACCAGATACTCCACTACCCCATTGGCTCTTCGCTGGCTGAGTTCCTCGTTATAGGCATGAGTACCCCGGGAATCGGTATGACTAGCCAATTCTACAACCAGCGATGGATGCTGATTCATCAAAGCAACCACAAGATCCAGGTCTTTCTTGCCATCAGGTCTTAAGGTTGCATCATTGAAATTGTAATATATGTTTGGCAGTTCAATCTTAGTACCTGGCATCAGCGGTGCAACAGAAAGGTTTTGTCTTACTGTGGACCCAGGCTGCCAGCCATTCGAATTTACTTCTGTAGTTCCAACCAGTTTACCTCCCTGAAATACATCAATTTTGAACTTCCTGTTTGGATCAATGTAATGCTCAACAGTACCATTGGCATCTGTAATCATTGTATCCTGCTTGTTGGAGGTTTGATCAGTGATAACCATCATGGCACCAGGCATTGGTGCATTGGTCATATAATTGTACAGCGTTGGTATCCAGTTTACTTTGCCTGCGTAGGCAGAAGATTTCTCTAACTGAGCGGTCAATTCATTGCCCGGTTTTACGATTGGCAAACGATATTGTTTTGTCTGGAAGGTCTTTTTACTGATGATGACCACATAATTTCCAGGGCGAATCTGAGTAGAAAAACGGCCCTTGCTGTCAGACATACCGTCAATACTTTTTTCTGGAGGAATGGTGCTGATAATATCTTCTCCATCCTGGTTCTGAACAGTAATCAGGTTGCCATTTTCATCGCGACCGATGACGTTGTTTCCGTCATATTTCAACACTTGGATACTGGCATCCGGCATGGCCTTACCGGTGGATTTTTCAGTAACCAGAATTTTTAGATCCAGTTCACGATCTGGTACCCGCATATTTTGCAGCAGGTAATCGTCCAGGTTGCCGTTTTCTGTATGGAAATTAAAAATATCGTCTTTTCCTGCCCCACCCATGCCACTGGTTGAGTAATATCCATTTATTTTATTGAGATCAACTATAAGTCCCATATCATCACCGCCGGTATTAAATGGTTCACCCATATTTACTGGCTTTGTCCATTCTGAACCTTCGGGAATTACGTAGTAAAGATCAAAACCTCCACGACGATCTTCAAAACCATCTGAGGCAAAATAAAGTGTATTATCCGCATGGATAAATGGAAATGCTTCACGGCCTCTGGTATTCACGCCTGGCCCCAGGTTAACAGGTTCACTCCAGGAATCACCTACCTTATAGGCTACATAGATGTCGGTACTTCCAAGACTGCCTGGACGATTCGATGCAAAAAACAACTTATCTCCGTCTATGCTGATAGATGGGTGAAAATCATCAAATTCGTTGTTGTTGAATGGTAATGGAGTTGGCTTTTCCCACGTTCCATTTACACGCTTCGACATATAAAGCCTTGTATGTTGCACCTTATCTTTTGCAAACTGATCTTTACCATTAATTACCGCATTACTGGAAAAATATATGGTTTCAGTGGTGCGATCGAAGCAAACAGGTCCCTCGTGGTTGAGGGTAGTCAGGTCTTTTGAAAAGGGTTCAGCTGTCAACAACTGACCATCCTCTCCCCTCTTTGCACGAAGAATAGACATCATGAGATCCTGATTAAGATCTACGGCTTTCTTTTTCAGAACATCTGTATTGGTAGAAATAAACACAATACCATCCTCATAAAAAGTTGGGCTGAACTCAAGTTCTTTTGTGTTAATTGCCTCCTCGTTCTTAATATCTACTGTTACTTTTAGCGTATCCTGAGCGGATATACCCCAAGCCATCAACATGAGCATGAGGCATAAAAATAATTGTCTATGGGTATTCATAACTCCCTTTATTGACTTATTTGATTAAGAAAGTTTTCAATTAGCTAATTGTCACATTAGCTAATAAAAATTACATGAAGAATCGTGGATTTGTCATATTCTTCTTGCGTCCGTTATCTTTTTTCAAATCTGCATGCAGCAGAATTTCAATTGATCCGGCATTATAATCTTTCAGTTTACTCAATGTGAAATCATAAGCCGCACCTACTCCCATTTGATCTGTAGCCTGCCAATAAGCAAGCAAATCAACAGAATCACCGGCGCCATCACCACCCATTCTGTAAGAAAGACCAAAAGTGAATTTCTTGCGAATATCGAGATTCAGATTGATATCCATATCGAATGGGACATTTTTTACATATTTCAGCAAAATGGCAGGCATCAGATTGATATCGTCGCTCAATGGGATAATAGCTCCGCCCATTCCATAAAAATGCTGATATTCTTTGGCTAGCAACGTGGCATTATTGTTAGCAAAACCAATTACATTGGAATACAACCTTGGAACAGATACGCCTACGTAGTACATATCCTGAATAGTCGCATAAATTCCTGCACCAACATTGCCATAAATATCATTCTGTCTGTCAGAGCTGATCGACTGATCACCGGGATCAACAAATGTGGCTTCATTGTAGGCCACACCCAGTGAGCGTAGTGTTCCCGACAAACCCAAACGAAGAGAAACGTCGTCGGATGAAATCACATCATAAGAATAAGCAAGAGAGCCTGTAATGTCTCGTTGTAATCCGATTTTCAGATACTGTACTGTTACGCCTACACCAACCCTTTTTGTCAAAAAGGGACCATTGAAACTCACCAATGCGGATTGAGGAGCACCATCAAACCCGATCCATTGACTGCGGTAAATTGCAGTAAGACTGGGCACACCGCGCGCTCCGGCATAAGCAGGGTTTACAGGCAGTTTGTTATACATATACTGTGTAAACTGTGCTTCCTGCTGACCAAATAATGTTGAAGCTGCAACCACGAAGGCAAGTAATAATAGATTTTTTTTCATCGTGTAATGTTTGAGATGTTATGGTTGTTTTGATGGCGTGTTGTTGACGCAACATATTACAAAAAGTAACAAGTCTCTGATCTCGACACGCGATACCAGAACAGCGGTGTTATGAAACCTGTCCGTGCTTACAAGCATAATAATTTGAATTAAGCTTGATATAACACGGACAGGTCTGCGGATTATCTTAAGATTTCAATAAAACCAGTTTGGTTCTTTTCGGAAGGACCAGCTTTAAAAATGTAGTAGTAAACTCCATCGGGCAAGTCCTCTCCTGCCCTTCCCTCAAGAGTTCCTCTCCAGGCTGGGTGATTCTGATCGTTTGGATCGTTTGTATATCCTTTGTCTTCAAAAACTTTATCACCCCACTGGTTGTACACTACTATCGAATTGTCAGGATAGAGTCTGCTGTCCAGACAAGGGATTACCAACCAGTCATTCACTCCATCTCCATTTGGAGTAATGGTATTAGGAATGAAATCGCAATCGACATTATTCACGGTAATGGTAACGGTAGCCTCTTCACCAGGTTCACCGCAATAACAGATCTGATAAACGAACGAAACTGCGGCACCACTGGTTTCCTGATACACAAACAATCCATTTCCAAGGTCGGTTAACCCTGATGGAAGCGGATCCGGCGTCAAAGAACAAATTGTATAATCCATTGGATTTGTGATGCCATCGTTCAGGAATACATTGAAAGTATCAACAGCTCCTGCTTCAATTTCAAACACATCATCCATCGGATTAGGTGCAGTAATGAGTGTTACAGTAAAGGTGTCAACCGGGGTTAAACAACCATTAACACTTGCAATTACTGCATAATCTCCAGCGGTTTGTGGATTAAGCGAAGGAATCTCGTATTGATTAGTAATCGAAGGGAGTATAGTATTTGGCAACTGTACCCATCCATAGGTTGCTCCTTGTATAATGGGTGCCATTAAGAGCACTGCTTCATTTAAACAACCTGGATCTGGATCAACCACTGTATTCAAGGCTTCCAGTGGTGAAACGACAATTGTTACCGAACAGCTTGCTGTATTTCCATAGTCGTCTGTTGCCACAAAAATCAAGGAATGACTTCCAATTGAAAATTCAGCGCCGGTGACAAGTCCCGAATCCTGAGTTACCAAAGGTATGGTACAATTATCGGTGGCAGTAGGGAAACCAAAGAAAAGTTCAATGCCATCACAACCTGCAACCGTATCTGTACCGGTAATAAACCCATCACCTGCAATTACTATGCCACCTGTGTTTACCTCGATCAAATCTGTCGGGCAGGTGATAACAGGAGCTTCTTCATCAATGACTGTTATTGAAAAACTGGTAGTTACTGAATTGTTGCCATCTGTAGCTGTAAATGTTACTACATGAACACCCGGGCCAAAGTTTGTCGGTGACGGAGGATTGGAGGTTACCGTCACTGAATCACAAAAACCAGTAGGTGTGGGCAAATCCCAGGACATTAAAGTATCGCAGGCAACAACGGATATATCGGCAGGCACTGTGGCCAGGTCAAAACCTGGAGGAACGCCCTCCACTGTTACCATGAACGTACATGTGTCATAATTACTGCTGGCATCCTCTGCAATGATCTGTACAATGGTAATGCCAACCATGAATGAATCGCCGGACATTACCGGCGCACTAATTATAGGTACGGAGCAGTTATCCGTAGCAGTAGGGTCTGTCCAGAATACGGGCACCTTACAAGCACCATTTCCATTTACTGTAGTGTTTGGAGGGCAGTTGCTTAATACCGGTGGCACCTGGTCTCTGACAGAAACCAGGAAAGAGCAAGAATCTGCATTTCCTGAATCATCAACAACCACATAGGTTACCATGGTGTCGCCAGTGGTAAACAAGTCACCCGGATCAAAGTTTGAGCTCACGGTGAACTGTCCACAGTTATCTGAAACTGTTGGAGGAGTCCAGTTTAAAACTGTATCACAATCTGAATTTGGCAGTAATACAATGAACGGACCAGTAGGACAGTTTGCCAATTGAGGAGCCAGCGTATCTAGTACAGTAATGGTAAATGAACAAGTGCTCAGGTTGCCGGAATCGTCCGAAGCTGTATAGGTAATTTCTGTATCGCCAAGTGGGAAAGAGCCGCCCGGAGTACCCCCTGTTGGGGTTAAAACCACCATGGTGTCACAATCATCACTTGCAGACGGTTCAATCCAGTTTACAATTGCCTCACACATTACATCTGCATAAACAGTTGTATCCATAGGACAGCCATTTATCACTGGCGGTGCTCCATCAACAACGGTTACGGTAAATGTACACTCTGACAGGTTGCTGCATTCATCTAAAGCAAACCATGTAACCGTGGTTGTACCTGCTGGGAAAACAGAACCTGAAACAAACGGACCATTGATCATGATGTCCACGTTTGCATCACATAAATCCGTAGCTGTAGGCGTTGTATAAAACACGGTTGTATCACAACTGGCTACTGGAAATATAACGGTGTCTGCCGGACAAACTATAGTTGGAGAAATGGTATCTAAAGCCGTTACTGTAAATTGACAGGTGCTGGCGTTGCCAAATGAATCAGTGGCAGTATAGAATACAGTTGTAGGGGAACAAACCGGGAAATTGTCATCCGGGAAGAAATTGTTTGCAACGCTAATTGGCGCACAATCTGTGAAATCAGGTGCTGTCCACGTTGCAGGAGCATTACAAGCATCACTTGGCGCAAATACCGTAATATTTGCCGGGCAATTACTCATGACCGGGGCAATGGTGTCTGTGACTGTAACATCAAATGAACAAGTGGCCGAGTTGCCTGCCTCATCCACTGCGGTATAGGTCACAACCGTAGTGCCGGTATTAAAGTTTGTAATATCCGGGTCTCTAAAAATTGTATCTACCGCTCCACATGCATCTGTCGCCATAGGCATCGGTGGCATGTATGTTCCGGAACAATCAGGTGGTTGTGGTGCAAGTACCACACTGGCAGGACAGGTTAAGTCAGGAGGTGTATTATCACCTGCGGCAGAAAAGCTTCCGTTTTCACCCAAAACAGGTACTGAACCAAAGGAATCATCAACACCCATTAAAGGCGCCTGAAAGTTCAAACCAGTTGAACCGGAGGCATCAGCCACTGCGAAATCCAGGCAGAACAAGGTGTCACCAGTTGGAATATCTGGCCAGGTTAGAATGACACCGAAAAACAACAACAGGCCATCATCAGCGGTGCTGTATCCATTAAACATATTGTCATTAATGGTTAAGCCAGGATAAGCCATGTTTGCCGGTGGCACCAAATGCAAAACAGCAGTATCCCATTCCAGGCCAAACTGCAAGCCTATGGTATTTGTAAAATTTTCTACAGTTATACAGTACTTTATGGTATCATTACTTGCCTGACAATCCACCTGAACAGAATCCAGATGAAGTATTATTGGCGCATCGGCATTTACCGTAACCGTAAACGAACAGGTGGATGTATTGCCAGCGCCATCTTCTGCCGTGTACGTTACTGTGGTAACACCTGAATTATAATCTCCATCGGCATTACCCATTCCACTATTTCCGGTTGCTCCGGTTTGTCCATAACTCAACATGGGCAAGGTGGGGCAATTATCTGATGTTACAGGATCGAGACCAGTTACATTGGCCATCAATGATCCCATAGGCGCATCTACGATTGTGTCGGAGGGGCAGGTTATACCGGGAGGTGTGCCATCGGCTATAAATACTACACCATTTAAAGTGTCAACAGGAACATCCATTGGTGGGAAATTTGGCCCAGCCAATGCAGTGATATCTGTTGGCATATTGGTGAAAACAATCGGAGTATTTACGTTGCCCAATACGGTAAAATATACTCTGAAAATATTCTCACCAATCATTAATGTCGTTCCAGAGAATGGACCAGTCCATCCAAAACCTAGCTGACCCTGATTTACGAAACCGGTACCAAAATTTGAAGGATCCAGATTTAAGGCTGGATTAAAGAGTGATACCGAATCATATTGAACTAAGGCTGGATCCCAGCCAAGTGAAAATTGAAGACCGGCGATATCTGTAAAGTTGAATACAGAAATATCGATAAAGAATGACCCATCGCAGTCTGTAGTGGTGTTATTTGCCAGCAACGTGAGGGTGTTCGGGTCCGGCCCCATAGATTCAATGGTAATATTGAACGCACATTGATCTGTGTTGCCGCTTGCATCAGTTACGGTGTAAGTAACCAAACTTGTACCAAGGTTGAATACAGAACCACTGGCATCAGGATCAGTTGGTTTGTCAAAATCTGTGGCACCTGTGGATGTCCAGCCTACAATGACTGGAGCACAATTATCGTCAGCAACCGGGGCAATGTTTTGAACTGCAACTGGACCTGGAGCCTGTAGGAATTGGTTACCTGGACATGTTACAGTTGGCGCGATGGTGTCAGTAACAAGAACAGACCCATTTACGGTTACAATGGGAATTTCTTCAGGTGGAAAGACTGCACCAGAAAAAGCAAATCTGGTAGTCGGAACATCTCCAAATGATAACAATCCGGATCCAAGCACCACCATGTTCAAGGTAAATACTACAGATCCATCGGCAAGGTCTGTTCCATTAAATGGGCCACCCCAGGCAAGAGAAAACTGGCCTACTCCAGTACTGTCCGTACCAAAATCAGCAGGAACAAGTCCCAGAGTGGGATTTAAATTTGAAATTGACAGATAGCTCAACAAGGCGGGATCCCAACCCATTGAAAACTGAAATGCCGCAATGGTATCGAAGTTGAACGTAGTGATGTCAATTGAGATCGTATCACCACATGAAGCAGATGGGATATCCGTAAGAAATGTGAGATCATCTCCAATGGCAAACTCTACAGTAACATTAAAAGAGCAGCTGGAGGTATTACCTGCAATATCAGTAGCTGTATATTCAACCACGGAAGTACCTAAATTGAATATGGAACCACTTGCATCGGGGTCGCTGGGGAAATTATACATAGAAGCCCCGGAGGAAGTCCACCCGAGCTCAGCAGGCCCACAATCATCTGTTGCTAAAGCCGCAATATCATTTACAGCAACCATCCCTACTGCCTGAACTGTGGTATCTGAGGGGCAGGTGAGATCCGGCGCCGCAAAATCTAATGGATTTACCAGGCCAGACTCTAATTCGTAATCCAGTTCATTAAAAGCTGCATCAAATACAAAAATAGAAGTAGGATCATCCGTAAAATCCAGAGAAGTGGCCGGACCTCCTATTCTGGTAAATGCCACATTGAGCACAACCTCATCATCGGAAAGTGAAACACTGCTCAATTGAGACCAGGCAAATGTAAATTTACCTTGTGCGATCAAGTTCGTGGAGTCAAATGCTATACCATCAAATGCTGGATTGATATCTGTGATATACGCATATTGAAGTTGTGCAGGATTCCACTGAAAAGTGAATTGCAAACCTGAAACGTCAGTAAAATTCCTCACCTTGATAGGCATGAGAAATGTCGTTGACAAATTACAGGGAAGATTTATCGTATCAGATTTCAGGACAACTTGTGCAAATGTCTTTTGAGGCAAGACACAGGCCAATAAGAGGATTAGGATTACTAATATTTTTCTCATGGTTGTATTTTTCGAAATCAAAAAAATGCCAAAGTTGGTTCACAGTTCCAGGTTTTAATGCCTGGGTTCCAGAGTCTGCTCAGTAATATTTGGCAAAACCAACTATACTTCAGCAAACCCTGAAACCCAAGGTTCATTAAACCAAAATGCCTAGTTTATTAGAATCATCTTTTTACGATCACTGTGTCGTGGAGTTTCCAACTCGTACCAGTAAACTCCAGGGCCTCCCAACTCGTCTTTTCGAACTGTCACGGCATTTTTACCAGCAGCATAGTCACCAATTATCGTTTTGATTAATCTGCCATCGGTGCCAAAGATATGAAGCTTGGCCCGTCCAGCCTCCGGCAAACGGAAACTGATTGATGTTTCAGCAGAAAATGGGTTCGGCTGGTTCTGATACAATGCGAATACTCCATTGTCCAGATTGTTTGTTCCAACAGAACTTGCAAAGTCAAACACGATGTCATCTACATTGCCATTGAAATCAATGGCCATTGCTTCAGCAATTTCAGAACTAACAGAAAGCAACTCTGATATTGCCTGAACATTAGCATGGGCTTTGAATTTCAAGGTAAACAGCACCTCGTCGTTGGCAAATGTCATTGGTTTACCACCAACCCAAAGCGTACTCAACAAACCTTCTGACAACAGACCGGTTCCGAAATTATCATCGTTTAGATCTGACAATACACCAGGTTCAATTCCAACCAGCTCAAATTTGTCAGCATCAAATGCGATTGTAAGCTGATATGCCTGGCGTTGAGTAAAGTTCAGCGCTTTGAATGGTACACTGATCACTTCTCCATTTTGTACAGAACGATCATCCAGGCGGAATTTAAATGTTCCACCGAATTCGGTTCCACCACTTCCAACAAGGGTTGGAATTACATCACCATTCACGTCACCAAGCAACACCCCTACAAAATCATCGTCCAGGAACGGCATGGTTACATTCATGTGCTCAATGGTTGATGGTGGAGCAGGTACCAATGGGTTTGGTGCCGGGAAGACATATGATTTTGGCACAAATTTCCAGTCTGGCGGAGCAGGGTTGAAATTGAAGTGGCCGTTGGTAGGTGCATTGTTCACAATGTAAGCCTGTACCAGTGCATAGTCAATAATATTCACCATGTTATCGCCATTGATATCCGCAGCAATCCATTGGTAAGGACTGGTAAATGGTATCTGAATTGGCGGTGGTACTGAATGAGCCTGAATGAACAACAGGTCACCAACGTTAATCTTGGTACTCTTGGCCGCAGCAACTTTGCTAGGAGTAACAACTGTATTTGCACCACTTGGAACCTGGAAACCATACTCTGCCAAAGGCAATGCTGTTACATCAGCACCCATGATGGTTCCGGTTAATGCTACATCGACATTTGGTATAGGCATTGGATTCATCGCAACACCACCCCAAGTGAATATATCACCAGCAATATCAATATCATTAGCAGGGCAATCTATGGTAACAAGACCATTATTGATCACGATCATACCAGCTGGATTCGGAACGCCGTTCAAATCTTGAAGGAAAGCCAGGGCTGGTAACGGAGATATCGAAATTGGGCTGAACGTGCCGACAGGAGTAGGAACATTGTTCAATTGAACTGTCAGTATGAACAAAATGCTGCCATTTTGCAAGGTTACTCCATCCAATGTCGGTTCTGTCCAGAATATGGAATTTGTGCCGTTCAAAATTGGATTTACAAGTGCAGGATTGACATCGGAAATACTTATGATAGATCCTACAGCAACACTATCCAGTTGGAGCCCCATAGAGAATCCATTTACCTCAATAAAGTTATCTACCGTGATTGGAATCATAACGGTTTGACCCTGACATCCGATTTCGGTTCCAATATTTATTGTAATCTTCGGACCTGCCTCAACTACAGCTGTATCTATGTTTACACATCCTGTGCTGGCGTCTATTACGGTTACTGTGTACGTGCCTGCAGTCAATCCATTAACCATTGTAGTAGTATCTGAAGTACTCCAGGTATAAGAGAACATACCAGAACCGCCGGTTGCGTCAGAGCTTACAGTTCCGTCACCTGCACCAAAGAAAGATTCAGGTGTTCCATCTGTTGTAAGCATAAATCCGGCATTTGAGCCAAGTGTTACATTTACTTCAACCTGACAGAAATTGCTGTTGCCGTGGATATCAATGGCCGTTAATTGAACCGCATTCAAACCGAGATCAGCACAGTCAAAAGTTGAAACTGACAGGAATAATGTATCAATTGCACAGTTATCAGTGCTGCCAAGATCAATGTCACTAGGATCAATGGACGCATCTCCATTACTACCAAGTGCTACAACTACATTGTCATTACAAACGAGCGTTGGCAACGAATTATCAACCACCGTTACATTGATTGTATCAACACCCTGGTTACCACAAGGATCTGTTACTGAAATTATTACGCTGGTTGTACCTACTGGGTAATCACCGCTAATATCTAGTCCGCTTGGCGTGATGGCCAGGGCTGGATCAAATGTAATGGCATCGATGGTACATTCCGACAATAGTGCGCAATCAACGAAATACTGTCCAAGATCCAGTGTGACCGGCACCGAGCAGGTCAGGTTGGCCGGGAAATTGGCAGTATTTAATACAATTGTATCAGGCATTGCCGGGAATACCGGGGCAATGGTATCCTGTACTTTCATCAAACGAACATGGGTTTCAGTATTTCCGCAGGAATCTGTAGCCGTTCTTGTTCGAACGATTGTATAATCATATTTGCCGCAAACACCCGCTGCAATGTCAATGGTATCTTGCTGGAATGTTACATCCAAATTCGAAGAACAATTATCTGTTGCTGTGATCAATACCGGATCCGGGAGTGGCTCAGAGCATGTAATGGTGATATCAGGAGGATATGCACTCAAAACGGGCTTAACCGTATCAAAAATACTGATCAATTGATCGCATGAAGCGATGTTACCAGCCAAATCACGGGCCATCCATGTACGAACGAGCACTTTACAAATTGAACCGTTTCCGTTTGCAATTGAATCCGAATAAGAAATCGCATTCACAAGAATAGGACAGTTATCTGTTGCAGATGCAGTTCCAAGGGCTGCTGGTGTCATATCGGCTTCGCAGCTAACAGTATCATTTGGAGGACAGGTAATGGTAGGTGTAACGTTGTCCTGTACCACCACGAAAGTTTGGCAACTGGACGTATTTCCATGAATGTCAGTTACAAATAACTTCACTGGGTGCTGAGTAGAACCATCTGCATCTGGACAACTGAAAGAAACAGTATTTCCAAGCGGTCCGGCTGGATCCAGACGTTGAATCTGCATGGCAAGCGGCGGGCCACAGTTATCAAAGCTGTTGTCATTAATTTGGTTAACCCCAATACTTACTGTTCCACCTGATTGCAGTGAAACGCTAATTCCATTGATACAAACTGCAGTAGGCAATGTTGCATCTTTCACCACCAGCTTAATTGATTTTGTGGAAGAATTTCCACATTTATCAGTGGCCGTAAATGTGATGATGTGCGATCCAACTGAGTAGATACCGGTAACATTAGCTCCCAATGCAGGGTTGAGGTTGTTAATCACAACCAATTCAGAATCCGGAGCACAATCTACCAGGAAGTCTAACATATTCAGGCTAACAGTATCATCGCAGGTCAGACGGTCATGGTCGGTTAATACCACAATAGAATCCGGAGATGAGAATACTGGCGCCTGGGTGTCAATAACTGTGACAATTTGAGTTACAGTTTGCGTATTGCCTGAGTCATCGGTTGCAGTCCATTCACGAGTAATGGTATAATTGTAGAAACCGCAGTCTTCATTTGTAGCTGACTGTGTGCTGGTTTCTGTAGGTACAACCGGAACATCAGAATCACAAATATCGGTAGCCGTCAACACGGCCTGAGCCGGTATTGGGTTGCAGGCTTCAACCGTTATATCTGCAGGAACATTTGCAATTTGTGGAGCAATTACATCCTTTACTTTAATGGTTGTAGCACAAGTTGAAGTATTGCCATTAACATCTGTTGCAGCAAATACTACTGCGTTAATGCCAATTTGATTACAGCTGAAATCCAGAGAAGGAACATAATTAAATGGATTGCTTCCTGTTCTGAACGAAAGTGTAACAGGGCCACAGCCATCCTGATCAAAGCTGCCATTATCCAGCTCTGTAGCAAATACAGTTGCCAAACCAGCTGCATCCAAATCAACTGAATCTGCATGGCAAATGGCAGTTGGCGGGAATACATCCACCAGAATGGATACGTTTTGTGGTTGGGTAGTTGTGTTATTCTGAGCATCCGTATATGACCAGGTAATCACATAGTTACCGGCATTCAAAACATAACGCGGAGGCCCACCAGGAACGAGTGGAGGTAGAACCATCATTACGGGCACCGATGGTGTACCGTAAATGGTTACAAAGCTGACACCGTTACAATCTGTTGCGGAAGGAGCAGTAACAGTGTCTTTCCCACAGAAACTAACGATATCACTCAATTGAAGAGTATCCGGAACAGGTGAGTCTCCATCAACCAGCAACACATCAAAAGTACAGGGAGCAGACATTAGCATTTGTGCCTTGCTATCCATGGCTTTCAGGGTTACAGTGAATGAATTACCTGGAACAACAGGCACTACGGAAGAGACTAAATCATCTTTCATAGGATCCTGTAAGCGAATCACGTTGTTTGGACAGTTGTCCACAACATTTGCCAGAATGGTATAGTCTGGAATTTTAGTAATGTCTGTGCAACCGGCAGTAATAGACAAGGTTTGATTTGGAGGACAGGAAATTGATGGTGCCTGAGTATCCTCTATTAATACCGTAAATGAGCAAGTAGATGTATTATTAGATGCATCAGTTGCTGTATATGTGATCACAGTCGGCCCTACAGGGAACTGGGCTGTAACCACAGCGCTGGCAGGCGGCCATGAACCAAATGGGTTTATCTGATTCACAAACTGTTGTACAGAAGTATTTCCAATAACCTCTGTTACAGAATAATTTTTACAGTCAAACAAGCTGTCCAGATTTGGGCGCTTCCATGAGAACAGCTGATTACAAGAGTTGGTAGTGTTAGGCAATGTATACGTATTGCCACATCTGCTGTAAGAGAATTCCGGAGCATCTACATCATTCACAGTAACTGTTACAGTACGAGTTGAGGCATTACTGCACTCATCTACAGCTACAAAAGTTACGATGCTAACCCCAATAGGGAACATCTCTGTAAGCATGCCATCAAGTGGCAGTGGTGTTCCTACAGGAACAGTTGCCGGCACTGAACCAACCGGGAATACGATTCCATAAGTCACGGTAAGTGACCCACATGCATCCTGTACATTGG
This sequence comes from Lewinellaceae bacterium, assembly GCA_020636025.1. Taxonomy (GTDB): domain Bacteria; phylum Bacteroidota; class Bacteroidia; order Chitinophagales; family Saprospiraceae; genus M3007. The sequence continues at coordinate 516,913 of JACJYQ010000001.1, read as the reverse complement.
CCTGGGATCCAACCGACAGTACCGCCGGAATTGGAGAAGGCACTTTACAGTCCATGCCACCTGTTGTATTTGTGCTGAAGCTAGTACCAAGGCTCCATTGTGGAGGCGTAATATCCTGAATTTGAATATTTTGCGTAGCAGAAGCTGAATTTGGTGGTACTGCGTGGTCTGTTACAGTCCAGGTACGAATGATGCTGAGGGCATTTGGACAACCAAGCACATTCGTTACATTATCGGTGTAAGTAACTTCAGGATTGTCATCGCAGTTATCCATAATGCCAGTCGGGAAACCGGTATTAGATGGATGTACAACATTCGGGTCTGCAGAATTGCAATTTACAACCTGTGCTGCAGGAGCTGTGAATGTAGGAGCGGCCTTATCTCTAATGTCAATGGCAACTGGTCCACAAGTGCTGCTTCCGGCACTATCAGAAGCTTTCAAGGTAACCATGCGGGTACCAATATGGCTACAATCAAAATCAAACATATCAACAAAGGCACTGCCATCAACCGACACCTGATATGTTACGTTATCCGGACAGTTGTCCATCGCATTTCCATAGGTATCCGCATCAAGTGTTACCTGACCGGGTTTGCTCATACTTAAATCCAGGAAGAGCGGCAAATTACTGCAATCAGCTACTGGTGCCTGTCCGTCAAGTACTGTAACCATTGCCTGACAAGATGCCGTTTTGCCTCCTGGATCAACAATGGTAAGTGTTACCGTTTGAGGTGTACCCACGTGATCACAATTGAAAGAATAAGGTCCTGATTGGTAATTGTAAAAACAGTTATCAAAACTGTTGTTGTCAATGGCCATTGGTTGCATGATCACGGTTCCACCGGAACCCAGTGTTACTGTAGCATTTTTACAATTTGCAACGGGTGGGAACGTATCGGTTACAATTACTTTAAAAGTACAGGTATTGTTAATATTTCCTGCAGCATCATGAGCGGTATACGTAACAGTTGTAGAGCCTACACCAAAGAAAGTGCCTGGCAAATGTGAACTGTTCACATAAATAGCTGGTGTAAGCGGATCTGTACAATTATCTTTAAACACAGGAGGTGTCCAGCTTACATTGGTAATACAGCCGCCTGGATTTACAAATGTTGAAATGTCAGCAGGACAAATAGATGGAGCTTCTATAAATGGCGCCGTTTGGTCTACTACATTAACTGTAAAGGTGCAAGCACCAATATTGTTGTAGGCATCCTTAGCGCGAATGGTGACTGTATTCAAACCAGCAGGAAACGTTTCATCAGACAAATCTACATTTTGACTGACTATTAGTCCAGGATAAGTCTGGAATGGATTGCTGTTTATTTTATATTCGAAAGTCAAGCCGCAAGGATCAACAGCATTGTCAAAATATTCCAATGCGCCAACAGTTGGAGGTGTCAGCGAAGATTTAAATATCAGGTTGTTCACTTTGGCCTCACAATCAGCATTGGCCGCTACCGTAAATGGCAGTGGGCATCCAATCAATGGCAAAGAGTTATCCAGTACAAAAACCTTAGAGTGGCAGGTATCTGTCAATCCAGACAAGTCTTCAACTGTGAGAACAACCATATTGGAATTTGTGGCAATATCTTCACAATCAAAAATATTTGGAGAAACGCTCATGCCTGCAATGCCACAGTTATCAGTTGAACCATCATTGATGGCTCCTGGAGTTACAATAGCAAAACCAAGGGCATCCAACGGAATTGATATCGGTCCGGGAAGACATTTTGCTACAGGTGGCTCATTTTCTTTTACTGTAACGGTTACATTTACAATGGTTTCGTTACCAGAAGTATCACTGAAAATATAAGGGATAACCGTTGTCCCTACCTGAAACTCAGCAGAGATAGGCGTGGTTGCATGAAGGGGATTTCCCATTAGGTAACTACCAGGATAATTCGTTTGATAAGGGTAAGGAGTAACACCGTTATCAACAAAGAAAGTCGGCAATGGCGTTCCTTCATATACAGGTGTACCTTCCTGCAACCTTACAATACCGTTGCAATTCATGGCCGTGTGCGTTTCCTTACTTGGTCTGTACCAGGAAACTGACTGTGTACAAGTACCAGGCGCTACAAAAACCTCATAATTATCCTGAAATGCTACCAGACTTGGAGGTGAAGGCATAAACGTCAGACTGGGAGCCGTTGTGTCTATTACGGTAACAGTATAGGTACAGTTTGCAATTGAGTTGCCTTCAGCATCTGTGGCTGTCCAGGTGATCATATATGGTGATCCCATCAGCGGGAATATTTTCCCGTCCAAGGTAGAACTGGCATCATAGTCGTTTGAATATGTAACTGCAGAACAGTGATCGGTAGCAACAGGATTTAGCGCTGAAGTACCGGTGTAATCACAAGTAACACCATCTGCTATTACTGTTACATTTCCTGGGCAAGAGGTAAATGTAGGAGGTACATTATCCTCAACAGTGATCATTTGATCACACATATCCATTCCAGTCATACCTGGGGCTGTGACTGTCCAGGTTACCGTTGTAGTCAGAGACGCTCCATTTGGGTTAGTACCGAATACATGTCCAACGATGGAACTAGTACCCGTAATATTATTTGTAATGGTAACAGTACCACAGTTGTCAGTAGCAGTCGCGTTTAAGCCAACATAAGCATATCCACATTTATCAGCATCGGTGCTTACAGACTGGTCAGCCGGACAAGTAATAACCGGGTCTTCATTATCAGTTACTGTAACTGTGAACTGGCAGGTTGCAGAATTCATGGATGAATCACGTACTTCGTATCTTATGGTTGATACGCCTGGTGAGAAAACCGCACCGCTTACATCGGAACTTGTAGAAGTACCCGCTCCAAGACTTGGTCCGCTCACCAATGTCCATGAAAGAGGATCTACAGGAAACATACAGTTATCTCCTATAGTAGCCCCAAGGCCGGCAACCACCGCGGAACATTGTCCAGGATCAGTATTCACAGACTGATTTGCCGGACACATTACCGTAGGTAAAATGTTATCAATCACATTTACCGTAATGTCAACAACTGTTGCTCCGGGGCCTCCGGAGTCGCCAATATTGGGTGGGAGGCCACCAACTCGAACGTGTAGTATGTATGTACCCACCCCGCCAGGAGAAAATGTTGGTGTTGGAGGAGGGCTACAACTGAACCTGATCGGTGTATTTACATAAGCACCTACGTTATTCGGATCCGGATCATCCGAAAGCCAGTAATCACAACCAGCATCCTTCACAAACCCGTTGGCGTTCAAAATGGCATTGGTAAGATTTACATCACCACTTGCATTTAGAGTAAGGTTTATGACGATCGGATTGGGAGGGAATGCAACAAAGTCCTCGCACTGAGCATGGATATTGGAGACTGTACCCAATATCATGAACAGAGAAAGTAACCCTTGCGCCATGCGGCGCGCAGTTGTCGAAAAGTTCATGGTTGAAAAATTTGATGATGGGAAAAAAGAGGTAATCGTGAAAGAGTGTGAGGATCTCTTCATCAATTTTGTCGGTTTGGAATGATCAGATGATGTTAACAAGTCAAGTTTCGTTTGCTGTTATGCAAGCAAATTATTAAGTCTGGTACAGGAAATCCAGTGAAACACGAAACCAACCGTAACAAGGCGGAAGGATTATGATAAGTGTAAAACACAAGAACTTTGAAATAGATTTATTTCTATCGATCCTGGTTTTCACACTCTCGGGGGATTAAAAAAAACCGGGTGCAAGTTTACAGTGAATTCTTAATTCTAAGGTAACATAACCTTTAATTGATTTTATCAAGAATTCGTACAAACAATTAATAATCAGCAACTTAAACTAAAAACCCAAACACAAAATCTTGAGATTTGTCGCAGTCTGTCGCCAGTTATGTCGTCCGTCTTGCACAATTAATCTTTGAAAGCCAAAAACCGTACCAAAAAACTGGTAGGCAATTGCCTTACGGTATAGAAATTTTACAAATGCGTTTTCAGGGCCTGGCAAAAAAATCAAATCAACGGGCATCTGAAAAACTTTTCAAAATGGTTTTGATTTTCAAATGCCTTTATAGAAAATTTCCACTCACCTGAAATCAGGTGAGTGGAAATAACACTTTAAACTTATTACTTACCAGCAGTAATCATCTTTTTGGTCAAAGTGCCAAATGGAGTGATCAGCTCGTAATACAACACGCCATAGCTGGCGGCATTATCCATACGGAATTCTATCTCGTGGTATCCGGCAGAATAAGTACGTCTGTAGTTGGTAAGCTCACGGCCACTAACGTCCATAATCCTCAATTGAGCATCGCAGGCTTCAGGCAGTACAAATCCAATGGTAGTTACATCTGTAAATGGATTCGGCTGGTTTTGATACAATGAAAGTCCTGCCTTCACTGCAGCTGGCGCACCTGTTGCTGTTGACTCAACAAACTGGATTCTCACATCAGATGGGATAAGGCTTTCAGTATATGCCTTGCCTTGAAGCAGGTTGTTGCCAAGTTGAAGCACCTGACTTAGCTTCTGACCACCTTTGAGCACTTTGAAGCTCAAGCGAATTACACCTGTTCCGTCTGCGAGACTAACACCATTTGCTTGTGCCCAGCCAAATCTCAATTCACCCAATGCTGCGTTGTTTGCACCAAAATTATCGGCGCTCAATGAAATTGCATCGAGTGACTGATAACCGGTAAGTTCCAGATAGGAAGGATCAAAATCGAGTGCAAATTGAATCGCCGCCAAATCCTGGAAGTTGGTTGCATCAAAATCAAGATTGATTACAGAGCCAGCCGCAAGCTGCTGATCTTTCAGCATCCACACCAATGGACTACCATTTGGAAGTAAGGCCGGATTAGCGGTTCCGTTCACATCACCCAGTTTCATTCCATAGAAGTCCTGTCCTAAAATGTCCGGACCCGTAACGTTTACATTAATAAATTCATCGAAAGGTGGAATTGCTGAAGCATTCGCTGGAGGAGGCCAAACAAATGAAGTCGGTACAAATCTCCAGAACACATTGAAGATCATCAATGCTGACGGATTGCCCATCAAACATTGTGATATCAATTGCGCATCCTGTGACGTGATGGCGTTTGAACGGTTTACATCGGCACATACTTTTTTATAAGGATCAGTAATCAACACATTGCCCTGAACGTGTTGCAGAATCGCCGTTACATCAGCCATATCCACACCGTTCAACCTGTTTATGTTTTTAACAGGTGTAATGGTATGTAAGCCAAGTGTGTTTACCGCAAACGAATAATCACCGTCTACATCAGTCAGAGTACTGCCAAGATTCACTAAGCCCTGTGTAAGTCGGACAGTAGCATCTTTCACACCAAGTGCATGGTTGTGCTCCCAAATAATGGTTCCGGAAATAGTAGTACAATTCACTTCTACTGTAAATGAGCAAGAAGTAGTATTGCCTACAGCATCTGTTACAATGTAGGTGACAGTAGTTACTCCTTCCAGGAATACCACTCCATTGATGGTACCAACGCCGCTGCTGCTGCCAAGGAAGTAGCCATCAAGCTCATAAGAAAGTGATTCACCATCGCAATTGTCATCGAAAGCAGGAGCCGAAAGTCCGGTTGCCTCCCAGCCACAAGGTTCTCCTTCCACCATACCACCTGGCATATAAATATTGGATGGACAAACAATTGTGGGTTTCGTAGTATCCTTCACCGTTATGATCTGATTGATTGGGACGGCAGCGTTGCCACAATCATCCACCAAAGTCCAGGTTCTGGTAATGATGAATTTGTCAGGAGTATTAATTCCTGGATTTACAACGTCTGTGTATACCGCATTCAGACCGCTGGAGCAATTATCTGCTTCGTTGGTCACATCTCCTGTAACTGCTGTGGTCGCATTGTACACACAACCTGCATTCACATACACCGTGATATTGGCCGGCGCGGTAAATGTTGGTGGATCAATGTCCATCACAACAATGGTGTGCGTCACGTAGGTTGTATTGCAGTATTCATCAGTTACCGAATAGGTACGGACAAACATGAGCGGATCATCAGGGCATCCTCCTCCAGCATTTGAGGAATTAGCCACAAGCGCTACCGTTGGTTCATCATCGCAATTATCGCTGACACCTGTAAGCAGACCCAAACTTGGCGCCGGAACATCATCTTCACAATCATAATAGCTGGTAGGAATTGGATCAACCATTGGAGCTTCGTTATCCCGAACGTAGAAAGAAGCAGTTGTCTGTGCAGTGTACCCACAGTTATCGGTAGCTGTAAAGGTTACGACCACAGATTTCAAATGAGTAGTGCAATTTGGCATGCCAAAAATAACCGGCATAGGATCATAACTCCATTCAATACCGGAACCTGTTGCTTCAGCTCCGCCATGATCGTCAAGCCATGCTTCAAGGCCATCCACCTCATTGCTACAATCTACAGTATCGTTTGATGCCTGAGTTGTGATCATAACGCTATTGGCAGCGCCGATGCACAAATCTGTATACGTTACAGACTCCGTGTTTCCACATTCATCAGTTGCAGTAACCGTAACTGTAGCTGGACAAGTACCTACCGTTGATGCGGTAATGGTGATGTCCTCTATATCACTGCAATTATCAGTAATGGTGGTTGCGGCTATAGCAGCTGCTTCAGCGGCATTAACTGTTGGGAAACAACTAACCATGCTTCCGGTTACCATTTCAGGTGCTTCACCATCAATGCGGGTGTAGAATGTATATGAACTTGAATTGTCTGAACAATCCGTAACAGTTACAGTCACTGCCGCGTCGCAAGTCCCTATGGTTGCAGCTGTAATGACCAGGTCATTTTCATCTGTGCAATTGTCACATGGAGAAATGGCTTCCATGGCATCTGCTTCGGCGGCCGCAACACTTGAATAGCAATCATCAATTACCGGCCCACCAAATTCTGGACAGTAGATATCTGGCTCAGTGTTGTCGATTACGTGGTAAACACAAACAAACAGGGTTGGCTGAACATTACCACATGGATCTTCCAGCTGGAATGACAAGGTTATATTTCTTTGACAACCAACGTCTTCCACTTCAATACTGGCCACTCTGATAATGATAGAAGCTTCATCAGCGCAATTGTCAGAAACACAAGATCCAAGGCTTGGCACTTCATAACCACCTACAAACCAGGTTGTATAAATATCAATAACATCATTGACCGCAAGTCCGCTTACAACAGCGTCCATTGGGCAATCGTAACCATTTTCTGTAAATATTTCCAATCCAGCAAACTGGCACTCAGGATCAAACGTCGGTGGTTCATCATCTTTAATGTAAATCACTTGTGTGAATACTGAGCTTGCATTGCCGCAGGCATCGTAAGCAATAAATGTATTGGTTACAGTTCCCTCTTGTGGGCAATCTCCGCCAGCAACGAAGCTGCCTTGTGTTTTAACAATGGTAACATTGCTACACATATCTTCAGCTTCAGGCTCCAGACCGTTTATCAGATCATATTCATCAAAATCTGAACAGGATACAATGGCATTTAGTCCATCAGGGAATACCGAACCTTCTGGGGTTATCCACTCAGGACCTGTTTCATCATAGATATAGATGGTCTGTGTGTAAATATCACTTTCATTGTCACAATCATCAACAGCTACCCATTCAGTTATCCAATAGCCGAGGTATCCGCCTGAACATGCTTCATATTCAATAAAGATTGGTCCATTTTTCATGTAGGTTACATCGCTACAATCATCATCTGCAATTGGCTCAAGCAACAATGCATCGGCCAGACCATCGGCATCATCACATTCAAATTCTCCGTCCAGTTCACCCTCAGGATTGATCCAGTTAGGCGCGATTTCATCAACCACGGTAATGGTTTGCACAAACAGGCTGGTTGAAGAATTGCCACAATCATCCCAGGCACGCCAGCTGCGAACGATACTTCCAGCGCAATCATCAAGATATACGGTAGATACCAGTTCAATGGTCACTTCGCCACAATTATCCTCAGCTTCCGGCTCTAGTGACAACGCATAATCGATGTCGTTTGTACCGCATTGTGGTGCGAGGTCAAGGTCTCCATCCTCCGTAACCCATGTAGGTGGAATATTGTCATTAACCGTAATTTCCTGAGTTACGATCGTTTCATTACCTGCACAATCAGTCAGGTGATATGTTCTTACAAAAACACCAGGACAGCTTGACGGAATCTGGTCTTCATCCGGATCCCAGGTTACCTCAACATCACTGCAGTTGTCTTCCGCAACCACGGCATCCGGGTCTCCATCAGGCACATCATCCAGACAGAAATATTGTGCGTCAACTACAGGTAAAGAAATAAGTGTTGGAGGTTCTGGATCAATGGTGATGTCCTCAAATTCGACACTGACACTTCTCAGACACAAATCAACAAATGTCAAGGTAACAGTACCAGTTGAACATGGGTCAGTGGAAACCGGCGTAAACACCGGAGCATCAACAGCAGAGTCGATCAAAATATCCGAAGAGGTACAATTGTCACTTGGGTTGGCTGCATTAGCCAGGTATTCGGCGGCCTCTTCCAGTGTTTTAAAACAGGTTACATCCACTACAGGATCTACTGTTGGATCTTCATTGTCGATGTATACATCAGTGTAAGTTATTTCTGAGGCATTGCCACAGAAGTCTGTTACCATTACAGTGATTTCAGCCGGGCAACCACTGGATACAAATGCATCAAATTGCAAATCACCCAGACAATCATCCTCCGCAATGGTATTAGCAATAGCTGCGTCTATGGCTTCCTCTTCAGTTTCGAAACACATTAATTGCAGGTCATTCTCATTGGAAAAGATGGTCGGAGGGTCGTTTTCTACACGTGTAGAATATGTATAAGTAGTTTCCTTATCGCAGGCATCCACCACATGTATTGTAATTACAAAGTCACATGGGGTGTCGTTATGGGTCGCAAATATTTCCAGATCCTCAGGATCTGTACAATCATCATTTGCTACTGCCTCTACGGCTGCCAACGCATCAAGAATGGCGTATTCATAAGGATAGTATGGACTTCCCATATCCTCTGAAACATCGTAACAATCATCGATTGGATCAGGCGTATCAATGGTAGGAGGATCCGAATCTATTACAGTCTCATAATATACGATGGCCACGTTGCCACAATCATCTGTCAATACAATCGGAATGGAATTTTGACATGGTCCTGCGATAAATGTTCCAACCGATACATCTACAGCCACCGGTGGTGTACAGTTATCCTTTTTATGCATATTGGCATGTGCCACCGCATCTGCTATCGCATCATTTATATCGCTATACCAGGACTCAGGCAATGTTGGATCATCATTCAAGTACGGATCCTCATCATCTTCAATGGTAATAGTGTGTGTAGTGTAAGCAGTATTTCCAGCTTCATCAGTAACAGAATATACCCGGCTAATCACCAATGGATCACCTTTACAACCACCGCCACCATTATCAGAGCTCAATCCCGGCTCGTACATAATCACAAGATCCTCAGGTTCGGTGCAATTATCGCTTGCGCCTATGACAACTGCAGGATCAGGCATTGGAGCTGGGAAACATTGTTGTACAACAGGATCAGGGGTTGGAACCTGTGGTACGATCTGATCAATGATGATGGAGAAGTAATACGTTTCACTCTCACAACCAGTTTCAGTATTTGAAACTACAAGGCTAGCGTCACATGAACCACTCATCAAACCACCAGGTAGCGGAATGAGGATTTCACCGTCGTTTGGATCAAAGGTTCCTTCCAAATCATCCGGGAATCCATCACATCCATCAAAATCAATATAGAAATGATTTGGACCACCTACAATATCCGCAATAAGTAATACCGCATTCAGATCGCCAGGACAAACTTCCGGATCTGGTCCGATAGAACCCAGAGACAATGGTACAATTTCAATGCTTACTCCTGTGCTGCTTACCGGTACTTGTTCCAAACCGGAATTGTATGCATCTTCCAGGATCACGTTTTGTGGAACATTATATGTGCCGGCCAGTCCGATTGCCCTTAAAGTGTAAGTAAAGATTACAGTACCGGCAGGAATGTCTTCTCCAAATGGATCAATCAACGCAAAATAGCTCAGGTGTAATTCATTTGGAAGTGGTTGTGAGGCAAAGAAAAAGCCTAATTGAGCCGGATATGGTGTAGTAAACGTAACCAATTCAAACAAAGCAGGATCCCAGTCAAACTGATAATCCAAGGTCCCAATATCGCAGAACCCATTCGCAGCCACCTCAATGGTAATTTCTCCACCACAACCAACTTCAGAAGAGCCGGGTATAGAAGAAATCAATTCGAGTTCATGGCTGACATTTACCACAACATCAAATGCATCACCTGTGCAGAAATTGGCGTCAAAACTGCCTCCTGGTGTCGGGCCGTCTGCGACAGGTGTAAAGGTGTACGTCACTGAACCCTCACAACTGGATAGTGGCAACTCAAGAGTTCCCAGGTCAGGATCAGAAGTGTAATCACCTGCATCATCATAAATGATGGCTGTACCACTGGCTATAAAGCCGGTAACACCACCTGTAGCCACCGCTGTCCAATCTACCTTTATTGGATAGCCGGCAGTATTTGCATTAATAGAAGGTTGTCCAGAGAGGCTGTTTAGGTCTACACTTATTGAAGTTCCTGACAACACGTCCTGATCAGCTGGATCAGAAAGTATTGGTTTGGGGAATACCGTAGTATTAGGGCCATTTTTATCGGCAGTTGGACCGCAAACATCGGCATCCTCATACCGGATGTTTGTAGCTACTACCCTAACCCGGCCACGGTCGAATGTACCAACGGCATTGTTGATTACCTGTTGGAAATTATAAGGATTTAAATCATTGATAACCAAGCCGGTAATGGTAGTTGGCAAGGTATTGTCATCTGTCAGATCAGCCGGGTTGCTACCATTTGAATTTTCTTCAAGTACAAGATCAAATACCACGTTTTGTGTGGAGGTAGTAGCCACAGTATAATCCAGCATATCGCCGGAACAAACATTGTTTGAATTGCTTTTCGTTACCGAAACTGTGATTGCAGCATAAATTTCAAAATGAACAGTAATTGGCTCACCCAGACAGTCGATACCAGGGTCATAGGAACCATTGGTATTTACATCATAATATGGGGTGAACACTTCATCCATCCAACCATAAGTTCCGCTTGCAAGGCTATACGCACCATAAGTGGCTGAGAAGAATGCTGCCGCTGCGCCCGGAGCAATATTGGAAGGAGCTCGTGGTACAGGAATGGCCCCACCGCTGTAAAGCAAGTTTGTTGTGCCATCCACTATTTCTTCGATGAATCCTACACCGGGAGTAACTGCGAAATCAGAGAATGTAAATGACTGACCTTCACAGAAATAGAGGTTAACAGTAGCCGGTCCACCGGAGTTATCTCCAGGCTGGCCTACCCCACCATCAACAGTAGCTGTAAAGCTAAAAACTGGTTCAGGGTGAACGGTTACGGTGAATGAAACCGGCGTTCCTTCGCAGCCATTTGCCGATGGAATAACTTCCAGATTGGCTACCAGATCAGCAGATGTATTGTTGGTAGCATTGAATGAAATGTCACCATTTCCACTCGCTGCCAGGCCAATGTCTGTATTATCGTTTGTCCAGGAGAAGGTTGTTCCTGGAACGGCACCTGTAAATGTGAATTCCACAAGTTCACCATTGCACACCTCTTCAGAGGTTGGCGCAACCACCGCATCAGGAATGGCATAAATGTGGTAATTCAGGTACATCGGATCGCCTACACAATCGCCGGCACTGAGGGTGCCGCTGTTATCAACATCCAGATAAGGGGTGAATGTTTGATTGATGGTTCCGCTTGTTCCTGAAGTAAGTCCATAACCAAGTGCGCCTCCATAAGTGGTACCAAAGAAAGAGGCCGCATTGGCCGGGCTCACGTTAGTTGGGCCGCCAGCGAGTGGCAAACCAACGCCATTGGAAGAAACGTTGCCGCTTGTAGTATAGGTTACAGTAAAACCAATTTTGCCATTGTCTGTATAATCAGCCAGTGTTAAATGGTCACCGTCACAAAAATCAATGTCTAGTGTATTTGGACCAGAGGAGTTGTTTCCAAGATCAGGACCGTCCCCTTCAGAAGCCGCTGAAAATCCAAATTCAGGCGCATCATACACTTCTACTTCTGGACCAACAGAGATGGTAGAAGAACAACCTGAAACGGGCTCGGTAACTACTATATTAAAGAAGGCCAGGTTACCAAGAAAATCCGTTCCCTCTGTCCATACAAAACCGTCTCCATCTTCAACTCCTGTGAAAGGGCCAAAAGTACCTGGGCCATTGTCATCGGTGATGTCTGCTGTAAGATCAAATTCAGTTCCTGCAAGGTAATTACCCTCTTCAAACAAAATATTGATCACTTCTTCCGGACAAATAGCCGATTCTGCGATGGTAAATGTAACGTCGGGCAATAGGTTTACCGAAATGGACAAATCATCCAGATCAGAAGAGCACCCTGTGGATTCATCAGTGATAACGATGCTCTCCAGAGAAACAGCTCCGTTCGTAGAACCCTCAAAATCAACCCCTTCTGTATAAGTTACCACGGTTCCACTTGGAACACCAGTGTAACTCAACACAGTCGTTCCATTGTCATCCACCAATTCAGCGCTTATGCTGAATAAATGACCAGTACCAGCCTGGTCGGTAATGGTGATGGTTATTTCATCATTATCGCAAATAGCATCATCACTCAATTCAACCAGGATATCGGGCAGTGCTTCCACCATCACTTCTTGCATAGCTGATGCGGTACAGCCTTCGACATTGGTAACCGTCACTGTGTAAGTAGAAGTTGATGCCGGAGAAACTGTAATGCCGGAAGTAGTGGCGCCTGTGCTCCACTCATAACTTGCACCACCTGAAGCTTCCAGATTTGCGTCATCGCCTGCACAAATGATGGCATCATCGTCAGTGCTTCCAGATTCATCTGTTTCAGTGATGGAAGGTGTTGGAACTGAATTTACTGTAATGGTTTGGGTAGTAGATGCTGTACAACCGTCAGAGTTGGTAACCGTTACCGTATAAGTAGTAGTCACCAGTGGGCTAACATCTATGGCATCCGTAGCATCGCCTGTATTCCATGAATAGCTCACCCCGCCAGAGGCCGTTAGTGTAGCCATTCCACCCGGACAAATCATGGCATCATCATCCGTAGCGCCGGAGGTTTCTGTTACTGCTACAGAAGGAGTAGGCAATGGTTTAACCTGGATTATCTGTTCCAGACTTGCCTCACAACCGTCGACACTTGTTACAGTAACAGTATATGTAGTTGTAGAAGCTGGGCTAACCATAATGGTGGCAGTAGTAGCCCCGGTGCTCCACTCATAAGATACGCCACCGGAAGCTGTAAGCTCTACATCTTCACTCGGGCAGATCATTGCGTCATTTGGAGTTGTGCCAGAAGTTTCTACAACTGAAATTTCAGGAACCGGCAGTGGATTAATCGTCAGATCGAGGTCATCCACATCTATTTGACATCCGGTTGTTTCATCAGTTACCACAATGTTTGTCAGACTTACCATTCCTCCTGTGGCACCATCGAAGTCTTCTCCTTCAGTATAATTGTCAAAAGCTCCATCCGGAATATTTGAATAATTAATTGCCCCCACAGTAACCCCGTTATCGTCAACCAAATCAGCGCTTATGCTAAACGTATGGCCCGTTGAACCATTGTCTTCAAACATGAGGGTTACCATACCACCCACACAAATTTCAGTTTCTGACATGACCACCGAAACATCTGGCAGTGCATTCACGGTAATGGAAACATCGTAATCGGTTTCAAAACCACAACTGTTGCTCAAGGTGAGCGTACCATCATAAGTACCCGGAGGTGTACCCGCGGCTACATTAAAAAACAAACTACCGGAGGAACTTCCAAGGGTAAAGGAGGTCAGGTCTGAAATGTTTGGATCAATAAAATCTACATCAACAACATCTCCGATATTGGCGTCGGAATACTCTAGCTCAGCCTGGGTGACGTTGTTTTCATCGAAGCACAAGTCAGGAATATCTTCCAGGGTGATCTCCGGAGTTCCATCGCACACTTCTCCTTCCACAATCACATCGTGTAAAAACAAAGCGCCCGTCCCGGATGAACCGCTGGACAGGCCATATATGCGAAATGTAATTGGTTGATCTGTATTTACTTGTGAAAAGGCAACCCAGGAACGGTTCACACCCAAACTGGAACAAATGTTACTGGATTGCGGATTACCAGGGTTGATGTTATTCGTCCAGTCGACGCCGTCCGTACTGTATGCATATCGGATGGCTCTCGGACCATCGTTTACAGAACCTGAAAGATTCTCTCGGCGGGATCGTGCCCTGAATCCCGTAATCTTTAAACCATAACCTGCATCAGGCGTAATGGTAAATTCCACATACCAGCCATTTGAATTAAAGGTGGCTATGTCAAATAGATTAGTAGTTGGCCAACCGATAGAACCGAAGCCCTCATTCGAAAGACAGTTTGGAGACTGTAAAATATCAGGGGTTCCGCGTGTAATGGCTGTAGAACTGGCATTAGCAGCTGTTACACCTACGCCAGATGTCAAATTAGAATATTCGAAAATGGTTTGGCCGCTCAATTCAGATAAGCTAAAGCCAATGCCGATTAAGAATAAAACAAACGTTTTAATTCCTTGAAGTGAAGGGACTTGGTGTAAAGAAGGGTACATGTTAAATCATTTTTTTTGTAGAAAAAAGTGAGGACTAGATTAAACACAAAACAGCCTTCTGACAATTGTCGGAGACAGCATTGGTAATTCATGAAATAAAGTAATAACAGATCAAATCAAGCAGCGACAAAATCATAAAGAGATCATTGCGCTACAGTTTGTCTATCAGCGAAGGCGGGAAATATTCAGATTATTAAACATGGACCCCAAAAATAAAAGCCGGAAAGTTGGTTTTTCACCCTCACAGCAAAATCAAAAGAGTACCAAATATTGGGTACTTTAACACCAATAATTATGCCACTTATTTTACAAATCATTTAAAGTTGCTTGATTCAGGGTTGTGAACCATTAATAAATCATTAACTCACCAACTTCAGAATGGGAATAGGTTTTACATTCGCCCTATGACTAAGAAAAAAAAACGGTTAAAGCAGAACCGGAAAGCCGGTCTTGCCCCGGGGACTCTCATTTATGCCGGGATACGGGAAACATCACCTGCAAACATTTTGTCGATAAATTATGGTGACGACAAGTACCTGGAATCCGAATCATATAGCAACTCTCCGTTTGAAGGAATGTTATGGGTCGATATTCGCGGATTGACAGACGTGCCATTGATCGAGCAGGTTGGAACAGATTTTCAAATTCACACACTGGCCCTGGAAGATGTGCTTACAACCGGGCAACGTGCCAAATTGGAAGACTATGAAAACGGCTTGTTCTTTATCCTGACTAACCTAAAACTCAATCAAGCCAGCCTTGAACTGGAGCATGAGCAAATTTCCATTTTTGCCGGCAAGAACTATGTTGTTTCCTTTCAGGAGGATCCGGATGACACCTTTGAAGCGGTGCGGCAAAGGATCAAAGGCGGCTCAGGTAGAATAAGGAAAAAAAATTCAGATTACCTGCTGTATGCCCTGGTGGACAGTGTCGTCGACAATTACTTTATCATCCTGGACATACTCGAGTCGACTGTTTTTGAATTGGAAGATTTCGAGGCCTTTTCAAAAGAACTAGACAAAACAAAGGCAAAGATTTATGCCTTGAAAAGAGTGGCTAATGAATTAAAAATAAAAGTTCTCCCAATAAGAGAGGCCATCAGCAAGTTCCAACGGTCAGAAAACGAACTGGTTGATGAAAGCAATCAAATTTTCATCAGGGATCTTCAGGATCACATTTTACAGATACTCGATGGCGTTGACACTCAAAGAGAACTAATCGCTGGGCTTGAAGCCCTGCATCAGGCTGAAGCAGGAAACCGTCTGAATAACATTATGCGACTTCTAACTGTAATCAGTACCATTTTTATTCCACTGTCCTTTCTTGTAGGCTTATACGGTATGAACTTTGATAACATGCCTGAATTACATACTCGAAACGGATATTTTATTTTACTTGGTTTAATGAGCTGCCTGACTTTGAGTATGCTTCTATACTTCAGGTCAAAAAAGTGGCTTTAGGAGCTTTTATTTCCGCTGAGACACATTCTATGACAATTGTCAATGAACGACAATGCAGTGACTCAAAACAGTTAAAAATCCAGGTCAATCTCTCCTATTTTTGCTACCATGAAAAAGACCGTCATCCTGGCCATTCTGGTCCCTGCTGTTATTGCCATCATGGCTAAAATCCCTGTGAAAAAACAGCTTAAGAATTTTCACTCAGATGCTGAACTCGCCATATTTCAGCAACTTAAATGGCATCCCAACACAATAACAGGACTGGATACAGCAGATGTGCCGCCACCACATTTGTTGCCAATTGATTCCAATATTCTATTCCCAACCGCTAAAACTTGCGGTGGATGCCATGGTTTTGACCCACAAATGCATGCCCTCGTATCCAATTCCGGCGAGGATGTAAATATCTACGATGACTGGCGATCTACCATGATGGCCAACAGCGCCAAAGATCCGTTTTGGCGGGCGAAAGTCCGGCATGAAATTTTGGTGAATCCATCTCACAGCGTCGAGCTGCAAACAAAATGTACATCCTGCCATGCGCCAGCCGGACATTATCAGGCTAAACTCCATGATCATGTCAACCAATATTTGCTTGCAGATCTTTATCAGGACACACTGGGTCTAGACGGTGTCACCTGCCAGGCCTGCCATGCACAGTCAGAGGAAAGAATTGGTGATTTAAATTCCGGTAACCTCAATTTCGACACGAATTATATCAGGGTTGCTTACGGTCCTTATGAAATGGTATTCGCACCACCTATGCATGAGTTTGTAGGCATCACGCCTACATTCGGTGGACATATATTTGATGCCGGTTTGTGTGCCGGATGCCATACCCTTATTACCAATACGGTTGACCTGGATGGTGAATTAACCGGCGGTAGTTTTGTTGAGCAGGCTACTTATCACGAATGGCTCAATAGCGACTTTGACGAAGACCACGACAACATTACTTGTCAGGCTTGTCATATTCCACAAATTCCCGATGAAGTTATCGTTTCGGCAAATTACCAATTTCTTACGCCCAGATATCCATTTGGCCTGCATCAACTAGCCGGGGCCAATGTTACGATGCTTAAGTTGCTAAAAGAAAACCGCGACAAACTGGAGATCAGCGCGGAACCTGAACATTTCGACAGCACCATTGCAGCCACCTTGCGGATGTTGCAACAAAAGTCAATAGACATGTCTTTAAGTACTGGTGTGCTTTACGGAGATTCAGCTCACTTTGATGTAAAACTTACCAATAAAGCAGGCCATAAATTCCCTTCCGGTTATCCGTCAAGACGTGCCTGGATTGAGTTTGAAGTCAAAAACCAGAGTGGCGAAATTGTTTTTCATTCCGGCAAGGTAAATCCGGATTACAGTCTACAGTCTGAAAAGCCGAATATGGAACCTCACCATAATTATATAGGAGACCCTGCACAAGTCCAGATATATGAAATGGTCCCAGGAGATGTCAATTCGAACTTCACAAATGTGCTGGAGCGTGGGCACAAAGCCATAAAAGACAACCGGCTTGTACCGAAAGGTTTTTTATTGAGTGATCCTGTTTATGATACCACAGAAATCATAGGCAGTGCCTTACTTGACCCTGATTTTAATCATTCCGAGGATGGTATAGAGGGCAGTGGTTCAGATATCGTACATTTTGCCATTCCGCTAAAAGGGTATAAAGGTCTGCTTTCTGTAAGCGCCAGGGTTTGGTATCAAAGTCTGCCTCCCAAATGGATGGCGCCTATATTTGAGTATTCCGGGCCTGAAATTGACTCATTCAAAGCGATGTTTGACAATGCTGATCTGGCGCCAATTTTGGTCACGGAGCAAACCCTGGCCGATGTCTACGTTTCGCCTGTTGGCACAGTTGACCATGGCGAAAACTCACTGGTTAGCATTTCACAGAATGTAAGTTCAAATGGAATTATTCACGTAATGCCAAGTGCCAATACGCAAATTAAGGAAATAACTGTTTGGAGCGGAAACGGTAAAATGGTGTGGCAAAGCAACGCAGTTGCAATAGTTCGCTTGCCGGAGACAGCAGGCATTTACTTTTTGCATATTAAGACAAACACCGGTACCGTAACAAGGAAAATACTGAGAACACTATAGAGAAAGGGCCTGAACTAAGAGCCAGGATAACAACAGACCTATAATTACTGCCATAACAATTACTGCTCCCCGACCGCTATCTCGTCTTCCGGGTTCAATGTTTTCAATGGCAGCTTCTTGCAGGATCTCTCTGGCTATTGCTGAATCATTAGGACGTACATGCAACCGCAAGACTGTTTGCAGGTGCGGTAATACGGATTGCGAAGTGGAATTAGCCAAAAAACAATGAACCCCTTCTGCACGAAGACGTGCAGCCGCCACCTCCGCTTCCATAGCAGAAAAGAATTTGGCTACCACTTCTCCATCCTTAGCCCAGTTAGGCAGCTCATTCCCTTCAGAATCAAAATCGTCTAATATGTTTGTTGGTTGCATATAAGATTATGGACTGTTAGTAAACTTTATGGTTGGTCGGCCAAGGCATCACCGATCCTATTTAACGAATAAACGGTAATAAAGATCATAAGGCCTGGGAAAAGAGTTACCCACCAGGTGTTCAAAGGATTGGAAGAACTGTTTTCATTGATGAATAAACTTCCCCAGGATATTCCTCTGAAAGAGGAGCCACCGTAGCCCAGAAAAGACAAATAAGACTCAAGTAGAACCGCGTTTGCTGCACCAAAAGCTACTGCAATGTAAATCGGCCGTAAAGTATTAGGCAGCGCGTGCTTGAGCAAAACACGCCATTCAGATATCCCAAGACCTTTTGCAGCAGTTACGTAATCCAGCGCTCGTACTTTTAATAATTCTGCCCTAACTAATTTGGTAACGCCAGTCCATCCTAAGGCCCCAATTAAGGCAATCATAAGCCAAATCGACTCCTGCATGACATCTCTTAATGCAACTGCTAAAACGATGATCAGAATAAGGGAAGGTATGGCAGAAAAGAGCTCTGCAAGCCTCATGATCAGCAAATCAGCCGGAAAATCCACCTTGCGTTTAAAAAGATTAATCCGCCTGATCAACCTGGAAAACATATTGACTATCAGTAGAATAGCCATAAAAATGCCCACAGATTTTAATAATTCACCTTTATCTGGGGCATGAGATAAAACATAAGCTCTTGCACTTACAGCATAAAACCAGGCAATGGGTATCCCTATCAAAGCTAACGTCATATCCAACCAGTATATGCGGATTTGGTCATCACCAAAGAAACCGGCAATCAATCCCAGACTCATTCCAATTAGCAGAGCAACAGCCATTGCCAGCGTGCCAGTAAGCAAAGCAATTCTGGCACCACTAATCAATGTAGCCAGAATATCCCTGCCTGACGCATCGGTGCCTAAAAAGTGAACAAATCGATCCGGCACCCCACTCTGCTTCTGGCCAGGCTTGGAAAATGAGTTTACGTGTAGCGTAGAGTATTCACCCGGAGAAAATGGCACAGGTGCATATACAGGTGGTTTGTCAAAATTTCTCGGGTTTTTCCAAACTTCGAACTGATTTACCTGCAATTGCAAATTTCTCAGAGCTTCTGATTTATAGGGAGAATTTTCTTCTGTAAAAATACTTCGCAAACCCGGGTAGTAGCTAATACCATCAATTTGACAATACAAGGGTCTTCCATTCGCCAGTAGATCCCTGAATACTGACAAAAAAATTAAAAAGCCCAGCATCCAAATTGCCAGCCCTGGAAGTTTGCGGATGATTGCAATCATTAAAAAGGATAATACACTTTAAATCTGGATTTTAAATGCTCGATGTTGTCTTTGCTATTGCTAAAACCTAATACAAAACCACCGCCCCCGGCGCCACAAATTTTCAATGTGACCTTGTCAGTTCCGATAGTTTCTTTCCACATTTCTCTGGTGGTTTCAGGTATCATGGGGCCAAACAGCTCAAATTGAAATTTTGAAAGCATGAGCAAATATGGCCAGAATTCCTGGTCATTTCCGTTTAACCAGGCATTAACCAGTTGCTCGTTTAATGGAATATATTCCTGAGTGATACGCAAATTAAAATCTTCCTCCTTGCATTTCTCTAAGAACCAATTAACCATCGTTCCGGTGTTTCTCGGCAATCCGGAATCAAGCAGGAACACCATTGGCTCTTGCTTCCAACCTTCAGGTTGAGCCACCTTAACCTCAGTTTTATTACGAATCTGCAAGGGTTGTCCAACAAAACTAGTCAGGGGATCTATCCCTGAACTTTGTCCATGAAAATGACACTCCATTTGAGAAAGAGTCTGTTTCAGGAGTTGCAGGTCTGAAGTCTTATTACTGCAAAACCGATCAAACACGGCCGCACAAAGTGCCCCTGAGCTGCCCAATCCATAGCCTTCCGGGATACTTGATTTAAATTCTAATCCGGCTCTCAGCTCCTCAATGAATTTCTCAACATTCAGGTGTGGAACATTCATCAACTGTTTACTTTCTGCAAATTGTAATAGTCGACTGTCGGGAGGATGGTTAATTGGGTTTTCTCGAAATACCCATTTACCGGAAAAGGTTTTAACCGGATACGAAAGGGCAACAGCTCCTTGAAGCAAAATATGCTCTCCAAACAGAAGTAATTTTGATGGGTACTCGCGCATGGCAACAAATGTATTCAGTATTCAATCGAATCAATTTATTCCGGGTTCAAATTCTCTTCATTTTCTGGTTCCATGAAACAGAACAATCGCTACCTTCGCCACGTTTTTTGGCAAAATGAAGAACCCGAAACGGTGTTCATTCATGTGCCCTACACCACACACTCACCAATCTACTCATCATAATAATGAGTCAATTTCCACATCCTGACCGCTTTGAAAGGCGGCACATCGGTCCAAGCGAAGCCGATACAGACAAAATGCTCAAACTGTTGAATGTTTCTTCATTAGATGAGCTTGTTTCCCAAACCGTTCCAGATTCAATCAGACTAAAAAAACCTTTAAGTCTGCCTCCTGCTCAATCTGAATTTGAATATCTCCATGATCTGAAAAAGGTTGCCGCCAGGAACAGGGTGATGCGCAACTTTATTGGCATGGGTTATTACGGCACCATTACTCCGTCTGTCATTGCCCGGAATGTATTTCATAATCCAGGTTGGTATACGCAATACACTCCATATCAGGCAGAGATTGCTCAAGGTCGACTGGAAAGTCTGCTCAATTTTCAAACCATGGTTTGCGATCTTACAGGATTGCCCATTGCCAATGCCAGCTTGCTCGACGAAGGCACAGCTGCCTCAGAGGCCATGACCATGTTTTATCATGAAAAGAATAAACGGACTGCCAAAGGAGAAGAAACCAAGCTCTTCTTTGTGGCAGACACTGTACTTCCACAAACAGTAGATGTACTTAAAACAAGGGCACTTCCTTTAGGAATTGAATTGGTTTCAGGCAACTGGAAAGACGCGCAGCTTGATGACAACTACTTTGGTGCAATCCTACAATATCCTGATAGTCAGGGGAATGTAGAAGATTATCGTGCATTTGCAGAAATGTTGAAAGCCAAAGGTCTTTACCTGGCTGTTGCAGCAGATATATTGTCTTTATGCCTGTTAACGCCACCGGGAGAATGGGGCGCAGATGTTGCCATTGGCAATACTCAAAGACTTGGGGTGCCCATGGGGTACGGTGGCCCTCATGCTGCCTATTTTGCCTGCACCGAAGGTTTTAAACGCCAGATCCCGGGACGAATCATTGGAGTTTCTGTAGATAAACACGGTAACCGCGCCTTGCGCATGGCCTTGCAAACCCGTGAACAACATATTCGCAGAGAAAAAGCAACCTCAAATATTTGCACGGCACAGGCATTGTTGGCAAATATGGCGGCTATGTACACTGTCTATCACGGCAAGGATGGCATGCGCAGTATTGCCCAAAGAACCCACCTGATGGCAGCAACCTTGGCTGCAACACTTGAAAATGCCGGGTTCAAACAAACAAACAATCATTTCTTTGATACCATCCGCATTGCCCTTGACGCATCTCAATTAAAAGCCATTCGTAGTAAAGCCGAAGAAGCTGGATACAATTTCTATTATGATCAATCTGGCCTACAGATTGCCCTGGATGAAACCACAACAGAGGAGGATCTGCAAAACATCGCCTCAGTATTTGGCACCAGTCTCGGTAAAAAAACAGATTCCCGTATCCCGTCCAGTTTGAACAGAACTTCCGAATACCTGACGCATCCGGTCTTCAGTTCTTATCATACGGAAAGCGATATGATGCGCTACATCAAGCGATTGGAAAATCGTGACTTGTCATTGGTGCATTCTATGATCACGCTTGGTTCATGTACGATGAAGTTGAACGCAGCCAGTGAAATGATCCCGGTTAGCTGGGAAAATTGGGCTGATATGCACCCGTTCATGCCTGCCGATCAAACAAAAGGGTATGCTCAAATAATCAGTGAACTGGAATCCTATCTCTGTGAAATTACAGGATTTGACGCCTGCTCATTACAGCCTAATTCCGGAGCCCAGGGAGAATACGCTGGCCTGATGGCCATCAGAGCATACCACATGGCAAGAGGAGATACACACAGAAATGTAGCCCTTATACCATCTTCAGCTCACGGAACCAACCCAGCCTCAGCAGTAATGGCGGGCATGGAAGTAGTGGTTACCGCTTGTGATGATCGCGGAAATATTGATCTGGCAGATCTGAAACTGAAGGCTGAGCAGCACGCCGATCGTCTTTCATGCCTCATGGTAACTTACCCAAGTACACATGGTGTATTTGAAACCGCCATCATGGAAATTTGTGAACTAGTACACAAAAATGGTGGCATGGTGTACATGGATGGCGCCAACATGAATGCACAAGTTGGTTTGACAAGCCCTGCCACCATTGGAGCGGATGTTTGTCACTTGAATCTTCATAAAACATTTGCCATTCCACACGGTGGCGGAGGACCAGGTATGGGTCCGATTTGTTGCAACAACGCCCTGGCGCCTTACCTACCCAAACACGTATTTGCTGAAACTGGAGGTTCACACGGCACTACGGCTGTAAGTGCAGCTCCATGGGGAAGTGCCAGTATATTGCTCATTTCATATGGATACATCAGGATGTTGGGTGCTGAAGGCGTAACCAATGCAACCAAGTATGCTATTCTGAATGCAAACTATATCAAAGCAAGGCTGGGAACTGCTTTCCCAATTCTGTATGCCGGTGAAAACGGGCGTTGTGCTCATGAAATGATCGTTGATCTGCGACCATTCAAAGCCATTGCCGGTGCGGAAGACATTGCAAAACGTTTGATGGATTACGGATTCCACGCACCTACCCTATCCTTCCCCGTTGCAGGGACCATTATGATAGAACCTACAGAGAGCGAAAGCATGGCTGAGCTGGATCGTTTTTGCGATGCTCTGCTGTCAATCAGAAAAGAGATAGATGAGATTGCCAATGGCGACTATGATCAGGAAGATAATGTATTACACAATGCACCACACACTTGCAACGAAATGACTGCAAATAAATGGAATCATTCCTATGATCGCGAAAAGGCTGCCTATCCACTTCCCTATTTGAAGGAAGGTTGGAAATTCTGGGCTACTGTTGGCCGAATCGACCAGGCCTATGGCGACCGCAATTTGATTTGCGTTTGCCCACCTATCGAAGCATACGTTTGATTAATGGTTAATGGTTAATGGTTAATGGTTAATGGTTAATGGTGTTACCTAAATTAATCATTAATCATTAACCACTATTAAGATATTCTTTCCCGGAGTGCGGAGCTGAATTTTGGCGAAAAGCCATGAGGATCCACCCTGCCCATTTTTGGCTTGGAGCAGGCGTCTTTTGTGAGGTATATTTTTCCATTGAAACTCCAAACCATTTCGTCTAGTTCTTTTGCAAAGGCGCAGATTCCTTTTGTTCTTGGGAAGTCGAGAGCCAGGGAGTATCCTTTAATTGGGAAAGAGTTAATCGCTTCAGGTGGGCGATCTCCGTGGCGTTTCAGGACACTGAGAAATGGTGTTTCAGAGCTACGACTTATATGGTTCAATATTTTTTGCATGCCTTCAAACGCCTGGTTCTCGGGAAGGCAGAATTGGTATTGAACCAGGCCTCGTCTGCCGTACATGCGGTTCCAGTGATTCAACACATCGAGTGGATAGAAAAAGGCATCCATTTCTACGATTTTGTCTTGGCTCTTGTTTCTCCGGTAAATGAGCTCATTAAATACCCTTATCGTTAGGGAATTCAACAACCATTCTGGGGCGAAAGCCGGGATTGTGAAAGCTTTTTTCCTGGGCCAATTAAGTGCTTGTGTCCCAGTCTGATGATCTGCCAGATGCAAGGCACCTCTCCCAAAGCTTTTCCCTTTTGAAGTTGTATCCACCCAGGCTGCGGCATAAGCAGAACTTTCATTTTCTGAAAACGCCTTGAAAAGTTGTTCGAGATTCTCACACCTTATGGTTCTTTGATTCATCCTGGTGCTGCTTATTCGCATAAGCTGAATACGCGCTGAAGTGATTACGCCCGACCAGCCCATTCCGCCGCAGGATTGCCAGAATACATCTGTATTTTCAGTGCGTGAGCAGGTAATCATTTGCCCGTCTGCCTGCATCAGTTTGAAAGACAATAGATGGCTGGAAAAGCAAGCTTTGCCTGGGTGGTTTTTTCCGTGAACATCTGAAGCGATGGCGCCACCAATGGTAATATTCTTTATGCCCGGCGTGACCTGAAAAAACCAACCTTCAGGAACTATGATCGGCAACAATTCAGCCAACAACATTCCCGATTCGCACTCAACGATGCCATTTTCTGAATCAAAACTTATCAGTTTTTTGAAACGACTTGTAGAGACAACATGGCTACCCAAGGACGCGTCGCCATAACTTTTTCCATTTCCACGGGTGATAATAGAAGGTTGACTTATTATGTACTGTTGCAGCTCTTCCAGCGTATCTGGTGTGGCAACATTAGCCTGAATTTGGGGATAGTTTCCCCAGCCGCTGATCTTTTGATGACTAATTTGCACAGTATTTATATGTAACCAAAATTAAAGACAACAACTATCCGAATCGTTTGACGAAGCGCCGCATCCATCACCAGCTCCGTCTAATGCGGCATAAAGAGTTGCTACGAGTAAAATTAAGATAAATAAAACAGCCAGTACAATGATCAGTAATATCTGAGTAGCTGTATTCATTTCTTTACCTTTTGTAAAAAGGCTACTTACAGCACTTTTTAACTTGCCTTTTCCTTTCCCTCCTTTCTTAAATGCTTCCTTTTCAAAAGCTTTTAACTCCAAAAACTCCTTTGAAGGCACCTCTCCTGTTACAAAAGTTGATTGATGTGTTATGGCCTCTGAATCTGAAGTAACCCAAGTTGCAAAGCGGTTGCCTGCAAAAACAAAGATCATGGGAAGGCAGGCAAAAAAAACTACCCTGCAATAATATTTGAATTGGCTGTCAAGCCTGTTTTGTTGGTGCAAAATGCTGTGCAGACTCATTGATCCAAGAATTAGGAGGATCAACATCCATAAAATTACCGGAGGAAGTTTATCAAAAAGCAGCCAGGTTACTATGCCGGCTGCAATGTATACCAACCACCGGGCAATCATCTTTGTTAGCTTGAACAACAGGTAGAATATAAGTCTTGTTGTTATGGGGAATAAGGTTTTGGCTTGAAGGTTATTCATAATTTATGGGAGGCTTAGATGATAAATAACTCGTTATTAATGGCCTGAAAGTAAAGTAAAATTGCCTAAGCGTCATTCAATTAACTTTTAAATAAAATGGCAGAAGCTTCATTCAAGAAACTTAGATAAAATTTATTTTATAAAACTCGCTCCCCTACCTTCGCCACGCCATGTCGCAACTCCGTCTTTCCGCAGTCAGCTACCTGAATACCAAGCCTTTTATTTATGGCCTTTTCCGCAGTAATTTAGCGGGAAATTTGGACATTAGCCTTGACATACCTTCTGTATGCGCCGAGAAATTATTGGCAAATGAAGTTGATCTTGCCTTAACACCGGTTGCAGTGATCCCCACTCTGCCCCAGGCTTATCTGGCATCTAAATATTGCATAGGTGCCACAGGTAAAGTGAAAACCGTTTGCATTTTTTCTGAAAAGCCTTTGGAGGAAATTCGGAGGATCTATCTGGATTTCCATTCGAAAAGCTCGGTTGCGCTAACTCACTTACTGTGCAACCATTATTGGAAAATCAGCCCGGAATTAATTCCAGCGCCCCAGGGTTTCGAAAACCAGATTTCAGGAGATACGGCAGCTTTGATCATAGGAGATAGAACCATTGGTTTAGACACACAATATCCTTATGTGTATGATCTTGGAGAGGCCTGGAATGCCTGGACGGGTTTGCCATTTGTATTTGCCGCCTGGATTTCCATAAAGCCTTTGAACCCGGACCTAATGGAACATTTCAACAAGGCTCTAAAAATAGGTGTGGGCAACTTACCGGAGCTCATCAAAATTCTCCCAAACATGGAGAAATTTGACATGGAATCCTATTTCCGAGATAATATCAGCTATACGCTTGATGATGCCAAATGGCAGGGTTTGAATCGCTTCCTAAACTACCTCGCTGGCGAAAATGGATACAATTTGTACAGGTCAATCTGAGCGTGTCCTGTATTTCCATTAAAAATTTGAGAAAACCGACTCAACTTGTTGACAGTCTGGCTGTTGTTCTTCAGACTAAATCAAATAGTTTATGGAAGGCATTTTAAAAAGTAATAGCTCTCATGAGCTGCAATCAGAAACAATTGTGATAGGAGGTGGCTGCTTTTGGTGCGTTGAAATTATGTATCAGGACTTGAAAGGCGTGTATAGTGTGGAGAGCGGTTATGCCGGCGGGAAAATCAACAATCCCAGCTACAGAGAAGTTTGCTCCGGCAGTACAGGTCATGCGGAGGTGGTTAAAATATCTTTTGATTCTGAAGTTATTTCTCTTGAGCAGATCCTCCAGATATTTTTTACAGTTCACGACCCTACTACGCTGAACCGCCAGGGAAATGACCGGGGTACTCAATATCGATCCGTTATTTTCTACAATTCTGAAGTTCAAAAACAAATTGCAGAAGAAACAAAATCCTGGGCTTCAGATCTGTGGAGCGACCCTATTGTGACGGAAATAAGTCCCTTGACAAATTATTTCTCCGCAGAAAAATATCACCAGAACTATTTTAAAGACAATCCAAACCAACCATACTGCTCGGTTATCATAGCACCCAAGGTGCTAAAATTCAGAAAACAGTTTAAAGAATTACTTCGGGAAAACGCTACCTGATCAGGCTAAAGCCTCCCTTCTCTATAAAGGTGCTTCCATCAATTCGTTCCAGTTCGGCCCAGAATATATAGGTATCCGGATGCATTATTTCCCCTCGATAATACCCATCCCACCCGTCGAGTGGACTGTTTGGAGAAATATTTTGACGATCATACAACAACTCACCCCAGCGGTCGGCAATAAACATACGCTTGATATTGACCACCCCCATATCGCAACTCAGGTAAAAGTGATTGTTCGGCTCTGAAGCATCGGGGTTAAAAGCATTCGGGGCATACACCCGGCTTTTGCTCGAAATGGAAATATGAATGTCATCGCGCAGCACGCAACCACTGACATCCGTTGCCAGCAGTGTAAACGAAACAGGATCAAGGGGTTGAATGCAATTATCCAAACACAATGAATCGGCGCATGGTGGAGTTGGCAACCATTGCAAGCTTAGTGGCGTAAGCCCATACAGCGGGGTAATGCATACAGTATCACCTATAATCAACTCTCTATCTTCCCCGATGTACACCCATAATTCTCTGAATTCCAGGTCGATGGCGACAATAGAATCACAACCGGTCACAGAAGCATTAGGCAAAATTTCATATCCGCTTCGGTTGTCGTAATCGTATCGGGTACCGTTGATGATGTAATATTCATCCGGACAAAGCGTATCGACGAGATTGCTGAAAGGCGGTGTAATGGCATTGACCGTGACATTTATTATGCTATCACATAATCCATTTGAAATTACTTCTGTGCCACTGGTATGGAAGGCATGGTAAGCGGTTCCGTTTATGTAAATGGTATCTCCTTCGCAAATATCTACGTGGTAATCGTAAGGAGTGCTGGTGAAAGTAAGGTCTACATGTATGACGCTATCACATCCATTTACCGCTCCCTCCTGGACGATCACTTGTCCAAAAGGAAAGTTTGCATGAAATGCTTTTCCTCCAGCCCAAAGGGTGTCACCAGTACAAAGCGTATCATTAATGGTAATTTCTACTGGCTGGTTGAAGGTAAAATCTACGTGTATGATACTGTCTGCCCCGTTATAAGCCCCACCGGGAATGATTACGGTACCACTTGGGTTTGATGGACTGAATAATTGATTGACAACCAGGATAGTTTGATTGGCGCAAAAGGTATCTTGTAAAAAAGACTGGCCATTTTGTGCCGTTATCCCTATTGAAAAAAAGATAAAAGGGATAAAAATCAATATGCGTTTATTCCTGAAAAACATCAGATTTAGATAGTGTTTGGGCTAAAATGCTTGAGGCGGCACCTTTGTCGATGCCGCCTCAAAATTCGTGAAACCTTTTAATAAAACCCGGAATTAATCCTTTTTTAGCTTTATTGCCTGCTCCAAGGCCTCAAGTCTTGACTCAAGTTCTACAGTTTTAGACTTCAACAAATCATTTTCTTTTCTCAAAGAATTCAGCTCTTCCTCCTGCTCCTGAATGGCTTTAATAGCCAATACTCCAAATCCAGTATAGTTCAGAGAGAGTAGTTCTTCTGTGCCACCGCGTTTTGCGTTTTTGCCTACCAATTCAGGGAACAGCTCATCTACTTCCTGTGCAATAAATCCAACAGAAGCTTTTGAAGATTCACTTTCAGGTTTGTAACGATAAGTAACCGGATTTAATTTCATGATTTTCTCCAAAACTCCGTTTGAAATTGAGGTGATATCTTTTTTCAAACGACGATCAGAAGGCATGTAAATTCCATTTACTGCAAAGGTTCCCGCTGGGAAGTTACCCAGGAAACTGTTGTAAAGCTCCAGCGAACCGTTTCCTGGGTTTACAAAAAACTCCCAGTTGGCGCCGCTGTTGGTATTTTCAACTATCAAACCAGCTTTGTCATGGAATACATGCAGTTTACCTGTAGGAACAGCTGCGCTTCCAATACCTACATTACCATTAACTCCTTCTGCATTTATGGCGTCCATACCATTTGGTTTTATCTGAATTGACTGGTTGGCACCGTTTGATCCAATTACGAGATTAGGAGCACCTTGGCGGATAAATCCGCCGACACCCGGAATACCGGGGGTAGCCGTTGATACAAACGTAATAATAGGTGAAGCACCCTGAATACGCATGGATTCACCATCGCCATTTACGTGAACAATGGCCTGAGGAATCACATTACCAATACCCACTTTACCATCACCAGTTAATAAGGCCGGGCCTGTTTCTGAAGTAAAATAGGCAGCAGCGCCTGCTTTTGCTTCAGCAAATATGGCTGCTTTTGTACCACCGGTTTGTGTAAAGTGACCTGCTTCATGCATGGGATCAGCATTCACAACCTGTAACTTTCCTGAAACACTGGAATTTGTACCGATCAAAACAGATTCGGTATTCACATTGAAAATATCGTCTCCATTCAACATCCAGAAATTGCCACCTGCTCCGAGCAATGGACCAAGGTCAATATCACCGCCATTCTTATTAAGACTGAGAACTGTGCCAGTCAAATCAAGCATCTGTATTTCATTGAGTGTGTCTTTATCCACATCTCCGGTATTGTTGATTGTAAAGTTTGGAGCGGATCCTGTAATGCTTATGCCGGTACCGGCACTGTATGTGTTCTGAGCTGGCAATTTTACTTTACCACCGTTTTTAGACAAGGAAAGTGTATCCGGACCTACCAAAGAAAGCACCTGAATTTCATTCAATGGATCGGCATCGCTATCACCGGTATTATTGATCGTCAGATTTGGTGCTGTGCCAGTAATGCTGATACCAGGACCAGCCATGTAATCATTACCGCCTCCACCTGAAGGGAGGATAACCATTCCACCACCTTTGGAAAGTTTCAAGGTGTCTGGACCAGCCAGCGACAATACCTGTATTTCATTGGAAGCATCATTGTCATTATCACCAATATTGTTTATGGTAAACATGGGTGAAGCACCCGTGATGCTGATACCGGTACCTGCGAAATAAGAGTCGCCGGTTCCAGAACCTGTTAAGTCATTATCAGGAGCCCAATTAGTTCCGTTCCATTTCAACACCTGTCCCACAAAAGCACCTTGTTCTGCTATATCCAATGGGCTTCCCGCAGTACCGTCGCCAGTAAGGCGGGCTGATGTTTGGGTCACCTGACCGCCCCAGTCATCTCCACCTGCATCGTCGGCTGGTGCCCAGGCACCTCCGTTCCATTTCAAAATTTGACCGTTGACAGCACCTTGCTGAGCCAGTTTCAAAGGTGTACCGGCTGTACCATTCCCTTCCAATGTAGCATTGGCAACAACAGATTGAGTACCCCAGTCATCACCACCTGAATCGTTATCATTGCCGGGCGTCCAGGAACCTCCGTTCCATTTCAGTACCTGGCCATTTCCTGCACCCTGCTGTGCAATATTCAATGGACTTCCCACTGTTCCATTTCCACTAATGGCATTACCGGTAGCGGCCACCTGAGTACCCCAGTTATCACCATTTCCACCACCAACATCATTTCCTGGAGCCCAATTCGTGCCATTCCATTTCAGTACCTGTCCGTTCAGAGCATTCATTTGATTGAGCTTGGCACCTGTTACTGAGCCATCCTGCAGATTGGGTGTTGAAATAGAGTTGGCTGCCATATCAGCATTGATTACGGCCCCTGTATTTATTTGCAAGTTGCTGGCAGTACCCGATACATCTCCACCAAACAAGGTGGTGTTGGTTACATCATCCAAAGCATCGGTATCACCGGCATTGTTTATTACAAAGGTGTTACCAGACACTGAAACATCTATTCCTATACCTGGGAGCACACTAAAGGATCCAACCTGATCGATAGAAGGCACCCAGAAGTTTCCATCCCAACGCAGTATCTCGCCATTGGAAGCGTTCATATCTGATAGTTTGGCAGCAGTTACTGATCCATCAGCCAGATCTACTGTATTAACTGCACCATTGGCGATTTCTGTCGTTCCAACAGCACCATCCTGAATTTTGGAGCTAGAGATAGCATTATCTACTATTTCAACACCCGTTACCACATTTGGCTTGATTTGAAGTGCATTGAATGGTCCTGTGATATCACCATCCGCAATTGACGAAGTGGTGATATCATCATTCGGATTGGTGTCACCGGAGTTTGTAATTGTATAATTCGGAGAAGTTCCGGAGATGGTAATGCCGGTTCCTCCGTTCAAGGTAACCATACCGGTTTCATCCAGAGCGGGGGCCCATGCAGCACCATTCCATTTCAGTACCTGTCCGTTCTGTGCGTTCATTTGACTAATTTTCACTCCAGATACGGCTCCGTCGATGATGTTAGGAGAACCGATTGAATTTGGAGCCATATCAGCGTTTATAATGGCGCTGGGATTAATTTGAAGGTTATTAGCTGTTCCGGAAACATCTCCTCCAAATTGTGTTGTATTTGTCAAGTCATCACTGGCATCTGTATCCCCGGTGTTTACCACAGTGAAGTTGTTGAACCCGTTTGTGATAACTGAAATACCAGTCCCGGAATTCAAGCCTACAGCACCTGGTTGTACAATTGTCTTAAAAATGTTACTCACTCGTCCCTGGGCATCTACAGTAATTACCGGGATTTCAGTAGCGCTACCATAAGTACCCGGAGCAACACCTGTGTTGCTAAGACCGATTGTGCCGGAAACGGTAATCGGTCCACCGGTTAGTCCGGCGCCAGTATTTACTTCGGTAACAGTTCCACCACTGCTTCCCATGCCAATGATATCATCAGCAGGGGCCCATGAAGAACCATTCCATTTTAATACCTGTCCTTGTTGGGCATTTTGTTGGGCAAGCCCAAGTGGGTTGCCGGCAAGGCCATTTCCAGTCATGGAAGAATTGGTAAAGGCTGTCTGGGAGCCCCAGTTATCGCCATTACTGCTATTTCCACTGCTTTGAGCAAATAATGCGTACGGAACGCTGAGTAATTGAGAAGAACCAAGCTCATCGAACACATTGGGCGAGCTTTCAATACTCACCGTCAGATACATGGAGCTGGCTGCCCAGTCAAGCGTGGAAAAAGTACCCTGCAAAGGCGTACCCTGACCAATGACCAAATTCACCAGGCCAAAGTCATTGGTGGCGGTTGTGTGTTTTTCATAATAGGCAATCGGCCCCATAACCGACCCGGTTCTGATGGCAAAAAGCAAAGACACAGATTGGTTGACAATTGGATCACCATTGGTATTTCTAACAATACTTTGGTAATTAAATCCTTGTGGAGCGCCCTGTGAAAAAGCAGTGACAGCCATGCAAACTGCCATTATTAAGGTTAGTAGAAAACGTTGTTTCATAGTTTACAACAGTTAGAAAATTCAAGAGAAAAGAGTGAGAGAATGGATTAAAGAAGCAACAAGTGTTTCTAAGGCAGGCAAAAAAAGCAGTAAGGATATACTACTAGATCCTTACAACTTTGACAGTTGAGGATCTATTTGACTGTTTGTCAAAAAATTGAAGGAAATAGACTCCGGGCGCCCAATCCGAAGTGTTCAGCTCTGAGGCACCAGATGGTGCAAGCTGTTGCGGGACAGAAACAACATTGCCCAGCATATCAACAACCATAAAGTTTAATGCTGATGGCACAGATGCGTCATATCGAATATGCAAAGCATCACTTGTTGGATTTGGAAAGACTTCGAGACCTATAGACTCCAGGTCGAGTGTGTGGGTAGTAGGGACACAAACATCTGGCTGGTGAAACCCTTGTGTTAAAACCCTGGTAAAGTTATTTACTGTAGCGACAACGGGTTCGCCAACCGTCCAGGTAAAGTCATAGCCGGCTTGAATGCCGTGGCCACCCGTAGACCCTATAACCTGCATACACAGCTCATAGGTTTGACTAAATGAAAATACGGGTAGGGATAAAAGGATGGGTATAAGAAATCGGTTCATAGTGAAGGATTGAAAGAAGAATTTACAAAGAAAAATAACTTTCGGGAACAATCCAATCAAAAGTTTGGGACTTGTCGGCTTTTTGTCAGATTTGCGGATTAAAGAAAAACAATTGAAATATGATCAAAAACAAGACAATTTGCCTGACAATTCTCTTCGTGCTTTACAGCTACGGAATTTCTTACAGCCAAAATAGTGCCACTTCTGACATCCTGGCGACAGAACTTACTCGATTTGAATCCATGATTAAGCAGGATACTGCCCAATTAAGTCCAATGCTAAGCGCTGATTTGGTGTATGTTCACTCAAACGGTTTGACAGAAGACAAAGCAGCTCACCTTGAATCGATAATAACCGGAAACATTGATTATCAATCCATGAGCAAGGAAAGATCGAAAGTAAGAGTTTATGGAAAAACGGCAGTTTGCAATGGATTGGTTAAGGTTAAAGGCACATTATTTGGAAACCCTTTTGAAGTGGACTTGTTGTACACGGCAATTTATCGAAAAAAGAAAAAACACTGGCTGCTCGTTAGTTGGCAAAGTACCCGAAAGCAGTAGTTGAATAAGGAATGTCTAAATCAAATAAGGAAAAAGAGGAGCCACCTCTGGTAGAAGGTCTTGACTATTACATAGAGAATGGCAATTGGGTTTTTACAGCATTTTACCTTAATAAAAGAGGTTCGTGTTGCAAAAGCGGATGCAGGCATTGTCCCTATCGAAAGAAATCAAGCAAAGAAAAAGATTGAGCCTAAATCTCAATCTTTTTCCATTTCAGCGATTGTCAAACTTGTACAATTGAAATTTCTGAATAAGCAGGTGAAGCTTTTTGCCATAATAGGTATCAGGCGAGTAACCTGTTCTTTCGAGTAGCTTAATCCAGTCATCCGGATTCAGGTTGCTGTTATTAAGTAACCCTTGAAATTCTGGAGATGATTGATAAAACATGCTCTGATCTCTAAAGCTTTGCCACTGGTTGGTGTAAGCATGAACCGGCGCTTTTATATGCAATCCTTGTGTATGAGCATGTGCCACATTGCATGTTGCATCAAAACAAGGTCTGAGAAAGAAATTATTGGTTTTGTCTGCCAAGGAATCCATACCGGCATTGCTTTCCAAAAGAGCCTGCGCCATCAATATGCTTGCCGGCACACCAAATCTTCTCTTTTCTGCTATGGCTACAGGGATAAATCTATGGATAAAAGCTTGACATTGCTCCAGTTGAATCTCCGCATCAGCATGGAATAAAGATTCGGATTGCAGTAGTTCCGGATAAAATACGAAAGCCAGATTTCCTTGGTCTTTTCCGGATTTTGAAAGCCTTATTGCAGACTCATCAAATAACCCTAATAATGAAAATTTAGTACCGGAGAATTGAGACATCCTGATTTGATCTTCAGTCTTTTCAAGTGATAACAGACCTAAATTTACCTTGACATTTCCTTCCCATACTAAATAAAACAGGGCTGTCAGTATCAGCAACCTCCATAAAAAAGTCTCGATTCGTTCATCAGTTATTTCCTTTTTATTGTTGGCTTGTACAAAGCCAGAAGCATCTAAAGTGACGTTATTACCGATCATGAAACATATTGTTTTATTTGCTTGATCACAAAAGTAAACAATTTGTATTTCAATAAAACATTTTGTTTGTTAAATTTCATACTCACCTTGGTTAATTTATTTTTTCTAAATATCTGTTTCATGAGCAAAATTTGAATAAAAACCTATTTTTGCGGCTATTCGTGTACTTTTTACAAAAAGTCCTCTGTTCGGGCAAATTGCTCAAAAACCAATCATTTTAACTCGTTTTTTAGCATTTTATGGTAATAATAGCTGATTGTGGCTCAACAAAATGCGACTGGCTCTTATTGCATGGGGGTCGCGACCAGCAACTTGAAAACACGGTTGGGTTTAATCCGTTTTTTCAAAGTTCTGCTGACATCAAAAAAATACTACTAGACCAGTTGGTCCAAAAACTGGAGCCTGACACTGTCCAACACATTCATTTTTATGGCACTGGAGTACATGACGACCATCGCAGATTGATTGTGAAGGAGGCATTACAGGACGTTTTCCCCAATGCCGCCATTGAAGTCGAACATGACTTGTTAGGCGCTGCGCGTTCAGTATGCGGCAATAGTGCCGGCATTGCCTGTATTTTAGGTACAGGGTCTAATAGTTGTTACTACGATGGGAAGAGCATACTTGATAACGTACCCTCTCTGGGGTGGCTGCTTGGTGATGAAGGAAGCGGAACTCATTTGGGTAAGGCACTTTTAAGAGCCTGGTTTTACAGAGAACTGCCAACTGATATCAATAACGCCTTCAATCAGCGATTCCCGGAAGGGCAGCATTTCGTAAAAGATAAGATTTACGAAAGTGGTGCAAATGCCTATCTGGCCAGTTTTACCAAGTTTCTGGCAGATCACATGCAGCACACGTTCGTACAAACATTGGTTGCTGACAGCCTGGGAGAATTCCTTGACCGGCATGTATGTAAGTACCAGGGCTACCAACAGGTTCCCATTCATTTCGTTGGATCTATTGCATTTCACTTCAAGGATATTCTGTTTGAATGCATGGAACAACGCAAACTCAAACTGGGTATCATTGTCAGAAAGCCCATTTATCCTCTGGCTGATTTTCACAGACATGAAATTGATTAAAAAGCCGGGTTTTGATTATCTACTCAATTAGAAATTATGTCAAAAGAGATAAAACGAATTGCTGTCCTAACTTCAGGAGGTGATGCACCTGGTATGAATGCTGCCATCCGTGCAGTTGTTCGTAATGCCTTTAATAATGATCTGCACATTTATGGAATCAACCGTGGGTATGAGGGCATGATCGAAGGCAGCATCAAAAGGCTGGAAACATCGGATGTAGGCAACATTATTCACCGAGGCGGCACCATTCTAAAAACCGCTAGAAGTAAGCGTTTTATGACACCAGAAGGCAGAAAAATCGCTTATGAAAACCTTCGGGATCATGATATCGATGCTTTAATTGCCGTAGGTGGCAATGGTACTTTTACAGGTGCAAACAAGTTCTTGCAAGAATATCCCGATTTCAAAATGATTGGCATTCCAGGTACCATAGACAACGATCTTTACGGTACTGATTTTTCAATTGGATTTGATACTGCGGTAAACACATCTGTTGAGGCTGTCGATAAGATCCGGGATACGGCCGACTCACACAATCGCTTGTTTTTCGTAGAAGTGATGGGCCGCCATTCCGGATATATCGCCTTACATACAGCCATTGCAGCGGGAGCCGGTGGGGTGCTGATTCCAGAAGAAGACATTTCACTTGATGATCTGGTACGGCTGCTCAAACGCAGTGCAAAAAGAGCCAAGCTGTTTAGCATAGTGATTGTTGCAGAGGGAAACAAAATGGGAACCGTGTATGATATCGCAGACCATGTAGGCAAGCAAATTGACCTGTACGACGATATTAAAGTAACCGTAATTGGTCACCTTCAACGCGGCGGATCGCCCAGCGGATTCGACAGAGTTCTCGCCTCTATTTTGGGTTTTGCCTCCGTTGAAGCCCTACTCATAGGTAAAAATAGCGTAATGGTTGGCATCAGAAATAACAACATCCACTATACAACCTTTGAAGATGCCATTTCCAAGAAAAAGACTTTCAACAAGGAGCTTTTGAGGATGGCGCATATTTTGGCGCAGTGAGTGCGGAGTGCGGAGTGCGGAGTGCGGAGTGCGGAGTGCGGAGTGCGGAGTGCGGAGTGCGGAGTGCGGAGTGCGGAAATAAAATTGTTTTCATGGGTCAAATTGAATTTTAACCGATAAATTGGTTAAACCGTCGACTTGCAGCTAACCCTGATGGGCATTTATCATTAATTTTACCCAGTCAATTTATTCCGCTCTCATCTCTCATCTCTCACCACTCAAGTTTATGCTTACAATAAAATCCATGTTCCAATCTGAGGATCTGGACGAAAAAAGTCTCGATTTTCTGGTACAGGCGCTTGAATCAAACAATTTACCGGGCTTCGATTACCTTGAATTCAAAAGGGCTGTCTTGCAACTTCAGGAAATAAATCTGGATGAACCAACAGCCTACAAAAGCGCGGTAACAACTGCAGCGACCTTAGGTATTACCAAAGAAAAGCTGCTGGAAACCGCCGGCTATTACCGCAACCTGATTGAAAAGGAAATGGGTCAGTTTAACGAGGCGCTTGAAAACCAGAGCAAGACCAAAATTGCTTCAAGGCAACATGAAATTTCGAGATTGCGCGATCAGATAGATCGTCATAAGGCCGAAATTGAAAGGTTGAATAACGAGATGGGAGATTATCTAAATCAGGTAAATCAGGCAGAAAACACCAGTAAGCAGGAAGCTGAAAAACTTGAAAAGGCAAAAGTCAATTTCGAGAAAACCAATAAAGCTGTTCTTTTGCAAATAGATAAGGATGTGGAAAATATGCATAAGTACCTGTAAAATGTACTGGGCCAGGATCAGGTCCTGAAATTCAGTAAAAACATGTCACAAAAGTCGTTTTGGAGGAGACCGGAAGGTGTAACCGGAGTTATCTTTTTAATTGGCGCCATCGTGGGTATCGGGGTGTTTTGGAGCAGCATTTTGCCTACCCTGGTAGCCCTTGCCAGCAATACTTTGACGCTGGCCGGACTATTGGCGGCTTTAGGAGTCGTTGTCTACATGGTTCTTGATCCCAAATCCAGAAATCTGGTCTGGTATCTGTATAAGTCCATTATGCGCGGAATTACTGGGTTGTTTGTCAAGATTGATCCGATATCAATTTTAAAGTCCTACCTAAGTGATCTGAGATCAAATCTGACAAAGCTTAGCAAACAAATTGGAGTGCTTAGAGCGCAAATGCGCCAGTTGGAAGGTTTGATGCAAAAAAACCTGAATGACATCAAAATGAACCTCAGTATTGCTGAGGAAGCGAAAAAGAAAGGTCAGGATAAGAATATGGCGTTGGCTACCAGAAAAGCGGGAAGGTTACAAGATGCCAATGAGAAATATCAAGACCTGCATAAAAGGATGGACGTCCTGAAGCGCATACTGACTAAAATGTATGAAAGTTCGGAATTGGTACTCGAAGACACTCAGGATCAGATTAAAATAAAGGAACAGGAGTACCGGGTAATTAAGAGTGGACACAGCGCTATGAAATCTGCCATGAGCGTCTTGTCTGGTGACCCAGACAAGAAAGCGATGTTCGAATCAGCCATGGAAACACTGGCCGAAGATGTTGGTTCTAAAGTTGGAGAAATGGAACGCTTTATGGATACCAGCAGAAACCTGATGGACAGCATAGATTTACAAAACGGCGTTTTTGAGGAAGAAGGTTTGGAGCTTTTGGAGCGCTGGGAAAGAGACAGCCCGCTATTACGCATGGATCATGCCGGTAGCACGAAGCAAAAAAAAGATGAACAAAAACTGGAATTAAAAGAACCGCCTGTTACGCTCGACAGGGATAACAACGACTATCATCAGCTTTTCGAATAAGCTTTAATTCGGTTTTTCATCATGTCTTCCACCTTACTGCGCAAGGCAGGTATATCTTCAGCAGTCATTCCATCAGTAGGAATTGGCTCTTCCCACACGACTCTGGCAATACCTGGGCGAAGTCCGGAACCATCAGCTCCGGTCATTTCAGAGACATTCACGAAAGTTTGAACTGCTAAAGGTGCCTTGGTTTGGATGGCGATGCGAAAGGCACCATCGTAAAACTGACCAAGAGCTTCGGGCTTGCGATTGCGGCTTCCTTCCGGATATATCATAATACTCCAGCCATCTTCCAACTGCTGTTTTAAGGCAACCACACTTCTCGCTCTGCTCATAGGGCTGCTTCTATCCACGATCAAACACATTTTTCGTACGATCAACCCAAAAACAGGAATTTTCAACAATTCCTGTTTTGCCAAAAACCGGAATACACCAGGGAAGGCATGGGCATGAACGATAAAATCAATGGAGGATCGGTGATTTCCGACAATCACATAGGATTGCTTGCGATTGAGTTTTCGCCGGCCTTCAGCCTGAACTGCGATGCCAACAATGAATAGAAAAAAAGGCGTAAAAATGTGGTGAAGAAAATAGATGTTGTTACGCAAGGCTCTTCTGCCGGGCGTAACCATCATATTCAACCCAATGATGGGTAGACTGCAAAACATCATAACCAGAAATATGGTTACCGCCCACACTGTCCAAATTTTCCTGAATGTTCTCACCAAAATTTGATTTGAATACAAATGTAGAAAACCACGCCGGTATTGTAAGCCAATTTCGCAGCGACGGTTTAGGCATTATACAAACAAAACTACCAGAATGTATTCTGTAACATTCTGGTAGTTTGAATAATAAAGAACTTGTTTAACCAAATACAATATCTGGCAATTACATTTCAGCCACTTTGGACTTGTTCTTCACTTTAGAAGGCATAGTTCTGAACAATCGATCCCAAATTCTGGATGAAACACCAAATGCCTTATCATCTTCCAGGTGATGATGACGATGGTGATGTTCCCAAAGTGGTTTCAAAAACTTGGGTGCTTTAAACCGGTGAATTGAGTAGTGCATGATGGAGTAAAAGTAGTAACCCATCAAAAAGCCAGCAGAGAAAAAAGCTCCAGCTTTACCAAGAATCAGGAAGAACAGACCAAAAAATAGGGTAGAAAAAATAAGCTTTGGTAAAAGCGGCATCAAAGTGCGCTGTGCATCATTTGGATATTCGTGATGAACACCGTGCAGAATATAGGCAAATCGATCCCCCCCCTTAAAGTTTTCATCAGTCAGGTGAAATACATAACGGTGTAATAAATATTCAGCCAAACTCCAGAATACCAAACCTGCTGTAAAATACCAGAACACATTCCAGAATTCGAAATGCGCCCCTAGTTCTTTCCCCATCCAAATACAAAATACGGCAATTCCCAGTGAACTGATAGTAGATTCAAGAGGTGATGACTTTGTAAAAGACTCCAGTATTGGATTCTTGAATAAACGACCTTGTCCTTTGAGCTTTACTTGAGTTCCCATGGTATTAATTTTTCAAACGTGAAATATTCAATTTGTAAAAATACAGAGGCTGCAACACCCTGCAAAATAATTCTACATAAGCCTGTCCTGATCCTGATCAGTTTTCCTTTTATCAAATCACAACTCGAAGTATGTAGAATGGTTTAACAACAAAAGTTGATAAGGATTATAGTTATCAATCAAATTGGCACAAAACTTGAGATTAATTCTTCGACTCCAGGCCATTATCCATTTT
Source organism: Lewinellaceae bacterium (assembly GCA_020636025.1). Taxonomy (GTDB): domain Bacteria; phylum Bacteroidota; class Bacteroidia; order Chitinophagales; family Saprospiraceae; genus M3007. The sequence continues at coordinate 476,352 of JACJYQ010000001.1, read as the reverse complement.
CACCGCCAATAGTCCCGAATAGTTTCTATGAGAAAGCAGCGCTTCGGAGGCTCCATGTTCGTAAAATGACCGCACAAAGTAACGTTTCGCCAATTAATCTACCCACAGAAAGCAGTGTGGAACTTCTCCAAAACTCCCCCAATCCATTCATTGAAATGACTTTGTTATGGTTCCGGATACCTTCCAATGCCAACGTTTTGTTGAGGATATTCGATGCCCTGGGAAAAGAAGTAAGTTCTAAATCAGGTCAATACGAAACCGGAGAGCATCACATGATCCTGCATCGCTCAGACTTCATTGAGCCCGGAATGTATACCTGCCGTTTGGAAACTCCATTTGGCACTGCAAGCAGAAAACTGATGATGTATTAAAATATATCCCCCCAAGAAAAGAGACAACTACTCTTTTTTTCAATCCTATATTCCCGTTAAGGTCGCCCGTGGTGTTAAAACCCTGGCGGCTTTTTTTATGCAGGGAATATAGGATTGATGTTGACTTCAATTAGAAGTTTTCTACACCCGCAAAATGGAATGCGCCTTCTATAGCTGCGTTTTCATTGCTGTCTGACCCGTGTACAGCATTTTCGCCAACGCTGGTTGCATACATGGCACGAATGGTACCAGGCGCTGCCTGCTCAGGATTAGTGGCTCCAATCAAGGTGCGGAAATCTTCTACGGCATTGTCTTTTTCGAGAATAGCGGCTACGATAGGACCACTGCTCATAAATTCGCAAAGTTCCCCGTAAAAAGGACGCTCCTTGTGTACAGCATAAAATTCGCCTGCTTTTTCCATACTAAGTTTCGTCAGTTTCATTGCTACAATCCGGAATCCGGCGGCATTGATCATCTGAAGAATATTGCCAATGTTCCCTGCGCGAACTGCGTCAGGCTTGATCATGGTGAAAGTTCGTGTCATGTTTAGGTTGAAAATTTAAAAAATATTGAATTCTGATTCGCTTTAAATGGCAAGAAGTTTCTGGTATGGGTTCAAATTCCCCGAACCTCTCCAAAAAGGCTGCAAAGGTAACGCAAGATTTAATTTCAAAAAAAGGAGAAAAAGAGCTTAATAAAAAAATATTCTCTGGCAATAAAGGCATTCAGGGTTTGAACCTGTACTTTTGCATGCTTTTCAAAAAAGCATTGTACATGGAATTTCCGACCGAGCTACGCCAGTTAATACGCATCCCACAAAATGTGGCAATTTTATCCCATCGAAACCCGGATGGAGATGCCATTGGTAGCTCTATTGCCATGCGCATGTACCTTGAGCAATACGGCCATACGGTACACATTATTTTTCCATCTGAATTTCCAAAAGAATTTGAAGCACTACCCGGAGCAGGAGACATCCTGATTTGGGACATACATACAGAAGAAAGCAAAGAGGTGCTTTCCAGAAAGAACTTATTCTTTTTTCTCGATTTCAATGCTCTCAGTAGAATAGATAAATTAGGCGACTTTGTGAAAGACCTGCCTGGCAAACGTATCATGATCGACCATCACCTGTACCCGGAGGATGTAGCCGATTTCACATATTCAATACCGGAAGCCAGCAGTACATGCGAACTGGTCTATCAATTCATAGATGGACTTGGCGATAAATTGAGGATCACACCACAAATTGGAAAATGTATATTGACCGGTTTGATCACCGATACAGGCTCCTTTCGCCATGCCACCAATCCACACGTGTACAGAATTGCAGCAGATCTTGTAGAAAGAGGTACCGATGATACGGCTGTTCAGGATATGATCTTCAATTCCAATGAGGAAAAAAACCTCCGTCTGCTTGGCCACTGCCTGGCAAACAGAATGGAGTATTGGCCGGAATTCCGTACCGCTCTGATATGGCTTTCCAAGAAAGATTATGAAACCTTCAATATTCAACGTGGCGATACTGAAGGGATAGTTAATTATCTGCTGAGTATTCGGGAGGTTCGGCTGGCGGCCTTTATTCACAATCAACCCACCGTTGTAAAATTAAGCCTCCGTTCAAAAGGCGACCTGGATGTACAGGAAATCTGTAAGAAACATTTTAACGGAGGTGGACATAAAAACGCCTCTGGTGCCTACTCACACAGTAGCCTTAAGGATACCATTGAAAAATTCCGGAGTATTTTACCGGAAATTAAAGAGCAACTCCTGGCAACTTGATCTTTGTCAAATTCCAGGAATCCATGAAACCCCTGATTTTCCAGGTTATTCTCATAAATTTCTCTGAAACATTCATTTTCATTAAAAAAGAAATGCGGAATCTATTGTTTTTTGCTGCAATCGCAGCGTTCACATTTACCCAAACCGCCTGTGATAAAGGTGGTAAAACAGTTACCAAAAATGGCAATACAGTTATCAACCACACGGGCAATTCCGGTGCAAAGATTTCTTACGGCCAAACAGTATTGATCAATGTAAACACATTTTTGAATGATTCACTGGTTCAAAGCACCCGTCGCGACAATGGTGGAGCCCGTGAATTTACCATTCCAGATTCTATTGCTATGGTTGGTCGCGTGCCAGCTGTATTCGAAGCATTGCTCTCGCTGGCTGAAGGCGATAGCGCTACTGTATTGCAACCGGTGGACTCAATTATGGCCAAAGGAATTCCAAAAGATTTTGGAGAGGTAAAGAATATCCGTTTCGAAATTAAGGTTGAGGAAGTACTTTCAGCTGAGAAAATTGCCGAGAAAAAGGCAGAAGCAGAAAGAAAAGCTCAGGCTGCTCAGGCAGAAGGAGTTGAAGTTGCCTCTACAGTTGCCACCATGTTGAATGATTACAAAGCCAAAAAACTCGGTGACAAATTGAAAAAAACAGCATCCGGACTGGAATATGTTGTTCTTGAACCAGGAAGCGGGGCTGCTGTTAAAATGGGTGATAAAATCCCTACAAACTACTACGGTGTGCTGAAAAGCGACGGAACAATGTTCGATAACTCATACGACAGAGGAGCTGCAACACCATTTACCGTTGGTCAATTGGTTCCTGGTTTCAATGAAGGTATGCAGTTGTTGAAGCGCGGCGGAAAAGCAATTCTTTTCATCCCTTACAACCTGGCTTACGGAGAAAAAGCTAATGGCCCAATACCAGCCAAATCTGATCTCGTGTTCTACCTTGGATTGGAAGAATAATTCAAATACCTTATCAACCAGAGCAGGAGGCCATTTATTCTTCTGCTCTGGTTGATGCCTTTAAAATTTAGTACCATGTTGAAAAACATCCTCATTTTCGGAACTATTCTGTTTTCAATTTCATTGAAGGCGCAGACTACACAACAAATTAGTGAGCATGGATATCGCTACTTTCATCACATTAATAATGGTGGACAAAAAGCACAACGAGGTGAATCCATAAAGGCCTATGTAAATGTTTTTATCGGAGATACTGTACTGAGCAGTTCCAGAAAAAATCTGGGTGGTACTTATAAATACGACATACCACCAGCGGCTGCAAGCATCTCACATTTTCCACCTATTTATGATGCAGCCCTGCTCATGGGCATTGGTGACTCAATGACGATTTATCAGACTGTTGACAGTACCATGCGCAGTTTTTTACCGAAAGGCACAGAGAGGGAAACAGAACTTCGCTTTGAAATCGCCCTGGTTAAAATCGTGAGCCTGGAAGAAAAAGCAGAGGAGGATGCCGATGCAGCAGCACGTGCCGAAGGCCAAAAGATCCTGGGACAACGAATGGTCGAAAAGTACAAGGCTGGAGAGCTAAACGACAATTTAGCCATTACACATACCGGACTCAAAGTCCTGCTTCTCGAAATGGGCAAAGGCCCGAGGGTCAAAGAAAATGAACCGATCCAGGTCCATTATTACGGTTTTCTGATTGATGGAACCAGTTTCGACAATTCATTCGATCGCAGACACCCACTGGCATTTCCTGCAGGTGTAGGACAAATGATTCCTGGATTTGATGAAGGAGTCATGATGCTCAACCACGGAAGTAAAGCGTATTTCTTTATTCCCAGCAACCTGGCGTATGGCGACCAGGAAGCAGCCGGTGGCTTAATCCCCCCAAATTCCGAACTGATATTCTACATCGAATTATTCTAAACCACTAATCACTGATCACTAACCTCTGATCATTAAAATTTTTCCGTTTCCATGACAATCGAACAACTGAAAGAGTTGAAGGATAAGCTGGCGGTCTTAAGGAGGTATCTTTGACGTCGATAACCGAAAAAGAGAAGTCGAAGACCTGTCAAGTCAAACACTTGACCCAGCATTCTGGAATGACCCCAAAAGAGCCGAATCCATTCAAAAAAAGCTTGGCATCAACAAAAATTGGCTAGAATCTTATGAAGAGCTGGCCCGCTCTGTAGACGATACAGAAGGAATCTTTGAATTCCAAAAAGAGGGCATGGCCACAGAAGCCGAAGTTGATGAACAATACAACAAAACTGCACAGATCCTCGCTGATGCAGAGTTCCGAAGCACCCTCAATCAAAAAGAGGATGAAATGAACGCGGTGCTTACCATCAATGCTGGCGCAGGTGGAACAGAAGCCTGCGACTGGGCATCTATGTTGCTGCGTATGTATAGAATGTATGCCGATAGAGCCGGTTACAAAGTTGTTGACCTGTTTGAACAGGATGGCGACGCGGCAGGTATTAAATCTGCCAGCCTGGAAATAAGAGGCGATTTCGCCTATGGTTGGCTGAAAGGTGAAAACGGAGTACACCGTCTGGTACGGGTAAGCCCGTTTAATGCCCAGGGTAAACGCCAGACTTCATTTGCATCAGTTTTTGTCTACCCACTTATTGAGGATGATGAAATTGAAGTTAAAATCAATCCGGATGACCTGAAATGGGATGTTTTCCGCGCCTCTGGTGCGGGTGGACAGCACGTAAACAGAACCGAATCGGCCGTTCGTGTTACGCACATACCTACCGGCATCGTTGCAGAATGTCAGGCAGACCGCAGTCAGCACAGGAATAGAGACACGGCAATGACCATGCTAAAAAGCCGCTTGTATCAACTGGAGCTCAGAAAAAGACAAGCTGAGCAGGACAAGATAGAGGCAGGAAAAAGCAAAATCGAATGGGGAAGTCAGATACGTTCTTATGTATTGGACGACCGGTGGGTGAAAGATCTTCGATCTGGATACAAAGTACACAATCCCGACACAGTACTTGACGGCGATCTCCAGGAGTTTTTAAAAGCCTACCTCATGTGGGAACGCAACCCGACAGGTATCGTTGAAGAAGTAGATTAATTGAATTAGCTAATTGGCTAATTAGCCAATTAGCTAATTCTTCCTTTGGGTAAACTTGTTTTGGAAATATGCAATGCGTGTATACATTTGCGTATTACCAAATCTACTCCCGCCATGGTTACCCGTCGTAAGACCCTCAAGTCCATATTATTGGGTGCAGCTGCTTTAGGAAGTGGCTCATTAAACGCAGGTAACTTTTCCAATTTCATTCAACCAGGTAAACGAAACGGGAATATCCGCCATTCAGTTTGCCGCTGGTGCTTTTCTTCTACACCACTAGAAGAACTTTGTGTTTTTGGCAAACAGATCGGTTTGTCAGCCATTGACCTTGTGGGCCCTGACGACTGGGAAACGCTTAAGCGATATGGTTTAGACTCCTCCATGTGCAACGGAGCAGAATTAAATCTGGTTGATGGCTGGAACAATCCAACATTTCACGACAAATTGGTTGACAATTATTCTGAAATGATTCCATTGGTGGCAAAAGCAGGATATACAAATCTTATTCTGTTTAGTGGAAACCGCCGGGGAATGGATGATGAAACAGGGCTACAAAACTGCGTAAAAGGATTAAAGCGAATTTTAGGTCTCGCTGAAAAAAATGGCGTTACCCTACAAATGGAGGTTTTCAATTCTAAAGTTGATCACAAGGATTACATGGCAGATAACACCCCTTGGACAATTGAACTGTGTAAAAGACTGGATACTGATAATTTCAAAATTCTGTATGACATCTACCACATGCAAATCAATGAAGGAGATGTCATTCGAACCATTCAGAACAACCATCAATGGTTTGGACATTATCACACGGCAGGTGTTCCCGGAAGGAATGAAATAGATGAAAATCAGGAATTGTATTACCCAGCCATCATGAAAGCGATAGTCAATACCGGATTTAAAGGGTATGTAGCACAGGAATTTATTCCAAAAGCCGCAGATCCACTTGGCTCTCTGGCCAAATCCATTGATATCTGCGACGTCTAAGCATTTCGCATTGGTACATTGATACATTGATACATTGATATAAACCCACCAACTTGTTTATTATGGAAGAACTTTTCGATGCTATTGTTGTAGGCTCCGGCATTTCCGGTGGATGGGCGGCAAAAGAACTGACAGAGAAGGGCATGAAAGTCCTTTTGCTCGAACGCGGAATGGATGTAAAACACGTTACCGACTATAAAACTGCCACGACAAAACGGTGGGATTTTCCGCACAGAGGCTGGTTAACACAGGAAATGAAGGCAAACCACCCGGTCCAAAAAAGGGATTATCCTTATTCCGAATTTAATCAGGATTGGTGGGTAAACGATCTCGATTGTCCATATACTGAAGTGAAGCGCTTCGATTGGTACCGCGGTTTTCAGGTTGGTGGGAAATCACTCACCTGGGGACGGCAGAGTTACCGTTGGAGCCCCATGGATTTTGAAAGCAATGTGAAAGACGGTTACGGCGTTGACTGGCCGATCAGGTACGAGGAAATTGCGCCCTGGTATGATTACGTAGAAACTTTTGCAGGGATTTCTGGCTCATTGGAAGGCTTGCCACAATTGCCGGATGGGAAATTTCTTCCGCCCATGAATATGAACATCGTTGAAAAAGATGTCGCTGCTCGCATCAAGCAAAAATACGAACATCGACGCATGATCATCGGTCGCTCAGCCAATTTAACACAACCCCATAATGGACGTGGATCCTGCCAATATCGCGACCTATGTAGCCGTGGATGTCCGTTTGGAGCATACTTCAGTACTCAATCTTCCACTTTGCCAGCTGCTGCGGCAACAGGAAATCTTACCCTCCGCCCCTACTCTATCGTAAGCCAAATATTATATGACAAAAACAGAAAACGCGCCAAAGGCGTCATGGTAATCGACGCTGAAACCATGGAGACCAGGAATTACCAGGCGAAAGTTATTTTTGTTTGTGGTTCCACCCTGGGCTCTACCTTTTTGCTGTTGAACTCCATCGAAATGGGCGGCCTTCCAGACGGGCTGGGCAATGGCAGTGGTCAGCTGGGAAAAAACCTGATGGATCACCATTTTCGCTGCGGCGCATCCGGAGAAGTGGAAGGATATGAGGACAAATACTATTACGGAAGACGCGCAAACGGCATTTACATTCCTCGTTACCGAAATCTGTTCGGGGATAAAAGAGATTACTTGCGTGGCTTTGGTTATCAGGGTGGAGCAGGACGTTCCGGCTGGTCGCGAAATGTGGCTGAATTAAGCATTGGAGCAGAACTCAAAACGGAACTAACTGAACCGGGTAAATGGTCAATTGGATTGACCGGCTTTGGTGAAATGCTTCCTTATCAGGAAAACAAGGTTACCATTGACAAAACCAAAAAGGATAAATGGGGTCAGTATGTGTTGTCCATTGATTGTGAGTTAAAAGAAAATGAGCAAAAAATGCGTCAGGATATGATGAATGATGCAGCCGAAATGCTGGAAGCAAGCGGTATTAAAAATGTAAACACCTACGACAGCGGCTCATTCCCGGGAATGGCCATACATGAAATGGGCACCGCCAGGATGGGCAAGGATCCCAAAACCTCGGTGTTGAACAAGTGGAACCAAATGCATGAGGTTCCCAATGTATTTGTTACAGATGGGTCTTGTATGACTTCCATTTCCTGTGTAAATCCTTCACTTACATTCATGGCGCTAACGGCCAGGGCCGCTAATCATGCCGTTGAAGAATTAAAAAAAGGGAACCTGTAACTCCGATTTATAAACATTCAGTCTCCAAAACGCATAAATAGTTAAGCATGAACAGACGAGAATTACTTCAGAAAAGCGCATTAATGATCGGAGGCACCCTGGCAGGAGCCGATTCATTGCTGGCAAAAAACATCCATTGGGAGGCCATGGATAGTGACGTCATTGATGAGGAAGGCATTGGCATTTTCAGTAAAGCCCAAATTAAGCTCATCAATGAAGTAGCAGACACCATCATACCTACCACAGATACGCCCGGCGCTAAAGCCGCCAAAGCCGGTCAATTCATTGCCGTGGTTATAAGCGATTGTTACGATGCCGAAGGACAGCAGAACTTTTTGGATGGACTGACAACACTTGATCAGGCATGCAAAAAAGCAAATCGAAAAACTTTTATGCGTTGCTCGAAATTGCAAAAGCATGATTTGCTCGTAAAACTGGATGATGAGCAAAAAGCATTTTATGAGGATAAAAACAGACCAACTGGCAACCACTATTTCAGAGCCATGAAAGATCTTGTCCTCTGGGCTTATTTCACATCCGAGATTGGAGCGACCCAGGCACTCCGATTTGTGGAATATCCAGGCAGATATGAAACCATCGATTATAAAAAAGGAGACCGGGCCTTTAGCAGTTAGTGAGTGCAAAAGCTTGTTCCTCCGTATCTTCCCGCAAAATTTTAATTGACAATGCGGAAGATCAATATCCGGCAAACACATTTGCTGCTTTTCTCCCTGACCCTCAGCCTGTTACTTTTCCATAATGCTGTTTTTGCCCAACCTGCTTCCAGTCCAGCTGCTGAACGCATGAATGGCTTTGAACAGCGGACTGCCTTAAAAAAAGCATCCATCCTTTCTTCCATAAAAGCTGAAAACATTGGCCCAAGCATTTTTTCGTGCCGGGTCACTGATGTAGATGTAAATCCTGCAGACCCATCTGAAATGTACGTGGCCTATGCCTCCGGAGGACTCTGGTACAGCCATAACAATGGTACCCGGTTCCAACCTGTTTTTGACCACGAAGCAAGCATGACCATTGGAGATATTGCGGTTGATTGGAAAAACGGCCTCATTTGGGTAGGCACTGGTGAGTCAAACAGCAGCCGCTCCTCTTATGCCGGCACTGGAATTTACCGAAGCAACGACGGCGGCAAAACCTGGGATCATCTTGGATTGCTGGAAAGTCATCATATTTCCAGAATTGTGCTGCACCCAACAGATACCAATACTCTCTGGGTGGCAGTACTTGGGCACTTGTACTCTCCAAATGAAGAGCGCGGAGTGTACAAAAGCACTGATGGCGGAAAAAGCTGGACCCAAACCCTTTTTGTAGACAACTTCAGTGGTGCAATTGACCTGGTTATTGATCCTGACGATCCCAATATTTTGTACGCGGCCAGCTGGGAACGCAAACGTTATGCCTGGGACTTCATCGGCGCCGGAGAAGGTTCCGGCATTTGGAAAAGTGTAGATGGGGGCAATACCTGGGATAAATCAAGTTCTGAAAATAGCGGATTCCCAACCGGAGCAAAAATTGGCAGGATCGGGCTCGCTATTGGTAAACAGAATGGGAAAACGGTGCTTTATGCAAGTCTGGACAATCAAAATTCAAAACCAGCAAAGGACACTCCTAAAGAAAATGAAGCACTCACCAAAGATCAGTTCCGTAATATCAGCAAAGATGAGTTCCTGAAATTATCTGACGATAAGCTTGGTAATTATCTGAAAGACAACGGGTTTCCTGAAAAATATTCTGCAAAAAAGGTAAAATCCATGGTTGAAAAAGGGGAGATAAAACCAGTAGCCCTAACGGAATACCTGGAAGATGCGAATAGTAACTTATTTGATACCGATTTCATAGGAGCAGAACTTTACCGCAGTGAAGACGGTGGAAAATCATGGAGCAAGACCCACGATGAACCTTTGGAACAAATGTTCTATACCTACGGATACTACTTTTCAAACGTTCGATGCATGCCCGACAATGCTGATCAGGTTTATATGATCGGTTATTACATCATTCGTTCTGAAGACGGTGGGAAGACCTGGAAAAACATAAATGGCGAAAACGTACACGTAGACCATCATGCTTTGTGGTTAGATCCTTCTGCTCCCGGGCATTTGGTAAATGGCAACGATGGCGGGCTTAATATTTCCTGGGACAATGGCGAATCGTGGATGAAATGCAACAGTCCGGCAGTAGGTCAGTTTTACGCCATCACAACTGATGATGCTGAGCCTTACAACGTATATGGAGGTGCTCAGGACAACGGTGTTTGGGTCGGCCCTTCGGATTTTGAAGCTTCCGACTCCTGGCATCAGAGAGGTGATTATCCTTACAAATTTGTTTTAGGAGGCGATGGCATGCAAATTCAGGTTGATCGTCGCGACAACAGTACAGTGTACACCGGGTTTCAGTTTGGAAACTATTTCCGGAAAAACAAATCAGGAGGAAGACAAGTCTATATCACCCCCAAACACGATCTGGGAGAGAGACCTTTGAGATTCAACTGGCAAACACCTATTTGGCTCAGTAGACACCAGCAGGACATTCTGTATTTAGGTGCGAACAGGTTGTACCGCTCATTCAATCAGGGAGATGACTGGGAAGCCATTTCCGGCGACCTCACAAAGGGCGGCAAAGCAGGCAATGTTCCTTATGGTACGCTTACCAGTATTCATGAAAGCCCCATAACCTTTGGGCTGCTATATGCTGGTTCCGACGATGGATTACTGCATGTTACCAAGGACGGTGGTGCAAGCTGGACACGAATTTCTGATGCTTTACCACAAGACCTCTGGGTTTCCCGGGTTGAAGCCTCATCTCATGTAAAAAGCAGGGTTTATCTGAGTTTGAACGGGTATCGTTGGGACGATTTCAACGCCTATTTATTTACTTCTGAAGATTATGGTCAGAATTGGAAAAAAATTGGGCAGAATTTGCCCGCTGAGCCCATCAATGTAGTGCGAGAAGACCCTGCCAACCCGAATGTGCTTTACGTAGGCACAGACCATAACGTATATGTATCACTTGATCGCGGACAAACATTTGAAACGCTTAATGCTGATTTTCCAGATGTGCCCGTGCATGACCTGGAAGTACAAGCTAAAGCCAAAGAGCTTGTTATTGGCACACATGGCAGATCCATGTTTAAGGCTTATGTTGGTCATATTCAGGAGCTGGATTCAGCCGTTTTGGCTTCCACAATCCATCTGTTTGACCTTGCAAGCAGAAAGTACCGCAAAAATTGGGGAAGCAAACAGCCATATCAGGAACTCAAGGACCCGGAAATGGGTGTTGATTTCTATACTTCCGAGCCTGGACCGGTAATCTGGACCGTGAAACACAAAGAAAGTGGACACCAATTGAACACCGGCACCGTACAGGCTGTTCGGGGAATGAACCACTTTGTTTATCACCTGGACGTCAAAGAATCTGAGCTAAAAAAGTATAAGGAATTACTTCAGGTGGCACAAAAAGATACCAAACGCGCGTTTGTGCTGGAGAAAGCTGACACAGGTCATACCTACCTGAGGAAAGGTAATTATACCTTTGTTTTGAAAAAAGGCAAGCAAAGCTCAGAAACAGAACTCCTAATCGAATAAAATCAAATAGAACTCACTTTCACCTAAATTTAAAAGCAAATCAATACATGAAAAATTTGAAAAATCTCATACTGGCAACTCTTTTACTGGCTGCTACCGCACTAAGCAGTTGCCTGCATATTATAGAAGAAGCTACCTTCAGAAATAATGGCAGCGGCACCTACAAACTCACTTTCGATATGAGCGAATTGAAAGGTATGATCGATATGATGAAAGGTATGGGCGAAGGTGCTGGCATGGAAGAGCCTTCTGATTCCAGCTCTATTTCTGATGGAGGAGACTTCACCCCAGATAAAGGTGAAAATGCCGGAGGAATGGAAGATCCCATGGGTGGATTGGGACAACAATTTAAAGGAATCTCCGAAAGCCTGAGTTCAGTCGACGGCATATCCAATGTCATTGAAATTAATGATACCAGCGAATTCCAGTACGGTTACTCATTTGAGTTCTCAAATGTTCAGGCATTGAACAGGGCCTTGAAAATTGTAGGGAAAGAAAGGTTTGAATCCGGAAAATCGGAAGACACATTCAAGTTTACCGGTAAATCATTTGAAAGATTGGGCGCCGGTGACATGAGTGCCCAATTGAAGGAAGCCATGGGTGGTGGTGAAGATGATGCCGATGAAAGTCAGGCAGATATGATGAAAATGTTTCTGGCAGATATGAGTTACAAACAGATTTATCATTTCCCAGATCGCAAAGTGAAAAAATCTTCCAACAAACTGGGAGAAGTTGGCGACAATGGCCACACGGTAACCATCACTCTGAAGCCTTTCAATGAAGACCAGCAAAAGCAAAAAGCTTCTGTTGCCACCAAAGTCAAATTGAAATAATTGCCAAATTAGCTTCCTTTTTATTGCGGCCTGAACCTTGCCTCAGGCCGCAATAAATCATCTTTCAGATCAATTCACCAAACATATTCCAGCTTGTCCGTTATTTACGAAAACTCACAGGTATTTGCTCAAAAACTCGATTCACAGGATCCGATTAAATCTTACCGGGATCAGTTTATTTTCCCCCAACACGCTGGCAAACCCGTCCGCTATTTTTGCGGCAATTCACTAGGTCTTCAGCCGGTCGCAGCGAAACAAGCCCTGCTCGATGAACTTGATCAGTGGGCAGAATTTGGCGTTGAAGGGCACTTCAAGGGAAACAAACCCTGGATGTATTATCACAAATTTCTGACTGAACCTACTGCCAAATTGGTTGGTGCACTTCCCCATGAAGTGGTCGTGATGAATACCCTGACGGTGAATTTGCATCTGCTAATGGTGTCTTTTTACCGTCCAGATTCAAAAAGGTACAAGATCATCATGGAAGCAGGCGCTTTTCCAAGTGACCAGTATGCCATTGAGACACAAGTGAAATTCCATGGATTCGATCCTGATCAAGCCATCATAGAGGTAGCCCCAAGAGAAGGTGAGGAGACGCTCCGCACGGAAGATATCCTGAAAGTGATCGAAAAGGAAAAAGACAGTCTGGCTTTGGTGATGTTTAGCGGGGTTAATTATTACACCGGACAGTTTTTTGATCTACCAGCCATCACAAGGGCGGGTCACCAGGCAGGTGCACTGGTTGGTTTTGACCTGGCCCACACTGCCGGAAACCTTCCATTACAATTACACGAATGGGGACCCGATTTTGCTGTATGGTGTAGTTATAAATACTTGAATTCGGGTCCAGGTGGCCCTTCAGGAGTGTTTGTACATGAACGACATGCCAACAACCCTGCCTTGCCCAGATTTGCTGGCTGGTGGGGACACCATGAGGATGAGCGTTTCAAAATGAAAAAAGGCTTTATTCCCATGACCGGCGCTGAAGGCTGGCAAATCAGCAATGCTCAGATATTTTCATTTGCAGCACATTTGGCCAGTTTGAAGATATTTGAAGACGTAGGTATGGAAACATTGAGAAATAAAAGCCTCTTACTCACCGGTTTTCTTGAGTATATCCTGAGGGATTTATTTACAGAAAAACTTCCATTCAAATTAATTTCACCAGATGACCCCGAATCCAGAGGCTGTCAGATATCGGTATTAACCGATTCAAATGGCCGACAATTGTTCCATTACCTAACGGATAATGGAGTGATAGCCGACTGGCGGGAACCCAATGTTATACGTTTTGCACCAGTACCATTGTACAACAGTTTTGATGATATCTGGCAACTAGGCCAATTCTTGCATACTTTTTCTGAGAATATCAGTAGTTCCTGATAATTTCGTGCTTCAATTTCTTTGTAACATTGCCCTGTAATTCATTGTCATCTACCAATTTAGCACCAGACATTACCATGAAAAAATTCATAATACTTTTCCTTTCCCTGATTAGTTTTTCACTTGCAGCCCAGACAGGCACAGCGCCAGTTCGCCCTTTGTTTGAAAAAAAGACTGTAGGCGAGATCAGAGTAAAGGTCGCTAATCAAAACTGGGCTGATGCCCTGGACTCCCTGAGAATTTATGGTGGCTCCTATATGGATGCTACAGTAAGCATTGACGGGGTGAATTACGATGGTGCCGGCATCAGATTCAGAGGAAACAAGTCATACGCGACAGGTTTAAAAAGAAATCCCTTTGCCATAAAGTTGAATCGGGCTGACTCAGTAGCAGCACAAAACCACCAGGGTTATACCACTATAAAACTCTCGGCTTCTGTCAGGGACCCAAGTATGATCCGTGAAGTTATGTTTTACGAAGTGGCTTCACAATACATGCCAGGCTTACAAGCTTGCTATACCAAATTGTTTATAAATGACGAGTATGTTGGTGTTTTCGTCAATGTAGAGAGTGTTGACAACCAAATGCTTCAAAACAATTTCCAATATAGCGATGGTATTTTATTTAAAGCCGGCACGGAAGAGCAACAAGAAAACCTGCCCAGCGATTGCAAGCAAAGCATTTTCGGATCGCTTGAATACGAAGACAACATTGATTGCTACCGGTCAAATTTTGACCTGGCCTCAAACAGCGGCTGGGCCGAATTGCAAGAGTTAACCAGATTGTTGTCGCAAGGATCCAAAGAGGTTGAAAAAGCCCTTGATGTTGACAATGCCCTGTGGATGCTTGCGCTAAACAACGTTATGGTGAACCTGAACAGTTATTCCGGAAACCATAGCCTGAACTATTACCTCTACCGCGATAGCAACAAACTTTTCCAGCCGATACATTGGGACTTGAACCTGGCATTTGGAAGTTATAAAAATACAGGCAACGGAAGCGATCTTGAGTTAAAAGAATTGCAAACCCTGGATCCACTACTTCATGCAGACAACCCATACAAACCTCTTATAAGTCAATTACTTAAGGATCCGCTTAACCGTAAAATCTATCTGGCTCACATACGTCAGATCAATGCGGAGTTCTTCTTAAACAATTTATACGAAAGAAGAGCCCAGGAACTTCAGGGAATGATTGTAGTCCCATTTAACGACGACAAAAACAAAACTTATAGCCTGGATGATTTTACACGTAGCCTGAAAGAAACCATTGGCAAGAAAAGTAAGATTCCCGGAATCATAGAGTTGATGGGCAAACGTTCAAAATTCCTGAAAAACCATCCGGAACTAACTTCCTTGCCGCCAATGATTTCAGAAGTGACCGTTCAGGGAAGAGGAAAATTTGAAAACCAACCTATTAGCGCGTTCAATATTTCTGCTAAAGCAGACCGTTTTCCAAAAAGAATGTGGCTCTGTTATCGTTTTCATGAAACTGATCCCTATACCTGGATGCCTATGAGTGAAAATAACACGGAAAGCCTGGCATCTGGCATGAAAGCATTTGTCACACAAGTTGAAGCACCCAGCATGAACGCTGAAATGGAATATTACATCCTGGCAGAAAATGCAGGAACAGTTGGTTACTCCCCGTCAAACTACAGCAAACAAGCCTTTAAAATTAAAATCGAAGATTTAAATAAGTGATCATTTTCAGTCACTTAGCGTATTTCCGGACCATATAAAATTGTTATGTTTAAATTCCATCCCCCACTTTTTGCAATCTGCCTGATCCTTTTAACCACGTATTCCCTTCATGCTCAGGATTTTTATGGATCGGGAGTGCAGGAAGTAAGAATTGAATTGCCATACAAAAGCTGGGAGTTTAAACTGGATTCCCTGAAATCTAATAACCCGGAAGCTCGTCTACTCGGCTTTGCTACGGTAAATGGCGAACGGTTTGACAGCGTTGGAGTTCGATATAAAGGAAACAGTTCCTTTTTCAGAACAAGAAAAGAAACGTCTAGAAAGCTGCCATTTAATGTCAAGCTTGACTTTAAGAAAAAGAGTCAAACTATGAAGAGCGGCCATGGCACGGTAAAACTGTCAAATGCTTTTCTGGATCCTACTTTTATCAGGGAACCGCTCGCTTATGAAGTGATCAGGACCTACATGCCTGCTCCGCTTTGTAACTTCAGCAGATTGTATGTAAACAACGATTTTTTTGGTGTTTACATCAGTTCTGAATCCATTGACGAAAGATTTATTAAAAAACATTTCGGCACAGAAACAGGTGACATAGTAAAATGTGACCCCGACAACTGGAAACGGGTTAAAAGCCAATCTGGTTGCCCCAAGGGAGAAAACGCATCCCTGACGTATCTCAATGACAACATTGGTTGTTACGATGCATTTTATGAGGTAGATGATGCGAGAGCCTGGAAACCACTCCTGAATCTGATAAAGATTTTAAACAAGACACCAGAGAAGATTGAAACAGTACTCGATGTTGATCAGACACTTTGGATGCTTGCTTTAAACAATATTCTGGTAAATCTGGATAGTTACAATGGTTCTCTTTCGCACAACTATTACCTCTGGTTTGACACCCTGGGAGTAGCACATCCACTTATCTGGGATCTGAACATGTCGTTTGGAGGCTGGCGCCGCAATTTCAGTTTTGAGGAAATGAAAGACAATGAGCTCATAGAATACCAGCCATTGGCAGAGATCACCAACTCAAGAAGGCCTTTGATATCCAAGCTGTTACGGGTTTCTATGTATCGAAAAATCTATCTGGCTCATTACCGGACCATACTGGATGAATGGCTTCTGAGCGGACTTTTGATGCAACGTGCCGATGTGTGGCGAAAAGAAGTTGAACCCTGGGTAAAAAAAGATGAATTGAGGCTCTATCCATTAGAGGACTTCAACAATGGCATGGAAAAAACCCTGACTTATGGCCCCGATCACCTGATTGGCGTAAAAACCCTGATGACACAAAGAACGACATGGCTGGATAAACATCCACTTCTGAACAAACCGCAACCCACTATTGAAACGGTTAAGCATGCAAAGGATGGTGAAAAGCTAAAAGTGACAGCGAAAATCACTGATGCTTCGAAAGGCGCATGGCTGTACTACAGAAAAGATAAAATGTTTGCATTTAGCAGAGTACCCCTTCACGACGATGGAGCAAACGGAGATACAGGAGCAGGTGATGGCACTTACGCAGCTGAACTTAAACTCAGCGAAGTGGTTCACTATTACGTGGTTGCTGAAGGAGAAGAAGGGGCATCTACCCTGCCCAAAAAAGCATCTTTCGAGTTCTTCTCAGTTGATAAATAGTTGATAGAATATATCTGGTATGCGTTCCATAATTCCAATAATTCTCCTGTCGATTTCTATCAGTTCCTGTGCTGTGTTTAAACCGGGTTCAGGGGATCGAAAATACAGAAGTATTCAAAAGGAAGTGGAGCGCTCAACTGTATTTGCCAAGTCTTTCAGCGGCATGCTGGTCATGGATCCGGAGAGCGGAAAAACACTTGTTAACTATAATGGAGACAAGTTGTTTATCCCGGCTTCCAATACCAAAATTTTAACCCTGGCAACTTGTTTATCGGTACTCCAAGATTCGGTTCCCGGAATCAAAATAGCCAGCCGGATAGAACAAGGTGATACTACAGGATATTACGCACCAACCGGTGACCCTACTTTTTTGCATCCTCTATTCAAAGCCTGGCAGCCTGTTCAAAAACACCTAAAGAGTCTTGAAGGATGGAATTATATACTCCTCAATACACTTCAGGAGGATCGATTTGGACCGGGATGGGCCTGGGATGATTATGCTGAACCATATTCTGTGGAACGCTCCTCTATGCCCATTTTTGGGAACAAGGTCAGGCTTAAAAAGAGTGGC
Source organism: Lewinellaceae bacterium (assembly GCA_020636025.1). GTDB lineage: Bacteria > Bacteroidota > Bacteroidia > Chitinophagales > Saprospiraceae > M3007. The sequence continues at coordinate 458,674 of JACJYQ010000001.1, read as the reverse complement.
AATGGCTGGGCCCTGGAACCTGATATCCTGGATGACGTTATTAGCGGAATCAGAGAAGGGTTTGATAATGCCAAGACTGGACTGAGCCCGCAGCGGGATGAGTCCGACAATGTATACTATATACCCTATCCGGATACCATTTCAAACGGGTATAGCCATGATTTCCCAATACATAGGCCTGAAAACCTCATACCATCCCTGAGAGACACGCTGGGTGACAAGTTTTTTCCGTTTGTCAGTTGGACCGAAGAAGAGAAACAACAAGAGAATGACTTGCTTAATAGTCTGAACTGGCAAACCATTAACTCCTGCCCTCTGGATACTGTATTAAGGCTGATGATGTATCAGAGCGATAATTTTGTTGCGGAACAATTGCTGCTGCTTTGCGGCGGAGTGAAATTTGACATTCTTGGCCAGGACAGCATCATTCATTGGGTTTCAGACAGCCTATTGACAGAATTTCCTCAGAAACCCCGATGGGTAGATGGAAGTGGTCTTTCAAGATACAACCTGCTTAGTCCGCAGGACCTTGCCTATGTACTGCAATATCTTTGGAAGAGCCAGACCAAGGAAAGACTATTCGATGTTTTTCCTGCCGGTGGTCAGGACGGCACCATTCAGGATTGGTATAAAGGTGCAAATGGCCAACCTTATGTGTATGCAAAATCGGGCAGTATGAGCGGGGTGCAAAACCTCAGCGGTTACCTGGTTTGCAAGAGTGGTAAAGTATTGATTTTCAGTTTTATGCACAATAATTTTACCGGCTCAGGCAAGGCCTGGAAGCTAGAAATGCAACAAATACTTGAAAAGCTTGCTCAGCTGGAATGATCCGCCACGATGACCCATTCACCCTTGATCTTCTTCCAAAGCAAGGTATAATATCCGCTTAGATCACCAGCTTTTCTTTTCAGGTGCCATTTCCCGATTACAAAAGCTGCATCTTCAGATATCAATTCAACAGTAACGTCACTGAATGTCAGCCTTCCCATAGCTGCCGGATCGGGATACGAGCGTTTGTAGTTTTCCAATGTTTTCTGCCAACCGTAATTAAGGCCTTTAGAGCCAATAAATTTCAGGCTGTCAGACTTCCAATAACCTTCCATAAAAGCCTCCAAATCGCCCTTGTTCCAGGCAGCTTCCTGTGTTGCCATTATTTCACGAATAACAGTTTCAGAGGCAGTTTGCGCTGACAACAACCCAGTCAGTAGTAAAAAGTAGATTGCGGAAATATTTTTTTTCATGGTATGTCAATTTAGATTCCAACTACCTTTATAATTGAGTTATCAGCCTCCTTTTTCACATATATAACGCAGAAAAATCTGCGATGAATCTGGGGCAAAAATCTGTGTACATTTCCGAGAACCCTATCAACGCAACAAAGTCACATCTCCGGAACTAACCTGCAAAGAGCCATCGCTGTTTCGCCATCTGATTCGGTATACATATACATCTGAGGATGCTTCTTTACCGTTTATTGTGCCATCCCAGGATGCATCCGGATCAAAACTCTCAAATACCTTATTCCCCCAGCGATCATAAATAAAAAAGGATTCAACCGTTGCTTTTCCTTCAACCACTGCAAGCCTGAAAACATCATTGAAACTGTCTCCATTTGGAGTAAAGGCATTTGGCACTCTAACCAAAGATTGGATCACCCTGAATTGTACCTGTGCTGTGGCCATACAACCATTTGGTGAGGTAACCCTCACAGCATAAATTACGCTGGAATCAGAACCAGCCGTTACATTGACTATTTGGGTGTTCCCTTGAAAATCACCTCCCAATTCAACCCACTCAAAAGTAAAACCATTCTGATTTTGAGATGGCTGTACCACGGCATCCAGCATTATTTCTTCTCCGGCATTTACTACGCTGTCGGGATCAGCTACGATCTTTATCGTAAATCCTTGCAATACAGTAACATTAACGGTGTCTTCCAGATAACATTCATTTCCAGCCGTGCCATAAGTGTACAGAACTGTATACTCAGCTGTTTGCGCACTAAACAGGGTGTCGCGAAGAGTAGGTGTAGTGATGCTTCCCGGCATCCATAAATAGGTACCTGTCGCTGTACCCGTAGCAGTTAAGACAAACGGCTCACCAGAACAAATGACCAGGTCATCCGAAACGGAAAGGCTCGCATTGAATACAGTAACCGGCAATGATTTGGTAATGGAGCATCCATCAGGAGCGGTGGCAGTAACCGTATAGGTTGTAGAAGTTGCTGGGGCAAAAGCATCCGGAATGGCCTCATTAGAGCTAAATGATCCATTGTTTGAGGTCCAGGTATATACGGCTCCCTGAGTTTCAACCGAATTAAGCATGATGCTGTCTCCCGGGCAAAGTGCTGCATCTGCCGGGAACATGATGGCAGGTGTCTGTCCTTGTACAGTGATCATAACACTATCCTGGAATGTACAGCCATTATACAAATAACTCACGGTGTAAGTAGTTGTCTGTAAAGGACTTACATTAATGGCCTGAGTAGTTGCTCCTGTACTCCAAGAATAGGTACCGCCTCCAATGGAGGCTTGGGCGGTTAACAATTTTGTATTTTCTGGGCAAATGGTGTCTGGGGCTGGCAAAGTAAGATCTACCCCAGTAACCTGTACAGAGAAGGAATCCCTGATGACACATCCATTATCTGCTTCCATTACAAAGCGGATGGTTTGAGTACCGTTTACATCCAGCAACACAGATGGCTGATCAATTGAAGGGATGTTAAATGGTGGAGTAGAAGTCCATTTATAAGTTGCGCCGGTTGTATCTGCCTCGAGATTTAATTGCAAGGTTCCACCACCGCAAAGCATGCCCGGTGTCGGGAATTCATATAGAGGCAAAGGTTGAACTTCTACAAATACGGTATCAGACAATACACAGCCCAGGTAATGGGCATTCAATACAAAGTTCGTGCTGCTCTCCGGCGTAGCAACCGGATTTGCACAAGATTGACAAGTCAGGCCCAAACCAGGCGTCCAAATCAAGCTATCAAAGCCAATGGCCATGGCTGATAGCTGCACAGACTCACCAAAACAAAGAAAACTGGTATCCGGAGATACTGTGAGGTCTGGCGGGTCAATCACATTGACCGATGCAAATACTGTATCCTTACAAACGCCATTGGTGGTTATGCGGTAATATTCCATCGAATCCATTGGTTGAACCAAGACTGAGTACATATCGTTGGTTCCCAGTAACCCGGTAGATGGTTCCCAGGCGAATTGAATATCCGGAAAGTGCGTAGGATCAAACGGTGCTTGTGAGACCGGCTTATCAAGTAAAACCTGTGTGCCTAAACATATATTGGTATCTATTGGAACCACGGCAAGATAATCAGGAAGTGAATCCACCAAAACTGTAACTGTTTGACTTCGTGAACACCCGGCAATAGAAGAGCTGATCGTATATGTCGTAATGCTTGATGGAGACACCGCTCCGGTAAGTCCGTCTGGAGAAAGTTGAAGATTTTGCAAGGGAGACCAACTGACCAAGGTGCCATTTGGCAGAACAGTGACTTTGATTTCACGGCTGTCACCCTTGCAAATCGTGATGGTATCCGGGACATTTAAAGTGAGTTGCAAGTCAGAAACCAGCACCGAAGCAAAATCAATTGTTGTACAACCGGGATTGCTGGCAGTAATGGTATACACATGAATACCTGTGCTTTGGGGAAGAGCTACAGGGTTTGCCACGGTTACATCATTCAAAGTACCATTATTCGGCGACCAGGAATAGCTTACATCCGGATCTACCATGGTATTGCCCAGCGAGACACTATCACCCAAACAAATTTGAGCACTTGAGTTGAGGGCCAGAACTGGTGGTTCATACACCCTTACCACAACCGAATCCCGAGCCGGATAAATGCAGGCGGGGCTGGTTACGTCTACATAGTAAATAGTTGATACTTGAGGCGCTTGTATCGGAGGAGCCGAAAGGATTGACGAAAACCCTGCTGGGTCGGATGACCAGGAGTAAGTATGGCCCGGCGATGGCGCGCCACCCAGAGACAGTATTTCACCTTGACAAATTACAGTGTCTTGCAGTATGTTCACAATGGGTTGAAATCCGGGAGCTACGTTAATTCGAATTACATCTGTATCGCTACAGCATGGTGTATTGAGGATGCAGGTAATGATAAATATCCCCTGACTGCTGGCCGTGAATTCCGGTGATGGACAATCATTGCAACTAAGTCCCTGACCGAGCCATATATAATCTCCCGGTATTGGATTTTCATTGAGTGTGAAGACAGCTCCAATGCAAACTTTTGGATCAGGTCCAAGATCAAGATTCAGTGTATCTGATAAACTCTGTTCGAATTCAGCTACATGACCTGAATAACAAGACCCCGTTTGTTGAATAGAGAGGATCAGATGAAGTACGGCAAATGGAATGATTAAGAGCGATTTCATGCTTTTACGAATGATTAATTCCGACAAAATTACCAGCCTTTCCGGATTTATTAGGGTAACATTGGCTAATTGTCCTGCTTCAGTCGAATTGAATAGCCAAGTTCCAAAAGCTTGTTCTAATTTTACCCAAAATAGAAAATGTTGAAAGTAAAGATCAAAAATCAGTCATCACATGCCTTGCCAAAGTATGAAACTACCGGTAGCGCTGGCATGGACTTAAGGGCAAATATTGAAGCATCAATCACTTTAAAACCGTTGGAACGACAACTAATTCCTACTGGTTTGTACATAGAATTGCCAGATGGATATGAAGCCCAGGTCAGACCGAGAAGTGGCCTTGCCATCAAACGCGGTTTGAGTCTGGTAAATACACCGGGAACCATCGATAGTGACTATCGCGGGGAGATAAAATGCATCGTTGTAAACCTTTCCAATGAGGAACAGGTAATTGAGCCAGGCGAACGCATTGCTCAAATGGTCATTGCTCGCTTTGAACAAATAGAATGGCAGCCCGTCGAAGAATTGAGTGACAGCTCAAGGGGTGCCGGAGGCTTCGGCAGTACCGGTACTTAAATTTTTGCGATATGAAAATTATTATTCCCATGGCCGGTCGCGGTACTCGTCTTCGGCCGCATACCTTAACAGTACCGAAACCATTGATTCCGGTAGCTGGCAAACCCATCATTCAGCGTTTGGTTGAAGACCTGGCAAATTCTTATCAGGGCAAGATTGAAGAAATCGCCTACATCGTTGGCGATTTCGGAACTGATGTTGAAACAGAGCTGGTTAGAATTGCAGAAAAACTGGGTGCAAAAGGAAGCATTTACCAACAAGAAACCGCGCTGGGCGTAGGCCACGCTATTTCCTGTGCTGCAAACAGCTTAGATGGCAAATGCATGATCGCATTTGCCGACACTTTGTTTAAGGCTGATTTCAGTTTCGATGATTCTGAAGATGGCGTTATCTGGACCCAAAAGGTGGATGATCCCTCGGCTTTTGGGGTTGTGAAGCTAGATGAAAATGAATTCATTGCTGAGTTCGTGGAAAAACCGACAAGCTTCGTTTCAGATCAAGCCATCGTGGGTATTTATTACTTTCGGGAAGGAGAAAAACTTCGGGATGCCTTGCTTCATATTATTGAGAAAAACATCCTGGAGAAAAATGAATTTCAACTGACTACGGCGCTGGAGATGTTGAAAAACAACGGTTTGAAGTTTAAAACGGCATCCGTAGATGAGTGGCTGGATTGTGGAAACAAAGAGAATATTTTGCACTCAAATGCCCGAATGCTCTCCTTTAATCAGGAGAATGGACTCGTTGCCAAATCAGCACGTTTGGAAAATTGCGTATTGATTCCACCTTGCTATATTGGAGAAAACGCTGATCTCAATAATTCAGTCATTGGTCCATTTGTAAGTGTTGGCAGCAATTCCAAAGTCGACAGTTCCGTTATTTCCAATACCATTATTCAGAATAACTCCCATATCTCAAACGCCGTTCTTGATGCTTCCATGGTAGGCAACTCCAGTATCTATACAGGCACCAAGTATGAACTCGACCTCGGTGATTACTCGAACTTTTCCAAGCGTTGAGCTGTTTGAATCAAACCAGAAAAGCCGCCAAAATTAAGCCTGACAACTATGATTGCTGTTCACAAAAACATACTCCCCTTATTGCTTTGCCTTTCTATTGGATTACAGGCACAAAATACCATCGGAGGTGTCAAAACCACCGTGCCTGAGTCTGAGGTAAAACGCCAAAGCGCCTTCCTGAATGCCGAGAAAGAAAGATTGCTGGGCCATTGGGAGAAAGCCAAAGAAGCTTATAAAACATTCCTGTTTGAGAATGAGGACGCAGATGCTGCCTGGTACGGCCTGGCGCGTACTTATGCAGCCCTGAATGATATGGTAAACGCCTCGGATGCCATTTCCAAAGCCATTGCCAAAGACCCGCAAAACCAATGGTATTTATTGTACCAGGCAGATTTATTTGAAAAGGCAGGCAGAAACAAAGACGCCATGGGTAGTTATGAAACCCTGGTTGAAAGATTTCCGAACACACATGAATTCTACGAAAAGCTGGCTTATTTCTACGTGCTGAATGAAGAGCCTAAAAAAGCCATAAAGGTTCTGGACAAACTGGAAAAGCTTACCGGTATAACCGAGGCAAACACAGATAAAAAACACTTGATTTATGTAGGTTTAGGGAATAATAAAAAGGCCGCTGAAGAATATGAAAAACTGGCGGATGCTTACCCTGAACGTGTCAAGTACAGATATAAACTGGCCGACTTTTACGAGCGAATCGGTGACTCAAAAAACGCGCAAAAAACCTGGGAGGACATTGCAAGGCGATTCCCGGATGATCCCATGGCCAAAATTTCACTCGCTTCGACACAAGGTGGAACGGATGCCCAGTATCTGGCTTCCATCAGGCCTTTGTTCTCCGATCCAGGGGTTTCCATAGATGCTAAGGTGAAAGAACTGGTGCCCTTTTTGGGTAAAATGGAAGGAAACAAGGACCCTGAAACAAACAAGAACCTGTTGGCGCTGGGTGAAATTTTGACAACTACTCATCCTGATGAAGCAAAGGCCTGGAGTGTTGCCGGGGACATGCTGTACCTGGATAATCAGAGTGCAGAAGCGCTATCGAGATATAAAAAGTGCATTGAATTAAATCCAGGCGTCTTCTCAGTTTGGGACAACAGCCTGTCTATACTCATTGACCAGAAGCAATATGCTGAAGCAGAGAAACTGGCAGACCAATCGCTGGATTATTTTCCCAATCAGCCAAAAGCTTATTTGCAATTTGCCATCGCTTCTGTAGCACTAAGGCATTACGATAAGGCCATCAGCAACCTGAACCAGGCATTACTCATGACCGGAAACAATCCATTGTTGAAAGCAGAAATACTGGAATTGCTTGGTGATGCTCAAATGGGGAAAAATGACAAAGCCAAGGCTAAGGATTCCTGGAAACAAGCCTATGAAATTAGTAAAAACCCTGCCATTCAGGAGAAAATTAGTCGGATTCAATAGTCTCATTGTCAAATTTATGAGGTCCGGCAAAAATTCTTTTAAATAGCAACGTATCTGTCAGCTTGAAGAAGTTGAATACGTTTTGACTCGATTGGATAAGATATACAGGTGTTTCAACTCGATTAAGCATCATTTTGTCGTTACTATCCATTGACCTGTAAAAGTCTATTGTTGCCGGATTTATATCTTCATCGGTTTCAAAAGAGATGGACCCGGCCAAATTATCTGGCAAATCACTTCCTGCGTAGCGATCGGCAAAGTCCAGCTTGTTCAGTTCTGTGAAGTTTATCAGCCATTGCTGAAATGCGGCTTGAGTTAAGCCGGTCTCGGAAACATCACCATTCGGATAAAAAAGCGAATCAATTCTTTGATAGAGTACTGTATCCAATTCAGGAATGGTCAATTGCACTGAATTCAGATCTTTCAGGTCGATATTAAACACGCCTCTGCTTCTAAAATCATTGCGTTTGCGGTTGAATACTTGGCGAAGATGGCCTTTTACGAGGTAAATGCCCGCCTGTTTGTCCAGTTCAATGTATGTGGCAGGTTCATTATTTTCCATCACTTCCTTGCCAACCCGAAAACTTTCCTGCTTGCCGTTTTGCAAAAAAACCGTCAAATGAATGTCCTCATTGGAACCTAAGTTAAGTGAATCGGGAAACTGAGTTTCAATGATCCTGATTGACTCTATTTGTTGCAAGATTCTTAAAATGGGTGCGATCAGAGAGTCAGCTGTTTTTACGGCAAACTCATCTTGCATGGCAATCCAACCGGCATCGCTCTTTTCCAACAAAAGATCTGTAGTACCTGGAATCGTGATAGAAACCTGATTAATCCGTGCAGAGTCGATCTGAATGAGCGCCACCTGGAATATTTTGCTCTTAAACCAGGGACTAAACCGAGAGAATAGGCCAATAACCAGCGTGAGTACAAAAAGTAAAACGAGATGCTTGTTCTTCATTTGAAAGGTATGATTGCGCGAATGTAGTGGCAAAGACAAACAAAAAGGCACGAATTCGCCTTGAAAAAGCTGTTTCAAAATATTGACAGCCTGGTTCATCACAATTATGCCATTTCTTTTCCGGCAGGAATGTAATTAATGGGGATTCTAACCTTAATGAGCCTCTTTTTTTGCAATTTTGCGCCTCAATCAAATGTGCGCATGAACTATATAGGCGAATACCTACTTCCCGGCCAGATCGGTCATTTTTGTGTGGTTCTTTCCTTCGTAGCAGCTTTACTGGCCTGCTTCTCCTATTATTCCGCAGCCCAAAACCGGGAAACAAGCTCGGCGCCTGGCTGGATCAAACTTGGTCGCTTGTCATTCCTGGTACACAGTATTTCGGTTGTTGGCATCATCGCCATGCTATTTTACATCCTGAGCGGGAAAATGTATGAGTACCAATATGCCTGGTCAAATATTTCGGACGATTTACCTGGCAAATATGTATTCTCAGCATTTTGGAAGGAACAACAGGGTAGTTTTTTGCTGTGGAGTTTCTGGCATATTGTACTGTCGGCATTTGTAATATTCAAATCGGACAAATGGGAAGCGCCTGTAATGACCATGGTCGCGCTGGCGGAAATATTAATTTCCAGCATGTTATTGGGTCTTTATTTTGGTGATTTCCGGCTCGGAGCAAGTCCTTTTGACTTATTGAGGGAAACGATGGCTGCGCCTATATTCCAGCAACCTGATTATTTATCCAAAATTAAAGGGAACGGACTCAATCCACTTTTGCAGAATTACTGGATGACCATTCACCCCCCTACCCTTTTTCTGGGTTTTGCCTCTACCATCATGCCTTTTGCCTATGCCATGTCCGGTCTTTGGTATAGAGAACACAAAGAATGGCTGAAGCCAGCGTTAAACTGGGCATACTTCTCAGGAGCCATACTTGGAACGGGTATACTCATGGGAGCTGCCTGGGCTTATGAGGCACTGTCTTTTGCCGGATACTGGGCCTGGGACCCCGTTGAGAATGCTTCATTGGTTCCCTGGCTTACGTTGGTTGCGGGCATGCACACAAACCTGGTGGCACGTTCCACCGGATATTCTATTCGCAGCACTTATGGTTTTTACATACTCACATTTGTATTCATTTTATATTCTACCTACCTGACCAGAAGTGGGGTGTTGGGTGACACTTCAGTCCACTCTTTTACGGAAATGGGACTTGGATATCAGTTGATACTCCTTTTTGCTGTATTTGCCGTATTGGGACTCTGGTTATGGATAAAGCGGTATAAGGATGTGCCGGATGTGATGACACAGCCAAAAGCCGCTGAATCTGGATCTGAGGTGGTAAAAGCGCAAAAGGCTGAGGAAAGCGCTTCCTCCAGAGAATTCTGGATGTTCATTGGTTCTCTGGTGTTGCTTTTCTCCGCAATACTGATCACGGGCGCAACTTCTTTGCCTGTGTTCAATAAAATTGTCAAACTATTTAATCCCGATTATGTAGGCGCCGCACTCCGGGATCCGGTTGAACATCACAACCGCTACCAATTGTGGATTGCCGTTTTTATCGGAGTATTGACTGCCATCGCTCAGTTTATGCGATATAGTGAAAGAAACTGGATAGCCCGTTCCCGAAAGTTTGCGATACACATTGGCATTGCAGTCATACTTTCTTTACTGTTGAGTTGGTATCACAGCACGTGGATCAATATCAATGCCTGGCAACTGTATGCCTTGTTGATTTCCGCGATGTTCGCTTTTACTGCGAATCTGGATTACCTGATCATCATGGCGAAAGGCAATTTGAAGCTGGCAGGTTCCGCTTTTTCGCATCTGGGATTTGGCATCATGATCCTTGGCATCTTGAGTACGGGTCTTGGTAAGTCCTGGATATCTTCTAATAAATTCGTCATGCAGGATATGATTGAAGGCGCCACGGCAGACGATATGGGTAAGAATGTAATTCTGTTGAAAGATGCGCCAATGCCGATTAAAGGATTTGACGCAACATATAAATCGGATACCTTGGTTAGGCAAACCAGGACATTTAGCGTCAATTTCAATAGAAAAGACGAGAGTGGCAATCCGTCAGGAGAAACCTTTACGCTTTACCCAAATGTGATGTACGATCGCCAGTTTACCAAGGTGGTGGCCAACAACCCATCTACCAAGCATTACTGGAATTACGATGTTTTCACCATGATCACCTCCTTGCCGAAGGCGGAGCTCGATCCGGAGTTTGCCAAACAGCAGGAAGATAGTCTGAATTATGTAGCCTATAAACTTGCCCCCGGTGATACTCTGAGAACCGAAAAGCATGTGGTCGTTTTGGATTCTGTAACCCTCAGCCCCAATCATCCCAAATACAAACCGGAGCCGGGAGACAAGGCTTTTGGACTGGTGTTTACCGTTTTTGAAACAGGAGAATCCAAAGTGTATTCAGCTACCCCTATGATCTTTTTCAGACCGGATAAAGGGGGCTTTACCAATACAGACCATATTGGCGTACTGGAAACAAAATTCAGGCTCAATGAATCCAGTTTGGAAGCCATTGTCAATCGCGAGGAATCACTTCAATACCAGGTTTTTGATTTGAAGGAAGGAGATGAATTTGACTACATGGGCAACCATATTACATTTATACGGGTTAATAAGGAGATCTCAAATCCATCATACAAATATCAGGATGGTGATATAGCCGTGGCTGCTAATTTGGAAATCAAGGCTGCCAATGGAAAAATGTATAATGCAAGCCCTGTGTATTTGATCAGGGATAACCAGCCGTTCAGTTTAAAGGAAGAGGTTCCGGAGGCAGGCTTGCATTTACGTTTTGAGAAAATTGATCCCGCTAAAGGACTTTTGAGCATTGCAGTGGCCCAGAATCCCTCAGAATCGATCAAAATTCCTTTTGAAATGGCAGAGGATGCTTCCCGATCTGATTATGTGGTGTTGGAAGCAATCGTTTTTCCAGGGATTAACTTTGTATGGCTGGGCGCGATTCTTATGATGCTGGGATTGGGATTGAGCTGGATCGTAAAGCGACGCAGCTAGATATATATCAGAGTTTTTCAATCAAGCCCTAATCCGATCAAACAACAACACAACTATGAAAACATACATGCTGCTCTTGGTAGGCGGGATAGTCATGGGTCAGCTTCAGGCCCAAACAGACAGTACTGAAACAACCAGTACTTTTTCCCGTACGCAAAAGATTAAATTATCCCGCCTGGAATTAAAAGAAGCATTTATGCTGGAAGATCAGGTCGGGGTAAGCCTGTGGCTTGATTCCTTAAACCGGTTGGAAGACCCTCAAACCATTAGTCTGAACTGGGATGAACGCTGGCTGCTCTACTTTTGGCAAGAGAACTTTGGTGCTTTTTTGGCGGAAGCCGGTCATTTCGGACAGAGCGAACGAGATCTGGAGGCCTGGAAAATAGCCCCCGAACAAGACAGTTTGTTCGAACTCGTGGATGCAGGTCTATATGAAAAGCGCTTTCAGATTTTTCAAAGTATTCAACATGCTTTTTTGAGTGAAGAAGAAAAAGCATTCACCACGCTGGCGTTAGAATATCTGTTGAGATTAAATACCAATGACGAAGACTGGGATGAACGGGTAGTGACTTTTAGTCAAAAATATCAGCAATCGAGATACAATTATTTCCTGGGTAGCACGCGGCCAAACTTGCTCAAACCTGCCAATAAAGCCTTTGGTATTTCTGCAAAATTTTTATCAGGAAACTGGTCTGGACAGCTTGAGCGATCCCTTAACCCATTGTATGCTGCACAAATTGACGTGTATTACTGGGTGGCTCGCTGGAACATAAATATTGATGGCATTTTTGGTGGTCCGAGATTGGCTCGAGATGTAACAGATGGCATTGAAATCTGGCCCAAAAACGACCCTACGAATTTTATTTATTTTGGATTTGATATTGGTTATGATATAATAAACAACAGCAAAGTGCGCATCTTTCCATCGGTTGGCGGGGCTATTACAGCACTCAAACCTCCTACCCCTGACGAAGATGCCGGGGAAGAGTATCCGTCGTACTACGATGCTTTTAATTTATTTGAAGGGCACGTATATACAACCCTGACAGCTGACGCAAAACTCTTTGGCAAGAACTACAAAGATTGGGATGTACCGAAAGGTTCCTATCACGGCATTCGTTTAAAAATCGGATATAACTGGTTGAATTTTAAAGGCCAGAACAAAATGTTGGCAGGAAATCTGTTTTATTTGTCGGTGGGTTATAACCTCTTTGCTTTTTTTGAGGCAAAAAAATAATGAGTATTACTTTGATGCAAGGATCCAACTTTGACTGGCTTTCCGACTTGAGTCCCTTGTTTAAGGCTCAGGAATTATGGTTCGACGGCAGCTACCACAATCAGGTAAGCTGGATGGTAGATACACCATCAGACACTCCGTTTACCATTTCCTGTGGCGCTGCATTGCTGGCCGAACATGTCAAACGATTTCGTTTTAGCCCGTCGGTGATTTTCAGACTTGGTCAGGTGACGGATGCCAGGGGCAGATCTATATTTCAGGAGAGTTTTTTGAATTATCTGCAGCGACTGAGACTGCGGATCAATGTAAAAGTGACTCCAGAAGGAACGCTGTTAACCCCAGGCCAACCCTTGCTTATTTTTTCCGGGCCTCGTATTCAGGCGATTTTGTTGGAATCTGCTTTTCAGTACCTGATCTGGGATTCTTCGCACTGGGCAACACAGGCGGCCTTGGTTAACTGGCAAAACAAACGCTTTACAGAATCGGATACACATGACGCTCCAACATTTCCTTTCAATCCTATGGGATGGAAAAAACGAGCCATCTATATTGGTGGAGGTTCTGAAGATTTAGAGGCTGCTATCCCTGCCTGGTCAAGTTTTGATTCCGGAAATCAAGAGCAAAATAAGGTTCCGAGTCAGATACGCAGACTTTTTGATGGGGAGCACCCGCTTGGAGATGTCTGGCTGACCCAAAGTCAGGACCATCACGCCAATGTAAGCAGTTTACTAATTGACTTTCACGATTTCAACTCTGATAAAGATCTAAAGGTTAACATCACCCGGTTTTTAAATCTTTACAAGCATATTTTATTGAAAGGGCATCCAATATTGGTGGGCAATAGTCTGGAATACCTGCGTCGCAGGACCTGGAAACATCTGGAAGCATTTAGTCAGGTAGATTTAGCCAGGTATCCGATTGGCTGGTATCAGGGATGAAACAGCCCCTGCCACCCGGCAGAGGCTGTTTCAGTCAGTTGTACTAATTTGATTAGGCTTCTTCTGAATCCTCCGACTCCATATCGTCGTCGCCCTCCGAGTCGTCATCTGAATCGTCAACATCGTCAGAATCATCAAAATCGTCAGATTCTGTAGATTCTGCATCAGTTGTTTCATCTTCCATTACAATTGTATCCATAATTTCGGCGTCGGATACTTCAATTTCGTTGATTGATTCAATAATCATGACTGGAAATTTAAAAGTGAAAAAATGAGTGAATTTCCATCCAAGGTACCGGCATGATCATCTCCATTTTGCTGTTGTCCAATTAAGTAATTATGAATAATCCTAATGCAATATTTACAATTATTTTCTATTTTGAAAAGCAATATTTGCAGCTGGATTGTTATATTTTAGCCTTTGGAGAAGACTTCCAGTCAACATCTAAAAAAGTTGAACTGGCGCAAACAAATTAAGCATTGGAACTAAAAGAAAGACTCAATTTATTGACCGAACTCGGTCAATTTCTCAAATCAGGCGGCGATGAAGAGTTGGAAAGAGCCATTCTTCAATCTTATCAGGAAAACAACTGGTTTACACAAGCAAATGTGCAAAAAGCCCTGGATGCCATTGCTCATTCATTTCTTGATCAATCCAAGCTCCAATCCTGGGTAGCCAATTACCAGATTCAGGATAAAGGACATCCTGACAAAACCATCGGCCTGATCATGGCCGGCAATATTCCACTTGTCGGATTTCACGATTGGCTGTGCGTATTTGTCAGTGGCCATAAAGCCCGAATCAAACTCAGTGACAAGGACAAAAGGTTGTTGCCTGTTTTGATCAAAAAAATGGGGGAATGGAACAAGGAGTCATTCGCGTATACGGAGTTTCTTTTCCCGGAGGATAAATTGAGCGGGTTTGAGGCGGTAATCGCGACCGGATCAAATAACACGGCAAAATATTTTGAACAATATTTTGGCAAGTATCCGCACATCATTCGTCGGAACCGAAACAGCGTAGCTGTTCTAAACGGCTATGAATCAAAGGAGGATCTGATGGCTCTTGGGCAGGACATATTTTCCTACTTTGGTTTGGGTTGCAGAAATGTAAGCAAGCTTTATGTGCCTCATGGCTATCAATTCGACTTCTTGTTGGAGACATTGCATGAATACCGGGACCTTGTAAACCACGCCAAATACAAGAACAACTTTGACTACAATTTCACGCTCTACATCCTGAATAAAATTCCTCACCTGAATAACGGATGTATTTTGCTAAAAGAGGATCAATCCTTGCAAGCGCGTATAGCTTCGCTTCATTATGAGTATTACGACGAACTGGCAGACCTCGATAAGCTATTGACAGAGAGAAAAAAAGAAATTCAATGTGTTGTCGGCAAAACGCAATTGCTGGACTTTGAAATATTACCCTTTGGTAAAAGTCAGGAACCTGCGTTGAATGATTATGCGGATGGCGTGGATGTGATGAAATTTTTGAACACAGATTAAACGGGTTATTGGATTTTATAGATTTCTGCCTTCGGCAGGAATTTGATTGTACCCATACAATTGACTTGAGCAAATTATCGGAAAATGCCAGCATATTCTTCACTTCGTCAGGCTGTTAACGATCTGGAAAAAACCGGACAACTATTGCGCATCAAAGAACCTGTTGATCCGGATCTGGAAATGGCAGAGATCCATCGCCAGGTGTTTGAGCGTGAAGGCCCTGCCATTTTATTTGAACAGGTAAAAGGAAGTCCGTTCCAGGCGGTGAGCAATATTTATGGCACTTTCAAACGGACGGAATTCCTTTTCAGGCACAGCCTTGAAAAAGTAAAACGGGTAATTGAACTAAAAAAAGACCCAACAAGCTTCTTCAAAAATCCAGGCAGGTATTTGAGTGCACCGTTTACAGCGCTTTCAGCACTTCCGATGAAAAGCAGACTGGGAATGCCGGTTACCTGGGGAACCACAAGCATAGACAAACTCCCACAAATCAAAAGCTGGCCCATGGATGGTGGCGCTTTTGTTACCATGCCTCAGGTTTATACCCAGGATCCCGACAAGAGAGGGCCAATGCATGGCAACCTGGGCATGTACAGAGTACAATTATCTGGCAATGAATATGTTGCGAATAAAGAAATTGGGATGCATTACCAGCTCCACAGAGGGATAGGTGTTCATCACACCAGGTACAACGAGCTTGAAAAACCATTTAATTGCTCCGTTTTTGTAGGCGGCCCACCGAGTCATGCTTTTTCAGCCATCATGCCTTTACCAGAAGGTTTGAGTGAGCTCACCTTTGCGGGCATGCTGGCTGGAAGGCGATTTCGGTATGGATATCGGGACGGGCATTTTCTCAGCAGTGATGCTGATTTTGTGATCAGCGGTGAAATCTTGAAAAGTGTTAAAAAACCGGAGGGGCCATTCGGAGATCATTTGGGTTATTACTCGCTTACACATGATTTCCCGGTGATGAAAGTGCATAAAGTGTGGCACCGAAAGGATCCTATTTGGCATTTCTCCATAGTGGGGCGCCCTCCTATGGAAGACAGCAGTTTTGGCTGGTTGATTCACGAACTGGTGGCGCCTTTAACTCCACAGGAATTTCCGGGGCTTAAAGAGTTGCATGCAGTGGATGCTGCCGGAGTTCATCCTCTGCTCTTGGCCATTGGACACGAACGATATATGCCATTTCGGGAACGGGTACCTGAGGAAATACTCACCATTGCTAACAGAATACTAGGCTCCGGCCAAACTTCTTTGGCCAAGTTTCTGTTCATCGCTGCATCTGAAGACAATCCCAAACTTGACACACACAATATGGCAGACTTTTTCCAACATTTTCTGGAAAGAGTGGATTGGACACGCGATTTGCATTTTCAAACCAGAACAACCATTGATACGCTGGATTATTCGGGTTCAGGCTGGAATTCGGGATCTAAACTGGTCATTGCGTGCCGAGGGGAAAAACGAAGGGAACTGGCTACCACCCTGCCGGGAGGTTTCAATTTACCGCAAAGTTTTAGTGATCCACAATTTTGCCTGCCTGGGATACTGGCCATTAAAGCGCCTGAGTTCAAAGTAGAGTCAAGTTCAAGGAAAGAGGCAGAAGATGTATGTAAACATTTGTCCAATATCGACCTTAAGGGAATTCCGTTGATTCTCCTGGTGGATGATAGCCAGTTCACAGCAGCCAATATTAATAATTTCGTCTGGGTGGCTTTTACAAGAGCCAATCCCAGTCACGACACATACGGCGTAAACTCATTCACAGAGCACAAACATTGGGGTTGCCATGGACCACTTGTCATCGACGCGAGGAAGAAGCCTCACCATGCACCGGAACTGGAAGTGGATCCGGATATAATGGTCAGGGTGAAAAAAATGCTACAAAATTATCGGCTTTAGCCAGCTAAAATCGGGGAAGTGGTATCTTAACAGTATAAAACTATTTAATTATGAAAGCTTTTCTACCCTTTTTTGCCCTTTGTTTGATTGTGTTAAGCTGCAACAAAGCCCCAAATGGTGTATTTATCCGATTTAAAAATGCCACCGTCAGGGATATTTTCCAGGCAGAGTACATCCTGAATCAAAAAGAAAAAACTCAAATTGGATTGCTTCCGAAAGGGCAATCATCCAAATACTATGCCTTTGAAAATTACCAGGTATTTGGTGGAAATCCAGTAGGAACTCTTCAAGGAAGAATGGGAACCAAGGAGATTGCTTTTACCTCATTTTCTGAATGTATAGTAGGTTCAACTTTTAAAAATCTGGAGCCCGGATTTTATACTATTGAGATATTGCAGCATTGGCTATTTGATGATGAAAAGTATTATTTGAGATTAAATCATCTTTGAAAAAAATAAAAAATAAAAACTTCTTGGTTGAATGAAAAATAGGATGTTATCTTTGCCCCGCTTTAAACGAAAGGTCCGTTCGTCTAGGGGTTAGGACACATCCCTTTCACGGATGAAACACGGGTTCGATTCCCGTACGGACTACACAAAAAGCCTTGCAATCAAACGATTGTGAGGCTTTTGTTATTTAAGCTCTAGTCATTTATTCTTTCCCTGAGTAAATCAAATCTTCACAAGCCTCTTACCAATAAGCAAGTTTCCATTTTCTCTTACTAATAACTGATATAAGCCAAGAGGAAGGGAAGAAACTGAAATATGAATATCGCTCTCTCCTGGAACAAGCTGCCCATTTTGCCTTAAAATCACCTTCCCACGAACATCCAATAACTCGAATTGCAATTCAGCACCTGTCTGACGGTTGAAATGCACATAAACCATATCATGAGCGGGATTTGGGTAAATAAGCACTCCCCTATCCAACAACGCAGCATTAACTCTGGAAGGCACATTCACTGCCTTATACTGCACACCTGTGACTGTATTTTGACCAGTATTCAGCGTACAAATAGCAATCTCCTCTTTCGACACATCATTTAGAAAATGGAAAGTAGTTATCGTATCCGTCCCCAAGGGAAGTAACTGCTGGCCTCCAATGGTTGAAATATCTATCCAACCAAGTGGAGCAACTTTTACATCGACGGCTGTTGATTTGTATTCCGTTTGTTTTTTACGCAACACATCAAAGGTGCCGCCGGGAATGGTCATAGTGCCATAGGCATCAATGGAGGCAATTCGTTGGTATGTAACGCGTATCCGGAATGAATCCGCGGCAGGA
Organism: Lewinellaceae bacterium; assembly: GCA_020636025.1. Taxonomy (GTDB): domain Bacteria; phylum Bacteroidota; class Bacteroidia; order Chitinophagales; family Saprospiraceae; genus M3007. The sequence continues at coordinate 440,336 of JACJYQ010000001.1, read as the reverse complement.
ACCAGATTGAGCAGCACCGGCGGTGCTATTGGAGCATCAAAAGCGGTCAAAACATTGGCAGCGCTTTGATGAATATCAAAAAAATTGACAGGCGCCCAGGAAACTTCCAGCGAAGGCTTGTTTTGAAACAATATATCCAGACCCAAACCAAGCTTGTCCAGACCCGCGTAGCCCATGCCAAGTACCTGATTACCCGTGACCTGCAAATATGCTTCAGAGGAGGAGTTTGGCGGATTATACAGTATCGTAGCACCCTGGAAAAATGCATGATCAGCCCCCGTTGAAGGGTCTTGCATTACCGGATTCCAATATTGAGTTGCCTGAAGATTACTCAGATCCCATTGTTGCACTCCACCTGGAGGCGTAAAAATCTGGTTGATGGCACCTGCTTGATTGCCAAAAGCATAATGAAGGGTATCGCCAACAACTGGGAAAACAGTGTTCGATACGGTTATTTGTGCTTGTAGCTGATGAAAAACCCCATTCAGCAGTAGAAATAGTAAAACCAGCTTTCTCATTGTTGTAATTTGTTTATGGTGAGATCGAAAGCACGTAAACGCTTAACAAAAATAGCAAACGGTCAATTTATTTGATATAATTTTTTTTGCCACACAAATCTATCCTCATACCACCTTTTCTTTCTCTAATTTTGCCTCATGAAAACCCTCGTATTCGCTACCAATAACCCACACAAAGCCCGAGAAGTGGAACTTATCCTGGGTCCGGGATATAGTATTAAGACACTGCCTGACATAGGCTGTACCGAAGAAATTGAAGAAACTGAAAACACCCTGGAAGGAAATGCTCTGCTGAAAGCCAGGTATGTCAAAGAAAAATTTGGATATGACTGCTTTTCCGAAGATACCGGACTGGAAGTAGAGGCCCTCGATGGCGCGCCTGGCGTACATACAGCACGCTTTGCCGGTCCGGCGCGGAGTGCCGATGACAACAACCGTTTATTACTGCAAAAACTGGAAGGAAAGCCCAACAGAAAAGCTCAGTTCAGAACGGTTATTGCTCTTTTAAGAGGAGAAGAAGAAATGTTGCTGGAAGGAATTTGCCCTGGAAAAATCGCAGAGCAAAAAAGCGGTAACGGCGGTTTTGGATATGATCCGGTTTTCATCCCGGATGGCTATGAAGACACCTTCGCCATTCTGGGAGACGAGATAAAAAGCAAAATAAGCCACCGGGCTGTGGCTACTCAAAAACTGATTGCGTGCCTGATAGGCCGCTAATACCCTTCAAATATCAGGGAAACCCGATTAATTATGGAAAAACCCGATTTTACTTGAGTCTTATTAATCACTAGGATTTAATAAGCTACTTGTAAAATCGGGTTGTCATATTTTAACTAACTGATTAAGAGTGCCATAGGCAGTAAAGGGAACATCGAACAACGAATGATGAACACATTTACCTCCTGAATCACCCAGTTAAGTATTCACTCCTGGCCTTCAACCTTTGTTTTGGTGCTCTTGATTTTAGCCTCCAGTTCGTCAGTTTGTTTTTCTACCTGTTCAATTTTCTTTTTCTTCTCTTCATACTGAGCATCATTTACCTTTTTGGCCTTTTTATCGGCCTCTAGTTTGTCTTTGGCCTTTTTAATGCGTTCGCGAGCATCTTTCACTTTGGCATCTGCCGATTCAACTGATTCTTTTGCCTCTGCTTTCCTGGCCTGATGTTTTTTGTGTGCTTCCTCAGCTCTGTGTTGCCCAAATTCCTTTCCTGACATGTCACCCTTATCCTTGCCGTAGGCATTTCCATTGTTGTCTCCTTTTTCTTTCTTTTCCTTCTTCTCATGCATGTCATCATCATCGGCATCCTTACTGTGTTCAGCTTCGCGATCTTCACGTGCTTCATCCATATCTTTTCCTTTTTCCATATCCCTGCTTTTTTCCATATCGCGATCCTTTGCATGATCTTTTACGTGATCATGGCCTTCGTGGCCGTGATCGTCAGACTTTCCTCTGACTTCATTATCGGCTTTGCCGGTTTTGTCCTTCATTTCCTTCTTGTCCTGTCCTTTTCCTTTGCCCTGGGCATAAGTGGTTGACGGAAACAGGAAAAACGCCATGGCGGCCATGAACATGATGGCAATTGACTTAAGTATGTTGTGCATGTGTGTTGTGTTTTAATAAATGGATAAAAGGTCTGGTTTACAGGTTTACTCTTCAATTTCCTTTAGGCCTTCTTCAAGGCTCTGAACATCCTTTTCAATTTCAGTAGTTTTTTTCTCGAGTTCCATACTTAATGAATCAAGAGTGGCGGCCTCTTTAGCAGCAGCAGCTTCGGCTTCGGCTTTTTTTGCGGCTTCACCATCCGAACAGCTTGAAAGGCCGTACATGGAAAGAAAAAGTAAAATTGGGAGGAATAATTTCATACAATTAAAATTTAGAAATGAGTTTATACAGATGGTGGTTTAAGAATCAGCTCCATCTTTTGCAAAGCAAATATATTTAATGCCAGCAGGAACTTTTACAGGAAAAACCATGATTTCCGTTTATCTCAGTTTCTTTGCACCATATTTGAATTAATCATGACGACTGAAACACAAAATACAGGAAGAGAATCACTCAATTTCCTGGAGGAAATAGTGGAAGCCGATCTGGCTTCCGGAAAATACGAAACCATTCTCACCCGATTCCCGCCGGAACCGAATGGTTACCTGCACATAGGACACGCGAAAAGCATTTGCCTCAATTTTGGCCTGGCGCAGAAGTATGGAGGTAAAACCAACCTCCGCTTTGACGATACGAATCCGTCTACAGAAGAAACTGAATTTGTTGACAGCATTCTCTCTGATGTACGCTGGTTGGGCTTCGAACCCGATAATATTTTCTATGCATCAGATTATTTTGAACAATTATACGAGTGGGCAAAGCTGCTGATATCCAAAGGCAAAGCCTATGTTGATTTTTCTTCACCTGCAGAGGTAGCTGCCTCTAAAGGAACTCCAACCACACCGGGTGTGCCAGGTAAATACCGGGAAACTTCGGTTGAAGAAAACCTGGAACTTTTTGAGAAAATGAAAGCAGGTGAATACCCGGACGGTCATTGCACACTTCGGGCAAAAATTGACCTGGCTTCACCCAATATGCATATGCGTGATCCGTATCTGTACCGGATCAAACATGCTCACCATCACAGAACAGGAGATAAATGGTGCATTTATCCGATGTATGACTGGGCACACGGACAAAGTGACAGCATTGAAAACATCACGCATTCGATTTGCACACTTGAATTTATTCCGCACCGCGAATTGTATGACTGGTGTATAGAACAGCTCGGCATATTTCCGTCTAAACAGTATGAAATGGCTCGTTTCAATTTGAGCTATACGGTTATGAGCAAACGGAAATTGAAGCAGTTGGTAGATGAAAAATATGTGAGCGGATGGGATGATCCCCGTATGCCAACCATCGCTGCCTTCCGTCGCCGTGGCTATACACCTGAAAGTATTCGGGCCTTTGCAACACGTATTGGAGTAGCTAAACGTGAGAATCTGATCGAACTTTCTTTATTGGAATTTTCAATCAGGGAAGATCTAAATCGACACGCCCTCCGACGTTTTGCAGTACTCGATCCATTGAAAGTGATCATTACCAATTTACCGGAAGGGCAAATCGAGTGGATGGAAACAGAAAACAATCCTGAGCAGCCGGAAACAGGCAACAGAAAAATTGCCTTTACCAGAGAACTTTGGATAGAGCAGGATGACTTTATGGAAAACCCGCCACCTAAATACTTCCGCTTGTCACCGGGCGGCATGGTGCGTTTAAAATCCGGCTTTATCATCCGTTGCGATGAGGTGATGAAGGACGAGCAGGGGAATATCACAGCATTGCATTGTACATACGTACCAGAAAGCAGATCTGGTCAGGATACATCCGGACTGAAGGTAAAAGGCGTAATTCACTGGTTGTCAGCTACAGATGCGGTAGAAGCAGAAGTACGGCTGTATGACCGACTGTTTAAAGTGGAAGATCCTGCGGCTGAGGAAAATTTCAAAGCCACCATCCACGAGGAGTCACTGTTAATAAAGAAAAATGCTCTTATTGAACCAGCATTAGCCAATGCCGAGCCCGGAGAGAAATTTCAATTTACAAGGCTTGGTTATTTTTGTGTCGACCCGGACTCCAACAGCGATAAGCGAGTATTTAATCGCACGGTTACCCTGAAAGACACCTGGGCCAAAGAACAAAAAAAGTAAAATCTGCATGATGATCCAAGGTCTTTATGAAACGCATATATCGGTCAGCAATCTTGAGCGATCTATTGCATTTTATAAAGATACCCTGGAACTTCAATTGGCCTCCGTCGATAATGACCGAAGAATTGCTTTTTTCTGGGTTGGGAAACCTCAGGAATACATGCTGGGACTTTGGGAGAAACCTGAAGGCAGCATAGAAAAGCGGCATTTTGCATTCAGATGCAGCGTTGGTGATGTGTTGAATAAGTCCATTGAATTTTTGGAATCGAGAGGGTTGAAACCTTACAATTTTCTGAAAGACGGAAACGACAGGCCAATGGTCTTTGCCTGGATGCCGGCTGTTGCCATTTATTTTGACGATCCCGATGGCAATATACTTGAATTCATTGCTGTGCTTGACGGTCCCCAAAATTTCGACCTGGGTGTATTATCCTACGAAGACTGGCTCACAGCAGTTGGAGCAACCAAACAAATTTGAATAGAACCAGGAATCTGACCTTTCACCAAAGCTGAAGAACATGAATCTGAAAATCTTCGACACCCTTAGATTGCAACGAGAAAGAGAAGATTTTACGGTAATTCGTAAAAAAATTGAGGAAGGCGTGGTGTTTCACGGCACCAATCTGTGGATTCTGTTCTTTGCTATTTTGATTGCCTGTTTGGGGCTGAATACCAATTCCACGGCTGTTGTAATCGGTGCGATGCTTATTTCACCATTAATGGGGCCTATCCTGGGTTTTGGGGTCGGAGTAGCCATTAATTCACCGACCATCATCCGTCAATCATTCAGAAATTATTTGTTTGCAGCTGCTGTAGGTCTTGTTTCGTCCACCATTTACTTTCTAATTTCTCCAATCCGAGAGGCCCACTCTGAAATTCTGGCGCGGACACAACCCACGGTGTACGATGTGCTCATTGCGCTTTGCGGCGGTTTTGCCGGAATTTTTGCACTCTCCAGTAAATTCAAAGGCAATGTAATACCAGGTGCTGCCATTGCTACAGCTCTAATGCCTCCCTTGTGTACAGCGGGGTATGGGCTGGCAACCTGGCAGCTCAACTATTTCTTTGGGGCTTTTTATCTGTACATCATCAATACCGTTTTCATTTCCGCTGCCACTTTTTTTACTGCTTTTTTTCTGAAATTTCCGGTAAAAAGATACGAAGACCCCAGTGTGCGCGCGCGCGAAAGGCGTTTGATCTGGACAGTGATCATCATTACCCTAATGCCAAGTATTTACCTGGGATACGATCTGGTACAACAAAACAATTATCAACTCCGGGCAAATACCTTTATTGAACAGGAGGCGAAATTCCCCAATGACTATCTGCTCAAAAAAGAAATCAATCCTGGCAAAAAAGAAATAAAACTGGTATTTGGCGGGGAAGACATTTCCGATGAGGCCATTGAAGAGCTAAAATCCAAATTGGGGTACTACAAGTTAAAAGAAACCAATTTGATTGTAGAGCAGGGCTTCTCCATACTTCCCGACAACACCAACAGCGATGAATTGAACCAACTGATGTTGGCCTATAAAGACAATGAATCCAAACGCGAATCACTTGTTCATCAACTGGATAGCATCAACAACCAGCAAATGATCAGCAATCAAGTGTTCCAGGAGATCAGGGTGCAATACCCATTTATCAGCAGCGCCGTGATTCAACCTGTAAGCATCAATACTTCGACGGAGAAAGAGCCACAGCCAGTTTATTTAACCCTGCTAAATTGCGACAAGCAAATGAAAAGCAAGGACATGCAAAGGCTTGAAGAGTGGTTGAAGCTCAGGTTGAACAAACAGGAAGTTAAGCTGGTTGTGCACTACAACAAGTAACCATCATTGCTTCACCCATGGAAGGGTGATTAGATTCTGTTGCAGCTGGATTCGTACAAAATACAAGCCATCAGACAGTCGTCCTGTATTCAATACAAATTGCCCGCGGTTATTCACTGCGGAAACAATTTCTTTTAATACCATTTGCCCGGTAGTGGAAACCACGGTGATCTGCACATCTCCCCCCTTTAAATCCGGGAGATTCACCATCAGTTTATCACTTCCCGGATTTGGGTAAATACTTACTTCTTTAGCCAGGTCAGGCTGTGCTAAATTGGCGTTTCTGTCTTCTGCGTCCCTGCCGAAATCGCCGCATTCCGTTAGTTTCAGAAAGGCTGGGTACCGTCGAATGGTATGTAAGGAGGTGCCATTGCAATCATCTCCCGCGATAGCAAAGTACAGTTTGCCAGGATCACTGCTGTTGGCAAATTCCTGGGCAAAAACAGAATTTATCTTATAATCGACAGGTAAAAGTCCATCCCAGGATATTTGCTTATTAACGAAAATATCCGTTTCAACATTCTGATCATCGGTGGAGGTTGGCGACCAGAATACCAGATATGGATCTGTCCCATCAGGCAAAGCAAGCAGATAAACGTAAGCGTCTCCATCCTCGAGCAATGCCTTGTAAAAAACATGATCGGCAAATCTGCTTTTCACATCCAACATACCAAACCAGGCAGGTTTGGGACTGGCGCCGTGCTCAGGCAATGGAGATGCCCAGGCGTTATTTTGCGGATGAGTGCCCAGCCTCCAAAATCCGGAGCTGTTGTATAAATACATATAGGATGGATCTGATTCCCTCGAGTGATCAAATGCATTGTAGAAAAACACCTTTTCAAAATGGTACCGGCTGTGTTGTAAAAACCCGCGAATCAGGTAGGCCGATTGTGTTTCTTCCCCTACACCACTTGCCGGATTACTATCGAAGCCAAACTCCGTCGACCAAAGACGTGTATTCCATAAAACTCCCGTGGTGCTATCCCGGTTTGCCTGCAACCAGGCCGCCAGATGTCTGATTTGCAAACCTTCCGAGAATGGATTTTCAGGATGTGTCCAGCTTAAGGTTCTGGGCAGAAAACTATAAGGATGACAATCAATGGCATCCAGCTCCCGTAAAATATTACAATCGGTCACATCCAGTTTGTCGCCAATAAAATCATGGCGATCAAGGCTGGCGCCGCAATTGGAGACATCCTGGAGTATTTCGTTACAAGAATTGTCGCGGTAAGCCTGAAAAGCACCCGCTATAAATCTTAATTTCCAGCCACCGGCATTTTTGGGGCCATAACGATCATTTAGTGCTTTGCTGGCACCTGAAAGCAGACTGTGATAATCCTTTTTAATTGGATAATCCCACAACTCATTACCGATCTGTATGGATGAGATTAACTGTCCGGCTGAGTCAGCCGGAGCAAGTTCGTCTATGAACTTTTTTACATAATTTTCAAAGGAGCCTGCTATGCCCGCGGGACCTAAAACAGACCAATCACTTTCCAGGAAAAACTTGTCTTTCCAGCTTAAAGGATAGTAATTTAACAGTTCTACGGCAGCTGTAATGTCATTAAATCCATGTGATTGATATGCCGTATAAAATAACTTATTTCTGTCCATAAAGGCGGGTGTCCCTTCAGGCGAGGTTTCTTTTGGCTTGGTATTTTCGAAATAAGTGCCTAAGCTGTTATCAAAATCCTCATCCATGGTGTGAAAATTCCTTAACTGGGTTGTCAGCTCAGTGATCGGATTTTCACTTGAAAAATAATAGGATCTGAAATTAAGCCCCCCGTCATTCACACCCATCATTGAGCCTAGCGTATAAGGACTTGGATTGTTATAGCTTGCTGCAACTTCTGCCAATTGAGCATCGTTGAGATCTTTGCCAAAGTCTTTATCGTGCAAGCATGAATTAGTGGCTCCCTGTGTAACAAATGATATAGGACTTGACATTTCACTAACCCCAAAAGGACATTGTGCCTGTATTCTGACCAAATATTGAGTACCGGGTGTAAGCGGACTTAATACTGCTGCTGAAGGGGGAATATTAGCTCCGGCCAACACCCAGTTGGCTGCGTTTGCTTCCTTGTATTCGAGTTTATAACCTGTAACACCATTGGCAGATGGTAAAATCACATCGGCACTGTGGGTACTTGTCTCGATGGATAGTGTATCCGGAAGTGGACATGCTTTGTCAACAGCAATCAGAAAACGCCTGTAATAACTGGAACTCGTGGCGCAATTCTTTTTAATTTCTACCTGATACCATCCTTCCAGCAAATTTTTGATTTGAAAATTATTGCCGGTTATGGATAACCCACCAGCCGGTATTTGCCAATTGCCGTTAAAACCATTGCGGTAGCGAATGGTGTGCGGTTCAGGAGACGACCAGCTAATATCTATTTTACCGGGAATGCTGGATATTAAAATTCCAGATGGGTTACTGCACACTTGAGTTGATTGTTCCGTCAAAAAACTCAATTGATCACTCCAATCTGAAAAAGCAGCGCCACATTGGGCCCTGACCTGAATGCCATAGGTGGTAAATCTTCTCAATCCATCCAGCAAAAAAGGAGGACTTACAAGATCCTCGATAATTGTTTTATCACCAGGCTGAGTCGCTTCCCAGAATCTTAACTGATAAAGTGATCCGGTTCCGTTTTGAGACCAATCAAGTACAACAGAATTGCTCTCCGGATGAGCATTCAGCCATACAGAGTCAGGAGCAGCACATTGTGAGGAAAGCGTATATTGGATGCACCAAAATGAAATAACCAAGAGCCAGGTTCTCGGCAGGTAATACCTAAACATGCGGAAGCTTTTGAGATTAATAAGAAATCGTGTAATCGACTTTAAAATATGTTCCTAATTGATAATCAATTAGGAATAATTGCATCAAAAGTAATTATAAGTACTTTCAATGACCCCGTTTGCAACTTGTTCTGTCAGATATATGACAATTTCACAAACTGAAAAATTGTGCATATATTATGTTAGTTTATTATTTAACTTAAACGCTGACAAAGCTCTGAATCAAGTACCAAAAATTCTAAATATTATGAAAAAATTACACTTACTAATTCTTGTATTTCTTGCCTTTGGCCTCACAGCAAGCGCGCAAAAAAAGTCGGTTCCTGCCAAAGTAAAATCGTCATTTGAACAGCATTTCAAGGAAGTAGAAGATCTGAAATGGAGAAAAGAAAAAGATGGCAACTGGGAAGCGGAATTCGAACAAAAAGAAGTGGAAAAATCAGCAACCTTCAGCAAAAGTGGACAATTACTGGAAACTGAGACTGAAATTAAAGTCACAGAACTGCCCGATGCAGTAAAAAAAGCCCTTGCCGGAAAAAAGGTAAAAGAAGCTGCCAGGATTGAGAAGGTTGATAGCTCGGTTGTCTATGAAGCTGAAGTCAGAAGGCATAATTTATTGTTCGATGTATCCGGCAACCGTTTATCCGATAAATAATCTTAGTTACGGTGGCAGATATACGAGCTAAATCAATAGCCGTTACGGGAGCCAGCGGCCACATTGGCAATGTAGTATGCCGGCTACTGGCAGAAAAAGGATATGACGTAAAGGCCATGTTCAATCGGGATCCCAGAGGATTAGATGACTTGCCAGTTACCAAAATACAAGGCGACATATTGTCCAGAGAAGATTTGTCCAGGTTTGTGTCAGGCTGTGAGGTAGTGATTCATTGTGCCGCAGTCATCAGCATAAACGGCGATCCGGATGGCAGAGTCTTTAAAACAAACACCGAGGGGACAAAATTGATGAAGGAGCTTGCAGAACTTCATCAAGTAAAAAAGATCATTCACATCAGCAGCGTACATGCTGTGCAAGAGTACCCCTTATCAGGAGTTTTTGATGAAAACCGTCCTTATAAAACTGAACAGGATTTCAGGTATGATTATTCGAAGGCAAAAGCTGAGCAGATTTTGTTACAAAACAAGTCATTTTCTAAAACGCAAATAGTAATTCTCAGGCCCAGCGCTGTGATTGGCCCTTTTGATTTCAAACCCTCGGAACTTGGAAAAGTGCTTCTCGACTTTTATCACCGAAAAATCCCGGTGCTTCCCCCCGGTGGTTATAATTTTGTAGATGTTCGGGATGTGGCTTCGAGCATTTTTTCAGCTATAGAAAATGGCAAAGACCGGGAGATCTACAACCTAAGCGGTCGTTATTACAGCATGACTCAATTTGCCAAAGTCATTCAACAAGTTAGTGGTCAAAAAGTCCCAAAAATGGTTTTGCCTTTTTGGGTTTTGCAAGCACTGCTTCCTTTTGTAAAATGGTATAGCCGATTTATAGGAGCTGCCCCATCCTTCACCAAAGAATCCATTCACGCGCTCAAGTCCGGACACCCGAATATGGACAACTCAAAGGCAGCCAAAAATTTAAACCATGCCGTACGACCTTTGGAAGAAAGCATCCGGGACTTTTACAATTGGCATTTTAGCATTAATCAATGAAGCCCTATGACGCTCGAATCTTTCAATACTATTACAATTGTTTGGATAGCAATCGCACTGTTTGTCCACGTCACCATGTTTTATGTGACGGCCCCATTTGGACGGCATACCTCTGAAAAATGGGGCATAAGCATTAACAACAATCTGGGCTGGATAATCATGGAGTTCCCTTCCCTGGCGATCATGTGTTATTTTCTTTTTCAGGGTACTCATTCATTCGATTCGTATGTATGGATATTGTTTGGGTTGTGGATCATTCACTACACCAACAGGACGATTATTTACCCTTTTCGGATAAAACCAACTCCGAAAAAGATGCCCCTGTTTATTGTGTTGAGCGCCATAAGCTTCAACCTGGTAAATGCCGGGTTAAACGGGTATTATCTGGCAGAACTGGCTTCCCCGGATAAGTATGGCACCGATTGGCTTTATCAACCCAATTTCATGGCAGGCATCACGCTTTTTTTCCTTGGCATGTACATCAATATTAAATCCGATAATGTGCTGATCAACTTGCGGAAACCTGGCGAAACAGGGTACAAAATCCCGCATGGATTTTTGTTCAACCGAATTACCTCTCCAAACCTGTTTGGTGAGATCATAGAATGGAGTGGATTTGCCTTAATGGCCTGGAATCTTCCTGCACTCAGCTTTATGATCTGGACGATGGCAAACCTGATTCCAAGGGCCAAAAATCACCACGACTGGTATCACAAGAATTTTAGTGATTATCCCAGCGACCGGAAAATTGTAATACCATACATTTATTAAGAAGCCAATATGAAGCCTTTGATTTCCATAGAGGATGTGAAAATGATAACGGGTATGGTGGATCCGGTTACAAGAAATTACTACATCACCCAAAGCTATCACGACCTGGCCCTGGCTTTTGGGAAACTTATGGGAAACGAAGCGAATTGGTGCTGTTTTGCCACCTGGGCTTCACTTCAGGCAGGATATACCATTCGGAAGGAAGATTTAACCCTGCGACTGGCCGAACATCTGCGAACCGGAACAGAGCTTGCTTCATTGTTGGAAACAGTGATTTTTGAGGCGCTTGAAAATGGAAAAATCAGCAACAAACATGAATTGATCAGGAAAATTTGGGCGCAAATTGACATAAACACCTCCCTGGGAATTACCAGCAAATTCATAGGCTTAGGTAACCTCAAAGTATATGCTGAAATTGGAGAAAAATTTGCCAGATTCCTGGAGACATTCGATCCGAACCCAACAAAACAGAAGCAACTGCTTTCTGAATTTTATGATTCCTTTCTGCCGGGTGATTTGCCAAATGGCCAGCAATTATTAAAAAGTGCGTTTCAACAATACGAACTTGCCTTGTCTGAAAATGACGCAAAGAAAAAGGCGGAACTGGTGTTTTTTGCCAACATACAAATTGGACTTCACGAGCAAACAAGGCTTCAATCGGAAATTGAAGGCGCCTTAAACGCTGGTCTTGGGGATAAAGCTGAATTGGAAAAAAACATCAGAAAACTGCTCTTTCCAAAAGCCGGATGGTTAGAGGCGATTGGCGCCTTTTTCAGAGCCTTGTTTAATCGGCCCAATCCGGTGGAAATACTCATTTCACGCTTTGCCCAATCCTTAAATGAGCAAACTCACCTTTTCCTGACCAACCATTTGATGGAAATAAAACTGCCCAATCAGCCAATCATAAAACTTGCACAGGATTTGAAAGCACCATTTCCTGAAAACCTGAAATTTATCCAACACAATGATCTAAACAACTTATTGACAAGCATAGACCCAAGTCCCAATAGCACAGCCATGAGCGGAGCGCTTGACTGGACTAACCTAAAAGAGCGGGTACATTTTATTACCGACTTTTTTAGATGCTATCAAGAAACGCTTGATTTGTTTCAAGCACCTTTCAAAAAGGATGAGATGGAAAGGTTACTGGCCAGAACTTTTACAAATACCTGAATTACAGATCATACTGCCGAATCACTTCGTCAGGCGGCCCGTCCCAAAGGTTCGGGACATTCCCCATATAACCGATGTCTTCAATGCCCATTTTGCTTGACCAAAAGCCGGAGGCTGTCAGATTTCGCATCAGCGTAAAGAAGGCAATGCCCTGGCTCATCCCCCGCTTCTTCCGTTCCGGGAAAGCTATATCCTCCACAATTTCAATGCGTTGCACTTCTGACACATCAATAAAGTCATTCCCAAACCGTTTTTTCGATTGATTGTCCAACCAGCTAAGTCCACCTCGCAAGGGTGTCTGCCATTCGGGTCGGTCCTTGGCCATAAATTCAATAAAATCGGGCACCCCGGCTTCTGTGGCGCTTCCGGAGTGCTCGTCTTTTGGGATGATGATGTCTACCAACACAGAAATGGTTTTCATTTCGTGCTTATTGAAGAAATCATCCTCAAATAATTTGGCGTCTCGTTCCTCCTCGTATTTTGTACGGCCGTACTGCTTAAAAGGTTTGCGTTTCTTTTTGTCACTCGGTGGATCAAGCGGATCCAACACTTCCGCAGCCTTTACCTGGGGATTTAGTCCAACCAAACCCAGTGAACTCAAACTTATGCCCTTCAAGAGATCTCTTCTTTTCATGTTGATTCTTTTAAAAGGATTTACAATTTACCGGCTTTAAACTCATCTACGATATGCCGGGAAGCCCGCATCGACAGCGCCAGAATTGTCCAGGTACAGTTTTTATCGCCTTGTGAAACAAAGGGTGCAGCGTCTACGACAAACAGGTTTTTAACATCATGCGCTTGCTGCCACTTGTTCAGCGCCGATTTATTTCGGTCATTGCCCATACGAATGGTTCCTACTTCATGGATGATCTCACCAGGCAAATTAAGTCCGTAATCTTTATCCGCACCCGGCTTTGAGCCAAGGGGGATGCCACCCATTTCATGAATAATTTGTTCAAATGTATCATGCATGTGTTTAGCTTGCAATCGCTCGTGATCCGACCATGTGTAGTTGAACCTGAGAACTGGTATGCCAAACTTATCCACTACCTCCGGATCAATTTCGCAGTAATTGTCTTCCCTGGCAATCGCTTCTCCCCGTCCGGCCATTCCAATGTATGAACCATAGAACCGGCGATAATCATCCTTCAGCGATGCTCCATACCCTCCGGCTTCGCGTTTGTTGCCGTCACGGTCCGGGAATATGCCATTTGTCTTTTCAATTCCCCAGCCAAATCCGTAGGCGGGCATGCCCATACCACCCCAGTATTCGATGTGATACCCGCGCGGGAAATCCAGTTTTTTATTGTCGAGCCACCAGGGAGAATACACGTGCAATCCCCCTACCCCGTCTTCATTGTATCGCTTGCGGTCAAACAATGCAGGCACAATGGCAGCGCGTGAAGCGCCGGTAGAATCGTGTAAATATTTTCCCACTACTCCTGAAGAATTAGCGAGGCCTTCCGGGAACCGTGCGGATTTGGAATTCAACAATAATCTCGCTGATTCACAGGCACTTGCAGCCAGCACTACAACTTTTCCTTTAACCGTTTTTTCTTCAAGCGTCTGTGTATCTACATAAGAAACGCCGGTTGCAAGACCAGTTTTCGCATCAGTCAGTATCTCCCGGGCCATGGCGAAATAAATGGTGTCCATTTTTTTCGTTTTGGAGGCCGGTTTACACAAACAGGAAGACGAGGAAAAATCGGCATAAGCAATGCAAGCCCTGTTACATTGATGGCAGTAGAAACAAACACCCCGCTCATCATTTATAGGTTTTGTCAGAATACTTAGTCGGGAAGGAATGGTGGTAATCCCAAGCCGTTTGTTGTATTTCTGCAACATCATCTCATGCAAGCGTGGCTTGGGAGGCGGCAGAAAAATAGAGTCCGGATCATTGGGCAGGTTTTCTACAGACCCAAACACTCCGATCAGTTTGTCAACCTCATCGTAAAATGGAGCGACATCCTCATACCCGATCGGCCAATCTTCACCAAGTCCGTCAATACTTTTGCGCTTAAAATCCTGTGGACCAAAGCGGAGACTAATACGCCCCCAGTGGTTTGTACGGCCACCCAACATTCTGGAACGAAACCATAAAAACTTCGTGTCCCCTTTTGTGGTGTAAGGTTCACCCTCAATATCCCAACCACCATAAGCCGCATCAAAATCACCAAAAGGCCGGTATCGGGTGCTGGCGCCTCTGCGCGGCGATTCATAAGGCCACTTCATTTGGGTGATGTACTTTGGGTCTGCCGGGTCGTAATGCTGCCCTGCTTCCAGCAGACAAACATTGGCTCCGGCTTTTGTAAGCTCATAGGCAGCCATGCCACCACCGGCACCAGAACCAATGATGATCACATCATATACCTCGGGCCTCGACTTTATTTGAAAATCCTGCATGATCTCGATGAAATACGTGTTTACCCCTGGATGATATACGAGATACGAAATCCGAGATACGAAATCCGATTTTTTTGATAATTTCAAATATCATATCTCGGATTTTGTATCTCGTATATCGAAGCCTATCTGTTAATGATCAGTTTTTCAACTTCTGTTCCGGATTCAGCTTCTACTTTGACATAATAGATTCCGGAACTCAAACCGCGGAGGTCTAGGGTAAACACACTGTTTACCGATTGATCCAGGGAATAAGCCCGTACTCGTCTACCATCTGCACTGTAAAGTCCAATCCTTCTGATTTTTGAATTTTCTTCTCCTAAAATGGAAATGCGTGCGCTTTCAAATGCCGGATTTGGTGAAATGGCGACATGGAAAGACGAAATTCCAAGCTCTGTTGTAGCAGAAGTAAAATCAACAACCTGACTAAATGAAGTAGTGCAATTTCCATCACTAACTGTTAGCGTAACGGTATAAGTACCAATTGAGGCAAAAGTGTGCATTGGATTTGGCATCGTGGAAGTATTTCCATCACCAAAATCCCACATAATGCTGGTGGGAGATCCGCTTGTCAGGTTGGTAAAGGAAACTGCCAATCCAGTTTTTGCATAACTAAAATCAGGTACCGGACCAGGAATAATGTTTACTGTGAATGGAGTAGCCTCGCTTTTGCAATGAGCGGCCTGTATTTCCCAATCGTAGAAATAATAGTAGCGGGATTGGTTTTGTCCACTTGCTCCGGTAATGGAAACAAGCCCCGGAATCGAATATGGATAGCTTGCATTGTTATTTGTGCGATACAAATTAGCAGGCGGTACAATGGCCAAAGTATAGCTTCCTTCCAGAGGAACCTCAAAGTTTAACTCTACCCGGCTGTCGCCATCCGGAATTAATGGACTGGCCGATGCAATCGTAGCGCCAAATCCGTCAATCAGGAGAATTTCCCGCACGCCTTCGCCTTCTGCTCGTACCAGAACGGAAATAATGGTTAATGGTTTTTCAGCCGTAAATCTCACAAAACCACCAAATTGTGATGAGTGATTTTGTCCATCTCCAAAGTCATCCGGGCCTACATGCTGGATAGGCGCTGGTTCAGACTCGCTAACATAAAAAGTGGTCGTTTGCGTCAATATTGGTGTGGTGAAGCTGTCACCAGAAAACAACACCTTTCCGTTTTCATCTGTCCATTCAGCCGTATTGCCGGCTATATTTGGATTGGCCGTAATCGTAGCAGTTTGTCCGGCGCATATACTATCTGTGGATACAGTAATGGGTGCGAAGCTGCTTACATTGATATAATCTGTTTTCACCAATGAATTCGACCCAATGTTGTTGGTAACCATAAGGGTAACTGTGTAGGTACCTTCCTGTGCGTAGGTATGTACAGGATTTATATCAGTCGATGTTTGTCCATCACCAAAATCCCAAAGCCATTCATGCACAATGTTTTGTGAGCTGTCGAAGAAATGGAAGGTTGCCAGATCCAGGCAACTATTTTTTCGATCTACCCCGAAGACAGCAAGTGGCTCGACAGTTGCCGTCATGCAAAACTGTGGAAGATCAAAAGCCTCCACACCGTCAGCGTAATCGTTACTGCTTCCCTGGTCGGCAGACCAGCCCAGACCCCGACGGGCAAATGTTTGCCATATTAGACATTTGTTCGCGCCTCCAAAGTTCATTTCATCTGCTTTCAGGATACCGTCCCGTCCATCCACAAATCCTGGGTTGCAACGCTGCAACTTCATGCCGTCCAGAACCAGTTGCATGGCTATGTTATTACCACCGGTAGATTTTGTCAGGTCGGGCTCAAAACCATATTGGTCTATAAGATCCCATGTTAAATCATTCAGCATGGTACACCAGAATTCGCCAATATTGTGCACCTGACCGCTAGTCTGTTCCAGCAATCCATAGGTGTAATTATTTACGGCCATATCCGTGGAATAGCGTTTATTCCGGATTCCGGCGCCGGTTGGCGGCTGATTTTCAACATAAGTGCCAATTCCACGGGCTGTGAAGCGGGTATCCGTCGGTTGCATGGTGGTGATCAAAGCAAAAAAGTCACTCCAGCCTTCACCCATTTGCTCCTCATTTCCCAGACAGCCGGTATTGCTAGGTCCACCAGTAAGGCGATTGGAAATTCCGTGTCCAAACTCGTGCGCAATAACACCGTTATCAACATCACTATCGCGGTCTGAGTTACAGCAGGTAGGATACAGTGTCACATTTAGCGTACCCGCAACAAGTGCATCAGTAAGGATAAGTCCATGTGCTTTGCTTACCATAAATGAAGGAATGACCACTTCGGGATCGGCGCCAGGCATGTGAAATGCAGGAGCACTGGTGTTCTGCATCACAATGGCTGCGATGGCTCCGGCGTCCTGAGCAGCTTTCACCCTTTCAGGGTAAGTGCAAACACCACTTCTTTGAAGCAAGGCTATCTTTCCTGCCAATTCGGAACCGTTGATAATAGGCTGGCAACCATCTATTGTCGGATCTACACCATCATCTACCAACACGACATCGGCTGTGAGGGGCATACCCAACACTGCTCCGAAATTGGAGGCAGGAGCGTTAAATTTATCCGGATAATTGCCTGGGATGTTGATGGACATACTGTCACCTCCCCCACTGCTATTTACATCCCAGATGTACATTTGCATGCGTCCATTATTACCATCCGGAGGGGTGGAGAAATTGGCATTATTGGTACCTGAGCCATCCTGCGCATCGGCCCACACGAAATCACCATCTTGTCCACCATTTCCATAATTGTTTTCCTGAAAATTCCCGGCAGCCTCATCAAATCCATGGATGTATGTCACATCATGCATAAAATTATTGGCATAAAACAGGTTGGTAATGGCGGCATTTTCCCAGAAAACAGGGGCTACTTCCGGTGTGTAGGGGAAATCAAAATTCAGACTGGCGCCTCCGTCCGGACTATACCCCGGATTGTTGTTGTCATCTCTGTCTTCTGAAGCATATACGTTATTTCCACGGGTAATGGTGTACTCTGCGCCAGGCTGCCCGTCCACATCATGCCAGCCATAAGGAGATGCCTGTTGGATCGATGGGTCACTAAGAAGCGTATGAGATACATGTCGCGGACTTTCACCCGGAAAAGGAAACACACGATAAAATGGAGTCGTATTTACTTTTTGGGCAACAACCTGATTATCAAAGTCATGTATATGGCGATTAGTCCCGTCTGTTTCAAAAGCATCTTCATAGAATTCGCAATAAACCGTGTAATTGTTTTTATCCAACACTTCCCCCGAGATAGCATCTACGCGGATATTCCACCAGTCACTTCCCGTTTGCAGTTCCACGTTCCAGGCAAGGCGAATATCTTCGTCTGTTGCCTGATATAACAAGGATACTTTTATAGGCGCTGATACATCTCCTGAAGGATCAAAAATAAATTCATTATTGTCATTTGGCTCAGTATTGCGGTTGCCGGGATTTCCAATCGTGATACCTACAGAATTTGCCGCTTGCAATACCGCCTCTTTGGGCGATATATGTTCCTCTCCGGCAGAAACGTTCGTCAATTCTGCAGCATTTGCGTGAAAGGCGGAGCTGAAGGATTTGACTTCATTGTTCTGAATCGCAACTGAACTAATGGCATTATGTATTTTCAGTCCGTTGACGGTTTGTTGGAGATAAACATGGGTCACCTGGTTGTGCCTGGTGAGATACTGATCAGATACGTTCCAGTTTTCGATATCCGTCTGCACGAGTTGCAATTTATCTCTGTTCTCCAGCATATATCGCTGAATAACTCCAGAATAATCCTGCGCCTGCAGGCCGAAACCCGACAGCATCAGTACAGTAAGGCAGGTTTGAAATAGTTTCATCAGAAATTTATTTACAGAAGTTTGATTGGTTAAGTCGTTTAAAGAACAAACTCTTTGAGTCGTAAAACAACAACATTTGTCAAAATTGCTGGAAAGAAAATGTGTCTGAAAACGGCAAAGAGGATAATTGCTCCTTAAATAGTCACGCTCACTTAAGTTAATTTTATTTTTATCGGTCGCTTTGTACATTTGCTTTTCAATCTTTCGACCTGCCTTACCTGGAAACCGGGAATACTACCAAATACTGATTTATTTTATCCCATCAGAAAGGACTATTACACACATTCCTTCTGTTTATGCGCTTGTGCTTATCCTTCCTTATCTGTCTAATTGGTTTTTGCGGATTAACTTTCCATGCAGAAGCCCAGGGAGAGTTTATCCAGGCTGAGCATTACGGCATTGAGGATGGACTGCCTCACAGAGAGGTAAACGGCATTTGTGAAGACCATGAAGGGTTTATCTGGATAGGTACAAAAGAGGGACTTTGCCGATTTGATGGATACGAGTTTGTACCATTCCCCGCTTCCAGATATGGATTTCTCGGTGATAATTTTTTTGATATCCTGGAAGATAGTCAGGGGTTTTTATGGCTGATACCTCCAATGTCAGCCACAGATTTTGACATTTGGAATCCGAGAACCGGTGAAAGGACCACTTTCCTGGAAAAATTCAGTGCTTACAAGCTCCCAAAGCTCGAAAATCTAAATATTTCCACAAACTCTAAAGGCGAGATATATCTGATCGAACCTGAGGGTACCAATATCTGGCATTATGACCCTGGATCAGGGCTTGTCAAAATTCCCGCCCCTAAAGGGGTAAGCAGTATAATTCATGTCTCCGATTTTGTCTGGGGGATTAATCTGCCCGAGCAAAAGGCTGTAAAAGCGGATAAATCTGGAAATATTCTGAAAACCTATCCGCTAAACACATCCGGTATTTCCAAAACACTCAGGATCGTGCGATTTGATCCTTGTTTGTTCTATTTAAATACGATCAATAAGTCTGAAATAGCAACCTGCTTCCTTATACAAAATGGTGAGTTGACCAATTTGTTCAATACTAATTCAAAAGATTATTTTCCTCTACAGGATTTATGGGGACAGAGTGATTCTACCTTGTTATGGCATAGTGGAAAGATTATAAACCAGGCCAAAAAACAGGTTTATGAGCTAGATGACAAATCGATAAACCTGGATAAAAATTTTGGCAGAGGTCATTGTTTGGCTAAGAATCACACGCTCTGGGTTGGCGCTAATTTTGGGCTATATAAACTCAGTTTCAAAACAAAACGATTCCACAATCTGCTCACCAAACCCGGTAGTATTCAATACGGAGGCAATGCGGTAAGGTCAATTGACAAGGATGATAATAACTTGTATTGTCAACTGGAAGTAAAAGGATTACACCGTATTAACCTCAATACCGGTATAGCCACTCAAATATTCAAGGAAACCCAGAGCAGTTATTATATTGCTGTAAAGGTTTTAAGAGATGGCAATATTGCCGTTAATCTAGGAACTCAGGTCAAGCTAATAGACCCAAATGGAAAAATTCTGAATTCCACCAGGCAACCTGGCGCCATAGTCTGGAATATTGAGGAAGCAGCCGATGGTAATATATGGATTGGAACAGAGAATGGTTTCGGCAAGTACAGTTTTAATGAAGGCTTTCTGTTCAAAAGTTCGGCAGATGAGCGCTTTAAGGCGCTCGAGAATGCATTCGTTTATCGTTTCAGAGAAGATGGCGACAACTTGTACTTAAGTACATCAAAAGGTTACTTTCTGGTAAATTTGAACAAGGGCATTGTTGAGCGTTATTGGCAGGAAGGTGAAAATAAATATAGATTGCCTGCAGATATCGTGTATCATGATTATGTTGATGAGCATCAGAGTATTTGGCTGGGTACCAATAAAGGCCTTTTCCGCTTGTGGCCGAAAGGAGATGGATCCGACCAGAACCCTTATCTGGAACACTACGACAGGGTGGATGGATTGTCAAACAATGTGATTTATGCTGTGTACCCGGATTCTGTTGGGAACCTTTGGCTATCGAGTGATTACGGCATCATGCGTTTTGATACAAAGTCAAAAAATGTGACTACGTATCTTGAACAGGATGGTATCTGCAACAACGAATTCAACCGAACTTCTCATTTTCAGGATTCTGATGGCCGTATTTATTTTGGCTCTATAAACGGCATCAGTGATTTCCATCCCCGGGAGTTGAGGACAAAGGATTATATAAATCCACGATTGGCCATTACCCATTTCGAGCAATTCGATGGTTCGACAAATAAAATGATGGATCGATTTATCGAATTGTGCAGCACCAATACAATT
Organism: Lewinellaceae bacterium; assembly: GCA_020636025.1. Lineage (GTDB taxonomy): Bacteria > Bacteroidota > Bacteroidia > Chitinophagales > Saprospiraceae > M3007. The sequence goes on along the minus strand of JACJYQ010000001.1, from coordinate 419,278 downwards.
ACGGTAAAACCTTCTGACCGGATATTCAAAATTGAATTTTCCCTCTTGACCTATGACAAACCCGAAAAGAATTTTTATGCTTATAAGATTGAAGGGGTTGACAAGGATTGGATATATCAAAAGGAACACACGCTGCGCTTTGCAAACCTGACTTTTGGCAATCATATTTTGCGCATAAAAGGTCAGGATGCCAGTGGCAAATGGTCAGAAAATGAGCTGGCTATTAACCTCAGAGTGTTAAAACCATTTTATCTGCAAACCTGGTTTATATTGCTCATTCTGCTGTTAATCACAGCCGCCATAATGGGGTATGTCAGGTATCACACATATAGCCTGAAGCAGAGAAACAGAACACTAGAAGAGAGGGTACAAACAAGAACAGCAACCATTGCCGAGCAAGCAGAAGAACTTAGAAAACTCGACAAGCTAAAAAGCCGGTTCTTCGCCAATGTCAGTCATGAACTTCGTACGCCACTAACCCTGTTGCTAGGACCTCTGGAGAATTTTATAAAAAAAGGAGCCTGGAAAACAAAGGACATGATGTTGCTTCAAATGATGCAACGGAACGGGAAACTGCTCTTAAAACTGGTGAATGAGATCCTCGACCTGTCAAAACTGGAAACAGGGAAAATAGAGTTAAAAGAAACGCCAGTAAAGCTGCTAGAATTCTTCAAACCACTTTCCGCTCAGTTCAGCTCATTTGGCGACAGTGAGCGGGTTCACTTTAACATGCATTTTAAACTGCCCAGGGAAACAACCCTGATGCTGGATAAAGACAAATATGAAAAAATCATCAATAACTTTTTGTCCAATGCCATAAAATTCACCCCGGTGGGCGGGCATGTTGATCTGACTGTGGAAAAGGAAAAAGATGATCTCCTTGTTACGGTTTTAGATACGGGCCCGGGCATTCACGCAAAAGACCTTCCGTACATTTTTGATCGCTTCTATCAGTCCAATCAACCCGACGCCATTACACAGGGGGGCACAGGGATCGGGCTTTCTCTTTGCAAGGAATTATCCCAGTTAATGGGCGGAGAAGTCTGGGTTGACAGCAAATATGGTTCTGGCAGTAAATTCTATTTGCGGATACCATTCAAAAAAGCTGAAAACCTCCCGAGCCCTGAGCAGGAAGAGTTTACAGTAGACCTCGAAAACCAACACGAGGAAAGCAAAAACGGACTTATGCCAGCAGCCAGTCCTGACATTGAAAATGACAGGCGTTCTCAAATATTAATCGTAGAAGATAACCTTGATCTTCAGCAATTCATGCAATCTTTCCTGGATAACAAGTACACCATTGTTTGTGCAGGCAATGGAAAGGAAGGACTGGATAAGTTGCTGGAAGGGCTGAGGCCTGACCTGATCATTTCAGATGTCATGATGCCCATCATGGATGGCATCACCATGCTGGAAATGGTAAAAGAAAAAGATCATCTCCGGCATATACCATTTATAATGCTCACAGCCAGATCAGACATCAAGGTAAAATTGCGCAGTTTGAAATTAGGTGTGGACGATTATATGCTAAAACCATTTGTAGAAGAAGAACTGATGGCCCGGATAAAAAACCTGCTCGAAAATTCGCGCAACAGATCCGGACGTAGGAAAGCTACTCTTTCTTTGGATCCTGACATCGAGAGCCAACCCAAAGGTTCCTTAGAGGTCCTGATTACAGAAGAGGATTCTATCTGGCTTCAGGAATTAGAGCTGATAGTCAATAAAAGTCTGCACCATTTCAACTTCAATTCAGATTACCTGGCAGCTCAGTTAAACATGAGCAGCAGGCACCTGCAGCGCCGGGTAAAGACCACTACTGGCCTGACACTAAATCATTACATACAGGAAGCGCGCCTGCAACAGGCCAGAGAATTACTGGAGAGTGGAAATGCCCTGGTAAAACAAGTAGCCGCCCAGGTAGGCTTCAAGGATACCAAGCATTTCACCAAACTCTATAAATCCAGATTCGGCATACTCCCCTCCGAAGTCTAAGCACTCCTCATCTTTCCGCTCTCCGCACTCCGCACTCAAATGTCCGAATATCCCCCCTCATTGTCCGGATACTCCCCCATAAAGTCCGGATTTCCCCCTATACCTGTCCGGATTCTCCCTGATCCCCCCCTCTAATTTTGCCTATGCAATTGCACCCATAATCCCTCCCCCACTTGCAATTGTCATTCCTGCCAACCGATTTGCGGTCCCACACAGTTGGACCAACCCAATCCATTTTCTCTTTAGTCCCATTTCATTTTAAACCCATGGCATATCAGGTACTGTTCCCGGTAAGGGGGTCCTGTATTCTATTGAGGAAATCAAAACTATAACTATATCAAACTGACCGTTATGAGATCATTGCTACACTCTCCACGATTTAATGAAAGCCCGAATTCCAAACTGAGTTTCAATAAGGAACAAAGAAAACAAAGGGTTTTTATGGCCCTGGTATTTGGGTTGTTCACGCTTGCAGGACATGCAGCGACTATTACCTGGACCAATGGCAATTCCACTGGCGTGTGGAGTGATCCACTGAACTGGGATAGCAGCTCAGTACCTGGAACTTCTGATGATGTAGTCTTTGATGTTGGCTCTTCAGCAAATTGTAATATAGATGGTAACTACGCCATAAGGAGCTTGACCATTGCATCAGATTATTTAGGGGTGGTCAGTTTAGGTAGTAACACCTTAGAAGTATCTAGCGGTCTAAGCATTGCTGTGGCCTCAGGCTTTGATGCCGGAACCGGATTGATCAAGTTGGTTGGTGGACAAACCATTAATTCTGCTGCCAGCCTTTTCAATATGGAAATAGGTATGGGCTCCGGGAATCTCAACCTATCTGATACGGTTTATGTAGATAACGAGCTAACCATTACCAGTGTTAACTTAATGTATAGCTCTTCCGGTAATGGGCATCAGATCCAGGTAAAAGGTGATGTAGTCATCAACGACGCATGGGGTCCAAGCGGTAGCTATTATGCAGTTGTAAGTCTCGTGGGTGACACCGACCAAAGCATTTCAGGATCAGGTAATGCCTCATATCTTGATATCAGTAAAACAGCCGGTGATGTTCTGCTCGATGATGATCTCACTTTGGCAAATGGCTCACTCACCGGTAGCGGCCTCCTGAAAAACAATGGAGGTTGGGTAAAAACCGTAGGGGGCTATACCCTCGCATTTACGGGTAATATCGACGACCTGGAAATCGGTTCAGGCATTAATAATCACGTAACCATCTCTACCGACATTCAGGTGAATGACTCCCTGGTTATTACCAGCGTCAATCAAATGTATAGCTCTTCCGGAAATGGACACCAAATTCAGGTGAAAGGTGATGTAGTCATCAATGATGCATGGGCTAATAATGGTAGCTACTATGCAGTTGTAAGTCTTGTGGGTGACACAGACCAAAGCATTTCAGGATCAGGTAATGCCTCATATCTTGATATCAGTAAAACGGCCGGTGATGTACTCCTCAATGATGATCTCACTTTGGCAAATGGCTCACTCACCGGTAGCGGCCTCCTGAAAAACAATGGAGGTTGGGTAAAAACCGTAGGGGGCTATACCCTCGCATTTACGGGTAATATCGACGACCTGGAAATCGCTTCTGGCCTTAATAATCATGTGACGATCTCTACCGACATCCAGGTGAACGACTCCCTGGTCATTACCAGCGTCAATCAACTGTATAGCTCTTCCGGTAATGGACACCAAATTCAGGTGAAAGGCAATGTAGTCATCAATGATGCATGGGCTAATAATGGTAGCTACTATGCAGTTGTAAGTCTTGTGGGTGACACAGACCAAAGCATTTCAGGATCAGGTATTGCCTCATATCTTGATATCAGTAAAACGGCCGGTGATGTACTCCTCAATGATGATCTCACTTTGGCAAATGGCTCACTCACCGGTAGTGGCCTCCTGAAAAACAATGGAGGTTGGGTAAAAACCGTAGGGGTCTATACCCTCGCATTTACGGGTAATATCGACGACCTGGAAATCGCTTCTGGCACAAGTAATCACGTAACGATCTCTAACGACATCCAGGTGAACGACTCCCTGGTCATTACCAGCGTCAATCAATTATATAGCTCTTCCGGTAATGGACACCAAATTCAGGTGAAAGGTGATGTAATCATCAATGATGCATGGGCTAATAATGGTAGCTACTATGCAGTTGTAAGTCTTGTGGGTGACACAGACCAAAGCATTTCAGGATCAGGTAATGCCTCATATCTTGATATCAGTAAAACGGCCGGTGATGTACTCCTCAATGATGATCTCACTTTGGCAAATGGCTCACTCACCGGTAGTGGCCTCCTGAAAAACAATGGAGGTTGGGTAAAAACCGTAGGCCTCTATACCCTCGCATTTACGGGTAATATCGACGATCTGGAAATCGCTTCTGGCACAAGTAATCACGTAACGATCTTAAACGACATCCAGGTGAGCGACTCCCTGGTTATTACCAGTGTCAACTTAATGTATAGCTCTTCCGGAAATGGACACCAAATTCAGGTGAAAGGCAATGTAGTCATCAATGATGCATGGGCTAATAATGGAAGTTACTATGCAGTTGTAAGTCTTGTGGGTGACACCGACCAAAGCATTTCAGGATCAGGAAATGCCTCATATCTTGATATCAGTAAAACAGCCGGTGATGTACTCCTCGATGATGATCTCACCCTGGCAAATGGCTCACTCACCGGTAGCGGCCTTTTGAAAAATAATGGAGGTTGGGTAAAAACCGTAGGCCTCTATACCCTCGCATTTACGGGTAATATCGACGACCTGGAAATCGCTTCTGGCACAAGTAATCACGTAACGATCTTAAACGACATCCAGGTGAGCGACTCCCTGGTCATTACCAGCGTCAATCAACTGTATAGCTCTTCCGGAAATGGACACCAAATTCAGGTGAAAGATGATGTAGTCATCAATGATGCCTGGGCTAATAATGGTAGCTACTATGCAGTTGTAAGTCTTGTGGGTGACAATGATCAAACATTTGATGGCATAGGTCAGGCCAGCTATATCAATTACGCCAAACCCTCCGGAAACTGGATAATAAACACTGCTAATACCAACTTTATCAAGGTTGAGGTTACCGCGGGAACCTGGACCATGCAAAACGACAACACCTCTGCCAGTTCGGGATATATCCTTGACGGCGGAAAAATTGGCGGTTCAGGAACTGTAAACGGAAATGTAACCTGTTCAAATGGCGGAGGACTCGCTCCGGGCGCCTCACCTGGTTGCATCACCATCAATGGTAACCTAACTTTAAACGCAGGCACCAGTTTTGAAGTGGACATCGAAGGAAACACTCCTTGCACTGAACACGACCAAACCATCGTAAACGGAACCGTAACCATTAACGGCGCAACGATCACAGGTGTAACCGTTACACAACCAACTACCTCAATTGTGATCATCGACAATGATGGTACAGACGCGATCAGCGGCAGCAAATTCTCCGGTGCCACTGAGGGCAGCTTCATTAATGTAGGGGGTTCCGACTATACCATTTCATACATAGGGGGCGATGGCAATGATGTTACCCTCACCGGCAACAATCCGCCAACTGCGACATGCCAGAACCTAACTGTAAGCGCAGATGCCAGTTGCGAAGACGCAACAACAGTAGCTGCTGATTTCGACAATGGCTCTACAGATCCGGAAGGCGATCCTATAACATTCTCGGTTGATATCGCTCCGCCCTATTCACTTGGCATTACTTCTGTAGTGCTTACCGCAACGGATGATAATGGCGCCAGCAGTACCTGCGATGCCACGATTACCGTTGAAGATGATACGCCGCCTACCATCACCTGCCCGGCCAATGTCACTGTAAATTCAGATGCCGGCCAATGCGATGCGGTAGTGACCGTTACCCAACCAACATTCAGCGATAACTGCAGCGGCAGCTTTACTCCTGAACTGGATGGCATCAGCAATACCAATACCCTTACTATAGAGACCTGGATCAAGCCTGATGGACAGCAAAGTCCGGCCACTGCTATTATATTTAACCGCAGCAGTCCGGATGGTGCCTGTGGGTTGAACTTTGCTTATAACAACAATTCTGCTAACACCCAAATAGGATATCATTGGACCAATAATTCAGGGACCTGGAATTGGGCTGGTGGGCCTGCCTATCTTCCAGATGAGTGGAATCATGTCGCCCTGGTAATCGAACCAAGCCAGGCTACCATTTATGTGACAAATTCCAATGGTACTGTCAGTGCCGTTAACACCTACTCACACATTGCGGTGGATTTGAACACATTATGGTATATCGGTGACGACACCTGTTGCAATGGCCGTGAATTCGATGGTACCATAGATGAGGTCAGGATATGGAACACGGCCCTTACGGAGACCGAGATCCTGGCCAACATGAATACTGAATTAACAGGAAATGAAGCAAATCTGGTCTTGTATTATAATTTCAATCAGGGTATTGCCGATGGAAATAATGCTGGAGTTACTACACTGAATGATCAGGTAGGTAGTGTAAATGGTAACCTTCAGAATTTTGCGCTGACAGGAACTACGTCCAATTGGGTGGCCGGTCAGGCTGGTTTTGGAAATGCCCTCCAAATAGATGGTTCAGATGATAGAGTTCCATTTAATGATTTGGCCCCTGTGAACACCCTTACAATTGAAAATAACTTTAACAATTCTGATAATGCATCTGGCACCTACCCAGCTGGCATAGCAACGGTGACCTGGACAGCAACAGATGAGGCAGGGAATACCGCAACCTGTGAACAGACAGTAACGGTAACAGACAACGAGAACCCAACAATCACCTGCCCGGCCAACGTTTCAGTTTCTTCAGATGCAAACGCTTGTGAAGCCACAGGTGTGAGTCTCGGAACAGCAACAAGTACCGATAACTGCAGTGTAGATGATGTTTCCAATAATGGTACAGAGCCTTATGCTTTGGGTAATACAACTGTGACCTGGACGGCTACGGATGCCGCGGGAAATACAGGCACCTGTAACCAAACAGTAACTGTAACAGACGACCAGGACCCGACAATCACCTGCGCTGCCGACGTGGATGTCGATACTGATGCAGGTCAGTGTGATGCCAATGTAACCGTACCGGCTCCTACCATTGATGACAATTGCGGCTTTGCAGCTGGAGGAGGAGGGAATAGCGGTCTGCCACCGGTGACCGACAATCTCGTACATTTCTATGATTTTAGTGGAAACGCCAATGATATTGCCGGTAGCAATAATGGAACTGTAAGCGGCGCAAGCCTTTCTCAGGATCCATGTGACAATGATAACAGCGCCTACGCATTTGCAGGTGGTAGCCAGGAAATTACATTGGCTTCACAAAGTGGAAGAAATTATCCAAGCGGAGATTTTACAATTTCTGCCTGGGTTAAGGTAAATGCTTATACACAATGGGCAGGTATTTTGGATGTTAACTGGGCATACAGCAGTTATGGCCCAGGCTATACCAGTGGTATATTCTTTGGTTTTAAAGATAATGTACCAGCCATGATCTTTATGGATAATAACCATGCCAATAGTGGTGGCGAAGCTGAAAATCTTCTTGTATCAGATACAGGATTCAGCACCGGTGAATGGCACCATGTAGCCACTGTTAGGGATGCTACGGCCGGTATGTCATACATCTATATCGATGGTGCTCTAAGCGGATCAATGGCGACATCAACCGACCCTGTGGATTATGATTCAGGCTCTTATGATGATAACAGTGTCAATATCGGTCATTTCAGACGCACAGGATATTCAACTGATGCACTAAATGGGTCCCTGGATCAGGTAGGCATCTGGGATCGTGCCCTTTCAGCCTCCGAGCTTGCTTCACTGGCAGCCAATACTTGCGGAGGCGGTGGTTCACTCATCAACGACTACACAGGCACCGATGATGCTTCCGGTAATTATCCGGTTGGGCCTACACTGGTGACCTGGACTTCTACTGATGAAAATGGCAATACTGCCACTTGTGAACAGACAGTAACAGTAACAGACAACGAAGCACCTACGGCAATCTGCCAGGACCTTACGCTGGAACTTGATGAAAACGGCCAGGCTTCCATCACGGTAGATGACATTAACAATGGCTCTGACGATGCTTGTGGAATTGCCAGTCTGAGTTTGAACACCACAGACTTCACATGTGCTGAAGTAGGTACACAAACGGTCACGCTCACTGTAACCGACAACAACGGGAACACCAGCAATTGCACCGCAACCATAACAGTAGAAGACAACCTGGCTCCGGGCGGTGGCGGCGCAGCCATCACCTACCCTGCCCCGGCCACCATTTTGAGCAATGTGGCAGAAGCATCTCAGTATGAACTGGTTTATCAGTTAAATATTCCAAATTCAGCCAACTGGGATAATCAAAATCAGGTGCCTTATGCAGTGAATAACACAGCAGCACTGGGTGCTGTCAATTTTGACCGCATTGCCTATTACATGGAACTGGATGGAGAATGGGTTTGGGTGTCTGCAGATGCTTTCACTACCAATATCAACCAAACCGGTATTCCAACCGATTGGGTATTCTACGGCCCTATAAACAATATGAACGTAGCTTCCAATAAAGCCGGCATCGTGACCGGTGAAGGGATCACAACAGGTAATATAGAGTTTTGGAGTAATTGCTATCAGACCAATAATGCATACGGTATATCTGGTGCAAGTTCAAGTACATACGACTTCGGAGATGTTATGACAAGTACTGACTGTTATGGATCCTTCCAGATCCATAATTACGGCGAGAGTCAAACCTTGTTTGGGTATAACCGCTGGTCTAACTCTGGTAATTCTGACCTGGGTATTGGCAATCAGGTTGGAGGATCAGGACACCCTGACTGGACCTTTGCTGTAAATGCCAATCAATATACAACCAAGCGCGTTTATGTATTTGTCCGGAATGTAGCCGCCGGATCAGGAATTGCTTGTCTGAATCCAACTGTACAGCTAGACAATACAGGTACCGCCAGTATTACCGTTGACGACATTGATGACAACAATACCGACAATTGCGGCATCGCCAGCAGGAGTCTGGATGTTTCATCATTTACCTGTGCCGAAGTTGGAGAAAACACAGTGGTACTTACCCTGACAGACGACAGTGGAAACAGCAATACATGTACAGCTACCGTGACCGTGGAAGATCAGATTGCGCCTACAGCCATTTGTCAGGATATTACAGTAGATCTGGATGGAACGGGATCAATCATTGTAGCCGGAACTGATATTGATGACAGTTCAGATGATGCCTGTGGTATTTCAGAACTGAATGCAGCACCGTCCAGTTTTAATTGTACAAACCTTGGAACAAACACAGTAACCCTGACTGTGACTGATAACAATGGTAACACCAATACTTGTAATGCTACTGTAACCGTTGAAGACAACGAAGCGCCAACGATCAGTGTTTGTCCATCAGACCAAAGCATTCCGCTTGGTGTTGATTGTGAGGCGGTTATGGATAATTACATCGCACAAACCACGGCTTCTGACAACTGTTCCTTTACTTTAGTCCAAAGTCCGGCTGCCGGAACCACTTTGAGTGGAACAGGTACAGAAACCGTGACCATCACGGCCACTGATCAGGGAGGATTGACCAGCACCTGCAGCTTTACGTTATCGAAGGTTGACCTTATCGTACCGTCAATCACTTGTCCGACACCAATTGTACAGGACAACGACGGTGGACAATGCGACGCCGTGGTAAGCTTTTTCAATGCAGCAACAGCAACGGATTACTGCGATGCCACACCTGACATTACTTACAGCCCGGCCTCAGGCACTGCCTTTGCCGTTGGAAATACAACCGTAACGGCTACAGCAACCGACGATTCGGGTAATGCGGCTTCCTGTGACTTCATCGTTACCATTCTGGATGCCGAAGCGCCAGAGCTAAGCTGTCCTACGGATACCATTTTCCAGAATGTAGATGCCAGCGCATGCACAACAAATGTATCCTTCACGGTAACTGCTACCGACAACTGCGATACAGATGTAAGTCTGAATTCAAGTCACAATTCCGGCGACGAGTTTAACGTAGGCATATTTGATATCTATTTCACAGCAACCGATGATGCAGCGAATACCAGCACCTGCAGCTTCCCTATCAAGGTAAGTGATGACCAGGCGCCAACTATAAGCTGTCCGGCTGATGTGAATACGGTTACCGATGCCAATGTGTGCACAGCTACGCTGACATTCACGGCAACAGCCTCGGACAATTGTAACCAAAGCCCGACTATCACCTTTAGTCCGGCCTCAGGTTCGGCCTTCAATACAGGCCTAACCACGGTTACAGCCACGGCCAGTGATGGTTATGGCAATACCGCCGAATGTACCTTCGAAGTAACGGTTACAGATAATCAGGCTCCGGTACTTACCTGCCCGACTATCCTGAACAACTTTACCACAGAAGGGCGATGTGACGCCACGGTAAGCTTTGCGGTAACGGCAACAGACAACTGCAATGCCAGTCCACTGGTGACCGGAAGCCATAATTCAGGCGACAACTTCGGCGTTGGAACCACTACGGTTACCTATACAGCCGATGACGAGGACGGCAATACCAGCACTTGTACCTTCAATGTAGTGGTGATCGACAACCAGTTGCCTGTGATCACATGTCCGGCAAACATTACTCAGGACAATGATCCGGGGCAATGCTCTGCTGTGGTGACTTTTGCGGCTACAGCTACGGATAACTGTGCTTCTCCGCCAGCCCTTGCCTACTCAAAAGCCTCCGGTACGATCTTCGATCTGGGAACCACAAGCGTTACGGTTACGGCGAATGACGGAAACGGCAATACGGCCTCCTGTAGCTTCGATGTTACCGTTAATGATACGGAATTACCTACTGTTACCTGTCCGGCAAATATTTCAGTGAACAATGATCCGGGAGTTTGCGAAGGAACGGTTGCTGTACCTGTACCCGTTACCTCCGATAACTGCTCGCAAGCATCTCTATTGGGCAATGGACTTGATTTTGATGGAGCTAATGACAAAGTCAGTATTCCAAATGACCCGAACCTTGTTGTTGGCACCAGTAGTTTCACCTGGGAAGCATGGGTAAAAACCAATAGCGGTATTCTTTCTACGCATCAGGTAATTTTGGAAAAGTATGGTTATTACGCCGACGGTTCAAAGGCACAACAATCTATGGTAATTTTGGCCAATACCGGGAAAATTTTATTCCAGTTGCGTGATAATGCAAGTCATGAACAAAACCCTCAATCTACCACTGTTGTCGCTGACAATGAATGGCACCATATAGCTATTGTTAGAGATCAAACAAATCTGGACCAAATCATTTATATAGACGGCGTAGAGGAGGTAAACGTTCCATTGATACAAACAGGTACAATTAGTACCATTGCACCGCTTAATATAGGCTGGTCTGACCCATTTGGCAGATATCTGAAAGGGATAGTTGATGAAGTGCGTATTTGGAATGTAGCGCGTTCTGCATCGGAAATCCAGGCATCTATGAACGCACAATTAAGTGGTACAGAGCCTGGTCTTAAGGCCTATTATGACTTCAATCAAGGAAGTCCGGGAGGAATAAATACCGGTGAAACTACTCTATTCGATAGCGGAGTGAACGGTTTACATGGAACACTCCAAAACTTCAGCTTAAATGGAAGTACATCTAACTGGGTCGGCGGAGCGATGAGCACTTATGTTCCGCTTGTTGCCAGCAATGATTTCAACGCAGGCGATGATGCTTCCGGCGTATATCCGCTTGGAACCACAAACGTTACCTGGACGGTAACAGACCTTTCAGGTAATGAAAACACCTGCGTACAAACCATTACGGTAATTGACAACGAGAACCCAACAGTAAGCTGCCCTGGCACTCAATCGATTGTACTTAACAGTACCTGCGATGCCACGCTGGGCGATTACATCAACCAGGCATCTGCCGGTGATAATTGCAGCGCTGCTGCCAATATCAGCATTACGCAGACTCCGGCTGCCAATTCAGCCATCAGCGGTTATGGCCCGATGACGGTGGTTATGACAGCTACGGATGAAGCAGGAAACAATGGAACCTGCAGCTTTACAGTGAACAAACTGGATCAGCAGATACCGACCATCGATTGTCCGGCCGATCAAACGATCGCGCTTGGCACCGGTTGCTCGGTGAATATGCCAGATTACACAGGAGATGCCGTAACCGTAGACAACTGCGGTGCTCCGGTAGTTACTCAAACACCTGCATCAGGTGGCGCGTATACCGGATTGGGTACTACACTGGTTACCCTTACCGCCACAGACGTAGCCGGCAACACAGCCAGTTGTGAATTCAACGTAACGAGGGAAGATCAAACGCCTCCTGAAATCGTTTGTCCTCCGGCTCAGTCACTGACGCTGGATGGCAACTGCGAGGCCAGCCTGGGTGATTACGCATACCTGACAGGTACTGCTGACAACTGCAGTACTACCCTGAGTCAAACACCTACACCGGGCACAACGCTGAATGGGGCTGGAACAGAAGTAGTGACCATGACGGTTACCGACATTTCCAACAACAGCACATCCTGTACTTTCAATGTGGCGAAAATCGACAACACTCCGGCCAGCATTACCACTTGCCCGGCCGATCGTGTAGTGGATATGGATGCCAACTGCCAGGCAACTGTTCCGGATATGACCGGAGAATTGGTAGTCAGCGATAACTGCTCCGGTGGATATACCGTGACACAGAGTCCGGCTGCAGGCGCTGTACTTTCTGTTCCAAATAATTACAACCAGGGAGTTGTGATGACCGTAACAGATGCAAATGGCAATAATACAGCTTGTATTGTAAATCTGAATATTCTGGATAACAGTGTACCTGCCATTACTTGTCCTGCCACTCAAACTGTAGAAGTAACTGCCAATTGTGAAGCTACTCTGCCGAATTACATTGATCTGGCGATTGTTTCTGACAATTGCAGCAGCGTCCTGGATATCGCAGTAACGCAAAGCCCGGCTGAAGCTTCAACGGTATCAATAGCAGGATCTGAACAGATTACGCTGACAGCTACAGACGAAGCCGGTAATGAGAATACTTGTGAGTTTACCCTGAATAAAGTGGATCTGACAAATCCAACGGCAGTTTGTAACGATCTGACTGTGACGCTGGTAGACAGGAATACCTACACCCTGAGTCAGGCAGAGATCAATGCTATTGCCAATGGCACTGATGACAATTGTGACTTTAGTTATGTACTCGGCGGACAAACATCTTATGATTGCAGCGACCGCGGAAACTCATACACAGTTACTCTGACGGTTACGGATGCTTCCGGTAATACAGATGATTGTACAGCTCAGGTATTGGTTGTGGATCCAAACAGCGTTTGCAACGATCCGCCGACGGCCGTTTGCCAGGATATTTCGGTGAATCTGGATGCAGATTGTACGGTTTCCATAGCAAATGATGCTGTGAACAATGGTTCATCTGATCCTGATGGCGACGTATTAACTTACTACTTGTCTCAAACCGCTTTGAGCGGACACGGAAACACGGTTGTTACCATGATCGTTTCGGATGGTGAATTTTCAGATGAATGTACCGCAACCGTAACCACGGTTGATGTCACGGCTCCGGTAGCTGATATTGCTACCCTGACAGACGCGATTGCTCAATGTTCAATAGAATTGGTTCCACCAACGGCTACGGATGCTTGTGATGGATTCATTACGGCTACCACCACAGATCCAACAGAGTATACCGTTCAGGGAACTTATTCTGTAACCTGGACCTACACGGATCTTAACAACAACAGCAGTACACAAACACAAACCGTGATTGTGGATGACACCACACCGCTTGAACTGGATTGTCCGGAGAATAAAGCAGTTGAACTAAGTGCAACTTCTTGCGAAGCTACTCTGGCAGACTACACCGGAGAGGTGGTCATTACCGACAACTGCGGATCGGCAACGCTTAACCAGGCGCCTGCAGCAGGAACGGTTTACACTGGCACTCAGACCTATACCGTAACCGTAACAGGTACTGATTTAGGTGGAAATACAGCAAGCTGTTCTTTCTCTGTTGAGCTTCAGGACAACACGAACCCAACAGCCATTTGTCAGGATCACACTGTTCAACTGGATGCAACAGGAAACGGATCCATCACGAATGCTGATATAGACAATGGTTCTAATGATGCTTGCGGTGTTGCCAGCCTGAGTCTGGATGTAACTGATTTTGATTGCAGCGATGTAGGCGGAGGTAATTACGCTTTAGATTTCAATGGAAATGTCGGCGTGATAATTCCGAAAAGCCCAGACTTGAACCCTTCTGTGTTCACTATTTCAGCCTGGGTTAATCCGGATGCTGTGATAGGCTCTTGGAGAGCTATAGTTTCATCAAGAACTTCTGGCTCTGGGTACACACTCTACATCAGCCCTCAGGGACAATTCCAATTCTGGCGTGGCTGGAGCAGTATGGTGAACGGCCCAACAGTCACTGCCGGTGTGTGGACACATGTTGCAGGCACTTATGACGGCAACACATTCCGTTTTTACATAAATGGGCAGCTGGTTGGCTCGAATACTCAGCCAATGATCATTAATACAACAACAAACGTGCATATTGGAAGTGTATCTGACCAAAGCACTTGGAGAATGTACGGTATGATCGATGAAGTCCGGATTTTTAATCAGGCACATACTACATTTACCGGCAATGAACCTGGTTTGGTAGCCTATTATGATATGGAGGACGGGACAGGTAGCTCTACCCTTACAGATCGTACAGGTAATGGTCACAATGGAACACTAAGCGGAATGAACCCTGCAACTGCATGGGTTACGCCTGGCGCAGGAGGGGCTTCCAGTGGTGGACATACTGTTACACTTACAGTCACAGATGTCAACGGCAATACCAGTAACTGCGCAGCAACCATAACTGTTGAAGATAATATTGCTCCAGTGGCTAACTGTCAACCTCTAACGCTTCAGTTAAACTCGGCTGGTACCGCTTCCACAACAGCAGCCGCAGTGAATAACGGTTCTTCAGATGCCTGCGGTATTGAATCGCTGGTTTTGAGCCAGACAGCCTTCAATTGCAACCACCTGGGTAGCAATGATGTAACATTGACGGTAACAGATGTTAATGGAAATGAATCAAGCTGCAACACAACCGTGACGGTGGTGGATATTATCCATCCAACAGCTTTGTGTAAGAATGTAACCATACAGTTGAATGGCCTGGGTAATATGGAGGTATTGCCATCTCAAGTGAATAACGGTTCCTACGACAACTGTCTGATCGATGACCTGTCTTTGAGCACTACTATCTTCTATTGTAATGATGTAGGAGTTAGCACGGTAACGCTGACAGCTACTGACAATAGCGGAAACCAGTCAACCTGTACAGCCACCATAACCATCGAGGATAATGACCAACCAGTAATTGTTTGTCCGCCATTCAATACAAGCATTCCATTGTATCTCGACAATAATTGCAGCGCCGGTATTCCCGACCTGGAACCTTCATTGGTGAATGCAACAGACAACTGTTCTTATGTAATCACTCAGGTTCCGGCAATCGGAACCACTGTTAGCTACACGGGTCCTCAATTTGTACAAATGAAAGCAACTGACCCGAGTGGCAATTATGCAGTGTGTGATATTGTACTGGATGTAATTGACGACATTCTTCCGGAGGCACTTTGCAATGACCTGAATGTGAACCTGGATGTAAATGGCATGGCCTCGATCACCAAGGAAATGGTCGACAATGGCTCTTCGGATGGTTGTGGGATTCAGTCCATGAGCATCAATCAGGCAAACTTTACTTGCGCCCATGTTGGTGGAAACACCGTAACGCTTACGGTTACTGACATCAATAGCAATGTAAACACCTGCGAGTCTACCGTAACCATATTCGACGTGACCGCTCCAATTGCCCACTGCAACAACGTGGTGATCTATCTGGATGCTAACGGTGAAACCAGTGTAACAACAGGCCAGGTGGACAACAATTCCTGGGATGCATGTGGAATTGCCAGTGTTGAATTGAGCCAGACTGACTTTGATTGCAGTGAAGTCGGGGTAAATAACGTGACTATGATCGTGACAGACAACAACAGCAATGTGAAGACCTGTCAGGCGGAGATCTCCGTGGTGGACAATATTTTACCTACCATGAGTTGTCAGGATGCTACCGTGGTACTGGATGAATTCGGAAACGCTTCCATCACAGCCATAGACATCGACAACGGATCTTCTGACAACTGCGCCATTGACTATCTGAATGCAGCGCCCAATACATTCACCTGTGCCAATACGGGTTCCAACACGGTTACCCTAACGGCTACGGATGTAAATGGCAACGTAAATACCTGTAACGCAATGGTGACAGTTCAGGACAACACCGATCCAGTGGCCCTGTGTCAGGATTACACTGTAGAGCTCGATGTAGACGGTCTTGGATCAGCTACGGCAGCCCATGTAAATGCAGGATCATCCGATATCTGCGGTATCCAGTCTCTGGAGCTTAGTTTGACGGATTATGATTGCAGTATGATCGGCGACCACGCGGTAGTTCTGACGGTGACCGACAACAACAACAATGTCAGCACTTGTGATGCTACCGTAACGGTAGTTGATCTGGTACCGGCCGATGCGCAATGCCTTGACTTTACACTTCCATTGGATGAGTTTGGTGATGCTTCCATCACAGTTGATGATGTGGATTATGCTTCCACAGACGCCTGCGGAATCGATACGCGCAGCATTGATGTGACCGCATTTGATTGCTCCATGGTTGGTGATAACAATGTGACTCTCAGTCTGGTGGATGTAAATGGCAACAACAGTTCCTGCATCGCTGTAGTTACGGTAGTTGACATAACGCCTGCCACGGCGCTTTGTCAAGACCTGACCATAGAGCTTAGCAACGGTGGTTACGCCTTTATCACAAAGGAAGAGGTTGACAATGGTTCAAATGACGCCTGCGGAGTTCAAACGCTCGCGTTAAGTCAGACGGCTTATCTGTGTGAGCATCTTGGTGCAAATACAGTGACCCTGACAGTAACAGATGTCAATGGAAATGAATCAACTTGTGATGCAAGCATTACAGTAGAGGATAACATTCTGCCAGTTGCACTGTGTCATAACCTTGTATTGCAACTCGATGAAACAGGTGCCGCCAATATTACTCCTGCTGATATCGATAATGGTTCGTCTGACAACTGTGGATTTACGCTTAGCCTGAGTGATGAAAATTACGGATGCGCTGATGTAGGTCCAAATCTGGTGACCATGACGATTACCGATGATGCCGGAAATACCGCTACTTGTCAATCAACGATTATTGTGAAAGATCAGGTGGCACCGGATCCTGGTTGTGAGGATTATACACTGAGCCTTGATGAAGATGGTGAAGGTTGTATAACAGCAGAAGATGTAACTGCTAACGTATCAGACGCATGTGGCATCTCTTCTATCTTCTTCCTGCAAACCAGCAATGAGGATAACAAGATCGACAATGGCAAATTCAGCGGTGGTACCAGCGACTGGACCAAGTACAACATTTCAAATGGCGGTGGCTGGCAATCAAACGGAGGCAACTCAGGCGGCTACTTCCTGCTGAAAGGAAACAATGATTGCAGTTCAGATCCTACAATCAAACAGTTTGTAGGTGGACTTAAACCTGGCAAGACCTATACTATTTCGGGTCAGTATTACGGCGATGGAAACAGTTCTGCCTCATCATTTGGAATTCTGGTTGACAACGTAGTGGTCGCCCAGTTGCCAAACCCGGGCCCGAACTGGACTGATTTCTCCGTGATGTTTACGGCCAGTTGGTACTCACATACCATATCCTTCAAAGGAGAAATGAATTGTGACGACACAGATTATGGAATTGACAACATCAAGGTGAACAAGAGCTATACCATTAATGGCATGTGCTTCGATTGCGCACCTGGACACCACCACGATCATGACGATGACGACGATGATGACCGTCCTGGCGACCTGGCAGGAGATGGCCAGAAATCAAGTTCTGACGGAGGTTGGTGGCATCACAACGATGACGATGATTATCAGGTACTGGGATTGGGAGACCATTTGGTAACCATGATCGTGACCGATAACAATGGAAACACCGCAACTTGTCTGGCAACTGTTTCTGTGATTGATGATCTCGCTCCTGTTGCGAAATGTCGCAATACCAGTGTAAGTCTTGGAAATGATGGAGAGGCATCATTAGAAGCTTACCGTGTAAACAAGTATTCTTATGACAACTGCGGCGTAGATGATTATAGTGTTAGTCCTTCAGACTTTGATTGCAGTCACGTAGGAGATAATGTGGTTGTGCTGACCGTTACTGATAACAGTGGCAATACATCCACCTGTGAAGCTACCGTAACTGTGGAAGACAATAAGAAGCCACATATACACTGCCTGCAGAACAAGACACTCATCTTTGATGAAACTTGTACTGCCATCATGCCTGACTACACCGACAATGCAACTGTGTCTGACAATTGTTCGGCAATGGTGACTCAGTATCCGGAACCAGGTACTGTATTGACTCAATCCGGATCGATCAAGGTGACCCTGACAGCTACGGATCCGGGTGGAAACAGCAAGTCTGATTACTTCTACTTGTATCTGAGCGATCAGACACCACCTGAAGCAATTTGCCATGAGAATGTAACTGTAGAGATCGTATCTGGCGGTCATGTTGAAGTGACACCTGACATGATCGACAATGGATCATCTGATGCCTGTGGAATCAAGTACAAGTACATTCCGTACAACTGCAACAATTACTTCGACTGTTCTGATATAGGAGAAACCTTTGTGGTGACACTGAAAGTCAGAGACTTCGCGGGTAACCAAAGTACTTGTGAATCCAATGTGACCATTTCCGCAGGTACGGAAGACTCCGATTGTGACGGTGTTCCCGATGGTTGTGACCAGTGTCCTGGAGGAGATGATTCTGTTGATAACAACAATGACGGCTACCCGGATTGTGCTTACAGACCAAATTACAGCCAAATCATTTCTGACTGGAAATGTGGTAAGAAGAAGGTGTATATGTGCCACAAAACATGGGGGGATAACACCATCACCATCTGTGTGAGCTATAATTCAGTGTACGCTCATCTGAAACACGGTGACTACATCGGATACTGTGGCAATGCACCATGTGGTGATGAGCTAAATGATACGGATGACAGAACTGTAACCAAAGATTTGCATCAGCATTTTGATGAAGAACTGATAGAGAAGGATCAGGATATGGTATTGTTCCCGAACCCTGCTTCAGATTATATATTCATCGGAATCAAAGGATTTATAGATCAGGATGTTAACCTGCGCATATTCGATCAACTAGGCAATCAGGTTTGGATGCTTGAAATTCCGGAATCTCAGGAAGAAATGGTTCAGCTTAACCTTAGAGAACTTGGACTTGCATCGGGATTGTACACTGTTATGCTGCAAAGCGAAGGAATGACCATTACAAAAAGACTGGTTTTCTCCTATGGTGAGCGGCCTTAATAAAGGTAATCATGAGATTAGAAGAGAAACTCACTTAGAGTTTCAGATAAACTAAGGAAGGAAGTAAACTTAGAGCATCCGATGCAAAATCGGGTGCTCTTTTTATGCGTTTATTTCCAAAACAATTTTACCGAATTGACCCCCTCCTTGCATTCTTTCCATTGCCAGATTGCCATCTTCAAGCGAAAAAACAGAATCAACAACAGGCACAATTTTGTGGATTTCCACAAATGCCAGCATATCTCTGAATTCTTTAGGGCTACCCATCGTAGAGCCCAATAAGCTTACTTGTTTCCAAAACAATGGTTGCAGACTTAAATTATTGACCTTGCCCAGGGTTCCACCATAAAATCCGATGCGAGCTCCTGGATTACAAAGTGATGCGAATCTTGAAAAACCGTCCCCGCCAGCTGAGTCGATGATGACGTCAAATCCGCCAGAAGCAGCTTTCAATCTTTTGTCCCAACCTTCATCACGATAATTTTCACCATTGATCGCTCCCAGATTTATTGCCTTTGCAATCTTTTCTTCAGATCCAGAGGTCACATAAACCTCTGCTCCTTTTGCCATAGCCAACTGAAGTGCCATCAAGGCGACACCACCACCAACACCGCTAATCAGGACTTTTTCACCTTTCTGTACCTGGCATCGAGAGATCAATGCTCTCCATGCAGTCAAGCCGGCTAATGGCAAGGCGGCTGCTTGTTGAAAAGTCAGATGCGCTGGCATTGGCAACACGTTTGCTTTAGGAAGAAGAATACTTTCGGCAAATGTCCCGTTTTCAGGCATACCCAATACCCTAAATTGTGGTCCCTGAAATGCTGTTTCATCCCCCCAGTCCAGGGCAGGATAGCAAACCACTTTTTCTCCCTCGTACTCCCCCGCCCCATCAGAGCCCAGAATACAGGGCGTTTTTATGTTGGCATAAAGACCCTGGGTGATAAAAAGATCCCGGTGATTAAGTGCGGCTGCCTTGATATCTACACGAACCAACCCGTTACCCTCCTCAGGAACAGGAATATCTTGTAACTCCAGTGCCTTGTTTATTTCTGTAAAAATCAGCGCTTTCATAGCTGCGAAGTTGAGCAAAAAACTTTTTTGAAAAAAATATGGAAAAGCAATCAACAATTTTGACTCCATTGCGTTCGAAGGAAAGTCATGAAAAAAATTCACACTAGTCTCAAGGCGTTGATCTTGGTTGCCGCCGGAATGCTGATGCTCAATGATTGCGTCAGGTTAGTGTTTTCTTTTCAGGATCAAATAGTATCCACGGCAGAAACAAGCGAAGAGAGCAATAATGTTGGCTCGATGTCTCTGCTTGAAGAAGAGTTGAAGCATAAGGATCTCACTCCCAGAATTTGCATCGAATTAAGCGATGATGCTTCTCTGAACTCTGCTGTAGCCCACCTCATTAAGGACGACGAAGTGCGTCATCTGGCTTATCTGGCCATTTTTTCTCCTCCTCCGGATCTTGGTTGATCCATCTCTTTGTTCATACTGAACTTGCTCTTGATTACTACTGTGTTGCAGTAGTGTCTAAAAACTGTTATTCTAAAACTCATTGTTCAGTTCAGGATACACAACGGTGATCTGTGCTGATCAAATCCAATTCAAAACTGTAACTAACACATGCAACAATATAAATTTTTGGCAAACCTAAAACAGGATTTGCCGGCAGGAATCGTTGTATTCCTATTAGCCTTACCCTTGTGTCTCGGAATTGCCCTGGCCTCAGGTGCACCTTTGTTTTCAGGATTAATAGCCGGCATTATAGGAGGTTTGGTCATTGGGGCTCTCAGTGGTTCGCATACCAGCGTAAGTGGACCAGCAGCCGGTCTTACTGCCATTGTACTTGTAGCCATCAGTCAACTCGGCTCTTTTGAAACTTTCCTGTTTGCTGTAGTCATTGGCGGTGCCATTCAATTAATACTTGGATTCGCGCATGCCGGCACCATTGCAAATTACATCCCTTCCAGTGTCATCAAAGGCATGCTTTCAGCCATTGGGATCATCATCATCATGAAACAAATCCCTCATGCACTTGGCTACGACAAGGATGCTGAAGGCGATCTGGCATTTCTGGAGGCCAGCGGCAGCAACACTTTTCAGTCTCTTTGGGAGTCCATCACAGTGTATATTCACCCTGGTGCAACCTTGATCGGGTTAATTTCTATTGGTATTTTATTGCTTTGGGAAAAGCCCTTTGTTAAGGACAGGATAAAATTTGTTCCAGGTGCCCTGGTCGCAGTACTTGTAAGTATTGGGCTGAATGAAATTTTCAGATCTACAGGAAGCAGTCTAACCATAAAAGGAGACCATTTGGTTACCATCCCGGTAGCCGAAAATGCCGCTTCATTTTTCACCCAATTTTCTTTCCCGGATTTCAGTCAATTCATGAATACCAAAGTCTGGATGACCGGTTTAACCATAGCCATAGTGGCTTCCATCGAAACACTTTTGTGCATTGAAGCTGTCGACAAACTGGATCCAGATCGTCGTGTAAGCCCCCCCAATCGCGAATTGAAGGCACAAGGTATCGGTAACATAATTTCCGGATTGGTTGGCGGACTTCCGATCACCTCTGTTATTGTCAGAAGTTCTGCAAATGTGAATGCCGGCGCAGCCAGCAAAACATCGGCAATACTACACGGTTCGCTATTATTGCTTTGTGCCGCATTAATTCCTCAATTGCTAAACCTGATTCCATTATCCGTACTGGCAGCCATTTTGATTCTGACTGGTTATAAACTGGCCAAAGTTTCAGTTTTCAAAGCCATGTGGAAGAATGGCAAATACCAGTTTTGGCCTTTTATCATCACCGTTTTGGCCGTTGTATTCACCGATTTGCTTACAGGTGTAATGATTGGTCTTGGCGCCGCCGTCTTTGCCATTTTACGTGGAAACATGAAGAACTCTTACTTCTTCCACAAGGAAGAATATCATGAAGGCGACCTGATCACCATCAAGCTTTCTCAGGAGGTTTCTTTCCTCAATAAAGCTGCCATCAAGCTCACCATGGATCACCTGCCAGAAAACTCTAAAGTTATCTTTTATGCATCAGACACTGCCTACATTGACTTTGATGTACTGGAGAGCATCAAGGAATTTACCAAAGAAAAAGCGCCTGGCATGGGCATTAAGGTCACCTTGAAAGGCTTCAAGGATAAATACAAATTCCGGGAGTCGGACTTTGTGCACGTTGATCATCCAGATCCCCAAAAACCGGATAATCATCTAAAACTTGGCACTGTTACACTAAACTAAAACTAAGAAATACATGCGTACACTCACCAAGGAATTGCAGGATAAAATAACCCCAAGCAAAGCTTTACAATTGCTACAAGAAGGTAACAGGCGATTTGTAAGTAACCTTAAAATAAACCGCAACCTTTTACAGCAAATGAACGAAACCATGGATGGCCAACATCCATTTGCAGTGATCCTCAGTTGCATTGATTCCAGAACCAGCGCCGAACTCATTTTTGACCAGGGTCTTGGCGATGTTTTTAGCGTAAGGATAGCAGGGAATATCCTGAATGAAGACATACTGGGGTCTATGGAATTTGCCTGCAAGGTGGCAGGCGTAAAAATTGTGGTTGTACTGGGACACACGCGTTGTGGCGCCATTGCCGGAGCCTGCAACCACGTCGAAATGGGCAACCTGACCGGCTTACTCAAAAAAGTAGAGCCGGCCATTGCCATGACAAGCAAGTCGGCAGAAAACCCTGACGACTCATATGCCTTTGCGAATGCTGTTGCCGGCAATAATGTGCATTATGTAATGGATGAAATCCCAAAGAGAAGCCAGATTCTGGAAGAGATGCTTAACCAGGGTAAAATCGCCATTGTCGGCGGTATGTACGACATTGAAACCGGCGAGGTTAATTTTTACGAGCACCCACACCTGGAGCATTTTGAACTGGAATCAGAATCTATTGGAGCAAATTAAGTGTGAATAAGTACGAATTCAAGTTAGAATTTTGAATTGGAGTAGGTTTTGGTTGGCCCGTTCACAATGATGTGAGCGGGCCCAACCTTTTAAGGTTACAAACTCTCCGCGCCCATTTTTATTTCAGCCACCACTTCGGGATTTAACAACGTTGAAATATCCCCAAGATGAGAGCTGTCGCCCTCTGCTATTTTCCGCAAAATACGGCGCATGATCTTGCCTGAACGAGTCTTGGGCAAACCGCTCACCACCTGAATCTTATCAGGTTTGGCAATTGGTCCAATTTCCTTGGTGACAATTGCCAACACTTCCTTTTTAAAATTCTGGTAATCAGTCACTTCTCCTTGTGGAATCACATACGCGTAAATACCCTGTCCTTTAATGTTGTGAGGATAACCTACAACCGCACTCTCAACGATATGAGGGTGCATATTCAGCGCATTTTCCACCTCGGCAGTACCAATCCGGTGACCAGAGACATTGATCACATCATCAACGCGACCAATGATCCGATAATAGCCATCTTTATCCCTCCTAACGCCATCCCCGGTGAAATACAAGTTTTTGAAAGTAGCAAAATATGTCTGACGGCAGCGTTCGTGATCACCCCAGGTAGTACGTAACATACCCGGCCATGGAAACTTAAAACAAAGCATACCTTCCACTTCATTTCCAGACATTTCCTTACCATTCGCGTCAACTATTAAAGGCTGAACGCCGGGCAAAGGCAAGGTAGCATAACAGGGTTTGGTGGGCGTAATCCCGGCAAGCGGACTGATCATTATGCCACCGGTTTCTGTTTGCCACCAGGTATCCACGATCGGACACCGTTTTTTGCCGATCTTTTCATTGTACCATTTCCAGGCTTCCTCGTTGATTGGTTCTCCTACAGTACCCAGTACCCTTAATGAAGGCATTCTAAGGTTTTTGACGAACTCCGGTCCGGCAGCCATTAATGCCCTGATAGCAGTTGGAGCGGTATAGAAAATATTCACTTTGTGGCGTTTCACGATGTCCCAAAAGCGGCCGGCATCAGGGAATGTAGGCACGCCTTCAAACATCACACTGGTTGCCCCGGCCAGTAAAGGACCATATATAATATAGGAGTGACCTGTGATCCAGCCAATATCGGCTGTACACCAGTAAATATCTCCTTCATTGTATTGGAAAACATTTCGGAAGCTGAATTCCGAATACACCATGTAACCGCCGTGGGTATGTACAACGCCTTTTGGTTTGCCGGTTGATCCGGAAGTATACAGGATGAAAAGTGGGTCTTCCGCATCCATGCTTTGTGCTTTACAACTTTTTCTTCTGCCGGCGATCACATCATGCCACCACTTGTCCCGTCCTTCTGTCCAATCCACTTTTTCACCCCTGTTCTTATGTACAATCACTGTTTTTACCGATACGCAGCCCATTGTCATGGCCTCATCAACCACTGCCTTTACCGGTATGTTTTTTGCTCCCCGGGCATTGAAATCGGATGTGATTACGGCCACACATTGAGAATCTTTGATCCGGTCAGCCAGGGCTACCGCCGAAAACCCGGCAAACACCACCGAGTGAATGGCACCAATGCGTGCGCAGGCGAGTACAGCAACTGCCAACTCGGGGGTCATGGGCATGTAAATACACACGCGGTCACCCTTTTTTATCCCTTCCGCCTTCAAAGCATTGGCAAACTGACAAACCTGTTGATACAACTGCTTGTAGGTTATTTTTCGGGGCCGCTCTTTAGGGTCATTTGGCTCCCAGAGTATGGCTGTTTGTTTCGCCCTTTGTGGCAAATGACGATCCAGTACATTTTCGGTAATATTGAGTTTGCCTCCGGCGAACCATTTAATAAGTGGTGTTTTGAAATTCCACTTCAACACCTGCTTCCATGGTTTCTTCCATTGAAAAGAATCCGCTTGCTCCGCCCAGAATTTTTCCGGATCAGCAACGGATTGATTATACACTTCATGATATTGTTCCAGGGATCTGATCTGCAAAGTCATATTTGAATATTGTTTTAGGTCGGTTTGATGCAAAAATAGAATTACTTTAAAAGAATCCATGCAACCTATATTAGTCATCACAATGATAATCATGATTGTATCAAATTATCCTATTCCACTACACCGTAGTACCTTTGCCGGGAATAAATTAGCTAATTGGCTAATTATCGAATTAGCTAATTGTATCCATGCAAGCATTGCCATTATTTTTCACCTTACTCAGAAAAGAATTTGTCATTGAATTCCGGCAGCGATATGCCATCAGCGGCATCTTTCTGTACGTATTTAGTATGGTGTTTGTGGTGTATACAGCCAGTATTAAAGTTCAGCCGCAGGTTTGGAACATACTTTTCTGGTTGATAGTCCTGTTCGCCAGCATCAATGCGGTGGTTAAAAGTTTTGTACAGGAAAGTGGTGCCCGACAATTGTATTACTATCAGTTGGTGGACCCGGTAATTCTGGTACTTGCCAAAATTGTGTACAACACCATTTTATTATTGGTACTAAGCCTGCTTGCCTTTGGCGCATACAGCGTGGTGGCAGGAAACCCGGTAAAAGACATGAAGCTATTTGCCATAGTAGTGCTTTTGGGGAGCTTAGGATTTGGAATTGCTTTTACTTTCATTGCCTCCATTGCTGCCAAGGCGAATAACAGCGCTACGTTGATGGCCATATTGAGTTTCCCGGTAATCATACCTATAATACTTACCTTGTTAAGGTTATCGGCCATCTCTTTGCGATTAATTCAGGACACCTCGTACAAGCGCGATATCATTAATCTGTTGGCAATTGACACCATTCTAATTGCCCTGACTTTTATACTGTTCCCGTTTATATGGCGAGATTAGGTCGATACAACCTTAAAAAAGTAATTAAGATACCATGTGGTGGAAAACCCTTTCAGTTGCTCTCATAATATATGCCATAACTGCCGGCATGTTGGTTCCTTTAAAGCCGGGCATTACTTACGTGTCGCCGGGTGTAGTCAAAAGCGGGCAGGATATTACGCTCAGGGTATTTGGATACAATTCCTTTTACACAAAAGCCAGGGCTGATGAGATCAGGATTTGGCTCCAGTTTGACGAAAGCAATGCCGTGCTTGGCCAGAAAACTGCTATTTTGAATGATACTACAGTGGAGGCAAGTTTTCAAATGCCGTCGGGCATGCCGGAAAAAGGAACCTTTGCCATGCTGAACGTCATTGTTGACCACCCCGTCGATGGTGTTTCACTATTGCCAAGTGCTGTTGAGTTTCGTCTGGATACGACAGCCACATCCAAGGCTGGCTGGCAGGACAATCCGATTGAACAATTGCATATCGTAAAGGACCTCTCCTATCCGTACCGCAATGTCATTTACGAAAGCATTCGGAATACCTACTATCACGTTCCCATGTGGTTTGCCTTGATGTTTATGTTTTTGGGATCTGTGATTTACAGCATACGATATCTGAAAAGTCAGCATCTTGATGATGATAAAAAAGCGGTTGCTTTTACTGAAGCAGGATTGTTATTTGGCCTTTTGGGCCTGGTAACGGGTATGTTGTGGGCACACTATGCCTGGGGATCGGCCTGGAGTAACGACATCAAGCAGCTGATGACAGCTGTTGCCCTGCTGGTGTATCTGGCGTATTTTATTTTGCGTTCCTCTTTTGATGAACCCGAGAAAGGCGCCAGGTTATCGGCCGTTTACAACATTTTTGCGTTTGCCTCATTGGTCCCTTTGTTGTACATCGTGCCCAGGATGTTTGCCAGTCTCCACCCTGGCGCTGAGGGAAGTCCGGCATTTGGATCTCAGGACCTGGACAATACCATGAGGATGGTCTTTTATCCTTCCATAATTGGATTTTCTCTGCTTGGACTTTGGCTTGCTCAGCTGAGATATCGCTATGCCAAAATTCAGGATGTTTTGTATGATATCGACTGAGCTTGATTACAGACTAATTTTGATACTCCATGTAAGGCATTAGCCAAATTCCGTTTTTATTTAATTGAACTATCCCTTTTATAAGATGAAATTTTTCCAATCGATCAGATTTATTATTTTAGTTCTGTTTCTCAGCATACATTTGCCCATCGTTCAGGCGCAAGGAAATCGGGATTTCATGCGGGAGACTGGCAAAATCTACGTTGTTGTAGGGGTGATTTTGCTGATTTTTCTTGGAATCGTCTTGTACCTTGTCAGGCTTGATCGAAAACTAACCAAATTAGAGTCTCAACTCAACGAAGAAAAAAATGAGCAGCCACATTAGCTTTTTTAAAAGCGTAGAAAATTATGTAGACAAAGCAGCCTCCTTCACTGAGATTCCTCGGGGATTGGTGGAGCAAATCAAGGTATGTAACCTGGTTTTGCAGATACGATTTCCAGTTCGCGTAGGCAATGATTATCAAGTGGTGGAAGCGTACAGAGTTCAGCATAGTCACCACCGGATGCCCACAAAGGGCGGTATTCGTTATGATGAATCTGTTAATCAGGATGAGGTAATGGCACTGGCGGCACTTATGACCTATAAATGCGCACTCATGGACGTGCCTTTTGGCGGTGCAAAAGGTGGCATCAAGATCAATCCAGCCAATTATTCCATTGAGCAATTGCAGAACATCACAAGGCGCTATACAGCAGAATTGGTTAAGAAAAACTTCATTGGCCCCGGTATCGACGTACCGGCACCTGACTATGGAACAGGTCCGCGTGAAATGGCCTGGATCCTCGATACTTATCAGGCGTTGAGGCACGGCGAAGTTGATTCAATAGGTTGCGTAACCGGTAAGCCAGTAACCCAAAACGGTATTCGCGGTCGTGCAGAGGCGACAGGTAGAGGTGTGTTTTATGCAGTGCGCGAATGTGTTTCCTTCGAGGAAGACATGAAGAAAATTGGCCTAACCAAAGGAATGGCCGGTAAAACCATGGTTGTGCAAGGCCTCGGTAATGTAGGCAGTAATGCAGCCCTGATCAGTCAGCAGGAGGGTGATGTGAAAATCATAGGCGTTTCTGAGCGTGAAGGTTCTATCTACGGACCAAATGGCATAGATGTAGAAAAATTGCTTGCCTTCAGGAAAGACACAGGGTCTATAATTGGATTCCCGGGCACAGAGCACGTAGGAGACGCGCTTGCTGCCCTGGAAATTGAATGCGATATTCTGGTACCAGCTGCTTTGGAAAATCAAATTACCCTGGGCAACGCAGACAGGATTAAAACCAAAATCATAGCTGAAGCCGCAAACGGACCAGTGAGCGCTGATGCCAACGAGGTTCTGCTAAAGAAAGGCATCATCATCATTCCTGACTTTTATGCCAACGCAGGCGGTGTAACGGTATCCTATTTTGAGTGGCTGAAAAACTTGTCTCACCACCGTTTTGGTCGTTTGGAAAATCGCTTCCAGCACAATGCCTTTGAAAGGATTGTTTCCAAGGTAGTGGAAATGACAGGCAAATCGATCACGGAAAGAGAGATAGAATTTCTCACCAGAGGTGGAACGGAAGTTGAACTGGTTAACTCCGGACTGGAAGACACCATGATCACAGCCTACCAGCAAATCCGCGAAACATTTGTGCAGCACAACCAAATACAGGACATTCGTACTGCAGCATTTGTCTGTTCGCTGAAGAAGATCGCAGGCGACTACATCTCCATGGGCATTTTCCCATAAGGAGCACCACAAAATTATTTGTTGAAATCCTCAGCCTTGAAGGCCGGGTTTATCGCTTTTGTTTGGCACTTTTTTCAAACATGGCATAAAACCCGGCCTTTTTTATTCTGCAAATCTACATGTCAACAAAGCGGCAAATTTATTTTGGCAAATTTGCTTTTTTTGCAAAAACAAGCTTTTAGCATTATTCCTAAATGTGACAAAAACGCTTTGTTAACAAAATTTACATAGGTGTACATCGATTTTACTTGCACAATATTTTCAGTGAGCTTACCTTTGACCAACTTTTCCCATACAAAATAAAATTTCTCACCACTCTCAAGAGCTATGTCTGAAAAATTGGATAAAATTGACCTGAAAATCCTTAAAATACTTCAAGAAAACAGTAAGATCACCAATCTTGATCTGTCGAAAAAAATAGGACTTTCTCCTGCTCCAACCCTGGAGCGCGTAAAAAAACTGGAGCAAAGCGAAATCATTCAAAGCTATCATGCACAAGTTGACCCTCACTTAATGGGTTTGAATGTGAAAACATTTGTGCTTGTTTCCCTTGCTTGGAAAAAAGAGAATGCACTAAACAGCTTCCTGGAGAAAATATCCTCCATTGATGAAGTAACCGAATGCTACATCATAACCGGTGAAGCCGACTTCCTGATGAAGATCATTTGTAAGGATATTCCTACTTACGAACAGTTGTTGTTTAAAACAATCAGCCAGATAGAAGAGATTGAGCGTTTGAAAACACTTATGACGCTTTCTACGGTAAAAGACGCCAAAATCCTGCCTTATAACTACGAAGACAAATAAGCTGGATCAATATTTTTTGTAAAAAAGCCCCTGCACCTGATATTCCGGTGCAGGGGCTTTTTCATTCAGGCCTGGTAAAGCAACCCTTAAAAAAGGTAACAGAATCTTCATGATTACGTAATCGCGGTTTCGAAAAATTCAAATAAAGTTTTTATCAAAAAAAGAAGTTTTTTATTGCTAGTTTCAGACATTTGTCAAAACAAGAAATTGTAAACGTAAAATCAACCTAACACATGAAAATTCCACTATGGCTAATCGTGCTTCTGTTTGCAGGTTATACAGTGTGGTGTGCCAACTATTGGCATAACTACTGCAAAACCCGTTGTTGCGACGAGGTGATAACCGTGACAGAGACCACAGGTGTTCCCCTGTTTTTATGGAACGCTGAAAAACCGGTTGAGGACGCCAAGTTCCCCGACTGGAAAAAAACGCTGCTTGCTCAAGGCGGACAAGGCGATACCCTGATCATTACAGGTTACTATCGCGCTGGTGAAAAAGACGGAGAGAGCCTTGCTCTGGCCAGAGCCAATGCCTTAAAGGCTATGATAGCGCCCACAATTCCAGAAAACAGAATTCACGTAACAAGTAAAATGATCGATGCAGATGGATTGGCGGAAGGTTCTGACCCAAAGGAATCCGCTGGATTCTCTTGGTCTAAAATGGTACTTAAGGAAGATGAAGGAGCGATCATTGAAACAGAGAAAGACATTACCATTCTATTCCCAACAAATTCTACTGATCGTGAACAAACGCCTGAAGTTGAAGAATATCTGAGAAATCTAATCGCCAAACACAAGGATACCAACAGCACATTTACGGTGATAGGTTATGCCGATGATGTAGGCAAACCCGATTTGAACTACAAACTAGGCCTTGGAAGGGCTAAGGGAATTGCTTCATTCTTGTCAAGGAATGGCATTGACGCATCCCGCATCACCACCGATTCAAAAGGTGAAAATGATCCGGTAGCTGATAATAGTACTGAAGAAGGCCGTCGCCAAAACCGGAGAGTAGTAATAACCGTAAATCAGTAAATTCTTAAAAACAACGATAACAATGACACTCACATACATATTACTCGACAATTGCACGTTTATGGGGAATCTGCCCATAGCACTTGCCCTTTGCCTCATACCGTTTCTTCTGGGCTGGCTGGCTGCCGCCGCTTATTACAGAGTTGGTGCGCTCAAGGCCAGAATTGCAGAGCTTACGGCCGAAAATGGAGGCTTGCATACCAAAATTGGCGATCAGGCCCTGGAGATCACAGATTTACGAGTGAAAATCACACAGCTAGAATCCGATCTGGAAAGCAAAAATGAACAGATTCGCAAACTGAAAAACGACCTGATCATTTGCGAAAATGATTTAAGCAAGTTGAAAGACAAATCGGGCCCTGCTAAAAGTGCTGCCAAAACCGGCGCCAAAGCTGCCGGCGCTGCCGCTGCTGCAAGCATCATGTTTGCAGGCAAGAAAGTGAAAGCGGATGATCTGAAGATTGTTGAAGGCATAGGACCAAAGATTGCTGATCTACTCATAAAAGCAGGCATTAAAACATGGCAGGCATTGTCAGAGACCAAACCCGCTAAAATCAAGGAGATACTGGATGCCGCCGGTCCAAGCTTCCAGATGCACGACCCAGGCTCATGGCCCAAACAGGCTGGAATGGCTGCCAAAGGTCAGTGGGATGCGCTGAAAAAATTACAGGACGAACTGGATGGTGGTAAATAACCAATCCTGGTTAAAATTTGCCAATTAATGGAACTCAGGCCATCGGAAAATATCCGATGGCCTGATTGTTTTTAGTAGGTCAGTATGAGCATTACCTCCATAGTAAAACCTTTTTTCAGAGGAAAAATGAAAAATAGGACTTTCATGCTCGCTTATGTATTTATTTTTGCGGCCGAAAATTAAAATATGGAAGCAGTTGCAAAAGGTGTGTTGTCGGGACTTGGGTATGGATTATTGGTCGGTCCCCTGTTTTTCCTCACGGTTAAGGTGACCATAAGCCAGGGATACCGCCACGGTATTGCGCTGGTTGCCGGCGCCTTCACCAGCGACAGTATTCTGGTTGTAACCAGTTGGTGGGGTGCGGGTAAGCTGGAACGCATTTCCAATGATCCCTTCTTCCAAAACTGGATCGGGTTGTTCTCCGGATTGCTACTACTCGGTTTTGGTTTGTTTGCCTTGTGGCCTAAAAAAAAGAACTTGTCGGCTGACCTCGCAGCAAAAATGCCCACAGGGAAGAGAGTTTACACCTATTTGCAAGGCTTTCTCATCAACTCTTCAAACCCGTCTAACTGGCTGTTCTGGCTGAGTGTCGCCACGGTGGCCAAAACAGCTTCTGAAGTAGAAGATGTATCCTTCTCCCGCATTTTTATGGTTGCTGCGTTGCTTACCTTGTTTACAACGGATGTGGTAAAAGCCTACCTGGCACATAGAATCGGAAGCAAATTAAAGCCAAACACCACTGAAAAAATAATACGCATTGCCGGCTTGATACTTACCTGTTTGAGTATCTGGATTTTAATCAGCGTGTACAGAAATTGGTAATTGTTTTAGCATGGAATCACTAAAAGAACAACTTTTACTCTTAATAAGCACCCCTCTCTACATTGGAGTGATCCTGCTTGAAATGGTATTTAGCCATTACAAGCATCGCAAGGCCTATACGTTATGGGACACCTTGACAAATCTATACCTCATGATTCTCAACAGTGGTATTGATTTACTCTTCAGGGCGGTATATGTGGTGATTTTCCAGATTTTGTATCAATACAGGGTGTTGGAAATTCAATCACCTTTCTGGTATTGGTTCTGGCTCGTCGTTGGTATGGATTTCCTGTACTACTGGCTTCACAGAGTAGATCATTTCTGTCGGTTCTTCTGGGCGGTCCATGTTACACATCACTCTTCTAACCATTTTAACCTAACGGTAGGTTTTAGATCTTCTGTTTTTCAGCCGCTTTATCGATTCATTTATTTTATACCCCTGGCCTTGTGTGGCTTTAAACCGCTGGACATCGTGTTCATATTCTCCGCCACCCAGATCTGGGGAATATTGGTTCATACGGAATTTGTAAAGAAAATGGGCTGGCTCGAATACATTTTGGTTACACCTTCCCACCATCGTGTGCATCATGCATACAACCCTTTATATCTTGACAGAAACATGGGCATGTTCCTGATCATTTGGGATATGATGTTTGGAACCTTTCAAAAGGAAATGCCGGTGGAAGAATATGATTCCATTAAATATGGATTAACCAAGCCCATTGACAAGCCCAATGCGGTTAATATTGTGTTCCATGAATGGAGCAACATCTTGAAGGATATCAGACAGAAGATATCGCTCAAGGCCAAATTCATGTACATTTTTGGACCACCCGGCTGGAGTCATGACGGAAGCAGACAAACGTCCAATCAACTTCGGGATATGGAGGCAGTGGAACGTAAACAAGCTGTTTAATATAAAAAGTTAGGCTTTTTATCGAATCGCTAATTTCAGGGGAGAAAGCATGGTTAATTTTGAATGTTCAACAGGGATTACCTTGTTGTAAATAAGCATTCCGGTGTATGAAACAATTCGCCCGCATCCTGTTTGAAGGCGCCATGCAAGCCTGGCAACAACTCTCTGCCAATAAGCTTCGCTCTTTTCTTTCTCTCCTGGGAGTCACCATTGGCATTTTTTGCATAATCGGTGTGAAAAGTGCTGTCAACTCCCTGGAGGATAATATCCGGGGCAGCATGTCACGACTGGGGAATGACGTCATTTATCTCGACAGATTTTCCTGGGGAGAAGATCCTGGCGCCAATTTCTGGAAATGGATGCGCCGGCCCAACTTTTCCTATGATGAGTACTTAACACTCAAGGATAATTTGAGCAATGCCAGCGAGGTAGGGTTCTATCAGTTCCTGGGCATGAAAACGGCCAAATGGCGCTCCAATAACGTTGAAGGGGTATTTGTGCTCGGTATCACAGAAGCTTGCCGGGATTTGTTTCACCTCGAGTTTGACGGCGAAGGCCGGTATTTTTCACCCATTGAATACCAAAATGGTAACGATGTATGCATTCTAGGAGGTGTGATTGCAGAAGAGTTATTCGGTCCTGGTATAGACCCCTTGGATAAGGAGGTGAATATAAATGGCCGAAAGTTGCGCGTCGTAGGTGCATTGAAGAAATCGGGTAAAGAGATTCTCAAACCTTTCAATTTTGACAACGGCATTCTTGTCGGTTACAATCTTGCCCGAAGAGGCTTTGGCATTCGCGGCAAAGGTGAATTTGAGCGAACCAGCATTATGGTGCAGGCAAACCCCGGTGTAGATCTGGAGGATATGAAAGACGAAATAACCGGAGTCTTGCGCGGAGAGCGACGCCTGAAACCGAAGGAAGAAAACAATTTTGCCCTAAACACCCTGTCTATTCTCAGCGGCCTTTTCGACAGCGTGTTTGGCACATTAAACGTTTCCGGATTTATCATCGGGATATTTGCTCTTTTTGTCGGTATGTTCTCGGTGGCCAACATTATGTTTGTTTCTGTTAAAGAACGCACCAATATCATTGGAATCAAAATGGCCCTTGGGGCAAAACGCTGGTTCATCCTCCTGGAGATCCTGATTGAAGCGGTGGTACTTTGCATTGTTGGCGGGCTCATAG
Source organism: Lewinellaceae bacterium (assembly GCA_020636025.1). Taxonomy (GTDB): domain Bacteria; phylum Bacteroidota; class Bacteroidia; order Chitinophagales; family Saprospiraceae; genus M3007. The sequence goes on along the minus strand of JACJYQ010000001.1, from coordinate 384,688 downwards.
GGCTAGCCCTGATCGCCATAGTCACTTTCGGGATATCCAAAGCCATGGATTTTGACATCCACTTGTCGCTGAGTAACACCCTGATTGGCATACTTACATCCATAGTCGTAGGAGTTTTGTCCGGTTTGATCCCGGCAGGTCAGGCAAGCCGAATGGATCCTGTTGAGGCCATCCGGAAATAAAACCATTGTTCAAGAACCACAGTGCGTTTCAAAATCATTTTTCTCCAAAGTCTAAAATGATTTTTCTGCTATTTGCGTTACTGTTCTGAACATTCATTCCACAATACTACATGAACATGCGCGGCATTTTTATTACCATTTTTACTGTTCTACTATTCTCCCAAAGCACCTTTAGTCAGAAATATGCTGACTGTATTACTGCCAAATCAATTTGTGAAAAGAAAACTTATACCATTGACAAGGCATATGGCGAAGGGAAAGACCGTACAGAAGCAGATCTCATTTCCTGTTTTCTGAGCTCTGAAAATCGCGGTCAGGCTGAAGAGAACTCCACCTGGATTCAATTTGAGATCGAAGAAAGCGGTTCACTGACTTTTACCATAACTCCTCAGAAATACAGCGATGACATTGATTTTGTGGTTTATCGCTTGCTCGATGGAACTTGCAAGAACAAAAAAATTGTTCGTTGTAATGCTGCCGGAGACCCCAGTTCCCTGGCCGGGGTAAGCCCCTGTCTTGGTCCCACCGGACTTCGCGACGGGGAAAAAGACAGCAGTGAAGATGCCGGATGCAACGATGTCAATGACAATGCCTGGCTGGCTCCATTGCAGGTAGTGAAAGGCGAAACATACATGCTTTTGATCAGCAATGTGTCTTCAGCAGGTCCAGGATTTAATATCAGTTTTGGCGGTACAGCCATGCTTCCCTGTGACAAGAGAAAAACAAAATCACTACCTACCGCTAAAGTAGTGGAGCCGAAACCGGCAAAAAAGGTTCCTGTGGAGACTGCACCTCCGGTAGCCCCGCCAAGCAGTATTGGTGGACGGGAGGTAGAAGTCGGAAAAGCCCTTTCCGTAAAAACGCGTAAGATCAAGCTGAAACTATGGGACAGTCAGGTAGAAGACGGGGACATCATCTCGGTATATCTTGGAGATAAGAAAATCATTGACCATCACTACCTGCGTCTTAAGCCTGAGGAGTTTGAAATAGAGCTTCCTGTTGGAAAAGAATTTTATCTGACTGTATTTGCCGATGACTTTGGCAAGGCAGAACCCAACACGGCCAAAGTATCCATTTTCGATGGCGTGAATGAGCAGATCATCGATCTGGTTGCAGGCCGCAAAAAACAGGAGAGTGTGAAGATTACCCTTGAATGAGGTTATAATCGGAACCATTCCTCTGAAGATGCGTTTTATTCACCGGGTGATTCCAAGTCACCCGGTGAATAAAACGCCACAATCACATACCATGCTTGGATTCCGTTTCAAAGACTACACACCCGATCCCAACGAAAGCATTTTTGATCGCTTGTTCAAGATCTTTCAGGAGTTGATGTTGTATACCTCTGGCAATGTAGAAGAGGCCTTGTCCTGGTTGAGCCAACTGGATCGCGAATACAATTTGACAACGGAGGATTACGGAATAGGTGATTTCATTCAGGAGTTGAAAGACCGCGGGTACATCCGCCCGGATGGCGAACGTGACGGCAATATGATGCCTACTTCTAAAATGGAAATCAGTCTGCGCCAGAAAAGCCTGGACGACATTTTTGGCGACCTTAAAAAAGCTAAAAGCGGCAAGCACAATACCAATATCATTGGACAGGGAGATGAATATACCGCAGATGTAAAACCATACGAGTTTGGGGACAGTCTGGAAAACATCGCCATCACCAATTCACTTCGAAATGCCTATATCAATCACGGCATCGACGAATTTAACCTGACGCAGGACGATCTGGAAGTGCACGAAACTTATTATCAGACACAAATGTCTTCTGTGTTGATGATCGACATTTCGCATTCCATGATCCTGTACGGAGAAGATCGGATCACCCCTGCTAAAAAAGTGGCGCTTGCCCTGGCCGAGTTTATTCAAACGCGTTTCCCAAAAGACACCCTTGACATCATTGTTTTCGGTGACGACGCCTGGCCCATTGAACTTAAGGAAATTCCTTATTTGCAGGTTGGCCCCTACCACACCAACACCGTTGCCGGCCTGGAACTTGCCCTCGATATCCTCAAAAAGCGCAGGAACCCCAACAAACAGATATTCATGATCACAGATGGGAAGCCTACTTGTCTGAAAATCGGAAAGAAATACTACAAAAACCCATTCGGCCTCGATCGCAAGATTGTGAATCGTTGCCTGAACCTCGCCATGCGTTGTCGCAAGTTGAACATTCCCATCACCACCTTTATGATCGCGAAGGAACCGTACCTCGTTCGCTTTGTGGAAGCCTTTACGCAAACCAATAACGGGAAAGCCTTCTACTCTACCCTGACTGGATTGGGCACCTTTGTGCTGGAAAATTATAAGAGGAAGAAAGGGAAAGGGTAATTAGGTAATTTGATAATGGGATAATTAGCTAATTTGATAGTGAAAACACAGAAGCCGCACTTGTGTCTTGTGACCAAGTGCAAAAGTCACAACTCAAACCAAGGCTTTGTTTAATCCCAAATCACAACCTCCCTGTACCAGATCTTATCCGAAACCTTTTCCGTACAAGTTCGATATAATTGGTCTTCGCTTATAGGATCAGGCAACTTTTGTTGAGCGTAAATAAAATATTTTGATGCGATCTCACCTCTAAAAAAATCCGATTCACGATATAGTAAAAACGTCACTGTACTGTCTCGATTAACAGATACCCTTATAATACCCATATCCTCCAACAACGAGTCAGCCCGATGTAAATATGCTGGCATCTGGTTTTTACCACAGTCAAAGACAACACCATTGAATTTATTTTCAAATGGCATTTCTTCAATATTGGCTACTATCTCCAGGGCTACTTGTTCTATGATTGGCAGTAGTTCTTTCAAATTTTCAGGCAAACGGCAATCCTTATTACTGCAAGCAAGTATATAGGGAACCATGCTGACCAATATTAAAAGTTTAACAAGATTAGTATTCATGATATGTTGAAATCCCCATTGCCATTTTTGAATAATTTGGAAACAACTACAAATATCACATTATCAAATTAGCTAATTATCGAATTAGCTAATTAATACATTGCTACCTTTACCCCACAATGCGCTATCTCCTCCTTTCCATTGTTGTCGGCTTATTCATCGCTATTTTGTTTGTGAACCTTTACTTCAGGGCCAAGGTGTTCAAAGTATATGGCATTCTGGTGAGGAATAAAGTAGAATTCGGGGCGGCTCATATATTCAATCGCAAAAAACTGGAAGAAGAAATTCTCCCACGTTATCCTCAATTCAAAAACGAAATTGAGGCTTTCATCAGGCATATGCGGTACTCGATCCGAATGGCTTCTGTATTGTTGGTTCTCATAACCTTATTCGGAGCCATAATGATGTACTTTAGGGAAAACTAAATGAATTAGCTAATTAGCTAATTGGCTAATTAGCTAATTAAACGATTGGCTAATTATGAAGATTGGGCTTTTGGGTGCAGGGCACCTTGGTAAAATTCACTTAAAATGTATTCTGTCCAGCGGATGCTGGGAACTGGTTGGTTTTTACGATCCAGATGACAAAAATGCCAATTCTGCCATTCAGCAGTATGGCGCCACACGTTTCAAATCTTTGGAAAAGCTGTTTGCTGAAGTTGATGCCGTAGACATCGTTACGCCCACTACTTCTCATTACAAGCTCGCTGCTCGGGCTATTCGGGCTGGCAAACATGTTTTTCTGGAAAAACCGGTTACAGAAACACTGGCGCAAGGCAGAAAATTGCTGAAGCTGGCCGACGAATATGGTGTAAAAGTGCAGGTTGGTCATGTTGAAAGATTCAATCCGGCTTTTACTGCCCTGGATGGAATCGCACTAAATCCAATGTTTATTGAGGGCCACCGACTTTCCGCTTTTCAGCCGAGAGGGACTGAAGTTTCCGTGATACTGGATTTGATGATCCACGATCTGGACCTTATCCTTCATTTGGTTAAATCTCCTGTAAAGAAAGTAAGCGCCAGCGGAGTTGCTGTACTGAGCAATACACCCGACATTGCCAATGCCAGGATTGAATTTCTGAATGGTTGTGTTGCTAATCTTACTGCAAGCCGAATTTCCCTGAAACAAATGCGTAAAATGCGTCTGTTTCAGCAAGACCATTATCTCAGTCTCGATTTTCTGGAGAAAACGGCGCAGATCGTCCGGTTGTTCGACCAGGACGCTCTAGAATTACCTCCACAAGACCAGCTAATGGAATTTGATACAGCCGATGGAAAAAAATGGTTGCAGTTAAAAATGCCTGAAGCGGTTCCCATCAATGCCATCGAGGAAGAACTGAAGAGTTTTCACGCTTCTATTCAAGATAATAAGCCAACCGTTGTAAGCCTTCAGGATGGGGTGGATGCACTTCAATTGGCGCATACCATTTTGAGGGAAATTACTTTACGTAAGGAGAAGCTGCAAACTAGCCTCTGAAATGAGTGTCGTGAAATTCAATGACGCGATCATCTGTAATGACGTCTTGAAAACGAATTGGCTGTCGCAATACAATGCCTTCCAGGCTGCGGCAGCGACTTAGGGCAACATACAACTGTCCATGCTCAAAAGCGCCTTTCCCCAGATCCAGTAGCATACGGTCAAAAGTTTTGCCCTGACTTTTATGTATGGTGATGGCCCAGGCCAACTTCAATGGAAACTGTGTAAAGGAACCTATCACCTCTGATTCGAGTCCTCCATCTACCCCACCCTTGTAACGGATAATCTCCCATTCAATTTTAGGAACTTCTATCCAATCCTTCTTGCCGTCATTATCTGTTATTTCAACCGTTATTGACAAAGAATCAAGCTTCGTTACCTTTCCGATGGTTCCGTTTACAAATCGCCTTTGCTCGGGGTCATTCCGTACAAACATTACCTGAGCGCCTTGTCTTAGGCGAAGACCTAATTCAGTAGGAAACAAGGCTGGTTCAAAATTTCCTTTTACACTGGCGATGTACTCAAACTCCCGGCTTTCCAGTTTTGCTAGCTCCGCTTGATTTATCCTGTCTGCCGTTGCGTTGCGTGCTGACAAGGTGATAAATCCATCCAAGTCATTAAATCCTGGTAAAAACCGAGTGTTCAAATCCTCCAGGTCATCATAATCTATCTTGTTCGTTCTGACGGCTTCGAGTAGCCGTAAAAAATGTCTCGACTCTTGTCTGTACACTTTGCTCAACTCGATTGACTCCAATTGAAAATCTGGATCCTGAAGAATTTTAGCAGAAAAAAAATAGGGCGATTCGTAATAATCCTGAAAATAGGAAGCTTCAATGGGATCTCTGGTTACTACCGGAGGCAATTGAAAAAGGTCGCCAAAAAACACCACTTGTACCCCGCCAAAAGGCTTATAAGACTCCCTGTTTACCCGTAAAAACACATCTATGGCATCCAGCATATCAGCTCTCACCATAGATATTTCATCTATCACCAGCACTTGCAAATTTCTATACAGCCGAGCCAGATCCTTGCGGCTGGTTTTCCTGGAGGCATCAGATGGCGTAATAATCCGCGGTGGAAAATTAAAAAACGAATGGATGGTTTGTCCCATCACATTCAGGGCCGCTACGCCGGTTGGGGCCAATACAGCTACCTTCTTCCGGGTAGTATTTCTAAACAACTGAAGCAGTGTACTTTTTCCTGTGCCTGCTTTCCCGGTAATAAAAAGCGACTTGTCAGACTTTTCCAATACATCAAGTGCGTAGTGGAAATCATCATTTAGTACAAGACCATTATTCTGAGATAGCATCTGGCAAAAATAGCTTTAATATCAGAAGCAGGGTTACACAAAAAGAGCCACTCTGCTGTTAAGCGGAGTGGCTCCAGGTTTATTCCAATTGTAAGGCAATTAACGCATCAGCGTAACATCACCTTTGTATTCTATAATTTCACCATCGATGAACTCGATCAAAGCATAATAGACATACACACCCAACATGGCTTTATCGCCTCTGAATGATCCATCCCATGCATTTTGCGCTGAATCATCTTTCAGGAATTCATTAGGTGCAATATACACGGCTTCTCCCCAACGGTCAAAGATCATCCACTTGTGTACTTTGAGCACATCATTACCCATGTAAATGCGAACCACTGAGTTGTCTGGATCCAGGCTATTTGGATTGAAGATATTTGGTATGTACACATTGCGCGGTTTGTCTACCACCACATATACATAATCTCTGGCCACACAGCCGTTTTCATCTGTAACTGTCAATGTGTGACGATAAGAGTTTAGCGGTGTATATGTGAACTCTTCACAATACTGAGCCGGACCAAACAGAGAGTCGATGCAACCTGGAGAATAATTCCAGACTACTGATTGCAGCGGTGTAGTATGTACAATCTCTGCAGATACTGTAACTTCTTCTCCCAGTTCAATATTCACATCCGGGCCGAGTTCAATAACCAACTGTCCAGGCTCGCCGATACTAATGGTAGTATCCAGTTCACAACCATTTCCATCCAGCAAATACAAAGTGTAATCACCTGCACTTAATCCGGTATATTGATTGTCTGGAGTACCAGAACTACTGATCAGTGTGAAATTGAATGGTGTTGTTCCACCGTTTATGCCATTAATTTCAATCGAACCATCTGTATCGCCAAAACAAACGATATCGCGGATGGTCAAATCAAATCCTGTTGGTACAGAAGGATCATTCATCACCGGCACCAAAATACTGTCCTGGCAGCCGTTGATGGTGTTCATAACAAACAATTGATAGTCACCAGCTGCATCAACGATTGGGTTAAGCGTATTGGCCCCTGAAACGATATTACCATTTGCAGTCGTCCAGGTATAAACGAACTGGGTTCCTGTCGAAGTTCCGGTTGCATTAATGCCCACAGAGGTAGTACTACAATCAAGATCATCTGTAGGCATGGCAGTTATGGTTGGTACAACCGTATTCTGCAATACCTGAACGCTGATACTCTGTGTACATCCTGCCGGAGTAACCATATTGAAGAAATAGGTACCTGGCTGAGTGACAGTAGCTGAATCTGTACTAACCGTTCCAATACCAGGCCCAGTCCAGTTGAAGGTTGTACCCGCAGGAGAAATAACATCTCCGTAAATTTGAGACACACCACCATTGAAGCAATCAAGTGTTGTACCCTCTGCGGTTCCTTCTGGCACGTCATCGTCCACTTCCATCAATACTGATTCTGTGGCAGTACAGCCATTTGGAGCAGTCACGGTTACCATATATACTCCCCCAATATTAACCATCAGAGATGCAAGGCTTTGATTGGATGCATTAATTCCAAGACCTTCCCACATATAAGTAGATCCTTGTACCGAACTGGTTACATCCAAATTACCTTGAGGCTGAGCGCAAGTAATGGTATCGGCTGAAGCACTGATTACCGGATCCATATTATCCAGGAATACCTCAACCTCATCTGTAGCGGTACAACCATTAAATGAGTTGGTTACCGTTACGGTGTAAAGGCCCGCATCCGCAACTGTTGGAGTTGGACTGGTTTCACCATTTGGATTGATTCCTGGTCCATCCCAGCTGTATTCAAGACTTCCACCTGGTGCAGTAGACCCAGTCGCATCAAGTCCAACTGTAATGGCTGAGCATGTGATTGTCTGATCAAGCCCGGCATCCGGAACAGGGGGTGTTTGATCCAACAATACCATCATATTATCAGTCGCCGTACAACCATTTGTGCTATTGGTAACTACGAGCGTATATGTTCCATCCACGAGTACAGTAGGACTTGGAACATTCTCATTGGAAGCATTTATGCCGGGACCTGTCCAGAAGAAGGTAAATTCCGGACCACTGCTTGATCCACTTGAATTAATGTCAACACCTGTTGTGCTGTTTGCACATGTAATGGTGAGGTTATTACCTGCATCTGCAGATGGCGTACTGTTGTCCAACACTACCGTAGCAAAATCAGTGCTGGTACATCCATTGGTTGTATTGGTTACCGTAAGGTTGTAATTACCTGCGGCATTTACCATAGGCATCGGATTGGTTGACTCGCCAGGCAGCAGCCCGGGACCACTCCACATAAAGGTGATATTAGGCCCTGAAGCCGACATGGTACCATCCAACTGAATTGAAGTCACTGTACAGGTCAAGGTTACATCTGGACCGGCATTTGTCAGTGGCGCTTCCTTGTCCATATCAACAAACACTACGTCCGTTGAAGTACAATGATTCTGAATATTGGTTACAGTTACGACATAGGTTCCTGAATCAGACACCATCGGATTCTGCAGATTGAAGTTATTGGTATTAATACCATTTCCTTCCCATACATATTCAAACAAGGGACCGGAGCTACTTCCGGATCCGTCAATGGTTTGACTTAAACTAGCACAGGTAATTTGCATATCAGTTCCTGCATCTGCCACCGGTGCTGCGATATCTTGCGTAATATCTACCACATCAGTAGCCGTACATCCATTGTCGGTATCGGTAACAAGCAAGCTATACTGTCCTGGTTGTGTGATGGTTGGGTTCTGCATGGTTTCATTAGCTGCACTAATATCAGGACCAGTCCATAAGTAAGTAATGGTTGCTCCGGTTGCAGACATACTACCATCTAAAGCAATATCCAATACCTGACAGTCAAGATTACCATCTGCACCGGCAGAAGCCGCTGGTACAAGAATATTTTGGTCAACAACCACAGTATCTCTTGTAACACAACTATTTGTAGTATTCGTAACAGCCAGAATATAGGTACCGGGAACAGTTACATTAGGATCTTCTTGCGTTTCGTTTGCAGGCGTTATACCCGGACCAGTCCACAATAAACTAAACTGAGCACCTGTTGATGGTGTGGCATCCAGTGTTACATCGGTAACCGCACAGGTCAAGAGTGCATCCAAACCAGCATCTACGGATGGGTAGACCGCATTTGTATTAATGACAATATCATCCGAGGCCGTACATCCATTCACCGAATCGGTGACTACAATGGTATAAGTACCAGGTTGGTCTACAGAAGGCATTAACTGATCCTGGTTTGCAGGTGTAATACCGGGACCTGTCCAGCTGTATGAGAAATTAGCACCAGCAGAAGAAGGGCCACCAATTGAAGTAGAAAGGGTTACACAATCAATTATTTGATCGGCTCCGGCGTCAGCTACAGGCGCAGTCAGGTTTGAAGTAACCGTTACTGAGTCGACTGCAGTACATGTATTATTCAGATTTGTTACTGTAACATAGTACACGCCGGCATCACTCACAACCGGAGTTTTCGATGTCTCATTCGCCGGAGTGATACCCGGTCCGCTCCAAATTCCCGTAAAGTTGACGCCGCTGCTGGAAGCAGTTGCATCAAGTGTGTCCATGCCATTGTTGTAACAATTCAGTATTACATCAGGACCGGCTTCAGCAGTAGGCGGTGTGATATTTTGAGAAATAACAACGACATCTGAGTTTACACAATTGTTGGAAGTATCTGTAACCACCAGATTATAGGTTCCTGGCATGTTCAGACCGGCAGGGCTTTGATCAGCGCTATTTCCAGCATTAATGCCAGGGCCTGTCCATGCATAAATGATAGAAGGACCTGTGGCTGAACCTGAAGCGTCGATATCTACACTCAGTACTGTACAGTTTAGTACGAGATCTGGACCGGCTTCTGCATCAGGAACGTTCGCGTCACGAATAACCACTACCTGATCGGTGCTGGTACAACCATTTGCAGGATCAGTAACTTGCAATGTATAGGTACCTTGTTGAGAAACAACAGGATTTTGTGAATTCTGGTTATTGGCACCAATACCTGGTCCTGACCATAGGTACTCAATGTTGGCGGGGCTTCCGCTGCCATTAAGCGTGGTTCCATTTGGATTGGCACAAGTTATGGTTTGATCCAGCCCTGCATCTGCCGTTGGAATAGCAATATTGATGTTTACCAACACGGTGTCTGTAGCAGTACATCCATTTGTGGTGTTGGTAATTACCAGGCTGTAAGTTCCATCCACATCGACAACTGGCGTATACATATTTTGGTTACCAGCATTGATTCCAGGACCGGACCACATGGCCGTAAAATTGGGTCCTACGCTTGAACCAGTTCCAATAAGGGTTACACTTGGTTCAATACAGGTTATGGTTGAATCCGCACCTGCAGTAGCCGTTGGAATGGCCTGGTTTACAGAGATATCAACTGTATCCGTATTGGTACAACCATTATCTGTATTCAAAATGGTGATGATGTATGTACCGCCAACATTGATCGTTGGATTCAAAACAGTATCAACAAAATTATTTGGACCGTTCCACAAAATACTCATAGGAGAGCCGCCTGTATCACCTGATCCTTGCAAAGTTGCATTTGGCAGTGTACAGGTAAGTGTCTGATCCGGCCCCGCTGAAACAGTAGGACTTGTTGTATTGACATCTACAGTGGTGGTTCCAGTATTCGTACAGCCATTTACTGTATTGGTAATCGTTACATTGTAGGTTCCTACAACATTTACTACCGGGTCTTCAAGCATTTGATTACCGGCATTAATGCCTGGACCCGACCAGTTCCAGACCGGAGAGCCGGCATTGGTCATACCATCAATCGTCACGCTGCTTTGTGTGCAAGTTATGGTTCCTCCGGTTGCCAGCACTGATGGAGGTGTGTTATCGCCGAGAACATTCACTGTGGCTGTTGAAGTACATCCATTGCTAGGGTCAGAAACGGTTAGTGTATAAGTACCCTGTTGGTTGACAACCGGGTTTTGAAGATTTTTATTAGCTGGGGTAATACCAGGACCAGCCCAGGAGAAATTTACCCCCATGGTAGGTGAATTACCCATTAACTGAGCCGTTGTACTAATGCAATTAATATTAGTACCTGTAGCAGTAGCCCCGGGAGGTACCGTGTTACCTGTAACAGTTACTTCAGCAGTATCTCTACAGGATTGACCACCTCCGTTCACTGTAACAACCAAATGGTAGGTACCGGTCATGTTTACGTTTTGGGTAGGCGCACCTCCGATAATACCCCAGTTGGCATTGCTCCATTGGAAGGATGAACCCGGCAAATAATTTTGAGCCGACAAAGTCAATCCACCCGGAGTATTACAAGTAATTGGCATGTTGCCGCCAATTTCTGCAAATGGGGAAAGAATGGCAATAGAGAAATTCACCAAACTGTCACACCCTTGATAAGACTGAAGTACAACCTGATTCAAACCCGGATCACAATATTGATCACCGGCAAAGTCAAAACAACTGCCTGCACAGATGTACTGGTTAGGCATAGTGCTTTGAAGAGAGTTCTTAATAACTACTTTCTGCTTCACCACACTGTCACATCCCAAATAGGAATCATAAGGTGTAGAGCTCAGGTTAAAAGTACCTGGGTTTGTTAATACATTATAAGGTTCTTCATCCCAGGTAAAAGGAGCGTCTTCATAGCAGATGACTATGTCAGGCTTTACCGTAGGCGGAATTGGCATGTTGGTTACAGGAAGGCACTGATTTGGACCAGCTGGGTTACAAGAGTTACCCACCTGTACACAAACATTACCACCTGCGCTGCCAAATGTAATGGTCACCTCTGCTCCTTCCGGTGCATTGATAAACTGATTGCTTGGTCCACCATTGATTGTGGATCCGGCAGGAGAAGTCCAGTGGTAATAGCCGGCTCCGTTCACTTCCGGAATGGAATATACTACAGTAGCACCTGGGCAAACCTGAGTTGGTCCCTGTGGCTGAGTGGCAGGATCCGGGGCTGGTGGACTAACACTGCCATTGGTAACATCAATGGTGTAATCACAACTGTCAGCTACCCATCCATCAATCATCAACCAATAGGTTTGACCGGGGGTAAAACCGGAATATGAAAGGGATACCGGAATATTTCCGCAGCCGCCGCAACCACCATTACACACCAGGGCGTTGCCATCGGAACAGTCATCCCAAAACGCAGCCTGCAAACCATCACCATGTACACAGTTAGAGGTAATAATGTCCAGGTCGATTTGTGATGTGCCTGCAATAAAACCATACCAGGCATCATTGTGAAGAGAGATACTGGGGCATCCACTATTACCACCAGAAGGTGGGAAATAGTTATCACTCATTAATCCATTAAAATCACAAAAAACACATGAAGTCTGACAGGCAGTTGACCCTGGAGGAGGTGGATCCGGGCAAGGTTGCCCTTCCTGAGCATATCCTGTATTCAAGGCGAAAATGGCAAGAAGCAGTAGGAAAAGTAGATTTTTAATCATGAAATCACAGTTTGTGAGTTAACTCCAAGTTTTTGTTCTATGTAAAATTTTTGGCGTCGTCACATAGACTCAAAGTCTATCGAAAACGCTTCTTTCGATTGCAAAAATTAAAAATATCAAGAGGTTATTGGAGTGTAATTAAACCGGTATGTAAAGCTATAAAGCGTGAAGGTAAAGATTTGCAGACGCTTTAATCCAACTTTTTTATTCTTCAAAAACAGAATTGACAGTATTTAACTTTTTCAACCAGCCTATAAACAAGATAAATTATGCCATGCCTTTCTGGGACTGCCCGGTGCCTTTTACACGCTTGAATAATCCAGATGCAATACCGGCAATGGATACGTAGTTTAGCGGAAATTCAAATACAACATGCAGAAAGCTCAAAAACAACAGTGCCATCAAACCTATTTTATAATCATAGGCATATAGTACAATGGATGCAATCCAGATGATAATCGCCCAGGCTAATTTTCGTTTGGATACCTGGTGCCATTTAATTACTGACGTTTTGGAAAACCAATTTAGATAATGATACGTGTAGGCGAACCCCAGAAATATACCCAGCCTGACCCCCAACTCGCTATTGACAATAAATTTGCTTGAACTACTGGTCAACCCAAGGATGATTCCCAGCTGGTATAGCAAATTATGAAACCCGCTTTGCACAAATCGTTCAGTAACGGGTCCGTTTTTAGCCAGAAAATAATCAGAGGCCTGAATTGGCCAAAACATGATGATCAAATGTGCGAGGATAAATACCAGCACTGCCCCATATCCGGGCCTGCTTTCTGATTTCATGGCGCCATACAACATGAACAAACCTGTAAATATGGATACATGTATGATGGTAGGCAGAAGACTTCCCACTATAATAAGGTAGTTGGTGCTGGATTTAAACAGAAAAGAAACCAGGCAACCAATAACAAAAACCAACAAACGCAAACTCCAGCTGCGAAAGGCGACCAGGGCAACGGCTAATACCAGAGCCAAAAAAGCCAAATGCATGAGCACAGTTCTCAACCCCTCAAACAAACCGCCTGCAAAGGAGGTTTTGGCCCAGTGGTAAAATGAAGCAAAGGTTTCAGTGCGCGAACCATCTACGTAAAATGAACCAAGACAGATCAGGAAAACGAATATACCCAGCAACCAGGGAGTCGATTTTGACTTGCTGAAATAGTTTCTTTCATCAAGCCAGTTGATCTCAGTCATGTAATGCAATGGCCCCAATACAGCATAAGAAAACAGGAACAAGGCAAAAGGCATCCAAAATGCCAACAAAAGGGACACAATCACCAGGCCTATGTTCAGCAGGTCTATTTTCCGGGTATCCATTGGTTTATTTTAATAAAGTTAGAACGTTGATTTTCATGTTATTGGCAAATTCAGGCATCGCCATCCCCTTGCATCTCATCAGGTTTATTTAAAACAGAAACTGACAGGTCAGCATCCCATTTCCATAAACCCTCTTCAAACTCCCTGGTCATCAATTTGAGATTGTCCAGGTGATACTTATGTTGCAATCTGGGATAATCATACCGTTCCCAAAGAGATGTTTCATCGAATGGAATGCCGGTAGATATGCTTTCCCGAAGCGCATAAATGTAGGCAAGACTTTCCGTTCGCCGGTGTAACCAGTCATCGATGCTTAATGCAGGGTCGCCATGTCCCGGGATCAATCGCGTGAACCAGTTTTTGTCGTGTATGGATGGCAGCTTTTCCAGTGTTTCCTCGTAATCTATGCTGCTGTGATAAATAAACGGGAATTCAACATTACACAGATAATCCCCTGCAATGCACAATCCTATTTGCCAAATCACCAGCATCATACTGTCAGCGGTGTGGCCGGGAGTCAGGTAAAAAGTCATTTTGGTTTGTCCATGTTTAAACTGAACTCCATCCCTGAACACGGTAAAATCAGCACTTGGATACTCTATTGGATATGGACGGTTGATGTAAAACTTTTCATCAAAACTCAGGGCCTGTTCAATCACAACTTCCTTATTGGGATTATCCTCCATGGCTTTTGACATAAATACTTTGTCGGGAGAAAAAGCTTTATATCCTATAATATGATCGTAGTCCGAGTGCGTGAAGACAAGAAACAATTCCTTGCCTCCTTTTACGGAATCGACATAGTGCTTGATGGTCATCACCTCATCCGGCAGCCATGCCGGATCCACTACCAATACCACGTCCTCGGTTTCCACGACGGTAGAATTCGTTTGGAATAAAACACTTTGAAAAATGGTAATGTTATGGTCTTTATAAATAATATTCATGGATTGGTCTTTTGTTATGGTCTGATCAGAAGATCAAAGCCGGGCAATTGCTACCTTTGCAGCAATCTGCCCTAGGCAAATATACTATGTCAAACGAAACCGTCTTTCCCGGTTCAAATTTGAGCTGTATAATTTTTGTACCTTTTTGAATCCGAAGATTTAATTTGAGCTGTAAACCTCTGAATATCAAAGCCAAGCGAGCGCTCAAAACACTTATCCTTTTTTTCAATGAGTAATATTGTTGCCATAATTGGCCGTCCCAACGTAGGAAAATCAACCTTGTATAACCGAATGGTAGGTTCCCGAGATGCCATTACCGACGATTTTTCAGGAGTCACCAGAGACCGCAAATACGGTTTTTGTGAATGGAACGGAAAGCGGTTCGGGGTTGTGGATACTGGCGGCTTCGTTCAGAATTCAGATGACGTTTTTGAAGCAGCCATTCGAAATCAGGTAAAAGCCGCCGTTGAAGAAGCCACGGTGCTTTTGTTCGTTGTAGATGCTCAAACAGGCATTACTGATCTGGATGACAGCATAGCCAAATGGTTGCGCCGGAGTTCCAAACCGGTATTTCTGGTGGTAAACAAGGTAGACAATCACAAGGCCATGATGGAAGCAAACGAATTCTATGGCATGGGGTTCGACAATATATTCTTCATTGCCTCGATTAGCGGCAGCGGTACAGGCGATATGATGGATGCTGTCACCGAACTAATTGAAAACGTACCGGATCTGGAGACCGATTTGCCCAAATTTGCCATTGTGGGTCGTCCCAACGTTGGAAAATCATCCTTGACTAACGCCCTGCTGGGTGAGGAGCGAAATATTGTAACCGAAATCGCCGGGACAACGCGCGATCCCATCCACTCTGTATATAACAAGTTCGGGATGGAGTTCGTCCTGGTAGATACAGCCGGAATACGAAAAAAAGCTAAGGTTGAGGAAGATCTGGAGTTTTACTCAGTCATGCGGGCCATAAGATCCATTGAAGATGCAGATGTGTGCATTTTGGTGTTGGATGCCATGCAAGGTATTGAAGCTCAAGACCTTAGCATTTTAAGGATCGCACAAAAAAGGCATAAAGGCGTAGCTATTCTGGTGAACAAATGGGATCTGATCGAAAATAAGGAAACCAATACCATTCGCGATTACGAAGCAGCCATCAAAAAGCGCCTGGGCCCGAACAGTGATGTTCCTGTTGTCTTTATTTCGGCTCTTGAAAAACAGCGCATTTTCCAGGCCGTTGAAGCTGCTATGGAAGCATACAACAACTGCCAAAGAAGAGTGAAAACCTCTGAATTGAATGATTTGATGATGGAAATTATCGAAGCCACGCCGCCTCCTTCTATTTCCGGACGTTTCCCTAAATTTAAATACGTAACACAACTACCAACCAACTTCCCTGCGTTTGCCTTTTTTGTAAACAACCCAAACTATGTGCGCGACTCCTATACTCAGTTCCTTGAGAATCAGCTTCGCAAACACTACAATTTCACCGGAGCGCCAATAGAAATTTATTTGCGCTCAAAGGATTAATAATAAAGGCGTTATGAAACACATCACAGGACTACTTTTTTTGTTGATTTTTATTTCTTGTAAAGATCAGCCCGAACAAATTCCAGGATACCTCAAAGTTGAAAAATTTACGGTTTCGGCGCAGGGTGACTCCAGTTGGCACAAAATCACGGAAGGCTGGATTTATGTAAATGGAGAATACCTTGGCGCTTATACCTTACCGGCACTCATTCCAATTCTGGCCGAAGGACAAAGCGAAGTATGGTTGTATCCGGGAGTGAAAGAGAACGGAATCCTGGCTTCTCCAAACATCTACCCTATCCTGACACGCTGGGAGTCGAAAACCGTTGAAATAACTCCAGGGCAAACAACCACCATCTACCCAAGTACTACCTATGATCCGGCGACTGTGTACAGCTTTGGCATCGGCAGGGGAGATTTTGACGGAGGCTCCAGCATTGTTCTGGAGAACCGAGATAACGACGACATCACGACTTTTTCCATTACCACCGACGGCGCCTTTGCGGGCAAATGCATGTTAATGGAACTAGACACAGCGCATCCATTAATAGAGGTGGCTACTGAAAAAGTATCTGGACTTCCCATAAGCGGTTCTCCTGAAACCTGGCTTGAAATGCATTATACCTGTAATGTCCCCTTTTATTTGTTCTTGCTGTACACAGATGGTTTAACTTCTGCAGAACAGTCACAGGCCGTTTTTCAGTTCAATCCTTCTGAAAACTGGAACAAAATATATCTAAACCTTACACAATCTTTGACCCTAAGCCAGGGTGAAGAATACAGGCTGTACATAAGGTGCCCGTTGCCAAAAGACGAAAACGGGGCATTTTCTTCATCAACCGGAACTGTCAGAGTTGACAATATTCGCTTGCTGCATTTGTAGATATCTGATAAAGTGCGTCTAACTTTGCGTCAATTTTCAGGATAAAACGAGCCAATTTTACAACATGCTGAACGAACAGCGTAAACGTCATACCTTTTTCTATGCGGTAGCTGATTTTCTGATGGCCATGCTTGCCTGGGCCCTTTTCTTTCTGTTCCGCAAGTACCTGGAAGGTATTGACATTGACTTTAATGTTTTAACAGACAAAAACTTTTGCCTGGGAATCCTGATTATCCCAACCGGCTGGACGCTTTTATACGCCATCTTCGATAACTACAACGATATTTACCGGTTATCGAGACTGAGCACCCTTACCAATACATTTTTTCTCACCTTCCTGGGGATCACATTTTTGTTCTTCACGCTGATCCTGGATGATGTGGTACATGATTACCACACCTATTACCAGTCCTTTTTTGTGCTTTTCGCGCTGCACTTTTTTCTGACGGCCGGGGCGCGAATGATTTTATTAACCCGTGCAAGTCGTCGACTCAAAGCAGGCCTGATCACATTTAACACCCTGATGATCGGAGGCAATCAAAATGCGCTTGAATTGTACCTAGATATTAAAGGGCTGGAAAAAGGGCTGGGTAATAATTTCATTGGGTTCATTGATACCAAAGGCGGGAACAAACAAGTACTAACAGAACACCTTTCCAAGTTGGGTACAGTAAAAGAACTTGCCCAAATTATTCAGGAACACAAAATTGAGGAAGTAATCATCGCCATTGAAACCTCGGAACACAACAGGCTCCGTGACATTCTGAACATTCTGTTCGATTTCGGTGATCAGGTACTGGTAAAAATCATACCCGACATGTATGACATTTTGCTTGGATCAGTGAAAATGAACCATGTTTACGGAGCTGTTCTAATCGAAATCCGGCAGGAGCTTATGCCTCGCTGGCAAAGGGCCATCAAGCGCTTATTGGATGTTGTGGCCAGTTTCTTGGCCCTCACCATATTGTCACCATTGATCCTTTACGTAGCTTTCAGGGTAAAACTATCCTCACCCGGACCAATCTTTTTCAGACAGGAACGACTCGGACTTCACGGGAAGCCCTTCACCATATTGAAATTCAGGTCAATGTATGTCGATGCCGAAAAACATGGCCCCCAACTATCTACAGAGGGAGACCCAAGATGTACGCCTTTTGGAGCAATCATGCGGAAATGGCGATTGGATGAAATACCCAATTTTTGGAACGTACTGTGTGGCGACATGTCACTGGTCGGCCCCAGGCCAGAAAGGAAACATTTCATTGAACAAATTCTGGAACAAAATCCTCACTACAAACACTTGCTGAAGGTGCGTCCAGGCATAACCTCCTGGGGACAAGTAAAATATGGATATGCCTCCAATGTTAAGGAAATGCTGCAACGCCTTAGATTCGACCTCCTGTACATCGAAAACATGTCGCTCGCACTCGATTTTAAGATCATGTTTTATACAGCACTTGTGCTTTTGCAGGGAAGAGGGAAGTGATTAATGGTTAATGGTTAATGGTTAATGGTTAATGGTTAATGGTTAATGGTTAATGGTTAATGGTTAATGGTTAATGGTTAATAAAAAACACAGCCCCCGGGAGAAGACTCCGGGGGCTGTGTTTTTTATTTGATGATTACTAGTTTTTCATGTTGTATGGCTTGTTTATTTTGGAATATTTGAAGGAAATAGACTCCGGGGGGCAAGATGGCTACATTTAGTTGAGAGTTTTGAGAAAGTATTTCTCCCGTATACACCAGTTTACCAGATGTTTCACTCAAGCTAAATTCCATAGTATCTTCAATTGCTTGCTGTGTTCTAATTTCCACAAAATCACGTGCAGGATTGGGAAATATGTTGAACTCAGGGACATCAGTTGGAACAAATTCAACCATCAAATCAGACTCAATTTCAGTGAATTGTTTGTGTCCTGGCTTGGTTGTCAACAGCTTGTTTGATGAATAATAGGAACAATCTGCCCGAACCCGCCAATGATAAGAAGTCGCAGGGCTTAAACCACTGATGTAAACTGTGTTTCCGGAAAATGTACCCAATACAGAGTAAACTGCAGAATTCGCCAGTTTCATTTGTAGTGTGTAGCTTGTTGCCCCAACCTGTGGCTTCCAGGAAATCGCGGCTGTTGTACTTTTTACCCACCTATTGTTTAGTCCTGTTGGTGCAAGACATGAATTACTTCCTCCTCCATTTGATTGGGTGGTAAAACTATTGGTGAATGAAAAATCCGAGCAGTTGGCTTTGACACGCCAGTTGTAGTCTGTGGCCGCTAACAAACCGCTGATATTCATGCTTTGATTTATAGTATTACCAGCATCAATCCAGGAGGCAGAACTGGCTGCTTTGAATTGAACCAGGTAATTCACTGCCCCCTGAACAGGTGACCAACTAAAAACTGCCGTGCTGGTGCTTATATTGGTTGTTGAATTATTGGCCGGACTGAGGCAAGAGCCATTATTGTTAGCTCCTGTTGTAAAGCTCTTTATGCTGGAATATGTGGAGCATTTCGTGCTCACACGCCAGTCATACGCTGTGCTTGCGCTGAGATTATTCAAAGTGAAGTTGCTCGACGCGGTGGTTCCTACCGTAAACCAGGAGCTACTGGTCCCGGGTTTATATTGAACTGTGTACAATCCTGCTCCGGCAACCGGAGCCCAACTAAGAAATGCACTTGTGGCTGTGATGTTGCTGGTTTGCAAGCTATTAGGCGCAGCACCTGAATTACTCAGACAACTGGCATTCAATACTTTTTCACGGATTTTAGCGCCTGGTACCGTGCCAAATCCATTGGTAAAATTGATGCCATAAGAAGTCAAATGGCAATAACTCATGATCGTGCCGCCATTCACCGGAGCTGGTCCGGGAGAACAATTGCCTTCCGGACTTACACAGTTATCCAGGGCGCCATTTGGCCAGTTACACGATTGTGTGTGCCAGGAACCTAGGTTATGGCCCAGTTCGTGCGTCACTACCTCCACTGACCAGGAATATATCGGAATGTTTTGAAAGGAACCATTTATGCAACTTACTCCAAATGCATAAGGTTTGAAACAAAGCACATCCACATAAGCTATACCGCCACCAAGGCTTCGGCTGGTAAGAAAATGCGCCAGGTCGCCATTGAAGCTTGTGCCGGAATTTTGCTTAAAGGCCGTAAGCAGGCTGCCAATGTTAGACTGATTTAAATAAATATCCGGTGATGTCCATATATAAATCTGGGAAATCGCTACTGAAATATTTTCATTGGCGTACAAGGCCGAAATTTGATTGAACAAACTTGTCACATAATCCTGTACCGCCAGCACACTATATCCTTTGTCGACAAACAGCTTATAGTCGCATTCAAAATAAATATTGACAGTTTTGCAGCCATTCTCCCTGTCAGACACCGGTATATCCGTTATATTGTTTGAGACAGAGGGTAATTCATCAACATAGCAGTTTGTAAAATTAGTTTGAGGCAACTCCGATGACTTGAAAAAGGTGTAATTATGATCAGCAGACGCCGCCTTTACCAGTTCATAGGTCCCTGACTCATCACAAATCATCCCTGAAATGCCATGACTTGTCAGGCTAATTGTCGCCAGGGAGTTTGGATTGTTCTGAATAATCCCTCTGTAGTGTACAGATTCGTGGTAGGGGAAATTCTCGTGGGAATTTTCGCCTTTTGTCCCCAATGAAAATTCCGGTGAAAGAATGTCGACCTTTGCCAGCTCCAACGATATGGGCTCATCCTGTTGCCGGGGAATGACAAAAAGCATGGTTTCAGGTGCCTGATGCAGAAACTCATCCACATCCAAATCATTGGCATGTAGTTGGGTCGCATTGGGAATTGATGGTTGTGAATTGGAAAAACCTGACTCCAGGTCAAGCAGATGTACCGGATTAAAAGTTTCTGCAATTCGGTATTGTTCCAGCCACTCGGAAACCCGGTTCTGAGCATAAAAAGTTGCCGGAATTAAGATGAAAAGCAGCTGGAAAGAAAAATAGAAGGCTCGAAATTTGATTAAATTAAGCTTCAACATATTAGATTGGTTATAAAGTGATGAAATCGGTAATTGGATTATGGCCAATGGGGTTTCAGGGTATTACCTACCCATAGAAAAACGCACAACATGTCAATGAACTTAAACGCAGAGATACTGCCTGAACCACCTGATTATCAGCGAAATAGCTATCGGGCTATGGAATATGGCGACGGTTTGTTTGAAACCATTCGGGTATTCCGGAATAAGACTCCCTTTATGCACTTGCACTGGGAACGATTATCCCGTGGCATGCAAGTACTGGGAATGAATATTCCGGCAAATTGGTCGGCCATGTTTTTTGAAAAAGAGATTCTAAAAACAGTATCCGGCAATGCCCGTGTGAAGATTGTTGTGTGGCGGTCTCCGGGTGGGCTATTTTACCCGAATGACAATACCCCTCAGTTCCAAATCAGCGGCTCTATGCTTGATTCAGATAGATTTACCTGGCATGAAAGCGGACTTTCTGTCAGCTTGTCTGCGCAGGTGCGATTGCCTGTTGACGCGCTTTCCGGATTAAAAACCCTGGGGGCAACCCGGTACGTGTTAGCGGCCATGGAAGCTCACGCAAAAGCAGTGGATGACGTCCTGATACTAAATGAGCGTGGACATATCTGTGAGGCCGGAAGCAGCAACCTCATTTGGGTAAAGGGCATGACTGTTTTTGCTCCGGCTCCTACCGATGGACAAGTAAGCGGAACTTTTCAAAAAATATTGTTTGAGCTTTTACCTCGGAATGGCTTTAAGGTCATAGAAAAACCCTTTACTTTCGCGGAACTTTCCGAAGCTGAGGAGGTATGTTTGACCAATGCAATTCAGGGTATTCGATGGGTGCGTTTTTTAGAGGGAAAGGAATTAACTTGTAATAAAATTGTAACTTTTAACAAGTTAATGGACAAATACTTGAACGATGTTTTAGCGTAATTTTTATGTAAAAAACAATTCTGCAGGACTGCCAGTTTCAGGTTTCAAATTTGCCTGAAATTTATTTTTCCAAAATTTAAACTTTAACATTTTTCTTCATGAGACCAGGTCGTTCGGCAGCCGTTGGATTCATTTTTATCACCCTTCTTCTCGATGTAATTGGTTTTGGAATCATCATTCCGGTTATCCCTAAATTGATCATGGGACTGTCGGGAAAAGACCTTAGCCATGCTTCTCAAATTGGCGGCTGGCTCATGTTCGCCTATGCCATTATGCAATTCACTTTTGCCCCCATTTTGGGTGGTTTGAGCGATCAATACGGACGTAGACCCATATTGCTTGGCTCTTTGTTTGGATTCGGAATTGATTACCTGTTCTCTGCTTTTGCTCCCACCATTGGCTGGCTGTTTGTAGGCAGAATGATCGCCGGCATCATGGGCAGCAGTTTTACCACCGCCTCAGCTTATATAGCGGATGTCAGTCCACCAGAGAAACGCTCTCAGAATTTTGGCCTGATCGGTGCCGCTTTTGGACTCGGTTTTATCATCGGACCAGCCATTGGCGGGTTTCTGGGCGCCTATGGCCCAAGAGCACCCTTCATTGCGGCTGCTTGTTTGGCTTTCCTTAACTGGCTGTATGGCTTGTTTATCCTCCCTGAATCATTAAAACCTGAAAACCGCCGCGCATTTGACTGGAAAAGGGCAAATCCGGTTGGAACGCTTTCCCAATTGAGAAAGTACCCAATCATCAGTGGTCTGCTGGTATCCTTGGTGCTGCTTTACATAGCAGCCTGGGCCGTTCAGGGAGGCTGGTCATATTATACCATGGAGAAATTTCAATGGGATGAGCGAATGGTGGGCATATCTTTAAGTGTGGTGGGCCTCATTACAGCAATTGTTCAGGCCGGACTGATCCGGATTATCATCCCCAAACTTGGTCAGCAGAGGGGCGTATACGTGGGCCTAAGCCTGTATTGTTTCGGATTTCTGTGTTTTGCCTTTGCCACAAAAGGCTGGATGATGTTTGCGGCTCTCGTACCTTATTGTCTGGGAGGCATCGCCGGTCCATCCTTACAAGGCATCATATCTACACAGGTTGCACCTAATGTGCAGGGAGAGCTCCAGGGAGGTTTAACCAGTATGATGAGCGCTACTGCCATAGTCGCGCCTCCATTGATGACCGGAATATTTTCGTACTTCACCGGCCAGGGGGCTCCGGTTTATTTCCCAGGTGCTGCCATGCTCACGGGAGCTGTTCTAACATTTTTAAGTGCTTTGCTGGCATACCGAACATTGAGCAATAAATCGTAACATTTCTGACAAACGGATACATTTTTTAATAATTTAATGCATTCCTGGCCTTGAGCTTTCGTTATACACCCAGGGTTCTATAATTTTGGGTTTGTCTCCGCTTCATTGGCATAGTTTATGCGCAAAAAATGGAGATCCTTTCTGGATATCGCTTCATTTCCATTATTTTCTTAATCTCTTTTTGGCTATTTTATTTTCCAGTTCATACCGGGGAAATATCATAGTGCCATAATCCTGAATTAATTCACCTGAGTTAAACACTGCCGGTATTACGGTTATTCCATGAAATTGATTCGAATACTCATTCTTATTTTGTTGCCATTTGCCCTAAACGCCCAGCTAAATTTCAACATTACCAGTTCCAACGTGAGCTGCTTTGGCGGCAACAATGGCAAAGCCAAGGCCAATCCAACAAATGGAACCCCACCCTATCAGTATTTTTGGAATACAAATGACACTACTCAGGAAATCATAAATTTACCAAAAGGGACTTATGCTGTCACTGTGACAGATGCCGATGACAATTCTGCTACAAAATCTGTTCAGATTACAGAGTCTCCGCTGCTTGGCACTACATTGAATGGGCAGCCGCAAATTTGTGTAGAAGCGCCGGATGGATTTTCTTATGCAATTCCAACAGGAGGCACTCCACCCAATACATACTCCTGGAGTAATGGAGCACAAACCCAGCTGAATAATTTTCTTACTGCCAATACTTATACAGTCACTGTCACCGACACAAAAGGATGTACAGCATCCGCATCGTATACAGTTGGCTTCCTGGGTATTGGGCTTTATCTGATACCCGATTCTGAACCTGCTGTGTGCCCGGAAGCTGATTCCGGAGAAGCGCTTATTTATGCCTTATCAGGAAATGGTCCTTATTCCTACATCTGGAGTAATGGCGACACCAGTTCGATACTGAGCAATGTGTCTGGAGGTCAGTTCACCGTAACCGTTACCGATGTAAACGGATGTTCAGCGAGTGAAACAGTCGTGGTTGGCATTGAAAATGTTGATCCAAATAACATAGAGATACTTGTCCCACAGTGTGCAGAACAATTGTATGAATTTGAAACTTTCAAAGGGTATAATGAATATGAATGGCAGCTCAATGATGACCGCGACAGCATTATTTCCGGGAATAACAGCAATCATGTTTGGATAAAATGGGGCGCCCCGGGACAAAAACAATTGTCGGTCATCATGAACGACAATGTAACTGGTTGCATGTCGGAAAGCAATTATGAGATAACAGTTGAAGAGTGCGCCTCGGGGATATTGAATCATGTTGGCACACAATTGGACATTTCACCCAACCCATTTAATAACTACCTGCAACTTAAGGGTTTTGGAACAGGCACAACCGGTGATATCAAACTATACAATGTAAACGGGAAGCTCGTTTATGAGCGCAACATCAGTGAAGAAGATTTATTTATTGAGACCTCATCTTTTGAAGCCGGCTTGTATATTTTACAGGTAACAAGTGAGCAAAAACAATCGATTGTTAAGCTCCTCAAAATCTGATACTCCGAACAATCATCATTCCCACTTTGCATTCAAATTCCAAACATGCACTTACTTTTGCGCCTTCACACTAGAACCACCTGCCGTAAAAGTTAAAAATGAAAGTTTTCAAATTTGGTGGCGCAAGCCTTCGGGATGCTGCGAATGTTAAGAATGTTGCAAGCATCCTTCAGACATATTCCAATGAATCTCTGATCGTGGTAGTTTCAGCGATGGGTAAAACCACCAATGCGCTGGAAGCCGTCATTAACGCACATGCCAACCAAAGCGGTGAAGCAAATAAGCTCTATGAGGCATTCAAGGCCTCCCATTATGCAATCATGCAGGAGCTTTTTGAAGAAAGCGACCCGGTTTTCACCGACATAAACGACACCCTCGTAGAAGGCGAATGGGTGCTTGAAGAAGCCCCAAATGATAATTACGATTACATGTACGACCAGTTGGTTTGCATGGGCGAGTTGGTTTCTTCAAAAATTGTAAGTGCCTATTTAAATAAAATTGGCCTGCCTACCTCTTGGCTGGATGCCCGCGATGTGGTTGCTACTGATAATATGTTCCGGGAAGGATGGGTGATTTGGGACAAAACAAAAGCCAATGCGCAAAGCGTGGCGGCTCCTATGTTGGAGAAAACCAAATTTGTGATTACACAAGGCTTTATTGGCAGCACCTCTGAAAATTTTACCACTACCCTCGGCCGCGAAGGCTCGGATTACTCAGCAGCCATCTTTTCTCACTGTCTGGATGCGGAAAGTATGACCATCTGGAAAGATGTGCCTGGTGTGTTAAATGCAGATCCAAGAATATTTGACAATACCATAAAACTGGATCGACTGTCGTATAAAGAAGCCATTGAAATGACCTACTATGGAGCACAGGTTATTCACCCAAAAACCATCAAACCTCTTCAAAACAAAAACATCCCTCTTTTTGTAAAATCATTTCTCGACCCGAAAGCACCGGGAACAGAAATAAGCAGCGATGTGGATGACCTCTACCCTCCCATCATTGTAGTGGAAAAGAATCAGGCGCTGATGCATATTAGTACCCTGGACTACTCCTTTGTGGCCGAGCATCACATGGCCCGACTGTTTGGCATGGCTGCCGATTTGCGCATATTTGTGAACATGATGCAGAATACTGCCGTGAGCTTCACTTTATGCGTGCCTTATGTAGAAGAAAGAGTAGAGGCCTTTATTGAGCGTATCTCTGATGAGTTCAAGGTAAAAGTAGAGTCAGGACTGGAATTGATCACAATCAGGCACTACACCGAAGAAACCATTGCCAGCCTGAAAAAGAACAAAATCGTTTTGTTCGAAGAACGCATCCGAAACATGCTCCACATGGTGGTAAAAAACATCCCATTAATTGAAAGAAAAGAGGTAGAAATTGCCGGCTCGAAAGCGTGAAAAATTAGCTAATTATCGAATTAGCTAATTAGCTAATTTTTCAAACCATCAACCAATCCACCCATATTCTTGTTTCCCTCATCTATGCGGCGTGATTATCTACTCCTCTCCGGCTTGGCTTTGCTTTTTTTTCTTCCATATCTGGGAGCAGTTCACCTGTTCGACTGGGATGAAATAAATTTTGCAGAGTGTGCCCGTGAAATGATCATGACTGGGGACTGGATGCGCCCGCAAATCGATTTTGAGCCGTTTTGGGAGAAACCACCTTTGTTTTTCTGGATGCAGGGACTCGGTATGCAGCTTTTTGGGGTTAATGAACTGGCAGCCAGACTTCCCAATGCCATTTGCGGGCTTGCCACCATTCTAACAGTTTACCACATTGGCAGCAGGCTGCACGATCGCTTGCTCGGATGGATTTGGGCGCTGGCCTGGCTCGGCAGCATTTTGCCTCATTTATATTTCAAGAGCGGCATAATTGATCCCTGGTTTAATTTTTTCACTTTCGTTGGCTTGTACGGATTCATCGAATTCAGGTGGCGTTTTTTTACGCATACCGAAGGCATGTCATTTTGGGTGAAGTATCGGCATCTGATCGTTGGTGGAAGTGTGTTGGGGCTGGCTATTTTGACGAAAGGTCCAACTGCATTTCTGATTGCCTCGATGGTAATTGCTTTGTACTGGGCCAGATATCGATTTAAAGGGAAAGGGTATTTCAAGCATTACGTTTTTTGGGCAGTTCATGCGGGTCTTGCCGCGTTGATCTGGTTTGGTGTAGAGGCCATGATGCACGGCACCTGGTTTATGGAGGAGTTCTTAAAATATCAGGTGCGCTTATTCAGCACGCACGACAGCGGCCACAGTGGATTTTTGGCTTATCATTTCGTTGTTTTGCTAATTGGTTGTTTTCCCATTTCCATTTTCGCTCTACCCAATTTGTGGGGAGATAAACAAAGTGAAGATGAAATGCTGGAAAGCGACACACTTGCCGCTTGCAAACAAAGCGATTTCGGCACCTGGATGCAACTGCTTTTATGGGTAGTGCTGATACTCTTTACCGTAGTGCAAACCAAAATCCTTCACTACTCCTCACTGGCCTATTTCCCGCTGAGTTATTTGGGCGCTGTCACCCTGTGGCGTGCCATTCGTTGGAAACGATATCACAA
Source organism: Lewinellaceae bacterium (assembly GCA_020636025.1). Classification (GTDB taxonomy): domain Bacteria; phylum Bacteroidota; class Bacteroidia; order Chitinophagales; family Saprospiraceae; genus M3007. The sequence goes on along the minus strand of JACJYQ010000001.1, from coordinate 357,284 downwards.
GGTCATTGGCTTTGCCCTTCCAGTAATTGGTTTATTGTTAGGCACCGCCGTTTTGCTGCTGCCCTGGTTTGGACAGCATGTAGACATGATAAAACCCCTTTTCCAACAGGATGCCTTTGCCATGGCTAACCTGGAGGCCAATGTAAATTGGCAACTTTGGCAAGGTTTACCTGGCCTTATTTTAATCATAGCCAGTCTTGCCGGTGCTTTTTTCTGGTTTAAAAAACAAGCCTGGAAAACGGCACAAATAACCCTGCTGGGAGGCACCCTTTTCACTGCCCTTACCATGTTATTTATCGTGCCTGATATTGAGGCATACAGTCAGCGTTCAGCCATTGAATTTTATGAAAGTAAATGTGGAGAAAACTGCTTTGTAAAACCGGTCAATTTTAAAAGTTACGCCCACCTTTTTTACACATGTAAACAAAATCCGGGTAAAGATTGCACCATCGATGATTACCCAAGCCTTGCTCATGGCAATCCGGGCAAGAGCGTGTTTTTTGTGGCCAAAATCAATAATTTAGGGGAATTGCCTAATCTGCCCGATTGTCATGAGCTATATCGGAAAAACGGTTTTGTGTTTTTCGAAAGGAAGGTAAAATGAATCACCGCGCCACAATGACTGACAGCCTTTTCAAATCTGACAGGGAATACCCGTTTTGACTGAAAATATGTCAGGAAATCTCTGATAGCATGAAGTTTGTTACAAAGCAGGCGTCCGCAAGATGCATGGTTTTGCGGCTTTAAAATAAATTCAACAAACAATAAATAATTTCAACGTATGAAACCAATTGCTGACCGTGTTATTGTAAAGCCAGCACCCGCCGATGAAAAAACCAAAGGCGGCATCATTATCCCCGATACTGCCAAAGAAAAACCACAACGCGGCGAAGTTGTCGCTGTTGGACCTGGAAAAAGTGGAAAAGACGCTTATGCCATGACCGTACAGGTTGGTGACATAGTGTTGTATGGCAAATTTTCCGGACAGGAAATCAACTATGAAGGTGTGGATTACCTCATCATGCGTGAAGACGAGATCCTGGTGATTCTCTAAACCGGTTTCCCTCAGAAACCTGTGACCAACATTTTACAAATCATTCTAAATTCATACTAAAAAGATATGTCTGCAAAACAGATAAACTTCAATACTGAAGCCCGTGAAAGGCTGAAAGAAGGCGTCGATGCACTCGCTGATGCCGTGAAAGTAACCCTGGGTCCTAAAGGCCGTAACGTGATCATTCAAAAATCATTTGGCGCTCCAGCCATCACCAAAGACGGTGTGTCTGTTGCCAAAGAAATTGAACTGGATGATCCAATTTCCAACATGGGCGCCCAGATGGTAAAAGAAGTAGCCAGCAAAACTGCCGATGCTGCCGGTGACGGTACTACTACTGCTACAGTTCTCGCTCAGGCCATGGTTACCTCCGGATTGAAAAATGTAGCTGCCGGTTCAAACCCAATGGATTTGAAACGCGGTATCGACAAAGCCGTAAAAGTGATTGTCGAAGATTTGAAAAAGCAAACCGAGCAAATCGGTGAAGATTTCGGCAAAATCGAGCAGGTAGCTGCCATTTCTGCCAACAACGACGAAGAAATCGGTAAGCTGATTGCCAATGCCATGAAACGCGTGAGCAAAGACGGTGTAATCACCGTTGAAGAAGCAAAAGGTACCGATACAGAAATGAAAGAAGTGATCGGTATGCAATTCGATCGCGGATACCTCAGCCCATACTTTATCACCGACGCCGAGAAAATGGAAGCAGAATACGAAAATCCGTACCTGCTGGTTACCGATAAGAAGATCTCCAACATGCAGGACCTGGTTCCTGTTTTGGAAAAATCACTTCAAAACGGCCGTCCTCTGTTGATCATCGCTGAAGATGTTGAAAGCCAGGCTCTTGGCGTATTGGTGGTAAACCGCTTGCGCGCAGGTTTGAAAGTGGTAGCTGTTAAAGCTCCAGGTTTCGGCGACCGTCGCAAAGCCATGCTTGAAGATATTGCCGTGCTGACTGGCGCTACCGTGATCAGTGAAGAGCAAGGTTACAAACTCGAAAATACCGAGTTAAGCCACCTTGGCACTTGTGAGCGCATCACAGTTGATAAAGACAACACGATCATCGTAGACGGTAAAGGTGACGGCGAAGCGATCAAAGCACGCATCAACCAGATCAAACAACAGATCGAAACTACTACCAGCGACTACGATAAAGAGAAACTTCAGGAGCGTCTGGCCAAAATGGCTGGCGGTGTTGCCGTTCTTTACGTAGGTGCCTCTACCGAAGTGGAAATGAAAGAGAAAAAAGACCGCGTTGACGATGCCCTGCATGCGACACGTGCTGCCATTGAGGAAGGAATCGTTCCTGGTGGTGGTGTGGCGCTGGTTCGTTCTATCAACAGTCTGAAAGACCTGAAAGGAGCCAACGAAGATGAAAATTTCGGCATCGCCATTGTACGCAAATCACTGGAGGCGCCAATCCGCATCATCGCTGAAAATGCAGGTGTTGACGGTTCTTTGGTATTCCACAAAGTACTTGACGGTAAGGGATCGTTTGGCTACAATGCCCGCACCGACAACTACGAAGATTTAAAAAAAGCCGGTATCATCGATCCAACCAAAGTTACCCGTGTAGCACTGGAAATGGCCTCTTCGATTGCCGGTTTGGTACTTACCACAGAGTGTGTGATCAGCGACCTGCCTAAAAAAGCTGAAGCAGGCGGCGGCCACAGTCACCCAGACATGGGCGGCATGGGCGGCATGATGTAAGCCTGAGATAAGTATATGAATATGAACGGGTTGTCTGTATTACCAGACAACCCGTTTTTTGCTTGGCTTCCTAAATTCACAATGAGAATTCGCCGCATCTGAAAAATTTATTTTCTTGCGGTTGCAAGCACATGAATACTCCGGGAATGGAAGACAACACAAAAATTCAAAAATCAAATTGGTTGGAGGAGCTTTCCGCTAAAAGCTGGAGCCTCGAAATGACCATATCTGGCGCTGTGACCTACGTGGTGTCCCTTTTGCCAAGACAAATTGACAAGGGCCTTGATTATTATCTGGAACATCTGGCGCCGAGCCAAAGTAAGATTGCTTTGATGTTCCCAATCCTTTCCTACAGCTTTTTCATGGTAGTGGCCTGGTTGCTGATCGGGTTCTTTATAGGGCACCTCTGCGTTCGGGCACTCTGGGTTGGAACTGTGGGCTTGCACGCGGCTTTTCCGGCCGGTATTCGATACGAAAACATTCCCAATGTGAGTGAACACTTCAAAGATCTCGCCCGTGAACGATATGGCACACTAGAGGGATTTATTAAGCGGCTGGACAATCTGAGCAACAAGATGTTTGCCCTGGCATTTGCGCTGGCCATGGTTTTTACAGGCATTGGAATCATTTACCTGGTGGCGTTTTCCATCATTATTTCACTGAGAAACACTTTACAACCTGAAACGCTGACACTTCTTTCCAGGGGATTTTATTTTACAACTTTTGTCGTGGCTGTTCTCATAATTGGCTTTAATTACTACGCAAAAAAACGTCAGGTATCTGATCAAGTAGGCAGGAGATTTGCCAAATTCCAAATGGCTTTTGGCTATTTTGCCAATCCTCTATTTGCACGATCTGTGAATTATCTGAGCCTAACATTTCTCTCTAATGTAAGCCGCAGGACATATTATGGAGGAATGGTTTTCATCATGATTTTCATGATGTTCTCTACCATCCTCGTCACCTTGCGCAAAGTTTATCAGCTTTCAGGAAGGACACTAAATCTTGAAAGAGCTTATTTTTCTCAAGGATCCTTTGAATATAAATTTTCCAGCGACGCATACGATTCCCTGAGACCTGAAGAAAATGCGGTTCCCTTTATATCCATTCCATCCGATTTTGTTCAGGAAACCTATTTGCCTGTTTTTGTAAAATATCCCAGATATCTGGATGATAGGATTGAAAAGCTTTGTGGAGAAATTAATACTACACCAGATGAGCATGGATCAAAAAGTAGTCAAAGAGAAAAACTGGATAGTATGAGGATTGACTGTCTAAGCCGTTTTTTTCAATTAAAGCTGAATGACAGTCTTTACACATCTACAAACTGGATGTTTGCAGAAAAAGAAAATTCAAAAGGACTGATCACCTATCTTGATGTGAACAATCTATCTTCTGGAAAACATACATTAACGATACTTGTACCTTCAAAATCAAGAAGCGATACAACCGAGGTGTACGCCATGCTACATTTTTGGCACCCTTAGCCTGAATTTACCTTGGATCGTTAAAGAAATCTCCTTGTAATGCAAGACCTGCTTTCGGAAATTCGCAGATGTCAAATTTGCCGTGATCATTTACCACATGGCTGCAGGCCTGTTTTACAAGCTTCAGAAAACAGCAAAATACTTCTCATCGGTCAGGCTCCCGGTAAAAAAGTACACGAAACCGGCATACCCTGGGATGACACAAGCGGGAAAACACTAAGAAGCTGGTTAGGCATCACCGATGAGCAATTTTTTGATCCGAAAATTCTTGCGCTGGTTCCTATGGGCTTTTGCTACCCTGGTAAAGGACCAACCGGCGATCTGCCACCCAGACCAGAATGTGCAGAAACCTGGCATCTTCGGGTGTTGGATGGGTTGCAAAACATTCAACTTACCATACTGATTGGTCAATACGCCCAGCGATACTATTTAAAAGACAATAACCGCAAAACGCTTACAGAAACTGTTCAAGCCTGGGAAACATATCTGCCATCTGGCTTGTTACCCCTGCCCCACCCTTCACCGCTGAATTTTCGCTGGCAGGCCAAAAACAAATGGTTTGGGACAGAAGTTTTACCGGTTTTAAGGGCCAGGGTGGCAGGTATACTGTCCACTACTCATTAAATAAATATCGACCCTGTTGAAACAGGGATTGCTGATAAGCACAATATTGTTGGTATTACAAACCGTCCACAGCCAGCATGCTGATTTCTTAGAAGAATCACTAAAAAAGTGGCAAAATACCGTGGCTGGTGATCACTTAACCGACTCAATCCACCTATCAATTTTTTCCTCCAGCACCCGTATCGGCAAAACCCCGGCATCGAGCACCTGATTGTGAAAGGCTCGAATATCAAACTTTTCGCCGAGCGCTTCTTCGCTTTTTTTGCGCAATTCAAGGATTTTTAATTGACCAATCTTGTAAGAAAGTGCCTGTCCGGGAATGGCCATATACCGTTCAATTTCAGAAACAATGCTCTCCTCTGGTTCTGCTTCATTCTCTTTAGAATATTCGATGGCCTGCTCGCGCGTCCAGCCTTTGGTGTGAATGCCCACATCTACTACCAGGCGGATGGCCCGGTGCATTTCGCTGCTCAACATGCCAAAATATTGGTAAGGATCGGTGTACAATCCAAGCTCTTTGCCAAGACTTTCGGCATATAGAGCCCAACCCTCGCCATACGCTCCATACCAAAGAAAGCGCCTGAATTCTGGCAAGTTCGTGTTTTCCTGTTGCAAGGATATCTGGTAGTGGTGCCCGGGGATCGCTTCATGCAAGAAGAGTGATTCTCCACCAATGACGTTGTGTTTGGAGGGATTGGGCAAGGGAACATAAAAAATACCCGGGCGACTGCCATCTGGAGTGCCTTGGTTGTACTCGGCACTGGCCGAGGCTTCCCTGAATGCTTCAGTTTGTCTCACTTCAAATTTTGATTTTGGTACCAGATCGAACATCTTGTTCAATTGAGGTTTCATGGTGTTTTCCAGCCCTGCATACCAGCCAAGCACTTCTTCAGCCGTTTTGTACGGCATGAATTGCTTATCTGTTCTAACAAAATCGAAAAATGACCTCAAATCCCCTTTGTACCCAACCTGATCTTTAACGGCTTCCATTTCTGACCTGATTCGGGCCACTTCGCTTTTACCCAATTCAAAAATTTCATCGGCGCTCATGTTGGTGGTGGTCCAGTATTGGATCAGGTTGTTATAGCGCTCCCTGCCTCCCGGCAAATCTGAGTAGCCATACGTTGAGCGTCCTTTTGGGAGATACTCATTTTCAAAGAAATCGGCCAATGTGCGGAAAGCCGGAACCAGTTTTTCAGAAATTACTTGCTTGTAGGCATTAGTAAGCCTTGTTTTATCGGCTTCAGGAAAGTTGTCGGGCATTGCAAGGATTGGGCCGTAATATAGACTTTGCGCCGCATCATCGGTTACCAGGTCTTTGAATTGTGGGATCACTTTAACTATCAGAGACCTGGGAAGGACATACCCCTTTTCCAGACCCTGCCGCGTATACACCAGGGCAGAATCGCACCAGACCGGAAAAATTTGTAACCGCTTCAGCCAATTGTCGTAGTCCTGGACAGTTTTGAAGGGTTGTGGCCCGCTTCCAGAACCAAATTGCCCCATAGTCAGAGGAAGACTCCAAAATTGATTGATGGACATATAATTTTCAGGGAAATCCAGCGCCTTTAGATTGACATCACATTCCCAGGCCAGTATTTCGTAGGTGATCTTATCATTTTCATCCATGGAAGCTGGATCGTATTGCTTCAAGGATTCACGGGTGCGCGTGTAAAATGCTGCAAGATCATTCCTGAAACCATCTGTGACATCAAGCGGCAGTTTGTCATCATAACCGCTTACGCCCTGTTGCGTAGCCTGAAGCGGATAAAAGCCCAGCCACTCTTTGTAATAAGTATCTGTAAAATCTTTAAAAGGAACCTTCTCCGAGGTGTTTTTTGGTTGGTTTTCGCTACAATTCCAATTCAGGAACACTACTAAAATGTTGAGTATGATAAATTGGCGCATAATTCTGATCTAATTTGCAGTTGTTTACCTTGATTAAGGTGATTCGAATGGTTTGGATGTTTAAAAGAGCTGATTTATTGGTGAATAAGAAAGCCATTTTCAAAAACACCTGAAATTTGGCTGGCAAAGGTAACAGACCCTTTTTGGAAAAGGGAATCAAGCCGACAAAGGATTGTAAACAGGAATTAAATGGCAAATTGTGTCACCTTTTCATCAGGGAATTCCACTAAGTACATATCAGGAATTTTGAATAAGTATTGAGTTTCAACAACCTTTTAGGCAGGTAATAGCGTTTATTCCGGAACCATGTGTTGCCCATAATCGTTTTGTTTTAAATTAAACTCAACAGTAATATGGCAAGCAAAAAGGAATTAAGAGAGCAATACAAGCAGATGAAGTTCCCCATGGGTGTTTTTCAGATCAGAAATATCCAAAATGGAAAAATTTTTATTGAGAGTGCTTTGAACCTGAATTCGATCTGGAACAGACACCGAACTCAACTTGAACTGGGGATGCACCCTAACCAGCAACTGCAGCAGGAATGGAAAGAATTTGGTGAACAAGCATTTGCCTATGAAATACTCTCGGAGTTGGAGCAGGATGATCAGCAATTTTCAGATCCACGAAGGGAATTAAAGAAGCTGGAGCAGTTGTTTATCGAAGAAAAGCAGCCATTTGGAGAAAAAGGGTATCATATAACGAAAAAATAACATTTTATTTGGACTTTCGTAGCACACACAAAACATCTTAACTGCACCTTTAGGATTAACAGGATAAATTTCAATCATTTATTAAAAAACACACAAAACTGCTGAACGACATATCATGAATACGCTTGGGGCCGTTTAAAAGCCCATATAATCCGAAACAATAAACCGTTAACTCTTTAAATCCTCCCCCCACTATGAAAAAGCGACCATTCGTGCTCGCCTTTTTGCTCCTCGCCAATACCTTACATCTGATCGGCCAGGACCGCGACCCGAGAAAAGTGAAGGATAAATCCAGCGCGGCTTTCGGGAAAAAACAGCAAGGCGTAAAAAAATCGCAGAAGCAACTTCTGTTGAGCTATGAAGCTCCCCAATCAAACCGTAACCAGGCACTTCCTCATCAGGGCGATGGCATAATCAACATGTATGCCGTCGTTGTGGGTGTCGGAAACTATTCCGATATGCCGCAATTGGATTACACCGACGACGATGCCCAGTTTTTCTACAATCACCTCATCAGCAGATCAGGTGGTAGCATCCCGGAGGATCACATTCGACTCCTGATCAACAGCAAGGCTACCAGAGCCAACATCCTGCAGGCGCTGGAAACGCTATCCTCCAGAGCTGACGAAGATGATGTGTTCATTTTCTACTTCAGCGGACACGGAGACGAGGGCTGTTTCCTGCCTATTGATTACAACGGATTTCAAAACCAGATCTGGCATCAGGAGATCATCAATTTACTCGATGATAGTCCGGCCCGCCAAAAAGTATGCTTCGCCGATGCCTGCTTCAGCGGAGCGATCAATAATAGTCAGGTATTTGCCGCCAAGAGCAACACCGGAAGGATGCCGGCCTCTAACAGCTTTTACGAGGCATTTGCCCGAGCAAGCAACGGCACAGCCCTATTCATGTCCTCCAGCCCGGGAGAAGTTTCCCTGGAAGACAGAAGACTGCAACACGGTGTGTTCACCTACTTCCTGATGCGCGGTATGGCAGGAGAAGCCGATGAAAATGCTGATGGCATTGTCAACATCAGGGAATTGTATAACTACGTGTATAAAACTGTGATAGGGCATACAGGCGGTATCCAGTCTCCGGTACTTTCAGGAGATTTTGATGGAAGTTTGCCGGTTTCTATGCCTCATTGAGATAATTTATCAAAGTATTTCAGGTCAAGGATTATTTGATGGTCTTTGACCTGATTTTTTTATATTAGGTGGTGGTTTGAAACAGGTACCCAAGTGGTTGTGATAAACGCAGCATTAAAATTGAATACCCGAACCAGTCATGATCAAAAAACACAAATTGGGTAACAATAAGAGTTCGCAAAATTGCACTTTTGTCAGATGAAAATTCCTGCATTATGCGAACGATAATCATTGAGGACGAAAATCTCACAGCAGAGCGTCTGGAAGACATGCTTGCCAAATTCGACTCCAACATACGTGTCTTAGCTAAATTACCATCGGTTGTCGAAACAGTTGACTGGCTCCGCCGGAATGACATGCCGGATCTGGTTTTTATGGATATTCACCTGGAGGATGATCTTTGCTTCAGAATTTTTGAACTGGTTTCTCTGACAGCCCCGGTTATTTTCACTACTGCCTATGATGAATATATGGTAAAGGCATTCAAGGTCAACAGCATCGACTATTTGCTTAAACCAGTTAATTATATTGAATTGGTTGCGGCGCTCCAGAAATACAAAACGCTAAAATCGCAGTTTCCCCAAACTTCTTTTGAAAACCTACTACAACTGATAAACCAAAGAGAACCGGAATACAAAACCCGGTTTATGATTAGTGTGGGCACAAAAATCAGAAGTATCGAAACTGATGATGTCGCCTACTTCTATTCAGATGAAAAAATAACCTTTCTGGTGACCCGTGAAGGACAAAATCTTCCTATTGATTTTAGTCTGGACAAATTGAGTACCCAGCTCAACCCGACACATTTTTTTCGTTGCAGTCGCCAGTACCTGGTTGGTTTTCAGGCGATCAGGACTGTTCACACTCATTTTAAAGGTAAACTAAAACTCGAGCTGGTTCCCAAACCGCGCCAGGACGTATTTGTCAGCGGCGACAGGATGTCGGATTTCAAGAATTGGCTCGGTCGCTGATTTTGGCAATTCATCCTTCAGATTTGGGCATTCATATCTTTCTGCTCTATACACATAAAGTCCCCCTCATACTTTTGTCCCATCAACAAACAAAAACAATTAAGATGACAAAAGTTATGAAAACCGTTCTATTAGTTTTACTCCTTTCCTTAGGCTTAATTCCGGTTTTTGCACAAAAATCGCTCCCCCCCAGTCTAAGGCCTTATGCGCCCTACCTGAGCCACACCATTGTAAAATCACTGAACCAGCTAGGCTATGATATGCCCACCATGGTTGCCCAGTCAGCCATCTCAACCACAAATAACCGATCTGCTGAATTCCGGCTGGACTCAAGCATTACCTTTTACAATTATTATATTGAGGAGGACTCGCTGCCTATATTTCGCAGTTTGTATACTTACCCGCAAACCGGAACGGAGGTTGAAACTAACTTTCAACATGAAAACCAGGCCTGGTTCCCGCTCGACCGCATTGCAACCTACCGCGATGGTCAGCAACGAATTTTGGAGAATTATGCTGAAGTTTATGATCCCTCCAGTGCTGCATTTGTGCCAGATTCCCGGTTAATCGTTTACCGACATGGCAGCTCGGCAGATCTGATCGATTCCTTTTTCGTTTATTTTTGGAATCCTGATTTAACAACCTGGGCGATCTCCTTTTACAATCTGAATAAATTCGACCAGGAAGATCGCCTGTTGGAAACTATTTCAACCTTCGATTATTTCGGACAACCCTTGCTGTTCAGAGATGTATATGCATACGATCAGGATGGCGATAATTTCCAGATAGATTCATATGTGATCATCGATGGCGAAGAATCCTATATTGGACATTCGAGTTCAAAGTTTTTAAATCATCAGGTTATAGAAACCAGGGTATTTGGTTTGGATGAATTTGAGGAAGAGGCTCCCGTCAGCAGAACAACTTATACATATACCTGGTTTGGCAAAGAAGAGCAGGTGAATGAGTACGAATGGGATCATGAAAAGGCCGACTGGTATCAAAACCAGCAAATAATTTACAGCTATGACATGGCCCAGCGCGTTTCGCAAAAGGATATCAGTCATTATTACCCGGGTCTTCCGGAAGAACGTGCGCTATTTATTTACGACTATTTTGAGGATGAAAAGCTTGCCCTAGAAACCACTTACGACTGGTATGAAGATTACGGGTATCTTCTGAGTAGCCGCAAATTTTTCTACTACAGCGGATTATCACAGGTTCATGTACCTGTTTCAGCGATGGCCTTATCTGTAAGCCCGAACCCAGGCATCGATCATATCCTTCTCGAACTCAATGGCAATGCCCAGGTACAACTTTTTGATGTTCAGGGTAATCTGCTGCGCAATCTGGAATACCATCCCGGCCAGATCCTTAATATCAGCGACTTGCCCGGCGGTTTATATTGGATAAGTGCCAGAAAAGGCCATGAAATTTATACTGGCAAAGTAATAAAGCTGTAACCCGTTTACCTATTCACTAATTTGATGGACGCCGGCATGGGACAAACGAGTCACTTGCCGGCCATCCCATCCCCAGGCATGGCCATTAAATTATGACTTTCACACTGGTACTATCCCTACTTTACACAGCACTTTTTGGCGTCAAAATGCTTCTTCGGTTTGAGCCTTTGCGCAAATTATTTTAAGAACAACTCCACCTACTTTTCTTTCGTACCTCGTACGCTCTCTGATTCAGAAAGAATTCTAATCATTTTCAAGGCAAGACGAATTTTTGCCATTAAATTTCTGCGTTTTTTCACTCAATTCCTGTCCTCATTATGAAACTCCATTTTCTTATCCTGTCCCAACTGGTCATATTTATTCTGGCTTGTAATCCTGCTAATAAGTGCGTGGAACGCGTACGACCGGAATGCAGTTGTATGCTCGAACATGACCCGGTTTGCGGTTGCAACAATAAAACCTATAGCAATGCATGTATGGCGGAATGCGCCAGTATTATGGAATATTCTAAAGGAGAATGTCCGCCAAAAGGTGCTGTAAAGTTGGAAGGAATGGTTTGGCAACTTACCACAATCAATAAATCCGCTGTTCAGGAAGAAGTCCCGGAAGACATCACGATTTCTATAAAGTTTGAACAAGGAAAGCTGAGTGGAATTGGTGGATGCAATCAATTAGGCGCAAATTATAAGACGAAGCGAAAAAGCCTTTCCATATCAGAAATTTTCACTACCAAAAAGTATTGTGAGAACAGCATGCAATGGGAACAAAAGTTTCTGGATTACCTCGGTATTTGTGCGTCCTATAAAATCATCGGGGAATCGCTGACTTTGAACTGCGGAGAAAAAGGAAGCCTGGTGTTCAGACTAAACTGGAAAAAACGAAAGGGCGAATAAAATGCTTAAATCGGGTACATTTTTGTTGTTTCTGGTTTTGGCCTGCTTAGAAATTTTTGCACAAAACCAAGCAGATCCACTTTGGAAAGTTTGGCAGAACTCAGCTTTGCAAGACACACAACGGCTGAGGGCCATTCAACAATTGGCCTATAAATACGTCCCTAATCAGCCTGACTCAGCCCGTCTGTTGGCAGAAATCCAACAAAAATTCGCCATAGAAAATAATCTGCCGGCTTGGGAAGCCAAAGCGCTTAATATCATTGGTTTGTCTTATCGAATGCAAAGCAATTATGCTTCAGCGCTGGAAAAGTATAAACAAAGTCTCATCCTGTTGAAGAAAACAGGTGACCGAAACACTATGTCTGCGGTATACGGCAACATGGGCGATATTTATCGGCTCCAGAGCAATTTCCCGAAAGCCATTGAATGCATCTTGAACTCTTTAACCCTCGCCGAGGAAACCGGTGACAAGAAAAAAACAGCCGATGCATATGTAAGCATAGCCACCATTTATTACGAAGAGTCTGAGAACAATTCGAAATCTCTGGAGTACTTGCTGAAAGCCAGGGAATTGTATGAACTGTTAGGCGACAAACAAGGTCTCACACTAGTTTATGGCAACCTTTCGTCCATTTATCTCGACGAGCAGGACAACGACAAAGCCTTGTACTTACTGGAAAAAACACTTGGCTTTCAGCAAAGTATGAATGATGATCATGGTGCGGCCACCTCACTGTATAATCGCGGAGTGGTTTATACAACCTTAGGTCGCTATGCGGATGCTTTTGCAGATTTAAAACAAGCAACTGCCATCTTTCAAAACATAAGGGACTTGGAGGGTCTTGCCGATGCACTCAATGCCATTGGGAATTTGAGATTGGAACAAAAACAATATTCCGCTGCCATTGAAGTATGTCGCGATGCATTACTAATGTCGCGTGATCTAAGCAGTTACAGCATCACAGAAATGGAATCCTGCTTGTGCTTGTCAACAGCTTACAACCAATCTGGCCAATACAGGCGGGCATTAGCATATCTACAGCAATATAATGAGGTAAAAGACAGCCTCCAAAAGCAGGAAACGCTCCAAACATTAAAAAAAATGGAACTCGCGCGAAAGTCGGCAACTGACAGCCTGGGTAGGGAAAAAGAGCGTTTCCATATTGAAATGGAGCACCAGCATGCAATGAGAGAAAAAAACAAACTCCTCGTATGGTTTTTGGTCATAGGACTGTTGATTCTGATCATTGCCCTCGGCTTCTGGATAAGGATGTTGTACTACCAGCGTCGCGTAAACAAATTGAAAGCACATTCTGATAACCTGGAAAAGCAACATCTGCTGTACGAAATTGCCTTGTTGCGGAGTCAGGTTAACCCGCATTTCTTATTCAACAGCCTAAGCATTCTTTCCTCTCTCGTCCGGACAAACCCTGACCTCTCGGAACAGTTTATTGAACAACTTTCACGGTCTTATCGATATATTCTTGAACAAAAGGAACAGTCAATGGTGAGCCTGCGTACTGAAATTGAATTCATACTGGCATATTTCTTTTTGTTGAAAATCCGCTTTGAAGACAAAATCGAACTCCAAATCAATCTGACAGACAACCTGCTTGACAATAGAAAAATTGCTCCGTTAACATTGCAATTACTAATTGAAAATGCAGTAAAACACAACCGAATGTCAAAAAAAATGCCGCTGCTGGTTCAAGTGCGTGAGTTTGACTCAGACAATTTGGTAGTCGAGAATAACCTGCAGCCGCGGCCCGGACCAATTGTTTCTACGGGTCTTGGCCTTCAAAATATTGTCAGTCGGTATGCACTGCTTTCCGATAAGCCTGTATGGGCTGGTGAAACCGAACGCGGCACATTTGCAGTGAAAATTCCATATTTGTAGAATATCCATAAGTTTCTTCATGTGACACCCACGCAAAACCGTTGGCGCGATGCTCCAGCATCGTGCCCACTATCGCGTCGGCTCTGCCGACAAACGTAATAACCTAATAAAGCACACAACTCATATCGCCTCCACATAATCCAAATCCGCATCAAAAGTCTCTTTCATGCCCCACAAGGCTAAAAACGCGATGACCAGACAAACGGCACCCACCATATAACCAGCTGCCACAATACTACCTGTCACAGCCGGATTTTTCAGATACATAAAAGCCGTATTGATGGGCACCTGCATACCCCGGGCAAAATTTGGAACAGAGGTAGCCACCGTGGAGCGCAGGTTGGTGCCGAATTGCTCGGCGCCTATGGTTACAAAAATCACCCAAAAGCCTACTGAGAAGCCCAACACAAAGTGACAGGCGTAGAAAAAGACCGGATCTTCAAAAGGCAAGCTCAGGTAAGCCATAATGGCAAACAAATCCAGCACCAGAAATATGACCATCACCTTTATCCGGCTTCGCAAATACTGACTCAGAAATCCGGAAGCCAAATCACCGAGGATAAGACCGATGTAGCAAATGGCAATGGCGTTAGCCGCTGAAATGCCTTCCAGACCTTTTGCTCGACCAAATTCAGGAGAAAAGAAAACCAGAACACCCACTACAAACCAGGTAGTGGTTCCGATAAATATGCAGCGTAAAAAACGGGTAAATCGGTCCCAACTGGTAAAGAGCGACAGGAACTTGCCCCGACCGACGCCAGCCTGCATCCTCATGGTGTTGAACATACCAGATTCAGCTACTGAAACGCGCAGCACCAACAGCAAAATGCCAAGTCCCCCACCGATAAAGTAGCAAGCCCGCCAATCGAAATAATGATTGATCACCCAGGCCAGCAAAGCGCCGGAAAGTCCAACAGATGCCACGATCATAGTGCCGAGACCGCGTTTCTGTTTTGGCAGTACCTCCGAAACCAATGTAATGCCTACGCCAAGTTCGCCGGCAAGTCCTATACCGGCAAAGAAGCGGTAAATGGTGTAATCTATGTACCCCGATGCAAAGCCATTTAGGATATTGGCAACCGAATACAAGGCAATGGAAAAATACAGCACCTTCACCCTACCCTTCTTGTCGCCTAAAACACCCCAGAGAATACCGCCGATGAACATGCCGAACATCTGCCAGTTTTGCAAGGTAAGACCGTGATCGGTGAGTTCCTGGCCTGAAAAACCCAGATCTGTCAGACTTTTCACCCTAACAAACCCAAAAAGAAGCAGGTCATAAATATCCACAAAATAGCCAAGTGCTGCTACGATAACAGCCGCATTCAGCAGCTTTACTTCTGTAGATTTATTCATACGCTATACGTGATTGATCAGTTGGCTAATACTTTGTCTTTATCGCGAGAGGGTCGCGGCACATCGCTCGGAGGCTTTGGCTCCTGTATTTTTGGCGGTGCAGTTGAATTAAATTCACTTTCCGGAAAATCATCCTGTTCAGCCGGATAAGGGTTTTGCGGATTCTGAAAACGCACCTGCAACCTCATATTGCGCCCCATTGATTTCACAACCGGCCCCATCAGCAATTGCATAACAGAATCAGCGCGCGCCTTGGCCCGATCCAGCACATGCTCCTGCTGGATGGCTTCCTCCCTGAACTGCCGTCTCAATTCATTGAAATTCCGATTCATTTCATCTCCACTTATTCCGGCCAAAAAGCCTACATCCAGCTTGTCAACCTTGGGATATACTTCGTGGGAAAGTATGGTTGGCTGAGGCAGGGTTACGTAGATCATACTCTTCTTAGGGCTGTACGTAACATCAAAATACTCGTCCAGCTTGAAACCGGCCTTTACAACACTAATGGCCTCCACCCGTATGTCTGTTTCAGAAATGGAAAAGCCCAGAAACTTGTATTGCAAGGTTTTATCCAGCCCTAGCCGACTTCTCAATTCATAGGTTGCCAATTCTGCAACACCCTTTCTTACCCGCTCTTTCAGCAAACCTCTTGAGGCACTGAAATCCATGATCTCCGCTTTTTTACGCAGTCTTTCAACCATGGGTTTCAGCCCTTCATTGATGGCAATGTCACAGGGCGTTTCAACACCCTTGCCTTTTGCATACATCCTGCCGCCATCTGCTTTCAATAAGGAGGCAATGATCTGGGTGACAAAAAAACAGGTGTATTTACCTGCTACCTCATTGAACAACTTCACGGCCTGATTGGAATTATCGTTGTACCAGGTCTCATACAAGGTAGCCGTGGTATCTTTCAGGGCAACGAAGTCGTTGTAATACAGGCGTTTAAGATAATTGTGGTGAGTCTTGTAAGCTGGTTCAAGTTCCCGTCTCAGGCTATCCGGCAGGTTCATTCTGTTCGCCACATGATGAAGCAGGGATAAATTGAAATTATACACCAATTCATCAAACTCCTTTGCATAAGCCTCCGGCCGGGATAAAACCCTTAGCGTTGATTCTTCATCCAGATTTGGTTGAAAATCAGATGGCACATACGTTAGTTTCACTTCCTTGGGACTGCTAAAAAAGCTGCCATCACTCAGAAATGCCTTGTAAACCATGACTGCTGCAACGGAAAAAAGTACCAATAGAATGATCTGGCGGCCCATTCCGCCGCCGCCTTCCGGGGCTGAATACGAACCGTCGGCCTGGTGTGTAGACATAATGTGAGATTAAAGTGATTGGTATGATTTTTAAAAGTTCTCCAAAAAGGCATGCACATATTTACGAGCCTGTACGGCATGCTCTTCATTATATCTCGGACTGCTTGGATTGGCAAATGCATGATCCGCATCAAAATGATATACCTCAAGTGATTTGTCAGCTGCCTTCATGTTATCCTGAAATTGTGTTACAACCTCTCCAGTGATCCATTTGTCCTTATTGGGATGAATCATGAGCACTTTCGCCGACAGCTTATTCAGCTTATCAGTATCTTTTTCCGGCATACCATAGTACATAACACAATATTTGGCTTTGTCCTCAAGTACCAGAGACGCCTGAAGTGACCATCCACCGCCAAAGCACCAGCCCATAGTACTGAATTCAGCTTTTTCTCCTAAAAAGTCGGCAGCTGCCTTTATCAAAGCAATGGACCTTTCGGCATTATTCGCCTGCATGAGTTTGCCGGCATCCTCCGATGTAGTGGCCACCTTTCCATCATATAAGTCAATGGCTAACACATTCACATTCAATTCTTTACTCCACATATCTGCCTCGCGTTTTACATAGTCATTTAATCCCCACCACTCGTGAAAAAGCAAAAGGTATTTTTGGCTGTTCTTATCAACCATTACCCGGTAACCACGGCCATTCTCCTGTCCTTCAACCGGGAACTCTATTACTTCACCTTCATTAATAATTTTGATGGGCTTTGGATCAGGATGCGCAGCACGAAACTCCGATTCGCTGGCAAACATGGCAAATTCATCAACAGCTGAACCTGGATCATGGCACATTACCAGATCAGAGCTAGGTCCGGGCATTTGGCAGGTTGTGAAAGCAAGGGCAAAAAGCAGCAGTAAGATTCTCATAATTTGATGGAATTGAAAAGTGATGTATGTAAGTCTTAGAGCAAGCGAATAAAGCAATTTTATCAAACATATCCTAAAATCCTTATCCAATTTGCAGCACGAGTCCTTTTAAATAAGAACCCTCCGGATGAAACATACTCACCGGATGATCGGCACCCTGGGTCAAATGATGCAGAACCTTTACAGGTCGGCCAAGCTCCATGGCCGCTGCAGCTACGGTGTGATAAAACAACTCCCTGTCGACTACCTGAGAACAGGAGAAAGTAAACATGACACCTCCCGGTTTAACTCTTTGCATGGCAGCCAAATTCAATCGCTTGTAGCCTTGAACAGCATTGTGGCGTTTATCCATACTCTTGGCAAAAGCCGGAGGATCAATGATCATCACATCGTATTGAAAATCGCTTTGATTCAAGTGTTTCAACACATCTTCAGTAAGCCCCTTGTGTTCACCAGAGAATGGCTCATTAAGTTTCACATTCCCGGCACAGAAATCCATGGCTTTGGAGGATATATCAACTGAATGGACAACTTTGGCGCCTGCTTTCAAGGCATAACAGGAAAAGCCCCCAGTATAGCAAAACCCATTGAAAACGGTCTTGTCGGCAACAAAACGGGACAGCAATTGGCGATTATCACGCTGGTCAAGAAAAAATCCGGTTTTCTGTCCAGTTTCCCAATTTACGAGAAACCTGACTCCATTTTCGAGAACCGGATGCGGCAATTTAATCGGCTGATTTTCAGCTTTCCAGACATACCCATTGCTTTGCTCATTGGCGTACTTGTTGGGCAATGACTCTTTGCTTTTATCATAAACGGCAAGCAAGCGGTGACCCAAAATATGTTGTAGTGCTGTGGAAATTAAATTGATTTGCCTGTGCATGCCAATGCTGTGGCATTGCACAACCGCTATGCCCGCATACAGGTCTATTATCAGACCCGACAAGCCATCACCTTCCCCGTGTACCAGTCGAAATGCAGCCTGGTCGTTTTGTATTGCTGCTATCAGGGATCTGGTTTTCAGAGCATCCTGAATTTTTTGATCCCAATAACCCTGCTCCTGCAAATCCTGCTTCTCAAAAGACAGCAAGCGCACCGCAATGCTTCCATGATGGAAATGACCAACACCCAGGACGTCACCTTTTTTATTCAGAACTTCCACCAAATCGCCATCTTCCGGCTGACCGGAAATTTTAGCAATGGCACCACTGAAAACCCAGGGATGAAACCTCAATACCGGGATCTCCTTGCCCGGTTTTAAAAACACTTGTACCATAAGTATAAAAATAGTGCCGCAAAGTCCGACTTTTGTTCCGGTTCCCGGTAGATAAGGAACTGAAATTAGCAGGTCAATTGGCGATATCATCTAAAAACCGAATTATTGATGGGTTGCGACTTAAAACTTTGCTAATATTTGGGAATCCAGACACTTGTTCGTCACATCCTGCGTTTGGTGACGGAAAACTTTCTATTTTGCCGCGAAAACGAATTAAATTCAATCATAAACCATTCTCTATTTCCTAATTATGCAGCCTATCCTCCGTCAAATCTACCCCTTATTGCTGCTTATACTTTTAATCCCTTCCATAACGGTTGCTCAGGACTGTTCCAAGACGATCCGGGAAAACAAAAGGATCAGTGGAATTCAGATAGCTGCAACCAATCAGCTAGCTGTTGTTATCCGGGGTGCTTACACCTATAGCGTTGAGTTTTTTACAGACGAAAAAGGAATTTTTGCCAGATTTACCTCATTGGGCGGCATTGAGTTCAATCAGGACGATCAGGTAGTATTTGTCGATGCCAGTGGTCAGGAAAAAGCCTACAAATTCATCGGATTGGATGAAAGGCTTCCAGGTACTGTTCCCACTCACCAGAATAACCTGCGACTCGACCTGGAAGCAACCAGGTGGCTATCCCAGGCAAATGTGACAGGCATCACCTTCATTAATTTCGTAGACCGTCAGAAATTTAAATTTACCATCAATTCTGACAGACAATCCGAATTTAAAAAGCTGGTTTCCTGCTTCAACAACATTCTTGATTCGGGTTCCGTGGTTGATACTCCTGGCGCATCGGTATCAAAACCAGGTTCAGGAAAACCGGATGCCGGTAAAAAGCCGGAACCGGGCAAAACCGGTACCGCAAGCGCCTCTAGTGATGCCGAACTCACTGCCCTGCGCAATGATCTGGAGAAAACCAAGGACCAGGTTCGCGCCGAAATAAAAGCGGAAAAAGAAAAAGCAGCCACTGTAAAGGCTCAACTACAGAAAGAGGTAGCAGAAGCCAAAGAAGCCGCCGATGCAAAGAAACTTCAGTATCAAAATGAAGTGATCGAGGCCAGAAAAGCCAGTCTGGCAGAAATCGAAAAATCAAGGGCTGAAGCCCAGGCAGCAGTAGCTCAAAATCGGTTGAAAGCAGATTCTGCCATTACCAAAATTAATTTGAACGTAGAGGAAGCCCGCAAGCAGGCTGGTGAAGAAATACTAAGAGCTAAAACTGCCTCGGCTGACGAAGTAAAAAAAGCCAGGGAAGCTGCTGCCAAAGAACTGGCCAATATCCGAAACAAACTGGAAGAGTCGAAGCTTGAATACAACGACGAAGTATCATCTGCCCGGGAGAATGCGAACGATGAAATCCAGCGCATTCGGGAAGAAAATGCCAAAATGGTAGCAGATGCACGAGCCCTGGCCAAAGAAGAATCCAGCAAAACAACGCTGGACGTTGTAGAAAGTAAAAAGACCGCCGCAGAACAGATTCTCAAGGTTAAAGAGGAAACAGCCAATGAAGTGGCAAAAATCCGCGAGAACATGGTGCTGGAAAAGCAGAATATAGCCACTAATCTTGCAGAGAGCCGGAGAAAAGCAGCCGAAGACAAAGCATTATTTGAGCAAAGCAATGCCAATGAAATTGCAGAGCTTAGAGAAAGTGTAGCCCGCCAGAAAGAAGAGGCTGCAACAGAAGTGGCCGACGCCAAAAAACGCGCTTCCGAACAGATTGCCAAGATCCATGAAGAAGTTGCCATTCAGCAACAAAAGGCAAATGAAGAAAAAGAGGCCATCAGCAAGCAAGTAATTGAAAGCAAGCAAAAGGCCGCCAGCACAGTTCAACAAGTGCAGGAGGAAGCTACTAAAGCGATTGCCGCTTCTCAGGAAAGAGCAAAAGCTCAGCGCGATTCAATAGCCCAGGAAGTTGCCCTGTCTCGCAAAAAAGCAGAAGAAGAAATTGCCAAAATACAGGAAGAGCTTGCTAAAGCAGTAGCAGCAGCCAAGGCCCAGGAGGCAAAAATTAAGGAAGAAAGTGCTGCTGAAGTACTCGCTGCCCGGGATAGAGCTGCTAAGGAAGTTCAAAAAGCACAAGAAGAGGCCCGCTCAAGAGTGCAAGAAGCCAATGCAAAAGCCGCTGAAGTTCAAAAGCAATACGCAGGTGAAGTGTCAGCCTCCAAGCAAACAGCGGATGAGAAAATAAAGCAAATTCAGGCCGAAGCAGCTGCAGCTGTTGCAGATGCCAAAAAGAAACAACAGGAAAGCAATTCAGCCTCAGCTGCCCAGGTGGTTGAATCAAGAGAAAAAGCAGCAGCCGAGATAGCTGCTGCCAGAGAAAAAGCAGCAAATGAAGTGGCAGCAGCACGTACAGCTGCCGTTCAGGCTCAACAGGAATCAGCAGCAGCAGTAGCCGATGCCAAACGTCAGAGCAGTCAGGCCATTTTGGCGGTTAAAACCGCAGAGGCCGACAGCGTTCGAATTGCCCGAGAAGCCAGTGCAAGCACCAGACAAACGCTGGCAAACGACGTAGCAGCCGCTCGTGAAAAGGCAGCTTCTGAAATAGCAGAAGCTCATCAACAATCTGCCAATGAGGTAAAGACTGCGCGAGAAAACGCCGCCAGAGAAAAACAGGCCAGCGCTGAAAGAGCCGCTGCGGCAAAAGAGGAATCAGCACAAATGGTGGCTGCCGCAAGAGAAAGTGCCGCCAATGAAGTAGCCGCTGCCAAGAAACAATCTATTGAGGCAATTTCCCTGGCCAAGAAAGAGTCGGACGATAAAAAAGCAGCATTCGCCAAAGAAGTATCAGATGCTCAGGAACGTTCACGTAAAGAAGTGAGTGAAGCACGCGAAAACGCTGCCAGGGAAGTGTCAGAAGCAAGAAAAGACTCTGAGACAAAACGACAGCAGTACGCCAATGAAGCAGCAGATGCCAGAAAGAAATCAAGTGAAGAAATTGCCATGGCTCAGAAAGAAGCAGCCCAAGGTGTACAAAAAGCCAGAGAGGAAGCCGCATCTGTTATAGCACAGGCAAAAAGTGATGGTGCAAAATTAGTAACAGAGGCCAGAGAGCAAGCTGCGGCCGAAGTACAACGCATCAAAGGAGAAACAGCAGAAATTGTTAATGCTGAAAACAAAAAAGCTGAAGCCGCCAAACAGTCACAAGCGTCTGAAAATCAAAAACTTGAAGCGCTAAAAGAAGAGATTAAGAAGGCCGAAGAAGAGCTTGCCAAATTAAAAAGTGAAGCAGAAAAAGTAAAGAAGAAGGAATGATACCGCAATACTTTTACCTTTGCGGCGCTTAAGCCCCTTGACATCAGTTTTTAGGGGTATTGCCCGGATGGTGGAATGGTAGACACGAGGGACTTAAAATCCCTTGACCCTTAAAGGTCGTGCAGGTTCAAGTCCTGTTCCGGGCACAAAAAATGAATCATCCCGAATTTTCCCATGCTTGGAAAATTCGGGATTTTTTTCGCTGTGCTTGTGTCTTTTTCGACCGCAACTCAGGATTTATCTTTCGATACCTTTTTTAGCACTTTTTGAACTCTCTTCCGTTGGCTGTCCTTTTCCAGGTCATTCAGTCTTTCAGTGAGCACCTGGATAAAGGGCGCTTTATCCAGGTTGCTGGTCAATGGGAAAACACGCTCGGCATACATCGGCAATTGATTAACCGGACTACTCAACAACTGTTCCATGATCAAGGCATACGCTGTTTCAGCGTATTGGTCAATTTCCGCAAGCTTGATCAGAATATTGACAGCATTGTCTCTGGTAATCACTGAGCCCTTTTCTGCTGCCTCCATAATGGTTGGAAGTGATTTATAAATAAACACCGGGTTTTCATGAACCAGGCAATGTAAGGCTGTCATGCCCCCCCATTGCAACCTGTTATTTTTGCTTTGAAGCAAGGAAAGAAACTGCCCGGCATATGATGCTATCATAGTAGGTGCAATCTCACCTACTTCATAAAGCACTTTGATGCAATCGTGCTGAATGTCCTTTTTTTTGTTGGACAAATTGTAAACCAGTTCTTCTACTGCTTTTTGATCAGCATTTGCCGCAATATGCCTGGCAAGTTCCTGATTCGGAACTTCATCCCTACGGCCAAGTGAGCTGGCGAGCTTGGGAATTACACTCATGACCAACGTTTAAGTTTGGGTATTCCTTT
Organism: Lewinellaceae bacterium; assembly: GCA_020636025.1. GTDB lineage: Bacteria > Bacteroidota > Bacteroidia > Chitinophagales > Saprospiraceae > M3007. Next base: position 334,444 of record JACJYQ010000001.1, on the reverse strand, counting down.
TGTAAAAAAGCCACCAAGAAATCCTGGGAATCCCATTTCTTTCATTTTACCCTTTACAAATTCCTGCATCTGACCAACGGACCAGTCAGGCTGCTTAAAAGCGCCATTTTCGTAACAGTAAGCACAATACATGGTACTTGTGCTGCCATCAGCCTCAGTTCCGCCTCCATTTGGTGATTTCTTGAGCGGCATGCCGCAGCTTTGACAATTTTTGTAAGTCTTTTCCATATCAATGTTTTTGACAAAATTAGAGTCCCTTACTGACAACCCTATGTCAGTCAATTCTTGAATTTTTCAAGAAAGTGATTTAATGTACTCATTAATATCAAGGTGGTTAGCAGAGCCAGAAGTCTGTCAATTCTATTCATCTTCTTTTCATGTGAATCAAGATAAATTCGAAATCAATATCTGAATTTCAGTCAAGACTTGTTAAAATGTAATTTTAACAGTCGCCATCCAATTTCGGCCCGCTTGTGGGAAGTAACCAGCTAAATGGTACACATCGCCAGATTCCACTGCTGCGTAAGGGTCATCTGCACGGGCATCATACAAGCCTGAAATATAGCGATATGTCCAGCCATTTGCAGAATATTTTGCATCCAGCCAGTTATTCAGAGCCAGAATAAGACTTATTTTTTTCCCAATTATACCGGTGAAATCCATATTCAACCGCAAATCTGAAGTAAAATAGGCCGGTAAAGAAGTCAGGTCATTCGATGTATTATCCAGATACTGTTTGCCAACATATTTCCCTGATAGAGAAACCGTTATCTGTTGTGCAAATTCGGAGCTTTGCAATTGTTTACCCCAAATAGTTGCCATAATGCCGGCATTCGCAATCACTCCGGGTGAAAATGCCAGATCTGTATTGGTGTGCACAACTGTTTCCTGCTCCCAGGTATCCCAATTGTCGATGAACTCTGTAAACGACTTCACTTTGTTTTGGCTCAAAGCAAGGTTGCCATGTAAAGACAATCGCTGGTTAAGGCTAGTACTCCCTTCAAGCTCAACACCTGCGCGGTAACTGTCGGGAATGTTTGTGCGTATGTATGCTCCCACTTTATTAATCTGGCCATCCAGCGCCAATTGATTCCAATATTGCATCCAGAACAGATTAGCGGAAAACTGGTAGTCCTCCTTGACTAATCGTATCCCCAGTTCTGTATCAGCCAATTGCTCCGATTTTGGCCGTGAGTCCGGACTCGATTGCGTGTAGTCGTCCCGATTGGGTTCGCGATGTGCTATACCAAAGTATCCATAGCCCGTCCATTTGTCTGATATAGAATATGTTGCGCCTAACTTTGGATTAAAAAACAAGTGTCTGACACTTTGATCTGTAGGGTTTAAGGCCAAATCAAATCCTTGAAAGGTGTACTCTACAATCCTGGCTTGCAAATCCACAAACCCGCGAAACTTCTCTGACACTTTTTGCTCAAGTTTCACAAAGACATTTCCATCCAGTTTTTCTGCCGTATTTCTGTAGTATTCAAAATCCTTAGGTACTCCAACCGGATTTTCGGTCCAAATTACTTCTCCGAAATGGTTGCCATCATATCGATTAAGACCGCCCCCCAGCATCAAATCAGTGCCTTTCACAGCCTGCCAACGCAAAGCAAAAGTTCCACCGTAAAAATCATTGTCGAGCCACAATCTCCTGACCAAATCGGTATTTGAAATGCTGGTATCTGCGATTCTCCAGGGAGTAAATCCATAGTCGCCATAAAACTGAGCCGCTTTATACTGCTCGTAGTATCCAGCGCCTTTCGTGTAGTGGCCATTTACTTGCAAACTCAAACCTGAATTCAGGAGCAGTTTGTAATGCCCGAGCAAATGCTGCTGACTGTAGTTATCCACCTCGTCTTTGTAGGGGCCTCCAGGCTGCTCAATTCCGGCTGTATTAAAAGTCCTAAGTACCTCATCATTAACATATTGTGAAGGCACACCATTCCATGCCTGATAGGTTATTTCTTTACCCGAAAGCAAATGAACCTGTAAACTTTGTCGGTCCCGTAGCATTGCTGCACTGAGATGCAAGGATTGCAAATCGGCGCTTGCCCGATCAATATATCCATCTGAGTGAATCAAAGATGCCCTTCCCGAAAAATGCCAACGACCGTTCATCAGTCCGGTACCTGTTTTTGCAGATAATTTTCTGGTGCCAAATGACCCTATTGTACTGCTTACTACCGCTTCCGGATCAGCATCAATGTTGGATAGATCAATGTTTACGGTTGCTCCAAAAGCCCCCGCACCATGAGTACTGTTGCCAACGCCTCTTTGCACCTGGATCTCCGAGGCCGACGCTGCCAAATCAGGCAGATCAACCCAATACATGCCCTGACTTTCCGAGTCATTAAGCGGCACACCGTTTATGGTGACATTTACCCTGGTTGGGTCGCTACCTCTAATCCTAAGTCCTGTATAGCCAATCCCGCTTCCGGCATCTGAGCTTTCAACCAGAGATGGCACAGACGACAAAAGCATCGGAATGTCCTGAGCCTGCAAATTCTGCTCAATTTGTTCGGCTTTAAAGTTTGTGTGTGGAATCGGACTATTGCTGCCGGTTCGCGTAGTTTGGATCACTACTTCTTTTAAGCGATCAGATTTCAGAGTATCAGTTTGTTGGGAAAAAACTAGAATTGGAGTGAAAAACAAGAAGGCGAAATGCCAGCATTTTACGACACAAGTCATTGTATATTAACAATTTGAGTGAAACATCCAATAACAAAAGGGGCTTCTGTTATCGTAGTGATGCCACTACCCGAATCCTTTCCTTAGCCGGAATTACCCGGTCAAGTTCGATGGGTATGATCTCAGCAGGAAAACAAGTTCCTGCACCCCAATGATTGCGACAAAGGTCTGAAAAATTATTGTAAAGCGGCCAGGCTTGCGGCTATTCGATTTTCGAGAGAGCCTTGCAGAATTGTAAATGAAGCTCCGGAAGTTTGAAGTAATTGGTAGTAAAGGTCATACAAGGCATCCCTGTCTACCGGATGCTCACGCAATGGATCTGCTTTCCAGGGAATATCCGGGCTACAAAGAAGATAGTAGGTATCTGGATTGCATTGAAAACCCTGGGTAACTTCATTTGAACCGTATCCAAATTTTTCCCATACATTAATTACGGTCCAATCGGTATCACAAACAACAATTGGTTTAGAGCTATGTTGAAGATACCAATGTTCCCAGGCTGTTTGACCAACCAATATTGAGTAAAGATCCTGGTAAACATATCCTCTGCCCAGCCAATTGAGATAGGGTCTGGCAAATTCTGGCACCAGGGGGCAATCCAATTGTTTGGATAGCTCCTGCGCCAAGGTGGTTTTCCCGGAGGACTCAGGACCGGTAAGCACAATTTTTTGTATCGACTTTAACTTCTCCATTGACCCGATTTAGATAATTTTGCAAAACCGGAAAACAACTCCGGATAAAATCGTGCTTGATGCATCAAATTGAACCATATTACAATTGGCGGGAAGTTTATGTTGCGGAAGAAGACGAGCGGTCTCCTTTTTATAAAAGGCAGTACAGCGAATTTGACTACACGCATAAACTTTACAATTATTACCTCCATCCCCAGTGGGATGGTTTTGGTTCGTCTACCCTGTATGGTAAGATCATTTATGCAGATTACGATGAGCAGTGCGTCCTGATAGAGCTGATTGGTGAATGGAATGATGCCCTTCACAACGACATCATGTTTTTCAAGCGCAATGTTATTGATCCTTTATTAAACCAGGGAATTTCCAAATTTGCTCTTTTCTGTGAAAACGTGCTGAACTTCCACAGTTCAGATGATGAATATTACGCCGAATGGGTCGAAGAAGTACATGAAGAAGGCGGTTGGATTGCCTGCATCAATACCCGGCAACACGTGATGGAAGAAATGCAAAGCGCTCATTTGGAACACTACATGTATTTCGGAGAGAATTACAATGATTTGCACTGGCGTCCGCAAAAACCACTCATCGTTTACCAGATAATCGATGCTATGGTGCACAACCGGGTGAAGCGATTAACCTACTGACCCTTCCGTTCAGTCCAAATATCGTTTTACCAGACCCTTGTATGCATCAATTCTCCTGTCTCTGAAAAACGGCCATATTCTACGCACATCTTCTGTTCGGCCTTTATCAATGGTAACGACAGTATTCTCCTCTCCATCTATGCTACTTCTATGCAGAATCTCTCCCTGAGGCCCGGCCACGAAACTTTGTCCCCAAAACTGAATCCCGCCGGTCACGCCTGTCCAATCGGGCTCCATCCCTACCCTGTTCACACTGATCACAGGCAAACCGTTGGCAACAGCATGCGCCCGTTGAATGGTAAACCACGCCTCATACTGTCTTTGCTTTTCATCTTCCGGGTCGCTGCTTTCCCAACCAATGGCTGTAGGATAAATCAACATTTCAGCTCCAGCCAAAGCCATCAATCTGGCCGCTTCCGGGTACCATTGATCCCAACAAACCAGGACACCCAGTTTCCCTACAGAAGTTTGAACTGGCTCAAAACCCAGATCTCCGGGTGTGAAATAAAATTTTTCATAATAAGCCGGATCATCGGGAATGTGCATCTTACGGTACTTCCCGGCTATGCTACCATCTTTTTCAAATATAACGGCAGTATTGTGATATAAACCTGGTGCGCGTTTTTCGAAAAGCGAGCTCACCAGCACGACTCCATGCTCCCGTGCGGCCGCTGCAAACACATCGGTATCCGCTCCCGGGATGGGTTCGGCCAAATCGAACATGGCAGTTTCTTCAGCCTGACAGAAATAAATGCCACAATGAAGCTCCTGCAATACAATCAACTGTGCGCCCTTTGAGGCACAATCAGCAATTCCTTTAATTGACTTCTCTATGTTCGCTGCTTTATCTGTGGAACAAGTTTGTTGTATGATTCCTATTTTCAAAGTTGACATGGCTATTAAAAAACTAATTGTCTGGTGCTGCTTAACTGGATCAATTTCGCCTGAACCGTTTTTTTCACACCTGAATATTCATCATTGATAAATTCACCTGATTCCAGCAATTCAAACATCCTGTTGGCTGCTAATTGACCGAGTTCAAGTCCATTGTGGTGCAGAAAAGAGACTGTGGGCGTCATGCAATATGGCAATACGCCATCGCTGATGCAAATAACCGAACAATTAGCTGGAATGTTGGTATTTGAACCGGCAATCACCGACAATGATCCCATCAGTACTTCATCAGTCATGGCAAAAACACCATCTGGGGGCGGGTTTTGAGCCATCAGCAATTTAGCACAGGCTTCGGCTTCTACCACATTATCTGCAAAATACATGTATTCCTTTTTAAAAGGCAGCTCATTTTCCTCCATGGCCTTGCGCATACCCCTTACTCTCTCTTGTGTGATCAGCATATTCGGGTTGCCAAAAATGGCTCCCGGGTTTCGACATCCAGATTCAATGAGAAATGTTGTGGCTTGCCGGGCAGCTTCTTCATCTTCCAGCATAATAGAGTCAAAGGGCAAATCAATACTCACCTTATCGAACAACACCAAAGGGATGCCTAATTCCCGCAGGTATTCCAGGTTTTCATACATTTCGCTTTGCCGACTTAGTGAAATCAGGATACCTGCCACTTCATTATCTGCACAGATTCGGATGTTTTCCATCTCTTTTTCCGGAGATTCATGGGAGGAAAGCATGATCAGGTTATATCCATGCTCCTGAATTATCTCCTGAATGCCTTTTATTACAGATGGATAAAAAAACATGGTGATCTCTGGAACAATCAATCCAATGAGTTTACTGGACCGTTGGCGCAAGTGCACCGCCAATTGATTTGGCCTGTAATGCAACTCCTCTGCCAGCTTTTTAATTTCTGTGCGGAGTGCAAGCCCAATGTCCGGATGGTCTTTCAAGGCCCTGGAAACCGTGGATGGGGCCACCCCAAGTTGCCTGGCAATATCTTTTATGGTTGTTCGCTTCATGTCATAAAACCTACAATGGGTTTGCAAGTCAATAGTTTCTCAAATTTATCTTTAGCTGAACAGCTTCCCAACCGAGCAAAATTTTGATTTCACAATCCATATTTTATTAACAATTTCTAAAAGTTATTAACAACAAACGTTTGCGCAATACCCCTAACTGGCAGAATGTCAGGTTAGTAGGTCTGGTGAAAATATGGTTGAAATATATTTGGCCGCGGTTCTCATGTATTGTTCTTTGACACGTTGGCCCTATAAAAAGTCTGCTGGGTATTGCATGGTGATACAATGTAATGAACCATGCTGTTCTATCAGCGGACGACAATCAATTCCAATTACTTCTCTATTCGGGAAAATCATTTTGAAAATATCCATTGCTACCTGATCCTGGGAAACGCCATAAACAGGCACCAGAATAGCACCGTTTATGATCAAAAAATTTGCATAAGTAGCGGGCAATCTCATGCCTGACTCATCAAAACAAGGGTCTGGCATTGGCAATGGTACCAAAACATAAGGATTGCCTTCACTGGTTTTAAATTCCTTGAGTTCTTGTTCCATCTTTTGCAAGGCAGTAAAATGTTCATCCTCCGTGTCTGCACATTTCACGTAGGCAATGGTATTGGGATCACAAAACCTGGCAAGAGTATCAATATGGGAATCAGTATCGTCACCTGCGAGAAAACCGTTTTCCAGCCATAAAATTCGGTCGAGACCAAACAGTTCCATTAAATAGGATTCCAAAGAAGTTCTGGAAAATTGTGGATTTCGGTTTGGTGATAGTAAACACTCAGCTGTAGTGAGCAGGGTTCCATGTCCGTCGCTTTCAAAGCTTCCGCCTTCCAGTACCAGTCCCCCATATTTTTTGGAAGCCTTGAAAACACCCGACTCGAAAAGTCTTCCGGTGATGAGATTATCCTTGTCAGCCGGAAATTTCAATCCCCAGCCGTTGAATTGGAAATCGACAATTACTCTTTCTCCGTCCTCAAGAATTCCAATACCTCCGTGGTCTCTGGCCCATGTGTCGTTGGAAGGGAGTTCGGCAAAAATGAAATTTTCAGGCTTGAAGAACCCAAGCATTTTTTTGACCTTTTCAATACTGGAACAAACGACCAGTACCTTTTGAAAACGGGCAATGGTTTTAGCAATTGTGATAAAACAGGGAAGCACTTCTTCCAGCATATCAGCCCAATCGGTTTCCTCATGTGGAAAAGTTAATTGTACAGCGCTTTGTGCCTCCCATTCAGCCGGGAGCCGTGGCCTGGATTCATTGAAAGATTTTGTCATGACAGTTTATTACGCAAATGTAATTCTCCCTAAATAAAATCTTATCAGCAAGCCATTTTAGTTCATTAAGTTATTGTAAACGAATGTGTTAAATCCAAATTTGCAATCAAATTTGGATTTAACAACCAAAAGAAAAATTTGAAGAAAGTATTTGGCGTAATTTCCAACGATTCAGTACCTTAGCCCCGTGCTAATGCCCACCACACACCTTGCATTAGCACTGAAGGAAACAGTCCTACCAAATTCTTCATCCCGTCCTAGATCATTTAGGAACGATTAAAAACAACTCCATTGAACCTTTCATTACGGCTTTCCAGCTGTGTGGATTTAATTTTTTCACTAAACTAAACTCATTATCGTATGAAGTTTTTGAACATTTCCAAGTGTGGACTGCTTATGGCAATGCTGTTGCTGCTAGGCAATTTCGCATTTGCACAACGTGCCATTACGGGCCACGTCACCGACTCGGAAAACGGTGATGCGCTCATTGGCGCTACTGTTTCGGTTGTAGGCACAACCCGTGGCACTTCCACCGATGTCGATGGCAAGTTTGTCCTCGATGTTCCGGATGGTTCCGACCAGATTCGTGTAGCCTACACCGGATATGAAGAGCAAGTGGTAACATTAGGGACATCCAATGTAGTTGATGTTGCTCTGGCTCCAGGATCAGTTTTGGACGAAGTAGTTGTAATCGGCTATGGCGTTGCCAAAAAATCTGATCTGACTGGTTCTGTAGCTTCCGTAAGCGAAAAGAACTTTAACAAAGGTCTGGTTACCGCTCCTGATCAATTGATCCAGGGTAAGGTAGCCGGTGTACAGGTTATCAACAACAGTGGACAGCCTGGTGGTCTTACCACCGTCCGTATCAGAGGTAATGCCTCTATACGTACCGGTAACCAGCCTCTGTTTGTTGTTGATGGAATTCAGCAGCTTGGCGCTTCTTCCAAGCCTGATGGTAGCCCAGGTGGCAACTTTGGTAATTCTCCAGGTTCAAACCCTTTGAACTACCTGAACCCATCAGACATCGAATCAATTGAAATATTGAAAGATGCATCAGCTACGGCCATTTACGGCTCACGTGGTGCTAATGGTGTAGTATTGATTACCACCAAGCGTGCGAAAACAGGAGCTCCTTCCATTGATCTGAATACCTATGTAGGTGGAAGCTCTATCCTTAAAAAGTACGAGGTACTTACCGGAGATGAATACCGCGCCGCGCTTGACGCCTATGGTGTATCCATTGATTCCATGACTGGAAGAAGGAATGGAGACTATGGTCAAAGCGTTGATGCTATGGATGAAATTTTAAGAACAGGTATCGTTCAAAACCATAACATCACCATTAGCGGTGGTAGTGACGCTGGTAATTATCGCGTTGGTTTGGGCTATCTGAACCAGGAAGGTATTATCAAAGCCAATGATTTCCAACGTCTTACTGCTAATATTCGCGGCTCTTATAAATTCTTCGATAGCAAGCGCCTGTCCATTGACTTTGGTGTATTGACTTCGCAGGGAAGGGAGCGCGCACCTGGTATTTCCACAAACGCTGGATTCCAGGGAAGTGTAGTTGGACAAGCACTACAGTGGAACCCAACTGCCTCTATGTACAATGAAGATGGCACACCGGTTATCCTGCCTCCGTTTGGCAACACTTCCATCAACCCGGTTGCTCTGATTGACGCCTTTAAAGATAAAGTAAGCACTTTCGACATCCTTGCAAGTATTGCGCCTTCTCTGAAACTTACTGAAGATTTGACTTATAAACTGGAGTACAGTATTTACCACGGTACAGGTAACCGTCGGATCCAGTTGGCCAGTTATATCAACTATCAGGATATTGAAGGCCAGGGTATTGCCGGTGCATTTGCCAGCAACAATACCAACCAAATTCTGTCCCATACACTCAACTACCTCAAATCTTTCAGCCGTACTTTGAGTCTGAATGCAACTGTAGGTTATGAATATCAGAAGCGTAATAACTATGGATTTGGTGCCGTTGGTAAAGGATTCTCTGTAGATGATTTCGATTACACCAATATTCTGCAAAACACTACGCAGGGTACACGTAACATATTCTCTTACAGTGATCCTGACGCAGCACTTCAATCGTATTTTGCACGTGCTTTGTTCAATATTCAGGACAAATACCTCATCAATGCTACCATGCGTGCTGATGGTTCCAGTAAATTTGGTGAAAACAACAAGTACGGATACTTCCCAGCAGTTGGTGTAGCCTGGAATCTTCACCAGGAAGCATTTTTGCAGGATGGCCCGATTGACAATCTGAAATTACGTGCCAGCTGGGGTCAAACAGGTAACTCCGATTTCCCCGCAGGTGCTTCTCAAGAGCGTTACTTCTTCGGACAAGGAACAGTTGGATTGGCGAACGTTGCCAACCCAGATCTAAAATGGGAAACAAGTACTACCATTAACGTAGGTCTTGACTTTGGTTTTATGAACAACAAAATCTATGGTAGCATAGACTGGTTCGATAAAAAAACGGAGGACCTGTTGTTCCAATTCCCAACCATTCAGCCTGCTCCAGCAGGTTTCTATTGGATCAACCTCCCAGGTGAGGTTACCAACTCAGGTATAGAATTGGCAGTTAATGCTTTGATTGTTGATCAGGAGAACCTGAACTGGAGCCTTGGCGCTGTTGCCACCTTCCAGGACAACAAACTGACTGGATACAATGGTCCGGAAATTTTCTACGGAGAATTGTTTGGTCAGGGTAGCTCAGGCGCTGTTAGCCAGAAATTGGCCAACGACCAGCCTTTGAACTCTTTCTTCCTGCGTCAGTGGGAAGGCCTTGATGCTAACGGACAAAGTATCTATGTAGGCGGCGATGAGGAAACTCAGGCCTTTGTTGGAGATCCAAACCCTAATACACTTATTGGTATTACCACTAGCCTTGGATTTGGCAAGTTCTTGTTTGATATGAGCTTGAACGGAGCTTATAACTACAAAATCTTTAACAATACCCAAATGTCGGTATTGCCTATCACCAACCTTGGCACCAGAAACATTGCTGCCAATCTGATTGGTGGTGACATAATGGAGTCAGATGCAAATGCAATCAAAGCATCTACCCGTTATCTTGAAAGTGGCAATTATATGAAACTGGCTAACGCCAGGCTCGCATATAATTTTGGAAACATTGGAAAAACAGTACGGAATGCTACCCTGTATGTTCAGGGAACCAACCTGTTTGTTTTCACCGACTATACTGGCTTTGACCCAGAAGTAAATACGGTCAACGTTAGAGAAGGTTTGCCTTCAACAGGTATTGAATACATTCCGTATCCATCTGCTCGTACCATTATCGTGGGTGCTAACATCTCTTTCTAACAAAAAAACTACCACATTATGAAATTTAAATCAATTTCCCTGATGGTACTCCTGGCGCTCGGCTTTTCAGCCTGCTCGCTGGATGAGACACTGAATCAGGATTTAAACAAACAACAGGCCGAGGCTTATCTGAATGCCAATACAGATGTTGCCGCTCTGATTAAAGGAGCATACGACCTGATGAAAGAGCCTTATCAGGATCAGGCTCGTTTGTGGGCTGCACAACAGCACACTACTGATGAAACCCTCGGCCCAACCCGTGGAGGTGACTGGGATGATAACGGTATCTGGCGTGTATTGCACAACCATACCTGGACAGCAGACCACGATTATCTCAAGCAAACTTTCAACCAATTGTTGCAGATTCAATTTGCCACAACCAACTCGTTAAACTTTTCACCAACAGCAGAACAGGCAGCTGAAGCTCGCTTCCTCCGTGCATTTGTCGTATTTACCGTTGCTGACGGCTGGAACCAGGTTCCATTCCGTGAAGTAGGCGACAATTTGCTCAATGCTCCTCAAGTGCTTTCTGGTGCAGATGCGCTGGATTTCGTAATCAAGGAACTAAACGAGGTTATGGGTGACCTGCCTGATGGCCCGGTAAACCGTGCAAACAAAGACGCTGCAAAAGGTCTTCTGATGCGCTGCTACCTGAACAAAGGTACTTTCGCCGATCGTGCAAACCCATCCTTCCCAACAGCGGATATGGATCAGGTGATCAGTCTGGCAAACGAAATCATCCAGTCAGGCAAATACAGCATTGCTGACAACTATTTCGACAACTTTGCGCCTAACAATGATCAGATATCTACAGAAAACATCTGGACGTACGAAAACGTAGCCGGATCAAGCAGAGGTACTGGTAACAGTGTTCGTTCACGTTGGTTCTGCGGATTGCACTACAATCAGAATCCTTCTGGCTGGAATGGTTTTGCCACTTTGAGTGATTTTTACGATTCTTTCGAAGATACCGATATGCGTAAAAAGGCAGACTACGCAGGCATGACTGAAGTTGGCGGTATTAATGCCGGTTTCCTGGTTGGTCAGCAGGTTGATAAAGATGGAAATCCGTTGCAAGATCGTAAAGGAAATCCACTTGCCTTTACACGTGACGTGAAACTGGTTGAAACAGGAAATAACCTGGAAATCACCGGTATCCGTGTAGTGAAGTATCCAATTGACTACAACAACGGTGACAACGTGGATAATGACTATGTATTTATCCGCTACGCTGATGTATTGCTGATGAAAGCGGAAGCTGAAATGCGCAATGGTACTGGTGACCCATTAGGTATCGTTAACCAGATCCGCGCAAAGCGTGGCGCTTCTGACCTTATGTCACTTACTGCCGATGACCTTCTGGCAGAAAGAGGTCGCGAGTTTTATTGGGAAAGTCTTCGCCGTACGGATATGATCCGCTTCGGTAAATTCCTTCAGCCTTTCCAGGAGAAACCAGCTGTTTCTGGAAACGAACGTCTATTGTTCCCTATTCCAAACTCAGCCTTGGCGGTTAACCCGAATCTGTCTCAAAACCCAGGTTACAGGTAATCGTTTGGAATCTGATACATGCTAAAATACTTAAGCGGCTGCCCAACATGGGCAGCCGCTATTTTTTTATCTTAGAAGGGTTATATCACCTGTAAATACCTGCACATCGTCATCAATAAACTTGATTTTTGCGCACCAGAAATAAACACCGGGAGATAAAAGTTTTCCTTCGAAGGTTCCATCCCAAAATGGGTGTCCTGGTTGCAGTTCAATTTTTTCCCGGAGAAAAACCAGGTTACCCCATCTGTCGAACACTGACAAGGACAAAATCATTGCATAATCAGGACTGGAAAAATAGAACCTGTCATTGACCCCATCGTCATTTGGAGAAAATGCGTTGGGGAAATATAGCCTTCTGGAATCATCTACCAGCAGCTCAGCGATGGTTGTATCCGAACATTCCTCATTTGAAACAATTACGGAATAGACGTTATTGTGAAGAGGTTTGGCAACCGGATCGGGACATTGCAAGCATGAAAGGGTATTCATCGCAGGATCATGCCATTGGATGTCCAGATCCTGTCCTTCATTATGAATTACAGTGTGCAGGACCGTACTATCTCCCTGATGCAACATAATGGGCAATATTGGTTCAACTTCGATGCCCATTGCCCCTGCAACGTCCCACATAACAGTTCTAGGTTCACAGCCATCCAACACAGAGAGGAAATAGATTCCCGGAGAAATCACCTCTCTGCTACTACTTGTCGAGCCATTTTCCCACAAAAAGGATTGTCCCAGGTATGATGCATCCAGTACAATACTTGCATTTGGACACACTTTTTCATGGAACAGCATGGAGTCTTGTATGATCCCTTTTACAATGAGGCGACTGCTATCCGGCTGAACCGTTTTCGGGTCATCAGATAAGCGCAGAGGTCCAATAATTTGCGGAAATCCGGTAATCCTTGCCCTGTTCTTATAGGTTCCGGGGGGAATTTGGTTTAGTCTCACAAGGAACCTCAAGGTATCTCTACCCGGGTGGATCGTCATGTGCTGCACCCTTATGATGCTGTCAGAATTAGCCGCATCCACAGTTCCGCCGTAAGGGTTTTTCAATACAGATAAAAAACTGAAGCCTGCCGGCAGTTCATCATAAAATGTGATGTCATACCTGGGTTCACCTGAATCATTATTTACATAGAAATTGAAAATGACCTCCGAACAAGCAAAAGTTGAATCAGGCTCTATTATGTGCTTCATTTCAATGGTATACGGACAAGAAACAGAGGTAACCTCATGTTCTACATACACTTGTTCACAAGTACTACCTGATGTAAAACTATACAATCCTCCAGTTTGGACCAGCAGATTTGGTTTGTCACTTCCCGTGTTCCAAACGATGTTATCGCCATAATCACCTGATTCAAGTTCCAGCGTTTCTCCATGGCATAGCAGCAGGTTGAAATGCAAGCTATCCTGATCAAATCGTTTCAAATTAAATACCGTGCTGTCCTCAAAGCCTGCCAGTTTTGGATAATTGGAAAGACAACATGAGCCATATCCATCAGGCAACTTATTTATTACAGCCTGGCTGTTGTATTTCCCTTTTGGGATATCACCAACGTAAACTTTTATACTCAATTGCCTTGATCCAGGGCTAAGCTTTATGTTGCTGAGTGTAATAGCTCCCGGATTGGCTGAAGTGTCTGGAATAGCCCCAAATGAGTTTGACAACACCGATTCGAACGTAAAACCATTGGGCAGCTTGTGGACCAATTCCAATCCTTCAAACGTTGCGTTGCTGCCATTTACGAGATTGTATGTAAATACTGCATCGGTACAAGGCAAATTATTTCCAGGCGAAACATCACAGGTTAGTTCAACAGAATATGGACAAGAGGCGACATCAGCAATCCTGGACAAGGCTCCGGTAGCCAGACGCGTTTCCTTTCCGGTATTCTTGTCCATCATGAAGTATGCATCAACGATACCACCTAGCGTATTACCTACAGCATACAGGTCATTGAATGCATCGAAATACAGACCATAAATGTCGTTTTCGAATCCAATAGGCGGAAACGACTGATTCACACCGGTTACAGGATCAATCAATACCATTCGGTGATTATCATGGTCAAAACCATACAATTTGCCGGTTTGGGGATCGCAGGTAATGTCCGAAAGCAGTCCAAGTCCACTTAGGTTAATAAATTGGATTGGAAACCCACTGCTTGTCAGGTCAATTTTCGCCAGATGCACCACATGACCACCGGCATCTGCTCCAACACTATAGTGGAAGCGTCCATCCGGACTCACATCGCCTGCCAAATAATACAGATTTGGTGTTAATCCGATGTTTCCCAGGTCTTCGCTCACCACACCGGCACTAAATCGGAACAGATGGTTATTGGCGACACAAATGGCATACAAACAATTGTCTGTAGTTCGAAAACCCATGGCATCAAATCCGCCGGTGGACAAACTTCCAAGCGGTGAAACCTTTATACTGTTGGAGGATGGGATGGTATAATCCAGGAGTTCATTTTCATCCTTGTCTATTACATACACCTGGCCGGTTCTTCTGAATCCCGTCTGGGCACTCAGGGTACCCAGAATGCAAAAAATCAGTAGCTGGGAAATCGTTTTTTTGCTCAAGCTGACCTGTTTATTTGCGTAATTTAAAGCTTACAAATATAACCAAATTAGGCAATTACTTTGTAATTTTGACGGCTCTTTCCTACAAACGACTACTTACGTCATGCGTTTAAACGCCCTAGTGATTTGCTGTGCCCTGCTCTGTTCCTTTTGTCATACCAACGATCAAAAACAAGCACTTTTCGAAGAGATACCGTCATCAGTATCCGGAATTGACTTTGTAAACAAGGTTGAAAACACCGAGGACTTCAACATCTTCAATTACCGCAATTTCTACAATGGCGGCGGTGTTGCCCTGGGCGACATCAACAATGACGGTTTGGTTGACGTGTTTCTTACTTCCAATATGGGTGAGAACAAACTCTACCTCAACAAAGGTGATTTTCATTTTGAAGACATCACGCAAAAAGCAGGTGTTGGAGGTCAGCAGTTCTGGAGTACTGGCGTTGTGATGGTTGACATAAATGCCGATGGCCTATTGGACATTTATGTTTGCAATGCAGGTTATCAAAAAAGCAATCCAGAGAAAAAGCCTGAAAATGAGCTGTTCATCAACAATGGAGACCTGACATTTACAGAAAAGGCAGCCGAGTATGGATTGAATGAAGAGGGTTACACCACCCACGCTGCCTTTTTCGATTACGATCTGGACGGAGATCTCGATTGCTATATCCTCAATAACAGCTTTATGCCGGTGAACACGCTGAATTACAGCAACAACCGGGAATTATATGCAAAAGACTGGCCCGTTAAGGACTATCTGAAAGGTGGTGGCGACAAATTACTACGAAACGACCATGGAAAATATGTAGATGTAACCCAAAAGGCCGGCATTTTTGGCAGCCTAATTGGTTTCGGTCTGGGTGTTACAGTAGGCGATGTAAATGGCGATTACTGGCCGGACCTCTACATTTCAAATGACTTTTACGAGCGGGATTATTTGTATATCAATCAGGGTGATGGTACTTATAAAGAAGAAGTTGAGCAATGGATGGAACACCTCAGTCTGGCATCCATGGGCGCCGACATGGCTGATATAAACAATGACGGCTATCCGGAAATTTTCACTACTGAAATGCTTCCCGGTGATGATGTGCGGCTGAAAACCGAGATCATGTTTGAAAATTACAATGTGTACCAACTCAAACTGGATCGCGGCTTTTACCATCAGTACATGCAAAACAGTCTGCAGCTCAACAACCGCGATAAGACCTTTAGTGATATTGCCTACTATTC
Organism: Lewinellaceae bacterium; assembly: GCA_020636025.1. Classification (GTDB taxonomy): domain Bacteria; phylum Bacteroidota; class Bacteroidia; order Chitinophagales; family Saprospiraceae; genus M3007. The sequence continues at coordinate 318,475 of JACJYQ010000001.1, read as the reverse complement.
CGGTGTTGCCGCCAGCGATTGGAGTTGGGGAGCCCTGATGTTTGATGCCGACAATGATGGCTATCGCGATATTTATATCTGCAACGGCATATATAAGGATGTGATCGATCAGGATTTTATCGACTTTTTTGCTGATGCCGTGGTGCAAAAAATGGCCTTGACCGGTAAAAAGGAAGAACTGAATAATGTGATTTCTAAAATGCCATCGAAGCCACTTTTGAATAAGGCTTTTAGAAATACCGGCAATTTGAAATTTGAAGATAAAGGAATCGATTGGGGCTTTACCAAACCTTCATTCTCCAATGGTGCTGCGTACGCTGACCTCGACAACGATGGAGATTTGGACCTGGTTATCAATAATGTAAATGAGCAAGCATTTGTTTACCGCAACAATGAAAACAAGCTTCTAAACAACCATTACCTGGCTGTGGATTTGACAGGAAAGGATAAAAACACCTTTGCTATAGGTGCAAAAATCATTGCTTTTGTGGATGGTCAGCAATTGAACTCTCAGTTGGTCCCAACAAGAGGATTTCAGTCATCCGTGGGTTACAGAACTATTTTTGGCTTGGGAAAAAACACCAAGGTTGATTCACTTGTAGTGTTCTGGCCAGACAAAAAAATGTCAAAATTAATTAATCCGGAAGTTGATCGGTCGCTGAGCATAGCATGGACTACTGATCTCAAAGTCAGTGAAGATCCAGCGGATAAAGCCAACATGAGTCCTCCCCTGGTAAAACAAGTGGCATGTAACTTCAAGAGCTTTACCGAAGACAATTTCATAGATTTTTACCCGGAAAACCTGAGTTTCAGGAAGATATCCAGGGAAGGGCCAAAAGCCGGCACCGGAGATGTAAATGGCGACGGGCTGGATGATGTTTTTATCGGCGCCCCTGCCGGTCAAGTTGCCACCCTTTACATCCAAACTCAAAACGGTCAGTTTGAGCTGAGTCGTCAGCCTGCTTTTAAGGCAGATTCTATGTATGAAGATACCGCTGTTTTATTCTTCGACGCTGATGGCGATCATGACCTCGACCTGTTTGTGGGTTCTGGTGGCAATAAGGATGAACTTGGATCCAGATTGTTACAGGACCGGCTATATGTGAATGACGGCAAGGGCAATTTTATCTTAAATCCTTACGCACTTTCCTTGAATGGATACAATACAGCGGTGGCGGTTCCATTTGATCTAGATAAAGACGGTGACCTGGATTTATTTGTGGGAAGTCGCTCTGTACCAGGCAATTATGGCATACCACCAAAACAGTTTTTGTACGAAAACAATGGCAAGGGAGGCTTTGTAGACATAACCAAGAAAGCCGGAGATGCCATTAAGCTCTTGGGCATGGTAACAGATGCTACCATGGCCGATGTGACGGATGCACCTGGCGAAGAACTCGTTGTGGTTGGCGAGTGGATGTCGCCACAAATATTTCAAATTGACAATGGCCAGCTTAAAAAAGTCGCCTCGAATCTGGACGAATATCCTGGTTGGTACAATGCAGTTGAATCCACCGACCTTGATGGGGATGGCAACCAGGATCTTGTATTGGGTAACAGAGGGGAAAACTTTTACTTTGAAGGCAGTCCCGAAGCCCCTGTTAAGATTTGGATCTGGGATTTTGACAACAATGGAACCGTGGAGAAGATCATGACCAGGCAAATTGATGGAAGGGATATGCCCATTCTTATGAAAAAAGAACTAACGGGGCAGTTACCCATGCTTAAAAAGGCCAACCTGACCCATGAGCAATACGCGCATAAATCCATACAGGATCTTTTTCCTGCTGAGCTTTTGCAAAAAGCCATGATGCGCAAAGCCACCTTTTTCGAATCAGCCATTGCCTTTAACAAAGGGGAAGGGCAATTTTCCATGCAACCATTGCCAGCTGAAGTGCAATTTTCTTGCGTTTGTGCCATTTGGTGTGGCGATTTAAATGCCGATGGCAAAACGGATCTTCTGTTGGCAGGTAATGACGATGGATTCATTCCGCAGTTCTCAAAACTGGATGCTTCCTTTGGACATACATTGCTAAATCTCGGAAACGGGCAATTCAACAGGTTGGAGAACAGGCTTTCAGGGTTTACGGTGAAGGGAAATACCAAAGTCCTTCTCAACACCAGGATTGCCGGAAAAGATCATATTCTGGCTCTTATCAACAACAAATCGCCCAAATTATTCACCTCGGGTAACTAGTGAAAACAACACAACCTTGTTTTTGAATTAATTAAGAAAATGAAGCTAAAGTATTCATATTCAATAGTTTTTATTTCCATTTTTATATTTGGATGCAACCCGGAAGCCAATAAACAGAAAAGTTTTGAGCTGCTTAGGAAAGATAAAACCGGGCTGAATTTTGACAATGTGCTACTTCCATCCCTGGAGTTTAACGGCCTCACATACATGTATTTTTTCAATGGCGGAGGTGTAGCTGCGGGTGATTTTAACGCTGATGGCTTATGCGATCTGTACTTTACCAGCAATATGGGCAGTAACAAAATGTATCTGAATGAAGGCGGGATGCATTTTAAGGACGTCACAGAACTGACCGGGGTTAGTTGTTTGGATGTGCCACTTGAAGGTGGTGCCCCCAGTCCGAAATGGAGCAGTGGAGCCTCGGTCGTTGATATCAATAATGACGGCTTGCTCGACATCTACGTGAGTCAGGTGGGCGATTTCCTGACTGTCAAAGGCCGCAATCACTTGTATATATGCCAGGGGATAGAAAATGGCATTCCAGTGTATGCCGACCAGGCAATTCAATATGGGCTTGATCTGGTAGGATTTGGCACCCAGGCCGCTTTTTTGGATTATGATATGGACGGAGATCTGGACATGTTTCAGCTAAATCACTCTGTTCATGCAAACGGCACTTTTGGGCAAAAATGGACCTTTGAGGGTACCCAACACCCACTCGCAGGGGATAAACTAATGCGCAATGACGGTGGCAAATTCACTGAAGTTACGCTGAAGGCCGGTATAAAAAGCAGTGTCATTGGCTATGGTCTGGGCATAGCAGTCGGTGATGTCAACCTGGATGGCTGGCCGGACATCTACATTGGTAACGACTTTCATGAAAATGATTACCTGTACATCAATCAAAAAGATGGCACGTTCCGCGAATGCCTCACAGACTGCATCAGGCATACCAGTCAGTTTTCCATGGGGGTGGATATTGCCGACCTGAATAACGATGGATGGAATGAAATCTTTTCGTTGGATATGCTTCCTGAAGATCCTTATATACTGAAGAGCTCTCTCGGAGAAGATGACTATGGGCTTTATCAGTTCAAATTGGGATATGGATACAACAATCAGTATGCACGCAACACCCTGCAGAAGAACAACGGAGATCCAAGTGGACCTAATGATGTACCTACGTTTAGTGAAATCGGGATGTTTGCCGGGATTTACGCTACTGATTGGTCCTGGTCATCCTTGTTTATGGACATGGATAATGATGGCTTGAAAGACTTGTTTATCAGCAATGGCATAGAGCGGAGAATGAATGACATCGACTATGCGAATTACCGAACCAACGACAAGGATTTCAGGTTTAAACAAGGAGCTAACTTATTGGAATTGAATGATTTGAAGGTGCTTGACAAGATGCCTCAAATTAAAATCCCCAACAAGTTTTTTCACAATTCCGGCACATTCAGGTTCCATGACATGGAAGCTGAAATTGGAGACAACCTCCCCTCATTCTCGAACGGCGCCATTTATGCCGATCTGGATAATGACGGCGATTTGGATGTTGTTGTGAACAACCTGAACGACGAACCCTTTATTTACCAAAACTTAGAAAACGAAAAGCCTAAGAACTCCAACGCCTATTTATCCCTGGAGCTTACGGGATCTCCGGCAAACAGGTCTGCCATCGGAGCCAAAGTCGTTGTTCTGAAAAAAACTGAACGCCTGTTCTATGAATTCAACCCTGTCCATGGATTTCAATCGAGCGGATTGACCCGTTTTCATATTGGTTTGGGTGATCCTTCAGGCATTGACTCAATGCTCCTTATTTGGCCCGACAACAGTTACCAGGAAATACCCAAAACTGAATTCAACAAAATATTAGCGTTGTCCTGGACGCCGAATCTTCCTAAGTTCGATTTCAAGAATTTCAGGACCAGGCCTCAATCGCCTTTCAAATTTGAAGAAATAAGCAAACAAAAGGGGCTGCAGTTCACCCATGTTGAAAACCCTTTTGTAGAGTTTGACCGGGAAGAACTGATCCCGCACATGGTATCTGCGGAAGGCCCGGCATTGGCCGTTGGTGATATCAACGGCGATGGTTTGGAGGATGTATATTTTGGGTCTTCCAAGCGGAATAAGAGCGCCATTTTTTATCAAACCAAGGAGGGCAATTTTACTGAAAACACCCCGGAAATAATTAAAAATGATAGTCTGTTTGAAGATGTGGATGCCCGTTTGGTAGACCTTGACAACGATGGAGACCTTGATCTGGTTGTAGCAGCCGGTGGAAACGAATACCGTGACCACGACGAAGCTATGAAGCAACGGGCCTATTTCAATGATGGAAAAGGCGGATTTACCCGCCGGAATTTCGAAGGGGTTTACATGACTGCAGCTTGTGTTTTACCCGGCGATTTTAATCAGGATGGCTTGGTTGATCTGTTTTTCGGCGCCCGGGCGCTTCCCTGGAATTATGGCCTTACGCCAGCATCTGCTTTGCTGCTTAATAAAGGAAATGGGCAGTTTGAAGATGTGACAGACAATATAGCACCTGGATTAAAGGAAGCCGGTTTGATAAAGGATGGATCATGGGCTGATATGGATGGAGATGGAGACCTTGATTTATTATTGGCCATTGAATGGGAGGCGCCAACCATTTTCATCAATGAAAAAGGACATTTCAAAAAGCATGCGATCAATGAAATGACCGGTTGGTGGAATTTTGTGATACCCTATGATTTTGACTCTGATGGCGATATCGACATCCTTGCTGGAAATTTGGGTAGCAGTAACAAGCTTCATCCAAGCCCTGATCAGCCGGTACGTATGTATGTGGCCGATTTTGATGACAACCAACAGGTCGAGCAGGTTTTGAGTTATTTCGTTAAAGGACGGGAAGTACCATTTGCAAATCACCAGGAAATGATGAAGCGCCTTCCATCGCTGAAGAAAAAGTATTTACTGGCGAAAGACTTTGCCAAAGCCAGCCTCCCCGAATTACTTGGCCAGGACAAACTGAATAAAGCTGTTCTGAGGGAAGCGAACACCTTTGAAAGCATATATTTCGAAAATACCGGGCAGGGGTTTACATACACGGCACACCCATTACCCGATGAACTCCAGTACAGTACCTTGAACAGCGCCGTTATTCAGGATCTCGATCAGGATGGAAAGGCAGAAGTGATTTTGGCCGGTAATTTTTACAGAAACAACATTGAAATGGGGCGTTACGATGCCAATTACGGCAACGTTTTGCGTATCAAAGAGAATGGACAAATTGAATCTTATCCTCTAGGGAGCTTGCGGTTAAGCGGAGAAGTCAGAAACATGGCGCGCATAAAAATTGGGAATAAAACAGCTGTAATCTTTGCCCGAAATGACGATAGCGCCTTACTAATCGAGCAGCTGCAGTAAGGCGATTATTCAACAGGTTTTTTATATAACTCCATCCAAACTCCATTTTTGGTATTGCGCCAAATGAGCGACCAATCCCGCTCCAGTATTTCATAATCATTTTCACCAAGGTCGTTGAAAACATTGGAGGTAAGAATGTATTTGTTAAGCTTGTAATTTTTGGGTGAAAACTGTCTGGAATCACCATTCAGCATCAGGCTCTCTCCAGTATTCAAATTTGGGAAGGCTGATCCTACTTCCTTAAAGTCAATATGATGCTCATCAATAAATTGAATTGCCAGTGCTCTCAAAGAATGGTAGGGACGATGAGCCAGCGTACTGTCCCAATCCATTGAAATACCTCTTGGGTATATCCACCAATTGCACCCAAATAGCATGACGACCATTATTACAAACAGGCTTTTACTGAAGCGAATGCTTTTAATGCTGCTGCTAATCAATTGTATTACAAGAAAATGAAGGCCAATAAACGCAGGCAGGAAATAGCGGTGAGCCGAAAGGTTTTCATACAACAGGGCAGATGGACTCAGGAATAATAGCAGCAAGCCAAACAACACCAGGACAGGCTGTATTTGCAACTTTTGCCAAGTAAAAGGAACCAGCTTGCGTTTTACAAAAACTGGTAAGAGAATGACAAGAGCAATAATTTCTGCAATCCTTCCAAAATCCAGCCAACGCCAACCTAAAACGGCAATGTTCCTGATAAATCCTTGCAAGTCAACCCGACTAAATGCCCTAGCCCAGGGAGATTCAGGGTGATACCCCAGCCAACCGGTAGAGCTGTAATGCCACCAAAGAAACCAACTGGCAAAAACAAACCCCGGCAGGAAGTAAAGTGCCGTTTTAACAGCTGGTTTCAAATCAAACGTTTGTTTTTGGGATAAAAAAATGGCCCATACGCCAATCGCAGCTGCTGTCATCATGCCGCGCATGCTTATGGCACATAACATGAGTACACCCAGACTCAACAATATCTTTCGGTTAGCCAGGACTGCATACACACTTAGTAAAAAACCGGTCGTGACCACTATATCCGGACTGATCATCACGCTCTGGCCAAGCAACACCGGATCTGCCAGCACAAGCAATGGAAGCCAGGCTCCCCAGGTATCACCTGCTATTTTTCTTCCAATTAGCCAAAGCAAGCCTGTATTGGCAAACAAAAACGGCAACATAGCTACATGGCCAGTCAAGAGTGATTTCCCAAAAACAGTCCAGACCATGGCCAGGTAATACCCAAAAACCGGCGGATGCCCGGAATCAATGTCCTGTGGGAGTGGAATCCAATGCAAACCATTTTCATAGAAAAAATGCGCATGCTTTGACCCAAGCTGAACTGTGTCCCAGAAAAATGGATCATTTCGAGATATCCAGGCCAGCATACAGGTGGCGATCAGATAAAAAGCTAAAAGAATGGAATGGTTTCGGCTTAGCATACTGTAAGCCATAAAGGTCAATGTAATTTTGAATCTATCAACCTCAAAAACTCGGCTCTGGTGGTTGATTTCAAAAATTCGCCGGTAAATGCAGAGGTTGTGGTGGCAGAATTTTGCTTTTGAACACCTCGCATCATCATACACATGTGCCGGGCTTCAATTACAACCGCCACACCCAAAGGCTTCAATGTTTCCTGAATGACATCGCGTACTTCCAGCGTGAGGCGTTCCTGAACCTGCAGGCGACGTGCAAAAACATCCACCACACGCGGAATTTTGCTTAACCCTACGATATGACCATTTGGAATATAAGCGACATGTGCTTTGCCGAAAAATGGCAACATGTGATGCTCACACAAGGAATACACTTCAATATCTTTAACCAACACCATCTCTGAGTAATCCTCAGCAAACATGGCCGAACGAAGGATCTCCGCAGGGTTTTGTTCATAGCCCTGCATCAGAAACTGCATGGCTTTGGCGGCTCTCTCCGGCGTTTTCAATAGTCCTTCCCTATCCGGATCCTCCCCTATTTCCTGTAGAATATCGTGAAAATTCGTGATCAACTTTCCAGTCAACTCCGGATCATATTGGTCGTTTTTCTTGTAAGCCATAATTTGTTTAATTAGCTAATTTGATAATATGATAATTCGATAATGAAAAGTGACTTTTCGAGTCGTTACTCACTATTTAATAATCTTTTTGCTCATTATCAAATTAGCTAATTATCACATTATCATATTAAAAACTCTCTCCGTAATACTCTGCATAAATGGTATCGGTCTCCCAGAGTTTGATGGCATGAAGCTGGCAATTTGCCTGTTCGATGGGTTCTTTTAACCGATCCCAGATCACCAGAACAAGATTTTCGGTGGTTGGTTGCATTCCTTTTGGGATAAATTCAACATCAAGGTTCAGGTTGCTGTGGTCGAGATGTTCAATCACCTCACTGATGATCAGCGTGCTGAGTTTTTTGACATCCATAATAAAACCAGTATCGGGATCAGGGCGGCCTTTGATGGTTACATGAAGGGTATAGTTGTGACCATGCCAGTTTTTATTGCTGCATTTTCCAAATACCTTTCGGTTGTGCTCCTCGCTCCATTTATCAACCCATAACTTATGGGCAGCATTGAATCTTTCTATTCTTGTAATGTAAACCATGTAACTATTTAACCGGCGGTTTTGTCACTTGTTTGGATAAGCACCTGCAAATCGGCTGCAAAAGTAGGGTGAAATCTGTTTTCGTTAACTATTCGACCCACATTTACAATTCCAGATACTTTTGGCTGGAAAAGTTGTCAAACAATCGCTTTATCCCCTTTGTTCCACTTTTCATCTAAAAATAAAGGACCGAGCCCTGATATAACTCGTTTTTTGCAGTTGATTATTCCCCGATGAAAAAGACAAGGAGTTTTCTCGACAGCACGTATGAGTTTTTGAGCAGAAGGCCCGTTTACCACGGACTGTTCTGGCTGGTGCTGTTTGGCCTTATGATATGGTTTGACCAGAGCGATGGGGTTGATTTTTGGTTTGCACTTGGCAATGAATTAATACAACTTTTCTTTTATGCCACCCTGGTTTACCTGAACCTGTTGTATCTGATCCCCAATTACCTGGCCAAACATGCATTGATTTACTTTGGTCTTGTGCTTGCATCCTGTGCCGTTGTTACCCCCATTGAGGTGTTGATTTTGTATTTCAAATTTGATGACCAGTCGGGATACCGGGAAAGTCTGGTTGATCAACAAATATTGATTTTCTGGGGAAATTTATTGGTAACCATTGTGTCTACAGGTTTGCGAGTGATTATGGACTGGTGGCAGTATCAAACTGAAAAGCAGGTGTTGCTCACTCAAACCATGCAATCTGAGCTTCGCTTTTTGAAAAGTCAGATAAACCCGCATTTCCTTTTTAACACGCTAAATAACTTATACGCCCTCACGTTAAAGAAAAGCGATAAAGCCCCGGAGATCGTGTTGAAACTATCGGAGATCATGAGGTACATGCTGTATGAGTGCAATGAGCGCCGAGTTCAGTTGAGCAAGGAAATTCACTATATTTACAATTATCTCGATCTGGAGCGGCTTAGGCAGCCAAAGGATGCCGACATACGATTTGTGGTGGAAGGGCAGGTAGGCGACCAAATGGTAGCTCCGCTGCTTTTTGTGCCATTCCTTGAGAACAGCTTTAAACACGGCCTGAACCACAACATCACCGGTGGCGGCTTTGTAAGGCTGAAATTGAAAGCAGAAAAGGATCGATTGGAATTTTTTATTGAAAACAGTAAAGTGGAGCACATTCCTAAACAAAATCACCCACGAAGCGGTGGAATCGGACTAGTTAATGTTCGGCAACGCCTTGACATATTATATCCGAACGAACACAAACTGGAAATATCGGATGAACCACACCGGTACACAGCTACCCTAACTTTGAAAACGACCTCCTAAACCTTCTTCTCAAAAATTATCAAATCATCAAATTCCCTATGCTTAAAGTTATCATTGTTGACGACGAACCACTTGCACTTGATGTGCTTGAAACCTACATCTCCCAAATGCCACAACTGGAACTCGTTCAACGCTGCAGCAATGCCCTGGAAGCGAATGACGCCCTGAAAAACAATGATATTGACCTGATGTTCCTGGATATTCAAATGCCACAGTTAACAGGTGTTGATTTTGTAAAAACACTTAGCCATCCACCTATGGTTGTGTTTACAACAGCTTATCCTAATTACGCCATCCAGGGCTTTGACCTGAATGCGCTGGATTATCTTTTGAAACCTATCTCGCTTGAGCGCTTCATGAAAGCCGTTAACAAAGCACTGGAGCAAGCAGAACTGGCTCAACAGGAAAACGCGGGAGCACCAACCGCTTTTAATGACGGGCTGGATTTCTTCTTTGTGAAAGCCGATAAAAAACTAGTCAAAGTCAATTTTGATGACATCCTGTACATCGAAGGACTTAAAGATTATGTGATCATTCGCTTACATGCCGGTCGGGTAATTACCCTCCAGACAATGAAAAGCCTCGAAGAGAGATTGCCCTCGAGCAAATTCAAGCGAATTCACCGTTCTTACATTGTCGGACTGGATAAAATCATGGCCATCGAAGGCAATATGGTAGAGGTTGTCGAAAAGGACAGACCAAAACTTTTGCCGATTGGCAAAAACTATAGAGAAGACTTATTGGTGTTGATTGAAAAGAATCGTTTGTAAGGATTACCAGAACAGATTTTTGAAAGTCCTCACCCTTTAATCAAGGTCGAGTTACCTCTTTTGCAAAAGAATTATTGAAACCAGGCATCTGGAATGCGGTTTTTCATACTTTTTCAACCGCCTACAAACTTTTTTCTACCGTAAAATCATTATTTCGTACTTTTCGGCCGCTTTCAACCCCGATCAGCCATTTTAAGTAGGAAGAAATAATCTGTTCTTTAATCTTTTGCAGCTATGCGCATCCAGTTTAGCCTGTCTTGTCAAAAAGGCACCGTAATTCCAATTAACTACCAATCAGAGATCTCAAATTGGGTATTTTCTGTATTGTCCAATGCTGGCTCAGAGCTATCGACCTGGGTACAACAGCAGGGATTTGATTTAACATCCAGGACTTTTCGCTTATTCACGTTCAGCCCGCTTGCCATTTATCCTTATGAAATGGATCAGGTGAGGCAGGAATTTAAATTGCTTGGAAACCAGGTTAAGCTTGGATTCTCCATCTACCTCGACCCATCTTTTGAACAACAGTTGGTAAATCTTTTCCGGCAAGTACCTCTTCAGTTGGGAACCTTAAATGGTGAACCTGCACATTTTGAAGTAAAACATTGGCAGGTACAAAATCGTCCGACTTTCAAGGAAACCATGCAGTTTAAGGCAGTTTCTCCCATTTCTGTGTCAACAGTTGAAGAAACCAAAGCGGCAAATCCTTATGTAATGCCCGATAATTCCGAGTACGATGTGAGTTTTTTCAATCATGTTGTAAGAAGGTTTAAAGCGGCAAAGCTCTTCAAGTCATTGGCGGCCTTAAAATTGCTGGATCCTTCTTTTCCCATGCAGTTTAAGTTATTTGGACAGCCGAAATCAAGATTGATCCACCTGAAAAACAATTCGGATGGTCTGCAACAATTGCGAGGATTCTCTTATGAATTCGAGACAAGCATGCCAGTTCCAGTCATTGAATTCTGTTATTATGCAGGATTTGGAGAATACCCTCACCTGGGATTCGGTTTTGTAGACATTAAATAAAACACAATGAAACGCTTACATTGGATTTCTTTAATTTTTATCGCACTCGCCTTTTCTTCATGCGACGACCAATCAGAAAAAATTAAAGCTTCCGTTCCCGGTTACTGGGCTGTAGAAACAGCTTTCAGAGATAAGCAGGAAACCCAATTGTTAAAAGGAGTATTCTTTCAATTCAACCCTGACGGTACCATGTCGACCAACCTCCCGAACATAACTGCCGAAAATACAGGATATGAAGTGAAGAACAACATCATCATCCAGTCAGGAAACAACCCAATGCAATATGAGGTAATAGGCGAACCAGACTCAACCTTAGTCTTGTCTATGGTTATCAGCAACACTCCATTCGAATTGCACCTCAAAAAAGGAGTCCCCGCAGCAACCCCACTCCCAGAACAAGATACGATAGAAGTGCAGGAATGAGAGATCAGAGATTAGTGATCAGTGATGTTACTTCTAATAAACTAAACACTGATCACTAATCTCTGACCACTCATTTATTGGCACCATTTCAGATAGTTGCTTGTTTCCCAGTCGAAATAATATCGAGTCACCTCATTGGCGGGTAGCACTCTGTCTGCGTTATTATCTGGTTGAGTACCCTGGGTTACAATATCAAAATCCCACCAGCCAGATACTGTTTCAACATTTGGGATAAAATGGATTGATTTATCGAAAGAGTATCCATGATCAAAATTTCCTTCAAAACCGGCCTGGTTGTCTTCGTGAGCCGTGTAGTTGAATATTTTTTCAAAATCGAAGAGATCATAAAAGGAAACATACTCGCCATAGATGCCTTCATCCATCCAGGACATTTGCAAACGCAGGCACCAGACATTTCTTCCAAATTGCTGTAGCCCACTTTCACCATTCATGCCAAAGGCCCCTTGAATCGTAAAGTGCTTTTTAAACTTTACAATTTCCCACCTCCCCTCGCCGGCGTCATCAAATAAAGCGGCACTAATTTGTGCACCGCAACTGTTGCAATCTACCACGTAAGCACCTTCATAAGGAAGCGTTTCAAAAAGTGCAATGGCCATGTTGATTCCGTTTTGCTCGACATACAAAATTGTGTCAAGAGCGGTGTGCACAAATCCATCACTGGAAACATTAGAGGAAATAGCATCCGTAAAAGTTAAAGGCTTCCACAAAACTTCACCGTTAAATGAAATTGAGTCGGAGTCAAAAAGGCGGATCAATAACAACTCCCTGTCTTCCAAATCAAAAGGATCTGAAATGAGCGTCTGGGAAATGGCAAAAAAATGTCCGAAAAAGATGAAGAGGAAAAGGATAGATCGGCGGAATAAAGATTCAAAAAAAAAGGAAAAATCGGTCATAGTAAATTTAAAATCAATGAATTAGTCATTTTTGTTTAGGACAAGCCAAATGATTTTTGGAGATATGTTGACCTGTAAAACGAAAAGACAATTGTTGGATTATTACAAAAAAAGACAAAGTTAAGTCAGGGTGAATTTCATGAGCAACTTTTAATATTTGGCCTGATTCTTGAAAACCATTTCTTACATTTGTCGTTTAAGAAACTATGATGCTATCTATTGCAAATACGTTGAATTGTTGTTGTTGCCCTTTTCCTGGGAAGGGGATGAACAATTTCATCGAGTATTGCACATAAGGTAGTTAATGCCAAATACTCAGCTTAAGCGCCCTTTCCTGTATTAACGCGGGAAAGGGCGTTTTTTGTTTTTATCCAATAGCACAAATTATCATGAAGGATTCTCTGGAGCATTTTTTCCAAAAACTGGACAGTCAGCACAGTCAAACCAATAAACGCATTCCGCCAAAAGCAGAATCACAAAAACTGGCCGACGGACTATTTCTTTTTCTGTTTCCTGTGCTGAGCGTTGATGCGAAGCCTTCGCGCGAACAATATTCCATACTCCGACAAGATCTGATAAAGCTCTTGTTACCCTTGCTTTCGAAAGAGCCTACAATGGCTACAGATATTGCAGACAACTTTTTTGAGCAAATTCCGGAAGTGTATGAAATACTGTTGCAGGATGCTGAAGCCATTCTACAATTTGATCCGGCAGCTACCTGCCTCGAAGAAGTCATTGCAACCTACCCCGGATTTTATGCCATCGCCAATTACCGGCTTTCACATTTATTGCATCAATTAGGTGCACCACTGTTGCCAAGAGTGTTTGCTGAATACGTTCATGGCAAAACCGGCATTGACATTCATCCGGCAGCGACCATAGGAAAGTCGTTTTTTATTGATCATGGCACAGGAATAGTCATAGGAGCCACTTCCATCATTGGAGATAATGTAAAGCTCTATCAGGGCGTCACATTAGGCGTACTCCAGGTAGAGAAATCCATGGCGAATCTCAAAAGACACCCCACAGTCGAGGACAATTGTATCCTGTATGCCAACTCCACCATACTGGGGGGAAAAACAATCATCGGACACGACTCAGTCATTGGCGGTAACTCCTGGATCACCAAAAGTGTGGATCCATATTCGGTGGTATTGCATCAATCGGTACCCAAAGTACGCAGTCGTCCATTCAGCGAACCCGTCAATTTTGTCATTTAACTCAATTTGATTTATCCAACATTCACAATAATTTAATTATGAAAGCTAACACGATTCTCGAAACCATAGGGAACACCCCTCACGTGCGCGTAAACCGATTGTACGATCCTCAATATGAAGTCTGGATCAAATTGGAAAGGTCTAACCCCGGAGGAAGCATCAAGGATAGAATAGCTCTATCCATGATTGAAAGCGCTGAAAAGAATGGCGAGTTGAAACCAGGCTCGGTTATTATTGAACCAACAAGCGGCAATACCGGAATAGGGCTTGCCATGGTAGCCGCAGTAAAAGGCTACAAACTGATTCTGGTAATGCCGGATAGCATGAGTGTAGAAAGGAGACGACTCATGGCCGCTTATGGCGCTCAATTTGACCTCACCCCGCGTGAAAAAGGCATGAAAGGTGCCATAGATCGGGCAGGAGAATTGCTAAATGAAACCCCAAATGCCTGGATGCCACAACAGTTTGAAAATGAAGCAAATGTGGCCATCCACAGAGCCACAACTGCTCAGGAAATTCTACAGGATTTTCCGGATGGCATTGATTACCTGATCACAGGTGTGGGAACTGGAGGTCATATTACAGCGGTCGCTGAAATTCTGAAAAGCAAATTCCCTAATTTGAAAACTTATGCCGTTGAACCGGTATTAAGTCCGGTCATTTCCGGCGGCGCTCCTGGTCCTCACCCCATTCAGGGGATTGGGGCAGGTTTTATCCCCAAAAATCTGCACACTGATGTGTTAGACGGGATCATTCAGGTTTCCAAGGATGAGGCTTTTGAATTTGCCAAAAAAGCTGCCCTTGAAGAAGGCATATTTGGCGGGATATCCTCGGGAGCAACCCTGGCAGCTATTGCACAGAAATTACCCGACATTTCAAAAGGCTCTCGAATTCTCGGATTTAATTACGATACCGGCGAACGCTATTTATCGATCGAAGGATTGTTTGAGTGGGAAAACGCACTCCGCACTCAACACTCCGCACTCCGCACTCATCTTGATACTTAAAATAGGATTAGAAAGACTGCAAACCTTTTACTGTCGGCATTTTGCTGGTTTATTTTGCGGCACACCCATGCCATTTGATTGCAACAATTAGTGATCAAGCAAAATAAATGTACGTATTATGAAAAGTGGTTTTTTACAGAGCATACTGATAATTTTAGTGAGTTTGCTCTCTGTACAAATGGTTTCTGCGCAAAGTGACCTTATTAGTATTCGTGGAAAGGTGATTGATACCTATGGTAAACCGGTAGCAGATGCAACAGTAAAAATTTTGCCGGTAGATAAGATGACCATTACGGATGAATCGGGGAATTTCAGCTTTAAAAGGTTAACTGCCGGCGACTATGACTTGACAATTTCCCACATTGCTTTTGAGAAACAGGAGATAGCTATTTCCCTGGGTGATGAACCTGTTCTAAAGCAAACGTTTACTCTTTTTCCCAATAACACTGAGTTGAAAGGCATTGACATCGTTAGCCGGCGAAGTTTTCAAACCATGTCATTTTTACCCGCAGTAGAAGGCACTGAAATCATGGCGGGTAAAAAAACCAAGCTCATAAACCTCCAAAGACAGGATGTAAACCTGGCAGAAAACTTGCCTCGTCAGGTATTTGCCAAGGCTCCCGGTGCTATGATCTGGGAAATGGATGGAACCGGCAATCAGGTAGGTCTGGCCATGCGCGGACTGATACCACACCGCTCATGGGAGCTGCATGTTCAGCAAAATGGCAATACCACAAACTCCGACCTGTTTGGATACCCGGAAAGTCACTACAATCCTCCCATGGAAGCTGTTGGGGAAATCAAAATGGTGAGTGGCTCAGGAGCCTTGCAATATGGACCGCAATTCGGAGGTTTACTCGATTACGAGATCAAAAAGCCGGATACGAGTAAGACCATCTCTTTCGAAACCCAACAGACTGTTGGATCTTTTGGCTTATTTGGATCATTTAATGCCATTGGTGGCAAAGTAGGAAAGCTTACCTATTACGGATATTATAATTTCAGACGTTCGGAAGGGTGGCGCGACAATAGTGATTACCATTTTCAGGCCTGGCATGGTTCCCTTAAGTATGATTTTAGCAACAGCATGTATTTGAGTGCTGAGTTATCGCACATGGATTATGTAAACCATTTCGCCGCAGGACTAACAGATTCTCTTTTTGAAGCAGACGCGCGCTTTTCCAATAGGCCCAGGAATTATTTCAACCCAACCATTTATGTGCCTGCACTGCACTATTCATGGAAAATATCGCCCAATACGGAGTTAAGCGCCAGAGCATCCGGCATTTTTGGAGAGCGAAACAGCGTACAGTTTATAACGCTTCCTACCACCAATGATACCATTAACCATACAACCAATGATTACAATCCACGGCAGGTAGACCGGGATACCTACAATAGCTACAGTTCGGAGGTCAGACTTCGCCAGCAATATGACTTTCTCAAGCAGAAAAGTCATTTTTCAGCGGGTATCCGGTACGGGAACAGTCGCACCATCCGTAAGCAAAAAGGGAAAGGCACCACAAGTACAGAATTTGACCTCTCTTTGATCGAACCTTACCGTATTGATCTGGTGTTTGAAACAAACAACTACGCGCTATTTGCAGAAAACCTGTTTCAACTAAGCAAAAAATTGTCTTTCACACCTGGGTTCCGTTATGAAATGATTGAAAGTGAAATGAGTGGGGAGTTAAAAGACATTCCAAGCGTTAGATTGCCTTTTACCGTTAAAAGAAATTTCCCGCTTTTTGGTGCCGGACTCGAGTATGCATTTAGCAATACGGTAACCGCCTATGCGAATTTTACCCAGAATTTCAGACCTATTTTGCACTCTGATCTGATTCCTCCGACAGACCTTGATCAGATTGACCCGGACTTGAAAGATGCCAAAGGAAACAATGCGGAAATTGGCATTCGGGGAACATTGAAGAATATTTTGCAATTTGATATTAACTACTTCAGGTTACAATATGACAATCGCATCGGAACCATCATAGTGGAAGATCCTGGCAATACTTATTTCTTTCATACCAATGTTGGAGATATGGTAAATCAGGGTGCAGAATGTTATGTAGAGTTCTTTCCATTCAACATCGGGCAGTCTTCGTCCGGCAAACTGAATTTCTCTATTTTCAGTTCAACTGCCTATAATTCAGCTGAATATACCAGAGGAATTGTAAGAGTTTCTGGAGAAAATCGCGACGTAAGCGGAAATAAAGTTGAGAATGTGCCACAGTGGATCAGCCGGAATGGATTGAATTACCGTTACCGGAATTTCTCTGGAACCCTGCAACTCAGTTATGTAAGTGACAACTATTCGGATGCGCTCAATACTGAATCAACGGCTACTGGTGTAAACGGTGTGGTACCCGCTTATTTATTGACCGATCTGAATTTCAGTTATCGCTTTATGCAACGCTACAATGTTCGCTTATCCATCAATAACCTGACAGATGAGCGTTATTACACAAGACGCGCAACCGGATACCCGGGGCCTGGAATTTTGCCTTCTGATGGCAGAAGTGTAGTCGTTTCATTCGGGGCTACTTTCTAGGGTTAAATGAATGCTTCAGGCTTCAAACCGGAAATAATTTGTTGAAAGTATTGCGATGTAAGGCCTTTGAGAACCTACTAGCAATACATTATTGACGAAAATCATGTAGGATTTAAAAATTATCTTGTCGGATTATGTCTTCAAACGAGTTTTGAGTACGATATTTGCAGATGAAAAGTTTTTAATCCCTGTTCTCGTCAATTTGGTTTACAATTTGAAGGAGTTCGGTCTGTTTCAATCCGTAATACTTTCAACAAATTTCCCGTTTAGTATGAAATTTATCTACCACGCAAAACTAATTCCATTTCTTTTCCTGCTGGCAGGCCTCTTTCTGGTTCCTGCCTGTAGCGACGTAAAGGTTGATATTAAATCACCTGCCGCGGACGCACACAGCTACGACAATTCTGTGTATCTGGAATGGAATAATACCTTTATGGAAATTGAGCGCTATGCTCCCGGCTACCGTCCCGGACCTGCTCCACGCGCTTTGGCATACCTCGGGCTTTCTGCATATGAATGTCTGGTTCCGGCTATGCCTGGTTTTAAATCCCTCGGTCCTGTTTTCCCAGGTCTGAATTTGCCAAACATCGATGCCAAAATAGAATATTATTGGCCTGCCGTTGTGAACTCTTCCTATGCTTATTTGATGGAGCGCTTCTTTTATCACATGGAGAATTCAAACCCGCAGGAATTTGGCTTAATTGAAGGCACTTACAACAAGTTGCACAATCAATACGCATCAACTGTTAACGCAGAAGTGTTGGATCGCTCAGAGCAATTGGGACGTTCGGTAGCTGCCAGTGTTTATCAATGGGAGTCAACTGATTCCTATGGCCATAATGCGTTTTTGCAACCGCAGCCAAGCAGCTATTTACCACCAACTGGAGTTGGGAAATGGCAGCCGACCTTCCCGGATTATGGCAAAGCCACTTTCCCTAATTGGGGCAAGGTTCGCCGCTTTGCTATTTCAGAAACAGATCTTTTGGCTCGCCCTCCAATTCCATACAGTGAAAGTGAGAACTCACTTTATTTCACTCAAGCAATAGAGGTTTACAACACAGTAAACAATATTAAACTTGGAGGTCCTGGTTCTTATGAAGGAGAATGGATAGCTCAATTCTGGAGTGATGACATTTTAAACCTGACTTTTTCTGCACCAACCCGTATGATTGCCATTCTAAACCAGGTGGTGGAAAAAGAAGACCTTGATCTTGCTCAATGTGCTGAAATTTATGCAAAATTGGGCATGGCCTTAAGTGATAACAGTGTAGCCATTTGGTATTCTAAATATTACTATAACCTCCAACGCCCTTCTGATTATATCCGGAATGTAGTTTCACAGAAATACCCGGCTGCAGCCAACTGGACGACTTTGCTGGACAACCCTTTTTCTGGTTATCAAGGAATGAATCCATCATTCCCCTCCTACCCTTCCGGACATTCGGGATTTGGAGGTGCTGGTTCAAAGATCATGTCATCTTTCTTTGAATTCAATGCAAACCACCCTGGAACGTACACGTTCACAGACTATTGTCACGAAGACAGAACTGAGTTTAATGGAACGCCGCGAACCTTTTCGTCATTTAATGACCTTGGTGATGAGGATGCCTTTTCCAGGATTCCGTTGGGTGTTCATTGGCGTATGGATTGTGATGAAGGATTGCGCATTGGTGAATTGGCCGCTCAGCGAGTACTGGAACTTCCCTGGAGATAATCAGATTTTATAAAAAATTTGCAATCTATAAGAGGCTCCCTTCCGTACATGGAAAGGAGCCTCTTACATTTGTATTGAACTAAACATGCTCCTTTGCATTGTGTTAGGTATAGCACACATTAAAAACCCAATATATTCATGCTAGAAGATTTACTGGAAGGAAGAAACCCGCTTTGGATACTCGCCGTGATGTTGTTCACCATTCTTATGCTGTTTTTGGTGCGCATAATTTTTCACAATTTGATCAAAAAGTCGGACAAACACTCACCTCATTATGTGCCGGCGCTTAGATCAATCAGGAGTATCTTGTATATTTTCTTTACCGCACTTGGCGTTGGACTCATATTTTATACGCTATTGTACACAGGCACAGAACAAGAATCCAAAACCCTGATAAGTCAAAATATTGAGCGTATTGTATGGATTGGATTTGTGGCTGTGGCAACACGGATAGCCGTTGCTCTTTCCAGATCGTACTTCCGGCATAAAATTGAAAAATCATTTGAATCAGATCAACAGGACCCTACGTCCTTCCGATTTCTGAATTCCCTGACAACCATTTTCATTTACATCATTGGGATTAGCCTGGCTGCATATTCTATTCCTCAAATGAGGTTTCTGGCCCAATCAGCACTAACGGGTGCCGGGATGGTTGCTTTGGTCATCGGTGTTGCTTCACAGGAAGCAATCGCGAATATTGTAAGTGGTGCATTCATCGTAGCATTTAAACCATTTCAAATTGGCCAGCGGGTAAAGATCGGTTCTGACATTTCGGGTATTGTGGAAGACCTGACGCTTCGGCATACCGTCATTCGCGATTACCAGAACAGACGTATTGTGATCCCTAATTCAGTAATCAACAAGGAATCTGTTACCAATTTTGACCTGATAGAGACCAAGGTTTGCGATTTTTTTGAGGTTGGTATCAGCTATGAATCAGATGTGAACCTCGCCTTGTCCATTTTGAAAGAGGAAGCAGAAAACCACCCTTTCGTGCTTGACAACCGAAGTAAGGACGAAATTGACGCTGGGGACCCAATTGTAGAGGTGCGACTTGTTGCCTGGGAAAACAGCTCAGTAACCCTTAGGGCTTATATTTGGGCCAGAGATAATGGGCAGAGCTTTCAGATGAGGCATCAACTGCTGAAAAGTATAAAAGCCAGGTTCGAGGCAAATGGGATTGAGATTCCTTATCCACATCAGGTTAATGTTCAAAAAGAATCCAAGAAGGAAGCATAGTTTCTAGTTAGTGACACAAAATTCGTTTCTTTGAAAAGTATCAAAACCATATGGAATTCGTGTACCCAGTTTAAGGATATCCCCCTATATTAGGTTTTCAAGTAAGTTGTCTGGCAGCAAAACCAAGTAGCGAATCAATAATTTAATCAACCGTAAATCGAAGACTTTATGAACGAAATTTTAAATTTTGAACTCATTCATTTTAAAGATACCATCATAACAGTAGGCAATATACTGGCTGTAGTGCTGGTGTTGTTGATTACTCAAGGGATAATTAAGCTGCTTGGTACAATGTTACGCCGTACCATGCGCAAACGCCTCATGCCGGATGGAAGACAATCTTCCCTTCTTCAATTGCTCGCTTACATTTTCTGGACATTTGGAATCATCATCGCACTTCAAAGCCTTGGTTTGGACATCACTTTTATCATGGCCAGTTCGGCTGCATTGTTGGTTGGCATAGGGCTTGGTTTGCAAAACGTGTTTAAGGATTTCATTTCCGGGATCATTATTTTGCTTGACGGAACAGTAAAGTCGGGAGATGTGGTACAAGTTGGCGGTTGGGTGGTGAAGGTTCAGGAGGTTTCGCTGAGGTCTTCTACCGTTATGACCCGAGAGGATAATGTGGTGATTATTCCAAATCACAAGTTCATTGAAGAAAACGTGATAAACTGGACCTTCAATGAAAAGCCCTCAAGATTTATCATTGACGTTGGTGTAGACTACAGCTCGGATATCCATCAGGTGGAAAAAGTTCTATTAGACACCTTGAAAAACAGAACCGATGTGTTGCTTGAGGCTCCACACAAACCCTTTGTTCGGCTAAGTAATTTCGGCGCCTCATCACTTGATTTTCAGTTGATCTTCTGGAGTGAACACAGTTTCCGCATTGAAAGCATCCTCAGTCAGATACGGTTTACCATTGTGGATGAGTTTAACAAGCACAATATTACGATTCCGTTTACGCAGGTGGTTTTGCATAATGCAGAAAAATGAACACTTCGTTTTGGAGGTTGTTAGAAAGCAAACCCCTACATACAAGCCCATATTAACTGAAGGTTATTTTTTGTGTTTTGGTACTGGTTTCAGCATGAAGCCAAGTCTCGGATTTTTTATTTTCCGTTATTCTTATTATCTTGCGCAAAGCCCACGCAACTCCAAACCAGTATACATACCAAATCCATTATTTAATTTCCGTACTCGACAAGCCAGCTGTATATGCGTGGCCCTGTTTTGAGACGGCTTAATCATTATTACCATGACAAACAGCTCTGTGAAAAAGATTATTACACCTACCGTATTACCGCTTCAGAATACCTATGTAACTGAATGGTCTGAGTTTCTATCAAGCACATTCAAGGCCCAATTATTACTTTATAATGCCATAAAAACGGAAAGTGCGGGTGCCGAATCGGCAACAAGCGGCAATACTAAAATAAACGACATGCTCAAATCTGCCCTGACCGTTTTACAAGATATCGGCAATTCACTTGATAATGCTCATCAGGTCAGTTATGTGGTGGAAGTGAGCAATAACTGGAAAAATCTGATCCGTCAGATTCAGGATGAAGGAGTTGATCTGATGGTTACAAAAATGCCCTCAATCGGAGAAACTACTCCGGGCAAATTGACAGCCCTTATGTACAATAGTCCGTGCCCTGTGTTTTTTGTTCGGGAAGGCATGCAACCAGCCAAGCCCAAAAAAATTCTGGTACCTATCAGAAAAAAAGATGGGCTTGAAAGCCTGTTGCCTACTGTGATCAATTGGGCGAAGAAATTCAACTCTACCATTTGCCTGTCAACCTTTGAACCTGATGGTGGATCCGCAAAAGACAGGCTCCGCCTGATGCAACGCGCTGAAAGAATGGCTGAAAGCATCAGAATGGCCGGGGTGAAACTGGAAACTGAATCGGCACATGGTTACCATTTTGGCACGACTGCCCTGCAGCGAGTTGGGTTCACGGGCGCCGACATGGTGGTTATTTCTGTGCAGCCAACTAACTACATTACCAGATTATTCAATAAGATGGTAGGGCCATACTTCCTTGAACATTCTCCGGTTCCGGTTTTGTCCATTCCCATCGAGAACTCGGTGAATGAAACGCTGGATACTCCTGCCAATGACATGAGTTCAAGTATTGAGCCTGATGCTCCTGTTTCCCTCAGCAATAGCTGATAATTTTTTAGAAAATCTGACTTCTGAACCGGCCATTGATGCAAACCGATTATGGTATGGAAATAAATTCCATCCCAGATGCGTAATGTATTTTTACTTTGCATCCTGTTGATTGGGATGGTAATTTTTTGTGATTGTCTCTAACCACAAAAAACTTCGCAACAACCTCTTATTCAATGGCTTGCAAATTAACAAAGCCCCGCCTTAACATGTAATTTATTTTATGGATATTGTAAAAGTTCGCCCTCTTGAAGCAACAGATTACGAGGGATTAAAAAAATGTATGATCCAGTCTTATTCCAATATGCCTGAAGCGTATTGGAAAGAGCCTCAGATTAATAAATTGCTCAGCATATTCCCGGAAGGCCAGCTTGTAGTCACCGTGAACGAAGAAATTGTCGGTTGCGCCTTATCCATCATTGTGCAGTACGACAAATTCGGGGACAAGCACACCTACAAAGAAATCACCGGTAATTACTCCTTCGACACTCATGACCCTGATGGCGATACTTTGTATGGTATAGATGTGTTTGTGCATCCCGGATTTAGAGGAAGACGTTTAGGCAGAAGGTTATACGATGCCAGAAAAGAGCTCTGCGAACAATTGGAGCTCGCAGGGATCATGTTTGGGGGCCGAATTCCGAACTACCACGAATATGCCGACAAACTCACTCCCAGAGCTTACATCGAGAAAGTAAAAAACCGTGAGCTCCACGATTCCACGCTAAATTTCCAATTATCAAATGACTTCCACGTAAAAAAGGTACTGAGAGGCTATTTGCCTGGAGATGAAGAGTCGATGGAATTTGCCACCTTACTGCGATGGGATAACATTTATTACAGTCCTTCCACAAAAGAGCCCAGTGTCCCTACCAAGACCATCGTTCGCCTTGGTGTAGTCCAATGGCAAATGAGGCCTTACGGCAGTCTGGAAGAGTTGTTTGAACAAATGGAATATTTTGTAGATGCCGTTTCCGGTTATCGCAGTGATTTTGCGCTTTTTCCGGAATTTTTCAACGCTCCTTTAATGGCCAAGTACAACGATCTGGGTGAAAGTGAAGCCATTCGGGCTTTGGCCAAATACACAGATAAGATCAGGATAAAGTTTGCAGAGTTGGCTGTCAAATACAACATCAACATCATCACAGGAAGTATGCCATTGCTACGCGACGGCAATCTGAATAACATAGGTTACTTATGCCACCGTGATGGTCAGATTGATGAATATGAAAAAATTCATGTTACCCCGGATGAAGTAAAATGCTGGGGAATGAAGGGAGGATCGCAGGTGAAAACTTATGATACAGATTGCGGAAAAATAGGCATCCTGATCTGCTATGATGTAGAGTTCCCAGAATTATCACGACTGATGGCTTTGGATGGCATGAATATCCTGTTTGTACCATTCCTCACAGATACACAAGGCGGCTTTTCCAGAGTGCAGCTTTGTGCACGCGCACGTGCCATTGAAAATGAATGTTATGTGGCCATTGCCGGAAGTGTAGGCAACCTGCCGAAGGTGCATAATATGGACATGCAATACGCACAAAGCGCCGTTTTCACTCCTTGTGATTTTGCGTTTCCTGTAAATGGGGTGAAAGCAGAAGCAACCGCCAATACCGAAATGCTGGTAATTGCGGATGTTGATCTCGAACTTCTACACGACCTGCGTCACTCCGGAAGCGTCAGAAACCTTAAAGACCGGAGAAAGGATCTCTATACCGTGGAATATCTGATTAAGCCTGAATCAGGTGAAAAAGGATCCAGGGCGGCCAAGCAAACCAGAAAGGAAGATACGATTCCAAGTCAGTCGTAGAATACCGTGAAACTACACAGCCTGAACTGGCCACGCCTGTTCCGCCTTAAACATCTTCTCTGCCTACGTGCCCGGCGATTTCTATTGGTCGGTCACGGTAAAGAGTTGCTCCCAGCATCAGGATAAGCCCGGTAGCCAGTATGACAAAAAACAACACGCCTTCATCAAAATTTTCGATTCTTTGCCAGGAAGGTATTTTGTAGAAAAGCAAAATAGTAATCAAACCTCTGGGAAAATAAAAGAGCTCCGGGAGGAGATCGTATTTGTGAACTATTCTCAGATACACATACCGGAGAATGATTAAAGCTACAACAATCAGCGCCCCTAGTTCAAGTACTGGGATATGCTTGAATACAGACAGGTTTATCCCAAAACCGAATATCAGGAAGAAAAAAGTACGGATCAGAAACGAAGACTCTGCGGTAATTGATTTTAAAAAAAGCGCTTCGTTGTTTACATTTTCTTCCGTGAAATATCTTTTTAAAGGTCTCCATTTTACCAGTTCCCAATTGTTTATCACCAATCCAAACATAAGTATGGTTATCAGTGATGGCAAATGCAGCAGTTTGCCGCTGACATAAATCACAATTAAAACAGCAAATGACAAGAAGAATTTGATATTAACCCGGTTGCGTATCAATAGCCACATCAAAAGGAAACAAACGATAACCGATAATAAAATGGCAATGACCATGCTTCCTCCAAACCAAAGGGCATCATCCATTCCCAATTTTTGGTCCGAGGTGAAAAAGTTAAAGACCATGATCCCTATGATATCGGAGAAGGAAGCTTCGTAAATGAGAAACTCCTTCTTTTCAGGTTCTAAATGGTGTACACTCGGAAGCACAACTGCACTACTTACAATGCTTAATGGAATGGCATAAACAAGACAATTGATGATCGGCGTGCCCGGAACCCACCAATAAATGATACCCGCTATGGCCAATGAGGAAACCAGAAAAATAATCAAGGCCGAAAAAAAAGAAGACCGGATAAGGCTCAACCTCTCTTTGCTGATGACCAGATCCAGACCCGCTTCAAGTACAATCATTATCAACCCGATTGTACCAAGAAATTCAACTGCAGCATCTGGAATCTCAATTTCCAGGCCGGCACTGTCAGCCAGATAACGCAACAAAATACCTGTACCCAACAATAACAATACAGAAGGAATTCTGGTTAATCTATTCAGTATTGAGAACAAATAGGAAAGGATAACAAGGCCGCAAACGGCAAACAAAATATTGTATGTTGAAAAATCTTCCATTGAGCCGAAGGTACGGTTGAAATGAATATTGATTCTATTAGACTAATGAAAAAACAATCCTTAAATTTTTATTTATCATGGAACATTTGACAACAAAAAGCTCTTCCAATCATTTATATTGATGATCCTTATCAAGACTTGGATTAGGAATTACCATGACCTTTGAATTACTCCCCATCATTCAATAACTAGAGCGAAGCTATATGAATTTAATTTATGAAACGGTCCACTTTAAGGGCAGCGAGAAACTTGAGCAATTAGTCAATCAGAAAATTGAGAGCATTACGCTCAAAAACCCTGAAATAATCCAGTCAAGAGTGACGCTTACAGAAGATGCCAGCGGAAATCCGGAAAATCAGGTTTGTGAGATCAGATTAGAAATTCCTGGCAATGACATCTTCGTCAAAAAAAATGCAGCTACCTACGAACAGGCTCTGAGAATGGCAGTGGAAGCAGCACAAAAAATGATCAGTAAGCGCAAAAACAATTAGAAGTAAGCTTTACTCCAATATAATATTGGAGTAGCCTCCAAAGCAATAACAATATTTTTAGTGGGTTCTTGGCAAATAGGTCATAATCATGCGACCTTGTGGTCTGTATGGATACCTTTCAACTTGTTACCCTGCTAATTGTATTGTGCGCAACGCTTGCGTACCTGAACCACAAATTCATCAAACTACCCAACGTAATTGGGTTGTTGGTTCTATCCCTGGGCTTGTCTACAATTTTGTGGATAAGCAACCATGTATTCCATCTGGAACTGGCTGCGAAATTGGAGAATGTCATCGTTCGCCTCGATTTCAGCCAGGTGCTTTTGGAGGTTATGCTTTCCTTCATGTTGTTTGCCGGATCCTTTCATTCGGATACGGATGCTATTCGTAAGGAGTGGAAATCAATTGGCATAATGGCAGTGTTGGGTACAGTTCTCAAAACCCTGGTGGTTGCCGCCTTGCTGTTTTACATCTCAGGCTGGCTAGGTATGCCTATTGAGTTTATCTATTGCTTGCTGTTTGGCGCCCTGATAGCACCTACCGATCCGATTGCCGTATTGGGCATCCTGAATAGAACTAAAGTGCCTGAACGGATCAAAACCAACATCATTGGCGAATCTCTGTTCAATGATGGTGTTGGCATCGTTGTGTTTCTCACCATTTTGGAAATTGTGGAAAAGGGTACAGACTCCTTTACATTCGGAGGCATGACCATGCTTTTTGTGCGGGAAGCCATTGGAGGAATTCTATATGGAGGAATTCTTGGATATGGAGCCTTTTGGTTACTGAAATCCATCGACGATTATGAAACAGAAATCCTGATCACCCTCGCGGTAGTGATGGGCGGATATATTCTGGCGGATGTTATGCATATATCCGGGCCATTGGCCATGGTCGTAGCCGGTCTGATAACGGGTGCCAAAACTGCCAGAAAGAAATCAATGAGTGAGCTGACTGAAAGGTATATGGATCAATTCTGGGAGCTGGTGGACATGGGACTCAATGCCATTCTCTTCCTATTGATCGGATTACGACTGGTTGGCTTAAGCTTTAACAGCAATGTGGCGATATTGGGCTTAGTAGCAATCGTTATTGTGCTTTTGGCACGATTTGTAACCATTAAATTACTTTCCGTAACATTCCACAAAATTGTGAAAACGGACCACAAAGAGCAAATGATTGTTGTGTGGAGTGGACTTAAAGGTGGCCTTTCTCTGGCCATGGCTCTTTCAATTCCAAATATGCCCATGAAAGATCCAATTGTATTTATCACTTACGCGATCGTACTGTTCTCCATCATCGTACAAGGACTAACGGTAGGAAGAGTGGCAAATTATTATACAAAATGAGTGCGGAGTGCGGAGTGCGGAGTGAAATTTCATGAAACAATTTATTCTTTTTCACTCCGCACTCAACTCTCCGCACTCCGCATTCATTTACTTGCCATTCCGATATTGTTCCCAGGTAGTTTTGGAGTACATTTCTTCAGCCGCGAACTTCAGTTCTTTTAGCATATCAGTACTTTCCTTGTAACCGGGAGAGATCATGATGCGCTCATATTTTTCATTGAGATAAACCATGGATGGATATCCCATTTTGCCATCCAGCAAGGCATACGCCAGCGAGTGTACACCGCCTCTGCCTGAATCATTGGGTACGAAGCCAAATACTTCTGAGTTAAACTTGATGTCTGCTTTTTGCTCAGCGTTCAATTTCACAGCATAGAAATGCTCATTTACGTAGGCAGCAACGCCAGGGTCGCTAAAGGTGCCTTTGTCCATGCGTTTGCACCAACCACACCAGTTGGTATATACATCCACCAGTATTTTTTTAGGGGAGGTTTTATTCAGCTCCACGGCTTCTTCCCATGTCACCCATTTGATGGATGCTGACTGTGCAGTCTGGCTATGCAATGGCAGGAATAGACCAAGAAAAAAGAACGAGCTTAATAATATTTGTTTCATAATCGGTGGCGTAGTTTAATGATTTATGCTTTTTCGGTGGCAAAAGTACAAAATGGGCAATCGCTTTTCTGTTAATAATATCTTACTGAAATTGAAAGCTGATCAAAATGCTTTAGGCTAGCACTTTCCCCGGATTCAATATGCCTGTAGGGTCAAAAACCTTTTTAATTTCCTTCATCAGGTTCATCTCCGTTTGGGTAAAGACAATGTCCAGATATGGGCGTTGCACCAGGCCCACACCATGCTCTCCAGAGATGGTCCCGCCAACACTTTTTACAAACTGAAAAATCTCCCGGATACCTTTAGGCACCTCATCATTCCATTGATCTTCAGTTAGGTTCCCACGCAAAATGTTGACATGCAGATTACCATCTCCCGCGTGCCCGTAGCAAACAGACTCGAAGCCATATTTTTCCCCAACGTCCTTAACAACTTTCAGCAATGCCGGTAATTCGGCACGTGGTACAACGGTGTCCTCCTCCTTGTAAACAGAATTCCGTTTAACAGCATGGGCCACATTCCTGCGCAATTTCCATAGGGCCGTTTTAGTGGTATCATCATCTGCAAAGAATATCTCTCCGGCTTCATAATTTTCCAATACACCAGTAATTGTTTCGCAATCTGCAAGCAGAGAATCCATGTGAAATCCATCCACTTCAATCAGCAAATGAGCGGCATCACTTTCAATTATTGGAACAGGCGTTTCACCAACATACCGAACTGCCCAATCGATGGCATTTCTCTCCATAAACTCTAATCCGCTCGGTGTAACGCCAGCCTGAAAAATAGCCGCCACCGCCGCGCAAGCGCTTTCAGCTGACTTAAAAGGCACCAGCATCAGCAGATTTTTTGTTGGGTAAGGCTGGAGTTTCAGCACAATTTTAGTCACAATACCCAGCGTACCTTCGCTGCCAACCATCAGCTGCGTAAGGTTATATCCAGTCGAATTTTTTAATGTATTTGATCCTGTCCAGATTATTTCACCATTCGTCAACACAACTTCCAAATTGAGCACATGGTCCTTAACGACGCCGTATTTAACCGCCTTAGGTCCACCGGCATTGGTGCTGATGTTACCTCCGATAAACGACATTCCACGACTTGAAGGGTCAGGTGGGTAAAACAAACCTTTTTCCTGAAGCACATTTTGCAAGTGCTCAGTAATCACTCCAGGCTCTACCAATACCTGAAAGTTCCTTTCGTCGATGCTCAGGATTTTATCGAAGCGTTTCATGGAAATAACCAATCCTCCATTCACCGGCAAAGCGCCACCTGCCAGGCCTGAGCCCGCACCTCGCACCACCACAGGTATATGGTTTTGGGAACAAATTTTCATCAAGGCAGCTATTTCGGTGGTGTTGGCAGGGAATGCCACAGCTTCCGGCATATATAACAGGTCTTCTGTCTCGTCGTGGCCATAATCCCGACGTTCCTGCTCATCCGTCAGCAGGTAGGATTCACTCAATACCTGGCGCATTTCATTCAGGATGGCAGCCGAAATGGGTTGGAAGACGTTACTTTTGCCGGGATTTACTGACTGGTTCATCATTATTGATTTATGAAACAACTTTACTTTTTTGCAATTGCCATAGTGCTGGCATTTTCCGCTACTGCACAAAAATTTCAGGAGCATCCTGAAGAGCAGGAAGCCCGGAACAAAGGTAATGCCCTTCTGCTCCATCTTGGGCTAGGCATACAGCTGCCGGGAGGCGACCTGGCCGACCGATTTGGATATTGTGGCAGCTACGGCGGTGGATTCGAGTTTATGACTGCCAATAATTACTTCATTGGATTTGAGGGACATGCCATGTTTGGCAAAGAAGTTAGAGAAGACCCACTAAGCATCCTGCGCACGCCTGAAGGACACATCATTGGCAATAACAGGGCAATTTCCGGGGTGGCATTAAGGGAGCGCGGATTGTACCTGGGTGGTGTCATTGGCAAACTTTTCACATTCGATGATCAAAGAAGGGGCATTCGGGCTTTAATGGGGGCAGGATGGTTGCAACACCGCATTTATGCCCAGGATGACGACAAGACCCTGACCCAGTTAACAGGCGATTATTCAAAAGGCTATGACCGGTTTACAGGAGGCTTTGCCCTTAATCAGTTTATTGGATGGCAGAAACTCGGTAAATTAAAGCGCAGTAATTTCATGATCGGTCTGGAATTTACCCAGGGCTTTACTCAAAGCAGGCGCGACTGGGATTTTAGTGAAATGCGCAAACTGGATGGCAAGCGGCTCGACCTGACTTTTGGCATAAAAGCGGCCTGGACCCTACCCTTCTATGTCGGAAGCAGCGAGGAATTATATTATTGAGTTAGGTAAATGACCCATTTTTTGTACAATCTTTCAATACGGCTGATGCAGATTGGGCTGCATCTGGCTTCCTGGTTTCACCCGAAAGCAGGGAAGTGGGTTGAAGGGCGAAAAAATTGGCGAAAATCCTTACAAGTATACAAGGCAAAATCAAGCGCTGAAAAAACGCTTTGGATGCATGTTTCTTCTCTTGGGGAATTTGAACAGGGCCGTCCGGTATTGGAGCGTTTTCACCAGGATTACCCCGAGTGGAAAATCGTACTCAGCTTTTTTTCCCCTTCCGGATATGAGATCAGAAAAGAATATCCAATAGCCAATTATATACTATATCTCCCGACCGATACACCAAGGCAGGCTTCCGATTTTTTACATATACTCAAACCGAACATCGCAATTTTTGTGAAATACGATTTCTGGGCAAATTACCTTTTGGAACTAAAAAACCAACAAACCCCTACCCTGCTGATTTCGGCTCTGTTCCGCCCTTCACAGTTGTTTTTCAAGTGGTATGGATCATTTTGGAGAAATGTACTGTCCGCATTTAGCGAAATTCAGGTGCAGAACGAAAGATCCGCTGAGCTCTTGAAAAGTATCAATATTGACAAGTGTATAATTGCCGGAGACACCCGCATCGACAGGGTGATGCGCCTGGCTAAGGAAGTTGCTCCAAATAAAACTATGGAAGAATTTTCCAACGGCAAGGATCTGATCATCGCCGGTAGCACTTGGGAAACAGATGAAAATCTGCTCAGTGGACTGATGGGTTTGGAAATTTGCCAGAATATGAAGTTCATCATTGCTCCACATGCCCCTTCAGAGCAAAATATCACCCGTATATGTTCCATTTTTGAAAATGCGGTTCGCTATTCAGCATTCAAGACAGGAATAAATGATTCTTCCCGGGTGTTGGTAATTGACAATGTAGGCATGTTGAACAGCCTGTACCGGTACGGAAAAATCGCCTACATCGGTGGCGGCTTTGGCAGCGGCATCCACAACACCCTTGAACCGGCTGCATTTGGATTGCCCATTTTGTTTGGTCCGAAGTATCGAAAGTTTGAGGAAGCGGTTCAATTTGTGGCGCGCAATGGTGCATTTTCTGTTTTGGATACGGCTGAATTAGTCAATTCAATTACATCACTTCAGGACCCTGTTTATTATAAAAAGGCTTCCAATGCCGTTCTTCATTATCTGGCAGAAAACGAAGGAGCATCCGAAGTTGCCATGAACTGGATACATCAGCATACCCGGCATAAGTCCTAAAAATGATATGTGGCACCTTTCAATGTAAATTTTGGAAGAATTATGCCTAAAATTTAGAAAAGCCTTCAAAAAAATCCGCTTTTCGTGGTACTTTTGCGGCCCCAAAACTTAGGCTTTTTGCCCTATTTCATCACTTTAACATTATTATTCCACAACATGCAAGGTTCTGCTATTACCATTAAGAGGGGCAAACTGAAAGTCCCAAATGATCCAATTATTCCTTTCATCGAAGGTGACGGTATTGGTCCGGATATCTGGGCTGCCTCCGTTCGCGTGCTGGATGCCGCAGTTGAGAAGGCTTTTAAAGGGAAAAAGAAAATCGTTTGGAAAGAAGTATTGGCCGGTGAAAAAGCATTTAATAATACCGGCTCCTGGCTTCCGGATGAAACTCTCGATGTAATAAAAGAATACAAAGTGGCCATCAAAGGTCCATTGACCACACCAGTTGGTGGTGGCATTCGCTCACTCAACGTAGCGCTTCGCCAGCAACTCGACTTGTACGCTTGTGTGCGCCCAGTGCGTTGGTTCAGAGGAGTACCAAGCCCGGTAAAGCAGCCTGGGCTGGTTAACATGGTCATTTTCCGTGAAAACACAGAAGATATTTATGCAGGCATTGAATACATGTCTGGCACACCAGAGGCAGAAAAAGTAATCGCTTTCCTGCAAAATGAAATGGGTGTGAATAAAATCAGATTCCCTGAAAGCTCTAGCATCGGCATCAAACCTGTATCCAAAGAAGGTACAGAAAGATTGGTTCGAGCCGCCATTGAATACGCTTTCAAATACAAACGTAAGTCCTTAACCCTCGTACACAAGGGCAATATCATGAAATTTACAGAAGGTAAATTCAAGGATTGGGGATATGAACTGGCCGAGCGCGAATTCGGAGATCGCGTATTTACCTGGGCACAATACGACCGTATCAAAGCAGATAAAGGAGAAGCTGCCGCAAACGAAGCTCAATCAACTGCTCTGGCTGAAGGCAAATTGCTGGTTAAAGACAGCATCGCCGATGCTTTCCTGCAACAGATCCTGCTTCGTCCTTCTGAGTATGACATGGTGGCCACCCTCAACCTGAACGGCGATTACCTTTCCGATGCGCTTGCAGCCCAGGTTGGTGGTATAGGAATCGCTCCTGGCGCCAACATCAATTACATCAGCGGACACGCCATTTTCGAAGCAACTCACGGTACTGCGCCAAAGTACGCTGGCAAAGACATGGTGAATCCATCCTCCGTTATCCTGTCGGGTGTTATGATGCTCGAGTATCTGGGATGGGACAGAGCCGCCAAAATGGTAGT
This sequence comes from Lewinellaceae bacterium, assembly GCA_020636025.1. Taxonomy (GTDB): domain Bacteria; phylum Bacteroidota; class Bacteroidia; order Chitinophagales; family Saprospiraceae; genus M3007. The sequence goes on along the minus strand of JACJYQ010000001.1, from coordinate 285,510 downwards.
ACGTGGAATCGAAAGAAGCATTCGCAAGAAACGCGTTACCTATGATTTCGAACGCCTGATGAATGGAGCCACTAAGTTGAAGTGCTCCGAGTTTGGCGATGAGATCATTGCCAATATGTAAATGCGGAGTGCGGAGTGCGGAGTGCGTTTTTCACTCAACACTCCGCACTCAACACTCCGCACTCCTCATTTTTACAACCGTTCAAAATCCTTGAACAAGGTATATTGGATGGTTTCTGCTGTGCTTCGGAATTCCGTCCATTGGGTTTCAAACAGCTCATTTATCTTAGAGATTAAGGCTTCAGCATCCTGCTTTGCCGTATTAGCCGCAATTTCTGCTGTTGAGTTTGGCTCTCCATCATTCCTTCTGATGTAACCCAAGGCCCGCCAAATCTTTGAATTCATATTATCTTCTCCGCGTTTGATGCCTTTTTCTTCCTTGTGTTGGAAAAACTGTTCCTTCAAATTGCTGATCGTGTCTTTGATTGCTGCACCCAATTTTAGCACGTCTTTTTTGAGGCTGTCAGGAACATTTACAAATTGACTTTCCACCAATGAAACCGTCTTTTCTGCTTCTTTCAAGCGATTGTATGCATTGGTTAGGCGCTCCACAAGTGTATTAATGTCACGGATCGCCGCATTTTGTGCTTCCCGGTCGGCTTTAGAAATGTTTAGCCTTGGATCATCCATTACCGTCACTTTTACAGAATCTGTCCAGTCCATGTACTTGACTTTTACCCAATAATCGCCAGCCAAAACCTTTGGGCCGCCACCCGGCTCATCCCTGTCCTTCGGTGGATCGTTTTTAGATGGGAACTGCACCCCTTTGGTATCCATTCTCCACCAAATACTGGAGGAAAAAGCTGTATCAAGTTCTGTACTAAACTGCCGTAGGGTGTCTCCTTCCAGGCCAAGCACAACAACCATGGCTTTTTCTTTCTCTTTGCCGGGTTTTCTGCCTCCCTTCTTGTCTTTCTCCTCTTTTGATTTTACCTCTTTTTTATCCTTGTCCTTTTTGTCGGACTTTGATTCCGCTTTCAAACCCGGCTTTACCCATACCGGAATTCGAACAGCAGCACTCTTACTTGGTCCATGAAAATTTGCATCAACAGCAAAGCGCGGACCTTCAAATGAACGGTATTCCACCTGGATGCCAGGCTGGGCGGCAAACAGTTTAAAAGGTTCTTCAAGCATGGAAGCCCCTTTTCTGGCTAGCTCCCGCAATGGAGAGAGGTTGTCCAGTATCCAAATGGCTCTGCCAAAGGTGCCCAACACAAGATCCCCGTCGCGCTCCTGAATTTTCATATCATATACCGGCACTGAGGGCAGTGCTTCAGGTGGAAATTTCACCCAGGAATTACCATAATCAATGGATATATATAAGCCCTGGTCTGTACCTAAAAACAGCAAAGAAGGAACCTCAGTGTCCTGGATGACTGACAAACAATAATTGCCTCCCCTGGCACCATTGGGAACAGGTAGATTTTTAGGCGAAACCAACCGTTTCCATTTTTTACCAAAATCTGTCGTGTGATACAAATAAGGCAAGAAATCATTCTGTCGGTAATTATTAAGTACTATAAACGCCTCTCCGGCATTTGTTTTCGAACATTCAATTTGCGGTATCCAGGCAGCCATTGGTGCATCTGGTAATTTATCGCCAAGGTTTGTCCAGGTTTTGCCGCCATTTCGGGTAAGCTGCACATTACCGTCATCCGTTCCTACCCAAATCACCTCTCTATCGGCCGGCGATGGACTTATGGCAATCACCGTACAATGGTTCTCTGCATTGGTGGCATCAAAAGTTAATCCACCCGAAATATCCTGATGCAGTTTTGAGGTATCATTTGTAGAGAGATCCGGACTGAGTAATTTCCAATTCTGACCTAAATCCGAAGAATAATGCAGGAATTGAGACCCGAAATAAATGCCGTGAGGATTGAACGGATCTTGCGCCAGTGGAGCATTCCAGTTGAAGCGCAATTCCGTCTTGCCATCTGGATGCAATGGTTTTATATAACGCCCGTCGCCTGTCTTTTTATCAATGTAGCTCAACTCACCACCTTGCGATTCGGAGAATACATAACGCGAATCATCTTTTCTGGGCATGGTTTCAAATCCATCGCCAAAATTCACCTCCTGCCAGTCACTGTTGCGAATTCCACCATACCGCCATACCGCTGAAGGGCCTGTGCCGGAGCCGTTATCCTGTAGTCCGCCATACACATTGTAAGGCCACTCATTATCCACATCGACATGGTAAAACTGACCTACCGGGATATTTTCTGCAAATCGCCAGGTTTTGCCACGGTCGAGTGTGATGTTCAGGCCACCATCGTTTCCATCAATGATGTAATTGGGATTGTCGGGACTAATCCAGAATGACTGGTGATCGGGGTGGATAGACCAACCTGCGAATGACTCAAATGTTTTTCCACCATCCTCACTCACCGAAATGGTTGAGAATATGGAATAAACTCTGTTCTCATTTTTGGGGTCAACGTAAATTTCTGAATAGTAAAATGGCCGGTCACCCATGCCTTTGGTGGCCATTTTATTCCATTTTTTGCCGCCATCTTCACTTTTATACAAGGCGTTTTCCTTTGCTTCAACCAAAGCATACACTATGTCAGGGTTACTTTTGGCAACCGCCAATCCAATTCGTCCAAGTTCGCCTTCAGGTAATCCATCCTTATCGGTTCGCTGAACCCAGTTTTCGCCTGCATCGTAGCTGATATACAAACCAGATCCTTCACCACCTGACTCAAAAAACCAGGGCCAGCGGCGATATTCCCACATCGCGGCATAAAGTTTACTCGGGTTTTGCGGATCGGCTACCAATTCAGCACAACCGGTTAAATCATTGACATACAGGGCTTTCTTCCAGGTTTGGCCACCATCAGTACTTTTAAACACACCCCTTTCTTCAGAAGGTCCGTTGGTGGAACCCAAAGAGGCCACAAAAACAATATCAGGATTGTCGCGATGAATTACAATTCGATTTATGGTCCGTGAATTAGGCAGCCCCATAAATGTCCAATCCTCTCCTCCATTGATCGTTTTGAAAACACCTACTCCAAAATTTTGAGAATTACGAGGGTTCCCTTCGCCGGTACCCACCCAAATCTCATCCGGGTTTTTCGGATTTATGGCAATGGAACCGATGCATTGTGTTGGTGCCTTGTCAAATATCGGTTGCCAGTTGGTGCCACCGCTGGTACTGCGCCATACTCCGCCAGAAGCCGAACCTGCGTAAATCACTTCCGGGTGAATAGGATCAACAGCAATGGCCGTAATTCGACCCGACATGGCCGCCGGACCTATGTTTCTGATATTGATGGTTTTCAGGATTTCACTGGTAAGGGCAGGTTTGTTTTGCTGCGCGTTAAGGAAAGAAATGCAGCCTACGAGGAGGAGTAGAATGGAAAACTGTTTCATTAAAATCAAATTTTGTGGAAGGCAAATCTGAGAAAATGTTGGGAGAAAAGGGCTTACTTCTCAATTATTCGATGAAGATGCGGGTTATACACACCTATGAAAGGTTAAAAAAATTGAATTCGGGACATCTGCCAAATTAATTCTATGATTCGAATTACTTTTGAAAAAGTTCAATCATAATCACAATGTTCACCACTTTCCTCAATTGGATCAAATCATTATTCAATATGAACAATCATGTTTTTGACAACCATTTTATGGTTGAATGGGGTGGTTCCCGAACCGATTTTACAGAAGTCCATGGCCTGGGTTTTGAGCGGGAAATTATAGAGATTCGAAATGGTTCCAGTCCAACCCAAATTGCCCAGAAAGTACCCGGTACCGAAGACTACCACCAAATCATTTTGCGCAGGCATTTAATGGAAGGCGACCTGGAAATGTACCAATGGTGGAAGCAACAAAGTGCAACCCCAGAATACCGCGATGTTACAATCAATTTGTTGAACCGAAACCACGAACCGATCTTTGCATGGAGACTTAGGAATGCCTTCCCAAGTACAGTCAATTACACACCACTAACTGCCGGCAGCGCATCTGTAATGTTGGAGGAAGTGGAGTTGTCATTTGAATCAATGGTTCTAACTGCTTACTAATTTAATGGCCTCAATATTTGGACATGTCGCAGCATCTTCTGCAATTGGATACACCGCTTTTCCCAGAAACTTCAATACAATCACCTTCTTAATTGCCGGATTTTGTGCCTTTGCACCCGATCTCGATGTGCTTGCCTTCCGCTTTGGCATTCCCTACTCAAGTCAATGGGGACATCGCGGCTGGACACACTCCATTGTTTTTGCCATTGTTTTTGGCATTGTCATCACCTTGCTTTACAAAGCGCTGAGTCCTAAAAATACGGTTGGCTTCAAAACGGGTTTGTTTTTCGTATTGAGTACCCTCTCTCACCCTTTGCTGGATATGTTCACAAATGGCGGCCGCGGTTGTGCCATCTGGTGGCCCTTTAGTACGGAGCGCATATTCTTCCCTTTTCGGCCAATTCAGGTTTCACCCATGAGTGTTGGCGGCTTTTTAAGTGAGTGGGGAATCAAGGTTTTGATGAGTGAACTCATTTGGATTGGAGTTCCTCTAATGGCGCTGTCCCTAATTGTTTGGTGGCGCAGAAAATTCACAATTGAAATTTAGACCATAACCGGTTTCCAAAAGCTGGAACCATCTACATTGGGAAAGGCTAAAAAGGCTGCCCGTGGAACTATGTCCAGGTATGGATACACCACTTTAGACAAGTACAGCCCTTGTGGATATGCCGGCGAGAGAATCTTAGGTGTCTTTTTATTCGCAAGGTGATGCTCAAATTGATCCAGGCTCATTCTGCCATTGGCGAGCTCCAGGAGTCGGCCCATAATTATTCGAATCATACCTGTCAAAAACCGGTTGGCCGTTATTTGAAATCGAAACTTGTCTGCGCCTTCATTAGCAAACAATACAGCAGAGGAAACCCGGCAAATGGTGGTATTGAAGCTTTCGGGCGATTTACAAAAGGCGTAGTAATCATCATAAGACGGCAGCAACGCTACGCCTTCTGCCATTTTATGCGGGTCTATTTCCAGATGGTCGTATAAAGCACTTCGATCATGCAGAAAAGGATCGTGGTGGGTATGAATGAAGTAATCATAGGTTCGATGAATCGCATCAAAACGTGCACTCGCTTTGTCATCGACAGGGATAATATCAAACAAAGCAATTTCCGGGCCCAGAGCATCATTCAGCTTGGGCAATATTTCCTGTACGTCGCGAATTTCCAAATCTGCATGAAAAAAGAACTGACTGGCGTGTACCTGGGCATCTGTTCTTCCACAGCCATTTGCCGAAACCGGTGTTTTACATATTTTCAATAAAGCGGCTTCCACCTTTTCCTGAACAGAATAGGCATCGGTCTGTCGTTGCCATCCGCGAAAAGGCACACCATTGTAGGCGATATGAAAGAAATATCTATTGATAGCTCAAAAACCAATAATTAAAAGAAGGCGAAACTAAGCCGAATTGCAAGAAGGGCATCAATCACATCTAAAGTAATCCAGGTGAATCACTCAAAAAATCTGTGAAATCCGTAAATCCATTAAATCTGTGACCAAGATTGTGCTTTTCTTTGCGTGTATGAAGAAAATACTTGTCGCCAATCGCGGAGAGATTGCCTTGCGCATTATGAAAACGGCCCGCCGAATGGGCATTGCCACCGTTGCCGTGTATTCGGAAGCTGACCGAAATGCGCCACATGTTCGATTTGCCGATGAGGCCATTTTACTCGGGCCCGCACCCTCTGCTAAAAGTTATCTGCTTGGCGACAAGATCATTGAGAAATCACTGGAGATTGGCGTTGATGGTATCCATCCTGGATATGGTTTCCTGAGTGAGAATGCAGATTTTGCCCAAAAAGTGGAAAAAGCCGGCATAACCTTTATTGGTCCTTCACCCAAGAGTATTGATGTGATGGGGAGCAAATTATCGGCAAAAGAAGCTGCCAAGAAGTTTGATGTTCCCATGGTGCCTGGTATTGAACAGGCCATTACCGATGTGGAAATGGCCAAAGAAATCGGCAGAAAGGTAGGTTATCCCATCTTGATCAAAGCCTCAGCCGGTGGCGGTGGCAAAGGAATGCGCATAGTGGAAAAAGAAGAGGATACCAAGGAGCAAATGGAGCGTGCCATTTCCGAAGCAATATCCTCCTTTGGGGATGGCGCTGTGTTTATTGAAAAATTTGTCACGAACCCTCGGCATATTGAAGTTCAGATTTTGGGAGACAAACATGGCAACATTGTGTATCTCTTCGAGCGGGAGTGTTCCATTCAAAGGCGCCACCAAAAAGTTGTGGAAGAGGCTCCGTCTGCCATTTTGAGTCCGGAGCTGAGAAAAGCCATGGGTGAAGCTGCGGTGCGCGTTGCTCAATCCTGTGATTACGTTGGTGCCGGCACCGTGGAGTTTTTGGTAGATGATAAACGGAACTTTTATTTTCTGGAGATGAACACAAGGCTTCAGGTAGAACATCCGGTGACTGAACTGATTACCGGCCTGGACCTGGTGGAATTGCAAATTCAAATTGCCAGGGGTGAAAAATTGCCCTTTGCTCAGGAAGATTTGAAAATTAAAGGGCATGCTTTGGAAATTCGGGTGTATGCAGAAGACCCGCTCGATAATTTTTTACCAAGTGTTGGCAAGCTAGAGAGATATCGCATTCCAGAAGGCGAAGGCATCCGTGTTGACGGCGGGTATGAAGAAGGGATGGAAGTGCCTATTTATTACGATCCAATGCTGGCAAAATTGATTTGCTATGGTAAAGACCGTAATGAGGCCATACAAAAAATGAAAGAAGCCATTCGGGATTATGAGGTGGAAGGAGTTTCCACTACCCTGCCGTTTGGCACATTTGTACTTGAGCACGAAGCATTTTTAAGTGGCGATTTCGATACCAATTTTGTGAGCCGGTATTATACAGCAGATGTCTTGATTGAAAAACAGAAGTTGGATGCCAGTGTAGCTGCGAGACTGGCTCTTTTATTTCACTTGAAGCAAAAAAAGAAACTAAAAGTGGTGGACAAACAGGAAAGTAACTGGAGCCTTTAACGGCAGTAGACGTACGTTGGCTATCTTGAAACTTATTTACAAATGCCTTATCTCTCAGGAGATTATCATACCTGAAACAACTTCACTTCAGGATAAATCAAGAAAGTCATATTAATCAAGGTAAAAAAATGGCGAAGCAGCCATAAGGCTACTCCGCCACTTCAGTTAGCTTTTGGGCGAAATTTATTTCGCTTTTCTTGCTTCTTTGGTTTCCAGAACGTATGCACGCATTGACTGAGCCAGTCCTTTAAGTTCCTGCATTGCTTTTCTTACGCGGCTTCCTGCAGCTGAATTTCCGGCGTCAAATTTGTCTACATCCGCCTGAACTTCAGCTACTTTTTGTTTGATTTCATCAAAAATTTTGCTCATGATGTTGTTGGTTAAAGTTTAATGAATAGCTCGTAAAGGTACACTATTATCGTAATTACAAACATTTTTTATTTTTTTTGTGTTAAGAAATGGAAAAACACGCCAAAATATATGTGGCCGGACACACCGGAATGGTGGGCTCCTCAATCCTCCGAAAATTAAAGGCAGAAGGATATCAAAATTTTTGCCTTGCAGGCTCGGGCCAACTTGATTTACGCAATCAAACCGAAGTTGATGAATTTTTCCGTAGAGAAAAGCCCGAATTTGTCTTTTTAGCAGCAGCAAAAGTTGGAGGCATAATGGCCAATAATACCTACCGGGCCGAGTTTCTGTATGATAACCTCATGATAGAATCGAACGTGATTCATTCAGCTTATTCCCACAAGGTTGAGAAACTGTTATTTCTAGGGTCTTCCTGTATTTACCCCAAGATGGCACCGCAACCGCTGAAAGAAGACAGTTTGCTCACCGGGCTTTTAGAACCAACCAACGAGCCATACGCCATTGCCAAAATCGCCGGAATCAAACTTTGCGATGCTTACAGATCTCAATATGGTTGTCATTTCATCAGTGTAATGCCAACCAATCTGTATGGCCCAAACGACAATTACCATCCACAAAACAGTCACGTGTTGCCTGCGATGATCCGTAGATTCCATGAGGCCAGGCGCGACAAGTTGCCCAGTGTAACCATTTGGGGTACAGGCACACCCAGAAGAGAGTTTATGCACGTGGATGATCTCGCCGATGCCTGCTTGTTTTTAATGAAAGAATTTGACGAACCCGGATTTGTCAATATTGGCGTTGGGGAAGACATTACCATTCTTGAGTTGGCAGAAATGATAAAAGAGGTAGTTGGCTACGAAGGCGAGATATTTACCGACCCTGAAAAACCGGATGGGACACCTCGTAAATTAATGGATGTCTCTAAGTTACACTCGCTAGGCTGGAAAGCTCAAATTGGTCTCAAAGACGGAATTGCACTTGTGTACAAAGCTGTTCAGGACAAGCTTTAAGCATTGAGTTTAAAGCCAGCGTTAAGTCTACGGCTGCAATAGCACCAGCTTTTTCAATTCGATTATTTTTGCTTCAGACAAACTAAAAATCAATCATGTCCAATCATCATTATGTGGCCATTATGGCCGGCGGCGTTGGTAGTCGCTTTTGGCCAGGAAGCCGTGAAGCCCGCCCAAAACAATTTCTCGATATGCTGGGAACCGGCAAGAGCCTGCTGCGGCTGACATTTGAGCGCTTCCTGCCGATATGCCCTGCCAGTCATATTTTCATCGTTACCAATATTCAATATAAGGACCTTGTAAAGGAACAATTACCGGAAATAAGCGACAACCAGATCCTGTGCGAACCAAGTCGAAATAACACGGCACCCTGCGTGTGTTACACCGCCATGAAACTAGCAGACCTGGATCCAGAGGCAAGTTTCGTCATTTCGCCTTCAGACCATATTGTATTAAAGGAACAGGCATTTCTGGATAAAATAAATCTGGCCCTCGATTTTGCCTCGCAGGAAGACGCCCTGATCACTCTGGGCATTGAGCCTTCACGGCCAGATACAGGTTATGGATACATCCAAAAGGATCAGGAAATAAAGGATGGCATCCATAAAGTGAAGCGATTTGCAGAAAAACCAAACCTGGAAACAGCGCAACAATTTGTCTCTTCCGGTGAATATCTGTGGAATGCAGGCATTTTCATCTGGAACGTCAAATCGATCATCCAGGCATTTGAAAATTGCTCGCCCGACATTTACAATATTCTGAAAAAAGGTGACGGCTCCTGGAATGGTCCCGCTGAACAGGAGTTTATCAACAAGCAATACCCCACTACTCCAAATATTGCCGTGGATGTGGCCATAATGGAAAAAGCCAACAATGTGTACACGATACCCGCCGAGTTTGGTTGGAGCGATCTAGGAACCTGGGCCAGTCTACACGAAGAATGCCCCAAAGACGATCAGGGGAATGCATTACTTGGTGGCAAAACCATAGCACTTGATACGTCAGATTGTCTGGTGCGTTTGCCAGCCGGAAAACTGGCAGTGTTGAAAGACCTGCAAAATTATATTGTGGTAGACGAAGAGGATGTCTTGTTGGTGTTCCCTAAATCCAAAGAGCAGGAAATCAAGCAGGTGACAGCTCTGGTAAAAGCGGAAACAGGAGATAAATACCTGTAAGATTACATGATTGACGATTACATGATTACATGATTGACGATGTAATTGAAGATTGTAAATTTGAGATATTAGGACATTGTATAAATCCAAATCAAAAATAATCAATCAAAAATCACTTCCACAATCATGTAATCATGTAATCGTCAATCATGTAATCATTCGGGGTTTCCCCTGACCCGTAGACAGTACAAATAAGGTGTAACCCGGTATTTTTTAAATTTTTTGTTAACAAAATTTTTGAACTTACCGAACATTGTTTACATTCGCTCCCATCAATTTTTAATCGCATTTCTAAATCTAATCCTTGTATGAAAGCAGAGTATAATCCCGGTCTGAACCGTTTAATCACTAAACAACAGCACCGGATATGAATCAATTTACAGCAATCACTGTTCATCCAGAAATTCAAGACGGCGCCCCCGTATTCAGTGGAACAAGAATTCGAATCGAAACTTTTTGTGACTTCCTCCGGATTGGTGTTAGCGTTAATGAATTTTTAAGAGAATTCCCATCTATTACCCGCGATCAGGCCCTGGAAGTATATGATCTTGTTAAGAGGAAATATACACCTGATCAAATGGCAGAATTAGCAGGTGGCCCAGGTTCTAATTTACAAGCTGGAGAAGGTCGTATGTTTGCGGCCGCGTGATAAAAAAGCCTGAATTTTACACAGAGGAAAAAGTCTCTGATCCGAAGCAGTTATTGCGCGGATCAGAGACTTTTTTTGTGCAGGCAAGAGACCCTTTGAAACCTGCCCCAAAAATCATGTTGGTGGCTAGTATTGCCTGGACGCTCTGGAATTATCGCCTCGAACTCATCAAATATTTGGAAAACGCAGGATATGAAGTAATTCTGCTAGCCGCCGATGATTCCTCCCGCTTAAAGCTGGAGCGACTTACCAATGCCCGGTTTTTTCCGCTTAAGCATTGTAATCGAAGCAGCCTTTCTCCATTCCAAAACTTTAGGTTGCTGATCGAACTATTCAGACACTATAGAAAAGTTCGACCAGATGTGCTGCTGCTCTTCACCATCCGTCCTAACACACTGGGCAACCTTGCTGCAGGTTGGCTGGGAATTCCTACTATATCTACCATCGAAGGAATTGGTATTACAGACAGCAGTTGGCGCCTTCAGAAACTCAGCAGTTGGTTGTACAAATTGTCCTTAAAAATATCTGGGAAGGTCATCTTTCTAAATCGGGATGATCAAAAAGAGTTTATCGAAAACCGAATTGTGGGGCCGGAAAAGTGTGTATTGATTCCCGGACCCGGCATAAATACCGAACACTTTCAGCCAGTAGAAAATCAGCGCCGGTCTGAAGGCATGGTTTTCATTTTTATAGCCAGATTGATAGCAGAAAAAGGAATTAGAGAATTTGTTCGGGCAGCAAAAGCCCTCAAGGAGACAGGTTGCCCGGCAGAATTCAGGATTGTGGGGACTCCCGATTACGGCAATCCTCATTCCATCGGTCTTGAAGAATTGAAAACCTGGGCGGATGAAGGGTATGTCCAATGTTATGGCTTTCTGGATGATGTGAGGCCGGCCATTGCTGCTGCCGATGTTTTGGTATTGCCAACCTACTACCGGGAAGGAGTGCCGCGATCCATTTTGGAAGCCATGGCGATGGAGAAAGTGATCATAACTACGGATGTAAATGGATGTCGTGATACGGTGGAGAACGGAAAAAACGGATTTTTGATTCCACCAAGAAATGTAGATGCCCTCATAGAGCACATGAAAAAGGCGATGGAACTTTCGCCTGCTCAATTAAAAAACATGGGCTTGTATAGCAGGCAAAAAGTGGAGAGAGAGTTTTCTGACCTGCTTATTCTTCCGGGTTATCTGGAGTTGGTGCAACAAGCTTATCGCTGATCAACTTGATGTATTGCTGACTAACTTGCTCAATTAGAAAGGGTTGTATCATTTGCTCGATGATATACTTTTCTGGCAACACCTTTTTCATACCTAGCCAATATACCCATTCCTTAATAGCTTCATCTGAAAAGACCTCGCTATTTGCTTCCATGTGATAAAAAGCAGGATGGCCTAAAAATACATCCCTGAATGGATCTGATTTAACAAAGGAAAGGTGAAAAACAGGTCTGCCACTCACCAGATAATCCACTGCCTTGCTTGGCAATTGAAAGTCGGTAGTATTGCCAATGTTGATTAATACATCTGCCTTGAACATCGCTTCGCGGCACTGTTCCCGTGACCGCAATCCTTTTAATTCAACCAATGGATTTTTCGAGAACAACTCATAAAATTCAGGAAACACCTCTCCCCATATTTCTACTGTTACGTTTGTAAAAAACTCGGGAAACAATAATGCAGCTCTTTCCAACAGCCGGATGAATGGCTCCGGGCTACGAGTTGGCGCATAAAATGAGCCAAAATAGGATAATACCAATTTTGAGCCTTCTAATGCTGAGACATTATTACCTGATACCGGCTTTGGGTGTAGCAAAGGTGGAATGACGGAGAGTCGATTGGCATAATCAGCCCCAAATTCCGTAGCATATTGAGCTATCAGGTTTTCAACGGTTACGGTAACTGCATCAGCCTTTGTGAGTACTTCTTTTTCCAGCTTTTTGTTTAATGGTGTATACAAGAAACTGCTATTAGGAGCCTTGGCCTGAAATGAAAACGGATCGCCAGTGTCAGCTATCCAGGGTAATCCAAGATATTTTTCTTTTGCGGCCAGGCCAAGCAGGTGATCCGTAAAAGGAAGTGAGACGGTGATTAGCCCATCAAATTTTTCAGTGGAAAGCAGTTTCAAAAGCTTCCTTTTCGCCGGAAAATACCAGATACAAGTGTCGTCAGGAAAATAAATACGCTTCCAGATTTGGCGGTATAGCCATTCAAGTATAGCCCAATACCATGTTGCTTGTGCAGGCTTTACATCTACCCTGCCCCGTCCATTTTTCTCGCCGGTTATTTGGTACACATATTCTTTTAATGAGTCGAACCCAACTCGATGTACAAATACTCCATTCAAATTTGTCAAACCTTTTGGGGTATTTACCCTGGCAGTAATTACGTGGACTTCATGGCCCTTCTTTGCCCAATACTCAGCCAATGCACTCCAGCGATGCGCCCTGGGATGGACAAACGGTTTATACCAGGCTGAAACAATGAGTAATTTCATTTCGGAAAATTGCTGGTCTGAAGCATACTCTTGTAAAGCTCCAAAAGATTAATTCCAACAGCCTTAACGTTGTAGTGTTCTTCTACATGATGACGGGCCGCTTGCGAAAAACTGGCAAATTCAGCATCCGACATGTCATAAAACCGAAGAATGCTTTTTGCCAGCGCTTCCGGATTACCTTCTTTTGTCAACAGTCCTGTTTCGTTATGTTTCACCTGGAATGGAATATCGGCATGAATGGTTGAAATAACGGATAACCCCGTAGCCTGTGCTTCCAAAATGCAAACCGGAGCGCCTTCCACATCTCCATCGCGGCTTTTACGACTGGGATGAATGAACACATCATACTTAGCCAATAAGGATGGGACATCCTTGTAGGAAACCGGATTAAGCCAATTGACACTCGCTTTCATATTGTTGTCAGCAATGTACTTTTCCATTTGCTTCACCAATTCAAGATTTTGACGTTCACCAACGATGGTAAGCTCAATTCCGGAACGCGATTTTAATGCCAGATTCATGGCCTGCAAGGTATCCATATACCCCTTTTTCTCCGTAATCGTGGCCATTTGGAGCAATTTTAGCGCCCCCGGCTTTTTCTTCTTTGGACTGAAAGGAAACCTCTTCAACAGGATACCAAGTGGAATAATGGCAATCTTTTCTTCAGGACAAGCTGCATTCATTAGAAATTCGGCAGAGCCCGGCCCCGGACTGCTGATTTTACCTGCTGATTGGAAGAGGCTTGCGTACTGCTTTGAATAATTCGGCTTTCGCGTAGGAACCTTCAAAAAATCATAGCCATAGAATGACGCTAACATGGGAATATTCAATTCATTGGCCAATTTGAGATAATGGCAGGCTACCGGCCCGAAATGCGCATGAATAATATCTGGCGGGTTATTTTTCAAAATGCTGGCAAGCCAATGTCTATAGATGGGCAAACGGTGTTCTAATCTGATCAGATTATTGGAAAGGTGATGAAAGTCAAGCTCATGTTTTGGTGATAAGCCCAACATTTTTTGAATGCCACCTCTTAAATACCTGGCATCACTCAACGGAAACTGATCATTCAGTATCCAGGGTGCTGCAATCCATTGTTCAACGCCCGGCGTATGCTGCATGAGTTGAAAGGCCCAATTCATTGTATTGGGCAGATAAAAATCGAACACATGCAATATGGTCAGTGGCCTAGGCACCCGATGCCGTATCTTTTAATATTTGGTAAACTTTCTCTGCGGCTTTGTCCCAATCGTATTTTTCTAATTGAGTCTTGCCTTTTTCAATAAGCTCATTTCGCAATTGGGCATTGCTATATAAACTATTCATGCCATCAGCAATGGCCTCTAATGAGTACGGATCAACCAATAGAGCGGCATCGCCTGCCACCTCTGGAAGGCAGGAGGTATTTGAAGTCATAACCGGAACCTGACAAGCCATGGCTTCAACCAATGGAAGTCCAAAACCCTCACTTATTGATATGTATACGGAAGCCAACGAAGCCGCCGTAAGCTTGGGTAATGCATCCTCATCTACATATCCTAAAAACCGAATGTCCTGTTTGCAGGCAGCCTGTTCCCAGGCAGTTTTCACTTCCCCTGTCTGCCAGGCAAATCGACCAGCCAGCAGCAATTTGACAGGCGCCTTTGTTTCCTGTTTAAATATGTCAAAAGCCTCAATCATCCTGGGTACGTTTTTCCGCGGGTGAATGGCGCCTGCGTAAAAAAAATACGACTGTCCATCCGCATATTGCTGCCTGACCGCTTCAATTTCACTACTAGAAAGTGGACTAAATCCTTCCCGACATGCATTATACACCGCGTCTATTTTGTCAATGGGTATTTGGCATGTTTGGGCGATGTCTGTCTTCACAAATTCGGAAACGGTTATTACCCGATTCGCGCGCCGCAACCATTTGGGCAAATTTTCCAATAAATAGGTTCGATGCCTTTTTTCAATCTGATTTGGAAAATGCAGTGGAACAAGGTCATGGCAAGTCATGACAGCTGGCACTTTTGATCTTAGGCTGCACATGGAATCCGGAGAGAAAAAAACGTCAGCATGTTGTTTGATCAGTGCTCTGGGCACAGCCCATTCAAACCAAATTCTAAACAATACCGGGAGCCGTGCAGGCGGATAAAGCACTATTGGTTTAACATTAGGAGCATACACGAATCTTGGGTCATAAGCCCTGTCAAAGAAAAAAATGAACTGGTCTTCAGGGTGTTGTATGACCATCCTGCGCATGATCTCGTGTGTGTACCAACCAAAACCTTCGAGTTGACCGGGTATCAGGAAACGTGTATTAACGGCTATGCGCATATGGAGTGGTTTGGTGCAAAGTAACACCAAGCACCAGTCTCTTGCAAACTGTGGATAACTTGAACCAAGTTCTTTCGCAATTTATACCGATTTTTGCCTGGCAAGCATTTCCAAACACATATCTGTCATTATGCTCGATTATTCAGCTGCTCGTCTTTCCAAATTTTCTGCTACCTGGGTTGGTAATAAAAATCGCTATGAAGGCGTCGTCATTCCAAAGCAAACACTCATATCCTTACACGACGCTGCCGAGGAGATAATAATTGGCAGCATGCTAAAGCCTTTCGAGAAAACAGAGGAGTATTTTTATTTCCACCACGAAGAGGATGTAAGCCATCATGTGGTATATCAAGCCTGCAACACAGTTTTCCAGGATCCTGATACACTTACTGATGTAGCCAGTGAACTGGCTCAATTACTCTATGGATTTTGCGAAAGTCCTAAAATCCTGGGTGGTGAGTTCTTTGTGGGTTACTTTGAAGATCTCAGTATAAACGGAGAAAGCTGTCAGGCGCTGGCTATGTGGAAAGTTCATACACGTGAACCTTACCTCAAAACCGAGCGAACTCCAGAGTCATTCAGCCTGAATATTCTGGAAGGTATTCCGACCGGCAAATTGCAATTGGCCGCTCTGGTTTACAATATGGACGAGGCTGAAGGATACCGTATATGTGCCATTGATTCTGTGACTAAAAAGGATGAGCGTTCCTTTTGGAAAGACGAGTTTTTGCGCTTGCGACCCATTGAGGACAATTATTTTAATACCCGGCATTATATAAACCTGGCAAGCGAGTTCATCACTCAAAAGGCCCCCGTTAAATTTGGATTCGACCGCACCGAAACCATCGATCTGCTAAACAGGTCCGGAGATTATTTCAAGGACAACGATGCTTTTGAAGTAGAAGATTTTGCCAACAACATTTTCCCGGAAGAAGAACGGAAAGAAGCCTTTCAGGAATTCAGGGATTCGTATGCGAAAGCCTATGCCATTCCACTTGAGGATAAATTTGACATAAACGACCAGGCTGTGCGCAAGGAGTTTAAAGTATTTAAAAGTGTATTAAAGCTCGACAAAAACTTCCACATTTACGTACACGGTCGCCGGGATCTTATAGAGCGTGGCTTTGACGAGCAGAAGGGCAAGAAATTTTACAAAGTGTATTACGAAAACGAAGACTAGTCTGAGTTAATAATCAGTAATCCTTCATTTCTGTTTCTCGTTCAGACAATAAATGTATCTTTACCTGGCAGGCTTGCTGGAACAAGTTAGATTCCCCATATTTAACTTCAACCAGTTCCTTTTTACCCAAAAAGGGAATCCCCAACTCGCTCCCAAGCCTGTAGATACTACTCATTTCTTCAAAAAACCACCCCCAACCAACCACATGATGAAATTCTACCTAGTTCTCTCAATTATTTTCATCTCCTGTCAACCTCTGTTCACTCAACCAAGCTGTGCACTGGATGCCTGCTGCTGCGGAAGTCCTGAGGACGTTGGTGTGCCGAACGGCAATTTCGAAGACCCGCCAATTGCCCCGGATAACGGCAGGATCACATTTTTTGCTGGTGATACTTACAGCACCTGGTCGGTCCTGGCAGGTTCGATTGATTTATTAGGGCCTAACTACTCAAATTTCACTCTTGGAAACCCAAACGGTGGAAGTCAGTTTATCGACCTGAGCGGCTTTACCCCGGGAACAATCTCTACCACACTCAATGGATTGATGCCGGGTAGCGTGTACACAATTGTACTCTGGTATGCAAAAAACCCTGGTGGACCAAGCGCCACCTGCAATATTCAGGTGGCCGGTGGAGCCTGGTTGAATTCAACCTGGACGTCAACCAATAACGGTGGCGATATATGGCTTGAAAAATGTTTCACTTTTACCGCTGGTGGCACAACGGCAGAATTACGGCTGATCGGATCAAGTCCGCAACCAACGGCCGGCATGCTTTTGGATGATATTACCATGTGGAAATGTCCAATGGACCTTGATCCACCAGTGGCAGGAAACCCGCCTGTCACTCCTTTGTTTGTTGAATGCAGCGATCCTATTCCAAACGTCGCAGACCCACAATTTACAGATGATTGTTCCAGCAGTTTAATGGAAAGCTTTTCCGAAGAAATTCAACCTGAACCATGTCTGTACTCCTTGTTACGCACCTGGGTTTCGGAGGATGAATGCGGGAACAGCAGTACCATTTCCCAATTAGTAACCATTGTTGACACCCAATCTCCAGCATTTACTACGTTGCCGCAGGACATGATCTTATCATGTGGTGAAGATTACAACATTCCGTTTTTTAGTTGGCTGGCCAATCATGGCGGTGCGCTTGCCATCGATAATTGCGATTCAGATGTTACCTGGAGTAGTGACTATACGTTGCCTCCAAATGGCTTGTGTGGAATAACGCCTGTAACCTTTACTGTAATGGATGATTGTGGAAATGTTGCCACAGCTGAAGCATATTTTATCATTGAGGATTTTGAACCTCCGCTATTATCATCAGAGGCAGAGGACATGACAGTGCTTTGCTCAGATAACGCAGCAGCTGAAGTAATTCTTTGGTTGCAAGCACATGGAGGAGCACAGGCAAGTGATCCTTGCGGACCTGTTATTTGGTCCAACAATTTCATGGGGAGCCTGAATGATCCTGTAATTGAAGTGACCTTTACGGCAACAGATGCTTGTCAGAATAGCGTAGAGACAACAGCATTTTTTTATCAGCCGGAGATCACAGACACCATATTTCAAACTGGTAACACCTGTGATCCACAGTTAGCCGGATCTGATACTACCTTATTAATTCAGGGAAACTGCGAGTTTATCACCATCTACACAACTACTTATACACCTCCAGACACAACACATATTACGGCTTTTGTTTGCGACAGCACCATGCAGTTGAGTGACACACTTTTTCTGAGTAATGCTTACGGCTGCGACAGCATAGTGTACATCTCTAATTTATTCATTGCTCCCGACACAACATTGCTGTCATATTCGAGCTGTGATTCTTCACAAGTTGGCTTACATGTAAATACCGTAAGCAATTCTTATGGTTGCGATAGTACCATCATTACCAACATAACTTTTGCACTGACAGACACAACCATGCTATTTGGTGTCAGTTGTAATCAAAACGAATCGGGGATTTTCTCACAGAATCTGGTTACCGCTCTGGGATGTGACAGCGTGGTCATCACCCAGGTAACCTTTACTCCTTTGGATACGATCTTTTTATTTGGATCAAGTTGCAACCCGACTGAAACCGGGTTTTTTACCAATGTTCTCCTCACGTCTTTGGGATGTGACAGTGTTGTAGTTACTGCCGTAAATTTATTACCAAGCGACTCGACGTTTATTACAGATTTTACCTGTGATGAAGCCTTGGCTGGAGTGTTTACGCAAAGTCTGACCAACCAATTTGGGTGTGACAGTATCATTACAGAGACTGTTTTCCTCAATCCAAAGGATACGACCCTGTTGTCAAGCCAAACCTGTGACTCCTCTCAAACTGGTGTTTTCATTCAATCGTTAATCAACCAATTTGGGTGTGATAGCACAATCATCCATACCATTGAACTGACAAAACCTGATACGACCCTGTTGCAAGGCACTAATTGTGATCCTGCTCAAACGGGTATATTTGTACAAATTCTCAGCAATCAAATAGGCTGTGATAGCGTGGTGATTGAAACCATCACCTATGTGGATGCCGATACAACCAATGTAAGCGGCACCAGCTGCGACCCGGTTCAAGCTGGAATTTTTGTTCAACACCTGACTTCAAATGCAGGTTGCGACAGTGTTGTTATTACTAATATTTCCCTGCTACCCACCGACAGCGTTTTTATTTACAGTGCATCATGTGATTTGGGCAGCACAGGAGTTTTCATGCAAGTTTATAGCAATCAATTCGGTTGCGACAGTACAGTCATTGAAACCATTTCTTTACTCCAAACAGACACTACCCTGCTCACCGGCTCCAATTGCGACCCTGCGCAAACGGGTATCTTCACTCAAGTTCTTAGCAACCAGTTTGGCTGCGACAGTACAATCATCGAAAGCATCTCACTTTTACCAACAGACACTATCCTGCTCTCTAGTTCCAGTTGCGACCCTACGCAAACTGGCGTCTTTACACAAGTCCTTAGCAACCAGTTTGGCTGCGACAGTACAATCATTGAAACCATCTCTCTGCTATCCACAGACACAATCCTGCTCTCCAGTTCCAGTTGCGATCCTGCGCAAACGGGTGTCTTCACACAAGTCCTTAGCAATCAGTTTGGTTGCGACAGTACAATTATTGAAACCATCTCTCTGCTACCCACAGACACAACCTACTTATCCAGCATCAGTTGTGATTCAACTCAAACAGGCATTTTCACGTTCCTGCTGAGCAATCAATTTGGATGTGACAGTGTAGTGGTCAATGACATTCAACCAGTACCGTTACCTCAAGTTATGCTCGAAGGCTCAGACTACAATGGAACCGGAGTTTCATGTGCAGAAACCATGGATGGTTTTGCATTGGCTGTTACAAACAGCCTTGAACCGATTTCGTATAATTGGTCAAACGGCAGCCATGGGCAAGAAATAAGTAATTTGGGAGAAGGCAATTATAGTGTAACCATAACGGATGCCAATGGCTGCTCGGCTTCCGCAACCTTAAGCCTTTCCGCCCCCCTTCCATTGAGCCTGATGCTGGATTTGACAGATGTCGCTTGTGATAGCCCGAACAGCGGAAGCATATCCGTGCTGGCTGAAGGTGGAACTGCTCCACTACTGTATTCTTTGAATGGCTCAACATACCAGCAAAATTCATTTTTCAACAATTTGACTGAGGGGAATTATACAATCAGCGTTGCAGATGCTAATAGTTGCCTCACCGATGAACCCGTTTATATCGATGCCCCTACTCCAATCCTGGTTTCATTGGGTAATGATATCACCATATATGAAGGCGAAACAGCAAATATCCAGGCGGAGGTGAATTTACCCATTGATTCTCTCACCTCTATTTTTTGGTCTGTATTCGACCCAAATTGCATCAATTGTTTATCCATAACAGTGAGTCCTGACGACTCTGAATTTTACTATATTCAGGTTGTTTCTAACGATGGCTGTTCAGATGCTGATACTATTCAGGTGATAGTCAAGAAAAGGGAACACATATATATTCCAAATGTATTTTCCCCAAACGACGATGGAATAAACGATGTGTTTATGATTTTCAGCAATGAAGGAAGCGTAAACCAGGTAATCACTTTTCAGGTTTTCGATCGCTGGGGTGACAAGGTGTTCCAACTCGACAATTTCAGCCCTAATTTGGAGAAAAACGGCTGGGATGGAACTTTCAATGGAAAAGAAATGAATCCAGGTGTATTTGTTTGGCTGGCTCAAATTCAATTTGAGGATGGGTCAACAACCTGGTATAAGGGCGATGTAACCTTAACCAGGTAACCAATCCGCAAACAAAGAAAATTCGGCATAGAAAATCACAAATTGCCTTCAGCAACGCTGCTATTTATTTTGTGTAAATATGTGGCAAATGACAATTTCACAGGCTCCATAAAACACGAGTATTGAGGACAAAAAAACATCCCGAACCTTCCAAAGAACAGAAGATTCGGGATGATATATTTACTAATTGATCTGCTTACCGCACGATCGTCACATCACCTTTGTACAGTTGGGTATGACCGTCAATAAACTCAACTTCTGCGTGGTACACAAACACGGCAGGATTCATATCCTTACCTCTGAAGGTACCATCCCAACCTAGATCGAGATTGTTCGGATCAAAATCATAACGCTCCCAAAGCAACTCTCCCCAACGAGAGAACACCTGCAGGTAATTTACTTTCCGCACACCTTTTTGATCGGCAAAAACGGTAAAGACGTCGTTGACACCATCGTCATTAGGTGAAAATACGTTTGGAATGTACACATCCACTGGACGTACCAGCACGCGTACCTGACCATTGTCACGACAACCCGCTTCGGTGGTAACCTCAACGTTGTACAAAGTTGAATTATAAGGTTTGGCCCAGGTTTCCAGACAGCTGTCACAACTCAATCCGGTTGACGGAGTCCAAACAACTGATTGAATTTCACTAAGGGCAACATTGATCTGAGTGGCTATATAAACCGAATCGCCAAGGGCAATGGTGAATGTAGGCTCTACAAACAGCACAAACTCATCTGGTTCTACCAGTACTGTGGAAAGCGTAGTGCTACAACCTTCCGCATCCTGAACTACTACGGTATAAGGTCCAGGCTGAAGATTCAGGAATCTGTTTTGAGCGCTGAAGGAACCTCCATTAAGGGAGAACAAGACTGGCGGTTGACCACCTATAACTTCGTCAACTATGATAGATCCTTTATCTCCATAACATGGTGGTTGCACTACAGTGGCCATCGCAGTCGGGTCAATTGGATCAATCACAACATCATCCGTATCGGTACAGCCATTATCAAGATCAGTAACGACCAGCTGATATGTTCCGGGCTTGCTGATCAATGGATTCGCAGTATTACTACCCGATTGAACATTACCGTTGCTGGTTGACCAAACAAATCCAAGCGTGCCATTTCCACTTGAGCCAGATCCATCAAGATTGGCTGTTTCACCAAAGCATTTGATGCTGAACCCGAGTCCGGCATCTGCTACAGGATATATCTGATTGGCATCAATCATCACATCCATGGCATTGGTACATTGGTTTGCCGGATCAATGCCTATAAGTACATAAGTACCTGCGGTATTTACTGGGAGCGATGTGCCTGTACCCAGAATGGTTGTGTCAGTACCCACAACAGTGGCCCAGGTAAAGTTGATTCCCGGGAATGGAGAACCACCATTTAAGGTTACCGCTGGGTTGGAACAAGTTAGCAGTCCAGGAGGATCAATAAACAATGGTGGATACACCAGATTTTGATTGATGTTAATCAATGCCGTATCTGAACACATGGTAATGGTATCCAGAATGACAAATTCATAAATTCCAGGATCATTAATCTGAATAACTGTTCCCGGAGGATAGATGTTGCCGTTTCCAATCCAGATGGTGTTTGCATCAAATGTACCTTCCACTGAGCCTGACAAGGTGATTTCATCAATCACACAATCAAGAAGATCATCAGGCGTGGCTGCTATGATGGCCATTGGATTGTTGCTGATATCATTAACAGTAACCATGGTTGTATCGCTACATCCATTTCTAGTCACGATCAGTGTATAGTCTCCGGCCTGTCCCGCTTTTGTAACTGCCTGATTTGTATTGCCAACCAAAATACCATTCTGTGTACTCCACTGGAAGCTGGAACCTGTCAAACTTGAGGTACCTACCAAATTAACTTCCCTTACTACACAATTCAATGGCAATGGCTGGCCGTGACCCGCCACAGGTATTTGATAGAACACAACAGGCGTAGGCGCTGAAATTACGGTACAATATGCACCAATGATCACATTGCCATTCGGGTCTGAATTACCGGCTACCGCTGAAATGTAATAAGTAGTACCATAGGTCATGGTGGCAGCATCAAAACAGAACGTCGGCTGAGTGCTTCTGGCAATTTCATTGACGATCTGATTACCGCTACCCTCATGTAAAATAAATTGAAGCACATCATTTGGATCGAGGAATTGACCAACAGCGTTGTAATCAGCCGTGATGCATCCTGAGCCGCAAAGCGAGATATTCGCATTGCCCATTTCCCCAACAGCTGTTTCACAAGGTGTGAGACCAATATCAAAATCGCAATTAACCGGGCAGCCGTTTACATCCGTAACAGTTACCTGGAAATTACCCTGCGCCAGGTTGTTTATGGTGAACAAGCCAGCCGGCACGTTGGCCTGAGTACCTCCAGGTGCCCAGGTAACTGTATATGGAGCCACACCACCTGTGATATTTACACTTCCAGTTCCATCAAGTGAGGTTGGCGTGCTGATGTCGTTCACTTTAGCACACTGAATTTGTACACTGCTAGCCGGCTGAGTAATGGTAAACATCGTAGCAGAGGTACATCCATTTACATCAGATACCGTAACTGAGTACGTACCAGCAGTTAGGTCTGTTAGATCTTCAGTAGTGCCTACTGCCGGAGACCAGGAGTAAGTAAATGGAGCGTTGCCGCCATTCACAGTCATATCGATTGCCCCAGTATTTTCACTAAAACACAACACATTCGTAGGCGTACCACTTAGGGTAACAACAGGAATGGTATTTGGCACCACAATGGAAGCCGTAGCAATACAGGAACCACCTCCACTTACAGTAACTGAATAAGTACCTCCAGTAATGTTTTGCAACCCAGGTGTAATGGCTCCATTTGACCACATATAGGTGTAGTTTAATACTGCCGGTGTGACATTCAAAGAAATCGCTCCATTAATACCTATACAGGCTGTATTGGCAGAAATGTTTGGAATGATCTGCGGAATGGTTACATTTTCAGGGATCATGTAGTTTTTAACCCTTGTGCAACCATTGGCACCGGTAACCGTGAGTGAGTAGTTACCAGACGGTACTCCGGAAATATCCTCGGTAGTGGCACCATTTGACCAGTTGTAGGAATATGGAGTCACGCCACCGCTAAGTGTAACATCAATGGCGCCGCTGGTTTGTCCGCAAAACGCCGGGGTCAACACTTCAGCAATGGTTGGCGCTACGGTGTTGTTAATGATGCTGTAGTTTGCCGTTCCAGTACATGTGCCGCCCGCACTAACCGTTACTGTGTAAGTGCCTGCCGCCAGATTGGCAAGGTCTTCAGTATTAAAACCATTTGACCATGCATAGGTATATGAAAGGCCGAAACCAGGGTCAGGTGGACTTACCATCAAATCCAGGGCGCCATTAGAGGCAACACAGGAAGTATTGGGAGTCAGATTGCTTGTAAGGGCAAAATTCACGCTGTTATCAGGGATAACTGCCGTAATGCTGGCAGTACAGTTATTGGCACCTGTAACCGTCACAGTATAGGTACCGTCCATCAAATTGCTAAGATCCTGTGTGTTCTCGCCACTAGACCAGGCATAATTATAAGGCGTGGCACCGCCATTTACAGAAAGGTCTACACTACCATTCAACAGATCGCATATTTCTGCTGTAATGGCCCTTGTCAGCGCAGGGTATGTTCTGTTATCCGGGATAATAAATGATATAGAAGCAGTACATGTTCCAGTCTCCGTAACCTCAACCGTATAAATACCGGCTGTTACACCAGAAATATCCTGAGTCGTAGCTCCATTTGACCATAAATAAGTGTATGGGCCAGCTGGCGTCACGGTAAGGTCTACTGCACCATTTAATGTTGCACAATTAGAGAGCGCTTGAATTGCCCCAGCCAGACTAAAGGTTGAACTGTTATTCGGAACAAACAAAATCGAATCGGCAGTACATCCATTGGCATCAGTTACCGTTACCGTATAGGTACCTGGAAGCAGGCCTGTCAGATCCTCCGTCATGGAACCATTAGACCAGTTAAATACAAATGGCTGTTGGCCATTGGTTATGGTCAGATCAATTTCACCATTTGGATTTGTACAAATCGCAGCTGTGATATCAGGTGTAATCACCGGATCAGAGGTGTTATTGGTCACAACATAAGTATCCGATGAAATACAGCTCGAACCAGCGCTCACTGTTACAGTATACGTACCAGCAGGAATATTGGACAAATCTTCAGATGTGGATCCATTTGACCAGATGTAGTTATAGTTACTGGCAGGTGTAACCGTAATGTCGATGCCACCGTTTGCTGCTACGCAGGAAGTGTTTTGAGCAGTTACCCCTGCTAAATTCAGCACCACATTGTTGTTCGTAATCACAACTGATGTAGTGGCAGAACAATCAAAGAAATCAGTAACCGTAACGGTATAAGTTCCTGGAACAACATTACTCAAATCTTCCGTAGTTGCTCCGTTTGACCATAAATACGAATATGGTGGCGATGCTCCGGTTGGGGTAAGGTTTGCACCGCCGTTAGGCAAGCCACAAATAGCCGAAATTCCTGAAACACTGAGATTGGGCGAGGCAGAAGCATCCAACACTTCATAGGTTTCATTGAATATACATTCAGGCCCCAGTTGTACTGTTACCGAATACAGGCCCGGTGATAAATTGTTGAGGCTAGGGTTCGACTGACCGTTTGACCATGTATAGATATAAGGATATCCCATGGGATCTACCTCCAGATCAATGGCTCCATTCAATGGTGGTATACAAGAAAGGTTATCGTAAATGATGCCATTCAATTGAATTGGCAAGGGGTTATTTTCCACATACACAGTGGTTTCTGCAGTACAGCCCACAGAACTTGTAACTGTTACAGTATAGGTTCCTTCTGCCAGATTGTTTAAATCCTGTGAATTTCCATTATTTGACCAGTGGTAGGTATAAGGAGTAACTCCAAAATCAACTTCCAGATCCACTGAGCCATTTGGAATTCCACAGTATCCATCTACAATATCTGTCGAGAGCGAAGGATATTCCTGTTCATCGTACACATCATAGGTGGCGGTTTCTGTACAGGTTCCTCCAGCCAAGGCGCTTACGGTTACCGAGTATGAGCCCGCTGGCAGGTTATTCAACATGGGTGATGAGCTGCCATTATCCCACAAAATGGTGGCAATGGCAGGTGTTACAACCAGATTTATTGAACCATTTCCAGTTACGCAGGAAGTTACTCCATTGACAAACCCATCGATGCTTACCGGAATATCAATGTCATTGAGCACAACGCCATCATCAATGGTACAACCATTTGCACCGGTTATTGTAACTATATAAATATCTGCAGGAATATTATTCAAATCCTGTGTTGTTGCCCCGTTTGACCATGAATACGTATAAGGGGTAACGCCATCCGTAACTGTCAGGTTAATGCTACCATTACTCAATCCACAGCTAGGATCATTGAATGTAAATGTTGGGAATGGCAGGTTTGGATTGTCGTCAATGGTGAAAGTCATGATCTCTTCACAAGTTCCGCCATTGCTAACTGTAACTGTGTAATCACCTGGCAAAAGATTGTTCAAATCAGGAACCGTAGCCCCATTAGACCAGGTATAGGTATACCCTGCTGGTGGGTTAACAGTCAGGTCAATGCTTCCATTTCCATTAATACAAGTAGTATTGGCTATCACATTTGCAGATATGCCAATAGGCGGATTGAAGTTTGGCACATCAATCTGTTCAACTGTTGTACAGCCATTTGCCGCAGAAACAGTAACGAAATAGGTGCCGGCAGGAATATTCACCAAATTCTGGGTTGTTGCACCGTTCGACCATTCATAGGTGAATGGTGGCACACTTCCGTTTACAACTACACTGATACTACCATTTTCAAGGTCGCAAGTGGTTTGAACAAAACTGGTAACCACTAATGGCACATCGGCATCTTCAGGTACTGTAAAGGTTTCTACCTGGTTGCATGAACCCAATCCGGTAACAGTTACAGTATAATCTCCTGCTGGCAATCCAGTCTGATTCTGGGTAGTGGCTCCATTCGACCATTCAAAAGTATATGAGCCATTAGAAGGTACTATCGAAATAGAAATGGTTCCATCGTAATTACCATCGCAGGTAGTATTTCCTGTTGTGACAGCGGTTACACTGATTGGAGGATTGTTGTTGCCCACGTTGATATCAGCTACATCGGTACAACCATTGGCTCCTGTAACCGTCAAAGAATAGTCTCCGGCCAGAATATTCATCAGATCTTCAGTGGTTTCTCCACTCGACCAGTTAAAGGTGTAAGGAGTTACACCACCGGTGACACTTACATTGATGGAACCATTCATCAAATCGCAGGTTGACTCCACAGTAGTGTAGGTGATCATCGGTTCATTTGGCTGATCATCCAGGTCTATGTCCAGCGTGGCAGAGCAACTTCCTTGTCCGGTAACTGTAATAGAATAACTACCTGGCAACAAGTTGCTGAGATCTTCTGTGGTCGCTCCATTTGACCATTCAAAAGTATAACTACCTGAAGGAGAAATGGTTACATCAATACTTCCTGTACCGTTGCCATCACAACTGGTGTTTGGCATTGTAGTAGCGGAAATGTTGATAGGCGGGTTATTGTTACCCACATTAATATCGGCTTCATCGGTACAGCCGTTTGCGCCGGTTACCGTAACTGAGTAATCTCCTGCAAGTAAATTGTTCAAATCCTCGGTTGTTTCGCCGTTTGACCAGTTGAAGGTGTAAGGAGTTACACCACCAGTTACTGTAACATTGATACTACCATTATCCAAATCACAGGTGGATTCAACAGTAGTGTAGGTGATCATTGGCTCATTTGGCTGATCATCAATGGTGAAATCCAAGGTGGCTGAACAGCTTCCCTGGCCGGTTACGGTTACAGAGTATCCACCTGGCAACAAACCGGTTACGTCTTCTGTAGTTTCACCATTCGACCAGGTAAATGTATAAGAGCCACCTGGTGTAACCGTGATATCAATACTACCTGTACCATTGCCATCACAGCTGGTATTTGGCATCGTGGTTCCCGAAATATTGATTGGTGGATTGTTATTACCAACATTAATATCGGCTTCATCGGTACAACCATTTGCACCAGTTACCGTCACAGAGTAATCGCCTGCTAGAACATTGTTCAAATCCTCAGTTGTTTCACCATTCGACCAGTTGAACGTGTACGGTGTAACACCACCTGTTACTGTAACATTTATGCTGCCGTTATCCAGATCACAGGTAGATTCAACTGTGGTATAGGTGATCATCGGTTCATTTGGCTGATCATCTATGGTGAAATCCAAAGTAGCTGAACAGCTTCCCTGACCAGTAACCGTTACTGAATAACCACCTGGTAACAAACCTGTTACATCTTCTGTTGTTTCCCCATTTGACCAGTCGAAAGTGTATGACCCACTCGGTGTAACCGTAATATCTATGCTTCCGGTTCCATTGCCATCACAACTGGTATTTGGCATGGTGGTTCCGGCAATATTGATTGGAGGGTTATTGTTACCGACGGTGATATCTGCTACATCTGTGCATCCGTTGGCTCCAGTCACTGTAACGGAATAATCTCCCGCCAGCAAGTCGTTGATATCCTCTGTAGTTTCCCCGTTTGACCAGTTGAAAGTATATGGCGTAACCCCACCTGTAACCGTCAGGTTAATACTACCATTATCCAGATCACAAGTGGATTCGACAACGGTATAAGTGGCCATTGGCTCGTTCGGGTTGTCATCCACGGTGAACTCAGCCGTTGCCGTGCAATTGACGCCACCTGTTACCGTCACAGTGTATGTACCGGGATCAAGGTTGCTGAGGTCTTCTGTAGTTTCTCCGTTACTCCAGTCGTAAGTGTACATGCCACTGGGAGATACACTGAGGTCAATGGCTCCATTGTAGAATCCTGTGCAACCGGTGTTGGGAGTTATTGCCGCTGTAGGGGTAAGCGTTACCATCTCATCATCAA
The DNA here is from genome assembly GCA_020636025.1 of Lewinellaceae bacterium. GTDB lineage: Bacteria > Bacteroidota > Bacteroidia > Chitinophagales > Saprospiraceae > M3007. Next base: position 256,946 of record JACJYQ010000001.1, on the reverse strand, counting down.
CCGTGACGCTCAGCGTTCCTGTACAGTTATTATCATCTGTTACCGTTACATCATAGGTACCGGGAGGAACATTGCTCAAATCCTCAGTCATATCTCCTGTTGACCAGTTAAATGTGTAGGGTGCATCTCCTCCTGAGACACTAAGATCGATCGAGCCATTACTTTGCCCACAGGTTGCAGAAACTGTGGTTGCAGTGGGTGTAATAATAATCTCTTGAATATTCACATTACCAGAGGTGGTTCCTTCACAAGCCAGGCCAACAGGAAACAAATCATCAATCGTCCAGTTGCCGGGTTGATCAACCTGCAATGTGTAAGGGTTATCCGATGTCTGAATAGGGGTCTGCGCCACACCATCCAGATAGGGGGTAAATTCCCAAGGGCCTTCGCCAGTAAAGGTCACTGTCAGATCAATGGTGGTATTTGAACCCTGACACATAAATCCCATACCGGTCAAGGTAGCCGTTGGAACAGGAACAACGTGAATGGTATAGCAAAGTGTGTCCTGGTTTGTATAACAGGCATTTGCCACTTCAAGACACAATTCTGCGTCACCTGAAAAGTTGGTATTCCAGGCAACGTTTACATCCTCATCATTACCACCGCTTAGTGTACCAGCATTGGAAGGTGTGAGCGTCCAGGTATATTCAGTAGCACCTGTAACCTCAGGAACGAAATAACTTTCATTATCCCCTCCACATACGGGTGTAGGGCCATCAATAGGGTCCGGATCATCTGGTGGAGCACCAACTGTAGAACCTTCATATACAGTAATTTCATAGTCACAAACGTCACCGCCACATCCATCCAGTACAAACCAGTAAATTTGTCCTACTACATACCCATCATCCCACAGGTTGAATGGATCTTCAGTACAAGAGCATTGTACATCCATTACGGGGCCGCCACAACCATCATAAATGCCGCCCTGCATACCCTGGTTGTTGCCATTAGCCGTACAGTTACTAGGTGTAACCGTTATACCAATCGTGGTTGTACCAGCATAAAAAGCAAACCATTCATCGTTGTTCAACTGCCACATGCCGCTACATCCAGGAAAACTTTGCGGAACATTATTGTTATTGATCGTATTGCAGTACCCGTCAAGATTCTCACAAAGAATAGGTGCCTGTGGACAGGTATTTCCCGAATCAGGGAATCCTGGTGGCGGGCATTGCCCATAAGTTTCCAAAATGGAGATAATCCCAATGAATACAAGAAGTGTAAATCTTCTCATGATTGCAAGCTTAGTTGATTTTTAATTAGAAAGTGTCAGGTATTAAAAATAATCGTGCATTTCAGGATTACCGCAATGACAGGTGGGATTAATTGATTAAACATTAAATTTTAGAATTCAAGGAGCATGATCAGCCAGGTCTCCCCACTGAGGTTGTCCTTGTATTTGTAAATTGTTTTGAATCCAACTCTTTTGTGTGCCTGGACAGATCTGGTGTTTCTCTCTGCTACTTCTGTAACCGTGAAATCGTACTCACTAGCCCAAACATCAGCCATAGATGTATACAAGCCATCAAAAACACCACATCCTCGAAAATTTCTTTCAATACACACCTGCCCCATAACAAACCATTTTTCATTTTCCCCCAAAGCAGCATTACGCCATTTCAGGGTGTACAAAATATCAAACATTGGTTTCAGGATCGGCACTTCAGAGACAAAAGTGCGAGGCATGATTAAGGCGTAGGCGATTACATTGTCTTCATATTTGGCAATTATGGAGGGTTTCTGCAGATTCATTCTCCATAAAACATCTGGTGCATGCTCTACAGTGACAAAACCCTCAGCCAATGCTAGCTCCTCATTTAATGATTTTTCAAGGTTTTTAGCTTGTAAATCAAGTATTTGACTAATATCCTTTTGAGAAGACACTGTTGTAAATACAACATTCTGCCCGGCAAACATACAATTTCAATTTGTTCGCAAAATAATATTTTATTTTTCGAAAACTGTTAATATTAGCAAAATGCCCAACTTTAACTAAAATGCGATTCTGAAGGACTCAAACGGGCCATTTTTCGCTGCTTCAAATTTTTTTTTGGCTAAATTTTGCAAAATGAATTTCCACTTTTAATAATCTATCTAATTTCGGCACTTCAAAATTATCTATTGAGCCAATTTTCCGGGTCAAAAACCAATAACTTATGACACTTGGTATTTTAAAAGAGTCAGACGGAGAACACCGGGTTGCCGTCACTCCTGATTCTGTTTCGGCAATTCTCAAACTCGGTGTAACAAATGTAATCGTAGAAAAAGGGGCCGGAGAAAGCGCATTTTATAGTGACGCCAGTTATGAAGCCCAGGGTGCCAAAACTGCCGATCGGGCAAGCGTATTGAAAGATTCCCAACTGTTGGTGGGCATACATGCTCCTGATTCAGCTACCATTTCCAAACTTTCTGCAGGACAGCTGCTAATTGGACAAATGAATCCACTTTCTCACCCTGAGGTTGTGGATCAATTGCTGAAGGCGAAAGTGAGCGGATTCAGTCTGGACATGGCGCCTCGAACTACCAGAGCCCAGGCCCTGGATGTATTGTCGTCCATGGCAACAGTAGCCGGGTATAAAGCAGTATTGAGTGCAGCAGCTCAACTGCCAACATTTTTTCCCATGTTTATGACAGCCGCCGGCACCATCAAACCGGCAAAGGTGCTGATTCTTGGTGCTGGTGTTGCAGGTTTGCAGGCCATAGCCACAGCGAAGCGTTTGGGAGCCGTTGTAGAAGCCTTTGATGTAAGGGCTGCAGCAAAAGAAGAAGTATTAAGTCTGGGGGCAAAATTTGTTGAAGTGGAAGGCGCCATTGATGACAAATCCGCCGGTGGATATGCTGTGGAGCAAAGTGATGAATTCAAACAAAGACAGGCACAATTGATCCATGATCACGCGGTAATTGCGGACGTGGTTATCTGTACCGCCCAGATCCCTGGGAAAAAAGCACCTCTTCTGTTGAAAAAAGAAACAGTAGAAGGCATGAAAAGTGGAGCTGTTATCGTAGATATGGCCGCTTCCACCGGGGGCAATTGCGCGCTCACAGAGAATGACAAAACCATTCGGACAAAAAATGGGGTCTGCATCATTGGTGATTCAAACCTGGCTTGTTCTACTCCAAAAGATGCGAGTGTTATGTTTGGAAAGAACATTGTTAACTTCCTGAAGTTGATCTTCATCAAAGGCGAATACAAACTCGATTTTGATGATGATATCGTCGCAGGCACCTGTATCGCACATGAAGGGCAAGTGGTGAGTGAGCGTCTGAAAAGTATTTTGGGAAAATAATCTGGAATCGTGGAAGAACTGGCAGACAACCTGAGAGAAACCATCAAACTGGCTAAAGCAGTCCTTGAAATGATCTCAGAAAAGGAAGCCGGGAAGAAATCCAATCCGGCCAAGTGGTCAAAAAAGGAAATTCTTGGTCACCTAATTGATTCAGCCAGCAACAACCACCAAAAATTTGTGAGGCTTGCTACTGCTCCTGGAAAAACAGATTTTGTGGGTTACAAGCAAGATGAGTGGGTAAATATCCAACATTACAATGCTCAGAGCTGGCAGGAGTTAATCCATTTTTGGTTTGCATATAATCAGCACCTCGCATTTTTAATCCAGCATACCAATCGGGATACATTAAATAACACCATGATGATCGACGACAAAGGTCCTTTTACCCTTTCTTTCATCATGTCTGATTATCTCGAACACCTGAAACACCATTTGTTGCAAATAATTCCAGATTGGGGTATCACTACTGAATTCAGTATGAAACCCTATGAATAAAACAGCATCCTAATTCAACATTAAATATCCTTTTCATGGTCAATTTTTTCATTGAAAACCAGGATCTTATTTACATCGTCATTTTATCAATCCTATTGGGGGTAGAAGTTATTTCCAATGTTCCGGCAATCCTCCATACGCCTCTGATGTCTGGAGCTAATGCCATTCACGGAGTGGTAATCATAGGTGCAATCATTGTAATGGGCCATGCTCATAGCGATGATTATCTCGCTCTGACGTTAGGTTTCCTGGCTGTATTGTTAGGCACTTTGAACGTGGTAGGTGGATTTGTCGTCACCAACCGTATGCTTGAAATGTTTAAGAAAAAGAAATAGTTGAACTGCTTTCGGGCCTGAATACTGAATTCACCTAAAGCTTTTCAACTCCTATCTATCCCTATATTATGTCAAATTTTCTCCTTCAACTCTCATATTTAATTGGTTCAATAACCTTCATTGTAGGTTTGAAGCAATTGAGTAGCCCCGATTCTGCACGTAAAGGCAATCTGGTGGCTGCATTCGGTATGGTACTGGCCATTATCGGTACCATTCTGTTCCACGAACACGATGGCAATAAAATTGGAAATATCCCCTGGATACTGGGTGCCATGGCACTTGGTACTGTTGTAGGCTGGATGATGGCCATGAAAGTAAAAATGACCGCCATGCCTCAAATGGTGTCATTCTTTAATGGGATGGGTGGCGCCTGCGCTGCCATTATTTCCATAGTGGAATTTAACAGCCATCCTGACGGTGCACCCGGATATTTGCTGGTGGTGTTTCTGGGTTTGATCATCGGAACAGTTTCCTTTAGCGGAAGCATCATCGCTTACGGCAAACTGGATGATAAGATCAAAGATATTTCATCCAAGGCCCTTACCTATTTCAACCTCCTGTTGTTGCTAGCCATTTTTGTGGTGCTGGGTATTGCTGTTGCATCTCCTGAAGTGTTCGGACACGATGTGGTTTGGCTGCTCCTGGGACTGTCAGCTGCCTACGGTGTATTGTTTGTAATGCCTATTGGTGGTGCAGACATGCCGGTGGTGATTTCCCTGCTCAACTCCTTTACCGGTATGGCTGCAGCATTTGGCGGCTTCCTGTACAACAACCCAGTTATGCTCACAGGTGGTATCCTGGTAGGTTCTGCCGGTACCATCCTTACTGTGTTGATGTGCAACGCCATGAACCGTTCCCTCTTGAATGTGATCATTGGCTCATTTGGCGGTGGCGGTGCTTCTGGAAAAGGTGCTGATGGAGAACAAGTTGTCAAGGAAATCAGTGTTACTGATACCGCTATTTTGTGTGCTTATGCCGGAAAAGTAACGATCGTCCCTGGTTATGGTCTCGCGGTAGCCCAGGCTCAGCACATTTGCCATGATCTGGAAAAGAAACTCGAGGATAAAGGTGTGGAAGTAAGTTTTGCCATTCACCCGGTTGCCGGTCGTATGCCTGGTCACATGAACGTATTACTGGCCGAGGCAGATGTTCCATATCCAAAACTGGTTGAAATGGAAGATGCCAATCCTGGAATGAGCAGCACGGACGTTGTAATAGTAGTTGGCGCCAATGATGTGGTGAACCCGGCTGCAGAAAATGATCCATCCAGCCCGATTTACGGCATGCCGGTTCTCAAAGTCTGGGAAGCTAAAAACGTAATCGTAATGAAACGAAGCATGCGCGCTGGATATGCGGGTATTGAAAACGAACTATTCTTCCATCCAAAAACCAAGATGTTGTTTGGGGATGCAAAAGATACACTGGGTAAACTGGTGGCAGAGATTAAAGAACTCTGATCTAGAACAAGATCCGTAGCTTTTATTACATTCAAAAGTCCTGTGGGAAACATGTCACCCACAGGACTTTTTATCTACTTTCCAATAAAATCAAGTTTATCTCAGGGTGTAAATACATCAATTTTACCGCATTCGTTTAATTCAATTAAATAACAAATTATGGGTTCAAATTATCTCGATGCGACATACGACGTGTATAAAGATGCTGCCAATCAACCGCAGATAGGCCTTTGCTGTACCACTACTCCCACCTGGCAATTACCGGGGCTGAAAGTTCCTAAGAAAATGCTGGAGATGAATTATGGCTGCGGGAGTACCGTAAATCCAAGAGATCTTATAAACAACCCTAAGGTATTATACGTAGGCGTTGGAGGCGGCATGGAGCTCCTGCAATTCAGTTATTTCAGCAGGGAAGCAGGCAAGATCATCGGTGTGGATATGGTTGATGACATGATCGCAGCATGCCAGGACAATTTGCTTCAGGCTGAAAAAGAAAATGATTGGTTTCAGCAGTCATTTGTCGAATTGAGAAAGGGTACAGCCTTGGAACTCCCCCTGGAAAATGAATCTGTAGATGTTGCGGCTCAAAACTGCCTGTTCAACATCTTCAAGAAAGACGATCTAACAAAGGCTCTTTCTGAAATGTATCGCGTGCTTAAACCACATGGAAGATTGATCATGAGCGATCCTGTTTGTGAACAAACGATGAACGATACGCTGCGAAATGATGATCGACTGAGAGCGTTGTGCCTTACTGGTTCAATTCCGTTGCAAGAATATATCAAAATGATCACAGATATAGGCTTTGGAACGGTTGAGATCAGGGCTAAGCGGCCGTACAGACTCCTTGATCCCGGCCACTACCCCACCGAGGAACTAATTTACATTGAAAGCGTTGAGGTTTGCGCCATCAAGGATCCAATGCCGGCAGATGGTCCCTGTGTTTTCACCGGAAAAACAGCCATATATTATGGAGTTGAAGAATATTTTGATGATGGCAAGGGACACACACTCAACCAAAATCAACCGCTGGCCGTTTGCGACAAAACAGGCGGGGCCCTCTCCGCCCTAAAACGACCCGACATTTTCATTTCCCCCTCCACCTGGTTCTACGACGGCGGCGGATGCTGTTAAGTAAATTCCATTAAACTCTAAACTCTCATCACTAAACTCTCATCACTAAACTCTCATCACTAAACTCTCATCACTTTTTTCCAACCCTTGGGCCACAAAATTGGCAAATGAAACGTTTGAATAACCTTTAAAATTCAAACACATCCAATTACTATAAAATCGTACTTTTGCGCCCTATGAGAAAAACGACCGCCTGGCTGCTCTTTTTTCTGGCCATTTTTTTAGGTTCCAGTTGTAAGAGCAATTTTGAAAAAATCCGCACAAGCGGAGATGGAGAATTGATTCTCGCCAAGGCATTTCACTACTATGAGAAGGAGCAATATCAGCGTGCATTAACGCTTTTTGACCTGGTACTCAATACGTTACGAGGCGACGCCAGAGCTGAACAGGCATATTTTGATTACGCATATTGCCACTATAACACCAAGCAGTATTTACTGGCAGCATATTATTTCAAAACTTTTTCGAACACTTTTACCAATTCGAAGTTAAGGGAAGAGGCTGCTTTTATGTCTGCCTACTCAAATTACCAAATGTCGCCTACTTTCAGGCTTGATCAGGGAAATACGGCAACGGCCATTGATGAGTTTCAGCTTTTTGTCAATTTATTTCCCAAATCTGAGAGAGTAGAGCAATGCAACACGCTGATTGATGAATTGCGTAGGAAACTGGAGCAAAAAGCCTTTGCAGAAGGTCAGCTTTATTACGACCTCAGACAATATCAGTCGGCAGTTTTATCGTTTGACAACCTGCTGCGTGATTATCCGGAAAGTCCGGATGTAGAGCGTGTAAGATATTTGATCGCTAAATCCAGCTACCTGTTAAGCTCGAATTCGGTTATTGAAAAGAAGGTAGAACGCTATGCTCAAACGGAAGTCCGTTGCGAAGACTTTTTGACGAAATATCCGGAGAGCAAATACTCAAAAGAGATCAAACAAATCAAAAAAGACTCCGAACAAGCCAAGAAACACGTCAGGACCAGACTTAGAAGCTGATTCATTTATTATTAAAAATCTTTATTGCAATAAATATGAGTGATATTAAAACCAAAGCCCAGGGCCTTGATCCAAACATTCAGCCACGCGACGTAATGGAGCTGGTTGACAAAACAGGTAACATCTACGAAAGCCTGGTGATCATCAGCAAACGCGCCCGTCAGATTTCCAGCGATCTGAAATGGGAAATCCAACGCAAACTCGAAGAGTTTGCTGTAAGCACAGACACTATTGAGGAAGTGCAGGAGAACAAAGAACAAATCGAGATCTCCAAATTTTATGAGCGTCTTCCCAATACTGCCATTATCGCCTCCAACGAATTCATGCAGGATGAAATTCACTGGAGAAATGTAGAAGATACAGAGCAATAATTAGCTAATGCGATAATTAGCTAATTAGCTGATTGAAATATTCAAATTGCTAAAATTCATTAGCATATTGGCTAATTAGCTAATTATCGCATTAGATATGTTTTCCATGAAAATTATCCTCGGCATTTCAGGCTCCATCGCTGCCTACAAAGCAGCTTATCTTACCCGACTTCTCGTTAAAAATGGAGCTGAAGTAAAAGTGATCATGACCAGGGCAGCTGCCGATTTTATTAGTCCACTTACGCTGTCGACACTTTCCAAAAATGAGGTAATAACTGATATCCACAGTGAATCTGCCTGGAACAACCATGTAGAACTCGGACTGTGGGCAGATGCCATGATCGTGGCACCGGCTACGGCCAACACATTAGCCAAACTTGCCAATGGCCTCTGCGACAATATTTTAAGTGCTGTTTACCTGTCAGCCCGTTGTCCGGTTTTTGTAGCGCCTGCGATGGATGTCGATATGTGGCATCATCCGGCTACGCAACAAAATATGTCCAGGTTGACGAGCTTCGGCATTCAGGTGATCCCCGTAGAACATGGTGAACTTGCCAGCGGCCTTGTGGGAGAGGGCAGAATGGCCGAGCCAGAGCATATTTTGGCATTTTTGGACAAATCACTTCCGTCAATTAGAATTAATCAGCCTCTGCAAAGTAAATCAGCCCTGGTAACAGCCGGTCCTACCTTTGAAGCCCTGGATCCAGTTCGCTTTTTGGGCAATCATTCCAGCGGTAAAATGGGGATCGCCATCGCCGAAACACTACGGAGACAAGGGGCTGAAGTAACCCTGGTGCTTGGACCCACCGATTTGAGTCCAACTGACGCATCCATTCAGGTGATTCGGGTAAATTCTGCTGCAGAAATGTATGATGCTTGCAAAGACCGGTTTCCCCAAACCGACATCACAGTACTGGCAGCCGCGGTGGCAGATTACAGGCCTAAAGAAGTGTCCGAAACCAAGATCAAAAAACAATCGGATGATCTGAGCCTGGAACTGGTAAGAACCGTTGATATTGCTGCAAGCCTTGGCAAAGTGAAAACAGACAAGCAATTGCTGATCGGTTTTGCGCTAGAAACAAACAACGAAGAAGAGAATGCACTGGCCAAGCTTAAAAAGAAAAATTTCGACTTTATTGTACTAAACTCCATGCGCGATAAGGGTGCAGGATTTGGTCACGATACCAATAAGATTGTCATTCTGAAAAGCTCCGGTGAGAAAATTGACTATGCCTTAAAGAGCAAGTCCGAAGTTGCCAGGGATATTGTGGCAGAAATCATTGTGGCAGCCAACCAATAGGCCTCTTAATGCGTCAATGCACTTGAACCGGATCAGTACATGTTGAATACTGACCGCATCATTGAGAAACTAGCACAACCATGCTTAAGAATACGTTACTACTTTTCACTATATTCATTTCATTATCAAGCGTTTACGCACAAGGGGAATTAAACGCCTCGGTTCGGGTAAACACTCCTCAACTTCAACGAAACGACCGCCGGGTTTTTGATCAGCTAGAGGCCAGTCTGAGAGAGTTTTTGAATACCACGAAATGGACAAACGATAATTTTGAGCCTAATGAAAGGATAAAGTGCAGTTTCATTCTCACCATTTCCAAGGAAAATGAAAACAACATTTTTGAAGGGGAACTGGCTATTCAGGCTACTAGACCGGTGTATGGTAGCGGCTATGAAACTGCTTTAATTTCCTACCTCGATAAGGATGTTTTGTTTTCCTACCAGCAGAATCAACCCATTGAGTTTATCAAGGACAATACAGAGAACCAGAACTTGCCGGCGCTCTTTGCTTTTTATACCTACTTGATCCTAGGTATGGATTACGATTCGTTTTCCCAATATGGCGGTGACCCACACTATGCAACCGCTGAAAGGATCGTTACCAATATTCAAAACTCCAGTTCCAACGCATCTCCAGGCTGGCGTCCAGCTGACGGTGGAAAAAACAGAAATCGCTACTGGATCATCGAAAACACACTCAACCCAAGGGTAAAGCCATTCAGAGGAGCTATGTATACCTACTATCGCAAGGGTTTAGACATGTTTACCACCGATCCAGAGCAGGCCAGGGCTTCAATTTTACAAGCTTTGGAAGAGGTGGACAAAGTAAGTGTAGCCTATTTGAACTCTATGATTGTTCAAATGTTCTCTTATGCCAAAAAGGATGAACTGGTGGAAATGTGGAAAGTAGCTCCGAAAGCACAAAAAGACAGGGTTATTCAAATCATGTCCAGAATTGATCCGGCAAACAGCCAGCGCTATCGAGAGATTGGCTCCTGATCATTCAGATTTTTCACGATTTTACCGGTATTATCAGCGGCTTCCGTAGTTTTGCGCCTCAACTGCGAAAGCCGCTTTACATTTTTGCCCAATTGACGCTTATTTTATTGTAATTCAAGTGCTTTGATTGATATAAAAGTTGTTTCCAGGAGTATTCATATCAACATCACTTCGCATTTACCACATTAAAGAGTAATGGATACAGTTTCAATAGTATTACAATTTTTCCTGAGCCTTTCCCTGCTGATTGTTTTACACGAAATGGGCCATTTTGCCCCTGCAAAATGGTTCAAAACCAGGGTTGAAAAATTTTACCTGTTTTTTGACTTTGCCCCTTTCAATTCACTTTGGAAAACAAAAAAAGGTGAAACCGAATATGGCATTGGTTGGTTACCGCTCGGTGGATATGTGAAGATTTCGGGCATGGTGGATGAGAGCATGGATACTGAACAATTGAATGCGCCACCTCAGCCCTGGGAATTCCGGTCAAAACCAGCGTGGCAGCGTCTGATCATTATGATCGGCGGTGTAACGGTGAATTTCCTGCTTGGATTTTTCATTTTTGCTATGATGCTGTGGTCTTTCGGAAAGGCTTATATTCCTACCAGCGAGGTAATGCAATACGGCATGTCTTATGATTCTGTGTTGATCGATCAGGGTTTCAGACAAGGTGATGTGATTAAAAAAATTGGTGATGAAGCCTTTACCCGGGTTGACCCTGCTGTCTTTTTAGAAGCCGTAGTTCTTGGAAATACCCGGCAGATTACCGTCACACGTGACGGCCGAGACACTACACTCATTTTATCAGATGATGTGGCTCAGAAAATAACCAGTGCACATGTAAGAAAAGCTTCATTAATGGCTCCCAGGATGCCATTTTTCATTCAACAGTTGGTTGCCGGCAAGCCGGCAGAAAAAGCCGGATTACAGGCCGGTGACCAGATTGTTGCCTTCAATGGCGAGGAAATTCCCTACTTCGACCAGTTTACAGCAAAAGCCGCCCAAAACAAAGGTCAAACTGCAAAGCTTGGTATTCTTCGAAATGGCGAAGCAAAAGAAATCAGCGTGGACATCACCGAGTTCGGCACCATTGGCGTAATGACCAAATCGGATGGATATTTCAAGATTGAGCGGGAGAAGTATTCGCTGGGCAAAGCTTTGCCTGCCGGGGTACAAATGGGTTTGGATTTCTTATCAAACCAATTCAAGGCCTTTGGTCAGATGTTTAAAGGAAAGATATCCGTTAAGGATAACCTGGGATCGGTGATTAGCATTGGAAAACTGTTTAGCCCGGACTGGGACTGGGAAGTTTTCTGGAACGTAACGGCATCTTTGAGCATTATTCTGGCATTTATGAACCTGTTGCCAATTCCTGCGCTGGATGGTGGATATGTGGTGTTTTTGATCTGGGAAGTGATTACCGGCAGAAGAGTTAGCGACAAATTCATGGAACGTGCCGTAACCTTTGGATTCTTCCTGTTGCTGGGTTTGATGGTATTTGCCTTCGGGTTGGATATCTGGCGGCATTTCCTGCAAAAGCTTTTTTAAAATTTAGTTGAAACAGGATGCAAGTCAATTATTTTGAATTTTATGGACTTGAACCTGCTCTGACATTGGACGCAGGTAAGGTGAGGCAGATTTATCTGGAGAAAAGTCGCCAATACCATCCTGATTATCACACTCAGGCAACCGAAGCTGAACAGGAAAAGGCACTTGAGCTTTCCAGTTTGAATAATGAAGCCTACAAAACACTTTCCAATCCTGACAAGCTATTGGGATACGTGTTACAGCAGCAGGGCCTTTTGTCGGAAGAAGCTGGAAACGAAAAAATGCCGCAGGCTTTCCTCATGGAAATGATGGAAATAAATGAGGCACTGATGGAACTGGAATTTGAACCAGATCCGAATGCTGTTGAAAAGGCAACAAAACAAATTGAGGAGATAGAAAACAACCTGGAAGACACAATAAAAAACATCCGCAATAATTGGACTGTCGACTCTGGTAATACCAAAGACCTGGAATCAGTCAAAGAGTATTTTCTGAAAAAAAAGTATTTATTGCGTGTAAAAGAAAAACTGTCTACATTTGCGACCGCTTTTTGAAGCAGTATCCGCGGGAATGGCGGAATTGGTAGACGCGCTGGTCTCAAACACCAGTGATTTCACGATCGTGCGGGTTCAACTCCCGCTTCCCGCACTAAGGGGTCCGGAAATTCCGGGCCCCTTTTTTAATTTTATGTTGTTTTTTTATGGATTGATCAAAATCGAGCAATTATTAGTCTTAAAATACCGATTTTGTCACCACGTTCACGAATATCTCAATTGAAGTATAGTGTTATATGGCAGCAAATCTCCTTTCGGGTAATTACACAAATCGCGATGTTTCATGGCTTTCCTTTAATTACCGGGTATTGCAAGAGGCAAAAGACCCGGCAGTACCGCTGCTGGAGCGTCTAAAGTTCCTGGCCATCTACTCTTCTAATCTGGATGAATTTTTCCGAATACGGGTAGCCGGAGTGAGAAAACTGAAAAAAGTGGGCAAAAAGACAAAGGCCCAGCTTGACTTTGATCCCAGCCAATTACTAAAAGAATTACACTGGATCGTAAATAAGCAGCAAGAAGAGTTTTCTGCGATATTTGAGAGCCAGATTGTTCCGGAATTGCGGCATCACAACATTTATTTACTTCGCCGTCTTGATTTAAATCAGGTCCAGCAGCAGTTTGTGGATGATTACTTCCAGGACAATCTGTTGCCTTTCGTAATGCCGGTATTATTGGTAAAGCACAGGATCAACCCATTTCTGGCCAATGCGCATTTGTATCTCGCAGTACATCTCCGTCAAAAGAAAAAACCATTTGCCGACAGCGAATACGCTCTGGTAAAAATCCCTTCCGACCAATTACCCCGATTTGTTTCGCTCCCCTCCCCTCCCGGCAGGCAGGATCTTATCATGCTCGACGATATTGTAAGGCATTCGGTAACCCAATTATTTCCGGGCTATGACATTCAGGATGCCTACTCCATCAAGCTTACCAGAGATGGCGATCTGCATATTGAGGATGAATACTCTGGTGATCTTGTGCAAAAGATCAAATCCAGCCTTCAAAAAAGACAGGTTGGCCCTGCGAGTCGATTTGTATTCGATCGGGAAATGCCGGATCATCTCCTAAAACATTTGCAGGAAACCTTCGACCTGCGTAAAAATGACATGCTCCCGGAAGGTAGGTATCACAATAATTTTGATTTTTTCAAATTCCCGGATTTCAATCTGGCGCATTTGAAATACAAGCCATTGCCGCCTTTACAGCATCTGGCCATGCACAGCACCACGACTCCATTTGATATTATTAAGGAGGCAGACCAAATGCTGCATGTACCTTATCAGTCATTTGAGGCGGTAATTAATTTGTTTGAACAGGCGGCCATTGATCCCGATGTGACGCACATCAAGGTAATTCAATACCGGGTAGCCAAAAACAGCCGGATTCTGGCGGCACTTATGGAGGCAGTCAAAAAGGGCAAGCAGGTATCTGCTTTTGTGGAAATAAAAGCCCGCTTTGACGAAGCCACCAATCTGGAATGGGGAGAACGCCTGGAAAAGGCCGGGGTTAGAGTACATTATTCATTCCCCGGAGTGAAAGTCCATTCAAAACTAGCTTTGTTCAGAAGAATTGAACAAGGTGAGCCACAATTATATGCTTACCTGGGTACAGGCAATTTTCACGAAGAAACGGCCAAGATTTATTCGGATTTTAGCCTAATGACCGCTGATCACAGACTTACATCTGAAGTAAGCAATGTATTTAGTTTCCTGGAAAACGTCATTCCGCCTACCCAAACATTTGAGCACCTGATGGTTGGGAAATTCAACTTACGATCCAAGTTTTACGAGTTGATCGATAATGAAATAGCCGCTGCAAAGGCTGGGAAACCTGCGAGCATGACGCTCAAAATAAACAGCCTCGAGGACAAAGGCATCATTCAAAAACTGTATGAAGCCTCCAATGCCGGTGTCAAGGTAACATTGATCATTCGTGGTATTTGCTGCCTGGTTCCAGGCATACCAGATGTAAGCGAGAACATCGAAATCATCAGTATAGTAGACAGGTTTCTCGAGCATGCCCGGGTGTTCATATTCTATAATAATGGCAACGAGCAGGTTTACCTCAGCAGCGCAGATTGGATGGAGAGAAACCTGAGTTACCGTATAGAAACGGCCTTCCCCGTGTATGACCCGGAATTAAAAAGAGAAATTCTGGAACTGATAGATTTACAGCTGAAAGACAACGTGAGAGCCCGGATCATCGATAAGCACAATCGCAATGAATACCGCCGGACAGGGAATGACATTCCGGTAAGGGCGCAACTGGAAACCTATTTCTATTTTAAACGGAAACTGGAGATGGAGATCGATGCGCTTTCGGAAAGTGAACCCGGTGAATTCAATGACAAGGAGCATCTACAGATTCATCTTCCCGACTAAAAAGAAAATTTCATGTCGTCTTTGATTTTTTTTGAAAAAGTCTTGTTCAATTACCAAGCATACTATTATCTTTGCAGCCGCTAAAACGCGGAAGTAGCTCAGTTGGTAGAGCGCAACCTTGCCAAGGTTGAAGTCGCGAGTTCGAGTCTCGTTTTCCGCTCATACTATAAAGCCTTGTCGATCAATCGATAAGGCTTTTTTTATTTGATAATTCAGGAAATATTTTTACCGAAAAACTCGGTTTCAGACATAAAAAAAGCCTTACTGAGGGGCAAGGCTAATCAAAATTGGGAGACAATAAATCGGTGTTGGCATGGCCAGACAATTCAGAAGGAAATCGTTTCACTAAATTCGGTGAAAGATACCATTGAAACGCAGTTACTGGTATAAGGTCACAGGGAATTGACAATTTTCTAACAATTTATTTTCATCTGATTTTGCTAACTATGCGTTATGAAGCGATTGATTGTAATAGGAGGTGCAACAGCCAGTGGTAAAACAGCCTTAGCCATTCGCCTTGCCAGGGAACTGAATACAGTTATCCTGTCGGCAGATAGTCGCCAGTTTTACAGGGAAATGAACATTGGAACTGCGAAGCCAAGCCCAGAAGAGCTTGCATTAGCCAAACATTACTTTATAGATTCCCTGTCAATTTCAGAAGATTACAGTGTAGGTAATTTTGAACAAGATGCCCTTGTTGTATTGGATGAGGTATTTCAGGTGAAAGATGAAGCAATTCTGGTGGGAGGCTCCGGATTATATCTGAACGCCGTTTGTGAAGGCCTCGATAAATTTCCGGAAATCAGTAAAGAGACAAGGTCAAAGGTTGAAATACAAAATCAAACCGGTGGCCTTCCCTGGCTCCAAGCAACGCTTCAATTACTTGATCCTGAATACTTTGATATAGTCGATCAGCAAAACCCGGCCAGGTTACGCCGTGCAATCGAAGTGTGCTTGGAAACAGGAAACACTTTTACATTTTACCGTAAAAACAACAAATCGCCCAGAAGCTTCACCCCGCTTTATATCCTACTGGATATCCCCAGGGAAGAGCTGTATACACGTATAGAAGCCCGGGTGGATCAAATGCTGGAGGACGGACTTGAACAGGAGGTCGAGTCCCTTTTACCCTATAGAGACAACCCAGCCTTAAAAACAGTGGGTTACGAAGAGTTTTTCGATTTTTTCGACGGAAAAATCAGCAAAGAAGAAGCTGTTGTAAAGATCAAACAGCATACAAGAAACTACGCCAAAAGACAGGCCACCTGGTTCAGAAAACACGGCAACTGGACTACATTCAACCCAATATCCGAAGAAAACGACATATTGAAATATGTTAGAGATGAGAGATAACATGAGTCATCCCGAATTTTGAACGCAATCAAAATTCGGGATTTTGTTCGGACCTGCACAATTTATCAGGTGCATTTCCTGCCGCGCTTGTGTCTTTTTTGACCAAGCGCATGTTACGTGAGTAGCCATGACAATGAAATCAATAATACCCTTGCCAATTAAGCCTAATTTGGCTTCACATAATATGCTTAGCACCTCACCTAATATTGCGCTTGGTCAAAAAAGACACAAGCGCGGCGAAAAAACATCCCGAACCTTCCATTTAGCGGAAAATTCGGGATGACTCATGTTATCTCTAACCATTCAAATCTTATCTCTGTATAACCAGTTTTCTCACGATTTTTTCATTCTCAAGTCCGATTGAAATATAATACACTCCCGGTGCCTGATTTGAGAGATCAAGGGGCAAGGTCAGGGTATTTGTTTCCAATTCAGGTTTATCAGCAATTAGCCGTCCGATGGCGTCGTGAATTTGGATTTTTACGGGCATTTGTTCGCGAAGTACCAGATTGAGAACAGAAACACCGCTGCTAGGATTTGGCGAAATATCCAGTGATTGTATAGATGCAATTTCTGTCACATCAGAGGTAAAGCCTACAACAAAAGACCCTTCTGCTGTGCAACCTGTGGTTAATTCAGTAACAATAACTGTATATGTACCCGGCAACACACCAGTCAGATTTTGATTTGTCGAACCATTACTCCAGATAAATCCAAACGGTGGAGTACCGCCTGACAGGTTCAACATAACCGAACCGTCACTTTGTGTCATACCTGAAGCATCGGTTACGTCAGCCGATAAGTTAAGTGGTGGTGGCGCTACAATATTCAATGTATCGCTTTCCCAAACACAACCTCCTGAATCAGAAACCGTTACCGAAATCGGACTGCCATCCAGCACGAACAATGCACCGGAAAAAGTAGAACCATTGGACCACAAATATGAGTATGGCATGGTACCACCTTCTGCTACGACAGAAAGGGTGATCGTTCCGTCACAGTCGATAAAGCCTGGCTCCAGCATGGCAGTAAATGTATCGGCCTTCATTACCAGGAAAGTGGCATCTGCAGAACAACCATTATTACTGGTCACTGTAATGGTGTAGGTGCCGGGATCACAATACATAACCGGATCAATCTGAAGTCCCGGGGTAATGGGAATAAGCTGTACCGTAACACATGGATTGTCACAATTGATCTCATCAATTACTGGTATACCAAATTCTGGTACCTGAGCCTGATCTTCGACTTGCACGGTAGCCGAGTTTGTGCATCCTGCAATGCTGGATACTACTACTGTATAAGTCCCAGGGAATGTAGTCACAGGATTTTGTTCAGTTGAGGAGAAACCCATCGGTCCTGTCCAACTAAAGCTTGCACCTGCAGAATTAGTCATTACCATTAATTCAACGCTAACTTCATTACAAGTTATTACGCCGCCTGTTGCCTGAACCTGAGGCAAACTAATGTCTGCCTCCACGGTGACTTCATCTTGAGAGGAACAACCATTATCCAGGTCTTCTACTGTTACCGTATATACTCCAGGCATGTTTACCAACGGATTTTGCTGATTGGGATTATTGACAATTCCCGGACCAGCCCAATAAAATGAAACATTGCTACCTGAAGTACTGCCCATTAATTGAACAGTAGGATTCTGACAGCTCAGAATTCCACTTACGCCGGCTGAAGCGCCTGGCTCATTAACATCGGCAATGACCTCAATTGAGGCGCTGGAAGTACAGCCATTATTAGCGCCTACGGCAATCAGCTCATAAATGCCTGCATTACACAATTTAACAATGACAGATGGATCTTGTAGCACCTGATCAAGGTAATAGTCAACATCCTGAAGATCAGGTAGTTCCAGGGAGGCACATGCAACCAGGCATGAATAACTCAGCTCGGTAGGGACATTCAATGGCGGCGCAGCGATATCCTGTTGAAGATTGAAACTGCCAGTTCCCATACAGCCATTATCCGAGTTGACAGCGGTAACCGTGTAGGTGCCTGGTTGCGAAACCATAATTTCGGCAGTGGTTTCTCCATTTGACCACATATAAGAGTCTCCATCAAGATTGGCTGAAGTACTGATACTCAGCGTGGCACTTGTTTCAGAACAGGTCAACAAGTTGGAGGTGTTGATGGCGAGTATTGGAGGAATGGTATTTTGCTCAATAAAAATAGAACCCGTTGCCATGCAATTATCCTCATCCGTAACTGTCAGGCTGTAATTACCGGCCAGATCAATTTCAAAAGTAGGATCGTTGGAAGTTCCGGAAGGACCGTTCCAACTCCAGGCTACCAAAGGTTTATCGCTTGTAGCTGAAAGTGTTACCGTCAAATCCACACAGGTTAGTGAAGAACCGTCAATGTCGACCAGCGGAGCAACCGGTGGATTGTGAATTACGTAAGCAATGGGTCCAACGCTGTTGTTTATATAAATACCACCTCCCGGTGTTATTTGAGTTTTAATGGCTCGAACCTGATAAAACAAGGTGTCATCGAGTGGACTCATATCCGTATAGCTCGTGCCTGCTACCAGAGAGCTTGTGATACGCTCATAAGGGCCATCGTTTGACAAACTTCTGTAAATGTGGTACCCTTCTACATTACCTGCTGAGGCAGTCCAGTTGAGATCAACTTCAGCACAATTATTAGAAATAACCAAATCACTTGGTGGAGGAACAATGTGCGCCCGAAGTGTTGGATCACCCAATAGGGCTGTGTGGGCACCCGACTCTGCAAAATTTGGAATAAATCCATTGTTAAACTGGGCATTTTGTGTTTCCATATGACAATACCCGATGGTTTCACCAGAAGCAAGTGCCTGATTGAACCAATGCGGGCGACCAGCCCAGGAACAGGTCAGGATTCCCCCCCGTGATGCAAGGGCAGAAGGCATAAATGGATTTGATTCGTAATCCCAGTCACCGTGATAGCTTCCAAATAAATTGGCAAAAACGATGTTTACGGTATCAGTAGCGAAATTTGTACTGTTCCCTACACCCGATGCACTTGTATAGGTGCCGCCACCACAACCGTACCCCAGTAACCAGGTTTGCGGGTTTGTATTATTGAAAAAATCGGCAGCTACAACGTTTGCTTCTCCTACCAAGGGGTAGGCATTCCGGTAACCATTTGATGCAAAGGCTTCTCCGTTAAAATACCCAAAATTATCATCCACAAGGGCTTTGTTTTCAACAGTATAGGCCCCCGTTCTCCAGGCATGGTTTTTATCCAGATATCTGCGGATTAGGCCATACACGTCATCCTCGCCAAACATATTGGCATCTATTCTGCGAAAATCAATTCTACCCACCTGCACTTCAACAAGTCCTGGAATAAAACTTTGGTCAAATTTCCCATCTCCAGGCACATTATCGTTTGCGGCCCTTGAAGGGGTTGTGTTATCCACCGTGTTATCAGTCCAGACACCATCAAGATCAGCATAATATGAATCTGCCGGCCATGCTCCTGCGTGGTCATTATGACCATCCCAGTTGGCATTGCCAGAATACGGGATAGGCACATCGCCAACCAAAAGAACGGCCTTTACATTTTGAGGATCGGCATTGTAAGCATCCTGAATAATGGATTTCACGGATTGAACCGTGGCAGACGGGCCAATCTTGATGGGTGTAGCCACCCAGCCATCTCCCCGCATGTCGTTTTTCATACGAACCAGTTCAACACCAAGTATATCGGCGGTTACCGAATCTACAATCACCAGAACCTCACCTCTTTTATCAACTACTGGGGCCCTGACAGCCACATGTGCGTAACCATAGGAGTAAATATTCTTAAAGCGCTGAATTACGTACTCGTAGGTTTCCCCCTGGGTAATCATAAAATTATCAGTTCCGGAAGTCAGGGTACTGGCAGTATCATTCAGTAATTGGATCCATTGGTTTCCCGCTTGCCCCTTGGTACGTCGCAAAATCAACAGATCGGCAGTATCGGGATTAGCCCATTCCAATAAAATGGTATTATCAACAAGGTTTACTGTGGCCGTCATCGGCACCGTTGCATCCTTTGAAGATTGCGCCCCAAGGTTCCAGGTACACAATGAAAAGACAATTAATAAACATGTAAAGGATATTCTCATGGTAAGCTAAAATTGGTGAGGAAAATGAACAAGGCTAAGGTATAGAATAGGATTGAAGTATCAACCAAATATTCCAGTTTGGACAGTTTGTGCTTTTAATTCAGGTATTAATCATACTAATCAAAGCTTATCCAACCGGTATATTTTCCAAATTCGGGTTCTGGAGGTCCAGTCATTTATATTGATGCTCAACAACCAGTCTGGAAACCATTTATACACAAGTGTTTTGCTAAACCCTTCCGGACAGTAGGAGGTGTCGTCTGTTCTGAAGTAAATGAGGTCGCCCGGTTTTGGCTGATACAAGGCATGATTATCCAGTTGGCTTATACTATCAGTTACTTCAAAATGAACCCAGGGCATTTGGTAAAAGTGAAGTTGTAAGGTCTCTTTTTTAGGACCTCCATGACTATCCATAAACACCGTTGTTCCCGGGTGCTCAGCCGAATAATCGCGGATAAAACGAATGTTGGGGAGAACGTCATTTGCCGGATAAATGGTTCTGTAAGCCAGCGCTATGAAATTGATGACCAGCGCAAACGTAAAGACGCCTTTCAACCAGGATTTCCAATACGACTGCACCCTTATGTGATCATAACCAACGGCAAGCAGATAAAAAATGGGCCACAACATGGGGAACAAAAACCTTGTTTCTTTATGGCCCACCAGCGAATGCCCGATCACAAACGGTACCAGACACCAAACAAAAACATGCATTCTTTCCCTGGAAATTCCTTTACCAAGAAACCAGTACAGGAACAGGCTGACCGGAGGCAATAAAAAAATGATCATTTCGGTGAAATACCACCACCAAGGAGACACACCAAATCCCGCCGCTTTATCCTCAATTATATTTTGAGCGAAATAGTTATATGGTGCAAACACCCATTCTCCATAAAGCCAATGATCAGTCAGGGCACCTGGGATGAGTGCTACCAATGCTCCTGAAGCCATAAGGGCCAGGTTTTTCCATGATGTTTTTTGTGCAAACACAAGCCACAATCCCAACCCCGCATAAGCAAAGGCAATTTGGTACCGGAAGAAGAAAGCAAGGCAGATCAGAAACCCACTAAGTATTAGTTTAGAGATTGATTTCTTATTTGGGTCCGGATATATGAGAAGCAACCCCGTGAAAAAGGCTAAGGCCGACAGATTCTCCGATGAAAAACGCACATTTAAATAAGGTGACAACCAGAAAAACAGCAAACACAACTTCAGGAACCTACCCTTGTCGGCGAATTTTTCTGCCAATACATCACTCCATTTCCAATAAAGCAAAAACACCAAAATTCCAGTGAGCATCCTCAACAACAATACCTGATCAAATGGATCATCAATGCCTATGGCGCGCGCAAACTTTATGCCGGTGAATGCCAAGAATGGCTGTAACCCCGGCCGCATCTTTTCAGCATATTCCCAGGGAAGGTCCTCTACCGGCGCCTCCCCTAGTTTTACTTTGGCAAATTCCCAAATTTGGTAATGTTCATCAGGGTGATGATACCCGACACTAAACCAGGCACATAAAACGGTCAGGACAATTCCGGTAAAAAATAAATTTCGAGAGGTCAATTGATGTGGCATGCGGTATTTTCAAATCCGGGCGAAGATAGGGCCACATTTGTCGACGCATACCATCTGGTGTGCCTAATTATGACCAAAATTATTCAACATGCCATTAAATTAAAATCAATTTCGAGTAATTTTGCTACTCAATATTGAACATGATCGACGCTCTGATTTCTTCTAAAACCAGGATAAAACTCTTGTTAAAGTTTTTTCTGAACAGTGAGGCTACTGCCTATCTGAGAAGTCTTGAAAGTGAATTCGGTGAATCGACCAACGGAATCCGTCTCGAATTGAATCGTTTGGAAAATGCCGGTTTATTGCGCTCGCAGGCAGCAGGCAACAAAAAAATATTCAGAGCAAATACACAGCATCCGCTTTTTGGAGAGATCCACAATATCCTCATCAAACACATTGGACTCGATCAGATTATTGAGAACGTCATTCAGAGATTGGGAAATGTTCAGAAAGTTTATCTGGTTGGAGAATTTTCCAAAGGCATCGACAGTCAGGTGATTGACCTGATCCTCATTGGCGATTTTGATAAAACCTACCTGACTCAATTGGTGGAAAAAGCAGAAAAACTGATTGGCAGAAAGATCAGGTACCTTATTTACAACAATAAGGAAGCAAATTCAATAGACTGGGAAAGCTATTACCCCAGTCCATTATTACTATGGAGCATGCCCGCTCAAGACAAAAATTAAGCATGTTTGAAGCACTTGTCAATAAAGAAAAAACAATAGCAGTGTTGGGGCTTGGTTACGTGGGTTTACCCCTGGCGTTAACCTTTGCCCAAAAATTTCGGGTAATCGGGTTTGATGTGAATTCAGCACGCATTGACATGATGAAACAGCAGGAAGATCCCAGTCAGGAGCTCGGGCCAGAAGAATTTTCGAATAAGGATATCGAATTCACCAGCGATCCGGAGGATTTAGCCAAAGCAAATTTTTACATCATTTCTGTACCGACAGATATAGACGAACACAAAGTCCCTGATCTCGGGCCACTAAAAAGCGCCACGGACATAGTTGCCCGGGTGCTCAAAAAAGGAGACTACGTTGTTTTCGAATCAACTGTTTACCCCGGCTGTACTGAAGAGGACTGCCTCCCAGTTTTGGAATCAATATCGGGATTGAAACCCACCAAAGATTTCAAATTAGGGTATTCCCCTGAGCGAATAAATCCTGGGGACAAGGAAAGACCCCTTTCCAATATCCTGAAAATAGTTTCAGGCTGTGACGAGGAATCCCTCGATAATATTTCCCGGGTATACAATCACGTGATAGAGGCAGGTGTATACAAAGCCAGCAGCATCCGCGTAGCCGAAGCAGCCAAAGTGATAGAAAACACCCAGCGCGATCTGAACATTTCCCTGATGAATGAACTGGCAATCATTTTTGATCGCATGGGCATCGATACCCATGAAGTGATCAAAGCCGCTTCTACAAAATGGAACTTTTTGAAATTCTATCCCGGACTGGTTGGCGGACATTGCATTGGGGTGGATCCCTATTATTTGCTTTACAAATCTGTTCAACAGGGTTATGAACCACAGGTAATACTGAGTGGACGACGTGTCAATGACGGGATGCCTGCCTGGATCGCCAAACGACTTGTTCAATTATTAATCCAACGAGACAAGAATCCGAGCAAGGCCAAAGTATTGGTGTTGGGCATCACCTTTAAGGAAAATGTCGCCGACATACGAAACTCCAAAGTGGCCAATCTCGTACATGAGTTACAGGATTATTCCGTCAATGTGCACGTGGTTGATCCGAACGCATCCCCAAATGAAGTCGCGCATGAATACAAATTAACCCTGGTTGACAAGATATCAGATGGATACGACGCTGTAATTGTGGCCGTAGCACATCGTGAATTCACTGGTTTTGACAGTGATTTTTTTAAAAAGATTTCCAGTCAAAAACCAATCTTAATGGACCTCAAAGGACTGTATGAAAACGTTGACAAGGAAATTGAATACTGGAGACTTTGATCAGCCTTCAATTAACGCAGGACATCACATTCCCGGGTCTTTGCCAGTAGTTCAATTAACAGGCCTGAATTAAATATGGCTGGCATGCATACATCACAGATGAAAGAACAGAGTTGCCTGCAACTTATGAACGGCGAAGCCATAACAATTTCTAATTTCAATTAAACTCACTTTAAAACAACCACCAGCTATGTTACAAATGGTCGACCTGAAAACCCAATACCAGGAATTGAAACCTGAAATCGAGCAAGAGTTACAGGAAGTCCTGGATTCGTGTATGTTCATTGGAGGCCCTAAAGTGAACCAGTTTCGGGAAGGCCTTGAACAATATCTGGGGGTAAAACATGTGATTCCCTGCGCCAATGGCACCGATGCACTGCAAATTGCTATGATGGCGCTCGGCCTGAAACCTGGCGATGAAGTCATCGTTCCGGCTTTCACCTTTATCGCAACCGCAGAAGTGATTGGTTTGCTGGGATTAAAACCGGTGATGTGCGACGTAAATCCCGATACCATGAATGTCTCCATTAAGGAAATTGAAGCGGTCCTGACTCCCAACACCAAAGCCATTGTTCCGGTGCATCTTTTTGGACAATGCTCCGATATGGCACCCATCATGGAATTAGCTGAAAAACACGGACTTTATGTAATTGAAGACAATGCACAGGCCATTGGAGCCGATTACACAGGTTTTGCCGGGAAGAAAGTAAAAGCTGGCACCATTGGACACATCGGTTGCACTTCCTTCTTCCCTTCAAAAAACCTGGGCTGCTATGGCGACGGTGGAGCCGTTATGACCAATGATGACGAGCTGGCTGCCAAATGCAGAGTGGTAGCCAATCATGGTCAATCAAGACAATACTATCACGACGAAATTGGGGTCAATTCGCGTTTAGATGCATTTCAGGCTGTAGTCCTGAATGCCAAACTCAAACGACTCGACAAATACAATGAAGCGAGAAACATGGCTGCCGATTATTACGATCGGGAATTTTCCAAAATTCCGGCGTTGAAAGTACCAGGCCGCGAGCCGAACTCTACCCATGTTTTCCACCAGTATACCACGCAGATCAAGACAGATAATCCTTCTGGGACAAGAGAAAAGCTTAAAACCTGGTTGAATGAACGTGGAATTCCCATGATGATCTATTATCCCGTACCCTTGCACAAGCAAAAGGCATTTGCGCCGTTTTGGTCAGGCGGTTCATTGCCGGTTACTGAAGCCCTTTGTGAATCTGTTTTTTCCATTCCCATGCATTCTGAACTGGATGAAGATACCTTGGCGCAAATTACCGATGGAGTCACCAGCTTTTTCAAGAACTTATCCTGACCATGCCAACTCCCAAGCAACAGAACAACCCAAATTTTGCCCTGATAGGAGCAGCGGGATACGTTGCACCCAGGCACCTCAAGGCCATCCATGAAGTAAATGGCCATTTATTGGCAGCTTATGACCCGAACGATTCAGTTGGGGTACTCGACAGTTATTTTCCAAATGCCGATTTCTTTACAGAGTTTGAGCGGTTTGACAGACATCTGGAAAAGTTAAAGCGGAGTGGTCAGCCATTGAATTACATCTGTGTTTGTTCGCCAAACTACCTCCACGATGCCCACATTCGCTTCGGCCTACGGCTTGGAGCAGACGTAATCTGTGAAAAACCACTCGTTCTAAACCCCTGGAACGTGAATGCCCTGGCCGAAAGTGAAAAAGAAACCGGTAAAAGGGTGTACACCATTTTGCAGCTTCGCTTACATCCTTCAATTCAGGCTTTGCGAGAAAAGGTAATGGCAAGCGATAAGACTTATGAACTCGATCTAAGCTACATAACCGCGCGAGGCAACTGGTATTTCAGCAGTTGGAAAGGAGATGTACAAAAATCCGGAGGCATTGCCACGAACATTGGCATCCACTTTTTTGATATGCTCGGCTGGGTATTTGGGAAAGTAAAGCAATCCGTTGTGCATGTACATACACACGATCGCGCAGCCGGACTCCTGGTGCTGGAACGCGCCCGGGTACGCTGGTTCCTGAGCATAAATGCCGATACCATTCCGGATGAAATAAAAAAGACGGGCAAAAGAACATATCGCTCCATTACCCTGGATGGCGAATCAATCGAGTTCAGTGACGGTTTTACAGACCTCCATACGCTCAGTTACCAAGGTATCATGAAAGGCAAAGGATTTGGCTTAACCGACGCCCTCCCGGCAGTCGAATTAGCACACCAAATCAGAAACGCCACACCCGTAGGAATAAAAAGAGACTCCCACCCCCTGGCAACCTTACCCCTCACCACCCACCCATTCCAACACGGACCAAAGAATTCACCATTCTAATTTTCATTATCAAATTAGCTCATTATCGATTTATCACATTAGCTAATTATCAACTTAATCCACCATGTCTTCAGGTAAAAAAAACATATTGGTCACAGGCGGAGCCGGGTTCATCGGATCCAACCTGGTAGACACCTTAATAAACGACGATAGAATTGGCCATGTTCGGGTATTGGACAATCTGTCCACGGGCTTTCTGCACAATATTGAGCAACATTTTTCCAATTCCAAATTTGAATTTATTGAAGGCGACATTCGGGATTATCACATCTGCCTCAAGGCTTGCGATCAAATGGATATGGTGAGCCATCAGGCGGCTCTCGGCTCTGTACCACGCTCGGTCAAGGATCCGTTGACCACCAATGAGGTAAACATTACCGGCATGTTGCACGTACTCACAGCAGCCAAAGAGTCAAAAGTGGGCCGCTTTATTTATGCCGCTTCTTCTTCAACTTATGGGGATAGTGAGGCATTACCCAAAAAAGAAGAATTGATTGGCAGTCCACTTTCACCTTATGCGGTATCCAAGTACGTAAATGAGTTGTATGCTTCCGTTTACCACAGATGTTACGGCATGGAAGTAATTGGCCTGCGCTATTTTAATGTATTTGGCCCAAGACAAAGTCCAACAGGTGCGTATGCTGCGGCTATACCCTTGTTTATCAGGCATTTACTAGATGGAACATCCCCAACCATAAACGGAGACGGGTTTCACAGCAGGGATTTTACCTTTGTGGCCAACGCCGTTCAGGCAAACCAGCTTGCTCTGTTCACTAAAAACAAGTCTGCAATTGGGGAAGTATTTAATGTTGCCTACGGCGAGCAAACCAGCCTGTTGACATTGTTTGAGACTATCCGGAATATTATAGGAATTAAAATTGACCCGGTTTTCGGGCCAGAACGAGCAGGCGATATCAAACATTCACATGCAAACATCAATAAAGCCAAGCACATGCTTGGCTATACTCCTTCCATTAATCTCGAAACCGGGTTGCAACAAACCATAAATTGGCACAGAGTTGAAAACGAAGTCGGGCAACTCAACAAAACCTGAAAAATATGCAAAAGTTACTGGCTGTGATTGCGGTCATAAGTTTCTGTTCCTGTGTTGACCACAAATTACTGGTCAACTTTAACCAGGGCCCTGAATTCCCAAAGGGACCACAGCCGATTCAATTGGTTTCCGATATTCGCATTCAGGCAGATGACCTGTTGGAAATTGGTGTGTATGCAGAAGAACCGGCAGCCGTTGCCCCATTTACATTACAGGGTATTGGTGCAAAGACAAACGAGCAGAATAATGTGGCCGGAAACAACTTTTTGGTAGATCAACTGGGTAACATCGAATTCCCCATCCTGGGCAAACTAAAGCTGGCTGGACTTACCATCGAACAGGCGCGCGATAGCCTGACAAACAAGGTCGGGCAATATATAGCCAACCCAATCGTGACAGTTCGCTGGCTCAATTTCAAATTCACCGTTCTAGGAGAAGTATCTCATCCTGCTACCTACACCCTGCCAGAGCGAAGTGTAACCGTGTTGGAAGCAATCGGGCTCGCTGGAGACCTCACCAATTATGGCAACCGCAAAAACATATTAATCATACGTGAACAGGACGGAAATCGTGAATTTGGACGAATAAACCTGCAAGACAGGGCCGTTTTCCAGTCTCCTTTTTTCTACCTCAAACAAAATGATGTTGTTTACGTGGAGCCTTTAAAGCAAAAAACCGGCATTGTGAGCGACCAGGCTTCCAAGGTACTGCCCTGGATATCTGCCGGCGCCATTGTTGCCAACATATTTATTTTAATCTTCCGCTGATTCGGGGTACGTTTTATAAACCCATATTGACTTGACTACCTCAAATAATTTTCAGGATTCCCAATCCGTCAACTCTGTGAACCTAAGCGCCTGGATCAGGCATTATGTACTCAGGTACTGGTATTTATACATACTCTTTCCGGCTATGGCGTATGGCACAGCCTGGATGTATATGCGATATACCATCCCTGAATATGAGGTAAAATGTTCCATCCTCATAAAGGACACAGAAAAAAGCAGCGGAGTTTCCGAAACCGCTTTACTAAAAGAATTAGGCGCCTATCAGGAAACCAAAAACGTTGATAATGAAATCCAGATATTAAAATCTCAGACCCTCATGGAGTCTGTGGTTAGAGATTTGAACCTTATTGTCCGATACTATGCCGTTGGCAGAGTCAGAAATGAAGAAATGTATGGCAACAGCTATGTCAGAGTGGATTCATTCGATCTGAAGAAAGGTGGCGCGTTGCTAAACATCCATTGTCTCAGTGACTCAACTTTTGAGCTGATCGAGGAGAAAAACACCAGTGCGTATCGATTTGGACAATGGATACAAACTGCCCAGGGTCATTTTATCCTGAACAGGGATTTCAGTCATAAACTATTGGATGAAGGCCGTGTACTGATACAAATACACTCTGTTGAAAGTCTGGCACGACAATACACAAAACGGCTGATTGTAAAGCCTTTGAGTTTCTTGTCCAGTGTATTGGAAATGCGGCTTCAGGAACCAATTGCCCGGAGAGCCGCTGACATTCTGAACAAGCTGGTTGAAGTATATAATCGTGCTGAGGAAGAGGATAAGAACAAGGTGAGTAAGAACACCATACAGTTTATTGACCAGCGTTTGCTTTACCTGACCAATGAATTATCCAAAGTAGAAAGCGGTGTGCAGGTGTACAAGCAAAGAAATCAGATTGCCACTGATGTGGAATCCGGCATGGGTATGGTACTGGAAGACATGGCCAGATTTGATCAGGAAATTGCCCAAAAAGAGGTGAACAGCATGGTTCTTCGATCACTGGAGTCGTATATGGAACCTATGAAGTCTGGAGAGTATCAGTTGCTCCCAGCCAACCTGAACGCAGAGGATAAAGCGCTGAACGAATTGCTCAGGCTCTACAATGAAAAAGTGCTCATCCTGGAAAGGCTGAAAGAAACCGCCAAAGCTCAGAACCCCGCCTTGATTAGTGTTCAGCAGGAGGTAAGCAATCTACATGAGAATGTACTTGAATCGGTAGAGAGGCTTATTGCTAAAGAAGATGCACAAAAGAAAAATGCTGAGTTAAGCAGGAAACTGTTGTCGGGCAAAGTCCTGGAAGCGCCAAGAAAAGAAAGGGAATTACTGGAGATCATGCGCCAACAGAACATCAAACAGAACCTGTACTTGTTTCTCCTACAAAAACGCGAAGAAACCCAACTCGCCCTGGCCAGCACAACTGCCAGTGCCCGCGTAGTAGATCCGGCCCGGCCAAACAATACGCCTGTGAAGCCCCAGAAAAAACTGGTGTATATTCTGGCTATTCTGATTGGATTGGTATTCCCGGGCTTGTTCGTATTGTTGAAAGACCTACTCAATGATACCGTTCAAAGTGAAGCCGAGATCAGAAACAGTTGTCAGGTGCCAACCCTTGGAAGCATTGCTTTCAGCCGAAGTCGCAAACAAATTGTCGTAACTCCCGGCAGCCGCTCACCTGTTGCCGAAATGTTCCGTTTGTTGCGCACCAACATGCAGTTCATCTTGCCACCGGCAAATGATACAAAAGCCAGACGGATACTCGTTACCTCCACGGCCAGTGGAGATGGCAAAACATTCGTTACCGCCAACCTGGGGATGGCGCTGGCCATATCCGGCAAAAAAACAGTGCTGGTTGAGCTTGACCTGAGAAAACCAAAACTGAGTAAATATCTGGGAATGGATTCCTCAAACCAGGGCATTACACACTACCTGCTAGGTCATGAAAATCTGGAGAGCATCGTTCGCCCCAGTAACATAAATGAGAACTTGTTTGTAGTGAGCAGTGGCCCTACCCCACCCAACCCGGCCGAGTTGGTTATGTATCCGGCGCTTGATAAACTCATGGAAAATTTGAGTGCGTCGTTTGACTATATCCTGATCGATACACCGCCGGTTGGACTTGTGGCAGATGCCATGCTACTGAACAGGTTTGTAGAAGCCTCGATTTATGTAGTTCGACAAGGCTCCACCAAAAAAGGTATGCTCAGGTTGTTGAAAGAGGTTTACTCGGAAAAGAAACTGAATAACATCGGTGCCGTGCTAAACGGATTTAAGCGCTCAGACAATGTATCTACAGCTTATGGCTACGGCTACGGATATGGATATTATGAACCTGAGAAATCGCGCATTTCAGAAGTTATCAAGCGAGTTATTGGTTTTTTCAAGAAAAACAATTGATCAAGACCATTAAGTACCTTCCTGTAAATATCCTGAGCTCTCATGGCAGATGACATTTCCCGCAAAGCCGGGACTGCCGGGATAAGTCTGTTTTTCAGAAAAGCCTGGGGAGGGTTCTTAAATCTGTTTGTGATGGCCTACCTCGCCAGGGTGCTATCGCCAGAAGATTTTGGATTGGTTGCGATCTCCAATACGCTAATTGGTTTCATGCAGGTTTTTGGAAATGCCGGAATCGGTGATTATCTCATCTACTACAAAGGCGAGGATGAATCCGAGATACAAAATGCTGCCTTCTGGTTGAATTGCCTGATTGCCCTGTTCATTTTCATAGTTCTGCTGTTCATAGCGCCATTTTGGGCATCCTTTTATCAGGATGAGAGAATAACAAATCTGGTTTGGTTGCTGGCCATTGGTTTTGTTTTCTCCACCTTGAGAAACGTACCCAATGCCCTGTTAAGAAAAAAGCTGGAGTACAAATCCTTCATATTTTACATGAGTGTAATGGGCACCATCTCTCAACTTAGCCAGGCGGCGCTGGCTTTTTGGGGAATGGGCATTTACTCACTGGTTATTCCTGCGACATTCATTACTCCCATTTCCTGGTTTATTCTCCTGAAACTGAGCAAGATAAAACCGGATTTCAGACAATTTGGATTGAGGCACTGGGGCAGTATTTTGCAATACACCAAATATCTTTTTGGCTCCCAGATCATCTCTAAATTCACCAATGATGGCGACAACCTGATCATCGGTAAATTATTAGGCATCCAGGCTTTGGGGATCTATGACATTGCTTTCAAAACGGCCAACTTTTTCAATAAACACCTGCTCCCCATTGTCGCCAACATTTCCCTGCCCTTATTTGCCATGAAAAAGGAAGAACCCGGGCATGTAAAAACCTATTACCTGAAAATGATCTCCACCATCGCAGTGGTTTTCTTTCCGCTTTACGGTGGAATGGCTGTTTTTTCTGCCGATTTTATAAACATCCTCTACGGCGCCAATTGGGAATCGGCTATTCTTCCATTTCAAATACTGCTTAGTTTCGCCATTCTAAGGTCGCTCAGCAGCCCTACTTCCGGCTTGTTGTCGGCACTGGGCAAGCAAAAGATCAGCTTTTACTTCAGCCTGATTTTCGCCCCGATCCTATTGTTGTCGATCTATTTAGGTTCAGGCTTTGGTTTAATTACTGTTTGTATTTGCGTAAGCATAGTCAGGGTTTTAGGCTCACTTACTCAATTACAACTGGCCAAACAGGTTTTGCAAATTGAATGGAAATCTATTCCCGAATCAGTTCCGGCGAGTTTTATTTCTGCCCTGTCAGCAGCAGCTTTGCTGGGTATGATTCCTTCATTTCCATTGCCCATACTTGCCTCAATTTATGGATTGGCGTTTGTGTTAGTCATGTATATTTTCTTTAAAAAAGTGTTGTTTGACCACCTTAGAATGATCGTGCAATTTCTCCCGTTTAAGCTGCCATCCGGAGCAAAATAAGATGCGCATTGCGGTGTATTCAGGGATCATTCCTTCAACGGTTTTCATTGAAAAGTTAATTACCGAATTGGCTGAAACGGGTCATGAAGTATATCTTTTTGGACAGATTAAAGGTAAAAAGCCCACTTATTCAAATAAGTTGATCAAAGTATTTCCAATGCCTGGTTCATTTTGGCAGGCTGTTTTTTTCATTCCCTGGTATCAGTTCCAGTTGCTTGTTTCAAATCCCGGAAATTTCTTTGCACTGAAAAAACACATTCAAAGTCAGCAATCGGGGTTTAGAAAAAGAACCCGTCTTTGGGCCAAGTTAATATTGCCAGTGTTGCATCAGCCGGATGTTTTTCATATCCAATGGGCAAAGTCACTGGCAGATTGGTTTTTCCTAAAAGAATTGTTTGGTGTAAAACTGGCTGTAAGCCTCCGCGGGTCGCAAATCAACATCTCTCCTCAAATCGAACCTGAAACTGCAGCACTATATCAAGGCTTATTCCCAAGGGTGGATGGATTTCACGCAGTTTCACATGCGATTGCAGAGCGAGCCATCGGATTAGGAGCACAAAAAGAAAGGATTCAGGTAATTTACTCAGCCCAAAAAACAAGGGAACTCATACGCTTAAACACTACCAAGGAGCCTTGTCGGTTGATCTCAGTAGGTCGATTTCATTGGGTGAAAGGCTATTCATTGGCACTTGAGGCTGTAAAGCACCTTAAAGACGCCGGTGTCAGCTTGCACTATACCATAGTGGGGAAAGGCAAACAGGAAGAAATTTTACTGCAAATTCAATTGTTAGGACTTCAGGATTGCGTAAGCCTGCAAGCTGAAAAACCGCACACTGAAGTGCTTCAGCTCATGGCAGAATCAGATATAATGGTGCTGCCAAGCTACGAAGAGGGCATCGCAAATGTCGTTCTGGAGGCCATGTCTATGGGTTTGCCCGTTGTAAGTAGCAATTGTGGAGGTATGCAAGAAGCCATTACGGATGGAGAAACCGGGTTTCTTTTTGAAAGTGGCCATGCTCAAGAGCTGGCAAGCAAGATTCAACTATGCTACAGCCAGAATCCTGAAATCAAGGCAGCCATGGTAAAAAAAGCGCAGGAGCACATCAGAAACAACTTTTCGGAGAGCGCTTTTAAGAGTGGGTTTTCCAGATTTTACACGCAAATGGCCGATACGAACTGATGCGCATTGGACTTGTATTAAACTCAGTTCCAAATTATTCAGAGACATTTCTCATCAACAAAATCAGAGGCTTGCAGGAAAATGGTCATGAAGTCATCGTGTTTGCTGCAGGCAAAAACGCAATCCTACCATGTAAACTTGCAACGCCTCCACCCGTTATACAATCCCGGCTTTGGCAAGCTTGGTTATTGGTTTTTTACCTCAAAATGCTGTTTTTGAAAGCCCCGAAAAACGCCATTCGTTTTTTTCAATTGGAACATCAAAGCGGTACTCCCTGGCGGCAAAACCTGGAAAACATGTATTTATCCTCCCATATTTTATCAAAAGAGCTGGATTGGCTGCATTTTGGATTTGGGACAGCTGCCATTAGAAAGGAGCACACGGCAAAAGCCATCGGGGCTAAGATGGCAGTGAGTTTTAGAGGCTCGGATGCCTATGTTTATCCGCTCAGTCATCCGAATTGTTATCAGAAAATGTGGCGGGTGGTGGATAAGGTCCATGTAATTTCCAAAGGTCTGCAAACCCAACTCACCAGGTTGGGGAAACCTGGAAGCCTAGATTCCGAAGTCATATATCCGGCTGTTGACTTAACGAAGATCCCTTGCAAAACGGAAGGAAGGTGGTTTTCAAAGCCTGAAAAACAGCGCTTAGAAATACTGACTGTGGCCAGACTTCATTGGATAAAAGGACTTGATCAAACCCTGAAAGCACTTTCCATGCTTCACGCAAAGGGTTTAACATTCAGCTTTACCATCATTGGAGCGGGCGCCGAATTGGAGCGCTTGTCGTATTTAACAAAGCAATACAGCCTGAATGACAAGGTGGTTTTTAAAGGAAGATGCTCACCAGAGCAAACCTTATCCTACTATCAAAATGCTGATCTGTACATTCAATACAGCCTGCAGGAAGGTTTCGGGAATGCGGTGCTGGAAGCACAGGCATCTGGACTGCCTTGCATAGTCTCGGATGCAGATGGATTACAGGAGAATATCATGGATGGTGAAACTGGCTGGGTAGTTCACAGGCAACATCCTGAAGCGCTGGCCAATAAAATTGAGGAAGTTCTAAGTCTTCCACATGATGAAGTTTCCAGGATTGTTCAAAATGCCAGGAAAAGGGTAGAAAGCACATTCAATATTAAAATTCAGCAAAAGGCATTTGAAGACTTTTTCACCAGCTAAGTAAACAATTTGCTCTTTCTGTTTTTAAAATATGTCAACCCGGTATGGTATTACAACCTTCCCTCAAGGCATAACGCCCTCTATTTTTGCGACAAGGATAAAGTCCCAACAGATGAATTGGACAGCATTGATTTAGATGAAGGTTACGAAAATCTGAGTTCGACTAACCTTGATGCGGCCTACCAGATGTGGCACAAAGGCTTTATTAAAAATGCTGAATGTGCTCTTGATGCAATTGTTTCACCTATTAGTTCAGTAACGGATAATTATCGCTTCGTCCGCAGGCATTTTCATCCGATATGGTCATGGTACATTCTTAGTTTGAGAATACTCACGCTGCACAATCCATTCCGCGAAACTCGCGCTTTTTTTAGTCAACGAAACACAAAAAGGCTTGATCACTACAGCGAAGTATTTCCACATGATCAAGCCTACAATAATTTCAATTCAAGTCTTCTTAACTCGGGACCAATGGTTAGTGTGATCATACCCACACTAAACCGGTATCCACATCTTACAAATGCGCTTGAAGATCTTGAAAAGCAGGACTACCCAAATTTCGAAGTGATTGTAATAGATCAATCTACGCCTTTTGAGGCGGATTTTTATGAATCATTTCAGCTAAAACTTACAGTGCTTCAGCAACCTGAAAAAGCTTTATGGCAAGCCAGAAATACGGCAATCAAATTGTCCAAAGCAAATTTGATATTGCTTTTCGATGATGACTCAAGAGTGGAACCTGATTGGATTAGTGAGCATGTAAAATGCCTGGACTATTTTCAGGCAGATATTTCAGCTGGTGTGTCATTTTCAAGAACCGGCGACCGTATTCCCGAGAATTACAGATTTTTTCGTTGGGCCGACAAATTGGATACCGGAAATGTAATGATTCACAGGAAGGTCTTTGAGGTCACCGGACTGTTCGACCGACAATTTGAAGGGCAGCGGATGGGCGACGGAGAGTTCGGATTACGTGCCTACCTGGCAGGTTTTAAAAGCATCTCCAATTGCCGGGCGAAGAGATTACACTTGAAAGTAGGGAAAGGCGGACTCAGGGAAATGGGAAGCTGGGATGCATACAGACCGAAATCATTCTGGGCGCCAAGACCAATTCCCAGCGTGTTGTACTTTTTTCGCAAGTATTTTCCTTCAGCAAATGTCTGGCATGCTGTTATAATCGGGATATTACCGTCACTCATCCCCTATCGCTACAAAGCCAATCGCGCCTTGCTATTCCTGGGTAGTATCCTAACCATAATTCTATTGCCCAAGATCGGCGTTCAGGTTTGGCGTTCCTGGCGAGCTTCATCCAGAATGCTACAGGAAGGTGCAAAAATTGATACACTTTGATGAGGGTATTGCAGGTGATTGACACTTTTGAAGTTGGCGGCGCAGAGCGAGTGGCCATTGATCTGTCGAATTTGCTGTTTAATGCGAGTGTACAGGTTGAAGTTCTATGCCTTCGGGCTGCAGGCCCAATCGCTCAACAATTGCATGCAAAAATCCCAATTACATGCCTGAATCGAAAAGGTCGCTTCGATCCGCTGGCCATTTATAAATACCTCAAACTGGCAAGGCAATTTGACCTGATCCATGTGCACATGCGACATAACTACCGCTACTGTCGCCTGTTTGGATACGTTTTCCGCCTGAAAACCCCGTTCATTTTGCATGACCATACCAGCAAGATCGATTATGATCCTTCGGTTCCTTTTATGTTTAACTGGATCCTGCGGCCATCCTGGTACATTGGTGTGAGCAAGGCTTTAACAAACTGGGCTATCAGTTCTCTTGGGGTAAGAGAAGATCACAGCCTGCTGCTTCGAAACATCGTTACTCCTCAGGAAAAAATTCAATATCCAGCGCCAGAAGGAATTGTACTGGTATCGAATTTCAAAGCAGGCAAAAACATTGAATTTGCCATTGAGCTGGCAGCCCGACTTTCATGTCCAATGACAATAATCGGACAAATAAGAGACGATTCTTATTTTGAGATGATTAAAAACCTGATACTTAAAAAAGGACTTGACCAACAAGTACAACTGAAAACCGATTTTGTCAATATTCAGGCTGAGCTTCCAAAATTCCGGCTTGGACTGCATACTTCGGTACGCGAATCCGGCCCCTTGGTGCTGCTTGAATACCTGGCTCAGGGACTGCCTTTTTTGTCGTACCAGACAGGAGAAATTTCTGAGCAGCTTGCCATTGAATTTCCTGAATATTTTCTTCAAAACTTCAACTGTGCGGATTGGGTACAAAGAATTGAAAGCCTTTTGGGAAGCAAAGCAGATACCAGCAAAATGGAGCAAGTTTTTTCCAAAGAATTTGGGCCAGATGCTTACACGGAGAAATGTCTGAAATTTTACCAGAGGATAAGCCCAAACTGTTAATCGTATCCGATACAGCCATGTATGGGAAGGATGATCTGTTTTATGCAAGAGCGCCGGTTGTCTCGGAAATTCTGGCTTTGTCACCCTTATTCAGTCAAATTACCTGGATTGGATTTAACCGTCCGGATTTGGTGGACAATCCATCATTGAGCCTTGTTCAGGACAAAAACATCAAGTTGATTTTTCTAAAAAAATGCGGAGGCGACAGTTTTGTCGACAAACTGGAAGTATTGCTTTACACTCCCTGGATGCTTTGGATGATTGCAAAAGAAATATTCCGCCACCGAGTGGTATACACGAGAGCGCCATCCAGTCCGGCTTTTCTCGCAACCTTGATTTCCTTCATTATTCCAGGCAAAATTTTCTGGCACAAATACGCTGGCAACTGGGTTCAGGAAACCGCGCCACGTTTTTTTACTATTCAACGGGATTTGTTAAAGCGCGCCTCGAATTCAACAGTTACCATCAACGGTCAATGGCCAGGACAACCAAAACACTGTCTCAGTTTCGAAAACCCCTGTCTGTATACTTCAGATATTGAAAAAGGCAGGCAAATTCTACAAACGAAGTCCTTCCGTGACCCGCTCAACTTTTGCTTTGTAGGCCGCCTGGAGGCTGCAAAAGGAGTTCACTGGATTTTGCAGGCTTTTCAACAACTCAAGACAAACAAGAGAATTGGCGCACTTCATTTAGTAGGTGACGGGCCATTAATGAATGAGTGCATTCAGCTTTCAACAAGTGTTGACTTCAGCGTTGAAGTACATGGCTTTCAAAACAGAACTGAAGTGGCTCGAATCATGGCCAATTCTCACATTCTGTTACTACCCTCCGCAGCTGAAGGCTTTCCAAAAGTAATTGCCGAAGCGGCCAATTTCGGTTGTATTCCCATGGTTTCGAATGTTTCGTGTATTGGACAGTATATCAATCATGAGGAGAATGGGTTTTTACTACAAACGGCAAGCCTTTCCCATGGAGCACTGGTAAAAGCGATAAATACCCTACCCGATGCAGACAAGCTGCAATCCATCGCAAAAAAAGCCTCTCAACTAAGCAATGCCTTTACCTACGAGTATTTTGTAAAACGGGTAACCTCGAAAATCCTTCAAAAAGTAGATCCTTGATCATCCGTTTTTTCAGTAAGCATCCCATCCTGGCCATATTGCTGCACATTGGCCTTGGCTTTATGGCTCGGTTCTTTCCTCAAGGCATTGCTGTGTATTATGTCGCCTTTGCCGGACTTGCTGTTCTGGATATTCTGGCTTCCAGGGATCGCGATCAGTTGGCAGCTTTTTACGGTTTGTATATGACGAGTTTTGAGATACTTTCCAGAATGAGCAAGGTTTCGCTTTTCTGGGAGTTTGGGAAATACAGTTGCATTGCCATTTTTGGTACCGGCTTGCTCTTTACTTTTAAAAATCGCGAAAGACCTTACTTGCTATGGGTCTATCTGTTGCTACTGCTTCCCGGCGTATTGATTACAACCGTATATGGGGGCGTGTCAGAAGACAGAATGCTGGATCTGATATCTCAGTACTTAAGTGGCATTATTACCCTGTTTGTCGCTGGTTGGTATTTTTATCAAAAGAAAGTGACAGCTGAACAATTGGAAAAATTAATCAGGGTTGCCTTGTTGCCAGCCATAACCTTGGTAACGCTTTTATTCCTGGGAAAAAGCCTGTCTGAAATTGATTTTGTTGGAGGTTCAAATTACGCAGCCAGTGGAGGGTTTGGACCAAACCAGGTTTCCAGCATACTTGGCTGGGCGATTGTATTGCTCTTTTTGGGACTGCTATTTGGATTTTCGCCGTTTGGCAATTCAATTTTTGACTATTTATTGCTTATCCTGTTGGTTTTCAGGGGTTTATTAACCTTTTCCCGTGGAGGCATGATCGGGGCATTCGGTTCCATTGGTCTCAGTATGCTTGCCTTATTTTTTATATCAAAGAGTTATAGAAGGCTCGTTCGAACACAGTTCGGCAGATTGACAATGGGTGTATTGTTTTTGCTACTCGTGGCCTTTATAACCAATGATCTTACGGATAATTTTCTTTTGTACCGCTATCAGGGTGTATCCACCTCTGAGGTCATTTTAGGTCGAAGCATTTCTGAATCCAGATATCTCACGGGCAGAAAAGAAATCATGGAAACAGAGCTTACTGCCTTTGCAGAAAACCCCATACTGGGCATCGGATTAGGAAGGGGTACCATATTCAGGATTGGTGATAGCGCCGATGAACGAATTGCTTCGCACACAGAATTTACCAGGATGTTGGGCGAGCACGGTGTCCCAGGTTTGATTGCGCTGGTTTGCGCCTTTATCCTGCTGCCATTCTTCCATTTCAGACGATTAAAGAGCAATAAAAACAGACAGTGGATGCTCACTTTTTATGGACTCTCGATGTTCACCATGATGCATAGCGGAATGCGTTTGGCGCTACCCTGCGTTGCCTTCGGGCTGGCCTTTATTTGGTTTTCAGAAAATGAAGAATTGACTTGAACACCGTATTGTACATAGGAAACCATTTTCCCCATAGTGTGATGGAGCAATTGAGGATCAGACTGGCTGGGCAGGTAAACCTCACCTGTGCCTCTTCAAAGCAGAATAGATTGCTGAGAATGCTACACATGGTCTGGACTGTCCTGGCATATAGAAAACAGACCAATCTGGCTGTGATAGATGTGTACAGTACTTTAAATTTTTACTATGCGCTGACCATCGCCTGGCTATGCCAATTAATCAGACTGCCATATATTGCCTATTTGAGAGGAGGCAATTTACCCCATCGAATAACTCGTTCACCCGGGCTTTCAAAAACCATTTTTTCCAAAGCCAACAAAATCATCGCCCCATCCACTTACCTGCAACAAGCTTTTGAAGCAGCCGGTTATCCCTGTACAATCATCCCCAATTTCATCGATCTGGAGATTTACCCTTACCGCTTGCGGGAAACCGTTGCGCCAAAATTGCTCTGGGTGCGATCCTTTGACGCTATTTACAATCCTGAAATGGCCATAAGAGTGTTGAAGTTGCTGAGAGAAGTTTACCCTGAAGCATCGCTATGCATGGTAGGTCCTAACAAGGATGGTAGTTTACATACATGCAAAGCCCTTGCCGAACGGCTGGGGATATCCGTGATCTTTACCGGCGCTTTAAAAAAAACAGCATGGATTAAGCTGACAAATGAATACGACATCTTTATAAACACCACGAATATCGATAATACACCCGTGAGTGTAATCGAAGCCATGGCTCTCGGCCTGCCGGTAGTTTCCACCAACGTGGGTGGCATTCCTTTCCTTATTGAGGATGGCAAAGATGCTTTATTATCGGCTCCAGAAGATGAAACAAGCATGTATGAGCACATTTGCCAATTGATTCAAAATCCGGAAATGGCCAGATCCATTGCCATTAACGCCAGAAAAAAGGTCGAGTCTTTTGACTGGAAGATTATTGAAAAGCAATGGCTTGACCTGTTTACTTAAACAACCATGTTCCTTTTCCCAATATTGCAACTAAAAGGGTACC
This sequence comes from Lewinellaceae bacterium, assembly GCA_020636025.1. Lineage (GTDB taxonomy): Bacteria > Bacteroidota > Bacteroidia > Chitinophagales > Saprospiraceae > M3007. The sequence continues at coordinate 216,723 of JACJYQ010000001.1, read as the reverse complement.
CGATACACAAGGCCAAAAGAGAATTGAGCAAAATTCAGGCAATGGGTGGAGCGCCCTTCAACAGTTGGCAAGAAGACAAAAAATGGGAAATGGCGCGTCATCATTATCAAAACAACAGTGTATACCGCTCTCTTTTCAAAAATGGCCTTCCTGGAAACTGGAATTCTCTGCCCATCATAACCAAATCAGATCTCCAACAAGAATTCAGCAGTTTAATCACCCAACCATACAAACGCCGTGAAGTGTATGTGGGCAATACTTCCGGGTCCAGTGGAACGCCTTTCTTTTACGCCAAAGACAAACATGCCCATGCTATGACCTATGCCCTGATTGCCAATCGTTATGCCTGGCATGGTCTCTCACTGAGCCAGAAACAAGGAAGGTTTTACGGCATCCCGCTCGACGAATCTTCCAAATTCAGGGAGTTGTTAAAGGACAAAATGGCCAACCGTGTGCGGTTCCCGGTTTTTGACCTGTCTGATCAGGCCTTTGAAAAAATTCAACATTCGATTAAGAGTGGACGCATAAAATACCTGTATGGCTACACCAGTGCCTTGGTGGCTTTCGCTCGTTATGTAAAAGCCAGGCAGGTAGTGTTGAAGAGTCAATGTCCATTGCTCAGTGCTTGTATTGTTACCTCAGAAATGTGCGTTGAGGAAGACAAGATGCTTCTGGAACAAACCTTTGGCGTCCCTATCATCAATGAATATGGAGCATCAGAATTGGATATCATTGCTTTTACCGCAGCGAATGGAGACTGGAAATTGTCTCGCGAAAATCTGTTTGTTGAAATTCTGGATGATCAGGGACAAGCAGTACCCAATGGTCAGGAAGGCAGAATCGTGATAACTTCTCTGCATAATCACGCATTTCCCATGGTTCGATATGATATTGGTGACCTGGGCGCCTTGGATGAAAACAAAGCGGGAGTTTTAAAAAAGCTTAGTGGTCGAAGCAATGACCTTATTCACTTGCCCAGCGGAAAAAAAGCTGCCGGCTTGACATTCTACTACATATCCAGGCGCATATTAGAATCCGGTGGTAGCATCAAGGAATTTATCATCAGGCAAACGGCCCTCAATCGTTTTGAATTTGACATAAAAGCAGACAAGCCAATGGAACCCAAACTGGTTACTGAGCTGCACAAATCAATGTCTCAATATCTTGAAAACGACCTTGAATTACAACTCCATTATGTGACGGATATCTCCCGTCCGGCCGGACAAAAAATCAAACACTTTTACGTAGAGATCCGTGACTAAAAGGATTATACTGCTCACGCAATACTTTCCACCTGAAATGGGTGCGCCGCAAACCCGACTTTTCGAGTTATGTCAGGGATTGAAAAAAAGAGGCTGGAATGTAGAAGTGATAACAGCCATGCCAAACTACCCTCAGGGAAAAATTTCACCGGGGTACAAATGGAAAATCTACTGGAAGGAAGAATTGCAAGGAATTCTTTTGCATCGTTACTGGCTGTTTGCCTCCAACTCTCTAAAAGCTTTCCCCAGGATCATCAGCATGTTATCCTTCAGTTTGATGGCCTTGTTTTCTTTACCCAGAATACTGCGCTTTCGACCTCAATTTCTCATGGTAGAAAGCCCGCCCTTAACATTGGGGATCAGTGCCTGGCTATTAAGCGTGTTTTCAAAGACAAAAATGGTCTTTAATGTCTCTGATATTTGGCCCCGAACTGCGAAAGAATTGGGTGCCATTTCTGAAAACAGGTTTTATCGTTTTTTGGAACGGATGGAGCGTTTTTTATACCGAAAAGCTTTTGTCTGTACTGGTCAATCAGAAGAGATAGTCCGACATCTGGAAGAAAAGGGCGCCAAACAAGTGTTGTTATTCAGGAATGGGGTTGATCTGACTCGATTTTCAGATTTAAACGGCTTTAACCCGGTTAGGCAAAACCCGGATAAGCAACATCTCAAACTGGTGTATACAGGCTTGTTGGGGGTGGCACAGGGTATCTTGCGAATTTGCGAACAGGTTGACTTCAAGGCTTTGAATGCTGAGTTGCACATTTATGGCGCCGGACCGGAAAAGGAGCAGTTGGAGAGGTTTCTAGAGAAAAATCCAAATGCTAATGTGTTTTATCATGGCATTATCGAAAGCGCTGAGATTCCCAAAGTGCTTCGTTCCGCGGATGCTGCCCTTATTTCCCTGGTCACAAACATATACGGCGCGGTTCCTTCCAAAATTTACGAAGCCATGGCTGCCGGGAAACCAATTCTATTTTCCGGAGAAGGAGAAGGCGCCAGAATCATTCAGAAGAATCAGGCGGGTTGGGTAAACTCGCCCAAAGATCTTTGCAAACTGGAGGAGAATATTAGGGCCATGCAGCTAAGTCCAGAGAAGGTTAAGCAATTGTCCGAAAACAGCCGCCTGGCTGCAGAGAGCCAATTCAACCGGGAGTTTCAATTTGACAAACTCCATTCATTTTTGTCAGCTGAACTCCAGGAAAATGGCTAAGCTGTTGGATCAAAAGACGTTTGAAAAAGACGTTTTGGTTTGGGATACCAAAACGTGGTCAAAGGCCTTGGTATATTGGGGAAAAATTGCCCGACAACAAGGATTTGATAAAAATCAGAAAAAAGGCCTGGAGCTTGGCGCAAATTACGGCGGTATGAGCCTGTTCTTTAGTCATCGCTTCCAGTCAAGCATGGTTTGTTCAGATCTCCAAAACCCTGCACCCAAAGCGGAACCAATTCATCTAAAATATGCTGTTTCATCAAACATTCGATACGAAGCCATCAATGCCTGCACCATTCCCTACCCCGACTCGCATTTTGATTTCGTCGTTTTTCGGTCTCTTTTGGGGGTAATAGGCGCCAATGGACATGTTTCAGATATCCAGCTCGCTTTCTCTGAAATACAAAGAGTGCTAAAGCCAGGTGGCCTTTTGTTTTATGCAGAAAACATGAAAGCCAGCCAACTGCATCAATTTGCCAGGAGGCGTTTTGTTGCCTGGGGTAGAAAATGGCATTATCTAAGCTCGCAAGAACTGAACGTATATTTATCAGCTTTCAAAATACATGAAATGCAAAGAGTTGGCTTCCTGACTGCTTTTTTTTCTAAATCTACATTCATGCAACGAATCGCAGTCCATATCGACAATTTGTGTTTTTTTGTACCAGATTCCTGGAAATACGTAGCCTTTGGCTATGCTCAAAAATAAAACGATGTTATGAGCTACTTTGCACATCCCAGCGCCATCATTGACCCCGGAGCCCAAATCGGCCAGGGAACCCGCATTTGGCATTTCTGTCATGTTTCCGAAAAGGCTGTAATTGGTGGTAATTGTGTATTGGGACAAAATGTATTTGTAGCTGACCGTGTTCGCCTGGGTCATGGCGTAAAGGTTCAAAACAACGTTTCTATTTATACTGGAGTAATCTGCGAAAACGATGTATTTCTGGGGCCAAGCATGGTATTTACCAATGTGACAAACCCAAGGAGCTTTATTTCCAGGAAACTTGAATTTCAACAAACGCTGGTTAAAAAAGGAGCAACCATTGGTGCCAATGCAACTGTAATTTGTGGTATAACGCTGGGTCAATATTGCCTTATCGGAGCCGGCGCTGTGGTAACCAAAGATGTGCCTGATTTCGCGTTGATCACGGGTGTTCCGGGTGTTCAACAAGGTTGGGTGAGTAAATACGGGCATAAACTGGATTTCGATGGTGAAAAAGCTGTATGCCCTGAATCCGGGGAGGAATATATTCTCAAGGAAGGGGTTTGTTCATTACAGACAGAGAATGAAATCTAAATCCCTCAAGGCTAATAATCTTGAATTGGCCACACAATTCTCCAGATCACACATCCTTTAGCCCTGGACTTCAGTCCGGGGTGGGAATGAAAACCTCACCATTTAGACACACTTATTGCGTATTATTTCGCACAGATTCTACACAGATTTCTTTCGCAGATTCCATGCAGAAATTTCTAAGAGTAACCATAACAAATGCAGATTCCCTTTTCAAAACCCCTAATTGATGAATCGGTTATCCGGGAGGTGAATGATAGTCTGGTCAATACCGGCTGGCTCACCTCCGGACCAAAAGTTTTGGAACTGGAAAAGGAGATTAAGCACTTCACGGGGGTCAATGTAGCTGTTTGTGTCAATTCCTGGACTTCCGGCGCCATGCTTGTGCTGCGCTGGTTTGGTATTGGTCCCGGCGATGAAGTGATTGTTCCTGCTTATACCTATGCCGCCACGTCTTTGTGTGCCATGAACCTGGGTGCAACAGTGGTCATGGTAGACGTTTGCGACGACTTCTGCCTCGATCCTGAAAAACTGGCGGATGCCATTACCCCGAAAACAAAAGCCATTATACCGGTAGATATCGGCGGTTGGATGGCCGATTATGATGCCATTTTAAAGATTGTAAATAGCCCGGAAATAAAAAACAGGTTTACACCCAAGGGCAAATTGCAGGAGAATTTGGGCCGCATTCTTGTCTTGTCAGATGCCGCTCATTCCATTGGAGCCTCTTATAAAGAAAGAAAAAGCGGCACTTGTGCCGATGCCACCGTGTTCTCTTTTCATTCGGTAAAAAACATCACGACCGGCGAAGGGGGCGTGGTATGTTTGAATTTACCCACAACGTTTGACCCGGAAGAATCATACAAATACCTGAAGGCACTTTCACTTAATGGCCAGACTAAAAGCGCATTTGAGAAAAATCAGCCAGGGGCCTGGCGTTATGACATCATTGATCAGGGCTTGAAAGCCAACATGCCGGATATATGTGCAGCAGTGGGCCTGGCTCAAATCCGCCGATACGAGAACGTATTACTTCCTGAGCGCAAACGTATTTTCGAGTTCTATCAAAAGGCATTCTCAGATCAACCCTGGGCGATTATTCCTATTTTACAAAATGATCTTGGCTCAGTGTCAAGTGCCCATTTGTTTATGCTCCGCATCATGAATTGCTCAGAATCGGATCGGGATGAAATCATCCGCCGGATCAGTGAAAAAGGTGTTGGGGTAAATGTTCACTACATACCCTTGCCAATGCTTTCTTTGTTTAGGAACCTGGGATATAAATTGGAAAACTATCCCAATACCCATCAATTGTACAAAGGGGAAATCACCTTGCCCTTATACAATGGGTTGACAGAAAAGGAGATGGAACGAGTTGTTGAGGTTGTCAAAGATTCTGTGAACAAGGTTATTCAAGCAAAAGCGACCTAAAAGCCCATGCAATTCGATTTATCAAAATTTATTGCAGAACATGTGACAAGGCGAGCCGAGAGCCTGTTTACACAAGACTTTCGCGCTGCACAGTACCTGCTTTCGGAACAAATAAAAGGTCGATCGGTACTCATCATCGGTGGCGCAGGTAGCATTGGAAGCCAGTTTGTCAAAACTCTTCTTCCGTTCAAACCTTCAAGGCTTTTTGTTGTAGATAATGACGAGAACGGATTAACAGAATTGGTCAGGGATTTACGCAGCACAACCAATCTGTTTATTCCAGATACACTAATGTGCTATCCCGTTGACTATGGCGACCCTGTATTTGAGAAAATACTGAGGACCGAAGGACCATTTGACATCGTTGCAAATTTTGCAGCCCACAAGCATGTCCGCAGCGAAAAGGACCCCTACTCTATTGAAGCGATGATTAACAACAACGTTTTCAAGGCAAAACGACTGTTGGATCTGCTCGTCGAACACAAACCCGAGCGATTTTTCTGCGTCAGCACCGATAAAGCTGCAAACCCGGTTAATGTAATGGGTGCATCCAAAAAGCTGATGGAAAAGCTTCTGCAAACGTACGCGTCAACTTTGCCTATTAGCAGCGCCCGATTTGCCAACGTAGCCTTTTCCAATGGCAGTTTGCCAGCAGGTTTTTTACAACGTCTCCAGAAAAAACAGCCTCTTTCGGCGCCCTGTGATATAAAACGATACTTTTTGTCGCCTGAAGAATCCGGGCAACTTTGTCTTCTGAGTTGTATGCTAGGCCAACCGGGCGACATTTTTTTCCCAAAACTGAATATTGAAAAAGATCTAATGTCTTTTTCAGAAATAGCCGAAGCCTTGTTACTCAGCCTTGGGTATTCAGTAACTAAATGCGACACAGAACAGGAAGCCCGTGAAAATGCCTCACTGCTGGATGGAAATTCAACAAACTGGCCCGTTTACTTTTTCAAATCCGACACTTCAGGCGAGAAGGATGTGGAAGAGTTTTTTGGTTTGGAGGAGACGGTGGACTTTACGCGTTTCGAAAAAATTGGAATAATACAGCCGAAATTAAAGGAGAACCAGTTCAAATTTCAGAAGTTTGAAAAACAGTTGAATCATCTGGAATCCCTTTTCCAGAAAGACAAACTGTCAAAACCTGAACTGATTGAAGCGCTCAGGCAAATATTACCCGAATTTCAGCATGCTGAAAAAGAAAAAAACCTCGATCAGAGGATGTAATTGGTGAAGCGTTTGATAGACATAATTGTATCGATTATTGCACTCCTTGTTTTGATGCCGGTTTTTATCCCCATCATGATTCTCCTGCGTTTTAGCGCCGAAGGAGAAGTATTTTATGGACAGGAAAGGATTGGCTTCAAAAACCGAAAATTCAAGATCTGGAAGTTTGCTACCATGCTGAAGAACAGTCCAAATATGGGTACAGGTAGCCTGACGGTAAGAAATGATCCAAGAGTTACTACTATCGGGCGCTTTTTGAGGCGAAGTAAGCTCAATGAGTTACCTCAACTAATCAATCTGCTTACCGGAGACATGACACTCGTTGGCCCCAGACCGCAAATGAAAGTTGATTTCGAAGCCTATCCGGCTGAAGTTCAGGCGCATATTTACGACGTCCGGCCCGGCATTACGGGCATTGGCAGCATCGTATTCCGGGATGAGGAAAAACTGCTGTCAGTGCCGGGACGCGACCCCAGGAAATTTTATGAAGAGTACATAGCCCCTTACAAAGGCCAGCTGGAAATGTGGTATCAATCCCATGTAAGTTTGTTGACTGATTTGAAAATACTGTACCTGACGGCCCTCGTAATCTTAAATCCTGATCCTGCATGGCCATTTCGCTATTTTCGCGATTTACCTGAACTTCCTGATTCACTTAAGAGCCAATCATTGAACACCAGTCAAGATGTTTAAGCTTTTTGGAAGCAAGCAAATGCCCTTTGATTTTTCGAATCTCGGAACAGACATGCATTCGCACCTGCTCCCTGGAATTGACGACGGGGCTCCTGATCTGGCAATTTCCTTAACCCTCATTCGGGCGCTGCAACATCTCGGATATCAAAAGATCATCACTACCCCGCACATACGAGCAGAAATTTATCCAAACACCCGTGATATCATTCTGAAAAAGCGGGATGAAGTACGCAACGCTCTGGAAAAGGAGGAATCAACTGTTCCTCAGTTTGAAGCTGCTGCGGAATACTACATAGATGAAAATTTTGAGCAGCTTTTAATGAGAGAGCCATTGTTAAGCCTGGATGGCAAGCGGGTATTGGTTGAAATGTCGTTCTTTCAACCCTACCCAAATTTTCATAAAGTGTTCTTTGACATGCAGATGAAAGGATACCAACCGGTTTTGGCCCATCCGGAACGGTATCCATATGTGAAAACCATAGGAGATTTAGAAAAGCTAAAACAACTCGGATGTGAGTTGCAGGTCAACATACTCTCATTTACCGGTTATCACAGGAAAGAAGCACAACAAACCGCCCGACTGTTGCTAAAAAATCAACTCATCGACTTTTTAGGCAGCGACCTGCACCATAATGAGCATGTCAACGCCTTACAGAAAGCCATTTCTGATAAATACCTGGCTAATGCTTTGCAAGTGAAATTAAAAAACAATACGCTCCTCCCATGAAAATACTATCCGTCATGGGAACCCGGCCAAACTTTATGAAACTGGCTCCCTTGCACAGAGCCATGAGCCATTACCCGGATATACAATCCATACTGGTGCATACCGGACAGCATTACGACCGGCAGATGAGCGAAGTGTTTTTTGAACAGTTATCACTCCCCAAACCCGATTATTTTCTTGGCGTCAACGGCGGAAGTCACACAAAGCAAACTGCTTCCATTATGTTAGCCCTGGAAGAAGTCGTTCAAAAAGAAAAACCCGATTTGATTCTCGTAGTTGGCGACGTCAATTCAACACTGGCAGGGGCGCTGGTAGCTGTAAAATCAGGCATCAGACTGGCGCATGTGGAAGCAGGCCTGAGGAGTGGTGACAGGGCCATGCCCGAAGAACTGAATCGCATCCTGACGGATTCTGTTTCAGATTATCTGTTTGTTACGGAAAAAGCTGCTTTGATAAACCTGGAGAAAGAAGGCATTCCAAATGAAAAAGTATTTTTTACCGGAAATTGCATGATCGATTCTCTGGTACACTTTATCAAAAAAGCGGAGCAATTGGACATTCTTAAAAGCCTTGGTCTATCACCCAAAAACTATGTATTGATGACCATGCACAGACCCTCCAATGTGGACAATCGGGAAGGACTTGAGAAAATTCTGGATATGGTAGAGCTGATTTCTGATAAAGTTCGGGTGGTTTTTCCATTACACCCGCGCACTCGATCTAAACTACAGGAGTTTGGTTTGCAGGAAAAGCTTTCCGGTTTAAAGCAAGTAAACTTACTGGAACCTCAGGGTTATCTCGAGTTTCAGAATCTGGTGATGAATGCCTCGGCTGTCTTAACCGATTCTGGCGGTATTCAAGAGGAAAGCACTTATTTAAATGTTCCGTGTCTGACATTCAGAGAAAATACGGAGCGGCCGGTCACCATTGAGTCGGGCAGTAATGAACTGATTCCGGATTTAAACCCTGAACTTGCCTGTCAAAAAATTGTTGCCATTCTCCAGGGGAAATGGAAAAACAGTAAAATTCCGGAACTTTGGGACGGAAAGGCTGCCGATCGTATCGTAGCCATACTTCACAAAAAACTTTCCCAATAACGACCACCCAAAACCTGATTTGCAACGTTTTAACAAGATATGAAAAAAGCCCTAATCACAGGCATTACCGGCCAGGACGGCGCCTACCTGGCAGAATTTTTATTAAAAAAAGGATATGAGGTGCACGGCATAAAGCGCCGCTCTTCCCTCTTCAATACAGAGCGAATTGACCATTTGTATCAGGACCCACATGTGGATGGACGCAAATTTGTGCTGCACTACGGCGACCTGACCGACTCAGGCAACCTGGTCCGCATCATCCAGGAAGTGCAACCTGATGAGGTTTACAACCTGGGCGCCCAAAGCCATGTACAGGTAAGTTTCGAAACGCCTGAGTACACCGCAAACGCCGATGCAATTGGAGCACTGCGTATTCTTGAAGCCATTCGCCTGCTTGGATTAACGCAAAAAACAAAATTCTATCAGGCTTCTACCTCGGAGTTGTACGGGCTGGTACAGGAAACACCGCAAACAGAAAAAACGCCCTTTTATCCGCGTTCGCCCTATGGCGTGGCCAAGCTATACGCTTATTGGATCGTGGTAAATTATCGGGAATCATACAACATGTATGCCTGCAACGGCATTTTGTTCAACCACGAAAGTCCTATCCGAGGGGAAACATTTGTCACCAGAAAAATCACACGCGCCGCAGCCAAAATCTCTCTGAATCTGCAAGATAAATTGTGGCTGGGCAACCTAGATGCAAAACGCGACTGGGGGCACGCCAAAGATTACGTGGAAGCGATGTGGCTCATGATGCAACAGGAAACACCTGAAGACTTTGTGATCGCCACCGGTACCACCACCTCTGTACGCGACTTTTGCCGCATGGCGTTCCAGGCCCTGGGCGCAACCCTCGAGTTCACTGGCGTGGGCGTAAATGAAAAAGGCTTCATCGCAACCAGCAGTAACCCAAATTTAAAACCTGGTCAGGAGGTCATCGCCGTTGATCCACGCTATTTCAGACCTGCAGAAGTAGATCTATTGGTTGGAGATGCCAGCAAAGCAAAATCAAAACTCGGCTGGACAGCCAAATGCCCACTCGAGGAACTGGTGGGTGAAATGGTAAATTCTGATCTCAAGCTTTTCCAGCGAGAAGAATACCTGAAAACCGGAGGCTTTGATATTAGAAACCAGTATGAATAATGTATCAATGCGTAATGTATCAATGCGCAATGCGGAATAATTTAATAGGTGGTTCGCCGCGTGTGGTGTTTTTTCAACACCACACGCAACCTGAAACACGGCGTAAACACTACGCGACAGCATAGCAATAAATTACGCATTGATACATTGGTACATTGCGCATTGATACATTGATACATTGATTCATTTAATTTGGATCGCAAACTGTTTTATCCCCCACAATACATTTAAGGTATTCATATACCAGTTTGGCATGAGCAGGGACGTTCCAGTTCACGTTTACATTTCCTAGTGCCAAATTGGTAACGCGAAGTAATTCGTTCACATCCGCATTTGGTTTCATGCCTTGTCTGATAATAAAGTGCATATCACAAGGGAATGTGCTGAGTTTGCGGGTCCCAAGGGATGGATTCAAGCGAACCAGCAAACTTAGCTTCATGGTAATACCCAGCCATGGATTATCTATATGACCTGCTCCATCAAGTGGATTGGACATTAGTTTGCAATCGGCGCCGGCCACAGCATCGTCAAACGGTAGGGCTTTGGGAGCCAGCACTTCGTTGTAAGGGAACCACTTGACTACACAATCCGCGTGATCTTTCGTCAGGGTAACAGTGGCGCCTGCTTGTCCCAAAACAAGCGGGTTGCCATTCAGGGCCTGCTCGATTAGTGGCGTTACGTCTTTTGTGATGCGCTGAACACATTTGCTTGTGTTATCACAGGCATCTTTTGCGACCCAGGTGCGATCGATTTCACAAAGCCATTCGCAATCACCGGAAACATGTGCATCGCTGTGGCTTAAAGTCGGTCGGGGCAAACAATTATCTGTTGCCGTTGCCACTCCCGTCTTCAATACGGATGTATCACATGTTACGGTAATTGCAGCCGGACAGTTGATTACCGGTGGCTTTTTATCCTCCACCTTGATGGATTGGAGGCAGGTTTTGGCATTGTGATGATCATCAATGGCGACCCAGGTGCGATTTATGGTAAAATCGTTTACGCAAGAGCCATCCACCCGCACATCTGAATGATCAACGCTGGAAATACCACAATTGTCGAGCGCAACAGGATTGCCCGTATTGGAAGGATCAGTAGAGTCTTCACAACTGATCGTTTTGGCTGGTGGACAAACAATATTGGGCGCCTCGAGGTCCAGAATGCGTATGGTAAAGGTGCAGGTAGCTGTTAATCCTACCTTGTCAGTAGCCTTACAGGTTACGGTTGTTACCCCCACCGGAAAAAACTCACCGGACGCAGGAGTACAGGAAGCCGTAACTCCGGGACAATTGTCATTAACATTTGGAGTAAAGGTTACAGTATTGCCGCACTCTCCCGGTTTATTGGATAGTTTGATTGGATCCGGACATTGAACTGTTGGGGGTGTTTTATCAATAAGCGAATTGGCCAGTTCAGTCAGAAGATCACCAAAACTGGAGAAGGATTCCAAAGAATAGTCAGCTCCACTAATCAGGTTTGGCGAACCTGGTCCAAGCTTGTCTGTGTGAGAAAGATCCTGAATTCTGGTTTCATTGGCGCCAGAGCCCACGCCAATGGCAAAAATGTAGGTGCCGGCACATTTAATGGCATTGGCTTTAGCGATCAGAGTCGTTCTGCTTGTATTGCCTTTTGTCGGGATACCGTCTGTAAAAAAGAAGATGATATCAATGTCCGGAATTGAGGCTGCCTTGTTCAGTGCAGCCTCGAAATTGGTCAGATTCCCATTATCAGGATCGTAGTTGGCGCTGGCGGTACCATCAGCAGTCAGGTAGTTTGAGATATTCGAGACAAAATTTGCTGCTGATACATCGGTAAGCGGTACGGCGTCATTGGCATTGTCAGAAAACTCAATGATGCGCAGTTTCACCCGGTTCGCCGTGGTGAAATTTGAATGAAGCGTATTCGCAAAATCTAGCACAGCTGCTTCCACATCTGGTTCAGCATGGAAAGAGGCAATTGAACTGGATTCGTCCAACACCAGCAATACATTCAACAAGTTGTTAGGAGGTTGGCACCCCGGAAATTCAGGATTTTCAGATCGACAGTCGGTCACAGGTGGACATGGCTGCTGAGGAGCCGGGTCAACCGGACATTGCGCCTGTAATGCCTGAAAAGTAATAAAGGTGAAAAGTGCAAGGAGCAAACTAAACTTGCCCGGTAGAATCGAAAAGATTGCTTTTTTCATGGTCGGATATTTGAGTAATTAAAGGAATGATTGGTATCCCTTTATGCAAATACCCTGGCAGGTGTGAACAACACATATAAACAATGCGCAATGTAACAATGTAACAATGCGCAATTTACCGCCGCGTGTGATGTTTTTTTTTCAACACCACATGCCACGAAACCACTTTATTGCGAAAACATTGCGCATTACGCATTGTAACATTTCGCATTGATACATTGCGCATTGTTCATTGTTCATTGGTTCGTTATTAAGCGGGCCGCTTCCAGGTGGGAAACATCATTTTCCAGCTCAAAGTGAATTTCATCTCCTTCAAATCTTGCTACGTAGCAGCCTGTGTTCAGGTGGTTAATGGCATCCATGTCTGACAAGGGGATGTCTTTCAAATGGCTGACCAACGCGCGAAGTGTGCGACCATGTGTTGCTACCAGAATTCTGCGCTCTTCTCTTCCTCTAAGCCAATCTATAAACCTGATAACTCTTTCCCCCAATTCTCTTGCCGATTCTCCTTTGGGTAAAGCGGCATCCAGGTTGCCAATTCTCCATTGATGCAGCAGTTCCATGAAAGCCATTTTCCTTTCCGGACTGGAAGTTGTTCCTTCATAGATTCCCCAGGAAATCTCATTGATATCGGCAGTTTGGTGCCAGGGAATATCTCTTTGAAGAAAATGATGTACCGTTTGGTGAGTGCGTTTAAGGCGGGATGTGACGACCAGGTCAAAATCAATGTGCTGGTAAGCATCAAAAAAAGCTTTTGATTGAGCTTGCCCCAGGTTGTTCAGGTCAGAATCCATGCCACTTCCCTGGACAATGTGCAATCGGTTTAATTCGGTTTCTCCGTGGCGAATAAAATAAACGGTCATGTTTTAATTATTTACAACAGGGAGTGAAATATAGCCTCTAAACTCCTTGTCCTCGGCAAATTCAACATCGCTGTAATCCTGAACTACATTGTACAAAGTGTCCCTTTCAATCGGGCGTCGCCCTACCCTGCGGATCAGTTCTACCAGCTGTTGTGTACTCAGCGCCGGATTTTGTTCTTCCGAACCGGCCATGGAATATATTTTGGTGGTATCGTCAATGGTCCCGTCCAGATCGTCTACGCCAAATGCCAGCGCCATTTGTGCGGTGGTACGCCCAATCATGGGCCAGTAGGTTTTGATGTGGTCAAAATTATCGAGGTAAATGCGGCTGATCGCGTAATTCCTGAGATCTTCCACCGTTGTACTTTCCGCTACGTGACTCATTTGGTTATCCTGATTGCGGAATTTCAATGGGATAAAAGTCTGGAAACCCTTTGTTTTATCCTGTAGCTGCCTCAGCTGTTCCAGATGGTCGATGCGATGTTCCCATTTCTCGATGTGGCCGTACAACATGGTGGCATTGGAGCGCATGCCCAGTTCATGCCATATCTGGTGAATTTGCAACCACTGTTCTGCATTGCATTTATCGGCAGATATCTGCTTGCGTATTTCCGGGTGAAAAATCTCGGCGCCTCCTCCAGGCAAACTGTCGCAACCAGATTCTTTTATCAGGCGCATGCCTTCCTCGTAGCTCACTTTCGCCTTTTTGAAGATGTAATGGTATTCAACTGGTGTGAGTGCCTTGACATGCAGTTCCGGACGGTGAGCTTTGATCTTTTTAAATAGCTCTGTGTAAAAAGGCAGGTCGTATTGTGGCAATACGCCTCCTACAATGTGTACCTCGGTGACGTCCTGTCCATCGTATTTGCGCACGATGTTCATCATGTCCTCCATCGTGTATTCCCAGGCATCCTGATCGCTGCGTTGTTTGATCAGTCGTGAATAGGAACAGAATTTGCAATCGTACACACAAAGGTTGGTAGGCTCAATATGAAAATTGCGGTTGAAATAAGTATTGTCGCCATTCTTTCTCCGCCGGATAAAATCGGCCAAAGCGCCGACATAGGCCAGACTACCTTGTTCAAACAAAAAAACGCCTTCTTCGGGAGTCAGGCGCTCGTCGGCGATCACTTTTTTAATGATGGCTTTGTGATCGCTGCTCAAAGCTTTATCGTTGAGCAATAGTTCCAGGGATTCTATATTGACACGTTGATTCAAACCTTGGTGTATTAAAAGGTTTATTCACCACAGATTGCACAGAATTTCACAAATCGCCTTTGGCAACTTCAAAATAAAATCTGTGCAATCTGTGCTGAGAAATACATTATCGTTTCAAAAACCCCAAAATGAGGCCTTTGTTCACTCAGCCTTTTCCTGATCAAATTTGATCAGCGAAATCAGCTTTTTGGCATTTTCTTCATTGGAATAAGCTGTCTCCAGAAGCGCGCGCCGTTCCTCAATCTTCTTTTGCTCAAATGGCGCATTGATCAAGGCTTCTACGGCTTGTCTGATGGCAGCGGCAGAATTTCTTACGTAACACAATTGCGACAGATCGGAGCCGCTCACCATGGCTTCATTGACTATGCAAAAGCGCCCCCGGTATAAGGCGTTGATGAGTTTTAGTTTCACCCCGGCGCTTTGTGTAGACACCAGCAAATTTATATGCGCCTGGGTGATCAGACGGTTCATTTCCTTGTCATCAGGATTCTCGATCAGTGTCACATAATCGTACCGACTCGCAATTTCCCGCAGGCGTTCGGTAGGTTCCAATCCGGCAATAAAGAGTGGAATTTCCAGATCATCGGCAAACACCTCTTCCATCAGCCAGATGGCAGAGCGCTCGTTGTCCGGAACGCTGAGTTTGCCATGGAATAGCACATACTCGCCTTTCCCAGGCTGACTTTCTATTACTTTATTGGGATGGAAAGCAGGAATGTAATGCGTATTTGCCTTCAGGTTTCGGAAGTAGGCCGCATCGTTTTTGGATAGCGTTATAATTTCATCTGCGTGAAGCACCACCCATGGCTCGGTGCGCTGCAATCGAATACTTTCAATAAAATAGTATGCCTTTTTTAGTGGCTCTGTACCCGGGGTTACTTGCGAAAGGGATTCATAGTATTGCCACTCGATATTGTGCATGCGCACAAGCTTCTGCCTGGCACGGAGACGTTTTTTCCATACAAACCCCGCCGTATGCATACCTTCAAACAGGATCGGGTGATTGTCTTTTTTAAGTCTTCTATACAGCGATCTGTTTAACCTTGTCTGCATGATGAATGGCAAAAAACTCAACTGCCAGATCCACGCACGACTTCGTTTGTAATAATACACTTCGTGGCAGTAATTGGCCAGTTCAGGTGCAGGTTTCCGGTCGCCGTACTGAAAACAGTGGAGTATGACTTTTACCCCTTGTGCATGAAGCGCTTTTATCTGATTGTAAATGACGATGACACCACCATAGTTGGCAGGATAAGGAATGTCAAAAGCAACGATATGCAGATACATAAAGAAGGGTAGCTAAACGGGCTCCAACAACTCAAACAGGTTTAATAGACTTGAAAGTCAGACCCCAAAAACGCGGCAAAAATAGCATGATTTGAACACAAAATAGCCTTTTTGCGTTTTTTTAAACGGAATCGAAATTGTTAATACTGCATTCCACAATAGTATTTTTTTTTGAAGCGTTTACTTGTAAATTGCACCCGGTTTTACTTACCTTGGAGAAAAATTCTGGTCAACAAAAATTTTGACCATTCATACATAGTTCACTAACATCTCACATTTATGAACATTACATTTGAAGAACTTCGTCGTGTAAAACATGCGCTCCCACATGGCAGCATTACGCGTATTGCTCAAGAGTTGAATATTGAAGAGCAAACGGTGCGTAATTATTTCGGGGCTCATGATTATGAAAACGGTGAAATAGTAGAGTTTCACCACGAACCAGGTCCTGACGGCGGCATTGTACACCTGGAAGACACTACCATTTTCGAACGCGCTCAGCAGATTTTAGATGAGCAAAATACTTCGTCCTAAATACAGGTTATATCCAGATGTTACAGACAAAAACTCTTTAAGTAATTGAAAAGGGAATCTGATAAATGTTCAGATTCCCTTTTTCTTAATTAAAATTCCAAATAAAACGCCTCAGTTAAACCCTTATACCCCTCCGAATATCCCCCATCTTCATTCCTAATCACCAACTCATCCACAGCAAACCGCCCAGGATCACGCTCCAACTGCAACATAACCCGTTCCACCGGCCGACCTGGCTTGGATTTCACTTTCGTCTTTTTACTGCAATAAAGCCCTTTCAAAACGCCCTGTTCACACAAAACAGCCGCTTCTTTCTCCGGCAAGATCAAGCAACACTTGCCCGTTGGCTTCAGCAACCTGGCAACTGAATCCAACAGTTCCAAGGTGCTGAGACTATTGGTATGACGGCTCATTTGCCGATTTGCATTCGGCGACAAGGTTGTTTCGGTGAAAAAGGGAGGATTGCTGACGATCAGATCAAATTGGCTGCTGGCCTTACTTGCAAATTCCTGAATAGACTGGTTCCGCACTTCCAATTTATCCGCCCATGGGCTGTTCCTGTAATTGAGGGCTGCGCATGTTGCAGAGCCGGGATGCAACTCAATTCCCGTGATGGGAACCTGCCCGGCGGTTCTCTGGGCCAGCATTAAGGCTATCAACCCGGTTCCTGTCCCGATGTCTAAAATACTATCGGAACCAGCAACATCAGCCCAGGCGCCAAGCAATACACCATCAGTACCAACAGGGTGCGCCACATCCTGCTGGACAACACTAAATTTTTTGAAATGGAAGAGTGGATAGTCCATGTTGGCTTATTACACAGATCAGGTAGGTACCTGCTGGCAACTGTTCGATGTGTATTGTTTGGAAAGTAGTTGATTCATTTAGAGATTGCGAAATCAGGATGTTGCCGAGAACATCCCGAATCTGTATCAACTCTATGTTCTGCTCTTTGACTTTAATGGTCAGCACATCTATGGCCGGATTGGGATATAGCTGCATGCCTGAATAGTTGGCTTCCTTATTCTGTACGGTAAGCTCCTGCCATCGCTGCTCAAATTCTGCCTTGTAAAGAGAAGCAAGTTCGTAATCGTGGATGATCAATGTATTTTCATCGTTTACCGTTTCCGCTGAAAATGACCAGTTGTGCGAGCCGGTCAGCACCACCGGATCTGTGCCGTTGGCGTCGAACACCGCATATTTGTGATGAAACTCTCCGGGCTTGTAATGCGCCTGGCAATCGATGCCCTGGGAACGCAGATAATCATACTCCTGACCATTATCTGTTACATTTTCAATGATGCCGCGAACCGGAATACTGCTGAAATGCGCATCCACCAGTGCATCTGCAATGTCGTCTTTTGTAAAGGAAAACAAGGCGAACAGTGCTTCTTCGGAACAGTCATAAACAGACTCTACAATATGGCTGGTAGTTTGGTCCGACGGAGAAAACCACAATTCCACAGGCCTGTTGCCCACCATAAAATAGTGGGGGGTATTATCAAGTTTACCCGCCCCAAATCTGGCTTGTTGTGCATCCGGCAAAGGCCCTTCACTGCCCCACATTTCCTCAAACTCCAGTTCATAAGCCCTGGCAAGCGATTGATCCTGAATAAATAGTGTGTTGTTAAAGTCATTGTTGATGTTCTGACCTGTCCAGTTCATGGAGCCGCTCATCACCCAGCATTTATCCGGAATATCTGCATCAATTACCAGGACCTTATCGTGCATAATGGCGCTGTCATTTCCGTATAAAACAGGGAATGGTGGCGAATTTTGAAGGGCCGTGTTAGACGTTCCTTCATCGGCAATATATCGCACCCGAACTCCCCTGTTCCATGCATCGGCAATGACGTTTACCAGCATTGACTGGTTATTGTTGTACATGGCAATGTCCAGCGTTTGCTCAGCTGAATTAATGCGCGCAATGGTCTCATCCATGACCTCACTTACACTTTGGCCATCCGGTACAAAGCCATTTGCATAAGTAGGGTTAATATCGTGATTGAAGAAAATCTTTATCTCACCCGAGGAGTTAGATTGTGTGGCGAAAACACCAGTTTTGGAAAATATGCTTTGGCCATTTTGGGTGCAAGCTGCCTGTACCCAATAAATGGTTCCGGGTTCTAAATTGGAAAATGTATATGAGTTACCAGATTGTAGTCCCGGCACGACCAACATCGAATCCATGTATGGTGTTTTGCCATAATGCAAAATGGTTTCTGTTCCTAAATTAGTTTCCCAGGAAACCGTGAATCCTGTTGTATGTATATTTGTTTGACTCAATTGTTCTGTAAAATACAGACAGTGCGTTTGAGAAAAGTCCGACTGGTTTCGCAATAACAATTGAAAATCATCATACTGAGAAAGTATACAAGTGAGGGTAATGGAAGTATCCGGGATGCCAGTTCCAATCATCGGATGACCTGAAGGCATAAACACATTTGTACTCGCTCCGGTAAAATCCGTCACATTGACATTTCCTGTGGGGAATTGGCTACCTGTTCCGGAGAAAGAAACACATTCAAAGGAAACCAGGGAGCTTTCGTAAGCCTCTGAAATTTGTGTGATATCCAGGCCAATTGGAGTTGGGCCTGGCAGTCCTGATTGAATAACGGCATACGACAGGATAGGAGAAATTTCCAGCAAGCCATGATAATCCACCAATGTGCCTGTAATTTCTACGCTGTCACCTCTGGTTACGGACCCTTCAAAGCCTCCTGCCGAACCGCTTCCCGGATAGGCGGCCATGCCTCCGGTGCCATCCTGAAAGTACCGGATCTTGCCTAGTTCAGCGCCATTGGTTACCACACCGCGAACTGTGACTGTTGATCCCAAAGGTTGCAGTCTCGCGCTGGAAATGGGAATCAATTGGGCTTTCAGGAAAACCGGCAACAACATGATCAGAATGATACTTTTACTTCTAAGGCGCATACGTCTTGTTATTAAACTGACTGATTGTTTAATCCACACAAAGGTTCTCGCAAATTTTACGCGGATTTAATTCCCAGATTGTACACAGAAAAATCTGCGTGAATTCTGCGCTAAATAGATTCATCCCAGGTATCTGCAAATAAAATGGTTACAGTCAGCAAGCACAAAGTTCTGAACTTTCATACAATTCATTTTACCGACATTTGCCAAATGGAAAAACTGAGCATGGATGCCCTCCAGCGATTATCCGTTGAAGAATTTAAAAACCGGGATAAACTACCGTTAGTCCTGATTCTCGACAATGTCAGGTCAGGACTTAATGTAGGGTCTATTTTCCGCACTGCAGATGCTTTCGCCATTCAGAAAATTTATTTGTGCGGCATTACTGCCCAACCACCCCATCGGGAGATCCTCAAAACAGCGCTTGGCAGCACCGAATCCGTAGACTGGGAATACGCTGAGAACAACATTGAGGCCATAACTCAGTTAAAATCATCGGGATATACCATAATCGCGGTTGAACAAACAAATGAGAAAACCTGGCTTCATGAATTTCAGCCCCTGGAGGATAAGCAGTATGCGTTGGTACTCGGCAACGAAGTAGATGGTGTAGATAGCACGGTGCTGGAACACTGCGATGTAGTCATTGAAATCCCACAATATGGCACCAAACATTCGCTGAACGTAGCGGTAGCCGCCGGAATTGTCGTCTGGGATTTTCAGCAAAAGATGCTGCGATGATGGGTATTCACCCGGTGACTTTGAGTCACCGGGTGAATACGAATTACTCAATCCTGCTGCGGCAGATCAGGCAATCTCGGTCGAAATACCACAACTGTTCTGCGATTTTTCATCCTCCCTTCTGCTGATTCATTGGATGTGAGTGGATAAAATTCCCCTCTTCCTACTGGTGTCAATTGATTGGCATTTACATTAAACTCTCCAATCAGAGCGCGAACTACATTGGTAGCTCGTTGCAAACTCCAATCCCAGGTGTCTTTGATGGTCTTTTCCTTTGGTGGAATCACGTTATCTGTGTAAGCCACTACATCTACACTCAGGCTGGGACGAGCAGTCAGGTACTGGGCAAGCATATTCAGCACTTCATATCCAGGTGTACTGACGCTGAGACCATTGGATTCGAATAATACATTATCAGGAAGAGTTAACAATACCATTTCTCCCTGAACCGCTGCCCGTACGCCTAAAGCTCTTTTCCCTGCATACAATTGGTTCAGGCCTGTTTCGATGTCGAGAAGGGAACTTTTACGCCTGGTTAGAACTGAGTTTACCTTGCTTATGTACTCGTTTTTCTCGCCGAGCTCTTCACGTGCAGAGATGAGGTTCTTTTCCAGTGTTGCTTTTTCGGAGGAAAGTTTACTGGCAGATTCTCCCATGCTCTGGGTTCTGAATGTCAGCTCTGTTTGCAAGTTTTTGATCTCCAGTTCCTGCCTGCCTACTATTTTATTCAGCTCGCCAACGGACTGCACCAATCCCGAATTTTCTTTTTTTCGGTATAGTAATTCTTCAACCAGCACCTTTTCGCGCTCCTCTGCTGCTAACCTGGTTCTTTTCTCAAAGCGGTATTTTTTGGCGCCAACACAGCCACTACTAAAGATTAAAATAACGCTCAATAGGGTCGGAATGAATTTCATTATGTTTGTTCTAATTTAATTCTACTCAGGCAAATTTACATGAGGCCAGGAATAGGCAAGGAAAGTACCGTTGAAAATCTGATTTTCATTTTCCTCAGCAGCCCCGGTCTTAACCTTTTATCACATCGAATCACCTGAATGGGAAAAATCACAAAAATCAAGGTGTACTTTTGCTCTGATGAAATGCTTGATGCTATTGCCCTTGCTATTTATGGCCTGTTCTGTCGACTCTTCCATGCTCTCAGGCGACTGGCATGCTGTCGGCTTTTATATGAACGGTCAGGATGTTCCTGCCACCCTCGATTCAGTCAAACTTAGCTTTACAAATTCAGGCGACTACACATTCAAAAGTATTGGCTTTTACGAGGAAAAAGGAAGCTTCAGGCTTGCAGGAAAGTACCTCTTTCTAAAAGATACCACCGCAAAAAAACCCGCGGAAAAAGCTTTCCAGGTCCTGTATTTATCGGAAGATACCCTAAAACTTGGCATGGAATCTTCCGGACAGGAACAAACGGTTTTCTTTAGTCGGAATTAAGCCCCGGCTCATATTTCTCCCAAATTTCCGGCTTTTTGTAGCACAATTCGACCTTTTTCGTCCTTTTGCACCCGTCCGCACTCTGCAACCGGATCATGCTCAAAAAACAGAATTTGTTGTTTGTCAACTGCTTCCTCTAGCATAGCTGCCTTTTCTTTCAGCGTTTCCAATGGTCTGATATCATAGGCCATCACATAAGGCATACCAATATGCCACTGTGATGGCAAGCTGTCTGCGCAAAAAATGACTGTTCCGTACTCTGTATCAAGCATTGGCACCATCATGGCTTCAGTATGGCCGTAAACGAATCGGACCCGAAAACCAGGGCAGAATTCAATATTTTCTTTGAGCTCCAGGAACTTCAATCTCCCCATTTCTGCTAATGGCACAAAGTTCTCTTTTAAAAAGGAAGCCCTTTCCCGGTCATTAGGGTCAAGCGCCCATTCGTAATGTTTTTCATTTGTCCAATAAGTAGCGTTCGGGAATGACAACTCAACGTCTCCGCTCTCCTCATTTTTCCAAAGAGCACCTCCGCAGTGATCAAAATGCAGATGAGTCAGGAATACATCCGTAATATCCTCCCGGCTACATCCTTGCTTGCCAAGTGAATCAAACAGGTTTTCACTCCCAAATGGTTCAAAATGCTTGCGAAACTTGTCTCCTTGTTTATTTCCTATCCCTGTATCAATGAGAATATTGCGATCTTCTGTTTGCACCAATAGTGTTCTCATGGCCCAGGTACACAAATTATTATCATCCGGAGGGTTAAGTTTTGACCACATGGTTTTGGGCACAACACCAAACATGGCTCCGCCATCAAGTTTGAAAAATCCGGTATGAACACTGCTTAATTTCATATTTGCAAATGTAGGTTTTAAGACAGAATTTGTATCAGAATCAAACAATCGGATGCAAGTGAAGTTTCAATGGTTATATTTGCATTCTTTTTAATTTATTCTTTTACCGCCTTAATAATCTGACATAATGACCCGCATTTTCGGCATGTACCTTCTGGTACTTGTAAGCTTTCTGTGCCAGGCTCAAAGTCCGGCCTCCCTCAAATTCCCAACTTATTCCAACACAAAATACTTTTCCGATTCTGTTCACGTGACTGAAATGTTATCTGAATGGGGAATCGGCGCCGGTGCATTTCGCTGCAACGGAGACATCGCCAACGACAATTCATTTGTCGTTGACAATCTATCACCTGCCGCCCAACTCTATTTTAAGCGATATTTCATTCCAAACCTGGCCTGGAAGATCAATCTGCTTCTCTCCAGATTCAAGGACGCCGACAGCCACTACGGAACACCTCAAGAATGGCGGGATGAAAGGGATTTTACATACGAGACTGATCTTGGCGCCTTGAGCCTTAGGCTGGAATGGGACATTTTTGGTCGAAAACGATTCCGTCATCGGGATACGATTGTATACAAGCTGGATAATTATACTGAATATGCCATTGTTGAGAAGTTACGGCACTTCCCTGCTCCATATTTGTTTATTGGCGGAGGAATGGTGAGTTTTAAAGCTAAAACGAGTTATCAATACCTTGAAGGTTTGTCGGGTTTGGCACCTGCTGTGCAACAGGACATCGCCAATAACGATGGTATGCACAGCAAGCTCAACTGGACGGCCGGAGCCGGGGTGAATATCGACTTAAGTAGAACAGTTGTTCTGGGTTTCGAAATCGGCTCTTCCTTTGCCAACTCTGATTATCTTGACGGAATAAGCTTCTCAGGTAACCCAAATAAGCCGGATTGGTGGTGGTATGGAGGCATTAACCTCGGTTTCAGGCTGGGTACAAAAGACCGAGATAGAGACGGAGTGCCCGACAAAGACGATAAATGCCCTACGATCCCGGGCTCTCAACTTACCAGAGGATGCCCGGACGCTGACGGCGATGGCCTGGCAGACCGGGAAGATGATTGTCCACACAAACCAGGCATCCGCGCGCTGGCGGGCTGCCCGATCAAGGACGAGGACGAGGACGGGGTTCCGGATGTTGATGATAAATGTCCCACAGTTCCTGGACTGTTTGATTTTGCCGGTTGCCCGGATACGGATGGAGATGGGATTGAGGATGCCAAAGATTCTTGTAAAACGGTGGCTGGTATTGCCCAATTTAATGGCTGTCCCGACACAGATGGAGATGGTATTGAGGACGCCAAAGATGCCTGTCCAACCGAGCCTGGTCCGGCAGAATATTACTTCGGATGCCCGGTTCGCGATACTGATGGCGACGGCGTGGAAGACAAGCTGGATCAATGTCTGTTGGTAGCTGGCAAGCCTGAGTTTAAGGGTTGCCCCGACACAGATGGTGATGGGGTGGAAGACCGATTGGATGTTTGTCCAGACATTGCCGGTTTGTCGGAAAACAAGGGTTGTCCCAAAGTAGAAAAGAAAGATCTGGAAAAACTGGAATTAGCGGTGAAGGATGTCAAATTTGAATCTGCCAGATCTACTTTGAAGCCCCAATCGGGCAAAATACTAGGAGAAATTGCAGATATCCTGAAACGTTACCCATATTACGATCTTCAAATAGACGGACATACCGATAGCCAGGGGAAAGAAGAGGCCAATCAAAAACTCTCTGAATTGCGTGCGCAATCATGTGCCGATTTTCTCACAGGGAAAGGTGTAGAAAAAGAACGATTTATTGTAAACGGATTCGGCGAAACGAAGCCAATTGCAGACAACAAAACCGCTGCCGGAAGAAGTCTGAACAGACGCGTGGAGTTTGAATTGATATTGCGGGATAAAAGCACTAAAAACTGAATTATAAGTGACTTTTCACAATGACAGACCGGGGCAAGGCACCGACATGTCTTTAGGGTGTGTCTTTTTGACCAAGCGCACGTTACGTGAGTAGCCATGACAACGAAATCAATAATACTCTTGCCAGTTAAGCCTCATTTGGATTTAAATAATATGCTTAGCTCCTCACCTTATGTTGCGCTTGGTCAAAAAGACACAAGCGCGGCGAAATGAGCCCTAAAAAGCAGCAGCGCACCGAAACGTATATCGACGTTCCGGTGCGCTGCACCCTATATAAACAAATAAAATTGTGATCCTACAGACCTTTTGGTGCTGCGCACCTTTTAATGGACTCTAAAGAGTATTTAGAATCTGGTCTAATTTCTTTTTTCAATGAGTTTATGGGCAATTTCCCAAACTCTGCCTAACACTGTAATGGCGGGAACGCCCATTTCCCTTTCATTATTCTCCTCTTCAACCTGAGGTTTGATGAATTCAGTTTTAAACTCTCCTTTATTCAAATGCACATTGGCATGAACATTTACAAAAACAAAGGCAAATAAGCTAAAAATAGATGCCGTAAACAAAACGGCTTTGAATGTTGGTTTTTGCTTCATATTCTGGTTGTTTTCCTTAGCAAGGCGAAAATAACAGATAATTATGATAATTTCCGTATAAATTCGATGCAAATTCTCCAAGTATCTACAAGACACCTAAAATTCAGAAAAGGTTGCAAAAGACTAAAAAAAAGAACCCGGACAGTGTTGCACCGTCCGGGTTCATATCGTCAAACCAAAAATCAATCAGTCGTAATTATTGTTTGATACCACCGTTGCTGGCTGGAACGCTCTCCTGAGCTGGAGGAACGATCACTTCACCTTTGATAGTCAACGTGTGCGATTCAGGAGTTTCATTTGTTGTCAGGGTAACAGTTTTTGTGAATACACCTGGGCGATTTGTGTCGTAGCTTACGTCAATGGTTTTTGTTTCGCCTGGCATGATTGGCTCCTGTGGGTAAGTAGGAACTGTGCAACCGCAAGAACCTTTAGCAGTTTTAATGATCAAAGGCTCGTTACCAGTGTTTGTAAAGTTGAACTTACGAACTTTATCACTTCCTTTTTCAATTTTACCGTAATCAATGGTAGTTGTTTGGAAAGTCATTACAGGACCATTTGTTGTTTGAGCCTGAAGGGCGAAAGAGCCAATAACCACGAAAGCGAGAATAGAGAGTAGTTGTTTCATTGAGAATAACCGTTTTTATGAAATGTTATATTGTTGTTTGTTTCAGTATTGTTGGTACAAAAGTAGGAACGACAACCCAGGAATAACAAGAACCATCCTGTTAATGATGTCCAAAATAAACTAAACCCTTTTTGAATACTTGATTTACCACCTGAAAAACAATTAATTATAAATACTTATTTTATTTAATGTTTGTTCCTGCCAATCAAATCCTTTTCTTTCCTTTTGTCAAGCACAGGCTCTGGGAATGGAGGTTCTTCCTGACTATCGTTGAATACTTTATCAATAAATTTCCACTCTCCTTTTGCCAACTTCAAACCGTCATAACTACCATCGGGTACTGAAGTCATGCCTCTGTTATAGGGGCTGGGATACGGTATCAAATGATCAAACAGAATTAACTGGTACTGTTCATCCCAGTTTACTCGGATGGACGCATCTGCAGAATATTCAAACATCAAACGCTGCTCTTTCATCCTGTTCCCCGGCTTATCCCTCTCAAAAACCGGCGCACCAAAAACGGGGTTTCCGGTTTCATCAAAACTCAATACGTCAATAACTTTCCGTCTTTGAAAAAATTCGAAAGCATCAAACCCCAGCAGTAAATACTTTTTTCCGGCTTTTGTATCAAATTGAATGAGGTTATAGTACAAAGCTCCAAACCAGTTGTCATTTTTCAATTGCTCATATACCGGTGGAATATCCATTTCATGACTCCTGTCAATGAGTGGAAACAGCTTTAATTCCTGCCCCTTCATTTGAATGGCTCCGTAGTAACGATATGTTGAATCATTTACAAAAAGCTGCCAGGTAAAAATTCTGAAACTGCTGTCAGGAGGCGAAAGTATGGAGATGCTCTTTAGCCTGCTAAATGGATATTTATAGGAGCCTGGTGTCTTCAACGCCTGCACGAGGCTGGTAATGAGAACCTTACATGCGGCAAATCGCTCCGTTTCGATTGAATCATTTACCACAGCATACGCCAGCACTGCCAGCGTATCCTCTGCGTCATGTATTTTCTTGAAATGTTCGGAACTCAGTATTATTTCGGTTGATGACCTGTTCTTTTTCTGTGCAAAAAGATTGCTGACAAATATTGCTATCAGTAGAAGCGGCAAAAAATACCGGATATTTTGAGACATAAATTGCATGAATTTAAAGGCTTTTCAAACGAGCAAAAGATATAAAAATTGCCTCTAGCACGTCGACCAGGTTTTACAAACCGACTATTGAATCTACTTTTGCAGCATGGATAGAATTACCCTAGTCAACGAAATTTTTCGAAAGAAAACCTTTTTGTGCATTGGCCTGGACCCCGAGCCTGGAAAAATACCAGATCATCTTAAGGGTTACCCCGACCCAATTCTGGAATTCAACAAACAAATAATAGATGCAACAAGGGACTTGTGTGTAGCCTACAAGCCCAATCTGGCGTTTTACGAAGCACTTGGACCACAGGGATTTGAGACTTTTAGTAAAACGGTGGCTTACATTGGTAAGGAGCATTTCATCATTGCCGATGCCAAAAGAGGAGATATCGGGAATACGAGTCGGTTGTATGCAAAGGCATTTTTTGAACAACTAAATTGCGATGCCATAACCATAGCCCCATATATGGGCGAAGACAGTGTAATGCCATTTCTGGATTTTGATCAAAAATGGGTAATAGTGCTGGCTTTAACTTCAAATAAAGGAAGCGAAAATTTCCAAATGTTGCCCGTATCAGTAGCAGAGCGGCCGCTTTGGGAAATGATTTTGCAAACGGTTAAAACATGGGGTACTGAACAAAATACCATGTTTGTAATTGGCGCTACTCACCCTGAAGCTTTTGCCAAAGTGAGAGAAGTTGTTCCTGACCATTTCTTGTTGGTTCCAGGTGTAGGAGCTCAGGGAGGTGACCTAAATGCCATTTGCCAGTTTGGGATGAACAAAGACTGCGGATTGTTGGTAAATTCTTCCCGTGGCATAATTTACGCTTCAAAAGGAAATGACTTCGCTGAAAAAGCCCGTGAAAAGGCCCTGGAGCTCCAAACTCAAATGGCGCAAATTCTGCTTCAACTCAATCGCAGATAATGGCCTCGGAAACGTTCAAAAACGAAAAAGAAGATCGAATATATATGCAAAGGTGCTTCGACCTGGCCAGGTTAGGAGCAGGATCGGTATCTCCCAACCCCATGGTTGGGGCAGTGTTGGTTTATCAAAACCGTATAATTGGCGAAGGTTGGCACAAGGCATACGGTGAAGCACATGCCGAAGTAAATTGCTTCAACTCAGTCAACACTGCCGATCAGCAATTCATACCCGAAGCCACTTTGTATTGTTCACTTGAGCCTTGCAGTCATGTTGGCAAAACACCACCCTGCGCTGATCTGATCCTTAAAATGCGACCCAAACGCGTGGTGATCGCCAATATTGATCCAAATCCACAAGTTGCTGGAAAGGGATTGGCTAAGATTGGTCAAGCAGGAATCGAGGTGATACAAGGCGTTCTGGATGATGAAGGGAAATGGTTAAACCGAACTTTCTTCACCAGTTTAGAAAAGAAAAGACCTTATGTAATCCTGAAATGGGCGAAAAGCAAGGATGGCTACTTGGGAAAAGCTGGTCAACGAACACCCATATCCAATCCACTCACAAACCGATTGACACATCGCTGGCGCTCTGAGGTTGATGCCATTCTCATTGGCGCCAATACTGCCCAAATTGATGATCCGGAACTGAGTGTAAGACATTTCACAGGTAAAAATCCTTTGAGAGTTTTGCTGGATGGCAAAGGAAGTGTTTCCTCTAACAGAAAATTATTGGCTGACAATGAGCCAACGCTGATACTGGGCGCACCAAGGTCAAGTTTGAACGAGGTGAAAAGACTAAAACATTTAGGACCCAAAATATCCATTCAAGCGATACTGGACACCTTGATGAAAGAAAAGCGCCACGCTCTTTTGGTAGAGGGTGGCGCTCAGGTCCATGCTCAATTTCTGTCAAGCAGGTTATGGGATGAGATCAGGATCATTGAAAATCCAAAGCTATTGGGAAGTGGCGTATTAGCACCGCAATTACCTGAAAATATCAAACTAGTTGAAGAATTTACAATCAGTTCTGACCTGATTTCAGTCTACAAAACATCGCGTAAACCGCCCTACCTTTTCGACACTGAGCCGGAACCACTCACATGCTTCTCTACTACCGGATCGCCGCTGTAATACATATCACCAGAACCTGAGACAGATACATCAAGGGTTTCATTTACATGGGCATACACGCTGCCAGAGCCTGAAATAGAAGCCTCAAGCCTGTTGAACACCATGTTTTTTGCATTCACCTCGCCACTGCCACTAACGTTTATTTCTGCATCACCAACTGAACCACCAAGATTAATATCTCCGCTACCGGACACAGAGCATTCCAAAGAAGTAAACGTCGCATTCGGGATATCAACTTCCCCTGAACCTCCAATATGGATATCCATCTTGTCTGATTCTATTGGTGTTACAAGCTTTATCGAACCGCTACCACTCAATTCAAGCGCTTCCAATGAAGGAACTGTGATATATAGCTTGATTTGCTCTCGATATGACACACTTTCTTCAAAATCAATGCGAAGAGTGCCTTCTTTCACTTCAGTTTGTAATAAGGGCAGCAGATTCTCCTGAGCACGAACTTCAACACGATAATCTCCGATGCTAACTTCTACATCTCCGGCAATGCTGAGATCAATGGCATCAAATCCGTCAACATCGCGGGTTTCGGTAAGTACAGGGCCCTCCCCTTCTACTCCGGAACCAAAGTTCATATGAAAGCACGAGCGTTTGCCGACAACAAAAATTGCCACCAGCAACATAAAAATTAACAGGTAACGCATGGAAAATTGATTTTTGTTTTGAATTGATGCACATTTGCAGCAAATATCCTTTTTGACACAAAGTATGCTCCAAAGGTTACAAATTAAGTTAAAAACTATCAACCCTTCCAGCGGAATTTTCTTTATTTCCGTCTTATTGGGTATTTTTCAGCTTCCTGATTTTGCACCATCGGCTTGCTCAAAACCGCCCCAAAAAGTGGTGGAATGGCTTTGTCCGCTTGAACACGATTTTGGCACGCTCAGGCAGGATCACCCGGCCACCTATGTATTTTCCTTCAAAAATGTTTCCGGTGAACAATTGATTCTGCAAACAGTACGCACCACATGTGGCTGTACCGCTGCCGACTGGACCGAAGCACCCATTGAGCCAGACAGCACCGGACAAATCAGCATTGAATACGATGCCTACCAACGCGGCGATTTCAGCAAAAAAATCCGGGTGTTTTTTGACAAACAACGGAAGGCAGAGATTTTGAAAATTTATGGAACAGTGAAATAGGGTTTAATTAGCTAATGTGATAATTAGCTAATATGATAATGTGATAATTAGCTAATTTGATAATGAATAAATTGAAAACGCATTATCGAATTATCAAATTAGCTCCTTATCACATTAAACCACCTTCCCTCCTTCTACCTCAAATATTTTGTATTCTCCGGAGAATGAGGAAACCACGGATTCGATTCTGCTTCGCTGGGTATCTGTGATGAAAACCTGACCAAAATTGCGTTCCACCAGCAAGTTGAGTAATTGTCTTACCCGGTTTTCATCCAGTTTGTCAAAGATGTCATCAAGTAAGAGGATGGGCGATTTCCCGATTGCTTTTCTCAAAAATTCATACTGAGCCAGTCGAAGCGCTAAGAGATAGGACTTCAACTGACCCTGTGACGCAAATTTCTTGACAGGTAAGTCATTCATTAACAGGATGATATCATCCTTGTGTGGCCCTTGTGTGGTTCTTTGCAACACACGATCTTTCTCCAGGAACTTTGGCAACAATGAATCCAAACCCTCATTTGACAGATCTGATTGATATTCAATATCCACCTCTTCGCGCTGTCCGGAAATGGCACTGTAATACTCCTGAAATACAGGTTTGAACTCCTCTACAAACTTGTTTCTGATGGTAAAAATGTTCAAAGCAGGCTCAGGCATTTGCCTGTCGATACTTTCCAAGAGAATTGGGTCGAATTGCCTGTGTTCAAAAAATGACTTCAAAAGCGCATTTCGCTGCTTCAAAAGAGCATTGTAATTCAACAGATTTTGCAAATACTCCGGAAATACCTGGGAAAGGGTGCCGTCCAAAAATCGGCGCCTGTCTTCACTGCCATCTTGTACGAGTCGCACATCATCCGGGGCAATCATAACCACCGGAAACTGGCCAATGTGGTCAGACAAACGTTCTATCAGGGTGCCATTTCGTTCAAACTCCTTCCGTTCACCGGATTTATACTTGGCAACAATTCTGATTTTATCCTCTACCAGTTCAAACCGCCCTTCCACTCTGAAAAAATCAGCGTCATGTCTGACCAAATTCCGGTCATTGAGCCCTAGATGGCTTCTACAGATACACAGAAAATACAGGGCATCCAACACATTGGTTTTACCCGTTCCATTCAAGCCGGTAAGACAATTCAAGCGAGGTGAAAATTCAAATTCTTGTCCCTCGTAATTCTTAAAATTTGTCAGTTTTAGCGTAGTAAGCAGCAAAAGCCTTGAAAATTATCAATGTTTTAATTTCAAATACTGGATCAACACAAGCCTGATATCGTTTCTGATGTCTGCCTTGTTCTTTGAATCCGGCTTAATGATCTTCGGTATACCCGGGTTGTTACTTTTCCCGGTTGCATCATTATCTGCTTTCAAAAAGCCCAGGTTGGACTCATTGCCAGTTAGCAAATAATCAGGGAGTGTAACGTGATACAGTTTATTGGGGTCAATGGCTGTACCGCCTACTGACCAGTTACCGGTTTTTTCATCACGGGTAATTCTGTTCAACTGCAAATACCCACCCTTTCCCTTGTTGTAAAAACCTGCATCCAGCGTTTGTCTTAGGATGGTACCCGTCATCTCCACTTCATCAATTCCACCACCAAAAGGCAAAATCCGAACAATATCAAGTTCAGACAAACTGCCTTTTAATACGTCATCAACCCTGATGGAACCGCTGTTCAGGATAACACAATCCGGATTATTTTTAGAAGCGGCAAACATGGCATCTGTGATTAATTTACCAGCAGGTGCTTGTGTGTGTCTTATTACGCCTTCTCTGCAATCCAGTGGTTCATCCAGCTTGGCTACCACATTGGATGCATGAATACCAGCTTCCGCCAATGATTTTTCCTGAATGCCCTCCCATTTGGCTACCACGGCTGCTGTTGCTTGCTCATCTTCTATGCTTCCATTTACTACTTTCAGACTAGAATTTACGGTGCATTTACCCTTTTTCTTGTCGTATTTGAGTTTGTGTACATACACTGTTTTGGCATTGGCATCTGCCTTGGTTACAACAGTTGATCCAATATGATGAATTTGATTATCATGATCGTGGCCGCCCATGATCAGCGTAATGCCCGGGAGCATGGCTGCCAGTTTTTTATCATCTGCTACATCCAGGTGCGTGAGCGCCAAAATGCAGTCGGTTTTGGGCTTCAGCTCCGCGTAACTTTTTCTTGCAGATTCCATCCAATCGCTGTAAACGGCCCAGGGTTGTTTTCCCGAGCTTACCAATACGCCAAAAAGGCCCATTCTAAGTTTGGTTCCGTCCTCATCGGTATACGTGATCACTTGATTATCAGGGCATATATCTGTCCCTCCTCCGGGTTTGTTTTTGAAAAACTGTTGCGTGAACGTAGTGCCTTCCGGAGTTGCACTTGGTGGCTTTAAACGAACATTTCCTGTAAGCCATCCAAATTTCGACTCGTCCAACCTCGCCTGCAAATCTGGCAAATCGCCGTAATCGAACTCGTGGTTACCAAAAACCACCCAGTCCAGGCCCAGTGTGTTCAGTACATCTACCATGTGTTTTCCACGTATTCTTTTGCCTTCGTATTTCAGAGTTCCTGTAACAGATGGACTGATAAAATCGCCAGCCAGCACTGTAAGAGTATTTGGATTTTCTTTCAACAGATTTTGTCTGATTGTAGCTACCCGGGCAAGTCCTCCACTTCCGTCAGATGGCGCTGGAGAAATTTCATATACGTCATTCATTTGAAGTATATTCAATTCGAGGATACCGTCGTCACCAACGGGCTTACTCTCTACAGAAGTAGATTTTTTAACAGTGTCGCAGGAAAAGAGGATTAAACTGAGTGCAAGAATTGAGAAAATGGTTTGTACTGTTTTCATCAAAAATTCAATTAATCGGTTATTGTTACTTTGTGATTTATGCATGATCTGCACTACTTGAATATTTTTTCGCGCAGATTTTACACAGATTTTCTTTAATAAACCTTTTGAAGTGCGGAACCGGATCCTGGCTTTTTAATTCAGCCTCTAAGGTAGAACTTGTGTTTGTTACCTGCCAAGCCTAATCCCAAACTACTTTTGGAAAGCAATGGAAGAAAAACTAAAATTTTGGAACTTTGCCCAACAAGTCAACAAATTATGCCCGATTCCAAACATATAGATCCAATAAAGCTCTGGCAACCCGATCAACAAACGCAATTGAATAGCCACTTGCACGATTACATGGCGTGGCTCAGGAATACACATAACCTGGATTTTGACAACTATGCGTCTCTTTGGGAATGGTCCAGTCGTGATGTTGCTGCCTTTTGGAAAAGTCTCTGGGAATATTTTAATGTCCAATACCATCAACCATACAATTCAGTATTATCAGGTAATGAAATGCCTGATTTTCATTGGTTTGAAGGGGCTACATTAAATTACGCCGAGCATATTTTCAGGAAAAAAAGTGAGAAAAGGCCTGCCATACTTTTTCAAAGTGAAATTCATGCACTTTCAGAAATAAGCTGGCAGGAACTGGAAGAAAAAACAGCTGCCCTTGCTGCTTTCTTTCTGGATTCCGGCATTCGTCCCGGCGACCGAATTGCTGCCTACTTGCCAAATTCACCTCATGCCATCATAGCGGCTTTGGCAACAGCTTCCATTGGAGCTGTGTGGTCTAGCTGCTCTCCTGATTTTGGTGCCACCAGCGTAGCTGACCGCTTTGCACAGATTGAACCGAAGATCTTAATTGCCATTGATGGTTATGGTTATGGAGGGAAGAAGTTCGATAAGCGGGAGACTGTTAGAGAGTTATGCGCTTTGTTGCCAAGTGTCGAAAAACTTGTGTTTATTCCATTTCTGGATGCCAACGCAGGCTTTGAATCCGACAAAACTGAGGTTATTCAATGGGATCAGATTTCCAAAGACTACAAAAACTCAAGGTTGTCATTTGAAGCCGTTCCTTTTTCACATCCTCTCTGGATACTGTATTCTTCAGGAACAACCGGCATTCCAAAAGCCATTGTGCACAGTCACGGCGGAAATTTGCTGGAACATTTGAAATATCTGCATTTCCACAATGATGTACACGAAGGAGAACGCTTTTTCTGGTTCTCCACCACCGGCTGGATGATGTGGAATTTCACCTTGGCTTCCCTGCTTTGCGGCTCTACCATTGTATTATATGATGGCAGTCCGGGCTTTCCCGATTTAAATATCTTGTGGGATCTGGCTGAAAAAACCCGGGTCACTCATTTTGGAACCAGCGCTCCGTTTTTGGTTTCATGCATGAAATCCGGGGTTAACCCTAAAGACAATTTCGATCTGTCTGCCATGAGAAGCATCGGATCCACAGGCTCTCCCCTGCCCCCTGAAGCTTTTGGCTGGGTATATGAGCATATTAAACCTGATCTATGGCTATCGAGCATGGCTGGTGGTACCGACGTTTGTACAGCCTGGGTGGGTGGAAATCCATTATTGCCCGTTTACCAGGGTGAAATTCAATGTCGTTGCCTGGGTTGCGCCATGGAAAGTTGGGATGAAGACGGTCATGCTGTTCCAACCGATGAAGTAGGTGAAATGGTGGTCACCAAGCCCATGCCATCCATGCCCATTTATTTCTGGAACGACGTAAACAAAGAAAAATACCGCAGCTCCTATTTTGAACAATACCCTGGAATATGGAGACATGGCGACTGGCTGCAAATAACTGGCAGAGGAACGCTTGTCATTCTCGGAAGATCAGATTCAACACTCAACCGGCAGGGGGTGCGCATTGGAACAGCTGAAATCTATCGGGCGCTTGATCAGATACCTGCCATCAAAGATGCCCTGATCATAAATCTGGAAAAAAAAGACGGTAGTGACTGGATGCCTTTGTTTGTGATGCTGGCAGAAAACGAAGCACTTGATGAAAACCTTGTAGCTACAATAAAGAAAACACTAAGAAGCACTTACAGCCCCAGACACGTCCCTGACGAAATACTGGAGGTTGCTGATATACCGTATACCATTTCCGGAAAAAAAATGGAAACGCCGGTAAAGAAAGTGCTGCAGAGAAAACCGCTCGACAAAGCGTACAATCCGGATTCCATGCGCAATCCGGAGGCCATGAATTACTTTATTCAATTAGCCGAATCCCTGTAAAATGACAAATAAAGAAATAGCCTACGCTTTTGACGATCTGGCGAATTTGATGGAACTGCACGGTGAAGATGAATTTCGAATTCGCTCCTATCGCAATGCCTACCTCACCTTGCGCAAAACCGATGGCGATCTTTCAGCAATGAGTGATGATGAAATAAAAGGCATCAAGGGAGTGGGCAACGCCATTGCCGCTAAAATCCGGGAGTTGGTGACAAATGGCAAAATGGCAAACCTGGAAAAATATAAGGACAAAACCCCGGCCGGCGTTCAGGAGATGCTGGAAATCAATGGTTTCGGTCCTAAAAAAGTAAAACAGGTTTGGCAGGAAATGGGTATTGAGTCAGTTGGGGAATTGTGGTACGCCTGCAACGAAAACCGCCTGGTGGAATACAAGGGTTTTGGGTTGAAAACCCAGGAGGAGCTTCTGAAAAAGCTCGATTATTTCCAGAAAAGCCGTGGCAAACTGCACATGGATGCAGCCGATGAACTCGCAGAATCCGTATGTGCTCATATAACTGCAACACTGCCTGGCGCTTATGTGAGTCCGGTAGGTGAAATTCGCAGACGATGTCCGGTTATCAGCCAGGTGGAGATTTTGATTGGGTACAACGGTGACATTAGCCCGGTTTTTGAACCCAACGACATGAATCTGCAAAAAGAGGAAAATGGAAAGTATTTTGTTCAACTTGCAGAAAGTACCAACATCATCTTGCACAAGTGTCTGGCAGAGGAATTTGGCTCCAAACTATTCAGGTTTACAGGTACAGACGAGTTTGTACAGGGCTTTGCAGATGCACACCAAGGCCTGGAATTTCGCGGTCTCAGGACTGAGGAAGAGATATTTGAAAGAGCAAATGCTGCATTTGTGGCGCCTGAATTGAGAGAATCGGCAAGGGCAAATGCTGTTCCGGGACTTATTCAACAGTCGGATTTGGTTGGTGTACTGCACGTACATACAACGTACAGCGATGGCTTGCACAGCCTGAAAGATATGTGTGAACGCGCCCGCGATTTAGGATATGATTACATCGGCATTACCGATCACAGCCAGGCCGCGTTTTATGCCAACGGACTAAAACCCGATCGCTTACGGCAACAATGGGATGAAATCGACGCACTAAATGCCGAAATGGGTTCTTTTCACATACTAAAAGGCATAGAAAGTGATATCCTGAACGACGGATCGCTGGATTATGAAGATGCTGTGCTGGATCAATTTGATTTTATCATTGCCTCTGTGCACAGCAACCTGCGAATGTCCATTGACAAGGCGACCGAACGGGTTGTAAAAGCCATTGAGCATCCCAAAACAACCATCCTGGGGCATCCTACCGGTCGTTTATTGTTAAGCCGCGAAGGCCATCCTCTCGATTGGGATGCCGTATTCGAAGCCTGCAAAAAGCATCAGGTAGCTATTGAACTGAATGCACACCCTTACCGACTGGATATTGATTATACGCTAATTCCTCAAGCATTATCCCACGGCATCCCCATCAGTGTCAACCCTGATGCGCATAGCATGTCTGGCCTGGAAGTGGTTAAATACGGTTTGGCCATTGCCAGAAAAGGTGGTTTGCCAAAGGATATGTGTTTGAACGCACAATTACCTGGAGACTGGAAAAAGCCGTGTTGACAATATTTCGGGCGTTTGAGTTATTGATAAGAGAAATCTGCCTTAGCGAACAATGGCTAATTTCTCTGAGAATAACAATTCCCCTGACAGATTGCGTACCGTTATCAAATATAGTCCGGTATCAAGATCACTTACACTCAGTATGTATTCTCCGTAGATCTCATGAGTTTCATTGCGCCACTCACGTTGCAGCAAATCGTGGACTTGAATATTGAAAATACCATGTTCCATTTTGCCCAGCGCCAGTACCAGTTCGTCATTTGCCGGATTTGGATACAGCTGCATGGTTGATTTTCCTGCTTGTAGAAAACCAAATGAATTAAGAGCCTCTGTCAAAGAGGAGTATCCTTTCCCAGGAAATGCTTCCAAATATTCCAGCAAATCGGACTCGCTCATGATATGCATCGGCAGCCCATTTGTGTCTGCATCTCTGTCACCATGGCAGCAGCCACATACGATGATCACGGGTGAACATGATTTTTCAAGGGCGCAATAATCATAGTATTCCGACCAGTCAGATTCTGCACAGGGTTCAATTTCAATGCCCAGGGCCTTAACCCTTACACTAAAACAATCATCGCCAAATGGAATGATCCAGGGTGAGGACGAGACAGTATCATATCTAAGTAGATTTCCCTGGTTAAAGGCACAGCATGTGTTAGAACCATCAAATCGTTGCTCTATCACATATTTTGACGCACCCGAAATACCATACCAGGCAATTTGTGCCTGTCCAGGTACATATTCAACAACTCCATTAGGCTTGCAGTATTTTGTAATAGGTTGTTGGCAATCCAAAGAGACAGGCTGCATCTGACATAAACAGGAAGGCAGATAGGCATCCGACCAAACGCAACACGCATTGGTTTTATCTGAAACAGTTACAGAGTTTATGCCTGACAATTGACCACTCGCATAGGTTCCTTGCGCCCCATTTTCCCAAACAACAAGGTATTTTTCAGGATCTAAGGGGCTATAATCCAGTGTGTTAAAAACTCCAATTGTAACCGGCGTCGAACCACTCGCCGACAAGCAGGCATTGTAACAAGGGCTAGGAAAACTTAACTGAAGAGAGTCTGCCATGTCGTCGCCGCAGGCAGCAATAAAGAAATGAGCAAAATTCTCGCAGGGGCCGGGACATGATGCACTTGAGCATGTTTTGGGAAAATCCACTTTGCAAATATCCATTGCCAAGCCAGGCAACATTGGCGTGTTAGGTGCATAAATATAGTGCTTGTATTGAAGTGAATAACAACCATTTTGAGGCATCACAACTGGATTCACTTTTGGATAGTTGACTCCCGTAGGATCATTTTGGCCACCTCCGTAAATGGTCCAGGCGAATTCATGAACAAAAGGAGCATACTTAACCAGATTTCCATTAATATCTACCAGGGATAAAACGACATTGCCACAATCGTCACAAGATTCCTCAACTCGGACATCACAGGCAAACGGGATGTTGCAATCTGCCTCTCCGCTCAAATTAAAACGGCAACATGAACCCGAAGGGGTTACATACGCTACCTCAGCTTCATACTGAACGGAAGAGCCCTGTGTATTGATGCTTACTATATTTCCACTCAATCCAGGATGTGATATCCAGTTTATCGAATAAAGAGAAGTATCAAGCAGTCCTATTGAAGCATCTTCAATATATAACATCAATTCATCACCCTTGCATTCAGACCTTATGTGGGGATTGATATCACAAATCCCGCAACAGGCATCAACATAAACATAGGTGGTGTCAGCCAGACTACAAGTGGCATCCTGACTGGTGAAAGACCATTCGAAGGCAAGCGTATCCGGCAAGGGTGTGCCATTTAGGTTAATGGAACTATTGGCGTCGTTTGGAAACAGAAACTCTACCAAACATGGATTGCAATTCACTTGTGTCCAGGCACCTTGTGCATAACAAAATGGCTGGTTTCCATTGAGCCTGATCAGATCATTGGGACAGTGTATTTGATCTGTGCCGGCGGTTACCTGTTTCACTGTCTCAATATAAATATTCAGGAATACCCTGGTAGTACACAACACTGGAGGAAACACGGAATAGTTTCCTGCAATCACGTCAATTTGAAATCTATAATTTCCGCATCCGTTTTCGGTATTCAACAACAGCCATTCATGCTCAGAAACGTTGTTGGGCAAACCGCTTCCAGGTTGATTTAGTACTGTAATGTTTGCAGCGTATGGTACTCCGTTTGTCACCTCGAAAAAGTCTTTAAGTCTGATGCTTTCTGTTCCAGAGCTGCAGAGAAAATTTATATCCTCAGATTCTATTTCTACTGTTGGAGCACCCCAGAAATGGACGTAACTGGTTGTAGTGCATACGGATATGCAGTTCTGCGGCTCGTCAAAAAGGTTGTTTACATAAGCCCAGTTTTCCAAGGGATCATTAAAAGGCAATTGAATCAGAACTGGTGGATTAGGCCCGCCACAATCATCATCCAGGTAAAACCGGTAAGCATCTACCTTAATATTCAAACCATTTATACCCAGATCAAGGTCATTTGGAACTATAATATTAGCAGCATTTGAATCGGCAGGCACAATTTGTACTCCTAAATTTGTTATAGGTTGTGTCCAGGCATACAGCGCCTCAGGTAGATCATTAAATGAAACCGGATAACTACCCACCTCAAGTGTATTGTTACAGTACGTATAGGTTTTTTCCGGTCCCAAATGAAATTGATCCACATCAAGGACTGTGCAAGTGAGTTCATACGTCGAGGTAGGATATGGATCAATATTAGAAGCCGTATATAGAAAGGTATAGGTTCCAGGAATGGAAACTGTAGCATAGGCATCTCCAAGATCAGGAGCTGAATTATCGATAAATACCGGACCCGGACCTGAAACAAGTTCCCATGTTCCTATTCCATCGCATCCAGGCCGGTCTCCGTTTAAATGTAAAAAATTGCCGCAGGAAGGACAATAATTAATAACTCCTTGTATAATGCCGTCGTTATCTGGATCCCAGGGGTTAGTGAATGTTACTTCAACTGTGGTTCTCTCAACACACCCTCCATTGGTAATGGTATAAGTAATGTCATACATGCAATTACCCTGATATTCCGGAGAAGTCGGCAGGTGTGTAAGCGTCACCAGGTTATTGGAAATATTGACCGTTACAAACCCGTCATCGGGTAAAACAGATATTGAATAATCTTCTCCATTGGCCGGTGTATTTATGGTAAAACTGGCTTCATTGACAGCCAGAATTAACCCGTCTTGATTTCCATCCAACTCGGTTATATGAGGGAGTGAAACACCTCCATTCACGACGACCGTCGTTTGCTCACAAGCCAAATCGTTTACTCCGTTACCATCGACATCCCGACATTCTGCACACATTTGGTATGTGTAAACCCCCGGAGGCCAGATAGTGCCCACGTAAATCACTTCAGTTTTAGCCTTCCCCTGCGAAACAAAAACGATATCCGAAGGAATCACGGTCCCATTTCCAGAATAGGAAACAAATGACCATTCCAGACTGAGCGGAAAATTGTAATCAGCTGAGTTGGTGGTTGACAAAAACAGCTTGTCACTCGTGCAAATAGCACTTACCGGATCTATTTCCGCCGCGCATTCGCTGGTAGTTTGAGAGAGGAGGATTGCGCTATTAAGCAGAAAAAATAAGGCGAGACAGTTTTTCATTTTTGCGGGATTTAAAAAAAGTCGGAATAAATTGAATTGAGAAAAGCAATAATGCTGCCATTCTGAAATTCAAAATGTGAATCAGCATATTGTCCGCATGTTCCAGGCAGCAAAGTCTGAAGAAAAAAACGGAGACCGGGAAACCCGGCCTCCGTTGCAAGTGGTTTTGATTTAAGTAGTTATTGCGTTTTTACCACTTTGAGGATTCTCTTTTCCGCACTGGCATTGATGTGCAACAGGTACATGCCTGGCGCCAGATTGGAGGTATTTATGCTTTGATTTCGGCTTCCTTTTTGAGCCATTTGCGTGATCATTAGACGTCCTTGAAGGTCATACAGGGCGAGGGTAGCCTGGTCGGTTTCTCCGCTTAATTCCATATCCACATTGAGCTGGTCTGTGAATGGATTAGGGGAAACGGAGAAGGCAATTCCACTTATCTCGTTAGTTCCTGTGATTGGTTTGAGGACTGCATCCTTTCTGGTTACTTTATAGTTTCCATTTAGATACGTACAAGTAATATATGGAGGACCATAAGTAGGACTAATTAACTCCATTGTCGCCACTAAATCATTATTGTTTTTCACATAAACTGTTTTGGTTAAGCAATGTGGATTAGGTGGTACATTATTTTCGCAATAAAAGTCAAAGTCTCCATTTTGCTCAAGTGTCAATTCTATTGTTGGGAATTGATCAAGGTTTACTTCAAAGTTTCTAGAAACATTTGGCTCAGTTAAATTATCAGAAATACCAAAATCAGTACTTCCTGCAGAATTTAACAGACAAGTACCATTTGAGCGATAGATGGTACATCCTTCCCCAAGCCCTTGTGGCGGTGTATAACCAGACAAGATCAAATCAATAATCAGGGTTTTATATAGGTCTGTAATAATATTATATTGACTTTCTACATTATTATCACATACCGGAGTTATGGTTGAGCGATACTCTGTATTTGAACTTAAATTTAGCACCTTCCATGTAGTTGCGGTTCCAGGCACATTGGAAACATCAACCAGATTGCCATTACTTCCCAAATATGTTCTGATTATATAACGAGCCGGAGTTGGGCCAACAGGTGTCCAACTAAGTTTCACCCACGAAGTTCCAATTTCTATGGGTTCAAAATCATCCGGAGCCGGGAGATCACAATCAGAATCAAAAGCAGAAGAAGTTAAAATAGGTTTTGGATTGGTTGCGGTTGACCAATTGTTGGAAAACAGAGTGCCTACAAATATCAGGCACAGGATCAAAAGTTTGTTTTTAGTAATCATCATCCAATTTTGTGTTTAAGTTTGCATTTAATGTGGGCAAAAGTAGATTCCTTGAGATAAAAAATTATGGACACTTTTTGCCAGTTATTCCGGACTCTGTTATATGAGACATACTTATCTGCTGGAAATTATTAGTGCCTTAAGTTCTGAAGAACTCCAACAGTTTCAACTTTTCTTAGAAAGCCCTTACTTTAATAGCGGGGCTCAGAGCAGCGACTTATTAAATCTTTACAAGATAATTAAGTCCACCGCGCCAGACTTTGATGAACAGAAACTAATTAAAGAAATAGTTTATCAACAATTGTTCCCAAACGCGAAACACATTGATGGTAAACTTGAAAAATTAATGGCAGAATTAAATAAATTGTTACGCACATTTTGTGTGGTAAATGATGCTGCTTCTGATATTCAATCAGTGCAATTTAGTCTTAAATGGACAAGTTGGCTGCGTGAAAGAGGCTTAAAAACAAGGTTTGACCAATCCTTTTCCAAATTATCAAAAGATGTTACAAGCCAAAAAGAATCGCTTTCCAAATACGAAATGTTGTTGAAATTAGCTGAAGAAAAACATTTGTGGGAAACTTCATACAACTATCTAAACGGCAACCTCAATATTCCTGAATTTCAACGGCAATTAAAGCTGTTTTATCAAATCCGTATCACAGACCTCAAATTGCGGTCTATCATTCAGCAAAAAGCGACCAAATCAGATTCCCTACCCGATTTTAATGTTGCAGACAATATCCCCGAAGAGGATACTTACCTACTAAAAGAAAGTATATTATTGGAAATGACTCATAAAATACATCAGCTGCTTAAGGAACAAAAACTAAAAATGACTGGTGTTGAGGAAATGATGGAAATGCTTGAAAAGAGAGGAGAAGAATTAGAGTTTGAAACTCTTTCGCTTTACTATTCACACCTTAGAAACTTTTGCACACTGCTAGGAGATCAAGGTAACACAGAGATACTCCCATTACTGCACTCAATAAACAAATCAAATTTGGAAAAAGGCTTTTTCCATTCGCATGGTGGCCTTCGTTTCAATGCCTACTTAGGCTTGATTCAAGTAGCATTAAGCACCGGTGAATTGGAGTGGGCAAAAAAATTTACAGAAGAATATAAAGACAATATTCTCGGTGGTGATGAAGATCAATTTTACTACAGAATCAACAAGGCAAATTGTTTGTTAGCAGAAAAAAAATTCAATGATTGTCTTGACTATATTCCAGATACAGCGCCTTCTTCCTTTTACCAGTTATTTGCAAAGCGAATCGAACTAAAAGCCTACTACGAACTCCGCTCTGACCTCCTCCCCTATAAAATTGATTCTTTCAGAAAATTTGTTGAACGAACTGCCCCAAAATCTGTTGCGGACAATCTGCAAGCCATGAACATGGCATTTGCTCAAATTCTCAATCAACTGTTTCAAACACCGTTTAAAGATCCCAAACGATCAGCGAAGCTTTTGGAAAGGATCGAAGGCAAAAAAATCATTTGTGACCGGAACTGGCTCATCGAAAAAGCCAAAGAACTTGCCTGAATGCAGCATTACATCGAATTGATGCTCCTGAATGTTAATTAAGCGTTTTATTTAGCCTGTTTCCAAGCACTTCCTGCCCTTTCTGCGTTGTATCTTGCATCCAAATTTTGCATCATACAGCACAATCATGAAAAAACTACTTATTGGCCTCGGCATATTTTTTGGTCTCCTGATCGCAGCCCTGATCGCCATTCCATACTTTTTTAAGGACGACATAATCGCAGAAGTAAAAAATGCTGCCAACGAAAGCCTGACAGCTAAACTCGATTTCAAAGACGTCGACATTTCCATTTTCCGTCATTTCCCGAATTTATCCGTTGGACTGGAAGGTCTGGAAGTCACCAATGGACCCGGATCATTCGAAGGCGTAAAACTGGTTCAGTGCGAGCGACTCGATGTAGCAGTCGATCTTATGTCTGTCATCACCGGTTCTGAAGTGGTGATCAAAGGCTTGTTTTTTCAGAAACCTGATATTAAGGTGTATGTACTGAGCAATGGCGAGGCCAATTACGACATTACCAAGCCGGAACCCGAATCTACCACCACAAGCAGCAGTTCGGAATCCAGTCCGGTAAAATTGGAGAAATACGGCATCACGGATGGCAATATCCTGTATGACGACCGTGGATTGGATATGCGCGCTGAATTAACCGGTCTCAATCACAGCGGCTCCGGAAATTTCACCAGCACCTTGTACGATTTGGTGATGAAAACCAACATTCAAGCGCTGTCCGTGAATTATGGAGGCATGCAATACCTTTCCAAAGCGAAAGCCGACTGGAATGCCACCCTCGGCGCGGACATGAAGAATATGATGTTCACTTTCAAGAAAAATGACCTGAGTGTAAATGCGCTTTCTATTTTTCTCGACGGCTGGGTGCAAATGCCGGAGAACTCTGAAGACATCCGCATGGACCTTACTTTTGGCACTCCACAAAATACTTTCAAAAGCTTGTTGAGTATTATTCCGGGCGCTTATTCAAAAGATTTTGACGATGTAAAAGCAAACGGAACCATCAAGTTCGCCGGTTTTGCCAAAGGTGTTTATAATGAAAAAACCTATCCGGCCTTTAAACTGATGTTCAAGGTAGGAGATGCCGATTTCAAATACCCGAGCCTGCCGCTGGGAGTATCCAACATCAATGTAGATGCTACCATCGACAATCCTTCTTCCCGTCTGGATGACATGACAGTAGATATTTCCAAATTCAGTTTGAACATTGGCTCTAACCCTCTGGAAGGTTATTTCAAGCTGAAAAAACCGGAATCCGACCCAACCATCGATACCAAAATAAACGGTACGTTGAATCTAGGCGAACTCTCAAAGGCATTTCCCATGGAAGGAGTGCAAGAGCTGGCAGGTATCATCAAGTCCAATATGACCGTCAAGGCCGCTATGAGTCAGGTAGATGCCGGGCAATATGACCAGGTAAATATGAGCGGTGATTTTGCCATGAGTGGGATCAGCTACAAAGCAGATGACATGCCGGCGGTGAAGATCAATGAACTGTCAACCAGTATTACCCCGCAAAAACTGGAGATCAAATCATTTGATTCCAAACTGGGGAACAGCGACCTGCGCGCTTCCGGAA
This sequence comes from Lewinellaceae bacterium, assembly GCA_020636025.1. Classification (GTDB taxonomy): domain Bacteria; phylum Bacteroidota; class Bacteroidia; order Chitinophagales; family Saprospiraceae; genus M3007. The sequence continues at coordinate 172,257 of JACJYQ010000001.1, read as the reverse complement.
GCATCGACAATTTGCTGGCCTATTTCAGCACGAATAAAACCATGCGCGGCAACCTGAATTTTGCTTCTACTTATTTTGATGCAAATGAATGGATGGAACCTACCGAGGAAGAAAGTGGCGTGGTACCCAATGACGTACCTGCCGAAAGCACCGAAAAAGTATTTGATCGCTGGGATTTCACCATGGATGGTAGAATCGGGAAGCTCAAATACGACACTTACGAAATAAATGACCTTAGCGCCGCCGGGCATTTTTTACCCAACAAAATGAACATCTCCAATTTCTCCATGAAACTTGGTGAGTCAAGCGACCTGAGTGGTAACGGTGAAATTCTTAATGCCTGGAATTACCTCTTTGACAATCAGACCATGAAAGGTGTTGTCAATCTGAACTCCAGCTATTTTGATTTAAATCAATTCATGACTGAGCCTGAAGCGACAACTGCAGCTGCCAGCTCAACGGAGCCCGTTGCGGAGGAAGTCATTCCGGTTCCGGAGAATATGGACATGACGTTGAACGCCAATTTTGGCAAAGTAAAATACACCACCTATGACCTGAATAATCTCAGTGGAAAGATCATTGTTAAGGATGAAGTAGCCAAAATTGAAGATTGTACAGCTGATATCATTGGTGGCCAGGTGGCGCTCAACGGTGATTATAACACCCAGGATCTGTCAAAACCTGCATTTGATATGGATATTGCCATGTTGAATATGAGTTTTAAGGAGGCATTTCAAACATTTGCCACGGTAAAGGCTGTAGCGCCTATTATGCAATTTATGAATGGCAAGTTCAACACGACCCTTTCCATGAGCGGCTTGTTGGGAAAAGACATGATGCCTGATTTCGGCACCTTGTCGGCAGCCGGATTTTTGGAAACAATTGCCGCAGTATTCAGCAATTTCAAACCAACCAGCATGCTTGGTGACAAACTGGGAATCAACTATTTGAAGAACCTGGAAATGGCCAATACCAAAAACTGGTTTGAAGTCAAGGACGGCAAGGTGACCATCAAACCATTCAACATGCAAATGAAAGATGTTGCCATGCAAGTGAGTGGTTCACACGGCATTACAACTGACATGGATTACCAGGTGCTGAGTAAAATACCGAGAAGCGCTCTGCAAAAATCCGGTGTAGGGTCTGTAGCCAATAGTGGTTTGAGCATGCTTTCCAAGGAAGCCTCCAAAGTTGGTGTTAATTTGGCCAATGGTGAGTACATCAATGTCCGCTTTGACCTTACCGGCACTATGGCCAATCCGAAAATTGGGGTAAAAGTACTGGGCTCAGATGGTGAAAGTACACTCAAGGAAGAAGCTGCTGGTGCTGCTACAGCCGTGGTTGACAAGGCCAAAGATTCTTTGACAAATGTTGTCAACAAGGAAATCGACAAGGCCAAAGCCCAGGCAGAGGCTGCTGCTCAGAAAGCAAAAGACAGTTTGCAGGCCATTGCAGACAAAAAATTACAGGAAGCTACCGACAAGGCCGCTCAGGAAGCCAAGGACAAACTAGGCAAAGCAGCCGGCGACAAAGCCGGGGAAGTACTGGGTGAGGAAGGCAAGAAAAAAGCCGATGAGCTAAAAGACAAGCTGGACAAATGGGACCCCTTCAAGAAAAAGAAAAAGGATAATTGATGCATATCCCACGTTGGAAGAGATGGCTTTCCCATATTATGCCATTGACACTCGAAGAAACGGCTTCAGAACAGAACCCTTCTTTAAGTGTCATCCTTAGCAGAGGCAGAATTCAGCTTATCAGCGGGGAAGCCATTTATTCCTGGGACGATCTGTACAAGAACTTCCTCCTGGCATTTGATCAGCTCAAGATCGATGAGCGGAATGTTCATAATGTTCTATTGCTGGGATTGGGACTAGGCTCAGTGCCCTATATGCTGGAAAAAGTGTTTCACCGGAGCTATCACTACACAGCTGTGGAATGGGATGAAACCGTTGCTTCACTGGCTGTTAGTTACACCTTGCCTCGGCTTGATTCTCCTATTCAAATTGTAACTGCCGATGCCCGGCGTTTTGTAGAAGTTTGCGCTGAACAATTCGATCTGTTGGTCATCGATATATTCGAGGATGACATTACCCCACCCCCCTTTTGCACCGTTGAATTTCTACAGGATTGTGAGAAATTATTACGCCCAGGCGGATTATTGCTGTTTAACCGCCTTCACGGAGAAGACCAAAGCATTCGCTCGGTGACGGAGCGTTTCTTTGTTCAAACATTCAAAAAGGTATTTGAAAACGGGTGGTATATTGATACCAAAGGGAACTGGATTTTATGTGGAGAGAAGCAAATAAATGAAAACCCCGGAACATGAGTACATGCCCCGGGGTTTTCATTTATTACAAACTACCTGTTACTGTTTAAAATAGGGAGTTGCATTCTTTCCGCCATCTTTCACAGTCTGAAGGCGTTTTTTAAATTCTGTAGCTGTTTCCAGATCATCTTTGCGTGCGAAAATTTCGTTTAAAGCGATCAGGGTATTCACATCATCTGGGTTTGCGCGTTCAGCAGCTTTAAAGCTTGGCAATGCCAAATCAAATAGTGCCATAACCTCTCCACGCATTTTATTCAGTTTGGCAATCCCTGCAGAGGAGAAATCCTCAGGCAATTCGTTCATTTCCTGAGTTTTAGCAGCTGCTTTGTTGTAATACAGAGCGCCCAAAGAGTAGTTGGCATCTACGTGAGTCGAATCTCTGGCAAGGGCAGCTTCATAGCTCGCTTTTGCCTCATTAAAGTATTCATCCGCCTTGGCAGTGTCATTATCCTTAATGGCAGTTGTATACAGATTGTCATACACGTTACCCAGGGTTACATACAGACTTACATTATCCGGCTCCTGCTTGATGGCCTGCTTCAGGCGACCAATGAGATCAGCCAGTTTTCCAGCTTTCAGGTAAGCATTTATCTCGGCAAATAACAAGGCAGGATCATTTGGAAACTTCTTACGTCCTTCGGTGAGTACTGTATTGGCACCAGCTTCATCACCCATTTTCATTTTACAATTGTACAGGCCCTCATATACTGATGCATTGTCGGTTCCTTCTTTGTAAAGTTCTGTGTAATAAACTACTGCATCGGCACAGCGATCTGCCATAGTTGCGATCAAGCCTGTGAAATACTTCTGATCCTTCAATTGTGTAGGATCATCCAGGGCACTGGTCTTTTTATTTTCGGTCAGTATTTCATGGCTTTCAAGAGAGGCTTTGAAAGACAAAAAGGCTTTTTCGTACTCTTCTTTTTCGTACTTGGCAACACCTACATTGATCAGTTGAGCCTGAACTTCTGCTATACCTTTTACAGCATCTGTTTTGTGATATTTTTTAGTGGCCAGTTTGTAGGCTTCCTTATAGGCATTAAAAGCTTCCAGAGCATCATTGTCACCAGTCAATGGAGCCTCTTTATCAATCATTCTTCTGGCCAAATCTTTCTGAAGCATGGTATTGTACACATCTCCTTTAGTGAGCCAGGCGTCGGGCAATGCGCGGGCATCCTCAAATTTCAGGGCTTGTTCAATTTTCTCCTTTGCTTCACCCAGTTTCGCACTGTTGCCAGACGGGTCAATATTGTAGCTGGTCAGCGCTTTTCCGGCACTCTTAGCCAATTTCGCCCCACCTTCCTGAGCCTGGGAAAGGCCTAAAGTGGTTAAAACTACCACCAGAGTTAAAATCAATTTTTTCATGGTTATGATTTAATTTTGAAAGTTTAGTTGATAACGGCGGTGTAAATCATGTCTTTTACAACCTTTATTTAGACGCAAAATCAACCGAATTTATTAATAATGGCTTGTTAATGGTGAAAAATTATTGATTTTACCCCAAAAACTACTCCTCAGTTGGGCCATCATTTTCACCGTTTTCCACTGCTCCATTTTCTTCAGTTCCATTTTCTTCCGACTCTTCTGACTTGGCAACAACCGTTACATCCGCAATATTGTCAGATCCGGTTAAACGAATGAGTTTTACACCCTGGGTTGCGCGACCCATAATTCTCAGTTCGCTTGCTGCCGTACGTATGGTAACGCCATTCACTGTGGTAATCATCAGATCATCTTCATCTGTTACCGCCTTAATAGCTACCAATTCACCCGTTTTGTCGGTGATGTTGAGGGTTTTCACCCCTTTACCACCCCTGCCTTGTACGCGATAGTCTTCCAGGGCAGATCTTTTACCCAGACCTTTTTCAGACACCACCAAAATGCTGGTTGAAGTATCTTCCGGATCCACGCAAACCATGCCGACAACAGAATCTTTCCCATCATCACTTACCCGGATACCACGAACACCGGAGGCAGTACGTCCCATGGAACGAACATCTTCTTCATTAAACCTGATGGCTTTTCCACTCTTAATGGCAACTACTATTTCGTTTTTACCATTGGTAAGTTTTGCTTCAATCAGGGCATCCCCTTCATTGATGCCAATGGCATTTATACCTCCCTGGCGTGGGCGGGAGTAATCGGCCAGGACTGTTTTCTTGATCTGGCCAAGTTTCGTACAGAAAATGATGTAGTGGTTATTAATGAACTCCTGATCATTAAAATTGCGAACAATGATGAATGCTCTAACCTTGTCTTCTTTAGGTATATTCAAAAGGTTCTGAATGACCCTGCCTGCAGTGGTTTTAGCGCCTTCCGGCACTTCATATACTTTCAGCCAGAAGCAACGACCACTTTCTGTAAACAAAATAATGGTCTGGTGATTGGTTGCCGTAAACATATGCTCGACAAAATCCTCGTCACGTGTGCGTACCCCCTGGGCGCCGCGTCCTCCCCTGCCCTGCGCGCGGTACTCGGTAATGGAAGTACGCTTTATATATCCGGCATGGCTGATGGTGATCACCACTTCCTCATCCTCGATCAGATCTTCAATGCTGATATCAGCTTCGCTTAGATCAATGGCGGTACGGCGCTCATCGCCATAACGGGCTTTGACATCTTCAGTTTCACTTTTGACAATGCCGCGTTGCAGCATTTCGTCAGCCAGAATAGCCTTCAATTCGGCTATTTTTTTCATCAGCTCATCATATTCCGCTCTGACTTTGTCGCGCTCCAGTCCTGTTAGCTGCTGCAAGCGCATGGCCAGAATTGCCTTCGCCTGGATCTCAGTAAGGCCAAACTTTGACATTAAGCCTTCTCTCGCTTCTTCCACATCCTTGGAACCACGGATCAACGCGATTACCTCATCCAGGTGATCAAGTGCGATCAGCAAGCCTTCCAGAATATGCGCTCTTTCCTCTGCTTTTCGCAACTCGTATTTGGTTCTTCTGACAATTACCTCTAATCTGAATTTGATAAACTCATCAATCAGGTCTCTCAGATTCAGGGTTCTAGGACGGCCATTCACCAGGGCGATGTTGTTAATGCCATAGCTGGTTTGCAGCGGAGTAAGCTTGAACAACTGGCTTAGGATAACATTGGCAGCTGCATCCCTTTTAATTTCGATAACGATCCTGACACCTTCCCGGTTTGATTCATCGCGTACATCATTGATGCCCAATACGCGCTTTTCATTAACCAATTCCGCGATTTTGGAAATCAGGATTGACTTATTTACCTGGAATGGAACCTCAGTTACAATGATTGATTCACGTCCTTTGTCATCGGTTTCAATTTCGGTTTTGGCGCGAACTACACAGCGGCCACGGCCTGTTCTCAGGCCTTCTTTGACACCGCTCAAACCGTAAATAATACCTCCTGTAGGAAAGTCCGGCGCTTTTACATACTCCATCAGATCCTCAACGGTCATCTCCTGGTTATCCACCATGGCTATGATGGCATCACACACTTCAGTGAGATTATGCGGCATCATGTTCGTAGCCATACCTACCGCGATACCGGATGCTCCGTTCACCAGCAGGTTTGGAATTTTGGAGGGCATCACAGTTGGCTCTTCCAGCGAATCGTCAAAATTCAGCTGAAAATCTACTGTTTCCTTGTCCAGGTCACTGACGATTTCATCAGAGACCCTCCGCAAGCGGGCTTCTGTATAACGCATGGCAGCCGGACTGTCACCGTCCATGGAACCAAAGTTACCCTGGCCGTCTACCAGTGGGTAACGCAGACTCCATTCCTGAGCCATACGAACCATGGTGTCATACACAGAACTATCGCCGTGCGGGTGGTATTTACCCAAAACCTCACCCACGATACGGGCAGATTTCTTATACGGTTTGTTGTAGGAAAGGCCTAAATCCAGCATGCCATACAATACACGTCTGTGAACCGGCTTGAGACCGTCTCTGACATCTGGCAATGCGCGGCTTACAATTACCGACATAGAATAGTCGATATAGGCGACTTTTAATTCATCCTCTACATTAATGGGAATTATCCTCGAATCTTGCATTTGTACTTTTTAAACGGAAAAAAATCTTCGTCAAATTTTGCCCTGGTGATTGTTATCTGGCGTCGAGTGGGCAGTTGTTATGATACCATGAGTTTGTTTACAATTGCGACACCAAAAATCAGTGCGCGAAGATACAAAAACCCTGTTTCCAAGCCAATGAAATAGCAAAGATTATGGCATAGAATCCTCGATTTTATTCTCCATTTTATAGTACACAGTTTTGATGAATTTTGAGGATCAGATTTTCTTCAAAAAATGATATCCTTTCTTCACAAATCCTTCTCTTTCATAGAAGATATGCGCCTTTTCATTATCGAGGTAAGCATCCAGCATAATGGTTTCACAACCCTCTTCACGCGCCAGTTCTGTAATAAAATCGGTTAATATTTTTCCAATCCCACTGGAACGATGGTTCTCGGTAACGATAACATTGTCCATTTCCAGGTATTTTCCACTGTAGAACTTGGTTGTCACCAAAATTCCGGATACAGCAAGGTATTCGCCATTTTCATTGGCTGTTACCATTCTGTATCCGTGTGCAATCATATCATCCAGCACAGTATCTAAATATTTGGGGGTAGATATGGGATTTAACTGTTGTAGAAGCGGAGAGAGAGACATCATGTCTCTTTTCGAGGTGAGGATGCTTAGCGTGATCGCCATATTCTGCTTTTTCTAAGGTCTGAACAATGGTTTACAAAATAAAAAGGATACGTTTGTAGTCGTCATTATTCGCGGAGTCTGATCTCTTTGAATTTGATAGATAAATTCCACTTAACATTTGAAAATCCTAAACCCATGATTGAAACATTTGATTGGTCTGACCTGCTTACCGGCATACTTCCTCAATCATTAATCGACAACCACGGTAAAAATGTAAAACTAGCCCTGATAGACACTGGAGTAAACCTGAATGTAAACTCTCTGGTTCATTTGGATCAGCCCGGACACAAATTTTTTGTTGGCAGAACCGGCTTTTCTATCCTGGATCATACCGGTCGTGACCCGGTTACCGATGGGTTTTCAGCGGGTGGTCACGGCACCCAACTTGCCTGTATCATGAGTGGCAAAGCAGACTCAAATCAGGATCACTACGTAAATGGCATTGCAAACGAGGCAGACCTGACCATCATTAAAGCGCGGGACATCTCTGGCGCCTATACCGGGATTAAACATTTGCTGAATTCTTTTGAATTGGCTGCAGACCTTGGAGTTGAGATAGCCGTCACAGCACAAGCCATCCCGCTCAGTAGAATGATTGTCGAAGGCATTACTCCCGCTGAGGTCGAACGGGTTTTTACAAAGGTTAAAGATGCCAACATGGTTATTCTGGCTGCTGCGGAAAACAGAAATGTTGGCAGTAACTGGACCAATCTAATCAACAAGAGATTCCCTAACAATCAGTTAGACATTATGAATGTTGCGGCTGCCCCAACAGATATAACCCAGGTTCGCAACCAAATTGCCAACCAGAAGCTCCAGTTTTTGATGGGAGGTTTTAAGGGTATGGTATATGACACGAGCAATAGAATGAATCCTGCGGATGCAAACAACAGCTGTTCGGTAGCGATTCTGGGTGGAATAGCAGCCTTGTGTTTGAGTGCATTAAAAGAGGCTCCTGATTTTTCCTCAAATGGATTTAATGGCTTGCTTGACGCTTTGTCGCAACACAGCAGTCCGGTTTCAGATGCGAATGGCAACTATCCCAATCCGATCATTTTTAAAAATTAAATCAACCATGAAACAACTGAAAACAGCATTTACGCTTTCCTTCATTTGCCTTTCAATGCTAGGGAAAGCTCAGTACTATTTGGCTGATGCCATTAAATTGAAACCCTATTTTGTGAACGCCGGAAACTTTGTCGTGCTCGATGAAGGATCCACATTTGCACATGATACAACAACAGGAAAGAACCTGTTGAATCCTGAACTCCAGGCATTCTTCTCAAGCTATTGCGGTGGAGTCGACAGTGTTGAGCAAAGCAGGATCAACGATGTATTCGACACACCAAACCCATTCATGCAAATTGCTTACACATCGCAATTCGACCTGAAAAGCGATAAGTTTTCCATGTTTGATAATGCCTCTAATACCAATTCGGCTTCTGGAAATCCGGTGAGTTTCATAGCTGACGGGATCGCCAGGTTTTTGGTCCAAAGAACCAAACAGGAGCTTTCACTGGCATTTTTTGCTGAATTCAAAGAGGCTGTGCTGGCAGATAAAAACCATTATTTCAAAAACTTTTTCCGCAACACCCAGCAAATTCTGCTGGTCATTGATACCGAAGTTTATCAATTCCAAATTTATCTGGAAGCGCTTCGAGACGCTTTCATTACTGATCTTCGTTTGCTTCCCGGCAATCTGGACACCTACTTACGGGAAGCGCCGGTAAGCATCCTAAAGCCTGCACAGCAATCAATCGCTACCGACCTGTTCCACATCGTGCAAATGTTTATTGATGGGGAACCGGCTGTGCAGATTTTGCAATATCTGTCAGACAACTCCGAATCAGAGATTCAGATGACAGCGGATTCTTTACCCGATTTGAAGAATATTGCTACCGGCTTTAAGCTGGTAAATTACATGTCGCAATCCTTGTTCAATCCCCAAAACGGACAATGGTATAGCACCAACGATATCCGCAAGGCGTTGAATGACCCTATAATCCTGAAATTGTATTTTGGATTGCTTTGGCATCATTCTCTCCATTTCAAGGTAAGTTTCAAAAACGGCGTTTCCATCAATTCCATTATTGGAAAAGCCGCTGAAGGAAGTACGATTTTAAACAACTGGAAGCAAACCCTACAATCATTTGGGGGCAAGGCACAGGATCTTGATCAAAGCATTCAGGATCGCTCCAACCCAACAGATGAAAGTTTGAGCGACAATTTTTCTTCCTGTCTACAATTATTTAATCGCATGCTGGAATCTGTCAACAGCTTAATGGAACTCATGAATCCGGATGGCGGACAAGCGATAGATCAGAAATACCTGCAAATTATTCAACAGGCAGGATCACTGAATTTCAATGTGCGTCAGAAGAATTACTCGGCAGCCATCGGAAACACCTTGTTCATTCTTGATTCTTTGATTGGGCCAAAGTTCATTGGCAAAAAAGAATTGCAGAAATACGGGATGTTTATAGCTGCTGTTGCCGAAAGTGAAAACCCCACAGAAGTGCAAAACGCCATTGAGCTATTCTCCCTTCCACCGGGAAGTTCAAAGGCGAAGAAGGCGGCAAACACCTTTGCCATTGCCATAAACGGCTACGCAGGAGGGAATGTCATGAGTGAAAGAATGCGCACTGTTAGTTCAGACCTGATCAATTCAACCACAACCACAGCAGGGCTGGCAGCACCTCTGGGATTTAGTTTAAACTGGGGTATGAACTGGCGAGGCAAGAATAAGTCGCCCAAATACGGCAGTATCGGGTTCTTTTTCCCGGTAATAGATGTAGGCGCCATTTATGCATACCGTTTTGAAGACGATGGAGTGGAAAACCTTCCTGCCTTGGAATGGAAAAACATCGTGGCTCCGGGGGCCTATCTTGTTATTGATCCACCACTGGGCAAATGGCCTCTCGCATTTGGCTTTGGCGGACAAATGGGCCCTCTTTTAAGGAAAGTCAATCAGGCAGGAGCCTATGAAAATCAAGAACTGGGCAGCTATCGCATCGGCGGATTTATCACAATGGATATTCCGATTAACTATTTGATGTTGAAAAACTAGGTTATCAATGCGAAATGTATCAATGCGAAATGCGCAATATTTCGCATTAACCATTTATCGCTTTTATTCCCGGCAGTTCTTTTCCTTCCAGGAATTCGAGCATGGCACCTCCGCCGGTACTAACAAAACTAACTTTTTTGGCCAGTTTTAGTTGATTTACTGCTGCAACTGAATCACCGCCACCAACCATGGTGAAGGCACCTTTTCGGGTCGCAGAAGCACAGGCTTTGGCTACAACTTTTGTTCCGTTTGCAAAAACAGGCATTTCAAATACGCCCATTGGGCCATTCCAGATAACGGTTTTGCTTTTTCGGATAGCCGAGGCAAAAGACCTGGCTGCTGAAGGGCCAATATCCAGTCCCATCCATCCATCCGGAATCTGATTGCTTGGGTAAACCTCTACCTGGGCATCTGCAGCGAATTTATCTCCACATACAGAATCTCTGGGCAAAAGGACTTTCACGCCGGCATCCTTGGCTTTTTTCAAAAATTCTTTGGCAATTTTTAGCTTGTCTTCCTCTACCAGTGAGTTTCCAACCGAGCCTTTTTTTGCCAGAAAAAAGGTATAAGCCATGGCTCCTCCGATGAGTATGTTATCGGCATAATCCAGAAATTTCTCCAGCAAAAGAATCTTGTCACTCACCTTTGAGCCGCCTGTGACGCAGGTAACCGGTTTTTCCGGATCTTTCATGGCCCGAGTGGCATTTTCAATTTCGCGCTCCATCAGGAACCCAAAGGTTTTGTGGTATTTATCAAAATAATGGGCGACTATCGTCGTACTGGCATGTGCGCGGTGTGCTGTACCGAAAGCGTCATTGACATAAATATCGCCTAAGGCCGCCAGTTTTTTGGCAAACTCCTCATCCCCTTTTTCCTCTTCCTTATAGAACCGGGTATTCTCCAACAGTAAAACTTCTCCGGGTTTGAGTTCGGCTGCCTTTTTTACCGCGGCTTTGCCTATACAATCATCCACAAAGTGAACCCTTGTTTTGAGCTTGCGGCGCAAATGTTTTACCAAATGCTTCAAGGTGAACTTTTCCCGGTTTATACTTCCATCCTCGTTTAATTTTGAAAGTGGGCGCCCAAGGTGAGACATCAAAATAACAGATCCGCCCTGCTCTAAAATATGCTGGATAGTAGGAATAGCAGCCTTGATTCGAGTATCATCTGTAATCTTGAACTCCTTATCGAGTGGGACGTTAAAATCTACGCGGACAAGGGCCTTTTTGTTTGAAAAGTCTAGATTCATAGGTATCTATTATGAAAGCCTTCCTGACACGTTGCATGCAACAGGAAGGCTTTTATCAGGAATGCACAAAATTAGAATTTGCCGCGATTTTTTTCTCGGGTAGGCAAAAATTCTATCAATCGTTTACACCATGGCACACAATTGCGCCAGACGAGCTGAGTAGCCGGCTTCATTGTCATACCAGCCAACAATGCGGCAGGTATCGCCATTCACCTGAGTCAATGGTGCATCAAAAATGCAAGAGTGTGTGTTTGTGACAATATCACTGGAAACAATCGGATCGGTATTGTATTCCATAATACCTTTCAAAGTACTATTGGCAGCCGCTTCAAAAACAGCATTGATTTCTTCAACCGAAGCTGTTTTTTTGAGCTTGCAAACACAATCCGTTAGAGAACCGGTAGCTACAGGAACCCTTACAGAATGTGCCGCGATCTTACCCTTGAGGTGGGGCGCTACCAAAACAACTGCTTTAGCAGCTCCGGTTGTGGTAGGCACGATGTTCTGAGCGGCGGCACGAGCTCTGCGAAGATCCCGGTGAGGAGCGTCCTGCAAGTTCTGATCAGAGGTGTAAGCGTGAATGGTATTCATGAAAAGTTGCTCAACGCCAAAAGCTTTGTCGAGCGTCATGATCATGGGTACCAGACAGTTGGTGGTGCAACTGGCATTGGAAAGAATGGTATCGGAATCCTGAATGTCTTTTTCGTTTGCTCCAATTACAATGGTTGGAATGTCACTGGTTTTTGGTGGAGCCGACAAAATCACTCTTTTAGCTCCGGCCTGAAGGTGAAGGCCTGCTTTTTCTTTTTCCAAAAATATGCCTGTACACTCCAAAACCACGTCAATTTTCATATCCGCCCAGGGAAGTTCAGCCGGATTTCTGACAGCCATGCATTCGATTTTATGTCCGTTTACGGTCATGCTGGTTTCGTCAGCAGATACACTGCCATCAAAGCGGCCGTGCATGGTATCATATTTCAACAGGTGCGCCAGGGTTTCGTTATCGGTGAGGTCGTTGATTGCTACCACTTCAACATTGTCATTTTTCAACAAGTTGCGAAATGTGAGACGACCAATTCGTCCAAAACCATTGATGGCGATTCGTTTTTTAGCCATGTTAGTGTAATAACTTTTGATTGTTAATGTTATTCAGTTGGCAAAATTAGGAAGTTAATGGCGATTTTGTGCTAAATCAGAAATAGAAAACGTAAAAATAACACTAACTGTTCAAAGCCCAAACTTACATACAGACTTAATTTTTACTCATCATCGATTCCACCACAAGAAGTCGGGCAAATACTTCAATCGGCGAAACAATCAAATGAAATAGCAAATAGCCAGGCTATGAAAAACAGCAGTAAATTTTCATGCAATAAGTCTACACTAACCCTATATTTGATGGCTTTTGTTTTAACCTGATTAATCCCTACCGATGCTGAGATATATCACAATCATTTTCCTGCTTTTGCTGAAGTTTTGTGCATTTACACAACCGATTTCCTGGAGCTCACGAGGAATAGGTGGTGGTGGCGCCTTGTTTTCTCCTTCCATTAACCCTGGCGATAATGACGAGTTTTTCATTGCCAGCGATTTATCTGCGCTTTTTCATACTACTGACTACGGCCTGAATTATCACCTTGTACATTTCACCGAATTACAGGCTGGGCATAATTCAAAGGTTTGCTTTACCAACATACAAGGGCTGCAATACTCCGTTAATTATGCCAATGACCGTGTGCTTCCCATAAAAAGTATGGATGGTGGAAAAACCTGGAATGAGCTTCCTGGCAATCCTGATAATACCGAAACTGTTTTCAGCATTTGGGCCGATTATCACAACCCCAGTCATGTGGTAATTGCCTATTACGGCCAGATATATTTCAGCAAAAATGGTGGAGATGATTTTACCCTGGTTCACACAGCCATGTCAAATGGCGCAGGTTGTCTGGTTGGGGGAACCTTCTTTGACGGAGATAAAATTTACCTGGGCACTAATGATGGTGTTATTATAACCATCGATGGTGGCAGTACGTGGACAACGGCAAATATCAGCGGTTTGCCCGTTAATGAACGGATAGCCTCCTTTACTGCAGCCAGATTCGGAAATAATGTACGGTTTTTCTGCCTAACTAGTGATGTGGGTAATGTCTACGCAGGTCTGCCAGGATCCGATTATTGGGGCTTTTTGAAAGGTGTATATTCCTGTGATTTTAGTATTTCCAATGTCTGGACACAAAAAATGAACGGCATTAACCCGGATGACGATTATCCCATGTTTCTGGACATGGCTGAAAATGACATTCAGACTGTTTATCTGGCTGGAAGCAACAGCAGTGGAACTCCTATCATTTTAAAAAGCACCAATGGTGGAGAAAACTGGTTTCATTCATTCCATAGCACCAACAATCAGAACATCAATACCGGTTGGAGTGGACATGGAGGAGATCGTGGTTGGTCCTATGGGGAATGTCCTTTCGGATTCGATGTGGCTGCCAATGATCCAGACAGGATCATTTTTGGGGATTATGGCTTTGTACACAAAAGCTCTAATGGTGGACAGAGCTGGCAACAGGCCTATGTGGATGCTGCCGAACAACATCCTGCCAATCAACCTACACCACCCAAGGCGCCTTATCACAGCATTGGCATGGAAAACACCTCATGCTGGCAGATACTTTGGGCAGATGCGAATACCATTTTTGCCGGATTTTCAGACATCAAAGGAATCATAAGCACAGATAGTGGAGAAAGTTGGTCGTTCAATTATTCCGGGTTAAATGCCAATACCACCTATAGAATAGCACGTAGCTGGAACGGCACCTTGTTTGCTGCGACCAGCAACATTCACGATATGTATCAAAGTACCAGATTGGCAGACAATCCATTGGACAACATCGATGCAGAAGGTAAAATTCTGTATTCCGTTGACAATGGCTTAACCTGGAAATTGGTAAAATCTTTTGGACACCCGGTATTCTGGATAGCGTTGGATCCTAATAACCCGGGCAGGGCTTATGCCAGTGTCATCCACTATGCAGGAGGTGCAGGGGTTGGCGGTATTTACCGCTGTGACAATCTGGAATCGCTTGGCAGTTCTTCCTGGACACTCCTCCCCGACCCTCCCAGGACGCAAAAGCATCCGGCTTCCATCACCGTACTTGATGATGGTAAAGTATTGGCCGGTTATTCGGGCAGAAGAAATTCAAATGGTGCTTTCACCAATAGCTCGGGAGCATTCTTGTATGATCCGGTGTTGAACAACTGGCAGGATGTATCTGACCAAGGTATGTACTACTGGACAAAAGACATTGTAGTTGATCCAAACGACCCAACACAACAAGTGTGGTATGCCTGTGTTTTTAGTGGCTGGGGTGGCGCACCCAATGGACTAGGGGGGCTGTATCGAACAAAGGATCGCGGACAGCATTGGACAAGGATTTCAGGAACCAAATTTGATCGGGTCACCTCGATAACGTTCAATCCAGGTTTGTATGACCAGGTTTATCTAACAACAGAGCAACAAGGGCTATGGATTTCAAACAATATCTCTGATGATACGCCTTCATTCGAACTGGTAGAAAGTTATGATTTTCGACAACCGGAAAGGGTGTTTTTCAACCCGTTTGATCTGAAAGAGCTGTGGGTGAGTAGTTTTGGAAATGGCATGAAAGTCGGCAGCCTTAATATTTCTTCCAGCGAGGACTTAAGTTCACAAAACAGCTTCAACATATATCCCAATCCAGCGAAAAATCAGATTTGTGTGGAAACTGAAAAAGCCGGAAAGCTCACTTTATATGATGAAAGTGGTCGACAGTGTAAATCAATGGATTTGCACGCTGGTATCAATTACCTGTCTGTTTCAGATTTGCCATCAGGTGCTTATCAAGCAACTCTAAATGGAAACACTACCCTATTGATCAAGGAATGATCACTGCTTGTCATATTTGACGTAGAAATTCTTGTCTGCCGTGATGGTATCGCCTTTTTTACCCTCGCACGGGCTTGTTTTCCAACTGGTTTCAGGGTAAATAAAAGCGTACTCACCTGACTTCACTTCTATTTTAATCGGCATATTGAAGCCATCCACACAATTGGACCAACGATAGGAAAGCTTGCCTTTTTTAGAGAATTTGTATTCCAGAACAGGAATCCTCACGTCACGCAAGTACTGGTCGAAAACCTTTTGGAGATTTTTGCCTGATTTCTCGATCATATAGGCCTCTATTTGGGCTCCGGAAACAACCTGATGATAAAAATCGCGATTCAGGCCGCGCAGTATTTCCCGCCAAAGAGAGTCGTTATCCACAATTTGCCGGATGGTGTGCAGCATATTGGCGCCTTTGTTGTACATATCAGAGGATCCCTCATTATTCACATTGTATTGTCCGACAATTGGCCTGTCATTCTGTATGGATTTACGCAACCCACGGGCATATTCAGCTCCGGCTTCTTTGCCGTAATAATATTCAATGTACAGGCACTCACTGTAGTTTGTGAACCCTTCGTGAATCCACATATCAGCGGCATCACTGTAGGTTATGTTGTTGGCAAACCATTCGTGCCCGGATTCATGCACAATTATAAAGTCCCACTTTTTACCCCAGCCCGTAAATGACAAATCCATACCGAGATACCCATTTTTGTATTTATTTCCGTAAGTCACAGAACTCTGGTGCTCCATTCCCAGATAGGGCACTTCCACCAGTTTATACCCATCCTCATAAAATGGATAAGGGCCAAACCAATATTCAAAAGCCCTGATCGTACTTTTTGCCTGCTGGAAATGCACCTTGGCTTTTTTCAAATTTTCCGGCAACACAAAAAAGTCAAGCGTTAGGACTCCCTTTTCCCCATGCAAAGTGTCCGACCAACTGGCGTAATCAGCGATGTTGACATTCACACCGTAATTGTTGATGGGGTTTTTAACAAACCAATCATAGGTATTGCTGCCGTCTTTATTGGTGCTCACCTTTCTTAATCGGCCGTTTGACACATCCATCAAGCCTTCCGGAACAGTTACCGAAATGGCCATAGAATCCGGTTCATCATACATGTGGTCTTTGCAAGGCCACCAGGCGCTGGCGCCCAGTCCCTGGCATGAAGTAGCGACAAATGGCTTGCCACCATCATGTTCTTTCCAGCTGAATCCTCCGTCCCAGGGTGCATTTCTCGCTTCTCTTGGTTTTCCCGAATACCATACGGTTATTGACTTTTGATCTCCAGGGTTTTGAGGCGATTTCAATGTAACGAAATAGGCGTTCTGACCTTTTTTCTGATATTCCAGCGTTTCACCATTCTGTTCGATTTTACTGATTTCCAGCGGTGGTTGTAGATCAATTTGCATCACATTACTGGTCTTCAACACCTTATATCTAATCTCATTGCTGCCTGAAATGGCTTTTTTATCAGGGTCTACTTTTATCTGGAGTTTGTAAAACGTAAGGTCCCACCAGGCACGTTCTGCTGTGATGCTGCCACGCAGTGTATCATCCATGGTAAAAAAAGATGACTGAGCCTTACCGTTGTTGATCATGCAGACGAGGCTTAGAATGGAAATCACAATTGTCCTATTCATACTTAATATTGTTCTTGAAAATTAGGCGGAGCAAAGAAACGGCCTTCAATGACCAATATTTTGAGAATTATGAAAATATTGACTCGTCATTATGCGGCTTTTAGATAAAATGTGCCAGTTTCGCCACGAAAAGATTACAATCGAACACAATTGCTTTAGACATGATATATCTCGCAAACCCTACCAGATATGACCAAATGATGTACCGGAGATGTGGTAATAGCGGACTCCTTTTACCAGCCATTTCATTAGGTCTCTGGCATAATTTCGGAGGGGTGGATAAGCCCGAGAATATGCGGGAAATGCTTCACTTTTCATTTGACCACGGCATTACACATTTTGACCTGGCCAATAACTACGGTCCGCCACCTGGCTCTGCAGAAGAGAATTTTGGCAAATTCCTGAAACAGGATTTCGCAACACATCGTGATGAAATGATCATTTCAAGTAAGGCAGGCTACAGAATGTGGCCGGGACCTTATGGAGAATGGGGCTCAAAGAAGTATCTGGTTTCCAGTCTCGACCAAAGTCTGAAGCGAATGGGATTGGATTATGTAGATATTTTCTATAGTCATCGTCCGGATCCTGACACACCATTGGAAGAAACCATGGGAGCTCTTGATCTGATCCACAAACAAGGAAAAGCGCTATATGTGGGCATATCCAGCTACTCTGCTGAAGAAACCACAAGAGCTGTTGAAATACTCATGCAACTTGGAACACCTTGCCTCATTCACCAACCCAGATACTCCATGTTCGACCGCTGGGTAGAAGGCGGTTTACTGGATGTTTTGGGAGAAAAGGGAATAGGCTGCATTCCATTTTCTCCCTTGGCTCAGGGATTGCTCACCAATAAATACCTCAAAGGCATACCCGAAGGTTCCAGGGCTTCTACATCGCATGGCGCACTGCAGGAATCTGCGATAACAGATAAAGTTTTGGCTCAAATCACTGCCTTGAATGACCTCGCAGCGGAACGCGGGCAAACATTGGCCCAAATGGCGGTTTCCTGGCTATTAAGAGATCAGCGAATTACATCTGTTCTTATTGGCGCCAGCAGAAAAGAACAAATTGAAGATTGCCTGGGAAGCCTCAGTAACATCGAATTCAGCGATTCAGAAATAGAATCGATTGAGAAAATACTGAATTAAATGCGGAGTGCGGAGTGCGGAATTTATATACTCCGCACTCAACACTCCGCACTCAAAATCCTACTCCACTTTCACCCGGATGCCCTTGGAATGGCTATTGAATTCGGGAGCGTACATACATTGCATGGTAGTAATGCCGTTGCTCATATCACCTCTTAAGGAGACTACAAGCGGATATTCAAACACGTAAGTGCCTCTTGGCAGGTAATCGATGAAGAAGTGAGTTGCCAGATCTCGGGTACTTTCATAATAACCTAATCCTCCTTGCCAGCGAAAACCGCTGAGTACATTCACCGGCTCAAACCCGGCGGCACGCATGTCTTTCAGGTGCACAAATTCCATGGGTCTGTCTACTCTGATTTCTATGCGCACTTTGACCTTGTCACCTCTTTTCAGCGCTTGTCCATCTGTAATTGGCTTTAGCACTTTTCCTCTGTCTGAATTTTCCTCCAGAAACAATTCCTTTTTGATCGTCAAAGGTGTTTGTTGAAAATCCTTTATCTGATCAAGGTCTTCAAAATACTGCCAGTAAGCAGCACCCCAAACAATGTTTGAATTCGGGTTATCAACCTTTATTTCTGCTAATGTTTTAGGAACAGACTCTCCTACCCAACTCTGTTTGAAATAACCGGTTCCTGCTTCGTATTCTTCAATTTTAACTGCTTTCCCTCCCGCTGAAATTTGTACTGGCTGGGTATTATTCAACCAATTATCGCCAAACAACAACAAAGAATAAACCGCTTCAGCCGTTGCTTTTGTGCTTTCCCAGCGATTCGTCTGTTTGTTTTTAAGCAACCAGATCCTGAGTTCTTCAACCGATTTGTTGTCATTGGCTACTTCACCAAACACCTCAATCATAAGTGCTTGTGTTTCAATGGGCATTTGATACCAATAGAAACCCCAACTAACCGGCCAGTACATGCCTAGCTCTTCTTTCACGAGGGCTCTTTCGCGCAGACTGTTTACAATGTCAACTGCGGCATTTTTATTCCCAAAACGTTGCAAAATCAAGGACAGCATGCCCTGTTCATAAATGCCTTTTTTCAACCAGTATTTTGTGGCCTGATCCAGATAATAACCAATGGCTTCAGTTGGTCGATCGACCGGAGCAAATGAGCGCATATACAGATACTGAATGATCATGCCATCGAGGTGATCGTCTTCTTTCTTGGCTTTTCCGGACTCCACCAGTTTCATTAATTTTTGATAGTGCTCTTCAAACTGATCATCACAATAGCGGAGTGCCTTTTCCTGCATGTTGGCGGCCTTTCTGATTTTTTTCACATCGAAAGCTCCAAGTTTTTGCAGATGCATCATGCCAGTGGCGATGTATTGGGTTATATACCAGTTATCTTGTCCACCTGGGAACCAGGGCCATGCGCCATTCCCTAATTGACGTTCAGCCAGGGTATTAATGGCCTTTTCTTGTTCATCAGCCATTTTATTCAGGTCGAAAAGCAAGGCGATGTTTCGTTTCTGTGTTTCCTCATCCTTTGCTTCCAACACCCATGGGGTTTCCTCCAGCAAAGCGTATTTGAGTTCCTGATTTTTACTCAAATTACTCATCAGCGCAGGATTTGAACCATTCCCAGCGGAGCTCCAGCGATCAAAAACCCGTTTGATCTGTGGCATTTTTTCCACAACGCTGCCTGCCAGGGCATTGGCGTACATCCGGTTGAATATTTGTTCTGAACACTCATATGGAAACTCCATGAGGTATGGCAAGGCTTGTACAGCATACCAAACCGGATTTGAGCTGAATTCGAGTGTGTAACTCTTTGTTTGCAGAGAACCGTTCTCTTTGCTACTCCTGAAATTGTCAAAGATGAAAGTTTTACTCTGATTTCCACGCAAAGACATCGGAATGGATTCGGTGACCAACATGCGATTGCTCACCACCGGGATGGAGCTTTCTTCACCATCCCTGAATCCGTTTCCTTCAGCAAATACCTGCCACGTGACGGCGCCGTAAAACTCATCGGGTACTTTTATTCTCCAGGATACAAATGCCGATTGGCCCGGCAACACACTAAACCTGGCCGCTCGTTTGTTGGTGGCCAACCCGAATTCACGCTCCATGGGAATCATGGTAGCGGCATCCAACATGTTCAAGGTAGCTGATCCGGTGATTTGGTTCTTCGACAAATTACTCACCTTGGCAGAAAACTCCATCTCGTCACCCTGGCGCAAAAAGCGCGGAGGATTTGGAATAACCATCAACTCCTTTTGGGTGATTACTTCATTTACTGAAACAGCCTGTTGAAGGTCCTTAGTATGGGCATAAGTGAGTAATTTCCAGCGTGTGAGCGCCTCGTTCATGGTGAATTTAAGGATTACATTACCCTCAGAATCGGTACGCAATTCTGGAAAGAAAAACACCGTTTCATCCAAATTTCTTCTGATACCCGCAGGTGGTGCGCTTTCCTTTCTATCTGGATTTTGAACATCTTCTGTGTCTTGTTCCATCTCGGGGGGAACACCACTTACCCGGACTCCATCAATATAATAATTTGTAGCGTTTGACCTGCTGCCCTGTATAGATACATCGCCGCCGTCGATGGAGCTTTTTCCCGGAATATCTGCCGCTATTGCACTTTCATACTGCATTTCATTTCCAGGTGGCGCACTTCGCATCATCGCCATTTTTTGTTCTCTGTAGAATCCCCACATTGGGAAATCAAACCAGTTCAACTCCTTATAAATTCTGTTTTGGATGCTTCCATAGGAATTATTTCTATAATAATGACGTCCATAACCCTGTGCAAAATTTTCGGCGTAGTTGATGCTTATTCTGGAATAGTTCGATGGAAATGGCACTTTATTCCAGTAATGGCCAACAAATTGATCCAGTGAGGCATCGTACAACGATGCTACCATTTCAGCAGCTACTTTTTCTTTCTTTGGTCCGCTGATCTTTAATATCCATTGTTCCTGTTGTCCAGGCGCCAATTTATCCCTGAATGTTTCATAGCTAATATTTAAGTCCTTATTACTCCACGGCACATGAATACCTATGCGATTTGGGCCATAAATCCGGTTGTTTTTAATGGCAAACCAATGAGTATTAATCCCGCCGCGATCACTTTCAAGTACATTGATATCTATGCTCGACAAGTCTTTCATGTGACTGCTAATCCATTCTGGTTTTTGGAGAACACCCTCTTTTTCCTGGGCAAAGAAAAAGTAAAGATCACCCGGTTTGCCGCCAAATTCAATCCGGGCAGTCTCCCCTGGTTCGCAAATCGGCGTATCAGTAGCGGCGCCCGGGGCAACAAATCTGGAGCCTTTATTCCATACACGCACGATGCGTTCGATTTCAATTGGCTCACCGTAGGCGTCCTTTGTGCTTAGTTTCGCGATATAGTAACCCGGTTTTGCTTGACCGGTATGCATATCAACCATTTCGGAATTTGCCGTATTGAATGGGATGGACCATATTTTATCCGATTTTTTCCAGGTTGTAGGATCGTCTTCATCTTTCCAGGCCATATCAGGAAACAACCTGGTGAAATCACTTTTAGATATGGTAGCGATATCCGGTCCCTCCCAATAACGGCGCTTGTAAAACTGTTCAGGTTCCCGCAATTGTTGAAGACTTATGGTCCCCTCAGCAGTTTGTTTTTGTCCTGCCAAATTGCTGGTATACAGTTTTACATGTTTTAAACTGTCGATAAAGACTTCATTTGGCAACGTCCAACTCACCTCAAGGGCTACATATCCTACCCTAACCCGAGTATTAGCGCTATGGGTTTCTCCGGTTATGTCGGTTACATCCAAGGTTACCATGTAATCGAAAACAGGCTGACTGTTTTTAGGAATTGACGCATCCGGAATGGCTGTAAACTCAATGTTGAAGTTTCCTTCAGCATCTGTAAGTACATCTCCATGCGCAATTTCCATGTATGGCTGGTTAAAATATGCAGGTCGTCTAGAGCTTCTGTAGTAATCCCAATACGGGAATCTGGCTACGCGCTGAATATGATATTTCACTTCTGCGCCGTCAACAGCATTACCGGCAAAATTCTTTGCGCCTCCTTTCAGCACCACCTTGTCGTTCAGGCGGAATGCTCCTTCAATCGGTTCCATCGCCACTTCGAACCTGGGTCTTTTGTATTCCTCCACGCGAACAGAAGTACTGCCATATACACCATCAGATGCCTGAATGCTCATAACGCCGGTTAACCCATTGGCAGGCGCCACAAAACTTCCATTGAAGGTGCCGTACTCATTGCTTTTCAGCTTTAATTCTTCACGTGCCTGACTATTGGCATCATAAAAGGTGACCTTAAGTGTTTGCCCGGCTACAATCTCAGGTACTGTGTGCGATTTATCTCCATCAATGACTGGCTGATAAGCTAATCCCTTAAAGTAAATCCTTTGTCCCGGCCGGTAAATGGCCCTGTCTGTAAAAAATTGAACTGTCGGTTTTTGGCCAGGATATCTTCCAGGACGTCCTTTGTAAGCATCTCCTATCCACAATGTATCCTTACCATCAATGGCCCTCAAGTAAACCTGACTGTTTACTGAGCCTATGTTTTCGACCAATCCATCACGGCTGCTTTTTACAGATCCAACATGATCGATCTTTCTTTTTCTGGAGTTATAATTATACTGGTAAAAATCAACTTTTACCCCTGGCAATGGCGCTCCGGATTCTCTGTCAGCCAGTATAAAAGTTGTTTCCCCCTGCTGATTATAGTTGACTGCTGTCAACCTGGAAACCTGGATATTCTCGAAGACTAAAATTCCACTTTCTGGATCCATTGATTCATGATCCGATACAAACAACCAGTAACTTCCTGGCGGGAGCTTGTCCAGTGAGATTTCAGTACTATGGTTTTGGTAATCTACAGGATCCTGAATCTCCCAAACCTTGCTTTGAATGGCTTTTTGCTGAAGGTATTGGCGGCTTTTTTCTGTTTCATTAAGTCCGTCAAATTTATCCAGTTCGAAATCTCCTTTCACCACTTTTACCCAAACCTTATTCAGGTTTTTGAAACTTAGCTGAAGCAACATAGGCTTGTCGGGCAAGTTAACCTGCTCGACTCTCAATTCAAGCATTGTTGCCTTAATTTGATTCAGCAATAGCGCACATTGAGAAGCTCCATAAGTATCCGGGTGTTCCTTTATTGCTTTCTCAAGCATTGCCACCACAGATTTTGCCTGTTCTGGGACATCACCCTTGTGATTGAATATGTGGTTGGCCAGTTTAAAGATAATTTCTCCATAAGAACCATCGCTTTGATGCTCGGCAGCCATACGTTCAAGCGCTTGCTGGAACAAGGAATCCTTGTTTTCCAAAATGGAATTATGTAGGGCAAACTGTAGTCTTGCCAAGTCTACATCTACCAATGCAGGTCCTCCCGGGCCTCGTTTCGATGGCATCTGGGCCTCGGTAATCTGTTGCAAGATTTTTACGGCCAGCCATTTACCTGAAGTACTATCCTTAGACTCAAATTTCGCATCAACAAAGGTTGTATTATCAGCAAATGCCTCCGGTTGGTTAAGTTGAAATGCGTAAACTGGCTCAGTCAAATAACTTCTTTCATTGATAAAATGTGCCAATGCCCGGTGAGCCAATAAATCGTATAAGGTTGAACGAAGTGGTTTATCGTCAACCTTATCGAGTAAACTTTTGGTGGTCACATCTTTGAAATCATCAACAGGAGTTCCGCGAAGTACCGCTTTCAGTGAAACCGAAGCAGAATAATATTCAAGCGCCTGTTTTTCAATTTGGGCGGCTGACCAGGTGAGTATATCTCCTCCCTCACCATCTGGAATTTCAGTTCTTTCAAGGATTTTCCATCTCTGGCTGCTTAAATAGGTTGTGTAGAGTTGCCCCAACATGCTTTGCAATACAGATTTTTCCGGTTGCGCTGCCACCTTTGTCTCCTGCTCAATTACCTGAATGGCTTTCACCATACCATCCTCCTCCAGCATGGTCATAAACTTCCCACGGAATATCAAAGCTTTAACCAATTGCTGACTATTTTTATCTTTTTTGGCCTTTTCCTGGATATTCTCAACCTTTTCAAGTGCGCTTTTATAAAGCCCTTTCTTTTCCAGGCTGTCTACAATTTTCCAGTCATCGGAATAATCTCCTGTCAGGGGCAAGGCTGTTATGGGCATTTGTTTGATCGGTTTTGTATCCAAGCCTGGTGTTGGCTCAGTTTTGTTCGCTTTACCAAGCCATTGACAAGCGATGAAAAGAGTAATAAAAATAAAGATCGGTGCTGAGCGAATGGTCATGTTTTATGGTGCTTCAAATGAATAAGATGTGTTGACTTGTTGAATACAGGTTTTTACAAAAGTCTTTTAGCATTCAAAAGTTCAGTCGTTCGATAATTTAAAATGCAAGTTTGCCAAACCTGCTCCATGTAGATGCCTGAATGACAAAGATTACATGAATGGCATATCGTTAATGATTTATTAATTTTCAATTTGGTTGGTTGATCAGCCAGTTAACGAGGGCAACAAACCCGCTAATCACCAGGGCATCAATTGACTTGGTCTATCAATTTTTTCTCGTGCTTTAATAGTCAGCAAATTACAAGGAAATTGTCTTTCTCCGACGTGATTTCAAACATTCATTCAAATAAATTAAAGCACATGAAAAACAAATTGAATACCTTTTTACTGCTGATTTGCATCGCCCTTCTTGGTTATACCAATGCTAATTCACAAGGCATCACGACCCCCAGAACTCCAAGTCCGGCCGCCGAAGTAAGTCAAACCATTGGCATATCCAGAGTTACTGTCAATTATTCCCGCCCTTCAGTCCGCGGTCGGGTAATTTGGGGCCGACTGGTTCCTTATGGCTGGAATGTTCAGGGATTTGGCACCGGCAATTCAGCTCCATGGCGCGCTGGCGCAAATGAAAACACCACCCTCACCCTGAACCATGAAGCGAAGATTTGTGGTACAATGGTTCCCGCAGGCACGTACGGATTATTTCTCGTCATTAATGAAGACAATTCAGGGGAAGTTATTTTGTCAAAAGACCACCGTTCCTGGGGCAGTTTCTTTTATGACCCAAAGCAGGATCAGATGCGTGCAAAAATTCAAACAAGGGAAATCCCCTTAACTGAATTGCTCACGTATGATTTCATCAATATGGATAAAAACAGCGCTGAACTTGTGCTGAACTGGGAAAAGAAACAGTTTGTAATGCCTATTGAATTTGATGTGGATGGCATAGTCATGGCCAATGCTGCACAGGAGTTAAAAAGCACAGTAGGTTTCAACTGGCAGGGCTGGTCAAGCGCTGCCAATTATGCCTGGCAAAACAAAGTGAACCTGGAGCAGGCTGTTAGTTGGATTGACCAGGCCATTGCTCAAAATAAAAATTTCAATACCCTGAGCATAAAAGCAGGCATACTGAGAACCATGGGCAAGGAAGCCGAAGCTGAGAAAATCATGACCGAAGCGCTTCCAAATGCTACAGAAACAGAACTCAATGCCTATGGCTATCAACTTTTGAATGCGAGTAAAAACAAAGAAGCCATAAAGATCATGAAACTGAATACCGAAAAGCATCCTGAGAGTGCCAATGCCTGGGACAGCCTCGGTGAGGCCTATGCTTTGAGCGATGATAAGGCGAATGCGATTAAAAGCTTCAAGAAATCGCTGAGCCTGAATCCCGCGCCCAATGTAAAGGCAAATTCAGAGAAATATCTGAAGCAATTGGATGCCATGAAATAGGAGAAATGGCTGATAAAATTGCAGAATGCAGATCGCAAATTGCAGAATGAAAAGTTTCGCCGTGCTTGTGTCTTATTACCAGGTGCACGGAACGTGAGTAGTCAGGGTTAATTAATATAGCAAATGGCCAAACCAGATGTGCTACTTATAACCTAACAAAATATGCTAACATCTCACGTTGTGTTGCGCTTGGTCAAAAAAGACGCAAGCGCGGCGTAAACATCTCACGTTGTGTTGCGCTTGGTCAAAAAAGACACAAGCGCGGCGTAAACATCTCACGTTGCGTGCGCTTGGTCAAAAAAGACGCAAGCGCGGCGTAAACATCTCACGTTGTGTTGCGCTTGGTCAAAAAAGACACAAGCGCGGCAAGTGGACATTTTGGCGCTCTGCACTTTTTAATAGTAAAATAAGCGGTTTCATTCAACCCTGGTTGAAGGATTGCCACATTGAAAAGCTGATGTTTTTAGGGAAAAGCCTACATTGCTCCCTGAAAACAACATCGACCTAATTCCTATGGCTTTCCTCAACAATTTATTCCGCAAAAAATCAATCGACGATGCTATTTCTTCTGCACGTCAGGAAGATATACATGGCACCGGTGGCCTCGACAAAAACCTAAGCGTACGTGATTTAACTGCCCTTGGCATAGCAGCCATTATCGGCGCAGGAATTTTCAGCACCATTGGTTCGGCCAGTTTCAATGGCGGTCCAGCAGTCGTGTTTCTATTCATTTTCACCGCTATGGCCTGTGGTTTTGCTGCCTTTGCCTACGCAGAGTTCGCCTCTATGCTGCCGGTTTCTGGTAGTGCCTATACTTACTCCTATGTGGCTTTTGGCGAATTGATTGCCTGGATCATTGGCTGGGCGCTGGTAATGGAATATGCGGTGGGAAACATCACTGTGGCTGTCTCCTGGTCAAGCTATTTCACCAGCCTTTGTGACAGCTCCGGCTGGCACATACCGGCCTGGGCAACAACAGATTATGTGTCTGCCAAGGATGGTTACAACAGCGCCATGGCCTTATTAAAAGGCGGCACAGCAGCCTCTGAACTCACCGATGCCACCGTGGAAAACATGGAAGCCTGGAAAAGCGCTCCAATGCTGGGCGGCCTACGGATCATTCTGGACATACCGGCGATCATCATGTCGATTCTGATTACGGCTCTGGTATATATCGGTATGAAAGAGTCGAAGACAGCCGGAAATATCATGGTGGTCCTAAAACTCCTCGTTGTATTGTTGGTGATTATTGTAGGAGCAGGCTATGTCAATACCGAAAACTGGCATCCTTTTGCGCCAAATGGATTTGGAGGCGTGATGGCTGGTGTTTCCTCCGTTTTCTTTGCCTATATCGGTTTTGATGCCTTATCAACGACCGCAGAAGAATGTAAAAACCCGCAACGGGATTTGCCCAGGGCGATGTTGTATGCCATCATCATCTGCACGGTATTATACATCATCATTGCGTTGGTACTAACCGGTATGGTCAATTATCAGGAACTGAATGTAAATGATCCATTGGCATACGTTTTTGAAAAGATCAACCTACGCTGGTTTTCAGGGATCATTGCCGTAAGCGCCATAGTTGCCATGGCTGGCGTTTTCCTGGTATTCCAGCTTGGTCAGCCACGTATCTGGATGACCATGAGTCGCGACGGTTTGCTGCCAAAGCGCTTCTCCTACATCCACCCGAAATACAAAACACCTTCTTTTGCTACCATCATCACCGGTTTGTTTGTGGTGGTTCCCATGCTTTTTATTCCCAGCGATACGGTACTTGATTTGTGCAGCATGGGTACCTTATTTGCCTTTGTACTGGTTTGTGGAGGTGTGCTGAAACTGCAAATAAGCGGGGATGCTCCAAAAGGCAAATTCAAAACGCCTTATGTAAATGCAAAATATGTGTACCCTGCACTCTTGTTGGCTGCCGGTGTATTTTTGTTTACCAAAATGGGTGATGATACAAAAGCCTGGTTAACCAATGAAAAAGAAATGTTTGGAGTGGAAGACCTCCTCCATAAAATCCCAGAATCTGAAATTCCGGCAGTTCAGAATTTCATAGCTCAGCGGGATAGCGCGGGCTTTGCCAATGCAGGATCTGTATTAACTACATATCTGGATGGATTGGAAAATGACAACTACAAGCAGTTGGTAACTCAATTACCGGTTTCAGAATCATTAAAATACAACTCGGGCTGGTCGCTTTTTCAACACAAAATCCCGATGTGGTTATTTACCATTACCTGTCTAATCCTGGTCATTCCTGCATTCCGTCACAACCTGTCGCTAATACCCATTCTCGGGTTGGTATCCTGCTTCTACATGATGGCTCAAATTCCGGCCCACAGCTGGATGGGCTTCTTCATCTGGCTCGTTGCCGGATTGATGATCTACTTTGGATATGGATACGCGAATAGCAAATTAACCAATGCGAAATAATCCAATGTATCAATGCGAAATGTAACAATGTATCAATGCTACAATATTGTATAGATCGGATTTTGTTACATTATTGAAAACTAAATATTCATGTTGTAACTAAAAACAAATACTACTTCAAATTGTAATTTCGCATTGTTACATTTCGCATTGTTACATTTCGCATTGGTTAATTGATACATTGATAATCACTCGCTTGTAAATCTGAATTCGATTTTGGGAAAGTTCTCTTGCGCAGTTTGCAGCACCCATGCAGTTTCAGCGAGGAAAACCGTGGCGCCTTCGCTGTCGATGGCGATGTCTCTTTTGCGGCGATCCAAAAACTCTTCCATGGCTTTTTTGTCGTCTGAATGCACCCAACAGGCTTTGTGCAGATTTACGGCCTCGTACACACATTTTGCATTGTACTCGCTTTCCAGGCGGTGTTGAATAACTTCAAACTGGAGTTGACCAACTGTGCCAATGATGCGTCTGCCATCGCTTTTTCTGGTGAACATTTGCGCTACACCCTCATCCATAAGCTGGTCGAGGCCTTTGGCAAACTGTTTGGTTTTAAGCGGGTCAGCATTCTCCACATAACGGAACTGTTCAGGAGAAAATGCGGGGATGCCTTTGAAGTGCAGATCTTCCCCTTCCGTTAGTGTATCACCTATTTTGAAATTGCCGGAATCGTACAAGCCCACTACATCTCCCGGATAGGCTTCTTCCAGCAGGGTCTTTTTTGAAGCCATAAACATGGTTGGGGCAGGAAACTTAAAATCCCTTCCGAGACGAATGTGTCTGTAATTAGTATTACGCTCAAATTTACCGGAACAAATCCGTAAAAAAGCGATGCGGTCTCTGTGTTTGGGATCCATGTTGGCAAAGATCTTAAATACGAATCCCGTCATCTTATCCTCTTCAGGGTGTACCAGGCGCTCTTCTGCAATGCGCGGCAAAGGTGTTGGCGCTATTTCCACGAAACAATCGAGCATTTCCTTTACACCAAAGTTGTTGACCGCTGAACCAAAGAATACCGGGCATATTTCACCATTTAAATAATCCTCCCGCTTAAATTCAGGATAAACGGCTTCAATCATTTCAACCTCCTCGCGCAATTCTCTTGCAGGAGTATCGCCAATATGTTTTTCCAGGTCCGGACTGGCAAGGTCTTTAAATACGATGATCTCCTCTTCCTCTTGTTTGCCGTGTGAATGAAAGAGTACCAGTTTTTTCTCAAAAAGGTTATACACTCCTTTGAATCGCTGCCCCATTCCGATTGGCCATGAAAGTGGGCGAACCTTCACATCCAGCTTCTGTTCGATTTCATCCAACAAGTCAAAGCCATCCAGCCCTTCACGATCGAGCTTATTCACAAAGAAAATCATCGGAGTATCCCGCATTCGGCACACCTTGGTGAGCTTTTCAGTTTGCTTTTCCACACCATTGGCCACATCAACTACCACAACGGCCGAGTCCACCGCAGTAAGTGTCCGGTAAGTATCTTCCGCAAAATCTTCGTGACCCGGTGTATCCAAAATGTTGATTTGTAGATCACGATATTCGAAACCCATAACAGAAGTACTTACCGAAATACCCCTTTGCCGCTCGATATCCATAAAATCCGATACCGTGCTTTTCTTGATTTTGTTGCTTTTTACTGCCCCGGCAGTTTGAATGGCTCCACCGAATAACAGAAGCTTTTCGGTGAGGGTAGTTTTACCCGCATCCGGGTGAGCAACAATGGCGAAGGTTCGGCGGCGCTCGAGTTCAGAAATAAAATTTGACATGGTAATAGAAAGTAGAGGGACTATTTCGGGGAATTTGTAAAAAAGAATTTGGACGAAGAATTGTCCTGCGGCTATCGAAAGCCTTGTAAGACTTTGATTGCTTTATCGATCATATCAGCATTTACATCAAGATGGGTGACAAAACGGATGGTATTTTGACCAAAAGCGGATCCTTTTACCCCATTCTTTTCCAGGTATTGCAAAAATTCCTGTGTTGTAGCCGGTGGCACAATATCAAAAATCACGATATTGGTTTCCACTGGCCTGATGTTCGTTATATAGTTGAGGTCTTCCATGGCCTTCGCCAAACAACGGGCATTTTCGTGGTCTTCCTTTAATCTCTCAACATGATGATCCAGCGCATAAATTCCAGCAGCAGCCAGATAACCAGCCTGTCGCATACCTCCACCCATTACTTTCCTGATCCGTCGGGCTTCTCCAATAAAATCCCTGGTACCAAGTAGCAAAGAACCAACGGGCGCACCAAGGCCTTTACTCAAGCAAATGGAAATACTGTCGAATTCTGCCCCAATGCTTTCAGTGGAATCCCCTGTTTCAACCAGTGCATTAAAAATTCTGGCTCCATCCAAGTGTAGTGATAGCTTGTGTTTTTGGCAAACGCCTCTAATCAACCGGATGGTATTCAGGGTATAAATACTACCTCCCCCCTTATTGCATGTGTTTTCCAGCACTACCAGCGTGCTTTTGGGAAGCCAATCGAAACGGGGTTTAATAGCCTGCTCCACCATCTCCGCAGAGAGAATACCGTTCTGCCCCTTTAAAAGATTTACGCCTATTCCGGAATTGAAAGCATAACCCGCCACTTCATACTGATAAATGTGGCTCATTTCATCACATATTACCTCGTCAAGCGGTCGAGTGTGCGTCTTCAGAGCAATCTGATTGGTCATGGTGCCGCTCGGGCAATACAGGGCTGCTTCCATTCCAAACATTCCGGCAGCCTTGTCCTCAAGTGCATTTACAGTAGGATCCTCCTTAAATACATCATCCCCAACTACCGCAGCCATCATGGCCTGAAGCATAGCAGGGCTTGGTTTGGTTATGGTATCTGACAGGAGGTTGATCACTTTTGGTTAATGAATAATGAACAACGAATAATGAATAATGAACAATGAATAATGAATAATGAACAACGAACAATGAACAATCGGTATTTACGAGTAAATGACATGAGAAATATGCAATCTCAGCATAGACTCTTACCAGGAATTTCCAAACTTAATTCTCGAGAATGAGTCGTTGTTCATTGTTCATTGTTCATTGTTCCTTGTTCAAAATAAATTTCTCTATTTCTTCTTCTTCCCTGACTGCTGTTGCTGTTTTTGGCGCTCGGCCTGTATGCGTTGCTGCTCTTTCATAGTTTCTTCAAAACGCTGGCGCCAACCGCCTTTCTTTTTAGGTTTGGCTCTATTTGCCTCCAACTCTGCCATGATCTTATCCTTGTCGATTAAATAGTTCTTGGTAACCAGTGTCTGCAAGATGTTTAGAATGTTGCTGAAACACAGGTATAGGGTAAGACCTGAAGCGAATGAATTGAAGAAGAACATAAAAAACACAGGCATGGTATATTGCATGTATCGCATGATCTTCATTTGATCATTGCTTTGCATGGCAGTGGCATCCATTTGTTTCATGGAGTACCAGGTATACCAAAGTGTGGTAACCACCCAGATAATGGTAAACAGACTCAGATGGCTGCCGGCACCAAATGGCAGGTCAAATGGCAACTGCATAATGCTGTCGTAGCTAGACAGATCGGAAGCCCAAAGGAAACTGTGTTGTCTGAACTCAATGGCTGCCGGGAAGAAGCGGTACAACGCAAACCAAATGGGCATTTGCAGGAAGATTGGCAGACAGCCACCCAACGGATTCACCTTGAACTCGCTGTACATCTTCATGGTTTCCATGCTCATGGCCTGTTGATCATCTCCGTGCTTCTTTTTCAGTTCGTCAATACGAGGTTTCAAAGCCGACATTTTGGATTGACTCAAAACCATGCGATAAGTCAGCGGATACACCAAAAATTTAACCAGCAGGGTTAGCATGAGAATTACCAGCCCCTTGTTGCTGAATGCCAACGACAATATGTCTAAAATAGGGTGAATAACCCAACGATTGATCGCTCCGAAAATGCTGGCACCAAATGGAATGATGTCCTGCAAAGAATTTCCCTGGGCTTTCAGGCGCTCGAATTCATTAGGGCCACTGTAGATCGTCATGTTGGCCGATCCATTGTTCAGGGTTACCAGGGCAGAAGACTTAAGTAATTTGAGGTCTTCATTTGAGTAATCGAAAACCTTGGTTTCTCCTACAAAATCCAGGAAGGAGAAATTATTCGCAACTATCGCCGTATTGAAGAACTGATTGCTGTGTGCGAACCACTTTAGCGGCTCCCCTCCCAGGCTTTTTACATCGTCCTGACGGCAATTACAATAGCTAGTCGACTTGGTATCAACCTTGTAATATACGGACGACATATTTCGCTCGTACTGCTGATTCCGCTCCAGTTTGTCCAGGTAATTAACCCAGTTTAGGCGCAGTTCGTTTTTATAAAAAACATTCTGAAGGCCATTTGCTTTTACCTGATAATCAAGTGTGTAGTTATCAGGCGTTAGCGTGTAGCTCTGTTCGAAATACTGACCCTCGCCGGCAGGTGCCCGAAAAGTAATAGTGTTTCCGTTTTTGCTCGCCTGATAATACAGATCACCGGAATTCACCTTGCCATTAACGACTCCGGAAACCGGCAAATCGTATTCAAACTTGTTTTTTGAGTCCTCCAACAGCCGCACGGGTGATTTCTTGTCTGCACCAGATTCGTCTGTATTTATTTTATCGTAGTTCTTGAGAAATACTTCCTTAATGACACCGCCCTTCGAGGAGAAAGTGATCCTGACCAGATCATTCTCCAATACTTCCAATTGCTCGGAGCCAGTAGAAGCTGCAGCAAAAACGCCATATTGAGCTACTGCAACTGCATTTTGAGCCTCCGGGCTATTGTTTGCCGGTGTGACTGGATTCTGCGCTACTGCCGGTTGTGGGTTCGACTGATCATTATTTTGAACAGCAGTATCAGTTTGTTCAGTCTGTGTTGGCTGTGCCTGTTGCTCCTCCGTTTTAGCTGGAGTGGTGGTTTGCATCCAGAGATAAAGCAATAGAAAAATAATCCCCAGGCCAATGGTGGTATTGTAATTATTCCGTTTCTCTTCCATGTATGAGAGGGTAAAGCGGGTGTGCAGCTGTTGTGAAAAACCTGTATGTCTTGTTTTTGTCTTTTACAGGTACTTCCAGCACGGTATTCACACCCTGATTTTGAGGCCGCAAAAGTATATCAAATGCATTTCTAATCATAGGAATGCTAGAAGATTCTATCCATTTGCTCGACCAATGGATGAGAACAGGGAAATTGGAATAATTCTGTATACCGTCTATTAGAAACACCAGTCATTTGCCTTCAACACAGCATCTGCAACCAACCGACGTTTCTCTTTTACATTTACCGCCGGGTATTTTACAAAGCGTTTCAATCCCATAAGGAAAGTTTTCAACAGGTCACCTTCTGCAAAGGAAGCGATGGCATCCGTAGCATTCTTGGACATTCTGGCATTTACATCATGGAAATATACCTGCAACATTGAATCATATACTTCCTGAGGCTGTGGCTTATCCATACTGGCCAGCTTTTTCACGCGCAACAGCATAGATTCTGCGGAAAACAGATCGATCAGCATATCGGCGCAATTCATCAGCAATTCTTGTTCATCTTTCAGATTGAGCTTGCCATCCATTTGCATTTTGGCAGCACCACCGGCAGTCATCAGAATAACTTTTTTGAAATCAGCGATTGCTTTTGTCTCCTCGGCGTAGTCGCCTTCAAGCCTTTCCATAGAGGGCATGGAGGCCAGTTCTTTCTGAACAGCCCATGCTGGACCAACGATGTCAATTTGACCTTTCAAAGCACGCTTAAAAAGCTGATCAACCATAAGCAGGCGGTTAATTTCATTGGTTCCTTCGTAAATCCTGTTGATGCGGCTGTCACGGTACGCTCTGGCTGCAGGGTATTCTTCGCTGAACCCGATACCACCGTGAATCTGGACATTTTCATCTACACAGTAATCAGTCACCTCAGAACCCAACACTTTAAGAATGGAACACTCAATGGCGTATTCCTCCGCTGCATCACGGGTGGCTTCGCCAAATGTTTTTCCTTCAGCCATGGCCATGCCCTTTTTATCCTGCATGAGCTGAGAAGTTCGGTAAGCAGCACTTTCTGCGGCGAAATTGCGAATCGCCATTTCAGCAAGTTTGTATTTAATGGCGCCAAAGTTTCCAATGGCTTGCCCAAACTGCTGGCGCTCATTGGCGTAATTAACGGCCATTTTCAACACAACTTTATTTCCGCCGATACACATAACGCCTAATTTGTACCGGCCAATGTTAAGGGCATTAAAAGCGATCAGGTGACCTTTCCCAATGTCTCCCAGCACGTTTTTTGCCGGCACTTCAACATTTTCAAAAAAGACCTGGCGGGTTGAAGAGCCTTTGATTCCAAGCTTGTCTTCTTCATCACCCAGGGTAATGCCTTTTGATTTGGCGTCTACCACAAATCCGGTGAATTTATCACCATCAATTTTTGCAAACACAATAAAAATATCTGCAAAACCAGCATTGGAAATCCACATTTTCTGTCCATTCACCACATAATGGCTTCCATCTTTACTTAGATCCGCACGAGTCTTGGCATTTAAAGCATCCGATCCCGAACCAGGCTCGGTGAGGCAATAGGCTGCTTTAAGTTCGCCGCTGATCAGTTTTGGGAGGTAATATTGCTTTTGCTCTTCAGTACCGAAGTACAAAATGGGCAACATGCCAATGCCCGTATGCGCGGCAAAAGGCACACAAAAAGAGCCCAAGGAACCAAACACATCAGAGATGATGGTATTGGTATTGGTATCAAGTTCCATTCCGCCGAATTCTGCAGGCATGTGCGCACCAAGCAGACCTAGTTCACCCAGCTTTTCCAATAGTGAAGGGGTCAAACCAGGCTCTTGTTTCTCTATTTTTTCGCGAACAGGATCGATTTCAATATTGACGAAATCATGCGCCATTTGGCGGATCATCGCCTGTTCTTCATTTTGCTCCTCGGGTATGAATGTATCCTCGGGTTGACTTTCACTGATGAGAAATTGTCCACCAACGAGGATCTCTTTTGATTCAATTGCTGCTGACATGATATAAAAAAGTTGAATTTTAAAATTAGCGAATTTTCGCTACAAATATATGAGCGCTTTTTCGGATTGACAAATTCAGCACCCTGGAATTGGGAAAAAACTGGTATATAGTTTTAACGAAAAGATGGTAACCCAAATTCTACGGAATAGTTATCTATTTCTTTGATAATAAAAGAATGACTTCATAGGCAATCCTGATGAATACTTAACTTCGCCCGAAAGTCAATTTGCCAAACATGCCGGACACAGAAACTTACCAGTTTACTTCTTCCCTTGAGATTTCCACCAACAAACTTTGGGGGGCACATTTTGCAGTACCCGACCTCGTTTCCGGCATTTTAATTGACGGCGAAGACCGAAGGGTAATTTGTACCCTGAACGAAAAGGTGGAGTATCAATGCGCTATGCTGCCCCGCGGTGATGGTTCATTTCTGATCACTGTAAACAAAAAAATACGCGAGCAACTAAAACTACAAGCTGGAAGCACTTTGCGCGTCAGTCTCAAAAAAGACACCAGTGAATATGGACTGCCGATGCCGGAAGAAATGGCTGAGGTTTTGGCGCAAGATGATGAAGGGAACAAACTGTTCCACGCACTTACCCCGGGTAAAATTCGCACACTTCTTTATATAGCCGGGAATGTAAAAAGTTCGGAGAAACGCATCTCAAGATCAATTGCCATAGTGGAGCATCTGAAGGAAACCAAGGGAAAGATTGATTTCAAAATGCTCAATATTAAGCTTAAGGAGTCCCAGGTTTGAAAAAACCCTAGCGATTGCGATGTACTTCCACTTCAGGATCAATTGGTTGAGATTCAAATATGTTAGCGGCCAGATGTTCGGCCCAATAAGGAGCCAAGAGGGCTCCTTTCGTTCCCAGTCCATTAAAGATAAAGACATTTGACAACATCCTGCTTTCTCCCAAAAATGGCCTTCTGTCTTTTACCGTAGGGCGAACGCCGGCAACATGATCCACAATATCAAATTTGGCATCCAACATTTCTTCAAGCCTTTGTAAAATATAGGATTTCTCACCCTCCGAAGGATTGTAATCATCATAGTGCCATTGATAGGATCCGCCTGCCCAGAAAAGGCCATCACCGACTGGTGCAATCAACGAGGTTTTCTTTACCATTTGAGCAATGGCATTTGCACTGTTTTGGTGAAAACGGATCAGCAAAGCCTCCCCTTTTGCCATTTGCCAGGGTAAATCAGGGAAATACGGATTCTCACTTGCTCTAAACCCTTCACAAAATACAATCCTGTCAAATTTAGTGAGCCACTGTGGAATGTCCACATACTTAATCTGTTGAGAAATCAACCTCTCTTTGTTTAAAAGATAATGATGATAAGCTTCCATTAGCTCCGGAAAACGGACTCGCGCAGCATTTGATATTAACCCGTAACTGAACCCTTTCTTTAACAATGTTGTCCAGGCACCCGCCGATTCAACTTCTGATAAGTAGGACTCATAATCTGGTTGCGTGCAGCGGGCCGACCAATTGTTTTGCTCTTCAGGCGTTTGCAACAACCTCAGGATCGACTGGGGTTCCCAAACTTGCAGCCCCAGCGTTTGCTGTATTTCCGTATATATTCGCCGGGCAACTGGGTAAAACTCATCAAAGCGCCATGATTTTACAAATCGCTTTCCTGTCACCGGATTTATAATCCCGGCGGCTACGCGGGATGCTGAGCCAGGCAGATTTCCTTCTGCCAGGTAAACATCAGCGCCAGCCCGTTCAAGCACAAAACTCAGAACGGAACCTCCAATTCCTTGTCCTATGACAAGAATCTTCATAAAGATCTAATATTTGCTTATTTGAAGCGTCTGCGAACCAGTTTGATAAAGTTTTTCGCTGTTTCTACACGCTTCTTGTCGGTCCAGGCATAGCGCACTACGCAATTCTCAATGAGGTAGCCTTTGGCATCTTCATAGGAGGAAAGTCCATTAATGGTTCCAATCGCAGATTCAAAAGCTTTACCGTCTCCTGAAAACAGTTCAGCCGTCAACAGCAATCTGTCGTTTAGCGCAATGGCTTTTTTCAAATCTGCAATGGGTAATTCAGACAGCTTTTCTGATAATTCCTTTGCTTCCTTTTCTTCAAACAGCACTTCCATACCGGGAGGCGTTTGCACAGATTTTGGGGCAGGAGCAGGAGCAGGCGTTTGCGGTTTTGGCGGCTCTTCTTTTGGAGGATCGGGTGCCGGTGGCTCCTCCATCACAACAGGGGACGGAGGCGTTGGCCTGACCGGAGCTGGAGGAGGTGTTGGTTCCGGTTCTGGTTCCGGAATAGGAGCAGGGGCCGGAGCGGGCGCTTTTTTGACTGCTGGCGCCTCATGTTTGGCTACCGGTTTGGGATCGTCAGAGTTTATAGCATCATACAGTTCGCGAACATAGGATGCCATTATATCAATGTCGAGACGCATGACATTCTCCGGGTCTTTCACCATTCTGGCGTACTCGCGGTTTAGTTTATCGAGGTAAATTTTTGTTTTTTGCAAATCCATTTGCGACCTGATTTTTGGCTCGAAATTCAAAAAATAAAAAAGCACCCAAATAAATTGTGGTAAACCGATTGATTAACGTGGTGCCTTTCACCGGCGAATTTCACATTTTTTTTATTGCCGGACATATTCAATTCAACAAAGATGCATTTCTTTTTTGCAATTCCTGATACGCAAACGACCTTTACCACTCACTAAATTTATTGGAACCTTGTTTTTAGAACCACATTTTAATGACCAGCGTGCCGGTTGGATAGAGGTTGTTTGCGGCTGCATGTTTTCCGGAAAAACGGAAGAATTGATCCGAAGGTTAAAAAGAGCCAAGATCGCTTCGATGAATGTTGAGGTTTTTAAACCTGGGGTAGATACCCGATATGACGACAAAGCCATCGTTTCTCACGATACAGCTTCTCTAAAGGCAGTACCGGTAGAACACTCTTCAAAAATACTGAGTGCCAAACCAGAAACTGAGGTGGTGGGTATTGACGAAGCCCAGTTCTTCGATGAAGGTTTATCGGATGTTTGTCAGGAACTCGCCGGTAGAGGGAAACGGGTAATAGTTGCCGGTTTGGACATGGACTACAGAGGCATACCATTTGGCCCGGTGCCCAACATCATGGCGGTAGCAGAATATGTTACCAAGGTACATGCCATTTGCGTGCATTGTGGGAATCTGGCTACGCATTCCTACCGGTTGGCTGAAGGAGATTCAGTGGTGCTATTGGGCGAGAAAGAGCAATATGAGCCTCGCTGCAGAAGTTGCTATGCAAAAGCCGAAAAACTTCGACTAGTTTAGGAAATTTATTTCAGCAACATCACATTGGCGCCGAATATACCTTTTCTAAGGGGAAGTAAAATTTCCTCGCCAGGTTTTGTAAGCGGAAAGTATGCTTGTTTTTTGTATTTGAAACGGTGTTCCCGGTTTTTCCCCTTTACAAGTAAATGGTACCCGGTGACCTTTAGTTTTTCACCTTTTATCACCCCATATCCGGACGCATAAAAAGGCTTTTCGGAAATAAATTTGAAACTTTGGTCAGTAGTTTTTCCAAGTGAACGGTTTAACCAACTTCCCAGAAGCGGCGCAAAAAACATGCTGCACACAATGATGAATGTTATATCCGGCCGATGATGGTCATACGGTTGAAAACGCGTTTTGTTATAAAAGATAAACATTAAAGATAACAATAAGCCCACAACCATTGAAGCGATTACCAGGTACTTCCCACCCACAGTATTGGACAAAATCGGGAATTCCTGCACGTACAAATATATCAACACAAAAAAAGCAATGGTCAACAGAGCAGCAGTGCGGTACGGATTCCTTTGTTCCATGTTTATGTAAATTTAGGTAAAGGTATTCCGAGCAAGCACAAATTGCTGAGTTCTTAAAACAAATCATTTTATACCTTGATTAAATTGATTCTTTTGAATTGACTGATTGAATCATCATGGATTCCCTGAGGGTTTTTAAAGTGATTTTAAGAACGTTATTATCATAAGCACTTTGCGTTGCCTTTAATTTCAATTAAAAAACCGTTCTTTTGCGTACAACTAATTGCAAAACAGACGTTTGACTTCGAATTCATCCTTATATGTCCGAGACAACAATCCCCGCTACTCCTTCAATTACATCAGCTGCCTACAGTGGTGCAGCGCTGGAATGGTTAAACTCCCTACCCGATCCTCCAAGTAAAGCAGACCTCAGTACCCTGGGTGATGATTTTGCCATACGTGCCATTCACGAACTACTCGATGGAAAGTTGTTGGAGTTGCCCATACACGCCAATCATCCGGCTTCTGACTGGCTGATACATTTCTATTTTGAAGCAAGGAATCGGGAAAAAGTATTTGGAACAAAAAACCTGGGCATTGGCTATCCTTTTGTCACCGGTAAAATCGGCGGCCAGGATGTAGCGGCCCCTTTGTTTGTCTGGCAAATTAGCCTGGAGCCTAATGAAAAACTTCCCGACAACTGGACTGTTCAACACACATCCAGCCATGCTATCCTGCCAAACTACCCTTTTTTCCATCTGGTGGATGCGATTCACAACACGGATTATTCGAAAAAAGCACAGGAACTGGCGGAGAATAAAAAGCTGAGTACCGATATTTTTAATGCCTTTTGCCAAACGCTAAGTACGCGATTGAGTCTTGAAGAAGAAGGTTTGTCGCTGAGCATCCAGCCATTTCAACAAGGCAATGGTGAGGCTGGCAATAAAATGATCTGGTCGGCAGTCGCTGGCATATTCCCAACCCTTCCTAAAACCACCGTTACACAGCCACCTACCGTGGTGCCAGATTTATCCGCAGACTCAGACCCCTGGGGACATTCATTCCCCCTTTTGCCTCTCGATCCATCACAGCGGTCGGTCATGGCTTCCATTCAGAAAAACGCCCTCACAGTTGTGGAAGGAGCGTCAGGCTCCGGAAAAACATACCTGATTTCTGCCATTGCCATGAATGCCCTTTCCAACGGGAAGAAGTGTCTCGTGGTATCAAAAAGCATAAATGCTCTTCGCCGGGCCCAGAAATTTCTCCTGGAAAAAGGTGTCGGTGAACTATCCTTTGTCCTGAGAGATCTCGAGGGCGACAAGCTTATGTTGGCAGATATGCTGCGCATGAGCGCTGATTCAAAGAGCAAGCCTTCTTTTAATCCAGAGATGTATAAAACCCTGCTGAACAAAACCCAGCGGGAACAAAATAAACTGGATAAAGCCTGGGAAGGCCTTCATGCGCCGCTTTTTGGAGAACAGAGTTTTAGTGAAACGGTTGGCCGATATCTGAGAGCCAACCGCTCGGAAGGCAAAGAGCTACTGTTGAGTTTGCTAAACCCACAGGAATTTGCATTCACCAAGGAAGAATACGACGACATCGTAAACGCGATTTATGCCTCTGAGCCACTGTTTAGGCGCTTCCCTACTCTACATCACCCGCTCAACAGCCTCAATCACGACATTTTTATTGAAAACGATGCCGAAAAAGGCCTGGCCTGGACACAGGGTCAGGTAAAATCTCTGATGAACAAGGCAACCGCCTTGCATCATAAGTATATCTCACAGATTAATGACTATTCCGAAGGTCTTCAAGACCATTTTGAGCAGTACTACTACGATCTGGCTAGTTTTGTCAAGCGCATCCGCGACGGTCTGGAAGACGGTGTAACCCGATTTGGACCTGACTTCGAAAAGCCGATCTCCAACTCCGAAAAGCTTTACGGAGTATTCAGCGACAAGTACAAAGAGATTGTTGCTGCCAAGGAAAAAATAGGCGGCATTTTCGATGAGATGCGCCGTACTTATGGCCTCCGTCGTTATTTTGAATTCGATTTTCCTGCCAGCCTCGACCTTAAAAACATCAGAAGGATTAGTGAGCTAACCAAGGATTTTGACTCGGCATTGCGCATGTGGCATCGCAGAATTCCTTCTATTGTGCGAGAGGATGTACGCCGTTTAAATGCAAAAAGCATTCATGCAGAACTGGATTTCAGAGAAAAGATCAAGGAATTG
This sequence comes from Lewinellaceae bacterium, assembly GCA_020636025.1. Classification (GTDB taxonomy): domain Bacteria; phylum Bacteroidota; class Bacteroidia; order Chitinophagales; family Saprospiraceae; genus M3007. The sequence goes on along the minus strand of JACJYQ010000001.1, from coordinate 131,028 downwards.
GAATACTCACTTGATTCCTATCTGGAAGAGTTTAATGAGTCTGGCCTTTATCAGGATGAATTAAAGCACGAGATGCTGACACTTCCCAAAAGGCAGGAATACCTCGAATCCATCATTGCCAGACTCGAGGATACCCAGTTTTACCTGCGGGATTTTGATGATTTTTACATTTGGCAAAATCACTGGCTGGCGCTTGAACCGGCTGCGCAAAAAGCAGTGCAGTCGCTATGCAAAATCAAACCGGACAACTGGCAAAAAGCTTTTGAAAGCTGGTATCTGCATCACCTGTTGCAGAAAGAATTTCAACCATCACTCGTTTGGGATGAAATCACCCAGGAAAATCTGGCCAGTTACACCCGTGAGCTAAATCTGGTACTGCCAGGTCAGATAAGCAGCCTGTGGTACGAGCGTAAGATGAAAGCCCTGAAAAGCTTAAAATCTTCTTATTCAAAGGATTATAAAAACTGGTTTGGCAAAGACAATCGGAAACTTTCAGCGGAACTGAAAGCGGAAGACCTTTTCCAAAATCATATTGAACCGCTTACGGAAACACTACCTGTGCTACTGACAACACCACAGGTAGCCCTGGATGTGATGCAACTGTCCAAAACAGTATTTGATGTTGTACTGGTTGATGAAGCACATAACATACCCAAACAAGAATGTTATCACTTGTTTGACATGGCCAAGCATCTGGTGGTATTTGGTGATGCCCGCCAGGACATGACCCCGTTTGCGGAAGACGACATTCTGGAGTTCTGCATCGGCATAGGCGCACAACCGCAAACCCTGGAATACCAGCATCAGGATACGCCTGAAGGCTGGGTTCGGTTTAACAAGATAGCCTTTGGCACACCATTCCAGCGAATTCCTTCGGGGCGCAGTGCTCTAGATTCTACTGTGGTAGTGAATGTGGAGGGCAGATTTGACGAAAAAACCGGAACCAATGAAGCGGAAGCCCGCCAGATAATCGACTGGTTAAACCTGATTGAGCAAACGCCAACCCACACTTATCCAGTGGTGGGTATCGCATGCGCAACGGTTCAGCAACGCGATCTGATTGCAGCGCAATTGCTGCGAATCAGACAGAAAAAGCTGGCCGGATGGGAAAAGATCCAGCAATTGTACCTGAACGGACTGGGCGTTTACCAATTTGCGGAACTTCAGGGTCAGCATGTGGATGTGATGTTGCTTTCCCTGACACATGGCGTCACAGATGCCAATGGAAGCCTCACCCGCGATCTGCATTTCTGGAACAGCCAGTTGGGATTCAACCAGTTGCATGTTGTGCTTACCAGGGCAACGCAAAAATTCTACGTAGCGCACTCCATTCCGGAAGGTCTGCACTCAGTGCTGGCTTCCGATAAAAATTTCCTGGGAACCTGTATCCTGTCACACTTGGTAACCTTCGCCGACAACCTACAACGCGGAGAACGCGAGGCGGCTGAAGAGCAATTAAGCAAAATGAAGCTCCTGCTCGATTATGAAGACTCCTATTTTGAGCCAACCGTTTTTGCCGAAGAAGTAGAACTGGCCTTACGACCCTATTTCGAGCAAAGCCAAATGCGGAAATCAGGACTGGCAGCCGGGGTAAGAACGCCCTTGTTTATTCAGGGAATGCGCGACGAGGAACCAAGCAGCGTAGTCGCATTTGACGGGGTAATGGTCTCAACCAAAATACCCAGTTATGAGTGGGAAGAAAAGCTCAAGAATTATTTCCGGAAACAGGGCATTTCCTATGTGCCGGCGCTTTCAGCACATTGGTGGCGCAGCCCGAAGCAGGAAGCCCGGAAACTGGCGAGTAGGCTGTTGACGATTGGAGAAGAGTGAGATAATTAGCTAATTTGATAATGTGATAATTAGCTAATGTTTATTAAAATCCGATTTTTTTCTTGGTGGTGCCGGAAGCTTCGCGTTTCAGGGCAGCCATGCGGATGGCCGTGATGGCAGCTTCGGTACCCTTATTGCCGTGTTTGCCACCGGAGCGTTCCTTTGCCTGTTGTTCGTCATTGGTGGTGAGCAGGCCAAATATAAATGGCTTTCCAGTGGTGATCCCGAGATTCGTCAGCCCCGTAGCAACGGCCTGATTGATGTATTCATCATGACTGGTCTCTCCTTTAATCACACAGCCAAGGCAAATTACGGCATCGAGATTGTGTTGCCCGCTTAGGATTCTGGCGCCAGTCGTTAATTCAAAGGATCCCGGCACCCTGGCTACATAAACATTTTCTTCTTTGGCGCCGTGTTTCAGTAAGGTATCGATACAGCCCTGATACAAGCTGTGCGTTATTTCCGCATTCCATTCGGACAAAACAATTCCAAATAGCATATCTGATGCCGAAGGAACTTCCTTGTCGTTATAGCTGGAAAGATTCTTTAATGAAGATGCCATAGCATTAGGAATTTATGGTCCGCATGGCTTGCTGCAAATGACGCTGGCTATGCAGTACAAGCCACTCCAGACAGTTGCCAAGGGTAATTTTGTAAAAGCCTGATGGCCCCCAGCCTATTTTAGCCTTATTCAAATCAACCACCCTGGATGCCTGAACATTACGCAACAAACGCTCATTATTGATCAGAAATGGCTTGATTACTTCAGTCCCAATTGGCTGATGAATAAAATCATACCGTTTGGCCGTCTTTCGCGGTTTGTTGTTGGCAGGATTAGCCTGCTTTAGTACGCGCTTCGCTGTCCCGGTATATTTAAGCTGAGTTCCGGGCTTCCAGCTTCTTGCTTTTGCCAGATGAATGGATTTCTCAATCCTTGGTAAATACATTTCCATGAACAGATTGAGGTGAGCGATACATTCCAAGGAATTCCAGGAATTGAGATCCGGACGTACTTTTAAAGCCTCCTCTGGTTTGTCGGCAATTTGGGTACGCACCAGATCCTGTATGGATCGGAGATCAGTTTCGAGGCGATTAAGCAATTCTTCTTGCATAAGTGGCTGCAAATGTAGATGCACAATTTTCGTACCCAAAGCAAATGCATATTTTTTTAAAAGTAAAATCCCAAAGTTGAAACCAGCTATCATGACATACTGGAATATCAGGCTATTCAAATAAATCACTTAAATCATAGTAAAAATAGATAGACCTTTGCAGCCCGGTTTAACCCGGTATAAATTATGAAGACTAAATCCATAAAAAAAGACAAGGTTAACATCATCACCCTGGGTTGCTCCAAAAATCTGGTAGACAGCGAGAACATCATGACCCAATTGCGGGGCAATGATTTTGAGGTTAGCCATGAAAAAGAAAACAGCGATGCCAATGTGGTGATCATCAATACCTGTGGATTTATTGACCTGGCCAAACAGGAAAGCATAGACACCATCGTCACCTATGCCGATGTAAAAAAAGCAGGTGGCATCGATAAACTGTACGTAACCGGCTGCCTTTCACAACGCTACAAAGACGACCTCGAAACAGAAATTCCCGAGGTTGATGCCTTTTTTGGCACCATGGAAATACCAGCATTACTTGCGCGTTTGGAGGCAGATTATAAATATGAGCTGTTGGGAGAAAGGGACATCACTACCCTGCCCCATTATGCCTATCTGAAAATTAGCGAAGGCTGTAACCGCACCTGCTCCTTTTGTGCCATACCGCTCATGCGGGGAAAACACGTGAGCCGGCCAATAGATGAATTGGTTGCCGAAGCAAAAAACCTCGCCAAACGCGGCACCAAAGAGCTTTTGTTGATTGCCCAGGAGCTGACGTATTATGGCCTGGACCTGTACAAATCCCGGGAATTACCAAAGCTACTCCACACGCTGGCAGACGTAGAAGGCATAGAATGGATTCGATTGCATTACGCCTATCCATCCAAGTTCCCACTTGAAATACTGGATGCCATGCGCGAGCGAAAAGAAATATGCAATTACCTGGACATACCGCTTCAACATGCCAGCGATGCCGTGTTGGATGCCATGCGCAGACAAATCACTAAAACTGAAACAGAACAATTGCTGAATACCATCCGCGAAAAAGTACCTGGCATTTCTTTGCGTACCACCTTTTTGGTTGGGCATCCCGGAGAAACTGAAGAGGCCTTTGAAGAATTGTTGGAGTTTGTCCGGGAGCAGGCATTCGAGCGTGTCGGCGTGTTTGAATATTCGCACGAAGAAGGCACCCGGGCCTATGAGATGGAGGATGAAATTCCGGCAGAAGTCAAAGCTGAAAGAGCACGACGCCTGATGGAAGTTCAGGAAGAGATATCCAGAAAAAAGAACGAGGCCAAGATCGGGCAGGTATTCAAAACAATTTTCGATCGCATTGAAGGTCAATATTTTATAGGTCGTACGGAAGCAGATTCGCCAGAAGTGGATAATGAGGTGCTGGTTCCGGTAAAAGGTCCGTACATCCGCTTGGGCGATTTCGCCAATGTTCGCATCACCGCTGCTGAAGAGTTCGATTTGTATGGCGAGGTGGTTGACAATGAGTGAGCAAATGCGTATCTTTAGGTAAAGACCAACCCATCTTTCAACCTACGTTAGCTGTGACAATATGCATCCAAGGTTTTGATGGCTGTATTATTTCTCGCAGATTTTACACAGACAAATCTGCGTAGAATCTGTGCAATAAAATCTGCGTAAAATCTGCGAGAAATAAATTCAAAGTCAATTTCTGTTTAGTCATAGCCAACTAAACTACAACCTCAAAAAACCATGACTGAAAAACCAAACCCCGACCCTGCTCATATTGAGACAGGCAAACTTGGCGAATCCCTCGCCGCACAATATCTCGAAGACAAAGGCTGGAAAATTGCAGCACGCAACTGGCGTGCCGGAAAAGGTGAAATTGACATCATCGCCTGGGAAAACGACCGGTTACTCGTTTTCGTAGAAGTCAAAACCCGCAGCAGCGAGCGCTTCGGTGGCCCGGAAGGCGCCGTAAAACGCCAGAAAATGAAAACCCTGGCGCGTACAGCCGGCTTTTACATGGAAAAGATCAATTACGACTGGGAAATACGATTTGATACGATCGCTATTGTCTTGCACAATGGAAATTTAACAGACCTTCGGCATGCGGAGGATGTTTTCTTTCCAAGGAAGTGAATCCAACTCATTTCATTACGATCAGAGCGTAGAGTCTAGCCTAAAAAATTCCCCGGAGGGGATACATCCCATAACATAGGGTGAGGCCCTATACATGTACATGATCATGATCATGAAATGAGCCCTGAAAGGGTAACATCAAATATGTCGTAATTCTCTCAGTGTTAGATGAACAAATGATTAATAGATTACATGAACATATGATTACTTGAAGTGATTGAAGAATAATTGCTTCAGGTCAATCAAAAATCCAATCATAAATCATATGTTCATGTAATCTATTAATCAGGTAATCAAACCCCTCCCATTCGGAAAGCGCTCCCTTTTACCCTACATTTGACAAGTCAAAAATATTTCCCATGCGAAGCTTGTACACCCTCATTTTTTTTCTCTCCATTTCATTCTCCTCCATCCAGGCCACCACCTGGCTGATCGGCCCGGGCCATTCTCACGCAAAGCCCAGCCAGGTCGCCAATCTGGTACAAAACGGCGACACCATACTGATAGATGCAGGTATTTATCCAGGCGATGTGGCCAGGTGGACGGCAAACAACCTGGTATTTAAAGGAGTGGGCGGCAAAGCGCATTTGAAAAGCGGAGGCAATGTATATGGCGGAAAAGCCATTTGGGTAATTGTTGGAGACGATGTAACTGTTGAGAATATTGAATTTTCAGAAGCCGCTTGTCCCGACCTGAACGGAGCCGGCATTCGTTCGGAAGGCATAAACCTGACGGTGAGGAATTGTTTTTTTCACGACAATGAAAACGGCATTTTGGCGGGCGACATCGCCAGCGGAGATTTTCTGATCGAGCATTGTGAGTTCAGCGGAAACGGGTACGACAACGGACTTGCCCATAATTTGTACATCAATCACGCGCATTCGCTTGTATTCAGGTTCAATTATTCACACGACGCAAGAGTAGGCCACGAATTGAAAAGCAGGGCCTATACCAACATCATTTATTGCAATCGCCTGAGTGATGAAAACGGCACTGCCAGCCGAAACATCGATCTGCCCAATGGCGGTTTTTCGATAATCATGGGAAATGTGATTGTGCAGGATCCACAATCCGAAAACTCAAATCTGGTGGGATACGGGATGGAAGGGCTCAGCAACCCAAATTCTGAGCTGTATGTGGTGTATAACACTTTTGTAAACAACAAAGGCAACGGCAGCTTTATTCAACTTGGAAACGGCGCTCAGAAACTGAAAGCCTGGAACAACATTTTCGCCGGGCCTGGAACCAGGATTTCGGGAAATGCTGTGGAACTGGACACCGCAGGAAATATCTCAGGCACCGTGGCAGAAATGAATTTTACGGACCCCCTCAACTATGATTTTCACTTGCAAATGGGCAGTCCGGCTGTCGGGCTTGCTCAAAGTTCGGGTATGGCAGGAGCATATTCACTCAGCCCGGAAGATGAGTATCTTCACCCGGTTGGAAGTCAAAACCGTGCGTCGACAATAGATGCAGGAGCTCACGCCAATCCTGTTCAATCTGGCACAAATACACTTTCTAATTCCAGATATTCTGTATTTCCAAACCCGGCAATTGATCAAATACAGGTTGGTGGCCTGCAAGGTGGAGAGACATTTTTCATCCTTGATTTGCATGGTTGGGAAATTCCAGGCAGTATTCATTTGAACAGACTTGACATATCGGGTTTGTCGCCAGGTTTATACTTTTTACGCATTAAATCAGGATTATTTCAACAAACATTACCCTTGTTAAAACACTGATAATCAACGAAAAATCAAATAATTGATCATCAACGACAATAATCAATTGTTGGGTTTCTGACAATTCTTGCGACCTTCGTTGCATCGCAATGCTTATCAACTAAAATTAGATGCAACGTTTATTTTATCTTCTGTTGATAACCCTAACACCATTGCTCCATACAACCGCCCAGAACCTCAATACCACCTTTCGTTCCAAAATAACTTTTACCAACCAGACACTGGCCAATGTCTGGGGCTACACCAGCCGCGAAGGCAAGGAGTATGCCCTGGTTGGCGCTTCCAAAGGTCTGGTGATCGTCGACATTACCGATCCCGACAATCCGGTACAAATTGTTCAAATTCCGGGCCCAAACAACCTTTGGAAAGAGATCAAGACCTATTCCAACTATGCCTATATCGTTAGTGAAGGCGGTATGGGCATTCAGGTGGTGGATTTAAGCGGATTGCCCTCGCCAAATCTGGATTCCCACTTCTACACCGGAGATGGTGCCATTGCCGGGCAATTGGGTAAAATTCACGCCCTCCACATTGATACCAAAAAGGGCTTTCTCTACGCCTGGGGTGGAAATCTATTCAATGGTGGCGCCAAAATTTTCGATCTGAAACAGGACCCATACAATCCGGTGTATGTGGCCAAATATGATCAATTGGGATACATCCATGATGGCTATGTGGACAACGACACCATGTACTCCGCCCATATCTATGCAGGAATATTTGCTGTAGTAAATATGGCCAACAAAAACGCCCCGGAATTAATTACCACTCAGCAAACGCCCAACGCATTTACGCACAACACCTGGATCACGGATGACCGCAAAACCATCCTGACAACGGATGAAAGGAATGATTCTTATCTGGCGGCATTTGATGTGAGCGACTTGGATAACATCACCTTATTGGATAAAGTGCAGAGTAACCCTGGTTCCAACAGTATGGTACACAATACCTATGTATGGAAAAACTGGGCGGTTACCTCCTGGTATAAGGACGGGTTTACAATTGTGGATATAACCAAACCCGACAATCTGGTACAGGTGGGTAATTACGACACGTATCCCGCAAGCGGAGGTGGCTCCAATGGTTGTTGGGGGGTATATGCCTATTTCAAATCCGGGACCATCATTGCTTCTAACATCAATGCCCTGAATTCGAGTAACAGTGAGCTGTTTATCATCACGCCGAATTATCAAAGGGCCTGTTATCTGGAGGGAGATGTTACCAATGCCGTGAGCGGAGCACCCATATCCAATGCTACTGTTGAGGTATTGAACAGCAACCCACAGACTACAGACCTGAGTAATGCCAATGGCATATTTAAAACCGGGCAGACAGAAAGCGGGTACTTTACTGTTCGCGTGAGCAAGAACGGTTACAAAGCCTTTGAAACCCTGGCTTACCTAAAAGAAGGTGAAGTTACCCTTGTCCATGCAGCGCTCTACCCTACCGGAAATCTGACTGTTACAGGCACTGTGCTTTATGAAAATACGGGTATTATCGTCCCAAACGCTACTGTTTGGTTGTACGGTGACCAGAGCTTTGAAAGCACACAAACGGATATGAATGGTGAATTCACCTTTAACAACGTTAGCCCTGGCAAGTACGATCTGGTGGCAGAAGAGAACCTTTTTGGGTTGGGTAGTATTCATCAAATCATCTCAACCAATACGGATGTCACAATTTATTTGAATCCGAAACACAAACGGGACGAAGGTCAGGCAGGCTCTTTACCTGGCAGTTCCTATTTACAGGCCGCCAATCCATTTAGCTTTTCAACAAAGGTGTCCTATTCTTGTCCCGGCTCGAATTGCAAATTGCATATTCAAAACAGCGTTGGACAGGAAATTAGTTTGCTAGACGCGTCTGAACTGAGTGGTGAATTGGAAATAGGACAATGGCTGCCTAGAGGTTTGTATTTTGTTCAACTCGAACAAGGCGGTGAAATACTTAATGTATTGAAACTGATAAAAAGCGAATAATTCATGTTGAAAATTGGCTTACTGGGATACGGCAAAATGGGCAAGGAGATCGACAGGCTTGCCGAGACACAGGGAATTGATATTGTTTGGCGTATTTCAAGTAAGAACCTGGAAGACAGGAATATTGAGACGATAAAAGAAGCGGATGTTGTAATAGAATTTACGCGTCCAGAGGCTGCCTTTGATAATGTTAAAGCTTGCCTGGAAGCAGGGGTGCCGGTCATTTCCGGCACCACCGGATGGGCTGAAGAGTTGGAAAAAGCAAAAGAAATTTGTCAGTCCAATGGAGGCGCGCTCCTTTGGGCTTCTAACTTCAGCATTGGGGTAAACCTGTTTTTCGCACTCAATCGCTATTTGTCTTCCATGATGGGCAATCGTCCGGAATATGCTGCTTCCCTTTCTGAAACCCATCATATACACAAACTGGATGCCCCCAGCGGCACTGCCATCAGCCTTGTACAAGACCTGATCGCGCATATTTCCAGATTGAATTCCTATAAATTGGTTGAAACAGGGGGTAATGAAACTGTTCCGGATGATACTGTTCCGGTCACGGCACACCGACTGAATGAGGTTCCAGGAACGCACCAGATCAATTGGCAAAGTTCAGTAGATGAGATCACGATTGAGCACCGCGCGAAATCCAGGGAAGGCTTTGCCATGGGCGCCATTACGGCTGCCAAATGGATCGCCGGAAAAAGAGGTGTGTTCGATATGGGTGATGTGTTGCAGATCAAATAAGATAAATTTGAAAGCTTCACTACCTTTGTGCAGTCAATCATCCTACCTGATTGCACGTTTCCCCGAATAATCAGCAAGTTTTCACATACTCAATTCCAGATAAATGCCAACAAAGAATAGAGCGGCCATTACAGGGGTGCATGGTTGGGTTCCTGAAACCCGCCTCACCAATTTCGATCTCGAAAAAATGGTTGATACCAATGACGAATGGATCTCCTCCCGAACCGGTATCAAAGAACGCCGCATTCTGAAAACACCCGATTGGGCCACTTCCGATATGTGTGCCGAGGCCGTCAAGGGCCTTTTGGAAAAAACCGGTGTAAAGCCGGGCGAAATCGACATGATCATCGTAGCAACCGTAACCGCTGACATGGTTTTCCCGGATACAGCCAATACTGTTTGTGATAAGGTCGGTGCAAAAAACGCCTTTGGTTTTGACATCAATGCAGCCTGTTCCGGCTTTTTATTTGCGCTTGCCACAGGCGCCCAGTTTGTGGAAAATGAAACATACAGCAAGGTCATTGTAGTGGGCTCAGACATGATGTCGTCCATCATTGACTATCAGGACCGCAACACCTGTGTCATTTTTGGTGATGGAGCTGCAGCTGTTTTGTTGGAAGGCCGTAGAGATGGTACTGGAATTCAGGATTTCCAATTGCGTGGAGATGGATCGGGACGCGATTTGCTACACATGAAAGCTGGCGGATCTCGTAGACCGGCTACACTGGAAACCGTAGCCAACCGGGAACATTATGCCTGGCAGGATGGTAAAAAGGTGTTTGTGCAGGCGGTGAAAGGCATGACCGGCGCCTGTGAGGAAGTGATCCGCAGAAATAAAATGACCGTTGAGGATGTTGACTGGGTAGTGCCTCACCAGGCTAATATGCGCATTATCACTTCTGTAGCTGAACATTTGAAAGTTCCTATGGAAAAAGTAATGGTGAATATTGAGCGTTATGGGAATACCACTGCCGGTACTCTACCACTATGCTTGTGGGAGTATGAAAGCCGTTTGAAAAAAGGTGACAACATCATCCTAACAGCATTTGGCGGCGGATTTACATGGGGCGCTCTGTATTTAAAATGGGCTTATTGAATTACGTATCTGATTTTTCAAAACTTGGGCTACCTTTGCGCGCCCTTATTACCTTGATTTTTTTGATTAATCTGATTTTTATGATATAACTCTGTGATTTTAATGTGATTATCCTGAATGATTTGGCTGGATTTTATAAAGTGATTGAACACTGAAAATTGCAAACAAAGCTTCTAAGTCATTTAAAATCAAAAAGGAAAATCATAAAAATCAGATTAATCAAATAAATCAAGGTAAATTATTCACCTAACATTTCAATAAAATAACAAAACATGGCAACTACGGCAGATATCCGCAATGGCCTATGCATTGAACTGAACAACGATATTTTCCGGATAATTGACTTCTCAAAATTCCAGGTGGGAAGAGGTAGTGGAAAGGTGTGGACCAAATTAAAAAGTAGCACCTCCGGCAAAGTAATTGAGCATACTTTCAACAGCGGCCACCCGATCACCGAAGTGCGGGTTGAACGCAGAAAATTTCAATACCTGTATCCTGATGCAGATGGATATGCTTTGATGAATCAGGAAACTTTCGATCAGATCACCATTGGCGATGATCTGGTTGACAATGGTAAATTCCTCAAAGAAGGTGATGTGGTTGAAGTGCTTTACCACGCTGAAAAAGAAACCATTATTTCCGTGGAACTCCCGCAGTCAGTTGTATTGGAAATCACCTATACTGAACCAGGCCTGAAAGGAGATACCGCAACCAACACACTCAAACCGGCTACTGTTGAAACAGGTGCTGAAGTGAGGGTGCCATTGTTCTGTGACACCGGCGATTTCATCAAAATCGATACTGCTTCCGGTGCCTACATGGAACGTGTTAAAAAATAAATATCTAAAATCCGGCTAGCATGAGTCATCCCGAATTTTGAACGCAATTAAAATTCGGGATTTTGTTCTGACCTGCACAATTTATCAGGTACATTTCCTGCCGCGCTTGTGTCTTTTTTGACCAAGCGCATGTTACGTGAGTAGCCATGACAATGAAATCAATAATACCCTTGCCAATTAAGCCTAATTTGGCTTCACATAATATGCTTAGCACCTCACCTAATGTTGCGCTTGGTCAAAAAAGACATAAGCGCGGCGAAAAAACATCCCGAACCTTCCATTAAGCGGAAAATTCGGGATGACTCATGTTTCTTTTTATTCAAAAAAATCAAAAGGAAAAAAGATATTTACTTCGAAAGGCTTTCCTTTACAATCTGAATAAAATTCCAATTTCGTTTGCAAATTTGTCTAACTCTATGGATTTCAGTCAAATACAAGAAATTATCCGTTTGGTAAGTAAGCACAAGCTAACCGAGTTCGTACTTAAGGAAGGCGATTTCCGGTTAGAATTGCGTAACCACAGCAACATTCCAGGAGGGCAACACAGCGCTCCTGTTGTAGTTCAAGCCCCGGCACCTGCTCCAGCGCCTCCACCTGCAGCAGTAGCCCCGGCTGCTACACCTGCACCGGCAGCTCCCAAAGCAGATGTCCCAGCGGCACCAGCAGTTGATGACGATTCAAAATACCTGAGTATCAAATCGCCTATGGTTGGCACTTTCTACCGTAGCAGCTCTCCTGACAAACCTGCTTTCGTAAAAGTTGGGGATTCCATTGATACAGGTCAGACTGTTTGCATCATTGAAGCCATGAAATTGTTCAATGAAATCGAGTCTGATGTAAAAGGAAAGATCGTCAAAGTGTTGGTCGAAGACGCTTCACCAGTTGAATATGAGCAGGTTCTGTTTCTTGTTGACCCGTCATAACAATTTGGGTTAACTCAACTTTACCAACCAATGCTTCCAAAAGGCAGTATCAACAGGGTGAGTAACTATTCTGAGCGTAAAAAGTGGCTGACATGAATCAAGGTTTGTCCAGTCGAAAGCTGATATTCAACCGACATTCATAACTCCACATCAATCTGTGTTATTCATTTATTATTCATCGATAGGATGTTCAAAAAAATACTCATAGCTAATCGTGGAGAAATAGCCCTGCGTGTCATTCGCACCTGCAAGGAAATGGGCATTAAAACCGTTGCCATTTACTCTACTGCTGACCGCGATAGTTTGCATGTTCGATTTGCAGATGAGGCCGTGTGCATCGGGCCGGCTGCCTCTGCTGAAAGTTATTTGAATGTACCACGCATCATGGCGGCTGTTGAAATTACAGATGCCGATGCCATTCACCCCGGATATGGATTCCTGTCAGAAAACGCCGCATTTGCCGAAGTTTGCAAGGATTATGGCATCAAGTTCATCGGTCCAAGCCCTGATCAAATGCGTGCCATGGGCGACAAGATCACGGCAAAAGAAACCATGTTAAAAGCCGGAGTACCCTGTGTTCCAGGAAGTGAGGGTCTGCTCACTGATGTGAAACAGGGCATCAAAATGGCCAAAGAAATTGGTTACCCGGTTATTCTCAAAGCAACAGCCGGTGGTGGTGGAAAGGGCATGCGTATTGTGTGGAAAGATGAAGAATTTGAAGAACAGTGGGATACAGCACGCCGTGAAGCCAAAGCATCCTTTGCCAACGATGGTATCTACATGGAGAAATTCATTGAAGAACCCCGGCACATAGAAATTCAGGTTGCCGGCGACCAATTTGGAAAAGCCTGCCACCTTTCGGAACGCGACTGCTCCATTCAGCGCAGACACCAGAAATTGGTAGAGGAAAGTCCTTCTCCATTTATGACACCCGAGCTTCGGGAGAAAATGGGAGAAGCTGCCATCAAAGCCTGTACATCCATTGGATACGAAGGCGTTGGTACCATCGAGTTTTTGGTTGACAAGCACCGCAATTTCTACTTCATGGAAATGAACACCCGTATCCAGGTAGAACATACAGTTACAGAGGAGGTTATAGATTTTGATTTGATCAAAGAACAGATCAAACTTGCTGCCGGCCATCCTATTTCCGGAAAAAATTATTTCCCGGAAATGCATGCCATTGAATGCAGGATAAACGCGGAAGATCCATACAACAACTTTCGCCCAAGTCCAGGTCATATCTCCTCATTCCACTCACCAAAAGGTCATGGAGTGCGCGTTGACACACATGTTTACGCTGGATACACCATTCCACCCTATTACGATTCCATGATCGCCAAACTGATCGTCAGGGCCAGAACCCGCGATGAGGCCATTCGCAAAATGGAGCGTGCATTGGACGAGTTTATAGTGGAGGGTGTAAAAACCACCATTCCATTCCATCAGAAGTTGATGCAAAACAAAGACTTCAGAGAAGGGAATTTCCACACCGGATTTTTGAACACCTGGGATTTTACTAAAGCCTGAAAAACAAGGTAAGGTTTTACTATTTAGGTTTCTTCAGTACTATTCCTTTCCCTACACTTCTGTTTGTCCAGCCAAACAGTATCTGATCAATGGCTAGGATCAGGTCTGTTATTATGGCCAATGCCGGGTCTTTTGTTGAACTCGGACGCACTTTTAAACCTCCCTTTGAGTCCTCAGTCAGGTTCTTAGCATTTTTCTTGAAGATGCTCTGCGCTATTCCGGTCCAGTACATTTCCAGCAATCCTACCAGATGTCTGCTGAGACCTCTGAATTCAATTAACTCAAAACCGCATTCTGATGCCCATTTTTTGAAGTCGGCAGAACCAATTAAATAATCGTGTCCGAAAGCATAAGCGCCTTGTGAAATAGCGAATTCTTTGCTGCCATCACCCTTCACAAGTTGCCAAATTCTGTTAACCGGATCGTAAGTGACAGGAAACTCCCGACTCGGGAAAGTCATAATGGCGACAGCTCCTGGTTTCATAACACGATGCATTTCCTGAACCATTTTATCAGGCTTTCCAACATGCTCAATCACCTCACAGCTTACGATGAGATCGAAAGAGTTGTCTTCGTAATTGAGATTTAAAGCATCATTCAGCTCATAACTAAGATTCATCAGGCCGGCATTTAGGGATCTTGCATGTTGCAAGTCCTCCTCATTTACGTCGCAACCAATTAATTCGGTACAATACCCTGCGATCATTCGATCGTAATCACCTTCGCCGGTACCCAGATTGAGACCTTTTACCGTTTCGGTTCCGAAATTTGCATATTTTTTTAAGCGGCTTCGAACAAAAAGAAAGCGATTTCTAAATGTCGGGAATAGTAGTTTAAAGTTCACTGGCTGTTAATTTATCTGGTTCATAGCAGCCCGGAATTGTTGCGCCCGCGCGTTGTCCCCCATTGATTCATATATCTGCGCCGACATCTCATAAGCAGGCTTAAACCTTGGTGCGACCTGTATGGCTTTCATCAAATTATTCAGTGCTGTTTGATTATCACCACTGGTTCTGGCCAGGTCGCCGAGGAAATACCAGGCCGTTGCATTGGAAGGTTCCCGTTTAATGGCCAATTCAAATTGAGACTTGGCTGCTGCTGCATCATTTTTGTTCAAGAAGTAGATTCCCACCAGATTATTCGCTTGAATATCATTTGGTGAAATCTCCAGGGCTTTTTCTGCTGCTCCCTTTGATTCTTCCAACATTCCGGCATTGAGGTAGGCCTGTCCGAGATTGGCCCATGCCAGGTCATTATCCGGTACGTTTTCAACTTCGGCTTTCAGGTATTTTATGGCATTTTCAATATCATTCACTTTTAGAGAAGCCATACCCAGCGCACAGTTTTTGCCATTGTCTTTTAAAATAGCCAAGATTGGTACGCCGCCAGCCTCTATGGTGTGAATCGCATTATCGGGAGGCCACATACCTTTCTGCAAAGTAGTGCCGTAAATAAATCTTGTTGGATACAGCGCATAATCCCAGGCTTCATCACAACGTCTTTCCCATCGCAGATATCTTACTTTTACATTATCACCATATTTCGCCGTTAGTTGCTTGGCAGAATAATACATGTTGGTTGCTATTACAACCGTTTCCTGCATATTGGGACCAATAATCCCCTCTTTTTCCATCCATTCCAGTCCCTGTCTGATACTTATTCCCCAATAGTCAGTTTCAAATTTTCCATAAGCACCGGAAATACCACCCTTCAATTCATTAAAATATACATAGGGCATTGCAGGATTGGAAACAATAAATGCCGCAGGTATCAGAGCCATCAATCCGGTTACTCCATAAGCAGAATACTGGACGGCTTGTTTTTTAGGAAGCATATTAAACACTTCATTCCAAAATAAAGCAGCAACCACACACATTGGAGGATAGGCAAATGTCAAGTGGCGCCATCCGTCGTGGATCACAGAATTCTTGTACATCACATAGAAAACCGGGAAAATAGCTGCGAATAGCGCAAGGTAAACCCACAGGGGTTGATAATTTTTAAACAATCGGTTGATCAACAAAAGCCCGCCGGCAAATCCAATTAGCGTAAGAAGAGGAATGGTATAAACAATCCATTTCAAGGCATAATTCCAGGGAGTACTATCAGACATTACATTCTCTCCTTCAAACAACACCCGAATATTTACTTCCAATTCTGAGAATTTTGATAGAGCTACAAAAGGATTGTGCAAGGGATCCTGTAGGGCATAAGGCCAGAAAAGAAGAGCAAATACATACCCTGCGGCCGCCACACCAATGGTGACAAGTGCATACTTTGTGAGTGCTTTCCTGTTCGAAAAAGCTCTGAGCATGCCATTTTTCAACAGAAAATGAAGACCGGCGATCATAGCCAGAATAGCAAAGGAAAGCAGACCACCGGCTCTGATACCCAGGGCAATACCCAGCCCTGCTACCAACCCTGCCAGATTCCAGCGCCCTGGGTTTTTGAGCTTGTCAAATACTGCTGCCATGTTGTAAATGGCCATGATATATCCGGCTGCAAATGGAATATCCTTGGGATTCATCAAAGAATCTCCGACAAATCTGGGAGATACGAGCATGATGATCAGTGTTATAATACCTGCTCGTCTTCCTGCAATCAAGCCTG
Organism: Lewinellaceae bacterium; assembly: GCA_020636025.1. Taxonomy (GTDB): domain Bacteria; phylum Bacteroidota; class Bacteroidia; order Chitinophagales; family Saprospiraceae; genus M3007. The sequence continues at coordinate 114,505 of JACJYQ010000001.1, read as the reverse complement.
CAAAAAGGGCAGCACAAAGCATGGCAACCCAGCCCAGCGCCGCGCTGGATGCATGTCTAATCTGGTGATAGGCAAGTTCATCCGGTGTAAATCCGAGTACATTATTGACTGCGCCTGTGACAACTTCAAAGAAGCCACCATACAAGTGCATGTTTCCTGCGGAAATATTCAGGGCTGAGGTGTCCTTTCCAAAAGAACCGTAGTAGTCAAGCAGCTTTTGGGAATAATCGACCTGAAACTTATCATCAGCATTTATGCCTGAGCCAAGGGATAGAAATAACAGAACAAGAAGTCCAAACAGCGCTATTCCCCAGAATATCTTTTTTTCTATTGGTTTGGTTTCCGCATTAGGATCCGGGCGTTCGAGCCAGTCTTTAGGGGCGGATACTGACGCAGACCTAGCTTTCTGTGCTTGAACTTCTGCTTTTGCTGCCGATTTATGTGAGGTTTTTCTGGTATGCTTGCCTGATTTTGCCATTATTTACGAATGGATTTGCTTGAAAATCGTCGCAAGGTACGGTGCATGCTTTCATTTCCTTGAAAAATACCACACCATTACACCAGCAAATATTAACACCAGCAAAATCAGGGCTACGGTTGTCAGTTGCAAAAACCTGATTCCCGGCCGCTTTTTGCGTCGGCTTGTTTCGAGCTTTTTCTCCAGTTTCTGCCATACCTGATCGGAAGGCCGCTCCTGCAGTTTCGACTCGTTTTCCTTAAAAAAATCAAATAGATCAGGCATTTTATAAATGTTTAATGCGAAATGCGAAATGGTTTTTTGAATTGTGTTTGAGTTAAACCTGGGTGATTCCTTTGGATTTTAACAGTTGCCGAAGTTTTTCTTTGGCAAGTACCAATTGACTTTTACTGGTATTGATACTGATTCCAAGTTCTTCGGCAATTTCATGATGCTTATACCCTTCCAGAACATATAAATTGAAAACAGTTCTGTAGCCTGGAGGGAGTTCACCTATCAGGTCGATTATCTCATTGGCAGACATTTCCGCCTCAATATTAAAGGTATCATGTTGTTCGGCAATTTTATCTTCATCGCCCGGAAACAAAAGCCGATTGCCTTTTCGGAGGCTCATCAGGCTCTCATTTACCATGATCCGCCTCATCCAGCCTTCAAAATTACCGCTTCCTGTGTATGATTCAATCTGGGAAAAAACTTTGTAAAAACCAGTGACCAGCGCTTCCTCGGCATCTTCTCTCGTTTTCAAATAACGGCGGCAAACGCTGAACATAAGCGGAGAATATCGCTCATATAGCCATTTCTGGGCAGCTCTGTCCTGCTCACGCAATTTTCGCAATAGTTCTTCGCTGGTCATGGTATTCCGGTTTGAATGCTATAAAACGCTTTTACAACAAGCTGTTCATATCAAAGATGCAACACAAATTGGTTTTGGCGCATTTGAAGCCTTAATTTTGCGCCCCAATACAGCATTTGTTGTCTGAATACATCAATAAAATTTTTAACCAACCTGAATTTTTTCTTTTGGAAATCGTCAATAACAAATATCAGTTGAGCGGAGGCATAGATCCTCTTGAACTTTGCGCCGAATTTGGAACGCCATTGTATGTTTATGATGCAGAAATTATAGAGAGACAGTATAAACGAATGACTTCGGCTTATACATGGCCAAATTTTAAAGTTCATTTTGCATGCAAGGCGCTAAGTAACATCAATGTATTGACCTTTTTGCGAAAACTGGGCGCAGGCCTTGATTGCGTTTCCATTGGAGAAGTAAAACTGGGTCTGCATACAGGTTTCGCCCCCTCGGATATACTATTTACACCAAACTTCGCCGGGATGGAAGAATACGAGGAAGCTGCCAAACTCGGTGTGAAGGTGAATATAGATGCAATACCGATGCTTGAAAACTGGGGTCTGCACCACAAAGACCATCCAATATGCATTCGAATAAACCCGCATTTGATGGGCGGAGGTAATGAGAATATCAGTGTAGGACATATTGATTCCAAATTTGGGATCAGTATTCACCAGCTTCCTCACGTGATGAGACTGGTTGATAATCAGGAGCTTAAGATCGAGGGCCTGCACATGCACACCGGATCCGACATCCTCGATGTGGATATTTTTATTAGAGGTGCAGAGATACTTTTTGAAGCAGCTGCCAAGTTTCCCGATCTAAAATACATTGATCTTGGAAGTGGTTTTAAAGTGCCATACAAGCCTGAGGATATTGAAACTGATATAGAAGAACTGGGTGCCAAGCTTAGCTCGCGTTTCGAAGAATTTTGCAAAGAATATGGTCGTGACCTGACACTAATGGTAGAACCGGGCAAGTTTCTTGTGAGTGAATCCGGGTATTTATTCACTAAATGCACGCTGGTAAAACAAACTACTTCCACGGCTTTTATCGGTGTAGATACCGGTTTTAACCACCTGATTCGACCGATGTTTTACGGTTCTTACCACAAAATTGTCAACGTTACCGAGCCGAATTTCAAACCCAGAATTTACAATGTGGTTGGCAACATCTGTGAAACCGACACCTTTGCTATTGATCGCCGAATTGCCGAGGCGGTGGAAGGAGACATCATCGGGTTTTACAATGCCGGAGCGTATGGTTGGTCGATGGCTTCACAGTTCAACTCAAGACCTCGCCCGGCTGAAGTCATGATTTACAAAGGCAAAGCTCACTTGATCCGCAAGCGGGAGAGCTTTGAGGATCTGTTGAACAACCAGATCGAGGTACAGCTTTAATTGGCATGGATATCGAGTCTCCACTACAGGAAATCCCGGCACCGGAAGGGTATCGACTTTTTTTAAAAAGAGATGATTTGCTGCATGCGGAAATACAGGGAAACAAATGGCGCAAAATGCGTCCTGTATTGGATCGGGTTTCCAAAACGAATACCACCATTATCAGTTTTGGAGGGGCATTTTCCAATCATATTCACGCTTTGGCGAGTGCGGGTAAAACATTTCAGTTTCCAACAATCGGCATCATCAGAGGCATGGGAACTGATCTTTCAAACCCTACTCTTTCCCATGCAACCGGGTGTGGTATGAGACTACTTCGCGTATCAAAATCCGATTATGAACAGTTAAAAAAGGCCTCTCTTCAGGATGTAATATCACATTTTGGGTTTTCCGAAAAAGGCATTTACGAGCTATTACCTGAAGGGGGAGATACTTCTGAAGCAGTAGAATCCTGCTCAAAAATTACAGAAGAAATTCTACAACAACTGCCGGCAGACTATGGGAACAAACTTTTCATTTGTGTTCCTGCAGGCACTGGATGCACCGCAGCCGGGATCATTTCCGGTTTGCGCATGAATGGAAAGACATTGATTTTTCCGGCGGCGCCTTATGGAATTGATGAGCAAGTAATGTCCGAAAAGCTGGAAAGAGCTGGATATACTCAAGAGTTTGATTTCCAAATAATCACCAGTGATTTAAGATTGAAGTTTGCAGAAATGACGCCGGAGCTTTTCAGTTTCTGTGAAAGTTTCAGGCAGCGAACACAAATTCAGCTAGATCCCATTTACACGTCTAAAATGATGCATCAGTTGTACTTGCTCATTTCACAACAATTCTTTCCTCCAGACAGTTGTATTGTGGCTTTGCACACAGGTGGGATTCAAGGCTGGAACGGTATGAATACAAAAATTGAAAGGCAAAATATTAAAGCCACACATGAAAAAACGAACACAAATTAAACGCGCCATTTTGGGAATATTTGTTGGCTTGTTGGCACTTGGGGCCTACAACGTGGTGGAAAATGTTTTTCCCAATATGTGTATTAAACCCTGGCGACAAATTCCGGCTGAAAACAAATGGCGTTACCCCAATGGCTATTTGCCACAGGATTTTGGTCTTGAAGGGCAAAAGCTGAGTATCAAAAGCCCCGACAATATCAATCTCAGTGCCTGGCTGATCGACAGCAAGCTGGATACCACATTTGGAACGGTTGTAATGCTACATGGCATTTCCAATTGTAAAGAATCAAATTTACCCCGTGCACGTATGCTTGCAGAAGCTGGCTATGCGAGTTTATTGCTGGATCTCAGGGCGCACGGACAAAGTGAAGGAGAATATTGCACATTTGGCTTTTATGAAAAAAATGACCTAAAGGCAGTCGCCGATACACTTGAGAGCCGATATCCTGACAGACCGATTGCCATCTGGGGAGCATCACTTGGTGGGGCCATCGCCTATAATACCCTGGCCTATGACCACCGGTATAGTTTTGGCATCATTGAGAGCACCTTTGATGAGTTCCCAAAAGTAGTGGCAGAATACGGAGCTGATTTTATGTTTGGTCTTAAGCCACAATGGATATTGAACAGAGTGATAAAAAATGCCTGTCAAAGAGCTAAATTTGATGCTGCTGCTGTAAATCCGGTAGATGCGGCGGCTACACTCACACAACCCGTATTGGTGATGCATGGCGATCAGGATGATAAAATTCCGATGTCATTTGGCAAGCATAATTTTGATGCCATCCCGCATGAAAACAAGGAATGGGTGTCGGTAAGTGGAGCCAGACATAACAACCTTTGGGAAACAGATGGGAAACATCTACAAACAGTTTTGTACGAATTTCTAGATAAAAGAAAAGCCTCAAATTGATCTGCCCTACCAATAACTTTTGCCATGAAAACCACTTTGTCCGTTCTCCTTTCCCTGCTCTTTTTATTAAACTTGCAGACTGCATTTGCCACGCACATAGTTGGAGGTGAAATTACTTACCGCTGTCTGGGAAACGATAATTATGAAATATCACTAACTGTCTATCGCGACTGTTTCAATGGCCAGCCGGCATTTGACGATCCGGCCATAGTAGGTGTGTATAAATCGGGAACAGATTCATTGTTCCTGAAACTCAACATTGCCTATAATGATTTCAGCAACGACACCATACCTATTGTCCTTAACAATCCTTGTCTGGTCGTCCCACCGGATATCTGTGTACACAAGGCAACCTACAAAAGAATCATCTCACTACCCTTCCGGCCAGAGGGATATACCATTGTATACCAACGCTGTTGTCGAAACAGACTCATACGCAACATACCTGACCCATTAAATTCAGGGATCAGTTTTATAACCGAGATTACTGGAATTGCCATGCAAGCGTGCAACAACTCGGCAAGTTTCAACTCATGGCCTCCCGTCGCCATTTGTGTACACGAACCTATTGATTTTGATCATTCTGCCAGTGATCCGGATGGTGATTCGCTAAGCTATCGTTTGTGCACTCCGCTGAATGGACCTGATTCCCTTAATTCAGTTCCCAATCCTCCGTCCGGACCACCATACAATGAACTCGTTTGGCTGGACCCGCCCTACAACCTTTCCAACCTGATGGGCGGAGACCCTTTGACCATCGACCCTGCGACCGGTTTTATGACAGGCATACCCAATACCATTGGAAATTATGTGATTGGTGTTTGCGTGGATGAATTTAGAAATGACAGCCTGATTTCAATTACACGGCGCGATTTTCAATACAATGTGGCCGACTGTGGCTCTCCCACTGCAGCATTTGCCAGTCCGGATATAATATGTGATACACTTGATGTTCATTTTACCAACCTCAGCCAATACGCCCTGTATTTCCGTTGGTATTTTGATTGGCCAGACAATTTGAATCAAACATCGGTCGCCTATTCTCCGAATCACAGCTATCCGGACACTGGTATGTATACAGTTGCGTTGATAGCAGAGCCCAATACCATGTGCAGCGATACCTTTTTGTTCCAGATTGAGCTCAAAGAAACAGATGGATCACTGATCGTCACGGCAGATCCCTCGGATATACAACAAGGTGGCAATTCACAATTAGAGGCTAGTTTTCCGGGGGCAGACATATATCGCTGGGTACAGGATCCGGATCTGTCTGAAATAAATATTGCTAACCCAATTGCCACACCGACTCAAACATCCACGTATACGGTAACTGCTTTCCTGCCAAATGGATGTCAAAAAACCGGTGAAGTTGAGGTAAGGGTAGTTCCCCCACCCTGCGATCAACCTTATGTATTTTTCCCTACCGGCTTTTCACCAAATGGAGACGGACAAAATGACGAACTTAAATTGGAAAGTAATATCGCTTCGGAAGTTTACTGGGTAATTTACAATCGGTGGGGAGAAAAGCTATTTGAAGCCAATAGCCTGGAAGACAGTTGGGATGGTACTTACAAGGGGCAGGATCAACCTGCTGAAACCTATGGGTATTTCCTGCATGTAAAATGCGAAGATGGCAATGAAACCTCAAAAAAAGGCAATGTAACCCTGTTGCGTTAATCGATAATGAGCTAATCATGCAACCATTAGCTAATTAGCTCATTATCAAATTATCACATTAATTCACTCCTCCTCTTCTTCAAATTTCCGGCGATCATAGGCAGCATCCTCAATGGTTTCATTGTTGATCTCCCATTCATCTTCAGATTTTCGAGCAGGACGCTTACCGTTTGAAAGGCGAATTTTATCTCCAATTGGTTTACCGGAACGGCCTTCGTCCCCTCCAGGGAAAAATTCGCTGTTGGAATCGACATTCTCGTTGACCTCTCTTCTGGAATTGGAGTTCGCCATATTCTTACCGTCAACACTTTTAGTGGCATGAGGCACAAGACGAAGCCTGTCCTTACCAATCAATTGACCAGTAACGGTGCACACACCATAGGTCTTATTGGAAATACGCAACAATGCGTTTTTAAGATCCTGTACGTGACGTTGTTGTCTGATAAGCATGCGCTGCAACATTTCAAGATCTGTATGCGCTGTGCTGTCGTCATACCAGTCGCCCCCCTGTTGATTGAAGCCGTTTTCATTCAAATCGGCTATTTGTCTTTCAGTAGTTTCCAACTCTTCCTGAGCCTGACTCAGTTTTGATTCAACAAGTGTTTTAAACTCCTGAAGATCTTCGTCGCTATACCGTAATTTCGTGTCGTTCGACATATTATTTGGTGGGTTAATTGTTTACAGAAATAAAAGCGCTAAATTTTAGCGGGGCAAAATTAGGGCAAATTTCCGTTTGAAGCCAGACCAATTTTAATAATTCTCGAATTAGAGCACATTTCAGTTTTCCTACCCGCCGGAACGTCGTACTTTTGCGTGCCTTTTCCAGAAAAAATTATGATCGAAACTAAATCTTCAAGTAAAATCAAATCTACTGGCAAACACTCTGCCGCTTACAAAAAAGATGTAATCAGCGATTTCAGGATCTGTTGTTTGAGTCGGGAAGCCAGTGTTTTAGCCAGAAAAGAAGTACTCACCGGCAAAGCAAACTTCGGCATCATTGGAGATGGAAAAGAAGTTGCACAGGTGGCCATGGCGCGTGCCTGGAAAAAAGGAGATTTTCGCTCCGGGTATTATCGCGACCAAACCCTCATGTTTGCGCTGGGCTTGATGACGCTGGAAGAGTTTTTTGCGCAACTATATGGAGACCCGCAAAATGATTCATTATCTCACGGGAGGCAAATGAATTGCCATTTTGCGACAGCCTTTGTTAATGAAAAAGGAGAGTTTCTGGATCTGAAAAACAGGTATAACATTAGTGCAGACATTTCTCCAACCGGTGGTCAGATGGCACGTGGCCTTGGATTAGCTTTCGCTTCCAGGAAATTTAGGGAAAACACAGCCATTTGTGGTGATCTTAGTAATAAAGGAAATGAAATAGCCTTTGTTACCATAGGAGATGCATCCACTTCTGAAGGCATATTCTGGGAAACCATAAATGCCGCCGGTGTAATGCAAGTGCCTCTGGCTGTAAGTGTTTGGGATGATGGCTATGGCATTTCGGTTCCTAAAAAATATCAAACGACTAAAGAGAATATCAGCGCCGTACTCAAAGGATTTGAGGCTGACGACAAGGCAGGCCTACCCGGCTTCAGTATTTACCGCGCAAAAGCCTGGAATTACGCTGAATTGTGTGAAGTTTATCGCAATGGCGCCGAAAAAATGAGGAAAAGCCATCAACCGGCTTTGTTTCACATTCAAGAGGTTACCCAACAATTGGGACACTCTACTTCCGGAGATCACAGAAGATACAAATCGCCTGAAAGACTCGAATTTGAAGCAAAATTTGATTGCAATAATCGAATGGCCAATTGGATGGTTGCTGAAGGAATCGCTACTGAAGCTGAAATCGAAGAAATAAAGGCAAATGCCAAAAAAGAGGTAACAGAAGCGGCGCAACGTGCTTTCAGAAATTATCACGACCAGGTTGATGTACTCCGTACTGAATTGAGCGCCCTGCTTGACAACACCCTAAACGGACAAGAGAACAAGGAACTTAATGAGATCCGGAAATCCCTGCAAAGCAAAAAAGATCCGCTTCGCTATGAGATTTTGCAAGCTGCCAGAAGAGCTTATTTCTCGCTGCCCAATAAGAATTATGCCGGTGCCTCAGCGTTAAAAGCATGGATCGATCGTGAGCAGGAAACTGGTTCGAAAGATTATTCCGACCACCTGCTTAGTTCAACAGAATATTCTCCAATGAACATCAGCCACGAGGCTGCTAAATACTCGGATGACTCTCCGATGAAGGATGGCTTTGAGATCCTCAATGCCTGTTTTGATGAAAACCTGAAGAGAGATCACAAAATTTTCGTTTTTGGTGAGGATGTAGGTCACATTGGCGATGTGAATCAAGGCATGAGGGGTATGCAGGAAAAATATGGTATTGAACGCGTATTCGATACCGGCATTCGTGAATGGAGCATCATGGGACAGGCAATTGGCTTGGCCATGCGAGGCTTGCGTCCCATCGCAGAAATACAATATCTCGATTACTTGCTTTATGGACTGCCTGCTTTGTCCGACGACCTGGCAACGCTTCGCTGGAGATCCAATAACCTTCAAATCGCACCAGCGATTATCCGTACGAGAGGTCATCGCCTGGTGGGAGTATGGCATAGCGGGTCACCAATGGGTATGATGCTTGGCTCTCTTCGAGGAATGCATGTTTGTGTACCTCGTAATATGACCCAGGCAGCCGGCATGTATAACACACTGCTCAGAGCCGACGATCCGGCCATTATGGTGGAAGTGTTGAATGGCTACAGGTTTAAAGAAAAACTTCCTGAGAATGTTGGGTCATTTACCGTTCCGCTTGGCCAGGCAGAGGTACTAAGAGAAGGAACCGATATTAGCGTTATCACTTATGGCGCCTCCGTAAGAATTGCCGAGCAAGCAGCCGAATTATTGGCTAACCACGGAATTTCACTCGAAATAATTGACATTCAAACCTTGCTTCCTTTCGATCTGGACCACACATGTGTGGAAAGCCTGAAAAAAACCAATCGGGTTATTTTCCTGGATGAAGATTTTGAAGGCGGAGCGTCGGCATATATGCTGCAACAAGTGCTTGAAATACAAAATGGTTACCGCTGGCTGGATTCTGCACCGGTTACACTCGCCGCCAAACCTCACCGCCCGGCGTATGGGCAGGATGGTGATTATCATTCCAAGCCTCAAGTGGAGGACGTTTTAGATGCTGCGATTTCCATTATGGAAGAAGCTGGTTTATAGCATTCTCTTGATGTCAGATTTTTGCTAAAGGGGTACTTTGTTTAGAAAATACGCATTCCTAGGAGCATTATGGCTTTCTACTTTTAGTAAATTTGTTCTGAGAGAACCGGAAAAATATTGGAACGGTTTTTGATTTTTATCAATATCGGTATAATCCACCTCCTTCAGTTTGCTTTATTGCTGAGCCGAACTTCTTTTAATCCGTCTTTCACCGATTTTTAAGCAAACACTGTCATGCTACAAACTGCGCTGCTTGCGTGTGACTTCATCCCTGCACGTGATTGCACAATCCCTGACCTTCCCTCAAATCCAAATTTATTTCTTCATTGTGACGTAATTTTTGGCATTCCCAGCGATGATTGCCGTGGTACCGGTATATGCAAAATTACCGGAACCCACAGCCGGAATATTTCTGGCAATTCCAAACATTGTCAGCATGCAACGGGCATGTTGATAAAAAAGGGAGAAGACGCTGCACTCACCCTGCTGTTTCCGCGTCATAACCTTTGCAGCAAGCTTTACAAAACTCATTTCTGGAAAGGGGAGTTCACGGTAGAGGAGTCATATTCTCTAAGTGACGACCTATGTGTTCAACTTGGAATTTCCAGCGGACAAATTCCGGCAGGCAAATACACAGTGAAAGAAAGTGCCGGATTGGTATTGATTGAACTGGCTTGTATTTAATTCACTTATTTTCGACTACCTGCGAAGTAGTAAGTAGCTGATATTGAACAAGATATCTGACTCTTTTGCTGCGGTGCATTTGTTTGATCCATAGGGTCCGGACTGGACAATGCATCTGCTTCTGCTTTGCTTTCGAACAATGGTTTCTTTATAGGGAGTTTGGCCATGAGGGCCAGCTCCCATGAATTGGCAACATTAAAAGCCAAACCGGTTTGGATATTGAAGCGCCAGCGATCAATGTCATTTATCGCCAGAGAATTGAGGCTCCTGACATCGGCAATGGAATTAGCAATTAATTTATTGCTGTCTCCAATCAGCCCTTCATTTTTAGTCTTGACGGACAAAATAAAATCCGTGCCTAGTCCTCCGAAAAGGTTGAAGTTTCTGGCAGGTTTCCAACTGAGCAACACAGGAAGCTCAACAATATACATCCGGGTAACTGGCAGTTCGATTTCTCCCTGCGGGATATAACCTGTTACAGAATTACTGAGTTCGTTACCTGTTCCATCTACCAACACATAGCCCGAACCTGCTACAGCAGCATACTGCCCGGAACGCAACCGAGCAGTTTCTGTTGTGTTATTAGCCGGGTAAAACAACCTGAAATGAAGACCGCTTCTCAAGCCCCATTTATGCCTGCCAGTCCACTGTGCTGTGGCGCCTGCTGAATATCCCGAAGTTTTGAAAAACTGCTCACCGGAAGCGCCAAGGGTTGCTCCCAAAGACCATTTTTTTTCTGAAACTCTCTTGGGACTTTCCACGGCTTGAACTGGTTCTGCCTCAATGGTAATTAACTCAGCAGGTATTTGATTATCAGTGTCTATCAATGCCGGGATTACAGGCAATGGTTCAACATTTGAAACCGCCACCGATTGTTCAGTTTCAACCATTGCCAAATTTTCTGGAATCGCCTTTTTCGCAATGATTGTTTCAATGTTGGGAGAATCATTACCGGTTTCAAATTTAGTAGAACTTTCAAAATTCAGCTCTGGTCTGCTAAGGTCGCCATCCGGATTTTGATGACCAACCACAGAGCTCTTGCGAGAAATCACACACTCGTTGATACTGGTCTGATTATCAGATTTTGATCTAATGATGGGGCTATTAGCATCTTGCACTGTACCTGCCATCTCTTGATGCGCCTTTCCATTGTCAGGATTTTTACCAAATTCTGCAAAACCACCAAACTGTAGTGCGCCATAAATAGACAATGGGATCAACAACAAAACCAGCCACCACCATATAGGTCGGCGCTTTTGCTCGACAGGCATTTCCTTGTCCAGCAACGCTCTCATGGCTGTCCAGCCCTTATCCGCAGTCTTATTATGCAAATTCTTATTCATTAATCTTTAATTAAGAGGTTCCTGTTTGTATCACTCTGAACTCTCCATTTGGTTGTATTAGTTTTCTGAGTTTTTCGCGGGCCGTACTCAAATGCCACTTGGATGTCCCTTCACTGATATTGAGTGTTTTCCCAATTTCCGCATGGCTATATCCTTCAATGGCATATAAGCGGAAAACCTCCTGTGACGTAGGTGGTAGCACACGAACAGCCTTCAAAATATCTTCTTCATAAAAATCATGGAGGACAGTGGCATCCTGCTTATGATCAAAATCTTCAAAAATCAAAAAATGCAGGTACCGTTCATTTTTACGGTAATAATCTGCCATTGAATTGTAAACCAGTCTCCTGATCCAACCTTCAAGACTGCCGCGATGCTCAAAAAGGTGGATTTTGGTAAATACCCTCAGAAATCCGTTATTCACAATTTCTATAGCAGTGTCTTCATCTCTGGCGTAACGCCGGATCATACGCAGCATTTCCGGAAAGAAATGACGATACAGGGCTTCCTGAGCCTTCCGGTCATTGGCTACGCAGCCATCGACCAATTCCTGTTCCGTGTATTTTTTCTTCCCGAAAATGGGCATGTGTTTAATGTGATAATTAGCTAATTTGATGATGAGCTAATGAGGTAATTAAGTAGTGTGTGTTTATTTGTTGGTGCTTAAAATAATATGCCGAGTCCTACATCAAAGCGTTTGTGCAGGATATTATCCTTCCCGTTCAAGTTACCCCATGCCAAACTTTCCCAGGATCTTGTTCTGTGCTGAAAGCGAATCCCAATCTGGCAGGTAAAATGATTGCCGATCCGGTAGCCAAGCCCACCCTGGGCCATCCATCCTCCTTTCCAACTGGAAACATTAGGCCATTCATCAACATTTCCGGCGGTTTCTTTGGAGAACCCATATCCCATTCCGACACTGTAAAATGGGCTTACATTGTTCTCCATGAAGTAGCCTCTAAGTTCCGCAAATAGGGGAAAAGTAGTTGGTGAATTATTGCCAGGATTAAAATTCTCCATACCAAACCCCAAACCCATGGACAATAGGCGATTTAATTTTAATCCGGAACTAAATTGCAATCCAAGGCCTAATCCACTGGCACCTGGTAAAGCATAGATTCTGGCAGTGGAATACCACCCAGTTTCATTAAAAGCATAAGGTTGCTTCCAAATAGGCACGAATGCAGCTTTGTCTTCCTTGCATTTTTGGACAATCCGTTTGATATTGGATGAAGAAAATTGCATCCGGGCACCACTCCAGCTGGTAAACACCACTTCTCCCCCTTCCGTGTATTCAAGGATTTTGCCTCTAAAAACAGACCCGCCCTTGAGGTGAATTACATCCTGGCACGATTCAGTATTGTCCTGACTTCGAGCTACACTCAAAGTAAAAAGGAAGCATATGATTAGTGAAGACTGTAAATATCTCATGTTTTGTCTTTGATTCTTGTGAATGCCCCTTGGCTGCTTTCTAACCAAAAATTTGATCATCATATCAGTTTATTAAGAGTGGTTTTTTGGGGTAAATATGGGCCCTGATTAGCGCTCAACCGGTATCTGGCTAAGTTGTTTTGGATTTGCAGGGTCACTTACATCAAACTGGAAAAAGCCATCAGCGCCAATCAACAGCAGGTGGCTGTCTGTGAAGGCGATAACATCATACGTATCCAAACCTCTTAAATGCGACAATTCAACCAACTGTTGCGGATTTGATTTGTCAAATATCTTCAATCCATCATCACAAACAAACAAATGCTCGTTGGTTACAGACAAACCCATTGGACGCTCCATTTCATAAGTCCTTGTGAGGCTGGCATTTGGAAGATTTTTGATATCAATAACGTCCAATTGATTAAAGGTCCCGTTGCAGGTTGTTCCATCATGAATGGTCACATAAGCATTGTCATCATCGCAAACTACAGGATCACATCCTGTAGCATGAGAAAAACTGGCTTCCATTACAGGATGCGCAGGGTTGCTGTTGTCGAAAATAAACACACCAGCCTGAGATCCTACAAAGAGGCGATCCTTCCAGGGAAATATGGTTTCCGCATTCCAGCCCAGGTAAACAGAATCACTGCGAACCGGACATGTTGGATTAGAAAGCGTCCATGACCGCAACAGCCAGCTTTCAACGGTATACAAGTAGTCATTGGCGATACCAAACCTGGCAAATGAGCCTGCAATACCTACACCGGCAGGCAATCCACCTCCATCTAATCTGGAGCTCTCTAAACCAAAGGCCACATCACTTACAAAAATCGCATCTCCTTCTGTAAACCAGGTGTTGTTCCAGCGATAGTCATTACACTTTACCTTTTCAGTTACTTCAGTTTGAACATAATCTACTATGTACCCATTCAATGGATCAAATCCATATAATGGGAATGCCTCTTCAACACGACAGACGAGTTGTGGATTCTGCATGTCGCTCAGATCAATGGTAATCAGATCAATGTACTGGTCTGCATACATGAAATGATCTTTGATCACCATATCCACATTTCCGGGAATGCTCCAAAAAGCGAGTGGTTTGGGGTTTGCCGGGTCTTCATTGTCAAAAACGTGAATGCCTTCCTGCCGCTCATTGATGAACAGAAATTTTCCGAGTGCATATAATTTGCCTGGGTTATGCAATGGGCGAGCTGCCTCTACAGCAATACCTGAATGAATTTCTGCTGGGGATACATAGACAGGGTCAAACCTTACATACGTTTGTTCTGACGAACAGCTGTCTTTCAAACAGCTGCTGAAACTTACAACAACCAGTAAAGCGATAAATGGAAAGAGCAATTGTTTCATAGGATAGAATGTGTTTAAGTGAATTTGTTTAGCGGGAAATTCTGTCTTGCAAATACAAAACCATCTGCAATCAGAAGCTTTCAAACACATAGACACAAACCATCAGAGAAAAGGTTGGCCCTTTGGTAAATCATTTTTACCTATCCGTAAAATTTGCACCTGGGTAACTTTCTAAGTTCGGTGCTCTGGTCCGGGTTACTGTACGAAAAATGATGAATTACCCTTCAAAAACCATGGCTTCGTGGTCCAGTTTTCTGAAATCTACCTGGGTAACAGAAGATACACCTTGTTCTGGCATGTAAACACCATAAATAGTGTCCACAGCAGCCATGGTAGCCTTATTGTGGGTAACTACGATGAACTGCGAATCTTTAGAGAACTGCCTGATGATGCGGTTGAACTTTTCAATATTGGCATCATCCAGCGGAGCATCTACTTCATCAAAAATGCAGAATGGCGCAGGTTTTAGCAGATATAAAGCAAACAACAGAGCTGTGGCTGTAAGAGTTTTTTCACCGCCAGAGAGCTGGGCGATGGTCTGCGGGCGCTTGCCTTTGGGTTTGGCAATGATGTTAATATCGGACTCAAGTGGATTGTCCGGATTACTTAGCAAGAGATCAGCCGAATCATCTTCCGTAAAGAGCGTCCTGAACACTGAAATGAAGTTTTCTCTCACTTGGGCAAAAGAATCCAGGAATCGCGCAGTGGCGGTTTCCTCAATCTCCTTCATGGTGAGCAGCAGATTCTCTTTGGCATTGTTGATATCGTCACGCTGGGCCGCAATGGTATCGTGGCGTTCTTTGATCTCGTTGAAGGCTTCGATCGCCATAGGATTAATTTCCCCATAGGTATCTAACCTCCGTTTGAGGTTATTCACCTCTCTTTCGAGTGTTTCCCGATTGTATTGTTCGTTTGGCTCCTGGTTGATAATATCATTTACCCCTATTCCGAATTCAGCTCTCAAACGCTCGCCAATTGAAGTAATTTCAAATTTCACATCCGAGAATTTCTCTTTCAATCGGTTGACAAGGCTTTGCAGGTCTTGCTGTTTGCGGAAATTATCTCGCTGTTTATTCTCCAGCTCGTGTATTTCATTCCTTGCCTTAAAATAGGATTGCTCTACCCCACTCAATGCTGCTTCTTTTTCCTTCTTCTCTGCATAAGCAGCCGTCAATTCCTCAGTAATCCGCTGAATATCTGCTTCGAGCAGTCCTAGTTCGTCTATGTTTTTGGCTAAATTAGTCTGTGCATTATTCAGCGCTTCATTGAGATCCCTGCGGCGGTTTTCGCGGAACGAGAGTTCCTGCTGCAAGGTATTCACCTTATTCTGTTGCCGGATAAATTCGATGTTGCGCTGGTTGTAAGCCGCACTTGCCTGGCTTAACTGCTCTGCTACATCTCTGAATGAGCCATCTGCATTCTCCAGTTTATTTCTGAGTGCTTCGGCAGCCGCGGTTTTGGTTTTGAGCTGCTCTTCAATCTTCGCGTTGTTTTCAGTCAAACTGCGAATGCGCTGATTTGCATCACCGGCCTGTGCATCAAAATTGGAAACAAAGGCAGCGATGTTATCCAGCTTGGCCTGCATTCCAGCCAATTCCTGGCTCAGACGATTATGCGCTTCCCGCTCTTGTTGCAGCACCACTGACTGATCAGCATTTTTTAAAGAAAGAAGATGGGTTTTGATGATGCCCAATTCGGCATTCAGTTTGGTTTCTGTGCCTTCAAATTTCTTGATCTCCTGTTCGAGATTCTCCAGGTTTTTCTTCCGCCCAATTTTTTTCCCTTCAAAAAGTCCGACCGAGCCACCGCTCATGCTGAATTTTCTTTTGACGAATGTGCCTGATTTGGAAAGAAGAATCAAATCAGAGCCGGCTGGCGCATTGGGGGATGCTTCCTCCGTAATTACCACATTTTCGAGCAAATATTCGAACAATGGACGGTATTGCGCCTCTACTTCAATAAGTTCAACAGCTCTGATGCCTCCGGGAAGCAGGGTAAGTGGTGGCGAATAATTATCAAAGGCATCAAGCATAAAGAAATTAGCCCGCCCTTTCTGGCTTTTCCCAAGAAGGCCGATGGCTTTCATGGCTTCCTCTGCATTGGGTACTACGTAATAATTAAGGTAGTTTTCCAGATAGTTTTCAATAACTATCCTGTACTCTTCTTTTACAAATACGAGATCGGACAAAAGGGGGCAACGCTTTGCCCAATCCTTATCCTGACTCAGGAATTTGATACTTTCCGGAAAACCTTCCAGTGACTCCACCATACTCTTGGTGAGTTTGAATTCATTCCTACGGGCATCCAGAATTCGGTTGTGATCCGACAACTTTTTTACCAGCGTTTCCTGCTTCGACTCGGCATCACTTATTTCAGCTTTGCGCTTTGCTTCAGATTCTGTCAGTTTACTGATCTTCTCACTTTGTATCGATTCTGCCTTGCTCTGCTCCTGAATTTTGGTTTCCAGCACTTTCATTTCTTCTCTGCGGCTGGCAATATCTCCCATGGTGCGCTCCACATCATTTCGGAGATTTTCTATCTGATTGATCTGGATCGCTTTTGTTTTTTCAAATTCTACAATCTCGCGTTCCAGGCTTTGCTGATCTTTAATAAACTCATCCAGGTTCCCTTTTAGCAGGTTGTGATTTGAGCGTACAGACTCCAGGTCTTTTTGTGCTGTATTGAGACCTTCTTCAAATTCGGCTTCTACATTTTTCTCATAATTCAGATCTGTGCTGTACCCTTCAATTTCGGATGCCAGCGAATGTGAAGTATTGGTATTTAGGGCAATCTGGTCCTGCAGTCGAAGGATGTCATTATTAATAAAGGAACACTTCTGTTCCAGCATCGCCTTTTCATTTTCCTTGCCACGAATGCGCCCCGTCAACCGATTGGCCTCCTGCTGCTGTTCACTTAGACTGGTTTCCTTATCGGTATGGCTTTTTCTTTTGGCTTCTATATCGGCTTCCAGCATTCTGGCCATGGCCTCGGTGCTCCGATAATTGTCCTCTTCGCGAGCGATTTGGCTTTCCAGCTCCTGGTAGGTTTTTTTGTGTCTGGCGAGGTTGTGAACTGCCAGTTCAATGCTGCTATTTTTGTATTCGTTTTTTAACTCGTAATAACGCTGTGCCCGTTCTGCCTGTTTTTCCAGTTTTTTGAGCTGATCTGTAATTTCAAACAAAAGATCCTCTACCCTGTCCAGATCCGCTGCGGTTGCTTCCAGCTTTTGCTTGGTTTCGTGTTTCCTGGCCTTGTATTTACTTACACCCGCAGCCTGCTCAAACATTTTTCTTCGAGCCTGTTCCCGGTCGCTCAACAAATCCTCCACCATATTAAGGGCAATGATGGCATAAGAATCAGGTCCAATCCCGGTGTCCAAAAAAAGGGACGTAATATCCTTGAGTCGGCAGGAGATACCATTCAATCGATATTCGCTTTCGCCACTTCTGTACAAGATCCTGCTAATACTGACAGTTGTATATTCTGTGGGGAGAACATTTTTGGTATTGTCAAAGGTGAGGGTGACCTGTGCCATTTGCCCTTCCTTTTTCTTTTTGGTACCGTTAAATATGACCGAAGCCATTTTGTCCAGGCGGAGCTGGCTGCTTTTTTGCTCGCCCAATACCCAGCGTATCGAATCCACTACATTACTCTTCCCGGAGCCGTTTGGCCCCACCACGCCCGTTACATCTTCATTAAAATGCAGAACGGTGTCGTTGGCAAATGATTTAAAGCCTTTTATTTCTAATGATTTCAGCCGCATAAACTGCCCGTGTCAATATCCAATATCTTAAAAAACAGACCCTTCAATCACAGTTGTATCCTGTGAAAAGTCAAAATCTGGGCGAAAATAGCGGTTAACACCTAAATTATCCTATGTAAGTTACCAACAGTTTATTCAAGAACTCTTCACAATCCTGGTAATATTAAGAGCTTTGAACACCTCATTTATAAAAAGAATTGATCAAAAGGCTCACTTATTTTCAAACAAAACTTTCCACGAACAAAACTTTCTCTATTTTTGCGGGCATTTTTTGAAAAGCGAACAAAATTTTTGATATAAGAAATGGCTAAACGCAAATCTGACAACCCGGAAATAGTTGAAGTACAAGAAGTTCAAAATGTAAAAACGCCTTCAGTTCCAATCTGGGAAAGCAATCCCCAATTGGTTACTTATGTACTGGGTGGAATCGCCCTGCTGGTAGCAGGATGGTTGCTGTATAAAAAGTTAATCGTAGCCCCAAAAGAAAAGGAAGCCGTAGCAGCCATGTGGCAAGCCGAATTGCTTTTCGGCCGTGACTCATTCCAAATGGCTCTGGAAAACCCAGGCGGTGGATTTGAAGGATTCGCCTCATTGGCAGATCAATACAGCGGAACTAAGGCCGGAAACGCCTGCAATTACTATGCAGCCATTTGCAATCTGCAAATGGGCAATTTTGATGAAGCCATTAATTATATGAATAACTATGATGGCTCCGGTGAAGTATTGCCTGCCATCAAATACGGTGTACTGGGAGATTGCTATTCTGAAAAACAGGATTTTGCCAAAGCAATAGATTTTTATGGCAAAGCCGCAGATGCAGCTAAAATTGATCTGGTGGCCATATACTATTTGAAAAAGCTTGGTATGCTGAATGAACACGAAGGCAATAAAGACGCAGCTATGAAAGCTTACGAGCGTATTAAGCGCGATTTCCCAAACCAGCAGCTTAACGACTGGCGTGATGTTGAAAAATACATGTACAGAGCGAATCCAGAGTTGTAAAACACCATTTATTTGAAAATTTGGCATCTATTTTTTAGATGTTTATTTCAATAAATTTTTTTTAAAAACCGGCATTGACCACAATCAATGCCGGTTTTTTATCATATAATCCCCGGTTTTTAACAAAATCAGGGCAAACATGCTTGCAAGGATCGCTTAAAAGCATTTACCTTTGCGCAGCCCCAGTTTCAAAAGTTAGTCTCTCCACTATACTAAGCCAGGCAAAAAGTCAGTTTTTATGACCGATTTGCAGCGCTTAGGCAATTGTTCAATTGCATATCGAGCAGAACAAAAGACCATCTCTCGAATTTCTTCGGTTTTTGAACGCTTTACTACCCAATGTCAAATTGGGATAACTTTTATTTAAACCACATGCTTATGAACACGATTCCTCGTGCAGGGTGGGTTCCTGTATTACTTTTGGTATTTACAGGATTACTTTCTGCCCAAAAAACAACACTTAACGAAGACCTCGTCAGGGCCGACCGGCAATATGACCTTTATGCATACAATCTCGCTATGCAGACTTACCAGCAAGTGTTAAAAAGCGACCCCGGAAATGCACACGCATTGGCCAGGGTTGGGGATTGTTATTTTCAATTGAACGAACCTGAAAAGTCAATTGAGTGGTACAAAAAAGCAGTTAACCAGTTTGGTACAGAAGAAGACCTCAATTTTCGGTACGCAATGGCACTGTTACAGGTGAAAGATTATTTAGGCGCCCGTGAGCAGTTCCTAAACTATTCATTGAAGAATGATGCCGTTGGAAGCCACTATGCAGCCTATTGCGAGTATGCCAGCCTGAATATCAAAAAAGAAACCGTTTGGCAGGTGAAAAATGAGGCGCTAAACACGGCCTATGCGGATTTTTGCCCAAGCTTTCTGGGAAGCAGGGTTGTGTACAGCTCTTCCAGAACAGACATTACTTCCAAAACCAAATCTTCTGTTAGCCCCAGCGGATCGCAGAATTACCTGCTTATTTCTCAACGAGACCCCAGGAGTGACTTATTGCAGAAACCAATTTTGCTTCGCAGTGAGCTTCAAAACGGAAGAAATGAAGGCCCTGCCAGTTTCTCTGCCAATGGCCGGCGTGTCGCATTTTGTCGAAACAACTTTATTAATGGAACCAGACAAATTGCCGAAAGCGGCATCAACATGAGCCTGTATGTCGGAGATGTTGATGAAAATGGTCAATGGAAAAACATCAAGCCATTCCCATACAACGGTTCTAATTATGCAACAGGGTTCCCATCCCTTTCTCCTGATGGCAACACCTTGATATTTGCCTCCACGCAGCCAGGTGGGCTTGGTGGTTGGGACATATATGTTTCCAATTTTAATAATGGAACCTGGAGCGCCCCAAGAAACCTTGGATCGCCGCTAAATACGCCGGGCAATGAAGTCACCCCATATTTTGATGGAACAAGCCTGTATTTTTCTTCCGACTGGCACAATGGCTTTGGCGGCCTTGATGTGTTCCGGGCAGAACTGGGTGCCGAAGCGGTTAGCAATGTTTATCACCTGGGCACCGGCGTTAACTCCGAACGCGATGATTATGGCTTCATCTACAACAGTACCGATAATGTTGGCTATCTAACCAGCACCCGATCTGGTGGCCGTGGAAATGAAGACATCTGGATGGTTACCAAGAAATGGGAAGAGCCCCTGGCCGTTAAAGAAACAGCCAAAGCGGTAAGCAACCCTTACAATCCTGCCGAATACAATGCCTTTACAAGCAATAGTACAAGCAAAGGCGATGACTCCGGGTTGTACCTGCTTATTACCGATGAAAGAGACAATCGACTTCCCGGAGCAGAAGTTGATCTCAGCGACTGCTATGGTGAAAAAGGATTTACTGATAATACAGGAAAATTCAACTTCCTAAAACTTACCAAATCAATAGATTGTCAGGTGCAGATCAAGAAAGCCGGCTTTAGAGATGCCAGCATCAAGTTGAGCGATTTTGGTCAGCAAGTAGTCCGGGTTGCTCTTACACCTGAAACACGGCAGCGTTTTAATGGACGAGTTTATGATGCGCAAACAAATGCCCCTGTCCGTGGTGTGGGTGTGCAAATTAACTTTGAAGACGGAAGTAATTCACTGGAAACAGTAACTGATGAAGAAGGAGGTTACACTCTTTTCCTTGATCCGGGTTCTTCCTATTTGGTGAATTATAGCAAATATGGATACGAGGGTCAAATCAGCAAAACCTATTTTGGGTTTGATATGGCTAAAGTACCAAATGTCATGTTGACAAAAACATCCCAAACCATAGTGGCTGATGCCGGGAATACACAGCCCATCGTTTATTCGGACAACAGTCAATCCATAAAGACCGTTTTCAGAAAAAAAGAGCCAGAGCCTGTTACAGTTGAGCCTGTTGCCAAACTTACTGGATATTCGATTCAGTTAGGCGCTATGCCCGATGAACCGTCTAATTACAAGCTTGGCACGTACGAATCGCTGACTAAGGAGGGCAACCTGTACGTGAAAAAGGAAAACAGCCTGTACAAGATCCGCCTTGGAATTTTCAAAACAAAGGAAGAGGCGCAGGACGTGCTTAAAAAAGTACAGGCATCGAATATTCAGAAAGATGCCTTTGTAGTAGCTGAATACGGCGCCGATGAAAGTTTGATTGTAGGATATCAGGAACCTGTGCAACCAACCGTTTACAGTACTGAGCCTTCAAGCTCCCTGGCATCACGTGGAGAAACAGGATCTACTTTATATGCACTTCAACTTGGCTCCTTTGCATCCGACAAGGCGATTGACGTGGATAAATACATTGGGCTTCGTGGCTTGGGCAACTTATACTCCAATTCGGAAATGGGAAGCACCCAGGTGAGACTGGGTATTTGGAAAAACCAGGCCGATGCTGAAAAGGCCTTGGTAAATGTAAAAACAAAAGGCTTCCCTGAGGCTTTTATTGTTACAGAGAAAGGCTCAGATCCGGACATCCAGGATTTCATCATTGCTTCTACCGGTAATACTGAAGCAAAAAAAGCAAAAATCACAGGAAGCAAAGGCGTAGATGCACCTGCTCCGGTTGTGTATTCAACTACCAAAACTGATTATTACATCAGGCTGGCTGCACTGGCTAACCCGGAACGCTTTGATGGAGCCTCACTTTCCGACATTGGTCCAACCGAACAAAGAACGTCCGACACGGCATCTGGATTGACGCTCATCCTGATCTCCGGATTCGCTACTGACGCTGATGCAAACGCAGCCCTCGAAAAAGTAGTTCGCAGAGGCTATCAAGGCGCCTATGTGGTAAAAGAGGAAGACGGAGTTTTGATCAGACAGTAAGCATTTTTAGTCAATAATTCTAGTGTGATAAAAGAGCCGATCTTAAAAAAATCGGCTCTTTTATTTTTCAACAAGCAGCGTTTTAAAAACGACCTGCGTTTATCAAATGTCTTTAGAAAATTCAAGCAGAATATTTTCACGAGATAAAAGCAGGTTTTTAAGTTGGTTTTGTTTGTTTCAAAAGGCTCGCTGTACAGCGAGCCTTTTGTATTTTGGCGTGATCAAACTTCCATCAACATGAAACAGTTCATATTTATCTGCCTTCTTTTCGCAACCTTTCAAAGCATAAACGGACAAAACCTGGCACCTGTCATCTCCGGTTTCAATGTCAGCGTGGATGCTCCAAATAGCTCAGCGTCATTATTTTACATCCTGAATGACGCTGAAAACGACCCATTGGAAGTAATTGTGCAGTTTTCCAAAGACGGAGGTAAAACCTATACCACTCTGGAGTCTCCTGACATTTCTGGCGACATTGGATTTCCGGTGTCCTCAGGGATCAGAACTGCCACATGTCAAAATCTCGATTTTAGCCAGCCCCTGAAATATGTATTTCGGTTAATTGCCGATGACCTCCAGACCTTCGACATACAGGCTTTGGTTGACCAGGTGGATAGCACGCGATTGCGAAATGATTTGACTTTTATTGAAGGGATCAGGCACAACAGCACAGGCCTGAATCATCTGAATGAAACAAGAGATTCCATCAGTCGCCTTTTCAACAACCAAAACCTTCATTTTGAAAACCAATCATTCCCAATTGGTAATTTAATTGGCCAGAACCTCATTGGAACCAACCCGGGTACTGATTCAGCCGACCAGGTTGTCATTGTAGATGCTCACTATGATACTGTAGCCAATGCACCCGGCGCTGATGACAATGGTTCCGGAACCGTGGGAGTTATGGAAATAGCCAGATTATTGAGTCAATACCCCTCAAAAAAAACGCAGCGTTATATAGGTTTTGATTTGGAGGAATTGGGTCGGCTTGGCAGCATTAACTATGTAAATAATGGCATTCCGGCATCTGAATCAATCAAAGGCGTTTTCAATTTTGAAATGATCGGTTATTGGTCCGACCAACCTAATTCTCAATCATTACCCACCGGTTTCGGGTTGCTATTTCCACTTCAAACACAGGAAGTTGCCAACAACCAGTACCGGGGTGATTTTATTACCAATGTCGGCAATGACGCTTCCAATTCACTCGGATTATTGTTTAGCCAGGCGGCTCAGCAATATGTACCCGGGTTAAAAGT
Organism: Lewinellaceae bacterium; assembly: GCA_020636025.1. Taxonomy (GTDB): domain Bacteria; phylum Bacteroidota; class Bacteroidia; order Chitinophagales; family Saprospiraceae; genus M3007. Next base: position 90,832 of record JACJYQ010000001.1, on the reverse strand, counting down.
CATTTCCCTCGCTGTACCTGGAAATGGAAGTTTAGCACCTGACCTCCGTCGCAGCGATCATGCCTCTTTTTGGGATGGAAATCACCAGGCACTAATGTTGACAGATGGGGCCAACTTCAGAAATGAATGTTATCACACACCCTCAGATACCCTGGATGAAAAACTGAACTTCACTTTCATGTCAAATGTAGTAAAAGCTACCCTGGCAGCCATGGCCGAATTGGTTGATATACAGCATGGTGACTGGGCAACGACAGCCTATGATTTAAGTTCAGGTACTCACGAACCTCTCCCCTGCTCTTTTCACTGGCTTCCGGGAAACAGGCTGATGCTACAGGGTGAAGGATGCCTGGAAGGTGAATACACTATTGAGCTGTATGACATAAGTGGTAAGCAATTGATGTCGCGAAACGTAAACCTAAACATCGGAGTCAACAACGCCATTGATCTTCCCTCCTTGCCTGCCGGAATTTACCTGGCAAAACTGGGTGGTGAGAATACTTTCTACACACAAAAAATACAGATTCATTAAGATTCTTCAAGAGCCGGTTTGGAAGCCATAGACTAAACTTATCTTTGCCGCCCTATGCGGGTTTTTACCGATTTATCGCAGCTTCCAACCTTTCAAAATGCCGTCATCACCATCGGTTCGTTCGATGGCGTGCACCTCGGACATAGGCAAATTCTCGACAAGCTCCTTTCCCTGGCAAAAGAATGTCATGGAGAAACAGTGGTCATCACTTTTGACCCACACCCCAGAGCTGTTTTACAACCGAAAGACACCTCTTTTAAGCTAATTAGCACGACCGCAGAGAAGATCAAACTGTTAGAAGATATCGGCATTCACAATGTCGTGGTGGTTCCATTTTCCATTGAATTTTCACAACAAGCCGCGAGTGCTTACGTAGAAGATTTTCTCATTAAAAAATTCAATCCAACATACATTGTCATTGGATATGATCACCGATTTGGGAAAAACAGAGAGGGCGATATTTCATTCCTTCAACGGTACAAAGAGACTGGAGCCTTTGACATTATTGAAATTCCGGCAGAAGAAGTTGAAGCCATCGCGGTGAGTTCATCCAAGATCAGAAAAGCGCTGGAAAACACGCAAATTTCGCTGGCAAACAGATTGCTGGGACATCCGTTTTCATTTACCGGCATCGTAGTAAAAGGAAATCAGATTGGGAGAACCATAGGATTTCCAACGGCCAATGTTGACATTTCTGATCCACTTAAAATGATCTTGCCAGGTGGAATTTATGCAGCCAGGGTGAGGATATCTGGAGATTCAAGATCCATGAATGCCGCTTTGTACATTGGCAACCGCCCAAGTGTAACTGCGGGAGGCCGCAAAACCATTGAAGTCAATATTTTTGACTTTGACGAGGACATTTATGACAAAGAAATCACGGTTGAGGTTGTTAATTTCATCAGACCAGACAAAAAACTAGACAGCCTGAAAGCCTTAAAAGATCAGATTGGACTTGACAAACAGGAAATTGAAAAACAACTGTTGGGAAGTTTCAGCAATGATGTTGCCATTGTAATCCTGAATTACAACACCCGAAAGCACCTTCAACAATTCCTTCCTTCCGTACTGGCCAATAGCCAGGGAGCGAGGGTGATTGTGGCCGACAACGGTTCTCCGGATGACTCGGTTGATATACTAAAGAAAGAGTTCCCGGAAGTAGAGCTAATAGAACTGAAAGAGAATGTTGGTTTCGCCCAGGGTTACAATGAAGCTTTAAAGCAGGTTCATGCCGGCATTTATGTGATCCTGAATTCGGATGTGGAAGTTGCACCCGGTTGGCTGGACCCTGTTCTGGATGCCATGAATGCCAATCCAGGCATTGCAGTGGCTCAGCCTAAAATACTGCAGTGGGAAGCTAATAGGAATATTGATGCCTTCCAATTTGAACACGCTGGTGCTGCCGGAGGGTGGATTGACGGACTTGGATACCCCTTTTGCCGAGGTCGCATATTTAGCCAGCGGGAAATTGATCAGGGGCAATATGATGAAAACCAATCCTGTTTTTGGGCAGCGGGTGCCGCTTTTTTTATCAGGGCTGAGCTGTTTCACCGATTTGGAGGTTTTGACGGAGACTACTTTGCTCACAACGAAGAAATTGACCTGTGCTGGCGTCTGAAACGGGCCGGATATTCCGTTTGGTGTTTTCCAGGTTCTGTGGTTTATCACCTTGGTGGCGGCACTTTGGAATATGAAAACCCAAGAAAAGTTTATCTGAATTTCCGGAACAGCCTTTATTCCATTTTAAAGAATGAAAGTGTGTTAAAGTTGCTTTGGTTATTGCCAGCCCGACTGATATTAGACGGACTCGCAGGCGCCAGATATGCAGTAAAGGGACAATTTCAAGCCATTTGGGCGATAGTACGGGCTCATTTCACTTTCTATAAGGAATTTGGGAAAGTGCTTAAAAAAAGAAAGTCAACCGCCTTGCTCATCAAAGCCAATAGCATTGGACCAGAAAATACGAGTGGAAGATTTCGGGGAAGCATTGTCCTTACCCATTATCTGAAAAGAATAAAGCGTTTTTCAAACCTGCCTCTTAAGTAAAGAAACAGCATGCCTTACGAGTTGTTACATGAGGATGAACATTTGCTGGTGGTTTCAAAGCCTGCCGGTTTACTAACTATTCCTGACAGATCGGGCAAAGGAGAAAGCTTGCACGGGGCACTCAGTCAACGTTTTGGCAAAGTGTTTATCGTGCACCGACTGGATAGAGAAACGAGCGGCATTCTATGTTTTGCCCGCAACGAAAGTACCCACCGTCATTTATCCATGCAAATGGAAAAACATACGGCAGACAAGTACTATATGGCCCTTATTGACGGGGTTTTGCATCATGAGGAAGGTGAAATTGACAAGCCGATTGGAGAACATCCTGGGGTGCCAGGTAAAATGGCCATCCGAATGAATGGAAAACCATCCCTTACCTTTTACCGGGTGGCAGAGCGATTTAAACATTTTACGCTGGCAGAGGTTTTGCTTAAAACCGGAAGGACACACCAGATCAGGGTGCATTTTCAAAGTATGGGTTATCCTCTGGCAGTTGATGCGCTGTATGGCAGAAGAAGCAGCTTTCTATTATCCGAGATAAAAGGCAGAGCCTATAAATCAGGGAAATTTAGTGAAGAAGAGCGGCCGATCATGGAGAGAACCAGCCTACACGCAACCAGATTGAGAATTAATCACCCTGAAACAGGTGAACGAATGGAGTTTACATCGGAGTTACCAAAGGATTTTTCTGCCTTGCTTAAGCAAATGAGAAAATGGAATGCCTGATCCTTCATTTCCAATTAGCTGCTTATTTGCAGAATTTGCGTCTAGTTCCCTGTCATGAAACTTCAATTCGTCCTATCTTCGCGTTCCCTTTTTAAGCCATAAATTTTACCACATACCAAAGTAACGTATATGTTTCAAAGTTTAAGTGATCGTCTTGAATCCGCCTTTAAAGTTGTCAGCGGAACACACAAAATCACGGAAATCAACGTCGCAGAGAGCATCAAGGAAATCCGTCGTGCACTGGTTGGAGCCGATGTGAACTATAAAATTGCCAAAGAATTTACGGACAGAGTTAAGGATAAAGCCCTGGGTACAGAGAACGTTCTAAAGAACGTAAATCCGGGACAACTCATGGTCAAGATCGTGATGGACGAGTTGACGGAGCTGATGGGTGGTCAAAGTGTAGGTATTAATGTTAAGGGTAGCCCGGGTATAGTTTTGGTAGCCGGCCTGCAAGGATCCGGTAAAACGACCTTTAGCGGAAAGCTGGCCAAACACCTGAAGGAACAACGCAAACTAAATCCATTGTTGGTTGCCTGTGACGTGTACCGTCCTGCGGCGATTGACCAGCTTTCGGTTCTGGGGGAAAGCATCAAGGTGGCTGTTTATAAGGAGCCAGAGAATAAGAACCCCATTGATATCGCTAAAAACGCCCTTGCCTATGCCAAGGCCAATAGCCATAATGTAATCATTGTGGATACTGCCGGTCGTTTAGCTGTTGATGAAGTGATGATGGATGAGGTGGAGAATATCAAGAAAGCCATCCAGCCAACAGAAACCCTGTTTGTCGTGGATTCCATGACTGGTCAGGATGCGGTAAACACAGCCGAAGCCTTTAATACCAGAATCAATTTTGACGGGGTTGTACTTACGAAACTTGATGGTGATACTCGCGGTGGAGCGGCGCTATCCATAAAATACACCGTTGGCAAACCCATCAAATTCGTTTCTCAGGGTGAGAAACTGGAAGCTTTGGACGTATTCTATCCCGATCGGATGGCCCAGCGTATCCTAGGTATGGGTGATATCGTTTCACTTGTTGAAAAAGCGCAGGTTGATTTCGATGAGGCCGAAGCGAAGCGGCTGGAAAAGAAAATGAAGCAAAACAAATTTGACTTCAATGATTTTCTTAGTCAGATGCAAACAATTAAAAAGATGGGCGACCTGAAATCCCTTATGGGTATGATCCCTGGTGTAAGCAAGGCCATGAAAGATGCACCAATTGACGATAATGCCCTGGTTCGCGTGGAAGCCATTATCCAAAGCATGACGCCAAAGGAACGCGCCAATCCCGAATTGATAAATCTGAGCCGCAAAAAACGTCTGGCCAAAGGTTGTGGTCAAAGCCTTGAGCAAATCAATATGTTCATCAGAAACTTTGAGCAAATGAGGAAGATGATGCACCAGTTCGCCAATATGCCGGCCGGAAAGATGAATATGCCGCCAGGAATGAATATGCCGAAAGGGTTTAGGTGAGTGCGGAGTGCGGAGTGCGGAGTAAATTGATATTCATTCGTTCAAAAGGGAGTATTCGATTGAAAATTCGAATACTCCCTTTTTTTAGCAAAACCATAATTATTTATTGCCTCATCATTTCGCACTCCGCATTCCGCACTCCGCATTAAATAAAAAGCGCCCGTCCAGAATAAATCAGGACAGGCGCTTTTTATTTAATGGATAAACTTAATTAAGCTTAAGCTTTTGCCTTTTTAGCTTTTGCAGGCTTAACTTCTTTATCCTCAGTTGCTTTCGCTGTAACCGATTTACCTTGAATGACATCTTCCTGTAGAAAGTCAACCACCAGGGCGGAAGCCACAAAGATGGATGAGTAAGTACCAAAGAAGATACCCACAAGGATACCAAACGCAAAGCCTTTAATGGCGCCACCTCCAAATACAAAGAGGAGGATTACAACCAGGAATATAGTACCTGAAGTAATCAACGTACGGCTAAGTGTAGTGTTGATCGCCATATTGAATACCTCGTATTTCGATCGTCCTGCGTACTGCCCCATGAATTCCCTGATACGGTCATATACGATCACCGTATCGTTCACCGAGAAACCTATTACGGTCAGGATACAGGCAATGAGCGCCTGGTCAATTTCCAATGAGAAACCTACCAATCCGTGCAACAGTGTAAAGAATGTGAGTGTAATCAACACGTCGTGGAGCAAGGCCAATACGGCGCCGAGAGAGAATTGCCAGCGGTTAAATCGCACCAACAAGTAAAGGAAGATCAGACCAAGGGCCCAGATTCCAGACCAAAGAGAAGATTTGCGGATATCATCTGCTACAGTTGGTCCAACCTGACTTGATGAAATGATGTGAGTACCTTTTCCATCAGTTTTCTTGAACTCGTCCAAATTCGCATTCACTCCTGCAGCCTGGATACCTTCATGCAATTTTGCAATAACACGATCCGTTACGTCTGGTCCAGTTTCATTGATCAGATAAGGCGTAGTGATGTTGTATGTATTGTCTCCACTAACCGTTTTGATAATGGTATTGCTTCCAAATGCCTCAGAAAGGGAATTACTCAACTGAGTAAGCGTAGTTGGCTGGTCAAACTCTACGTTGAAAGAATAACCACCCTTAAAGTCAACACCAAGCTCAAAACCGCGGGTGAAATAGGAGGCTACGCCAACAAGAATAATAGCCGCAGAGAATATGTAAGCAAATTTCCGTCTGCCCATCCAGTCAAATTCAAAACCTACCAGCCATTTTTCAGACCATGGGAAACTGTATGTAAGAGAGCGACCTTTATCAAGCCACCAGTCCGTCATGTAACGTCCAACCAAAACGGCTGTAAACATGGAGCTGATAATACCTATGGCCAGTACAGTACCAAAACCTTTGATTGGACCGAGACCGAAGTAAATCAATACGACTGCCACTAACATGGTTGTTACGTTTGCATCAATGATGGCAGAAAGAGCTCGTGTAAAACCTGTAGCTACAGCCTTCACCATCGGCAGTCCATCTCGCAATTCTTCCCGTATACGTTCGTAAATTATTACGTTAGCATCCACGGCTGTTGCAAGTGTCAGTACGATACCGGCAATACCAGGAAGGGTAAGAACTGTACCCAGAGATGCAAGTGTTCCCAGGATAAAGAAAATGTTTGCCAAAAGAGCGATAACAGCTACCCAACCACCGCGGTTGTAGTACGCCACCATGAACAAACAGAGGAAAACCACTGACAGCAACATGGTGATCAAGGACTTGTTGATGTTGTCTGCTCCAAGTGAAGGACCAACCTGGCTCTCCTGAACGATGTGTGTTCTTGCAGGAAGTTTACCTACCTGGAGGATTTGCGCCAAATCTTTTGCCTCGTCGAGCGAAAAGCCACCTGTAATAGAGGAGTTACCACCAGTAATCGGGTTAATTACCCTTGGAGCACTCACCACTTCATCATCAAGTACAATAGCGATCTCACGGTTACCGGCATTTGCCGCCTTGGTGGTCATTTCTGCCCAAATCCGCGCGCCGTCATTATCCATTTGCAGGCTTACCTGAATATCACCTGAATTAGGATCAGGGTTAGCGCCGGCATCTTTTACAACCGAGCCATCCAATGGTGCAATATCAGAACCCGGACGCTTTTTAATCGCATAGAGCTCATATTTGCCATTGAGTGTACTCAAAGCTGCTTCAGTTTCATTTTCAACCGCTTTGCGGCTAAACAGGAATTTTACATCTGATGGGAATTTGGCTTTAACATCGTCGCGTTTGAAGTAATCTTCCAACACACGAATCTTGTTCTTATCAACCCAGGCAATTACGGCAGAACCACCCTGTTGGTTGATACCTAGTAATTGAAGCAATGGACCAGCCTCGCGCTGTGCAGGGGCTTTGTCAACCACTTTCATCACTTTCTCCTGAGTAGAATCAGGCTGACCATCAGGTCCAGCAGGGAATTCGTAAATAGTGTCTTTTTGTGCTACAGTTGAGATAGTGTCACCACTGGCAGCCAGCATCAAATCGGCATCAGTGAGCCCTTTGATGATGCCTTCGTCACTGATTCTGTAAGTTTCCCAGAACTCGAGTTTTGCCTGGTTTTGCAGCATGATACGGGCACGCTCCGGGTTATCGATACCCGGCAATTCTACCTGAATAAGGTCGCGTGCTGCGTCCAGGCTTACGTTTGGCTGAACAACACCCAACTTGTCAATACGCTTTTTGAGCAGATCGTAAGTTTGACTTACAGTACCATTAGCCGAAGTACGGAGGGTGTTGATTACATCAGCATCAGGAGTATCGAACTTGATGCCGCTGGTCTCGTTTCTGGCAAAAATGGAAGCCAGTGTGCGACCACCACCCAACTCTTGCCAAGCCTGGGCAAATAAAGTAATGTAGTCTGCCTGCTGAGATGTTTGGAGTTCTGACGCTCTGTCGAGTGATTTCTTGAACGCCTCATCAGTACTATTTCCGGAATATGCGATCAAAAAGTCACGAAGGTCCACCTGCAGTAAAACACTCATACCGCCTTTAAGGTCAAGCCCCATCGCCAACTGACTCTTTTTAAGATCGGCGTAAGTAAACTTCTTAATAAATGGAATTTCGAATACAACGTCGCCCGAACGAGAATCCAGATATTGAGAATAATATGAATTGCGACTTGAATCTGGATTTTGGGCATAAGCCTCGTCTGCATATTGGTTGGCCTTGGCCTCTACATTGCTCGTTGGAATAATGAGCAGATACTGATACAGACACACTATCGTGAGCGCAATGAGGAAAAATCGTACAATGCCTTTGCTTTGCATACCTCTAAGGAGTAAAAATTGCTAAAATTTGTTATAAAAAAACAGGTGTAACGCATGCTTGCGGCACACCTTATCGAAAAAGTGCGCAAATATAGGCACATTGCCGTTATCCCAAGCAATTCAGACAAAAAGGTTTTGACTACCAGGTCTTATTTTGATTCCAAAAGGGTGGGAAATAGGAATTTTCTTCGTTTTGCCTGCGAATTTCTTCCTCCAGCTCCAACTGACGCTGCAATTTGGTTTTTTCAAATATATCTACAGGAAGGAAAGGTTTTTTCAATTCCAGTTCCCTATCAGGCTTGTCTCGCTCCTCTTCTTCCTCTTCCAATTCTGCCTTAAATATGTAGGAGACAAATATTCCAACCAGGCTTCCCAACAAATGGCTTTCCCAGGAAATGCCCTCCTGATCAGGCAAAACACCCATAAACATACCGCTGTACAACAACATAACTATCGCGGCGAGAATAATGGAGCGCAGGCTCCTTCTGAATATTCCATTCCAGAAAATAAAGGCAACCAAGCCGTATACTACGCCGCTAGCCCCTATGTGAGAAACCGGACGTGCAAATAACCAAACAGCTGCCCCAGTCAGGAAATAGATCATCCAAAAAGCCTGCATGGCTACTTTTCTGTAGAAGTACAGGCTAAGAAAAGTAAGTACAAAAAGGGGCACACTATTGGAAATCAAGTGTTTCCAGCTTCCGTGCACTAATGGACCGGTAACAATGCCTCGAATTCCCCAGATCTTTCTGGACATTATGCCATATAGCCCGGGATCGAAAGCATCAATGGTTTGCCAGATGTGAACCAGCCACAAAAATCCGACAGCCAGCAGCGGGAGCCACAGGCTTTCTATAAAATGCCGACGGGTTAACTCCAGACTATCCGATTCGCTTTCGAGCAATGACATACTTACTGTGATTATCGTGATTTTTTTGATTGATTAATGAAAGATTGATTTTGAATTGAGTTCCGTTTTACCGGACTCCATTTTTTTCAACTTTCTTTAAACTAATCATTTTAGGGTCGTGACGGCGCTCTGCCGAAACCCAGTCGAATACCTACGCCAAAAGACGCGCCAATTGACCCTGAGCCTGACTGAATGTCAGGCACAATGCGTAAACTAAGGTCATCACTTACATCAAAGGTGGCTAAATGGGCATCTACAAATGCATCAGTTACAACCAACAAATAAGTGACACCTAAAAACAGGTAACTTTTTTCAGTGTAATTGCGAAACAAATCCCGGTAGCTCTTCATTTGCGTCTCGCTCATATAAATATAAGGCTCATTAACGGGATTCGTGGTCTCGTCTCCATCTACCAGCCATTTGTAATTCGTACGCAGTTCCTTGTATTGTTTGTCGTTTGTTACTGCCAGCCAGGTCATGCCACCCAGTGCACCATATACAATTGGCAGCTTCCACCATTTCTTATTGTAAATCTGTCCTGCTCCGGGCAACACAAAGGACAAAACGGCAGCCGCTCTGGGGTTTGGGTATTTTTTCACAAAAAACCGGTAAAGGAACCCGTTCTTTTCCTTTTTTGCATCAAGGCTTTTGTTTTCTACGATGCCAGAAGTATCAGCCGCCAGGTTCATCTTCGACTTCTTTTGATTCGAAAGGACCGAGTCAATGGCGGAGGCCGGAACCGTATCGCGCATCACTTGCAATGTATCTGTTTGCTGAGCTTGTAGCCAGCCACCAGATCCGGTCAAAAAAAGTAGGAAAAGGAGTCGCCGCATTTGAATAGTTTAATAAAAGCAAACGATTCAGCTCGTAAATCGTTGCGGAGCAAGGGATACTTCAACAAAAAAATTCTGAAATTATGCTATAAGGACACTGTAATTCAACCAAATAGTACAGACTGGCCGCTTAATTCATCCACCATCTGGGATTGGTCTTCAGCCTCAGTTGACATTTCAGGATTATCTGGCAGTAGGCGCTTTACTATTCTCAACTGATGGGTATAACGATCCTGATCGTAATTGAAAATACCGAAATGATCCAACTTGTCAACCCGGACTTTACCGCTGGCATGGATGATGTGGCAGTCTGGCAAAATAATGCCCACGTGATTCACAACGCCTCTCCCATTGTCAAAAAAAGCAAGATCACCTGCCTGGCACTGCTCCATAAAGTCAATTGGGCGTCCTTGTGTGACTTGTTGAGAAGCATCCCGCATGAGCTTAAGACCGGCAATTTTATAGACCATTTGTGTGAACCCCGAGCAGTCGATGCCAAATGGCGAACGGCCACCCCACATATATGGTGCATGCAGATACCTTCGCGCCACTTTTACGATCCATTCATTGCCAAGAGATTGTGCTGACGGACTTACAACTGGGCCCGAGAACTGAAAACTGTGTTCACTGAGGTGGCATCTAAGTCCGTCGTATTGAGGAAGTGCTGCACCCATGGTAATTGGAATGAAATGATCGGCAGCCATGAGCCCTTCCACTAAAGATAGATTTAGTGTTTGGTGTTCGCGGTAAGCTTCAAACTCACTTGGTGTCAGACGTACCAATTGTTTTACATCCACCCAGCCTGTATATCCATCCCAGGAGCAGACAACAAATCGCCAGGTATCTTTGGCATCCTGCACTTCCACAGTCTCTCCGAATAGCAACTGGGAAACCATTTCGCTTTTGTCGGAAGCGTGGGCACGAATTGGGGCAATCGAAACCTGGCAAGCGGCGAATTCCACGGTAGAAATAATTGGTTAATTTTTACGGGCGACCTGGCAACGTGTTAAATCTGGCTGAAATACCTGAAATCCTGACCATATTCAATCTTCTGAAGAGACTCATAAATCAGGCGAATCAAGTTGTTTACATCATCTTTATGCGCCATTTCAACCGTAGTGTGCATATATCGCAAAGGTAACGAAATAAGCGCTGATGGCACCCCCCCATTTGAATAAGCAAAAGCATCGGTATCTGTCCCGGTCACCCTACTGGCTGCTTCACGCTGAAATGGAATACTTTTCTCGGTTGCAGTGTCAATGATCATATCCAGAAGGGTCTGATGAACCGCAGGAGCAAAAGTTACCGTTGGGCCATTTCCGGTTCTGATATCGCCGTGCCGCTTTATGTTCACCATCGGTGTATGGGTATCATGGGTAACATCCGTTACAATGGCCACATTGGGTTTTATGCTTTGCGTAATCATTTCTGCCCCGCGCAAGCCAACTTCTTCCTGAACAGAATTTACTACATACAAGGTGTATGGCAGGTCAATTTTATTTTCTTTGAGCAATCTGGCTACCTCCGCGATACAAAACCCTCCCATGCGATTGTCGAGCGCGCGACCGGTATAGTAGCGGTCATTTAGAATTGTAAACTCATCCTGAAAGGTGACTACACAGCCTACATGAACGCCCATTTCCATGACCTCATCCTTATCTTTTGCTCCAAGATCAATGGTGATATTGTCAATCGCCGGTGAAATATTGGCATCCTTGTCGGTTCGGGTGTGAATGGCTGGCCATCCGAAAACACCTTCTACTTTGCCACCTTTGCGCAGGTGTACCCATACCCGCATGGAAGGAGCAATTTGAAAGTCACTCCCACCATTTCTTATAACGTGAAGAAATCCATCGTCAGTAATGTGGTTTACAAACCATGAAATCTCATCTGCATGACCTTCAATAACGACTTTGTAGTCTTTTCCAGGGTTTATGATACCATAGGCAGTACCATAATTATCAAGCTTCCAGTCATCTATATATGGCTTCAGGTATTCCAGCCAAAGTTTTTGACCACTCCATTCAAATCCTGTCGGACTTGCATTGTTTAAATACTGACGAAGGAATGATTCAGAATTAGGTGTAATTACTTGCATGAACGAAGTGTGATTTTTGGGAACGTGTGATGTTTGATAAACAGAGAAAATGGAGAAATAATATCAGGCATAAAGCGCGCCCCAGGCATCCGGGTTTTCCCGCCATTTTCTTAATGTATGCAAATCTGATTCCGTGACATAGCCCATTTTTTCGGCTTCAAGAATCAATGTATCGTAGTTTGTAAGTGTTTGGAAATCAAGATTTTTGCTCTCAAAAGAAAAGCTGGCTTTTTCAAAACCATATTGAAATATGGCCAGAACACCAACAACCTCAGCTCTGGCTTCCAGCAAGGCTTCTGCCGCTGCCAGGCAACTTCCCCCGGTACTGATCAGGTCTTCCACCACCAGAACTTTCTGCCCTGCTTTCAATTCACCCTCTATTAGATTTCTTCTACCATGTCCTTTTGCACTACTCCTGACATACACAAATGGCTTTTCAAGGCGATCAGCAAGCAAAGCGCCGTGCGCAATACCAGCGGTTGCCACCCCAGCCACTACATCAAAGTTAGGAAAGTATTTTGATTTTTCTGCGAGTTGCTCTTTTATAAAACTGCGCACTTTTGGATGTGATAAGGCAATTCTATTGTCGCAGTAAATTGGTGACTGAATACCGGAGGCCCAGGTGAACGGATCGTTCGGACTTAGTTTTATAGCCTTGATCTCTAACAGGTTGCGAGCAACTTCTTCTTGCATAATTCCGAAATTATCCATTCAATCATTTGGGTTGGTTATCATTGTGGCCATAATTGTCATTTTGCAAACAAAACCACTCTTCTAAAATGGGGCTGCAAAAGTATAAAATCTATATTAACGGAAAGCCGGTTTTACTAATAAGCCCGGAACAATTGGCGGAAATTGGGGCGCAGCCCGATAAAAACAATTTTGTATCCCATTATTCTGGCAAAAAAAAGATGATCATCCAGTATTTGGACTTGCTCGATAAAAACAAGGACATAGAGCAGGTGGTATTGATGTCAAAGGACCTGGATAAGCTTTGGAAGGATTTCCAGTCTTGTTTCAAAGTACTGGAAGCCGCTGGAGCATTTGTGCAAAATGAGGATGGCAAACTGTTGGTTTTTTATCGCCGCGGTTCATGGGATATGCCCAAAGGTAAAATCGACCCAGGTGAAACACCGGAACAGGCTGCCATTCGGGAAGTACAAGAAGAAACCGGTCTGATAAACCTCAAAATCGAAAAGTTCTTAATGCCGACCTGGCATACATACGAGCAATATGACAAACGGATTTTGAAAAAAACCTGGTGGTATCTGATGACAACCTGTGATCAGAAGGTGACACCACAAACAGAAGAAGACATTGAAGAAATACGCTGGGTAAACGCAACAGAATGGATCAAAGAAGAAATCCATGTCTACAGCAGCATCCGCGATGTAATTCACGAAGCTTTGAAATAAATCATTGTTTTTTTAGGAAAGTTTACATTAAGTTAAAAATAAGCCATACCTTTGCGGCCGCTAAATCGCGGAGTGGAGCAGTTGGTAGCTCGTCGGGCTCATAACCCGAAGGTCGCAGGTTCAAGTCCTGTCTCCGCCACTAAGAAAAGCCTCGTCTCAACAGACGGGGCTTTTCCATTTTAGGAAATGCATCTTGCCTTCTTAGCATGTACTACGTCTACATTTTATATTCCAGAAAATACAACAAATCCTATGTAGGGTTCACTTCGAACCTTGACAACAGACTTTTATCTCACAATGAACTCGGAACTAAAGGCTTCACTCTAAAATATCGTCCTTGGGAATTAGTTACCGCTGAAACTTATCTAACTAAAAAAGAGGCTATGATGCGTGAAAAATTCTTGAAATCAGGTCAAGGAAGAGAATTGGTTAAAACAAAAATCCAGCAATGGCTCTTTGAGTAGCTGGTAGCTCATATCCGCCAGAGGCGGACGCCAGTTCAAGTCCTGTCTCCGCCACTAAGAAAAGCCTCGTCTCAACAGACGGGGCTTTTCCATTTTAGGAAATGCATCTTGCCTTCTTAGCATGTACTACGTCTACATTTTATATTCCAGAAAATACAACAAATCCTATGTAGGGTTCACTTCGAACCTTGACAACAGACTTTTATCTCACAATGAACTCGGAACTAAAGGCTTCACTCTAAAATATCGTCCTTGGGAATTAGTTACCGCTGAAACTTATCTAACTAAAAAAGAGGCTATGACGCGTGAAAAATTCTTGAAATCAGGTCAAGGAAGAGAATTGGTTAAAACAAAAATCCAGCAATGGCTCTTTGAGTAGCTGGTAGCTCATATCCGCCAGAGGCGGACGCCAGTTCAAGTCCTGTCTCCGCCACTAAAAAAGCCTCGTCAGAAATGACGGGGCTTTTCCATTTTAGGAAATGCATCTTGCCTTCTTAGCATGTACTACGTCTACATTTTATATTCCAGAAAATACAACAAATCCTATGTAGGGTTCACTTCGAACCTTGACAACAGACTTTTATCTCACAATGAACTCGGAACTAAAGGCTTCACTCTAAAATATCGTCCTTGGGAATTAGTTACCGCTGAAACTTATCTAACTAAAAAAGAGGCTATGACGCGTGAAAAATTCTTGAAATCAGGTCAAGGAAGAGAATTGGTTAAAACAAAAATCCAGCAATGGCTCTTTGAGTAGCTGGTAGCTCATATCCGCCAGAGGCGGACGCCAGTTCAAGTCCTGTCTCCGCCACTAAGAAAAGCCTCGTCTCAACAGACGGGGCTTTTCCATTTTAGGAAATGCATCTTGCCTTCTTAGCATGTACTACGTCTACATTTTATATTCCAGAAAATACAACAAATCCTATGTAGGGTTCACTTCGAACCTTGACAACAGACTTTTATCTCACAATGAACTCGGAACTAAAGGCTTCACTCTAAAATATCGTCCTTGGGAATTAGTTACCGCTGAAACTTATCTAACTAAAAAAGAGGCTATGACGCGTGAAAAATTCTTGAAATCAGGTCAAGGAAGAGAATTGGTTAAAACAAAAATCCAGCAATGGCTCTTTGAGTAGCTGGTAGCTCATATCCGCCAGAGGCGGACGCCAGTTCAAGTCCTGTCTCCGCCACTAAGAAAAGCCTCGTCTCAACAGACGGGGCTTTTCCATTTTAGGAAATGCATCTTGCCTTCTTAGCATGTACTACGTCTACATTTTATATTCCAGAAAATGCAACAAATCCTATGTAGGGTTCACTTCGAACCTTGACAACAGACTTTTATCTCACAATGAACTCGGAACTAAAGGCTTCACTCTAAAATATCGTCCTTGGGAATTAGTTGCCGCTGAAACTTATCTAACTAAAAAAGAGGCTATGACGCGTGAAAAATTCTTGAAATCAGGTCAAGGAAGAGAATTGGTTAAAACAAAAATCCAGCAATGGCTCATTGAGTAGCTGGTAGCTCATATCCGCCAGAGGCGGACGCCAGTTCAAGTCCTGTCTCCGCCACTAAGAAAAGCCTCGTCTCAACAGACGGGGCTTTTTCTTTTACCTTTACCCCAACACCATTAACCATTAACCATTAACCATTCATCATTCAAAAATGCCCTGGCTCTCCTACCACCTCTACCCCATTGAATCACAAGACCTGTTCCTCACCCGGGCACTCAAGCCCTTCCTGGATCGCTATATATGGACAGACAATGCTTCAAGGGCTTTTTTCATCCGGTATCAGGATGAAAAGGGGCCGCACATTCGCATCAGACTCAAAGCAGGAAATGAGGAGGCTGAAAATCAACTCAAACTTGAGTTTGCTTCATGGTTTGAAGGACGAGGTGAATGGAAAGAAGTGCTATATCAATCAGAAGCAGAGCGCTTTGGTGGAGAAGCTGGCCTGGCGCTGGCTGAGGAGCACTTTGACCTATCGTCAAAAGTTGTGCTTGCGCGCATGGCGAAGTCTGATTTTATGTACGGAGATGCGATGTATGATGCACTGAGGTTGCACATCATAAGCCTCCATGCTGCCGGTTTTAACCCGGAGCGCATCAGATGGTATTTTAGCAAGTTGTATGATCAGTGGCTGTCCCTCTTCTTTCCTGTAGAAGAAGGCGAAAACATTACCTCAAACTTCAAAAAACTGCTCAAACCACAGGAGTTGAATATCCGACGAAATTTACATGCCGTTTGGGAAGCACTTGAAGATGGAAAACTGGATGAACAGCAACCAGAATGGGCCCAATGGATCAAAGGGAACAAGCTCATCCTGAACGCCTTAGGCGAGAACCTTGAAAAAGCCTTGCCCAGTCTTATCCACCTGACCAACAACCGAATTGGCATCAACAATCAGGATGAGGTGTACCTCAATTACATATTTTCCAACGCAGTTTGAATTACTCGAAACGTCTTTTGTAGAACCAGGAGTTATCGTTTAGCGTAAAACCTACGGTCATTTTGATATAGGATTCTTCAATCAGGGAACCAGATCCCAACCTGCCGATTTCAACAGCAGCATTCACAAATGATGTTTGTTGTCTGGGCAATATCAGTGGAAGTCCAAACCCAAACGTCAAGCCGTAATCATCAATTTTATCACCAGAAATGGTTCTCGGGTCCTGACGGTAATAGGCTCCCAATCTGTAGCGAACACGATTGAAAAAGCGGTTGTAGGAAATGTAATCAGGAATGTATTCAACTCCACCTGAGAAGGCGAAAGTGTTTCTAAGCGCTTCAGGCCGCACCTCGTTTTTGTATTGCGACCAATTCTCGAGTTGAATCTGTGCGCCAGCCCTGAATTTATTTGCCCTGGTGTATTGTATCCCAACCGAAAGAGTTGAAGGCAGCGTGAGATGTTGTCTTTGATTGGTGTTCGCAAGGATGGTATCAGCGTCGAAATACGAACCATTTGCCAAAATTCCGCGGCTCCTGATTCGATATTGATCGGTGACTGTTCTCAGTTTATGCGTTCCTTCCCCATCAATCCCAACAGTAATCCACCTTTCCGGAACATCCTGGTCATTTTCATTGTATTTCAATACAAAATCGTGTTGAACTCCCAGTTTCCACACCAGTCCATTCACTGCAATGTCATCGCGGTAGTTGTTTTGGAAAAATATTTGCTTGAAGGTGTCCAAGGATCCGGTAGGATCATCTGAGAAAACAGAATTACTTTCATAAGTGCTCTTACCAAAAACCCAACCTAGATTGGCCCCAACCGCCGTGTTTTTGTATTTAGCAGCGCTCGACCAGGTCAAACGATAAGCGCCACCGCTTCCTTCAAATGTATTTTCAACTGCTCCGACATCAGGAATAACATCCTGTGTTTGAACATTATACCCTACAATGCTCACGGGAGTAAGGGATAAACCCATGCCATATTTCCAGGGTGATTTGGCTCTATCGAGCACTTCATTAATCGGGCTGTTCAGGGTAAAGCCCAGCGCCAGATAGGCCAGATTGCCGCTCCATACATCCTGAGATGAAGTGGCGGTTTTATACTGACTGTATTTAGTGGAAATTCCAGTTTCAAATGCCGTGGAACGCAGAAAAGCAAAGGAAGCCGGGTTTTCTATATTCAAATAAAATGGGTCGTGGAATGCTGCCGATTGGCTCCCCCAGGCCGCAGAGTTTGCAAAATTCTGATTTACCATGTCTCCCAGGCCAAATCGCGAATAAGGTGAATTGATCTTTGGCTGGGCCAACATCACAAAACTGGAAAGCAGAAATGATGCAATAAAAAATATTCTCATAGTTGTTGTATTCGTCCGGGTATGTTATGTATTGAATATCAATATGTTGTTTAATCCGTAAAGCGTCAAATCGGGTACTCTTTCAGGATTGTATTTTTCCAAAAAAGGAAGAAAGAACTCAGCATCGCCACCAGTCAGAACAATTTGCAAAGGTGAACAGCTTTCTTCAAAAAGCTCTATAAATCCTTCCATTTCGAGCAAAGCTCCTCTCAAAGCTCCATTCTGCAAGGCGGTTTCTGTGCTGTCTCCCCAAAAATCATCCGGCATTTTTATCGGCGTGATCGGCAAACGCGCAGTAAAATGATGCATGGCCTTTATCCTCATTTCTGCACCGGGGGCAATGTTTCCGCCAAAGTACGTCCCATAAGCATTGATGATGTCGTATTTGATACAGGTTCCACAATCAATCACCAGGCAATTTTGACCCGGAAACAACGCCTGAGCTCCGGCAACCGCTGCCAAACGATCTTTACCAAGTGTTTCCGGAGTTGAGTACCGGTTTTCAAATGGCAATGGACTGATGGCAGTCAATTCATAGGTCTGAAAATGTCTGGACAATTCGGATATTAAAAAGGAATCGATTTTATTCACATTGGAAAAAATCAGGTTTCGTGCTTTGGCATATTCTCCAAACTCAATGATCCTCTCGATTGTCCACTCCTTCCAGGATGCCGACTCAATCAGCATATTTCCTTCAAAAAGGCCAATTTTCAGGCTGGTATTGCCAATATCAACGCAAAGGTTCATAAGCGGCGGCGAAGGTCGCGTTTTCCTGACAAAAAAAACAGCCCCCGCATCAAAGAGCGATGCGGGGGCTGAATAATATTGTGTCCGGGATCAACCCAGATATGTTTTCA
Source organism: Lewinellaceae bacterium (assembly GCA_020636025.1). Lineage (GTDB taxonomy): Bacteria > Bacteroidota > Bacteroidia > Chitinophagales > Saprospiraceae > M3007. The sequence goes on along the minus strand of JACJYQ010000001.1, from coordinate 72,374 downwards.
ATGCTTCACTGTGAATTTTCCGTAAGCGCCTTAAACCTCTTTCTTTAATCTGTCTTACTCGTTCACGGGTAAGCCCATACAGGTCTCCGATTTCATCCAACGAAAGCGCCTGGTGGCCGTTTAGTCCATAATATGAGGCAATGACCTCCATTTCCCTTGGGGAAAGTGAATTAAGACCAAGCGCCACTTCATCCCGAAGCGACTGCGCCATCAGGTCAAAATCGGCCTCCCCTCCAGCTTCCGGCATCATCACGTCAAGCATGGTGGCTTCACCTTCCTCCAAACCACCCAAAGGAGCATCCAGAGATACGTGACGTGAGCCACTCCGGAAGAGGTTCTGTATTTCTCTTTCCGTGAGTCCGAGTATTTCACCCAGTTCTTCATCAGAAGGCTCCCGCTCAAATTCCTGTACGAAGGAAATGTAAGCGTCATTCACCTTATTGTAGGAACCTACTTTATTCAAAGGCATCCGCACAATACGGCTGTTCTCTACGATGGCCTGGAGAATACTTTGCCGGATCCACCAAACAGCGTAGGAGATAAACTTAAAGCCTTTGGTTTCATCAAAACGGCGTGCCGCCTTAATCAAACCAACATTGCCTTCGTTGATAAGATCTGATAAACTGAGGCCCTGGTTTTGGTACTGTTTAGCCACAGACACGACAAAGCGCAGGTTGCCGCGAGTCATGGCATCCAAAGCCTCCTGATCGCCTTCGCGAATACGTTGAGCCAGGGTGACTTCCTCCTCAGGAGTAAGCATGGGTAACTTGCTTATCTCATTCAGGTATTTGTCGAGCGCCTGACTTTCGCGAGACGTGATTTTGTGCGCAATTTTTAGCTGACGCATGGTACTATAGTTTTATCGGGCTGTGTTTTTGTTTAAGAGCAATATTTATAAAACGTTTTTGACGCAAAAAGTTTCGTTAATCTGATTTTTTTTGAGATAATTATTATTGCCTTCAGCTCAGACACACAATAATTTGTAGGTGCTGCAAGAATACAACAAAAAGTTGTGCCAACTTGGTTCAAATATAAAAAATATTACAAAAACAGGTGATGGCAATCTGCCACCACCTGCATCAATAGGAAAACAAGATGTCAATTGTCTTTTTAATTAAATAAGGTCTTATCAACGCTACTGTTTTATCAGTTTCAGAATTTGCACTTCCCTACCCTGATCAAGAGATATCCTTGCGAAATACAAACCAGGTGGCAAATCTGTGCCTTCAAAACGAAGTTCATATTCGCCGGCGTCCTGAACCCCATCAGTCAGATTATTGAGCAAACGTCCACGCTGATCAAATACTGACACATTTACCTCAGCAGCCGCATCCAAACTGTACCGGATGGTTGTAGCAGTTTTAAATGGATTTGGATAGTTTGTGGAATAAACACTGCTTTTTGGAGTACTGATATCTTGATTTATGCCTGAAAGTCCACCAAAGAAAGCGTCCTGCTGACCTGGTTTACTCGATGCTGTTCCACCACAAGAGCTATCGCCGGCATGTGGAGAAGCCAGGTATGGGAAACCTTTCTTAAACGGTACATCATTGGATTCAACACCCGTGGTATAGGTCAGTACATCCAACAAGTCTTGTGTGACAGGGCTTCCTCCCGAAAAGTCATCATACCACAATCCGATGGCTGCCAGAGCCACACCGCTTACTACCTGTAATTCAATTCTCGTAACATCGTCCTCAAGTCTGCGCCCATTGGGGAAACCATCCATATTTGGAATGAATTCAAGTTTGCTGGAGGAGGCATACTTAGGGTCAGTCAAGCCTAAAACGGCAGCATTGATGATACCCATAGAACTGAATTCCGGACTATTTCTCGGCGTGGCTGGAACAGCCATGTTCAGGCGAAGCATATCACCACCATTTGGCAAAAAGTTGTTGATAAATGGTTTACCTGCCGCCAGGGGGTTTCCGTTTTTACCGGTCGCCAATTGGTATGGTGGGAAATTTGGAACACCGGTGTGGAAAATTGGCCAAAGATCAACCGAACGAGGCATACCTGGACCAGGCAATAATAAAGTACCAAATATGGCATCGTCCAAAGCAGTTCCAGCCACTGCACTTGAACCTTTTAGTCCAAACAACCCGTCCTGACCATTTCCAAAATCAAATGCGCCAAGCGCGTTGCGCTGGATGCGCAGTTTGGAAAATGCAGGCACTGCTCCTCCAAACAAATCATCATCCATGTACAGTGCCAGTTCAGGATTGTAGAAAAACGGGTCCAATGTCTGATCTGCAATTTCATCATAAGGTGTGATTGAGTTCCAGTAATCCTTCATGCCAACCGGGATGACCACTTCATTGGTTAAAGGCATACCGAGACGGCTAACCTGAACCCAATCACCGCTATATGATACTTCACCTTTTGTAAGCGTGCGGGTGGTCTGGCGGCTGGCGCTTGCCCATACACCGATTACATAGTTCGGATCGAGAATATTATCAGGCTGTCTTTTTGTACCTTTCTTAAGCAAGTATGAAATAGGTACCTGTATGGCAATCGCGCTCACATTCTTACAGGCAAGTCCGTCACGGGCATTTCCGTTCTGGCGTGGCAGATCACCGAGGTCAAATGCTCCACCTAGGTCCACGAAAAACGGATCATCTGACGGTCCAACATATACGCGCTCACCTGTGGCAGTATAATAGGTAGCCTGTTTGATCAACTGTTCGTATGATTTATTCAAACCAACAGCAGATTCGATGCTGCGCGATCCAATGTTAGTTGGTGGTACCTTTCCATTCACCAGAATTTTGATAAAAGGACCTCCATGATCCGAGCGATACAGCGTGTAGGTCATTTTGAGATTCTGCTTTCCAAGCCTGATGTTGAAAAATGTGGATGGATCCTCATTTTTCATGGAAAACTCCACACGGTACGTTACGTCATCTCCCGGTGTACTGGCATCGTTATCGATGTGTATCTCATAGCGGATATTTTCACCAAAAGAGAAGTAGTTGGGACCACCCTGTGGCAATTGAAGAGGAACGTACGTTGCAATAAGCGTAACAGTATTGGGACGATCCGGACTCCTGAAAGCGTACAGATCAACATTATCAGCCAAAGGGTCTTCTGCAATTAAGGGGGCCTCCCGGTGACTGGAGGCATAGGCACTCGTCAGGAACGCCAGGAGAAACAGCGTAGCCAGACATTTATTTATAAGCAATTTCATGGTTGCAATTTTTGAAAGTGATGAGTAATGTGTTGACTATTAAGTCATTAACATAAAATGGGGTAATCCATAAATTAATCTGTTTCTGTTCCACTCCAGGGTGCGGCGAGGTATGGGAATGTAGACTGGAATGACTTGTCGTTCTCTCCTACCCCGGTATCATAGGTTAGTACATTGAGCAATTGCTGAGTAACCGGATTGGTACCGTTAAAATCATCATACCATAGGCCGATTGCAGCAAGTGCAACGCCGCTAACTGCCTGTAATTCGATGCGCGTTACATCATCTTCGAGGCGACGACCATTAGGAAATCCATCCATGTTTGGAATAAATTCCAGATCACTGGTTCCGGCATAGCTTGGGTCGGTAAGTCCAAGCACCGCGGCATTGATGATGCCCATAGGACTAAATGCAGGGTCATTGCGCTGCGTAACTGGAGTCGCCATATTCAGGCGAAGCATATCACCTCCATTCGGTAAAAAGTTGTTGATAAACGGTTTACCTGCTGCCAAGGGATTGCCATTCTTACCTGTAGCCAGTTGGTAAGGAGGGAAGTTTGGAACACCCGTATGGAAAATTGGCCAAAGATCAACTGAGCGGGCCATGCCAGGACCAGGCAACAACAGTGTGCCAAAAACGGCATCATCGAGAGCCGTTCCAGCTACAGCAGGCGAACCTTTCAAGGCAAACAAGCCATCCATTCCGTATCCAAAATCAAAGTTCCCGAGTGACTTTTGCTGGATGCGCAATTTGGAAAAAGAAGGCACCGCAGCACCGAAATAGCGATTATCCATGTAGAGCGACAATTCCGGATTGTAAAAATTGTTGTCCAGCGTTTGATCGGTAATTTCATCGTAAGGTGTAATCGCGTTCCAGTAGTCTTTCTGTCCAATAGGAATGACCACTTCATTGGTAAGCGGCATACCCAATCGGCTAACCTGAATCCAGTCGCCTGAATCATTGTACCCTGCACCGTTTAAAGTTCTGGTTGTTTTGCGACTGGCGCTGGCCCAAACACCAATGACAAAATTTGGATCGAGAATATTAGCAGGTGTCGGATCAACGCCGGCTTTCAACAGGGTAGAAATTGGCACCTGGATCGCGATGGCATGGCAGTTGTATTGTCCCAAACCATCCCGATACTGGCCATTCTGACGTGGCATATTTCCGAGATCGAAAACACCGCCAAGATCAACGAAGAAAGGATCATCCACAGGTCCGCAGAACACGGTTTCACCGCTGGTTGATTGTGTAATCGCTTGCTGCATCAGCGCTGAATACGTGGTATTCAAGCCAACAGGTCCTGTAATAGAGCGTTCTCCGACATAGGCAGGAGGCACAATGCCACTGGCAATGATGGTAGTCCAGCTTTGTCCACCATCCGTTGAGCGTTCGCATTTGTAGGTTGTGGTCTGATTTTGTTTGCCCAATCGAATTTTGAAAAAAGTACTTGGATCCTCATTTGTCCTGGTAAATGTGAAACGATAAGTCACTTCATCACCTGGAATTGAAGCATCATTGTCAACATGGATCTCATACCGGATATTTTCACCGAAAGTGTGAAAATTGGGACCGCCATGAGGCAATTCAGCCGGAATGTAACAGGCGATTAACGTAATGGTGTTTGGATTATCGGGGCTGCGGAATGCATACAGATCTGTATTGTCCGCAAGCGGGTCGTTGGCAATCAGGGGCGCTTCCCGGTGACTGGAAGCCCAGCTTTGCAAACCCGTCAGCAAGAGAATTGCCACCAGGCAAACCTTACTGAAAAAACTGTTGAAAATTGAGCATTTCATTGATGGGTAATTTTAAAAGTTGAAGAGTTAAATGGTTGATTTTCAGGATAAAGGATTGGCCGGCCCAGAAGAACCCGAAGGCTCCCAGGAAATGGTTGAATGGGGTGCAACAAAATTTTTATGCGTAAAAAACCGGTAGTAAAAACCGGAATGAGGGGTGTAGGATTAGGTATTTAGATGAAGGTTCTTTCGAGTGTCCAGTAAAGTGCTATTAGCGCCATACATACTGAAACCGGATTGACGACTCTGGCTCGGTACCAGCTTTTATGGGAATACCATTTTGAAATCAGCAGGTAGCCCAAGAGGATAACCGCTATTTGTCCTAATTCTACACCTAAGTTGAACGAGATTAGTGCGTTGTAAAAGCTACCGGGTGGCAGGCCCAAATCTCCCAAAGCACCTGCGAAACCCATTCCGTGGATAAGGCCAAATCCAAAGATCACTCCCATCCTGCCGGGTCGCAGTTCTCGAACCAACATATTTTCAATGGCCACGAACATGATGGATAAGGATATCAGCGGCTCCACCACAGAAGGAAGCGGACTGATCCAACCTTTGATCGCCAGTGCCAGGGTTATGGAATGTGCCAGCGTAAAAACCGCTGATTGCCAGAACACCGTTTTTAAATTGCTGCTCAGGAAAAAGATGCTGAGCACAAACAAAATATGATCAAGCCCCAATGGCAGAATGTGTTCAAAACCAAGTTTTAAATAGGCCCAGAAAACACCGGTTTCAGGCAGGCTTGCCAATTCATAATTGATCGTGTGCGCCTTTCCGGACACAGCCAACATGGGTATCAAAAATAGTGCAAGCAGGAACCGGGATTTGACGGTGATGGTTGGTATCGTTTTCATGGCAATTATCTTTTTACAAATGATGTTGCCAGTTCACGAAGGTCGCTGTCCATATAGGGCTTCAACTCTATGCCTTTGTCAATCAGTGATTTACCAGCCTCATTTTCACTTCTCGCCATTCTTATTATTCCTGCTTTCACCAATCGCTCAGGTTTCATTGAATTGGTGCGAAGAGCTGTTTGCATAACCTGATCAGCTTCTTCAAACCTATTATTGAGATACAAAGCCCATGCGTAAATTTCTGCCGCATCAATGTTCTCCGGCCTGCGATCGTATTCTGCTTTTGCGTGTACCAAGCCTTTTGCAAAATCCTGGCCCTTGATATACAGCTGCGCCAATTCATAATCAGCATTGTGTCCTGATTTTTTGTCCTTTTTACCCGAAGTGTTGTCAGATATTAAGCTGGTTTCAACTGCCTTAAAACAGGTTTTTGACTTTTCAGGCTGTCCATTCAATTGGTATAACTCAATCAATTCATCATAAAAAGCAACATCGTTCATGACTGCACTGGCTTTCTCAAAATACTGAATGGCGCCAGGATAATCATGTTGATAGCGTGCGATTCTTCCAAGGCCCGCCAGGGCAAAAGGATAATCCGGACGGAAATGCAGGGAAATCTCGTATTGCGCTTTGGCAGCCAGCAATTGATTGGAGTCTTCGTACAAATGAGCCAATACCATTCTGGCCCATTCTGTATCTTCATGACCTGGCACCCCGGCGGCAATGGCCTGTTCAATGGCGTCAATAGAAGCAGAAACTTCTCCATGAATCTCTCTTAGATAGGAAACTCTAGAATAGGAGCGAATATCAGGTCGAATGCTCACCATTTTGTCGCACATCTCAATGGCTCTGGCATAATCACCCATTTCCACACTGGCGTCAACTAACAGTCCGTAAACAAATGAATTGTAGGGATTTACTTTAAGTGCTTCCTCTGCAACTGTTTTAGCTTCTGCAAAGCGATGCTGAGACAGGAACACCATGCTTTTCAGGCAAATTGCCTCGAAATTGCCGGGTTCAGATGTAAGCACCTGATCGATGATGGTGAGGGCAGATTTGTTGTAGTAGGAATAGTCACCGCTAGCCCTGGCTTCATTCATAAACAATTTGGCCAGTTTCAATAGGCTGCGGGAGTCATTGGGTTTTGCCTCCAGCTCCTTGATGAGCTGCTGATAATTTGCCTGGGTTTCTGGCCATTCGGTATTTTTTGCTAGCGCTTCGCTGCGGTCTTTTAGAGTGGGCAATTGGGTTTTGCTGGTTCCATTTACAAAAATGACGACTGCAAAAACAGCACAGATCAGAACCCAGAAAGTGTAGAGTAATTTGGTACGTGGAATAGAAGGTTTCATTGTCTTTCGATTTTTTACAGAAACCTACGAGCCTGTGGGAAGTTTGGTTTTTAGAAAGGGTAAAAAAGTTGAATATTAATTGCGTCTGTATGTTTCTTAAACCTTCTATTTTTCTCGCAGATTTTACGCAGATTTGTTTTCACAGATTCTACGCAGAATTTTCTGTGATAAATCTGCGCATTTAATCTGCGTAAAATCTGCGAGAAATTAATCTCAATTTAGCCCAAAAAAGGTGAATTTGTCAGAATCTGTATGCAATGCTCGCTTTTAGAAAAAACGGAGAACCTGGCGTAAAATGAATCTCTGTAACAGGTTCCTGCTCAAATTGCAATCTGGATTCCGTTTCAAATTGTGCCTCATTCCAATCTGCATTGGTCAGATTTTGAGCATTCAGGCTAAAAGTGAAAGAGTTAGCCTTATATCCAACTACCGCATCTAATAAGAAATAGCCTTTGGCAATAAGAGAATTGTCCTCATTCGCCGGCCTATCGGCCAAATGCCTGAATCGCAGACTTCCTAAAAATCCTTTCCCGGCGTCCCAGCTGATACCACCCGTATTCGTAAACTTTGGAGCCAGTGGGATAAAGTTTTCCCTTTCCGGATCATCAATTGACCTGGCATGCGCATAAGTAAAGTCCCAGTCAGCGTATAAGGATTGAAACAGTTGCAAGCGCGCTGAAACATCGATTCCAAAGCGCCGGGTTCGGCCTCCGGCCTCTACTACGGCTTCGTCTCCTACGTACACAAACTCCTGATCCAGCCCGAGATACCAGCCTGCCACATTCACAAACAAGGCTCTGAAAGGTTTAATAATGCCACCAACATCAAATCCTAGTGCTTTGGGCAAGGTTTCTGTTCCACCCTGCTGGACAACCACCCTGGAATCATTGGAGTGGAATCCATATCCTCCGCTACCATACATGCGGAATTTCGGACCCACATCGTAAGCCAGGTTTAGCTTGGGACTAAATACTCCGGCATTTACCGCTTTTACTGAATACGTACTATCGAGTTCATCCTCATAACTGAATCGGAACTGGTCATATCGCAGTCCGGCATTCAGAGAAAACTGTCGACTGAGGTGCCAGGTTTCTGAAACAAAAGCGCCAATGTTGGTTTCGTTAACGGTGCCAAGTGCAAGTCTGGAAAGCAAAATTTGTCGTTCCTTGACTCGTGACAGCTCATTTCCCGAACTCAGGTCATTTCTGAAGGACAAGCCAAATTCCGAATCCAGTTTTTTGTTAGCAATCGTAGATTCCAACGTATAAGATCCATTATACCCAATCAGGCGTCTGTGTTCCTGTTGGTGAATTTCATCACCATTTACAGGATCAATATTGAAAAAGGTAAAATTGGAGTACAAGCTAAAATCATAATCGGAGAAGTACAGCTGGTTTTTGAGCAAGGAACCGGCTTTCAGACTTTTTATGTGTTCAAAATTGAGGTTTGTCCTGCTTGTTTCACCACCTTCGGAATCATCGATTGAGCCAAAGCGACTGATTAGTCCGCTTTTGACAGCGCGATCGGGAACTTGTCCGGAAGCATCCCAACTGCTGTAAAATGAAGAAGCCGTAAAACTCACTTTTGTATCATCATCCAGCAATTCAGAATATTTACCTGTGATGTTGTATCGCTGAAAACCCTGAGGTTGATCAAAATAGCCATCCGAAAAGAAATACTCTCCGGCGACATAAGCATGCTTGTTTTTCCTGGCTGCCATTTTGCCAAGCAGGTCAAAGGCAGTAAAGGCCCTGAATGTGTTAAACTGCCCACCCTCCAATTTGATTTGATTCTTATCCAGGGCATCCACAGTTGTAAACCGAACCAATCCTGCTGTAGTAAAATCACCGGATGCAGCATCATATGGCCCTTTCTTAAACTCCACGTTTTCAATAAGTTCAGGAATCAGGAAATGCAAATCGGCATAACCCTGTCCATGTGCATGGCTAACCATATTTACCGGCATGCCATCTACTGAGAGACTGATATCTGTACCATGATCGATGTCAAATCCCCTGAGAAACATTTGTTCCGCCTTGCCGCCGCCTGCATGCTGAGCGATAAATAATCCGGGAACCACCCTCAAGACATCCTGAGATGTACTTACCGGCCGTATAGCTAGATCCAGTTTGCTCAATGCCTGAAGCGGTTGAGAAACCGTAGTAACAATTTCTACATCCCTGAGATTTAAAATAGCCGCTTCCAGTTCAATTTTTACCGTGGTTGACTCAGCATCTCTCACCAGAATCTGATCGAGTTTTTTTGTTTCAAACCCCAGATACCTTATGGTAAGTGAATAGCTGCCAGCTGCGAGATCCGGAAAACTAAAAAAGCCTAAATTATTCGTGGTCGTGTATACTTTGCCAGGTTGGAGCAATACAATGGCGCCTGGAAGCTCTTTGCCACTTTCACTATCGATAATCTGACCGTTTATGCTTCCATTGTGCGCCAGAGCCGCTGCCGAAGTGAAATAACAAATCAACAAGGGAATTAGGTAATGATACTTCATACGGAATATTAAGTTTGAACTAGTTGAACATAGATGTACCTACGATGGTTTAAGGGCTGTGGTTTTGCAAATGGTATATCAAGTCCTCTAAAGCCAATACCTTCGCCACAAATGAAGAAAAGCCTGTACCACCTAAAACAATAAGCAGTGTCAGAAATAAAACTAAATACCGTAGAAGAAGCCATTGCGGATATCCGGGATGGCAAGGTGATCATCGTTGTGGACGACGAGGACCGCGAGAATGAAGGTGATTTCGTATGCGCAGCAGAAACCGTCACACCAGAGATCATCAATTTTATGGCCACCCATGGCCGCGGACTGGTTTGCACGCCCATGGAAGAAAAGCGGGCCGATGAACTTGGGCTGAACCTGATGGTAAACGCCAACACAGCCCTGCATGAAACCGCCTTTACCATCAGCATTGATCTCATTGGACACGGTTGCACCACCGGAATTAGTGCTTACGACCGATCAATGGGCAATCGCTGGCTCACCAATCCGGAAGCCAAATCCAGCGATTTTGCCCGTCCAGGCCATATTTTCCCCTTGCGAGCCAAAACCGGCGGCGTTCTTCGTAGAACCGGGCATACCGAAGCGGCCGTGGATCTTGCACGTCTGGCTGGCCTGTACCCAATGGGTGTATTGGTAGAGATTCTCAATGCAGATGGCACCATGGCCCGACTTCCGCAGTTGATGAAAGTAGCCAGTGAACACAACCTGAAGATCATTTCTATCGACGATCTTGTGGCCTACCGCATGCAAACCGAAAGTATGATCCAGCGCGAGGTAAGTACAAAAATGGAGACGATTTTTGGAGAATTTGAAGCCATCGGATATACAGACCTAACGAGTGGAGACAGTCATTTAGTGATAAAAAAAGGTGAATGGAAAGAGGATGAGCCCGTCTTAGTCAGAGTACATTCCTCGACAGAAACTGGTGACATACTCGGAACCTTGCTTGAAGATTATGGAACGCAAATTAATCTGGCGCTGAAAGCCATTGCTAATGAAGGCAAAGGCGCGTTTGTTTACCTTCGTCAGAGCGACAAGTCCAATTTAATGGCCAAATTGCACCATTACAAGCAGCTTCACGACGAGGGCAATCAGGAAAATTTCGAGCTAAATTCTCCCATGGGTAAAAAAGACTTTGGAGTCGGTTCGCAAATCATCCGCGACCTTAACATAAGCAAAATTCGCCTGTTGACAAATCACCCTCGTCCCAGAATGGGTCTCATCGGCTATGGTTTGGAAATCGTGGAAAATTTAAAATTGCTTTAAACTCAGTCCAGAAAAGTGTCAAAAACTAAAAAGGAGCAAAACGAGGAGGTAGCTCAAGCAGCAACGGAAGAATTCCGTTCCGGTTTTGTGAATATTATTGGCCGTCCCAACGCCGGCAAATCCACCCTGATGAATGCCCTGGTGGGTGAACGGATGAGCATCATCACCCACAAACCGCAAACGACTCGTCACAGAATCATTGGTATCCTTAGTGGTGAAAAATTTCAGATCGTATTTTCTGACACACCGGGTTATGTAAAAGCTCCGAATTATAAAATGCACTCGGCCATGAACCGAGCCGTGGAAGGCACCGTGGAGGACGCTGATTTAATGCTGTTTGTATTCGATCTAACAGAAGAACTGGAAGACGACAACCCGGTCATTGAAGTGCTTAAAAAATGTCAGGTGCCTATTCTGTTGATTCTGAACAAGAACGATCTGGTGGCAGAACAAAGAGCCCAGGATGTAACCGGCTGGTGGAAAAAACGCATCGAAGTGGCAGATGTTATGTCTTTGTCCGCACTCAAAGCACCCAATGAATCCGTTTTGTTGGAAAAAATACTTTCCTACTTATCCCCCGGCCCGCCTTACTATCCGGTTGATCAACTCACCGACAAACCTGAACGCTTCTTTGTAAGCGAGATCATCCGTGAAAAGATCCTGATTGTATACAGCGAAGAAATTCCTTACTCCACTGAAGTCATGGTGGAAGAATTTAAAGAATCCAAAACCAAAACAGGAGAAGACATCATCCGCATCAGAGCTTCCATTTTTGTCATGCGGGAAACGCAAAAAGCCATCATCCTGGGAAAAGGTGGTTCTGCTATAAAAAAACTGGGATCCATGGCCCGCCAGGATCTGGAAAGTTTTCTCAACAACAAAGTATTTCTGGAACTAACCGTAAAAGTGCGCAGCAACTGGCGCGACGACGATAAAGCGCTCAAGCAGTTTGGATATTGATTAATGTGATAATTTGATAATAAGCCAATTTGATAATGTTGTACTTATCAGTTTTTCAATTTTAAAATCCATTTTCAAATTATCGAATTAACTTATTATCAAATTACTCCAACGCTTTCCTCATCTTCCAATAAATATCGGTATTTTCATAAGTACCTCTGAAAAGCTCCGCCTTTGGGCCGTAAGCGTATACCGGAACCAAAGCTGCAGTATGCAATCGGGTCGAGAAAACCGGTTTAAACTCTTTCCTTGAGTCAGATTTTGTCAAAGCCAGTCCACCACATTCGTGATCTCCGGTTACAATCACAAGGGTTTCTCCATCTTTTGCTGCAAATTCAAGCACTTTTCTTATTGTCCTATCAAAATCTTCCATTTCGGATCTGAGCCAGTTCCGGTCGTTGGCATGGCCGGCCCAATCTATTTGACTTCCTTCGATCATCAGAAAAAAGCCTTTATCGGATCGTTTATCCAGGTATTCGCAAGCCTTTTTTGATGCTTCCGGCAAATATTTTCGCCCCCCGGAGGCAGTTGGCGGCTCGCGGTCATCTGTGAATACAACAAAGGGTTTGCTACCGTCCATCGGTAAGTTTTTCAGGTTGGTGCCTCGCTTTACTACATACCCTTTGGTTTTGAATGAATCGACCAGGTTTAGCTTATCGTATCGTTCGTCAAAATTTTTCTCTCCGCCTGCAATGAGACAATCGAAAGGTGTTTTGAGGTAATCCAGGGCAATTTCATCTGTAAATGCTCTCAATTCACGGTGTGCTATAAAGCATGCCGGGGTGGCATGAGTGGCTGTGCAGGTAACTACCATGCCGGTGGCGTAACCTTCCTCAGAGAGCTGTTCCAATATCGTGGGACAAGGGTGGTTGTCGGGCGGCAAAACGCCGATGGCTCCATTGGTGGTTTTATGTCCGCAGGCAAATGCTGTTGCTCCCGCTGCGCTGTCCGTAACCAAATCATTGTAAGCATAACTTTTGTGAAAACCCACAACTTTGAACTTCTCAAAGATGGTTTTTCCGACACCTTGCCAATAAATATGGGCTGACACTTGTGGCAATGCCATGCCATCGCCTATTAACAGGATGATGTTCCTGGGTTTTTCAGCAAATTGAACATTGTAATAATCTATTTCTGCTTTGCGGTTTGCAGCGCAGGATGAAAAAATCAGGGAAAGAAGCAGCAAAAATAAACGCATGGACGTTTCAATTCTTGAAACGTTGAACAGAACCCAAAAAGTCCTGTTCAACTGTCACACTAAAAGGCCGTCTTTCATTTCAAGACAACGGTCTGAAAGGTCGGCAAGTTCTTTATTATGGGTTACGATAACAAAAGTCTGACGGTAATCGTCACGGAGCTGTTGAATTAAGCGATACATGTCCTGAGAGGCAGAAGAGTCCAGGTTCCCGGTCGGTTCATCGGCAAAAATGATCTCCGGTTTATTGATCAGGGCTCTGGCAACCGCTACTCTTTGTTGTTCTCCACCGCTGAGTTCAGAGGGTTTGTGGCTCATGCGATCGGAAAGGCCCAAATAATCAAGAAGCTCGGTAGCCGATTGTTTGACAGCCGCTTCACTTTTACCCTGAATAAAACCCGGGATGCACACATTTTCAATGGCTGTAAACTCGGGGAGCAAATGATGAAATTGAAAAACAAAACCTATGTGGCGATTTCTAAAATCCGACAACTGCTTGGTTTTCAATGATTTAATTGAAGTATCGCCGATTTGCAAATCACCCTGATCGGCTTTGTCGAGGGTGCCGAGAATATGCAACAAAGTACTTTTCCCGGCTCCTGATTTGCCAACGATACTGACAATTTCGCCTTTTTTAATCTCCACGTTTACGCCTTTTAGTATTTCGAGAGCGCCGTAGGATTTGTGAATGTTTGATGCCTGGAGAACCATAGGAGGCAAATGTCCGAAAAAAGTAATTGATTATGCGTATCCTTCAACTGTGTAATAAATTCCCCTACCCTCTAAAAGACGGTGCAGCCATAGCCAGCACCTATCTTGCCAGGGCATACGCGGAACTGGGACACGACATTGACCTGCTTTCCATGAATACCAGCAAACACTGGTTCGATACAGATACGCTGCCCAGAGATTTCAATCATTACACCGATATCCATACCGTTTTTATTGACAACCGGATCAGGCCGTTGCCAGCCCTGCTAAATCTCTTTTCCAAAAAATCCTACCATATTCAGAGATTCGAGGACATCGCTTTTTATGAAAAGCTGAAACAAGTGTTGCATCAAAAACACTATGATGTCGTGCAACTGGAATCCTTGTACCTGGCGCCGTATATCTCCACCATTCGTGAATTTGCGCCAAATAGTCTTGTTGTACTACGTGCCCACAACGTTGAACATGAAATTTGGGAAAGAGTAGCTCAGAACTCGAGACCCTTAAAAAAGTGGTACCTCAATAAAATCACCCCGAGATTAAAGGATTATGAAAAAATCCGTCTCAATGATTGTGACCTGGTGGTCGCCATCAGCAATCGGGATGCTGAAGCTTTTGAATTGATGGATTTGAAACGTCCTGCTACCGTTGCCCCAATCGGGATTGATTGTAATGATTACCAACCCGCTGATCACAGCTTTGAAAAACCGCTTAGCTTGTCATTCATCGGTTCACTCGACTGGATGCCAAATCAGGAAGGGCTGAAATGGTTTCTTGATGAAGTGTGGCAGCCCCTGCTGGCACCAAAGTTTCCAACTCTTCAGTTTCACATCGGTGGTCGCTCTGCACCCAAATGGTTGAAAGAACTCAATATGGAACGAGTTGTCTTTCATGGTGAAGTTCCCTGCTCCCGGGATTTTCTGAATGAGCATTCGGTTATGATTGTACCACTACTTTCCGGAGGAGGGATGCGCGCCAAAATTCTGGAAGGCATGGCGCTCGGCAAGGTGGTCTTATCCACTGATATCGGCATGGAAGGCATTCATGGTCAGGACAGGAAACATTTTCTGTTGGCTAATGAACCTGCACAATGGTTGGAAGCCATTGAATATTGCGATCAACACACATCCCGCCTTCCCAAAATTGGTCAGGCAGCCCGTGAATTCTGTATCCAACATTTCGATAACCTGGAAATCGGGAGAAAGCTCATTGGTGAGTTTGAGCGCCATGGCAAAAAAGGAGGACCCGGTAAAACAGAAAAACCCGCTGTTGCTATTGTATAATGGTGTAGCAACAACGGGTTTTCATAATTACCTTTAACGCTTTTCCCTTCCAGAATAATTATTCAAATACCACTTCTTCAAATTTCGGGCGGTATCTGCCAAAAATTGAGCCTCCAGCCTCTGTTGCCTGCATCAGATCAGGAAAATAGCTTCTTTGAATAAATATCTGGCCAGGCCCGGCACCAATTTTTGACATTTGGTTAGCCGGCATGATCAATGAGGCAGCACCGTTTTCAATGGTTACAGTTGCTTGAGCATCTCCCTCATTTTCACCGTTTATCCAGGCTCCGGCACTTTCTTTTGCAGCAAGTGGATCACCTGTCCAGGGAATTTCAAAAGCACCGGATCGGGAAATGGTATCAGCCAATGCGGCAAAATGAATTGGGTGAATCTCAATGCTGTTGTCGTAAGTCATGCCTTCTGTATCCTCCCAGTGAAAAGTACCGAAGGATTTGTACCCGGCATACTTCTTCTCATAAAAAGCCAGGACATTGTTGAAGCTGAGTTTGTCGCCTTCAAAAGTTACCTCGCTTGGTGAAGCTAATTCAAGCAAAGTGCCATTTGAGTGTCCAAACCGAAACCAGGCACGTGCGTAAGTGACGTCCTCATTTTCGTTGTAAAATAGTTCGTAGATCGTGAAAATCCTCTTTTGATTTACATCAGCAGAGGATTCACGGCGGCAAGCGCTCAGGGAAAGCAGTAAAAGGGTGGCAAATAAAAAAGTTTGTTTCATGATATAGAAAGTTTGTTCGCGAAGAGGACGATGCGAATCTGCTTTTGTTATCCCGAATTTTCTAAACGGAGCGTTAATGCGGGGAGATTTACGATATCTGAAATTGCGATATCCGATATTTGATTGAATTACACTTGTTATGACGGCAGTTTTAGATTTGTTCAAAGCTCTATTTTTGCACTTAGCGCCGACTTTCACTTTAAAACCTACTCTATGAGAACCACATTACTTGGAATACTTTCTGCATTAATCTGTTTTACACAGAATTACCTGCGCAGTTCCCACCAAACGATTTGGTTGTGATTGCAGACAGATTGAATATGAGAAATGCCCCCAAACTGGATGCAGAAGTTGTAACTACCCTGAATAACGGGGATGTTGTTCAATTGCTTGACCCCACAGCCGACAACTCCCATAATGGAGAATCAATCAGCGGATTATACGGATTTTGGACTAAGGTAAAATACCGCCAATTTATTGGTTATGTGTTCTCCCCTTATCTCGGATCAAAGTATATGTTGTTTTACGAAAATGGAGAAATCGAATACTATCCAAAAGTATAACACTGGTATGGAGTATTTTATGATAGCATTGCACGTAGAGAGCGTATTAAACCAATTGATACTCACACAGAAAAAATATTCGACACCGAGTTTAATCAAGAAGAAACTCATCTACTCACCAATAATCCGGAAAAAACCTTGTTTATAATTGCAACAAATGAGGTGCTGGAAGAAAAAGAAATAGGTGATTTTACCAGACGCAAGCCTACACCTCAAAATCCGGGATCCATCCGGTTAAAACCTGGGGATGATGTATATCTAAGTACTGCAAAAAATCGATTAAAAATGCAGAAGCTTTTCATTTGGTAACCACAGGGAACTATCAATTAGAGTACAACCGGCCAGTTCTTAGTGATTTTAAAGTATTTATTACTTGCAATCATCAAAAAGACAACTCTAAACCTTCCATTCAAAACCTTAGCGATCATTTTGGATTCAACCATGTATTCGCCCTAAATTATTACGGTGATATCGATGGAGATAATAAACCTGATGTGATACTGGTTGGAAGCGGCGAAGCTACGATCACTTATTATCTTTTTTTAAGTTCATTAGCGAGGAAAAACGAAATTCTAAGGCTAGTCTCGACGTTCTCGTTTTATGATAAATGCTAACAGCGCATCACTCTGAAATTTCATACCAATCAAATCAAATATCGGATTTCGCGATATCGGATTTCAGATATTCAGAATCTTTTCCCCAACTTTGCGCCTCCAAAAAATGCTTCCTTCTCAACGGAGGCTTGATATTGTTTTCGTTCACTCATTTTCCGCATGCAAGAAGAATTATTCAAAAAGATTGTGTCTCACTGTAAGGAATACGGCTTCATTTATCCGTCTTCTGAAGTTTATGATGGTTTAAATGGTGTGTACGATTACGGACCGATGGGTGTTGAATTGAAAAACAACATCAAGGAGTATTGGTGGCAAGGCATGGTTCAGTTGCATGAAAACATCACGGGAATTGACTCTGCCATTTTCATGCATCCGCTTATCTGGAAAGCCAGCGGACACGTGGATGCTTTCAATGATCCATTGATCGACAACAAAGACTCCAAAAAGCGTTTCCGCGCCGATGTACTCGTTGAAACGGAAATTGATAAAATGATCGCCAAGGCAGATAAAGAAGTAGACAAGGCAGCCAAACGCTTCGGAGAGTCATTCGATGAAAAAATGTTCCGTGAAACAAATCCACGGGTGCTTGAATACACGCAAAAGGCACAGGACACAGAAACTCGTCTGGCCAATGCCTTGAAAACAAACGACATGGCCGATCTCAAGGCCTTGATTGAAGAACTGAATATTGCTGAACCAGATACCGGCTCGCGCAATTGGACCGAGGTACGCCAGTTCAACCTGATGTTTTCTACACAAATGTCGAACACAGGAGATGACGGCAAATTGTACCTGCGCCCGGAAACCGCACAAGGCATATTTGTGAATTTCCAGAATGTGCAAAAAACCACACGCCAAAAAATTCCTTTTGGCATAGCGCAGATCGGGAAAGCTTTCCGGAATGAGATCGTGGCGCGTCAGTTCATTTTCAGAATGCGCGAATTCGAGCAAATGGAAATGCAGTTCTTTGTGCGTCCTGGCACCGAAATGGATTGGTACAATACCTGGAAAGAGCGCCGTATGGCCTGGCACAGATCGATCACCCCTGCCGAAAAACTGCGTTTCAAAGACCACGACAACCTGGCGCACTACGCCAATGCGGCTGTGGACATTCAGTTTGAATTCCCATTTGGATTCAAGGAACTGGAAGGCATTCACTCCCGTACGGATTTTGACTTGAAAAGCCATTCTGAGCTTTCAGGCAAAAAGCTGCAATTCTTTGATCCTGAGCTTAATGAGCACTACATACCTTATGTTGTGGAAACCTCGGTTGGCTGTGACCGTTTATTCCTTTCTGTGCTGTCCAATGCCCTGATTGAAGAGAGCGTACCAGATGCTCAGGGAGAAGATAGTTCCAGAACAGTACTGAAAATCCCGCCTGCCCTTGCTCCTGTCAAATGTGCCGTATTGCCACTGTTGAAAAACAAGGAAGAACTGGTAGATAAAGCCCGCTCCGTATTCGATAAATTGAAACTTCATTTCCTTTGCCAATACGATGAAAAAGATGCCGTTGGCCGTCGTTACCGCCGACAGGATGCCATTGGCACCCCGTATTGCGTAACCATAGATTTTCAGACACTGGAGGACAATACCGTTACCATTCGTGAGCGCGATTCCATGGAACAAACCAGGGTCTCCATTGATGAAGTAGCAGGCATAGTTTCGGAAAAAACGGATTTAAGCAGTCTGCTTGAAAAACTTGTGTAAATTTGACGATCCAGGGCTAAAATTCCTGTAATACAAACACAATTAATGGATAACCAGCAACTTGTAACCCGGTTAAAAAGACAAGACCGGACCGCGGTAGGCGAATTATACGATGCCTATGCTCCTGCCTTGTTCGGGGTGGTTATTCGAATTGTACAATCCCGTGAAATCTCGGAACAGGTTATTCAGGACACATTTTTGAAAGCCTGGCGGAACATTGCCAGCTATGACGCAGACAAAGGGCGGCTGTTTACCTGGCTCCTCAACATTGCCCGAAACACAGCTATTGACGCCACCCGGTCAGCATATTTTCAACAGACAAAAAAAACCGGATCGAGCGATGGTCTCGTATATATGGCAGGAGGAGAATCAACCAATCCTGATGTTATAGACGTACGAGAAGCAGTTGGCAGCCTCGATGAGAAATACAGCAGTTTAATTGAACTGGTTTATTTCAAAGGATATACCCAGGAAGAAGTTTCAGAAGAAACCGGCATTCCTCTTGGAACGGTCAAAACCCGTTTGCGATATGCCATAACTGAATTGCGAAAGCACTATGGTGAAGCCCTGACGATGTTGTTATGTCTGGGTTATTGGTTAAACAAATGATTAAAAGAAAGCTATTAAAACCAGCTTTTTAAAAACATACAATGGACGTACAGTCTTTCATAAAATCCGGCATTCTTGAAGCCTATGTTGCAGGACAATGCAATGAAGCTGAACAGCGAGAAGTTCAGCAAATGGCCAGCCAGTACCCGGAGGTTAAGAGGGAACTGGAAAACATTGAACTGGCCCTCGAAAGAATAGCGATGGCCACTTCCGTCATGCCTTCAGCAGGCTTGAAAGAACGTATCCTGGAAAATTTGGATAATGCATCGATGATCCCGGAAAATCAAACACCTGTAAGTGGATCGAATAACTTGAACAGGATTCTGGCCATCAGTACCATGGTGCTGGTAGCAGGGCTTGCCTGGGTTTACCTGGCCAAAACAAATGAAATAAACGCTCTCAAAAAACAAAATGAGGAGCTTAAGACAGAAGTAGATAATTGTGTTAAAAGAAGAGAATCCAGCGAACCAATGGCCAATCTTCTTAGGGATACAGATACACACCCGGTTATGTTGACCGATGGAAAGGAATACCATATCACCATCTTCAACAACAAACTAAGACAGGAATGCGCGCTCGATCTTTCCGGATTGCCAACTATGCCGCAGGGGAAGTACTTCCAATGCTGGGCCATTGTCGAAGGGAAAGATCCGATTAGCCTGGGTATGGTACAAATTGACTCGCCCGCGGGCTGGCAGCCTCTGCCTTATGTTGATGGCGCAGTTGCTTACGCCATATCGGAAGAAGAAAACCCGAAAGGCAATCCTTCTCCAACCGTAGTCATTGCCAGTGGCAATATATAACCGGAATAATTTTCGGGCTTCAAAAGTAAAATCTCATCAGTTCATAGTTTTTAAGCAGCGATTCGTCGGTATTGCCGGGGAATCGCTGCTTTTTTTCCCGTTATTTTGTTGTACAAGATATTCTAATGCGTAAAAATTAAGTTCAGAATTAATGCTTACACCCAAAAACGTCTTTGTCCTGCTGGGACTAGCCGAATTCATCAAACAAGAGCAATCACTTCATTACACCATGACACACGAACAAAAACAAAGCAAAGCATCTGAAATCATAAAAAGCCATGTTGGGTACTCACTGGGAGCTGCCCTGGTACCTTTCCCGGGAGCTGATTTACTGGCGGTTAGCGCAGTACAGGTGAATATGCTTCGACAATTGGCAGCCCTTTACAACGTAGGTTTTCTGGAATCACTGGGAAAAAACATCATTTCTGCCGTTGTAGGGAGTAGTGCCGCCCGCCTGGGAGCGAGTTTGGTTAAAGCCATTCCTGGTGTTGGCACCATCATCGGAGAGTTGTCGATGCCAGTTTTATCCGGTGCTTCCACCTGGGCGCTCGGACGGGTTGTCGCCAGCCACTTCCAAAATGGCGGTACCCTGGAAGACCTGGATATCACCAGTGCTCGCAAAAAATACGAAACTGAAGTTGCAGAAGGCAAGAAAGTAGCTGAAGAATTGACCAAAACTGAAACCAGCACCACCATAGATCCAACTGACAGCACACTCGACAAACTTCGGAAGCTATCTGAAATGAAAGACTCGGGTATTCTGACCGAAGAAGAGTTCAAAGCGCTGAAGGAGAAGTTGCTGGCTCAGATTGCATAGAGACCAGCAAATCTGAAATCATAAATCAGATCATAAATCGGGAATCGAACAAATCGGATATCGGAAATTTTCCCTTTAGCTGTACATTCACCCGGCGCTATAGTTTTATAAGGTTGAATGGTGCTTGTTAAAAGCATGTTTGACACAAGCGCGGCGAAATAAACAGCCCGAACCATCCTTTGAGCGGAAAATCGGGATGACACATATTTTATCCCTGGATGTCCACATTTCCAATTTCCACCAGAATGACCACCACCCTGGCGCTTCAGTTTTTTCAAATGATGCGCATGGGCTCTGCTATTCTCACTGGAATATTGCTGGCCAAAACCGGATTAAGCACAGCAGAAATCGGCGCCTGGGAAATGCTCCTGTATCTGGGAACTACCTTCACCTTTTTCTGGGTAAACGGATTGCTACAGGGCATGCTGCCTATCCACAGCAAACTGGGCGAAGCAGCTCAGAAAGAATTCATTTTCAACAATTTCCTGCTTTTTTGCGGCATTGCACTTGTTGTGTTTCTGGTTTTGATCATTGGTGAGTCCTGGATCGCACCTGCACTTACCGGCCTGACTCAGGTTCCCTATTTTAAGCTATTTTGCTTTTACCTTCTTTTTAACCTTCCCAGTTATCCGGTAGAGAACATTTATCTGGTGAAGGAGCATCCCTTGCGAATAGCCCTGTGGGGGATGGCCATATTCGGCCTGCACCTGGTGGCAATATTTCTGCCCATCCTACTGGGATTGGGCCTGGGTGGAGGTATAAAAGCACTGGTTGTTCTTGGATTCCTGAAATTCCTTTGGTCATTTAGACTGGCATTGAGTTATGGCAGCTTCAAGTTTAACCCAGACCTTCTAAAAGCCTTAATCCTTTTTTCAGCGCCATTAATGCTGACCACTGTAGTTGGGAACCTGATGTTATTGTTCGACAACTGGCTGGTTAACTGGCATTTCAAAGACCCTTCAGTATTTGCCATTTATAGATATGGAGCCCGGGAATTCCCTCTGGCGCTTGCACTCCTTACTGCATTAGGCACATCCTTGATACCCAATTTGAGTGTTCTACCAGAAATTGGACTGAGGGATTTAAAATCTAAATCCCTGCGCCTGATGCATCTGCTTTTCCCGCTCAATATTTTACTGATTTGCACAAGTGCCTGGCTATTTCCCAGGGTATTTAATCCAGATTTTGCTTTAAGCGCCCCAATTTTCAATATTTACCTGTTAACCCTTGCCAGCCGTGTTTTGTTGCCGGCTTCTATTATGATGGCCAATGACGACTCAGGTAATATTTTCAGGATTAGCATATTGGAAATGTCTGTAAAAGTCATTCTAGGTTTCTGGTTTATCCGGTTATGGGGTTTGGAAGGATTGGCCTGGAGCGTAGTCATTTCATTCTGGGTAGAAAAGATAGGACTGATACTTATATTGGAACTAAAACACGGCATTCGAACGCTGGATTGGGTAAGCTGGAAATGGTATTTATTTTATGTATCAGCCTTGTTTGTTAGTTACTGGATCCAGTGATTCCTGCCAAGTATCTGTATAAATCAGTCACTTTAACGCTTTGTGGTTTGGCTGGAACAAGATTTATCATACATTTTCATTTTTTTTGCCCTTACTCCCTGCCTAACACCTTGATTTATGTGATTATTTTAATTTGAATAATGTAGCAAGCTAATAGTAGGTGATTATAATATCTCTATTTGCGTTACATTTAACTACTAATACATGATGCGTTTTCGTAGGTTTTTAATCCTGTTTTTTTTGATGATTTTGTTCTGGCTATTTCCGGATCAATGTATTTATTGTCATGAATCAACAGCCATTAAACAAGAAGCTGGTTTACATGACGCTCCCTCAAATAACAAAACAAATTCAGCCATCGACATTGTTATAACCCAAACACAAACTCCTTGCTTCGGAGAAAGTACAGGTGAGGCTCAAGCCATTGCAAATAGTACAAACGGTGGCCCATATTCATTTACATGGAGCCATGGCCAAACAGGTAGCGTGGTGAATGGCCTTACTGCCGGAACATATACTGTGACCGTAACAGATGGCGCTAATGAAATGGATTCTACGAGCATCATGATTCAGCAGTATCAGGCTGTAATTGTCAACGTAGCCTTTGTTCCTCCTAGTTGCCACGGCCTACCCAATGCCACCGCAGCAATAAATCTGCTAAACGGAGGTGCCGGTATGGGCGACACATCCTTCTACAATTTTCACTGGAGTGCTCCTGGTTCTGGAAATGTCACCCAATTGAACGGTTTATCAGGTGACATAACTTATGGACTTACGGTAACGGATTTCGAAGGATGTTCTGGATCTTACACTTTTACCGTGAATCAGCCTCCAGCCATCGTTATTAACACAAACATTCAACATGAGCGTTGCTTCGGCGATACAATGGGCAGTATTCAAATAACAGGCATTCAAAATGCAAGTCTTCCTGTATCTTATTTGTGGAGCAGTGGATCTGCTGGAACCACGATCCAAAACCTGACTGCCGGCATATACACCGTTACAGCAACCGATTCAAAAGGTTGTCAACAAGTTACCGATATAGAAATTTTTCAACCCGAGGCTCTCAGTCTGAGTTTTGAAAATACAGAGCTGTTATGTGCCTCTGATCTTACGGCTGAAATAATAGCTACAGTAAATGGCGGAGAGCCCGACTATCAGTTTCTATGGTCTGACAATTCCATTGGCAGTTCAATTTCCCAGCTAGGGCCAGGGGTATACGGTCTTACAGTAACTGACGAAAACAATTGTTCAGTTTCGGGATCACAGACCATTCAACCTGCAGATTCCTTGATTCTAAGCGCTACCAATACCGAACCGACCTGTTTTGGTGGTCAGGATGGTCGTATCAAACTAAACATCGATGGAGGACTTCAACCTTTCCGATACAGCTTGAATGGACAAGCATTTGGAGGAAGCAGCATATTTTTGGGATTGAGTGCTGATGTGTACACCTTGGAGGTGCAGGATGCCAATGGTTGTATGGCCCAGCTAACAGACACCCTTCAGCAACCGGCACCTGTAGAAGTCCTGGTATCTGCTGACACAAGTATCATATTTGGTGAATCAGTTATGTTAAGTGCAGAGGCGTTCAATACTGTTGGCAACACACAGTTTTATTGGAGCGCCTCGCTGGTTGACTCATTTTTCTGCGTGGATTCTATGTTTTGTGATCAAATCATGGTGATTCCAGCCTACAGCAATACGTTTCAAATTACGGCCATTGATGCAAATGGTTGTTCCGGGAAAACCTCTGTTCAGGTGAGCGTACAAAAACCCCATGGCGTATTTGTCCCAACAGCCTTTAGTCCAAATGGGGATCAGATAAATGATCTTTTGGTAGTTCATGGCTTAAGTGGACAAGTAAATAGCATACTAAATTTCAGTATTTATGACCGATGGGGTGAGTTGGTATATCAGGACATGAATTTTGAAGTAAATCAGCCAAATCGCGGCTGGGATGGTAGTTTCCGGGGGCAGGCCTGTGACCCAGGTGTTTTTGTCTGGCATCTGGAAGTTGAGTATACGGATGGATTCAGAGAAAATTTAAAAGGCAACATCATGTTGATCCGGTAGAGTTAAGATATGCCAGGCATGTTTAAAAAGGTAATGTACAAAGCACTTGGACGGAATCCCTGGAGGGAGTCTGATCCAGACGATTTCATTCTGAGATTGCGATCCTCTGTCATTGGTGAGGGCATGTTACATTCCGGCAATATTTACCTGATGGAAAAAGCTGTTCGGGAAATGCCTGTTGGCGGCTGTTTGCTTGAAATCGGCAGTTATGGCGGGTTATCTGCGAATTTACTCACCTATTTTCTTCAGAAATATAACAGAAGTGAACAGCTCTTCTGTTGCGATGCCTGGTTATATGAAGGCTATCACGATGCAGAAAGTGGCCCAACCCCATGGATGGATGGCCGCAAAGATGTGCTCAGAACTGATTTTATGAACCACATCAAAAATTCCTTTATTTCTTCATGCCGGTTGCTGAGTGCGCAAACATTGCCGAAAGCCATCCATATTGATTCTGACAGCTTTTTTGAGTCCTGGGCAGCAACGAACTTTGAAACCGATGTATTCGGCAGACAAATCACCCTGGGAGGCGCTATTTCATTTGCCTACATTGATGGAAACCACGCTTATAAGTACGCCAAACGGGACTTCGAGAATACGGACAAATACCTTTTACCCGGGGGCTTTGTATTGCTGGATGATTCTGCCAGACACTTGTCATTCGGCAGTGTTACACTGGCAATTGAACTTTGCAAACATCCTCAATATGAGCTGGTTTTGGAAAACCCAAATTTCCTTTTTAGAAAAAAGCCGGCCTGATTTTGCCACTCGTATGGTTGTTTTTTACTTTTTGTCGTTTTTCGCCATCCTTTTTTGTTAATTTCATGAGGAAACGGCAGATTTTTCTTTTTTTTCGGACTGAAAACACACCCTGGTATTCCTTGAAAATCTATGTTCACACACTGATGTTTTCAAGTTACCCATCACCAAACTCAAATTAATCAAAATGAAAATCATTACCAAACCGATCCTCTTTACCCTTTTATTTACCACACAATTTCTTTTCACCAGTCAGGCCCAAGACCCCCGATTCTCCCAGTATTTTGCTTCTCCCTGGAATCTTAGTCCTGCCATGACAGGCTTGTTCAACGGCTCATGGCGCGCCACCTTTAATTATCGCGACCAATGGGGTAGCATCATTTCTCCTGTTCCATTTCGCACGTATTCCGCAGCATACGAATATCGCATTCCTGTAGGTTTCCAAAACGACTATGCAACCTTCGGCCTTGGCGCCATGCACGACGAAGCAGGAACAGCCCGTTTTGCGCAAAACAAGGTCCACCTGGGAGGCGCTTTCCTGAAACAATTAGCAGGTGGCAGAAGACAGGCAGACCACTATTTGTCGGCCGGAGCACAACTGGGCTTTGGTCAGCACTCCATTGACTGGAGCAAGGTGTGGTTTAGCCGACAGTTTGATTCGGGTACTGAAACTCCCGACTTTAGCCTGTCAAGCGACGAACCTAATGCCAATGCACAATCAAAAGCCTGGCTTGATTTCAATGCCGGACTGCTTTGGTACGTTATTTTTGAAAATGAAGGCACCTTATATCTTGGAGGCGCCATGCACCATTTGAATAAACCAACAATATCTCTGATTGAAGACGACAACGAAACCATGTATTCCCGTTGGTCGGCGCATGCCGGTGGCGAGTTTCCTCTAAATGATAATGTAAGCCTGCTGCCCGCAGCATTGGTTATGCGCCAGGGTCCGGCATTTGAAACCGATTTGGGTGTAAACCTGCGCTATTCCAATAACGACTACAATGAATTGGCTCTTCGT
The DNA here is from genome assembly GCA_020636025.1 of Lewinellaceae bacterium. GTDB lineage: Bacteria > Bacteroidota > Bacteroidia > Chitinophagales > Saprospiraceae > M3007. The sequence continues at coordinate 46,027 of JACJYQ010000001.1, read as the reverse complement.
GCAGGCGTCTGGACAAGGGTAGGCAATAAACTAGACCAGGGATTTCAAACGGATGCCGTGACCGTTGTAGGCATGGTTGAACTAAACCGTTGGATGCTGGGGCTGAGCTACGACATCACTGTCTCCAAGCTCGTACAGGCAAACAATTCCAGAGGAGCCTTTGAAATTTCACTCAGTTATTACCACCCGGGTGAAAGGAAAAGTAAAGTTCGTTGTCCAAATTTTTAAACGAGTATCAAGCAATGACCATGAAAAAATTCTTTCTGCTATTTTTCTTATCCCCATACTTTCTGATCTCCCAAACCTGGGAGTGCATCCCTTCAGCACCAAAAGCCGGAGAAACGGTCAAAGTCATATTTGATCTGACTGGCAGTAAAATCCAGCATGCAGACAACATCGCCATCAATGCGCTGGAATATGCCAATCACAATGGGCAGGCCATACAAGTTGCGCAAACTAAAGCCGGGAACCAACTCATTGGGATCATTACCCTGAATCCAGAAACGAAAAGTGTATTGCTCCATTTGGCAGATATGGACAACTCAGAGCACAATGAAAACAATAACGGAGAAGGATATTTTATTCCTGTTTGCAATTCTGATGGTAAACAAAGCGCGGAAAGCACGATGGCCCAGGCGGTTTTATACCGCGATTGGGGCGGTTTGTATGGCATGAATCGCACAGCTTCAATAGCTTTTGACTGGATGAAAAAAGCGGTTGCTGCTCAACCTGATTTGAAAAATAGCTATTGGGCAAATTATGTGAGTGTGCTGTACGGTGCTGACAAGAGTGAGGCTGGACAGGCAGAAGCCATGGCATTACTGGAATCAATCGACAATGGAAAAGACACCGAGGAAAAAGACCTGATCTCTATTATTCGTTGGTACGACAGGTTGGGTGCCAGTGAGAAATCTGAAGCATTGAAAGCAAAAATCCTTAAAAAGTGGCCAAAAGGAGCGTATGCCAAACAGGAAACCAGACGCCAGATCGGTATGGAGCCTGATCTGGCAAAAGCCGAAGGGATGATTGATGACTATATGAAAAAAAATGCACCGCTTGACGAAAGCGATGAAGCTGCCATTAGTCAATTGAGAAGCAACCTGGCCAGCAAATACGGCGATCAGCAGAATTGGGACAAGTTCAAAAGTCTGGCTGCAAAAATAAGTGGATCAGATCGCGCAAGTCTTTACAACAACTTTGCATGGGAGTTGGCAGAAAAAGGTGAGGCAATGGATGAAGCAAGTATTATGGCCAACGCTGCCACAGAATACGCCCGCAGTGAAAGGCTTCAACCAACTGCAAAAAAGCTTAGCTATCTCAGTGATCAGGCATGGCAGCAACAACGAAATCGGGTTTTTGCCATGTACGCCGATACCTACGCATACGTGCTCGACAAGAAAGGTGATGCCATCAGTGCTGCCAAGTTGCAGTCAGAAGTAATTGAAATCAACAAAGGTCAGGAGCCTGATATGAATGAGCGGTACGCCGAATTTTTGGAACGTGCCGGCGCTCCAAACCTCCGCCATGAACTGGAAGGATTTCTGCTTTCAGGAAAGTCCACCAGCAAAATGAAGGAGCAGTTCAAGCGTCTGTATCTGTCGGAAGAAAAATCTGAAGCTTCTGCCCAGGCGTATCTGGATAAGTTGGAAAGCGTTGCCAAAGCTGAAAAGAAAAAGGAGCTTCTTCAAAAAATGATGAAAGACCCTGCGCCCAACTTCAACCTGACGAATCTCAAAGGTGAATCCGTCAGTCTGGAAAGCCTGCGGGGCAAAGTAGTGGTGGTTGATTTCTGGGCTACCTGGTGCGGTCCTTGTAAAGCATCTTTCCCAGGCATGCAAAAAGCCGTTGATCATTACAAAGACGACCCTAATGTTGCATTTGTATTTGTGGATAGCTGGGAAAAAGCGGCTGACAAGCCAAAAAATGCCGCTGATTTTATAGCCAGCAAGGGCTACTCTTTTGATGTTTTGATTGATCAGGACGATAAGGTGATCGGTTCTTATGGTGTATCCGGCATACCTACAAAGTTTGTCTTGGATGGCAATGGCAACATTCGCTTCAAAGCCATTGGATTTGATGGCAGCGATGATGGATTGGTAGAAGAAATGAAAATCATGATCGAAGCAGCCAGAAGTCAACCCTGATACAATTAGCCAATATGCTAATGTGATAATTAGCTGATGTGGTTTGTCCACATTTAACTCGATCACCATCTAGGGTGTGTCATTAGCTCATTAGCAAATTATCACATTAGCTCATTAAAAACTATGTTTCATCCTATCAGCTTGCGGTGGTCAGATTTTGATGCCAATGTGCACCTGCGGCACTCGGTCTATTATGATTTTGGAGCTGCCGAGAGAATTGACTTGTTTGAGGAGAAAGGGATTGGGTATGATTTTATGAAGCAGGAACATTTCGGGCCGGTATTGTTTCGGGAGGAAGCGCTTTTTAAGCGCGAAGTAAGACCAGGGGATAAATTGTACATTAATACAGTGGTCACACGATTGCGGGCCAACTCTTCCCGGTTTTCATTCCGCCACGAAATTAAAAAGGAAGATGGCACCATATGCGCCATCATTAATGTTGATGGCGCCTGGATAGATACCAATTTACGCAAGTTAACCACACCTCCTTCCAAAGTGGCGGAATGCCTGGGGAGCATTCCAAAATCCGAGGATTTTGAATGGATCTGAATTCCAAACACGCTATTACCTTTGCGCCTAAACCTTGTGTTCACAATGTCCTAAGAACATTAGCTAAATATCACAATAGCTAATTATCACATTAAACCCATGGCTCGCCAATCTTTCATTTCGCTGATTGCTGTATTGCAATCACACCAACAGATTCGGGAATTACCCAACTGGCTTGATAAATTGTATGCTGAGTTGAGCGTACAGTTCAGCGATTTTGAATTTGTGTTGGTGAACGATGGTTGTGATGTTCAGCAACTTGATGAAGTGATAAAGCCCCTGCCCGAGGATTTGCGGAAGCATGTTTTTTTGCTAAACCTAAGCTCTACGGTAAGCCGTGACAATGCACTTTTGGCAGGGTTGGATCGTGCAAATGGCGATTACTCAGTTATTTTTGAATTTGACTTCTCGAACAAACCAGAACTAGTTACTGAATTGTGGGAAAGAAGCCAGGAAGGAGTGGATATTGTGTATTTGCGCTCAACCACCAGAGAGCAATCCTTATTGCAGCGAATGTTGTACCGGGTATTTTACTTCATACTGCGCCGGTATTCTCAGCTTCGCATCGACCCTTGGGCCCATCATAGCCGCATCATCAGTCGGCGGGCTTTAAACTCCATGCTTCGACTCCGCGAAAACAGCCATTTCATCAAAGCTAATTATGCGCTGGTTGGCTACAAGACAGATTACATAGAAGTGCCGGAACCGCTCCATTCGGATCCTACTGCCAGTCTGGGCGAACAGTTCAGAAGCGCACTGGTAGTGGTCACGTCATTTACTACTTTTCTTCGCAGCCTGCTGCTCTGGATATTCCTTTCTTCCGTTTTAGTGGCTTCTGTGGCCGTATTCAACGCCATTAAGGTTAAGCTGACCAATATTGACATTTTTGGAGATCGTGTGGAGAGCCTCTCCGGCTGGGCTTTTCTGGTAGTTCTGATGTCGGTGTTTTTTGCCATCACCTGCCTCAACCTGTATGTGATGTCTATTTACCTGTCTAATATTTACAATGAGATCAAGAACCGGCCATTGTATATCATTGAATCAGTAAAAAGGTATTGACAAAAAAAATCGTCCGACAGAATTTCTTCGTCGGACGAGATATATTACTGCTAAAATGTTGTTTTCTACTTTTTTGTGTCCTTGCTTGAAGGCACTGGTAATGGTTCGAGCGGCGTTTTCCAAAGTTCTTCCAACTGCCTGGCTCTTTCCAGTTTCAACTCCTCGGTTGTATTTGGCGGTTTCACTGAACTGGTACCTGGCAAAGGCGCTGCACCACTCTGTCTTTGTTCGTGAGTAAAAGCAACTTCATCCTCTACTGACTTATTGTGCTCCTTAACTTTTTTGCTGCTCGTTTTAACTTTTGCGGCTGCCTTTTTCTGAGGCACGGCTATTTCTGGCGTTTTAGATTCTGAAACTGAGGGCACTTCAACAACAGCCTGATCTGCAACATTTGTTTTCTTTTCCAGCTCGATATTGTTTGTTGCTGGAACTGGCTCCTCATTAGAAGATAGCGTGAGATAAAGGCCAAGGGCAATTATCGCTGCAAACCCTGCAAAAAGAAGAATGGATTTTAGTCCCCAACCTGTCTTGGAAACGGGCATGTGCTCGTTGACATGTTGCCATACCCTGTCGGATGGTGTATCCCAACCTGAATCCGCCGGTGTGTCCGGCAGATTATTGAAGGTGTTTCTGAAAAGTTCGTCAATGGAGCGAAGCTCTTGCGGTTCAGTCATCGGTATAAAGTTCAGGTTTTTTGGCGCTACTTATGTGATAAAAGATTTGTCCAAAATTTTCTTCAGGTATTCTCTGGCTTTAAAGAGTTGGCTTTTGCTGGTTCCAATGGAAATACCTAATTGATCGGCAATTTCTTCATGGCTGAATCCTTCAATCGCATAAAGGTTAAATACAGTTCGGTATCCAGGCGGTAGTTCTTGCAAATAACCCATCAATGTCTGGGCATCCAAATTAGAGGCAAAATCCTCTTCCGTATGAAACTTTGCTTCAAACACCGCGAAATCCGGCACGTCTTTTACAAAATCCTTTTGCTTTCTCAGGTGACTCAATGCAGTATTCACCATAATCCGTCTGATCCATCCACCCAAGGCACCTTCTCCTCTAAACTGCGCCATATCCCGATACACCCGCACAAATCCATCTTGTAGCATATCCTCCGCCTCCGCTTTATCCCGGGAAAAACGCAGCAATACCCTAAACATCGGCACACTAAACTGTCGGTAAAGCGCCGCCTGATGGGCGGGGCTTCCTTGCAGTACGCCACTGACCAATTCTTTGTCGCTGAATTGTTGCATTGAGGCTGGTTACGGATATTTGGTGAACAATTGAAAATTTAGGTTGCCTGAGATGAAAATTAATTCTTGTAAAAGGCTATTTATCAGCGAATAACCACTTCCCTGATAAAATCTTCGCCTAATTTTTCATTCAGCAGGTCTTTAATTTTATCCTTGGCATAGGATAGTTCCTGCTTGAGCGGAGCAGAAAGGATGCTCAGATACAGAACGTTTTTACGCACGCTTATATTCGAAGTATAGGTAGAAATCGTTTTCCCCATCAACTCAGCCCAAAGATCTTTAACACGTGTTTCATTCAATTGTGGACCCAAACGATACTCTTGTATCATGTCTTTCAAGGCCTCGGAAATCGGCTGATCATTTTGTTTTCTCATAATGATAATTTCTCTTGTGAGTCCAAAATTTGCTTTTGCGCACGCTACTGCAAAGATAACATTCACAATCCGGATTTGCGGTTATAGCCATTCAACAACTTATATTCTGATTCATTCTACTGGGTTTATTTCCGTAGTGTCACTCACCAAAATCATTCATGCAAAAACAAAGCGTCAGAATTCTAAAAACCACTTGCTTACATTTGTCTTGTACTATTTTCAGCCAAAAATTCGTCTATGCATCCATCCGAATTAATCTTGAATAAGAGCGGGAGCATCTATCATCTTGACTTGCATCCGGAGCAGATCGCCCCTCTCATCATCACAGTTGGCGACCCAAACAGGGTTAAATCTGTGAGCAAACATTTCGACAGTATAGAGCATGAGGTAAGCAAGCGGGAATTTATCACCCATACCGGTTTTATTGGCCAGAAAAGGATCAGCGTTATATCTACAGGCATTGGTCCTGATAATATTGATATAGTGTTAAACGAACTGGATGCCTTGTTCAACATTGATCTGGAAAGCCGGATTCCCAAATCAGAGACCCAGCAGCTTACCATCATCAGACTTGGCACCTGCGGAGGCTTACAAGCCGGAAATCCTGTGGACAGCTTTGTCGCCTCCAGCGGCGCACTCGGTATGGATGGTCTTATGCAATTCTATCAGGCTGCTTCCCAGCAAAACCATCCCATATTGGCAGCCTTACGGGAACATTGTGCCGATGACTGGGAGTTTCCACTAAAACCCTATTTCTCAAGGGGCAGTGATGACTTGTTACACATTTTCCAGACTGATTTCCAACAAGGGTTCACCATGACGAACCCCGGGTTTTACGGTCCTCAGGGACGACAACTAAGGGCGCCTGTCAGACAACCAAATTACCTTGACCTGATGAGCAGCTTTGAATATGATGGCACGAAAATTTTAAATCTTGAAATGGAAACGGCTGCTATATACGGTCTGTCACAATTGTTGGGTCACCGTGCAATTTCCCTAAGCGTAATCCTGGCTAACAGGGCTTTGGGTAAATTCAGCAGCCATTCAGCAAAAAGCGTTGAAAAACTGATCGAAACCTCCATCGGAATCATAGATCAAAAACTGTAACGCCCTTTTGTACCAGCTTTTTGTATCATTGCAGGCATACAACTTCTGACTGAAAAAACTGACTGATATGAGAAAGGGTTTTACTGCTTGTTTTCTATTCCTTTGCGCCAATCTTATTTCCCAGGATACTTTTTCCATTGTAGCCATTGATACCATCACCGGTGAAATTGGCAGTGCTGGTGCGAGCTGTCTCGACAATAATTCTTTCCCGGGAAGTGGCGGGGCGATCATCATTAGTGATATTCTGCCGGGAAGAGGCGCCATTCATACCCAATCATTCTGGCTGGCCCAAAACCAGGCCAATGCCCGTGTGAAAATGGAGGAGGGATTGTCAGCCGCTGAAATCATTGACTGGCTTTCGCACAACGATGCAGAAGGCCAGTTTGGCGAATGGAAACGCCAATACGGCATTGTAGATCTTGATCTTGACGGGCATCCAAGATCCGCTTCTTATACAGGCATTTCCTGCTATGACTACAAAGGCCATAAAAACGGTGTCAATTATGCCATACAGGGGAACATCCTACTGGGAGCTCAAATTCTCGACAGCATTGAATCTCATTTCCTGAATTCCAGCGGCACACTGGCCGACAGGCTTATGTATGCCCTTCAAGGCGCCAATGTACCTGGCGCAGATTCGCGTTGTCTCAATAATGGAACTTCCTCACTTTCAGCCTTTCTGAGAGTGGCCAGGCCCGACGACCAGGACGACAATCTATTCCTTGATTTGAATGTACCTTCTTTGCCTACCGGGATGGAACCCATTGATTCTCTGCAAAGGCTATACGATAACTGGAAAGCTACTCTTGGAAACGAAAATTTCGAGCCATTTCAAGTGAAAATATTTCCAAACCCTGCCAATGGATATTTCAACCTACTTTGGGAGGGCGATGAAGGAAAGCTTCAGATTTTCAACCTGAACAGTCAATTCATTTTCGAGCAACATCTGAAGACTGGCTTGAATACATTTTCACCTAACCTGAGTGATGGTATTTACTTAATTCAAATGGTTACGGGGAATTCAGTTTTGTTGAATAGAAAACTGGTTTGGCAAAATCCCTAGCAAAACCCATTGCAGATTTATAGAATTTAAACAAACACCAATAAGCCACCCATTTACGCGTTATTGCTTTTATTTCACCGTTTAACCCTGCTTTCATGTCCAAACCCGCCGATATGGATGCGCTTCACACCCTGATTCAACGGGAAAGCGCCTTTCTGGATACATTAAAAGACAGCACCGAAAAAGTCATCGTAGGTCAGCACAACATGTTGGAACGTCTGCTGGTTGGCCTACTGACCAAAGGACATATATTGCTGGAAGGCATGCCCGGGCTTGCCAAAACCCTGGCGATCAAAACCCTGGCAGATGCCATTGATGCCGAGTTCAGCCGGGTACAGTTTACGCCCGACCTCCTCCCAGCCGATGTGGTCGGTACCACGATCTACAACCCTACCCTGGCAGAGTTTACGGTGCGCAAAGGACCCATATTTGCCAATTTTGTGCTTGCAGATGAAATAAACCGGGCGCCGGCCAAGGTGCAAAGCGCCTTGCTGGAAGCCATGCAGGAACGGCAGATCACCATTGGCAAGGAGACTTTCAAACTTGAGGAACCGTTTCTGGTATTGGCCACTCAAAACCCCATCGAACAGGAAGGCACCTACCCTCTTCCAGAAGCGCAAGCCGACAGGTTCCTACTGAAAGTTAAAATCGGTTATCCTTCTCTGGATGAGGAACGCAGCATCATTCGCCGAAACCTCAATGACGACATGCCTGTGGTGCAGAAGATCTTGAATGTGAAAACATTGCTTCAGGCCAGGGAAGCCGTGAAAAAGATCTATCTCGACGAAAAAATAGAGCAATACATCCTGGAGATTGTGTTCGCTACCCGGTTCCCGGCTGATTATGGCATGCAGGATTTAAGTCCTTTACTGGCTTATGGAGCTTCACCACGTGCCAGTATTTCGCTGGCAAAAGCTTCCCGTGCCATGGCTTTCCTGAACCGGAGGGCGTATGTAACACCCGATGATGTACGCGCCATTTGTCCGGACGTAATGCGTCACCGCATTGGCCTGACCTTTGAAGCTGAAGCCGAAAACATCACCCAGGAAAATGTGATCGAAAGAATACTGGGTACCATTGCCATACCATAACCTTTACCAGGAATTAATTGAATGACAAATTCAGAGCTGCTGAAAAAAGTGCAACGCATTGCCATCAAATCAAAGGGTTTGAGTAGCCAGTTGTTTTCGGGTGGTTATCAAAGCGCCTTTAAGGGTAAGGGAATGTCTTTTAGCGAAGTGCGGCTTTACTACCCTGGTGACGATGTGCGGGCGATTGACTGGAATGTAACAGCCAGAACAGGAGAACCATTCATAAAGGTATTCGAAGAAGAAAGAGAAAACACGGTGATGCTGTTGGTAGATGTCAGCGGTTCGGCGGTATTTGGCAGCCACACCCAGTTCAAAGCAGAATACCTTACCGAGATATGCGCTGTGCTGGCCTATTCGGCCATAGCCAACAATGACAAGGTGGGGGTAATGTTGTTTTCAGACCAGATTGAGCTTTACATACCGCCTAAAAAGGGTCGACAACACATCATGCGCATCATTCGGGAAGTATTGAATGTGCAGCCGAAAGGAAGAAAAACTGAATTGGGTAAGGCATTGAAATACATCCATAATGGCATAAAAAAACGGTGTATCTGCTTTGTGCTGTCGGATTTTCTGGCAGAAGGTTATGAGGAAGCATTGCGTGTGCTTGCCCGTCAACATGATTGCATAGGCATCCATTGTTGGGATCAACTTGAAAAGGAACTTCCTGATGTCGGAGTCTTGCGCGTAGCCGATGCTGAAACAGGCGAGCAAATTTGGGTGGACACCACCAGCATTACCCTTCGCCGACAATACTGGCGCTCATTTGAGGAGCACACCGCTTCCACTCAAACACTCTTCCGGAAAGCAGGCGCTGATTTTCTGAGTGTTGGCACGCATCAACCATACACCAAAGCGCTCTTGAAATTTTTCTCAAATCGCTCGCATACAGTAAGCCATGGTTAAAAGCCGGATATCAGGAAATACTTTTCAAATACTCGCCATTGGCTTTTGTTTGTTGCTGGCTAATTACATGTTCGGGCAAAAAGCAACTGCTTCGCTGCGACCTGAAAAAATACAGGCAGGTGACACTTGTACGCTTACCATATTAGTTTCCGGTTCCACTTCAAAGCCCGGGGTCGTGAGTTTTGCGTCCTGGCTGCCGGCCATTCCGAGAAAAAACATCAGTCAACTTGGTGAATGGCGAAAAAGCGGAGCACAATGGGTACAGCAATTCCGGGTAATTGTGCTGGATAGTGCATCCCTTACACTGGATCCACTTAAAGTTACCCTGAATGCCGGCAAAAGCGTGGAAACAAATCCATTATCCCTGTTGGTGCTAGCTGTAAGAGGCGGTGAAATAAGCAATATGGCGCCAATCAGGAATATTCAGCCTGAACCCTCCTCGATTCTTGATATGTGGCCCTGGGCGCTCAGCGCGCTGATTTTATGCGGCATATTTGTTTGGCTATGGCGTAAGAACGCTAAAAAACCCAAGCCACTTCCTAAACCGGTTGTGCAAGCCATTCCTCAGATTTCTCCCCTGGAAAAAGTGCTTAACCAACTGCAAGAATTGCAGGAAAAGCAATTGTGGAGCAAGAATAAGCTGATTGACCATTACGATACCATGAGCCTTATTCTGAAAACCTATTTGGAAGAACGGTTTACTATTCCGGCGCTTGAATCCACCACACAAGAGATCATAGGCATGATCAAAAAAACAGGTGGGAATGGCTTAAACACAAAGTTATTGCAAGAAATACTGCAAAAAACAGATCTGGTGAAATACGCACAGTCTCATCCTGCAGATGAAACGCATATTGCCCTGATAAAAAAATCGAAGGAGTTTCTGCTGGGAGAAAGTACAAAGCCCTCAGAATCGGCTAATCCTGCTCCCCAGACAAAAAAACCAATGAGCAATACGCACGAACCGCTTTTATAATCTTAATAACTGACTTAAACCGAACACCTTGAGTTTCGCTCAACCACTTTGGCTCATTTTATTGTTGATTCTTCCCTTGCTGATGTATCAGTACAGGCAAGAAGCAGGGCGCAGGCATGTCACGCTACAGGTATCGCGTCTGACAGCCATGAAAGGGCTCAAGACCTGGGTAGTTTATGCCCGAAACTGGATTCAGTATTTGCGATGGGTAACACTTGCGCTGTGTATTATTGCCATAGCCAGACCCCAATTGCTTTGGCACGAAGAAAGTGTGGAAGCCGAAGCCATTGACATCATGCTGGTCATGGATTTGTCACCCAGTATGCTGTCCAAGGATTTCAGTCCAGACAGATTAACGGTTGCCAAGGAAATGGCAAACACCATCGTCAACCGCCGTCCCTACGACAGGATCGGGTTGGTTGTTTTTTCCGGTGGAGCTTTTACTCAATGTCCACTGACCAATGACAGACGATTGCTACTGGCCTTTATCAACAATCTGCAAGTGGGACGATTACCCGATGGAAGCGCGATTGGCATGGGCCTTGGCGTTGCCTTGCAGCGTCTCGACAAAAGTGAGTCAAAAAGCAAGATCATTATCCTCATCACAGACGGAGAAAATAATGAATGGGATCTTGAGCCCTTGCAGGCAGGCGCCTTTGCCAAAGCACTGGGTGTAAAGATTTTTTCGCTAGGCATTGGCTCAGAAGGGCTTGTGCTTTCTCCGGCTTATCAAAAAGGCAATGGTACCTATGCTTTTGAAAACCGGGAAATGAATTTCAATTCATTGCTATTTGAAAAATTATCCTCCATGAGTGGCGGTCAGTTTTTCCGGATCAAAACGGGTCAGGAAACTGCCGAGATGTACAAAACCATAGAAAAACTTGATAAAGACAAGGTAAAGGTCCTTAGGATCAAACACCATACTGAACTGTATTTCTGGTTTCTGAATGCAGCTTTTTGCTTAATGGTCCTGGAGCTGTTGCTTCGCTGGGGGCCATTGAGGGTAATTACAGTTTAAACTCCACCAATTCAAATACATACAAATGTTTGAAGATCTGTATTTTGAATATCCGGTATTGTTGAATCTCTTGTGGGTGCTTGCCCTACAAGTGATTTTGCTGGTGGTGTACTGGAACTGGCGGGAACGAACGTTGAGGCGAATGGGATCCAGGGATCTGGAATCACGATTATTGCTTGGGTTTTCATCCAGAAGATTTTGGTTAAAGAACATACTTTTTGCCCTGGGGATCAGCCTGATATCCGTAGCCATTGCCGGACCAGTCAGACTAGTGAAGGAACGTGGAAAAACACAAAAAAGCGCTGATATTCTCATCGCCCTTGATGTTTCCAAAAGTATGTTGAGCGAAGATAGCAAACCAAGCCGCCTGGAACTGGCAAAGTCATTTATTCCTAAGATACTCAGAACGCTCGATGGTGAAAGGTTTGCCTTACTGTTTTTTGCCGGCGATGCTTACCCACAAATGCCGCTTTCTACAGATTATGAATCATTACTAACCTTTGTGCGCAATGCAGATCCGGATTTTATAAACAACCAGGGAACTGATATCGGTGCAGCCATTGAAACAGGGAACAGAATGTTGGAAACCAAGCAGCGCGGAGGAAAAGCCATCATTTTGATCAGTGATGGGGAGAATCATCAGGAGAAAGCCTTACAGCGAGTAAAAGAAGCCCGGGCCAATGGAGTTCAAATATATACAATAGGTATTGGTACCACAGCAGGAAGCACCATACCAGCTTTTCGGGGCCGCAAACACCTGGATATGAATGGTCGACCGGTAAACACCCGTCTGGATGAATCATTTCTGATGCAACTGGCAAAGGCAGGTGGAGGCCAATACCTCAACCTAAAGAATGAATCCAACGTATTGAAGACCTTACAAGAGGCCGCCAAAAAACTGGAAAAGAAAACCATCGAAGTCCAGGCTTCTACGAAGAAAGAATACTACTTCCCCTGGTTGCTGATCATGGCCATTTGGTTTTTGATTGCCGAACAAATGATCCGCTGGAAAAAGAAAATTGCCTGATATGAATGTGAAATTGCTAAAAACGAGTCTTATAATTACTTGTGTGCTTCTGCTCAGTTTTGAATCAAATGCACAGGAGCATTTTTACCTGAAAAGTGGGGATGAGTACTATCAAAAAGGAGAATTTGATAAAGCCCGAAATGCCTATTTACAGGTAAGGACTTTTACTGGTTTCTATAATGCAGCGAATGCATCCTATCAATCTAACAACTTTCAGGATGCCACTCAATGGTATGTGAAAGCGCTTCAACTACCTGCAACCAATGGTCAAAAGTCGAATGCGTGGTACAACCTGGGCAACAGCTATTTAAGGCTGAATAAATACCGGGAAGCAGCTTCAGCATTTGAAAACAGCCTGTACTTGCAGTCAAATCGAGCCGACGCCAAAAAAAACCTACAAATTGCCCGGGAGCATTTGCAAACGCCGCCACCAACACCTCCACCGCCGCCGCCACCACCGCCCTCAAACCCAAGGCGCTATTATGTAGATCAGTCAAAGCAGAACCCTAATAAGGAATTGCCCAGAGAAAACATCCCACCCGGACTGGCCCGTCAGTTATTGGCGAAAGCAGTAGAAGAACAAGAAGAAAAGAATGCTCAGGAGTACCGGGCACTAGCCCCTTCCCGATCACCTTCGCGCCTAAAGAAAGACTGGTAATTTTTCTGCCATTCTGTACAAATGCGGGTGCCAACCTGGCACGGGATTGAAAAAGAAGCCGTAAAATCTTGTCATCATAGTGTTTACTTAAACGAGAAGTTTAGCATTAACTCACATAACGATTATGATTTTTTTACACACACCCTAAGATGCAACGTATCAAAAACCAATTGACTTTTGTTATTGCAATCAATTGAATGTTTATAAAGATTTTCAATAGACATACCAAGAAGTGTACTGTCTTGGCTCTGGTGTTATTTTTGTATGACATCAGTTGGACTAGTGCGCAGGCTAAATATCTTTCCCAGCAACATATTTTTCATCATATAAGTGAATTACATGGAATAAAAAGTACCACATTCAACGATATTCTAGTGGATCACAATGGGGGGATATGGGCAATAACAAGTCAGGGAGGACAACCTGGAGGGTCATATTTATTAAAGTTTGACGGATATAAATTTAAAACATTTGGGATAAACTTTCATGCAAAAAACCATCTAAAACCATATAGTTTAACATGCTTGTTTGAAGATAGTGCAGGCAGGATTTTTATTGGATCCAATAAGGGTCTTATGTATTATTCCCCTTCTGATAATTCATTTTACGAATGCCATTCCAAAAACAAAAAAGAAAATTTTGTAGATGTTCTCACTATTTTTGAAGATTCCAGCAACAGAATATGGATAGGGGGGAGGGAAAGAGCATACATTCTTGATAAGCACAAAAGGGAGCTCATCCCCATAAACGGCCCTGCATTGGGATATATACATACTAATACGCCCGGTTTTAAAGCCTTCGCAGAGGATCATAGTGGTAAAATTTGGATAGGAAGTGATCGTGGGTTATTCCATATTAATCTTACTTCACTCACAATTAATCAGGTAGCGTTCCCCAATCAACCACTATGGCAAAGTCCTGAAATCAGGGTTATAAAGAAGGGGGAAAACAACTTGCTCTACATAGGCACATCGAATGGACTGTGGAGTCTGGAAACTTCAAGCTCTCAGTTGAAGGAAATCAAGTTGTCCGAAGTACAAAATACGAGTTCAATTTATGATTTGGTGATTGAAGATGAACAGGTAAAATGGGTAGGAACGGCAAATGGGCTATTGCATGTAGAAAAAAACAAAGTAGATCATTTCTACCACGATGAAAATAATCAGTTTAGCCTGGCTCATAACAACATCCGTTCTTTAGTAAAAACATCAAATGGCACTCTTTGGATTGCCACTATTGACGGATTAGATGTTATCAACCTCAGCGAAGATTTCTTTCCTTTTTATCAGGTGATACCAGGTTACCAACGCCATTATAACTATGTTTACAGAGTAGTTGAGGATAAAAACAATGCTCTTTGGTTTCGCCAACCCGGAATAGGTTTATCTCGTGCAGATAGTTTAAATGGAAGATATAGTATAATAATTCGGGATACAACACCGGAATCGGTATTTAGCATTAAGAATTCAATAGTTTTACCAAATGGCTCAATTTGGACTGCAACAAATGGTGGAGGACTTCTGGAAATCGACCCTCTGGACAGAGTCCCTCATACAGTAAATCTTGGCGATTCAGTCTATAACTATTTGAATTTCATTTATATCGACCCTATTGATTCTAATTTTGTCTGGGCACAAACCGAATACGGGCTTCTTCAAATTGACCATCGATCTCTCCAAAGAAAGTGGTTTGACCCCAAAAAAAGTCTTCCTTCTCTTCAGTGGAGTCTTATTGGAACGAATATTCGTGTAGCAGGGAAAGAAAGGGTTTATGTATCTCTTGACAAGGTAGGGCAATTGGGTTACCTGGACTTGAATACTGAACGGTACCATTGGGTGGATAGCACAATTAATGGTATTTATTATTCAATTAGGGATATGGCACAAAGCAAGGACGGAATGCTTTGGATTGCGACTAAACAGGGCTTAATCAGACTAAACCCACATACCAATGAAATCAAACAATTTAGGGTCATAGATGGACTTGGGCTTCCGGAAGATAATTTAATGTCAATAGAAATTGACGATTCTGATAATATTTGGCTTACGACCCAACATCATATTTGCAGGTTTGATGGTAAATTGTTTTTTTGCTTCGACCTGCGTAACCAGGCCGGGTACTTTCCGAATAATAGTGCATGCAAATTGCATGATGGACGCTTAGTTTTTGGATCCAGAAATGGATTGTACGTCATAAACCCGGAGAGCTTTACGGAAAAAGCAACCCCTCCTCCAGTAATTCTCACTAATTTTTCAACAAATAAGTTTTCAACTTTACCAAATCAAAGCCCGGAATTGTTGACGGATATTGAGTTAGACTTTGATCAAAATGATTGCATTTTTGAGTATTCCACACTTGAATATCTGTTTCCTGAAAACATACGATACAGATATAGGCTTTTAGGGAAAAGTGATGATTGGTCTGCGCCAACGGAAGATCGACAGATACACTATTCAAATCTTCAACCTGGCAGGTATACCTTCCAGGTTATCGCGTCATCAGCCAAAGGACTTTGGACGCCAGAAAAAATGGCTCTAACGGTCAGGTTGACCATCCTTCCACCATGGTACAGGACTTCCTTCGCCTATTTTATATATGTAATTCTTATTGCTGGGATATTCTATATAATATTCAGAATTCGATTGCGCAGACAGCTTGAGAAGCAGGAAATTCTCCAACTTAAAAATTTAAGTGAGTTTAAATCCAGGTTTTTTACCAATATCACACACGAATTTAGAACCCCGCTTACGCTCATACTTGGCCCCGCCAACCATGGCTTGCGTCAAATAGACAAGATAAGTGACAAGGAGATCTTAACTCTATTTTCAACAATAGAAAGGAATGCTAGGGTTCTACTTGGGAGGGTAAATCAGCTATTGGATATAAACAAAGTGGAAGCTGGGTTAATGCAATGCTATTTTGAGCAGGCAGATGCAATTACCTATTTAAAATATCTCCTGGTGTCCTTTCACACGCATGCTGAATCCAATAAAGTAGAACTAATTTTCCACTCTGAGGAGGAAAGTTTGACTATGGATATTGATCGGGAAAAATGGCAATCAATCTTTTCAAATCTAATCTCAAATGCCATTAAATACACGGCATCAGGAGGGCAGGTAAGGCTCCATTGTAAAAAGCAAAAGCAATTCTTTGAGGTTAGTTTGATCGATACTGGTATCGGCATTCCTCAGAATGAGCTGAAGCTCATTTTCGACCACTTTTACCAGGTTAAATATAGAAACAGCACGGTATCCAACAGCTCCGGGATTGGATTATCACTTACACTTGAATATGTGAAATTGTTGGGTGGGGAAATTTCTGTAGAAAGTGAATTGGGGAAAGGGTCAGCATTTAAGGTTAGACTTCCAATTAAAAACCAGTCAATCATAGATGCTACTGAATGGAGCAGTCCATTGTCAGAAGAAAACAGCATAGGATTGAATGATAATTCTGCTTCAGGAAGTGAAAAGCCAATGGTACTTATAATTGAGGATCATAAGGAGGTAGCTTCCTTCATTGGCAAGTGTTTGGAGAATGACTATAAACTGCTGTTTGCAAAAGATGGAAACGAGGGTCTGAAAAAAGCACTAGATTTCATTCCTGATATTATTATTAGTGATGTCATGTTACCAGGAAAAGATGGCTTAGAAGTTTGCCAATCTTTGAAATCCAATGAACTAACATTACACATCCCAATTATTTTACTTACAGCCAAGGCTGAAAGACGCTTCAAGATCGAAGGCCTTAAAACTGGAGCTGAAGCATATCTTACTAAGCCCTTTGATTCCGAAGAATTGTTGATCAGGGTTAAAAAGACTATTGAGGTAAGACAAAATATACGCAATAAATTTTTGGGGGATACGGCTCCTGGCAACGAAAATGCGTTTGATTTTCTAAAAACTGATGATCCTTTTCTTACAAAAGCCAATCAAATCATTGAATCAAATCTGGATAACACCGACCTGAATGCCGAATCATTATGTACTGACCTTTTTTATAGCAAGATGCAGGTGTACCGAAAAATTAAAACCTTAACGGGGCTTTCAACTGCAAATTACATACGTACCTATCGACTTCACAGAGGCATTGAAATGCTTCAGAATGGCCAGTTAACTGTCAGTGAAGTTGCCTGGCTAACGGGCTTTAATTCTCTATCATATTTTAGTGCATCATTTAAGGAACAATTTGGAGTTCCTCCGACTCAATATCAAAGTAATCTTTGAGTACAGATATTGATGAGGACTCCTGAATTTTCGTTCTAACTTCTCCCCCCTCTTCAGCACAGTCTGTCCAGCACAAATTGGGTAGCCTTTCTCCAAAAGAAAAATCCAAGCAAGTTTTCTGTTGCGTTGCTCCAGAATCTGGACCGTGACCTTATGCCGTTGAATGCATAATCTGCCCAATTCATACTCCTGAATGGATAGATGTTACAATAGTTAAAGATTATGTTATTCTGCTTAAAGCTGCTCTAATCGCTCTCCTTCAACTTTGCAGTAGTTAAACATTCATTTCGCTTTTGCTTCTATATGGAATGTTTAAAACATTAAATCAACAACCCTTTTACTCACTTCTAAAATTGTAAACAAATGAATCAAAAACAGAGATTTAAAGCACTCCTGATTATCTGCCTCCTTGGGCAAATTATCTTCAAGGCCAGCGTTTTCGCCTCAAGCCCACCTAATATAACAGGTGTATACATTAGTGATGATGGTGGTGCATTTTACATTCGACAGAAAGGCAATGACGTATACTGGTTTGCTGAGCACCCCGGAAAAAAGTATGCTCACGTATTCTATGGGAAAATGGATGGGAACCGTTTGACGGGCAATTGGTATTCAGTTCCCAAATATGGCAAGGCAGAAAATGGCATTTTGAGAATAAATCTTGAGGAGGGCGGGAAGCTGCTTACCGTAACACAATCCACCGGAAATTATCGATCCAAATCGCTTAGACAAACAGATATGAGGTCAATAGTTTCAAAACTGCCGAAACAAACAACCGGAACTTTTTCTGCAAATAGCATGAATGACCTGGATGGAACCTGGAAATGTTCTGATGGTGCGACCTATTACATTCGCCAGTCAGGTAATCTGATATTTTGGTTTGGAGAGGCACTTTTTTCAGGAGGGCAGCCGCAATATGCAAATGTCTTTATAGGCAAACGCAATCAAAATAAAGTAGACGGTCTACTTGTGGATGTACCGAAGGGGAATACGATGAGTTCTTTTAATTGGACTTTGGAAGTAACCGGGACTCACGAAATGGCTGAGAAGGATGGGAGACATTTGAAGTTCACCAGAATCCACCAAGAATCCAACCAAACTTCACCAAGAACTCGAAGCACTACTTCAGCAAGTACTCGCGGCAATACTTCCAAACCTCCGGAAACAAAAAGCGCCCCAAAACCTAATGGCTTGCTTACCGTAATTCTTTCAGATTGTAAAAAACACGATTGCTCGAGAATATTGGTTACAATATATGGCGGTGATGATGAGCTGCCAATTGAATCAAAGACTCCCAGACTGGATGGTAAGGATGGTATTGCAAGTTTCAATCTTCCACAAGGGAACTACATTGTAAATGTCGACTCAAGGTATAAGGAAGAACTCTTGTTGCCCTATAAAACAAAAAGAACTTACCTGAAATCAGGGGTAAAACTAAAAGTTCGGTTGTGATTTGGAATTAACCTGAAATCAGGTGCAGGCCATGCTGTTTGCAATATTATATTTCAAGACACTTTTCCCCACAAGCTCTAACACTAAAAAACAAATTAAAGGCACAGCCTAGAGTTGTGCATTACATCAACTTCAAAAAAAAAAACAGATTATGAGAAAGTCCAAAATTTTAAATGGCAATAGCGCCAATCTATTTCGCATTGACCATAAGGCTATGGGAAGCATCCATTTGCAACCATCACTCGGTTATAGGATTATTCTATACAAGGTTGTAAAACTGGTATTAATTCCTTTTGTTTTCCTCTTTTTCCTACAAGAGATTTCAGCTCAACCTGATTCTGGGAAAGCACATGCCTCAATTGAAAATCAAATTGACCAATTGGTAAAAAAAGCTGTGAGGGATAATCATATTCCAGGGATTACAGTAGCAATTTCAAAAAATGGGAAGCTGGTTGCAAATAAAGCCTATGGCTATGCAAATTACAAGGATAAAAAGCAGATGATGCCGTATCATCGAACAGGCATTGGAAGCGTTTCAAAAATTATCACCACTCTGGGTATCATGAAGTTAACTGAAGAACATGCTAACTTTTCGATAAACAAAAAGCTCTTCGGCAACAATGGAATATTGAAAGATCCTGTCTTTATCGCTGCCTACATCAAAGGAAGCCAGCAGCAAAATCATCCAGAGTGGATTAATTGGTACGCTAATATGCGATTAAGCCACCTCCTTTCACATACTTCGGGTTTAGTAAAAAACGACGGAGATACGGATGTGATCAGAGAATATTACGGCATTAATAAGGAAGAGCGGATTCCACTTAAACAGCTTGTTCAATATCACTTGATCCACAAAAAACTAAAATTTGAGGTTGGCACCAAGGCAGATTATTCAAACATAGGAATGGGAACATTCCAAAAAATGATTGTGCTGGAGGTCTCTGGAAAAGAATACGGCAAATACATTGATCAGAAAATTTTTCAACCTCTGGGTCTACATGGCGACATTACGAATTACGCCCACACAAAAGATGAATACGACTCAGATCGACATGTTTATGATAAAAAAACCGGAAAAACAGAAACACTGAATTGGCCGGAGGATTATAATCAGGGAATCGAAAGAGTTGGAGCCGCCGGAGGATGGGCCGCTTCCGCCAGGTCATTAATAAGGATTATGGTTGCTACTGATCGCCTGGCGAATTATCCGGACATCTTAAAATCATCAACGCTCGATTTAATGGAAACAAAACCATTTCCAAGTGTACGTAATTCACATGCGCTTGGCTGGGGCGTCAGAGGAAAAATGCTCCGGCATAATGGAGCTGGAGGAGGAGGCAAGGCAGAATTGCAAAAATACCTCCCGGGTTATGTTTCTAATGGAATAGATTATAGTGGAATCAATGTCGCAGTATGTGTGAATTACGGAAACATCTCCCTCGGAAAGCTTGATACTTTGGCTCAGGGGCTGGCTGAAATAGCTGCAAAATCAAATATTCCCAATAGCTATGACTTATTCCCTATAACTGATCCAGACCCGCCAAGTGATGGAGGTGGCGAGTCTGGAACGATAGGAAAGCTAATCGAAAGTTATAAATGGAGTGAAGGTTGGTCCTCATCCAAAGTTTTTGAGATAAACAACCATAAGTATTTGATGCTGTTAAAAAAGAACGGGGTGTCAAGCAAAAATAAAAATGTCCATATAAATAAGGTGAACAATGACGGAACTATAGGTGGGCTCATTGCCAGCTACAAGTGGAGCGAGGGATGGTCCGATATCGAGTTTTTTAAAAAAGGAAGTCAAACTTATTTGATGATGGTAAAATCCAAAGGCTTTACTTCAAAAAATAAAAACGTTCATATAAATAAAGTGAATAGTAATGGCACCATTGGTGAGCTCATCGCAAGCTACAAATGGAGCGAAGGTTGGTCTGACATTGAATTCTTTAATACAGGTGGTAAAACTTACCTTATGCTCCTAAAGAGTAAAGGATTTACAAGTGCCGGCAAGAATGTTCATATAAATGTTGTAAATAACGATGGAACCATTGGAAATCTGGTTGCAGACTATAAATGGGGTGAAGGCTGGACTGACGCAGAATTCTTTAATCGAGGGGATCAAATATTCCTCATGCTACTTAAAGAAAAAGGTTTTACCAGTAAAGGGCAGAATGTTCATATTAATCTGGTAAATAGGAATGGAACGATTGGAAATCTGGTTTCAGATTATAAATGGAGCGAAGGTTGGACCGAGGCAGAATTTTTCAAACGTGGAAACCAAACATTCCTCATGCTATTAAAAGAAAAAGGCTTTACAAGCAAGGAAAAAAATGCTCATATTAACCTTGTAAACAGTAATGGCACAATTGGGGCGCTTCAAGCAAGCTATAAATGGAGCGAAGGATGGTCAAAAGCCAATATTTTTAATGAAGGAAGTAAATCCTATTTACTCATGGTAAAAGAAAAAGGGTTTACAGGTAAAGGCAAAAATGTCCATGTTAATCTGATAAATTAACGGTTCTCAACTAGAGCGTGTCTGATAATTATTTGTTTGGCTTAAAAGGCAACTTTTATTGTCGACAGTAATTTTTCAGGCACGCTCTTATTAGTTTATTCATAAAATTAAGCGGATGGCTTTCTGCCATTCTGTACAAATGCGGGTGACAATCTGACACGGGATTGGAAAAGAAGCCGTACTTTTGCGGCCTGAAATAAAAAATCCATGCTTTACGATTCAAACCCAACCCTAGAAGGAATAAAATCCATCGACGAAGCCAGCCAGGGGTCTGTGTTTTTCAAGGAAAATGCTGAACTGGGCAGGAGCCCGGGGCTCAAGCATTTTTACATCGAGAGCTATGGTTGTCAGATGAATTTCAGCGATTCTGAAATTGTAGCCAGTATACTTGGCGACATAGGGTATGCTCCTACCCGCAACATGGAGGAAAGTGACCTGATACTGGTAAATACCTGTTCCATACGAGAGAAGGCCGAAGAAACTGTACGCAAACGCCTGAAGGTATTTGATGTGGTAAAAAGCAAGCGCCCTGGCACCAAGGTGGGCATTCTCGGTTGCATGGCCGAGCGCCTGAAAAAGAAATGGCTGGAAGAAGAAAAGCTGGTTGATCTGGTTGTGGGTCCCGATGCATACCGCGATTTACCCAACCTGATCGGTGCCGCCGAAGAAGGTGGCCGAATGGTGAATGTGCTGCTGAGCCGCGAAGAAACTTATGCCGATATCAGTCCGGTTCGTCTGGAATCCAATGGCGTGACCGCCTTCATTTCCATCATGAGGGGCTGTGATAATATGTGTTCCTTTTGCGTGGTTCCGTTTACGCGTGGCCGCGAACGCTCGCGCGATCCTTTCAGTATTGTAGCTGAAGCTACGGATCTATTCCAAAAAGGATTCCGGGAAGTGACGCTGCTTGGACAAAATGTGGATTCGTACAAATGGGAAAACCCAGAAACAGGAGAACCCACCGATTTCGCTGATCTACTAGCCATGACGGCACATATTGACCCCAATCTTCGAGTTCGGTTTAGCACCAGCCACCCAAAAGACATGACCGACAAAGTGTTGCACACCATGGCAACACACGAAAACATATGCAAGTACATTCACTTGCCGGTGCAGTCGGGCAACTCCCGCATTCTCGAAATGATGAATCGCACCTACGATCGCGAATGGTACATGAACCGAATGGAAAGCATTCGCAGAATACTTCCTGAAGCAGCGGTTTCAAGCGACATCATCACAGGTTTTTGTTCAGAAACAGAAGAAGAACACCAGGATACACTTTCCATAGTTGAATGGGCAGAGTATTCTATGTCCTATATGTTTGCCTACTCCGAGCGCCCTGGAACCCTGGCAGCTCGCAAATACCCCGATGACATTCCTGAAGATGTAAAGAAGCGCCGGCTCAATGAGGTTATCAGACTCCAGACAGCCATGGCTTTGAAACACAACAAGCGGGATATTGGAAAAACATTCAAAGTACTCATTGAACGAGATTCCAGTAAGTCTGCCGATGATTTCTGCGGAAGGAACTCCCAAAACAAGATGTGCGTCTTCCCCAAGCAACCTGGATTGAAGCCGGGAGATTATGTTGAGGTGAAAATTCACGACGCCTCAAGTGCCACCCTGCTTGGGAAAATTGCCTAATTAACCATTTCTATTCATCACAACCATGAACAATCTGACCTTGAATTCATTTAGTAAAGTCCTTTCACTTGTAGCCCTATTCACTTGCATACAGCTATTTCAAGCCTGTAAATCAGAACCAAAGTTCAATGCAAGTCTATTAACGGGAAGCTGGTCAGGAATCGACTGGAAAGTAAAAGGCAAATCATCCGGCCGGGATGCCAGCTCGGTGAACTTTGTTTTTGCACCGGCATCAGAAGATGGCAGCGCTGGAACCTACATGGCTTCTTATGGGTCACAAAAAGAGTCGGGCAATTATACCCTCGACAGCGACAAACTATACACCACTGCTGAAGACAAAATTGAAAAAGTAGTTCGGGTTATTCAGTTAAACCGTGATACCCTGATACTAGGCATGAACCGTATGGGTCAGGAAGAGGAACTGGTACTCGTAATCCAGCAGCAATAATGAAACAGGGTCATCCTGTTATCAAATTTTAACACATTGGCAACCAATCAATTACAATCTATAAAAGCCCGCTATGGCATTGTGGGCAGTTCCAAACTGCTTGATGCTGCGCTAGAGACAGCCGCCCGGGTAGCTCCTACCGATCTAACGGTTAATATCACAGGGGAAAGTGGCGTAGGTAAGGAAGTATTTTCCAAGATCATCCACAGCTTGTCGTCCCGCAAGCACAATGAGTTCATAGCGGTAAACTGTGGCGCCATACCGGAAGGAACCATCAATTCGGAATTGTTTGGACATGAAAAAGGCTCCTTCACAGGCGCTACCGGCGACAGAAAGGGATATTTTGAAACCGTAAATGGAGGCACCATATTTCTGGATGAAATTGCTGAACTGCCACTTGATACCCAGGCTTTGTTGTTGCGTGTACTGGAATCTGGTGAGTTTATTCGTGTAGGGGCCAGCAAGGTCCAAAAAACAGATGTACGTGTTATTGCAGCCACCAATGTTGACCTTCAGGACAGGGTAAACAAAGGGAAATTCAGGGAGGATCTTTACTACCGTCTAAATACAGTGCCCATTAAAGTTCCTGCGCTTCAGGAACGCAGGGAAGACATTCTGTTGCTTTTCAGAAAATTTGCCCATGATTTTGCCGAGAAGTACCGCATGCAACCCATCAAGCTGGATGAGCGCGCAGAGCTGGTTCTGGAAAATTACCGCTGGCCGGGCAATATCCGTGAATTAAAAAATGTAGCGGAGCAGCTTTCCGTATTGTCAGAAGAGCGGATCATTACCGCGGAAAGTCTGCAGAATACGATGCCTCAACTCTTTAACCGAAATTTACCTGTTCCCAGTAATGGATTTGGTCAGAAACAAGGAGGTGATTTTCAGGAAAGAGAACTGTTGTACAAGGTATTATTCGATATGAAAAAGGATCTCAAGGATCTGAAAACCATGTACTTCGAGTTGATCAAGAGCAATAACTTGCGCATGCCTGAAATGGGCAATCTCAGGCAATTAAGTGCTAATTTCCCACAAAACGAATATGCTGATCAGGATGATTTCGTTTCAGATGATTTTGCCAATGATCCTGGTTATTTCCCCAGACAAGGCAATGAAAGCGCCAGACCGATCATCATAGATCAGAAAAATCAGGGCGCATACGACAGAAGTGAGGTGGAAGAAGCGCCGTTGGCCATGGAAGACATAGAAAAAGAGGCCATAAAGCGGGCACTCAACAAATACAAAGGTCGCCGCAAGGAAGCTGCGGAAGAATTGAAAATTTCTGAAAGGACCCTGTATAGGAAAATTAAGGAATACGGTCTTTAACCGACATCATTTACCGGCAAACACCACCCCGCAACACGTATTCTCCCGCTGTTTTTGACTGCAACTGGAATTGGTAGGTAAGTGCCAGCGCATCAAGCACCTGTTTGGCGCTTTGATCTCTGATGATGGCGCTGTATGGGCAATTGGTCATACCCTGATTTAGCATGCTTATCTTAATGCTGTAGTACTTTTCCAAATCAAGTATAACCTGAGCCAATGGTGTATTGACAAACTCTAGGGCGCCCGTTTTCCAGGAAAGCGCATTTAGCGTTGCAGCATTGGTAACTTTCATAACGCCAGATGCTGAATCAAATAAGGCTTGTTGACCAGCGGTTAATTCCGGACTTTGAATTTTGCCATCAGGAGAATAACGGACTCTTCCTTCCTTTACCAATACTTGTGTTTCTGAAGGCGAATATCGCACGTTAAACTGCGTTCCAAGCACTTGTACACTGCCACCCTCTGCCAGTTCTACACGAAAAGGATGAGCAGGATCGTGGGCAACTTCAAAATACGCCTCTCCACTCAGTTTTACCCGTCGGAGGTCTTTGGAAGAAAGATCACTGGCATAGGAAAGTGTACTACCTTCTCTTAACCAGATTTGCGTACCATCTGTGAGACTGAGGTGTTGATTTCCGGAATTATCAGCGCTGATAACCGAATCGTAATAATTGCCCCCCCCGAATGTACTATACCCCCAAACAGCCATTAACAGTAAAGCAATGGCCGCAGCAACACGAAGTAATTTTTTATTGATAAAACGAACACGCAAGACTTGCGTTTCAGTACCATCAATTTTGGAAAGAACCTTAGCGAAATCCCTGTCTAAATTTGGCGTAAACACTTTTTGATAAGTTCCCGACTGCTCCCAAACAAGAGCAAATTCCCGGGCAATCGACTGGTTTTCAGGCGATTCATGTAGCCAGGCATCGTACTCCTTTGTCTCGGCAGGTGTTAACTCACCAGAGAGGTTTTTGATAATTAGTAAGTTGTATTCGTTTTCTTTCATGGATGCTATTGCTAAGATCCGGGGTTGAAGGTACAGATTAAAGACAATCGCTACTGAGCTATCCCCTATTCAAAAATGTACTAATTTGACATAGAATTGACAATAGGAGACATTTTGATTAATTTGATAATTAGCTAATATGATAATGTGATAATGATTCAGTTAGAAAAGGCTTCCATTATCAAATTGGTTTATTATCAAATTATCACATTAAACCAGGGCTTGCTTGAGCAATTTCATGGCTTTTGTGATTTGGTGTTCATTGCTTTTTGGATATTGTTGGCGTCCTCGCCAACAATATTCCCTACCAGAGTAGTGTCGGTCACAACTTGGGTTAATTAGCTAATATGATAATGTGATAATGATTCAGTTAGAAAGGGCTTCCATTATCAAATTGGCTTATTATCAAATTATCACATTAAACCAGGGCTTGCCTAAGCAATTTCATGGCTTTTGTGATTTGGTTTTCAATGGTTTTTACTGAAATGCCGAGCTTTTCGGCTATTTCTTTGTGTGACATGTTTTCAAAGCGGCTAAGGGTAAAGACTATTCTGCATCTTTCAGGGAGAGCATCAATGGCGTTGTGAAGAGCCTTTTCCTGATTTTCCTTTTTCACTTGTATACCCAGCTCCTGTTCTGTAATATCTTCCTTGTCGCCAAATTTCTCAGCATCCTCCAGTATGGTTCGTTTTTGCGTTTTTATATGATTTAGAGCTCGGTTAATGGCAGCTCTTCGCAGATACGCCTGAAGAGATGATTGTATGTTGATCGTCTCCCTTTTATTCCACAACTCCACAAACACTTCCTGGGCCAGATCCTGACAGGTATCCACATCCGGGATCATTCGATAGATCACCCCGATCAAGTGTGAATAGTATTTGTCAAAGATGCTTCGCAAGGCATTTTCATCCCCGTTGCGCAAGCCTGACAACCAAATATTTTCCGGAAGTTCTTCCAAACAAAAGATATTTTTTATTCTGCAAAGATGGTTTATTTATTACTTATTCCAAACCAAAATTAAAAAAACGAACAGTTAGTCAAATATAATTTTACAATACTTATAAATTCAGGATATTAAGAGACAAATTTAGGGCAACTCAGAAAAATATTTTTTTGAAATGGCATAGGGGCTATTAACAAGTCGTTTGTCATTATAGTCAGAAACGCGACAAACGATAACGAAATCTACTTAACTGAATATGGATACGAGAAACGCAATTGGTGTATTAGAAAGCAGCCCAGTTTTCGCAGTATTGAACGAACAAGAGCGCAGCCTGATTCAGGCAGGTGCCATTGTTCAATCCTATAAAAAGCATGCCGTATTATACAAGCCGGGACAAAATGCTGATAAAGTGTACTTCATCTTGAAAGGTATTGTAAAGGTGGCTGTTCACGCTGAGAAGAAAGACATCATTAAATACATCGTCCGCTCCGGTGGTTTGTTTGGAGAATCTTGTCTCACAGGTGATAACACACGCAGAGATTTTGCCTACGCCATGGATGATCAACTGGAAGTGCTGGAATTGAACGCAGAATCTGTGCTGACAGTTATGCGCGGCAACTTTGCTTTTGCTCAATCACTGCTATTCTTCCTGGGAGAGCGCTTGCGCTACACAGAAAATCAGTTGGAAAATGTGGTGTTGAAAGATTCCCGCAGCCGTATTGTGGAGTTTTTGCACCAAATGGGTCATGAACAAGGTCGTCAGATCGGGTTTGAGACGCTAGTAAAGCACAATATGACTCACCAGGATATTGCCGATCTAACCGGAACCAGTCGTCAAATGGTAACCGCGGTTTTAAACCAGTTAAAGCGTTCTAACGTGCTGTATTTCAACCGCAAAAAGATACTTTTCAGGGATTTGGATTCCCTGCCAATTGCTGTATAAAATTAGTGAACAGTTTTTACTTCATACGATAGAATGGGTTTTGTTTAGCGGTGCGCAAAAGCGTGCCGCTTTTTTTATATTAATTTATGTATATTTAATGGAAATTTGCCGGAGGTCAGAGTACTGATCAGTATTTAACTATGTAAGCTACACGATATGAACACAAAACTACTCTCCTGTTTTATTACAGCTTTTATTTCCATTACAAGTCTTTCAGCTCAGGTCTTTACCACACCGCCAGAAATACCGGTACGCACCATGGCCGAATGGGAAGAATTACAGGCATTGGTGATTACCTGGAATCCTGGGGGCAGCGGTAATGCCTGGCGTAACATTCTCACCGAAATTGTCCGTGCAGCCCGTGAAGAATGTAAAGTGATCATCGTTTGTTCCTCGCAAAACACAGCCACCGCAGCGGAAAACTATCTGACTTCTAAAAACGTGGATGTCAGCAGTAATATCGAGTACTTGATTGCTTCCAATAATTCAATTTGGGTAAGGGATTACGGTCCAACTTCCGTGTATGAAAATGATGTGGATTCCATGTTGTTGATTGACTGGATCTACAACCGGGACCGGGCAAGTGACAATGTAGTTTCCAACTTTGTTGGCCAGATGCTCAACACCCCTGTTCACACCACATCTACCGCGCCTTATGACCTGGTAAATACCGGTGGCAACTTCATGTCAGATGGCATGGGCCAGGCATTTGCGTCAAAACTGGTTTTCAGAAACAACGACCAGATCGCCAATGGCGAAACCGGAGGCAACGACATTTTCGGCACCAGTAATCACGATGAGGCGGAAATCGATAACATCATGCAGGAGTTTATGGGCATAGATCGCTACATTAAGATGGATGAGTTGCCCTATGACGGCATACATCACATCGATATGCACATGAAATTGCTGGATGAGGAAACCCTGCTCGTTGGAGAATATCCCTCAAACACATCGGATGGCCCGCAAATAGAGGCCAATATCCAATATGTACTGTCTCAGTTCCAGACTTCCTATGGACATCCTTTCAAACTGGTGCGGGTGCCGATGCCTTCTTTCCAAGGTGGTAATTATCCACCTTATGCCGGAGCAAGCAGCCTCTACCCTACTTATGCCAATGCTGTGTTTGTAAACAAGACGATCATCATGCCGTCATACAACATGGCCATGGACGAGGCAGCTCGCGATACTTTTCAAAAGTATATGCCAGGCTATAA
This sequence comes from Lewinellaceae bacterium, assembly GCA_020636025.1. Lineage (GTDB taxonomy): Bacteria > Bacteroidota > Bacteroidia > Chitinophagales > Saprospiraceae > M3007. The sequence continues at coordinate 17,085 of JACJYQ010000001.1, read as the reverse complement.
AATAGCCCAGGTTGATTGCAACAGCATCATCTACAGCGGTGGGGCGGTTCATTGCATCAGCAAGGAAATTGGCGTTGCTGATCCTTTGTTAATCCTCCACAGCGCCTTGCCCTGCCAGGATAATTCTTATAGTCCGGGAGGCTATGAGATAATGGCAAAAATTCAGCATCGTTCAGGTATTTCATCAGCCAGGGTTTTCTACACAACCGATCTTCACCAAACCTGGCAAACCATTGACATGCAATACGTTACCCAGGATACCAGCGATGTTTGGGCTGTGAAGATCCCGACTCAATTATTTGGCAGCACTGTGTATTATTACATCGAAGCCGTGGCAAACTCCGGAAAAACATTTGCCCGACCAATTACGGCACCGGAAGGCTACTGGTCATTTTGCGTAACGCAGAGCTCTGCCGCTACAGAACCTGTAAGAGTTGATATGGAGGCGATTTATCCTAATCCAGCCACGGCTATTACAGTTGTCCCGGTTCAGGTTGACAAAAAGACCCCTGCCGTAATTAACCTGGTAAATGTTCAGGGGCGAATTGAGGAAACTATTTTTTCCGGGGTTTTGCCAACTTGTAAAAGCCAATACTATTTTGATGCCTCCAAGTACACGCCTGGTATTTATTTCATAAATATTGAAGCAGGTGGGAAGCATTTGAGCCAGCAGGTAATTATTCAGTAGGGATACAATAACGGGCTTAAACAAAAAGCCCGTTCCCGTGTTTCTGCTTCGATACCGGCTTTTCCTGAATAAAAAATTTGCGAAAAAGCCTTTTTCTGAAAAAAAAAGAATTTGAGGGTCTGTAAAATCATACCTTTGCGGCCTAAATAACAATAGCAGCTACGCACATGAGGCAGTTAAAAATAACGAAGTCCATTACCAATCGCGAGAGCCAGTCGCTCGAGAAATACTTACAGGAGATCGGAAAAGTTGATCTTCTCACCCCCGAAGAAGAAGTGGACCTCGCCAAGCGGATCAAACAAGGAGATCAGATCGCGCTTGAAAAACTTACCAAAGCAAACCTTCGATTTGTCGTTTCCGTTGCCAAACAGTATCAGAATCAGGGACTTAGCCTTTCTGATTTGATCAATGAAGGCAACCTGGGTTTGATCAAAGCCGCTCAGCGTTTCGATGAAACCCGTGGTTTTAAATTCATTTCCTACGCCGTTTGGTGGATCCGTCAGAGTATCCTGCAGGCCTTGGCCGAGCAAAGCCGTATCGTGCGTTTGCCGCTCAATAAGGTTGGCTCTCTGAACAAAATCAACAAGGCCTTTTCTGAACTCGAACAAACTTTCGAGCGCGAACCAAGTCCGGAAGAACTGGCAGAATTGCTTGAAATCTCTACTGACGAAGTAGAAACTACCCTTGGCGTGGCCGCCCGTCACGTATCCATGGATGCGCCATTCGTAGAAGGAGAGGACAACTCCCTGTTAGACGTACTGGAAAACAGCACCATGCCAGGAACTGATTCTCACCTCGAATATGCAGATTCTCTTCGCCGCGAGATCGAGCGCTCCTTGGGTACCTTAACAGATCGTCAGGCGGATGTGATCAAACTTTACTTTGGTATCGGCGTTGAGCACCCCATGTCTTTGGAAGATATCGGCGATAAATTCGGGCTTACCCGCGAACGCGTTCGTCAGATTAAAGACAAGGCAATCAACAAGTTACGTGCAACCAGCCGCAGCAAACTTTTGAAAACCTATTTAGGCGCCTGATTACATGGCCTGAAATTTGTTGCTCTACAAATACAAAATGAAATTGAATACTTTGTCATATCAAAATTGTTGTTGTTGTTCTGCTCCGGGCATCCGAAGTGGCAACATCGGCTATTCATGGCGTGACAGGTAAACTATAAGTCTCAAGCAGAATAAGCTTTTAAAAAAGCCCTTCGGTGATGTCACCGGAGGGCTTTTTTTATTTTCTCACTACTCAAATATGTAAACATCATGTCTCAGAAAAGTTCTACTGCCTCCTGCCCTATTTCCCCCGATCGCGTTAATGAAAATGTAGCCCGAATCACGGCTTTCTATGTAATCCTGATCAGTCTCCTGGGTTTTATTGCCAGCTCTGCCATTGTTTTCCTGCTTCTCGGCATCGATTTCGCAATCCGCAGTTTCAGTTCAGGTGAAAGCAGTCCAATCAGGTTTTTGGCAAAACTCAGCGCCCGAATGCTAAATGTACCCGTTAAACTAACCGATGCAGCCCCTAAAAAATTTGCAGCTGGTGTGGGGCTGGTTTTTGCATTTGTAATTGGTCTTGCACTGTATGCCGGATTTCCAACTGCCGCCTTTATCGCAGGGGCAATTTTACTTGTTTGTGCCGGACTGGAAGGTTTTTTCGGGTTTTGTGTTGGCTGTGTGGTGTATGCTAAACTGATCGCTCCTTTCCTGAAATTTCCTGAAGAAGCGATCTGATGGCTTTTCAAGCTGCTGATTAACCCAATTACACGATGTCGGGTTTTAGTATTTTTGCCAACTTTCTTATAACTAAACAACACATCAGGTGATCAAACAGACGATATCCGCTCTTATAGTACTTATTTGTGTTTCCTTACAAGTATTTGCACAAACCCCTGTTATTCAGCGTGTTGATCCGACAAATTGGTGGGTGGGCATGAAAAATCCGGAGCTTCAACTTCTAATATATGGCAAAGACTTGAAGGGTTCCGATGTGAGCATTGATTACGCCGGAATAAATGTTCGGCAGGTGTATGAAGTGGAAAATCCGAACTATCTGTTCGTTGATCTGTACTTTGATGCTGCGCTCAGGCCGGGGAAATTTGACATAGTCCTTACCAAAACGGTGACACAGAAAAAAGGGAAGCAAATGATCGGTGCTGTGATCAAGACGACGTTCCCTTACGAACTAAAGGTGCGGGACAAGCACCCCAAAGAAATCAATTCGAGCGACCTGGTGTATCTGATTATGCCGGATCGCTTTTCTAACGGCGACCCTTCAAACGACAAATTTGCCGACATGGCAGACCCGGATTCGGATAGAAATAATCCGTTTTTGCGTCATGGAGGTGATCTACTGGGCATTCAAAACCACCTGGATTATTTATCAGACCTGGGTGTAACTACCCTCTGGCTCAATCCGGTTATTGAAAATGACCAGCCTGTAACCGACGAGGGCGGTACCATGCGCTCGGCGTATCACGGTTATGGTTTCACAGATCACTATTTGATTGACAGGCGTCTTGGCGGAAATGAAGCCTACAAAAACCTCATTGATGCCATGCATGCAAAGGGTATGAAGATTATGCAGGACGCCGTGTACAATCACATCGGTATTAATCACTGGATGATGCGTGACCTGCCCATGAAAAACTGGGTTCATCAATGGAATGAATACACCAACACTACTTACCGTGACGACTCTGTGTTTGATCTTGATCACCGGAGCAACAGCGATTTTCTGGTGCATCAAAACGGCTGGTTTGTACCCTTCCTGCCCGATCTTAATCAGCACAATCCTTTTGTAGCCAAATATCTGATCCAGCATGCGCTCTGGACCGTTGAGTATTTTGGTGTTGATGGCTGGCGCATTGATACTTATCAATACAATGACCTGGAATTTATGAACCAATGTAATCAGGCATTATTGGATGAATATCCAAATATGTTTATTACGGCAGAGAACTCGGTAAAATACGCTACCAGTCAGGCATTTTTTGTAAAAAACAACCTGTACCTGCCTTTCAAAAGCAATTGCCCTTCACCCAATGACTTTGTGTTCAATAGCAGTATTGGAGAAGCCCTGAATGAGAAATTTGATTGGGACAAAGGTTTCAACAGACTGAGCTATATGCTAGCCCAGGATATTCTATTTGAAAACCCCAACCTGAACCTGACCTTTCTGGACAACCACGACCAGAACAGATTTTTTTCAGTCATCGGGGAAGACATGAACAAGTTCAAGCTGGGCATAGCCTTTTTGCTGACTTGCCGCGGTGTTCCACAACTGTATTACGGCACAGAGATACTCCTGAAAAATTTCAAGGATCCCTCCGATGCTGAAGTGCGCAAGGATTTCCCAGGTGGCTGGGCTGGTGACCCAGTTAACAAATTTGTGTCGAGTGGTAGAACAGAAGCTGAAAATGAGGCATTTAATTTCACAAAAAAACTGGCCAACTATCGCAAAAACTGTTCAGCCTTGCACGATGGAAAACTGACTCAGTTCCTACCAAAGGACGGTATTTACGTATTCTTCCGGCAGGATGACTCGAAAACTGTTATGGTCATTATGAGTCAAAGTGAGGCTGAACAAAGCCTTTCAAGGGCTAGGTTCGATGAATGTATGCACGGCTTTATAAAAGGCAAAAACGTGGTAACGGATGTTATGCTCAATAATCTGGATCAAATTCAGGTGCCAGCAATGTCAGTACAGATAATTGAGCTATTGCGCTAATCAACTGCCTGTACTTTGATTTTTTTGATTTATGTGATTTGTTTGATTTTTTTGATTTGTGGGATTATGTGAATTGATTTATTAAAAAGGCTGATTTAAGCGTGATAATGAGCTGGAAAAGCATATCCACCTTGCGTTACCTGTAATAATTACATGAAGACTTTCGATTTACTGATTATTGGAGGCGGCCCAATCGGGCTTGCTTGCGGACTGGAGGCAAAGAAGGCCGGACTTGATTATGTGATCATAGAAAAAGGTGCACTGGTCAATTCTCTGTATCGATATCCGGCGAATATGACTTTTTTCTCTACTTCAGATCGTCTGGAAATCGGAGGTGTGCCGTTTGTATCGAACAACGCCAAGCCAACCCGCGTAGAAGCGCTTGAATATTACCGCAGAGTGGCGGAGTCTGGCGATCTTACCATACGTCTTTATGAAGCTGTTCAGGATGTTGTCAAAGTAGAGGACAGTTTCGAAATTCAAACCTCAAAAGATGTATATCAGGCTCGGAACCTTGTATTGGCCACCGGATTTTACGACGAACCAGTGTTACTTGGCATCCCAGGAGAAGAATTACCCAAAGTGACACACTATTACAGCGAACCACACGGCTATTTCAAGCAACAAGTGATTGTGGTTGGTGCCAACAACTCGGCAGTAGATGCTGCTTTGGAAACCTGGAGAAAAGGCGCTGAAGTCACCATGGTCATTCGCGAAAAAGACGTGGGTGATCGAGTTAAATACTGGGCCCGGCCTGACATTGTCAATCGAATAAAAGAAGGCTCTATACAGGCATACTTTGAGTCACAACTTGTAGAAATCAGGCCATTCGATGTGGATATTCAAACACCAGAAGGAAAAGCAACCATTCCGAATGATTTTGTAATTGCTGCCACCGGATACCAGCCAAATTTCGATTTACTAAGGAAACTAGGCGTAAGCCTGAGCGATGACGGGATTCTGCAACCTAATTACAATCCGGAAACACAGGAAAGCAATGTACCTGGACTTTTCCTGGCAGGTGTAGTGTGCGGCGGCATGAATACCCATGTATGGTTCATCGAAAACTCCAGAATACATGCCAGCCTAATCATTAATGCAATCCTAAAGCAGAACCCATAACATAGCCCCGGACTTCAGTCCGGGGACCGGGTCCACCACCAATACATCGGCACCCCGGTGAGCATAAGCGCAATACCCAAACCAGCCTCGCGTGGATGTTCTATACAGGTAATGACTATGAGCGCTGCACAGAACAAAACAAACAACGCTGGCACAACAGGATATCCCCAAACCTTATAAGGCCGCTCGGCATTGGGCTCGCGTTTTCTCAAAATAAAGACCCCAAATGCCGTGGCTCCATAGAAAAAGAACGCTGCGAAGATCAGCATATCAGTAAGCTGATCGAAGCTGCCGGAAAGTACCAGTATACAGGCCCAAAGGCCTTGCATCCACAGTGCTTTATTAGGGGTGTTGTGTGTGGGGTGAATATCGGCGGCGCTTTTAAAAAACAATCCATCCAGAGCCATGGCATAGTACACCCTTGGGGGCATCAGAATGGTGGCATTTGTACATCCAAGTGTGGTGATCAGAATTATGACAGATATGATAATGGCTCCAAAATCACCGGCGAAGTGCCGCACTACGGCAACTGCCCCAATTTCGTTTTGTGCCGCGTGAACACCTATCATTTGGTCAATTGGCAATACATACAGATAGGTAAAATTTACCAGCGCATATACACCAATGATGAGCAGCATCCCTAGAAACAAAGCCCTCGGCAGATTTTCCCTGGGTTCCTGAATCTCACCGCCCAGAAAACCTACGGTGTTCCAGCCTTCGTAGGCCCAGAAAGCCGCGAGTAAGGCCCCAAACATGGCTTTTATGAAACTGAAATCAAACCAGGAGCGCTCAATGTAATTTACTGACGGAGTTTGAAAATTTGCTAAACTGCCACCGCCAAATAACAGCCCGGAGATCACAATCAGTCCCAATCCGAGTATAACCATTTTGGTTATCCAATTACTTAGGCCTGCACCGCTCTTAACGCCTCTAGTATTGATGAATGTGAGTACTACGATCAATAGAATACACAGGCTTTTCACGCCAAAATTTTCGAAGGGTTTGAATATTCCGATTTCAAAGCCCTCAATGGAAGCCGGCAAATGTGGGAGCGGGATGATGGCATTGAATGATTGAGAAAACACATAGGCAATGGAGGCAACGGCGGCAGTTTTGATCACAACAAATGTGCTCCAGCCCCAAAGGAAAGCAACAAATCGACCGTAAATGCGTCGGAAGTACACAAATTCACCTCCTGAATCGGCCATCATGCCAGCGATCTCGGCATTGCTGAGTGCGCCAAAGAGGCTGATGATTCCAGCCAGCACAAAGGCCCACAGAACCAGGTCTGGAGAAAGCAGCTCTGCGGACATAGGCGCTACTTTTTTATACACACCCGATCCGATCACGGAACTAACCACCAGTATCGTAGCTCCGCTTAGGGTGATCGTTCTCAGCAATTGGCCTTGTTTTTTCTCCATAATGGAGCAAACGTAATAATTTTCACCTTGATTTAGTTGATTTGGGTGACTGCCTTGAAATTATGTGATTTCAGCCAGCTTAATTCTTGATTACCAGAAAGGTAAGATGCTGTATTTAGCCCGGTTGCTGAAAACACAAAGGCGAAAGCTTCTGCTTTCGCCTTGCATTTTCAGATAAGTAGTTCAAAGGGTATTAGTCGCCTCTGTTTTGTGCGTATTAATTGGGTGAAATACAGGGAACGGACGGTAGTAAAAAAGATTCTCAATCATTTTTTACAAAGAAAGAGGGCATTTTTATCTGAAACAAGCGACTTTACTTAAGTGTGTACAACAATTAGATATCTGGACTAATTTAATTTGCAAATGCATTGTTATCTAAAAATCCGACACAGTTATCTCAATGATAATTCTGAGTGATCGGTATTCTAAATTCAATGATGGCATGCTGTGAGTGTTTTGGTAGTGATACAGGGAATGCTTTTAAATTGTACAATTTGCAATGAATGCTATGCAAAGGAACCGGCCTGTTTTTGGGTATACAAGCCATGTGCCTCAAGTATGACAATCTCCTGCATATCCATTCATTATAAGCCTGCTCCTGTTCAGTTATCGCCAACAATGACATAGTTATCAAAGGTTTCTCCGCATTTGCCAAACACGCTTTACATTGTGACAAATCGCATGTAAATGCCGCGAATTATAACCTTACTCTTCTGTGTATTTATACTATTTAATGGTCTCGCTCAGGAACCTTCTCTGATCCATTTTGACGTGGAGGACGGCTTGCCAAGCAACCTGATTTATTCCATGACTCAGGACAAAGAGGGGTTTTTATGGTTTGGTACGGATAAAGGTCTGGCCCGGTATGACGGAGAAAAATTCCATGTTTTTGGTACTGGAGATGGTTTGCCGGATGCAGAGATACTGACCGTTTATTGCGACAGCAAGGACCGCATTTGGTTGTCACCTTTTAAGCAATTGCCTTGTTACTGGCAAAATGGTGCTTTTCACGTGGGCAATTCTGACAGTCTGATTTCCCGGCTAAATACTAGATCATCCTGGTACGATTTTATTGAAAGTTCGGACAACAGACTTATGATATTCAATGAGTTGTCGACCATTCACATTTTAGAGGAGGATACAATACAAAGCCTGGACCTGCCGCATAATCCACGATCTGTGTTTGAAGCCGATGGTAAAACCTATTTGGTAACCATGGGTGAAATTTTCTTACTGGAAAATGGACTCGAATCAAAACTGCACGTTCCATGGCTTTCAAAATTATCCAACAGGAAATACCTCATTGGAGCTGCCGTGAGCGACGATCAGATATTGATTAGTTATGAAAATATACTCACCCTGATCAAATATGAAAACGGTGCTTTTTCTGTACAGGATACATTAATGGGATATAACGGCAGAATTCGCCATACCCGAAGCGGAGAGTTCCTTTTGGTGACAAAAAATCAAGGCAGTTTGTTTTTGGATTGCAGCAAAGGCGATATTCATATTAACAGACGAATTCTCCCAGATAAAAAAGTGAATATGGCTTTTGAGGATCATCAGGGCACCCTGTGGTTCTGCACCTCGGATGAAGGAGTGTACGGCATGCCTTTAAACGCCCCCCATCATTTTCTGACAAATGAAGTGAATCACTCACACAACATTACCTCCCTTTCAAAAGACGCAGATCAACATTTAATTGCCGGAAATGACGAGGGTGGTATGTATTTCATTAAAGACGATCAGGTTTCTTATCAGTTTATTGGGACATTAACCGGTAGCAACCGGATCCTGGCCATACAACCCATGAAACAGGGTGACTTGTTTATTGCATCAGATGAGAGTATTTACAGATATCACCAGGGCCGTTCATCCATCCTGCCATTTAAGTTTACACCCAAAACCATTTTGTCCAGCAATGGTCGCTTGTGGGTGGCCTCATCCAGCGGGATCGGGTATTTTGATGAGCAAAACCTCCAATACCAACAAGCTGTTGGCAGCAGAAGATTTACCAGCCTGACCAGGGACAAACAAGGCTTTTTATGGGCGGGCGGAATGAATGGCCTGTACTCCAGCGCAGACAATTTTGCTGCCAATTGGGCTGATCAATTTGAGATGCTGGACTCAAGGATATACGCTCTTTGTGCCGGAAAGGATAATGTCCTGTGGGTTGCTACCGCCGACAACGGCCTTCTGAGGCTAGGCATTCAAGATGGAAAAATCGAAGAGCTGATTCAGGTCAATGAACGTCTGGATCAACCCATACAGTCGATCAAAACGATCATTTCAGACAATTCAAACAACATCTGGCTGGGTACTAACAAAGGCGTTTTTAAACTACAGCCCGATTTCCAGGTGTCTCATTTTGACAAACACGACGGGCTGGCTGACAATGATGTTAATACTCTGTTGATGAAGGATGACACTCTCTGGGTAGGCACGACCAAGGGTCTTACCAGGATGATATTGAACCAAAATCTGGCTATTGACAGTTTTCCCAGCTATGTTTCCGGGATAAACTATTGGCTGAACGATCGATATATACAGGAACCATTTTTCAACAATTTTAATGGATTTAGAGCTTTCACCTTGCCCAGAGATGCCGGACTGGTTGAAATACAACTCTCAGGACTGGATTATTGCAGCAGGGGCAATATCAGTTTCGAATATGTAGTGGAAGAACGGTTTCCGGGATTAGCGGATTTGACGGTCTCCAACATCTTTTCCCTCTTGTTTAAACGCGAGCAAAGCAATAATTCAGGAATTGTGCAAGGTCGCCTGAATCTGGGAACCCAAATAAGGCCAGGAAAGTATTTTTACACGTTTACGGCCTTGAATACCAGAGGGTTGAAAAGCAATAAGCCCGACAGCATCATGATCGTAAACAAGGCAAACTGGTATGAAACCATTTGGTTTTGGCTAACGATCTGGGGCATTGTGTTTCTGATACTGAGGGCGGTGTACAAAAATCGTCAGGCCTATCGCGATCTGAACCATTCGGTATCAAAATTGCGGCTTCATGCCATTCAGGCACAACTGAATCCGCATTTCATTGGGAACAGCATTTACGCCATTCAGCAATTCTTCTATCCCCCGGACCCTGAGAAGGCCAGCGAATACATTGAGTTGTTTAACCGCCTGCTCAGACAATCCATGACGATGTCGGAACAGCATTTCGTTCGCTTTGATCAGGATATGTCCTACAACACAGATTATCTGAGCCTGATCAAACTGCGCCTGGGTGACCGGTTCAACTTTACTATAGAAGGACTCGATCAGATTCAACCGGATTCACCATTTCCAAGCATGATCCTGCAACCCCTTATCGAAAATGCCACCATTCATGGTTTGTCACCGGGTGGCGTATCCATACTGACTGTAAAATTTATCAAATCAGGTTCCCTGGTAAATTGCCTGATTGAAGACAATGGAGAAGGCATTGATACCATCAGACAAAGAAAAAGTAAAAAACATCCTCAACATCAATCAAAAGGCTTGGCATTACTTCAGCAAAAAATAAGCATGCTGAATCGCCTGTATAAAACCAACATTAAACTATCCCATTCGGATTTAAAAGACCACGATCCTCCCCGGCATGGCACAGTGGCGAGCATCAGCATAGATTTAGAGGCATTTTCCGACATAGCCCCATCAAAAGAAATCTCATGAACAAAATAAACACCATATTAATCGATGATGAAGAAGGGGCTCTCAACACCCTCAGAGGCATGATCTATAAGTTTTGCCCCAACGTGCACATAGTTGCAGAGGCCAGCACTCCGGCAGATGCCGTGGAGAAGATCAGAAAACACAAACCTGACTTGCTGCTAATGGACATTGAAATGCCTCCATACGGAACGTCTTTCGACATCATCAAGCAAATCGAAGACATAGAGGTAGGCATTATTCTCATTACCGCCTATCCAGAATACGCCGTTGATGCCATCAACGTAGTGCAGCCCTGGGGATACCTCGTAAAACCATTCAGCATTGTAAAACTTCAGGCTGCTTTAGCCATTGCTGAACAGAAGGTCCCTCAATTGACACCAAACAGGTCGTCAGCAGAGATGCCGGATTTTTTAATTACCGATTCCAATCAAAGTGTGGTGGTGCTAAACCCTTCCGATATCATCCTTTGTCAGGCGGATGAATCTATGGTTGAGTTGCTGGTGGCCAGAAGGAATGACACTGAAATTATTCGCACTACCCGGACTTTGAAAAAACTCGAAACCCAACTACCCGAAAACCTGTTCTACAGAACCCACCACGGATTCATCGTAAATGTTTTGTTCATTGATCGTTGGGTGAAAACCGGCCGCAATGGTTTGATCTATATGAAAAATGGCATGCGGGTACCCATTTCTGTTCAAAAGATGCCCAATTTTGAAGCCCGAATGAACATTGGGCAGAATCACTAATCTGTAGTGAAAAACAAGCGTCCGGCATTACGATCTCCATCGAATATTACATTGAGCTTCCAGTCAATTTGATTTATTTAGAAACCAAGCTTCCATAAAGCAAGGCTTCTGGTCAGCATGATTTTGTGATTTATCGAAAAGAAACCGCGAAATCACGGTTATTCACCGTAATTGGTATCGAAAAATAACTGATTATGATCCGCAACATGCTACAATCCTTTGGCCTGGCTGTCCAAAACATACGCAGCAATCTCTTTCACACTTTTCTTTCTGTTCTAGGCATCGTCATCGGCGTAGCTGCGCTGGTGGCTACTTTTTCCCTGATCGACGGGTTGGAAAAATTCGGCCGTGAGCAAATCTCCGCCAATACCAGTGTGAATTCACTCGTTGTGAGCACTCAAACAGAAAAAAAGATCAATGGATTATCTGTACGCAAAGACAGTTTTGAAATCATTGATTTTGACCGTTTTACCGCATTTAGAAACAGCAAACCTGAAGTAGTTAAGGCCAACCTCGATAACTCCTACAACCGGGAAATAAGTGTTGCAGGCATGGACAGCAGCATTGGCGCAATGATCATGTGTGTTGGTGAGGTGAGTTGGAGCGATACCATTATTTCAGCTGGAAATAATTTTGGTAAAGATGCTTTTGTGCAAAAGGAGAAAGTGGCCGTGATCAATACACATCTGGCAAAGCTGATAGGCGGAAAAGACAATCCAAACAGCGCCCTTGGAAAAACGCTTGGTGTGTTGGGACGTGAACTTACCATCATCGGCATTGCCAAGGACAAACGCGAAGAAGCGCCGCCCATCGCTTGCATGCCCATTTCCCTGCTTACACGCGAGGAGTTGTTGCGCTCTCCGCCTAAAATGACACTGGAAGTCGCCAAAACAGAGGAAATGCCCAAACTCAAAGAAGAAGTACAAAGCTGGATAGCCAATGAATACGGCGAGCGAAAGGGCGATTTCCAAACATTCAGTCAGGATTTCTGGATTGGAAAAGCCAATCAGGGCTTTATGATTTTCAGGATCATCATGGGCCTGATCATTGGTATTTCCGTAGTAGTGGGTGGTGTTGGCGTAATGAATGTGCTGCTCATCTCCGTAAACGAGCGTACGGCAGAAATTGGACTCAGAAAAGCCGTGGGCGCTAAAAGAGGCGATATCAGGCGTTTGTTCCTAGCCGAGTCCATTACCGTTTCAGCCTTTGGCAGTTTACTCGGACTGATCTTTGGCGCCGGGTTTGCCATGGCGGCAATCCCCATTGTAAGGTTGTTTGCCGACGTACCTTTCAATGCTGTACTTACCTGGAACACCTTCCTGATTATTTGTACTGTTGCGGTGATCATCGGGGTAATTTTTGGCACCTACCCTGCTGTCAAAGCCGCCAGGCTCGACCCGGTGGATGCCCTCCGGCACGAATAAGAGAGGTTAAACAAATCAAAAAATACAGGATTCGCAGGCAGTTGTCGATCTTTGTACTGTTTATTCCAGACAACAAAAATTCCTTTAATATGACTGCCCAAAATCGACTGATGATTATGGCATTTGCCTTTTTGGCAATTCAGGCCTGCTCTCCCTACAAATCCAGCACATATCACCCGCGCAGCGAACCCGTTAGAAACACCGGCAATAAAAACCCGGGTCCCTCTGGCCCCGGCTACAATCCCGGGGTTTCCCAAATCCGAACAGAGATCGCCGATTACGGACAGAAATTCGTAGGTGTGAACTACAAATACGGCGGCCAAAGCCCCGGTACCGGCTTCGATTGTTCCGGTTTTACCTCCTATGTTTTGAAAGGCTTTGGGTACACCATCTCCCCGGCATCTGCCGTACAGGCCACTACCGGTGATGAAGTATCACTGAGTCGAGTTCAACCTGGAGATCTCCTCTTCTTTGGTTCCAGCAGAAAAAAGATTCAACATGTGGCGCTTATTGTAAAGCGAACAGATGATGGGATTGTATGTGTGCACAGCACAACCAGTCGGGGTGTAATTGTGGAAAATGTAAGCCAATCAAGTTACTGGAAGCCGAAGATTTTGTTTGCGCGGAGTGTGGTGAAGAAGTGAGTGGCCAGGATCACAGATTTTTACGGATTACGCGGATTACACAGATTTTTTTTGATTTCTTTTTCGCCTTCGGCGGATTGATATGACCGGCTTTGGAAGCGACATTGGTTAAGATAGCACGAATTATCCAGACTTTTTTGTAAATCCTTATCGTGCCGAAGGCACCTGTCAACTCTACATTGTAAAAAACACCCGTCCACACTAACTATGCAAGTTCAGCGCACTTAAAGTGGACGGGTGCTTTCAGCATGGCACAGTAATAAGAGGTTATCACCGTGACCAGGCGTTATATTATCTCCCAACCTTTATCCGAATTAGATCACACTATGATTTCAATCTGCCGAAGGCAGAAAAATAATCAAAAAAAATCTGTGAAATCCGCGTAATCCGTCAAAATCTGTGATCCTAGCCGATGCATGCCTTCACAAATGCACAAAACAAGGGATGCGGATTCTCCACCGTACTTTTCAATTCCGGATGATACTGCACACCCAAGAACCATTTGTGGTCTTTCAGCTCCACGATTTCCACCAGATTTGATTCCGGGTTAAATCCTGTTGCCTGCATACCGGCCTTTTCAAATTGTTCCAGGTAGGCATTGTTAAACTCCCAGCGATGACGATGTCTTTCGCTGATTTGCTGGGTACGGTAAGCCTCATAAGCCCTGGTTTTCTTTTTAAGCTCACAATTGTATGCCCCCAGACGCATGGTACCACCTTTCTGGCGCACGCCTTTCTGGGCGTCCATGAGGTCGATTACCGGGTGTTCTGTTTTGGGCTCCACTTCTGTGCTGGCTGCGCCCTGCAGCTCCAATACATTGCGGGCGAATTCCACGCAGGCCATTTGCATACCCAGGCATATGCCAAAGAAAGGCACATTGCTTTCCCTTGCGTAGCGAATGGCGGCCAGTTTGCCTTCGATGCCGCGCTCGCCGAAGCCGGGGGCTACGAGAATGCCGTGCAGTCCTTCCAGGGCCTTGCTGACGTCTTTGTAGCTGCCTTCCAGGTCTTCGGCGTGGACAGGCACGACTTTCACCTTGCATTCATTCACGGCGCCGGCGTGGATGAATGATTCGTAAATGGATTTGTAGGCATCAGGTAGTTCGTTGTACTTACCGATGAGACCGATTCGCACTTCGTGGGTGGGGTTTTTGAGTTTGCCCAGGAAGTTCTTCCAGGAGACCAGGTTTGGCTCCTTGGTATCTTTCATGTGCAGCTTGGCGATGACAACCGAGTCGAGGCGCTCCTTTAAGAGCAGCAGCGGCACATCGTAGATTGTTTCCGCGTCGATCATTTCGATGACCGAGCTGGTTTCCACGTTGCAGAACTGGGCTAGCTTGCGTCGGATGTCGATGCTCAGCGGATGTTCGGTACGGCAGGCCAGGATATCGGGTTGCACGCCGAGGCTCAACAGTTCTTTTACCGAATGCTGAGTGGGTTTTGTTTTCAGTTCCTTGGCGGCATTCAGGTATGGCACCAGGGTCAGGTGGATCACCAGGGAATGCTCGCGCCCCAGCTCCCAGCGCAACTGGCGAACAGATTCTACATAGGGCAGCGACTCGATGTCACCTACTGTACCACCCAACTCGGTTAGCACGATGTCGTACTTGTCCGACTGGCCGAGCAGCAGCATGCGCCTTTTGATCTCGTCTGTCACATGGGGAATAACCTGCACGGTTTTGCCCAGGTAAGTTCCTTCCCGTTCCTGGTTGATGACCGTTTGGTAAATACGTCCGGTAGTTACATTGTTAGCCTGGGAGGTTGGCGTATTCAAAAAGCGTTCGTAGTGTCCCAGATCCAGGTCGGTTTCGGCGCCGTCGTCGGTGACGTAGCACTCGCCGTGTTCATAGGGATTGAGCGTGCCGGGGTCGACATTGAGGTATGGATCAAACTTTTGTATGGTGACCGAGAATCCGCGGGCCTGAAGCAGTTTTGCCAGGGAAGCGCATAGAATGCCTTTTCCAAGGGAAGAAGTCACTCCACCCGTAACAAATATGTATTTCGTCATAGTAAGCCTTGCTGTTGTTACGGGATACAAAGGTACGTTGCCTCCGGGGAATGGAAGGAATCTTTTTTGTGGGAAAGGGTTTTGGGGGTGGCTGCAAGGGAATGAATCCAGCTTTGAGCACCAAGTGGATTATTTCAAATCCCCATAAGGAAACAAGAAATTAATTTGCATTTTAATATGTGTATGCTATATTTGTTCCCGAAACATTCTTCTCTTAAAATCAGGATTGCCTTCGGGTGATGCCCAAAAACCTGAAAAATGACCTTTGAAAATTGTATTGCTCGCCGTTTGTTGGGAACGATTGGGGTTCCTGTTTCTGGATTTTTTTGTAGGAGTATTTGGGATGTAGCTGGGGAGGCTATAAGGGGGTTTATCGTACCTATCGTGCGTATTTTGTACCAAATTAGGGTACTGTTATCAAATGTATGCTGTTATCTAGAGCATAAAAAAGCAATGGCGGCGAACGAACTTTGGGGTTATGTGCGAAATAACCACCCATGTTTGCTGCCCCCATTGCCAGGATACAAACATAAAAAAGAATGGTCGCAAGGCCACTGGCAAGCAGAACTTTCTTTGTCGAGCCTGCCATAAACAGTTTCAAATTGAATATGCCTACCGAGGAGCAAATCCTAAGGTCAAGGAATTAGTACTCAGAATGGCACTTTATGGTTCGGGGATTCGGGATACTGGTAATGTGCTTGATTTATATCCCAGCAGTGTTCTGAGGATGCTTCGCAAGCATGCTAAAAAGATCAAAGAGCCTGATTTTCAAGGGCATTATGAAGAAGTTGAGGTAGATGAGTTTTGGTCATTTGTTCGATGTCGTAAAAAGTGCAAACGTTGGTGTTGGTATGCCTACGATCCGCAAAGCAGAAAGATCCTGGCATTTCATATTGGCAGACGAAATACCAGCGCATGCAGAGCTTTATATAAAAAACTAACAGGCCTTGATATCGACTGCTTTTTCACGGATGATTACAAGGCATATTCAAAAGTCTTTCCTGCGGAAAAACACTATGTCGGAAAAGAGTACACCACGCATATTGAACGCAGAAATAGAGACTTCAGAACACACCTCAAAAGATTAGCCCGACGAACCGTTTGCCACTCAAAATCAGATGAAATGCATTATCTTTTTATCAAAATGTATATCAATCATCGAAATATAGCTTGATTATCAACATGTTAGCCAGCATACATTTGAAAACAGTACCAAATTTTGTATTTGCATTCCAGGAACATGAATTTTACGGAAACTTAAGCGGCAAATACTACTTTAATCCAGTATTCAATATTGATGGTTTTCATGTTGGAGGCTATATTGGTGGGACAGAAAGTAATTTAGGTATTGGTTTCCTTCTCGGCTACAAATTTGTAGCAAAAAGCAACATTCTCTTTGAGGTGGGAATCGGAATAGGCACCAACTCAACTTTTACAGAATTTAGCCAAAAAAGTTTAGGCTATGGTAAACTGCATGTAGGATACCGGTTTGTAATTAAAGAAGATGCTAAAGTTCCCAATTCAGATAAGTAAACCTACTTCCAACTGATCATCATTCCCTCACTCAAGCCATCCGACACCCGAAACCGCTCATCCAGCCGATAACCCATTACCCAAATGATGGTT